>NZ_CP016174.1:0-4800000 GCF_000943515.2 Amycolatopsis orientalis | reverse complement strand
AGGGCGGGTGCGGAGAAGGCCGGACGGTCCCTCGACGGCTTCGACGTCGTCCCCACCGTCCCCCTGGTGGTCGGCGACGACTGGAAGGCCTGCGCCGACGCGGTCCGCGGGTACGCGGCGCTGTACATCGGCGGGATGGGCAGCCGGGAGAAGAACTTCTACAACCAGCTCGCCTGCCGGATGGGCTTCGAGCGCGAAGCGGCGGACGTCCAGCAGAAGTACCTCGGCAAGGACTACGCGGGCGCCATGGCCGCCGTCCCGCTGGAGTTCATCGACGCGACGTCGCTGCTGGGACCGAAGGAGCGCATCGCCGACCGGATGCGGGCCTTCGCCGAGGCGGGCGCCACGACGCTGACCGTCGCGCCCTCCATGCCGGACCCCGAGAGCTCCGCACGCGCGCTCGAGATCGCCGCCGAGGCGATCGACCTGGCCGGTGTCGCCTGATGGGATGGTTCGAAGCACTGGTCCTCGGCCTCGTCCAGGGCCTGACGGAGTTCTTGCCGATCTCCTCCAGCGCGCACCTGCGGATCACCGCCGCCCTCGCGGGCTGGGACGACCCGGGCGCCGCGTTCACCGCGGTGACCCAGATCGGCACCGAACTCGCGGTCATCCTGTACTTCTCGAGCAAGATCGGGAAGATCCTCCGCGCGTGGTTCTTCTCGATCTACAAGAAGGACTGGCGGCAGGACCCCGACGCCCGGCTGGGCTGGCTGATCATCGTCGGCTCGCTGCCGATCGTCGTGCTGGGCCTGCTGCTGCAGGACGCGATCGACGAGACCTTCCGTGACCTGCGGATCACCGCGACCACCCTGATCGTGTTCGGCCTGATCCTCCTGGTGGCCGACCGCATCGGGAAGCAGGAGCGGACGCTCGACCACCTGACCGTGCCGCACGGTCTCGGCTTCGGTTTCGCGCAGGCGCTGGCGCTGATCCCGGGTGTCTCGCGCTCCGGCGGCACGACCAGCGCCGGGCTGCTGCTCGGTTACACCCGGGCGGAGGCGGCGGAGTATTCGTTCCTCCTGGCGCTGCCGGCGGTGTTCGGCTCGGGGCTGTACAAGCTGACCGATATCGGCAAGGACGGCGCCCCGGCGCAATGGGGCCCGACGATCCTGGCGACGCTGGTCGCGTTCGGCGTCGGCTACGCCGTCATCGCCTGGCTGATGTCCTACATCAAGACGAAGAGCTTCGTGCCGTTCGTGATCTACCGGCTCGTGCTCGGTGCCCTGCTGTTCGTGCTGATCTTCACCGGTGTCCTGGACCCGCAGGAGGGTCCGCACCTGTAGCTCCCTAGCGTTTCGTCCTCTGGACGCGTTCCTTGCGCGCGCAACCACCGCATCCAGAGGACGAAACGCGGGAGTCCGGCAAAGCACGGCACGTAGGGTGGGCCACGTGAGTACTGTGATCCTTCTGCGCCACGGCAAGTCCACGGCGAACGGCTCGGGCGTCCTCGCCGGGCGCACGCCCAAGGTCGGCCTGGACGACACCGGCCGGGCGCAGGCGGCCGCGCTGGTCGAGCGCCTGGCTCCGGTCCCGCTCGCCGAGCTGGTGGTCTCGCCGATGCTCCGCTGCCGCCAGACGGTCGCGAAGCTGGCCGAAGCCCGCGGTCTGGACAAGGTCAAAGAGCCCGGTTTGTCCGAAGTGGACTACGGCGAGTGGACCGGTCGCGCGCTCAAGGATCTGTTCAAGGAACCCCTCTGGCGGGTCGTGCAGGCGCATCCGTCGGCCGCGGTCTTCCCCGGTGGCGAAGGACTGGCCGAGATGCAGGCCCGTTCGGTCGCGGCCGTCCGTGCGCACGACGCCCGGATCACCGCGAAGCACGGCGAGAACGCGGTGTGGCTCTTATGCAGCCATGGCGATGTGATCAAGGCGATCCTCGCCGACGCGCTCGGTCAGCATCTCGATTCGTTCCAGCGGATCGTCGTCGACCCGGCCTCGGTTTCGGTCGTCCGCTACACCGAGACTCGTCCGTTCGTGTTGCGCGTCAACGACAACGGCGGTGACCTGGCCGGGATCGCCCCACCGGCCCCCAAAACCAAAGCCAAGCGCGGCAAGGGAAAGCAGAGTTCGGACGCCGTGGTGGGCGGGACCACCGGAGCGTGACCATCGCCGACGGTGGCGTCACCGCCACGGACGGCATCCACCGGCCCCTCGCTGCCCGTAAGGTGGCCAGACCAGCAGATTCGACGACCCGGGAGCAACACCGATGATTTCGCAGGACAACCCGTTCGCCGCGCCGAGTGAGCTGCCCTACGCCCTTCCGCCGTTCGACCGGATCGCCGACGAGCATTTCCTGCCCGCCTTCGAGGCAGGACTGGCCGAGCACGCCGCGGAGATCGACGAGATCGCCGGTTCCGCCGAACCGCCGACCTTCGAGAACACCATCGTCGCGCTGGAGAAGTCCGGCAGGCTGCTGTCCCGCGTCTCCAGCGTGTTCTTCAACCTCGCCGGATCGAACGCGAACGACGAGATCCAGCGCGTGCAGGCCGAGATGGCACCGCGGCTGGCCGCGCACGCCGACGCCATCAACCTCAACCCGGCGTTGTTCGCCCGGATCAACACGCTGTTCGAGCGCAAGGACGAACTCGGCCTCGATACCGAGTCGCTGCGGCTGCTGGAGCGGCACCACACCGACGTCCGCCGCGCCGGCGCCGGGCTTCCCGAGGCCGACCAGAAGCGGCTGCGCGAGCTGAACGAGCAGATCTCGACGCTGTCGACCCGGTTCCAGCAGAACCTGCTCAAGGACACCAACGAACTCGCCGTGGTCGTCGACGACGTCAAGGAACTCGCCGGGCTCACCGAGGACGCCATCGCCACCGCTGCCGAGACAGCCGGTGAGGAGGGCAAGTACGTCCTCAAGCTGACCCTGCCGACCGCGCAGGCCGCGCTGGCCTCGCTGGAGGATCGCGCACTGCGCGAGCGGATCTTCACCGCGTCGGTGTCGCGCGGCAACCGGGGCAACGAGTTCGACAACAACCAGATCGTGGCCGAACTGGTCCGGCTGCGCGCCGAGCGGGCCGCCGTGCTCGGCTTCCCCGACCACGCTTCGTACGTCATCGAGGACGAGACGGCGAAGACCGCGGAGGCCGCAGTCGGCCTGCTGGAACGTCTGGCGCCGGTCGCGGTCGCCAACGCCAAGGCGGAAGCCGAAGAACTCCAGCGTTACCTCGAAGCCGACATTCCCGGCGCGATCCTGCGGCCGTGGGACTGGGCCTTCTACGCCGAACGCGTCCGCAAGGACCGGTTCGAGGTCGACACCGCGGCGCTGCGCCCGTACTTCGAGCTGAACCGGGTCCTGACCGACGGCGTCTTCTTCGCCGCGTCCAAGCTGTACGGCCTGAGCTTCACCGAGCGGGAAGACCTGCCGAAGTACCACCCTGAGGTCCGGATCTTCGAGGTCTTCGACGCCGACGGCGCCGAACTCGGCCTGTTCCTGATGGACTACTACGCCCGTGACTCGAAGCGCGGCGGTGCCTGGATGAACAACTTCGTCGACCAGACGAAACTCCTGGGCACGAAGACGGTCGTGGTCAACGTCCTCAACGTGGCCAAGCCGCCGGCGGGGGAGCCGACTCTGCTGACCTTCGACGAGGTCGTCACCGCCTTCCACGAGTTCGGGCACGCCCTGCACTCGCTGCTTTCGGACGTCGAGTACCCGATGTTCTCCGGCACCAACGTCCCGCGCGACTTCGTCGAGTACCCCTCGCAGGTCAACGAGATGTGGATGCTGTGGCCCGAGGTGCTGGCCAACTACGCCAAGCACCACGTCACCGGTGAGCCGCTGCCGCAGGAGCAGATCGACAAGCTCCTGGCGTCCCAGCAGTACGGCGAGGGGTTCTCCACGACCGAGTACCTCGCCGCGTCCCTTTTGGACCAGGCGTGGCACGCGCTCGGCACCGAGGACACCATCGACGACGTCCAGCGGTTCGAGGCCGAAGCGCTGACGAAGGCCGGAGTCGCGCTGGAAGCCGTGCCGCCGCGGTACCGCACCACCTACTTCGCGCATATCTTCAGCGGGGGCTACAGCGCCGGGTACTACTCCTACATCTGGAGTGAGGTCCTCGACGCCGACACCGTCCAGTGGTTCCGCGAGAACGGCGGGCTCACCAGGGAGAACGGCGACCACTTCCGCCGTGAACTGCTCGGGCGGGGCGGCAGCGTCGACCCGATGGCGGCGTTCCGCGCGTTCCGCGGCCGCGACCCGGAGATCGAGCCGCTGCTCAAGCGCCGCGGTCTCGGCGGGGCCTGACACCGGCCGTGGCCTCGTGAGTGGTAATGACGGTTAGAACCGTCATTACCACTCACGAGGCGTGCCCCACCATGCCATTGCGATTGCTCGCCTCTGCGGTACGTGAAGGACTCCTGCCTACCTTCAAGGTCGGGGCCTCGGCAAAGTCGCAGAGTTCGTGCCGCACAACCGGGTGTGACCCGCGTCGATGAAGGAATTGGGACACTCAACGTCCCAATTCCTTCATCGACGGCTGCACCCTTGGCCCTGACGCGACGTGCCATCCCTGCCCGGACACCCCCAGTGCCCAGGCAGGGAAACCGCGGTCAGGCGTGCTGACCGGCGAGTTCGGCGACCGCCGCGGCCACGTCGTCCACCTCCTGTTCGGTGTTGTAGTAGTGCGGGCTCAGCCGCAGGCACCAGTCGACGTCCTTGTCCCCGAAGTCGAACTGCGCGAACTCCCGGTAGCTGAGCGCCGAGTTGATCCGCCGGGCGTCCATCGCCTCCTTGAACGGGACGGCCGCCCAGCCCTTGATCGAGAACGTCACCAGCGCGCCCAGCCGAGGGCCGCGGTCGAGCACCTCGACGCCCGGAAGGACGGCGAGCCCGTCACGCAGCCTCGCGGCGAGCGCGGGGGTGCGCCGGGAGATCGCCTCCAGGCCGACCTCCCGGGCATAACGGGCCGCCCGCGCACAGCCGAGCACCGTGGCGTACGGGAATTCCCACTCCTCGAACCGGCTCGCCGACTCCGCGGGGTCGTAGTGCCCCGGCGCGGACCAGCGGGCGCCGTGCATGTCGATGAACAGCGGCTCGTGTCCGGCGTCGAGGAAGCGGTCGGAGACGAACAGGAATCCCGAGCCGCGAGGACCGCGCAGGAATTTGCGGCAGGTCGAGGTGAGCAGGTCGGCCCCGATCTCCTCGACGTCGACGGGGTACTGACCGACCGACTGACAGGCGTCGACGAGGTACAGCAGGCCCAGTTCGCGGCAGTGCCGACCGATCTCGGCGACCGGCTGGACCAGTCCCGAATTGGTCGGGATATGCGTGGCCGCGACCAGTTTCGGCCTCCGGGCGCGCATCAGGGCGGCCATGGCCTCGACGTCGACACCGCCCTCCGGCCTGTCCGGTGCGTGCACGATCTCGACGCCGAACCGCTTCCGCAGCGACAGGAACGCGATCTGGTTGGAGATGAAGTCGTTGCGGGTGGTGAGGACGACGTCGCCGGGTTCGAACCGGATCGAGGACAGCGCCGTGGAGTAGGCGTGGGTGGCGCTGGCCGCGAAGGCGATGTTGCGCGGCCGCGCGTTGATGAGTGCCGCGATCTCGCGGTAGAACCCCGCGACCTCGCCGGATCTGGCGGCGGCTGCCTCGTAGCCACCGATCTCGGCTTCGAGGTTCAGGTGGTCGAGCATCGTGCTCAGGACCGGCTTCGCCAGGAGTCCGCAGCCCGCGTTGTTGAAATGGACGACGTTCTCGCTGCCCGGGGTGTCTGCTCGCAACGCCCGGATGTCCAGTAGTGATTCCGCCCGGTTCCCAGTAGCACTATCATGTTCCTTCATGTCCGACAGTAGCACTTCCACCTTGGCGGCTCAGCTGCGTTCGCTGGTCCGCGCGGCGGCGCCGGGGGACCGGTTGCCCAGCAGTCGCGAGCTGATCGAGCGCTACCGGGTCGGCCCGGTGACGGTCTCGCGCGCGATCGCCCTGCTGGCCGCGGAAGGCGCCGTCGTGACCCGCCCCGGTAGCGGGACCTACGTGGCGGCGAAGCCGAGGACGGCCGGAGAACCGGTCGACACGGCCTGGCAGACCGTCGCGCTGACCGATCGCAGCGTCGACACCCGGTCCCTCACCGGGACCTCGGGACCGCCACCGGACGGCGCGATCCTGCTCGACGGCGGCTATCCGCACCGATCACTGCAGGCCACCCGGTTCCTGAGCGCGGCACTCGCGCGGGCAGGCCGCCGCCCGGACGCCTGGGATCGCGCGCCCGCCGCCGGGCTCGCCGCGCTGCGGGCGGTGTTCGCGGGCCCGGCCGGCGCGTCACCGGACGACGTGCTGATCACCGCCGGCGGCCAGAGCGGGCTCTCCATGGCGTTCCGGGCGATCGCGGCACCCGGCAGCCCGGTGCTCGTCGAATCACCGACGTACCCCGGTGCGCTGGCCGCCGCGCGAGCGGCCGGACTCCGCCCGGTGCCGGTCCCGATCGACGACGACGGCGTCCGCCCCGACCTGCTGGCCGAGGCGTTCGCCATGACCGGGGCCCGGCTCTTCTGCTGCCAGCCCACTTTTCACAACCCGACCGGGACGGTGCTGGCGGCCGGGCGCCGCGCCCAGGTCCTCGACGTGGCGCGTGCGGCGGGCGCGTTCGTACTGGAGGACGACTTCGCCCGGTATCTCTCGCACGGGGCCACGGCACCGCGTCCGCTGATCGCTGATGACCGTGACGGCACCGTCGTCCACCTGACCTCGGTGACCAAAGCGGCCGCACCGAGTCTGCGGATCGGCGCGCTGATCGCCCGCGGTCCGGTCCTCGACCGGATGAAGGCGATCCGGCGGGTCGACGACTTCTTCGTCTCGCGCCCGCTGCAAGAGGCGGCCCTCGAACTGCTCAGCGCGCCGTCCTGGGAACGGCACGTGCGGAAACTGGGCGCGGAACTACGGGAAAGATGCGGGAAGGCGGCCGCGGCGCTGGCGGGGGAGTGTCCTGAGTGGACTGTCACGCGGCTGCCCGAAGGCGGACTGCATCTATGGGTACGGCTACCGGTGGGGAGCGACCCGAACACCCTCGCCCGTGCGGCGCGGGAGCGGGGAGTCGTGGTCGGGGCAGGGGAGCGGTTCTTCGCCACCGAGCCGTCCGGACCGTTCCTCAGACTCGGCTTCGCCGCCGCCGCCGACATCGCCGAACTCACCGAAGGGATCCGGCGGCTCAACCAAAGTGTATAACGACCTATACGGCGCGACTCACGCCAAAATCGCGTCCAGGAGAAGGTAAACACCACCGCCGAGGACGACGCCGACACCCAGGCCGGCGGTGACCTCGGCTTTGGTGTGGTCGCCGAGTTCGACGCGGGACCAGCAGACCCAGCCGACGCCGAGGAAGACCAGCGCCGACCAGGGGCCGTAGACGCGGATCAGCATCACGGCCGCGCCCGCCGCCACCATCGCGTGCATCGAGATCTTGAACTCGAGCCCGAAGGTGATCGCGAGCGCGGCGACCAGGCAGACGAGTTCGGCGGCCGCGAGCGCGATCATCTCGTGCGGGGCGCCACCGGCGATCAGGACGGCGAACCCGGCGGTCAGCGAACCGATGCAGACCGCGAACGGGACGAGCCGCCCGGCTCGATCGGTGACGTGGTGGCTGTCCCATTTGCCTTTCCGGGCGCCACGCACGATCACGGCCATCGGGATGAGGGAGCCGGTGACGCCGACGATCAGGCCCCAGAGCACCGTCTCGCCGACGTGGTGACCGGTGACCTGCCACGCGACGATCAGGGGCAGGCCGAGCACCCAGACCCAGGGGGCGAGCACCTCGGTCGCGATCCGCGCGAGGCGGCGGGTCCCGGGGGCTTCCGTGGACTGGGTCGGCATGGCGTGCGGTCTCCTCGGGAATCGTGGCCGTGGTGGCTCCTGCCGGACTCGCGCCCGGCAGGAGCGGTGATCATCGTTGCAGACCCCGGCGTCCCGCCCTCGCGAGGATGTCGGCGGCCGCCGGATCGGCCTGGGCGGCGTCGTCGAAGTTCTCCTTGGGCAGCACGGTGTTCCCGGCCACGATCACCGTCTCGGGCGGGGTGTCGTGACCGTCGGGCAGGACATCCCAGAAGTTGCCCGCGAAGACGACGTTCTCCATCGGCGGGCCCACTTGGAGCACGATCGGGGTGTCGGCCCGGTGGACGATGTTGCCGAGAACGGTGATCCACGCCGCGCCGTAGTCGGCGTAGAGGCCGAAGTTGTACGAGGTGAGGACGTCGCGGATCACGTTGCCGCGGACCATCGCCCCGCCGGCGAACGACGAGCCCTGCGGGGCCGAGAGGTAGATCCCGCCGCCGTCCATCAGCTTCCCCATGCTGCGTTCGACGAGGTTCGAGAGCACCTGGGTGCCCTTGGCCCGCTCGCCGCCGGTGATCACGATGCCGTTGTGCGGGACATCGTGGATCTCGTTGTGCGCCACGGTCGTCTCCGCGGACTCGACGACGAGGACGGCGGGCGAGCCGCGGTACTCGGTGCCGATGTGGTGGACGAGGTTGTCCTCGACGGAGACCCGGGTGCTCGTGTGGACCGCGATCCCGCTGCCGGAGATCTCGTCGAACGTGTTCGCCCGGATCGCGACATCGGTGCTGTCCTCGATCAGGAGTGCTCCGGCGCCGAGTCTGGTGAAACGGTTGCCCTCCATGGTGATCCGGCTGGCCGACGTGAGGCTGACGTTGGCTGGTAGCTGGACCGGCTCAGACGGCACATGGACATAGCCCACGTCCGCGCCGAGGTCGATCTTCTGGAAACCGCCCCGCTCGTGGCGGGCGTTGCCGTGATAGTGGAGGTAGCCGCCGGTGCGGGTGGGGCCCGACCAGGCCGCGTCGGTGAGGGTGAAGCCGCGCACCACGAGGTCGTGCACGCCTCGGCCGCTGATGAGCGTTTCGAGTACGGGGGCGACGACGCTCGTCTCGCCGATCGCCTCGCCGGGGCGCGGACGGTAGTGCAGGACGTGGCCGTCGGAATCGGTGCGGCTGACGGCGAAGGTGCCCGGTTCGGTCAGGAAGGCCACGTTGTTCTCGAGTACGGAAGGGGAGGCGAGACCGTCCCAGCTGCCGTCTCCGCCGGCGCCGTGCCATTGGGCGTCGTAGAGGGACTTGGCGTTGTCGAAGGCGGGCTGAGCCATGGTGATGGTGGTCGAGGAGTCGTCGCCGGAGATCGACGCGACCGCGAGCCGGGCTTCCGACCACGGGTAGACGCCGGGGTAGACGAACTCCAGCCCGGACGGGTCCGGCCACGACTGAGGCTCTACGCTGTCTGTGACGTAACCGGTGGCTATTTTCGTCACGGCTCCCGGTAAGCCGTTCGTTCGAGCCGCCCGTGCCGCAGGATGGCCGTCGACAGTGAGCCGTCGAGGCGTCAGGTCGCCGATCGGCGCCGTCCAGACGCCGTCGTCGCCTTCCGTCCAGCCGGTGATCTCGCGGCCGCCGCTCAGTTCGACCTTCGCCTGCTCGGGTGTTCCGTAGCCTTGCGCCTGGTAGATCACGCGGAAACCGTGCATACCGGAATCGCCGGCCTCGCCCTCGAAAACGAGGGGTTCTTCGAGGTGGTGGACGCCTGCCGTGAAGGTGACGATGATGTCGCCGGTCATTCCGGCGGTGGCGGCGCGGACGGCTTCGCGTGCCGCGTTCGGGGTGGCGAAGGGCTGGTCGGCGGTACCGGGCCAGTCGTCCTTGCCGTCAGGGGAGACGAAGAACCTGATTTCAGGCATGCTGAAGCGCTCCTGTCACGCGGTTTATGGGATATACTGGAGTTTATTACCTAAACACGTACGAGTGAGCAGCGTCAAGGGAGTAGCCGGTGACGGAAGAGGACGCGCAGCCCGATCCTGAGCGCGCGATCGAGTTGCTCTGGGGTGCGTCCGAGCCGGAGCGGCCCGGGTTGAGCCTCGGGCGGATCGTCGCGGCGGCCGTCGAAGTCGCGGACGCCGAAGGACTCGCGGCGCTGTCCATGCGCAAGGTCGCGGAACGGTTCGGTACCACCACCATGTCGCTGTACCGGTACGTTCCCGGCAAGGCGGAACTGGTGGAACTCATGCGTGACGCCGTGTACGGCGAGTTCCCGGTGCGGCCCGCGGACGGACTCGGCTGGCGAGAGGGCCTCGAACGGTGGGCCCGGCGGGCATGGGAGAGATACCGCCACCATCCGTGGCTGGTCCACAGTGCCGGAACCCGCCGTCTGCCGGGCCCGAACATCATGGCCGGGTACGACCACGCCCTGGATGTGGCCGCGCGGAGCGGTCTCGCGCCGGCGCAGGTGATCGCGGTGGTGAACCTGGTGGGCGGGTTCGTCGAGTCCGTCGCGCGGCAGGCGGGGGAGACCGCGGAACTTCAGCGGCGCACGGGCGTGTCCCACGAGCGCTGGTGGAGTGAACGCGAGTCCCTCTTCGAGCGGCTGGACGCCTATCCGGCCCTGGAGAGGTTGTGGAAGGAGGGTGGGATGGACGCCCCGCTCGATCCCTTCGAATTCGGGCTGCAGCGCACCCTCGACGGCGTCCAGGCGCTCGTCGACGGGCAGGGGAGTGAGGTTATCCGTGACGAAAACAGGGGAGGGGAGTGCGCCGCGTGCGGCAAGCCCTTGGACGGGGGAGGACGGGGCAGGCCACGGGCCTACTGTTCGAGGGCCTGCCAGCAGCGCGCCTACCGCCGACGCCAGGCTCATGTGGACTGACGTCGGTTTTGTTAAGTGTATAACGACCTATTCAGCCGGGCGACATACAAGATCAAATTAAGACAGCAGGAAAACCCGCAAAGACTGTCGGGGGTCCTGGCTAGGGTGGCCTGGTGATCACCGAGGTCTTGCTGGAGCAGGTCGAGGAGAGCCTTCGGACGCCGGTGCTCTTCGAGGGTTTCCTCGAAGCGGGGGCGCAGGCGGCTCAGGCGCTGCTGGTGCTGGGGAAGGTCGCCCGCACGCGGTTCTGGATGCCGCCGTCCATGGTGAATCGGCTCATCGCCGAATCCGATCCGGTCTTCACCGCAGACCGGACGACACTGCGCGCGGAAGCTTTTTCGCCGTGCTGCGGTGTGTACGCCAGACTCGATCTGCCGGAGGTGGGCGGTCTCGGCGAAGGCTGTACCAACGTCGATCTGTCCGAGGCGACGCGGACCGTCCTGGCCGGGGTCGTGGCGCAGGATCCGTTGCACCTGACCGTTCGCGGCGAGGGGATCCGGCTCCGCACGCTGGACGGGCAGAACGACGAGTCCGTGGTGCCGCTGCCGGATCGCTGGGTGTCGGGCTTCGCCGAGGTCGCCGCCGTCACGGCGGGCGCGGTGAAGAAGGCCGAGCTGGACAAGCTGGAGGCACGGAACTTCCTGCGGCGGCTTCCGGTCGCCGTCGGCAGGTCGTGGGCGGTCGCGTCCGGTCGCGGGCTTCGGTTGACGTCACGGTCGGGCGGGGACTCGATCCCGGCCGGCGGGCTCCATCGGCTGCGGGTGGTCGAGCCGCTCATCCGGTTCGTCCAGGGCTTGACCGTCCACACGCGACCGGACAGCGAGGTCGCGACCTGGGTGCTCCAGCTGGAACGCGCGCGACTCGCCGTGACGCTGTCGCCGGAGCCGTCCCGTGGCTTCTCGGGCGAGGGCGGCTGGCTGAACGCGCTGGCCGGAGGGCTCGAAGCGCCGGAGCCGGTGGCAGGTCGCGCCGGCCATGACGTCGTCGACGGCAGGTGGTTTCCGCGTGAGCTTCCGAGCGGGAGCGCTCCGGCGAACGGGCGGCTGGCGAAGGCGCGTGAACTCGTCGCGGCCGGAGCCGTCCGGCTGCTGCCCGACGGTGGCTACGAGATCACGCGCGGCGGCTCGGTGCAGCGCGTCCGGCTGATGCCTGCCGGGTGCACGTGTGCCTGGTGGGCCAAGCATCAGGAGACTCGTGGACCGTGTTCGCATGTCTTGGCGGCCCGGATTTCAGCGGCTGAGTCGTGAGGCGGCCTTCGCGGCTTTTGAACTGCCTTTGAATCCCGCCAGCCAGTCCTTCGTTTCGGCGCTGATCGTGCCCGCGCCGCGGTCCACGAGGTCCGCGGCGAGTTCCAGCAGCGCGAAGATGCCGCGGTGGGTGGGTTCCAGCTTCGGAAGCAATGTGTCCAGTGTGGACAGGATCGCGCTCGGATGGTCGTTAGCGATGATCAAAAGCCGGGGAGCCAGTCTCGTCGGGACGAGGTGAGAGCCGAGTGCACCCAATGCCTCGCCGAGTGCGCGGGGGCCGAGCAGGCGCCGGTCGAAGAGGGTCAGCGCGGCGTCCGTGCCGAGCTGGACGGCGGTGGGGCGTTTCAGCGCGAGGGTGGTGGCGATGAGCATCGTGCCAGGGAACCCTGGGACCGAGGGGCTGTCGAGGAACGGGGGCAGCGCGGCTTTCTCCACGGGGTAGCCGACTTCGAAGTCGTTGAAGAACAGGTCCCCGGCGACGGCGGCTTCCAGGTGGTCACGGTCGTAGGGCGAGAAGACCGCTTCGTGGCAATCGGTGAAGCCGAGCCATTCGGGGGGTGGGCCGTCGAAGAGCATGCCCAGCCAAGGGGTCTTCGGTGGGACCGGATCCGGGTTTCGTTCGATCGCCAGTGAGTCGATGCCGTATTCGCCGAGGCCGACCTTGGCCGTCCAGGTGATCGGCGGTCCGGGTTCGCCGCGCAGTGCCGCGGCGGGGTCGGCGGATTCGGGGTGCCGGGCGCGGGCGGCGGCGAGGGCAGTCCAGCCGGTGTCTTCGATGGCCGGTCCGCCGAGGGCGTAGCGGATGGTGTCGGCGTGCGGGCCGGTGAGTGCCGAGGCGAGTGCGAGGGCTTCGGGCCGGGTGTCGGGGGCGAGTCTGAGTAGCGCGTCGACGACGTCGTCCTTGGCCGCGTCGGGGTGTTCGAGCATGCGGGAGACGAAGACGACAGGGTCGAGCCAGCCGCCTTGGTGGGTGGCGGCGGAGACGGGTACGGCGGTGCCGTCGAGCAGCGCGGTGACCCGGTGGTGGAGTGGGCGGCGCCAGCCGCCGACCTGGGGTGGGCGGGTGACGTCGCGGCCCGCGAGGCCGAGGACGAGGGTGGCGATCAGTTTCGGTACGGCCGGGCCGTATTTCTCGCCCGCTATCTTGGTGGCGCGTTTCACCAGGGGTTTGAGGGCGTCTTGGAGTTCGCCGGCGACCCGGTGGGCGCCGTCGAGGGCGGCGAGGAGGAGGTCGGCCTGGTCGGGGTCGGCGAGGAGGGAGGAGAGGGCTTCCGCGACCGCGGCCGGGGTGTCGGGGATGTCGAGGGGGATGGTCAGCATCCGGCGCTGGTGCCATGGCGGGCGTACGGGTTCGGGGTACTCGGCGGGGTCGACGGTGGGTGTCGTGTCCGGGGTGACGCCGAGTCTGGTGGTGGCGAGGGTGCGGACGTCGGACGCTTCGTGGGTGAGTGCGGCTTCGAAGACTTCGTTGGCGAGGTCGGTCAGTTCGGGGCGCCGGTCGGCGATGCGTCCGGCGAGTTTGAGGGCGAGTTTGGCGGTGGCGGCGCCGCGTCCGGCCGCGGCCGCGGGGAGGTGCTGGAGTGCGACTTCGTCGTCGAGTGTGCCTTGTTTGTCCACTAGGGACAGTGCTTTGACGGCGAAGGAGACGGTGCGGGGGAGGCTGCTTCCGCAGAGCCGGGCGTAGCGGGTTTGGGCCGCTGTGCGCTCGTCCGGTGTGGGGGTGAGGGCTTCGTGAAGTGCGGCGTACCACTGGGCGCGGAAGGCGGCGAAGTCGCGGGCGAGGACGTCGAGGGTGAGGTCGAGGAGCCTGGTGCGGTCGAGTTCGCCGGTCTTGGTCAGTTCGAGCAGCGCGGTGGACCATTTGTCCTCGTCGCGGACGTACTTGTCGAAGGCCGCGAAGCTGGTGTCCCCGGTGCCTTCGACCGTGAGCAGTTCCCAGAGTTCGGTGAGGGCTCCGGGTTCGGTCCGGAGGCGTTCGGTGAGGGGTTTGCCGCCGAAGCGGCCGGCCCAGCGGAACCAGCCCGCGTAATAGTCGGGTGTCCGGATGGGTTCGAGGTCGCCGTCGCGGACCATGCGGCGGATGGCTTCCCAGGCGGTCTGGTGCCGGATCAGGCGGAGGGCCATCGTCTTGCGTTCGGCGAGGGGCCGGTCCTGCAGGACGCGTTCGAGGATCGTGGGTGAGGCGATCCAGAGTTTGCCGAGGAGGGGGTCGGCGGCGGGGAGGGTGGCCCAGAGGGCGGTCGCGGCTTGCTGGCCTTTGAGCGGGTTTCGGGCGCCGTAGGTGTCGGGTTCGATCTCGGTGAACTCGCTGCTGTCCTTGAACGCGGCCAGGAGTTCGGGGATCAGGGCTTTCCGCTCGGCGCGGGAGAGCGCGAGGGTCCGGGTGAGGACTTCCGACGGCTGGCCGGTGAGGAGCGCGTTCAAGTGCACGGCCCCATTGTGTCGTGAGTGGTAATGACGGTTCTAACCCTCATTACCACTCACGAGGGGTGGGGTCAGAGGGTGGCGAGTCTGCCGAAGCCGTCGGAGCCGTGGCCGGTGTCGATCGCTCGCTGCACGTGGGCGCGGGCGGCGGTGAGGACGCCGTTGTCGAGGTCGCGGGCCCGGACGGTGTCGAGGATGTGGTCCATCGTCGCCGCGGTGGAGGCGAGTGTGCCGTAGTCGCCGGGGTAGCGGTCGGTGGAGACCTGGTCGGCGAGGAGGTCGATCATGTCCGGGAAGAAGCCGAGGAGTGCTTTGGCGTGTGTGGCGATGTCGGTGGCGTCGATGTTCTCCGCTTTGGCGAGGGCGAGCATGTGGATCACGCCGCTCATGGAGGTCCAGAGCATGTCCTGCAGGGAGGCGTCAAACGCGGCGGCCCGGCCGGGATCGTCGCCGACGTGCTGCATGTTCTCGCCGAGTGCGGTGAGGGTGTCCCGGTGTTTCCGGTAGACGTCGGCGGGGCCGCTGTAGAAGAAGGACGCGTCCGGGCCGCCGATCGCGCCGGTGGTCGCCATGATCACGCCGTCGAGGTAGTCGATGCCGTGTCCGGCCGCCCAGTCCGCCATGGTGAGGGCTTGTCGTGGTGATCCGCCGGTGAGGTTCACCAGGGTGCGTCCGGTGAGCGCGTCGGTGTCGAGGACCGAGCGGGCGGCGGTGTAGTCGCGGACGCAGACGACGACGAGCGGGCTGGCCGCGATGGCTTCGGCGGCGGTCGGGGCGGTGGTGACGGCGAGGCCGTTTTCCTTGCCAGGGGTGCGGTTCCACACGGTGGTGGGGTGGTCGGCGGCGGCGAACGCGGCGGCGAGGGCGTGTCCCATGGGGCCGAGTCCGAGGACGGTCACGGTGGTCATGGCGGCTAAGCTAAACCTTGACATTGACGTCAGAGTCAAGTCGTGGGGGTGGGGGATGAGGATCGGGGAACTCGCGCGGCGGACGGGGGTCAGCGAGCGTGCGTTGCGGTACTACGAGGAGCAGGGGCTGCTGACGCCGCTGCGGCGGCCGAGTGGGTATCGCGTGTACGGCGACGCGGATGTGGCGGCGGTGCGGCGGATCAGGATCCTGCTCGGGGCGGGGCTGAACACCGCGCAGATCCTGGAGATCCTGCCGTGCATCGTCGACGAGGACGGCTGGCTGACGCCGGATTGCCCGGAGCTGACCGAGGCATTGCGGCAGCAGCGTGCGCGGATCGACGAGGCGATCGGTGAGCTGGAGGCCACGCGCGCGAACCTCGACACGATCATCGGTGCGGAACGGCGGGGGGGCTGAGATGCCGACGATCACGGGTACGCCGGTTCCGGGTGCGATCCGGGTGTCGCGGGCGTTGCTGATCGCGGTGGCGGTGAGTCATCTGGTGGTGCCGCTGGTGTTGTGGGCCAACGAGAACGCGTTGCGTACGCAGATCGCGACCCGGTATCCGGGGTTCGGTCAGGCCGAGGTCGAGCGGTCCGCCGCGGTCGCGATCGAGTCGGGGGCGGTGTTCCACGGGATCCTGCTGGTGTTGTGTGTGGTTCCGGCGTGGAAGCTCGCGACCGGGCAGCGGTGGACGCGGCGGTTGACCACGGCCACCCAGCTGTTGTCGCTGGTGTTGAGCGTGTTCTCGTGGACGTCTTCGCCGATGTTCCACGCGGTGATCCCGGTGGTCGGTCTCGCCCAGGTCGTACTGGTCGTGTTGTTGTGGGTGCCCCGGCCGTCGCGGGAGTTCTTCGCCTGACAACGGAAAAGGCGGCCGTGCCCCGGGGACACGGCCGCCTTTTCCGTCGGTGGTTCAGGCTCAGATGAGGCCGAGCTTCTTGACCGCGTCGCGCTCTTCGGCCAGCTCGTTGACCGAGGCGTCGATGCGGGCGCGCGAGAAGTCGTCGATCTCCAGGCCCTGGACGATCTTGTACTCGCCGTTCGCGGCGGTGACCGGGAACGAGGAGATCAGGCCTTCCGGGACGCCGTAGGAGCCGTCGGACACGACCGCCGCCGAGGTCCAGTCACCCTCGGGGGTGCCGTTGACCCAGGTGTGAACGTGGTCGATCGCCGCGGAGGCGGCCGACGCGGCGGAGGACAGGCCGCGGGCTTCGATGATCGCCGCGCCGCGCTTGGCGACGGTGGGGATGAAGTCGTCGGCCAGCCACTGCTGGTCGGTGAGCACCTCGGTCGCGGGCTTGCCGGACACCTCGGCGTGCGCGATCGACGGGTACTGGGTCGCGGAGTGGTTACCCCAGATCGCGACCTTCTTCAGCTCGGTCACCGGTACGCCCAGCTTCTTGGACAGCTGCGCGAGGGCGCGGTTGTGGTCGAGGCGGGTCATCGCGGTGAAGCGCTCGGCCGGGACGTCGGGCGCGTGCGCCTGGGCGATGAGGGCGTTGGTGTTGGCGGGGTTGCCGACCACGAGGACCTTGATGTCGTCGGCCGCGCCGGCGTTGATGGCCTCGCCCTGCGGCTTGAAGATGCCACCGTTGGCCTCGAGCAGGTCGCCGCGCTCCATGCCCTTGGCACGGGGGCGGGCGCCGACGAGGAGGGCGACGTTCGCGCTCGCGAAGGCCTGCTTCGCGTCGTCGAAGATGTCGATGCCCGCGAGCAGCGGGAACGCGCCGTCTTCGAGTTCCATCGCGGTGCCCTCAGCCGCCTTGACCGCCTGCGGGATCTCCAGGAGCCGCAGTTTCACCGGGGTGTCTTGGCCGAGCAGCTGACCGGACGCGATGCGGAAGAGCAGCGCGTAGCCGATCTGGCCGGCCGCACCGGTGACGGTGACGTTGACAGGGGCTTGGGTCATTGCGGTTCTCCAGCTTGAGGCGACATCGACTTTGTACCGCGATGCTAGTCCTGTCCTGTGTCGCCGTTCGGGTGCGTCCAGTCACTGTTTTCTTGATCGATGCCGCCACCGGTCACGTTCGCGGCGAGTCGCGACAGCAGGCCGGCCAGTGTGGTGATCTCTTCGGCGCTGAATCCGGCTCGGAGCCGTTTGTCGTGGGCGATCGCGGCTTTGGCCAGGCGGTGGAAGACGGTTTCACCCTCGTCGGTGAGTTCGACGACATGGATCCGCCGGTTGTCCGGATCACGTCGCCGGGTGATCAGTCCTGTGTTCTCCATCGCGTTCAGGTGGTGGGTGAGGGTGGCGCCCTGGATGCCGACCGCGGCCGCGAGTTCTCGCTGGTTGGCGACGCGCCGGGTTTTGAGCGTGATGAGGATCTGCCAGACGGGCTGGGAGCCGCCTTCGGTGGCCAGGGCCTGGTCGAAGGCGCGCCCGACGGTCTTGGCGGTCTTGGCGAGGACGACGCCGATGGGTGCCGCGGTCGGTTTCTGCACGTCCCGCAGCATAGACCATGAATCTAAGGGTTTGACATCAAATCGTTCGATATCTAACGTTAGCGATATCGAACGAACGGAGGAAATCCCATGCGCGGTACAGAGAAAGAGATCCGCGACCTCGGGGCCCGCTGGGCCGACGCCGAGGTGCGCGGCGATACCGAAGCACTCGACGCGATGACCACGCCCGACTTCACCCTGGTGGGGCCGCTGGGCTTCGTACTCGGCAAACCGCGGTGGCTGGAGCGTTATCGCGACGGCGACCTGGTCACCGAGAAACTCGGCTGGACCGAGGTGGAGGTCCGCGACTACGGCGCCGCCGCCGTGTCCGTCGGAGTACACGCCCAGGAGGGCACACATCAGGGGCACCGCGTCGACGGCCGGTTCCGCGTCACCCATGTGTTCGTGCGCGACGGCGACCGCTGGCTCATCGCGGGCATCCACCTGAGCCCGATCGGCGGCCCACCGGCCTTCACGCGTCCCGAAGCCCCGGGAAGATGAGAGGGAACGTCATGCGTATCAGCGTCAGCATCACCGACTTCTCCTGGCCCGGCGGGCAGGCCGGGCTGGTCGACGGGCTCACCGCGGTCGCCGCTGCCGCCGACGAGGGCGGCCTGGACACTTTGTGGGTGGCGGACCATCTGCTGCAGACGGCGCCCGGCAGCGCTCCGGACTCGGAGATGCTGGAGGCGTACACGACCCTGGGGTATCTCGCCTCGGCGACATCCCGGATCCGGCTCGGCACGATGGTCAGCGCCGCGACCTTCCGCGCCCCGGCCCTGCTGGTGAAGGCGGTCACCACCCTGGACGTCCTCTCACGGGGCCGGGCCTGGCTGGGGATCGGCGCGGGTTACCAGGAGGACGAGGCCCGCGCGATGGGTCTGTCGCTGCCGCCGGTCGCCGAACGGTTCGAACGGCTGGAGGAGACGCTCCAGATCGCCGGCCGCATGTGGGACGGCGACACCTCGGCGTTCACCGGGCGCCACTACCGGCTGGAGCGCCCGGTCGGCAACCCTCCGCCGGTGCGACGGCCGAAGGTGCTCATCGGCGGGACCGGGCCGAACAAGACCCTGCGGCTCGTCGCCCGGTACGCCGACGCGTGCAACCTCTTCGACGTCCCGGACGGTGGCGCGACCGTACGCGGGCATCTGGACGTCCTCGCCCGGCACTGCGCGGATCTCGGACGGCCCATCGGGGAGATCGAGAAGACCATCGCGACCCGCCTGGCGCCGGGGGAGTCCTCAGTGGACTTCGCCCGCCGGTGCGAGGAGTTCGCGTCCTGGGGAATCGACCACGCGGTGGTGATCACCGCGGGCCCGTGGCGGCCGGATGCGGTGGCGGTGCTCGCCGAAGCCACGAGCCTCGCCGCCGCCTGATCGCGGTTGTCTTGGTGGAATCGTCAACGCCAGTTCGGCGGCCGCCTTTTCATATCGTGCGAACCGAATGGTGTTTTCCGGGGCGGCCGGTGTTTCCGGTCGCCCCGGAAAACGGTTACAGGCCATAAAACAATTTCATGAACCGATTGCCGGGACTGCTTCGTCCGATCGGCGGGCGGCGCCGTGAAGATCGTTTCGCTAACATGAGTCCGCCCAGTTCCCCGCCCCCGTGTGGAAGTTTTGGGAAGGACCCCATGCTCAATGCAGTAGTGGCCGCCGTGTCACTTTTCTCGTCGATAATAACACCGAACAGCTGGTCGCCGCCGCCGGGACCGCCGCCGGACCGCGTCGTCATCGACGTGGTCACCGTCAATGGCTCCGGCTGTCCGCCGGGTTCGTCGGCCATCGCCGTCGCCAGGGACAACAGTTCCTTCACCGTGACCTACAGCGAATACACCGCCCAGGTCGGTGTCGGCGCGAAACCGACCGACATCCGGAAGAACTGTCAGCTGAATCTCAACATCCACGTGCCGCAGGGATTCACCTACGGTATCGCGAGCGCCGATTACCGCGGTTTCGCCTCGCTCGAATCCGGCGCCAAGGGACTGCAGCGGGCGAATTACTACTTCCAAGGCAATTCGCCGACCGCGCACGTGAGTCACCCGCTCAACGGCCCCTTGTCGGACAACTGGCAATTCCGTGACGAGGCCGAAGGCGGCGTCATCGTCTACAAGCCGTGCGGCGAAGACCGAAATCTCAACGTGAACACGGAACTGCGGGTCGCCGCGGGCAGCTCGGATCCGAAGAAGACCACCAGTTTCATCACGATGGATTCGACCGACGGAGCGGTCAAGACCACCTACCACTTCTCGTGGAAGACCTGCCCGACCTCCTGACATCGCCAGGGTGACGGCCTGCTTCCCGCCTGGAAGAAGGCCGTCCCACCCGTGTCCGGTCCAGGGTCTTGGCCGTGCTGGACCAGGACGTCGCCGCTCGCTCGGCGGCCGGGAAAAGATCGTGAAGCTACCCTTGAATTCGCCCAGTTCCCCGCCGTGTGGAAGTTTTGGGAAGGATCCCATGCTCAATGCGCTGGTTGCTGCCGTAACGCTTTTCTCCTCGGTTGTCACACCGAATGGCTGGGTGCCGCCGCCCGCTCCGGCCGACAAGATAATCATCGATGTCGTGACCGTCAACGGGACCGGCTGCAGACCGGGTACCGCGGCTGTTTCCGTATCACCGGACAACACCGCGTTCACGGTCACCTACAGCGAATACACCGCCCAGGTCGGCGTCGGCGCGAAACCGACCGATCTGCGCAAGAACTGCCAGCTGAACCTCTATGTCCACGTGCCGCAGGGATTCACCTACGGTATCGCGAGCGCCGATTACCGCGGCTTCGCCTCATTGGCCGCGGGCGCCACCGGACTGGAACGGGCGAACTATTACTTCCAAGGCAATTCGCCGACATCCTACGTCAACCACAACCTGAAAGGCCCGGTCGAGGACAACTGGCAGTTCACCGACGAAATCGAAGTCGGCGCGATCGTCTACAAGCCCTGCGGTGAGGACCGGAACTTCAACATCAACACGGAATTGCGGGCCGCGGTCGGCACTTCCGATCCGAAGAAGACCACCAGTTTCGTCACCATGGACTCCACCGACGGCGCCATCAAGACCACCTACCACTTCTCCTGGAAACCCTGTCCCAAACCGAAGAACTGATCCGGTGCGGCGGCGGCCTTCTTCGAACCCGGCGAAGAAGGCCGTCAGCCTTTCCCCGACGGCGCTGGATCGGTGGCCTCCACCCCGAACGCGCGGCCCAGCGCGATCACCGTCTCGTCGAGATGCCCGAGACTGGTGAGCACCGACCGCGCCTGCGGATCGTCGATCCGGTCCGCCACCGGCGTGCCGTCGTCCCGGACCAGCGTCCCGTGCCCGGACCCGCCGGGAGCGCCGATCGCCTTCCCCAGCATGGCGATGTTCCCCCGGATCCGCCCGGTGAACAGCAGCAGCCGATCCGCCTCGTTCACCAGCAGCCCCGCCTGCGACCGCGCCGCGACATGCCGGGCGCGGAAGGCGATCGTCTCCACCGTCGTCAGCACATGCCAGCCGTAGTCACGGCGGCTGCTGAGGTTCACCGGATGGGTGAGCGGCTCGATCGTCGTGCGCACCTTGTCCACCGCCCTGTCCAGGTCACGCGACTTCTCGATGACACTCACGTTCTCCGCGCCGGACAACAGCCCCGCGGCCTTCGCCACGAACTCGTCCAGTTCGTCCAGCAACGACGAGACGTCGTCCAGCATCACCGCACGGGTGCGCACCGGCACGATCACCACCGCCGCCAGCACCCCGGCCGCCGCGCCCACCGCGGTCTCGGCGACCCGGATCCACAGCACCTCCAGGCTGAACGTCCCCAGCAGGCTGTAGAGCAGACCCAGCATGCTGGTGATGAAGAACGCCATGATCACCTGCGACACGCGCGCCATGTAGACCATGCCGAACACGCACACCAGGATCAGCGCCAGCGTCGCCGGCACACTGCCCGACACCAGCAGCGTCAGCACGAGCCCGCCGACGATGCCGATCAGCGTGCCGCCGAGCCGCCGGACGCCCTTCACGAACGTCGCACCCGCCGTCGACGAGCCGATGAACACCACGAACACCGTCAGGACCGCCCAGTACCACCGCTGGCTCGACACCAGCTCCCCGCCGAGGACGGCGAGCCCGCCGCCCACCACGGCCTGGATGGCGCTGCGGGTCTGGTTGTCGTAGGCGAACGCCGCCGACTTCCCCTCGTCGGGGTCTTCGGGATCGTCGGCGGTGTCGGACACGTCGTGTTCGGCGACCCGCTGCGCCCGTACGTCGGCCAGCGCGAGTTCGGCGATGGCCCGGCGGACCCCGTCACCCGGTGCGGCGTGCTCGTCGATCCGGCTGCCTTCCACCAGCATCCTGCTGAACTCTTCGGTCTCGCTGATCAGCGGCAGCTCCCGCGGGTCACGTTCGATCAGCGAGCGGAACCGCCGCAGCCGCGCGATCAGATCGTCCCGGACGTCCTCGCCGAGTTCCTCCGCGCAGGTGCGCTGCACGGTGATCGTCAGCCACTGCACCGCCAGCTCGACCTCGATCGCGCGGCGGCGGAGCCGGTTCGCCGAGTCCGCCCCCGCCACCTCGGGCGCGGTGTCCTCGATGAGCAGGACCGATTCGTGCAGCCGGGAGTTGGCGGTGCGGAGCCGTTTGCGGGTGCGCTCGCTGCCACCGACCGCGAGGTAGTCCTCGGCCGCCCGCACCACCGCCGCGAGCCGCGCCCGGAACGCCCGCCGGATCCGCAGGAACTCCGCGTCGGTACGCCTGCGCAGCAGGACGAACCGGACCACCGCGTTGGCCGCGATCCCGATCGTCAGCGCCAGCAGCAGCGCCGGGACCTGCTTCAGATGCGTCTGCAGGAACATCGCGAAGAAGAACAGGAAGAACGACAGCGATCCCAGCGCGATCCCGCGCGAGCCGAAGCGCTGCGCGTAGACCGCGACGAAGATCAGCAGCACGAACACGACGCTGTCCAGTGGCGGCACCGCCGAACCCACACTCGCCGCGGTGAGCGACCCCGCGCCGAGCAGCAACCCCAGCACCAAGGTCACCGCCTGCTGTCCAGGGGTGGCGTCGTTGACGGTGAAGGCGGACGTCATCGCGGCGATCGCGGCGACGAGCGTGACCGTGAGCGGCTGGTGGAACGGCAGGATGGCCAGTACGGCGACGACGATGCTGAGCACGGCCGAGAAACCGAGCCGGAGCCGGACCAGGCCGGGATCGGAGGCGACCAGACGATCGGTCGTGGCCTGGGTGATGCGGGAGATCATCGGGCGAGCAGCTCTCCTTGGGCGAGGGTGACCCGCCGGGCGGTGGACGAGGTGACACGAAGACGGTAACGGGCGTGCCTCGCAGGCTCCGCGAGGGCGAACGGCCGCGTCTGACGGCGCCAGCGGAACGTCTCACCCTCACGCTGGTCCAGCAGCACCCAGTGCTCGCCGTCGTCGGACCCTTCCAGCACCCACGACCGCGGATCACCCCGGCGGCTTCCCGAGGTCAGCGTGTACATCACCACCTCACGGGAACCGTCCTCGACCGGGAAGTCGATGACGAGCCCGCGTGCCGGGAAGGTGACCTCGGTCTTGGTGGTGTCGTCGAACAGGGCACCGGCTCCCGCGGTGATGTCGGTGAGCGGGCGCGGATCGGCCGGGACGGCGGGGGACCGGCCCCACTCCGACGGCTGTTCGCCCATCGTGAACTCCAGCACCGCGCCCCCGGCCAGCAGCGCGTGCGGGAGGGTGGTGCTCTCGTGCGGGCGTCCGTCGATCGTCAGCCCGTGGACGTACACGGTGTCCTCGGTGTTGCCGGGCGCCTTGACGACCAGGTCCTTCCCGTTCTCCAGATGGACGGTCGCCTTCGTGAACAGCGGCGAGCCGATCGTGTACTCGGGGCTGCCCATGGCCAGCGGGTAGAACCCGAGCGCGCCGAAGACGTACCAGGCGGACATCTCGCCGTTGTCCTCGTCACCCGGATAGCCCTGGCCGAGGTCGCCGCCGACGTAGAGCCGCCGCAGGACCTCGCGCACGATCCGCTGGGTCTTCGACGGCGCGCCGGCGTGGTTGTAGATCCAGGGAATGTGGTGCGACGGCTGGTTGGAATGCCCGTACTGGCCCATCCGGACGTCGCGGGCCTCGGTCATCTCGTGGATCAGCCCACCGTAGGAACCCGGTTTGCGGCCGGTCTCCGGTGTCGCGAAGAAGGTGTCCAGTTTGGACTCGAGCGCTTCGGTGCCGCCGTGCAGCGCGGCGAGCCCGGCGCCGTCGTGGGGGACGGAGAAGGCGGTGTTCCACGAGTTCGTCTCGGTGAAGTCGCCGCCCCACGCCTCCGGGTCGTACCCCTCGGCGGCGAAGTGACGGCTGCCGTCGCGGTTACGGCCCTGGAAGAAGCCGATCAGGTGATCGAAGTGGTTGGCGTACTGCTGTGAACGCTGCCGGAAGTACGCGGCGTCGTCGGGGCGGCCGAGTGCTTCGGCGAGATTGGCCAGGCCGAAGTCGTTGACGCAACCCTCCAGTGTCCAGGACAGGCCCTCATGGACCGACGTCGGCGTGAACCCGAGGAAGATCGACTCGTGCAGGCCCTTCCGGCCGACGTGCCGCCCGCGCGGGGTCACCGTCGCGTTCTTCAGCGCCGCCTCGTAGGCGGCCTCGACGTCGAATCCCCGCACCCCCTTGAGATACGCGTCGGCGAACGCGACGTCGGAACTGGTGCCGGTCATGAGATCGGCGTAACCGGGGGAGGACCACCGCGAGATCCAGCCGCCCTCGCGGTACTGCTGGACGAAACCGTCGATCATCCGCCCACACCGGCCGGGCGTGAGCAGGGCGTACGCCGGCCACGTGGTGCGGTAGGTGTCCCAGAAGCCGTTGTTGACGTACATCTCGCCGTCGACGATCTTCGCGCCTGTCCTGGTGCGGGTGCTCGGCCGCAACCGGCGGATGACCGGGCTCGCGTGGCGAACGCCCTTCGGCGTGTCCTCGTGCGCGGAGTTCGGATACAGGAAGAGCCGGTAGAGGTTGGAGTAGAACGTGTTCCGCTGATCCTCGGTCGCGCCCTCGATCTCGACGCGGCCCAGTACCTCGGCCCACCGCGCGCGGGCCCGCTCCCGGACCTGTTCGAAGGTCGTTCCCGGGGGGATCTCCAGGTCGAGGTTCCGCTTCGCCTGCGCGAGGCTGATCAGCGACGTCGCGATCCGCATTGTCACCTCACCCGCGGCGAACTCCAGGAACCCGGTCACCGTCCGCCACAACGGGCGGCGGATCTTCCCGCCGCGCTCGGCCGGGACGTCGAACTCGGCGTGCACGAACATCCGCCGCGCACCGGCCGACAGCCGGCTGCGGACCCACGTATGCCCCGTCATCACGCCGTTCGCCGCGTCGAGCCGCAGCCCGCCCCGGTTGCGGGCGTTGTCGAACAGCAGCCAGCCGCGCTCGCCTGGGAAGGTGAACCGCAGGATCGCCGCGTGATCCGACGGCGCGAGGTCGGCGGTGACGCCGTTGGCGAACCGGACACCGTAGTGATGCGGCCGGTCGATCTCGTCCTCATGGGAGAACGCCAGCGCGCGCCGGGCCCGGTCCGGTTCGACCGCGCCGATCCCCGGCATCACCTGGAAGGTGTGCCGGTCGCCCATCCACGGGCTCGGCTGATGCGACAACGCGAACGCCTGCAGGGCCGGGCGGTTCGCGGCGTCGTTGTGCCGGTGGTAGCTGTAGAGCCAGTTGGTGACGCCCGCGTCGGTGACCGGGGTCCAGAAGTTGAAGCCGTGCGGCACGGCCGTGGCGGGGGAGTTGTTGCCCCGCGAGAACTTGTCGCTGGAATGCGTGCCGCGGGTGGTGCGGACGTGCTCGACCGGTTCCCGGATCGCGACCGCGCGCTCGGCGATCCGGACGTCGTCCAGCCAGCCCGCGCTTCCGCCGCCGTCCGGGGGTTCGCCGATCAGGACGATCCGGGTGATCCGCCGTCCGGCGAAGCCCCCGAGGCGGCGGCGCACCAGGTTCCATTGATCGACGTACAGCGTCTTGTCCAGGCCCTGCGCGGTGGCGCTGAACCCGGCGGCCGTCCCGTCGGCGAACTCGACGTCCAGCGTTACGAACGTGCTGCGGTAACTGGGGACGGCGTCGGGCTCGGCCTCGGGAAAGACCACATAGGACAGTTCGGTGTCGGCGGTGACCTCGACGTCCACCTCGAACAACGTCGCCCGGACGGTGCCCTCGAAGCGGAGGGCCCGCGCGCCGGTGAACCCGACACCCGGTTTCGCCGTCGGTGACGACCGCGGTCCGGTGCCCACACGCAGAGCCGGATCCACCGGCTGCGGATCACCCGCTTCGAAGGAGGAGAAGAACCCGGTGATCATCACCAGGCCACCGTAACTCGCCCACGGGAGCACGGCTCGGCGTGCCGCATCCAGAGGACTAAACGCGGGTCTCCAGGAATTCCTCGAACGTGCCCACGCCGGTCGCGTTCCCCGGCGTCAGGTTGCCGCCCGCCCGGAACGCCCGGGACGCCTTGCCCGGTAGCCACAGCGGCACGATCGGCTTCCGCCGCCCCACCGAACGCTGGTAGGCCCGGGCCAGGTCGCGGGCGGTCCGCACCTCCGGGCCGCCCAGATCCGGCACCCGCCCCGACGGCTCACCGCACGCCAGCGCGACCAGCCTCGCCGCGACGTCGCCGGTGCTGACCGGCTGGAACCGGAACCCGGACGGCATGAACGTCACCGGCAGCCACCGCTGCACCGCCGACGCCCGCGCGACGAGTTCGTGGAACTGCGTCGCGCGCAGCACCGTCCACGGCAGACCGGACTCCTCGATCACCTTCTCCGAGGCCAGCTTCTCGTCGTAGTAGAAGAACCGGATCACGTCGATGCCGACGATCGAGATGTACACCAGATGCGGGCTCCCGGCCCGCCGCGCCGCCTCCACCAGGTTCCGCGTGACCTGTTCGTCCCCGCGACCCAGCGTCGACGCGCAATGGACGATCGCCGACACCCCGTCGACAGCCTCGGCGAGGCCTTCGCCGGTCCGCAGATCACACCGGGCCCATTCATGGGACACCTCGGGCGGACGCGGCCGACGGCTCATGACCCGGACCGCCACGCCGTCGTCCAGCAGCAGCCGCACCACCTCGCGGCCCAGATCGCCGGTCCCGCCGGTCACCAGAATCGGTTTCGCCACCTTGGTCCTCCGTTCTCGAGAGCTTCCGCCCTCAAGAACCGGCGGGCCACCCGGAATGTGACAGCTGCCGGGAGAGGAATGTGAGTTTGTCCGGATTCACGACCGTGCGGAGCCCGGCGATCCGGCCGTCCACCACCTCGAACCCGAGGATGCCGTACACAGCGCCGCCCGCCGTCCCGATCACCGCGGGACCGCCGTTGACCTCGCCGATCTCGATCGACACACCGGCCGCCCAGGTGAACATCCCGGCGAACAGGCGCGCGACCTTCGCCGCGCCGTGCACTGGACGCCGGGCCGCGGTGACCTTGCCGCCGCCGTCCGACCACGCCGTGACGTCGGCGGTGAGCAGCCGCTCCAGCCCGGTCAGGTCGCCGTTCCCGGCCGCGGCCAGGAAGCTCTCGACGAGCTTCTCGACCTCGTGCGGGTCCGGGGCCCGCCGCTCGTGCGGCCGGGCGAGATCCCGCCGGGCCCGGCTGTGCAGCTGACGCGAGTTGACCTCGGAGATGTCGAGGATCGCGGCGATCTCGCGATGGCTGTAGGCGAAGGCCTCCTTCAGCACGAACACCGCCCGCTCGACCGGGCTGAGCTGCTCCAGCAGCACCAGCATCGCCAACGACACCGAATCCCGCTGCTCCGCGGTCTCCAGCGGACCGAGCACGTCGTCGGAGGTCAGCACGGGTTCGGGCAGCCACGGCCCCACATACCGCTCGCGCTGCGCCCTCGCCGAGGTCAGCCGGTTCAAGCAGAGATTGGTGACCACCTTCGCCAGCCACGCCCTCGGCGACGCGATCGACTCGTGCTCGGCGCCCGCCCACCGCAGGTAGGCGTCCTGGACGGCGTCCTCCGCCTCCGCCGCCGAACCGAGGAGCCGGTACGCGAGCCCGAACATGACCGGCCGCAGCCGCTCGAATTCCGTGACCTGGTCCATCAACACTCCCGAGGGCCCACGGAAGCCTCGTCGATGACGAAACCGTCGATCTTCAAGCCGCTTCCACCCCGATTCCCCTCAGGCACGCGAGCACCCCTACGAATCCAGCCGAGTCCACTGTGGACGCCACCGCGTCCGGGTACCGCTCACCGGGATGGTCCGTACCTGATCGGCGCTGACGCCCACCATGATCGTATCGGTACGAAGGGAACGTCCACGTCACCACCAAGAGAGGGGTCTGGAGTGACGTCACGTTCGTCGCGTTCGCGTGCCTCGTTGTGCGCCGCGACCGCGATCACCCTGTTAGCGCTGATCACGGCGCCCGAAGCCGGTGCGGCACCGGCGTCTGGCGCCGCCCAGTCCACACCGTCCGTACCGGACAGGTCCGGAAAGGACGTCGATGTCCGTGACACGGCGAGAACCAGCCCGCGCGTCCTCGGCGCTCGATCCCGGCTCGCGGCGTCACGGGCGAACTCGGTCGCGAAGGCCCGTGCGGAACTGGGGAACCAGGCCCTGCTTGACTTCGACGAGCTGACCGGCACCCCCCGCGTCCTCGCCCGCACCGACGGGTTCCTCACCGGACCGAGCGGGAAACCGCCGCGCGACATCGTGCTGGACTACCTGCGCGAACGGGAAGGACTCGTCGGCCTCAGCGCGGACGACACCGCGAAACTGAACCTCCGCAAGGACTACGTCGACGTCGAAGGCACGCACCATCTGTCGTTCACCCAGGACGTCGGCGGGATCCCGGTGTTCGGCAACGGGCTGAAGGCGCACGTCACCAAGGACGGCAGGCTGATCCAGCTGGACGGCTCGCCCGTGCGTGGCCTCCCCGCCTCACTGGGCGCGGCCACCCTGGCGGCACCCGGCCCGGACGCCAAGCAGGTCGGCTTCCTCACCGCGGACGGGATCCGGCCAGCCTGGTACACGCTGGCCAAACCCTCCGTCGGCAAGATGTTCCAGGAGGTGACCGACGCCGCGACCGGCGCGCTGCTGTACCGCAAGAACCTGGTGAACCACGCCAATGACGCCGACGGCGCCAAGGGCCTCGCCTGGGAGGCAAGCCCCGGCCCGCAGAAGCAGGTGAACCTGACCCAGCGGGGCTGGCTGCCCGCCGACGCCAAGACCCTCGACGGCAACGTCGCGCACGTCGCCGCCGACGTCAACGGCGACCTGCAGTTCCAGCCGCAAGAAGAGGTCGGGCCCAACACCGACGGCACCTTCCGCTACCGGTTCACCGACTTCAACGCCGTCGTCGGCCCGCCGTGCTCGGTGAGCAGGCCGTGTTCGTGGGACCCCAAGACCCCCGGATCGTGGGCGAAGAACCGCGAACAGAACGCCGTCCAGGCACTGGCCTACGTCGGCAGCTTCCACGACCACCTGGCCTCGTTCCCGATCGGGTTCACCCGCGCGGCGGGCAACTTCGAGAAGGTCGACGGCGACGCCGTTCAGGTCCACACCCTGCTCGGCGCGCAGGAACCGGGCTACTACGACAACGCGTTCATGGGCACCCCGCCCGACGGGCAGGCCCCGACCATGGGGATGTTCCTGTTCCACGACCCCAGGGACCCGGGTGACCCGTTCCTCGCGGCGAACTCCGCGGACGACGCCACGATCATCCACCACGAGTACACCCACGGCCTGTCCAACCGGCTCGTCGTCGACGCACAGGGAAACTCCACCCTGAACACCCTGCAGTCCGGCGCGATGGGCGAGGCCTGGAGCGACTGGTACGCCTTCGACTACCTCGCCGGCCGGAACGCGGTCAAGGACACCCCGGCCCCCGGTGAACTCCTCGGCGGCGACTACGTCAGCAACGGCAAACCCCTCGCCCGCACCCAGCCGCTGGACTGCCCGGTCGGCGCGGGCGCGCCGCAATGCCCCGGCACCCCCGGCGCGGGTCCCGGCGGCTACACCTACGGCGACCTCGGTCGGATCATCGGCGCCCCGGAGGTCCACGCCGACGGCGAGATCTGGGCGAGCACCCTGTGGGACGTCCGCTCGGCACTCGGCGTGCAGCTGACGCGGGCACTGGTCACCCGCGCGATGGAGCTTTCCCCCGCGTCGCCGTCGTTCCTGGATATGCGGAACGCGATCCTGCAGGCCGACACGGTGATCAACGGCGGCCGCGCGCACGCCAAGCTGTGGAAGGCCTTCGCCGCCCGCGGCATGGGCTACTTCGCCGCGTCGATCACCGGCGCCGACACCGCGCCGGCGGAGGACTTCTCCACGCCGCCGCCCGCGGGAACCCCGACCGGGACCGTGACCGGCAAGGTCACCAACCGCGACGACGGCACCCCGATCGCCGGTGTCGCCATCCGGTTCGGCGGCCACGACTCCGGTTTCGGCGGCTCGCTGTCCGCGGTCACCGACGCCACCGGCGCCTACACCATCCCCTCGGTGCTACCCGGCACGTATCCGAAGGTCTACGCCTCCGGCGGCGCCGCGGACCCCGAGATCCGCGCGGTCTCGGTGCGCTCCGGTACCACCAAGGTCGACTGGGCGCTGCGGCTCAACTGGGCCTCCAGCGGCGCCGGTGCCGGCGTGACCGCGTTCAACGGTGAGGACTTCACCCAGTACGGCTGCGGGCCCGGCGACCTGACGAAGTCGTCCGTACTCGGCGGTGGCGGCTGGTCGACCGACAAGACCGTCCGGCCCGACGGCACGATCGAGACGCGGTTCGTCACGATCAAGCTCGGCAAGGCGGTCAACGTCAGCGCCATCGAGATCGACCCGTCCAACACCTGCGGCGACGACCCGCCCGCCGCGGCCAAGGACGTCACCGTCGAAACCTCGGTGGACGGCACGAACTGGGTCAAGGCGGGCAGCGGCGACTTCAAGCCCGCCGACCTGAACAAGCTCACCGCGCTCCAGCTCGCCCCGGGCAGCGCGACCGGGGTGCTGTTCGTGCGGCTGACCGTTTCGTCCAACCAGCTGGCGTTCTACCCGGACAAGGCCTGCTCGCCGCAGCCCACCACGGCCGGATGCCTGTACCTGGACGTACGGAACCTCGCGGTGCGGGGAGCGCCCGCGTGACGTGACGCAGGTGCCTCGTGAGTGGTAGTGACGGTTCTAACCGTCATTACCACTCACGAGTGGCCTAAGATCGCGGGTATCGGGGTAGAAACGTGCTCTCCGGACAGCACGCGCACACACGGTCTCGCATGAACCGTCACTCCTTCTTCGCGAAGGAGTTGTGCCGTTGCGTACCCATGTTCATCCCCGATCCCTGACCGAGGCGTGGCCTGCCCTGACCGGGCTCTCGGCCGTGTTCCTGTTCGAGATGCTCGACAACTCGATCCTCACCGTCGCGTTGCCGACCATCGGCCGCGAACTCTCCGCCTCGACGACCACCCTGCAATGGGTGACCGGCGTGTATTCCGTCGTGTTCGGCGGGCTGATGCCCGCCGCCGGAGCGGTGGCCGACAGGCTGGGCAGGCGCAAGGTCATGCTCACCGGACTCGTGCTGCTCGGCATCGCCAGCCTCGCCACGATGGCCGTCACCGCCGCGTGGCAGCTCATCGCCGTCCGGGCCCTCATGGGGGTCGCCGCCGCGATGACGACACCCGGATCGCTCGCGCTCGCGTTCCGCCTGTTCGACGAGGACGGCCTCCGCGTACGCGCGACCACCCTGATCTCGACCGTGGGCCTGGTCGGCCTCGCCGTCGGCCCCACCGCCGGCGGACTCGTGCTCGGCTTCGCGCCGTGGCAAGCGCTGCTGCTGATCAACGTGCCGGTCGCGACGTTGGCGTTCCTCGGCATCCGAGCGGGCATCCCCGCCGACGACCCCGCCGACCTGCACCGCGACCGGATCGACGTCGCGGGCGCCCTCCTGGGAACCGCGACGATCGTCCTGACGCTTCTCGCCCCCACGCAGTTCGTCGAAGCGGGCATCGCCTCGGCCCTGCCCTGGGTCACCACCGCGGCCGCGCTCGTCGCCGGAACCTGCTTCGTCCTCCGCGAAAAGACGGCGCGGAATCCCCTGATCGACCTGAAACTCCTCGCCGAACCGCTCGTGTCCAGCGGGCTGGCGCTGAAGGCCGCGGCCGGATCGGCGACCGCCGGGCTGAGCTACCTCGTGACGCTGCACCTCCAGTTCGGCCTCGGCTGGGCGCCCGCGCGAGCAGCGCTCGGGATGCTGCCCCAGGTCGTCGTCCTCATCGCCGGCGGCGCCCTCATCACCCCGCTGATCACCCGCGCCGGGTTCACCAAGGCCGCCTGGCTCGGCGCCGCCGCCGTCGTGTGCGGACTCGCCGTCTACACCGCGTTCGGCAGGCTCGGCTACGTCTGGATCGCCGTCGCGCTCGCCCTCGTCGCGGCGGGTATGCGCGTGGTCGGCGTCGTCGCCGGCACCAATGTCATGCGGGGACTGCCTTCGAACCGGACCACCATCGGGGCCGCGCTCGCCGACACCGCCGGCGAAGTCGCCACCGGAATCGGCCTCGCGCTGAGCGGCACGATCCTGGCGCTGGTGTACCCCGGCGCGCTGACGGCCGCGCGGGAGTCGGCCGACTTCCAGGAGGCGATCACCTACGCCGGGCTCGCCCTCACGTTGTTGTCCGCCGCGCTGGTCGGAGTCGGCATCCGCCGCGGCCGCCGTCCCGAATAGCGGGCAGGGGCTGAAGGACGCTTTCCCCGCATCACATGCGCTGAAGGGCCCTTTCCCCGCATGCGATGCGGGGAAAGGGCCCTTCAGCTCTACCGGGGGACTACAGCTTCGCGCACTGCCCGGCGGCCGGGCCGCGGACGGTGTTCTGCAGGTCGTAGTCCGTCGGAGCGGGGGAGTTGGCCGCGCACGCCAGAGGTCCGCCGATCGTGCTGGAGGTCAGCACCGGCCCCTTGTTGCCCGTCAACGCCACCGGCCCGCCGATCTCGGTCAGCTCGATCGACACCGGCCCGGTCGCCCCGGTGATCGCCACCGGACCGCCCACCTTCGTCCGGTCCAGCACGATCTGCGCCGCACCGTTCGCGGTCAGCGGACCGGAGATCGACCCGCCGCGCACGATCAGGCTCGCGCCCGGCGCCACCGACACCGGACCGGACACCGTCGCACCGTCCACACAGGTCACCCCGCTCTGGACGGTCAGCGGGCCCTTGCGCTCGCCGGTGACGGTCTGCGTGCACGCCGCGTCGGGCTTGCCCAGGACCTCGAACTCCGACAGCGACGCCTCCCCGCCCGTGGTCGCGGTGACCTCGAGCCGGTAGTACGCGTAGTGCGCGGGGTTCGCGATCTTGAACGCCCTCGTCTGCTGCCGCCACGCGAACTTCTGGTCGGCCCGCTGATCCGCGACCGCCCACGTCTTCCCGTCATAGGAACCCTTCAGCACCCAGCTCTTCGCGTCGCCCGCGCCCTTCCCGGAAGTCAGCGTGTAGTAGGAACCCGCCTCCTTCGTCGAAGGCACCTGGTACTGGATCGGCGCCGTGACCTTCGCCTCGGTCCGCGACGTGTTGTCGAAGAACGCCGCGTCCGCACCGGAGACCGGCTTGGTCAGGTCGTGCACCGGCGTCGGCACCGCCTCGCCCTTGGTGATCGACTTCGGCGCGTCGTCCGGGCCGGTACCCCACGACGAGGGGTTCGGGCCCATGTCGAAGTCGAGCGTGCCACCGTTCGCGATCGCCGCATGCGCCAGCGACGTCGAGGTCTGCGCCTTGCCGTTCACCTTCAGGCCCTGCACGTAGACGTTCTTCGCGCTGTTCTTCGGCGCGTTGACCACGATCTTCTTGCCGCCGGGCAGGTTCACGGTCGCCTTGGTGAACAGCGGCGAGCCGATCGCGTAGTCCGAGCTGCCGACCTGCAGCGGGTAGAAGCCCAGCATGCCGAACAGCCACCACGCCGACTGCTCGCCGTTGTCCTCGTCACCGCCGTAGCCCTGGCCCAGCTCACTGCCGACGTACAGCCGGGACAGCGCCTCGCGGACCTTCGCCTGCGTCTTCGACGGCTGACCCGCGTAGTCGTACATGTAGAGCGTGTGGTGCGCGGCCTGGTTGGAATGCGCGTACATCCCCATCCGGACGTCCCGCGCCTCGGTCATCTCGTGGATGACCCCGGGATACGTGCCGAACTTGAGCCCCTGCTCGGGCTTGGCGAAGAATTCGTCCAATTTGGACGCCAGCCCCGCCTTGCCGCCGTAGAGGTTCGCCAGGCCCTGTCCGTCCTGCGGAACGGAGAACCGCATGCCGTACGCGTTGGTCTCGGTGTAGTCGATACCCCAGACCTCCGGGTCGAACTGCTCCTTGCCCCGGGTGAACTTGCCCGCCGCGTCACGGCCCTGGAAGAAGCCCACACTCGGGTCGAACACGTTCACGTACTGCGTGGCCCGCTCGGTGAAGTACCCGTAGTTGTCCAGGTACTCCTGTTTGCGCGGGTCGTTGGCCGGAGCCTCGTCGTAGAGCTTCTTCGACATGTTGGCGATCGCGTTGTCGTTGACGTAGCCCTCGATCGCCCACGAGAACCCGTGATCCGCGGTGTTCGGCGCGTACCCGAGGAACGTGCCCTCGTCGATGCCCTTCCGGCCGACCGCGCCGTTGGGCGGGGTCACCGTGGCGTTCTTGATGGCGGAGTCGTACGCCGACTGGACGTCGAATCCCTTGACGCCCTTGAGATAAGCGTCCGCGAACGCGGCGTCCGAACTCGTGCCGGTCATCAGGTCCGCGTAACCGGGGGAGGACCAGCGCGAGATCCAGCCGCCGTCACGGTACTGCTGGACGAAACCGTCGACCAGCTTCCCGGTGGTGTCCGGGCTGAGCAGCGAATACGCCGACCACACCGTGCGATAGGTGTCCCAGAACCCGTTGTTGACGTAGAACTCGCCGTCGACCAGTTTCGCGCCGGTCTGGGTCGGGGTGTCCTGGCCGGTCTTCGGCGACACCGGGCTCGCGTACTTCTTCACCGGTTTCTCGACCGTGCCGACGTTCTCGAAACCCGAGTTCGGGTAGAGGAAGAGCCGGTACAGGTTGGAGTACAGCGTGATCAGCTGATCCTTCGACGCGCCTTCGACCTCGATGATCTTGAGCTTCTCGTCCCACGCCTTCTGCGCGGCGTCGCTCACCGACTCGAGGGTCGCGTTCGGGGCGACTTCCTGCTCCAGGTTCTTCTTCGCCTGCTCGACGCTGATCAGCGACGTCGCGATCCGCATGTTCACCGTCTTGTCGGCACCCGCGTCGAACCGCAGATAGCCGAGGACGTTGTCCCGCTTCTGGTCACCGGAACCCGTCGACAGCTTCGAACCGGCGGTCACCGGCTTGTCGAAGGTGGCGTAGACGAACATCCGCGACGCGCCCGCCGACAGTCCACTGCGGACATCGCTGTACCCGGTGATGGACCGGCCCGCCGGGTCGAGGGTGAGCCCGCCGTTGTTGTTGACGTTGTCGAAGATCAGGTTCGAATCCGCACCGGGGAACTTGAACCGGTACAGCGCCGCGTGATCGGTCGGCGCGACCTCCGCCTTGATCCCGTTCTCGAAGTCGACGCCGTAGTAGTGCGCCCGCGCCGTCTCGTTCGAGTGCTTGAACGGCAGCTTCCGCGCCTCACGGTCGGGATTCGGCACCCCGGTCGCGGTCGAGGGCAGGAACTGGAACGTCTGCCGGTCGGCCATCCACGGGCTCGGCGCGTGGCTCGCGGAGAACGCCTGCAGCGCCGGGAGGTTCTGCTCGTTGTTGCGCGAGTGGTAGGAGTACATCCAGCTCAACGTGCCCGCGTCGGTCGTGGGGATCCAGAAGTTGAACCCGTGCGGCACCGCGGTCGCGGGCATGTTGTTGCCCCGCGAGAACGATCCGTTCGACAGCGAACCGCGCGTGGTCAGCACGTTGTCGGACGGGCGCAGGCTCGCCGGCGGCGTCGGGGTCGCCGAGACCTTGATGTCGTCCAGCCAGCCCTGCAGCGAACCCGGCCCGTCGGCGTTGTCGTAGCCGACGAGGATCCTGTCGATCGTCTTGCCCTTCGCGACCACGCCGATCTGCGAGCGCACCAGGTTCCACTGGTTGGTGTAGAGCACCTTGCTCGCGCCCTGACCCTGCGGCGAAAGCCCGAAGCCGTACTGGTCGACGGCGCCGAGCTGGCTCAGGTACGTGCCGTCAGTGAACGCCAGGTCCACCGCGACGTTCGTGCTCGGGTACTTCAGGTCGCCGCGGATGAACTCCGGCTGCACCTTGTACGACAGCTCCGAGGTCGCCGCCACCGGGATGTCGACGTCGAAGATCTTGTTGTAGGACCAGCCGTGCCCCTGCGCCTTGTGGCTGCCGGAGTAACGGAACGCGCGCAGGCCGGTGAAGCCGACCCGGTTCTTGCTGGTGTACCCGCTGCCCGGGCCGCTGTCGGCGAAGCTGCGCATGTTCGGCAGCGCCGGGGGTGCCGGGTCGTCGTTGGCCAGCAGCAGCTCCGAAAGCTGCATGATCGGGCCGCCGTTGTTCTTGGTGACGTCGAGCCGGAAGTACCTGTACGCGGCACTCGCGGCCGCGAGGCGGTACTCCTTCGTCTGGAACGGCTCGCTGAACTTCTGTCCGGTCTGCTTGTCCAGATCGGTCCAGGACTTTCCGTCGGCGGAACCCTGAAGCGTCCAGTCCTGCGGGTTGCGGTTGTCGAAGTCGTTCGCCGAGGACAGCGCGTACCGCGTGATCGACGTCGGCTCCGACAGCGTGATCTGCGCCCAGCCGGTCGGGGTCCAGGCCAGCCACTTGGTGTCGGTCGAACCGTCCACCAGGTTCGACACGCCTTCGTTCGGGGTGTTCTCGCTGTTGGCCGACGTTTCGGTCACCTTGCCGCGGATGTCACCGGGGATGGTGGTGGCGTTCGCGCCGTCGACGCCGAACGCCTTCGGCTTGCCCGACGGATCGACGTCGACGGTGTCGCTCCACGTCGGCTGCGGTTCACCCGGTTCGAAGGAGGAGTAGAAGTCCGGTGGGATCTCCTCGGCCGCGGCGGTGGCGGGCAGGGCCACCAGCCCGGACGCCACGACCGTGGCACTCAGAAGGCTGCAGACCCAAGGTCTGACGCTTCGGGGCATCGTTGCACCAATGCTTTCTCGCGGGGGCATGCGGGGCGCCGCACAGGTGGGGGACCGGTGGCGCCCAGAGAGAAAAACTCGGGTGTGACATCGATGTCAAGACACCCGGACAAACCTGACCCGAACTGGACAACCTCCGATGTCGGCGAAACCTGGTGGACAACCCGCCGGGGCCGGGCCAGGGTGAATGGGCAACTGAAGCCGATCCGGGAAACTGGGGTGGGGAAATGCGGCGGTTGTCCATGCTCGGCGTGGCAGCGCTCATCACGGCAGGCTCGATACTCACAGCTCCGGCGGCCACCGCCGGCGAAACGACGTTCCGCCCGGTGCGCACCTGCGCCGATCTGGTGCGGACCTACGATCTCCCCGGCGCGGTCACGCACGTCGAGACCGCGACCGTGGTACCGGCGACGGCCACCGAACCGGAGAACTGCGACGTCCGCGGCCATGTCGAACCGGCGGTGCGGTTCCAGCTGCGGCTGCCGACCAAGACCTACGCGGGCCGCTATCTGCAGTTCGGCTGCGGCGGCTTCTGCGGCATGGTCAACACCCCGCCGTTCGCCGACTGCGGCCTTCCGCACGGTGGCGACGTCGCGGTCGCGGCCACCGACGACGGTCACGTCGGCAAGACCCCGTCGGTGTTCGATGACGGCAAGTGGGCCGAGAACGACCAGGCCGCCCGCGACGACTTCGCGTTCCGCGCGCCGCACGTGGTCTCGAAGGCGTCCAAACGCGTGATCGCGGCCTTCTACGGCGCCCCGCCGAAGAAGGCCTACTTCAGCGGCTGCTCCGACGGCGGCCGCGAAGCACTGCTGCTGGCGCAGCGCTACCCGCACGACTTCGACGGCATCGTCGCCGGCGCACCCGCCGGGTACTGGGGCCCGCTGCTCGGCGTCTACCAGACCTGGCTGGCCAGGGTGAACACCGGCGCCGACGGCAAGCCGATCCTGACCGCCGACAAGCTCCCGGCGCTGCACACCGCCGCGGTGTCCTCTTGCGACAGGTCTGACGGACTCACCGACGGCGCCATCGACGACCCGCGGACCTGCCGCTTCGACCCGGCCGCGATCGCCTGCCCGCCGGGCACCGACAACGCAGGCTGCCTCACTCCGGCCCAGGTCGAGGCGACGAAGAAGATCTACGCGCCGCCGACCGACGAACACGGCCGCAAGCTGTACCCCGGCGGCCAGACGGTCGGCTCCGAACTCTCCTGGTACGGCTGGATCATCCCGGCACCGGAGTTCGGCGGCGTCCCCGTCGCGCAGGCACTCGCCGACAACTACCTGAAGTACATGGCCTACCCGATCGGGACGCCGCATTCGTCGGTCGAGAAATTCGCCTTCACCGCCCGCGAATTCGACCGGCTGACCCCGGAAGGCGTCCGCTCCAACGCGATGTCGCCGGATCTCGGCGAATTCCGGCGTTCCGGCGGGAAACTCGTGATCTGGCACGGCTGGGCGGATCAGGCGATCCCGGCGGCCGGGAGCGTCGACTACTACCAGCGTCTCGCGCGTGCCAACGGCGGTCTCGCCGCTACGAGTAATTGGGCGCGGCTGTTCATGGTGCCCGGCCTCTACCACTGCGCGACCGGCGACAAGCTGACCGAGTACGACCCGCTGAAGGAACTGGTCTCCTGGGTCGAGCGCGGCGCGGCTCCGGACCGGACGATCGCCACCGGTCGCGGCGCCGACGGCAAGGTCTTCCGCACCCGGCCGGTGTTCCCGTACCCGCTGCAGGCCAAGTACGACGGCACCGGAAGCGTCGACGACGCGGCGAACTTCGTGCCTGTCCCGCCGTCGCGGCCTTCGCACGACGTCGTGAACTGGGCGGGGAACGATCTCTACGGCAAGGCGGGTCCGGTCGCTCCCTGAGGTGCTGGGTCGCGCTTGTGTCATGAGGGGTCCCCATAGGACGAAATTTGTCCTATGGGGACCCCTCATGACACTTACGGGACCGGAGCGCCGCTACGAGAGGACACCGTCCAGCAGGCGCACCCGCCGATCCGCGATGGCGTGCACGTCGTCGTCGTGCGTCGCCACGATGACCGCCGCGCCCTCCTCGGCGCAGCGCCGCAGCAGCCGGAGCACCCGCGGGGTGCTTCCCGCGTCCAGGTGCGCCGTCGGCTCGTCGGGCAGCAGAACCCGCGGCCGCCCGCTCACCGCCCTGGCGAGCGCCACCCGCTGCTGCTGCCCGAACGAGACTTCGAGCGGATAGCGGTCGCCGAGATCACCGATCCCGAGTTCCTCCAGCAGCTCCGAAACCCTCGTGTGGATGGCCTTCGCACTGGGCTTGGGGATGTCGGACCGGAGCCGCAGCGGCAGCGCCACGTTCTCCGCGATGGTCAGTTCGTTGGCGAGGCCGAGCGCCTGGGGCAGGACGGCGCAGGTGTGCCATGGCGGCGCGCCCGCTATCGGAACGCCGTCCAGCAGGACACTGCCGGAATCGGGCGAGTCGAAGCCGCACAGCAGGGCCAGCAGCGCGCTTTTGCCGGAACCCGACCGGCCGGAGACGGTGATCAGCTCGCCAGGGGCCACGCTCAGTTCGAGTCCGCGCAGGACTTCGACGTCCCCGCTGGGATGGGGGAACCGGCGGCGCAACCCGACGGCCTCGAGGGCGGGTTCCGCCGTCATGGCACGACCTCCCGTTCTTCGACGTCCACCAGGTTGCCCTTGTGCATCCGCGCGACCCGGCTGCCGAGTTCGATGAGCCGGTCGTCGTGCGAGGCGACGATGACGGCGAAATCCTGATCCGCCAGGTATTTCAGCGTGTCGAGCACCAGATCCGCCGACCCTTCGTCCAGCTGGGACGTCGGCTCGTCGGCGAGGACGACGGTCGACCGCCTGGCCAGCGTGCAGCCGAACGCTAGCCGCTGCTGCTGCCCGCCCGACAGCGCCGAGATCCGCCAGCCGCCGGTCCCGCCCAGTCCCAGCTGTTCGAGGATGTCGTCCGGCAGGCATTCCGTCCCGGCCGATTCCGCGGCCGCGCGGAGATTGTCGGCGACGCTCAGATACGCCAGCAGGTTGTCGGTCGGGTTCTGGAACACCAGGCCCAGGTGATCCCGCCGCAGCACCCGCCGGTCACGGTGGCGCAGCTTGCCGGTTTCGGTTCCCTGGAAGGAGATCGTGCCCCGTGCGGGCTGCTCGAACAGGCCGAGTGTCCGCAGCAGCGTGGACTTCCCCGAGCCGGACGGTCCCGCCAGCACGGTGATGCCGCGCGCGGGGATGTCGATGGTGACGTCGTCGACACCGGTGACGGTGCCCGCCGGCGTCTGGTAGTCGACGCCGATCCCGCTCAGCCGGAAGATCGGTTTCTCAGGCACGGATCAGCTCCGCGGTCCGGGCGGTGCGCACCGAGCGCATCGCGATCCAGCCGGCCAGCGCCACCACGAGCACACCGACGGCCAGCACGGTCAGGGCGAACGGGGTCGGGTTGGGCAGCGCCGACCGCGGCGCGAGGAACGTCGCGGGATCGAAACGTGGCACCGAAAGACCCGCGACCGAGACACCGCACGCGACGCCGATGACCACGGCGAGCCCGCTGAGCGCGCCCAGTTCCATCAGATGACTCGCCAGCAGGGCACGCGGCCGCATCCCCATCCGCAGCACCAGCGCCCCGGCGAGGGCGTTCTGGCGCCGGCGGACTTCGACCGCGACCAGCAACGACAGGACCGCCACCACCCCGAGTACGGCGCCGAGCAAGGCCATGAACGAGAACGTCCACGAGACGACGTAGAACGGGAGGGCGTCGAGCGCGGACTCGCGCGTGATGCGGTTGGGCTGCGTGATCCCGGCGGCGGTCAGCGCCTCGGTCAACCGCGCCACCGGCGAACCGGACAGCAGGCTCCACTTGGGCACGGCGCTCAACTGCGCCGCGCTGAGCGATTCCCGCGAGATCACGTACCCGGCCTTGGTGCCGATGATGGGGAACATCGGCAGCTCGCCGACCGTCCTGGCGTCGCCGAGCCCGGCCGGAAGGGCCGGATTCCGGGCGGCGCCTTCGCCGATCCGGATCGCCGCGACCCCGGTGCCCGGAGCCGACAGCAGGCCAAGGAGCCTGTCGACCTCGTCACTGGAGAGCGGACCGAGTGCCGCACCCTGCCGGAACGTCCGCGGATCCACGATCAGCACCACACTGCCCGTGCCGGTCAATTCGCCGACCACCGTGCTGGTTCCGCTGATCTCCGGCGGCAGGGGGGTCTTGCCGGTACCGATGACGCTTTCGGTGTCCACCCGGGTTTCCGCGCCGACGAAGATCGCCGACTTGGTGTGCAGCGCCTCCTCCTGCCCGCGGGCGATACCGATCCCGGTCGCCAGCGTGCCGATGGCCAGCGTCCCGATCACGAGTACGCCGGTGACCGGCGCACGGGCGCTGGCGAGCCGCCGGATCGCCAGTTGCAACGCGGGCCGCGACCACAGCCGCGCGCGATGCGAGGCGTGCAGCGCGAGCCACGCCAGGCGGGCGGCCAGGAGGCCGACGGTGAGCACGACGAACACCGGGTAGGTGAGGGCGAGCGGGTCGACCTGGGGGAGCGGGTTGCCGATCCGGGACCCGTTGCCGTAGTCGACGAGCCGGTCCCAGCCGAGCAGCGCCATCCCGGCGGTAAGCAGTTCCCACGGGAAGATCGCCAGGAGCCTGACTCCCTTGCGGCGTCCGGACCGGACCCGGCCCAGTTCGAACTCCCGGTGCGTGCGGACGGCGATCACACCGGCCAGCAGCGCGAGCGAGGCGAGCAGGATCACCGTCGCGACGAGCGAGCCCACCAGCTGCGCGCCACCGTCCGGTTCGCCTGGTGGTCCGTAAACGCCGAGGAGCAGCCACGCGAGCACCGCCCCCGCCACCCCACCGACGACGATCGGCAACCCGAGTTCGGCGACCGCGAGCAGGCCCAGCGCCACCGGTCCGCTGCCCCGGGCCGAGAGAAGCCTGAGCTGCGCGTGACGACGCTGATGCCATTGCAGCGCGACGGTGCCGATCCCGGCGCAGCCGACCAGGACGCTGATCGCCGCGAGCGGCAGGATCGAGACGAGGACGTTCGACTCGGCCTGATTGCTGATGACCACGGACCGCTCGAACGGCAGCGAGCCGACGATCGCGTCGCCCAGACCGCGGGCACCGAGATCCGCCTGCACGTCGGCGATCAGCGCCTTGGACCGTTCGAGCAGGTCTTCGGCTTCGCTGAGCGTCTTCGGCGGCGTCTCGTAGAACGACAGGTACAGCGTCTTGATCACGGGCAGGCCCACGGTGCGGACGGCATCGTCGAAGGTCTTGGCGTCGGTGGCGAACATGACCGAGTCGACGGGGTCGTTGGCGAGACGGTCGACCACGGCGTTCCGCTGCTGGGAGCACCACCAGCGCGGCGCCGGATCGGGCAGGTCGCGGTACAGCCCGGTCACCGGGGGAAGCGCGGCGCCCTGGAACTTCGGCGTGGTGCCGACGCCGATCCCCTGCGCGCCGGCGACGACGGTACCGAGCCACAGCCCCGGGTCACGCGATCCGCCCGCCAGATCCAGGTGGTCCAATCCGGCCCGGTCCCGATAACCCAGGGTGACCTTGTAATTCGGATCACCGTTGAATTCGGTGCCGCGGATCAGATGCGTATAGCGCGAAGTGACCGGAGCGCCGAAACCGTGTGCCGGGGCATGCCGCTGGACGGCGGCGATCACTTCGGGAGCGGCACCGACGGGAACGTTCCCCTTGCTGAAGACCGGGCCGTAGCTGTCCGGGCAGGCGATCCCGGACTGGTACGTGACGGCCGCGCCGCCCGCCGCGGAGGCCTGCAACACGGCGGCGGTGCCCAGGAAACAAGCCAGTAACGCGGTGACCGCGGCGATGATCAGAGTCAGCGGACTGGTCAACGCCGCCCGCGGAGCCGCTCGCCATGGCATTGTCACCCTGGGCCCGCCGGGAGCCCCCCACCTCACCCGCATGGATACGCACGCTACCGGTCAGGGCGGTTCGGCGACAGAAAGAAATCACCGTTTGTTGCCGACGTGAAGTAAGGCTTGGTCCATTGTGGTGACTCAGTGCCCGCTTACTGACTGTCAGTCACCAATTCGTCGACTGTCGCCGTCGCTCCCTTCGCTCTCTCCTCCGAGAATGCGTTTTCTCCGAGGGCCGCGCTGACGACATCGGAGATCCGGTCGACGTCGCCGCGTTCGCCTTTCGCCAGGGGAGCGCCCACGGATTCCCGGGCAGCCGAGGCGGCGCCCAGGAGTCTCGCGGCCAGCTGGTACTCGCCCGCAGCCGCCTCCGCCCCGGCCAGGCCCTCCAGACCCAGCGCGATCGCGCGGGGATCCTCGCTGTGGCGGGCGATCGCGAGACCGTCCAGCTGGAGCCGTTTCGCGCGTGCCGCGTCGCCGCGCTGCTCGGCGATGAAACCGAGTTCGGCCAGCACCAGGGTGCTGCCCGCTTCGGAGTCCACCCGGCGATGCCAGTCCAGAATGGACAACAGCCGCTGCTCGGCCTCGTCGAACAGCCCCTGGCGGCGCGCGCCGAGCGCGAGCCCGGTTTCGGCGTAGACCTCGCCGGGTTTGAAGCTGTGCTCGACGGCCAAGTCCTTGGCTCGCTGGTGGAACTCCTTCGCACCCTCGAAGTCACCGGTGAGCAGCGCTGTCCGGCCGAGCCAGGACAGCTTGTAGGCGACCTCCGGCCACAACTCCAGCTCCTGCGCGCGGCGAAGGCTTTCCCGGTGGACACGCGCGGCGTGGTCGTAGTCCCCGGCGATCGCGGCGAGCATGCCGATGACGAACGACGCCTGCAGCCAGCCCCAGCGTTCACCCAGGTCGTCGAAGATCCCGGCGCTCTGCGCGGCGATCCGGCCTCCACCGGTGAGGTCACCTCCCGCGATCAGATGGCTCGCCCTGTCGCTCAGCGCGGCCGCCGCGCTCCAGTCGTCGCCGACCTCTCGGGCCGTCTCCAGCGCGCCGAGCGTGAGTTTCTCCGCCCGGCACAGATCGCCGACGGTGGACCAGGCATAGCCGAGGAACCACAGTGTCCGGGCCCGCGCGACGGGATCGGCGATGCCCCACGCGGCTTCCTCCGCGGCGTCCTCGGTGCAGGTGCCGTCGAGAATCGCGATACCGGCGCACCAGCCCAGTGCCCGCGCGCGTTCGTCACCGGTCTCGACGCCCGTGTCGAGTACCAGGTTCAGGGAGCGCCGGGCCTCCGTGAGCCGCCCTCGGAGGTACCAGAACCAGGTCGTCGCGTTCACCAGCCGCAGCGCGAGCCGGTATTCGCCTTGCCGCAGCAGGGTTTCCAGCGCGCGCCGGGTGTTGGCGCCCTCGGCGTCGAACCTGTCGAGCCAGCGCCGCTGGTCCTTGCCGCGCAGTCCCGCGTCGCCGCGTTCGGCCAGCTCGACGTGGAAACGGGCGTGCCGCAAGGACAGCTCGTCGGGTTCGCCCGCACGCTCGGCGTGTTCCCAGGCGTAGGCCGAGATCGACTCCAGCAGCCGGAACCGCGGTTCGCCGTTCCTGCCCGGCCTGCTGACCACCAGCGACCGGTCGACGAGCCGGGACAGCAGGTCGAGGACGTCACCGGGGGCGATCTCACCACCGGCACAGACCGCCTCGGCGGCGTCGAGACCGCAGCCTTCGGCGTGGACGGCGAGCCGGCGCAGCACGATCCGCTCCGGTTCGCTCAGCAGGCTCCAGCTCCAGTCGATCATCGCGCGGAGGGTCTGCTGACGGCGCGGCCCGCCCCGCCTGCCCGAGGACAGCAGGGCGAACCGGTCGTCGAGGCGGGTGAGGAGTTCGTGCACGCCGAGGGTCCGGACCCGGGTGGCGGCGAGTTCGAGAGCCAGCGGGATCCCGTCGAGCGTGCGGCAGATCCGGGCGACCACGGCGGCGTTCTCCGCGTCGAGCGCGAACCCCGGGGCGGCCGCCCCGGCGCGGGCGACGAACAGCCGGACGGCACTCGATTCCCGCACGACGGCGAAATCGGCCTGCTCGGGCAGATCGAGTGGCGGCACCGCCCACACCGTCTCCCCGGGCAGCCCGAGCGGTTCCTGGCTGGTGGCGAGTACCCGCAGGCGGGGCGCCGCCGCCAGCAGCCGCTCCACCAACGCGGCGACGGGCTCGACGACCTGCTCGCAGTTGTCCAGGACGAGCAGGATCTCCTTGTCGCGCAAGGCATCGGACAGCGACCCCGAGAGGGTCTTCCCCGAGGTGGCCTCCTCGTGGAGTTCCAGCGCCGCCGTGAGCACGACGGCGACGAGGTCCTCCGGTGGGCAGGTGGGGCACTCGACGTTGTCCAGACCGGCCAGCTCCACCAGCCAGACGCCATCGGCCATCGCGAGCCTCGACGCGGCCTCGATGGCGAGCCGGGTCTTCCCGACCCCGCCCGGGCCGGTGAGGGTGACCAGCCGCGTGTCGGTGACCAGTGCGCCGACCTCCTTGACCGCCGTCGTCCGGCCGACCAGTTCGGTCAGCGACTCCGGCAGGTTCCCGCGCACCCTCTCGGCGGTACGGACGGGTTCGAGTTCGGGACTCCTGGTGAGGATCGCCTGATGCAGGGCCGCCAGTTCCGGCCCCGGTTCGAGACCGGACTCGTCTCGCAGGCGGGTCCGCAACGCGGTGTACGTCTCGAGCGCCTCGGTGTGCCGCCCGGCGGCGTACAACACGCGCATCAGCAGGCCGCGTAGCCGCTCACGGAGCGGATGCCGTGCGACGAGGGCGGCCAGTTCCCCGGTGAGAACGTCGTGTTCGCCGAGCGCCAGCCGGGCTTCGGCGCGTTCCTCTTCGGCGAGCAGCCGTTCCTCCTCCAGCCGCTGTGCCGAGGCCACCGCGAACGGTTCGTCCTCGAAACCGGCGTACGCGGGACCTCGCCACAACGCCAGCGCGTCCGCCAGCAACGCGGCACGCGCGCGAGGATCGACGGCGTCACGGGCGCGGGCGGTGAGGGCTCGGAACCGGTGGACGTCCAGATCGCCCTCCTTGACGGCGAGGACGTATCCGGCGGGTTGATGGGTGACGAGGTCCCGCGCGCCCGGCTCGGCTCGTTCGAGGGCGCGGCGCAGCTGGGACACCTTGGTCTGCAACGTGTTGCCGGGGTTGCCCGGCGGATGCTCGCCCCAGAGGTCGTCGGCCAGCGACGACACCGAGGCGGCGCGGCCCTCCCGGCTCAGCAGCGAGGCGAGCAGCAGCCGGACCTTGGCCTCGGGCACGACGACGGACTCGCCCGGGGTCGTCCACACGGCGAGGGGTCCCAGCACTCCGAAACGCACGGAACCGACGTTAGCGCGGACCACCGACAAGACCGTGCGCGAAGCCGTGCGTGGACCCGCAGCGATCCGTGCGCGGGCGGCGTCACGGTGGACCCATGACCGAACACGGAAAGACCCCGGTGACCGTACTGGGGCTTGGCGCGATGGGAACCGCGCTCGTAGAGGCACTGCTGGCCGCGGGACATCCGGTCACCGCGTGGAACCGGACCCCCGGCCGCGCCGAGGGCGTGGCGGCGAAGGGAGCTTCGGTCGCTTCGACCGTGTCCGAGGCTCTCGCGGCGAACAAGATCGTGATCGCCTGCCTGCTCGACTACGACTCGGTGCACGAGGTCCTCGACCCGGTCGCGGCCGGACTCGAAGGACGGCAGCTGATCAACCTGACCAACGGCACCCCGGGCCAGGCGCGCGAGATGAGCGCGTGGGCCGGACAACTGGGCGCGGAGTACCTGGACGGCGGGATCATGGCCATCCCGCCGATGATCGGCACGCCCGCGGCGTTCATCTTCTACAGCGGCTCGGGCAGCGTTCTCGCCCACGCACGCAGCGCGCTCGACACCTTCGGCGGCGTCAAGTACCTCGGCGTCGACCCCGGCCTTGCGCCCCTGCACGACATCGCGCTGCTCAGCGGGATGTACGGCAACTTCATGGGCGTCATCCAGGCATTCGCCCTGGTCGGCTCCGCCGGGGTCAAGGCGAGGGAGTTCGCTCCGCTCCTTCGCGACTGGCTCGCGGCGATGGGCGGATTCCTGGACCGCGCGGCCGAGCAGATCGACGACGGCGACTACGTGACAGGCGTCGTCTCGAACATCGCGATGCAGGCCGGGGCCTACCCGAACCTGCTGAAGGCCGCCGAGGAACAGGGCATCAGCGCCGAACTGCTCACGCCGCTCCAGCCACTGATGGACAAGCGGGTCGCGGCCGGACACGGCGCCGAGGACCTGATCGGCGTCATCGAACTCCTGAAGAAGTAAGGAAAACACAATGATCACACTGATCGGGCTCGGCCCGATGGGACAGGCCATGGTCCGGGTTCTCCTGGAGAACGGCCACGGAGTGACCGTCTGGAACCGCACCGCCGCCCGCGCGGACGACGTCGTCGCGGCCGGTGCCGTGCGGGCCGAAACGCCCGCCGACGCGGTGTCGGCGTCGGAACTGGTGCTGCTGAGCCTCACCGACTACGCGGCGATGTACGACATCCTCGGCAAGGCCGAGGACGCGTTGGCGGGCAAGGTGATCGTCAACCTCAGCTCGGACACCCCGGAGAAGACCCGCGAAGCCGCCGACTGGGTCAAAGCCCGTGGCGGGCGGTTCATCGCGGGCGGCGTGATGGTGCCCGCGCCGCTGGTCGGCAAGGAGGAGGCGTACGTCTTCTACAGCGGCCCGCAGGAGGTGTTCGAAAAGCACCGCGACACCCTGGCGCTGATCGGGCGGGCGGACTTCCTCGGCGAGGACGTCCGGCTGGCGCAGCTGTTCTATCAGGCGCAGCTGGACATCTTCCTGACCTCGCTTTCGGTGTTCCTGCACGCGAGCGCTCTCGTCCGCTCGGCGGGGGAGCCGGTCGCGAAGTTCGTCCCCTACGCCAAGGACAACTTCGGGATGCTGGCCTACTACCTGGAGGACGCCGCCAAGCAGGTCGAGGAGGGCGAGCACCCCGGCGACGAGGCCAACGTGACGATGATGGGCGCGACCGCCGACCACATCGTCCAGGCGAGCCGGGACGCCGGGATCGACGTCGCCCTGCCGGAGGCGATCAAGTCGCACTACGACCGGGCGATCGCCGCCGGACACGGGCGCAGCTCGTGGACCAGCCTCTACGAGATCATCAAGAAGGACTGAGGCTTCCGGTCTCGTGAGTGGTAATGACGGTTCTAACCGTCATTACCACTCACGAGGCTTGACCGGCTCGAAGCCGGTGTCTTGGGCAAGGTGTGAAGGACCCTTCACTACTTTCAGGGTCAGGGTCCCGGCAAAGTCGGCATCTTGCTGGTCAGGCACCTCTTCGTCATGGCGCAGGCAGACGACGATGTAGGAATTGGGACGTTGAGTGTCCCAATTCCTACATCGTCGCGGGGTGCGCCGGTCGCGTAGCTTGATCAACAGAGGGCGAGGACCTGTCCCGGAGCTCGGTACATCCCTGAGTGTGGAGGATGTGGGACGTTCAACGTCCCACATCCTCCACACTCGAGCCCCGCAGGCGCCGGCGATGCCCCATCCGAACCACCAGGAACAACGCTGCCCAGCAGCTCTGCGACTCTGCCGAGACCCTGACTTTCAGGGTAGGGAAGGAGGCCTTCACGGACCGGGCTTGGGATCAACCGCCGTCGACGTAGGTACCTAAGACACGGTTTGTTCTAACCGTCATTACCACTCACGACACCCAGTACCTCCAGAAAGGCTTTCGCCGCGGGGGTGACCGTGAAGCGGTTCCAGACGAGGTGCTCGATCCGCGCGGGCCCGTCCTTCACCGGCACGGTGACCACGCCGGTCAGGTTCGGCACGTACTTCGACGGCAGCATCGCCACACCGAGTTCCTGACGGATGAGCCGCGCCATGAAATCGGCGGCCGTCACCTCGAAGGCCACCTCCCGGGTCAGCCCCGCGGCGGCGAAGGCCTGATCGGTCTGGGCCCGCCCCGCCGACCTCGTCGGGAAGTCCACGAACACCTCCGATGAAAGCCGGTTCAAGTCCACTTCGGACTCGACGGCGAGTGGATGCCCGGGCGCCACCACGGCGACGAGATCGTCCCGGCCGAGTTCGCAGGTGGCGACGCCGTCCGGCCGGTCCGACACCGGGAGGCCGAGGAAGGCGACCTCGATCGCGCTGTCCTTGACCTGCTCCACCAGTTCCCCGCTCGCGCCGACCCGCAGCCCGATCCTCACGTGCGGATACCGCCGGTGGAACGTCTTGAGCGCGGCCGGGACGTCGACCGCCGCGACGGTCGGGATGATGCCGACGGTGAGCCGCCCCCGGACCTCACCGACGGCCGCGGCCACCTCCGCGCCCGCCCGCTCGGCGGCGTCGAGACATTGCCGGGCCGCGGGCAGGAACGCCTCGCCCGCGGCGGTGAGCCGCACCCGGCGGCTCGTGCGCTCGAACAGGCGCGCGCCGAGTTCCCGCTCCAGCCGCGCGATCTGGTGGCTCAGCGCCGACTGCACGACGAGGCAGCGTTCCGCGGCGCGCGTGAAGCTGTTCGTCTCCGCCACCGCCACGACGTACCGCATCTGCTGGAGTTCCATGGATCCATCTTGAATCACGATGGATCAAGTGACAAACATGTGTTGGACTCATAGATCGTCCGGGTCGAAGCTGGGAAGCGTGAAAACGCAGACGACCTCCCCGCTCGCCGCCGGGCTCACCGGCACCGCGATGACCGCCTTCGCTCCCATGGTCTGGGGAACGACCTATGTGGTCACCACCGAACTCCTCCCGCCGGGTCACCCGCTGTTCGCCGGTCTCATGCGCGCCCTGCCCGCCGGGCTGATCGCGCTGGCCCTCACCCGCACCCTCCCGCGCGGCAGCTGGTGGCTGAAGGCCGCGGCACTGGGCGTACTCAACATCGGGATGTTCTTCCCCCTGCTGTTCGTCGCCGCCGAACGGCTGCCCGGCGGAGTCGCGGCCACCCTCGGCGCGGCCCAGCCGCTCCTCGTCGCGGTCCTCGCGGTGGCCGTCCTGCGGCAGAGCCCGTCCGCGTGGCGGTTCGCCTGGGGAATCGTCGGGATCGTGGGCGTCGGGCTGGTGGTGATCGGCCCCGCCGCGGGCTTCGACGTCGTCGGCGTCCTCGCCGGACTCGGGGGCGCCGCGACCATGGCGCTCGGCGTCACCCTCACCAAACGGTGGGGCCGCCCGGCGGACGTCGGCCCGACGGCGTTCGCTTCCTGGCAGCTCACCGCGGGCGGACTGTTCCTGGTGCCGGTGACCTTCCTGTTCGAAGGCGCACCGCCCGCCATCGACCTGGACGCGGCACTCGGCTACCTCTGGCTCGGCCTGATCGGCGGCCTGCTCGCGTACGTCCTGTGGTTCCGGGGCATCACCTCACTGCCGGTCACCTCTGTCGCCGTCCTCGGCCTGCTCTCGCCGATGGTCGCCGCACTGCTCGGTGCCGCACTGCTCGGCCAGTCGCTCGGCGCCGTCCAGCTCGTCGGCTTCGCCCTCGCCCTGGCCTCGATCGTGGCGGGCCAGATCACCCCGAAGACCAAGCAGGAAGCCGTCGCCCGATGAAGATCACCGTTGTCGGAGCGTCGGGCATGGCCGGCTCCCGCGTTGTCACCGAGGCCCTCGTCCGCGGTCACCACGTCACCGCCGTGTTCCGCGGTGACCCGCCCGAAGCGCCGCACCCGGACGTCGACGTCGTGCGCGGCGACGCCACCGACATCGACCACATGAGGGGAGTCTTCGCCGGCACCGACGCCATCGTCAGCGCCACAAGACCCGCTCCCGGCGCGGAAGACACCGTGGCGGCCACCATCTCGGCCCTGCTCGACGCCGCGGGCGGTACCCGTGTCCTGGTCATCGGCGGTGCCGGACCACTGCGCTCGCCCTCCGGCGGACTCGTCATCGACGACCCGGCCTTCGTGCCGCCGGAATGGCGGACCATCGCCTCGGCCAGCACGACACAGTTGCGGGCATGCGAGGCCCACCCTGGCGACTGGGTGTACCTGAGTCCGCCCGCGATACTCGAACCCGGCCCCCGGACCGGTTCCTATCGACGTGGGACGACCACGATCCTGACCGCGGCCGACGGCTCGTCCCGGATCTCCGCCGAAGACCTGGCGATCGCCGTCGTGGACGAGCTGGAGCGGCCGCGGCGCGAAAAGCATTTCACCGTCGGCTACTGAGGCAACCCGATCGCGGGATCGAGCGTGCTCTCCATGACGACTTGGGGAGATTCGATGCAGAAGTATCCGTTGAACGAAGGCGAAGTCCTGCTGTGGAGCGGTTCGCCCCAGCGGCGGCAGAAGTGGTTTCCGGAGCACACGGTGATGGTGCTGTTGTTCTTGGTCGTCCCCGCGGGCGTCGCCCTGGAGGTGATCTTCCTCGACATCGGCACGTCGGCGCTGATGTTCGTCGGGCTGCTGCTCGCCGTCTTCTTCGTGCTGTACCAGCGACTGCTCGACCGCCGTTCCCGGGCAGGGGTCACGACGTACGTGGTCACGAATCAGCGGATCGTCTTCGCCGCGAACTGGCTGAACGGCTCGGAGTACCGGTGGGTCTGGCTCAACCGGCTCCTGTTGGAACCTCAAGTGCGTGCCGACGAGACGGGCGTCGGCACGATCGTGTTCGGAAGCCGCTGGAGCCGGGCGCGAGCTCATGAGAACGAACTCCGTGGCGCATGGGCGCCGCCGGCACTGGAGATGTACCAGGTCGCCGACGCCCGGCGAGTCGCCGATCTCATCGCCAACGCACGGGCGCAGCTGATCGCCGTGTGACTCAGGCGCCGCGACCGTCTCGCCACCGCAGTTCGGGCGGGTCGCCGGGGGAGGGCGTCTCGGGACTCCGCTCGGCCTCGATCTGGATCTCGATGTTGGTCTTGTGCGCGATCGGGTCCCAGATCTCCTCGATCGGCGCCAGCAAGGACTGGCTGACCCCTGCCCGGCGCGCACGTGCGGCGTACCACGCGAATCCGGCCAGGAAGAGCGGCAGGCTGAGAAACGCGGCCAAGGGGGCCAGGAAGTCCATGCGGTCGACGATACAGTAACATCGTGTTTCCAGAAACGTACTGTTACTGAATTGGCGGACGATGACCAGGCTGACCCGGGCCGAGCAGCAGCGACGCACCCACGAGCACCTGCTCGACGCCGGACGGCAGGTGTTCCTCCGGCGCGGATTCCTGGGTGCGACGGTCGAGGAGATCGCCGCCGACGCCGGTTACACCCGCGGCGCCGTCTACAAACACTTCGGTGGCAAGGAAGGGTTGTGGCTGGCGATCATCGAAGCCAACGCCGAAACCCATCTCCAAGGACTGCGGGAAACCCTCGCCAAGGCCGCCACCCGCGACGACGTGATCGCGGCGCTGGCGCCCGTCGACGTGGCGGACAAGGACGCGGCCAAATGGAGCGCGGCCGCCGCGGAAGTGCTCGCCGCGACGTCGCAGCAACCCGAGAACGCCGCCCTGATCGCCGCCATCCAACGCCGCCACGACGACGAGGTCGTCGCCCTGCTCGACGAGCATTCGCAACGTCTGGGCCTCGAACCCGCGATGCCGCTGCACCAGGCGGTCGTCATGCTGGGCGCCGTCGGCATCGGTCTGGCCCTGCGCCAGCCCGTCGCCCCGGCGGCCGACCCCGCCGCCATCCTCAGCCACGTGCTGGACACGGTGTTCCCGCCGCCGTCCACGTGACCGCGCACACGGCACCGGACGGCCGGATGCACCTACACTCGGTCGCCGTGATCGATTCCTTCACCACCGCCGACCTCGTCGACGAACACGGCGACCGGCTCCGCGTCTGCGACACCCAGTTCCGCCAGTTCGGCGGGCACCGGACGTTCTCCGGCCCGATCTGGACCGTCTCCTGCCACGAGGACAACGGCCTGGTCAAGAAGCTGCTGGCCACCCCCGGCGAGGGCCGCGTCCTGGTGGTCGACGGCGGCGGTTCACTGCACAGCGCGCTCACCGGCGACATGATCGCGAAGTCCGCCGTCGACAACGGCTGGGCGGGCGTGGTCGTCAACGGCGCGGTCCGCGACAGCGCCGAACTGGCCCGCCTCCCGCTCGGCGTGAAGGCCCTCGGCACCAACCCGCGCAAGAGCTCCAAAGCGGGCGCCGGCGCTGTCGACGTGCCGGTCGGCTTCGGGGGAGTGACCTTCACTCCCGGCGACACGCTCTATTCCGACGACGACGGCGTCGTGGTCCTCCCCGCGGTCACCGCCTGAACAGGTTCGCCGGGACACTCTCGGCCAGCGCCCGGTATCCGGCCGGGCTCAAGTGCAAGTGGTCGCCGACGTCGTAGGCGGGCAGCAGCCGGGACGGGGCCTGAGGATCACGGGCGACCCGGTCGAAATCCAGTACGGCGTCGAACCGGCCGCTCGTGCGGATCCAGGTGTTGACCGTCTGCCGCGTGGCTTCGCGATCCGGGGAGTCGTAGCCGGAATTGCCGCCGAACGGTGTCAAAGTGGCGCCGTAGACGCGGATCCCGTGCGCTTGCGCCCGGACGACGATCTGGTCGTAGGCGTCGATCAGCTCGCCGGCCACCCGCCGTTGCGCCTCGGGGGTCGCGGCCGCGGTGCCGATGTCGTTGACGCCCTCGAACACCACCAGCCACGAAACCCCGCTCTGTGCCAGGACATCCCGGTCGAGGCGGGACAGCAGATTCGGGCCGAGCCCGTCCGCGAGCACGCGGTTGCCGCCGGCGGCCTGGTTCAACACCGCGACGCCGGGCAACCCCAGCCGGTCCGGCCAGCGGTCGTTCCCGTTGGTGGTCGAACCCCGGCCGTCGGTCAGCGAGTCGCCGACGATGGCCGCGGCCTCCGTCCTCTTCGGACCGAACACCTCGGCGCCGCTGAGGAAGTACCAATGGTCGATCGGCGTCGAGCCGGTCAGCGTCGCGTCCGAGACGTGGTCACCCGCGACCAGATACGAAGTCGTGCGGGAACCCGGGTGCGACGTGATCGCGGTCGACGCCTGCCCCGCGGCGAAGTAGGCCGTCACAGTCACGTTCTCCTGAGCACGGACGGAGAAGTCCAGCGGATCGGAGACGACCAGGGCACCGGCCGGGACGATGGCGCCGGGTTTGCCCCGGAAGGTCACCGGCCGCGCGCTGCCCGGCTCGATCCCGGCGACACCCGCCTTTCCGCCGAGAGGAGTCGCGACCGACACCGACGTGATCGGCAGTGGCGCGCCACCGAAGGCGTTGGAGAAGCGCAACCGGATCCGGTCACCGCCCACCGAGAAACGCACGGTCTGCCGAAGGGTCGTGTCCGGCAGTACGACGCCGTTCCGGATGAACTCCGCGGGCGGCATGTTGCCGGGTTCGGTGAGCTGCGGCATCGCGGTCCAGGTGTGCACCCAGTGCCGGGCGACCTCCCGGGCCTGCTGCTGGCCGGACGCGGGGGCACTGGCGGTCACCAAGGCCAGTACCGCGAGCAGGCTGACGAGCCAGTTGCGTCTCATGCGAAATCCGGGGCGAGTACCCGGTCGAAGCCGACCTCGCGGCGCGGACCGGTCAGCATGCAGGGGAGGGTCGTGACGATCCGCGCGCTCGACGTCCCGACCCGGAGTTCGACGTCGCCGGGTTCGACGATCCGCTTGCCCGCGCGTCCGGTGTAGGACGTCAGGTCGGCATGCAGCCCGATCTCGACGACCTCGGTCGCACCGGGCGCCAGGTCGACCCGTTTCGCCGCGATCAGCTGCTGGACCGGACGGGCGACCTCGGCCACCGGATCGTGCAGGTAGATCTGGACGACTTCGGTCGTGGCCCGGTCGGAGTCGTTGCCGAGCGTCACCCGGACCCGGCAGTGGCCGTCCGTCGGCCACGACGGATCCGACACCGTGACCTCGTCCCAGCGGACGTCGGCGTAGGAAAGCCCGTGCCCGAACGGGAACAGCGGCGTCGGGTCGACCGTGCTGACCTCGCTGCGCAGCCCGAGCGGCGCCGTGAGATACGTCGACGGCTGGGCGGCCTTCTCTCCGGGGAACCCGACCGGGAGCCTGCCGGACGGGTTGACCCGTCCACTGAGGACACCCGACAGCGCGACAGCGCCCTCTTCGCCGGCATAGAAACCGCAGACGATCGCGGCGAGCCGGTCGGCCTGGCGTGACAGCTCGTACGGCCGTCCACAAAGGAGGACCAGGATCACCGGCCTCCCGGTCGAGAGCAAGGCTTCGAGAAGTTCTTCCTGCCGCCCCGGGAGCTTGAGATCCGAGACGTCACAGCCCTCGCCCGAAGTGCCGTTGCCGAACAGGCCGGCGCGATCACCGAGCACCGCGACACAGACTTCCGCGTCCTTGGCCGCGGCGACGGCGGCGGCGATCTCGCTGTCCTCGCCGCCGACCACCGGGCAGCCGAGAGCGTAGGTGGCTTCGTGGTCCTCGCTGAGGGCTTCGAGCACGGTCGGGACCGATACCCCGAACGGCACCTCCGGATGGTGCACGCCGACATGCATCGGGAACGAGTAGCAGCCGAGCATCGCGCCGGGCTCGTGTGCCCGCGGCCCGACCACGGCGATCCGCTTGCCGGGGGACAGCGGCAGAACGCCGTCGTTGCGTAGCAGCACGATCGAGCGTTCGGCGATTTCCCTCGCCAGTGAACGGGATTCCGCGTCGTCTAGGTCGATCTCCTCCGGTACCTCCGGCGCCCAGTCCTCGTCCAGCAGGCCGAGTTCGCATTTCTGCCGCAGCACTCGTTCGAGGGCGCGGTCGACGACGGCGGCGTCGACCGCGCCCTGTTCCACCGCGGCGAGCAGTGGCTCGCCGTAGCAGTCCACTGTGGGCAGTTCCACGTCGATCCCGGCGGCCAGCGCCTGCGCGGCGGCCTCACCACGGTCGGCGGCGACGCCGTGCAGTTTGTACAGGAACGACACGGAGAAGTAGTCCGCGACCACGGTTCCCTCGAAACCGTAGGTGTCGCGCAGCAGCTCGGTGAGCAACGCGTGATCCCCGGCGGCCGGAACGCCGTCGTTGTCGGTGTAGGCGTTCATCACCGAGCGGGCGCCGGCGCGCAGCGCCATTTCGAACGGCGGCAGCAGGACATCGGCCAGTTCCCTCGGCCCGACCGACACCGGGGCGAGGTTGCGGCCCGCGCGTGAAGCCGAGTAACCGGCGAAATGCTTCAGCGTCGCGATCACACCGGCGGATTCGAGGCCCGCCACGTAGGCGGCGCCGATCGTGCCGACCAGATACGGGTCCTCGCCGATGGTCTCCTCGACGCGTCCCCAGCGCAGGTCACGGGCGACGTCGAGCACCGGCGCGAGTGCCTGGTGCACCCCCAGACGGCGCATCGTGTCACCGATCCGCGCTCCCATCCGGTGCACGAGCTCCGGATCGAAACTCGCGCCCCAGCACAGCGGTGACGGGTAGACCGTCGCCTGCCAGGCGGCGAGCCCGGTGAGCGTTTCCTCGTGGACCAGCGCCGGAATGCCGAACCGGCCGCTCCCGACGATCTCCCGCTGGGTGCGGGCCAGGCTGCGCGCACCGATCACCGGATCGACCGGCCGGGTGCCGTACACCCTGGTCAGCTGGCCGATACCGTGCCGCACCAGGTCGTCCCAATCCAGCGCCGCCTCGGCGAAATCGTGCTGGTGCGGGGCCATCTCGCCGCCGGAGTCGATGCCGACCCAGACGCCGTAGAGCTGAGCGAGCTTCTCCCGCAAGCTCATCCGGTCCAGCAACGCGCGGACGCGATCAGCGGGGTCCGCGGTGGTGTCCTGCCAGGGCTGGGGTGACGCGCTGGGCTGCGTGGTCAAGGCCGTCCGCCCTTCGTCGAAGTGTCCAGGGCGCGCGTCGAACGGCGCACCACGAGACCGGTGGAAAGAGTGATGTGGGTTTCCTGCACGGATTCTCCGCCGATCAGGGAGATCAGGAGTGTGATGGCGCGGTGGCCCATCTCGCGGATGGGCTGGTCCACCGTGGTCAGTGGCGGGGTGCACAGCGCGGACTCGGGGACGTTGTCGAAACCGACCACCGAAAGGTCGTCGGGTACGCACAGCCCCAGTTCCTCGGCCGCGCCGACGGTCGCGATCGCCGAGATGTCGTTGGCGGCGAACACCGCCGTCGGCCGGTCCGCGCTGGTCAGCAGTTCGTGCGCGGACCGCGCGGAGACCTCCGGATCGTAGGCGCCGAGCCGGATCAGGTCCTCGTCGATCGGCACCCCGGCCGCCGTGAGCGCCCGCAGATAACCGGTCTTGCGCAGTTCGGCCGATTCGAGATCCGGCCGTCCGGCGAGGAAACCGATCCGACGGTGGCCCAGCTCCAGCAGATGCTCGGTCGCCAGCTGCGCGCCCCGGAGATTGTCGGAATCGATGGTCGGCACCGTGGACGGGCCGGTGTGCGGATCGACGGCGACCACCGGGGTCCCGGGGACGGCCTCCAGCGAGGCCACCGGCGTGACCAGCACCGCGCCGTCGACCAGCGTGCCGGAAAGCCTTGAGAGATAACGCTTCTCCCAGCCCGACGGTTCACCGGTGCGGCCGCCCGCCGAGTACACGACGAGTTCGTAGCCGGTGCCGCGGATGGCGTCCGCCGCGCCCTTGAGCAATTCGGTGGAGAACGGTTCGAGGTCGGCGACCAGGATCCCGATCACGTTCGTCTTGTGATTGCGCAGGCTCTGGGCGACCAGACTCGCCTCGTAGCCGAGTTCGTCGATCACCGCGCGGACCTTCGCCAGGGTCGTCGCGGCGACGCCGTAGCGGTCGTTGATCACTTTGGACACCGTGGCCACGGAGACGCCGGCACGAGCCGCGACGTCACGGATCGTGACCCTCGAACTGGGCTGCATGGGCTCAGACTAGCCATGGAAAACGTTATCGACAACGATTGACATAGGAATTTCAGGCGCGCAAACTCATCGCCAGTCCGGGCGCAGTCACGCCCCGTCCTACTCGGCCGAAGTCGTCAGGAGTGGACTCACCATGTTTTCGAACCGCCGAATCCCCGCCGCCGCCGCGCTCGCGGCGGCCGTCTCGCTCGCGCTCACCGGTTGCTCTGGGGGCGCCGACAGCCCGGCGGAGCCCAGCGGGCCGGTCACCCTCACCTGGTGGCACAACGGCACCACCGACCCGATCAAATCGATCTGGGCCCAGGTCGTCGCCGACTATCAGAAGGCGCATCCCGAGGTGACGATCAAGGGGCAGCCGCTGCAGAACGAGGAGTTCACCACCAAGGTCCCGCTCGCCCTGCAGTCGAACGAGCCACCGGACGTCTACCAGTCCTGGGGCGGCGGCGAACTGGCGTCACAGGCCACCTCGGGCAAGGTCGCCGACCTGACCGACGCGACCAAGGGCTGGCTCTCCTCGGTGGGCAAGCTCGCCGAGAGCTGGCAGGTCGACGGCAAGCAGTACGGCGTCCCGTGGGAGCAGCACTTCGTCGGTTTCTGGTACCGCAAAGACCTTTTCGCGCAAGCGGGCGTCACGGCGCCGCCGTCCACAATGGACGAGTTCAACGCCGCCGTCGCCAAGCTCAAGCAGGCGGGCATCACGCCGATCGCGGTCGGGGGCAAGGACCGCTGGCCGGACGCGTTCTACTGGAACTACTTCGCGCTGCGCGCCTGCTCGGCCGACACGCTGAAGCAGTCGGTCAAGGCGGTGAAACTCGAGGATCCGTGCTGGACCAAGGCCGGCCGCGACCTGCAGGCCTTCCTGGCCACCCAGCCGTTCCAGCCCGGTTTCACCGGCACCCCCGCCCAACAGGGCGCCGGCAGCTCGGCCGGGCTGGTGGCCAACGGCAAGGCGGCGATGGAACTGCAGGGTGACTGGGAACCCGGCACGATGTCGTCGCTCACCGAGGACAAGGACCTCGACTCGAAGGTGGGCTGGTTCCCGTTCCCGTCGGTCCCTGGCGGAGCCGGTGACCCGGCCGCGGTACTCGGCGGTGGCGACGGTTTCTCCTGCACCACCCGCGCGGTCAAGGCGTGCGCCGATTTCCTGCAGTCCCTCGGCAGCGAGCCGGTGCAGAACCAGCTCGCGGCCAAGGGGGCCGGGCTGCCGATGAACGCGTCGGCGGCGAAATCCCTCAAAACCGAGTCGCTCAAGACCGTTTTCGACTACGGGCAGAAGGCGCCATACCTGCAGATGTACTTCGACAAGGCGTTCCCGACCGCCGTGGGGGCCGCGCTCAACGACGCCGTCGCCGACTTCTTCGCCGGGCAGGGCACCCCGGAGGGCATCGTCGAAGCGGTGAACAAGGCCGCGGCGGGCGACAAGTGACGACGACGGCCACGCGGGTGCGGGCGGCGGCGCGGCCGTCCGCACCCGCCGCCAGGGTCCGGCGGCCGGGGACACGCAAGAAACTGGAACTCGCGCTCCTGCTGGGGCCGGCGCTCGTTCTGTTCGCCGGATTCGTGCTGGTACCGATCGGGATCGCCGCGTTCTACAGCCTCTACGAGTGGAACGGCTTCGGCCCGCTGGACGACTTCGTCGGTTTCGACAACTACGTCGACGCCCTGTCCGGCTCGGTGTTCCAGGGCGCCATCGGGCACAACCTGATCATCGCGGGCCTGTCCCTGGTGATCCAGCTGCCGCTGTCCATCGGGCTCGCGATGCTGCTCAACCGCAAGCTGCGCGGCCGCGCGGTCCTCCGCGCGCTGGTGTTCGCGCCCTACGTCCTGTCGGAGGCGATCACCGCGGTGATCTGGCTGCTGATGCTGCAGCCGGACGGCTTCGTGGACCGGATGTTGCGCGGGATCGGTCTCGGCGGCCTGGTCCAGCACTGGCTCGCCGACCCGGGGATCGTGCTCTACACCCTGTTCGCGGTGATCACCTGGAAGTACATCGGGTTCGGCATCATCCTGCTGCTGGCCGGGCTTCAGGGCGTGCCTGCCGAGCTGCGGGAAGCGGCCGCGCTCGACGGCGCGTCGGCGTGGCAGACCACCCGGCACGTGGTGCTGCCCCTGCTCGGGCCGACCATCCGGATCTGGGTGTTCCTGTCGGTGATCGGCTCACTGCAGCTGTTCGACCTGGTGTGGATCATGACCCTCGGTGGTCCGGCGAACTCGTCGGCCACCATGGCGACCTACCTGGTCGACCACGGGTTCAAACGGTACGAGTTCGGGTTCGGCAGCGCCGTCGCGGTGATCCTGTTCGTGATCTGTTTCGTGTTCGCGCTGCTGTACCAGCGCTTCGCCCTCCGCCGGGACACCGACGGGGCACTGACCAGGATGGTGAGCTGATGCGCCGGGCCGGGACACCGATCGGTTATGTCGCCGCGATCGCCGTCCTCGGGATCACCGTGGTTCCGTTGCTGTTCGTGGTACTGGGCGGATTCCGCACCACCGCCCAGATCAACGCCTCTCCCGCCGGCCTTCCCGGTCCTTGGGTGTGGGACAACTACGCGTCACTCCTCGGCTCTTCCGCGTTCTGGACGTTCCTGGGCAACAGCGCGCTGATCGCGGTGATCGCCACGCTCTTGACCGTCGCCTTGGGATCCATGGCCGCCTATGCCCTGTCCCGCTACGACTTCAAGGGCCGCGAGGGTTTCTACACGCTGTTCACCCTCGGCCTGCTGTTCCCGCTCGGGGTGGCGACCCTGCCGCTGTACCTGTGGCTGCGACAGCTGGGGATGCTGGAGAGCTTCTGGGGCGTGGCGATCCCCGAGGCGGCGTTCTCGCTGCCGGTCACCATCGTCATCCTGCGGCCGTTCATGCGGGCGATCCCCGGGGAGATCGAGGACGCCGCCGTCCTCGACGGCACGAGCAGGCTCGGTTTCTTCTGGCGGATCCTGCTGCCGCTGTCCGTCCCCGCGCTGACCACCGTCGCCGTGCTCGCGTTCGTGACCAGCTGGAACTTCTACCTGCTGCCGTTGCTGGTCTTCAACGACCCCGCCAACTTCACGCTGCCCCTCGGCGTGGCGACGTTCCAATCCCAGTACTCCCAGGACACCGCGCGCGTACTCGCGTTCACCGCGCTGTCGATGATCCCCGCGCTCGCGTTCTTCGTACTCGCCGAACGGCGCATCGTCGGCGGGCTGACCGGCGCCGTGAAGGGCTGACTTTCAGGAGGTCAAGGATGACGTCCGACGAGCAAGCCGTGCACCGCAGGGATTTCCTGCGGCTGCTGGCCATGCTGGGCGCCGGAGCCACACTCACTCCCGGAGTCGCGGAGGCGGCGCCCGAAAAGGGCGGGTTCCCGCTGGTGGCCAGGGGCAAGGCCGCGACGCTGGTGGTGAGTTCCGGCGACAAGCCGGGGGTCCGCCGCGTGGCGGGCGATCTGCGGGACGATATCGAACGGGTCACCGGGATCCGGCCGGAGCTGGTGTTCGACCGGCCGCCGGAGAGCGGGCCCGTCGTGCTGATCGGCACGATCGGGCACAGTCCGCTGGTCGACGACCTCGTGGCCGCGCGGAAGCTGGACGTCGCCGGCATCGCGGGGAAGTGGGAGACGTCGCTGAGCCAGGTCGTCGACGGCAGGCTGGTCCTCACCGGCAGCGACCAGCGCGGCGTCATCTACGGCGTCTACGAGGTGTCCCGGCGGATCGGGGTCTCGCCCTGGTACTGGTGGGACGACGTGCCGGTGCCGGCCGCCGACGAGCTTTTCGTGTCCGGGGCCCGGTTCAGCCTCGGGACACCGCACGTGAAGTACCGCGGCTTCTTCATCAACGACGAGAACCCCGCCCTCGGCACCTGGGCTCCGGCCCACTTCGGCCCGGGTCACGCGCCCGGCTTCCCCAACGGGTTCACCAGCGCGTTCTACGCGAAGGTGTTCGAAACCTTGTTGCGGCTCAGAGGGAATTACCTCTGGCCCGCGGTATGGGGGCGGGCGTTCGCCGAGGACGATCCGCTCAACCACGCCACGGCCAAGGAGTACGGCGTGGTCATGGGCACCTCCCACGAGGCGCCCATGATGCGCGGGATCGAGGAATGGAACCGGCACGCTTCCCCAGGGCGTGACCCGTACGGCGGAACGGGGGAGTGGAGCTTCCGCCGCAACGCCGAAGCCGTCAAGGCCTATTGGGCCGACGGGATCCGGCGCATGGTCCGCGAGGACTTCGAAGGCGTGGTGACCCTCGGGATGCGCGGCAACGGCGACGTCAGCCTGCCCGACGGCGACGGGATCGAGCTGATGCGGGAGATCCTGGCCGCCGAACGGGAGATCCTCGCCCGCGAAACCGGCCGCGACCCGGCGACGGTGCCCCAGGTCTGGACGCTCTACAAGGAGGTCCTGCGGTACTGGGAGAAGGGCCTGCGGCCACCGGACGACGTCATCGTCGTGTTCACCGACGACAACTGGGGCAACATCCGCAAGCACCCCGACCCGGCGCTGCCGCGGCATCCCGGCGGATACGGTCTCTACTACCACTTCGACTACGTCGGCGGCGGCCGCAACTACAAGTGGGTCGACACGAACCTGTTGCCGAACGTCTGGGAGCAGCTGCACCAGGCCGTCGCCTACGGGACCGACCGGCTGTGGGTGGTCAACGCCGGGGACATGAAGGGCAACGAGCTACCGCTGCAGTTCTTCCTCGACTACGCCTGGGATCCCTCGGCCTGGCCGCTCGAGCGACTGTCCACTTGGGAGCGTGGCTTCGCCGAGACGAACTTCGGCCGGGGCACGGCGGCGGCGATCGCCGAGGTCCTGCACACCTACGGTCGGCTGCAGTCCCGCCGCAAACCCGAGCTGCTCAACCGCCGGATCACCCCGGGAACACCGATCGTGTACGACGATCAGGCGACGCCGTTCAGTCTCGTGAACTACCGCGAGCTGGATGTCGTCACCGAAGAATGGCGGCAGCTAAGCGCGAAGGCCGAGAAGATCTCGGCCCGCCTGCCCGAGACCTACCGCGACGCCTACTACGAACTCGTGCTCTACGCGGTCAAGGCGTCGGCCAACCTCTACGCGCTGCGGCAGGCCGAGTTCACCAACCTGCTGTACGCGGCGCAAGGCCGGGCCTCGGCCAACGCCCTCGCCGCGGCCACCGAAGCCCGGTTCGCCGACGATCTCGCGTTGGCGGAGAAGTTCAACACCGGGATCGCGGGCGGGAAATGGCGCGGCTTCCAGACCCAGCCCCATATCGGTTATGGCGATGTCGCCCGCTACGGTCCGAACGCGCCCTGGCAGCAACCGGAGAAGGACAACGTCGCCCTGCCGGACGAGATCTTCCCCGCCGTGCGGCGGATCGCGGTGCCGGAGCCCGCCGAACTGGGCGTCGCGATCGACGGCTCCGAGCAGTGGTGGCCCGCGGCCCCCGGCACCCCGGTGCTTCCCGAGTTCAGCCCGTTCCAGAGCGCTCCTGGTCAGTACGTCGACGTCTTCAACCGGGGGCGGACGCCGTTCCGCTGCACGGTGACCGCCGACGTCCCCTGGGTGCGGACCGAACCGCGCGGCGGCCGGGTGGACGAACAACTCCGGGTCGCCGTGAGTGTTGACTGGAGCCGCGCTCCCCGAGGGACGATCAGGGTGCCGCTCACCGTGTCGGGCGCCGGGCGTGAGGTCCGTGTCGAGGCGGTCGTCCGCAATCCGGAGCTGCCCGCCTCGTGGCGGCGCGGGTTCATCGAGGCCGGGGGATACGTGTCGATGGAGGCCGAGCACTGCACGGCGAACCTCGGGACGGCCGGGGTGTCCTGGCGGCATATCCCGGATATCGGCCGCACCGGCGGTGGGATGACGCCTTTCCCGGTGACGTCGGCGAGCCAGGCACCGGGCGCCGGACCGCGTCTGGAGTACCGGCTGACCCTGTTCACCCCGGGAACCGTGACCGTCTGGGCGTATCTGTCGCCGAGGAGCAATGTGCTGGCCGGTGACGGCCTGCGCTACGCGGTGTCGTTCGACGACGCGGACCCGCAGGTCGTGAACATCACCAAGGCGACCGGTGCCGACGACATGACCATGAACCGCCAGTGGGAATGGACCACCTCCGACAACGTGAACCTGACCTCGACCCGGCACGCGCTCGGCACGCCGGGGCCGCACGTGCTGAAGTTCTGGATGGTGGACCCGGCGGTCGTGGTGCAGAAGCTGGTGGTCGACACCGGCGGGCTCCGGCCCAGCTACCTCGGGCCGCCGGAGAGCGTCCGGCTGGGCAGATGACCGGCGGGTGGCGCGGTGCTGTCGCGGACCACGAGGCTGGTGGCGAGTTCGATGCGGTGGCTGTCCGGGACCCGGCCCTGTGCCAGCGAAATGGCGAGCCGCGCCCCGGCGGCCGCCATCTGCCGCAGCGGCTGGCGGATCGTGGTCAGTTCCGGGGTCAGCCAGCCCGCGAGCGGCAGATCGTCGAAGCCGATCACACTCAAGTCCTGCGGGATGCGCAGGCCGGCGTCACGGGCGGCCTCGTAGACGCCGAGCGCCTGCAGGTCGCTGCCGGCGAACACGGCGGTCGGCCGGTCGGGCAGGGCGAGCAGTGAGGTCAGCTGCCGGTAGCCGGAGCGCGGATGGAAATCGCCGCGGCGCACCAGGGCCGGGTCGAAGGCCTGACCGGCGCCCTCCAGCGCGGTGCGGTAGCCGTCCATCCTGGCGCGGCTGCACAGAACCCCGTCGGGGCCGCCGATCACCGCGATCCGCCGGTGGCCGAGGTCGAGCAGATGCCGGGTGGCGGTCAGCCCGCCCTGCCGGTTGGTGGCACCGACCGAAGGCGTCTCCGGTCCGGGCTGCCCGGCCGGGTCGATCACCACCAGCGGGATGTCACGGGCCCGCAGTTTCGCCAGCTGCCCGGCGGTGAGGTCGGAGCAGACCGAAACGATGCCGACCGGGCGGCGGGTGAGCACGCTTTCCAGCCAGTCGTGCGCGGGGGTGTGGCGGCCCGACGATTCCGCGAGGACGACCGACATCCCGTTCTCGCGGGCGACGCTCTCCACACCGCGAATGATTTCCAGCGCCCAGGTGCTTTCGATTTCGTGGAACATCAGTTCCAGCAGGCGCGACCGCTGCGATCTTTGGTCGGCGCGTCGCCGATAGCCGAATTTACGGATCAATTCCTCCACCCTGGCCCGGGTTTTGTCGGCGACGTCGGGGTGGCCGTTGACGACCTTGGAAACGGTCGGCACGGACACGCCTGCTTCGGCGGCTATCCGGCTGATGGTGATCCGAGGTTCCGTTGACATGTCAAGGATTCTACGTCGGATCAACGAAAAGGAGCCCCATGAAGAACAAGATCTCCGCGAGACGGGCTGTCGCGCTTTTGGTCGCCGTCGCGGGTATTTCGGTGGTGAACTCGATCCCGGCTTCGGCCGCCGTCCCGTTGAAGGCCATCACGAATCGCCACGTCGGCAGCGCGGTCGCGGCGAATCACCTCGCCAATGAAGCCGATTACCGGTCCGTGCTCACCCGTGAATTCGACAACGTCACCCCGGAGAACGAGATGAAATGGGGTGTCGTCGAGGCGGAGCGCGGCCGGTACGACTGGTCCGGCGCCGACGCGATCGTCGGCTACGCCCAGCGGACCGGAAAGACCGTCCGCGGGCACACCCTCGTCTGGCACAGCCAGCTGCCGGACTGGGTGGACGATCTCCCCGCCGGTGAACTGCGCTCGGTGACGCGGCGGCACATCGCCACCGAAATGGGCCGGTACAGGGGCAAGATCCGGGCGTGGGACGTGGTGAACGAGATGTTCAACGACGACGGCACCCGCCGCGCGTCGGTGTTCCAGCAGAAACTCGGTGACGGCTACGTCGCCGACGCCTTCCGCTGGGCCCGTGCGGCGGATCCGTCGGCCAAGCTGTACATCAACGACTACAACACCGAAGGGCTCAACGCGAAGAGCGACGCCCTGTACAACCTGGTCCGGACGCTGAAACGGCAGGGCGTGCCGATCGACGGCGTCGGTTTCCAAGGCCATCTGGCCATTCAGTACGGCTTCCCCGCCGGTTATCAGGCGAACCTAGCCCGCTTCGCCGCGCTGGGCGTCGAGGTCGCGATCACCGAGGCCGACGTCCGCATCCCGTTGCCCGCCGATCCCGCCAAGCTGGACACGCAGGCGAACTACTTCAAGCAACTGTGGGACGGCTGCCACGCCGTGCGGCCGTGCGTGGAGTTCACGACCTGGGGCTTCACCGACCGCCATTCGTGGGTGCCGGACACGTTCCCCGGTGAGGGCGCGGCGTGCCTGTTCGACACGAACCTCCGGCCCAAACCCGCCTACACCCGCATCAACCCCTGAGGTGCCTCAAGGCTCGTGAGTGGTAATGACGGTTCTGGCCGACCGTGTCTCGAGTATCTACGTGGGCGGCGGTTTGATCCCAAGCCCGGTCCGTGAAGGACTCCTTGAGGGACTCTGGGTCCCTCAAGGAGTCCTTCACGCGGCACAACGCGGTCACTTGCGGGCGACGAGCCGTTCCACCAGCCCGAGTTTGAACCGCTCCCGCGATTCGACGGTCAGGCCGAGGGCGTCGATCTTCTCCGATGGGCGCCGCAGGAAGTGCTCGCCCGCCATCGGCACGGTGACCTTCTCGGTGAGCCATTGCAGGCCGCGGACGGCGCGCGACGAACTCGCGATGTGGTCGAGCAGGATGAGCCGTCCGCCGGACCGGAGGACCCGGCCCATCTCCCGCAACGCCTTGCCGTCGTCGGGGATGGCGCAGAGGCCGAGCGTGCAGACCACGGTGTCGAACGAACCGGCGTCGAACGGCAGGTCATGGGCGTCTGCCCGGCGCAGGGTCGCCGGATGACCGAGACGTTCGGCGCGGTCGCGGGCGATGGCGAGCATGCCGTCACTGAGGTCGATGCCGGTGAGGGTGACGTCCTCGGGATAGAGCGGCAGGTTCAGGCCGGTGCCGACGGCGACTTCCAGCACCTCGCCCTCGGCCCGGCCACAGGCCCATGTCCGTGAATCGCCGAACAGCTTCCGGTCGAGGAACCGCATTTCCCGGTCGTAGTTCCGGGATTTGCCGTCCCAGTAGCGGTTCCACCGCGCGGGCCGGGTCATGGCGTTCCTTTCAGCAGCAGTGCTCTCCGCGCCAGGCCTCGCGGCCCTCCTTGACGGCGACAGCGGCGATGACGAGCGCGACCAGCGGATCGGCCCAGTACCAGCCGAAGAGGCTGTTGAGCAGCAACCCGACGAGCAGCACACCGGAGAGGTACGTGCAGAGCAAGGTCTGTTTGGAGTCCGCGACGGCGCTCGTGGAGCCGAGTTCACGGCCGGCGCGGCGCTGGGCGTAGGACAGGAACGGCATCACCAGCAGCGAGACCGCGGCCAGCACGATGCCGACCGTCGAATGTTCGGCGGCGTCGGCGCCGAACAGACTGCGTACGGATTCGACGGTGACATAGGCGGCCAGCGCGAAGAAGGACACCGCGATGACCTTGAGCGCCGTGCGTTCGCGGGCTTCGGGCTCGTTGCCGGAGAACTGCCAGGCGACCGCCGTGGCGGAGGCGACTTCGATGACCGAGTCCAGGCCGAAGCCGATCAGCGCGGTCGAGGAGGCGAGGCTGCCGGCGGAAATGGCGACGATCGCCTCGATGACGTTGTAGGTGATCGTCGTGGCGACCAGCAGGCGGACCCGGCGCGACAGCAGGGTGCGGCGATCCGGGTCCACTGTGGACGCCGGGGTGCAGCAGCCGTCCGCGCAGTCGCTGGTTTCGAGAGGCAATGCGCGTTCGGTCATCGGAGAACCCGAAGGCTGACGTCGTCGTCCACACAGGGCTCGGCCGTGTCGACGGCGAGCACGACCTTCACCAGTTCACGGAGCGCGCGGGCCAGATGCGCGTCGGCCAGCGCGTAGCGGACCTGCCGTCCTTCGTAGGTGGCCACGACCAGTCCGCAGCCGCGCAGGCACGCGAGGTGGTTGGACACGTTGGAGCGGCTCAGCCCCAGTTGTCCGGCCAGTTGTCCGGGGTAGCTCACACCGTCGAGCAACGCGACCAGGATCTTGCACCGGTTCGGGTCGGCGAGGGCACGGCCCAGCCGGGCGAGCGCGGCACCCTGGGTTTCACACGTCAGCACGGCCAGAACAGTACAGCGTGCACTGATAGGTCAGCAAGCGCTGAACAATGATCGGCGTGTACCGGATCGATGGAGCCGCCTCGGGGTGACTGACCCGACGGAGTGTCCGAACGCGACCCTCTGTTTCGTCGCTGTCTGTCAAGTCGCAGCCGGACACGCGCCGAGAGGTGACCCGAAAGAGATCGTCCGCCCCACTCAAACGGCCGCACGACTGACACCGCCGGGAGTTCCGCGGCGGTGCCGCATGACACCTGAGAACAATCTCTGGGCCAAGTGCGTGAGCCATTTCGATGGGCGAGTGACGTTTCCAAAAGATTTCGCGACAATGGTCTATTCGGCATTCGGGTGGCCTTTTCTCATTACCCGAAAGTGCGCTTGTGCAGGCAAAGCACCTTGCTATGTTGATCCAGCGGGGCCGTCACCTCGGGGAATAACCGGCACACCGCGGTTTGTGGATCTTGTTTGTTCACATGACTATCGAAGGGTGGACCTTGCTGTGACCGTGACCGAATCGGACACTTCCGCCGAAGGTGTCCAGGGGGCGGGAAATCCGCAGCTGAGTTTGGGCCGGGCCGCCGCGCGCAATCTGGCGACCACGACCAAATCCGTTCCGCAGATGCAGGGCATTTCGTCCCGGTGGCTGTTGAAGATGCTCGAATGGGTTCAGGTCAACGGTGGCGCCTACCGGGTCAACCGGCGGCTCAATTACGCGGTCGGCGACGGACGGGTGACCTTCTCGAAGACCGGGTCCGAGGTGAGTGTGATCCCGGCGGAGCTGGGGGAGCTGAAACCCCTCAAGGGTTACGACGACGAAGAAGTGCTCGCCGAACTCGCCCGCCGGTTCGAGCAGCAGGAAGTGGCGGCCGGCGACGTGCTCGTCGAATTCGGGCACCGTGCCGACCGCGTCTACCTCATCGCACACGGCAAGATCACCAAGACCGGCCCCGGTCCTTACGGCGACGAGACCGCGCTGGGCGTGGTCAAGGACGGCGACTACTTCGGCGCGCAGGCACTCGTCGACAGCGACGGCATCTGGGAGTTCACCGCCAAGGCGGTCACCGCCGGCACCGTGCTGACGCTGACCCGCCAGGCCTTCGAGCGGATCCTGGAGCAGTCCGAATCGCTGCAGGCGCAGATCGAGCAGGCGTCGCGGGACACCGGGCGCGCCAACGACTTCGGCGAGGCCGAGATCGACATCTCCTCCGGCCACGACGGGGAGCCACTGCTGCCGGGTACGTTCGTCGACTACGAGACCTCGCCGCGTGAATACGAACTGAGCGTCGCCCAGACCGTGCTGCGGGTCCACAGTCGCGTCTCCGACCTCTACAACCAGCCGATGGACCAGACCGAGCAACAGCTCCGCCTGACCATCGAGGCGCTGCGTGAGCGGCAAGAGCACGAAATGATCAACAACCCGGACTTCGGCCTGCTCAACAACGCCGACTTCGCCCAGCGGGTCACGACCCGCACCGGTCCGCCCACCCCGGACGACTTCGACGAGCTGCTCTCCTTGGTGTGGAAGGAACCCGGCTTCTTCCTCGCGCATCCGCGCACGATCGCCGCGTTCAGCCGCGAGTGCAGCAAACGCGGGATCTACCCGACCGGCACCGACCTCGGCGGGCACAAGGTGCCGTCCTGGCGCGGAATCCCGATCCTGCCGTGCAACAAGATCCCGGTCAGCCAGAGCAACACCAGTTCCGTGCTGCTGATGCGCACCGGTGAGAAGAACCAGGGCGTCGTCGGCCTGCGTCAGCTCGGCCTGCCCGACGAGTACGAGCCGGGGCTGAACGTCCGCTTCATGGGGATCTCGGAGCAGGCCATCATCTCCTACCTCGTCAGCACGTACTACTCCGCCGCGGTACTCGTGCCGGACGCGCTGGCCGTACTCGAAGCCGCCGAACTCGGCCACGAAGGATGACCGCCACGACGCCGGAGGCCGACCGGCGGCTCAGTCTCGGCCCCGCCGCCGCGCGGAACCTGGCGACGACCACCAAGACCCGGCCGCAGATGCAGAGCATCACGCCGCGGTGGCTGCTCAAGATGCTGCCCTGGGTCGAGGCGTCCGGTGGCACCTTCCGGGTCAACCGGCGCCTGACCTACGCCATCGGCGACGGGCGGGTCAGCTTCACGAACGTCGGCACCGAAGTCAGGGTCGTCCCGCAGGAACTCGCGGAATTGGCGCTGCTGCGCGGTTTCGACGACGAGGACACCCTCACCGCGCTCGCCGACCGGTTCGTACAGCACGAATACCGGCCCGGCGAGACGATCGTCGGCCACGGCACCCCACTTGACGAGGTCGTGCTGATCGCGCACGGCAAGGTCGCCAAGGTGGCGCCGGGCGCGTACGGCGGCGAGGCGGCCATCGGCAGCATGGCCGACGGTGACCATTTCGGCGAGGAGATGCTCGCCGGGATCGACCGGAACTGGCCGTACACCGTCAAGGCGGTCACCCCGGTGACCGTGCTGACCTTGCGCGCCGACGACTTCGCCGACCTCAACGGCCGTTCCGAGGCGATGCGCAGTCATGTGCAGGGCATGCTGGCGCGCGGTACCCAACCCCAGAACGCCAAGGGGGAAGCTGAGATCGGGATGTCGTCCGGGCACGACGGCGAGCCGCCGCTGCCGGGCACGTTCGTCGACTACGAGACCTCGCCGCGCGAGTACGACCTGGCCGTGGCCCAGACGGCGCTGCGGGTGCACACGCGGGTGACCGATCTCTACAACGGGCCGATGGATCAGTTCGACGAGCAACTCCGGCTGACCGTGGCGGCGCTGAGGGAACGGCAGGAGTACGACCTGATCAACAACCGCGAGTTCGGGCTGCTGCACAACGCCGACCTCAAATCGCGGTTCCAGACCCGGTCCGGTCCGCCGACACCCGACGACATGGACGAACTCGTCAGCCGCCGCCGCAAGACGAAGTTCTTCCTCGCCCATCCGCGCGCGATCGCCGCGTTCGGCCGGGAGTGCACGCGCCGCGGCCTGTACCCCGAGGGCACCACGGTCGACGGCAAGGTCGTCGCCGCGTGGCGCGGGGTGCCGCTGCTGCCCTGCGACAAGATCCCGGTCACCGAAGCGGGTACGACGTCGATCCTCGCCATGCGGACCGGCCTGGAGGACAACGGCGTGATCGGGCTGCATCAGACCGGCCTGCCCGACGAGTACGAGCCGGGGCTGAACGTGCGGTTCGACGGCATCTCCGAACAGGCCGTGGCCTCCTACCTGGTCAGTACCTACTACTCGGCCGCCGTCCTGGTGCCGGACGCGCTCGGCGTCCTCGAGAACGTCGAGATCGCGCGTTGACCCCTCGATCCGCAACGACACCGAACATCAACGCTTCAGAGAGGAACACCCACGTGACCATCGCCCGTACCCCCGCTCCCGCCAAGGTGCTGCGCACCGAGTACCAGAAGTCGGTGGCCTCGTACTGGAACAAGGAGAAGGACCCGGTCAACCTGCGGCTGGGCGACGTGGACGGGCTCTACCACCACCACTACGGGATCGGCGAGGTCGATTGGTCGGTGCTGGAAGGGCCGGAGGAGACCCGCGACGAGCGGATCATCGCCGAGATGCACCGCCTGGAGACCGCGCAGGCGGACGTCCTGCTCGATCACCTCGGCGACGTCAAACCGGACGACCACCTCCTCGACGCCGGCTGCGGGCGCGGCGGGTCCAGCATCATGGCGAACGCGCGCTTCGGCTGCCACGTCGACGGGATCTCGATCTCGGAGAAGCAGGTCGAGTTCGCCAATCACCAGGCGGACCTCCGCGGGGTCTCCGACCGGGTGCGCTACCACTTCCGCAACATGCTCGACACCGGCTTCGAAACCGGCTCGCGCAAGGCGATCTGGAACAACGAGAGCACCATGTACGTCGATCTCCACGAGCTGTTCGCCGAACACGCGCGGCAGCTGGAGTTCGGCGGTCGCTACGTCACCATCACCGGGTGCTACAACGACGTGACCGGCGGGCGGTCCAAGGCCGTCGCGCAGATCGACCAGCATTACACCTGCAACATCCATCCGCGCAGTGAGTACTTCAAGGCGATGACGGCGAACGGTCTGGTGCCTATCTCGGTGGTGGACCTGACGGCGGACACGATCCCGTACTGGGAGCTGCGCGAGAAGTCCTCGGTGGCCACCGGGATCGAGGGGCCGTTCCTCGACGCCTACCGCGAAGGCAGCTTCCACTACCTGCTCATCGCCGCGGACCGGATCTGATCCCTGCCTAGACCATCGGAGTGACTGCGATGACGGAACAAGGCGCTCTGGCCACCCTGCTGGCCGGGCCGAGCGGGCTGGGGACGTCCGCCGCGCGTCTGGCGGCCCGCCTCGCACGTACCCCGGCGGCGGTGGAGACACCGCCGCCGGGGCCCGAGGCCGGGCTCGATCCCGGATACGCGTATCGCCCGTGGGGTGACGGGTCGGCGCCGCCGTTGTACTGCCCGGTCACCGAACGGATCAACGATCCGCTCGCGGAGGAGGTCGACAGGCGCCTGGTGCTGTGGGCATCCGAATGCGGTTTCGGCGAGGAGGAGTGCGAGCAGATCGGGAAGGCGGGTTTCGGCAGGCTGGTCATGCTCGCCCACCCCGACTGCGAGGATCCCGACAGGCTGCTGATCTCCGCGCGGCTCAACGCCGCCTGGTGGGCGGCCGACGATCTCTACGCCGACGACACCTCGCTCGGCGCTGTTCCGGCGGAGCTGCCGCCGAAGCTCGCGCTGGCGATGGCCGCCATGGATCCGGTGCCGTCGCTGGGTGAATTCAGCCGCGATCTCGACGAAACACTGCGGAACGACCGGGTTCTGGTGGCGCTGAACTCGGGGACGGACTTCCTGCGGCGGGCCGGGACGGCCGCGCAAGTTCAGCGTGTCTGCTATTCGACCTTCGCGATGTTCGTGAGCTGGACGGCCTACGCGGCATGGCGCCACAGCGGGAAATACCCGCCGGCGTGGGAGTACCTCGCGGCCCGGCAGCACGACAGTTTCTACACGTCGATGACCTTGATCGACGTCCTCGGCGGCTACGAACTGACGTCGAACCTCTATTACGACCCGCGGGTGCGTGAGGCGGCGATCCAGGCGGGCACCGCGTCCGTGCTCGTCAACGACGTGCACTCGGTCACCAAGGATCTGGAGGACGAGTCGCCGCCCTGCAACGCTGTCCTGCTCATCGCCGACGACCGGAAGTGCTCGATCGAGGAGGCCACGGCGATCACCGTCGAACTGCACAACGACGTCGTCCGGGACTTCCAGGCCGCGCACGAGAAGTTGAGTGGGGTGCCTTCCCCCGAACTGCAACGGTTCCTGCGTGGCTTGCGGGGTTGGATGGGTGGCGGGTTCGAATGGCACTCGACGAGTCCGCGCTACCGCACGAAACCCGGCGTTTAGACGACGCCTGCCTCGATCAGCTGCTGCCAGATCACGCCCTGGTCCACGACCTCGACTTCGAGCTTCTCGGCCTTGGTGAGCTTGCTCGCGCCGACATCGGCACCGGTGATGAGCATGTCCGTGTTCGCCGAAACCGACGACGCAGTGGTCGCGCCCGCCTTCTCGCACAACCGCTGGAAGGTCGGGCGCGGCACCTTCTCCCCGGAACGGGGATCGCTGATCGAGCCGGTGACCACGACCGTCTTGCCCTCCAACGGCGCGCCGGCCACGACGACCGGCGGAAGGTCCTCCTCGCGCACGTCCAGCGAAACCCCGACCTCCCGCAGCCGCTCGAGTTCGGGTTTGAGCCGGGTGAGGTGCTCGATCAGCGAGGCGGCCACCTTGGGGCCGATGTCCTCGACGGCCACCAGTCCTTCTTCGCCCGCCTCGGCGACCGCTTCGAGCGAACCGAAACCCGCGCGGCACAGCCGGGCCGCCGTACCTTCGGACGCCATCGGGATCGCCAGCCCGATCAGCGCCCGGCGCAGGCCGACGGCACGGCTCGCGTCGATCGACTCGATCATGCGGGTGGCGGAGACTTCACCGATGCGGTCGAACTCCAGCAGCTTCTCTTTCGTGAGCCGGTAGAAGTCCGACGGGTGTTCGAGGATCCCGGCCTCGGCGAGCCGCTCGATCCAGACCCCGCCGATCGCGTCGATGTCCGCCGCGGCCCGCGAAGCCCAGTGGATGAGCCGCCGCACCGTCTGGGCGGGGCAGGCGACGTTGGTGCAGAACAGTTCCCGGCTGTTGCCCTGTTCGGTCAACGGCTCTTCGCAGGACGGGCACACCGACGGCGGCACGATCTCGCGTTCCTCGCCGGTGCGCTTGGCGGCGTCCAGGACACCCGCGACGAACGGGATGACGTCACCGGCGCGGCGCACCAGCACGGTGTCGCCGATCTTGATCCCGCGGGCGCGGATGACCTCCTGGTTGGCCAGTGTCGCGCGGGTGACGGTGGTGCCGCCGACGAACACCGGCTCCAGCCACGCGACGGGGGCGATCTTGCCGGTCTTGCCGACGTCCCAGACCACGTCGACGAGCAAGGTGGTCTTCTCCTCGGCGGCGAACTTGAACGCCAGCGCGCCGCGGGGTGAGCTCGACCTGGTCCCGGCGGCGGCGTAGGCATCGCGATCCGCGAGGCGCAGAACGGCGCCGTCGAGGTCGTAATCGAGTTCGTTGCGTTGCTGCTCGATGGTCGTGATGACGGCTTGCGCGGCTTCGGCGTCCTCGCAGTGGCGCATGTCGGCGGCGGTGAACCCGAGCGTCCGCAGGGCGCCGTCGAGGTCGGTTTCCGCGCTGTCGGGTTCGGTGGTCAGGTCGAAGGCGAAGAACCGCAGCCGTCGTTCGGCGACGGTGGCCGGATCCTTGGCGCGCAGGGTGCCCGCGGCGGCGTTGCGCGGATTGATCAGCGGTTTGTCGGGATGCACCTTGTTGTAGGCGGCGAAGGTGGAGCGCAGCATGACCGCCTCGCCCCGCACCTCGACCCGCCCCGGTGCCTCGACCTGCTCCGGGACGCCGTCGGTCAGCGCCCGCACCAGCATGGTCACGTCGTCACCGGTGGTCCCGTCGCCGCGGGTCACCGCCCGCGCGAGCCGCCCGTTCTCGTAGACCAGCGCCAGCGACAGCCCGTCCAGCTTCGGCATGACCACCACGGACTGGCCGGGGAAGCGGGCGAAGAACGCCGCGACCTGCTCGGGTTTGGTCGCCTTCTCCAGCGACAGCATCGGACGCGAGTGCCGGATGGGCGCGTGCAGCACGGCGGGCGCGCCGACCTGGTCGAGCGGATTCGGATCCGGGGTCAGCTCGGGGTTGGCCTCGATGAGCCCACGCAGCTCGTCTTCGATCGCGTCGTAGTCGGCGTCGGCCACCTTCGGCGAGCCCCGGTAGTAGGCGTCGCGAAGGACGACGATCTGATCGGCGAGTTCCTGGATGCGGTCCCGAGCGTTCACGAGGCAGAGATTACCCGTGACCACCGACAGAACATTGTCCGAAGAGGACTCGTGTCACGGGTTGACGGCGAGCACCAGGAACGAGGCCAGCAGCACCAGGTGCACGCCGCCCTGCAGCCGGGTCGCGCGGCCGGGGACCACGGTGAGCACGCTGACCGCGATCGTCAGCGCGAGCAGCACGATGTGGGTCGCGCCCAGGCCCAGCAGCAGGGGCCCGTCCAGCCAGATCGACGCCAGCGCGATGGTCGGGATGGTGAGCCCGATACTCGCGATCGCCGAACCGTAGGCGAGGTTGAGGCTGGTCTGCATCCGGTCGCGCCGCGCGGCCCGCGTCGCGGCCAGGGTTTCGGGCAGCAGCACCAGCAGCGCGATCACGACACCGACGAACGACTGCGGGAAGCCCGCCGCGCGGACCCCCGCTTCGATCGCGGGTGATTCGACCTTCGCCAGGCCGACCACGGCGACCAGCGCGACGAGGAGCAGTCCGAGGCTGGTCAGCGCCGCCTTGTCGGTGGGTGGCTCGGCGTGCTCTTCCTCCTTGACGGCGCCGTCGTTGTCGACCGGCAGGAAGAAGTCGCGGTGGCGCACGGTCTGGGTGAGCACGAAGAGGCCGTAGAGAAGCAACGACGCGATCGCCGCGAAGGTGAGCTGCGTGCTGCTGAAGGCGGGGCCGGGTGTGCTGAAGGTGAACGTCGGCAGCACGAGGGTCACCGACGCGAGCGTGGCGACCGTGGCGAGCGCGCCGCCGCTGCCTTCGGGGTTGAAGTGCGTTTCACCGTAGCGGCGGGCTCCGACCATGAGCGAGATGCCCACGATGCCGTTCGTGGTGATCATCACCGCGGCGAACACCGTGTCGCGGGCCAGCGTTCCGGCCTCGGGTCCGCCGGAGGACATCATCGTGACGATCAGCGCGACCTCGATGACGGTGACCGCGATGGCCAGCACCAATGAGCCGAAGGGCTCCCCGACCCGGTGCGCGACCACTTCGGCGTGATGCACCGCGGCCAGCACCGTGGCGCCGAGGGCGAGCGCGACGACGGCCACCGGGACCGGCCCCAGGTCACGGCCCCAGCTCAGCGCCAGCACCACTATGGCGAGGATCGGCGTGGCGGTGGTCCAGGAGACGGGGAATCGTCCGGTGGTGGCGGCCATGAGGTCACCTTCGCATACCGTGCGTGACCTCGCCGCTCCGCGAAGCGCATGGGTGACGAAGTTCTAGCCGCGGATCCCGAGCCGGTCCAGTCTCGTGAGTGGTAATGACGGTTCTAACGAACTCTCGCTTAGGTACCTACTCGTAGCCTGCGGCTTTGCTCGCGGAAGGTGTGAAGGTCGAGTTTCCTCGGCTGAGCCGAGGGAAGGGGGCCTTCACGCGCTACCGCTGTGACTGGTGGTGCCGTTGAGCCTGGTGGTGATGGTCCGAGCAGGGTGGGGGGAACTTTGAGGGACTCTGGGTCCCTCAAGGAGTCCTTCACGGACAGCCGCCAACAGCCCCCGATAGGTACCTGAAAACCCTTGGCTTAGAACCGTTATTACCACTCACGAGGCGGCAACGGCCTAGCGGACGCCGACTCCGTCCAGGAAGGTGCTGACGAGCAGGTCGGCGGCGCGCGGGGCGGGCAGGTCCTCCCGTGAGGCGAGATGCAGGAGCTGGATCAGCAGACGGCTCGCCCAGCCGTCCGGGACGTCCGCACGGAGGAATTCTTCGTCGGTGGCCCGCCGAAGAAAGGCGTCCACCTCGGCGGTAAGCCGCGCACGACGGTCCTGAATGGACGGTTCGGTGCGCATCCTGGTCAGTTCGACGGGCCAGGTGCGGTTGACCTCGATGATGCCTTCGGCGTAGCGGTGCAGCGCCACGGGAACCGCGGATTCGGTGAGCCGGGCGGCGCGGACGACCTCTTCGACCGCGGTCAGCCGCGAGTCGTAGATGGCCGTCAGGAGGTCTTCGCGGGAGGCGAAACGCCGGTAGACGGTTCGCCGGTCGACGCCGGCTTCGGCGGCGATCGCGCTGATGCTGGTCGCCGGGTCGCGCGCCAGCATCGCCGCGCCCGTGGTCAGGACAGCTTCGAGATTCCGCGCCGCATCAGCTCTCATCGTCGGGAATGTATCACACGACTGTGTCGTTAACTGCCGTAAGTGCTACATTGATGTGACAGTTAAGGAGGCGGAACGGTGATCACGAAGGACAAGCTCTTCATCGGAGGCGAGTGGACGACGCCGAGCGACCCGGCGCGATTGGACATCGTGTCCCCGCACGACCAGTCGGTTCTGGGGCGCGTCGTCCAGGCCCTTCCCGCTGATGTCGACCGCGCCGTCGCCGCGGCCAGGGCCGCCTTCGACGAAGGACCGTGGCCGAAGACCTCGCCGAAGGAACGGATAGCGGTTCTCAGGCGCCTGAACGCGCTGAGGGAGGCCCGCGCAGACGAGATCGCCGAGCTGATCTCGGCCGAGAACGGCTCCGCGCTCTGGTTCACACGGGCGGGTCAGCCCGGGGTGGGCCGCTTGGCCGTCTCGTATCTGAAGGCGGCCGAAGAACTCGGGTGGGAGGAGACGCTCACGCCGTCGGACCCCTCCGCGCCGTTCCGCTCGATCGTGCGCCGGGAGCCGATCGGGGTGGTCGCCGCGATCATCCCGTGGAATTCACCGTTCTCGGCGTCGATGGCCAAGATCGTCCCGGCCCTGCTCGCGGGGAACACGGTCGTTCTCAAGGTTTCGCCGGAGAACTCGCTCAGCATGAGCCTGCTCGCGGACCTGCTGGCGGAGGCCGGGCTGCCGTCCGGGGTGATCAGCGTGCTGCCCGCCGATCGGGAGACCAGCGAATACCTGGTGAAACACCCCGGCGTCGACAAGATCGCGTTCACCGGTTCGACCGCGGCGGGCCGCCGGATCGCGTCGCTGGCCGGCGAGCGACTCAAGCGGGTCAGCCTGGAACTGGGCGGCAAATCCGCGGCCGTGATCCTGCCGGACGCCGTCCTCGACGACGTGATCGCCGGGCTGAAGTTCGGGTCGCTGCTCAACAACGGCGAGGCGTGCATCGCGCAGACGCGGATCCTCGCGCCGCGCGGCCGGTACGCCGAGGTCGTCGCCGCGCTCAAGGAGATGATGGAGTCCCTGGTCGTCGGAGACCCGGCCGACGAGAAGACCTTCATCGGCCCGATGGTCCGGCCCGGCCAGCAGCAGCGGGTGCGCGACTACATCGAGATCGGCATCGCCGAAGGCGCGCGGCTGGTCACCGGTGGTCCCGAAGTCCCGGTCGGCCTGGACAAGGGCAACTACGTCACCCCGACCTTGTTCGCCGACGTCGAGAGCACGATGCGGATCGCCCAGGAGGAGATCTTCGGGCCGGTGCTGGTCGTCCTGCCGTACGACGACGAGGACGACGCCGTCCGCATCGCCAACGACTCGGAATACGGCCTCTCCGGCGGTGTCTGGTCTGCCGACGAAGAGCACGCTCTCGCCGTCGCCCGGCGGATGCGGACCGGAACGGTCACCGTCAACGGGGCACCGATCGGCTTCGACGGCCCGTTCGGGGGGTTCAAGGCCAGCGGCGTCGGCCGGGAATACGGTGCCGCCGGGCTCGCTCAGTACGTCGAGCTCAAGACCGTGACCGTGCCGGTGCGGTGACTCACGAGACGCGGGCGCCGGGGATCCGGACCGTGATCCGCTGATCCGCGGCCACGATCCGCTGAAGCCGGAAACGGCAGAGGGTGTGGAACATTTCGCCCAGCTCCTCGGGGTCGATACGCCCCTCGAGGTCACGCCTGCTCGCGTTGAGCACCCGGCTGATCAACGCCGCGGGCACGCGGCCGCCGAACTCGCCCATCAGCCAGACGCCGATTTCGCCGATCTCGTCCGTGATCGTGCCCTGCGCGGTCATCAGCCTGACCCCTCTGCGTCGGAGTGTCGCCGGGTTTGCCCCGGCGCCACTCCGACGTGCCATGGCGGACCCCATGACGGGAAACCCGCGAGATTGCTCTGGTCGGCGCAATCGGCCGGTGTCAGGAGGGTTCGATGTCCACGTTCCGTGTTCGCCCGGAGCGGTAGCGTGACGGCGTGGTGGCCAGAGGTCGGTTGCACGGAATCGTGCAGCGACCCTGAGCGATCTCCGGGGAAACCCCGATGTGATCGACTTCGGCGTGTGTCAACCTCGGTAGTGACCATTGTGGACAGTGGGAGAGGAGAGTACACGCGTAGTGGCCCCATCAAGGGATGAAGAAACCGCGCAGTGGGTGGCGGAATTGACGGAGTTGGCCGAGCTGTACCGGTCGGCGGAGGCCGACGGTTCGGCGGAGGCGGTGTCCCACGCCGGGTGGCATGCCGGAGCGCTGCTCGGGACGACCGCCGCGAACGGACGGTTGCTGGCCTACAAGGACTCGGGTCCCGAGGCGGAGTGCGTTTTCCGGGCGGGGGAGCGCACGCTGTTCAACATCATGAGCGGCGGATACGGGAGCGACACCAGCGAGCGAGGGTTCGCGGTGTGGAGTTCGCGGCCGGGTGTGCTCGGGGCGGTCGACGCCGGGGTGAGCCGGCTGGAGGTGGCCGACGCGGACGGTGTCGTCGTCCCGGCCGACATCGTGGCGCACACCTTCGCCGTGGATGTGGACCTGGGTCCGGCGCCCCAGACCGTCGACGAGGTGTTCGCTCCCTGGGAGCCGCCGGAACTGACGGTCCGGGTGTACGGCGAGGGCGATGTGCTGCGGTACGAGGGACCGCTGCTGCTCACCTGAGCGACCGGCCTCCCGGTCTCGTGAGTGGTAATGACGGTTCTAACCGTCATTACCACTCACGACCGACTGTGGCGTGGTCCTGGTCAGCTGGGCGAGGAACTCGGCGTTGGTCGGCGTGGCACGCAGTCCATTGAGGACCATGTCGATGGCCTGCTGGGGGTCCCGCCGGTGCAGGGCACGGCGCAACGCGCCGGTGGCCGCCAGCTCCGCGGGCGAGCACAACAGTGCCTCCTTGCGGGTGCCGGTCTTGCCCACGTCGACGGCGGGGTGGATCCGTTTGGTCGCGATCGACCGGTCGAGTGCCAGTTCGGCGTTGCTGGTTCCCTTGTATTCCTCGAAGATCAGCGTGTCACCGAGCGAACCGGTGTCGACGAGGGTGGTGGCGAAGATGGTCAAGGAACCGCCGTTCTCGATCGCCCGTGCGGCGCCGAGGAATCGCTTCGGCGGGGTGAGGGCGGCGGAATCGATGCCGCCGGAGAGGATGCGCCCGGAGGTGGGCGCGCCCAGGTTGTAGGCGCGGCCGAGCCGGGTCAGCGAATCCAGCATCACCACCACGTCGCGGCCCATCTCCACCAGGCGTTTGGCGCGTTCGATGGCCAGCTCCGCGAGCGCGATGTGCTCGCCGGGCGGGCGGTCGAACGTGGCGGCGACGATCTCACCGGGTACGGCGCGGGCGAAGTCGGTGACCTCTTCCGGGCGCTCGCCGACGAGGACGAGCATGAGGTGGCATTCCGGGTGGTTCTTGCTGATCCCGTGCGCGATCGCTTGCAGCACCGAGGTCTTGCCCGCCTTTGGAGGCGCGACGATCAAGGCTCGCTGCCCCTTGCCCACCGGCATGAGCAGATCGATCACGCGGGTGGTCAGGCCGTGTTGCTCGGTCTCCAGCCGCAGACGCCGGTGCGGATAGAGGGGGACAAGGTCGGAGAACGCGGGCCGGGTGGCGGTTTGCCGAGGGGGCAGTCCGTTGACGGCGTCGACCTCGGCCAGGGAAGGGGATTTCCGGCCCTGACCGGCGGGCTGCACGCGTCCGGTGACGAGGTCTCCGCGACGGAGATGGTGCTTGCGCACCAAGGGAAGCGGGACGTGGACGTCGTCCGGCCCCGGCAGGTAGCCGTCGAGCCGGACGAACGCGCGGTTGTCCACGATGTCGAGGATCCCGGTGACCGGCCGGTCCCCGTCGTCCTGATGTGCGTCATAGGAAGAATCGTTGCTGTACATAGGAAAATCTTTCTGGGTAGGTGATCGGCGTGGTGCCGCGGCAAGGCGTGCACAGGCCGTGTGGTGAGACCCCGTTCGTGCTGGGAACGGCTTTTCAGAGAAGCCGTTCGCCGTCGAAACGATGAAGGGTCGGAAGGCGCTCGCGGGGGACATGGTCCGGAACCCGGAAGCGTGAGACGCAGTGAGAATAGCAGTGAGGTGATCCGGCCGGCAACCACACGCACTGGCCGCCGTCTGCCGCCCAGGTGACATCCCCTGCCCGCCCGCGCGACAATCGTCGTCCTGACCACGACTTCGCTGGAGGGCCACGTGGCCGAGTTGAGCGAGCAGGTCCGCGACCGCATCGCGGCACCGAATTTCTGGCATCTGGCCACGGTGAACCCGGACGGTTCGCCTCAGGTGTCGCCCATGTGGATCGATCTCGAAGGCGACCACATCGTGTTCAACACCGCCGTCGGCCGCGTCAAGGAAGAGAACCTGCGGCTGAATCCCCGTGTTTCGCTGTCCTGTGTGGACACGGAGAATCCGTACGACCGGGTCGTCGTCCAGGGCCGGGTCGTCGAGTTCGTCGAGGGCGACGAGGCGGAGCGCTCGATGGACAGGCTCGCGAAGAAATACGTCGGGACCGACCGTTTCGAATGGCGGATCCCCGGGGAGCGGCGGGTGAAGATCCTCGTCGAGCCGACCCGCGTTCGCCATGTCGTCGGAGTCGAGCCCTTCCGGCGTGGGATCCTGCCCGGCTCTTGAGTTCTCGGTGCACCAGGATCAAGGCGCGCCGCGCCGGAAGGCGGCGCGGTAGTCCCTCGGGCGTCGTCCGGTGTGCTTGGTGAAGAGGGCGGCGAAGGTCCCGGGGTCCCGGTAGCCGACCGCGGTGCAGATTCCGGCGACCGTGCGGTCCGTCGTCTCGAGAAGGTGGCGGGCGCGCCGGACCCGTGAGGACTGGAGGTACTCGAGCGGGCTCTGGCCGGTCTCCTCCGCGAAGCGCCGCAGCAACGTCCGCGTGCTGACGTTGAAGGTGTCGGCCAGGGCGGCGAGGTCGTAGCGGGCGGCCAGGTTCTGGTCGAGCCTCCGCATGACCCGGCGGGAGAATTCGTTCCCGGGCAGGGGAAGGAGCCGCGCGTCCACGTAGGGGGCCTGGGACGATCGCGCGTCGTCGACCAGTGCCACCCGCGCCGTCCTTCGTGCCACTTCAGCGCCGCTGTGCTCGCGGATCAGTTCGAGCGCGAAGTCGTACATGGCGCTGAAGGCCGCCGTCGTCGTGATTCCCTTGTCGGTGACGACAAGGTGCTCGGGCCGGACATCGGCCGAGGGGCATCGTCGAGCCAGTTCGTCGGCGAAGAGCCAGGAAGTGGTGGCGCGCCGGCGATCGAGCAGTCCTGCCTCGGCGAGCAGGAACGCGCCGACACAGATCGAGACGACGGCGTTGCCCGTCGCGGCGTGGGTCCGGATCGCCGCGACCTCCCTGGCCAGGCCCCTGATCTTCGCTTCGAGGTCGAGGCCAGGTACCAGCTCGAATCCCGGCACGACCAGGACGTCGACCTCACGCAACGGCGAGACGGTCAGCGCCACGCCACCGGACGCGACGACTCGGCGGCGATGCGAGACGACAGCCACGTCGTATTCGGCGTCGCCGGAGCCCGCGATGTGGGTGGCCATGGTGAGGAGATCGGGGACGCCGAACACCTCGGACGCGAAACAGCCCGGATAAGCCAGGACGCCGACTCGCAGCATGTGGCGAGATTACCCCCAGATCTGGCGATCCGGCCTCTCGCTGGTAACGGGTCCACCGGTCCAGGCTGTCGGCATGCGCGAACGACTCGACGATGCGATCACCGACTTCTCCCGCCGCCGGGTGGAGGTGGACGGGGTGCCGAAGACGGTGTACGTCTCGGGTTCCGGTCCCGCTGTGGTGCTGATGCCCGAGATGCCCGGTATCAGTCCCGACGTCCTCCGGTTCGCGCGGTGGGTGCGAAACGCGGGACTCACCGTCTACGTCCCTTCGCTTTTCGGCACCGACGGGGCGTACCCCTCGGCCGAAGACGGCGAGAAGGTGGCCCGCCGCGCTTGTGTGAGTGCCGAGTTCCGGGCGTTCGCCGGCGGCGGCACCAGCCCCGTCACGACCTGGCTGCGCGGACTCGCCCGGCTCGCCCACGCCGAATGCGGCGGTCCGGGAGTCGGCGCGATCGGCCTGTGCTTCACCGGGAACTTCGCCCTCACCATGACCCTCGAACCCGCCGTCATCGCGCCCGTGGTCAACCATCCGTCGTTGCCGCTGGACGATCCGGGCGGGCTCGAAATCGGTGGCGAGGACGCGCTCGCGGTCCGGGACCGCATCCAGCGCGACGGGCTGAAAGTGCTCGCGTACCGCTTCGAAGGCGACCGCTGGTGCACCGGCCGTCGCTTCGCCGCCTACCAGGCGCTCCTTGGAGACGCCTTCGACGGCCGGGTCCTGCCGGACAGTGCCGCGAACACCGACCCGCCCCCGTTCTTCCGTGAGGTGGTCGGCACCCCGCACAGCGTCGTCACCGCCCATCTCGTCGACGCCGAGGGGCATCCCACGCTGCGCGCGAGAGACGAGATCCTCACCTTCCTGACCGACCGCCTGACTCCCACGCCTCGTGAGTCGTAATGACGGTTCTAACGAACTCTTTCTTGGTTACCTGCTCGTGGCCTGCGGTTTTGCCGGCGTACTGAGGAAGGTGTGAAGATCGAGTTTCCTCGGCTGAGCCGAGGGAAGGGGGCCTTCACGCGCTATCGCTGTGACTGGTGGTGTCACTGAGCCTGGTGGCGATTGGCTCTAACGACACTTACCACTGACGAGGCTTGACCGGCTCGGGAATCGCGCGGTCAGCCGAAGACCCGGCGCTGGATCTCCCGGCGGTAGTCCTCGAGGGTGTTGTCCAAATGGACCGCGGTGGCGTGCGCCGCCGCTTCCGGGTCGCCGTCCCGGATCGCGCGGAAGATGGCCGCGTGTTCTTCGATGGCCTCCGCGGCGTGACCGCCGACGGTGCCGTGCAGGCCGATGATGCTGCTCTGGTGTTGCAGGCGGCGGGCCTCACGCACGGCGGCGACCAGGAAGTCGTTGTGTGAAGCCGCGGCGATCCCGAGATGGAAGTCGTCGTCGCCACGTTCGAAGACCGCGGTCTGACTGCTCAGGTGTCCTTCTTTGCACGTCTCGGCCGCCGCTTCGATGGCGCGGAGTTCGGTGGGGGTCGCGCGGGTCGCGGCGAGCCTGCTGGCCGAGGTCTCCTGCACCCGGCGGAACTCGAACAGCATGTAGACGTGGTCGAGGTCGGTGGGCAGGAAGAACCCGCCCCACCGGGCCGAGCCGAGCATCCCGTCGTCGTCCGCGACGTAGAGCCCGCGCCCCTTCTGGGCCTTGACCCGTCCGATCGCCGAGAGGATCTTGATCGCCTCCCGCACGACGGTGCGGCTGGAACCCAGCTGCGTGGCCAGGTCGTTCTCGGTGGGCATCCGGTCGCCCGGCCGCAGGCGCAATTCGCCGATCAGCTGGAGGATCCGCTCCGCCACCAGTTCGTAGCCGGGCTTGTACGAACCGGTGTCCTGATCTCTCGTGGACGCGCCGGTACCGGCCGGAAGGGACGCACTGTCCACCCGCATGCCTCCTACAGTGTGGGACCACCGGGAAGAGCGTGTGTCATCCGTCGGTCCAGGGACCCTGCCTCCGAGGTCTCCAGCTTACGCGCCGATCGGGCCCATCCGGCTGGGAAGATCGGGGGATTGATCAGGCTTATCTCTTGACTCCGGGGATATCGACCCGCTGTTATGTGTGATCTAAGCAGCTCGACCGACCTCAGATCACCCTTGTAGCGCCACTGGGGGCGCCTGGTCTGGTGTTTTTCGTCTCCGAATGAGTCAGACACATTCTGGAAGCTTCGCCCGCGATGTACCGGTCGGCGGGCACCACAACGTAGTGGAGTCGCTCATGACAGCGAAGCTCGACCCTGACGGCGGAACCACTCCACGCACCGGTCCCCGGCGGACCGCGTTGCTGGCAGGCGTCGTCGCGCTCCTCCTGGCCGCGGTGACCGCTTGCGGCGACGGCGGGCCCGCGAACGCCCAGAACGAGTTCAAGCCGGTGGAACAGAAGGGCGGCACGCTGACGGTATGGGTGGATTCGACCCGCCTCGCCGCCGCGCAGCTGTACCAGAAGCAGAACCCGTCCGTGCCCATGAACATCATCACCTACGACGGCGACGCCAACGGTTCAAACTACCTGCAGACGAAGGTGAGCCTGTTCAACCGGACGGGTAACGGCTGGCCGGACGTCGTCTTCAGCTCGCAGAACAACGAGACCACCTGGGCCGTGCCCGCGAAGTTCACCGCGCCGCTGAACAAGGGCTTGATCCCCAAGGACCTTCTCGACGGCTGGGCACCCGGCGCCAACGACCCGTGCCTGGTGGACGGCACGCTTTACTGCCTGCGCAACGATCTTTCGCAGACGGTGCTCTGGTACGACGCCACCCTGATGAAGGAGTGGGGCTATCAGGTCCCCGCCACCTGGGAGCAGTACGAGGCTCTCGCCAAGAGGGTCGCCGCGGAGCACCCCGGTTATCTGGCCGGTTCCGTCGGCGACGCGTTCACCCCGGAGATCTACCTGTGGGCGGGCAAATGCGGCGCCAACCAGATCACCGGGCCCAAGGCCGTCACCGTGAACACGACCAGTCCCGAGTGCACCCGGATGGCGTCGCTGCTCGACACGCTGATCAAGAACGGCACCCTGACCACCAGCGGCGTGTTCAGTTCGGACTTCGGGAAGAACCACGCGGGCAAGATCCTCATGATGCCCGGCCCGGCGTGGTTCGGCGGCTCGGTGTTCCGGGAGACGTTGAAGGTTCCGGCGGGCCGGATCGGGGTCGCCCCGATGCCGCAGTGGTCCGGTGACACCAGTCCTTCGGTCGGCAACGTCGGTGGTGGTACGTGGCTGCTGTCCGCGCACAGCGCCAATCTGAAGGCCGCCGGCGACTTCCTGACCTGGGTGACCACCTCGGACGACTACCAGGGCAAGCTCGCCCCGGGCTATCCGGCGTACGGGCCCGCGGCCAAGACATGGCTGGCGAACCAGGCATCCTCCGGGTACTACGCCAACGACATCGCCGCGCCCTTGCAGGCCGCGGCGGGTCAGGTGTGGCCGGGGTGGGGCTACGGACAGTTCAGCCAGGAGGCGATCTGGGCCGCGACGGTCACTCCTGGCCTGAACGAGGGCAAGACCATCGTGTCGATGCTCCCGGAGTGGCAGACCGCGATCGCGAACCACGCGCGGTCCGACGGCTACCAAGTCGGCCCATGACGCCGGCCACGCGGGTGCGGTGGCGTGGCCGCGCCGGACACGTTTTCGTCGCGCCCTATGTGGTGCTGCTGATCGCGTTCGGTGTCGTGCCGACCGGGTACGCGTTCTCCTTCGCCTTCACCGATGACACTGACACCTTCGTCGGGCTCGCGAACTTCGCCGCCGCCGCGAGCGACTTCCGGTTCGTCTCGGCCGTCGGGCACGTCCTGCTGTACCTGGTCTTCTGGCTGGTCGCGCTGGTGGTCTTCGTGGTCGGGCTCGCGCTGTTGCTGCACCGCGTCACGGCTCGCGCCGTCGGCGGATCGTTGCGGTTCCTGTACTACATTCCCGGCGCACTGGCCGGGGCGGCGAGCGTGCTGGTCTGGCTGTTCATGCTCGATCCGGCGGTGAGCCCGGTCGGCTTCCTGTTGCGGGCGTTCGGTTTCGACACCTTCGGCCAAGTGGTCGCGCCGGGACCCCTGCCGGTCCTGTTCACCTTGATCGCGTTCTGGACCGGCGCGGGTGGCTGGATCGTGGTGCTGCACGGGGCGTTGAACAACATCTCCCCGGACCTCATCGAGGCGGCGCGGATCGACGGCGCGGGAGCCTGGCGTACCGCGTGGCACATCCAGCTTCCGTTGCTGCGCAAGTGGATCGTCTACATGGTGATCCTCGCCTTCGCCGGCGGGACCCAGCTCTTCGTCGAGCCGCAGCTGTTGTCACAGGCGAGTGTCGGGGTGGCGGGCCGGGACTTCTCGCTCAACCAGCTCTCCTACGACTTCGCCTTCCAGAACGGCAACGTCAACACCGCCGCCGCGATCTCGGTCGAGCTGCTGCTGGTCGGGATCGTCGCCGCGGCCCTGTTCGTCGTGCGATCGGGGTTCTTCGATGCCGAGTGACACCCGGTCCGCCCCGGCCGTCACGGTCGCCTCTCCCTCGCGGCCCGAGCGCCTCCGGCCCGCGAGATCACGCCGTCCGCCGTCGAATCCACTGTCCACAGTGGTCCTCGTGCTCTTCCTGCTGTTCTTCACGCTCCCGGTGCTCTGGCTGGGGCTGGCCGCCACGAAGACCGACGACCAGCTCGTACGCGACCATCCGCTCTCCTTCGGCTCGTGGCAGGCGCTGCGCGCCAACTGGGAAACCCTGACGGCCTTCGGGGACGACGCGATCTTCCAATGGCTGGGCAACTCGGCGCTGTACTCGTTCCTCGCCCTCGCCATCACGCTGTGCGTGGCGATCCCGGCGGGCTACGCGCTCGCCAAGACCGAGTTCCGCGGTCGCCGGATCCTGCTGGTGGTCACCCTCGTGGTGATGCTCATGCCCAACGCGACCCTGGTCGTGCCGCTCTTCCTCGAACTCAACGCGGTCGGCCTGATCGGCTCGATGTGGTCGATCGTCCTGCCGTACTCGTTCTACCCGTTCGGCGTGTACCTGGCCTACATCTTCTTCAGCACCGCGGTGCCCGGGGAACTCCTGGACGCCGCCCGGCTCGACGGTTGCTCGGAGTTCGGCGTGTTCCGCCGTGTCGCCCTGCCGCTGGCCGTCCCGGTGGTCGCCCTGGTCGGGTTCTTCAGCTTCGTGACCAACTGGACCAACTACTTCCTGCCCTACGTCCTGCTGCCCGCGAGCGACCGGTTCCCGGTCCAGGTCGGGCTGGGGGAGTTGCTCAACAACGTCCCCCAGTTCAACCCGACCGTCGGCGAACTGGCGGTCCAGCGCCCGCAACTGGCGCTGGCGACGTTGCTGGCGATCACCCCGGTACTCGTCATCTTCCTTTTCTCCCAACGGTTCCTCGTCGCCGGGATGCTCGCCGGCGCGACCAAGGAGTGACCGGCGCGCCCACTGGAACGGAGAGCTCACGGATGTATCCCGTCATCACCGCCTCAGTGCCCCTGCTCGAACCGCCGAACTGGGCGATCGCGCAACGCGAACTGTTCGCTCTGCTCGACCACGCCTGGCGCCGGTTCGAGCACGACTTCACCGGCCCGGACGGGCAGCTGCGCTACCACTCCGGGCTCACCTCACGCGACGGCGTGGACGACTTCTACGAAACGTTCTTCAACTGGCCACAGCTCTACCTGCTCGGTGGGGCTGACGAACTGCTGTCCGCCTCCGAATGGCACTGGGAGGGGGTGACCCGGCAGCTCGCCGGACTCGGCATGCTCCAAGACGAGTACGAGCGCGGCTACGACTGGTTCCACCAAGGCGAGAGCCTGCAGTTGTTCTACTTCCTGTGCATGGCCGCGCCCGATCGCTGGGCGGAGCGCGCCCTGCGTTTCGCGGAGCTTTACGTCGATCCGGCGTACGGCAACTACGACCCCGGCCGGCGGATCATCCGCCGTCCGCACAACGGCAGCGATCCCTCGCGGGAGGGGTTGTTCGACGGCGGGTCCTATCCCTGGCTTCCCGAGGAAGCCCGCATGTACGGCTTCCCGTTGGACTGGGTGCTGCCACCCGGCGCCGACGAACCGGAGCGCGACCGTGACCCACGGCTGGGCGAACAGATGCACCGGCGGATGGCCGTCGGGGACACCGCGGTCAACCTGGCCGCGTCCGGGCTCGTCCTCAACGCGCTGATCCTGTCCGGGAAGGAGCGCTATCGGGACTGGATCGTCGAGTACGTGGGCGCCTGGCGGAAGCGTGCCGCCGCGAACGGTGGCATCCTGCCCGACAATGTCGCCCCGGACGGCACGGTCGGCGGGCTGCTGGAAGGCCGCTGGTACGGCGGGCATTACGGCTGGTCCTGGCCGCACGGCTGGTACAGCGTCGGGCAGGCCGCGACAATCGCGGCGCTGGCGGCGGTCACGGCGACCGGCGACGAGTCCTTTCTCGACCTGGTGCGCCCCGCCCTCGACGAGGTCATCTCCCACGGCAAGATCATGGCGTTCACCGACGCGGACTCCAGCCTCCAATCCCGCTGGGTCGCCCAGCTCGGCGAAGACGTGCACGCGCTCACCCTGCACGTCCCGCTGCGGTATGCCGACCGGGGATGGTTCGACTACAACCCGATGCTGATGGCGGTCCCCACCGCTCTGTGGCATCACACCGCCGCTCCGGCCGACCGGGACCGCATCGACCGGCTGCGCGCGGCCGACAGCCACGACTGGCGGACCGTGCGGGCGTTCCGCAGCAAGGAAGAGGCCGGGCATGAGGAGCCCTGGCTGGCCTTCCTCGCCGGGGACAACCCCGAGTACCCGGAGCGGATCCTGGCGGCCGCGCAAGCTCAGGTGCGCCATCGGCTGGCCAGGATGGAGCGGTACCGGGACCGAGAAGTGTCCGAAGAGGACATCCACTTGTGGCAGCAGTCCAATCCGGTCGTCACCGAGGCTCTGGTCCAGCTCACCTGGGGTGGCCCCCAGGTCATCTACAACGGGGGCCTGCAGCAGGCACGCGTGCGTTACTACGACGCCCAGGCCAGGCGGCCCGGCCTGCCGCCCTCGGTCGCGGCGCTCGTCTCCGCCATCGAACCGGAGGCGACCACGGTCGAGCTGGTCAATCTCGACCCGGAAGCCTCCCGTTCCGTCATCGTGCAGGCCGGAGCGTTCGCCGAGCACACGATCCGCTCCGTGCGGCACACCGTCTGCACGGACCCGTCCTGGATCGGTGGCCTGTACGACTACGGCCACCGTGAGCCGGTGGTGACCTCGGCGAGCACGCAGGCCGACGGGCCATGGCTCGAAGTGGACCTTCCGCCCTCCAGCCGGATCGGCCTCACCCTGCGCCTGGATCTGCACGACCGGCCACCGTCCTACCGGACGCCCTTCGATCGACCGAGTCACCAGCCCCGCACTCCGGAAAGGTGAAAGACGATGCATCCCCGCAGCAGATCGATGATCGCCGCGCTCGCCACGGCGGCCACGGCCCTCACCGGGCCACTACTCACCGCCACTCCCGCGTTCGGCGCCGAGCCCGCGACCGTGCGGATCGTCGTCGCCCCGAACGGAGACGACCGCGCCGCGGGCTCCGCCGACCGGCCGGTCGCGACGCTGGCGAAGGCGCAGGAACTGGCCCGTGCGGCCGTCGGCGAGACCGACGTGGTCGTGGAACTGGCCGACGGCGTCCACCGGCTGGCCGAACCGCTGAAGTTCACCAGCGCCGACTCGGGCCGTAACGGGCACAAGGTCACCTGGCAGGCCTCGCCGGGCGCGACGCCGAGGGTGTCGGGCGGTCAGCCGGTGACCGGCTGGACGCAGCACGACGCGGGCGCGAACATCTGGGTCGCGCCGGTACCCCAGGGTGCCGACTCCCGCCAGCTCTATGTGGACGGAACGCTGGCACCGCGCGCCTCGATCGCCATCTCGCGCAACGACGTGCAGATCACCGCGCGGGGGATGACCATCACCAACCCCGCGCTCAACTACCTCGCCACGCTGCCGCAGCAGAACCGGATCGAGCTGGAGAGCCTGAACTCGTTCACCGACCGGTTCTCGCCCGTGCAGAGCATCAGCGGCACCACCGTCACCATGCAGCAGCCCGCCTGGAACAACAACAACTGGGGCTACGACACCCTCGCCAAACCGTTCGCCGGTGGCGGCCTGACGCTGCACAATTCCTACTCGTTCCTGAAGAACGCCGGACAGTGGTATCTCGATCCCCAGGCCGGACGGCTCTACTACAAGGCGGCCGCCGGTCAGTCGCCCGTCGGCCGCGACATCGTGCTGCCGCGCCTGACCTCACTGGTCCAGATGAGCGGCACCCTCGCGAACCCGATCCGCGACGTCACCGTGCGGGACATGGTCTTCGAGCACACCACGTGGCTCCAACCGGGGACCTCGGCCGGCTACGCCAACCAGCAGAGCGGCACGTTCATCGCGACCGCGCACCAGATGCCCGGCGACTTCCTGACCTCGTGTCAGTCGGGCTGCCGCCTGTTCGAGGGCGCGCGCAACAACTGGGGCCAGATGCCCGCCGCCGTCCAGGTCTCGGCCGCCACCGGCATCACCTTCACCAACAACACCTTCCGCCACCTCGGCCAGGTGGGGCTGGGAATCGGCAATGACGCGAACGCGAACCAGTCGGGTGTCGGCCTCGGCGCGTCCAACATCACCGTGACGCAGAACAGCTTCACGAATCTCTCCGGAGGCGGGATCGTCGTCGGCGGGGTCCGGCCGGACGCGCACCACCCGTCCCAGCCCGCGATGGTCACCAAGGACATCACGATCAAGAACAACCTGGTGACCGACGTCGCCAAGGACTACAAGGACATGGCGGGCATCCTGTCCACCTACGTCACGCGCGCCGTCATCGAGCACAACGAGGTGTCCAACCTGGCCTACGACGGCATCGACGTCGGCTGGGGCTGGGGCGCCAACGACCCCGGCGGCAGCCAGGACTACCGCAACCGCGGCCTGTACGACTTCCAGCCGGTCTACACCACTCCGACGACACTGCGCGAGACCATCGTGCGGTACAACGTCGTCCACGGCACCAAGAAGTCCCTGCACGACGGCGGCAGCCTCTACAACCTGTCCGCCAATCCCGGGGGCTCGATCGACCACAACCTCGTCTACGACAACCGGAGCACGGTCGGTCTCTACCTGGACGAAGGCTCACGGTACGTCTCCGTGGCGCAGAACGTGGTCATCGACAGCGGCGTCTGGGCCTTCACCAACGCCGGTTCGACCAACAACACCAGCGACAGCGTCTTCGCCGAAAACTGGTACAACACCGGCGCGACCAGGGTGGTCACCGGGCCTCCGCACAACAATGTCCTCAGAGGGAACGTCCAGGTGACCGGGGTCTGGCCCGCGGGAGCGCGGCAGGTCATGGCCCAGGCCGGTATCGAACCCGCGCTGCGGCCCGGCGTCGGCGACGTCCTCGCCTTGGCCGCGGGTAAATGCCTGGACGTCAGCGGCGGCAGTACCGCGGCGGGGACGCAGCTGCAGATCTGGGGCTGTACCGGCGGGACGAACCAGACCTGGACACGGACCGCGTCGGGGCAGCTGACCGTCTACAGCGGTGGTGACACCAGGTGCGCGACCGCCCTCAACGGCCAGACCGCCCCCGGTACGGCGGTCGTGATCGCCCAGTGCACCGGTGGGGCGAATCAGCAGTGGCGGTTCGACGCCAACGGCTCGGTCGCCGGTGCGCAGTCCGGGCTCTGCCTCGACGTCACCGGGGCCGCCACCGCCAACGGCGCCAAGGTCGTGCTCTGGACCTGTCACGGCGGCGCCAACCAGCAGTGGAACCTGTCCTGACCGCGACCCGGGTGCCCAGGTAGTCGTGAGTGGTAATGACGGGGTGGATTCACGCGATCGTCGCAACGTGCTCGTATGAGGACAGTAGCTTGTTGAGTCGTTCGGCTGGGGTGTCCCAGTCGAGGGTTTTGCGGGGGCGGCCGTTGAGTTCGGCGGCCACCCTCGCGAGGTCTTCGGGGGTATGTGTGGCGAGGTCGGTGCCTTTGGGGAAGTACTGGCGGAGCAGTCCGTTGGTGTTCTCGTTGGAGCCGCGTTGCCAGGGTGCGTGTGGGTCGCAGAAGTAGATGTCGAGGTCGGTGGCGAGGGTGATCTGGGCGTGCTGGGCCATTTCGGTGCCTTGGTCCCAGGCCAGTGACCGGCGTAGCTCGGCGGGCAGCCGCTGGATTGTCTTGATCATCTCCTCGGCGACGGTAGCGGCGTCTTTCCCGCCGGGCAGGTGCAGCAGCAGGCAGAACCTGGTCGAGCGTTCGACCAGGGTCCCGATCGCCGAACGATTGTCCTTGCCCATGATCAAATCGCCTTCCCAATGCCCCGGGATCGCCCGGTCCGCGGCTTCGGCGGGGCGTTCGGAGATCGGGACCATCCCGGCGATCTTGCCCTGGCGGGTCCGGCGCCCGTCAGGCATCCGCCGCGGTCGGCGGATCGCTCGCCCGGTCCGCAGACACTGCGCCAGCTCACGCCGCAGCGCGCCTCGTCCTTGGACGTAGATGGCCTGGTAGATCGTCTCGTGACTCACGTGCATCCTCGGCTGGTCGGGAAAGTCCCGGACCAGCCTGGCAGTGATCTGTTCCGGCGACCATCGTGCCCGCAGATCCGCCTGGACCCTGTCCCGTAGCACCGGGTCGGCGGCCAGCTTCGCCGGTTTCGGTCGTGTCGCCCGCTCCTCGGCCGCGCGCTGAGCCGAACTGGCCCGATAGCCCTGCCCGGTGCTGTTGCGGTCCAGTTCCCGCCCGATCGTGGAGCGATCCCGGCCCAGCCGGCGCGCGATCTCCGCTTTCGGCACCCGCTGGGCCCACAGGATCATGATCTCCTCCCGCTCGGCCAGCGAGAGATAGCGGCCCGATCCAGACTTCGGCGCATTACTGATCACGCCGCCAGCCTCGTCGAACAACCGTCTCCCACTGGCCCGCGACACGCCCACGGCCACCGCTGCCCGCTCCACCGACAACCCGGCCCGGACCCCATCCCAAAACCCCGCCCGCACATCCCGCAGCAACCAACGACGACGAAACCCAGCCATCACAACACCTCCACATCAGATGTTGCGACGACCACTAGAACCCAAGCGGTTCTAACCGTCATTACCACTCACGAGTCAGCCGGCCACGCGGAAGATGGCGACGTCGTCCACGGTGACGGTGAGCGGCGCGTTGGTGGCCGAGCCGGACAGGGTGGTGAGCAGGCCCGCGTTTCCCGCGCCCTGAAGTGCGGGGGTCTGGTCCGTCACGGTGGCCTGCCAGCCCGGTTCGGTGGTCCCGTTCGCCCACACCTTGGCGCGCAGGGTGGTCGGCGAGGTACCGGTGGCCTGGAGCCTGATCCGCAGCACGCTGCCGGGCTGGTAGGTGAGCCCGGTGATCTGCTGATCGGTGGTGAGCGGTGTCTCCGTGCCCGCCCCGTCCGAGCGGCGGAGTCCGAGCCGGACCGTGCCGTCCGGGCGCAGGATGATCGTCGCCCGATAGGTGCCGGCGTCGTTCACCTTCCGTCCCACCGCCGAGACGTAGGCGCCGTTGCCGGTGGTGACCTTGTCGATGCTGATCTTGGTGGTGAAGTCGGTGTCGGTCGAGCGGATCCGGTTCAGGTACGCGCTGCGGCCCGCGCCGGCCGCGGGCATCGTGATCCGGGCCGCGCCGCCGCGCACCGCGTAGTCGCCGGCGGGTCCGCCGACCCACCAATCGCCACCGGCCTCCGCCGTGCCGAATCCGGCGGTCACCGTCCGCGCGAACGAGTCCAGACCGAGCGTCGCGTCCGTGCCGAGGAAGTTCCGCGTCACCCACTCGGCGATCCTGTCGCCGGTGGGCAACGAGTACTCGCCGTCGAACCGGTAATGGACGCCCAGCCACACCCGGCTGAGCTGGTTCTCCCTGGCCGCGTCGCTGAAGGTGCCGAACGACCGGGTGACGCCCTGGGCGAACGGGTCTTCCGTGGTCGCCGTCCAGCTGAAGTTGTCGGTGCCGACGTAGCGCTTCATGACCCCGGCCCAGGCGCCGGCGAAGGTGGCGTGGCCCGAGATGAACGCGGGGAACGGCGGCGAGAAGGTGGTGCCGTCGGTCCGGCGTGACTCGGGTTGCCAGGTCGGATCGGGGTTGGTCGGGGCCAGTTTGATCGCGGTCTCCGGACGCCAGAGGTCGATGTCCGTCCGGAATTTCGCGTCCCAGGCGGCGATCGCGGCGTCGGCGAGGGCGAGGGACACCAGGGCGAACAACCTGGCGTTGGCGAACTGGTCCTGCCCCGGCAGGAGCCGCGCGATGATCGCGGTGTGCTGCAGCAGCTGGCCCGGTGGCTTGTAGGTGCCGTCGAGATCGTTGGCCCAGAAGTGCGCGGCCTGGGTCTTGTCCGCGCCGCGCGAAGGTGAGTTCAGCCTGCCGACGTCGCGGACCTCGGCCACGTGTGCCTGGTAGGTCGGGGAGGCGAGCAGCTCGCCGATGTCTTGCGCCCCCTCGGGGCGTGAGGGGCGGAAGTGGTTCGGTGTGTCCATGGTGAACGGCCGGACCAGACCCCAGTTCGGGTTGAGCGCGTCGCCGGAGCCGGTGGGCCGCCAGTCGCCCGGCCTGGTGCCCGGCGTGTAGGGGACGGTTTCGTCCGAGCGGTCGTTCGCCCTGGTCACGGCCATGACGGCCGCGGTCCGGTCGCCGATCGCGGCACCGTGGTCCCGCTGCTCCTGGGTGACGCTGTCGGGAATCGTCGACTGCGCCGTCGCCAGCTTCGCGGCGAAATCGACCGGGCCGGTGGGGTAGAGGCCGGTGAGGATCTTGTAGGCGGCGCGGTCGATGGCGCTGCTCGGATCGGGAGCGGCACCGGACGGCACGGGCACCCGCGTCAGATACGGCTGCCCGAGGCAACCGCCGGCGGTCGCGCACCGCGCCGAGTTGGCACCGTCGTAGATGGCGCCGTGCATCATCGCCGCCGATCTGGACAGCCGGGTCGGCGACGCACTCTCACCGGTCTGGTGCCGGAAGACGTCGAGCAACACCTCGTTCCAGTACAACACGTGGTCGATGCTCGGCGCCGCCACATCGCGCGGAGTCGCGTTCGCCGCGGCGAGCGGAGCGGAAACGCTCATGAGCAGGGCAAGACAGAAAAACACCGTGACGCGACGCATCGTCGGCGAACCCCCTGAAGGCCAGCGCGTGTCCCCCGGCACCACACGACCGAAACAGTCAGTACCCACCGTGGCCGACCGGATACTCACCGGCAAGAGCCGAACAGCCGACGGCCCTGCGTCCGTTCGCCGTGAAGACGGCGGCCCCGGTGTGCACCGGGGCCGCCGCCTACCCTCCCCACCCGGTCAGGCTTTGGCCCAGCGCTGGTCGGCACTGCCGTCGCAGGTCGCCACGGTCACGGCCGAGCCGTTGGCGGTACCGGCGGTGTCGAGACACAGTCCGGTCTGGACACCGGTGATCGTGCCGTTGTCGTTGACGTTCCATTGCTGGTTCGCGCCGCCGTGGCAGTCCCAGATCTGCACCCGGGTGCCGGAGGTGGCGTTGGCCGGGACGTCCAGGCATTTGCCCAGCACCTGCAGGGTCTGGCCGCTGCGGGTGAACTGCTGGTTGGCACTGGTGTGGCAGTCCCAGACGATCATCTGCGTGTCGTTGCCCGAGGTGGCGCCGGTGACGTCCAGGCAGCGGCCGGCGGACTCGCTGCGCAACCGGTACGTCGGCGTCGGGGTGGGCGTGTCCCCGGTGAAGAACTTCCACACCTCGGTCTTGACCCAGCTCCGGGCGCCGCTCTCACAACCGGCGCATCCGTCGACGGGACCTTGCTGGTGACCTCCGTCGAAGGCGGCCCAGGCGACCGGGTACCCGGCTCGGCAGCCGGAGTAGTAGGTGGTGATGTGGGTCCGGCTGCCCGAGGACGGCTCGGGCGGGTTCTGCGGGGTGCAGCCGTTGTTCCTGACGAACCTGTCCCGCAGCCCACGTCCGGCGCCGATGTTGTCCCCGACGCCGTGGATCCCCAGGTACGCGAACGGCTGGGTGCCGCCGCTGCAGCCGCTGATCGCGCCGGGAGCGGCGATGGCCGCGACCGCGCGGAAGGTCGTCGGCCTGGCGCAGGCGAGTGCGTAACTCATCGCGCCGCCGTAGCTGAAGCCCAGCGAGAAGCGCTGTGCGGTGTCGACGCAGAGGTCGCTCTCGATCCGCCTGATCATGTCGTCGGTGAAGGTCACGTCCTCTCCGCCGGAGTTGGCCCAGCCGTTGCCGATGCCCTGGGGTGCGACGAAGATCGCGGTGTTGTTCGCCAGCCGCCGCAGTCCGTAATGGGCGTAGACGTCGCCGTCACTGCCGCCCGAGGCGACCTGCTCCGCGGTACCGCCCCACCAGTGGAACCCGAAGATCAACCGGTGCTGGCGGGTGTTGTCGTAGCTGTCGGGGATGCTCAGGATGAAACTGCGGTTCTTGCCGTTGCTTTGGATGGTGTGCGTGCCGCTCCGCAACGTGGGGGCCTTGCCGCAGCCGGCGGACGCGGCAAGAGTGCCGGCGTCCGCGGCCACAGGGGCTTCCCTGGCCTCTGCCACGGTGGCATTGACCAGAGCGAGCGCGAGGGCGGCGATCGGCGCCCACCACCGGCCTGGACTGCGCCTCTGTTTCATGTGCGTGCTCCTGTACTTCCTGTACTGAAGGGGGTGGCCGTGCCGGAGTGAAGGGGGCGCCTTGATGAGGCAGGACGCCCCACGACTGTCCATAAGGGACAGTCTCCGCGAATCGGTGTCCGATCGATGCCTGTTTGTGCAGTCCTGAACGAGGTCGTGAGTGACAAAGAGGGTTAGAACGCTGTTTGCCACTCACGACCCCTCGCGAGATCGCGCCCGGCTTCTGTCACCCAGTCCGGCCCCGCACCGGGACACGACATGTTTGCCAAACTAGGCTTTGGCCCACCGTTGGTTGGCGCCGGTCCCGCAGGTCGCCACGTTCACGACCGAACCGTTGCCGGTCCCGCCCGCGACCTCGAGACACAGTCCACTTTGGACCGCGCTGATCGTGCCGTTGGTGTTGACGTTCCATTGCTGGTTCGCGCCGCCGTGGCAGTCCCAGATCTGCACCCGGGTGCCGGAGGTGGCGTTCGTCGGTACGTCGAGGCATTTACCCAGCACCTGCAGAGCCTGGTTATTCTGGCTGAACTGCTGGTTGGCGCCGGTGTGGCAGTCCCAGACGATCATCTGGGAGCCGTTCGCCGAGTTCGCGCCGTTGACGTCGAGGCATCGGCCGGCCGACTCGCCCCGAAGCCGGAACGTCGTCGGGGTCGGCGTCGTGCCTCCGGTGAAGAACTTCCACACCTCCGCCGAAGTCCAGGTGCGCCAGCCGTCGCCGCCACTGTCGATGGGACCGGGCGTGTGACCGCCGTCGAAGGCCGCCCAGACGACCGGATAACCGGCGCGGCATCCCGAGTAGGTGGTGATGATGTGGGTCCGGCTGCCCGCCGCGGGTTCCCGTGGGCTCTGCGGGGTGCAGCCGTTGTTCCTGACGAACGTGTCCCGAAGCCCGCGGCCGAGGGAGATGTTGAGCACCGAGTCGGAGACCCCGTGGATCCCCATGTACGCGATGGGCTGGGTGCCACCGGCGCATCCGCTCAGCTGCGCGCCGGAGTAGACCGCCACCGCGCGGAACATGGGTGCCCTGGCACAGGCGATCGCGTAGCTCATGCCGCCGCCGTAGCTGAAGCCCAGCGCGAAACGTTGTGCCGTGTCGACGCAGAGGTCGTTCTCGATCAGCTTGATCAGGTCGTCGGTGAGGGTCACGTCCTCTCCGCCGGAGTTGGCCCAGCCGTTGCCGAAGCCTTGCGGCGCGACGAAGATCGCGCTGTTCTCCGCCAGTCTCCGCTGGCCGTAGTAGGACCAGTTGTAGCCGTCGGTTCCGCCCGAGTCGACGTCGTTGGCGGTCCCGCCCCGCCAGTGGTAACCGAAGATCAACCGGTACTGGCGGGTGTTGGAGTAGTTGTCGGGAAGCCGCAGGATGAAGTTGCGGGTCTTGCCGCTGCTCTGGATCGTCTGGGGACCACTGCGCAGCGTGGGCGACTTGCCGCAGCCGGCGGACGCGGCGAGGGTGCCGGGATCGGCAGGCGGCGCAGGGGCGGCGGCCGCCGCGGTGGAACCGGCGAGGACCAGGGCGGCGGTGACGATCGGTGTCCACCACCAGCGGCGTGGACGGGCTCGTTTCCTCATGGGTGTGCTCCTGTTCTGTACTGGGTTACCGGGCCAGGTCAGACGGCGGCGATGGCCCAGTGGTTGTTGGCGCTGCTGTTCGGTGCCCACATCGCCACGCCGGAGCCCGCGGTGGAATCGCCGAGACTGTCGAGCGCGGTACCCGTGCCGCGGTTGATCACCTGGTGGCGGCCGCCGCCGACACCGTTGAGGCGCCACTGCTGGTTGGCTCCGCCGTTCCAGGCCGCCTGCTGACAGGCGGCGCCGTTGGCGCTGTTGCCCCAGCTGTCGGCGACCATCCCGTTGGTACGGTTGACGATGCGGTACCACTCGCCGCCCAGCGGCACCAGCTGCCACTGCAGGTTGGCGCTGCCGTCCCAGTTCCATTGCTTCAGCCGCGATCCCGAGGCGACGTTCCCGCCGCTGTCCAGGGCGAGTCCGGTGGCGGCGTTGGTGATCCGCGACCAGCCGGTGGGGACGGGCGCGGCACCCAGCGCGGGGATCTGACCGGCGAAGGTCAGCTTGACCACGTACGCGGGGGCGGCGAAGGGCGCTGCCGCCGACGGCATCGCAATGTGCAGTCCCGAGCCGTTCTGGTTACGGGTGGGCAGGTCGACGTACGTCCCGGCCGTGGAGCCGAGCAGCCGCACGGAAGCCAGCGAGCCGAGGTCGATCCGGCCGGAGTCGAGAGTGGTGATGCTCAGGGTGCTGCCGGGCCAGCCCATCACGGTGGCGTACAGCACCGTGTTGTCCTTGCTGCGGGTGAACCGGATGTCGCGGTTGGTGCCTTCCCTCGGCTGGACGAAGGAACCGCCGCCCATCTGGGTGGGGCCCTCGCCGTAGGCCGTCCAGGCCCGGGTGGCGTAGACGGATTCGCCGAACCGTTTGAGGTAGTCCCCGATGCCCAGCAGGATCGCGCGCTGGCCGCCGGGGATGGTCCCGTCCGCCATCGGCGCGATGTTCAGCAACATGTTGCCGTTCTTGCTGACCCTGTCGAGCAGCGAGTGCAGCATGGCGTTGAGCGAGTAGTAGCCGATGCCGACGGTGTAACACCAGCTGGAGCTGGAGATGCTGTCATCGGTCAGCCAGAAGGGTTGCTGGATGCCCGCGGGGCCGCCGCGTTCGAAGTCGAACACCGAACCGCGGTTGTTCAGGCCGTCCTTGTAGGTGCTGACCACGTCCTTGTTCCACGCGACCGCCCGGTTGAAGTAGTACGCGAGGAAGTTCAGCCGCTGCGCCTCGTCGACCTGGGGGAGGTTGAAGTCCTGCCAGACGATGTCGGGCTGGTAGCCGTCGATGACCTCTTTGAGCTTCTCGAACCACAGCTGGTTCTCCGGCGCCCTGCCGAGCTGGCCGTACAGCTTGCGCAGGCCCGGATCCGATTGCGCCGGGACCCGGTCGTAGAAACCGGTGAAGTTGTACGCGTGGTGCAGGGACACCACGAACTTCAGCCCCTTGGCCCGGATCGCGGCGGCATGGAGCCCCACCAGGTCCAGTTTGGGGCCGGTGCGTACCGAGTTCCATTCGTTGACGGCGCTGTTCCACATCGAGTAGCCGTCGTGGTGCTCGGCGACCGGTCCGGCGAATTTGGCACCGGCGTCGGCGAACAGCTGTGCCCATTCGCCGGGGTCGAAATCGCCGCCCGCGGATTTCAGTCGCGGTGCGAACTGCACCCAGTTCCCGGCCTTGTCCCGCGCTCCGTTGATGAAGTTGTGGTACGGCCACGCCGACGGATCCCCGTAGGTGGCGATGTGATGGCGGTTCTCGTTGGAGCCGCCGATGTACATGTTGCGCGGATACCATTCGTTGCCGAACGCCGGGACGCTGAACACTCCCCAGTGGAAGTAGATGCCGAATTTGGCGTCCTGGAACCACTCGGGCGCGGGCGGATGCTGGTCGACCGACGGCCACGTCGGCGTGTAGCTGCTCGGTCCTTCGGTGGCCCACACCGTTCCGGCTCGCAGGAGCCCGGCGGCGGCGGTGAATCCACTCAGGGCGAGCACCCGGCGACGGGTGAACCGGCTTGAGGACAAGGACATGGCACGACCCCCTTCGGCTCAGGCGCGAGCCCATTTCTGGTTGGCTTGGCCGTTGCAGGTCCAGAGGACCAGTCGGCTCCCGTTGGCGGTGGCGGCCTGGTTGACGTCCAGGCAGAGTCCGGAGTGGACGTTGGTGATGGACCCGTCGGCGTTCTGGGTCCACTTCTGATTGGCCTGGCCGTTGCAGGACCAGGTGAGGACTCGCGTGCCGTTGGCGGTGCCCTGGTTCTCGGCGTCCAGGCACTTGTCGCCGAAGACCCGGATCTCGCCACCCGCCCACGTCGTCCACGACTGGCTCGCCGCGGTGTGGCAGTCCCAGATCACCGCGGCCGCCCCTGGCGCGGTCGAGCCGCCGTTCACGTCCAGGCACCGGCCCGAGCCGGTACCGCGCAGCCTGGCTGTCGTGGCGGCCACCGGGTTGCCGCCGGTGACCCGGTACGCGGCGACGCCGTGCGCCGGGACGGTGGCGGAGATCTGCTCGCCGCTGGTCGACGTGGCGCCGGTCCACAGGTCGGTCAGCGTGAACGATCCGCCGGACAACCCGAGCTGCGCCGCCGTGGTGGTGACCGTGCCCGCCCCGCCGCCGCGGTTGAACAGGCCGACGGCGACCGAGCCGTCCGACAGCGGTTTGGCGAAGACCTCCGTGGTGCCGTCGTCCCGCACCCGGCGGCCACCCGCGCCGAGCTTGTCCTGGTTCACCGCCAGCAGCCGCGGGTTGCGCAGGATCGCGCTGACGTCGGCGGACATGGTGCGGATGTCGTTGCCCGCCATCAGCGGTGCGGCCATCAGTGCCCAGAGCGCGAAATGCGCCCGCGACTCGGTCAGGGTCAGGCCCGGACGCCCGACCACCAGCATGTCCGGGTCGTTCCAGTGGCCGGGCCCGGCCTGCGCGGCCAGGGGAGCGTTGATGTCGACGACGTTGCCGACGCCCATCGGATAGCTGTTGGTGTTGCCGTTCTGCCAGATGTCGAGCAGGTCTTCGGTGGTACGCCACAGATCGGCGACCTCGCCCCAGTTGTACTTGTCACCGGTGATGGCGTGGAAGCTGTTGGGGTTGATGCTGTAGACGATCGGCCTGCCGGTGGCCCGGATCGCGTCGCGCATCACGCTGAAGCGGGCGACCTGCTCGTCCCGCGTGCCGTTGGGGGAGCACCAGTCGTACTTCAGGTAGTCCACTCCCCAGGAGGCGAAGGTGCGGGCGTCCTGCACCTCATGCCCCTGGCTGCCCGTGGAGCCCGGATGGTTGCCGACGCGCTGGGCGCAGGTGCGCTCGGTCGGTACCTGGTAGATCCCGAACTTCAGGCCGCGGCCGTGGATGTAATCGCCGAGGGCCTTCATGCCGCTGGGGAACTTCGTCGGGTGGGCCCGCAGAGTGCCCTGCGCGTCGCGCTGCGGGTCGAACCAGCAGTCGTCGACCACCACGTACTGGTAGCCCGCGTCCCGCATCCCTGAAGAGACCATCGCGTCCGCCGCCTGGCGGACCGCGGCCTCGGTGACGCCGCAGCCGAAACTGTTCCAGCTGTTCCAGCCCAGCGGGGGAGTGACCGCCGGGCTGCCCGGCGCGGCGACGGCGACCTGAGGGGCGGGTGCGACCGTGAACAGGGACAGCGCCGCGGCCGCGGTCGCCAGCAGGGCGACCAATCGTCGACGTGATCGAGTGAGCATCCTTGCTCCTTCGGTGATGTGCGGGGTTCGGCCGTTTCGAGTAGTCGCCGTCAGGCCCGCTGGAGTTGGAAGCGCTGATTGGCGTTGCCGGTGAACGTCCACTGCGAGATGCGGGCGCCGTCGGCGGTGGAGGCCTCCCACACGTCCAGTGCCAGACCGCTCTGGCGGTTGATCAGGCTGATCACGCCGTTGCCGTGATCGGTGGCCTGCCATTGCTGGCTCGCGGTGTTCGCGTCCGGCTGCTGTGCGACGTCCGCGCCGCTGCCCGAACCGGACACCTGAAGCACGAGGCCGCTGTGCCGCGCCCTGATCCGGTAGTAGCCGCCGCCGGAGTCGAGGAAGTCGAACTGCTGATTGGTCCCGCCGGTGACCGTCCACTGCCGCAGCGTGCTGCCGGCGGTGGTGGACGAGTTGGTGATCTCGGCGCTTTTACCGCTGTGCTGGGCCACCAGCCGGTACTGGACACCGACCTGGATCGGGCTCCCCGTGGTCGTGCCGTTCAGCGTGGTGAGCACCGCGTCGTAAGCGGGCTTCTTGGTGCCACCGCGGTCGAACAACAGCGGGTTCTCACTGGCGCGCCAGGAGTCGCTGTCCCGGATTCCCCAGGTGGTGATCCCGGTGCAGCGCGGCACGTTCAGGCAGGCCCGGACGGTGTTGGCGTACGCGCTCGCCGGCGCCTGGGCGATGTCGAGTTCGGTGATCTGCACGTCGACGCCGAGTGCGGCGAGGTTGGCCAGGGTGGTCTGGAAGGTGGCGGGCGAGCCGCCGCTGCCGAAGTGCGCCTGCAGGCCGACACAGTCGATCGGGACGCCGCGGGACCTGAAGTCGCGCACCAGGTTGTAGACACCCTGTGTCTTGGCGGCGTTCCAGTCCTCGATGTTGTAGTCGTTGTAGCAGAGCTTGGCGGCGGGATCCGCCGCGCGGGCGGCGCGGAACGCCTCCTCGAGGAACCCGGTGCCGAGGACGTCGCGGAACACCGACGACCGAAGCTGGCCGCTGCCACCGTCGGCGAAGGCCTCGTTGACGACGTCCCACGCGTAGATCTGGCCGCGATACCGGCCCATGACGCCGTTGATGTGGTTGTTCATCACCGCGCGCAACGTGTTCGCGTCCCGGATTCCGCTCACCCAGCCGGGTAGCTGCTGATGCCACACGAGGGTGTGCCCACGGAGTTGTTTGTTCTGACTACGGGCGTGGTTGGCGACCCGGTCGGCTCCGCCGAAGGTGAAGTTGTCGCGGGACGGCTCGGTGGCGTCCCATTTCATCTCGTTCTCGGGAGTGATCGAGCTGAACTCCCGATTGAGAATGGTGGTGTACTGCGCGTCGCCCAGTCTTCCCGCGGCCACCGCGGTGCCGAAGTACCGGCCGGACTGGACCGCCGCGGCGCCAAGGGTCCCAGCCGCGGCGTCGGCGGCGGCCGGTACGAGCGTGATCGCGCTGGTCGCGGCGAGCGAGGCGATCGCCCAGCGGAGCAAGGGCCGTCTCCGCCGTCGGGGGGACCGGAGCTGCGAGTTCATACTTCCTCCTTCGTCGTTGAAGGCATCCGCGTGGTGCTGAGAGCGCTCCCAGAGCAGGGTGGGGAAAGCCCAGGAGGTGGATGGGGTGGCGGGGCCAGTGCCCTCGAATCGCCGGGTCTCGTTGACCTGACTGGGTTTACCGGTCCGCCGGGTGGACCATCACGTCCAGGTGCGGGCGGTGGAGAATGGGGTGAGCGCGTTCCGCGGTTGAACCATGAGGACTCCCGAGTGGGGTCGAACCGGTTCGATCAGTTCGTAACCGTACGCGATCCGTTGTGTACAGCGCAATGCTTCAGTCTTATCTCGGGTAATGGATCAGTCTTATCGCGTGGAAACGGGTTCGCCCGTGGAAAATTCGTGAACGCACGATAGCGGTTGGTCTTCGAAGCCCAGCGGACTTCGAAGACCAACCGCTCGATCGATGAGGCCGCCGTCGTCGTTCCGGCGCCTCCCGGATCAGCCCCTCGTGCAGGCCTGCCCGTTGATCGTGAAGCCGGCCGGTTCCGGATGCGGCGGGGACGACGAGGCGTTGAATCCGATCTGGACCGAACCGCCTGCCGGTACGCGGCTGTTCCACGACAACGGCGTCGCGGTCACCGCGGAACCGTTCTGGATCCAGGTCGCCGACCATCCCTGGGTGATCTTTTGGTTGCCCGGCCACGTGAATCCGAGTGTCCACGTGCTCCAGTCGACGCCGCCGGTGTTGGTGATGGTGACGTACCCGGACACCCCGGTGGCCCACCCGCTCGCCTGATAGGTGATCTTGCAGGAGGTCTGGGCGTCCGATGTGGTGGTCACCGAGACCGCGCCCGACAGCGCGGACTTGAGGTCCGCCCCGTTACGGGCCCGCACGGCGAACCGGTACGCGGTGTTCGGCCGCAGGCCGGTCACTGTCGCCGACGTACCGGTGACGGTGGCGACGACCCGCTGAGTGTCACCTTCGATCGAGATGACGTCGTAGTTCTTGACGCCGCTCTCCGGGTCGCTCGCCGCCGTCCAGGTCAGCGTCACGCCGGTGCCCGTGACGCCGGACGCCACCGGGGTGCCCGGCGTGGTCGGGACGGTGGCGTCGGCCGAGCCCGACTTTTCCGCGGCCCAGTTGGCGATCCAGGCCAGTGCCGAGTTCCAGTTGACCGCGACCTCGTTGAGCGAGTACGCCTCGATGTGGTCCACAAAGCACTTCTGCGGTTTGCAGCCCTGGAGCCGTCGTTCCGCGACGGGGTCCTGCAGTCCGCTGTTCGGACCGCCGGAGAGCACCCCTGGCGGGGCGATCGGCAGGGTCGGATCGAGCTGGTTGGCCCAGTGCCGGTGGTGGACGTTGCGGACCGGCTGCCCGCCGTACCCGCTGACGTAGGAGTAGCTCACGGGGTTGCGGCCCAGCAGATAGTGCATTGCCTCGAACACGCCCTCGCGGTACTTGGCCGCGCCGGTGAAGTCGTAGGCGAGTGCGAGTACCGAGGCGTTGTTGGCGACCAGGCCGTTCGAGCCCCAGACGTAGCTGCCGTCGACCTCGCGGTACGGCGCGGGATAGCCGAGCGTCGCCATCTGGTTCAGGTGCTTGTCCGCCGTGGCCACGAACGCCGTCTTGATCGCCGCGACGTCCGCCGACGGCAGACCGTTGGGCACCAGCGCCAGCGTGATGTCACCCAGGGTGCCGGTGGAGCCCCAGTCGTAGCCTCGGTCGCTGATCGACTGTCCCTTGTAGAGGGTCGATCCGGTGACGTCGGCGCGATAGGACGCCTCGCCGGTCGTGGCGAACATCTCCGCGGCGGCCCAGTAGAACTCGTCGGTCAGGGTGCTGTCGGAGTACGCGCCGCCGCCGGTGCTGTCGTTGGGGTCGGCGATCTTGTTCGGGTTCGCTTTCGCCGCCGCGTACGCCTTCTTCGCCGCGGCGAGCGTCTTGGTCGAGAAGGCCGGATCGATGGTCTTCCAGATGCGGGACGCCTGCGCCGCGACGGCGGCCATGTTCAGCGACGCCGCGGTGCTGGTGGCCGACAGCCTGCGGGCCTGGGCGTCCTGGTGCGGGAGGGTGGGCAGGGCGGTCCAGTTCGCGTCGTGGATCTTGTGGTGCACCATGCCGTCGGGCGCCTGCATCTTCAGCAGGAACTCGACCTCCCAGCGGGCCTCGTCGAGGACGTCGGGCACGCCGTTGGCCTTTTCCGGGATGGCGAGTTTGCCGTCACCGAGCGCGGCGGCGTCGCCGATCAGCTTGGCGCGCTCGTAGGTGTTGAGCACCTGCCACGCCGAGATGCCGCCGTTGACGACGTACTTGCCATGGTCGCCCGCGTCGTACCAGCCGCCGCGCACGTCCAGGGTGTACCCGCAGTTCAGGTCGGACCGGCAGGGCACGTTGGCGTCGCCCTGGTTGGGCGCGACGTTGAGATGGCCCGCGGGCCGGGTGTAGGCCGCGCCGACGTCCTGCGCGCCGATCTCGATCCCGCTGCGCTGGTGGTGGAAGAACGCCAGCGAGTCGTAGCGCAGTTTCTTGAGCGGGTCGGCGGAGATGGCGAACGGGAAGCTGCTGTCCGAGCCGACGGTCAGGGTGTACCCGGTGCCCGCGGTGTCGTAGGCCGAGAAGTCGATCAGATGCACCGGATCGCCGGACAGCGCGTCTACGCCCTTCGGCGTGGTGCGTCCGGTGGCGACCGTCGTGCCCGCGGAGTTCTTCAGCGTCCAGGTCTGCGCGGTGGTCGCGTCGGATACGAGAGTGGCGTGTTTCGGCAGGCCAGGCACGTACGCGACCTGGTCCACCTGGACCTTCTTCGTCGGAGCGGCCGGACCGCCGGGCGGGATCACGCCACCGACCAGCGAGACGTTGTCCACGCAGATGGTGTTGTTCGCCGCGAGGCCACCGACCTGGAAGGTGATCTGCCCGCTGCCGGAGTCCGGGAAGTCCAGCCCGGAGGTGAAGGTGAAGGTGTACTTCTGTTTGCTGGTGGTCAGCTGGACCTCTTGCCGGGCGATGCCCCGGTACGGGCTGACCCCTTCACCGGCGTTGGCGGCGACGAGCTGGGGTGTGGTGGCGTAGGCGTCGAAGGACATCGTGTACTGCTGCCCGGCTTCGAACGGTACCCCGTTCTGGCCGATCAGGGCGTCCCACGGGTTCGTCGTGCCGCCGGTGACCGCGGCGCACAGCTCACCGTTGGTGACGCGGTTGGTCACCCCGGCACTGGCCCACCAGGGGTCGGCGGCGCCCGTGGCGAAGCTGCCGTTGAGGATCCGTTCGTAGCCGGCGGCCTGGGCCGTTCCGGTGGTGAGCGCGGCCGCGAGAGTGACGAAGGCGAGCGCGGCGGTGGCGTGGCGATATCGGCGGGGAGGGGAAAACGATCTCATCGGGTGGGTCTCCTCCGTCTGCTCTGACGGTTGACACAGCTGCCTGGGAGCGCTCCCAGCGAGAGTAGGGGCCCCGCCTCCCGATCGCAAGAGTGAGCCTGCTCGTCACGCGGGGTGACGGACCGGCGTTTAGTCGACTGACCGCGCTCCCTTGCCCCGGGCGGTCGCCGCACGAAGTACGGAAAGCGGTTTCCCAAAGCGTGGCGCAGGCCCGGAACACTCTGGACGGCAAGGTGATCCGCCTTCCGTCAACGGGAAAGTCCTTGACGTTGTTGGAAACGGACCAATATCGTCATCCCCGTCACGTGCCGGTTCCATGCGACGGCCGGGAACATTCCTCTGTGGACCTTGCGGAATGATCTTGTGTCCACAATGGACACAGTCGGCGATGTCGGTCATCGGTGTGGAGCGGATCGGTGCCCGAGCGAGGAGGACGCGGCTGTGCGCGTGTTTCGGATCATGGCCGCGGTGCTGCTGGTCGTCTGCGGGCTGCTGCCCCCGGCTGGGCCTGCCAGTGCCGCGTCGCACCGGTACGCCGGGTATCTGTTCGTCTCCTTCACCGGTGAGAACACCGCGGACGGGGAGCAGGTCCACTTCGGGCTGAGCCAGGGCAACGACCCGCTGCGATGGCGTGAGCTGGGCGGCTGGGCGCCGGTGCTGAGATCGACACTCGGCACCAAGGGGATCCGGGACCCGTTCGTCATCCGGTCGCCGCGCGGTGACCGGTTCTACCTGATCGCGACGGATCTGCGGATGTACGGCCGCGACGATTGGGACCAGACCACGCGCCACGGCAGCCGGTCGATGGTGGTGTGGGAGTCGAAGGATCTCCTGCGGTGGAGCGAGCCGCGGCTGGTCCAGGTGGCGCCGGAGACCGCGGGCAACGTGTGGGCACCGGAGGCCTTCTACGACCCGGCGCGGGGCGCTTATGTGGTGTTCTGGGCGTCCACGCTCTATCCGGCCGACGATCCCGGCCACACCACGAAGTCCCACAACCGGATGCTGTACGCCACCACCAAGGACTTCCGCACGTTCAGCGAGCCGAAGACCTGGTTCGACCCGGGGCATTCGGTGATCGACTCCACGGTGGTCGAGCACGACGGCGTCTACCACCGGTTCTCCCAGGATGATCGGGGCGTCGGCGGCGGTGGCTCCACGCCGTGCGGGCGGTACATCACCCAGGAGAAATCCACGACGCTCACCAGCCCCGGGTACTCGCTGGTGAAGGAGTGCGTCGGCAAGGACGCGATCGTCGGTGGCGAGGGCCCGCTGGTCTTCCGGTCGAACACCGAGAAGCGGTGGTATCTGTTCATCGACGAGTACGGCGGCCGCGGCTACCGGCCGTTCGAGACCACCGACCTGGACTCCGGCGACTGGCGGCCGGTGGCGGACGCGCAGCTGCCGGGCAAGCCCCGGCACGGCACCGTCCTGCCGGTGACGCGGGCCGAGTACAACCGGCTGGCCAGGATCTGAGGCCGCCGTCGACACCTTGCGAAGGGACCCACCGCGTGCCGATACTGGCCACTCCGGCCCGCATTCCCGCTTCTGAGTACTCCAAGCGCCGCCGGGCGTTCGCGATCGGCGCCCTCGCCCTCGGCGCGTTCGGCATCGGCCTGACCGAGTTCGTCGTGGTCGGTCTGCTCGGACCGCTCGGCGAAGACCTCGACGTGTCCATTCCCACCGCCGGTCTGCTGGTCACCGGCTACGCGGCGGCGGTGGCGATCGGCGCTCCGATCATGACCGCCGCGGGCACCAGGCTGCCGCGCAAGACGATGCTCGTCGCGCTGATGAGTCTCTTCATCGCCGGGAACGTGCTCGCCGCCGTCGCGCCCGGATACGGCGTGCTCATGACCGGCCGGGTCGTCACGGCCCTCTGCCACGGCGCCTTCATGGGCATCGGCCCGGTCATGGCGGCGAGTCTCGTCGCCCCGGAGCGGCGTTCCCGCGCCATCGCGCTGATGATGACGGGGCTGACGTTGTCGACGGTGGTCGGCGTCCCGTTCGGGACGGCGCTGGGCCAGCAGCTCGGGTGGCGGTCGGCGTTCTGGGCCATCGCCCTGATCGGGGCGATGGCGCTGGCCTCGATCGTGGCCTTCGTGCCGTCGCGACCGAACGACCCGGGCACCGGGCTCCGCGGCGAGCTGGCCGTGTTCCGCCGCCTCCGGGTATGGCTGGTGCTGACGACGACGATGCTCGGCTGGGGCGCGGCCTATGCCGCGATCACCTTCCTGGAGCCGATCCTGACGCGGGTCGCCGGTTTCGACGCCTCGACGGTGCCGTGGTTGCTGTTGCTCTTCGGCGCGGGGCTGACCGGCGGGAACCTGCTGGGTGGCAGGCTCGCCGACCGGGCGCTCATGCCCACGTTCTACGGCACCATCGTCGCGGCGGTCGTCGCGCTGGTGGTTTTCGCCTTCGCGGTGCACCAGCAGGTGTCGGCGGTGCTCATGGTGTTCGTGCTGGGAGCCGCCGGTTTCGCGATGGTCCCGGTGTTCCAGACCCGCATGATGGACGCCGCCAAGGACGCGCCGTCGCTCGCCTCCTCGTCGAACGCTTCGGCGTTCAACGTCGGCATCGCCCTCTCGGCCTGGCTCGGCGGGATGGCGATCGACGGCGGGGTCGGATTGATCGCGCCGGTGTGGATCGGCGTGGCACTGGGCGTCGCCGCGCTCGGCGTCGCCCTGGTCTCCGGCGCCATCGAACGCCGCGACACTCACTGAAATAACGGATAGCGCTGTAGGACCCAGGTCCTACAGCCGCCGGACAGGATCGGTCCCCGGCCCGACGCGAGCGAGTGCCCCGCTGGAATTGACTGGTGGGCACCATGATCGCGCTCGACGGGAAGAAGGCCTGATGCTCAAGTTCGACCGGCTCACCAAGCGAAGGGGAGCGGCGACGATCCTTTCCGACGTCAGTTTCGAGGTACGGCCCGGCAGGGTGACCGGCTTCCTCGGTCCCAACGGCGCTGGGAAGTCCTCGACGCTGCGGATCCTGCTCGGACTCGACCGTCCCACCTCGGGGACCGCGCTGATCGACGGCGTGCCGTTCGCCGGGCTGCGGGATCCCCTGCGCAAGGTCGGTGCCGTACTCGACGGCTCGGGGGCGCATCGCGCGCGCACCGGCCGGGCACATCTGAAATGGGTGGCCGCGGCGGGCGGTGTCCCGCGCGGCAGGGGGGACGAGGTGCTGGCTGAGGTCGGTTTGGCCGCGGCCGCGGGCAAACGCGTCCGCGGCTATTCGCTGGGGATGGGGCGACGGCTGGCGCTGGCGGCGGCGCTGCTCGGCGACCCGGAGGTGCTGGTGCTCGACGAGCCGGTCAACGGTCTCGACCCCGAAGGCATCCGCTGGATCCGCGGTCTTGTCCGGGAGCGGGCCGCGGCCGGGCACACCGTCCTGTTGTCGAGCCATCTCATGGGCGAACTGGCGGAGACGGTCGACGACGTCGTGGTGATCGCCGGCGGCCGGATCGTCGCGCAGGGAACGCTCGCCGAGGTCGTCGACGGGCACCGGAACCTGGAGGACGCCTTCTTCGCGCTCACCAAGGAGGCCGCGCGATGAGGGCCTATCGGGGCGAGCTGCGGAAGCTGACCTCTTTGCCGTCTGTGTGGGCGGCGGTCGCGGTCGGTGTGCTGGTTCCGGCCGCCCTCACGTTCCTCAACGCGAAGTCGGCGATCGCGGCCAACCGTGGCGGCAACGTGGACCTGGGGTTCCAGGAACTCGCCTTCGGGGTGGTGGGCGCGGTCATCTTGGGTGTCGTCGCGGTGAGCAGTGAATACACCACGGAGGGGGAAAGCGCGGGCGGCGGACGTCAGATCACCACGAGCCTCACGGTGGTGCCGTCCCGGCGGCGGCTGATGATCGCGAAGCTGGCCGCGGTGATCACCACGGTCGCCGTGCTGGCGACCGTGTCCTCGGCCGTCACGCTGACGAATGTCGAGGCGTTGCTCGGCGACGGAGCGGGCACGAGTGGCCTCGTCCGCCTGCCCGGTGTCGTCCTGTACTGGGTACTGACGGCCCTGCTCGCGTTCGGCGTGACCTTGCTGACGCGCAACGGCATCCTGCCGCTCACCGTGCTGATCCTGAACACGTCGGTGGTCACGGTCACCTACCTGCTCACGAAACTCACGCCGCTGGCCGTGTTCTTCCCCGACCTGGCGGGGGTCCGCCTGTTCATCAGGCAGGTGGATCTGCCTGTGCGGCTCTCGCCGGTCGCCGGCGGCCTGGTGATGACGGCGTGGGTCGCCGCGCTGCTCACCGCGGGCTTCCTCGTCTTCACCAGGAGGGACGCATGACGGGCAGCCGGGCGATCCGCGCCGAGACGCTCAAAGTGCTCAGCCTTCCGGCGACGTATTTCACCCTGCTGACCACGCTCGGCGTTTCTGCGGCCCTCGCGATCGCGTTGACGTCCTCGGGACAGGAGGGGAACACGGGCCTCTCACTCGTCCGCTACACCCAGGCGGGGTTCATCGTTCTCGGCGTCGTCACCGCGACTTCGGAGTACAGCGGCGGCCAGATCCACGTGACGCTCACCGCCATGCCACGCCGGATCGCCTTGCAGCTGGCCAAAATGGCCGCACTCCTGATCGTCGCCGTGCCCGCGGCGACGATCACCGTGCTGGTCGGGGCCGCGGTGACCAGGGCGCCCTGGTCCGCCGCGGTGGGAGCGAGTGCCTATCTCGCGCTGACCGCGGTGATCGCCGCCGCGGTCGCGACGATCCTGCGGCGCAGTGTCCCGGCGGTGGCCGGACTGCTCGGGTACTACTTCATCGCGGGCCCGCTGCTGCACGGCCGGGCGACGTTCGCGAGCTACCTGCCGGACACCGCGGGCCACGACCTGGGGGCACTCGGCGGTTCGGCCGTCGTACTGGGGTGGGTGCTCGTCGCGGTGGCGATTTCCACGGCGTCGTTCCACAGACGGGACGCTTGACCGCGCGCCTCAGGTTCGCGGGACCACCAGTCCCAGGTCGTACGCCGTGATCACCAGCTGTGCGCGGTCGCGGGCGGCGAGCTTGCTCAGCAGCCGGCTGATGTGTGTTTTCACCGTCTTGATGGAGATGGTCAGCGTCTCGGCGATCTCGGTGTTGGACAACCCGCGGCCGACCAGCGTGAGGATCTCGATCTCGCGCTGGGTCAGTTCGGCGGGCCGTCGTGGGCTCCGGTGCGGCGGCGTCGTGACGTAGTGCTCGATCAACCGGGTGAGGATGGCGGGGGCGAACAGGGATTCGCCGGCGTGCGTCCGGCGGACGGCGGCGATGAGCGCGTCGGGTTCGGTGTCCTTGAGCAGGAATCCGCTCGCCCCGGCACGGAGCGCGCCGTAGACGTACTCGTCCAGTTCGAACATGCTCAGCACGAGGATCCTGGTCCCGGCCAGGTCGGGGCAGGCACTGATCTCCTTGGTCGCCACGATCCCGTCCTGGCCGGGCATGCGGATGTCCATCAGCACGATGTCCGGGCTCAGCCGTCGCGCCATCTCCACCGCCTGGATCCCGTCCTCGGCCTGTCCGACGACGACCAGGTCCGGCGAGGTGTCGATGATGATCGCCAGGCTGTGCCGCAACAGTCGTTGGTCGTCGGCGAGCAGGACCCGGATCGGGGGCTGTTCGGGATTGGTCACCATGCTCCGTCGGGTAGCCGTGCGATGAGCTGGAAGCCGGTTCCGGCCGGAGCCGCTCGCAGTTCGCCGCCGAGGACGCCGACCCGCTCTCGGAGACCCGCCAGGCCGTGCCCGGCGCCGCGGGATGGCGACCAGTCGCCTCGCGGCCCGTCATCCTCGACCGTCACGACGATCGCGTCGCCATCCCGCCGCAGATCGACCCGAGTGAGCGTCGGCCCGGCGTACCGGGCGGTGTTCGCGACGGCTTCGCGGACTATCTCGCACACGGTGGCTTGCACCCCAGGGGAAACGTCACCGAGTTCGCCGACGGTCAGCTGAGGTTCGAGCCCCAGCGGACGTGTGGCCTCGACGATGGCCGGAAGATCCGACAGGTTCCGCACGGGCCGCAAAGGCGCGCCGCGCTCGTCGGTGTCGCGGAGCACGGCCAGCATCCGCCGGAGTTCGGTGACCGCGTCCCGGCTCGCCTGTTCGATGTCGATCAGCGCCTGCTCGCGCTCCGCTTCCCGAACGTCCCCACGTACCCGCCTGGCCGCGCTGGCTCGCAGCGTGATGACGCCGAGGCCGTGGGAGACGATGTCGTGGAGTTCCCTGGCGATCCGAAGCCGCTCATGGTGCGTGGCGTGCTCGGCCGCCCAGGTGGTGAGGCGTGCTTCGTAGTCGAGACGCCGCTGGCGGGCGCGGATCAGCGTCCACGTCGTCACCCCGATGGCCGTGGCCACGACGAGAACCGGCACGATGACCGCCCCGGGTCCGTCCGCGCCGACGGCGAGCAGCGCGAACGCGGCCACGACCAGCACCGCACAGGCGACCAGCCACGCGCGCGATCGCCATACGGGGCGGTCCGGCGGTGTCATCGCCGTCCATCGTATTACCGGCCTGGTCCACTGCCGCGGTGGTGACCGGCAAGCGCCGTCCGTAGCGGGCGCTCGAGTTGCAGGGCAACTGCCGCAAGGGAATCATCGAAAAATATGACTGCCGTGAAGATTCCCCGTCCCGTCGCCGGCGACGTCGTCGACCTGATCCTGGACGACCACCGTCTGTTCGAGCAGCTCCTACGGGATCTGCGGGACGCGACCGCGGACCGCGAAGGGGCCCGAGCCGCACTGTCGGCGGCGTTGATCGCGCACGGCGAAGCCGAAGAGCAGGATGTCTACCCGGCCCTGCGGCGCAAGGACGCCATCGACAAGCATGAGCAGGAACACGGCGAGGAAGAACACGCCGAGGGCAACCAGGCGCTGTTGGACCTGCTGGAATGCAAAGGCACCGACACACAGAAGTTCGATGACGCGGTCGAGAAGCTGGCCGAGGCGTTGATGCACCACATCGGCGAGGAAGAGCAGACGATCCTCAACCCCGCGCGCACTGACGTGAGCGAGAAGGTCCGGCAGGACCTGGGCACAACCTGGGCCACCCGCCGTAACGCGCTGCTCGACCAGGACTGCGGTTCGATCGAGTTCGTCAAGAAGGTCGTGGCCCGAGCCGAGAAGAAGGGCTTGCTGTCCTCTGAGGACGACAAGTCTTGAGGCAGGTCCCCTGACCGAAGGCGGCAGGTCGTGGCGTCAGCGGACTCTGGTCTTGCGGCGTCGCTTCCGCCATTGACCCAGGCGATGCGCGACGGACGCCAATCCCCGTTTGCGGGCGACCACGACGATCGGTGCGGAGAAGCGGTCTTGTGTCCCGGGCCTCCGGCCCGCCGCCGCGTGGAACTCGGCGAGGCCGGCGACGAAGGTGTCGACGTCGCCGCCTCGATCCGGGTGGTGCTGGCGGACGAACGCCAGATAGGCCGCGCGGCTCGCGGGATCGTCCTTCATGGTGCTCCCTCGCGTCGCTCGGCCCGTCTCCAGTTACCCGGTATCCGTTATCCCAGGCTCCAGCGTACGTGTCGGACGAACTTGTCGAGGGGCAAGCGCCCGGTCAGGGTGTGCGATCTGGCCGTGATGGCCACGCCGTGTCATCGGGAGGTGTTGCTTCCCTCCTGACCGGGTAGTCGCTGGATGAACGGGTGCCCAGCCGAAGGACGTCAGATGAGTGACAACACACAGCCGAGCGACACTCCGAGCCCGGAGAAACCCCGAGAAGACTGGGCCACCGGCGACGAGCCCATGACGGGGCCCCAGCGTTCCTACTTGGGCACTCTCGCCCAGGAAGCGGGCGAGACGATCCCGGAGACCTTGACCAAAGCGGAAGCGTCGGAGCTGATCGACCGGCTCCAGAACCAGACCGGACGCGGGCGGTGACGCGCCGCGAGTCATCGCCGGAATCGTGCCGCGCGGCGACGATCGAGTTCGTCGGCGAGTTCCGCGTTGGTCGATCCACGGGAGAGACCGCGCAACACCTCCGTTTCGCGCGGCGTGGACGAACAACTCCGGGGCGCTGTCTTTGAGGACGAAGCCGACGGCTCCGGCTTGCAGGGCACCGAAGAGGTATTCGTCGAGGTCGAAGGTGGTCACTGCGACGACCGCCGGTTCCGGTTCGAGTTCGCGCAGTCGTTCGATGGCGCCGATGCCGTCCATTCCGGGCATGCGGATGTCGGTGAGCACCACATCGGGCCGCCGATAGCGGGCAAGGGTGAGCAGGTCGGTCCCGTCGACGGCCGCGCCGATCACCTCGATACCGGGCTCTCCGGCCAGCGGCAACCGCAGGCCGTCCCTGGCCGCGTCTGGTCGTCGGCGACGATCACCTTGATCACGAGCCGTCTCCGTCCAGCGGGATCGTCGCCCGTACTCGCCATCCCCGGCCATCGCGCGGACCGGCGCTCACGCTGCCGCCGAGTAGCCGCGCCCGTTCTCGCATGCCACGTATTCCATTGCCCTCCTCGGACTCCGTACCGCCCTGGCCGTCATCTTCCACGGTCGCTGTCAGCATCCGGTTCGCCGTCGCGGTCCGGATCGCGGCTCGCTGTGCCGACGCGTGGCGGGCGACGTTGCTGAGCGCCCGGCGGCGGGGATGCAGTTCCTGCGGTCGGGGGAGGAGATGGCAGAGATCTTCGCCGCTGTCCGGGTGCGGTGCAGCGGGCGGCGTTGCTGGGGGTGGAGTGCGCGGTCGGCCTCACTTTGGTCGCGCCGGAGCGGAAGCGCCGAGGGCCTACGCGCAGCTGGACTACGAACTCGACGTGATCACCGAGCTGGGGTTCCCCGGGTTTTTCCTGATCGTGTGGGACATCGTGCGGTTCGCGCGCGAAGCCGGGATCCTGTGCCAGGGCCGGGGGGGGGCGGCGGCGAACTCCGCGGTGTGTTTCGCGTTGCGGATCACCAGCGTCGACGCCGTCCGCTACGGGCTGTTGTTCGAACGGTTCCTCGCACCGGAACGTGACGGCTACCCGGACATCGACGTCTTCACCGGACTGACATCGAGATGACAGATCCCTGTTCAGCAAGTGCATCGTGTCCGCCCCCCTCTCCCGAGTCGAATTCTCAGCCAGCTTGTTGGCCTGATGGAATGCCAACGCACGCCCAGCGGCATGAGAGTGCGTTGGACACCGTTATTCGTGGAACAGAGATGGCGCCGGATGACGGGCGTGTGGAAACAGAGACACTCGACGTCCTTGTTTCCACACACCCGACCTCTCAAATTCTGTGTAAGAGCGGGGCGCAACCGGTGTCAGCGGAGCCGGTAAGCGTGAGTGATGCTCTGGATCGTGGTGTTCCCGTCGGCATCGGCGGCTTTCGCACGCAGGGAGACAGATCCGGTCGCCGGGTGGTGGAGCTCGGCGTTGTACCGGCCGCCCTGCCCGCTCACCTTCGCGGCCCGCCAGGTGATGCCACCGTCGTAGGACGCTTCGACCTGAAGGCCGGTGATCGCGGCGGGACCGTCCTGCCGGGACACGGTGACCGGGACGGTGAAGCTACCGCCGCCCGGCGCACTATTGGCAAGATCCACCGCCGGGGTGTACCGCACCTCCAGCAGCGGCAGCGCCCGGCTCGGCCCCTGAACGTACCCGCTGCGGAAGGTCCATTCGGCGGAAACCTTGGTGGACAACGGTGCCCAGGGTTCGTCGCGCTCTGCCTCCGTGGTCAGCCGGTAACCGGCCTCCTCGGACGGCGCCACGAATACCGCGCGCCCGGGAGTCGCCTGACTGCCGAAAAGGCGGCCTTCGCGGTAGAGCGCGGTGCTGCCACGGTCACCCGGCGCGTCCAAGTCCGCGGTTCCGGTGTGCCCGGCACCATCTGAGAACAACGGGATGCTGATGTCGATCTCCTGCGTGGCGCGTCCGGCCCAGGGCTTGTCGGCCGGATAGTCGCGCTTGCCGCGGAAGCCGGGGCCGGTGACCGCGCCGTTCCAGGCCAGCCGGTAGCTTTTGCCCGCCGCGAAGAGTTCCTCACCCCGGAGATCGCCGCCGACGCTCGGAGTTTGGCTCACCAGCGCGTTGAGGAAGGCCCAGGTTCCCGGCGTGTAGTACTCCTGGCGTTCCGCTCGAACGAGCCCCGGTGTTCCATAGCCCAGCCGGGACATTCCCAGACGTACCCCTGCCACCCTGTGGATCGCGTGCATCTGGGGCGGGGACTCCGCCGAGTAGCCGTGGAAAGCCATGGTCACCGCCGCGAGCTCGGACTTGCGCACCGAGTGCTCGAGTTGCGCCGGGACCCGCCCGGTGGCCGGAAAGGACAATTCATAGGCGTCCCGGATCTCCTGACGGGCGCTCACCGTCGCGGTGCTGCCACCGGCCCGGGCTGACGCGGCGAACCGCTCGGCGTTCGCGCCGCCGATCTGGAGGGTCGGCAGTACCAGTGCCTCGGCGGCCTTGGAGCCGGTCAGTTGACCGGACGGTTTCCCGGCGGTCGCCGCGGCCGCGATCCGGCTGCCCGGCTGCCCCGACAGCTCCGTGCCCTGGCGCACCGCGTCGGCAGGGCGTAACCATGCGGCCACCATCGCGCCGCCGTGCTCGTGCACCGTGGCGACCCGTTCCGCCAGAGTCTCCAGGGTGGTGTCCGAGGGCAGTTCGAGCACCACCAGCCGATCGCGCACCTCGACTCCGGCCAAGTCTTCCTGGCGACCCGCGCCGCCGAACGCCAGCGCGGGCGTCCATGACCCCACCGGCAGGGGTGCGCCGACCGCCGCAACGGGGACGGGGAAACGCTTCGGCTGTTCGCCGAACAGTTCCAGCCGCGGTTGTTCCAGGCGGTGGCTGGCGCCGAAGTAGAAGGCGGTCGACGAGGTGCCCGGCAGCGTACCGGCGAACATCTCCTGGAAACGCTGTTCGAACGGGAACACCACGGACTGCGTCCGGTCGGCGCCCACGCGCACGCCCATCTCGACCAGCGAGCTGCCCCCGGTCACCTCTGGCTGATCGACGTTCGCGGTGACCTTCGCGGTCTGGCGGGTGTCCAGGGTGACGGTGGTGTCGCGCGTCAGGTTGAGCTCCGGGTGGGCCATCGCGGCCATCGAGGGATCCAGCCCAGGGCGCGGCGTGATCAGGCTGCCCACCAGCGCGTAACGGTCGGCGGGCAGCCGCAGGGTGGTCCCGGCGGGTACGTCGCGTACACGGCCGCCATCGCTGAGGCCGATCACGTCGAACGTCGCGCGAGAGCTCGCGGTCGCCACGGCGCCGTTGCGGTCGATCATGCGCAGCGTCAGCTGGTAGCCCGCGGCCGCCACCGCCTGTACGCCCGATACCGCCAGCAGCCCTGATATCAGCGCCGTACTCAGTAGAACAGCTCGCCGGAAATGCGTGCTTGCCCGATTCATCAACTGCCTCTCGCTCGATGAGTGGACCATGTGACTCGTATCCGCTCGCGGGCGGATACGAGTTCACGCGGTCTCGGCATATCGAGTTCTCACCCCCCGCCGCGAGTCCTGGGCCGATCATCCCGACACCCTCATCCGCCACGAACTCGTTTACCGGCGGACCGTCGAGAGCCGGATGACGTCCGATATTCGGCATGAGCGTGCGTTGTATCCGGGATCAGCTTCTTGACGGCCGGGGCGGTGGAGAGCATGCCGCAGGTGATCGATCAGCACGTGAGCCTTTTCATCAGGCCCCGCGGTGGGCCGTTGGAGTGAACTCACCGGCGCCGTGACATCTCGCCGTCCTGCCACCCGAACCAGGTCGACCAACCTCGACCCGGAAGGAGCAGGACATGCGTCTGCTTACGCGAATTCTGCCGATCGTGGCCGCCATCGGTCTGGTACCGGTGGCACCCGCACAAGCCGCAGTGCCGCCGTTCATCTACGACTTCACCCGCGCCTAGCTCAGCAACCCGCAGACCAGCCTGGTGTTCGACGTCCCCGACGCGAGCACCGAGAGGATGGCGCCCATCCGCACGTGGTCGTTCCACGGCGAGCGGAACCAGCAATGGGAGATCAAGCGGGTTGGCGAGTACTACACGATCAGTGCGCGGCATAGCGGCATGTGCCTCGACGTCATCAACGGCTACCCGGCCAACGGCACCCGCGTGCAGCAGTGGCCCTGCTACGGCGGCGATGCGCAGCTGTGGAAGGCCGAGGTGCACGCCGTCGACCGGTACGGCTACAGCACCTTCCGCCTGGTCGACCAGGGCAGCGGCAAGTGCCTGGAAATCCCTGGGGGCTTGCAGCCGCACGGGGCCGCGTCGCGAAGATCTTCGCCGCTCCCCGAAGACAGTGCCCGGAACCTCCTACTCTGGCTCGCATGAACAGGCTGCGGTCGCAGTGGCTTTCTAGTCGCATGTTGACCGATAGGTGACGCAGAGAGAATGCGCTTCCAGAGCCATCGGGGCAAGCCGGCAAAGACGTCATTGTCGAGTTCGAGAGTTTCGCTGTTCATCGCGGTGAGAACGATAATCCGCGCCCCTGCTTCCCGCGCCCATCGGCAGGGTCGCTCCGCTTCTGCGTCGGCTGGCTCGGGTGAGGCTAGCGGTTTTTGTGTGAAACTGGCCTTCCTTGCCCCAGAATGGTGCCTTCGCGGCCTCAGCCGACGGCCGGACGCGGTGCCGTCGTTCTCAAAGTTGCCCGTCGTGCGCCGATCATCTCGTGGAGCGTGGCGTCGCTGAACAGCGACAGCTCCCACGTCAACTCCAACGGCCCGCGGGGCAGCTGACAAACACGATCTTCACACGGTTGCCGAGCACGGACGCAACGCTTTACAAAGGCTGCGTGCCTTGCTCGCCATACAGCCAGAACCTTACGACCCCGCGTGAGGCCAAGGCATACAGCCCGGACTGCTCCAGTTCGCCATCCCCGCCCACGCCCTCACCGGACAACCCGCCGTACTCCAGCGGCTCCGCGAACTACCCGTCGGCGACACCCGAATCCGCCTGGCCCTGACCGACGTCCTCGACGGCCATATCCCCCTCCAGGCCATGTCACTCTTGCGCACAGCCCGATCGCTCGTATGGCGGCTCAGGGACGGGGAAGAGGTGACAACCGCGCGGGTGTTGATCCATTCGGGGCGAATTCCTTACGCGTTCGCGGCATCGACAGATAGGCCATTCGGCCCAAGACTGCTTGAATAGCCCTGTCGCCTGGCGGAATGAGTCGACGTGTCTCGCTCAACGGTATTGGTAGCGCTGGATCGCCCTTCGAATGGCGCGGTGACACGCGATCAGCTGGACCGGATCTGCGCCTGCCTGAGCGACGAGGGGCACGCGGTCGCGTGGGCGGACACGGCCGAGGACGCGCTGGCATTGACGCAAAGCCGGGCGGATCTCTCGGCGGCGTTGGTGTCGTGGGACCTCGATACGCCGGAGACCGTGCTGAAGGCGCTCATGGGGAGGTTCACCAAGCTTCCGGTCTTCCTGGTGACCACGGCGACCTCGGTCGACGATCTCCCGTTGTGGGTTTCGGAGGTGGTGTCCGGCTACGTCTGGCTGCTGGAGGACACGCCGGCGTTCATCGCCGGCCGGATCGGGGTCGCCGCCCAGAGGTACCTCGACGGTGTGCTTCCGCCGTTCTTCCGGGAGCTGCTCCGGTTCGAGGACACGCACGAGTACTCATGGCACACCCCGGCGCACGCGGGTGGCGTGGCGTTCCTGAAATCACCGGTCGGCAGGGCGTTCTTCGACTACTACGGCGAACGGTTGTTCCGCACCGATCTGTCGATCTCCGTAGCCGAACTCGGGTCGCTGTTCGAACACAGCGGCCCGATCGGCGAGGCCGAGCGCAACGCCGCGCGGATCTTCGGCGCGGACTTGACGTACTTCGTGCTGCACGGAGATTCCACCGCGGACCGGATCGCCTGCCACGCCAGCATCGCCGCCGACGAGCTGGTGCTTGTCGACCGCAACTGCCACAAAGCCATCTACCATGGCTTGACACTCACCGGAGGCAGACCGGTCTACCTCGTGCCCACACGCAACGGTTACGGACTCATGGGACCGATCCCGCCGTCGGTCATGGCAGCCGAAGCGGTGGCGGCCCAGATCCGGCGCAGCCCGTTCACCGAGGGGGCCGCCGGCGCGGAACCCGTGTACGCGGTGATCACCAACTCGACCTACGACGGATTGTGTTACGACGCCGTCCGCGTCGCCGAGTTGCTCGGCGCTTCCGTGCCGCGGCTGCACTTGGACGAAGCGTGGTTCGCCTACGCCCGGTTCAATCCGCTTTACGCCCGCCGCTATGGCATGTCCGTCGACGCCGACGCGCTGACCGACGACGTGCGACCGACGATCTTCTCCACCCAGTCGACACACAAGCTGCTCGCCGCCATGTCGCAGAGCTCGATGGTGCACGTCAAGAACTCGCCGAGATCACCGGTCGAGCACCGGCAGTTCAACGAGACGTTCATGATGCACGCCACCACCTCGCCGATGTATCCCATGATCGCCGGACTCGACGTGGCCGCCGCCATGATGGACGGCGCGGGTGGCCGGTGGCTCACCGACGAGGCGATCACCGAGGCCATCCGGTTCCGCCAGGCGGTGGCCCGGCTCGGCGCGCGCATCCGCGAGGCCGGTGACCGGCCCGGCTGGTTCTTCGGCACCTGGCAGCCGACTGAGGTCACCGATCCCGCCACCGGGCGGCTGCACGCCTTCGCCGACGCCCCGCTCGAGCTGCTGCGCACCGTGCCCGGCTGCTGGACGCTGGCTCCCGGCGCGCACTGGCATGGCTTTGAAGGCATGGAGGACGGCTACTGCCTGCTCGATCCCATCAAGGTGTCGATCACCTGCCCGGGTGTGGACGCGCGGGGCAACGTCTCCGAGATGGGCATCCCGGCCCGTATTCTCACGATGTACCTGGAGGCACGTGGGATCGTCGTGGAGAAGACCGACGCGTACACCTGCCTGATCCTGTTCTCGATGGGCATCACCAAGGGCAAGTGGGGCACCCTGCTCGACGCGCTGCTGGACTTCAAGAGTCTGTACGACTCGGAGGCGACCGTCACCGACGTCCTGCCGGGCCTCGTGAAAGCCCATCCCGACCGGTACCGGCACCTCACGCTGTCCGGGCTCTGCGCACAGATGCACACCCAGCTCAGCAAGAGCGAGCTGACCGCGTTGCTCGACGAGGCGTTCACGCATCCGACCCCGGCCGTCCTCACTCCGGCGCAGACCTACCAACGCCTCATTCGCGGTGGAACGGAACCGGTCCGTCTCGCCGACATCGCCGGACGTACCGTCGCGACGCAGGTCGTCACCACCCCGCCGGGAATCCCGGTGCTCATGCCCGGTGAGAGCACCGGCGACGCGGACGGTCCCGTGTTGCGTTATCTGCGCGCGCTGGAAACGTTCGACCGGGAATTCCCCGGTTTCCCCAGTGAGACCCATGGTGTCAGCCGGGAGCTCGCGGGAAGCTACTGGATCACCTGCCTGCGGTGACCACACCGGTGATACCTGGTGTCGTGTAGTCCGTCTTGCCAAAACCACTGGATCCACAGCGGACGCAAGACAACAGGATCACGCGAGACCAGGCCGCTTGTTTCGCTGCGCATCGACGTCGTTCCAGGCGGAACGGCCCTTCAGGTCGAGTGCGGAGACTTCCGGTCAGTCGAAGCGAGCGCGCGCCGTCTGATGCGTGTACAGGCGATCCAAGCGCTGATCAGTCCGGCCGGAACCAGGACCAACTCCCACACGAGAATCTCTCCCAGGGTGGAACCGTCGCGTCTTTCCGCCATCCACCAGGCGATTGCGGCAAAGATCAGCCCTGAGGCGAAGGTACTGAGTACTCGATGCTTCCCCGCCCAGGCGTCCACCTTCGCCGATCGTTCGGCATCCAGCCGTGCAGCGCGCCGAGAACGAACCTTGATCGCGAGTTCGCGGCCGATCCAGGAACCCAACCCCATGAACCACCATTCCTTGTCGTGACAGCCGCGCTGCGGCTTGGCAACCCCCGAGTGAAAGTCATGACGTCCCCTGGCTGGTCCCCGCCCTGCCACTCCGGAAAACGGTGTCGCGCACCCTTCCGCTCGGTGACCTACCGTGCCTTGCCACCCGACCCGCGGACGACCCGGCAGTATCGAAATGATGCCGTCGAACTGGCGAAGCTCCGGCGCGTCCTGGTGCGCCCGGACCACGCTGGATTGTGACGACATATTCCCCTCCCGGTCGCCGACGTCTTTAGTGATCACCCGCGCAAGGACCTTGTCTGAGATGCCGCCTGGGAACGTCCTCGGCGGTCTGGACGGATGGTTTTAGTTGTGCCATCGGTCGGGGTCGGTGCCGGGCAGGACGTGCCGGATGCCGCCGCGCGGGTCGGGGACATTGCCCTTGTAGGTTGATTCGGCGGGCGACGGGGCGCCTGCCGAGGGGAGACACATCGGTGACGTGGCGCAGTCTGTTGTGCAACCGGTATCTCTGGTGGGGGTGTGGCGTCGTCCTGTACGGGGTGGGTCGTGCGCTGCTCAGGGCGGGGTCGGCTGGGTGTGGGGGTAGGTGGGGAGGTCGATGGCGTCTGAGGGTGGGTTGGTGAATCGGGTGGCGAGGCGGCTGATTTTGGGGTTGGTGGCGAGGCTTGCGATGGTGTTGAGGAGCCGGATGCCGGTGCGGGTTTTCGGGGAGGCCAGCCGGGGTGCGATCCAGGGGACTTTCTGTGCTTGTGCGACGTAGGGCCGCATGATGGTTTCGTAGGCGTGGAAGGCGTCGTGGTGGTCGGTGTGCCGGCTGAGTTCGCCGGCGAGGACGTAGGCGCCGACGAGGGCGAGGCTGGTGCCCATGCCGCTGAGTGGGGAGGCGCAATAGGCGGCGTCGCCGACGGCCGCGATGCGGCCGCGTGACCAGTGCTTGAGGTGCATCTGGCCGATGGATTCGAAGTAGAAGTCCGGGGAATCGGCCATGGTGTCGAGCACGCGTGGGGTTTCCCAACCGGCGTCGGCGTAGTGGCGGCGCAGGAAGTCCTGCTGTGCAAGGGGTTGCAGCCGTTCGAGCCCGGGTTGCGGGTACAGGAAGGATAGTGAGGCGCGGGTGGTGCCTTGGTTGTCGGGGCGCAGGAGGACGACGCGGCGGCCGGGGGCGTTGTACCAGCGGGCCCAGCGGCCGTCGGACTCGGCGCGGGGAATGGTGAAGTAGGCGGTGTACAGGCCGAACGAGCGGGTGCGGGCGAGGTCGGCGAAGACGAGGTCCCGGGTGCGGGACCGGAAACCGTCGGCGAGGACGACCAGGTCGAAGCGCCGGTCCGTGCCGTTGCGGAAGGTGACGTCCACGCCGTCGCCGGTGTCGGCCAGCCCGGTGATCTCGTCGCCGAAGACGTAGTCGACGTCGTCTCGGGTGCGCCGGTGAAGCAGGCCGGCGAGTTCACCGCGCAGGAGTTCCAGTTCGGTGACGAACCCGTCGCCGTCCAGGGAATCGGTGTCGAACGACGCACGGATCCGGTTGCGATCGTCGACGAAATGCATTCCCTCCTCGTGGGTGACGCGGTCGCGGACGGCCTGCTCGAGACCCATCCGTTCGATGACGGTGCGGCCGGCACCGCGCAGGTCGACGGTCTGCCCGCCAGGGCGTAGCTCCGGCGCACGTTCGATCACGGTCGCGGTCATGCCGTGCTGGTGAAGCCAGTAGGCCAGGGCGGGGCCGGCGATGCTGGCGCCGGAGATCAGGATGGTGCGGGACATGGGGTGTCCTCCTCACGCAGTGGTGCTGGGGTGCCTGATCGTGGGCACCGGGGTGTGGTGTCCGGTGCCGATCAACGAGAGCCGTCGGCGGTCTGGGAGGCCGGCGCGGCGCTCGCCAGCGTGGTGTCCGCGTCCACGATGTCCGCCGGTCTCGTGGTGTCGGTATCGGCGGCGAGGTCCGCGTCGTCGGGTCGGGCGCGACGGGGGAACAGCGGTGAGATGAGCAGGAACAGTCCGATGACGATCGCCTGGACCACGAGGGCGTCGCGGAAGCTCTCGGTCACCGCGCCGCTGAGGGCGCCGGCGAAGAACACGGTGCTGAACACCGCGACACCGACCGAGCCGCCGATGGACTGGACCGCGGACAGGACGCCGGAGGCGGAGCCGACCTCGTCGTCGTCGACGGCGCCGAGCACGGTGTTGAACACCGCGGCGATCACGATGCCCGCGCCGATGCCGGCGACGGCGCTGCCGGGCACGATCCGCCAGATCGTGAAACCGGTGGTGTCGGCCAGTGCGAGCCACAGCCAGGCGACACCGGCGAACTGGACGATGGCCCCGGCCTGCAACACCCGGCGGCCGAGCTTCGCCGCGAGCAGCCCGCCGCTGATCCCGCCGCCGACCGCGGTGCCCAGCGCGACCGGCAGATTGCCCAGCCCGGCCTGCCCGGCGGTGAAACCCTGGCCGATCTGCAGGAAGAACGTGAGCACCAGCTGGGTGCCGATCAAGCCGCCGAAGAACAACGCGACCGCGACCAGTCCGACGGTGAACGCGGGTTTGCCGAACAGGGCCGGGGTGACCAGCGGGTCGCGGTCCAGGCGCACGACCCGGCGCTGCCGCAGCGCGAATCCGACATAGCCGAGCGCGGCGGCGGACAGCGAAAGCCACGTCCACAACGGCCATCCCGCGGCCTGCCCCTCGTTGAGCGGAAGGACCAGCAGCGCGGACGCGGCGGCGACAAGCACGGCTCCGACGATGTCCACGCGCAGCGTCCTGGTTCCGCTGTCGCGGGGCACCAGCCGCCAGGCGAACACCAGTGCGACTAGACCGATCGGGACGTTGACGAGGAACACCAGCCGCCAGCCGAGGCCGAACAGGTCCCCGTCGACCAGGGCGCCACCTACGACCGGGCCCAGGACACCGCCGAGTCCCAGCACCGGTCCGAAGACGGCGAGGGCCTTGGTGAGATCGCGGGGTGCCAGGTTGTCGCGCAGGATGCCGAGGCCCTGCGGCAGCATCATCGCCCCCGCCACGCCCTGGGCCAGCCGGAAGGTGATCAGCGTTTCGATGTTCGGCGCGATCGCGCACAGCAGCGACGCGACGGTGAAGGCCACAAGTCCGAACAGGAACATCGGACGGCGGCCGTAGCGGTCACCGAGCCGTCCGCCGAGCACGAGGCCCGCGCCGAGGGTCAGGGCGTAGCCGCCGATGACCCACTGCAGCCCGACCGGGCTTGATCCCAGGGACTGCTCCAGTGAGGGTCCTGCCACGTTGACGATCGTCGAGTCGAGCAGGTCCATCAACTCGACGACGAGCACCGTGGCCAGCAGCCACCACACCGCCCGCGGCGACATCTTCTTCTCGGGTACGGACATGATTTTCTCCGGATTCTGGTGGTAGTGCCCGTTTTCAGGGCGCGTTCGTACGCCGGAGGACATCCGTGCGGAACGAATGCGCCCCCGATGGGTGGGTGTGGTGGGCTTGCCTGCCGCGGTGAGAAGAGTCAGCGGCGGGGGAAGGAGTCCGCCGTGTCCGTGTAGATCTGCACGACACCGGTCAAAAAGGCCTCCACGACATCCCGGTCGCGGGGGGCCAGCGCTTCGACGAGGCCTTCCACGCCGCGCAGCAGCGGATGCAGGTGCCCGACGAGCCGGTCCATCGACTCCGTGACCGGCTCGACCAGTATCTTGCGGCGATCGGTGGCGTGCGGGCGGCGGACGACGTGCCCGGCCTTCTCGAGCCGGTCCACGATGTGCGTGCTCGCTGCGGTCGAGACCCGAAGCCTGTCCGCGAGTTCTTTGGCGGTCAGCGGGCCGTCGGTGGTGAGGTGCTCCATCGCCGCCAGGTCCGTGGCGTTGATCCCCAGAGCGACGCTCAGACCCTGTTCGACCAGCCGCGTCAGCGTCCCTACCTCTTGCAGGCGTTCCATCACCGCGTTCCCCACACCGGGGGACTCGACCGGCCGCCGACCAGACAGGTGGTCCGGCCTGGTGGCGAGCGGCATGTCGGCGCGACGAGAGCCGTGAGTTGAGGAGGTCATGACAGTAGACTACTAGATAAGTAACTAACTAGCTTAGTTAAATTGTGTGACGGTTGCCATCAGGCCAAGGTCTTCCCCTGCAGCTGCCTCACTCCTGGCGTCTGGTCCTCATGGCGACCATGAGCACGGCCGGGCTCATCCCGGCCGGCCCCAGATCTGGCCTACCCTGCGATTCCGCGACCTTCGCACTTTGATCGCCTTCTACGAAACGGCATGTCGTGGTCGGTGATGAGCTAGTGCCAGTACAGGTCATCGAGTAGGACGGGCATGTCGTCGCCGGGGACCGGTGCAGCGCGATGGCGAGTTGATCACTGGTCAGGGAGACGACGTCGACGATGACCGGGATGCCGTGGTCGGTGTCCTGTCCGTCCGGTGATTCCGCGGTGTCGTTGACGGGACGCTGTCGGTCGGGCGTGGATGCTCTCCTGGTGGGTGGAGCGTGCAGATCAAGTAGGCCGAGTGAGCTCCGCTTCCACCTCCGGGTAGCGGAAGTTTCATGTTTCCGGGTCGTCCCGGAGGACCCGGAACCGGGCGAAATCGAATGTCCGCGTCGTGCTCAATCAGGACACGTTGTATGGCCGGTTCATAGGTAACCAGGTGCGGGACGGGAGCGGGACACGGCACGACGAAGCACTTGATTCTTTGGCCCCCACAACATATGGGTGATACCCGCAGGTATCACCCACGCCGCCCTGCCTCAGCGCGGCGCCGACCGGGGTCGAACCGCAGGCCAGCACCCAACTCAGGCGGCGAACAACTACTGTAGGTAATCGACGGCGGGTACCGCTGTCGAGGTGCGGAGCGCATAAAAACTATACACTTTTCCTTGATGAAACGAATACGGTGGTCGGCGTACGACTTGCATCAGAACCACGCATTTTTCATCGTGAGCGGCTTCGCGGTGTCGAGTGGCAGAAAACCTCGCCGATGCCCCCTTGTGGCCTCACATGAAGAATGCGACGAGAAAGGTCGGGGTACGCCTGGATGGCATGCCGCCGAGCGACTCGCTCCGGTTTGACCTCCGGGTCACCGCACTGTCCACTGTGGAACTTCTGGGCCTTTTGAGGCCCGGTAGCAACCGGTTCTGACCAGCACAAACAGCCCGTCCTGCAGAGGGGGCGTTCAAAGCTCGGTCAGCGGTTCCCTGAAATTCGACACAGCCTTTAGACCTGGTCTCAAGGCTCGGTGTGTCGCTAGGTGAACCAACGGCCCGCCCCTGGCCCCGCACCGCCCGCCTGTGGGCCCGGCCCGACGGACCGGAGGTCTGTCAGGGAGACTGGGGGCCAGTGCCCGCCCTCTCGACCTGGAGCCTTTTATGCCGCAAGGGACCGTCCGTTGGTTCGACGCCGAACGGGGTTTCGGCTTCCTCGCACCCGAGGACGACTCGCCGGACGTGTTCGTGCACGCCTCCGAGATCGTCGGGGACGGCGGCGCGAGAGTGCTCCGCGAGGGTCAGGCCGTCGTGTTCGAGGTCGGTGAGAACGACCGCGGGCCCCAGGCGCTGCGCGTTCGCGTCACCGCCGATGCGGCCACCGGCAGCGTCGTGGGCCTGCTCGGCACCGTCACCTGGTACGAGCCGGGCAAGGGGTACGGCTTCGCGTCGCCGGACGGCGGCGGCACCGACGTCTTCGTGCACAGCTCCGCCATCGTGACCGGCGGCGTGGTCACCGAGGGGCAGCGGGTGGCCTTCCTGGTCGTCGAAGGCGAGCGCGGCCCGCAGGCCGAGCACGTGATCCCGCTGGGAGCAGGGGCCGGCTCGCCCGCTGCGGCCGGTATCGCGGACGGTGCCGACGGCACGGTGGCCTGGTACGACGAGGACAAGGGCTTCGGCTTCATCAACCCCGACTCCGGCGCCGAGGACGTCTTCGTTCACGCGCGGGCCCTGGCCGAGGGGCTGACGTGGCTCGCGGAGGGCGACCGCGTCGCCTACGAGGTGGTTAGTGGAGACAAGGGCCCGCAGGCCCGCGACGTGCACCTGGTCCGGGGCGCCGAGCCCCAGGCGGCGCCGCAGCGGTCGGCGCCGGCCGCGGCCGCAGGGCCGGCGGCGCGGGACGTGCCCGTACGAGGCGGCGAGGGCGTCGTCGCGCGCTACGACGGCGACCGCGGCTTCGGCTTCATCACCCCGGACGCAGGCGGCGACGATCTCTTCGCCCACGTGTCCGTGATCATGGGGTCGGAGCCGCTGCAGAAGGGTGACCGGGTCCGGTACACGGTGCGTCAGAGCGACCGGGGCCCGCAGGCCGACCGCATCGAGCGCCTCTGAAGAGGCGGCCCCACCGATGGCTGATCACTTCCCGACGAGAGTGCTCGTTCATCCCCGTCGATGGTGCCGTCAGCAACGCGGCTGCAGCCTCCTCCAGGAGATCGATCTCCCTCGTGGTGACGGGGGCCCCCTGTCGACCCGATGACCTGCTCCGCGCTCAGAAGCTCACCCCCACCCAACGACACAGAGCTACCGATGTATCCCATACGAGTGAATGGATGCGTTAGACCTGGTCGCAGAGCTCGATCTTCATGAGTCGGCGGACGTTGATCACGGTGCGGGCCAGCGTGAGTAGCGCCAGCGTGGTGCGTTCGGTCCGGTCGTAGCGCAGCCCGAGGCGTTTGAACCGCAGCAGCCAGGAGATGGTGCGTTCGACGACCCAGCGGACCCGGCCGAGGCGGGATTTGCCCTCAATCCCGCGCCGGGCGATACGGACCTTGATACTGCGGCGGGTCAGGTTGCGGCGGTAGTCGTAGCCCTTGTCGGCGTGCAGCTTGTCCGGTCGGCATCGTGGCCGGCCCGCCCGGCCGTGGTGGCCGCGCACGGTCGGGTTCGTGTCCAGCAGCGGCTCGAACAGCATGCTGTCGTTGGTGTTTGCCGCCGACAACATGATGTGCAGCGGTAGCCCGTTCGCGTCGCACAGAACGTGGTACTTGGAGCCGGCTTTACCCCGGTCAGTGGGGCTGCGGCCGGTCAGCTCGCCCCCTTTTCGACCGCACCGATACCGCGTCGAGCTCGTCGATGTCGGACAGCTCGTCGAGCACGAGCTGGTGCAGCCGGTCCCACACGCCGGCGTCCTGCCACTCACGTAACCGCCGCCACGCGGTGTGCCCGGACCCGCATCCGAGCTGCTCGGGTAGGTCTCGCCAGCGGCAGCCGGTGTCGAGCACGAACAAGATCCCCTCTGGTGCGGCACGGTCATCGATCCGGGGCCGCCCACCCGGACCGCGCGGCGCTGGTCGGGACGGGATCAGGGGGTTCGATCAGCTCCCAGAGCCGGTCTTCGACCCGCCGCTGCTGCGTCGTCTTCGCCACGACTGCCCACGATTGACGACCAGGACCGGCAGGTTACGCAGTGACACACCCTTAAGTTTTGAGACCAGGTCTTTGTACCGATCGGGAAACGCCTGTTTGATCGCGCGTAGTTTGGCCGCTGGCCACGGTGTCACTCGATGAAAGACACGTCGTGGCGGGCAGAGGAGGCGGCTTCGGAAGGGGTTAGTTCCGAATCGAGCGGTGGCGGAACAACGGCTGACATGGCAGTAGGTCACATCGTCGCGCTGGCCCGGCATGATGAGCAGCCCGCGCCCGCAATCGAGCGACGGTGCATCGTGGAAGGCTTGCGTGATGAGCGACGACAACGGGGAGAGGGCGCGCGGTGAGTGGCCTGCAGTGGCTGCGCCGCCGGGCATGCGGGCCAGGTTCGAGGACGACCCTCACAAGCCAGGTGTGACGACCCCGATCTATGCCTTCAGCAATGAGGGGCATCCGCTGGTGCTCGGCCCCGGCGGCACACGGCTGGTGCGGCCGGAGATGGCAGGGGTCAAGCTGCCCTACGCCGGAATTGACGTGCAGTTCGGCCCGCCGTTGGCCGGGCCGTTCACATCGGCTCCGGCGGGCTTGGTGGCGGTGTTCGACGATGGGCGCGAGCGGCCGGTGCTGTTCTACGATGTGCACGGCCGCGCGGTGTTGATGGATCCAGACGACGTTACGTGCGATCTGGTGCTGGCCGAGACCATTCCCGACCTGAAGCGGGTCGATTTCCGACCGGCGCCCGCCTAGCCTGCTGCGGCTCCTGCGCTGTGGCTGCGGCCGCGCCGACGTGACCAGGAGGTTCGCTCGGACGGATCTTGCCCAGATGCCTGGGCCTGAGCAGGGTTGACAACGGCCAATGCCACCGCACACCCCCCAGTCGGGAGGCCGAGATCAGCATGTCCCAGTTCGACACCGCATCCGTAGGCGCCGGTGATCCGCTGATGCCGACGGTCCAGCGGTTCCCGGTCAACGCGGGCGCCCGGCCGCTCAGCGATGAAAATCCCAGCACCGTCCGCCCGTTCATCCTGCGAGGTGTGCACGCACGCCGGATCACGGTGCGGCCGGAAGCCAAGCATCGCACCACAGCTCACGACACGCTGCATCCCCGCCAGTGCAATGAGGACGGCAAGATGATCGACGACTCTTACACCACCCCGGATGACTGAGCATCGCGATCCGCTGGTCCTGGTCGTCGGTATCCGTGAGGACTGGTCGGCCGCTGCGGTCGGCCGGGAGCTCGACGCCCGCGGCGTTCGCCGCCACGTGGTCAACGTCGGCGACTTCCCGCTCAGCCTCTCCCTCGGCGCCGAGTTGACCCCGGAAGCCGAGGGCTGGCGCGGCTCCCTGCTCACTGCCGAGCATGACGTCCCGCTGCACGAGGTCACTGCGGTCTACTACGGCAAGCCGACCGAACCGGTGATGCCGGCCGGGATGTCCGGTCCCGAGCTGCGGTTCTCCCGGGCGCAGGCTCGGGTCGGGCTCGGTGGCGTGCTGGCGAGCCTGCCGGTGCGCTGGATCTCGCACCCTTCGGCGCTGGCCGACGCCGCGTACAAGCCTCGGCAGCTGGCCACGCTGGGTCAGGCCGGCCTGACCGTGCCGCCGACGCTGATCACCAACGACGCTGACGCCGTCCGCGAGTTCGCGGAGAGGTTCGGGGAGCTGATAGTCAAGCCGCTGGCCGAGCCGGTGGTCTACGAGTCCGGCGGCGAAGCCCTGGTCTACACCCGCCGTCTTGGCCGCAACGAACTCGGCTCACTAGACGGTATCGAGGTGACGGCGCACCTCGTTCAGCAGTGGCAGCCGAAGTGGTTCGAGGCCCGCGTGACCGCGGTCGGTGACCGGCTTTTCCCGGTGGCGATCCACGCCAGCAGTGAGAAGGCGCTGGTAGATTGGCGCTCGGACTACGACGCCTTGACGTATGAGGTGATCGACGTCCCTGACCACGTCCGGGCGGGGATCATCCGGTACCTGGACGCGGCGGGGCTGGCGTTCAGCGCGTTCGACTTCGTCGTCGGACCTGACAGGACGTGGACCTGTCTCGAAGCGAACGCGGTTGCTGCCTGGGGCTGGTTGGCCGAAGAATGCGACTTGCCGATCGCCGCGGCGATCGCCGAAGCCTTGATCGAGGAGTAGACCGTGGACGCCCTGGACACCGCCACCTGGGAAACCCGGGCGGCCGCCCTCGCTGCCGAGCTGACTGCCGAGGGTGTCCTAGCCGACCCGGCGTGGCGCGACGCGTTCGCCGCGACGCCCCGGCACCTGTTCGTCCCGCACATCCTTAACGGTCCCGCCTCGCTGAGCGCCGGTGATCCAGGCTGGCTGGACGCGGTCTACGCCAACGAATCCCTGGCCACCCAGACACGACCTGCCAGTGACGACACGACCGGGCGGGAGATCGCCAGCTCGTCCTCGAGCAAGCCGGCGGTCATGGCGGTGATGCTGGAGCGGCTCGCCGCCGAACCTGGACACCAGGTGCTGGAGATCGGCACTGGCACCGGCTACAACGCCGCCCTGTTGTCGCATCGCCTTGGCGCGGACAACGTCTTCTCCGTCGACCTCGACCCCAAGCTGGTTGACACCGCCCAAGAACACCTCATTGCCGCCGGCTACCGCCCGCACCTGGCCGCAGGCGACGGGTTCGCGGGCTGGCCGGGCGAGATGACGTTCGACCGGATCATCGCGACCTGCGCGGTCACCGCGATCCCGCCGGCCTGGATCAATCAGCTTGCCGACGGCGGCCGGATCATCGCCCCCCTCGACGCCGGCGCCGCTGGGCCGCTGCTCGTGCTCGACAAGACCGCCGACGACGAAGTCAGCGGCCGCATCGACCCGTTCCCCGTGCTGTTCATGCCGATGCGTACCGACGTCACCAGCCCGTTCGCCCCCGGCCAGAGCCCGTCGGCGGATGCGGCCGGGATGCCGCACTACGGCACCACCGCTGTGGACCCCGCCGCGCTCTTGGAATGGCCCGATCTGGCGTTGTTCCTCTGGCTGCACGCGCCTGGCCTTCGGCTCGGCGGCAGCGTCGAACACGGCGTCGTCGTCGCCGAGCGCGGTCCCGCCCGCGCCGAAGTCGACCTGGCGCCCCTCGCTGAAGGCACGTGGGCGGTCCGACAGTCCGGGCCCTACCGGCTGTGGGACACCGTGGAGCACGCCGTCGCCATGTTCGACACCCTCGACAAACCGGACGCCACCCGGCTCGGTGTCACCGCGCTGAACGTCCCCGGCAAACAGTTCATCTGGCTCGACGACCCCGATAGCGACCACAGTTGGCCGCTGGCCTGACGGTCGGCGTTGTCAGGCCAAGACCTGGTCTAGCAGGCGTTCTTGCGCGCCGGGGCCGACCCGCACCACGATGTGGAACGTCGTAGCCGTGATCGCCGTCTTGACCGCGGGCGCTGTGATCGTGCTGTGGGTGGCCAGCCACCGGCCCCAATCTCGTCAAGGCCCGGCTCACCCTGCGGTAGTGCTCCGCGCGGAGACGGTGTTGCTCCGCTACGTGCCCAGGCGCTCGACTGGATCGCCAGTGAGCTGCACTCTCCCTGTGCATGCAGTGCTGAAGGGCGATGCGCCCACCAACGCGTAACAGCATCGGGTCGACGTGCGACTCGCACCCTAATGAAGGCGTACATTCTCGCAGGTGTCACGGTACTGCTGGCTGGCTGCTCGGATGGGCGCGCTGCAGACCCCGTCTCGCCTGTATCAAGCGCTGCGCCGATGATGGTGACACTCAACGTCGGCGGGTTCGGCGGCGAACACGTGTCGTACACCGACCCCTCAGTACCTGGCGGAGTCGGATCGGAGACCCTGCCGAACTCGCGCACACCGTTCTCTAGGAAGATCGTCGTGCCGAAGGGCTCTACTGTTGCTATCACCTGGTCTGGAACCGCGGATGCTGTGCTTATCCGGTGTACTGTCACCGATGAGACCGACCGCCTGGTCCTGGTTGAAGGCAAAGAGAACTGCAGTTACGTCGCGAACTAGGAACTGTCCCAGCCCGTTCGTGTACTCGCAGAAAGCAAACTGCCACAACGCGAGTTGGGAACGCTCAGGTTGTTACGAGTGCGCACTTATCGACCCAAAAGGTGAGGTCGAGCTGGGTGCGCAGATCGACACTCCCGTATGTAGTTCAGTGCAGGTACTTCACCACTAGTTCTCCATTCACGGGGCGTCGTGACCGTGTCGACGAGGCGGCTTGCGCGAGAAGAGAACGTTCGGTCCAATGGAGAGGGTCGAGATCTCCGAGACATAGGTCAAGTAGAGTGGATGCGCCGGGGTCGTCGAGGACGGTGTTGAGTCGTCGGCCGTCAAAGGATGCAGAAACGGCGGCATCGCCTGCGCGCGGTGGATCCCGTTGTTGAGGGACAGGGAGCCGTCGTCGCCGTGGCCGGGCACGATAGGTTGCTGGAAAAGGCTGCGCAGCGCAGCGAGTGTCCAGAAAATGGCTCACTTCTGGTGACTCATCCCCACCCGTCAACCGGTACGGCGAGCAAGCTCGTGCGACGGCCTCCCGCGCTTCCATGGCGCCGGGGCCAGGCTCAAGCTCTTTGTCGAAGTGTTCAGCGATCTTCGCGGCGCGTGCTTAGCCAGTTAGTGGGTTTCCGGAGTCGTCGTAGACGATGAAGCTCCCTGACGCGAAGTGGCAATATTCGCCGACGGTGTGACTGAAGGCGACGATGTAGTCCGGGTCGTAGGCGCGGCACGCTCGCAGCAAGATCGGGTCGACAACGCCGGCTCGGTGTGGAACAAGGGCGAAACCAGCTCCGCCCCAGATCTTTCCGGCGAGGAAGAGGGCGCGACGGGCCCAGTGGGACCAGTTGTCGCCCCCGTCGAACACGATCGCCACCCGGGCGGGGCGCAGACCACGATTGATCACCGAGTACTTCATCGGCGACGCGTCGCTAACAGTCATGTCGCGACAGACGGGTACAAGATCGGAGTTGTTACAGGCTGCGCCTGGTGACCGCTGGCGATCCGCTTCTGCAGACTGATCTGCCGATTGCTCATGTCGGGCCGTCGATTGCGACCGCCTGGCTCCCGGTGACGGTATCAGGGACCTAGGGCCCGCAGAGTGGCCAGAGAAACCAGCCCAGATGCCGCGTCGGGTGTTCCGTAGCTGGTCGATCTCCGCTACACCAGTGGTGTGGAACACCTCTGGTACGAGATCGGGTCGTGTGCGGGCGGCGCTCAGTTCGAGTTGGAGCTGCGTGGCTCAGCCGCGAGGGTCTGCCTGATGGACGCCGACAATTATCAGGCTTACCTCGACGGTGACGAGTACGTGATGTACGGCGGCTTCTGGGAATCAAGTCCTCTCACCCTAGAAATCCCTCACGACGAGTACTGGTACCTGGTCATCGACAGCTACCCCGGCCGGATCAGGTACTCGATCGATGGACCGTACTAGCGCGGGGAACTGATCACTCACAGTAACAGATGGTAATTCATTTCACGGATGAAAATTTAGATGTCGCAAATGTGATATCCACATGCACAACGGATTCGATTCAGATTAAAGACATTCCTAATTCTTCGCGAACTGATGGGTTCTCGGATACTCCCAGCTGCGCCGGAACGCGAACTGGGTGCCCCGGCAGATGTTGCCGCACTCTGCCAACTGTTGCACCGAGGTGCGACCCAGGGCGGCTCAGCGTCCTACCCCTGGGTCGTACCTGGGCCGTATCAGGACCGGTCGCATCCGGCCTTAATCGGTCCTGATCAGTCTCCTGAACTGGACTTTTCGGATCAGAGAATCATGTGCGTACTTGTAGTAGTTAGCGCGGTTGGTCGCGCCACCAGCGCTGCCCGGCTTCGGGCAGTGTGGAGATCGGGTCGTAGTACGGGTAGCGGCGCTGCAAGGCTTCCGGGTCTTCGTGCTCGATCCCGGTCCGGTAGTTCTTGGTCCAGTAGGAAATGCCCAGCTCGCGGTCGTATTCGGCGAGCTGGTGCACCCAGCGCTTCCCGACGTAGGGGACGTCGCAGACGATGCGTGGGGTGGCGTAGCCGGGCAGGTACCCCATGATCGCGTGCTGGAGTTCCTGCGCCTCGTGCACGGAAACCCGCCAGTGCTCGGCGTTCGGGATCATGTCGCACATGTAGAAGTAGTACGGCAGGATGTTCGCCTCGCCCTGCAGCGCGAAGCACAGGTCCAGCAGATCGGCCGGGGTCGCGTTGACGCCCTTCATCAGCACGCCCTGGTTGCGCACGTCGCGGACGCCGACGTCGAGCGCGGTCCTGGCGGCTTCCGCGACCAGCGGGGTGACCGACTGGGCGTGGTTGACGTGGGTGTGGATCGCGAGGTTGACGCCGCGGCGCTGCGCGGTGCCGGCGACGCGTTCGAGGCCTTCGACGACCTTGGGCTGGATCCAGTGCTGCGGCAGGGCGGCGAGCGCCTTGGTCGCGAGCCGGATGTCGCGGACGGTGTCGATGTCCATCAGCCGCATGAGGAACGACTCCAGCTGCGGCCACGGCACGTTGGCGACGTCGCCGCCGGAGACCACCACGTCGCGCACGCCGGGGGTCTTCTTCAGGTACGCGATCATCGCGTCCTGGCGGTCGACCGGCTTGAGTGAGAGCTTGTGCTTCTCGATCTGCTCGGTCGAGTTGCCGACCAGGTCCATCCGGGTGCAGTGCCCGCAGTACTGGGGGCAGGTGGAGATCATCTCGGCGAGGACCTTGGTGGGGTAGCGGTGCGTCAGCCCCTCCACCACCCACATCTCGGCCTCGTGCAGTGAGTCCCGCTCGGAGTGCGGGTGGCTCGGCCATTCGGTGTCGCGGTCGCTGCGCACCGGGAGCATGTAGCGCCGGATGGGGTCGGCGTACCAGGCCTCGGTGACCTTCGCCGGATCGGTGCCCGCGTTGGGCGCGATCGTGTTGATCATCTGCGGCGGCAGCAGCATCGACATCGTGGCCATCTCGCGCTGGTCGGCGAGCATGTCCTCGTAGAAGCGCTCCTCGAGCAGGTCGCCCATCAGCGCGCGCAGCTGCTTGGCGTTGCGGATGCAATGCACCCGCTGCCACTGCGCGTCACGCCACTCGGCCTCGGTCACGTCGTGCCAGCCGGGGAAGCGGCGCCAGTCGGGTTCGATCAGTTCGACTCGGGTGTAGTCGTAGGGCTGATCGTAGGCGGCCACCGGCGAGGTTGGTTCCTGGATCGCAGTCACTTGTACTCCTCGTCGTCGGAAACGCGTGAAAATATCCTGTCACATCGTTCGGGGGACGTAAATATTCCTGTCCTGCGTGGTGTGTCCGACAGAGCCCGCCCCGCTGGTCACGCGCTCACCCGCACGCTGCAAACTCGGAAGGGTGACCAACGCGCGAACCACGCTCCTGCTCGGCGGGCGCATCTACAGCCCGTCCGCTCCCGACGCCACCGCCATGGCGGTCACGGACGGCACCGTGGTCTGGGTGGGACAGGACGGCCCGGCCAAGGCACTGCACCCCGACGCCGAGGTGGTCGACCTCGACGGTGCCTTCGTCGCCCCCGCCTTCGTCGACGCGCACGTCCACGCCACCGCGACCGGCCTGCACCTCACCGGTGTGAACCTCGCCGGCATCCGGAGCGCGGCCGAACTCCTGTCCGCGGTCCGTGCCGCGGTCCGGCCCGGCCAGGTGCTCGTCGCACACGGCTGGGACGAGTCCCGCTGGACCGAGGGCAGGCTGCCCGGCCGCGCGGAGATCGACGCGGCCGCGAACGGGACGCCGGTCTACCTGAGCCGCGTCGACGTCCATTCCGCGCTCGTCTCCAGCGCGCTCGTCGCCCTGGCGCCCGGAGTGCACGACGCGGCGGGCTGGTCGGCCGACGGGCCGCTGACCCGCGACGCCCACCACCGTGTCCGCGCCGCGATGCGCGAGGCGATCACCCCCGCCCAGCGACGCGAGGCCCAGCGCGCCTTCCTCGCCGAAGCCGCAGCGCGCGGAGTCGTCAGCGTCCACGAGTGCGCCGGCCCGGACATCTCCGGCGCCGAAGACCTCACCGACCTGCTCGCGCTCGCCGCCGGACCGGGACTGCCGGAGGTCGTCGGCTACTGGGGCGAACACGGCGGAGTCGACCGTGCCCGTGCGCTGGGTGCCAGGGGAGTGGCGGGAGACCTGTTCGTCGACGGCGCCCTCGGCTCCCGCACCGCCGCCCTGCACGAGCCGTACGCCGACGCGCCCGGCACCTCCGGGACGCTCTACCTCGACGCCCCCGCCATCGCCGACCACATCGCCGCCTGCACCGAAGCGGGGCTGCAGGCCGGGTTCCACGTCATCGGCGACGCCGCCGTCGCGGAGGTCGTCGAAGGATTCCGCCTCGCGGAGAAGACCGTCGGGCAGCGGGCGCTGGCCGCCCGGCACCACCGGCTCGAGCACGTCGAGATGATCGACGCCGGCCAGGCACGGGCGCTCGCGAGCTGGGGCGTGGTCGCCTCGGTCCAGCCGGGATTCGACGCGGAATGGGGCGGCGCGCACGGCATGTACACCGACCGTCTCGGCGGCGAACGGGCCGCGAAGCTCAATCCCTTCTCCGCCATGGCCGCCGAAGGGCTCCTGCTCGCCTTCGGCTCCGACGCGCCCGTCACGCCGGTCGATCCGTGGGCCGCCGTCCGAGCCGGGACCTACCACCGCACTCCGGGGTCGGGACTGTCCGCTCGGGCGTCCTTCACCGCCCACACCCGCGCCGGGCACCGCGCCGCCGGGGTCAACGACGGCGTCACCGGCAGCCTGGTCCCCGGCGCTCCCGCGCATTACGCGGTCTGGGAGGCCACGGACCTGGTCGTCGCGACACCGGACTCGCGGGTGCAGCGCTGGTCGACCGACCCGCGGGCGGGCGTGCCCCCGCTGCCGAACCTCGAAGAAGGCGCCCCGCTGCCCCGGTGCCTGCGCACGGTCCGCGACGGCCAGGTCATCCACGACGCGTTCACCCGCACGGCCTAGGGTTCAGGAGTGTCCTCGACCGTGACCGATCCGGACCCCGAAGCGGCGCCCCGGAAGCGGTTCTCCCGCGCCTGGCTCCTGCGTTTCCTTGTCGCGGCGGCGTCGGGGTTCATCCTGTACCTGAGTTTCGCGCCGCGTCCCCTGTGGTGGCTGGCGCCGCTGGCGTTCACCGGTTTCGCGCTGGTGGTGCACGGACGCCGGTTCCGCGGCGCGTTCGGCTACGCGTTCGTGTTCGGGGTGGCGTTCTTCCTGCCGCTGCTGACCTGGCTGCTGGACTTCCTCGGCCCGGGCTTCGGGCCGTGGCCATGGCTCGGGCTGGCGATGGCGCTGTCGGTGTACCTCGGTTTCGGCGGGGCGTTCGCCACCGTGGTGTGGCGGCTGCCGCTCGGACCGCTGTGGGCGGCGCTGGTGATCATCGCGATGGAGACCCCGCGCACATGGTTCCCGTTCGGCGGGTTCCCGTGGGGACGGGTGGCGTTCAGCCAGCCCGAAGGCGCCTTCGTGTCACTGGCGTCTGTCGGCGGCGCTCCGCTGGTCGGTCTCGCCGTCGTGCTCACCGGCTTCGGCCTCGCCGCGCTGTGCCTGCGGCTGAAAGGCGCCGATCCGCGCCGTTCGCTGGTGGCCGCGTCGGTGCTGACGCTGGTGCCGGTGGTGGCGGGCCTGGCGGTGTGGCCGACGATCGGAACCGAGGCCCAGGACGGCGAACTCACCATCGCCACGGTGCAGGGCAACGCCCCCGACATCGGCCTCGCGCTGGAGGGCCGCCGCGACGAACTCCGGAACAACCACCTCGCCGAGAGCGCCCGGCTGCTCGAACGGCTCAAGGCGAGCAACACCAGGATCGATCTGCTGATCTGGCCCGAGACCGCGATGGCGATGCGCACCGGTGACGCCGGCGTCGACCGGATGGTGCGGGACTACGGCACCCAGGCGATCATCGGCGCGCTCGTCCGATTGCCGGACGGCACCGCGCAGAACTCCGCGCTCGTCTGGGACCCGGTCACCGGTCCTGGCCAGCGCTACGCCAAGCAGCAGCTGGTGCCGTTCGGCGAGTACGTCCCCGCCCGTGAGCTCGCGAAGCTGGTGACGCCGTTCGTCGACAGCGTCGCGAACATGACCCCGGGTGACGGCGCCAACGCCGCCCTGTCGGTCGCGGGCACCAAGGTCGGCGTCTTCATCTGCTACGAGACCGCGTTCGACTACCCGGCCAGGGAATCGGTCTCCGACGGTGCCGAACTGCTCGTCGTGCCGACCAACAACGCCTGGTACGGACCGGGGGAGATGAGCTACCAGCAGCTGGCGATGTCGCGGCTGCGGGCGGTCGAGCACGGTCGCTCCGTGATCGTCTCCGCCACCAGCGGAGTCAGCGCGATCGTCGCGCCTGACGGTTCGATCATGGCCTCTACCAGCCTGTTCACCGCAGACTCCCTGGTGGGGCGCGTCCCGCTGAGGCAGCAGACTACGCTGTCGGATCTACTCGGTGTGACGACGGAGTACGGACTGCTGGCCCTGGCGGTCGCCGGGGTTACCGGCGGGTTCGTACTCCGTTTTCGCACCCGGCGCGCGAGCGTCGCCAAGGCAACGAGGGAAGCGGCGGGCTGACCCGCCGGAACACGGAGGAAAGACGGATGGCGCAGGCGCCACGGGGGGACCAGGGAATCGACCCGGTGCTGGTGGTGATCCCGACGTACAACGAGCGGGAGAACATCGGCCCGATCCTGGAACGCCTGCTCAAGGCACTCCCGGACGTGCACGCCCTCGTCGTCGACGACGGCAGCCCGGACGGCACCGGGGACGTGGCCGACGAGCTCGCGAAGGCCGACGAGCGGATCCAGGTCATGCACCGGACCGAGAAGGCCGGTCTGGGCGCCGCGTACGTCGCGGGATTCCGCTGGGGGCTCTCCCGGGAGTACGCCACCATCGTCGAGATGGACGCCGACGGTTCGCACGCGCCGGAGGATCTGCCGCGGGTGCTGGCGGCACTGGAGGACGCGGACCTGTCCATCGGCTCCCGCTACGTTCCCGGGGGCAGCACGGTGAACTGGCCGTTCCAGCGCAAGGCGCTCTCGTGGGTGGCGAACTTCTACGCGAGGATCGCGCTCGGCACGAAGATCAACGACATCACCGCGGGGTTCCGCGCGTACCGCCGCACGGTGCTGGAGAAGCTCCCGCTCGACGAGATCGCCTCGCGCGGCTACTGCTTCCAGATCGACCTGGCGTTCCGCACGGCCCTCGCCGGATTCGAGGTCGTCGAGGTGCCGATCACCTTCACCGAACGCGAGGTCGGCCAGTCGAAGATGAGCGGCTCGGTCGTGCGCGAGGCGATCGTCCTGGTCGGGCTGTGGGGGCTCAAGCGTCGCTGGCAGCAGCTTCGCGGGCTGGTCAAGAAGGGCTGACGCCCAGCACGCTCACGCCGAGTTTCCCCAGTTCCTGCACCGTCGGTTCGTCCGGCGCCGCGTCGGTGATCACGCCCGCGACGTCGGACAGGGGAAGCACGGTGAACGGCGAGGCCGCGCCGATCTTCTCGGAGCTGGCCAGCACGTAGGTGTCGGCGGCGCGTTTGGCGAGGGTGCGCTTCATCGCGGCCTCGTCCGAGTCGCCGGTGGTGAGCCCGGTCTCCGGATGCACACCGGTGACGCCGAGGAAGAACAGATCGGCGTTGATCCCCTCGGCGGCCTCCGCCGCGGCCGCGCCACACGTGACGGCGGAGTGTTTGAAGAGCCGTCCGCCGATCAGGAACACCTCGACCTTCGGATGCGTGACGAGCGCGGCGGCGACCGTGGGGCTGTGTGTGACGATGGTCGCTTCGAGGTCCACGGGGAGGGCCTTCGCGAGCGCGAGCGCCGTCGTGCCGCCGTCGAGGATGACGGTCGACCCCAGCCGAATCAACGCTGCTGCACGTTTCGCGATCCGCTCCTTGCCCGCGACGCTGACCGCCATCCGGGTCGCGTAGTCCGCGGTGGCGGGGGAGACCGGCAAGGCTCCGCCGTAGACCCGTTGGCAGAGCCCGGCGTCCGCGAGATCTCGCAGGTCACGGCGGATACTGTCTTCTGAAACGCCGAGTTCAGCGGCGAGGTCCTTGGCCACGATCCGGCCTTCGGTCTTCAGGCGTTCGATCAACAGGTCGCGTCGTTGCGCAGCCAGCATGTGCACGTTCCTCCTTGTTCTTGCCGATTGTTGCACACTAAGCTCCGCCGCATGAGCAAACCTCTGATGATCCTCATCGCCGGACCGTTCCGTTCCGGCACCGGCGACGACCCCGAACTGCTCGCCCGCAACCTCGCCCGGCTCGAAGAGGCCGCCTGGCCGATCTTCCGCAGCGGGCACGTGCCGATGATCGGCGAATGGGTCGCGCTCCCCGTCCTGCGCGGCGCCGGCGGGAAGACCGTGGCCGACCCGGTCGCCAAGGAGGTCATGTACCCCACGGCCGACCGGCTGCTGCACCACTGCGACGCCGTCCTGCGGCTGCCCGGGGAATCGACCGGCGCCGACCAGGACGTCGCCATCGCGCTGTCCCGCGGGCTGGCCGTGTATCACCGCGTCGAGGACATCCCCGGGTACCAGGCCGCCTAGAGTTCCGCCAGCACGGCCCGGATCGCCGGGCTGGCTTCGGCGCTGCGGCGCCACGCCGCGTGCACCTCGCGCGTCGGCGGGCGCCGCAACGGCCGGGCCACGAGCCCCTCGCTCAGGGGCGGACGCGCCAGGCGCGGGATCAGCGCGAGGACCTCGCCCGAAGCGACCAGCGACAGCTGCGTGGAGAAGTCGTCCACCAGATGCCGCACGTCGGGCTCCTCGCCCAGACCGGCGAACAGGCGCCGGAACCACTGGTGGCACACCGTGCCGGGCGGGCTGGTCACCCACGCGAACCCCGCCAGGTCACCGCCGTCCAAGGGCGGCTCGACGGCGGCCAGCGGATGGGTCCTGGCCATGACGACGTCCCCGAGGTCGGTGTGCACCAGCCGCCGGGACAGGGCGGGGGACAGCGGGACGGGCAGGCCGTCGGCGTCGTGCAGGAGCGCGAGATCGGCGGTGCCGGCGCCGACACTGTGCAGTGCCTGATCGGGATCCTGCTCGGTGATGTGCAGCCGGAGGTCCGGGTGGCGTTCCAGCAGCCGTGGATGGACCGGCGCGAGCAGCCCGCGGATGGCGGTCGAGAACGCGGCGACCCGAAGTACGCCGCGGGGCGCGCCTTCCGCCACCGACTGGGCGGCTTCTGCACAGCGCTCGAGCGCCTGGAACACCTCCAGCGAGGAATCGACCACAGCCTGCCCGGCCGGAGTGAGCACCACACCGCGTCCCGACGGCGCCAGCACCGGCAACCCGATCTGGCGTTCCAGCCGCTTGATCTGCTGTGACACCGCCGAGGCCGTGAAGCCCAGCTCGTCGGCCGCCTTGGCCAGTGTCCCGAGCGCGGCCACCGACCGCAGCGCCCGCAGGGCTCCCACCTCGATCATGAAGCCAGGCTACGCAATACCGGCAAAAAAGCATCGCTGGACCGTAGCTATCGGCGCCGACAGGATCGAGCGCATGACCGAAACGCTCTTCGGCTCCAACCTCGTCGCCATGGTCACCCCGATGGAACCCGGCGGTGCGCTCAGCGAGCCAGGCCTCGCCGGTCTGGTCGACCATCTGCTGGCCACCGGATGCGACGGCATCGTCGTCGGCGGCACCACCGGTGAGTCACCCACCCTCACCGACCTCGAAGCCGCCCGGCTCGTCCGCACCGTGGCGACCCGAGCTGGGAGCCGCGCACGCGTGATCGCGGGTGTCGGCACCTACGACACCACCGCCTGCGTCCGCCGAGCCCACGAAGCCCAGGCGGCCGGGGCCGACGCGCTCCTGCTCGTCTGCCCGTACTACTCCAAGCCGACACAGGCCGGGATCGTCGCGCACTGCCTGGCCGTGGCCGACGCCACCGAACTGCCCGTCATGCTCTACGACGTCCCCGCCCGCACCGGGACGGCCATGGAAGCGGCCACGCTGATCGAACTCGCCCGCCACCCCAGGATCCGGGCGGTGAAGGACGCCAAGGGGGACCTGTTCGAAGCGATGTCCGTCATGGCCCGGTGCCCGCTGGCCTACTACTGCGGTATCGACGAACTGAACCTGCCCTACCTCGCCGCCGGGGCCACCGGCCTGGTCAGCGTCGTGGGCAACGTCTTCGCCGACCGCAACGCCGAGCTGATCGGCGCCGTACGCGGGGGAGACCTCGACACCGCGCGAGCGGTCAACGCCGCCCTTCAGCCGCTCACGGAGGCCGTCATGCGCACCTCACAGGGGGCGATCATGGCCAAGGCGGCACTGGCCGAACTCGGCGTCATCCCGTACGCGACGGTCCGGTCACCGTTGCTCGAATCACCACCCGAGCACCTGCGGCGGCTTCGTGCCGCCCTGGCACCTCTCCGTGCCGGGGCTCTCGTGGGCAGCCTCGGTCCGTGAAGGCCTCCTTGAGGGACTCTGGGTCCCTCAAGGAGGCCTTCACGGACCGGGCAAGGTGTGAAGGTGGCGCTGATGCAGCCTGGTCCCGGCAGTCCCTGGACACGGCGAAGCCCCCGCGGAGGGAGGTCGCGGGGGCTTCGCCGGTTCGTGGTGGGGCTAGCTACTTGTGCCGTGCGTCAGGCGGACCGGGTGGTCCTGCGTCCCTTCAGCTCGGCGAGACGTTCGTTGAGCAGATCTTCGAGCTCCGGAATCGAGCGGCGCTCCAGGAGCATGTCCCAGTGCGTCCTCGGGGGCTTGACCTTCTTCTGCTCCGGCTGCCCGCCGTCCACGATCTCGGACTCGCTGCCGTGCAGCCTGCACTCCCACACCGAGGGGATCTCGGCGTCGTCGGAGAAGGGCACCTCGAACTCGTGGTTCTTGGGGCAGGCGTAGCGCACGGTGCGCCGAGGCGCGAGGTCGTGGTTGCGGTCGGTCTCGTAGCTGACCGCTCCCAGCCGGCTTCCACGGAGAACACGGTCGGCCATGATGGGGGTCCTTTCAGTCAGCTCCGGGTGGAGCCAGGGTGATGCTCACCCTATGCAACGACGATGAGGGCCAGAGGATTCCCTGGACAGCATGTCCTTGCTCACGATGAGCTGTGTCACCCGGTGGCAACAGCTTCTCCTAGTAGGAGTGATTTCGCGCTCTGGCGTGACGTCAATACGGCCATCTTGGTGCGGATATCCCCCAGATGGGCTAGTAGTACGCCTGTCACGTCAACCGTAACTGACCGTGTTGGGCCGAGGTGGGGCCCAGGTCGCCCAGGCGGAAGTGCCGACGGCACAATACCTGATAACGCACTGTATTCGTTTCAGCCTCAGAACGTGATGTCGATGAAGATTCAACTACAGACTGTTCGGTATCCGCCACCACAACGGTGTCCCCGGCACGCAACACCTCGCCGTCGGAGACCCGCGCGTTGAACCGTCCCGTCTGCCCGCACCAGCACAACACCTCGACCTGAACCGGCTGCAACTCGTCCGCCAACTCGAACAGCCGAGCCGCACCCGGGAACAACATGCTCCGGAAATCCGTCGCGATACCGAAGCAGTACACGTCGATCTGGACGTCATCGGCCAGTTCAGCCAGCTGATCCACCTGATCAGGCGACAAGAACTGCGCTTCGTCGACGATCAAGTAGTCCACGTGCCGCCCCGCCGCCCACTGCTCACGTACCAGCAACCGCAGATCGGTCTCGTTCCCCACCTCGGTCGCCTTGCGCGTCAACCCGATCCGGCTGGTGATCTGCGGCTCACCGGATCGGTCATGCCGCACCAGCACCATCCCGCGACGACCCTGCCGCGCGTGGTTGTGGTCGATCTGCAACGCCAGCGTCGACTTCCCGCAGTCCATCGGCCCGTAACAGAACTTCAGCTTCCCGACGACCGGCACACCCCGCCGTGAACCCGCCACCGGCACCGACGACAACGCGTCCGTGGGGTCCGGGCCACTCTCCTTCAGTACGGTCACGACGCCCGACCCTATCGGCACGCTCCCGCCTCACAGCACCGCCGGTGGTCGGTTGCCCGCCGCCTCGATCGCCCGGCGCACCGGAACCAGCCACACGAACACGAAACCGAGCACGAAGAAGATCACCAGCGCGATGATCGCGTACCGGAACGACCCGGTGATCTGCCCGACCGCCGCGAACAACAGGGGACCGAGCCACGACGTCCCCCGCTCACCCACGACGTACAACGAGAAGTACTGCGCGTCCTTCCCTTCCGGGATCATCTGCCCGAACAACGAACGCGACAACGCGTTCGTTCCACCGAGCACCAGCCCGATCCCGACAGCCACCGCGTAGAACTGCAGCGGCTCACCGGCCTCGATGAAGTACGCGAAGCACAGCACGACCACCCACGCCACCAGACTGCCCAAGATCGTCTTCTTCGCCCCGAACCGCGCCGCGATCGCCCCATGGATCATCGCGCCGGCGTAGGCGAGGAACTGGATCACCAGGATCGTGACGATCAGCACCTGGGTGCTGTACTTCAGCTCGTCCTTGCCGTACTGCGCCGACACCGCCACCACCGTCGTGATCCCGTCGGTGAAGATCAGATAACTCCCGAGGAACGCCAGCGTCAGCGGATACGCCCTCGCCTCCTTGATCGTCTGCTTCAGCTCCTTGAACCCGGCAGTCAGCACCGACAGACCACGTTCGCCCGTCTTCGGCACATGCGTCCGGGGGAGCGCCCGCACCGCGGGGATGGTGAACACCGCCCACCAGATCCCCGACGTCAGGAAGCAGATCTGGATCGCCAGCCCCTCGCTCACCCCGAAGAACTCATGCCCCATGAAGAACCCCAGCTGCAACGCCAGCGCCAGCCCGCCACCGAGATACCCGAACGCCCACCCCTTCGACGACACCGAGTCCCGCTCGTCCGGCTCCGCGATGTCCACCAGGAACGAGTAGTAGACGACCAGCGCACCGCCGTAACCGATGTTGGCCAGGATGAACGTCCAGACCCCGACCTCCCAGTTCGTGCCCGCGATGAAGAACATCAGCGCCGACGACACCGCGCCCAGGAACGCGAAACCGCCCAGGATCCGCCGCTTGTGCCTGCTCCGGTCCGCGATCGCACCGGCGATCGGCAGCACCAGCACCTGCGTCACCGTCGCGATCGACAGCAGATACCCCCACAGCGAACCCGCCGGGAACTGCAGCCCGAACAACGAGACATCGCAGTTCTGCAGCGTGCTCGAAGCACCACTCGAATCGGTGCACCGCCTGTCCCCGTTAAGGGTGAAATTCGTCTTCGCGTCCGCGGACGCCACCTCGCTCAAATAGAGCGCTCCGAAGACGGTGATGACCGACGAATAGAACGGCGAATTGGCCCAGTCGTAGAGGTACCAAGCCCGCCACACCCGCTTGCGTTCACGGGTCACGGCCACCGTCATGCACTGCTCCTGAAGTCGAGAACGTCGAGGTCAGCGGGAGACTACTGGTCATCACGCCCACCTGTCCGGCACGAGTCCGGACCGTGTTCGGATCGACGTCCGCCACGTCCCCGCGGACACGCTTTCCGACCATCGTCGGCGTGTCGCTGACATGATCCGCGTGTGTTTCATGTGAGGCTGGTGGGCGAGCTGTGACTCTTGTGAAGAATGTGTCCGGTATTTACTGTTCCGCTCATGAGGACCCATCGCCTTCGCACAGCACACCGCGTAGTGGCGAGAACGCTCCTGCTCGCGCTCACCGTCACGGGCCTGCAGATCGCCACCACCGGATCCGCCGCCGCGGACCCCCACGGCTCCCACTGGGCCAAACTCCGCATGTGTGAATCGAGCGGGCGCTACAACATCAACACCGGCAACGGCTACTACGGCGCCTACCAGTTCGACCTGCCCACTTGGCGCAGCGTCGGCGGCCAGGGGAGGCCCGACCAGGCCAGCCCCCGCGAACAGGACTACCGGGCCCTCTACCTCTACCGCATGCGCGGCTGGCAACCCTGGGAATGCGCCGGCAAACTCGGCTTCCGCAACGACGCCGACGCCCGCAGCAAACGCGTCCCGTCCTATGAGGACTCCGCCTACATCGGCGGGGGAGGACAACCCGCCCCGCCACCTCCGCCCAAACCGAAGCCGACGCCGCCCGCTCCGCCCGGCGGACCCCAACCGGCCTGGCCCGGCGTCGTCTACGCCTACGGCGACTGCGCACAACCCCTGGTCGCCTTCCAGCTGAGGATGAACGCCTTCGGCTACGGCTTCACCGGAACCGGCTGCTACTACGAGAAAACCCGCGAAGCCGTCCTCGCCCTCCAACGAGCCAACGGCATCAACGACTCAGGCCGACTCGGACCCAAGACCTGGGACGCCGCCTGGAACGGCAAACCACCCCGGTGACCACGCGTTCAGTCCTCTGGATGCGCCTTCGAAACGCATCCAGAGGACTGAACGCGGAAGTCAGGACGGCCAGGAACCCCGCTCACGAAGCACCTCACGCAGCAGATCCGGCCGATCCGTCACGATCCCGTGCACCCCCAGATCCAGCAGCAACCGCATCTCCGCCGGATCGTCCACCGTCCACGTGTGCACCTCGAACCCCCCCCGCGTCGCCTGCCGCAGGAACGCCCGGTCCACCACCTTCAACCGCCCCTGCCGCACCGGCACCTGCGCCATCGCACCCCGCGACAACGCCCGCAACGAGATCAGCGGCAAGAACCCGTTCGCCCACATCACCGCCACCGAACGCGGCCCCATCGCCGTCACCAGCTTCGGCCCCGCCAGCTTCCGGATCCGCGCCAACCGCGCGTCCGAGAACGACGCCGCCGCGACCCGGTCGTGCGCCCCCGTCCGCTCGATCGTCCGCACGAAGGGCGCCACCGCCTCGTTCGACTTCACATCGATGTTGAACCGCGCCTCCGGCAGCTCCTCCAGCACATCCTCCAGCCGCGACAGCGGCACACGGCCACCGATCTTGACGTTCCGCAGCTGCGCCCACGTCTGCCGGGAGATCAACCCCGCACCATCGGTCGTCCGGTCCAGCGACTCGTCGTGGTGCACGACCACCACACCGTCCGACGTCGCGTGCACGTCCGTCTCCAGATAGCGGTAGCCCTCCGTCACCGCCTGCCGGAAGGCCGGCAGCGAGTTCTCCAGTCCTTCGAGGTCACCGAGGTGCCAGCCCCGATGGGCGAAGGCACGCGGGAGCGGGTCGGCGAGGTACGGAAACAGTGTCGGCACCCCACTAGTGTGCACTTCGGCCGTGGCCCCGGCATGATCGTCCGATGGCCAGCTAGGGTCTGATCCGTGAGGGAAGTGGCCGAACACCCGAAGACGTCCGCCGAAGAGGTGTCCGAGCTACGCCGGGCGGGCGCACCCAAGCACTGCGGATGGTGCGGCCGGCGACTCGAACAAGGCGGCAACGTCGGCAGGCGCCGCCGTTACTGTGGGCAATCCTGTCGCCAACGCGCCTACGAACGCCGCACCGCCCTCCAGCGCAGCGGCCTCCCCGAAGACGCCGTCGTCCTCTCCGACACCGAGATCGCCACCCTGCAGGATCGCCTCTTCCAACTTCGCTGCGCCGCCGAAGACATCGTCACCGCGGCCGACGACGGAGCGACCCTGTCCGAGCTACGCGGCCTGGCCGACGAAATCGCCCAGGCCGCCAAAGACCTCGAACAGCTCCGCTGACCTACACGATCCCGTCCAGCGCCCGATAAGTCCGGTTGCTCGCGACCGCCGCCCGCTGCTCCCGCCCCGTCGCCTCGATGTAGTTCTGACTGGTCGCCAGGCTCGCGTGCCCCAGCAGCGCCATGATCTCCGACGCCGTCGCGCCGTCCTCGGCCAGCCGTGTCGCGAAGGTGTGCCGCAACGCGTGGAGGTTCGCCCCGACCGGCACGCGGTCGTGCAGCCCCGCCCACCGATAACAGGATTTGACGAGGTACTCCAGCGCACCGCGGCCGATCGGTTCGCCCGCGCGATCCCGGAGGAGGGGAGTGGAGGGTCCGAACCGCTGATGCGCGAAACGCCGTCGGCAGGACGCCAGGTACTCCTCGATGATCTTCTCCATGATCGGCTGCACCGGGATCGATCGATCCCGGCTTCCCTTACCGTGGACGTGCAACCGCATCTCGCCATGACGCCCGACCAGCGACCGCGCCGTCAGCGCCCGCATCTCCGCCGCGCGCAGCCCGGCGACCAGGCCGAGCGCGATCACCAGGACGTCCCGCTCCGGCCACGGATCCCGCGTCCGACGCGAACCATCGGCGGCCGCCGCGAGCAACTGCTCCGGGGTTTCCTCACCCCGCAACGGTTTCGGCGTCAACGGCGGCGCCTTCGGCCGGGCGACCGCGCCCATCGGGTTGCCCGCGAGCAGCCCGTCGGACACGCAGAAGGTGAGGAACTGGTTCCAGGTCGACCACGCGCGCAGCACCGAACTCTTGGCGTGAGTGTCCGCGAAGGCACCGAAGGCGTTCCGGAGCGCTTGCGCCGTGAGCATCTCGACGGTGAGTTCGTCAGGGGAGAGGTCCAGCTCGCGGAGCAGGAGAGCGGTGATGCCGGCGAGGTCGCGGCGGTAGGCGTCGGTCGTGTGAGGAGAATCCTTACGGGGACGACGTGCGGCGAAAAAGGCTTGCTGTGCCTCGGAAACCCTCATGAGCATCTTGTACCGCATGGCACCGACAGTCTTACACTGGGTTATATTCCGTTTCATGCATAATAGTGATTATGCATGAAACGGAGTGACGGCTCCGGGAACCCCTTGCGGGGGATCCTGGCGCGCTCGGCACCTTCCGGAGTGTCATGAGGGGTCCCCATGAGACGTTTTTTGTCCTATGGGGACCCCTCATGACACTCCGGGCGACGTTGGACACCCTGAGCGACAGGTCCGGCCGAGCCGACCTGGCCGGACACCCGAAGTCCTCAGGACGGATCGCGATCTTGCGCCTGCCCGACTTTTGGACCCGAGATGCCCCGTCTAATTCGTCACAGTGACGTATTTAGGGTGGGTGATCGGACATCGCTTCAGCGACTTTCGGGGGTGACTCTGGGCCTGCCTGGCACATCAGGTGCTGTCCAGCGCTTCAGGAGATGAAGGGGACCATGGCCGCGTCTGACGCGACGAAGGGCGCTCTCGCTGCGTGACCTGCGCGGAAAGGCCCCTTCGGCTCACGTCAGAGACCCCTCTCAGGGCTCGTTATCCAGGTTCTCCAAAGTGCCGATAATGTACATTATGTCAAGTAAGGTCTGTGAAGCCCTCCCTTGCGCAGCGGACGAGGATCTCGGCGCCAATACCTGTCACAGGATGTCGTGTACGACGGGAACGCACGACAGGCGATGGAGTTCTATCGGGAGGTGTTCGGCGGCAAGCTGGAGATCGGCACGATCGCGGATTTCGGTTCGCCGGACTCACCCCATGCCGACAAGGTCAGGCACGCCCGGCTCGACACCCCGTACGGACACACGCTGATGGCTTGCGACGCTGACGGTCAAGTCGAAGACGTGCCTCACTCCCCTGGGAACAACGTCGCGGTCTACGTCGGCGGCACCGTGACCTTGGCTCTGCAGAAGCAGGGGTGGGGTAACGAGGCCGGCGCGCTCGTGGACAAGTTCGGGATCACCTGGATGATCAACATCACTTGATGTGGTCGCGCTAAGGTCTTCCCCGGCAAATCGAACTGGGGGTGGCCGAAAATGTCCGAAAGCACCGCTGTGCGTGTCGACCCGTCCAACGAGCGGATGTTGGAGGCGTGGAACGGTGACGACGGCGCGCTGTGGGCGAAGCGTGCGCAACGCTTCAATGACGGTGTCGCCGCTTATCGCGACACGTTCTTCTCCGCGGCCGATATCCAGCCGGTCGACAGGGTCCTCGATGTCGGCTGTGGTGCCGGTGAGACGACCCGTGACGCGGCGCGCCGGGCCTCGCGAGGTTCGGCGTACGGCGTGGACCTGTCCGGTGAGATGCTCGCCGTCGCTCGTGGGCTGGCTGAACGGGAACGTCTGCCCAACGTCTCGTTCGAGCAGGCGGACGCACAGGTCCATCCGTTTCCCGAGGCGGGCTTCGACGTCGTGATCAGCAGGCACGGCTCGATGTTCTTCGGTACTCCCCTGGCCGCGTTCGCCAATCTCGCCCGGGCGACCCGGCCTGGTGGACGTCTCGTGTTGCTGACGTGGCAGCCGTTTCGGCTCAACGAGTGGATCACCACGTTCCGGACGATCTTCGCGGCCGGTCGTGAGGTGCCGACCGGGGATCTCGCGCTCAGTGATCCGCGTGCGACCGAGGAACTGCTGACGTCCGCCGGGTACGCCGACGTCCGGTGCACGGCGGTGAGCAAGCCGATGTACTTCGGTGAGGACGTCGACGATGCGGCGGAGTTCATCGTCGAGCAGCACGGCGGGCGGTTGCGCGAGCTGGACGAGGCCGCGCGGGCGAAGGCTGTCGAGACGTTGCGTGCCGATCTCGCCGAGCACCAGACCGGCCGAGGCGTGGTGTACGACTCGGCGGCCTGGCTCATCGAGGCCCGGCGGCCTTGATCACGGCTTGCGGGCGATCAGGTAGGCCTGCGGCGTGTACTCGAATTCCTCGGACGGTTCGCGGACCAGCTGGGAGATCGGAGTGAATCCCGCCTCCCCCAGCTGGTCCGCGATCTTCTCCGGTGCCAGCCGGTAGGCGTCGCAGGAGATGTCGTGCCCATACGCGTGCTCGATGTGGCGCACCTCGTCGCCGACCTGGAACGCCAGCAGCAGGTGCCCGCCCGGGACGAGGATGCGGTGGAAGTCGGCGAAGATCTCCGGTAGCCGCTCGCGTGGGGTGTGGATGATCGAGTACCAGGCGACGACGCCGGCCAGCGTGGCGTCCTCAATGGACAATCCGGGCATCTCCCCGATCTGGAAGTCCAGGTGCGGGTACGACTTCCGGGCGACGGAGATCATCTCCGGTGAGAGGTCGACGCCGTGGATGTCGAGTCCGAGGCCGTGGAGGTGCTGGGTGATGCGGCCGGGGCCGCAGCCGATCTCGGCGACTCGTCCGCCGCCCGCGGTTTGGACGAGTTCCGCGTACGCGCCGAGCATGGCGCGGTCCCAGGTGGATCCGGCGAGGTGGTCGCGGAGGATTTCGGCGTAGTCGGCCGCGACCGTGTCGTAGGCGGTGCGGGTGCGGGTGAGGTAGTCGGTCACGGCGGAGACCCTATCCCCTGACTCCGACGACAATCGTCGCGTAGAGGTCGTCGTCGGTGATCACTTCGGGGGTAAATCCGTTGTGTGCCATGGCTTTCGCGGTGTTGTCGGCTTGGCTCTCCCCTGTTTCGATCAGGAGGTGGCCGCCGGGGGCGAGCCATTGTGGAGCTTCGGCGGCGACGCGGCGGTGGACGTCGACGCCGTCTTGTCCGCCGTCGAGGGCGACGCGGGGTTCGTGGTCGCGGGCTTCGGGCGGCATCATCGCGATGGCGTCGGTCGGGACGTAGGGGGCGTTGACGACGAGGAGGTCGACGCGGCCGCGCAGTGACTCCGGCAGGGGTGTGTAGAGGTCGCCTTCGAAGACCTCTCCCCCGGCGTCGGCGACGTTGGCTCGGGCGCAGCGGACGGCGGCTGGTTCGATGTCGGCGGCGTAGAGCCGGATTTCGCCGAGTTCGGCCGCGATGGCCGCGCCGAGTGCTCCTGTTCCGCAGCAGAGGTCGAGGACGACGGCGCCCGGCTCGGCCAGGGTGAGGGCGTGCCGGACGAGGAGTTCGGATCGTTGCCTTGGTACGAAGACGCCGGGTTCGACGACGATGCGGAGGCCGCGGAATTCGGCCCAGCCGAGGATGACTTCGAGGGGTTCGCCGTCGATGCGTCGTTCGACCATGGTGTCGAGTTCGGCGGGCGTGCGGGCTTCGGCGCTGAGGAGGCGGGCCTCGTCTTCGGCGAAGACGCAGCCGGCCGCGCGGAGCCTGGCGACGATCGTCATCGGTCCCGCAGTCTGGTGAGGATCCCGTCGAGGGCGTGCCGGACGGTGTCGGGGACGCCGTTGGTGCGCAGGTCGGTGAGGAGTTGTTCGTTGAGCCCGCCGGGGGTCATGTGCTTGCCGGTGAGGGCTTCGAGGGAGCCGGGCTGCTGGAGCAGGGATTGGCCGAGCTGGCCGAAGATGTGGCTGGTGAAGGTGGTGGCGATGGTGTCGTCGAGCCCTTGGTCGGTCATCCAGGCGGCGATGGTGCCGAGGTAGTCGAGGTGGGCGGCGAAGGTGGCCGTGGCGGCGCTGAAGATGTCGAGGTCTTCTTCGGCGTCGGGGACGACGCTGCCGCCGATGCTGTCGAAGAGGGCTCGGGCTTCGGTGTTGTCGGGGTACATGGCGGTGAGGCTTTGGCGGCGGGCGGCCGGGGGTAGCGGGATGCTGCGGACGACGTCTCGTGCCGGGGTGGCCCAGTCGCGCAGCCGGGCGAGGGGGACGCCGGCGAGGGCGCTGATCAGGACATGGTCTGGCCGGAAGGTGAGGTCTCGGAGGACTTCCTCGGCGATCGGCGGGCGGACGGCGAGGACGATCGTCGTGGCGCTGTCGAGGACGGCTTGGTTGCTGTCGCGGACGTGGACGTTCGGGAAGCGGGCCGAGAGTTCCTGTCCGACGCTGCGGCTTCGGGGTGAGAGGAAGATCGTGGGTGGGTCGGTGATGTCTTTGCTGAGGCCTTCGACGATGGCGGCGGTGATCTCGCCCGCGCCGACGAATCCGTAGTGCATGGTCGCTCTCCTCTAGGCCCCGGTGGTGCCGTCGATACGTTCACGGATGAGGTCGGCGTGGCCGTTGTGGCGGGCGTATTCGCCGATCATGTGGACGTAGAGCATGCGGAGCGAGAAGGGGTTTCCGCCGACGTCGAAGGTGTCGTCGAGGGATCCTTTGGCGGCGGCTTCGTCGGCGAGGCGGATTTCCTCGAGGAGGGTGTTGTAGGCCTCTTCGGCTTTGGTTGCGTCGAGGACTTCGAAGTCGTGGTCCTTGCCGAGGGCGGGGTCGTAGAGGGGGCCGATGTCCTGTGCGGTGTACCGCAGGCGGAACCAGATGCGTTCGACCTTGGCGAGGTGGCGGATGAGGCCGAGGAGGGTGAGGTTGGAGGGCGGGACCGAAGCCTGCGCGAGTTGTTCGCCGGTGAGGCCGGAGAGCTTGGAGAGGAAGGTGCTGCGGTGCCAGTCCAGCAGGCTGGGCAGGAGGATGCGTTCGTCGGCGGCGGTGTCGCCGGACGGACGGGTCACCCCGGGGGCGGTCCATGTCATAGCGGCGATCATGCCATCGGGTGACGTGGGATTCGTGGTGTGCCTGCCGGGGTGATCGGTGTCACGTGGGACGGGCTGAATCCTTTCGTGGGGTGCGTGGCTCTTGTAAGGGCCGGGACAAGCTCGGCGCGGGAGGAGGTTGTCGTGGAGGCCGATTGGCCGCGGGACTCGTTGATCGTGGCGGCGCAGGGCGGGGACGCGTCCGCCATCGCCGCCTTGGTCTCGGGTTCCCATCCGCATGTGCAGCGGTTCGCGCGGTCGCTGTGCGCGTCGCCGGAGGACGCGGAGGATTCGGCGCAGGAGGCGCTGGTCATCCTGTACCGGAAGATCGGCACGCTGCGGGCCACCGGTGCGCTGGCGTCGTGGATGTTCCGGATCGTGCGCAACGAATGTCTCCGGCGGGCGCGCCGGGCGTGGCGTGGTGACGATCTGGCGGATTCCGTCGTGGTGGGGTCGGCCGAAGAGGACGCCTTGGATCGGCTGGAGGCGCAACGGGTAGCGGCGGCGATCGCCGAGTTGCCCGCTGATCAGCGTCGCGTCTTGATCATGCGTGACATCCAGGGTCATTCGGGCCGGGCCGTCGCCGACGCGCTCGGTCTGAGCACGGCCGCGATGAAGTCCCGGCTGCATCGCGCCAGGGCGACGGTGCGGGCTCTTCTCGACGTTCCTGCTTCCTGATCTTCGTTCCCCCCTTTTTTCTCTTGAGGAGTTTTCATGCTCGAAATCGGTTCGACGGTTCCCGAGGTCGTTCTGGAGGACACGTCCGGGCAGGTCGTGCGGCTTTCGGATCACCGAGGCAAGGACAACGTGCTGATCTATTTCATGCGGTCGACCACGTGCCCGGTCTGCAACAGTCACGTGAAGGATCTCGTGGGGCGGGCCGAGGAGCTGGCCGCCGCGGAGGTGCGGGTGCTGGTCGCCGTTCCCGAGGGCCGGGCGGAGGCCAAGGCGTGGCGGGCGAAGCGTGGGGTGCCGTTCCGGGTGGTGACCGGTCGTGGTGGTACGCCGCACGAGGCGTTCGGGCTGGGGAAGAAGCTGCTGCAGCAGTCGGGCAGCGTGCTGATCGACCGGGACGGGGTGGTCCGGCATGCCCATGCGGCGACCATGCCGACCGGTGCTTATGACCGGAAGGGCATCGCCAGGGCGGTGGAGGGGCTTGCCAGGGTGGGTTGACTGAAGGTGTGAATCGGTGCTTCACTTCTTGGGTGCCGTATCGCCGTACACCGAAGGTCCAGGAGCGCCTGGACGCGCAGCGTGACGCCGTCCTCGCCGCCGCCATGGAGCAGCTGGCCGAGCGTGGCTACGCGGGCTGTTCGGTGTCGGCGGTCGCGGAGCGGGCCGGGGTGGCGGTCGGGAGCGTGTACCGCCACTTCCCCACCAAGGCCGCGCTGGTGGTGGAGCTGTTCCGCAAGGTCGTCACGCGTGAGGTCGAGGCGGTGCGCGCGGTGTCGGAGCGGCCGGGCACGCCTGCCGAGCGGGTCGTGGCGGTCTTCGACACCTTCGCGAGCCGCGCGCTGAAGACCCCGCGGATGGCGTACGCGCTGCTGGCCGAGCCTGTCGACGCGCCGATCGAGGCCGAGCGGCTGGTGTTCCGGCGCGCGTTCCGCGATGTGGTGGCCCAGCACGTGTCCGACGGCGTCCGTTCCGGGGTGCTGCCCGCCCAGGATGCCGAGGTCACCGCGGCGGCGCTGGTCGGTGCCGCGGCCGAGGTGCTGATCGGTCCGTTGACCACCGGCAGTGCGGACGAGGTGTCCGGGCTGCGCACTTTCGTCCTGCGTTCTTTGGGAGGTTCCGATGCCGGTCACTCATGAGGTCACCAACCAGGTGCCGCCGCTGGTGGAGTACGACGTCGCCGCGGATCCGGCGCTGCTGGAGGGGCTGGAACGGGCGGGCGCGGGCTGGGCGGTGGCCGAGGTGCACGCGCTCGGCAGGCTGGCCGGGAGTGAGCAGGTGCAGGAGTGGGGCAGGCTGGTCAACGAGAACGAGCCGGTGCTGCGGACGCACGACCGGGTCGGGAACCGGATCGACGAGGTCGAGTTCCACCCGCACTGGCACGACTTGATGGACGTCGCGGTGTCCCACGGGCTGCACGCGGCGCCGTGGCGGGATTCCCGTCCGGGCGCGCACGCGGCGCGGGCGGCGAAGATGTACGTCTGGGGTCAGGTCGACGCGGGGCATACGTGCCCGATTTCGATGACGTACGCGGCGATTCCGGCGTTGCGGTTCAATGCGGAGCTGTCGGCGCGGTACGAGCCGTTGCTGGCGTCGACGGAGTACGACTTCGGGCTGCGTGAGCCGAGCACGAAGCGCGGGCTGATCGCCGGGATGTCGATGACGGAGAAGCAGGGCGGCTCCGACGTCCGGGCGAACACGACCACGGCGCGGCCGCTCGGGGACGGCAGCTACGTGATCGTCGGGCACAAGTGGTTCACCTCGGCGCCGATGTCGGACATGTTCCTGACGCTGGCGCAGGCGCCGGGCGGGCTGTCGTGTTTCCTGCTCCCCCGTGTCCTGCCGGACGGCTCGCGCAACGGGATCCGGTTGCAGCGGCTGAAGGACAAGCTGGGCAATCGCTCCAACGCGTCGTCGGAGATCGAGTACGACGACGCGATCGGCTGGCTGGTCGGTGAGGAGGGCCGCGGGGTGCGCACCATCATCGAGATGGTGAACAACACGCGGCTCGACTGCGCGGTCGGGAGCGCGTCGGGGATGCGGTACGGCGCCGTGCGGGCGGTCCATCACGCGCGGCATCGCCGGGCGTTCGGGGCGAATCTGGTGGATCAGCCGCTGATGGGGAATGTGCTGGCGGATCTGGTGGTGGAGTCCGAGGCGGCGACGACGGTGGGGATGCGGCTGGCGGCGGCCACCGACCGGCAGGATGACGAGCAGGAGCAGGCGTTCCGGCGGCTGGGCCTGGCGGTGACCAAGTACTGGGTCTGCAAGCGTGGTCCGTCGCACGCGGTGGAGGCGCTGGAGTGCCTGGGTGGCAACGGCTACGTCGAGGAGTCAGGGATGCCCCGGCTCTACCGTGAGGCGCCGCTGATGTCGATCTGGGAAGGTTCGGGCAACGTCGCGGCGCTGGACGCACTGCGGGCGATGGCGAAGCAGCCGGAGTCGGTGGCGGCGTACTTCACGGAGGTCGAGCAGGCGGCCGGTGCCGACGCGCGCCTGGACGACGCGGTGGGCAGGCTGCGCAAGGAGCTGTCCGATCTGTCGGACATCGAGTACCGGGCGCGACGGCTGGTGGAGTCGATGGCGCTGGTGTTGCAGGGTTCGTTGCTGGTGCGGCACGGTGCGCCGGCGGTGGCCGACGCGTTCTGCGCGTCACGGCTGGGTGGCGACTGGGGTGTCGCGTTCGGGACGCTTCCGTCCGGTGTGGACACCCGGGCGATCGTCGCCCGCGCCGAGGTCTGAGTCCGGCGCTGTCGTGAGTGGTAATGACGGTTAGAACCAAGGGTGTCTAGTACCTACCGGGGGTAGGTTCGTCGACGGCTGGCCGTGAAGGACTCCTTCACGGCCAGCTCGGACCATCGCTAACAGGCTCAGTGGCACCACCGGCCACAGTGGTAGCGCGTGAAGGCCCCCATGCCTCGGCTCAGCCGAGGAAACTCGACCTTCACACCTTCACCGCGAGCAAAGCCGCAGACCTACGAGCAGGTACCCGAGTGAGGGTTGGTGAGAACCCTCATTGCCACTCACGACCCCACCTGGTGAGCCGAACGCTCAGTGCCCGGGTGACCACGTGCCGCTGAGGTCCGGCCGGTTCCGCCGGCCGGACGGCCGCCGAGCACTGCGAATGGCCGCGGGATTGCGGAATTCGGGTGCATGCAAGGGCTCCCGCGTCGGCTACGTTCGTCGGTCATGGTCGATCGCCGAAGATGCCTGGTCCTGGTTCCCCTGGCGCTGTTCGCCGCCGGTTGCGCGACGGCCGCCCCGACGCCGATCTTCGCGGCGGCGAGTTCGGGGCCTTCCGCGGAGAGCGCGCCGATGCTGGGGGCGGCGGCCCCGTCCGGCGCGCCGTTCGTCGCCGCGGACGGACGGGATCTGCGGGCCTGCGCCGACGGTGAGTGCGAGGTGCTGGTGCGCAACGGCGATCAGATCCCCAACGACGGCGGCGCGGGGCCGCTCGCGGTCGCGATCCAGGCCGGGAAGGTGGGGCTCGCCCCGGCGTCGGGTGGGATGGGTGCGGCGGTGTCCGGCCCGGCCGGGATGGCCCACCAGATCAACCGCCAGGTGATCGTCGTCGTCGCGGTACAGGGCAACGAGGGAATCCTCCGGCTCCGCAAGAAATAGCGACCGGCCGCACTCTGTACCTACTAGTATGTACGGCATGCATGCGATGCAGTACGAGATCACCCTCCCCGCCGACTACGACATGGGCGTCATCCGCGAACGCGTCGCCACCCGCGGCCATCTGCTCGACGACTTCGGCGGCCTGGGGCTGAAGGTGTACGGGATCCGGGAGCGCGGCGTCGACGGCTCGACACTGAACCAGTACTCCCCCTTCTACCTGTGGCACGACGAAGCCGGGATGAACGCCTTCCTGTTCGGCGGGCCGTTCACCGGCATCATCGAGTCGTTCGGGCGTCCCGCGGTGCAGCACTGGACCGTCCTCGGGTTCGAGGAAGGACCCGCGTTCGGCACCGCTCCCCTGGCGGCGGGCAAGCACGTCACGACGATCCCCGCCGAGGCCGATCCGGTCGTCTTCCTGGGCGAGGCCCTTGACGGGCTTCTCGAGCACCTGGGGCAGGACGGCGCGCATTCGGGGGCGCTGGCCGTCGATCCGCGGACCTGGCAGGTGGTGCGCTACAGCCTGTGGCGTGACCAGGCGCCGGAGTCCGACGAGGTCCGGTACCGGATCCTCCACCTGTCCTCGCCGCGGCTGGGCGAGCTGCGGCGAGGACGGCAGTGGGATCAGCCCAGCAGCGCGGCGAGCAGCACCCCGGGGTCGGCTTCGGGCGTCCCGGCGGGCCACTGATCCCGGTACGGGTACCAGAGGCCGTCCTTGCCCAGCCGTATCTCCACGCCCGTCCCGCGGACGGCGCAGTGGTTGCGTTCGACGTCGAGACCCTGGCCGGGATCGTCCACCACCTCGGCGAAGGCCGCCCTGGCCCGGCCGATCGCCTGGGGCGGCGGGGTCCAGGCGGTTTCCAGCACGTCGAGACCGGCTCGGCCGCCGTGCCGCCAGGCGAGCACCGCGCGGTCGAAGTCCTCACCACCCTCGGCCGGGCGCAGCCGTCCGGCGCTCTCCGGCCGGGTGGCGGCGAGGCGGACGGCGTCCTGTTTACGGGTGAGCTTCGGCTGGGACGCCAGCAGCGCACCGGCCATCTGGGCGGCGTTGGCCACCAGCAGGGCGAAGGTCTCCGCGGGGATGCCGGGTGCGGCGGGCACTGTCGGGCCCGCTGACGGCACGAACTCGGCGACGTCGGGCAGCGGGCCCGGTTCGTCGGCGTAGGCGCGCTCCGGGGAGGTGTCGTCGTCCCCGGTCCGCACGAACCGAGGCGCGTTGCGCCGCTGCAGCTCGTCGAGGAGTTCCCGCTCCCCCTTGCCCCGCATCAGCAACAGCACGAAGGGATCGGCGTCGAGCAGCCAGGAGACCTGGAACGACAGCGCCGCCGCGTGACGGCACGGCAGTTCCCAGCCGGGGCAGTCGCAGTCCGGGTCGAGGTCCCCGATGCCGGGCAGCAGGTGCACCCCGGCGTCGTCCGCGGCCTCGACGAGGTCGTGCGGCATGTCCCGGTCCAGCAGCGCGGCGAGGTGCCCGGCCCGCGAGGCGACGCGATCGAGGAAGTGCTCCCATTCGGACTCGGTCAGCTCCGCGAGCCGGACCTCGGTGCGGTACTGGCCTTCCTGGTCGTCGACCACGGCGGCGATCCGGCCGGGGCTGACCGTGATCGGCCCGACCCGGCCGGCCGCGGCGTACTTGCGGCCCTGTTTGAGCTGCCGCAGGTCCAGCGCGGTGTCCTCCATCGCGCTGATCCACGCGCGGCCCCACCACGAGCGGGCGAACTGGCCGCGGCCACCTTGGGCGCCGAACGCGGGGAAGCCGCGGACGCGGTCGTCGGGGGTGCTCATCGGCGGCTCCTCAGCTCGACCAGTTCGGCCAGTTCCGTGTCGGTCAGTTCGGTCAGGGCGGCCTCGCCGCCGGCGAGCACCGCGTCGGCCAGCGCGCGTTTCTCCCGCAGCATCGCCGCGATCCGGTCCTCGACCGTGCCCTCGGCGATGAGCCGGTGCACCTGTACCGGCCGGGTCTGCCCGATCCGGTAGGCGCGGTCGGTGGCCTGGTCCTCCACCGCCGGGTTCCACCAGCGGTCGTAGTGCACGACGTGATCGGCGCGGGTCAGGTTGAGCCCGGTCCCGGCCGCCTTGAGCGACAGCAGGAACACCGGCACCTCACCGGCCTGGAACCGGCGCACCAGCTCCTCGCGTTTAGGCACCGGGGTGCCGCCGTGCAGGAGCTGCGTGCCGATCCCGCGGGCGGCGAGATGCCGTTCCAGCAGCCGCGCCATGGCGACGTACTGGGTGAACACCAGCACCGCGCCGTCCTCGGCGATGATCGTGCCGAGGAGTTCGTCGAGCAGTTCGAGCTTGCCGGACCGGCCGTCCAGCACCGCGTCCGCCGGTTCCTTCAGGTACTGCGCGGGATGGTTGCAGATCTGCTTGAGCCCGGTGAGCAGCTTGACGATCCGGCCGCGGCGCGCGATGCCCTCACTGGCGGAGATCTCGGCCATCAGTTCGCGCACCGTCGCCTCGTACAGCGCCGCCTGCTCGGCGGTGAGCGTCACCGGCCGGTCGGTTTCGGTCTTGGCCGGCAGTTCCGGCGCGATTCCCGGATCGGATTTGCGCCGCCGCAGCAGGAAGGGGCGGACCAGCCGGGAAAGCCGCTCCGCGGCCTCGGGGTCCTTTCCGGACTCGACCGGTTTCGCCCACACCCGGCGGAAGTCGGCCATCGTGCCGAGGAGACCGGGAGTGGTCCAGTCGAGGATCGCCCACAGTTCGGCGAGGTTGTTCTCCACCGGCGTGCCCGTCAGCGCCACCCTGGCCGACGACGTCAGCGTCCGCAGCGCCTTCGCCGTGCCGGAGCGGTGGTTCTTGACGTGCTGGGCCTCGTCGGCGACCAGCAGTCCCCAGTGGACGGCGCCCAGCGGGCCCGGGTCCACGCGCAGCGTGCCGTAGGTGGTGAGCACGAAACCGTTGCCGAGTTCCTCGAGCGAGCGTTCCGTGCCGTGGAACCGTCGCACCGGGACGCCGGGGGCGAACCGGGTGATCTCGCGTTCCCAGTTGCCCAGCAGGGACGCCGGGCAGACGACCAGCGTCGGGCCGTCCGCGCGCTGCAGATGCAACGAGATCAGCGTGATCGTCTTGCCGAGACCCATGTCGTCGGCGAGGCAGCCGCCGAGCCCGATCGAGGTCATCGCGGTGAGCCACTGCAGGCCGCGCAGCTGGTAGTCGCGCAGGGTCGCGGCCAGGCCCCGCGGCGGGGCCTGCGGTTCGGGCGGGGCGAGCAGCCGTTCCCGCAGCGCGGCGAGCCAGCCGTCGGTGAGGACGTCGACGCGTTCGCCGTCGATCTCGGCCGTCCCGCTCAGCGCGGCGCCGAGTGCGTCGATGGGGGTCAGCGGTTTCAGGGTCCGGTCCCGCGCCTTCGCCGCCAGCGCCGGGTCGACGAGCACCCACTGATCACGCAGCCGCACCACGGGACGGTGGGCCTCGGCCAGCGCGTCCATCTCGGCCGCGGTGAGCGCGGCACCGCCGAGCGCGAGCTGCCAGTCGAACTCCAGCAGCTTCCCGCCCGCGAAGAACGACGGGAGGTCGTCGGGAGGCGCGTCACCGCCGCCGACGACGGCCTTCGCGCTCAGGTCTCGGGCGAGCACTGCGGGCCAGTGGACCTCGATACCCGCGGTGGCCAGCAGGGGCGCGCCGGTGGTGAGGAGTTCGGTGACGTCGGAGTCGGCGAGCCCGACCTCGTCCGGGACCGCCGCGTTGAGCAGCGGTTCCAGCGGCGGCCACACCTGGGCCGCGCGGCGCAGCGCCAGCATCACGTCGATCCGGGCCCGCGGGCCGAACCTGTCGTCGCCCGCCCACAGCGCGGCGGCGTCGCCCACCACGCCCGGATCGGCGAGGTTGTGCACCTGGACGACCCCGCGGAAGCGCCCGTCGGCGAAGTCGTCGCCGGGCATCTCGACGCGCAGCGAGACCCGGACGCCGGAGTCCAGCCCGGCCGCGACCTCGGCCGCCCAGTCCCGCAGCTCCGGGACCCGATGCGACGGCGGGGCGGCGAAGGCCTTGACGCCGGTCGCCTGCGCGGCCGCGGGTGTCCGGGGCAGGGTGTCGGCGACCGCGTCCAGGAACGCGCGCAGCAGCGGATACCTCGCCGGGAGGAGGTTTCCCTCCCTGGGGAGCGCCCGGGCCCGGGGTGGCATCGCCTCGGCGAGCCGGTGCAGCCACGCGGCTTCGGCGGCCTCCAGCGGCCCGGCCCGCCAGGCGTCCACGTCGGACTCGGTGAGTCCGGGCAGCAGGCGGCCCGCCTCTGCGAGCTTGAGCGCCGCCGTGGCCGCCATGCTCCAGAAGCGCGCGGAGGGATCGGCACTGGCCTGCAGCCGCAGGAGGGCGGGAAGTGCCTCGGCCATCGGAAGCCGGACGCAGGGCACTGTCCTGAGCTCGGGGAGGGCGACCGTCACCTCCCCGGTCCCCGGCCGGTCACCGTCGGCGTTCCAGAAGACGAATCCGCTGGTCCGAGCCGGGTTCTTCGGTTCGAACACGACACTGTCGAAACCGTCGTGAGACGTCACTCAACCCCAATCTCTGTACGGTGTACAGTTCAGGATAACACAAACTCCGTACACCGTAGAGAGAACAGAGATGACGTACGCGGACTACACCGGCACGGGCGATCCACGGCGGACCATCGAACTGCTCTGGGGCGTGCGGGACAAACCCCGGCGTGGCCCCAAGCCGAAGCTGACCGTCGAGGAGATCGTCACCGCGGCGATCGAACTCGCCGACTCCGAGGGGATCGCCGCGCTGTCGGTCCGGCGGGGCGCGGAACGGCTCGGCGTTTCCCCCATGTCCCTCTACACCTACATCCCCAGCCGCGCCGAGCTGCTCGACCTGATGATGGACCGGGTGCACGGCGAGCTGACCGATCCGCCACCGAGCCACGACTGGCGGGTGACGATGACGATCCTCGCCGAGGACGCCTGGGAGATGTACCACCGGCATCCGTGGATGCTCCAGCTCATCACCAGCCGTCTCCCCCTCGGCCCGAACACCTTCGCCAAGCACGAACGCGAGCTGGGCGCCATCGACGCGATCGGGCTCACCGACCTGGAGATGGACGCCGTGGTCGCGATGGTCAACGGATACGTCCAGGGCATCGCGCGGGGCTCGGTCGAGTCGGCGAGTCTCGTGCGCCGGTCCGGGATGACGGACATGGAGTGGTGGACGGCCAGCGCCCCCGTGCTCGCGGAGATCCCGGAGGCCGACGCGGGCCTGTTCCCGCTGGCGGCGCGGATCGGCCAGGCGGCCGGGGAGGCACACGGTGCGGCGAGCGCGCCGCTGTACACCTTCCGGTTCGGCCTGGCACGGATCCTCGACGGCGTGGAGCAGCTGGTGAACGGGGCAGCACGCGGGGCGGAGCGGGAACTGCCCTCCTGAGCCGGGTCACCTGCCGCGGCGTCGCAGTGCGCGGTAGAGCAGCCACAGCGCCAGCGCGACCGGCGTCAGGACCGCCGTGAACAGGATCCCCGCGAACATCCCGTAGCCGTGCGGATCGGAGGCCGAGCCGATCGCGCTGAGCACCACGCGGCCGACGAGCAGCACGATCACCGCGGCGACGCAGGCGAACGCGCCGAGCACGACGCGCCGGAACACCGTCCGCGAGGTACTCGTGCGGCCGGTGTCGTCTGGCGTGTCCATGGGCGGCTCCGCTGGTGGCGACGTCACTCCGGATCGGGAGTGCAGACGGTCAGGAACGACTTCCGGTTCTCGCGCTGGACGTCGGCCGCGTCCAGCCAGCCGCTCCGGCCGAACAGGTAGCTCCCGGCCGGGTGCCGGGCCGACTCGCGCAGCACCTGGGCGACGTCGGCCTTGGCACCGTACGCTTTCGGGCCGTCGACGGCGACGCTGACCGAGCCTGCCTTGGTCCAGTCGTACTCCGCGGGCAGCGGTGTCCGGACCTGGAGGCCACCGGTGTCCACAGAGGATTCCCCGGCCGTTGTCAGCAGGTCCAGGCGCTCGACCCGCACCCCCGGCCGCGGCGCGGTCCACACCTGCTCGGTGCTCTCCTTGGTGCCGGAGTCGAAGGTCAGCCTCAGGCCGGTGACGCCCTCGCACGGGGTGCCCGTCCACAGTTTCAGGACACCGTCGTCGGCGCGGAACCCGGCCTCCGGCGGCAGCGACGGCGCGAACTGCGCCTTGGTGTCACACGCCCCCGTCACCACCGCCACGAGCAAGGCGGCACAGGCGACCCTTTTAATAGCCGCCATCGGACAGTCCCGCGTCTTCCTCGGTTTCGTTGCCGCCGGTGACCTGCTCCCACGCATAGGAGGCGAGGAACCCCGTGTAGCCCTCGCGGCCCCATTGCTGGGAATGGCGCTCTTCGTGGTGCAGCAGCCGGTCCATGTCGAGCGAGCCCTGGGACGCGCCGTTGTCGCCCTCGTACCAGGCGTGGCCCGACTTGGCGACCTCGCGAAGCTGCTGCGCCGGATCCTTCGGGTCGTCGATGTTCAGCATGAACGTGTCGCCCCAGGTGGTGCCGCCGCGCTGGCTGAACTGGTCCTGGACGAGATTTCCGCCGAGCCCCATCATCATGCCGTTCGGCGTGGTCACCAGCCGCCCGCCGTTGCCGTGCACGAAACCCACGTCGTCGTCGTAGCTCCAGGAGTTCTCCCGCTGCCGGTCGGTGATCCGCCGCAGCTCCTCGGATCCGTACGGCGTCGACGCGAAGTCGGTCTTTTCGCCTTCGGTGCCGTAGTCGGTGCCCGCGTTCAGGACGTAGGTCATCCGGACCGCCTTGGCGGCGTCCTCCCCGCTGATGTCGGTCGGCATCAGGAAGTACGACTTGAAGGTCCCGTCGCCGTCCTCGTCCTCGCGGATCTCTTCCATGCCGTCGAGGACCTTGAAGTCCTCCGGCGTGATGTCGTGTTCGTCGGCGATCTTCTTGATGGTGTCGATCGAGACGCCCCGGCGTACGGCGTTCTCCAGCCATTGCCGGTAGTGACCGGACGCGGGCGGCCCGCTCAGCAGACCCGCGTCGCGCAGGGCCTGCTCCATCTCGACCACCTGGGCGTCGATCTCCCCGCCCTTCCTGGCGCCGGCCAGGGTGGTCGCTCCGTGGTCGCTGATCTCCCCGTCCCGCGCGAGCCGCATCACCCGGGCGAGGGTGGCGTCGATGCTGTTCGCCGCGGTGAGGATCGCCTTGGTTTCCTGTTCCAGCTGCTTCCTGATGGTTTCGCGGTGCCGCCGGGACTCGGCGTACTCCTCGGCCTCGAACCGGGACTTCGGCGGTGGGTCGGCGGGTTTGTCGTCCACGATCGCGCCGTCGGCGGCGATGCGGAACTGGTAGGTGCCGGCGAGGGAGTCGTTGTTGGCGACCCTGGTCTTCAGTGCGGACACGTCGTCCGACGCGTTCTGCAGGGCGCTTTCGACGGCGGAGAGTCCCGCGATCAGGGTCTCGGCGTTGTTCCGTGTCTCGCCCAGCGAATCGCGGGCGCGCTCGCCCGCCGGGCCGTGCCAGTCGGGCAGTTTCCTGGCGTCGTCGAGTTCGTCCTGCAGCCCGAGGAGTTTGTCCCGCCGCCCACCCAGGTTGGTGGCCGTCGCGTCGAGCGCTTCGGCGTCCCATGTGCGGACGTCGTGGTAGCCGACCGTCATCGTCCGAACGCCTCCTCCGCGGACTTCTCGCTTTCGGAATAGGCCTTCGCGGCCGTCGTGATCGATTCGCTCCAGCGGTCGATCTCGCCGGCCCACCCCTTCGCGCGCTCGGTGAACGTGGAGGCCAGCGTGGGCGCGCTCTTCGCGGCCTCGCCACCGGGTAACGCCGTCGCGATCGCGTCCAGGCCGGCGCCCGGTTCCACGGCTCTGGCCTGATCCGCCGCGGAGCCCGCCGCCTTGGCCGCGTTCCGCAGCTGACCGATCTCGACCTCGTACCCGCTCACAGCCCCTGACCCCCAACCCTGGATAGGTCAGCGGCACTCTACGGGAGCTCGGGAGTCTCCACAGGCGATTCGGGCGAAGGGGCGGTCGCTTCCTCGGCGACCGGAGGGCGGGCGAGTTCGGCCAGCTGACGGACGACGTCGTCGTAGCGTGCCTGGTCGGCGGCGGCACGGGCCTGTGCCCGCTCCAGTTCCTCGGCCAGCGCGGTCGCCCGGGCTTCGGCGAGGCTGCGGGCGGTGTGCTCCCGCGCCAGCTCGGCGCGGACCCCCTCCAGATCGCCTCGGAGCGCGGCGGATTCCGCCCGTGCCGCGGCACAGTCCTTTTCGGACACGGTCGCCCTGGCCTTCGCCTCGTCGAGCCGGTCCAGCAAGGCTTCGAGTTCGGCCACCGCCCGCGCCAGTGCGGTGTCGCGCTCGCCAAGCTCCGCGGTCAGCCGCGTCTTTTCCGCTCGCACGGCCGCGAAGTCCTCGCGCAGTGTCCGGAGATCGGAGACCAGTGCGTCGCGGGCGCGTTCCGCGGCGACGGTCGCGGCTTCGGCGGCGCCCCGGGCCCGTTCGTGCGCCGCGATCTCGGCCCACGCACGCTGGCGGGTCTCCTCCGCGTCCTTCAAGGCCTGCTCGGCGGTGCGTTCGGCCTTGGCCTTGGCCATCCTGTCGTCGCGGGACGCGGCCAGCGCCGTCGCGCGCGCCGTGTCGGCCTTCGCCGCCGCCTGCTGGGCCTCCTCGGCCTCGCGCCGCGCCGTGGCCGCCTCGGTCTCGGCTTCGGTGACCCGGCCCAAGGCCGCCCCGGCGGCGTCGTCGAACCGCGCGCGCATCGCGTCCAGCGATTCCACCAGCGACGACGCCGCCGGGGTGAACTCGTCGGCGATCCGGCGGACCTCCAGCAGCGGATCGGCCACGCTCGCCACCGCGGCGGCCCGCCGGGCGCGCGACGCCGCGTCTGCGTGCGTCTTACTGCAATAAGCCGAAGGCCGTCCGCCCTTGCGTTTCCCGTCGGCGTCCACCGCGGGCGGTGGCAAAGGATTCTCGCAGCCTTCCAGCGCGCACAGCCGGACCTCGTCGGCGTCCGTATCGATCACCGCCGCAGGGTAGCGCTGCCCGGTGGGGTGGGAAGCGGGGCAACGCCGGGAAAACCGTCGGTCCCGCCGATAGGGTCGTCCACGTGCGTGTCCTGTTCACCTTCGCCGGCGGCAACGGCCACTTCCGGCCGCTCGTCCCGATCGCCCGCGCGCTCGCCGACGCGGGGCACACGATCGCGTTCACCGGCGAGCCGCTGATGGTCCCCGTCGTCGAGGCGGCCGGGTTCACCATGTTCCCGTCGGGCCCGAATCTCGGCAGCGACGGAGAACGCCGCCCATTGCTCCCCGTCGACAGGGACCGCGAGGACGCCGACCTGCGCGACGGTTTCGTCCGCCGTACCGCGCCCCGGCGCGCGGAGGACGTCCTGGCGCTCTGCGACACCTGGGCGCCGGATCTCCTCGTCTGCGACGAAGCGGATCTCGGCCCGATGATCGCCGCGGAAAAGCTCGGTCTCCCCCACGCGACCGTCCTGGTCACCGCGGCGGGCGCCCTCATCCGGCCTGGCCTCGTGGACGACGCGCTCAACGACGTCCGCGCCGTCCACGGGCTTCCCCCGCAACGGAACCTGGAGCCGGCCCACCGCCATCTCGTGCTCTCGCCCTTCCCCGCGAGCTTCCGCGATCCCCGGTTCCCGCTGCCGCCGGCCACGCGGCCCTTCCACACACCGGTTCCCGGCCGCGGTCCGGTGCCGGAGTGGCATGTCGAGGGCCGCCCAGGGCTCTATTTCACCCTCGGCACGATCTTCAACACCGAGTGCGGCGATCTGTTCGCGCGAGTGCTGGCCGGTCTGCGGGAGGTCGACGCGACCTGTGTGGTGACCGTCGGGAACCTCATCGACCCCGCGGAGTTCGGCCGCCAGCCCGAGCACATCCACCTCGCGAACTACCTCCCGCAGGACGACGTCCTCCCGTACTGCGACGCGGTCCTCAACCACGGCGGCTCGGGCAGCCTCCTGGGTGCGATCACCCACGGTCTGCCGATGGTGCTGCTGCCGATGGGCGCCGACCAGCCCCACAACGGCGATCGTGCCGTCGCACTCGGGCTCGGGAAGGTCCTCGACGTCATCGACGCGACACCGGAGGACATCCGTGACGCCGTGTCCTCGGTGCTGCGGGAACCGTCCTACCGGGAGGCGGCCGGGCGGTTGCGGGACGAGGTCACCGCGTACCCGCCGCCGGAGGAGACCGTTCCGCTGCTGGAAGGGCTGCTCCGGTGACCGGCGAACTCGACGCCGCGATCACCAGGGCGTTCCGTGAGGAGTCGGGTCAGGTGATCGCGACCCTGATCCGCGTCACCGGCGACTGGGATCTGGCCGAGGAATGCGTCCAGGAGGCTTTCGCGCTCGCGCTGCGCACCTGGCCCCGCGACGGCATCCCCGCGAAACCCGGCGCCTGGCTCACCACCACCGCCCGCAACCGCGCCACCGACCGGATCCGCCGAGAAGCCGTCGGCGCGGAGAAACTGCGGGAAGCCGCCGACCTGGCCGCCGGCAGCGCCGAGCCGGAGTGGGACGACAGCGGCGTCGGCGACGACCGGCTCCGGCTGATCTTCACCTGCTGCCACCCGGCACTGCCGATGGAAGGCCAGGTCGCGCTCGCACTGCGGACCTTGGCCGGGCTCACCACCGCCGAGATCGCCCGCGCGTTCCTGGTCTCCGAGGCGACGATGTCGCAGCGCCTGGTCCGGGTGAAACGGAAGATCCGCACCGCCGGGATCCCTTACCGCGTCCCGCCCGCCGACCTGCTGCCCGAACGCACCGCCGCCGTACTCGGCATGCTGTACCTGCTGTTCAACGAGGGCTACTCGGCCAGCGCGGGCACCGATCTGCTGCGCCCGGACCTGTCCGCGGAGGCCATCCGGCTCGCCAGGGTCCTCGCCGAACTCATGCCCGGCGAACCGGAGGTCCTCGGGCTTTTGGCGCTGCTTCTCCTGCACGACGCCCGCCGTGCCACCCGCGTCGACGGCGACGGCACGCTCGTCTCGCTCGAGGATCAGGATCGTGGTGGCTGGAACGCCGACGAGATCGCCGAGGGCACCGAACTGCTGGAGACCGCGCTCCGCCGCGGTGTCCCCGGGCAGTATCAGATCCAGGCCGCCATCGCCGCCTGTCACGCGACCGCGGCGCGCGCCGCCGACACCGACTGGGCGCAGATCGCCGCGCTCTACGGGGAACTGCTGCGGTTCGTGCCCTCGCCGGTCGTCGAACTCAACCGGGCGGTGGCCGTCGCGATGGCCGTAGGCCCCGAGGCCGGGCTCGAACTGGTCGACAAGCTCACCGCGGACGGCAGCCTGCCCGGCTACCACCTGCTTCCCGCGACCCGCGCGGACCTGCTCCGGCGGCTCGACCGGTTCGGGGAGGCCGCCGACGCGTACCGCGAAGCGCTGGCGCTCACCGGCACCGACGCCGAGCGCGCCTACCTGGCGGGAAAACTCGCCGAAATCTCCTGACAGCGGGGTGTCGGTCCCCGGCGGGGCCGTTCGTCGATGGGCGACAAGTCCCGAAAGAGGAAGGGGTCATTCCGATGGCCGTACTCGACGTCCCCGGCGCCCGCCTGCACCACACCGTCACCGGCAGCGGTCCCGTTCTGCTGTGCATCCCCGGTGGCGCCGCCGATTCCGGCATGTTCGCCCCGATCGCGGGCCTGCTCGCGGAGCACCACACGGTGATCACCTACGACCCGCGCGGGATCTCCCGCAGCACCCTCGACGATCCCGACGAGGAGCAACGGATCGAGGTCCACGCCGACGACGCGCTCAGGCTGCTCGACAGTGTGCAGACGGAACCGGCGGTGATCTTCGCGTCCAGTGGGGGCTGTCCACCATGAACGGGGCATCGAGGCGGCGATGGCGAGGTTCACGGCCGCTGCCGGTTTCGAGAGGGACGCGGGCGCTCTCCCGACGGAGATGCGGAAGAACATGGAGTTCTTCGTCGTGCACCTGATGAAGATGATCGGGGACTTCACTCCGGACTACGAAGCGCTGAAGGCGTCGGGGACCCGGATCATCGTCGGCGTCGGCAAGGAATCGGCCGGGCAGCCCGCGCACGAGGCCGCGGTGCTCGCCGCCGGCCGTCTCGGCGTGGAGCCGGCCTATTTCCCCGGTGACCACGGCGGTTTCGCCGCCGAGGCCGCGGCGTTCGCTCCGCTGCTCCGGGAGGCTCTCGGCGCTTGAGGCCTGGGGGATGTCATGAGGGGTCCCCATGGGACGAAATTCGTCCTAGGGGGACCCCTCATGACACGCGCGGCGGCGGATCAGGCGCGGGCGTGCACGATCAGCCCGCCCACCAGTGCGCCGAAGCCGCCGATCGCGGCCAGCGTCCGGACCAGGTTCCACCGTTCCCAGACGCCTTCGAACTTCGCCCGCAGCGCCTCGAAGTCGGTGCTGTCGCCGTCGAAACCCGCTTCGAGCGCGTTGTTCAACGGCACGTTGATCGCCATGGTCACGATCAGCATCACCAGCAGCAGGACGAACCCCGCGATGAGCCATGGCAACGCGGATCGCAGCTCCGACCGGAAGTGCAGCGCCGCCGCCACCGCCGCGAGCAGGGGCGCGCCGCCGAAACTCAGCGCGAACCAGCCGTTGAGGATCGCGATGTTGATCTCCCGCATCCCGGTCACATAGGTCCGGGCGTCGGCCCGCCCCAGCCCCGGCATGACCGAGCACGTGTAGGCGTAGAACAAGCCCGCGATCAACCCCGCCGCGATGACGGCCGCGATCAGGATGACCGTGCTCAGCGTCGACACTCCTGTCGCCTCCCTTCCGATTCCCGTTCGTTTCATCGATTCCAGACCCCGGTGGCCGCGGCTTTCGCGGCATAGTCGGAGAAGTCCCTCGCGGGCCTGCCCAGCACCTGTTCTACGTCACCGGTGAGCGAGGCATTCCGGCCGTCGAGGATCCGCGTGAACAGGTCGGTCAGGCCCTCGATCTCCTCCTCCGGCACGCCCTGTTCGGCCGCCCCCGCCGCGAACTCCGCCGCGGAGACCGGAACGTACCGGACATCCCGCCCCGCAGCCTTGCCGATTTCCGCCGCCACGTCCGCGAAACCCAGCAACCGGGGCCCGGTCAGCTCGTACACCCGGCCGTCGTGCCCGTCGGTGGTCAGCGCCGTCACCACGACGTCGACGATGTCCTCGACGTCGATGAACGGCTCGGTCACCTGCCCGGCGGGGAGCACGATCTCACCGGCGAGGACCGGTTCCAGCAGGAAGTGCTCGCTGAAGTTCTGCGCGAACCAGCTGGACCGCACGACCGTCCACTCGGCACCGGACTCGCGCACACCTTCCTCACTGACCACGGCCTCCTCCTCACCGCGGCCGGACAGCAGCACCAGCCGCCGGACGCCGTGGTCCACGGCCAGCTTCGAGAAGTCGCGGATCGCCTCGGCGGCGCCGGGGAAGGCGAGGTCGGGGTAGTAGGTCAGGTAGGCGGCGCCGATGCCGGTGACCGCCGCCGTCCAGGTGGAGCGGTCGTCCCAGTCGAACACCGGGCGCGAGGCCTTCCGGACCTCGATCCCCTGGTCGGTCAGCCGCCGCGCCACCCGGCGCCCGGTCTTGCCCGTCGCACCGAGGACCAGCACCGTCTCGTTGTTCTTCGTCTCTGTCATGCCCTTAGTCAAGCGCCCTGGAATGAGACGCGACATAGTTCAAAGGCTCCATTCCATGTTTCATCGTCTACACTTCGCGGCTATGGACCCTCTCGCCGGACTGCTCGACGGACCTCGCGCCCGCGGCGCGTTCCTGCTGAAATCGGTGATGTCCCCGCCGTGGTCGCTGCGCGTCGAGGACGAGGCGCCGCTGACGGTGATGGCCCAGGTTCGCGGCGACTCCTGGGTCGTGCCCGAGCACGGGGACGCCGTCCGGCTCGGCGCCGGCGACATCGCCATCGCGCGCGGCCCGGACCCGTATCTCGTCGCGGACGATCCGGCCACCCCACCGCAGGCGATGATCCTGCCGGGACAGGAATGCCTGACCCCCGACGGACGCCACCTCACCGAGCTGTCCGACCTCGGCGTCCGCACCTGGGGCAGCGACCCGGACGGCCCCGTCGTCCTGCTGACCGGCACCTATCCGCTGGAGGGCGAGATCAGCAAACGGCTCCTCACCGCGCTGCCGCCGCTGCTGGTCGTGCGGGACGAGGAGTGGGAGAACCCGCTCGTGCCGTTGCTCGCCGGGGAGATCGTCAAGGACTCGCCGGGTCAGGAAGCCGTCCTGGACCGGGTGCTCGATCTGCTGCTGGTCGCCGCGCTGCGGACCTGGTTCGACCGGCCGGGGGCCGCGGCACCGGCCTGGTATCGCGCACATGGCGACCCCGTCGTCGGCCGGGCGCTGAAACTGTTGCAGCACAAGCCTTCCGAGCCGTGGACGGTGGCGAGCCTCGCGGCCGACGCCGGGGTTTCGCGGGCCGCGTTCGCCCGCCGGTTCACCGCCGCGGTCGGCGAACCGCCGATGGCCTACCTCGCGAGCTGGCGCATCGCGCTCGCCGCGGATCTCCTGCGGCAGCACCCCGACGTCACCATCGGCGCGGTCGCGCGGCAGGTCGGCTACGGCAGCTCGTTCGCGCTCAGCACCGCGTTCAAACGCGAACACGGCGTCAGCCCGCAGCACTACCGCACCGGCGTCGCGTAGCGCTCGACCAGTTCCGCGCCGATCCGCGCGAGTTCCTCCTGGACCGACGGCGGGCCCAGCACCTCGATCATCGAGCCCCAGCCCGCGAGTTTCTGGGCGATCATCCACGCCACCGGCGCCGACACCGTCACCCGCACCCGCCCGTCGCCGAGCGTCTCCTCCACCACCGACTGCCGTCCGAAATGGTCCTGGAGGATCGGCAGATGCCGCTGGGCGATGAGCACGGTGGCGTCCAGCCCCGAGCGTCGGCGTTCGACCTGGTCGACCACGCCCTCCCACGCCCGCGACAACTCGAAGTCGTCCGGGCGCGCCGCGGGCAGGTCGCTCACCTCGACGTCGGACATCCGGTCGACACGGAAAGTCCGCTGGCCCTTCTCGGTGCCGGCGACGAGGTACCAGACGTCGTCCTTGTCCACCAGGCCCCATGGATCCACCAGCCGCTCGGCCGGGTCGGCCCCCCTCTTCGCGTAACCGAAGCGGACCTTGCGGCGGCGGACGATCCCGGCCTGCAGCACGGTCAGCGGTGCGGGCCGTTCCTTCTCCCGCTCACCCCAGCGGGACGGATCGATGACGACCGCGTCCGCGGCGGCCTGGGCATCGGCCCGGAAGGTGTCGGGCAGGGCGCGGACCAGTTTCCGCAGCGCGGATCTGACCTCCGGCGAGATCGACGCCGCCGGCCCGGCCAGCAGGAACAACGCCTGCGCCTCCGACGCCGACAGTCCACTGAGGTCCGTCCGCGCGCCGCCGATCAGCGACCAGCCGCCACCTCGGCCCGGTTGCGGGTACACCGGCACACCCGCCGCCGACAGCGCCTCGAGGTCACGCCGGGCCGTGGCGACCGAGATCTCGAGCTCGTCGGCCAGCTCCGAAGCCGTGACCCGGCCCCGCGCCTGCATCAGCAGGAGGGTGGCCACCAGGCGATCAGCGCGCATACACCCCAGTCTGGCAGGTGAACCGCTCACCCGATGCGCACTTTGGGCGCTCTCGCGTTTCGTCCTCTGGATGCGGTAGTTGGCATCGCGAACTACCGCATCCAGAGGACGAAACGCGGCTTGACCTTCACATCGATGTGAGGGCTTACGGTCGGCCGCAACCGACCTCGAAGGAGCACACATGGCAGGCGCAGTGGTCATCGGCGCGGGACCGGGCATCGGACGCTCGGTGGCCCTCCGGTTCGCCCGCGAAGGGCTGCCGATCACCCTCATCGCCCGCACCGAGGCGACGCTCGCCGCGGTGGCCGCGGAAATCGGGACCGCGCTCGCGCTGACCGCCGACGTCACCGACGAGAAATCACTCACGACCGCCCTCGACGCCGCCACCCGCGAACACGGCGAGCCCGACGTCGTGATCTACAACGCCGCCGTCATCCAGGCCGACGCCCCCGGTGAACTCACGGCCGAAGAACACCTCAGGGCCTGGTCGGTCAACGTCGTCGGGGCGATCACCACCGCCGCTCACGTCGCGCCGGGGATGGCCGAACGCGGCTCCGGCACGATCATCATCACCGGCGGGATGCCGGACGCCATACCGGAATACACCAGCCTGTCGCTCGGCAAGGCCGGTGTCCGCGCGCTGGTCTCCCTGCTGGACAAGCGATTCGGGCCCTCGGGGGTGCACGTCGCATCGGTCACCGTCGCCGGCGCCGTCGCGAAGGGGACACCGTTCGACCCGGACGACATCGCCGAGCACTACTGGCGCCTGCACACCCAGCCGCACGACGGCAGGCTGCGGGAGATCGTCCACAAAGGATGAAAACGGCTACCAGTGTGCCGGGTGGGAGAGCGACTCGGGCAGCGTCGTCGTGGCGTCGCCCTTGGCCGCGTCCAACTGGGACTGGATGAGGAAGAGCGCGCCGCGCAGATCCGCACCACGGATGTCGGCGTCGCGCAGGTCCGCCCCGATGACGTCGGCCTCGCGGAGATCTGCGCCGCGCAAGTCCGCGCCGATCAGGTAAGCCCCGCGCAGGAGCGCGCCGCGCAGGTTCGCGCCCTTTAGTTTCGCGCCGATGAGGTCGGCGCCGCGCCGGTCCTTCTTCTTGCCCGGCACCTCGGCGCGGGCGAGCTCGCTCGCGCGCAGCAGCAGGCCGTTCACCTCGCCCCGGTGCGCGTGGACGTCCAGTTTCCGCAGCACGTCGGGTTTCTCCAGCGTCATCCGCTCGGTCCGGTCGATCATCCCGGCCAGGTCGCCGCGGATCGGCGCCGACGTCGGCAGCGCGGCCGCCTCGGTGAGGTAGTAGAGCAGTTCCTGCAGATCCCGCATGACCGGGAACACCGCGAACATCGACCTCGCCGTCTTCGGCGCCTTCCGCCAGTCCTCGCCGTCGAAGGTTACCTGGGAGACCTTCTGGCCCGCGCCGAAGCAGTCGTAGACAGTGCAGCCGGTGAAGCCCGTCTTGCGGAGCTTGTCGTGGATGCCGCACCGGGAGTCCGCGAGCAGGTTCGGGCACGCTTGGCCCGCCGGTTTGGTGATCGCGAAATCGGCCGAAGCCGCGAAGGCCGGGACGACGCAGCACAGGCCGAAGCAGTTCTCGCAGTCGGCTCGCAGGCTCGAAATGGCTGGCACGGTGATTCGGGCTCCAGAGGATCGGCAGGTGTTCCCCGCACAGGGTACGGAGGAGCCCAGGTCCACTTTCCGTGCAGGGCACCCCACGCTAATGGTCGCCAGACGAAGGTCGGGTCCTGCCCCATTCAGTCGATATCGGACATGTCAAACGCTCAATAACCTCGATCTTCGTGGGCTTCGGCAGGTGCCGTCCCATGCGGTCGAGCTGGACCGCTTTCCTCTCCCGTGGTCTTGACCGGCCGGTCCCCTGCGAAACGACAGGACGAACGCATGCGAGAGACGAGACAAGCGCGTTGGCTGACGGGTGCCGGAATGGCGAGTGTCCTCGCCGTGGCGATCAGCGTCACCGCCGCTCCCGCGCAGGCCGCCGAAGGACAGATCCTCGCCGCGGGATCCCCTGAGGCGATCCCGAACAGCTACATCGTCACGCTGAAGGACACCGGCGTCGTGGACGCGCTGGCCAACCGCTTCGGCGCGAAGGTGGAGCAGGTCTACAGCGGCTCGCTCAAGGGCTTCGCCGCGTCACTCTCGGAGAAGCAGGCCAAACGGCTCGCCGCGGATCCCTCGGTCGCGGCCGTCGAGCAGAACCAGGTCGTCCACGCGGACGCCACGCAGGTCAACCCGCCGTCCTGGGGCCTCGACCGGGTCGACCAGCGCAACCTCCCGCTCGACCAGCGCTACAGCTACACCTCCACCGGCGCCGGCGTGAACGTCTACGTCATCGACACCGGCCTGCGGATCAGCCACACCACCTTCGGCGGCCGCGCCCGCAACGGCTACGACTTCGTCGACAACGACGCCGTCGCCCAGGACGGCAACGGCCACGGCACCCACGTGGCCGGCACCATCGCCGGTTCGCAGTACGGCATCGCCAAGGGCGCCACCGTCTACGGCGTCCGCGTGCTCAACAACTCCGGCAGCGGCACCACCGCCGGCGTCATCGCGGGCATCGACTGGGTCACCAAGAACCACGTCAAGCCCGCCGCGGCCAACATGAGCCTCGGCGGCGGCGCCTCGACCGCCCTCGACGACGCCGTCCGCCGCTCGATCGCCGCGGGCGTCACCTACGGCGTGGCCGCCGGGAATTCCAACGCGAACGCCTCGGGCTACTCCCCCGCCCGCGTGACCCAGGCGATCACCGTCGGCTCGACCACCAACACCGACGCGCGCTCCAGCTTCTCCAACTACGGCTCGGTCGTGGACATCTTCGCGCCGGGTTCGAACATCACCTCGTCCTGGAACACCGGTGACAGCGCGACCAACACCATCAGCGGCACCTCGATGGCGACCCCGCACGTGGTCGGCGTCGCCGCCCGCTACCTGCAGAACAACAAGTCCGCCACCCCCGCGCAGGTGGCCACCGCGCTCATCAACGCCGCCACCCCGAACAAGGTGACCAACCCGGGCTCCGGTTCGCCGAACCGGCTCCTGTACTGGGCGCCGACCGCCTGATCACGTCCGTCGGCCGGTCCGTCGGCCAAGTCCGTGAAGGCCTCCTTGAGGGACCCTGAGTCCCTCAAGGAGGCCTTCACGGACTCCAGGGCGGTCCGCGCGCTACAGCACCTTCCGGATGCTCGGTACGACGGCCGCGAGTCCGGCGGCGTTCGGGTGCAGGGGCGCGAAGCTGTTGTTCACCACCGACGGGATGAGCCCTTCGATCCATTTGACACCGATCGGCTGACAGGCGTCGTGCCCGATGCTCGGCGTCCGGATGTCGACGTAGCTCGCGCCGTGCGCCGCGGACTGCTCGGCCATCCGCGCGTTGAGCCTGTCGATGTTGGCCTGGATGTAGTCGGCGTCCTGCGGCAGCACCGGCACGAGCGGCCAGCAGCCGCCGCCCTTGATCCCGGTCGGGTAGCCGACCATGACGATCTTCGCCCGCGGGGCACGCTGGCGGATCTGCTCGATGACCGTCCCATAGGTGGCAGCGAAGGCGTCGATCCTGGTCGCGTACTTGTCCACCCCGCCCGCTGTGTTGGCCGCCTTGCAGGACGTGCCCACCGGAAGCAGGTTCACACACGACGTCGCGAGCCCGACCAGCCCCACGTCGTTGCCGCCGATGCCCACGGTCACCAGGGTGGTGTCGGCGGACAGCGCGTCGTACTGCGGCGGGTTGGTGCCGGAGATGATGCCCTTCTGCGGATTGCTGAAATGCGACGTGGTCGCGGCACCACAGGTGACGTCGCGCAGTTCGTCGACCTCGATCTCCTTCGCCAGCAGGCCCGCGTAGTTGATCGCGGACCGGGCGCAGGTGAGCAGATCGGACTGCGGCAGGACCACGGAACCGGCCGAGAACGAGTCACCCATCGCGACGTACACCTGGCGCTCGGCCGCGATGGCCGGTGTCGCGAATCCGGCGAGGGTGAGTGCGGTGCCGGCCACCGCGGCGATACGAACGAGTCTTCCCCAGCGAGAACGTGTCACTGCCGCCTCCTGCATGCGTCGTCGGATGCCGCGGACAGCGTCCGCCGGGGAGCGGGTGAACCACTAGAACGGAAGCGCGCGTTCTTGATCGGAGTTTTGTAGGTTTCCTCTATGACCACGCCGTCCGCGCAGCCGTGGCGCCGCCTGGACGCCTCGGTGCTCACCCGACTGGAACCGGACACCGCCGCGATCGCGTCCGCCGCGCTGGACCAGGTCCGCGCCGGGCTGCGGACCCCGCTGGACCACCGGACGGCGGCGAACCTGCAAACCACCCTCGACGTCGCGCTGTCGGCCTTCTTCAGCGAGATCGGCCACCCCGACGTCACCACCGACCGCGAGGTCTACCGCGCGCAGGGCCGGGCCCAGCACACCGCGGGCCGCAGCCTGGAAGAGATGCTCGGCTTCTACCAGTCGGCCGCGCTAGGGGTGTGGCGGCAGCTCACCTCGGCGGCCCCGGCCGTGGACCTCCCCACGCAGGCGATCGTGGAACTCGGCGAGGCGCTTTTCGCGTTCATCGCGGAACTCTCGGCCGCGGCCGCCGACGGATACGCCGAAGCGCGGTCACAGGCGGCGCGGGCTGGGCAAGCGCGGCGCGACCGGCTCCTCGGTCTCCTGCTCACCGAACCGGCGCCCGCCCGCGACGTGCTCGACGACGCCGCGAGCCAGGCCGCGTGGGTTCCGCCTGACCGGCTCGTCATCGCCGTCACCAGCGCCGATGTCGCGCCACGGTTGCTGGACCGGATGCCCGGCCGGGTACTGATCGGCCGCCACGACGACCTCACGGCCGTGGTCATGCCCGCCGACCGGCTGGAGTGGTACCTCGGCCGGTTGCGGGATCTGCTTGGCCGGGACCAGGCCGGTGTCGGCCCGGTGGTCCCGCTGCGCTCGGCCGCGCTCGGCGCCCGCCGGGCGAGCGCGTTGTGGCGGCTCACCCGCACCGGCGCCCTCGGCGACAGTGCCCTCGTCCACACCACCGACCACCGCATCGACCTGCTGCTGACCGCCGATCCGGAACTCGCCGCCGAGTTCGCGAAGGACGTCCTCGCCCCGCTGGCGGGTCTGCCCGAACCGGCGAGACAACGGCTGACCGCGACGCTGGCGGCCTGGCTCGCGCGGCCCGACCAGCCGCAGGCGATCGGTGTCGAACTGCATGTCCACGTCCAGACCGTCCGGTACCGGATCCGGCAGCTGCGGACGCTCTTCGGCGGCACGATCGACGACCCGGCGGGCCGCTTCGCGCTCGCCACCGCGCTGCGGATCGATCCGCATGTCTCGTCGCTGGTATCGAGGGAACCTACAAAAGCCTCAGCGCGGGACGTCCATGCGCTGCGTCCCGACGACCGATAGCAGCCGCAGCGCGTTCTCCGACGGGGTGCCGGGGTCGGCGGTGTAGATGACGACCTGCTGATCCCGGTCGCTGATGGCGAGGACGTCGCAGTTGACGTTGATCGGGCCCACCACCGGATGCCGGAACGTCTTGCACAGGGTGGGCTCGGCGCAGACGTCGTGCGCGGCCCACAGCCGGGCGAAGTCCTCGCTGCCGTCGAGAAGTTCCCGGATCAGCCCGGTGACCTCGGGATCGTCGGGATAACGGCCGGCGGTGGCCCGCAGGTTCCGGACCGCGCTCGCGGCGAACTCGTCGGCGTCCGACACCCCGTACAGCCGCCCGCTCTCCGGCCGTGGCCCGAGGAACGCGCGGCGGACGAGGTTGCGGTCGCGGCGCGGGAGTGCGGAGAAGTCCTCCATCAGTGCCGCGGCGAGGTCGTTCCAGGCGAGCACCTCGTAGGTCGCCGACAGCACGATCGCCGCGGCCTGCGGAAGGCGCCGCAGAAGGGCGAGGATGCTGGGCCGGACCTCACGGGACGGGCCGGGCGGAGGTCCCGGCGGGGCACCGGCGAGATGGTGCAGGTGGTCGCGTTCCACGTCCGACAACCGCAGCGCCCTGGTCAGCCCGGCCAATACCTCGCGGGAGGGCCGGGGACCGCGTGCCTGCTCCAGCCGTGTGTAGTACTCGGTCGAGATGAACGCCAGCTGCGCCACCTCCTCGCGGCGCAGTCCCGGGGTGCGGCGACGTGGCCCGGCGGGCAGGCCCACGTCGGCGGGGGCGATCCGCTCGCGGCGGCTGCGCAGGAAATCCGCCAGTTGTGCTCTGTCCACCTCTCCAGTGTGCGCGACGCGCCTGGCCCAGCCAGGTACCGCCGGTGCCTGGATAGCGTCACCGGGCGGGCGGACTCTCGGTGGCATGACCAACACAACGACTGTTTCGGGCCTGCTGGACAGCAAGGTCGCCTTCGTCACCGGCGCCGGCCGCGGTATCGGTGCCGCCGCCGCGCGGCTGTTCGCCGAGGAGGGCGCCCGTGTCGTCCTCGCCGCCCGCACCGAGTCCCAGCTCAAGGCCGTCGCCGAGGAGATCCGCGCGGCGGGCGGCGTCGCGGACCACGTGGTGTGCGACCTGGGGGACGCGGCGAGCGTGCGCGCGGCCGTCGGCCGGGCCGTGGACCTGCACGGCAGGCTCGACGTCGCGTTCAACAACGGGGCGACGAACGTGCCGCCCGGCCCGCTGGACCGGGTGACCGAGGCCGACTTCGACCGCATCTACGCGGTGAACCTCAAGGGCCCGTGGCTGGCGATGGTCGCCGAGATCGAGGCGATCAGGGCCACCGCGGGGACCGGGGCCATCGTCAACAACACCAGCGTCGGCAGCCTGACGGCCAATCCCGAACTCCCCGCGTACGGCGCGATGAAACGAGGCGTCAACAGCCTCACCGCCTCGGCCGCCGTCACCTACGGGCCGGAAGGGATCCGGATCAACGCCGTCGCGCCCGGAACGACGATGACGGAGATGTTCAACGACTGGGTCGCGAGCTCCCCCGGGATCCTGGAGCGGCTCAACGCCCAGACCCCGCTCGGGCGGGTGGCCGAACCCGAGGAGGTCGCGCAGGCCGCCGCATGGCTGCTGAGCGACCGGGCCTCCTACGTCACCGGCACCGTCCTGCGGGTGGACGGCGGGATGCTGTCCTGAGCGGTGGATCGGAGGGAACCGGTGTCCGCCCGCCGACGTCAGAACGCGACCGCTGACCGAGGAGGAGCCGATGCCGTTCCTTGATCCCGAACCGCTCTACGCCAAGCTCACCTCGGGTGACGCGGCGGGCATCGCCGAAGTCGGCACCACCATCGCCGACGCCAAGGCGTCGTTGCGGACCGTCGCGGACGGGATCTCCGACGGCGCCTTGCGGGCGGCGCGGTCATGGCGCGGTACGGCGGCCGCGGAGTTCGTCGGTAAGGCGAAAGAGTCTTCGCGAACCGTCGCCGAGGTGTACACCCAGCTCGACACCGCAGAGGCGGCGATCAAGGGCGCCGCGAAGGCGTACTCCGCGCTGCGGACGTCGGCCGACACCGCCATCGGCCCCTGGCGCAAGCTCGGCTTGACCGATCTCGTCGAAGCGCCGGAGATCGCGATGAAGACCATCCGGGCGCTGACCGTCGCCCAGCAGACCTACGAAAGCAGGCTCACCGCGCTGGCGGCCACCACCGACGGCGGCGGAAGCGAGGGCTGGGACAGCGACGGCAACGCCGACATCAGCGGCGTCGATCCAGGGCAGCCGTGGACGTCGCAGGGCCTTGCCTACGACGGCAAGAACCTGCTCGTCGGCTCGTACCACGACGGCGACGGCGACGGATCGGGCGACAGCCCCATCGGCCCCGGCCTGACGCCAAGCAGGCTGACCTACGTCGACTACGAGACCGGAGTGGAATCGGGAAACGTCTACCTCAACGGCGACGACGAGGTCGGCGCGCCCACGCACACCGGCGGTGTCGCGACGGACGGCAAGCACGTCTGGGTGTCGTCCAACGGATACGTGTACGTCTACGACAAGGCCGAACTCGACGCCGCGCGGGACAGCGGCAAACCGGTCGCCGCTGTGGACGTGGTCGACACGCCCGCCCACAGCTACGTCACCTACGCGCAAGGCAAGCTCTTCGTGGGCGACTACACCAACAACCGGCTCTACGAGGTCCCCGTCGGCCCGGATGGTTCACCCCAGCCGGACAAGGCCGGAGAACCGATCGAGACGCCGAACAACGTCCAGGGTGTCGTGGTCCGCGACGACGAGTTCATCTTCTCCTCCTCCGACGGGCACAGCGGCAAGTTCTACCGGCAGGACCGGACGCCGGAGTGGTTCGACTTCAACGATCGCGAAGAGATCGAGCTGAAGGGCGGTGAGCCGGGCAACGACGACGGCTACGACTCGCACGGCGTCGAGGAAGCCGTCGAGATCGACGGGGAGATCGTGCTGGCACACGAATCCGGCGCCTACGGGTACCAGAAGAACCCGGGTTCGAAGTGGGACGAGCCTGAGCTGACCAGGATCTCCTTGGAAGAGCTCGGCCTCGACCCGGACGGTGCGCTCTCCTCCGGCGACGCCGGATACGAAACGGACCCCGATTCGCTGGTCGGCGCCGCGGGTGTCCTGGACGAGGCGACGTCGACGTTGAGCGGCGCGGCGGGCGCGATGTCGCGGCTGCAACTGGTGGCGCGTCTGCTGGGCGAGGTTCCCGCCGCCACCACGTTCAGCGACACGCTGACCAAGCACATCAGCGCCGCCGGGGATCGGCTCACGGCGAGTGCGGACACGGTCGGTGGCATCGCCGACAGCCTGGTGACCGGCGCGGACACGTATCGGCGCGTCGAGGACGGGATCCGCGAGGGGCTGGACAAGCTCGGCGAAGCCCTGCCCTGAACCGGCGGCTCTTCAGCCTGCGGGTGTGCCGATCCTGTCGTGTTCGAGCGCGGTCAGGAGTTGCCGCAGCGCCTGCGCGGCGGCGCCTAGCCGCGCAGGGTCGAGGGCCGTCTGGATGAGCGCGCCGATGGCCGCGAGCGTCTCGTCCGCTTCGTGGACAAGCCGCGAGGTCCCCGACTCGTGCGTCCGGATGGTCGCGCAGGTAGCGCAGGAACTCGTACTGCGAGGCCGCGATCCCGTGGCCTCGGCGCATCCGGTCGTTGAGCGCGTTGTACAGGCGGGTCTCGCACCGCACCAGGTCGTTGAAGAACGGGGCCGTCGTCGCATCAGCGCTCTTATATATGCCAGGCCCTCGACCGCGCCGCCCTTTTTCTCGCCCAGCACCTCGGCAATTCTTGTCCCTTTTGACCGTTTACGCGATACGCGTATCCAGTTTCGCGTCAGCCATACGCGAAACTGTAAGCAAAGCGATGCACCGTGATAATGACCCTTATGACTGAGCATCCCCAGAAGAGGGCTAGAGCCCCCGATTGATCGCTGCGGTCGCCCATCGAGCGTGTTGCTTCGGGGGCGCGCTCGGCGGCTGCCGAGGGTGGGATGACACCGGATGGCTGACGTTCGGTGCTCAGCGACGACCTGAGAGCGTTTTACCTGGTACGGGGTGCGAAATAACTTGCCGACGAGGCGGCTAGGAGAGGTTTTTGCCCGGAGCGGCGCTGGGCGAAGTCGCGCTCATCCGGTCTGGTCGATCGCGGACAGGCAGCGTCCGGCCTGCCGCCGCAGTGCGCCCGCGAGGTCGGGTGGTCCGCTGACCAAGGTGAAGTCGGTCTGCACCGAGGTGATCATCCAGACCAGGTCGGTGGTGGTTTCGGCGCCGAGGTGCAGCAGGCAGCTGTGCTCGTCGACGGCTTCGATCGCACCCATGCCCGGCCAGACCCGGTCCGTCACAGCGTCGGCGGATTCGTGCAGGGTGACCGTCGCCTGGCAGGGCCAACCGCGCGCGGAAAGCTGGTGCGCCAAGTAAGTCGCGACGTCGTCATAGGGCAGCTCGCGCGGGGTGAACCGGGGTCCGGCGGGCGGTTTGGGGGTGAGCCGGTCCACCCGGAAGGTGCGCCAGTCGTCGCGGCCGGTGTCGAACGCGACCAGATACCAATGCCTGCCGAAGTTGACCAGGCTGTGCGGTTCGGTGGTCCGGCGGGACGCGCCACCGCGCGGACTGATGTAGTCGAAGCGCAGGCACTCCTGGCGACGGCATGCGTCGGCGATGGTCATCAGCGTGTCCGCCGAGATCTTCGGGCCGGGTGCCACCCCGGCGCGCACGGTCGCGCTCTGGAGTGTGTTCACCCGATGCCGAAGCCGCGACGGCAGCACCTGCTCCAGCTTGGTGAGCGCGCGCAACGCCGTCTCCTCGATACCGGAGACCGAACTGCCCGTGGCGGTGCGCAATCCGACGGCCACCGCGACGGCTTCGTCGTCGTCGAGCAGCAGCGGCGGCAGGGACGCGCCCGCGCCGAGCCGATAGCCGGGTGTGCCCTGGAGCGCGTGCACCGGATAACCGAGTTCCCGCAGACGCTCCACGTCCCGCCGCACGGTCCGCGTGGTGACGCCGAGGCGTTCCGCCAGTTCGGCGCCCGGCCAGTCACGGTGCGTCTGCAGTAACGACAGGAGTTTCAGCAGTCGCGCGGAAGTCTCCAGCATGATTTCCATTCTGCCCGATCGTTAGGACCAAACCTGTCCTAACCGCCTCCTAGCGTTGCGCCCATGACACCGGACATCCACCCCTTCTCGATCGATATCCCGCAGGCTCAGCTCGACGACCTCGCCGCACGGCTGGCCGCCACCCGCTGGCCGTCCGAACTGCCCGGCGTCGGCTGGAGCCGAGGGGTGCCCGTCGCTTACCTGACCGATCTCGCGGAGTACTGGCGCGCCGAGTTCGACTGGCGGGCGCAGGAAGCCGCGCTCAATGCGCACCCTCAGTTCGTCACCACCCTCGACGGCCAGCGCCTGCACTTCCTCCACGTGCGCTCCCCCGAGCAGGACGCCACGCCGCTGGTCCTGTTGCACGGCTGGCCCGGCGGGGTGACCGATTTCCTCGACGTGATCGGGCCGCTGTCGGACCCGCGGGCGCACGGCGGCGACCCGGCCGATGCCTTCCACCTGGTCATCCCGTCTCTGCCGGGCTTCGGCTTCTCCACGCCGCTGGCCGGGCCGGGCATGAACGCTGCGAAGATGGCGGGCCTGTTCACCAAGTTGATGGCGGACCTCGGCTACGAACGCTACGGCGTGCAGGGTTACGACACCGGTTCGTGGGTGGGCCCGGAGATCGGCAAGCAGGATCCCGAGCACGTGATCGGGGTGCACGTCAACGGGATGATCTCGTTCCCGATCGGCGCCGAGGGTGAACTGGACGACCTCCCCGAGGCCGACCAGCGACGCTGGCAGGCGATGCAGAACTTCAACGACGGCTACCTGCAGTGCAACTCCAAGCGTCCGCAGACGGTGGCCTACGGCCTGCACGACTCGCCCGCCGGTCAGCTCGCGTGGATCGTGGAGAAGTTCAAGGAACTGACCATGCCCGAAGACGCGCTGCCCGAGCAGTGCGTGGATCGCGACCGCATGCTCGCCACCATCTCGCTGTACTGGTTCACCGGCACCGCGGGCTCCGCCGCCCAGATCTACTACGAGGAGCTGTCGGCGAACGGCTGGAGCGACAGCTGGACCGAGTGGACCGGCGGAACCGGCGGCTGGACCGCCGAAGCGCCCACCGGGCCGAAGGTGCCCGTCGGCGTGCTGGTGTCCGCGCATGACGTCACCATCCGCCGCTGGGCCGAGCGCGACCACCACATCGTGCATTGGACCGAACTCGGCCACGGCGGGCACTTCCTCGCCATGGAGGCGCCCGCCGCGCTGGTCGACGACGTCCGCGTCTTCTTCCGGAAGGTTCGCTGAGATGGGCGCCCGCGGGACCGCGGTGCTGAGCCCGCGGGCGCTCAACCGCGCCCTGCTCGACCGGCAGTTGCTGCTCGGCCGCGCCGGACTGGACGTGGTCGCGACGACCGGGCACCTCTTCGGACTCAACGCGCAGTCCCCGGATCCGCCCTATCTCGCGCTATGGAGCAGGCTCGACCGTTTCACCATCGAGGACCTCACCACCGCCATCGAAACCGGTTCCCTGGTGCGGTCCGTGTTGATGCGGGCTACCCAGCACCTGGTGCCGACGGCGGACTTCCGGCTCGTACGGCCGGTGCTGTCGCCCTTGCTGAAACGGGTGCAGCGCAACGTTTTCGGCCGCCGTACCACCGGCATCGAGCTGGACGACCTCGTCACCGAAGCGGCGGAACTGCTGTCCAGCGGCGAAGTGCTCACCCGTCCCGAACTGGGCCGAGCGCTCGCGCGAACCCGCCCCGGCGCCGACGCGACCGCGCTCGGCTGGACGGTGCAGTACCTGCTCCCCGTGGTGCATCCCGCGCCGAGCGGGACGTGGGGCAAGCGCGGTGCGACCCCGGTCGCGGCCTTTCCGGACCTGCCCGAAGCGACCGCCGGGAGCACCCGCGAAATGGTGCGGCGTTACCTGGCCGCGTTCGGCCCGGCCACCGTCGCCGACGCACGGACCTGGTCCGGGGTGAGCGGGCTGCCTGAGATCTTCGAGCAGTTGCGGCCGGAACTGCGCACCTACGCGGACGAGTCGGGCCGCGAGCTGTTCGACTTGCCCGACCGGGAACTGCCGCCCGCCGATCTCCCCGCGCCCGTCCGGCTGTTGCCGGAGTTCGACGCGACGTTGCTCGCGCACGCCGACCGGACCCGCATCATGGCCGACCCGATCCGGCGCCAGGTTTGCCAAGGCGACGCGGTCGCGGCGACCGTGCTCGTCGACGGCACGGTGGCGGCGACCTGGACGAGGGACCGGGCTGGTGCGCTCACCGTGGTGCCGTTGCGCCCGCTTTCCGCGAACGACCGTGAGGCCATCGAGGCCGAAGCCCTGCGTCTGCTCACTTTCGCGGCTCCCGGTCTGGCCCACACCGTCCATTTCGGAGCTTGAGCCGCTCTCGATGCGGAAGAGCGCCCTGCGGCCTCGATTTCCTCAAGCCAGGGCCCCCAGCCGGGCCGGCCAGTAGCCCAGCCAGCTGATCCGGTCAGGCGGCCTCGAGGACGAAGAACAGGAAGCTCAGGAAGGCCGTCTTGCCCGCGAGTTCCTCGGGGAATCGCTCGCGGGCGCCCGGTGCGGGGTGCGGCTCGCTGACGACGGCCGTCCGGAAGCCGGCGGCGGTGAAGGCGTCGGTCATCGCGTGCAGCGGACGGTGCCAGTAGGTGAGCACGGCCTTCTGGCCGCTGAAGATGTACTCGTCGGCCCACTTGACGGTGGCGAAATAGTCGGCTTCGGGATAGAGCAGCTTGAAGATGATCGGGTGGTTGACGGCCATGATCAGCCGTCCGCCGGGCTTCAGCACCCGTCGTATCTCGGCGAGCGGCGCGGACCAGTCCTCCAGGTAGTGGAGCACCAGGGCGGCGATGACATCGTCGAACGCGCCGTCCGGATACGGCAGGGGTTCGGCCAGGTCGGCGACCCGCAAGTCCGCGTCGGGGCCGAGCCGTTTCCGGGCCAGCTCCACCATTTTGGTGCTGGCGTCGAAGCCGGTCATGAGGGCGCCGCGGTCGCGCAGTGCCTCGAACAGGGGGCCCGCTCCGCAGCCGGCGTCGAGGATCCGACGGCCGGACACCTCCCCTGCCAGGTCCAGGATCGCCGGTCGCGTGTAGTAGGCGTTGACGAGGCTGCTCTCGTTTTCGGCCGCATACGCCTCGGCGAAGGTGTCGTAGTCGTTTTCGACGGTGGAGGCCATACGCCCCAATATGGCGCACGCGGAAACCCGTTGGCGGCCAACGACGGCGGCCGCTAGTCTCCCGGTAGCCGTGCGAGAGACCGAGGAGGTGGTACCCGTGAACGCAGTATCGACATGGGTGCTCCCCTCTGGGGTCACGGTCGGGCGATAGGTCGTCCGGGAGCGCCGTTCTGAGCACTCCCGAAAGGCACGACCATGCGTTTCATTTCCGAGCAGCGTTTCGACGACGGCGTCCTCGAACGCGAATTCATCCTCGGCGACATCCCCGGCATCCTGTGGACGCCCGCGTCCGGGGCCGCACCCGCCCCGCTGATCCTGATGGGACACCCCGGCGGGGTCCGCAAGATGTACCCCCGGCTGGTCGCCCGGGCGAGGCACGCCGCCGCGTCCGGCTACGCCGCGGTCACCATCGAGCTTCCCGGCGGCGGTGACCGGCCCCGGATCGCCGCCGCCGAGGAGGCCCGCGTCGATCTGCGCCGGGCGGTGGAGGCCGGCGAGCCGGTCTCCGACGAGATCGTCGTCCGGCTCGTTCTCCCCCTGGTCGAAAAGGCGGTGCCGGAATGGCAGGCCACTCTCGACGCCCTCCTCGAGCTGCCCGAGATCGGCGGCCCGGTCGGGTACTCGGGAGGGGTGATCGCCATCGGGACCCGGCTGGCGGCGGTCGAGCCGCGCATCTCGGCCGCGGTCCTGTTCGCGGGAAGTTACGTGCCTCGTTCCCTGTTCGAGGACGCCCGGCGGGTCACCATCCCGCTGCATGTCCTGCTTCAGTGGGACGACGAAGGAAACGACCGGCAGCTGGCCTTGGACCTGTTCGACGCCTTCGGCTCGAAGGAGAAGACGCTTCAGGCCAACATGGGCGGACACACCGGCGTCCCGCGGTTCGCGGGGGAGGAGGCAGGCCGGTTCTTCGACCGGCACCTGAGGTGAGGACGGGGCAGCGGGGGCGCCGAGTCCCTGCCCCACCTGTCCTCGAGGGGTAAGGCAAGGGCGTCGCGAAGGCCCCTTTGCGACGTTCACCGTCTCAAAGGGGGCCTTCGCGACGATCGAACGGGCCCTCACCGGGCACGGGAACTCCGTCTTCACGACGTCGTGCGCGCCATCCGACGGCGGGGATGACGGCCAGTGCCAGGACGCCGCCGAGGAGGGCGAGCGCGGGGTAGCCGATGCCGACCACGACGAACCCGGACGACATGCCGCCCGCCGCGCCGCCGATCGCGACACCGACGTCGGCCATCCCCTGGGTCTTCGCGCGGGTGGCGACGGGTGCGGCGTCGGTGATGATGGCGGTGCCGCTGACCATGCCGAGGTTCCAGCCCAGTCCGAGGAGGATGAGCGCGAGGGCCAGGAGTACCACCGAGTCGCCTGGGGCGGCCGCGGCGAGGACGGCGGCGACGGCCAGGGTGATCCCGCCGGCGACGGCGATCTCGCGACGGCCGTAGCGGTCGACGAGCAGCCCGGACAGCGGCGAGGGCAGGAACATCGCGCCGACGTGGAGTGCGATGACCAGACCGGCGGCGCCGGTGCCGTGACCGTGCCCGAGCAGATGGATCGGGGTCACGGTCATGATCGCGATCATCGTGATCTGGGCCAGTACCATCACCAGGATCCCTTGTGGCACACCAGGTCCCTCGCCCGTGTCCTGGATGGTGCCGGGTGCCCGCCCGTCCGGTGGGAGGGTGCGGGCGAGCAGGTACGGGTCGGGGCGCAGCCAGCCGAGGAGGACCACGGCGGCCAGGGCGTAGGCCACTCCGGAGACGAGGAAGAGTCCGGTGAGCGGCGGTAGTCCCAGTGCGGCCGCGAGGACACCGGTCGGGGCGGCGAGGGTGGCTCCCACCACCCCGCCGAGAGTGGTGGCGACCAGGACGGTGGACACCGCGCGTGCCCGGCGGGCGGGGGCGGCGAGGTCGGCCCCGGCGTAGCGGGCCTGGAGGTTGGCCGCCGCGCCCGCGCCGTACAGCAGGAGCGCGACGACCATCAGGACCGCGTTCTGCAGGACCGCGCCGGTGATGATCCCCGCGCTGCCCGCGGCTCCCGCGAGGTAGCCGCCCGCGAGTCCGGGGCGGCGGCCCCGCGATTGGGACAGGCGGCCGACGCCGACGGCGGCGATCGCGGTTCCGGCGGTGAGCAGGCCGCTGGGCAGCCCGGCCAGCGCGGTGGAGCCGAGCATGTCCTGGAACAGCAGGGCGCCGACGGTGACTCCCGCCGAGAGGCCGACGCCGCTGAGCACCTGCGAGACGGTCAAGACGGTCAGCGTGCGTTTCTGTGTCCGCGGCAGTGAGTCCGTGGTGACCGGCTCGGTCAGGTGCTGGGACATCAGCCGAGCCGCAGGCGGTCGGCGAGGCCCGCCGCGGTGAACGCGGCCACGACGTCGTCGCGATTTTCGGTGAAGTGGTCCCAGCTGTCGACGTGGACGGGGACGACGGTGCCGGCGCCGAGGATCTTCGCCGCTTCCGCGGCCAGGGCGCTGTCGAGGACGAGCAGTGCGCCGTCGAAGACCCCCTCCAGCCGCGGGGCCCCGGCGAAGAGGACGGCGGTGTCGACCGGGCCGAACCGTTCGGCGACCTGCCGGACCACGTCGAGGGAGGCGTTGTCGCCGCTGACGTAGACGGTCGGCAGGTCCTGGGCGGTCAGTACGAAACCGACGACCTCCCCGGTGACCTTGTCCGCGCCTTCGGGGCCATGCTGCGCGGGCGCGCCGGTGACGGTCACGACTCCCCCGTCCGGGCGGGGCAGGTCGACCGACTCCCACGGCGCGAGCCCCTTCGCGGTGCCGCCGAGCCGGCCCGCGCCGCTGGGGGTGGTGAGGGTCAGCGGTACGTCGGCCAGCAGTTCCCGGCCGGAGTGGTCGAGGTTGTCGGGATGCTCGTCGTGTGACAGCAGGACCGCGTCGACGGGGCCGAGGTCGGCGCGCTTCGTCGAGGGCGGGGCGGTCTTGGTCAGGCCGGGCCTGCCACCGGGCCTGGGGTAGTGGCCGGGCTCGTCGAAGGTCGGGTCGGTCAGGAACCGCAGGCCGCCGTACTCGATCAGCGCCGTCGGCCCACCGAAGACCTGGACGGAGAGCTGGTCGCTGATCGGGTTCACGCCTACTGCCATCTTCCACCTCACGGATAGGTATTGTTCTTTCCGTGAAGAACGCTAGCGGGTTCTCACGGATTCCCGCAACCACTTCCGTGAGACTTTCTCATGGTTGAATCCGCTGACTACCATGAGGTCGTGGACGATTACGCCGGGACCGATCTCCTTCCTCCCGCGCCGGGGGCGGAGCAGTACGTCGCGCTCGCGTTCGCCAACACCGCGATCGCGTTGCCCGGCGGGCAGTTCGTCGACCAGGTCGGTACCCCCGACAGCGCGACGCGCTGGCTCGTCGAGCACGGTTTCGCCCCGCCCGGGACCGGGTTGCGGGAGATGTGCGCGGCGCAGATCCGGTCACTGCGCGAACAGGTGCGAGTCCTGCTCGCTTCCCGGTCGTGCGCGGAGCCTGCCCCGCAGAGTGCCCTCAACGCCGTCAACGACGCGCTGAGCAAGGCGCCCACCGCCGCGCTCCTGCGCTGGGATCCGGTACAGGGGCTGTGCCGCACCGCGCCGCATCCGATCACCCAGATCGTGGAACACGCTCTGGCGGCCCTCGCGGCCAACGCCGCCGATCTGCTCACCGGACCGGACGCCGACCGGCTGGCCGCCTGCGGATCCGCGCCGTGCAACCGGTTCTTCCTGCGCAACGGCCGTCGTCAGTGGTGCTCGGTCCGCTGTGGCGACCGGGCCCGTGCCGCCCGGGCCTACGCCCGGCGCACCCAGCACGAACCGGTCGGGTGAGCCTGGCCTACTGAGCCAGGTCGAGCGGGCGCCGGACCGGGATTCCGTAGTCGCCGGGCGGCAACGCCGGACGGTGGTAGTGGTGCCGGAGACCGAGGGCCGTGGTCCCCAGTGCGAGCACCGCGTAGGCGATCAGCCAGCCGGTGAACCCGGCGGGAGCGCTGTCGCCGGTCGCCACGTCGAACAGGACGATCGCCCCGTAGAAACCGGGCGCCGCGGCCTGGCAGTCCAGGACCCGCAGCTCGGTGTCGACGGCCGCCGAGGCGGTGTCCTCGGCCTGGACGGGCCGCCGCAGGGTAACCACCAGGATCACCGCGCAGCAGAGGGCGGGCCAGCAGAGCGCGCCCAGCCAGGTCCAGGCGTAGGCCTTCGCCGGGCTGGTGAGGTGGATGGCCGCCGCGAGCGCGGCGGCGCCGCCGAAGGTGATCGCGAGCGAGGCGATGTACCAGCCGCCGAGGATCTTCCGCGCCGGCGGGCGCCCGGAGCGGCGGTCCATGACCGGCAGCGGACCCAGCGCGCGCTCACGGTGCAGGTACGACGCCCAGAGCGCGGTCTGCAGGCTGGCACAGATGAAGTAGAGGCTGACGCCGTCGGACGCCCCTTCGCCGCGAGCCACCAGAAACTCGTAGGCGCCGCCCAGCAGCGTGCTCACCACCACCGCTCCAACGAGCCACCAGAGCCTGCCGGGCACCATCCGGCTCAGCCGCGGGCCGACCCGGATGGCGAGCGACCTCGATGGCTCCCCGACCTCGATCCCGCGTCTGGCCAGCCACTTCCTGGTCACCGCGATCTCTTCCGGCCTGAGTTCGCCGGCCCATCCCTGGTGTGCTTCCACCGCGGTTCCCCTTCGCTCGCTACCGGATGCACGCCCGGCACCGTGCGATGGTTGCCTCAGCGATACGACGCGAATCGCTCCAGTAGCGGCTTCGGGGAGTCCTCGGCGAAGCAGAGGTCGAGGCTTTCCGCGGATTCTGCCGCCGAGGCCTCGCCACGGGGGAACAACTCCTTCTCGTACGCGCCGAGAGCGGCCTCGACGTCGCCGGGGTGGGCGATGAGGGCGCGGCCGAGTTCGGCGCCGTCGAACATCGCGAGGTTGGCGCCCTCCCCGGCGAACGGCGACATCAGGTGGGCGGCGTCGCCGAGGAGGGTGACGCCGGGGACACGGTCCCAGCGGTGGCCGACCGGCAGCGCGTGGATCGGCCGGGCGACCAGGTCGCCGTCCGCGTCGGTGATCAGTGCCCGCAGGTTCGCGTCCCAGCCGTCGAAGTGCGTCAGCACGGCGGCTTTCGCTCCGGCGGTGTCGCTGAAGTCGATCCCGCGGATCCAGTCCTCAGCGGTCCTCAGCGCGATGTAGACGTGCAGGCTGCCGGTGGAGTCGTGGTGGGCCAGGAGGCCTTTGCCCGCACAGAGTGCGAAGAACATGCCGCCGCCGACGAGTGCCGCGCTCGCGGGGTGGCGGGTCGCGGCGTCGTGGAGGTGGACCTCGACGAAGGAGATGCCTTCGTAGGCCGGTTCGGCGTCGGAGACCAGGGGCCGGATCCTGGACCACGCGCCGTCGGCGCCGATCAGCAGGTCCGTGGTGAACACCGTGCCGTCGGCCAGGACGACCTCGTGTTTCCCGCCGCCGACTGGATGGGCGGCGGTGATCTTGGTGCCCCAGCGCACGGTGTCCGCGGGCAGGGAGCCGAGCAGGAGGTCGCGCAGATCGCCGCGGGCGACTTCGGGGCGTCCGCCGTCGCCGTCGTCGGTCTCGTCGAGGTGGACGACAGCGTGCCGGTCGAGGATGCGCAGGGCCTCGCCGCCGGGGTGCACGAGTGCTCGGAACCGGTCGTGGAGACCGGCCGCGCGGAGGGCTTCCTGGCCGGTGTCCTCGTGGATGTCGAGCATCCCGCCCTGCGCTCTGGCCGACGGTGACGCGTCCAGGTCGAAGACCGCGGCCTCGACGCCGTTGACGTGCAGGACGCGGGCGAGCGTGAGCCCGCCCAGGCCCGCGCCGACAATCGCGATGGGGTGGTGTGTGGTCATGCCGGGTTCCTTCCGGGTGGTACGGCGGTGTCGGCGATCCCGGTGATGAGCACCTGGAAGCCCCAGGACATCCGCTGTGCGGGTTGTCCGGTGAGCAGGTCGCCCGCGTGGGCGGCGACCTGCGGATGCGTGGTGGCGTCGGCGTCGCGGACGGCGCGGGCGAGCGCGTCCCAGTCCTCCGGGGAGTCCTCGCCGGCGTGCTCGGCCGCGATCGCCGTCGCGTGCTGCAGGAGGATGTCGACGCCCCAGGCGCGCCGCTCGGGAGGCACGTCGCCCTCGGCGAGCAGGCTCAGGAGCGTCTCGAGCAGGCCGAGGTAGTTCTCGCCGCTCGGGCGGGCCACCAGGGCGGACAGCGCGAGACCGGGGTATTCGAGCAGCATCGCCGTGTACGCGGTCAGCAGCCGTTCGAGCCGGTCACGCCATCCGCCCCGCGACGGCGGCGGGGCGATCGTGCCCAGGAGTTCGTCCAGGATCGCCGCGTGCAACTCGGCGGTATTGCGGACGTAGACGTAGAGCGAGGCCGCGCCGGTGTCGAGTTCCTGCGCCAGGCGGCGCATCGTCACCTTCCGCAAGCCCTCCTCGCGCAGGATCCCGACAGCGGTCGCGACGATGCCGTCGCGGGTCAGGGCGGGCTTCGCCGGTCGCTCCCGGCGGCTCTTCTCCAGTGCCATGAAGCCAGCTTAACGAACATGTTCGCTCCGAACAAGTTCGTGACGAACATGTTCGTCACAGGTCACACTGAGTTCCCCGATCCCGGGCCGGAAGAGGTGTGTCCACAACGGACGGATATGACAAAGGCAGAGAGATCGACTCTCCCTGCCACTTCCAACGTATACCGCACCCCGGGGCTTGCGGCAAGACCCCGGTCGTCCCGGACAATCACCCGCCGTAAGCACGAGCTCGACAAACGGGGGAACTCTTGATCGACGTGATCATCGCCGGTGGTGGCCCGACCGGCATGATGCTGGGCGCCGAACTACGACTGCACGGCGTCGGCGTGGTCGTCCTGGAAAAGGACGTGGAACAGAGCAAGGTCGTCCGCTCGATGGGCCTGCACGCGCGCAGTATCGAGGTGATGGACCAGCGGGGCCTGCTGGAGCGCTTCCTCGAACACGGGACGAAGCACCCGCTCGGCTCCTTCGCCGGCATCAGGAAACCGCCGCCCGCGGTGGACAGCGCCCACGCGTACCTCCTCGCCATCCCCCAGACCATCACCGACCGCCTGCTGATCGACCACGCCGCCGAAGTCGGCGTCGACATCCGGCGAGGCCGCGAAGTGACCGGGCTGAGCCAGGACGAGGACGGGGTGGACGTCGAGCTGGCCGACGGCACCCGGCTGCGGTCGCGGTATCTCGTCGGCTGCGACGGCGGCCGCAGCACGGTGCGCAAACTCCTCGGCGTCGACTTCCCCGGGGAGCCCACCACGGTCGAGACGCTGCTGGGCGAGATGGAACTGACCGAGGACTGGGACACGGTGCTCGCCGTGATGACCGAGGTCCGCAAGACACAGCTGCGGTTCGGTGTCTCCCCGATCGGCGACGGGATGTACCGGGTCGGCGTGCCCGCCGACGGTGTCAGCGACAACCCCCAAGTCCCGCCGACCTTCGAAGAGATCAAGAAGCAGCTCAAGGCCGTCGCCGGGACCGACTTCGGCGTGCACTCGCCGCGCTGGCTCTCCCGCTTCGGCGACGCCACCCGGCTGGCCGAGCACTACCGCGTCGGACGCGCGTTCCTCGCCGGCGACGCCGCGCACATCCACCCACCGGTCGGCGGGCAGGGCCTCAACCTCGGCGTCCAGGACGCCTTCAACCTCGGCTGGAAACTGGCCGCCGCGATCGACGGCTGGGCACCGGACGGCCTGCTGGACACCTACGAGACCGAACGCCGTCCGGTGGCCGCCGCCGTACTGGACAACACCCGCGCCCAGATGCACCTGATGTCCCTCGAACCGGGCGCCCAGGCGGTCCGGCGGCTGCTGTCGGAACTGATGGACATCGAAGAGGTGAGCCGGTACCTGACCGAGAAGACCACCGCGACCGGGATCCGCTACGACTTCGGCGACGGGCACGAACTGCTCGGCCGCCGGATGCGGGATCTGGAACTGAAGCAGGGGCACCTTTACGGGCTCATGCGCGGGGGCCGCGGGCTGCTGCTCGACCAGACCGGGCGGCTTTCGGTGCGGGAGTGGGGAGACCGGGTCGACCACGTCGTCGATGTCAGCGAGGAACTCGACGTGCCCGCGGTCCTGCTGAGGCCGGACGGTCACGTCGCGTGGACCGGCGAAGACCAGCAGGGCCTGTCCGGGGCGCTGCGCCGGTGGTTCGGAGAGGGCGAAGGGCTCTAGTGCGGCGGCGCCGGGCGCTATTGGCTGGGGGCGTTCGAAACCGCTGCCACGACAGGAGTTGATGACGATGACCGGACGGGTCGTGCACTTCGAGATTCCGTTCGAAGACGGCGAGCGCGCACGAGGCTTCTACCGCGAGGTCTTCGGCTGGAAGGCCGACGCGATGCCCGGGATGGACTACACGATGGTCTCCTCCGGCCCGACCGGCGACACCGGCATGCCCTCGGAACCGGGCTTCATCAACGGCGGGATGCTGGCGAAGGGCCTCGGCCCCGCCGAGGGGCCGGTGATCGTGCTCGACGTCGGCAGTATCGACGACACACTCGCTGTCATCGAGAAGCAGGGCGGTTCGACCCTGGTCGGGCGGACCGCGGTCGGCGAGATGGGCTTCTCGGCCTACTTCCGGGACACCGAAGGCAACGTCATGGGCCTGTGGGAGACGGCGGGCCAGGGCTGAGCCCCGCAGGGTCCGTGACCGGCTCGGTCACGGACCCTGCGGTCCCCGGTAGCGCAGCGTCTGGTTGTAGACGATGTTGGTGTTCGTGCTCCCGAACAGCGCCAGTTCGTTGACGATCTCCTCCAGCCGCCCCATCGACGGCGCCGCGACCTTCAGCGAATAGCAGTCGTCACCGGTGGTGCGGAGGCATTCGAGGATCTCGGTCCGCTCGGCCAGCAGCTTGTGCAGCGGGGCGTGCTTGCTGCCGGGGTACTTCAGCCGCACCACCGCGAGCACCACGTACCCGGCCTTCTCGAGGTCGACGTCCGCGCGGTATCCGGTGATCACCCCGGCCGACTCCAGCCGCTTCACCCGTTCCGTCGTCGCCGACGCGCTCAGACTGACCCGTTTCCCCAGCTCGGTCAGCGGGAGACGGCCGTCCTTCTGGAGCTCCACGAGGATGGCCCAGTCCGTCGCGTCGAGAGTCTCGGTCATCCGGCCAGATTACCGGCAGATCCACGGCGCGAGCCGCGATACGCCGGGAAAGATCTCTTCCCGGCCGGTGACCGGCGCCGATAGCCTTGCCCGGTGCGAATAGGCGTCAACGTCCCGAATTTCGGCCCGGGGACCGACCCGGGAACCCTCCGCGGCTGGGCCACCACGGTCGAAGGCCTCGGCTACGACCTGCTCATGGTGTCCGACCACGTCGCGATCACCCCCGACGTCGCCGAGCAGTACCCGGCGCCGTTCTACGAACCGTTCACGACACTGTCGTGGCTCGCGGGGGGGACGACCAGGATCCGGCTCGGCACCACCGTGCTCATCGTCCCGTACCGGCATCCGCTGCTGATCGCGCGGATGGCCGCGAACCTCAACCAGCTCAGCGGCGGACGGCTCGTGCTCGGCGTCGCGTCCGGATGGGCCCGCCAGGAGTTCGCGGCGCTCGACGTCCCGTTCGAGAAACGGGGACGGCTGACCGACGACCACCTCGACGCCGTCCGGGACGCCTGGGCGAACGACACCGACTACCGCGCGGGCGACATCCCGATCTGGGTCGGCGGCAACAGCGACGCCGGGATCCGCCGCGCCGTCCGGGTCGGCGACGCCTGGCATCCGCTGCGGGCCACCCTCCCCTGGCTCACCGAGGCGCTCACCCGGGTCAAGGCCATCGCCGACGGCCAGGGCCGTCCCGTCCCCGCGTTCACCCCGCGGATCCTGCTGAACATCACCGACCGGCCGGTCACCGGCCCGGACCGGGCCGCCGGGGAAGGCACGATCGAGCAGATCGTCGACGACCTCGACCGGCTCCGCCACCTCGGCGCCGAGACGGTCGTGCTCGACCCGTTCTCCGGCGACCCCGAAGAGACCCGGCGACCGGAAGCCGCCTGGCAGGCACTGGCGACCGTCGCCGCACACTGGGAACTGGGCCACTACCGGTCCGAAAAGGAGCGATCATGACCGAAGAGGACGAGAAGTTCCTCCGCCGCGCCATCGAACTGGCCGCGAAGTCCCGCGCCGACGGCGACCCGCCCTTCGGGTCGCTGCTCGTCGGGCCCGACGGCACGGTGCTGGCCGAGGAGCACAACACCACGGTGTCCCAATCGGACATCAGCCTGCACCCGGAACTGAAACTCGCCGTCTGGGCCGCGCGCGAACTGGAACCCGCCGTCGCGGCCGCGACGACGATGTACACCAGCTGCCAGCCGTGCGGGATGTGCCAGGGCGCCATCGAACGTTCCAGCCTGGGACGGGTCGTGTTCGCCCTGTCCGGTGAGCAGGTCACCGCGCTCAAACCGCCGTCCACCGCGCCGGCCGTACGCCTGGAAGGCCCGGCGCTGTTCGACGAGGCCCGGGTGCCGGTGGCGGGCTACTACACCTGATCCTGGACGAATCGGAATTCGGGTGGGGCCAGAATCGGCCCCATCACCGGATTCTCTTTCCGCAGCTCGATTTTCGCGGCCGGCAATTCACTCCAGCATTCCAGGACCCGCGCGGTCGCCTGGTTCACGAAACGCGAACCGACACAAGCGGCCGCCCCGAAACCATAGGGAAGATAGACCGCTTTATACCCCTCGGGCGGATTTTCCCAGCGCGACGGCAGGTACTCGTCCGCGTCATTCCACACCCTCGGATCACGGTGCAGGAGGAAAGTGCACAGATAAAGCCGCTCGCCCGGTGACAGCGCCCCCCCGCCGACCTCGACCGGGGTGGTGACCTTCCGGGACATCAGCCAGGCCGTCGGCCACAGCCGCAGCGCCTCACGCACCCGGTCCTCCACCGGGTCGCGCGGCTCTGCCCTGGTCAGCGTCGCACCGGCCGGCATCCCGAGCCGCCAGCCGCTGTCGAGCAGCACACACCACGAGATGACCATCGCGGTCGCCCGGCAGATCGCCCCGATGAGACCGTGCAGCATCAGCGCCACGTCGTCCATCGACCCGACCGTGTCGTGGATGGCCTTCTGGAAACCCGTGTCTCCGTCCCGATCCGACGCCCATCGGTGGAGCGCGGCCTCCGCCCGGCTGTGCGCGATGCGACGACGAAGCGCGAGAACGGCGGATTTGTCCCGGTCACGCCGATTCGAGAACGCCAGCGCGCGGTTCAGCGCCTTGCGAGCCGACGGGGTGAGGTCGGGCAGCAGCCGTTCACCGAACAACCGCAGGTACAGATCCGAGACCGCCGTGGGCCAGACCTCGCCGCCCATCGCGGCCGCCAGCTCCTCCGCGATCCGCTCCTTCGGCAACGACCGCAGCACGGTGTCCAGTTCCCGCGCGATGGCCGCGTTCACCGGACGGCTCTTCGGCGAACCCGGGATCCAGTCCGAGGCGGCCCCCAGTGTGGCCGCGCGAGCCTCGAAAGGCTCCGTCGTACTCGCGAGAACCGTACGGACGATCTCCGCGTCGGACACCAGGTACCGACCTGGTTCGAACAGCACCACCGGCGGTTTCCCGGCCCGGTCCCACGTCAGGAGATGACGCAGGGGATCGGCCATCAAGCCACCCGGGACGCCGTCGACGACTGTGTGCATGACTTCCCCCAGAAAAAGACGGTTGCGGCGGCGATCAGAGACCGCCGCCGCAACCGCAAAACACTCAGGCTCAGTAATCCATGTAGTAGATCAACCAGCCCGACTCCTTGCTGCGCATACTACGCAGCATCGAACGCGTGAAGAAACGAACAGCCTTCATTGAGCTTCCCCCAATCCCCAGTAGTCATCAACGTGACGAGCAGAAAATATGGGGCGGCTTACGATCCTGTCAATAGCGGAAAGAAAACCAGGTTCGGACTGCCCGACTTCACCTTCGCGACCCGGCGAGTTGCGTTAGGATGATCACGATGTCCGCCGAACTCGTGCCCACCGCGCCGGAAGCACCTGCCACCCGGCTACCGGAGACCAGGGCCGAGAACCGGCGGCAGGTCCTCGCCGAAGCCGTCGCGCTGCTGCCCGCCCTCCCCCCGGCCGATCCCCTCGACCGGTACGCGATCCGGCACATCACCACACTCTGGCTCGAGACCGACAAGACCGACCACACCCGCCGCGCCTACTACGCCGACCTCTCCGCCTGGCTCGGCTGGTGCGCCCGCACCGGCCTCGACCCGCTGACCGCACGCCGCGCCGACGTCGACGCCTGGAAGAACACCCTCACCGTCACCGGCCGCGACGGCCTCCCCCGGCCCGCCGCCGACTCCACCGTCGCCCGCACCCTCGCCGGCATCTCCAGCTGGTACCGGTACCTGCAGTCCAACGACGTCGCCGACCGCAACCCGGTCTCCGCGGTCAACCGGCCCAAGACCGGCAAGACCCCGCCGCTGCCCGCGCTCGGCGGCGAGGCGACGGCGAAACTGCTCAACCACATGGAGAACCGGGCCCGCGCCAACGACACCGAACCGTCCTGGCGCGACGCCGCCGTCGTCGCGATCCTGTTCTACACCGGACTGCGCGTCTCCGGCCTGACCACCGCCACCGTGCGCGACCTCGACACCGACGCCGGGCACACGATCCTGCGCTACACCGCCAAAGGCGGCCACCGCGACTTCGTCCCGCTCGTCCCCGCCGCCCAGCATCCGCTCCGCCGCTACCTCGACCTGCGCGCCGCCCGCACCGGCGTCCGCCCCGACGAACTCACCGGCCCGCTGCTCGCGACCATGCCCCACCCCTACGACAGCACCAAACCCGGCGGGAAACCGTTGGCACAGCGTGATGTCTGGTTCCTCCTGCGGGCACAGGCCCGCGCCGCCGGACTCGCCGAAGCCAACACGATCTCCCCGCACACCGCGCGGCGGACCACCGGAACCCTGCTGCTGGCCAACGACGTCCCGGTCCAGAAGGTCCAGGACCTGCTGGGCCACGCGGACATCCGCACCACCCGCGACCGGTACGACGCCCACCGGCACAAGCTGGAGACCTCCCCCGTGCACGCGCTCGCGCAACTTCTCGCCGACGCGCGTCACCGTCAGAGCTGAGCCCGCCCCAGCTGGGACCTCGTCGCCCCGATCACCACACCGTCGACCCGCGTGAGCCAGCTCCCGCACAGGCACCGGAGATAGTCGAGCCTCCCCTGCGACATCCGCTGGGACTTCGTCGTGCATCCGGGCAATTCGGCGAGCGGCCAACCACACCGCGGACAGCTGTTCTCTTCCATACCCCGATCGTGCTGTAATGACCTAATGCACTTCAACCCTTACGGAGGCGAGGCCGCCCAGATCGCCACCGCCCTGATCAACCTGGGCGACGCCGCCGGACCGGCCGAACTGACCGAGATCTTCAAAGACCGCATGACGGTCGCCGCCGTCCAAGAGCACGAAGCGACCGAGATCATCACCTGGACCAGAAGACTCCGCCGCGTCTTCGAAGCCGGCCCCACCGCCCGCGTCGACCTCGTCAACGCGCTCCTCCGCGACTCCGCCTCCAAGCCCTACATCTCCACCCACGACGGCAAAGCACCCCACCTGCACTACGTCGACGCACAAGCGGGCACCGTCGGCCGAGTCCGCGCCTACACCGCCGGAGGACTCGCCCACCTCGTCTGCGACGCCCCGGACCGCTTCGGCGTCTGCTCCCGCGAAGGCTGCGACACCGTCTACGTCGACACCTCCCGCAACGGACGCCGCCGGTTCTGCTCCACCCGCTGCGCGACCAGGGTCCACGTCGCCGACCACCGGACCCGCCAAGCAGGCCAGTACGCGACCTAGATCGCGTACCGCCACGCCGTCAGCGCGTGCGCCGAGAACCACGCCCCCAGCACCACCCACGCCACAGCCGCCGCCACCGCCGTCCCCGTCCGCCGCTTCGCCAACCCGATCGCGATCGGGATCAGCACCGGGAACGCCGGCAGGATGAACCGCATCTTCGCGTCCGGCAACCCCCGCGTACCGATCGCCAGCGCCAGCACACCGACCCCGTAGAGCGTCAACGGCCACGGCACCCGCAACACCACCGCCACCACCGCCAGCGCCACCGCCCCCAGCAGCATCAACACCGTCAGCGTGCTGAACACCGACTCGTCCGCGGTCAGCCGGGCCAGCACCGACTCCCAGGTCTCCACCCCGAAATCGAACTCGGTGTTCCACCCCCGCAACTCGATGTCCTGCCATCCCGTCCAGCTACCCGTCCGGTACGCGACGAACCCCAGATACCCCGCCACCCCCAGCGGCGCCACCACGGCGGCCGCCAACGCGGGCCACCGCTCATCGGCCCGCCGGAAAACCGCGATCAACGCCGCGACGACCACCACCCCGACCAGCACCACCGCCGTCGACCTCGACAACCCGGCCCCGAAGGCGCACAGCCCGGCCAGCCACCACCGCCGCTCCAGCACCCCCACCAGCGCCCACACCGCGAACGCGCAGAACAACGCCTCCGTGTAAGCCATCGAGAACGCGATCGCCATCGGCGCCCCGGCCCACAACGCCACCAGCAGCAACCCGGTCCGATCACCTTGCGCCGACGACACCGCCCGCCCGATCCGGATCAACCCGCACGCCAGCACCGCACCCGCCAGCACCGACACCGTCAGCGCCGCCACGACGACGTCCACCCCGAGCCACATCACCATCCCGACGAGCTTCGGATACAGCGGGAAGAACGCCATCGGCGCATCCGAATACGGCTGCCGCGCCGCGTCCAGCGTCCCCGGCAGATCCGCGTACCCATGCACCGCCAGCCGCAGATACCACTGCCCGTCCCACGCCGTCAGCCGATCGGTCAACGTCATGCCCCGGCGCGCGGCCAGCAGATCCAGCAACTGGACACTGGCCGTACGGATCACCAGGTAGAGCAGGATCGCCTTCGGATACGGCGCCCCCGCCAGCCGATCGAGCACTCTCTCGAACACACGCGCCGCACGCCCGGACTCGGGCACCACAGGAGGACCGGCGGGCTGATCAAGATCATCGACTTCTCGGAGCACGGCACCGAGTGTCCACAATCCCGGGTGATCCCGCCGTTCGATCACGGATATTGGCACGTCAGAACACGTGGGAAAGCCCACAACCCCCGCTTGTGACCCCACCCGGATCTTGTGTTTCCCAGCGCCCGCCCCCGGCTCCTACGGTCGAAACCATGAGCGAACAGAACCTCGACGGATCAGTGGCGGTCATCGCCGGCGGCGCGAAGAACCTCGGTGGGCTCCTCGCCACCACCCTCGCCGCGGCAGGCGCGAAGATCGTCGTCCACTACCACGGCGACGCCGCCGCGGCCGACGCCGAAAAGACCATCGAAACCATCCACGGCACAGGTTCCGAAGCCATCGCCGTCCAAGGCGACCTCACCCGCGTCGCCGACGTCCGCCGCCTCTTCGACACCGCCGTCGACACCTTCGGCCGCGCCGACATCGCCGTCAACACCACCGGCATGGTCCTGCGCAAACCCATCCTCGAAACCACCGAAGAGGACTACGACCGCATGTTCGCGATCAACGCGAAAGCGGCCTACTTCTTCATCCAGGAAGCCGGACGACGACTCTCCGACCACGGCAAGATCATCAGCCTCGGCACCTCACTGCTCGCCGCCTTCACCGACGGCTACGCCACCTACGCCGGCGGCAAGGCCCCACTCGAACACTTCACCCGGGCCGCCGCCAAGGAATTCGCCGACCGCGGCATCTCCGTCAACGTCGTCGCCCCCGGCCCGATGGACACCCCGTTCTTCTACCCGCAGGAAACCCCCGAGCGGGTCGAATTCCACAAGTCCCAGGCCATGGGCGGACGACTCACCGAGATCGAGGACATCGTGCCCATCATCCGATTCCTGGCCACCGAAGGCACCTGGTTCACCGGCCAGACCCTGTTCCCGAACGGTGGCTACACCACACGCTGACCACCGCCACCCCCATACGCTGTCCATGACGCCGTAGACCGGACACGAAGGGAAACCCCGGGGTGGGCCTGGACCTGTACAAGCTGAACCACCTCATCGCCGTCGCCGAAGAAGGCAGCTTCACCCGCGCGGCGACCCGGCTGCACCTGAGCCAGCAGGCGCTGTCGACCTCGGTGCGCACGCTCGAGCGGGAAGTCGGCGTCCCCCTGCTCGAGCGGAGCGCCACCGGGGTCACCGTCCTCCCCGCCGGACAGGCACTGATCGCCGACGCCCGCCTCCTGCACGGCATCGCCGACTCCGCCGTCCGGCGCGCCCGCCGCATCGGCCGGGGCGAAGCCGAACGCCTCCGCATCGGCCACACCCCCGCCGTCACCGGCGACGAGGTCACCGCCCTGCTGCGCGAACACCAGACCGACCCCGAACTGATCATCGACGTCAACCAGCGCTACCCCGACGAACTCACCGCGCAACTCCTCGGCGGACAGCTCGACCTCGGCCTCGCCCGGGCACTCACCCCCGCACACGGCCTGATCGGCACCACCCTGATCCGGCAACGGCTCACCATCGCCGTAGCCGCGGCACACCCGCTCGCCGATCGCGCCGAAGTCCGGCTGAACGACCTCGAAGGCGAAGAGATCACCGTCTGGGGACACCCCGGCCGGTCCGGCTACACCGACCTGCTCGTCAACCTCTGCCGTGACGCCGGATTCGAGCCCCGCGTCCACCGCAACCCCATCCAGGGCACACCGCCGGTCACCGCCGTACTCGACACCCACGGCGTCGCCTTCGTGACCGCCTCACCCGGACCGGCGGCAGGCGGAGCGGTCCAGGTCAAGGAGCTACAGCCGCCGGTCCACGTACCCCTTCAGGCACTCTGGCCCCAGCACAGCACTTCCGACGCCCGCCAAGCCTTCCTCGCGGCCGTCCAAGGTTTCTAGCCCGGCCAGGTCTCAGGGGCACCGGCGCGCCGGTCGTGGTGGTCCAGCAACTTCGCCAGCAGCTCGGCGAACCGCTCCCGCTCCCCGGGTGACAGCGGTGCCAGCAGCTCGTCCTGACGCTCCGCGAGCTGCTTCTCCAGCCGCCGCAACTGCCGTTTTCCCGCGGCGGTCAGCGAGATGACGTTCCGCCGCCGATCCGCGGGATCCGGGGCACGCTCGACCAGTTCGCGCTCGGCGAGCTCGTTGATCGTCGCGACCATCTCGCTGACGTGGATGCCGCTGCGGCGGCCCAGCGCGGCCTGGCTGGCCGGTCCGAACTCCTCCAGCGTCGCCAGCACGCGGTAGTGGTAGCCCCGCGCGTGGACGGCGGAGAAACCCTCGGTCACCAGGCGATGCGCGTGGTTCGCGGACTGCGTGAGCAGCCAGCTGGGCAGGCCCTGCCACCGGGGGCGCGTCTCTTCCGAAGGGTTCTCCATGTGACGAGTCTAACGAATCGTTGGGCGCCCGAACGATTGCGGTATCGTTTGGGCGCCAAACGTTAGGTGACTGAACGTTTAGGCGCCGAATAAAAAACCAGGGAGCCCGAGACCATGATCAAGCCTTTCCGCGTCGACATCCCCCAAGCCGACCTCGACGACCTCCACGACCGGCTCGCCCGCACCCGCTGGCCGAACGAGGTCGCCGACGCCGGCTGGGACTACGGGTTCCCGCTGGGCCGCCTCAAAGAACTGGCCGAGTACTGGAGAACCGGCTACGACTGGCGCGCCCACGAAGCCCAGCTCAACGAGCTTCCTCACTTCACCACCGAGATCGAAGGCCAGAACATCCACTTCGTCCACGTCCGGTCCGCGAACCCGGACGCGCTCGCGCTGATCCTCACCCACGGCTGGCCCGGATCGTTCCTGGAGTTCCTCGACGTCATCGGGCCGCTCTCCCGCGACTTCCACCTGGTGATCCCGTCCATCCCGGGGTACGGCTTCTCCGGGACGACCCACGAACGCGGCTGGGACATCACGCGGATCGCACGGGCCTGGGCCGAACTGATGCGCCGCCTCGGATACGACCGCTACGGCGCACAGGGCGGCGACTTCGGCTCGGGCATCTCGACGGCACTCGGCGCGGTGGCCCCCGACCGGGTCCTCGGGGTGCACGTCAACTATCTGCCGATCCGGCCGGATCCGGACGCCGGGGTCGAACTGTCCGAAGAGGACGAAGCCCGCCTCGACAAGGTCCAGCGGCTGATGGCGAACCGCCCGCCGTACCAGGCACTGCAAGCCGCCACCCCACAGACGATCGGCTATGCGCTGACCGACTCACCGGTCGGCCAGCTGGCCTGGATCGCCGAGCGCTTCGCGCAGTGGACGGATCCCCGTTCGCCGATCAGCGACGACCGGATGCTCACCGACATCTCGCTGTACTGGCTGACCGCCACCGCGGCGTCGTCCGCACGACTGCACCGCGACGCTCCGCGCGGAATAGCCGCATGCCCGGTGCCACTCGGCGTGGCGGTGTTTCCCCACGACATCACGCAATCCGTGCGACCACTGGCCGAGCGGCTGTACAACGTCACACACTGGTCGGAGTTCGATCGCGGCGGTCACTTCGCCGCGATGGAGGTCCCGGAGCTGCTGGCCGAGGACATCCGAACCTTCTTCTTTGCTTTGTTGTAGTCGTGAGTGGTGATGACGGTTGAAACCCGTCATCACCACTCATAAAACGGCCTGCCGTATAGGCCGTTATACACTTAAAGGGGATCAGTGAGCTGCCGGGAGTTCCGCCGCTTCGACCGACTTCCGGTCCTCCAAGACCCGCTGCTTAGCGTTTTCGATATGCCGACGCATCCGCGCGGCCGCTTCATCGGCCTCCCCCGCCGCCAATGCCTCGTAGACAGCGCGGTGCTCCTCCGCCGCCAGCCCCGGCGCTCCCCTGGCCGAGCCGAGTTTCGCGAAGAACCGGAACCGCTGGACCTGGCCGCCGAGTGACCGGTACGCCTTTTCGAGGAACGGGTTGTCCGCCTGGGCGGCGATGAGCAGGTGGAACCGTTCGTCGATCGTCCAGTACGCGCTGAAGACCTCGGTGTCCGGCGAGGTGGCCGCGCGCGCGAGGTCGTCGACGCTCTCCAGGACCTCTTCGAGAAACTCCGGTGTCGTCCGGCGGGCGGCTTCGTAGGCGAGGGCGGGTTCGAGGACCAGGCGGGCGTCCATCAGTTTGATCAGCTCGAACTCGGTGAGCAGCGGGGCCACCCGATAGCCCTTGAGCGCCTCGCGGCGAACGAGCCCCGTGTGCTCCAGCCGCGCCAGCGCCTCCCGAAGGGGAGTCTGGCTGACGTCGAGTTCCCGTGACAGCGCACCGATGTTGACCGGTTCACCCGCGGACCATCGGCCGTCGGTGAACTGACCCAGCAGCACCTCGTACATCCGGTCGGCGAGCGGCTGCCGTCCGGACCTCCGCGGGGAAGCCATGTGTCCCTCCTTAGTCGCATCACGATATCCCGCGTACCGGAGAGCCTTGATCTTGCCTCGCTATACTATTGACATCAATCCTATAGTATTTGCATCAGGCTGCTTCGAACAGGAGAAACGAACCGGATGACCATGCGCGTACTCGTGACGACCTCGTATCTGAAGCCCGGAGGTGAGGTCGACAGGCTGCTCTCGGACGCGGGTTTCGACACCGTCTTCACCACCCCCGCGCAGCGCCAGACGTCAGGCACTCCCCTGGCCGATCTCGTCCGCGACGCCGACGGGATCGTCGCGGGTACCGACGCCTTCACCGCCGACGTCATCGAGTCCGCGCCCCGGCTCAAGGTGTTCGGCCGCTGCGGCGTCGGGTACGACAACATCGATCTCGCCGCGGCGAACCGCTGCGGCATCGCCGTCACGTTCACCCCCGGCGCGAACCGCCGGTCGGTCGCCGAGCATGTCCTGGCGCTCATGCTCAACTGCGCCCGCCTCATCCCGCAGAACATCGCGAGCGTCCGGGCCGGCCGATGGGAGCAGCGCAGCGGCCGCGAACTCGACGGTGCGGTCCTCGGCCTGATCGGGCTCGGCTCGATCGGCAAGACCGTCGCCCGGCTGGCGCTGGCGCTGGGAATGCGGGTCGTCGCCCACGATCCGTATCCGGACAACGACTTCCTGGCGGAGACCGGCGTGCAGGCCCACACCTTCGACGAAGTGCTGGCGGAGGCCGATTTCCTCAGCCTGCACATCTTCCTCGACGACTCCACCCGTCACCTGATCGACGCGTCCGCGCTGCGGAAGGTCAAGCCCGGCGCTTTCCTGATCAACACCGCTCGCGGAGAGGTGGTGGACGAGGCCGCCCTCGCCGACGCGCTGGAGAACGGCGCGTTGGCGGGAGCGGCCCTGGACGTGCTCGCGGAGGAACCCATGCCGCTCGACAGCAGGCTGCGACGGCTCGACAACGTGGTGGTCACCGCGCATATCGGGGCCGCGACGGAACAGGCGCGAAGCCGCTCCAGCCTGATGGCCGCCCAGCAGGTGATCGACGCCCTCCAGGGGCGGGTGCCCGCCAACCTCGTCAATCCCGGCCACGCCGCACTGGAGCGCCGATGATCCTCCACAATGGACTCCGGCTGGACGCCAACCTCAAGTGGCTGTTCACGGAACTCCCCTTTGAACAGCGCTTCGACGCGGCGGCCGCGGCCGGCTTCACCGCCGTCGAGTACGCCTCGCCGTACCCCTTCCCCGCCGCCACGCTCGTCCGCCGTCTCGCCGACGCGGGGTTGACCCAGGTCCTCGTCAACTCCCCCACCGGCGAACCCGGCTCCCCCGAACGACTCGGGTACGCCTGCCTGCCCGGCCGTTCGGCCGAGTTCCGCGCGGGGGTGGAACTCGGCCTGGAGTACGCCGTCGCACTGGGCAGTTCTTTCCTGCACCTGCCCGCCGGGATCCGGCCGGACGGCGTCTCCCGCGATCGCGCGTTCGCGCAGTACGTCGCGAACATCGCGTGGGCGGCGGACCAGGCGCGCGGAAGCGGCGTCCGATTGCTGCTGGAAGCGCAGAACAAACAGGACGCGCCCGGGTTCATCCTCGACGACCAGGCGCACGCGGCGGCGGTCGCCGACGCGATCGGCGAGGACCACGTGGGCCTGCTCTTCGACGTCTACCACGCCTCCATCGACGAGGAGGACGTCGTCGCGGCACTGCGGGAGTTTCTGCCCCGGACAGCCCATGTGCAGATCGCCGACTCACCCGGCCGGGCGGAACCCGGTACCGGCGGCATCCCGTGGACCGATGTCTTCGACACCCTGAAGGCCGGAGGCTACGACGGCTGGATCGGCTGCGAGTACGGCCCCGCGGCCGGCACCGAAGCGGGCCTGGGCTGGATCAAGGAGCAGGTCCGATGAGCGTGCGTATCGCCTTGATCAGTGCGACACCGGCCGCGATCCCGCCCGCCGTCGACGCGCTGGCGACGGGATTCCCGCGGGCCCGGCCGTGGAACATCCTCGACGACCGGCTGCTGGCCGACGTCGGCGAGGACGGCCGCACCCCCGCGTTGGACGGCCGGATGCGCCGCCTGATCGACTACGCCGTCACCGGCGGCGCCGACGGTGTGCTGCTCACGTGTTCGCTCTACGGCGCGGTCACCAAGCAGGTCGACGCCCCGGTCCCGCTCCTGGCGCCGGACGAGGCCGCCTTCGACGACGCGCTTTCCAGCGGCTGCCGGAGGATCCTCGTGGTCGCCTCACTGGCCTCGGCTCTGCGTGACTCGACGACCCGTTTCGAACAGGCGGCACGCGACCAGGGAATCGCCGTCGAGGTCGGCGGGGTGCTCGCCCCGGACAGGCTCGTCGAAACCTGTCGGGCGAAGGCCGGTGACCGAGACCTGATCCTGCTCGCCCAGTACTCCCTCGCCCCGGCCGCGGACGAGCTGTCGGCGGCGCTCGGCCTGCCCGTCGTGTCCGGGCCGCGCAGCGCCGCGGCGAGGTTGAAGGCGGTGATCGGGGGATGACCGGGGTGCTCGGCGCGATCGCCGACGATTTCACCGGCGCGACCGACGTCGCCGTCGCCTTCCGCCGCGGCGGGCTGCGGACCCTCCTCTTCTTCGGTGTCCCGCCCGAAACCGAGGTGCCGCCACCGCACGATGCCGTCGTGATCGCCCTCAAGAGCCGTTCGATCCCGGCCGAGGACGCCGTCTCGTCGTCCCTGGAAGCGTTGCGGTGGCTGCGGAACCGGGGAGCGGACCAGCTCTATTTCAAGTACTGCTCCACCTTCGACTCGACACCGCGCGGCAACATCGGCCCGGTTCTCGACGCGCTCTCGCGGGCCCTGGGTCCCGGTGCCGTCGTGACGACGCCGAGTTCGCCGAAGCACGGGCGCACGCAGTACCAGGGCCACCTGTTCGTCGGCGACACCCTGCTGGCGGAATCCCCGATGCGAGACCACCCCTCGACCCCGATGACGGACTCGTACTTGCCCCGGCTGCTGCGGGCGCAGACCTCCGCACCGGTCGCCCTCGTCACGCACGACGTCGTCCGGCGGGGTGAGACCGCGGTGCGCGAAGTGGTCGAGGGCGAAAGCGGCTACGTCCTCGTCGACGCGCTCACCGAGGAGGACCTGCGCCTGCTGGGCCGAGTCGCGGCTGGGTCGCCGCTCGTCGCCGGTGCCGCAGGTCTCGCGACCGGGCTCGCCGCCACGCGAGGATCCGCCACGCCCGCCGCCTCCGACGTCGGGACGCCCACCGGGCCGGCCGTGGTGCTGTCGGGCAGCTGCTCGGCGCGCACCCTGGAGCAGATCGCCGTCCTGCGGCGGCTCGGCCGCCCCGCATACCGGCTCGACCCGGTGACCACGCCCGATCCCGACCTGCTCGCCGCGGAGGCCCTCACCTGGTACGACTCCTTGACCGACAACGGCGGACCGGTGATCTACTCGTCGTCGAGCCCGGCGGATCTCAAGCGCATCCAGGAAGCACTGGGGGTCGAGCGCTCGGCCGGGATCCTCGAGAAGGCGACCGGCCTCATCGCCGTCGGCCTCGCCGGACGCGGCGTCCGGCGTCTCGTCGCGGCGGGCGGCGAGACCTCCGGCGCCATCGTCACCGCGCTCGGCGTCCGCGGCGGCGTCATCGGAGCGGAGGCGGCACCCGGCGTGCCGTGGATCCACCCCGTGGGCGAGGGACGTCCCGTCCTGTTGCTCAAGTCGGGCAACTTCGGCGGACCGGACCTCCTCGCGACCGTGTCCGAGGCGGTCGTATGAGTACCGACCGGCTCCACCGCGAACGTGTCATCGCCGCGGCACGCTCCCTCTACGACCGAGGACTCACCCACGGCCGCACGGGCAACCTCTCGCTGCGCTACGGCGACCAGATCCTCGTCACGCCGACCGGGGCCTGCCTCGGCACCATGCGGCCCGGAGATCTGTCGGTCGTCGACGCGGACGGAAACCACCTCGCGGGACCGCCGCCGTCGAAGGAGGCCTTCTTCCACGCGACCATGCTGCGGGAGCGTCCGTCCGCGAACGCCGTCGTGCACACCCACTCGACGTATTCCGCGGCCGTGTCGTGTTTGGACGGTCTCGATCCGGACGACGCGATCCCACCGCTGACCGCGTATTTCGCGATGCGCGTCGGTCGCCTCCCGCTGCTCCCCTACCACCCGCCGGGAGATCCCGGCGCCGCCGAGCCGATCGCTCGCGCCGCCTCCGGCCATCCGGCGCTGCTGCTCGCCAACCACGGTCCGGTGGTCGCCGGGTCGAACCTCGACACCGCGTTGGACGCGCTCGAAGAACTCGAGCACACCGCGGAGATCTTCCTGCTCCTGCGCGGCCTCGCCACCCGCCCGCTGACCGATCGTCAGCGCGACGCCCTCCACTCCCCGCCCGCTCGAAGGGACACCCCGTGATCACCCTTTTCAGTGCCCTCTCCGTCAAGAAGGCACTCGACGACGTGCTGCTGCACGCGTTCACGAAGAAGTACGCCGTCGATGTCGAGGTCACGTTCGATCCCACCACGATCCTCGTCCGGAAGATCGGCGAAGGCGCCAAGCCCGACGTCGTGATCGCCGTGTCCGGCGCCTTCACCGAACTGGCGACAGCCGGCGCGGTGAGCCCCGATTCCCGGGTGGTGCTGGCGAGAAGCGGTATCGGCATCGCCACCGCGCCGGAACTCGACAGCCCCGACATCGGCACGGTCGACGCCCTCCGCACGGCCCTCACGTCGGCACGGTCGGTCGCCTACTCCCGCAGCGGCGCGAGCGGGATCCACTTCGCCCGGCTGATCGAGGACCTGGGTATCGCCGACGAGGTGAACGCGCGGGCCACCGTCGTGGAGAAGGGCTTCACCGCCCTCGCCGTCACCGATGGCCGCGCCGATCTCGCCGTCCAGCAGATCAGTGAGCTGAAGTTCGTCCCGCAGGTCCGGATCGTCGGCCCGCTCCCCGACTGCGCGCAGCACTACAGCGAGCTTTCGGCCGCGCTCGGCCGCGCGGCCCCGCCCGAAGCCGCGGATCTGCTGCGGTTTCTCTCCGGCCCGGAGGCGAAGGCCGCCTACCGCGACGCCGGCCTCGTCACCGACTGATTCCCCCTCTCTGCCAACGACGTCACCGGAGGTTCCCCGTCATGTACTCCTCACCCCGGGCCCGCGGATGAACGCGATCCTGGCGCTGGTCGCGTTCATCGCCGCCATCGTCGTGTGGAACGCGGTCTTCAAACGCAACATCGGCGAAGCGATGGTGATCGGCTTTCTCGTCACCGCCGCGTTCGCGGGCATGGACTTCTTCACCGTCGCCTGGGAAAGCCTGCTCGACGGGCTCAAGTCCGAGATCACCTTCGCCGCGCTGGCGTTCGTCTTCGTCAGCGAACTGCTCACCAGGACCGGACTGGTGCAGCGGATGGTCGACATCCTCAGCTCGTTCCTCGGCCGCCGCCGAGGTGGCTCGGCCTACGCCGCGACCGTCGCCTCCGGGCTGTTCGGCGCGGTCGCCCACAACGGCGCCGCGATCGTCGCCACCGTCGGCTCGATCACCATTCCGTGGATGAAGCGGTCCAAGGCCAGCGGTGAGACAGCGGCCCTCGTGCTGTCCGGGAACGCCGGGGTCGGCGCCACTTTCCCCTTCAGCGGCGCGTTCTTCATCCTCCTGGCCGCGCCGACCGTGCTGCCGGTGCTCAGTGCGGGTGACATCGTCGCGACCATCTTCGTCACCGGTGCGTGGATGGTGGGGATGCGGCTGATCATGGCCTACGTGATCGTGAAACGCCGTGGCGTGCAGGCGATGGAGCCACAGGACATCCATCCCTTGCGCACCTCGTTCAAGGTCGGCTGGCCGTCGCTGGTCGTACTCGGCTCGATCGCCGTCCCGATCCTGCTCACCGCCCCGCCGACCGCGGACTTCGTCTCGATCCGCGTCGGCATCGACGCGCCCGACGCGATCCCGCTGCTCATCTGGCTGCCGATCGTCATGCTGCTGGTCGGCCTGCTCGTCGAGCGCAAGGTGCTGCCGAAGGGCCGCGCACAGTGGTGGGAGCTGTTCGGCGCCGTCGGGCCCAAGCTCGGCCTGGTCGGGGTCACGATGATCTCCGCGTTCGCCGCGTCGGACGTGCTGAAGACACTCGGTCTCGACGACCAGCTCAAGCCCTACCTGGAAGGGCTCACCGGAGTCTCCCCGCTGGTGGCCGCCACCGTGGTCGGCGTCGTCATCGTGCTCGTCGCGGGGCCGCTCAACACGACGTCCACGGTCGCGGCCGTGGGCCCGGTGGCGTTCGCCGCGCTGACCGCCGCCGGCATCCCTCCGCACGTCGCCTTCGCCGCCATCCTCGTGTGGGCGTCGTCGGAGGGATGCTCACCGCCCGGCGCGGCACCGCTGTACGTCGCCGCCGGCATCGCCGAGATCAACCCGGTGCGGATCTTCGTCCCGGTCGTCCTCTACTACCTGCTGCCCACCCTGCTGTTCGGCGTGCTCATGGCCGTCGGCGTGCTGTGGCTGCCTGGAGCGTGATCACCGTGTACCGGATACTGCTTGGCGCGACCCGCATCTGCCTGTTCGCGTTCCTCCTCGGCGGCTTCGTGGTCGTCGCCGGGCAGGCACTCGGCATCCTCGTCGGCTCCGGGCCGATCGTGACGGCGTTCGGCACCGATGTCGCCGACAACGTCTGCGTCGTCGCCGGTATCGCGGGCATCCTGGCGTTTCTCCTGCTCTACACCCGTGAAGGACGCGAGAACGCGCCGGACACCGACGAATGACGCGCGTCGTTCAGCCGAGCGCGGCGATCAGCCCGATCGTCAGCGACGTCCTTTCCGGAATGTGCGCGACGAGCACGTGTTCGTCGCGGGCGTGGGCACCGCCGCCGACCGCGCCGAGCCCGTCGAGCACCGGACGGCCCAGGGCGGACACGAAGTTGCCGTCGCTCGCGCCGCCCACGGCGGTCTCCTCCAGTTCCCAGCCGTGTCCGGCGGCGACGGTCCGTGCCTTCACGAAAAGCTCCCGTGACGGGTCGTTCGGGGTCATCGGCGGACGGTTCCACTTACCGTCGACCGAAACCGTGACCCGCGGATCACCGGCGGCCAGTTCCGCGAACACCGTGTCGATGCGGTCCATTTCGGACGGTTCGGCGACGCGGACGTCGACGCCGCAGGTCGCCCGGCCCGCTGTCACGTTGCGCCCGGTGCCACCGGAGATGGTGCCGACGTTGACCGTTGTGCCGTGTTCGCGGGAGCCCGCGCCGGCGAGCCGTCCGACGATCTCGGCGAGCGCGTGGATCGCGCTCGCACCCGCGTACGGATCCAGTCCCGCGTGGGCCTCGACACCGGTGACGGCCACGTCGAACAGGCCGACGCCCTTCCGCGCGGTCTTGACCTTGCCGTCCAGCGACGCCTCGAAGACGAGCGTGGCGAGCGCCCCCTCGCTCGCGGCTTCGACATGCGGCCGGGAAAACGGGCTGCCGATCTCCTCGTCGCCGTTGAAGAGGAACTTGACCGTCGGATGCGGAAGTCCGAGTTCGCGAAGGCCCCGCAGCGCCCAGACCGACTGCACCAGACCGAGTTTCATGTCGAACGCGCCGGGTCCGGTGATCCGTCCGTCCTCGGCGGTGTACGGCCAACCGGCCAGGGTGCCGGTGGGCCACACCGTGTCGTAGTGGCTCAGCAGCAGCACCGTTCCCGGCGTCGTTCCCGGATAGGTCAGTTCGAGGACGTCACCGCGGACCGGGCCGGTGTGCCGGGCTTCGACGCCGGGTGTGCCGAGCCGCTCGAAGACCCACGCGCGGAGTGCGTCGAGTCCTTTGTCGAGCATCGGTTTGTCGTAGCTGTGCGTCTCCAGTTCGACGATCGTCCTGAGGTCGTCGAGCATCGCGGGCAGAGCCGCACGGGACCATTCGGTGGGTGACAAGGGGGTCCTTTCCAGCGGACGGGGGCGCCGGGGCCGAGCGGGATGCCGAACACCCAGAATACGAAGAACAGCAGCGTCCACACCACGAGCAGGGCGAACGACAGCGGCACCGTCATCGAGAAGAGCGTGCCGATACCGGCCGAACGCCGGTACCGCTGGAGGAAGCCCAGTGCCATCACGAAGTACGGGCTCATCGGCGTGATCGCGTTGGTGCACGAGTCCGCGATGCGGTAGAGGGGCTGGGTGGTCTCGGGCGGGATGTCGAGCAGCATCAGCATCGGCACGAACACCGGGCCGATCAGGGCCCACTGCGCCGATCCGCTGGTGACGATCAGGTTCACCAGGGTCACCACCACCAGGATGCCCAGCATGATGACCGGACCGGAGACACCGGCGGATTCGAGCAGTTCCGCGCCGTTGATGGCGGTGATCTCGCCGATCCGGGTGATCTCCTCACCGCGGATGACCAGCGTTCCGCCGTGGGACAGCGTCCCCAGGATTTCCCAGGCCGCCATGTCGAAGGCGATGTTCAGCAGCTGCCCGACCCGGTCCCCCGGCCGGATTCCCAGCGAGCCCGGTTCGGTGAGCAGAACATTGCACCGGTTCGCGTGGGTGACCTGGACACCGTTCGGCTGTCCGGTGGTGCCGGAGGTGAAGATCACCATCGCCGTTTCCCCGCCGGACCGGGCTTTTCGTGGAGCGGCGTTGTCCGGTATGGAGTCAATGGGGACGACGGTGCCCAGCCCGCCCGGCAGTTCGTGCGCGGTCGTGGTGAGTACGACGCGGATTCCCGCGGTGCCGACGATCTGTCTCAGCACCCTTGGCGGGGTGATCCGGACATCCTGTGGCACATACGCGGCACCGGCTTTGAGCACGGCCAGAATTCCGACGACCATGGACAGGGAACGGGTGAGGAACAGGCCGACCCGGTCGCCGGGCCGGACACCGAGGTCGATCAGCAGCCGGCGAGGCGATCGGCCCGCTCGTCGAGTTCCCGATAGGTCAGCTGACCGCCGAGGTGTTCCGCGGCGATCGCGGTGGGACACCGGATCGCCTGATCTTCGATGGCGTGGTGGATCCGGCGGAACGAAGGCGTGACCGTGGCACCGGAACCGAAACGCTGAAACAGGATCCGGTCGGCGGTGGCCAGTCCTTGCAACGCGGAAAGCCGAAACGATGCTGTCACTGTGGATGCGCCTTTCGGGCGGTCTGTCGAGTCAACCGTTCCGAACGAGAAAGGATGGCCATCTGTTCAACGAATCCGCTGGTTTGTTCGGGTGATGGCGGAAATGACCCGAGTGTCCGTCCAAAAGCTGGCAAGTGCGACGGATCACTGCTCCGGGCGGCACAACAACGCGGCGGCACTGGTCAGCGGCGCGTTCTCGGAAAGCGCTTTCCGTACACGTGACGATGACCTCACCGGTCCCATTTCGAGGGGCGCCTGGGCGCTCGGTAGCATCGGGGTATGCCATCGCGTTTCGAGGGACAGCTCCCATGGGCCGTCCGATGACCAACCGCTTAGTCTGTCTCGGGGATTCGTTCACCGAGGGGGTCGGGGACGAGGACCCGTCGTCGCCCAACGGCGTCCGCGGCTGGGCCGACCGCGTCGCCGGTCAGCTCGCGGGCAACCACAGCGGTTTCCGCTACGCCAACCTCGCGATCCGGGGGAAGCTCCTCGGGCAGGTTCTCGCTGAGCAGCTCTCGCCCGCGCTCGCGCTGAACCCTGACCTCGTGACGTTCTACGCCGGTGGTAACGACCTGATGCGGCCGAAGGTCGACATCGACGCCCTCATGGACGCGTACGACGACGCGGTCGGCGAGGTCGTCGCTTCCGGGGCGCGTGTCGTCCTCTTCACCGGCGTCGACGGTGTCGAGGACGCATTGTTCCGCAGGATCCGGGGCCGCGTCGCGATCTACAACGAGCACGTCCGCGGTATCGCCGCCCGCCACGGGGCACTGCTCGTGGACATGTGGGCGATGCGCCAACTGCGGGACAGGCGCCTCTGGGCACCTGACCGGCTGCACCTGAACTCGTTGGGGCACAACGAGATCGCCATCGCGGTACTCGACGCGCTCGGCGAACCGCACAAGCTCACGCCCGCGGAACTCGGACCGCGGCCGGTGCTGAGCGCGCAGGCTCGGCGCGCGGAGAACCTCCAGTGGGGCAAGGAACACGCTGTGCCGTGGATCAGGCGCAGGTTGCGCGGTGAGTCCTCGGGCGACGCGCTCGCGCCGAAGCGGCCGTCGATGGATCCTTACGCCTGACGCGGCCGGAGACCGTCGAAGAGGATGCAGATCGTCCGGGTCCGCAGCTCGGGACCAGCGTATTCCGCCGCCTTCGCCGTCCCGATGATCACCGGGATCAGCTCGTCGACGATGAGGTCCTTGCGGACGTCGCCGGTGTCCTGCGCGCGGCTGAGCAGCACGCCAAGCGCGTCCTTCAGCCGGACACCGATGACCGAACCGGCGGACGGAACGGTGACCCCGGCCGCCGCCAAGGCCTCGAAGTAGGCGTTCTTGGCGGCGGCCATCTCGATCCAGCCGGTCAGGAAGCCGAAGAACGCGGTGCCCGGGTCGGGCGAGTCCTCGGCCACCGTGGCTTCCGCTTCGTCGGCGAAGCGGAGGAGGCGCGCGAAGAGGACTGCTTCCAGGAGGGCTTCCTTCGTCGGGAAGTGCCGGAACACCGTGCCGACCCCGACGCCTGCCTCGCGGGCGACCTCCTCGGTCGGCGCGCTGGTGCCCTTGGCGGTGAAGACGCGCTCCGCGGCCTCCAACACCCGGGTCCGGTTACGGCGGGCATCGGCTCGGAGCGGTTTCTCGTCCGTCACAGCGGGGATCCTAGACCCGATGTCCAGAGCCGGTCTGCCACGGTCTCGTGAGTGGTAATGACGGTTAGAACCGTGTCTTAAGTACCGACGTGGGCGGCGGTCGATCCCCAGCCCGGTCCGTGAAGGCCTCCTTCCCTACCCTGAACGCAGGAAGGAGGCCCGGCAAAGTCGGCATCGCGCAGGTCGGGCACCTCTTCGTCATGGCGCAGGCCGACGATGAAGGAATTGGGACGTTGAGTGTCCCAATTCCTTCATCAACGCGGGGTTCGCACCCGGCACCAGCGATGCCACTTACCCAGTACCACTCACGAGACGAGGTCGCCTACTCGTCCGGCATTTCGGCCAGCACCCGTGCCAGCGCCTTCGGGACGCCGGTGCGCCAGCCGCCGCCCATGATCCGGCGCGACATCCGCTGGAACTCGTCGTCGGGATCGAAGCCCTCGTGACTGAGGAAGAGCCGCGTGCCCCTGCCCTCGGGTTCCAGCCGCCAGGTGACCGTCCACTCTGCCCCCCACGCGATGCTGAGCAACCGCTCCGGCTCGACGGCCAGCACCTCGCAGGCGACCGGCCCGCCCGCGAACCCGGCCGCGGGGACCGGATCCGCGAGCAGTTCGAACCGGTGGCCCACCACGGGTTTGATGTCGTTGGGCATCCACAGCCAGCGTTCCAGCAGATCCGGTTCGGTCAGTGCGCGCCACACCTTGCGCGGCGGATGGCCGACAAACTGGTCGACGTGGATGGCCGTCGGATCTTCGCCGTTCAGAACTCCTCCTCGTCCAGCAGCTGACGCAGAGCGCCGAGTTTGCCGCGCCAGTACCGCTCGTACGGCGAGAGCCAGTCGGACACCTCTCGCAGCGGCGCGGCTTCGAGCGAGTAGACGCGGTTGCGGCCCTGCCGTTCTTCGCGGACGAGCCCGGCTTCCCGCAACACCCGGAGGTGTTCCGACAGGCTCGGCCGCCGCATGTCGAAGTGTTCGGCGATGTCCCCCGCCGCCCGCGGGCCTTCGAGGAGGATGCCGAGGACCTCCCGCCGGGCCGGGTTGGCGAGGGCGGCGAAGACGTCGTCGTTGACCGGCATCAACGCGGCCAGTCGCCGTAACCCGACGGTTCGAGCAGCCCCATCGCGTTACTGTCGGGGTCCTTCAGTGAGGTCACGCGTCCCCACGGCATCTCCTCGGCGTCGCCGACGTCGAGGGCCTGGGCGCGAAGCTCCTCGATGTCGGCGTCGACGTCGGTGGTGCTCAGCTGGAAGTGCACGCGCGCGTCGTGATCGAGTCCCCCGACGGGGCGGTCGACCAGGACGATCCCGGTTTCCGCCCCCTTCGGGCCGACGTAGAAGTCCCGCGCCCGCGCCTGATCCGCGACCGGCACGGTGAGGAACTGGATCCGGTTGACGTTCATGCCGCGACCATACGTAGGAGATTTCCTACGTGTCAACTCGGCGGCGTCCGAGCAGCAACCCGCCGGCACTCGCCGCACCGGCGCTGCCCAGCGCGATGCCCCATCCGATCGGGCCGAGCGGCGTGCAGCCGAAGAACTGGCTGACGCCGGGCGTCTGGATCAGCACGGCCAGCAGCGCCGCGGAACCCAGGCCCGCGGCCAGCACGGTCCGGTCGCGTCCGCCGATCAGCAGGGTCTGCCCGAGCTGCGTTCCGATCAGGGAGGCGAGCGCGACGGTGCTCGCGCGCCGCCGCCTGCCGGTCAGCCGGGCCAGGGTCCACGCCGTGGACGCCCCCAGCGTCGTCGTCACCGCCCGCGTGGTGATGTCCCGCCGCAGCGCCGTGCCGAGCGAGGCACTCGGTCCCTCCCGGAGCAGATCCGGCACCGCCTCGCCAACCGGCCTGCTCAGCGCGATGGCCAGGGCGGGCGCCAGATCGGTGAGCAGGTTCATCAGCAGCAGCTGCCGCGCGGTGAGCGGGGACCGCCCGGTGACCGCAGAACCGAGCACGGTGAACGCGATCTCCCCCAGGTTGCCGCCGAGCAGGATGCCGAGCGCTTCCCGCACGGACGCCCACATCGCCCGGCCTTCGATCATCGCGGCGACGATCGTCTCCAGCCGGTCGTCGGTGACCACGAGGTCCGCGGCCGCCCTCGCCGCGGGTGTACCGCGTTGCCCGAGCGCGATGCCCACGTCGGCGAGCCGGATCGCGGGCGCGTCGTTCGCGCCGTCGCCGGTCATCGCGACGACCCGCCCGATGCGCTGGTACGCCTGGATGATCCGCACCTTCTGCGCCGGGCTGCACCGGGCGATCACGTCGGCGTCGGCGAGTTCGCCGTCGAGGTCGGCGTCGGCGAGTTCGTCGATCCGGGCGCCCGTGAGCACCTTGGTGTCGCCGTTGCGGCCGGTGATCTCCTCGGAGACGGCCTCGCCGGTGGCCGGGTGGTCGCCGGTGATCATCACCGTGCGGACCCCGGCCTCGCGCAGCCTTTCCGCGGCGGGCGCGGCGCTGTCGCGCACCGGATCCGCCAAAGCGACGAACCCCAGCAGATCGAGTTCGGCGACGTCGTCCTCGGAGATGTCCTTTGTGGACACCGTCCGCTCGGCGACGGCGAGGACGCGATGGCCGGAGGAGGCCAGCCGTTCCATCCGCTTTTCCAGCCGCTTGCGGGTTCCGGGGCCGATCGGCTTGCCGCCGTGACGGGCGCAGCGCGGTACGACGACCTCCGGCGCGCCCTTGACGCACAACAGGTTCCTTCCGCCGAGCTTCCCGTTGGTGGCGTGGAATCCGCGGGACGGCTCGAACGGGACCGCGGCGATCTTCTCCCAGTCGCCGGCGTCCACCCCCGCGGACAGGCCGCCTTCGAGGACAGCCTGATCCGTATGGTGCGGCAGCTCCTCCGGGTTCTTCGCCCGGGGTGTCGCGCGGACGGCGGCGGTCAGGACCGCGCGATGGCTCTTGCGCAGCCGTGAGATCTCCGCGCTGCCGCGCCCGTCGTCGATCCGGGTGACACTGAGCCTGCCTTCGGTGAGCGTGCCGGTCTTGTCGAAGCACAGGACGTCGACCCGCCCGAGCGCTTCGATGGTGCGGGGATTGCGGACGAGCGCGCCGTGGTCGGCGAGCCTGCGGGCGGCGGCCAGCTGGGCGGCGTTGACCAGGAACGGCAGGCCCTCCGGGACCGACGCGACCGCGAGATTCACAGCGGCGCCGAGGCTTTCGCGCAACGGGACGCCCCGGATCAGGCCCGTGCCCGCCACGGCGGCCGCCGAGCCGACCGCGACCGGCAGCGCCTGTTTGGTGAGCGACGCGAGCCGGGTCTCGACGCCGGTCTCGGGTGCGGCGCCCCGCGCGGCGGCCAGTCCCCGCCCGACTTCGGTCTGGTCGCCGGTCGCGACGACCACGGCGGTCACCTTCCCGGCGGCGACCGTGGTGCCCTCGTAGAGCATCGACGTCCGCTCGGCGAGCTCCGCGGCCACCACCGGGGACGGATCCTTGGCCACGGGCAGCGATTCGCCGGTCAGCGACGATTCGTCCAGCTCCGCGCCGGTCGCTTCCAGGACCCGGCAATCCGCGGGCACGACGTCACCGGAACGCAGCGAGACGACGTCACCGCGCACCAGGTCGTCGGCGACGACGCGCTGTTCCGAGCCGCCCCGCACGACGGTGGTCACGGTGGCGGACCGCTCGAACAGCCCGGCCAGCGCGCGTTCGGTGTGGACCTGCTGCACGCTGCCGATCAACGCGGACACCCCGACGATCCCGGCGACCAGCGCGGCGTCGACCGGGGAACCGACCGCGGCCGAAACCGCCGCCCCGCCCGCCAGCACCGGGGTCAGCGGATTGGACAGCTCGGCGAGGAAGGCCTTGGCGACGCTCGTGGTCGCGCCGCCTCCTCCCCCGGTGCGCCCTGCCGGGGCACGCCGCCGCGCCTCGTCCTCGGCGAGACCACGCGGGTCCGAGCCGAGCCGGTCGAGGACGAGTTCGGCCGGCATCAGATGCCACGGCGGCGCGACGCGGGCCGCCGGAGCCGTTTTCCGTGCGCCGGTGAGGTTCCGTGCCCGCCAGATCCCGTCGCTGAACGCCATCAGCGCACCGGCGTTCACCGCGCGGAGACTTCCGGCGGCGGGCTTGCGCCGGGCACTGAGGGCGGTCACCGCGCCGATACCGCTCGCGATGGTCGCGAAACGAGTCGAGTCGCGCACGACGGTCCGGGCCGCGGCGACCGCTTCGACGAGGAGGACGGCGGTGCCGATGTCCCGCTCGATCAGCAGATGCGCGCCCCACGGTGGAGGGGCGCCGTCGTCGTGCACGCCGATCCCGCAGTCGGCGGCACCCAGGGCCCGGCGGTCGCCGGAGACGAGCATGACCACCCGTCCGTCGGCTTGGAGTCGCCGGACGTCGTCGAGCAACCCGTCACCGCCCTCGGTCTGGACCACCCGCAGACCGGCCGCCTCGGCCGCCGAGGACAGGGCGTCGACATCCGGCGAGAGTTCCTCGGCGACGGCCAGCAACCCCTGCAGATGCCCGTCACGGGCCAGCCCCAGCACGACGGACGCGCCCTGGTCCACCATCCGCTGTCGTTCGCGGACTCCCTTGCGCCCGGTGAGGTCCAGCTCGTCGACCGGCCCGAGGACCCAGTCGCCGTCGTGCCGGACCACCTCGGGCTTCTCCTGATCGAACAGGCCGAAGGCGACGGCGGTCAGCTCCCCCGCCTCACTGCCCGGCAAGGGCACCAGGTCGCTGAGCACGGTCGCCCCGGCGCCGAGTGCCGCCGTGTCGATGACCAGCGTGTCGAGCAGGTCCAGCCGCCGCAGCACGGACCGGTCCATCACCAGCGTGCCGCGCCGGGCGAGAACTTGGCCCAGTTGAGCGGAAAAGGCCGCCATGCCGTTCGACGGTGCCTTCGGCAGGGCCGAGAACCCCACGGCGGCGGCACGCCTCGGACCGGCGAACGGCAGAGTCACCGCGGCAGCGGCCGCCCCGGCCGCCATGGACCGGCGCGAGTGACGATCCGCCGCGCTTTCCGGGAGCGGCCGCGGCCGGTCACCCACCACCGACTCCGCGCCGGCGTGATCGCGTTGCCGCACCAGCCGCGACTCGGCCTCGCACCAGGCACGCTTGTGCGCCTTGGCCTCCCGCCACTGGGTGCCGCGGACCATGATGTCCAGCACCGTGCCCTCGCTGCGGGCCGCCAAGCCGTGTGCCAGCGCCGCCCCGATCGACGTGGCCGAGTCGGCCCGCTCGTGCCCGCGGAGTTTCCGGTCCGCCAGGGCACGCAGCTTCGGATGCAGGTCGACGACCGAGGCCAGCGCGGCGACCTCGGTCGGCAACGGCGCCCACGGCATGATCTTCGAAGCCGCCGAAAGCACCAGGCCCGCGACGTCGGCGGCGAGTGTGGACGGAAGCCGCGTCGCCTTCGCGCCGTCGGCGGGATGGTGGAGTTCGTCCTCCTCGATGCGCTCGGCCTCACAGGACGGCTCCGCCTCGGCTCGCTCGACCGCGCGGACCAGATCCAGCCGTCGCGGCGCCGGCTCCCCGACCGCCACGACCACCCGCGACGTCGGCGCGTTCACCTGCGCCCACCGCACTCCAGGGATTTCGGTCAGCGCCCGTTCGACGCGCCGGGCGACGCGGGCGCCGTCCGGTCCCTTGACGCCGTGCGTCTCGATGTAGAGCCTGCCGGGACACGACCAGACCGCGCGGCGCGGGCCGCGGCCGGGGATTCCTTCGAACGGCACGAGCGCCAGTCCGGCCAGCCCTCGCGCGACCCGCGCGGCCGTCCGCATCGGCTTGGGGAACGGGACGCCCAGTACGTCCACGGTCTCCGGGTCGGTCGGCCGCATGCGGCATCCTCCTCGCGCCAGGGGTCGTTGTTGATCTCCCCGGGTACCCGGATGCCGGAGCGTCCAATCGCCGTGGTTTCGGCCGACCCGGAAGGGGTATGCCCCGGCCATGGCCCCTACATCCGCCGATCCCGCCTTGCTCGGGATCTACCTCAACGACCATCTGGCCGGCGCCACCGCCGGCACCGAACTCGCCAAACGGCTCGCCGGGGCGGAACGCGGCCACCGTGGGGAAGCGGTGCTGAGCAGGCTCGCCGACGAGATCGCCGACGACCGGAACGCGCTGCTGACCTTCATGGCCGCGCTCGAGGCCCCGGTCCGGCAGTACAAGACGATCGCGGCGTGGGCCGGGGAAAAGCTGGCACGCCTCAAGCCGAACGGACGGCTGGTGTCGCGATCCCCGCTGAGCCGGGTCGAGGAACTCGAAATGCTGCGCCTGGGCGTCGAAGGCAAGGCGGCCGGATGGCGGACCCTGCGGGCGCGCGCCGGCACCGATCCCCGGCTCGACGCCGGACGGCTGGACGATCTGATCGACCGGGCCCGGCGGCAGATCGACGAACTCGAAGAGCTCCGTGTCCGTGCCGTGGCGGAAGCCTTCGGTGGCGCGACAGAGCCGGTGAAGCCTTCCGCCGGTGGCGAAGGACGGGCGCGCTGATCCGCTCAGGCGCCGATGCGGGCGTGACGGTGACTTCTCCGGGGGCGTGACCGGAATCCCGCGAGTGTGGAGGATTTGGGACGTTGAACGTCCCAAATCCTCCACACTCGAACCCGCAAGCACAGCCGAGCATGAACTCGCCGGATCCTGGTCAGGCGCCGATGCGGGCGTACTCGACGGCGCTTGACCAGCGGAAAACCGGCGTGTTCTCCAGCCCTGGATACTCCACGGCCATCCCGCGGTCCGGCGTCATCGACCACAGCACCGCGTCCGGCGAGGCCGCGTGCGCCGCCCCGCCGGATCTACGAGCGCTACATCCCTGCCGGGCGACCGCGAGCCTCCGGAGTGTGGAACCACAACCGGTGCTCCTCCGCCACGAACCACATCATCGCCAAGGCCGGGTTGCCACGACTCGTCGTGGTGGCGACGCCGGCGGGTCGCTCGCGCTCGTCGAGGAATCCCCGTACATCGATTGTCGGTCGCTTCATGTCCCGCACTATGCGACCTCGACCAGGCTGGAGGTCCAGTCCCTGACGACGAAAAGGGCCGCACCGGACGAAAAGTCCGGCACGGCCCTTGGTCGCGTCCTGGCTCAGCGCTGCGGCGGCCCACCCTGAGGTCCGCCGAACGGACCCTGCTGCGGGAACGGGCCACTGCCACCCGGCGCGCGTCCCGGAGGACCCTGGTACGGGCCTCCCTGCGGAGCGGCGGGCGGCTGAGGCTGCGGCAACTGCGAGGGCGGGGCCTGCTGCTGCGGCGGTTCCGGGGCGGCTTCCGGTTCCGGCGCGGGTGCGGACTTGGGAACCTGGCGCGGGGCGGGCGGCTCCTGCCTCGGCGTCGCGACGCCCAGGGCCGGGACCTCCTTGCGCGCCACGGCTTCCGCGGCCGCGACGGCCTCGGCGACCTTCGGGTCGCTGGATGTGTCGAACCAGCCCTGGACCTCTTCGTCCTCCAGGTCCGGCTTCTCGACGACCTCTTCCTTCGGCGGCTCGTAGCGGAACACGCCGTCGTCGCCCGGGGCACCGAGCGCGCGGGCGAAGCCTTCCAGAGCCTTGCCGTAGTCGCTCGGGATCATCCAGACCTTGTTCGCGTCGCCCTGCGCCATCTGCGGCAGGGTCTGCAGGTACTGGTAGGCCAGGACCTCGGGAGTCGGGCGTCCGGCCTTGATCGCCGCGAAGACCTTCTCGATGGCCTTCGCCTGACCCTGCGCCTGCAGGTACCGGGCGGCTCGTTCACCCTGCGCCCGCAGGATCCGCGACTGTCGCTCGGCCTCCGCGCTCAGGATCGCCGCCTGCTTGGCACCTTCGGCCGCGAGGATCTGGCTCTGCTTCTGACCTTCCGCGGTCTTGATCGCCGATTCACGCTGACCTTCGGCGGTCAGGATCATGGCGCGCTTCTCACGGTCGGCACGCATCTGCTTCTCCATCGAATCCTGGATGGAGGGCGGCGGGTCGATCGCCTTCAGCTCGACTCGGGCGACGCGGATGCCCCAGCGGCCGGTGGCCTCGTCGAGCACGCCGCGCAGCTGGCTGTTGATCGAGTCACGCGAGGTCAGCGTCTGCTCGAGGCTCATGCCACCGACGACGTTTCGCAGCGTCGTGGTGGTCAGCTGCTCGACACCGACGATGTAGTTAGAGATCTCGTAGACCGCGGCCCGCGAGTCCGTCACCTGGAAGTACACGACCGTGTCGATCGACACGGTCAGGTTGTCCTCGGTGATCACCGGCTGGGGCGGGAAGGAGACGACCTGTTCGCGGAGGTCGATCCGCGCCCGCACCTTGTCCAGGAAGGGCACCAGAAACGTCAGGCCGGGAGAAGCCACCGTCCGGAACCGGCCCAGCCGTTCGATCACTGCGGACTGCGCCTGCGGCACCACCATGATCGCCTTGACCACGACGACGACCACGAACAACGCGAGCAGTCCGACGACGATGAACACCACTGACTCTGACAACTACCTTCCCCTTACGTAGAAACCTGTTGCTGCACGGCCGCCCGGCTCACAAGTCGGCCGAGACGACCGCGGTGGCGCCCGAGATCTCGACGACCGTCACCGACGTACCGGGGGCGATCGGTTCCCCTTCGGTGATGCTCCGTGCCGACCAGACGTCACCGGCCAGCTTCACCTGGCCGGCTTCGACGTCCACAGTGGACACTACTATCGCTCGCGCGCCGATCAGCGCGTCGGTGTTGGTCTTGATGTCCGGTCCCGCGAGGAACCGGCGTTTGAGGGCGGGCCGGACGAGGGCGAGCATCCCGACCGAGGCGACAGCGAACACCGCGACGTCGATGAACGGGTTCCCGGTCAGCGCCGCGGAGCCGGCCCCGAACAGGGCTCCGGCGCCGACCATGAGCAGGAACAGGTCACCCGAGAGCAGCTCGGCGATGATCAAGAGGATGCCGGCGATCAGCCAGATGAGAGCGCCTGTCATGCGTTCATGCTCCCAGATCGCGCCGATCCATACCGAAGAAGCGAAACCGACGTGACCGACGCGTGACCTTGAGTGACCTCACGCAAACCGGTCATTCAGGACTCATCGCCCGGGTCACTGACGAAGTCGATGAGCCGTTCCACCGCTCCGATCAGCGGTGTTTCCAGATCCCGGTAGGTCCCGACCGCCGCCAGGACCCGCTGCCAGCCCTCATACGGCTCGCCCCAGCCGAGCGCGTCGCAGATGCCTTGTTTCCACTCCGTGCCACGGGGGATCTTCGGCCAGGCGCGGATCCCGACGACCGACGGCTTCACGGCCTCCCAGATGTCGATGTACGGATGCCCGGTGATCAGCACGTTCTCGTCGCGGATCCCGTCGACGATCCGGGACTCCTTGCTGCCCGCGACCAGATGGTCGACCAGCACACCGAGACGGCGGCCGGGACCGGTGCCGAACTCGCCGATCCGGTCGGACAGCACGTCCACCCCATCGAGTGGTTCCACCACGACGCCTTCGACCCGAAGGTCGTGCCCCCAGACCCGTTCGACGAGTTCCGCGTCGTGCTTGCCCTCGACCCAGATCCGCGAATCACGCGCGACCCGCGCCTTATGGCCTTGGACGCGGACGGAACCCGACGCGGAGATCTGCCTGGCCGCCGCCTTCGGCGCGGCCTTGGCCGGCACCAGCGTCACCGGTTTGCCCTCCAGCAGGAACCCGGCGGGATTCAGCGGGAACACCCGGTGCCTGCCGTGCCTGTCCTCCAGCACGACATTGCCGTACTCGATCTTCACCACGGCGCCGCAATACCCGCTGACCGGGTCTTCGACCACGAGCCCCGGTTCGGCGGGCACCTCGGGGACCTTCCGCTTGCGCGGCCCGGACAGCACGTCGTCATACGAATGAGAGCGCACGGCGGACGACGCTAGCGGCGCCCGGGGTCCCGCGTCTCCCCGCCACGCCGGTCAGGCGGCCATCCGCAACATCGCTTCGACGAACGGGGTCCGCTCACCGCGTTCCAGCGGGCGCATCACGAACAACGGCGCGAGCGCGACGCACCACGCGCGGACCCGCCCGGCGTCGAACCCGGGCAAATGCGGCGCGATCGCGTCGAAGCCGTCTTCCAGCGTGCCGCCGTCGAGCATCGGCAGCGTGACCCAGTCGGCGAGGTCGAACGCCGGGTCGCCGACGCTCGGGCGGGGATCGATGGCGACCGCGCCGCGGCCCGGTCCGCCGTCGAGGACGTTGCCCGGATGCAGATCGCCGTGGACGATCGAGTTCCCTCCGCCGTCGGTCGCGAGGGCGAGTGCCCGCAGCCGGGCCCGGTCGAGCGTCTCCATGGAAAGGGCGGCTTCGGCCACCGAGCCGCGCAGCCCTCGCTCCGCGAGCCCGTACATGAAGGTGACACGGTCTTCGAGCGTCGAGAAACCGGCGGGCGGGGGCACCGAGTGGATCTGGGTCAGCAGGTCGCCGACCTCGGACCAGGGGACGTGTACCCCCGACTCCCGCAGCTCCGTACCGGGATCGATGCCTTCCATCAGGATCGCCCCGTCGGCGAGTTCGGTGGCGAGCACCTGAACAACGCGAGAGCAGCCGTCCCACGCCCGCAACGCCGCGGCCTCGGACTCGGCGATGGTGCGATCGGGGGTCAGCTTGAGAACCTTCTTGGCGCCGTCGTCCCCGGCGCAGATCAGCGTACGACCGGTGTTACCCGGTTTCGTGTCCAGGACGGTGAGACCCCACTGCTCCGCCAGCCGCGCCACAAGTGCGGGCAGCGCGTCGCACCAGTCCGCGGCGTCTCCGCCGAATCGTGTGATCAGGCGCGCACGGGCCTGATCGTCGATCAGAACAGCGGCCACGGGATGGCGCGCCAGTCGTCACCCGGCTCCGGGAAGACACCCTCCGCCAGCAACAGATCGGTCCGTTCGGCCAGCGCGCGGATCTCGAAACCGGTCAGATGCTCGCTCAGCGCTTCGCCCAGTTCGCCATCGAGCCGCTCACGCAGGCCACGCAACTTGCCGACCTCGGCCTCGGTGAGCCGCTCGCCGATCCACCCCCACAGCACCGTCCGCAGTTTCGGATCGGTGTGCAGGCAGATGCCGTGGTCCACGCCGTAGATCCGGCCGTCCACCCCGGCGAGCACATGCCCGCCCTTGCGGTCGGTGTTGTTGACCACGATGTCGAGGACGGCCAGCTCCCGCATCCCCGGCCGGTCCGCGTGCGCGAGCACCGCGGGCTCACCGTCGCGATCGTGCGCGTGCAACACGACCCGCCAGTCCTCCGGAAGACCTTCCGGCGAGCGGACGTCGACCAGTTCCTCATCGGTGGTCTCGATCCACAGCTGCACCATGCCCGGACCGAACGGCCCGTCACGCAGCACCGTCGGCGGGATCGCGCCGAGCCCGGCGGCCTCGGCCACCATGGCCGTCGCGACCTCACGGCCGGCCAGTGTCCCGTCCGGGAAGTCCCACAGCGGCCGCTCACCCGACACCGGCTTGTACACGACATTGCCGGTCACGCCGTCGAGTTCGATCTTGCCGAAGAGCGTGACGTTGGAGGCGTCGACGAGCCTGCCTTCGACGTCGATCTTGCCGCGCGTCACCAGCTCCCGCGAAGTCTCCGTCACCGCGTCAGTCCTCGAGAACGTCGACGTCGCGCCGGTACCCGTTCTGCCGCGGGCAGATATGCCCCGCCGGGTCGAGCGGCTCGGCGCACAACGGGCACGGCTTGCGGCCGGCGTTGACCACCCTGTCGGCACGTTCGGCGAACGCGCGCGCCGCGCCGGGCGACAGGAAGACGCGGACCGCGTCCGGCCCCTCTTCGGTGTCGTCCAGAACGACCGTCTCGTCCACCTCGCCTTCGGTCATCGCGAGCAGTTCGATGACGACGGCACTGCTGTCGGCGTCCCAGCCGAGCCCCATCGTGCCGACGCGGAACTCCTCCTCGACCGGGACGGTCAGGGGGTCGACGTCGAGAAGCTCGTCGGGCGCGTCGTCCGGTACATCCGCGCCGAACCGGCTGGCGACCTCTTCCAGCAGCGAGCTCAGCCTTTCGGCCAAGACCACGACCTGCTGTTTTTCGATCGTCACACTGATCGTGCGGACGTCCTCGGACGCCTGGAGGTAGAACGTGCGGTCGCCGGGCTCACCGACGGTCCCGGCGACGAACCGGTCGGGCTGGCGGAAGACGTGGATTACGCGAGACATGGCACCTTTGACCCTAGGCCACGGCCCCATGATCGGCATCCGCCGCCCCACCTGTTCCGCCAAGGGCGAAACCGCCCGCGCCCGGTGTGCCCCGGGCCACCGCGGGCAAAGAGACGAACCTAGTCTTCAGCCGTGGTTGAGATCGCCCCTTACGGCACCTGGACATCTCCCCTGTCGGCCGCCGATGTCGCGGCTTCGGGAGTCAGCGCGCAATGGCTCGGCACGGCCGGGGACGAGGTCTGGTGGGCCGAACTCCGAACCGGGGAAGGCGGCCGCGTCACCCTCGTGCGGTCACGCGCGGACGGCACGGTCGAAGACGTCCTTCCCGCTCCGTGGAACGTCCGTAACCGCGTGCACGAGTACGGCGGCCGCCCCTGGCTGGTGTCCGGCGACGTCCTCGTCTTCACCCACTGGGCGGATCAGCGGGTCTACCGCCGCGACCTGAGCACCGGCGAGACGATCCCCCTGACGCCGGAACCCGCGACCCGGCACGGGATCCGCTACAGCGATCTCCGGCCCGGCCGTCCCGGTGAGGTGTGGCTGGTCCGCGAACGCAGCACCGGCCCGCGGCGCGTCGACATCGCCAGGGACATCATCGCGCTCCCCCTCGACGGCGGCCCGGAACGGGTCCTGTCCGCGAGTCACCACTTCCTCACCGCACCCCACCTGTCGCCCGACGGCGCGCGGGCGGCGTGGATCGGCTGGGATCATCCCGCGATGCCTTGGGACGGCACGGAACTGTGCGTCGCCGAGGTCCGCGACGACGGAACGTTCGGACCCCAACGCGTGCTCGCGGGTGCGGCCGACGTCTCCGTCTGCCAGATCGAATGGGAGTCCGCCGACACGCTGCTGGCACTGCTGGATCCGGACGGCTGGTGGAACCTGCACCGCGTCGGGCTCGACGGCGAGCTCACGAACCTGGCGCCCGTGGAGCAGGAGATCGGCGGCGCGATGTGGAAACTCGGCGCCCGCTGGTTCACGCCGCTCGGCGACGGCCGGTTCGCCGTCATCGCGTCGGGCAGGCTCGCCGTCCTCGACGAGGCGACGCGGGAAGTGACGCCGGTCGCGGCCGCCGCAGACCTGACCGCGTGGTCCACCAACGGTTTCGCCGTCCACGAGGGCGGCATCGTCGGAGTGGCCGCCGGACCGGAACGGGAAGGCGCCGTCGTGAAGGTCGACCTCGGCGGCGGGACGATGACCGAACTCGCGTCGGCACCCGAACCGCCGTCGCCGGGCTACCTGTCGAAGCCCGTGGAACGGATCTTCAAGACCGGTGACGGCGACCAGATCCCCGCGTTCGTCTACCTGCCCGCCAACGCCGGCTTCGCCGCACCGGACGGCGAACGACCGCCGCTGCTGGTCTACCCGCACGGCGGGCCGACCGGCCGCGACAGCGCGGTGCTCGACTTCGAGATCGCCTACTTCACCAGCCGCGGCATCGCCGTCGTCACGGTGAACTACGGCGGCTCAACCGGCTACGGGCGCGCTTACCGCGAACGGCTTCGCGAACGCTGGGGCGTCGTCGACGTCGCGGACTGTGTCACCGTCGCCGAAGCCCTAGCCGCCGAAGGCACCGTCGACGGCGACCGGCTGGCCATCCGCGGCGGCAGTGCGGGCGGGTACACCTCCGCCGCCTCGCTGACCACCACGACCACCTACCGCGCGGGCACCGTCATGTACCCGATCCTCGACCTCTACCAATGGACCGGTGACGGCGGCGAGACACACGACTTCGAATCCCGGTACCTCGACGGACTGATCGGACCGTTGCCGGAGACCGAGCAGCGCTACCGGGACCGCTCCCCCATCCACAACGCCGGCACCGTCGCCGGGCCACTGCTGTTCCTGCAGGGCGTCGAGGACGAGATCTGCCCGCCCGAACAGGCGGACCGGTTCGTCGCCGGACTCGCGGGCCGGGGAATCGAGCACGCCTACCTGAAGTTCGAGGGCGAACAGCACGGCTTCCGGAAGGCGGAGACCATCGTCGCCGCCCTCGAAGCCGAGTTGTCCTTCTACGGCCAGGTCTTCGGCTTCGAGACACCCGGCGTGCCGAAGCTCCGGCTCAGCCGGTGAGGCCGCCGAAGACGCGACCGGGCGACACGATCGCCCTGGTCGCCCCCGCGAGCCCGGTCCCGGCGGAGCTCGTCGAGAAGGCGCTGCCGGTACTGCGCGACTGGGGTGCCGAGGTCAGCGTCGGCGAGTGCGTGCGCGCCACCCGCGACGGCTACCTCTCCGCCCCCGACGAGGCGCGGGCCGCCGAGTTCACGCGAGCCTGGCTCGATCCCCGCGTGACCTGTGTCCTCGCCGCCCGCGGCGGCTACGGCTCCCAGCGGATGCTCGACCTCGTCGACTGGGCGGCGTTGCGCACGGCCGGGCCGAAGATGTTCGCCGGGAGCAGCGACGTGACCGCGCTGCACCAGGCGGTCAACGTCCACTTGGGACTGGAGACCCTGTTCTCCCCCATGCCCGCGACCACCCTGTTCGACGCGGCGGCGGCCGAACACCTGCGGCTGTCGTTGTTCGAACCGGACAGGGTACGGACGATCGCGTCGCCGACGGCGGCACCACTGGTTCCGGGCACCGCGACCGGCACGCTCGTCGGTGGCAACCTCGCACTGCTGGCTTCGGGTCTCGGCACTCCGGAAGCGGGTTCGGCCCGTGAGGCGATCGTGCTGCTGGAGGACGTCACCGAGTATCCGTACCGGATCGACCGGCTGCTGACCCAGCTGCTGCGATCCGGCTGGCTCGACGGCGTCCGGGGCATCGTGCTGGGCTCATGGGAGGGATGCGGCGCCGCCGGGCCGATCCGCGACCTGATGCTCGACCGGCTGGGCCCGCTCGGCGTGCCGGCGGTGTGGGACTTCGGCTTCGGGCACGTCCCGGCGTCGCCGACCATCCCCCTCGGGGCGCGGGCCACCCTCGACGCCGACAAGGGCATCCTGCGGATTTTGCCATAACGGCAACGGAACTGGCGGTTCCGGCCAAAGCGCGGGCATCGTTTCGGACATGGATTCCACGCGGCAGTTCTGGGAAGACTTCTATCGGGACAAGGACCAGGTCTGGAGCGGGAAGGTGAACCCGCTGCTGGAGCGCGAGGTCGCCACGCTGACTCCGGGCACCGCACTCGATCTCGGCTGCGGCGAGGGCGGCGACGCGATCTGGCTCGCGCGGCAGGGATGGCGCGTCACCGCCGTCGACATCTCCGAAACCGCGCTGAAGCGTGCCGCCGGGCACGCGGCCGAGGCCGGTGTCGAGGGCATCGTGTGGGAACGCCACGACCTCGCCGTGTCGTTCCCCGAGGGGAGCTTCGACCTCGTTTCGGCGCAGTTCTTCCACTCCCCCGTCGCGGAGGACGGCGAACGGGACAAGGCACTCCGCCGCGCCGCCGAGGCTGTCGCCCCCGGTGGGACCCTCGTGGTCGCCGGCCACGCGGGCTGGCCGACCTGGATGGAGGAGCCGCCGCACGAACACGTCCACTTCCCGACACCCGCCGAAGTCCTCGAAGCATTGACGCTGGACGAAAGCGAATGGACGGTGGAAGCGCAGGACGTGGTCACACGCGACTTCCCCGGGCCGGAGGGGCAGGCGGGCACACGTTCGGACAACGTGCTCCGCGTGCGGCGTAACGTCTAAGCATGCGGTTGTCCCCGGAGGAAGCCCGCGCACGGTTCGAGGGCGAGCGGATCGCGAGGCTGGCGACGGCGGGGGCGGACGGCGTGCCCCACCTGGTCCCGGTGACCTTCGTCGTCGAAGGGGATTCGGTGGCGTTCGCGATCGATCACAAACCCAAGAGCACGACCGCGTTGCGGCGGCTGAAGAACATCGCCGAGAACCCGGTGGTCAGCTTCCTGACCGACCGGTACGACGAGGACTGGGCCAGGTTGTGGTGGGCGCGGGCCGACGGGGTCGCCCGGGTGCTGACCGATCCCGACGAGCAGGCGCTACCCGTACAGCTGCTGCGGGAGAAATATCCACAGTACGAAGCACAGCCTCCCCCGCATGCCGTCGTGAGCACGCTGGTCCACGCTTGGCGAGGCTGGCGCGCTTCTTGAGCTTCTTTTGGCGTTGTTGCCGTTTTACGGCAACAACGCCATCGCCATGCCGTATAGGTCGTTATACAGTTTGGTCTCGTGACCAGGGTCAGGAGCGCGGAGCCTCGGCAGGCAGGAACTGCTCCACCGGCTTCCCTCGCCAAGCCGCGATGATCCCCAGCGGATCCGGCCGCAGCAGCGAAGCGGCCGCGTAGACGCTGGCCGCGACGACACCCGCCATGAACCACCAGTCGTAGAGCGCCTGCTCCCCCGTCGGGTAGTACACCAGCGTCACGAACACCGACACCGCGACCACGACGGCCAGGTTCCGGCGACGCCATTCGAAGGCGGACAGGACCACGAAGCCCCAGGTCAGGTACCACGGCAGCGAGGGCGGCGGGACGATCGCGCCGGCCAGCAGGACGATCGCCATCCGGTGGATCGCCGGGTTGCCGCCGTCGCGGGCGAGCCACCATTGACGGCCGGCGAAGACGAACAGGCCGACCATCGCGATCGCCCGGAACACGGTGACGAACGGCGAGACCTCGACGTCGATCACCAGGTTCACCAGCGAATAGACGATCTCGCCGATCCCGGTCGGGAAGTTCATCCAGTTCGCGATCAGCGTCGGCGCCTTGAGCCCGGTGAGCCAGCCGAGGTTGACCGAGCCGAGCGAGATCCAGGTCCCCGCGACGAACACCGGCAGGAAGATCCCGACCGACGCGGCACCCGCGCGGAAGAAATTGACCACCTTGCGGTCGCCGGGCAAGTGGTTGGCCCATACCCAGACAAGGAACGGCAGCGCCCAGGCCGCCGTCGGCTTGATCAGCATGCCGATGGTGACCAGGACGATCGCGACGACGTGCTTGCGCTCCAGCGCGGCCAGCACGCCGATGGTGAGGAAGCCCAGCATCAGCAGATCGTTGTGCGGGCCGCCGACCAGGTGGATCACCGTCATCGGACTGGCGATGGCGAGCCACAGGGTGATCGGCAGTTTGCCGCCGAGGTGCTTGACCAGCCGCGGCAGCGACCACAGCATCCCGGCCAGCCCGATCATCAGCACCAGCCGGGTCGCGATGACCCCGGCGATCATGTCGTTGCCGGTGACCGAGACGATCCCCTTCGCGACCAGCAGGAACAGCGGGCCGTACGGCGCGGGGGTGGTCTGCCACAGCGGGTGGACGTTCTGCACGACGTCCGGCAGCACGACCAGCTCGGCGGGTCCGTTGGCGTACGGGTCGAGCCCGTTCAGCAGCTGGGCGCCCTGCGCGAGATAGGAGAAGACGTCGCGGGTGAACAGCGGCGGCGACACCAGCAGCGGCGCCATCCAGCAGGCCGCGGCGATCACGATGGGACGGCTGCCGATGCGGCCGGCGAGCGCGTAGCGGCCCAGCCGCACCCACGCCCAGATGATCAGCGCGAAGCCGGTGTAGAGCATCGCGTTGGCCAGGACGCGACCGTGGCCGTAGCGGATCCACGACAACGGCCCGTGGCCCAGGATCGGGTCACGGACGAGGATGCCGCCCGCGCCGAGCGCGGCCAGCATCAGCAGCGTGCTGCCCACGGTTCCCATCGCGATCGTGCGGTACGGGAAGCGGGAAGGCACCCGGAGCCGCTCGCCGAGTGAACCGGCCGAGGGCGTCTGCTGGGGGTCTGTCGTGGTCGCCATTTCGAGATTGGAGGTTACACACCGCGCCTGTGCGAGTGCGCGGCAATGGGTGTTTCCCGCGTCGGACACGGGAATCCCGTCGGTCAGCGGTCCACCGCCGCCCGCTGAGCGGTACCGCCCGGCAGCGCGGCGAGCAGCGACTTCGTGTACTCGTGTTTCGGGTCCAGGAGGACCTCTTCCACGGTACCGACCTCCACCAGCTCCCCGCGGTACATCACCGCGACCCGGTCGGCGATGTTCCACGCCAGCCCGAGGTCGTGAGTGATCACCAGCCCGGCGAGACCCAGATCACGCCGCAGGCGCAGCAGCAGCGCGAGGATCTCCCCCCGCACCGACGCGTCGAGCGACGCCACCGGTTCGTCGGCCACGACCACACCGGGGTTCAGCGCGAGCGCGCCCGCGATGACCACCCGCTGCCGCTGCCCGCCGGACAGCTCGTGCGGGAGCCGGTCGAGGAACTTCTCCGCGGGCCGTAGTTCGGCCGCTTCGAGGGCCTTGACGACGATGTCGTGCTCGTTCGCGCCCATGCCGTGGATGCGCGGGCCCTCCGCGACGGCCTCGTACACCGTGTGGTTCGGGTTCAGCGCGCTGGTCGGGTCCTGCAGGACCAGCTGGACCTGCCGCCGGTACGCCTTGAGCCCGGCACCGCCGAGCGGGACCGGTTCGCCGTCGTACCGCACCGCGCCGGAGTCGGGTTTCTGCAGCCCGAGCAGCGTGCGGGCCAGCGTCGTCTTACCCGATCCCGACTGGCCGACCAGCGCGACGATCTCGTCCTTCCGCACCTGGAGGCTCACCCCGGCGACAGCGTGGATCCGCTTGCCGGTGCGGTCGCGGAAGCTGACGCGCAGGTCCTCGGCCTCCAGCAGCGCGGGCTGGTCGGCGACGCGGTCCGGTTCCGGGGGCAACGGCGTGCTGGTGGCCGGGGCGAACCGCGAAACCGGGTCGCCGACGGTCGGAAAGGCGGCCGCCAGCGCCTTGCTGTGCTCGTGCCGGGGCGCGCTCATCAGCTCCGCGCTCGGCCGTTCCTCGACGATCTCGCCGTCGTACATGACCGCGATCCGGCGGCAGGTCGCGGCCAAGACCGACAGGTCGTGACTGATCATGATCAGCCCGATCCCCTGCTCGGCGACCAGCCTGCCCATCAGGTCGAGCACCTGGGCCTGGACGATGACGTCGAGTGCGGTGGTCGGCTCGTCGGCGATGATCAGCCTCGGCGAGCAGGCGAGCGCCATCGCGATCATGACGCGCTGCTTCTGCCCGCCGGACAGCTCGTGCGGGTACGCCCCGGCCCGGCCGGGCGGCAGGTCGACCTGTTCGAGCAGTTCGGAGACCTTGGCCTGGACGGCGGCGTCCGAGAGCGCCTTGCCACCGGGTGGGTGCAGCCGGATCGGCTCGGCGATCTGCTCGCCGATCTTGCGGACCGGGTTGAGCGCGTGCATCGCGCCCTGGAACACGATCGAGGCCCCGGCCCAGCGCACCGCGCGCAGCCTGCCCCATTTCATGGCCGTGATGTCTTCGCCGTCCAGCAGGATCTCGCCGCTGATCTTCGCCGAACGCGGAAGCAGCCGCAGGACGCTCATCGCGACGGTCGACTTCCCCGACCCCGACTCCCCCGCCACGCCGAGCGTGTCGCCGGGTTCCAGCACCAGGTCGACGCCACGGACGGCGGCGACCTCGCCGGTGCCGGTGGCGTAGGTGACGCCGAGGTTCTTCAGTTCCAGCAAGGGGCTCATGAGTGCTGTCCCTTCAGGCGCGGGTTCAGCACGGTCTCCAGCGCGCGTCCGACGAGGGTGAAGGCGAGGACGATCACGACGATCGCGATACCCGGTGGCAGCAGGTTCCACCAGGCACCCCGGGTGATGGCCCCGTTGTTCAGCGCGGTCTGCAGCATCGCGCCCCAGGAGATGGCGTTCGGGTCGCCGACCCCCAGGAAGGCGAGGGTGGCGTCGGCGATGACCGCGTTGCCGACGACCAGTGTGGTGTTGGCGAGCACGAGCGGCATGACGCCGGGCAGCACGTGTTTGCCGACGATGTGCAGGTGCCCGCCGCCCAACGCCTTCGAGCGCTCGATGTACGGCCTGCTCTCGATGGTCAGCGTCTGCGCACGGACCAGCCGCGCGGTGCTCGGCCAGGCGGTGACGCCGATGGCGATGATCACGGTCGCGGTGTTCCGGTCGAGGACCGCGGCCAGTACGACGGCCAGCACGAGCGACGGCAGCACCAGGAAGAAGTCCGTGAACCGCAGCAGCAGGCTGGAGAGCCAGCCACCGAAATGCGCGGCCGCGATCCCGATGATCGTCCCGATCAGCACCGACAGGAACGCGGCGGAGAACCCCACGAGCAGGGAGATCCTCGCGCCCCAGTAGGTCATCAGGAGAACGGATCGGCCGTCGATGTCGGTGCCGAGCCAGAAGTCCGCGCTCGGGGGCGCCAGCGGACCGCCGGTGACCTTGGTGACGTCGAGCCCCGACTCGTCGGTCAGGACCGGCGCCAGGATCGCCAGCACGGTGACCACGCCGAGGAAGACCAGCCCGGTCAGCCCGGCCTTGTTGGCCGCGAACTCACGCCAGTGTTTCGCCACCGCCGCCCGGCGGCGGCGCCAGGCGATCGTGCTCGGTTTCTCCACACTGGTCATGCCGTCCGCACCCTCGGGTCGAGTACGCGGTAGAGCAGTTCCGCGAACAGGTTCATCACCACGACCGCACCGGCCAGGACCACGAAAACTCCTTGCAGGAGAGGGAGATCCGGTCCCTGGAGGGACGTGTAGAGCAGCTGGCCGAGGCCTGGCCAGCTGAACACGGCCTCCACCGAGACCGCACCGGACACCACCATGCCGAACTGGATGAAGATGAGCGTGACCGTCGGCAGGAGCGCGTTGGGCACCGCGTGCTTGCGCCGCACCAGGTCGTCTCGCAACCCCTTCGCCCGCGCGGTGGTGAGGTAGTCGGAGTTCATCTCCCCGATGAGGGACGACCGCATCACGAGCATGTACTGGGCGTAGAAGACCACGAGCAATGTCAGGCAAGGCAGCACCAAGTGGTGCAGGACGTCGAGGCCCTCGGAGAAGAACCCGGGTTCGACGTCCGGGGAATGCATGCCCCGGCTGGGGAAGAGCCCGTTCGTCGCGACCAGCAGGATGAGCCCCAGCCAGAACTGCGGGACCGACCACAGCGTGAGCGCGACACCGGTCTGGACGCGGTCGAAGGTGCTGTCGCGCCGCCACCCCGCCCGGACGCCGAGCCACAGCCCGAGCAGGATCGCGAGTACCGTCGCGCTGCCGACGAGCAGGATGGTCGGCCACAGGCGTTCACCGATCAGGGCGGCGACCGGCTGCCGCAGGATGTAGGACTGGCCCATGTCGCCGGTGAGCAGACCGGTGACGTAGTCCCAGAACTGCACCAGCAGGGGCTTGTCCACGCCCAGCTGCTCGCGCAGTTCCGCCATCATCTTCGCGTCGGTCGGCCGGTCGCGGACCATGGTCCGGACCGGGTCGCCGGGCAGCATCCGGAACAGGAAGAAGCCGAGTACGACGACCAGGACGAGGCTGGCCACCGCCTCGCCGATCTTCGTGAGGACGAACCGGGCGGTCCCGGTCCCGCCCCGGCGCTCGTCTGGATCGACGAGCGCCGAGGACTGATCGAGGGAACTGAGTGCTTCGGTCAACGCGGTCCTTTACTCCCGGTCGTCGGCCGACTTGCCGCGCCGCCCGAGCAGCACGCCGCCGCCGACGAGCACCACGAGCACGACCGCGCCGATACCGATCCACAGTCCGGTGTTGCTGCTTTCTTCGGTGTTCGCCGCCGCGGCCGCTTCGGCCGGAGTGGCACCATAGACGCCCCAGTAGCCGGACTGCTCGAGGATCGCGCCGTCGGGCTGCGGCTGCTTGGTGAACGAGGCGAACTTGTCCGAGCGGTAGGCCTCGAGCACGTTGTCGTAGTCCAGGACGACGTCGACGTACTCGCCCGCCAGGACGGCCTGCGCCTGCTTGACGATCTCGGCGCGCTTGGCCGGGTCGAACTCGGTCAGCTGCTTCTTGTACAGGTCTTCGTAGCGCGGGTCGCAGAAGAACGTCGCCGAGCTGCCGCCGTTGCCCTGGGCGTTCGGGCGGTCGGCGCAGGTGTTCAGGCTCAGCGCGTAGTCCGGGTCGGGCGAGGTGCCGTAACCGGAGATCGCGAGGTCGTAGTTGCCCGCGGTGGTGCGGTCGTCCAGCTCGTCGTCGGAGACGAGCTCCTGTTTGACGGCGATGCCGATGTCCTTGAGCCAGCCGCCGACGAACTGGGCGGTGCGCTGGTCGAACGGCCGGTTCGCGTGGCCGGCGAGCCGGAACTCCAGCTTCGCGCCGCCGGGAGCGACGCGGATGCCGTCCGGTCCCTTGGCGTAGCCCGCCTGATCGAGCGTGGTGTTCGCGGCCGCGAGGTCGAACTTGGTCTTCTCCGCGTCCGACGGGCTCCAGGTGTAGGCCTTGTAGATCGCCGGCACGACGCCGGTTCCGGGCTGGCCGTAGCCGTTCATCACCTTTTCGACGATGGTCTTGGTGTCGATGGCCTGCGCGATCGCCTTGCGGACGCGGAGGTCCTTGAGGATCGGGTTTCCGTCACCGATCGGCTGGTCGAGCACGTTCTTGACGCCGAAGTTGATGATGAGCTCGTTGTACCGGCGGCCCGGCGCCTTGTTCGTGGTGACGTTCTTCTCGCTCTTGAGCGCGTCGAACTGCGTCGGCGTGAGCCGGTTGATGACGTCGACCTCGCCCTGCTTGAGCGCGTTCACCGCGGCCTCGGCGTCCTTGAACTGCAGCAGCTGCAGTTCGTCGACCTTGGGCGCGCCACGCCAGTAGTCCTTGTTCGCCTTGAACTTCACGAACTCGTTCTTCTTGTACTCGGTCAGCAGGTACGGCCCGCTGCCCACGCCGACGACCGCCATCTCGTCGGTCGAGGGGGCGTTGAGGTCCTTGATCGGCTCCCAGATGTGCTTGGGCACGATCGGCACGTCGAGCGAGGTCATGCTCGACTGCGGGGCCTTGGTCTTGATGACGAGCGTCTTGTCGTCCGGCGCCGAAACCGACGCGAAGTTGCTGACGTAGCTGCCGTTCGCGGTGCGGGCGTTCTCGTCGTCGAGCATCCGCTGGAAGGTGTAGGCGGGGTCGGCCGCCGTGACCGGCTTGCCGTCGGACCACTTCATCCCCTGGCGGATGGTGAAGGTCCAGGTGAGCTTGTCGTCGGAGGTCTTCCACGACTCCGCGACACCGCCCGTGGGCTGGGTGTCCTCGGCCGACGGCAGGGTCAGGAACTCGTAGTTGAACCGGCCGACCTGCGTCGCCGCCGACAGCTGGGCGGTGAAGGGGTTCAGGTGGTCGATCCCTGTCGTGAGCGCCACCCGCAGCACCTTGCCCTGCTGCTGGGCCGCCGCGACCGGCACGAAAGGCACCGTCGCGACCGCCGAAGCGGCAAGAACCGCGACCACGCGAAGACCGCGTCGTCTGGGAAAACGCTCTGTGCGCACGAAGACCACCCCATCGAAATTCGCTGTGTCCCAACCCCCGAGGCGGAAAAGTAACCACATGTCGCGGTAACCGCGCAATGACTCGCCAATACCGATCGTGCACGGCGGACGTCATCGCGTGGTCGATAGCTACTTTGTGTTTTAACTAAGTAGCGTTGAGTCACCGATTCGACGCGTGAAGTGGGAACACGTGCAGTGTCCTGGGCATTCAAGGGAAGCGTGCTTGCAGAACGCTTGCGCGCGATGATGCTCAATCGATACGCGCGAACGAAGTGGGAGCAAAGCGTTTCGTCCTCTGGATGCGGTACTTGCGCACGCAACTACCGCATCCAGAGGACGAAACGCGACGTTCAGCCGACGGAGACCTCGCGTCGCCGCGCCGTGGCGGCGGAGGCGTAGAGCCACGCGAACAGCGCCCACATCGCGGCGAAGATCAGCCCGACGGTGGCGTAGGCGACCGTCCACAACACGGCGGGGGTCTCCGACTTCCGTTCCCGCTGCAGGAACTCGATCTCGGACATGAACGCCCTCGGCCCGGACGCCGCGTCGATCGCCGGGGCGTTCGCGGCCGGGTCGGCGGGCGCGTAGATCGGCGCGAGCCCCATCATCCGGTTCGGCACGTGCACCCGGATCCCGGTCTTCCACTGGCCGAACACGGGCAGCGGCTGCGCGGTGCGATAGACGCCATCCCCGATCTTCTCCAGCGGCGCGGTGAAGAAATCGCCACCCTGCCAAGCGAAACCGTTCAGCCAGACAGCGTCGTCGGCCAGGTCTGGCCGGGAGATCGTGACGGTCGCGTCGACCCACCGGGGCACGCCGCCGCCGTGCGGATTCGAGATCGGCAGTCCGGTCGCGGCCTCGGTGAGCCGGACATCGGCGGTGAAGCCGGCTTCCGGATCCTGCGGGACGGCGACGGCCGACATCAGGGCGACCACGCCCAGCGCGCCGACGAGCCCGACCGCGTGCCGCGGCCCCGCCGCGGGCACCAGGGTCGCCGTCTCCTCCACCCGCTGGTACTGCCAGACCCCGACGAACGCGCCCCCGATCGCCGCGCCGGTCCCGAAGAGAACGAACAACGGCAGGGGGGCGGCCGGCCACGGATTCGGCATCAGCCAGTGGGTGAAGGCCGCCTCGGCGAGCATCCCGGCCGTCCCGACGAGCAGGCCGGCGACGGCGGCGAACGAGTACCCCTGCCGGTTGCGCATCACCAGGGCGACGACCTCGACGATCACCGCTTCGGCGATGTACGGCAGGAGCGAGGCCACGTGCAGGTCGGCGAACAGCGGGATGACGGTGAAGGACGCGCGCGAGGCAAGGAAGACCGCGACGACGATCAGCGCGCCGCCAGGCCCCCAGGACAGCCGTCCATACGTCAGGGTCCAAGCACCGATCAGGCCGACGAGCACGACCTGCGACAGCATCGGGAACTGCGGCACGCCGAGGTCGAACTCCATCAGGAACGCCGACGCGCCCATCATCCAGGCTCCGGCGAGCACCGGCCCGAGCAGGCGCACGATCGGCCCGGTCGCGCCGACCTGGCGGGCCTCGCCGAGCAGCAGCTGGAGACCGAGGACGACACAGACGCCGCCACCGATCATCAGCACGTGGGTGGGCCCCCATTCGGTGACGTCCTGACCGAACAGCCGGTGCCACACGTCATCGAGCGGGAACCCCGCGATACCGACGAGACCGGTGGCCATCATCTGGATGGAGCCCATCGGGGCGCGCCAGTGCGGGCCGATGCGGAAGGTGCGCTTCGGGAGATCCTTGGTCGCCAAGGTCGCGCTGAGCACGCCGCTGGCGAAAATCCCCATCAGTCCGAAGTAGATCGGGTAGTGCGACGGATTCGCGAGCGGACCTTCGTCGCGGCCGAGTTCCATGTGGATCGGCACGTCCCAGTAGACCCCGATCAGCGCCGACATCCCGGACAGGAAGGCGACGAACATCGGCAGCGCCGCCCAGCGCGGGAGGCCGCTGAACTCCCCCATCCAGTCGGCGACGCGACCGAAGAGGGTCCGCTTCCCCGCACGCTCGCGGAGGACGAAAACAGCCAGGGGCAGGAAGACCGCGGTGAACATCAGGCCCGCGATGACGATCTGCCCGAATTGCGCGCCGCCGGCAGGCGGGCTCTCCTGAGCCATGAACACCGTGCTCGCCTTCCTGCTAACCTAAGTAACTGTTACCTTGGGGTAACACGATAGGGGCAAGGTCCCGGACAGGCAAGCCGGGGCGTACGACTTGGAGGGACCTCGATGCGGAGGATCGGCGGGATTTGCGGGATCACCGTGGCCGCACTGCTGGCCGTGACGGGCTGTTCTGGCTCGGCAGGCACCGAACCGGCCCAGAATCCGGCCCAGAGCGGCGGCACCCGAACGGTGAAGTTCTCGATCACCGAAGGCAAGCGCACGGCGGGCCCGGAAGAGGTCGCGGTGCGCACCGGCGAGAACGTCGCGCTGGAGGTCACCTCCGATCAGGCGGACGAACTGCACGTCCACGGCTACGACAAGGCCGCCCAGCTCGCTCCCGGGGTTCCGGGGACCGTCGCCTTCACCGCGAACATCGACGGGATCTTCGAGGTGGAACTGCACAAGAGCGGCGCGGCGGTGACCAAGCTCCGGGTGAGCGGATGATCCTCGCGCACGGTCTCGGCGGCCGGTCCGATCTGCCGGTCCCGCTGTGGCTCGCGCTCTACGCGGGAGCGGCGGCCGTCGTGATCTCCTTCTTCGCGCTCACCGCGCTCTGGAAGGAACCCCGGCTCCGCGGTGCCGATGCCGGTCGCCCGCTTCCCCTCGCCCTGCAACGGATCGCCGACAGCACGTTCACCCGCGTCGCGTCGCGCGTGCTCGGCGTGGCGCTCTTCGCCGGCTTCCTGGCGATGGCCTGGGCGGGCCCCGCCACCTCGGCGGACAACCCGGCTCCGGCGTGGTTCTACGTCTGGTTCTGGGTCGGGCTGGTGCCGCTCTCACTGGTGTTCGGCCCGGTCTGGCGGCGGCTGAATCCACTGAGGACGGTCGCTTCCCTGATCCCCGTCCGGCACCGCGAACCGCCGGAGAGGTGGGGTTATCTGCCCGCGATCGTCGGTCTCCTGGCGTTTCTTTGGCTGGAACTGGTCTTTCCCCACTCCGACTCGCCGCGGGCGATCGCTCTTTTCTGCACCGTGTATGCCGTTATACACATTGCACTCGGTGTCGTATTCGGTCCGCGCTGGTTCGATCGCGGCGACGCCTTCGAGGTCTACGCGCGCCTGGTCGCGGGCCTCTCCCCCTTCGGAAGACGGGCCGACGGGCGGCTCGTGCTCCGGAACCCGCTGGACGGGTTGCTCACGCTCTCCCCCGCGCCCTGGCTGACCGCGCTGGTCCTCGTGGTGCTGGGCTCGACGGCGTTCGACGGCCTGACCCGGCTCCCGTTCTGGACGTCGCTGGACGCCGGTGTCCTCGGCGGCACCGCCGGGCTCGCGGCCTGTATCGCGCTCACCTACGGCGCCTACGCGGGTGCCATCGGCCTGACCAGGCCCTACCTGCGCCGCGGCTTCGATCCGTATCCCGCGTTCGCGCCGTCGCTGATCCCGATCATGGCCGGGTACACGATCGCGCATTACTTCTCGTTTGCGGTGTTCTCCGGACAGCAGGGCTTCGGCCGCACGATCGACTACACGGTCGTCTCGACCGGGATGATCGCGCTGGTCCAGATCGCCGGAATCGTCGCCGGGCACGTGCTGGCCGTAACCTCGGCACATGATCGTTCCGTCGGCGTGCTGCGCGCGAACTATGTCAAGGTGGGCCAATACCCCATGCTGGCGCTGATGATCGGCTACACCGCGCTCGGGATCGCGCTGGTCTCCGGCTCATGACCATCGCGGCGCGGGTGATGATGATGCACCAAGGCGGCTGGGACGAGATCCTCATCTTCGTCGGCCCCGTGGTGATCATCGGGCTGCTCATCTACGTCGCGCGCAAACAGGTCCCGACCACCCCTGAAGAGGACGACGAATAAGCGGCTCAGTCGAGGCAGAACTCGTTGCCCTCGATGTCCTGCATCACGATGCAGGATTCGTTGACGCCGTCGGCCAGCATGACCCGCTGGCGGACCGCGCCGAGCGCGATCAGTCGTTCGGCCTCGGCCTGAAGGGCGGCTAGGCGTTCGTCGCCCACGAGCCCGGTGCCCGCCCGCACGCAGAGGTGCACCCGGTTCTTGACGACCTTGCCTTCGGGCACACGCTGGAAGTACATCCGCGGGCCGACGCCGGTGGGATCGCTGCAGACGAACGACGCGTCCTGCTCTTCGGGCGGCAGGGTGCGGTTGTAGTCGCTCCAGGAGGCGAACCCCTCCGGCGGCGGGGGAACGACGTAACCCAGGACCTCGCACCAGAACCGGGCGACCCGCTCGGGTTCCGCGCAGTCGAAGGTGACCTGGAACTGTTTGACCGACGCCATGCGATCACTTTAGCGGCGCGTGCCGCACCAAGATCCCGGGCACCGTCCGTGAGGGCCTCCTTTTCGTCGCGAGGCCACGTTTTCGCCCCACGTGGTCACTCGCTGTGGCTGCGGCGCGTAAGTGTCACACCCCTCACGTCGGTCGCCGTCCTGGGAGCGGCACGGACCAGTAGTTATGCGCCTTCGCCGGGACCCGAGTGTGGAGAATTAGAGACGTTCAACGTCCCAAATCCTCCACACTCGAGGTAACTCCCGACCGACGCCGGGGGCACGCCCATGACTGTCCCCTAACCGCCGAGCAGCAGGGTCCCGGCGAGTTCGGTGACCTCGTCGCGGCTGCGCCCGCCGTGGTCGGCTGCCATGAAGTGCTTGCCGACGAGCAGCGAGAAAGCCAGCAGGCAGCGGGCTTCGACCTCGTCCTCGTCGGTGAAGATCTCGCGCATCAGGGAACGCAGGTAGTCCATCCGCTGGTTGTCGACCCGCCTGAGCCGTTCGGCGACGTCGGGATCGCGGCGCGACCAGTCGCGGATGGCGAGGTCGACGGCCAGGACACGCTCGGTGATGAGGATGCCGGCCCGCCGGATCTTCGCCTTGGCGTCGCCGCCTTCGCGCTCGACGCTCGCGATCAGCTCACCGGTGCTCGTACGTTCCCAGGTGGCCAGCATTTCCTCGATCAGCGCTCCGCGATCGGCGAAATACCCGTAGAAGCCGCCTTTGGTGACTCCCAGCGTCTTCGCGAGCGCCTCGACGCGGACGGCGCCAGGGCCTCCGGCGGCCAGCGCGCGCAACCCCGCGTCGATCCACGCTTGCGGCGGAGTCCGGGTCTCAGCGGCCATGTGATCACCGTATCCCCCGTCACGCCGTCACCACGACAGCGATATATACGCTACCGTATAGATGGCGGAACGCACTGGGAGGAATCAACGACATGACTGTCGGTTTCGTGGCCACGCACTACCCGCACACCGACCATCACGACGCCTTCGTCTCGCGGGTCCAGCGGGTCGCCGAAGTGCTGCGCTCCACTCCGGGCTGCCTCGCGGCCGAATGCTGGGTCACCGCCGCCGGCGACGCCGTGGTGTCGATCGCGCGCTGGGAATCCGAAGCGGCACAAGCGGCTTCGATGCAGGCCCTCGGCTCGGCCGATGTGGACGTGGCCTTCGACGAACGCGAAGTCCGTCCCCGCGAGATCGTCCAACTGGTGTCGGCATGAAACTCGCGAACACGGCCCACACCGGCCGTTCCTGGCGGATCCACGAGGTGGCCGGGGACTTCGACCTCGAAGACGTCTGGGCACTGGACACCCCCGGCGGTCCCGATGATTTCCCCGAGCTGGTGAAGCAGTTCGCGTCGGGTCGCTTCCCGGACGGTGCGCCCGTGATCGTCCGAGCCCTGTGGTCACTGCGGTGGAAACTGGGCGTGCTCTTCCGTTTGGACAAAAGGGATTCCGGTCTCGACACGCGGGTGGGATCGCTGCGCGACCGCCTGCCGGAAGACCTCCGCGACACGCCGACCGGACCGGACGAGGACTGGCTGCCGTTCACCCCGGTCTACCGGCTGGACGACGAGTTCGCCGCGGAGATGGCGAACCGGACCATGCACGGCGTCCTGCACCTCGCGTGGATCGAGGAGGCGCCGGGGCACTACCGGGGTCAGCTGGCGGTGCTGGTCAAACCCAACGGCCGGTTCGGCCGGGCGTACATGGGGTTCATCAAGCCGTTCCGGTACCTGTTCGTCTATCCCGCGCTGATGCGGATGATCGCCCGGGAATGGAAGACCCGCCCCTGAAGTCTCGTGAGTGGTAATGACGGTTAGAACCGTCATTACCACTCACGAGGCCCGGACACGACGGGTGCTCCGGACCAGGGTCATGTCCTTCTCCCGCACCGGTTCGTGGCAGTGCGCGCAGACCGTCTCCGGCGCGAGCTCCTCCCCGCACGAATGCCGCCACACCGTCGGCGGCGGCCCCTCCGTGACGTACTTGTCGCCCCACGCCATGAGGTTCAGCAGCACGTGGTTGAGCGCGTGCCCCGCCTCGGTGAGCACGTACTCGTACCGCGGCGGATGCTCTTCGTAGAGCCGTTTTTCGAGGATTCCCGTCTCGACGAGCTTGCGCAGCCGCGCGGTCAGGATGTCCCGGCTCGCCCCGGTGTTGCGGACGATCTGGTCGAACCGCCGCGCCCCGAAGAACACCTCGCGCAGCGCGAGCAGGCTCCAGCGCTCCCCGATCACCTCCATCGCGTTGGCGATCGAGCAGTCCCTCGGTCCTTCGGTCATGCGACCAGCGTAAACCCAGTGAGTCTTGATTTCCAACCCACTCGGTGCCACAGTAAGTTGGAAATCCCAACTCACCCAGGAGGCAGCCGTGCACGACGCGGTCATCGTGGATGCCGTCCGCACCCCGATCGGCAAGGGCAAACCCGGCGGATCCCTGCACGAGGTCCATCCGGTCCAGTTGCTGGCCCACACCCTGCGCGCACTCGTCGAACGCACCGGGGTCGACCCGGCGCTGATCGACGACGTCATCGGCGGCGCGGTCGACCAGGTCGGCGAACAGGCCCAGAACGTCACGCGATGGGCGGCGCTCGCCGCCGGGCTGCCGGAAAGCGTGCCCGCGACCACCGTCGACCGGCAGTGCGGGAGCAGCCAGCAGGCCGTCCACTTCGCCGCGCAAGGCGTGATGGCCGGCGCCTACGACGTCGTCATCGCCTGCGGGGTCGAGTCCATGAGCCGTGTCCCGATGTGGTCCAACGTGCTGCCCGGTACCGACCCCCTCGGCCCCGGCGTCGCCGAGCGCTATCCGGAAGGCCTGGTACCGCAAGGGATCAGCGCCGAACTGATCGCCGCGAAATGGTCGCTCAGCCGCGAGGCGATGGACGAGTTCGCGGTGGAGTCGCACCGGAAGGCGGCGCGGGCGCACCAGCTCGGCCGGTTCGCGAGCCAGCTCGTGCCGATCGAGACACCGGCCGGCCTGGTCTCCACCGACGAGTCCGTCCGGCCCCGCACGGACCTCGAAACACTCGCCAAGTTGCGCCCGGCGTTCCAGGATCCGGCCGTGGCCGCGCGGTTCCCGCAGATCGACTGGTCGGTGACCGCGGGCAACAGCAGCCCGATCAACGACGGCGCCTCCGCCGTGCTCATCACCTCCAGTGAGACCGCCGCCAGGCTCGGCCTCCGGCCTCGCGCGCGCCTGCACAGTTTCGCCGTCACCGGCTCCGACCCGCTGCTCATGCTCACCGGCGTCATCCCGGCGACGGAGAAGGTGCTGCGGCGCGCGGGCCTGCACCTGGCCGACATCGACCTGTTCGAGATCAACGAGGCGTTCGCCAGTGTCGTGCTGGCGTGGCAGCAGGAGACCGGGGCCGACCCGGCCAAGGTCAACGTCCACGGCGGCGCGATCGCGCTGGGCCATCCGCTCGGCGCGAGCGGCACCCGGCTGATGGGCACGCTGGTCAACGCCCTGCACCACCACGGCGCCCGCTACGGGCTGCAGGCGATGTGCGAAGGCGGCGGCCAGGCCAACGCGACCATCCTGGAGGCGTTGTGACCGACCGCCTGCCCAGGAAACTGGCGGGTCATCCGTCGGTGCGGGCCGTCCTCGCCAAACCGCGCGACAAACCGTCGCCGGTGATCGACGCCGCCTGGCTCAAGGAGATCTGTCTCGCCGCGGGCGCCGACGACGCGGCCGCGGTCTCCCTCGACCATCCGGAGCTGGCGGGCGAACGCGAGCACGTCCTGCGCGCGCTGCCCGGTACCAAGACCCTGGTCTCGCTCGTGGTGCGGATGAACCGCGACGACGTCCGCTCCCCCGCCCGCAGCGTGGCCAACCAGGAGTTCCACCGCACCGGCGAGATCATCAACGAGGCCGGGCACACGATCGTCCGGAGGTTGCAGGACGCCGGGTACCGCGCAATCAACCCGTCCGCGACCTTCCCGATGGAGATGGAGAACTATCCGGGCCGGATCTGGGTGGTCGCGCACAAGACGGTCGCCGTCGCCGCCGGGCTCGGCGCCATGGGCCTGCACCGCAACGTCATCCACCCGAAGTTCGGGAACTTCGTGCTCCTGGCGACGTTGCTGCTCGACGCCGAGGTGTCCACCTACGGCGAAGCCCTCGACTACAACCCTTGCCTGGAGTGCAAGCTGTGCGTCGCGGCCTGTCCGATCGGCGCGATCTCGAAGACCGGCGAGTTCGATTTCCTGGCCTGCTCGACCCACAACTACCGCGAGTTCATGAGCGGCTTCACCGACTGGGCGCAGACCGTGGCCGACAGCGAGGACGCCGCCGACTTCCGGTCCAGGGTGACCGACTCGGAGAACGTGTCGATGTGGCAGAGCCTCGCGTTCAAACCGAACTACAAGGCCGCGTACTGCATGGCCGTCTGCCCGGCGGGCGAGGACGTGCTCGGGCCCTACCTCGACGACCGCCGCGGTTTCCTCGGCACCGTGGTCAAACCGCTGCAGGACAAGGTCGAGACGCTGTACGTGCGGCCGGGTTCGTCGGCGAAGTCCTACGCCGAACGCCGGTTCCCGCACAAACCGGTGAAGGAGGTCGACGGCGGATACCCGAAACGCCCCTAGGCACTGTCACATCTCCAGTGCCCCATCCGTCAGGGTTACGACGGACTGTGAAGAAGGATGGGGACCGTGGACGAACACGACTGGCTGGCCCGGCGTTTCGAAGGGCACCGGACGCACCTGAGGGCGGTGGCGTACCGGATGCTCGGCTCGCTGAGCGAGGCGGACGACGCCGTGCAGGAGGCCTGGCTGCGGCTCAGCCGGACAGGCACCGAGGACGTCGACAACCTCGGCGGCTGGCTGACCACCGTCGTCGGCCGGATCTGCCTCGACATGCTGCGCTCGCGCAAGTCGCGGCAGGAGGACCCCGTCGGCGCGCAGCTGCCCGACCCGATCATCGGCCGCGAGGGCGGGATCGACCCGGAACACGAGGTCCTGCTGGCGGATTCGGTCGGGCTGGCGCTCTTGGTCGTGCTCGACACGCTGGACCCGGCCGAACGGCTCGCGTTCGTGCTGCATGACATGTTCGCCCTGCCGTTCGACGAGATCGCGCCGATCGTGGGCCGGTCCCCCGGTGCGACCAGGCAGCTCGCCAGCCGCGCCCGGCGCCGTCTGCAGGGTTCGCCGACGGTCCCCGACGCGGACCTCACGCGTCAGCGGGAAGTCGTGGACGCGTTCTTCGCCGCCGCGCGGGGTGGCGACTTCGACGCCTTGGTCTCCGTGCTCGATCCGGACGTCGTGCTCCGCGCCGAGGGCGGCGTGGTTCCGGCGGGGACCACGCGCTCGGTGCGCGGGGCGGCCACGGTCGCGAGCCAGGCGCTCATGTTCCGGCAGGCCGGTGCCGGCGGGGTGCTGCGGCCCGTGCTGGTCAACGGGGCGGCGGGGATGGTCGTCACCAGGGACGGCGTTCCGCAGACGCTCTTCGCCTTCACCGTCGTGGCGGGGAAGATCGCGGCGATCGACCTCATCGCCGATCCGGATCGTCTCGCGACGCTCGCCTTCGAGCCACTCAGCTGAGGCACCGAGGCCGGGGGGGGTCATGAGGGGTCCCCATAGGACACTTTTCGTCCTATGGGGACCCCTCATGACACGCGCGCGCCGCCGGGATCAGGAGGTCGGGAAGTTGTCCGCGGTACGGATGCGGTCCCGGATCCAGACACCGGCCGGCTTCAGCGGAGCCGTACCGGTGAACGAGGAGCCCGAGCAGGTGCCCGGTTTGAACACCGCGCCCGAACGCCCGTCGTCGGAGAAGTTCCAGTTGGTCCAGCTGATCTTCTTCGACGCCAGGAAGTCCAGGTACTTCTGGGAGTTGGTGAAGTCGTTCCCGCCGTCACCGCTGGCGGTCTGGGTGCCGAACTCGGTCACGAACAGCGGGATCTTGTTCGCGGCCCGGCTCAGCGCGTTGAAGTACTCGGTTTTGTGCGACGCCGCGTAGAAGTGGAACGTGTACATGAAGTTGGTGGCGCGCACCGGGTTGTTGACGATGTCGGTCTCGTCGCGGCCGTCGGAGATGCCGAGCGAGCCCCAGCCGTGGGTGCCCACGAGCACGACGCCGTCCGAGTCCTGGGCGCGGATGACCGGGATCATCTGCTCCGCGTAGCTGCGGACGCGATCCCAGCTGACGTTGTTGGGCTCGTTGGCGATGTCGTAGATGATGTTCGTCTTGTCCTTGTGCCGCTGGGCGATCTCGGTGAAGAACGTCTTGGCGCGGCTGAGGTTGGCGTTCGGGTCGCCGGGGGTGAGCTGATGCCAGTCGACGAGGGCGTACATCCCCCGTTTGGTGGCTTCCTCGATGTAGGAGTGCACCATGTCGGTGAACTTGCGCGGGTTGGTCTCGTACCCGCCTTCCTGGATGTACATCGAGATCCGGAGGACGTCGGCCTTCCAGTCACCGGCCAGCGCGTCGAGCGAAGCGGTCTTCACGCATTGGCTGTACCACTGGATTCCGTGGGTGCTCATACCGCGGAGCTGGATCGGCTTGCCCGCGGAGTTGCAGAGCTGGAGGCCACAGACCTTCAGTTGTCCGTTGACCGCGGCCGGGCTGCCCGGCGGTAGCGCGGCGGCCACCCGTGCCGCCGGTTCTCCCGCGGTCTCGGTCGCCATCGACGTGCTCGCGACGGCGACCGGGGCCAGCAGTCCGGCGGCCAGCGCGGCCGTCACCCGGAGACGGATCTTGTCCCAGCGCATGGGGCTTCTCCTCTCGCGTCGGCGGCACCGGCGTCGATGTGCCGACGGTTCAGGGCGGCGGGTATTAAATAGGAAACTTTCCTTACTATTGGAAAGTAAAGGAGAGATTACCCACGAGCGCGACGGACGGTCAAGAGTCGACCACCCACGGTTTCGGCGACCTCGGGCATGCTCGGCGCGTGACGACCATCGTGGCCTTCCACGCGCATCCCGATGACGAAGCCCTGCTGACCGGGGGCACCCTCGCCCGCGCCGCCGCGGACGGACACCGCGTCGTGCTGGTGACCGCCACCATCGGCATGAAAGGAGCGGACGCGCCGCGACTGGCCGAACTCGAAGCGAGCGCCGAGGTGCTGGGCGTCGCGCGGGTCGTGCACCTCGGCTACGCCGGCAGCCGTCACGGCCCGATCCTGTATCCGGACCCGCCGGGCTGGGTCCGCTTTGTCCGCGCGAGCACCGACGAGGCGGCTTCCCGGCTCGTGGGGATCCTGCGCGAGGAGAAGGCGTCCGTACTCCTGAGCTACGACCGGAACGGCGGCTACGGCCACCCCTGACCACGTCAAGGTCCGAGATCACGCACGTTTTCGACGTCCGGCGCTTCGCGGGTCAGAAGCAGGCCGCGATCGCCGCCCACTCCTCCCAGGTGCGGGGGAACGGCAGGCTCGCGCCGCTGATGCGCGTCCTGACCCGGCTTCCCGCGCCGTTCTTCGGGCTCGTCTTCAACCGCGAGTGGTACATCGACGCGACGCCGTCCGGTTCACGGGTCCGAGCCGTCCGGTTCACGGGTCTGACCGGCGTACGCGGGCTCGGTACGCGGCGGCCTTGACGCGGTTCTGACAAGCCAGTCCGCAGTAACGCTTGATCTGCGCCTGGCTCGCGTCGACGTACACCTGATCGCACCGGGGCGCCGCGCACAGCCCGACCCGGTGCGGGATGTGCGCACCGAACGCGGCGGCCACGGACACCACCAGCCCGGCCGCCCACTGCTGGACGAGATCGGCCTCGGGGCTGTGGAAGTGCAGATGCCACGGCCGCTCGTCGTGCCGGTGCAGGACCGGTCGCGCCCGGCTGTCGGCGAGCATCCGGTTGAGCAGCCCGGCCGCTTGATCGTCCTCGTTCCGGGACAACGCCTCGATGACCTCCCGCAGCCGCGACGCGAGATCCCGCAATCGTTCCGCGGCGAGCAGATCGACCTGGCCGTCGCCCTCGATCGCGTCCGCGGCGGCGCGGACCAGTTCGTGCCCGCCGAGCGGAGATTTCGCCCGGCCGTGGGCGTACTCCCCGGTCAGGGCGTTGATCAGCGCGACCCCGGTTTCCAGCCGCATCGCGTGATGGCCGTCGAGTTCGGTCCCGTCCGGCTCGTCAGGCATCGGCCCCCTCCCCCGGCGTCGCTGGCTCGCAGGACGCTATCAAAGGCGGACGCCGCCGCAAGGGCGATGAAGTCGTTCGGAGCAACGGAATCCTGCGGAGGATGCAACGGAAGGACGGTGCGTTGGTCCTTTATGGACAGAGGGTGGACCGCCCGCTCACCAGCGTGGCGGGCCCGCGTCGACGATCTTCTGCGAAAGCTCCAGCGGATCGTGGTGCATCAGCGATTCCATCCACCAGGTCATCCCCGCCCCCGCCAGCGCGGGCAGGTCCACCTTGATCGGTTCCTCCCACGCGGGACTCGCGTTCCCGGCGACGGCGACGTCGAACGGCTTGCCCGGCTCCAGCCCGGCCATACCGAGCGCGCGGTGGGTCTCGGCGATCTCTTCGGCGGTCGGCGTGTGATCCTCGGGGTTGGGGAAGATCCCGTCGCACAGCGCCGCCCGCCGGACGACCCGCGGGTTGTCGGTGGAACTCGCCACCCAGATCGGGATCGGATACGGCTCGGGCGGCGCTTCGGCCAGGGCGACCTGATAGTGCGCGCCGTCGTGGTCGAAACGCCTGCCGGACCAGATCGCGCGGATGACGTCGAGGCCTTCGTCGAACATCGCCGACCGGGTCAGCAGGTCGGTCTGCTCGCCGAACCGGCTGAAGTCGCCGGATTCGTCCGAGCCGAGGCCCGTGCCGAGGATCAGCCTGCCGCCCGACAGCCTGCTGACCGTCGACGCGTGCCGTGCGACCACCCACGGGCGCCGCCGGGCTGGCGGGGTGATCATCGGCCCGAACCGCAGGCCGCTGGTGGCGTGCGCGATCGCGCCGAGCGTCGTCCACGGGTCGGCGATGGGCATCGTGTCGGCGACGACGTGGTCCCACAGGAAGAAACCGTCCCAGCCCGCCGCCTCCGCCCGTACGGCGAGATCGACGAGCACCGCGGGCTCACCGAACGGGCCGAAAGGCGGCAGGTAGACGGCGTGGCGGACCGTGCTGCCGGTCAAGTCGATCATCTCCCCAACGTCATCGTCGAAGCCCCCGGACGGCCACGACGAAGTGGCCGGAGCATCCGGGAAGGTTACGCCGAGCGCCCGGTGCGGTGTTCGCCGTCTCACTATGCGCGACACGGCCGGGATCTCAGACGGCGACCGGTTCGGGGGCCAGCTCGAGCCGCCTGCCCTCGAACGTCCGCCGCATGCGCCTGTCGTGGGTGACGACGACGAGAGCACCGCCGTACTCCCCGAGCGCCCGCTCCATCTCCTCCACCAGGTCCGGGGCGAGGTGGTTGGTCGGTTCGTCGAGCAGCAGCAGGTCGGTCCTGGCGGTCACCAGCCGCGCCAGGTCCAGTCTGCGGCGCTGCCCGACGGACAGCTCCCGGGTCGGTTTCCGCAGGTCCGACGCCCGGAACAGACCGAGGGACAGCAACGTCCCGGCGGCCTCCTCCTCGTCGCCGGCCGCCGCGAACACCTGCAGCACGGTCCGCTCGTCGCCCGCCAGACCACCGTTCTGCCGCAGGAAGCCGATCCGGCCCGCCCGCTCCGCCGACCCGGTCGAGGGGGTCAGTTCACCGGCGAGCACCCGCATGAGGGTGGTCTTGCCCGCCCCGTTGGGGCCGGTCACGAGCACCCGCTCACCGGGCAGCACGTGAAGCGACGTGCGCGGCAGCCTGCCTGCCACCGACACGCCGTCCACCTTGACCACGTGCCGATCGGTGGTCGCCTCCCCCGCCGCGATCCTCGCCGTGAACCGCAGCGGCTCCGGCGGACGCGGGACCGGGTCGGCTTCGAGCCGCTGGATCCGCTCGCGGGCCGACCGGATCCGGCTCATCGCCCCGTGCGCCCGGGAACGGGCGCGGAAGGCGCCGGCCCCGCTGAAGGCGGCCGGGGCCTTCCGCGGGATCGCCGAGAACCGGTCGATGTTGGCGTCCGCCAGTGCTTCGTACCGGGCCTTCTCCAGCCGCCACTCCTCGTACTCCCGGACCCATCGGGCCCGCGCGGCCTCCTTCGCCGCGAGGTAGCCCGCGTAACCGTCGCCGTGCCGGTGCACGGTGCGGCGGTCGGCGTCGACCTCGAGGATCGTGGTGGTGACGCGGCTGAGGAACATCCTGTCGTGGGTGATCGCGACGAGCCTGCCGCGATGCCCGCGAAGGTGGTTCTCCAGCCAGGCGACGGCTTCGTCGTCGAGATCGTTCGTGGGCTCGTCCAGCAACAGCAGTTCGGGCGACGCCGCCAGGGTGGCGGCGAGCGCCAGCCGTGACCGCTGCCCGCCGGAGAGGCTGCCCAGCGGACGGCCGCGATCGAGGCCCGGCTGCCCGAGCCCGTGCAACGCGACCTCCACCCTGGCATCGGCCTCATAACCGCCGCGGGCTTCGTAGGCGGTCGTGAGATCGGCGTAGGCGGCCAGGTCTTCGGCGGTCTCCAGCGACGCCTCGGCCGCCCGCAACCGGGACTCCAGCTCCCGGATGTCCGCCAGCGCGAGGTCGATCGCGTCCCCGACCGTGGCGGTGTCGGGCAGCTCCAGCGTCTGCGGGAGATACCCGGTGCCACCGGGCGCGGTGACGGTCACCGTGCCGTTGTCCGCCGCGTCGCGGCCGGCGATCAGCCTCAGCAGCGTGGACTTACCGGAGCCGTTGTCGCCGATGACGCCCGCCTTCTCCCCCGGTTTGACGGTGAAGCCGACCTGATCCAGCACGACGTGGTCGTCGAAACGTTTGGTGACACCGGAGAGCACGAGTTGTGTTCCGGGATTTCGATACGGGGTACGCATAAGGGGCGTCCTCCTGATTCTCGGCACGGCCGATCGCGATCGGGCAGGAAGATTCCGCGTACGGCGAAGGAAGAAGGGCGCACGCGGAAGGACGCGGCCCGGCGGAGCGAAGGCTCTACGCCAGGGCCGCGTCGAAGGCGAGAATCACAGGTAGAACAAAGTCCCCATGGACCGAGACGGTAGCCGGTGGCCGCGGAAGGGCAAAACGAATTAACGGCTGTGCACGGATTCACAGAGTGGTCTGTGTCCCCCTACCGCGACAGCGGCGCACCGGTGACCGAGAATCGAAGAGGGAGTTTTCGCGGTCTGAGGGAATGGGGTTCCTCGTGCACGGGTCCAGTGGTCCGATCGCCCGATTCCGGCGGCGGCTCTTTCCCGGTCACAACTCGCTGGCGCGCGCCTCGGACCGCTTCGAGGCCCTCCTTCTGAAGCTCGTCATCCTCGCCGCGCTCCTCGCCATCCCCGTCGCGGCCGCCGTCGGCTCGGCCAACCACGGCAGGCAGGTGGCCGAGGCCGCCGCGGACACCGCCGGTCGCCTGCCCGCCACCGCGTACCTGCTGAAGGCCGCGCCCGTCCGCGTCGTCGACAGCGAAAGCGTCGGGACCGGCGACTACACCACCGAGGCGACCTGGACCGACACCCGCGGCGCCCGGCACACCGGCGGCGTCCTCGCGACCCCGGGCAGCCCGGCCGGATCGGCCGTCCCGATCTGGATCGACGCGCGCGGCGACCTCACCCCCGCCCCGAAGACCGCGTCCACGGCCGTGTTCGATTCCGTGCTCGTCGGTCTCTGGCTCTGGTTCGCCGTGGTCGCGGGCCTCGTCGTGCTCCACCGGGGCGTCCGGCTGGTCCTGGACCGGCGCCGGGCCGCGGCCTGGGAGCGCGCTTGGGCCGCCTATCCGCGTTCCGGTTCCTGGCCCTGAGCCCGGCGGCGAGGGCAAAGCGCCTCGGCTAGGGTGCCCGGCATGCGCATCATGATCTCGGCGGACATGGAGGGCGCCACCGGCGTCACCTGGACCGAGGACGTCATCCCCGGCACCGAGCAGTGGCAGCGGTTCCGGCGCCTGTTCACCGGTGACGTCAACGCGACCATCGCCGGGCTGTTCGACGCCGGCGCCACCGACGTCCTGGTCAACGAGGCGCATTCGTCCCAGCGGAATCTCCTGCTCGAAGACCTCGACGGCCGGGCGCGCATGCTCACCGGCAGGCACAAGCCGCTCTCGATGATGCAGGGGATCGACACCGGGGTGGAAGGAGTCGTCTTCCTCGGCTACCACGCCGGGGCGGGGTTCGACGGCGTCCTCTCCCACACCTATCTGGAGAACCAGATCACCGGCGTGTGGCTCGACGACGTCCCCGCCAGCGAAGGCAGGCTCAATGCCGCGATGGCCGCGGAGTACGGCGTCCCGGTGCTGGTCGTCTCCGGTGACGACAAGGCCTGCGACGACGCCCAGGACTACGCGCCCGAGGCGGAACTGGTCACGGTGAAGGAGTGCGTGAGCCGCTACGCCGCGATCTGCCTCCCGCCCGCCAGGACCGCGGAACTGCTGGCCTCCGCCGCTGCGGACTCGATGAACCGCGCGGGCCGGGTCGAGCGGTTCACCACCCCGCACCGGATCGAGGTCGAATTCGACGCCAGTCACCTCGCGCAGGCCGCGGCGGTGATCCCGACGGTGGAACAGATCGGGATCCGGCGGGTCGGCTTCGACGCGCCGGACATGACGGAAGCGATGAAGGCCTTCAAGATCGTCACGGCGATCGCGGCCGGGGCGGTGCAGGGTATCTATGGCTGAGCTGGACATGGACGTCGTCGAGATCTGTTCGCGGCTGATCCGGTTCGACACGACGAACCGCGGCGACGGGGACTCCGAGGGCGAGCGGGAGGCGGCCGAGTACGTCGCGTCGCTGCTGTCCGGGATCGGGATCGACTCGAAGATCATCGAGTCCGCGCCCCGGCGCGCGAACGTGATCGCCCGGGTCCCCGGTACCGACCCGAGCCTGCCCGCGCTGCTCGTCCAGGGTCATCTCGACGTCGTCCCGGCCGACGCCGCCGACTGGTCGGTGGACCCGTTCTCGGGCGAGGTCCGCGACGGCTTCCTCTGGGGCCGCGGCGCGGTGGACATGAAGGACTTCTGCGCGATGGTGCTCGCCGCCCTCGCCACCGGTGCGCGGCCGCGCCGGGACCTCGTGCTGGCCTTCGTGGCCGACGAGGAGGACAAGGGCGAGTACGGCGCGCACTGGCTCGCCGCGGCGCACCGGGACCTGTTCGACGGGTGCGCGGCCGCGATCAGCGAGTCGGGCGCCTACACCTACCACGTCCCCGCCGCCGACGGCCGGACCGTGCGGCTCTACCCGGTGGCGACGGCCGAACGCGGCACCGCACATCTGCGGCTGACCGCGAAGGGACGCGCGGGGCACGGATCGCGGCCCAACGACGAGAACGCGGTCACCCGGCTGGTCACCGCGCTCGGCCGGATCGCCGCGCACCGCTGGCCGGTCCAGCTGACCCCGACGGTGCGGGCGTTCCTGGAACGTACCGGGGAAGCCCTCGGCGTCCCGGTGGATCTGTCCGATGTGGACGGAACGATCGCGCGGCTCGGACCGGCGGGCGCGCTGGTGGTGCCGACCGTCCGCAACAGCACGACCCCGACCATGCTCGACGCCGGCTACAAGGTGAACGTGATCCCGACTTCGGCACAGGCCCAGGTGGACGTCCGCGTGCTGCCCGGCGCCGAACCGGAGCTGCTCGCCGAGATCGACGCGATGCTCGGCGAAGGCGTCACCCGCGAGTTCGTCGCGCACCAGCCACCGGTACAGGCGCCGGTGGATTCGCCGTGGTTCGACGCGATGGCGGACGCGCTGCAGTCAGAGGATCCCGAGGCCGTCGTGGTCCCCTACTGCATGGGTGGCGGAACGGACGCGAAGGCGTTCAGCCCGCTCGGGATCGACTGCTACGGCTTCGCGCCCCTGTGGCTGCCGGAAGGGTTCCCCTACCGGGCGATGGCCCACGGTGTCGACGAGCGTGTCCCGGTGGACGGTCTGCGCTTCGGTACGCGGGTACTCCGGCACTTCCTGGAGAACTGCTGACTTCAGCCCCCATTAGGCCCTAGCCGACACCGGTTTCGGCTCGGTACGGTCGAGATTCCGCCGCGAGAAAGCGCTTTCTTGCGGCGGGGTGCCCGCTTGCACAGAGTGGTGGGGGCGTATGCGTATGTCCGGACTCAGATCATGCTCGGCGGCCGTACTCGCCGCGGTCCTCGTGGCGGGGCTCCTCTCCCCCGCCGCCCGGGCCGACGACCAGATCCTCGATCCACTGCCGACACCGACGGTGTCCGGTCTGGGCCTGGAGCTGAAGGAGATCGCGCAGCTCCCCCGGTCCGAACCGGTGCCACCGCCGACCGACAGCAGGCTGAAACGCTGGAACCGCGTCAATCACCTCGGCGAGGTCCCCGGCCGTCCCGGGCGGCTCTACGTTCCCGATCTCAACGGCAAGCTCTACTTCCTCCAGGACGGACGGCAGCACGTCTATCTCGACGTCGGCGCCGCCGTGGGCCCGGACTTCTTCACCCATCGCGGGCTCGGCAGCGGGTTCGGGTTCGTCGCGTTCCACCCCCGGTTCGCCGAGAACGGCCGGTTCTACACGGTCCACACGGAGGCCTTCGGCGCGCTGACGTCGAAGATCCCCGATCTCGCGTACCCGGAAACGCAGGCGGCGCAAGGTGTCCTCACCGAATGGACGGCGAAGGACCCCGCGGCGGACGCCTTCGACGGTGCACGCCGGGAAGTCCTGCGGCTCGGCTTCGAAGGGACGCTGCACGGCATCCAGGAGATCGGGTTCAACCCGTACGCGCGCGCCTTCGACGAAGACCGCGACCTCCTCTACCTGGCCGTCGGTGACGGCGGTGTCGGCACGAAGAACTCGGTTCCCCAGGATCTGGCCTGGCCACAGGGAAAACTGCTGCGGATCGATCCTCGTGGCACCGGCTCGGCCAACGGGGAGTACGGGATTCCCCGCACGAACCCGTTCGTGGGCAAGGCGGGCGCGCTCGGCGAGGTCTACGCGTCCGGCCTGCGCGATCCGTACCGGTTCAGCTGGAACCCGGCGGGGTGGAGGCACCGGATGTTCCTCGGGCACATCGGCGAGAAGGTCGTCGAATCGGTCTACGAGGTCACGCCCGGCGCGAATTTCGGCTGGAGCGAACGGGAAGGGCCGTTCAGCTATCGCCGGGGCGACCCCAGCTGCGGTGTCTTCCCGCTGCCCTCGGACGACGCGAAGTACGGCTACTCCTATCCCGTGGCGGCGTTCGACCACAACCGGCTGCCGTCCGCGCGGCCGTGCGCCGACAGCGGGACGGCGTTGATCGGCGGCTTCGTCTATCGCGGGCACCGGCTCGACGGGCTTCAGGGCAAATACGTCTTCGGCGAGGGCGTCGGCGGCAAGGTGCTGTACACCGACGTGCGGGAAATGCGGCGCGGCGGCCCGCTTCCGAAGGTCAGCGAGCTGATGCTCTACGACGAGAAGGGCGAACGCGTCACCATGCCGGAGATCGCCGGGAACGCGCGGGTCGATCTGCGGTTCGGCCAGGACCGGGCCGGTGAGCTGTACCTGCTGGCGAAGGCCAACGGGAAGATCTGGAAGGTGACCGGGACCCGGTGGTTCGCGGACTGCCGCGCCGGGTTCACCCGCGTCTCTCACGCGATGAGCGAGAAGGACTGGGCCCCGGTGACGCCGGCCAAGTGGCGGTTCCCCGGGCGTGAGGTCGTCCTCGCCGAAGCAGGCGAGGCGAGGCCAGGGCCGCGCAGGCCGTTCGAGTACGCGGTGCTGCGGAAAGGCCCCGAGTTCGGTTCGGTGCGCATCGACGCCGAAGTCCGGCTCGACACTCCCGTCGAGATCACCAACCGGGACGTCGTCCTGGTCTTCGGCTACCAGTCCGATACGCGGTTCTACTACGCGCATCTGTCCACGGACAACCGGATCTACCCGCACAACGGGATCTTCGCGGTCAACGACGCCGACCGGCTGCGGATCGACGACCAGTGGGACGGGCCGCGTTCGGTGGGCGCGCTCCCGGCGATCACGGACGCCCGCTGGCACGACGTCCGCGTCGAACACTGTGCGGACACGGGCGAGATCGCGGTCTATGTCGACGGTTCCGACGCGCCCCTGATGACCGCGGTGGACAGGACGTTCACCTCCGGCCGGGTGGGGTTCGGCTCGTTCGACAACGTCGGCCGCGTCCGCGACCTGACCGTCACCGGGGAGCGCCGATGAGGAAACTCCTGGCGGTACCACTGGTCGTCCTGCTCGCGATCACGTTCGCCGCCCCCGTCGCGGCCGCTCCCCGGCCGGTCGGCGTCTTCCCGTCGCTGAGCCGGAATCTCGTCGCGTACTACGACTTCGAGCATCCCGTCCCCGGCAGTCCCGGGCAGGAGGCCGACCAGGGCCGGTCCGGCACCGACATCACCCTGGTCAACGGCGGGGCGGCGATGCGCGTGCCGGACCGCGGCCCTGGCCGCAACGCACTCCAGGTCAAACAGGTGAACCCTGCCCAGAAAGGCGCCGACGACTGGAAAGCGGGCCGGTATTCGGCCGACGGCGTGCCCACGCTGAGGGCGTTCAACGGCGTCAGGGCGGCGACCGTGATGGGCTGGGTCAAGATGACCGGGGAGAATCCGAGCCCCAATCCCGGTTCGTCCACGCCGGGCGTGCGGTACGGCGCCGTCGGGCTGGTGGGTCTGCTGTCGGGGAACTCCGACGGGCACGCGGTGCGCGCGTTGCTCGAACTGATCACTGTGGACGGTGAGCTGCGGCTGGTCGCCCTGGGCAGGCGGATCGACGGCGCCGCGTCGCAGACCTTCGCGGCCGCGGAGGACTGGCGGAAACTGCTGCCACCGGACGAATGGGTGTTCCTGGCGGCGGTGTTCGACTACGACAACGGCACGATGGCGTTGTACCGGAACGGAAAACCCGTCGAAGGGTTCTACGTCGATCAGGGCGACCCCTGGGCCGTCGGCGGCGAACCCGAACCCGATCCGGCGTCCGCGACCGACCCGAGGGGGATCAAGATCGGCGGCAGTTTCCCGCAGAACACCCGGGAGGGGAACCCCTGCAACTGCCGGCTGGACGACCTGATGTTCCTCGACCGGGCCGTTCGTCCACTGGAGATCCTGCTCCAGTACCACTGGGCCCGGCGGTAGACGCGCTTCATCCGAATTTCATCCACCCCGCTTAGCGTCGGCGGCGTGAGACCTCTGACTTCCCGCGTCCTGGCGGGCGCGCTCGTGATCGGCCTCGGCACCTCCCTGTCGGCGTGCCGAGGCGTGCTTCCTTCGCCGCGTTCCGACTCGGCGGCCGCGACGTCCACGTCGTACCCCGATCCCCCGGCCCAGACCGAAACCGTGACCGTGACGCCCTCCTCGACGCCGACTTCGTCCTCCGCGCCGGGCCTCGAACCCGCGGCGATCGACCGGGTTTTCCAGGTCTATATGAATGGGCTGGCCAATCACGACATGACCGCGTTGCGCAGCGGCACCTGCCCGCGCCTGCGCGAGACCCTGCTCGGGTTCGAACTCCACGGGCATTACGTCGAGCGCTGGGAACTGTTGCCGTACTCCGTCCAGTCCGGGATGGAGTACGTGACCGTGCAGGCCAAGATCACCCAGCGGAACGCCCGGACCGGCAGGCTGGCGGGCGACGTCGTCTATTCCTGGAATGTCGAGCGTAACGAGGACACGAACTACTACGTTTGCGGTTGGCTCGACTACGAATGACCCCTGGAGGTGACAGGTGAAGTCGGTCGCGCGACTCGCACGGGAAGAACGCACGGATTTCGCCGCGTTCCTCCGGACACTGACGCCCGCGCAGTGGGACGCCCCCACGTTGTGTTCGGAATGGACGGTCCGGGAGGTGGTCGCCCACGTCGTCGACTACGACCACCTGGGCTTCCGTGATCTGCTCGGCCAGGCCGTCCGCGCCGGGCTGCGGCTGGACCGGATGAACGCGCTCGGAGTCGCCCGCGAACCCGATCGGACCCCGGAGGAGCTGATCGCGAGGATCGAGGAACGTCTCCAGCCGCGCGGCTTGACCGCCGCTTTCGGTGGCCGGGTGGCGCTGCTCGACGGGCTCGTCCACCAGCAGGACATCCGGCGGCCGCTGGGTCTTCCGCGCGAGATACCGCCGGAACGGCTGCGCCACGCCTTGGCCTTCGCCCGCTTCGCCCCGCCGGTCAAGGCCTACCGGCGGGCATGCGGGCTCCGGCTCGTCGCGACGGACCTCGGCTGGTCGGCCGGATCCGGACCGGAGGTGCGTGGCCACGGCGAGCCGCTCCTGCTGGCCATCGCGGGCCGGAGCCCGGCGCTCGGCGAGCTTTCCGGCCCCGGCGCGGCGATCCTCGCCACCAGGATGGACGGCTGACCCGTCAGCCCGGGAGTGCGGCGGAAAGCGCGGTGAACGCGGAGTCCAGCCGCTGACGATGGGCGGCGAGGAGATCCGCGAGGTCCTCACCGGCGAGGCGGCGCCGGACCGTCGCCAGCACGACCGTGCGGTACGCGGCGACGACCAGCGCGGCGGTCAGCTCGCTGTCGCCTGAGAAGCGGGCGTCGTTCTCCAGTTCGTCGGCCAGCTCGGCGTCGATCTCGTGCTCGAACTCGCGGAGACGGGAAATGAGCGCGCGCGATCCGGCCACGGTTCGGGCGAGCGGCTCGGCACCCTCGCTCAATCCGGACAGCGGATGCTGCTCGTCCGTGAGCGCGAGGGCCATTCCGCGGAGCGCTTCAAGGGCGCTGACGTCGGCCGCGCGATCGCGGACCGCCGCCCGCACGATGCTCACCGCGTCCGGGAGACGGTCCAGCGCCAGATCTTCTTTGCGGTCGAAGTGCGAGAACACCGTCACCTTCGAAACCCCGGCGGCGGCCGCGATTTCGGCGACGGTGACGTCGTCGAAACCCCGCTCCACGAACATCCCGGTCGCGACCGCGGCGATATGTGCCCGCGTCTTCGCGCCGCCTCGGTCTCCCCGCTTCGCCATGTGACAACCTTACCTTTACTCGTTAAGCTTACCAAGTAAACTTACTGAGTAAACCTTGGAGGAACTGTGCGGCGGATCGATGTGATCGTCGTCGGGGCGGGACCCACCGGCCTGTTCGTGGCGAGCGAACTCGCCTTGCGCGGAGTGCGGGTGTGCGTCCTGGAACGTCTCGAGGAACCGGATCCGACGATCAAGTCCGGCTCGATCAACGTCGCGAGCGCCGAGATCCTGGACCGCCGCGGCCTGCTGCCCGCGGCGGAGGAGGTGCAGCGCCGTCGCATGGCGGCCACCGGCTCCTTCACCGCCGGCCGTTCGAACCGCTTGGTGCGCGAACTGGAGGGAGCGGCGATGCGGACGTCTCGCCGGTTCCCGGTCATCGGGCATTTCGCGGGCATCATGTTCCGGCACGATCTGGTCGACCAGGACGATCCGGTGCTGGCCGCGCATACGGCGGTCGCCAACGGGATCGTGGTGCCACAGCACGAACTCGAACTGCTGCTCGGCGAACACTGCGCCCGGCTCGGGGTCGAGATCCGCCGCGGCGTCGAGGTGCGGGGACTGCGGAGCACCGGCGCGAGTCTCGACGACGACGCCGACGTGGTCGTCGAGACCGGCGCGGGCGACTTCTCCGCCGGATGGGTCGTGGCGGCCGACGGCGGACGGAGCGTCATCCGCAGGCGGCTCGGCGTCGACTTCGCGGGCACCGATCCGGAGATGGTGGGCTATCAGGCCATCGCGGACTTCGACGACCCGAGCGAACTGCGGCGGGGATGGACCTGGACACCTCGTGGCATCTACACCTACGGGCCGGTCCCGGGACGCGTTCTCGTCGCCCGGTTCGCGCCGCAACCCGAGGACAAGGACGCACCCGTGACCGTCGAAGAACTGCAGGACGCGGTACGGGACGTCACCGGGGTCCCGGTGACGATCACGGGGCTGCACGGGCGGGCGACCCGATGGTCGGACAACGCCCGCCAGGCACGGAACTACCGTCGCGGCAGGGTCTTCCTGGCGGGCGACGCGGCTCACGTGCACTCACCGTTCAGCGCACAGGGCCTGAACCTCGGCCTCGGCGACGCGGTGAACCTCGGCTGGAAACTCGCCGCGACCGTCAACGGCCGGGCGCCGGCCGGGCTGCTCGACACCTACGAGGCCGAACGGCACCCCATCGGAGCGTGGGTCCTCGACTGGACGCGGGCACAGGTGGCGCTCCTGCGCGGCGACGAGCGCACCGCTCAGCTGCGGAAGGTCATCGGCGGGGAACTGTTCGCCGTTCCCGGCGCGACCGATCGCATGCTCGCGCTCTCCTCCGGGATCCTGCAGCGATACGACGTCGCCGAGGACGCCGACGGCCCGGTCGGCTCGATCGCCGGGGACGTCGAACTCACCTCCGGGACCCGGCTCGCCGATCACGCGCACGATGGCCGCTTCGTCCTCGTCGACCGCTCGCCCGACGGCCGGTACGCCGAAGCGATCCGCGGTGCGGAAGACAGGGTCGCCTCGGTGGCCGACCCTGCCCCGCTACCGAGTCTCTTCGTGCGCCCGGACGGCGTCATCGCCTGGGCCTGCGACGATGACGCCGACGACGCGCGGAAGCTGCTCGACGCCGCGATCCAGCGCTGGGTGGGCTGACCCGCTCAGAACGCCGTGGACCGGCTCACTTCCTCCCACGCCGCCAGCTCCGCCGCCTTCGCCTCGTGCGTGGCCCGCAGCCCGTCGACAGCGTCGTCGCCGAGCGCGAGCCGAAGCGGCGGGTTGTCGCTGTCGAGCACCTTCAGGATCGCGGCGGCGGCCTTGGCCGGGTCACCGGGCTGCGAACCGTCCATCCCCTCGACGAAATCCCGGATCGCGCCGGTCGAGGCACGATAGGCATCGATCAACCGCGAGCGCTGCATCCGGCCACCGCCGAACTCGGTGCGGAAGGCGCCGGGTTCCACGATCAGCACCTTGACGCCGAACGGCGCGACCTCGGCGGCCAGGGACTCCGACATCGCCTCCAGGGCGAACTTCGCCGAACAGTAGGCACCGAATCCGGGCGGGCTCTGCTGCCCGCCCATCGAACTCATCTGCACGATGGCGCCGCTGCCCTGCTCGCGCAGGTGGGGCAGCACCGCCTTCGTGACCTCGACGGCACCGAAGAACATCACGTCCATCAGCGAGCGCAGCTCCGCCATCGTGAGTTCCTCGACCGCGCCGACGGATCCGTGCCCGGCGTTGTTGACCACGACGTCGATCCGGCCGAACGCGGCGAGGGTGGCGCTCACCGCCGCTTCGATCTGCGCGGGATCGGTGACGTCGAGGGTGGCCGTGCGCACCCGGCCCCGGCCGAGTTCTTCCAGTTCGGACAGCGTCTCCGGACGTCGCGCGGTGGCCATCACGCGGTCACCCGCGTCGAGCGCGGCCAGCACGAGCTGCCTGCCGAACCCGGCCGAGCAACCGGTGATCAGCCAGACCCGGCCCTCGGTTTCCTTCGTCATTTCGGGATTCCTCCATCTCCGGTCTTCCTGCCCACCATCGTGCGAAGATCGTGCCCGGTCCGCCAACACCGACTTCCTGGTGCGGCTACAGTCGTGGCCTGTGACCCCTGAGTTGCGGCAGTTGCGGTACTTCGTCGCCGTCGCCGAGGAAGCGAGCTTCACCGGCGCGGCCCGCCGTCTGCGTATCGCCCAGCAGTCGCTCTCGCAGCAGATCACCGTGCTGGAGCGGATCCTTGGCGCGAAGCTCCTCCATCGCGACAGCCGCGGCAGCCGGCTCACCGAAGTCGGCTCGCTGTTCCTCCCCGAGGCCCGCGCCGTGCTGGCGCGCAACGACGACGCGCTGTCGGTGCTGGACCGGGCGGTACGCGGCGAGATCGGCACACTCCATCTCGGTTTCCTGACCACCACGGCGAACTATCTGCTCCCGCCGGTGGTGCGCGCGGTCCGCGACCGGCTTCCCGACCTCGTCCTCACCACCGACGACACCCAGATCGCGCCGCTGGTCGACGGGCTGTCCCGAGGCCGCTACGACCTGATCTTCACCCGGCCACCGCTGGTCGACGGATTCGAGACCCGCACGTTGATCACCGAAGAGGTCTGCGCTGTCCTGCCGGAGGGCCACCGGCTGGCAGGCGTCCGCGAGGTGAAACTCGCGGATCTGGCGGACGAGCCGTGGGTCCTCACGCCGCGCGGTTCATGGGAGCCGTGGCATCGCCGCTACGACAGCGACTTCGAGGCCGCCGGGTTCGCTCCGCGGGTCGTGCAGCGGGCCGCGACCGTGCAGGGGCTGCTCGGCCTGGTCGCCGCGGGCGTCGGCGTCACCAGGCTCGCCCGGTCGTCCCACAGCCTCCGCCGGAGCGGCGTGGTGTTCGTGCCGCTGGCCGGAGAAACCGCCCGCACGGTGGCGGCCTGGTCGCCCGGGAACGACAAACCCGCGTTGCCCGCGGTGCTCGACATCGTTTCGGAACTGGCGGCCGGAACCGATCTGACGGCGGCCGGCTGAGGCGCGGTCACCACCGTCACACCGCCATGATCACCCGGTCGGGCCAGGTGTCCGTAGAATCCGGTGACGATGCGACGTTTCCGGTGGTGGTGGGGTGCTCTCGCGCTCACGTTCGTGGTGGTTCTCGTCGGGTTCATTGCCTTCTCCGGGTCGGAAAGCCGCCCAGGGCAGCCGTCCCCGCGCCAAGGTCCGCCGGGTACGGGGCCGCTGACGGTCGTCTCCATCGGCGACAGCACCGTTTCCGGGGAGGGCGCGGGCGACTACACGCCGTCGACCAACGGTCAGGGCGGGAACTGGTGCCACCGCTCCCCCAACGCCTTCGTCGAGCAGATCAAGATCCCCGACGTCACCGCGCGCGTGAACCTCGCGTGCTCCGGGGCGCCTTCGGAGCAGATCGCGCTGGGCGAGGCCAAGCAGTGGACCGAACCCTCGCAGGCCCAGCAGCTCGCGAACCTGGTCAAGGACCACCGGGTCGCCGCGGTGGTGATCGCGATCGGCGCGAACGACGAGCCCAAGTTCTCCGCTCAGGTCAACGAATGCTTCAAGGCGTGGTTCTCCCCGCAGAATCCGCCGTGCAGCGAAGCACTCCGCACCACCTGGAAGTCCAAAGTGGACGCCATGGTGCCGAAGGTGACCAACGCCGTCGCCGACGTCAAGAAGGTGCTGGCACAGGCCGGGTACATCCCGGCGGACTACCAGCTCGTGCTGATGTCGTACGCCTCGCCTGTCGGCCCGCAGATCCCGGAGGCGCTCCGCAGCCTCAACGGCTGCCCGTTCCGCACCGAGGATCTGGAGTGGATGCGGCGCGACGGCGTCTCCGTCCTTTCGGACGGGCTCAAGCAGGCGTCGAGGGCGACCAGCGCGCGGTTCCTCGACCTCTCGCGGGCGGGCGCGGGCCGCGAGGCGTGCAGCAGCGATCCGGCGAACGAGTGGTTCAGCAGGCTGACGTTGCAGCTGCGCGACCTCGGCCAGGTGGACCGGGCGAGCCACGCGCTGCAGGAGTCGTTCCATCCCAACGCGAACGGGCACGCGCAGGTCGCGAACTGCCTCAACGAGTTCCTCGCCGCGCGCGGTGGTAACGCGTCGTGCCTCTCCGGACCCGACGGCAAACTGCACGCCGCGCCCGAGGTCATCGCCCGCTAGGGCCGCTCTAGAGGTCGAGGGCGGCGCGCAACGCGATGTCGATGCGCTCCTGGACCTCTTGGTCGATCTCCGCGATCTTCTCGTCGAACCACGGCCGGTACAGGCGCGTGAGGTTCAACGTGGAGACCCAGTACCGCGCGTCGACGGCGACACCCAGGATGTCCTGGGGATCCCGATCCAGCAGTTCGGTGCCGAGCAGCCACGGCCGCTCGGATTCGTTCACCCCGTCCGAGGACAGCAGGACGACGGTGCGCTGCCGTGCCGGTTCGGTCGGGGGGTGGTACGTCCAGACTTCACCCCTGTGCACGCAGATCCTTCTCCGCGGCTGTCAGCTCGGCCTCGTCCGATCGGGCGGACGGTTCGGCCGGAGCGCGCTGCGGGGTGTATCCGGTGCGGACGGCTTCCCTGCGGGCGGCCTTGGACAACCACGAGGAGACCGAGATCCCGTGTGCCTTGGCCGCCCGTTCGGCGAACTCGAGCGCACCACTGTCGAGTGAGAGAGTGACCTTACGTGTTGCCATACCTTTTATCGTACCAGCGCCGCGCAAGCCCACCCCTTTTTCGGTTTCACAGAGTGGGCGAGCGCCCCTCGAACGGCGTCGAAAGCACCACCGTGGTCCGGGTCGAGACCTTGGCGGCCTCGCGGATACGGCGGAGCAGGTCCTCCAGGCCGAGCGGCGAAGCCACCCGGACCAGGAGGATGTACGACTCGTCCCCGGCGACCGAGTAACAGGACTCGATCTCCTTGATGTGCTCGAGCCGCTGCGGGTAGTCGTCCGGCGCGGCCGGATCGTTCGGCGTCAGCGAGATCAGCGCGGTGAGCGGGAGCCCGATCTGCTCGCCGTCGAGCCGCGCGGTGTAGCCGAGGATGACCCCGCGCTGCTCCAGGCGGCGCACCCGCTGGTGCACAGCCGACACCGACAGGCCCACCCGCTCGGCCAGATCGGTGAAACTGCACCGTCCGTCCGCGGCCAGTTCTCCGACGATGGCCTGGTCGAGCGGCTCCAGGGAACCGGTCATGCGTCGAGCACGATCAACTCGTGCGGACGCTGGTTGACCGGCTCGACGCCGTCCTCGGTGACCACGACGATGTCCTCGATGCGGGCACCCCAGCGGCCCGGCTGGTAGATGCCGGGCTCGACGCTGAAGGCCATGCCCGGTTCGAGCGGCAGCGTGTTGCCCTTGATGATGTAGGGCTCCTCGTGCACGTCGAGGCCGATACCGTGGCCGGTACGGTGAATGAAGTACTCGCCGAAACCCGCCTCGGCGATGATGTCGCGCGCGGCCGCGTCGATCGACTCGGCGGTGACACCGGGGCGGACGGCCTCGACAGCCGCCTTCTGGGCCCGCTGCAAGACGGCGTAGGTCTCGGCGACATCGGCGTCTCGCGGCTCGCCGACCGCGTAGGTGCGGGTGGAGTCGGAGTTGTAGCCCTCGGCGATCGGGCCGCCGATGTCGACCACGACGACGTCGCCGCGCTCGATGACGCGCTCGGAGACGTCGTGGTGCGGGCTCGCGCCGTTGGGGCCGGAGCCGACGATCACGAAGTCGGCGTGCGTGTGGCCCTCTTCGACGATCGCGGCGGTGATGTCCGCGCCGACCTCGGCCTCGGTACGACCCGGCCGCAGCCATTCGTGGACCCGCGCGTGGACGCGGTCGATGGCCGCACCCGCGTCGCGCAGCGCCTGGATCTCGGCCGCGTCCTTGCGCATCCGCAGCTCGCGCACGATCGGCCCGGCCAGCGTCTGCTCGGCGTCCCCGAGCGCGCCGCGGAACGCGAGCACGTGCAGGGCCGGGGTGAAGTCGCTGACCGCGACCCGGCCGGGCTTGCCCAGCCTGTCGGCGACCAGTTCGTAGGCGTTGTCCCCGTCGACCCAGGTGACGACCTCGATGCCGAGTTCGTCGGCCGGGACGTCGGCGTAGCCGGGCGCTTCCAGCTTCGGCAGCACCAGCGCCGGGACACCGTCGGCCGGGATCACCAGCGTGGTCAGCCGCTCGAAGGAGCCACCTGCCTGCCCGATGAGGTAGCGCAGGTCCGAGCCGGGCGCGATCAGCAGGGCGTCGGTGCCGGCGGCGGCCGCCGCGGCGCGGGCCCGGTCGAGGCGGGCGCGGAGGGCGGAGGCGTCGGGGGCTGGGTTGTGAAGGGAACGGCGCGACATGAAGCCGAGCCTAGAGCGTGTCCGGTGAATCTGTTCGATGGGCTTGGTGATCCGGGCGGTTCCTTCGAGCCTCGTACCGGTTGCACTCGGCGGGCGCGTCTCTCGTGACCGAAGGCGGCCAGGGCGTGTCCTGGGGATCTTTTCCATGATCGCGTGCAGACGATGGATCGTGGTTGGTCGTGGTGAGCTGACGGATAGAGCCTGGGCAGCGATTGCGCCGCTGCCGCCTGTGTAGACAGGTCGCAGGGATGGGCGGTGGCGTAGTCACCGGCAGGTGATCAACGCGATCTTGTGGCATGAGTGGACGGGTGCGCCGTGGCGTGATCTTCCTGAGCGGTATGAGCCGCGCATGAGCTGTTGCGCAAGTGGACCGCGGACGGGACGTGCGACCGGATCCTGGAACACGTGATCGTCAAAGACGACTCCCTCGGGACACTCGAGGACAACATCGAGTTTGTGATCAGTGTCGATTCCACGAGTGTCCGGGCGCATCAGCACGCGGCCGGCGCCCGGAAAAAGGGGCTGCGCGGACTGGATCGAAGACCTCGCCGTCGACGGCGAATGCCTCGGACGCTCCCGCGGAGGACTGACGACCAAGCTTCACCTGGCCGTCGACAGCGCAGGTCTGCCGTTGGCGGTGATCCTCACGCCAGGTCAGGCCGGGGACAACCCGCAGCTGCTTCCGCTGCTGGATGACATCCGTGACATCGAGGTGGACGGACAGAAAATACGGGTCGGGCGGGTGCTGGCCGATAAGGCCTACACCCACCCGAGCACCAGGAAAGCGCTGCGGGAGCGCGGGACGGTGGCAGGCCACCGGCCCTCGACCCCGACCTCTACAAGCTCCGCAACGTGGTCGAGCAATGGTTCAACAGGCTCAAACAACTCCGTGGCCTGACAACACGGTTCGCCAAACAAGCCGCCTACCACCGCGCCGAGATCATCCTCGCCTGCATCGTCCTCCACCTCCGATGAAGATCCCCAGGACACACCCTAGCCAGCGACTGAAGTACTGAGGCGCGCTTTGAAAGACATGATCCAGTCATATATCACTCTTTAGTAGTAAATACTCTATTTCACCCTTGATGGGAACATTTGTTCGACCCGGTCGGGTATTCTGAAGTGGTGTCCGAGACGATCCTTCCCGAGTTGCCGCAGGAGTTGTGGCGCGCCGGCAAGCTGGAGCTTGCCCATGGCGTGCAACAGTTCCTGCAGGTGATCAGGGTCGCCACCGCCGGACTGGGACAGTACTTGGCGGAGATCGAGTCTCGGGGCGCGAAAGACTTGTACGGGTACGGATCGACGGCCACATGGTTCGCCGATGTGGCCGGGCTTTCCTTCGGTGAAGCGCGACCTGTGGTGGATCGGGCGATCGCGTTGAATCCCACGCGCGGGTTGGATGGGACCGAGCTTCCGGCTGTGGCGCCCGCGACGGCGGCCGCTGCCGCGGAGGGGGCGGTCGGGGACGAACGGATCCAGCAGATTCTGGACTTCCTGGCCAGCTTGCCGCTCGATACATCGGCAGAGGACCGGGAGCACGCGGAGAAGACCCTGGCCGAGCTGGCCCGGCACGCCGGTCCCCGGCAACTGGCGAAAGCCGAACAGAACATCCTCGGCTGGCTCGACCCCGACGGTGCCGAGCCGAAAGAACCCGAACCGAAGCAACCGCGCCGCGAGTTGACATTGGAACGCCGCAAAGACGGCTTCTGGAAACTGAACGGCCTCCTCGACGACGAGGCCGGTGCGCGGACCGCCGCTGCTTTGGAGGCGTATGCGTCGCCGCGGCCGGTGGACGAGTTCGGGCAGGCCGATCTGCGGACGAAGTCCGAACGTCTGGGTGATGCGTGGGTGGACCTGGTCGACCTCGCGATCGCCTGCCCCGACCAACCCGGCACCAGCGGCTACCGGACGCTGGTCCACGTCACCATCGGCCTCGACGAACTCAAGTCCGGCCTCGGCACCGCCTGCGTGGACTACGTCGGAACAATGACCGCACGCGACGCCCGCATGGCCGCCTGCGACTGCCTCATGCTCCCGGTCGTCCTCAACGCCGCCGGAGAACCCCTCGATGTCGGACGCCTGAGACGATTCGTCACCCCAGGCCAACGACGAGCGTTGAACATCCGCGACCGAGGCTGCGCCTTCCCTGGCTGTCATCGGCCGCCGAAGAACTGCCACGCCCACCATATTGAGCACTGGGCAGACGGCGGACCTACTGACCTGCGGAACCTGACCCTGCTGTGCGGTTTCCACCACCGGCTGATCCACCACGGCGACTGGCAAGTCCGCATGGCAGCCGACGGCCTCCCCGAGTTCATCCCGCCCCAGTACCTGGACCCCTTACGGCGAACCCGGCGCAACACCCTCCACCGCGCCGCCGCCTAACCCCCGCACCACCCGAGGAGCCCGCGCCAGCCATACCGGCGACGGGCCCTTCGGCATGCCCACAGACAGACAACACCGTCATAGAGGCTGATGAGCGCCTGGGGGCGTCACCCAGTCCAGCGAAGAGCCTCAACGTCCGCGATCAGGGTCGCGACTTCCGGGGTGACCGAAGAACTGCCACTCCACCACTAGGACGAGTCCTGGGATCGTCATCGGCGGCGGAGGACGATCTCTGTACGTGGTCTGCCCCGGCCCTGCCTTTTGGCCTTGCGGCGGGTGCTCTGATCGGCGCGTCCGGGGATGGCGACCTTGCTCCGCCGCTCCCGCGGCGTCCAGCAGCCGCAGCAATTGCGGTTGATCCCCAACCCGACCGAATGAGGGTCACCGCCAACGGCAGACCGGCTCCCCCACCCAAGGAACCCGCCACCCCGGCGACTGGCCCGCAAACCAAGAAACCCCTGACCGGTCAACGAACTCCACCCACCAACCGCTCATTCCCGACCGGCGCAGGATCGTCGAGCCCCCGCCAAACCCGGAAGACCGCCGGAAAACTGGTGGCGATCAGATAAACCCCACCGAAGATCGCGAGCGCACCGACGAGACCGATCCCGTCCAGGAGAAGCCCCGCCGCGAGCGAGCCGAGCGGCATCACGGCCAGCACCCCGCCCACCAGCAGGCTGAGCACGCGGCCGCGGACGGCTTCCGGCACCCGTTCGTAGACCACCGGCAGCAGGATCGGGTTCAGCGCGCCGGCACCGATTCCGGCCACCACCAGCCCGGCGAGCAGGACGACCGGCGTGGGTTTCAGTGCGAGCAAGGCGAACCTCGGCGCGCCTTCGATGGCGACGGCGGCCAGGACCGCCGAGCGGCGGGAGAACCGGTGGCCGATCCAGCCGTAGAGTGCCGAACCCAGCAGTCCGCCGGCGGCGACGGCGGTGATCATCGCGCCGACGAGGGCGGTGCTGTGCAGGACTTGGTCGCCGTAGGCCGGATACAGCACGCCGATGAGGCCGAAGTCGAGACTGTTGGTGAGCATCAGCATGCCGACGAGCGCGCGCAGCACGGCGTCCCGTTTGACGTAGCCGAGCCCTTCCCGCAGTTCCTTGAGGTAACCGTCCGAAGTGGACCGCGGCGGACCCGCCGCGGTGGGGATCAGGGTGAACACCAGCGCCGCGGAAAGCAGCAGCGCGCCCGCGTCGACGAACAGCACCGGGATCGGGCCGATCAAGGCGATCAGCGCACCGGCGGCGGGACCGCCCACCATCCGTCCGGTCCGCATCGCGGCCTCGACGGCACTGGCACCGCGGCTCATCCGGATCCCGCCGAGTTCGGCGACTCCCGCGAGCAGCACCTGCTTCGCGGTGTCGGCGGGCCCGCGGGACACACCCATCACGAACGACAACGCGATCAAACCCGGCAACCCGAGCCCGGTCGTGCTCACGGCGAGCGGGATCAGGAGCACGGTGACCGTGGTCAGCAGGTCCGCGCAGACGCTGGCCCGGCGCGTGCCGACCCGGTCCACGATCGGGCCGCCCAGCAACGCGGCGACCATCAGGCCCAGCACCTCGGCCGCGGTGACGAGTCCGGTCTTCGTGCCGCTCCCGGTGCTCTGCAGGACGAACCAGGGAATCGCGATCAGTGTCGTCATCACCCCGGCCGAGGAGATCCCCGCGGCCGCGACCAGGGCCCCCAGTGGCACTCTGCTCATGGCGTCTCCGGCCGTGATTTCCTCGGGAAGGCCGCCCAGTGCACGCGGACCTGGGTGTCGCCTTCCTTGGCACGTCTTCGATAACGGCTGATCACGTCGAGGACCTCCTCGCTCAGTGCGGCGGCTTCGTCCGGAGTGAGCGACAGCGGCGAGTCGTGGAACTCGACCTTGTCCATCCACTCGTCGGCCCAGTCCCGCATTTCGGCGACGAACTGCGCTTCAGCGGCGTACCGCTGCTCGATCAGCGTGTGGGCGTACACGCTGAAGGGACCGGCGAGGTCGGGGTCGTCGATGAAGTCCTTCGCGCGCAGCTGATCCCCCTCGTGCACGGCCTTCCACCACCGATCGCGCCGGTTGCCGCGTTCGGCGTCGTCCGTGACCAGGCCGTATTCGGCGAGCTGCCGCAGATGCCAGCTCGTGGTCCCGGAACTCTCCCCCACCCGCTTGGCCAGTCCGGACGCCGTGGCGGGGCCGTCCTCCCGCAGCAGTTCCAGGATCCTGACCCGCAGCGGATGCGACAGCGCTCGCAGCAGACGGCCGTCGACCCGCGCCAGATACCGCTCGCCGTTCCCCATGCGGCAACCGTACAACCGCAGAGGACCCTTTGCAAAGAGTCCTCTGCGGTTACCTCCGCCAAAACTCGCGATTCTGGAGTTTGACTTCAACCTAACTTCAGGTTTTACGGTTCGTTTCATGACAACGAACACGCCTTATCAGCTCGCCGTCGTGATCAGCAGCGTCCGCGAAGGCCGCTTCGCTCCCGTGGTCGCGAACTGGTTCCTCGATCGCGCCAAACAGCGCGACGACGTCGCCCTGTCCGTTATCGACCTCGCCGAATCCCCCGACGGACTCTCCGCCGGTGTCGCCGCCGCGGACGCCGTCGTCGTGATCGTCCCCGAGTACAACCACAGCTACCCCGGCCCGCTGAAGACCGCTCTCGACAACACCGGCCCCGAATGGCACGGGAAGCCGGTCGCGTTCGTCTCCTACGGCGGGATCTCCGGCGGCCTGCGCGCGGTGGAACACCTGCGGCCGGTCTTCGCCGAGCTCCACGCCGCGACCATCCGCGAGACCGTGAGCTTCCCCTACGCCTGGACCCAGTTCGGCCCCGACGGCGAGCACATCGACACCGATGGCGCCGATCTCGCCGCCACCACCTTGCTGAACCAGCTGAACTGGTGGGCCAACGCCCTGCGCGCCGCGCGCCGGGCGCGGCCTTACGCCGCCTGACCGGATTCCGTGGAGGACCCGGCTGGGGGTCGGGTCCTTCGCGGACTTTCGGGGCGGGACATGGCAGGCTGTCCGGGTGACCGGACCTCTCGCCCTCCTCGATTCCGCGAGCCTCTACTTCCGCTCGTTCTACGCCCTGCCCGAGTCGATGACCGCCCCGGACGGGACGCCGGTCAACGCCGTGCGCGGGTTCACCGACACCGTCGCGCGGATCCTCACCGACCGGCGCCCAGCCCGGCTCGTCGCGTGCCTCGACGCGGACTGGCGGCCGAAGTTCCGCACGGACCTGTTGCCCAGCTACAAAGCCCACCGCGTGGCCGAAGAGGTGCCGGAGGGCGGTGACGTCGAAGAGGTGCCGGACACCCTCACCCCGCAGGTCCCGATCATCCTGGAACTGCTGGAGGCCTTCGGGCTCGCGACCGCCGAGGCGGCCGGGTACGAGGCCGACGACGTCATCGGCGCGCTCGCCATCCGCGAGCGGAAATCCCCGGTCGAGGTCATCACCGGCGACCGGGACCTCTTCCAGCTCGTCCGCCACGAGCCGACGCCCACGGTGGTCATCTACGTCGGCAAGGGCTGGAACAAGGCCGAGATCCTGGGCCCGGACGAGCTGGCCGAGAAGTACGGCATCCCGGCCGGGAACGCCGGCCCCGGTTACGCCGACATGGCCGCACTGCGGGGCGACCCGTCGGACGGGCTGCCCGGCGTGGCCGGGATCGGCGAGAAGACCGCGGCGAAGCTGATCACCCAGTTCGGTTCGCTGCAGGAGCTGATCGAGGCGTCCAACGCCGGCGACGCGCGGGTGCCGCTCAAGACCCGGTTGCGGCTGACCGACGCGGCCGACTATCTCGCCGTCGCGCCGACGGTGGTCCGGGTCGCGGCGGACGCGCCGGTCGAGCAGTCCCGTCCCGACGTCGTGCCGTCCGAACCCGCCGATCCGGACAAGGTCGCCGAACTGGCGGAACGCTGGAACCTCGGCCGTTCGGTGGAGCGCCTGCTGGCCGCGCTCCCCAAGTCGTGAGCAACACCGAGGCCGACCCGGCCGAACTGTTGTGCCGCGACAAGCCGGGTGACGGCGTCACCGTGCTGACCCCGCGGGACGTCCCGCTCGGCGGGCCGCGGGCGATCCGGGGGCGCCGGACGCTTCCGCAACGGCGGCGGTCCCTGATCGGCGCGTGGTGTTTCGCCGACCACTACGGACCGCAGGACGTGGCTGAGTCAGGCGGAATGGACGTCGCGCCGCATCCGCATACCGGACTGCAGACCGCGAGCTGGCTGTTCAGTGGCGAGATCGAGCACCGGGACAGCATCGGCACCGTGGCCGTGGTCCGGCCCGGTGAACTCAATCTCATGACCGCCGGACATGGCATCGCCCACTCCGAAGTGTCCACTCCGGACACTTCGACGCTGCACGGCGTCCAGCTGTGGATCGCGCTGCCGGACGAACATCGCGACACCGTGCGGGATTTCCGGCATTACGCGCCGCCGCTGATCCGGCTGCCCGGCGCGACCGCCCGCGTCTTCCTGGGCAGCCTGGCCGGGACCACCTCACCGGTTCCGGCGTTCACTCCCCTGCTGGGTGCCGAACTCACCGTGGAACCCGGCGCGGCGCTGACCCTCGACGTCGATCCGGCCTTCGAACACGGGGTCCTGCAGGACATCGGTTCCCTCACCGTCGCCGGAACCGCGCTGGGCACCGGAGAACTCGCCTACCTCGCACCCGGTCCCGATGCGCTCGAACTGGCCAACCACGGCACCGGACAGGCCAGGGTGCTGCTCCTCGGCGGGACCCCGTTCACCGAGGAACTCGTCATGTGGTGGAACTTCGTGGGCCGCGGTCACGAGGAGATCGCCGAGTACCGGGAGGCGTGGCAAGCACAAGCGGACCGGTTCGGCCGCGTGGACGGCTATCAGGGCACCACGGCGTGGCTGCCCGCACCCGCGCTGCCGCAGGTGCGGATCAAGCCCCGTCGCAACCCGGCCTAGAAGAACGTCCCGCACCACGGGGCCCGCGCGGTGTGGAACAGCACGTCGGCGCGGGCGACGGCCGCCGCGTCCAGCACCTCGACGCGGTGCGCCGTCACCAGATCGCTGAAGAGGCCGTCGCCGAGGTACAGCGACGCCAAGGTGTCGGCGTCGAGCCGGAGTTCCGCGTCGGCGGTCGTGCGGTCCACCCCGCCCGGGCCGACGACGTAACGGCCGTTGTTGCCCGGAAGCTGCCGGTCGAGCACTTCGAGCACCACGGGTTCGGCGGTGCCGTAGGTGCGCGCCCGCAGCGCGGCGAGTACGTCGACGAGCCGCACCCACAAATCGTCGATGACCTCGGTGGTGTTGACCGCCCGCGGGTCGGTGAGCAGTGCGGCGATCGGCTCGTCCATCGGGCGCCCCCGTCCGGTGACGGCCGAGACCAGGTCGACCGACAGCAGGAAGCGCCACAAACCCGCCTGAGCCCCCGGTGTCGCGGCGTGCATCTCCCGGATGTCCAGCAGCGCGCCCCGTTCCGGCGCCTGCCGGTCGCGCTGGTCGATGGTCTGGTAGACCACGAAACCGTCATCCCCGTCGGATCCACTGTGGACGGCGACGCGATAGCCCTCGTCCCCGGTGACGATCCGGTCGAAGAAGCCCGGCCACCACATGACCGGCCGGGCGAGGAAACCGGGCCGCTCGCCCGCGAAGCGCCGGTACAGAGCCGGGACGCACTCGACCGCCTCGGCCGGGCTGACGAGCCTGACCATCCCGTCCCGCCCTACGCCGTCACGAAGCCGCGCCCGGGGGCGTTCCACGAGAACACTCTTCCCGTAAGTGGCCGCGCCGTAACCGAACCGGCCGTAGATCACCCCTTCCGAGGCGTGCAGCGCGGCGAGCGGGAGGCCGCGTGCCGCGATGTCCTCCAGCTGTGCGGCCATCATCGCGGTGAGGATCCCGCGGCGGGTCCAGTCGGCGCGGACGCCGACGCCGTCGACGGCCGCGGTGGCGAGCTTCCGTCCACCTGGGACGGTGAGTTCGGTCTCGAAGGAACTGGCGATGCCCACCGGGGTGCCGTGATCGTCGAACGCGGCGAACTTCCCGGCCGCGGGCCAGCTCGGGGCCATCTTGGCCCAGGTCTCGTCCGAAGCCGCCTTGCCGTGCAAGGCCTGCGAGAGGACGTCGAGACAGGCCCGTTGTTCGCCTTCCGCCACGGCGCGCACAGAAAATTCGCTCATGACCGCGATCCTGCCGTCCGGAACCGCCGGATCCCAACCGGTTTTCAGCCGGGAGCGCCGACTTCGTAGCGGCCGTCGTTCCCGGTGACGGTGATCGTGACGGTCTTGCCGACCCCGCCGACCTTGACCGTGCAGCTGAAGGTGCTGCCGTCCTGGACGGGCCGGTTGGCAGGACAGAGCACTTCGCCGACGTCGCTCACCTGATAGGTCTCGGTGAGGATCTTGCGCACGTCCGCCTGCATGGTCCGCGGATCGAAGACCCGGCCCGGAGTGCCGGAGGAGGACGGGCCGCCCGAGGACGTGCCGCCGCTGGCCGCCGCGCTCGACGAGGTGCTCGGCGGGACCGTGACGGTCTTCGTCGCCGGCGCGGGTGCCGGCGTGTCCGAACACGCGGCCAGGACCGCGAAAGCGGCACAGCACAGAACGACCGTCGCGACGGCTCGCCTGCTCAAGCTTCTCCACCCCCACCAAGGTGATCTTCCAACGTCAGAAGAAGGTACCGCACCAGGGGGCCACCCGCGTGCCGAACAGCAGGTCCGCCCGCTCCAGGGCGGTCTCGCCGGTGGCACGGACACGGCCGGCGACGGCGAGGTCCGACGCGCGCCAGCCGCCCAGGTACAGCATCGACAAGGTGTCGGCGTTCATCTCGAGATCCGCCGGGTCGGTCGTGCGGACGGCGCCGTTCCCGGAAAGGCGGTAGCGGCCGGAGTTGTGCTCCCGGAAGGGGTCGGTGACCTCGATGACGACCGGTTCGCCCCGGTACGAACGAACTCCGAGCATCGTGGGGACGTCGACGAGACGGAGCCACCCCTCGTCCTGGATCTTCTGCACGGCGACGTGCCGCGGGTCGGTGAACAGCAACTCGACCGGTTCGTCGAGCGGCCGTTTCTGAGCGGTGATCTGGTCGACAAGGTCCACGGACAGCAGATAGCGCCACAACCCGGCGAAGGCGTCGGGACCCGCGTAGTGGAAGGACTGGATCTTCAACAACGACGGGTCGCCGAAATGCGCCCTCTCGACGGTGTAGGTGACATAGCCGTCGACACCGTCCGGGCCGCGGTGCACAGCGGTCGTGACGGGTGTGGTCGCCCGGCGCACTTCCCGTTCGTAGCCCGGCCACAGGTACGGGCTCCTGGCGATCATGCCGGGCCGCGTACGCGGGATCGCGTCGAAGAGCGACGGCCACTGCTCGACGGTACTTTCCAGATCCAGCAAGGTGATCTCCCCACCGGCCGGGACCTCGGGGCGGAACCGGGCGCGATGCCTGTCGATCTCGATCGACTTGCCCCGTGCGGCGATGCCGTAGCCGAACCTGCCGTAGATGGCGCCTTCGGACGCGTGCAGCATCGCCGCGGGGAAGCCGCGGGCCGCGAAATCCTCGAACTGGGCGCGCATCAGGGCCGTCAGCACACCGCGGCGGACGCGGTCGGAACGGACACCGACGAGGCTGACCGCGGCGAGCGGGACCGTGCCGCCGCCGGGCAGCGTCACCTCCGAATCGAACGACCGGACGGTGCCGATCAGCTCCGGGTCGAACGCCCCGAGTCCGCGATCCGGCTGCCTCGACGAGGAGATGGCCGACCATTCCTCGTCGGTCATCTCCTTGACGTGCAACGCCCGCCTGAACAGATCCGTCGCGGCCCGGTCCTCGTCGGCCCGGAGCGGCCGCACCGTGAAGTCACCCATGGGATCGATCATGCCGGATCGACCGCCCCGGGCGCCCGCCGTTTACTTGGGGACGGCGGGCGGCGAGACCTCGTAGTTGCCGGTGTCACCCTTCACGGTGATCGGCACCTCCTGCGGCTTGCCGTCGATCGTGGCGGTGCAGGTGAACTTCACGCCGTCCTTGACCTCCTTGCCCGCGGGGCAGGAGACGGCACTGACGTTCGGGATCTGGTAGGTCTCGGTGAGCAGCTTCTGCACGTCGGTCTGCATCTGCGTGTTGTTGAAGACCTGGGTGTTGAACCAGCCGGGCGTCACGAAGCCGAGGACACCGACCGCGGCGATGATCACCACGAGCGCGCCGATCCCGATGAACAGGCCCTTCTTGGACTTCGGCTTGTCCTGTGTTTCGCCCTGCGTGCCCTGGAACTGGCCCTGCCCGTAGTCGTACTGGCCCGGCTGCTGCCCGCCGTACTGCGGTTGCTGCTGCGGGCCGCTCTGCGGGTAACCCGGCTGCTGGCCGTACTGGGGTTGCTGACCCCACTGCGGCTGCTGTTGCTGTGTCTGGGAGGGGTCGTAGCCGGGCTGCTGCTGGGGACCGCTCTGCGGATACCCCGGCTGCTGCTGTGCCGGGTCGTAGGGTGCGGGCTGCTGGCCCCACTGGGGCTGCTGCTGCTGCGTCTGCGACGGGTCGTACTGCGGCTGCTGACCCCACTGCGGTTGCTGCTGCGGGCCGCTCGGCGGTTGAGCGCCGCCCGGCTGTTGCCCGTAGCCCGGCTGCTGCCCCCATTGGGGCTGCTGCTGGGGGTCGTTGCCGCCATACGGCGTGCTCATCGTTCGCCTCCGCCTGTTCACCATCGTCAGCGGCCGTATCACCGGGCCGTCGTGGCGATCCAACCACAGGTCGGCGCCCCTGCCCACTGTCCCACGCCCAGCTCGTGAGTGGTAATGACGGTTCTGACCGTCATTACCACTCGCGAGGCCGGTCAGGCGCCGCCCGCCGCGACCACGCCGCGCCGCAGGGCCTTCACCGCGTCCGAGGCGGCCGCGCCGACCGGGTCGGCCCTGCCCAGGACGTCGCGGATCTGGTCCAGCAGGTCGATGACCTGCCGCGACCAGCGCACGAAGTCGCCGGCGGACAGCTCCTGACCGTTCGCCTCGGCGGCGGTGAGGACCTTCTCCAGTGATTCGCCGCGCGCCCAGCGGTAGATGGGCCAGGCGAAACCCGCGTCCGGCTCGCGGGTGCGGTCCAGCTTGTGCCGTCGCTCGTCGTCGGTGAGTTCCATCCACAGCCGCGTGGTCGCCTGCCAGGCGTCGAGCACCTTGCCCGCGGGCAGCCGCGGCTCCCCCGCGATGTCGCGGCGCGCCTCGAAGACCAGCGTCGAGACGACGGCCGCGAGTTCGGCGGGCGCCAGGCCCTTCCAGACGTCGTGCCGGATGCACTCGGCGGCGAGCAGGTCGGACTCGCTGTAGAGCCGGGTGAGCCGCTTGCCGTGTTCGGTGACGCGGTCCTCGCCGTCGCCCTTGGATTCGGGGCCGAGGTAGCCGCGCTCGCCCAGCAGCCGCAGGATGCGGTCGAAGGCGCGGGCGAGCGAGTGCGTGGTCGCGGCGACCTTGCGTTCCAGCTGCTCGGTCTCCGCCGTGAGCCGCTGGTACCGCTCGACCCAGCGCAGGTTCGCCTCACGCTCGGCCAGACCGTGGCACGGATGCGACCGCAGCGCGCGCCGCAGGGCGGCCAGCTCACCGTCCTCATTGGCCCCGGCCCGGCGCTTTTGCCTGCCGGGCAAGGAGATTCCGGCGTTGCGCAGACTCGACGCGATGTCACGGCGGGTCTTGGGCGAACGCAGCTCGATATGCTTCGGCAGCTTGATGTTCCCCAGCGCCTCCACCGGCGACGGGAAGTCCGACACCGAGAGCGGACCGGACCAGCGGTCCTCGGTGACCACGACCGGACGCGGTTCCCGGATCGGGTCGAGCCCCGGGTCGACGACCACCGCGAGCCCCGCGCGCCTGCCCGCGGGCACGGCGATGACGTCTCCCTTGCGGAGTTTCTCCAGCGATTCGGCCGTACCCGCCCGGCGCGCGGAGGTGTTCTGCCGCGAAAGCGCCTTTTCCCTCGCCGAGATCTTCGCGCGCAGCTCGACGTACTCGAGCATCTCGTCGAAGTCGCCGGTGATGGCGGCGGTGTAGCCCCGCAGGGCCTCCTTGTTCCGCTCGATCCGCCGCGCGGTGCCGACCACCGACCGGTCGGCCTGGAACTGCGCGAACGACTGTTCCAGCAGGTCACGGGCCGCTTCGGCGCCGACCTGCGCGACCAGGTTCACCGCCATGTTGTAGCCGGGCCGGAACGACGACCGCAGCGGGTACGTCCGGGTCGAGGCGAGGCCGCCGACCTGCTTCGGGTCGATCCCCGGCTGCCAGGCGACGACGGCATGGCCTTCGACGTCGATCCCGCGCCGCCCGGCCCGCCCGGTGAGTTGCGTGTACTCCCCCGGCGTGAGGTCCACGTGCGCCTCGCCGTTGTACTTCACCAGCCGTTCGAGGACGACGGTGCGCGCGGGCATGTTGATGCCGAGCGCGAGCGTCTCGGTGGCGAAGACGACCTTCACCAGCCCCTGGACGAACAGTTCCTCGACGGTCTCCTTGAACGCCGGGAGCAGCCCGGCGTGGTGACCGGCGATACCGCGCTCAAGCGCCTCCCGCCATTCCCAGAAGCCGAGGACGCCGAGGTCGCCTTCGGGCAGGTCCTTGGTGCGCTCGGCGACGATACGGCGGACCTTCTCGACCTCATCGGGGCCGTTCAGCCGCAGGCCGGACCGGACGCACTGGCCGACGGCGGCGTCGCAGCCCGCGCGGGAGAAGATGAAGACGATGGCGGGCAGCAGCCCGGCGTTGTCCAGGCGCTCGACCGTCTCGGTGCGGGATGGCGGCCGGTACCGCGGCATTCGCGACGGCGCCCCTCGCCGTCCCCTCGGCCCGCGCAACCCGGCCGGTGCGAACCGTCCGCCGATCTCCTCGGTGCGGCGCAGCAGGCTGGGGTTGATCCGCAGCTCGGCGCCCGGCGCGTGTTCCTCCTGGCCGGCGAACAGGTCCATCAGCCGGTTGCCGACCAGCATGTGCTGCCACAGCGGCACAGGACGGTGCTCGTCGACCACGACGGTGGTGTCGCCGCGGACCTCGACCAGCCATTCGCCGAACTCCTCGGCGTTGCTCACCGTGGCCGACAGGCCGACGACCCGGACGTGCTCGGGCAGATGGAGGATGACCTCCTCCCAGACCGCGCCGCGGAACCGGTCGGCGAGGTAGTGCACCTCGTCCATCACCACGTAGGCGAGTTCGCCGATGGTCGACGACCCGGCGTAGAGCATGTTGCGCAGGACCTCGGTGGTCATGACCACGACCTGGGCGTTGCCGTTGATCGAGGTGTCACCGGTGAGCAGGCCGACGGCGTCGGCGCCGTAGCGGCCGACCAGGTCGGCGTACTTCTGGTTCGACAGCGCCTTGATCGGCGTCGTGTAGAAGCATTTGCGCCCTTCGGCGAGGGCGAGGTGCACCGCGAACTCGCCGACCACCGTCTTCCCGGCCCCGGTGGGCGCGCAGACGAGCACGCCGTGGCCTGCTTCGAGCGCCTCGCACCCGCGGATCTGGAAGTCGTCGAACTCGAACGCCGATTCCGCGGCGAACCGGGTCAGCTGGGGATACCGAGCGCGGCGCTGGGAGGCTGCGTACGCCTCGGCCGGGGTCTGAGAAGGGCTGTTGACCACTTCGTCAGGGTTCCATACCCCACCGACAGTTCGCATTCGGTGTGACGATCCCGGGAACGGCGGCCGGGCCCGCGGCGCTGCTCGCCGTGCTCTTCGTGCTGCGGCTCCGGCGTAACGCGCGGAACCGGCGGGCCATCCCGGACGCGTCGGCCTGCTGGCGGCGAGGGTGGTTCTGCCACCGGTGCGGCGAGGTCTTCTTCTCGCCGGGCGTACTGGTGGCGATGGCGACGCTCCGGGGCCTGGTGTGGCGAGCGGGCGGCTACGCCGGGCTCAGTCGCGACACCGGGCCCTTGCTTGAGCAGGTAAGCCAAAGGTGGTCGGGTCCATAAGGGACGATTTCCGACGAATCGATGTCTGATTGATGCCTAGATGTGCGGTCCCGGACGGGGTCGTGAGTGGCAATGAGGGTTAGAACGCTCTTTGCCACTCACGACCACCTCGCGAGACCGGGCGAACTGCTCAAGTCGGGCATTGATCGCCGAGAAAGTGTCCCTTTTGGACACCCGGCCTGAAGCGCGCCCGCAACTCCCGGCATCGGGCTCAGCCGAGGACAGTGAGCGCGCCGGGAACGCAGGTGATGTCGATCGGCAGCCCGCCCAGCGGCTCGCCGTCGGCGAAGACGGGAAGCTCGCTGCCCGCGAGGTGGATCTCGCTGGCCTTCAGGGTCCGGACCGCCGGATGCGCGAGGTGCTCGCCGGTGCGGACGCCGGGCAGCATGCGGAGCAGGTCGCGTCTGGTGGCCTTCCCGACGACCGTGACGTCGAAGAGGCCGTCTTCGGGGTCCGCTCCCGGGCAGATCGGCATGCCGCCGCCGTAGAACGGGGTGTTGCCGACGGCGATCATGGTGGCGTCGACTTCGATCGTCTCGACGTCGGTGCGGAGCACGACCGGCCAGGTGCGGAACGCCGTCAGTTCCGCCAGGATCGCCAGGTCGTAGCGGCGCGGGCCGCGAGGCCAGGTCAGCCGGTTGGCCCGTGCGGTGACGAGCGCGTCGAATCCGGAGCACAGGACGGTGGCGAACCATTCGCCGCCGGCGCGGCCGAGGTCGATCCTGCGCCGCTTCCCCGCGGCGATCTGCCGGGCAGCCAGGTCCACCGCGGCGTGTGGACGTTCCGGGACACCGAGTGCCCTGGCGAAGTCGTTGCCGGTGCCCGCGGGGACGAGTCCGAGCGCGACGCCGGTTTGGGCGCAGAACTGGACGCCCTCGTGGGCCGCTCCGTCCCCGCCGAGGACGACGAGCACGTCCAGCCCGGCCGCGCGGGAATCGGTCATCAGCGCGCGGGATTCCTCGACCGTGCCGGCGACGAGGACGTCGAGCCGGTCGACGACGGGCCGCAGCCGTGCCGCGACCGACTCCATCAGCCGTCCCGCCGTTCCGTTCCCGGAGGCGGGGTGGACGGCCAGTGCCGCGTGCATCGCGGGATCAGGTGACGTCGTCGGTGCTGGTCCGCTTGCCGTTCGTGGCCGCGGAAGGCTCCTCGTCGATCGTGCTCGGCGTGTAGTCGAACGGCGCGGCCTCGTCGTCGGCGAGCTGGTCCCAGCCCTCGGTGCCGCGTTCCTTGTCGAGCTTGCGGTCGTGGAAGCGGGCGATCTGGATGGACAACTCCAGGAGCACCACCAGCGCCCCCGCCAGGGCGATCATCGAGAACGGGTCCGAGCCGGGTGTCGCGAAGGCGGCGAAGACGAACACGACCATGATCAGACCGCGGCGCCACTTCTTCAGCGTCTGGTACTTCAGGACCCCGACGCGGTTCAGCATCACCACGAACAACGGGAGTTCGAAGCTGACACCGAAGATCAGCAGCAGCGACAGGATGAACGAGATGTACTTGTCACCGGTGAGCGCGGTGATGAACTGGTCGCCACCGAAGTTCATCAGCAGCTCGAGAGCGTGCGGGATGAGCAGGTACGCCAGCACCGCGCCCGCGGCGAAGAGGATCGACGCGAAGAAGACGAAGGTGAGCGCGTACTTGCGTTCCTTCGAGTAGAGGCCGGGCGCGATGAACGCCCAGATCTGGTAGAGCCACAGCGGGGCCAGCAGCACCGCGCCAGCGGCGAGGCCGACCTTCAGCTGGATCATGAAGGCTTCGAACGGGACCGTCTGGAGCAGCTGACAAGGGCCGTCCGCCTTGGCTCCGAGCCTGCGCTCCCATGGGATGCCACAGTACGGGCCGGTCATGATCTCGCCGAGTGACGGGATCACGCCCACCTTGGTCTGGAACCAGATGAAACCAATGATCCCGCCAGCCACGATTGCGAGCAGCGCGAAGCCCAGCCGACGCCGGAACTCGTAGATGTGCTCGATGAGCGTCATCGTGCCGTCGGGGTTGCTCCGACGGCTGCGCTTGCGCCGCTTCGTGCCGCGGCGCTCCTCACCGGAGGCGGAATCCGCCACTGGACAGTCCGTTCTCGTCAGGGTCCACCATGAGCGCGCCGTGACTTCGGCGCGCTCATCCGCGAACAGGCTCCGCTGTGCTGGCTGGAAGCTGGCTTGCTAAAAGACCGCTCAGCTGGCGTTCTTCTGTGCCTGCTCGGCCGGAGCGGGCGCGGCGGCCTGCTGCTTCTTGAGCTCGTCGAGCTGACGCTGGAGGTCGGCGACCTGCTTGTCCTGCGCGGTCGCGGCAGGCGCGGGCGTGGTGGCCTGCGGCAGCTGCTTGGTCTCGACCTCTTCGGTCTCGGCCGCCTTGTCCTTGTCTCCGGCCATGTCCTTGGTCTCGGCCTTGAAGATCTTCATGGACTTGCCGATGGACCGCGCGGCGTCCGGAAGCCTCTTGGCGCCGAACAGCAGGACAACGACGAGCACCAGGATGATGATGTGCCACGGCTGCAGCGCGTTCATCGTGTGCGGCCTCCTTCTTGAGTCTCTGGGTGAGATGTTACCGGTCTTCGAGCCCACGTCGTTGCGCGATCGCCACACGGAGCGCGGCCGACCGGGCGCGGAGCAGCCCTGTCCGTTTTCGGGTGTTCGTAGCCACCATGCTCATCGTATGGGTGAGTACGCGCAAGGCTCCGCGTAACTTGATCAGCAGAACAAAGAGCGCGATCAGCCCGGCGACGGCGAGCACGATGCTCGGCAGGTACGACACGGCGTCACCCTACTGCTCGTAGGTTGACGCAAGGTGACGTGCCCGCGCCAGCGCGTCGGCCGCCCGTCGACGAACCGCCTCCGCCAGCGCGGCGGGGCTCTCTACCTGCGCGTCTCCGCCCAGTCCGAGGATCAGCCGGACCATCCAGGACTCGTCGGCGTAGCGCATCCGGATGCGGAGCCGTCCGCCGTCGAGTTCGTCGAGTTCCTCGCACGGGTAGTACTCGGCGACCCAGCGGGTGTCGGGGTCGAGCACCAGAACGGCTTCCTGCTGATCGGGACGCGGGCGGAAGACGCCGTCGGAGATGTCGGTCGGCCGGGCGTGCGCGGGCGGGACGGCGGGTTCGTCGAGCACGGTCAGCTCGTCGATGCGGTCGAGCCGGAACAACCGGACGTCCTCCGCGCGGCGGCACCAGGCTTCGAGGTAGCCGACCGCCTGGACGATGAGCAGCCGCATGGGGTCGACGGTGCGTTCGGTGATCTCGTCCTTGGACGCGGTGTAGTACCGGATCCGCAGCGCGCGCTTCGCGGTGAGGGCGGCACGGACGGCTTCGCGGGTGCGGGCGGTCTTCTTGCCTTCGCGGACTCCCCCGCTGACCACGATCCCCGACGGCTGGGCCTGTCCCGCGGCGGCTTCGATCTTCGCGATGGCGCGGCGGACGGCGTCGGCGTCGACCACGCCGGGTGTCTCGGCCAGCGCCCGCAGCGCGACCAGCATGGCCGTCGCCTCGCCACCGGTGAGCCGCAACGGGCGGTTCATCCCGGCGTCGTGGGTGACGACGATCGTGTCGCCTTCGAAGGAGAGGTCGATCAGGTCACCGGGTCCGTAGCCGGGCAGCCCGCACATCCAGAGGAGTTCGAGGTCCTTGCGCAGCTGTTTGGGCGAGACGTCGAAATCGGCGGCGGCGTCGGTGATCTTGATACCCGGCCGGGCGAGCAGGTACGGCACGAGCGCCAGCAGGCGCGGCATCCGTCCGGTGGCGCTCATCGGGCACCGCCTGCGTGGGCGATGGCCTCAAGGCGGCTGAGGACCGACTTCGCGAGGACGTCGGGTTCGAGGACCAGGATGTCCGGACCGTGCGCGGTGAGCCAGTCGGCGGCGGATTCCGGGTAGTACAGGTCAATCTCCACGAGGTCGCCTTCTTCTCCTCCCGCGTCGCTGCGGCCGACGACACGGCCACGGCGGCGGACCCCGGCGGCCCGGCCGTCGGCGACCCAGACACTGGCGGTGGTCGGCGCGGACGGGTCCTCACCGCTGCTGGACGACACCATCTGCAGGAGGTTGACCCCTTCCGGGCGTTCGACGACGCCGGCCCTCCCGACGGGTTCGACCTTGCCGGTGACGCGGGAGAGCCGGAAGCAGCGGGAAGCGCCGCGGTCCCTGTCATGCCCGACGACGTACCAGCGGGCACGCCACGACACGACACCCCACGGTTCGAGGGTGCGGATCTTGCGTTCGGCCGAACCGCTGCGCCGGTACTCGAAGCGCACCGCCTGACCGGCCTGGACCGCGGCGAGCAACGGTCCAAACGCCGGTTCGGCGCGGACGCGGGGTTCGACGACGGTCGGGGCGTGGTCGTCCACCTCGACTCCGGCGGCGCGGAGCTTCACCAGCGCGCCCTGTGCCTCACCGGTCAGTTCCGGCGAATCCCACAGCCGGACGGCGAGGCCGACGGCGGTCGCCTCGTCGGGCGCGAGGTCGATCTCGCCGAGTTCGTAGTCGCGGCGCGCGATGCGGTAGCCGTCGATCGCGTCGAAGGCGGAGTTGCGGCCGGTCTCCAGCGGGATGCCGAGTTCACGCAGTTCCGTCTTGTCGCGCTCGAACATGCGGAAGTAGGCCTCGTCGCTGGCCGCGTCGGCGTACCCGGGCACGATGCCCCGGATCCGTTCGGCGGTGAGGTACTGCCGGGTGGACAGGAGGGCCAGAACCAGGTTGACCAATCGTTCGGCGCGTGCGGTGGACACCCGGTTACCCTAGCCCGCGCCGTCCGACCCGATGGTGAGAGCCGCCGATCGCGCGTCGTAACGGTCCCTGGCGGACTCGACCTCGTCGAACCGCGTCTCGGCCCAGTCCTTGATCCCGGCCAGCAGCTCACGGAGGCTGCGGCCGAGATCGGTCAGCTCGTAGTCGACGCGGACCGGCACACAGGCGGTGACGGTGCGGGTCAGCAGGCCGTCCCGTTCCAGGGTCCGCAGGGTCTGCGTGAGCATCTTCTGGCTGACGCCGGCGATCCGGCGCGAGAGGTCGCTGTAGCGCTGGGGCCCGTCGCCGAGGGCGACGAGGACCAGGCTGACCCATTTCCCCGAGACCTCGTCGAGCAGCTTCCGGGCCGGGCAGGCCGCGAGATAGGCGTCGTAGGCCCGTTTCTCCTCGTTCCGCCGTTCCTGTGCCGTGCGCGTGACCACGATCGCCGTACCTCCGCGTGGGTTGGGCACCTCGAAGTGCGTACTTCCCGATGGAGAGTAGCTCCCCATAAGTTCGGTCTCGACGACCCCTGGGAGGAGAGCGATGCACGCGATGGTGGTCCGCCGGTTCGGTGGCCCGGAAGTCCTGGAATCCATCGAGATCCCGGTGCCCGCGCCGGGAACCGGGCAAGTACGGGTGAAGGTGGCCGCGGCCGGGGTCAACCCGGTCGACGCCGCGACCCGGTCGGGTTTCCTGACCGAGGCGGGGATCATCCCGCCGCGGGAAGCGGTCGGGATCGGCTGGGACGTGGCCGGGACGGTCGACGCGATCGGCGACGGCGTCACCGGGTTCGCCGCGGGTGACGCCGTGATCGGCCTGCGGGACCGGCCGGCGACCGCGCTCGGCACCTACGCCGAGTACGTCGTGCTCGATGTGGACGCGATCGCCCGCGCCCCGCGGACGGTGTCCCTCGTGGAGGCCGCGACCCTGCCGCTGAACGGCTTGACCGCCCGCCAGGCGCTCGATCTGGTCGCCCTCCCGCCGGGAGCGACGGTCCTGGTGACGGGAGCCGCGGGCGCGGTCGGCGGGTACGCGGTCGCCTTGGCCAAGGCCCGCGGTCATCGCGTGGTGGCCGTCGCCGGTTCCGCCGACGAGGCACTGGTTCGCGACTTCGGCGCGGAGGTTTTCGTGCCCCGTGGCGACTTCCTGGCTGACCGTGTGCGCGCCGAAGTCCCCGGCGGGGTGGATGCCGCCCTCGACACGGCACTGCTCGGCCTCGACGCCTTGGACGCCGTGAAGGGCGGCGGGCGGTTCGTAGTGTTCGCGGCCGGCGCGGCGCCGATTCCCTTGCGCGGCATCAGGGTCGAGCACGTCTGGATCCGCGCCGACGGCGCCGCACTGGGCGAATTGGTGGCCCTGGTCGACAGCGGCGTGCTCGCCGTCCGGGTCGCGGAGACCTTGCCGCTGGACGACGCGGCAAAGGCACACGAGCGACTGGCGGAGGGCGGACTCCGAGGGCGAGTAGTGCTGACCGGCCAGGAGAGCTGAAGGGCGCTTTCCCCGCATCTCACGCGGTGAAGGGCGCTTTCCCCGCATGCGATGCGGGGAAAGCGCCCTTCGGCCAGGCGGACAGGAGCGTCAGCGCGCGGCCGCGGTCTGGGGCAGCAGCGCCTCGGCCAGCAGCCGCCATTGCGGCATGGCCGATTCCCCGGGTGCGACCCCGATGACCTGGACCCCGACGTGGTCGGCACCGGCGTCCAGATGTCCTTGCAGTTTCGCCGTGATCGAGTCGAGGTCGCCCCAGAACACGAGGTCGTCGACGAGCCGGTCGCTGCCGCGGCCGCCGTCGATGTCGGCTTCGGTGTAGCCGAGGCGGAGGAACTTGGCGACGTTGTACTCCGACGTGAGGTACACGTGCAGGTGCTCACGGGCGATCTCGCGCGCCCTGCCCGGGTCCGTTTCGAACAGCACCGCGTGCTCGACGCCGAGGAAGGCCTTGTCCCCCAGCACTTCCCTCGCCTTGGCGGTATGCGACACGGGCACGTGATAGGTGTGCGCCCCCTCGGAACGGTCCCGGGCCAGTCCGAGCATCTTCGGCCCGTACGCGGCCAGAAGCCGCCGCATCGGCGCGGCGGGCGCCGGGTTGGCGTTGGTGACCTCGTCGAGTTCGTCGAGGTACTCGTTCATCGCCTCCAGTGGCTTGACCCCGGGACGCGCGCCGCCGAAGCCGAGTCCCAGGACGTGCCTGCCCGGGTAGGCGTCGGCCAGCAGCAGGGCCGCACCATGGGTCCAGCGCGCTCCGCGGGATCCGATCCGCGCGATCCCGTTGACCACCGACATCCGTTCGGTGGACGCGAGCAGGAATCCGGCGTGGGTCAGCGCCTCGCGGCCGTCCCGTTCCGGGATCCAGATCGCGGGCCAGCCGAGTTCCTCCAGTTCCCGCACGGAATCCCGCAGCATGCTCGCCGGCTGCTCTTCGAAGTCGAACGTCCAGATCCCGAAACGCCCCAGTTCCATCTGTCTCTCCTCAGGTCGAGTCCCACATATCGAAGTATCGCAGATTCTCGATATGTTATTCCCGTCGAGGCTCAGATCGACCGTCCCAGCAGGTCGACGAGCTGGGCGATCCGCTGTTCGTCACGCCGATAGTGCGTCCACTTCCCCACCCGCGTGGACCGGACGAGCCCGGCACGCTGGAGCAACGCCATGTACGCCGACACCGTCGACTGCGCGAGCCCCAGCTTCTCCTGAAGATGACTCACGCAGACCCCGACCTCGTTCTGGTCGGCGATCGCCCTCTCCGGCGGGAAGTGCCTGTCCGGCTCGCGCAACCAGCCGAGCACCTGGAGCCGGACGGGATTGGCGAGCGCCTTGAACACCTCGACCAGATGATCGGTGGTGTCCGGGGCGGGGTCTGCGTGTGCGGTCATGGTCCGTCGAGCCTAGCCAACTCAGACGACGATGACCCGGCGTCCGCGCGTGTGCCCGGCCTGGCTGTCGATCTGCGCCTGCGCGGCCTCGGCGAGGGTGTACGACTTCTCGACCGGGATATGGAGCCTGCCCCGCGCGATGAGATCGGCGGCCTCGGCGAGGGCGTCCGGCAGGCTCCCGGCGACCCCGGAGAACCGGACGCCGAGCTCCGGGGCGCCGAGGTCGGCGATGGAGATCACCTTCCGCGGATCCCCGGTCAGCTCGACGAGTTGGGGGATCACGCCCGCGCCCGCGAGATCGAGGGCCGCGTCGACCTTGCCGAACTCGCGCACCAGCTCGGCCCAGCCGTCGTCGTACGTCGTGGCGAAGGCGCCCAGACCGCGCAAATAGTCCTGGTTCGCGGCGCCGGCGGTGCCGATCACCGTGATGCCGCGGTCGCGGGCGATCTGCAGCACCGCCGATCCGACCCCGCCGGACGCGCCGCTCACCAGCAACGTCTGCCCGGACTCCACCCCGACCTCACGGAGGACACGCAGCGCGGTCTCCACCACGGACGGATACCCGGCCGCCTCCTCGAACGTCAGACCCTCGGGCATCCGGGCCCAGGCCCACAGCACGGCGAACTCGGCATAGGTACTCGCACCTTCGCCGAAGACGGGATCGCCGACCTTCACCCCTTCGACGCCTTCACCGACCTCGTCCACCACCCCGGCCGCGTCCTGTCCGGCCCCGAAGGGCAACTCGACCGGATGGGCGCCCAGAACCTGACCTTCCCGGAGCCGCCAGTCGACGGGGTTCACCCCCGCCGCCCGCACCGCGACGCGTACCTGACCGGGGCCCGCATGGGGCTCCTCGGCGTCCGTGAGCCGCAGGACCTCCGGACCGCCGAACTCGGCGAAACTCACTCTCTTCATACGATCGACCGTAGCACTAACGGTTAGTGTTTTGAAACAGGTAGTGTTTTGCATCTGATAGCGTTAGGCGATGACAGAGCCACTGGGGCGCCGTGAACGCAAGAAGGCCGCGACGCGCCGGAAGATCGCCGAAACCGCGCTGCGGCTCTTCCTCGAACGCGGGTACGACGAAGTGGGCATCCGTGACGTGGCGGCCGAGGCCGACGTCGCCGTCACCACGCTTTTCTCCCACTTCGCCTCCAAGGAGGCTCTGGTGTTCGAGCTGGACGGCGACTTCCAGCACGGCCTCACCCAGGCGGTCACCGACCGGGCGCCGGACGAGCCGCTCATCTCCGCGCTGCGCCGCGAGATCCAGGCTCAGGTGCGCCATTGCGCGGCGGACGGGGCCGCGCCGGTCTGGCGCATGATCGACGGGTCACCCGCGCTGCGGGAGTACGAGGAACTGATGAGGCTCCGCCACGCGAAGGCGCTGGCGGCGGCCATCGCCGCCGATCTCGACGCGCCACGGACCACGACGGCCTGCCAGGCGATCGCGCGGTTCGTGGTCGACGCCCATTCACTGGCCCGCGAGTCGGCCGATCCGGACGCCGCGGTGGACGAGATCTTCCGGATGATCGAAGCGGCCTGGGAGGTCTACCGGCCGCAATCGGTGTCCTGAGCGCCGCTCACGACAGCCGGGCGGCCCTGCCCTTCGCACCACTCGCCCAGCACGCGCCGCGGGCGCAGTCGACCGAGTCGAGCGAGCCGGTGTCGAAGGACTTCCAATGCCGTCCGCCGTCCGGGCTCAGGTCGCTCCCGCCGGGTCCGACCGCGATGACGGTGTTCCCCCGCCAGGCCAGGCCGGAGCGGTAGCCGACGGGAGCCTCCGGCGGCGTCCGCCAGGTGCGGCCCTTGTCCGCGCTGAGCGCGACCGCGGGGCCGGGCGCGTTCGGTGCGGCGTAGTCACCGCCGATGGCCACACCGTGCCGCGGATCCCGGAAGGTCACCGAGAAGACCCCGGCCGAGGCGCCACTGGGCAACGGGGTGTCGGCGGCCGCCCAGGTCTTCCCGCCGTCGCCGGAGTGCAGGACGCGCGCGCGGGCCCCGCCGCCGGTGGCGATCCAGGCGTCGTGCGGACCCTCGGTGGTCAGGCACTGGCCGCTGGCGGCGAAGCCGAACTCACCGTCCAGCGCGGGGACCATGCCCTCGGCGGGCACCGGCTGCCACGTGCGGCCGCCGTCCGAAGTGGACTGCAGCCGGAACTTGCCGCCGACCGGGTCGCTCATCGCGAGGCCGCGCCGGTGGTCGAAGAACGCGACGCAGTCGTAGAAGGCGGCCGGGTCGCTGTTCTGAAAGGACAGGCGCCAGCTCAGGCCGCCGTCGTCGGTGCGGTAGATCCGGGACGCGTCGCCGGGCCCGATGGACAGGGCGACGGCGTGATCGGCGTCGAAGGCCTCGATGTCACGGAAGTCGAGCGCCGCGGTGCCGGGCGGGGCGACGGGCTGCCAGGTGCGGCCGCGGTCGGTGGTGCGCAGGATGGTGCCCCTGCTGCCGCTGACCCACGCGGTGCGGGAGTCGACCGCCGACAGCCCGCGTAACTGCGCGTCCGTGCCGGTCGGCGTCTCCGTCCAGGTGGGAGCGGGACACTCCGGCGCCGCGTGCGCGACCCCGGTGAACGCCAGCGGGACGACCGCCCCCAAGCAGGGCCAGCAGCGCACGACGCATCGGCGTACCTCTCCTCGAAGATCCGTGAAGGCCACCCTAGACGGCTCGGCGCCTTCCAAGATGGCCTTCACGGAGTAATTCAGAGCGAGGAGATGAGCCGCTCGACGCGTTCGTCCACCGAGCGGAACGGGTCCTTGCACAGCACAGTCCGCTGCGCCTGGTCGTTCAGCTTGAGGTGCACCCAGTCCACGGTGAAGTCGCGCCCCGCGGCCTGCGCGGCGGCGATGAAGTCACCGCGCAGCTTCGCCCGCGTGGTCTGCGGCGGGGTGTCCTTGGCCAGCTCGATCTCGCCGTCGTCGGTGACCCGGCGGACCAGACCCTTGCGCTGCAGCAGGTCGAAGATGCCGCGGCCGCGCCGGATGTCGTGGTAGGCCAGGTCGAGCTGCGCGATCCGCGGGCTCGACAGGTCGAGGTCGTGCTTGTTGCGGTAGCGCTCGACCAGCCGGTGCTTGATCGCCCAGTCGATCTCGGTGTCGATCTTGCTGAAGTCCTGCTGCTCGACCGCCTCCAGCGCCCGGCCCCACAGCTCGACGACCCGCTCCGACTGCGGCGACGACCCGGTCTCCTTGACGTGCTGGACGGCACGGGCGTGGTACTCCCGCTGGATGTCCAGCGCGGACGCCTCACGGCCGCCGGCGAGCCGCACCTGGCGGCGGCCGGTGAGGTCGTGGCTGATCTCGCGGATCGCCCTTATCGGGTTGTCGAGGGTGAAGTCGCGGAACTGGACGCCGGCCTCGATCATCTCCAGCACCAGATGCGCCGACCCGACCTTCAGCATCGTGGTCGGTTCGGCCATGTTCGAATCGCCGACGATCACGTGCAGGCGCCGGTAACGCTCGGCGTCGGCGTGCGGCTCGTCGCGGGTGTTGATGATCGGCCGGGACCGCGTGGTCGCGCTGGAGACGCCTTCCCAGATGTGCTCCGCACGCTGGGACAGGCAGTACACCGCTCCGCGCGGCGTCTGCAGCACCTTGCCCGCGCCGCAGATCAGCTGCCGCGTCACCAGGAACGGCAGCAGCACGTCGGCGATCCGGGAGAACTCCCCGGCACGGGTCACCAGGTAGTTCTCGTGACAGCCGTAGGAGTTGCCCGCCGAGTCGGTGTTGTTCTTGAACAGGAAGATGTCGCCGCCGATGCCCTCGTCCGCCAGCCGACGCTCGGCGTCGACCAGCAGGTCCTCGAGGATCCGCTCCCCCGCCTTGTCGTGCGTGACGAGCTGGACGAGGTCGTCGCATTCGGCCGTGGCGTACTCCGGGTGTGAACCCACGTCGAGATAGAGCCGGGAGCCGTTCGACAGGAAGACGTTCGACGAACGTCCCCAGGACACGACACGCCGAAACAGGTAACGCGCCACTTCATCCGGGGAGAGCCTGCGTTGCCCGTGAAAGGTGCACGTGACCCCGAATTCGGTCTCGATGCCAAAGATCCGCCGCTGCATCCCACCAGAGTAGGCGGTGAGGCCCCGCTGAAGGTGCGCCGTTCGGGCGGCGACACGCGGTCGGTACGTTGCGTTCGGTGAAAGGTGTGCGGAAAGTCCCGATCGGGTATCACGCACATGTCGGCCCGACCCGGAAGCGGTGAAACCGTGTTAAAGCAGCTCAAGCGCCCTTTCCGCAAGGTCGGGCGAACCGACCGGCGCCTGATGGCCCGGAGTGCGGCCCTCCCGAGGACGCGGGCCGACGACGTGATCACGTCACTTTCAAAAAGTGCGGACAAATCCAAACTCTGGTGGTGTGTCGCCGTACTGCTCGCGACGAAGAAGGGCCCGACCCGGCGGGGCGCGCTCCGCGGTGTCGCCGCCATCGCCGGGGCGAGCGCCGCCGCGAACCTGGTCGGCAAGCCACTGTTCCCCCGCCGCCGTCCCGCGGCCGAGGAGGTTCCGATGCACCGGCGCCTGATCCGGCGCCCGACCTCCTCGTCGTTCCCGTCCGGGCACTCCGCGTCCGCGGCCGCCTTCGTCACGGCCGTCGCGATGGAATCCCCCAAAACCGGCGCCGCCCTGGTACCGCTGGCCGCCGCCGTGGCCTACTCGCGGATCCACACCGGGGTGCACTGGCCCAGTGACGTCGGCGTGGGGATCGGCATCGGCATCGGCGCGGGCCTGCTCACCCGGCACTGGTGGCCGCTCAACCCCGATGTCCCCGGCCGCACCGCGCACACCGCCGAAGCCCCTGAGATGCGCGACGGCGAGGACATGCTGGTCCTGGTCAACCCGCACTCCGGCATCGACGGCCGCGACCCGACCGAAGACGTCCGGTTCGCCTGGCCCAAGGCCACCGTGCTGTATCCGGACCCCAAACAGGATCTGCGCGCCCAGCTCTGCGACGAGATCGCGGCCCGCGACAACACGGTGCGCGCGCTCGGCGTCGCGGGTGGCGACGGGACGGTCGCCGCGGTGGCCGCCGTCGCGGCCGACCACGACCTGCCGCTCGCGCTCATCCCGGCCGGCACGCTCAACCACTTCGCGCGCGACGTCGGCATGCGCTCGATGCCCGACGCCGACGCCGCCACCGAGGCGGGCAACGCCGTCGGCGTCGACCTCGGCGAGGTCGAGATCAACGACGACGACGATCACCGCTACTTCGTCAACACCGCCAGTCTCGGCGGCTACCCGGAAATGGTGCGGATACGGGAAAGGCTGCAGAAACGGCACCCCAAGTGGCCGTCGGCGGCGATCGCGCTCGCCCGCACGCTGCGGCGCGCGAAGCCGCTGGAGGTGACCCTCAACGGCAAGGAGGCCAGCATCTGGCTGCTGTTCGTCGGCAACGGCACCTACGCGCCGAAGGGGTTCGCGCCTTCGCACCGCCCGGCACTCGACACCGGCTTGCTCGACGTCCGGTACCTGCGCGCCGACCTGCCGTACTCGCGGGCGCGGTTCATCCTGGCCACGCTCACGAACAGCCTCAACGCCAGCCACGTCTACCAGGAACTCGACGTCCCGGAACTGCACGTCCGGCTGCTCAACGGCAACCGCCGCGTCGCCACCGACGGCGAAGTCGGCCCGCTCGGCAAGGACTTCCGCTTCCGGTCGCGGCCCAGCGCGCTCACCATTTACCGGCTTTAGGCACCCAGCAGCGCGCTGCCCAGCGGGGTCAGCGAGTGCAGCACGGCGTTGCGGTCGCGTTCAGTGGTGATCAGCCCCGCGCGCCGCAGCACGGTGGTGTGCTTGCTGACCGCCGACGGCGTCACGCCCAGCCGGGCGGCCAGCTCCGACGTGCTGCAGCCGACCGCGAGGACCGCCAGCGCCGCCGCCCTGGTCGGCCCGAGCAGATCGGCCAGTGCGCTGTCCGGCGATCTCCGCACGTCGCGGCCGTACCCCGTCGAGGGGGCGCCCTGCCGCACCGACGGATACAGCAGCCGGACCGGCGTCTCCCCCATGGCCGGGACGATCACCGGGCACACCGCGAAGTACGTCGGCGAGATCGTGAGGCCGGCCCCGCCCGTGCCACGGGAACCCGCGATCCCGTCGCCGACCTCCAGGACCGGGCACGACCAGCGCACCAACGGCCGCAGACTCGTCAGGACCGCGTCCACGCCTTCGTTCAGCAACAGCTGCGCCCGCATCCCGCGGTCCGCGTCCACCTGGGCCCGCGCGGGCTCCCAGCCCGGCGCCAGCGACAGCTCGAAGTAGTCCTGCAGCGCCTGGACGAGCCGCGGCAGCCCGGCGGTGTCGCCGTCCGGCAGTCCCGCCGCCCAGGCCGGCAGCTCCCGGTTGACCGGGACGTCCCGCAACGCCGACTTCAGGCACACCGGGTCGGTCCGGGCGATGGCGGCGAGCCCCGCCTCCAACCCGCGGTCCTCCGCCTCCGGGACGAGGAACGCCGGGATGGGCGCGTGCGGGCGGCACAGCCACAACAGCACCGAGGCCGATTCCACCAGCCCGAGCTTGACCCGGTGGCGCCAGCGGTTGAACAACGCCGAGCCCGCGTCGCGCCGCTGCAGGATCTGCAGGCTGGAAACCAGCTCGGCCAAGGGATCGGCTTCGGGCGCGAGCCGGACGCGCGTCAGGTCCTGCAACGTCAGCTCGATACGCACGGATGTCCTCGCCTTGATCAGAGTCTTCGCCGTGTGATCGCGAACCGCGTCGTTCCGTTACATGGTTGAACTGCTCTATTGCCGCTGCCGGAAATCTCCTCGACGGCCGTGGTTCAGACCTGAATGATGTTCGCAGAAGGTCCGCTTCTCGGGGGTTTACGCGGCGCCTTCTCTGAGGGGGATTCATCGGCAGGGCCCACCGGGCCGCGCTTTGTCGCGGTCCGGCGACTCAAGCCGCTCTCCTTCGGCTCACTGGGAGAAAACGCTTTCCACAAAGGGGAAAGAAAATGACGAAAATGAAGCGTCTGGCGGGAATCATCGCCGCCGCGGCGGGTGTCCTGACCCTGGTCACCGCGCCCGCCGCCACCGCGGCCCCGCAGCCCACCGGCGACGGGTTCAAGACGGTCACCGTCCACGGCATGAAGCTCATCCCGGTCAAGCGCACGCCGACCGGCGCGCGCACCCAGGCGGCCGGCCTCGCCGACGCGGACATGTTCCTGATCCCGTCCGGGCTGGACGCGAACAAGTGCTGGGACGCCGACCTGAACACCATCAACCGCAACGGCACCAAGATGCAGCTCTGGGACTGCAACTTCGACGCGGACCACCAGGCGTTCTACATCACCGACAACCCCGAGGGCTACTCCCGCTTCCAGAACGTGGCCAGCGGCCGCTACCTGGACGCGGACCTCAACACGATGAACGGCAACGGCACCATCGTCCAGCTGTGGGACTTCATCGCCGGTGCCAAGAACCAGTGGTGGGGCGGCACCGTCAACCCCGAGGGTTACGTCCGTTTCCAGAGCCCGAGCAGCGGCCGCTACCTGACCGCGGAGGGCAACTCGGCCAGCAACGGCACGCGGCTCCAGCTGTGGAGCTTCATCGCCGGTGGCCGTAGCCAGTGGTGGGGCACCGGTCCCGCCTGAGGCCATGAGCGGTCCAGGCCGCGACTGATCGGCTGAAAATCGTGAAGGCCCCCTTCACCGCGTCTAGCGCGGTGAAGGGGGCCTTCACGTATCTCACAAGGAAAGGGCTCAGTCCTTCTTGGACTCGCCTTCGGGCTTGTCACCCTCGGCCGCGTCCTTCTCCGGCTCCGGCTCGGCAGGCAGCAGCGCGTCCAGTGCCGCCCCGGCGACGCGCCGGAACTTGCGGCCGCGCCGCTCCCGTTCCAGGACGGCGACCTCGAGCTTCACCGGGTCCGAGTCGCCGTTCGCGGGCGTCGGGGTGTTGGCGCGCAACGCCTTCACCGCGACACCGAGCGCCGCCCCGAGGTCCATGTCGGACTCGTAGCTTTCCTTCAGCTTCGTGGTGAGTGTGTCGGCCTGACCGCCCATCACGACGAACTTCGGCTCGTCGAAGATCGAACCGTCGTAGGTCAACCGGTACAGCTGGTCCTCGGCGGCGGTCGCGCCGACCTCGGCGACACAGACCTCCACCTCGAACGGCTTCAGCTGCTCGGTGAAGATGCTGCCCAGCGTCGCGGCGTACGCGTTCGCCAGCGCACGCGCGCTGACGTCCCGCCGGTCGTACTGGTAACCCTTCAGGTCCGCGTGCCGGATTCCCGCCACCCGCAGGTTCTCGAACTCGCTGTAGCGGCCCACCGCCGCGAAACCGATCCGGTCGTAGATCTCCGACACCTTGTGCAACGTCGCCGAGGGGTTCTCGGCCACGAACAGCACGCCACCGCGGTACTTGAGCACGACCACGCTCCGGCCGCGCGCGATGCCCTTGCGCGCGATCTCGGAACGCTCCCGCATCAGCTGCTCGGGAGAGGCGTACAACGGCATCGTCACTGTGGTGCTCCGCTCTTTCTGGCTCTCATCGGCAAGGGACTGGGAAGACGGCTAGCGCCCGCGCTCGGCCCGCGCGGCCACGACGGCCTCGGCCACCGCGGTCGTCTGCTCCACCGGCACGGCGACCGCGCCCTGCTCCGCGGTGACCGTGACGACCGTCGGGAAGATCCGGCGCACCAGATCCGGCCCGCCGGTCGCGCTGTCGTCGTCCGCCGCGTCGTACAGCGCCTCGACCGCCACGCGGATCGCCCCTTCGGCGTCCGAATCGGGGTCGTAAAGCTTCTTCAGCGCGCCCTTCGCGAACAGCGAGCCCGAACCGATGGCGTGATAGCCCGCGCGCTCCTCGTACCGCCCGCCCGTCGGGTCGTACGACACGATCCGGCCGGCGTGCTTCGCGTCCTCCGCGTCGAGGTCGTATCCGACGAACAACGGCAGTACGGCCAGCCCGGCCATCGCCATCTCCAGGTTGGACTTCACCAGCCCGGCGAGCTTGTTCGTCTTACCGTCGAGCGAGAGCGAAACGCCCTCGATCTTCTCGTAGTGCGCCAGTTCGACCGCGTACAGCCGGACCATCTCGATCGCGAGCCCGGCCGAGCCCGCGATGCCCACCGCCGAGTACTCGTCGGTGACGTGCACCTTCTCCATGTCGCGCGAAGCGATCAGGTTGCCCGACGTCGCCCGCCGGTCACCGGCGATCAGCACCCCGCCCGCGAACTTGACCGCGACGATCGTCGTCCCGTGCGGGGCGTCCAGCCCGCCCGCCCCGGCCGCGACCCGCCGTTCCGGGAGCAGCTCGGGCGCCTGCGCCCGAAGGAAGTCCGAGAACGACGAGGTCGCCGACGAGAAGTACGCGGCGGGCAGCGCCGACTTACCCGAGGTGTGTTCCATACGTGCTCAAAGTTCCAATCTGTGTGATCCGCCGGCTCCGCACAGGCGACCCCGGCCCGGGGCCGCCGGAAGACGAACTACTCGCCGCCCTTTTGCACGTACGCGCGGACGAAGTCCTCGGCGTTCTCCTCGAGCACGTCGTCGATCTCGTCGAGGATCGTGTCGACGTCCTCACCGAGCTTCTCGCGCCGCTCCTGGCCCGCCGGACCGCCGTCCTCGAACTCTTCGTCCGAGTCGCCGCCGCCGTGCTTTTCGATCTTTTCCTGAGCCATCTCGCCTCCCGGTGTGGCCGATGTTTCCTAGCCTACCCAGCGGTCCCGACATTCCGTGGGATCCGTGATCGCTTAACCCCGATGAAAGGAAATCCCGCTAGTCCGAACCGGTGAGCGCCTCCACCAGCTCCTCGGCGGTCGCGGAGTCGTCCAGCAACTTCCCCACGTGGGCCTTCGTGCCCCGCAACGGCTCCAACGTCGGGATCCGCACCAGCGATTCCCTGCCGACGTCGAAGATGACCGAATCCCACGACGCCGCGGCGATGGAGTTGGCGTACTTCTCCAGCGTGCGGCCCCGGAAATAGGCCCTGGTGTCCGAAGGCGGCGTCGTGACCGCCTCCAGCACCTCCTCCTCGGTCACCAGGCGCTTCATCGAGCCCCTGGTGACGAGCCTGTTGTACAGGCCCTTGTCCAGCCGGACATCCGAGTACTGCAGGTCGACCAGCCGCAACCGCGGCGCGCCCCAGGCCAGCTGGTCCCGCGCGCGGTAGCCCTCGAGCAACCGCAGCTTCGCCGGCCAGTCCAGCCTGTCCGCGCATTCCTGGGGGTCCCGCGCCAGCGCGTCCAGGATCTCGCCCCAGACCCGCAGGACCTCCTTGGAGGCCTCGTCCGCGCCGGTGCGCTCCAGATTCGCCGACGCGATCTCGTGATAGGCGAACTGCAGGTCCAGCCCGGTGTACTTCCGCCCGTTGGCCAGCGACACCTTCGCCTTCAGCGTGGGGTCGTGGCTGATCTGGTGCACCGCCCGCACCGGCTCGTCCAGCTTCAGGTCGTCGAACCGGATGCCCGACTCGATCAGGTCCAGCACCAGCGCCGTCGTCCCGACCTTGAGATACGTCGAGTACTCGGCCAGGTTCGCGTCACCGATGATGACGTGCAGGCGGCGGTACTTGTCCGCGTCGGCGTGCGGCTCGTCGCGGGTGTTGATGATCCCGCGTTTGAGCGTGGTCTCCAGGCCGACCTCGACCTCGATGTAGTCGGAGCGCTGCGAGAGCTGGAAACCGGCTTCCTCGCTCTGCTGCCCGATACCGACCCGGCCCGAACCGGTCATCACCTGACGGGACGCGAAGAACGGCGTCAGCCCGGCGATCACCGCGGTGAACGGCGTCGACCGCTGCATCAGGTAGTTCTCGTGCGTGCCGTAGCTCGCGCCCTTGCCGTCGACGTTGTTCTTGTACAGCTGCAAACGTGGCTGGCCGGGGACGGTGGCGGCCTTGCGCGCCGCCTCCTCCATGACCCGTTCGCCCGCCTTGTCCCAGATGACCGCGTCGCGCGCGTTCGTCACCTCGGGTGCCGAGTACTCCGGGTGAGCGTGGTCGACGTACAGCCGCGCGCCGTTGGTCAGGATCACGTTGGCCGCGCCCAGGTCCTCGACGTCCGGGTCGTGACCGGGCCCGCTCGGCCCGGTCAGATCGAACCCGCGGGCGTCACGCAAAGGCGATTCGACCTCGTAGTCCCATCGCGCCCGCCTGGCTCGCGGGATGTCGGCCGCGGCCGCGTAGGCCAGCACGACCTGGGTCGAGGTGAGTACCGGGTTCGCCGTCGCGTCGCCCGGCACCGCGATGCCGTACTCGACTTCGGTTCCCATGATCCGCCGCATACCCACCACCCTACGGGGTCGGAGCCGTGCGACGATGCCCCCCATGTCAGGCAGTGACGAACTCGTTGCGCTCTATGACCTCGGCGGAACCGCGGTGGGGGCGGCCGTCCGCTCCCGGGTACGTGCCGAGAACCTGTGGCACGCCGCCGGCGTGGTCTTGGTCCGTTCGAGTGACGGGAACTCCGTCTACGTGCACTTGCGCACGCCCACGAAGGACGTCTATCCCTCCACTTGGGACTGCTGGGCGGGCGGCATCGTCGCGGCGGGCGAGACCCCGGAGGACTGCGCACGCCGTGAACTGGCTGAAGAACTCGGTGTGCACGGAGTGGAACTACAGCCGCTTTTCGTCCACATCACCGACGACGGCACGATCCGGTGCCACAACTTCGCCTTCGAGGCCCGCTGGGACGGCCCCTTCGTGCATCAGCCGTCCGAAGTCGTCGAAGGACGATGGCTGACGCTGGAGGAGTTGCGTTCGTGGCTCGAGGATCCGGAGAGCCGGTTCGTACCGGACGGACGGCTCGGCGCGTTGGAGTGGTTCCGCCGGGAAGACGCCCTAGGCCGAACGGAGGCGCTGCGCGACGATCGGCAGTAACCGCCGCGCGGCGTCGGCCGCGCGCGCCTCGGTCCCGGCGGTCACGCTGAGTGCGGAGACGAGCTTTCCCTTGGCGAGCAGCACCGTGCACGTCGTGCCCGCGCACCAGGCGCGCTGCGCGTCGATGCCGGGCAGCTTCGTCAGCGTGAGCTTCTTGCCCGCGCAGTCCGCCCGGGTGACGACGTCCGAGGCGTCACGGTCGGGGTACTCGGTGACCTGATGCTCCAGCGTCGATCCACTCGGGTACGACCACGCCACCGAACGGCTCGGGCCGCGGGTGAGACCAGTCAGGCAGCCGGACATCGTGCTCTCGCCGGGGACGACCTCTTCCTCGGCGACGTCTTCGTCGGTCAGCAGCGCCGCGGAAACGGCCGCCGGGACCGGGGCCTGGGTCGGGGGCAGCGGCAAGGGCGCGGCCTGCGGTTTCACCGATGGCCGCGTGGGTTCGACCGTGGGCGTCGGCGCCGGGTCGTCGTAATAGGTGTCGAGGTCGTTGGGACGGTCGGCGCATCCCGACAGACCGAACAGCGCGACCGTCGCCACCGCGAGCACCTGCCGATGACGCACCCTCAAGCCTCCCGGTGTCCCGCCCGTTGTTTGCCGCGAGACTAGACCAGCGCCTCACTGCCAGCCGAGGCAGGACCTGTGCCGCCAGTAGGCGGCCGGTTCTTCGGCGAGCGTGGCCAGCTCCGCGAGGTCGTCCGCGGTCAGCTTCGCCTTCGTGGCAACGAGATTCTCCGCGAGCTGCGCCGTGCTCGACGGGCCGATGACCGCCATCGGCCGCCACTCCCGCGCCAGCACCGCCGCGATCGCCACCGCGTCCGGGCCCACCCCGTGCGCCCGGGCGATCCGGTCGAGCGACGGCGGCGGCTCGACCACCAGGCGGCCGTTCGCGACGGTTTCCTTGACCAGCACCCGTTTCCCGGCCGCGTGCGCTTCCGCGAGCGCCGGGCCCGCCGAAGGTTCGAGCAGGTTCCACGTCGACTGCACGGCACTGAAGACCGGTGTTCCGGCCACTTCCAGCTCGAACGCGCGGCGGATAGCGTCGGCCTGCGCCGGTCCGGACGTGGAGAACCCCACCGGGACACCGTCGGCGGCGAGTTCGGCCAGCGCGCCGACGAGCCGCTCGTCGGCGAACAACGGACTGTCCACGGTGAGTGAGTGGACCTGGTAGAGCGACACCGCTTTCCCCAGCAGGGCACCGGTTTCCGCCCACTGTTCGGCGAACCGCGCGGCGGTGTGCTCCTTGACCTCGTGCACTTCCGCGTCGAGCTTCCACTCGCCCACGTAGCGATAGCCCCATTTACTCGACACCGTCACGTCCGGGTGGCCGCGGTCGGCGAGCCAGCCGGCGAGGAACTCCTCCGAAGAACCATACGAACGGGCGACGTCGATCCAGCGGACGCCCGCGCGGTACGCGTCGTCCAGTACGGCGTGGGTCGCCGCGCGCATCGCCTCGAATTCGCGTCCGGGCGGCAGCACGCCGGTCCGGCCGAGATTGATGTACGCGGGCCTGCCGAGCGCGGCCAGTCCGACGGCGATCCGTGCGCCGACAGGGATTTCCGAGTCCGTCACCGGGCTCCTTCGTTCTTGTGGCGGAGGATCGCGAGCCACTGGCTCGAGTTCTGCGCCTGCCGGTGGAGCTTTTCGAGGCGGGCCGCCGGGGCCCGGACGTATCCCTTGCCGAAGACCGGCGCGATCTGGCGGAGACTGGCGCCCTCTTCCCTGGCGGCGAGCAGGGCCCAGTCGGACGCGTCGGCGCAGGCCGCGGAGGCGCGCCGCAACTCCCCCAGCAGTTCGATCAGCTCGGGGGCACTCACTTCCCCGGCCTGGACGGCGGCCGCCGTCGTCTCCAGCCATGCCAGGACATCGGCTTCGGTGATCGGCGCGCGCGGGCGCCCGGAGGTTTCGCTCACGGCCGCTGAGTATAGGTCGTTATACGCTCGGCAATCGGGACCGCCACGCGGAGGGATGGGACACATCGTCCGAAAACCGCTGGAGTACACAGTGGATTCCCGATTCACTGAGCCGGGGATTGAGGACTCAGGAGAAGGACAATTGGGACGTTTCGGTATCGCGATCCGGTTCGCGGCACTCGCGATCGTGTGGGGTGCGAGTTTTCTGTTCATCAAGGTCGGTCTCACCGGCCTGTCGCCCGCTCAAGTGGCGCTCTCCCGCGTCTGTCTCGGCGCGGTGGCGCTGATCGCGATCGCCGCGTGGCGGCGCAAGCCACTCCCCCGTGATCCGGCGCTCTGGGGCCATCTCGCGGTCGTCTCCGTACTGCTGTGCGTCATCCCGTTCCTGCTGTTCTCCTGGGCCGAGCAGTACATCTCCTCCGGGCTCGCCAGCATCTTCAACGCGACGACCCCGCTGATCACCATGCTCATCGCCGCGGCGGCGCTGCCCTCCGAGCGGTTCACGAAGGCCCGCACCGCCGGCCTGATCCTCGGTTTCCTCGGCGTGCTCACGATCGTCGGGGTCTGGCAAGGGATCGACGTCTCCCACGAACTGACGGCGCAGCTGGCGTGCCTCGGCGCGACGACCTGCTACGGGATCTCGTTCGTCTACGTGCGGCGGTTCATCTCCGGCCGGAACCTCGACGCGCCGACCATCGCGCTCGGCCAGGTCTGCTGCGGTGCCGTGGTGATGCTGGTGCTGGCGCCGTTCATCGCGACGGCCCCGGTGCGCCTCGACACGCCGATCGTCCTCAGCATGATCGCGCTCGGCGCGCTGGGCACCGGACTCGCCTACGCCTGGAACGCGTCGATCATCGCGGCGTGGGGCGCGTCGAACGCGTCGGCCGTGACGTACCTCACACCCGTTGTCGGTGTGCTGTTGGGAGTCCTGGTCCTCGACGAACCCTTGGCGTGGAACCAGCCCGTCGGCGCGCTGCTCGTCGTCCTCGGGATCCTGGCCGCGCACGGCAGGCTGAGCCCGCGCAAGAAGGTCGAGGAAGCCGTCGCCGTGTGACACGACGAAGGGGCCCTTCACCGCATGGCCTGCGGTGAAGGGCCCCTTCGTTCGTGCTACAGGTACTGACCGGTGTTCGTGGCGGTGTCTATCGCCCGCCCGGAGTCCTGGTTCTTGCCGGTGACGAGCGTGCGGATGTAGACGATCCGCTCGCCCTTCTTGCCGGAGATCCGGGCCCAGTCGTCGGGGTTGGTGGTGTTGGGCAGGTCCTCGTTCTCCGCGAACTCGTCGACGATCGCGTCCAGCAGGTGCTGCACGCGCAAGCCGGGCTGCTGGGTCTCCAGCACCGACTTGATGGCCGACTTCTTCGCCCGGTCCACGATGTTCTGGATCATCGCGCCCGAGTTGAAGTCACGGAAGTACAGGACCTCCTTGTCCCCGTTGGCGTAGGTGACCTCGAGGAACCGGTTCTCGTCCGTCTCCTCGTACATCCGCTCGACGGTGTGCTGGATCATCGCGTCGAACGTCGCCCGGCGATCGCCGCCGAACTCGGCGAGATCGTCCGCGTGGATCGGCAGGCCGTCGGACAGGTACTTGGAGAAGATGTCCTTCGCGCCTTCGGCGTCCGGACGCTCGATCTTGATCTTGACGTCGAGCCGGCCCGGCCGCAGGATCGCCGGGTCGATCATGTCCTCACGGTTGGAGGCGCCGATGACGATGACGTTCTCCAGGCCCTCGACACCGTCGATCTCCGAGAGCAGCTGCGGGACGATCGTGGTCTCCACATCGGAGGACACGCCCGAACCGCGGGTGCGGAAGATCGAGTCCATCTCGTCGAAGAACACGATCACGGGGGTGCCTTCGGAGGCCTTTTCCCGAGCTCGCTGGAAGATCAGGCGGATATGCCGCTCGGTCTCCCCGACGAACTTGTTCAACAGCTCCGGACCCTTGATGTTCAGGAAGTAGGACTTCCCGTCCGCCTTGTCGCCGCGGGCTTCCGCGACCTTCTTGGCGAGCGAGTTGGCCACCGCCTTGGCGATGAGGGTCTTACCGCAACCAGGAGGACCGTAGAGCAGCACGCCCTTCGGCGGGCGCAGCTGATACTCCTGATAGAGATCCGCGTGCAGGAACGGAAGCTCGACGGCGTCGCGGATCTGCTCGATCTGCCGGGTGAGGCCACCGATGTCCTCGTAGCGGACGTCGGGCACCTCCTCCAGCACGAGATCCTCGACCTCCGCCTTCGGCACGCGCTCGTAGGCGTAACCGGCCTTCGAGTCCACCAGCAGGGAATCGCCCGGCTTGAGGGGCTGTTCGGCCAGCGGGTCGGAGAGCAGGACGACCCGCTCCTCGTCCGCGTGCCCGACCACGAGCGCACGGGGGCTGCCGCCCTCGACGTCCGGGGCCAGCACCTCGCGCAGCGCGCAGACCTCGCCGATCTTCTCGAAGTCGCCGCCTTCGACGACGGTGAGTGCCTCGTTGAGCCGCAACGCCTGTCCGCGCTGCAGCGACGAGACCTCGACCGCGGGTGAGACCGAAACCCGCATCTTGCGGCCCGCGGTGAACACGTCCACCGTGTTGTCCTCGTAAGCGGTCACGAACACGCCGTAACCGCTCGGAGGTTGGGCCAGCCTGTCGACCTCCTCTCGCAACGCGAGCAACTGGCCACGCGCCTCGCGGAGCGTCTCGACCAGTTTCGTGTTGCGTTCCGTGAGTTGGCTCACGCGTTCCGACGCCTCGGCGAGTCGCTGCTCCAGCACTCGGTTCTGACGTGGCGAATCGGTGAGCTTCCGTCGCAGCAGGGCCACTTCCTCCTCGAGGAAGCGAATCTGACGTGCCTGCTCTTCGGACGTGGTTCCAGCTCCGGTCGTTTCTGAAGGGTCGGCCTCCTCGCGCCGACCTCCGGGAAGGTCATGATGCATCGGGCACCTCCTCGGAGTGCTTTTCATTCCACGGTACCGGCGATCACCGACAATAAAAGGCCTTTCCGCATCACAAGATCGGCGCGTCGCGTTCTGGACGACTCCTCTGCACGTACGTCGGCGCCGCGCAAGGGGCCATCCCGGTGCCGGGTCCGACACTCCCATGGTCACAATCCGTCCACCTGGCCTGACCTGCGCCGGAATACCCGGCCCCGTACGGGTGCAAACGGGTTCCGGGTATCAGTTCGGCCCTAATCGAGCGGCGATCCGGCGCGATGGCTAGCATCGGCCCGACGTTCGCCGGGTCGGCGGACCGGCCTGTCGTGTTGAGCATTTTCGCAGAACAGCTAGGGGGCAACAGCCATGACTTCCCCGCCGCAGCAGCCCGGCGGCTACGGGCAGGACCCGTACGGCCAACAGGGCGGGTACCCGCAGAGCGGCCCCCAGCCGCAGCAGGGATACCCCGGGGGTGGCCAGTACGGCCAGCAGCCCGGTCAGTACGGGCAGGACCAGTACGGCCAGCAGGGCGGATACCCGCAGAGCGGGCCCCAGCCCCAGCAGGGATACCCCGGTGCCACGCAGCAGTTCGGGCAGCCGGATCCGTACGGTCAGCAACAGGGCGGCTACAACGCCTACCCGCAGGAGGGCGGCTACGGTGAGCCGCCGAAGAAAAAGAAGACCGGCCTGATCGTCGGCATCGCGATCGGCGCGGTACTCCTGGTCGGCGGTGGTGTCACCGCTCTCGTCATCGCGCTGAACTCGGGCGACGACGACAAGACCGCCGCGCCGCCCGCCAGCTCCAGCAGCGCGGCCCCGACGGGTTCGGCGTCTTCTTCCGCGCCGAAGTCGTCGAGTTCCTCGACCCGGAGCAAGTCCAGCTCGCCCAGTTCCTCGACCCCCAAGGGCTCCGGCCCGGCCCCGCTGGGCAAGTCGACGCCGCAGGAGGTGGCCGACGCCGTCATCGCCGCGTACAACGCCGGGGACGGCAAGACCGTCGCGCAGTCGGCCTGCCGCAGCGTGAACACCAAGGACGAGGTGCCCATCGGCAAGGACATCAAGATGGAGAAGACCGGGGAGATGACGATCAGCGGCGACACCGCGAAGCTCCCCGCGAAGGTCACCCAGGGCACCAAGGTCGACACGGGCAACCTGAACTTCAAGAAGGAGTCCGACCTCTGGTGCTTCACCGGCGGCAAGGGCTGACCCGAAGCCGGTGTCCAGCAGGCTGATCGCCGTTCTCGCCGGCTGCGGCGCGGTCGTGGTGGGTGTCGTGGTGGGGCTGCTGCTGGTGGCCCCGTCCGGCTCCGACCCGGCCGCGCCGGGCACGGCGCCCGCCCCACCGGGACCGGGTTCGTCCCGTCCGGTCCCGGTGGATCCGGACGTGGCCGCGGTCGAGGTGGTCGGCAAGGCGATCGCCGCCGCGATCGTGAACCACGACGCGACGGCGTTCGGCAAACTCACCTGCGTCCAGCAGTCGTCGGCGGATCTGGCCGCGCTGAAGCGGAAATGGGAGGCCGCAGGCAAGGTGAGCGCGACCGTCCCGGATCCGCCGAAGGTCGGTGGCGACTCGGCCACCGTGACCGTGCACGTCGAGGGGGCGGGCGGCCAGAAGGACACGCCTTTCCCGCTGAAGAAGCGGGACGGGAAGTGGTGCGTGCCGTGATCTCCCGGTCCGGAGTGTCATAAGGGGTCCCCATGAGACGAATTTCGTCTCATGGGGACCCCTTATGACATCCCTGGACCCGAGTCCGGGTCAGCCCTTGCCGGAGCGCCGGTGGACTCGCGGCGAGACGGTTCCGTCGGCGAGACGTCGCGCCGTCAGCAGGAACGCGGTGTGCGCGACCATCCGGTGATCCGGCCGGACCGCGAGACTCACCACGTGCCAGGGCCGCATGAGCGTCTCCCACGACTCCGGCTCGGTCCAGCACTGCTGTTCCCGCAGGGCTTCCGTGATCCGCGAAAGTTGTGTGACCGTCGCCACATAGACCGTGAGCACGCCGCCGGGCACCAGATGCGCGGCGACCGTCTCCAGCTGGTCCCAGGGCGCCAGCATGTCGAGTACCACCCGGTCGACCTCGCCGGTGTGGGTCGAAAGGTCCGCGACCGTCAGCGACCAGTTGTCCGGTTTGCGGCCGAAGAACTTTTCCACGTTCCGTTCGGCGTGCTCGGCGTGGTCGTCCCGGATCTCGTAGGACTGCACGGTCCCCTCCGAGCCGACCGCCCGCAGCAGCGAACAGGTCAGCGCCCCGGAACCGGCGCCCGCCTCGAGTACCCGCGCGCCGGGGTAGATGTCGCCCCACATCACGATCTGCGCGGCGTCCTTCGGATAGATCACCTGCGCGCCGCGCGGCATCGACAGCACGTAGTCCGGCAGCAGCGGGCGCAGCGCCAGATAGTGGCTGCCACCGGCCGAAGTCACGACCGAACCCTCCTGCGCGCCGATCACGTCGTCGTGCGCCAGTGCGCCACGATGAGTGTGATACTGCTGTCCCTCGGCGAGGACCATGGTGTAGTGCCGCCCCTTGGAGTCGGTCAGCTGAACCCGGTCACCAACACGAAACGGCCCACGGACCGACACTGAACCTCCATAGCCGCAAACACTTGATCGACGATCGATCCTCGCAGGTGGCCGTACCGCGCTACGCCGGGGGTCGGCTCCGGGACATCGCGGCGCGCAGGTCCTCGCGCCGGAGCACCCCGGCGGGCCTGCCTTCGTCGTCCACGACGAGGAACTGCCACGCGGCGGTTTCCCGGACGCGCTCGGCGATCTCCTCCCCCGACTCCGAGGAAAGCAGCACGGTGTCGGCGCGGATCGGCTCCGCGGCCATCTCCGCGGGCGCGTGCGGCGAGGTCCCGGCCAGTTGCGCGGCGGCCGTCTCGTCGAGCAGCCCTGCCGCGACGCCGTCGGCACGCACGAGGACCACCCCACGGCCCGCCGAAGCGGCCAGCGCGTCCGAGACGGGGCTTTCCGCGGGAAGCTGGAGGACGGGCCGGACGAGTTCGCTCAGCCGTACGCCTTCGGGCCAGCCTCGGCGCGCTTCGGCGGCGAGTTCGCTTCGCGCGCCGAGGATCACGAACCACGCCGTCACGACGCAGACGCCGAGCCGGAGCCAGCGGTCCTCGCTGCCGGCCGCCAGGCCCCACAGCGCCCAGACGACCAGTCCGGCCGCGACGAGACCGCCACCGACGACGGCGGCGCGGGTGCCCTTGTCCCGGCGTCCGGTGGCGGCCCAGACCCCGGCGCGGACGAGGCGCCCGCCGTCGAGCGGGAGTCCGGGAAGGAGGTTGAAGATCCCGACGGCGAAGTTCGCGACGGCGCATTCGGCGATGAGCAGCCAGGCGGCGCTCTCGGGCGGGACGGCGAACATGAGCAGCCCGCAGAAACCGCCGAGCAGCAACGAAACCACCGGTCCCGCGGCGGCGACGAGTCCTTCGTGCCTCGGCTGCCGGGGAGTCCTCGCGACCTCGGAGAGGCCACCGAGCAGGAACAGCCGCAGCCGCCGGACCGGGATGCCGAGGCGCAGCGCCACCAGGCAGTGCCCGAGTTCGTGCGCCAGCACGGAAAGTCCCAGCAGGACGGCGAACGCGGCCGCCAGCAGCCACGAGGTCACCGTGGTCGCGCCGGGCAGGAGCCGCCCGACCAGCGGCGTGTAGAGGACGACGATGATCAGCGAGCCGATCCACCACGAAGGGGCGAGCAGCACGGGAATGCCGGAGACGCGGAACAGCAGGAGTCCGCCCTCCGGTGCCACGCCTCGTCGAGGCGGGCCCTGCTCACCCGTCACCGCCATGTGTCAGAGCGTAGATGCCCAGGTGTGGGGTGCCGGTAACCCGCCCGTCCCGTCCGGGTGGTGTCGGTCATGCCCGCTCCGGTGCGTCGCGGTCACGGAACTGTCGGTACCCGGCGCTACCCTCCCCTCATGCCCGACACCGACACGGTCACCGCCGATCCGCCGCCCGGCGCCGAAGTCCCGCGCCGTCGGCCGGCCCTGTCCCCGTCGCGTGCCAGCGACTTCAAGCAGTGCCCGCTGCTCTACCGGTTCCGCGCGGTCGACAGACTGCCCGAGATCCCGACGAAGGCCCAGCTGCGCGGCACGCTGGTGCATTCCGTGCTGGAGCGCCTGTTCTCCCTTCCGCAGGCCGATCGCACTCCCCCGCAGGCCAAGGAGCTGCTCGCGCCGGCGTGGCAGGACCTGTCCGCGGAACGTCCGGAGTGGATCGAGCTGTTCGACCAGGACGATCCCGAGGCCGTCACCTCATGGCTCGCTTCGGCCGAGCAGCTCGTCGACACCTACTTCGGGCTCGAAGACCCCCGGCGGCTGGAGCCGGAGGCGTGTGAGCTGCACGTCGAGATCGAGCTGGGCTCCGGGGTGCTGCTGCGGGGTTACGTCGACAGGCTGGACGTCGCGCCGACCGGCGAGATCCGCGTCGTCGACTACAAGACCGGCGCCGCGCCCCGCGAGATCGGCGAGGCCAAGGCGATGTTCCAGATGAAGTTCTACGCCGTGGTCCTGTGGCGGCTGCGCGGTGTCGTGCCGCGTCAGCTGAAACTGATGTACCTCACCGACGGCCAGTCACTGGCCTACACCCCCGACGAGGCCGAGCTGGTCCGGTTCGAGCGCACGCTCGAAGCGATCTGGCAAGCGATCCTCAAAGCGGGCAAGACCGGCGATTTCCGGCCCAATCCGAGCAAACTCTGCGCGTGGTGCGATCACCAGGCGCTCTGCCCGCAGTACGGCGGCACTCCCCCGCCCTATCCCGGCTGGCCGGAGCCGGATCCCGGCGAGGAGTCCGTTTTGGACCGTGCGGATTGAGGTGTCCGGTGTGACAGAGGCCTTTTACGTTCCCTCGGGCGACGGGAAGTTCGTCCCGACCGAGCACACCGCGGGGCCGTGGTCCCCGGACGCGCAGCATTTCGGGCCGCCCTCGGCGTTGCTCGTCCGCGCGCTCGAGGAGATCGACGCGCCGCACGCGAGCCAGCTCGCCAGGGTGACGATCGAGATCCTCGGCCCGGCACCGCTGAAAGAGCTTTCCGTGCGGGCGTGGGTGCGGCGCCCGGGCCGCTCGGTCGAGTGGCTGGCGGCCGAACTCGCCCACGGCGAGCGGGTCGTCGCGCGGGCGTCCGCGTGGCGCATCGCGACCTCGGACACCACGCCGGTGGCCACCTCCGAAGGTCCCGCCCTGCCCTCGCCGGACGACGCCCCGGCGTCGAACTGGCCCGAAAGCTGGCACGGCGGTTATCTGGACGCCGTCGAGTGGCGGCGGGTCCGGGGCGCGCTCGACGAACCCGGTCCCGCGACGGTCTGGGGACGTCAGCGCGTCGCCCTCGTGGACGGGGAGAAACCGAGCGCGCTGCAGCGGCTGTTCGTCCTGGCGGATTCCGGCAACGGGATCTCGAACTTCCTCGACCCGCGGGAGTGGTGGTTCATCAACTCGGAGCTGACAGTGCACCTCCGGCGCCCACCACTGGGTGACTGGATCGGCGTCGACGCGGCCACCCTGGTCGGCCCGAACGGCATCGGCACGGCGACGACCACGCTGCACGACGTGTCCGGGCCGCTCGCCTCGGGGGCGCAGGCGTTGCTGGTGCGACCGCGACAGGCGGGCTGATAGACGCGCTTTCTCGGCGTGTTTCCAATAGCCTTCCCGGAACAACAGACGCAGGGAGCGCTTCGGCATGCAGATCACCTCGGTGGTCAACCAGAAAGGCGGGGTCGGCAAGACCTCACTCAGCGTGGGCGCGTCGGCCGCACTGGCCGAACGCGGCCGCCGGGTGCTGCTGATCGACCTCGACCCACAAGGGCACGCGACCACCGAACTCCTCGGCCTGGACGAGGTGGCCCCGGACGCGCCCAGCCTGGCGAAAGCCCTGACCAAGGTGTGGAAGGGCCCGATCGAGGAACTCGCCGTACGGCATCCGCGCAGCAACATCGGGCGCGGCGGCGCGTTCGACGTCATCCCGACGTCGCCGGGCATGTTCGACCTGATCAGGCGGCTGGACCAGTTCCGGGTGCCCGGCTGGCAGCTGGCCAGGGTGATCCAGTTCGCGAACTACGACCACATCATCATCGACTGCCCGCCCGCGCTCGACGTGCTGACCAACAACGCGCTGGCCGCGTCGCACGGGATCCTCGTGCCGGTGCAGCCGGACCGGACGAGCATCCGCGCCCTGCGCCTGCTTTCGGACCAGGTGCGCTACGTCGAACAGACCGTCGGCCGTCCGCCGATCGCCTACTACGGCCTCGTTCCCGGGCTGTACCGCCGCCCGATCTCGCATTACGCGGCGGCGGCGCTGCAGGAGCTGTACACGTTCGGGATCCCGATGCTCTCGCATGTCCCGCTGGGCGTGGTGATGAACGAGGCGGCCGCGCACGGCGTGCCCGTGACGACCTACGCACCGGAAACCCTGCAGGCGCTGTCGTTCCGGGAGATCGCGGCGACGCTGGACGGGTACCTGCAGAACCATCCGGCCCCGGCGATCGTGCCCGCGGACGAGGAGTTCGTCTTCGAGGACTTCATCACCGAGGTCTCGGTGGCCCGCAGCGCCAACGACAACGGCGCGCGGAAGAAGCTCTACGACCTGATGCCCAAGAAGCCGAACCGGCCTCGGTAGCCCATGCCATGAAAGGTCCTTTCCTTGCGAAATTTGCAAGGAAAGGACCTTTCATGGCGTCCTTTTTTCCTGGTTGTGGCCCGGGGCTGAAGGGCGCTTTCCCCGCATCGCATGCGGCGAAAGCGCCCTTCGCCGCGTCAGATGAGGGGAAAGCGACCTTCAGCCCCTCCCGCCCATGCCAGGGTGCAAGGGAGCGGGGTCGTGCGCGGGTAACGGCTCTGACCGGCGACGTGGATCGTGAGTGGTAAGTGCCGTTCTAACGACACTTACCACTCACGAGGCTTTACAGGCGGCAGGCCCGGATGTCCGACGCCAGGACGGCCTTCGCGCCGGTCTCGGCCAGTTCGTCCATGATCCGGTTGACCTCCTTGCGCGGGACCATCGCCCGCACGGCCACCCAGTCGTCGTGCGCGAGCGGCGCGACGGTCGGCGACTCGAGGCCCGGTGTGATCGCGATGGCCGCGTCCAGCAGCGAACGCGGGCAGTCGTAGTCCAGCATCATGTAGTGCTGGGCGAACACGACACCTTGCAGCCGCGCCTTCAGCTGGTCCTTGGGCCGGGTGTGCTCGGTGCCCGCGCGCTGCAGCAGCACCGCCTCCGACACGCAGATCGGGTCACCGAACGCCACGAGATTGTGCTGGCGCAGCGAACGCCCGGACTCGACGACGTCGGCGATGGCGTCGGCCACGCCGAGCTGGATCGAGATCTCGACCGCGCCGTCGAGACGGATGACCTCCGCCTCCACCCCGTGCTGCTTCAGGTTCTCCCGCACGAGCCGCGGGTACGACGTCGCGAGCCGCTTGCCCTGCAGGTCCTCGGCCTTCCAGTCCCGGCCGGCCGGCGCGGCGTACCGGAAGGTGGACCCGCCGAAGCCGAGGCCGAGGATCTCCTCGACCGGGGCACCGGAGTCGAGCGCGAGGTCGCGGCCGGTGAGGCCGAGGTCCAGTTCACCGGATCCGACGTAGATCGCGATGTCCTTGGGGCGCAAGAAGAAGAACTCGACCTCGTTGACCGTGTCCAGCACGGTCAGGTCGCGGGCCTCATGTCGCTTGCGGTAGCCGGCCTCTCCGAGCATCTCCGACGCGGCGGCGGCGAGGGCTCCCTTGTTCGGCACGGCGACACGCAGCATTGCTTCTCCTTGGTTCTCCGGGACGCGAGCGCGTCACAGGTACCGGTACACGTCCTCTGTCGACAGTCCACGGCCGAGCATGAGCACCTGTATCCGGTACAGCAGCTGTGAGATCTCCTCGGCGAGCCGGTCGTCGGATTCGTGCTCGGCGGCGATCCATCCCTCGCCCGCCTCTTCGAGCACCTTCTTGCCCTGCGCGTGCACTCCGGCGTCGAGCGCGGCGACGGTACCGGAACCGTCGGGGCGCGTCCGGGCGCGGTCGGCAAGCTCGGCGAACAGCTCATCGAAGGTCTTCACGGTCGGAGATCCTTCCATCCGCATCGCGACCGCGCTGCCCCGGGCCGGTGTGTTGACACCGGCGTCACACCTCAGAACAGCGTCGACCCGCCCCGTTCGAAGTCGAGCAGCTGCCGCTTCCGTTCGATACCACCGCCGTAGCCGGTGAGATCGCCGTTCGAGCCGATCACGCGATGGCACGGCACGATGATCCCGAGCGGGTTCTTCCCGTTCGCGAGACCGACCGCCCGCGACGCCGTCGGCCGCCCGAGCCGGTCGGCGAGTTCGCCGTAGGACACCGTCTCGCCATACGGGATCCCGAGCAGGCCCCGCCAGACCGTCCGCTGGAATTCGGTGCCGCCGAAGCTCAGCGGGAGATCGAATTCCCGCCGTTGGCCCGCGAAGTACTCCTTCAGCTGTTTCTCGGTCTCCGCGAAGATCGGCGCGCTCGGGTCGGGATGACCGAAGGTCTCTTCGGCCGGGCGGTGACGCTGCTGGACCATGTACAGGCCGCAGAGGCCTTCCTCGTCGGCGACCAGGGTCAGCGGGCCGTACGGGCTGTCGATGACGGTGTGCGTGCGCATGGCGCTCCTTGCGGACTCAGGCGGCCGGAAGCCGGTTGATCGGGTGGTCTCCGGTCGCCCAGAGGTGCTGCACGGCGTAGGCGCGCCAAGGACGCCAGCGTTCGGCGTGCGCGACGAGCGCGGCCGGGCCCAGCCCGTACGCCTTCGCGGCGACCTTGACGCCGAGGTCGGTCGGCAGGAACGCGTCCGGGTCGCCGAGCGAGCGCATCGCGATGCTCTCGACGGTCCACGGGCCGAAGCCGGGCAACGCTTGCAGCCGTTCCCTGGCGCGCTGCCAGTCACTGCCCGTTCCGAGGTCGAGGCCGCCTTCGGTCAGTTCGGCGACGAGGCCGAGCAGCGTCCGCTTCCGGCTTCGCGGCATCGCGAGGCTTTCCGGGTCGATCCCCGCGAGGGCGGTGGCGTCCGGGAAGACGTGGGTGAGGCCGCCGTCCGCGTCGTCGACCGGCTCGCCGTGCGCGAGGACCAGCCGGGCGGCGTGCGTGCGGGCGGCGGCGGTCGACACCTGCTGCCCCAGTACGGCGCGGACGGCGAACTCGTCGCCGTCGACGGTCCGGGGCACCCGCCTGCCCGGCGCGGCCTTCACGAGCGGGCCGAGCAGCGGATCCGCGGCCAGGAGGTCGTCGACCGCGACCGGATCGGCGTCCAAGTCGAGCAGGCGGCGGCAGCGGCTGATCGCGGTCGAGAGGTCCCGCAGGTCCGACAGCGTGAGCCGGCAGCCGATGTAGCCGTCTTCGGGTTTGAGGGCGACGACGCCCGCGCCGTGCGGGAGCCGCAGCGTCCGGCGGTAGGCGCCGTCGCGCCACTCCTCGACACCGGGGACGCCGGTCGCGACGAGATGCCCGAAGAGGTTGTCCGGGAACAACGGCTTCCGGTACGGCAGACGCAGGTTCAGCGTCCCGGGGGCGGTCGACGGTGTGGTGCGGACCCGTGCCCGCAACTCCGTCGGGGACAGCGCGAAGACCTCGCGGACGGTGTCGTTGAAGGTGCGGACGCTGCCGAACCCGGCGGCGAGCGCGACGTCGATCATCGGCAGGCTCGTCGTCTCGATCAGCAGCCGGGCCGTCTGCGCGCGCTGTGCCCTGGCCAGGCTGAGCGGACCCGCGCCGAGTTCGGCCCGCACATGCCGCTCGACCTGCCGGACGCTGTAGCCCAGCCGGGCGGCCAGCCCGCTCACCCCGTCACTGTCGACGACGCCGTCGGCGATCAGCCGCATCGCCCTGGCCACCAGATCCGCGCGTTCGTTCCACCGCGGCGAGCCGGGACTCGCGTCCGGGCGGCACCGTTTGCAGGCACGGAACCCGGCCTCCTGCGCGGCCGCCGCGCTCGGATAGAACGTCATGTTCTCCGGTTTGGGCGGGACGACCGGGCAGCTCGCCCGGCAGTAGATCCGCGTCGTCAGGACGGCGGTGAAGAACCAGCCGTCGAACCGGTCGTCCTTCGCCTGGACCGCGCGGACGCACCGCTCGAAATCCTCATGCACCCGGTCAGCATCACCGACCACGCGGCCGGGGTCTAGCGGAAATGCGACATGGTGGTCAGGGCAGGAGCGCGGTCAATCCGGGCACGTCGAGGCCGACCAGCGACGAACGGAACACGCGCCGCTCCCCCGGCGGGACGTCGACGTCGTTCGGGATCACCACCACCGTGCAGCCCGCCGCGGCCGCGGAAGCCGCGCCGGGCGGGGAATCCTCGATCGCGACGCACCGGGAAGCCGGGACCCCCAGCAACTCCGTCGCCAGCTGGTACGGCCTGGCGTGCGGCTTGTTCAGACCATCGACCTCGTCACCGCAGACGGTGGCCGCGAAATACTCACGGCCGATGGTGTTGAGGGCGAGTTCGGTCAGCGATCGTTCGGTGGAGGTGACCAGCGCCATCGGCACACCCTGGGCTCGCAACAGTTCGAGCAGCTCCTGTGCGCCGGGACGCCACGGGAGCGGGCCGTCGAAGAGGTTGGCCGTCCGCGCGCGGATCCACTCCCCCATCTCCGCGATCGACTCGGGCGTGACGGGTTTACCGCACACTTCGAGCAGGAACGCGGCCGTGTCGTCCATATTGGACCCGACCAGGCTCAGCCGCTGCTCCTCGGTCAACGTGCCACCGAGGGTTTCGACGGCCTCGTAGAGGGCGACGTCCCACAGCTTCTCCGAGTCGACCAGCGTGCCGTCCATATCCCACAGCACGGCGGCGAGTCCGTCCAGTGTGGACGGTTCGGTCACGGCTCCCCCTTCACGATCAGGTGTTGAAGTACTTCGCCTCCGGGTGGTGGCAGACGATCGCGTCGGTCGACTGTTCGGGATGCAGCTGGAACTCTTCCGACAGCTTCACGCCGATCCGCTCCGGACGGAGCAGCTCGACGATCTTCGCCCGGTCCTCCAGGTTCGGGCAGGCGCCGTAGCCCAGGGAGAACCGAGCCCCACGGTAGCCGAGTTCGAAGAACTCCTCGACGTCGTCCGGGTCCTCCTCGGCCACCGCGGCGCCGCCCGCGAAGCGCAGCTCCTCGCGCACCCGGCGGTGCCAGTACTCGGCCAGCGCCTCCGTGAGCTGCACCCCGAGGCCGTGGACCTCCAGGTAGTCCCGGTAGGAGTTCCCGGCGAACAGCTCGTTGGCGTAGTCGGCGATGGGCTGCCCCATGGTGGCGAGCGTGAACGGAATCACGTCCACCTCGCTGTTCGCGAGCGCCCGCTCGCGCGGCCGGTAGAAGTCGGCGAGGCACAGCCGCCTGTCCCGCCGCTGCCTCGGGAAGGTGAACCGCAGCCGCTCCGGGGCGTCCGGGCGGGGCTCGGTCAGCACCACGACGTCGTCGCCGTCGGCGACGCACGGGAAGTACCCGTAGACCACGGCGGCGTGCGCGAGGACGCCGTCCGCGGTGAGCCTGTCCAGCCAGTACCGCAGCCGCGGCCGTCCCTCGGATTCGACCAGTTCCTCGTACGTCGGCCCTTGGCCGCCGCGCGCGCCTTTGAGCCCCCACTGGCCCATGAACGTCGCCCGTTCGTCGAGCATGGCGGCGTAGTCGGCCAGCGGGATCCCCTTCACCACCCGGGTGTCCCAGAACGGCGGCGAGGGAAGCGGGACGTCCGTGGCGACGTCGGAGCGGGCCGCAAGGTCCACTTCGGACTCTTCGGCGGCCTTCTTCGCCTTGCGCGCCTCGGCGATCCGCAGCGACCGCTCGCGGCGTTCCTTGCGCTCCTGGCGTTTCCGCTCGGCTTCGGGGTCCACGAGGGGCGATTCACCGCGTTTGGCCGCCATGATCGCGTCCATCAGGCGGAGACCTTCGAAGGCGTCACGGGCATAGCGGACATCGCCGAGATAGAGCTCCGCGAGGTCGTTCTCCACATAGGACCGGGTGAGCGCCGCCCCGCCGAGCAGCACCGGCCACCGTGCCGAGACCCCACGGGAGTTCATCTCCTCGAGGTTCTCCTTCATGATCACGGTCGACTTCACCAGCAGGCCGGACATGCCGATGGCGTCGGCCCCGTGCTCCTCGGCGGCGTCCAGGATCGTCGTGATCGGCTGTTTGATGCCGAGGTTGACGACCTCGTACCCGTTGTTGGACAGGATGATGTCGACCAGGTTCTTGCCGATGTCGTGGACGTCGCCGCGCACGGTGGCCAGCACGATCCGGCCCTTGCCGGAGTCGTCCTCCTTGTCCATATGCGGTTCGAGCAGCGCGACGGCGGCCTTCATCACCTCGGCCGACTGGAGCACGAACGGAAGCTGCATCTGCCCGGAGCCGAACAGCTCGCCGACCGTCTTCATCCCGGCCAGCAGCGTGTCGTTGATGATCTCCAGCGCCGGACGCTGCTCCAGCGCCGCGTCGAGGTCGGCGTCGAGGCCGTTGCGCTCGCCGTCGACGATCCGCCGCTCCAGCCGCTCGAACAACGGCAGCGCGGCCAGCTCTTCGGCGCGGGACGCCTTCGACGACGCGGTGCTGACGCCCTCGAACAGCGCCATCAGCTCCTGCAACGGGTCGTAGCCCTCGCGGCGCCGGTCGTAGACGAGGTCGAGGGCGACCGCCCGCTGCTCGTCGGGGATCCGGGCCATCGGCAGGATCTTGGACGCGTGCACGATCGCGGTGTCGAGCCCCGCCTGCACGCATTCGTGCAGGAACACCGAGTTCAGCACCTGCCGCGCGGCCGGGTTGAGCCCGAAGGAGATGTTCGACAGGCCCAGCGTGGTCTGGACCTCGGGATAGCGGCGCTTGATCTCGCGGATCGCCTCGATCGTCTCGACGCCGTCGCGGCGGGACTCCTCCTGGCCGGTGGCGATGGTGAAGGTCAGCGCGTCGATGATGATGTCGCTGTGCCGCAGGCCCCAGGTGCCGGAGATGTCCTCGATCAGCCGCGCGGCGATCGCCGTCTTGTGCTCGGCGGTGCGCGCCTGGCCCTCTTCGTCGATGGTCAGCGCGACGACGGCGGCACCGAACTCGCGGGCCATCTCCATCACCTTCGTGAACCGCGATTCCGGCCCGTCGCCGTCCTCGTAGTTCACCGAGTTGATCGCGCACCGGCCCCCGAGCCGTTCCAGTCCGGCGCGCAGCACCGGGACCTCGGTCGAGTCGAGCATGATCGGCAGCGTGGACGCCGTCGCCAGCCGCCCGGCGAGTTCGGCCATGTCCGCCGCGCCGTCCCGGCCCACGTAGTCGACGCACAGGTCCAGCATGTGCGCGCCGTCGCGGGTCTGGTCGCGCGCGATCTCGACGCAGTCGTCGAAACGGCCTTCCAGCATCGCCTCCCGGAACGCCTTGGAGCCGTTGGCGTTGGTGCGCTCGCCGATCATCAGGACGCTGGCGTCCTGCCGGAACGGGACGGCCTGGTACAGCGAAGACACGCCGGGTTCCGGGCGGGGGCGCCTGGTGGCGGGCTGGATGTCCGCGACCGCTTCGGCCAGCTGCCGGATGTGCTCGCCGGTCGTCCCGCAGCAGCCGCCGACCAACCCGACGCCGAACTCGCGGACGAAGCCGGTCAATGCCTCGGCCAGTCCTTCCGGGGACAGCGGGTAGACCGCGCCGTCCGGGCCCAGTTCGGGCAGTCCGGCGTTCGGCATCACCGAGAGCGGGACGCGCGCGTGCTTCGACAGCTGCCGCAGGTGCTCGCTCATCTCGGCGGGCCCGGTGGCGCAGTTGAGCCCGATCAGGTCGATGCCCAGCGGCTCCAGCGCGGCCAGGGCCGCGGTGACCTCGGTGCCGAGCAGCATGGTGCCGGTGGTCTCGACGGTGATCGAGGCGATCACCGGTACCCGCCTGCCCTCGGCCTTCATCGCCCGGTGCGCGGCGATGATCGAGGCCTTCGTCTGGAGGATGTCCTGTGTCGTTTCGACGATGATCGCGTCGACGCCACCGGCCAGCAGGCCTCGGACCTCTTCGAGGTAGGCGTCACGCAACGTGGTGAAGGGCGCGTGCCCGAGCGTCGGCAGCTTCGTGCCCGGACCGACCGACCCGAGGACATGGCGCGGACGATCAGGCGTCGCGTACTCGTCGGCGACCTCGCGCGCGAGCCGCGCGCCCGCTTCGGACAGCTCGAAGATCCTGTCCTCTATGCCGTATTCGGCCAGGTTCGCGTAGTTCGCGCCGAAGGTGTTGGTTTCGACGAGGTCGGCCCCGGCTTCGAGGTAACCGCGATGCACGCCGCGGACGACGTCCGGACGGGTGACGTTGAGGATCTCGTTGCAGCCCTCGAGTCCGGCGAAATCGTCGAGGCCGAGGTCGTGCGCCTGCAACGCGGTCCCCATCGCGCCGTCGGCTACCAGGACCCGGGCGCGCAGCGCGTCGAGCAGCGGTGACGAAAGGCGATCGGACATGCTCAACAGCGTACGACCGCCTGGTCGTAGGCTGGTCCGGTGAGTGAGCCCGTCGACGAGACCCAGCGGCCCGGCCGCGACCACCCGGATGACACCAAGCCGATCATGATCGTCGCCTTCGAAGGATGGAACGACGCAGGTGACGCGGCCAGCCGGGCGGTCGAGCATCTGCAGCTCAACTGGGATGCGACACCGCTGAGCGAGCTGAGTCCGGACGAGTACTACGACTTCCAGGTCAGCAGACCGACCGTGCGCATGGTCGACGGCGTCACCCGCAGGGTCGACTGGCCGACCACCCGGCTCTCGGTGTGCCGCCCGGAGGGCTTCAGCCGGGACATCTTGCTGGTACAGGGGCCCGAGCCGAACATGCGCTGGCGCGCCTTCTGCGGGGAACTGCTGGAGTACATCCAGCAGCTGGACGTCGCCACCGTCGTCACCCTCGGCGCCCTCCTGGCCGACACCGCGCACACCCGTCCCGTCCCGGTCACCGGGACGGCGTACGACAAGGACACCGCTTCGCAGTTCGGCCTGGAGTTGAACAACTACCAGGGCCCGACCGGCATCGTCGGGGTCCTGCAGGACTACTGCGTCCAGGCCGGTGTCCCGGCGGTGTCGATCTGGGCGGCCGTGCCGCACTACGTCTCGCACCCGCCGTCGCCGAAGGCCACCCTCGCGCTGCTGCACAAACTCGAAGACGTCCTCGACGTCGAGATCCCGCTCGGCGCGCTGCCCGAGCAGGCCGAGGAATGGCAGCGGACGGTCACCGAGATGGCCGAAGAGGACGAGGAGATCAGCGAGTACGTCCGAGGGCTCGAGGAGCGCGGGGACGCGGAAACCGAGTTCACCCTGGACGACGTCAGCGGGGACAAGATCGCGGCGGAGTTCGAGCGGTACCTGCGGCGCCGTCGTCCCGGGCAGGACGGTCCGGGCCGGGGCTGACAGCGGCCCTCAAGCGCTCTCCCGCTCCATCCACGCGCCATGAAAGGTCCTTTCCTTGCAAATTTTGCAAGGAAAGGACCTTTCATGGCGTTGGGGGCAGTGGTGGCGAGGCCTCAGAAGATGCGGCGTAGCGGGATGGGACCCCGCGCCCGCTTCCGCCACTCCCGCGGATAGCCGAGCGAAACCTCTTCGAACCGCACCCCGTCCGCCTCCGTGGAACGCGGGATGTGCAGATGCCCGTAGACGGCCACCTCCGCGCGGTAGCGCAGGTGCCAGTCCTCGGTCTCGGTGGTCCCGCACCACAGCGCGAACTCCGGCCAGTACAGCGGCGCCGTCGGGTGCCGGTGCAACGGCCAGTGCGACATGAGGATCGTCCCGTGGTCCTCCGGGATCGCCTCCAGCCGCTCGGTGCTGACCTTCACCCGGTCGGCGCACCAGGCCTGCCTGCTGGGATACGGGTCCGGGTGCAGGAAGAACTCGTCCGTGCACAGCACGCCGGCGTCGCGCGCGTGGTCGATGGCCTTCTGCAGCGACAGTCCCTCGGCCTCCGGGGCCCGCCAGCTGTAGTCGTACAGCACGAACAGCGGGGCGATCGTCAGCGGTTTCCCCTGGTGTTCCCACACCGGATACGGATCCTCCGGGGTGAGGACGTCGATCTCCCGGCAGCGCTCGACCAGATGCTCGTAGCGTGCCTGGCCCCGGAGCTGACATTCGTCCTTCTGGGTGGTCCACAGCTCGTGGTTGCCGGGTACCCAGACGACCTTCGCGAAGCGTTCCCGCAAGGTCTTGAGCACCTCGATCACGGACTCGGCGCGTTCGGCGACGTCACCGGCCACGAGCAGCCAGTCGTCGGGGGTTCGGGGGACGACCTCGTCGACGAGCGGGGCGTTGCCCTCATGGGTGACGTGGAGGTCGCTGGTGGCGAAGAGATGCGGCACTCCACCACCGTAGCTTCACCCGGACCGGGGAACCGCCGAAACCGCATCCCGGCGTAACCGGCCCGAAGCCAGCACGCCCAGCACCATCAGCGCCGAGACGGTGTGCAGGGCCGCCTGGACGTTCAGCAGGACACCGGTACCCAGCACGCTCACCAGCCCGCCGGCCAGCAGCGCGCCCAGTGCGGTGAACCCCGCCATCCCGGCGAACATCGTGCTGAGCACCCGGCCGGACCGTTCGGGCGACGCGGCCGTCTGGACCAGCGAGAGCAGCCCGGACCCGGCCAGCACCCCCGGCGCGCCGACGAGGCCGAACAGTCCGATGTAGACACCCAGCGACGCGGTCAGCGCGGGCAGGTTCCAGATCAGCGCGGACAGCAGGCCGAGCGCGAGCCCGCCCCAGCCGAGCAGCGCGGCGGGCGCGACCTTGCGGGCGACCGTGGCGACGGCGAATCCCGCGGCCAGCCCGCCGAGTGCCTGCACGCCGCGCAACAGGCCGACGTCGCCTTCGGTGCCGTCGAGGATGTCGAGGACGAAGACCACGAACAGCACCAGGAACATGCCCTGCGCCAACGAGGTCAGGACCACGACGAAACCGGCCACGCGCAGCCGCCCTTCCCGCCCGATCTCGCGCAGGCCGTCGAGCCACGCCTTCACCACCGGCTCGTGCGGACCGGCCGCGACGGGTGCCGCGGCCCGGAGGAAGGGACGCGCCAGCAGGGCCGACGCGATCACCAGCACCCCGAGGTAGGCCACCACGACCCAGCCCAGACCGCCGAAGCCGAGCAGGAGACCGCCCGCCCAGCCACCGGCGAGCCGCGAGACGCTGCTGTTGATGCTCATGAGGCCGTTGGCGCCGATCAGCTCGTCCGGGGTGACCAGCTCCGGCACGAGCGCGTTGCGGGCGGGTTCGAACAACGAAGCGAGCCCCGCCTGGCCCGCCATGACCGCGTAGATCACGACCACCGGGCCGTCGGCCCCGAGGAAGAGCAGCGGGAGCGCCACGAACGCCTGTCCCGCGCACACCACGCACAGCACCAGCCGCCGGTTCCAGCGGTCCGCGATCACGCCGGCGACCGGGCTGAGCAGCACCGCGGGCAGCAGGCCGAGCACGATGCTCAGCGCCGTGGTGGCCGCGGACCCCGTCGCCTGGAAGACGAAGACCGGCAGCGCGATCTGCAGCATCCACTCGGCGGTCTCGGAGAAGAAGGCGGCGATCCACAGCCGCGCGAAAGCAGGTTCCCTCAACGGTTTCATCTGCTCGGCTTCCCCTCCGCGTCGATGCGCAGGAACGCGCGGAACCCCAGGTGCACCGGCCGGGCCTCCTCGGGCGCGTCCTTCCGGATCGCGCCGACGTAGGGCCGGACCAGCGCGTCGATCCCCTCGACCAGCTTGTCCAGTTCCGCCGCGGTGACCCGCAGCGAGTACGTGTTGATGCCGGACGAGTCCTGCCACTCCTGCTCCAGCCGGTCGGCGGCGTCGAGGTAGCGCTCGGTCAGTTCCCGCTCCCGGGCGAGCGTCGTGCCCAGGACGGCGAGCTGCGCTCCGCGCAGCGAGGGGTCGTCGCCGAATTCGAGGCCGACCTGGCACGCGCGCCAGGGCCGCTCCCGCCCGTCCTCCGCCTCCACCCGCTCCACGAGCCCGTGCTGGGCGAGCTGGCGCAGATGCCAGCTGATGTTGGACGCGCTCGAACCGACGGCCGTCGCGCAGTCGCTCGCCGTCCGTGGGCCGACCGCCATCAGGTGGTCCAGCAGTGCCGACCGCAGCGGATGCGCCAGCGCCCGCATCAGCTCGGCGTCTTCGATCCGCTTGCGCGGCGGCAACCCGGCCATCGGCTCGATCCAATCTGAAAGAGTTCTTTCGAAAGTTCTCTTTCAGAGTTGCAGGCGGCCGCGAGGTTGTCAATCGGCCTCGATACCCTTGCCAGGACAGTTGCTGTCCCCCTCAGTAACTGCACAAGTCAACTACTGCCCCAGGAACGCGCATGCCCGACCAGCGGGAACTCGCCACCGCAGCCGCCCTTGAGATCCCCCGGTTCGTCAGCGCGACCGTGCTGTTCCAGACGGCCATGGCGGAGCGGCTGGGGATCAGCCCCACCGAGTTGCACGGCCTTCAGCTGGTCATCAGCGGTGCCGCGACCTCGCCGACGGGTCTCGCCCGGGCGCTCGGGATGACGACCGGCGCGGCGACGCGGCTGCTCGACCGAATGGAGAAGCAGCGTCTCGTCGAGCGGGTCCCCGATCCGGCCGACCGCCGCCGCCTGCTGATCCGCCCGCTCCCCGACCGGCTGGACGACGTCGGCGCTCTCTACGCCCCCATGGCCCGCTTCTTCGGCGATCGCCTCGGCAGGCTCGACCGGCGCCAGCTCGCGGCACTCCTCGGCGTCATGACCGACGGCCGCGCCTTCGCCGAACAAGAGGCCGCCCGCCTGCGATCCGGCTCACCGGAAAAAGGGGGTTGACTAACGCTACAAGGGTTGCGTTAGAATTCCTCCCATCATGGACAACTGACACCCGCACCCACTCCGTCCCGAGGCTGCTTCGGTCGAGCACGGCTCCCGTAAGCGACAGCGCCCGGCGGGGATTCCCCACGGATCCGAAACGCGGTGATGTCGTATGTCTCTTTCCCTGATCGCCAAAGACCTCGTCCGTTCCTACGGCGCCCGCGTCGTGCTCGACGGTGTCGACCTGACCGCGTCGGCCGGGCAACGGCTCGGCCTCGTCGGCGAGAACGGCGTCGGGAAGTCCACGCTCCTGCGGCTGCTCGCCGGGGTCGAAGAGCCCGACGCCGGCGAGGTGCTCCGCGGCGACGACGTCGGATTCCTCTTGCAGGAACTGCCTTTCCCCTCGACGGCCCGGTTCTCCGACGTCCTCGACGACGCACTCGCCGAAATCCGGCAGGCGTCGGCGCGACTCGACGAACTGACCGAAGCGCTCACGGAACGTCCTGACGACGCGGCGGTGCTCGACGAGTACGGCACGGTCCTCGAATGGGCACAGGCGCACGATCTCTGGGACGCCGACCGGCGGGCCGAGGGCGTGTGCGCGGGCCTCGGGCTCGCCGGCATCGACCCGGCGCGGCCGCTGGGCACCCTGTCGGGTGGGCAGCGATCGCGGCTCGGCCTGGCCGCGCTGCTGATCCGGCGGCCGGGGACGCTGATCCTCGACGAGCCGACGAACCACCTCGACGACGCCGCGATGGAGTTCCTCGAACAGCATCTCGCGTCGCTGACCGGGGTCCTCGTGCTGGCCTCGCACGATCGCGTGTTCCTCGACGCGGTGTGCACCGACATCGTCGACCTCGATCCGGCACTGGGTGGCCCGACGCGCTACGGCGGGGCGTATTCCGCTTACCTGGACCAGAAACGCGCCGAACGGGCGCGCTGGGAGCAGCGGTACGCCGAGGAGCAGGACGAGCTGAAGGAACTGCGCGAAGCGGTGGCCGTCACCGCGCGCAACGTCGCGCACAACCGGCCCCAGCGCGACAACGCCAAGATGCTCTACGACTTCAAGACCGGGAGGGTGCAGAAACAGATCTCACGCCGGGTCCGCAACGCCCAGCTGCGACTGGACGAGCTGGAGCGCGATCAGGTGCGGAAGCCACCCGCGCCACTGCGGTTCCAGGCGGAACTGACCGGCAGGCCCGGCGACGACAAGACGGCGATCTCGGTACGGGACATCGAGGTCCCGGGGCGGTTGCGGCTGGGCACGCTCGACGTCACGACGACGTCGAGACTCCTGATCACCGGCGGGAACGGCGCGGGGAAGTCCACCCTCCTGTCCGTGCTCACCGGCGCCCTGACCCCGGACGCCGGGACCGTCCTTCGTGGACGCGGGGTGCGGATCGGGCTGCTGGCGCAGGATGTCGAGTTCGCCGAGCCGGACAAGTCGGCGCAGCGGACCTACACCGAAGCGCTCGGCGAGGCCGCTCCGCCGTTACGGAGCCTGGGCTTGCTGGCTCCGCGCGACCTCGGGACCCGGGTCGGCGCGCTGTCGGTCGGGCAGCGACGGCGGCTCGCGCTGGCGTTGCTGATCGCCGATCCGCCGGAGGTCCTCCTGCTCGACGAGCCGACGAACCACCTCTCGCTCAGCCTGGCCGAGGAGTTGTTCGCCGCCCTCGACACGGCTCCGGGCGCCGTCGTCGTCGCTTCGCATGACCGCTGGCTGCGGCGGGACTGGGCGGGTGACCACCTGCGGCTGGTGGACGGCCGGGTCGCCGTATAGGGCGTTATACGGGCGGCAGGTGTGTCATGAGGGGTCCCCATAGGACGAAATTCGTCCTATGGGGACCCCTCATGACGTTGCTCAGAGCACGACGCCGAGCAGCGCGTCGACCGCGTTCCGGATCAGGCCGGGTGCCGCCGGGTCGGAACCGGACCGGTTCAGCGCCTCGCTCACCCAGGCGTCCACGGCGGTGAGCGCCATCGGGGTGTCGAGATCGTCGGTCAGGTGGTCGCGGAGACGGGCGATCGTGTCCTCCGCGGCCGGGCCGGTGCCGAGCGAGACGGCGTCGCGCCAGCGGGCGAGCCGGTCTTCGGCGTCCGCGAGCAGCTGCGCGGTCCAGGGGCGGTCTTCCCGGTAGTGGCCGGCGAACAGCGCGAGCCGGATCGCGCCGGGGTCGACCTTGTCGGCGCGCAGCCGCGAGACGAACACGAGGTTCCCGCGCGACTTCGACATCTTCTCGCCGTCGAGGCCGATCATCCCGGCGTGCACGTAATGGCGCGCGAACGGGCGGTCGCCCGCGACGGCTTCCGCGTGCGCGGCGCTGTACTCGTGGTGCGGGAAGATCAGGTCGGAGCCGCCGCCCTGGACGTCGAAGCCGAGGCCGAGGCGGTTGACCGCGATCGCGCTGCACTCGATGTGCCAACCGGGGCGCCCCTCCCCCAGTTCCGACTCCCACGACGGCTCACCCGGCCGCGCCATCCGCCAGAGCAGGGCGTCGAGCGGATGCCGCTTGCCCGGCCGGTCCGGGTCGCCGCCGCGTTCGGCGAAGAACTTCGCCATGGTCTCGGCGTCGTAGTTCGACTCGGCGCCGAAGTGCCCGGTCGCGTTGTGGTCGAAGTAGATGTCCGGGTACTCCGCGTCGTCGGCGCGGTACGCGCTGCCGTTCGCCAGCAGTTTGGCGATCACCTCGACGATCTCCGGGATGCTCTCCACCGCACCGACGAACTGCCGCGGCGGCAGCACTCGCAACGCGGTCATGTCCTCGCGGAACAGCGCCGTCTCGCGCATGCCCAGCACGACCCAGTCGTCCTTGTCCCGCTGAGCGCGCTCCAGCAGGGGCTCGTCGATGTCGGTGACGTTCTGTACGTAGTGGACGTCGTGCCCGGCGTCGCGCCACAGGCGGTTCACCAGGTCGAATGTCAGATACGTGGCGGCATGCCCCAGATGGGTGGCGTCGTACGGCGTGATGCCGCAGACGTACATCCGGGCGGTGGACCCCGGCGCGGTGGGGCGGATCTGCCCCGTCGCGGTGTCATGGAGCCGCAGCGGACGGGGGGTGCCGGGGATACGGGGCACGTCGACCGATGACCAAGTCTGCATACCTCGACTGTAAGCGGAGCCGCCGCGCCGTTCCCGCCCGGTGGGAGGCGGACACGGCCGGAGTAGCCGGATCCCCTACTCGCGGGCCCGGGCGGCATTGGCGTGGACGGCGTCCCGGATGTACTCGCCGAGGCCCGGCCGCTGGTCCGGTTCGCGCACCAGGAAGCCGAGCTGGACCGGTTCCGTCGCGTACAGCGCGGCGATCTCGCGGTGCAGGGCGTGGTCGCAGTCCCCCATGAACGCGGCCAGCATCCGCCGGTGCTCTTCGGCGAGGTCCATCGCCGCGGCGCTGTCGGCGGGCGCACCGGAGTCGACGACGTCGAGCAGCCGCCGGACCCAGTCTTCGCGGGCCTTCTCCGCCTCGCTCCATTCCGCCTTGGACAGTGGCATCGCCGCCGCCTGCCACTGCGGGGTCTCGCCCCACCGCCGGACAGCCTCCTCCGCGTAACCCTCCGGTTCACGGAACTCGCCGAAGACCTCGAACTTCTCCTCCGGCGTCAGCGCGCCGCCGACCTCCTTCGCCTTGATCACCCGTTCGACGGACTCGACCATCCGGCTCAGCTCACCGATCCGCTCCAGCAGCAGCGTCCGCTGCCGCCGCAGATGCTCCAGCGCGTCCAGGCCCGGATCGTCGACGACCTTCGCGATCGTCTCCAGGCCGAACCCGAGTTCGCGGTAGAACAGGACCCGTTGCAGGCGATCGAGGTCTTCGTCGCTGTAGCTGCGGTAGCCCGCGGAAGTCCGGCCACTCGGGGATAGCAGCCCGATCTCGTCGTAGTGGTGCAGCGTGCGCACGGTGACCCCGGACCACGCCGCGACCTTCCCCACCGGATACCCCATCGGCCCAGCGTAGGTGGACTCGGCCGGGGACCGCGCGTAGAAACGAATCATGGGGACAGCTGGAACCACCGTGTCGGCTTCGCTTCCACCCGGGCCCCCGCTGCCCGCGCTCGTCCAGACGCTCGTCGTCGGCAACCTCCGGCATCACGTGCTCCCGCTGCTCGAACGCCGCTACGGATCCGTCGTCCGCCTGCGGTTCGCGCCGAACCGGGACATCGTCATGCTCACCGACCTCGACGACATCAAGGCCGTGTTCTCCGGACCGGTCACGACGTTCCACGCCGGCGAGGGCAACATCATCCTGAAGCCGGTGATGGGCGACCACTCGGTCCTGGTGACCGACGAGGACCGGCATCTGCGCACGCGGAAGCTGCTGATGCCCGCGTTCACCGGCGCGGCGTTGCGCGGCTATCGCGACATGATCACCGGGCTGACCAGGGCCGAACTCGACCGCTGGCCGGAGAACCGGGCCTTCGGCGCGCACGACCGGATGCGCGCGCTGACGCTGGAGATCATCCTGCGGGTGGTGTTCGGTGTCGCCGAAGGGCCGCGGCTCGACGAACTCCGCCGCCTGATCGGGCATCTGGTGGAGATCGGCCTGGTCCAGGTGCTCGGCTGGCAGAACCCGCGCCTGCGGCGGTTCCGGCCCTGGAGCACCTACGCCGGACGCCAGGCCAGGGTCGACGAACTCCTCTACGCCGAGATCTCCGAGCGGCGGCGGGCCACCGATCTCGATCAGCGCACCGACGTCCTGTCCCGGCTCCTCACGGTGCCCGCCGACGGCGACGAACTGTCCGATGTGGAACTCCGCGACCAGCTGGTCACCCTCCTGCTCGCCGGGCACGAGACCACCGCGACCGCGCTCGCCTGGGCACTGCACGAGCTTTCCCGTGAGCCCGCCCAGGCGGCGTTCACCACGCGTGCGGCGGACGAGGGCGACGAGAAGGCGCTCGAAGCGGTGGTCAAGGAAGCGATGCGGCTACGCCCGGTGGTCGGCGAGGTCGTCCGGCGGCTGACCGAGGACGTCGAGATCGGCGGTTACCGCATCCCGGCCGGGTTCGACGTCATGCCGTCGATCGTCGTCGTCCACGCCGACGGCGGCCATCATCCCGATCCGCGGCTCTTCCGGCCCCGGCGGTTCCTCGACGGCGCGCCGCCCGCCGGCAGCTGGCTGCCGTTCGGCGGCGGTGCCCGCCGGTGCCTCGGCGCGGGGTTCTCTTTGATGGAGGCCTCGATCGTGCTGCGTGAGCTGTTCGGCCGGTTCACCGTCGCCCCGGAGCACTCCCGGCCGGAACGGGTCCGGTCGCGGCCGATCACCCTGGAACCGGCCCGCGGGGCCAGGATCAAGGTGACCCGCCGCTGACCTACCGCTTCCTGGTGCGCAGGTAGTCGCCGACCACGGCGGCGCCGAGACCGTCGAGGTCGGGTGCCACGACCCGGCCGCCCGAACGACGGGCGATGAGGTCGACGAACGCCGTCAGGCGCGGGTCGTCCCCGAGCCGGAACACCGTCACCGACGCGCCCAGCTTCGCCATCCGGTCCACTTCGGACAGTGTCTTGAGCAACGTCCTCGGCTGGGGCGGATAGTCGAAGACCGCCGAGCCGTCGGGTTCCAGATGCGCTGTCGGCTCGCCGTCGGTGACCATCAGGATCACCGGCTGCGCGTCGGGATGCCGCCGCAGATGACGTCCGGCCAGGAGCAGGGCGTGGTGGGCGTTGGTGCCCTGTTCCCAGGCGCCTTCCAAGCCGACCAGTTCGGCTAGTTCGACCGCCATCGCGTGGCGGCCGAAGGTGATCAGCTGCAGGGCGTCAGCGCGGAACCGCGTGCTGATCAGCTGGTGCAGCGCGAGCGCCGTCCGCTTCATCGGCAGCCAGCGGCCCTCCTGCACCATCGACCACGACGTGTCGACGAGCAGGGCCACCGCCGCGCGCGACCGGTGCTCGGTCTCGATCACCTCGACGTCGGAGACGTCCATCCGGACGGACCGCCCGCCCACCGAAACGGAGCGCAGGACGGAGTTGCGGACCGTCCTGGAGACGTCCCACGGCTGCATGTCCCCGAACCGCCACGGCCTGGTCGCGCCGGTCGGCTCGCCCGCGGCACCGGCCGATTCGGTCTCCCGGCTGCCCGCCTTGCCGCGCAACGCGTTCACGACGTCGGCGAGCGCGGTTTCCCCGAGGCGACGCAAAGCCTTGGGGGACAACCGGAGTGAGCCGTCGGGGGCCCGTTCGAACAGACCCTGCCGCCGCAGCTCACGTTCCAGTTCGGACAGTCGGCGGGCATCGACGCCCGCGTCCGGGCCGAGCTGACGCTGGAGCGCGTCGAGGTCGATGTCCTCCAGCCGCGCCCCCGGATAGGACTGGCCCAGCTGCTCGGCCAGCGCGTCCAGTTCGGCGAGATCGGACATCGCCCTCGCGCCCTCGCCGAGACCGAGCGGGTCGTTGCCGCGGAAGCGTTCCGAAGTCGTCCAGTCCTCACCGGGCCGCAGCGCCCGCAGCTGAGAGTCCAAAGTGGACAGCTGCTGCGCGAGCCGGGGGTCCCCGAACGCCTGCTGGGCCAGTTCGGCCAGTTCGGCGCGCTGCTCGGGGGTCATCGAGTTGAGCATCCGCTGCGCGGCCGCGGCCCTGGCGGCGAGGACGTCGATCAACTCCTCGACGTTCTTCGGGTTCTCCGGGAAGAACTCGCCGTGTTCGCGCATGAACCCCGCGAACCGCTCGGGCACGTCCTCACGGCCCTGCGCGTGGGCGGCCAGGAGGTCGTTGAGGTCGGCGAGCATCCGGTTCACCCGCTCGACATCCTCCGGACCGGCGTTCCGCATCGCCTCCTTCATCCCTTCGAAGCGGGAATCAAGCAGCTCACGGCCGAGCAGGTCGCGGATCTTCTCGTAGTTCTCCCGGCCCTCCCGCGACCGCCAGTCGTACCCGGCGAGTTCGCGGACGGCCGCGGCCGTCCCCGGGGGCAGCGCGTCCAGTTGTGCTTCGCGGAAGCGGGCGTCGTCGTCCGGGTCGGGGAACAGGTCACGCCGCTCGGCCTCCAGTGCCTCGTCGAGCAGCCGCTGGACCTCTTGGAGGGTGCCGTCCAGCCGGTGACGGCGCTGGATCTCCGACCGGCGCTGCCACAGCCGCCTGGTCAGCTCGTCCAGCCCGGCGGTGCGCGGGGTCCCGCGCCTCAGCAGTTCCTCCAGCGCCGACCGGGGCGAGGCCCCCGCCATCACGTCGCGGCCGATCTCGTCGAGCGCGTCCCGCAGATCGGCGGGCGGCGCCAGCGGATCCGGGCCGTCGTGCCACGGCCCGTACGAATAGCCTTCCGGGAGGGAGTTCATCGGCCGTAGACGGTCGTCGAGTCGTCGGAGTCCTTGGCGAGTTTCCTCGACAGGAACAGGGATTCCAGCGCGAGTTCGACCGCGGCGGCGATCCGCCCCGCCGGTTCGCCGGGGCCGACACCGGCACGGGCGGCGACGTCGTGGAGCACCGGCAGTTCCGGCAGTGCGGCGAGCACGTCCTTACCCGGCACGCGTTCCCCGGTCGTCACCAGATGGCCGTCCTCGACGGCGTCGGCCAGCGGCAGGAGGTCGAGCCCGGCGAACCGCGAGCGGGCCGTCTCGGCGACCGCCCGGCGCAGCAGGTGCACGAGGTGCTCGTTCTCGCGTCCCTCCTCCCCCGGCTCGAATTCGAGTTTGCCGCGCAGGACGGCGGGCACCGCTTCGAGGTCGACCGGGCGCGCCACGGCGGGGTCCTCGCCGGTCAGCGCGGAGCGGCGCAGCGCCGCCGCGCCCACGGTCTCCGCCGCCGCGACGGCGAACCGCGCCGAGACGCCGGAACGCTGGTCGATGACCGGCGATTCGCGCAGGTTCCGGACGAACCGGGCGAGCACCTCCAGCAGCGGCTCGCCCACCTCGGCGACCAGGTCCGCCTCCTGCTTCACGACCGCGATCTCCGCGTCGACGTCGAGCGGGTAGTGCGTCCGGATCTCCGCCCCGAACCGGTCCTTGAGCGGGGTGATGATGCGGCCGCGGTTGGTGTAGTCCTCCGGGTTGGCCGTCGACACCAGCAGCACGTCCAGCGGCAGGCGCAGGGTGTACCCGCGCACCTGGATGTCGCGTTCCTCCATCACGTTCAACAGCGCGACCTGGATGCGCTCGGCGAGGTCGGGCAGTTCGTTGATCGCCACGATGCCGCGGTGGGCGCGCGGGACGAGTCCGAAGTGGATGGTCTCGGGGTCGCCCAGGCTGCGGCCCTCGGCGACCTTCACCGGGTCGACGTCGCCGATCAGGTCACCGACCGAAGTGTCCGGTGTGGCCAGTTTCTCCGTGTAGCGCTCGTCGCGGTGGCGCCAGGTCACCGGCAGGTCGTCGCCGAGTTCGGCGGCGCGGCGGCGGGATTCCGGGGTGATCGGGTCGAGCGGGTGCTCGCCCAGTTCGGCGCCCTCGATGACGGGCGTCCATTCGTCCAGCAGTCCGGCGAGGGTCCTCAGCAGCCTGGTCTTGCCCTGGCCGCGTTCGCCGAGCAGGACGACGTCGTGGCCGGCGAGCAGCGCGCGTTCCAGCTGCGGCAGAACGGTGCGGGAGAAGCCGACGATGCCCGGCCAGGGGTCTTCCCCGGCGCGGAGCTTGGCGAGCAGGTTGTCGTGCAGTTCTTTTTTGATCGAGCGCGGCGGCATGCCTGCCGCGCGGAGGTCCCCGGCGGTCCGGGGCAGATGTGCGGGAACAGCGTTCACCTGTTCGACGCTACGTCGCGGTCGTGGGCCCTGTCGACGTGAAGCAACTCCAGCTCGGGCGATCAACCGATCGGTGGATGGCGGTCTCCAGAGATCGGCCGATGTGGGACCGGGTGCCCGCGCGCGAGGCTGGGCCCATGCCCAAGACGCGGAAACCCCCGGTGCCCCAGGACGATCTCGACCACCCTCGCAGCCGCACGGCCTTCCTGCGGATGAAGGCGCTGGTCGGCTGCTACATCGGCCTCAGCGTCCTCGCCCTCGTCGTGGCGTATCTCTGGCGCGACCGGCCGGACGTCGTGACCGACGTCGTCTGGGTCCGCGGCGAGGGCGTGCTCATCGCCTCGGTGGTGCTGTTCGTGTTCGTCCTCGGCGCCGCTCGCGGACGGCGCGGGGCGTACCTGCGGTTGCGGATCGCCTCGGCCGCCATGGTGGTCGCGATCGCGGTGCTGGTCTCGCTGCCCGGCTTCCTGCCCACGTGGATGCGGATCGAGCAAGGGCTCTGCGGTCTCGTCCTGATCGGTGTCGCGGTGATCGCCAACGGCGGTCATCTGCGATCGTTGTTCGCGAGTGGGCGGACAGCGGGGGTGTGAATGAGAGTCCCGGAGCAGCTGCGGGGTCCAGTGGTGACCTCGCTGCCCTTCGCGCTCCTGGCGGTCCTGACCGGTTTCACCCTGGTGACCGGCGGAGCGCGATGGCCGGAACTCGTCCTCTGCGGGCTCGCCGCCGGATGGATGCTGGGGTTGTTCGCCCTGCCGCCCGCCTGGCGGGAAAGCGTGCCGGTGATGGCCGTCTTCCTGGGGGTGCTGACGGCCATCACGCTGGTCCTCGTGCTCGACGCGCCGTGGTTCGGCTGCTTCACCCCCGCCCTCTACGTCTACGCGTTCCGGCTCTTGCCGTGGCCGTGGGTCCTTCCCGGCGTCGCCGCGGTGGCGGCGGTGGCCGGGACCGCCCAGGCCTACGGCGTGGACAAGTCCACGTTCGCCGGTGTGCTGGCGTACCTGGCCGTGCTCGCCGTCAACGCCGGGCCGATGTGCGGTTTCGCCTGGTTCGCCTGGCGCAGCGGCGAACGGAACCGGGAGCGGGAGAAGGCGTTGCGGGAACTGGCCGAAGCGAACCGGCGGCTGGAGGCGAGCCTGGCCGAGAACGCCGCACTCCACGACCGGTTGCTCGCCAGTGCGCGCGACACCGCCGTGCACGACGAACGCGAACGGATGGCCCGCGAAATCCACGACACCCTCGCGCAGGGGCTCACCGGGATCATCACGCAGTTGCAGGCGGCCGAGCACGACCCGGATTCGTGGCGCCGCCGCACCACCGCGGCGACGGCGCTGGCGCGGGAAAGCCTGACCGAGGCCCGGCGTTCGGTGCACGCGCTGCGGCCTGAACCGCTGCGGGCCTCGCGGCTGAGCGAAGCGCTTGAAGGCGTCGCGGACCGGTGGTCGGCGCTGCACGGCGTCGCGGTGCAGGTCACCACCACCGGAGCCGCCGTGCCGCTGTCCCCCGAGACCGAGATCGCGTTGCTGCGGACCGCGCAGGAGGCGCTGGCGAACGTCGCCGGCCATGCCCGCGCGACCCGCGCCGGGGTGACGTTGTCCTACCTGGACGGCGAGGTGGCCTTGGACGTCCGTGACGACGGCCGGGGGTTCGATCCGCTGGATCCGCGCGGTGACACCACCGGAGGCGGCTTCGGGCTGACCGCGATGCGCCAGCGGATCGAGAGCCTGTCGGGAACGCTGCGGATCGAGTCCGAACCGGGCGGCGGCACCGGGATCTCCGCCCGCGTCCCGCCGGGAGCGCGCCCCGCGTGACTTTGCTTCCGATCCGCGCCCGGCGCACGGTTTCGCCCGGCGCGCGATTAAAATCAACCCAGTGTGCCGTCCTAGTGCGACCCTCGCGGTCTGGTCTTCGGCGTGGCTGAACGGAGCCGCCGCCTCCGACGACGTCCTTGACGCCCTTCAGGTCTGGGGCGAAGCCCACGACGTCGTCGCCGCGGACGCCGCGGCCGCCGAGGCGTTCGATCTGCCCCTGGCGTTCAACCGGGCGGCGACCCCGGTCCAGCTGCTTCTCGCGTTGCGGGCGCAGGGCGCGAAGAGCATGCAGTTGCTGATGCCGGTGCCCGGTGACGTCCGCGGGCTCGGGGGCGGTGGCCCGTTCACCGAGGCCGCGCTGCGGGCCGGAGAGGCCGTGGTGTTGCCGGATTTCGGCTACGGCCTGGTTCCGGAGACGATCGCCGAAGGGCTGATGCGGTGGACCGTGTACTCGGTGCCGATGCCGGGTGTCCTCGAATACCGGCCGCTGGGTGAGGCCGAGCACGGCCTGACCGACGCGATCCGCGCGAGTGCCGGCGCGCTGCAGACGCTCGACGTCGCCAGCGACCGGCCGGGTGTGCGGGCGGAACTTTCGGCGCGGCTGCGATCGGCCACCGACGCGCCCTGGCCCGCCGGGATGCCCGGGCGTTCACTGCGGGTGCTGCAGCGGTCCGAGGAGATCGCGGCGATCCTCGCGATCGCCGAATCCGACGATCCGGGTGGCGCGCTCTCCGCCTCGGCCGCGCTTCGGCGGGCGGAAGCGTTGCGGCCGCTGGCCGAAGCGATCCGGAACGCGCGGTACGCGGCGATCAACGAAGCGGTGCGGGTGTTCGCGGACCAGGCGGACCGGCACCCATAGCCCCGCGGTTCACGCGGCGACGGCGTGCCGTTCCTGGATCTTCCCGGCGTACCGGACCGACCACAGCGAAAGCCCGCCGATCACGGCGATGAGCAGGACCACGCTGAGCGCGTTCATCACGTCGGCGGGCAAGGTGTAGACCAGCGGAACCCGGACCGCGGCCTCCAGGAGCAGGGCCACTCCCCAGACCGCCGACATCCGGGTGAAGGCCCGGCGGAGGGCGGGAATCTCACCGGTGAGCCGGTCGAGTTCGGCGCGTTTGGCCGCGCTGGAGCCGGCGCGCACGGCGACGAGCAGCATGGGCGCGCGGCCGAAACAGCTCACCAGCAGCACGATCGCCGCGGTCGCGGTGCCGAAGGATTCCTTCAGCAGCAAGAACTTCGCGTCACCGGTGACCAGTGACAACACGAGACCGACCCCGAGCACGCCTGCCAGTAGCGCGGCGAAGCCGTCGAAGCACCTGTCGCGGACGGCGACCCACGCGATCCGGGCCGCGGCCAGCACCGCCCCGGCCAGCAACGAGACCTGCTCACTCTGTCCGGCGAGCCGGAGCCCGTAGTAAGCCGCCAGTGGCACCGCGACGTCCCAGACCAGCAGAGCGAGAGCCGGGTTCCCACCGCGCGCGGTCATGATCGCGTCTTCCCCGTCGCCTCGCAGTCGGCCAGGAAGGACAAGATCCGCGCGTTGACCTCGGCCGCGGCTTCGCCCGCGATGGCATGGGTCGCCGACGGCCACAGTTCGACCTGCCCCCGCGGCAGCAGCGCGCGGGCGCGGGCGGCGGCGCGGTCCCCACGGTGGATGACGCTGCGCCCGGCCACCAGGGCCAGCACCGGCATCCGCAGCGAACGCAACTGCGCGTCGGTGATCAGCCTGGGCGTGGGCAGCGCGATGCGGAAGGTCCGGATGCCCTCGTCGATCACCCGCGCGACGGGGTCGGCGGTGTCGACCTCCGCCCCGCCGGAGATCCAGCGGAGGAACGACGGGCGGGCCCAGCGGTTGACGACGGGCACCGCGGTGAGCGTGGCACGGAGGACCAGTCCCGCGGTCAAGCGGCCGAACGTCAGCACCGGGTCGATCAGCGTGAGCGACGTGAGCCGCTCCGGCGCCCGCACGGCGAGGTTGGCCGCGAGCCAGCCACCGAACGAGTAGCCCACGAGATGGACGGACTCCAGTTCGAGCTCCGCGAGCACCGTGCTCAGCCAGGCGGCCTGATCCGCGCCGTCGCGGATCGGGGCCGTCTGGCGGCTGCGTCCGGGCTCGCCGATGAGGTCCAGCGCGTAGACCTCCCCGTGTCGCAGCAGGGCGGAGAGGTTGGGCTCCCACATCACCGCGGTCCCCGCGCGACCGGGCAGCAGCACGATCGGCGTCCCGCCCGGCTGCCCGAACCGGTACACGCGCGCCACCCCGAACGCCGTCTGGATGTCGTGGATCGCCGTGGGTGCGGGCAAAGCCGCCAGTCCCCGTTCGTAGACGACCTCGTACTCGGCCCGTGCCCCCGGCGAAGCGAAACCGCCCACCCTCATGTGCCCTCCCTCTTTTACGGTACGATCGGATTGTAACCACTTGGTGAACAGTTGGCAATCCGATCGGACTGCAAAAGGAGCGGCGCGTGCCCAAACGAGTCGACCACGAACACCGGCGGGGGCAGATCGCCGCGGCCGTCCGCCGCATCGCGGCCGACCGGGGACTCGAAGGCGTCAGCCTGAACGAGGTCGCGGCCGAAGCCGGTATCTCGAAAGGGTTCGTCCAGCACTACTTCGCGTCGAGGGACGAGATGCTGCGCTACGCGGCGACCACCTTGCGGGGCGGGCTCGAAGAGCGCATCGCCGCGGGCCTGCCCAGCGGGAAGCCCGGTGTCCGGGATCTGCTCGTCGCCCTGCTTCCCCTGGACGAAGCCGCCAGGGACGACGCACTGGTCGCCAACGCCTTCCTGATGCGCGCGCTCAAGGATCCCGAGATCGCCGGTCACTTCCGGACCGGCCACGGCGCGGTCCGCGACGCGGTGGCGGCGATGCTGGCCGCCGCCCGCGACGACGGCGATCTCGTGCCCACCGTCGATCCTGCCACCGAGGCCGCCCTCCTGCTGGCGCTGGTGTCCGGCCTGGGAGACGCGGTGCTGCTGGGCTACCAGTCCAGCGAAGAAGCCATCGGCCTGATCGACCTGCACCTGTCGAGGATCACCGCTCGTGAGCGGTAATGACGGTTCTAACCGTCATTACCGCTCACGAGGCGCATTACGGACGCGCGGGCCTCTTCGCGGGCTCGCAGCACCCGACAGCGCAAGGCGCGCCGTTCACCGTGCATCCGGCCGCCGGGAACGGCGACAGCTTGCGCGCGGGCAACCCTTCCGTGTGCTCGCGGATCAGCTCGACGACGAGCTCCGCGAAGCGCGGGTCGGTGTCCGGAGTGGCGGCCCGCGCGAACCCCATGCCGTGTTCGGCGGCGCGCTCGGCGGCCTCGTTGTCTAGGTCCCAGATGACTTCGAGGTGGTCGGAGACGAAGCCGACCGGGCAGACGACCACCGACGTGACGCCGTCCGCGTGCAGGGCGTCGATGTGGTCGACGATGTCCGGCTCCAGCCACGGCACCTGGGGCGGCCCGGAACGCGACTGCCAGACGACGTCGTAGGTCTCGATCCCCGCTTCGGCCGCGACGAGGCGGGCGGCCTCGGCGATCTGACGCGAGTAGCGGTGGCCGCCTTCCGAGGGCGGGCCGGAAGCGGCGTCGGCGGATTCGGGCACGGAGTGGGCGCAGAAGACCGTCCTCGTGCCGGGCTCGTTCCCGAGTTCGGCGTGCGCGGCGCGGACCGCGTCGGCGACGGCGCCGACGAACAGCGGGTGGTCGAAGAACTGCCGCAGCTTGACCAGTTCCGGCGCGCCGTCACCGACCGCGGCGCGGGCACGCTCGATGTCCTCGTCGTACTGACGGCAGGCGGAGTAACCGCCGTACGCGCTCGTGGGGAACACCAGGACGCGCCGCGCGCCCGCCTTGGTGATCTCCGCCAGCGTGTCCTCGACCATCGGCCGCCAGTTGCGGTTGCCGAAGTGGACGGGCAGGTCGATCCCGGCCGTCGCGAGCTGCTTCTCCACCGCGGAGATAGCGTCCCGGTTCAGGCGGTTGATCGGCGAGACCCCGCCGAAGTGCTGGTAATGCTCGGCGACTTCGAGCAGCCGTTCCCGCGGGACGCCCCGCCCCCGCGTGACGTTCTCCAGAAACGGCATCACCTCGTCGGGTCCTTCGGGACCACCGAACGAAAGCCAAAGCAGCGCGTCGTAACCCACCCTCTCATCTTGCCGTTGTGGCGCCCCGCACGCTGACCCGGCCCGTTTTGAACCGGTCGATCCAAAACCTGGTACGGTCGTTTCCATGGCCAGGCCGAAGGAATTCGACGAGGGCGCCGCCATCGGGCGCGCCATGGACGCGTTCTGGGCGCGCGGCTACGAGGGCACGTCGACCCAGGCCCTCTGCGAAGCCACCGGACTGGGCCGCAGCAGCATCTACAACACCTTCACCAGCAAGCACGAACTGTTCATGCGCGCGCTCGACCACTACGCCGAACGCGGCATCGTCTCCAGGACGGCGTTGCTGGAGGAGGCGGGCACGGGCATCGAGCGTTTCCGCGCCCTGTTCTCGTTCACCATCGACGAAGAGGTCGCGACCCGCGGCCGCGGCTGCCTCGTCGTCAACACGGTGGCCGAGTTCGGCGACCGCGACGCCGAGGTCAAGGCACGGATCGACGCCGACACCGCGCGTCATCTCACCCTGCTCGCGTCCTGCGCCAGCGAAGGGCAGCTCGACGGGACGATCGACGGTACCCGTCAGCCCGCCGACATCGCCGAATTCGCGCACAGCACCGTCGCCGGCCTCCGGCTGATGTCCCGGCGGGGCGCGGACCGGGCGGCGATGGAGGCCGTCGCGAGCATCGCGGTGGACGCGATAGCCGCCAAGTAAGCCGGAATCCGCTCTCGGGCGACGCTGCCCACATTTTGGACTGATCAATACAAAACTGGAGGAAGATCCCGTGCCTTTGGCAGTGTGCGTGCTCGGACTGAGCGTGTTCGCGCTCGGTACGTCCGAGTTCATGATCACCGGCCTGCTGCCGGGGATGGCGGCCGACCTCGGCGTCGGCATCCCGGAAGCGGGCCTGCTCATCTCCGCCTTCGCGATCGGAATGGTCGTCGGCGCTCCCCTGCTGGCGATAGCCACCCTGCGCGTGCCGAGGCGCGCCACCCTGATGGGCCTGCTGGTCGTCTTCGGGCTCTCCCACGTCGTCGGCGCACTCGGGACGGGGTACGCGCTGCTGTTCGCGACGCGCGTCGTCAGCGCCGTCGCCTGTGCCGGGTTCTGGGCCGTCGCGGCGGCCACCGCGGTCGCGCTGGTCCCGGTGGAACGCCGTGGCCGGGCGCTGGCCATCCTGGTCGGCGGGCTCACCGTCGCGAACATCGCCGGTGTCCCCGCGGGCACCTTCCTCGGACAGCACGCGGGCTGGCGGGCCGCGTTCTGGGCGGTCACCGTGCTGACCGTCATCGCGCTCATCGGGGTCTTCGCCCTGGTCCCGGAGACGCAGAAGGGTGAGGAAAAGCCCGACGTCGCGGCCGAACTGCGGCTCTACCGCGGCGGCCGGTTCTGGCTGGCACTCGGCGTGATCGCGCTCGCGCAGGCGATGATCTTCGCGACCTTCAGCTACCTGGCGCCCCTGCTGACCGAGATCAGCGGACTCCCGGAGAGCTGGGTGCCGGGCGTGCTGTCCCTGTTCGGGCTCGGCGCGCTGCTCGGGATCACCGTCGGCGGGCGGCTGGCCGACGCGAGGCCGTTCGCCACCCTGTACGGCGGCCTCGCCCTCGCGTTGCTCGCGCTGGTCCTGCTCGCCGTCGCCGGTCCACAGACTCCGCTCGCGATCTTGGCCGTGTTCCTGTTCGGCGTCGCCGGATTCGGCGTCAACCCCGCACTGAACGTCCGCGCGTTCGCGGTGGCGGGCACCGCGCCGACGCTCGTCGGCGCCAGTACGACCGCCGCGTTCAACGTCGGCAACACCGTCGGCCCGTGGCTCGGCGGCGAGTCGATCGACGCCGGTCTCGGCTATCCGAGCGTCGCGTGGGTGAGCGTCGGACTCGGCGTCGCCACGATCCTCGCCCTCACCTTCGCCGCCGGTGTCCAGCACACCGACAACCGCCGCCCGCTCCGCGAAACCGTGACCCTCTAAGGAGAAAACATGTCCGAACGCACCGAAGCCACCCTCACCGAGTTCTTCCGAATGTCCACAGGGGACACTGACGGCGCCTCGGAACTCTTCGCCGAAGACGTCGCGTGGGACATCCCCGGCGCGACGGATCTCGTGCCCTGGATCGGCCCGCGCCGGAACCCGGCGGAGATCCGCGAGTTCTACAGCCTGCTCGACAAGGGCCTCGTCAAGGACCGGTTCGACGTCGAACGCGTCCTCGTCGACGGGCCGCACGCGGTCGCGATCGGCCGGCTGCGCTCGACCATCCGCAGTACCGGCAAGGTGATCGAGACGGCCTTCACCATCCAGTTCGAGGTGAACGACGACGGCCTGATCACCAAGTACCTGCTGCTCGAAGACTCCTGGCACGTGGCACAGGCCGTCCTCCCGTGAAATCCGTGAAGGCCTCCTTGAGGGACCCTGGGTCCCTCAAGGAGGCCTTCACGGACTACGAAAAGGGCTCAGAAGCCGGTGGCGTGCAGACCGCCGTCGACCATGATCATCGAGCCGGTGGTGGCGGGCAGCCAGTCCGAGAGCACGGCGCAGACGGACTTCGCCGTCGGGTCCGGGTCGGAGCTGTCCCAGCCGAGCGGGGCCCGGTCGCCCCAGCCGTTTTCCAGGTCCGCGAAGCCGGGGATCGACTTCGCGGCCATGGTCTTCATCGGGCCGGCGCTGACCAGGTTGACCCGGATGCCCTGCGGGCCCAGGTCGCGGGCCAGGTACCGGTTGACCGACTCCAGCGCCGCCTTCGCCACGCCCATCCAGTTGTAGGCGGGCCACGCGACGCGCGCGTCGAAGTCCATGCCGACGATCGACGCACCGCGCGAGAGCAGCGGCAGGGTCGCCACGGCGAGGGACTTGAAGGAGTACGCCGAGACGTCGACGGCCACCTTCACGTCCTCGCTGGGGGCGTCCAGGAACGGCGCGCCGAGGCACGACTGCGGCGCGAACCCGATCGAGTGCAGCACGCCGTCGAGACCGTCGACGTGCTCACGGACGCGGTCGGCGAGCGAGTCGAGGTGCTCCTGGTTGGTGACGTCCAGCTCCAGCACCGGCGCCTCCTCGGGGAGACGCTTGGCGATGCGCTCGACGAGCGACAGCCTGCCGAAGCCGGTGAGCACGACCTTCGCGCCCTCCTGCTGCGCGATCTTGGCCGCGTGGAACGCGAGCGAGGCGTCGGTGATGACGCCGGTGATCAGCAGGCGCTTGCCTTCGAGCAGTCCTGGCACGGGACCTCCAGTCCGGAGTGGGTGAGCAGTACGGGAAAACGGGGGACGTCAGTGGCCCATGCCGAGGCCGCCGTCGACCGGCAGCACCGCGCCGTTGACGTATCCGGCCTCTTCGGAGGCGAGGTACCGGACGGCGGCGGCGATCTCCGACGGCTCGGCGTACCGGCCGGAGGGAACCTGGGCGAGGATCTGCTTCTTGCGGTCCTCGCCGAGTTCGTCGGTCATGTCCGTGGCGACGAAGCCCGGCGCGATGACGTTCGAGGTGATGTTGCGCGAGCCCAGTTCCCGGGCGAGCGACCGGGCGAGGCCGACGAGACCGGCCTTGCTCGCCGCGTAGTTGACCTGGCCGGCCGAGCCGGTGAGGCCGACGACGGACGAGATGAAGATGAAGCGGCCCCACTTGCCGCGCAGCATGCCGCGGGAGGCGCGCTTGGCGACCCGGTAGGCGCCGGTGAGGTTGGCGTCCACGACGCGGGTGAACTGGTCCTCGCTCATGCGCATGAGCAGGGTGTCATCGGTCATCCCGGCGTTCGCCACCAGGACCTCCACGGGCCCCTGGTTCTCTTCGACGAGCGTGAACGCGGCGTCGATCTGCTCGGCGTCGGTGACGTCGGCCTGCACCCCGAAGAGGCCTTCGGGCGCACCGGAACCGCGGTGCGTGATCGCCACCTTGTGCCCCTGCGCCGCGAGGTCCTTCGCGATCGCCAAACCGATGCCGCGGTTGCCGCCGGTGACCAGTACCGACCGTCCCACTTCAGCTCTCCTCGCGTCGTCCATGTCCCGCTGACGCACTGAGGTTATCGGCTCACCCGGGACCAGCCGGAGCCGCGCCACCCCTACCTCCGGGTAACCGCGACCGTCCTAAGCGGATGTTAGGAACCGGGCCGAAACCTTGCCCGGTCGTCACGGATTGTTCACCGTGAGCCGGAACACAGGAGGTCAAAGATGACAACCCGGATCGGCGAATCGTCGCCGCCCGTAAGCGAGAGGCGGGTCGTCGGCAACGTGCTGCGCGGCTCGATCGGCAACCTGGTCGAGTGGTACGACTGGTACGCCTACGCCGCCTTCACCACGTACTTCGCCAAGTCCTTCTTCCCCACCAAGGACACGACGGCGGCCTTCCTCGGCACGGCGGCGGTGTTCGCCGTCGGCTTCCTCATGCGGCCGCTCGGCGGCTGGATGCTCGGCCGGTTCGCCGACCGGTTCGGGCGACGAAGCGCACTCGTGCTCTCCGTCACGTTGATGGCGGCCGGCTCGCTGATGATCGCGCTGACCCCGACCTACGCCACCATCGGGATCGCCGCGCCGATCCTGCTGCTGGTGGCCCGGCTCATCCAGGGGCTGTCGGTCGGCGGCGAGTACTCGACCTCCGCGACCTATCTGTCCGAAGTGGCCACCCCCGGCAAACGCGGGTTCTACTCCAGCTTCCAGTACGTGACGCTGTACGGCGGCCAGTTGCTGGCGCTCGGCCTCCAGCTGCTGCTGCAGGCCATCCTCACCGAACAGCAGCTGACCTCGTGGGGCTGGCGGATCGCCTTCGTCGTCGGCGCGCTCGCCGCAGTCGTGGTGATGGTCCTGCGCCGCGGGATGGACGAGTCGGCCAGCTTCGAGGAGAGCAAGGCGACCGGTACCGGCAAGGAGGCGGGCGACAAGGGCACGCTGCGCGCGCTGATCAAGTACCCCAAGGAGATCGCGCTCGTCGTCGGCCTCACCCTCGGCGGCACGGTGTCCTTCTACACCTTCGCCACCTACAGCCAGAAGTTCATGGAGAACACCGCGGGCATCCCGCGCCGGACGGTCACGCTGATCCTGTTCTGCGCGATCCTCGTCGCCGCGATCCTGCAGCCGTTCGCGGGCAAGCTCTCCGACCGCATCGGCCGCCGCCCGCTGCTGATGTTCTTCGGCATCGCGGGCACGCTGCTGACCGTCCCGATCATGACGCTCATGGGCGGGACCAAGGAGCCGGTGCTCGCGTTCCTGCTGATGCTGGCCGGGCTCGTCATCGTCACCGGGTACACGTCGATCAACGCGATCGTGAAGGCCGAGCTGTTCCCGACGAAGATCCGCGCGATCGGCGTCGGTCTCCCCTACGCGCTCACCGTGGCGATCTTCGGCGGCACCGCCGAACTCATCGCGCAGGCACTGAAGGGCGCCGGCCACGAATCGGTGTTCTTCTTCTACGTCGCGGGCTGTGTCCTGGTGTCGCTGATCGTGTACGGCACAATGCGGGAAACCTCGAAGACCTCGGAGCTGGAGAAGAAGCCGCGGCCCGAGTCCGAGCTGGTGTCCGGCCGGGAAGGCTAGGCGGGAAGGTGTGGCCGTGCGGGTGCTGCTCGTCGAAGACGACGCCGGCGTCGCCGACGCGCTCGCGGAATCGCTGCAGGCGCGCGGCCACACCGTCTCCCACGTGATCCGGGGCAGCGACGCGCTGCACCGCCATCGTGAGGCCGACGTGATCCTGCTGGACCTCAATCTGCCCGACATGCACGGGCTCGACGTGCTGAGGAAGGTCCGGCAGGTCTCCCCCGTGCCGGTGCTCGTGCTCACCGCGAGCGGGGACGAGCGTTCCGTGGTGCGCGGGCTGCGGCTTGGCGCCGACGACTACCTGGCGAAACCGATCCGCCTGGCCGAGCTGCTGGCCAGGATCGACGCGGTCGTCCGGCGCGCCGCCGTCTCGGCGGCGCCCCAGGACGGCGTGGTCCGGGTCGAGGACGTCGAGATCGACCTCGGGGCGCGGCGCGTGCTGGTCGGCGGCGTCGACATCGGGCTCACCACCAAGGAGTTCGCCGTCCTGGCCGTGCTCGCCGCCCGGCCGGGGACCGCGGTGAGCCGCCAGCAGCTGATGGACGAGGTCTGGGGTGACGCGTACCTCGCCGTCTCCCGGTCGCTGGACGTGCATCTGACGCAGCTCCGCGCGAAGCTCGACAGGCCGGGACTGCTCACGACGATCCGGGGTTTCGGCTACCGCCTCGGCCGGGACTGACCGGTGCGCGCCCGGCTGCTGGTCGTCCTCGTCACGCTCGCGCTGACCGTGGTCGCCGCGTTCGCGGTCCCGCTGTTCGGCTCGACCGCGGCGCAGCGGACCCAGCAGCTGGTCATCGCCCGCAACGCCGACGTCGACCGGTTCGTCGTCCTCGCGCAGCAGGCCGTCGACTCCGGTGACCCGTCCGCGCTGGCGGTCGACGCCGCGCGGTATTCGTCGTTATACGGCGAGGCCGTCGTCGTGGTCGACGCCCGAGGGGTGCCGCTGGTGGAGACCGGCGGGATGACGGCCGCGGAACCGGTGGTGCGCTCGCTCGTCGAATCGGCCCTTCGCAATCAGCCCGCGAAAGGCCCCGAGCAGCTGAGCCCGTGGTCCGCCGACCCGGTCTACTTCGCCCGTCCCGTCGGCACCGGGACGCGAGTGGCGGGCGTGGTCGTGCTGCGGGCCTCCGTGGCGACGGCGGCGGCCGACGTCGCCGCCCGCTGGGCCGCGATCGTCGCGGGCGCGGTGCTGGTGGCGGCGCTGTTCGTGCTGCTCGCGGTGTTGCTCGCGCGGTGGATGGTGCGGCCGCTGCACGAACTGGAGAACGGGGTGCAGGCGGTGACCGAGGGGCATCGCGCGCAGGTCCCCGACCGGGCCGGGCCGAGGGAACTGCGTTCGCTCGCGACCTCGTTCAACCGGATGTCCGACGCCGTCGTCGAGGCGTCCGAACAGCAGCGCCGTCTCGTCGCGGACGCTTCGCATCAGTTACGGAATCCCATGGCCGCCTTGCGGTTGCGGGTCGACTCGCTGGCCTCGCGGGTCGACGAGGACGGGCAGCGGACCTACCGCGCGACCGTCGCCGAGGTCGAACGCCTGGAGTCCCTGCTCGACGGCCTGCTCGCGCTGGCGCTCGCGGAAAGCGCGGCGACGCGGCTGGCCGCGGGGGAAGCCGGCGACGAACCCTGCGACCTTCCTTCCGTGCTCGCGGAACGGGTCGACGCGTGGCGCCCGTCGGCCGACGCCGCCGGAGTCGACCTCGCGGCCGCGGAGGGTCACCACGCGCCGGTGACCGTGCGGTGCCCGGAGGGTGATCTCGCGCAGGTGCTGGACGTCCTGCTGGACAACGCGGTGCACTACGCCGGCCAGGGCGCCACCATCACCACCGGCTACGAGACCGGGGACACGACCGCCACGGTCATCGTCTCCGACAACGGACCCGGACTGTCCACAGAGGACCGCGAACGCGCGACCGAACGGTTCTGGCGCGCGGGCGGTGACGGGGCGCCGCGCGGGACGGGCCTCGGACTCGCGATCGCGAACCAGCACGTGCTCGCCCGGGGCGGGAAACTCGAGCTGCGGCAAGCGGAACCGCACGGGCTCGAAGTCCGCGTCGAACTCCCCCTCGCGACTGGCGGTCCGGCATGACCGTCACCAGGCGCACCGCGCTCCTCGCCGGGCTCGCCACCCTCGCGGGCTGTTCGACGGCGGGCTACCAGGGCCCCGAACGGGACGTCGTCATCGCCGCGGGCGAGAGCGGCGGTTTCTACCTCGCCTTCGCGGAACTCCTTGCCCAGCAGCTCAACCGGGCCGAGCCACGGCTGCGCGCGGTGGCCGTCGCGACCGAGGCCAGCGTCGAGAACCTGCGGCGGCTGCGGGACGGCCGGGCCGATCTCGGACTCGTCCTCGGCGACGTCGCCGAATCCGCTTTCACCGGCGCCGATCCGTTCTCCGTCCCCATCGCGTTCTCGGCCATCGGCCGGGTCTACGAGAACTACCACCAGCTCGTGGTCCGCGCGGACGGCAAGGTGCGGTCGCTCGCCGATCTGGCCGGGCGGCCGGTGGCGATGGGCGCGAGCGGGTCCGGCGTCGCCGTGTTCAGCACCCGGCTGTTCGCCCGCGCCCAGGTCCCGGTGAACGCGAAGAACCTCCTGCTCGGGGAGGCGATCAACGCGCTGGTGGCGCACGAGGTCGACGCGCTGCTCTGGTCGGGCGGCATCCCCACGCCCGCGCTGACCGAGCTGAACCGGACCACCGCGATCACCTTGCTTCCGCTGGACGCGCACCTTCCGGCGCTGCGCGCGGGCTACGGACCGGTGTACGACCAGGTCCACGTCCCGGCCCAGGCCTACCAGGGAGTCGGCGAGCTGCGCACCATCGGCGTCGCGAACCTGTTGCTGGCGGCGCCTTCCCTGCCCGACGACGTCGCCGCCGCCGTGGCGCGCGCGCTGGTCGGCCACGCCGCCGACCTCGTCCCGGCACCCGCCGTCGGAACCCAGTTCCTCGACGTCCGGACCCTGATCGGTACCGGCAAGGTGCCGCTGCATCCGGGTGCCGCGTCGGCCTACCGTGCCCTGCACGGGTGATCACCGCTCCACCTTCGGAGTGATGCGCGTCGTCCCGGGGCGCTGCCAGGGTCGGAGGCAGGCGGCCGCCCGGCCGCCCCGTTCCGGAAGGATTCCAGCAGTGTCATCGAGACACACGCACGTGGCGCGGGGTTCCGCGTTCATCGCGGGCCTCGCGCTCGCGGGCGGGCTCGCCACGGCGGCCCCCGCCACCGCGGCCGATCAGGTCGAGCTCACCGCACCGGCCCTCACCGGCCACTTCGACGTCGGCACCACCGACCTCCATCTCGTCGACGGCGATCGCGCCGATCCGTGGAAACCGGAGCGGCGCCGGGAACTCATGGTCACCGTCACCTATCCGGCGGACCCGTTCGCCGACGGACCGCGGGCGCCGTGGCTCACGCGCGGGATGAGCACCGTCATCGATCAGGTGCTGGCGGGCGAGGACTACCTCGGTGTCCCGGCGGGCACCATCGACTGGCCGTCGACGAAACGGCGGGCCGAGATCGGCGTCCCGGCGGCACTCGGCGCACCGAAGCCGGTGGCGCTCTTCTCCCCCGGTTTCGGTGCCCCGCGCGAGACCTACTCGACGATCGTCGACGATCTCGCGAGCCGCGGGTACGTGGTCGTCTCGCTCTCGCACACCTACGAGAGCATGGCCGTCGAGTTCCCCGGCGGCCGGCTGGAACCGGCGCTGCCCCCGGGTGAAGGCCCGGAGTTCATGAAGAAGGCCCTCGACGCCCGAGTCGGCGACACCCGGTTCGTCCTCGACCAGCTCGCGAAACTCGCGAGGGGACAGAACCCGGACGCTGAGAAACGCGCCCTCCCCTGGGGCCTCGGCCGGTCGCTCGACCTGTCCCGGGTCGGCGCCTACGGCCATTCCTACGGCGGGGTCACCGCGGGCGAGAGCATGGTCCACGACCGCCGGATCGACGCGGGGATCAACCTCGACGGCGCGATGGCGTCCGCGTTCGGCTACCCGGCGGGTACCGCCTATGTTCCGGGCGAGGTCACGAAACGCGGCCTGGACCGCCCGTTCCTGCTGATGGGCGCCGAAGGCACCGACGAGAACGGGAAACCGCAGGACCACACGCACCGGCATCCCGAATTCGACCGCAGCTGGGCGGATTTCTGGGCCCAGCAGCGGGGCTGGAAACGGGATCTGCTCCTGCGCGGGGGCAGCACGCACATGGCCTACAGCGACCTGCAGACGATCGTGCCGCAGCTCGGCGCGCGCGTGACGCCGGAGAAGCGCGCGGCGGCCATCGGCACCGTCGACCCGCGGCGGTCCATCGCCGCGCAACGGGACTACATCGGCGCGTTCTTCGACCTGCACCTGCGTGGCCGGGATCAGCACCTGTTCGACGGTGAGTCGCCACGGCACCCGGATATCGACTTCATCGACTAGATCGTTGTGCCACGCTCCGAGGAGGCGGCCGCCCGGCCGTCTCCTCGGACGAAAGGACTCCACAGTGTCATCGAGACACACCTGGGCGGTGCGGGGTTCGGCGCTTCTGGCCGGTCTGACCGCCGCCGCCGGACTCGCGACCGCGGCCCCCGCCGCGGCGGCGGAGCCGATCCGGTTCACCACACCGGCGCCGACCGGCGACCACGCGATCGGCACCACCGAACTCCATCTGGTCGACAGCTCCCGGCCCGATCCCTGGAAACCGGATCGCCGCCGCGAACTCATGGCCACCGTGACCTATCCCGCGGACCGCCACGGTGACGGACCGCGGGCGCCCTGGCTCAGCGACGCCATGGCCGACACACTGGACGACGGGCTGAACAGCCCCGCCTACCTCGACGTCCCGCCGGGCTCGATCGACTGGACGTCCGCGAAACGCCACGCGCGCACGGACGTACCCGTGAGCCTGTGGGGCGGTCCTCGTCCGGTCGTCGTGTTCTCGCCCGGCTTCTCCGTGCCGAGGGAATTCGACACCGTCCTCACCGACGATCTGGCGAGCCGCGGATACGTCGTCGTCTCGCTCTCGCACACTTACGAGAGCATGGCCGTCGAGTTCCCCGGCGGCCGGATCGAGCGGGCCCCGCAACGGGAACTGGATCCCGCGACGATGAAGACGGCCATCGACGCCAGGGTGGCGGACAGCCGGTTCGTCCTCGACCAGCTGTCCCTCCTGGCACACGGGGTGAACCCCGACGCCGGGCACCGGCCGCTGCCCCGCGGCCTCGGCCGGCTGCTCGACCTCTCCCGCGTCGGCATGTTCGGGCATTCCTACGGCGGTTTCACCTCCGGCGAAACGATGTACCACGACCGCCGGGTCGACGCGGGGATCAACCTCGACGGCGCCCTCGCGAGCGCGTTCGGCTTCCCGGAAGGCACCCCGTACGTCCCGGGAGAGGTCGTCAAGCACGGCCTCGACCGCCCCTTCATGCTGATGGGCTCGGAACTCACCGATCCGGTCACCGGCAAGCCCGTCGAGCACACGCACGCGAATCCCTACGACCGCAGCTGGGTCGAGTTCTGGGGGAACCAGCGCGGCTGGAAACGCGATCTGCTGCTGCGCGGGAGCGCGCACATGGGCTACAGCGACCTGCAGGCCGTCGTCCCGCAGCTGGCCTCGCTCGTCAAACCGGCGAAGGTGCGCGAACTCATCGGCACGATCGACCCGCGCCGCTCCGTCGCCGCGCAGCGCGACTACATCGGGGCCTTCTTCGACCTGCACCTGAAGGGCCGGGACAGGCACCTGTTCGACCGCGAGTCGCCGCGCCATCCGGACGTCGACTTCATCGACTGACACGCGCGTGAAGGCCTCCTTCCCCCGGCTGAGCCGGGGGAAGGAGGCCTTCACGTAAATTGGCCAGGTGACCGAACCACGGAAACCGATCGTCGAGATGCCGCTGCGCGTGCGCTACCACGAATGCGACGGGCAGGGCATCGTCTTCAACGCGCACTATCTCGCCTACGTCGACATGGCCATGTTCGACGTGGAGAAAACCCTCTTCGGCTCCCACAAGAACGCGCTGGAGCACGGCGCCGACCTCGTGGTCGCCGAATCGAACCTGCGCTACCACGCGCCGTGCCGCTACGACGAAGAACTGGTCATCGCCGTGTTCCTGGGCCACCTCGGGACGACGTCGCTGATCGTCGACTTCGAGGTCCGCCGCGGCGAAACCCTGTGCACGGAGGTCAAGACGCGCTACGTCTTCGTCGATCCCGTGACGCTGCGGAAGGCGGCGCCACCCGCGTCCGTGCGCGAGGCGTACGCCGCCCTCCTTCCCGCTCAGGCGGACTGAACGCCGGGGCGCCGGTCCTCCACGACGTAGCTGGCCCGCGTGCTGATCGGCGCGCCGGGGGTGTTGACGTACGGGACCACCCGGAAGTCACTGCGCCAGCGCTGCCGGTTCACGTTCACCCGGACATAGCCGCGCTGGTTGTTGAAGAACTTCATGTGCGGGTTGGCTTTCAGCAGGTTCTCACCCGCCGGGGTCATGTCGGCGCCGTTGCCGCCGCTGGTGATCGACGTCCCGACGAATTCGCTCGCCACGGTGGGCGAACCCGGGTCGCCGAAGTCGCGTTTGAGGTCCCAGGCGTAGTTCTGGTGCCGGTCGCCGGTGATGACCACCAGGTTCCGCACCCCGCGGTCCTGCGCCGCGGCGAGGACGCGGTCGCGGTCGGCGACGTAGCCGTCCCACGGGTCGAGGTAGACGTTGGTGGCGGCACCCGCGTCCGTGTCGGTCTGCCCCATCGGCGCCTGGTTGCCGAGGATCTGCCACCGCGCGCGGGACCGGGAGAAGCCGTCGAGCAGCCAGTTCCGCTGTTCCGAGCCGAGCAGGGTGCGGTTGTCGTCGAACCGTTCGGTGCAGTTCGCCGACTGGCCGTCACCACAGGGCTGGTCGTCGCGGTACTGGCGGGTGTCGAGCATGGTGAACTCGGCGAGCGTGCCGTAGCTCAGCCGCCGGTGAAGCCGCGCGTCCGGGCCCTTCGGCAGCTGGGCGATGCGGTACGGCAGGTGCTCGTACATCGCCTGGAAGGCCTGGGCGCGGCGCTGGCGGAACACCGCCGGGTCCTGGTCGGGTTCGTTGTCGGCCTGCGAAAGGTCACCGGCCCAGTTGTTCTCCACCTCGTGGTCGTCGTTGACGTGGATCCACGGGAAGGCGGCGTGCGCGGCCATCAGCGGCGCTTCGGACTTGTAGAGCGCGTACTGGAGCCGGTAGCGCGCGAGGTCGAAGGTCTCGCCCTTGAACTGCGCCCCCACCGGCGTTCCGCGGCCGACGCCCGTGACGCCGCTTTCGTAGAGGTAGTCGCCCAGGTGCACGACCAGGTCGAGGTCTTCGGCCGCCATGTGGTCGTAGGCGGTGAAGTGGCCCGCCTCCCACGACTGGCAGGACGCGAACGCGAAGTTCAGCTCACGCGGCGACGACCAGGCGACCGGCGCCGTCCGCGTACGGCCGACCGGCGAGATCTCGCCGCCCGCGCGGAACCGGTAGAAATACTGGTGGTCCGGCGCGAGACCGTGGATCTCGGGGTGCACGGAATGGCCCAGTTCGGGCGTGGCGACCACGGAGCCCCGGCGGATCACGCCGCGGAAGCGCTCGTCGACCGAAACCTCGTACTCGACACGCACCGGCGTCCTCGGCATACCGCCGAAGCCGTCGGCCTCGTAAGGCTTCGGCGCGAGCCTGGTCCAGAGCACGACACCGCCGGGCAGCGGGTCACCCGACGCGACGCCGAGGGTGAACGGGTTGCCGGCACCGCGGGCGAGCGGCATCGCGCCGGCGGCGTTCCAGGCACCGGTCCCCAGCAGGACGGCGGCCGCGCCGGCGGAGCCGTAACCGAGGAAGCGGCGCCGCGACAGGGGATGAGGGAGTGAAGGCATGAAGCCCTCCTGTGGTGGGATGGTCACGGGCGGGCCTCATGCTCGTCCGGTTCGATGGCCACCCGGCCGCGCTCAGGCGAAGCGACCGTGAACGAAAGACGATCAACCCTCGTGTTCCGCATCCTGTTCTACCGCCCGGAAATACCGCCCAACACGGGTAACGCGATCCGCTTGACCGCGAACACCGGCTGCGAACTCCACCTGGTGGAGCCGCTCGGTTTCACGCTGGAGGACAAGCAGCTGCGGCGCGCCGGACTCGACTACCACGACCTCGCGCGCGTCCACGTCCACGCGGACCTCGACGCGGCGTGGGCCGCGCTGCTCCCCGCGCGGGTCTACGCGTTCAGCGCGTCGGCGACGCGGCTGCACACCGACGTCGCGTATGAACCCGGCGACGTGCTGATGTTCGGGCCGGAGTCGGCCGGGCTGCCTGCTGAGGTCCAATCGGCCCCTGAGGTGACCGATCGGGTGCGGCTGCCGATGCTGCCGTCGAGCCGGTCCCTGAACCTGTCCAACACCGCGGCGATCAGCGTCTACGAGGCTTGGCGGCAGAACGGCTTCGCGACCCCGTGAGACGCCTGGCCCCAATGCTATGAAAGGTCCTTTCCTTGCAAAATTTGCGAGGAAGGACCTTTCATAGCACGCGCGGTAGGTGAAACTAGGGCAGCCGCTGCCCCAGGAAGAGCGAAGCGGCGGCACCGATCATCAAGACCAAAGTCCCGATGATGACCCAAGGACGGCTCGCGTCGGCGTCCTTCAGCTCGTAACCGATCTGCTCGCCGAGGTCGTTGTACACGCGCTTCAGCTCGTCCGCGCTGGCCGCCTTGTAGAAGTCGCCGCCCGAAAGCCGCGCGATCTCCTCCAGCGACTCGTCGTCGACCTTCACGTCCTGCGGTTTGCCGTCGATGTCGACCGAACCGTGCATGGTCCCGAACGAGATCGACGAGATCGGCACCTGCGCCTGCTTCGCGGCCTGCGCGGCGGTGTAGCCGCCTCGCGGGGCGTACAGGTCGTCGGGCACCGTCTGCTTGCCGTCGCTCATCAGGACGATCCGGGCGGGCGGCGGGCCTTCCGCGCCGCCGACGATCGCCGAGAAGCTCTCGATCGACTGCAGGGCGGCGAAGATCCCTTCACCGGTCGCCGTCGACTGCGCGAGTTTCAGGTTGTCGATCGCCTTCACGACGCCGCCGCGATCGGTGGTCGGCGCGACCAGCACGGTCGCCGTCCCCGCGAACGAGATCAGCCCGAGGTTCACCCCCGGCGTCATGTTCTGCGCGAACGAGCGCGCCGACTCCTGGGCCGCCTTCAGCCGGGTCGGGGCGACGTCGGTCGCCTCCATCGACAGCGAGGTGTCGATCACCAGCATCACGGTCGCCCGGTTGCGGGGCACCTTCTGCTCGGCGGTCGGCCCGGCGAGCGCGACCGTGAGCACCAGCAGCGAAAGCACGATCAGGATGGCGGGAACGTGCCGCACCCAGCCTTGGCTCTTCGGCGCGATCTTGTCCAGCAGTTCCAGGTTGGCGAACCGCATGGTGCGCTTGCGCCGGGCGCGCTGGGAGAGTACGTAGCCCACGGCCACGGCGACGACCGCCAGCAGCAGCAGGAACCACCACGGCGAGGCGAATCCGGTGAGGCTCACGCGACACCCCCGGACCAGCGGCGCTTGCGGGCCACCACGAACCGGACCATGTCCGCGATCCAGTCCGAATCGGTGCGCAGCACCAGATGCGCGGCACCGGCCCGGCGCAGCGCGGCCGCGACCTCCTGCCGGTGAGCGTGCGCCGCGGCGCCGAATTCCTTGCGCAGCAAGGCCGAAGCGTGCACTTCGCGCTGTTTCCCTGTCTCCGGGTCGGCCAGCACGACGGTGCCCACGTCGGGCAGGTCGATGTCGCGCGGGTCGAGCACTTCGATGGCGATGAGGTCGTGGTGCCCGCCGAGCGCGCGCAGCGGACGCTGCCATTCCGTGTCGCCGAGGAAATCGGAGATCACGACCGCGAGCCCGCGACGCCGCGGCGGACGGCGCAGCTTCTCCAGCGCCGCCGCCAGATCGCCGCGGACACCCACTTCGGCACGCGGGGTCTCGGCGATCTTGCGGACCAGTCCCCGCGCGTGCGGAAGACCGCCGCGCGCCGGGATACGCGTGATGCTGCCCGCCCCGTTGGTGACGAGCGCGCCGATCCGGTTGCCGCCCCCGCCGGTCAGGTGGGCGACCGCGGCCGTCGCGCAGACGACGAGATCGCGCTTCTCGCACAGCGCGGTGCCGAAGTCGAGGCTCGCGGACACGTCCGCCACCAGCCAGGTCTCCAGTTCACGGTCGGCGACGGTCTCCCGGATATGCGGGCTCGTCGTCCGCGCGGTGACCGCCCAGTCCATCCGGCGGACGTCGTCACCGGGCTGGTACGGCCGGGCCTCCCCCGGTTCCGAACCGGGCCCCGGCACCAGGCCGAGATGGTTGCCCTGCAGCAGACCGTCGAGACGGCGGCGCACGTCGAGTTCGAGCGTGCGCAGGCCCGCCTCCATCCGCTCCCCGCGGAGGACCGGCGGAGCCCAGGAAGGACGTTCGCCCTTCTCGTTCTTCACTCGGATTCCTTACCTGACGGGCGCGCCGGCCGGAACCGGGCCGCCTTGCCCGGCCCCGCCCTGCGGCCGGGCCGAGACCTGCGGCAGCGGCACGGTCTGCAGCACCCGCGTGATGATGTGGTCGATGGGGACGCCGTCGGCCAGCGCGTCGTAGGACAGGACGAGCCGGTGACGCAGCACGTCGGGGACGACGTCGACGACGTCCTGCGGGAGCACGTAGTCCCGGCCGCGGACCAGTGCCAGCGCGCGGGCCGCGGCGATGATGCCGAGGCTCGCCCGCGGCGAAGCGCCGTAGGACACCCAGCCCGCGACGTCGGCGAGACCGTGGTCGTTCGGGGTACGGGTGGTGAGCACGAGGCGGACGACGTAGTCGACCAGGGCGTGGTGCACGAACACCTGCGAAGCGACGTTCTGCAGCCGGACCAGCTCGGCGGGGCTCAGCACCTCTTGCGGGGTGGGCGGGGTGACGCCCATCCGGTAGATGATCTCCCGCTCTTCCTCGGCGGTCGGGTACTCGACGACGATCTTGAACAGGAACCTGTCGCGCTGCGCCTCGGGCAGCGGGTAGACGCCCTCGTTCTCGATCGGGTTCTGCGTGGCGAGCACGAGGAACGGGTCGGGCATCGGGAAGGTCTGGCCGCCGATCGACACATGCCGTTCGGCCATCACCTCGAGCATCGCCGACTGCACCTTCGCCGGCGCGCGGTTGATCTCGTCGGCGAGCACGAAGTTCGCCACCACCGGGCCGAGTTCGACGTCGAACCGCTCGGCGCCCTGGCGGTAGATCCGGGTGCCGAGGATGTCGGCGGGGACCAGGTCCGGGGTGAACTGCACCCGCGAGAACGAGCCGCCCACCACGCGCGCGAAGGTCTCGACGGCGAGGGTCTTGGCGACCCCGGGGACGCCTTCGAGCAGGAGGTGCCCCCTGGCCAGCAGGCCGACCAGCATCCGCTCGACCAGCCTGTCCTGGCCGACGATGATCCGCTTGACCTCGAACACGGTCCGCTCCAGCAACTGGGCGTCCCGCGCCGGCGTTCCGGGCTGCTGCTGCGCGCCGTCGGCGTAGCCGGGCTCGGTCACTCGTGCCTCCTGTGTTCCCCGCTTGCGTTCTTGCGTCCGGATGTGACCGTAGTGGTCGGTGGCACAGCCGTTCGTGAAGGTAGCCAACCGGACCACCGGTATGACCGCTGTGAAGGGCTTCCGCTCACGTCAGCCCCCGCTCCTTCCGGAACTCCGCGAGGTCGTCCCACGCCTGCCGCGGATGCATCGCCATCCGCCGCCGGACGACGGCGAGCCGGTGCAGCCCTGGCCCCAGCCGGTCACCCGTCAGGGTGTCGTCGAAGATCTCCAGCACCGTCGCGCAGAACAGCACGAAACAGCCGCTGTGCCAGCGCAGGTCGCTGATCGGCGCGGCCGTGTCCTCCCCGTCGGCCCGCACGAGACGGGCGGCGAGTCCGGCCAGCTCCCCCGGTGCCTCGGTACCGGGGACGCCGAGCAGGTCGGTGGTCAGGGCGACCAGTTCGGGCGAGCGCTCCAAGGTCGCCGCCGTCGCGGTGAACGCCCGGGTCTTGCCCGCCAGCTCGGCGGTGACCAGGGTGCGCGCGACGGTCTCCAGCGACGGCCGGTAGCTCTCGTTCGCGAGGTCCACCATCTCGACGGCACAACGCTTGAGATCCCGGGGCAGCCCGCCCGAAAGGCAATGCGCCAGGTAGCAGAACTGCTCGGAGATCCCCCGCAACCGCAGGGCGACCCACAGCCTGCTTTCGTCCAAAGTGAACGGTTCCAGCCGCACCATCTCCGAGAACGCGCTGTCGAACGCGTCGCGGACGCCGAGCCCGCGCTGTTCGAAGCCGAGCACCGCGTCGTCGGAAACCGACACGAAGAACAGGCAGCCAGGGACGTCGAAAACGCCCTTCACGTCGTTGATGAACTGGTGCGCCTTCTCGGGCTCCCCGATCTTGTCCAGTTCGTCGATCGCGATCACGACCCGCCCGGCGACGTCCTCCGCGGCGAGGCATGCCGCCGCCAGTTCGGCGAACTCCCGGAACTTGTCGACGACCTCGGGATGCGTGAGCTGCTGCTCGGCACGCTGGGTGGACCAGGTCCGGCCCGCCTCGCCCCTCAGCGGCATGCTGAGCTTCCCGGACCATCCGGTCGTGTAAGTCTGCAGGAACCGGATCCGGTCGAGTTGCTGCCTGGTGATGCGCTGCAACCGGTTGAGATCCGCTTCTCCCCACCGGGCGATCAGATACAGGAGCGGGCTCAGGAGAACCCTGAGCACGCCGTAACTCTCCCGCACCAGGACAGCGGTCAGAACACCGGCGGCCAGCAGGCGCCGGACCGGAAGCCCCGACCACACCTGACCCGGCGTGAGCCTGCCGTGCAGAATGTCGCCGCCGAACGCTGCCAGTTCCGATGCCGCTTGCTGAACGCTTCCGCCCCACAGCAGCCAAACGGCCACCAAGGCGACGCAGACCTTCAGCGCGTGGGAGAGCAGCCGCCAGGCCGTCCTGCCGAGCACCGTCCACCACCGGACCTGATCCGCCGTCCGGGTCCGCCCCGGCGGGATCGCGGCCAGTACGGCCTTGCAGAGCAGCGCGTGCAGGTGCAGGACGAAGTCACGGGCTTCGTAGGCCGCCGGCGCCGATCCGACCACGACCAGCGGCGCAGCCTGGCCCGCCTGGCTGAGCAGCCCTTGTTCGAGCGAGCGGATCGAGGTGGTCTTACCCGCTCCCCGGCTGCCGGCCAGGGCGATCGCGACCGAATCGGCGCGGTCGACGATCCGCCGCAGCCTCCTGACCGCCGCCGTGTGCACGAGATCGTGTCCCGGCTCCTCGTCCTGGGGATCCGGTTCGGCGAAGGTCAGGTCGGTACTGTCGAAGGTCCGCCGGTGGTCCTGGATGTAGGCGCGAAGTTCGGGAAGGACGATCTCCCGGAGCGCGTGGTCACGGCGGTCGCCGAGGGCGACCAGATCCGGATGCGGGACGGTGCCCGCGAGCCGTCCCTTGTCCCGGACGAACAGCACCGGGAACCGGCGGACGATCCGTCCCGCCGACAGCGTGATCACGCAGGCGAGGCCGAGCAGCCCGAAGGCCTGGAAACCCAGCGGCATCGCGGGCCAGGCGAGCTGCAACACGGTGAAGTAGCCGGCCACCAGGACCCCGACACCGGCCAGCAGGCCGACTTCCTCCAGCGCCAGGTCCCAGGAGGGCGGCCTGCCCGGCGCGCGCTGGGCACGTTCGCGTTCCATCCTGACCTTGGCGAGCGCCGACACACTGGCGAGGATCGCCTGCCGCGCCTCCTCGGCACGCAGTTCCTCCCGCTTGAGCCCGCCCGCGATCTCCGGCAGGTCCAGCGCCTCGTCGAGCAGCTCCTCCAGGGCGAGCCGGGTGGACCACGTGTCGAAGTCGCCGAAGAACGCCTCGCTGTCTCCGAGAACGGTCGATCGATACGTCACCCTGGGCCGCGAGCTCACCGGCTTATGATGCCGAACCAAGCCGGGAGGTTCCCTGGGCGTCTCAGGAAAACCGGTCCAGATCCTCCGGGGTGTCGATATCGTCGCTCTCCCCCGGCTCCTCCGGCACCTCGACGATCTCCAGCCCGCCGAGCGTCCGCCGCAGCGACGCGTTCTCGACCCGCTCCGGCAGCGCCGACCGCAGGGCCTCGGCCCGCCAGGCGCCGAGCAGCCACTGCCGCTCGCCCGAGGAATCGACCAGGACCGCCCCCGGCGCCGTGCCCAGCGCCGCCGTCAGCCTGTCCACAGTGGACCTGCGCACCCCGGCGAGGTCGCCGGCCAGCACGACGACGATCTCCGTGGGCACCATGGCGAGCCCCGCCGCCAGCGCGGCGACCGGGCCCGCGCCCGGCGAAGCCTCCCGCGTCCACCGCACGCCGCCGAAACCCGGCCGTTCCGGGCCGACGACGATCACCGGGTCCGCGTCGGCGAGCGCCGCCAAAGCCCGCGCCATCAACGGTTTTCCGCCGACGGGCAACGCGGGTTTGTCCACACCGGACAGACGGCGCGCGGCGCCGCCCGCCAGCACGATGCCCGCGTATGCCACGCCCTAGCCGATCAAGCGGGTCGCGTACGGCATGATGCCGCCGTAGCGCACCGGCGCGATCCGCACCCGCAGACCCGACTGCGGCGCCTCGACCATCTGCCCGTTCCCGAGGTACATCGCGACGTGGTGGATCCCCCGCGCGCTGCCGCCCCAGAAGAGCATGTCACCGCGGCGCATCTGGGATAGCGGCACCTTCCGCCCGGCGTCGTACTGGTATCCGCTGTAGTGCGGGAGCGCCCGCACCCCCGCGAAGGCGTAGATCATCAGGCCGGAACAGTCGAAGCCGATCTTCATGTAGTCGCCGTAGCGGTCCGCCGTGCCGCCGTCGCGGATACCGCGGGTGGGGCCGGAGGTGTTTCCGCCACCCCACGCGTACGGAAGTCCCAGCTGCGACAGCGCCCGTTGCACGACGGCCTCGACACTCGCCCCGGCGGGAGCCGACTGGACGGGCCTGCCCGACGGACGGCCACTGCCGCCCTGGCTCGGCCTCGACGCGGCGAGCGCGGCCTGACGGGCGCGTTCCTCGTCCTCGCGGGCCTTCTGCGCCTTCCAGTCTTCGTAGCGCTGACGCTGGCCCTGCAGGCCGCTGACCTTCTGCTGCGCCTCGAAGAGCTGCTTCTCGACGTTCGCCTTGTCGGCTTCCAGCAGCTCGTTCTGCGTGGCCTGGGTGTCCTGCGCGTGCTGGGCGGCGCTTTGGGCGTTGTCGGCCTCGTGTTTCGCCGCCTCGGCCTCGCGCTTGCGCTCCTGCGCGATCTCCAGCTTCTTGCGCGCCGTCGCGTCCTTGTTGGACTTCTCCGTCTGCGCGCGCTTCATCGTGTCGAGCGCGTTGAGCCTGCTGCCGCCGACGGCGTCGAGCAGCTGCGCGCGGCCGAGCAGTTCCTTGGGGCTGTCGGCGGTGAGGTAGGCCGACACCGAACCGATGGTGCTGCCCTGCTGGAAGCTGGCGGCGGCGAACTTGTCGAGGTCCGCGCGGGCCTTGTCGATGGCGGCCTGCGCGGCGTCGGCCTCGGTGCGCGCGGACCGCGCTTCCCGGTCGGCCTGCGCGGCGGCGTCCTGCGCGCTCTCCGCGTCGACCCGCGCCTTGTTGGCCTCTTCCATCTTCAGCTCGACTTCGTCGTTGAGCTGAGCGAGCTTCGACTCGGCCTGGGCCAGCTGGTTGGTGAGCCTGCCGACATCGCCCGCCTTGGCGTTGGCCTCGGCCTTGCTCGAGTTGATCTCGGAGTCACTGGGGTTCGGCGGGGGCGGCGGGACCGCGAGACCCGTGCCGGTCACCCCGAGCAACAGGACGACGCCGAGCGCGGCGAGGGTCACGCCACGGCGGGCCACGGTCCCGGACCCGGTTTCACCACGCACGATCCGCCCACCTCCTGATCTTGAACTTCCGGCTCACTGTGCCACTGCTGCATCAGCATTACCAGAAGCACCACCAGGAACTTACACACCGTAGGCACCATTTCCCCTCAACGGGGGACGAACAGACGAACGTTTCGTCACTCGAACGGACGCGGCCGATGAGACGTTGATGACCGGCGTGGCGGCTTGCTTCCCAAAAAGGACGCGCGTACTGTTTTAAGGGACGAACGAGGTGTGCCATCCCGCGTCCGGACTTACGGTGGGGGTGCGCAAGACTCGCTCCGGGTCGACCCGACGGCCTGGAAACACACTGAGAACACACCGAACTGACCCGGGACGAACGCTCACGAGCCTGAGTCCATGCCACTGGAGTTAGAAGTGACTGCACCTGCCAGCAAGGACAGCTTCGGCGCCAAAGACACGCTGAAGGTGGGCGACGCCTCCTACGAGGTGTTCCGCCTGAACAAGGTCGAGGGCTCCGAGCGCCTTCCCTACAGCCTGAAGATCCTGCTCGAGAACCTGCTGCGGACCGAGGACGGCGCGAACATCACCGCCGACCACATCCGCGCGCTCGGCGACTGGGACGCCAAGGCGGACCCGTCGATCGAGATCCAGTTCACCCCCGCCCGCGTGATCATGCAGGACTTCACCGGCGTGCCCTGCGTCGTCGACCTCGCCACCATGCGCGAGGCCGTCACCGACCTCGGCGGCGACCCGGACAAGGTGAACCCGCTGGCTCCCGCCGAGCTGGTCATCGACCACTCGGTCATCATCGACGTGTTCGGCCGCGCCGACGCCTTCGAGCGCAACGTCGAGATCGAGTACGAGCGCAACCGCGAGCGCTACCAGTTCCTGCGCTGGGGCCAGGGCGCCTTCGACGAGTTCAAGGTCGTCCCGCCGGGCACCGGCATCGTGCACCAGGTCAACATCGAGCACCTCGCGCGCACGGTCATGGCCCGCAACGGCCAGGCGTACCCCGACTCCTGTGTCGGCACCGACTCGCACACCACGATGGTCAACGGCCTCGGCGTGCTGGGCTGGGGCGTCGGCGGCATCGAGGCCGAGGCGGCCATGCTGGGCCAGCCGGTCTCCATGCTCATCCCGCGCGTCGTGGGCTTCAAGCTCACCGGCGAGATCCCCACCGGCGTGACCGCCACCGACGTCGTGCTCACCATCACCGAGATGCTGCGCAAGCACGGTGTGGTCAGCAAGTTCGTCGAGTTCTACGGCGAGAGCGTCGGCGCGGTGCCGCTGGCCAACCGCGCCACCATCGGCAACATGAGCCCGGAGTTCGGCTCCACCGCGGCGATCTTCCCGATCGACGAGGAGACCGTCCGCTACCTCAAGCTCACCGGCCGGTCCGAGGAGCAGGTCGCGCTCGTCGAGGCCTACGCCAAGGAGCAGGGCCTTTGGCACGACCCGTCGCACGAGCCGGAGTACTCGGAGTACATCGAGCTGGACCTCTCGACGGTCGTCCCGTCGATCGCCGGCCCGAAGCGCCCGCAGGACCGCATCGAGCTCACCGACGCGAAGAACTCCTTCCGCAAGTCGATCCACGACTACGTCGGCGGCGAGCAGGACACCCCGCACACCAACGTCGACGAGGCCGTCGAGGAGTCCTTCCCGGCCAGCGACCCGGCCGCCCTCTCGTTCAAGGACGAGGGCGCGGTCGACATCCAGTCGGCGGCGAACGGCCACAGCGGCCGCCCGAGCAAGCCGGTCAAGGTCAGCACCTCCGACCGCGGCGAGTTCGTCCTCGACCACGGCGCCGTGGTGATCGCCTCGATCACCTCGTGCACCAACACCTCCAACCCGTCGGTCATGCTCGGCGCGGCGCTGCTCGCGCGCAACGCGGTCGACAAGGGCCTCGCGGTCAAGCCGTGGGTCAAGACCTCGATGGCGCCGGGTTCGCAGGTCGTCACCGACTACTACACCAAGGCCAACCTGTGGCCGTACCTGGAGAAGCTGGGCTACCACCTGGTCGGCTACGGCTGCACCACCTGCATCGGCAACTCGGGCCCGCTGTCGGACGAGATCTCCGCGGCGATCCAGGAGAACGACCTCACCGCGGTTTCGGTGCTCTCGGGCAACCGGAACTTCGAAGGCCGCATCAACCCCGACGTGAAGATGAACTACCTCGCGTCGCCGCCGCTGGTCATCGCCTACGCGCTCGCCGGCACGATGGACTTCGACTTCGAGAACCAGCCGCTCGGCCAGGACACCGAGGGCAACGACGTCTTCCTGAAGGACATCTGGCCCTCGGCCAAGGAGATCCAGGAGACCATCGACTACGCGATCACGCAGGAGATGTTCACCAAGGACTACGCCGACGTCTTCGACGGTGGCGAGCGGTGGAAGTCCCTGCCCACCCCCGAGGGCAAGACCTTCGACTGGGACGCGGAGTCCACCTACGTCCGGAAGCCCCCGTACTTCGAGGGCATGAAGGCGGAGCCGTCCCCGGTCACCGACATCTCCGGCGCGCGCGTGCTGGCGAAGCTCGGCGACTCGGTCACCACGGACCACATCTCCCCCGCCGGCGCGATCAAGCCGGGCACCCCGGCCGCGCAGTACCTGACCGAGCACGGCGTGGAGAAGAAGGACTTCAACTCCTACGGCTCGCGTCGCGGTAACCACGAGGTCATGATCCGCGGCACCTTCGCGAACATCCGGCTGCGCAACCAGCTGCTGGACGACGTGCAGGGCGGCTACACCCGCGACTTCACCCAGGACGGCGCCCCGCAGGCGTTCATCTACGACGCGGCGCAGAACTACGCGGCGCAGGACATCCCGCTGGTCGTCCTGGGCGGCAAGGAGTACGGCTCCGGTTCGTCGCGTGACTGGGCGGCCAAGGGCACGCGCCTGCTGGGCGTGCGCGCGGTGATCACCGAGTCGTTCGAGCGGATCCACCGGTCGAACCTGATCGGCATGGGCGTCATCCCGCTGCAGTTCCCGGCGGGCGAGTCGGCCGCGTCGCTCGGCCTCGACGGCACCGAGACGTTCGACATCTCGGGTATCACCAAGCTGAACGAGGGCGAGACCCCGCGCACGGTCCACGTCACCGCGACGAAGACCGACGGCACCAAGGTGGAGTTCGACGCGGACGTCCGCATCGACACCCCGGGTGAGGCGGACTACTACCGCAACGGCGGCATCCTGCAGTACGTCCTGCGGAAGATGACCAAGGCGTAAAGCAACCCCCGCGAAGGCCCCTTTCCCCGCACTTCGGGGAAAGGGGCCTTCGTCGTTCTTCGGTACCGTGCGGGCATGACCACGGGGAGAGTTCAGGTCGAAAACGGCGAATTGGCCTACGAGGCCCGGGGCGACGGCGATCCGGTGATCCTGCTGCACGGCGGGATCCTCGACTCCCGGATGTGGGACGCCGAGATGACGGCGCTCGCACCACACCACACCGTCATCCGGTACGACGCGCGCGGGCACGGCGAGTCGTCCACGCCGACAGAGCGGTTCAAGCACTACGAGGATCTCCGCGAGCTGATGACCGCGTTGGGACTCCCCCGGGCCTCGCTCGTCGGCCTGTCCGGTGGCGGGCGGATCGCGGTCGACTTCGCGCTGACCTACCCGGATCTGGTCGAGAACCTCGTCCTGGTCGCCACCGGGCTCAGTGCGATGGTGACGAAGGACCCCTTCGTCCTGGAGCAGAACAAGAAGCTCGAAGAGGCGGGCGCCAAGGGCGATCTCCCCGGTGCCATCGAATGCATCCTGCGCATGTGGGTGGACGGGCCGCGGCGCGCCCCCGCCGACGTCGATCAGCGAGTCCGGCGGCTGTGCCAGGAGATGTACACGCAGACGGTCGTGCGGCACGGACTCTCCGGCTTCACGCTGATGGACGAACTCCGGGCCGTCGAACGCCTCGGCGAGCTGACCCCGCGCACCCTGACCTTGTTGGGAGATCTGGATTCCCCGGACATCCTGGCCATCGCCTGCCAGATCGAAAGCGAGGCACGCGACGCCCGGAGACTGGTCGTCCCCGGGGTCGCGCACATGATCAATCTGGAGAAACCCGCCGCGGGACCGGACTGGCTGACGGAAGCCAGTCTCGACCCCAGGTGTCCACAAGAGACCCCTGTCCGGCCCCAGGTGTCCAATTTGAGTAGTTTGCGCGGTTTTGGGATGGGGTCGTGAGTGATAAGTAGCGTTCTAACGCTCTTTATCACTCACGACCCCATCCTGAACCGTACTTCTAGGCATCGATCGGACACCGAGTCGCTGGTGACTATCCCTGGTGGACAGACATGGGACGCGCCCTGCCCCACGTGGGGCCCCTTGTCGATCGTCAAGGTAGTGAAGGCCTCCTTCGCTACCTTGAGGGTAAGCAAGGGGGCCTTCACAGTTGCGAGCCGATCGCGCCATGTTTGGCTTATCTCTCAAATAGAACCGTCATTGCCGCTCACGACCTCGGAGCAGTCTTCCCGGTGCCCGGGGCGGCGGTCGACGACGCGGCCCAGCGGGCGCAGGAGCACGTTGACCCCGACGATCACCGTGGTCCCCGCCAGCGCGACGACGTAAAGTCCCGCGCCCGCAAGGGATCCGACGGCCGCGGAGCACCACAGCGTGGCGGCGGTGTTGAGCCCGCGCACGTTCAGCCCGTCCCGCAGGATCACCCCGGCGCCGAGGAACCCGATACCGGAGACGATCTGGGCGGCCACCCGCGTCGGGTCGGCGTCACCGCTGCTGTTCAGCCCGCCGAAACCGTGGGCGGACAACAGGACGAAGAGGGTGGCGCCGACGGCGACGAGGGCGTTGGTGCGGAGACCGGCCATCCGGGCGCGGTACTGGCGCTCGATGCCGATGACGGCGCCGAGGCCGACGCCGGTGCCGACCCTGAGCAGCATTTCGAAGGTGTTCATGATTCCGGCTCTTTTCTGGCGTGCGTACACAAAGCCAGACAGGGAAAGGAGACCGGAGAAGGTCAGCGCACCGCGCACGCGGGTGAACGGCGACCGCTTCCGGTCGATCCAGAACTGTCTTCCGGCATGTGCCGCTCACCTCGCTTTCCTACTCGAACGGTGTTGATCAACCTTCGGAAGATACCACGCGGTCAGGGCTTCCAACGCACGGCGACCGCGCCGGACCGGCCGACGATCACGCCGTGAACGTTGATCGAAGTCGCGAAGGTGATGGTTCCCGGGCCTGCTCCAGCCGCCCTTCCGAGGTCGGTGAGGCTTCCGTCGGAGTTCCAGCGCACGGCGGTGTAGCGCCCTTCTGTGTCCTTCGACATACCGACCGCGGTGTTGTCGGGACCGGCGGCCCGCGCTTCGCTGTCCGGCTTGTCGGTGACCGGGAACCCGCCGAGATCCGTGACCGAACCGTCGGCCTTCCACCGCGTGGCGAACACGCCGTAGCTGCCGCCGACCGAACGCTGCACCGTGCCGACGATCGTCCCGTCGGCGCCGATGCCGAACGCCTTCGCGTAGTAACCGGACGGCAGGTACTGCAACCCGAGGACCGTCCCGTCCGGGGCCCAGCGGGTCGCGTGCGTCTGGTGGTCCTGCGCGGTCGACCAGCCCGCGATGGTGCCGTCGTCGGCGATCGCCGCCCCGCCGCCGGAGGTCCCGCCGGGGAGGGTGGCCAGTTCGGTGACCTTGCCGTCGGTCCCCCAGCGGACCGGCTTTCCGTAGTAGCTCGAGTAGGACGCCGAGCAATAGCCGGTGATCTGGCCGGTCGCGTTGATCGCGTCCGCCTGGCAGTACGTGGTTCCCGCGAGAGTGTCCAGGACGGTGATCCCGCCGTCCGGTGCCCAGCGGACGGCGCGCTGCCCCGTGCTGTTCGACGACAGCCCGACCACCGTTCCCGCGTTGTTGATCCCGGTGGCCTCACTCCGGGTGTCACCGGCCGCGGTGCCGAGATCGGTGACCGTTCCGTCGGCGCCCCAGCGCACGGCGTGCGAGGTACCGGCCGTGTTGGACCAGCCGACCGCTGCCCCGCTGTCGTTGATCCCGGCGGCACCGGCGACCGAGGAACCGGGCAGCGCGGGAAGCTCGGTGAGTACCGGGGCGGCCGAGGCCGAGGCCGGGGCGAGTACGGCCAACGCGACGGCGGATGCCCCGGCAATGGACAGAGTTCTCTTGGTACGCAAAGGTTTCCTTCCCCCAACCGCGGCGAGAATCGCGGATCAAGATCACCTTAGCAAGCGGCGATCGCTCCTCCCAGGTCATTTCCGGCTCCGGAAATTGCCGCTAATTGGGCGAACCGAACGCCGCACGGATCGTCTCCCGCAGCCAGCGCTGGGCGGGGTCGGCGTCGAGCCGGGCGTGCCAGAGCTGCCGGACCTCGACCTCCGGCAGTTCCGCCGGAACCGGGAACCAGCGGATCCCGAGCGAGCGGCCGTACTGCTCGGCCAGCCGCTGGGGCACGAGCCCGACGTAGTCGCTCGACGCGACCAGGAACGCCGAGACCGCGGAGGTGGGGACAACGGCCGCGACGCGCCGCCGCAGTCCTTCGGCCTCCAGGACGTCGTCGAGCGGACCCCGGGTACGACCCCGCCGCGACGACGAAACGTGGGGATAGCGGCAGAGCTGCGCCAGTGTCGGACGGCGGGCCCGGCCGAGCGGGCTGTCGACCCGGACGATCGCCACCACCCGTTCGCGGTACAGCAGCGTCGAGTGGATGTCCGGTGCCGCGAGATCGCCCGCGCCGATGTCCAGATCGACCGAGCCGTCCCGGAGCGCCTCGGCGCTTTCGCTGCCTTCGGCGACGAACCGCAGCACCACGCCGGGCGCGACGGCCGCGGTCGCTTCGACGGCCGCCGTCGCCAGTGTCGCGGCGACACCGTCGTTGATGCGGATGGTGAAGGTGCGTTCCAGCTCCCCGATCGCCGGCTCCCGATCCGCGCTGATCAACGCCGACGCTTCGTCGAGCAGCGATCGCACCCGCGGCGCGGTCCGGAGGGCGAACGGGGTCGGCACCATCCCGCGCCCGGCGCGCACCAGGATCGGATCCCCCATCGCCCGGCGCAGGCGGCTCAATGCCCGGCTCGTCGCGGGGATGGAGAGGTGCAGGCGCTCGGAGGCGCCGGTGACGCTGCCGTCCCGGAGCAGCGCGTCGAACACCCGCAGGAGATTGAGGTCCAGCTGGTCGGCCATAGTTGCATCGTACGCAAGTAATCCTTGTCAATGTTGCGTCGCACGAAGGCCGCGCTGGTCCCTAGCGTGGTGGACATGCCACTCCGCCTTCAAAATCGTGAGGACCCGGGCACCGCCTCGGGCCATCCGGCCGCCCGGCGCGGTCTGCTCACCGTCCTGTGCGCGTGTGTCGTGCTGGTCGTCGGGATGGTCGCCGCGATCAACCTCGCGGTCCCGATGCTGGCCGCGAGCGACCTGCGCCCGTCCGCCTCCGCCCTGATCTGGATCGTCGACACCTACGTCGTCTTCTTCGCCTGCCTCGTGATCCCCGGCGGCGCCGCGGGCGACCGCTTCGGCCGCAAGGGCGTGCTGCTCGCCGGTCTGGCGCTGTTCGCGCTCGGCGCCCTGCTCTCGGCGGTCGCGCCGAACCTGCCCGTCCTGCTGGCCGGCCGCGCGATCACCGGGATCGGGGCCGCCGCCGTGCTGCCCAACACGCTCGCCGTCCTGCTGCACGCCGTACCCGCCGAACGCAAGGGCGTGACCATCGCGACCTGGGCGTCGATGACCGGGATCGGCGGCGTGGTGGGGAATGTCGGGGGTGGCGCGGTGCTGTCCGGCGGGTCGTGGCGCTGGCTGTTCGTGGCCGCGATCCCGCTTTCCCTGGTGCTCGCCGCGCTCGTCGCCCGGATCGCGCCGGTGTCCCCGCGCCACGACCGTCCCCTCAGCCCGCTCGGCGCCATCCTGCTCGTCGGCGCGTCGGTCGCGTTGCTGCTCGGCATCGTCGAAGGACCCGAAGCGGGTTGGGGCAGCCCGGTCGTCCTGACCGGATTCGGCGGCGCCATGGTGCTCTTCGCCCTGTGGACGTTCGTGGAGCTGAAGGCCCGGCATCCGCTGCTCGATCCCCGGTTGTTCCGCGTGCCCGCGTTGCGCGGCGCCTGCCTCGGCATGACCGCCATCTTCTTCGGGATGTTCGCGCTGTTCTACGTCAACGCGTCGTTTCTCCAGTACGGCAAGGGTTTCAGTGTCCTGCTGACCGGGCTGGGGATCATCCCGCTGACCGTCCCGGTCATCCTCGGCGCGCGGCAGGTGGGCAGGCTCGTCCGGCGTGCCGGGGTCGACGTCACCGTCGCCCTCGCGTTCGTCTTCGTCGGCTGCGGCCTCCTCGGACTGTCCACAAGCGACACCGATACGTCCTATCCCGCCTACGCCGCCTGGCTTGTGGTCACCGGGATCGGTGTCACGCTGGCCCTTCCGACGCTGTCCTCCGCCATCGCCGGTTCGCTGGCCCCGGCACAGGCCGGTGTCGGCGCGGGGCTGCAGGCCACCACCCGCGAGTTCGGCAGCGCGCTCGGTGTCGCGGTCATCGGCACCGTCCTCACCGGACGGTTCGTCGCCACGCTGCCCCCGGACGTCCGCGCGAACCAGGATCCGCACACCGTCGCACAGGCCCTCGCGGCGGCGCCCGGTCGCGCGCCCGAAGTGATCTCCGCGTTCGTCACCAGCGCGGGCACGGCCCTGCGGGTGATCGGCGTGAGCGTGCTCGTCCTCGGGGCGCTCGTCGTCCTGCAGTCCCGTCTTTCCCGCACCCGCGGGAACCAGTAGAAGGAGCGATTCCCATGCACGTATTCGTCACCGGGGCGACCGGGTGGATCGGCTCGGCCGTCGTGGACGAGCTGCTCGACGCCGGGCACGAGGTCACCGGCCTCGCTCGCTCGGATACCTCCGCCGCCGCGCTGGAACGCAAGGGTGCTCGGGTCCGCCGTGGCGACCTCGACGATCTCGACGGTCTCCGCACGGGTGCCGAAGCGGCCGAGGCCGTCATCCACCTGGCGAACAAGCACGACTGGGCCGACCCCGCCGAGTCCGACCGCGCCGAGCGGTCCGCGGTCCAGACCTTCGCGGACACGCTGACCGGAACCGGCCGGGCCTTCGTCCTCGCCGCGGGTCTCTCGACCCTGGGCAAGGGCCGCCCCGCCACCGAAAGCGACCTCTCCCCCGCCGTCGGCCCGGACTCTCATCGAGGTGGCGCCGAGAACCTCGCGCTCGAGTACGCGGAGAAGGGGATGCGGGTGATCAGTGCCCGCTTCGCGCCTTCCGTCCACGGCATCGGCGACCACGGCTTCCTCGCGTCGCTCGTCGCGGCGGCCCGTGAACACGGCGTGTCCGGCTACATCGGCGACGGCACCACGGCGTGGGCGGCGGTGCACCGCACCGACGCGGCCCGGCTCGTCCGGCTGGGCCTCGAAGGCGCGCCCACCGGCTCGCTGCTCCACGTCGTCGCCGAAGAAGCCGTCACGACAAAGGAAATCGCCGAAGCCGTCGGACGGGCACTCGGTATCCCTGTGGTGTCCGTCGCGCCGGAGAAGGCCGCCGAGCACTTCGGTTTCGTCGGCCGGTTCTTCGCGACGGACATGTCCGCGTCGAGCGCGCGCACCCGCGAACTCCTCAAGTGGACCGCGTACGGGCCGACCCTGGTCGAGGACATCGAAGCCGGCGCCTACTCCTGAAAGGAATCACCATGTCCGAAGTGACCGCGTTCATGCTGGTGAAGACCACGCCCGAATGGCTCGGCCTGACGGTCGAACAACGTGTGGCGGTCTTCAAGACCGAAGTACTCCCGGCGATCGAGAGCAAGGTGAAGGGAGTCCGTTCCCGCTTCTTCGACACCGAGTTCTACTCGGCGCGGGTGACCGACGTGTGGGTGTGGGAGGCCCAGGACCATCACTCGTACCAGCTCCTCATCGAGGCGCTGCGCGAGACGCCCTTCTGGGACCGGTACTTCGAGATCGTCGACCTTCTCGTCGGCGTCGAGAACGCGTACGCCACGAACTACGGCCTGGACGCCTACGCGAGCGTCGACGTCTGAGGCCAGAAGTCCGTGAAGGCCTCCTTCTCGACCTTGAGAGCAGGGAAGGAGGCCTTCACGGACTTGCGCCTGGGATCAGGCAGTGGCGGTTCCGAACGGCTGGACGTTCGGCTGGAACACCTGACCGTTGGCCGGGACCTTCAGATCGATCAGGTAGTCGGCCGTCACCTTGTCCACGCCGAGCGAGTCACCCAGGATGCAGTGCCCGAAGGCGTCGACCGACAGCAGCCGGGCGTTGCCCAGCTCGGCGGCCATCCGCTTCGAGAACAGGTACTGGGTCGCCGGGTCGTAGTAGTTGCCGACGACCAGCACCGGGGTGTCGGTCTTGGCCTGCCACGGGCCGCGGTAGACGTCCGGGTTCTTCGCCGGCCACACCGGGCAGCCCGCGATGTCCGCGAACGCCTGGTAGCGACCGAAAGTGGGCGATTCCTTCTCCCACTTCGCGGCGATCTCGGGAACCTTCTCCTGCTTGATCGTGATCTTCTTGTCCGAGCAGTTCACGGCGAAGTAGGAGTCGTCACCGGTGTACGGGCTGTCCGGGTCCGCGTCGGCCCGCCCGTTCACGCCCGACCGCAGCACCTTCAGCTCGACGGCCTGCGCCGTCTGCGTCTGCGCCGCCGGCGGGTGGATGACGTTGTACAGCGCCTGCAAATCGTCGGCCAGCGCCGGGAACGACGACGGCGAATACAGCACACCGGAGACCGTGCCGGTGAACGTGTTGATGTCGTAGCCGCTGCCGTCCGGCAGCTTGATCGGCTGCTGGCGCAGGTACGTGCGGAGTTCGTCGAACTTCTCCCGCGGGGTACCCGAGCTGAACGAGCACTTCGGCCCGACCTGCGCGCACTTGCGCAGGAACGCGTCCAGCGCGATCTCGAACCCGCGAGCGCGCTCGCGGTCGTACTGCACGCCGTCACTGGTGCGCAGCGCCGGGTCGACGTTGCCGTCGATGACGATCGCGCGGCTCTGCTTCGGGAACATCGACGTGTACGTCGACCCGATCAGGGTCCCGTACGAGAAGCCGACGAAGGTCAGCTTCTGGTCGCCGACGGCCGCCCGCATCTTGTCGAGGTCACGCACGACGTCCTTGGTGGACATGTGGTTCAGCAGCGCGCCGGCGTTGTTCTTGCAGAACTGGCCGTAGTCGCGATAAGACGCCAGCGTGCCGGAGATCTCCTGCCGCGAAAGCGGTACGGGGATCTGCGCGGCGAAGACTTCGTCCGCGTCCTCCTGCGTGGTGAAGCATTTGAGCGGGTTGCTGGCCCCGACCCCGCGGGGGTCGAACCCGATCAGGTCGAACCGGTCCAGCACCTGCGGCTGGAGGTAGTTCGCCGCGCCGATCGGCATCCGGAACCCGGAGCCGCCGGGACCGCCGGGGTTGAGGAACAGCGAGCCGATCTTCTTGTCCGGCGTCTTCGCCGCCCGCTTCAGCATCGCGATGTCGATGGTGCCGAGCGCCGCGTTGTCGTGGTCGATCGGCACGCGATACCGCGCGCAGCTGTAGAACTTCACCTGATCGGCGGGAACGCCCCGGATCTGGTCCGCCGTGCAGGCGCCCCAGGTCACCGGCGCCGTCGCGCCGACCTGGGCGGCCGATGTCCCGGCCTCCTGGGCGGCGACCGCCGTTCCGGGCAGCCCGGTCAGCGCGGCGCCGGCCACGAGTGCCCCTACCAGTGCGAAACCGCGCACCGGCCTCCTTGTGGATCTCGGCAAAACGACTCCTCCCTCGGCTGGCGACATGCCGGAACATGTCGCGCGATGCGCCGCCGACGTCACGGCGCGTAACACCAAGCGAGCCTCGCACAAGCGGGTAACCCAGTCACCGGCCGAAAGGATGGTACGAACCTATCGAGTGGTGGTCTTTAACTCGAAAATCGGTAACACACGGCGAGCGGACTCCTCCTCCATGGAGTAACCCGGCCAGAAGTCCAGCAGGAGCTTCCACATCGCGTCGCGCTCCTCGCCGACGAGTTCCCTGGCCCTGACCGGGATCTCCTTGCCCGCCAGCGCGACGACCGCGTCGGGCCGCGAACGCAGGTTGTGCGTCCACGCGGGATCGTTCGGCCTCCCCCAGTTGGAGCCGACGAGCACGATGTCGCCCTCGTGCGGGAAGTACAGCAGGTTGGTGTCGCGGGGCAGCCCGCTCTTCCGGCCGGTCGTGGTCAGCCGCAGGGAAGGGAGCCCGGCCATCGCGACCAGGCTCACCTTCCCCTTGAACAGGCGGTGGAGTTTCTTGTCCACCCAGATGATCCCGCCCGCGAGCTTCATCAGCCACGGTTTCGTGCCGAGCGCGCGGGCGAGGAGCGTGAGAGGGTTAGCCACGCACAGATCTTGCCAGGCTCACCCCGAACCGCGATTCCGAGTCCGTCCACCATTTCTCCACCGCGAATCCGGCTTCGGCCAGTTCGGCGGCGATACCCTCCCGCCGGAACTTCGCGGAGATCTCGGTGCGCACGTACTCGCCCTCGGCGAATTTCACCCGCAGGTCGGCGCCCGGGATGTCGATGGTCATCGACTCACGGGCACGCAGGCGCATTTCGATCCATTCGTTCTCCTCGTCCCAATACGAGACGTGGTCGAAGGCGGCCGGATCGAAATTCGCGCCGAGGCCGTTGTTGATCACGTGGAGCATGTTGCGGTTGAACTCGGCGGTGACCCCGGCCGCGTCGTCGTAGGCGCGTTCCAGCGTTTCCCGGTCCTTCACCAGATCCGTCCCGAGCAGGAGCCACTCCCCTTCGTCGAGCACTTCACGGACCGAGCGCAGGAAGGTGGCGCGATCGGCGGGCAGGAAATTGCCGATCGTGCCGCCGAGGAAGACCACCAGCCGGGGCCGGTCCCCCGGCAGCAGGTCGAGGTGCCGGGTGAAGTCCCCGACCACGCCGCGGACCGCGAGGGAGGGGTAGTCGGCCGTGATGGCTTCCGCTGCTTCGGCGAGCGCGGTTTCGGAGACGTCGAGCGGGACGAACTCCTTCAGCGTGCCGTGGCTCGTGAGCGCGTCGAGCAGGAGCCGGGTCTTCTCACTCGACCCGGAACCGAGTTCGACGAGCGTGTGCGCGCCGGAGCTTTCCGCGATCTCGCCGCCGCGCGCGGCGAGCACCTCCCGTTCGCTGCGGGTCGGGTAGTACTCGGGCAGCGCGGTGATCTTCTCGAACAGTTCGCTGCCGCGCGCGTCGTAGAACCATTTGGGCGACAACCACTTCTGGTCGGACTCCAGGCCGGTGCGGACGTCCGCGCACAGCTGCTCGGTGATGTCCGACTCGCTGTGGTGTACGTCGAGATCCACTTCGGTCATCGTGCCTCAGGGCTCCGATCGGCTTCGAGGGCGGGGTTTTCTTCCAGGGCGATGATTTCCACGCCCTCTCCGGTGACCCGGACGGCGTGGTGTTCGGGAACGGGTGTCCAGCCGGGATCGTCGTCGCACGGTTCGGACGCGACGAGGACTCCGCCGCCGGTGTCCCGATAGGACAGTGAATGCGTCCAGGCGGTGCCGATGAGCGTGCTCCCGTCCGTCAGCAGGAAGTTGAGCCGTGATCCCGGCCCGGCTTCCTCGACGGCGCGGGTCAGCCACGTGACGGCCGCGAGCGGGTCTTCGCCCGCTTCGAGCCGCTCACGCAGCAAAGCCCACAGCAGCACCGAATCGGTCGTCGCCTCCAGCGTCAGCAGGCGGGTGACCGGGAGTTTCGCGGCCAGTTCGGCCATCGAATCCGGCCAGCCCCTGATCAGCCCGTTGTGGCTGAAGAGGTACCGGCCGCCGGTGAACGGCGCGGTGGCCGCCTCGACCACCGGCATCCCCGTCGTGCCGTTGCGGACCGCCGCCATGAAGGCGGGCGACCGCACCGACCCGGCCAGCGCGGGCAGGTCCCCGTCCGTCCACAGGGGAGCGGACCGGCGCAGGCGCAGCGGCTCCGGGCCCTCGGCGTACCAGCCGAGGCCGTAGCCGTCCGCGTTGACCGAACCGCCGCCCCGCATGTCGGCCGGGGCGTAGGACTGCACGAGCAGGGAACGCGGGGCGTGGAAGAGCACTTCGGCGGGCGAACGCGGCTCACCGAGATACGCGAGGTGACGGCACATGCCGCTCAGCCCACCTCGCCCGGTCGCGCGTCCCGGGCACAGCGGAACCCGGAGAAGATCTGCCGTCGGATGGGATGGTCCCAGTTGCGGAACGTGCCGCGGATGGCCGCCGCGTCCGTGCCGAACGAGCCGCCGCGCAGGATCCGGTAGTCACCGCCGAAGAACACTTCGGAGTACTCCCGGTACGGGAACGCCGCGAATCCCGGATACGCCTCGAACCCGCTGCTGGTCCACTCCCAGACGTCCCCGATCAGCTGGTGCACGCCCAGCGGCGACGCCCCCGCCGGATACGCGCCCGCTTCCGCGGGCCGCAGGTGCCGCTGCCCGAGGTTGGCGTGCTCGGGGGTGGGTTCCTCATCGCCCCAAGGGAACCGGCGTGAACGGCCGGTCGCCGGATCGAACCGGGCCGCCTTCTCCCATTCCGGTTCCGTGGGCAGGCGCCTGCCCGCCCAAGCGGCGTACGCCTCGGCCTCGTGGAAGGAAACGTGGACCACCGGCTCCGCGGCGGGCACCTTCTCGTAGACGCCGAACCGCGTGCGCCACCAGCCGTCCTGCTCGCGCTTCCAGAAGCGTGGCGCGGTGATCCCGTGTTCGCTCCGGTACGCCCAGCCTCGCTCGCTCCACCACTTCGGGTCCTGATAGCCCCCGGAGTCGAGGAACTCGATATACGCCCCGCAGGTCACCGGTGTGGTGTCGATGAAGAACGCCTCCACCGCGACCTCGTGCGCCGGGCGCTCGTTGTCCAGCGCCCAGGGTTCCGCCGAGGTGCCCATGGTGAAGGCCCCGCCGGGGACGAGGACTTCGGCGGGCAGCCGCCCGGACCGCGCGGAGGGCGGAGCGGGCGCGTGCAGCACCGGATCGCCCTTGCGGAGCTGGTGGGTGGCCAGCATCGTCTCGTCGTGCTGCTGCTCGTGCTGGGTGATCATGCCGAAGGCGAAGGCGTCCTGGGTGAGCCGCCTGCCTTGCAGCGGAACGTTTTCCAGGATGTCGAAGGACTTCTCCCGTACCTCGCTGACGTACTTGCGCGCCTCTTCCGGGCCCAGCAACGGCAACTCCGGGCGATCGGCGCGGGCGTGCTGGAACGCGTCGTAGATGTCGTCGATGTCCGGGCGCAGCGCCTCGCGGCCGCCGACGTCACGGACCAGCCAGAGTTCTTCCTGGCTGCCGATATGCGCCAGATCCCAGACCAGCGGGGACATCAGCTTCGAATGCTGGCGGACCAGCTCTTCGTCGTCGATGTCGGTCAGCGCGACACTGCGCTCGCGGGCCCTGGTGAGCGCCTCGGCCGCGTGGGCCCGCAGGTCTTGCGGGCTCAGCGCGCGAAGCGGGTTGGTCTCGATGCTTTCCACGCTCATGACTGGTGACTCCTCGAACCGTGCACGAGGGACTGCACGCCCTCGCTGATCTCGGTGATGCTCTCCGGCGGCAGACCCGTCATGCCGAGTTCGGCACAACCGAGGTCCACCACCTCGCTCGCGACGGCCGCGATCGCCCGGTCGGCGAGACCGAACCGGGCCGCGCACTCCCATCTGCCCATGACCGGTTCGCACAATTCGAGCACTTTGTCCACTGTGGACGGGCGTGCGAGCAGGGCGGTCAGCAGGGCCACCGGATGCAGCCACTTGGCGGCGGGCTGCGCGTCCAGGTAGCGGATCTCCAGGTACCCCTGTGGACGGACCGGCGTGAAGAAGGTCGTCAGGTGATAGGCCAGGTCGTCCTCGGTCGGCTTGCCGAGTCCGGCGCCCGCGCCCCTTCCGTCGATCCAGTCGGCGAAAGTCAGCGAATCGGGCGCGTCCCAGCCACCGTCGCGGCCGGGCAGCACCATCAGCGGGGTGTCGAGGATCCGGCGTGCCCACTCCCCCGCCGGATCCCGGCCCGGCTCCGCCGAACGGGTCCGGGCCTGCTCGGTGTCCATCACGGCCAGCCAGCGCGCGGACGCGTGGCCGGTGTCGCGTCCGGCGTGGACCCGGGAATTGGCGAAGGTGGCCAGCAAGGGCGGGCCGAGGGCGTGGACGGCGGCCCAGCGGGTGGCGAGATCGCGTTCCTCGCCGGCGTCCACACAGACCTGCAGGCCCGCCGTGCTGCACATCATCGTCGCGCCGCCCTCGCCCATCGGGGCGAAGCGGCGTTCCATGGCGGCGTAGCGGGGTGTGCCCAGTTTGCGGGCGGGGGCACGAAACCTGTCTATCCCGCTGTCACCGAGGTACAGGCCTCGGGCGGCGAGAAGGTCTTGGAGATGGGCCAGATCGGCCGAGACGACGGCGTCCAGGTGGCGCAGCGTGGTCTGGGGTTGAGCGGAGATCTCCACCTGACATCCGGGCTCGAGGCTCAGGGGTGAACCTGCCGGAAGCGGGAGGGCGGGGCTGTCGGGGCGCAACGTCCGCGGGGTGTGCGGGCCGAGCGCGGCGGCGAGATCGTCGGGTTCGAGGGGCCGGGCGGGCTCGTCGGCGTAGTGCACGGTGTACTCCAGCTCTACGCCGAGAAGTCTCGGTGGCCCGTGTTTGAAGCACACGGAAGCCACATACGCCTCGCCTTCGGCGCGGTCCGAAAGGACCTTCGCCGTCGCGTTCGACGCGCTCCCGGACTTCTCGGGGAAATCATGAACAGTAGTCATCTTTCCGCCGTCCAGTCGGTTGTCCGATCACTGAGAAACCTTGACTTCGGACGCTACACGCGGGGTCCGACAAATTCAGGTCGGTTCTTACCGGGCAGGATCGCCGGACCACCACGCAAGACAGGACGAGTCAGGGCAAAGCGGGCTCCGTGCCCAGGCCCAGCGCAGCGGCCGCGGTGCGGACCGCCTGGATCACCAGCTGCAGGGCCTGCCGCCGCGACGACGTCGTCCGGTAGGCGATCGAAACCGTTCGGAGCAACGGTGTGGTCAACGCGACAACGTCGATCCCCGGCGGCCGGAGACCGAGCCCGAGATCGGACACGAGGGTTACCCCGAGCCCGGCCCGGACCATCGCCATCGCCGTCGACTGCTCTTCCACCTCGTGGTTGATCTTGGGTTCGAACCCGTGCCGGTGGCAGGCGGTGCGCACCGCGCGGCCGAAATGACTCTTCGGGCTGGCGAGGATCCACGGATGCTCGGCCAGTTCGAGCAGCGACGCGCTGCCCGCGGGGACGGCGCCGGACGGCACCGCGGCGTGCAGCCGTTCGACGGCGATCACCGCGCGCTCCAGGCCGGCGTCCCACGGCATCGGCGCGTCGGAGTAGTCGATCACGAACGACAGGTCCAGTTCACCGTCGCGGACGGCGTCGGCGGTGTCCTCGGGCGCCAGTTCCCGGGTCCGCACCTGGATGCCCGGATGGTCGCCCGCGAGCGCGGCCAGTGCGTGCGGGAGAAGCCCGGAGGCGACCGAAGCCCACACCCCGGCCATCAGCCGGACCGAGACGGTCGACTGGGCCTCCTCCAGCGCCAGCGTCGCGCGCTCGACCGAACCCAGGATCTCCTCGGCGTGCTCGGTCAGCAGAAGCCCCAGTTCCGTCAGCTGCACCCGTCTGCCGAATCGTTCGAACAGCTTCGCGCCGACGTCCCGCTCCAACTGAGCCAGCTGCTGCGACACCGCCGACGCGGTGTAATGCAGTGACGCCGCGGCCGCCGTGACGGTGCCGCGCCTGCTCAGCTCGCGCAGCATCCGCAGGCGGTGCAACGAAAGCTCCATGTCCCCAACGTAAACGGGCGCGGTCGCGGACGCCGGATGACGCGTTACACCAGTTTCTCTGCACGACATCGTTCAGATTCGGTAAATGGACGCCCGTGCCCGCCGGGGCGCACCCTCGGAAGTGGCGCAGGACGAACCCGAACCCGAAGGAGGTGGCCGCATGGCCGCGAGGAACGCCGAACCGCTGATGAGGCTCATCTGGACCGACCCCGTCACCGGCGCGACCGGCTACCTCGTCGTGCACAGCCTGGTCTCCGGTATCGCGACCGGCGGCACCCGGATGCGTGCGGGCTGCACGATGTCCGAGGTCGAGGACCTGGCCAGGGGGATGGCGAACAAGACCGCGACCTTCGGCCTCCCGGTCGGCGGTGCCAAGGGCGGTATCGACTTCGATCCCAAGGACGACCGGGCTTTCGGTGTCCTGGAACGGTTCTGCGCGTTCCTGCGGCCGTGGATCGACAACCACTGGGTGACCGCCGAAGACCTCGGCGTGCCGCAGCACCTGATCGACGAGGTGTTCGCGAAGCTCGGGCTGGAGCAGTCGTACCACGCCGCGATCCGCCGTTCGGCCGATCCGGCGCACACCCTTCGCCGCGTGCAGGCCGGGTTGAGCACCCCGGTCCCCGGCGGGCTCCTGCTCGGGGACGTCATCGGCGGCTACGGCGTCGCGCAGGCCTGCCTCGGCGTCGCCGACGCGTGGGAGTGGCCGGTCGAGAAGACCACCGTCGCCGTGCAGGGCATCGGCACCATGGGTGGCGGCGCGGCCTGGTACCTGCACGAAGCCGGGATGAACGTCGTCGCGGTCGCCGACGCGGCCGGCACGCTGTACCGGCCCGAAGGCCTCGACATCCCGGCGTTGCTGGACCTGCGTGACGAGTACGGCGAGATCGACCGGAGCCGGCTGCCGTCGGACGTCCGGCTGCTGCCCCGCGACGAGATCGTCGCGACGGAGGCCGACATCTTCGTCCCGGCGGCGATCTCCTACGCGCTGCGCGCCGGGAACCAGGGCGCCGTCAAGGCGAAGGTCGTCATCGAGGCGGCCAACGCGGCGACCACCCCCGACGCCGAAGCGGGCCTGGCCGCACGCGGGATCCCGGTCATCCCGGACTTCGTCGCCAACGCCGGTGCGGCCGCGTGGGCCTGGTGGCTCCTGCTCGGCGAGGTCGGCGCGGACCCGGCCGACTCGTTCCTGCGGCTGCGGACCGAGATGCGCGCGAAGGTGGCGCTGCTGCTGAGTTCCTGGAACCTCGACCGGATCGCACCCCGCACCACCGGCCTCCGGCTCGCCGAAACCACCCGTTCGGACGCCACCACCGCCGAGACCGCTCCGGTTCTGGTCATCCCCTGACGTCATGCGCGTGAAGGACTCCTTCCCTCGGCTGAGCCGCGGGAAGGAGTCCTTCACGCGCGTCGGGGTCAGGAGGCGAAGCGGTCGGTGGCGCCGATGAGGACGTCCCGCATCGGCTCGTCCTGGGTGCTGTGGCCGACCTCGTCGATGATCACCAGTTCGCTGCCCGGCCAGGCGTGCGCGAGTTCCCACGGGGTGCCGACGAGGTTCCCCAGGTCGAGACTGCCTTCGGCGAGCACGGCCGGGATATGGGCCAGCTTCTTGGCCTCCCGCAGGACGACGCCTTCGTCCAAAAAGGACCCCTGGCTCCAGTAATGGGTGACCAGCCGCGCGAACGCCAGCCGGAACTTCGGCGACTCGAAGCTCTTGTACGGCGGGGAAGTCGGGATGACCGCGTCCTCCCAGGCGCACCAGTCCGCGGCCGCCTTCTCGTGCACCACGGGGTCCGGATCCATGAGCAGCTTGTGGTAGGCGGCCGCCAGGTCGCCGTCACGGTCCTCCTCGGGGACGCCGTCACGGAACCTGGCCCAGGCCTCGGGGAAGACGCCGCCGAGGCCGCGGGTGAGCAGGTCGGTCTCGCGCCGCCGCCCGGTGGCCAGGCCCATCAGGACCATCTCGGACACCCGGTCCGGGTATCGCTCGGCGTAGACCAGCGCCAGCACCGAGCCCCAGGAACCACCGAAGATCAGCCACTTTTCGATGCCCAGACGCTCGCGGAGCAGCTCCATGTCCGCGATCAGATGGTCGGTGGTGTTGGCGGAGAGGTCGGCCTCGGGCTCGCCGGCGTGCGGCGTGCTCCGGCCGCAGCCCCGCTGGTCGAACAGCACGACGCGGTACCTGTCCGGGTCGAAGTAACGGCGCAGCCCGGTGCTGCAGCCGGTGCCGGGGCCGCCGTGCAGCGTGACGGCGGGTTTGCCGTCGGGATTCCCGCAGACCTCCCAGTACACGAGGTGCCCGTCGCCGACGTCGAGCATCCCGTGGTCGTACGGTTCGATTTCCGGATAGAGCCGTGTCACGTTCTCGTCCTCCCAGACCCGCGCGAAATACAACAGCGCTGTCACAATAGCCCGGATGGCGGGCTTGGTCGCGGGGTTTTCGCGCGCGAGGGGGGTCCGGTCCGGATCAGGCCGCTGCCTACTCGCCGCGGCGTCCTGAAGGACCCCTTTGAGACGTTCACCGTCTCAAAGGGGTCCTTCGAGACTGCCGCCCAGCGCCGGGACTCGGACCCCGTAGGTACAAGAACTGAAAGTCCGTTGCGGGAGCCCCATGCGCCTCGTCAGGGACGATCAGCGTCTCAAGCGTGGCGCTCGCGACCTCCCGATGAAGAGAAGACACCTTCGTCATGGCGCAGGCCGTCCATGAAGGAATTGGGACGTTGAGTGTCCTAATTCCTTCATGGACGCGGGTGTAGTACATGAAGGCCCCCTTCCTCGCGTCTGGCGCAAGAAAGGGGGCCTCATGTACTACTGGTATCAGCCGCCCAGAGTCGAGGACACGTGGCGGAGCGCGTCCGCCAGTTCCGCGGGCCCGGCGGGTCCGATGTGGACCACCGTGTCGTTGCCCCGCCCCGTCGTGTAGCTGAGGTACCGGCCCCAGTCGGTGTCCGCGAAATGCAGCGGATCCTCGACCGCCGTATGCCTGCCGACCTCGTCGCGCTTGCCGGCGTAGAGCTCACCGCTCCCTTCGACCGGCCGCTGCACGAGGCTGACGATGTCGGCGACGACCGGCGGTAGCGAATGCGTGTCCGGACCGCGCCGCGCCGCCTCTTCGAGTTCGTACGCGCGGATCGTGCGGAGCCTGCCGCCGCCCGCGGGGACGGGCGGCAGCTGCTCGATCAACGTCTCCGGCAGGCGACGCCGGTCGATCTCCTGGAGTCCGACCCAGTCCCCGGACGCCACCGCCAGCACCGCCTGCAAGCCCAGCGAAGCGGCGAGCACGCCGTAGGTCTGGCCACCGGCGTTCACCCAGCCGTAGTACTCGATGGCAGGTTTCGTGAGCACCGGCAGCCAGTCCAGGAACTCGACCGAGGTACGGCCGTTCGAGTCCAGCAGCCCGGCCTGCGCCAGGGCGGCTTCGACCCGCTTGTCCGCCTCCGCGCGAGCCGTCCTGGAGATCCAGCGCGGTTCGGGACGCAACGTGATGTGCAGGTCGCCGACGCGTTCGCGTTCGGCGAGCGCCGCCAAGGCTTCGACCGGGACGTCCACCCGGCCCGTTCTGACGGTCATCCGCTACTCGCCGATGACCGGCGGGCTGGTCCGCTGGTCGGTGCCGAAGATCGCGTCGGGGTCGGCCTCGATCAGGTAGTCGGGACGCTGGTGCTCGTCGTCCTCGTCACCGTCTTCGCCGCGCCTGCCGCCGGCCCCCATCGGGCCCATCTGACCGGCACCACCGCGGCCACCGGCACCACGGCCACCGGCCAGGTGGTCGGCGCCGCCCAGGCCGCCGAGGCCCCCCATACCGGAACCCCTTCCGCCGCCCAGGCCACCGGAACCGGGTCCGCCCGCGCGGCCGCCGGTGCCGCCCTCGCCACCGAGGAGCCGTCCGGCCGCGCTGCCGGGGCCGGGCACGTTGCGCCCGCTGCCGCCGCCGGGCGGATTGCCGCCGCCACCACCGGGACCGTAGTTCTGGCCGAGCCCGTTGGTGAGGCCGATGACGTCGTCCAGACCACCGTTACCGCCGCGCCCGGGGTCCCTGCCCGGGATCTCGGTGGTCTGTCCCGGCCTGCCCCGGCCGCCGCCGGACGGGAGCGTCGTGTCGCCGGGACCCGGCCTCCGCGTCGGCGTCGTGATGCCGTTGTCGTTGCCCGGCCGGTCCCTCGGGGGTACCGGCCGGTCCTCGCCCGTCCCCGGCCGGTTCTGGTTCTGGTCGGTGCCCGGCCTGTTCTGGTTCTGGTTGGTGCCGTTGTCGTCCGTGCCGCTGGTGTCGGTGCCGTCGTTCTCGTCCCCGCCACCCGTCTTGCCGGGCTTCACCGGGATGACGGGCGGCGGCTTGATCGGCGGCGGGCCGCCGTCGACCTTGATGCTGACGTTCGTGCCGTCGCTCTTCAGCACGCCGTAGTCGGTCGGCAGGCTGGACCTCGTGTCGAGCGTGGACGTGTCGTACTGGTCCATCACCCGGACGTTGTTCTGGTTCGCCGCCTCGTGCTTCGCGACACCCTCTTGGTAGTTCTTGATGTCGTTGTTGACCATGAACGGCCCGGCGATCGGGATCGCGCCCTTGAGGCCGGTGGTCCAGGGGTTGGGCTTTTCCGGCTTCGGCGGCACCGGGACGACCGAATAGCTGGACTCGTCGAAACTGTCGGCCTGCATGGTCACGGAATCCCTGGTCGTGAAGAGGGGCTCCGCCGTCTCGCGGAAGGCCAGCTCGAGCGGTCCCGCGCCCGCGTTCGCGGCGTCGGCGGCCGAGCCGGTCCAGGAGGCCTTCATCCGTTCCTGCAAGGACTTGATGCTCATCCCCCGCTGGACGTACGCGTCCGAAAGCTCCGCCACGCGATCCGCCGCGCTCCGGAGATTCCGGGTGTCACCCTGGGTGAAATTCTCGAAGATCTGCTTGCCGTCCACCCTCATGCCCCCTTGAGTGTCTTGATCACGGCCGACGCGAGCTTCTGCGCGGTCTCACACGAATCCTGCTCACCCTGATAGCTCTTGGCCAGCGTGCCGATGGCCAGATCGTCGGCGACACCGACGGCCATCGTGCAGTTCCCCTCGGCCCGCTCGTCGGACAGTCCATAGAAGACCGTCGGATAGCCGTCGACCTCCGGCCCCGGCGCGACGAACCTCATCCGTCCCGTCTCCTTGGCCTGGTAGAACCCGGCGAGCCCGCCGGTGCCGCGCTCGCGGTTCCCCGATCCGATGAGGACCTGGACCCCGTTGCCCTTGCCCTGCTTGGACATCGACCAGCCGCAGGACGGGTTGGTCCCCTCGGATCCACTGGCGCCGCCACCCGGGCGGCCCGGGTCGGTGTATCCCAGCGCGGCGAGGTCGGCCGCGGCCACCACGGTGCAAGGCTCGGTCAGGAACGAGTCGCGAACGGTGAGCGGGGCGGACACCTTCGGGACGTTCGGGTTCGCGGGCGCCGAGGAGGCACCCGACGAGGCGTCCGACCCGGTGGTGGGACTCGGTTTGCCCGGGTTCTCGCCCGAGCAGGCGACCAGCGCCGCCGAGACGAACACCAGCGTCGTGGCGGCGATACAGCTCTTCAGCACGTTAGGCATCCTCAGGTCGACCGCATGGTGTTCGCCGCGTCGGTGGCCATCGTCTTCGTCTTGGCCAGCTCGAGCTTCGCGATGTACCCGACGATGTACTCCTTCATCGACTCGTTCTGCTTCTTCAGCGACTGCAGGGAGTCCATACCGGCGTCGACGTAACTGGAACTGACCTCGTCCTGGCCGGGAGGCATCAGCTCGAAGAGGATGTCCTCGATCTTGTCGCCGTCGTCGGAGACCTTCTGGAGCTCTTCCTTCCACAGCCCGATGACGGACTGGAGCTCGTCGGGACTCATCTCGAAGCCGCCGCCACCCCCGCCTCCGCCGCCGTAAACGGTCGGCTCCGGCGGAGTGGTGAGATCACCCCAGACGGCCTTGATCGCGCTCGCGGCGTCGCCGATGATGTCCACGCCCGCACCTTCCCCTCAGCATTCACGCACCGTGACGGACAAAGCGTAGCCAAGCGACCGGCGGGCTGTCAGCCGATCCGATCGATCCTCGGACGCGTGTCGGAGCCGCCCGGTTCCCCCTGTCGGGCGAAGATCGGGCGAACTGGTCACAGTACGTACGTACGGATTGCTTTACCCCGGTTCCCGGTGACAGGATTCCAGGATGCCACGGGTCAGCCAGGATCACCTCGACGCACGCCGGCGCCAGATCCTCGACGGCTCCCGCGTGTGCTTCGCGCGGTATGGCTACGAGGGTGCCACCGTCCGGCGGCTCGAGGAAGCCACCGGCCTGTCCCGGGGCGCCATCTTCCATCACTTCCGCGACAAGGAATCCCTGTTCCTGGCGCTCGCCGAGGACGACGCGGTCCGCATGGCCGACGTCGTCGCCGAACAGGGTCTCGTCCAGGTGATGCGCGATCTGCTCTCCAACCGCAGTGAGCACCCCGCCGACTGGCTCGGCACGCGCCTGGAGGTGTCGAGGCGGCTGCGCACCGACCCCGAGTTCCGCGCCCGCTGGGCCGAGCGGTCCCACCAGCTGACCGCCGCGACCCGCCGCCGCCTGCTGCGCCAGCGCGACGCCGGGATCCTGCGCGACGACGTCGATGTCGACGTCCTGACCGCCTATCTCGAACTGGTCCTCGAAGGACTCGTCTCCCATCTGGCCATGGGGCTGCCGGGCGACGATCTCGGTCCCGTCCTCGACCTGGTCGAGGAGAGCGTGCGGCGGCACCGCGCCCGCGCGGCCGGGGGAACGCGTTAAGATTGTCCCATCACCGCAGTACAGCGGTGGTATCCGTTGGTTCCCGAGTGAGGAGTGACTCTTTTCGTGCGCGACGCGCAGTCACCTGGTGACAGTATCGAGCCGGGTGGCACACCCGGCTGTTCCGCGGAGTTTCCCGCCGGTCCCCTTCCCAGGGGCGGGAAATGATGGAAATCCTGTTCGCCGTTCTCGGCATCCTCCTGTTCCTGCTGCTGACCATCGGCACCGGCCTCGCCGTCGCCGCTGAGTTCTCCCTCACCGCGCTCGAGCGCAGCACGATCGACGCGAACGTCCGCCAGGTCGGCGACCGCCGCGCGCACACCGTGCAGAAGGCGCACCGCACCCTCTCGTTCCAGCTCTCCGGCGCGCAGGTGGCGATCACCATCACCACGCTGATCACCGGTTACCTCGCGGAACCGGTCATCGGCGACCTGCTGCACCCCCTGTTCACCGGCGTCGGGTTCTCCGAAGGCGTGGCGAAGGGTGTCTCACTGGCGGTCGCGCTGGTCCTGGCGACGTCGCTGTCGATGATCCTCGGCGAGATGATGCCGAAGAACCTCGCGATCGCCCGGCCGCTGCAGACCGCGCGCGCCGTCGCGGGGTACCACTCGCGGTTCTCGTCCCTGTTCCGCTGGCTCATCACCCTGATGAACAACAGCGCCAACTTCCTGGTCCGCAAGTTCGGCGTCGAACCGCAGGAGGAACTGCGGTCCGCCCGCTCGCCCCAGGAACTCGGCTCGATCGTGCGCTCCAGCGCCGAAAGCGGCACGCTCGACACCTCGACCGCCGAACTGCTGGACAAGTCGCTGCGCTTCGGCGAGCGGACCGCGGACGAGCTGATGACGCCGCGCGTCCAGCTCGAATCGCTGACCGTCGACGACACGATCAACGACCTCATCGAGATCTCGCGGCGCACCGGATTCTCGCGGTTCCCGGTGTACACCGAGGATCTCGACGACGTGCAGGGCGCGGTCCACATCAAACAGGCCTTCACCGTGCCCGCCACCCAGCGCGCCTCGGTGCGGATCGGCTCGGTCATGCGGCCGATCCCGACGGTCCCCGAATCGCTGCCCGGCGACTCACTGCTCAACCGGCTGCGCGATTCCCGGTTCCAGCTCGCGATCGTCGTCGACGAATACGGCGGCACCGCGGGACTGGTGACGCTGGAGGACGTCGTCGAAGAGATCATCGGCGACGTCCGTGACGAACACGACGAGCGGGAAGCGCCGTCCTCCCAGCAGGTCGGCGCGGACAACTGGCTCGTGTCCGGACAGCTTCGCGCCGACGAAGTCACCGACGAGACCGGGTTCCGGATGCCCGACGGCGACTACGAGACCATCGCCGGGCTGATCCTCGAACGGCTCGGCCGGATCCCCTCCCCCGGTGACGCCACCGATCTCGACGCCTGGCGGCTCACGGTGACCAAAATGGACCGTCTCCGCATCGCCGAGGTCGAGGTCCGCCGGGTCAGCGAAACCGCCACGGCCGCCGAGCAGGAGCCCGCCCGATGAGCGACTGGTTCAACATCTTCCTCGTCGTGGTCCTGCTGCTGGCCAACGCCTTCTTCGTCGGCGCCGAGTTCACCCTGATCTCGTCGCGGCGTGACAGGCTGGAAGCGTTGCTGGAACAGGGAAAAACCCGCGCGCGGATCGTCATCAACGCGAGCAGGAACGTCTCGCTGATGCTCGCGGGCGCACAGCTCGGCATCACGATCTGCTCGCTGCTGCTCGGGCGGCTCGGCGAGCCGGCGATCGCGCATCAGCTGGCCGGGTTCTTCGAGCTGCTCGGGATCCCCGACGTGCTGCTGCACCCGATCTCGTTCGCGATCGCGCTGGCGTTCATCACCATCCTGCACGTCCTCATCGGCGAGATGGTGCCGAAGAACCTCGCGATCGCCGAGCCCGAGCGACTGGCGCTGTGGCTGGTCCCGGTGCACGTGGCCTGGGTCAAGGTCGCCAACCCGTTCATCTGGCTGCTGAACTTCGTGGCGAACTCGCTGCTGCGCCTGTTCAAGGTCGAGCCGAAGGACGAACTCGAAACCGCCTACACCTCCGACGAACTCGCCGAACTGCTCAGCGAGTCACGGCGCGAGGGGCTGCTGGAGCAGTCCGAGCACCAGCGGCTGAGCAAGACGCTGTCGTCGGTGGCGAAGACGGTGGCCGACGTACTGGTCCCGACGGCTCAGCTGACCACGCTGCCCTGCTCGCCCACCCTGGGCGACGTCGAACGCGCGGTGTCCTCGACCGGGTTCTCGCGGTTCCCGGTGTGCACCGACGACGGGACGCTGACCGGCTACATCCACGTCAAGGACATCCTCGACCTCGTGGGCGAGGATCCGACGACCGTGGTGCCGTCGGACAAGACGCGCGGGCTGACCGAACTGCGCGCCGACGCCCGGCTGGACGAGGCGCTTTCGGCGATGCGCAAGGAAGGCAGCCACCTGGCGCGGGCGCTGAGCCCGGCGGGGAACGCCGTCGGCGTCGTCGCGCTGGAGGACCTCGTCGAGGAATACGTGGGAACTGTCCGCGACGGTACCCACGTCATGTCGTGACCGGCCCCATCGTCCTCCCCGAGCCCGTCTGGCTGGCCAGGGAGGACGACCACGTGACCCGGATGCGGCGCTGGACGACACCGCACCAGCGCCGCCGCTCGCGGGGCGAGAAGCATCCGGTGCTCGACTTCCTCTTCACCTACTACTCGCACCGGCCGGGGCACCTCGAACGGTGGCAGCCGGGGCCGGGCGTGGTGCTCGAAGGCCGGTCCGCGCACCGGTTCCTGGAGCGGAAGGGCTACCTCGAGACGCCGGACGGCGTCATGCTGGATCCGGCCGGTTTCACCGAGGGCCGGGCCAAAACCGCCGAATTCGTGCTCGGCCTGCTTTCCGCGACCGCGTCCCGGGCACCGAGGCTCAGTTGTTTCGGGCTCCATGAATGGGCAATGGTTTACCGGGAATCGGCGGATGAGGTTCGTCACTCACAACTTCCGCTCCGCCTCGGCTCCGAAGGCACGGACGGCGTCGTCGAGTCACTGGAGATCCGCTGCGGGCATTTCGACGCCTTCCGGTTCTTCACCGAGCCCGCCCGGCCGCGCAACACGCTGCGGCCGGAGCGGGAGAACCAGATCGAGTTCGAGCAGCCGGGCTGCCTGCACGCGAACATGGACCTGTTCAAGTGGGCCTACAAACTCGACCCGTTCATCCCCGCCGAGCTGGTCGGGGACTGCTTCGAGCTGGCTGCGGACATCCGGGAGCTGGACATGCGCGCCAGCCCGTACGACCTCGCGTCGTTCGGGTACGCACCGGTGCGCATCGAGAGCCCGGAGGGGCGGGCCGAGTACGCTCGCGCGCAGGCCGGTTTCGCCCACCGGGCCACCCCGCTGCGTGAGCACCTGATAGCGCATTGCCAACGGCTCCTGACCGAGTTAAAGAAGGCGCCCGCGACACGCGGAAAACAACTGTGAGTTGCCACATTCCCCGTAACATCCTCCCCTGTTAGAGTGATAACGGTTTGATTGCATACGCAGCGCGAGCGCGCACGTTTCGAAAGGACAACGATGGGGCGACACAGCGTGGCCGAGGAGCCGGTGCCGCATCCCCTCGATCCGCCGAAGCGGCCTCAGGGTCGCGGTGAGGCGACCGGTTCGCACCGGATCGTCGGGAAGAAGGCCCCGCGGCGCCGGATCGCCAAGTGGCCGATCGCCTGCCTGGTCCTCGTGGTCCTGGTCGCGATCGGTGTGTTCGGCTGGAACTGGGCGGACGGGGAGCTCAACACCCGCGCCGAGGCCCAGGCCAAGGCCTGCAGCGCCGGCGACACCCCGATGCGGGTGGTCGTCACCCCCAGCATCGAGAAGCCGGTCCGCGCGGCGGCCGAACGCTGGAACAACGCCGCGACCGTGGTCCGCGACCACTGTGTGATCATCCAGATCGACGCCCTGCCCTCGGCGGCCGTGCTCGACGGCCTCGTCGGGCGCACTAACCTGGACTCCATCGGCGGTCTTCCCGCCGCCTGGATCCCCGAGTCGTCCTACTGGGTGACAGAGCTGAACACCGCCAAGCCCGAATTGGTCGGTTCGCCCGCCCAGTCGGTCGCGACGGCGCGTTCGGCCGACTACCCGCTCGTCGGGCTCGCCGGCAAGACCATCGACGAGGTCCAGATGCGCGCCTCGCAGACGTTCCGGCAGTTCCTGCAGCAGCCCGCCCAGCAGGCCGACTTCGCCGCCGCGGGCATCAAGGCCACCTGAGCCACCAGCCGGGCCGTTAGACCAGGTCGAAGGTGTCCGGGTCGGGCCCGGTACGGGTGCCGTCGTCGAACTCGGCGAGGGCGGCCAGATCGTCCTCGGCGAGTTCGAAGTCGAAGACGTCGAAGTTCTCCCGGATCCGGGACGGCGTCACGGATTTCGGGATGGCCACCGTGCCGAGCTGCAGATGCCAGCGCAGCACCAGCTGCGCGGGGCTCTTGCCGTACTTGGCCGCCAGGGCGGTCAGCGTCGCGTCGGACAGCAGTGATCCCTGTGCGAGCGGACTCCAGGCCTCGGTGACGATGCCGTGCGCGGCGTGGAACTCCCGGAGCGCCTTCTGCTGCAGCCGGGGGTGCAGCTCGACCTGGTTGACCGCGGGTACGATCCCCGTCTCGTCGAACAGCCGCCGCAGATGCGGCTCGTGGAAGTTCGAGACGCCGATCGCCCGCACCCGTCCGTCCGCGTAGAGCTTTTCCAGCGCCCGCCACGTTTCGACGTATTTGCCGCGCGTGGGCATCGGCCAGTGGATCAGGTACAGGTCGACCCGGTCCAAGCCCAGCTCCGCCAGGCTGGCGTCGAACGCGCGAAGTGCCTCGTCGTACCCGTGGGCCGGATTCGGCAGTTTCGTGGTGATGAACAGTTCGTCGCGAGGCACGCCCGCCGAGCGAATCGCCTCGCCGACACCGGCTTCGTTCCGGTACGACGCGGCGGTGTCGATGCCGCGGTACCCGGCTTCGATCGCGGTCCGGACGACCTTGGCCGTATCGCCCGCGGGCACCTGCCAGACGCCGAAACCGAGTTGGGGGATGGTTACCTCGTTGTTCAGGACGACGGAAGGCACGGCCATGGATGCAGAATCCTCACTGGGGTCTGTGGCAGGACTTCTCGCCCCGCATCATTCCATCCCGCGCGCGGCGTACGCGCGCAGATACTCGGCCGTGTCCGCGTCGGCCGGGAAGAACGACTCGATCACCAGCTCGGCGACCGTGATGTCCAACGGGGTCCCGAACGTGGAAACCGTGCTGAAGAACGTGAGATCCACACCCTCGTGCCGCAGCCGCAGCGGGACGAAGATGTCACCCGGGCCGGGGACCTCCACCTCGGGGACGGGATCGTCGCACGGATAGGCGACCAGCTCCTCCAGCAGTTCCGTCAGCGCCGGATCCGCCGTCTGGGACACCTGGCGCCGCAGCCTGCCGAGCAGATGTGCCCGCCACTCCCCCAGGTTGAGCACATGCGGCGCCATCCCCTCCGGGTGCAGGGTCAGCCGGAGGACGTTGACCGGCGCCGTCATCAAGGTGGGCGACACCAGGTCGGTCATGATCGACACGCTCGCGTTGGCGTCGACCAGGTTCCACCCGCGATCGACGACGGCGGCCGGGTACGGCTCGTGACTCGTCATCAGCTGCCGGACGGCCTGGCGTACCGCGGCCAGCTCCGGATCGCCGAGCCCGCTCTCCGGGTACGCGGGCGCGTAACCCGCCGCCAGCAGCAGCTGGTTGCGTTCCCGCAAGGGCACCTCCAGATGTTCTCCCAGCCGCAGCACCATGTCGCGGCTGGGCTTGGACCGCCCGGTCTCCACGAAGCTCAGGTGCCTGGTCGAGATGTCGGCGTTGATCGCGAGGTCGAGCTGGCTGATCCGGCGGCGGTCACGCCATTCCCGCAGGAGTTCGCCGACAGGGCGGCCCGCGCGGCCCGCCATCACTGTGGTCGTCACGATCACGAACTTACGCACCGCGTCCGCCGCGCCGCCATTACCTCACGCGTAATCGACGGGACCCACCCTCGGCCGACAGAGTTGCGTCATCGGTTACCCCACAACGAAACAAGGAGACACCATGTCGGACATCCAGCGCGTCGCCGAGCAGTACATCGCCGTGTGGAACGAGACGGACACCGAAAAGCGCCGTGCGCTCATCGCCGAGGTGTTCACCGAGGACGCCACCTACACCGACCCGCTCGGCGCGGTCACCGGCCACGACGGTGTCGACGGCTTCATCGCCGGCGCGCAGGCCCAGTTCGCCGGGCTGACCTTCAGCCTGCCCGCGGCCCCCGAAGCGCACCACGACATCGCGCGCTTCCAGTGGTACCTCGGCGCCCCCGGCGCCGACGAGCCGCTCGCGATCGGCTTCGACGTGATCACCGTCGAGGACGGGCGCATCAAGCAGGTGCTGGGCTTTCTGGACAAGATGCCCGGCTGACACCTACGCGAAGGCCTCCGGCGGCGGACAGGAGCAGACGAGGTTGCGGTCGCCCGCGGCCCCGTCGATCCGCCGCACCGGGGGCCAGATCTTCGCGGCGGTGAAACCCGCCGGGAAGACGGCGATCTCCCTGCTGTACGGGCGATCCCATTCGCCCGCGAGGCAGCGCGCGGTATGCGGGGCGTTCCGCAGCGGGCTTTCGGCCACCGGCCACTCCCCCGCGGCGATCTTCTCGATCTCGCCGCGGATCGCGATCATCGCGTCGCAGAACCGGTCGAGCTCGCCGAGATCCTCGCTCTCGGTGGGCTCGACCATGAGCGTCCCCGCGACCGGGAACGACATCGTCGGCGCGTGGAGGCCGTAGTCGGCCAGCCGTTTGGCGACGTCGTCGACGGTGACACCGGTCCGTTTGGTCAGCGCGCGGAGGTCGAGGATGCACTCGTGCGCCACGAGTCCCTCGTGCCCTGCGTACAGCACCGGATAGTGCTCCGCGAGACGCTTGGCGACGTAGTTGGCGTTCGCGACCGCGGTCAGCGTCGCGCGCCTCAGGCCGTCCGCGCCCATCATCCGGACGTAGGCCCAGGAGATCGGCAGGATGGACGCGCTTCCCCACGGCGCGGCACTGATCGGCCCCACCCCGGTGGCCGGGCCGGCGTCCGGCTGGAGCGGGTGGTTCGGCAGGTACGGCGCCAGATGCGCGCGGACACCGATCGGGCCGACGCCGGGGCCACCGCCGCCGTGCGGGATGCAGAAGGTCTTGTGCAGGTTGAGATGCGAGACGTCGGCGCCGAACTTCCCGTACTGCGCGACGCCGATCAGCGCGTTCAGGTTCGCCCCGTCGACGTACACCTGGCCGCCCGCGTCGTGCACCAGCGCGCAGACCTCGCGCACGGTGTCCTCGTAGACGCCGTGCGTCGAGGGGTAGGTGATCATGATCGCGGCCAGGTCGTCCGCGTGCTCGTCCACAGTGGACTTCAGGTGGCCGAGGTCGATATTGCCCTCGTCGTCGCATTTCACGACGACCACGCGCATGCCCGCCATTACCGCGCTGGCCGCGTTCGTCCCGTGCGCGCTCGACGGGATCAAGCAGACGTCACGGGCCGCGTTCCCGCGTTCGCGGTGGTAGGCCCGGATGGCCAGCAGCCCGGCGAACTCGCCCTGGCTGCCCGCGTTCGGCTGCAGGGAAACCGCGTCGTAGCCGGTGATCCCGGCCAGCCAGCGCTCCAGGTCCCGCACGATGACGAGCAGCCCGGCCGCGTCCTCGGCGGGCGCGAACGGGTGCAGACCGGCGAACTCGGGCCAGGTGATCGGCTCCATCTCGGCCGTGGCGTTGAGTTTCATCGTGCACGACCCGAGCGGGATCATGCTCCGGTCGAGCGCGACGTCCTTGTCGGACAACGCCCGCAGGTACCGCAGCAACGCCGTTTCCGAACGGTGCGCGTGGAAAACGGGATGCGTGAGGTACTCGCTGGTGCGGCGCAGATCCGGCGGGAAGCCGTCGGCGGTGTCCGCGTCGAGGGAGTCCACATCGGACACCGCGACACCGAAAGCCTTCCACACCAGGGAAAGGTGCTCACAGGTCGTCGTCTCGTCGCAGGCGACGGCGACGTGGTCGGCGTCGACCAGCCGCAGGTTGACCCCGAGGTCCCGTGCGGTGCCGACGACCCCGGCCGCGCGCCCGGGGACCGCCACCATGACGGTGTCGAAGAATTCGCAGTGCACGACGTCGACACCGCTTTCGGCCAGCCCCGCGGCGAGCACCGTGGCCATCCGGTGCGCGCGGTTGGCGATGGCGCGCAGGCCTTCCGGCCCGTGATACACCGCGTACATCGACGCGATGACCGCCAGGAGCACCTGCGCGGTGCAGATGTTGCTGGTCGCCTTCTCCCGGCGGATGTGCTGCTCTCGGGTCTGCAGCGCCAGCCGGTACGCGGGAGCGCCGTCGGCGTCCTTCGAGACCCCCACGAGCCGTCCGGGCAGCTGGCGTTCGAGCCCCTGGCGCACGGCGAGGTACGCCGCGTGCGGGCCACCGAAGCCCATCGGCACACCGAACCGCTGCGTCGACCCGATGGCGACGTCGGCGCCGAGTTCCCCGGGCGGCCGCAGCAGGGTCAGTGCCAGCGGATCCGCCGCCATCACCACGGCCGCGCCCAGCGCCTTGGCCTCGGTGATGGTGTGCTCCCATTCGCGGACGACGCCGGAAGCACCCGGATACGAGAGCAGCACGCCGAAGAAGTCGCCGCCGAGACCGAGTCCGGTGATGCCCTGCGAGAGATCCGCGGTCACCAGGTCGATGCCGAGCGGTTCGGCGCGGGTGCGCAGGACCTCGATCGTCTGCGGCAGCGTGTCCTCGTCGACGACGAACCGGTTCGATTTCGCCTTGCCGGCCCGGCGGACCAGCGTCATCGCCTCCGCCGCCGCGGTCGCCTCGTCCAGCATCGACGCGTTCGCGATCGGCAGCCCGGTCAGGTCGGCGACCATGGTCTGGAAGTTGAGCAGCGCTTCGAGGCGGCCCTGCGAGATCTCCGGCTGATACGGCGTGTACGCGGTGTACCAGGCCGGGCTCTCCAGCACGTTGCGGCGGATCACCGGCGGGGTCACGGTGTCGTGGTAGCCGAGACCGATCATCTGGACCATGGGCCGGTTGCGCGCGGCCAGCGCGCGGAGTTCGGCGAGCGCGGCGGTCTCGGTGGCGGGCGGCGGCAGCTCCGGCGGTGTCGCGGATTCCCGCAGTGACACGGGAACGGCCCGCTCGGCCAGATCGTCGAGGGACCTCACGCCGACGACGTCGAGGATGCGCGCGAGTTCCTCCGGACCGGGACCGATGTGCCGGTCCGCGAAGGGGGTTCCGGATTCGAGGGCGGCCAGAGAAACGGGCTCCATCGGGGACCTCCCAGGACGCGGGGTGAGGCCGGGACGGATGTCCTGGCCCTCCCCACTCTGTCCGTACTCCCGTGGGAGCGCCTGAGAGTTTCGCCCGAGTGTTGAGCCGGGCTTGCACCGTCGGCGGGGCCGCCAGGCTGTGACCTGGCGAACCACTTTCCAGAGGCGTCTCGTCCGCGCGGTCCAGGGTGCCTGAGAGGTTCCGGGGAGGACTTGCTCCTTCGGCGCCGAGCTCAACGGTTATCGACTCGGTCTCTCCCGCGCGGATTCGTCGACCGCGGAAGTGAGCCTACCCTGCCGCCCGCGCGGCTTCATGATCAGCCGGTGCGACGTGCGTTACGGCGCTGCGTGAGTTCGTCCGGCGTGACGGTTTCGATCGTGCCGCCGTCGGCGCGTTCGGCCGGGAACTCGTGGATGGTGCCGCTGATCTCCTGCATCGCGCCGCTGACGGCGATACCGAAGACACCCTGACCGCCCTGCAGTAAATCGACGATCTCTTCGGGCGAGGTGCATTCGTAGACGGTGGTGCCGTCGGAGAACAGGGTGACCCTGGCGAGGTCACGGACGCCGCGCAGGCGCAGATGGTCGACCGCGACCCGGATGTTCTGCAACGAGACACCGGTGTCCAGCAGCCGTTTGACGACCTTCAGGACGAGGATGTCCTTGAACGAGTACAGCCGCTGTGAACCGGAGCCGTGCGCCGTGCGGATACTCGGCGCGACCAGCTTCGTCCTGGCCCAGTAGTCGAGCTGCCGGTAGGTGATCCCGGCGATCTGACAGGCTGCGGGACCGCGGTAACCGACGAGTTCGTCCGGGAGGGAAGAGTCGGGGAACAGCTCACCCTGCTCGCCGTCAGCGACCGGAACGAGCGGCTCTTGAGGGCTACCAGCCTCGACCACGCCATGCCTCCCCTCGCCCGACCTGGCGGCCGGCGAACAAAGCCGCGCGGACCCAGGTGGGTCCGCACCGGAGTGAACCGTCAAGACGAATGCCCCGGACATCCGAATCACACCTTGGCGATTTACCTCCATTGACGGTAAGCGCGTCCGGCAAAGCGGTCAACGCGACGCGCGGTCGGCCTCAAGCTCTTCTTGAGACTTCTTCGGAACCGTCCCCCGATCGGCTGCGCGGTTGCCACTTTTACTCGACCGTGTTAATTTTTACTCATGCAAGTAACATCGCCCACGCAAAGCGCCCTGCAAGAGGTGCAGGCCGAACTGGGGCTCTCGGTCACCGAGGCCGCCCGGCGGGCGCAGATCATCGGGGCCACGATCGCGACGATCTCCGATCTCGGCTACCACAAGACGTCGTTCGCGAAGATCAAGGAGCGGGCCGGGCTGTCCAGCACGCGGATCATCTCGTACCACTTCACCAACAAGGCGGGCCTGATGCAGGCCGTGGTCACCACCGCGACCGGCATGAAGGACAAGTTCCTCGAGGAGCGGACCCAGGGCACGACCGACCGGGCCGGGCTGCTGCGCGGCTACATCGAGTCGGAGATCGCGTTCCTCGGCTCGTACCCGGAACTGGTGCGGGTCATGGTCGAGATGGCATCGAGCGGCTCCGACGCGGAAGGCTGGTTCATGTCGGCCCCGATCGTCGAGGAGTTCCGCACCGGCCGGCTCGAACGCCAGCTACGGCAGGGGCAACGGGAAGGCGCTTTCGGCGAGTTCGCGCCGGACGTGATGGCGCTGTCGATCGCGCAGGCCATCGACGGCGTCGCCGCGAAGTTCGCGGCGGACCCGAAGCTGGACCTGGAGCGATACGGCCGGGAACTGGCGGACCTGTTCACGCGGGCGACCGCGGCCTGAGTCGTGAGTGGTAATGACGGTTAGAACCGTCATTACCACTCACGAGCCGATCACGTGTCCGCGCCGCGGAAGTCTTCCGGGGAGACCGAGTCGAGGAACTCGCGGAACTTCTCGACCTCGTCCTCCTGCTCGTCGGGGATGATGAGGCCCGCTTCCTCCAGCACCGCGTCCACGGCGTGGATGGGGACCCCGACCCGCAGCGCCAGCGCCACCGAATCGCTCGGCCGCGCCGAAACCCGGATATCCCCGTCGAAGACCAGTTCCGCGAAGAACGTGCCTTCCTTCAGGTCGGTGATGACGACCTGTTCCAGCTCACGGCCCAGTGCTCCGATGACCTCTTTGAGCAGGTCATGGGTCAGCGGACGGGCCGGGCGGACTCCCTGCTGCTCCAAGGCGATGGCGGTGGCCTCGACCGAGCCGATCCAGATCGGCAGGTAGCGCTCGCCTTCGGTTTCCCGCAGCAACAAGATCGGCTGATTGGCGGGCAGCTCCACCCGCACGCCGACGACGCGCATCTCGCTCATCGGGCTTCGCCTCCCTCTCGTGCACACGGGCTGCAGCGCTTGTCTCGACGACCAAGCGACGGCACTTCCGACGCTACCCGTCTTCCGAGCGCTGTGCTCGCTGTCTCCGACATTCTCGGTTCGCTCGCGGCAAACCGACTCTCACGGTACGGCATAGGGTGCCGAACATTCAGTCATTGACAAGTGACCTCACAACGGTTCCCGGTCCCCCGGAGCCGCTCAGCCGCCTGTGACGGCCCGTATCCCGGCCTTCACCAAGAGCGTATGTAACGCGACGGTCAGCGCGGCGAGCTCGCGGACGACCTCGTCGCCCCTCGCTTGCGCGTCCTCGTCACGGTGCCGATACACCGGGGTCACGATCTGCTCCAGCAGGCCGACCTCGCGGTCGGCCGCGGCCCGGAAGGCACGCAGATGTCTCGGCTCGATACCGAATTCGGTCATCGCCTTCACGGTCTTCGCCACGAGGACCGCGTCCGGATCGAAGAAACCCGCCGCTCCAGGGCGAACGAGACCGTATTGCCGCAGCTCAGCCAGGGTGGCGGCGTCGATGCCCGCCTGGCGGAGCAGATCTTCCTCGGTCAGTCTGATCTCGCGATCGCTCTCGAAGTCCCCGGGGGACGGCAGCCCGCCGTTCTCCCCCGGGGCGTCGAGCGAAACGAGTTTCCGCGGCGGTCTGGGCCCCGCCGCCGAGGGCACGGCGCCCTGATCCGCCGCGTCCAACTGTTCCTTGATGACCTTCAGCGGAAGGTAGTGATCCCGCTGGGCGGACAGGACGAACCGCAACCGCTCCACGTCCGCCGGAGCGAACTGCCGGTACCCCGACGGGGTCCGGCCCGGCTGGACCAGACCCTCCGCCTCGAGGAACCGGATCTTGGAGATGGTGACATCGGGGAAATCGCCGCGCAGCTGTGCCAGCACGGCCCCGATGCTCAACCCATCGCGCTGCGACGCATCCCGATCAGGCCGCCCGGCCGCCGTCACTGTGCCCCCTGGCCCCCGTGACCCGGGCCGGTCAGGAAGACCAGGCGGAACTTGCCGATCTGCACCTCGTCGCCACCGGCGAGGACGGCCTGGTCGACCGGCTCGCGGTTGACGTAGGTGCCGTTGAGGCTGCCGACGTCGATGACGACGAACTCGCCGCCCTCACGGCGGAATTCGGCGTGCCGCCGGGAGACCGTGACGTCGTCGAGGAAGATGTCGCTGTCCGGGTGCCGTCCCGCGCTGGTGGTGTCGCGGTCCAGAAGGAAGCGCGAACCCGCGTTCGGGCCCCGCTTCACGACCAGGAGCGCGGAACCCGCGGGCAGCGCGTCCACACCCTGGACAGGGGCCTCGGCAGCCGGAGGAGCCTCAGTGCCTTCGACGTCGGCCAGGAAGTCGGCCCGGAAGACAGAAGTCCGCTCCGGAGACTGCTCCGGGGGAACGCCGGGCCCGTCGTTCGTGCTCACCTGAGCTCTCCTAACGCATGTGTGTTGCCACTACTCAAGAACTTGTGGAGGTCAAACGTACCGTGCCTGATCGAATCTCCGGTCCGCGGCTCCCCCTACTCGGATCGGACGGCCGCGGCCTGCGGCTATTCCTGGATCAGTGCCTGGTACGCCTCGGCCTCGAGCAGCGATTCGACCGAGGTCGCGTCGTCGAGCCGGAGCTCGATGAGCCAGCCTTCGCCGTAGGGGTCGCTGTTGATCAGTTCGGGCGACTCGGTCACCGCGTCGTTGACCGCGACCACCTCGCCGTCGAGCGGGGCGAACAGTTCCGAAACGCTCTTGGTCGATTCGACCTCGCCGAACGTGTCGCCGGCGCCGACCTGCTTGCCGACCTCCGGCAGTTCGACGAACACCACGTCACCGAGCTGGTCCTGCGCGTACTCGGTGATGCCCACGCGCACGAGCCCTCCGTCGCGTACGGAGACCCACTCGTGTTCCTCGGTGTAGCGCAGTTCTTCTGGAGTGGACAACGCCGCTCCCCTTTCTGATGCCCTCACTCGAAACCGACGCGCGAAGTTTCGCATCCCGCCGGGTCACGCGCCCGGCGCCTCCCGCAACGCGGGCGTTTCGGCCGAACGCAGCGCCCGCACGGTCTGGACGACGTACAGCACGCCCGAATAGACGTACAGCACCGCGCCCCAGGCCGTGAAGGCGTACCCGATCGGGCGGGCGACCGCGGCGATGTCGGAACCACCCTGGGTGAGCAGCAGGAGCGGGAACGCGTACATCAGCACGAAGGTGGCGCCCTTGCCGATGTAGGTGACCTCCGGCGGGGCGAACCCGCGGTGGCGCAGCAGGAGCACGCAGACCCCCAGCACGGCCTCGCGGACGACCAGCGGGACCACGAGCCACCACGGGATGATGTCGCGGAGCAGGAAGGCGATGAGCGTCGCGAGGATGTAGAGCCGGTCGGCGGCGGGGTCGAGCAGCTGCCCGAGCCGCGACATCTGGTTCAGCCAGCGCGCGAGTTTGCCGTCGAGCCAGTCGGTGAGGGCGCTGAACACCAGCAGCGCGAGCGCCCAGCCGTCCTCCTTCGGGCCGAGGAGCAGCCACAGGAAGACCGGCACCCCGGCGAGCCGGAGGATCGAAAGCATGTTGGGGACGTTCAGGGCCTGCCGCAGCAAAGAGGGCTCTTCGCTGGTCACGCTCGGTTCGGGGGGCGTACTCACCCGCGCAGCCTATCCAGAGCCGCCCCCGTCGTCCGGCTCAGCTGGCCCGGGTGTGGCTCCAGCCGCGGCGCTGCAGGTCCGCGCTGGTCAGCGCCACGGGCCTGCCCCGATGGTCGGTGCCCATCCAGCGGATGTGCCCGGCGGAACTCTCCAGGACGTACGGGCGGCCGCCGCACCAGACGACGGTGCACGGTGCCGTGGGCGGCAGCTCCGCGCTCGCCGGTGCGGTGGCCTCGAATGACGCGGGATCGTTCTGTTCGTCGGTCTTCATCGCTCTCACGGTTTCGGTGACGGGGACTGGGACACGCCGGAGCGCTACCTTTGTTTTCGGCAGAACAGGGCCGGGCGTTAACGGTCCGGCGCCGGATTCGTCCGATCGGTTCGCGACGACAGCGGTGTGTTGTCGCGCCGTGAACGGCATGTTAATTGTCCATAATGGACAGTGATTGGGCGGTCCTCGCGTTCCGCCGCGCCGCCGTCGCGATAGCCTCCCGCGAATCGAACGTGGCTCAATGCCACGGCATCGGGCCCGGCCGGGTCAGAATGGGCCGGCCATGACCGGCCGACGAAAGGATCGCTTTGCCCGTCTCGACGACCACGGGATCGTGGCGGCGCCTGTTCGCGGCCTGCGCCGCCGTCGGCACGCTCGCCGCCTGTTCGGGCGAAGGTCCGCCACCGGCTGTCACGTCCGCGACGCTTTCGCCGCCCGCGACCCCTTCGCCCACGTCACCCGGTTCGCTACCGCCGATCCCGTCGCAGAGCGCGCCGAGTTCGCCCACTGCCCCGAATCCCGCCCCCAAACCGAAACCCGCTGAACCGGTACAGGGTTCGTGCGGCACGGTCACCGCGGCGAGCGGGCTGACCCTTCAGGTGCTCAACGGACCGGGGGTCTCCTGCGCGGACGCGACCGGGATCGTCGGCTCGTTCCACCGGAGGATCGCCGGACGCCAGTCCGCGGAGTCGGACGAGCCGGTCAGCGAGACCGTCGACGGCTGGCTGTGCGTTTCCGGCGCCCCCGCCGCGCAGGGCGGCACCAGTTGCAGCAAGGGCGAGCAGAACGTGTTCGCCGCCGTCGTTCCCGTCGAATGAACCATCCCCGAGAAGAAGGGCCCATGAAGAGCCTCTCCGTACTTCCCGCCGCGGTCGCCGTCGTCCTGCTGAGCGGTTGCGGGGCCGATCCCGCCCCGTCGGCAACGCCCGCGCCGCCGTCCGCCGCTCCCGCCTCAGAACAGGCGCCCCCTGGAACGCCGTGCGGCGAGATCGCCGGGTTCCAAGGAGCCAAGAACAAGGTCGTCGCTTACGGGAAGACCGACTGCGCCGAAGCGACCCAGGTGTTCACGGACTACTTCGCCAAGCTGACGCCCGCCGAGGCCACCTCGCCGCAGGGCCCCGGGCCGGTGGTGATCGGTGCCTGGACCTGCGGGAGCGGGCCGAACGATCCGGTGACGACCTGCTCGACCGAAGACGAGCGGCAGATCGAAGCGAAGCGCTCCTGAGGCTCTCGTCAGCTGTCGAAAGTCCGTGAAGGTCCCCCGCCTCCACGCTCGGGGGCGTACCGGTCCCCGGGGCGTGTCGCTGATCTTCTGCTGATCAAGCTTTGCAACGGGGGTGACCCCGCGTCGATGAAGGAATTGGGACACTCAACGTCCCAATTCCTTCATCGACGGCCTGCGCCCTGATGAAGAGGTCTCTGACCCGCACAATGCCGACTTTGCCGACCTTCACGGACTGTCTGTCGCGGTTACAGCGTCAACCACGCTTCGTGGCCGCGTTCCCCGACGAGAAGGTACCCAGTCCGGTAGCCGGGCGGGACCACGAAACAGACGAGCCCCGTAGTGCCGTCGAAGGCGCCAGGAGCGCCCGCGCAGCCATCGACCCGCCGCGGCTCGCCGTGCTCGTCGGCGGACAGCTTCAGCGATGTGTCACCCAGCCCCCTCGCCTCGGCCCGAAGCGTGAGAACGTGGAAATCGCTCAGCCACGCGGCGGCTCCTTCAGGCGGCCGCGGCTGGATTCCGGTCACGCGCAGCGTCAGTTCCCCGGCCACGACGGTCCCTCCTCGGCCGACCGCCGGCGGATCCCCGGCCTCACGCCCGTACTTCCACAGATTCAGCGCGGGATCGACTCCCGGGCGATAAGCCGTCCCGCCGAAGCCGACCGGAGTCAGCACGACGAACGAGGCCAAGACGACACCGGCGAGGAACGACGGCACTGCCCGCGCCGTCCCCAGCCTCCCCGGCAGCAGACGGCGCCCCTGCCACATCGCCAGAACCCCGAACGCCAGGAGCAGGCCGCCGAGTGACATCGCGGCGATCTTCTCCCCGGTGTGATGGGCTTCGACCTCGGCGCGCGCGCCACGTACGGACAGCACCCGGTCCGTCAGCGAGGAAAGCCGGGCGACCACGGGCTCCCCGCGGCGGAATTCCTCCCCTACCGGGAGTTCGATCACGCGGCGGTCTTCGGTGACCGCACGGACCTCGTAGATGGTGTGCGGACCGTTCTGTCCTTCGGTGATCGTGAAGTCCGACTCGCTGACCACCGCACGCACGACGTGGGTTCCGCCCAGCCCCTCGGCGGCCCATCGGCCGACGAAGGCCGCGAGGAATCCCAGAACGACCCCGAGCACGATCAAGCCCGCCACAGCTCGGGTTCGCTGTTCGTTGTTCCGCGCCTGTTCCTGGACTGTCACCGCTCACCCCCGCACCGTCGCTCCAGGGTAGGCAACGCCAAGGGCAGGCGGGCACAGGATTTCTGCCGACAAGATCTTTTCCGGAGCCGCTTGTCATCGCAAGTAAGAGTCGTATAGACTCAAACTATGCTCACCAGGGACGACGCCGTGACGATGATCGAGAACTCGGTCGACGCGGCCTCGCTGTTCGCCCGCCACGGCTACCGCGATCTGGCGGCGGCCGTCCATCCCGACCGGAATCCCGGCGACGCCCGGGCGCGGCAGGCCGCGGCCACCCTCAACCGCTTCTACGGCGACTGGAAACGTGCCCGCCGACAGACGGTCACGACGGCGACGTCGGCCTACACCCTCACCGGCGCGCACGCGGTGGGCAGTGTGGCGACGACGTACCGGACCACCGGCCCGCACTTGGTCAAACTCGTCCGCTCCCCCGCCCTGAACCCGCTGATCCACGCCGAGTGGACAGCGTTGCGGGCACTCGACGCCTTCACCGAACGGCACCGCTGGCTGCGCCCGTACTACCCGCGGCTGCTCGACACGTCGGGTCCGGTGGTGCGGGGCGATCGGGCGTTCAGCGTCCTCGAACCGCTCATCGACGGGTTCACCACCCTCGCCGAGATCCGGACGGCCTTCCCGGACGGCCTCGACGGCCGCGACTACGCCTGGATGCACCGGCGCCTCCTGCGCGCCGTGGCCGGGTCGCATCGCGCGGGTGTCGTCCACGGCCATCTGACCGCCGACAACGTGCTGGTCCACCCCGAACGGCACGGCATCGTCCTGATCGGCTGGTCCTTCGCCGTCGAGGACGGTGTGCCACCGCTGGCCTCAGACGGAGCCGTCGACTATCCGCCCGAGGTCCACAAAGGACTGCCGATGACCGCGGCCACCGACGTCCACATGCTCCACCGCTTGATGCTTTCCCTGCTGGCGCCCGGAGAAACCCGTCAACGCGAGTTCGCCACGTGGTGCACGCAGGACGCCCCGGGACAGCGGCCCGACGCCGTCGAGCTGCTCGACGAGTACGACCACCTGCTCGCCGACCTGTACGGCCCCCGCACCTTCCGCCCCTTCACCATCCCCGAGACAGGAGCCTGACCATGGGACACGGACACTGGGACGACAACGCCTACGCCGCCGCGAAAACCTTCCGCGCGGCCAAGGGCGAGGACGACTTCGGCTACACCGCCGATCTTCGCTCCAAGCCCGCGACGGAGTGGAAGGTCGCACCCGCGCTCGATCCGCTCGACGCCGTCCGGGAATGCCGGGATTCGGCCGACCACGCCGATTCGACGCCGATCGCGGTGCTGTTCGACGTCACCGGCTCGATGCGCCGGGTGCCGCGGGTCATGCAGGGCAAACTCGGCAAACTGCACGGATTGCTGAAGCGCCGCGGTTATCTGGCCGATCCGCAGGTCCTCTTCGGCGCGATCGGCGACGCGGACAGCGACAGGGTGCCTTTGCAGGTCGGGCAGTTCGAGTCGGACAACCGGATGGACGAGCAGCTGCGCACGATCTTCCTCGAAGGCGGTGGCGGCGGGCAGAAGAGCGAATCCTACGAACTGGCCGCCTATTTCATGGCGCGGCACGTGGTCACCGACGCTTGGCGGAAACGCGGCCGCAAGGGCTACCTGTTCCTCATCGGCGACGAACTGAACAAGCCCGCGCTGGAAGCCCGCCACCTCCGCCGCGTACTCGGTGACGACGTGCGGGAGGACATCGACCCGGCGTCGGTGTACCGGGAACTGGCCCGCAAGTGGCACGTGTACTTCGTGCTGCCGAACCAGTCTTCGTACTACAACGATCCGGAGATCGGCGAGCACTGGAACGGCCTGCTCGGCCAGAACTTCCTGAAACTCGACGATCCCGGCGCGGTGTGCGAACTGATCGCGGCCACGATCGGCCTGGAGGAACGGGTCGTCGACGTCGACCGGGCACTCGCCGACCTCGCGGACATCGGCTCGGTCGCCGAAAGCGCGGCGGTCGGCAAGGCACTGGCGAAACTGGGCGCCCGATCGGTCGTCACCTCGGCGGTGCCCGAGCCGGACGGGCCGAACGACGTGGTACTGCGATGAGCCTGCTGGACGGGCACGTGGTGGTGGTCGGGCTCGGCTTCGGCGACGAAGGCAAGGGAGCCGTGGTCGACGCGCTCTGCGCCGGACAGCCCACCACCGCCGTCGTCCGGTTCAACGGCGGCGCGCAGGCCGCGCACAACGTCGTCGCGGACGGGCGGCACCACACCTTCAGCCAGTTCGGGGCGGGCACATTCGCCGGCGTGCCCACCCATCTGTCCCGGTTCGTGCTGGTCGAGCCGTTCGCGCTGGCCGAGGAAGCGCGACGGCTCGAAGCGGCGGGTGTCCGGGACCCGCTTTCGCTGCTGAGCGTGGACGGCGGGGCGCTGCTCACGACCCCGTTCCACATTCACGCCAACCGGGCGCGGGAGGACGCCCGCGGCGCGAACCGGCACGGCTCGTGCGGGAAGGGCGTCGGCGAGACCGTCTGGTACTCGCTGCTGCGCGGGGCCGCGCCGGGGGCGGTGGTGGAGAACCAGGAGGTGATCGGGACGCCGGGGGAAGCGCCCACGGTCGCCGACTGCGCCCGGCCGTCGGTGTTGCGGCGCAAACTGGACGCGCTCGCGCGGTTCTACGCCCCGCTGGCCACTCCACCGCACGGCATCGACGAACTGGTGGCGCTCTACCGCGATTTCGCGGGCGCGGTGCGGATCACCGACGGGGACGAGACGGGGCGGCTGGCGGATTCCGGGCGGCTGGTGTTCGAGGGAGCGCAGGGGGTTCTCCTCGACCAGCACCACGGGTTCCACCCGCATACGACCTGGTCCACGACCACACCGCACAACGCCCGCGCGCTGCTGGGCGGGCGCCCGCACGCCGTCGTCGGTGTCACGCGGACCTACCTCACCCGGCACGGCGCGGGGCCGCTCCCGACCGAGTCCGCCACCGTGCTCGCCCGTTTTCCCGAGGCGCACAACGGCACCGGCGAGTACCAGGGCTCGTGGCGGGCCGGACATCTCGACGCCGCACTGCTGGACTACGCGATCGCGGCCTGCGAGGGCGTCGACGCGCTCGCGGTGACCCATCTCGACGCGAGCGGGCTGAAGGTCGTGCCCGCGGACGGCTCCCCCGCCGTCGACCTGCCGGATCCGCTGGCGTGGTTCGGTGCCCGGCTGCCGGTGGCCGTCGCCGGGTACGGCCCGGACAGGGCCGGTTACCGCCTCGTGGAGACAAGGTCGACAATCAACGCGTGATCGAGTCGACGCCGGTGTCCGTTGACGTGCTGGTGGTGCGGTTCGCCCCCGCCGCCCGGACCGTGCTGCTGGGAATCGCGCCGCGGGCCGCCGAGCCTTTCCAGGGGGCTCTCGCCCTGCCCGGGGTGCTGCTCGGGCTCGGGGAACGGCTGAGGGACGCGGCCGCCCGCGCGGCCGTCACCAAACTCGGGCTGCCGCCCGGCGCGCTCTCGGCGACGGGACAGCTCGCCACCTTCGACGAGCCGAACCGTGATCCGCGCGGCCCGACGCTCTCCATCGCCTTGTGGGCCACCACGTCCCCCGCGCTCGACGAGCCGGGAGACGTGGTGTGGGTGCCGCTGGACGAGGTCCCGCCACTGGCGTTCGACCACGACCGGATCGTGGCGGACTGCCGTCCGCTGCTGGCCGACCGGCTGTGGCGCGATGTCTCCTTCACCGCCGGGCTGCTGGGCCGGACGTTCACCACGGCCCAGGCGCTCGACGTCACCGAAGCGCTGACCGGCGACCGCCCCTATCCGGCCAATCTGGGCCGGACCATGGAACGGGTCCCCGGCCTGCGGCGGACCACCGAGCACGCGGCCGCCCTCCCGAAAGGAGGACGGCCGCCTTCGCTGTGGCGCTGGGAGTGACGGGTTTCAGATCCCGCAGGAGGACGCCGACCAGAACCGGCTGGACCGGTGCGCCACATGCGTGTGATCGTCGTGGCCGGGGTAGCCCGGCCCGAGGATCTCGCTGAACCCGTGGTTGCGGGCCTGCCGCGCGAGACCGCAGAAGCCCTGCGACCCGGCCCCGAGGTCGACGGCGTCCCCGTAGAGGTGGCGGCTGTTCGTCGCGCCGCCGACCGCGTTGTTGCAGGCGACGCTGCGGAAGCCGCCGTTCACGTCGATCGGCCGGTCGCCCATGGCGTGCCGCATCGCCTGCAGCTTCCACATCGACACCAGTGCGTTGGCCTTCGCCGTCGCGGCCGGGACGTTGCCGCCCGACCAGTCCGAGTTGCACCGGTTCAGTTCGGCGTAGGTGAAGTTGACCGGCGTGCAGTCGTTGTCCTGCAGCTCGTAGATCTTCGCGAACGTGGCCGGTCCGGCGATGCCGTCGGCGCCCAGCCCGTACGCCTGCTGGAACCGGGTGACGGCGGCCTTGGTGCCCGCGCCGAACTGGCCGTCGAGGGCCAGCACGCCGCCGTAACCGGGGTAACCGGCGACCCGGATCTGCAATTGCCGGACGTCGTCGCCGGACGCACCCTCGGACAGGGTGCGTCCCCAGGTGTAGCAGGCGTCGGCGGCGGTCATGTCCCCCGCGGTCACCGGGCCCGGATCGGCGGCGGCCGGAGCGGCCACCGCGGTGCCGAGTCCGGCCACGAGGGCGAGCATGGGCAGCAGAAGACGAATACGCATGACAGGAACACCTTTCAAGGCAGGGAAGGTGAGTCCCGTGACCCCCACGGGATGTCAACGATTCACTACCCAGCAGGCTAACGCGTCTTCACCTGGCGCACTGTGGTTCGTTCGACCCACAGAGGTGCCCGGACTCACGAGGAGGGGAAGTCCTCCTCGCGGAACTCCCCCGCCGGCCGTTCGCCGGTGCCGGTCTCGCGGCCCCGCAGTTCGACCCGCCGGATCTTGCCGGAGATCGTCTTCGGCAGCTCCGCGAACTCCAGCCGCCGGATCCGCTTGTAGGGCGCCAGATTCTCGCGGCAGAAGGCCAGGATGGACGCCGCCGTCTCGGCCGTGGGCGCGTGGCCGTTCGAGAGCACGACGTACGCCTTCGGCACCGCGAGCCGGATCGGGTCGGGCGCGGGGACCACGGCCGCCTCGGCGACGGCTTCGTGTTCCAGCAGGACACTTTCCAGTTCGAACGGTGAGATCCGGTAGTCCGACGCCTTGAAGACGTCGTCGGTCCGGCCCACATAGGTGATGTAGCCGCGTTCGTCGATCGAGCCGACGTCCCCCGTGTGGTAGAAGCCGTTCGCGAAGGCCGCGGCGGAGCGCTCTTCGTCGTCCGCGTAGCCGGTCATCAGCCCGACCGGGCGTTGGTCGAGGTCGAGGCAGATCTCGCCCTCCCGCGCGCGTTCGCCGGTGACCGGGTCGACGAGCGCGACGGTGAAACCGGGCAGCGGGCGGCCCATCGACCCGGGCACGACCTCCTGTCCGGGGGTGTTGGCGATCTGGACACTGCTCTCGGTCTGCCCGAAACCGTCGCGGATCGTGACGCCCCAGGCCTTTTCGACCTGGTCGATCACTTCGGGGTTGAGCGGCTCGCCCGCGCCGACCACCTTGCGCGGCGGTGTCTTCAGCACGGTCAGATCCGCCTGGATCAGCATCCGCCACACCGTCGGCGGTGCGCAGAAACTGGTGATACCGCACCGTTCCATCTGCGCCATCAGGGAAACCGCGTCGAACCGCGCGTAGTTGTAGAGGAACACCGTCGCTTCGGCGTTCCACGGCGCGAAAACGTTGCTCCACGCGTGTTTCGCCCAGCCCGGCGAGGAGATGTTGAGATGGACGTCGCCCGGTTCGAGGCCGATCCAGTACATGGTGGACAGATGGCCGATCGGATACGAGACCTGCGTGTGCTGCACCAGTTTCGGCTTCGCCGTCGTGCCGGAGGTGAAGTACAGCAGGAGCGGGTCGTCCGCCGCGGTCGGCCCGTCCGGGGTGAAGGTCTCCGGCTGCTCGTAGGCGTCCACGAAGGACCGCCAGCCCTCGACCTGCTGGCCGACGGCGATCCGGGTGTAGTCGCCGTCGACGTTCTCGAACTTGTACGCGTCGGCGGAGCGGATCACCACGTGTTTCGCCGCGCCCCGCTCGACCCGGTCGGTGAGATCCGCCGGGCCGAGCAGGGTCGAGGCCGGGATGATGACCGCGCCCAGTTTGATCGCGGCGAGGATGGTCTGCCACAGCTCACCCTGGTTGCCCAGCATCAGGATCAGCCTGTCGCCCCGGCGGACGCCGAGTGAGCGCAGCCAGTTCGCGACCTGGTTCGACCGGCGGGCCATCTCCGGGTAGGTCCAGCGGTTCTCGGCGCCGTCCTCTTCGACGATCCACAGCGCGGACCGGTCCTGATTGGCCGGATCGGCCGCGACGACGTCGAACCAGTCCAGCGCCCAGTTGAACTCGGCCGGCCGGGGCCAGGTGAAGTCCCGATACGCGGTTTCGTAGTCCTCGCGATGGGCCTGCAGGTAGTCCCGTGCCTCGCGGAACGTGCGGTGTGCCTCCGAAGCGCTCACGATCTTCCTCCTGGTCCGCCGGGTGGCCGCGGGTTCTTTCTACTCTCCCTTGAACTCGGGCGCGCGCCGCTCGAGGAAGGCCTGCACGGCCTCGCCGAGGTCCTTGCTGGGGAGGAACGCCGCGTTCCAGGCCGAGACGTAACGCAGGCCTTCGGCGACCTGGCGTTCGGTGTTGGCCGACAGCACGTTCTTGGTGCCCTGCACGACCAGCGGCGGGTTGGCGGCGATCTCCCGCGCCATCCCGCGGGCTTCGGCCAGCAGCGTCTCCTGATCCGCGTAGACGTCGTTGACCAGGCCGATCTTCTCGGCGCGGGCGGCATCGAAGTCCTTGCCGGTCAAGGCCAGTTCGCGCAGGTGCCCCTCGCCGATGATCGGCGCGAGCCGCTGCAGACTGCCGAGGTCGGCGACGATCGCGACCTTGACCTCGCGCACGCTGAACTTCGCGTCCGCGCTCGCCAGGCGGACGTCGGCGGCCGCGATCACGTCGACACCGCCGCCGATGCACCAGCCGGAAATGGCGGCGATGACCGGTTTGCGGCATTCGGCGATCGAGGACACGCTCGCCTGCAGGGTCTTGACCTCGTCGAGGAACTTCGTCCGCGGGCCCGCGAGCGCGTCCCCGCCGAGCATCTCGCCCCAGCTCGGCATCATCGCGGGCAGGTCGAGCCCGTAGGAGAAGTGCTTCCCGCCGCCGGTCAGCACGACCGCCCTGACCTGGGGGTCCGCGTCGAGGGCGCGGAAGACGATCGGCAGTTCACGCCAGAAATCGGGGCCCATCGCGTTGCCCTTGGACGGACCGAGCAGCGTCACTTCGGCGACGTGCCCGTCGATCTCCACCTTGAGCGAAACGAGATCGGGAAGACTGTCAGCTGTAGCGGTCATGGGGTCATCTTGACTCATGTGATTGACAGGCTGCCAACGGCCACTGTGCCCGACCGGGCCTGAGATGCTTTCCTGGTATCACCGGGCAATACCGGTGAGTACCCCGACGATCGACGAAGGACGGTGGGAGATGAGCCCGGCCAGCAGCGCCACCGCGGTCGCCGACCTGCCCGCACTGATCCCCGGACGGGACCGGGAACGCTCTTCCCGGCCGATCGAGCTGTCGGGATCCTTCACCCATGAGGGGCACCGGCTCGCCTACACCGAGTTCGGCTCCGGCGACCGGGTGGTCGTCCTCACCCACGGCATCATGCTGACGAGGCGGATGCACGCCCCGCTCGCCCGCAAGCTGGCGCGCGCCGGTTTCCGCGCGGTGACGCTGGACCTGCTCGGTCACGGCGACTCGGACCGGCCCACCGACTCGTGGCTGTACTCGATGCCCGCGTTCGCGGAGCAGACCGTCGCGCTCCTCGACCACCTGGAGATCGACGCCGCCGTCATCGGCGGGACGTCGCTGGGCGCCAACGTCGCGCTCGAGGTGGGCGTGGCCGCGCCCGAACGCGCGCTCGGGCTGGTCGTCGAGATGCCCGTGCTGGACAACGCGATCGTCGCCGGGCTGATCACCTTCGCCCCGCTGCTCATGGCCGCCCGGTTCCTGCCGGTGACCGTGCAGGGCGTGGCGCTGGCGGCGAAACTCGTCCCGCACGGCAACCAATGGGTCGACGTCGTCACCGACACGCTTTCCCAGGAACCCGCGCCGATGGCCGCGCTCCTGCACGGCGTGCTCTTCGGCCGGATCGCGCCGCCCAAATCGATCCGGCGGACGATCGAGACCCCGGCACTGGTCATCGGGCACGAACGCGACCCGATCCATCCCTTCGGGGACGCCGACACGCTGGCCGCGGACATGCCGGCGGCCGAGTTCGTCCAGGCGAGGAGCCCGGTCGAACTGCGCTTCGACCCGAGCCGGCTGACCGAGGCGATCGCCGGGTTCTCCGCGCGCTGCCATGACCGCTGAGCCGGAGCCGTCCCGGGACCCGGGCGCGACGGAACTGCGGACCGCGCGACTGCTCCTGCGCCGTCCCCTGCCCGAAGACCTCGACGCGATCTTCGCCCTCCACACCGATCCGGAGGCGTGTGCGCACAACCCGTCGGACCTGCTGGAAACCCGCGAGGACGCGGAACTGCTCCTGCTCCGCTGGTCGGACCAGTGGGATCAGTACGGCTTCGGGTACTGGACGGTCAGGCGGCGGGATTCACCGGAGTCGTTGGGGTTCTGCGGCGTGAAGGTCGCCGGCTTCGGCCGTCACGTGGTCTTGAACCTCTTCTACCGGCTGTTCCCCTCCGCCTGGGGTTCCGGGTACGCCGTCGAGGCCGCGACGGCGGCGATGGGCTGGGTGCGCGCCCACCGGCCGGACGACCTCGTGATCGCCCGCGTCCGGCCGGAGAACGTGGCGTCGCAGCGGGTGGCCCTCCGGGCCGGTCTGGTCAGGGCGAGTGACTTCGACACCCCCGGCGAGGACGGGGCCGACTGGTTCTATGTCTCGGGCGGGGACCACGAGGGCTGAGCCAGCCCCGCCACCGGACCGAAGACGATCACCGCGGGCGGGCGCACCCCGGCCGCCGCCGCGTCCTCGACCACACTGTCCAAAGTGGATCGAAGGACCCGCTGGGTGCGCATCGTGCCGTCCTCGACGATCGCGACCGGGGTGTCCCCCGGCCGCCCGTCCAGGAGCGCCTTCGCGAAGAGCGGGAGCCGCTCGACGCCCATCATCAGCACGATGGTGCCGCGCATCTTCGCCAGCAGATCCCAGTCCACCAGCGACTTCTCGTCGCCCGGCGCGACGTGGCCGGACACCACCACGACCTCGTGGGCGACGCCGCGGTGGGTCACCGGGACGTCCGCGGCGGCGGGGACGGAGAACGCGCTCGTGATGCCGGGGACCATCGTCACCGGGATGCCCGCTTCGGCACAGGCGAGGACCTCTTCGAAGCCGCGGCCGAACAGGTACGGGTCGCCGCCCTTGAGCCGGACGACGAACTTGCCCGCCTTCGCCCGGTCTATCAGCGTGGAGTTGATCACGTCCTGGCTGGCGGCGCGGCCGTAGGGGATCTTCGCGGCGTCCACGATCTCGACGTGGGGCGAGAGTTCGTCGAGCAGTTCGCGCGGGGCCAGCCGGTCGGCGACGACGACGTCGGCCCTGGCGAGGAGACGGCGGCCGCGGACGGTGATCAGCTCCGGATCGCCGGGGCCACCGCCCACCAGCGCGACCCCGGGGAGGTCGTCGTGGGCGTCCGGCACGCGGCCGTCGGCGACGGTGCCAGCACGGAGGCCGTCGAGGATGCTGTCCCGGACGGTGGCCGACCGCAGCGGCTCCCCGCCGGAAAGGACGCCGACCAGCAGTCCGCCGTGCCTGCCCGAGGCCGGGGTGACGGCGCTGCCGAGGTCTCCGTCGTCGGCGCGGACGCAGAACACCCGCGCGCGTTCGGCCTCGGCGCAGACGGCGGCGTTGACCTCGGGGTCGTTCGTGCAGGCCAGCGCGTACCAGGCGTCGGCGAGGTCGCCCTCGGTGTAGCGGCGCTCGTGCCAGACGATCTCCCCCGCGTCGGCCATGGCGCTCACCGACGGCGTCGTATGCGGTGAGACCAGTTCGACCCGCGCGCCGGCGCCGATCAACCGCGGCAGGCGGCGCTGGGCGACCGTCCCGCCACCGATCATCACGACACGACGGCCGGCCAGGTCGAGGCCGGAGAGGTAATGCGGGTCATCCATGCGGGGCAGTGTAAGGATTCAGTGGCCCGGACCGCGATCCGAGTGAGAACCGCCTCAGCGTTCCAGCAGGGCCAGCAGCTCGGTATTGCCGAACATCTTGGCCGCGTCGATCGCCGACGGCTCCCCCGCCGCCGGGTCCGCACCGCCCGCGAGGAGCGCTTTCACGACGCCGGGTTCGTTCTTGAAGACCGCGCCGGCGAGCGGGCTCTGGCCGCGGTCGTTCTCGCGGTTCGGATCGGCGCCGCGCTCGATCAGCGCCGCGACGGTCTCCGCGTGACCGTGATAGGCGGCGAGCATGACGAGCGTGTCGCCCCGGTCGTTGGTCAGATTCGCCGAGACACCCGCGTCGACGTACGCGACGAGATCGGCCGTCGCGCCGGCCCTGGCGTAACCGAACACCTTCGCCCACAGCGCCAGCAGTTCGGGGTCGAATTCCTCGGGCTGCCCGGGGTTCTCCGTCATACGGCGATTCTTCCACAGGAGCCGCGGTCCGGGCGGTGCGTGAACACCGCCCGGACTCCAGGCCTCAGCGGCCCGCGTTGGGATAGGGAAGCAACGCCATCTCACGGGCGTTCTTGATCGCCGTGGCGACCTGTTTCTGCTGCCGGGGCGTCAGCCCGGTGACCCGGCGGGCGCGGATCTTGCCCCGGTCGGAGATGAACTTCCGCAGCAGATCGGTGTCCTTCCAGTCGACCTCGGTGATCTTGTTGGCGTGCAACAGGTTCGTCTTGCGCTTGAGGGGGCGGTCCCGCGTCGGCCGTGCCATGGCGCTCACCAGCTCGACTTCGTGACGCCGGGCAGCTCACCGTTGTGCGCCATCTGCCGCATCCTGACCCGCGAGAGCCCGAATTTCCGCAGGTAGCCGCGGGGGCGGCCGTCGGCGGTGTCACGATTGCGGATCCGGGTCGCGCTGGCGTCCCGCGGCATCGCCTGCAGCGCCGACACCGCGGCCGCCTTCTCCTCGGGGGAAGCGGAAGGCGAGGCGATGGTGGCCTTCAGCGCGCGCCGTCGTCCGACGTGGCGGGCGGCGATCACCTTGCGCTGCTCGTTCTTGGCGATCTTGGACTTCTTGGCCATCAGCGCTCCTCCTTGAACTCGACGTGCTTGCGCGCGACCGGGTCGTACTTGCGCAGCACCATGCGGTCCGGGTCGTTGCGGCGGTTCTTCTTCGTGACGTACGTGTAGCCGGTCCCGGCCGTCGAGCGGAGCTTGATGATCGGCCGGATGTCGGTGCTCTTGGCCATCAGAGCTTCACCCCTTTCGCGCGGAGTTCGGCCACCACGGCCTCGATCCCCCGCTTGTCGATGGTCTTCATGCCCTTCACCGAGACCCGCAGCCGGACCCAGCGCCCCTCGCTCGGCACGAAGTACCGCTTGGCCTGCAGGTTCGGCTCCCAGCGCCGGGACGTGCGCCGATGCGAGTGCGACACCTGCTTCCCGTAGCCCGGTTTGCGGCCGGTGACCTGGCACACGGCTGACATGCACCCTCCCAAGTTGATATCGGTTGTCGTTTTCATTTACTCTACACAGCCGAACCAGAACGCCCTCGACGCCCCGGAGCTTCAGTGACCGACAACCCCCGCGTGCCCCTCGTCCTGATCGGTGGCCTCGCACCGGGACCGAACGCCGACCTCGCCGAGCGGCTGCGCCTTGCCGAGCCCGGCACCGCCGTCGTGCATCACGACCTGAGGCAGATTCACTCCGGAGTGGTCAAGCGGCGGATCCGGCTCGGCGACGGCGACCAGCTGACGATCCTCGAACTCGCGCACGGCTGCGTGTCGTGCACACTGCGCGAAGACCTGCTGCCGCTGCTGCGCAAGCTTGCGCGGATGCCGCAGGTGCGGCGGATCGTGGTCCGGCTCGACGAGGCCATGGAGCCCGAGCCGGTGAGCTGGGCGCTGCGGAACGTCCTCGTCGGCGACAGCCCGGTGATCGAGGACGTCGATCTCCAGGCCGTGCTCGCCGTCGTCGACTGCGAGAGCTGGCTGGCCGACGCCACCGGCGACGAAACGCTGGCCGAACGGAACATCCAGGCCAGCCCCGAGGACGAGCGCACCGTCGCCCAGGTCGCGCTGGCCCAGGTCGAGTTCGCCGACCTGCTCGTCCTGGCGGGCGCGGCGGCCGACGCCTGGTCCGCGGCGAAGGCGTCGGCCGTCCTCGACCGGGTCGCGCCGTCGATCCCCCGTATCGGACTGTCCGAAGTGGACGGGGCGACCGTGCTCGGCGCCGTCCCGGCCGGAGCCCGGCGCGGCGAGGTCACCGACATGCACGGACCGCTGCTGTACGGCGAACCGCCGTTGCACACCGACTGCGGGATCGGCCTGCTCACCTTCACCGCGCAACGGCCGTTCCACCCGGAGCGCCTGCACGACGCGATCGACGTCCTGCTCGACGGCGTCGTCCGGAGCCGGGGACGGCTCTGGGTGGCGAGCCAGCCGGACATGGCGCTCTGGATCGAGTCGGCGGGCGGTGGCCTCGGTGTCGGGCACGCGGGCCCGTGGCTCGCCGCCGACGGCGGGCCGGACTGGGCCGATGTCTCCCCCGAACGTCGCACGCTCGCCTCCCTGCGCTGGGACCCGGTGTTCGGCGACCGGGCGCAGGAACTCGTCGTCGTCACCGATCAAGCCACCCCCGACGAGGTCGAGGCCGCCCTGCGCGGGGCGCTGCTGACCGACGGGGAACTCGCCGCCGGTGAGCGGGAATGGCTCCGCTACCCGGATCCGTTCGGCGAATGGCACGAAGAACCGTGTGAAGACACGGAAATCGACCCCGAGAAGCACGACGTGAACGTGTCGAACCGAAAGGACGAAACGCAGTGAAACCAGGCATCCACCCCGACTACCACCCGGTGGTGTTCAAGGACCTCTCCACCGGGGACGCCTTCCTGACGCGGTCCACCGCCACCTCCGAGCAGACCATCGAATGGACCGACGGCAACACCTACCCGGTGGTGAACGTCGAGATCAGCTCGTGGTCGCATCCGTTCTGGACCGGCAACCAGCGGATCATGGACAGCGCGGGCCAGGTCGAGAAGTTCCACCGCCGCTACGGCCGCCGTGGAGGTTCGAAGTAATGGCCGTCCCGAAGCGGAAGATGTCGCGCAGCAACACCCGGTCCCGGCGCTCGCAGTGGAAGGCCGCCGTGCCGGACCTGGTGCCGATCAAGGTGAACGGCGAGACGAAACTGGTGCCGCGCAAGCTGATGAAGCATTTCCATGAAGGTGGGAAGTGACGACGCCGGTCACGGTGCTGTCCGGGTTCCTCGGCGCGGGCAAGACGACCGTGCTCAACCACGTCCTCGCCAACCGCGAAGGACTGCGGGTGGCGGTGATCGTCAACGACATGAGCGAGGTCAACATCGACGCCGCGCTCGTGCGGGACGGGAACAGCCTGTCCCGCACCGAAGAGCGCCTCGTCGAGATGACCAACGGGTGCATCTGCTGCACCCTGCGCGACGACCTGCTGGAAGAGGTCTCGCGGCTCTGCGCGGACGGCCGGTTCGACTACCTGCTCATCGAATCGAGCGGGATCTCCGAGCCGATGCCGGTGGCGGCGACGTTCTCGTTCGCCCGCGAGGACGGCGCCACCCTGCTGGACACCGCGCGTCTCGACACGATGGTGACCGTGGTCGACGCGGTGAACTTCGAGCGGGAACTGGCCTCGGGCGACGCGCTGGCCGAACGTGAGCTGGACCAGTACGACGGCGACGAGCGGACGGTCAGCGACCTGCTGATGGACCAGATCGAATTCGCCGACGTCCTCCTGCTGAACAAGGCGGATCTCGTCCCGGCCTCATCCCTCGAACGGCTGACAGCGGTGCTGCGACGGCTGAACCCCGCCGCGGAAGTGGTCGTCTCGACGCACGGCCGGGTTCCGCTGGAGCGGCTGCTCGGCACCGGGCGTTACGACGTCGAGCGGGCACAGGAGGCACCCGGCTGGGTGGCCGAACTCAACGGTGACCACGTTCCGGAGACCGAGGAGTACGGGATCTCCAGTGTCGTCTTCCGCTCCGGGCGGGCCTTCGACCCGGAACGGTTGTGGGACTTCGTCGAGCAGCTCGATTCCGGCGAGTACGGGACCGTCCTGCGGTCGAAGGGGTTCTTCTCCCTGGCGTCGCGGCCCGGCGTGACCGGGCTGTGGTCGCAGGCCGGGTCGGTCGCCCGGTTCGAGCCGCAGGGCGTCGAGGACGCGCCGCGGCAGGAACTCGTGTTCATCGGGGTGGGGCTGGAGAAGGACGCCCTGCTGGACGCGCTTCGGTCGTGTTTGTCCAGTGTGGACTTCGCCGGGGCGGATCCCTTCCCGGAGTGGGAGGCGGTGCACGTCCACTGAAGTGTCATGAGGGGTCCCCATAGGACGAAATTCGTCCTATGGGGACCCCTTATGACACACGCAGGCCCGCGCGTCAGTGGTCGTCGTAGTGGTCCCCGTGCACGGCGTGGCGGTGGCCGTCGTGCAGGTAGTCGACGTGGTCGCCATGCGGGACGGCGACATGGCCGCAGCCCTCGCCGTGGGCGTGCTCGTGACCCTGATGCGGGACGTGGGCGTCGGCTTCGCACTCGTCGTAGTGTCCGTCGTGGGCGCGGTGCAGGTGACCTTCGTGCACGTAGTCGACGTGGTCGCCGTGGGGGACGGCGACGTGGCCGCATCCTTCGCCGTGGGCGTGCGTATGGCCGGCGTGTTCGGTGTGCGCGGCGGTCATCACCGGATCCTTCCTGATCGATCTTGCCTGATCAGGCGGACCGTAGCACCGGTTTTCCCGCCCGGCAGCGCTCTCACCCGACCGAGTATCCGCGCGTTTCGTCCTCTGGATGCGGTACTTGCACGCGCAACTACCGCATCCAGAGGGCGAAACGCGGGAAGCTCAGGACGAGCAGCAGCCACCGGCGGGTGCGGAACCTTCGTAAGCGTCGTGCCAGTTCCACCACGCGTACGGCGGGGTCTGCGGGTAGCCCTCCGGCGAGTCCTCCCACTCCTCCTGGCGCCCCAGCGCGGTGATGTCGAGGTAGCTCCAGGTGCTCCCCATCGCCTCATCGCCACGGTTGTTGATGAAGTACGTCCGGTACACCTGGTCACCCTCGCGGATGAACGCGTTGGTGCCGTGCCATTCGCCGACGCCGAAATCGACGTCGAAGTCACTGGTCATCGTGTACCACGGCATCGTCCAGCCCATCCGCGCCTTCATCCGCGCGATGTCCGATTGCGATCCGCGTGAGGTGAAGGCCAGGGTGGTGTCCCGGGCGTTCAGGTGGGCGACGTGCGCGACCTGGTCGGCCACCAGCGAGCAGCCTTTGCAGGCGTGGTCGGGGAAACCTTCCACCCCGGGATCGAAGAACGCCCGGTAGACGATCAGCTGACGGCGTCCCTCGAACAGGTCGAGCAGGCTCACCTTTCCGGACGGTCCCTCGAACTCGTACGGCTTTTCGACCGCGACCCACGGCATCCGGCGGCGCTCGGCGGCGAGCGCGTCACGGGCGCGGGTCAGCTCCTTTTCCTTCACCAGCAGGCGAAGCCGCGCTTCTTCCCATTCCGCCGGGGTGACCGTCTTCATCGCGCCAGCTCCGCGGGCAGGACGCTTTGCCGGTTCGGCTGTCCCTCGCCGGTGGTGATCAGCGCGCGCAGGCTGGTGCCGACGTAGAACGTCCACGCCTTGTGACACACCTCGAAGCATTCGTACTCGGGCACCAGGCCGTGATGCGTGAAGCGCGCTTCGGTCTTGCCGTCCTTCTCGGTGATCTCGAACGTGATCGTGGTGCCGACCCATTCGGTGTCGTCCCGGGTGAAGTCGAAGTGGTTTTCGAGGACCAGCCAAGAGACCTTGCGGCCCGGTACGGACTCCGTGATCCGTACGCGGCAGTGGTGGAGCTCTTCGTAGTGGTACTCGAACTCGTCGCCGGTGTGCACGATCTCTTCCGACCACCAGCCGCGGACGTCGGTGAAGGCGTCGTAGACCTGCCGCGGCGTCTGGTCGACGGTGAAACTCGTCGTGAAACTCATGATGATCCCTCCAGATGGTCTTTCAAGGCGGCGAGCGGGCCGTCCCAATCGCGGGCCAGCGCCGCCAGGAACTGCTGGGCGACCTGCATCGGGGCCGAGCACAGCCGGTAGCGCACGCGGCGCCGCTCCCCCTGTTCCGGGGTCACCAGTCCGGCGTCGGTGAGCAGGGCGAGGTGCTTGGCGATGGCCTGCCGGGTGATGGGCAGGCGCTCGGCGAGATCGGTCGCCGTGGCGGGGCCGCCCGCGGCGAGCGTGGCGAGGATGCTCCGCCTGCTCGGGTCGGCCAGTGCGACGAAGACCTGTTCGGCGATCGCTTCGGTGTCAGGCGGCATCGAGGTATTCGATCAGTTCACCCAGTTCCGCCGCCCACCCCTTCGTGTTCCCTTCGAACGCGACGCGGTGGGCTTCTTCCGGAAGCTGCGAAAAGCCGCTCTCGACGACCGTGAGGCGGGTGCCCGCGCCGACCGGTTCGAGGGTGAACTCGACGTAGGTCCGGCGGGGGTCGTCGTCGGGCAGACCGTAGATCTGCCAGGTGAAGCCGAAGATCTCCGGCTCTTCGATGCGTTCGACGCGCATGTTCGCCTTGTGCCCGTTGTCCCACTTCATCTCCGCGTCACCGCCGGGCCGCAGGTCGATGGTCGCCTGGTTCCCGAACCAGGTGCCCAGTCCTTCGGCCGTCGTCAGCGCGGCCCAGACCTTGGCCGGCGGATGGGCGAGCTCGACGGTGCGTTCGATGCGGTCGGGGAATCCCACGACGGCCTCCTCAAGTAGCAATCAATCGGTTGCTATAACTTTGTATAGCAACCGACCGATTGCGTCAAGGGTGACTCAGGAGGCGGTGTACAGCGCGCCGAGGAACTCCAGCAGCAGCCGCTCCCGCAGCGGGCCGGGCGCGGCGGCCAGCAGCGCGTTGATCTCCGCCATTCGAGCGGGCAGGCCCGCTGCCCCGCCGAGGCCCGCGGCCGCCAGCAGCCCGGCGAACTGCTCCGGCGTCAACGTCGCCGGGTCCAGCGCCGCGACGAACTCGGTCACCTGCGGGTCGACGACGACCGGACCGGATTCACGGGCGGCCCCGACCGAAGCGGCGAGGTCGGTCAGGAACGCCTCCTCGCTCCCCCGGTTCGCGGCTGTCACAGTCAAATGCAGATTCGCGGGCGACGACTCGTGGGCGAACTGAGGCTGGACGTACCAGCCACGCTCACGCATCTCGTCGGCGACGGTGAACAGGTCGAAACCCGTGCCGTGGTCCACGGTGAACGCGAGCAGCGTCGACACCGGATCGCCGAGGACGCGCAGCCCGTCCAGCGCCTCGATGCCGGCGCGGATCTCCACGGCCGCCTCCCGCGCGGCCGAAGCCAGCTTGGCGTACCCCTCGTCTCCGAGATGACGCACGACCGCCCACGCCGCGGCGAGCGGGCCACCGGACCGCGTGCTCTGGAGCGTGGTGTTGAGCATCGTGTACCCGGGCCAGTCGGCGCTGGCGAAGTACTGCGTGCGCCGCAGTCCGGCGTTGGCGTGCAGGAGAACCGACACGCCTTTCGGGCAGTAGGCGTACTTGTGCAGGTCCACCGAGACACTGGTGACGCCGGGAACGTCGAAACCGAACGGGCCGAGCCCCAGATACGGCAGCACCCAGCCGCCGATGCAGGCGTCCACATGGAACCGGACGCCGTCCAGCAGTGCCGCGATCTCCGGGATCGGGTCGAGGACGCCGTGGGCGTACGACGGCGCGCTCGCGACGACGAGCACCGTGGTGTCGTCGACGGCGGCGGCCATCGCCTCGGGGACCGCGCGGAAGGTCACCGGATCGACCGGCACCGGAATCACGCGGACACCGAAGAAATGCGCCCCCTTGTGGAACGCGGCGTGCGCCGTCGTGGGCAGCACGATGCTCGGCGACGTCACCTCCGGTCGCGCGTCGCGGGCGGCCAGCACCGCGAGCATGCACGACTCCGTGCCGCCGGAGGTCACCGAGCCGACCGTCTCCGCCGTGCCGCCCAGCAACCGCGCCGCGGTTCCGGCGAGGTCGTTCTCCATCCGCAGCAGGCTGGGGAACGCGGTGGGGTCGAGACCGTTGGCCGACGACGCCAGCGCGTGCGCGGCCGCGCCGAGTTCGTCCACTTCGGACAGACCGCTGTCGTAGACATAGGCGAGCGTCCGGCCGCCGTGGGTCGGCAGGTCTCCCGCGCGCAGTTCCCGCAGCTCCCGGAGGATGTCTTCGGCTGTCACGACCGGCGCTCCAGCACCGACTTCCGGAGCAACGGGATGCCCAGCACGATCAGCACGGCCGGGAGGATCGACGCGCCGAGCAGGATCGCCGTGAGCGCGCTGTCCGGTTGCGCGGCCTTGGCGTCGAGACTGGACTGGTACCCGCCGAACTGCAGCACGAGCCCCCACAGCCCCGGTCCGAGCGCCAGCCCCAGCGTCTCCGACGCGGTCCAGACCCCGGCGGCGACCCCGGCCCTGGTCTCCCCGGTCCGCTCCTCCTCGTCGCTGATCAGATCCGGCAGGATCGCCAGCGGGAACACCGAGATCCCCGCGTACCCGACGCCGCAGAAGGCGACGAAGACCATCGTGACCGCGAACGGGAACACCTGGGCACCGAGCAGCCCCAGCAGGCCGACGCCGAACGCGGCGGTGGCGATGCGGAAACCGGCGAGCTTCCCGAGGCTCGCGCCGAGCCTCGGCCACAGCGGCATGGTCAGCAGGGCCGGGCCGACGAAACCGACGAACAGGACCGTCGAATAGCCGGAGCTGCCGAGGATCCGCTCGGCGAAGAACGGGATCGCGGCCAGCACCGTGCCGATCCCGAGGGCCTGGATGAAGTAGACCCCGAGCAGCCAGCGGAACGGCCGCCACTGCGCCAGCGTCCGGAGCAGTTCGCGCGGGCTCACCGTGTTCGGCCGCAGGGCGCCGACGGGGGCGTCCTTCAGGCCGAAGTACACGCCGAGCGTCGCGAGCAGGATGATCACGGCGATGAACACGCCCATCAGGCGGTACCCGGCGATACCGCCGACGAGGTCGGTGATCGCGGGCGCGCCGCCGCCGGAGATCAGGATGGCGACCGCGAGGAAGCCGATCCGGACGCTGGTCAGCTTCGTGCGTTCCTCGGCCGAGTCGGTCAGCTCGGCGGGCAGTGCGTTGAACGGCACCTGGAAGAACGCGTACGCGGTGGCGCACAACAGGAACGCGACGACGACGTAGATCGCGTCGGGTAGCGGGTCGCCGAAGCCGGGGTGCGCGAACAGCGCCGCGAAGAGGACCGAGACACCGATGCCGCCGTAGAGCAGGAACCGGCGACGGCTGCGGGTGCGGACCATGTCCGCGTCCGAGAGCCTTCCCGCGATCGGGTTGAACAGCACGTCCCACGCCTTGGGAACGAACACGATCCCGCCGGCCACGCCCGCCGGGACGGCCATCGTGTCGGTGAGGTACTTCAGGAGGAGCAGGCCGGGAACCGTGCCGAAGGCGCCGGTGACGAACGAGCCGAGCGAGTAGCGATACCTCGTCCGTGCTGGCAGGGCTGCCATGATCCTCCTCGAGGCGATTCTCCCGATGAAGGCCTCAGTATTGGATCTTGGCCACCACCGGGTAGTGGTCGGAGGGAATCGTGCCACCGTCGTAATGCACGAGCTGTACCGGGCCGACAGCGGCGAGTGGACGGCCGCCCGCCCGCACGGCTCCGACGTAGTCGAGCGAGTCACGGTAAGTCGCCGGGACCGACTTCGCGGCCTGCGGGTTGGTCACCGCGTCGAAGGTGTACGCGCCTTCACCCGTGGTGCGGAGGACGCCGTCGAGGAAGGCCTCACCCTGCTGGATCTGGGTCCGGCCGAGGGAGTCCTTGCGCTTTTGTCCCGCCCAGTACTCGATGTTCAGGTCGCCGGCCACGACGACCGGCTCGGTGGCGGGCGCGTATTTCGTGACCAGGTCCCGGATCTCGCCAAGCTGCGCCATCCGGACGTCATGCGCCTTCGGCAGCGTCTCCGGCCCCTCGTCGGCCTGCATATGGGTGCCCGCGATCCAGAGCGGTTTCCCGTTCACGACGAGCCGGGCGAGCGCGGCACCCTTGTTGGACAGATAGTCCGCCGTGCCGGAGTAGGAATTGCCGAAGACCAGCTGGTGCTTCTCGGTCACCGGCGCCTTGCTCAGCACCGTCACCCCGCCGTTGACCACGATGGGGGAATTCGAGCAGTTCCCGTTCACCGTGGTCCAGCCCGGCGACGTCGTGCAGTACTGGCCGACGAGCGGGGTCTGGTACGGCCAGACGTCCTTCAGCCGGTTCCGCATCTCCTCCGCCTGGGCGCTGAACGCCTCGTCGAGGACGACGACGTCGGCGTCGTTCGCGCGGATGACGGCCTCGGCGGCGCGGGCCCTGGCCTGTTTGTCCGAGGTGTTCGGACTGGCGATCCACGGGAGCTGCCAGATGTTGAACGCCATGACCTTCACCGAGACCGCGGCTTGCGCGGGGACGGCGGATCCGGCGAAGAGGGCGGCGGCGATGGCGAGTACGGCGAGCTTCCGCACAGAAGACCCTTCCGGTGTCAGGAGACGACGAACGTCCGGGAAGTTCCGCTGAACGCGGAGATCGCCCCGTTCCAGCCGTTCTTCCAGTTGCCGAAGTGGACCACGCGGTATTTGCCGATCGGGGCGTTCGGGGGGATCTTCCAGTGGACGACGGCTTTCGATTCGGCGACGAAGGTCCGCGCCCAGTGGTACTTCGTGTCCCAGTCACCGTCGTCGGCGTGACGCACCCACTTGCCGTCGACCAGCCGCTGGATCTCCAGGAACGTGCCGCCGCGCCGGAGGTCGTTCTTCGGATGCCCGGTGACGAACTCGACGGCGACCTGCTCACCGCGCGCGTAGGTGCTTTTCGCGTCGACCAGGACGTCACCGAAGCCCTTGAACGCGGGCGGGCTGTCGAAGAGGACCCCGGGCTGGAAGTTGATCAGCTTCCCGCGCAGGTCCCTCGGCGTCGGCCCGTGCGGCACGGTCGTCCCGGCCTTCATCGCGGCCGCGAGCTTGGCGAACTCCTGCTGGTACGCGGGAAGTGTGTAGCGGCCGAAGAGCGTCGACGCGCCTTCGTACTGCTGCGCGTCGTACTCCTCCGGTGTGGTGACGTACTGGCTGTAGGCGTTGGCGTAGCCCTGGACGAGCACGTTCTCCAGTGGGACACCGAGTTCCGCGGCGACGGTCCGGCGCAGGCGCAGCCCGGACACGATGGTCAGCTCGGCGGGCACGGCCACGAGGTGCAGCTGTCCGATGCGGACGAGTTGCAGCGGCAGGACCTCGGGCGCCCACGGATACGGCTTCATCGCACCGAACGGGACGGCGACCACCTTCGGCGCCTGCGCGTCGGCGAGTGCCTGCGGGATCGGCGCGTCGATGCCGCCGAGCCAGTCGATGAACGGGTTCTTCACGCCTTCCGGCAGCGGCAGCCCCGGGCCGTCCTCCCGGCTTCCGGCCAGCATCGACACCCCGATCGCGGCCGTGCAGGTGTGCTGCGGCCGCCCGTTCGGGGTGTACTTCGCGTCGACCGCGACGTCGGACATGTCGACGTAGCACATCCGGTGGTCGACGCCACCGGTCACGGCTTCCGCGGCCGCGTCGAAGGCGCTTTTCGCGGCGCGGAACTGGAGATCTCCGATGGTGCGGGTGTTTTCGAACTCCGTCTCCGGTGTGCCGGGTTCGAGGTTCAGGTTCGGGCTCATGTCGCCGGTGTTGGTCTGCGGGAAGGCGGCGACGAACCGGGGGTTCCCGTCGAGGTACCGCACGCCCGCGTGGTCGTGCTCCCATTCGTAGGCGGCGTACCCCTTGTTGTCCCCGCTGATCAGGTGGTTGCCGTTGCTCATCGATGTCCCGTGCGTGGCGAACCAGCTGATCGCGCCGATGTCGGCGCCGCCCTGGCTGAACCGCAGCACCGTGACGGCCGGGTCGATCGCCTGCGGGAAGTGGTCCTTGTCCGCCTTGGGGTTCAGGTCGAAGGCCGCGCGGGAGCGGTTGACGCTCGCCGTGGTCAGTTCGGCGCGGCCGAGCCGGATCGACCCGGGCGCGAGGTTCGCGTGCGCCCGGCTGATCGCCTCGAAGATGCCGTCGACGACGGCGTCGTAGACCTCCTGCTGGAAGCCGAGGATCGCCAGATCGTAAGCGGCGTAATGGGAATCGCCGCCGCACGCGGAGTGGGTGTGCGTGGCGTTGAGGAGCACGTTCTGCTCGGTGTACAGGTCGCCGAACGCGGCTTGGAGCTTACGCAGCACACCCTGGTGGACGGACTGGAACAGCGCGCCGAGGTCGGCGGTCACGAACGCGATCCGCTTGGCGCCGTCGTCGACCACGAAGGCCCGCGCCCGGGTGCGCAGGTGGATGCCGGCGGTCTGCTGCTGCGGCATCGAGTAGCCCATCATGCCGTTCTCGGCGGCCGGGCCGGTGACGTCGGAGATACCGGCGCCGACGCGGAAAACCGCTGATGGCGCCGCTTGTGCCCGATGGGCGCCGAGCACACCGGCCGCGACCGGCAACGCCGCCGCACCCGCGAGAACCCGCCTCCGGCTCACCGCCATGAGTAGCACCTCCCGACGTCGAACATGAACCGACTTCATGTTCGAGGCGGGACGCTACGTGATGGGCCTCACGCTCGCAACCCATGACGCATCCAGAGGACTAAATGCGGGGTCAGTGGCGCACTTATCGGAAAGCTTCGCAGCGAACGCGCACCCGAGGACAAGGAAGGCTTCGTGGATGTTGTCGCGGACCTCCCATCGGATGCTTAGACGCCGGAATCAGTGCGGCAGGGCGAAGGCGCCTTCGACGTCTAACCGCTTACGCCCCGGATGCCGAAACCGACGCTCCACCCGCGGCAACAACGGCTCGATCCACCCCGACAGACCGTCATCGACCTCCCATGGACACCGCTGCCCCACCCCTCACAGACGATCACCGAGACACGGCAACAAACCGCACCCACGATCATTCTGTTACGACCCCTAAATGCGTGGCCTGCGTCCTTGGAACGCGATTCACCACTCGCCTCAGGTATTTCTGAGGCTTCTTCGGCCTGCCCTGTAGTCTGAATATGCTATAGCACAGGTGTTCGAGTGCGGGTAGCGTTGGGGTCGTGGCCAGCGATAACAGATCCGAGACGACGCGTACCGAGTGGTGGCGCGTCGATACTGCGACGCTGCATGCCCGCAAGCAGGAATTGGAAGTGTTGAAGCGCCGGTTGGATGCGGAGCAGAATGCGATTCTGGCGGAAATCAATAACCGGGGTGTTCGTGGATGTTCCGGTCATGCGACGTTGGCGGCGATGATTTTTGAGGATTTCCTGGTGACGGACAAGGAGGCCGGTGCTCGTGCTGATCGGGTGCTGGCGTTGTATCCCGGGGTGGTGGTGGGTGGCGAGGTCGTGCCGCCTCTCGCGCCCTTGACCGCCGACGCCGCCGCCGAAGGCGCGATCGGCGGTAGTCAGGTCGACGCGATCATCCGCATCCTGTCCCGGATCCCGTCCACCGTCCCTGAGGAGGAGGTGCGGGGCGGGGAGAAGATCCTGGTCGACCTGGCTCGCCGGGCCGGGCCCCGGCAGATCGCCCGGGCCGGGCGACGGCTCTTGGACGAGCTGGACCCGGACGGGAAGGAGCCTCGCAACGAGGACCCGAAAGATGTGCGGCCGGAACTGCGGTTCGTCAAGCACCGTGACGGCACCCTCGGTCTCAAAGCCACCCTCGACCTGGAAACCTACGCACGCCTGAAATCCGACCTCGATCCCTTGGCGAAACCGCATAAGGCCATTGATGGGGTTCGGGACTCTCGGACCCAGGACGAACGCTACGGGGACGCTTTCACCGACTACGTGCGGTTGAAGACCACCAGCCGAAACCTTCCCGGACAAGCCGGGGAAGCCACCCACATCCTCGTCACCATGTCCTACGACGATTTGATCCGGGACATCGGCGAGGCACATCTGGATCTGGTCGGGCCGATCAGCGCGACCGATGCCCGGATCCTCGCGTGTGATGCTCGGGTCCGGCCCGGTGTCCTCGGCACCGCGGGCGAACCGCTTGATATCGGCCGGTCGAAACGGACGGTGTCCCTCGCTCAGAAGTATGCGTTGACCCTCCGCGATGGCGGCTGCGCGTTCCCGGGCTGTGACATGCCGGTGCCGCGTTGTACCGCACACCATATTGTTTTCTGGCGACACCACGGCGAAACGAAAATCGACAACCTCGTCCTGCTCTGCACGAAGCACCACCGGTTGATCCACCGCAGCGAATGGAAAGTCGCCATCGCCCAAGACGGCCTGCCGGAGTTCACCCCGCCCGCCTATCTCGACCCCACCGGCCAACCCCGGCGTAACACCATGCACCTCAGAACATAGGCCGAAGCACCGAAAGCGAGAGTTGCCATGGTCGTGACCGACACCTTCACCCCGTAGTGCATCAGATCGCGGCTGGCGCAGTCTCGACGAACGTGACGTCGGAAATCCGCCAGCGTGCTCGCGGTCGTCGGGCGAGGATCCGCTCATGATCGTTGAGCCGCGGGGAATCCGTATCCGGCATCGCGGGCATGAACCGCAGGTGCATCCCACCGCCTACGTCGCCCCGACGGCCACGCTGGTCGGTGATGTCCGCGTGGGACCAAGGGCGCGGGTGATGTACGGCGCGGTGCTCGATGCCGAGGGGTCTCGGATCGAGATCGGGGAGGCGACGGTCATCTGCGAGAACGCGGTGCTGCGCGGGTCCGCGGTCGCCGGCGATCAGCCGGTGCTCGTCGGCGACCACGTCTTCGTGGGGCCGCATGCCACGCTGCTGGGCTGCGAGGTGGGCAGGTGCGTCTATGTGGCGACCGCGGCGACGGTCCTGCAGAGCGCACGGTTGGGGGACGGCTCGGTTGTCGCTGTCGGCGCGCTTGTCCATGCGCGCACCGTTGTGCCGGACGAGTACTTCGTGCCGCCGCACACCGTGGCACTGGACGCGCCGGTGCGGCTGCTGGCCCCTGGCGATCCGGGCTTGGCCGAGGCCGTCGGCCGGGTGGGCTTCGCGCAGGTGGCGTTCGGCATCGACACGGAGTGGACCGACCGGATCAACCGGTACGAGCGCATCGCGGAGGTGCGCGTCGCCGAGTTCGGCACGCACGCGGACGATGAGGTTCTGAATCTCGGCTAGCGCTGCCGTAGACAGGGCGAATCTTGCCTGACGCGAAACGAGAGCGGGCTACCCCAGGGTCTCTGCGACCTTCGTGAGCGTGGCGGCATCGCCCCGCAGCAGCAGCGTAGTCACCACGGTCTCGTCCCAGGCGGCGAGTTCGTCGCGGATCTTCTCCGCCGGTCCGATCAGGGAGGTGTCCTCGACCAGCGACGTCGGGATCGCGGCGGTCGCCTCGTCCTTCCGTCTGGCCAGATACAGCTCCTGGACCTTGTCGGCGACGTCCTCGTATCCCATCCGGGCGAAGACGTCGTGGTGGAAGTTGACCGATTTCGCGCCCATGCCACCGATGTAGAGCGCCAGCGACGGTTTGATCCAGCTCGCCGCCTCCTCGACGTCGTCATGGACGAGGACCGGGACGGACGCGGCGACCTCGAAGTCGTCGAAACCGTGCCGGGCGCCGGGGCGCGAGAATCCCTCCTGGAGCGCGGCCCGGTAGAAGCCGTCGCTCTTGGGCGAGAAGAACAGCGGGAGCCAGCCGTCGCAGATCTCGGCCGAAAGCGCCACGTTCTTCGGTCCCTCGGCGGCGAGGAAGATCGGGATCTCCTTGCGGAACGGGTGCACTGTGGACTTGAGCGGCTTCCCCAGTCCGGTCCCGCCCCGCAGCGGCAGCTGGAAGTGCTGTCCGTCATGGGTCACCGGCGCTTCCCGCGCGACGACCTTCCGCACGATGTCGACGTACTCGCGCGTGCGGGCCAGCGGCTTCGGATACGGCTGCCCGTACCAGCCTTCGACCACCTGCGGCCCGGACGCGCCGAGCCCGAGCACGAACCGGCCGCCGGAGAGGTGATCCAGCGTCAGCGCGTGCATGGCCGTCGCGGTCGGGGTGCGTGCCGACATCTGGACGATGTTGGTGCCGAGCTTGATCCGGCTGGTCGACGCCCCCCACCAGGCCAGCGGGGTGAAGGCGTCCGAACCGTAGCCCTCGGCGGTCCACACGGAATCGAAGCCGAGTTCTTCGGCCTTCAAAACGGCGTCCAGCGCGCCCTCGGGCGGGCCGGAGGACCAGTAACCGAGGTGGTATCCCAGCTTCATCGAGGCTCCTCGTCAGACGTTCGGTGAGTAGTGCTCGGGTTTGCCCCGCTCCGAAAGCGGCGGAAGGTTCCTGGCAGGAGTCTCGACCAGCGGCGCGTCCGGGGCCAGCTCGCCCCGCTCCCGGCGCCAGCCCGCCCTGGCGCGCGGATGGTAACGGCGATCGCGCGGGACCAGCTTGAACGCCGCATTGATCAGCTTTCCCACGCGGCGGTGCCGTCGCTCGTCGCGGGCGGTCCAGGTGTGGCCGAGCCGCTCGCGGATCGACTGGTCGTACAGGCCGACGGTCAGCCAGACGAAGTTCCGCGCCACGCTCCCGCGGACGAGGTTCCAGACGAAGTCCGGCAGCCAGGGCAGGAAATGCGGCTTGGCGATGTCCTGGATCTCGAGGACGTCGCGGGTGGCCTTGTTGTCCTCCAGGACCTCCTCGCACATGCGCTTCCAGTACAGCTGGAAGTCCTCCCAGGACTCCGGCACCGGCCGCATGCTCATGCCGTACATCTCGTACCACTGGACATGCTCTTCGAACAGCTTCCGCTTCTCGGCCTCGCCGATGCCGCCGCAGAAGTTGTCGGCGATGAGGATGGCGCTCACGAAGAACGTCGAATGCGCCCAGTAGAAGGTGTCCGGGTTGAGCGCGTGGTAGCGCCGCCCGTGTTTGTCGACGCCCTTGATCCGATCGTGGTAACCGCGCACTTCCAGCGCGGTCTGCTGAGCGCGCGGGCCGTCGTAGATCACTCCCCCGATCGGGTACAGCGAGCGGAACAGCCGCTGCCAGCGCTCCTCGAAGAACCGCGAATGCTCCTCCACGCCCGCGCCCAGCTCGGGGTGCATGTTCTGCATGGATCCGGCCCAGAGCGCGATGAGCAGTCCCCGCCAGTCGCCGAAGTACTTCCAGGTCAGCGAATCCGGTCCCAACGGCCGCGGCTGTGTCATCCCCGGTCTCCTCACTGAGCTGGTTAAACTGACCACAACTGTTGTCAGGTTAAGGTTGACAACGGCCGTAGTCAACAAGAGGAGCCGATCATGGCCGGCCGCAGCTGGGCAGGCACGACGCTGGACGACCGCAAGGCCGCCCGCCGGGGACAACTCGTCGAGGCTGGTCTCGACCTGCTCGGCACCCAGGGCAGCGCCGGGGTGAGTGTCCGCGCGGTCTGCCGCCACGCCAAGCTCACCGAGCGGTACTTCTACGAGAGCTTCACCGACCGCGAGGAACTGGTCGTCGCGGTCTACGAGTTCATCGCCGGGCAGGCACGGCAGGCACTGGTCGACGCAGTCAGCTACACGACCGCACCCGCCGACAGGGCGAAGGCCGCCATCCGTGCCTTCGTCGAATTGATGCTCGACGACCCCCGCAAGGGCCGGGTGCTCCTGCTCGCGCCGATCACGGATCCCGCGCTGACCACCCGCGGGATCGCGCTCCTGCCCTCCTTCGCCGAATTGGTCAGCGGGCAGCTTTCCCACGGTGACGCGGCCGAACGGCAGATGATCTCGATCGGGCTGGTCGGCGCACTGAGCAACGTCTTCATCGCCTACCTCGACGGCTCGCTCAAGGTGAGCCGCGACCGCCTCATCGACCACTGCGTCCGCCTCGTCCTCGGCGCCGACCGTCAGCCCTGACCGCGTTCGGCGACCAGCTGCAGGGCGATGTCGATGATCATGTCCTCCTGCCCGCCCACGTACTTCGCGGCGCCGACGCGGTACAGGATTTCGTGCGCGGGGACGTCGTAGCGTTCGGCGGCGCGCTCCGCGTGCAGCAGGAAACTCGAGTACACGCCCGCGAAACCCTGCACGATCGACGACCGGTCCATCACCGGCAGCCGCGTGATGTAGGGCTTCACGACGTTCTCGGCGGCGTCCATCAGCACGTCCTTGTCGACGCCGGTGCGGATCCCGAGCCGTTCGAACGTCGCCGCGAGCACCTCCGTCGGCGAATTGCCCGCGCCGGCGCCGAGCGCGACGAGCGAGCCGTCGATCTGCCGGGCGCCCGCGCGGTAGGCGAGCACGGAGTTCGCGACACCGAAGCTCAGGTTCTGGTGCCCGTGGTAGCCGACCTGCGCCTCGTCCCCGAACTCCGCCACCAGCGCGGCGATCCGGTCGGCGGCCTCCTCCAGGATCAGCGCCCCGGCCGAGTCGACGACGTACACGCACTGGCACCCGGCGTCGACCATGATCCGGCCCTGTTTCGCCAGCGCCTCCGGCGTGGACATATGGGAAAGCATCAGGAAACCGACCGTCTCCAGCCCGAGTTCCCGCGCCGCACCGAAGTGCTGGACGGAGACGTCGGCCTCGGTGCAGTGGGTCGCGATCCGGACCGCGCCCGCGCCGAGACCGGCAGCCACCCGCAGGTCGCCGACCGTGCCGAGGCCGGGCAGAAGCAGCACCGCGATCTTCGCCCGGCGCGCCTCGTCGACCGCCGCTTCGATCAGTTTCCGTTCGTCCACAAGGGAGAACCCGTAGTTGAACGTCGAGCCGCCGAGACCGTCGCCGTGGCTGACCTCGATCAGCGAGACGCCCGCGTCGTCCAGCGCCCGCACGGTGTCGCGCACGTTCTTCTCGGTGAACTGGTGCGCCATCGCGTGGCTGCCGTCGCGCAGGCTCGTGTCGACCAGCCGGACCTCGCGGTCCACGTCGTCCCAGCTCATGCCGCCACCCCCTGCGTGGCCAGCAGGTCGCCGACGCGGGCGGCCGCGGCCGTCATGATGTCGAGGTTGCCCGCGTATTTCGGCAGGAAGTCCCCGTTCCCGGCGACTTCGAGGAACACCGCGACCCGCGCCTGCCCGCTCCACCCCGGCCTCGGCGGGTCGAATTGCGGATCCGCCTTGAGCGTGTAGCCCGGCACGTAGCCCTGGACCGTCTCGACCATCCGGTGGATGGATTCGGTCACCGCGCCGAAGTCCGCGTCGGGGTCGATCGCGCAGAACACCGTGTCCCGCATGATCATCGGGGGTTCGACGGGGTTGATGATGATGATCGCCTTGCCGCGGCCCGCTCCCCCGACGAGTTCGATCCCGCGCGCCGTGGTCGCGGTGAACTCGTCGATGTTCGCCCGCGTCCCCGGGCCCGCCGAACGCGACGAGACGGACGCGACGATCTCGGCGTAGGGCACCGGCGTCACCCGCGACACCGCTCGCACGATCGGGATCGTGGCCTGGCCGCCGCAGGTGATGAGGTTGACGTTCGGCACGTCCAGCCGTTCGGGCAGGCCGACGGCCGGGCAGGTGAAGGGGCCGACCGCGGCGGGGGTCAGGTCGACCGCGCGGATCCCGGCGGCGGCGTAGCGCGGCGCGTTCGCCAGATGCGCCTTCGCCGAGGTCGCTTCGAAGACGAGGTCCGGCAGTTCGTCGCGGGACAGCAGCCAGTCGACACCTTCCGCCGACGTCTCCAGTCCCAGTTGGGCGGCCTTCGCCAGCCCGTCCGAGTCCGGGTCCACACCGACCATGTACCGCACTTCGACGTGTTCGCTGCGCCTCAGCTTCGCGAGCAGGTCGGTGCCGATGTTCCCGGGACCGACGATCGCGGCCACCGCTTTCCGTTGCGCCATGTCGGATGACGCTCCCCGAGCGGATAGGGCACACTCAACCCATGCGTGCCGCTGGGCGGAACGACGAGGAGGAACGAACCGGAGCGGACGGCCTCGTGGCCGCCCGGATCTCCGCGTTGCTCTCGGCCTTCCGGCCCGGCGACGACGCGCTCGGTGTCTCCGAACTGGCGCGGCGGACCGGACTGGCGAAGTCGACCGTCCACCGGCTCACCGGTCACCTGGTCGCGACCGGACTGCTCGAACGCGAGGGCCCGGCGCTGCGGCTCGGGCTGAAACTGTTCGAGATCGGCCAGCTGGCGGTGCGGCGCCGCGGACTGGTCGAGGCGGCGCGCCCGTATCTCGCCGACCTCCGTGAAGCGACGCGGAACACCGTGCATCTCGCGGTCCTGGAGGGTACGGAGGTCGTCTATCTCGACATCCTGCGCGGACCGGACGCGCCCTCGCTGCCATCCCGGATCGGCGGCCGTTTTCCCGCGCACGCCACCGGGGTCGGGAAGGCGATCCTCGCTTTCTCGCCGGAATCCGTGGTGACACAGGTGATCGAGGCCGGGTTGCCCCGGGTGAGCGTCCGGACGATCACCGCCGCCGGCCTGTTGCGCCGACAGCTCGCGAAGGTCCGCGCCGACGGGATCGCGTTCGAACGCGAGGAATCCGGCGTCGGCGTCGTCTGCGCGGCGAGTCCTCTCCTCGACGCGAAAGGCGTCGCGGTGGCGGCGTTGTCGATCTCCGGCTGGGCGAATCGCATGCACACCAGCCGCGTCGCGCCCGCCGTCCGGACCGCCGCTTTGGCCCTGTCGCGCACCTTGTGAGATTTACGCGACGAGCCCGCGCCGGACCAGTTCGGGCCGGACGCCTTCGCCGAACCAGTAGGCCTCTTCCAGATGTGGGTACCCGGAGAGGACGAACTCCTCGATCCCGTGCGCGTGGTATTCCTCGATGAGATCGGCGACCTCGCCGTGGCTGCCGACCAAGGCCGTGCCCGCCCCGCCGCGCACCAAGCCGATCCCCGCCCACAGGTTCGGGTAGACCTCCAGGCCGCGCACGCCGCCGTCCGCCTTCCCGCCGTGCAGCGCGGCCATCCGCCGCTGGCCGACGGATTCACTGGCGGACAACTGTTTCTGGGTATGGGCGATCCGCTCGGGGTCGATCGCGTCCAGCAGTTTGCCCGCCTCTGCCCACGCTTCCGCCGACGTGTCACGGGACAGGGTGTGCAACCTGATGCCGAAGCGAAGTTTTCGGCCCTGTTCTTCGGCGAGTTCGCGGACCTTCGCGATCTTCTCCGCGACCTGCGCGGGCGGCTCACCCCAGGTCAGATAGACGTCGGCGTGCTTCGCCGCGATCGGCAACGCCGCCGCGGACGAGCCGCCGAAGTAGATCGGCGGTACCGGATCGGGTGCCGCGATCGTGGTCGCGCCTTCGACCTTGAGATGGTCGCCCGCGAAGTCGAACGGCTGACCGCTCCACACGCCGCGCACGATTTCGAGGAACTCGCCGGTGCGGGCGTAGCGCTGGTCGTGATCGTGCCAGTCGCCGAAACGGCGCTGCTCGACCGTGTCGCCGCCGGTGACGACGTTGAGCAGCACGCGGCCCCGCGAGAGCCGCTGGAAGGTTCCGGCCATCTGCGCGGCCAGCGTCGGCGAGACCGTCCCCGGCCGGAAGGCGACCAGGAACTTGAGGCTTCTCGTCTCCCGGATGAGCGCCGCCGTGGTCAGCCAGGCGTCCTCGCACCAAGTCCCTGTCGGCGTCAGGACACCTTCGAAGCCGTTGCCCTCCGCGGCGCGGGCGACCTGGGCGAGGTAGTCGATGTCCGGCTCGCGGGAGGCGGCCGCTCCGGCGGCGCGGGAGGCGTGGAAGTGCTCCACGATCGTCCGGCCGTCACCGGTGGTGGGCAGGAACCAATGCAGCTTGACCGTCACGGTCCCGAGCTTCGGCTTCCGGGCGGCACCGGGTCAATCGGCGCCGCCCTCGTCCCGCGATCTGGACGCGCCGCCTTCGCGTTTCGTCCTCTGGTTGCGTCTTTCAGCCGCCGAACATCAGCCGCCAGTCGTCGAGCGACTTGGGCTGGAACACGAAGTTCGTCTCCTTCACCCGCGAAAGGTGGGCCGAGGGTTCCGCCGAGTACTGGTGACCGGGGTAGACGGCCGGATCCCCGTCCAGCCCGGCCAGCCATTGCAGGCTCCGGTAGATCGCTTCCGCGTCACCGCCCGGGAAATCGGTGCGGCCGCAGCCTTCGAGGAACAGCGTGTCCCCCGAAACGAGACGGCCGTCGACGAGGAAGCACTGGCTTCCCGGCGTATGTCCCGGCGTGTGCAGCAGCCGGATCGGGACCGCGCCGACCTCCAGGACGTCGTCGTGTTCGTGCGAGCGCAGATCGGTCCCGGAAACGCCGGTGATCCGGCGGACCCACTCGGCTTCCGCGGCGTTGACGTGGATCGGCACTTGGACGCGCTCCAGCAGCTCCGCGATCCCCGGCAGCGAGAAGCCCATCATCTCGCCACCGACGTGATCGGGGTGATGATGCGTGGCGAGCACGCCGGTCGGCCGCATGCCGTCGGCCTCCAGCAGGTCCAGCAGATCGCCGACGGCGTACGCCGGGTCGACGATGACGGCCTCGCTGGTCTCCCGGTCGCCGATCAGGTAGGCGAAGTTGACCATCTGCGTCGCGACCGGATCACCCACCGCGAAGTCACGGCCCGCGAGCAACTGCCGGAAGTACAGCCTGTCAGCCATGGCAACACCTTACGGTGCCTCACTCCCCCACGGTGCCATCGGCCAGCTCTCGCAGGATGTCCAGATGGCCGGTGTGCCGCGCCGTCTCCTGGACGACGTGCGCGAGCACCCACCGGACGGTGAACCGCCTCGACCGGCGCGCCCGGTCACCGGGCGAAACCCCGGCCAGCGCGGCTTCCGAGCGGGCCCACTCGGCGCGGTAGGCCTCGACGACCGACCGCGGGTCGTCGTCCTCGGTCAGGTCCCAGCTCGGATCCGGTGAGCCTTCCCACAGCGACGGCAGCTCCGCGCCGCCGGCCTCGATCGACAGCCACCAGCGCTCGACCGCGGTCAGATGCTTGAGCACGCCCAGCGCGCTCATCCTCGGCGACCCAGGCAGCGGTGTCGCGGCCGCCTGCTCCCTGGTCAGCCCGGCGACCTTGTTCACCGCGGTGGCACGGAGAAAGCGCAGGAAGTCCCACTGGATCCCGGCCTCGTCCTCGGCGATCCCGTCCGGCCAGGCCCGCTCGACCGGCTCGGCGCTCGAACTCGTGTTCGACATGCGGACACCTTACACATCGGGCAGGACTAGGCTGGCGCGTCATGTGGTGGGGATTGATCTGCGCGTTCTTCGCGGCCTGTGCGTACGGCGTCGCTTCGGTGATGCAAGCGATCGCCGCGAAGGCGACCTCGGGTGACGAAGACCGCGTCGATCCCCAGCTTCTGGTGCGGGTGCTGCGGCAGTGGAAGTTCGTCGCGGGCCTCGCGTTGGATGTCATCGGTTTCGTCGCGCAGGTGGTCGCCCTGCGCGTACTGCCGCTGTTCGTGGTCCAGGCGGCGCTGGCGGGCAGTCTCGCCGTGACCGCGGTCGCGGCGCGGACGCTCGGTGTCCGGCTGGGACGTCGCGAGTGGACGGCGGTGGCGGTGGTCTGTGCCGGGCTTGCCCTGCTCGGGATGTCGGCGGAGAGCGAAGGTTCGTCGGCGACCGGGCTGGGTTTCCGGCTCGTGCTGGTCGGCGCGGTGGTCGTACTCGGCACGGCCGGGATGTTCGCCGGCCGCGCCTCGCGGCGGATCCGGACACCGGCGCTGGGCCTGGTCGCCGGGCTGTGCTTCGGCGTCGTCGCGCTATCGGGCCGGGTGCTCCCCAGCCTGGCCCCCCTCGACCTGCTGACCGACCCGGCCACGTACACGCTGGCCGCGGCGGGCGCGATGGCGATGCTGTTCTACGCCACCGCCCTGCAACGCGGCAGCGTCACCACCTCGACCGCGATGATGGTGATCGGCGAGACCGTCTTCCCGTCCCTGATCGGGGTGCTCGTGCTCGGCGACACGACGCGACCCGGTTTCGCGGCCGTGGCGGCGGTCGGTTTCGTGCTCGCCGTTTCGGCGGCGCTGGCACTGGCCCGGTTCGGCGAGCCCGCCCCGATCGAGCCGGTCAGCGCGCCGCCCGGCTGACCCCGCGACGGGACACCAGCAGCCAAGCCAGGTACAGCCCGCCGATCGCCCCGGTCACGAGGCCGACGGGCAGGCCGGCCAGGAACTGCTGGGTGATCAGATCGCTCACCACCAGCAGGAGCATCCCCATCAGCGCGGCCGCGGCGAGACCGGGGCCCGAGGACCGAGTGAGCCGCTTCGCCAGCTGAGGCGCGGCGAGGGCCAGGAACGCGATCGGACCGGCGGCCGCCGTCGCGATCGAGCACAGCCCCACGCTGACCCCGAGCAGCACGATCCGGCTCCGCTGGACCGGCACGCCGAGCCCCATGGCCGAGTCGTCGCCCATCTCCAGCAGCGAAAGCCTTCTGCCGTAGACGAAGGCGAGCGGAAGCAGGACGGCGATGGCGACCGCGACCGGGACCACGTGCTCCCACCCGCGTCCGTTGAGCCCGCCGACCAGCCACGCCTGCGCCGCCAGGCCGTCTTGCCAGGCCGCCCTGGTGAGCAGGTAGGAGTTGAACGCGATGAGCATCGCGTTCACCCCGATCCCGACGAGGATCAGCCGGAACGCGTGCACGCCCCGGTTCAGCGCGAGCAACGCGATCAGCGCCGCCGTCACGACGCCGCCGACCAGCGCGCCCGCCGACACCTGGAGCATGCCGCCGTGCACGACGATGATCGTCAGCAGCGCGCCCGCGGCGGCCCCTTCGGTGAAGCCGATGAAATCGGGACTGCCCAAGGGATTGCCGGACAGGCTCTGCAGGATCGCGCCACTGACCGCGAGCGCGCCGCCGACCAGCAGCGCGGTCAGCAGCCGCGGCAGGCGCAGCGTGGTCACGATGAATTCGGTGCTCCGGTCCCCGAAGCCGAACAACGTCTGGATGACTTCGCCGACGGACAACGGGTAATCGCCGGTCGTCATGCTGACCGCGCCGACGAAGAACACGGTGACGGCCAGCAGCGTGACGACGATCGCCGCCCTCGGGGTGACGCGCAGGGAAAGCCCGCCGCCCGGGGTGCGCAGGACGCGCGTGCTCATCGGTGGTCGCTCCTTGATCGCGGTCACAGCCGGGCCAGCTTCCGGCGGCGGCAGAGCGCGATGAACACCGGCGCGCCGACGAACGCGACCACGATGCCCGCCTGCAGTTCCTCGGGCGGGATCAGCACGCGGCCGAGGACATCGGCGCCGATCAGCGCGATCGGCGCGAGCAGCATCGAATACGGCAGCACCCACCGCTGATCGGGGCCGACCAGCATGCGCGCGGCGTGCGGCACGGCGAGGCCGAGGAACAGGATCGGGCCGACCGCCGCGGTCCCGGCACCGCAGAGCAGGGTCACCACGAGCGCGCCCAGGACCCGGGTGCGGCCCACGTGCGCGCCGAGCGCCTTGCCGGTCTGGTCGCCGAGCGCGAGGATGTTGAGCGGCCGGGCGAGCAGCAGCGCGATGATCGCGCCCACCACGACGAACGGCGAGATCTGCAGCAGCACGTCCCATTTCCGGCCGCTGAGCGAGCCGACGTTCCAGAACCGGAACTGGTTGAACGTCTCGGGCATCAGCAGCAGCACCCCGACGATGTAGGCCTGGAGCACGGCCATCACGGCGGCGCCGGCGAGCACGAGGCGGTCCGGGGTCGCGCTGCGGCCCGCCGAGCCGAGGAGATAGACCACCACCGAGGACAGCGCCGCCCCGGCGAAGGCGAACCAGATATAGCCGAGCACGCCGGAGACTCCGACGAACGCGATGCCCGACACGACCGCGGCCGCGGCGCCGGTGTTGACACCGAGCAGGCCGGGGTCGGCGAGCGGGTTCCGGGTGAGCGCCTGCATCACCGCGCCGGCCAGGCCGAGCGCCACCCCGACGACCACGCCCAGCAGCGTCCGCGGGATGCGTTGGTCGTGGATGATCACCGCGTCGGTCGAGCCGTCGTTGTGCCACAGCACCGACCAGGTCGAGGTGAACGGGATGCTCTTCGACCCGACCCAGATGCCGAGCAGGAAGACGAGTGCCAGCAGGGCGAGCCCGAGCACCAGGCCGCCGGCGCGGAACGTCCGTGCCGCCGCGCTCGGCGGGGACGCCGCGGCGGGCGGGCGTTCGGTGACGACCACGGGACCTCCTTCGACTGAGGCGAGGCTAACCGAACGCCGGAGTTCACCTCAACGAGCTACCGACTTAGACTAGCCTTACCTACCCCGAACAACGGAGGCGCCGGTGACCGCAACGGCCACCACCAGCCGAAGCGTCCTGCGCCAGGCTATTTCCGGGCAACGACGGCAGGTCACGCTCGCGTCCATCCTCGCCGCCGGGCACCAAGGCGGCGAAGCACTCGTCCCGGTGATCATCGGCGTGGTGATCGATCAGGCCGTCGCCGGCGGCTCGGTGGGCACACTCGTGTTCTGGCTCGCCGTGCTCGGCGTGGTCTTCGCGGGACTGTCCTACAGCTACCGGTTCGCCGCGCGCGCGGCCGAAGGGGCCTCGCTGCGGGCGGCGCACGACATCCGCGTCGCGATCAGCCGCCGGGTCCTGCATCCCGGCGGCGGCGCCGAAAACGGCAAGCTGGCGGGCGAACTGGTCAACATCGGCACCAGTGACGCGCAACGGGTCGGGGTGGTCAACGCCGCCCTGCCGTTCGGGATCGCCGCGCTCGCCGGTGTGCTGGTCAGCGCCATCGCCCTGCTGCGCATGTCCCTCCCGCTCGGTCTCCTGGTCCTGCTGGGCACGCCGCCGCTGTTGTACCTCGCGCATCTCATCGGGAAGCCGCTGGAGCGCCGGAGCGAGGCCGAGCAGGAACGCTCGGCGCACGCTTCGGGGGTCGCCACGGATCTGGTCGCCGGTCTGCGGGTGCTCAAGGGCATCGGCGCCGAACCGGCCGCCGTCGCACGCTATCGCGACACGAGCCAGAACTCGCTGAAGGCGACCTTGCGCGCCGCGAAGGCCAAGGCCTGGCACGACGGCGCGGTGCTCGCGCTCACCGGTGTCTTCATCGCGATCGTCGCCCTCGTCGGCGGGAATCTCGCGTCCTCGGGCGCGATCAGCGTCGGCGACCTCGTCGCGGCGGTCGGGCTCGCGCAGTTCCTGCTCACCCCGTTCCTGATCTTCTCGTGGGTCAACAGCGAACTGGCGCAGGGCCGCGCGTCGGCGTCCCGCGTCGCCGACCTGCTGACCACGCCGGCGGCGGTCGAAACGGGCGACGGTGCACTCCCGTCGCCCGCCACCGGGAACGTCCGGCTTTCGGGCGTCTCCTACGGCAGCCTCCGCGGGGTCGATCTCGACATCCCGGCGGGGCAGCTGGTCGGCGTCGTCGCCAGCGATCCCGCCGCCGCGACCGACCTGCTCGACTGCCTGGGCCGCGCGGGCGATCCGGCCGAGGGCCAGGTCCGCGTCGACGGCGTCGATCTGTCCACTGTGGACCCGGACCGGGTACGGGAGGTCGTCCTGGTCGCCGCGCACGACGCGGACCTCTTCGAAGGAACGCTGGCGGAGAACGTCCACGCCGGCGGACCCGCGCACGAACAAGCCCTGGCCGCGTCGGCGGCGGACGAGGTCGCGGCGGCGTTGCCGGACGGGATCGCGACCGCGGTCACCGAACGGGGCCGCTCCCTTTCCGGCGGGCAGCGGCAACGGGTGGCCCTCGCCCGCGCGCTCGCCGCGGAGGCCCCGGTCCTCGTCGTCCACGACCCGACGACGGCGGTGGACACGGTGACCGAGGCGAGGATCGCCACCGGGCTCGCCCGGCTACGACGAGGACGGACCACAATCCTGGTGACCACGAGTCCCGCCCTGCTCGCCGTGACGGACCGCGTCGTCGTCCTCGACGGCGGCCGGGTCACGGCCGAAGGCGGCCACGCCGAACTCGCGCTCGATCGCGCCGACTACCGCGCGGCGGTGCTGTCATGACCCGTGAACTGCTCCCCACCGCCGACGGCAAGCGGATCCGCGCCGTCCTGGGTGAACTGCTCCGCACTTCGAAGGCCCGTGCCGCCGGTGCGCTCGCGATGCTCGTCGGCGCGACCGCGATCGGGCTGCTCACCGCTCCCCTGCTCGGCCACATCGTCGATCTCGTCACCGGGAAACGGCCGGCCACCGAGCTGACCACGCCGGTGGTGGCACTGGTACTGGTCGCCGTCGCCCAGGCGATCGCGACCGCGCTGGGCGTCTCGCTGACCGCGCGGCTCGGCGAAACCCTGCTCGCGGAACTACGCGAGCGGTTCGTGGACCGCGCCCTGGGCCTCCCGCTGGAGCAGGTCGAACGCGCGGGTTCCGGCGACCTGACCGCGCGGGTCACCAACGACGTCACGGTGGTGGCGAGGGCGGTCCGCGAGGCCTTGCCCGAACTGGGCCGCTCGGTACTCACCATCGTGCTGACGCTCGGCGCCCTCGCCGTCCTCGACTGGCGGTTCCTTCTGGCGGCACTGCTGGCGGCCCCGATCCAGCTGCACACCGTGCGCTGGTACGTCCGCAACGCCGTCCCACTGTACGCGGAGCAGCGGATCGCGACGGGTTCCCAGCAGCAGCAACTGCTCGACACCATCGGCGGCGCGAAGACGGTGCGCGCGTTCCGCCTCGCCGACGCCCACGTGGAGCGGGTCCGGCGGCGGTCCGAGGGCGCGATGGAGCTGATGCTGCGCGGCGTCCGGCTGATGACGAGGTTCTTCGCCCGGCTCAACCTCGCCGAGTTCGTCGGCCTCTCCGCCGTGCTCGCGGCCGGTTTCCTGCTGGTGGGCGCCGACGCGGTGACCATCGGCGCGGCGACGGCGGCGGCGTTGTACTTCCACAGTCTCTTCGGCCCGATCAACACCGCGCTGGCCTTGGTGGACGACGCGCAGGCCGCCGCGGCGAGTCTCGCCCGCCTGGTCGGTGTCGCCGACCTGCCCGCGCCCCTGGAACCCCAGCGGCCCGCGAAACCCGTCGACGCGTCAGTGAAGGCGGCGGGCGTCTCCCATTCCTATGTGGACGGACACCCGGTGCTGCGGGACGTCGATCTGAGTCTCGCCCCCGGCGAGCGGGTCGCGCTCGTCGGCGCCAGCGGGGCCGGGAAGACGACGCTGGCCAAGCTGATCGCCGGGATCCACACGCCCGCCGCGGGCACGGTCTCCGTCGGCGGGGTCCCGCTGGACGAACTCGGCCCGTCCGCGACCCGGCGGGCCGTCGCGCTGATCAGCCAGGAGGTGCACGTCTTCGCCGGTTCGCTGGCGGACGACCTCCGGCTCGTCCGGCCGGACGCGTCCGACGAGGATCTGCTGGCGGCGCTGGACAAGGTCGGCGCACGCGGCTGGGCGGAAGCGCTGGGCGAAGGCCTCGCGACGGTGGTCGGCGAAGGCGGTCACCAGCTGACCGTCACCCAGTCCCAGCAACTGGCGCTGGCCAGACTGGTCCTCGCGGATCCGCCGATCGCGATCCTCGACGAGGCCACCGCCGAAGCCGGGAGCGCGGGCGCGAAGACCCTCGAAGCCGCCGCGGCGGCCGCGCTCGAAGGCCGGACCGGCCTGGTCGTCGCGCACCGGCTGACGCAGGCGGCGGCTTCGGACCGCGTCGTCGTGCTCGACGCGGGCGTGGTCGTCGAAAGCGGGACGCACGACGAACTCGTCGCCTCCGGTGGTCGGTACGCGACGCTTTGGGCGGCCTGGTCGGACAACCGTTCACGGACGTGATCCGGGACGCAGTGGCACCGGTTGCAATCGACCGTCCGGCGTCTTAGGTTAGGCAAACCTGAATTTCGATTAATCCGGCTTCGCGCCGGATCGCCGATCAAGAAGGACGGATGATGGCCCGAATCCCCACCCTCTCCGCCGTGCGCGGACGCCTGAAGACCGCCGGCGTCCTGGCGTCCGCCCTGGTACTGGCCGCCACGCTCACCGCGTGCGGAGGTGGTGGCGAACCGGCCACCCCGGCCGCGCAGAACACCGCCGGTTCGGCGGTCGACGCGAACGCGTTCCCGACGACGATCGAGCACAAGTACGGCAGCACCACCATCACCCAGGAGCCCAAGCGTGTCGTCACGGTCGGCCTGACCGAGCAGGACGCGCTGCTCGCGCTCGGCGTGGTCCCGGTCGGCGTCACCGAATGGCTCGGCAAGTTCCCCGGCACGATCGGCCCGTGGGCGACCGACAAACTCGGCGGTGCCGCGCTGCCGGAGGTCCTCAAGGACGTCGACGGGCCGCAGTACGAGAAGATCGCCGCGCTGAAGCCGGATCTGATCATCGCGCTGTACTCCGGGCTCACCAAGGAGCAGTACGACAAGCTGAGCCAGATCGGCGCCCCGGTCGTCGCGCAGCCGAAGGAGTACAACGACTACGGCATCCCGTGGAACGAGGCGACCAAGAAGGTCGGCCAGGCCGTCGGGCGTGCCACCAAGGCGAACGAGCTGGTCAAGGGTGTCGAGGACAAGTTCGCCCAGGTCCGCAAGGAGCACCCGGAGTTCCAGGGCAAGTCGGCGCTGATGGCGTCGACCTACGAGGGTTATTTCGTCTACGGCAGCCAGGACGGCCGCTCGCACATCCTCGAATCGCTCGGCTTCAAGCTGCCCGCCGATCTCGACGCCGTCATCGGTGACAAGTTCGGCAAGAGCCTCAGCGCCGAACGGACCGACCTGCTCGACCGCGACGCGCTGGTGTGGCTCATCGACACCCCGGCCAAGGCGCAGGAGATCCTCGGCAAGGACGCGCTCTACAGTGGACTGAAGGTGGCGAAGGAAAAGCGCGAGGTCTTCATCGAGAACGAAGGCACCTACGGCAGCGCGGTCTCGTTCGTGACCGTGCTGAGTCTGCCGTACGTGATCGACCGGATCGTCCCGCAGCTGTCCGCCGCCGTCGACGGTGACCCGAAGACCGAGGTCAAACCGGCCAACTGAGTCTCGCGGAAAGGAAACGGGGCCGCGGGCTTTCCGCTCGCGGCCCCGTTTCGTGCGCCATGACGGTCAGTGCGGGAATCCCCCGGAGTTGTGCAGCGGGACGGTGATCTGCTTCAGCCAGGTCTTCGTGGTGAAGTCACGGGCCTTGATGACCACCGAGCCGGGTGAGACCTCGATCTGCAGCCCCTGGTTGAACGCGCCGCCGAGCGACACCTCCCCGCCCTTGCCGTCGTCCGTCCAGCCGACCTGGACGGCCGCGGTGTTGACCACGGTGAACCCTTCGAGGTTGCCGGTGCCCGGGACCACCCGGCGGACCACCCAGTCCGACAAGCTGAGATCCCAGTGCGTGTGCCCGGAGAAGAGGAACACGTCCGGATGGCGCCCGAGGATCGAGAGCAGCCTGTCGGACTGGAGATAGTCGGAGCGGTAGAGCTTGTTGTGCGTACCGGAAACCGTGTTGGGGAGCGGATGATGGGTCAGCACCATCACCGGGCTGCGCCGGTTCGACCAGTACCGGAGGCGTTGTTCGAGCCAGGTGAACTGGCTGTCGCTCATCCAGACCTCGTCCCACAGCTTGGGGTCGTGGTACTTCGCGTACCGCTCGGTTCCGAGGCACAGCACCGGAACCCCGCCGAACGACGTCTCGGAGTAGACGGTGTTCCGGCCCGCGAACCGGTAGAAGCTGCGGAACAGGGAATCCTCGGTGGTCCCGTTCGGCCAGGTCTCCTGCGCGAGCGTGTCGGGATCCCGCCATTTCGGGACGTAGAACTCGTGGTTGCCGATGGCCCACGCGATCTCGCGCGGATGCGGGTGCTTGTCCAAAGTGGACCGCAGCTGGGCGTACTCGAAGTCGTAGCCACGCGGGGTGAGGTCACCCGCGATACCCAGTCCCGCGCTGTCCGGGTTGATCGCCTGCAGATCGTCGAGCGCCTTGCCGAAGTCGGCCAGGTCACCCTGGATGTCACTGAGGATGTTGAAGCGGACGACGGGCCAGTGTGGCCATTTCGCCGGTGGCCCCGGTCGTGCTTCCGCTTGTCCCGGCAGCATCGCCGCCCCCGCCGCCGCGCCACCGGCGGCCACCATGAACGCTCTTCGATCCATAAAGCGAACCGTACTCACGTTTTATTTCGGCAAAGGAAATCAGGGGCCAACACTCGGCTCTCGGGTCTCGTGAGTGGTGATGACGGTTCTAACCGTCATCACCACTCACGAGGCCTCAAGCGGGGTCAGGACTCCATGGCCTTGATGAGCGAGGCGGGCCGCAGGTCGGTCCAGTTGGTCTCGACGTATTCGAGGCACTCCAGCCGCGAAGCCGGGCCGAACTTCGTGGTCCAGCCCGCCGGGACCTCGACGAACTCGGGCCACAGGCTGTGCTGCCCTTCGTCGTTGACGAGCACCAGGTAAGTGCCGTCGGGGTTCTCGAACGGGTTCGTCATGCCTTGTTCTCCTTCTGTGTATCCGATGAATCCAGCGAGTCCGCCCGCCGCGTGAGGGCGTCCAGCGCGGCGAACCAGTCCTCCGCCAGCCCCCGCACCGACCCTTCGGTCAGCACGGCCGCCGGCCAGGACCAGTGCGCGCCCAGTTCGGGGCCGCCGGGGCGGTCCTCGGTCAGGGCGTTGATCGTGAGCGCGTGCGAGACCGGCATGTGATCGTCCGCCCCGAGTTCCGCCGCCTCGGCCTCCGCCGCGTACGACCAGTCGGTCGCCTCCGGGACACCGATCCGGCCCAGGTAGTTGAACTCGATCTGCGGCTTCGCGAACTTCGCCAGCTCGGGACCGGTCCGCGGGTCGAGGTACCGGAGCACACCGTGCCCGATCCCCGCGTCCGGGAGCCCGTCGAGATGCGCCCGGACCCGTTCCAGCGCGACGCCCGCGGCGGGCCCGCCCGCGAACGCGTCGTCGAGGTCCAGCTCGCCCAGGTCGAGGCATACCGGGACGACGCTGGTGAACCAGCCGACCGTCCGCGAAAGATCGGCCCCGCCTGCCAGGTGCTCCTCACGGCCGTGCCCTTCGACGTCGACCAGCACCGCCCGGCCCTCGTCCCGGCGCCACCGGGCGACAGCGAGCGCGAGACCGGTGAGCAGGACGTCGTTGACCGTCGCCCGCAGCGCCGACGGTACCCGGGAGAGCAGGGGCGCGGTCCGCTCGGCGGGCAAGGTCAGCGCCACCTTCTTCACGGTTCCCTGCACGTCCCGCGCCGGGTCGAGCGACCGGTCCAGCGGGATCGGGTCCGCACCGGCCAGCACCGACTTCCACAGCTCCAGCTCGCCGTCCCGCTTCCGCGTGGACAGCGCCTGCGACCACCGCCGGAAGGAGGTGTCCACAGAGGACAACGCGGGCACCCGGCCGAGAGCGACGGCTTCCCAGGCGGAAGCGAGGTCCGGCAACAGGATCCGCCACGAGACGCCGTCGACGGCCAGGTGATGGATCATCAGCAGCAGCCTGCCGGGTCCCGAGGACCCGGCGTCGAACCACGTCGCGCTCAGCATCACCCCGGCGTCCGGGTCCAGCCGGGCCCGGGCCGGCTCCGCTTGCCGCTCGATCAGCGCGAACAGGTCGCCGTCCCCGGCGTCGACCCGGTCGACCTGAACCTCGACGGAGTCGGCCACCCGGAGCACCCAGCCGTCCACCGACCGGTCGAGCCGTGCGCGCAGCATGTCGTGCCGCGCGACGATGGCGCCGAGCACGGCCTCCAGCTGGGCGCCGGTCATCCCGGACGGCGTCCGCAGAAGCGCGGCCTGGTGGTATCCGGCGATCGGCCCGCCCAGCTCCCGGAGCGCGTGCATGATCGGCGTGAGCGCGACCGTGCCGTCGTCCTCCAGGCTCTCGGCGACCTCGGCCAGCGCCGCGACCGTCCGGCCCGCGAACACGTCGTGCGGCGTGATCCTCAGCCCGGCCGCCCGCGCCCGGCTGACCAGCCGCATGGCGACGATGCTGTCCCCGCCGAGGGCGAAGAAGTCGTCGTCGGCACCGAGTTCCGGTACGTCGAGCACCTCCGCGAACAGCGCGCACAAGGTCTTCTCCCGCACCGTCTCCGGCGCCCGGCCACCGGCCAGCTCCGCGTAGTCCGGCGCGGGCAGGGCCTTGCGGTCCAGTTTCCCGTTGGACAGCACCGGAAGCGCGTCGAGCGTGACGAACGCCGCCGGGACCATGTAGTCCGGCAGTGCCTCGGCCGCGAACCTCCGCAGGTCCGCTCGGTCCACAGTGGACACCACGTAGGCCACCAGCTGCTTGACCCGCGGGCGGTCCTCACGCACCAGGACGACGGCCTGAGCGACCTGTTCGTGCCGCTCCAACACGGCTTCGATCTCGCCGGGTTCGATCCGGAACCCGCGGATCTTCGCCTGATCGTCGGCGCGCCCGCCGAAGTCCAGCCGTCCGTCCGCGGTCCACCGGGCGAGGTCGCCCGTGCGGTACATCCGCGCGCCCGCCGGACCGAACGGATCGGCCACGAAGCGTTCCGAGGTCAGCGCCGCTCGCCCGAGGTAACCGCGGGCGAGCCCGGCACCGGCGATGTACAGCTCACCGGTGACGCCTGGCGGCACCGGCCGCAGTGCCGCGTCCAGCACGTAGGCGCGGGTGTTCGCGACCGGACGGCCGACCAGCGGCTTCCCGCTGTCGCCGATCCTCGCGACCAGCGCGTCCACTGTGGACTCCGTCGGTCCGTACAGGTTGAACGCCTCGGTCCCGTCCAAAGTGGCCAGACGACGCCACAGGCTCTCCGGGACCGCCTCGCCACCGACACCGATCACGGCCAGCGGGCACCGGTCACCGTCGAGCAGGCCGGCGTCCGCCATCTGCGCGAAGAACGACGGCGTGACCTCGATGAAGTCGAAGCCGTCCCGCTCGATCATCGCGGCCAGCAGCTCGGGGTCGCGCCGGGTCTCCTCGTCCACGATGTGCACGGCGTGCCCGTCGAGCAGCCACAGTTGCGGCTGCCAGGACGCGTCGAAGGAGAACGACCACGCGTGCCCCACCCGCAGCTGCGGTTTGCCGGTGGCTTCGACCGCGGGCCGGTGGAGGGTGGCGCGGTGACTGTGGAACAGGTTCACCACCCCGCGATGCGGGACGACGACCCCCTTGGGCGTTCCCGTCGAACCCGACGTGTAGATCACGTACGCCGGATGTTCCGGGTCGAGCGGCCGGATCCGGTCCCGATCGGTCAGGTCGTGCGCCTGCCGGTCCTCGGTGACGAGCGCGCACAGCGCGAGCGTCTCGATGCCGGTCCGCGGCAACGACTCCAGCAGCTCGGGTTCGGTCAGGATCACCTTGGGCCGCGCGTCGGCCAGCATCGCCGCCAGCCGGTCGGCCGGATAGTCCGGGTCGAGCGGCAGGTACGCCGCGCCCGCCTTGTGGACGGCGAGGATCGCCAGCAGCACGTCCGCCGACCGCGGCAGTGCCAGCGCGACGAAGTCCTCCGGCCCGACCCCGTGGGCGACCAGCGCCCGGCCGAGCCGGTTGGCGCGCTCGTTCAGCTCCGCGAAGGTCCAGCTGACGTCGCCGGACACCACCGCCACCGCACCGGGCGAACGCCGGACCTGTGCCTCGAACAGACCGGCCACGGTGGACGGTTCGACGGTGAGCCGCGTTCCGTTCCCCTCGCGCAGGATCCGGTCGAGTTCGGCCTCGCCCAGGATGTCGACCCGGCCGACCCGGCTGTCCACATCGGACACCATGGCGGTCAGCACCCGTTCCATCGCGACCGGGAGTCGTTCCGCCAGGCCGTCGTCGAACAGATCGGCGCGGTATTCGGCGGTGAGCTTCAGCCGCGTGCCGGGTTCCACCGCCCAGGTGAGCGGATAGTGCGTGGAGTCCTCGTGGCGCACGATCTCCCCGCGCAACCCGGCTCCGGTCTCGTCCTTCTCCGCACCCGGATAGCTTTCGAACACCATCAGCGTGTCGAACAGCTCGCCGAGCCCGGCGCCGCGCTGGATGTCCGCGAGACCGAGGTGCTGGTGCGCGATCAGGCCGGACTGCTCGTCCTGGACCCGGTCGAGCAACGCTCCCAGCTTTTCGGCCGGGTCCAGCACGATCCGCACCGGGAGGGTGTTGATGAACAAGCCGATCATCCGCTCGACCCCGGCCAGTTCGGGCGGCCGCCCGGCGACGGTCGCGCCGAACACGACGTCCGCCCGGCCGGTCAGCCTGCCGAGCACGATGCCCCACGCGGTCTGGACGAGGGTGTTCAGCGTCAGCCCCCGTGCGCGGGCCAGTTCGGCCAGCGCGGCGGTCGCCCGCTCCGGCAACTCCAGGGTCCGGCGTTCCGGCAAGGCCGGGACGCGCTGCGGGTCGTGCGGGACGAGGTGGGTCGGCTCGGTCAGCCCGTCGAGCGCCTGCCGCCAGGCGGACTCCGCCGCCTCACGATCCTGGTCCCCGAGCCACGCGAGGTGGTCACGGTACTGCCTGGCGGGCGCCGGATCCGCGCCCGCGTAGAGCTGGGACAGCTCCGCGAACAGTTGCGGCACCGACCAGCCGTCGAGCAGCACGTGCTGGTGGGTGAACACCAGCCGGTGCCGCCCTTCCGGCAGGGCCAGCAGCAGGAAGCGCAGCACCGGCGCGGCCGCCGGATCGAAGCGGCGCCGGTCGTGGGCCAGCTCGGCCTCGACGGCGTCCGCGGTTTCCACGAAGCGCCAGGGCACCGTGACCGAGCGCGCCACCAACGCGACCGGACGGCCGGACGCCAGATAGCGGTAACCGGTGCGCAGCACGGCGTGCCGGTCGACGAGTGCCTGAGCGGCGTCACGCAGGCGGTCCGGGTCGAGCAGTCCGTGGAGGTCGAACGACACCTGGACGGTGTAGACGTCCGGCCCGTCACCGTCCATGGTCGCGTGGAAGAGCAACCCGGCCTGCAGCGGCGTCAGCGGCCACACCTCGGCCGTGTCCGGGGCGGCTTCGAGGATTTCGGCGCGTTCGCCGTCGTCGAGTTCCACCAACGGCTTCCCGCTCGACGCCGAGGGCGCGTCCAGCCGTACCGCGCTGACCTCGGCCAAGGCCGCGACGGTGCGCTGCCGGAAGACGTCGCGGGGGCTGAGCAGGAGCCCGGCGCTCCGCACCCGGCCGACCAGTTGCATCGCGACGATGCTGTCGCCGCCGAGGCGGAAGAAGTCGTCGTGGACGCCGACCCGCTCCAGTCCGAGGACACCGGCGACGAGCGACGCGAGCAGCTCCTCCCGCGGCGTGCGCGGAGCGTCGTCGGACACCGCCTCGGCGAAGTCCGGGGCGGGCAGTGCCCTGCGGTCGAGCTTCCCATTGGGGGTCAGCGGGAACTCGTCGAGGACGACGAACGCCGACGGCACCATGTACTCCGGCAGAGCGGACTCCGCGAGACGCCGGAGGTCTTCGACATCGGCGGATCCGGCCAGGTAGGCGACGAGCCTTCCTTCCCGCAGGACGACCCGTGCCGGGACCCGCTGGGAGAGCACGGACTCGATCTCGCCCAGCTCGATCCGGAATCCGCGCAGCTTGACCTGGTCGTCGATGCGGCCGAGGTACTCGAGCGCGCCGTCGGCCCGCCACCGCGCGAGGTCACCGGTGCGGTACATGCGCTCCCCCGCGTCGAACGGGTTCGCCACGAACCGTTCGGAGGTCAGCCCGGCCCGCCCGAGATAGCCGCGCGCGAGCTGCGCGCCCGCCAGGTACAGCTCACCGGCGACACCGGGAGGAACCGGCTGGAGCCGGGCATCCAGGACGTAAGCGCGGGTGTTCCACACTGGACGTCCGATGGGGACGGTGCCGTCGACGACCTCCCAGGACGTCACGTCCACCGAAGCCTCGGTCGGCCCGTAGAGGTTGTGCAGCGGGACCTCCACGCGTGCGGCCAGTTCCGGCGGGAGCGCCTCACCACTGCACAGGACCCGGCGGACGCCGTGCCAGCCTGGCTCTTCGGCCAGGAACGCCTCCAGCATCGAGGGGACGAAGTGCAGCGTCGTGATCCTCTGGTCACGGATCACCGACTCGAGGTAGCGGGGATCCCGGTGGCCGTCCGGTTTGGCGACCACCAGGGTCGCGCCGGTGAGCAGCGGCCAGAAGAATTCCCACACCGACACGTCGAAACTCGACGGCGTCTTCTGGAGGACCCGGTCGTCCGCCGTCAGACCGTACTCGTCCTGCATCCACAGTAGACGGTTCACGATGCCCTCGTGGGGCACCACGACCCCCTTGGGCCGACCGGTCGAACCCGACGTGTAGATCACGTACGCCGGAGACTTCGGATCGACGACGCGGCCGAGATTCCCGTCGGGGTGGCCGTCAAGTCCGGGCAGCTCGTCGAGGACGACAGCCGGAGCCGCGTCTTCGAGCATGTAGGCCAGTCTGTCGGCCGGATAGTCCGTGTCGAGTGGCAGGTACGCGCCGCCCGCCTTGTGGACCGCGTACAGCGCGACGACCAGATCGATCGACCGCGGCAGCGACACCGCCACCACCGACTCCGCACCCACACCCTGCTCGACCAGCCACCGCGCCAGTCGATTCGCCCGCGCGTTCAACTCGGCATACGAAAGCTCCGAGCCCTCGAACACCACAGCGACCGCATCCGGCGTCCGCACCACCTGAGCCTCGAACAACTCCGGCAGCGTCGCCGCCGGAACGTCGTGCGCGGTGTCGTTCCAGCGCGCGAGCTGACCGCGCTCGTCCTCGTCGACGACGTCGAGCGCGCCGACGGGGATCGCGGGATCGGCGGCGATCTGGTCCAGGACCGCGACCAGCCGCCGCCCGATCGCCTCGGCCGTGGTGTGGTCGAACAGGTCGGCGCTGTACTCGATCGCGCCCGAGATCCCGTCGGCGTTCTCCAGGAAGCCGAATTCGAGATCGAACTTGGCGGTCCCCTGGGCGAGGTGCTCCTGCTCCGCACGGAGACCGGACAGCGCCAGGCCGTCACCCGATTCGGGCAGGTAGACCACCATCACCTGGAACAACGGGTGCCGGGCCAGCGAACGTTCCGGGTTGACCGCGTCGACCAGGCGCTCGAACGGCAGGTCCTGATGCTCGAACGCGGCCAGGTCCGCCGCCCGCACCCGGCGGAGCAGATCGCCGAACGCCGGATCGCCGGAGAGGTCGGTGCGCAGCACGAGGGAGTTCACGAAGAAGCCGACCAGCGGCTCCAGGCGTTCGTCGGTGCGCCCGGAGCTCGGCGCGCCGAGCGGGATGTCGTCCCCGGCGCCCAACCGGTGCAGCAGGGCCGCGACCGCGGCCTGCGCCAGCATGAACATGCTGACGTCGTGCCGCCGGGCGACCTCGCGCAGGCGTCCGCTGAGTGAGGCGTCGATCGGGAAGGTGACCAGGCCGCCTCGGTGACTCGACTCCGCCGGGCGCGGCCGGTCCGACGGCAAGGCCAGCTCGTCCGGCAGCCCGGCCAGCGTCTCCTGCCAGAACTCCAGGTGGCCGGACGCCGTCGCGTCGAGCATCTCCCGTTGCCACAAACCGTAGTCCGCGTACTGGACGGGCAACTCTGTCCACTGTGGAGCTTCACCCGCCAGCCTTGCTTCGTAGGCCGTGGCGAGGTCGGTCATCAGCGGTCCCTGTGACCACTCGTCGGTCGCCACGTGGTGCAGCACGAGCAGGAGAACGTGTTCCGTCGGCGAGACCGCGAACACGGTGGCCCGGATCGGGAGTTCCTCGTCGAGGGCGAATCCGCGTCCGGCTTCCGCCACCAACCGGGCGGGGAGATCCTCGGCGTCGACGAACGCGACCTCAGGCCGCACGTCGGTGAGGATGCGCTGCGTGGCGACGCCTTCCTCCTCGGCGAACACCGTCCGCAGGGTTTCGTGCCGGTCGACGACGTCGCCGATCGCGGCACGCAGTGCGTCCGTGTCCAGGTCACCCCGCAGGCGCCAGGCGAGCGGGATGTTGTAGGTGGGCGTGACCCCTTCGAGCCGGTACAGGAACCACAACCGTTGCTGCGCGGGGGAAAGCGGCAGTACGTCCGGACGTCGACCGGCACCGAGGACCGGCCGGGCGATCGGTTCCGCGAGCCGTGCGGCCAGCGCCGCGACGGTGGGGGCGTCGAAGACGTCACGGACCGACACCGTGGCGTCCAGGCCGGCCGAGATCCGGCTGACCAGGCGCATCACCAGCAGCGAATGCCCGCCGAGCGCGAAGAAGTCGTCGTCGATCCCGACCCGCTCCACGCCGAGCACGTCGGCGAACAGCGCGCACAGCGCCTCTTCCCTGGCATCCCGCGGTTCGCGGCCCTCGATGGTCGCGAACTCGGGTGCGGGCAGGGCTTTGCGGTCGAGTTTGCCGTTCGGGGTCAGCGGGATCTCGTCGAGGACGACGAACGCCGACGGCACCATATGCTCCGGCAGCCTCGCCGCCACAGCCTCGCGGAGCCCGTCCACGGAACCGACGACGTAGGCCACCAGCCGGTCTTCCCGGGCGACGACCACGGCACGCGTGACGGAACCGGACGCGGTCAGTGCCGCCTCGACCTCGCCGAGTTCGACCCGGAAACCGCGGATCTTGACCTGATCGTCGACCCGGCCCAGGAATTCGAGGACGCCGTCGGCGGACCAGCGCGCGAGGTCGCCGGTGCGGTACATGCGCTCCCCCGCGTCGAACGGGTTCGCCACGAACCGTTCCGCGGTCAGCCCCGCTCGCCCGAGATAGCCGCGGGCGAGCTGCACCCCGGCGAGGTACAGCTCACCGGGAACACCCGGCGGGACCGGGTTCAGCCGCGCGTCCAGCACGTACGTCCGCGTGTTCCACACCGGACGCCCGATCGGGACGGACGGCGTCGTCTCGGCACCGGCCCGCCATGCCGTCACGTCGACGGCCGCTTCGGTCGGGCCGTAGAGGTTGTACAGCGGGACGTCCACGCGGGCGGCCAGCTCGGACGGCAGGGCCTCGCCGCTGCAGATCACCCGGCGCAATCCCGCGCAGCCGGCGGTTTCCAGGAACAGCGTGAGCATCGACGGGACGAAGTGGACGGTGGTGATCCCGGCCGTGCGGATCAGCTCCGCCAGATAGACCGGGTCCTTGTGCCCCTCGGGTTTCGCGACCACCAGCGTGGCACCGGTGATGAGCGGCCAGAAGAATTCCCACACCGACACGTCGAAACTCGACGGCGTCTTCTGCAACACCCGGTCGTCGGCGGTCAGACCGTACTCGTCCTGCATCCACAGTAGACGGTTCACGATCCCGGACTGCGGCACCACCACACCCTTGGGGCGGCCGGTCGAACCCGACGTGTAGATCACGTACGCCGGAGACTTCGGATCGACGACGCGGCCTAGGTTCTCAGGCGAATAGCCGTCCAGGCCGGGCAGCTCGTCGAGGACCACCGCGGGAGACGCGTCTTCGAGCATGAAGGCGATGCGGTCCGCCGGGTAGTCGCTGTCGACCGGCAGGTACGCGCCACCCGCCTTGTGCACCGCGTACAGCGCGACGACCAGATCGATCGACCGCGGCAGCGACACCGCCACCACCGACTCCGCACCCACACCCTGCTCGACCAGCCACCGCGCCAGCCGGTTCGCCCGCGCGTTCAACTCGGCATACGAAAGCTCGGAGCCCTCGAACACCACAGCGACAGCATCCGGCGTCCGCACCACCTGAGCCTCGAACAGCTCCGGCAGGGTCGTGACCGGGACCTCACGAGCCGTGCCGTTCCATTCAGTGACACGCGTGAGTTCGTCCTCGACGAGGACGTCGAGGGTGGCGACCGGCCGGTCCGGCGCGGTGGTGACCTGGTCCAGCAGGGACTCGAGCCGGGCGAGCAACCGGCTTGCCGTCGCCGCGTCGGCGAGGTCTTCGGCGTACTCCAGCATCAGCGTGGCGGTGTGCTCGTCGTCGACCATCGTGAAGTGCAGGTCGAACTTCGCCATCCCGGTGTCCATCTCGAACCACTCGGCGGGCAGGCCGAGCACGTCGTGGGCGCCGCCCTGCCGGTGGTAGCCCACCATCACCTGGAACAGCGGGGTGCGGCCCGGCACGCGAGGTGGGTTCAGCTCCTCGACGACGCGCTCGAACGGCAGGTCGCCGTGCGAGAACGCGGCGAGGTCCGCCTCGCGCACCCGGTCGAGCAACTCGGCGAACGTCGGCTCGCCCGACAGATCGGTCCGCAATACCAGGGTGTTCACGAAGAACCCGACGAGCTGCTCTAGTCGTTCGTCAGTACGTCCTGCGATCGGGGCGCCCAGCGGGATGTCGTCCCCGGCGCCGGTCCGGTGCAGCAGGGCGGCCACCGCCGCCTGGAGCACCATGAACGGGCTCGCCCCCGCTTTCGCCGCCAGGGCACGCACGGCGGCCGACAGCTCGGGAGACAGCGGGGACTTCACCTTCCCACCTTTGCCGGTCGGGCGGAGCGGGCGCGGGCGATCCAGCGGCAAGGTCAGCTCGTCCGGGGCGCCGCGCAGGGAATCCGCCCAGAAGGCGACCTGGCCGGCGCCACGCTGATCGAGGAAGTCCTTCTGCCACAGCGCGAAGTCGGCGTACTGCACGGGCAGGTCCGTCCACATTGGAGCCTCGCCGCCGAGCCGGGCCTGATAGGCCGAGGTCAGGTCGCCCAGGAACGGGCGGTCCGACCATTCGTCGGTCGCGCTGTGGTGCAGGACCAGCGAGATCACCTGGTCCCGCGCCCCGAGCCGCAGTACGCGCAGCCGGACCGGGATCTCGCGCGCCAGGTCGAAGGGGGTCCGCGAAAGCTCGGCGACGCGGGCGTCCAGGGTGGCCTCGGCGCACTCCTCGACGGCGAACGGGATCTCCGGCGCGTCGAGAACGCGCTGGCAGGGCTCCCCGTCGTACTCCTCGATGACGGTCCGCAGGACCTCGTGCCTGCCGAGGACGTCGCCCAGCGCGGCGCGCAGCGCGGCGAGATCCAGGTCGCCGCGCAATCGGAAGGTCAGCGGGAAGTTGTAGGCGACCGCGTTCGGTTCCATCCGGTCGACCAGCCAGAGGCTGCGCTGAGCCGACGAAAGCGGGATCCGTTCGGGGCGCTCGGCCCGGACCACCGCGGGCCGAGCGGGTTCGCCGCCGCCCGCCCGGGCGGCCAGTTCGGCGACCGTCGGCGCCTCGAAGAGGTCACGGATGGCCAGTTCGGCGCCGAGTTCGGTCCTGGCCCGGCTGATGAGCCGGGTCGCGAGCAGCGAATGACCGCCGAGGTCGAAGAAGTTGTCCTCGACGCCGACGCCGTCCAGGCCGAGGACCTCGGCGAAGAGCGCGCACAGCGTTTCTTCCTCGACGGTCTCGGCCGGGCGGCTCTCGGTGAGCCGCACCGCGGGATCGGCGTCCGGCAGCGCCCGCACGTTGAGCTTGCCGTTGTCGGTCAGCGGCAGGCTGCCCAGGGTGACGAACGCCGCCGGGACCATGTAGTCCGGCAGTTCCGTCTTGAGCCGGTCACGGAGACGCCGCACCAGTTCGCCGCCACCGCGGGCCGAGGTCGGGCTCGTGGCGTATTTGGCCAGGTTCGTCCCGGCCGAGACCGGCCGGTGCACGTCGGTGATCAGCGCGTCCGTCTGTCCCTTGTGGACGAACACCGCCTCGAAGGCGCCGTCCAAGGACCAGGTCGTGTGCACCCGGTAACCGAGCCGTTCCCCGAGTTCGTGCACGTCCTCGGGCTCGACGCCCTCGGTGGCACGGAAACGGGCGAGGACGTCGACGAGCGGCGCACCGGCGTCCAGCGCCCGGGTCGCCTCGACCTCGGGCAGCTGACGGGCGTCCGGGATCCGGCTCACCCGCAGCATTTCGGTCTCCGCGAGGTACCCCTCCAGCGCGGCGAGCGAACCGACCTCGTCCCACGACAGCCGCGGCGCCTGGGCGACCGAGAAGACCTCGGCCGGCTCCTTCACCAGGACGGCGTCGTAGCGGTACCGGCTCAGCTCGTTGTGCAGCCTCGCCCGTTTGATCCGGACCTGGGCGGCGACCCCCGGCAAGCGCCGCGCGAGGGCGGTGAAATAGTCCGGGTCGATCAGCAGTTCCTTCTCCAGCGCGGCACCGCGTTCGATCGCCCGTCGTACCTGGGCGACGTCGGAGGTGGCGTCGGCGCGGGTGAGCTGGATCGCGGTGTGGAAGGCGCGGGCGAGGCGCAGGTTCCGCACGTCACCGACGAACAGCGCACCGCCGGGCGCGAGCAGGCCGAGGGCCTGGGTGAGCACGCCGGTCAGGTAGTCGACGCTCGGGAAGTACTGGATGACGGAGTTGATCACGATCGTGTCGAACCGCCCGGCGGGCAGACCGTCGAAGACGTGCGCCGGCTGGGCGCGCAGGTTCACCTTGGCCGCCAGCGCCGGATCCCGTTCCAGTTCGCGGTTCAGCTTCGCGATCACCGGCGCGGCGAGGTCGGTGCCCCAGTACTCCCGCGCGAGCGGCGCGATCTGCCCCATCAGCAGACCCGTGCCGACGCCGATCTCCAGCACCCGCTCGGGCTTCAGCTCGGCGATCCGGTCGACGGTCGCCCGCCGCCATTCCCGCATGTGCTCCAGCGGGATCGGCTCCCCGTCGTAGCTGGAATCCCAGCCCGCGAAGTCCTCGGTGAACAGCGCGGTCGGGATCTCGGTGTACTCGTCGGAGTAGATCTGCCGCCATTCGCCGACCTGGTCGGCCTCCGCCTCGGCCCGCGCGTCCCCGCTCAGTTCGGCCGGGACGACGTAGCCGATGAGCCGCTGCAGCCCGGGCGCCGACGGGTCGGGCCGCGCGATGACCGCGGCCTGCGCGACCTCCGGATACCGGCTGAGCGCGGTCTCGATCTCACCGAGTTCGACGCGGTAGCCGCGGATCTTGACCTGGTCGTCGGTCCGCCCGAGGAAGTCGAGGTTCCCGTCCGGGCGGCGGCGCACGAGGTCGCCGGTGCGGTACATCCGCCCGCCGCCGCCGGAGAACGGGTCGGCGACGAATCGTTCGGCGGTCAGGCCGGGGCGGCCGAGGTACCCGCGGGCCAGGCCCTCGCCCGCGATGTAGAGCTCGCCCGCGACCCCGTCGGGGACCGGCCGGAGCCAGGCGTCCACGATGTAGGCGCGGGTGTTCCAGATCGGCTTGCCGACGGTCGGGGTGTCGCTGTCGGTCGTGCCACCGCCGAGGGTGTTGATCGTGTACTCGGTGGGGCCGTACAGGTTGTAGCCGTAGGTCCCGTCGGTGTCGCGCAGCCGGTTCCACACCGACTCCGAAACGGCCTCGCCACCGAGGAGGACGAGCGCGGGCCGGTGCCGTCCGTCCCCGTCTTCCAGCAGCCCTTCCTCGATCAGCAGGTGGGCGTAGGTCGGGGTCACGTTGACGACGTCGACCTCGTGCTCGTCGCAGTACGCCACGAGCGCCCGCGCGTCCCGCCGCAGTTCCTCGTCGCAGACGTGGACCTCATGTCCTTCGACGAGCCACAGCAGCTCTTCCCACGACATGTCGAAGGCGAACGACACGGTGTGCGCGATCCGCAGCCGCCGCCCGCCCGCCGACGCGATGGCGGGCGCGAAGATGGCGCCCTGGTGGTTGAGCTGCATGTTCGTCAAGCCGCGATAGGGCGTGACGACACCCTTGGGCTTGCCTGTCGAGCCCGAGGTGTAGATGACGTACGCCGGATGCTCCATGCGGTTCGCGCGGCCGCGGGCGAACAGCGGGCGTTCGGCGTCGGAGATCGGGCCGTCGCCGAACGCCCTGTCTTCGTGGTCGTCGACGAGGACACGCGGCGCCGCGCCGGGCAGTGTCGCCGAGACGTCCTTGGTGGACACCAGGCACAGCGGTGCCGCGTCCTCCAGCATCACCGCGAGCCGGTCGGCCGGGTAGTCGAGTTCCAGCGGCAGATACGCCGCGCCGGTCCGCAGCACGGCGAACAACGCGACGACCATGTCGATCGAGCGCGGCAGACCGAGCGCGATCACCTGTTCCGGGGCGGCGCCCTTCGCCAGCAGCAGGCGGGCCATCCGGTTGATCCGCGCGTCGAGTTCGGCGTAGGTCAGCTGTTCTTCGCCGAACACCAGTGCGGTCGCGTCGGGTGTCCGCTCGGCCTGGACGGCCAGCAGATCCGCGATCGTGTCCTCGATCACCGGGTGCTCGGCTTCCGCCCAGCCCGCCTCCAGCGCGGCAAGGTCCTCTGTGGACACTGTGGCGAGCGCGCTGACGGGCTTCGCGGGGTCGTCGACGATCTGCTCGACGAGCGAGGTGAACCGGCCCAGCACGGACGCGGCCTGGGCGGCGTCGATCACGTCGTCCCGGTAGGACAGCGTGATCCGGAGCTCCTCACCCGGGGTCACCACCAGCGTCAGCGGGTAATGCGTCGCGTCGATGTTGAGCAGGTCGGTGATGCCGTGGCGATGACGGAGGCCGTCGCGCCGCTCGTCCCCGTCCGCGTTGCGCAGCACGAAGAGCGTGTCGAACAGGACTCGGTGCCCGGCTTCCCGTTGCAGGACGCCGAGACTCATGAACTCGTACGGTGTCAGGTCCATGCGCTCGGATTGCAGGCGCCGCACCAGGTCCAGGACGGACTCGCCCGCGTCGAGCCGCACCCGGGTGGGCACGGTGTTGAGGAACAGGCCGATGGTGTTCTCGATGTCGGGCACGGCGGCGGGCCTGCCCGCGACGGCGGCGCCGAACACGACGTCGTGCCGACCGGTCATGGTCGACAGGACCACGCCCCAGGCGGCGTTGAGCACGGAGTTGACGGTCAGGCCGTGCCGCCGGGCCTGCTCGCGGAGGCCGCGGCTCAGCTCGCCGGGCAGCGCCGTGTCCAGGTTGACCGGGGTGGCCGGGACCAGGTCCTGGCCGTCCGGCCCGATGACGGTCGGTTCCGCGAGCCCGGACAGCGCCTCGCGCCAGGCACTCGTCGCCGTCTCGATGTCCTGCCGGTCCAGCCAGCGCAGGAAGTCCACATAGGACCCCGGTGTGGGGAGCGTCCGGTCGTCCCCGCCCAGGTCGTACAGCGCGAACAGCTGCTCGATGACCAGCCAGGCCGACCAGCCGTCCCAGAGCAGCAGATGGCGGTTCAGCACCACGCGATCGCGTCCGCCCCCGAGCCGCACCAGCTTCATGCGGAACAGCGGCGGGGAGCCGAGATCGAACCGCGTCGCGCGGTCCTCGGCCATCAGGTCTTCTAGCCGGGTCCGTTGTTCGTCCTCGGGCAGCTTCGAAAGGTCCACTTCGGACAGTGGAGGCTCGACGTCCGCCGCCACGAACTGCACCGGCCCGCGCAGTCCCTCGCTGGTGAACCCGGCCCCGAGGCTCGGGATCCGGCGGAGCAGCGCGGCCACCGCCGCCCGCAGGCGGACGGCGTCGAGGCGGTGATCGAAGTCGATCGCCTCCTGAATCGTGTAGATGTCCACGCGGTCGGAGTTGTAGCTGGAGTGGAAGAACAGGCCTTCCTGCAGCGGCGACAGCGGCCAGATGTCGGCGACCGGCACCGGGCTGGACCGCTCGACGCGCGCGATCTCCTCCTGCGTCAGCGACACCAGTTCCAGATCGGACGGCGTGAGCCCCGCGGGCTCGGCGGTGTCCGCCGCCGCGAGTTCCGCCAGGGCGGCGGCCCAGCGGTCGGCGAGGGCGAGTGCCCCGGCCGGGCCCGCGAACGTCGCCGTCAGCCGCGGCCCGTCCTCGGTGTCCTCACAGGCGACGCCGATCCGCAGGACGTGGTCGCCCGGCGGCGGGACCGCCACGTGCCCGCCGAACTGCCACTCCCCCGGTCCGGCGGGGACACGCCCGTCGTACCGCAGGGCGATCCGCGGCCGCGCGAGCCCGGTGAACAGCGGCACGGTCTGCGCGTTGAGGTACCGCAGCGGGCCGTAGCCCCCGGGCGTCGCCCGGACGGTTTCCTTGACGGCCTTGAGCATCGCCGGCGGCGCACCGGTCGCGGTGAGGCGCACCGGACGCACCGACGTCAGGGCGCCGACGGTGCGCGGGGCGTCGGCGACCCGCTCGTGGACGTCGACGAGGAGGTCACCGTCGACGGCGGCCTTCAGCGCCGCCAGGAGGACGTCGGTCACGTCGCCGTGCACGGCGGCGGGCAGCGGGCCGACGAGCGCGCGACTGTCCTCCGTGGACAGGGTGATCCGGCGTTCGGTGACCTCGCCCGTCGTGGGAACCTCGAAGGCGCCGGGGGCCAGGGTCGCGGCCCAGTGGTCGATTTCGCCGAGCAGGGCGGGGTCCTGCGCGTTCGTGGTGATCCGGCGCGCGATGGTCCGCAGCGACGTCTCCACGGGCGTGAACGCGGACGCGTCGCCTGCGGTCACGGTTCGCCAGGCGAGCGCGAGATCCGCGGCGAGCGTCGGCCAGCTTCGCGCGTCCAGCAGGACCGGATGCGCGACCAGGAGCAAGCGCCCGGGCTCGTCGAACCACACCGCCTGCAGCAGGCCGTCGGTGAGCCGTCCCACTACCTCCCGGTAGCCGTCCTCGATGGACCCCGTCGCGCGGCGGAGCAGGTCCGTGGCCTGGACTGTCCCTTGTGGACGGACTTCGAGCGACCACAGGACCGACGCGACCCGCGTCAGCGCGAGCCGCAGGCCGTCGTGGTGGTCGAGGACCAGTTGCAGGGCCGCGGCGAGTGTCTCGACGTCGGCCCCGGACGGCACGGTGAGGACCACGGACTCCGGTTGGACCGCGGAACCCAGCTCACGGAGCCGGAGCACTTCCGGCAGGAGCGGCAGCGCGCCGACCCCCTCGGCGTCGGCCACCGGTCCCGGCTCGGCCCGCGTACCGGTGGCCGCGAGCGCGGCGGGGGTCCGGAGGGCGAAGACGTCCTTGGGGCTGAGTTCGAAACCCGCCCGGCGGGCGCGGCTCGACACGGCGATCGAGGAGATGCTGTCGCCACCCAGCAGGAAGAAGTCCCCGTGGACGTCGACGGCGTCCAGTCCCAGGACGTCCGCGAAGATCCGCGCGAGCGCCCGTTCCTGCTCGTTCCCGGACGCCGCGGCCACCCTCGTGCCGGACTCGGGCGCGGGCAGCGCCCGGACGTCGAGCTTTCCGCTGGGAGTCAAGGGGAACTCGTCGAGGACCACGAAGGCCTGCGGGACCATCGGGGCGGGCAACGCCTCCGTCACCGCGGCACGCAGCCGCTCCACGTTCGCGTCACCGGTCACGTAACCGACGAGCGTGCCGTCTTTGGCGACCACCGTGGCGGCCGTGACCTCCGGCAGCGTGGCGAGTACGGCCTCGATCTCGCCGAGTTCGATCCGGTTGCCGCGGATCTTCACCTGCCGATCGGTGCGGCCGAGGTACTCGATCTCGCCGTCGGCGCGGCGCCGGACCAGGTCCCCGGTCCGGTAGAGCCGCTGGCCCGGTTCACCGAACGGGTCGGCGACGAAGCGTTCGGCGGTCAGGGACGGCCGCCCGTGGTAGCCGCGGGCCAGCTGGACACCGGCGAGATACAGCTCGCCCGCCACGCCGTCGGGAACGGGACGCAGGTAGCCGTCGAGCACGTGCAGTCGCGTGTTCCACACCGGACGTCCGATGGGGACAGTGGTCCCCTCGGATCCGGTGGTGGCGAAGAAGGTCACGTCCACCGCGGCCTCGGTCGGGCCGTAGAGGTTGTGCAGCGGGACCCCGGTGAGCGAGCGCCAGCGGGCGGCGATCTCGCCGGCCAGTGCCTCGCCGCTGGAGAACACGCGCCGGAGGCTCCGGGTCCAGCCGAGGTCGTCGGTGACGTCCTCGCTGCCCAGGAACGCGGCGAGCATCGACGGGACGAAGTGCAGGGTGGTGATCTCCCGGTCCCGGATCACCCGCGCGAGATAAGCCGGATCGCGGTGACCGTCCGGTTCGGCCAGCACCACCGCGGCGCCTTCGCACAGCGCCCAGAAGAACTCCCACACGGACACGTCGAAACTCGACGGCGTCTTCTGCAGGACCCGGTCCGACGCGGTCAGCCGGTACTCGTGCTGCATCCAGGCCAGCCGGTTGACGATCGCGCGATGGGTGACCGCCACCCCCTTCGGCCGTCCGGTCGAGCCCGAGGTGTAGATCAGGTAGGCGGCGTCGTCCGCCTTGGCTGGTTCGCCCTGGACATCACCGGTGACGGGCTCGTCGGTCACGGAAACCCGCGTCAGCCCGTCGGCGTCGGGGATCCGCGACGCCGTCCCGGGTTCGGACACGATGAGACGCGCGCCGGAGTCGGCCAGCATGTAGCCGACCCGGTCGGCCGGGTAGTCGAGGTCGATCGGCAGATACGCGGCCCCGGCCTTGAGCACGCCCAGCAGGGCGACCATCAGCTCGGCCGACCGAGGCACGGCGGCGGCCACGACCTCGCCGGGGCCCGCCCCGCGCGACCGCAGGGTGCGGGCCAAGGCCTCCGCACGGGCGTCGAGGTCCGCATAGGACAGTTCGGTGTCCTTGAACAGCACCGCCGTCGCGGAAGGCGTCTTGGCGACCTGCTCGGCGAAAGCCCCGGCCAGGGTGTGCTCGGGCACCGGGTGCGCGGTCGCGTTGAGGTCGGCCAGACGGCCGCGTTCGGCGGGTGACAGCAGATCGACGGCCGCGACCGGCAGCTCCGGGTTCGCGGTCAGCGTCTCCAGCAGCCGGGCGAAGCGTTCCGCGAGCTGCCCGGCCGCGACAGCGTCGATCCGGGCGGCGTCGAACTTGAGGCTGAACTCCAGATCTTCCCCCGGTGCCACGACCACCGCGACCGGGAAATGCACCGCGTCGACGACCTCGACCCCGGTGAGGCGAAGGGCTCCGGACGGGTCCACGCGCTCGTCGTCACGCGGGAAGTTCTCGACGACGACGAGGGTGTCGAACAGTTCTTCCTGTCCGGCGCCCGCGATCCGCTGGAGTTCCCCGAGGCCGAGATGCTGATGATCCAGCAAAGCCGACTGCTCGTCCTGCAGCCGCCGCAGCACGGACGCGACCGGTTCGGCGGCGGACCAGCGCAGCCGCACCGGCACCGTGTTGATGTACAGGCCGACCGCCGACTCGAGGCCGGCGGCACCGGTGTCCCGGCCGGAGACCGTGCTGCCGAACAGGACGTCTTCGCGGCCGGTGAGCCCGCCGAGCAGGAGACCCCAGGCGCCGTGCAGGACGGTGCCGAGGGTGAGCCCGTGCGCACGCGCCATCGCGGCCACTCCCGCCGTCGCCCGCGCGCCGAGGTTCAGGTGCACCCGCGACGGCCGTCTCCCGGCCGCGGCCGGTGCTTCGATCAGCCGGGTGGGTTCGTCCACTCCGGACAACGCGGTCCGCCAGGCTTCCCTCGACACCTCGTGATCGCGCGACGCGAGCCGTCGCAGGTGATCCGCGCGGGGGTCCGGCCCCGGCCCCGGCGCGTCCGCGCCCGCGTAGCCGGCCAGCAACTCGCGGAGCAGCACGACGACCGACCAGCCGTCCGCGAGGATGTGGTGGAACGTGAGCGCCAGCTTGGCCCGGTCCTCAGCGAGCCGGGTGAAGGTCGCGCGTAGCAGGGGCGGCCGCGCGAAGTCGAACCGGCGTGAGCGATCGGCCTCGAAGGCTTCCTCGGCGTCTTCGGCCGCCACCTCGCGCCAGGGCAGTTCGGCGTGGTGGGTCACCACCTGGACGACCTGGCCGCCGTCGAGCTGACGGAAGCCGGACCGCAGGGACGGATACCGGTCCAGCAAGGCCTGTGCCGAGCGGCGCAGCGCGGCGGCGTCGACCGGTCCTTCGAGGTCGAGCACCTCCTGGACGGTGTAGATGTCGGCGGCCGACCCGCCTTCGAACTCCGCGTGGAAGAAGAAGCCTTCCTGCAACGGCGTCACGGGCAGGACGTCGGCGTACTCGGCGAGCGTGGCGCGTTCGGCGCCGGTCAGCGCCAGCAGCGGCCGCTCGTCCACAGTGGACTCCCCGGCCACGATGCCGGCGCAGGCGGCCAGCGCCTCTGGGGTCCGGTGCTGGAAGACCTGGCGCGGGGTGATGGCGAGGCCCTGCTCCGCCGCGCCGAGCACCAGGCGGATGGACAGGATGCTGTCGCCACCGAGGGAGAAGAAGTCGTCGTCGGCACCGGCCGAGGGCAGTCCGAGTACCCGCGCGACGACGTCGCACAGGATCCGTTCCCGCTCGGTGCGCGGCGCGCGGCCGGTGGCGGCGGCGCCGAAATCGGGCAGGGGCAGCGAAGTCCGGTCCAGTTTGCCGTTGGGCATGATCGGCAGCCGGTCGAGTTCCACGAAGGCCGACGGCACCATGTAGTGCGGCAGCGCCGATTCCGCGTGCGTGCGCAGATCCTTCAGCAGCGACGGCGAGCCGTCCGCCTCCGGCACGACGTACGCCACCAGCCGCCGGTCCCCCGGCTTGACCTCGCGCGGTACGACGGCGATCCGCTCGACCCCGGCGCAGGCGGCGAGCGCGGATTCGATCTCCCCCGGTTCGATCCGGAAGCCGCGGATCTTGACCTGGTGGTCGGTGCGGCCGAGGAAGTCGAGGTTGCCGTCCGCACGCCAGCGGACCCGGTCACCGGTGCGGTACATCCGCGCGCCGCCCCCGGCGAAAGGATCGGCGACGAAGCGTTCGGCCGACAGGCCGGGACGTCCGGCGTAGCCCCGCGCGAGACCGCGGCCACCGACGTACAGCTCCCCTTCGACACCGACCGGGACCGGCCGCAGTGCCGTGTCGAGGACGTAGCAGCGGGTATTCGGATCCGGCCTGCCGATCGGGATCGGGCCGGACCAGCCGGGCTCCGCCGCCCACAACGTCGAGTTCACCGTCGCCTCGGTCAGCCCGTACGCGGCGACAACCTTCAGGTCCTCGGCCCAGCGCGCGATCAGTTCCGGCGGAACGGTCTCGGTGCCGACGATCAGCACCGCGCCCTTCGGAAGTTCGCAGTCCGGTGGCAGCGCCGCGACGAGCGACGGCGGGAGGATCATGTGCGTCGCTTCGTGGGCGGCGATGTAGCCGGTCAGCTCCACGCCCGCGACCCGGCGGTGCGACGGCACCACGATCAGGGTCCCGCCGACGCACAGCGACATGACCAGATCCCAGACCGTCACGTCGAAGCCGGTCGAGGCGAACTGCACGACCCGGCTGTCCCCGCCGATGCCGATCCGTTCGGTCGCCGTGCTGATCAGGCTGCCGATCCCGTCGTGGGACAGGACGACGCCCTTCGGCCTCCCTGTCGAGCCCGAGGTGTAGATGACGTACGCGGCCCGGCTCAGCGCGATCCCGCTGACGTCCACAGTGGACGGATCGAGTGCAGCGAGTTCCCCGGCGATCGCGGCGTCGTCGAGCAGGATCCGTTCGGCGTCCACACTGGACGGCAGCTGCGCGGCCTCTTCCCTGGTGGACACCACGATCCCGGCGCCGGCGTGCGAGAGCATGTACGCGATGCGCTCTTCGGGGTGATCGAGGTCGAGCGGCAGATAGGCCGCCCCGGCCTTCATCACGGCCAGGAGCGCGACCACGAGATCGGCCGAACGCGGCATCGCGACGGCGACGACGTCCTCGTCACCGACCCCGCGGTTCCGCAGCAGGCGGGCGAGCCGGTTGGCGGCGGCGTCGACCTCGGCGTAGGTCAGCCGGACGCCCTCGCAGACGACGGCCTCGGCGTCCGGCTTCCGTGCCACCACCCGGTCGAACGCCTCGGGCCAGGACACTTCCGGCGACTCCGCCGTCGCGGTCCCGAGTTCCAGTACCTCGGCCCGCTCGGCGGCCGAGAGCAGGTCGATCGCGGCCAGCGGCAGCTCCGGCCGCTCCACCAGGCCGTCCAGCACCGTGGCGAACCGGCGGCGGTGCTCGGCGAGTTCGGCGTCCGAGGACACGGCCGCGTCGGCGTCGAAGTCGAAGCGCAGGCCCCGGCCCTCGCCGGCGTCGTACACGGCGATGGCGACGTCGCTGATCGGACCGAGTTCGAGGTTGTGCACGGTGGCCTTCGCGTCGCCGAACGCGAGTTCGGCGTCCACGGCCATGAAGTTCACGCTAAGCCCGACGAGTTCGTGCACCCCACCGCTCGCGCCGAGTTCCCTGGCGAGGTCCTCGCCGCGGTACCGGCTGTGCGCCAGCAGCGCGGAGACCTTCTCGGCGACCTGGGCGACCAGAGCCGACGGCGTCGTCTCGGGCCGCACGGTCAGCCGCAGCGGCAGGACGTTGGACACCATGCCCGGCTGCTCACGCAGCGCGCGGGTGGTGCGCGCGGTGACCGGCAGGCCGAGGACGAGGTCTTCGGCACCGGTCACGCGGTGGGCGTAGGCCGCCACCGCGGCGATCGCGACCCGGGAGAGCCGCGTTCCGGCGTCGAGGGCGAACTTCCGCAGGCCACCGGTCTTCGCCGCGGGCAGCTCCCAGGAGTGGCGCCGCAGCCGGACCGGCCCGGACGACGCGCGTTCGAGCAGCCGCACCGGGTTCGGCCTGCCCGTGAGTTCGCCGAGCCAGTACGCCTGATCGGCCTTCCCGTCGTAGTCGGCCTCGATCAGCCCCGCGAGCGGCCAGTCGACCTCCTCGGCGGTACCCGCGTAGAGCGCCGCCGCACGCCGGGTCAGCACGGCCTGGCCGTGCGCGTCCATCACCAGATGGTGATAGCGCTGAAACCAGCGGACCCGGTCCTCGGCGAGGATCAGCAAGGTGTGCGCGGTGAGCGGGCCCCGGCCGAGGTCCGCCACCACGGCCAGTTCCGCCCGCGCCCAGGCGTCGGCCGCCGCTTCCGGATCCGGCTCACCGGTGAAGTCCAGGACAGCGACGTCGGCGGGCGCGGCGGGAAGCTGGCGCGGCTCGCCGTTCTCCACCTCCACCGTGACGTGCAGGCATTCCGCCTCCGCGACCGCCCGACGAACGGCGTCGGCCAGCCGGGCGACCTCGATGTCGCCTCGAAGCTCCGCGACCCAGCCGATCGTGTAGACCGGATCGGCCGGGTCGAGCTGCTGAGCCAGCCAGATCCCCTGCTGGGCGGGGGTCAGGGGAAAGCCGCGGTTCATCGGGGTTGCCTCCACCGTTCGAAGAGCGTGAAACGTCGTATGCGGGTCAGGCCGGCCCGGTGGCGCTGACCGCGTACTCGGGCCGCGACGCGTCGGCCGCGCGCCGGTCCACAATGGACTCCAGGATCTCGCCGACCCGGACGGCGGTGTTGGACAGCAGCGACGACGTGATGCCGTGCGTGTGCTCGGTGCCGCCCTGGAGGTAGATCCCGCCGTGCAGCGCCGGTTCGGTGACGATCCGGTAGTCGCGTTCGACGCGCAGCCTGCCCTCGTCGTCACGAGCGCAGGCGGAGGCGAGTTCGCCGAGCAACGGCGTGGGATCCGCTGGGCTGTACCCGGTGGCGTACACGACGAAATCGGCGTCGAGCCGGGTCCGCTCGCCGGTCTCCAGCGCCTCGATGGTGACCCGGACCCCGGAGCCGGTGTCGACGACCTCGGTGGGCCGGGAGACGTTGATCAGCTTCAGGCGCTCGACGCCCTGGACCTTCTCGCGGTAGACGCGGCGGTACAGCTCGTCGATCAGCTCGATGTCCACAGCCGAGTAGTTGGTCGCGCCGTGGTAGCGCATCAGGCGTTCCTTGACCTCTTCCGGCGCCTCGTAGAACCGCCCGACCGCCTCGGGGTCGAAGATGCGGTTGGCGAACGCGCTGTCGTCGGCCGGGCTGTAGCCGTAGCGCGCGAACACCGCGCACACCTCGGCGCACGGGAAGCGGTCGTGCAGCAGGGCGCTGACCTCGGCCGCGCTCTGGCCGGCGCCGACGACGACGAACCGGCGCGGCTCCTCGGCGGCCATCCCCTCGACGCGGTGCAGCAGTTCGCTGTTGTGCCAGATCCGCGTCCCCGGCGTCACCCCTTCGGGCAAGTTCGGCCGCAGCCCGGTGCCCATCACCAGGTTGCGGGCGCGCAGGTTCACCAGTTCGCCGTCGGTGCGGGCGTGGACGTCGAAGAACACGATCTCGTCGCGGTCGAAGACGGGTGTGACCGAAAGGACCTCGGTGCCGTAGGAGACCAGGTCGTCGACCTTCGCCGCCGCCCACTCGAAGTAGTCGTGGAACTCGATCCGCAGCGGGAACAGGTTCTTGTGGTTGATGAAATCGACCAGCCGGTCCTTGCTGTGCAGATACGACAGGAAGCTGAACGAACTCGTCGGATTCCGCATCGTCGCCAGGTCCTTGAGGAAGGAGACCTGCATGGTGGCGTTGTCGAGCAACATCCCGCGGTGCCAGCCGAAGCGGACCTGGCGCTCCAGGAAGTGGGCCGTGACGGTCTCGGCCCCGGGTGCGGCGTTGTGCTCGGTGACGGCGATGGCGAGCGCCAGGTTCGACGGACCGAACCCGACCCCGACCACGTCGTAGACCGGAACCCGTTCACCGACCACTGCTCGTGCCATCTTGAACCCCTAGCGCGGCTCAGCCGCATCTCGGTACTTCGTTACAAAGACCAGGGAACCCTAACCTAAGTTAGGTGAGGCTCAACTAGTACTTTCAGTGGTGATGTTCATCCCTCGACCAGGAGGAGGCCGGTCCCATGCGGGTCGCCATGTTCGGATACCAGACCTGGGGACACCGCACCCTGCGGGCGTTGATCGACGCGGGCCACGACGTCGCCCTCGTCGTCACCCACCCGAAGAGTGACCACGCCTACGAGAAGATCTGGTCCGATTCCGTCGCGGACCTCGCCGAGGCCAACGGGATCCGTGCCCTCCTGCGCCAGCGTCCCGACGACGCCGAACTACTGGCGGAGCTGAAGGAAGCCGATCTCGACCTGATCGTCGCCAACAACTGGCGTACCTGGCTGCCGCCCGAGATCTTCGAGATGCCGCGCCACGGCACACTGAACGTGCACGACTCCCTGCTGCCCGCCTACGCCGGCTTCTCCCCGCTGATCTGGGCGCTCATCAACGGCGAGCCGGAGGTCGGCGTCACCGCCCACATGATGGACGCCGACCTCGACGCGGGCGACATCGTGCTGCAGCGCTCCGTCCCGGTCGGGCCGAAGGACACGACGACCGACCTCTTCCACCGGACCGTGGAGCTCATCGCGCCGATCACCACCGACGCCATCGAACTGATCGCCAAGGGGAACTTCACCCCGGTCAAACAGGACCGGTCGAAGGCCAGCTTCTTCCACAAACGCGCCCTCGAAGACAGCCTCATCGACTGGTCCTGGCCCGCCGAGGAGATCGAACGGCTGGTGCGCGCCCAGTCCGACCCGTACCCGAACGCCTTCACCTACCACCGCGGGAAGCAACTGCGCGTCATCCGCTCGTCGGTGTCGGCCGGCCTCTACGGCGGCACCCCCGGCCGGATCTTCATCCGCGAGGGCGAGGGTGTCGTGATCGTCGCCGGACCGGAGGCGCGGCGCGGCCGTTCGCACGGGCTCGTCATCGAGCACGTCCGGACCGAGGACGGCACCGAACTGGCCGCGACCGACTACTTCCGCACCATGGGCGGCTACCTCACCGCTCGCCCCTGACCTGCGGGTAGTGAGGGGTCGAGCGTGTCGCGGTCCGGTGGCCCGGCGATGTCCGGTGGTGTCGCGAAAACAACTTCGGCTGCCCGGTATTTGCTGACTCACTGGTGTGCCCGGGGGTCGAGCGTGGAGGATTCGGGACGTTGAACGTCCCGAATCCTCCACGGCCGACCCCGTGACGGGGGATGTGGGCAGCGAAGGCTGTGCTGGCTGCCGTCTTGGGCGAGTGGGGAAGATTCCGGACGTTGGACGGCCGGAATCTTCCCCACTCGGTCGTCCACCACGGGTCGTGACCGGCACGACCACCGCGCCGCACCCGCAGACGCGCAACCTTGCCTCACCGCTCGCCCCTGACCTGCGGTCAGGCGCTGTCCGGAAAAAAGTCATCGCGGGACCGATGAGTTCCCGCGAAAGGCGCCGTTACATCGGGTAAGAACACTCGATGGGAGGCGCCATGACCGACACGATCGCCGCGGCGAAGGCGGGGGACGAAACCGCCTTCGCCGCGCTCACCGAACGGCACCGGCGGGAACTGCACGTCCACTGTTACCGGATGCTCGGCTCGTTCGACGAGGCGGAAGACGTCGTCCAGGAAGCGCTGATCAACGCCTGGCGGGGATTGGGCACCTTCGACGGCGGGAACTTCCGCGCGTGGCTGTACCGGATCGCCACCAACGCCTGCCTCGACGCGATCCGCAAGAACGAGCGGCGGGTGCCGTCACTGCGCTCGTTCGCCGAAGTCCCCTGGATCCAGCCGTATCCGGACAGGCTGCTGGACGAGATCGCGCCGCCGGAGGGCGAACCGCACGCGCTCGCCGTCGCCAGGGAGACCATCGAACTCGCCTTCCTCGCGGTCCTGCAGATGCTGCCGCCGCAGCAGCGCGCGGTGCTGATCCTGCGCGACGTCCTCGGCTGGCAGGCAGCTGAAGCCGCCGAGCTGCTGGACCTTTCCGTCCCGGCCGCGAACAGCGCGCTGCAGCGCGGCCGGGCGACCCTGCGCGAACGCCTTCCGCACCAGCGCGGCGAATGGTCCGCGTCGGCACCGTCCGAAGAGGAACGGGCGCTGGTCCGGCGGCTCATCGACGCACACGACAACGGCGACTTCGGGACACTGAGCAGCCTGGTCCGCGACGACGTCCGCGTCACGATGCCGCCGGAGCCGCACTGCCACATCGGGCTCGAGAGCCTCGCCAGCCTCGGCAGGATCGCCGAGGAGATGGGCGAGTGGCGCGCCGTCGCGGTCGACGCGAACCGGATGCCCGCCTTCGCCTCGTACCTGCGGCGTCCCGGTGACACCGAGTTCCGCGCGTTCAAACTCGACGTCCTCCGGGTCGTCGACGGCAAGGCCGCTGAGTTCACCACGTTCGACAGCCGACTGTTCCCGGCCTTCGGCCTGGACACCACACTGAGGGGGAAGTAATGCCGGAGAAGATGACCGACGAGCAGCGTCGCGCCTTTCTCGCCGAGGGGACCCGCACCGCCGTCTTCGCGACAGCCCGCCCGGACGGCAGGCCGCACGCCGTGCCGGTCTGGTTCGCCGTCGACGGGGAAGACATCCTGGTCAACCTGGGCATCGACACCGTCAAAGGCCGGACACTCAAGGAGAACCCGCGTGTTGCGGTGGTCGCCGAGGACCCGCGTCCGCCGTATTCGTTCGTGAGCGTGGAAGGCGTCGCGGAGATCGTTTCGGATCCCGACGCGGTTCGCTCCGGGTCGGCGCTGATCGCTGAGCGGTACCTCGGCGAGGCCGGGCAGGAGACGATCGACGGCTGGCTGGAGTACGCGACCTCGCCGGGGAAGGTGCTGGTGCGGGTGCGGCCGGAGAACATCGTGGCGATCGCGAAGGTCGGCGGCTGACGGCACTGGGTCTCGTGAGTGGTAATGACGGTTAGAACCCTCATTGCCACTCACGAGACTCTTGGCCAGGGCGGCCGCGGGAGGCCAGGATGGCGTCGTGCCCGAGATCGTTTTCGACGAAAACACCCGTTCCTGGCTCATCCGCACGGCAGCCACGAGCTACGCGCTCCGGCTGGCCGAGGATGACTCCCCCGCCCACGTCTACTGGGGACCGGCGCTCACCCCGGCGCAGCTCTCCGACGTCCTCCCCGGGTCCGGCTCCCGATGGGACTCCTTCAACGATCCCGACGAGGGGCTCGACGAACTCGCCGCCGACGGCGGCACCCGCCACTGGACCCCCGCCCTCCAGGTCCGCTTCGCCGACGGCACCCGTGCCCTCGAATGGCGGTACCTCTCCCACGACATCGACGGCGGCGAACTGCGCGTTCGTTTCCGCGACCGCCACTACCCCCTGCGCATCACCCTCGGCTACCGCGTCCCGGCGGGCACCGACGTCATCGAGCGCTGGACCGAACTCACCCACGACGGTACGGACGACCCGATCGAGGTCGTCCGGGCCGATTCGGCGAGCTGGGTCGTGCCGCTCCGGCCGGACTACCGGATCAGCCATGTCACCGGCCGCTGGGCCGCGGAAAGCCAGCTGCTCCGCGAGCCGGTCCCCCACGGCGAGACCACCTTCGGCAGCAGGCGCGGGATCACCAGCCACCACGCCAATCCGTGGGTGATGCTCGACGACGGCGAGGCGACCGAGCGCCACGGCGAGGTCTACAGCGCCGCGCTCGCGTGGAGCGGTTCGTGGCGGATCACCACCACCCGCTCGTCCAACGGCCGCGTCACCGTGACCGGCGGCTTCGGCCAGGACGGCGTCGTCCACCGGCTCGCACCCGGTGACACGCTCACCACCCCCGTCTTCGCCGGGCTGTACACCGACGGCGGCTTCGGCGCCGCGAGCCGCGCGTGGCACGCGTACACGCTCGGCCATGTCCTTCCCCATCCCGGCGAACTCCGGCCGGTGCTCTACAACTCCTGGGAGGCGACGGGATTCGACGTCACCGAAACCGGGCAGCGCGCGCTGGCGGAGAAGGCGGCGGCGCTCGGGGTCGAACTGTTCGTGATGGACGACGGCTGGTTCGGCGCCCGCAGCGGCGACCACGCCGGCCTCGGCGACTGGCAGGTCAACCGCGAGAAGTTCCCCGACGGCCTCAAGCCGCTGATCAGTGAAGTACGACGGCTCGGGATGAAGTTCGGGATCTGGGTCGAACCGGAGATGGTCAACCCGGACAGCGGCCTCTATCGTGCGCGGCCGGACTGGGTCCTGCACCATCCACATCGGACACGATCGGAACTGCGAAACCAGCTGGTGCTCAACTTCGCCCGGCCGGACGTCGCCGAATGGGCGTTCGGCTGGCTCGACGCCCTCGTCGGCGAGCACGAGATCGATTTCCTGAAATGGGACATGAACCGCCCGTTCAGCGAAGCGGGCTGGCCCGCCGACAGTGACCCGGACCGGCTGTGGGTGGAGCACACCCGCGCGGTCTACGCGATCATGGACCGCCTGCGCGACGGCCATCCCGGGCTGCGGATCGAGGCGTGCAGCGGTGGCGGCGGCCGGATCGACCTCGGGGTCATGGCGAGGACGGACCAGGTCTGGACCTCCGACAACACCGACGCGCTCGACAGGCTCGTCATCCAGCACGGCTACGGGCAGGTGTATCCGCCCCGCGCGATGTCGGCGTGGGTCACCGACGATCCCAACTTCATCACGCAGCGCTCCACCCCGCTGCGGTTCCGGTTCCACGTCGCGATGGCGGGTGTGCTGGGCATCGGTGGCGACATCGTCAAGTGGTCCGAGGAGGACCTCGGCTACGCGCGGGAACAGATCGCGCTGTACAAGGAGATCCGGCCGGTCGTACAGCACGGCAGCCTCTACCGGCTCGTGCCGCCGACCACCGACGGGGTCTCGGCGCTGCAGTACGTGGCGGCCGACGGCGGGCGGGCGGTGGTGTTCGTGTTCCGGCAAGCGGCACATTTCCCCACTTCCGAACGACCGGTCCGGCTCGACGGTCTCGACCCCGCCGCCCGGTACCGCGACGAGGACACCGGGAAGGTCTGGCACGGCGCCGCACTGCTGGCACACGGCCTGTTCCCCGGTCTTCCGGCCGGTGATTTCGCGAGTGTGGTGATCCGTCTGACCAAGCTCTGAGCCGAACGATAGATCAGATGTATCGCCCTTTTTGAGCCGATTTGGCCCGGTGGACCTGCTTGACATCACCTTAGACATCCGATCGAATGCCGTCGTATATGAGACGCCGTAGATCGCCGTGAGAAGGGTGAACGGGCATGAGAAGGTCCTTCGCGTTGGGAGCGGCGTTGCTCCTCGCCGCGAGCCTCACCGGCTGTACCGTCGGCGGCGGCACGGGCGGCTCCGGCGGCGGTTCGGAGATCTCCTTCCTGACCTTCGAAACGCCGAATCTGCCACCGTCCTATTGGGACTCCGCGATCAAGCGCGTGACGGACCGGAACCCCGGTCTCAGCGTGAAGAAACTGGTCGCCCCGTCGACCGATCGCACCGGTTACGCCAAGCAGCTGCTGCAGTCCGGTCAGTTCCCCGACGTCGCGATCGCCGTCGACTCGGCCGGTTTCGCCGAATCGGGCAACCTCTACGCGTGGACGCCCGAGGAGCTCAAGGACTTCCAGTTCCCCGGCGCCAACCCGATCAAGGGCGGGCACCACCAGCTGCCCGCCAACACCCAGACCATCCCGCCGATCTACTACAACAAGAAGCTCTTCGCCGACGCCGGGATCACCTCGGTCCCGGCGACCTGGGCGGACCTCCTTGCCGCGTCGGAGAAACTGAAGGCGAAGGGCATCACGCCGTTCACCATCGGCGGCGGCAAGGAGGGCTTCCCGTCCGCGATGCTGCTCGACGGCCTGGTCAGCGTGGACGTCTACGGCAAGACCCCGGACTGGCTTTCCCGGCGGCGGGCCGACCAGGTCAAGTTCACCGATCCGGACTTCCAGCGGGCGTTCGGGAAGTTCGCCGACCTGGTCGCCAAGGGCTACCTCGACAAGACGCAGGTCTCGCGGGACTACTCGGCGACCGAGGCGGCCTTCCTCAAGGGCGAAGGCGCGATGTACCCGATGGGCAACTGGTTCGCCGCCAGCGCCGACGCCAAGAAGCCGTCGTTCGACATCGGCGTCTTCAACTTCCCTTCCGAGGACGGGAAACTCGTCGTGCCCGCCTATACCGGCGGTGGCATCGTCGTCAACGCCAAATCCCCGAACCTCGACGCGGCGAAGAAGTTCGCGCTCGCGTTCCAGCTCGACAAGGAACAGATCGACGCCTCGGTCAAGGCCGACGGCCTGTTCCCCGCCATCAAGGGTTACACGCCGCCCTCCGACGCCGGACCGGTCTTCAAGGCGGGCTACGACCTGTACCGGGAAGCCGTCGCGAAGAACGCCGTCGTGAACGCCTTCAGCTGGGAGACCGCGGACGACGGGCTCCTGCCTGGGATGAAGGACAAGGTCTACCAGGCCGCCCAGGACGTCATCACCGGCCGCAAGACGGTGGCCGACGCGTGCGCGTTCCTGGACACCGAGTGGGCGAAGGCGCGCTGACACCACGATGGGGAGAAAACCGATCCTGCCACGGGTGTGGCATTTCGCCTCGTTCGGCGCTCCCGGCGTCCTCATCTATCTCTGCTTCGTGCTGGCGCCGATCCTCATCAGCTTCGGCTACAGCTTGACGAACCACAACCCGTTCAATCCGCCTTCGGAGTTCGTGGGCCTGGAAAACTACGCACTGCTCTTCCAGGACGAGCAGTTCCTGACCGCGCTCCGGGTCACCACGATCCTCACCGTGATCGTGGTGATCGTGCCGAACCTGCTCGGCCTCGGCGTCGCCCTACTGCTCGACCGGAAAGGCTGGCTGTACAACGCTTTGCGGAGCGTGTTCTTCACGCCCGTGATCCTCAGCTCGGTCGTCGTCAGCATCATCTGGACGAAACTGCTCGACGACCGGGGCCCGATCAACGAGGCCCTGCGCGCGATCGGTGTCGAGCATCCGCCGGGCTGGCTCTCGGACCCGGATCTGGCGCTGTACTCGGTCGCGTCGATCGTCTGCTGGCAGATGCTGGGCTTCTGCGTGGTCGTCTACCTCGCGGGCCTGCAGGGTGTCCCGGCCGAACTGCTGGAGGCGGCGGAGATCGACGGCGCCGGACCCGTCCGGCGGTTCCGCGCGGTGACCTGGCCGCTGCTCGCGCCGTCACTGACGATCAACACCGTCGTCCTGTTGATCTCGGCGTTCAAGACCTACGACCACGTCAAGGTCGTCACCAACGGCGGCCCGGGTTCGGGGACCACGGCCACGATCGCGTTCAACGTCCTCGCCACCGGCCTCGACGCGAACCACGTCGGCTACGCCTCCGCGATGGCCGTGGTGATGCTGGTGATCGTGGCGACGCTGACCACGATCGTGCTGCGTTTCCTGCGGCGGCGGGAGGTCGACCTGTGACCACAGTGGACGGTGCGAAGCGGTCGTGGCTCCGGCCCACCGCGGCGATCCTGGTGAGCGCGATCTTCTTCGTGCCGCTGTACTACGTGCTCGTCAACGTGGTCAAACCCGGCGAGCTGATCGCGCGGGAACCGGCGTCGGTCCCGCTGCCGCCGACGCTGACCAACATCCACGCCGTCCTCACCCGGCCCGACGGCCTGTTCTGGGTGAGCCTGGCGAACAGCCTGCTCGTGACGCTGCTGTCGATCCTCGTGCTGACGGTGCTTTCCGCCATGCTCGGCCACTACCTGGCGCGCTCGGGCAAACGCTGGACCAAGGTCCTCGCGCTGATCCTGTTGGCGGGCCTGATGATCCCGCCGCAGGTGATCCTGATCCCGGTCACCGAGGTACTGCGGCTGACCGGGCTGATGGCGACCCTGCAGGGCCTGGTGCTGTTCAACGTCGGGTACTACGTGCCGTTCGGGGTCTTCGTGTTCACCGGGTTCATCCGCGGGGTGCCGGTGGAACTCGAGGAGGCCGCCCTGCTCGACGGGGCGAGCCGGACGCAGGTGTTCTGGCGGATCGTGTTCCCGCTGCTGCGCCCCGCCACGGCCAGTGTGCTGATCTTCCTGGGGGTGTGGATCTGGAACGACTTCATCGATCCGCTGATCATCCTCGGCCCCGGTCAGGGGACCACGATCACGACCGGCGTCTACCGCTCGATCGGCCAGTACCAGGCGGACCTCGGGAGCGTGTTCGCGCTGATGTTCCTGGCGACGCTGCCGGTGCTGATCTTCTACCTGGCGCTGCAGAAACAGTTCGTGAAGGGCCTCACGGGCGGCGCGACCAAGGGCTGACCCGTTGTCAACCCCCGGATGTTATGAAAGTCCCGTTCATTACAAATTTCGCAATGAACGGGACTTTCATAACACTCCGGTGAGCGTGAAAGAGCCGTTCACAGCTCGGTGACCTTCCCGTCGGCCACTTCCAGCCGCCGCGTGGTCGCCACCGCGTCCAGCATGCGGCGGTCGTGGGTGACCAGCAGCAGTGTCCCCGGATACTCCGACAGCGCCGACTCCAGCTGCTCGATCGCGGGCAGGTCCAGATGGTTCGTCGGCTCGTCGAGCACCAGCAGGTTCACCCCGCGCGCCTGCAGCAGCGCCAGCGCCGACCGCGTCCGCTCCCCCGGCGACAGCGTGGCCGCCGGCCGCAGGACGTGCGCGGCCTTCAGCCCGTACTTCGCCAGCAGCGTCCGCACGTCGGCGTCGGCGAGTTCCGGCACCTCGCGGGCGAAGGCCTCGACGAGCGGGAGGTCACCGAGGAACAGCTTCCGCGCCTGGTCGACCTCGCCGACGACGACACCGGAGCCGAGCGACGCGCCGCCCTCGTCGACCGGGACCCGGCCGAGCAGGGCGGCCAGCAGCGTCGACTTCCCGGCGCCGTTGGCCCCGGTGATCGCCACCTTGTCCGCCCAGTCGATCTGCAGGTCCACCGGACCCAGGGTGAACTCGCCCCGCCGCACCACCGCGCCGCGCAGGGTCGCCACCACCGCGCCCGCCCGGGGCGCCGCGGCGATCTCCATCCGCAGTTCCCATTCCTTGCGCGGTTCCTCGACGACGTCGAGCCGTTCGATCATGCGGTCGGTCTGGCGGGCCTTCGACGCCTGCTTCTCCGTCGCCTCGCTGCGGAACTTGCGGCCGACCTTGTCGTTGTCGGTCGCCTTGCGCCGGGCGTTCTTGACGCCCTTCTCCATCCACGAACGCTGCATCGCGCCACGGGCTTCGAGCGAGGCCTTGGTGTTCGCGAACTCCTCGTACTCCTCGCGGGCGTGCCGTCGCGCGACGGCGCGTTCCTCCAAATAGGACTCGTAGCCGCCGCCATAGGTCCGTACCTGTTGCTGCGCGAAGTCCAGTTCGACGACGCGGTCGACGGTGCGGGCGAGGAATTCCCGGTCGTGACTGACCAGCACCGTCCCGGCGCGCAGGCCGGTCACGAACCGCTCCAGCCGCTCCAGTCCGTCGAGGTCGAGGTCGTTGGTCGGCTCGTCGAGCAGGAAGATGTCGTACCGGCTCAGCAGCAGCGACGCCATCCCCGCCCGCGCCGCCTGCCCGCCGGACAGCGACAGCATCGGCAGGTCGAGGTTGATCGTGAGCCCGAGTTCCGCGGCGACCTCGCCCGCCCGGTCGTCCAGATCGGCGCCGCCGAGCGCGAGCCAGCGGTCCAGCGCCTCGCCGTAGGCGTCGTCCGCGCCGGGTTCGCCCGCGGTCAGCGCCTCTGTGGCGGCGTCGAGCGCTGCCTGCGCGGCGGTGACCCCGGTGCGGCGTGCGAGGAACGCGCGGACGGACTCCCCCGCACGGCGTTCCGGCTCCTGCGGGAGGTGACCGACGGTGGCCGTCGGCGGGTTCAGCCGGACACTGCCCTCCTCCGGCGGTACCAGGCCGCCGAGGGTTTTGAGCAGGGTCGACTTGCCCGCCCCGTTGACGCCGACGAGGCCGATCACCTCGCCCGGCGCGACGACGAGGTCGAGACCGGAGAACAGGACACGGTCGCCGTGGCCGGCGGCGAGATCTTTGGCAACGAGTGTGGCGCTCATGAGATCGGTAAGTCTACGGGGACCGATTGAACAGCTCGTGGTCCCTCAGAAGAGTGGCAAGTATCCAACCGATCACGGAACGTGGGTAACCTGGTTGCTTCTTCTGGACCCGAACGAATCCCCGAGCATTGAGGTCGGTGACAGCAAATGGCGGATTCCGCCACCCCGGTCCCCGTCGCGCACCAGCGGAAAGGTGGTACCCGAAGGCCGACGATGAGCAGGCGGCGGGAAGTCAGTCATGCCAGCGCGCGCTCGCTGCTGATGACGATTCTCGGCGAGTACGTCCTCCCCCGCGACCAGCCGATTTGGACGTCCACGCTGGTCGAGGCGCTGCGAGTACTGGACATCGAGGAGAAATCCGCCCGGCAGGCCCTGGCCCGGTCCTCCGCCGAGGGCTGGGTCGTCTCCGAACGTGTCGGGCGAAGAGTGCGCTGGTCGCTCACCCCACCAGGCAGACGCCTCCTGACCGAAGGCGCGGAACGGATCTACGCCTTCGGCAACGACGAGCGGAGCTGGGACGGCCACTGGCTGATGCTGATCGTCTCGGTCCCCGAAGCGAAGCGGGATCTCCGGCACCGGCTCCGCACGCGCCTGACCTGGGCCGGTTTCGGTTCCCCGGTCGCGGGTGTCTGGGTCAGCCCGGACCTCACCCGCCAGCGGGAGGCCCAGCAGATCGTGCAGGATCTCGGGCTCGACGCGCAGGCGATGTCGTTCACCGCCGCCTATGGCGACGTCGGCGATCAGGAGACGATGGTCGCGCGGTCCTGGGATCTCAGCGAACTCAAGGACCGCTACGAGGACTTCATCGACCGTTTCACCGGTTTGCATCCTTCAGGTGAACGCGGCGTTCTTCGTGCGCAGACCGAACTCGTCCACGAATGGCGCAGCTTTCCCTTTCTCGATCCGAGGCTTCCGCTGAAACTTCTCCCCGACGGTTGGAGTGGCGTGCGCGCGGCGGACCTGTTCCACCGCAAGCACGTCGAATGGCGACCAGAAGCACAGGCCCAATGGGACGAACTCGCGGACATCTCCGGCTAGGGTCACGGAAAACGATCTAGCGGAGGGAACCCGCCTTGGCCACCTCGATCCGCCTCGACCGCGAGGACGACGTCGCCGTCCTGACTATCGCTTCGCCGCCGCTGAACCTCTACACCGCGGAACTCCAGCACGAACTGGGCGAGGCGATCGGCGATCTGGAGACCACGCCGCCACGAGCGGCGCTCATCCGGGCCGAGGGCAAGATCGTCAGCGGCGGGGTGGACGTCTCCCTGTTCGACGCCCAGTCCTCCGCGGCCGAGGCGAAGGTGCTCTTCGACGAGATGCTGGCGATCCCCGACCGGATCGCCGCACTCCCCTTCCCCACCGTCTTCGCCGCCCACGGCCTCTGCCTCACCTGGGCTTTCGAGGTCGCGGTCGCCTGCGACCTCATCCTGGCGAGCGAGAAGGCCAAGTTCGGCCTCGTGGAACGGGTCGTCGGGCTGACCCCGACCATGGGCGGCACCCAGCGGCTCGCCGCCCGCGCCGGTGTCGGCCGCGCCAAGGAGTTCGTGATGACCGGCGCGACCTACGACGCCGCGACCCTCGAACGCTGGAACGTGGTGAACCGCGTGCTCCCGGCGGACGGCTTCGACGAGGCCGTCCGCGCCTTCACGGACGACCTCGCGCAGGGGCCGACCAAGGCGCACGCGGCCACCAAGAAGGTCCTCGAACACTACGAGCACGGCGGCGTCGCCGAGGCGAACGAGCACATCACGACGATCGCCGCCGGGCTCTTCGACACCGAGGACCTGCGCGGCGCGGTGAAGTCGTTCCTCGCCGACGGTCCCGGCAAGGCGACCTTCACCGGCCGCTGATCCGCTGTGCAGTGACCGCTAGGGCCGCTGACCGGCCGCGTCCACCACTCCGGACGCGGTCACCGCGGTCGAATTCGTGCCCAGGTACTGGAACGTGTCGGCGGCGAAGACGATCACGACCGGTTTCGCCACCTTGGGGTCGTCCCCCCGCCGCAGCGGCCAGGTGATGCCGACCCCCGGCCTGCCCGCCGCGTCCTGGGCGTGGTCGATGGCGCGCAGCCCCGGCATCTTCGCCGCCGCGCCGAACAAGGCCGCCCGGACGGCGGGCGGAAGGTAGTTCTCGTTCGCCAGCGTGAGGACGTCCTTGCCCATCGCGTTGACGTCGCCGTCGTGACCGCTGTGGTTGGCGTTGAGGTAGGCGAACATCGCGTCCGCGTCGGTGGGGAGATCCGCCCGGTAACCGGGCGACGGCTTGCACGGCTCCGTGACACCCTTGAGCGGCTCATCGCCCTTGTACACCTGCGCCCGTCCGTTCCGGCAGCCCGGAAGCGGGAAGAGGGCGCCGTCCGTCATCTTGATCAAGCCGTCGTGGGTGCCGTCGGCCGAAAGCCACGCTTCCCGCTCGCCGTCGGGCTGTTTGGTCCTCGTGTAGACGAACTGGTCCGGCTTCGGCGGCGCGCCCGGCGTCTTCAGCGCGGCCGCGGCGGCGTTGCGGAGCACCGTCACCGGATCCGCGGCGGCCGCGGGCGGTTCGAGCCCGACCTGCTCGACCGGGGCCAGTGCGACGACGGCGGTGATGGCCGCGGCCAGCCCGGCCGCCCCCACCCCGGTCCAGACCCAGCGGCGCCGTTTCCTCAGCGGCGTCACGTTTTCCGCTTCCGTGGCGGCGATCTCGGTCATCAACCGCTCGCGCGCCGAAGCGAGCGCGCCGGATTCCGCGAGAGGGACCGACGCGGTCCGCTCGGTGATCAGCTGCAGCTCATCCATGGGTGGAGATCTCCTTCGAAGTCGTGGTGTCCGGGCGCCCCAGTGCCTCGCGGACCTTTCGCCGGGCGCGGTTGAGCCGGGAGCGGACGGTGCCGAGCGGGATGGCCAGTGCCGAGGCCACTTCCTCGTAGCTCAGGCCCTCCCCGGCGAACAAGGTGAGCGCGTCCCGGTCGCCGTCGGCCAGTTCCGCCAGCGCGGCGTCCAGCAGTCTGCCCATCGCCTCGGCGGTCACCTGCTCGGCGACGCGCTCGGCGTGCCCTTCTTCGGCCGCCGGCGGGCCGAGGGCTTCGCGCAGTCTCAGCTCCCTGGCCTCCTCGCGGCGCCGCTGCGCCACCAGGTTGGTCGCGATCCCGTAGAGCCAGGGCCGGGCGTCGCGGCGCTCGGTGTCGTAGCTTTCCCGTTTGCGGAAGGCCACCAGGAACGCCTCCCCCAGCGCGTCCTCGGCGGCGGACGGCCCGATGCGCCGGACCAGGTAGCGGTGGATGTGCGCGGCGTGCCGGTCGAAGATCGCGGAGAACCAGTCCGGCCTGGTCACCGACCTCGCGATCAGCTCCGCGTCTTCCAGATCCCCCGGATCCGCCCCAGATGAACTCATGAACCACCCTTCGCCGTTCGACAGTCTCACCTGCTGTCCGCGTAAACGGCCGAATGGGTTCACGGCCACCGAATCGGTCTAGACCTTTTATGCGAGCCGCGCTACATTCAACTGTGGTCTAGACCACACCGCGCCAGTTCAGATCAGGTTCAGTCTCGCCGCCTCTTTTGGAGAGAACCGCCATGAGACGCACCAGAAAACGACTACTCAGCGCACTCGCCGTACTACTCCTCGCCGCCGGGCTGCTCGTCGCCGGAGGAACACCGGCGATGGCGGCGGGACGCCTCCGCGCCGCCTTCGCCCTGGCAGGCACCACCGGTGAGTACACCGTCACCAACCCCAGTAGCGAAACCGTCGCCGACTGGTCCATCACCTTCACCGTCCCCGCCGGCGTGACCGTCACGAGTGGCTCCCACGCCACGGTCTCGCAGGCGGGCACCCAGGTCACGCTCACCCCGGCGTACTACATCAAATCCCTCGCGCCGGGCCGGTCGACCTACCCCTACAGCCCGTCGTTCCAGCTCAGTGCGGCGGTCACCCCGGCCACCTGCCGGATCGACGACGCCAACTGCGACGGGTCGGGCGACACCCCGCCGTCGAGCCCGGCCAACCTGCGCCTCGTGGCGAAGACGACCACGACCGCCGCGCTGGCCTGGAACGCGTCGGCCCCGGGCTCGCTGCCCGTCGTCGGCTACGACGTCTACCAGGGCGCCACACTGGCGGCGTCGGTCACCGGCACCGAAGCGAGGATCACCGGGCTGACGCCCAACACGGCCTACAGCTTCACCGTCGTCGCCAAGGACCGGAAGGACGCCAAATCGCCGCCGACCCCGGCGCTGGCGGTGACCACCAACAACCCCGGTGACGACACGCAGGCGCCGACCGCGCCGACGAACCTCCGCTCGACCGCGGTCACGGCGGGTTCCGTCGCCCTGGCGTGGAACGCGTCCACCGACAACACCGGCGTCGTCTCCTACGACGTCTACCGCGGCACGACCCTCGCCACCACGGTGACCGGCACGACCGCGACGGTGACCGGGCTTTCACCGTCCACTTCGTACACTTTCACGGTCAAAGCCCGTGACGGATACGACAATGTCTCCGCCGCGAGCGCCGCCGTCAGCGCTCGCACCGGCGACATCGTGAACGGGTACGCCCGGGTCGGGTACTTCGTCCAGTGGGGTATCTACGGCCGCCAGTTCTTCGTCAAGAACCTGGTGACCAACGGATCCGCGAGCAAGCTGACGCATCTGCTGTACGCCTTCGGCAACATCGACCCGGTCAACCACACCTGCCTCTCGGGTGTCACCAAGGGAACGACGTCGAACCCGCAGGACCCGAACCAGGGTGACGGCGCGGGCGACGCGGAAGCCGACTACTCGCGGCCGATGTCCGCGTCCCAGTCCGTCGACGGCGTCGCCGACACCGGCTGGGAACCGTTGCGCGGCAACTTCAACCAGCTGAAGAAGCTCAAGGCCAAGAACCCGAATCTGAAGGTGCTCATCTCCTTGGGCGGCTGGACCTATTCGAAGTACTTCTCCGACGTCGCGGCCACGGCCGCGTCCCGGCAGAAGTTCGTCGCGTCGTGCATCGACACGTACCTGAAGGGGAACGTGAAGGCGTACGGCGGCGCCGGCGGGCCGGGCACGGCCGCGGGCATCTTCGACGGCATCGACATCGACTGGGAGTGGCCGGGCAGCCCCGACGGGCATCCCGGGAACCACTGGAGCGCCAACGACAGGACGAACCTGACCGCGCTGCTGGCCGAGTTCCGCACGCAGATGGACGCCTACGGCGCGACCACCGGCAAACGGTACGAACTGCAGGCGTTCACCCCCGCCGACCCGGCGAAGGTGAAGGGTGGCTGGGAGATCCCGAAGATCTTCGACTACCTCGACGTCGCGAACGTGCAGGGTTACGACTTCCATGGCTCGGGCAGCGACAACTCGTGGGAGCCGAACCGCACCGGCCATCAGGGGAACCTCTACGCCGACGCGGACGACCCGTACAACTTCAAGTTCAGCGTGGAGTCGGCGATCAACGCCTACACCGAGGCCGGGGCCAATCCACGGAAACTGACCCTCGGGCTCGCCTTCTACGGGCGAGGCTGGCAAGGGGTCGCGGACGGCGGCAAGAAGGGCGAATGGCAGAGCGCGACCGGCGCCGCGCCAGGCCAGTTCGCCGAGGAAGCGGGTACCCGTGGCTACGCGAATCTCCTGGCCAGTGTCCCGAACTGCACCGTCCAGCACGACACCGCGGCCGTGGCCACCGCGTGCTACACCGGCAACGGCGGGCAATGGTGGACCTTCGACGACGCCTGGTCCATCCAGCAGAAGGTCGCCTGGCTCAAGACCAGGGGCCTGCTCGGAGTCATGGCCTGGGAGATGTCGGGTGACACCGGAACCCTCATGACCACAGTGGACAACTCGCTGAAGTAAAGGTCCGTGAAGGCCTCCTTGGCTACCTTGAGGGTAGACAAGGAGGCCTTCACGGATGCCTCGGTTTGCTGCACAGTGTGCCTCGTGACTTCTGCGAACGACGACCGGATTCTGCTCATCGTCGGCTCCTACACCGCCGCCAGCGACGGCAACGGCGAAGGCATCGGCACCTTCTGGCGCGACGGGCTCACCGGGGAACTGACCCCGGCGGGCTCGCTCGAACTGGACTCGCCGAGCTGGCTGACCCCGCATCCCACCCTGCCGGTGCTCTACGCCGTGAACGAGACGGCCGAAGGCGCGATCACCGCCGTGGCGGTCGCCGAGGACGGCACGCTGGAGGTGTTGAACTCACTGCCCACCGGAGGGGCGGATCCGTGCCATCTGGCGGTCACCCCCGATGGCCGGTACCTGCTGTGCGCCAACTACAGCGGAGGGAGCCTGGCCGTTTTCGCGCTCGGCCCGGACGGAGTGCCGACCGTGCGCACGGCACTGGTGCGGCACGAAGGCACCGGGCCCGACCCCGAGCGGCAAGAAGCCGCGCACGTACACATGGCCGTGGTGGACGAGACGGGTACCCTCGTCAGCGCGGTCGATCTGGGCACCGACGAGATCCGCACTTACCGCATCGGCCAGGAAGGCGAGCTGATCCCGGTCTCGGTGTCGGCGCTGCCCGCCGGCACCGGCCCGCGGCAATTGGTCCGGCGCCCTGGCACCGACCGCGCGTACGTCGTCGGTGAACTGGCCGCCACACTGGTGACGGTGCGCGAAGAACCACCTGGCACGTTCGCCGTGGAGGCCTCGGTTCCCGCGACACTGCGTCCCGGCGGCGAGAACTACCCCGGCCACCTCGAACTGCACGACGATCGGCTGTTCCTGTCGAACCGGGGCCCCGAGACGATCACCGAGTTCGCCTTCGACGGCGACCTCCCGGCCGCCGTCGCCGATCACGGCGCCGGTGAATGGCCGCGGCATTTCTCCCTCGTCGGCGACCATTGTTATGTCGCGTCGCAGCGCGGCGACATGATCCAAGCCTACGAACGCGCGACGTGGCGCCTTGTCGGCAGTTATCCGATCGGAAGCCCGACCTTCGTGGCACCCTGGCCGCACTGATTCGTTCAGCGGGCTGAACGCTTTTGTTCAGCCCGCTGAACAAAAGGACCCTATTTCTTTTTGGGGCGAATTAAGGTCTTGACGCAACTGGTTCAGACCATGACACTGAATCGCACGCCGCCGGTGACCTGGCTCACACCCGTCCGAGGAGAACCATGTCCCTCCCGAGGAAACTGCTCGCCCTGACCACACTCGTCCCGTTGGCACTGGGCCTTTTCAGCGCTCCGGCCCAGGCTGCCCCCGCCGCCTTCACCCACCCCGGCGTACTGGTCAGCCGCCCCCAACTCGACTTCGTGCGCACCAAGGTCCAAGCCGGCGCGCAACCGTGGAAACAAGCGTACGACGCGATGATGTCGAGTCCCTACGCTTCCTTGTCCCGTTCACCGAAACCGCGCGCCGTCGTCGAATGCGGCCCTTATTCCAATCCGAACCTCGGCTGTACCGATGAACGGCAAGACGCGATCGCCGCGTACTCCCTTTCCCTCGCCTGGTACATAAGCCGCGACGCGAAATACGCGACCAAGGCGATCGAGATCATGGACGCCTGGTCCGCGGTCTTGAAGGATCACACGAACAGCAACGCTCCTCTGCAATCGGCGTGGTCGGCCTCCTCGTGGCCCCGCGCGGCGGAGATCATCAAGCACACCTACCCGAGCTGGCCGAACTCCGGCCGCTTCGGCACCATGCTGCGGAACGTGTATCTGCCCGAGGTGATCAACGGCAGTCACAGCAACGGGAACTGGGAACTCAGCATGACCGAGGCCGCGCTCGGCATCGCGGTCTTCCTCGACGACAAGGCCACCTACGACAAGGCCGTCGCGAAGTTCCGCACCCGTGTCCCCGCCTACCTCTACCTGACCAGCGACGGAACCCTCCCGAAGACCGCGCCCGGCAGCGGCCTCGACACCCGGGACGAGATCGTGAAGTACTGGCAGGGCCAGACGACGTTCGTCAACGGCCTCTCGCAGGAGACCTGCCGCGACTTCACCCACACCGGCTACGGCCTCGCCGCCATCGCCAACTTCGCCGAGACCACCCGCATCCAAGGCCAGGACCTGTACCCGGAGATCGCCGACCGCCTCCGCGAAGGCCTCGGCTTCCACGCGAAGTACCAGCTGGGCGCGGCCGTCCCGTCCTGGCTGTGCGGCGGCAGCCTGAAGCTCGGCCTCGGCCCGGTCACCGAGGTCGGCTACAACCACCTCCACACCCGCCTCGGGTACACCATGAGCAACACAGAGGCACTCACCCTCCGCCAGCGCCCGGCGGGCACCAACGCCCTCTTCGTCGCCTGGCAGACCCTCACGCACGCGGACAACCCACAGTGACCCGTGCGGGCCGCCCGATCGCGGCAGGGCGGCCCGCACGGTCCGTTTTCGCAGCTCAGACACACAGTGACCCCTGGTTGCAGGCCCCACTTCCGGACCCGCTAAAGTACTCACATCGCACTCCACGGAGCGCGGGTCCGGGCTGTGGCGCAGTTTGGTAGCGCACTTGACTGGGGGTCAAGGGGTCGCAGGTTCGAATCCTGTCAGCCCGACCGGAAAGGCCGCTTGATTTGGACGAAAGTCCGGATCAGGCGGTTTTTTGTTGCGGCGTAAGCAATTTCAAGGTCGCGTGGCCCCGGCAACGACCATGGTGGTTACCCGAGGCACGATCCGGATCAGCGAAACCGATCGATCTTCCGGCGCTGCGAAACCATCATCGCCGCAATCGGTGCACTGGCTCCGGCGACTCACAGGACACGGCCTAGCCCAAAAGGACTACCCCGTCTCAGCCCCCATGGCGAAGTGACGAACGCCCCGGCGGTCCTACAGTGGCGGTGTGCTCGGTGAACGGCTCGACTCCTGGCTGCGCGGACACGAGTCGCTCGTCGACGTCGTGACCGCGCTCCTGCTCTCCGCCTGTTGTGTACTTTTCGGACTGTTCGTCCGCGCGGACGCCGCCTACTTCCTGTTCTCCCTGCTCCTGCCGCTGCCGTTGGCGCTGCGACGGCGGGAGCCCGCGGTGTGCGCGGCGCTCGTGATAGGCATCGCGGGCGTCCAATGGCTGACGGTCCGGGACACCGACGGCGCGCTCCTGGCCGATCTCGCCGTCCCGGTGGCGGTACACGCCGCGGCTGCCCACGGACCGCGGTGGGCGGGAAGGGCCGGGCTCGCCGCCGGTCTCTTCGGCGCCGTGCTGGGCGGCCTGAGCTGGCCACTGCTGCCTTCCTCCGCGACGGCGCATGTACTCGTCGGCGCCTTCCTGGCCAGCACGGTGGTGGCCGCATGGGCGACGGGGGCGCTGTGGCGGGTGCGCCGCGCCGAACGCGACCAGCGGGCGCGGCTCGCCGTACTGGCTGAGCGGACCCGGATCGCCCGCGAGATGCACGACATCCTCGCCCATTCGCTGGCGGTCGTGATCGCGCAGGCCGACGGCGGCCGGTACGCGGCCGGGTCGTCGCCGGAGGCCGGGCGGGCCGCGCTCGCCACGATCGGCGACTGCGGTCGTCAGGCGCTGGGTGAACTCCGGCGGGTACTCGGCGTGCTGCGGGACAGCCCGGAAACCGTGGAACCCCAACCGGGTCTGGACGATCTGCCCGGTCTGGTCGACCGTGTGCGGGCGGGCGGGCTCGACGTCCGCCTCGCCTTCGAGACCCCGCCGGGGCCGGTCGAGCCCGGGTTCTCCCTCGCCGCCTACCGGATCGTCCAGGAGGGGCTGACGAACGTCCTGAAGCACGCGGGGACGGGCGCTCGGGCCGAAGTGTCGGTGCGCTGGCCCGCCGGACGGCTGGAGATCGACGTCCTCGACGACGGCCGGGCGCGGATCGCGGGTCCCGGCGGCGGGCACGGCCTGGGCGGCATGCGTGAACGGGCAGGTGCCTACCGCGGCACAGTGACACTGGAGCCGAGGCCCGGCGGCGGTCACGTCCTCAGCGCCCGGCTCCCGGTGCCCGCGTGAGCGGCGATGGGCAGGTCCGTGTCCTGCTGGCCGACGACCAGGCGCTGGTCCGGGCGGGGTTCCGGATGGTCGTCGACTCCCAGCCGGAGCTGACTGTGGTCGGCGAGGCGGGCGACGGGCTCGCCGCCGTCGAGCTCACCCGGCGGCTGGCGCCCGACCTGGTGCTGATGGACGTGCGGATGCCGGTGCTCGACGGCGTCGAGGCCACCCGCCGGGTATTGGCCCTGCCCCGCGCGCCGAAGGTCGTCATGCTCACCACCTACGACCTCGACGAGCACGCCTTGGCCGCGCTACGGGCGGGCGCGGGCGGCTTCCTGCTCAAGGACGCCACCCCGGAGGAACTGCTGACCGCGATCAGGACCGTGCACGCCGGGGACGCGGTACTCGCCGCGTCCACCACACGGCGGCTGCTGGACCGGCTCGCTCCCCCGCTCGATCCCGCCGCGGCCCGGTCGGCGGCGACGCTGACCGGGCGCGAACGGGAGGTGCTGACCGGGCTGGCGCGCGGCTGGTCCAACGCCGAGATCGCCGAATGGCTGGCGGTGGCGCCGGGCACGGTGAAGACCCATGTGGGCAACATCCTGGCCAAGCTGCGGGTCCGTGACCGCGTGCAGGCGGTGGTGCTCGCCTACGAGGCGGGCGTGGTCCGGCCCGGCGAACGCTGACCCGCGCAGGTGACATCGGCACCGGGCAAGGAACCGCCGAGGAGATACGACTCGACGGCGCCGGTGACGCAGCTGTCCGGCGCGAAGAGGTAGACACCGTGCCGGAAGGCGCCGTCCAGCGTGACCATGCGGGACCCCGTCAAGGCCCGGTGCATGGACCGCTGTCCCGGGTACGGCGTGACCGGATCGCCGGACGCGCCCACGATCAGCGCGGGACGGCCGTTGCCGATCGCGGTGGGCGGCTCCGCGGGCGAGGCCGGCCAGAACGCGCACGGGGTGATGTCCCGCGCCAGCGGGCCGAACAGCGGCTCGGCGGCCCGGTGCGCCTGAATGTCCCGGTAGTAGGTCTCCGGGTCGCGGGACGCGGCGCGGTCCGCGCACTGGTTCGCGATCGTGGCGCTGAACCCGAAGGCAGGTTCCACCTTCGGGTCGTCGTACAGGGAAAGCTTCCACTCCTGGACGGGAGTCGGCGTGACGACGAGACCGCGAGCGGCGTCGCGCAGCACCACGACCTGGGCGCTGAACTCGGCGTAGAACGCGTCGCTGTCGTCGACGGTGAGAAGCAGCCCGGGGATCATCGCCGCGTCGATCCGGTGGCCGCCGACCCGCAGGGGTTCACGGGCGGCGGCGCGGGCGATCCCGGTCCACCGCGGCGAGGACGTCGGCGGCCGTCGCGCCCAGGTGGTACCGCTCGTCCCGGCGTGCGGCCCAGGAAGCCCAGTCCCGCAGCGCGGCGGCGTCCGCCGGCCCGGTCTCGCGGGCCAGCGCCGGGCCCGCGGCTTCGGGCGCGGCGGGGCAGTCGAGCACGATCCGGTCGACACGGCGGGGAAAGAGCTGCAGGTGGACTGCGCCGAGATAGCTGCCGAACGACCAGCCGAGGTAGGAGATCTTCTGCTCGCCGAGCGCGGCGCGGACGAGGTCCATGTCCTTGGCCATGTCGCGTGTGGACGCGTACGGCAGGACATCGCGCCGGTCCGCGCAGCGAGCCGCGAGATCCTTCGCGACAGCCGCACCACGGTCGAAGCTGACCCGGTCGGGGCCGGCGACCTGAGCGCTCCGCAGGTATTTGCCGGTGGGCCAGCCGCATTCCAAGGGCGTGCTGAGCCCGAAGAACCGCGGATCGATCCCGACCAGGTCGTATCGTGCCGCGATCGACGGCGCCCCGGCAGGGACCTCCGGCGGGAGCCCCTGTGCGAGCAAGGCCACGCCCTCCCGCGACGGGCCGGGACCGCCGATGTTGACCATCAGCGTGCCCAGCCGGTGCGCGGGATCGGTCGCGGCGCGGCGGGCGACGGCCACCGAAAGGGTCCGGCCGCCCGGATCGGCGTGGTCCAGCGGCACGGTGACCTCGCCGCAGCTCGCCCCGGCGTTCGCCAGCCGCTGCCCGGTCTCGTCGTCCGGACCCGTCCGGCAGTCGTGCCAGTCGATCCGCCGGTGCCCGGCTCCGGCCGCCGCTTCTCCTTGCAGGGCCCCGGCCAGTACCACGGCCGTCAGAACGATCATGCGTATTTTCATCGTTCCGACGCTAAACACGGAAAGCGGCGGGAGCCTCTGCCGCGAGAACGAAATCGGCGCCGGGAACCTACTTCTCACGGCTTAGCTGTACTGACCTGAAAGGTTGGGGATGGCGTTGCCCCAGTGCCGACCTGCCGACGCGAACAACTCCGCAGCGCTGACCAGGCCTGAGCAGCCCAGAGGCCGTTTATGGCGAGCCCAGCGAGGCCCGCGAAGTCTGGCCGAGGAATCCGCCCTCGGCACCTCGGTGCACCCGGGTCAGGTCCGCTTGCGGCTCGCGATCTCGTCAGAGAGCCGCCGCACCTGGGCGGGGTCCGCGTCCCGGGCAAGGGCGACGTAGTGGTCCATGACGGCCGGCCGGTAGCGCACGGGCAACGTCTGCCCCGGGGCGAGCCGGGTGAGCTCGGTGATCGTGAGGTCTTCGTCCGCGATACCGCGGAACGAGATGCCGCCGGCGGTCTCCACGTCCAACATCAGGACCACGCGGGGACTGCCGTCGCTGCTGCCCTCCCGCCAGTCGACGAGAACGCCGAGCGCGAGCGCCCCCGTACGCAGTTCCGCGTTGCGCTTCCACGCATCCCTGCTCAGGAGCGGGTTCGGGGCGACGCCCGGGAAGGCGGGCCCGACGCCGAGCGATTCCCGGCTCAGGTCGGGCCTGAGCTGAGCCATCAGATCGTCGAGCTTCTTCTTGGAACCGAAGAACATCCTGGCCCCCCTTCACCCGGTGCCGGAATCTCGGCCTGGCGCTGCGCCCCTGTCGCGATTGTACGTCGCGGCCGTTCCCGTCCTCCGTCGCATCGCGGCGATCACGCTGATGTCGGACACGCCCTAGTGTCTCGACGGTGAAGATCTGGACGGAGCCGCCTGCCAAGACCGAAGTCGAAGCCGTTGTTCGCCGCTACTTCGGCCTCCTGCGGGACGGGAAGACGCCCGAGGCCGAGCAACTCGTCGATCACACGTCCGTCAGCACGTGCTCAAATCGCTCTGGTCAGGTTCCGTCGGCGCGAGCCTCGATACGGAGCCCGCCTCCGGCGAGTGGGAGCGCGACTTGTCCTGGCTCGGCGAACTCGGCTTGGGGAACTTCGCCTGGGGCGACTCCGGGAGCAATCTCTACGTCGAGATCACCTTCCGCGAGCAGACGATCGAGGTGGCCTTGGGTTTCTGGGTCAAGCCTGTCGACGACGGCTGGGTCGTCTCAGGGCCGTCCACGCTCTGGTAGTCGTGAGTGGCGATTCGAGTTCTACTGAGCCGGTCCCGAGGCGCGCGGCGTCCGCCGCGGGGCGTAGAGGCGGTGCATCAGCAGTTCGAGGGGGCCGCGGTCGAACCGTCGAAGCCACAAGAGGGCGAACGCGACGTCCACCAGTCCGACGAAGACCCAGAGGCCGACGATCCACCATGGACGGGCGTCCGCGAACCTCTCGGCGAGCCCCAGACCCCAGCCATAGCAAAGGAAACCGGCCAGCACGTTCTGGAGTACATAGCAGGAGAGAGAGGTTCGACCGACCGCGATGAGTCCACTTCGGACGAATCCTGGCTTGTCGCGCATCCGAAGGGAGAGATGGGTGACCAGAGCGAGCAGGCCCAGTGCGACGAGGGGCGGCAACAGGTACCTGTCGACGAGGAACCAGTCCGGCCCGCCGAACCCGGTCAGCACGTTCAGGGGCAGCCCGACGGCGAAGCCCAGGACGAGCAGACGCGCACGAAGCTTCGCGCCCTTCTCGGTGTCTTCGAAGACGCCGGCCCTCCGCAGGCGGGAACCGAGCAGGAAAAGGACGACGGCTGAGGGCACGATCAGGACGGTTTCCGCCCGCAGCAGCAGGAAATCGGTGAAGCGGACGGTGACCTGCGCGGGCCAGCTGGCCGTCGTGGCGGGATCGACCTGGGCAGGTGCGCCGGAAATCCCCGGTCCTGCCACGAGCAACGCGGTCACGGCGAGGATCAGCGTGGTGTACACGCCGCCCACGACGATGACGACGTTGCGGACGACTCGATCGCTCCGGCCGATGAGGTACGCGACGAGCAGCGAAGTGAGCCCGTAGGCCATGAGCACGTCGGCTTCGAAGACGAGCAGGTAGTGCGCGACACCTTCCATGAAGAGGATTCCCGCCCGGAGTGGATACCGGCCCGGCCAGGGAACACCGCGCCGCCGGGCGGACTGGTACTGCAACTCGAGGCCGACACCGAACAGGATCGTGAGCAACGCGAGGAACTTGCCGTTGCTCAGCGTGCGAAGACCGACTTCGACGTGCTGCGCGAAGCCGTTCGCGGTACTGACGAAATCCTGGAAGAAACCCAAGGGCCCGCCGGGATGCGCGAAAAGGAACACGTTGGTCCCGAAGGTGCCGAGAATCGCCACCCCTCGGAGTAGATCCAGAGAAGAAATCCGCCCACTACGAGAGTGCTGCGCGGCGGTGGCCGCTGTCCGGTGGATCATGTCGTCGAGCATGCCACCGCCCGCGCCGGACCTCGTCCGTCGTTGGAACGATCTTGCCCTGGTCACTTGGTAGCAGGCCGGCCGACGTCACCTTCGCTGCCAGGTTTCGGTCAAAGGACCCTTCGTGCGGGAACGGCAACCCGTTTGGGTGAAAGCCTATTGTACCGCGCGCCCGGGGTGCGATCCCGTCACGAACCGTAGATCGTGTGCTGCCGACTGGTCTGACCGACTGTCGTCCTTTCGATGGTCGTTCGTCTCGATCCAAAGGACGACAGGACAGGCGGAATCCGTCGATCGAGATCCGCCCGGGCGTCAATCTGCCGAGATCCGCCGGGTTTCGGCGACCTTGACGTTGTAATGGGCACCGTTCACGACCGTGGTCTCGAGGAGAACCTCGAAGTGCTCCATCTTCTTCATCCTGCGGAGGAACTTCCGGTCCCCGAGCTTCTCCGCCGCGGCCGCGGTGCCGTGTTCCCAGCACCCCGCCACGATGACGATCTCCGACGTATCCGGAGCCAAGGGGTTCGGCGTCCGGATGATCAAGGCATAGTCACTGACCGGAAACCCTGACTCGTCGTACCGCGGCGCCGAAACACGGCCGGTGCTCACATCGTGTACCTCGGCGGCCACATGCTCGGGGTCTTCGACGAAAGCGTAGGAGATCACTCCGCTCAGCTTCGCCAACATCGTCCTCGTGACCGCATTCGCCTCCGGCCCACCGATCAGGACCAGGTCCGAACTCAACTCACGCGGCGACAACTGCTTCGACTCCGCGATTCTGCCGGCGAAGCCCAGTCGGCGGAGCTGGGCCTCGATTTCCACGAGCGCCCCGATGTCCCCCATACCCACCACGCCGGCCCGGGCCCACCGCCGCCGCTCCCCGAAGTCATGAGCCCCCAGGACGATCAACGGGTGACGGCCACCCAAAGCCCGCCAGAACCTGCGCGCCCGGATCAACCGGAGGCGCCGTCTCACGTTCGTCACCACCCAGACCAGCACACCCCCGATCGCCGCCGCGATCAGATTGCTGGAAATATCGGGTAAGGCCTGGACCAGCCAACCGCCGACACCTCCGACAGCCAGCCCCATACACAGCCACCTCTCACCGACGCGCTCCCCTCTCCAGTCGCGCTCGGCCCGCGCCCCGTTACCACCGGGGTCGTCAAGTCCGTACGAGGGCGGGAATCAGCGGAGCAGCCGGAGCGGGAGCCGCTCAAGACCGCGGAAGCTGACGTTGGACCGCCAGCGGAGTTCCTCGCCTGACAGCTCCATCTTGCCGTAGCGCCGCAGCAGTTTCGTCAGCACCACGGCGGTCTCCATCTTGCCGAGGGCGGCACCGAGGCAGTAATGCGGGCCGCCGCTGAAGGCCAGCGTCTTGATCCCGGTGCGGGTGACGTCCAGGCTCTCGGGGTGGCTGTACCGGGCGGGGTCCCGGTTCGCCGCTCCGAACAGCAGCATCACTTTGGCGCCCGCGGGGAGTACCGCGTCGTCGAGCACGACCTCTTCGTCCAGGAGCCTGGAGACGATCTGCACGGGTGCGTCGTACCGGGTGATCTCCTCGACGGCGCCCGGCATCAGCTCGGGGTTCTCGCGCAGCAACTGGAGCTGATCGGGGTGACGCAGCAGTGCCAGCACCCCGTTGCCGACCAGGTTCACCGTGGTCTCGTGGCCCGCGACGAACAGGAACAGCACATTGGCGATGATCTCGTGGTCGGTGAGGCGCACGCCGTCGACCTCGGTGTGCAGGAGCAGGGACAGGATGTCGTCGGTCGGCGCGGCCCTGCGCCGGTCGAGTTCGCCGGTGACGTACTCGCGGAACTCGGTCTCCGCCCGGTTCATTTCGGCGACGTCGGCCGCGGTGATCGACGGGTCGATCACGCGGCTGATCTGTTCGGTCCACTGACGGCACTGGACCCGGTTGTCGGTGGGCAGGCCGAGCAGTTCACAGGTCACGGTGACCGGCAGCGGCAGGGCGAGGCTCTCGATCAGATCGGCCTCGCCATCGCCCATGGCGTCGAGCAGGCGGTCGGCCTCCGCGGTCACGCGCGGCCGCAGCCGCTCGACGGCGCCGCGGGTGAACACTTTGCCGAGCACACCGCGGATCCGCCGGTGCGCCGGCCCGTCCAGCATGAGCATCCAGTTCCGCACGCTGCGCACGAGCGGGCTGTCCAGGCCGCCCCTGCGTTCGGCCCAGACCTGGTTCCGGTAGAACTCGCTGGAGACCCCCGGAGCGCGCAGCACGGCGTCCACGTCGGCGTAGCGAGAGAGCACCCAGTAGCCGAAATGGGACTGGTGCACGGGGTCGGCCTCCCGCAGGCGGCGGTAGATGGGGTACGGATCTGTCCGCACCGCGGGATCGCGTGGGTCGAAGAGCGCGGTCATATCCGTCCTGTCCTGTGTCGATGTGCCTGTGCTCCCCCGCTCATCCGTCCGTGGTGACCGGAAGGGCGACGAGTCCGCGGAGCAGGATGCTGTTGTGCCAGCGCAGTTCGCCCGGATCCACCGCGAGGGTGAGGTGGGGGAACCGGTCGAGCAACACGCGGAAGGCGACTTCGCCCTCGATCCGGCCCAGTGCCGCGCCGAGGCAGTAGTGGACGCCGTGACCGAACGCGATGCTGCCGCGTGTCGACCGCTCGATGTCCAGCTCGTCCGGCCGCTCGAACCGGCCGGGATCCCGGTTCGCCGAACCGATCGCCAGCAGCACGATCTCCCCGGCCGGGATCGTCGTGCCGCCGATGGTCACCTCCTCGTCGGTGAACCGCATGGTGGCCGTGGTGACCGGGCTTTCGAGCCGGAGGAACTCCTCCACCGCACCGGGCAGCAATTCCGGGTTCGCCCGCAGCCGTCCCAGCTGTTCCGGGTTCCGCAGCAGCGCGAGCGCCCCGCTGCCGATCAGGTTCACCGTCGTCTCGTGCCCGGCGACCAGCAGCAGGGAGGCCATCGCGGTGGCCTCGGCGTGCGTGAGGCGGTCCGCGTTCTCGTCCGGGGCCAGGATCTCGGAGAGGATGTCCTCGCCTGGATGGGCGACCTTGCGTGCGACGAGCCTGTCGAGGTACTCCCCCATCGCCTCCCTCGCCGCCAGTTGCTCGTGCGGCGGCGCGGTGGACAGCATCGTGCGCGACCAGCCGCCGAACTCCGCGCGCCGATCGTCGGGAACACCGAGGATCTCGCAGATCACGGTCGTCGGCAGCGGGAAGGCGTAGTCCTCGATCAGGTCGACGGATCGCGCCCCGGCGGCGAGCCTGGCGGCCATCGCGTCGGCCAGTTCGGCGGCCAGCGCCTCGATCCGCGGGCGCAGCAGGGCGGCGGCCCGTCCGGTGAACGCCTTGCTGACCAGCTTCCGCAGCCGGGTGTGCTCGGCCCCGTCGGAGTGGAGCATGTGGTGGTCCAGGCCCATGTCGAACTCTTCGGCGTCCTCGGGGAGGCCGGCGGCACGGCGCAGGATCCGGGCCAGTTTCGTGGCGTCCTTCGCCAGGCGGGAGTCGGCCAGCCCGGCGCGAACGTCCTCGTACCCGGTGACCAGCCAGACCGGCGGGCTCATCCCCATCCGCACCTTGGCCACCGGGCGCCGGGCGCGCAGCAGCTCGTACGTCGGGTACGGGTCGTCGGTGAAGCTCTCGTCGATCATGACGACGTCGTCGGCGATGTCGAGCACCGCACCGGCCGGCCCTGGCTTCCCCGCCGGACATGAAGGTGTTGGCATGACCAAGGTTCTCCTCGGTGGTGGAGGTCGGGGCGGGACTCAGATCGCGCGGATGCGGTGCACGAACTCGGTCAGGTCCACCGCGGCGGCCCGGCCGCCGGCCGTCGCGAAGTCGGTGACCAGGCGCACCAACGACTCGTACGCCTCGGTGTGGTCGTAGGAGGTGGCGTCGGTGATCTTCATCGACCACCGCCAGTACCCGTTGAGCGTGTCCGCCAACGGCATCCGGAAGGTGGCGAGGACGTCTTTGAGGTCGTGCACCGTCGACTCCAGCCCGTGCCGCCGGACGTAGGCGCCGACCAGTTCGCTGTAGAACGCGAAATGCCGTGCCTCGTCCCTGGCCAGCCGGTGCAGCAGGTCGCGCAGGACCGGCTCTTGGGCGACGGCCTTGAACCGCTGGTAGAACAGCTGCGTGGCCTTCTCCTGCACCAGGGTGTAGGTGAAGGCCTGCACCGGCGTCTCGTAGGGCAGCGCGAACTTCTTGCGCCCCTCCTCCGCCAGTTCCCACATCAGCGTGTCCGGATCGCTGATCCCGGCTTCGATCTGGTACCTGGTCAGCACCGAGGCGTGCCGCTCCTCGTCGTTGGCCCAGGAGATCAGGAACCGGAAGTACTCCCGGTTGAAACAGAACTCCTCGATGGCCTGATCCCCGTCGGCGACGGGGAACGCCTGGAGGAAGTAGGTCAGGTAGCCGGGGATGTGATCCTCGATGAAGGTGATGAACTTGACCACCGAGCGGTCGGTGTCGGTGAGTTCCTCCGGCCGTAAGGAGGTCCACGGCAGGTCGTCGACGGACCACTGTTTGGTTCCGGCCCGGCTGACGGCCTTCTTCGTCAGCTCGCGCATCTGCGCGGGCTCGATGGTCAGTCGTGCCGGTGCTGTCGCCTGCCCGGCGAAAGGGTCGTTCACGGTGCCTCCGCCGGTCCCATCCGGGACTTCAGCGCGCTGAGCGCGTAGTGCTTGGTGGTGTAGCCCCAGCCCGCGTTGGCCGTCTGCAGGTACCGGATCAGCGGTTCGCCCATCCCGGGCGCCACCTCCTCGACGCGGTCCAAGGCGGCCTGCGCGCGCTCCTCCCACTGCTCGATGGTGCGGTGGTAGTGCGCGGTGAGGTCGGTGAGCCCGGTGAGGCTGAACCCGGCCGACTCGATCGCCGCCACGAGCGCCGAGACCGGCACCATGTCGGCGAACCCGAAGATGGACTCGGTGACGTGCACCGTGCCCGGCCGCCGGGAGAACTCCCGGTAGGTCGCCTCGTCGCGGAAGCAGCTCTCGGACAGATACAGCGATCCGTTGCGCCGCAAGAGACCGTGCACCTTGCGCAGCACCTGTGCCCGGTCCGGCATGTGCACGATCGAACCGAGCATGGTGACCGCGTCGAACTTCCCGGCCATCTCGAGTTCACTGAACGAGCCGGACCGCAGGGTCACCAGGTCGGTGACACCGGCCTCCTCCGCCCGCTGCCTGATGTACTCCGCCTGTGGGCCGGACGGGGTCACCCCGGTGACGCGGCAGCCGTATTCCTTCGCCATGAACAGGATCAGGCTTCCCCAGCCGCAGCCGACGTCGAGCAGCTGCTCGCCGCCGCGCAGCCCCAGCCGTCTCGCCACGAAGTGCAGCTTGTTCGTCTGCGCCTGGTCCAGGTCGGTGTCCGCGTCGGGGTAGAGCCCGGCGCTGTACTTCATCCGCCGGTCGAGGTAGATCTCGAACAACTCGGCGGGCAGCTCGTAATGTTTGTTGGTCGCCCGGTAGGCCTCCTGCGGAGTCGGCGCGGTCATGACGCCGCCAGGTCCCCGCTGACACTCTTCTCCACCATCACGACCAGTTCGTCGACGGTCTTCACCGCGAAGATGGCCTCGTCGTCGAACTCCACGTCCCAGCGACGCTCCAATTTGGACACCACGCGCAGCATCTTCATGGAGTCGGCGCCGGGCAGCTCCCTGAGCACGTCGGTACCGGCGATCCCGGCGGCGGGGATCTTCAGCTCGGTGGCGAGGTATTCGGTGGTGACCGAGGCGATCTGCTCGCGGCTGACGGACTCGCTGGTCATGATTCTCCAGTTCCATGGTCGAAGTAGTGCCGGACGCGGCCGAAGGTGGCCTCGTCCAGTTCCATCAGGTTCCTGGCCTGCTCCGCGCGGATCGGCTGGAAGGTGCCGCTCGCCATGACGTGCACCTCGCCGTCGGGCCCGGTGATCTCGGCCTCGGTGTGCAGCACTCCGTTGCCCCGCCCGGTGATCCGCGCCGTGGTCAGGTATGGCAGACCGATGCGCAGCGGCAGCAGCATCTTGCTCCGCAGGGTCACCGAGAACGCGAGCATCCCGTGCACCAGTGCCAGGGTGTCGCCCATCACCTCGTCGAGAAGTACGTGCACGATGCCGCCGTGCACGATCCCCGGATACGAGGCGTAGTCCGCAGAGAACACCGTTTCGGTCGCGTAGTCCCCGTTCGGCAGCCGCCGCATCTTCAGCTTGAGCCCGACCGGGTTACGCGGGGAGCAGCCGAAGCAGTTGAACGACGGTTCGGCGTGCCACGGGAACTCCACCTCCTCACCGGTGCTGTGCGCGGCAAGGCTCATACCGCGACCTCGGCCTTGATCGACTCCTCGGCGATGGCGCGCCGGACGTCGGCCATCTTGGTCAGCTTGTAGCCGGTGAGCACGGAGAAGTACTTGAACAACTGCTCACAGCACTTGGCCCATTCGCTGCCGTCCTCGTCGACCTCGGCGAAGTAGGCGAACATCTCGTCGATGGTCTCGTGGTCCGCCAGCTCGGGCAGGTTGCCCTTGAACCGGCTGACCGGGTGGCGGTAAAGGTCGCGGGTGGTGCCCATGTAGATGTACAGGGTCTCCACCACCGACGCGCATTCCTCGGGCCGGGCGGCCAGCTGCTGGGCGGTGTAGTGCACGAACTCGCGCGCGTGCCGTGCCTCGTCGCCGCTGGCCTTGCGCAGGATCGCGGCGAGCACCGGCTCCTTCATGCTGCGGGCGACGCATTTGTAGGCGTGGGTGGCGAGCACCTCGCAGATGACGTTGGTGGCCAGCGTGGCCGCCTTGGTCACGCCGGGCGGGTACGCCTCCCGCATCGAGGCGATCGTGCGGTGCTCGATGCTGTGCCCGGCCAGCTGCAACCAGGTCGAGAAGGCCAGGTGGTGCTGGATCTCCTGGTAGCCCCAGATACAGGCGAACTGGGAGAAGTCGTAGTCCATGCCGAACTCGTTGAGCAGGCCGTGGGTCGCGGCGACCACATTGGACTCACCGACGATCGCGCCCTTGGCGAACACGATGTGCTCCGGCAGCACCAGATCCGGCCGGAACTCGTCCCACGGGATGTGGTGCAGCTCCCAGGTCGCGTGCTGGTAGCCCGCGAAGACCCGGGCACTGTGCATCTGCTCGTCGGCGAGCAGCGGAACCCCGGCAGGCGAGGTCGTCGTCTTGCTGTTCACACCCGTTCTCCTTGGTCGGCGCCGGTGGGGTCCGGCGACATGCCTGCGATCTCGCCCGACGTGACGCGCTGGGCGGCCAGCACCCGCTGCCATTTGCCGCTGGTGGTCCGGGGGATCCACCTCGGCTTGACCGCGTAGACCGCCACCTGGGCCAGCTCGAGTTCGGCGGCGACCCGCCTGCGGACCTCCTCACGCACCACGGCGGGGTCCTCCCCCGTCTCCACGATCACGCCGATCCGCTCGCCGCCGTCGGCGTCCGTGTCGGAGAAGGCCACGCAGCGACGGCGGTAGACGCCGGGGACCTCACGGGCGACGGTCTCGACGTCGTCCGGGAAGTAGTTCTGGCCGTGTACCACGACCATCTCCTTGCGCCGCCCGGTGACATACAGTTCGCCGTCGAGCTGGAAGCCGAGGTCCCCCGTGCGCAACCAGCCGCGGTCGAAGACGGCGGCGGTCGCTTCGGGGTCGCGGAAGTACCCGGTGGTCACCGACTCGCCGCGGATCTGGATCTCCCCGAGTGCGCCGTCGGCGACCACGGAACCGTCCTCACGCACGACGCGCAGGTCGACGCCGTGCACCGGACGGCCCACCGAAACCACCGGTTTGGCCGCCGGCGCGGTTTCCTCCACCGGGCGCACATCGCCCGTCCTGGCCAGTTCGTCGCGGTCCACCGCGCGGAGGCGTGCGGTGGCACCGGGCTCGGGGAAGCTGATCGACAGGGTGGCCTCGGCCATGCCGTACACCGGGTACATCACCGAGGCGTCCACCCCGCTGGGCGCCAGTGCCTCGGTGAACCGCCGAACGGTGGCCGCGCTGACCGGCTCGGCGCCGTTGAACGCCAGGCGCCAACGGGACAGGTCCAAAGTGGACAGCTGATCCGGCGGCACGGTGTCCAGCAGGTAGTCGTAGGAGAAATTGGGGCCGGTCAGCACCGTGCCGCCGTGCGCGGCGAAATGCTCCAGCACCTTGCCCGGCCGCCGCAGGAAGGTGGTCGGGGCGAAGACGTGCACGTCGGCACCGTTGAGCCAGTGCGACTGAAGGCCGATCAGGCCCATGTCGTGGAAGGTCGGCACCCACTGCATGAACACGTCGTCGGGGCTGAAACCACCGGAGACCACGCAAGCCCGCAGCCCGGCCATGGTCGTGCGGTGCGGCAGCATCACTCCCTTGGGCAAGCTCGTGCTGCCCGACGTGAACTGCACGATCGCCAGCGCGTCGGGGTCGACGGTGGGCAGGGACCGCTTCTCGCCGGTGCCGCCGGGCGCGGGCGGAAGCAGCAGGCTCACCTCGGTGCCCAGCGCGGCGAGCGCGCCGCCGAGGTCCGCGTGGTCGGCGTCCAGCACGATGTGGCGCATCCCCGCGGCCGCGGTGATGCGGGACAGCCGTCGAGCGGTGCCGTGCACGTCCCCGAACCCGGCCTGGACCGGCAGCACGCTGATGGCGGCACCGGCGCGCCAGAGCCCGTAGATCGTGGTGAGGAACCGGGCGGCGGTGGGCACCAGCACGCCGACCACGTCGCCGGGGCGTACCCCGGAGCGCAGGAACTCGTGCGCGGCGGCGGTGGCGGCCAGCTCCAGCTCGGCCGCGGTGATCTCGTCGCCGGCGGTGGGGAATCTCGCACGCGAGCCAGGCATGGCCTTCGCCAGCCGCGTAAGACTTTCCTCCAGGGTGCTCCCGTCCAGCAGAGCAGGTCGCATGGAATTTCCCTCGGTGGCAATTGATGGATGCGCGAGTTCGGCTCGGATTCCGTTTACCGGTTCCACACCGTAACCCCGCACAGCGCCGATTCATAGAGTCGGCCCGCGAGATTAGGGGTCCACTGAATACAACCCCTAATTTCGACGACTTCCCCCTAGCGCAAAGGGATGACATTGACAGGATTTCCGCGAGCTGACTACGGTCAGCCAACCCCGCATTCCGTAAATGACGCGCCTGAGCGTGTACCGGTATTCTTCCGACCGCACTTTGCTCAGACCGCGCTGGGTGGATGACGACTGGACGGGCGGTTTCATGCAGTTCGACAGCACCACGAATCCCTCTTCGGTCGCGCTGATCGGTTTGTCGCGCGGTCCGTTGTCCGCCCCGCCCGCCGTGGTGGCGCGACAGGCGCTGGAGAATGCCGGGGTAATCCCGGAATCGCTGGACGGCGTGACCGCGGGCGTGTTCGCCATGACGGAGGCCGGACCGGTCGCGGCGGAGTTCGGTCTGCTGGGGCCCGCGGTGACGGCGGAACTCCCGCCTCCGGCCATCCTGCACCTTTCTCTCCAAAGCATTCACACTGGTGAATCGGCGCTCGCCATCGCCGGGGTGGTTTCACCCGGCGAGTACGCGTTTCTGGTGCTGAAACCGCTTTCCTCCGCGATCGCGGACGACGACCCGGTTCATTGCGTGTTCGACGGCAGCGCGCTGGGCCGGGGGTCCGTTGTCCGGTTGGCGTGCGAGCGAGCCGGCGTGAACCCCGACGAGGTCGACCCGGTGGAAGACGACGCGGTGTCAGCACTGTTCGCCCTGCCCGCCCTGCTCGGTCGCGGGCAGGACCGCCGGATGCCCATCGTGCTCGCCTCCACCGACGGTGCCGGGACTTCCTGCGCGCTGGTGCTGTCCGCACCGCCCGCCCGGCCACGACCGCCGGAGCGCCGCGCGGTGCCGGTCCTGCCGCTGATGCTGTCGGCCGACAGCGCGGAAAGCCTGCGCGGCAAGGCGGAGACCCTGCGCGCCCACCTGGACGGGCCTGCCGCACCGGACCTGCTCGACACCACGCACACGCTGGCTCTGGCGCGGTCACACCAGCCGTACCGGAGCGTCGTGCTGGGCGAGGACCGGGCGGAACTCGTCGCCGGTCTCGCCGAACTGGCCGGCGGCCGGGCAGGGACGGCAGGGGCCGGGACCGGCCGCAAAGTGGCGTTGATGTTCCCCGGCGAGGGCGGACAGCGGCCGGGGATGGGCCGCGAGCTGTACCCGCTGTTCGACGTGTTCGCCGACGCGCTCGACGAAGTGTGCGGCCACCTGGACGCGGCGTCCACCTGGTCGGTGCGCGAGCTGCTGCTGGGCGACCGCGGCACCGAGGTGGCGCCCGCCGACGAGGCGATGTACACCCAGGACGCCCTGTTCGCCCTGCAGCTGGCGCTGTTCCGGCAGTTCGAGCACTGGGGCGTCCGCCCGGACTTCGTGGTGGGCCACTCGGTCGGGGAACTGGCCGCGGCCACCGCGGCCGGGGTGTACTCGCTCCCGGACGTGGCCGCGCTGCTGGCCGAGCGGGTCCGGTTGTTCCGGGACCGGACGCCGGTCGGCGGTGCCATGGTGGCGCTGCGGATCACCGAGGCCGAAGCACAAGAGTCGCTGACCGGGCTGGGGGAACTGGCGGCGATCTCCGCGGTCAACTCCCCCCGCTCCGTCGTCATCTCCGGCGACCGCGACACCGTGCTGCGCATCGCCGGGTTCTGGGCCGACCGCGGGCGCAAGGTCAAGCGGCTGCCGGTGGACCGGGCCTTCCACTCCCCGCACATGGCCGCGATGGCAGGCGACTTCGAGCGGTTCGCGCGCGGCCTGACCGCCCGCCCGCCGCGTATCCCGATCGTCCCGGTGCACACCGGGCTCGGGACCGATCCCGGTGTGGTGTGCCTGCCCGAGTACTGGGGCGCCCAGGTCCGCGGCACCGGGCACTTCCTCGACTGCGTCACCACCCTGGCGGAAGCCGGCGTCGACACCTACGTCGACCTGAGCGCCAACGGGGTGCTCGCGGCGCTGGTCGAGGAGACCCTGCCCGGCGCGGCCACCGGCGACCTGCTCGTCACCGCCGCGCTGCGCGGTGGCCAGTCCGACCTGCGCGCGACGCTGGGCACCCTCGGCGAACTGCACGGGCACGGGGTGCCGGTCGCCTGGCCGGAGGTGCTCGGCGACCGGGGTGGCCGTCGCGTGCATCTGCCCACCGAGGTCGCCGAGCCCACCCGTGCCGTCACCACGGACCTGCCCCGGCTGATCCGGGCCGAGACCGAGTCGCTGATCAGCGGCGGTTACCGGCCGGACCGGACCTTTTTCGACCTGGGCATGGATTCGGTGCGCGCCGTCGAACTGATCACCCGGCTGCGCAAGCGGACCGGGCTGAAGATCGCCACGACCGCCCTGTTCGACCACCCCACCCCGGACCAGTTGACCGCGTACCTGGACGGCGGTGCGCCGCGGTCACCGGCCGTCGTGCGCCGCCGGGCAGGTTCGGACGAGCCGATCGCCATCGTCGGCATGAGCTGCCGCTTCCCCGGCGGCGTGCAGTCCCCCGAGGACCTGTGGCAGCTGCTCACCGAGGGCCGTGACGTCGTCACGCCGATGCCGGCCGACCGCGGCTGGGACCTGGAGACGCTGTATGACCCGCGGCGGGAGCGGCCGGGCACCAGCTATGTGCGCGAAGGCGGATTCCTGCACGAGGCAGCCGAGTTCGACGCCGCGTTCTTCGGCATCGGCGGCCACGAGGCCTTGGAGATGGACCCGCAACAGCGGTTGCTGCTGGAACTGTCCTGGGAGGCCTTCGAGCGCGCAGGCATCGACCCGGCCACGTTACGAGGCAGCGACACCGGGGTCTACGCGGGACTGTCCCACAGCGAGTACGGCGTCGGCCCCGGGCACGCCGCCCTCGGCGAGCGGGCGAACCTGGCGATCGGGACCGTGTCCAGTGTGGCCTCCGGCCGGATCTCGTTCACCTTCGGTCTGCAAGGGCCCAACCTGTCGATCGACACGGCGTGCTCCTCCTCCCTGGTCGCCGTGCACCTGGCCGCCGCGGCGCTGCGCCGCGGTGAATGCTCGCTGGCGCTGGCCGGAGCGGTGACCGTCCTGTCGTCGCCCTTGGTGTTCCTGGAGTTCAGCAGGCAGGGCGGACTGGCGCCGGACGCGCGGGCCAAACCGTTCGCCGAAGACGCCGACGGCACGGCTTGGGCCGAGGGCGGCGGCATGTTCGCGCTGGAGCGGTACTCCGACGCACGCCGGAACGGCCATCCGGTACTGGCGCTGATCACCGGGTCCGCGGTCAACTCCGACGGCGCCAGCAACGGGCTCACCGCGCCCAACGGTTCCGCCCAGCGGCAGCTACTGTCCGCCGCGCTCGCGGACGCCGGGCTGCGACCGTCCGATGTGGACGTCGTGGAGGCGCACGGCACCGGGACGAAACTGGGCGACCCGATCGAGGCGGGCGCGCTCGTGGCGGCCTACGCCGCGCAGCGGCCGCCGGACCGGCCGCTGCTGGTGGGATCGCTGAAGTCCAACCTGGGGCACACCCAAGCGGCCGCCGGGGCCGCGGGGCTGATCAAGATGGTGCTGGCCATGCGGCATCGTATGGTCCCGGCCACCGTCAACGTCGAGACACCCAGTTCGCAGGTGGACTGGGCGGCCGGGCTGCACCTGGTCACCGAATCCACACCGTGGCCGGACCGGGGACCGATCCGGCGGGCCGGGGTCTCCTCCTTCGGTATCGGCGGCACGAACGCCCATGTGATCGTCCAGCAGCCCCCGGCCGAACCGGACGCACCGGCGGCCCCGCCGAGTGACCTCCCGCCGCTGTGGACCGTCTCGGGCGGTTCGGAGGAGGCACTGCGCGCGCAGGCCGCCCGGCTGCTCGCGCACTGCGACACCGGCCCCGGGTCCGAAGCCGGCCTGCACGACCTGGGTTTCTCTTTGGCCACGACCCGTTCCGCGCTGGCCAACCGGGCCGTGCTCACCGGCGGCGACCGCGAGCAGCTCGGCCGCGCGCTGGCCGCGCTGGCCGCCGGCAGGACCGGTCCCGGGCTCACCACGGGGGTCGTGGCCGAGGGCGGTCTGGCCTTCCTGTTCGCCGGGCAGGGCAGTCAGCGCGCGGGCATGGGCGGTCTGCTGTATGAGCGGTACCCCGTGTTCGCCGGGGCCTTCGACGAGGTTTGCGCGGCGTTGCCGCCGCGGGTCCGGGCCGCCGTATTCGGCACGGACCAGGAAACGCTGGACCGGACGGAGTTCGCGCAGACCGGGCTCTTCGCGTTCGAGGTCGCGTTGTTCCGCTTGCTGGAGAGCTGGGGCATCCGGCCGGACCTGCTGCTGGGGCACTCCGTCGGCGAACTGGCCGCCGCCCACGTGGCCGAGGTGCTGTCGCTATCGGACGCCTGCCGCCTGGTCGCGGCGCGGGGTTCGCTCATGCAGGCGTTGCCCCCGCACGGCGCGATGTACGCGGTGGCGGCCTCGGCGGACGAGGTCGAGCATCTGCCGCCGGGGGTTTCGCTGGCGGCGGTCAACGGGCCGCGTTCAGTGGTGCTCTCGGGAGCCGAGGACGCCGTCGCCGCGGTGGCCCAGACTTTCCGCGAACAGGGGCGCAGGACCAAACGCCTGCGCGTCAGCCACGCGTTCCACTCCGCGCTGATGGCACCGATGCTCGACGAATTCCTTTCCGTGGCGAGGAGTCTGAGCTATCGGCCACCTCTGATCCCGATCGTGTCCGGGCTGACCGGCCAGGTGGCCACCGAAGAACAGCTGTGCTCTCCGGAGTACTGGGCGGACCACGTGCGGGGCACGGTCAAGTTCGCCGACGGGGTGCGAACCCTCCAGGACCGGGGGGTGAGCACGTTCCTGGAGCTGGGGCCGGAGACGACGCTGACCGAGATGACCGCGGACTGCCTCGGTGAAGCCGTGGACACGGCCGTGGTCCCCGCGCTGCGGGACGCGGACGTACTCGCCGCCGTGGCGGCGCTGCACGTGCGGGGGCAGGGGCCGGACTGGTCGAGGTGGTACGCGGGCAGCGGGGCGCGGCGGGTGGAGCTGCCGACCTATCCCTTCCAGCGCAAGAGGTTCTGGCTGCTACCGGAGGAGACCCCGGAATCCCGCTCCCCGCGGCGGGATTCGGCGTTCTGGGAAGCCGTGGAGAGCGGAGACCTGCAGCGCCTCGGCGACCTGCTGGGCACCGGCACCGAACCGGAGGTCACCGAACTGCTGCCCGCGATGGCGCGGTGGCGGCGTGAGCACGACCAGACCGCCGCGATGGATCGGTTGCGGTACCGCGTTTCCTGGCAGCCGGTGGCGGGACAGGTCGCCCGCAAGCGGAACTGGATCGTGGTGCACGTCGCGGACCTGCCCGTGCCGGAACCCGTCCGCGCGGCGCTCGGAGCCGTGGTGCTGGGCGTCGGCGCCGGGGCCGGGCGCGCGGAAATCGCGGGGCTGCTCGCGTCCGTCCGGGACGGCGAACCGATCGACGGCGTGCTGTCCCTGCTGGCACTGGACGAACGACCGCACCCCGCCGTCGCCGGGGTGCCCGCCGGGCTCGCCTTGACCACGGCGCTCATCCAGGCCATGGGAGACCTCGACTTCGAGGTGCCGTTGTGGTGCGTGACCCAGTCGGCGGTGTCCACCGGGCACGGTGACCGGCTCGGCTCCCCGGTGCAGGCCATGGTGTGGGGCCTCGGCCGGGTCGCGGCCCTGGAACACCCGGCGCGGTGGGGCGGTCTGGTGGATCTGCCGTCCACTGTGGACTCCGCCGTGGCCGAACGGCTGGCCGGAGTGCTCTCGGCGACGGAGGATCAGGTCGCCGTACGCGCCTCGGGCGTCTTCGCCCGGCGCCTCCTGCACGCACCCGCCGGTCCCCGCGAAACGGTGACACCGCGCCGCTGGCCGCGGCACGGCACCACCCTGATCACCGGCGCTTTCGGCGCGCTGGGAAGGAAGCTGGCGCGCTGGCTCGCCGCCCAGGGAGTGGAACGGCTGCTGCTGACCGGCAGGCACGCCGACGACCCCGGGTTCCTCGCCGAACTGACCGCGCTCGGTACCGAGGCCGTGGCGGTCGCCTGCGACGTGGCCGACCGCGACGCCCTGGCCGGGCTGCTCGCGGCGATCCCGGCGGACCGGCCGTTGACGGGAGTCGCGCATACGGCCGGGGTCCTCGACGACGGCGTCCTCGACGCGCTGGACCCGCGGCGGCTGGCCGTGGCCCTGCACGCCAAGGTCGAAGGTGCCCGCAACCTCCACGAGCTGACCACCGGGCTGGAGGCGTTCGTGCTGTTCTCCTCCGCCACCGGCGCGGTGGGCAACGCCGGACAGGCCAACTACGCGGCGGCCAACACCTATCTCGACGCGCTGGCCGACCAGCGACGTGCCGACGGGCTCGCCGCCACGTCGCTCGCCTGGGGACCGTGGGGCCTCGGCGGGATGGCCGTGGACGGGGCGGGCGCGGAGGCCGTGGGCGCCAGGCTGCGGCGCAACGGCATGACCGTCCTCGACCCCGACCTCGGCATCGCCGCACTGGCCACGGCCTTCGGTCGCGACGAGTCGGGCCTGGTGATCGCCGACGTGGACTGGGACCGGTTCCTCTCGGTCTTCGCCACCACCCGGCACAGCCCGCTGCTCGCGGAGCTGCCGGAAGCCCGCCGGAGCAAGGCCGCCGAGCCGCGACCGGAGGTGTCCACCCTCGTGCCGCGCCTGGCCGGGATGTCCCAGTCCGAGCGTGTCCGGGTCCTGCGCGAACTGGTGAGCCGGGAGGTCGCCACGATCCTCGGGCACGACTCGGTCACCCAGGTCCAGCCGGGCAAACCCTTCCACGAGCAGGGGCTCAGCTCCTTGGGCGTGGTCGAACTGCGCAATCAGCTGAGCGCGCGGACCGGGTTGCGGGTGCCCGCCACCGCCCTGTTCGACCATTCGACGCCCACCGCGCTGGCCGGATATCTGAACACCGAGCTCACGCCGAGCGCACCACCGGCACCACCCCGGCCCGAACCGGTGGCCGAGCCCGCGGCCGCCGACCTCGACGACGTGCTCGGCCGGGCCGAACGGGAAATCTTCTTGGCAGCGGAGGGGCTCCTCGATGGCTGAGGACAGCAAGGTACTCGACACCCTGAATCGCCTGACCACGGCGCTGCGGGAGACCAGGGAACGCCTGCGGTCGGCCGAGGCGGCCGCCCGTGAGCCGATCGCCATCGTGGGGCTGGGGTGCCGGTTGCCCGGCGGGGCGACCGACCCGGACGGGCTGTGGCGGCTGCTCGACGAGGGCCGCGACGCGGTCACCTCGTTGCCCGCCGACCGTGGCTGGCCGCGCGGGCGCACCGGCGCCGGCGGGTTCCTCGCCGACGCGGCCTGGTTCGACGCGGGCTTCTTCGGCATCGGCCCGAACGAGGCACAGTCCATGGATCCGCAGCAGCGGCTGATGCTGGAGATCTCCTGGGAGTCGCTGGAGCGGGCGGGTATCGACCCGGCCACCTTGCGTGGCTCCCGGACCGGGGTGTTCACCGGCACCAGCGATCAGGACTACCGGGGGCTGGTCAGCGCGAACCTCGACGAATACGCCGACCACCTGGCGACCGCCACCGCGGCGAGCGTGCTGTCCGGGCGGGTCTCCTACCTGCTCGGGCTGGAAGGGCCGTCGGTCACGATCGACACGGCGTGCTCGTCTTCGCTGGTGGCACTGCATCTGGCGGTGCGGTCCCTGCGCGCCGGGGAATGCGACCTCGCCTTGGCGGGCGGCGCGGTGGTGATGTCCAAGCCCGGCGTCTTCACCGCCTTCCGGCACCAGGGCGCGCTCGCGGCGGACGGCCGGTGCAAAGCGTTCGCCGAGGCCGCGGACGGGGTCGGCTGGGGTGAAGGGGCCGGTGTGGTGGTCGTGGAACGGCTCACCGACGCCGTCGCGTCCGGCCATCCGGTGCTCGCCGTGGTGCGGGGCAGCGCGGTCAACTCCGACGGTGCCTCCAACGGGTTGACCGCGCCCAACGGGCTCGCGCAGCAGCGGGTGATCCGCGACGCGCTGGCCGACGCGGGACTGCGCGGCGAGGACGTCGACGCCGTCGAAGCGCACGGAACGGGCACCCGGCTCGGCGATCCGATCGAGGCAGCCGCCTTGCAGGCCGCGTATGGCCGCGACCGGGACACCCCGCTGGCCCTCGGCTCGATCAAATCCAACATCGGGCACACCCAGGCCGCCGCCGGGATCGCCGGGGTGCTCAAGATCGTGCTCGCGCTGCGCCATCGGACCCTGCCCAAGACCTTGCATGTGGACCGCGCGACGTCCCAAGTGGACTGGCACGGGGGCGGGGTCGAGCTGCTCACCGAGAGCCGTCCCTGGCAGGCGGCCGACGGCCGTCGCCGTCGCGCGGCGGTGTCCTCCTTCGGTATCAGCGGCACCAACGCGCACGTGATCCTCGAAGAGGCTCCGCCGCCGGAACCGGCGGAAACGCCCGCGGCGGAGCAGTTGCCGTGGGTGCTTTCGGCACGGACCGAATCCGCTTTGCGGGCGAGGGCCGGGCAGCTTCTGTCCTCTGTGGACGGCAGAGACCCGGTGGCCGTGGCGCACGCGCTGATCACCTCACGCAGCACGTTCGATCGGCGTGCCGTAATCCTCGACGCCGATCCGCGGACGGCGCTGACCGCGCTGAACCGGGGCACCGCGGTACCGGGCCTGGTCACGGGCACGGCCGAGCTGACCGGCAAGGTGGTGTTCGTCTTCCCCGGCCAAGGCGGCCAGTGGGCGGGCATGGCCGGTGACCTGCTGGAGACCTCGCCGGTGTTCAAGGAGCACCTCGAGCGCTGCGCCCGCGCGCTGGCGCCGCATCTCGACTGGGACCTGCTGGCGGTGCTGCGGCAGGAGCCGGACGCGCCATCGCTGGACCGGGTGGACGTGGTGCAGCCCGCGTTGTTCGCGGTGATGGTCTCGCTGGCCGCGCTCTGGCGCGCCAGCGGGATCGAGCCGGACGCGGTGGTGGGGCACAGCCAGGGCGAGATCGCCGCCGCCCACGTCGCGGGCGCGCTGTCGCTGGAGGACGCCGCGCTGGTGGTGGCCCGGCGGGCGAAAGCGCTGACCACGTTGTCCGGCCGCGGCGGTATGGCCTCGGTGGAACTGCCGGCCGAGCGGCTGCGGCCCAGACTGGACGAACGGCTCGCGATCGCCACGGTCAACGGGCCGGAGTCCTCGGTGGTCGCCGGGGACATCGAGGCCCTCGACCGGCTTCTGACGGAGCTGGCCGGATCCGGAGTCCAGGTGCGGCGGCTGGCGGTGGACTACGCGTCCCACTCTCCCCAGGTCGAGTCGGTCCGCGACCGGGTGCTCGCCGAACTGGCCCCGATCTCACCCCGGCCCACCCACATCCCTTTCCACTCCGCCGTGACCGCGACCGTGCTCGCCGGACCCGAGCTCGACGCGGGGTACTGGTACCGCAACCTGCGGATGCCGGTGCGTTTCGACGCGGCCGTCGCCGGGCTTCCGGTGCCGGAGCACACTTTCTTCGTCGAAGTCAGCCCGCACCCCGTCCTCGTCCACTCGGTGCTGGCGGCCGTCGGCGACCGGGCCGTCGTCACCGGGACGCTGCGCCGCGGCGAGAACGGCCGCGGCACCTTCCTCGCCGCACTCGCCGAACTTTACGTCCGCGGGCTGTGTCCGAAGTGGACCGCGTGGTCGGGCCCGGAGGCTCCCGGTTTCACCGAGCTGCCGACCTATCCCTTCGAGCGCAAAAGGTTCTGGGTCACACCGGGAGAGACGCGCGAGGGCGGGCACCCGGTCCTGGACGCGCCGGTCGACCTGGCGGGCACCGGCGAACTGGTGCTGACCGGCCGCCTCTCGGTGACTTCGTCGCCCTGGCTGGCCGATCACCGCGTACTGGACGAGGTGGTCCTTCCCGGCACCGCCTGGCTGGACTTCGCCTTGCGTGCCGGGACGGCGGCGCACTGCCCCACGGTCGAGGAACTGACCCTGGAACGGCCGCTGGTGGTGCCGGACGACGCAGCGGTCACCGTCCAGCTGCGGGTGGGCGCGCCCGACGGCACCGGACGGCGTGACCTGCGGCTGCACGCCAAAGTGGACGGTGGGAACTGGGTGCACCACGGCGGCGGGACGCTGAGCCCTGAACGGATCGAACCGGCCGAGATCGGCCCGTGGCCGCCCGCGGATGCGGAACCGGTCGCGTACCAAGGTCTTTACCCTGACCTGGTCGAGCGCGGCCTGCGCTACGGCCCCACGTTCCAGGGGTTGCGCGCGGTCTGGCGGCGTGACAAGGAAGTCTTCGCCGAAGTGGACTGCCCGGTGGACGGACGAGGCTTCGTGATCCACCCGGCGATGCTCGACTCCGCCCTGCACGCCCTCGGATTCGGTGGTCCCGCACCGGAACCGGCGACGGACGGACCGGTGCTGCCGTTCGTCTGGGCCGGGGTGAGCGCGCACGCCACCGAACCGGCGAAGCTGCGCGTACGGCTCCAAGGCGCCGCGGACGACTCGGTGCGCCTGAGCGTGACCGACGAAGCGGGCGCACCGGTGCTTTCGGTGGATTCGCTGGTGCTGCGACCGGCCGTCGCGCACCGCGAGGCCCCACGGGACGCCCTGTTCCGGAGCAGATGGGCCGAGGTGCGCACGGCGGTCAGCACGGGCTCGGAACTCGTCGTCACCGTCGGAATCGAGACCGGCCGGTTCCCGGCGTTCCCCGATCTGGACGCGCTCGAGAACGCGGTCTCCGGCGGCCTGCCCATGCCGGACGCGGTGCTCCTCGCCGTTTCCGGTGGTGCGCCGCGGGAATCGGCGCACCGCGCGCTGGCGTCGGCCCAGTGGTGGACGACGCGGCCGGAGTTCGCCGCGGCCAAGCTGGTGTTCCTCACCTCGGGCGCGGTGGCGACCCGGACCGGTGACGACGTCAGCGATCTGGGCGGCGCGGCTGTCACCGGTCTGGTGCGCTCCGCCCAGACCGAGGAGCCCGGCCGGTTCGTACTCCTGGACGCCGACGAGATCACCCCGTTGACCGTCGCGGCCGCGCTGGCCACCGACGAGCCGGAACTCGCCCTGCGCGGCGGCCGGGTGCTGGCGCGCCGCCTGGTGCGGGTCGTCCCCCCGGCCCCGGCGCCGTTCGCCGGTGTCGACGACGTCGTGCTGATCACCGGCGGCACCGGCACCCTCGGCGGGCTGCTCGCCCGGCATCTGGTCACCGCGCACGGGGTGCGGCGGCTCGTCCTGCTCAGCCGTGGTGGCCACGCGCCGGAACTGGTGACCGCGCTCGCCGAACTCGGTGCCGTCGCGACCACCGTCGCCTGCGACGTGACCGACCGGACGCGACTGACCCGCGTCCTCGCGGACCATCGGCCGACGATCGTGGTGCACGCGGCCGGGGCACTGGACGACGGCGTGATGCTGACCATGACCGCGGACCGCCTGGACACGGTCATGCGGCCGAAGGCGGACGCGGCCATCGCCCTCCACGAGCTGACGAAAGAGCTACCGCTCAAGGCGTTCGTCCTGTTCTCCTCCGCCGCCGCGACCGCGGGAACCGGGGGCCAGTCGAACTACGCCGCGGCCAACGCCGTCCTCGACGGACTGGCCCACCACCGTCGCGGCCGGGGCCTGCCGGCGATCTCGCTCGCGTGGGGCCTGTGGGCCGAGCGCAGCGACCTCACCAGCCACCTCCGAACGTCGGCGGACACGCTGTCCACCAAGGAGGCGCTCGCCCTGTTCGACGCCGCGGTGTCCCTCGCCGACCCGGTGCTGGTGCCCGCCCGCCTCACGCTGGACGACGCCGAGGACCGGCCCCTGCTGCGGGAACTCAAGGACCGGCCGGGCACCCCGGACCGGCCGCGCCCGCCGCTCGACCCGCTCGGCGGCCCGGATCGGGAGCGCGCGCTCGTCGACCTGGTGCTGGACAAGGTCGCGCTGACCCTCGGCCACGCCGACACCGCGGAACTCAACCAGCACGCCGGGTTCCTGGAGATGGGGGTGGACTCGCTGGCCGCGGTCCGCATCCGTAACCACCTGGCCGAGGCGCTGGGACGGCGGCTGCGGGCGACCGTCACCTTCGACCATCCAACCCCGGCGATGCTGGCCAGGTACCTGGCAGAGCTACTGGGCAAGGGCGAGGACGACGTGGTCCAGGACGAGGACCGCGAAGACTTCCGGCAGCGGCTCCAGCGCATCAGGGTCTCAGGCTGGGAAAGGAATCGCGCCTTCTTCGGCTCGCTGGAGGAGTTGCCGAGTCCGCCCCGCCCGGTCCGGCTGGCCAGTGGCTCCGGGCATCCGGCGCTGGTGTGCGTCCCCTCCATCACCGGTCAGGCCGAGCCGGTGCAGTACGCGCGCCTGGCCAGGGCTTTCCAGGACGAACGGGATGTCCTGGCGCTCCGGCACCCGGGTTACCGCGGCGACGGGGCCCTGCCGAAGACCCGGGATCTGCTGCTGGCGGCGCACGCCGCCAGTCTGCGTGCCGAGCTGGGAGACCGGCCTTTCGTCCTGACCGGTCTGTCCTCCGGTGGGCTCGTCGCCCACCTGCTCGCGCAGCATCTGCACGACCAGGGCACTCCTCCGGCCGGGGTGGTGGTGCTCGACAGCTATCTGCCGAGCGAATACGAGCGGCTGGTCCGCCTGCTGCCGGGTCTCGGTGACGAAATGCAGCTCCGGATGGCCGATCCGAACTATCCGGTGCCCGCCGACGACAGCTGGATCACCGCGATGCTGCACTACGGGACCTTCGACTGGACACCGGCCTACCTGCCGATCCCGGTGCTGTTCGTGCGCGCGGGCGACCCGGTGCAGGACTGGCCGCCCGACTGGGAACCGGTGTGGCCCTTCGAGCACACGGCCGTCATCACCCGGGGCAACCACTTCACCATGATGGAGGAGCACGCCCCGCATACGGCGGCGCTGATGGACGACTGGATGCGCGGCACCTTCGGCTGACCGGTCCGCCGTGAGGCCGAACTGGTGTGTCTACAATGGACAAGCGCCGTGGTGCGTGGGTCCGGTTCGCTTCAGCAGCCGGGTGGCGAGGACTTCGGTCGCGACGTCGTGGCCGATGGCGGAACCCGCCTGGTTGCTGAATTCGAAGTGCTGTCCGCCGAACACCCGCGACCGGCCCGCCTCGGCGGCGGCCGCGGAGAAACTCGGGTAAGTGCGCGCCTGGCCGCCCGGCGCGGTGTCCGTGGTGTGCGTGAAACGAACGTCGTCCGTGCAGAAGAACCCGGCCAGCACGGCCGCCGCCGCGCCGCTGTAAGAACTGTGTCCGGACGGGTATTCCGGTGATCCGCCGATGCTCCCGGCCCGCGAGGCCCAGTCCGGGTTCGGCCGCGTCCACGGGTTCCCGTCGGTGTCCGCCTCGCGGATCGCCGTGGCGGGACGCCAATGACGGTAGGTGAACTTGGTGCCCACGGTGGCGACCGTGGTGTCGGCCAGCGTCATCGTCAGCAAGGCCATGAGGCGCGCCGAGGCGGGCAGCGGCAGGCCATGGGACCTGGCCAGCGCGATCTTCACCCACTCGCCGGCGGGTTGGACGGTACCGGCGGGCACCGACCAGAACTGGAAGATGGCGAGCTTGTCGGGGGCGGGTATCGCGGCGTCGCCGAGCAGCGCGACTTCGGCGAAAGCGGCGGCATAGTCCAGGCTGTCCAAGGCAGGCGGCGGCCCCGGTACGTACACGGCGGGGTCGGCGACGGCGAAGGGACGAACGTCGCGGTACTGCACGCCGGACCACTCGGCCCGGAAGATTCCGGGACCTGAGCCGGCGGGCTGACTTCGCACCGGAGCCGAGCCGTCGTCGGCACGGGAGGCCACCACACGATCGGCGACCTCACGTCCCCAGCGCACACCCGCGTCGCGTCGATGGCCGGGACGCAGACCGGCCAGGTCGGCCTGTAGCCGCGTGTCGTAGCCCGCGGTCCGGTCGGGGTCCAGCCGGACAAGGACCGCGTGTGCCGCGGCGACGGCGGCGGCCTGGGGATCGGCGCCGCGCGGGCCGGGGCCGGGTATCAGCGCGTGGGCGCGTGCCGGGCCGGTGAGTCCGTTGACCGCGTCGTACACGGCGACGTTGAGCATCGCGTAGGTGCGGGCGGCGTCGGCGTCGGTGGCGCGGGTCGCCCGTACCGCGGCCAAGGCGAACTCGTTCCACACTCGCACGATGTCCGACCGTGGCTCGGCGGCGGCGGGTGCGCTCGACCCGGCTCCGACCAGAATGAGCACCAGGGCCAGGACGATCTTCTTCACGGCCGCACCTCCCGGGTCGCCACGGTCCCATGGTGTCGTGATTCCCGCGGCGCCGCGACGGCCACTTGGAGCGGAAGCGCTATTCCGACCAGTCGACGACGGTGATGAACTCGTCGGAGGCCACCGCGAAGCGGGTGCCGTCCGGATGCACGGCGACGGTCAGCGGCTCGTATTGCCAGCCGTACGCCAGCATGCGCTCGCCGGTCGGCAGGTGCGGCCACGCCTCGACCACGGCACCGGTGGCGGGCTCCAGGAGCTTCGGATACTCGTGGAAGCTGAGCAGGTGATCGCCGAACCGGGTCATCGTGCCGACGTGCTCGCCATAGGAGGCCTTGCTCGCCCAGCCCGCCGCTTCCATCGACCAAACGCCGAGTTCGCCGTTCGACAGCTCGGGCCGGCTGCCGGCCGTCGTGCTTATGGAGAAGACCGCCAGGCGGTCGTCGTCGAGCCAGCAGGCGGACTCAACCTCGTGGCCGACCGGTTCCGGATAGGGCTGGATCGCGTCGAGGGTGACCGGATCGGTGAGGGCGACGTCGAGATCGAAGACTTGGGCGACGCCGGCCGGATGCCAGACCCAGCCCGCGCTCAGCAGCCACCGTCCGCCGGGGCTCACCTCGAGCCGGGAGTGGTACATGTCGGTCGGGTAGACGCCGGGCTCCAAGGCGCGTGTGGTGAGCCGTTCCCCGGTCGCCGGTAGCTCGATCTCCAGCCGGTCCCGGCGTTCGGGGCAGTGGACGAGCACCTCCCGCCCGTCGGTGAGCCGCCCGAAGGTCACCGGATAGAAGAAGGCGTCCGGATCGTCGTCGTCACGGGTGAGTGCGCGGAGTTCTTCGCCTTGGTCGAGCAGGATCGCGTCGAGGCCGTACTCGGCGTAGACGACCTGGTAGCGCCCGGACGGGGACACGGCCACGCCGTTGTAGATGTCGCCGTAGCCCTGCAGCGGGGCTCCTGTTCCGGGGCGGCCGTCGGGATACCAGCTGTAGCCGCTCGCCCAGTCGACGAGACCGTTGCCTTGCCAGACCAGCGTTTGTGGTGCCTGGCCGGTGGTCGGCCATCGTTCTTCCGCTCTCATGATGCGCTGGATGATGCCAGCTCGCCGGCGGGACCGCCCCCGAATTTCCGAAGATCATTTCGAGAAGTGCGAAATAAACCATAACCATCGTCCACTGTTTCGTTGAAGTTTCGCGGAGTCGCGTATACGCTGATCCCTGCTCTGGGAGCGCTCCCATTTTGATCATCGCCGATCATCCCGAGAATGGAGGCCCATCCATGCGCAGTACCTCCAGGCCCATCGCCAGACGGCGGAGCGTCATCGTCCTGATCATCGCCACACTCGCCGGTATGTTCGCCTGGGTCCCGGCGGCTTCGGCGCACGGCACCATCGTCGGTCCGTCGACCCGCGCCTACCAGTGCTGGAAAGACTGGGGCAGCCAGCACACGAATCCCGCCATGCAGCAGCAAGATCCCATGTGCTGGCAGGCTTTCCAGGCCAACGCCGACACCATGTGGAACTGGATGAGCGCCCTGCGGGACGGACTCCACGGAAACTTCGAGGGGTCCACTCCCAACGGACAGCTCTGCAGCAACGGCCTCGCGCGCAACAACTCCCTGAACACCCCCGGCCCTTGGAAGACCACCAGTGTCGGCAGCAACTTCTCGATGCACCTGTACGACCAGGCCAGCCATGGTGCCGACTACTTCCGGGTCTACATCAGCAAGAACGGGTTCGACCCCACCACCCAGACCCTCGGCTGGGGCAACCTCGACTTCATCACGCAGACCGGTAGGTACGCCCCGGCCAAGGACATCACGTTCGACGTCCGGACCTCCGGCGCGTACCGGGGACACCACGTCGTGTTCACGATCTGGCAGGCATCACACCTCGACCAGACTTACATGTGGTGCAGTGACGTGAACTTCGGCTAGAAATCCATACGGTCGACCGGAATCCAAAAAGCCGCCCCGGTGTTCGCGACACCGGGGCGGCCTTCCGACGGGATCTTCCGTCACGGCTCGCGGCCCGCGGGTTCACGCGCCGGATCTCCGTCGAGCGGGGACGGCGAACGCCTTCAGCCCGGTGCGCCAGGCGCTGTCGAGGTCCGCGTCGGGCGGGAAACGACCGTCGAGTTCGAGGATGACCATGCCGTGCGCGAAAGCCCAGACAGCGCGCGCCCGGTCCATATCGCCGCCGACAGCACGCACGAGCGGCAGCGCTGCCGCGTCCTCGACTCCGGCGGGCAGGAGATGACGAGGGAGCGGCCCGGAATTCATCAGCCGGTAGAGATGGGGATGTTCGAGCGCGTAGGCACGATAGGCCGACGCGAGCGCGTCCAAAGAACCGGCTCGTTCCAGTTCGCTCGCCAGTTCCCGCAAGGCGAGCGCGATCACCTGCGCTTCGACCGCGCCCTTGTCCGGGAAATGCTTGTAAAGGGACGGAGCGCGAATGCCGAGCCGTTCGCCGAGTGCCCGCATGGTCAGCGCGGCGGAGCCGCCCTCGTCGATCAGCACGCGTGCCGCGTCGACGATCTGACCGGTCCGCTCAGACACGCCTGCTCCCGTCACGCTCACGGAGGCCGTAGCCGAAGGCCCGGTCGACCGCGATGTGCGTGAGCCAGCCGAGTCCCGCAGTGAACAGCGGCACCCAGTCCCCCAGGACGCCAAAGCTGTAGACGACCAGGACGGCCAACGGGATCCATGGCCGGTGCATGAGGTTGTAGTAGGGCACGGCCTTGGGCGACAGCTTGCCGCCACCGGCCGTGCCGTCACCGGCCCCGACGAACATCGACAGGTCGGGCGCGATCAGCAACAGCAGCGCGGCGGCCAGCGCCGGGCCGCCGTGGTTGATCACCTCGAGCACGATGAAGGCCAGCAAGAACACCGCGAGGGCGGCCCACGCCACCCGCTTGGCGACGTGACGAGCAGGCGAAAGAGCGACGGACATCGGAACCCCCAGAACGTGGCTAACAGCGTTAGCCTGACTGTATGGCTAACGCTGTTAGCCGTCAAGGCCGGCTCAGGAACCCGGTGGCGCGCCTCAGTTCGGTATCCGGAAGCCGCCGATCTCCTGCTCGAGCAGTTCGGCCAGTCGCAGCGGGGTGCGGTCCTCGTACATCGGCCCGATGAGCTGCACTCCCACCGGCAGGCCCTCGGGGGAAAGGCCCGTGGGTACGGCGGTGGCGGGCAGGCCGGGCATGGTGGCCAGTCCTGCCCAGACGAACTGGTCGAAGTACGGGTACTCGGCACCGTCGATGTCGATGCGCCGTTCCAGCGGATCAGGGGCGTGGTCGTGCGGGAACGCGGGCGTCGGCGTGATGGGGCAGACCACGGCGTCGAACTCGGCGAAGAGCCGCCGCCAGCCGTGGCGGTGGAGTTCGCGGCGGTGGTTCGCCTCCATCCAGTCGCGGTGGCTGAAGACCAAGGCGCGCAGCCGCGTCGCACTGAGACTCTGGTCGTCGGCGCTCAGCCCGGCGGCCTGGATCTGAAGCTGCTCATACGAGTCGATCGGGAAACGCGCGACGGAGCCCGAGATCAGCAACTGCATGTAGAGCGTCGCCGCTTCGGTCAGATCGGGCAGCAGCGGACTGTGCCGTTCGACGCGGGCGCCACCGGCGACAAGCGCGGCGGCCACCCGGTCCACGCCCGCCCGCACGGCGGACCCGGTCGGGATGAGCGGATGCTCGTCGAGGACCAGGACCCGGAAATCGCGCAGCCGCTCGTGGCGCGCGGGCGGCAGGGTCAAGGCGTACGCCATGCCGAGCGTCAGCGGGTCCGGTCCGGCCATGACGTCGAGCAGGAGCGTGAGATCGCGGGCGGTGCGCGCCATCGGGCCGGCGACGGCGAGGTCGAGCTCGGTCGGCAAGGCCGGCCCCGGCGGCGGGACCATGCCGCGGGTCGCCACCAGCCCGACCGTCGGCTTGTGCGCGTGGACGCCGCAGAAATGGGCGGGGGTGCGCAGCGAGCCGGCGAGGTCGGAACCGATGGACAGCGCGCCGAATCCGGACGCCAGTGCCGCCGCCGACCCGCCGGAGGAACCGCCCGAAGTGCGATCGCGATCCCACGGGTTGCCGGTGGTGCCATGGATTTCGTTGAAGCTCTGGATGTCCTGCAGTCCCAAGGGGACGTTGGTCTTGCCGAGCACCACCGCGCCCGCGGCCTTGAGCCGCGACACCTGTACCGCGTCCTCGGCGGGCAGGTGGTCCCGGTGCGGCGGCATGCCCCAGGTCGTCGGCAGCCCGGCGATGTCGTAGGACTCCTTGACCGTCACCGGGATACCGAGCAGCGGCCGGTCCTCACCACGCGCGAGTGCCTGGTCGGCCTGACGCGCGGCGGCCCGCGCGCGGTCGAAGTCCGGCACGCAGATCGCGTTGATCGTCTTGTCGTGCCGCTCGATCCGGGCGATCGCCTCGTCGGTCAGTTCCGCCGACGTCACCTCGCCTGCCCGCAGCGCGGCCGAAAGCCGGTGGGCCGGCTGAAAGTCCCATTCCATGAATCGACCGTAACGACCTCTTGAGCGAGCCATAAAATGCCGATTGGCGCAACGGAGGCCACCGGCCGCCTTTCGCGAAGTGCTTCGTCCACGGTGGCCGTGCGCTATAGGTTGTGCCCCATGTACGTGCCGACACCGACTGAGCGCGACCCGCACCCCCAGGCCGGGCAGCCTTGGTGGCTGATCATCGGACCCGGGTTCGCCGCGCTCATCGGCCTGTTCCTACTCACTGTCGTCTACCGCTTCGACGGCCTCTCCGCGCTGCAGGTCGAGCTGCACATGTCCAGTCAGGCCTTGCTGCTGAGTGGACTCGTCGCGTACCTCGTCGCGGCCGCGATCGCCTTCCCTGCCGGGCTTCTGCTCGGGGCCCGCTTCCCGACGTCGCTGACCGTGGCCGGGCTCGGTCTGATGCTCCTCGGCGTGCTGGCCGTCGCCTTCGTCCCCAACAGTGCCCTGCTCGTGGTCGGGCGGGTGCTCACCGGGCTCGGCGCGGGCGCGGCCATCGGCGTGACCGCCGCGCTGATCCGGCGGCTCCCCACCGGCCGCGGCCTCGCGGCCGGGGTGACCGGCGGACTCGGTGTCCTCGCCATGGTGATCGCGCCCTTCCTCGGCTCACTGCTCTCGGACGCCCTCAGCTTCCGCCTGGTGTACGTGGTGGCCGCGCTGTTCGTGTTCGCCGCGCTCGTCGTCACCGGGGTCATCGGCATCGTCGCGCTGACGAAGAAGGAAACTCGCCACACCCGCCGATACGAACAGGGCTGACGCCACCAGGATCTTCTCTCCGGCGGGTTTCTCGTCGACGGCGGGATGCACGCTGTGCAGGACCACGTGGACGTAGACGAAGACCGCGGGCGCGTACAGCGCCCACCACGCGGCTTTGCTCCACGCCTTCAGCGCGTATCCGTCCAGCGGCTTGATCGGGAGCAGTCCGAAGACGACGACCTGGACACCCGCGGCCAGCACGACACAGATCGCGAAGGCGCCCTCGTAGGCCGGTGACTTCAGCTCGGCCTCCCGCCCGGCGGCGACGACGGGCGCGAAAACCACCCAAAGCCCGATGGCGGTCACGAGGACGGCGATCCCGCCACCCAGCGTCGCACGTCCTTGCACGGCCGCCGTCTTCGGCACGCTTCCCAACGCCACGAACGTGACGACCAATCCGTACACGTAGGGCACGGGCGAGCCCAGGACACGGGACAGCGTGGCCATGACCGCGGCGACGAGGAATCCGAACCAGATCGCCCGGACGTACCCCCGCCCACGGCTCGCGGTGAGCAGGAGGTCCTTGGGTTTCTCGTATGCGGCGACGACCAGGAGCAGGGACATGGCCCCCACCGCCGCCTTCAGCAGGACGACACCCCAGTCCGTGCCGGGGCCGATCTCCGGGTCGGCCCAGACCAGCAAGGTCCCGCCGAGCGCGGCGTAGCCGAGCGTCCGCACCCAGCCGGGAACGCGCGGGATGCCCGCGTTCAGCCGTCGCCGGACGGCGCGGGTCCGCAGCAGTTCGATGATCTTGTTGACCCGGTCCGCCGGGAACGCCGTCTCCAGCAGCAGCACGATCGCGATGATCGCCGCCGATTCCGCCACGCTCACCGCCAGGGAACGCAGATCGGTCGGGACCTCGCTCGGGGTGGGGATGTCGGGAAGGCCGGGCGGGGGCGGCCGCGGGGGTTTCGGGAGTGGCGACGGGGGATCGGCCGTCTCCGTGGCCGGCCGGGTGGACGTCGTGGGGGCCGGGGCCGCCTTCCAGGTCAGCTCGAAGGTGGTCAGGCCGGGCGCGGCGGGCAGCCTCATCGTCCCGGCGGGATAGGTGGTCCCGGCACAGCGGAACTCCACGGCGCGGAGGCCGCCGGGCAGCCCGGACGGGATGAACGCGTGCAGGTCGATGAACTCCCACCCGGCCGCTCCCCCGCGCCCCTGCCGTGCTTCGTCCAGCCAGGTCTCCAGTCTCCTGCCCCCGATGCTGATCAGGCCGGAGCGGCAAGCCGCCGGATAGCCGTGCAGGTGCACGGTGACCTCGGGCTTGCCCGAGGGCCGGTCGCCGCCGGGCGAAGGCGTGGGCTGCGGCGTGATCGTGTCCGTCTTCGGCAGGACGACGATGCTGACGGTCGCCTCGGCCGCGTCGTTCTGCGGGTCCACCGCCCGATAGCCGAACGAGTCCGTTCCGGTGAAGCCGGACGGTGGCGCGTAGTCGAAGGAGCCGTCCGGCCGCAGGACGACCCGGCCGCCTCGCGCGGTGAAACCGTTGCCCGCCTTGGCTTCCGCCGTCATCGGCTCCCCCGCGGGATGGGTGTCCCCGGTCAGCACACCGGGCGCGGGGACCTTCAGCAGCACACCCGAGGTCGCCTGGTAGCCGTCGTCCCGCGGATGCGGACCGAGCCGCACCCCCACGGACACCGCCGCGGTGGCGCTCCGGTTCCCCGCCGTGTCGACGATCCGGTAACTCCAGCGCGCGGTCAGCGAAGACCCCCTTCGCCAGCGGAACCCGACCGGCCGTGTCGTCGGCTCGACCACGCCGTCGGTCGGGCCGGACACCAGCTCGACCGCGCGGACTGCCGTACCGCGCGGGGTGTCGTTGGCCAGGACGTCGACCGTGAACCAGCCGTTGACCGCCTGGCCGCTGGAGAAGACGAAGTTGTCGTCCACCGCCGACGGCGGCGCCGCGGCCAGGGTCAGGAAGACGCCGAGCCCGGCGACGAGCAGCACGAGGGCGCGTTTCATGGGCCCGTCAGAAGTTCCAGATCCGGACGGTGAGATCCCACCGCCCGCTGTTGTCGACGGTCCGGTCGTCGTTCTGTGCCAGCCACAGCCAGGTCTGCGGCCCGCGGTAGACCACGCACCCGCTGTCGGTCCCGGCCGGGAACGCGGCGCCGGTCGAGTTGAAGAAACCGTAGAGGCCGTACGCCGGCGCCGAAATCCCGCCCCAGAACGTCCTCGCCCGCTCGGTCGGATGGCCCGCCGGGGAGAAGGACGGGCCCCACGGCCAGGAGTCGATCTTGATCGAACCGCTCGCCAGGATCCGCACGACATCCCCGTCCTGGAGCGGGATGCCCGGTCCGATGACCGTCCGGTCCTGGTAGCCGAAGCTCACCGGCTGACCGTTCACGATGGTCAGGGCCGTGTCACGGATGGAGCCGATCTGGTTGTTCCGGCACAGCCGCTGGGACAGCTCCGTGCCCGCCTGAGCCGGCGCCGCCAGGCACAGGGCGAGGGTGGCCACACCGGCCGCGATCAGGGCGGTGGACCGGATTCCGGTCATGGTCGGTGAACTCCCGTCGTGACGTCGTTTCCTCGGTGTACTCCGAGAATCGGGCCACTCACCCGGTCACGTCGAAGTCGTGGTGACTATGCGCCGATCGGCCGGGGCTATAACGGCAGCTCCGCCGCGACCTTCGCCGCCAGCTCGCAGAACAACCGGGGCAGCGCGCGGCGGTCGTCCCGCCGCCGGGCGACGCCGGTGGACGAGCAAGGACCGTCGCGCAGCTCCAAGGCGCGGAATCCGTGCACGGCGGCCGTCTTGACGTACAGGAACGGGGCCGGGCAGACCACCTCATTCAGGACGACGGACAGCGCCAGCTCCGTCACCGTGGTGACCGGCTCCCCCACCGCCTTCGGATACTCGCCATTGCGCGCTTCGGGCATCAGCCACCACCGCTTCATGGACTCGGGCACCGCGTCCCCCACGTTCGGCATCGGTTCCTCGAGCACGTCGGCGACGTCGACGGAATCGAGTTCCCACAACGGGTGCCCGACCGGGACCGCCAGGCCGCAGGGTTCGTCGATGATGGGCTCCCACAGCACGCGCTCGGCGTCCACCGGCAGCCGCACCAGCGAGACGTCGACCTCGTCTTCGAGCAGCGGGCGTTCCGGATCGGGCAGGGTGGTCTCCTGCCACGTCAGCCGCACATGCGGGTACGCCGCGGAGAACGCGCTCGCGATCGGCACGTGCACCGCCCGCGGGATCGGCGGGCTCCCCCCGACCCGCAGCACGCTCGGCTCGGCCGCGGCGCGTCTCGTCGCGCGGGCGGCCTCGTCCACCATCCGCAGCACCGCCTCGGCGTGCGCGTAGAAGACCTCTCCGGCGGCGGTCATCCGGACCCCGTCCGGGGCGCGCAGCAACAACGGCACGCCGAGTTCCCGCTCCAGCGCGCGGATCTGCTGGCTCAAGGTCGGCTGGGAGACGTACAGCATGGCCGCGGCCTTGGTGAACCCACCCTGTTCGGCGACGGCCGTGAAATACCGGAAATGACGCAGCTCCATGAATCCCCTCCCGCGTTCCGCCCGCGTTTCCGCGGACGCGTCAACGATTCCGCATCGAGGCCGCGCGAGGACACGTCCAGGAGGATGAAGTCGTCAGGAAAGTTCGGCCGGTGAGTATTTTTCGTAATGCAGTACGGCGTCGAGCGGGAGCCGTTCCCGCCAGCCGTGCCGTTCCAGGTCGGGGACGTTCGGCAGCTCTCGCACCGGTCCGACGCACAACCACGCCACCGGGCGGATGTTTTCCGGCAGACCGACCAATTCGCGCAGGAATTCTTCGCGGTAGAAGCTGACCCAGCCGACACCGAGTCCTTCGGCGGTCGCCGCCAGCCAAAGATTCTGAATGGCCAGGCACACCGAGTACAAACCGGCGTCGGCGATCGCGTGCCTGCCCAGTACCGCGGGCGCCCCGCGTGACGGGTCGTAGCCGACCACGATGCCCACCGAAGAATCCACGATTCCTTCGATCTTGATAGGCGCGAAAATCCGGGCTCGTTCGGCGTCCAGCCGCCCTTCGAATACCGCGCGTTCGTCCAGCACGTGTTCCCGGAACTTCTTGCGAAGATCCATATCGGACACCACGACGAAATCCCAGGGCTGCGACAGGCCGACACTCGGTGCCGCGTGCGCGGCGCTCAGCACGCGGCGCAGGACCTCCGCCGGGATCGGCTCTCCGGTGAATTCACCCCTCGTGTCCCGGCGCCGGAAGATGGTCTCGTACACCGAACGGTCACCTGTCTCACTCGTCATGGCTAGATCGTGCCCCGGCTCGCCGGGATTCCCTCTGCCGGACGCCGCGCTGGATCGAGATCACATCTACTTAGTAGTTAGTAACTGGTAACTTACTGGCATGGCGGAACGGACGAGGAGCGAGGTCTCGGGACGGCTCGGCACCGCCCTGATCTGCACGGCGCTGGCGGGAGCGGTGATCGGCAGCGTCGGGGCGCCCCTCATCACCCCGGTCGCCACCGGGATGGACGTCTCGCTCGACGCCGCGCAGTGGACCTTGACGGTGACCCTGTTCAGCGGCGCGATCGCGGGCCCGGTCCTCGGCAGGCTCTGCAGCGGCCCGTACCGCCGTGTCACGATCCTCACCACGCTGGCCCTGGTCATGGCGGGCGGACTGCTGACGGTGCTCCCCCTCCCGTTCGCGGCGTTGCTGATCGGACGCGCCCTGCAGGGGCTCGCGGTCGCGGGCGGGGCGCTGTTGATGAGTGTCGCCCGCGCACATCTGCCGCCCGATCGCTCGGCCTCGACGATCGCCACGCTGTCGGTCGCGTCCACGGTCGGCATCGGGTTCGGCTACCCGGCGATCAGCCTTCTCGACCAGCTCGCGGGCCTGCGCGCCGCGTATGGGCTCGGTTTCCTGCTGTCCGCCGTGGCGCTGGTCATCGCCTGGCGGACGCTGCCCGCCGAGGCGCCCGGTGAGGTGCCCCGGATCGACGTCGCCGGGGCGCTGCTGCTGGCCCTGGGCACCCTCGGGGTCCTCCTGGTCATCGCCGAACCCGGGATCTGGGCGACCGGGTGGCCCGCCTGCGGCGTCCTCGCCGGTTCCGCCGTGGTCCTGGCCTTGTGGGCGTTCATCGAACTGCGCGCCAAGGCGCCGCTGGTGGACCTCCGGCTGCTCGGCCACGGCCCGGTCCTGCGCGCGAACCTGGCGGTGCTCGTGGCCGGTGCGGGGTTGTATCTGCTCTTCAGCGTGTTCACCCGCTATGTGCAGACCCCCGCCGTCGCCCGCTACGGATTCGCGCTTCCCGGTGTCGCCGCGGGTGCCGCCCTGATCCCGTTCTCGGTGCTCGGCTTCGTCGCGGGGAGAGCGATTCCGCGCCTCATCGCCCGCGTCACCGAACGCTGGACGTACACGATCGCGATCGTGATCGCCGTCGCCGCCGCACTGCTGTTCGCCGTCGGCAACCGGTCCCTTCTCGCCACCCTCGCCGCGATCGCGCTACTCGGCTTCGCCGTCGGGGGTGTCTTCGCGGTAATGCCGAAGCTCGTGCTTCCCGTTGTGCCCCAAGGGGAAACGGCCAGTGTGCTCTCGATCAACCAGATCGCCCGCAGCATCGGGATGAGCGTCGGGAGCGCGCTCGCCGGCTTCCTGCTCTCCGCCGCCACACCGGAGGGAAGCCTGTTCCCCACCCAGGACGGTTACGTCGCCGCCGCGCTGTGGGCACTACCCTCACTCGTCGGCAGCGGGCTCGTCATCGCGACCGGCCGATCCGCCCCCTGACCGAGCGAGGAGGGTGAACAACGATGCCGAAAGGTCGCCGCCCCGGCCCCACGGGCTCCGTGATCGGTCGCGCGTTCCGGGTGCTGGACGCGTTCAGCGCGGGGCGGCCGACGCTGAGCCTCAGTGAGATCGCCCGCCGGGCGGAGCTGCCACTGTCCACTGTGCACCGTCTGCTCACCGAGCTGAACGCGTGGGGAGCGGTCGAACGGGGCGAGGACGGGCTGTTCCGGATCGGTCTCCGGCTCTGGGAGTTCGGCTCGCTGGCGCCACGCGGACAGGGCCTGCGGGAGCGCGCCCTGCCTTTCCTCGAAGACCTTTCCCAGATCACCAAGGAGAACGTGCAACTCGCCGTACGGGAGGGCGCCGAGGTCGTCTTCATCGAACGTATCGCCGGTTCCGGGGCGGTGCCCGTGCTCACCCGGGTCGGCGGCCGGTTCGCGCTCACCGCGACCGGCGTCGGCCTGGTCCTGCTCGCGCACGCCCCGGCGGAGGTACAGGACGAGGTCCTCGGCGGCCCGATCGAGCGCTACCCCCGCCGGACCGTCACCGATCCGGCGGACCTGCGGCGGATGCTCGCCGACGTCCGCGCCAACGGTTTCGCGGTCAGCGACCGGCAGGTCACCATGGACGCCCTCTCGGTCGCCGCGCCGATCGACGACGGCCGCGGGCGGGTCGTCGCCGCGGTGTCCCTCGTCGTCCACCACGGCGGCACCCAGCCGCACGCGCTGGCGCCGCTGGTGCGCACCAGCGCGCGGGCGATCTCCCGGGCCCTGCATCCGCCGATCTGACCGCGACGCCCTCGGCGAAAGTCTTCCATCTTTTGGAAAGGCTGTTCGGCGCGACCGGTCGTCCCCGTCAGGCTGGATCACAGTTTCCGGCCGGCCTCAAGGACGAGGGGACATCGACCATGACCACCACCATCCCGCGAGACCAGTGGTACGTCGCCGCGTACGGCTCCGAGATCGGGCAAAAGCTGTTCTCCCGCACGATCTGTGGTGAGCCCATCCTCTTCTGGCGCACCCGCGCCGGCGAGGTCACGGCGATGTCCGATCGCTGTGTGCACCGGCGTTTCCCGCTCTCGCAAGCCCCTTCCCGGCTCGTGGACGACCAGGTGATCTGCGGCTACCACGGGTTCACCTACGGCTCCGACGGCAACTGCGTCTTCGTGCCGGGCCAGCACCGCGTCCCGCGCACCGCCCGGCTGCGGTCGTATCCCCTGGCCGAGCAGGATTCCCTGATCTGGGTCTTCATCGGCGACCCGGCCAAGGCGGACACCTCGCGCATCCCGCGAGCGCCTTATCTCGCTTCGCCGGACTACACCACCGTCCGCGGCATGGAGCCGCTGAAGGCGCGCTATTCGCTGCTGGTCGACAATCTTCTCGACCTGTCGCACGAGACGTACTTGCACGGCGGGTACATCGGCACCCCCGAGGTGGCGGCGACGCCGATCACGACGGAGGTCGACGAGGACGCCGGGATCGTCTACGTCTCACGCCATATGGACGACGCCGAATGCCCGCCGTTCTACGCGAAATCGACCGGGCTGCGGGGCAGGATCGCGCGCTGGCAGGACATCGAGTACCCCCCGCCGTGCCTGTACAAGCTGCACAGCCGCATCGCGGCGCCCGGTTCGGTCCCCCGTCCCGACGGGAGCGACCCGGACGCCTTCCACGTCGAGGTGGTGTACGCGATCACCCCGGAGACCGAGCACACCACCCATGATTTCTGGGCCGTCGCCCGTGACTTCGCGCTCGGCGACGACGAGGTGTCGGAATTCCTCGCGGAGAACAACCGCACCGTGGTGCTTCAGGACGTCGTGGCGCTCGATGTCCTGGAGAAGGTCATCGCGTCCGAGGCCGAGGGATATCAGGAACTGTCGATCAACATCGACACCGGCGGACTGGCGGCGAGGCGGATGCTCCAGCGCATGGTGGCACCATGACCGGCCGCCCGATGCTCTCCGGCGGCCGCGTCCACCGCGTTCACTGGGTGCTGGGCACGGACCGGCTGCGGGCGGTCTGCCACTGCTCCGCCGAGCGGGAGTTCGACGATCCCGTCGCACTGTGGGAATGGCTGCACACCCATCCCGCCGGGCATGACACGACGCCGGAAAGCGGACGTTCCCGATGAAGACCGCACCCCACACCGAACATGAACTCGACGTGGTGCTCGACCGCAAGGAAACGCTCGCCGACGACGTCGTCCGGCTGACCTTGCGGCATCCGGACGGGCTCCCGCTGCCCGCCTGGGAGCCGGGCGCGCACCTCGACCTCGTCCTCGACAATGGGCTCACCCGCCAGTACTCGCTGTGCGGCGATCCGCGCGATTCGTCGGTGCTTCAAGTGGCCGTGCTCCGCGAGGAGGACGGGCGCGGCGGATCGCGGTATGTGCACGACGGCCTTCCCGAAGGACGACGGCTGCGGATCCGCGGCCCCCGCAATCATTTCCCGTTGGTGGAGGCCAAAAGCCTCCTGTTCATCGCGGGCGGGATCGGGATCACGCCGATCCTGCCGATGATCGAGCGGGTGGCCGCGTCCGGCGGCGAATGGCGCCTCGTCTACGGCGGCCGGACCCGCTCCTCCATGGCCTTCCGCGAAGAACTCGAAACGCGCTACCCCGGCCGTGTCGAGATCCAGCCGCAGGACGAGCGGGGACTGCTCGACCTACCCGCCCTGCTCGCCGAAGACGAGACCGACGCCGACACCGCGATCTACTGCTGCGGACCGGAAGGGCTCCTCGCCGCCGTCGAAGAACTCTGCGCGAAACGACCGTCCGGGTCCGTGCACGTCGAACGCTTCGCGCCGAAGGAGGGCACCGACGGCGGCCCTCGCGCGGCCTTCGAAGTCGAGCTGGCGCGGACCGGCACGGTACTCGAGGTTCCCGCCGTCCGCTCGATCCTCGACGTGGTCGAGGAATCCGGGGGGTCCGTGCTGTCCTCGTGCCGGGAAGGCACCTGCGGCACGTGTGAGACGGCGGTGCTGTCCGGAACGCCGGATCACCGCGACTCGCTGCTCACCGACGAGGAACGGGACGCGGGCGACACGATGATGATCTGCGTGTCCCGCTCGCGCACACCCCGGCTGGTCCTCGACCTCTGACCGCGATGATCGCCGGAGTGTTATGAACGGGACTTTCATAACGAATTTTGTTATGAAAGTCCCGTTCATAACAACTCACGCGCCCTCAGGGCTCAGACCGGGATGTCGCCCGACGTCCCCCATTGGGTGGTGAACAGGTTGAGCCCGTACCAGGTCCCGTTGGACGGGCGCCACACCACGAAGTCCGCCCTCGGGTCGCCGCCGAAGTTGCCGGCCAGGGGAACGTCTCCCGCGACGCCCCACTGCTGGGTCGCGATACCGAGTACGTACCAGACGCCGTTGCCAGGGCGCCAGACGGCGAAGTCGGCGCGTCCGTCGGCGTTGAAATCGCCCGCCACCGGAATGTCGCCCGCGGTACCCCATTGCTGGGTCGCGATTCCCCGCACGTACCAGACACCGTCACTGGGGCGCCAAACAGTGAAGTCGGCGCTTCCGTCCGCGTTGAAATCACCCGCCACCGGTACGTCGCCGGCCGTACCCCACTGCACAGTGGCTATTCCGAGCACGTACCAGGTCCCGTTGGACGGGCGCCACACGGTGAAATCCGAGCGGCCGTCGCCGTTGAAATCGCCGGTCAGCGGAACGTCGCCGGACGTCCCCCATTGCTGGGTCACCACCGCGCCGGTGCTGCTCTGGATGATGTACCAGACGCCGTTGCCCGGGCGCCACACGGCGAAGTCGGCGCGGTGGTCGCCGTCGTAGTCCGCGGCGACCGGGACGTCACCCGAGACACCCCATTGCTGCGTGAGCACACTTCCGTTGCTGCTGCGGATCACGTACCAGACGCCGTTGCCCGGGCGCCACACCGCCTTGTCGGCGAACCCGTCACCGTCGAAGTCCGCAGCGGGTTTCTGCGACGCGGGCGAGGCGGTGATCCCGACGTCACCGTCGTCCGCGTTCGCGACCGGTGACATGACGATCAGACCCGCGAGCAGGCCAGCCATCGCCGTCCCCAGCCGAATGGTTCTTCGCATTTGCCGGAACCTTTCCATTCGATGGACGCACTCTTCCCAGTTCGGCCGTCTTGACCGAGGATAAGAACCGGGAGGCCAGCAGTCTGGCACCGAAAAGCCGCCATTGTCAGCAAGGGTTCCGTCCAGTGGACCGTGCGAGGGGATTTCAATGGACACCAAGAAAAGACCGAGAAGCGTGCTCGAAGGCGCTTTCACCCTATTGGATGCCTTGGTACGACATCAAGGTGAAGCGGGATTGACCCAGCTGGCGAATTCCTGCTCATTACCGAAATCGACGGCACACCGGCTACTCGAGCAATTGACCGAGCTGGAGGTTGTCAACCGCAGCGAGAACCGCTATCGCGTCGGCGTGCGCGCATTCCGGCTCGGCCAGTCGTGGCAGCCCTACCCGCGGCTGCTGGAACTCGCCTGCAGCCGTCTTCCGCGGCTGGCCGCGGCCACACGTGCGAGTTCGGTCCTCGCGGTGCCCTGTGACGGCCATATCCTCATCGCCGCGGCCAGTCTCACCCGTCCGGAGCACGAACTCCTTCTGCGGCCCGGATCCACCGTGCCTCAGCACATCGGCCGCTTCTCCCCCGGCTGGCAGGCCGCGCACGGCCTTGTCGTCACCGAAGCGCCCATCAGGGTGCCGACCGGCGAGACGGTCGGCTCGATCGCGGCCGCCGCGCCTCGCTCGTCCGCCGCACTGACCGAGGCCGTCGCCCACACGGCCCGCGCCCTCGGCGCGGCACTGGTGACCCAGTCCGTAGCGGGCCCTTGAAAGAAGGGGCTGAAGGGCGCCTTCAGCCCCTTCCCTGGAGGTGAGGATCGTGACCTATTCGGACGAACGGGTTCAGCGGGGACACCATCAGGTGATCCACTCTTTCCCACCGCGGACCCGGGTTTCCCGAATGGAGGTACGAGCGTCGCGGAGTGTCGTGTTTCGCTCGACGAATCAGGGACGGTAAATCGGGCAACCTCCACTCACACGAGTGAGCAATTCCCGAAAACCCCGCCGCCACTGAGCCGGAAAGGCGAATCGTCGGCGCTACTCCAATGGCGGAATCGGCGGGTATCCCTTTGTCGTAACGTCGAATGAGGAGCACCTCTCCAGTACACATCCCGCACCGAATTCCGCGATCCATGGAGGTTTTCGTGATCCGACGTCCCTTGCGCATCATGACCGCATTGGCCGGCGCCGCCGCGGCCGTCACCGCCTTCGCGGTCCCGGCCTCGGCCGCGGCACCCGCGCTGAACGAAGCCGCTGGCCCGGCCGCGCTGGCCGCCGCGCGAGAGCATTTCGGCGGCTCGCTCGGCGCCGCGTTCGCCGGCTCCTGGCTGGACACGACGACCGGCGCGCTGGTCGTCGGCACCACCGACGCGAGCGGTTCCGCCCGGATCCGCGCCGCGGGCGCGGTGCCGAAGGTGGTGCGGCACAACCTCGCCGAACTGAAGCGAATCCAGTCCATATTGGACGGTAAAACCGGTGGCCTGCCCGCTTCGGTCGCCGGCTGGTACGTCGACCTGCCCACGAACGAGGTCGTGGTCAGCGTGGTGGGCGGCGACCCCGCCGGGCGGGCCTGGGCGGCGGCCGCCGGGGTCCCGGTCCGGGTGGACCAGGTGAAGAGCGCGCCGCGCCCGCTGTGGGCGGTGGTCGGCGGGCAGGGTCTCTATTTCAACGGCGGTGCCTGTTCCGTCGGATTCAACGCCTACGACGATGACGACCACTACGTGATCACCGCAGGTCACTGCACCGAACTCGGCGGCACGGTACGCGGTGTCGGCGGAACGATCGGCACCGTCGCGAGATCGTCCTTCCCCGGCAACGACTACGGGACCGTCAGGGTGACCCACTCGGACGTCTCCACCCCGCCCCGGGTCGACCGGTACGGGGACGGTTCGGACGTGCGGATCGAAGGCGCCGACGTGGTCGGGGTCGGTGGCCGGATCTGCCGGTCCGGGATCACCACCCACTGGCAGTGCGGCCGGGTCGAGGCCCTGGACCAGACCGTGAACTACGGCAACGGGAACATCGTCAAGGGCCTCACCCAGACCGACGCCTGCGCCGAACCGGGCGACTCCGGCGGTTCGTTCGTCAGCCGGCCCACCTCGGGTTCCGGCACGAAACTGGTGCAGGCACAGGGGATGACGTCGGGCGGTTCGGGTGACTGCGAGGACGGCGGCACCACCTTCTTCCAGCCCGTCAAGGAGGTGCTCAACCGCTACGACCTGACGCTCGAAAAAGACTGATCCCCGGCGGGGGCGGCCGAATTCCCCGGCCGCCCCCGCCGTCACGGGCAAGAGGCGGCGGTCTGCCTGTCGAGGAATTCCGTGACCTCGTCGGCGAGGTCGCGGGCCTCGCGGACCAGCAGCTCGATCTCGGCCCACCGACGGCGGACCCGCTCGTCGTCGGCGACCAGCGTGCCGGAAACCATGCTCAGGAACAGATCCGTGTCCACCGCGACTTCGGCGAGCCGCAGGAAAGGACGGTGGTCCTCTTCGGACCCCGTTCCGCGCGCGGCCGCCCATTCACGGGCCCGCATCCCGGCGTCGTGGCAGGCGTCGACGAGGAAGGACCTGATCTCGTCGGGCCGGTTCCCCGGCCGCGCGGGTGGCCTGCCCATCAGCGGGAAAATGTTCCACGCCACCGAGAGCAGGCAGTCGGCCACGTCATCCATCGACTCCACGTCCACCGCGGGGAGTGTTCCGGCCCCTGCCCGCGACCGGCCGGAATGACTCGCGCGAACGGCGGGATAGACCCGATCGGGTCATGGCGGGCCTCACGGGGAAGCGGCCACCGCGGACGGCACCGGGATCCCCCGGCGAAGAAGATCGGCGCCGAAGCGATGGACGAGTGGATCGTTCGGGGTGAGGGTGAGGAGGACGACGTCGCGGCTCAGCGGCGGGTCGAGCCGCCGGAGGCTGCCGGGGAACGACCCGGACAACGCGGTGGCCGGGACGAGCGCGACACCGAGGCCCGCGGCGGCGAGCTGGGCGGCGGTGGCGGTGCTGCGGGTGCGGGTGGTCGCGGTCAGCGTGACGCCGTGCTCGGCCGCGACCGCGTCGAGCCAGCCGCTCAAACCGTTGTCCGGGTGGTAATGCACGATCGGTTCGGTGGCGAGGCTGGCGAAGGGGACCTCGCCGGGCAGCTCGTGGTTCTTCGCCGCCGCGACGACGACCTCCTCCCGCCCGATCAGCTCGGCCGGCCCGGTCCAGCGGGTCGGCCGGGGCCCGATCGCGAGATCGGCCATCCCGGCTTCGACCAGCCCGGCGAGCTCGTCGGCACTGGACAGTTCGGTGAGCGCGATCCCCAGCCCGGGACGGCGCCGCCGCCAGACCCGGAGCACCGGCGCGAGCAGGGCGACGGTCATCGACTCGGCGCACGCGACGCGCAACAGCCCATCGGACCCGTCCGCCCCCGCCCGGCCGGTGGCCACGACCCGGTCCGCGGCGGCGAGCGCGGCGCGCGCGTCCGCGGCGACCGCCCGCCCGGCGGCGGTGGGGCGGACCCCGCGCGGAAGCCGTTCGAGCAACGGCGTCCCGATCTCCTTCTCCAGCGCGGCCAGCTGATGCGACAACGCGGGTTGCGACAGATGCAGCCGGGCGGCCGCTTCCGTCACCGAACCGGCGTCGAGGACGGCGACCAGGCACTCGAGCGAGCGCAACGTAGGCATTCGTCAAATCTATCGTCAGAAGCGAAAACCTTCATATCGCGACGGGATTGTTCCCGGCCCCTGCCGCGCTGAGGTGGATATGACATTCACGATGCGGGACAAGAAAATGGTCATCGTCGGCGGCGGCTCGGGCATCGCCAGGCGGCTGGCCGCCGACGCGGCCGAGGCGGGCGCCACCGTGGTGCTGGCAGGGCGCGAACCGCGCACCCTCGACCTGCCGGGGGTGACCACCGCACGGGTCGACCTGGGCGACGAGGACTCGATCCGCGCGCTCGCCGCGCAGGTCGGTTCCTGGGATCACCTGGTGTCGCTGGCCGCGAACCACACAGGCGGCCCGGTGACCGGGCTGGCACGGGAAGCGATCACCCGCGCCTTCGACGCCAAGGTGATCGGGCCGCTGCTGCTCGCCAAGCATTTCGCGCCCGCCGCCCGCGACGGCGGTTCGATCCTGCTGTTCTCCGGCTTCGCGGCCTGGCGACCGGCGCCCGGCCTCTCCGTGATGGCCACGACGAACGGCGCCGTCGGTCACCTCGCCGAAGCACTCGCCGTGGAACTCGCGCCGGTGCGGGTCAACGCGCTGTCGCCGGGAATCGTCGACTCCGGATCGTGGGACCGGCTCGGGGCGGACCGGGACACTTTCTTCGCCGACACCGCCGCGCGCAATCCCGCCCGCCGGGTCGGGCGGCCCGCCGATATCGCCTCGGCCGCGCTACTGACGCTGACCAATCCCTTCATGACCGGGAGCACCGTGCACGTCGACGGGGGCGGGCGGCTGGTCTGAGGCGCCGACCGCCCGTACGTCGACCACCCGCAAACCCGCGAGGAGACCGGACAGTCCTTGGTGGCCTTGAGGCCGGATCGCGAGGACCCCGCTGGCGAAGAACAGCAGGTTCGCCAGCGCCTCGAATCCGCCGTTGACCGTGGAAGCCAAGGTGAGCAAGGTGAAATAGCCGCCGGAGCCGGCGAGGAAACGCACGATCATCCGCCACCCGGCGGGCTTCCCGCCGGGTGGCCCGACCGGACGCAGCAACACGACCCGCTGGCCGAAGCTGGCGCCGTCGCCCGCGAGCGGGACGACGAACAGCAGGAGCACCGCGGGCAGCAGGGTGCCGATCAGGGCGGTGACCACGGCGCCCGGTTCACCCGCCAGCAACGTCGTCACGATCCCGATGGTGGTGCCGAGCAGGACGACCGAGACGACGTCGACGGCCATCCCGAGCAGACGGCGGCGCGCGGTGACCGGCCGCGGGATTCCCGGCGGCGCGGACGGCTCGTTCCCCGGCAGCAGGCGCAGCAAGGGAGCGAGTCCGAAGCCGACCGCGGCACCGAGGGTGTTGGTCAGCAGGTCGTCGACGTCGGCCAGCCGGTACGGGCAGTCGAACAGGAACCAGACACCGGTGAGCTGGGTGCACTCGATGAACAGCGAGACGGCGAACCCGATCGCGACGGTGGCCGGGAAACCGCGCCGGAAGAGGTGCCGCACGAACATCCCCAGCGGCACGAACAGCGCGACGTTGAACACCGCCTGCTGGACCGCGGGGTTGCGCAGGAACGCCCGCAGGCCGCCGCCGGCCTGCTCGCGGCGGATGTCGGCGAGGAACCGGAAAGGGCGCAGCTGCAGATGACTCGCCGCGTGCTCGGCGCACCACGTCGCCGTCATCCGCGGGATGGGGAGCAGCGTGTACGTCCACAAGGCCATGGCGTAGACCAGGAACCCGAACACCAGAAGGACCCGCCAGAGCCCGAGTTCGCCGCGGCGCCGGTAACTCGCCGCGATGTACGGGACGGCCAGGAGGCCCGCGAGCACGAAACCCGCGAATACCGCGATGATCGCGGAGACGGTCGGATCAGTCACTCGCGGAAGCTAACAACGCTCGCTCCGGGGCACCCGTCACGCCACCTGGCCGGGTGACGGCGTCGGCCGGGGCGATGGCGCGCTGATGGGCGAGCGCGGCGATGGCGAAGGTGAGATGGACGACGACCCAGTTGCGGTCTTCACGGTGGACACGCTGCAACAGGTCGAGGGTGGCGTCGCCGGGACTGCGGCCTTGACGGCAGGCGTCGATGAACGCCTGGGTCAGTTCGTCGACGTTGCGGCGGAATTCCGCGAAGGCGTCGGCGGAAGGGGAGCTGGAGCAGAGATCCACGGTCACGTCACTCAGCGTTCCATAACGCGACACAAAGTTACGAATCGGTGGAGCTGGAATCACTCACGTGAGGTAGTCGTACGAGCACTCTGTGCTCTGCGTCACGCCGAGGCGAGGGTACCCGCGGGCATCCGGCTTTCCGGTTCGGCCACCTTCGCCCGGCGGAAGGCCGGGAAGCGCTGGTCGAGTTCGACCAGCAGCGGGGTCGCCGCCATCAGCACCAGAAGGGCGAAGCCGGCGTAAGCGCCCAGGGTCTCGATGATCGTCATTTCGTTCTCCTCGTTCCTGGCGCCGCCTTTTCCGGCGGCCTGGAACCAGGATCGCTTCCCGGCGGGGTGCGGCGGATCGGTCATCCGGCGGGGACGCCTCGACCGGTCGGCCTTTTCGGCACCGGCCTTTCGGCCGACCCAGGGCGGCGGTGCAGCAGATCGAACCGCGACCACATCGCTTCGGCCGCCTCGATGGATTCACCGGTCCGGACCGGGTCGACGGCGGCCAGTTGCGCGACGATGGCCTGCACCAGGCTCATTCCCGCGGTCAGCGACGGGAAGAAGGTGACCCCCTCGGCAGGCACCATCAGCACCTGCTCGACGGCCCCCGCCAGCGCGGGGCTGGCCGCGTCGGTGATGGCGAAGGCGCGGGCTCCCCTGGCCTTGGCCTCGTTCGCGGCGAGCACCGTACTTTCGTACAGCCGCCAGAAACTGATCGCGATGAGCACGTCCTCATCGGTGAGTTTCGCCGTGGCGTTGGCGAGTTCGGCGTCGCCCGCGGTGATCGCGTGGACGTCGTAACCGGCGAGCCGCGCGTTGTGCGCGAAGGCGATCCCGACGGCGGCATAGCTGCCGTCGGCGATGACGACCGTGCGGCGCGCGGCGGCGACGGCCTCGGCGACGTTGCGGATCTCGTCCTCGTCGAACCGCCGGTTGAGCAGAGCGAGGCTGTCGAGGTCCCGGCGCAGCGACGCCGAGCCCGGCGAATCGACGTCACGGTGCTCTTCGGCGACCTGCGGCGCGCTCAGCGACGACAGGTACCGCGCGCGCAGTTCCTGTTGCAGCGCGGGCCAGCCGGCGAAACCCAGTGCCTGCGCGGTCCGGGTCACGGTGGCGACGTTGACCCCGGCGAGCTGCGCGAGCTCGGCCGTCGAGCCGAACGACGCGCGGCGAGGCTGGGAGACCAGCACTTCGAGCACGGCCGCCGATTTCGGCCGCAGCCCGCGTTCCGGTGTCCGTTCCCGAAGCCACGCCTCGAAACCGTCGTCGGCCGCCGTCTCTGTCACGCACACCCTCCCTCGATCGCGTCACGGTAACGCATCGTGCCCGGTGAACCACTTGCAACAACCATTGCAGTTTTGACGAAACGCAGTATACGTTGTCCGCACTCCTCGTCGCCCGAACCACGGAAGGCGTTCCCCATGACGCTTCTGGCCCGGCTGGACCGGCTCCCGTTGAGCCGTCCCCATTACAAACTCCTGCTCATCGGCGGACTCGGCTACACCTTCGACGGGATGGACTCCGCCGTGGTCGCCTTCCTCCTGCCGAGCGCGAAAGCGGCCTGGGGCCTCGACAACGGGCAGCTCGGGCTGATCGGTTCCGCGACGCCGTTCGGTTTCCTCTTCGGCGCGATCGCCGCCGGCCTGCTGGGCGACCGCATCGGCCGCAAGAAGGTCATGATGTACGCGCTGGCCTTCTACGCGGTGTTCTCGGTGCTCGCCGCCTTCTCCCCCGACTACGAGGTCTTCCTGGGCGCCCGGGTGCTGGCCGGGGCGGGCGCGGGCGCCGAAAGCGCGATCATCGCGCCGTTCCTGTCCGAATTCGTGCCCGCCAAGCGGCGCGGCTGGTTCGTCGGCGCGCTCGCCGGGTTCTTCTCCTTCGGGTTCGTGGCCGCGGCGCTGATCGGGCGCTTCGTCGTCCCCACCGTGCCGGAGGGCTGGCGGGTCGCCCAGCTGATCACCGCGCTGCCGATCGTGATGCTGCTGTGGTGGCGCCGGTCCCTGCCGGAGTCACCGAGGTTCCTCGTCGCCAACGGGCGGCACGCGGAGGCGGAGAAGATCGTCGCCAAACTGGAGCGGGACGTCGAAAAGGCGACGAGGCGGGCACTTCCGGCGGTCGCCGAGACCGACGCCCAGCCCGCGACGGAGACGCCCAAGGTCAATCTCCTCAGCGCGCTCAAGTTCCTCTGGAGCCCGGCGATGGCCCGCCGTACCGCGGTGATCTGGACCGTCTGGTTCGTGATCACCTTCTCCTACTACGGTTTCTTCTCCTGGATCCCGACGCTGCTCGTCGAGCGGGGGATCACGGTGACCAAGAGCTTCGAGTTCTCGATCATCATCTACCTGGCGCAGATCCCCGGATACTTCTCCGCCGCCTGGCTCTCCGAACGGCTCGACCGCAAGCACACCATCGCGCTGTACCTGGCGGGTTCGGCGGTGAGCGCGTTCTGGCTGAGCCAGATGGACGCGCCGTGGTCGATCACCCTCGCCGGAGCGGTGCTGTCGTTCTTCCTCAACGGCACCTACGCCGGCGTGTACTCCTACACCCCCGAGGTGTTCCCGACCTGGATCCGCGCGAGCGGGACCGGGCTGTCCAGCGCGTTCGGCCGGGTCGGCAGCATCCTGGCCCCGACGATCATCGGCCTGTCCGCCGCGAGCCTCGGGTTCGCCGGTGTCTTCGGCCTGACCACCGCCGTCCTGGCGGCCGGGGTGGTGTGCGTGGTCGTGTTCGGCCTGTCCACCGCCGGCCGCTCGCTGGAAGAACTGACCGAACACGGCGCGCCCGTGAAGACCGCGAAGGAGATGACCAAGTGACCATGTCACTGTCCACTGTGGAGGACAAGACCCGCGCCACCATCGGCGTGCGCTTGTTCACCGTGCTGGCGTGGGTGCCCGAACGGCAGGCGCTGCGGCGGGTGCACAGCAGCCACCCGGCGGAGTACCCGGTGGGCGGCGAGAAGACCGTCGAGGTGGCCGCGGGCTGGCTGGACCGGTGCATCACCGGACAGGAACCCTACTTCGGCCCGGACAGCGCGGCGGTGCGGGAGATCTTCGCCGACCACGAACTCATCGACCGGCTGGGCTGCGGCGCGGTGATCAACGTGCCGGTGGTGGACGACGGCCGCACGCTCGGCGTCCTCAACATCCTCGACGCCGAAGGCAGCTACGACGACGCTTCCGTCGAAGCGGCCCGTTCCCTGGCACCGTTGGCCGTCCCGGCCCTGCTCGAACTCCTGGAGACCCGATGACCGGCTCACTGCTGCTGCGCGACGCCCGCCTGCTCGACCCGGTCAAGGGCGAGTACACCGAAGGGGACCTCCGCTGCGAGGACGGCCGCGTCGTCGAGGTCGGCACGGGGCTCACCGCCGGCGACGTCCGGACGCTGGACCTGCGGGGCGCGTTCGTCCTGCCCGGCCTCATCGACGCCCACGTCCACGTGACCGCGTCGACCGCGGATCTGGGGTCGCTCCCGGCGTCGTCACCGTCCTATGTGGCCGCGCACAGCGCCCGCACCATGAGCCGGATGCTGGACCGGGGCTTCACCACGGTCCGCGATGCCTCCGGTGCCGACTACGGCCTCGCCGACGCGCAGGCCGAGGGGCTGTTCCGGGGCCCGCGGCTGCTGTTCTGCGGCCGCGCGCTGAGCCAGACCGGCGGGCACGGCGACAGCCGGACCCGCGGCGCCAACGCCAGTGACGACCATCCGTGCTGCGCGGGTCTCGGCCGGGTGGCCGACGGGGTCGACGCGGTCCGTGCGGCGGCGCGCGACGAACTCCGCAAGGGGGCGCACCACATCAAGGTGATGGCCTCCGGCGGCGTCGCCTCCCCCACCGACCGGATCGACTCGACGCAGTACTCCGCCGACGAACTGCGCGCGATCGTCGAGGAGGCGGAGTCGGCCAACCGCTACGTCGCGGCGCACGCCTACACCGCCCGCGCCGTGAACAGGGCGCTGGAGCTGGGCGTGCGGTCGATCGAGCACGGCAACCTGATCGACGACCTGAGTGTCGAACTGTTCCTCCGCCACGACGCGTATCTCGTGCCCACCCTGGTCACGTACTGGGCTTTGAAGGAGGAGGGGCGCGAGCACGGGCTGCCGGAATCCAGCTGGCGCAAGGTCGACGAGGTGCTCGGCGCGGGGATGGCCGCGCTGGAACGCGCCGCGCGGGGCGGGGTCAAACTCGTGTACGGCAGCGATCTCCTCGGCGGGATGCACCGGCACCAGAACCACGAATTCCGCCTGCGCGGCGAGGTGCAGCCCGCCCTGGACGTCATCCGGTCGGCGACGTCGACCGCCGCGGATCTGCTGAACCTGACCGGCGAGATCGGCACGCTGGCCCCCGGCGCGCACGCGGATCTGCTCGTCGTGGACCGGGATCCGCTGGAGGACATCGGCGTCCTGGCCGAGCCGAAGGCGTTCCGGCACGTCGTCCAGGGCGGGACGGTGGTCTCCCCCTGACGCGTTTCGTCCTCTGGTCGCGGTAGTTGCACGCGCAAGCATCGCAACCAGAGGACGAAACGCCGGGGTCAAAGGACGAAACCCTCGGGGAACGGATCGTCCGGGTCGAGCAGGTAGGTGGCGTTTCCGGTGATCCAGGCCCGCCCCGAGAACTCCGGCACCACCGCGGGGACACCGCCGACGGTGGTCTCGGCCACCAGCTCGCCGGTGAAGGTGGTGCCGATGAACGAGCTGTTCTCGAACGGTGTGTGCAGCGGCAGCTCACCGCGGGCGTGCAGCTGCGCCATCCGGGCCGAGGTGCCCGTGCCGCAGGGTGACCGGTCGAACCAGCCCGGATGGATCGCCATGGCGTTGCGCGAAGCGCGGGCGTCCGACCCCGGGGCGAGGAACTGGACGTGCTTGCAGCCGCCGATCAGCGGATCGGCCGGATGTCCCGGCGGGCGCTGCTCGTTGATCGCCGCCATGATGTCCAGCCCCGCGGCGAGGATCCGGTCCTTTTCGGTCCGCTCGAACGGGATGTCCACTTGGGACAGTTCGAGGATGGCGTAGAAGTTCCCGCCGTAGGCCAGGTCGTAGCGCACCTCCCCGAATCCGGGCACCTCGACGACGGCGTCCCGCTCGGCCAGGAAGGACGCGACGTTGCGGAGCTTGACCCGTTCCGCGCGCCCGTCCCGGACCTCGACCTCGGCGTGCACGAGCCCGGCCGGGGTGTCCAGGCGGACCACGGTCTTCGGCTCGGTCACCTCTACCATGCCGGTCTCCACCAGTACGGTCGCCACCCCGATCGTGCCGTGCCCGCACATCGGCAGGCAGCCCGACACCTCGATGTACACCACGCCCCAGTCGGCGTCGTCGCGCGACGGCGGCTGCAGGATCGCGCCGCTCATCGCGGAATGGCCGCGCGGCTCGTTCATCAGGAACCGCCGCAGCTGATCCAGGTGCTCCATGAAGTACCGGCGGCGTTCGGCCATGGTGGCGCCGGGAATGAGGCCGCCCCCGCCGGTCACCACCCGGGTCGGCATCCCCTCGGTATGCGAGTCGACCGCGGTGATCGAGCGGATCGACCGCACCTACTTCACCCCCAGCGAGGCCAGCGCGCGGCCCATGTCGGCACGGACCTGTTCGTGATGCCCGGCGGTCAGCGGCCCGCGCGGCGGGCGGCACGGCCCGCCGTAGCGGCCCACGAGATCCATGCCGAGCTTGATCGCCTGGACGAATTCGGTGCGCGAGTCCCACCGGAACGCGGCCACCAACGGCTCGTACAGCGCCTTGGCCTCTTCGAGCTTGCCGGACGTCGCCAATTCGAACAGGCGCACGGATTCGGCGGGGAACACGTTGGGGAAACCGGCGAACCAGCCCGTCGCGCCCATCAGCAGGCTTTCCAGCACGACGTCGTCGGCACCGCTGATCACGTCGAGGCCCGGCGCCCGCTCGCGGATCTCCAGCACCCGCCGGACATCGCCGGAGAACTCCTTGACCGCCACCACGTTGTCGATCGCCGCGATCTCGGCGAGAAGGCCCGGGGTGAGGTCGACCTTGGTGTCGATGGGGTTGTTGTAGACCATCACCGGCAGGCCGACCGAGGCCACCGCCTCGAAGTGGGCGAGCACCTCGCCGCGGTTGGCGCGGTACATCGTGGGCGGCAGGCAGAGCAGGCCGTGGGCGCCGTCCTCGGCCGCGATCTCGGCCCAGTGCCTGGCCTGATGCGACCCCGGTCCGTGCACGCCGACGACGACGATCCCGTCCGCGCCGACGGTTTCGATCGCGGTGCGGGCGACCCGGCGGCGTTCGTCGTCGGTGAGCGAGGAGTACTCGCCGAGGGAGCCGTTCGGGCCGACGCCCCGGCAGCCGTTGTCGATCAGCCACCGGCAGTGCGCGGCGTAGGCGTCGTAGTCCACGGCCAGCCCGGCGGGCGCCGACGCGTCCGCCCGGTACGGGAGAGCGGTCGCGACGACGACGCCACCGAGGTCCGGGGTGCTCATTCAGGTTCTCCTTCGGGTCGGGAGGCGAGTTCGCCCAGCCGGATGGGCTGTGCGATCGGGCGGTGATGCCGTTCGGCACCGCCGCAGAGTTCGGCCACGCTCACGCCGCACATCCGGCCCTGGCACGGACCGAGCCCGGCGCGGGTGCCGAGTTTCAGCGCGTGCGGGCCCGGGCAGGCGGGGTCGCGGGCGGCGCGGGTCAGTTCGCCGTACGTGGTTTCCTCGCAGCGGCAGACGATCGTGTCGGCACGCAGCCAGCCGGGCCAGTCTGGGCCGATCGGATGCGCGGCGGCGAGCCGTTCGGCGAAGGCCAGCGCCCGGTCGCGGGTGCGGAGCAGGGCCCGCGACGGACGCCCGCCCGCGGCGGCGCATCCGGCCACCGCACCTTCGGCGGCGGCGGTGCCCGCTCCGCCGATGCCGGTGATCTCTCCCGCGGCGAAGACACCGTCCACTGTGGTCCGTTGTTCGCCGTCGACCCGGACGAAGCCACCGTCGAGGACACAGCCCGCCGCGACGGCCAGTTCGGGCCGCGGGACGAATCCGTGGCCGACACAGACCGCGTCGACCTCGTATACCCGCTCGGTGCCGGGAACGAGCGACCAGTCCGCACGCACCCCGGCGGTCACGACCTCGCGGACCTTGCCTGCGCCGCGTGCTTCGATCACGACCCGGCCCAGCCGGTACGGAACGCGGTGGCGGGCGAGGGTGACGGCGTAGCGGGCCAGCTCGCCCGCCTTGCCGGGATGCGCGGCCAGCCGCCACGGACGAGCCGACCATCCTTTGCGGACGGTGGGGAACGGGTTGGCCTCCAGCACGGCGACCACCTCCGCACCGACGCCCAGCAGCGATTCCGCGACCGGCAGCAGGAACGGTCCGGCCCCGGCCACGAGCACGCGCTTGCCGATCGCGACCCGCTCCCCCTTGGCCAGCGCCTGCGCCGCGCCCGCGGTGTACACACCGGGCAGTTCCCAGCCGGGGAACGGAAGGGTGCGGTCATGCGCGCCGGTCGCCAGGATCAGCGCGTCGGGAACCAGGGTCAGCCGCCGTCGCCCAGTGCCGTCGGACTGTCCTCTCAGGACATGCACCCGGTTCTCCGCGCTACCGAACGCCCACACGGTGGAGCCGGGCCACCACCGGCATCGCGGATGCGCCAGCAGCCGACGGCGCCGCTCGAAGCCCGCCCGGCCGGAGTTCCGCGCCTGGTAGGCCTCGGGCGGCATGCGGTGGTACTGGCCGCCGGGAGTGTCCGCCTGGTCCAGCACCGTGACCCGGGCACCCGCCCGCAGCGCGTGCTCGGCCGCCGCCAGCCCGGCCGGTCCGGCGCCGACGATCACCACCTGCCTGCTCAAATCCTGTCCTCCCGGGTCTGCGTGCGGATCTCGTCGCCGTCGGCGGCCGGGCGGAGGCACGCGCGGACGTCGGGCACGTCGTTGACCGTGAGCAGGCAGTCGAAGCAGACGCCGATACCGCAGAACACGCCGCGGGGCGCGCCGGAACGGGTGGTGCGCCAGGAGTTCCGGCCCGCGGCGAGCAGCACGCCCGCCACACTCTGGCCCGCGATCCCGGCCACCGGTTCGCCGTCGACGGTGATCCGGACCGGCCTGCCGCTCATGCCGCCACCTCCGCCAGTACCGCCGGACGGTCCACAGTGAACTCTTCGACCGCCATGGCGGGCTCCGTCCCGGTGAGCAGTTCGCGCAGCAACCGCGCGGTGCCGACACTCAAGCCGATACCGGCGCCTTCATGCCCGGTGGCGTGCCACAGGTTCGCCAGCCGCGGATCCTCGCCGAGGACCGGGAGGTGATCGTCCACATAGGGCCGGAAACCGCCGTAAGCCCGCATCACCGCGACGTCGGCGAGCGCCGGGAACAGCCGCAGCGCCTTGACGGCGATGGCACTGAGCACCTCGGGGCGGATGGCGTCGTCGAAGCCCACCCGGCGGCGCGACGAACCGATCAGCACGGTGCCGCCCCAGGTCGACTCGACGACGGCGGAAGTTTGCAGGTCACCGGAATCCGCGCCGACCGCGCCGACGTAATCGGCGTCGTAGACCTTGTGCCGGACGACGCCGGGCATCGGGGTGGTCACCAGTACCTCGCCCCGGCGGGGGCGGACGGCGATCGGGGCACCGAGACGCGCGGAAACCTGCCCGGCCCACGGGCCCGCGGCGTTGACGACGACGTCGGCCTCGATGCTCCCGCCCGGCACCCGGACACCGGTGATCCGTCCATTCCGGACGATCGCGCCGACGACCTCGGTCCCGGCGCGCAGCCGGGCACCGTGGCGCAGCGCGGAACCCAGCAGCGCCAGCGCCGCGCCCGCTGGCTGGACCTGGGCGTCCTCCGGATAGCGGAAGGCGGCGGTCACCGCCCGGGTCAGCGCGGGTTCCGCGATCGCGAGTTCCTTGGGCGACAAGGGTTCCGCGCGGATCCCGGCACCAGCTTGCGCCTCGGCGAACGCGGCGAGGGCACCGGCACCCTCGCCGGTGGTGGCGACCACGATGCCGCCCTTGGGGTCGTATTCGATCGCCGACGCGGCCGAGGCGTCTTCGTCGGCGATTTCGGCGACGACTCGCGGCCACAGCCGGGCCGAAAGCTTGGCGAGTTCGAGTTCGGCACCGGGTCCCTTGTCCGAGACGAGGACGTTGCCCTCGCCATGCGACGTGGTCCCGCCGGCGGGGTGGCCGCGATCCACGACCACGACGTCGAAGCCCGCCCGGCTCAGCTCACGGGCACACGCGGCACCGATGATGCCCGCCCCGAGGACGACCACACGCGTTCGGTTCATCGACCCTCCGCCGTTCGGTAAAGCGAACGATCGGAGCGTAGGTTCCACCCCGGAAGGGTGTCAATACCCGGCCCCCGGTCAGCCCTTCAGCACGGGATGCGGCTTGCCGTCGAGCCGTTCGTCCGCGCGATACTGCAGCAGCAGGACCGAATGCACCGGCCCCTCCGAAGCGGTGTAGCGATGCGGCTCACGGGCGTCGAAGGCGACGTAGTCCCCCGGGCCGACGTCGACGGTCCGGCCCGCCACCTCCACCCGCAACGAGCCCGACTGCACGATGGTGTGCTCGATCCCGACGTGGCCCTGCGAACGCTGCGGCGCGTCCCCGCGCACCACCTGGTCGTACACCTCGAAGACGCCGTCGCCGGTTTCGATCCGGCGCAGCGGCCGCAGATCCACTCCCTCGCCGCGGAGCACTTCGACGTCGGCGCCGCGCACCACGGTGAGCGCGCCGCCCGCCCGGTGGTCGAGCAGATCGGAGATCGCCACCTCCAGCACCCTGGAGAGACTGAACACCGTCTCGATGGTCGGATTGCCGCCGCCGGACTCCAGCTGCGACAACGTCGCCTTGCCGATACCCGACCGCCGGGCGAGCTCCGACAGCGAAAGGCCCCTCGCCGACCTCGCCGCGCGAAGGTTGACCGCGAGCATGTCCCGGATCGAAGGCGCCTCGTCCTCCACCGCTTCTCCCCTGCGTTCGTCAAACCGTACGACCGGCGGAGTAATCGTTCGCTTTGCCGATCGAGTTCGCGAACATCATGACACGCCTTTCACCGCGACGGCGGTCCGGTCAAGGAGCCTCGTGAGTGGTAATGACGGTTCTAACCGTCATTACCACTCACGAGGCATCCGGCCCGCTCCGTTCAGCCCCTGGCCGCCCGGACCCACGCGGTGACCTCGTCGGCGGTCGAGGGGAACCCGCCGGAGAGCAGCTCGTGGCCGGATCCGGTGACCACGACGTTGTCCTCGATCCGGATGCCGAGGCCGCGGAGTTCGGGCGGCACGGTGCGGTCGACGGCGTGGAAGTACAGACCCGGCTCGACCGCGAGCGCCATGCCTTCGGCGAGCGCGCCCTCGCGGTAGGCGCCGGGGCTCGCGGCCGCGCAGTCGTGGACGTCCAGCCCGAGGAAGTGGCCGGTACCGCAGACGATGTACCGCCGGTGCTGCTGCCCGTCCGGCGACAGGGCTTCCTCCACCGAGACCGGGAGAAGACCCCAGTCGTGCAACCCCTCCGCGAGCACCCGCAGCGCCGTCGCCTGGAAAGCGCCGTAGTCCCGGCCGGGACGGACCTCGGCCAAGGCCGCGAGATGCGCCTTGTGCACGAGGTCGTAGACATCGCGCTGCGCCGTCGTGAACTCGCCGCCGACCGGGAAGGTCCGGGTGATGTCGGCCGTGTACAAGGACTCCAGCTCGACTCCGGCGTCGAGCAGCAACAGGCTGTCGTCGGTCACCGGCCCGTCGCAGCGCGTCCAGTGCAGGATCGGCGCGTGCGGTCCGGCCGCGACGATGGAGGTGTAGCCGGGGCCCGTGCCCTCGGTCCGGGCACGCCGGTCGAAGGTGCCCTGCAGCCAGCGTTCCCCGCCGCCGCGGACGGCCTCGGGCAAGGCGGACAGCACGTCGGCGAACCCGAGGGCGGTGGCGTCGACGGCGTCGCGCAACTGGCCGATCTCCCAGTCGTCCTTGATCCGGCGCAGCTCGGCGAGGGCGGTCCGGAGGCGTTCGCTGTGGCCGAAACCGAACCCGTCGAGCACGGGGTCGACGCCGGCGCCGGTCAGCACGCCCGGGTTCCGCCCGCGCAAACCCCGCGGAAGGTCTTCCAGTGGACGGCATTCGATGCCGAGCGCCTCGCCGTACGCGGCGGGTCCGGCGGCGGAGCCGACCCACAACGGGCTGGTGTCCGCGTCGCCCACGAAGTCGGGTTCGTGCGCTTCCGCCGGACGCGGGACGTACAGCGTGGCGTGGTGGCTGTCCCCGGCCGGGGTCAGCACCAGGATCGCGCCTTCGCGCTGACAGCCGGTCAGCCAGACGAAGTCGCTGTCGGCGCGGAAGCCGTGGAAAGTGTCGTTGGAGCGCACCACGGCACGGCCCGCCGCGAGCGCGATCCGCTGCCCCGGCAGTTCCGCCGACAGCCTGCCGCGATGGGCGGCCGCGGCCTCGGCGGTGCCCGGCGGCACCTCCACCACGTCGTCGACGGGCTCCCAGCCGTCGCTGATCCAGTTCCGGAATCCCTTGGCGGCCAGTAGCGCGCGCAGGTCCGGCCGGGTTCGGTCGCCGGTCATCGGCTCCCCCTTCGGATAGTCGGAGTCCTGGACGCACCTTCACACCGGAAACGGCCCGGCCGTAATGACCGTCGGCGATAGACTCCGTCTATGGCCCTGGAGATCCGGCACCTGCGGGCGATCTGCGCGATCGCCGAAGCGGGCAGCCTCTCGCAGGCGGCCGCCGCGCTGGGCATGTCCCAGCCGTCGCTGACCTCACTGCTCCAGCGGCTCGAACGGCAGATCGGCGCGCCGCTGTTCGTCCGCAGCCACACCGGCGTGACCCCGACCCCGGTCGGCGAGCAGACACTGCGCCGTGCGCTGACCCTGCTCGTCGAATTCGACCGGTTCGAAAGCGACCTCCTCGGCGCGCTGGGTGACGGCCCGGTCCGGCTCGGATCGTCCCAAATGGACTGTCTGCCCGCGTTCGTCGAGCTGCTGGACGACGCGCTGCCGGGACTCGACGTGACCGTGCACGTGGAGCCGTCCAGTTCCGTGCTGGCGCAGGGGCTGGCGCGCGCCACCCTCGACATCGCCGTCATCGCCATGTCGGACGACCAGGAAGTACCGCTGGCGAAGCATCTGGGGCACCGGGTGCTGTTCTCGTGGGTGCCCGTCTTCGTCGGCCTTCCCGCCCGGCACCGGCTCGCCGGTGCCTCCGAAGTCGACCTGGCCGACCTCGCGGACGAAGCGTGGATCGGACCGCCGGGCCCTGAGGACGGCTCGCTGACGTCGTTGCGCGCCGCGACGCATCGCGCCGGGTTCACGCCCCGGATCCGCTTCGAATGCCCCAACGGCGGCGGACGGCAGCTGATCGCCGCCGGGCAGGCGGTGCAGCTCGTGGAACCGACCGCGCCCGAACTGCCGGGGATGGTCGTCCGGCCGCTGAAGGACGATCCCCTGCGGATGCGGCTCGTGCTGGCGTGGCGCAAGGAGCGGCTGACCTGGGATCAGGCGGAGAACGTCTATCGCGCGGTGATGACGTCCTACACCCGGCACGCGATGGCCTCCACCCCCTTCCGGACCTGGTGGGACCGGCGGCGCAGTTCCCGGTCATGGGACGGTTTGGCGGACTTCTTCCGGGCGGCCGGTTCGTCTTCGTGAGTGGTAATGACGGTTCTGACCATCATCGCCACTCACGAGACCTAGCGTGGGAGCCATGATGATCGATGATCTGGCCGCCGGGCTGCCGCCGGACCGGCTCGTCCGCGACCCGGACGTCCTGCGGAGCTTCGCCCACGACGAAGCCGAGTGGGCGCCTCATGGCCTCCCTCTCGTGGCGGTCCGGCCGCATACCGCCGAAGAGGTCCAGGCGGTGGTGCGGCTCTGCCTGCGGCATCGCGTCCCGCTCGTCACCCGCGGCGCGGGCACCGGTCTCTCGGGCGGCGCGAACGCCCTCGACGGCTGCGTCGTCCTGGTCACCGACAAGCTGACCGCGATCAAGGAGATCGACGAACTGGAGCGGATCGCGGTCGTCGAGCCCGGCGTGGTCAACGACGATCTCGGCGCCGCGTGCGCGGAACACGGGCTCTGGTATCCGCCGGATCCGGCGAGTTCGCCGTGGTCGACGATCGGCGGCAACGTGGCGACCAACGCGGGCGGTGTGTGCTGTGTGAAATACGGCGTCACCCGGGACTACGTACTCGGCCTGCAGGTCGTGACCGGCACCGGCGAACTCGTCCGGCTCGGCCGCCGCACGGCGAAGGGGGTCGCGGGGTACGACCTCGCCGGGCTGATGGTCGGCTCCGAGGGCACGCTCGGCGTGATCACCGAGATCACCGTCCGGCTGCGGCCCGCGCGGGCCGCGGAACGGACCGTCGCCGGGTACTTCGACACCACGGTCGCGGCCGGCGAGGCCGCGGCGGCGGTGGCGGCGCGCGGGGTGGTCCCGTCGGCACTCGAACTCGTCGACAGGCACTGTCTCGCGGCGGTGGACGCGTGGAAGAACATGGGGCTCAGCGCGGACGCGAACGTCGTCCTGCTCGGCCGCACCGACACCCCCGGCGCGCTGGGCGAGCACGAGGCCGCCGTCCTGCTCGAATGCTTCGAGAACGCCGGGGCGACCTGGGCCGCCCAGTCCTCCGACGAGACCGAGGCCAACGCGCTGTTCGCCGCCCGGCGGCTGGCGTACCCGGCCCTCGAACGGCTCGGGCCGGTGCTCACCGAGGACGTCTGCGTACCGACACGGCGCGTTCCCGAGATGCTCGCGAAAATCGACGCCGCCGCCCGGCGCCACAACGTGGTGATCGCCAACGTCGCGCACGTCGGCGACGGCAACCTCCACCCGTTGCTGGTGACGCCGCCCGGCGACGAGGACGCCCGGAAAGCGGCGCAAGCGGCCTTCGAGGACATCATCTCCGGCGCGCTCGACCTCGGCGGCACGGTCACCGGCGAGCACGGCGTCGGCCTGCTGAAACAAGCCGGGCTCACCCGCGAGCTCGGGCCGGCGGTGCTCGACCTGCATCGCGCGGTCAAGCAGGCGCTCGACCCGCACGGCATTTTCAACCCCGGCAAGGTCTTCCCCGCGGGGGCCGCCTGACGGCCTTCGGCGTTTCCCCAGGAAGACGCCACTTTCGAACACCCTGTAACCAGAGCCCCCCCCGCCGCGATTGACCCGGTACCTGGGGAACGGAGACGGGAGATGATGACGCAACGGCTGTGGCTGGGTCTGGCGGTCGTCTACGCATGCACGGCCGTGGTCCAGCTCTACCTGCTGGCCAGTACCGGTGCCGTCTGGGCGGGCACCCTCACCGCGGTCGGCTTCGTGGCGGCGTTCCTGTGCTCGCTCGCCGCCAGGAAGGCCACGAAACGGCGCCCGGACTCGTGAGTGGTAATGACGGTTCTAGCCGTCATTACCACTCACGAGACTGGACCGACCTGGGAAAAGGCCCTGTGTGAGTGACCATCCGCCGTCGTGAATCATGCGCTGTTCACCCGGTGCCGTCTTGCCAGACACGGTGAGCGGCGTACGGTTACGGGTACGTGAGGTTGAGTCCACCAGCCCGCGCGAACGACCCGCATGTCCGCGGCCCCAGAACTTTTCATCGGGCGACGCGGCGGCGCGTTGACTTGCGCAGCAGTTGTGCAGGCTTGCCCGTTGTCCGTCTCGTCCCGGCTATCCGGGAGACCAGCTCATGACCGACCGACTTTCGTTACCCACGGGAAGCCGCGACGGCCCCGCCCTCCGATCCTTCGTCAGCGCCCCCATCCCCCGGCCGCGGCCATCCGAAGATCACCTGTTGCAGGTCCGGAGAACCCGGTGGAACGACGACGTCCTCGTCATCTCCGCCGACGGTGAGATCGACCTCGCCACCGCCGGACGGCTCGAGCGCGAGCTGCGGCACGACCTTCCCGTCACCACGGTGGTCGACCTCACCGGGGTCACTTTCCTCGGCGTGGCCGGGCTGCGGGTCATCGAATCCGCCGCCGCCCGTGCCCGCACGGAGCGACGGGCGGTCGGGGTCGTCGCCTGCACCCGCCCGGTGCTGCGGTTGCTGCAGCTGTTCGGCGTCGACGCCCACATTCCCGTGTACCAGTACCTCGCCAACGCGATCCGCGAAGTACCGAAGGCCTCACCCGTGCCGCATCGGTGAGCCCGGCTCAGTTGCTCGCGAACGGCAGCAAGGTGGAGAGGCCCGTCTTCAACGCCAGCCGCTTGATCGTCGGTGACGGGAGGAAACTCAAGGCGACCCCTTGGCTGCCGCACCGGTCGTTGATCCCGACCAGGGTGGCCAGCCCGGTGGAATCGCAGAACTCCACGCCTTCGAGGTCGACGACGAGCTTGCCGGGCAGGGGTTCGAGAGCTTCCTCGAACGTCTCCTTGAGATCTTCGGACGTCGTCAGGTCGATCTCCCCCGCCACCGCGATGACGACCTGCGCACCGGGCCTGGCCACCGTCACCGAGAACGGAACCTCCTTGGTGTCGCCGTCTCCGCCAGTCACCGTCACACTCCCTCACGATCGGAACACCGAGAGTTCCGAAGATATCGGATGACGGTACCCATCCGCCCGGTACGCGCGCCCCGGCCACCGCCTTGCCTTAGCCTTGGCGATGGATCCGGCGGTCGTGGACCGCGGCGGACGAGGAGGAGAGCTCCGTGATGCCGATCGACGAGCCGGTGCGCCAGAGCGCGGACGAACTGGTCCACGAAGTCGCCGCCGTCCCGGCCGAGGCCGCCGCCTTGCGGGACGTCCTGGCGGACTGGGCCCTCGGCCGGGGCCTCCCCCGCGAACTCGCCGAGGATCTCAAGCTCACCGCCTACGAGGCGATGACCAACGTCGTCAAGCACGCCTACCCCGACGGCACCGACGGCAACGTCATGACGGTCACCGCCGCCCACGCCGACGGCTCGATCATGGTCACCGTCACCGACGAGGGCCGCTGGCGCGACGGCCGCCGCCCGGACGGCGGGCGGGGCCTGCCGATCATCCGCGCCTTCGCGCCGGAGGCCTCCGTGACGAGCACGCCGACCGGCACCGTCGTCCGGCTTTCCTGGCCCTGCCCCGCTTGACCCCACCTGCGAGGCCGCGGGCTCAGCGGACGACGTCGTAGACCAGCTTCTGCACGCCGTTGCCGTAAGCCTCGCTCTCGACGAGCTTGAGGTTCTGCTTGTCCTTGTCGGTGTCGCTGAACAGCTTCTTGCCCGCGCCGAGCAGGACCGGGAACATCAGCAGGTGGTAGCGGTCGACGAGCCGCGCGTCGGCGAGATTCCGGTTCAGCTCCGCACTGCCGTGGACGATGATCGGCCCGCCCTCGGTCTCCTTGAGCTCGGCGACCTCGTCCAGCGAACGCAGGATCGTGGTCTCGCCCCAGTTGCCGACCAGGTCCTCGTCCCGAAGCGTGGTCGAAACGACGTACTTGGGCATCGCGTTGTAGCCGGCGAACTCCTCGGTCATCCCGGGCCACACGGGCGAAAACGCCTGGTAGCTGACCCGGCCCAGCAGCATCGCGGTGGCCTCACCCTGCTCGCGGCCCTTGAGTTCGTAGGCCGCTTCGTCGAACTCGATGCCGTTGAAGGTCCAGCCGGAGTTGCGGTAGCCGGGCTCCCCGCCGGGCCCTTCGACGACGCCGTCGAGCGAGACGAACGCGGTGGCGATCAGGGTGCGCATCTGGTTTCTCCTTGGTCGTGCCGATCTGCTTTCGATACCACGTCGACCGGGAACCGGCGGATTCGACATCGTGCCGGAAAAAAGACCGGTCCGCTAGGATCCGCAGCCGGGCGTTTCCCGTCTACATCGGACGGAGATCGCGGGTCTGGTCGAGTGCGGGAGAGTGCATGGCGGACGGAGTTGGCTCGCTTTCGGGATGGTCGGCCGAACCCACCGAAGTGACCAGCTACGTAGGCCGTGACGCCGAGACCGGCGAGGCGCGACGGCTGCTGGAAGCGGCGTCGCTGGTCACGTTGACCGGCCCCGGCGGGGTCGGGAAGACCAGGCTGGCGTGGCGGATCGCGACGGCCCACCGCGAAGCCACCGCCGACGAAGTCGCCTTCGTCTCGCTGGCCGAGCTACGGGAACCCGCGTTGCTGGTGCCGACCGTCGCGAACGTCCTCGGCTTCGGCGATCGCTCGGCGAAACCGGCCATCGACGTCGTCGTCGAAGCACTCCAGGCGAGCCGGTTGCTGCTCGTCCTGGACAACTGCGAGCATCTGGTCGACAGCTGCGCCTGGTTCGCCGACACCGTGGTCAGGGCCTGCCCCCAGGTGACCGTGCTCGCCACGAGCAGGCAGTCCCTCGGGGTGGCCGGGGAGCGGATCCTGCCGGTGCCCCCGCTGGCGGTGCCGGAGCAGGGCGACTCCTTCGAACGCGCGATGAGCTACGAGTCGGTGCGGCTGTTCGTGGATCGCGCGACCGCCGTCGCGCCGTCCTTCCGGCTCACCGAATCCGACACCGAACCGCTGATCCGGCTGTGCCGCAGGCTCGACGGGCTGCCGCTGGCGATCGAGCTGGCCGCCGTCCGCGCGCGGGCGCTGTCCCCGCACCAGCTCGCCGACCGGCTCGACCGGCAGTTCTCGGTGCTCACGAAGGACCGGCGCGGACGGCCGGAACGGCACGAGACCATGCGGGCGCTGATCGACTGGAGCCACGACCTGTGCACCGGGCCCGAACGGCTGCTGTGGGCGCGCGCGTCGGTGTTCTCGGGCAGTTTCGACCTCGACGCCGCCGAACAGGTCTGTTCCGGCGGGGACCTGCCGCGCGACCAGGTCCTCGAAGTCGTCGACGGGCTGCTCGACAAGTCCATCCTGCTGCGCGAGGAGTACCCGGGCGGCGTGCGGTACCGGATGCTGGAGTCGGTCCGCGAGTACGGCGCCGACAGGCTCAGCGAAACCGGCGAGACGGCGGAATACCGGAAACGGCACCGGGACTGGTTCGCCGAACTCTCCGGCCGGTACGCCGCCGAATGGCTCGAAACCGATCAGCTCGGCTGGATCGGGCGGCTGCGGCGCGAGCACGCGAACCTGCGCGTCGCGCTCGACTACTGCACCGGCGGCCCCGAAGACGCGGTCGTCGGGCTGCGGATGTTGCGCGACATCAAGGAGTTCTGGATCTTCCGGGGGCTGAACACCGAAGGCCGGATGTGGGTCCGCAGGCTCGACGAGGCCGCGGCACCGGGTGTCCCGGAACGGGCGCGGGTGCTGTGGCTGTCCGGTTTCCTGGCCGTGGTGCAGGGAGACATGGACGCCTACCGCTCCGTGATGGACAGGGCGGAGGCCGAAGCCGAGGCGAGCGGCGACGAACTCGCCGCCGCGTACGTGCTCCACGTCCGGGCCTACGCGGCCCTGATCGGCAACGCCATGTCCGAGGCGGCGCGTTTGTTCGGCGCGGCCATCGCGCTGTTCCGCGCCAACGGCGACGAGGGCGCGGAACTCTGGGCGAGTTACAACCACGGGCTGGCCGTCTGGCTGGGCGGCGACATCGACCGCGGCCGGGCGGTGCTCGCCGAATCCGTCGAGCGCTGTGAACGGCGGGGCGAGGTCTTCTGGCGGGGCTGGGCGCTGTGGTCGCGCGCCGCCGCCGAGTACCTCCAGGGCGATCTCGCCGTGGCGAGCCGCTGCTGCGAACAGGTCCTGCGGCTGCACGCGAGGGTGGACGACCGGGTCGTCGTCGGGTTCACGCTCACGGTCCTGGCTGGCTGCGCGGCCCGCACCGGACGTCCCAACCGGGCCGCCATCCTGCAGGGCGCCGCGATGAACGTCTGGCGCACGGTGGGCGCGTGGCCGACGCGGTACGAGGCGTTCACCGAACCGCTGCAGGCCGACACCGACGTCGTGACGGCGGCGCTGGGCTGGGAGGTCGCGGTGAAGGAGTTCACCGACGGCGCCGCGATGCCCACAAGCGACGCCCTCGCGTACGCACTCGAAGAGCGGGTGCCCGAACCCCGGCGACAGACCGCCGGGGTGCTGACCAGGCGCGAGACCGAGATCGCGCAGGTGATCGCCGAGGGACTGACGAACCAGGAGATCGCCGACCGGCTCGGCATCGCCCGGCGGACGGTGGACACGCATATCGACCACATCCTCACCAAGCTCGGGTACTCCAACCGGGTGCAGGTGGCCACCTGGGTGACCCGGAGCGCGGACCAGGCCTGAGGTTCACGCCGCCCTGATCGGGGTGGCGGGCCTCGCCGGTCCGGGGTCGGGCGCGAGCAGGTCCGCGCGCAAGGCGATGCGCAGGTCGAGCCGCTCCTTGGGGTCGTCGAGGCGGTCGCCGAACAACACCCGGAGACGGCGCAGGCGGTTGCGGACCGTCTGGGGATGCACCCCCAGGTTGTTCGCGATCTCGGGGGCGCCGCCACGGGCGGAGAGCATCGCGTCGAGGGTTTCGGCGAGCTTCGCGCGCTCGGTCGACGGCAGCCCGGCGATCGGTGCCAGGCTGCGCCTGACCAGCGCGGTCGTGAGCACCTCGTCGGCGAAGAGCCAGTGCGTGGTCAAGTGATCCGACCAGCGGACGAGCGGACCGTCCTCGATCACCTCACGCCGGACCAGTTCCAGCGTCCGCCGGGCCCACCGCAGGGACGTCACGGCGTCGGCGGGTGCCACCGCGGGGCCGCCCGCCGCCCGCGTCCCCGCCAGCACGCGGCCGATCTCGATGTCGTCGGGGACGAGCAGGTGCGGGTACTCCCCGGTGAGGTCGGCCAGTACCTCCGGGCCGAAGGAGGCCCGGACCGCGCCGGGCTCCGCGGCGATGGCGACCACCTTGGCGGGCGGCACCCAGCCCGCCTCGGCCGCCAGTCCCGCCCACTTCGCGGGCGGTCGGCCGCTCAAGATCTCCTGGAGCAGGTCGCGGCGCAGTTCGGCCATCGACGGCGTGTGCGCGGCGCGGTAGGCGGCGGTGGACAGCCGGATCAGGACGTCGACGCAGCGGAGCAGGGCCTCCACCCCGGTGTCCATCAGCGCGGGCCCGGCGCCGGGCTGCCGCGACAGCGAGGCCAGGACGGGCAGCGCGCACCGGCCCGCCGAGTGAAAGGCGCGGGAAAGCCGGTCGAGTCCCTTGCCGGCGGCGTACTCCGCGACCCCCATCTGCCGGAAGGCGTCCGCACCGGCGGCGATCCCGAACGCGGAGTCCCTCCCGTCGTGCTCCAGGACCGACGCGACGAACTCGGTGGCACGCGTGTCGAGCAGGGGCGCGTGCTCGGGCAGGAGATGCCGGACGCCGTCGACGACGGTGCGGGCGATCACGAGGGCGGCGGAGCGGGCTGGAGCGTGGGACGCGGTCATGGTCGACCTCCGGGCAGCGAATCGTCGGGGCGCCGAGTCTGCTGCTCCGGGGTGGCGGGCACATCGGGTGAATTACGTAGTCGGGCCTCCCGGGCCTACGCATCACCCGTTCGTGAAGGTTCGGCTGGGCAAGGTGGCTCGTGAGTGGTAATGACGGTTAGAACCGTCATTACCACTCACGAGACCTGGGCACCCGCCGCGGCGGGCTTATTCGCAGACGGCGCCGTGCGCGGCGCTCCGGACGACCTTCGCGTACTTGCCGAGGACACCGCGTGTGTACGCCGGGGCCTTCGGCGTCCAGCCCTCCCGGCGCGCCTCGATGTCGTCGATCTCGACTTCGAGCGTCCGGTTCGCGACGTCCAGCGTGATCGGGTCGCCGTCGCGCACGAACGCGATCGGCCCGGCGTCGACGGCTTCGGGCGCGATGTGACCGACGCAGAGGCCGGTCGTGCCGCCGCTGAACCGCCCGTCGGTGATGAGCAGGACGTCCTTCCCGAGCCCGGCGCCCTTGATCGCGCCGGTGATGGCGAGCATCTCGCGCATCCCCGGTCCGCCCTTGGGGCCTTCGTACCGGATGACGACGACGTCGCCCGCGACGATCCGGCCCTCCGCGAGCGCGTCGAGGGCGGCCCGTTCGCCGTCGAAGACCCGCGCGGTGCCGGTGAACGTCGATTCGTCGAAGCCCGCCGACTTCACGACCGCGCCTTCCGGGGCCAGCGATCCCTTGAGGATGGTCAGCCCGCCGGTCTTGTGGATCGGGCGGTCGAGCGGGCGGATGATCTCGCCGTCGAGCCCGGCGGGCGCGATGCCTTCGAGGTTCTCGGCCATCGTCTTGCCGGTCACGGTCAGCACGTCACCGTGCATGAGCCCGGCGTCCAGCAGCGCCTTCATCACCACGGGGATGCCGCCGACCTTGTCGACGTCGTTCATCACGTACTTCCCGAACGGCTTGAGGTCGCCCAGGTGCGGGACCTTGTCGCCGATCCGGTTGAAGTCGTCGATGCGCAGGTCGACCTCCGCCTCCCGCGCGATCGCGAGCAGGTGCAGGACGGCGTTGGTCGAACCGCCGAGCGCCATCACGACGGCGATGGCGTTCTCGAACGCCTCCATGGTCATGATCTGCCGCGCGGTGATGCCCTGCCGGAGCAGGCCGACGACGGCTTCCCCCGACCGGTGGGCGAAGCCGTCGCGGCGCCGGTCGACGGCGGGCGGGGCGGCAGAACCGGGCAGTGACATCCCGAGCGCCTCGGCCACCGACGCCATCGTGTTGGCGGTGTACATCCCGCCGCAGGCGCCCTCACCGGGGCAGATCGCGCGCTCGATCCGGTCCACCTCGGCGCGGCTGATCTTGCCGGCCAGGCAGGCGCCGACGGCTTCGAAGGCGTCGATGATCGTGACGTCCCGGCCGTCGACCTGGCCCGGCATGATCGAGCCCGCGTAAAGGAACACCGAGGCGAGATCGAGCCGGGCGGCGGCCATGAGCATGCCCGGCAGCGATTTGTCACAGCCCGCCAGCAGCACGGAGCCGTCCAGCCGCTCGGCCATCATCACCGTCTCGACGGAGTCGGCGATCACCTCCCGCGACACCAGCGAGAAGTGCATGCCCTCGTGCCCCATGGAAATGCCGTCGGACACCGAGATCGTGCCGAACTCGAGCGGGTAGCCCCCGCCCGCGTGCACACCGTTCTTGACCGCCTTGGCCAGCCGGTCCAGCGACAGGTTGCACGGGGTGATCTCGTTCCACGAGGACGCCACGCCGATCTGCGGTTTGGCGAAGTCGTCGTCGCCCATGCCGACGGCACGGAGCATCCCGCGGGCCGCCGCGCGCTCCAGACCGTCGGTCACGTCGCGGGAACGGGGTTTCAAATCCGGCTGGTCCTCCGGCATCGGGACACCTTTCCTTCGTGGTGGGACACCGGGCACGCTGCCAACCGAAGCCGCCCGGCGCAACTCACCGCTCCGCGTTCGGTCCACGGTGCTGCGTCCCACGGTGCAGTGCGATCCGCGTGATCGCGTGATGCTCCACGCCGAGCACTTCGGCCGTCCAGCCGGAGACCAGCACCCGGTCGCCCGGTTTCTCCGGGATCCGGCCGAGGAGCACGAGGATCATCCCGGCGATCGTCGCGTACTCCCCCGGCGGCGCGTCCGGCAGTTCGACACCGACGTCGACGAGGTCGTGGACCGGGAAGGTACCGGGCAGCACCAGGGAACCGTCCTGGTGCTCGCGCACGGCCAGCACGTCCCGGTCGGTCTCGTCGTAGATCTCGCCGACGATCTCCTCCAGCAGATCCTCCAGCGTCACCATCCCCGCGACGGCGCCGTGTTCGTCCACGACCAGCGCCATCTGCTCCCGTTCGGCCTTGAAGCCGCGCAGCGCGTCCGAGACACGCAGCGAATCGGGGAACACCACCGCCGGCCTGGCCACCTCCGCGAGACTCTCGTGGTCGCCGAGCAGATCACGCAGATGCACGACGCCGACGACGTCGTCCAGATGCCCGCCGCGGGCGACCGGTGCCCGGGAATACCCGGCCTCGGCCAGCTGCCTTCGCGCCGACTCGAGGTCCTGTTCCAACGAGAGCGTCAGCACCGCCCGCCGGGGGACGAGCACTTCGCGCAGCCGTCGCTCGTGGATCTCCAGGGCGCCGTTCATGATCATGCGCTGTTCGGCGTTCAGTCCCCGTTGCGCCGCCACCAGTTCCCGTAATTCCTCGGGCGACATCTGATCCGGGTCGGCTTCCGCCCGGCCGCCCAGCATCCGGACGACGAGGTTCGTCGCCGTGCTCAGCGTCCACACCGCGGGCCTCGAAATCGCCGACAACAGGTTCAGCGGGCGCGCCACCAGCAACGCCCACCGCAGCGCGTTCTGCATGGCCAGCCGCTTCGGCGCCAGTTCGCCGAACACCAGCGTCAGGAACGTGAGCACGATGGTCACCAGCGCGACGGCCACCGCCCCGGCGGCCTCGCCGAGGAAGCCCAGCAGCGGCACCACGGGTTCGGCGAGTGCCACCGCCGCGGTCGCCGAGGCCAGGAACCCGGCGAGCGTGATGCCGATCTGGATCGTCGCCAGGAAGCGGTTCGGGTCGCGCGCCAGCCGCACCAGTGTCCGCGCGGAGGCGCGGCCGTCCCGTTCCAAGGCCCGCAACTGCCCCTCGCGCAACGAGATCAGCGCCATCTCGCTGCCCGCGAACACCGCGTTGAGCACCACCAGCACCGCGACCAGCGCGATGTCGAACCCGTAGTCGCCCACAAGCACTCCCCGGCCCGCCGGAAGAGCAGAACTTTACCGAGGGGGAAGCGGGTCCGCAGAGGTCGGACGGGTCGATACTGACACGTCGTTCCGCTACCTTCGAAGGACCCGCACGGACGGAGTCCTGATGTTCACACTCAAGACCGCTCCCGCACGGACGTTCCTGCGCCGGGCGGAGGAGATCGCCAAACCGGTCACCCGCTGGAGCATCGGCCACGCACTCCCCCGCGTCGCCTTGCGGGCCGCGGCGCGCCGGGGCGATCTCCAGGGCAGGCTGTCCGTCGAGGCGAGTGGCGGCACGGACCTGACCGGACTGTTCGACGAGATCCGCGCGCACGGCGCCATCGCCACCACCCGGGTCGGGCATGTCACCACGCGGCACTCGGCCTGCAAGGAGATCCTGACCAGTGACGCCTTCAAATCCGTCCGGTTCGTTCCGGACAACCCGCTGCTCAACCGGCTCGTCACCTGGTCGGCGTCCGGCCTGATCCATCCGATCGAACCGCCGTCGCTGCTCGCCAGCGAACCGCCCGACCACACGCGCTACCGGAAACTCGTCACCCGCGTCTTCACCGCCCGCGCGGTCGAGCAACTGCGGGAGCGCACGCAGGCGATCACCGACGAACTGCTCGACGGCCTCGACCCGGCGAACCCCGTCGACCTCATCGAGTCCTACTGCGGCCTCCTGCCGGTCACCGTGATCAGCCAGATCCTCGGTGTCCCACCGGAAGAGCGCGACAAGGTGCTCGCACTCGGCGGCGCCGCGGCCCCCAGTCTCGATCTGGGCCTGCCGTGGCGGACCTTCCGGACCGTCGAAGCGACGCTGGCCGAGTTCGACACCTGGCTCACCGAGCATCTGGAGAAGCTGCGCGCGAACCCCGGCGACAACCTCCTCAGCAAACTGATCGCCGCCCGCGAGGACGGCGTCGGGCTGACCGAACGGGAACTCAAGGCCACAGCGGGGCTGGTGCTGGCGGCCGGGTTCGAGACGACCGTCAACCTCCTCGGCAACGGCATCGCCCTGCTCACCGCGCATCCGGACCAGCTGCGAAAACTGCGTGAGGATCCGGGATTGTGGAGCAACGCCACCGACGAGATCCTCCGCTACGATCCGCCGGTCCTGCTCACCGGCCGGTTGTGCGCACGCGACACCGAAGTCGGCGGAGTGCCGGTCGCCCGCGGGGCGATCGTCAGCACGGTCCTCGCCGGCGCCAACCGGGATCCGGAGATCTTCGAAGACCCGGGCACGTTCGACGTCACGCGCGCGAACGCTCGGGACCACGTGTCGTTCGGCGCCGGACGGCACTACTGTCTCGGCGCCTCACTGGCGCGGATGGAAGGGGAGATCGGGCTGCGGTCGATCTTCGAACGGTTCCCCGGGCTGCGGCTCCGGGAGGGGGCGCGACGGCGGCAGACGCGGATCCTGCGCGGTTTCGAACGGCTTCCCGCCACCCTCACCTGAGTGCCTCGGACTCGCGGCAAGCGGGCATTTTTACCGGACCGGTCCCCCGGGGCGGTCACTACCGTCGCGCCGGTGACGACCACTCCGGACCGCACCGGCAAGGAAGCCCCGGAACTGCCCGTCTTCACCGGCATCGGTTGCCTGATGGGCTTCTTCATGACCGTGCTGGCCCTGATCGGCCCGGCCATGCTGTGGCTCAGCACCCGGTTCGATCCCGCCGACGACGATCGCCTGGTCGTCATCGCGATGGGCGCCGTGTTCACCATCGGCGGCCTGGCGACCATCGGCTCGCATCTGTGGCAGAACGCCAGGGCGCGGGAGACCCACCGGGAACTCGACCGGACCGGCGTCCGCGCGACCGCCGAAGTCGTTTCCAGCAGGCGGATCTGGGTCGGCGAGGTGAGCAACCCCGCGGACGACGTCGATCTCGTCGTCACCGGGCCGGGGGTGACGCCGTTCAGCGCGCGGCTCCTCACCGAGGACGTCGGCCGCTACGCGACGGGCGAGGTGGTGCCCGTCGACGTGGACCCGGGAACCCTGCTGTTCCGCCTCGCCGACTGACCTCGCCGCGATCATTGCCCGGCAGCATCGTATCGCTTATCGTATATGAAATTCACCCCCGATGCTGCGAGGTGACGTCTTGACCACCGCCACCGCCGATCCGACCACCACCACGGTCGCGCGAGATTTCACCGATTTCCGCACGGTGGTGTCGCATTCCTTCGTGCCGTTGCACGTGACGAGCGAGCACCGCGACCAGTTCCGCGGCCGCATCCGCTCGTGCGGTGCCGACGACGTCCAGCTGACCGAGGTGACCGCCTCGGCCCACAAGGTCGAGCGGACGCCCGAACTCATCGCCAGGGCGGACAGGCACTACTACAAGCTGAGCCTCATCCTGTCCGGGACCGGGCTGCTGGTGCAGGACAACCGCGAGGCGATGCTCCGCCCCGGGGACGTGGCGCTGTACGACACACACCGGCCGTATTCACTGGTGTTCGAAGAGGACTTCCGCACGCTCGTGGTGATGTTCCCGCAGCGGCTCATCGACCTCCCCCGCGATCTGGTCGGCCAGCTGACCGCGGTCCCGATGTCGGGCAAACGGGGCATGGGCAACGTGGTGGTGCCGTTCCTCGCGCAACTCGGCAGCAACCTCGACCAGCTCGGCGGGCCGGCGGGCGTCCGGCTCGCGCATACCGCGGTCGATCTGCTCGCCACGCTGTTCGCGAGCGAACTCGACCTCGCCCGCGCCACGGCCGGACCGCATCACGAACTGATGCGCCGCGTCCTCGCCTACATCGACGCGAACCTGTCCTCCACCGACCTCGGCCCGGCGCAGATCGCCGCCGAGCACTACATCTCCACCCGGCATCTGCACGGCCTCTTCCACGAACAGGGCACCACCGTCTCGGGCTGGATCCGCACGCGGCGCCTCGAACACTGCCGCCGTGAACTGCTCGACCCGGTGCACGCGTCCCGGCCCGTCGCCGCCATCGCGGCGAAGTGGGGTTTCGTCGACGCGCCGCATTTCAGCCGGGTGTTCAAGACGGAATTCGGCCGCTCGCCGAGCGAACTGCGCCGTGGCTTGACCGTGAGCGAGCGGTTGTTGCCACCCAGCGCGTGACAGCTGGCCCTCCCCCGGGCCTCGCCCCGACGATGACCGCATGTCCGAAGCACCCGAGGAACAATGGCGTACCTATGACGAGTTCGCCGCCGGAATCGCCACCTACCGCCTGCCGAACGCGGATCTGTCGGGCCGCGAACTAGCCGTCACCCTCGACGACGGGACGACGCTCGCGTTGCGGTTCGAGGACGCGGAAACCGTCACCTGCAACGGCATCAAGGATCCCTACGACGCGGTGGCCGTCCGGGAAGACGTCTTCTTCGTCAATCTCCCCCACACCAGCGTGGACGGTGAAGCACTCACCGTGGTCTTCTCCACGACGAGCCATCGCGCACTGGCCGTGCGCTCGGTGATCGGCGCCGAGGACGTCGAGGGCGTTCCCCGTGTCTCCCAGACGTTCTGGTCCGGCACCACCGACGGTGGCACGCCGACCGGCGAGGTGCCGGGGCCGTCGCGCGACCTGATCGGCAAGCGCAACATCTACCGCTACAGCCCGGAACACCTCTACGAACACGTGTACGTGTCCTCCCAGCGCTATGCCTGGCAATGCCTCGAAGGCGTCCAGCGGGGGCACGGGGACATGGACCTGTCGACGGTGTGGAAGTTCCAGGACGGGCTCTACCTGTTCTGCTTCCGCGAATTCCGTATCGCCGTGGCGAGTGTGTGGCTGCACGACCTCGGCTACGCGCTGAAGACCACCGGCGTCTTCCTCGGCCTGACCGGCGACGGCCGATCGGAGCATTCCCGCGCGGGCGGGCACATCTACCCACTCGGCGCCGTCGCCTATCCCGACGCGCAACCCGTCTAGAGGAGTTCGAATGTCCAATGTAGACGTTATCGCCGCGCATTACGCCGCGAGCGACCGGGGTGACCTGGCGGGCATGCTGGCCCCGCTCGGTCCGGACACCACCTGGACGGAGGCGGCCGGTTTCCCTTACGCCGGTACCTACACCGGTCCCGAAGAAGTACGGGACAACGTCTTCGGCGCGATCGCGAAGGACTGGGAGGGCTACACCTTCACCCTCGGCGACCTTCTCGACGCGGGTGACACGGTGGTCGGCCTCGGCACCTACCAGGGCAAGCACCGCGAGACCGGGCGCTCCTTCACCGCCCGGGTCGCGCATGTGTGGCGGTTCGAGGGCGGCGAGGTCGCCTCCTTCGAGCAGATCGTCGACTCCGTGCCCGTCGTGAACGCCGCGGAAGACCGGTGAAGCGCGCCAGGCGCGTCCTCGCGCTCTCCGCCGCCGTCCTGCTCGCGACCGCGGGCTGCGCCGGTGCAGGCAGCGGTGCCAGCGGTCCGATCGTGGTCGGCTCGGTCAACGCGCTGAGCGGCGCGGCCACCTTCCCCGAAGCCTCCCAAGCGGCCAAGGCGGTCTTCGACGCGGCCAACGCGAGCGGCGGTGTGAACGGGAGACAGATCCAGTACAAGGCCCTCGACGACAAGGGCGACCCGGCGGCAGCGGCGGCGGCCGCCCGCGAGGTCGTCGGCCGCGACGAGGCCGTGGCGCTGGTCGGTTCGTCCAGCCTCATCGAATGCGAGATCAACAACAAGTACTACGAGCAGCAGAAGATCCTGTCGATGCAGGGCATCGGTGTGGACCCGGCGTGTTTCTCCAGCCCCAACATCGCCCCCGTCAACGTCGGCCCGTACCACGACATGACGCTGACCCTGCTCTACGGCTCGGAAACGCTGAAACTGAACGACATCTGCGCGCTGCTGGAGATCGCGGGCAACACGCTGCCGTCGTACCAGGCGGCCATCGACGAGTGGTCGGCCATCACCGGCAAGAAACTCAAGTACCTCGACGCGACCGTGCCCTACGGCGGTTCCGACTACACCTCCTACATCGTCAAGGCCCGCAACGCCGGCTGCAAGGCGATCACGGTGAACCCGGTCGAGCCGGATTCCATCGGGCAGCTCAAGGCCGCCGCGGCGCAGGGCTGGAACGACGTCACGTGGCTGCTGCTGACCAGTGTCTACAGCGAGAACTACGCCAAGGCCATCACCAACGCCGGTGCCGGTGTGTACGTGCCGGCCGAGTTCTACCCGTTCACCGACGCGACTAGCCCGCAGAACAAGGATTGGCGCGACCTGATGACGAAGAACGGCATCCCGCTGACGTCGTTCAGCCAGGGCGGCTACCTGGCGGCGAAGTACTTCCTCGACGTCGTGCGCGGGATCGGCGGCGACATCACCCGCGAGTCGGTGACCAAGGCGCTGCGTGAGATGAAGCCGGTCAGCGACCCGATGGTCGGCACGCCGTACGTCTTCGGCCCCGGCGAAACCCACCACGACAACACCTCTGGCTGGCCGATCAAGCTCGCCTCGGGCACCAACAAGTGGGAGCTGGTCGCGAACGACTGGCTGCGTATCCCGAAGAAGTAGGAGGAAGCGATGCTGCAGGGAGCGCTGGCAGGCCTGGCCGCCGGCGGACTGTACGCGGTGTTGGCGGTGTGCCTGACGCTGATGTCGCGGCTGGTGCGGGTGGTGAACTTCGCGCAGGCGGCCACCGGGATGTTCGGGTGCTACGTGGCGGTGTTCCTGTCCGTCCACCTGGGACTGCCGACGTGGCTCGCCACGGTGGCGGGGATCCTGCTCGGCGGGCTGCTCAGCGCATTGCTCGGCTGGATCGTGTCGACCTGGCTCGCCGAAGCGGACACCGGCACCCGCTCGGCGGTCACGGTGGCGGTACTGCTCCTGCTGATCTCGCTGTCGTTCATCCTGTTCGGCAACAAACCGCAGCCGTTCCACCCCCTCCTCGACGGTCCGGCGCTCACCGTCGCGGGCGTGGTGATCAGCCAGGTCACCGTGGTCACCGTCGCACTGGCGGTACTCGTCGCGGTGGCCAGCCGGCTGGTGCTGAGCCGGACCCCGGCCGGAGTCCGGCTCAGGGCGCTGTCGGAACGCCCGACGACGGCGGAACTGCTGGGCATCCCGGCGAAACGGCTCAGCATCGCGGTGTGGGCGGCCACCGGGGTGGTCAGCACGCTGGTCATCTCGATCGTCGCGCCGTCGCAGTCGAACGACGCGACGTCGCTGGCGATGCTGGTGGTCCCGGCCGCCGCGGCGGCCCTGCTCGGCGGGTTCCGCCGTCTCGACCTCGCGGTCGCGGGCGGCCTGGGCCTCGGCCTGATCCAGGGCGCGGCCGCGCAGGTCGACGGCCTTTCGGTGGTGCGGTACTTCCTGCCGTTCGCGGTCATCGTCGCGCTGCTGCTGTGGTCGCAGCGCAAGGAGGTGTGGGATGCGGCTCGCTGAACGAGGGATCCCGTTCGCGGTGGCGCTGGTGGCGATCGCGGCGGGGTACGGCCTGAGTGCCGGGCTCGACGGGTATTTCGTCTATCTCGGCATGAGTGCCGTCGTCGCCGGGATCTCGCTGCTCGGGCTGGGCGTGGTCACCGGCAGCGCGGGGATGATCTCCCTGTGCCAGCTGACTTTCGGCGCTGTCGGCGCCTGGACGGTATCGGCGCTGAACGAGGCGCAGGCGCCGGGCGGGTTCCTGACCTGGTTGCTGCTCGGCGGGCTCGCGGCCGGGGTGGTCGGGATCCTCGTCGGGCTCCCGGCGTTGCGGCTGCGCGGGATCAACCTCGCCGTCGTCACGCTGGGACTCGCGGCAGCGGCCGATCTCGCGCTGGTGCAGCTCCAGTTCCCCGGTGTCTCCGGCGGGATCTCGGTCGAACGGCCGGACGCCTTCTCCGACGACCGGTCGTATTTCCTGCTCGCGGTGGTGGTGCTGGTGCTGTGCTGCCTGGCCGTGTACTTCCTGCGCCGCGGGCGCTGGGGCAGCGCGTGGCAGGCGGTGGCGTTCTCCGAACGCGGGACGGCGGCCGCCGGGACGAGCGTGCGGACCTCGAAGCTGACCGCGTTCGCGGTGAGCGCGACACTGGGCGGGATCAGCGGCGGCCTGCTCACCGGGCAGGTCGGGCTCGCCTTCCCGGCCAGTTTCACCGCGATCCAGTCGCTGGCGCTGTACGTGCTGGCGATCATGTCCGGCGCGCACCTGATCGACATGGCGGTGTTCGGCGCGGTGCTGTGGGTCGGCGTGCCGGAACTGCTGAAGCGCTGGGGGATCCCGCAGGACTGGGGTTTCGTGGTCTTCGGGGTGCTCGGGGTCCAGGCGCTGGCCAGTGGCGGGAATCTGGGCACCACGGTGCGACAGGTCTGGTACCGGCGGTCCCGGAAGGAACCGGCGAAACTCGCTCTCGCCGCCGGGGCCGGGGCCGTCGACCCCGTCTCCCCCGGTCCACCGGTGCTGACCGTGCGCGGGCTGAGCATGAACTTCGGCCACGTGGCCGCACTGTCCTCTGTGGACATCGCGGTGCCGGAACACGGCGTACTCGGCGTGATCGGGCCCAACGGCGCGGGCAAGTCGACGCTGGTCGACGCGATCAGCGGGTTCCTGCCGGACGCGGACGGCGTGGTCGAACTCGGCGGCAGGCAGTTGACCGGGTCGCCGTCGGACCGGGCCCGCGCCGGACTGCGGCGGACCTTCCAGCAGGACCGCGTCCCCCCGGGACTGACGGTCGGCGCGTACGTCAAGTTCCTCGCGAGGCGCCGCCTCACCACCGGCGAGATCGGCGACGCGCTGGACTTCTTCGGCTGCCCCGCCGCCCGCACCCCACTGTCGCAAGTGGACGTCGGCGCGCGCAGGCTGGTCGAGGTCGTCGGGCATCTGCTGGCCGGACCGCGGGTCCTGCTGCTGGATGAGCCGGCCGCCGGACTGCCGCACGAAGAGCACGTCGCGTTCGGGGAACGACTGCGGCAGGTTCCCGCCCGGTTCGGGGTGTCGGTGCTGCTCATCGAGCACGACCTCGATCTGGTGCGCTCGGTCTGCGACACGATCACCGTCCTCGACTTCGGCCGCGTGCTGGCCTCCGGCCCCCAGGCCGAGGTACTCGCCGATCCGGCCGTGCTCAAGGCGTACATGGGCGAAACGGAGCTGCTGTGAACGCTTTGCGGATAGCGGGGCTGACGGTCACCCGCGGTGCCGGGCCGGTGATCTCCGGCGTGGACCTCACCCTCGAACCGGGCCGGATCACCGCGCTCGTCGGCCCCAACGGTGCCGGGAAGACCAGCCTGCTGGAGGCCGTCTCCGGCGTGGTCCCCGCCTCGGCCGGGACCATCCACATCGGACCGGACGAGATCACGAAGCAGTCGAGGGTCTCCCGCGCCCGGCGCGGGCTGGCGCATATCGAGCAGGGCCGCGCGGTGTTCGGCGGCCTGACCGTGCTGGAGAACCTGATGCTGACCGCCCGCACCCGCGCGCGGGCCGACGAGCTGTTCGAGTTGTTCCCCGAACTGGAGAAACGCCGTGACTCACCGGCGGCGCTGCTCAGCGGCGGCGAACAGCAGATGGTGGTGCTGGCCCGCGCGTTCGCCGCGCGGCCGTCGTTCCTGCTGATCGACGAGATGTCGCTGGGCCTCGCGCCGGTGGTGTTCACCCGGCTGCTGCCGCTGGTGACGCGGTTCGCCGAGGAGGGTGCGGCGATCCTGCTCGTCGAGCAGTTCACGCATCTCGCCCTCGGCGTGGCGAGCGACGCGCTGGTGGTGTCCTCGGGCCGCGTCACCTACGCGGGTTCCGCGCAAGGCCTGCTGGACTCCCCCGGCACCCTGCACTCCGCCTACCTCGGCGAATCCTGACGGTCCCAAGACAGTCGTGAGTGGTAATGACGGTTCTAACCCTCATTACCACTCACGAGCACCTGGACGAGCGCCGGAGGTTCGGTCGAGTTTCCGTGAAGGGCTCCTTCACTACCTTCAGGGTCAGGGTCCCGGCAAAGTCGCAGAGCTGCTGGTCAGCGCTGTTCCTAGTGGTTCGGATGGGGCATCGCCGGCGCCTGCGGGGCTCGAGTGTGGAGGATTTGGGACGTTGAACGTCCCAAATCCTCCACACTCAGGGATGTACCGAGCTCCGGGACAGGTCCTCGCCCTCTGTTGATCAAGCCACGCGACCGGCACACCCCGCGACGATGAAGGAATTGGGACACTCAACGTCCCAATTCCTACATCGTCGTCTGCCTGCGCCATGACGAAGAGGTGCCTGACCAGCAAGATGCCGACTTTGCCGGACCCTGACCTTGAGAGTAGGGAAGGAGACCTTCACGGTAGCGAGCCATGCCGCGGCGGCCCCTCAAGTCCGTGAAGGCCTCCTTGAGGGACTCTGGGTCCCTCAAGGAGGCCTTCACGGAACGCGGCGGGCTAAGAACCCATGCCGGCGCGTTCGAAGGCCAGCGTCGGCAGATCGACGGCGTGCGCGCCGCCGTCGGCCACGATCACCGCACCGGTGATGTACGACGACTCCGCGGAACCCAGGAACCGCACGATCGACGCGATCTCCTCGGGTTCGGCCGGACGGCGCAGCGGCACCTCGGCGGTGACCCGGCGGTAGCCCTCGTCGTGGCCGCCCTCGAAGCCCGCGGCCTCGGCGAACTGGTCCATCTCGCCGTCCGCCATCGGGGTCCGCACCCAGCCGGGGCAGACGGCGTTCGCCCGGACGCCCTTCGGCCCGTAGTCGCGGGCGATCGAGCGGGTCAGCCCGATCAGCGCGTGTTTCGCGACGGTGTAGCCGGCGACGTTCGGCCCGGCGAACAGCCCGGCCAGCGACGACACGACGACCACCTGGCCGCCGGTTTCGATCAGCGAGGGCAGCATGGCCCGGCAGAACACGAAGGCGCTGGACAGGTTCGAGCGTAGCGCGAGTTCCCATTCCTCGTCGCCGGTGTCGACGACCGAGGAGAGGCCGTGCCCGCCCGCGTTGGCCACCACGACGTCCAGCCTGCCGAACTTGCCCACGATCTCCGCCGCGGCGGCCTCGGCGGCTTCGCGATCGCTGGCGTCACAGGCGATGACGTGCGCGCCGGTCTCGGCGGCCACCTTCTCCAGTGGTTCGCGCCGTCGTCCGAGCACCACCACCTGGGCGCCCTCGTCGGCGTACCGGCGGGCCACCGCCGCGCCGATACCGGTACCGCCACCCGTGATCGCGATGACCTTCTTCACTTGCGGAGTCCTTTCTAAGCGGGAAAACCGGAGCGGGCCGAGACGCCGAAGTCGGCGAGGACGGCCTGGCCGTTGACGGCCCGCGAACGCGCGGACGCGAGATGGAGCACCTGCCAGGCGACTTCCTCGGGATCCTGCACCGGGAACGCGGGATCGTCGAGGGTCTCGCCGAGGTCACCGCGCGCCATCGGGGTGTCGACCACCGACGGGCACACGCAGTTCACCCGGACCCCGGGAAGATCGACGGCGAGCGCCCTGGTCATCGCGACCACGGCACCCTTCGAGGCGCAGTAGGGCACCATCCCGGGCGCGCTGGTGAACGCCGAGTCGCTGGCCAGCAGGACGACCGAGCCGTGCGCCGCGGCGAGCCATGGCGCGGCGTGTTTGACCAGCAGGAACTGGCCGGTGACGTTGACCGCCATCAGCGCCGCGAAGTCGGCAGCCGAGGTTTCGGTGACCGGGGTCCCCACCGGTCCGGAGATCCCGGCGCAGCCGACGACGACGTCAAGCCCGCCGAACCGGTCCGCGACGGCGGCGACCGCGGCGGCCACCGAACCCTCGTCGGTCACGTCGGCGCGCACCGCCAGGACGTCGCCGCCCAGTGGCGGCACGGGTGCCCGGTCGAGGGCACCGACCCGGGCGCCTTCGGCCAGGAACGCCCGGGCGCAGGCAAGGCCGATACCGGACGCCGCGCCGGTCACCAGCACGGCCTTGCCCGCGAGATCCAGTCGCATGGCGTCATCCTGCGGTCCGGCGCTCGCGAGGGGGTTGGCCGTCAGCGCACCCTTCTTGTCGGCAGCCGCATGGCGGCCGTGCGGTCTTTTCACCCGCGGGCGGACCGGCAAGACTGCGAAGCATGACCAGGCCGCACGCACTCGACCCGCTGACCGCCGACGAACTCACCGCAGGCCGGGCGATCCTGGCCGCCGAGGGCCTGCTCACCGCGACCACCCGGTTCCCGGCGGTGCTGCCGGTGGAGCCGGACAAGGGCGACGCCGCGCCCGACCGCCGCGTCCAGTACACGCTCCTGGACACCGCGACCGGCCGTGCGCGCGACGTGGTCGTTTCGCTGGCGAAACGCGAGGTCGTCTCCGACGACGACTGCGGTGACGGCCAGCCCGCCTATCTGTTCGAGGAGTACGACCTCGCCGCGTCGATCACCAAGGCCTCGCCGGAGTGGCAGGCCGCGATGGAGCGGCGCGGGCTCGGCGACCGGATCGGGCACGCCTTCTGCGCTCCCCTGGCGCCCGGCTTCTTCGGCAGGCCGGACGAGACCGGCCGGGTCATCCGTTCGCTGACGTTCCTGCGTGACGACGAGTCCGACAGCCCGTGGGCGCATCCGGTCGAGGGCCTGATCGTGCACATCGACCTCACCGGGCAGCGCGTCATCCGGGTCGAGGACGAGGGCGACGTGCCCGTCCCGCCGGAGCACGGCCGCTACGGCGGCGTCAAGGCCCGCACCACGCTCAAACCCATCGAGATCACCCAGCCCGAGGGGCCGAGCTTCACCGTCGACGGCAACGAGGTCACCTGGGAGGGCTGGCGGCTGCGGGTCGGCTTCAACGCCCGCGAAGGCCTGACGCTGCACCAGATCTCCTTCCAAGACCGCTCGGTGCTCTACCGGGCCTCGGTCCCGGAGATGGTGGTGCCCTACGGCGACACCGCGCCCGGCCGGTTCTGGATCAGCTACTTCGACGCGGGCGAATACCTGCTCGGCAAGAACGGCAACGACCTGCGGCTGGGCTGCGACTGCCTCGGCGTCATCCACTACTTCCCCGCGTTCGTCGCCGACGACCACGGCCACCCGGTCGAGATCCCGCGCGCGATCTGCCTGCACGAAGAGGATTACGGGATCCTCTGGAAGCACACCGATCTCGACGGCCGCGCCGAGGTCCGCCGCTCACGGCGGCTGGTGATCTCGTCCATCTCCACCATCGGCAACTACGACTACGGCTTCTTCTGGTACCTCTACCTCGACGGCACCGTCGAACTCGAGGCGAAGGCCACCGGCATCGTGTTCGCCGGCGCCGCGCACACCGGGACGAAGCATCCGCACGCCAACGAGATCGCGCCCGGCCTGTTCGCCCCGGTGCACCAGCACCTGTTCTGCGCACGGCTGGACGTGGCGATCGACGGCGAACGGAACTCGCTCGTCGAGATCGACGTCGAGGGCGTGCCGACGGGTGAGCGCAACCCATACGGGAACGCCTTCACCTGGAAGGAGACCCCGCTGCGGACCGAGCGGGAGGCGCAGCGGCACGCGGATCCGGCGAAGGCGCGGGTCTGGGAGATCCGCAGCGCGGAGCGGACCAACCGGCTGGGCGCGCCCACGGCGTACCAGCTCGTGCCGCGGCCGTCCGCGACCCTGATGGCGCAACCGGAGTCGACCGTCCACAAGCGAGCGACGTTCGCGACCCGGCATCTGTGGGCCACGCCGTACCGGGCGGACGAACGCTTCCCGGCGGGCGACCGGCCGAACGCGCATCCCGGCGGAGCGGGCCTGCCCGCCTGGACCGCCGCCGACCGCGACCTCACCGACACCGATCTCGTGCTGTGGCACGTCTTCGGCCCGACGCACATCCCGCGGCCGGAGGACTGGCCGGTCATGCCGGTCGACTACTCGGGGTTCTCCTTGCGCCCCTACGGCTTCCTGGACCGCAACCCGGCGCTGGACCTGCCTTCCGGAGCCACCGACGAGCACTGTTCCGCCCACGAGCACTAGGACCCCTCCATGCCCGAACTGACCCTGTCCGACACCTCCACCTGGCTTCCCCTGGACGGTCTCGCCCCCGGTTTCGACGCGAACAAGGCACCCACGGTCGGCGACCTGCACGGCCGCGCCTTCGAACTCGCCTGCGAAGACGGCACGACGTTCAGGGTCGCCTTCACCGGCACCCGGATCGAGTGGACGTACCACGGCTCCGGCACGGACCGGTGCGAGACCTTCCTGGTCGACGACGACCTGTACTACGTCCAGTTCCATCCGCAGGCGCGGCGCGAAGAGGCCTTCACCCTGCTGCTCGACCTGCGGCGCGGCCGCGCGCTCCTGGTGCTGAGCCGGATCGGCGACACCTCGCCGCGGGTCACGCAGACCTTCCTGGCCGCCACGATCGGCGGCATCGAACCCAGCGGCGAGTCACTGGCGCCCAGCACCTCGCTGGTCGGACGGCGCGTGCTGTGGGTGTACAGCACGGCGCACGCCTACGAGCACGTGTACCTCAGCCCGCACTGGTACACCTGGCAGTGCCTGGCCGGGCCGGAGAAGGGGCTCGCCGACACCGACGAGAATTCGGTCTACGAAGTGCGGCCCGGCATCTACGTGTTCGCCTGGCGCGAGAAGGTGATCCCGTGCGCGTCGGTGACCGTCGCCGACCACCGGGACGCGAAGCGGCTGCGTTCGCACGGTGTCCTTTTCGGACTGGACGCCACCGGGACCACCCCGACCCACTTCACCTTCGGCGCGCACGGCAAGCTGCTGAGCACCACCGTGCACCCCGAGGCTTACGACCCCGCCGGGAGCTGAGCCTTGACCGCGGACCTCATCCTCACCAACGCCACGGTGTACACAGTGGACGGTGTCCGGCCGTGGGCGTCTTCACTGGCGATCAAGGACGGCCGCGTGCTGTCGCTGGAGGACATCGAACGCGGTCCGGCCACCGAGATCGTCGATCTCGAAGGCGCGTTCGTGATGCCCGGCCTGGTCGACGTGCACAACCATCACGCCCTCGCCGGGCGCGCCGCCCTGTTCGAACTGAACTTCGGCCCCGACGCGGGCCTGGACGACATCCTCGCGGCGGTCCGTTCGCGGGCCGGGGGGCTCGGGCCGGACGAGTGGGTGGTCGGCGGCGCTTGGGCGTCCACTTTGGTCGGTACCCTTTCGCGGTCTTCGGCGCGGCACGCGCTCGACGAGGCCGCGGGCGGGCGGCCGGTCATGCTCGCCGACGACAGCAGGCACAACCGCTGGGTGAGCAGCCGGGCACTGGAACTGGCGGGCATCACCGCCTCGACGCCCGATCCGGAGGGCGGAGAGATCGTCCGCGACCCTTCGACCGGCGAGCCCGTCGGTGTCCTGCTCGAAGCGGCAGGCGTCGCCGTCGAACGGGCACTCAGCGAGACGCGGGTCCTCACCGCCGAGCAGCATGTGGCGGCCTCGCGGCACGGGATCGGCACACTGCATTCGTTCGGGGTCACCGCGTTCCAGGACGCCGGCGTCTCCGCGGACATCCTGCGCGCGCTGAAGTCGCTCGACGACGCGGGCGAATTGCACGCGTGGGTCGTGTCGTCGCTGCTGATCAACGACCCGATTTTCGGCTTCGACCCGATCGGCGCGCCGCTGCTGGAGATCGCCGGGCAGTACCGCGGTGAGCACCACCGGCCGGACTTCGTGAAGATCTTCCTCGACGGCGTCCCGCCGACCCGGACGGCCGCCTTCCTGGAGCCGTACCTGCCGGACGACGTCCACGGCGCCTGTCACCACGGCGCCACCACCATGCCGGGCGACGAACTCGTGGGCTGGCTGCGCACCGCGGCCGCGGCCGGGCTCTCGGCCAAGGTCCACTGCACCGGCGACGCGTCGGTGCGCGCGACACTGGACGCCGTCGAGAAGGTGCGGGCCGAAGGCTTCGGCGAAGCGCGTTTCCAGGTCGCGCACGGCCAGTTCGTGCACCCGGACGACCTCTCGCGGTTCGCCGCGCTGGGCGTCGCCGCGGACATCTCGCCGTTCCTGTGGGTCCCCGGGGTCATCCCGGCGGCCATCGCGGAGGTCCTGCCCGGCGAACGGGCCGGGCGGATGCAGCCGAACCGGTCGCTGCTGGACGAGGGCGCGCTGGTCGCGGGCGGTTCCGACTGGCCGGTCAGCGAGTCCCCGAACGCGTGGGAGGGCATCCACGGTCTCGTCACGCGGCAGGACCCGACCGGCGCGTTCCCGGGGTCGCTGTGGCCGGAGCAGGCGATCACGCTGGCCGAGGCGGTCGAGGTCTTCACCCTCTCGGCCGCCCGCGCGATGGGTGTCGACGACGTCACCGGCTCGCTGGTGCCGGGGAAGTCGGCCGATTTCGTCGTCCTGGACCGGGATCCGTTCAAGACAGACCCGTCGGCGCTCGTCAAGACCAAGGTGACGGAAACGTGGTTCGCCGGGCACCGCGTGTATCGACGCGACTGATCTCCTACACTGGTAGAAGAACCAGTGCGGGAGGTCTGCCGATGCCGAAGATCATCGACCACGACGAGCGGCGCAGCCATATCGTCGACGTCACCTGGGAGCTGATCACCCAGGGCGGGATCGAGGCCGCCACCATGCGCGAGATCGCGGCCGCCGCCGGTTTCGCCAACGGCGCGCTCAAGCTGTACTTCCCGAGCAAGGAAGACATCATCCAGGCCACCTACGAACGCGCGCTGGGCATGATGCGCGAGTACGTCGAGCTGGACGAACTGCGCGGGCTGACCGCGCTCCGCGAGCTGTGCGTCTCGTCGATGCCGATCGACGAGGACCGCATCGCCGCGGGGCGGGTCCTGCTCACCTTCTGGCAGCTTTCGCTGACCAACCCGAAGCTGCAGGACAAGTACCTCGAGCACATCCGCTCGTGGCGCGGGCTGCTGCACCGGTATCTCGCCGAGGGCCGCGAGGACGGCGACATCGTCACCGAGACCCCCGACGAGCAGCTGGTCGACGAGGTCGTGCTGATCAACGCCGGGGCGAACGTGATGAGCCTGGTCGCCGGGGAGTTCTCGACGATCGCCTTGCAGCGCCAGCACCTCGAGTCGTTCTTCGCCCGCCTGACCCGCCCCTGACGCCCCCCACCCGCATTTCGTCCTCTGAACGCGGTGGTTCGCGCCCCGTACTACCGCATCCAGAGGACTAAATGCGGTAGTCGTACGCATTTAGTCCTCTGGATGCGTGATCAGGGGGCGAGGACGCGGGTCAGGAAGCTGGCCACGTGCCGGTGAGAGCGCGGCGAAGCGGGAAGATCCGTGTAGAGGCCATAGAAACCATGGATCTGGCCCGAGTACCGCGTCATCTCGACCCTGGTCCCGGCGTCGGTCAGGCGCCGCGCGAACTCCTCCCCCTCGTCCCGCAGGACGTCGTATTCGGCCGTCAGCACCAGCGCGGGCGGGAGCCTCGTCAGGTCGGAGGCCCGCAGCGGCAACAGGTACGGATCGTTCAACTGCGCCGGATCCGAGACGTACTGGTCGAAGAAGAACCGCATCGCCCCGGCCGTCATGCCGAACCCTTCGGCGAAGTCCACATAGGATCGGAACCCGTCGTCCGGATGACCGTAGACCGGGCAGATCAGCACCTGCGCGGCCAGCGGCGGCCCGCCCCGGTCGCGAGACATCATCGAGACCACGGTGGACAGATTGCCGCCGGCGCTCTCCCCGCCGATCGCGATCCGCCCCGGGTCCCCCCCCGACCCGGCACCGCCCGCGGCGAGCCATTCGACGACGGCGTAGCAGTCGTCCGGTGCCGCCGGGAAGGGATGCTCGGGCGCGAGCCGGTAGTCCACGGCGACGACGGCGACGTTCGCCGCGTTGCACACCGCGCGCGAAGCGACCTCGTTCTCGTCGATCGAGCCGATCGTCCACCCGCCGCCGTGGATCCACACGAAGGCGGGGACCGGCGTGGTCACGTCGGGCAGGTAGATCCGCACGCGCACCCCGGAAGGGAGTACGTGGTCGGTGACCGAGGCGACCTCCTCGACCGTGTCGGGACGTCGCCACGAGGCGGCGAACGCGGCCCGCAACTCGGCGGCCGTCGGAGGCATGGCCGGCGCTTCCGGCGCGACACTGCGGGCGAGCAGTTCCTTGACCGCGGGATCGAGGGTCACCGTCACACCGCTTCCGCGACGAGCACCCGCGGGCTGCCCGGCAGCGTGAGCCGGCCGGTGACCCGCCAGCCCGCCCCGCTCAGCCACTCCCGGACCTCGGCCTCGGGGTAGACGACCGTCCCGTCGATCACCAGGTACTCCCCCGCGTGCAGGGCGTCGATCCGCCGCTGGGTCGCGTCGTCGTCGAGGAAGAAGTCGAGCAGGAGCAGGCACGCTCCCGGCGCCGCGGCCGCACGGGCGTTGCCCAGGATCCGCGCGTTCTGCTCCGCGTCGAACCGGTGAACGACGTGGTTGACCATCACCAGGTCGAACTCGCCTTCGGGACGGGCGGTAGGCGTCTCCGCGCCGACGACCGTCGCACGGTCCGCGAACCCCGCCTCGGCCGCCGCGGTGGTGACCGACCCGGTGAAGCCCGGATCGAAGACGAACGTCGTGTGCAGTCCTTCGTTGGCCTTCATGGCTTCGATCGCGAACGCGCTGGAGAGCCCGCCGAGGTCGAGCAGCTTCCGGTAGGGCCCGAAATCGAACGCGCCGGCCAGCATCCTCGCGTGCAGGGCGTTATACGTCATCACGCCGGACATGAACGTGCCCCAGCGCGTGTCGTCCATCTCCAGCTTCCCCGGCTCACCGCTGTCGGCCGTCTGCCCGAACTGCAGCCAATGCGGGTAGCTGATCGAATCCAGGAAGGTCAGGAACGGCGCCAGGTCGAGCTCGCCGCCGCCGAGGTACTCCGCCGCGTCGGCGGCCAGTCCGTACCGTCCGTCCACACGGGACAGGAGACCGAGTGATGACATGGCGTCACCGAGGATGCGGGTGATCTTCTCCGGCTTGCCGGTCTCCCCCGCCAGTTCCGCGGCCGTCAGCGGCCCGTCGGCGAGCGCGGTGAACAGGCCGATCCGGCTCGCCGCGAAGAGTTGCTTGGCCGCCATGTACCCCACGGCGATGTCCACGATGCGCTCGGGACCGGCTGTCTTGGTCGACCCGCTCACGGGTGCCCTCCTTAGCTCGTTTCCGCCGAGAGTCTACAGACGTAGATAAAAGAATCCAGTGCGAATTTTCGCCCACTGCCAGGCAAAACCGGCCGGATATCAACTTCCTACATTCGTAGAATATACCCATTGACAGGCCACTCCCCCAGTGTCAACATGCGTAGAACTCCCCCCGCCGGCGGCCCGTTCCCCGGCAGTGCGGTCCGCTTCGGGCGGGCTCGGGAAAGGGGATTCATGACCCTGCTCGAATTACGAGAACTGACCGTCGGCGTGATCGCCGACGAGACCGAACGCGAACTGGTCCGCGAACTCTCGTTCGACCTCGACCAAGGCCGGACACTCTGCGTGGTCGGTGAATCCGGCAGCGGTAAAACGGTGACGGCCTTGTCGATCATCCGGTTGCTGGAATTCGTCGCGCCGGTGTTCACCCGCGGTGAGATCACCGTCGACGGCGTGGACGTGACGCGGCTGTCCGCCGACGAGATGCGCGCGTACCGCGGCCCGCGGATCGGCATGATCTTCCAGGAGGCATTGGATTCACTCAACCCGAGTCAGCGGGTCGGCAAACAGCTGATCGAGGCCTACCGGAAACCCGGTTCCCTGCCGCGCCAGGCCGCCCGCAAGGGCACCGCGCTGCACCGCGAGGCCGAGGCCAAGGCTCGCGGGCTGCTGGAAGAGGTCGGCCTCACCGACACGGACAGGGTGCTTTCGCTGTACCCGCACCAGATGTCCGGCGGGATGCAGCAGCGCGTGATGATCGCGCTCGCCCTGATGGCCGACCCGGCCCTGCTGATCGCCGACGAGCCGACCACGGCACTGGACGTGACCACGCAGGCGGAGATCCTCACCCTGTTCGACCGGGTCCGCCGCGACCACGGCACCGCGTGCGTCTTCATCACCCACGACATGGGCGTGGCCGCCCAGGTGGCCGACCGGATCGCGGTGATGTACCGCGGCGAACTGGTCGAGCTGGGGTCCAAAGAGGACATCCTGGGCGCGCCGAGGCATCCCTACACCAAGGCGTTGCTCGACTGCGTGCCGAAGCTCGGGGTGAGCAGGCGCGACGGCTTCCCCACCATTTCCGAGGCACTGCTCGAAGCCGCGATGAACGGCGAATCGCCGGTCGCGACGGAGACCAGGACCTTGAGCCGCGTCACCCGCGACGACGCGGGTGAGGGCACCGCGCTCGTCATCGACTCGGTGTCCAAAGTGTACGGACGCCCGCGCCGGTTCTCCCTGAGCCGCGCACCCGAGGTGCACGCGGTCAAGGACGTCTCGCTGGAGATCGCGCCCGGCGAGTTCTTCGGCCTGGTAGGGGAATCCGGTTCGGGCAAGACCACGCTCGGCCGTCTGGTCAGCGCGCTCGAACCGCCCACCGCAGGCAGTATCACCTTCGGAGAGCACCGGTGCACGCCGTCCGGCCTCGACGGCGACGAGCGCGCGTTCCGCCGGCGCGCGCAGCTCATCTTCCAGGACCCGCAAAGCTCGCTCGATCCCCGGCACACCGCCGCCAGGATCATCGCCGAACCGCTGCGGGAACTCACCGGTCTCCGCGGCGCCGAACTGGACCGCCGGGTCACCGAACTGATCGACGAGGTCGGCCTCCCCTCGGACACCGCGAAGAAACTGCCCTCGCAGCTCTCCGGCGGGCAGCGGCAGCGCGTGTCGATCGCCCGCGCGATCGCGGCCGAACCCGACCTCATCGTCGCCGACGAACCCACCTCCGCCCTCGACGTCTCGGTACAGGGCCAGGTGATGAACCTGCTGCTCGATCTGCGGCGCACCCGCGCGCTCAGCTTTCTCTTCATCACGCACAACCTCAGCCTGGTGCTCTCGGTCGCCGACCGCGTCGGCGTGATGTACCGGGGCGAACTGATCGAGATCGGCGACCCGGACGAGATCCGGCTCCGCCCCCGGCACGAGTACACCCGCCGCCTGCTCGCGGCGAACCCCGACACAGGAGTGCGGAACCCATGAGACGAACCCTGACCACGGCCGCGCTCGGCCTGGCGACCGTCCTGCTGCTCGGCTCCTGCATGGGCGGGCAGGCGGGCGGCGGAGCCGCGGACGGACCGCCGGTCCGCGGCGGCAACCTGAACGTCGCCGTGCCCACCGACCCGCAGTCCCTCGACATGGTCGCGAATCCCGGCCAGGTGACCGCGCATATCGGCAACATGATGTACGAGAAGCTGTTCGAGGTGGACCGCGGTTTCACCGCCCGGCCGATGCTGGTCGAGGACTACACCACCAGCCCGGACAGGCTCACCTACACCTTCAAGCTGCGCCAGGGCGTCACTTTCCACGACGGCAGCCCGCTGACCGCCGAGGACGTCGTCGCGAGCCTGAAGCGCTGGCAGCAGGTCCATCGCACCGGGCAGCTGGTCACCCCGGACATCGAGGCGATCACCCCGGCCGATCCGGCGACGGTGACCATCAAGCTCAAGCAGCCGCGCTATCCGCTGATCAACGAACTCGCCGGCGCCGGCACGGAGATCTACGAGGCGAAGAACCTCGCCGGTGTCCCGCCGACCGGATTCGGCAAGGACAAGGCGATCGGGACCGGGCCGTACAAATTGAAGAGCTGGGACATCGGCCGCGAACTGGTGCTGGAGCGTCATTCCGGCTACAAGTCCCGGTCCGAAGAGGACTGGGGTGGCCAGGCGGGTGCCAAGCACGCCTACCTCGACACGGTGACCTACAAGGTGGTCTCCGATCAGGACGCGCTGATCAACGGCCTGCAGACCGGGCAGTGGGACCACATCATGCCCACCAACGACCAGTACGAGACGTTGCGCGCCAACCCGGCCGTCGTGGTGCGCAACCTCCCCGGCGGCAACGAGAACGTCGTCATCCCCAACTTCAACACCGGTTCGAAGTTCGCCGACCCCCGGGCCCGCGAGGCGCTGAACCTGGTGCTGGACAAGGCCGCGATCAACGCGGCCACCGGCGGCAGCAAGGACCTCACCCTCGAGACCGGAGCCTTCGCCTCCCCGGACAACAAGCAGTTCTATTCCACCGCGGGCGAAGACGTCTACAAGAGGCACGATCCCGAGAAGGCCAAGCAACTGCTCGCCGAGGCCGGGATCCCCACCGGCGCGACCATCCGCATCGTCACCACCAACTCCTATCCCGAGTTCGGCAAATGGGCGGTGCTGCTCCAGGACAGTCTGTCGAAGATCGGCATCAACACCAAGATCGACACGTTCGACTTCGCCACCATGCTCGGCACGCTGACCAAGGAACCGGGCGGCTGGGACATCACCACCCTGTTCTTCGATTCGGCGCTGACCTCGCCCGCGCAGATGCCCGCGCTCACGCTGGGCACGCTGAACGGCTCGTCCTCGCCCGAACTGGACGGGCTCATGGCCGAGTTCAACGCCTCGACGAACCCCGAGCAGGCCAAGGCGGTGGTGGACCGGATGCAGGCGTTCACCTGGAAGCAGCTGTCCGTCATCACCCTGAGCCAGTCCCGGCTGTACGCGGCCTACTCCCCCAAGCTCAAGGGCTATGGCGACTTCTACCGCGTCTTCTGGAACACCTGGCTGGCGTCATGACGGGCCTGCTGCTGCGCAGGCTGCGCGATCTGCTGATCATCCTGGTGATCGTCGGGACGATGATGTTCTTCGTCATCCGGCTCATCCCCGGTGATCCGGCGCAGGCCATCCTCGGCCCGACCGCACGTCCGTCCGATGTGGACGCCCTGCGGGAGAGCATGGGCCTGAACGGCACACTGTGGGAGCAGTACCTCGGCTGGGCCGGCAACGTGCTTCAGGGCGATTTCGGTACCTCGATCACCTACCACGCGCCGGTACTCGGCGTGGTCGCCGACCACATCCTGCCGACGCTGACCTTGGCCGTGCTGTCCACGGTGATCAGCTTCTTCCTTTCGGTCGCGATCACCTCCTGGCAGGCGGTGTCGCCGCGCAATCCGGTGGCGCGGGCGCTGGACCGGCTCTCCGCGCTCGGGATGGCGATGCCGGACTTCTGGATCTCGCTGGTACTGGTGCTGGTGTTCTCGGTGACGCTGCGCTGGTTCCCTTCGAGCGGCTACGAGAACCTGTTCACGGATCCGGCGACGGCGGTCCCCGCGCTGGTGCTGCCCCTGACCGTGCTGGTCATCGGGCAGACGGCGTTGTTCGTGCTCACCCTGCGCGAGAGCCTGCTCGGTGAGCTGCCGCTGGCGTATCTGCGCACCGCGCGGGTCAAAGGGCTCTCCGAGCGCCAGGTCATGACCAGACATGTCCTGCCGAACGCGCTGATGCCGCTGATCACCCAGCTGGGCAGCAACTTCGCCATGCTGGTCGGCGGGATCGTGATCATCGAGTCCATCTTCGTCGTCCCCGGCCTCGGGCATCTGCTGATGGGCGCGGTGTCCACCCGCGACTTCCCGCTGATCCAAGGGGTGACCCTGTTCGTCGCGGTGCTGTTCGTACTGGTCAACCTGCTGGTGGACCTGTCGTACGCGCTGCTCGACCCGAAGGTGCGTGTTTCGTGAGCGTGGCCCTGGTGGAAAAGACGTCGCCGGTGCGGGAAACGCCTTCGGCCGGGCGTGCGGCGCGGGTGTTCCGGCGCAACCGGATGCTGGTGATCACCTCCGCGTCGCTGGCGCTGATCGTGCTGGCCGTGCTCGTGCTGCCGTTCTTCCTGCCCAGCGTGAGCGCGACCGACCCGGTCAACCGGCTGCTGCCGCCGTCGGCCGCGCATCCCCTCGGCACCGACTCGTTCGGCCGGGACGTGCTCGCCCGGCTGGTCTCCGGCGGGCGGGCGTCGCTCGGGCTGTCGGCGCTGATCACCCTGTGCGCGGCCTTCACCGGCCTGGTGATCGGGCTGATCAGCGGGTTCTTCCGCGCGGCCGACGCGGTGCTGATGCGGGTCATGGACGCGTGGATGTCGTTCCCGGCGATCATCCTGGCGATGGCGCTGGCGATCTCGCTCGGCGCGAGCATCTGGACCGAGCTGATCGCGCTGACGGTGATCTTCACTCCGTTCACCGCCCGTGTCATCCGCAGCCGGGTGCTCGGTATCGCCGGCCGCGCCTACATCGGGGCGGCACGGGTTTCCGGGATGAGCAAAGGGAAGATCCTCGTCGTGCACGTGTTCCCGAACGTGCTGCCGCTGGCGCTCGTGCAGGTGGTCATCCTGTCCGCCGCGGCGATGCTGGTCGACGGCGCGATGAGCTTCCTCGGTCTCGGCATCGCTCCCCCGACCCCGACCTGGGGCAACATGATCGCCGAGGGGCGGTCGTATCTGGTGCAGGCGCCCTGGCTGGTGATCGCGCCCGGCGTGACGATCATGGCGTGCGTGTTCCTGCTGAACCTGATCGGCTCGTCGCTGCGGATCGCCGTCGACGCCCGCGCGCGGACGCTGAGCGAACTGCAGCGCCTGCGCACCCGCCGTCTCTCCGGCAGCTGAGAAAGGATCTCCTTGTCTGTGAACACTTCCTTGACCGTGCGCCGTTTCTCCCCCGAAACCGTCTCCGGGCCGCCGGTGCTGCTGGTGCACGGCTTCGCCTCCGACGGGCACACCGACTGGATCACCACCGGCTGGCCCGCCGCGCTCACCGCCGCGGGCCGCGAAGTGCTCGTGCCCGATCTACCCGGCCATGGCTCCAGCCCGGCGACCGGTGGCTCGCAGGGAGCCAAGGCGATCACCGCCGAACTGTCACGGCTCGTCTCGAGTCTGTCCGAAGTGGACGTCGTGGGCTATTCGCTGGGCGCGCGGCTCGCTTGGGAACTTCCCGCACAGGCCCCGGTGCGGCGGCTGGTGCTGGCCGGGGTGAGCCCGTTCGAACCGTTCGGTGCCGTCGACGTCGTGGCCGCGATGGCCTTCGCGGAAGGCGGGAAGACCCCTGCCGACCCGCTGACCGCCATGATCGCGCACATGATCACCGCGCCGGGCCGTAATCCCGCCGCGCTGGCGCGGTGCATCGAGGACCTGCGCCAGGAGCCGTTCGCGCCCGTGGCCGGAGCCGTCACGGTGCCGACCCTGTTCGTGGCGGGCGTGGACGATCCGGTGAGCCAGGGCATCGAGACGCTGGCCGGGCTGGTCCCGGGGGCCGGTCTCGTACGGGTGCCCGGGGATCACGGCGGCGCTCTGCGGAGTCCGGAGTTCAAGGCGGCCGTGCTGGAGTTCCTCGGTTAGGGTCCGGCTGCCTGCGGTGTCGCCAAGTGTCATGAGGGGTCCCCATAGGACGAAATTTGTCCCATGGGGACCCCTCATGACACTCCCGCGGCCGGTCAGAGCGTCCCATCGGCGGCGACACCGCGGTCCAGCCAAAGGTCCTCCAGCGCGGCCCGCACCTCCGCACCGTGCTCGGAAGCCAACGCGACAGCGCCCAAGTTGTCCTCCAGTTGCTCAAGGCGGCTCACCCCGAACAGCACGTTCGCCACCGGCCCGTACGCGAGGCAGAACGCGATCGCCAGCCGGGAAGGGCTCACCCCGAACTCCCCGGCCACCTGGGCGACACGGGAGGCGGCGTCTCGGATCGCGTCGCGGATGCCGCCCGGGTCCGCGCCGATCTTCCGATCCGGCGTCTTGCCGAGCAGCACGCCGCCCTCGAACACGTCCGAAGCCTGCAAGGCCAGCCGTCCGGCCGCGAAATGCTTTCCGTAGAAGGAACCTTCGGCCATCGAGCGCCGCGCCACGCTGTACTTCAGCTGCGCGAACGCCGGCGCCGGGAGGCCTTCGCGGGCGGCGAAGTCCAGCGCCTGGTCGAGGTCCGAGGCGATCCAGTTGTTGACGCCCCAGACGTCGAAGCGGCCGAGCCGGATCTGTTCGGCCACCTCGGTGACGATCCGCGGGATGTCCGGCCGCTCGAAATAATCGCCGACTACGACCGCTTCCGCGCGGTCGACGCCGACACGGTCGAAAGACGTCGCGAGCTGCTCGGCGAAACCGGTGTTCGGGTAGTCCCAGAGCCAGAGCTTCCCGCACAGCTGGTACTCGCCGCGTGAGATCCCCGCGGCTCGGACGGCCTCTCCGAACAGGAGATCCGTGCGCGACTGTTCGGCATGCGGCCCCATGTCGTAGTGGGCCACGTCGAACAGCGTGACCCCGGCGTCGACCGCGCGCCGGATCAGGGATACCGCGTCGCCGAAGTCCATGCGGTCCCAGGTGTTCCAGGATCCCAGGCCCAGCGCCGAAGTGGCGAAGCCCAGCCGGTTCTGCTTCTCGTCCACGAGATTTCCTTTCGCTGGCAACGGAAACCAGTTTTAGTCTACGATCGTAGAATGAACAAGAGACTTGTCATGGTGACCGGTGGCGCCAGCGGCATCGGCCGTGGCGTCGCCGAAGCCTTCCAGTCCGCGGGCGATCGCGTGGTCATCGCCGACGTCGACGCCCGCGCGGCCCACGACCTGGCGCGCGAACTCGGTGCGGAGCACGTCGAACTCGACATCTCCGACCCGGGCTCGGTCGACGCGGCGCTGACGCTGGTCACCGGCCGGTTCGGCCCGGTGGAGGTCCTGGTCAACAACGCCGGTCTCGCGGGAGGTGGCGGGCCGTTGGTGGGACTGGACATCGGCGTCTTCGACCTGTGCATGCGGGTCAACTTCCGGGGCACCTTCCTGATGACCCGCGCGGTCGGCGCGCGGATGGTCGAGACGGGCACCCGCGGCGTGATCGTCAACATCACCTCCATCGGCGCCCGCCAGCCGACGCCCGGCCTCGGCCATTACGAGGCCACCAAGGCCGCGGTCGAGGCCCTCACCCGCTCGGCCGCGCTCGAACTCGCGCCGCACGGCATCCGGGTCAACGCCGTCGCACCCGGCCCGGTCCTCACCCCGATGACCGCGGGATTCGCCTCGGACACCGCCGCCCGCGCGGCGTGGGAAGCGAGGATCCCGCTGGGAACCATCGCTTCCGTCGCCGACGTGGTGCCGTCAGTCCTGTTCCTCGCCTCCGCCGACGCCGGCCATCTCACCGGGGTGAGCCTGCAGGTCGACGGCGGGCAGCTGCTCACCTGAGTACACGACGCGGCCGCCGGACACGGTGAGTTCGACACCGACGTCCGGCAGGTCCGCGAACGCGACTTCGAGCGGATTCGCCGCCAGCACGCAGAAGTCGGCGACGTGCCCCACGGTCAGGGATCCCTTCCAGCCCGCAGCGCCGTCCTGCTCCGCGGCCGCGGTCGTGTAACAGCGCAGCAGCCTGGTCATCAGCCGTTCGTCCACTTCGGACACCTCCAGCATCCGGGCGGCGGCGGCGAGATGCACCCGCCAGTCCGGGGTGACCACCGGCGCGTCACTGCTCAAGGTCAGCGGGACACCCGAGTCCAGCATCTCCGCCAAGGGCCACGCACGCGCGGCGATCCCGGCACCGAGGGCTTCGGCCAGCATTCCCCGCATCGCCTCCGCGATCGCGGGTTGCGTGGTCAGGCCGACTCCCGCCGACGCCATCCGCGCCAGCTGCTCCGTGGTCACCAGGTCGCCGTGCACCACATGGTCACCCCGGCGCAGCGTCCCGAGCGCGGCCTCGATACTGCGATCCCCGGTGGCGTGCACGGCGACGACCATCCCGGCGTCGTGGGCGAGGCGGATCATCGCGGCGAGGTTGCCCGCCCGGTCCGGATCGTCGTCGCCGTCGACGAGCAGCGCGCCGTGCGAACCGTCGGCGTAGCAATGATGCGTCCACGCGGACCGCATCGGCGGGATGCCGTCGGCGAAGATCTTCACGCCGGGCACGGCGAGCCACAAGGGATCCGCGATCGGCACCGGCGTCGCCAGTCCGCGTTCGAAGTCCGCCAGCGAACTGGCGCCGTCGAGCAGGCCGAACAGCCGCAGCACCGTCACCCGCGCACGCAGAAGTCCTTCCGCGGCCAGTGCCGCGTAGTCCACCAGCACCTCGGCTCCGAAGCAGCCCGTCTCGCCCGGGCCGAGGCCGGGTTCGGTGTAACTCGTGATGCCGAGCGACGCGCACAGGTCCCCCGCGCGCAGGATGGCGGCACGCCGCTCCGCCGTGGTGCGCACGGTCTTCTCCTGGCCGCCGGTGAAACCCGCGCCACCGATGAGCGTGTCCGGCCACCGGGCGCCGAGCCAGGTCGCGTGGAGGTGTGAATCGTTGATACCGGGCAAGACGCTCCGGCCAGCGAGGTCGATCACCTCGGTGTCCGGGCCGATGTGGTCCAAGGCGACATCGCCGAGGGCGACGATCCGGCCCTCGCGCACCGCCATCGCCCGCACGACGGTTCCCGCCGGATCGAAGGTGAGCACGGGACCGTCGCGAACCACGAGCGATGCGGGACGAATACGGTGCGACGCCATGGTTTCCTCCAGGATCTGGACTTTTTCTCCTACGACTGTAGACTAAAAAGATGGTCGACAGAACCGAAGCGGCGGTGCTCACCGAACACGGCTCCCCGCTCACCTTGCGGGAACTACCGCTGCCGGAAGAACCGGAGCCCGGTGCCGCGCTGGTCCGGATCACCTGCGCCACGTTGTGCGGCACCGATGTGCACCTCTGGTCGGGTCAGATGACCTTCCCCGGCATGCTGCCGATGGTGCTGGGACACGAAATGGTCGGCGAAGTGGTGGCCGTCGGCCCGGGCACCACCGACGCTCTCGGCCGTGAGATCGCCGAGGGTGACCGGATCGGCTGGTCCGAGTCGACGTGCGGGAAGTGTCACGGCTGCACGATCCTGCGCGAACCGGTCGCCTGCGAGAAGCGCGGGTACGGCTTCCTTCAGCGTTCGGACGTCTTCCCTTACGCCACCGGCGGTCTCGTCCGGTATTGCTACGTGACCCCGGGCGCGGCCAAGCTCCTGCTCCCGGACGACGTCAAGGACACCTGGGCCTCGATGTCCGGCTGTGCGGGCAAAACCGTGCTGCGGGCGGTCGCCCGCTCGGGCGGGATCCGTCCCGGTGCGACGGTCGTGGTCCAGGGCGCCGGCGCGCTCGGGGTGTTCGCCACGGCCGTCGCGCGGATCTCCGGCGCGGGCGAGGTGATCACCATCGGCGGACCCGCCGACCGGCTGAAGACGGCCGGCCGGTTCGGGGCCACCGCGACGATCCCGGTCGACGGCAGCGTCGAAGACCGCGTCGAACGGGTCAAGGAGCTCACCGGCGGCCGCGGCGCCGATCACGTCTTCGATTTCGCGGGCGGCCCCACCGTCGGCGAAGAGGCGGTCGCCTTCGCCGCGCAGCGCGGGACGATCGCGATCGTCGGTTCCACCGGCCCCGCGCCCTCTCCGGTGGCCTTGGGCACGGTGATGGGCAAGGAACTCACGGTCGTCGGGTCACTCAACGGCGACATCGCCGACTATCACCGCTCGGTGGACTTCTTCCGCACGTTCGCCGACCGGCTGCCCTGGGACGAACTCTTCAGCCCGCCCGTCGGTCTTTCCCAAGCATCGCGGAGCGTCAAGTCGATGTCGCGGCTCGGCGAACTCAAGGCCGTCATCGATCCCCGCCTCCCCTAGGAGTCCTCATGCCCGTCATCCCCCAGCGCCGCATCGGCCGGGACGGCCCGCTCACCGGCGTGCTCTCGCTCGGTTCCTGGCACACCTACGACCGGATGGACTTCCGCGAGGCGGTGACCCTGATCCGCACCGCGGTCGACTCCGGGATCACGCTCTTCGACGTCGGCGTCTACGGTTTCCCCGGCAGCACACCGGTTTTCACCGACGTGTTGTTCTCCGCGATGGTCCGCGCGGCCGGGCTCAAGCGCGAGGACTACCTGCTCTCGGCCAAGCTCTGGCTGGAGGGCTATCCGGAGCACAACCTCCGCGATCAGCTGGACAACGCGCTGTTCCGCGCGGGGGTCGAGCACGCCGATCTGGTGGTACTGGGCGATCTCCGGCGCGACGACACCGATCTGCACCGGCTGGTCCTGGACTTGAACGAACTCCGTGAGGCCGGGCTCATCCGGCAGTGGGGCGTGAACAACTGGTCCGCCTCCACGATCCGCGCCCTGCACGACTTCGCCGCGGCGGAGAACGTACCCGGGCCCGCCATCGCGCAACTGAAGTACAGCGTCGCACGAAGGTCCATTCCGGACGGTGAGCCGTTCAAGAAGGTGTTCGGCGAACTCGGGGTGACCCTCCAGTCGTCGGACATCTTCGAGGGCGGCATCCTGCTGGGCAAGAACAGCGGCGCCCGCCAGGTCGGCCGCGACCCCGGCGACATCCGCGAGCGCATCGCGGCCTCCGCTCCGGAACTGGCGAAGATCGCGACCGAACTGGGTGCGACACCGGCGCAGCTGTGCCTGGCCTTCACGCTCACCCATCCGGCCAACACGACCACGCTCTTCGGCGCGACCAGCACCGGGCAGCTCAAGGACAATCTCGGCGCGGTCGATCTCGTCGAGCGGGTGGGCGCGGAGAAGCTGCGCGAACTGGTCGAGCCGTACTGGGCGGACCGGGGCGTCGTCGATCCGGAGGGACCGTGACGGCCTTCGATCCAGAACTCGCCGAGGCCCTGACCGGGCTGCCCGCCGGGCCTCCGTTGAGCGCCGAATCGCTGCCGGCCGTCCGGCGGGCGATGGCCGACGGGAACCTGACCTGTGCCGAGGCGATCGGCGACCGGGATCTCGTCTGGGAAGATCACGAGGTCCCCGGTACCGACGTGGTCGTCACCGTGGTCAAGCCTCGGAATGCCCGGGACGCGCCGGGGTTCTACAACATCCACGGCGGCGGCATGGTGCTGGACGACCGGTTCGCCGACCTGCCCCGGATGGTCGCCCTGGTCGAGGAGTTCGGCTTCGTCGCGGTCACCGTGGACTACCGGCTCGCACCCGAACACCCGCATCCGGCGCCGATCGAAGACTGCTACGCGGGTTTGACCTGGATGGCCGGGAACGCCGGTGAACTCGGTTTCGACCCGGCGAAACTGATCGTCGGCGGCGGCAGCGCGGGCGGTGGGCTCAGCGCGGGGATCGCCTTGCTGGCCCGGGATCGCGGCGGTCCGGCGCTGGCCGGTCAGCTGCTGTTGTGCCCGATGATCGACAGCGCCAACGATTCGGCGTCCACAGTGGAATTCGCCGAACGCGGAGTCTGGGGGCGGGAAGCCAACGAGTTCGGCTGGCGATCGCTCCTCAATGGACAGACCTCGCCGTACGCGGTCCCGGCCACCGCGGAGGATCTCACCGGGCTGCCGCCCGCCTTCATCGAGGTCGGCGCGGCCGAGATCTTCCGTGACGAGGACGTCGACTACGCCCGCCGCCTCTGGCGCGCGGGTGTGCCCACCGAACTGCACGTATGGGCGGGCGCGTACCACGGTTTCGACCGGATCGCGCCGGACAGCGAGGTGACCCGGGCCGCGCTCGCCGCCCGGGCCTCCTGGCTGCGCCGCGTCATCGGCCGAGCATGAACCGGGCGGCCTGCTCGCCGACGAGCACCGCCGGCGCGTTGGTGTTGCCCGTGGTCACCCGCGGCAGCACCGACGCGTCGGCGATCCGGAGCCCGCCGATCCCGTGCACGGCGAGTTCCGGGTCGACCACCGAGTTCTCGTCGGTGCCCATCCGGCAGGTCCCGACCTGGTGGTGATAGGTGATCGCGGTCCGCCGGACGTACTCGCGGACCTCCGCCTCCGGCCCCGGGTACAGCTCGCGGGCACCCCAGTCGTCGGCCAGCGCGGACGCGCGGCCGATCTCCCGGCACTGCTCCACCGACGCGACCAGGCTCTCGAAATCGGCCGGATCCTCCAGCGCGGCGAGGTCGATCAGCGGCTCGTCGAGCGGACTCGGCCCGGAAAGCCGCAGGCTCCCCCGGCTGCGCGGCGTGACCATGCCCGCCATCAGCGAGAAACCGGTCTCCGGACCGGTCATCCACGATTCGTACATCGGCACGCTGAAGTGGATCGGCTGAGTGTCGGGCACCGGCAGACCGGGACGGCTGCGCCAGAACAGATGGGTCTGCGTGACCGAGCGGCCGGGGGCGGGCGGGTCGACCTGGCGACGGTCGGTGGCGAAGATGACCGGGGAGAGCAGGTGGTCGTGCAGGTTCTTCCCGACTCCCGGCAGCTCCGCGACGACGTCGATGCCGTGTACCTCCAGTTCGTCGACCGGGCCGACCCCGCTGCGCAGCAGGATCGCCGGTGACGCCAGCGCGCCGGCGGCGAGGACGACCTCGTCGGCGAAGACCTTGCGCAGTTCGCCGTCCACCTCGGCCAGCACACCGGTCACCTTGTCGCCCTCGAAGAGCAACCGGTGGACGAGCGCTCCCGTGTGGACGGTCATCCGCTCGGCGGCGGGCCGCCCGTAGGCGAGCCAGGTGTTGAGCCGTTTGCCGTCCCGGGTGGTGACCCGCTGCACCGAGACGCCGTCGAGTTCGCCGCTGTTGTAGTCCAGGTTGAACGGCAGCCCGATCTGCGTCGCCGCGTCCACAATGGACCGCTGGATCGGATGCAGCGGCTCGTTCGGCACGACGTCGAGCAGATCCTTCTCGATCCGCTCGAACACCGGGCGCACGTCGTCCCACCGCCAGCCGGGCAGTTCCCAGCCGTCGTAGTCGGCGGGGGCGCCGCGCACCCAGATCATCGCGTTGAGCGAATGCGACCCGCCGAGCACCTTCCCGCGCGGCAGGTGCAGCCGCCGGTTCGCCGCGTGCGGCTGCGGCACGGTGTAGTAGTCCCAGTCCTCCGGGCCGTGCCACAGCTCCCCGGCCCGCGACGGGTCGTGAATGGCCGGGTTGCCGTCCGGCCCGCCCGCTTCGAGCAGGGTGACCCACACCCCGGCGTCGGCCAGTCTCCTGGCGACCACCGATCCGGCCGAACCCGCTCCCACCACGATGACGTCCATGTCCCCACCCTCGCAAGGCGGACGGACGTCCGGCGGATTCGGTTCGCTGGCCGACAATCGGCGTGCCCTGGCGGGCAAGACCGGGGAGCGCGTGGCGCCCGATACTCGATCGCACACCGGTCGAGGAGGAGCTAGCCATGGCCACACGCCTGTTCATCGACGGACAGTGGACCGCCGCCGGAGGCGGATCCCTGCCGACGTACGATCCGGCCACCGGCCAGGTGATCGAGGAGGTCGGCACCGCGTCGGCCGCCGACGTCGACGCCGCCGTCGGTGCCGCCCGGAAGGCACTGGACGACCCCGCCTGGGCGGGCCTGCTCCCGGTCCAGCGGGCCGCGCTGCTGTTCAAGCTGGCGTCGCTGGTCGACGAGCACCACGAGGAACTGGCCACCCTCGAAACCCGTGACCAGGGGCAGCCGATCGGCATCTCCCGCCAGGTCAGCGTCACCGGCGCGGCCGAGCATCTGCGGTACTTCGCGGGCTGGGTGACGAAGATCCAGGGCACCACGAACCCGGTGTCCTTCCCGGACACGCTGCACTACCCCCGCCGCGAACCGGTCGGGGTCAACGCGCTGATCACGCCGTGGAACTTCCCGCTGATGATCCTGGTGTGGAAGCTCGCGCCCGCACTGGCCACCGGGAACACCGTGGTGATCAAGCCCAGCGAGGTCACGCCGCTGACCAGCATCCGGCTGGTGGAACTGGTGCACGAGGCCGGGTTCCCGCCCGGCGTGGTAAACCTGGTCACCGGCGACGGGGCGGTGGGCGCGCTCCTGAGCGGGCACCACGACGTCGACCACCTGTCCTACACCGGGTCGACCGCGGTCGGGAAGCTGATCACCGCGGCCAGCGCGGAGTCGAATCTCAAACGGCTGACCCTCGAACTCGGCGGCAAGGCGCCCAGCATCATCGCCGGTGACGCCGACATCGACGCCGCCGTCGCGGGCAACCTCGCGGGCGCGACGCTGAACAGCGGGCAGGTCTGTGCCGCGTACACCCGGTTCTTCGTGGACCGCAAACGCGAACAGGAGTTCGTCGCCAAACTGGCCGCCGGGCTCGAAGGCCTCAAGCTCGGGCCGGGGCTGGACGAGTCGACCCAGCTCGGGCCGCTCGTGTCCGCGAAGCACCGCGAGCACGTGGACTTCCTCGTCTCGACCGGTCGCGAGCAAGGCGCGGACCTGGTCACCGGCGGCCAGGCCGTCGATCGCGAGGGCTACTTCTACTCGCCGACGCTGTTCGCCGGGGTCGCCGACGACATGACGATCATGCGCGAGGAGATCTTCGGGCCGGTCCTCGCCGTCACCGCTTACGACGACCCGGACGAATTGCTGGCGCGGGCGAACGACACCGAATACGGGCTCGCGGCCACCGTGTGGACCCGCGACCTCGGTGTCGCGCACCGGTTCGCCAACGGCATCCGGGCGGGCGCGGTGTTCGTCAACATGCCGCCGATCCCCGACATGGCCGCGCCGTGGGGCGGGTACAAGGCATCGGGCTGGGGCCGCGAGATGGGACCGTGGGCGATCGACGCGTACACCGAGACCAAATCCGTCTGGCTGCACTACTCGTGACCGCGGGCGACGCGGTGAACGGGATCGCGAAGAGCAAGTCGCAGATCGCCTATCACTGGCTCAAGGCGCGGATCGACGACGGCACCTTCTCCCCCGGTTACCGCCTCGTGTTCGGGCAGATCGCGCAGGAACTCGGGGTCAGCACCGTGCCCGTACGCGAGGCGGTGCGGCGGCTGGAGGCCGAGGGGCTGGTGACCTACGAGCACAACATCGGCGCGCAGGTCGCGATGGCCGACGAGAGCGACTACCAGCACACCATGCAGACGCTCGCCCTGGTCGAGGGCTACGCCGCCGCGCTGGCGGCGCCGTCCCTGCCCGGCGCGGCACTCGAAGAGGCCAAGGGACTCAACGCGGAACTGACCGCCTGCCTGGACAATTTCGAGCCGTCGCGGTTCACCGCGCTGAACCGCGACTTCCACCGCGTCCTGTTCGGCACCTGTCCCAACCCGCAGGTGCTCGACCTGGTCAACCGCGGCTGGAACCGGCTGGCCGGGCTGCGCACGTCGACGTTCAGCTTCGTGCCCGGCCGCGCGCACGAATCCGTGCTGGAGCACCAGAAGATCCTCGACCTGTTCGACCGGAGCGCGCCGGCCGGGGAGATCGAACTGGCCGTGCGGGAGCACCGGCTGACGACGCTGGAGACCTTCCTGGCCTGGCGGTCCTCGTGAAGTACATGATGGTCGAGTTTCCTCGGCTGAGCCGAGGGAAGGGGGCCTTCACGCGCTACCGCTGTGACTGGTGGTGCCACTGAGCCCGGTGGCGATAGTGCGAACTGGCCGTGAAGGCCTCCTTGAGGGACCCTGAGTCCCTCAAGGAGGCCTTCACGGCCAGCCGCCGACGAACCTACCCCGGTAGGTACCTAAAACACCCTTGGCTCTAACCGTCATTACCACTCACGAGGGACGCCGCAATCAAGCAGGGACGGCCTCGGGCAGCGGGAAGGCGTAGAACCGCACGGAAAGTTCCTGCTCGCCCGCCGCCGGGCGCCGTCGGCGTTGGCAGTACCGCGCGATCAGCTCGCGATATTCGGCGTCCAGTTCGCGGAATTCCTCTTCGGTCAGCCGTGTCGATGTGCGCTGGGCCGTCGCCCACGGGCCGAACTCGTCGCGATGTGTCGCGGCCCAGGACAGCAGGGCGATCTCGTTCTCGTACTTCGCGTCGAGGAACGCGGCGACCCGCTCCCGCTCCTCGCCGTCGTAGTCCTCGGGCCTCGGCTCACGCAGGTCCTGCGGAAGCGAGATCCACTTCCCTTTTCGGTCACGGCGCACGAAACCGTTGTCCTGCAAGGTTTTCAGGCACGCCTCGACTTCCGCCTGCTGGAGACCGGTGGCTCGCGCCACCTGTTCTGCGGTGGCCGGGAGCACGCGCGTCACCCGCTGGTATCGAGGGTCCTCCCGCATCGCGATGTCCCGCAACGTCACCGTCCGCTGGGGTGTCGTGTCGCTCAACAGCCGCCGTGCGGCGAGTGCCAGGACGACGGCGACCGGGATCTCGACCAGGGCGGCGAGCGCGACGCTGGCCCACCGCTCGTCCGACGTCCAGCCGAGGATGACGTCGAACCACGCGTCGCAGCACAACAGCGCGGCGGTGGCCGACAGCAGCGGGACGGCCGCGCGGCGGCGGCGCATCCCGAGCCACGCACCGGCCGCGAAACAGAGCAGGAGGGCGATGTCGAATCCGACCCAGGCCGCGCGCCACTGCCCGGTGTCGTACCGGTCGGGCAGGGTGTGCGCGAGGTAGACGGTCCACGGCACGAGGCAGACCGCCGCCCCCGCGAGGAGGGCCAGGAGTATCCGTCGGATCATGATCATGAGGTTAGAAGCGGGCGGCACCGCCGACATCCGGGCTTTTCCCTGGTCCGGTCTCAGGGTCGGTCCAGCGGGCTCGTGAGTGGTAATGAGGGTTAGAACCGTCATTACCACTCACGAGACCGGAGTCTTCTAGGACTCGCGGCGCCTCGACCGGATGGTGACCGCGACCAGCGCGCCGCCGAGGATCAGCAGGAACAGACCGGGGGCGAGCAGGCCCCGGACCTCGCTGCCGGTCGAGGCCAGCGGGCCGCTGTCGGACGGCCCGCCGCCCGGCGTGGTCGCGCCCGGCTGCCCTGGGGTGGCGCTGGTCGTCACCCCTGGAACCGGGGCGGTGCTCGAGCTGCTGCTGGTCGAGGTAGTACTCGAAACAGCACTGCTGGTGGCGGTCGTAGTCGAAGATGTCTTGCTCGAAGTGGTGCTGCTCGTCGGGCTCGATGAAGTGGTCACGGTCGAACTGGTGCTCGTCGGGCTCGACGAACTGGTCGTGGTGCTGCTGCTCGTCGGGCTCGACGAAGTGGTCGTGGTGCTGCTGCTCGTCGGACTCGACGAAGTGGTCGTGGTGCTGGTCGGGCTGGTGGAACTGGGCGACGAAGACGACGAAGAGGTCGAACTGCTCGGTGTCGTGGTCGGCGTGGTCCCGCATTCGGGCAGGTCACCGTTGAACGGATAGGCGTGGAACTCCTGCCCGCCACCGCCGGTCGCCTCGGAGGTGTGCACCAGCGAACCCGTGGTGAAGAAGCGGCCGTTCATCCCGGACGCGGTGACCGTCGCGGTGCTCCCCGGCTCGCCGATCAGCACACTTCCCTGGAACTGGGCACCGCCCGCGATCTTGACCTTCGTGGCGTCCGGGAAGTTCCACAGGAGCCGTTCGCGCAGCTTGTTCAGCGGGTCCTGGTCGCCGAGGTCGCCGGTGTAGGTGTTGATCGTCCGGGCCGCGCCCACCAGGTTGACCAGGACCGTCGCCCCGGCCGGGATGCCCTGGAACTCGATTCCCTGCATACCGCCGTTGCGGGCGGTCAGGTCGAAGTCCACGGTGAACACCTGCAGCGCGGATTTCCCGTCCCCGGTGAACAGGGTGCGGTATCCCTCGTTGACCGCCGTGCCCGTCGCGGGCCGCGGGGTGGCGTTCTCCCGTGCGTAACACTGGCTCGCCACCCGGAGATCCTCACGCAGGCTCAGATAGGGCTTCGCCGCGTCGGGATCCTTTTTGAGCGTGCCGATCACCGTCCCGGTGGCGGTTCCCGCGTGCCGGACGACCCCGCCCTCGGCGAGCAGCCGCTGCTCCGCCGCGATGCTCACGTCCCCGCCGGCGGTCAGGAAGTCCGCGCCATCCGGCGGCGGGACCCGGGAACCGACCCCGGCGACACCGACGTTGTACACAGAGGACGCACCGGCTCGTTTCGCCATGTCGAAATCACCGAGGACGACGACGCGTCCTTCGGCTTCCGCCGCCGCTTCGCGTACCTGGAATTCGCCGCCGACGAAGACATTGATGCCATTGTCCCGGCCCGCGTAGTCCTGGTTGTTCACCGGCGGGTATTTGTCCGGGCAGGCGGGGCCGACACACGGCCCGAGGCCGCCCGGTAAGGGAGCGGCGACCGCTCCATCGGCGACCACCAGGGCCGCCACGCACACCGCCGCGGCGGCACCGGCAGAAATCGAGGCGAACCGCCTTGCACGCATGGGGGCGATTCTTGTGCCCACCGTAGCGCCGGACACAATCGAAATCCCGAAATACCCCCGACCGGGCGAGGCGGGTAACCCACCCCGATCGTGGTCGTCCAGCGTTGTCCAGAGAAGGAAATTCCTGGTGGAACGCGGAAACCCTAGAGTCGGTCCGGTGCAGACCGAAGTGGACAGGCGCGTCGGTTCGGTGGAAGTGCTCGCGGGCCTTCTCGTTGTCGTTCTGCTCGCCCGGGGCCCGCTCGACGCCGTCCTCGGGACACCGATCGTGCAGACCTGGACCACGGTCTTCGTTTCCGTCGTGCTCCAGGCCGTTCCGTTCCTCGTCTTCGGCGTGACCCTTTCCGCCGCGATCGCGGTTTTCGTTCCGAGGGAATTCTTCGCGAAGGCGCTTCCGAAACATCCCGCCCTCGCGGTCCCGGCGGCCGCGGCGACCGGAATGGTGCTGCCGGGCTGCGAATGCGGTTCGGTCCCGGTCGCCGGTGCCCTGGTGCGCAAGGGGATCACGCCTGCCGCGGCGCTGGCGTTCCTGCTCGCCGCCCCGGCCCTCAACCCGGTCGTGCTGGCCGCCACGGCGATCGCCTTCCCGGATCGGCCGTCGATGGTCTTCGCCAGGGCGGCGGCTGGCCTCGCCGCCTCGGTCGTCATGGGCTGGCTCTGGCTCGGCCTCGGCCGCACCGAATGGATCAAGCTGCCCGACCACTCCCCCGGCGGCCCGCGGTGGCGGGCGTTCACCGGCGCGGCGGGGCACGATCTGGTACACGCGGGCGGGTTCCTCGTCGTCGGCGCCCTGGCGGCCGCCACGCTCAACGTCCTGATCCCCGGCCGCTGGCTCCAGGCGGTCGCGGACGACCCGGTCCTCAGCGTCCTCGCGCTCGCCGTGCTGGCGGTCCTGCTGTCGATCTGCTCCGAGGCGGACGCCTTCGTGGCGGCGTCGCTGACCCAGTTCTCCCTCACCGCCCGCCTGGCGTTCCTGGTGGTCGGGCCGATGGTCGACCTGAAACTGTTCGCCATGCAGGCCGGCACCTTCGGCAGGCGGTTCGCCGTCCGGTTCGCCCCGGCCACGTTCGTCGTCGCGCTCGGCTGCGCGGCCGTCACCGGCACGGTGCTCTGGTGAACCGCACCGCGGCGACCGTCGTCCTGCTCCTGCTGGGCGTGGCCGTGGTCAAGGTCTGCCTGACCGGCCACTACCTGCGTTACGTCAAGGAAGGATTGTGGCCGTTCCTGCTCGCGTCCGGCGTCCTCGTGCTGGTGCTGGCGGCCACGAACCGCCACCGGCATCCGAAGGTGGCCTGGCTGCTGCCGCTCCCGGTGCTGGCACTGCTGCTGGTCGCCCCGCCACCCCTCGGCAGTTACGCGGCGGGCAACGCGGGCACGGCGCTGACCCGGTCCGACGAGTACCCGCCGCTGCCCGACGGCGACCCGGTGAAGGTGACCATCCTGGACTACGCCTCGCGCGCGGTGTTCGACGAGGGCCGCTCCCTCGGTGCGCGACGAGTGGTGCTCACGGGTTTCACCGCCACCGGCCCAGACGGCGCGGCTCTGCTGGTCCGGATGATCCTGACCTGCTGCGCCGCCGACGGGCGGCCGGTGAAGGTCGTCCTGGACGGCCGCGTCCCGGCCGAACCCGACACCTGGATCGAGGTCACCGGCACCTTCCGACCGGGTTCCGTGGTGGACGCCGTCAACGGCGAACGTATCCCGTACCTGAAGGTCGAAGCCGTCACGCCGGTGGCCGCGCCCGAACGTCCCTATGAATAGGTCTAGGTCCAGCTCCACTGGATGCCGTACTGGCCGGGCAGCGGGTCGAGGGTGATGAACTGGAACGTGCTGGTGTCGCGGTCGAAAGTCGCCTCGCAGCGCTCCTCGGGTGGCTGGGTGCCGCGCGGCCGGAAGACCCCGGCGCACCACTCCGGCACCCGCCCCGGATCGAAGGTGACCTGCACCGCGACATCGCGCGCCGGCCGGTAGAGCGCGATCTGCACTTGCCTCTTGGCCTGTCCCGGCGGGAACCGCACCCCGAATTCCACGACGGCGAGTTCTCCCGCGGCCAGTGTGCGGTCGAGGGCGAATTCGAAGACGCACGTCGACGACGGGACGTCCGCGCGGAACCGCGCCGGACGGCAGCCTTCGGTGAACAGCACCACGGGCGGCCGCGTGATACTGGTACACCGGTTCACGAACACGAAGCGCGAGGTGCCGTCGTGATCGGCGCGGATCAGCCGCCGGACCCGGATCGATTCCTGATGTCCGTCACCGTCGACGCGGTAGGAAAGGAATTGCGAGAGCCGGTGCGGGGTGTCCAGCTCGTCCGGGGTCACCGCCATTTTGGCCAGTGCGCGCGCCACCTCCTCGGGCCGCCGCCAAACCTGGTCGTAGGGCAGGGCCGCGCCGCCACGAAGGGTCCAGCGGCCGCGGGGCCGCCGGGGACCGAGCAATCCGGTCAGGGTTTCCGGCCGCTGGCCGAGAATGGTTTCCAGCGCGGTGAGCGCGGCGAGTGAACTGGCCCGTTCCGGCCGGTTCTCACCATTCTGCCAATAACTCAGCGCGCTGACGCTCACCGGCGTCTCCTGGTCGCGCAATCGGCGGCTGATCTCGTTGAGACTCAGCCCGCTGCGTTCGATCGCGGCGCGCAGGGCGGCGCCGAATTCCGCCGGAGCGAGACTCGTCATGAAGGCGCAGCGTACCGTCCGGAACGCCCGACTTTCGTCGGTGAACCGGGCGCCGTTCAGAGTTATCCAGCGTCCCTCGCGACTTTTCGTTGACCGTCCTCCGGCCGTGATTAGGGTCGAAATCGAATTCGGAATCGCACCTCCTCCCGTCAATGACCGAAGAGGATTCCCCATGCGCTCAACGACAAGACGATGGCGCCGCCGGACGCTCGCCGTCGCGACCTCCACCCTGGCGGCCGGGGCCTTCCTGGTCGCCGCACACCCCCAGGCGGGCGGGACCCCGCCGCCCGCCGTACCCACGCTGGCCGACGAAGTCCCGCAACTGACCGAAACGGGCGTCACCGCCGGTCCCGCCTCGGTGTCCGGTGGCGGCACCTCCACCGTGGCCGCGTCCGCCCGGTCGGTCTGCGCCCCCGGCGCACAGTGGCTCCGCGTGCGGTTCACCGAACTTTCCTTACGCGGCAACGATTCGGTGACGTTGACCGGTAGCAGGGCCGGTTCGTTCACGCTCACCGCGCGGCATTGGCCCGGCAAGGCGTTCCACACCCGCGCCTTCGAAGGCGACTGTGTCCGGGTTTCGGCCGCCCTCGCCGATCCCGCCAGCCGCTTCGTCATCGACGCCTACCAGGCGGGCGACCGGCCGCTCGCCGCGGCGACCACGACCGTCGCCGCGGTCGGCGACGTCTGCGGATCTTCGTGCAACCAGACCGCGCCGCTGGTCAAGAACATGAACCCGCAGGCGCTGATCCTGGCCGGGGACAACGCCTACAGCTCCGGCACCCTGACCGAGTACAAGAACAACTACGACCCGAACTACGGCCAGTTCAAGGCGATCACCTACCCGACGCCCGGCAACCACGAATACAACACCTCGGGCGCCTCGGGGTACTTCGACTACTTCGGCACGCGGGCCGGTGAACGCGGCAAGGGCTATTACAGCTTCGACGTCGGTGACTGGCATTTCGTCGCGCTCAACTCCAACATCACCCGCACCGCCGGATCGGCGCAGGTGACCTGGCTGAAGAACGATCTGGCGGCGAGCACCAAACCCTGTACGGCCGCGTTCTTCCATCACCCGCGGTTCAGCCGCGGCACCCACGGCGACGACTCGTCGGTGACCCCGTTCTTCCAGACGCTCTACGACGCGAAAGCGGACCTGGTCATCGTCGGCCACGACCACAACTACCAGCGGTACGCGCCGTCGCGGCCGGACGGCACCCGCGACGACGTGAACGGCGTCCGTGAGGTACTGATCGGCACCGGCGGCCGGGGTTACTACAACTTCGACCAGTCTTCGGCCGCCGTGCAGGAAGCGGGTAACACCAACACCTTCGGCGTCGGCAAGCTGACGCTGACCGCGACCGACTACCGCAGTGACTTCGTGCCCGTGTCGGGCCGCACCTTCACCGACACCGCGACGGGGAAATGCAAGAAGGCCGTCTCCTCCCCCGGTTTCTCGGTCGGCGCCGACCCGGTGTCGGTCTCGGTGAAACCGGGCGGGACGGCGTCGGTGACGGTGACCGTCGGCAGCACGGGCGGTTTCTCCTCGGCCACCGCGCTTTCGGTGTCGGGCCTGCCTTCGGGCGTGGCCGGGACGCTCTCCCCGTCGACGGTCACGCCGCCCGCCAACGGCAGTGTGACGGCAACGCTGGCCCTGTCCGCGTCGGAGGCCGCGTCCGGTACGGCGACCGCCACGATCACCGGGTCCTCGGGTTCGGTCACCCACACCGCGGCTCTCTCGGTGAGTGTGGGCGCGGCGGGGGGTGAAGCCTTCGCCGACGACTTCGAGACCGACAAGGGCTGGCGGCTCGACGCGGCCGGATCCGACACCGCCACCGCGGGCCGGTGGGAACGTGGCGATCCTGAGCAGACCACCTCGACCTACAGCAACCAGGTCAAACAGCGCGGCGACACCACCAGCGGCGCGAACTGCCTGGTCACCGGGCGGCTGGCTGGGTCGGAGTACGGCGTCAACGACCTCGACGGAGGCGTCTCGTCGATGACCTCCCCGCTGTTCACCGTGCCCGCGGGCGGGAAGCTGACCTTCTCCTACACCTTCGCGCACGGCGACAACGCGACCTCCGCCGACTACCTGCGGATCCGCGTACTCGACGGCACCACGCCGGCGACGGTGTTCGAGAAGACCGGCTCCGCGACCGAGGTCGCGGGCGTCTGGCAGACCGCGACGGCCGATCTGTCGTCGTTCGCCGGGCGCGGTGTCCGGCTGCTGGTCGAAGCCGCCGACGCGAGCACCGCGTCGCTGTGGGAAGCCGCGGTCGACGACATCCGCGTCGCCGGTTAGCCCGGAAGGCCTGACATGTATCTCTCCACCGTCCGTTCCACCGACCCCGCCCGGCCCGCGAGCCGGGCGGGGTCGGTGCCCGCCACCGTGGTCGCCCTGGGCGTGGTCAGCCTGATCACGGACCTGTCCGCCGAGATGGTCACGGCCGTGCTTCCCCTGTACCTCGTCTACGGGCTCGGCGTCGGTTACCTGCAGCTCGGGGCGATCGACGGGCTCTACACCGGCGCGACGGCGCTGTTGCGGCTGGCGGGCGGCTACTTCGCCGACCGTCTCGGCAGGCCGAAGGCGGTCGCCCTGGTGGGCTACGGCGTGTCGGCGGCGACGAAACTCGCGTTCCCGGCGGCCGGGTCCTCGCTCGGCGCGATCGGCCTGGTGATCGGGGCCGATCGCGCGGGCAAGGGCATCCGGACCGCGCCGCGGGACGCGATGATCCCCCTCGCCACCCCCGCCGCCGGTCTCGGCCGCTCGTTCGGCGTGCACCGCGCGATGGACACCGCGGGCGCGCTGCTCGGCCCGCTCGTCGCGTTCGGCCTGCTGACCGTGCTCGCCGGCGACTATCCGGCGGTGTTCGGGGTGAGCTTCTGCCTGGCCGTGATCGCGGTGATCGTGCTGGCGGTGTTCGTGCGCGCCCCCGCCGGGGCCGTCGAGCGATCGCGGGTGCGGCTGCGGGCGGGATTCGCCCTCGTGCGGCGGCCCGGGCTGCGCGGAACCTGCCTGGCCGCGGCCCTTCTCGGTGTCTGCACCGTCGGCGACATGTTCCTCTTCGTGGGCGTGCAGCGGTCCGCCGGGCTGCCGCCGGGCGCGCTTCCCCTGCTGCCCTTGGCGACGGCGCTGGCGTTCATGGCGCTCGCGTCGCCGATCGGACGGCTCGCCGACCGCGTCGGACGCTGGAAGGTGTTCCTCGCGGGCCACGTCGTCCTCCTCGCCGCCTATGCCGTCCTGGCGGTCTCCGTGAGCGGATGGCCGGTCGCGGCGGTCGTCCTGGCGGCGCACGGCGTTTTCTACGCGTGCACCGACGGAGTCCTGATGGCGCACGCGTCACCGCTGGTGCCGGAGTCCTTGCGCGCCACCGGCCTCGCTTTCGTCCAAACAGGACAGTCGGTGGCCAGGGCGGCGGGCGCGGTACTGTTCGGCGCGCTGGCGGCCGGGACGGCGTTGCGGCCCGCGTTCGCGGTCTTCGCCGTCGTGCTGCTGGTGTCGGTGCTGGCCGGAACGAGGGTGAAATGATCGCGGGGCGGACACTGGCGGGTATCGCGGCGGTCGTGGTCACGGTGGTGGCCGGGGCGGTCTTCGTCGGGCTGCGTACCGGCGACGCGGTGGCGGAACAGCGGCTGGACCTCGCCCACGGCGGCCTGCTGTACGTGGACGACGCGGGCCGGGTGCGGCAGGACGACCACGTCGGCCCCTCCTGTCAGCGGGTCGACGTCGCCGCGGGTGTGCTGGCGTGCCTGCGTGCCACGGCGGTACCCGACCAGGCCGAACTGGTGGTCACGAAACCGGGGGCCGAACCGCGGCGGATCTCCGAATGGGGCCTGCCGTCGCGGGTCCGGCTCTCGCCGTCCGGCCGTCTCGTGGGATGGACGGTGTTCCGCTCCGGTGACTCCTATCTCGGCGGGGTGGGCACGTTCTCCACCACGGCCGGAATCTTCGACCTGGACACCGGCAGTCACTACGGCTCCCTGGAGGATTTCGCCCTCATCATGGACGGAAAGCCTTACCCCGCCAAGGATCTGAACTACTGGGGAGTGACCTTCGCCAGGGACGACCTGACGTTCTACGCCACCGTCAGGTCGGCGGGCGGTACCTGGCTGGTGCGGGGCGATCTGCGCGCCCGCACGCTGACCACGTTGCGGCGCAACGTCGAATGCCCGTCGCTGTCACCGGACGGCACCCGCGTCGCCTACAAGTTCCGCGACGGCGACCGCTGGCGGCTGCACGTGCTCTCGCTCGCGGACGACCGGGACGTCCCGCTCGCCGACCCCGCCCATCTCGACGACCAGCCGCAGTGGCTGGACGACAGGACTGTCGCCTACGGCCGGGACAAGGCGATCTACGCGGTACCGGCCGACGGGACCGGCACGCCCACGCTCCTCCGCGCGGCCGCCTCGTCCCCGGCGGTGGTGCGGTGATCCCGCGCGACTGCACACCGCTCGGCCTGGCGCTGGCGGTGCTGGCGGCCGTCGCGATCGTGGTCCTGCCCGGACAGGACCCCGCCCCCGCCGCTCCCGCCGTCCCGTCGCTCACCGACGTCTGGCCGGGGGCGCGGATCACCGAGCATGCGGTCTCCGGAGCGCCTTACACGCCGTTGGCGTACCTCGATCCCGGCATCTCCGCCGGGGTCACGCGGGCGAGCGACTCGATCCGGCTGACGGTGGGAGATCGCGTGCTCCGCGAGGTCCCGCCGTCGGGTTCACCCCGGTTCGCCGTCGCCACCGCGCCGGACGCGCTGGTGTGGCTCGAACTGTCCGACATCACCGGCACCGGCTCACTGTGGCGCGCCGGGCCACGCGGCGAGAACCCCGTCCTCGTCACCGCCGACACCGGGCGGGTCGTGCTCCTGGACTCCCAGTACGACCTCGTCGTGCACGACGAGCAGGCCGGCTGGGCGGCCACGCGGGGCGACGCCACCGAGATGCGGACGGTGGCGTTGTCCGGCGGACCGGTGACCGTCACGCCGCTGCCCGGCGATTTCGCGCTGACCGCGTGGCCGTTCGCGACGTCGGCGGCGGTCGAGCAGGCCGGGCCTTCGGAACTCGTGGACGTCCGCGACGGCCGGGTCACGAGGGTCGGCGGGCAGAGCGCCGAACTGGTCGACTGCACGCCGTCCTGGTGCCGGGTCCAGGTCCTGCGCCAGAGCGGGACCGCGCGCTTCGACCTGATGCGGCCCGACGGCTCCGAGCGCAGGCGGGTCGGCGGCAAGGGGATCCGGCCGGCGTTCGGCGACGTCGTCGTGCTCGACCGGTTCGCCGTCGTGGTCGACGACGACCGCGGCGCGCTCGTCCTGTACGACACCGCCACCGGGCGGGCGGCGGACCTGGCGGCGGAGTTCGGCACCGTGCTGGCGCGGGGGCCGTTCGTCTGGTGGTCGGCGGGCGGGAACGAGGCGCTGACCTGGCGGGTACTGGACCTGCGCACGCTTGAGGCATCTGCTTGACTGCTGCCCGTGCCGCCCGATCGTGAGACCTCCGTCGAAGCGGAGTTCTTGACGGTGGTCGGCCGGTTCGCCGGGCCGGCCCGGGGCGCGGGGCTGGTGGTGATCAGCGTTTTCGGGGTGCTCGCGACACCGCCGGACGCGCTCCCGCTGGGTTTCGGGCTGCTCGCGCTGGCGGTGGGCACCGCGGTGGCCGAGCACCTGGCGGGGAAGACGGGCCGGGGCAAGCCGGTGGCCTTCGCGCTGACCCTGGTCCGTGCCGCGGCGATCTGCGGCACCCAGTTCCTGACCGCGCCCGAAGCGGGCGAGCTGAACCAGTGGGCGCTGAACGTCCTCACTATCACCGCGATCACCTTGCAGTGGGAATGGCCGCCGAAGATCACCGTGCCCGCCGTCGCCTGCCTGCTGGCGATCGAGGTGCCGCCGCTCGGGTTCGAGGACGGCCTTCCGGTGGTGCTGCGGGTGGTGCTCGAAGCCGCGCTCGCCAGGGGCGCCTTCCTCCTGCTGCTGCGCACGACGCGCCGGATCGACGACCTGCGCGAGCGGCGCGCCCGGCTGGCCCGCGAAGAATCCCTTGCCGTGGAACGACGACGGCAGGAACGGGAGTATCTGGCGGTCCTGCACGACACGGCGGCGGCCACCTTCCTCACGGTGGCCCAGCGCGGCGAAAGCACGGCCCCGGCCGAGGTCGCCGAGTACGCCCGCCGGGATCTCGCGATCCTCACCGGCGAATCCGGCCCCGGCGGGGTGGTCGATCTCGAAACCTCGCTGCGCGGCGTCCTCGCTGAAAGCCCGGTGAAGGTCGAGACGCGGTGGTCGCCGCTTCCGCCGATGCCGGCGTCGGCCGCGCTCGCCCTGGTCCGGGCCGTCCGCGAGGCGCTGGTGAACGTCGACCGCCACGCGGGCGTCGGCGAAGCGCGGCTGACGGTCGAAGACGGCGTCCGGGTGACGGTCCGGGACGAGGGCCGCGGGTTCGATCCGGCCACGACCCCGGCGCAGCGGCGGGGCGTCCGGGGCTCGCTCGTCGAGCGGATGGCCGCGGTGGGCGGCCGCGCGCGGGTGACCTCCGCGCCCGGCGCGGGGACCACGGTGGAACTGGTGTGGCCCGATGGATGAGACGACGGCGGACCGGGTCCTCGGTGGCTGCCGGATCGCGATCCTGGGCATCACCGTGGTGATCCAGCTCAGCCTGAGCCTTCCCCGGTTGACCGGCGCCGAAAGCCGGTCCGCCTTCGTGGCGCTGGGCGCCGTCCTCGTGGTCGCGTCGTGGTGGGTGCTGCGGGGCAGGCCGGTCCCGTGGCCCGCCGGGGTGATCGGCACCGTCGTCGCACTGACCGCCTCGGCGGTGGCGAGCTGGGCGGTACCGCCCGGTGAACTGTTCGGCGAACGGCACTGGGTCTTCGGCCTGGTCGGCTGGCATCTGCTGGTCCTGCTGCTCGACCGGCCGGTGGCCGCGGTGGCGGCGCTCGGCGCGCAACTGGTGCTGGACGTCGTCCGGCTGGTCACCGCCGCCCCCGCCGACCGGGCCGAGATCAGCGGTGTGGTGATCGGCGGGCTCAGCGTGATCACCTTCCAGCTCGCCACGCTGGCACTGGTGCGGGTCGTGTACCGGCGGGCGGGGGAAGCCGCGGCGGCTTCGGCCGAACGGGACCGGCTGCTCCACCGCAAGGCACTGGCCGAGCAGCGCGAGGCAGATCAGCGGAGCCGGTTCGCCGGTCAGCTGGGCACCACACTGCCGTTGCTCGCCGGACTGGCCGACCGCACGCTGGACCCGCGCGACGAGGCCGTCCGGCGGCGGTGCGCGCTCGCGGCCACGCAGCTGCGGCGGTTGTTCGCGGAGAACGACGATGTCCCCGATCCGCTGGTGCACGAGGTGTCGGCGTGCGTCGATCTCGCCGAACGGCGGGGGCTGACGGTGGCCTTGGCGGTCAGCGGCGAACCGGCGCCGGTGCCGACGGAGGTCCGCCGGGAACTGACCGGACCGCTCATGACCGCGCTGGTCGCCGCCCGGTCACAGGCGCGGGTCAGCGTGCTGCGCACCGGTGACGAGATCCGGGTCGCGGCCCTCACCGACGGTGAACCGGAGCCGCCGGTGAACGGATCGGGCTCCGTCGACGTCGAATGGCACACGCTGGGAGAACGATCGTGGATGGAGGCGAAATGGCGTTCGCGACCGAACTGACCGCGGTGGTCGTCGACGATCATCCGGCCGTGCGGGCCGGGGTCGTGCACTGGTTGTCCTCGGGGACCCCGCCGGTCACGGTGGTGGCCGAGGGTGAGGACGTGCGGGCCGCCTGGATCGGCGAGGGCGCGGAGGCCGACGTCGTCATCCTCGACCTGCACCTGAACAGCACCACCCCGGCGATGGGCGATCTGCGCCGGCTCACCGAGGCGGGCAGGCGGGTCGTCGTCTACTCGATGCGGGCCGACGACGAGACCGTCCTGCAGTGCCTCGAACTCGGCGCGCTGAGCTATCTCACCAAGGCCGAAGGCGCGGAACACCTCCTCGAAGCCGTGCGCGCGGCCGCCGCGGACCGGCCGTACACGCCGCCGTCGCTGGCGGGGGCGCTGGCCGGGGACCGCTCGGACCGGCGTCCCGCCCTTTCGGCGCGGGAGACCGAAGTGCTCATCGAGTGGTTCCAGTCGGAGTCGAAGGAGTTCGTCGCGCACCGGCTGGGGATCTCGCCGAACACGGTCAACTCGCATCTCGAGCGGATCCGGGTCAAATACGCCCAGATCGGCCGGGAGGCGCCGACCAAGGCCGCGCTCGTCGCGCGGGCGATCCAGGATGGGCTGATCGGCGTAAGCGATTTGTGATCGGTTGTGGTGCGAACGGGCCACAGTCGCCACCACCGGCTTCGACTACGGTGCGTGACGAGCGCGCCGGTACCGGTCCGGCGGAAGTCCGAGGAGATCCATGAAGACCGCCCGCACCGCCTTGATCGCCACCGGCTGCGCCGCCGCGCTGCTGCTGTCCGCCTGTGGCGGGGGAGCGGGCGGGAAGACCGTCCGGGCCGACGGCACCATGGCGCCCGGCAGTGAACTCAAGGTCGGCGAACGAGCCGTCGTCCCGTTCAGCGACGCGGGCAAGTCCGGCACGATCGCGATCACCGTCAAAGCGGTCGAGATCGGTCCCAAGGAGGATCTCGCCAAGTTCAAGAACCAGGGCGAGGGGACGCTTCCGGTCTACGTCCGGATGGTGGTCGAGAACGTCGGCGGCACGGACCTCGCCGGTACTTCGGTGTCGGTGCGCGCGCTCGACGCGAACGGCAAGGGCACCAAGGTGATCATGGCCGGTGGTACCGCGGCCTGCAAGGGCGAGACGGCGCCGGAGAACTTCACCGCCCAGGGCGCGACCTACGAGACCTGTGACACCGAAGGCGTCAAGGACGGCGGCGAGGTCGGCGGCGTGTCGTTCAGCGAGGGTGACGGGTACAAGGACGACCCGATCTCCTGGAAGAAGTGACCACCCTCCACGTTGGGCCGATCAGCGCAACCTTTTCGTGATCGTTCGTGGTGCGAATGGCCCACACCGCGCTACTCCCGCATCGACTACGGTGCGTGGCGAGAACGCCGGAGCAGAATTCGGCGGGAAGTCCGAGGAGATCCATGAAGTTCGACCGCATCGCCCTGTCCGCCGCCGGCTGCGCCGCCGCGCTGCTGCTGTCCGCCTGCGGCGGTGAAAAGGGCGGCTCCCCGGCGCCCGCTCCGACGCCGGCGCCGACGTCGGCCGCCGCGTCCTCCCCGGCGACCAGCGGCACCGTCCCGGTCTCGAACGCCGACGCGACGGCTCCCGGCTCCGAGCTCAAGGTCGGCGACCGCGCCGTCGTCCCGTTCAAGTACGGCAACGACAAGGCCGGCACCATCGCGATCACCGTCAAGACGATCGAGCTGGGACCGAAGGACGACCTCGCGGCCTACGGCGACAAGGCCAAGGGCATGACGCCGGTGTACATCCGGATGACCGTGGAGAACGTGGGCGGCACGGACCTCACCTACAGCACGGTGCGGCTGCGCGCGGTGGGCCCGGACGGCAAGGGCACCGGCGTGATCATCACCGGCGAGACCCCGAAGTGCCAGTCCGAGACGGCGAAGAAGGACTTCAAGACCGTCGGCGCCACCTACGAGACCTGCGAACTCCAGGCCGTGCGCGACGGCGGCGAGGTCGGCGGCGCGACCTACGGCGACGGTGACGGGTACAAGGACGACCCGATCATCTGGAAGAAGTAAGCAGGGGTAAGGCAAAGGTGTCGAGGTCGGGCGCGGTGTGCCGGTGACCGGTCCCGACCACGTCCCTGTTTGCCTGCTTCTCATGTCGCGAAAGCCACGTTCAGGACACCAGATTTCCCAAACGTGGCTTTCGCGACACGCACGTTTGCCTCGCCCCTCAATAAGGCCTTCAGCTCCCCACCACACTGCGGGTACAGGGAAGCCTGCGTACCGTTGAACGGGTGGTTGACGTGCACCGGACGATCACCGTCCGCACCCCCGCTCAGACCGTGGTCGAGTACCTGCGCGACTTCGCGCACGCCGAAGAGTGGGACCCCGGCACCGTGTCCTGCACCCGGGCGGACACCGGCCCGATCGTCGTCGGGGCGCAGTGGCGCAACGTGTCCGAGTTCCGCGGTAAGAAGACCGAGCTGGCCTATCGCCTCGACCGGCTGGAACCGGGGCGGATCGTGTTCGTCGGCAGCAACAAGACCGCCACGTCCACCGACGATCTGACGGTGACCGAAGAAGACGGCACCACGACCATCAGCTACCACGCCACCATCGAGTTCCACGGGCTGGCGAAACTCGCGGACCCCTTCCTCAAGCGGGAATTCGAGAAGATGGGCGACGAACTCGTGCCGACGATGACCAAAGCACTGGAAGCCCTCCGCACTTGAAGGTCTTCGCACTTGGAGGACTGAACGCGAGGATCGCCGAGGGGCCCACGTCGCATCGCTTACCCTTCACCGCTGACCGGCCACGGGACAGGACAGCGGACCGCGTTCGGTCGCCCCGCCCCGCAAGGTGATCTTCGCGGTGCCGTCGAGGGCGTCCCGCACGGTGCACACGAGCTGCTCGGTGGCACGCACCGACAGCCCGGCGACGTCGACCGAGAGGGTCACGATGACGCCGTCCCCCGCCGCGGTCTGGCCGAGGACCGCGGTACCGGCAGGGACTTCGGTGGTGTAGCCCTGTCGTCCTTCGTCCCCGTCCGGACCGGCGGCGAGCAGCTCGATCGTGCGCGCCAGGGTCACGCCGCCGGGATGCGGGCGCTGCGGCACCCGCACCGGTTCCCCGGCGGACAGGAAGTACAGCACCACTCCGGCGGACGGGCCCTCCGGGGCGGGTGCCCCGAGGATCACGCCGCTGGGCCGGACACCGCATCCGGCGGCCACCGGCGCGAGCAGGGCCAGCGCGATCAGGCGCGGGACGAGCCGGGGGTTCCTCATCCCGCCACCTCCTGACGCGGCAGGCGCAGCGTGAACACCGCGCCGCCGTCCGGGCCGTTCGCGGCGATCAGCGTCCCCCGGTGCAGCCGGGCGTTCTCCCAGGCGATCGCGAGCCCGAGCCCGCTGCCCCCGGACCGGCCCCTGGCCGAATCCGCCTTGTAGAACCGGTCGAACACGTGCGGCAGCACCTCGGGCGACAGCCCCGGCCCGCGATCCGAGACCTCCAGCGTGATCCACTCCCCCGCTTCGGAAAGCCGGAGCGTCACCGGCTTTTCCCCGTGCCGCACCGCGTTCCCGACCAGATTCGCCACGATGACGTCGAGACGCCGCGGGTCCAGCGTGGCGAAGATGCCGGTGGGCAGGTCCTTCTCCACCTCGGCGGCCCAGCCGCGGATCCGCAGGCTCGCCGTGACCACCTCGGCGACGTCGACCTCCTCCGGCGCGAGCGCGGCCGCACCGGCGTCGAACCGCGACACCTCGATGAGGTCGTTCACCAACCGGGTCAGATGATGCGTCTCGTCGATGCTCATCCGCACCGCGCGGCCGGCGTCGCCGGACAGCCGCGGCGCCTCCTGTTCCAGCACGTCCGCGACCGCGGTCATCGCGGCCAGCGGGGTGCGCAGTTCGTGGGAGACGTCGGCGACGAAACGCCGCGCGTCGGCCTCCATCCGTTCCAGCTCCCCGACGTGACGTTGCAGGGCTTCGGCCGTCTCGTTGAACGTCCGCGCGACCCCGGCCAGTTCGTCGGACCCGCGGACGCCGATCCGCGTGCGCAGGTCGCCCTCCCCCAGCCGCTGCGCCGCCTCCCCCAGTTCCCGCACCGGCCGCAGGACGCCGCGCGCGGCCAGCAAGGCCAGTCCGACGGCGAAGAGGAGCGCGACGCCGCCGATCAGCCAGGCACGGGTGGCGAGCTCGCCGATGCTCCGTTCCTCGGCGAGCATGTTCCGGGCGACGTAGGCTTCGATGCCCGACGCCTGCCGCTGCCCGTCCGCGAGGGTGAGGGTGAACCTGGTGCCCAGCACCAGCATCGGTGTTCCCCGGACGACGACCCGTTGCCAGGCCACGTTTCCCGACCGCACCTGCTCGCGGAGTTCGGGCGTGATCAGCGATCGGAGCTGCTCGTTGCCACTCGCCTTGTCCGCGTAAAGGACCAGGGAACTGAGGTCCCGGTCGGAGAGTTCGCCGCTGATCCGGCTCAGCGTGCCGTCGCTCGGCGGCATCGGCCCGAGCGGGTAGAGCGCACTGGCCTTGTCGACCAGGACGCGGGCGGTGGCGTCCTGCGCCTGCTGGAGGATCAGGGTGCGGGACAGGACGTAGGTGCCGCCCGCCACCGTCGCCGCGGTGACCACGACGAGCAGGCTGAACGCCAGCAGCAGCCGGGTACGCAGACCCCAGAGCTTCACAGGGGCCCGAACCGGTAGCCGAATCCGCGGACCGTCTGGACGTACACCGGCGCGGAGGAGTCGTCCTCGATCTTCGCCCGCAGCCGCTGCACGCAGGCGTCCACCACCCGGGAGTCACCGAAATAGCCGTGCTCCCACACGCTTTCCAGCAGGTACTGGCGGCTGAGCACCCGGCCGGCGACCTGCGACAGTTCCAGCAGCAGCCGCAGTTCGGTCGGGGCGAGGCCGACGGGCTCACCGCCCTTGGTCACCGTCAGCCCGGCGCGGTCGATGCCGATGTCGCCGTGCTGCTCGATCCCGGGCGGCACGGGGCCGGGCCGCGACGGCTGACCGCTGCGGCGCAGGACCGCGCGGATCCGCGCTTCGATCACCTGTGCCCTGGCGGGTTTGACCACGTAGTCGTCCGCGCCGGCGGCGAGCCCCGCCACCACGTCGATGTCGTCGTTGCGCGCGGTGAGCATGATGATCGGCAGATCACCCGCGGCCCGGATGCGGCGGCAGACCTCGAATCCATCGAGTCCGGGCAGCATCAGGTCCAGCACGACGACGTCCGTCGTCCGCGACGAGAGCCTGGCCAGCCCTTCCTCCCCGGTGGCCACCGCGTCGACCACGAGCCCGCGGCCACCCAGCGCCATGCTCAGCCCGTCGCGCACGGCCACGTCGTCCTCGATGAGCAGCACCCTGGGCATCCCGGCGGCCGGTCCGGCGCCGGGCGGAATCCGCTCGTCCATGACTGATCATCATGCCCGCCCGGGTTCCGCGGGAGGTCCGCGGAATGTCATTGTTTCGTCACAGTGTGCTCCGTGCGGAACGGTGACATATTCGTCGGCGTCCGCGCACGTGGCCGCGATCGGGCCGGGACAAGCGACCCCGACCGTGAACGGTATGAAGGAACTCGTTCTCGCCGCGATCACCCGCGTCCTCGCGGTACTGCTGCTGCTCCCGGCGTGGCTGCGGTCCCCCGGCCACGCCCGGCGACTCGCCTGCGGATGGGCGCTGTCGCTGCGGTTCCCGGCCGAGGACCTCGCCGGGCTCACCGGCGGGACACGCGCCGCGTTCACCGCCGCCAGGACCGAGGCGTTCTGGCGGCACCGCACGCTGCTCGGCCTCACCTCGGGACACCGCGACGCCGCCGAGCAGCATCGCCTCTTCCTCGACGAGGTCGCCAAGGCGGGCCCGGACCGCAAGCGGGTCCTCCCGGCCGGGGAATCGGCGCACGTCCGGGGTACCGCGCTGGACGTCCGGCCGCGCGAGGGCGCGCAGTGGCTGGAGGACCACGGCGCCCGCTTCGCGCTTTACCGGACCTACGACAACGAATGGTGGCATTTCGAGTACCGGCCCGGTGAGGCACCGCCCGCGCGGCTGCCGTACCCCGGCTGGCGGGCGGCCGGCCCGGCCCCCTCGCTCACGCGACCGTTTCCACGGTGACGTGCGGGGCCAGCGCCGCCAGGAAACCCGGCGCGTCGAAAGCCTCCCCCGCCGAAACCACCCCGGTCGCCTTGGCCCGCCCGTCGAGCACCCGCTGGACCGCCTCCACCACCAGCGGCGCCGTGACCGCGTAGATGTCCTGCCCGCGAGCGACGATCCGCCGCTCCTCCCCGCCGGACCGCACGACGACGTCGACCACGAACTCCTGCGAGGACGGGCCGTCCGCCGGCGGTGCGGGCGTCTCGGGGGCCACCACTTCGCGCGCCGCGTCCACCGTCATGTACGTGGTCACTTCGGGAATCGCGAGATGGCTCGGGACGGTGACGACGTCGGCCATCGTGAACTCGCCGAGCACGGCACGCGTCCCGAGCGGCGCGGGGAAGTCCCAGTCCAGGGTGGGCAGCGCGTCTTCGCGGTGCTCGATCCGCCCGCCGGAGAACCGGAGTCGCCGCCCGTTCCGGCGTTCCCGCGAGACCTTGCTCGCCGCTCGGGTCCCGCCTGTGGGGTGCCAACTGCTCAGCGCGTAGGCGACGTGCGCCTCGTCGGCCGAGGTCCAGTCGCCCATCGCGGCGGTGACCATCAGGTCGCCGAGACCGCCGAAGAACGCCATCGCCGGGATCACCGTCGCCCCCTCGGCCCGGTCGCCGAACTGCGCGAAGGTGTCGATATTCGCTTCGAGCTCCGCGGCCACGTCCAGATACGGCAGTCCCGCCCGCAACGCCGCTTCGATCACCGGGGCGGCGGTGTGGGCGAACGGACCGGCGGCGTTGATCACCGCGTCCGCGCCCTCGAAGGCGCGGTCGAGCGAGGCCGGATCGTCGACCGAAGCCTGCCGGATGTCGAGGCCCTGCCAAGGCAGGCCACGCAGTTTGGCCTCGTCGCGGCCCACGGCCAGCACACCGAATCCCCGTTCGCGCAACTCCGCCACGACGAACCGGCCGGTGTGCCCGTAAGCCCCGAACACCGCGACGTCATATCCCTTGCCCATGGGGTTCTCCTGCCCTCGTTGATCCACTGTGGACCATCCTGCCGAGGAGAGCGGTCTGCCGACAGTGTCCGGAACGCCATCATGCGTACACTTTCGGACATGACCACGGTCGCCCTCGCCGCCACGGACGGAATGCTGCAGTTCGAGCTGGCCATCGCCCAGGAGGTCTTCGGCACGGGCCTGCCGGGATTCACCGGCTCCTGGTACGAACTGACCGTCTGCGGCCCGGCGCCGGTGAAGGTCGGCCGGTTCCTCCTCGAACCGGACCACGACCTCGGCCGGCTCACGCGCGCCGACACGGTCATCGTCCCCGGCTGGGCCGACCTCGACGTCGCCCCGCCCCCGGACCTCGTCGACGCCGTGCGCGCCGCCCACGAAGCGGGCGCGCGGGTCGCCTCCCTCTGCACGGGCGCGTTCGTACTGACCGCCGCCGGGCTCCTCGACGGCCGCCGCGCGACGACGCACTGGGCGCACACCGATCTGCTCGCCGCCCGGTATCCCCTGGTGGAGGTCGATCCGGACGTGCTCTACGTGGACAACGGCAGTGTGCTCACCTCGGCGGGCAAGGCGGCGGCGATGGACCTGTGCCTGCACCTGGTCCGCTCCGACCACGGTTCAGCGGTCGCGAACACCGTCGCCCGCCGCCTGGTCGTCCCGCCCCATCGCGCGGGCGGGCAGGCCCAGTTCGTCACCGCCCCGGTGCCCGACCAGGACGACCACCCGCTCGGCGGCCTGCTCCCCTGGGTGACCGAACGGCTGGACCGGCCGCTGACCGTCGAAGACCTCGCCCGCCGCGCGAACATGAGTTCACGCAACCTGGCACGGCACTTCCGGTCGGCGACCGGGACCACGCCGCTGCGCTGGCTGCTGATCCAGCGCATCCGCCGCGCGCAGGAACTGCTGGAGCGCACCGACGACAGCGTCGACGCCATCGCGGAGGCCACCGGCATGGGTACCGCCACGACCCTGCGACGGCATTTCAACCGGACCGTCGGCGTACCACCGGACAGCTACCGCCGCACCTTCCGGGCCGGGTCCCGTGAGTGGTGACGACGGTTCTCACCGTCGGAGCGACTAGGCAACCAGTACCTTCGCCAGCCTCCGCAGTCCTTCCGCGATCGTCTCCGGCGGGTGCGCGGCGAACGAGAGCCGCAACGCCGAACGGTCCGGCTCCCCCACCAGGAACGCCGAGCCGGGCACGAAAGCGACGTCGTGGCGCAACGCCTCGGGAAGCAGCAGGTCGGTGTCCATCCCTTCGGGCAGCGTGACCCAGACGAACATCCCGCCGTCGGGCTCGGTCCACGTGGTGCCGGGCGGGGTGATCGCGGGCAGTTCGGCCAGCATCGCGTCCCGGCGCAGGCGGTAGGTCTCGCACAACCTCCGCACGTGCGCGTCGAGATCCGCCGCGGCCAGGTATTCGGCGGCGGCCGCCTGGTCGACGGTCGAGGTGTGCAGATCGCTCGCCTGCTTGAGGATCGCGACCCGGCGCAGGAGTCCCCGCGGCGCCCGGAGCCAGCCCAGGCGCATCCCCGGGGCGATCACCTTCGAGAAGCTGCCGAGGTAGATCGCCCGCTCGGCGAGTTCCGGACGAGCGGAGATCGGTTCCTCGCGCTCGCCGCGATACCGCAGTTCGTGGTACGGATCGTCCTCGACGAGCCAGAACCCGTGGCGCGCGATCACTTCCGCGAGCGCGCGGCGCCGTCCGGGACTCGTCGTGCGGCCGGACGGATTGGAGAAGGTCGGGACGAGATACAGCAATGACGGCCGTTCCCTGGCCGCGATCTCGTCGAGCGCGGCCGGGTCGATCCCTTCCGCGTCACCGGGAACGGGCACGATCCGGGCTTCGGCGAGCTGGAAGCACTGCAGCGCGGACAGATACACCGGTTCTTCCACCAGCACGGTGGCACCGGGATCGAGCAACGCGGTGCTCAGCAGCTGAAGTCCCTGCTGTGAACCGGTGGTGATCAGCAGATCGTCCACAGTGGTCGGCAGCCCGCGCCCGGCCAGCCGGGCGGCGAGCAGTCCACGCAGGCGCGGATTGCCCTCCGTCGGCGAATACTGCAGCGCGCGGCGGGCGGACTCGCCGTCGAGCGCCCGGTCGAAGGCGGCGCGGAGACCGTCCACATCGAACAGTTCGGGCGCGGGGATTCCGCCGGCGAAGGAGATCACGCCGGGACGGGCGGTGAGCGCGAGCAGGTCGCGCACGGGGGAACTGGTGACGCCGTCCATACGACGGGCGAGGGGAAGGGACATGGCCACTCCTCGGGAGAACACGGATCCTGGGGATTCATGACCCGGACCACGTTCCGGTCCGCAGGCCAGTTGATCAGCACAGTGCAGCTACCGGGGATCCGCCCGTACGAGCAAGCAACTGCGGCCAGGATATCAGCCCGGGATCGGTCTAGAGCTCACCGAAGACGTTCCGTCGCACGAACGGGCTCCGGAACTTGCCGTCCGGGTCCAGTTCGACGGCCAGCGCCCGGAAATCGGCCAGCTTCGGGTAATCCGCGGGCTGATCGAAGAGCTTGCCCCAGTGCGGCCGGACCCCGAACGGCGCCAGGCGTTCCTCCATGACCGGAAGCAGCGCGCGGACGGCGTCCTGATCCGGCTGCCAGGTGAAGTGCAGCGCCACCCGGTCACCGCCGTGGAACGGGCTCAGCCACAGCTCGTCCCCCGCGACGGTGCGGATCTCGGAGGTGAGCAGCACGGGCGCGAGCCGGTCGCCGAGGCCGCGCATCGCCTCCATCGCGGCGACGGCGTGCCGGACGGGGACGAAGTACTCGGTCTGCAGTTCGTCGCCGACGCTGGGCGTGAAGTCCAGGCGGAAATGCGGGATCCGTTCGTGCCACGGCCCCGGCACCCCGAGCTGCCGCGTGCAGTTGTCCGCCGGGATCCCCGCCGCGTGCGCCGGATGCCGCGGCCCGTCGGCGGCCTTCGCGCCGAAGAAGTCCGCGCCCGGCCGTCCCGGTCCCTTGACCCAGACCTGGTCGACCGTGTCGCGGGCCCAGTTCGTGAACATGCTGACGCTGTAGCCCGAGTCGTGGATCTCCTCGAAGTGCTCGTACGCCGCGTCCCAGGGCAAGCCGTCGAAGACGTCCTGCCGAAGCTCGAAGGCGGGCACCAGGTCGAGGGTCAGCCGCGTCACCACGCCCAGTGCGCCGAGACCGACGACCACGCCGTCGTGGTGGGAGTACGTCCTCACCTCGCCGTCGGCGGTGACCAGCTCCAAACCGGACACCGCCGAGGCGAGGCTCTGGTTGCGCCGTCCGGATCCGTGGGTCGCCGTCGCGACGGTGCCCGCCACCGTGCAATGGGGCAGCGAGGCGAGGTTGGCCAGCGCGAACCCGGCCGCGTGCACCTGGACGGCGACATCGCCGTAGCGCGCCGCCGCCGGAACCGTGACCGTCGCGGACTCCGCGTCGACGACGGTCACCGCGTCGAGTCCGGAGAGGTCGAGGTGGAGACCGCCCGGGCAGTCGGCGATGTCGTTGAAGCAGTGCCCGCTGCCGAGCGCCTTGACCGCGGCCGCTCCAGCGACGGCCTCCTGTACCTGTTCGACCGTGCGCGGGCGAAAGATCCGTTCCGCGGTGAAGATCTGATTTCCCGCCCAGTTCGTGTCGCGCACCCGGCCTCTTTCCCTTGCGGTGTCCGGCCGCTCAGCCTACCCAAGCTAGATTGCCTTGGTTCGTTTCACACGGAGGAGGGTGCACCCTGTCAGGCATTCCCGGCGAGGTGCTGTCCATCGTGCTCTTGCTGGTGGTCTTGGCCTTCGCGGTGATCCGGCCCCGCGGCCTGCCGGAGGCGGTCGCCGCCGTCCCCGCCGCCGTGCTCGTGCTGGCGGCAGGCGCGATCCCGTTCCCCGACGCCGTCGACGAGGTGGCCAGGCTCGGCCCGGTCGTCGGATTCCTCGCCGCGGTACTCGTACTGGCCCGGTTGTGCGACGACGAAGGGCTGTTCAAGGCGGCCGGTTCGCTCATGGCCCGGGTGAGCCGGGGACGGCCCCGGCGGCTGCTGGCCGCGGTGTTCGCGATCGCCGCGGCGGTCACCGTGGTGCTCAGCCTGGACGCCACCGTCGTGCTGCTGACCCCGGTCGTGTTCGCCACCGCCGCGAAAATGGGCGCGCGGGCCAAACCGCACGCCTACGCCTGCACGCATCTGGCGAACTCGGCCTCGTTGCTGCTCCCGGTGTCCAATCTCACCAACCTGCTCGCCGTCGCCGCCACCGGGATCTCGTTCCTCCGGTTCACCGCGCTGATGACCTTGCCTTGGCTCGCGGCGGTGCTCACCGAATACCTGGTGTTCCGCCGGTTCTTCGCCGCCGACCTGGCCGCGCGGCCGCGGGGCGCGAAAGAGGCTCCGGCCGCGAAGGTCCCGGCGTTCGTCCTGGTGGTCCTCGGCCTGACGCTGGCCGGGTTCGTGATCACCTCCCTGTTGGACCTCAGTCCCGCGTGGGCCGCGTTCGCCGGTGCCGCCGTCTTGGCCTGCCGCGCCCTCGCCCAGCGGCGGACCTCCCCCGTCGCGATCGCACGCTCGGCGAACGTCCCCTTCCTCGCGTTCGTGCTCGCGCTGGCGATCGTGGTCCGCGCCGTGGTCGACAACGGACTGGCCGGGGCGCTCAGCCATCTGGTGCCGACGTCCAGCTCGTTCCTCGCCCTGCTCGGTGCCGCCGCGGTGGCCGCAGTGCTCGCCAACCTGATCAACAACCTGCCCGCGGTGCTCGTCCTGCTGCCGCTCGCCACGGCGGGCGGGACGCCGGTGGTGCTGGCCGTGCTGATCGGGGTCAACCTCGGGCCGAACCTCACCTACGTCGGTTCCCTGGCCACGCTGTTGTGGCGGCGGATCCTGCACCGGCACGACACCCGGCCCGATCTGAAGGAGTTCACCAAGCTCGGGCTGCTCACTGTTCCGGCGTCCATCGTGCTGGCGGTGGCCGGGTTGTGGCTCGGCCTGGCCGTCCTTCCCTGAGTCCACCGCCGTCCTTCCACTCAGTGAGAGAATGACCGGATGGCCGGGAACCTCTCGACGCCGGGGGCGAGCGTCACGTCACGGGTGTTCGCGCTGCTCGGCGCCTTCGACGTCGACCACCGCGAGCTGTCGCTGACCGAACTCGCGAGCCGCGCTTCCCTGCCGCTGCCGACGGCGCACCGCCTCGCCCGCGAACTCGTCGGTTTGGGGGCGCTGGAACGGCGCGAAGATCGCTACGCCGTCGGAAGGCGGCTCTGGGATCTCGGCCTGCTCGCCCCCGTCCAGTTCGAACTCCGCCAGGTCGCCGCGCCGTTCCTGCAGGATCTCTACGGCGCGACCGGCGCCACCGTGCACCTCGCGGAACGGGACGGCGGCCAGGTGCTCTACCTCGACCGGCTTTCCGGGAACGCGTCGGTGCCGGTGATCAGCCGGATCGGCGGGCGGTTGCCGCTGCACGCCACCGGCGTCGGGAAGGTGCTGCTGGCCTGGGCACCGGAGGAGGTCCAGCGCCAGGTGCTCGGCTCCTTGACGCGCGTCACTCCGTACACGATCACCCAGCCCGGGCGGTTGCGTGACCAGTTGCGGCGGGTCCGCCGGGAGGGGTTCGCGCAGACCGTCGAGGAGATGAGCCGGGGCGCCTGCTCGGTCGCCGTCCCGATCCGGGCTTCCGCCACGGGCGACGTCGTCGCGGCGCTCGGCCTGGTCGTCCCGGATCTGAGCCGTGGCCGCGCGCGCCTGGTCTCCGCGCTCCAGGTGGCGGCCGCCGGGATCGGCCGGAGCCTGCCGATTTCACTGAGTGAAAGCACCCGCTAGGAGTTCGCCCGCCGCGGGACCAGACTCCGGTCATGCGCACCCCAGTCGCCATCGTCGGCGCCGGCCCCGCCGGACTGCTCCTGTCGCATCTGCTCGACCTGGCGGGGGTCGAGTCGGTGATCGTGGAGACCCGCTCGCGCGAGTACGTCGAGGCGAGGATCCGGGCGGGCATCCTCGAACAGTCCACAGTGGACCTCCTCCGCGAGGCCGGGCTCGCCGGGCGGCTCGACCGCGAGGGCGACGAGCATCGCGGCATCTACCTGCAGTGGCCGGAGGAACGGCATCACCTCGACTTCGTGGACCTGGTCGGGCGCACCGTCACGGTGTACGGGCAGACCGAGGTGACCAAGGATCTCGGCAAGGCGCGTGAAGCGGCCGGGCAGCGGATTCACTACGAGGTCAGCGACACCGCCGTCCACGACCTCGAAACCGACCGGCCCTACGTCACCTTCACCGGCCGGGACGGCACCCCGGAAAGACTCGACGCAGATGTCGTCGTCGGCTGCGACGGCTCCTTCGGCCCCTGCCGCACCGCGATCCCCGACGCCGCGAAGCAAACCTGGGAACGCACGTACCCGTACTCGTGGCTCGGTGTCCTCGCCGACGTCGCCCCCTCGACCGATGAACTCATCTACGCCTGGCATCCCGACGGTTTCGCCATGCATTCGATGCGCTCGGCCACTGTCAGCAGGCTGTATCTTCAGGTGCCCAACGGCACCGATGTCGGTACGTGGTCCGACGAGCGGATCTGGGAGGCGCTCGCGACCCGGCTCGGCCACGGCCAGGACGGCTGGACGCTCACCCCCGGGCCGATCACCGACAAGAGCGTGCTGCCGATGCGCAGTTTCGTCCAGCAGCCCATGCGCCACGGCCGCCTGTTCCTCGCCGGCGACGCCGCCCATATCGTGCCGCCGACCGGCGCCAAGGGCCTCAACCTCGCCGTCGCCGACGTCGCCCTCCTCGCCCCCGCCCTCGCGGCTTTGGTGCGGGACAAGGATTCCGCGCTCGCCGACGCCTACTCCGACACCGCGCTGCGCCGGGTCTGGCGGTGTACGCACTTCTCCTGGTGGATGACGACGATGCTGCACCAGTCGGGCGACCCGTTCGACCGGCAGCTGCAGCTCTCGCAGCTGCGCTGGCTCGCGCGCAGCCAGGCCGGCCGGGCGGGTCTGGCTGAGAACTACGCGGGGCTGCCCATCGGCTTCTGATTCGCCTGGCCCGGTTTTCGAGTGCCGCCGGTCGGCAGCAGGCCGAGCCGGTGCGCGGTCGTCGCGGCCTGGACGCGGCCGGAAACGTCCAATTTGGACAGGATGTTCGAAACGTGGGTGCTGACGGTCTTCGCGGAGATGTACAGCTCCGCGGCGATCTGGCGGTTGGTCCGCCCTTCGGCGAGCAGCCGCAGCACCTCGATTTCCCGCCCGGTGAGGCTGTGCCGGTCAGGCGCGGGTTCGCCGGGTTCGGCCGGTGAGACGCGAAGTGCCTTGGCCAGCCGGTCGATCTCGGCGCGCAACGGGACGGCGCCCAGCCGGTCGGCGAGCGAGGCGGCGGCCCGGAGGCGGGTGACCGCGTCGGCGTGGGCACCGGCCTCGCCCGCGACCGACGCCGCCCCCAGCAGGGCCCGTGCCTGGGGATAGGGCTCACCCAGGTCCGCCCAGGCTGCCGCGGCGCGGTCCCAGGTGGCCTGCGCGGGTTCGACGGTCGCGGCGAAGGTGAGCCGGTGCGCCTGTTGTACCGGACCGATCGCCGGCACCGTCTCGGCCAGCGACCGCAAGCGGGGCCGAAGCCCGGGCAGCTGGGCCCCCGACACGAGGACCGGCCACAAGTACCGCGGGCTCGCCTCGACCTCCGGCAGGCTCAGCGCTTCCGCCACCAGCTCGGCGGCTTCCGCGGGTCGGCGTCCGGCCAGTTCGAGGTCGATTTCCAGCCGGGCGAGGGGCAGCAGGTCCTGGGTGTCGGGGTAGCCGTCGGCGAACACCTCGCGTGCGTACGCGGCGGCCGTTCGCGCTCCCGCGAGATCCCCCTTGGCCAGCAGGATCGTGCCCTGCAGCACGGTCAGGTAGGCGTCCAGGCCGGGGATCGGAGGGTGGCCGAGCGCGTGCTCGATCGTTTCGGCGGCCTCGTCCCAGTCTCCGGCCGCGATCGACGATTCGGCGAGGTTCGCCGCATGGACCGGCCCCGCCGTGCGCACCAGACCGGCGGCCGCGCAGACGGCGAGTCCGGTCCGGGCCACCGATGCCGCCGCCGCGTACCGGCCCTCGCCTTGCAGTACATCGGCTTCGCGGCGCAACACGTGCAGGAGCGCGGCGTCGTCGGCGAGCCGCCGCGCGCTCGCCGCGGCTTGCGCCAGCTTCGGCAACTGGGCGTCGAGATCGCCCGCCCTGGCGCGGGAGTAGGCCAGGTCGGCCGTGGCCATCACCTCGGCGCGGACATCGCCGAAGCGCCGGGCGGCCGTGATCGCCGCCTCGGCGACCAGCCGCCCCTCCTCCTCACGCGGCACCGTCAGCAGCCGATAGGAAAGGGCCACCAGTGCCGCCGGGGCCGCCGGATCCGTTTCCGGGATCAGCGTGGTCGCGGCGCGCAGGTCCTCGACGCCGCCCGGCCGTCCGAGGGCGTGCCGCAGCTCGCCCCGGCGCATCAGCATGCGTCCCGCCCTGCCCGGCTCGGCCCCGGCGTCGGTCCCGGCCAGCAGGGACTCGACGAGAGCGAGCGCGCGGGTCACGTCGCCCGCCGCCGCGGCCGCGTCCGCCGCCGCGTCGACCACCGCGTCGTGTCCGGCACCGACGTGCTCTTCCGCGCCCGGCACGTGCCGCCACAGCCGCAGAACCTCGGTCAGCAGGTGCAGCTGCTCGGCGTACGCCAGTGACCGGCCGGCCGCCTCGGCGGCGTGCCACGCCGCGCTCAGCGCCCGAGCGGGATGTTTGCCGGCGACCGCGCCCCAATGGCCCGCCAGCTGCGCGCCGGCCCTTCCCGGCGACGCGAGCGCCGGATCACGTTCGATGGCTTCGGCGTAGCGCACATGCAGCCGGGCGCGTTCCACGGGCAGCAGGTCGTCCTGGACGACCTCGCGGGTCAACGCGTTCCGGAACCGGTACCCCTCGTCGTCGGCGACGAGCAGGTTCGCCGCGATGGCGGGACGCAACGCGGCCGTCAGCTCTGTCTCGTCGAGCCCGGTGACCGTCGCGAGCAACTCGTGTCCGATGCGGACAGCGCAGACCGAAGCCGCGCGCACGACCTCCTGGCTCGGCGCGGGCAAGAGGGTCAATGGGGCGATCAACAGGTCGCGAATCGTCTGCGGCACCACGGGACCGCGCTGGTCACGACAGCTCATCAGCGCCTCGACGAACAGCGGATTGCCCTCGCTGCGCGCGAAGACGTCATCGCTGAGATCGACGTCCGGCTCGTGCCCGAGCAACTCCCGCAGCTGGGCCGTCACCCCTCGTCTGGACAGCGGGGCGAGCTCGCACCTGCGGACCCAGCCGATCCTGGCCAGCTCCGACGGCACCAGCCTCGCCGCGTGTGCCCGGTCGAGGCCGGTCCGGTAGGTGAGGACGATGAGCAGGGCGGGTATCGCCCGCTGGTTCCCGACGAGGAACAGGAGCAGTTCCCTGGTCGACCGGTCCGCCCAATGGATGTCCTCGATCAGGAGCACCGTGGGCCGTTCCTCGGCCAGGACCTGCATCAGGGACAGCAGCTGCTCGAACAGCCGCGCCTTGGCCTGCTCCGTGTCCCCGGCGGGCGGCGGCCCCAGCACGGGCAGCAACCGCCCGGTCTCACCGGCCACCCCGCCGGGAAGCCGGCGGAGGACTCCGGTGACGCCCAGTTCACCGACCAGGTCACGCAACAGCGAAGTGAACGGCGCGAACGGGAGGCCGCTTCCACCGAAGTCGAGGCACTCACCGGCCAGTATCCGCGCGCCGTCGTCGAGGGTGGCCGCGAACTCGCCCACCAGTGCCGACTTCCCCACGCCCGCGTCCCCGGCGACCAGCACGGTGACCGGCGCGCCTGCCTGGGTCTCGTCGAAAGCGGCACGCAGCCCGGCGAGCTCCCGATCTCGTTCCACGACTGCCACGGACCGAGTCTAAGGAGCCGAATAGGGCACTTGCCCGATGCCGGACCGTCCGCGCGCGCCGCAGGCTGGGGCCATGATCGGCAAGCCCCTTTTCACGACTTCGTCACCGAAGGCGAGCAAAGAGCTCGTCATGCTGCTGGTGGCCGCCTTCGGCGCGCTGAGCGGGTTCTACCTGCTGGTGTCGGTTGTCCCGCTGTACACGGCCGGTTCGGGAGGCGGCGGGTTCGGCGCCGGGCTCGTCACCGGCACGATGATGCTGTCCACGGTGGTGACGGAACTCGCCGTGCCGCGGTTATTGGCGCGGCTCGGCTACCGGGCGGTGCTCGCGCTCGGTCTGCTGCTCCTCGGCGTGCCCGCCCTCGCGTTGATCGCCACCTCGGACACCGCGCTGGTGCTGGCGGTGAGCCTGGTGCGCGGGGCTGGCCTCGGGATCGTGGTGGTCGTGGGGAGCGCGCTCGCCGCCGAACTGTCCCCAGCCCGGCATCGCGGCGAAGGGCTCGCCGTCTACGGCGTCGTGGTGGGTGTGCCGGCGGTCGTGGGCCTGCCCGCGGGGATCTGGCTCAGCGAGCGGTTCGGCTTCACCGCGGTGTTCGCCGTCGCCGGGGCCGTGTCGCTGGTGCCGCTGGCCGTGGTGTCGGCGTTGCCGTCGAAATCCGGTGACGTGACCACATCGGGCTCGGTGTTCGGCGCCTTCCGCGCGGGTGGACTGGCCCGGCCGACGGTGGTCTTCACCGCGATCACGGTCGGCGCGGGTGTTTTCGCCACCTTTCTGCCGCTGGCCGTATCGGCCGAAGCACGCGGGACGGCGGCCTTCGCGCTCCTCGTCCAGTCGCTGACCATGTCGGTCGCCCGCTTCGCCGCGGGCCGGTTCGGGGACAGGCACGGTTCCGGACGACTGCTCGTTCCGTCCGTGCTCGTCTCGGCCTTGGGCGCGGCCTTGCTGTTGTGGGCGGACGACCCCGTCGCGATGGTCGCCGGGATGGCGCTGTTCGGTGCCGGCTTCGGCGCGGCTCAGAACGTGACGCTGGCCCTGATGATGGAGCGGGTCGAGGCGGCCGATTACGGCCGTACGAGCGCGCTGTGGAACGTGGCCTACGACGCGGGGTTCGGCATCGGCGCGGTCGGTTTCGGGATGCTGGCCGGGCCGTTCGGCTACGGGACGGGGTTCGCGTTCACCGCCGCCGTGGTGCTCGCCGCGCTGGTACCGGCGATGCTCGACCGGAGGGTGGCCAAGCCGTGATCGACATCGGCAAGGTGCTGCCCGCGGCGCGTGCGGCACTCGAGGAACTGGTGCGGATCCCGTCGGTGAGCGCGGAACCCACCGAGGACGTCCGGCGCAGCGCCGAACTGACGGCCGCGTTGTTCCGCGGGGTGGGCGAACCGGAAGTCGAGATCCTCGACGACGTGCCAGGTGGCCGGCCCGCGGTACTGGTCAGGTATCCGGCTCCGCCCGGACGGCCGACCGTCCTGCTGTACGCGCACCACGACGTCCAGCCCGCCGGCGAAATCGCGCAGTGGAGCAGCGCGCCGTTCGAACCCATCGAGCGCGACGGACGGCTGTACGGCAGGGGCACGGCCGACGACAAGTCCGGGATCGCCGCGCACCTCGCCGCGGTGCTCGCGTTCGAGGGGGATCCTCCGGTAGGGGTCACCGTGCTCGTCGAAGGTGAGGAGGAGATCTCCTCGCCGACACTCGGCGCACTGCTCACCCGGCATCGCGACCGGCTCGCCGCCGACCTGATCGTGCTCGCCGACTCCGAGAACCTGGAGCGCGGCACACCGGCCTTCACCACCTCACTGCGGGGTACGGCCGCATGCGTCGTCGAGCTGCGCACGCTGGCGACCGGTGTGCACTCGGGCGGTTTCGGCGGTCCGGCACCCGACGCGCTCAGCACGCTGTGCCGGCTGCTCGCCACCTTGCACGACGAACACGGCGACGTCGCCGTGGCCGGCCTCGAAACCGGCCCGGTTCCCGACTACGACTATCCCGTTTCCAGGTATCGCGCCGAAGCGGGCGTGCTCGACGGTGTCGAACTGCAGGGGACGGGCGACGTCGCCGAGCGGCTGTGGGCCAAACCGGCGGTGAGTGTCCTCGCCATCGACGCGCCCCCTGTGGCGACCGCGTCGAACACGCTCATCCCGGTGGCCAGAGCCAAGATCGGACTGCGCGTGGCCCCTGGCGACGACGCGATCCAGGCCGCCACCGCGCTCGCCGAGCACCTGAGCACGCATACGCCGTGGGGTGCGCGGGTGTCGGTCACCGTCTCGGAAATCGCGCAACCCCACCACGTCGACACCACCCACCCGGCCTACGCGGCGGCGAGACGCGCCTACCGCAAGGCTTACAGCACGGACGTGACCGAAATCGGCAGCGGGGGCAGCATCCCGTTCGTCGCGGAATTCGCCGCCGCCTTTCCCGCCGCCGCCATCCTGATCACCAGCGCGGGCGCGGACACCGACTCCAACCCGCACGGCATCGACGAGAGCGTGGATCTCGCGGAGTTCGGCCGCGCCTGCCACGCGGAGGCCCTCCTGCTGGCCGAACTCGGCCGTGACCGGCTTCGGCGCGATGATCGTGGCTCGCGATGAGGTGTCTGTGTTCGGCTGGTGCCGAGACAGCATCTTCGGGAAGGTGGGCTTTCTCGTCCTGGGGTTCCGAAGGGGAGGGTCCGTCGCCGTCGGCGTCGGGTGGCGGAGTGGTGCTGGGCCAGATTGCTTTATCTCTTGGCAAAGTTTGGCGTTGCCGTTCAGCGGCAACGACTGATGTGGGTCCGCTCCCCCGCCGCACGAGATGCGCCTCCGGTCGGGAACGTGGTTCCGGCGAGTGGTACTCATCGTTGCCGTTTTCCGGCAACCAAATCTTCGGCAGCTCGGCATCGCCGTTCAACGGCAACGGCCGAAGTGGGTTCCTTCCCCCCGACGCCTCGGACCGTGCCTGCACTGGGAATGCGGCGCAGGCAACGCTACATAAGTCGTCGCCGTTTCCGGCAAAACTTCTCGGCCGCGGAACCCAACAGCTCGGCGTCGCCGCCTAGCGGTAGCGGCCCCGGGCAAGTCCACCCGTTCGACGCACAAGATGGCCTCCGGTCGGAAACGCGGCCCCAGCAAACGCCACATCCGTCGTCGCCGTTTTCCGACAACCAAATCTTCGGCAGCTCGGCATCGCCGTTCAACGGCAACGGCCGAAGTGGGTTCCTTCCCCCGACGCCTCGGACCGTGCCTGCGCTGGAAATGCAGCGCAGGCAACGCTACATAAGTCGTCGCCGATTTCCGGCAAAACTTCCCGGCCGCGGAACCCAACAGCTCAGCGTCGCCGCCTAGCGGTAGCGGCCCCGGGCAAGTCCACCCGTTCGACGCACAAGATGGCCTCCGGTCGGAAACGCGGCCCCAGCAAACGCCACATCCGTCGTCGCCGTTTTCCGACAACCAAATCTTCGGCAGCTCGGCATCGCCGTTCAACGGCAACGGCCGAAGTGGGTTCCTTCCCCCGACGCCTCGGACCGTGCCTGCGCTGGAAATGCAGCGCAGGCAACGCTACATAAGTCGTCGCCGATTTCCGGCAAAACTTCCCGGCCGCGGAACCCAACAGCTCAGCGTCGCCGCCTAGCGGCAACGGCCCCCGGCAAGCCCACCGCTCGATACGCGAGATGCGCCTCCGGTCGGAAACGCGGCCCAGCAAACGCCACGCCCGTCGTCGCCGTTTTTCGGCAACCGAACCTTCGACAGCCAACAGCTCGGCGTCGCCGCCCAGCGGCAACAGCCAAAGTAGACCCACGACGCGCCGACCTGTGTCTGCGCCGAAAACGCGACCCAGCAGACACAGCACCCACCGTCGCCGCCCAGCGGCAACGGCCCCGGCAAGCCCACCGCTCGATACGCGAGATGCGCCTCCGGTCGGAAACGCGGCCCAGCAAACGCCACGCCCGTCGTCGCCGTTTTCCGGCAACCGAACCTTCGACAGCCAACAGCTCAGCGTCGCCGCCCAGCGGCAACGACCAAGACACCCACCGGGACCCGTCGCCAATTCCCGGCAACGACCTCAGCCCGGCGAGGACCTCAAAAAGGCGGAGGTTCCGGCCGCGGATCGTGCAGCGGCGGCGGAGTGCTGACGTGGGTCTGCCCGGTGGGCGTGGTGAGGGTGAGGCCACCGTCGGCATCGAGCCGATAGATCCAGCCGGGCTCGTCCTTCAACCGGTGGTCGCGTTTGCAGTAGGTGACGAGATCGGCGACATTCGTTTCCCCCTGGAACTGCCACGGGATCGAGTGGTCGAGTTCGCAGGTGTGGGCGGCCCGGGTGCAGCCGGGTCTTCGGCACTCGCGATCGCGCACCCGGACGAACTCGGCCGTCGCCGCGTCGGGGCGGTATCGCGTTCTGCCCAGGTCCTGGACCTGGCCGCTGAGGGGGTCGGTGATGATGCGCCGGAGCACGGTGTTCGGCCCGGCGGCGATATGACGGCCCAGCTCGGCCGGAATGTAACCGTGCCCGGCCATTTTCACCGGATCGTGGTTCAAGCCCAGATAGGTGGTGAGATCCATGTACAGGAACACTTCCGTGCGCTCGGAGACACCACCCTGCCCACCGAGGAGCAGGTCCAGGGCGACGTCGGCCCGGAGCTGGTCCATCGTCCGCTCGTCACCCTGATTCCGCAGAGCGCGGGCTTCGCGGTGGATCCGCTGGTAGGCGGCGGTGACCTTCTCCACCGGACCGTCCCGCACCTCGATCGACGCGACTCCGGCCTCGCCCTGCGCCACGGACAGGCGGCGTCCTTCCCGGCGTTCGGCCGCCTTCCTCTCGGCACCGGATCGATCGGCCTTCATCGCCGCGTAGCTCGCCGCTTTCCGGACCTGTTCGCTGTTCTTCTTCGGCAGCCGCGCTTCCAGCGCCGCATCTGCCACCAAAGAGTCCTCATCGGACAGCCAGGCGGTGGCCTCCGCCACCTTCCCAGCCGCGAAACCCGTCAGCTCACCACGGTCCATCAACGACAACGTCCGCGGCAGCCGCGACGTCAACGCCACCCCCGTCGCCACCATGGAACCGGCGAAACCATCCACAAGGGACAGTGCCATCGCCACCTCCTGCACCACACTCCCCACGCCGCCACGCAATTCGCTCAACCGCGACAGCGCCCGGTATCGCACCGCCTCGAGACGCGAGATCGCGGCGGTCATCTCTTGCGCGACCCGGACAGAATCCTTGTCGTCCATGGACTTCACTGCCGCATTGATCTCCTCCAAACGGTCAGGATCGGTCATTTCCTTGAGTACGGCCCAGATTTCGGCCTTCGGAACAGCCACTCGACGAACCTACAACCGACCACCGACAAATCCGTGGCGTCGAACCCCGATCTAGGGAAGGATGCCCTGGTGTCCCTGAACAGCACCCCTCGTCTCGGCCCTCCGCCGCGGCGCCTGACCGTCGACACGGAACAGGTTCGACGGCTCGTCGTCGAGCAGTTCCCGCACTGGGCAGACCTTTCGATTCGTCCCGTGGCCCGAAGTGGTTGGGACAACTACACATTCCACCTCGGCGACACGATGTCGGCGCGTTTGCCCAGCGCGGCCGAATACGCGTTGGCGGTGGAAAAGGAACACCGCTGGCTCCCGTCGCTCGCTCCTCGACTGCCTCTCGCCATTCCCGTTCCGCTGGCCCAAGGTGGGCCCGGCGCCGGTTATCCGTACTCCTGGTCGATCTACCACTGGCTCGACGGTGAACCGGCGAGCGCGGGCCGTATCGCCGACCCGGTCCGCTTCGCGGTCGATCTCGCCAGGTTCCTGGCCGCCTTGCAGGACATCGACCCCGCCGACGGCCCCCGGCCGGGAGCGCACAACTGGTACCGCGGCGCCACCGTGCGCACCTATGACGGGCAGACCCAGCGCGCGTTGGCGAAGTTGGACGGCGAGATCGACGTCGGACTGGCCCGCGAGATCTGGAAGACCGCACTCGACGCGCCATGGGACGGCGTGGAGCGCTGGTTCCATGGTGACGTCGCCGAGGGAAACCTGCTGCTCGAAGACGGGGACCTGGCCGCCGTCATCGACTTCGGGACCTGCGGCGTCGGCGACCCGGCCTGCGACCTGGCCATCGCGTGGACGCTGCTGACCGCGGACGGCCGTCGCGCGTTCCGTGAGCGGCTGCCGGTCGACGAGGCGACCTGGGCACGCGGCCGCGGCTGGGCGCTCTGGAAGACCCTTGTCACCTGCGCCCAGACCTCGGGCCGCGCCGACCAGGAGGCTCTGAACGCGAGGCGGATCCTCGGCGAGATCTTCTCCGAGTACTCCGCTGCGGGCTAAGCCGGACGGACACTCCTGGCCAGGCTGAGCCGCCGCTCGCGGTGCGCGGTCATGTACACCGGGGTGTTCACGACGCCGTACCCGCGATAGCCACCGATCCGTTGCACCACCTCGAAGAACACCCTGGAGCCGATCAGTTCGGTGTGGAAGTGCAGGAATTCGCCGTGCTCGTCACGGTCGTACAGCACCGAGTTCTCCCGCAACCGCGCGGAAAACGGCAGATCAAACCGGGCATCGAGATCGTCGTAGTAGTTGCCGGGGATCTCCAGCAAGGGCGCCCCGGCCTCCCGCATCGCCTGTGCGACGGCAAGTGCGTCCTCGCAGGCGAAAGCGACGTGCTGCGGCGAAGGAACACCCGGCGCCCACTCCCCTCGTCGCACCAGGGCGCTGTCCAACGTCAAGCGGACCTCCCCCTCGCCGACCGCCCGGCTGCGCACCAGCCCGAACGGCGCAGCGAACTCCGAAACGGGTTCGGGCCGCAACCCCAGCACCGATCGGTAGAACAGCGTCGCCTCATCGAAGTGATCGAAGGGCTGGGTCAGGGCGACGTGGTCGATGCCGGTGATCCCCATCCCGGCCGGAACCACCCCGGTGGGAACGAAATCGCGAAGCCAATCATCGTTGCCACAGAAGAAGATCTCGGTCCCATCCGGCGCGGCGACCGCCGAAAGGGCCGCCTCGTCCGGGCCCTGTTCACGCGGCAGCACGGGCGCGAGCAACGTCTCCGCGCGCCGCGCCGAACCGGCGGGGTCGGCGCTCGTCAACCCGAGCGCGCCGATCGCACCGTCCACTGTGGTCTCGTTCACCAGCACCCGCGCCGCACCCTGCTGCCAGAGCTGCACCGGCTTGGAGCGATGTGTCCCCACCCGCGCGAATCCGAGACTCGCGAGTGCCGCTCCCGGCACGGCGAGTTCCGCGAAGGCGTGTCCGGCCAGCCGTGGCGCCTCGGGAACCTCCAGTGCCCCCACGGAGTCCCGCAGCGCCACCAGTGACCGCATGGCGTCGACGGCGGCCGGACGCGGATCCGCCTGCCGGAAGACGTCGTTGAACACCTCCAGCGACAGTGGCCCCGGATACCCCGCCGCCAGCACGTGGCCGGTGAACGCGGCCAGGTCGAAGGCACCCTGCCCGGGGAAGAGCCGGTGATGCCTGCTCCAGTGCAGGACGTCCATGTTCAGGAGCGGCGCGTCGGCCAGCTGCAGGAAGAAGATCTTCTCCCCCGGGATCGTCCGGATCGCGCGGGGATCACTGCGGCGCGACAGGATGTGAAAACTGTCGAGGCACACCCCCAGGGCCGGGTGATCGGCCCGCCGGACGAGGCGCCAGGCGTGCTCGTAGGTGTTCACGTAACGGCCCCACGCGAGCGCTTCGTAGGCGACCCGGATCCCGCGCTCCCCGGCCACCTCGGCCAGCTCACGCAGCTGCGAGGCGGCGAGTTCGTCGTCATCGACGGCGTCGGGCGAGACCGACGAGCAGACCAGGACGGTCTCCGCCCCGAGTTCGGCCATGAGGTCGAATTTCCTGCTCGCCCGGCGGAGGTTCGCCCTCAGCACGTCCGGCGGCACGGCTTCGAAGTCACGGAAAGGCTGGTAGAGATCGATCGTGAGCCCGAGATCGCCACAGAGCCGCTGGATCTCCGACGGCGACCTCCGTGACGCGATCAGGTCGTTCTCGAAGATCTCGACACCGTCGAAGCCGGCCGCCGCGGCCGCGGCGAGTTTGTCCTCGAGCGTCCCGGACAGGCACACCGTCGCGATGGCGGTCCGGATCCGGTCACCGGACATGGGCGGGTTTCCCTTCCAGCGCTTCGAAATGCCGGATCATCCGGTCGGCGTCCGGCTCCGCGCCGGTGAACAGGCGGAACGAGTCGGCCGCCTGGAAGACCACCATCCCGCCGCCGTGCAGCGTCCGGCAGCCCCGTTCTCGCGCCAGCTTCAGCAGCTCGGTCTCCAGCGGCCGGTACACGATGTCGGCCACCCACATCCCCGGCCGCAGTGCCCCGGCGGGAACCGGCGAGCCCGGATACGCGGCCATCCCGGTGGGGGTGGCGTGGACGAGACCGTCAGCTGTCCTCAGGTCGTCCAGCGAACCCGCGCGGGCGCGCTCCTCGCCGAACCGCCTCCGCAGTCCGGCCACGAGGATCCCGGCGCGCACGGAGTCGACGTCGTGGACGATCAGCCGTCCGGTGCCGAGGGACAACAGGGCATGGGCGACGGCCGCGCCGGCGCCGCCCGCCCCCAACAGGACGACCGTGTCCAGATCCGCGTCGGGCAGGCCTTGGGTGAGATTGCGGGCGAAGCCGGTGATGTCGGTGTTGTGCCCGGTCGCCAGCCCTTCGCGGAACACCACCGTGTTCACCGCGCCGAGCGCGGCGGCCTCGGGCACGATCTCGTCCAGATACGGCAGCACTCGCTGCTTGACCGGATGCGTGATGTTGAGCCCGTCGAAACCCGCGGTCCGCGCGGCGGCCAGCACCTCCCCGATCGGCATCGCCAGCGCGTCGAGGTCGAGCCGCCGGTAGAGATAGCGCAGCCCGAGTTCGTCGGCTTCCCGCTCATGCAGCGCCGGGCTCAGCGACGGCCCGATGCCGGTGCCGACCAGGCCGATGAGGTAGCTGGTCACCAAGATCCTCCGTGGAACGACCCGAAATTAATGTACGAACTAGTGAGTTCACTGTAGCGCGGACAGGTCGGTCCGAGAAGTGCTGCGCTAGAGTGAGGCCCCCACCAGCGGTTCGAAGGGAGTCAGGTGGCCGCACCGTCGTCCGAGGTCGAGCGCCAGCGCGACAAGGAACGCACCCGCGCCGAGATCCTCGCGGTGGCCACCAGGGAATTCGCCGACAAGGGTTACGCCGGCGCGAGAGTGGACGAGATCGCCGCCCGCACCAGCACCACCAAGCGGATGATCTACTACTACTTCGGCGGCAAGGAACAGCTCTACGTCGCGGCGCTGGAACGGGCGTACGCCACCATCCGCGCCCTCGAGCGGGATCTGGACGTCGACCACCTCGAACCCGAGGACGCGATCCGCCGGCTGGCCGAGCTGACCTTCGACCACCACGAAGCGAATCCGGACTTCATCCGGCTGGTGAGCATCGAGAACATCCACCACGGCGAGCACATCGCACGCTCGGAAGCCTTGTCGGGCATGGCGAATCCAGCTCTCGACGTACTCACCCGCATCCTCGACCGCGGGCGCGAGGCCGGCCGGTTCCGCGACGACGTCGACGCACTCGACATCCACATGGTGATCAGCTCGTTCTGCGTGTTCCGCCTCGCGAACCGGCACACCTTCTCGGCGATCTTCGGCCGCGACATGCTCGACCCGAAGCGCCGCGCCCACTACCGCCTGATGCTGGGCGACCTGGTGATCGAGTACCTGACCGCCTGAAACACCGCTCTTGACAACCGTGGCACCGTCTCGCACGCTGTATTAACTAACTAGATCGTACATTGCTGGATCGCCCCTTGGAGCGTCGACGTGGCCCCTCCTTCTCCTGTCACGCAAGGCATGCCCCGCAAAGCCGCACTGGCCGCCTGGATCGGCAGCGCGCTGGAGTACTACGACTTCTTCATCTACGGCACGGCCGCCGCGCTGGTGTTCAACAAGGTCTTCTTCCCCGCCTCCTCCCCCGCCACCGGAACGCTGCTCGCGCTGGCCACCTTCGGCGTCGGATACCTCGCCCGCCCGGTCGGCGCTTTCGTGCTCGGGCACGTCGGCGACCGGCTCGGCCGCAAGAAGGTCCTGGTCTTCACGTTGCTGTTGATGGGCGCCACGACATTCCTCGTCGGCTGCCTGCCGACGTACGCCTCCATCGGAGTGCTCGCACCGATCCTGCTGGTGGTTCTTCGTCTGCTGCAAGGACTTTCGGCCGCGGGTGAGCAGGCGGGCGCCAACTCCATGTCGATGGAACACGCGCCACCGCACCGGCGTGGTTACTACACGAGCTTCACCCTCAGCGGTACGCAGGCCGGCCAGATCCTCGCCACGGCCGTCTTCCTGCCGATCGCCGCGCTCCCGCAGGAGCAGTTGCTCACCTGGGGCTGGCGGATCCCGTTCTGGTGCAGCGCCGTCGTGGTGGTCGTCGGCTTCGTGATCCGCCGCAAGATCGACGAGACCCCCGTGTTCGAACAGAACAGGGCCGAGGTCGCCAAGCTGCCGGTCGCCGTGCTCTTCCGGACGCACTGGAAGGACGTGCTCCGCGTGGTCGCCGCGGCCACGATCGCCTCCGTCAGCACGATCTTCACCGTCTACGCGCTCAGCTACGCGGTCAACACCGTCGGACTGGAGCGGGGGCCGATCCTGTGGGTCGGCGTGCTGGCCAACGTCGCCGCGCTGCTCGCGATCCCTGTGCTGGCCGGACTTTCCGACCGGATCGGCCGCAAACCGGTGTTCGTCGCGGGCTGTCTCGCCTGCGCGGTCCTGATCTTCCCGTACCTGTGGTCGATCTCGGGCGGTTCGTACCCGCTGATCTTCGCACTCGGCATCCTGCTGTTCGGGGTGGCCTACAGCGCCGTCAACGGGGTGTGGCCGTCGTTCTACGGCGAGATGTTCAGCGCCAAGGTCCGGCTTTCGGGGATGGCGATCGGCACCCAGATCGGCTTCGCCATCGCCGGGTTCGCCCCGAGTGTGGTGGCCGCGATCGGTTCCGGGAAGGACGACTGGCTCGGCGTCGCCGTCTTCACCGCCGCCGTCTGCCTCCTCAGCGCGACAGCCGCGCTCACCGCTCGCGAGACCCACGACGTCCCGACGGAGGATCTCGGCGCGGCGCACGTCCGGCGGGTGAAAGAGCCCGCTTCCGCGACGCGTGGCGGATGAAAACACCGCGCCGGGCCGCCCACAATCGGCGGTAGTTCCGCCACTCCACGTCAGGAGCGCCACCGATGACCTACGCGTACGACCCGGAGATCTCCCCAGGCTAGCCGCTCAGAACCCCGGCCAGCCTCGGCGCAGGAAGGCGAAGGCGGCGTCCAGCGCGGCGGACGGATCGGGCTCCGTACCGGCCAGATCCGGGATCTCCAGGACGTAGCGGGCCAGGAGCCGCACGGAAAAGTCGTCTTGGCCCGCCTGTTCGGCGATGACCTTCGCGAGCGCGGCCTCGCAGCCCGTCCACAGCACCCTGGCGTAGGCACGCAGCGCCGGAGTGGCGATCACGAGGTCCGCGACCCGGCGCGACAGCGGATCGGGATCCGGGTCGAAGGGGCCGCGAGTCGCGAGAAAGTCCCGCAGCGCCTGCAGGATCGAGACGCCCTCGGCGCGGTTTCGCACCGCGGCGGCCAGCGCCTCCTCGCGTTCGGCCCCATGGCCGAGGATCAGTGCCTCCTTGCCGCCCGGGAAGTGCGCGAACAACGTCGACACCGCCGTGTCGGCGGCGTCCGCGATCTCCGCGACGGTGACGTTGTCGAAGCCCCGCTCCAAGAAGAGGTCGCGCGCGGCCCGCGACAGGGCCTGCCGGGTCGCCGCCTTCTTGCGCTCCCGCCTGCCCGGTTCGGTCTGTCCCATGCCCTCACCTTACATCGGATTCACTCCGAACTCGAAGTGGGTATATATTCGAAGTCACTTCGACTTTTAATCGGGAGTCATCATGACCCACTGGGACGTCCATCACCTGCCTCGCGCCGACGGCAAGACCTTCCTGGTCACCGGCGGCAACGCGGGTATCGGCTACTTCGTCGCCGAACAGCTCGCCGGGACCGGGGCCACCGTGGTCCTCGGCAGCAGGAAGGCCGCCAAGGCCGACGCCGCGATGGCGTCGATCCGGTCGCGTGTCCCCGACGCGAGACTGGGGCACCTGCCGCTCGATCTCTCCGATCTCTCGTCCATCAAGTCCTCTGTGGACACTCTGAAGATCGAGCGGCTCGACGCCGTCGTCTGCAACGCGGGCGTGCTCCTGGAGGAGCCGCCGAGGCGGGAGACCGCCGAGGGACACGAATTGACGTTCGCCACCAACCATCTCGGGCATTTCGTGCTGGTGCACCACCTGATGCCGTTGCTCGAAGCGGCGACGGCGGGCCGCGTCGTCACCACGGGCAGCTTCGTCGGCAAGTCCGCGGAACTCGATCTGGACGACCTCCAGAGCAAACGGGACTACCAGCCCAAGCGCACCTACTCGCGCTCGAAGCAGGCGCAGATGCTGTTCGCCTTCGAACTCGACCGGCGGCTGCGCGCGGCCGGGAGCACGGTGCTGAGCGTCGTCGACCATCCGGGCGGCGCGCTCGACTCCCTGACCCCGCCGAGGCCGGTGCACGAGACGCCAGGCGGGCGGAAGTTCCCCGCCGGGCTTCTCTTGCAGGGCAAGGAAGCCGGCGCCTGGCCCGCCGTCCGCGCGGTCCTCGATCCGGCCGTGCGCGGCGGCGAGATGTTCGGCCCCCGCGTGTTCGGTCTCCGCGGTGAACCCCGGCGGGAACCGGTTCGCGGCCGGCTGGCCGACACCGAGCTCGCCGCCCGATTGTGGGCGGCGAGCGTCGGCCTCACCGGCGTCGAGGTCACACGGTGACGTCGGCGGAGTCCGCCTTGGCCCGGGACTTGAGGCCCAGCAGCAGATCCACCACCAGGAACACCAGCAGGCTGATGCCGAACAACGGCACGAACCAGCCGATCGCCGCGGCGAGGAGGACGAGCCCCGCCACCAGGGCGGGCGGCGCCTTTCGCCACTGCCCCCGCGGAATGGGCCGCCCGAAGGTCAGCCCGGTGGCGCGGGTCGGCCTGCGCCGCCACCACATCCGGTAGCCGAGGACGACCAGCGTGACCAGGCCGGCGCCGAGCAGGAGCAGCGCGAGCTGGTTGGGCCAGCCGAAGAGCACCCCCATATGCGCGTCGATCCCCCAACGGGCGAGCTTCGCCATCAGCGGATAGTCGGCGAAGCGGACCTCGCCCAGGATCTGCCCGGTGGTCCCGTCGACCGCGACGGCGTCGACCTGGGTCGGCCAGCTCCGTTCGACCTCGGTCACCTGCCAGGGAGCCCCGGGTTTGGCCGGCAGCCCGATCTCCACGGAAGCCGCGTCGATCCCGGCGGCGCGGGCCGAGGCCAGCACGGCGTCCACGCTCTCGGGCCGGGCGGGGGCGGGTGCGGCGGGAGCGTCCCCGTGACCGGCGTGCCCGGTGTGCCCCGCGTGCTCGCCGCTCCCCGTCACCTTCAGCGCCGGGGTGGCCCAGCCGAGGGATTCCCGCAGCGCCGAGACGTTCTCGCCCGCGTACGCCGACCACGTCAGCCCTGTCGCGGAGAGGAACACCGCGCCGAGCAGTACCCACAGGCCGACCGTGCCGTGCCTGCGCACCGACTTCCCGCGGGCGGACTCGGTTTTCGCGGCTTTCTCCGCCTTCTCGGTCCGGCGGGCACGGCGACGGCTCACCCACAACACGAGGCCGCCCAGTGCGACCACCCACAGCCAGGACGCGGCCAGTTCGCTGTAGAGCCGTCCGGGTTCGCCGAGCAGCAGGTTGCGGTGCAGCTGGTCGAGGACGGTCCGGAACGGCAACGCGCCGCTCGTGCCGTACGCGACGAGGTCCCCGCGCACCTGGGCGGTGGCGAGGTCGACGAAGATCGCGCGCCGTTCGGACTCGCCGAGCCCTTCTTCGTTGAACAGCACCCGGGTCGTGTCGCCCGGCTCCGCGCCGGGCCGGACGGCGGCCAGTTCACCGCCGGGGTTGGCCGCTTGCGCCGCCTTGACCTGGTCGGCCAGCGAGGCCTGCTTCAGCCCGACGGGCGCCTGAAGCTGGTCGGAGTAGATCCACGACTCCATCTGGGGAGTCGCGGCGTACAGGACGCCGGTCAGCGCCGCGATGAGCACGAACGGTCCGACGAGAACGCCGGCGTAGAAGTGGAGCCGGAGGAACAGCCCGCGCCAGCCGGATGCGCGGGGCGGGCTCGCGGCCTGCTCGGTTTGTGTTGCCATGAGGGAACTCCTGAGGCGTCGGTGGGGAGGCGTGCGCCTGCGCCGCGCGCCGGAACGGTCACGGCGCGCGTGCTGAGCCCTGCCGGGACGTGGGGTCCTGGCAGGGTTTCGGGGTTCAGGCGAACGACACCGGCGGACCGCGCCGGGAAAGCACGTCCCGCAGGAGCGCCTCACGCGCGGGATGCTTCACCGCGAGCGGGACATGGAGCCGCAGCGGCGCCGTCGCGGGCCGCGGCGTGAGGCGGCGCGGGAGCACCGCGGCGATCAACGCGGTCAGCGCGAACAGCACGTGCTCGGCGCAGGCCAGCACCGTGACCGCCACCAGGGTCGCGGCGGCGTGCGCGGCCGTCATGAGCAGGCCGCCTCCCGGGGTCCCGGCATGTTCGGAATGCGACTCCCAGGCTAGATAGGCGAGGGAGCCGTGCATCGCCAGCTGTCCGCCTGCCACCAGGCAGAAGAGGACGAACGGACCATGCCTGCGCCCCGCGAAGGCGTAGGCCACCCAGCTCAGCAGGGCGACGAGCAGCACGACCACGCCGAGATCCGGGACGCGCCCGCCGGCGCCCAGGTGGGCACCGGTCGCCAGGACGCCGGTCAGGATCCCCACGGCCACGCCCCGGAGGCGCCGGAGGAGGCCTCGGGTCGGGGTGGGTGTGCGCACGGAAGGCAGAGTAGAGCGCGACCGCGCCTTCTGTCGCGTCTCACGGGAGAGGACCTGAAGTGAAATACGCGTTCGCCCGGCTCTGGACCGGCAACACCGCCTCCGGGCTGGCGACCTGGGCACTGCCGTTCATCCTCGGGCTGGCGGTGCTCGAACGCTCGCTCTCGGCCGTCGACCTGGGCATCGTGCTGGCCACGCGGACGGCGGGGTTCCTCGTGGCCGTACCGGTGGCCGGAGTCCTCGCCGACCGGCACTCCCGCCGTCAGGTAGTGCTCTGGGCCGGTCTCGTCGCGGGTCTGGCCACTCCCCTGATCGCGGCCGGGATGGGCCGGTCCGTTCCGCTGATGGCCACCGCGGCCGCCGTCGTCGGGATCGGCCAGGGCGCGTGCCGCCCGGCGTTCCAGGCCCTGACCGCCGAAGTGATCGCCGAGGACCGGCGCCAGCAGGCCAACGCGGCGATGACCCTCGCCGTGCGGGTCACGACGCTGGTCGCGCCCGGTCTCACCGCGCTGCTCGCCGTCGTCGCCTCGACCCCGGTCCTCGTCATCGGCACCGCGGTGCTGTGGCTGGCCGCGGCACTGATCCCGCCCCGCGGCACCTTCACGCCGGTCCCGGCAGCCGTCAAGAGCCGCTTCTTCGCCGATTTCGCCGACGGGCTCCGCGAGGCTCGCCGTCACCCCTGGTTCCTGGCCGGGCTCGGCGCGCTGACGGCCGTGATCGCGACCGGCTACTCGGCCACCGGCGTCGTGCTGCCCCTGGTCAGCCGCGACCGCTACGACACCGAAGCGGTCCTGGCCGGCGGGCTGACCGCGTACACGGTCGGCGCGCTCGTGGGCGCCGTCGTCATCGCGCGCTGGCGGCCGCGACGGCAGGGCTGGGCGGCACTGATCGGGCTCGGCTGCTACGGCTTCGCGCCACTGAGCCTGCTGCTGCCGGTGCACCCGGCGTTCGTCATCGCCGCCTACGCCGTCGCCGGGCTGGGCATCGAACTGTTCAACGTCCCGTGGTTCACCGCGACCCAGCGGGAGGTCGAACCGGGGAAGCTCGCCCGGGTGTCCTCTTTGGACTTCCTGTTCTCCTACGGCCTGGCCCCCGCCGGACTGGCGTTCATCGCGCCCGCGATCGGCGAGTTCGGCGCGGTGCCGGTGCTGGCGGTGTGCACGGTGGTCTGCTTCGCCGCACCGGCCGCCGCGGCACTCGTTCCGTCGTCGCGTGACTTCCGGGTGACACGGGTTCCCGCCGCACCGGTCAACGACCGGTCGTGACCCGGCTGATCCGGCCGCGCATCCGTGCGCGGCCCGCCGGGTCACGCCACCGGAGGTGCCTGTCGAGCACCTCGCGGAGCACACCGCGGAGGACGAGACCGTGGGGGGCGGTCTCGACGCAGGGGTGGCCGCGGAGCCAGTCGAACAGCTCCGACGACCGGCCTCCCGGCAGCACCGACCGGAGGAGGTCTTCGGTGGTGTTGTCCGCTTGCGCGCACACGTACAACGCCCAGCGATGCGCCTCCGTCGGCGGATCACCGGCCAGATGGGCGTACACGGTGTCCACCACGTAGCGCGCCGCGTCCGCCCGTGGTGACCTGGCGACCTCGGCGGCCAGGGAGAGCGCGAACGGGTTGCCCGCGGCGAAGTCCATAATGGACTCGCGGAGGTCCGGGCCGACGCCGCGTGCTTCGAGCAGGGCCGCGGACTCGTTCTCGCTCAAGGCTTCGAGCTTCCGGATCCGGAGCCTGCCCGACCACGCCGGATCGACCAGCAGCGTGGCGTCCGGGCCGCTCCGCCCCGCGATCACGACCGTGACGTCTTCGGGCAGGCGGCGCAGGACGTCCGCCGGATCGTCGAGCCCGTCGAAGAGCCGTACGGGTTTGCCCATGGCCGCCGCGTCGTCGGCGAACTTCCGCAGCAGGGTCGACTTCCCGATCCCGGGAGGCCCGGTGAGGAACAGCACTTCGGCGCCCTTGGCCGGATCCCTCGCGAGCAGACGGCGGAATTCGGCGCGTTCGCGCTCACGGCCGACGAACAACGGGTCCGCTTCACGGAGTGCGGGCGTCCGCTCGTCCTCGGCGTGAAGCACCTTCTCGTGCAGCGCCCGCAGTTTCGGCCCCGGCCGGACCCCGAGTTCTTCGTCGAACAGGTCGTGGATGGCCCGGTAGAGTTCGAGCGCCTCGGCCCGGCGCCCACCGCGGTACAGGGCGAGGAGATAGATCTCGTACAGCGGTTCCTCGAGACGATGGCGCTCGATCAGCGCGGGCACCTCGGCCATCACCTCGTCGTGGTCGCCGAGTTCCAGGCGCAGCCGGAGCAGCTCCTGGGTGGCGGTCAGTTTCAGCCGCTCCAGGCGGGAACGCTCGTGTTCGGCCGCTTCGCCGGGGACACCGGCCAGTGCCGTACCGGTCCAGAGGCCGAGTGCCCGTTCCAGCAGTTCCGCCGCTTTCTCCGCCGAGTGCGCCCGGCGCGCGCTCTCGATCAGCCCGGCGAATTCGACGGCGTCCACCTCGAAGCATTCCGGGTCCAGCCGGTAGCCGCCGGATCGCGAGACGATCGCCGATCCCAGCCCCTGCAAGGAGAGCAGCCGCCGGAGACGGGAGATGTAGGTCCGGATGACGGCCTCGCCGGTGGCGGGCGCCCGCTCGCCCCAGAGCCCGTCGATCAGCTCGCCGGTCCGGACGAAGCTGCCCGCGTTGGCGAGCAGCAGCATCAGGACCGCCTGCTGCTGCGGTGAGCCGAGGTCCAGCCGGGTGCCGCCGCTGGTGAAACCCGGCGGGCCGAGCACGGTGAAGCGATACCGGACTTCCTGCGGCAGGTGGGACATGGGCGGAAAGGTAGGCGGGCTCGCGCGGTGCCCGCGACCGTCGGACGACGTCGTCGGCGTACGTCGTCCGGCCCGTGACGTACAGGAATGACGTCATCCGACGGTCGCCGCGGTCAGCGCCGGATTCCTACGGTTGCGGCATGTCTGAAACCACGTACACCGCCGTCGCCACTTCGACCGCGGAAGGCCGCAACGGCGGCCGGGCGACCTCCGACGACGGCGTGCTCGACGTCGGCCTCGCCGTCCCGAAGGCCTTCGGCGGCTCCGGCGACGGCACGAACCCCGAGCAACTGTTCGCCGCGGGCTGGGCGTCCTGCTTCGTCGGCGCCGTCCGCCGGGTCGCGGGCGTCAAGAAGGTGAAGGTGGACGACCTGGCCGTCGTCGCCGAGGTGACGCTGCACCACGACACCGGCGCGGGCGAGTTCCACCTGAGCGCCGCGCTGCACCTGGAGGCCACCGGCATCGACCAGGCCACCGCCGACGAACTGGTCCAGGGCGCGCACCAGGTGTGCCCGTACTCCAAGGCGACGCGGGGGAACATCGAGGTCACGCTGGACGCGACAGTCGCGTGAGGTGCCCGGCTCGTGAGTGATGATGACGGTTCTAACCGTCTTCACCACTCACGAGCCCCAGGGCTCCCTTGAGTTCCGCCCGCGAACTCACGCCCAGCTTCGGGAAGATCCGGTGCAGATGCGTGCCGACCGTCCGGTGGGACAGGTAGAGCCGCTGCCCGATCTCCCGGTTCGTCAGCCCTTCCGCGGCCAGGTGCACGATGCTCAGCTCGTGCGGGGTCAGCTTCTCGCGCGCGTCGGGGCCGCGGTGGGGGCTGGACTCCCCCGCGCTTCGCAGTTCACGGCGCGCTCGTTCGGCCCACGCGGTCATGCCGAGCGCGTCGAACGTCTCCCGCGCGGTGCGCAGATGCGCCCGCGAGTCCACCGCGCGCCGCTGCCGCCGCAGCCACTCGCCGTAGGCCAGGTGCAGCCGCCCGCGTTCGGCGGGCCAGCCGTCCAGCTCCGCCCGCAGCGCGGTCTCGAACAGTTCGTCGCTCGGATCGAGTACGGCACGGGCGTACCGCAAGCCGATGTGCAGGGCGGGCGCCGGGGTGATCAGGGCGAGCCGTTCCATCTCCGCGACGATCTCGCGCAGGGCCTCGACCTGCCCCGCCCGGACCGCGACCTCGGTGAGTTCCGCGACGAAGTAGACGCGCAGCGCCGGCTGGCAGGCGGGATCGGCGGGATCGAAGAGGCGCCGCAGGTCGGCGAACGCGTCGTCGAAGCGGCCCTCGCTCGACGCGGCGATCCCCCTGGCGAGCCGCACGGTCGCCAGTACCGGCCGGGCACCGGCGGCGAGCGCGGTCCGTTCGGCCTCGTCGGCCAGTGTCCTGGCCTGTTTGTGCTCGCCCTTCAGCGCGGCGATCTCGGCCTGGACCGCGGTGGCGAAGCCGTACATGAACGGCTGCCCGGTCTCCCTGGCGAATTTGGCCGCTTCCGCCGCGACCGGCACGGCCCCGGCGAGATCACCGAGCCGGACCCTGCTCCACGCCTGGACCGCCAAGGCCCGCGGCAGCAGCCCGAGCCTGCCTTGCGCCCGCAGTCCCGGTGCCGCGGCCGCGGAGAACCGGGCGGCCAGATCGACCGCGCCGACCTGCAGGGACGCACTGCCGAGAAAGCGGTCGACCTCGGGATCGGCACCGGTCCCGGCGGCGAGCGCGCGCAGCCCGGCGAGCACCTCGCCCGCCCGCTCGAACGGCGCCACATAGGCGGCGACCGCGACCAGGCGCGGGTCCGAGTTCTCGGTCGGGAGGCGGTCCGCGACGGCCAGTAGCGTCCGCCGGGTGTCGGCGCCGGGTTCGGTCCAGAAGCACCGCATGGCGGCACCCCACAGGACGCGCATCGCCGGATCCGGCTGCCCGTCCTCCGCGACCGATTCGGCCAGCCGGGCCAGTTCCGCGATCCGCGAGCGGTCCTCGCGGACCCCGTCCTCGAACCCGCTGAGCAGCCAGCTCGCCGTCGCCCGCTGCCGGGGCGTGAGTTCTCCGGCGCGGGCCTCCAGGACGAGCCGTTCCGCCGTCTCACGGCCGCCGGATTCCACGGCCAGCTCGGCCGCGCGCAGCAACCGGTCCGCCCGGCGCTCCGGATCGGCGCTCATCAAGGCCGCTCGCTCCAGCGCGGCGACGGCGGCCGTCGCTCCGCCGCGGTGCCGCGCGCGGTCGGCGGCGTTCTCCAGTTCCCGTGCGACGTCTTCGTCGGCGCCGGTCGCGGCGGCGGCCCGGTGCCAGGCACGGCGATCCGGCCGCTCGCGGAAGATCTCGGCGAGACGCAGGTGCGCGCGTCGCCGTTCCTCGGCCGGTACCGCCGCGGGAATGGCCGAGCGCATCAGAGGATGCCGGAACGAGACCGCACCGGCTTCGAGGTCGATCAGCCGGGCCTCGGCGGCGGGTGCCAGCGCCGACGGCTCGACGTCCTCGCCCAGCAGCGCGCCCGCCGCCGCGAGCGTCTCGGTGAGCGAGCCGGTCTCGCTGAGCGCGGCGACCAGCAAGGTCGTGCGGGCGGGCTCGGGCAGGGCGGTGAACCGGGCGCCGAACGTGCGCTCGAGCCGCTGGGTCAGCGGCAGCACGGGATCTGAGGCCCCGGTCACGGCCGACGGCAACTCGGTAAGGGCCAGTGGATTGCCGTCGGCTTCGGCGAGGATCCGGGAGCGGACCGGCGAGGCGAGCCCGGGGGCCACGGAGTCGAGCAGCTCGGCCGCCACCTCTCCGGGCAGGCGTTCCAGGTCCATTGAGGACAGTCCCGCGTCGCGCAGTGGCGACGGCTCCCCGTCCCGGAGGGTCGCGATCAGGACGATCGGTTCCGTCTCGATCCGCCTCGCCACGAACGCGAGCACGTCGGCGCTCTCGCGGTCCATCCAGTGGACGTCGTCGGCGACGATCAGCAGCGGTTTGGCCGCCGCCTCCTCCGAAAGCAGCGTCAGCGCGGCGAGCCCGGCCAGGTACGCGTTCGGCTCCGCCGCTTCGGCCAGCCCCAGCGCCGCCCAGAGCGCGGAACGCTGCGGCGCGGGCAGGGTGTCGGCACCGGCGCGGACCGGATGGAGCAGCTGGTGCAGGGCGGCGTACGGGAAGTTCCGTTCGGCCTCGACGCCGGTCGCGCGCAGCACGCGCAGTCCCCCGAGCGTGGCCGCGGCGACGGCCTCCGCGACGAGAGCCGACTTTCCGGCGCCCGGTTCGCCCTGGATGAGCACACCGCCGCAGCCCGCGGCAGGACCGTCGACGAGCTCACTCAGGTCCTTCAGCTCGGCATCCCGTCCGAAAAGCGGCATGGTGGCGCATTCCTCCCTCGGCCATGGGTGGCCACCCGTCCGACGATACCCAAACGGTCCGATTTGGACCGGGGATGGTGGCGGCGTCCACAGGATGTAGACGGCGTGTCAACACGATCGGCCTAGCTTCGGGAAAGTGATGAAACGCAAGAAATTGTTCCTGGCGGCGGCACCACTGGCCGCCCTGCTGCCGCTGGTGCTGACCTCGGTCACGCAGACGGCGCCCGCCGAAGCGGCGGCGACGTCGTCGTGCGCGGCGCTTCCCGTTTCGGCCCCCGACGGGGCGCGGATCGAGTCCGTTCAGGCGGAGCAGAAGCCGGGCGGCACCGTCACTTTCCCGCCCACCCCGTTCACGCCCGGATCCTCGATCACCGGCGTCCCGGCGTACTGCGAAATCACCGTCACCCTGACCCACGGCGAGGCCGGTGACCACGTCAAGGTCGCCGTCGCGCTGCCCCGGACGGGGTGGACCGGCAGGCTTCAGGCGGTCGGCGGCAGCGCCTACACCGCCGGCGACTTCGGCGCACCGCTCGTCCAGGCGGTCAAGGACGGCTACAGCGGTGTGACGACCGACGCCGGTGTCCCCCTGACCTTCCTCGACACCTCGTGGGCGCTGACACCAAAGGGCGAGATCGACAAGCCCCTGGTGACGAACTTCGCGACCCGTTCCGTACACGAGGCCGCCCTCGTCGGGAAGGACGTGACACAGAAGTTCTATCAGCGCGAAGTCGGCCACTCGTACTGGAACGGCTGCTCGACCGGCGGCCGTCAGGGCTACGCCGAGGCGCAGCGGTATCCGGGCGACTTCGACGGTGTCCTCGCGAACGCGCCCGCCGTGCACTGGGCGGAGTTCGCGGTCGCGACCCTGTGGCCGCGGGTCGTCATGAACCAGGAGAAGACCTTCCCGGCGCCCTGCGTTTTCACCGCCTTCCAGCAGGCCGCGATCAAGGCCTGCGACGGCCGGGACGGGGTCACGAACGGCATCGTGGACCGGCCGGACGAATGCGGTTACGACCCGCGATCGCTCGTCGGCACGAAGGTGCTCTGCGGCGACAAGGAGGTCACCGTCACCGCGGCGGACGCCGAGGTCGTGCGCAAGATCTGGGCCGGGCCGACCGACGAGCACGGACGACGGCTCTGGGCCGGTCTGCCCAAGGGCGCCGATTTCGGGCCGGTGACGACGGCCCCGGGCTTCCCGGTGGCCGTGGGCTGGGTGCAAACGTTCCTGAAGAAGCAGCCCGGCTTCGACACCGAGAAGCTCACCTATCGCCAGTTCGCCGACCTGTTCCGCCAGTCGGTGCGGGAGTACGACGACGTCATCGGGACCTCGGACCCGGATCTGTCGGGTTTCCGCCGGGCGGGCGGCAAGCTGATCACCTTCGTCGGTACCGACGACCAGCTGATCCCGCCGGGCGGCACGCTGCGGTACCGCCACGAGGTGGAGCGGGAAATGGGCGGTTCCCGGCGGGTCGACGACTTCTACCGGCTGTTCCTCGCACCGGGTGTCGCGCACTGCGGCGGCGGCGCGGGCGCCACCCCGACGGACGCGCTGGGCGCGCTCGTCGACTGGGTCGAACACGGCAAGGCGCCGTCGACCCTGCCCGCGGCGAACGGCGACCGGACCCTCACCCGCGATCTCTGCCCGTATCCGCAGGTCTCGCGGTACCGCGGCCACGGTGATCCCGCGGTGGCGTCGAGCTACCGCTGCACCGGCCGCTGAGGTCCTCCACACCCGTGCCCGTCGTGCCGGCCGCCCCCACCGGTACGACGGGCACTTCCTCATTCTGTGAGAAGTTCCGGCGTTCCCTTTGCCATACCCCTCAAAAGTACGGTATTGACGACAGTGGACACCGCGACCGGCCGAATCGGACACGTCCGCGCCGCCCGTGCCCACGGCGACTGAAACCCTTGCACCGCAACGAAACCACCGGCCCTTCCGGCAGGACCGGCCGTCATATCGCGCTGCGCCGAGCCCGGCCGATATGACCCAAATGGTATGTACCAGTCGCGTGATCCGCCTCGTACGGTCGGGATCGACTCTCCCTCCCCGCCCGTTTCGAGGAAAGCGTTGACATGAACAGAAAGATCCTCGCCGCCACAGCCGCGGCCATCACCGGGGCAGGCTTGATCACCGCCATCGCCCTTACGCCCAGCGCGAGCGCCGGTCAGCAAGCCACCGCCGGCGACCAGGCCCAGTCCGAAATGCTGGCCGCGATGTCCCGCGATCTGAAGATCAGTCCCGAACAGGCCAAGATCCGGCTCGCGAGCGAGCAGCGCGCCGCGATCGCCGACAACACGCTGAAGAAGCAGCTCGGCATGTCGTACGCCGGGTCGTGGCTGGACGCCACCGGGACCGCGCTGACCGTGGCCGTCACCGACGCCGCCCAGGCCGACCTGGTGCGCGCCGCGGGCGCCACCCCGAAGACCGTCGCCCGCAGCGCCGCCGATCTCGACGCGGCGAAGCTGCGGCTGGACGCCAAGTCCACCAAGGCACCGAAGACCGTGCCCGGCTGGTACACCGACGTCGTCACCAACTCGATCGTCGTACTGGCCAACGCCGGTGGCGAGGCCGCCGCGAAGGCGTGGGCCGCCGAGTCCGGTGTGCGGGCCGATCTGGTCCGCGTCGAGACCAGCGCGGAGAAGCCGCGGGCGCTGATCGACATCATCGGCGGCAACGCCTACACCTTCGGCTCGGGCCGCTGCTCCATCGGGTTCCCGGTCGAGGGCGGTTTCGTGACCGCCGGCCACTGTGGCACCACGGGCACGCGGACCTCGAACCCCAGCGGGACCGTCGCCGGCTCCAGCTTCCCCGGCAACGACTACGCCTGGGTCCGCGCCGACGCCGGGAACACCCCGCGCGCGCTGGTCAACCGCTACCCCGGCACCGTGCCGGTGGCCGGTTCGACCGAGGCCGCGGTGAACTCGTCGGTCTGCCGTTCCGGCTCCACCACGGGCTGGCACTGCGGCACGATCCTGCAGAAGAACACCTCGGTCACCTACCCCGAGGGCACCATCACCGGCCTGACCCGGACCAACGTCTGCGCCGAACCCGGTGACTCCGGCGGTTCGTGGATCACCGGCGACCAGGCGCAGGGTGTCACCTCGGGTGGCTCCGGCAACTGCACCTCCGGCGGCACCATCTACTTCCAGCCGGTCAACGAGATCCTGGGCGCCTACAACCTGCGCCTGATGGTCACCGGCACCCCGCCGTCCAGCACGACCACGACGCCGACCACCACCCCGACCAGCCCGACGACCTCGAACCCGCCGGGCGGCACCTGGGCGCCGTACACCTACTACGGCTCCGGCGCGACCGCCACCTACGGCGGCAGCACCTACCGGGTCATCCAGCCGCACACCTCCATGCCCGGCTGGGAACCGCCGAACGTGCCCGCGCTTTGGGAACTCGCCTGACCTGGACCGCCCCCGGCGAACGCACCTCGCCGGGGGCGGTTCCTCCCCCTGACGACGGCGCGCTGACCGCGGACCTCGAGTCCCTCGTCCCCCGCGCCCGCGACGGCGATCCCGCCGCGACCCGGGAGCTGATGGGCATCGTCGAGCCGGTCGTCGCGAGCTATTGCCGGAGCCGGATGGAGGGGACGGACGCGCGCGTGATCGGCGCGGAGGACGTCGCGCAGGAGACCTGTCTCGCGGTGCTCACCGCGCTTCCCACCGCCAGGACCACCGGTCGCTCGTTCCTCACCGTCGTGCTCGGGATCGCCGCCCGGAAGGTCGCCGCTGCCTTCCGGAGGCGGGCCCGGGACCGGTCGGAACCCACCCCGGACTTACCCGACCGCGCGACGCCTGAGCCCAACGAACCCGAACGCCAGGCCCTCGCCGCCGACGGCCACGACCGCCTGACCCGCCTGATGAGCACCCTCCCCGGCCTTCAGCAGGAGATCCTCCGGCTACGGATCACGGTCGGCATGTCGGCGCCCGAAACGGGTGCGGTCCTGCGGGTGAGCCCCGGACTGGTCCGGGTCGCCCAGCATCGCGCCCTGCACCGGCTCCGCGCGATCCTGAGCGAGGGCGACCCGGGACCAGCCCCGTGATCGGCGGTCAGCGCTGGATACAGTCGAGCCCCAGCCCGAACGTCGTGAGCACGTACTGACAGATGTGCGTCGCGTGCACTTCGTCGGTTTCCAGGCAGCCCACCGGGGTGCCCAGCAGATCGACGGCGCACGAGGCATAGAACTGGTTCGGGCTTCCCGGCACCGGGTCCGCGACGGCGGGCGAGGCGGCGACGGCGCCCGCCGACACCATGAGCGTGACGGTGGCCGCCAAAGCTGCGATTCGAGTCTTCATCGTTCTCTCCTTCTCTTCCGCCCCCGCCTGATGCCATCGGTATTCCCCGCTTGACCTGGCTTCACCTGGCGATCACCGGAAAGTGTCACGGGTGACGTACACCGATGACGTCGTCCGACGGGCGCGACGGCCCGGCAGGCCGTCCTAGCGTGACCTCATGCCCGTTCTTGGGAAGCTCGCCCTGATCGCCGCCGTGCTCACCGCCGCCGCCTGCAGCGCTCCCCCGCCCGCGCCGTCGGCTCCACCGCCCGCCGCCGTCGCCGCCTCCGACTGGTCCCCCGCGCCGGTGGTGCCCCTGCCCTCGCAACCGCCGCCTTCGCTGGTCGTCGACGCGCCACTGCCCGATCAGCTCGCGATGGGCCTGGTCGTGCTGCGATACCGGGCGGAGAACCTCCGGATCGTCCCGGTCTACGGCCCGGCCGCCCTCGACGTCTCGCCTCGGATCGGCCACATCCACGTGACCGTCGACGACGCGGCGTGGCACTGGGCGGACGGCAGCGGCGAGCCGCTCATCATCCAGTCCTTGCCGCCGGGCCCGCACAAGGTGTGGATCGGGCTCGCCGATCCGACCCACAAGATCCTCGACCAGAAGACGGTGAACTTCGTCGTCCCTGTCCACAATGGACACCACTGAAGCCGGGAGTTCCTTCCATGACACTGGATCAGTACTATCTGCTCGGCCGGTCCGGCCTGCGCGTCAGCCGGATCGCGCTCGGTACGATGAACTTCGGCACCGGCGGTTTCCATGCCGCGTACGGGAAGACCGAGGACGAGGTCCGCCCGATCTTCCGCAAGTACCTGGAGGCGGGCGGGAACTTCATCGACACCGCGGATTTCTACACGGCGGGCGAGAGCGAAACGATCCTCGGACGGCTCATCGCCGAGGCGAAGGTGCGCGACCGGGTCGTGCTCACCACCAAGTACACCAACAGCGTCGACCCCGGCGATCCGAACGCGGGCGGCAACGGGCGGAAGCACCTGATCCGGGCCCTGGAGGCGTCGCTGCGCCGGCTGGGCACCGACCACGTCGACCTGTTCCTGCTGCACACCTGGGACCGGATCACCCCGCCGGAAGAGGTGATGCGCACCTTCGACGACCTGGTCCGCGCGGGAAAGATCCGCTACGCCGGCCTTTCCGACGTGCCCGCCTGGTACGCCGCGCGAGCACAGACCTTCGCCGAAGCGCACGCGCTGACCCCCGCGGTCAACCTCCAGCTGCCCTACTCGCTCGTGGAGCGGACGATCGAGACCGAACACGTCCCGATGGGCAGGCATCTCGGGCTCGGCATCACCGCGTGGAGTCCCTTGGCGGGCGGTTTCCTCACCGGCAAGTACCGCCAGACCGGCGAGACGCCGTCCGGCGAGGGCAGGCTGAGCGATCCGGGGAACCCCGGGAAATCCTGGACGGACCGGGACTGGGCGCTGCTGAAGCCGCTGGAAGAGGTCGCCGGCAAGCTCGGCGTGACCATGGCCCAGGTCGCGATCAACTGGGTCGCGACCCAGCCGGGCATCGCGGCCGCGATCGTCGGGGCCAGCAGCGCGGACCAGCTCGGCAAGAGCATGGCCGCACTCGACTTCGAGCTGCCGCCGGAGCTGCGCGCGCTCCTCGACGAGGCGAGTGCCGTGCCGCCGGAGTCGGTGTACCGGATGTTCACCCCCGAGTACCAGAACTGGGTGATCAGCCCTGGGGTGAGGGTCGGGGACAAGCCGTCGGGCTACGCGCCCGCCGTGCGGAACTGGTGATCGTCGCCGTTTTTCGGCAAGGGCTCAAACGCCTTCGACGATGCGGAAGTCGCGCTCGACGCCGTCGGACAGGACGAGCAGTGCCTGCTGGTAGGCCTCGCTCGCGTGAGTCGCGACGGCCTGTTCGAAGCTGTCGAACTCGATCAGGATGACGCGCTCGGCGACGCCGTCGTCATGGGGGACGACCTGCCCGCCGCGGACGAGAACCCGTCCGCCACCGGCCTTGACGGCCGGAGCGGCCAGCTTGTCGTAGGCGGCCAGCTTCTCGGGGTCGGAAATGGTGCGGTAGGCGCTGACCCAGTAGCCCTTGGCCACGAGAACCTCCAGTGTTCGGAAAGTGCGCGTCCGGGGATACGCGGCTGGCGCCGGATTCATCGCCGTGCGCGAGCGTACCCGGGGAAGATCATCGGGGTGGGTTGAGGGAACGTACTGGTGCGGGAGGGGGTGGAGCATCGTCGATCTTCGGGGGTCGGTGTGTGCTCCGTGCCTGCTCGTTCGGTCGTTGTTGGGGGCAGGCCGTGTGGTGACGAGGCGGCACTGGCGGCCGTCGCCGTTCTGCGGCAACAGACCCGGCCAGCACGTGGGCGACTCTGGTTTCCGTTCACCGCGGGCGCAACGTCGAAGACGGGCCGTCTGGCTACGCGACGGCGCTGGTGACTGTCGCCGTTTCGCGGCAACGACCCGGCTGCACTTGCGGCGGCCCTCGTTTCCGCTCACTGCAGGCGCAACGTCGAGGACAGGCCGGGTGGTCACCCAGCCACGCTGCGGAGCTGGCGGCCGTCGCCATTTCGCGGCAATGGCCCTTGGGCGACCGGTCGCTACAGACGCGATGTCTTGGAGCTGCGGGACACGGTCCAGAACCGGTCCGTCGCCGTTTTCCGGCAACAGACCCCGGCCTGCACTCCGGGCGCCCCTGACCTCCGCTCGCTACAGCCGCAAGGTCGAGGACAAGCCGTCTGGCCACCCAGGCACACTGCGGTACTAACAACCGTCGCCATTTCGCGGCAACGCGCCCTGGACGACCGGTCGCTACAGACGTGACGCCTTGGAACCGCGGGAACCGTCGCCGTTCTGCGGCAACAGACCCGGCCAGCACCTGGGCGCCCCTGGTTCCGCTAACCGCGGGCGCAACGCCGAAGACGGGCCGTCTGGCCACGCGGCGGCGCTGGTGACTGTCGCCGTTTCGTGGCAACGAGGGCTTGGGCGAGCGGGTCACCACAGACGCAACGTCTTGGAGCGGCGGGCACGGTCCAAGACCGGTGGCCATCGCCGTTTCGCGGCAACAGACCCCGACTGCACTTGCGGCGGCCCTCGTTTCCGCTCACCGCAGGCGCAACGTCGAGACAGGCCGTCTGGCGACCCAGCCACGCTGCGGAGCTGGCGGCCGTCGCCATTTCGCGGCAATGCCCCTGGGCGACCGGTCGCTACAGACGTGACGCCTTGGCGCCGCGGGCACGATCCGAGACCGGCGGCAGTCGCCGTTTTCCGGCAACAGACCCCAGCCAGCACCTGGGCGCTCCTGGTTCCGCTCACCGCGGGCGCAACGTCGAATACAAGCCGTCTGGCGACCCAGCCACGCTGCGGAACTGACGGCCGTCGCCATTTCGCGGCAATGGCCCTTGGGCGACCGGTCGCTACAGACGTGATGTCTTGGAACCGCGGGCATCGTCCAAACCGTCGCCGTTCTGCGGCAATAGACCCGGCCAGCACCTGGGCGGCCCTGGTTCCGTTGACCGCGGGCGCAACGCCGAAGACGGGCCGTCTGGCCACGCGGCGGCGCTGGTGACTGTCGCCGTTTCGTGGCAACGAGCCTTAGGCGACCAGGTCACCACAGACGCGACGTCTTGGAGCTGCGGGACACGGTCCAGAACCGGTGGCAGTCGCCATTCTCCGCCAACAGACCCTGGCTGCACTTGCAGCGCCCCTCGTTTCCACTCACCACAGCCGCAACGTCGAAGACAAGCCGCCCGACCACCCAGCCACACTGCGGACCTAACAACCGTCGCCATTTCGCGGCAACGAACCCAGGGCGACCAGTCACCACAGACACAACACCTAAACGCCGCGGCACAGTCCAAAACCAGCAGCCGTCACCGCTTCGCGACAACAAACCAAAGACAGTGCCCCAGCCGCGAACTCAACACCGTCCAAGCCACGCAGTATAGACCGTTATACAAAACCAGCCACAGATCACCCACAGCCACGGCCCGCGCAGGTGAACGCCCCCAGCCGCCCCCCAACCTCATCCCGAAACCGAGTCAAGCCCGCAAGTGGGCGCGATCCGGCGCAACAGCATGCTGAAGCGGCTGCCCGAGCACGAACCGCCGCAGTTCCCGTGCGACGAGTTCGCCCATCCGAGCCCGCTCCGCACCCAGGGCTCCCGCCAGATGCGGGGTGAGCACCACGTTCGGCAGGGTGTAGAGCGGCGAGTCCGGCGCGGGCGGCTCGGGCCAGGTGACGTCGAGGATCGCCGTGAGGTCCGGCCGCTCGCCGAGCACGGGGATGACCGACGGCTCGTCGACCACAGCACCGCGAGCGGTGTTGATCAGGGTCGCGCCGATGCCCATTCTGGCCACGAGCGTCCCGTTCACCAGGCCCTCGGTCTCCGGCAGCAGCGGCGCGTGCAGGCTGACCACGGCACAGGTGCCGAACAGCTCCTCAAGCTCCACCAGCCGCACACCTAGGTCGGCGGCGGCCGCGGCGTCGACGACGGGGTCGCTCGCCAGCACCTCGACGTCGAAACTCCGCAGGTGGGACGCGACGAGAGCGCCGATCTCGCCGAGCCCGAGCAAGCCGACCTTGGAGCGGTACGCCCCGGCGACCCTCGGATCGCCAGGGTAGGCGCGCCGCTCCCGGATCTCGCGGGAGATCCGGTGCACCTGTTTCAGTCCCAAGAGGATCTGGGCCAGGGTGAACTCGGCGACGGGGACGGCGTTCGCGGCCGCCGCGGACACGATCGGGATCCCGCGCGCCCAGAAATCGGGCGTGGTGAGGGGCCGGACCGATCCGGCGGCGACGAGCACCGCCCGCAGGTCCGGCGCGTGTGCCAGCAGGCCGGTGTCGAGGACGGGCGCGCCCCAGCCCGAGAGCAGGATTTCGACGCCGTCCAGGGCCTCCGGACGCTCCGCCAGCCGCTCGCGGGTGAGCGGCTCACGCAGGTCCACCAGCGTCCCGATCTCCGCCAGGACGGCCTCGGGGTAAACGTCGCCACGGCGGCGTTCCTCCATCACCAGGAGCGCCGTCGGCCGGTGTCGCAGTTCCGTCATCCCTACCTCCGCGGCGACCATACATCGGATGCTTAGACCGGTCCACGGGCGGTGAGTGCCACGCAGGGGCAAACCCGGCCGATTGAAATTCGTAATCATCGGACCATTGACCCCGGGTCCGGAAAGCGCTTACCGTCCCTGCGGATAGACAGCGTGGTCCACAGTGAACAGGAGAAGCGATGCGGAAATCGCGGTGGATCGGCGTGGGACTCACGGTCTCAGCGCTGGTCCTTTCGGGCTGCTCGGCAGGCCCCGCCGGAACGAACGTCGCGCAGGACACCAAGGCGCCACTGGAACTGTGGACCCGGACGACCCCCGGCGGCGCCGGTGAGCAGGCCACGAAGCGGCTCGCGGAAGCCTTCGAGAAGGCCACCGGGTTCAAGGTGCAGGTCACCGCGATCTTCGACGACTTCGAGACGAAGCTCGCCCAGCGCGCCGCCCAGCGCGACCTGCCGGACATCGTGATGAACGACGTCACGCAGGTCGGCACGTTGAAGAGCCAGGGCCTCGTCCGCGAGGTCGAGCAGGGCAAGATCAAGCACGCCTCCGAGCTGACCGAGCAGGCGCTGAAGTCCAACCAGACCCCGGACGGCAAGCTGTACGGCCTGCCCTACAGCGCGCAGGCATCGGCGCTGCTGATCCGCAAGGACTGGCGCGAGAAGCTCGGCAAGAGCGTGCCGCAGAGCTGGCCCGAACTGGTCGACCTCGCCAAGGCCTTCACCACCGGCGACCCCGACGGCAACGGGAAGAACGACACCGCGGGCCTGAACGCGACGCTGTCGACCAAGCGGGGCTACGCCTCCTGGTACTTCTCCAACTTCCTGTGGGCCGCGGGCGGCGACTTCATCACCGAGACCGGCGGCGGCAAGTACAAGCCGTCGATGAGCACGCCCGAATCCGTGGCCGCGATGCAGTGGTTCCGCGACCTCGGCTGCAAGGACAACGTGATCCAGCCCGGTTCGGTCACCATGCCGACCCCCGCCACCAACGAGACCTTCGAAGCGGGCAAGGCCGGGATGTACGTCGTCGGCCCGTATCTGCTGCCGCGGTTCGACAAGGCGCTCGGCAAGGACAAGTACGAGGTCGTCCCGATGCCGAAGGGTGCCAAGAACGCGGACGTGCTCGCCGAAGGGCTGTCGATCTACATGATGGCCGGTTCGCCGAACCAGGCCGGGCAGGACGCCTTCGGTGACTTCGCGATCTCGACCGACGGCCAGAAGATCGGCATGGAGGGCGACACTGCCTTCATCGTGCAGCTCCCGGTGAACAAGAACGTCGACATCACCCAGGTCCGCCCGGACCCGCGCTGGAAGACCTACGCCGAGATCTACGCCAAGTCCGGCCACTACGCGCCGTCCATCCCGAACTGGACGCCGGTCCGCCAGGACACCGCCGACACGGTCAGCGCGCTCATCGCCGACTGCAAGCTCGACCTCAAGGCCGAACTGGCCAAACTCGACACCAAGCTCACCGCGACCTTGCAGCAACAGGGGATCAGCGCGTCATGACCGTAGATCACGCCAAGCCGGCGGCCGTCGGCGCGGACCGTCCCGCCCCCCGGCGGGCGCCCGCGCCGAAGGCCCGCGGGCGCAGCGACCGCGACGGGAAATGGTGGACGCCGTGGCTGTTCCTGGCCCCCGCCCTGATCCTGTTCGTGTACTTCAAGTTCATCCCGATGATCACCGCGGTGACGATGTCCTTCCAGGACGTCCAGCCGTACCTGGGCAACCAGTGGGTCGGCGGGCAGAACTACGGCACCGTCCTCGGTGACGAGGCGTTCCACTCCGCCATCTGGCACACCGTGATCATCGCGGTCGGGCAGACGGTCGGATCGATGGTCATCGGCCTCGCGCTCGCCCTGCTGATGGAGGGCCAGAGCAAGCGGCTGAAGTTCCTGCGCTCGGCGGCGTTCCTGCCGGTGGTCGTGCCGATCGCGGTGGTCGCCGAACTCTGGCGGATCATGTACCACCCGACCGAGGACGGGATGCTGAACTCCATCCTCGGCCTGGTGGGGCTGGGCCCGTCGGGCTTCATCAACGATCCCGACACCTCGATGGTCTCGGTGATCATCACCGGCATCTGGCGCGGCGCGCCGTACGACATGATGATCTTCCTCGCCGGACTGGCCGGGATCGACCGCGGTCTCTACGAAGCGGCCACTGTGGACGGTGCCTCCCGCTGGCGCAAGATCCTCCACGTGACGCTGCCGGGCCTGCGGTCGGTGTTCTCGATCCTGTTCGTCCTCGCGGCGATCCGCGGCCTGCGGGTGTTCACCGAGGTGTTCCTGCTGACCAACGGCGGGCCGAACGGCTCGACCGAGGTGGCGATGACCCTGATCTACAAACTCGGCCTGGAACAGAACCGGCTGGGCGTCGGCGCGGCGGGAGCGGTCCTGCTGTTCCTCGCGACGCTCGTGCTGACCCTGTTCGTCCAGGTGCTCCGACGGAGGCGAGACGCATGACCGCGGCCAACGATTCGGCACTCGGCCTCGACGCCGTCAAATCGCCGGGCGGACGGATCCTCAAGTTCGTCCTGTACGCCCTGCTGCTCCTGATCTTCGCCGGACCGCTGCTGGCCCTGCTGGTCAGCGCGTTCAACGACGTCTCCGATCCGACGGCGCTGAGCGTCGTCCCGTCGAGCCCCACCCTGGACAACTTCGGCATCGCCTTCGACCTCGGCGTCGGGAAGTACCTGCTCAACTCGTTCCTGGTGGTCGGCTTCGGCCTGCTGCTGCAGGTCATCGTCTCGGTGCTGGCCGGATACGCGTTGGCGCGCAAGAAGTTCCGGTTCATGACCTTCGTGCTGGTCGCGATCCTGGCGACGCTGATGCTGCCGGAGGAGATCCTCGCGATCCCGCTCTCGCTGATCCTGTCGGACCTTCCGGTGGTGCATTTCAACCTGATCGGCAGTCTCGCCGGGATGATCGTGCCGCTCGGCGCCTGGGCCTTCTCAATCCTGGTGATGACCGAGTTCATGAAGGACGTCCCGCGCGAACTCGAAGAGGCCGCCCGGATCGACGGCGCCGGAGATCTGCGGATCTTCGCGCAGATCATCCTGCCGATGTGCAAACCCGCGCTCGGCGTGATCGGCGTCTTCGGCTTCACCATGATCTGGGACCAGTACCTGCTGCCGCTGCTGGTGTCGACCGACGCGTCGACCTACACCCTGCCGCTGGCCCTGCGGACACTGCGGATCGACACGAACGTCACGCCGGGCGTGATCATGGCCGCGTCGCTGCTGGCGCTGCTCCCCTCGGTCGCCGCGTTCCTGTTCTTCCAGCGTTCGTTCGTCCGCGGGCTCGCCTCGGGCGCGCTCAAGGGCTGACCCACCATCTCAAGGAGCGATCCTGTAGTGAGTTCCACCGCCTGGTTCACCCACGACCGGTTCGGGATGTTCGTCCATTGGGGACTGTATTCCCTCGCCGCCCGGCACGAATGGGTGCAGAACCGCGAAAAACTGACCGACGAGCAGTACCGCGTCTACTTCGACCACTTCGAGCCGGACAAGTACGACCCGCGTTCCTGGGCGCGGGCCGCGAAGGCCGCGGGCATGACCTACGTCGTGCTCACCACCAAGCACCACGACGGTTTCTGCCTGTGGGACAGTGATCTCACCGACTTCAAGGTGACGAACACGCCGTATGGCAAGGATCTGCTCGGCCCGTTCGTCGACGCCTGCCGCGAAGAAGGCTTGAAGGTCGGCTTCTATCACTCGCTGATCGACTGGCACCACCCGGCTTTCCCCGTCGACGGCACCCATCCCCGCCGTGACGACGCGGAGTACATCGCCGCGCACCAGTACGCCGACATCGCCGAATACCAGCTCTATCTCCACGGCCAGGTCCGCGAACTGCTCACCCGCTTCGGCACGATCGACTACCTGTTCTTCGACTTCTCGTACCAGGGCCGCAAGGAATGGTGGGGCGGCAAGGGACCGGACGACTGGGACTCCCCCGGCCTGCTCGCGCTGGTCCGTGAACTGCAGCCCGGCATCCTGGTCAACGACCGCACCGGCATCCCCGGCGACTTCATCACCCCGGAGCAGTACCAGCCGTCCGGGCCGATGACCCGCGACGGCGTCCCGGTGGTGTGGGAGGCGTGCCAGACCCTCAACGGCAGCTGGGGTTACGACCGCGACAACTTCGACTACAAGAGCCCCGAACTGCTCATCCGGATGCTGGTCGACGGCGTGTCCAAGGACGGCAACCTGCTGCTCAACGTCGGGCCGAACGGCCGGGGCGAGATCGACCCGCGAGCGCTCGAAGTGCTCGCGGAACTCGGCCGCTGGATGGACCGGCACGAACGCTCCATCCGCGGCTGTGGCCCGTCGGCGTTCACCGCGCCCGCGGACTGCCGCTACACCCAGCGCGGGGACCGGCTCTACCTGCATCTCTTCAGCTGGCCGATGAACCACGTCCACCTGCCCGGGATGGCCGGGCGAGTGCGCTACGCCCAGCTGCTCGACGACGCCTCGGAAATCCGGCAGGTGCACACCGACCCCGGGCAGACCGCGCAGAACACCCAGATGGGCGGGCAGCCGGAAGGCACGCTCACCCTCAAGCTCCCCATCCGGAAACCGGACACCCCGGTCCCGGTGATCGAACTGTTCCTGAGCACAGAAAGCCCCGCCGCCGAAACCCTCCCCACCGATTGAGCACGGAGGCATCATGGATCGCAGAAGGTTTCTCAGCGGCGCCACCCTCGGCGCCGCGCTGATCACCGTCCCCTGGGTCACCGCGGGCACGGCGTCGGCCAAGCCGAAGGGGTTGTGCGCACTGAGCGTCGGTTCGCTGACCGAACTGCAGAACGCGATCAACCAGGCGGGCCCCGGCACCGTCATCACCGTCACCAACGGCACCTACACCGTGCCGACGGGCAGCCCGATCAGCGTCAAGGGCAGGCGCGGCACCAAGGACCAGCCGATCACCATCGTCGCCCAGTCCCGCGGCGGCGTGACGCTCAACGGTGAGCAGAGCTTCGTCTTCGACGACTCCACCGGTGTCACCATCAGCGGGTTCAAGTTCCGCCAGAGCACCACGCTCGAGATCCCGGCGAACTGCTCGCGGATCCGGCTGACCCGCAACGACCTCCAGTTCGCCGACATCACCGACCTGGACTGGGTGATGGTCCGCGCCGACAACAGCAAGATCGACCGCAACCACTTCCACCACAAGACGACACTCGGCGTCATGCTCTGCATCGAGGGTGCGGACGAGGACAAGATGGCCGTGGACGTCGAAGTCTTCCGGAACTACTTCTCCGACCACACCTTCCCCGGTGACAACGGCGGCGAGCCGATCCGGCTCGGCCTCAGCCCGCGTGCGCTCAGCACCGCCGGCGCCAAGGTCGAGTTCAACCTCTTCGAACGGGCGAACGGCGACCCGGAGGCGATCTCGATCAAGTCGTCGGGCAACTTCATCCGCAACAACACCATCCGGAACAGCCTGGGCGGCATCGTGCTGCGCCACGGGAACAAGACCGTCGTCGACTCCAACTTCATCCTCGGCGGCAAGGAAGGCATCCGGATCTACGGGAACGACCACAAGATCGTCAACAACTACGTCGCCGGCCTGTCCGGCAGCGCGCTGGTCGTGGGCAGCGGCTCCGTCCGGGACCACTTCCCGGGTGAGTCCAAGGAATCCCGGCGCGGCAACGACGCGGCGGACCGCGTGCTCATCGCGCACAACACGCTGCTGAACAACGGCGGCACGCTCGCCGGCGAGACCAAACGGACGATCGAACCGCGTGACTGCACGATCTCGGACAACATCTTCGTCGGCGGCAACGGCGATCTGGTCGCGATGAGCACCACGGGCAACTTCACGTGGTCGGGCAACATCCTGTGGGGTTCGGGCGGGGACGGCAACATCCCGGCAGGCACCTTCCGCCGGATCGACCCGAAGCTCGTGCAGGGCAGCGACGGTATCTCGCGGCTCGCCGCGGGCAGCCCGGCGATCGACGCGGCGACGCTGACCACCGCGCCGACCACCTTCGACCTCGACGGCCAAGCCCGCGGCAGCCTGCGCGACGTCGGAGCGGACGAGTACTCGACGGCCGCCATCGCCAACCGGCCGCTCACCACCGCGGACGTCGGACCCGGCGCCCCGTAGCCAGGCGGTCAACATCACAGCCGGGCTCACACCGGCGGCCGTCCCCGCCGGTGTGAGCCCACCGCACCCCCGAGGAGGAACCATGGCGCAGCGCGCCGCGGGGTCGGCCACCTTGGCCGACGTCGCCCGTGAGGCGGGAGTGTCGCTCGCGACCGCGTCGAGGGCGCTCAACGGCGGGACCAGGCAGGTCAGCGGCAACCTGCGCGAATCGGTGCTGCGGGCCGCGGAACGGCTGCGGTACACCGCGAACGTGCCCGCGCAGGCGATGGCGCGCGGCCGCGGCAACGTCGTGGGGCTGCTGGTGCACGACATCGTCGACCCCTACTTCTCCTCGATCGCTTCCGGGGTCATGCGCGTGGCGGCCCGGCACGGGCTGACGGTCACCATCGCGAGCACGGAAAACCGGCCGGAGAAGGAACTCGAATACGTCACGACGTTGCGCGGGCAACGGGCGCGGGCGGTCATCCTGGCCGGTTCGCGCAACGAGGACAGTGCCCTGCAACGGAATCTGACCAAGGAACTCAAGGCGTTCGAAGCCGCCGACGGCCGCGTGGTGGTGATCGGGCAGCGGAAACTGCCGTTCGACACGGTCATGCTGGAGAACCGGCCGGGCGCCGCCGCCCTCGGCGAACAACTCGCCGGGCTCGGGCACCGCGATTTCCGCGTCCTCGCCGGACCGCCGGGACTGCTGACCTCGCGCGATCGCGTCCTGGGCTTCCGCGACGGGCTCGCCGGTCATGGCGTTTCCCTTCCCGAAACCCAGGTCCTGCACGCGGAATTCACCCGCGACGGCGGCTACGCGGCGATGGTGCGGGCGCTCGAAGGCGGGTTCCGCCGCGGCTGCGTCTTCGCGGTCAACGACGTGATGGCCGTCGGCGCGATGGCCGCCTGCCGCGACCGCGGGGTGGAGGTGCCGTCGCCCATCGCGGTCGCGGGGTTCGATGACATCATCACCTTGCGCGACATCAGGCCTTCGCTGTCCACCGTGCGCGTCCCGATCGAGACGATGGGGGAACAGGCGCTCGACTTCGTCCTCGCCGACCGCGCGGGCAGCCCTCGCGTCAAACCGGTCACCGGCGAGGTCGTGCTGCGGGAAAGTACACAACTGCTGGAGGAACGATGATCCGCCCTGGACTGTGTTCGGTGACGCTGCGACGGCTGGACGCCGACGAGGTCGCCCGCCGTGCCGCGGAAGCGGGTCTGCGGGTGATCGAGTGGGGCGCCGACGTCCATGTGCGCCCCGGCGACGACTGGGCGGCCGACCGCGCGCTCGAAGCCATGGCACGGCATGGGCTGACCTGCGATTCCTATGGCTCCTACTTCCGCGCCACCCCGGTGGAGGCCGGGAAGTTCGGCGACATCGCCGCCACCGCGGTCCGGCTCGGCGCCACCAGGATCCGGGTCTGGGCGGGCAAAGCGGGCTCGGCGGACGTCGACCCCGAGGAGCGGGAGCAGATCGTCACCGGTCTCCGCGAGGCCGCCGACGTCGCGAACGAACACGGTCTCGAAGTCGCGCTGGAGTTCCACGGCGGGACCCTGACCGACACCGCCGAATCGACCGTGCGGCTGCTCGACGAGGTCGGCCGCGACAATCTCGGCACCTACTGGCAACCGCCGCAGGACCTGCCGGACGAACCGGCGCTGGCGGGACTCGAACTCGTCCTCGACCGGGTCCGCGCGGTGCACGTCTTCTCGTGGTGGCCCAGCAACGAGCGGCATCCCCTGACCGCCAGGGCGGAGCTGTGGACGCGGGCGTTCGCGCTGCTCGCGAACACCGGGCGGCCGCTCGACGCGCTGCTGGAGTTCGTCCCGGACAACGATCCCGCCCTGATCCCGGGCGAGGCCGACTCCCTCCGCAAGCTGATCGAGGCGGGCGCGTGAGGTTCACCGAAGCCGACCGCCTGCTGTTCGCGGGCGATTCGATCACCGATTCCGGTCGCGACCGCGAGGATCCCGCGTCACTGGGCAAGGGGTACGTCCGGCAGATCGCCGACCGCCTCGGCGAGGGCCCGGAGGTGCTCAACAAAGGCCTCAACGGCAACCGGATCTACGATCTGGAGGCCCGCTGGACCACCGACGTCCTCGCGTTCCGGCCCACCGTGCTGACCGTGAAGATCGGCATCAACGACACCTGGCGGACGTTCGACCGCGGCCTGCCGAGCCCGGTCGGGAAGTTCCGCGCCGCCTACTCCCGGCTGCTGGCCGGTGCGCGCCAGCACCTCCCGGCCGAGCTGTACGTCATCACGCCGTTCCTGCTGCCGGTCGAGCCGGAACAGCACGAATGGCTCGACGATCTGGCTCCCCGGATCGAGGTCGCGGTCGACGTGGCCACGGAGTTCGGCGCTCGCCTGGTGCGCGCGGATCTGTTCATGCCCCGGGCGGCGGAAGAACACGGGGCCGCGACGCTGGCCCCGGACGGCGTCCACCCCAGCCCGCTCGGTCACCGCCTGCTCGCCGAGGCCTGGCTCGCCGCGGCCGGTGCTCCGGTCGAGGGGGTCCCGCTCTCCTGACGGATACAGTTGCCCTGGTGAACCTGAATGCCATCGGATCCGTGTGCACTGCAGGAGATCAGGGGGCGGCGTGACACGTGAAGGTGAGCTCGTCGCCGGCCGGTACCGGCTGGAGCGCAAGGTCGGCCGGGGCGCGATGGGCGTGGTGTGGCAGGCGCGGGACGAACGGCTCGGCCGGACGGTCGCGGTCAAGCAGCTGCTGCCGGGCACCGTGCCGGACGACGCCCCGTTCCGCTCGATCGTGCGCGCGATGCGGGAGGCGCGGGTCGCCGCGAAGCTCAAGCACCCGCACGCCGTCACCGTGTACGACGTCGCCGAGCAGGACGGGACCCCGTTCCTGATCATGGAGTTCCTGCCGTCGCGGCCGCTCACGGACCTGCTCGCGGACGAAGGGCCGCTCCCGGCGGGACGGGTGGCGGAACTCGGCGCGCAGATCGCCTCGGCGCTGGCCGCCGCCCACGCGGACGGGATCCTGCACCGGGACGTCACCCCCAACAACGTCCTGATCACCGAGGACGGGCGGGCGAAGATCGCCGACTTCGGGCTGTCCCACGCCGCGGGCGAAGGGACCATGACCGGCGGCGGGCTCGTCGTCGGCACTCCGGCGTTCCTCTCCCCCGAGGTCGCCGACGGTGAGGAACCCGGCTATCCGTCGGACGTGTTCTCCCTCGGCTCGACGCTCTACACCGCGCTCGAAGGCGCGCCGCCGTTCGGCACCGACGGCAACCAGATCGCGCTCCTCAAACGGGTCGCCCGCGGCGAGATCACCGCGCCGCGGAACTCCGGCCCGCTCACGGACGTCCTGCTGCGGCTGCTGCGGCACACGCCCGGGGAACGGCCGGACATGGCCGAGGCGGAGCGGATGCTGGCCGCGGTCGCCGAGGGCCGTCCGGCGGTTCTCGCCGGTACGAAACGACTTCCCGCGCCGACCGGCCGTTCGAAGCTGCCGCTCGCCATCGGTGCTGGTGTGGCGGTGGCCGGTGCTGTCTTGGCGGGAATCCTTCTGTTCGACGGCGGCCCGGCCGAGAAACCCGTGGCGGCGCCGCCCGTGCCGGGGCAGAGCACCACCGTCGAGCGGCCGGTGTGCGAGGCGCGCTACGAGGTGACCAATCGCTGGCCCGGCGGGTCGGAGATCCGGGTCTCCGTGCGGAACGCGAAGGACACCCGGCTCACCGGCTGGGAGGTCAGCTGGACCATGCCGCCGGGAACCCGCATCGCCAATCTGTGGAACGGTTCCCTGGCGCAGGACGGCGACCGCGTGCGAGTGTCCGAACTGGACTGGAACGCGGTCCTGCCCGCGGGCGGGACGACCACCTTCGGCTTCATCGCGACCACCGACGACGGGGGCGGGACTCCGCCGGTCGCGGAGTGCCGCAGCTCCTAGCGGCCCGGCCGACTCCGAAGAAATGTGACACAACTCACGTCTGATTTGTCCGATTACCGGGTCCCTCCGCACCGGCATGCTGCGAGCGCGAAGCACTCGACAGCAAGGAGAAACGCGTGGACGACGACCAGGCGAGCACACCGCGGTTCCCGATGGCACGCGCGGCGAACTGCCCCTTCGACCCGGCACCGGAACTGACGCGGCGAGCCGAAGAGGCCCCGGTGTCACGGGTGAAGCTGTGGGACGGCGGCACGCCGTGGCTGATCACCCGGTACGAGGACGTGCGCACGGTACTGGCCGATCCGCGGGTCGGCGTCGACCCCGGGCGACCCGGCTTCCCGCACACCAACGCGGTGAGCAAGGCACGCGACACGGCGATGAAAACGCTGATGCAGCTGGACCCGCCGGACCACACCGCGCAGCGGCGGCTGCTGACGCCGGAATTCACGGTCAAGCGGATGGAGGCGCTGCGGCCCCGGATCCAGCGGATCGTCGACGACCTCATCGACGGGCTGCTCGACGGTCCGAAGCCGGTCGATCTGGTGGCGGAGTTCGCGTTGCCTGTCCCTTCGCAGGTGATCTGCGAACTGCTCGGCGTGCCCTACGCCGACCGCGGCTACTTCCAGGGCGTGGCCCGCACCCTCGTCATGGACGAGCCCGATCCCGGACGGGCCATGGCCGCGAGCGAGGAGCTGAACGCCTATCTGGAAGACCTCGTGGCCGAAAAGAACGCCAGGCCCGGCGAGGATCTGCTCAGCACGCTGGCCGTCGGGCAGTTCCGGACCGGCGCGATGACCTCGCGGGAGATCGCCACGGCGGGCCAGCTCCTCCTGGTGGCCGGGCACGACACCACCGCGGCCATGATCGCGCTGGGCACGGCCGCGCTCCTGGCGAACCCGGAGCAGCTCGCGCTGGTCCGGGACGACGCCACGCGGGCGGCGGGCGCGGTGGAGGAACTCCTGCGCTACTTGTCCCTCACCCACACCGAAGCGCGCCGCGTCGCGCGGGAGGACCTGCAGATCGGCGGGAGGCTCATCCGCGCCGGGGAGGGCATCATCGCGGTGAAGAACACGGCCAACCGGGACCCGGCCGCCTTCCCCGACCCGGACACCGTCGATATCCGGCGCGACGCCCGCCACCACGTCGCCTTCGGTCACGGCAGGCACCTGTGCCTCGGCGCCCCACTGGCCAGAGTGGAACTCCAGGTCGTCTACGGCACGCTCTTCCGGCGCATACCGACCCTGAAATCGGCCGTACCGCTGGAAGAACTGCCGTTCGACGAGAACGCGATCTTCTACACGGTGCGGGAGCTGCCCGTCACCTGGTGACCCCGCGAGCCGCGCCGGGCGGTCGATTCCCGCGCGTTCAACCGCACGGGCACCTCGATCCGGCGCGGCTCGCCCTCCGGCGCCACCCCCTCGACGAGGTCCATCAGTGCGGTGGCCGCGCGGGAGCCCACTTCGCGGGGATGCACGAACATCCCGGTCACCTGTGGCGAAGTGAGCCGGAGCGAGCCGCTGTCGACCGCGCTGCAGATGCCGAGTTCGGCGGGCACCGCGAGCCGACGGCGGCGGGCCTCGTGGAGGACGCCGAGCGCGAGGTTCTCCGACGTCGTGAAGACGGCGTCCGGGCACACCGGCCGGTCGAGCAGCCTGCCCAGTGCCGCCGCGGTGCCTTCGGTGGTCGGTGGTTCGTCGATCTCGGCGACCACCGGCTCCAGGCCCCGGTCCCGAGCCCAGCCGGTGTACCCCGCGACGAGATCGGCCGCGTAGGAGCGGCCGGTGTCGGTGGTGATCATCGCCGGCCGCTCATATCCGTTGTGCGCCAGGTGATCCAGCATCAGCCGGGCGGCCGCGACCAGGTCGTTGTCGACGACGACCGGGACGGGGCACGGCGCCGCCAGCGGGCGGCCGGTGGTGACCAGCGGCCGGTCGCGGCACCAGCCGGTGGCGAAGAACGGCTCGTCACCACGGGGATCGACGAGGATCGCGCCGTCGACGGCGAAGGCGTTCAGCCTGTCGAGGTCCGCGTCGGCCGGTGTGAGCAACAGGCCGTACGAGCGTTCCGACGCGGCTTCGGCGGCGCCGTTGAGGACCTCGAGGAAGTAGTCCGAGTTGGGCACGAGGGCACAGGCACTGCTCGCGTCGACCGAGTTCGCGAGCTGGATCGCCAGGGTGCGGCTGCGCCGGGTGACCAGTTGCCGCGCGTGGACGCTGGCCTGGTAGCCGAGGTCGGCGGCCGCCCGCGCGACGCGGCGCCGGGTGTCCTCGGAAATCCGTCCCTGGCCGTTGAGCACATGGGACACGGTCGTGATCGACACCCCCGCCGCGGCGGCGACGTCACGGATGGTCGGCGACACTCAGGCCTCCACGGGCGGTCCCCAGACGCGGTTCGGCCGGTCGGTGTCCAGCCGGTAGTCGGTGACGTGGGCGGCGCCCAGCCTACGGCCGAGGTCCGCCGCCGCCTCCAGCGGCCGCGCGGGATCCCGTTCCACCTCGCCCCGGCTGTTGCCGACGCCGACCACGATCCCGGCGAGGTCCTGGCGCAGGTACCGGGTCAGTTCCTGGAACTGGGCTTCCAGGCCGAGCGTCGCGCCGCGATAGCTCTCCTCACACGAGATCACCACCGCCGCGCGTTTGTTCATCAACCCGGGCACGACCTCGCCGGTATGCGGCGAACTTCCCGAGGTGTGACAGAAAAGCCGGTCGAAGAACGCTTTGAGCCGCCCGGTCATGCCGTACCAGTGCAGCGGCGTCGCGTACACGATCGCGTCCGCCGGGAGCACGTGGTCGAACAACAGCCGCTCGTAGCCGTCCCCGATGCCGCACGAACGATCGCTCAGACGGCAGCTGCGGCAATCCCCCAGCGGCGCTTCGACGAAATCGGCGAGGTGGACGAAGTCGATCGTGTGCCCCGCCTCCTCCGCGCCCTTGGCCAGCGCTTGGGCGAGGGCCCAGGAATTGCCTTCACGACGTGGGCTCGAACTGAGCACCAGGATCTTCACACGGATCTCCCCGGAGAGACTGCAAAAACGCTTTTGCAGTCTCTCCGGGGAGGATTCACCTGTCAAGCGATCAGGGTCAGCCGACCTTGGCTGCCGCCGCGAGGATGACCTCCGCGACGACGTCCGGCCGCGACACCGACACGGCGTGCGAGGCGTCGACCCGGGTGACCTCCGAACCGGCGCGCTCGCTCATGAACTCCTGCGCGGCGGCGGGGATGGCGTGGTCCTGCCCGGCGACCAGCGCCCAGGACGGCAGGGTCTTCCACGCCGGCTCGCCGTCGAACGGGGTCGCCAGCGCGCGCTCGGTGACCGGGCGCTGGGTGACCGCCATGACGGCGGCCGTCTCGGCGGGGACGTCGGCCGCGAACACGTCCGAGAAGTTCTCGGGCTTGATCGACAGCTCACCCTGGGCGGCGAGGACGTTGGTGGTGTCCGGGCCGAGCTTGCCGCCCTCGAACCGGCCGGACAGTTCGAACACGCTCTCCCCCGCCTCCGGCTGGAAGGCGGCGATGTAGACGAGCGCCTTCACGTTCGGCGCGGTGGCGGCCGCGCGGCTGATCACCACGCCGCCGTAGGAATGCCCGGCCAGCACCACGGGACCGGACACCCCGTTGACGACATCGGCGACGTAGTCCGCGTCGGACTCGATCCCGCGCAGCGGGTTCGACGCCGCGAGCACCTGATAACCCTGCTCACGCAGCTTCGGGACGACGCCGTTCCAGCTGGACGAGTCGGCGAAAGCACCGTGGACCAGGACGATGGTGGGCTTCTGGACGCTCATGGTGGCTCCTTCAAAGCTAGGGAGAACGATCGGTCTTTCTGCTTGAACAATGCTCGATCCGGAGGCCTTCCGCAACGTGACGAAGGCGACCTCGCGGAATGACCGTTCTTTCTCTAAGGTTGGGGAATGCCGACTGTCGACCGGGGCGTACACCCGAAGGTCCGGCTGCTAGAGACCGCTTCGCGGCTGTTCTACGCCGAAGGCATCCACGCCGTCGGGGTGGAGCGCCTGGTCTCCGAGGCGGCCGTGACCAGGGCGACCTTCTACCGCCACTACCCCACCAAGGACGACCTCGTCGCCGCGTACCTGAGCATCACGAGCGAGCGGATCCGCGAAGGCGTCCACGCCGTGACCGAGGACAAACCCGCCCGTGAAGCGCTGCTCGCCGCACTGGGCATCATCGGCGACCGGACGCTGGACGACGACTTCCGCGGCTGCCAGTTCCTCAACGCCGCCGCCGAATACCCCGACCCCGCGCACCAGGTCCGCCAGGTGATCGACGACCACCGCGAGTGGTTCTTCGGCGCGCTCCGGGACCTGGCCCGCGACGCGGGACATGCCGATCCCGACCACGCCGCCCGCACCCTCGTCCTTCTCCGCGACGGCGCGTTGCACGGCGGGAACCTCGACGACGCCGAAACCGTCCGCGCCACCTTGCGGCGTGCCGTGACCGACGTCGTCGGCTGACTCCCGGTCCCGCCATATCCTTTCCGGCGTCGTCGTCACGCACGAGACATTGCGTCTTCTCGACGGTCGTAACAAGTGCTACCTTCGCGGAAGGGGGCACGGCCGGACCGAGGAGCGGCGACGATGAGGCTTTCTCCCAGCGCGCACGCCGACCCGTTCTGCCGCGACCGGCTGCCTCCCGAAGACCAGTGGCCCGTACTTGAGTTCGAACTCCCGGAACTGCGGTATCCCGCCAGGCTGAACGCCGCCACGGCGCTGCTCGACGAGACCGTCGCGCGTTTCGGTCCGGACCGGCCTTGCCTGCTGTCAGCCGCCGAAACGTGGACATACGGCGAAGTCCTCGCCCGCGCCAACCGCATCGCCCATGTCCTGACCGCCGACTTCGGTGTGGTGCCCGGAAACCGGGTGCTGCTGCGCGGCACCAACACGCCGTGGCTCGCGGCGGCGTGGCTGGCCGTGCTCAAGGCGGGCGCGGTGGCCGTCACGACCATGCCGATGCTGCGCCGAGCCGAACTCGACAAGATCGTGGACCGCGCGCGGCCCACGATCGCCCTCTGCGACGAACGCCTGCTGGACGAACTCCCGCCCGGTCTGCCTGTCGTGTCCTACGGACCGGACCTCGCCGCCCGCGCGGCACGGCATCCGGCGACTTACGCCGACGTCCGGACCGCGGCCGACGACGTCGCCCTGCTCGCCTTCACCTCCGGCACGACGGGATCTCCGAAGGCGACGATGCACTTCCACCGCGATCTGCTCGCGATCGCCGACACGTTCTCGCGGCACGTCGTGCGGCCGGCGTCCGGCGATCTCTTCAGCGGCACGCCACCACTGGCCTTCACCTTCGGACTCGGCGGGCTGCTGGTGTTCCCGTTGCGCGCGGGAGCGGCGACGCTCCTGATCGAACGCGCGACACCGGCGGAACTCGCCGCCCTCGTCGCCGAGAAGGACGTGACCGTCCTGTTCACCGCGCCGACCGCGTACCGGGCGATCCTGAACTCCGGCGATGGGCGGCTCCTGGCCGGGGTGCGCCGCGCGGTCTCGGCGGGCGAGTCGCTGCCCGCCGCCGTGGCCGAGCGGTTCCGGGAGACCGTCGGAAGGCCGCTCATCGACGGCCTCGGCAGCACCGAGATGCTGCACGTCTTCATCTCCGCGGCGGACGAGGCGGCCCGGCCCGGCGCGACCGGGAAGGTGGTGCCCGGCTACCGGGCCGCCGTCCTGGACATCGACGGCACACCGGTTCCCGACGGCACACCCGGCTTTCTCGCGGTGCGCGGCCCCACCGGCTGCCGCTACCTGGACGACCCGCGACAGCGCGACTACGTGCGCGACGGCTGGAACATCACGGGCGACACCTACGTCCGGGACGCCGACGGCTACTTCAGGTTCGTCGCGCGAAGCGACGACATGATCATCTCGTCCGGCTACAACATCGCCGCGCCCGAAGTCGAGGAGGTCCTCCTCACCCACCCCGACGTGGCCGAATGCGCGGTGGTGGGGACGCCGGACCCGGACCGCGGTTCGGTCGTGACCGCCTTCGTCGTGCTCCGGCCGGGGATTCCGGCGGGCCCCGCCGTCGCCCGCGCGCTGCAGGACCACGCGAAGGCGACCGCGGCGCCGTACAAGTACCCGCGGCGTGTCCGGTTCATCGACGCGTTGCCGCGTAACGCGAGCGGGAAGCTGCAGCGGTATCTGTTGCGGTCCTCCGGCTGAGCCGCTTCAGCGGTGATCGTCAGTCCTCGTTCCCGCGCCGGCCGAGCGCGTGGAACAGCGCCGTGGCGAGGACGAGGCCTTCGCGGGCGATACCGGCGAGCAGATGCTCGTCGGGCGCGTGCTGGAGGCAACCGGGATAGGAATGCGGCACCCACAGAGTCGGCAGGCCGAGGATGTCGGTGAACACGTGATTCGGCAGACCGCCGCCGAAACTGGGCAGGATCGCGACCGGCCGGTCGGAGACCTCGTCGAGCACGCCCTTCGCCCAGCCCACCCAGGGGTCGTCGACCGGCGTGCGGCTGGCCCGGAAACTGCCCTCCGCGGTGACGTCGACCATCGAAAAGCCGTGCACGGCAAGGTGTTTCGTGATCTCGTCCGCCACCGCGCCGACGTCGGTGCCCGCGACGTACCGGAGTTGCAGCATCGCGCGGGCGCGGCCGGGGATGGCGTTGACGGGCCGGTCGATGTCCGCGGCCCCCAGTGAAAGGACTTCGAGCGTGTTCCAGCCGTACAGCCGCTCGGCCACGGTCAGCCTGGTGTCGCCCCAGCCCTCGTCCGGCGCCGGATCCCCGGGCCCGTTCGCGATCTCAAGGCCGGCGAGGGCTTCACGGACGCTTTCGGGAAGCTCGGGCGGCAGGAGTCCCGGCACCTGGATGCGGCCATGGCCGTCGACGAGACAGGCGATGGCGCCGGCGAGGGTGGTGGCGGGATTGCGCAGCACGCCGCCCCAGTTCCCCGAGTGGTAGGCGTCGGGGCGCAGATCGACGTCGAGGGTGATGCGGACACTGCCGCGCGCGCCGAGGAACACCGTCGGCGTCGCGGCGTCCAGCCGGGGGCCGTCGGAGGCGATGAGGAGGTCCGCGCGCAGCGCATTCCCTTGCGTCGCAACGAATTCGTCGAGCCCCGGGGAGCCGATCTCCTCGCCGGTCTCGAACAGGAACTTGAGGTTGAAGCCGAGGGAACCCTGTTCCGCCAAGAGGAACCGCAGCGCGGTCAGGTTGACCAGGTGCTGTCCCTTGTTGTCCGCCGCGCCGCGGCCGTACCAGCGCTCGCCCTCGGCGGTCAGCGTCCACGGGTCCCGGCCTTCGCTCCACCGGCCCTCGTGCCCGTCGACGACGTCGGCGTGCCCGTAGCACAGGAGGGTCGGCAGCTCCGGGGACTCGATCCGGGTGCCGATCAGGAAGGGGCCGCCCGCCGGGTCGGGATTGGGATGGGTCGTCACCGAGCAGCCGAGCGCGGTGAGCGCCGGGGTCAGCACGTCGTCGAGGTATGCCTTGATGGCGACGCGCCCGTCCGGATGGTCGCTCACGGTCGGATACCGCACCAGCTCGGCCAGTTCGGCGAAGAAGGCGCCCGAGTCGACGTGTTCCCGGGCCTTCGAAACCAGTTCTGCGGGGACTGCCACGTGTTCTCCCGATTCGCTCGCCGAGTGTTTCCGAGGAGCGTAAGCCGGTTTCCCACCTTGCGGTTCACCGCGCTCCTGACCTCCCTGGTCGAGCCGTTTGCCGCTTTACAACGTTGTATCAACGATGTAAAAAGACTCCGACGGCTTGCCGTGGCCCGCCTCACACCGGTTCCCCCGGCCGCGGCTGCCCCCGGAGAAGGGTGTCGAGCAGATGTTGTCAACGTTGTCACCTCATCGTCCCCGACCCAGATCCCGCGGTGCCACGCGGTTTCGGAAGTCACTGGCCACCGCGGTCGCGGTGGTCTCCGCCCTGGCGGTGACGTCGGGATCCGCGACGGCGGCGGAGAGCGGCTGGAAGCTGGGCAAGCCGCGCCTGACCACCCCGTGGACGAACCAGGTGTCCCCCACCAACGCGTTGCCCGAATACCCGCGGCCTCAGCTGGTGCGCGAGAATTGGCAGAACCTCAACGGGGTCTGGGAGTTCGCCGGCGCGGCTCCCGGCGAGGTCCCGCCGTTCGGCGAGCGGCTCGCCGAACGGGTCCTGGTCCCCTACCCCATCGAATCGGCGCTTTCCGGTATCCAGCGGCACGAAGACCACATGTGGTACCGGCGCACGTTCACCGTGCCGAAGAACTGGCATGTCGGCAAGGGCAACACCCTCCGGATCAACTTCGGCGCCGTCGACTACCAGGCGAAGGTCTACGTCAACGGCAAGGAGGTCGCCGCGCACCAGGGCGGCTACGGCGCGTTCTCCGCGGACGTGACGTCGGCGCTGAAGCCACAGGGAGAGCAGGAGATCATCGTCGGCGTCGAGGATCGCGCCGACGCGACCTGGCAGCCCGTCGGGAAGCAGCGCCTGGTCCCCGACCGCGGGATCTTCTACGAAGGCGCCTCCGGCATCTGGCAGACGGTGTGGATGGAGCCGGTCGCGGACCGGCACGTCGGCACGCTCGGCATGGTCCCCGACCTCAAGTCGTCCGCGCTCAAGCTCACCGTCGGCACCGGCGGGAGCGCCGGGCTGACCGTCGAGGCCGTGGTCCGCGACGGCAAGAAGGTGGTCAGCCGCACCAAGGCGCCCGCCGCCGGGACGATCTCGCTGCCGGTGCCCCAGGCGAAGCTCTGGTCGCCGGACTCGCCCTTCCTCTACGACCTCGACGTCGAGCTGCAGGACGGCCGCCGCACCGTGGACAAGGTGTCGTCCTACTTCGGCATGCGGGAATTCGGCGCCACGAAGGGGGCCGACGGCAAGCTCCGGTTCACCCTCAACGGAAAGATCCTCTTCCTGCAGTCCACTTTGGACCAGGGTTACTGGCCGGACGGCGTCTACACCGCGCCGACCGACGCCGCGTTGCGCTTCGACCTCGAACAACACAAGGTCCTCGGGTTCAACACCGTCCGCAAGCACATCAAGACCGAACCCGATCGCTGGTACCACCACGCCGACAAACTCGGCCTGCTCGTCTGGCAGGACATGCCGTCGATGCGCACCGGTGGCCGCCCGCCCGCCGACGCCCAGCGGCAGTTCAAGGCCGAGTTGAAGGAACTGGTGGAGCAGAAGAAGAACTGGACCTCGATCGTCGGCTACGTGCCGTTCAACGAAGGCTGGGCGGAATGGTCGCGCGAGGAGACCGGGAAGATCGCCGACAGCGTCAAGGCCCAGGACCCGACCAGGCTGGTCAACGCGCACAGCGGGGTCAACTGCTGCGATTCCCTCGGTGACTCCGGCAAGGGTGACGTCCTCGACTGGCACGCCTACCCTGGCCCCGCGAAGCCGATGCCCGACGCCAGGCGGATCTCGATCGACGGCGAACACGGCGGCTACGGTCTCGAGGTCAAGGACCACATGTGGTTCGGCGAGGGCCATGCCTACGAGATGGTGAAGGACCAGGCGACCTTGAACAGCCGCTACGTCCAGAACCAGCGTGACGTACTCGCGTCCGCCCAGAGCTGTGGCATCAGCGGCTCGATCTACACGCAGATCACCGACGTCGAGCACGAGGTCAACGGCTTCTTCACCTACGACAGGCAGGTGAAGAAGATGGACTTCGCGCAGGTGCGCGCGGTCAACCAGGCGATCATCCGCAACGCCGACGGCAGCGGCTCCGGCGCGCCCGACCCCGGTCCCGGCACCCCGGGCCTCGACGGCGTGCACGCCTACAAGTTCGACGAAGGCACCGGTTCCCGTGCCGCGGACTCGGTCGGCGACGCGGACGCCACGCTGACCAACGCGCAGTGGGCGGGCGGCGTCGAGGGCGGCGCCCTGGCCTTCGCGGGCAACGGACAGGCCGACACCGGAACGAATCTCGTCGACACGGCGGGCAGCTATTCGGTCTCGGCGTGGGCGAAACTGGACGAGGCGAGCGGAGCGTTCCAGACCGTCGTCAGCCAGGACACCGGCCGCGACAGCGCGTTCTTCCTGCAGTACTCCGGGCAGGACCAGCGGTGGGCGATGAGCTTCGTCGGTCTCCGCGCCCTGTCACCGGAGAAGCCGGAAGCCGGCCGCTGGTACCACCTGACCGGGGTCCGCGACGCCAAAGCGGGCACGTTGGCACTCTATGTCGACGGCAAAAAGGTCGCCTCGCAGAACGCCTGTTCCGCCGCGCGCAGCACCGGCCACACGGTGATCGGCCGCGGTCAGTACGGCGGTCAGCAGGTCGACTTCCTGCGCGGGGCGGTGGACGACGTCCGGCTCTACGACCGGCCGCTGTCCGACGCCGAGGTCGCGACGCTCGCGAAGCGGGACTGAGCGGTGAGCGCGGCGCCGAGGCCTCCCTCGGCGCCGCGCGTTCAGCACGAAGGAAGATCCCGAAACCGCGCGAAACGAGAAGACTGACGACGGGTTTCCGTGATCGTCCGCATGGAGGGGTCGAGTTGAAGGTCATCGCCATCGAGGAGCATTTCACCCACCCGTCCTTGTACGACGAGGAAGGCGAAGGGGAACTGGGCGACCACCCGATCATGGTGGGCATCCGGAAGAAGCTCCGTGACCTCGGCCGGGGCAGGATCGCGGAGATGGACGCGGCCGGGATCGACGTCCAGGTCCTCTCGCACGCCGTCCCCGGCGCCGAGGCGCTGAAGCCGGAGGAGGCGCATCGGGCGAGCCAGGCCAACGACGCGCTCGCCGACGCGATCTCCCACCATCCCGGCCGGTTCGCCGGTTTCGCCGCGCTCCCGGTCCAGGCCCCCGACGCCGCGGCCGACGAACTTCGCCGCGCCGTGGAGGAACTCGGGCTGAAAGGCGCGATGCTCAACGGCCTCACCACCGGCCGGTTCCTCGACGACGCCGCGTTCCAGCCGGTGCTCGCCGCCGCCGAATCCCTCCGCGTCCCGCTCTACCTGCATCCGGCGCTCCCGCCGAAACCGGTGCTGGACGCCTACTTCTCGGGCCTTTCCGAGCTGCAGGCCGGCAATCTCGCCACCGCCGCCTGGGGCTGGCATTCGGAGACCGCGCTGCATCTGCTGCGGCTCATCGTTTCCGGGGTCCTCGACGAGTACCCGGATCTGCAGCTCGTCATCGGCCACATGGGCGAGATGATCCCGTTCGCGCTGTCGCGGATCGACACCGTGCTGACGCCGATCAACGAGCACCTGCGTCAGCCGGTGGCGGACTACTTCAAGACCAACGTCCACATCACCACGAGCGGCTACGCGACGTTCCCGCCGCTGCAGTGCGCGCTCGCGGTGCTCGGGGCCGACCGGATCATCTTCTCGGTGGACCATCCCTACACCCCGAACGAGCCCATGGTGAACCTGCTCAAGACCGCGCCGATCGACGAAGCCGACCGGGAGAAGATCGCGCACGGCAACGTCGAGAAGTTACTGCGGCTCTGAGCCCGCCGGGCCCCACCGCGGTCGGACCGCCGGAGCTCAGTCGGACTTCCTACTTTAGGATGTCCACGGGAGGCTTCATGAACGACGTCCTGCTCTTCGTCCACAGTGGAATCGGCCGGATCACCTTGAACCGGCCGCGTGCGCTCAACTCGCTGAACCACGGCATGGTCCGCGCGATCGCCGGACAGCTCGAGGCCTGGCGTTCCGATCCGGCGGTCCACGCCGTGCTGATCGACGGCGCCGGGGAACGCGGGCTCTGCGCGGGCGGAGACATCCGCGCCATCCACGAGGACGCCAGGGCGGGCGGGAGCGCCTCGTTGCGGTTCTGGGCCGACGAATACCGTCTGAACGCGCTGATCTCGCGCTACCCCAAGCCGTACCTGGCGCTCATGGACGGTCTCGTGATGGGCGGCGGGGTCGGCGTCTCCGCGCACGGCAGCCACCGGATCGTCACCGAACGCTCCCGGATCGCCATGCCCGAGGTCGGCATCGGCTTCGTCCCCGACGTCGGCGGCACGTACCTGCTGTCCCGCACGCCCGGGGAACTCGGCACGCATATCGCCCTCACGGCCGGGTCGATCGGCGGATCCGACGCGATCCACTGTGGACTCGCCGATCATTTCCTGCCCAGCGACCGGATTCCCGAGCTGCCCGACGCGCTCGCGTCCCACGGGCCGGACGCCGCGCTGGAGCTGCTCACCGAACCCGCGCCGCCGAGCGATCTCGCCGCGGACGCCGCGTGGATCGACCACTGTTACGCGGCGGACACGGTCGAGGAGATCCTCGCCCGGCTCCACTCCGCGGGTGGCGCGGCGGCCACCGCGGCCAAGGAGATCGAGGCCAAGTCACCGACGGCGGTGAAGGTGACCCTGCACGCGCTCCGCACCGCGGCGACACTGCCCGATCTGGAATCCGTGCTGGCGCGGGAATACCGCGTCTCGTACCACCTGCTGCGCACGGCCGAGTTCGCCGAGGGGATCCGCGCGCAGATCATCGACAAGGACCGTTCCCCGCGCTGGTCGCCGGCGACCTTGTCCGAAGTGGACGACGCGCTGGTCGGCTCCTGCTTCGCCGATCTCGGCGACGACGAACCGGGGCTCTTCACTCCTGGCCGGTGAGCGTCCGGTACAGCGGCCGCAGCAGTTCGGTGACCGAGGTCCCGTCCACCGTCGCCGCGAGCGGCGGCACCTCCCCGAGCAGCCCCAGCGCCGCCCCGGTCCGAGGTCGTCGCGTGCTCATCCGCGTGACGTCGCCCGCCGGGCCCCAGCCGAAGAAGTCGTCCATGACTTCGGCGAGCCCCGGCGCTTCCGTGTCGGTGGACGGTGCCGTGACCCGGGCGCCCGCCTGGCGCCCGAGGTCTTCGAGCAAAGTGTCCTGGTCACGGCCGCGGAGCGCGAAGATCGTGAACGGATCGGCGTCGTTCTGCTCCGCCAGCGCCAGCAGAGCGGCGACGAGGTGGTCGCACGGGACCCGGGTGCCGGGGCACGTGCAGTCGAGCGACAGTTCCCGCGCCCCCTCGGGGAACAGCGGCACCCGCTCCGCGAAGAAGAAGCGTTCGACATCGTCCGGCACCCGCCCGTCGAGCAGGGCCGCCGTCGTGTCCTCGTCTTCGGCGAAGGCCGCGGTCACCGCTGTCCACACCTGCTTGCCGAAGGTCGGCAGTCCGATGCGGACCTCGTAGAACCGTTGCCGGGTCACGCGTATCCGGGCGACGGCGGCGGCGGGGCCGACCGTGAGCATGTCGACGCGACAGGGCGGGACAAGTCCTTTGTGGACGCCGAGTTCGTCGAGGGCGCGGCGGAACCGGTCAGTCATCGGCCGCCTCCCGTCCCAAGGCGAAGACTTCCCGCAGCGAATCGGCGGACAGTCCGGTGAGCCAATCCTCCCCGTCGGTGACGACGAGTCCGGCCAGTGACTCCTTCTTGGTGATGACGGCGTCGATCCGTTCCTCGATGGTGCCGGGGCAGACGAACTTGCGCACCTGCACGCTCCGCCGCTGGCCGATGCGGAAGGCGCGGTCGGTGGCCTGCTCCTCGACCGCCGGATTCCACCACCGGTCCAGATGCAGGACGTGGGTGGCGGCGGTGAGGGTCAGGCCCGCTCCCCCGGTCCTCAGCGACGCCATCAGGATCGACGGCCCGGTGCCGGACTGGAAATGTTCGACGATCGAATCCCTGCGCTGCTGGGACAATCCGCCGTGCAGGTAGGCGATCTTCGCGTTGAGCCTGGCCGACAGATGCGGCACGAGCAGATGCCCGAACTCGGCGTACTGCGTGAAGCACAGCACGCGGTCACCCGAATCCAGGATCTCGGCGAGGAGTTCTTCGAGCCGGTTGACCTTCCCGGACCGGTTCCCGAGCGGTGAACCGTCGTGCAGCAGATGCGCGGGATGGTTGCAGATCTGCTTGAGCTTGGTGATCGCGGCGAGGATGTTGCCGCGCCGTTTCACCCCGGCGCTGTCGGTGATCTTGGTCATCATCTCGTCCACGGTCGCGCGGTAGAGCGTCACCTGTTCGCGGGTGAGGCGGTACTCCTGGATGATCTCGATCTTCTCGGGCAGGTCGGCGAGCACGGTGGGATCGGTTTTGAGCCGCCGCAACAGGAACGGACGGGTCAGCCGGCGCAGTTCGGTGGCCGCGGCCGCGTCGCCCCGGCGTTCGATGGCCACCTCGAACCGCTCGCGGAACTCCTGTCTGCCCCCGAGCACGCCGGGGTTGAGCAGATCCGACAGCGACCAGAGATCGGCGAGCCGGTTCTCCACCGGTGTCCCGGTCAGGGCGACCCGGTGGCCCGCCGGGATCCGGCGCAGCGCCCGCGCCGGACCGGTGTTCTGGTTCTTGACCGCCTGCGCCTCGTCGAGGACGAGCCGGTGCCACCGGGTGCCCGCGAGTTCGTCGGCGTCCCGGGCGGCGGTCGAGTAGGTGGTGACGACGAGATCGGCGGCGGCGACACGCACGGCCAGCCGGGCACCGTGCTCGCGGGAAGCCCCGTGATGCACGGTGACCCGGAGGTCAGGGGCGAACTTGGCCGCTTCCCGCTGCCACGTCCCGAGCAACGACATCGGGCAGACCAGCAGCGTCGGGCCGACGTCGGCGCGCGCCCGCTCGATCGCTTCGAGCGCGAGAAGCTGCACGGTCTTGCCGAGGCCCATGTCGTCGGCGAGGCAGGCGCCGAGCCCGAGGGAGGCCATGAACGCGAGCCAGGCGACGCCCCGGTTCTGGTACGGCCGCAGGGTCGCCAGGAACGTGGGCGGCGGTTCGACCGGTTCGATGACCCGGTGCACGCGCCCGGCGAGGAAGTCGTCGATCCAGCCGTCGGTCGTCACCTCCGTGACCGGCAGCGGCGCGTCATCGAACCCGTGGAGCAGCGCCAGCATCTCCGCCGGGGTGGGCAGAGGTGGCTTCTCGCGGCCCGGGTCGCGGCGCAGGTATTCGAGGCCGGCACGCAGCAGTTCCGGATCGACGCTCACCCACCGCCCGCGCAGCCGCACCAGCGACGACTTCGCGGCGGCGAGCCCGGCCAGTTCCTCGTCCGTCAGCGCTTCCTCGCCGACGGCGAGCGACCAGCGGTACGAGGCGAGCTGGTGACGGCCGAGGCGGTGCACCGCGGCCTGGTCGACGGGCGCGCCGCGGACGGAGAGCTTGAGCGCGAGCTTCCGCCTGCCGCCCCAGCTCGCCGGGAGCTGGACGTCGAACCCCGCCGCGACCAGTTTTTCGGCACCACCGTCGAGGAACTCCACGGTTTCGGCGACGGTGAGGTCGTAGATGCCCGGTTTCTCGGCCTGGACCGCCGGGCCGAGCATCGGCAGCACCGCCGCGGCCCGGTCCAGTTCGGCGGCGAAAAGGCCTTCCGGGTCGGTGAACTTCGCGCCCGCCTTGCCGGACCAGACGTCTTCGGCCGGGAGCAGGAGGCTGGGATCGGCCGTGGAGCGCAACAAGAACCGCAGCTGCCACTTGGTGCCGTCACCGGTCTGGTCGTCGGGGTCGTCGACGGGCCCGTACAGCGTGGGGACCTCGTCGAGCCGGAGGCAGACGGTGCCCTCGGTGAGGTCGGTGTCGCCGACGGCGTCCCAGGCCGCGATGCCCTCGGCGACGATCCCCATCCGGCCCGGCGCTTGGCTGACCCGGTCATCCGCGCCGGTCAGCGCATGGAGCCACGATCCGAACGGCCCTTCGCGGCCGTCGCTTTCCGTGGCGTGGCCCGCGGCGGCCAGCCGCTCGCGGACGGCGGCGTCGACCAGGGTGCGGAGGGCGTCGGTGACGAGCGCCGCCGGATCCGCTCCGGGATGTTCGGCCCGGCCGACCGGCGGGGTGGCCGCGATCAGGGTCCGGAGCGCGACCGCGTCGCCGCCCCTGGCCACCGGACGCCAGCGTGCTCGCGCCACGATCTCGGTGCGCACGAGGGTGGGCAGCACCCGGCCGCGGCGCACCAGATCGTCCGCCAGCCGGACGACGGCGCGCAGGTGGCGGACGGAAGAGCCGTAGCCGACCGTCTCGGCCAGGTCTTCCAGCTCGGAGGGGTCGATCAGGAGCGCGGGCACCGACCAGGGCTCCAGTGTCAGTTCCCGCTGCGGGCGGCCGCGGACGCCCAGCTCGGGTGAGGCGACCGGCCCGCCGGGCCGCGACGGCAGCAGCAGGACGGCCGACGCGGGCTTGCCGGGATGCAGGGCGGTCAGATCCGCGACCGACGCGGCGAACGGATGCGGCCGGGCCGCGCTCGACGGCCGCATCGACGTCGTCGCCGGGCGGTCGCCGTGCTCGCCCCAGAGCACGATCCCGCGGCCCCGGGACCACAGGCCGTGCACGACGAGTGGCGACATGGTCCTCCTTCCGCGGTCTGGTCCCTCCAGCATGCCCGTGGCCGATCAGCGTCCGGTCAGCGAGGCACTTTAGGGTGCGCGGGTGACCGTTCTGAACGCGATCGAGCCGCGCGACAGCCTGATCGTCCTCGGCCCCTCGAAGGCCAAGATCCGCGGCGGCGACGCCCTCGCGGGGTCTGGCGCGCGTTGGCCGGAGCCGATGCTTCGCGCGCGGACCGAGGTCCTGGCGCGGTCCAAGGTCGACGGCGGCGGGCTGCGGCCCGCGTGGCTCCGCTACACCGGGAACTTCTACCGGAACGTCGGCGGCGCCCTCGGCGAGGCCGCCGCGTCCGGGCGGTTGCTGATCCTCAGCGGGGGCTACGGAATCCTGCGCGCCGACGAACCGATCGCCTACTACGACCGGAAACTCAAACTCGGTGACTGGCCGCCGGGAGTGCTCGAAGACGCCGTGCTCGGGGAGGCCCGCCGACTCGGGGCCGCGAACGTGGTCACGTTCGTGTCCGCCAGCGCCGATTACGCGAAACTGATCCGCCGAATCCCTTGGCACACCTCGGAAATCGGCGGCGTACTGGTCACGATCGACTTCCACGGCGGCGGCGCGCAGGTCGAGGTGCCCCGGCGGCTGGCTCGGTCCTTCGGCGCATGGTGGCGCCGCTCGCCGTCGGACTACCCACCGGGCATGGTCACCGAAGTACTCGGGTGAACCCCGTCACGGCCACTCGGCTTCGGACAACGAGCGCGCCGCACGGAGGAACGCCGCACGGTCGCCCGCGGGCAGCCGTCCGAGCAAGCGTTCTTCCTGCTCCTGGATCTTCGACTGGGCCGACCTCCGCGCGGCGCGGCCGGCGGCGGTGATCCCCAGCAGCCGTACGCGGCGGTCCTTCGGATCCGGCTCGCGGGTGATCAGGCCGTCTTCCTGGAGCGTGTCGAGGGTGCCGATGATCCGGGTCTTGTCCGCGCCGATCGCCTTGGCGAGCGCGGCCTGCGCGCGGACCGGCCCGTCGTCGAGCGCGCTCAGCACCACGTAACCCCACATCGTCAGCCCGTGCTCGGCCAGCACCGGCTGCTCGGCGTTCATCAGCCGTCGCATCAGCCCGCCGAGCATCGCCGCGAGATCCGGCCTCCTCTGCTCCGCCATGCGCAGACCATACCGACCGGACTCGCGGAACGGTTGACGAACTCGTACGCATATGTAGATGATATGCACATGCCTATCGATGAACTCCGCATCCTCGACGCCATCGTGACCCGGACGAGCCTGGACCTCGTCTCGAAGATCGCCCCCGCCGACCTGACGAAGCCGACCCCGTGCACCGCCTGGACCCTGCACGGCCTGCTGGCGCACATGGCGACGCAGCACCACGGTTTCGCGGCCGCGGCCGAGGGTGAAGGCGGCCTCGACCACTGGCGCCTGATCCCGCTGGGCGACGACCCCATCGCCACCTACCGCGCCTCGGTCAAGCGAGTACTGAACGCCTTCGTCCCCCACGACCTCGCCGACCGGAGGTTCCCGCTTCCCGAGTTCTCCACCGAGGTCACCTTCACCGCGGAGCAGGCACTGGGCTTCCATTTCGTGGACTACCTGGTGCATTCCTGGGACGTCGCGAAGACCCTGGGGGTACCGGTCAAGTTCCAGCAGGAGGTGCTCGACGCCGGACTGGGATTCGCCAAGTCGATCCCGGACGGGAAGAACCGCAAGGCGCCGGGCGCCGCCTTCGGCCCGGCCGTCGCGGCGACCGGACCGTCCGATCTGGACACGATCGTCGCGCTGCTCGGCCGTTCGCCGTCATGGCCCGACCACTCCGCCGCCGCGTGAGGGTCACCGGCGTTCGATGAGCGCCTCGATGCCGTCCAGGATGCGGCCGAGGCCGAACTCGACGTCGGCTTCCTCCATACCCTCCTCGCCGTACGCCTCACCGGAGATCACGGCGGCGACGCGCGCATAGCCCCGCCCTTCGAGGCGCGGGCCGAGGAACGCGCTCAGCGCCCGGACCTGATCAGGCGGACTCGCGTTCACGTCCCGGAGCAAGGAAGCCGTACTGCGGACCCAGCCGTCGACCAGTACGGCGCAGCCGGTCACGTCCTGGGCACTCAGCCCCGAGTCCGCCATCCCCGCGAGGAAGTTCTCCAGCCACCCGAGCAGATTCGGCGTACTCGGCGCCCTCCGCACCGGCAGGTCGATCAGCCACGGATGGCGGCGGCAGCGTTCGAGGAGCGTGCGTGCCCAGACGGTGACCGCGGCACGCCAGTCGCCGGACACCGGCTCCGGCGGCGGCCCCCAAGCCGCCTCGGCCACCAGGACGAGCAGTTCCTCCTTGGAGCTCAGATACCGGTAGAGCGCGTTCGCGGTGATACCGAGTCGTTTGGCGATCGACGGCATGGACAGTGCGGCGTAGCCCTCCGCGTCCGCCTGGGCGATGGCCGCGTCGACGATCTGTTCGAGGCTGTATCCCGGCTTCGGCCCGCGCCGGGGCTCCGGGGCGTGCCCCCACGCCAGCGCGGTGCCCGGCGGCAGCAACTCGATCTCCACGTCGTCCATGGCCGCATTGTTGCACCCGAAACAGGTAAAGGCATACACTGTTCATGGCATACACAGTTACTTGACGAGTTGGGGGATCGACCATGACCGAACCGACCAGGCGGAACGTGCTCCGCGGGGCGGCCGCGCTGGCCATCGGCGGAGTCGCCGCGACGGCCGCCAGCAGTGGAACCGCGTTCGCCGCACCGGCTCCGGCGACGCCGCGATATCCCTTCGTCGAAGGTGCTTTCGCACCGGTGAAGGAGGAGGTGACCGCGTTCGGCCTGCCGGTCACCGGCCGCATTCCCCGCGATCTCTGCGGGCGATACCTGCGCACCGGGCCGAACGTGCTCGGACTCGAAGATCCGCGCGCGCACCACTGGATGCTGGGTGAGGGGATGGTGCACGGCGTCCGGCTGCGCGACGGGAAGGCCGAGTGGTACCGCAACCGGTGGGTGCGGTCCTCCGGTGTCGCGGCGAAACTCGGCGAACGATACCCGTGGCCGGTGCCCGCCGAAGACTTCGCGCCGAACACGCATGTGATCAGCCACCACGGCCGCATCCTCACCCTGCAGGAGTCCGGCGCACCGCCGTACGAACTCGACGGCGAGCTGAACACGTTGGGGCCGTTCGACTTCGGCGGTTCGCTGGAGGGCTCCTACACCGCGCACACCAAGTTCGACGCCCGCGCCGACGAGCTGCACGCGGTGACCTATCACCCGACGTGGGATCACGTACGGCACCTGATGGTCGACCGGACCGGCCGCGTCGTGCGGACCACCCGGATCCCGGTCACCGACAGTCCGATGATGCACGACTTCGGGCTCACCGAGAACTACGTGGTCGTCTTCGACGTGCCGGTCACGTTCGACCCGCAGCCGGGCAAAGTCGTTCCCTACAAGTGGAACACGGCCCACCCCGCCAGGGTGGGGGTGATGAAACGCGACGGCGGCCCGGTCCGCTGGTTCGCCGTCGACCCGGTGTTCTACTCGCACACCCTCAACGCCTACGAGCAGGGTTCGACGGTGGTAGTCGACCTGACCACGATGCCTGCTCCGTTCGAGGTGGCGGGCAAGCAGGGCTTCGGCGGCCCGTCGGCGTCCGGTCCGCCGGTGCTGGAGCGCTGGACGATCGACCTGGCGCGCGGCCGGGTGCGGCGCCGTGTCCTCGACGACCGGCCGCAGGAGTTCCCGCGCGTCAACGAAAGCCTGGTGTCGCGGCGGCACCGGTATGGCTATTCCGCTTCGCCCGGTGAACTCTTCGACGTCTATCTGGACAAGCCCGCCGGCTCCTTCGGCAACGCCCTGATAAAGCACGACCTGCACAACGGGCGTTCGGAAGTGCACCGCTTCGGCAAGGGTGCCGACGCGAGCGAGGCGGTCTTCGTGCCGTCGTCACACAGCCGGGCCGAGGACGACGGTTACGCCCTCGCCTACGTGAACAATCCCGACCGCGGCGCGTCGGATCTGGTGATCCTCTCGGCCCAGGATTTCACCGCGAAACCGCTGGCACGCATCCATCTGCCGAGGCCCGTGCCGCTGGGCTTCCACGGCAGCTGGGTGGCCGACTGACGACCGGTGTGGTCACCGGCGGCCGCACGCCGGTGACCACACCGTCGGGTCACACCCCGGTCAGCACCTCCTCCAGCGCGGCGGCGGAATCCGGGTACCGCTCGATCAGGTCCAAGCCTCCGGACGCGGTACTCCCCCACGGTTCGTCACAGCCCAGCAAGCTCGCGACGGCGTCGCAGGCCGCCGGATGCGCGGCCAGGAGCGCGAGGCCGCTCCCGCCCGCTTTCCGCGGTGCCGCGGGGAGTTCCGGTTGGGTCTTCCACGGCGGGACCCACTCGTCGAGCGCCGCGAGACGGCCGGGGAAGAGCCGCCCCGCCTCGCGGACGAGCAGCGGCACGAGTTCCGCGCCCCGCGACCGCAGTGTGGTGATCAACGTCGGCAGCCAGGGCAGCAGCAACCTGTCCGGGAGTTCAGCGAAGGCGTTCGACACCGCCTCGACGACGAAGTCGGCCAGCCCCGGCGCCGGTTCCAGCGCGTGGACGAACCCGCTGAGATACCGCGGATAAGCGGGCAGTACCAAGGGATTGGCCAGCAGCCCGGCGCACCGCTCACGCAGTTCCGCACGCGACAGTCGGCCGAGCTGGACCTGGGCCGCCCACAACAGCGCCACCTTCGACGGCTCCTGCGGATGCGATCCGGCGATCGCCAGCTCCAGCTGCGTGCGGTCGCAGCCCAGCGACAGGGCGAGCGCCTCCATGCTGAACAGGAAGCCGAGCATCGCGGCGACCTGCTCGACCCCGGCCTCCTCGTCGGCGAAGGCCACCGGCAGCAGGGTGCAGTAGTGCGCGTAGCCCGTCCTGACGAACTCCTCGATCCACCGGGGCAGGACCGGTTCGCTGGTCCGGTAGTGCGCCAAGAGCCGGCGCACCCGCCGCAGCACTTCCGGCGCGCCGTCGACGGTGCGTTCGGTCGCCAGCACCTCCAGCGCGCGGGTGCCCAGCTCCCCCGCCAACCGGGCGCTGCGCAAATAGAGCGTCGCGTCCTCGACGGCACCGAGCACCTTCGCCGCGGTGGCCCGCGGGTGGTACGCGGCGCGCCGGAGCCGCTGCTCCAGCACCTGCTCGATGCTGACACCCTCGTAACCCAGCTCGATGAGGGATCGCTGATGGGTGCCCAGCGCCAGATCCCACGACTCCTGGATCGGCCGCTCCCCGAGCCGCCGCTCCCCCATGATCGGCCGGGCCGCGCCGTGGGGCATCAGATACCGCAGCATCCACAGCAGATCGGAGCAGGGTTCCAGCTCCGGCCGCGAGGCGATGTCGAGCAGCGCCCGCTGCACGCCTCGTTGCTGCAGCTTGAGGTTCAGCGGTTCCAGCCTGTCGTGCACGTCGCGCGCCAGCGGCGGGAGCGCGTCGTACCCGACCTGCCCGATCCGGTCGCCGCCCATCATGATCTCGACGAGACGGCGCACGTCACGCCTGCCGGGTACGACGTCCTTCTCGATGCAGGTGACCGCCGCGTCCTGGAAGTCGTACGGCGTGGGCTTCGCCCGGTCACGCAGACCCGCCAGCAGGATCGACGTCTCGAACACCGCGATGGCGTCCGCGGTCGAGGACAGGTACCCGTTGCGGCGTGCCGCCCGCACGATCTCGACCGACCAGCCCAGCAACTCGGCCTCGTCCAGTTTGTCCAGGACCGGTGGCCGCCGCAGGAATCCGGACAGGTGATCCGAGGGCGCCGGGTCCGGTGCGGGCGGGGGCGGCGCCGCGGTCTTCTTCCGCTTCGGCCCGCCCACCTGGCCGTCCAGCTGGAACTGCTTCACCCGGGTGCGCTTGAGGTTCTTCGCCCACTCGGTGGCGGCGATCGACACCGAACCCCCGGCCAGGCCGAACTGCGCCTCGATCGACGCGTGGCTCGACGGGATCAGGCCGTACTGCCAGGTGCTCGCGCTGCGCGGGCTGATCACGAACCCGTCCGCGCCCTCGACACCGAACTCCGCGACCCGGCTGGCCGCGTGGAAGGCGCCGCAGACGTACAGGCAGTCGCCGGGATCGGCGCCCGACGCGGCCAGGTGCTCGCGCATGCGGGTCCACATGTAGCGCTCGCGGTCCTCGTCCACGCGGACGCGGTGGGTGTCGCCGGGGGCGAGCCGCCGGAACAGGCTGCCGATCAGGAACATGACCTGGCGATAGGTGTCGTGGTCGCTGTCCCCGAGTGGCAGTTCGACGTACTGGTGCCACCACTCCGACCAGTGCCGCACCCGTCCGTGCCGCAGCAGGTGGTCCTCGAGTTCGGCGAACCGGGGCCGCAGGTCGCCGATCTCGACACCGACCGCGTCACCGTGCAGCGCGGCCTCCTCCTCGGGGGGTGCCGCGTCCGGCTCCGCGGGCGGTTCGCGTTCGTCCCACTGGAAGACGTGGTCGGCCGACCGGTCGACGAGGACGAGCTCGACCCCCGGGGTGTCCAGCGCGTAGGCGATCGCCTGGTACTCGGCGGAGGCCTCGGTGATCGGCGCGACCACCGACAGCGGAGCCCACTCCGCGGGGAATCCCTTCACGTCGGTCGCGAACGCCTGCACCGCCACGGGAAGACGGCAGTTGCGCAGCTCGGTCAGCAGCGGGGCCATGTCCTCGCACAGTTCGAGGTAGACGACCTTCGGCTGCTTCTCCCGCAGCCGCCGTGCCATCGCCACGGCCGAAGCCGGGGAATGGTGGCAGACCGGGAAGATCTCCAAGGGCTCCCGCACGGCCCTGTCGACGTCGTCGACGAGGCCGAGCAGGATGCCCTCCAGCGCGCCCGGCCCGTCGGCGAAGGCGGCCGCGGCCTCCTGCAACTGGCCGCGCAGCGCCTCGAAGGCGCCGCTCACGAGAGGGTGGCGATCGCGTCGCGGCCGCCGTCGAGGAACTCCGGCCAGTCCCCGCCCTCGTCCTTGCTGCGCGGCTCGACGACGCCGTGCAGGTACTTGTTGAGAATCGCCAGATCCTCCGGCTCACGACGGGCGAGCGAGCCGACCAGCGACGACGCCAGCGTCCGTGCGGTCAAGGCCCGCTCGCCGAAGAAGTTGCTGTGCAGCACCGCGTCTTCGAGGACGCCGATCTGTTCGGCGGTGGACAACGCGGACTCCAGCTTCTCGTCGTCGCTGCCCGCCGAGGCCGCCGCGGCGCGCAGGTCTCCGAAGCTGCGCAGCAGCACGTCGAGCAGCGTCGGCGGCACGTCCAGCTCGATCTGATGGCGGCGCAGGAGTTCCTCGGTGCGGAAACGGACGATCTCCGCCTCGCTCTTCTTGTTCGTCACCACCGGGATGCGGACGAAGTTGAACCGGCGCTTGAGCGCGGAGGACAGATCGTTGACACCGCGGTCGCGGCTGTTGGCGGTGGCGATCACGGAGAAGCCGGGTTTGGCGAAGACGATGCCGTCACTGTCCAGTTCCGGCACCGAGATGTACTTCTCCGACAGGATCGAGATCAGCGCGTCCTGCACGTCGCTGGTGGACCTGGTCAGCTCCTCGAAGCGGCCGATCGATCCGGCCTCCATCGCGGTCATGATCGGCGACGGGATCATCGACTCGCGGGACTGTCCCTTCGCGATGACCATCGACACGTTCCACGAGTACTTGATGTGGTCTTCGGTGGTCCCCGCCGTGCCCTGCACGACGAGCGTCGAGTTGCGGGAGATCGCCGCGGCCAGCAGTTCGGCGAGCCAGCTCTTGCCGGTGCCGGGATCGCCGATCAGCAGCAGCCCGCGGTCGGAGGCGAGCGTGACGATGGCGCGTTCGACGATGCTCCGGTCGCCGAACCATTTCTGTGAGATCTCGCGATCGAGGCCGTCGGCGCGCTCGGCGCCGAGGACGAACAGGCGCACCATCTTCGGGGACAGGCGCCAGGCGAACGGTTTGGGGCTGTCGTCGATCGACTCCAGCCAGTCCAGCTCTTCGGCGTACTTGAGTTCGGCGGGGGCGCGCAGGACGTCGGACATGTCTTGCCTTTCGGAAAGTTCAGGAGGTGAGGAAGGTCTTGAGTTCGTGGACGAGTTTGGTGATGTGGCCGGAGATCACCGGCGTGCCCAGATCCTTGAAGCGCTCGCGGAACCACGGGTTGACGCTGCCGCGGCCGGCGCTGGTGACCGAGCCGACCGGGATGAACTTCGCCCCGGACCGGTGGATCGCGGCCATGTTCTCGAAAAGCTGCTCGACGCGGGTCTCGTAGAAGTCGGAGATCCACACCACCACGGTGTTGGCGGGTTCGGCGATCTTCGGCCGGGTCAGCTCCATCGCGACCATGCCGTCGTTGCCGCCGCCGAGATTGGTGCGCAGCAGGGTTTCGAACGGATCATGCACCCACGGCGTGAGGTCGAGCGCTTGGGTGTCGTAGGCGATCAGGTGAACGTCCACTTTGGGCAGTCCGGCGAAGATCGAGGCCAGCACGGCACAGTTGACCATCGAGTCGACCATGGAACCGGACTGGTCGACGACCGCGATGAGCCGCTGTGGCGTGGTCTTCTTCGCGGTCTGCTTGTAGTAAAGCCGATCGACGTAGAGCCGCTCCTCTTCCGGGCTCCAGTTGGTGAGGTTCTTCCAGATGGTGCGATCGAGGTCGAGATTGCGGAACACCCGTTTGGGCGGGACCGACCGGTCCACCTTGCCGGTCGAGGCGTTCTCGACCTGGGTGCGCAGGACCTCCGCGATCTCGTCGACGTAGCGGCGGATCAGCGATTTGGCGTTGGCCAATGCCACCCCGGACAAATTGTCCTTGTCCCGCAACAACTGTTCGATCAGCGACATACTCGGGGTCAGCTTCGCCGCGAGCGTGGGATTCGCGAGCACCTCGCGCAGACGCATCCGCTTGACGAGATCGGCCTCGATCGAACCGAGTTCCGGGCCGATCCCCGGGAGCAGCGTGCTCAGGTCGGGAGTCCCGCCCCCGCCGGTGCCGCCGAGTCCGGTCGGAGTCCCACCGGGACGGCCACCGCGCAGCTCACCGGGACGGCAGCCCAACGCGCGTTCGAACCAGCCCGCGTCGGCCTGCCAGCGGGACAGCTGCCCCGCCGTCACCGTGGCGGGTGCCGCGGCGAAGACGTTGAGCAGCACCTTCGACACCAGCGCCGCACGCCGTACTTCCGCGGCCTTGTCCCGGCTTTCCCCGGCTTCGGGGACCATCAGCCCGTCGAATTCGGCGGCGAGGCCGGGATGGCGCTGGACGATCGAGTCGACAGCGACGTTCGGGTCCAGCACCGCGGGCGGCAGGCCGATGTCCTCGACCACGGCCAGGCTCGCCGATTCGAGGGTGGCCTGCTCGTCGGTGTCGAAGAGCCGGGCGAGCAGCCGCCAATATAGGACCTGGCGGCGGTTGTCCTCGGGTTCGGTCATTTCCGCAACAGCCTTCCGGCGCGTTCCCGCAGCACGGCCGCGGCGTCGGTGGCCGCCTTCTCGGCTTTCACCCCGGCCTTGTCCGTGGTGCCGCCCGCCCACGCTCCGGCGTGGACGGCCGTCGTCTTCTTGCGCACGGTGGTCTCGACGGCGAGCGGCTGGAGCCGGAAGCCACCGTCGTCCCAGCGGATCAGGCCGACACACGCGCCGGAACCCGCGACCGCTTTCGGGGTCAGCGGACCGGCGGCGGGGACGCGATCGGTGTCGACGGCGAGGCGGTTCCCGGCGAACACGAAGGTGAGCGCGTCTTCGCCGCCCTCGGTGGTGTAGCCCTCCAGGAAGACGGGGACGGCGATGCGCGCCGGATGCCGGTCCAGTGGCGCGACCACCGACGCGGTGACGGTGGACAGGGCGACCCGCGCGGTGGCGAAAGCGTCCGCGGCCTCACCGAGCCGGGCCTGCTCGTCCCGCCACAGAAGATCGCCTTCCGCGGTGACCGACATGTCGACGATGTCCATCGAGCGGCCCTCGCTGACCGCCGCGAGGAGGGACAACCGCGGGCGTAGCAGCTGCCAGATCCCCGCGCCGATGACCGTGTCCGGCTTCGGCGCCGTCACGCTCGCGCGCACGAGCCGCGCCGCGCCGCCGTCTTCCGGTTCGAACACCGCGTGGACCTGGGCCTGCGCGGCCGTCGCGTGTTCGAGCAGGTCGACCCCGAGCGGGAGGAGGCGGCCCGTCACGGTGCCGGCGGCAGGCGTCGCCGCCACACCGGGCACTGTCAGCAGCATCCCGCGTGACCAGAGATCACCCCAGCGCCGGGCCGGGACGCGGTCCAGCGCGGCTCCGGGACAGGACGCGGCGAGTTCGGCGGCGAAGCCGTCGAGGAGGACGGCCAGCCGGCGCAGGCCGGGTTCGGCGAGCAGCGCGGAGATCACCGGTGCCGAGGCCGAAACGAGGTCGTGCTCAATACCCTGCCATCCGGCGCGGGCCAGATCGGAGAGCCAAGACCGGGCGGCCGCCAGCAGATTCGGCGACCCGGCTTCCCGGGCGCCTGGGACGACCTCCTCGCCGGACGGGCGCCCGGTGGCCTCGGCCAGCCGGGCGAGCAGTGCGTCGTGCACCGAGCCGAACACCGCGATCCTCGCCGCGGCGAGGGAAACGAAGTGTTCCTCCCCCGCGGCCCCGGCGGCGGTCTTCTCGGCGGCCTCGGCGACCCGCGCGGCCAGCGGCGAGCCCGCGACGGCGTCGGCCAGTTCGGTCAACCCGGCGACCTTCTGTGGCCGCAGCAATCCGCCCGCCAGCACGTGATCGAAGGCGTCGACCGCCGCCAAAGCCTCGTCGAGCCCGGCGACGGGATCGGTGAGCAGATCGATCCGCATCATCCCACCGCCCTGGTCGGCGGGAACCACTGCAGCTCCGGCACCGGCGCCGTCGAGGGCTCGAACTCCAGATACGCCAGGTGCCGCAGGAACTGGCTGAACACCGACGCGGCGGCGGTGCTGTCCCCCTGCGACGGACGCGCGGCGATCATGACCTGCGAAACGGCCTGCGCCGTCAGCTCCTCGGCCGCGACCTCCACCCGCAGATACCGCGCGACCCGTTCGACGCCGTACTGCAGCGCCGCTTCGTTGAGCAACGCGAGGATATGGTTGCAGAACATGCCCCTCGCGCCGCCGCAGGGACGATTGTTGTTGGTACTACAGGCGAATTCGTACGTACCGGCGGCCACCGACGAGACGTACACCCGCCCGATGTCCGATCCGCTGGACACCACGCCCTGCACCCGTCCGTCGGCCAGTTCGACGAACGGGACCTTCGCGAGCTTGCGCGGGCGGGCCGGTGGCAGCACCCTGGCCGTACTCGCTCTTTCCCAGTCTGACAACGCATCTTCTCCTTGCGGGCGCCTCGGTGGGGACTGGGAAGAACCTAGCGGGAGGCACCGACAATTCCGATCAGGTCCGCCGCGCGCCCTCCTTCGGTGCGGGTTTTTGGCACAGGGCTGAAGGACGCTTTGACCTCATCGCATGCGACGAAAGGGCCCTTCACCGCATCACATGCGGTGAAGGGCCCTTTCAGCCCCGCGCGACTCGCGGCCGCCACTTGACCCCGGTCAGGACCGCCACTGCTGGTTGGCCTGGCCCGAGCAGGACCACAGGACCAGCTGAGTGCCATTGGCGGTCCCCAGACCGTAGGCGTCCAGGCAGAGGTTGGAGAGCGCGTTGGTGATCGTGCCGTCGGCGTTGACGTTCCACTGCTGGTTCGCTCCCCCGTGGCAGTCCCAGATCGTCACGCGGGTCCCGTTGGCCGAACCCCAGCCGGAGGCTTCCAGGCATTTCGTGCCGGAGACCAGTTGCCCGCCGGCGGTGTGGGTCCAGCTCTGGTTCGTGCCGCCGTGACAGTCCCACAGCTGGACCTGTGTGCCGTTGCTCGTGGTCGCCCCCGGAACGTCCACGCAACGACCCGAGGGGACGCCCACGATCCGCCGCGCCGGATCGCCGATGCTGCCGGGCACGGCGCGCAACGCCGCGTACCAGGTCGCGGCCATTTTGTCGTAGCCGGTGGCGGTCGGGTGGACGCCGTCGATCAGGTCGGCGGTGGTCAGCGCGGCGTGCATGTCGACCAGGTGCACCCGCTTGCCCGCGTCGGCCTTGGCCCGCACCATCCCGGGGATCGTGGCGTTGTACGCGCGCGCGGCGGATTCCTGCGACTCCGTGGCCAGCGGGGTGATCGTCGCGACGAACACGTCGGCGCCGGGCACGGTCGCGGTGATGCGGTCGACGAGGGCCGACAGGCGTGCGGGGGCGTTGACGAGATCGTGGTTCTGGAGCACGTCGTTGGTACCGATGTGCAGCAGAACGCTGCGCGGACCGGTGGCCCGGAGCCAGGTGACGATGTTCGCGTCGATCTGGTCGATACGCCAGCCGGGGTGGCCCTCGTGGTCGTGGTCCCCCAGCGACGACGGTCCGTTGAACTGCGAACCCACCAGGTCGACGCGGTGGTTCGTGCTCCCGAACCGTTGCCACAGCCCGATCCGGTAGCCACCCGGCACTTGTGTTCCCTCGGTGATCGAGTCACCCAGCGGCATGACCCGTGTTCCGCCGTTGGACTCCGCGGCCGCCGGAGCGGCGGGCAGCAGCGTGGCGGCGAGCAACGCGGCGGCGCAGACGATGAGGCGCCGTGACCTTCCCTGCATAGGATCTCCCTGGTCGGCGCGACGACCATGTCGCGTTAACGCTAACAATTAGCGTCCGCGTCCTACTCATGTCAAGGAAACGATCCACCTATGCCGACCAGAAGGGCTTGCGGACAGGTGCGGAAAGCAGGGAGTCGGGCGGCTCTTGTGTGGGCTGCCTTTGCCCCGTTAGCGTTCACATTCACGTGCGCGCGAGGAGCAGCTCTGGGCCTGGCCCGGGGCGTGGGGCGGACCGCGCGCCGTCCGCCCCACACCACGGGATCACGGGGTCCGGTGCGCCGCGATGTGGTCGCGGTACCAGTGGTAGCTGGCCCGCGGGGTGCGCCGCTGGGTCGCATAGTCGACGTGCACCAGGCCGAACCGGTGCTTGTACCCGTGCGCCCACTCGAAGTTGTCCAGCAGGGACCAGCAGAAGTAGCCGCGCAGGTCGACCCCCGCCGCCACGGCCGCCCGGGCCGCTTCGACATGCTCGCGCAGGAAGGCGATGCGCTGGTCGTCGGCCACCATGCCCCGCTCGTCGGCGAGGTCCGGGTACACGCAGCCGTTCTCGGTGACGTACATCGGTGGCAGGCCGGGATATTCGTCGCGCAGGCCGACCAGGGCGTCGGTCAGGCCGTCGGGCTCGACGGGCCAGCCCATCCCCGTCCGCGGCACGTCCGGCAGGCGGGTCGTGTCCAACCCGATGTCGGCCGCCGTGCGCCGGGCCGGGTCCGGCTCGCGGTACGGCGCGTCGGCGACGTGGAGCCGGTAGTAGTAGTTGACCCCCAGGTAGTCGAGCGGCTGGCCGATCGTCTCCAGGTCTCCGTCGCGGCGGAAGGAGAAATCCGAGACGCCGTCGAACATCGCGATGAGCCCGGGCGCGTACCGGCCGCCGAACAGCGGGTCCGTGAACTGGCGGCGCAGCAACGTGTCCTGCCGGGCGGCCGCGGCGATGTCCGCGGCCGACGGGGACACCGGCACCGCGGGCGACTGGTTGAGCACGATCCCGAACCGGTGCCCGGGCCTCGCCCGCGCCCGCATCGCCCGTGTCGCCAGGCCGTGGCCGAGCAGCAGGTGGTGGGCCGCGGCGAGGGCGCCGTGCCCCTCCCGCGCACCCGGCGCGTGCCGTCCTTCGCCGTAACCCGCGATCGCGCACGGGTACGGCTCGTTCAGTGTCGTCCACCGGTCGACGACGTCGCCGAGTTCGTCGTGCACCAGCGCCGCGTACTCGGCGAACCGCTCGGCGGTGTCGCGCGCACGCCAGCCGCCTTCGTCCTCCAACGCCTGTGGCAGGTCCCAGTGGTACAGCGTCAGGAACGGCTCGATCCCCCGCGCCCGCAACGCTTCCACGACGCGCCGGTAGAAGTCGATCCCCCGCCGTTCGACGCGGCCGCGCCCGGATGGCTGGATCCGGGGCCAGGACACCGAAAACCGGTAGGAGTCGACGCCGAGGCCGGTGAGCAGGTCGAGGTCCCGCGGCCAGTGGTGGTAGTGGTCCGCCGCCGGTTCGCCGGTGTCGCCGCCGGCCACCGCGCCGGGTACGGTCGCGAAAGTGTCCCAAATGGACGGTCCGCGTCCATCGGATCGGGTGGCGCCCTCGATCTGGAAGGCCGAGGTGGCGACGCCCCAGCGGAAGCCGGGCGGGAAGGTGGATGTCACGGTCAACTCCGGAAGGGTCAGCCCTTGAGCGCGCCCTGCATGATGCCGCCGACGATCTGGCGGCCGAACAGCAGGAACACGACGAGGACGGGGATGGTGCCGATGGTCGCGGCGGTGAGTACGAGGGTGTAGTCGGTGGTGTAGCCGCTGGCCAAAGTGGACAGTGCGGTTTGGACGGTCGGGTTCTCCGGCACCAGCACCACCAGTGGCCAGAAGAAGTCGTTCCACGCCTGCATGAAGGTGAACAGGCCGAGTACCGCCGCGGCCGGGCGGGCGGTGGGCAGGGCCACGTGCCAGAACAGCCGCAACGATCCGCAGCCGTCCATCCGCCCGGCCTCCAGCAGCTCCAGTGGCAGCGCCCGTTCGAAGTACTGGCGCATGAAGAACACGCCGAACGCGGTGACCAGGCCGGGCACGATCACGGCTTCCAGCCGCCCGGCCCAGCCGAAATCGGCCATCATCATGTAGAGCGGGACGACGCCCAGTTCGGTCGGGATCGCCTGGGTGGCGACCACGAGCAGCAACAGCGCGGTCCGTCCCCGGAAGCGCATCTTGGCGAAGGCGAACCCGGCGAGGGTCGAGAACAGCACCACCGAAACGGTGATGGTGCCCGCGACGATGAGCGAGTTCCCCAGCGCCAGCGCGAAATCCGTCTCGTCGAAGACCCGGGCGATGTTCTCGAACAGATGCCCGCCGGGTACCAGGACCGGCGGCACGCTGCCGACGGCCTCCGGGGTCTGCGACGAGACGACGAGCGACCAGTACACCGGGAAGGCGGAGCCGGCCAGGATCGCGATCAGCGCGGCGTAGGTCCACGGGCTCGCGCCCCGCCGCACGAGCCGCCGGGCCCGCCCTGGCGAGACCGGCGGCGCGGGCGCGGCGGGGGGCAGCACGGAGGTCATTTCGCTCCTCAGTCCGTTTGGATGCGCCGGGTCACCAGGTACGACACGCCCGCGACGAGCATCGTCGCGACCGCCAGCACCAGCGCGATGGCCGAGCTGTAGCCGAAGTCGTACTTGGTGAAACCCTGCTCGTAGAGGTAGAGCGCGGCCGTCTGGAACTGCCGGTCGGAGCCACCGGTCGCGGCGGCGGTGCCGGGGTTGAACAGCAGCGGCTCGGCGAGCAGCCGCATGTTCCCGGTCGTCGCGATCACCGTCGAGAAGATGATCTGCGGCCGCAGCAACGGCACGGTGATCCGCCAGAACTGCTGCCATCCGCGGGCGCCGTCGAGGGTGGCTGCCTCGTACAGGGCCGACGGGATCGCCTGCATCGACGCGAGGAAGATCAGCGCGTGGTAGCCGGTCCAGCGCCACACCACCATCGCCGCGATGGCGGTATGCGAGCTGGCGGTGCCCGCCTGCCAGTCGATCTGGCCGGCCCCGAACCAGCTCAGCACCCAGTTGACGAGGCCGAAGTCCCGGCCGAACAGCTGCGCGAAGATGATCGTCACCGCCGCCACCGAGGTGATGTTCGGCAGGATCATCCCCATCCGGAACAGCGTCCGCCCGCGCAGCCTGCGGTTGAGCAGGTGCGCGATGCCGAGCGCGAACAGGATCTGCGGGATCGTGGTCAGCAGCCACAGGCTGACCGTGTTCCCCATCGCGTTCCAGAAGTACGGGTCGTGGAACAGCAGCTGTTCGTAGTTCCCGAAACCGATGAACGTGGCGCCTTCGGCGTCGAGCAGGTTGCGCTGCTGCAGCGAAACGAACGCCGTGTAGAGCAACGGGAACAACCCGAAGACCCCGAAGATCAGGAAGTACGGGCTGATGAAGCCGAACGGCGACAGCTTGACGTCCCAGTTGTGCCGCCGGTCGGCGAAGCTCAGCGTCTTTCCCGCCATCACTTGATCTTCGCGACGTCACCGACCAGCTGCTGCCACGCCGCCGCGCCGTCCTGCTTGCCCTGCTCGACGCGCTGCATCGCGCTGCCGAACTCCGTCTGCACGTCACCGGCCTTCGGACCCTGGTACTGCGGCTTCAGCTTCTTCGCCGCCTCGGTGAAGAGCTTGCCGACCGGCGCGTCCGAGAAGAACGGGTTCGTGTAGCCGGTGATCTTCGGGTCGTCGTAGAGCGACGGCGTCGAGGGCAGCAGGCCCTGGCTGGTGAAGACCTTCGCCTGCTGTTCGGGCGCGGTCAGCCACGCGGCGAGTTCAGCGGCCTCCTTGGTGTGCTTGCCCTGCTTGGGGACCGTCAGGTACGAGCCGCCCCAGTTGCCGCCCCCGCCGGGCACGGTCGCGACGTCCCACTTGCCCGCCGTGTCCGGTGCCTGGTCCTTGATCTTGGTCATCATCCAGGCGGGACAGGTGACGGTGGCGAACTGGCCCTGGGTGAAGCCGGTGTTCCAGGTCGGCGTGCTGTAGAGCAGCCCGGCGCTCAGGTTCGACTTGACGGCGTCGACGACGAGGTCCCAGCCCTGCCGCAGCGCCTGGTTGCCCTCCAAGACGATCTTGTCGCTCTGGTCGTAGTACCCGACCGGAGCCTGTCCGACGATCGCGTTGAGCACGGTCGGGCCGCCGTCCATCCACTTGACCCCGTTCGGCGCCTTGGCCTGGAACCGCTTCCCGGCGTCGAAGAACGCCTGCCAGGTCGGCCAGAGCGCGGAGACGGCGTCGCGGTCTGCGGGCAGTCCGGCGTTCTGGAGCAGGTCGCGGCGGTAACAGATGGCCAGGCCGCCGACGTCGGTGCCGTAGCCGATCTGCTGTCCGCCCTTGGCCAGCGACGCCGACCATTTCCAGTCCAGCCAGCGATCCTTGAGCTTGTCGCCGCCGACGGTGTTGAGATCGACGAACTTGTCCGGCGTGGCCTTGAACTGCGCGACGTACCCGGTGTCGACCGCCTCGATGTCCGCGGCTCCCCCGCCGGTGGCCAGATGCGCGGCGATGTTCTTGTGGTGGTCGGAATAGGCCGCGGTCCGCTCGGTGATCTCGATGTCCGGATGCGCCGCCTGGTACTCCTTGATCAGGTCGCTGTAGCCGAAGTTGCCGAACAGGCCGAGGCTGAGCTTGATCTTGCCGCCGCCGGCGCCGCCGTCACCGCAGGCGCTCAGCGCGGTGACCGCGGCCAGGGTGACGCACACCCCGGCGAGCAGGCGGGTACGGCGGTTCCTCGTTTTCGGGCGCATGAGATCTCCGTTGTTCTGCGGGGCGCACGGGGACACCGCGGCCGGGGACCGGCCGGGGCGGGAAACGTGGCACCTATGAGAGCGCTCCCAATGTCGAACAGTCAAGTAACGAACTCATAACGCCATGGGAAGTTTTCCCAGCAGGAGATCATGTGCTAGAGATGTAACCGGTTACAAGCCAGGAGGTCAGCATGGTCACCGCCCGCGAGGTCGCCCAGCTCTGCGGGGTCTCCGTCGCCACCGTCTCGCGGGTTTTCAACCGCCCGGCCACGGTCAGCGCGCCGACCCGGGAACGCGTCGAACGCGTCGCCCGTGAACTCGATTTCTCGCCGAACGAATCGGCGCGGGCGCTGTCGCGGCAGCGGTCGGCGATGATCGGGCTGGTCTGGGACACCGACCACCGCCGCCCCGGCTGGCGGCATCCGTTCCTGCAGGATCTGTTGCTGGGCCTCAAATCCGCGCTGAGCTCGCACGGCTACCACCTGCTGCTGCTCGCCACGAGCGACGACGCCCGCAACCGCACCGCCGGCGTCTCCCTCGCCGACCCGATCGCCTACGTCGGCATGACGCGCCGCCACCACCTGGCGGGACTGGTGCTGATCGACAGCGGCTCGGACGCCGAGGCGTTCACCGCGTTCGCGCAATCCGGGCTGCCGTGCGTCGCGCTCGACGTGGCCGTTGCGGGGCCGAAGGCCACGTACGTGACTTCGGACAACGCCGCGGGCGCGAGCGAAGCCGTCCGGCATCTCGCCGCGCTCGGGCACGAACGGATCGCCACGCTCACCGGCCCGCGCGGCAACGCGCCCGCCACCGCCCGCACCGAGGGCTATCTGCGGGGAATGGCGGACGCGGGCCTCCCGGTGCGCGACGACTACGTGGTCAGCGGGGACTTCTACCGCGGAAGCGGCTTCGTCGGGATGCGGCGGCTGCTCGCCCGCAAGCACCCGCCGACGGCGGTGTTCGCCGCCAGCGACGAAATGGCGATCGGCGCGCTGCTCGCCGCCCGCGCGGCCGGGCTACGGGTGCCCGCCGACCTCGCCATCGTCGGCTTCGACGACATCGAGGTCGCGGCTTTGGTCGACCCCGCGCTCACCACGGTCGCCCAGGACAAGGCGGAGTTCGGCACCGCAGCGGCCGGGGCGCTACTGGGCATGATCGAGAACGCGGCGGCGCCGGAGCCGGTGTTGCTGCCCACCCAGCTGATCGTCCGCGACTCCTGCGGCACTCCCCATCGTCAGGCGTCGGCCGCCGCGCCCCGGCTCTGATCACCTCCCGCGTTCGCCGAGCTGGGCGGCCAGATCGAGAAGGTTCTCGGCGTGGAAGTCGAAGTGATCGGCCGGTGACGGCGGATCACCGACCGGCCTGGCGACGTAGGCGGTGCGCAGCCCGACGCGCTGCGCTCCCCGCAGGTCCCACGCGTGGGCGGCGACCATCAGCAGCCGATCCGGCGGGGCACCGGACACCTTGACGGCCAGTTCGTAGACCGCCGGATCCGGCTTGTAGGTCCGCGCCTCTTCGGCGGAGAGCGCCTGATGCCAGCGGAGACCCGCGTTGGCGTTGATCCGGAGCAGGGTTGACCGGCAGGCATTGGACAGGCCGATCAAGGGGTGGTGTTCCGCGAGCCGGGCCAGCCCTTCCACGGTGTCCGGCCAAGGCGGCAGCCGTTGTCCCGCCGTGGCGAGCGCTTCTCTGTCCTTTTGGGACAGCTCTCCTCGGGATGCTTCAGCGACCAGCCGGGCCGCTTCGCGGTCGAGGACGTCGCTGGCGGCGAAGGGCCGGTCGCCTGCGACGATGCGCCGCTGCTCGGTTTCGATATGGCCTTGCCACAGCGCGACCAGCTCATCCGGGTCGGCCCGCGGGGCCGGCGCCCCGATGGCGGCGCGGAGCCCCGCCGGTTCGTCCACGAGCGTGCCGAGCACGTCGAACACCAAAGCGTCGATACCCATGGACGTCACGATAGTGAGGTCCATGGGTACTCCCGCCGGGTGAAGCCCCGGGCCACCGTCCTACGGCTGGTCGAGGAGGTCCTCGATCTGGATGGGGATGTGCCGGACCCGGATACCCGTGGCGTTGTGGACGGCGTTGGCGATCGCCGCCGCCATCCCGACGGTGCCGATCTCCCCCAGCCCCTTCGCGCCGACGGAGTTGTGCAGCGTGTCCGGGTACTCGACGAAGTGGACGTCGACCTCGGGGATGTCCGCGTTCACCGGGATCAGGTAGCCCGCGAGGTCACCGTTGGCGAAGCGTCCGTTGGCCTCGATCTCCAGCCCTTCGTGCAGGGCGGCCGACACACCCCAGATCATGCCGCCGATGATCTGGCTGCGGGCCGCCGTCGGGTTGATGATCCGGCCCGCGTCGAAGACGCCGAGCATGCGGGACACCCGGATCTCGCGCGTCCACCTGTGCACGCGGACCTCGCAGAACTGGGCGCCGAACGAGCTGAACGAATGCTTGGTCAGCTCCTCGCCGGGTGCCGACGAACCGGTCACCGTGATCGACGGGCGGTTCAGGGCCCGCAGCAGCTCGCCGAAGGTCATCGTCCGGTCGCCCGCCAGAACCCGGCCGTCCGCATAGGACACGTCCATGCCGTCGAACGGCGCGCCCGGGGCCGCCGCCAGGGTCAGCAGGTCGTCGATCGCCTTGGCGGCGGCGATCATGATGGCCGACCCCGCGCTCGCGGTGGCTGTCGAACCACCGGAGAGCCCGCCGGACGGCAGCGCCGAATCGCCGAGCCGCGGCACGATCCTGTCCGGCGAGATGTCCAGCGATTCCGCGCCCACCAAGGAAAGCACGGTCAGCAGGCCGGTTCCCGGATCCGCGCCGCTGGTCGCGACGACGGCCGTGTCGTCGGGCTGCAGGGTGATCTCGATGGTGGCCGGGAACCGCAGGGCGGGGAACATGGCGGTGGCCGTGCCCAGCCCCACGAGCCAGTCGCCGTCGGTCCGTCCCCGGGGCGAGCGATCCGCCCAGCCGAACCGGGCCGCGCCGACGCGGAAGCATTCGTCGAGATGCTTGCTCGACCATTGCAGGTCCTTGCCGGGCGGCGCGGTCGAGTTGTTCCGCAGCCGCAGCTCGATCGGGTCCATGCCCAGCGCGACCGCCAGCTCGTCGATCGCGCTCTCCAGCGCGAAGGATCCGGGCGCCTCACCGGGCGCCCGCATGAACGTGGTCGGCGGGATGTGCAGTGGCACCATCTTCTGGCTGATGGCGAGATTCCGGGTGGCGTACCACTCCCGCGAGGTGCCGTGCGATGTCGGCTCGACGAAGGACCTGTCCGCCGCGGTGCTGCACCACGAGTCGTGCCGCAGCGCGTTGAGCGTGCCGTCGTGGTCCGCGCCGAGGGCGATCTTCTGCACGGTCGCGGCCCGGCCCGCGGTCGCGGTGAAGACCTGCTCCCGGCTGAGCGCGGCCTTGACCGGCCGGTCGAGGACCCTGGCCGCCGCCGCGGCCAGGAACGCGGGTGCGGACGTCCGCGCCTTGCCGCCGAACGCGCCGCCCACGAACGGGTTCACGGCGTGTACCTCGGACGGTTTCAGGTCCAGCGCCCCGGCCAGCTCCGCCGCCTGCAGGTCGGAGCCCTGGTTGCCGCTGTGGATCGTCAGGCCGTCGGGACCCCAGACCGCGACCGCGGAATGCGGTTCCATCGCGGCGTGGTGCTGGGTCGCCGTGGTGTAGGTCGCCTCGACGACCACCGGGCTCGCCGCCAGCGCGTCCTCGATGGACTCGACGCCGGGGGCGAGTACCTCCAGCGACGGCGGCGCGCCGTCCCTCGCGGCGGGTGCGTCTTCGGCGGAGGCGAGGCCGTCTTCGAGCGACGTCAGCGCGGGCAGGGTCCGGTAGGAGACCTTGACGAGCATCGCCGCGTCGCGGGCCTGTTCATAGGTCTCGGCGACCACGAAGCCGATCGGCTGGCCGTAGTAGGCGACTTCCTTGTCCTGCAACGGAACCCAGGTCTCACCGAAGAACGGCGACACCGGCGTGCGCAGCTCCAGCGGGTCGAACGGCGAATACACGCCGAGCACGCCCGGAGCGCTCCTCGCGTCCGCGACGTCCATGGCTTCGATCTCGCCGTGGGCGATCGTACTGAGTACGACATAGCCGTGCGCCATCCCGGGGAAGGTGTGGTCCGCTCCGTACTCGGCCCGGCCGGTGACCTTCAGCGGCCCGTCCACCCTGCTGGTCATCAGCGGCTCCCCTCGGTCAGTTCGAGCAGTGCGCGGACGATCGTCCGGCGCAGCAACGGCACCTTGAACCCGTTCGCGGACAACGGCCTGGCGCCTTCACCGGCCCGCGCCGCGGCGGCTTCGAAGGCGGCGACGGTCGCGGGCGCGCCGCGCAGGGCCGCCTCGACCTCGGGCAGCCGCCACGGCACGGTCCCGACGCCACCGGCCGCGATCCTGGCGTCGACGACACGCGAGTCCTCGACGTGCAGCGCGACCGCGGCCGAGCACAGCGCGAATTCGTAGGACTGGCGGTCCCGCACCTTGACGTAGGTGGACTTCGCCGCCCACTCCAGCGGCGGCACCACGACCTCGGCGATCAGTTCACCGGGGCGCAGGTCGTTCTCCAGCTCGGGGGTGTCCCCAGGCAGGCGGTAGAACGAGCCCAGCGCGACGGTGCGGCTCCCGGTGGCGCTCACCAGCCGGAGTTCCGCGTCGAGAGCGACCAGGGCGACCGCCACGTCGCTGGCGTGGGTCGCCGCGCACGAGTCGCTCGTGCCCAGCACGGCGTGCATCCGGTTGGCGCCCGAGAGCGCCGGGCAGCCGCTGCCGGGCTCACGCCGGTTGCACGGCATGGCGACGTCGCGGAAGTACGTGCAGCGTGTGCGCTGCATCAGGTTCCCGCCGATACTGGCCATGTTCCGGATCTGCTGGGAGGCGCTGAGCAGGAGCGCCCGGGAGATCACCGGATACACGCCGGGATGCCCGGCGATGTCGCTCATCCGTTCCAGCGCGCCGATCCGCAGCCCGTCGGCGGTGTCGATACCGCGTAACGGCACCTCGTTGATGTCCAGGACCCGCTGGGGTGCCAGGACATCGAGCTTCATCAGATCGACAAGCGTCGTCCCGCCCGCCAGGAAGGTGCCTGGCGAGGCGACCGCGGCTTCGACGGTCGCGGGAGCGGTCAGCTCAAAGGGTCGCATCGGCCCGCCTCGCCTGCTCGACCGCCGCGACGATGTTCGGATAGGCCGCGCAACGGCAGAGGTTGCCGGACATGAACTCCCGGACGTCGCGGACGTCCTGCTCGACGGCGGCGACCGCCGACATGATCTGCCCGGAGGTGCAGAACCCGCACTGCAGGGCGTCCTGGTCGACGAAAGCCTGCTGCACCGGATGCAGTTCGTCCCCTGTGGACAGTGCTTCGACGGTGGTCACCGGCTGTTTCACGGTGGCGGCCAGGGTGAGACAGGCGAGCACCGGCCGCCCGGCGACGTGCACCGTGCAGGCGCCGCACTGCCCCCGGTCACAGCCCTTCTTGGGGCCCGTGATCGCGAGCCGCTCCCGCAGCGCGTCCAGCAGTGTCACACCGGGATCGACCCTCAGGTGTTCCGTCCTGCCATTGACTTCTAGTGAGATGTCCACTGGATCCCTTCCGCGGATCGTCGCGGCCGGGCGGCCGGACGGCGTAGGTTTGTGGTGGGTGAGCCGGTCACGGAATGAACCGGATATTCATCCGCTTCGTTTTCACGCTATCGGATCACAATCCGCTTCGCAACGCCGCCTTTTCCTGGAGTCGCTCCAGGTCGCGCGGGTCCCTCGGCTACATTCACGGTGAAGGGATCGGCGGACGGGAGAGAGCATGACGACGGGATCGGTCAGCCCCCGGCGTGCGGACACCCGGCGCAACCACGAGCGCATCCTCGCCACGGCGGCGAAGTCACTCGCCCGCTCGGGCGAGGTTTCGTTCAACGCCATCGCGAAGCAGGCCGAGGTCGGTGTCGGCACGGTGTACCGGCACTTCCCCACCCCCGAGGCCCTCATCCTGGCGGTCTACCGCCGCGAAGTGAGCCAGCTCGTCGACGTCGTGCCGAAGCTGCTCAAGAAGCACGCCCCGGAAGAGGCGTTCCGGGTTTGGACCGCCGACCACCTGGCGCACTACATGATGACCAAGCGCGGCCTGGCCGACGCCCTGCGCACCGCCACGGCCTCGCGCGGGGAGCTGCCCGCGAACGCCTACGAGGCCATGGTCGGCGCGGTCGCCACCCTGCTGAAGGCCAACGTCGACGCCGGCACCGTCCGCGCGGACCTGGCACCCGAGACCGTGCTGCGCGGACTGGGCGGCCTGCTGTACCTCGATCCGAACGGCGAGTGGCGGCGCGACGTCGCGGACCTCGTCGACCTCCTGTGGCACGGAATGGGCACCGGCAGGAGCTGAAGGGCCCTTCAGGAGACCTTGCGGCGATAGGTGACCGTGGCGAAGAAGTAAGCGACGACGAGGATCCCGACGCACCAGCCGAGCGCGATCCAGATGTCGTCGCCGACCGGCTGCCGCGCGAACAGGGCGCGGATGGCGTTCACGATCGACGTGACCGGCTGGTGCTCGGCGAACCAGCGCACCGGGCCGGGCATGGTGCCGGTGGGCACGAACGCCGAGCTGAGGAACGGCAGGAAGATCAGCGGGTAGGAGAACGCGCTTCCGCCTTCCGCCGTCTTCGCCGACAGACCGGCGATCACCGCGATCCACGTCAGCGCCAAGGTGAACAGCAGCAGGATGCCGGTGACGGCGAGCCAGGCCGTCACCCCCGCGTTCGACCGGAAGCCCATGAGGAGCGCGACGCCCACGACGATCACAAGGGAGATCAGGTTGGCGACCATCGACGTCAGCACGTGCGCCCACAGCACACCCGACCGGGCGATCGGCAGGGACTGGAAGCGCTCGAAGATCCCGCCCTTCATGTCGTTGAAGAGCCGGAGCGCGGTGTAGGCGACGCCCGACGCGACCGTGATCAGCAGGATGCCGGGCAGCATGTAGTTCACGTACGAACCCGATCCGGTGTTGATCGCGCCGCCGAACACGTAGACGAACATCAGCATCATGGCGACCGGCATGACCGCGGTCGTGATGATGGTGTCCGGGCTGCGGGCGATGTGGCGCAGGGACCGTCCTGTCAGGACAGTGGTGTCGCCGAGGACATGCGTGGCCATCGTCGTTTCCCTTACTTTTCCGTGCGGACGGCACCGCTCTTGCGGCCGTCACCGACAATCGCGAAGAAGACGTCTTCGAGGGTCGGCTGCTTCTCGACGTATTCGACCTTGGCAGGCGGCAGGTGCCGCTTGAGTTCGGCGAGGGTGCCGTTCACGATGATCCGGCCTTCGTGCAGGATCGCGATCCGGTCGGCGAGCTGCTCGGCCTCCTCCAGATACTGCGTGGTGAGCAGCACCGTGGTGCCCCGCCCGGCGAGTTCCTTGACCGCCTGCCACACCTCGACACGAGCCTGGGGGTCGAGGCCGGTGGTCGGCTCGTCCAGGAAGATCACCGCCGGGTTCCCGATGAGGCTCATGGCGATGTCCAGCCGTCGGCGCATGCCGCCGGAATACGTCGACGCCTTCCGCGCGGCCGCGTCGGTCAGCGAGAACCGCTCCAGCAGTTCGTCGGCGATCTTGCCCGGCTGCTTCAGATGCCGCAGCTTGGCGACGAGCACGAGGTTCTCCCGGCCGCTGAGGATTTCGTCGACGGCGGCGAACTGGCCGGTGAGACTGATGGACTCCCGCACGTCCGCCGCCTGCGTGGCGACGTCGAACCCGTTGCCCCCCGCCGTTCCCGCGTCCGCCTTGAGCAAGGTGGACAGGATCCGCACGACGGTGGTCTTGCCCGCCCCGTTCGAGCCGAGCAGCGCGAAGATACTGCCCTTCTCCACGCCGAAGTCCACACCGCGCAGGACTTTCAGCGTCCCGTAGGACTTCTCCAGGCCCCGCACTTCGATCGCCCGGGCTTGCCGTGTCGTCATCGGGTGGCCCCGTTCTCTTTCCCGGCGGCCCGATCGATGGCGCCGATCAGCCGCTTCTGCTCCCGGGCGACGTAGCCGCCCTTCTCGTAGTTCCGGATCAGCGCGTCCACGAATTCCACCGGGTCGTTCCCGACGATCCGGCGGATCGGCGTCCCGTCCGCCGCGGCCCGCTCGAACAGGTCTGCGACCTCCTCGAACAGCGAAGTCGCGCTCTCGCCGTCGGTCGGCCCGAAGTGCATCAGGTACCGCTCGACCCCGTCGACGGCCGCGCGGTAGTCCGGCGGAAGCTGCTTCACACGCGCCTTGTACTGCCGCCATCGCCGCTTGTCCCCGATCACCTGCGAGAGGGCCCTTGAGATGAAGTTGCCCTCTTCGGTGTCGGACGTGCTCACGTCCGGGGTGCCACCCGTGCCTGTTTCGTTCATGCCGCCCACCATCACCTGTCGTCCTGACACGGCGCTGACACGGCACTGACACGGCACTGACACCGCCCCGGTACCAGTGCGGCATCGGCGGGCAAAATCTTGACCTCCGATGTGACGGGTGCCATAGTTGTCGAAGCGCTTCGAAACTGTCCCGCATCCCATCCGCGCGAAGTCGCTTTTCGCAGGAAATCACGGTGCCGGCCATAAGGCACATACCTCACCGAAAGTGAGTAAACGACCTATGGGTTCGCGAGCAAGAAAGATCAGAGTCGCTCTCCTTGCCGCCGCCATGGCAGCCACCGGATCCTTCTCCGGTGTGGCAAGTCAGGCGTCAGCCGAGTCAAGAACGCAGCTCAACGCCTCCCAGATCGTGGCGGACATGGGCGCGGGCTGGAATCTGGGAAACCAGCTGGAAGCCAACTCGAACGGATATCCCAGCGAAACGGCCTGGGGACAGCCCACAGTAACTCAAGCGCTCATCGACAAGGTCAAAGCGGCGGGATTCAAAACGATTCGCATCCCGGTATCCTATTTGAACAACATAGGACCGGGACCGAACTACACCATAAACTCCGGCTGGCTGAACCGAATCCAGCAAGTCGTGAACTATGCCTACAACCGCGGCCTCTACGTGCTGATCAACATGCATGGCGACGGTTACAAGACCATCAACGGCTCGTGGCTGATCTGCGATTCGTCCTCCCAGGCGGCGATCAAGGCCAAGTACCAGAAGGTCTGGCAGCAGATCGCGACCAGGTTCCAAGGCTATGACCAGCACCTGATCCTGGAATCCATGAACGAGGAGTTCGACGGGCAGTTCGGCCGCCCGACCCAGCCGTGCTACTCGAATATCAACGCCTATAACCAGATCTTCGTCGACACGGTGCGCAAAGCAGGCGGGAACAACACTTCGAGGTGGCTGCTCGTCCCCGGCTGGAACACGAACATCGACTACACCGCGGGGAACTACGGCTTCACGCTTCCGACCGACCAGTATCGGTCCCCTTCGATCCCCAGCGCCGAACAGCGGATCATGATCTCCGTTCATTACTACAGCCCGTGGGACTTCGCCGGCGAGGAAAGCGGCACCATCACGCAGTGGGGCCGGGCCGCGACCAATCCGGCGAAGAAGTCCACCTGGGGACAGGAGGACTACCTGGACTCCCAGCTGAAGCTGATGCACGACAAATTCGTCACGCGCGGGTATCCGGTGGTCGTCGGTGAATACGGGTCGATCGACAAGTCGTCCTTCGATTCCGCCAACAACAGGTACCGCGCGGACTTCGCCCGCGCCATCGTGTCCACCTCCAAGAAGTACGGGGCGGTCTCAGTTTACTGGGACAACGGCGCGAACGGACGCTACGGCTTCGGACTGTTCGACCGGCGTTCGTATGCGGTGACGCAGCAGGGCATCATCGACGCCGTCATGGCAGGTCTTCGATAGCGCCGATTCAGGGGTAAGGCACGACCCCGTTCAGGACTGTATCTCGGCCGGTGCCCTCCCCGAAAACCTCGGGGAGGGCACCGGCTTTACCGAGGATCAGACCCCGGCCACCTGCTGGATCCAGGGCCGGTACCGGGTGATGTTCGTGTACGCCGTCGTGGTCTGCCGGTCGCTGGTCGAAGCGACACCGACCTGACGGCCGGAGGCGAACATCGGGCCGCCCGAGTCCCCTCCGGCGGTGATTCCGTCGCCACGGCTCGCGCAGACCGCGATACCGCCGTTGTAGTCACGGCACGCGACCGAGGTGACCCGGACGTTCGCGTACTTCAGATACCGCGACTGGCAGTTGATCTCCGAACCGCACTGGCTGGTCGCGCCCCAGCCGTAGACCTGCACGGTCTGCCCCACCGCGACGTCACTGGTGGTGCCCAGCGGCGAGTAGGTGGCGTTCACCGGCGCGGTCAGCCGCACGATCGCGAGGTCCGCGCTGGCATGCCGGGTGACCGTCGAGCCGGTGGCCATGGTGCCACCACTGGTCTGGTCCAGGCTGCCGATCCGGAAGGTGAACGTGCCGCCGCTCGCCACGCAGTGCTTGGCGGTCAGGATGTACTGCGGCGCGATGATCGTGGAGGTACAGGTCTGCCTGCCGTTGGCGAACAGCCTGGCCGCCCACGGGCCGCTCTGCGCGTTCTGGCCACCGATGATCATCGGCTGGACGCCGGACGGTTCCGCGGCGGACGCCACGGGTGCGGTCGCGCCGAGCAACGCCAGGAAGGCGGTGCCGGCGATCAGGACGAAGGAACGCAGTCGCATGGTTCCGACTCATTTCTGCGGCCGGGGTCCCAGCCGCGCGATAGGGACGGGGTGTGCCGATTCTGGGACGTGGCAAGAGAAATCGGACACCGACGAAAGTCGTGCAGTAGGTACCTATCTCTGCGCCGCGGCGACCGCTAAGCACTACCCCTAGGTAAAGCGACGGGACGGCGGCTGGGCCGACCGGCGTCCGTCCACTGGGGACAGATGGCGGCATAACCCGCAGGGCATAACGTGCGGTCGTGAGTGGCAATGACGGTTAGAACCGTCATTGCCACTCACGACTGAGGGCTTCCGGAAAGGCACGTCCACCACCACAATCGGGATCATGACCGCAGCACACTGGACCCCGACCTACGGCGACCCCTTCGAGCCGGTGCCCTACCGTCCCGCGCGGATGTCCGCGGAAGAATCGCTGGCCACCGCCGCCGATCTGCGACGCCGGATGGACACCCGCCGCACCGTGCGGATGTTCTCCACCGACCCGGTACCCGAGCAGGTACTGATGGACGCCATCGCGGTGGCCGCCACCGCGCCCAGCGGCGCGCATCAGCAGCCGTGGACCTTCGTGCTCATCGAGGACCAGGAGACCAAACAGCGCATCCGCGAGGCCGCCGAAGAGGAGGAGCGGATCTCCTACGAGGGCAGGCTCGGCGACGAGTGGCTGTCCGCCCTGCGTCCGCTGGGCACCGACGCCGTCAAGACCCACCTCACCGACGCCCCGTACCTCATCGTGGTCTTCCAGCAGCGTTACTTCCTCGACGAGGACGGCACGAAGCACAAGCATTACTACGTCGACGAATCCGTGGGCATCGCGGTGGGCATGCTGATCACGGCCCTGCACCTGTCCGGGCTGGCCGCGCTGACGCATACGCCGTCGCCGATGCGGTTCCTCGGCGAGCTGCTCGAACGGCCGCAGAACGAGAAGGCGTTCGCCGTCATCCCGGTCGGCTATCCGGCGGACGACTGCGTGGTGCCGAACCTCGTGCGCAAGTCTCTCGATCAGGTGCTGATCCGCCGCTGACCACCGCGCGGCCCGGGTGTCCGCGCACCCGGGTTGCGCGAAACATCCCATTTCACACAGCCATATTGCGCATTGGTGCAGTTTAATGCGCACTTTGACGCATCTCTTGACATATCCGGCGGCGATTGGACACAGTCTGGGCACCGAAGGCGACACGAAGGAGTGTTCTTCATGGCCGACCTGCCCTCTGTCTCCCGGCGGACATTGTTCGGTGGCGCCCTCGCCGCCGGGGCGCTCGCCGCGATCCCGGTGAGCGCCGCCGCGGAAGAGGCCGCCGATACGGGAAGCGCGCCCCACCGTCCGGGCCGTCGCAGCATGATCGGGGTGCCGTTCGAGCGGCACCAGACCGTCCGAATAGGACTCATCGGGCTCGGGAACCGTGGTATGTCCATGATCGGCGGCTGGAGCGCGGTCCCGGGCGCCGTGGTCACCGCGGTCTGCGACATCCGCGCCGAGCGCGCGAAGGCCGCCGCGGACAAGCTCGCCGCCGACGGCAGGCCACGTCCGGCCGAGTACGGCGGATCCGGCGACGCGTACCGGAAAATGCTCTCCCGCACGGACATCGACCTGGTCTACATCGCCACGCCGTGGGAGTTCCACTACCCGCAGGGCAAAGCCGCGCTGGTGGCGGGTAAGCACGTCGGCGTCGAACTGCCCATCGCCACCGAACTCGATCAGCTGTGGGACCTCGTCGACACCAGCGAGCGGACCCGGAAACACCTGTTCCTCGCCGAAAACTGCAGCTATGGCCGCAACGAGCTGGCCATCCTGAAGATGGCGCACGAAGGCATCTTCGGCGAGGTCACCAACGGGCACGGTGGTTACCTGCACGACCTGCGCGAACTGCTGTTCTCCGACACGTACTACACCGACGCGTGGCGCCGCAAATGGCATACCCGCAGCACCGCGAGTTTCTACCCGATGCACGGTCTCGCCCCGATCGCCGCCTGCATGGACGTCAACCGCGGCGACCGGTTCGCCCCCCTGCGCGCCACGGCGACCGAGCCGAAAGGGCTCGCCGACTACCGGGAACGGCATATGCCGCCCGGCCACCCGTCGTGGAACGAGACCTACATCAACGGCGACCTGGTGACCTGCCTGATCGAAACCGCGCAGGGGCGCGTCATCCGCGCCGAGCACGACGTCAGCTCGCCGCGCCCGTACAGCCGGATCAACAGTCTCGCGGGCAGTCGCGGCATCGTGGAGGACTACCCGGCGCGCATCTACGTCGAGCCCGACCACAGCGGTCACGCGTGGAAGGACTTCGGGCCGTACCGCGACCGCCACGACCACTGGCTGTGGAAGAAGCTCAAGGACGACCCGAACCTCGGCGGCCACGGCGGCATGGACTACGTGCTGCAGTGGCGGATCGTGCAGCAGATGCGCGCCGGGCTGGTGCCGGACATCGACGTCTACGACTCCGCGACCTGGTGCTCCCCCGTGCCGCTGAGCGTCGTCTCACTGGCCAATGGCGGGAAGCCGGTCGCGGTACCGGACTTCACCCGCGGCGCCTGGTCGAAGCCCCGGGCGGGCCTGGACTCGCAGCCTTCGGAGATGCCCGCCTAGGCGAAACAGGCCCCGTGAGCGGTAATGGCGTTCCTATTGAGAGGTACGGCAAAAGTGGCGTCAGTTCCGGGTGTTCACAGGTCCTGTCACGCTGGACTGTGTGGATTTCGGGACCTCTGACGTCCCAAAATCCACACAGTGAGGGACGCGGTCCGAGGCTTACTCGCCGGCTTCAGGCCAGCAGGAAGGAGCTTCCGGCAGTGTGCGGCTCTCAGAGGGAAGTCCGCGAAGGCCTCCTTCCCTACCTTCAAGGTCGGGGTCCCGGCAAAGTCGGCATTGTGCAGGTCAGGCGCCCCTTCGTCCTGGGGCGGGCGGACGACGATGAAGGAATTGGGACGTGAGTGTCCCAATTCCTTCATCGTCGCGGGGCACGCCGGTTGCGAAGCTTGATCAACAGAGGGCCAGGGAAAGAGCCCTCCACGGACCGGGCTTGGCCCGGCAAAATCACCTAACTGCCGGTCCGTGCCGCCCCCAGAACGGCGACCGACGTGAGGGGTAACACTTGCGCGCCGCCAGCCACAGCGAGTGACCATATGGGGCGAAAGCGCGGCCTCGTGACGAACCCGTGCGCATTACCCGAAAACGGGCGCTTCGGTCTCGGCTCATCTAACCGGCGACGCCCTGCGACTTCGCCGGGACCCTTACCCTGAGAGTAGGGAGGGGGCCTTCACGAGTAGCGCGGGACGACGCGGTAGACCCGCAGATCCTTCGGCGTGCCTTTGGCGCGGAAGTTCCGGCGCGGCCGCACCGAGACCGTGTCCGCGTCGAGTTCCTCGACGACGCTTTCGCTGGCAAGTACCTCGTCGCCGTCCGCGGCCGCCATGATCCGGGCGGCGATGTTCACGTCGACGCCGAGGTAGTCGTCGCCGACCCGCTGCGGGTTCCCGCGATGCAGGCCCGCACGCAGGTGGGGCAGGTAGCCCTCGGCCTTGATCACGCTCACGGCGGAGCACGTTTCGTAGGCGGCGTTCACCGCTTCGCCCGGGTCGGCGAACACGGCCATCACGCCGTCGCCGAGCCCCTTGACGATGCTGCCGCGATGCCCGGTGACGATCGACTCGGTGACGTCGGAGACCGCGCGGAGCAGCTCGAGAACGCGGTCGTCGCCGGCGTGAAGTGCCCAGGTCGAGAAGCCGACGAGGTCGGTGAACAGCACTGTGACCCCGTTCGCCACCCTCGGCTGCGTTCCGCTCCGCCTGAGAGCCTTCCACGCCTGCACGGCGGCCAGCCCCAGCTCACGGGTCGCGCTGGGCCGGTCGGCGCCCGCCTCGGCGAGCAGCCGCGCGAGCCGGGCGGACGAGCGGCTCGTCGTCGGCGCGAGCGGGTCGTCGCCGGGGACGAGCCTCCGCAGGAACCGCGCACCGCGCACCAGCTCGCCTCGCTGGTCCGTCGCGCTCAGGAAGCGGCGGGTCCGGAGGTGCCACGGCTCGGGTCGGTCGGTCACGATCAAGACGATAGCCCGCCCGCCACCGGACCGGGCCACCTGTCACCGGGATGACAAGAATCCCGCCCGCGTTTCCCCTTTATGCCTTCGCATGACAATTCGCGACAATACCGTTCCGTGTACGCGTGACAAGATCGGCGCGTAAAGAAAACGCGAGAGATCTTTTCCTTTCCTCGTTGGTGACTTTCCACCTACATTCGGCTCCGAGCCCATTCAATGACGAAAGGACCAGACATGACGGAAACCCTCGTGCGGAAGGGCGTCCGGCGGTTCCGCGCGGCCGGGATCGCCGCCGCGATCGTCGGCACGGTAATGCTTTCCGCCGCCGGGACCGCGGCCGCCGTCGAAAAGAACCTCACGTACAAGGGCGGCTTCCCCCTCATCGGCGACCAGCAGGTCGCGGTGGTCGTGAAGGCGGAAATCCCGGCGACGGCGAAGGCCGGGGAGCCGATTTCGGTGCCGTTCACCCTCGACGTCGATGCCGGTCAGGCCGCGGGCGACGGGCTGCGGCTGGTCGGTGCCAAGAAGCTCTCCGGCACGATCAGCTCGAAGGTGAACATCGCCCTCGGCGAGCAGAAGGTGGCGATCCCCATCGAGCTGCCGATCCCGGACACCGAGGTGCCCGCCGAAGGGCCGCTGAAGTTCACCGCGACGGGCAAGGTCGACTTCACCATCCCGGCGGGCACCCCCGCCGGTGAGGCGACCAGCAGCGTCGACGCCGCGGCGACCTCGCACATCGTCACCGACAGCTCGCTCGGCGAGTTCGACGTCGACCTCACGCTCGACCCGCCGGACCAGGACGCCGTCCTGGGCAAGACGACCGTCAGCTGATCACCCGTCTTCCCCCGGCTCGGCGAGCCGGGGGAAGACGCGTCTTGACCTCCAGCGCACTGGAGGTCGCAAGCTGTCGATCATGTGGATTTGCGACAGGTGCGGTATCGAACATCCAGCCACCCCGGAACCTCCCCGGTGCGTTCTCGACCGCGGGGAGGTCGGCATGGAAGAAGCCGGAGACCTCGGCCCGCACACCGGACGATGGTGGACGCACGAGGAACTGATGGCCGTGCCCCATCAGACCCTTCACCGTGACCACGGCCGCGGCCTGCACAGCGTCACCCGGGAGCCGCGGTTCGCGATCGGGCACTGGTCGTTCATCGCGGTGACCCCGGCGGGCAACCTGCTCTGGGACCCGCCGTCCTGGCTGGACACCGAGGTGCTCGACGTCGTGCGCGGTCTCGGCGACGTCGCCGCGATCGCCACCAGCCACCCGCACATGTTCGGCGCCCAGCTCGGCTGGAGCCGCGCGCTGGGCGGGGTCCCGGTGCTGGTCAACGAACGCAACCGCGAATGGCTGCCCGCCCCCGACCCGGCCTTCGAGTTCTGGGACGAGCACAGCGAACCCTTGCCCGGCCTCGAACTCATCCGGCTCGGCGGGCATATGCCCGGCAGCGCCGTGGCCAGGACGCCGGACGGCAGCATCCTGGCCGGTGACACGATCAGCGGCGGGCTCGCGCCGGACTGGGTGTCGTTCCAGCGCAGCTTCCCCAAGCACATCCCGCTGTCCGCGGCCGTGGTCCGCCGCATCGTCGACCGGCTCGACGACTTCCCCTACGACCGGCTCTACACCCTCGGTGGCGACACCATCGACCGGGACGCCCGCGCGGTCGTCCGCCGCAGCGCCGAAACCCATGTCCGGTGGGTGAACGGCGACTTCGACCACCTCACTTGATCGCGCGCTTCTCCTTGCGACGGAAGGACAACGCGATGAAGCCCGCCATCGCCATGAAGAACGCGACGACCCACATACCGGCGCGGAAACTGCCGGTCAGTCCCTGCAGCCAGCCGGTGAGGTAGGGGCCGACGAAACCCGACAGATTGCCGAACGAGTTGATCAGGCCGATCCCGGCGGCGGCGCCGACCCCGGTGAGGAAGGCGTTGGGCAGCTGCCAGAACACCGGGATGGCGGTGAACACCCCGACCGCGCAGATGGTCACCGCGATCATCACCAGCAGCGGCGAGCCGAGATACAGCGCGCCGGCGATCGCGACCGCGCCGACGAACGCGGCGATGGCGACGTGTCCGGCGCGTTCGCCGGTGCGGTCCGAATGACGGGCCCACAGGACCATGGCGACGGCGGCCACGGCGTAGGGGATCGCCGTGATCAGCCCGATCTCCACGATGCTGTAGGAGGTCTGGAACTGTTCCTGGAAGCCCTTGATCACCTGCGGGAGGAAGAACGCGAGCACGTAGAGGCCGAAGATGATCCCGAAGTAGACGGCGCTCAGCGCGAGCACGCGCGGATCGGTCAGCGCCGATCGCGTGCTCACCTCCTCGCCGACCTCACGGGTGTCTTCGGCGTCGATGGCCGACTGCAACGCCGTGCGCTCGTCCGGGGTCAGCCACTTCGCGTCCTTCGGTTTGCTCGGCAGCAGGAAGAACACCGCCACACCGAGCAGGATCGAGGGCACCCCTTCGGCGAAGAACATGAAGCGCCAGCCCGCGTCGAAACCGAGGACTCCGTCACCGTGCTTGATGAGCAGGGCGGAGATGGGGCTGCCGAGGACCGACGAGAGCGGCACTGCGAGGAAGAACAGCGCGACGATCTTCGCCCGCTGCTTACGCGGGAACCAGTAGGTCAGGTACAGGATGATGCCGGGGAAGAAGCCGGCCTCGGCGATGCCGAGCAGCACCCGGACGATGTAGAAGCTGACCTCGCCCTGGATGAACGCGGTGGCCGAGGCGACGAGGCCCCAGGTGACCATGATCCGCGCGATCCAGATCCGGGCGCCGACCTTGTGCAGGATGACGTTGCTGGGCACCTCGAAGAAGAAGTACCCGACGAAGAACAGGCCCGCGCCGAGCCCGTAGGCCGCCGCGCTGATGCCGAGGTCGGCGTTCATGGTGAGCGCCGCGAACCCGACGTTGACCCGGTCGAGATAGTTGAGCAGATAGAGCAGCCCGAGTAACGGGACCAGCCTGATCATCGCCTTGCGCACCGCCGGCGCGGTGGGCACCTCTGCCGTCTGTTCGTCCATCCGCGGGAGTGTAGGGGGCGGTCAAAACAACGGAGGCAGGAACGCGCCGAAATTCCCGCCCGCGGCCCGGTCGGCCGGATCCGGGTCCACCTGGACCGAGTCGGGGTTCCGCGGGTCGTAGGTGACCTTGACCGTCGAGCCCCGGGACGGGGTCCGCATCGGCGAGGTGGTCATGCTCGTCACCACCGTGTGCTCCCCGGTTTCCGTGGGGAACCGGACCTGCACGGTGAACCGCGGGTTCCCCATCACCCAGATGTTCGTGAACTCGACGCCGACGACCTTCCCGATCACCTGAAGACCGGTCTGGGCCAGCGCCTGCGCCTGGTCGTCCGCCTCCGCCCTGGTGACGAACGCCCGCCCCAGCACCATGAGCATGACCAGCGCCGCCGCCCCGGCCACACCCGGCACCAGATACGGCTCGTAGTAGATGATCCAATCGACGTCGGTCCAGGGTTCGGCGGCGCCACGGCCGGCGGGCAGCCGCTGCCCCACCGCCTCGGGCGGCGTCCACGAGGGAATCGCGAAGCCGCTGCCCAGCGCCACGCCGAGTGACGCCGCCAGTGAGCTCGCCCGGAAGCCGACACCCAGTCCCCGCAACGACATCCCGTCCCCCCACAGCATCGCGAAGCCGAGCGACGAGGCGATCGTGATCGAGACGCTGAAGAACAGGACGAGCGAAACCGCCGGACCCGCGTCGGCGCCCCACGCGTCGACGCGGTTCAGCGACATCAGCCGGAAGCCGTCCAGCAGCCCGAGGGCACCCGACCAGCCCACGACCGCCCAGGCGAGCGTCGTGGGAACGCCGAGCAGCCACAGGCGACGGCCGGGACGGCGAGCCTGCCGCGAGTCGTCCGGCAGGCCGAACTCGAAGGATCCGAACATCGCCGCCCCCTACGCGATCGGGCCGAAAACAGCGACCTTGGCCGGGTCGGCGGGGTCCACCCTGGCCTCGTGCCGGGTGCCGGGTGCGTACTGCTGGACCGTCGCCAGCGGCGCGATCAGCTGGGCCACCGTCTCGTAGGTGGTGCCGTCGGCGCGGGTGACCTCCAGCGTCGCGGTGTACTGCGCCTGTCCGGCGATCTTCCGGCCGGTCGGCTCCAGTGCGCGGATCACCAGGGTGGCGGGCTCGCAGGTGTCGTAGAGCCGCCGCAGTTCGGTGCCGTAGTCCTGCAGTTCCCGCTGCTGGCGCAGCTGCTCCTCCATCGGCAGGGCCAGGAACGCCGCCATGTCCGGGTCGGCGTTCAGGTCCCGGAACGCCTGCGCGGCCAGCTGCGGCGTCGGCAGCTGCGGGGTGATGTCGTGCCCCTGCGCGGCAGCGGCCCGCCGGAACTGCTCGGCGTGCCGCTGGAAGTCCTGCGCGCCCCGCGCCATGCCCTGCTGCGTCGCGTCGTTGATCTTGTCGCGGATCTTCTTGAACATCGGGTCCCGCCTTTCGCCGTGTCGTTCGTGCTGGACACAGCTTCGGCGGCGTGATCCGCTACCGAACCCAGGTTTTCCCGTCGTCGGTGGCGTCGAGGCAGGTCAGGGCCGCCCAGAAGACCGGCGAGCCCGCCGGTCCGGGCTGCTCGCGCCAGCGTGCGAGCCGGGCCCGCTGCCACGCGCACAGCTCGGTGACCGGGTCCTCGGCGCCGAGGGCGGTGTCGACGGCGATGATCAGCTCGGACATCGGGTCCGCGCCGGGGACCGCGGCCGACGTCGGCAGCGCCCAGACCGTCGCCGCGACCAGGCCGGCTCCGGCCGCGACGGCGGCGAGCAGCACGCCGAACGGTTCGGCGAGGCCGAAATCGCTCGCGCTGGCGCAGCCGATCAGCGCCACCCTCGCGGGCATGGTGTCCACTTCGGACAGTGCGAGATCGGCGGCGGTGAACGGCCGGTGCGCCCCGATCGGCGCGGCGGTGCCGGGGAGATCGGCGCCGCAGGACAGATGCAGCGCGGTCTGCGCCCCGTACTCGTCGCGGACGCGGCTGACGTGTCCCACGAACACCAGCCGGGAACAGGGCCCCGCCAGGAGTTCGGCGAGCAGACGGCGGTCGGTGTCGGTGCGGCGGACCAGCTCCAGCCCGCGTGCGGCGGCGGGCAGGACCGGCCCGTCGGCCAGCCGCGCGTCCAGATGGCGGATCAGCGGCGACGTCGCGTCCTGCTTGCCGAGTACGGAACCCAGCTCGCCGAAAGCGCTTTGGCCGGGGATACGCGGATCGAGCAGGTAGACCGGCGGGCCGTCGGCGGCGGGCGGACGGCGCGGGATGCCCGCCGGGGCGAGCAGCGAGACGTCGGCGACGTCGAGGACGCGTTCGTCGCCATCGAAACAGGTACCGATCCCGGCGATGTCCAGGACGTGGGCGGCGCGGCGATCGGGCAGGGCCAGCAGTCCCCACGGCACCCCGGCGAGGCTCGGCGACGGCTGCACCCGCAGGAGCGGGCGGCGTCCTTCGGCGGCGGCACGCCGGAGACGTTCGACGAGGTCGGCGGGCAAGAGGTTGAGGGCGAGAACCCGGGCCAGGCGCTGCTCGCCCTCGAAGCTGCCGAAGGCGTCTTCGCCCAGCGAGCGCCGGACGGCGTCCGCCACGCTCTCGCCCTCGTGCGGGGTCGGGGAGGCGGCGTCCAGATACTCGCGGGCGGTCCCGACGAGGGCGGCGTCGATCGGGTGGAGGTGGACCGTGTCGAGGTCCGCGGTGGTCCGCCAGGTGAGAAAGGTGTGCCCGGCCTCGGCGAAGCGCAGGATGAACGTCTCGCGCCCCGGCCGGGCGGCGGGCCAGGTCTCGACGGTTTCGGCGGCGGGCCGGGGCAGGCGGTACCGCTCGGCGGCGAGGCCGAGCCACGGGTCCAGCTCCATCGACGACGCGGGAGACCAGCGCAGCGCGGGCGGCGGGGCCAGCCGGAGCGGAAGCGACGCCGTGACGGAACCCAAGGCCGCCAACGGAAGCCGATCGTCCTCAGTGGACGGTGTCAGGCCGAGCGCGGGCAGCGCGCCGGTCAGCTCCAGTGACCGCTCCGCCGCGCCCGTGTACGCCCCGACCGCGCAGAGGCGCTCGATCAGTTCCGCCGCGAGCCTCCGCTCCCCCAGCTGGGACAGCAACGCCATCAGCAGCGCCGTCGCCGGGCCCGCGACGTCACGGGCCCAGGCGGTGCGTGCCCGCGGGTCGGCGAATTCGAACCGGTACTCCGCCGCCGCGAGGGTCAACGGCAGCAGTAGATCCAGCACCGACCGCGGGTCCGCCCCGCGGGCGAAGCCGATCGTGGCCGCGACGAAGTCGGTATGCAGGCGGTCCGGCCACTCCCCCGACGTCCGCGCCGATTCCCGCGCCCGGGCCGCGTGCTCCTCCGCCGTCGCCCAGTCGCCGTCCATCGCGGCACAGCGGGCCAGTGCCACGTCGAGCCGTCGCAGGCCCGCGGTGTCGCCATTGGCCGTCCACAGCTTCCCCGCGTGCTCGAACTGGTCGCGGGCCTGACCCGCGTCGCCCGCCATCAGCAGCAAAGTGCCCAGCGCGTGGCTCGCGTCGGCGACGTCCCCGGTCAGGCCCGCCGTCGCGAGTTCGTCGCGGGCGGCGGCGATCGCCGCGATCGCGCCCGGGAGATCACCGTCGAGGGCGCGGGCCGCGGCCAGCCCGATGTCGGCCTTCGCGGCCATCGGACCACCCGCGTACCGGGCGCTCAGCCGCAGCAGATCGGTCCGCGCGTCGGCGTCCTCACCACCCGCCTGGTGGACCCTGGCCCGTTCGGCGACGGCCATCGCCTGCAGCGAGACGACCTGCTCGCGGACCTCGGCGATGTCCGCGATGGCCTCCAGCTCCGCGAGGATCTCTTCGAGCGCCGCCCGCGCGCCCGCCGGATCGCCGTCGGCGATCTGGACACGCGCATCGAGGATCCGCAGTTCGAGTTCGTCGGCGCCGTGCGGGTCGAGCAGCTCGGGCGGGAACTGTCCCGGCCCGGCCGCCTTGCGGCTCGCCGCCCGCGCCCGCTGGCCCGCGATCAGCTCGCGCGCCCGGGCGACGTCGCCTTCCTCTGTGGACAGGGAGATGAGCACGCGTTCCGCGACTTCCCGCGAGCCCTCGATCATCCGCAGCTCGGCGTACTGTCCGAAATGGACGATGGCGGTGGTGCTCACCTTGAAGACATGGAGGACGGCCTCGGCACACTGCCGCGCGTTGCGCAGATCGCCCGCGGAATAACAGACGGTGGCGAGGTCGCTGACCGCGGCGAGGTCGATGTCGGTCCGGTCGAGCTGTCGCGCGACCTGCCGCATCCGGCCGTACGCCCGGTGCGCGCCCGCGACGTCCCGCGCCGCGGCGAGCCGCTTGGCCTTGTCCTGGAGCTTGGCCGCCTCGACCAGCAGGCGCCGGTACTGCCGCTCGGACAGGGAACACGCCGGCAGTTCGCCGTACGGAGCCGGGTCGAGACCGAAATGCCTTGCTACGCAACGACAGTTGTAGCCGTGCGAACTCGCTTCGGAGAGTTCGGCCGGAAGCGGCCGGTCCGGCGGGGTGAGCGGTGGCGGCATGCCGACGAGCACGTCAGAACTCCTCGTCCTCGGCCGTGGCCGCCGCCCGCTCGGCGAGTGTCCGGGCTTCCGGCGGGCGTGCCCGCACGAGCGCGACCACCTCCGCCCGGTCCTCGGCCGTGGTCCCTGCGACCCCCTCGCCCGCCACCCCGACGACGAGCGCGATCCGTCCACTCCGGACATTCGCGGCGAGCCGGGCCGAGGCCTCGTCCAACTCGGCCGTCCCGGTGAAGCGTCCGGCGCCCAGTGACAGGGCCACCTCCGCGAACGGCTCCCCGTCGTGGATCGCGACCGCGGTGAGGGCGGCGTCGGCGAACGCTCCCGCGACGTCGACTTCGAGCCGGGCGGTGGCCCCGGCCGCGACGATCCGCCAGGTCACCGTGTCTTCGGCGGCGTCCAGGATCCCCGGCGGCACCCGCGCCCAGTCGACGCTCTCCCGGCCCTGTGCCAGGACGCCCTCGCCTGCCGCGGCGGGGTCGGTGCCCGCGGCCAGCGCGTACGCGCGTTGACCCAGGGGCGCGGTTTCCAGTCGTGCCACCACTTCCGCCGCGGCTTCGGCGCGCACGACGTCGTCCTGGTCGTCGAACCAGGCCGCGAGGCGGCCGCACAGGCCGCGGACCTCCTCGGCGACCGGGGACGCGGCGGCCACGAGGGCGCCGTCCGCGACGGCGGTGTCGAACAACTCCGCCGGGGTGGCTTCGAAACCGTCGAGGAGGCCCTCGGCCAGCTCTTCCACCGCGGCTGTCGCGACCGCCGTTTCGAGGTCCAGCAGCGCCGGGTCCAGCGCGGGGACCCCGAGCGAGGTGCTGGCGGGCCACCAGCGGCGGATCCACAGCAGCGAGGCGAGTCCCGCCAGTTCCGGCCGGGCGGGGAGGTCCCCCCGGCCCTCGCCGAGCGCGGCCAGGCAGGCTTCCGCGCCGGCGAGCCGGGTCAGCCACGGTTCGGCGGCTCCGGCGTCGGTCAGGTCGATCCGCATCGAGGCCGCCCGGCCGGCGAGCAGTTCGGCGAGGGTGAAGCGGATGAGGGCGCCGTCCGCCGCGACGACGGGGGTGTGCACCGGATGCGTCACGACACGGCCTCCAGTTCCGGGAGGCGGGCCACGAGCGCGCGCCGCACCTTCGTCCGCAGATCCAGCGAGGTCGACCGGACCACACCGGTGACGAGGTCCCGCACGTCTTCGGCGTCGGCGGGCAGATCGCCCCGGACGTCGAACCCGTGCAGCCGGACCCACAGCCTGCTGAGGAACTGCTTGGCGAACTCACGCAGATCGCGCAGGAGTTCGGCGTCGGGCCGCGGGGTGAGCGGCGTGGCACCGGCGAGGGCGCGGCGGGCGTGCAGCACGTACCCCTCGCGGGCGACCTGGGCGTTGAGCCGCCGCGCGAATTCGGGGACCCCGGCGGGCGCGGCGCCGTCGAGCGGCCGGAGCGCGGGCGCGAGCACGACACCGAGCGCGAAACAGGCGGCCAGCGCGGGCAGACCGAGCCCGAACCCGGCGGCGACGCGGGCGAGTTCGTCGTCGACGAGGTCCGCGACGGGAGGCCGCTCGTCCGCCGGGAGCCGGCGCAGGGTCGCGCGCACCCGCCGTTCGACACTGCGTTCGAGGAGTTCGGGGCCGGTTTCGTCGCGCCGGTTCAACGGCGGGATCGCGGTGCGGTCCCCGCGCTGCAGGCCGAGATCCGGTGCGGGGAGCCCGGAGATCTCCTGGACGGCCTCGTCCAGCGCGCCCGCCCCACCAGGCTGTCGCAGGGCGAGGCCGAGGGCGTGCCCGGCGGCCGAATCGGCGAGGGTCCGCCACGCGGCGTCGGAAAGGTCTTCGACGAACGCCCGGAGCACCGGGATGTCCTGCGGTACGGCGGATTCGGCGTGCCAGCGGCGATGAAGCTCCGCTGTCAGCGCCGCCGACCTCCCAGGGTCGGTGAGATGCGCGGTGAGCTGATCGACGCCCGCAGCGCCGCCCTCGCCGTGTAGATCGCGCAACGCCGCCGCGGCCGTCGCGGGCGCCTCCGGCCCCGGCGCGCCGGAAGCCGTCGCCAGCTCGTAGGCCAGCGGGAAGCACACGTCCTGGACGTCGCCCGCCGTGATGCGCAAGGCGCGGCGCTGCCGCTTCAGCTGCGTGAACCACGCGGCCGTGGCACGCAGCCGGTCCGCGTCGGCCAGCAGCAGCCCGGTGAGTTCCGCCGCCGCGACCGGGTCGAGCACGGGACGGCCGAGCCGGGGACGCGCCGCCGTGCGGATGACCAGCGGGTCGATGATCTTCTTGATCGTCCTGGTCAGCGGCCCGCCGTCGGCCGAGGACAGGATCTCGACGCCGTCGATGCGTTCCCAGGCCTCGGTGAGGACGGCCGAACGCAGCCGGGGTCCGCCCGATTCCGTCGTCATCGCCCTCCCCTCCCGTTGCCCACCACCCTATCCGGGACCTCCACCAGCACGCCGTGCTCTTCCACCCACACCGCTCTTCCACCCACACCGCCTACTGCGACCGAGGCACTCCGAACACAATCTTCGACAATTTGCGAAGTCCCTCGTATCGCGGGAGTCCTCTCCCCAGACTCGGCACGACGGTGCTGATCGCGTACCCGACGATCCATGAGGTATCGGTCTACCTTACAAACGTGCCGGAGGCTGGTGATCGACTACTCGCCGAGGTGGACCTGCTAGCGGTCTCGGCACTTGGTGGCTGGCTTTAAATCGCGTCCATCACCAGCGAAAGCAGTGACTGGACCTCTCCCGGCGGCAGTATCCGTTTGGGCGGGTCTTCGCGAATCGCGTCGCCGCTGGGAGCAAAGACCGACGTGTAGGCCTTCCTGCGCGATCCTGTGATCGCGAACGTGACACCGAGCCCCTGTTCACCGTCGGTCCGCGCCCGGTGCAACGTGGAATTCCCGATCCGGTAGAGCGAACCCGCCCGATGAGAAAGCGCAGCTGATTCCCCGAGGCGGGCCACCCCCGCCGGTTCGAGGATTCCGCGTGACACACTATCCCGACCGGCGAAATAACGATAGCGGTCCATCCGGGAGCCTACGTCGTCGACCTCGAACCTCTGCTCTTCGAGCGCTCCGACCAGAACCCGGGAACAGAAACCCCAGACGTGATTGTGAATGTTTCCTGGCGGCGACTCGTCGGGCTCCGAAATCGCATTCCAGACGTGCAACCGCGCCGCCATACCCGCCCGTCTTTCCAATACGATCTTGACGAATCCGTTCGCATGCATTGAACTGCGCTCCGCGATCGCGGCGATCGCATCGTGATCAGTCACCATCGACTGCAGATAGCGTTTGATCTTTTGCCTCCCCAGGGAAGACATGAGTTCAGTTATGCGATCGAGCTCTCCCCGCTCCTCCGGCCCCACAAAAGACGCACCACCCAAGAGTCCGTCCCGCAACAGACTGCTCCTTATGGCCTAAGCGCGGCGTCCAGCCGCCTCAATCTAGCCGGGAAATCTCGACTAGTTCAGAATCAGTAACAATTTCAACCGTGTCATGCTACACCTCGCCACCGCTTGGCGTCATCGTCTAGAGTGATCCGAAAGTCGAGCAAGGGAGGGCTCGTGGGATTAGAGGTTGTCGTTGGGTTTCTTCTGGCATGGGCCACCACCAGGATTCGCCGAATCGGCACCAAGGTCGAGGATCTGGTGGACAGCAATCTGGACGCCGCTCTGGAACGTCTGAACACAGTCGTCTCAGGCAAACTGACCGGTGAGCCCGCCCTCGAGAAACTGCAATCCGAGGCAGAGGAATCGTCGCACAGAACCAGAACACGCGTCGAGCTCGCTTTGGAAGAGGCAGTCGAGAGTGATCCGGCATTCGCCACAGAACTTCAGACAGCCATCGCAGCACTGAAACGTCTGTCGCTGAAAGATCAGCCTGCCTCGGCGAATATCACGATCGACGGCGATGTCAAGGCGAAGTCTTCCGGAATCGCGATCGGCGGTGTATCAGGCGTATCCGTGTCCATCGGACACCCTTCGGCGCCGGAGCGGAAGTAGGGAGCTCTGCTTCCGGCTTTTCGACAGAACGACAACAATCCCACCTACCAACGGTACCCACCCCGATAGAGGTCCGGGGTGACATCCGGTCGGGACCCGGAGGAATCGCACTCGGCGGCGGCTCCACCCAGATCGGCGATGGGAACACCCAGCACAATCACTTTTACGCGTCACCGCATGCAAGATCGGGAGCCTCGCCCGATCTCGGCCCCTTCAAGGCAATATTCGCCCTCGCCCTCGAAAGCGAGGACAAAGCGGCCTCCGCGGATGTGGTCGAGAAGGTGCAGCGATGGGCCGCGCGACCGGTAAGCCCGCAGGGCGTCCTGACCACGAGTTTGGAACTAGCGGAAACGGTGGCGACACACGGGGACTGGCGATTGCGGCGAACATTCGGGCACTGCCTGGGTCAAGCCCTGAGCGCTACCGATGTCGATCGGAACATGACCTCCTACCCCATAGCGCGACTGATCGAGGCCATGGCCGACGCACCGGACATGGCGGTCATTCTGGCGATCGCCTGCACAAGGTCGATACAGTCGAATGAGGCCTTCGCAGGCTCCGGCATCGACCAGATTCAGCAAGCGCGCCACCCACAGGCGTTGTGGCAACTAACCCGTGCACCGTTCATCACGACCTCGCATTCTGACCTCCGCTCCTTGGTAGATACCGTCCTCGACCGCGAAGCCCCTTGGATCAGGCGGAAGCTGGTCACTTCGAGCCTCATCCAACTGACGACGGGCAGGCTGCCGAACCCCGAGTCAACGGCGGCTGTGACCCGGTTGCTGGCGAGCCTGACGGAGGTCGACCTCGAGTACCTGAATCAGCTCTACCTCTGGCTGGACATGCGAGGAGACTCCTGGATTCTCGACTTGCTCCCTGCCCAACTGAAACGAGAGATAACAGCCAGATTTCCGCATCGACGAAAGCCGAATATCTCAGAAAAATCGACACAAGCTGATGTCACGTCGATTCGCTTCGACCTCGAGCGGGCAAGCCTGGATTTGGATGTCAGCCAAAGCCTGCACGGTAGCGAGAAATACTATCAGCAACTTGTCGATGACGGGGGACGAGGAAGTTTCTCCAAAATCGAGGATGCCACCGCGTTCGTTCTGTCCAGTACCCCGCAGTCCAGCCGTGCGGCACTCGTAAGCCAACTCCTTCGATCCCACGACGAAGGCATTAGATGGGCCGTCGCATCAAGAATGGATCTCTCCACGTCCGGGGAACGAATCACCAGCGCGACCGTGCCGCTGCTGCTGCAGATGTTGCACGACGAGAGCCCTTGGGTTGTCAGGGAAGCCCTGACCTCGGTCGTACAACTGGGCTTGACCTTGAGGCCCTCCTATCTCGAAAAGCTGGCACGAGGTGTCGTCGCAGCCGTCGACAGAGCCTCGCGCCAAGGATGGCCGAAGACCGAGATCCTCCCCGCTGTCGCAAGACTGATCGCGGCGAACCCCAGCATCTCCTCGTGGTTGGACCTGGCCGACTCCACGAACAGTCAGACCTGAACGCAGGCAGGCGCCGTGTACACGCCTCGCGCGGGACCCGTTTCTGAATCTTCGGCGGAGAAATCGATGCTTATTCCCTAGAGAGCTTATCCAGATGGCACGTCAGGGTAGCCATTTAGTCTGAATTTCGTCCGAGTTGTACATACTTTCGTCGATACTCGACGAAAGTCCTCTTAAGTTCAGCGCGTCACAGCGCGTTCGGTGCGAATGACCAGCGGGTTGATGATCTTCTTGATCGTCCTGGTCAGCGGGCTGCCGTCGGCCGAGGACAGAACCTCGACGCCGTCGATGCGTTCCCAGGCCTCGGCGAGGACGGCCGAACGCAGCCGGGGCCCGCCCATTCCGTCGTCATCACCCTCCCCTTCGCGCCGTGGTCACTCTATCCGAGACCGGCCCTCACTCCGTTGCCCGAAGGATCCCACCGAGCAGACGACGCGGAAGGCCCGCGACGCTCCTTAATCTGGACGGTCGTGAGTGACGCCGTCCCCGTCGACTACGAAAGCGATCCCGGGCGCTTCGTGGCCAATGTGCTTTCGACCGCGTGGTTTTCCGCGTGCGGCGACGTCCATCCGGAGATCGCCCATGGCCTCGCGAGCGCGGGATGCTCGCTGGTGCTGGACGTCGGCGGTGGCACCGGAGCGCTCTCCCGGTTGCTCGTGCACCGCAATGTGCCGACCGTGGTGGCGGATCTGGCACCGCACGTGTCCCACGCCCCGGGTTTCTCCATCCGGGCCGATGTGGCCGGCCTTCCCTTCCGCGAGCGGACCTTCGACGGCGCCGCCGCCTTGTGGATGCTGCATCACGTGCCCGATCCGGTCGAGGCCCTCGCCGAGGTGAGCCGGGTCCTCGCCCCCGGCGGTCTCCTCGCCGTCTCGACGTCCAGCCGGTGGAACGATCCCGAGCTGGCTTGGGCGCTGCCCCGCTGGGGACGGCCGTCGAGCTTCGACGCAGAGATCGCGGAAACCTTATTGGGAAAGGTGTTCGACGTGGAGTCAATCCGCGCGTGGGACGCCCGGCTCGTCACCCTTCCCGATCACGCGGCGGTCGCGTTGTTCCTGCGTGGCCGGGGTCTCACCGAACCGGCCGCCCGGCGGCTCGCCCGCGAGGTGGAGGTTCCCCTGTCCCTCACGAAGCGCGGTCTGGTCGCCTGGGCCCGAAAGCGCTAGCGCGCGAAGCACGCGGATCTCGGCGGCCGCGACGGCGAGGCCGAGGTCACCGACACGGCCACCACCGGCGTCAGTGTCGGCGAGGCCACCTGAACGGCCACGACGGACGCACCGCACGAATGAGGATCGCAAGGTCCCGAAGCCCCTTGGTTTCTCCGGTTCGATGGACGATGAACGCCGCCGGGCAGAGTACGGCGATGAAAGCGGCCAGCGTGCACAGAGGAACAACCAGGAACAGCAAGTCAACTCCACAACGACGTACACCTGTCCCGGTACCGGTGTCGTTGATCCGAGTTACTTGCAGTTGTGCCAGTTCACGCCCGGCAAGTCCCAGAGATGAGCGGTTATCCGGGGGCCGCTCGGTGGCTGCTTAGCACGCTAGCAGCCGCACGTGTGTTGCAGTGCGTCTGGTGAACCCCTTTCGGGGTACATGAACCGGTGGTACCTGCACACGGTACCTGCGGACTCGCTCTGATCCACGTCCAGGGGTGAGCGATGGGCCCTGGAAGGCGTCACGATCGACTACGCCGCCGTGGCGGAACTCCAGATTCCGGGCCGTGAGCCCGAAAGCGTTAGCGGGTGTCCGGCACCGCCTGGATCCGCCGGAGCCTGGCGAGCACGTCCGCGGCCCTCGGCGCGCCGAGTTCGGTGAAGATCTTCAGCGCGTCACCCCAGCAGGCCCCGGCCGAGCCGAGTTCGCCGCGCGCCTCCCAGAGCTGGCCGAGATGGTCCAGCGCGGCCGCTTCGCCGTAGCGATCCCCCATGTCCCGGCGTAGCTCCAGTGCCCGGTTCAGCCGGCCCGCCGATTCCCCGCTCCTGTCGATCTTCTGGAACACGAGGGCGAGTCCCACCAGCGTTTCCGCTTCGCCGTAGCGGTAACCGATCCGATGTCGGATCTCCAGTGCCTGACGCAGGTTCTCGTATGCCTGCTCGAACCTGCCCAGCCCGTGGTTCGTGAGACCGACGAAGTGCAGGGTCTGCGCCACACCCCATTCGTCGCCGAGCCGGCGGAAGACCGACAGCGCGTCGGCGTGGTGGTCGAGGGCCTCGGTGAACCGTCCCTGTTCGTGGTAGGCGATCCCGAGACTGATCAGCGCTTGGCCCTGCCCCCAGGAATCACCGATCCGCCGCCGGATGGCGAGCGCGGATTCGAGATACTCCAACGCTTCTTCGAACCGGCACAGGTCCCGGTGCGCGATCCCCAGCCCGGCCAGGAGGGACGCCTCGCTGAACTCGTCCGAGCATCGCCGGGCGGCCTCCACCCCGGCCTTGTAGGTCGCGATCCAGTCCGCCCACGGTTTGCGCAGGGTGAAGAACGCCCACAAGGCGAGCGGCAACCGGCACGCGATCGAAGGCCAGTCCGCGGCGAGCGCGGCATGCACGGACGCGACCAGATTGGGTTGTTCGGCCTCGCACCAGGCAAGGGCGTCCCCATAGCTGGCGAATTCGAGGCGGTTGGCGACGCCGGTGGAGAATTCGAGTGCCGTGCGTCTTCGCATGGGGGTGAGTACGCGGTCCGCGGAATCCGCGCAGGCGAGGTACCACTCCAGCAGCCGTTTGGGCGAGTTCTCGCGCTCTTCGGGCGACTCCTCGGCGTCGACGCGCTCTTTGGCGTAGACACGCAGCAGGTCATGGAAACGGAACCGGTCGCGGTCGACTTCGGACAGCAGGCAGCCGCCGGTGAGCTTGTCGAGCCTGCGCCGGACGTCGGCCATGGGCGTGCCCGCGAGCACGGTCGCGGCCGCCACGCTGACGGTCGGGCCGGGATGCAGGCCGAGCAGCCGGAAGACGCGGGCCGTCGCGGGATCCAGCGCCCGGTACGACCACGAGAACACCGGCCGCAGGGCGGACATCTCGTCGTCGCCCGTCTCGAACGCGTCCAGCCTTCGCGCTTCCGACGTGAGTTCGGCGAGCAGGTCGGTGAGCCGCAGGTAGGGGTGGGCGGCGACACGCTCGCCCGCGATCCTCAGCGCGAGTGGCAGATGTCCGCACAGATCGGCCAGTTCCCCGAGCACGCCGGGTTCCTCGTCCGCCCGTTCCGGTCCGATCGCGGTACGCAGCAGGGCCGCGGATTCGGTCGGGGACAACATGTCCAGGGTGATCCGGCGCGCCCCGTTGCGGACGACGAGACCGGACAGGCTGCTGCGGCTGGTCACCATGACGAAGCACCCCGGCGTACTGGGCAGCAGGGCGCGGACCTCGTTCGGCGACGTGACGTTGTCCAGCACGATGACCAACCGGCGATCGTTCACCAGCGACCGGAAAAGCGCCGACTTCGCTTCGAGGCTTCGCGGGATCATCTTCCCGGGGACCTCCAGTGCCCGGAGGAATCCGGCGAGCACCTCGTGCGGGGTACTGGGTGGCCCCGGCGCATAGCCTTGGAGATCACAGTAGAGATCGCCGTGGGGGAACCGCTCGCGCTGCGCGTGCGCCCATTGCACGGCCAAGGCGGTCTTTCCCACCCCCGGCGCGCCGGCGACGATCGCGACCCCGATGGAGTGACCGTCCCCGCCCCGGTCCGCGATGGCGCTGAGCTTGGCCAGTTCCGCTTCCCGTCCGACGAACGTGGCGGTCACCGCGGGCAGCTGATGCGGGGTCATACCCGGGGAATCGCCCCGGCGCGGACCACTGTCGCGGGTTCCCCGGTGTTCCCACCTGAATGGCGCAAACCCGGGGCCGCGACGGTGCGCGGGGACGCGCGAGACCATTAGGACTAACTTTCGTCCGAGTTGTACATACTTTCGTTGACTCTCGACGAAAGTCCTCTTAGGTTCAGCGGCGTCACAGCGTGTTCGGCTGTCCGACCTTGAGGAGCAACGATGCTTCCGTCTGTCCGTAAGCGCTTCAACCGGTCCCTCATCGCCCCGATCGTGCTGGTCACAGCCCTGTCCGGGCTCGTGACGGCACCGGCGGAAGCGGCCGTCCCGCCCCAGCAACCGGGTGTCACGCTTCGCACGTACGACCTTCAGCGCGAGATCAGCAAGCTCTGCGTGATCAAGTCCGGGCAGACGCCCAACGTCGACAAGCTGATGCCGACGATCAACTGGACCGGCACGGCCGATTTCGGGCTCGGCGACCAGTTCGTGTCCGAGGTGACCGGCAACATCAACGTCGCGACCGCCGGACGGTACGAATTCCGTCTCACCAGCGACGACGGGTCCCGGCTGAGCATCGACGGCCGGCTCGTGATCAATCACGACGGGCTGCACGGCGCGACCCCGGCGGCCGGGGCGGTCGAGCTGACCACGGGCTATCACGCCCTGCGGATCGACCATTTCGACAACCTCTACGACCAGCAGGTCACCCTCGAATGGCGGCCACCGGGCGCCGCGGACTTCGTACTGGTGCCGAATTCGGTACTCAGCACCGACGCCGACGTCGTGCGGGTGACCTCGCCGGGCCGCAAGGAATGCGAAGGCGCCGCGGACTCGCCGGGTGACGGCCTTCCGCTCAACGGCGTCCACCCCGGCTTCACGCTGACGAATCTGCGTCCCGACGGCTTCCAGCCCCAGGTCACCGGGATGGACTGGCTGCCGGACGGACGGCTCGCCATCGCCACCTGGGGTGGTTCGGACAAGGTGCTCGGCGAAGTCCATTTGCTGAGCAACGTCACCGGGAACACCGACCCGGCCAAGGTCCGGACGAAACGTGTCGCCAGCGGTCTGAAGGAACCGATGGGCGTCAAGTACGTCGACGGCAAGCTGTACGTGTCGGAGAAGACCCGGCTCGTCGAGTTGAACGACACCAACGGCGACGAAGTGACCGACACCTACCGCACCGTCGCCACCTGGCCGTTCGGCGGCAACTTCCACGAGTTCGCGTTCGGGCTGCTGTACAAGGAAGGCTTCTTCTACGCCAACCTGTCCGTGTCCATCAACTACGGCGGCGCGACGACCGACCCGCAGCCCGCGCCGAACCGCGGCACCACGATCAAGGTCAACAAGAAGACCGGTGAGGTCTCCTACATCGCCGGTGGCCTGCGCACCCCGCACGGCATCGGCTGGGGACCGGAGGGCGACGTCTTCGTCACCGACAACCAGGGTGGCTGGCTGCCGGCGAACAAGGTCGTGCGGATCAAGCAGGACCGCTTCTTCAACCACTACACCAGTCCCCCGGGACCGTTCGACGCCAAGCCGGTGACCGCGCCGGTGTTGTGGCTGCCGCACAACGAGATCGCGAACTCGCCGAGCAACATGGTCACGTTGTCGCAAGGCCCCTTCGCCGGGCAGATGGTGTACGGCGACGTGACCTACGGCGGACTTCAGCGCGCCTTCCTGGAGAAGGTCAACGGCGAGTACCAGGGCGCCGTTTTCCGGATGACACAAGGACTCGAGTCGGGCGTGAGCCGGATCAGCCTCGGCCCCGACGGCGCGATCTACACCGGCGGGATCGACGGCGGCGGCAACTGGGGCCAGCCCGGCAAGCTCGCCTACGGCCTGCAGAAGGTGACGCCGAACGGGACGAACGCCTTCGACATCCTCAAGATGCGCGCGGTGGCGGGTGGTTTCGAACTCGAATACACCCGGCCTCTCTCGGCCGAGACCGCGCAGAACCTCGCGGCGAAATACCAGGCGCAGCAGTGGCGCTACCAGCCCACTCCCGCGTACGGCGGGCCGAAGATCGACGAGCAGACCCTGTCCGTCACTTCCGCGAGCGTCTCGGCCGACCGCAAGAAGGTCACGCTGCAGGTGGCGGGCCTGAAGGCCGGGCACGTGGTGCATCTCCGCTCGCCGCGCCCCTTCGCCGCGGAATCCGGTGAGGCGCTGTGGAGCACTGAGGCCTGGTACACGCTCAACAGCCTGGTCGGCGGCCCGCCGGCGAGCACGACGTACGAGGCGGAACGCGCCGCGCTCAGCGGTGGCGCCGGGACCAACACCAATCACGCCGCTTACACCGGGACCGGTTTCGTCGACGGTTACTGGAACCAGGGCGCCACGACGACGTTCACGGTCACCGCGCCGACGGCCGGGACCTACAACGCGGCCCTGCGTTACTCCAACGGCCCGGATCCGGCTCCGGGGACCAAATCCGTGAGCGTCTACGTCAACGGCGCCAAGGTCAAACAGGTGCGTCTCGCCAGCACCGGGAACTGGGACACCTGGAACTCCCAGCCGGAGACACTCACCCTCGCCGCCGGGGCGAACACGATCGCCTACAAGTACGACAGCGGCGACGCGGGCAACGTCAACCTCGACAGCCTCACCGTCACGAAGGCCCAGCGCGTCACCTTGTTCAACGGGAAGAACCTCGACGCCTGGGAGAAACGCGCCGGCGGCGCCGCGACCTGGCCGGTGGCGGGCGGGGCGATGGAATCGAACGGCGGCGACATCCGCACGAAGCAGCAGTTCGGTGACTTCCGGCTGCACGTCGAGTGGAACGAGCCGAACTACCCGCCGGAGGTGACCGGGCAGGCCAGGGGCAACAGCGGCGTCTACCTGCAGGAACGCTACGAACTCCAGGTGCTGGAATCCTTCGGCGACACCACCCTCGCCAACAACGAGGCCGGGTCGATCTACTCGAAGCGGGCGCCGGACCGGAACATGGCGACCGCGCCGGGGACGTGGCAGACCTACGACGTCACCTTCCGCGCCGCACGGTTCGACGGCGCCGGGAACAAGACCGACAACGCCCGCGTCACCGTGGTCTGGAACGGCGTCGTGGTCCACGACGACGTCGAGATCGACGGCGGCACGGGCGACAGCAACCCGGAGAACGCGGGCCCGGGGGCGATCCGCCTCCAGGACCACGGCGACCCCGGTGAGAATCCGCGGTTCCGGAACATCTGGATCGAGCCGATCGCCTGACCCGAGAGGGATCCGCCGGGTGTCTTACCGTCCCTTGTGGACAGTAAGACACCCGGCGATCACCTCAGGCGGCCGGGTGCGGCTGATCGGCGCCCAGGACCTCACGGGCGACGAGCACACCGCCGACGAAGCCGACCGGCATCACGATCAGGACGGCGAACGGGATCAGGCTCAGCAGCGAGGCGGGCAGCCCGAGCCCGAGGGCGAGCGCGCGGCGTTCGCGCAGCAGCAGCCGTCGCCGCTTCAGGTCCATCCCCCGCCGGTAGAACGGCACGGCGATCAGTTCCAGTGCCAGGAACCACGCCGTGACCAAGGCCAGCAGGACCGGCACGACCGTCTGCCCGAGCACGGGGACGAACCCCGCGATCATGAGGGGGATCGTGAACATCAGCGAACGCAGCACGAGTGAGAGCCCGTCCTTCAGGCCCATCCCCAGCAACCGCCAGAACGACAGGTCCACCGCACCGGGCACGCCGCCGAGATCATCTTCGACCTTCTCCGCGATGTGCTCGTAGAACGGTCCGCCGACGGCGAGGGTGATCGCGGTGAACCCGATCAGGCAGATGGCCAGTACCGCCCCGAACACCGCGACGCCGATCGCCACGCGGACCGTCGTCCGCCAGCCCTCCGCCCAGTCGTCCGCGAACGGGGTGACCAGGAGCGCCAGATCGTCGATCCAGAACGCCAGCGCGACGATCCCGCCGAGCAGCAGCAGCATGGTCAGCACCGCGGGCAGCGCACCGATCAGCAGCAGTTTCGGCGACCGCAGCAGAATGCCCAGGCCTTGCCCGAACATCCGGAAACCCTTGAAGAACTCGCGCATCGGGCCTTTCTATCAGTGAGCCCGCTTTGTCCGTGTTCCAGGGGACACAGCGAGTTGAAGGACGCTTTCCCCTTCAGCCGCCGTCGGCGAGCGCGCCGCTGCCGTCCGGTCCGGTCACGACGACGCGGGTGCTCACGGCGGTCCCGAACGGGACGATGGTGACCTGCCAGGTCTGCGGCGACCCGACGTCGATCGTGGCCGTCGCCCTCCGCACGAGCGGCGGGACGCGGTCGACGGCCAGCGCGCGGAGGTCGAACCGCGGCACCTGGGCGCCGGTCGGCGCGAAGACCACGGTGAGCCGCCGGTCCTCGACGACCGCGGTGATCACCTGGGAGACATCCGCGGCCTCCGCCAGCGAGTCGATCGTCCGGCGCAACTCCCCCTCACCCAGCAGGGACCGGTCGACGGTGACCGTGGCGGAGCCCGACGAAGAGGTGGTCACACCCGAAGAAGAGGACTGCGTCTCTTCCGTCCGCGCGGGTGCTTCCGGCGCGAACAGCTCCACCCGGAACAGCACCAGCACGAGCGCCGCCCCGAGCACGAATCCGAGGACCGCGAGCGCGCCGAACACGCAACCCTCCGGCGGCTCGTGCACCAGACTGGACTCCGGAGCGGATTCGATCACGGCCGCGGCCGCGCGGCGCTCCCATTCCGGTGACGGCCGCTCCACGATCTTCGCCTTCCACGGCCGGTCCGGCGGGTACCGGACGACGAGGATGCCGCCCGGCCGGTGGTCCGGGAGATCGACGAGATTGACGCTGTGCGTGATCCTCACGCGGTGCGACGCCGCGCCGTCGGGGGCGACGGTGAGGACGAAGTCAACCGGGATGTCGCCCGTTTCCGTGCCACCCGCCCGCACGCTCTCGATCTTGGCGAGCGCGACCACCGGGGCGACGGCCGCTTCGCGAGCGCGTCGCGGTGCCCCGGCGACATGGAGCAGAAGGCCGTAGACGATGGGAAGCCCCAAGCCGGCGATGATCAGCGGAACGTACTCGATGATGATGCCGACGACGAAGGCGCACAACGTCGTCCCGCTGACGACTCCGGTCAGGAAGCCGCGAAGGTGGGCGAACGGATCACGCCGGGCGGGCGCCGGGACAGCGGACATGAAGAGAACTCCAGACGTCGGGCGGGTCAGTCCGCGGGCAGCCAGTCACCGGGGGTGGGATGACGCCGCAGCGCCACGAAGATCGACTTCTCGTCGGCCGGGCGCATCGGATCGAACAGCACTTCGGCGGTGCCGATGGTGGTGTCCCGGGTCCGGCGGGTCACCCACCGCTTGACGCCGGCGAGATCGGTGAACGACACCGTGACGTCCGCGCCCACGACCCGGGTCCCCGATTCGTCCCCGCCCAGGCGCAGCTTCACGTCCGCGATTTCGGCGGGCACCCGCCGACCGTGCCTCAGCAGCCGCTCGCGGGTCCGGGCCAGCTCGGCGTCCCGCCGCTCGACCCCGATGGCGTACCACAGGATCAGCGACGTCAGGACGAACAGGAACGCGGGCACCCACCAGTCGGCGTAGTACATCAGCCACGCCCAGAACCCCCACTTTTCGTCTTCGTGGAAGACGGGGTCGACCGCGGTGCCGACGGCGAGCGGCGGAAGCCAGTCGCGCGACGAGACCCAGATGCCGAGCGTACCGGCCGCGAACACCAGTACCACCGGGAACATCGGTCCTGAGGGCCGCCCCAGGTAGCGCCGCACGGCGCTCGCCGCGAAGGTCGCCGCGCCTAGACAGGCGACGAACGCGAAGGTCCCCCACACCATCCCGTACGGCGTTTCGCCGTCACCGCGGTCGTCGAAGACGCTGTCGATCGCCGAGGTACGCAGCAACTCGATCAGCGTGCCGAACCCGTGTCCGGCGACGAAACCGCAGACCAGCGTGACCGCGGAGGCCACGATCGCGCCGACGAGCACCCGCCGGTTCCCCCGCCACCGCTCGACGCGGTCGTGCCGGGCCCGCTCCGGGTCCACCGTGTTCATACCGCTCACCTCCCTTCGGACTGTGTTCAGTCTTCGGTGCGAGCCGCGCTACCGAACCCGGGTTTGGAAACCTAATCTCATTAGGCAAGTCCCAAATGGACTATGGTAGCCTCGGTTCCGACGGAAAGGCTGGAGATGGCACGGGCGGGACTGACCACGGAACGTGTGGTCCAGGCAGGGGCGGAGATGGCCGACGAGATCGGCTTCGAGCACGTGACCCCGACAGAGCTGGCGAAACGATGCGGCGTCAAGACGGCGAGCCTGTACTCGCACGTGAAGAACGCCCACGAGCTGAAGACCGGGATCGCCCTGCTGGCGTTGACGGAACTCGCCGACCGGGCCTCCGCGGCGGTGGCGGGCCTCGCGGGCAAGGACGCGCTGATCGCCCTGGCCGACGTCCACCGTGACTACGCGCTCGAACACCCCGGCCGGTTCACCGCCGCCCGGTTCCGGCTCGCCCCCGAGACGGCCGCCACCAGCGCGGGTGTCCGGCACGCCCGGCTGATGCGGGCGATCCTGCGGGGCTACGACCTGGCGGAACCGCACCAGACGCACGCGGTGCGGTTACTGGGCAGCGTTTTCAGCGGCTTCGTCGGCTTGGAGTCCGCCGGAGGCTTCAGCCACAGCGACCCCGACCCGCGGGAGAGCTGGACCGAGATCCTCGACGCGCTCGACGTACTCCTGCGCGCCTGGCCCCGAAAGAAATGACGAAGGACATGATCACCACCCCGATCACCGCCGCCCTCGTCCGCGGCGCACTCGACCTGGAGCACACCGAACGCGGCGTGCTCCCCCACCGGCTGCCCGCGCACGCCCGGCGGCAGATCCCCGACGCCCAGCTGGCCATGGCGGAATCGCAGCCGTCGGGGGTACGGCTGGTCTTCCGCACCACGGCCACGCTCGTCGAACTGGACGTCTTCGCCACCAAACGGCGCTACGCCGGCGTTCCGCCCCGGCCCGACGGCGTCTACGAACTCCTCGTCGACGGACACGTGGCGGGACAGGCCGGCGTGGACGACGGTGACACGCTCACCATCGACATGGCCGCCGGCACCGCGGTCCACCGGTCCGGGCCGATGCGGACAGTGCGGTTCCCCGGCCTGCCGTCCGGCGAGAAGGACGTCGAGATCTGGCTGCCACACGACGAAACCACCCGGCTGGTCGCCTTGCGCACCGACGCGACCGTCCACAGTGTACGGTCCAGCGGGCGCAGGACCTGGTTGCACCACGGTAGTTCCATCAGCCACGGCTCCAACGCGGCGAGCCCGACCGGGACCTGGCCCGCGCTGGCCGCGAAGCTGGGCGGCGTGGACCTGATCAACCTCGGTTTCGGCGGCGGCGCGCTGCTGGACCCGTTCACCGCCCGTGCCCTGCGGGATACGGCCGCGGATCTGATCAGCGTCAAGATCGGTATCAACCTCGTCAATTCCGACGCGATGCGGCTGCGCGCGTTCGGCCCCGCCGTGCACGGTTTCCTCGACACCGTCCGGGAAGGGCATCCGGACACCCCGCTGCTGGTCATCTCACCGATCTATTGCGCCATCCACGAACACACGCCGGGGCCCAGCGTCATGGATCCCCGTGCGCTGAGCGAAGGGACTCCGCGCTTCGCGGCCACCGGAGACCCCGCAGAGGCCGCCGCGGGGAAGCTGACGCTCACCACGATCCGCGGCGAACTCGCCCGCATCGTCGAGGAGCGGAGCGCGACCGACCCGAACCTGGCCTACCTCGACGGTCTGGACCTCTACGGCGAGGCGGACCACGCGGAGCTGCCGCTGCCCGATGACCTCCATCCGGACGCGGCCACGCACCGGCTCATCGCGGAACGCTTCGCGAAACTCGGTTTCGGCAGCTGAAGGCTCGTGAGTGGTAATGACGGTTAGAACCGTCACTACCACTCACGAGGTTTAGGTAGCGCGAGCGGCACGGTACCTATTTTTCTTCCTGTCCAACGAAAGTCGGTACCGGGTTCCCCGGCCCGCGGATCACCCTGATCCGCACCGGATCACCGGTGCCGGGCCACCTTGGCCGTGCCCGGCTACCCACTGTGTCCAGTGCGGCCACCCCTCGCGCTGGATCTCCCCTCGCGAAAGTGAGTTCCCGGTATGCGCCCAACCCCCTTAGCCCGTACCGCCACCACGTTGGTGGCCGCCGCCGCGGTCATCGGCTTCCTCGCCCCGTCCACGGCCACCGCCACCACCATCGAGGGCTACTCCCCCACCGTGCAGCAAGAGGCCGTCTCGTCCCTCGCCGCCGAGGCCGGGATCAGCGAAGCCGCCGCCACCCGGTTGCTGCGGACGCAGGCCGCCAGTGTCGAGACGCTGCAGAAGGCCACGGCCTCCCTCGGTTCCCGCGCCGCCGACGGCTATCTCGACGACGCCGCCAGGCCGGTGGTCAACGTGCTCGACCAGGCCGCCGCGGATCAGGTCACGGCGACCGGCGCGCAGGCCCGTGTGGTCAAGCACTCCAGCGCCGCACTGGCCGGTGCGCAGAACGCCTTGCAGTCGCTGCCCGCGGTCACGCATACGTCGATCGGCCTCGACCCGAAGTCGAACCAGGTCGTGCTCACCGTGTCCGACGCGGCCAAGGGCGCCGAAGCCCTGATCAAGGCCGCCGAAGCGCTCGGCGACCGGGTCCGGGTGGAACGGACCTCCGGTGAGATGCACACCGCGATCTACAACGGCGAAGCCATCACCGGCGGCGGAACCCGCTGCTCGGTCGGGTTCAACACCAACCGCGGCGGCCAGAACTACATCCTCGACGCCGGCCACTGCACGCGCGCGGTGTCGCAGTGGAACGTCGGGCCGTCGCAGGGCGCGAGCTTCCCGAACAACGACTACGGCCTGATCCGCAACACCAGCGGCAGCGGACCCGGCGCGGTCACCCTGTGGAACGGCTCCACCCAGCGGATCGCCTCCGCCGGGACAGCCACCGTCGGACAGCGGATCAGCAAGAGCGGCAGCACCACCCACCTCACCTCGGGCTCGGTGCAGCGGCTGAACGTGACGGTGAACTACGCCGAAGGTTCGGTGTACCAGCTGATCCAGACCAGTGCCCTGGTCAACCCCGGCGACTCGGGCGGCTGCCTCTTCTCCGGAAGCGTCGGCCTGGGCATCACCTCCGGCAAGGGCAGCGGGACCTCGTACTTCCAGCCGGTCGGCGAGGCCATGAGTGCCTATGGCGTGACGCTCAACCCGTGACACCTCCCGAAGCCGGGCCCTCCTTCGGCGAGGGCCCGGCTTCGGCCGGTGCCCGGAAGTGTTCGACGGTGTGGTCGCGAAACCGTCGCGCGGCGGCGGAAAGGTAGGTGTCCTCCCGCCACGCGACGCTGAGCACGCGGCGGCACTCGGGATCGTCGACGCCGAGCCAGACCACCGTCGTACTGACGTCGGCGCGGAGCCCGAGCGAGGGCACGAACGCGATGCCGAGGCCCGCGTCGACGAGCTGGAAGAGGACGGCGGCTTCGTCGCCCTCGCAGACGATCTGGAGTTCCAGACCGGCCTTCGCGAAGAGGTGCTCGGCGAGCGCCCGCTGCCAGTAGCCGGGCCGCGTGGTGAGGAACGGCTCCCCCGCCAGGTCCGCGAGGCCGACCCGGCGGCGCCCGGCGAGCCGGTGGCCGGACGGCACGCACAGCATCACGGGTTCGTCGAGGAGCACGCGGCTTCGGATGTCGTTGCCGGATAAAGGTTGCGACGTGACGCACAGGTCGACCTCGCCGGACCGCAGCTTCTCCGTCATCCCCGCCGCCGAGGCCTGCGACAGCCGCACGTCCACCAGCGGGTGGCCGGGGACGAAGGTGCGAACCGGTTCGGTGAGGACCAGCAGGCTTTCGGCCGCGACGGTGACGGTGCCGCGTTCCCACCCGGCGGCGTCGTCGAGTTCCTGACGAGCGTCGTCGAGTTCGGCGAGTACCCGGTCGACGCGGCGAAGGAACGCGGCGCCGAACCGGTTGAGCCGGATCCGGCGGCCGTGCCGGTCGAACAGGGGCACACCCAGCTCGTTTTCCAGCCGCGCCAGGGTGCGGCTGAGCGACGGCTGCGCGACACGCAGCTTCTCGGCGGCGCGGCCGACGTGTTCGAGCCGGGCGACCGTCTGGAAGTACCGGAGTGCCAGGAGATCCACAGCTGATGCCTCGTCTGTTATGAACACATAACGAATCTTGTCTTGGACAGCATAAGGCCACGGCTCTTACGTTCGTTCCCGTGAGTGAAACCGTGCCTACCCGGAGCCGGAAGGCGACCGGGACGCTGAAGGTGAACCGGGTGCTGGTGAGTGCCCACACCGTGGCGATCATCGGCCAGCCGGTGTTCGCCGGCGGCTACCTCGGCGGCGACTACGACATGCTCTGGCTGCACCGCTGGGGCGCCGACGCGGTGTCCTTCCTGGCGTACGCCCAGATCCTGGCGGCACTGGCCCTGTGGCTGGTCCGCGGGCCACGCTGGTTGTTCTGGGTGAGCCTGCTGCTCGCGGCGGGCGAGACCGCGCAGTATTTCGCCGGTCTCGCCGGCGCGCTCGACCTGCACATCCCGCTCGGCGTCGCCCTCGTCACCGGGATGGCGCTGACGGCCATCGCCGTCTGGCGTCCGCAGACCTGGCGGTCGGCCCGATGAGCCGCCCCCTTCCCAGGAGGAGGTTCCTCGGGCTCGCGGGCGGAGCCGGCGCTCTCCTCGCCGCGGGTCTGACCGCGCCCCGGCTGCTCGCGCGGGGCGCGCCGGGCACCGGCGAACTGCTGCGCAGCGGGCTTCCCCTGCCGGAACCGTTCCGGGTGCCGCTCCCGGTCCCGCCGGTCCTCCGTCCACACAGGACGGACGGCGCGGACCACTACACGATCACGCAGCGGGCGGCGACGGCCGAGATCCTTCCCGGCGTCCGGACACCGATCTGGGGCTACGACGGGATCTTCCCCGGCCCGACGATCGAATCTCGACGGGACCGGACGACGGTGGTCCGCCACCGCAACGAACTCCCCGTCCCGACCGTGGTCCATCTCCACGGTGGCCATACCCCCGCCGACTCCGACGGCTACCCGACCGACCTCGTCCTGCCGCTGTCCGGCTGGGACACCGGACACGCCGGGCACGGGATGGCCGACGCCCGCGCCCGGATCACGAACGGTGAACGCGACTACGTCTTCCCGATGCGGCAACGGGCCGCGACGCTGTGGTACCACGACCACCGCATGGATTTCACCGGTCCCGCCGTCTACCAGGGCCTCGCCGGGTTCCATCTGGTGCGTGACGACGAGGAGGACGCGCTGGGTCTTCCGTCCGGCGAACGTGAACTGCCGCTGATGATCGCCGATCGCTCCTTCGACGAGCACGGCGCCTTCGCGTATCCGTCTCTCGACCGGACCTTGCGCACCACCCCGGGAGTGGAAAGTGCTTACGTGGAAGGCGTTTTCGGTGACGTCATCCTCGTCAACGGCGCACCGTGGCCGGTCTGCGAGGTGGCGGCCGTGCGGTACCGGATCCGGGTCCTGAACGCCTCCAACGCCCGCCGCTACGACCTGGCGCTGGACCCGCCGCCACCCGGCGGAGGCGGCTTCGTCCAGATCGGCGGCGACCAAGGCCTCCTCGACGCGCCACGCGCACACGACCACCTCCCCCTCGGGCCCGCGGAGCGGTACGACCTCGTCATCGACTTCGGCCGGTATCCGGTGGGCACCGAAGTCGCCCTGGTGAACCGGCTCGGCACGGGCCCGACCGCCCAGGTCATGCGGTTCGTCGTCGCCCGACGCGCGGCGGACGAGAGCCGGGTCCCGGCGAAGCTCGGCGAAATCGCGCCGCTCACTCGCGAGCAGGCCACGACCACGCGGGAGTTCTCGTTCCGTGCCGGGACCGTCCACGGGCGCGCGGGCTGGGTGATCGGCGGCGAACCGTTCTCCCCGGACGTGATGTCGGCGAGCCCGCGCCTCGGTGACGTCGAGATCTGGCGGTTCGTCGCCGACATCCACCATCCCGTGCATCTGCACCTGGTGGGCTTCCGGATCCTCTCGCGCGGCGGCCGCCCGCCGGGACCGTTCGACGGCGGCATCAAGGACACCGTCGACCTGAACCCCGGCGAAGCGGTCGAGGTCATCGCCCGCTTCGACGGCTACCGCGGCCGCTACGTCTTCCATTGCCACAACGCCGAACACGAGGACATGGCGATGATGGCGAACTTCGAGGTGGTCTGATCCCGCCTGTCATGGGGGCGTCAGCGGACGGGGTTGGTCAAGGCACCGACCCCTTCGATGGCCACGGTGACCTCGTCCCCCGGCTTCATCGGCCCGACACCCGCCGGGCTGCCGGTGAGCACGATGTCGCCGGGGCACAGGGTGAACCAGCGGGTCACCCAGGCGAGGATCGCGGGCACACCGAAGATCATCTGCCCGGTGGTGGACCGCTGGGCGATCCGGTCGTTGATCCGCGTGGTCATCTCCAGGTCTCCGTTCGCGATGCGGGTGGTGATCCAGGGCCCGAGCGGCAGGAAGGTGTCGGCGCTTTTGGCCCGCGCCCATTGGCCGTCGGCCCGCCAGTCGTGCGCGGTGACGTCGTTGGCGCAGGTGTAGCCGAGGATGTGCGCGGCGGCGTTCTCGGCGGTCAGGTTCCGCGCGGTCTTGCCGATGACGACGGCCAGTTCGCCCTCGTACTCCAGGCGCTCGACCTCGGGCGGATGCTCGATCGGCTGCCCCGGGCCGGTGACGGCGTTCGGGGCCTTGAGGAAGAGTGCGGGCCGCTCCGGCCACGGACGGCCCTTCTCCTTCAGCTGGCAGGGATAGTTGCTGCCGACACAGACGATCGTGCGCGGCTCGCAGGGCGCGAGCAGCCGGACGCCGGAAAGCGGGCCGACGACCTCGCCGGGGCCGGTGGCCGGATCGTAGGCACGGACGACGTCACCGTCGCGAGTGGAGTCGACGCAGCCCGTCCGGGCGGTTCCCTCGGTGGCGAAACGAATCAGGCGCATCCGGTCAGCCCTGTTCCAGCGCGCCGCCGAGTGCTTCACGGACCAGTTCGAGCGGATGCCACGCCGTCCGGCCCGCTCCGTGGAAGATCTGCTGACGACACGAAACCCCCGTGGCGGCGACCAGTGTTCCGGCGGGTTCCCTCTCCAGGGCGGGGAAAAGGCGATCCCGGCCGACGGCCATCGAGGTCTCGTAATGTTCGGCCTCGAAGCCGAACGAACCCGCCATCCCGCAGCATCCGGAGTCGATCTCGGCGACCTCCAGCCCCGGGACGCGGCGCAGGAGCGCCATGGTCGCGGCGGTGCCGACCTCCGCCTTCTCGTGGCAGTGACCGTGGAACACCACCCGCCGCCCGCTGAGCCACGACCGCTCGGGCAACGTCAGCCTGCCGTCGTCGAGGGCCTCGACGAGCAGCTCCTCGACCTGGCGGACCCTCTCCTTGATCTGCCGCGCCTCGGGAAGTTCCGGCACCAGTGCCAAAGTCTCGTCCCTCAAGGTGAACACGCACGACGGCTCGCATCCGACGATCGGTGAGCCCGGTTCGGTGTCGCGGGCCAGCGAGGTGACCAGTCCGCTGGCCTTCTTCTTGGCCTCGTCGAGCAGTCCCTTGGACAGGCTCGACCGCCCGCAGCAGCCGCCGGAAGCGAGTTCCACCGCCCAGCCCGCGCTTTCGAGCAGTTCGATGGCCGCCTTGCCGATCTGAGGTTCGGTGAAGGTGGTGAAGGAGTCCGCCAGCCAGGTGACCGTGCCCGCCGCCCCCGGCGCCGTGGTGCGCCGCCGGTTCCAGCGCACGAGGTTGTCCCGCGCGAACTCCGGCAGTGGACGTCCAGCCTTGATCCCGACGGTGCGTTCCAGGAGCCGCCGGAGCACACCGATCCGGCCGGGCACATTGGACACCGGCGCGGTGGCCGAACCGAGCCGGTTGAGGAACCGGATGGAGCCGAAGATCCGCGACCGCAGCGGGATTCCGTGCTCCTCGTGGTGCTGGTGCAGTGTCTCGGCCTTGAGCGAGGCCATGTCGACGCTCATCGGGCATTCGCTCTTGCAGGCCTTGCACATCAGGCACAGGTCGAGGATCTCGTGCAGCCGCTCCCCGCCGAGCGCGGCCTTCGGATCCGGCTCGGAGAGCGCCTTGACCAATGCGTTGGCGCGGCCGCGGGTGGAATGCTCTTCCTGCAACGTGACCTGATAGGACGGGCACATCACGCCGCCGGTGGTCTTGCGGCACAACCCGATGTTCATGCAGCGGTCGGCGGCGTCGCGCATGCCGCCCCCGCCGATGACCTCGAACGACAGCATGGTCCGCAACGGCGGCGCGGGCGGCAGGGCGTCACGGTCGCGGAGGTTCTCGGTCATCGGGGGCGCGTCGACGATCTTGCCGGGGTTCATCGTGCCCGCGGGGTCGAACAGCTTTTTGACCTGACGCATGGCTTCGTAGAGCTCTTCGCCGAAGATCTCGCGGTTGAACTCGGAACGGGCCAGGCCGTCGCCGTGTTCGGAGGAGTTGACGCCGCCGTACTCGGCCACGAGGTCCTTGACCTTCTCCGCGACCACGCGCATCGTGTCGACCTGCGCGGGATCGGTGAGGTCGACGAACGGCCGGATGTGCAGGCAGCCGACCGAACAATGGCCGTAGAACCCGGCTTCGAGGCGGTGCTCGTCGAGGATCCGTTTCAACCGCGCGGTGTAGTCCGCGAGATGTTCGGGGTCGACGGCGGTGTCCTCGATGAACGCCAGCGGCCGTTTGGTGCCCTCCCCTGCGGCCATCAGCAGCCCGAGGCTGGATTTGCGCACTTTGAGCAGCGCCGCCTGTTCGGCGGCCGTGACGAGTTTGAGCGTTTGATAGCCGTGTCCATCGCGTTCCCAGAGTGCCGTGATCTCGTCGAGTTTCGCCGCCAGGGCGGTCTCGTCGTCGCCGGAGAACGACACGAACAACAGCGCGGCCGGATCTCCGACGAGGTGATCGCCGAGATCGGCGTACTCGATCTTCTCCCTCGACAGGTCGAGGATGGTCTTGTCCATCAGTTCGACCTGATGCGGGCCGCAGCTGAGCGCGTCGAGCGTGGCCGCGATCGCGCCCTGCGTCGTCTCGAAATGCCCGACCGCGTAGACGGTCTTCGCCGGCTTGGGCACCAGGTCGACTTCGATCCGCGTGGCCAGTACGAGGGTGCCTTCGGCGCCCACGACGAATTTCGCCAGGTCGAAGGGATCGCCGTCGCCGCGACCGGAAAGCCGGTCGAGCCGGTAGCCGCAGGCCCGGCGCCAGAACACCGGCATGCCCTTCGCGATGGCGTCCTCGTTCGCGGTGACCAGTTCGGGCAGCTCACGGTAGATGCGGCCTTCCAGGGTGTCCGCTGCGGCGCGCCGCAGGCGTTCCGCCTCGCTCACCGGTTCCAGCCGGGCGGTGGAGCCGTCGGCGAGGACGACGTCCATCGCGCGGACGTGGTCGATCGTCATCCCGAAGGTCAGCGAGCCGGAGCCCGCCGAGTTGTTGCCGACCATGCCGCCGATGGTGGCGCGGTTGCTGGTGGAGGTGTCGGGGCCGAACATCAGCCCGTGCGCGGCCGCGGCCTTGTTCAGCTGGTCCTGGACGACACCGGGTTCGACGACAGCGGTGCGCGCGACGGGATCGAGGTCGACGATCCGGTTCATGTGCCGCGAAAGGTCGAGCACCAGACCGGGGCCGACGGTCTGCCCGGCGAGACTGGTGCCCGCCCCGCGCGGGACGACCGGAACGCCGAATTCCGCCGCGGTGGCGACGGCCGCGGCGACGTCGTCGTGATCGAGGGGGAACACGACGCCGCGCGGCATGATCGAATACATGCTGGCGTCACGGGAAAACAGGTGGCGCGTGTAGTCGTCGAAGGCGACTTCACCCTTGATCCGCGCGTGCAGCGCGTCTTCGAGCGGGCTGGTGCGGGTCGGTTCGGCGGTCATCGGCGGGCCTCAGTCGTTCTGCAGGTGCTCGAGCGCGTCCTGCAGACCGCGGGGATCGGCGGGGACGCCGGCGAGCGTGAGTCCCATTTGGACCCCGGCGAGGGTGCCGGCGAGGGTGAGGTCGTTGAAGGCGCCGAGATGCCCGATCCGGAAGATCTTCCCGGCGAGTTTGCCCAGGCCAGCGCCCAGGGACATGTCGAACCGGTCGAGGATGATCGCGCGGACCTTGTCGGCGTCGACGCCTTCGGGCACCAGGACCGCGGTCAGCGCACCGGAATGCTCACGCTCGTCCTGGCAGAGGACCTCCAGCCCCCAGCCGCGCACGGCGGCCCGCGTGGCGGCGGCGTGCCGGGCGTGGCGCGCGAAGACGTTCTCGAGGCCCTCTTCGTAGAGCAGGCGCAAGGCTTCCCGCAGGCCGTACATGAGGTTGGTGTTGGGCGTGTAAGGGAAGAAGCCGCGTTCGTTCGCGGCGAGCATCGGACCCCAGTCCCAGAAGATCTTCGGCAGGGCGGCGGTCTTGGCGGCGTCGAGGGCCTTGTCGCTGATCGCGTTGAAACTCATGCCCGGCGGGAGCATGAGGCCCTTCTGTGAGCCCGCGACGGTGACGTCGACGCCCCATTCGTCGTGCCGGTAGTCGATCGAACCCAGCGACGAGATGGTGTCGACGAGCAGCAGCGCGGGATGCCCGGCGACGTCGATCGCGGCGCGGATCTCCGGGATCCGGCTGGTGATCCCGGTGGAGGTCTCGTTGTGGACCACGCAAACGGCCTTGATCCGGTGCGCGGGGTCGGCGGTGAGTTTGTCGGCGACCACCTCGGGATTCGCGCCGTGCCGCCAATCCCCCGGAACGAAGTCGACCTGGAGCCCGAGACCCCGTGCCATCTCCTGCCACAGCGTGGCGAAGTGCCCGGTCTCGAAGGCCAGGACGGTGTCGCCGGGGCTGAGGGTGTTGGTGAGGGCCGCCTCCCACGCGCCGGTGCCGGTGGCGGGGTAGATGACCACTGGATTCGTGGTGCCGAAGACGGGTTTGATGTCGCGCAGCAGACGGCTGCTCAGCTCTTGGAACTCGGGGCCGCGGTGGTCGATGGTGGCCGCCGACATCGCCCGGAGCACCACGTCCGGGACGTTCGTCGGGCCCGGGATCTGCAGGAAGTGACGTCCGGCCGCGTATGTCATGTGCGCCTCCACGCTCGGCTCCGAGATGTTCCACAGAGCGAAACCTTGGTCTCGCTGCTTGAAAGGTATACCGTGTACCGAACCTCGTCGAGGGGGTATCCGGAACAAACTTCGACCCGACTCCCTGAATGTGTCAGCGCCGACCGCAGAGGATTCCGATGTCCATACAACTCGTCACAGTCGTGGCGCTCGCCCTCGTTTTCCTGATCGCGACCGTGCTTCCCGTCCACATGGGAGCACTGGCGTTCGTCGCCGCCTTCGTGATCGGCACGGCGTTCGCCGGGGAAAGCACCGACGACATCGTCTCGGGCTTCCCCGGCGATCTCTTCGTCATCCTGGTCGGGGTGACGTTGCTGTTCGCGATAGCCAAGGGCAACGGCACCGTCGACCGGCTCGTGCATCTGGTGGTGCGCGCCGTCGGCGGACGGATCGCCCTGATCCCGTGGGTGATGTTCGTGGTCACCGCGGCACTGACCGCGGTCGGCGCGGTGGTACCGGCGGCGGTGGCGATCATCGCCCCGATCGGGATGGGCTTCGCCCGCCGCTACCGGATCAACCCGATACTGATGGGCCTGCTGATCATCAACGGCGCCAGCGCGGGCGGCTTCTCCCCCATCAGCATCTTCGGCAGCATCGTCAACGGCGTCGTCGCCCGCGACAACCTGCCGAGCGATCCGGGACTGCTGTTCGCGTCTTCGTTCGTCTTCAACCTGCTGCTGTGTGTCGTGGTGTTCTTCCTCTTCGGCGGCCGTGAACTGATCCGCCGGTCTTCGACCACCACGTCCGAGGTCGTCGCCGTGACCGCCCAGCCCGCGACGGCGCTCGCGCTGAGCGGTTCGCCGGCCGGCGCGGCCAGGAGCGGCGGCACCGGACCCGAAGAGCCGGCGCCCGCGGCCTCCGGCGACGGAATCGAAGAACGGCTTCCGCTCAACCGCGACCACGTGTTCACCCTGATCGGGCTGGCCGCGCTCGCGATCGGCGCGCTGGTGTTCAAACTCGACGTCGGATTCACCGCGCTGACCGTGGCGACGGTGCTGTCGCTGGTCTCGCCGGGATCGGCGAAAGCGGCCGTCAGCGAGGTCGCGTGGCCGACGGTGCTGCTGATCTGCGGGATCGTCACCTTCGTGTCGCTGATGGAGCGGGTCGGCACGATCGACTGGCTGGGCAACCTGGTCACCCGCATCGGTTCACCCCTGCTGGCCGCGATCCTGATCTGCGCGATCGGCGCGGTGGTGTCGGCGTTCGCCTCGACGACGGGGATCCTCGGCGCGCTCATCCCGCTGGCGGTGCCGTTCCTGCTGGCGGGCGAGGTGGGCGCGGTCAGCATGATCATCGCGCTGGCGATCTCGTCGTCGGTCGTCGACTCGTCGCCGTTCTCGACCAGCGGCGCGCTGGTCGTCGCCAACGCGCCCGCCGGACAGAACGACCATGTGTTCCGGGGCTTGATGATCTGGGGCTTCAGCATGTGCGCGGTCGCACCCGTCACGACCTGGCTGCTGTTCATCCTGCCCGGCTGGGGCTGACCCCTCGGAACGCGCCCCTCAGCGCCGTGCCCGGCGTTCCTTCAGCCACCGCTCGGATTCGGGACTGCCGCCGTCGAGCCGATCGACCACCTCGTCGAGGAAACTGCCGTGACCGTGCTCTGCCAGCGCCTTCAGCACCGCCTCGGGATCGCCGCCCTCGATGATCGTGAGCAGTTCGCGGTGACGGTCGACGTTCTGCATCAACGACTCGCCGTCACGGCGGGCACTGCGATTGAGCGCCATGCACAGCTGCATCTGCAGGGAGAGGGCGCGATACGCCTCGGTGACGCGTTCATGACCGGCCAGCGCGACGATCGACTGGTGGAAGTCGTACTTCCGTTGCGTGAAAACACCTTCGTCCCCGTCGAGGGCCGCCTGCTCGAAGGCGGCCAACGCGTCCCGGCAGGCCTGCAACCGCTCGGGCGAGCGGACCGGAACCCCGATCCGGACGGCGAAGGCTTCGAGTTCTTCGCGCAAAGTGATGATCTCGTAGACGTCATGGCGGGTCAGCGGGCGCACGATGACCCCGCGTCGCGGATGGGGAACGACGAGCCCTTCGAAGGCCAGGACCTGCAACGCCTCGCGCAACGGCGGACGGGACACCCCGAGCCGCTCGGTGAGCTTGGCCTCGACCAGCCGCGTACCGGGCGGAAGCTCGCCGGAAAGGATCATCGCGCGCAGCGCCTGGGTGGCCAGATCGGCCATACTCGGCGGCGCGACGATCCGGCCGTCGGACTGCGTGATGGTCATCGAGACTCCCTCCCTTTCTGTATACGGTATATCAGCCTCTTCCCCTGTGTGAGCGGCGGGTGACTTTTCGCTCACCTGCCTTCGCCGATCTCCAGGCATCGTCGTCGATGTGGCTGGCGAGCCCATCGGGGGCGGGGGTTAGGCGTGTTACGCCGGGTTCTTCGAGGCGGGTCGAGGTACTGGGCGGGATGAACTCAGGTAGGCCGTCGACTGCCATGCGGACCTCCCGGTCGCGGGTGTGCAGGGGGTCGTCGTTGGACTGGGTGACGAGCCGTGTGAGCCTTGGGCATGGCGAGGTGCCCGTCGCCGGTGTGGCTGGCGCACATCTCGGGGGGTGCAGGGGTCAGGCGGCGGCGCGATGCAGGGTGTTGCGCCGGGTTCTTCGCAGCGGGTCGAGGCATTGGGGTGGGATGATCTCGGGGAGGCCGTCGACTGCCATGCGGACTTCCCGGTCGCGGTGGCGGGCGAGTCGCCTGAGCCTCGAGCATCTGCGGTGGGTCGTCTGTCTGTGGGCATGCCGAGAGGCCCGTCGCCGGTGTGGCTGGCGCGGGCTCCTCGGGTGATGCGGGGGTTAGGCGGCGCGGTGGAGGGTGTTGCGCCGGGTTCGTCGGAGCGGGTCCAGGTACTGGGGTGGAATGAACTCGGGTAGCCCGTCGGCTGCCATGCGGACTTGCCAGTCGCCGTGGTGGATCAGCCGGTGGTGGAAGCCGCACAGCAGGGTCAGGTTCCGCAGGTCGGTGGGTCCGCCGTCTGCCCAGTGCTCAATGTGGTGGGCGTGGCAGTTCTTCGGGGGCCGATGACAGCCCGGGAAGGCGCAACCCCGGTCCCGGATGTTCAACGCCCGTCGCTGGCCAGGCGTGACGAACCGTCTCAGACGCCCCACATCCAGCGGCTCACCAGCCGCGTTCAACACCACCGGCAGCATCAGGCAGTCGCAGGCCGCCATCCGGGCCTCGCGAGCGGTCATCGTCCCGACGTAGTCCACACACGCGGTGCCGAGGCCGGTCTTCAACTCGTCGAGCCCGATCGTGACATGCACCAGCGTCCGGTAACCGGAAGTGCCCGGCTGGTCCGGGCAGGCGATCGCGAGGTCGACCAGGTCGACCCAGGCGTCGCCGAGGCGTTCGGGTTTCGTCCGCAGATCGGCTTGGCCGAATTCGTCGACCGGGCGGGGTGCAGCGTAGGCCTCCAGGGCGGCGGCGGTGCGGGCACCGGCTTCGTCGTCGAGGAGGCCGTTCAGTTTCCAGAACCCGTCCTTGCGGCGCTCCAACGTCAACTCGCGACGCGGCTGCTTCGGCTCAGGCTCCTTCGGCTCGGCACCATCCGGATCCAGCCAGCCGAGGATGTTCTGTTCGGCTTTCGCCAGCTGCCGGGGACCGGCGTGGCGGGCCAGCTCGGCCAGGGTCTTCTCCGCGCTCTCCCGGTCCTCCACCGATGTATCCAGCGGCAGGCTCGCCAGGAAGTCCAGAATCTGCTGGATTCGTTCGTCCCCGACCGCCCCCTCCGCGGCCGCGGTCGCAGTAGCGGGCGCGGAGGGCGGAAGCTCGGTCCCATCCAAACCACGGGTCGGGTTCAATGCGATCGCCCGATTCACCACAGGTCGCGCTTCACCGAACGACAATCCCGCCACATCAGCGAACCACTTGGCCGTCGACCCATACCCGTACAAGTCTTTCGCGCCCCGAGACTCGATCTCCGCCAAATACTGTCCCAGTCCGGCGGTGGCGACCCTGATCACCTGCAGGAACTGTTGCACGCCATGGGCAAGCTCCAGCTTGCCGGCGCGCCACAACTCCTGCGGCAACTCGGGAAGGATCGTCTCGGACACCCCACGATAATACCAAAGAAATTCGAACACGTGTTCGTTTTAATACTAGTGGGTGAAGCGGAAGTCAACACACCGTTCGAGCCAGCCAAGAATTTGTTGAAGACTTCGGTGTTTTTGAAGTAGCCCAAGGTCTCACGAGACAGTCACTGAGTTCGTCAGCGACACTAGACCAGCCGACTACTTGCCAAAGCTCGCATTTAGTCGACCAAAAGCGATGACCACCCCTGCGCCGGCTACCTCGATCGCACGCCGTGACGTAAACCACTTGGACTTTCCGTCCAACGCTTATACAGTCGGTCTTGTGAGCAACGAGCATCCGTATCCCCCGGCCTTCCGCAGCGGCGATCTGGTCTCCGTGTCCGGACGGCTCGGGGTGACCGAGACGGGCGAACTGGCGCCGGGCGGTTTCGACGCCGAATGCCCGCGAGCCTTCGCCAACCTCGACGCCGCCCTGCGCTCGGTGGGCGCGAGCCGGGCCGATGTGGTGAAGGTCGTCGTCTACCTGACCGACATCACCGACCGGGACGGTCTCAACCGCGTCTACGAAGAGTTCTTCGCCGAGCCCCGGCCCGCGCGCACCTGTGTCGGAGTGGCGTCCCTGCCCTACGGCGGCGTCGTCGAGGTCGAAGCGCTGGCCCGAGTACGCGATGTCTGAGCAGGACGCGATCCTCGACGCGCTCGCCCCGGTCGCCGACGGAATCGCGGCGACGCTCGGCTCGTTCTGCGAGGTCGTCGTGCACGATTTCCGCCGTCCGGAGAAGTCGGTGGTGGCGATCGCCGGATCGGTCACCGATCGCAGTGTCGGCGGCTCGATGAGCAAGATCGGCATGGGCCTGCTCGCCCGCGGTGACGAGGCCGAGGACCAGCTGAACTACGTCACCCGGACAGCGTCCGGCAAGCTCGTGAAGTCCTCGACCATGCTGCTGCGCGACAGCGCCGGCTCGGTGTTCGGCGCGCTGTGCGTGAATCTCGACATCACCGCGCTGGGCCAGCTCAAGACCCTGGTCGGCGAACTCGCCGATGTCGGCACCACCACCGAAACACCGACCACCACCTTCGGCGACGACGTCGACGCGGTGGTGGACGCGATCGTGGACGAACACCAGCTCCGGCTGAACAAACCGTGGGCCGCGCTCAGCCGTGAAGAGCGGCTCGACCTGTTCCGCAGCCTGCACGCGCGCGGCGTCTTCGCCGTCCGGCGGGCGGTGCCTCAGGTGGCGGCGCGGATCGGGATCTCCCGCGCCTCCGCTTACAACTATCTGTCCGAAATCCGTGATCAAGGAGCATCATGACCGCCCCCGTGACCATCGACGACATCCGCGACGCCGCCGCCCGCCTGGCCGGTGTCGCCCACCGGACCCCGGTCGTGCGCTCCCGGACCCTCGACGACCTCGTCGGCGCCGAGGTCTTCATCAAGTGCGAGAACCTCCAGCGCGTCGGGGCCTTCAAGTTCCGCGGCGCGTACAACGCCGCCTCCCGGCTCTCGCCGGAACAGCTCGCCAAGGGCATCGCCGCCTATTCTTCGGGCAACCACGCCCAGGCCGTCGCGCTCGCGGCACGGGAACTCGGGAGCAGCGCGGTCATCCTGATCCCGGAGGACACCCCGCAGTCCAAAAAGGACGCCACGGCGGGTTACGGCGCCGAGATCGTCACCTACGACCGGTACACCGGCGACCGCGTCGCGATCGGCGAGGCGCTGGCGGCCGATCGCGGCCTGGCGCTCATCCCGCCGTACGAGCACCCGCACGTGATCGCCGGGCAGGGCACCGCGGCGCTGGAACTGCTGGAGGACACCGACTCCCTCGACACGCTGGTCGTCCCGGTCGGTGGCGGCGGCCTCATCGCGGGCAGTTCGACCGCCGCGAAGGCCCTGCGGCCCGGTATCCGTGTCGTCGGCGTCGAGCCCGCCGAGGGTGACGACACCAAGCGCTCGCTGGACGCGGACGAACGCGTCTCGATCCCGGTCCCCCGGACGATCGCCGACGGCCAGGCCGCTTCGATCCCCGGCGAGCTGACCTTCTCGATCAACCGGAAGCTGGTCGACGACATCGCGCTGGTCAGCGACGACCAGGTCCGGGACGCGATGCGGTTCGCGTTCGAACGTCTCAAGCTCGTCATCGAGCCCAGCGGGGCGACCGGGCTGGCCGCGCTGCTCAGCGGTCAGATGCCCGCCTCGGGGCGGATCGGCGTGATCATCAGTGGCGGGAACGTCAGCCCGGAACGCTTCGCCGAACTGATCGCCCACTGACCACGCGTTCAGTCCTCTGAATGCGGAACACGGCGCACCCACCACCCGCGTTTAGTCCTCTAGATGCCGAGAGCGCCGGCCAGCACCGGCCACGAGTTACGCAAAGCCCGCTGCCAGTAGGGCCAGCTGTGCGTGCCGGGGCCGTAGTAGTCGACGGTCGCCGGGATTCCCTTGAGCTTCAACCGATCCGTGAAGCTCACCGAGGTGCCCAGCGCCGAGGGTTCGAAGATGTCGGACTGACCGGGCGGATCGAGTGGCCCGGTCTGGCCGTTGCCGCAGGAGATGTAGAGCGCGGTGCCACGAAGGTCGTCGATGTGGTCGAAGGGGTTGTTCGCCGACCAGAGCGGCCGCATCCCCCAGCTGTCGCCCCAGAGTTCGAGGTAGTTGAAGATCCCCGCGCGAGCGAGGATGCCTTGGATGAACAGCGGGGTTCCCTGGTAAAGCGTGTTCGGGACACCGCTGTAGGAGGCGGCCGCGCCGAACATCCCCTTGTGCTTGTACGCGTAGGCGAGCGCGCCGTACCCGCCGATCGACAGTCCGGCGATCGCCCGGCGGGTGCCGGCGCGGTACCCGCGTTCGACGATCTGCCGCACCTCCAGGGTGTGGAAGGTGTCCCAGTCCGGAGTGCTCTTGAGACCGAAGTTCCACCACTTCGTGTACATCCCGGCGGGCCCGCCGGTCGGCATCACGACGAGCGCGTCCTTGTCCGCGGTGAACGCCTTGACGTCGGTGAACTGGTCCCACGAGCGGTAGTCGACCGGTTCGCAGCAGCCGTGCAGCAGGTACAGCGTGGGCCAGGTCCGCGCCGGTTGCGCGGCCCAGCCGGCGGGGACCAGCAAGCGGACCATGCCGGTGGTGCCGAGCGCGGGCGAGCTGATCTTGAGATCGACCGTCCGGGCGTCCAGCCAGGTCTCCTCGACCACCTTCGCGCCGTCGTCGGCGGTGACCGGCGTGGGCGCGGCGCTCGCCGGGATCGACGTGCCGAGCAAGGCGACCATGGACAACACCAGCAGGCCCCACCGCCGCGTTCGGTTCATCACTTCTCCTTGCTCACAAAGGGATGTTTCCGTGTTTCTTGGCCGGGAGGGTCTGCCGCTTGGTCCGCAGCGCGCGCAGTGCCCTCGCGACGTGCAGGCGGGTCTGCGACGGCACGATGACCTGGTCGACGTAACCGCGTTCAGCGGCGACGTAAGGATTCGAGTGCCGTTTCCGGTAGGCCTCGGTGAGCCTCGCCTGTTCGGCCGACCGCTGTTCCGGCGGCAGCGCGGCCAGTTCACGCCGGTGCAGCACCCGCACCGCTCCCTCGGCGCCCATCACCGCGATCTCCGCGGTCGGCCAGGCCAGGTTGACGTCCGCGCCGAGATGCTTCGACCCCATCACCGCGTAGCCGCCGCCGTAGGCCTTGCGGATCACCACGGTCACCTTCGGCACGGTCGCCTCGGCGTAGGCGTAGATCAGCTTGGCGCCGCGGCGGATGATCCCCAGCCGCTCCTGCTCCGCGCCGGGCAGGTAGCCGGGGACGTCGGCGAGGGTGAGCAGCGGGATGTTGAAGGCGTCGCAGAAGCGCACGAACCGCGCGGCCTTCTCGGAGGCGTCGATGTCGATGACACCGGCCTGATGCCACGGCTGGTTGGCCACGACGCCGACCGTGCGGCCCTGCACCCGGCCGAACGCGCAGATCATGTTGGCCGCGAATCCACTGTGGACCTCGGTGAACTCGCCGTCGTCGACGAGGCGGACGATCACCTCGGTCATGTCGTAGGCCTGGTTCAGCGCGTCGGGCACCAGCCGGTCGAGTTCGAGATCGGCGGCGGTCGGCTCGGCGCCGGTCTCGTCGGCGTACTCCGGGGCGGCGTCGAGATTGTTCGACGGCAGGTAGCCGAGCAGGGTCCGCACCCAGTCGATCGCGTCGTGTTCGTCGACGGCCCGGTGATGGGCGTTGCCGGACACGGCGCTGTGCATCGCGGCACCGCCGAGTTGCTGCGCGGTGACGCGCTCGCCGCTGACGGCGTGGACGACGTCCGGCCCGGTGACGAACATATGCGCGGTCTCGTCGACCATGACGGTGAAATCGGTGATCGCGGGCGAGTAGACCGCCCCACCGGCACAAGGACCCATGATGAGCGAGATCTGCGGGATGACACCGGACGCCAGCGCGTTACGCCTGCCGAGTTCGGCGTAGTACGCCAGTGAGACGACACCTTCCTGGATGCGGGCGCCGCCGGAGTCGTTGATCCCGACGACCGGGCAGCCCAGCGTCATGGCCAGGTCCATCACCTTGAGGACCTTCTCACCGAAGACCTCGCCCATGCTGCCGCCGAACACGGTGAAGTCCTGGGAGAACACGCAGATCTGCCTGCCGTCGACGGTGCCGTGGCCGGTCACCACGCCGTCGCCATAGGGCCGGTTCGCGTCCATCCCGAACTCGGCGCACCGGTGCCGGGCGAACTGGTCGAGTTCGACGAAGGAACCCTCGTCCAGCAACAGGTCGATCCGTTCGCGCGCGGTCAGCTTGCCCTTGGCGTGCTGCCGGTCGACGGCCCGCTTCTCCGCGATCCGGACGGCTTCGTCCTGGCGGGCGGCCAGGTCGGCGATCCGGAACGCCGTCGTCGGCGCGAACGGGACGTCGGTCATGGCCGCACCGTCTTCGACGCCGCGAGCCTGCTCGCGAGTGCCGCCGCGACCACCTCGACCTGCGGCGGGTCGATCATCGACAGGTGATCGCCCGGGATCCGGACGACGTGGAGGTCCGGGCAGTAGGCGTCCCAGCCGAGGGTTTCGTCGGTGCGCAGGTAACGCGGGTCGAGGGTGGTGGTCAGCGGATGGGGATCCTGGGCGCGCAGCAGCAGCACCGGACCGGCATACGGTTTCGGGACATAGCGTTCGGCGACCCGCGCGTCCACATAGGACTCGTACTGATGCCGCAGCACCCCTTGGCCCATCCCCGGCACTCGCGCGGCCAGTCTGCCGATCACCAGCCTGATTTGCTCCTCCTCCCCGAGGGGGAGAAGGTCCTCGCGCGGGATGTCCAGCGGGACGCCGTAGGTCCGTTCGACATGCTCGGCGAACCGGGCGAACCGGTCCAGCAGGATTTCGTGCACCGGTTTCCCGGCCGCGGGCAACGGCAGGATGCTGTCGATCAGGAACACGAGGTCGACGCGCTCCCCCGCCGCGGTCAGCCGCCGGGCCGTTTCATAGGCGAGGCAGCCGCCGAACGACCAGCCACCCAGCCGGTACGGGCCGTGTGGCTGGATCTCCCGGATCAGTTCGAGATAGCAGTCGGCCTTGCCCTCGACGGTGTCCTCTTCGTCGATCCGTTCGAGCCCGTACACGGATCCGCCGTCGGGCAGAAGGCGGACGAGTCCGTCGTAGACACTCGTCGGCCCGCCCGCCGGGTGGAAGAGGAACACCGGATCCGTGCCGCCTTCGCGCAACGGCCGGACCGGGCAGTCCCCGCGCCCTTCGATCGCGACCCGCAGCAGATCCGCCATCGCCGCGATCGTCGGCGTGGCGAAGAGCCGGTCGACGTCGGGGACGGCGCCGAGCTGACCGGCGAACGCCGCCCGCAACCGTTTTGCGCCTTCGGGATCTCCACCCGCGGCGAAGAAATCGTCATGGACGCCGGGTTCCGCGCCGCCCAGTTCCGCCCGCCACTGCCGGGCGACCCAGCGTTCGGCCGGATCACGCGGCCCGACCACGACGACCGATCCGGCGGAGCGCGGGCCTCCCCCGCCGAATCCGGCCTGTTCGGCGAGGTGGTCGGCGAGTTCGCCCAGGCTGGCGCCCCGCAACAGCAGCGGAATCGGCAGCGGCAGGCCGAAATCCCGTTCCACCACGCCCCGGGCGCGCATGGCGGTGAGTGAGTCCAGGCCCAGGCGGGTGAGCGGGACGTGCCTGTCGATCTCGTCCTCGGCGATCCCGAGCATCCCGGCGACGAGCCCGGAGAGGTAGTCGGCCAGCATCTCCCGCGCGGCTTCCGGCAGCGCGGCCCGCAATGCCTCCAGGCCGTCCCAAGTGGACGGTGCGGTATCCGGTTCTTCGCCCGGTACCAGGATTCCGAAGAACGGTCGTTCGACCAGCCGCGGGAACAGGGCCAGCACGGTCCCGGCGTCGACGCGGGCGATCCCGGTCGCCGCCCGGTCGCGGGTCAGCACGGCGTCCAGCGCCGCCAGCGCCTCCTCCGTGCCGAGCGGTTCGAGCACCGGATTGCGGCTGCCGACGGCCGCTCCCGCCTCACCCCAGGCTCCCCAGCCGACGGTCGCCGCCGTCAGCCCGGCGGCCCGGCGCCACGCGACGAGCGCGTCCACCCAGGCGTTCGCGGTGGCGTACGCGGTCTGCCCCGGCGAGCCGAACAACGCGGCAGCCGACGAGTACGCCAGCCACCAGTCGAGGTCGTGTCCGGCGGTCGCCTCGTGCAACCGCCACGCTCCCAGCGCTTTCGCCCGCCAGACGGCGTCGATCGCGCCGGTGCCGACGGTGACGGCGGCGCCGTCGGCCAGCACTCCGGCCGCGTGCAGGACACCGCGCAACGGCAGACCGCCTTCCGTGGCCGCCGCGACCAAGGCCTCGGCCGTCCCCGGCTCGGCGATGTCGCCGGTCACCACGCGGACGTCGGCACCCAGACGGCGCAGGGACGCCAGCGCGGATTCGGTCTCCGGGCCCGCGCCGCGGCGGCCGGACAGGATCAGCCGGGTCGCGCCGCGCGTCGCCAGCCAGTCCGCCGCGACCAGGCCGAGGCCGCCGAGCCCGCCCGTGATCACGTAAGCGCCTTCGCGGACAACGGTTTCACGGCCGGGTTCGCCGAGCTCCGGCCGGGCGAGCCGCCGCGTGTACCGGACGCCCTCGCGCCAGGCGATCTCGTCGTCCGGCGCGTCCGCGCGGATCTCCGCCACCAGCTTGCCGACCCACAGCCCGGCCGGATCCGGTTCGGCGTCGAAGTCGACCTGGCTCGCGCGCAGTTCGGGATGTTCGAAGGCGAGGACCCGGATCAGCCCGCGCAGGCAGGCCTGCCCGGGGTCACCGCGCTCGCCGGGTTCGACGACCGACGCGCCCGCGCTGACCAGCCACAACCGTGGGGCGGTCGCCTGCTCGGCCAGTTCGGCGATGACGGAGGAGAGCGCGGCGATCGTCCCTCCGGCCCGCATCGGATCGGGCTCGCCCGTCGCGGCGACGCACGCGAGCACACCCGTCACCTCACGGGACCGCAGGAGTTCCGCCAGTGCCGCGCGATCGCCGAGCCGGGCCGTCTCCAGCCCGTCCCCGGTCTCGGCGAGCCGCTCGCGTAACGACGTCAGCCACGGCAGGTCCCGGTGTTCGTCGTCGTACAACACGACCCAGCGATGCTCGCCCGGTTCGGTCGCGGGCAGGTCGGCCTGCCGCCAGACGGTCTCGAACAGCAGGTCCTCCAGCGGAACCGGCAGGGCCGACCGCTGGAACCGGCGGCAGTAGACGTCGCGGAACTCGACCAGGACGACGTCGTCGGCGTCCACGAGCTGGACCCCGCCGACCAGGCCGTCACCGGCCGGATCGAGCGAACCGAGCACCGCGTCGACGCGGACGCCGCGCCGTGGCTCACCGGCCACGACGACCTCGCCCACGGTGAGCGGCAAGAACACGCCGTCGGCCTCGCGCAGCGTGTCCCCGGCGGCCGCGGCCAGCGCGTGGAGGCAGGCGTCGGCGATCACCGGATGCAGGACGAACGCCGGATGGTCGGCGGGCAGGGTGATCGACGCCGAAGCGCGGCCCGGCGCGGCCAGGACGTCGCGCAGCCCGCGGAAGGCGGGACCGTAGCTCTGCCCCATCCCGGCGAGCACCTGGTAAAGGTCGACCGGCCGGGCATCCGCGCCGACCGCGCCGAACGGCACCACCGTGGTGTCGCCGTCGTGGACGCGGGCGGTGGCGTGCCGGATCCAGCCGCCGTGCGCGGACCGCGCGTAGACGTCCACTTCGGACGGTCCGGGGCCGGTGCCGAGACTGGTCGTCACCTCGGTGTGCGCGGCGAGCGGGAGCACCCGGTGCAGTTCGAGGCCACCGACGCGCAGTTGCCCGCCGGGCCGCAGGACCGCCTTCGCCGCGGCGAGCGCCAGTTCCAGGAAACCGGTGGCGGGGAACAGCGGGACACCCATCGCCGCGTGGTCGGCCAGCCACGGCAGCGCCGCGGTCCCGACGTCCGCGCGCCACAGATGGCCACCGCCGGTCGGCTGTTCGATGTGGACACCCAGCAGCGGATGCGCGCCGCCGGTTCCGGAGCGGGCGGCCGGACGCCGGGGCCAGAACCGCCGGTGCCGCCAGCGCGGGCCGGGCAGGGCGACCGGGACCGGCCGGGGACCGCGCGCGTCGAGCACGCCGGGCAGCCCGAGGGTGTGGAGGCGGGCGAGGGTGGTCAGGAACGCCGTCCGCTCGTCGGTCTTGCGGCTCGCCGACGGCAGCGCGAGTGCCCCGGTGCTCTGCTCGATCGCGGCCAGCGCGACCGGATGCGGGGAGATCTCGACGAACACGCCGTGGCCGTCGGCGGTCGCCGCCGCCAGCGCCTGGCTGAACCGCACCGGGCGGCGCAGATTCGCCGCCCAGTAGTCGACGTCGAAGCGCGGTGTCCACTGTGGATCATCGAGAACACTGCTGTAAAAAGGGATCTCGGCGGGTTTGGCCGAGAGGCCGGCGAGGTCCGCGCGAAACCGGCCGAGGACGGCGTCGACGGCTTCCGAATGCCCGGCGCCGCCGACCGGCAGTCTCTTGGCCAGCCTGCCGAGGCTCTCGACGTGCGAGACCAGTGCCTCCACCTGATCCGCGCCACCGCTGACGGTGCACTGGACCGGCGACGCGTAGACCGCGACGGTGATCCCGGGGAATTCCGCTTCCAGCTCGGCCAGTTCGGCGGGTGACAGTTCGACGACGGCCATCGCGCCGTCGCCCGCCGCGTCGACCTCGGCGAGCAGCCGCGCCCGCGTGGCCATCACGCGCAGGCCGTCCGCGACGTCCAGCGCCCCGGCGACGACGGCGGCCGCGACCTCACCCATCGAATGGCCGAGTACCGCCGCCGGGACGACACCGTGCGCCCGCCAGAGCCCGGCCAGGGCGAGGTGCGTGCCGAACAACGCCAGTTGCGTCGCGCCGAGGTCCGGCAGGTCGCGCTCACCCGAGAACATCTCGAGCAAGGAGAACCCGGCTTCGGCCTGGAACACCGGATCGAGCGCCTCGGCCTCCGCGCGGAACGCGGGTTCGGTGCGCAGCAGGAGACGGCCCATCCCGGGCCATTGGGAGCCGTAGCCGGAGAAGACGAACACGACACCGGGTGCCTGCGCGGCCTCGCCGGTGACGACGCCGACGCTCTCGCGTCCGGCGGCCAGTTCTCTCAGCGCGACGGCGACCCGTTCGCGCTCCTCGGCGACCACCGCGCCGCGGACCGGCAGGGGATCCCGGCCCCGCGCCAGGGTCGCGGCGACGACGTCCAGCGGAACCGCGCGCCGGGCGGGATCGTCGAGCCACTCCGCCAGATCGGCGGCCCGCGCCTGGAGCACCTCGCGCGACTTGGCCGACAGCGCGAAGACCCGCGGGCCTTCGGCTTCCTTCCCGCGGGCGGGGAACGACGCGGCAGGCCACTCTTCGAGGACGACATGGGCGTTGGTCCCGCCGAACCCGAAGGCGGAGACCCCGGCACGCGCGACACCGGAGTACCGCGGCCAGTCCGTCACCGCGTCGACCACGCGCAGGCCGAGACCGGCGAAGTCGATGTACGGGTTGGGCTCGCGATAGTGCGGGGTCGGCGGCAACCGCCGGTGCACCATCGCGAGGACGACCTTGATCAGCCCGGCGATCCCGGCCGCGCCTTCGAGATGCCCCAGATTGCCCTTCACCGAGCCGATCAGCAGCGGGCGGTCCGGTTCGCGGCCGACGCCCAGCACCTCGCCGAGCGCACCGGCCTCGATCGGATCCCCCAGCGCGGTGCCGGTCCCGTGCGCCTCGACGTAGTCCACAGAGGACGGTTCGACCCCCGCCGCGGCGTACGCGTCACGCAGCAGCGCGGCCTGCGCGGCCGGGCTGGGTGCCACGAGACCGTTGGACCGGCCGTCGGAGTTCACCGCGCTGCCGCGGATCACCGCGAGCACGCGGTCCCCCGCCCGGCGGGCGGCCTTCAGCGGTTTGAGCACGACCACGCCGCAGCCCTCGCCACGGGCGATACCGTCGGCGGCGGCGTCGAACGGCTTGCAGTGGCCGTCGGGGGCCAGCACCCCCGCACGCTGGAAGGTCGCGGTGACGGCGGGCGAAAGCATCAGGTTCACCCCGGCGGCCAGCGCCGTCCCGCATTCACCCCGCCGCAGGCTCTGCACCGCCTGATGCACCGCCACCAGCGACGACGAGCAGGCGGTGTCGAGGGTGAGGCTGGGCCCGCGCAGGTCGAACAGGTACGAGAGCCGGTTGGCGGCAATACTGGTCGCGGCACCGGTGGCGGACCACACGTCGACGGCGGTGGGGTCGGACATCGTCAAGTGGCCGTACTCGCCGGCCGAGAGGCCGACGAACACCCCGGTCCGGCTTCCCCGCAAGGTGGACGGCGGGATCCCGGCGTCTTCGAGCGCCGCCCAGGCGACTTCGAGCAGCATCCGCTGCTGGGGGTCCATCGTTTCGGCCTCGCCCGGGGTGATGCCGAAGAACTCGGCGTCGAAGCCGGCGATTTCGCCGAGGAACCCGCCTCGGCCGGGCAGCCCGTCGACGCCGCCGCCGAACGCCTCCCAGCGGTCTTCCGGGACGTCACGGATACCGTCGTGCCCGGCGTCCAGGAAGCGCCAGTACCGCTCCGCGGACTCGGCCCCTCCCGGCAGGCGGCAGCCGACGCCGACGATCGCGATCGGCTCCTCCTCGCGGCTTTCCGCCGTTACGACGGCTTCCGGCTCCACTGTGGACAGTTGGGCGACGAGGGCGTTGATCGTCGGGCTCTGCCAGACCAGGGTCGGTGCGAGCGGCCGGCCGAGGTACCGGCCCAGATCCGCGGCCAGCGCCATCGACTCCCGCGAGGAAAGCCCGTTCTCGTGTACCGGGCGGTCCGGATCGACCTGGTCCCCGGGCAGCCCGGTCCGTTCCGCCACCCGCGCGATCAGCCAGGCGCGGAGCTCCGCGGTCACCCGGGCCGCCGCGCGGTCAGCGATCCGTCCACATAGGACCTCCGGCAGAGGACCCGGCTGATCTTGCCGCTGGAGGTCCGCGGGACCTGGCCCGGGGCGAGGAAGACGACGTCGTGCAGGCGCAGGCCGTGTGCGGCCGAGACCGCTCTCCGGACCTCCGCGGTCGCCACGGCGACGTCGGCCTCGGTCCCCTTGGCCCGTTCCAGGACCACGACCGCCGCCTCGCCGTCCGCCCGCTCGATCGCGAAAGCGGCGGCGGAATGAGGCCGGACCGCGGGATGCGTCTCCACGGTCTGCTCGATGTCCTGCGGGTAGTGGTTGCGGCCGTCGACGATGACGAGGTCTTTCAGCCTGCCGGTCACGAACAGCTCGCCGTCGTAGCGCACGCCGAGGTCCCCGGTCGCCAGCCAGCCCGCGCCGGTGTCCGGGTCGACCGGCGAGAGACCGAAGACGCCGGCCGAGGCACCGGGCCGTCCCCAGTAGCCCACGCCGACGTTCGGCCCGCTCACCTGGATCTCGCCGACCTCGCCCGGCCCCGCGAGGGCCCCGGTGACCGGATCGGCGATACGGATCCGCTGACCGGCGGGAAAACCGCAGGAGACGAGCGTGGTCTGCGCGGCGCCGGGCCCGGCCGGTAGCGCGAACCCGGCGGCGAGCCGGTCGCGGTCGAAGGTCACCTGCCGCGGCGCCTTGCCCGCCTCGGTGACGGAGACGAGCACGGTGGCCTCGGCCAGTCCGTAGGAGGAGCGGTGCACCTCGGGCCGCAGCCCGCATTCGGCGAAGGTGTCGTGGAACTTCGCGATGGTCTCCGGCAGCACCGGCTCGCTCCCGTTGATCAGCGAGACGACGCGGCTCAGTTCCAGGTAGCTCTTTTCGGCCTCGGTCACACGGGAAGCGCTGTAGGCGTAAGCGAAATTGGGTGCCGCGCTGATCGCGCCGGGACTGGCCGTGAGTGCGCGCAACCAGCGCGACGGGCGTTCCAGGAAGGCGAGCGGGTCCATCAGCACCGAGGCCGCGCCGGCGGCCATCGGCGCGCCGATCCCCAGGATCAGGCCCATGTCGTGGAAGAGCGGCAGCCAGCTGACCGTGGACGTCGTCCCGGTTTCGATGCCGTAGCAGTCGCAGGCCTGGCGGGCGTTGGTGAGCGCGTTGCGGTGGGTCAGCATCACGCCCGCCGGGGTCCGGGTCGAACCGGAGGTGTACTGCAGGTACGCCAGTCCGTTCGGTTCCGGTCGCGGCCAGGAACGGTCACCGGCCGCGACCGGGGCAGGGGTGTCGACGGCGAGCACCGCGGGGCGCTCGATCTCCGCCGAGGCGAGGAACCCGGCGACGCCGTCGATCTCGGCCGCGGTCGTGAGCACGACCCGCGGCGCGCAGTCGGCGAGCACGGCGGCCAGCCTGCCCGCGTGCCCGGGGAGGTCCGGGGCGAACAGCGGGACGGCGACCAGCCCGGCCCGGATCGCGCCGAGGAAGGCGACGACGTAGTCGGCGGATTGCCGGGCCAGGATCGCGGCCCGCTCCCCCGGGGCGGCGAAATCGGCCAGCCGCGTGGCGAGGGTGCCGACCCGGTCGTCGAGTTCGCGCCACGACAGGGTGACCGCCCGGCCGTCCGCGCCGGCACGGTGGTCGAGGTAGGTCACGGCGACCTCGTCGCCGAGCCGCCGGGCCCAGTACCCGAGCAGGGTCGCGAACGACTCCCCGCCATCTGCGTCGTCCGGCCCATGGGCGGCGACGACCGTTTCCGAAATGGTTTCCATGGCCCCTCGTTTGACGACGTGAGCGGGAGCTGGTGAATGCGGAACGGCACCGTTGCCGAAAGCGGATTCCATTCCGGAGACCGTTCTTTATCTGCCGGAACTGTATGGATCGGCCGGGAAGAGTGTCAATGAAAGAAGTGCGAAACGCTGACGGCGATGGGGCCATGCTCACGGGGAAGCGAGAATGGGGTTGTCCCGCTTGTCACTTCCGGACGGACTTCGGCCCGCGGCCGGCGGTGGCCCCTTGGTCACCTCGTGAGTGGTAACGACGGTCAGAACCGTCATTACCACTCACGAGTCGCCGATTCAGAGCCAGCCCTGGCGGGACGCCTGCGCTCCCAGCTGGAATCGCGTCTGCGCGCCCAGCAGTTGCTGCAGACGGCTGATCCGCCGGAGCACCGTGCGTTCGCTGATGCCGAGTTCGCGGGCGATCGCCTCGTCGGTCAGTCCCCCGCTGAGCAAGGCGAGCAGCCGCCGGGTGGCCAGCGTCGGCTCTTGTGCCGCTTCCGCGTCGTCAGGTCCGCCCGCGCGGACCGGGACGGCCATCCGCCAGAACGAGCCGAACAACTCGATCAGCGCGCTCAGCAGCATCGACGGGTGGATCAGCAACGCCAGCACGTCCCCGGCGTCGGAGTTCGGGACGGCGATCAGCGCGCGAGCGCTGTCGGCGATGACGAGCTTCAAGGGCAACCCGGGGAACACCCTGGCCTGCTCCCCGAGGGCGATACTCGACTGCACCTGCGCGAATCCGTCGCCGTCCTGGAGCACGGACGAGTCGTAGACGACGCGGTAGCCGATACCCCGCGCCATCGAACCCGGCTGCGCCGTGCTCACCTCGGTTTTCGGGCTCATGTACGTTCCGGGGTCCAGCGCGACGATGTCCACCGTCGCCTGCGTCTGCATCGCTTCGAACGTGGCGATCACCTCGTCCCGGCTCCGCAGGACCTCGACGAAGTCCGCGTCCCGGCCGGTCCGCAGGGAGTAGGCGGCACCGAGCACTTCGGCCGCTTCCCGCGCCCGGACGGCGGCGGCCTCGTGCAAGGCGGCGAACGCCGACAGCGCCGCGCGAGGCGGGCACACCTCGACTCCGCCCGCGCCAGCCCGCACCAGGCCGAAGCGCTCCAGTTCGGCCAGCTCGGCACCGGGTGTGGTCGGGCGCCCGTCCAGCAGGGCCCGGTACAGCTGCTCGGCCTCCACCGACAGGCCCCGCGACTCGGCGAGCATGACGCTTCTCCTCCCCCACTCCGCACAGCCGCCTTGACATCGATGTCAGGCGCGGCGGTCGCGCTGTTTCCGCTCACTGTTCTTGAGGGGGAAGGCCCTGGATTCGTGCGGCTGAATCGGTAACGAAACGATCACAGATCCGGCACCCGGACGAGGTTCCCGCGGGAACCTCGTCCGGGAACCCGGGATCAGCTGTTGACGGGCATCCCCTTCTCGTCGGCCGCCGCGGTGGCGGTTCCTTCGAGGAGTTCGCGCACGATCTCGTTCGCCTTGCGCACCTCGGGGGTGATCATCTTGATCTTGATCTTGCCGTCGTGCCCGAGGTGACCGCCGACCTCGACCGTCTTGTCCTCACCGGGCAGCGGCAGCCCCTGGCAGCCGGTGAACTTCTTCTTCGGCGTGAGGCCGGTCTGGAAGTAGGCCACGATCGGGTCGTCGACGCAGTCGGTGTTGTACGGGAAGATCCCGTGGCTTCCTTCGTTGTCGACGCTGATCATCTTCGCGCCCGGCAGGCTGTTCGCGGTGGCGAGCGCGCCCTCGTACGGCGTGGCCGCGTCCAGTTCGGTCTGCGCGATCAGCAGCTTCGGGAAGGTCTTCGCGTCGGGGGCGGGTTTGGCGTTGGTGGTCGGCCAGAACGCGCACAGCGGCGCGCCCGAGAGAGCCATGATCGGCGCGATGAACGGCGCGTTCACGGTCAGGTCGGCCTGCCAGTAAGTCCAGTAGTGCAGGTTCTGGTTCCACTGGCCGTCCTGGCAACGGATCGCCTCGAACGCCGCGTCCCAGGTCTCGACCTCGGCCCCGCCCTGATAAGAAGCCTTGCGCTCGACCGAATCCTTCTTCGCGATGGCCTCCAGCGCGTTGCCCTTCGCCTTGACGAGGAACGCCTTGTTCGCGTCGGTCAGGCCCGGGGTGGTCAGCGCCTGCGCGACGACCTTCTCCAGCTTCTCCGCGTCGGTCCCGGTGGGCGCCGGTCCCTTGGCGAGCGCGGCCACCATCGACGCGGCCGACGGGTACTGCGTGGTGTCGTACATCGCCGGGATGATGAACCAGGCGGCGTAGAGCATGCCCGCGAATTCGCGGGTGCCGCCCGCCTTCTCCCAGTTGCGGCGGATCTCCAGCGGGTCGGTGCCCGTGTGGTACTTCGCGTCGTTGCGCGCCATGTAGGGCAGCAGGGCCTCCTGGAACTGGCGGTCCCGGCTGCGCGGCTGCAGATCCCAGGTCTTCTCCAGCGTCGTCCGGCTCGCGTCGGTCGAGGAGTCGAGCAGGAAGCGGTGCGCCTTGCCCGGGAACGTGGTGGCGTACCAGGTGCCCAGCCACGTGCCGTAGGAGTAACCGATGTAGCTGGTCTTCTTCTCCCCGAGGATGACCCGGATGAAGTCCATGTCGTACGCGGTCTGCTCGGTGGTGATGAACTTCGTCAGCGGGTTCTTCAAGCAGCCGTCGACCTTCGCGCGGTTGATCACGTTCTGATCCGTGCTGTCCGGGACGGTGTAGCTGCACGTCAGCGGCGTGCTCTGGCCGACGCCACGCGGGTCGAAGCCGACGAAGTCGTACTGTCCGGCCAGCACCGGGCTGCGCCTCGCCATCGCGGCACCCCACGGCAGTCCTTCACCGCCGGGGCCGCCCGGGTTGACCAGCGCGATGCCCTGCCTGCCGGTACCGGGATAGGCCGTCGCGGTCTTGGAGACGCGGATGCCGATCGTGTTGCCGTCCTGCGGGTCGTGCCAGTCGCGCGGGACCTGGATGGTCGCGCAGGCCAGGCCCTTGACCTTCTTAAGTTCGGCTTCCGTCGCGGGCGCGACCGAGGGGAACGAGCACTCACCCCACGCCACGGCCTGCGTGGTCAGCGCACCGGCGAGCGCCGCGGTGTCCGGGTCGGCCTTGGCGGCGGGTGCCGCACCCGCGGCCGGAGCCAGTACCAGGCCCGAGGCCAGGAAGGCGCCGGCGACCACGGCCACCGTGCCTCTCCGCGTCTTTCTCGTACTACTGATCACCATGATCCCTTTCGACAGGAGCCCCCGACGTCCGTACGAGAAGTAAAGACAGCTGATCAGCGTTCCTACACGGCCCGTCGATGGCGGATACCCGACATGGCGGGATCTCGACAACCACGGACGCGGCTACGGATGCAGACCGGGCCCGTGGTCGGGATCCGGCGACGGCGCGATCGGCGTCGGGCTGAGCGACGCTTCGTCCTCGCCCTCCTCCAAGAGGGTCGCCGCGGCACCGACCACGTTCAGATCCGGCTCACCGACGACGTCCTCGTCCTTGTCGGCGTAGTCCACGCGGGCGAGCACACTGCGCATCGCCTCGACACGCGCCCGTTTCTTGTCGTTGCTCTTGACCACCGTCCACGGCGCGATCTCCGTGTCGGTGGCGCGGAACATCTTCACCTTCGCCTCGGTGTAGGCATCCCAGCGGTCGAGCGACTTGACGTCGTTGGCGCTCAGCTTCCATTGGCGCACCGGGTCGACCTGCCGGATGAGGAACCGGGTCCGCTGCTCGGATTTCGACACGGAGAACCACAGTTTGACGAGGACGATCCCGTCGTCGACGAGCATCCGCTCGAACAGCGGCGCCTGCCGCATGAAGCGTTCGTACTGTTCGTCCGTGCAGTACCCCATCACCGGTTCGACGCCGGCGCGGTTGTACCAGGACCGGTCGAACAGCACGATCTCGCCCTCGGTGGGCAGATGGTTCACGTAACGCTGGAAATACCACTCGCCCCGCTCGCGTTCGGTGGGCTTGCCCAGCGCCACCACTCTCGCGCCACGCGGGTCGAGGTGTTCGGTGAACCGCTTGATGGTGCTGCCCTTGCCCGCCGCGTCCCGGCCTTCGAACAGGATGACCATGCGGCCACCGGTGTCCTTGATCCAGTACTGCAGTTTCAGCAGTTCGATCTGCAGCAACCGCTTCACCACGTCGTATTCGGCGCGGGGCATGCGCGTCGAGTACGGATAGTTCTCGCGCCAGGTGTCGATGGGGGAACCGTCCGGGCGGAGCAGGACCGGGTCGTCGGCGTCGTCGGCGTCGTCGTAGTCGACGACGAGACGCTGGTCCCGCAATTCGGGGAAGTGCGCGGCGAGATCAGCCGATGGATCGGGCACAGGCGCGGAATACCCGTGATGATCGTTCGGCAAACGCCGGTGCCGCCCTTCATCCACCGCGCAGATGATCACGCAGTGTCCGCGCCACGCGGGCCATCAGCACTTCGGCCTCGGGCTGGATCGCCGCGGACACGCGTGACTCGGTGAGCGCGGCGATCGCGAAGATCCCGCCGTCGGCGTGTTCGACGACACCGACCTCGTGACGCAGGTTCAGTACCGTACCGGTCTTCGACGACCATTTCGTGGCGTCGGAGACGAAGTCGGGGCTCAAGCGTTGACGCAACAGGTTGAGTCCCATCAGTTCGCGCACCCGCGCCGCCACGGATTCGTCCACTTTGGAGGGTGTCCACAGCGCTTCCAGCAGACCGGCGAACGCGCGGGCGGAACCGGAACTCGCGCGGGTGATGTCGAGCTGGGGGACGGGATGTCCTTGCCCGGCGGTACCCGCGTTGATCGCGAGCGCGTGCGCGAGGTGGACGTCCTGGGGGCCGAAGCGTTCTGCGGGCGTGTCGCTGAGGTCCGACACCGGATGCCGCGCGGAAATCCCCGGCACACCCCATTCCCGCGTCATCCTCGTGACTTCTGCGGGCGGTGTCAGCGAGAAGAGCGTGTCGGCCGCGGTCTCATCACTGATGGCCATGGCGAGGTAGAGCAGGTCGTCGATCGACACCCTGGCCGGATGCCGGAACCGGGTCAGCCCGGTCGGCCCCGGCGTGGTGGCCCGGCCGGGCTGGACCTCGATCGGCGCCGAACCGTCCAGTTCGCCCCGCCGGATCCGTTCCAAGGTCGCCGCGGCGAGCGGGATCTTCACCAAGGAGGCGCTCGGGAACTCGAGGTCGGGATCGATGCCGATCTCGTATCCGGTCCGCAGGTCCCGTACCAGGAACGAGCCCCGCAGGCCGCCGTCGGCCAGTTCCGCGCGCAACCGCGCGAGCAGCGACTCGGTGTTCATGTGGTCTCCTCCGCGCCGAGACACCGGGCGATGTCCGGCCACAAGCGTGCACGGAGCCGCTGCGCGTCCTCGCCGAGCCCCGCCGTGACCTCGTAGCCGCGGACGAGCCGGAGTTCGCCGATGGGCCGCCAGGCCAAACCGAGTTCGGTGGCCTGAGCCGTCGAACACAGCAGCAGATCGGCCGAACCGAACACGGCCGCAGCGGCCCCGGTGAGCGAGTCGGCGACGGCGACCTGCGCCGGCCGCAGGCCCACCGAATCGCGGACGCGGAACAGGCGGTCGCGGAGATGCGGGACGTCGTCCTCGGGCTGGATCCAGACCCGGCGAAGCGCACGGCCGGACCGGCCCACCCGCAACGTTTCCAGGTGCAGCGAACCCGTCCGCGACCCGCCTGTGCCGGCCAGGCCCAGTTCGACCTTCCAGGTGCCCTCTTCCCCGGGGACGGCCGTGAGAGCCGCGCGGACCTCCTGGGTCCGCACGAGTTCGGCTCGTTCCCGCGGCGGGGCCTGCCGGAACTCCAGGAAGACGTCCAGTGCCCGCGCCGCCGCGTCGAGTTCGGCGAGTTCGCGGATGGGGCAGATCTCCGGTATCGCGAGCCGCGTCGGCCGCAGTTTGGCGCGCTGCGCGTCGTGCTCCATGGCGTCGGCCAGGGTCACCAGGCGTTTCGCCGACGGCAGCATGTCCCGGCCGAAGGGGGTGAGCCGCGCGCGCCGGGTGGTGCGGTCGAACAGCCGCTCGCCGAAATGCCGTTCCAGCGCGGCGATCCGGCGGCTCGCCACCGGCTGGGGAATGCGGGCGAGCGCGGCTCCCGCGGTGAAGCTCCCGGCCTCACTCACGCTCACGAACGCCCGGCAGCCGCCGATCAGGTCCACGACCACATACTATGCCCGATTCGCATGGAATAGCTCATTCGTGTCTTGGACAGCATGATCGGCGCTCACCAGACTGCGGACATCGAACGATCTTGAAAGGAATCACCGTGTCCGTTTCTTCTCGCCGCCGGCCCAGCCGGGCGGCCCTGCTGGCGCTCTCGGTCGTGTCCCTCGCCGCGTGTTCCACGCCCGCCCCCGCGCAACCACCCGCCGCCTCCTCGGCCGCCGCCCCGGTCGTGACGGACGGCCGCGCCGGCTTCGAGCGGCTCGAACGCGCCTTCGGTGCCCGGCTCGGGGTGTACGCGGTGGACACCGCGACCGGCCGCGAGGTCGCCTACCGTGCCGACGAGCGGTTCGCCTACGCGTCAACGCACAAGGTGTTCACCGCGGGCGGTGTCCTGCAGCGGACCCCGGTCGCCGAACTGGACCGGACGGTGACCTACAGCCGGCAGGACGTGGTCGCGAACTCGCCGATCACGGAGAAGCACGTCGGGACCGGCATGCCGCTGCGCGCGGTCATGGACGCCACCCTTCGCTACAGCGACAACACCGGCGGCAATCTGCTCTTCCGCGAACTCGGCGGTCCCGCGGGCCTCACCGCGGTACTGCGCGGGATCGGCGACACCACGACCCACGTCGACCGGATCGAAACCGAACTCAACGACACCGCTCCGGGCGACATCCGGGACACCAGCACGCCTCGCGCCCTCGCCGTGAGCTTGCGGGCCTTCGCGCTCGGCGACGCGCTCCCCGAGGACAAGCGAAAGATCCTCGTCGACATCATGCGCGGCAACACCACCGGTGACGCGAACATCCGCGCGGGGGTCCCGGGCTGGGCCGTCGCCGACAAGACGGGGACGGCGAGCTACGGCACCCGCAACGACATCGCCGTCGTCTGGCCGCCGAACCGGGCGCCGATCGTCCTCTCCGTACTGACCGACCGGTCCACAAAGGACGCCCAAATCGACAACGCGCTGCTCGCGCAGGCCACCGTGGCCACCGTCGAACTGCTCCCCTGACCCCCGTGGTGGACCGGGCGGACAGGAGGGACCTGTCCGCCCGGCCGGTTCATCCGCCTCAGCGCCGGCAGGGGTTGCCCGCCGGATGCGCGGCGGTGCCGTGCACGTCGGCCTGGGACTCCGCGAGCACGATCTTCGCGAGCGCGGTGTCCAGGGCGACGGCCTGCTGCTTCACCACACCGTTCGCCACGGTCTGGCTGTTCAGCTTCAGCGAGCCGATGACCAGCGGGATGGTCAGCGGCGCCGAGCCCACCGTGACCGCCGAACCGTTGATCTTCAACGACGCGACATGCGAACTGCCAGCCAGTACCGGGGCGAGACCGCCCGGCGCGGGCTGACAGGTCGCCGTGGCCTGCGACTGGATCACGCCGAGTTCGATGGTCAGCCCGACCGTGCTGATCACCGTCTTGTCGATCCTGGCCGTGGCGAGCGCGCGATCGCCCGCTGCCGGGGCCGCCGACTGGTCGTCCGGCGTGAGATCGGTCGACGCGGTCAGCACCTGGGTGTCCACCTTGATCAGACCGGCGTTGAGCGTCGCGGCGGCGACGCTGTCGGCGTCGTCGGCACACGGCAGATTCGCCGGGTTGGCCCGCGCCGCGGTCACGCCGAGCACGTTCGCCGCGGTACCCGTGCAGGAGAAGACGCCGTCACGGTCGTCGTCGACGATCGTGCCGACCCCGACCGGATCGACGAGTCCGGCGCCCGACGGCGCCGAGAGGTTCACCGTGAACGTCTCGTTCGGTTCGTCGACGGTGTCCGGGTTGACCAGGACGGTCACCGGCTTCGCGGTCTCACCGGGCGCGAACGTCACGGTGCCACTCGCGGTCGCGTAGTCGGCGGGCGCGGTCGCGGTGCCGTTGGCGGTCGCGTAGTGCACGGTCACCGGATTCGGGCTGGGACCGCCGAGCAGTGACACCGTGAAGGTCGCCGGGACCGGCGCTCCGCCCGAACCTTCGTCGACCGTCACATCGTTGACGCTCAAGCCGAGCACGCGCACGGTCGTGGTCTCGAGGTAGCCGAGCGAAACGCCGTCGACCTGATAGTCGACCACGCAGTGATAGGTGCCGGGCGCGGCTCCGGCCGCCGCCGTGATCGTCTCGGTGAACGTGGCGACGTCGCCGCTGGTCACCTTGACGCTGCCCGGGTTGTTGGTGACCGTGATCTGCGGGTCGCAGCTGGTCACCTTCGGGGTCACCGTGACCTCGATGGATTTGATGCCGTCCAGGATGGCCTGGGAGACCTGACCAGCGGGGACGTTGTTCAGCAGCACCCCACCGGTGGCCGAGGTGATGGCGGTGGCCTGTCCGGTGGCGTCGAGAGCCCCGACGTTCACGGCGACGACGCGGATCTTCGCCGCCTGCAGCGCCGCGATGGTCTGGGCGAGGGTGTGCCCGCCGCTCGGATCGTGCGACGGCGCGTCGCCGAACCACGCGATGATGCGGGTGCCGTCCGGCCGGAAGGTGACCGCACCGGTGGCCAGCTGGTAGAGGGCGTTCAGGTTGGCTTCCGGCGTATCCCCGCCGCCGGAGGCCACCCACTGGTTGATCCCGGCCTGGACCGCGGTGGTGTCGCCGGTGATGCCCTGGTTGACCTTGAACGGCACCGAGTCGGTGAAGTCCTTGTACTCGGCGACCCCGAACTGCGCGGTCGGCTGCGCGGCCAGCACGTCACCGGTGATGGCACTGGCGTTGGACCGCACGTTGCCGATCGGCCCGCCCATGCTGCCGGTCGTGTCCGCGAGCAGGACGAGATCCGGGTCCGGCGGCACCGCCGAGGTCGTCACGTTCTTGGTCACGGTCGTGCTCTGCCCCGCGTCGAGGGTGAGATCGACCGTGGCCGGGTCGACACCCGGCGGCGCCGCGGTGGCGACCCCGGTGGACACGAGCATCGCCGTGACGGCGGTGAGGACGACTAGCAATGGTCTTCGCGACATGGACTTCCCTTTCGAGACCCGGCGACCGCCGGAATTCTTTGGGTTGCCTGAGGAAGACGGAAAATTTCGTCTTTCGTTAGCGCGAACACCGCGTGTCACCCGGGGAGCCCATGTCAAGGCTCTCAACGGGGTTGTTACCGCGAATCCGGGCTACCGGGACCATGTCCGCGGTGCGCCGTTCAGCCGAAAGACCTTCGACACTTCTCACCCTTCAGCGTGAGAAGTGTCGAAGGTTCCGGCGTTTTCCGTGATCACTTCTCCGAACGGAACCCGAATCCCGCCGATATCCGGCAGTGAATATTCACCGAATGGCGCAACGCAGGGCGCCGGCCGATACCGAGACGAGACACCGGGCTCCGCGGCGCTATCCGCTCAATAGGAGCACTGGATGACCGCGTCGTCCAGGCGGATGTACTTCGCCGGGCCACCGTTGTTCCCGTAGATCGGCTGGAGGTAGACGGTACCCACCCCGTTCAGGTTGAGATTGGGCAGGGTGATGAGCTGATACCCCGCCCAGTCGTCGATCCACTTCACCGTATGGGAGATCTTCCGCCAGCCGTTGGGGTCCCAGATCTCCAGGCCGATGTTCGCTCCGCCACCCACCGGGTCGGCGTAGATGGCGGCGGCGCAGTTCGACCGATCCGACGGGAAGCTGCTCAACGATTTGGGAGCCCGCATCGCCGACCAGCCGTTGTCCGCGAAGAGCCAGCCATTGTTGTTGCCGGTCCGCGCCACCCCCATCCCGATGTCGAACCAGGAATGCCCGTCACCACCCTGGATGTCACGTTCCCAGGTGCCGAAAGGGTTCGATTCGTACCCGTCGGACCATTGCACGATCCCGGCCTGCGCCGTGCCCGCGACGCCCAAGAGCGCCAGCGAAAGCACCGACAGGACAGCGAAAATCTTCTTGATCACGAGAGTCTCCCCGCTTCGCGCGAAATGAACCCCGTCAGAGGACCAGGAGCCGGCCCGCGGGCACAACGTACCTTCGCGCGCACAATCGACTGCCTCGACGTACCGGCCCATCATCCGTGAGCCGAACTCGGTGTGAACGCCGTCCTCCTTGGGTATCCCCGCTGGGAGACCGCTAAGGAGACCTGTGTGGGAACCAAGACCGCCTACGAATTCCTCAGCGGTGACACCCCTCCGCTGGGGAAGATCCGGGCCTGGCTGCGAGGCCAGCTCGGTGGTATCGGACGCAGTACCGTGTCGGACACCGAACTGCTGACCACGGAACTGGTCACCAACGCGCACGAACACGCCGACGGCGTGGCCGAGCTGCGGGTGTCCATCCCCGACGGCCGTGACGTGATCCGCGTCGAAGTCGACGACCTCCGCCCCCAGCTGAAGCCACAGCGCGTGCTGAAGCGGGATCCGGCGAGCCCGCACGGGCGAGGGCTGGCCTTGGTCGAAGCGATCAGCGCCCAGTGGGGCGTGGAGACCGGCGCCCGGGTCAAAACGGTGTGGGCGGAGATCCCCGTGCCCTGACACAGGGCTACTTCAAGTCGATGCGCCCGAGCGGGTCGGGACCGCTGGTCAGCTCGTCGCACGCCTGCCGCCACGCCGGATCCCCGGGGAAGAACTCGCTGCGCAGATAGGCCGAGGTGAGCCTCGCCACCGCGGCCACCCGTTCCGGGTTCTCGTCCGTCGTCTCGGCGACGTCGTAGCCGGAGATCCCGCCGAGCCCGTGCTCCGCGTCGAACAGGGTGAGCAGCGTCTTGCGCCCCGGCGCAAGGAAGTACGGATCGGCGTGCCACTCCGGACCGTTGACGGTCAGATGGGTGGAGGCGTCCTTGTCGCCGGCGACGACGAGCGCGGGGGTCGTCATCGCGGAGAAATCCGTGCCGAGGAAGAAGGCATAGTTCTCCGTCACGAACTCGGTGAGGGCGTCGCCGCCGCGGCCGGGCGCGGCGAGCAGCACCCCGGCCGAGATCCTGGGTTCGGCGAGGTCCACTTCCGCACCGCTGACCGGGTCGGTGTACCGCGCGCCCAGCAGCAGGCTCGCGGTGTGCCCGCCCATCGAGTGCCCGGCCACGGCGATCTTGCCCCGGTCCAGTCGGCCGCGAAGGTGCGGGACAGCGGTCTCGATCTCGTCGAGCCGGTCGAGGACGCGGACCATGTCCTCGGCGCGGGAGCGGTAGTACATGGGCGCTTCGGGGTCGCCTGGCTCCAGGTTCAGCGTCCTCGAACTGAGATGGGTGGGCTGGATGACGGCGAACCCTTGCGCCGCCCAGAAATTCACGAGCGGGGCGTAGCCGTTCAGCGAGGAGAGATGGTTCGAATAGCCCTGCCCGTGCGACAGCAGGACGACCGGCAGCTCGTCACCGGTCATCGGCACGGAGATCCGCAGCCGCAGGTCCACCGCCCGATCCGGGGTGGGCAGCACCACCGGGGCGATCGAGAGGACGGGGGTCGGAGTGGTCATGGTGAGTATTCCCTAGGGATGAGGGCGCCGCCTTAAGCGGAGCACTGTTCCGCAAACATACGGAGCAGTGTTCCGCTTTGTCAAACCCCTCCCCTGGCGACACCTTTCGCTTCCCTCGCGCCGAGACGACCACCGTGAATCGGGAGTACGGTCGTACACTCAAACGCAGGCAAGCCGCGTGGAGGTCGATCCTGATGGACGTGACAAAGGTTCTGAAGTCAGCACTCACCGGGACGACAACCGAGTCGAGGTCCGCGGTCCGCGAGTTGCGCCGGGAGACCGAGGACCTGGTGGCCCGCCGGGCGGGCAGGACCGCGAACCGGCTGACCGAACTGGGTGAGCAGCTCGCCGATCTGGTCCTGGTCTCCGGGAGCAGGCTCGCGGGCATCGCTGATCGGCACAGCAAGCCCGTGGGCGAGGGCGTGCGCCGCGAAGCCGGCCGGATCGGCGATTCGGTGGAGCGGCTGTCCGTCACCCTGTCGGACCGGGCCATCCTCATCGCCGAGGAACTGCTCGACCCCCAGCCGCGGGTCACGAAACGGCTGTCCGGGAAACGCCGACGGCGCTGAGCGCGCGAAGCGGCCATCTCGACGCTTGGCGCGTCTTTCTCCCGTCTTTAGTCGCTATCAACCGCCGTATCCTCCTGCCTAGCATGGGAAAACCGGCACCGGATCCGGCCAGGGCATTCCCCTGGCGATCTCGTTCCGGCCTTGACCGGCGACCCGCCGATCTTCCCTTTTCCTTGCAGTGGAAGGCACCCATGCGCATCCGAGGTCTCCTCACCGCACCGCCGTACGCGAACCGCACCCGGATCCGCGACACCTCGGGTGTCTAGCTCCGGCGCCCCTGACGGGCTCGGCGCGCAGCTGACCAGACTGGGCCTCGGCGAGACCGCCGCGCGGATCTACGGCCGGATGCTGGAAAGTGCGCCGGTGACCGCCGGGGAACTGGCGCGGCGGTACGGCGACACGGAGACCGTCCAAACAGCACTCAAGGAACTGGCCGACGCCGGGCTGGCGCTGCCGTCCGGAGTGGACGGTACCGAATTCCGCCCCGCGAACCCCGGTGAGGCGCTGGCCGCCCTGACCACGCGACGGCAGGCCGAACTGCACGACGCGCGGCTCGCGGTCCAGACCGCGTACCGCGCGTTCCGGCGCGCACACGCGGACCTGCCGCACGCGCAGGATCTGCTCGAAGTCGTCACCGGCGACGCCATCGTCCCCCGGCTCCGGCACCTCGCGACCATGGTGCGGCATCAGGTGCGCCGTCTCGATTCCCCGCCCTACTTCACCGGCGGCCACCGGAACCTCCTCGAAGAGGAGCAGCTGCGGCGCGGGATCATCCACCGTTGTGTCTACAGTGGAGCGTCGCTGGGCGACCCCGGCTACCTCGCCGAGAACATCCTGCCGTGCCTGCGGGCCGGCGAGAAGGCCCGGTTGCTGCCCGAACTCCCGGTGAAACTGACACTCTTCGACGACCGGGCGGCGACCATCGCGCTGACCATCCGGGAGACCGACCGCAACCGGTCCATCGTCATCGTGCGCCCGTGCAGCCTCTTCTCCGCGCTGGAAGGGCTGTTCGAAACCTCCTGGGCCGCGGCACTCCCGCTCGACCGGGAGGCACGGACGGCCGACCAGCCGATCCGGCCGATCGAACGCGAGCTGCTGCTCCTGCTGGCCGCCGGGCGCAAGGACGACGAGATCGCCGCCGGACTCGGTGTCAGCAGGCGGACCCTGTTCCGCTATCTCGAAACCCTGATGGACCGCGCCGGTGTCTCCAGCCGGTTCCAGCTGGGGGTTTTCGCCGCGCACAACGGCTGGCTCTGACCCCGCCGTCCCCGGTTGCGTTTGTGTGGCACATCACACTCTCGGTGCACCCGCTCACCGCGTGGCCGTCTTCCCTTATGAGAGCACTTTCGGTGAAAAGTTCACCGGAAGCGTGGAGGGAGAGCACCATGAACCACACCGGCATCATCCGCACCGTGACCATCACCGGCATCACCGCCGCACTCGGCCTCGCCACCGTCGTCCCGGCTTTGGCAGGCCCGCTGAGCACCCCGTCCCCCGGCCCGGTCACCACCGTCGCCGACCTCGATGGCGACGGCGAGATCGAGACCGTCACCGCCCAGCTCACCGGCGACAACGACCAGGTCATCTCCGCGACCGTGCACGGCACCTTCACCTCGATCCACGTCGGCGCCGACAGCGCCTTCCCGCTTGAGGCCCCGCGCGTCACCGACCTCAACGGCGACGGCCGCGCCGAGCTGATCGTCGCCCAGTCCATCGGCGCCAACACCACCTTCTTCAGCGCCCTGCACTACGACGGCCGCAACCTCGGCCAGATCGTCGACGACAACGACAAGCCGCTCTCGATCGCCGAAGGCGGCGGCGTCGCGGCGCATCTCGGCTACCAGTGCACCCCGCTCGAAGGCGGCGGGCGCACCTTCGAAACCGTGGCCGCCGAGGCCGACGACATCAGCGCCCCCGCCGACCGCATCACCTACAGCGGCAGCCGCACCGTCTACACCCTTCGCGACGGCGCCCTGACCACCCAGAACACCTTGCCGATCACCCGGCGCCCGGTGACCGACCCGGTCCTCGGCACCGACGCCGCCACCTGCGCCCAGACCGGAAGCTGATCCGGAAACAGGCCCGGCCGGAGCCCGGCCGGGCCTGTTCTCGCGGTCGCCCTCACCCGGATGGGGTCACCCAGGCAATCCGCCCCCGCTGCGGCGGAGCCGCGGAGAGCGGAAGGTGATCTTGAAAGGAGGGCGGCATCATGGGGAATCACCGACAGCACAACGGCACCGTGTCAGTCCGGATCGCCACCGTGGGGCTGCGGGTGTGCGCGGTCGTCGTGGCGGTCGCGGCTTGCGCCTGGCTCGCGCTGTGGCTCGCGTTCGCCCTCTGAACCCGGAAAGCCGCTAGGCCGTATGGGTGGCGATCCAGTCCGCGATGACGTCGGCGCGGGACGTCGTCTCGATCCCGGCGTGGGGGCATCCCGGTCCGGTCGCTTCGATCGAGACCAGGGCGCCGCTCTTGTCGTCCGGGACGAAATAGGGCGCGCCCGAGTCGTACGTGCACGCGCTCGTCGTGATCGCCGGGGCCGCGCCGCGGACGCCCACCGTCGTCGGCGCGACTGTCGCCACCTGGACGCTGCCCTGCTGCATCCGCCCGGCGGGCACGGGGTTCGTACTGGTCAGGCTGCCCCAGCCCGCCAGGGTCAGGTGCTGGCCGACCTTCGGGAGCACGCGGCTCACCGTCACCGGCGGCACCGTGGTCACCGGGGTGTCCAGCCGGAGGAGGGCGACGTCGTTTTCCTTCGCCTGCAGCACTTCGGTCGCCTTGCGGGCCACGCCTGATTCGATCGCCTCGTCGACGAGGCCCAGCGTCACCGTTGTCGGATACGGCATCTTGCCCGAGACCCGCTTGCGGTGCGCGTCGTGGAAGCAGTGTCCGGTGGTGACGACCCAGCCGGGCGCGACCAGCGCGCCGGTGCAGAAACTGCTGTAGGTGGAGCCGTCCGGGCGGGGGATCTTCGTCATCGCGAGCTTCGCGACGAACCCGAACCGCCCCGGTGGGACATCGGAACCGTGGGCGACGTCCGGCGCGGCGAACGCGGCCGGAGCGGTGATGATGGTCAGGACAGCAGCGGCCAGCAGGGCGCGCAGACGCAATTTCTTACCCTTCGTCGATGAGGTGATCCGAGGCTAGGACGCCCTTCCGACAAGGGGAATTCCCCGACCAGGTGTCACCCGATGGCACGCCGGGCGTCGACGGGTTCGCCGCGGCGGGCGAGCCAGCGACGGTAGGCGTGGCTGCTGTCGGTGTCGGACCGGTAGGCCGCCTCGGCCGCGGCGATCAAGGCGGCGCTGTTCTCACCGAAGGCGCCTTCGGTGTTCCAAGCGATCAGATACCGCATCCACAGCGGATCTCCGGTGAGGGAACGGATCGCGATCCCGGGCGTGCCGGGAAAGGTGACCTGGCACGGGGAGATCGCCCGGCCCGCCGCGATCAGGCGTTGCAGCGGACGGAGTTCCGTGCTCCGGTGCGCCACCCTCGGCCGGAAACCCGCGCGTGCACAGGCTTCCTCGAAACATTCCGGCCAGCCGGCGCCGTCGGACGGCCCGAGCACCCACCGTTCGGCCGCGAGATCGGCCAGGTCGATTTCGGTGCCGTGGGCGGCCGGATGATCCGCGGCGATCGCCACGAACACCGGTTGCGCGGCCAGCGGGCGCAGCGCCACCCCCGGCGCGGCGCGCAGGACGTGCCCGGGATAGTCGGCGACGACGGCGGCGTCGAGCTGACCACCCGCGACGAGATCCAGCAGCCGCGAGGGCGAGAACTCCGTCGTCACCGAAACCGCTTGCGCCCGGCCGGAATCCCCGAGCCGGTCCGCCAGCTCGACGACCATCGAACCGCCGATCCCGCCCAGCGCCACCGGACGTTCGTCCCCGTCTGCCAGCCAGCGCGCCGCGTCCCGGTGCATCGTGTCCGCCGCGGCGAGGACCGCCCGCGCGCGAGCGAGGACGCATTCGCCGAACGCCGTCGGGACGACCCCTTCCCGCCCGCGGACGAACAACGTTCCGCCGAACGCGCGCTCGATCCGTTGCACGGCGGCGGTCAGCGCAGGCTGGGTGCTGCCGATGCCGATCGCCGCGCGCGTGATGCTGCCCGCGTCGGCGACCGCGCACACCACCCGGAGATGACGTAACTCGACGTCCATCACGCGGACCTTATGGCCACTTGGGATGTGCCGGAAGCCGTCGAAAGTCGGGATCGTTTTTCGTACTCCTCCTTTCTCCCCTCCCCGCAAGGAGTACGCATGCGACGCGCAGGTCTCATGTTCGCGCTGACCACCACCCTCGTCGCCGGACTCGTCCCCGCGACGGCGTCGGCGGCCCCGATCCGCCGGTTCACGACGTCGATGGAGGCCTTCGAACCCGGGGGAACCATCACCCGGGTGGACGTCAGCCGCCCGTCTTCGGACAGAACCGCGTTACCGCAGCGGATCGCGAACGCCGTCGCGGTGACCCCGATCGAGACCAACGGCCCCAGCGAGACCACCTTCGATCTGGTCTTCGTCGGCGACGGCTACACCTCCTCGCAGCTGGGCACGTACTCGCAGCACGTCCGTTCCAGCGTCGCGGCGCTGTTCGCCATCGAGCCGTACAAGAGCTACCGCAAGCAGTTCAACCTCTGGCAGGTCGACGTCGTCTCCGCCCAGTCCGGTGTCACGAACGACCCGACCCAGGGCATCCGGCGCAACACCGCCCTCGGCGCGTACTTCTGGTGCGGCGGCATCGAACGGCTGTTGTGTGTCAACGAAACCAAGGCGAAGCAGTACGCCGCGGCCGCGCCGGACGTCGATCAGGTCATCGCACTGGCGAACACCACCAAGTACGGCGGCGCGGGCGGCGAGGTCGCGACCTCTTCGGGCGGCAACGCCCAGGCCAGCCAGATCGTCGCCCACGAACTCGGCCATTCCATCGGCGGACTCGCCGACGAATACGACTACGGCACCTGCGAAACCCGCGAACCCCGGGAGCCCAACGCGACCGCCCTCACGGCCTCGCAGATGAAGGACCGCCGGGCCAAGTGGTACGCCTGGCTCGGCAAGCCCTCCCCCGACGGCGGCACGGTCGGCGCCTTCGAAGGCTCCCGCTACTGCAAGACCGGGATGTACCGGCCCAGCGTGAACTCGCTCATGCGCACACTCGGGCAGCCCTTCAACCCGCCGAGCACCGAGGCGATGATCGCGGGCTTCCACCGCGAAGCCGCCGCCCGGCACTGATCCCGTTCATGGTTTCCGGACCGGGCCGCCGGCGTGGTCGGCGAGCCCGGTCGCCATGCCCCGCATGAAGCGGCGGAGGTACCACCGGAAGAACAACGCCTTGCCCCGGCCGACGCGATACGTTCCGTGCCACCGGATCTGTGTTCCGCCGCCGGAGGTCTCGCGGAGTTCGACGGCGGCCTGATAGTCGGTCATCACCGGCACGTCCACCCCCTCGTAGGCGAACCGGCGTTCGGGGTCGAGTGCGGTGATCCGCTCCTTGGTGACCGTCTTGCCGGTACGGAAGGCGCGGATCGCACCGACGTCGTCGCGGCCGTCGGCGGAGATCCCTTGTGACGCACCCATTTCCAGGGAGCCGACCGGCGACCAGTCCGGCCAGCTGCGGGCGTCCAGCAACAGTGCCCACACCGCGGCGGGCGGTGCCGTCGATTCGGCGGTGACGTCGTACGACTGCGTTCCAGAACTACTCACCCGGCCACCCTAGAAACGGGCGGAAGCGGTCACCAGACGTGAGATTGCGGGGTGATGGTCAGGAATTGCGGTAGTCCGAGGGGCGCGATCCGGTGTGCCGCAGGAAAGCGGCCGAGAGGGCCCCGGCAGTGGCGAACCCGCATCTCGGCGCGATCCGGGCGACCGGGAGGTCGGTGTCGCGCAACAGCCGTCGCGCCTCTTCGATCCGGAGCCGGGCGAGGAACCGGTGCGGTGTCTCGCCGGTCTTCTCCTTGAAGACGCGGATGAAGTGGTAGACGCTCAGGTGCACTTCCCCGGCGATTTCGGCCAGGCTGAGGGGATCGGCCAGCCGTTCGCGCATCATCGCCACGGCCGCGCGGACGCGCGCGTCCTCCCGCCCCGCGTCCGGCGGCGCCGGTTTCCGCCCGTGCCGGGTGAGCAGATGCACGGTGAGGAAGGCGGCCGCGGCTTCCGCGTACAAGTCGTCTTCCCCGCCCGCTTTCCCGAGCGCCCGGACGAGTTCGACGAGCAGCGGGTCTCCCCCGGCCAGGGAGAGCGCCATCGCCTCGTGATCCACCGCGCGGCCGCCCAGCCGGGCCGCGACCGACTCCACCGTGGGGCCGGGGATGTGCACCTGAAGGCTGCGCATCGACTCGTCCCCGCGGTAGCGGTGCACCACCGGCCTGCCGGGGACCGTCAGCGTGAGCCGTCCCGGGCCCCAGTGGTAGCGGTCCCACCGCCCTTCGCCCCGGCTCTCCATCACCGCCCGGCCCGAGAGCGCGAGGACGAGATGGAGGTCCGCGGTGGCGGGCAGCTCCATCTCGTCGGCGACGGGGACGTGGTCGAAGCGCTGGACCAGCAACGACTGCCAGCCGGAATCCTGCCAGCTGCAGAAGGTCCGGTGGACATAGCGGGACATGTCGAAACCCGTGTACGGCTGGAGGTCGAAACGTTCGGAGTCGAACACCACGACTCCGAGGCTAGCCGAGCAGTTCCTTCACCCGCGGGACGACCTGCTCGCCGTAAAGCCGGATCGACTCCATCCGCTGCTCGTGCGGAAGCGCGCCCGCGCCGTATTTGAGCTGGAACCGCGACAGGCCGAGGGTCCGCACCGCCCACGCGATCTTCTGAGCGACGGTTTCGACGGAACCGACGAACAACGCGCCGCGCGGCCCGGCCATGGCGTCGTAGTCGGCGCGGGACATCGGACCCCAGCCCCGCTCGGCGCCGATCTTGGCGAAGGCGGCCTGATGGTGCGGGAAGTGCTGGGCCACCGCGAGTTCGTCGGTCGCGGCGACATGTCCGGGACTGTGCATGGAGATCGGCAGCTCCGCGTGGCCCGCCTCCTTCAGGGCCCGCCGGTAGAGATCGGCCAGCGGGGTGAACCGCTCCGGCGATCCGCCGATCACCGCCATCACCAGGGGAAGGCCGTACGCGGCCGCGCGGACCACCGACTGCGGGGTACCGCCGACGCCGACCCAGGCGGGCAGACTGCCCGATTCGGTGACCGGGAAGGCCTGTGCGCCCTCCAGGGCGGGACGGACGGTCCCGGTCCAGTCGACCGGTTTCTCCTTCTGCAGGTGGGTGAACAGATCGAGTTTCTCGGCGAACAGCGCTTCGTAGTCATCGAGCGAATAGCCGAACAGCGGGAACGACTCGGTGAACGAGCCCCGGCCGAGCGTGACCTCGGCCCGTCCCCGGGAGACCGCGTCGAGCGTGGCGAACCGCTCGTACACCCGCACCGGGTCGTCCGAGCTGAGCACGGTCACCGCCGTACCCAGCCGGATCCGTTCGGTCCGGCCGGCGATCGCGGCCAGGACGACGTCCGGTGAGGAGACCGCCATCTCCGTGCGGTGATGCTCACCGACGCCGAAGTAGTCCACTCCGACCTGGTCAGCGAGCACGCCCTCGGCCACGACCTGCCGGATCGCCTCCGCCTGGCTCACCGGCTGGCCATCGGCGCCGTTCTCCACGTCGCCGAAGGTGTCCAGGCCGAACGACGGCTCCCGCCGGGTGCCCAAGATCTCGTACCCCATGGTCCAACTCCTCAAAGTAGTTGAACGCTCAAACGTGTACTCCGGTGATCCTATTCCGACGGCCGGGAGGGCTCACCCGCCGGCGATGTCCCGCGCCAGCTGCCGGGCCTCGGGCAGGGTGAACTTGCCGGTGATCTGCGTTTCCCGGCCGGTGATGGCGGACTGGATCATCGGCGCGGTGAGCACGCGGCTCTTGAGCACCATCGCGACCTGCTTGCCGATGTTCCGCGCGGTCCAGTCGCTCCACGTCCGCGCACCCGTGTCGGTGAAGCTGAGCCCGATGATCGCGCCCCCGGCTTGCTGATCGAACCGCGCGATCGCCTGGCTGATGTCGGCTCCGGTGAGGAACGCCGGGCCGAGCACGTATTTCGTGCCCTGGACCCGATCACAACCGACCAGCGGGAGCGCCGGATCGTCGCGGCCGTCCAAGGGGTCCGGCCCCGGCGAGCAGTCGAGCGCCGCCGCGGCGGCCTGCTGCTCGGCGGGATCCGTGCTCTGGCGGTTCGCCGCCGGGCCGGTCGGCGGCCCTGGCGGCAGCTCGGTCAGCACCGGCCGGAACCGCAGCCGGGAGCCGTCCTTGACCACGAAACTGTCGCCGTCCGGTTCGGCTTGACCGGAAACCCCGCCCTGGCAACCGGTGACACCGAGCAGGACGAGGGCCACCGCGACGCAAAGTTTTCGCACGGGGACATTCTGTCGGGTTCAGCGTCCGCGTGGCGGCCCGTCGGAAAATCACCCAGACCGATCTAGCCGCGTCATCTCATTGGGTGTTTGCTGACTTACAGAACGTCATCGCTCGACGCTTTGGGGGCCAGCGCATGTCCTTCCGATGGGTGATCCGACTCTTTCCGGTGATGCTGCTGGCGGCCACGGTGGCGATCGCCGTCCCCGCCCCGGCGAGCGCGGCTCCGGCTTCCCCGCCGGTGGCGAAGGTCTGGCCGACGCCTCAGCAGATGGCGCCTCGGCCAGGACAGGTGACCGTTCCGCGCACCGTCGTCGAGGTCGTCGGCCGGGGCACCGATCCGTTCGCGCTCGCCGTCGTGGACCAGGTCCTCCGAGCGGCCGGTGCGACCACCATCGTCAAGCTCACCGGCGACGATCAGGCCACCGTCGACCGGGATCGCGGCAACGGCGGGCTCGTGGTCTTCGTCGGCGGACCCGCCGAGAGCGGGGCGACCGCCCTCGCCCTCGCCGCCCTCCGCGTCAACGGCCCGGAAGGCCTGCCCGGCGGCGGATACGTGCTCGCCGCCGATCGCGGCGTGATCGCACTGTCCGGTGTGGACACCACGGGGACGTTCTATGCCGCGCATTCGCTCCGGCAGCTCTTCGTCTCCGGCAAGAGCCGCGCGTTCGCCATCCGGGACTGGCCGGCCGCAGCCCTGCGCGGGGTGATCGAAGGCTTCTACGGTGCGCCGTGGTCCCACGCCGACCGGTTGGCACAGCTGGACTTCTACGGCCGGACCAAGCAGAACATGTACGTCTACTCGCCCAAGGACGACCCGTTCCTGCGCGCCCGCTGGCGCGACCAGTATCCGCCGGAACAACTCGAGCTGCTCTCCCAGCTGGTCAGCCGCGCGACCGCGAACCACGTCGAATTCACTTATGCCCTCTCCCCCGGTCTTTCGGTGTGTTACTCCTCGGACGCCGACAAGACCGCGCTGGTCACGAAATTCCAGTCGCTGTGGGACATCGGGGTGCGATCGTTCGCGATCCCGCTCGACGACATCTCCTACACCCGCTGGAACTGCGACGCCGACGCCGCGAAATTCGGCAGCGGCGGCGCGGCCGCGGGTGCGGCGCAAGCCTTCCTCCTCAACCGGGTGCAGCAGGACTTCATCGCCGCCCATCCGGGGGCCGAGCGGCTGCAGACCGTCCCGACGGAGTACTACGACCTCGCCGACTCCCCCTACAAGACCGCGTTGCGCACCCAGCTCGACAAAGCGGTGATCGTGGAGTGGACCGGCGTCGGCGTGATCGCCGGGCGGATCACCGAAAAGGAAGCCCGGCAGGCCAAGGAGGTCTTCGGGCACGACATCCTGATCTGGGACAACTACCCGGTCAACGACTACATCACCGAGCGCCTGCTGCTCGGCCCGTACATCGGACGCGAACCCGGGGTCGCGAAATACCTGTCCGGGATCACCGCGAACCCCATGGTGCAGGCCGAAGCGTCCAAGATCGCCGAATTCACCTCGGGTGACTTCCTGTGGAACCCCGACCGCTACGACCCCGACGCCTCCTGGCTCGCCGCGATCGCCGACCTCGCCGGACCGGTGGCACCCGCGCTGAAGGTGTTCGCGGAGAACAACTATTCGAGTCTGCTCGTCCGACTCGAAACCGGGAAGCCGGATCTGGACTCACCGGTCCTGCGTCCGCTGCTCACCGCGTTCTGGTCCGCGCTGGAGAACGGAAATCCCCGGGACGCGGCGGCGAACCTGAGCCGCTATCTCACCGCGATGTCCACCGCTCCCGGCGAGCTGCGGCGCGGAATGGCCTCGAACCCGAAGTTCCTCGCCGAGACCGGGCCGTGGCTCGACCAGGTGGGACTCTACGGACAGGCGGGCGATCACGCGGTGAAGATGCTGCTGGCACAGTTCGACGGCGACGGCGCGAAGGCCTGGGCGGAGCGCGGGGAACTCGTCACCGCGCTGAAGAGGGCGCAGGCGATCCGCGTCGAAACCTCCAGGGGACCGCGTAACCCGAGCACCTGCACCGACGTCTGCGTGCCGTTCCTGAACAGCGCGCTGGCCACCGCCGACCGCTGGTTCGGCCTGCCCGGGATCCGGCCACAGCCGACGACGTCGCTGGGCACGTACACCGACCATCTGCCCGAGCGGATGGTCGACGGCGACCCCGCGACCTACTACTGGAGCGACCGCGCGCCGCGATCCGGCGACGCCGTCGGCATCGACCTCGGCACGGCTCAACCGGTGTCCCATGTGGACATCGCGATGGGCAAGCCGACCAGCCCCGACGACTTCGTCCACGACGGCGTCCTCGAGTATTCGGCCGACGGCGAGCACTGGACGGCGGTGAAGACGGTCACGGAACCCGTGATCTCCGCGGACTTCCCGGACGGCGCCAAGGCGCGGTACGTCCGTGTCCGGTCCACCGGGACCCAGATCTTCTGGCTGGTGGTCCGGGAATTCACCGTGTCCACACCGGACAGTCCTCGATACACGGTCACCGGGACCCCGGCGGGGCCGAACCTCGCCGCGGCCGCCGACAACAACGCCGACTCGATGTACGAGGCGGCTTCCCCGCCGGTGCCCGGCGACGCGCTCGTCGTCACGGCCACCACGCCGAAGCCGCTGGGCAAGGTCGTCGTCCTGGCCGCGGAAGCCGGCGCGGGCGCCGACGTCCAGATCGCGGACGCGGCAGGTGGCTGGCACACGATCGGCAGGATGGACGGCGGCTACACGGAATTGCCTGCCCAGGGTGCCGTGACCGATCGCGTCCGGCTCCTGTGGACACCGGGAGGTGTGGCGCCGAAGATCGCGGAGGTCATTCCGGCCTTCACGCGGTAGGGCCGGTCAGTTCACCGCGACGGTGATGGCGGCCGTGTGCACCCGCCCACCGTGCGAGAACTCCAGGAACAACCGGTACTCGCCGCGGTCCGAAAACACGGCGTGAAAGGTCAGCTCGCCGTTGACCAGGCGCGCGCCGAGTGGCTGCGCGGGATGCAGATGCGTGGCCGACAGCAGCATGGTGTGGAACCCGGTCAGGTGGCCGTTGGCCCCGAGATGCGGGTCGACCGCCGTGATCAGCGCGCCGTCGGGGCCGCGGAGGGCGAACCGGATGAGCTGCGCCCGCAAGGGCGAGATCCGTGCCGTCGCGTCCACCCGCGCCACCCGGTAGCCCGTGGCCGTCACGGTTTCCCCGGCGGGAGCGGGCACCGGCACGAAGGTCGTGTCACCGGGCACGGTGAACGGGACACCGAGCACCACCGGATGCCGGGGATCCTTGGTGTCGAGCGGGACGAACTCGGCGAACATCCGGTAGGCGCCGCCGTCGGTCAGCGCGAGACTGGTGTGCCAGGTGTCCCCGTCCAGTGCCGGATGCACATGCTGGAAGACGTTCATGTCGTCGCGCACGGCGAAGAAGTGCATCTGTTTCGTCTGGTTGTCCAGGAAGCGGGTGACCGGCCGCCCGTCGGGGCCGAGGATCCGGAACGCGACCGGCACCTCGGGCCCCCGGACGGCGGGTGTCGTGATCCGCTCGAACCGGTACCCGCTTTCCGCCTCGGACAGACCGTCGCTGTGCGCGGCGGGAGCCAGATCCGCCGTGACCACCGGCCGGTGTGCCGAATGGTCGGCACCCGGCGTCGGGCGGAGCGCCACGAACACCGCGGCCGCCCCGATCACGAGAGCCAGCGCGAGGAACAGCCAATCCGTGAACCGGGGTTTGCGCACGATCGCTCCAGCCCGCCCCGCCGGTTACCGCCCGGCGGTGGTGAAAGCGGGCTTCACCACGACCAGGCCCTGCTCGATCCCGTTGACGATGACGATCCCGCTGGAGAAGTAGGGATAGTTGCTCCACGCCCCGTTGAAGTTCGCCGCGTTGCCCGACGGGTAGATGTCGAAGTAGCCGACCTCGGACAACTGGGCCGACGCGACCCCGCTGACGTCCAGGATCCGCAGGCCCGCCTGGTAGTTCGCCTGGTAGGAGTAGCGGCCCTTGATGTACTGGTTGTGGTCGATCGCGGTGGCGGGCGAGTTGTAGACGCCGGTGTGCACGGGAGCGGAAAGCTTGGCCAGGTCCCAGACATAGGTCTTGGTGCGCTTGTCGGTGCCGCGCGACTCGTCCAGTTCGTCGTCCAGCAGGAAGTACCGCTGGTCGTCGGTCAGCCAGCCCTGGTGCGAGTATTGCGCGCCCGAGTAGCCCTTGCGCGAGATCTGGACCGGCCTGGCCTTGTCCGTGACGTCGACGATGGTCAACGTGTCCTCGTTGGCGTTGAAGCAGATTTCCTTGCCGCGGTAGGCCGCGTCCGGTCCCCGGTAGACGACGCACTGCGTGTCGTGGGTGTAGCCGTCCTGCGAGACGCATCCGGCCTGGACCGGGGCCTTCGGGTTCTGGATGTTGACGATATGCGGTCCGCCGCTGCAGGTGTTGGAGCCGATCGCGTAGGCGAAGCCGGTCTCCTCGTTGATCGCGATATTGTGCGAGGGGCCGAAACCCTTGTACAGCGCGTCGGCGGTGAAGGTCTGCGGTGTGGTGACCGTGCGCAGGCGGGTCAGGTCGAACACCTGCATACCGTGCCCGCTGATGAAGTCGGCCACGATGAAGGCGTGGTTCTTGTACACCTTCATGTCCCGCCACGAACTGCTGCCACCATTGGACGGCAGGTTGCCGAGGAACTTCGGCGAGGTCGGCGTGCTCAAATCGACGAACGCGGTACCGTTCGTCCGCCCGACGATGGCATATTCCTTACCGGACACCGGATCGGTCCAGCCCCAGATGTCGTTGCCGTTCCCGCCGCCGAGCCCGGACAACGGAAGCACACTGAGCAGATCCACGTTCTTGCACGGGTAAATGTCGGCCTTGCCGTTGACACACGGCACGCCCGCCGCGGTTCCGGTGACGGCATGCCGCTCGGCCGGAACGTGATCGGCCATGAAGGTCCGGGCCGCCGCCTGCCCCTCCGCCGTGTCGGGGTCGTGCGCGGACGCCGCCGTCATCGACAGCACCAGCGCGGAGGCCGTCAGCACGGCCAATCCCATCATGCGCACGATCTTCATCAGGCGCGCTCCTCACAGGAGGGTCCGGACCGCCGAGACGACCTGGAGCAGGGTTTCCGATCGGTCTTCGACGATAGGAGCGGCCGGCCTCGGCGTATCCCTCCGAAGGTCTGGCGCTTTTAACCGTTTTGCCGGAGCGAGACGACGCTTCGGCGCCTTGGGGTGACGAGTCGTGTGAGCCGCGAGCATCTGCGGTGGGTCGTCTGTCTGTGGGCATGCCGAGGGGCCCGTCGCCGGTGTGGCCGGCGCGGGCTCCTCGGGTGATGCAGGGGTTAAGCGGCGCGGTGCAGGATGTTGCGCCGCGTTCGTCGTAACGGGTCGAGATACTGGGGTGGAATGAACTCCGGGAGCCCATCTGCTGCCATCCGGACTTCCCAATCCCCGTGATGGATCAACCGGTGATGGAAACCGCACAGCAACGTGAGATTCCGCAGGTCAGTAGGTCCGCCGTCTGCCCAGTGATGAATGTGGTGGGCGTGACAGTTTTTCGGTCTGCGATGGCAGCCCGGGAACGCACAGCCCCCATCGCGGATGTTCAACGCCCGTCGCTGGCCAGGCGTGACAAACCGTCTCAGCCGCCCCAAATCCAGCGGCTCACCAGCAGCGTTCAACACCACCGGCAGCATCAGACAGTCGCAGGCCGCCATCCGGGCCTCGCGGGCCGTCATTGTTCCGACGTAGTCCACACACGCGGTGCCGAGGCCCGACTTGAGTTCGTCGAGGCCGATGGTGACGTGCACCAGCGTCCGGTAGCCGGAGGTCCCTGGTTGGTCGGGGCAGGCGATCGCCAGGTCGACCAGGTCCACCCACGCATCACCGAGACGTTCGGGTTTCGTCCGCAGATCGGTTTGCCCGAACTCGTCCACCGGTCGCGGTGACGCATACGCCTCCAAAGCGGCGGCGGTACGGGCACCGGCCTCGTCGTCGAGGAGCCCGTTCAGTTTCCAGAACCCGTCCTTGCGGCGCTCCAACGTCAACTCGCGACGCGGCTGCTTCGGCTCAGGCTCCTTCGGCTCGGCCCCGTCGGGGTCGAGCCAGCCGAGTATGTTCTGTTCGGCTTCGGCCAGCTGCCGGGGACCCGCGTGCCGGGCCAGCTCGGCCAGGGTCTTCTCCGCGCTCTCCCGGTCCTCTGCCGATGTATCGAGCGGCAAGCTGGCCAGGAAGTCCAGAATCTGCTGGATTCGCTCGTCCCCGACCACCCCCTCAGCAGCAGCGGCCGCGGTAGCAGGTGCCACAGCCGGAAGCTCGGTCCCATCCAAAGCCCGGCTCGGGTTCAGCGCGATCGCCCGATTCACCACAGGTCGCGCCTCACCGAACGACAACCCCGCTACATCGGCGAACCATTTGGCCGTCGATCCGTAGCCGTACAAGTCTTTTGCGCCTCGAGATTCGATCTCCGCCAAGTATTGCCCCAGTCCGACGGTGGCGACCCTGATCACCCGCAAGAACTGTTGCACGCCATGGGCAAGCTCCAGCTTGCCAGCGCGCCACAACTCCTGCGGCAACTCGGGAAGGATCGTCTCGGACACGCCTCCATAATACCGCAAACAGTCGAACACGTGTTCGCACCTTTAGAGAAAGCGGGGAAATGACACTAAGGGGTGACGCGAACCGCATAACCCCAAGCTCTCCAGACCGCCGCGAAGGACGCCTTCACGCGCACATCCGCTTAAGCAACGCCTGCCGAAACAACCGTCGAAAGCCGCGTAAGCGGGCTGCCGCGACACCAGCGACGGCTCACCCAGACCATCGCCCCCACCTCACGGACGGCGACAAGGCCGAAAACAGGTAGAACGACACCGCCGCCCGCCGTTACCCTGCTGCCCGACCAAGTCGTCCAGGCAAGGACGTGCCGTTGTACACCCTGTGAGACCTCCCGAGCGCTGAATCGTCGCGCGCCGCGCTTTCGCGTCGCGCTTCCTTTTGCTGTGGACTTCTCACTGGAACGGGTGTACTTCCATGCTCGAAAACTGGGTGGTCATGCCCACCCGCCTCCCGCTCGTCGTCCGCCGGTGCCACACCTGCGCGTCCGAGCGCTTCCGGCCGAACGGCAGATTCCGGGTCAACGCGAATCACAAGCTCCTCGACGCCTGGCTCCTCGTGCTCTGCACCGGGTGCGGGGAAACCGCGAAACTCGCGATCCTGGAGCGGGTGAACGTGCGTTCCATCCCGCCTGGGCTGCTGGACCGGTTGCAGGACAACGATGCCGGCCTGGCGGCCGAGCTACTCCAGGATCCGGTCGTGCGGCACCGGAATCACATCGCTCTCGACTGGGACGGTGCCTGGCGCCTCGACACCGGCGGATCGGATCACCCCGGCCGCGGGGCGCTCGACGTCTCGGTCCGCTTCGCGGCACGGATCCCCGTGCGGCCGGTACGGCTGATCGCCGAAGGCTGCGGTCTTTCGCGGGCCGAGGTCGAAAGACTCATCACGGACGGAAAGGTGGTGGCGGCTGTCCGGCTGAGCGGCAAACTCTCCGACGACTTCACCTTCACGCTCAAACGCGAGAACTAGCGGATACGGAGGCGCCGCATGAGCTTGAGCCCGGACAGCATCCCTTCGACGTACTTCTCGTAGGTCTGTCCGCCACGGGGGCCCATGACCTGTTTCTTGAGCACCGCCACGTTCTTGACGTCGGTGTACTTGAGCAGGCCCTGGTCCCCGTGGCGGGCGCCGACCCCCGAGTTCTTGACGCCGCCGGACGGGGTGCCCTTGGCGGCGTACGCGGTCGCCAGGATGTCGTTGATGTTGACGTTGCCGGACTCGATCCGCGAGGCCACGGCACGCGCGGCGGTGACGTCGCCGCCCCAGACCGAGGCGTTGAGGCCGTACTCGGTGTCGTTGGCGAACGCGACGGCCTCGTCGACCGTACGGTACTTGTGCAGTGCGACAACGGGTCCGAAGGTTTCGGTGACGCCGCAGAGCATGTCCTTCGTGACGCCTTCGAGGATCGTCGGTTCGAAGAACGCCGGGCCGAGGTCGGGCCGGGGCTTCCCTCCACAAAGGACGGTGGCACCCTTCGCGACGGCGTCGTCGACGTGTGCCTTGACACGGCTCAGGTGATCGGCGGACACGAGCGAGCCCATGTCGGGCCCGAAGTCGTAGGCGGCGCGGACGTCAAGCGCCTTGGTTTTGGCCACATACGCGTTCTTGAACTCGTCGTAGCGGGATTCCGGCAGGTAGATCCGTTCGATGTGCATGCAGATCTGCCCGGTGTTGCCGAAAGCACCGAAGATCGCGCCCTGCACGGTTTCGTCCAGATCGGCGTCGTTGAGGACGATCATCGGGTTCTTGCCGCCGAGTTCGAGGCAGCAGCCGATGAGGTTCCGGCCTGCCCGCTCGCCGATCACCCGGCCGGTGGCGGTGGATCCGGTGAACATCACGTAGTTCGCCTGGTCGATCAGCGTGGGCCCGACGTCCGGGCCTTCGCCGCACACCACCTGGAACAGGCCCTTCGGCAGGCCGGCTTCCTCCAGCATCTCGACCCCGTAGAGCGGGGAGAGCGCCGTCTTGTTGTCCGGCTTCAGCACGACCGCGTTCCCGGCCATCAACGCCGGCACGGCGTCGGAAATGCCGGTGGCGAACGGGAAGTTCCACGGCGCGATGATGCCGACGACGCCCTTGGGCTGCCGGACCTCGGTCGAGGTCGTCAGGAACGGGACCGGCCCGCCGCGTTTGACCGGAGCCAGCAGGTTGGCCGCCCGCGTGAGGTAGTGGCTCATCACCATCGCCGGGTCGCAGGTCTCCTCGATCGCCATCCGGCGGTTCTTGCCGCTCTCGACCTGGATGAGGTCGGTGACGATCCGCGCGCGGTCGACGAAGAGCGCGTGCGCCCGTTTGAACACCTCCAGCCGCCGCTTGAGCGGGGTGGCGGCCCAACGCTCCTGCGCGGCGCGCGCCACGGTGAAGGCCTGCTCGATGTCGGAGGGTGTCGACTGGGGCAGCTCGACGAGCACGTCGCCGGTGTAGACCTCGGTGAGCTTCCAGGTGGCGCCGGACGAGCCCGGCACTCTGGCGACGAGGCGCCGCAGGAACGCGTCGGTCACCGACGCCGGACGGGTGAGCGCGAGCGGAGTGACGGTCATGGCCCTCTTTCCGTCAGTTGTCCGAGAGGACGAGCTGCGCGCCCATCTCGCCGATCATGATGGCGGGCGCGTTGGTGTTGCCGCCGGTGATCGACGGCATGATCGAGGCGTCGCAGACCCGCAGGCCTTCGACCCCGCGGACCTTGAGGTCGGGGCCGACGACCGCGAGTTCGTCGACACCCATCCGGCAGGTGCCGACGCCGTGGTAGACCGAGGTCGCGCGGTTCAGGATCGCGTCGCGCAACTCCTGGCCCCGCAACGCCTTGCCCGGGTGGAGCTCTTCCTTGATCGAGCCGTCGAACGCCCGCGAGGCGAAGATCTCGCGGACCATTTCCGATCCCTCGCCGAGTACTTCGAGGTCGGCCGGATCGGACAGGTACTGGAAGTCGATGAGCGGCGCCGCCGTGGGATCGGCCGAGGCGAGGCGCAGCGTGCCGCGGCTCTTCGGGTAGATCAACGTGGTCAGCACGGTGAGCGCCGGCCGCTTGTCGACGTCGTGCCGGATCGGCGCGTCCTGGTTGGGCGTCACGTACGCCCACGGCAGGAGATGCAGCTGCAGATCGGGCACCGACGTGGCCTGGGAGGTCTTGAGGAAGGCGACCGCCTCGAAGACCGAGTTCGCCAGGAAGGTCGTGCCGGGCCGCATCAGCTCCCTGACGAGGCCGCGCGCGAAATACGGCGGCGTGCCCTTGTTCTTGCTGGACGACACGTGGAACGTCAGCGCGTGGAACATGTGGTCGTGCAGGTTGTCGCCGACCGGCAGATCCGCGAGCACGTCGATGCCGTGCTCCTTCAGATGCTCGGCGTGGCCGATACCGGAGAGCATCAGCAGCTGCGCGGATCCGACGAAGCCGGCCGAGAGGATGACCTCCTTGCCCGCGCGCAGCGTGCGGTGGCCCCCGTCGGCGTCGACGACCTCGACCCCGACGGCACGGCCGTTCTCGATCAGCACCTTCTTCGCCAGCACCCCGGACTGGACCTGCAGGGTGGCGGGCGCGAGATGGTGGATGTAGCCGCGCGAGGCGCTGTAGCGCAGGCCGTCGGCGGCGTTCTGCTGCATCCGGCTGACGCCCTCCTGCGACTCGGCGTTGTAGTCGTCGAGGATGTCGCAGCCGATCGCGTCCGCGGTCGCCTGGACGAATTGGAGGGTGCCTTCCTGCGGGATCTTGTTGCGGGTGACCCGGATCGGGCCGCCCGCGCCCCGGAACGCGTTCTCGCCGTCCTCGAAGTCCTCCATCCGCTTGTACGCGGCGTTGACGCTGTCGGCGTCCCAGCCCTTGTTGCCTTCGGCGGCCCAGGAGTCGAAGTTGGCGCGGTTGCCGCGGACATAGACCATGCCGTTGATGGAGCTGGAGCCGCCGACCACCTTGCCGCGCGGCACCGGCATCCGGCGATCGAGAACATGTTTCTGCGGCACCGAGTAGTAACCCCAGTCGAAGGGCTTCTTGAGCTGGGGCACCGCGTGCATCGGGCCGACCAGCCCCGGCTTCTTGACGAGCATCCGCTCGTCGCTCTTGCCCGCTTCGAGCACGATCACGCTGGCACCGGACTCCGCCAGCCTGCCCGCGATCGCGGCACCCGAGCTGCCCGATCCGACGACCACGTAATCGGCCTCGTCGCCGCGCGGCGCCCTGTTCGCCATTTCCGCTCCTCGGTCAGCCCACCGTGCAGAACTATAACCTGTTCTAGTTCTGTCACCGTATAGCGAGACCGTCCGGTTCCGCAATGGCGTGTCGGGGCCCAGGACGGGAACGGGGCGGCCCCTCCGGTGGGAGAGGCCGCCCCGAGCCGAACTTCACGGCCGTCAGCGCAGCGGTTCGAGCGCCTTCGCCAGCGGCTCCAGGACCGCGGGCGTGTGCGGCGGCGGCAGGTAGACGATCGCCAGGTCGAGACCCACCTCGCTGAGGGCTTCGGCGTCCGCGGCGACCTTGGCGTAGTCCCCGTCCGCGCCGAGGCGGACGTGCGCGGACAGCGTGATCTCGCTCGGGTCCCGGCCGATGTCGGCGCAGTGGCGGTGCAGCACGTCGCGCTTGTGCGCGAACTCCTCGGGTGTACCGCCCACGAAGTTCCAGTGCTGGGCGTACTTCGCGGTGGTGCGCAGCGTCCGCTTCTCGCCGCTGCCCCCGATGCAGATCGGCGGATGCGGCTTCTGCACGCCCTTCGGTTCACAGCGGGCGTCGGTCAGCTGGTAGTGCTCGCCCTGGAAGGTGGTGGTCTCCTGGGTCAGCAGGCCGACGAGAACCTCGCACGCTTCCTCGAACCGGTCGCTGCGTTCCTTGACCGAGCCGAGCCGCATGCCGTACGCGCCGGATTCCTCCTCGTTCCAGCCCGCGCCGATCCCGATCTCCAGCCTGCCCCCGGAGACGATGTCGAGGGTGGCGGCCATGTTCGCGAGGAGCGCGGGGTGACGGTAGTGGATCCCGCTGACCAGCGTGCCGACCCGAAGCCGCTTCGTGGCCTGCGCGAGGGCGGTGAGGGTCACCCACCCTTCCAGGCAAGGACCGGTCGAATCCGAGAAAATCGGATAGAAGTGATCGAAGGTCCAGGCGGATTCGAAGACGTCGATCTCGTCGGCGGCCTGCCAGACGGCGAGCATGTCCGACCAAACGGTGTCCTGGGGCGAAGTCTTGATGGCGAATCGCATGATCTTGATCGTAAACCTGGAGTTCCTCCAGTGGCCCACCCGGAATTCGCGCCGTCAGCAGCCCGCGATACCGCGGCGAAGGTAATCGTCAGCGTCCACACCGGACTCGACGAGCAAGGCGTGCGTGTGCTGCCCGAGCGCGGGAACATCGCCCATGCGTGCCTCGACGTCGGCGAAGGTCACCGGCGGCAGCAGGGCGTCGACCTGAGCGAATTCGGTGCCCACCTTGCGCCAGCGGTCGCGGGCCCGCAATTGAGGGTGCTCGACGACCTGGCCGACCTCCTTCAGCTGCGCGGCGGGGACGCCCGCGTCGGCGAGCCGGGCGTCGAGTTCGGCGTTGGTCCAGCGAACCGTCCGGGCGGCGACGGCGGCGTCGCATTCGGCGCGATGCGCGACCCTGGCGACATTGGTGACGAACCGCGGATCGTCGGCGAGTCCGGGCGCGTCGAGGACGTCGGTGACGAGCGTGCGCCAGCCGCTGTCGTTCTGGACGCCGATCAGCAGCTGGCCGTCGCGGGTGGGGAACGCGTCGTACGGGGCGATCGAGCTGTGGCTCAACCCCATCCTCGCGGGCTGGTTCCCGGCGTACATCTGGGTGTAGAGCGCGTACCCCATCCATTCGACGGTGGCTTCGAGCATGGAGACCTCGATGGTCGCCCCCTCGCCGGTACGCCAGCGCCGCAGCAACGCGGCCAGCACGGCTTGCGAGCAGTACATCCCGGAGGCGATGTCGGCCGTCGGGATCCCGGTCTTCACCGGGGTTTCCGGCGTGCCGGTGATCGCGATGAGCCCGGCTTCGGCCTGGATGAGCATGTCGTAGGCCTTGCGGTGCTCCATCGGCCCGCCGGCGCCGAAGCCGGAGAGGTTCACCACGACCAGCTCGGGCCGCCCGGCCCGCAGATCGCCGAAGCCGAGCCGGTCCGCCGCGCCGGGCGCGAGGTTCTGCAGGAACACGTCCGCCTTCGCCACCAGCCGCCGGACGACGTCGCGGCCCTCGGCGGTCTTGAGGTCGAGGGCGATCGACTCCTTTCCGCGGTTGAGCCAGACGAAATGCGCGCCGGTGCCGTGAACGGCATGGTCGTAACCGCGCGCGAAGTCGCCGCCTTCGACACGCTCGACCTTGATCACCCGGGCACCGAGATCCGCGAGAGCGCGCGTGGCCAGCGGCGCGGCGACCGCCTGCTCGACGGCGACGACGGTGACCCCGTCAAGCGGGCGGGTCATGCCTTCTTCTTCTCGGCGCGCACGAGCCCGCCGCCGATGATCAGGCGCTGGATCTCGCTGGTGCCCTCATAAAGCCGCATCAACCGGACGTCGCGGTAGATCCGCTCGACCGGGACCTCACGCAGATAGCCGCTGCCGCCGTGGACCTGCACGGCCAGATCCGCGGCCTTGCCTGCCATCTCGGTACAGAACAACTTCGCCGCCGACGGCGCGATCCGGCGATCCTCACCGGTCACATACAGCCGCGCGGCCTCGCGGGCGAGTGCGCGACCGGCCAGCACACCGGTCTGCTGATCGGCGATCATCGCCTGCACCAGCTGGAAATCGCCGATCGGGGTACCACCCTGGGTGGCGGTGGCCGCGTAGGAGACCGACTCGTCGAGCGCCCGCTGCGCGGTGCCGACGGCCAAGCCCGCCATATGGATCCGGCCGCGCGCCAGCGACGTCATCGCCGCCTTGTAACCGACCTCGCCATCCCCACCGACCAGCGCCTCCGGCCCCACACGGACCTGCGAGAACGTGACATCCGCCGTACGCGACCCCTCCTGCCCCATCTTCGCGTCCTTCGGGCCGACCTGAATCCCCGGCGCGTCAGCCGGCACGAGGAACACCGCGATCCCCGTCCCCGACTCCGACGCCGGCCGGGTCCGGGCGAACACCACGAACAAACCGGCCTCGGTGGCGTTGGTGATGAATTGCTTGCCGCCGTCGATGATCCAGCCGCCACCGTCCGCTTTCGCGGTGGTCCGCAGACCCGCCGGATTGGACCCGGCACCGGGCTCGGTGAGCGCGAAGGACGCCACGACGTCGCCAGAGGCGATCCCGGGCAGCCATCGGGCCCGCTGCTCCCCCGTGCCGAACCCGACCAGGACCTGCCCCGCGATGCCGTTGTTCGTGCCGAACATCGACCGCAGCGCCAAGGAGGTGTACCCCAGCACCATGGCCACCTCGACGTCCTGGACCAGATCCAGGCCGAGACCGCCCCACTCCTGCGGGATCGCGTAGCCGAACAGCCCCATCTCCGCGGCCTGCGCCCGCAGATCGGCCGGGATGGCGTCCGTGGTCATGATCTCGCGTTCGCGAGGCATCACACGGCTGCGCACGAAATCGTCGATCTGACCGAGCACGTCCGCGAACACGTCGTCGGGGACGTCGGGGTTGCCGGTGTACATGGTCCCACTATCGATCAACCATTAAGATCGGTCCAATACCCAATTGGTCGCTCTGCGATACCGTCAAGGTAATTATGCGCCGGTGAGGATGCTCAGCCGGTAGGCCGACAAGACCCGGTTGACCGGCAAGAAGTACGAGGTTCCGCCGGTGGCGCAGGTGCCGCTGCCGCCGACCAGGACGCCCTGCGCCTGCGTGCCGCTGACAAACGGACCACCCGCGTCACCGGGCTCCGCGCAGACGGACGTGCGGGTCAGCCCGGTCAGGGTCCCGCCCGGGAAGGTGACCGTCTGGTTCTTCGCCAGGATCACCCCGCACCGCCAGCCGGAGGTCAAGCCGTATTTGCACACCGATGCGCCTACCGCCGCCTCGGTCGCCCCGGTGATCGTCACGCGGCTGTCGACCGGCGGGATCGACCCGACCAGCCGCCACTCGGCCGTGTTGGTCACCCGGATGACGATCGCGCCGCTCGGCGGAAACTGGGCCGCCGCGACGACCCCGACAACGCGGCCCGCGCTGCTGACGGTTTCACCGGGCCTGCCGCAAGCGGCACTCGCGATCAGGTACCCGACGTTCCCCGCGACAGCGGCGAATCCGGCGGTACACCGGGACGCCGCGCCCACCTGCAGCACGCTCCCGCCGCCGAGCGGGGCGGGAGCGTCCGCTTGAGCGGCGGGCGGCATCGCGAGACAGAGGACCAGGACCAAACCGAGCAGACAGCGGAATCGGGCCAGACTCATGGGACCCTCCGACGGCCGGGGACGTACCTCGATCCTAACCAGCCACGGCACCGCCAATCGCGCGTTCAGCGCCAGCCGAGCTCCGGTGCCACGTGGGTCAAAATGCTCTCCAGCACGTGGGCGTTGTACTCGACGCCCAGCTGGTTCGGAACGGTCAGCAACAACGTGTCCGCCGCCTGGATCGCCTCGTCCGCCTTGAGTTCCCGCACCAGCTCGTCCGGCTCGGCGGCGTAGGACCGCCCGAAGATCGCCCTGGTCGTCTCGTCGATCATGCCGACCTGATCACGCGAGTTCCGATCGCGGCCGAAGTAAGCCCGGTCGAGGTCGTTGGTCAGCGCGAAGATACTGCGGCTGACCGACACCCGCGGCTCCCGCGCGTGGCCCGCCTCCTTCCACGCTTCGCGATAAGCCTCGATCTGCTTACGCTGCTGGACATGCAGCGGCTCGCCCGTCTCGTCGTCCTTGAGCGTCGAACTCTGCAGGTTCATACCCAGCTTCGCGGCCCACACCGCGGTGGCGTTCGAACTGGACCCCCACCAAATACGCTCGCGCAGCCCTTCGGAGTGCGGCTCCAGCCGCAGCAACCCCGGCGGATTGGGGAACATCGGCCGCGGGTTCGGCTTGGCGAAGCCCTCACCTTCGAGCACCTTGAGAAAGACCTCGGTACGCTGCCGGGCCATGTCCGCGGCGGTCTCCCCCTCCGCGGGCGCGTACCCGAAGTAGCGCCAGCCGTCGATCACCTGCTCCGGAGACCCCCGGCTGACCCCGAGCTGAAGCCTGCCGTTGGAGATGATGTCGGCGGCGCCGGCGTCCTCGGCCATGTACATCGGGTTCTCGTACCGCATGTCGATCACGCCGGTCCCGATCTCGATCTTCGAGGTCCGGGCCCCGATCGCGGCAAGCAACGGGAAGGGACTCCCCGCCTGCCGCGCGAAGTGGTGCACACGGAAGTACGCGCCGTCGACCCCGAGCTCCTCGGCCGCGACAGCCAGGTCGATCGACTGATGCAGGAAGTCGGCGGCCGACCGGGTCTCGGAGTGCGCGCTCGCCGACCAGTGGCCGAACGAGAGGAAACCAATCTTCTTCACAGCACGTGTAAGCGCCCGATGGCCGGGTTTGATTCCCCGCCTCTCCGTCCGCTTGGTCACTCTATGTGCCCACTGGTAACCCTATGCTTTTTCTGCTCTTGACCTGCGGACTTTCGACGCGCAGCACCCCGGGCGGGGGCTCCACGATGGCCGGAGGGTAACCAGACATCGTCTCAACGTGAGTCCTCGTGACTATAAGTACCCCCCTGATTCAGGCCTTCCAGGCGACGTATACTCTCTTCATCAGCAAGTCCGAGTGGCGGAATGGCAGACGCGCTAGCTTGAGGTGCTAGTGTCCTTAACGGACGTGGGGGTTCAAGTCCCCCCTCGGACACCGCTTTAGGTGAGATCTCACCACTTGCAAGAACCTTCACTCAACACTACCGAGTGAAGGTTTCTTCTTTTTTAGGCTAGAAGACGGTGTCGCAGGTGCGCACAGCTGTGGACACCGGATCGAACGTGCGATGGCGGTGTGTGAGTTCGAATCCCTGGCGCGGCTCAAACAAGTACCCCACGCCAAAAAGGCCTGTTGAGCTGCGGATCTCCGCGACGATCGTGATCGAGCGGCGCCGTCGCACGGCCAGGTGACGGACGTGGGTAACCCGAACGGGGCAACCTCGTCCGGTCTGTGGCGCGACCCAGCCTTAGCCGTGCAATGCGGCTGCACGGCCCTGGTCGCCCTCGGCGCCGCCTACGCCTCCTACCGTCACGGACGCGACTTCGCCCTACAGTTCGGCGCGGACCACACCACGGCGGCGATCTGGCCACTCATCGTCGACGGCCTCCTCATGATCGCCACCGTCGAACTCTGGAAACCCTCGGACGGCGAACGAACCGGAGGAACCTGGACAGCATGGCTCGCCTTGACTTTCGGCATCTCGCTGTCGCTCTGCGCCAACATCGGCGCAGCACCCGACCTCAGCATCCTCGGAGTCACCGTCGCCGCTTGCCCTCCCCTAGCACTTTTGCTGGCCGTCGAACTGCTCAACCGTGCTCTCAAACGACACCGGCCTGCAGTTACTAATCAACCAAGTGAACCAGCGACTACTGGACCCACCGACAGCGGCAACGCAAACCCGGCCAACTCCACAACCAGGCCGGAGTCCGCCATTGAGATGAACGCAGAAGAACGCATGTGGGCGCACTACCTCGCTGAACAGAACCAGGGGCGCACCCCGACGGGTGCTGACCTCGACCGAATCGCGGGTACTCACAACTACGGACGCCGCATCCTGAGGAAGTGGCAAAATAATGGAATACTCCAAAACACATCCACCCCTGGAGCACCTGAAGGAAAGCATCAGACTTCCTCAACCGCCATGTGACGACCAGGCAATATTGGTTCGCAGAAGTCTAGACCCATCCAGCCTGGATTCGGACACCACTTGAACTTGAACCAAGAACCCTCCGGTTAACTGGTTCGAGTTCATTTTAGCTGCCTCAGGCGATCTAGCTAGGATTTTTGCGATCGCTCATGCTCTCAGCCGAGGGTCAGTCGACCAGGTTCGACCGGCAGTTTCGCCCTTAAATCGTCTCTAGTTCCTGCCGCCGCCGGCTCGGATAAATCAGACACCTGATCAGGATCATGTTGCAGAAGACCACGCCCCGAGACTGAACAAAAGTCTCTAGCAGTATCTAGAAACAGCCAGGTCAATTAGTGTCGTCCCCACGCAAGCGGGGTTGGGCGCACGTGGGTCCTCAACGACCCCGTGCTCTCGATCATCGTCTTCGCGCGAGCGGGGTTTCGTATCACCCGGCTACGGTGATCTCCTACCAAACAGGAACGCACCAACACCAGCACAGCAGGACTTGAAGCAGAGCTCCATAAACGATCAGCGCCAGAACGAGGCAACGACCAAAGCAAAATTCTCCAGTATGATCTTCAAACGACCAGGTCAATCAGTGTCTTCCCCGCGCAGGCGGGGATGATCCCGCCAGCTCGCGCTGCCAACGCTCGCTGGCCTCGTCCTTCCCGCACAAGCGGGGCTGGTCCGTATTCCGGTGCACCACGGGGGTCCCAACCCCATTCGTCCCCGCGCAAGCGGGGCTGGTCCGTGGTTGATCGCCTTCCAGCCGATCCCGTGGAGAGTCGTCCCCGCGTGAGCGGGGTTGGTCCGACGTCGGCTACCCGGTCGACGGCAGGGTCGAGGTCGTCCCCGCGCAAGCGGGGTTGGTCCGATCAGCTTCACGTCGGCGTCCGGCGGGACAGCGTCGTCCCCGCGCATGCAGGGTTGGTCCGGTCCCAGCGCCGGAACTGTCCTTGCCCGGCGCGTCGTCCCTGCACATGCGGAGTTGGTCCGTTCGGCGCGACGCTCGAGGACCGGCTCAGGTTGTCGTCCCGCCCAAGCGGGGCTGCTCCCGCGAGCGGCCGCGGCGAGCGGGTCACTGTGTCTTCCCCGCGCAAGCGGGGCTGGTCCAAGCCGGATGATCGCGGGGATCAAGGCTACTCACTTCTCCCCCGGGCGAACGGGGCTGGCCCATACTGCATCTTGCCGGTTTCCCCGCGCAGGCGGGCTGGTCTCGGCGGCTGACGTCCGGCGCCATTCCGAACGGTCGTCCCCGCGCCGGCGGGGCTGATCCGTCGTGGATGGCAGTCTGGCCCACCGGCGGATCTTCGTCCCCGCGCAAGCAGGGTTGGTCCCTGCATCGGCCCGGCGGCCAGGCGAAGTTCGCGTCGTCCCCGCAAATGCGTGGTTGGTCCGACCGCCCTCGGTCGGTTCCGCCACAAGAAGCTGTCGTCCCCAAGTGAGGCGGGGCTGGTCCGACCTGCCCCTCAGTCGGGTTGTGGCCGGTCGTGGTCGTCCCGGCTCGATCGGGGCTGATCCGCGGATCCGGAAGCAGGTCCGAAAAGGACTGAAAAGCCCGCAGTTCTATCTTCAAAGGGCCAGGTAGTCAGTGTCGCCCCCGCGCGAGCGAGGTTGGTCCGTGAAGCCTCAGAAAAGGGTTGTCCCTCAGGGGCATCGTGCGAGAGCGGGGTCAGTCCCACTACGACCAACGTCCTCGGCTAACTCATGAAGCCGTTGTCGCCGACGAGGCTGTTCCGTGGCCATGCACCTCGGTAGGGTCGCGCGGTCAGTCGTCTGCATGTGAGCGGGGCTGAGACCATCCTCAAGCGCGTCTGGGACACGACCAGCGTGGTCGTGTCTCCTCGCAGGCGGGCGGGTTGGCTAAACGAGCCGCTGAGGGTGTCGCCGTCAATACGGAAGTCCCTTTACTCCTAAGTCCGGGCGGGTGCGAGGCTGAGGAGTCCGCATCCGTAGGCCTTGGCGCGCCCGATTCCGGTGACAAGTGCGTCGCTGAACGCGGCTGGGTCGGTGATGACGAGGTGGCCGTCGTACCGGACAGGTTCGACGGTGATCTTCCCGGTCTCTGCCTTCCGTCCGGCGATAGTCGCCATCGGTGTTGGGACATTTGCGAACGCTCATGTTCTCAGTCGGCGTCCGTCGACCTTGTTCGACCTGCAATTTCGCCCTTGAATCGCCCCCTAGTTCCCGCCAAACCAGCTAGCCCCAGGCAAGCCGGACCACCTGATCAAGCATTGTGATCCGACGCGACAGCAACCAAACTGAATGAAGTTCGCCAGTTTGATCCTCAAACAACCAGGTCAATTAGTATCGTCCCCGCGCATGCGGGGTTGGTCCCCGGACAGCCGGCCTGGCAGCCCCAACAGCCCGGTCGTCCCCGCACGAGCGGGGTTGGTCCTGGGGCAACGATCACCAGAACCACCCGCATCACAGCGTCCCCGCACAGGCGGGATTGGTCCGTGCATTTCGTCAGCGCGGCCGGAGTAGTCGCCGTCTTCCCCGCGCATGCGGGTTTGGTCCGAAGTCCGCGAGCGCCTGCAACCTGTCGCGCGTGTCGTCCCCGCGCGAGCGGGGTTGGTCCGCAGTACGGGTACAACGCCGCCGTTGAGACGGCGTCGTCCCGCGCGAGCGGGGTTGGTCCCGGCGGTACCGCATGTGCTGGCGACTCCGGTGGTCCTGTCCCCGCGCTGGCGGGGCTGGTCTCGTCGGCAAGCTCGTCGTCGGCGAGATCTCGGCGCCATCCCCGCGCAAGCGGGGATGGTCCGGCGGCTCGCATTTCGGCCAGGATCGCGACCAGATCGTCCCCACACGTGCGGGGTTGGTCCCTGGAGCTGTCCGCCGGGGCGACCCCAGTTTCGTCGTCCCCGTGTCAGCGGGGCTGGTCCGACTATGCCCTCACCGCACGCCGGGCACGTAGCTTCGTCCCCTTGCAGGCCGGGGTTGGTCCCTCGCCAGCGGCGACCCGGCGCTGGTAGATCCGTCGTCGCACGCGAGAGGGGCTAGTCCGATTCCTAAACACGAAGCAGCTCAGGCCGGGCGGTCTGGGCCTGTACTCCCCGCTCGGACTCGATCCAAGAACCCCTCCGGTTAACTGGTTCGAGTCCTATTCAGTCGACCCAGCCGGGACGTTTGCAATCGCTCATGCTCTCAGCCGAGGTCAATCGACTGCAATTTCGCCCTTAAATTGCCTCCAGTTCCTGCCGCCGTCGACTGGGGTAAGTCGGACTTACCTAATCAGGATCATGTGCAGGACGCAACGCCCGAGACTGAACATTATTCTCCAGTATGGTCTTCAAATAGCCAGGTCAATTAGTGTCGTCCCCGGTAAGTGGGGTTGGTCCCTTGTAGATGCCAACGGTTTTGAGGTCCGCAACGTCGTCCCCGCGCATGCGGGGTTGCTCCCTTGTCCATGGCCGCGGTGCCGTCTTCTCCGGCGTCGTCCCCGCGTGTGCGGGGTTGGTCCGCCTTCAGCACGTCAGTGTGAGCTGACGGGTTCGTCGTCCCCGCGCGAGCGGGGTTGGTCCCGCGATCCGCGCGCTGGTCACCTCCAACACCGGGTCGTCCCCGCGCAAGCGGGGCTGGTCCGGCGTCTGGGTTGTCGCGCAGGTACGCGGCGAAGTCGTCCCCGCGCAAGCAGGGCTTGTCCCGAGGTCAAAGCCCTCGCGACCGGAAACCCGCTGTCGTCCCCGCACAGGCGAGGCTGGTCCGTACGTCGAGTGGCTGTTCGACACCTGAACGTCGTCGTCCCCGCGCAGGCGGAGCTGGTCCGGCCTCCTGCACGCCGATCCCGGCCCATTCCAGGTCGTCCCCGCGCAGGCTGGGTTGGTCCCGGAAGAAGCCGACGCGACAGAGCAAGCGTGGCGTCGTCCCCGCGCGAGCGAGGTTGGTCCGTACTCGTCGATCTCGGTGTCCTCGGCGTTCTGGCCGTCCCCGCGCGAGCGGGGTTGGTCCGGTCTCGCTGTGGGTTTCGCCGTTGTCGCCGCGGTCGTCCCCAACGCGAGCGGGGTTGGCCCGGCCGCGCGGTCGCCGACAGACGGCTTCTCCGGGTCGTCCTCGCACAGGCGGGCTGGTCCATGCCGTGAGCTCCGCCCGGCGATCTCGCTTGTGTCGTCACCGCGCAGGCGGGGCTGGTCCGCGCTCGCCGCCCCGGGGCGCATCCGGGTGGACGTCGTCCCCGCGCAGGCTGGGTTGACCCGGCACCGCATCCGGGCGAGAAAAACAAGCCATCGCCGTCCCGCACGAGCGGGGCTAGTCCCAAGCAGGCCGCCGACGCGTACCGGTCCGCGAAAGTCCTCCCCGCGCGAGCGAGGCTGCTCTCCTGGTCAAGATGTACGCCCGTATGCTTCTAACATCGTCCCCGCACATACGGGACTGGTCCGGCTTACGCTAGCTCGAGCACGAACTCGCCATCTCGTCCCCGTGCGGGCGGGGCTTGTCCGCGGTCGTTGCCGATCCGCAGGATCAGCTCGCCGTCGTACCCACGCAAGCGTGGTTGGTCCGAAGCGGTTGTCGCACAGCCGGATACCGTTCGGGTCATCCCCTGCGCAGGCGGGATTGGTCCGTCTCACAACATCGATGACCGCGACAGCAGGCGCGACGTCCCAACGCGAGTGGGGTTGGCCCAGACGCGTGGACGATCGTGACCACCGCGCACTGCCGGTTACGCCGAAAGAGCTAGTTCACGGCTGCCTTCAGACCACGACGCGAAGGGGTGTCCTGCGCATGCAGGGTTGATCCGCTGAGGTGGTCATGGGAATCTCCCGCGAGTTCCCCGCGCCGAAGCATTCGGTCGAACGGGAGCACAAACCGTCGGCGACCGTTCAACTTTCACGCAAGCGGGGTTGGCCCTGCCCAACCGGTGTCCTTGATCGTCCATTTGTAGCTGTCCCCGCATAGGCGGGGTTGACCGCCTTACCAGGAAGCGGTCGAGGAGTCCTCGTCGAACCGCTTCCGCTCTAGCTCCGGGCGGGTGCGAGGCTGAGGAGTCCGCATCCGTAGGCCTTGGCGCGCCCGATTCCGGTGACAAGTGCGTCGCTGAACGCGGCTGGGTCGGTGATGACGAGGTGGCCGTCGTACCGGACAGGTTCGACGGTGATCTTCCCGGTCTCTGCCTTCCGTCCGGCGATAGTCGCCATCGGTGTTGTCGCGAGGTCGGGGTGGCCGTCGGCCGCGGCGGGGATGACGAAGCCGTGCTGCGCGCCTTTTCGGATGAGCCAGTTGAGCTGGTCGGCGGGTTGGCGCAGTGGGAAGCGTTTGCGGGTTTTCCCGTCGCATTTTGTGGGGTTGGCGACGAGCCGGAAGGCGAGTGTGCGGCCTGGTGTGAGGGCGTCGAGGACGGGTTTGAGCGGGCGTACCTCGGGTGGGGTGGTGAGGTGTCCGGCGGGGAGTTTGGTCCAGTCGGGTTCGGTGTGGCTTTGGACGTATTGGGTGAATCCGCCGTGGTTGCTGTCGAGTCGCCAGAGGACGCCGTGGCCTTGGCGTTTGTCGTTGGTGGAGGGGATGTCGGGGTAGACGGACATGAGGGTGCGGTGCATGTCGTGGACGTTGGCGTAGTCGCGGCGGAAGGTGCGGGAGCGGATGTCGACGGTCAGTTTGCTCAGGAACACGAGGGCACTCCTGTGGTGATCATGTCGGGGGTGAGTGGTGTGTCGCCGGTGACGACGGTGCGTGTGGCGAAGCGGCGGTCGTCGTGGGCGAAGGAGATCGGGAAGTCGTGCCGAAGTTCGGCGCCGGCGGCGTCTGCCGGGCCGTCGAGGATGGTCCGCAGGCCTACGTCGAAGTCCGGTTCGTGGACGCGTTCGGGGGGCTCGAGCCAGGGGTGAGTCCGGATCACGTGGTCGAGGGGCTCGTTGCGGAGGCAGCAGACGAGTGGTCGAGCCGGGACGAAGGCACGCCGGCCGAAGCACAACGGCCACTGCGGCGTGATGATGGCGTCCCGAAGCTGCGCGAGCCGAGTCTCGGGCCCCTCTAGAAGCACGAGGAAGAGTGCGTCAGCGAGGTAGTAGCGCTCGCTGACGACGGTGCGGTGCCCGGATCCGTGCGTGGTGGGGACGTTCTGCGCGGTCTGGTAGTCCCGTTCGAGAAGTCCTTCGCGGTCGACGCGGACACCGAGGCGCAGGGCGGCCAGTTCCGCGATCGTGTCCTCGTCGTCGCGTTCCACTCCTCTGGCGGCGGCCAGGAGCCCGACGACGCCGGATTTCGTGGGTTCGCGGGCGGTGTCGCGAATGATGCCCCGGGAACGGGTGCCCCAGGACTGCATGGGGGCGTCGAAGCACAACGCCAGGGTGGCGGTCATGCGGTCGCCGCACCGGCCGCAGTCAGGACACCGCTGGTGAACTGGTCAATGCTGGCGGCGGTGTCGATGTCGTCGGTGTGGGGGATGTCGCCGGTCACGGAGGCGGCGATGGCGGCGCGGATACCGCTGTCGCCGTAGAAACCGCGCAGCTGCTGGAAATGTGTGGTGAGCCGGGTGGTGGACCCGGCCATGAGGTCGGCGTCGGTGACGGGCTTGAGGAAGGCGTTGGCGAGGTTCCAGGCGCCGGTGTCCCGGACGACACCGAGGAGGGTGCTCGGCATAGTCCGTGCGGCCATCGAGTTCTGTTTACCGCTGGGGACGGCGTGGATGAACGCGCCCAGCCACGCGGCCGCGGCACGGTTAGCCAGCTGGTCGTCGCCGGCGAGGTTGACGCGGAGACGGTCGAGGTCGAGGTTGGCGTAGCGGTAGTAGCAAGCGGAGTTGAAGTCGACGGTACCGATCATGTCGGCACCGGATTCCGCTTCCGGCTTGAGGTCGTCGACCGCGGTGTAGAAGTCGAACTCCGTAGCCACCGAGTGAGTGGACAGGGCGTGCGCGACCTGGGACGCCGCGTCGACGTTGAAGTCCTTGTTGTCGGCGATCATCCGTCCGAACAACGCCACATCGGCGACCCGGGTGGCGTCGAGCATGCGCTTGGCCTCGGCTGCGGCTTCCTTGCTGGGCTTGGCCTTCGCCGGCTTCTTCCCGTTCTTCCCAGCGGATGCGGCCAGGAGCGTCTCCCAGTTCGCGTCGCAGTAGTCGGCGAGATGGGTGATCGCGGTCCGGCCGACGAACAGCAGGTACTCGGTCAGTCCCTTGGCCTGGTCCACGCCGAACCCGAGTTGCTCGAGCCCGGCGGTGGCGACGCCGGGCGCGGTCTCCGCGTCCCGGCCGCGTTCGACAAGGAGGTCGGCCGCGTCGTTGCGGAGACGTTTGGTGCGGACACCAGTCTCTGCTTCGTCGAGACCGTGCTCGGTGAACAGTTGACGCGCGGACCGCTTCAGGCACTGGCTGGAAATACGGCCACGGGTGCTTCCCCCGAAGGTCGCGGTCTTGGGCTGGCCGACGTCGTCGCGGTTGAGGTTGCTCACTGGGAAGGACTGCAGCAGGTGAAGCTCGATGATCACGAAGGTCTCCGAAAGGGTCAGGCCGATGCAGGCGAAGAGGTTGTTGTGTCGTCGGTCGAAGCGGTGGTGGCTGTGTAGTCGGGGCTGTGGAAGTCGCGGGCCCAGCGCAGCCGGATCCTGTGGGCCGAGTTGTCGCGGTAGCCCTCTCCCATCAGGACGACGAGGTCGTCGAGGAGCGAGGAGTAGTTGACGGGGATGTCGTCACTGGCCAGCAGCCGGACGATCTGGCGCAGATGATGCGGCAGGACGTCGCGTTCCCGGCCGAGCAGTTGCTCGAAGCGGCGGGCCGCGGCGTCACCGCGTTTCTCCCGCAGTGCCCGCATCGAGGAGCCCAGCGAGCGGTGACCGCGCCTCGCAGGCTGCGGATGGGTAGCGAACAGGCCCGCGACCAGAAGCCAGACTTCCTGCTCGGACTCGGGTGGATCATGTCGGAACACGATCTCGTAGGCGGCGGTCTGCTGCCGCGAGCCTGTCAGGCTGCGGCGCAGCCGGGCGAGCGCCTGGCGGCACTCGGATTGCCTTTTCGGGATGCCGGAACTGGCTCCGGCATGCAGTGAATAGAGGGCTTTGACGAAGGTGTCTCGTCGTTCAGCGACGGAGGTGGTCACTCGGTCTCATCTTTCGTGAAGTACTTGGCGGCTCGGGCGTCGAAGACGCGGGCGATCTTGGACAGCCGGTTCCGGAACACCGCGTGCTGCTTGCCGAGCATGCTGAGGTTGCGATCGGACGCCGCGACACCGGCTGTCCACGTCTCCGCCGCGTCCTCGGCGATCCGCAGAACCGCACGCCGCCAGGCGGTGACGGCCGTCCGTTCCGACGTGGCCCGCAGCCGGGCGGTGTTGACCGCACGCAGGAACCCCTCGAACGGCCGGGCCAGCGCCGGCCAGTAGGCAAGGTCGAGGGTGACGTCCGGCTCCGCCCGCATGGCCTTGTGATACTCACGCTGCATCCCGCGCAGCGCCGCTCCGGCTTCGTCGGCGAGTTCGATAGCGGTACCGATCAGCCCGGCCAGTGCATCGTCGGTCGCACGGATCAACGCGACCGGGGCGGGAACCTCCTCCTCGAGATACCCCTCCACAACGGACGCCTTCGAGTCGAGCTTCTGCCCGAACACACGCAACGTGTAGACGGTGTCGTCCGGGATGTGCCCGGCCTCGGTGAGAGCGGCGATCTGTTTCAGGGCACGCGGTCGCTGGCGTGTCCGCTCCTCCTCCCACGGATCGTGCAGCAGCAGTTCGACACTGTGCCTCCAGACCCCACGCACCGGATGGAGCCGGATCGGCAGCATCGGAGTACCCGGCTTGATCTTCCCGTTCGCCGCGCGGGGAGTACGGAACGCGCTCATGCTCTCCAGGTCGGGCAGGCTTCCCTTCAGGCGCACACCAGGAGTGAGGACCACCTTGGTGACGATCTGCTTGCCGCCCACGAATTCGGGCAGGAGCCTGATACGCCGGGACGGCCAGGTCAGCAGATCGGTCCACCCCAACGGATCACGACTGTCCGGCGTGGGGAGGGGAGCTCCGCGCTCCCACGCCGGCGCATCTTCCAGGGTGGTCATCCGCGGCTCCTCGGTCTGAGGATCGTAGGAGACCGCGTTCAGCAGGAGGGTCTCCTTTAGCTTCAGCCCCTCGACGAGAACGACTCCAAGGCTGCTGCACGGTGCACGTTCCGAAGACTTGTCCTTCTCGTACGGGGTCTTCATACCGCCCGGATCGAAAGCCTGAGCAGTCACCAGCCACCGCGCGGCCGCGGCCGGCAGCAACTCCACGCGATCCGACACGACAGTGTGGTCAAACAACGTCGCATTGTTGCCCACGGACTTGTGCGGGATCAGCTTCGCGACAGTACCGCCCTTACCCTCTGGAAGCGCCGAACATTGCAGGAAAGGCACCTCAGGATGGAACAGATCGAACTCATACGCCTCGAGGTGCCGATCAAGCCGGTCCATGTCGAACGCCTCGGCCGACCACAGCTTATCCCAGTCATGGTGGCGAGCCGGACCGTAAACCCTGTGCAACAGCGCCAAAACCAGCCTGTATAGCGCGGCGGTCATCGGCGGGGGCTCGCCCACGATCCTGCGGATCTCGTGTGCCTGTAGCAGTATATCGCGCAAGCTCACGTCCTCACGCGTGCCATCGAGGCGAACCACAGGGATCCAAGGTTCGACGCTCAGGTCGAATGGGGTCGTCATGTCTCCTCGATCGCGTAGACGCCGAACTGGTCGTGGTAAGCCAGCGTGTAGCCGCCGATCTCGCATTTGTTGTCGTTGAAGATCAGTGCGCGGTGCTGGTTGAGCCACGGATCAGCCGCGAACTCAGATGGCACTTCACATTCCAGTAGGGCGTGCACCACCTGTCGAGGCACGTTCTCCGGTGCGACCAGGACAGCAGCGGAATCCAACAGCTCCTCCGATCCATCACCCCACATCGGACTTGTCGCACCTGCTGAGTCGCGGCGGAACAGCACAACTCGGACCGACCGTTCGACGTCACCTTCGTCGTCTGTCATCGCCGTTTCCCCGACTGCTTTCGTGTCTGCTTGGTACTTTTCGGTCGTTCAGTGAGCTCGGCGAGATCCTCGACCTTGTGCGGCATGGGCAGATACAGCGTTCTGGCGGCCGCGTTGTCTCGGCTGCGCAGGGCGCGGAGATACTCCTCTTCCTTTCGCCACGCGTCGGCCCACCCTTGTGGGCACTCGATCTCGCCTCCGTAGACCTGATCGACGAGGTGTGACACCTCGGAGGGTGAGTCGATATGCGGCCGGTCACGAAGCAGAGCCCATGTGCGCATCAACAGGATCGGCGCGTACACGTTCCGCAGATAGGGCGGAAACCGCGGCCCCTCCGGCATGTCAGTGACCCCGGTGATGACCAGGCGGAGCCTTCCGCGCGACTGGTCGCGCCGATGCCGCTGGATCCGGCCGGCCCGCTGGATCAGCGCGTCGATCGGAGCAAGATCCGTGAGCATGATGTCGAAGTCGAGGTCCAGACTCTGCTCCAGAACCTGCGTACCGACCACGATCGCCCGCCGCGGCCGGACACCGTCGTCGCCGAAGCAGTTCCGCAGCCGCTGCTCTTCCTTACGGCGCTGTCCTGCAGGGAGCGTGCCGTTGATCGCGATGAGCAGTGGCCGCTCAGCTTCAGGAAGTTCACTGATCCGCGCGGCCAAGGCATCGTGGGTTTTGATCGCCCGCCGCACGAGATTGTGGATCACCGCGACACAACGGTCCTGGCTGGCCTGCTCGAGAAGCCAGTCCACGATCTCCTCGTCGCCGATATGGCTCAGGTGAATCCGGCGGTCCTTGTTCAGGTCGGAGACCTCCGCAGGATGCTCGGTAGCACAGGTTGCCGTGGCGACCGTGACGCGCGGGTAGGACACCGGCGAGGGCACCGCGGGAATCTGCTGCGGTGGGCATCCGCGGCGGCCGGCCTGCCAGGCGGCGATCAGCGCGTGCCTTCGCCCGGCCGGGAGCGTCGCCGACAGCAGGATGACAGGGGTGCCGAGCGCGCCCAGCCACATCAGCAGCCGCTCCAGCAACGTCGACATATAGACGTCATAAGCGTGCACCTCGTCGAACACGACCACCTTGTTCGACAACGCCGCAAGACGAACGAACACATGCCCAGAACGGATCGCGCCCTTCAACGCCTGATCGATCGTCCCGCAACCAAGCGGCGCCAACATGCTCCTCTTCCGCGTAAACCATGACTGCGCCGCAACATCGTCGTCGCCCTCATCCCGGCCGACGTCCGTCGGCTTCGCGCCGGCATGCACCAGATTGACCGGCGTCTCGTCGCCCAGCTCGTGCAGCATGGACTGGATCTCCAGCCGCATCTGATTGCTGGTCGCTTGAGTTGGCATCGCGACATAGAAGCCCGACACTCCCAGTTGACGCACCATAGACGTCGCAGCCTGCAGCGCCGCCTTCGACTTCCCCTCTCCTGTCGGCGCCTCGATCACCAGCAGAACCGGCTCTGCCAAATCCGAAGTCGCCAGCTCGACAACCTTCTGAACAGGCCGAGGGGCACGCCGGAACAACGTCTCGAAGTCCGCCTGAGCCGGTGGAGACCACGGCGACATCCCCAACCGCACGACCGCCTCGTCAGCCTTCGCGTCGCAAGACTTCGCATATGCGTCCAGGTCGACGCCAGGCTCCAAGGCCCGGAAGTTGCTGGTATCCGAGGCCACCCAGTCGCTCACGGTCGTCAGTGCCGCCAACCCGATCGCCGCAGGCAGCGACAGCCGCAGATCCCGCCATTCAACAAGATCGGGCTCCGGCACACCCCGGAGCCTGGCCACGTCAAGAACCAGCGCCGTACGCCAAGCCGCCCATCTCTCTCCGCCATGAGCGTTGCGCTCACTGCGCGCCTGGCGAATGGCTTCACCGGCAGGGAAATGACCGTGATGTCCGCCCAAGGCCTCCGAGACACGCAGCGCCGTGCCCTTGGCCGCGCCCCAAGACTCCAGCATGTCCCTGACGTGCAGTGCAGTCAGGATCCCGTGCGGCGCGTCCACCCTTCGCCCCATCCCAGCAGGCTTACGGACCATGTCGAGATCTTCGATCGCCAGTTCCCCGAAAAGCTTCACCGCAAGCTCGTAGACCAACGCCTGGAAGTCGGGCGCGTACTTCCCGATGTCATGCAGTCCGCAGAAAAGCGGCACCCAGGAACGCGACAGAGCAGGGTCGGGAAAAATCTCGGCGAGATGTGCTCGCACGACCCCGCCCAGCATGACGTCCACCAACCGCTGAGCAACCGCGACAGTATCCAACGAATGACAAATCAGCGGATGGCAACCAACACGCCCCGAAGACTTCCCCCATGGCACAACCGATCCAGGCAACGCCACGCCCAACTCCCCCACCTCGCACGCCAACTCTTACCTTGTTCCCCCGACGAGGCTGGCCACTTTAGCCACCCACGAACCGCCCGCGAATCCACCCCGCCCCCAAGAGAAATACGTACAAGACACGCTTGCGAGCTACGTTTTTAGCACGTTCGACCAAGTTTTTGCTTCAGATTAAGAAGAAGTCGATATGCCCGAAGATCCGTCAACTACCACTTGGACAATCTGAAGAAATTTCACATATATAGTTTGGGTTACCTGGCGCATTAGGGAGAGCAGTGGCCAAGTTTGGTAGTCCCTAACGCAAGAGTCGGGCAGTGACAGAATCACATGTCGTCCTGGCGGCGTCGCTGTAGAGCTCGTCCCCGCAAAGGCGGGGCTACCCCGGTCGACGTCACTCTGGACGAGGCGATCTACAAGTCGTCCCTGCGCAGGCAGGGCTGTACCCGGCCGGATGATCGCGGGGATCAAGGCCACTCGCTTCTCCCCGCACGAGCGGGGTGATCCCTGCCATCGTCGGATCTGGTCGGCGAAGGTGGTGTTCTCCCCGCTCAAGCGGGGCTGGTCCCCCGCCCGCCGTCCGGTCCACTCAGTACTGGAGGTCGTCCCTGCGCGAGCGGGGCTGGCCCCAACCTCGCGACCAAGAAACTCGGTGTATCGCAGTCCTCCCCGCGCAGGCGGGGCTGGTTCGGGCAAGACCACCGCCGTCTTCTTCGGCTGGATGTCGTCCCCCGCGCAAGCGGGGTTGATCCGAACGTTCCCGACTTCCTCTGAGTCTCGACGGTTTCGTCCCCGCCCACGCGGGGGTTGATCCTGGCTGCTCCGCGAGTCGTAATGGCCTGCTTGAGTCGTCCCTGCGCAGACGGAGTTGGTCCGCGATGCGGGCCGCCGCGCCCATGCCCCGTCCCCACGCAGGGGAGGTTGGTCTCGCGGTGGTCATGCCGCCATCCCTTCGAAGTCAGTTGCCCCGCGCAGGCGGATTGTTCCCCTCAACATCGCCAACTTCGGTACTCAGGTTCTGTCATCCCCGCGCAAGCAGGGTTGGTCCGCCGTAGTGTTCGATGAGGCGGCGGGCGAAGGTGTCGTCCCCTCGCAGGCGGGGCTGGTTCTGGTTTCCACGGTGGCGCATACGTTCTGCTCGAGTCTCCCCGCGCGAGCGAGGCTGGTCCGTACGGCGTCGGCCAGCCCAACGGCACAATCGGGTCGTCCCCGCATGAGCGGGGCTGATCCGAAGAAGTGGGTTCCGAAACCGAAACCGGCAGTCGTCCCCGCGCAGGCGGGACTGGTCCGGTCAGGGTGAACGTGCCACCCGTCGGGCTGCCGTCGTCCCCGCGCAGGCGGGGCTGGTCCGGTGACGAGGTACGGGCAGCAACCACGCGTCCTCTCAGCTCTCTGAGCTGTGACTTTCCGCCACACTGAAGATCAACCGGCTCTGCGGAGACCGCGGTGGAGCCACGTCATGAACCGCCTCCGCCGGGCTCTCCCTCTGGATCCAGTGCGGCTGCACGGCCCTGGTCACCCTCGGCGCCGCCTACGCCTCCTACATCCACGGACGCCAATTCGCCCTCCGCTTCGGCGCCGATACGACGACCGCCTCTATCTGGCCGCTCATCGTCGATGGCCTCCTCACGACCGCAACCGTCGAACTCTGGAAACCCAGTTGCGACGGCTCCAGCCGGTGGCCGGCCTGGGCAGCGTTCGTCTTCGGCATCGCGCTGTCTCTCTGCGCGAACATCGCCTCGGCACCCGTAACCAGCGCATTCGGAGTAGCCGTCGCCCGCCTGCCCGCCGCTCGCCCTGCTGCTGGCCGTCGAACTCCTCGACCGCCCTCAAACGCCACCGCACCGGACCCGCCGACCTCATTCACACGGAACCCGATCTCCTCACGCCAACCCTGGTCACCCCTCTGCCGACAACACCAGACCAGTCGGACCAGCTATCCAGGCCCACCGCCGAACAACTGATGTGGGCCCACTACCAGCACGAACACGCCCAAGGCCGAACACCATCCGGTGCCGAACTCGACCGCATCGCCGGAACCCACAACTACGGCCGCCGCATCCTCCGAAAATGGCGCAGCGAAGGCATCCTCCCGCACACAGCCCCCGAGCCGCATCGCCCACGCGAAACACCGTCGAGGCCTCAAACGACGGCACCGCCGAACCCACTTCCGCACACCGACACCGCAGAACGAGAACTCGCCGATTCAACGTCCTAAGGTTCGATCCGACCCCATGATCAGCGTGAGGACTACCAAACTGAACGAAAACCAGCAGTATGATCTTCAAAGGTCCAGGTCAATTAGTGTCGCCCCGCGCGAGCGGGGTTGGTCCCGACATCAACCTCACCAGCGTCCGCACGATCCCGTCGTCCCCGCGCGAGCGGGGTTGGTCCTTGGAAGGCGCAAGCGGCCAGACCGATTCCCTAAACACAAAAGAGCCAGGGCCGGGAGGAGCGGGCTTTGCGACCCCGCTCGGACTCGAACCAAGAACCCTCCGGTTAACTGGTTCGAGTCCTTTCGAGTTGTTCTCAGTCGATCTAGCTGGGATGTTGGTGATCACTCATCGCTCTCAGTCTGTGTCGGTCGGCCTCGTTCGACCTGCAATTTCGCCCTGAAATCGCCCTAGTTCCTGCCGGAGCAGCTAGCCGAGGCAAGCTGGACCACCTGATCAAGGATTGTGATCCGACGCGACGGCAACCAAACTAAATGAAAATCGCCAGTATGATCTTCAAACAACCAGGTCAAAGTAGTGTCGTCCCCGCGCAAGCGGGCCTGGCCCCGGCAACACGAGCTGCCCCGGGCCAAAGACGTGGTCGTCCCCGCGCAAGCGGGGTTGGTGCCAGGCCTGGATTTCGACGGAGGGCCCGGCCTCGGTCGTCCCCGCGCAGGCGGGGTTGGTCCCTCGTAGGAATGGGCCTGGAGGACGCTGGACGTGCCGTCCCCGCGCAGACCGGGGTCGACCCCGAGGTCAACTCGGACTTGGAGATCCGCCGATGTCGTCACCGCGCAGGCGGGGCTGGTCCGGTCGATGTTCAGCGCAAGAACGCGGTCCGCTAGTCGTCCCCGCGCGAGCGGGGCTGGTCCAGTCCGTGACGCGCTGGCAAGGCGGAAACCCGGGTCTTCCCCGCGCAGGCAGGGCTGGTCCTTTGACGGCCTTGAACAGCTGGTTTTCGCTCTTGCCTTCCCTGCGCAGGCGGGGCTGGTCCCGGCTCGTACTCGGCCCTGGTGGACAAGGTGCCGTCGTCCCCGCACGAGCGGGGCTGATCCCCAGTAGTCGTACTCTTGCGGGAGCTGTGCTGGGTGCTCCCCGCGCGAGCGGGGCTGGTCGCAGGTGCACCGTGTACGGGCCTGCGATCGACAGGTGCTTCCAGCGCGAGCGGGGCTGGTCCCAACTCGCTCCGCCGGAAGGAGCCATGACGAGTGTGCTCCCCACGCGAGCGGGGCTGGTCCCATCGTCAGGCCGGAGAAGTCGAGCCCGGCGAAGTGCTCCCCGCGCAGGCAGGGCTGGTCCGGAGAGCACCGTGACCACGACCGAAGCCGTGCTGTCTTCCCCGCGCAGGCGGGCTGGTCCCACCTCGACGTGCGCGCCTGGCTTGGCGCCGGTGTCTTCCCCGCGCAGGCGGGGCTGGTCCCGGCTACTGTGGCAACGCGTCATCGACATGGTCAAAACAGGACGCGCCATCATGGTCTACAACGCAGACAACGAACAAGGACTCGACTTCGACGGCATCAACCTCATGCTCCGACCAGCCCCACCGCAGACACCCAGCACCGACGCCCGCAAGACCGGCTGGAGCAACGCCAGCAAACGACGCAGGTACGAAACCGCTAGTGCAGCCTCAAAGTGAACAAGAAACACCATTACGGCACCTAAACCTGCAGGTCAGCAAGTGTGATCCCCGCGCGAGCGGGGCTGGTCCGGTGAGCGACCAGCCCCACAGCGGGATGCTCAGGTGCTCCTCGCGCGGGCGGGGCTGGTTCCCGGCAGCTTCGCGAACGCCTCGGTGATCGCGGCGTCTTCCCCGCGCAGGCGGGGCTGGTCCGGCTGTGCAGGAGGCAGCACCGGTGTCCATGTCCGTCTTCCCCGCCCAGGCGGGGGTAGTCCCGGCACCTGGGCGCTTTCGTGGCCGCGGCGCAGGTCGTCCCGCGCAGGCGGGGCTGGTCCTGGTGTATGTAATGGCCATGGACGCAGTCGTTGGTGGCTAAGTGAGTCGTGGGCCCGATCAGGTCATTTTGGTGTTAGTCGGTGAGTCGGATCGGCCCGGCCGGGAAGTGTCCTGCGAGGAGCTGGTTCAGCAGGGCTGGCAGGGTGGCGGGTAGCAGTTTATCGACGGTGAGATCGAGTTCAGCTGCGGTGAACCAGCGGCGTTCGATGAGTCCAGCGCGTTCGTTCGCGGTGGGTTTGACGGACACGGTGGGGCTGGTGTCTTGGATTTTGGCGAGGAAGACGTGGTCGAGGCGGTGATGCTGCTGGCCGCGGTAGGTGAAGCGGCTTTCGCGGGTCCAGAGTTTCCGGTCAAGGCCGGTGAGGACGATGCCGGATTCTTCGGCGACTTCGCGTTGGGCGGCGGCGGTGAGGGTTTCGTTGTTGTCGAGGCCGCCGCCGGGGAGTTCCCACCAGTGGTGGGCGGGGTCGTCGGGGTCGCGGGCGTGGATGAGCAGGACGCGGTCGTGTGCGTCGAGCAGCAGGACTCGGGCCCCAACTCGTGGTTCCGTTGTGGTGGTGGGCATTGCGCCGGTTTCCTCGGGCTCGGCAGGCGTGGTCGTGGCCTGGCACGAGATTCCGGGGTTAGAACAAGGTGGCTTCCCGCTCCGCGGCCGGGTCGGACGTTATCAGCGGTGCAGTCGGGGTCAGCGCCAGCCTGACGGCGAGTCCGGAATGATCGGTCAGCGCCGCCTGATCGAGAATCTGTTCGCGGGTTTGGTGCACGTATTCGCAGGAGGTCAGGTGCGTGGCGAGTGACGGTGAGCCGTGCGCGTGGTCGTAGCGGTAGCCGAGGTCAGGTCGCCGTGCCCAGCTGTGCTCGACGGCGTCCGGGTGCTGGTGGCGGAACAGGTCGACGAGGTCGTGCCGGTCGGTGAGTGAGCGGTAGAAGTCGGTTTCGAACGGTGCGAACTGGCCGCGGTGCGGCGGGATGTGTCCTGGTTCGAGGACGTTGAGATCGCCGAGGAAGAGCGCGGGTTCCGCGCCGGCAGTGGCATCGAGGGCTTTGTGGCAGGCGTCGATCCAGTCGCGTTTTCTGCGGGTTTTGCTCTCGGTCGCGTCGCGGGAGGGGACGTAGGCGCCGAGGACACGGATAGGGCCGTTGCCGGTGTCGATTCGGATTCCTGCCAGCCTGGCCGGTAGGTAGGTCATGGCGGCGCCGATGGGGTCGAGGGTCGCGGCGAGTTTGCTGAGCAGCATCACTCCCCGCTCTTTGTCAGGGTGGTGGGGATAGGTGACGCACCACCCCGCGTCCGCGAAGGACTGCGCGAGATGTTGTGTGCCGGGTCCGGCGCCGGTTTCGGTGAGAATGAAGACGTCCTCCGTGCGTTGGGCGAGCCAGGTCAGCTGCCGTCGGGCACGTTCGAGCGACGGGTGGCCGATGTTCATGGTGAGCAGGCTCAGCGGCATACCGGGCGCTCCTGGCGGATGTGGTGGACGAGGTCCATGATCTTGGCAGTTAGGGCGTCAGGTGTGTCGGCGGTGCAGTCCAAGGTGGTGATGTCCCAGCCTTGGGCGTGGAGAAACCGGCTAGCGTGCTGGTAGCCAGCGGTCTCGAGTCGACTGTTGTCGGTCGCGCGTTCGAAGCGGCTGTGCCCACCTCTGGCCCGCAGTCGCTGGTCGATCACGACAGGGTCACCGGTCAAGACCAGGGCGAGATCCGGTCGGTAAGCGCCCTGATTCAGGGCCCACACCGTGTCGGAGGGGATGCCGTCTAGTCCCTGCAGGACCAGGGACGACGGTAGATACCGGTCGCAGACGACAACGGCACCCGCATCGAGAGCGGGCAGGATCTCGGTGGCGAGCTGATGGTGCCGGTCGGCGGCGCAGAGGCAGGCCAGCGCCATGTCCTGGTAGGTGTCGGTGCCGTGTCGCGCGATCTCGCCGAGCGTCGAACGGGACGGCTGGCTCGTGGCGTGAACGCAATGTCCCGTGTCGGAGAGACGGGCGGCTACGAGAGCGGCGACGGTGGTCTTCCCGACGCCGCCGGGGCCGTCGAGCGTCACTAGCGTTCCCGGCTTGCGCTGCAGCTCCGCGATCATGCGACGTCCAGCGGCAGCAGGTGACGACCGTCGGCGACGGTCGGGCACTGCTCAGCGTCAACGTCGCCGATGCGGCCGCCAGCGGCGATCACCGCAGCCGGGCATCCCTTGCCGCACTGGGGTTCCAGCGCACATGTTCCGCAGGTGTCGTTCGCGCCGACCTGGAAACGCTGATGGAACGCGTAGTTGTCGAGACGCTCGGCGATGTCGCGGTCGGTGAAGATGTTGCCGACGATGAAATCCGTGTCCGGATGCCGGGAGATCGGCGTCCGCGCGGCGAACACGAGATAAGGGCAGACCGTGACCTCGCCTGGGGTGAATACGTAGATGATCGTCCCGGCCTCGCAACCCGAGAGCGGTTTCTGCTCGGCGTTGGGGAATCGGATATGGGCGATGTCGAGGTCCGGGCCGTCGAACGGTGCGGTCAGCTCGAAGATCTCCTGCATGTGCAGGGTGGTCTTCGCCAGCTTCGCTTGTGACTTCACGCCACGGCCCATGCTGCCGAGCGGGTTGAGCAGCACGTATTTCGTGCCGTGGTCGCGGGCGAATCGGCAGAGTTCCCGGTACTCCTCGTTGCGTGCCAGCGAGTTCGGGGTGCACAACAACCCTTGCAGAAGTCCAACCGAGGCCAGCTTCCGCACGGTGTCGACCGTGACGTCGAAGGAGTCGCGGTCCCCGCGGAACCTGCCGTGGGACTCGCGCGCGAAACCGTCCAAGCTGACGTTCACATGCACACCGCCGATCGCCGTCAGCTCGCTGAGCATGGAATCGTCCATTGACGTGGCGTTCGTGCAGATCCCGACATCCAGGCCCGCGTCCCGGAAGACACGGACGATTGCCAGGAAATCCGGATGGATCGTCGGCTCACCGCCCGTGAGCGTGACCCGCCGGACTCTCGCCTCGACCAGCCTGGGGACGACCTTGGCGACGACGTCGCACAGTGGCATCTGTTTGCCCTTCTTCGTGGCCGACACGAAGCAGTGCGCGCAGCGCAGATTGCAGTCCTCGTTGATCTGGACCAGCGCCTTCCGATACGGCGACTCGACCGTCGTGCGGAAGTAGCACGACAGTGCCCGCTCCTCCGTGACAATCGCGCGTGCGGTCATCAGCTCAGCCTCCCCGGCCTGACAGCGCCGCTCCGGGACGATCACGCGGCGTCATGAACCGAGTACAGCATCAAATACTCGTGCGAACAACAAATTCGCACTTAATACTCACAAGGAAATCTATTGCGGCGCCGCATTGAACTTTGTCGCAAGGACAGGAATGTTCTTCCTGCGGAAAATTCTGTGGCAGAGTGACAGCTAAATGCGGAAAGGACTCCGGTGACCGAACCTGACGCCGCCCAACTCGCCGCGCTGCTCAGCTGCCCAGCCGAGCTGCTGGACACCACCCTCGATCAGCTGCGGACCCTGGTCATCACGCACGCCACCGGCAGCGCACAGCACGCGGCCAGAGTCCTCGGTCGCTCCCAGGGCAGCGTCCAGAAGCAACTCGACAACCTCAACGACGCCGCCACGCGCCTCATGGCCGAAACACTGGTCACGAAACAAGGCCGCGGGAAACCGTTCCACTTCACCGGCGCCGGTGAAGAAGTCGTCCGGCTCGCCACCGCCACCCTGCAATCGTGGACCGACGGCATCCACCGAGCCCGGCGCCGAGCCGGCTCCACCATCACCATCGGCACCACCGAGTTCACCGTCGAGTTCCTCGGCCAAGTCTGGCCCGGCCTGCGCGAAGACTTCGAACGCCGCGGCGTCCAGCTCAAGATCGAGCACGTCCGCACCCGCGACCTCAAAACCAAACTCGCCGCAGAACAAGTCGACCTCGTCTGCGGTTCCTTCGCCGCAACCCGCGGCGCTCCCCCAGCCCTCGACTACGACTTCCTCGAATGGCACCGCGAACGCGTCGCCCTGCTCACCAACCTCACCACCCGCGAACTCAACGACCGCCCCGTCACCCACACCAAACTCGCCAAACTTCCCCTGCTCGTCCCCTCCGCAGGACTGCTCGCCGACTTCCTCAGCCGCTGGTACGGCCCCGACTACCGCGGCGTCCTCAACGTCGTCGCCGACGTCGACACCCTCAACTACGGCCTCAATCTGCTCAACACCCAGCTCATGTACGGATGCCTGCTCACCACCGATCGCGTCGCCGACGCCGCCTCCGAAGGCCGCCTCCCCGGCAACAACCTCCGCAAACTCGCCCTCACCGACGACTTTAACCCCCAACTCGACATCGTCACCGGCATCTTCGCCCGCCCCGGCGAACGCCAGCGCTACGCCGACGACCACCCGCTCAGCGCACTATGGAACGCCTTCGCAGCCGCATCCCCTACCCGACCGAACGGCCAACCGCAGCGAGGCAACCTGCATGAATGACCTTGTCGGCCCGTGCTCAATTGCCGCGCCAACCAGGTTGTCCGTACTCGGGATTGAGCTAGCCCACGCTTCGCCGGGCAATCAATTTTCACTACAATGATCTCCAAAGACCCAGGTCAACAAGTGTCGTCCCCGCGCGAGCGGGGTTGGTCCCATGGCGGACAGCAGGTCCGCCGCGGAGTCGGCGTCGTCCCCGCGCGAGCGGGGTTGGTCCGCCGTCGATCGCCGTCTGCTGGCGGCCCGTCGTGTCGTCCCCGCGCGAGCGGGGTTGGTCCGCCCTTGGCGCCCGCGGCACACTCGAGATCCTCGTCGTCCCCGCGCGAGCGGGGTTGGTCCTACTGTGCCCGCGGTGCCGGACCGAGATCGAGAGTCGTCCCCACCCAGGCGGGGTTGGCCCCACGGCCAGAGATGGCACAGTCTGGTGAGCACGGTCGTCCCCGCGCAGGCGGGACTGGTCCCACGATGATGTACCGGTCGACGGTGGCCACCGCGTCATCCCCGCGCAGCGGGGCTGGTCCCGGTCGTGTGCTCGTCGGCGATCTCCCTGTTGAGTCGTCCCCCGCGCAGACAGGGCTGGTTCGCGGGTTCACGCCCAGCAGGGCGTACCAACCGCCGTCGTCCCCGCACGAGCGGGGTTGGTTCCCAGTAGCCAGTCGTGCTGACCTTCAACCTCGACGTCGTCTCCGCACGAGCGAGGTGGCCCGGCAAACCAGCGGTCGAGTCGTCCCCGCGCAGGCGGGGCTGGTCCCGTGCCCCGCATCAGCCGGGCACTGCAAGCAACTCTCGGAACTCGATCTAATTTCCGCGCAAGGCCTGATCAGCTGGGACGATCTCGGATGGCGCCAATTGTCTTCCTGAGATGCCGCTCCAGTTGCCCTGCTCGAAACTCCACCAACTACCGGATCTATCGCTGATCGCGTCAGAACGAGGGCCCCGGCTCGATGTTCTCTGCAAGAGCGGCCAAAGCCTGATGCTCCGCGGCTGGCCGAAACGCCGTCCTCCGACGAACCGCTTCTTTGGCAGCCTTCGACGCCGAGTAGTCGTCGCTCAGCTGGCCGGGAGCCCTGAGTTCACTGATCCGCGTAACCCATTCGGCGAGGTCGTCGGCACCGTCTGGGACCGGCCCCAGAACCTGAAGTGCTTCCTCGGCTGAGCGGGGCGTCAAGGTCAGCGCGCCGACGGTGTCGAACCACAGGCCATACGCAAGCCCGAGACGGTAGTCCCGCGGCCAAGTGTTCAGGTCGTCGGAAGCCAGGCACGGCTCCAGGCCGTCGCGCCGGACCACAAATGTCCCCTGCATGACACGCTGCCCCACTGCGATGCCGATACTTCGCTGATGCCGCGGCTCACCTTCGGGAGGTTGGCAGCGAGCAGGCGCCGTTGGAGTGTGCCGGCGTAGAAGATTTGGGACGTCACCACGAGGTCGTTGATGAGCGGGGGCGGACGGCCCTCGGAGAAATAGCCGACCCGCCGCAATGCCCACCGTGCCCACCGTGCCCACAGCGGCCTGCCATCGAGCGCCAAGGCGACCATCTCGTCGCGAAGGTCAGGTGTTCGTGCTCGGCCGTGCCCGCCGCCGAACTCGTTCCTGACAGTGCTCAGGTTCTTGGCGATCTTGCTTGCCTGCGTAGCGAGCTGACCGAACGGAGACTGATTGGCCAGCTCATGTGTCCAATACGGCCGCTCGGACCTGCTTATCGCCCCACACAAGCGGAGGGATCGACTTGTGAAGCTACTCGCTCGCTACGTCCGTTCAGCGCTTCGAACGGCTATATCTGGTATCCCGTTCGGCTATCCGCTGCCCGCGGCACTTGGCCCGGCACCTGCTAGCTGGCTCTACTGGAACGGCGAACACGATATACCGCGCGAGTTGACGCGCCGGGGAGTTGGGAATCGGATGAAAATCATCGTCGACAGGGAAAAATGCACGGGGCTGGGCATCTGCGAGTCGCTCGCCCCCGAGGTGTTCGAGATCGACGACGACGGCGCCTTGGTGCTCAAGCAGGACGAGGTGTCCGACGCGGATCTCGACTAGGTGCAGGCGGCCGTCGACGGCTGCCCGACCGCTGCCCTCCGGGTGGAACGAGGCTGATCGATGCTCGACACCAGCCGACGGCTCGTCGTAGCGGGCGCTTCCCTGGCCGGGCTACGCGCGGCGGAGGCCGCCCGCCGGGCCGGGTTCCGCCGCCCGATCACGCTCCTCGGCGCCGAAAATCAGCTCCCGTACGACCGGCCGCCGCTGTCCAAGGCATACCTGGACGGTGCGCCGGACGGCGTGCCGGACCTCGCCTTCCGTACCCGGACTGCGCTCGTCGAGGAGCTGGGCATCGACCTGCGGCTCGGGTGTGCGGCGACGGCACTCGACGCCGACGAGCGCGTCGTGCACACCACGGGCGGCGACGTACCGTTCGACGCACTGGTCGTCGCGACCGGAGCGACGGCGCGCACGCTGGACGGGGCGTCCGGTTTGCCGGGCGTGCATACCCTGCGGACCGTCCACGACGACCGCGCGGTGCGGGCCGCGCTCGACGCCGGTGCGCGCACGGTAGTGGTCGGAGCCGGCTTCATCGGCTCGGAGGTAGCGTCCGCTACCCGCAAACGCGGGCTTCCGATAACCATTCTGGAGGCCGCCGAAGTGCCGCTGGAGCGCGCCGTCGGCGTCGAGATGGGCATCGCCTGCGCGGCCCTGCACGAACGCAACGGCACCGAACTGCGCTGCGGGGTCACCGTGGAATCCGTTCGGCACAACGGTTCCGAGCTGGTGGTCGACCTCGACGGCGGGGAGAGCCTGTCCGCCGACCTCGTGGTCGTCGGCATCGGCGCGACGCCGGCGACCGGATGGCTGGCCAACTCGGCACTGACCGACGAGAACGGCGTGGTCTGCGACGAGAACCTGTGGATCGGCGCCCCCGGGGTGTACGCGGCGGGAGACGTGGCCCGCTGGCACAACCCGCTCTTCGGCGAGCACATGCGCCTGGAGCACGGGCAGGAGGGGCAGGCGCTAGGCGTCTCAATAGCGTTATGGCCACACATCCGCTCCGGCGTCCGGGAGTTCAGAGCTCCGGCCACGTCGTCCATCAAGTGCAGTCGGGCGTAGATCTCCGCCGCATTGATCACCGTGGTCTTCGGCAGATGCAGGAACTCAGCAAGGGCCACCTCCCGGCCGCTTGCGCCGTGTTGATCACCTCGATCGCCGCTTGTGTCGGCGCAACCTCGACTCCGCGTCGGCCAACCGCTTCTCCACCAGCTCCCTGCCGATCGTAGGTGCCCCGCCCAGCGAAAGCACCAGCGCAGCGACAGTGTCATCCCGGTGCGCCAGGTCGAACACCTGACACAGCTACCCGTTCAGCGCCGGCATCACGACATCCTCACGCACGTTGACCGCCTTCGGATGACTCTCCAGCGCCGGAGATTCGGGCGCTCACATCCACGTCGTACAGCGGTAGTACACCGTCTTCAACGGTTTCTGCCTCGGGCCATGAATCTCCGCAGCCGGTGCGCGAACCAGCTGGGTTTTCCGGCGACGTCCACGAGTCCTTGGTTCGGGACGGCGAACAACTCGTCGGGAGGCAAGTCCGCCAGGTCGGTGTAGATCACGCGGACCCGGTCCGCTTGACCTATGGCATTGATCCAGGCGACCTGCATCTGCTCGTCTGGGTCCACGGCCAGTTCAAGCCATGCTCGGCCGCTGCCGTCGCGCAGCATCAGGTTCAGTCCGTCGACTTGTACCGTCCAGTCGGGGACAGCTTGCGGCTGTCTGTCGGCGTCAAGCCGATCGGGGAACCCCGCGTGCACCATCATCTCCAGTAATGGGTCCGTAACGACATCGCCGACGAACATCGACGCGCTCGCGGTCACGAAGACGAGCACGGGCTCGCCGCGGTTATTCACCGACCACCAGAGTGCGTTCGTTCCACCGTCGATCGATCGCACAACAGTGAAGCCGTCGGGAAGGTTCCCGATGCCCCAAAGTTGGTGCGCTCGGTTCGATGCCTCGATGGTTTCTTCCATGATTTCGCCGAACTTTTCCCAGGCTCGCAGCTGGTTCGAGTTCTCCGCCGCCGCGCGGATGTTTTCGAGAGCGAGGCGCAGCTCGTGAACGTCAAGGTCGGCGATCGGCGCGAGGACGGAGAACCGGGCTCGCTGATCGTCATTCAGCAAATCAGAGAATTCGTGACACCATTGAGTGATTCGTTGCATGGCGTTCGTCAACGACGCAGGGGCCTGGCGATGCGGACGCGCCAACAATGAACCCATCAGAGAAAGCCCGATGTCGAGTACCGCTTCGATTCCGTCGTGTACGAGTACTTCGGCAGCTACTGCCTCGTTGGCGACAACGAGCACTGTGTCCGTTGCTTTGGACCACTGATCGGTTTCCGCATAACGCCGAGCACGTTCGACGGCACCGGCGAACCCTTCGACTCGAAGCTGGACCGGAGAGCTCCCTGGCGCGGCGCTTCCCCCCTGCTCCAGCGCATCAACGATCCAGTCGTGCAGGTCGGAGCAGTCTTCTTGTGCGTACTTCGCTGCGTCTCTGAGAATGCGGAGCGCACCTGAAATCGGTGTGCTGGGCATGTCGAGGTCAGTGACGAGATGAGCTTGTCCGTAGCGCGCGGCCGCAACGAGAATAGGTCGGATTTGATCTGGGCGCTTCTGGCGGGCGACTGCCTGTGCGAGCGCGGCAAGTGTCTGGATCTGCGTGGCTGCCAGTGCTGGCTCGTTGCGATCGGCATCACTGCCCAGGCGTTCGCGGAGATTGAAGGCTACAGTCAGCCACTTCGACGCCAAATCGAACAGACCGGTCAGGGTCGCCAGTGTACCGAGATTGTGCATCAAGAACGTCGCAGTGAGCTGGATTGATTCTACGGCCTGTCGATTCAAGTCGTCGTCGCTGAGCTCTGCGGATAGTACTGACGTCAGGGTAGCATCGACGGTGGACAGCAACGCCGAGGCGTCGGAAAAAAGTGCTTGATCGACCAGTCCGGCGAGAACATCGGCGCAGGTACACACCCAGTTGTACACGTAACCGTGTTCGAGCCCGATCGCCAACCTGCGGAAGACGACTAGAACGCCCTCGTGCACGTAAAGCGCTTCATCAAAACCTTGGACGCTTTTGACACCGTAGCGAAGCCGTTTTTTGATCAGGGATACCATGACCAGTTCGTCAACAGCTGCCCGAGCATTGATCGACCTTGGGCCGTTGTCCGGCAATGACGACGCCCACTTCTCGACGAGCGCGATTGGAACGTGAGATCCTCCACTCATGGCGACAACGCCGAGCACGATAAGTCCTTGCTCGGAAAGACCGTTCAGGAGCTCGCGGACAACGCCCCCTGCACTTTTTGTATAGCTTCCCAGTGGCGTGTCTTGTTCCGTCAAGTCGAAGCGGTCCAGCCGTTCCAGAAAGTCTCGAAGATGCGCGAAGTCGCCACCGAGCGAGCGGACCCAAGCACAGGCCAAGTCGATCGCCAGCGGCCAGGAGCCCAGCTGAGTGGCGAACTCGACCGCGACCGGATCGACTGGGTTGGCCGGATCCGCCGGACTAGGTTGCGATAGCCGGTCTCGGATCAGGCCAGTCGCTTCCTCGGGAGTCATCGCCTTGACCGGCAGCAGTGGCGCGGGATCATACGGCCAGTCACCCCGGTTCGTCGTCACGATCACATGGCCGTATCCGGACGACGGAACCCATTTGCGTGTCGTTGGCCAGTCCACGGCCCCATCGAGAACCAACAGCCAGGGGACGGGCACGTCCGAAAGAAGGTCGCAGAAGGTCTGCGCCGGCGCGTCCCCCACATAGCCTTCTCCGCCCAGCCTGCTCAGGATCGCCGGTAGCTGTTCCATCAACACTTCGTTGGACGACGCGTCCATCCACAAGGTGAAGGCATAGTGCTCTCGGCGTGAGGCAGCCCATGCCGCGGCCGCTGCGGACTTTCCCGATCCTGGCGTGCCGGAGAGCACGGCGACCGGGGGTGTTCCGGACATCAGGCCGTCGCCGGGCAGTCTCTCGGAGAGGAAAGACGCGATTTCCTGTCGTGGGAGGTACCTGTCATCGGGCACGCCGAACGTCCGACCCCAGGTGCGCCCGCCGCCGACATCCGCGAGCACGGCGGCGGACTCGTCCAGAATGCTGGCGATCTGGTCACGATCGATGCCTTGGTACGCGGTCTGCGAGCCGCGATCGTGGACACGATCGACCAGTTGCGCGACCAGGATATGGTGCAGCCGCTGACCGATCCCGCCCTTGCCACGCACTCGTATCCGGGCAACGCGCTCAACAAGCCTGGAGGTCAGCGCGAGCAGCGTCTCCGTGCGTGCGTCGATGACCCGACGCCGCTCATCCGCTGCGATCGCGCTGTGAGCATCCAGCCGGGCGGCATGCTCGACCGCATCCGAAGTGAGCGTACGGTTTGTCACCAGCGTCAGTTCGCGCGCATCAGGGTGCTCGGCTTCCAGTGCGTCGAGGCAAGTGACGGCCGTGCGCAAGCCCATGGTGGTTGACGACGCGGGCATCGAAGCCTTGACCTGCAGAGCGCGAATCGGGCCCTGCTCCGCGGCCGTGCAGACGAGGATGTCCGCTGAATCCTGATCGACGCGGTCGACGTCAACGCGCCAGTCCGGTCGCGAGAACGATTCGTACATGTCCAGCAGCAACTCGACGGTGACCAGGTATTGATATCGAAATCCGAATGCTGCTGCGACGCCGCCCCCGATACCTGTCATGCGGCGAGCATATGTTGCTCGGGTCGTATGTTAAAGCCCGACATGCTGGCGAACGGCCGGGTGCCAATGCAGGCACGTCTTCGCGGTCGGAGTCAAGCCGGAAGTTGCCTTGCAACGGTGGCAGTCCCGGGCAACGCGGTGCCGATAGTCGAATTTGTGAAACTTGCACGTACCATCCGAGCCGAACTCCCTGCCATCCACGCCAGCCTCGACCACGGTCTGTGGAACGCGTTGATCGAATCGGCCAACGCCAAGATTCGCCTCTTGACTCGCCTGGCCTTCGGATTAAAACACCCGCCCCAAAACCCACTTGCACTCCTCGCCCTTGGCGACTATCGCCCCGCACTACCGATAGACCAACAGAGCCTTTTCGCTCTGCCAGACGCTCCCTCACAGACCGCGCGGGGCCAGTACGGGTGAGCTGGTGGTGCAGGGCGGCGCCGCCCAGGAAGGAGCCCGAACGCAGCTCCGCGACCGTGACTGCTTCCACCTAAGCCAGTTCGTCGGTGGCGCCCTGTCCTGTCGGGAAAAATGTTGTGGATATAGTCGGTGGAGTTTGTTGTTGGCGTCGGCGATTAATTGCCAGTCGACTTGGCGTTAATCTTGGTTGGCAGTTTGTTGCAAGGCGACGAGTTCGTTATTAAGGGTGTCGAGGTCGCCGATGCGCCAGTTCAGGCGTTGCCAGGTCAAACGGCGCAGTTCGATTTCGGCAATGTTGCGCGAGCCGGTGACCATTCCTGTCAACTGAAAGCTTGAATTCGATTAGCTCGTACGCAAATAATTTACTCGATCAACGCAGAGATATACCCATCCGGAGGGATCAAATCTCTCAAAGTCGAATGCTTTCTTACCAGAGCTTCAGTATTGCCAGATATTGTCAAAGCGATGACCGCCTTGATCGCAATGAGTAGCGGCATGACAGAGTTCTTGCAAGCAGTGTTTGAATCCGAGCTAACATCGCTTTTATTCAACCGGTTGACCCCATGGTAAACTGTAAGAATGTTGCCTCTTGCCAGAATTCCGGCACCCTGATTTATCTGCTCAAGGTCTGCTATTGGAAAAATACTTGGAGCTGCCTGCGTCAGATCTGGCAACTCGGCGGCGGATTCGATCAAAGCAGGAAGCCCTGGATCGACTATCCGACCGAAGTAACTGGAATAGATTATGTGATGGGGGCTCTGTCGGTGAACCACTTCATCAGAGCTTTGCGCTCGGCGTAACGTAGAAGAAGTTCTGACGACTTCCGCCTGGAAGCCCATCACTTCAAGCGTGCGAATCAGATCAACGGCTGCTGCATGATGACCGTCGGCGACGGGGTCAATTCCCACCCATGCTTGGGACACGGCCGCAGCCATTAGAGGTCGCCATTCTAAAGGCGCAAATGCTGTAGCTCCTAGAGCTTCCTCGGCGCTCAAAGTCCTTGCTTGTTTGGGTGCGCAGTAAGGTGCGGAAGACACGGCGGGAGGCGCCCATCTGGGCACCAACTCAACCCAACGATATAGTAAGGCATGAAGAACGTAGAAAGTAACCGACTGGAGCTTCGCCAACTCGTCCAGATCAAGTTGAGCAAGCGTCCGACGGAGGTAATCAAGGTTCCCCTCCAAGGCCGCGCGTACGCAACGGAGCAAGTCGATCACTACTTTGTCGTGTGCCTGTAGGAATCCGCCATGACGTTCGAAGAAGTCGGCTACCGTCAAGGCGCGTCCTAACAGGGCTGCGGCTGGACCGCCGGGGTTTGTTAAGTTTTGCAGCGTAGCGATCGCTACGTTTCGCGCGACGTTCGCGGCTTCGCCGGCCCGGATCGTTCCCGAGGCCGCCGCTTCGACGAATGGCTCCACGTCCCTCAGGGCAGCACCCCAGTTACTTGACCATACGTGACACTCAAGGCGAAGCCGGAACAGCTGTGCCTTTTCCAGCTGACGCAGCCCTGACACTTCGAGTAGCGCATCGATCCCCGCAAGTGCCTCGCGATAGTCACCTTCCTTGATCAGGGCGTTGATTTTTATGACCTCTCGGCCCAGATCGAGGCGTTCTGTCAAGGGCATCATTTCGCAGTATTGTTCCAACGCCAGTCTCAACTGCTCAATACGTGGCGTGGTGCCACCCCCATCATGGATCAGATTGATGACAGCGATCAGGGCGACACGAAGCGTATGGGCCGTTGCCTCCTGGTCGATTTCATAAGCAGCAGAGATTTGTTGGATCAAAATCTCAAGCACTTCGGCTATGTCGCCACTCACCTCGCGCGGCCGTTCCGCACTCTGATAGAGTACAGACGCGAGATTGGCTGCCGTCTGCAGCCGGAGCAGCGATTGGTCACCAGGGCAATGTGGGAGTATCTCCAGTTCGGCGCGGAGGTAATCTGCAGCTAGGTCGTGAGCGTCTGCAATTTCTAGCATTCGAGCTGTGTTACCAAGAAGCAGCGCGACGCAGTAGTCTTGCGAGTTGACATCCAGGGCGTGCTCAGCTGCGGCGACTGCATGCGCGATGAGTGAAGTCGCGACTGAGTAGTTCTCTTGGTCCATGTAGAATGAGAGCCAGTACTGGACATGGAAAGCTATCATCGAGAGTGCGACGTCAAGCTCGTCCGCATTTCGCAGATCCTCCAGAAGGATAACCTGGACGATCTCATTGACGGCAATCGTGAACGCAGTCGAGTCCAGTGAAACACTGTACTCCCGGCCCCCTAGTGGCATATCCGTGACAGCAAGAGACTGACGTCGCATCGCTCGAACCACTTCGCCCAATGGGGGTTCTTGACCGCCGTACACCCTAGGGCCGCGTTCGACGCCATCCTCGAGCAAAGAACGCGGTTCTAACAGACACGCACTCAAAAGTATGTGAAGTGGAATCCTGCGAGGAGCGAGCAAGCTGGCGAACCTCAGTGCCGCGACAGCTAAACGGTCGGCCTCCGTTGATCTATCAACCATTCGCTGCCAAGCGATCTGTATTGCCCGGACCAATGTGTGCGGGTAGCCATGCGGGACGCAGTCCTCGTCACCCAGCGAACGCATCAGCAGGCTCTCGTAAGCCGCTACGCCAGCCAGGCCGCCGAGGCAGTCATTGAGGTACGTTGCGGCCAGCTCAAGCGCCAACGGCCAACGCTGTAAGCGAACGGCGAGTCCACGCATTAAGTCGGTCTCTGCCGCGTTAGCCTTTCCGCTGTTCAGCAACCGCGCAGCGAGCAAGGTCACCGCTTGTTTCTCGGTCATAGCACCCACCACGACCGATGCGATGTTGGGCCCCGAGATGGCGGTAGGGTCGACGGTTGTTACCAGAACATGCCCCAAGCCGCTGGTCGGCAGCCAATCACGCACACCGCGCAGGCTGGAAGCATTGTCGAAAACCATCAGCCAAGGGTGGGCCGTTCGGGCGAGAGCCCCACGGACCACATCGCGGGCACTCTGCCCCGCTCCCGCCGCGTTCTCGGCAAGTAAGATTGCTGCTTGAACGAACGATGCCTCAATCTGCGCGCTGGTGGCAGCTTCAACCCAGATGATGCTGGTGTACGCATCAGCCCGATCTTCCACCCATGCTGTGGCTATTCCGGTCTTGCCAATACCGGACAGTCCGGTGAGCACGCAGACCGGTACCGAGTCGCCAGAAATTGGGGTACTCAAGGTTTGCCCGATCCGTTCCAGTACGTCCGGGCGAGCTATGTCCGTGGCACGGGGAGCGGGTGTCAGGGGTACAGCCCAGTCCCGATCGCGCATCAAGGTCCGCAACACTTGCGGGTCAATGCGGAGAGCAGCATCCAGCGCCGCCCTGTCGAGAATCGGGCAATCGGGACTCGCAGCCTTCGCTAGAACCTCGGCAACCAGGTAGCCAGTAAGAAGGCCTGCCGCGTCCCATCCGACATTGCGTGGATCAACCATCCTGCGCGCCGCGCGCACCTGCTCGCGCACTGCAGTGCGAAGTTCGTCGACCGATCGGTCGTCTATTACGAATTGGACGCGCGCTAGACGGCCGACCCACTCACTTCCCGCGGCGAGCACAGCCCGCTGAACCTCGGGTGAGCGGGAGACCACAGCCGCGATCCGTTCGCGAGCGCCGTCTTCATGCACGGCGTCGATGAGAGTCAGCAGCCCAGGGCTCGGCCGCCGATTCGTGATCAGTGCGTACCGGTCAGCCTCGTGGGTTAACAGCCGGAGCAGGACTCGAACAGCATCAGCTGCACTCATCGTGCTGCCTGGAGTGCCGCCCTTCACTTGCGCTGCCAGCTCGCAGCGATCACCTCGTAACAGTGCGAAGTCGACGATTTCCTGGTCGGCCTGCAGGTCGCTAGCCGGTGGCGCATCGACGACCACGCCGCTGAGCCAGTCATCGGCATCCAGCAGGCCTCGCAGGGCGAACGAAAGCGTGCTCAAGAACTGGTATTCGAACCCGAGTGCCGCCGCCTGTCCACCCACTGCACTCCCATCATCGCGCCGAAAGCCCTGATACGAGCCACATCGAATTCTAATGATTGGGACCGACAGTTTCTGGCAGCGAGGATCTACGGGCTCTTCGCGTGCCTGGTGGCACGTAGCCAAGTACCCGATCCGACGATTGCTACCAGCTAGTAGTAAACCGTCTCAAGTTGCTGACCTCCCCAACTGCTCACGCGAAGGGCCGCCGCCTGTCCGTCGAGCAGGCGACCGAGAACTGCTGAAACCTCAGCAGTAGCGCTGCTGACCTGCTCGCGGTGTCACGTGTCCTTGACGCAGACGGCTGTGAGACGAGCTAAGGCAACTGCAGGCGTGTGGTTAGTGCGCAAGACGCCCCTCGGACACACTTGCATGGTGGATCTCCCACAGCACAGAGTAATCGGCCCGCTTCGGCGGGGCTTTCTTGCGTTCCCGGCACGACCGGGTCGTCTAGACTGATCGTGGTCGTGCCCTCCCCGCGTGCGGTAGTCCGGGGAGGTGTGTCGTGCCCCGTCCGATCTCATCGGTGTCCCTGCCCGGCACAGCCCCCTCCTCCGGGCGCGCCAGGCCACCGCTGTCGGCCCCGGTTCCGCTGGAACTTCCCTCCCTGCGCCCGCTGGACACGACCGGTGGTCCGCGGTTGTCGATCGCGGTGCTCGACGCCGGTGGCCGCTTGCAGGACCGGGGCGCGCGGTCGCGGCCCTGGGCCCAGCAGGCAACAACCGCGGACGACCGGACAACCACGAGGGCCACCGACCCACCGTCTACATCCGCGAACAAGAGCCGGCCGTCGAGCAGACCGCCGAAGAACGCATGTGGGCCTTTCTATCTCACCGAGTACGCGCACGGCCGCACACCCACCGGCGCCGACCTCGACCAGATCGCCGGCACCCACAACTGCGGCCACCGCGTTCTCCGGAAATGGCGGAAACAAGGAACCTCCCCCACGCGGCGCCGCCACCACATGAAGCAAGCACTCCAGATGAAACACCGTCAACAGCCCAAGCGATGACATCTCAAAACCAGCACCACACGCAAGCGCTCCGGCGCGGGCTTTGCCCAGCACCCCAACGATTATCAGGCCGTAAAATCTCGGCCCCGAATTCACCGGCCGGGGGGATCCAGCAGCGGCTCACTCCTGACCCGGGCTCCTGGTACCGGCTCAGCTTCCAGCACAGCCCCGATGCTTGGCGTAACTTCGTCGGCCAGAACGTCGACTTCACCGTCGAATTCACCGACGACGACGGGACAACCCTGGTGTCAAACGAGATCAGGCCCCACGAGACGGACGGCAAGGCGCACTGGCGGAAGGTCATGCTCCGGCCCTTCCAGGCGCACACTGACACCCTTTTCCTCAAGTTCAAGGGAAACAACAGTTCCTCGTGCCAGGCCGCCATCACCAACGTGAAGGTGCTCGAGGTCTGGTAAGCAGGTCCGCCCGACCGGTCCCCATCGCGTGCCTCAGGCGCGCCAGCGCGGCGGTGAACCGTAGCGGCGGGCGGCGAGCCGGGTCAGCGTGCGGCGGCAGACCTTGCCAGTGCGACCGAGCGGAAGTGCGTCGAGGACAAGCAGGAACTCCGGCAGTTTGGGAGCCGCGACGCCGTTGCCGGTAAGGAAGGCCGTGAGCTCGGCCAGTGCCGGTGACCGTCCGTTCCGGAGGGTCACACAGGCGCAGAGGCGTTGCCCGAGTTCGGGATCCTGCACCGGGACACAACTGACTTCCTTCACCGCGGGATGGTGCCCGATCGCCCGCTCCACCTCGGCAGGGCTGATCGTGTAGCCACCGCGGATCACGACGCGTTTGCGTCTGCCGGTGACGTGCAACCGGCCCTGATCGTCGAATCTGCCATTGTCGCCCGTCCGTACCCAGCCACCGTCGATCCGGTATGCCGTGTCCAGCTCCGGTGCGCCGACGTAGCACAGCGGGGTCATCGGACCTCGCGCGCAGATTTCGCCGTTGATAACGCGAATCTCGCAGACGGCGGGATCCGGGACGCCGACACCGTTCTCCGGCGTCGTCGTATGGCAGTTGACGCCGTCGGATGAACCGTAGATGTCGATCATGTCGACACCGAACCGCTCACGACACGCGGCGAGCGTCGAAGGCGGCAGGGTGTCGCCGCTCGACACCATGGCCACGAGCGCGGAGGTGTCCACGTCCGCAGGGTGATCGGCCATCCGCCGCCACATGGTGGGGACGGCGAACACGTGAGTGGAGTGATGCTCGCCGATCAGCCGGAGCGCCGCACCCGGTTCGAACCGGCGTGTCAGGATCAGCGTGCCGCCGAAACAGCACAGTGTCACCGGCACGCCGAACGAACCGAAGCCCGACGTCGGCTGGACGAGGACCAGATCGCGCGGGACCGGAGTGCCGCCGTGGACGGAGCGGAGGTAGTTGGCCCGGCCGCCGGCGAAGGCGTTGTGCGAATAGGCGACCATCTTCGGTTCCGACTCCGAGCCGGACGACACCAGGATCCGCGCCGGAGCGTCCGGATGCGGACGGACGCGGTTCGCTCGACGCGGTCGCGGTGAACCCACCACTCGCCCATTCCCGACGACGAACCGCACACCCGCGCGTTCGAGAAGCCGGTCCGATCCCGGTGGCACGGGCAGGACCACGGCACCGACCGCGAGCACGGCCAGTTCGGCGATCACCGCGGCACGTCCGGTGGGCTCTCGCACCCCGACGATGTCCGTGGAGCCGCAGCCGGCGGCCTCCAGCCGCCCGGCCAGTTCCCGCGCCGCGGCGTCCAGTGCCGGGTAGGTCAGCGATCCCTCGTCGTCGATGACCGCTGTGCGCAGCGGATGCTCACGCACCCGGTCACGGAACAACGAGTACAGGTCCCTGTCCGGACAATGTCCACTTCGGACCCACTCGCGGCGCAGTCCGGCGGGCACGAGATCGGGCAGGACCACTCCGGTCACGGATACCCAGGTCATAGGGTGAACTCCCAGGGCGACGCGACGAGTACGCACTCCCTCGGGATGAGCGCGCGGGCGAAGCGGGGGTCCACGGCGAGCGCGGCGAGATCTTCGCAGACCGGCACGGTCAACGGCCGGTCACATCGCCGTCGAGCACCCGCGTTGAGCCGGCAGGCCGCGGACAGGAGCGACGAGTCGACCCGCGTGGCGCCGCGCGCCAGTGCCGTCACGATCCCGTGCGCGGAGACGATCCCGCCGAACACGTCGACGATCGTCATCAACGACGGCGGTACGCCCGCGTGGGCCTGTACGACGTAGTCCGTGCCCACCGGTGGTTTCGGTCCGAACTCGGTGCCCCAGCCCGACGCGGACGAGTACACGATCCCGGGCCGGACACGCGCCAGATCGTTCGGGCACAACGACCATTGTCCCGCCTTGCCCGGTGCCCAGTTGTGCAGGAACACGTCGGCCCCGGCGGCGAGTTCGAGCAGTTGCCGCCTGCCGCCTGGCGTGTTCAAGTCGGCTTCGACGACTTCCTTGCCTTCGTTGAGCGCGCGGAACCTGGCTGAAGTGTCACCGGCGACCGGAGGCACCCACCGCAGCGGGTCGCCGCCCGGCGGCTCGATCCGCCGCACCGTCGCGCCGAGAAGCCGCAACAGGTGCCCTGCCATGGGGCCCTGCACCCGGCGGCACGATTCGAGGACCACCAAGCCCGACAACGGAAGCAGCTCCACCGGCCGGACGGGCCGGTGCCCGCGCCCGTTCCCGCTCACGACGAAGGCGGGCGACCGGTCGAGCGCCCGATCCGAGACCCGCATCAGGGTCATGCCCGCGCTGTCGGCTGCCCGTTCTATCGCGGCGATCGGGAGCGAGGCGAGCAGTCCCGGCAACCGCGGCGGCAGCGGACAGGTCGCGGTCGCGAACCTGTGCGCGAACGGCCGCCAGCCAGTCGAAACCGCCTTCTCGTCGGCTCCGAGCCGGGTCCAGAACCGTTGCCAGACAACCGGATCGAGGGTCTCGATCTCGAAGGCCACACGGTCGGCCGAACGAAACGGCGGGCCGCCGGGGGCGAACGACTCCCGGTGTTCGTCCCCGGCCGTCGCCGCCGCCAAGTACTGGGAGATCGCCAGCAAAGCGGCCTGTGCCAGCGAGGTAGCCACCCCGCGCAGGGGAATCCCGCGCGCCCTGGCCAGTTTCAGCGCGACGGCGCCCATTTCGGCGAGTTCGACCGCGAGAAGGGACGCGTAGTCGAGTCCCAGCGGCGTCGGCCTCCCGAATCTCCGGCCGTGCACCTGCATGATCCCGCAGGCCGCCTGTACGTCGAGTTCGCCCGCCAGCGGCAGGTCGACCGGCCCCGCCACGGTCACGGCGTCCAACGCGGTGGTCATCCGGCGCTCCGTCCGTGCACGGAGTACACGACACACGACGACGCCCGGAACCGCGGATCCGCCATCACCGCGCGCACTTCGGCGAGTTCGTCGTCGGTCATCCCCGCGGCGAACAACCGGTCTCGCAGGTGGCGGGTGTGATGGATCAGCAACCGCACGCCGGGCGAGCCCGCCCGCCACGGGAACAGCGTGGGCACCGGGTCGACGTCGACCAGCCCTGCCGCGGCCATGGAGGCGGCGACGCGACGGCCCCAGGTACCGTCGCCGCCCGCGGCCTCGAACGTCTTCTCCTTGGCGGCCAGGAACGCCTCGTAGAGGTTCGCCGCCCGTGCGTCGGGTGCGAGCAGCACCGGACCGTAGGAGATGTCGAACTCGTCGATCTGCAACCAGCCGCCTGGTCTCAACGCCCGTGCCAGCTTGCGCAGCACCGCTTCGCGCTCAGGTAGATGCTGCAAAACCAGCCGGGCGTGGATGAGGTCGAATCCGCCGCGTGGCAACGGATCGTGGACGACGTCGTGCCGGAGCACGGTCAGCCCCGGCACGGGAGCGATGTGCTCGGGTTTGATGTCGGTCGCCAGCACCGACCCGGTGGGGGCCACCTTGCCGGCGAGCCAGTGCGCGACGCCGCTGCCGCCCGCGCCGACTTCGAGACAGGACCAACCGGGTCCGACGCCGGTCTGAACCAGTCGGGCGAGAGTGAACGGGTCGTACGCCTCGGAGAGGCATCGATGCTGCTCGGTGGCGTGGTCACTGTGGTTGTCGAAGACGTAGGCCGTGGTCACGTCCACCTTCCCGATCCGTTCGTCTCGCTCGTCCCGGTCAGCCGTGCCAGCAGGTCGAGGCGCCGGACCTTGCCGGTGCCGGTTCTCGGCACGTCGTCCCACGGAAGCACCACCGGCTCTCCCATCGGCGGAAGGCCGGACACCGCAGCCCGCCACTCCGCCGGATCCAGTCCGGTGTCGGTCACGATCACCGGAATCGGTTCCCGGCCCGCCGCGGACAGCACCACGCATTCGGAGATGGCCGGAAGGCTGTCCTCGATCAGGTCCTCCAGCGCGAGGCAGCTCGTCCCTGGAACGGTGTCGACCTCGCGATCCAGCAGGGTTACCGCACCGGTCCGGCTCACCACCCCCAGGTCGCCGGTGTTCCACCACGACCCGGACGCCTTGGCCGCCCACCGGTCCTGCTCCCCCACATAGCCCACGCACTGTGCGCGGGTCCGCGCCAGCACCAGCCCGGCCGTGCCGCGCGGCACCGGTTCGGCGGTCTCCGGATCGACGACCCGGAGCCTGGCGAGTCCCGGCAGCGGCCTGCCGAGATCCCGGGTCGTGCGCACGGAACGCCTGGTGAAGAAGCGGAACGAAAGCGGTCCCGTTTCGGACTGACCCCAGCCTTGCATCCACAGTGGACGCTTGCGCTCGCTGGCGTGCAACATCGTCCTGATCACCGGTGGGTGCACGGCGTCGTAGGTGCTGACGAACCGCCGGACCCGGCGGAATGGATTCGCGGGCGTGGCCGCGAGAGGACGCCAGCGGATGAACGTCGACGGGAGCGCTTCGAGGACAGTCGGCTGATGCCGCCCGAACACCTCGGCCGCCGCGGAGTGGTCACTCAGGATCACGAGCTCACTGGGCGCGAGGCACATCGCCGAAGCCGTCCAGCAGAACGTGCGGCCGTGCGAGTACGCGCTGGCGTTGCCGACCACGTCGTCACGCCGGACACCGATCACCGGCCAGCGCACCGATTCCGGCCGGGCCAGCCGATCGATGATCGTCCGCGTCGTGTGCACCACCAGCTTCGGGACGCCGGTCGTCCCCGACGTATGGCAGATGAGCAGCGGTTCGTCGGGATGCCTCCGGTGCGGCGTCGGCGGCCGGGCTGCGGCGAAATCCTCGACGCGCAAGACGCGGTTCGCTCGCAGGCCGGGGCGATCGGTGACCAGCGTCGCCGCGTCCAGGCGCTTCACCAGGATCTCCAGCGTCTCGTCCGGCAGGTGGCCGGACAGCTTCGCCGCGACCGCACCGACCCGCACCGCGGCGCACGCCAGCAGGTCGTAGTCCCAGTGGTTGCGTTTGACGATGGCGACGCGGTCACCCGGCCGGACACCGGCTTCGTACAGCCATCCCGCCGCGTCCCGCACCAGCTCGGCGAGTCGCGCGACCGGGTAGGTGACGCCGCCCGCGGGCGCGATGTCGAACGGCCGGTCGAGGCGTACGGTCGTCCGCGTCCGCGCACACTCGTCGAACAACGTTCCCATGTCGTGTGGTTTCATCGTGCCCTTTCCTCCACGGCGAGACGGGCGAGGCGCTTCGCGGCCGCCAGCCCCGATCGGACCGCTGCTTCGCTGCACGGACTGAGGTAGACCCAGTCGCCCGCGTAGTCGACGGGGCCGCCGAGACCTGCCTCGAAGGCAGCGCGCAAGGCGAGCGCGCGAGGCGTCACTTCGGGCGCCGCGTGCCGCACCCGCCGGACGATCGCGCGCCGCGTGGCCGACCGCAGGCCCGGCACGAGATGTTCGGTGGCGTCGGTCAAGCGTTCCGCCACGTCCTCGTCGGACGCGTCCAGCAGCTCCGGTACCACGGCCGGATGGGCCATGAGCGTGACCAAGCCGCGGCCCTCGGGCGCGCGGCCGGGGTGTTTGAGGTGGTCGAAGATGACCGTGGACACGGTGCCGTTCTCCGCGGTCGGCACGATCAGGGCGTAGTCCGGGCCGCCGAGAGGGCGGTCGAGAAGCAGGTGCGCCTTGACCACGGGCGTGAACGAGCACACGCTGAGGAACTCGGACCCGTGCCGCGGGTACAGCTCGGCCGCGACCGGAGCGGGGACCGCCAGTACGACCGCCTTGGCGCTGATTTCCCGGCTACCGCTGATGATTCGAGGCGTGGTCCCGTCGGCGACGACCCGATCGACCCGGAACCCGGTGCGGACGTCCACGTGCCCGGCGAGGGCGCGGGCGAAGGTGTCCATGCCGTCGCTGTACACCCGCCAGGTCCGCGGCGGGCCCACCGACGTGAGCAAGGCCAGTAGTGGCGCGGCCGCCGACCGCGCGGGATTCCAGCCGAAGAACCCCGAGACGACCGGCTGCAGCAGATAGTTCAGCAGATCCGGGTGGTACGGCGCGGCGAACTCCGTGACGGTGCGATCCCCCAGCCGCGAACTCTCCGGCCGTTCGGTGTCGAACCTCCCCCGGATCACCCGCGCGCCATCCAGCCGGGCCCGCGGCGACAACCCGGCTCCGGTGATCAGTCCTCGCGGTTGCGCGACGCCGGACCGGGCCCGGCCGCGCCACATCGCGATGCCACGGCCGATTCTGGGCGCCGAGGTCCGGTCGATGCCCAGCTCCGCCAGCAGCCGCCAGGTCGCCGGGTAGCCCCGTTCCGCCATCTGCTCGGCGCAGGTGTCGATCAGATAGCCGTCCTCGCGCACCGTCGTCATCCGGCCGCCGACCACGTCCGCCGCCTCGAACACCCGTACCTCGCGCCCCGACTTGCCCAGCTCGAACGCGGCGGTGAGCCCGGCGACGCCCGCGCCCACCACCGCCACGTCGACGTCGGTCATGTGATCACCACCAGGTTCACCACGACCAGCGACAGCACGGTGATCCGGTGGATGCGGATACCGAGCATCCGGGCCCGCATGATGTCGCCCAGCGCGAACCCGAGCCACACCTGGCGTATTCGCGCCACGATCGTGGGCAGCAGCGTGAGCGGGAACCACCACGGACCACCGAGGGTGGGCACGGCGAGGATCAGCGCGAACTCGGCCGCCGACACGGCGACCACGAAGAACATGTTGCCGCGCGGGGAGGTCAGCGCCGCGACCGTGGGCCTGCCGACCCGCCGGTCACCGTCGACGTCGTTGGTGTTGGAGTAGACGCCGAACAACAGCGGTCCCAGTCCGAAGAGCAGCGCCTCCGCGAGCGCGAGCCCGGTGAACTCGCCGGTCGCGAGGCCGTACGGCGCGAGCACCAGCGCCCAGCCGAGCGCCGCGATGAAGAACTCCTGGAAACCGTGATAACTGAGCTTCACACCCCAGGAGTACTGCAGCGAGAAGAAGTAGGTGCCCACAATCAGCACCACGGTCCACAAAGGACCATGCGGCGCGATCACGACGGCCCCGAACCAGAGCACCGCACCGATGACCCCGGTCACCCACGCGAACCGCAGCACCTGGTCCTCGTCGAGTGTTCCCGCCACCAACGGTTTGCGATACCGCTTGCGTTTGGGGTCGTCCGGCGAATAGTTCGTGATGTCGCTGCCGTCGCGGTACCCGGTCAGATCGTCCAGCGCGACCATCGCAGCGATCACGAACACCTCGCCGAGCAGGAACACGCCGATAGTGAGGAGGACACCGGGGTCGAACCTCGTCACCGGGGCTAGCAGCGTCCACACCACGATCACGCCGAGGTAGTAGTCGACGATGTCGAGTTTCGCGAGCCGGAAATACGCCTTGCCCCGGGTGACGGCCAGTGTCGTCATCGCGGATCGTCCAGTGCGATCAACGCCGCGAAGGACCGGTCTCCGCCATAACGCAGTTCGCGTCGTTCGACCAGCCGGGCACCGGGAAGCAGGACAAGGTATTCCTCCAGACTCCGCAGCCTCGAGAACCGTCCGACGGGAATGTCCGCTTCCTCGTACTCGATGAGAACGAGATGCCGCGCCGCCGCGGCGATCGCCCGGCACGCGTCGGCGACCTCGTCGTCGTCCAGCACGTGCATCAGGACCCATACGCAGACGGCGACGTCGAAACGCTTGTCCTTCCAGGGAAGCCGCTGGACGGTCGCGCCCCTGAAGTCCACATTGGACAAGTGAGCGCAGTTCTCCCTGGCGAGCGCGAGCATGCGCGGGGTCATGTCGATCGCCGTGAGCGTCCGCGCCCGCGCCGCGATCGACGGGGTGATCCTGCCCATCCCGCACCCGATCTCCAAAGCCGTGTCGACCGCGCCGACGGACCGCAGAAGGCCGGTGACGAGCCGAAGGGTGCGGGCGGTGGTCTCCGCCGCGAGTTCGGCGGGCTGGGAGGCGCGCATGACCCGCGCCAGCCCGGGTCGTTCGGCGCGTTTGCGCCATTCGTCGGCGACCTCGCTCGGTGCGGGCGTCCGGGTGATCTGCTGCATCACGACTCCTTCGCGAATTCGCACACCGCGTCCGCGATGCGTTCCACCTGCTGATCCGTCAAATGGGGGTAGATCGGGATGGCTAGCGACCGCCGCGCGGCGAGCTCCGCCGCCGGCCAGGTCTGACCAGGCCGGGCGTAGGGCGCGAAGGCGGGTTGCCGTGGCAGCGGGTTCCGGTAGTACACGTGCGAGCCGATTCCTCGCGCCGCCAAGAACTCATGGAGTTCGTCTCTGCGTTCACAGAGCAGGGAATAGACGTAGTAGCACCGTCCGTCGCTCGCCGAAGGCGGTGCGAGCACGCCGCAGCCCGCCAGTTCTCTGAAGCGTCCGGTGTAGTACTCCCCGATCCACGCCCGTCGTTCGAGCCGTCCCGGCAGGGTCGGGAACCGGTGCAGCTGGAACGCCGCCATGATCTCGTCGAACCGGCTGTTGTAGCCGATGCGGTGGTGGCGGAACCGGGTCGTCCCGTCTTGGCCGTGGTTGCGCAGCATCCGTACCGTCGAGCCGAGTTCGCGGTCGTCGGTGACGACCATGCCACCTTCACCCGGCATGCCGAACGTCTTGACCTGCACGAACGAGTACACCCCCGCGTCACCCCAGCGCCCGGCCGGGGTACCCGCCAGCACTCCCCCTTGCGCGACCGCCGAGTCCTCCAGGAGCCGTACGCCCGCGCCGTCGGCGACGCGGCGGAACGCGGGCATGTCCGCCATGACCGAGAACATGTGCGCCGGCATGAGTACCTTGGTGCGCGGGGTGATCAGGCGTGTGACCGCCTCGGGATCGGCGACCATGGTCCAGGGGTCGACATCGGCGAACACCGGTGTCGCGCCGACCAAGGCCGGTGCGGCCGCGAGCGGTGCGCAGCCGAAGGCGGGCACGATCACCTCGTCACCGGCGCCGACGTCCATCGCGCGCAACACCAGCATGAGCGCCGAGGTTCCGCTGCCGCAGGCGATGGCGTCGGCCGCGCCGATCGAGTCCCGGATCGCCGCCTCGAAAGCGGCCGTGCACTCGCCGAGGATGAACTTCTGCTCAGGCGCGGTACCGACGCGTTCGACGATGTCCAGCAGTGCCTCTCGGTCGCCGTCGAAGAGATCCACCGGAAAGAACGGAAGTGTCATATTCGCCGCCCATGATAGAAATGGCGAACAGCGGAAGACACCTGTTCGACGTCATCCGTGGACATATCCGGATACAGCGGCAGTGCGAGGGTATGACGGCAGGCCTGCTCGGCATTCGGGAAATCACCCTCGCGATATCCGCGGTCGGCGAAGCAAGGTTGCAGGTGCAGCGGCGTCGGGTAGTAGACCTCGGTCTGCACGCCTTTCGCCGAAAGATGGGCTGCCAGATCATCTCGCGAGTCGACTTCGATCACGTAGACGTAGAACACGCTGTCCGGTCGTATCGCCGGTGTCTTGCGCACACCCGCCACACCGTCGAGCGATTCCGTGTACCGGGCGGCCAGGCTCGCGCGGCGGGCGATGTCGCCGTCCAGCCTGGTGAGTTTCGCGAGGAGGACCGCGGCCTGGATGTCGTCCATCTTGCTGTTGAACCCGGGCAGCCCCGTCGTCGTGGAGATGGCGGGGAAGTCGCCTATCGTGGCGCCGAACCGGCCGTGGTGGCGAAGCGCGTCGACGGTCTCGGCGATTGCGGGATCGTCGGTGAGGACGGCACCCGCGTCGCCGATCGCGCCCAGCGTCTTCGTCGGGAAGAACGACAGCACGCCACCCGCCCCGAACAGCCCGGCGTGGGTGCCGTGTCGGCGCATGCCGATGGCCTCCGCGCTGTCCTCGACCACCGTGAGGCCGAGCCGCCGGGCCTCGCCGAGCACCCCGTCGATGTCCGCGAGCTGCGAGAACAGATGTGTCGGCATGACGAATCGAGCGCGTTCGCCGACAGCCCCGGCCAGCGTGGCGGGGTCGATCCCGTATCCGTCCGGTTCGATATCGGCGAAGACCGGCTGTCCGCCCGCGAGCACCACCGACGACGCCGACGCCACGAAGGAGAACGCGGGAACCACCACTTCCTCGCCGGGCCGCAGGCCGGCCGCCCGCAGGAGCAGGACCAACGCGTCCGTTCCGCTGTTCACCCCGACGACGAACCGCGCACCGGTGTACGCGGCGAGCGCGGCCTCGAGTTCGGCGACCTTGCGACCATGCGAATATTTGCCATTCTCCACCACGTCGAGAATGTGCTGCTCAGTTGTTGTCCACAGTTGCTCGAATGTGCGCGATTGGTTGTAGAAAGACACCGCCAGCGTACCCACCTCCGGGGGCATAGGAACCGTTCCCGAGCGTAGGACAGGTAAACCGTCTACTCGGCGGAGTCGCACTTCCTGGTCAACTCAAGGGGAAAGTATTGACAGTTGATCTTCCCGGATGCCAGTTTTGCGAGGGGATTTCGAATGCGAAACTCGAGGGGCAGGCTCACCAGTGCGTTCATTCGTCGTGGGACTCGGCAGGGCAGGCGCGGGACTGCATCTGCCGGTCCTGGCCAAACTCCGTGCCAGCACTCCGCAACTTTTCGGCGACGCGCCCGTCGTGGCGTGTGACCCACGCCAGAACGTCGCCGACCGGGCAGGTCTCGTGGTCGAGCCGACACTCGACTCCGCCGCCGACGGTCTCGACCCCGCCGAAACCGTCGTGCACGTCTGCACACCGCCGACCGAACGCCTCACGGTGCTCTCCGAACTCGCCAAGCTGGGCTTCCGCAAGATCATCGTGGAGAAGCCGCTCGCCGCCGACATCGACGATCTCGCCCGGATCATCCGCTTGCGCCGTAAGCACAAACTGCATATCGAAGTCGTCGAGCCGTGGCTCACCAGCACCCTCACGTGGCGGCTGGTCGAACTGATCCGCGGTGGCCGGTTCGGCGCTCCGAAGTCGATCGACATCGTGCAGAACAAACCACGATTCCGCCGTTCACTCATGGCACCCGGTCATCCGACGGCCTTCGACGTCGAATTGCCGCACGGTGTCGCGCTCGCTCTCCGGCTCGCGGGCGCCGCACGGGTCACCCACGCCTCCGGAAGCGATCTCGAAGTGGAAGGCAACCTCGGCCCGCGGATGGGCGGAGCCGTCGTCGGCCTCCGGCACAACACGGGTGTCCACACGGAAATCCGTTCGGATCTCACGTCCCCGGTGCGCGAGCGGCGGGTCACCGTCGAATTCGAGAAAGGCGGCGCGGTCGGGCACTTCGCGGTGAGCGGGGATGATCACCACTCCCAACTGACCCTGAGTTCGAACGGCCGATCCGACCATGACGTGCTTCGGGACGACGCGATGACCGAGTGGGTGTTCCAGGCCTACCAGAAGTTCCAGCTGGGCGAGGAGCAGACGCTGGGGTTCACCTTCGCAACCGAGGTGGTGCAGCTGCTCTCGGTGGCCAAGAACATCTGCGCGGAACCGGTCTCACGGCCCGAACCCCCAGTGGGGGCCACCCGTGCCGGGTGACCCGGTACTGGCCGGTATCACCGACGAGGCGGCGCCGGACATCGAAGGGCAGATCTCGGTACTCCGCGCACTGGGCTGGCAGGCGATCGAACTGCGCAACATCGATCAAGTCGCCCTCGCCGAACTCACCGATGAACGGTTCGAAGCCGTGGCGGCCGCCTTGTCCGACAACGGCCTCCGGGTCGTCTGCCTGGCATCCCGGATCGGGAACTGGGCGCGGCCGATCTCCACCGACTTCCGGCACGACCTCGCCGAACTCGATGTCCTCGCCAAGCGAGCACGGGCAATCGGCACCCGCCACCTGCGGATCATGTCGTATCCCAACGCCGGTCTCGGCGATTCCGACTGGCGCGCGCGGGTGATCGAGCGGGTCACCGTCCTCGCCGACCGCGCCGAGCGCCACGGCGTGACGCTGCTGCACGAGAATTGCTCGGGCTGGGCGGGCACGAACGCCGAACGGATGCTCGAACTGCTGGACGAGGTCGCGAGCCCGGCGCTGAAACTGCTGTTCGACACCGGGAACGGCGTCGCCCACGGTTACGACGGTTTCGACCTGCTGGCCGACATCGTCGACCACGTCGAACACGTGCACGTCAAGGACGCGGACGAACACGGCTTCACCATCCCGGGTGAGGGCTCCGCGCGGGTCGCGGACTGCGTCAAACTGCTGCGGGCCGCCGGATACAGCGGTGCGTGGTCCGTGGAACCCCATCTGGCGATGCGGCCGCACGAACCGGGTGAGCCGGCGCCGGACGCGGCGATGAAGTTCATCGCGGCGGGGCGGGCGATGGCCGGACTGCTCCGGTGATCCCGGCCGACCGCGACCTGCTGCTACGGCTGGTCGACCTGCCGACCGCGGGCCCGCTCGAAACGACCGGCGAAGTCCGGCTGTGGGACGCGATGCGCGTCTACGCCGACGCGGCGGCCGAGATCGGCTTCGCCACACTGCACCTCGCCGCCCCGGCCCCGTCGGTGCTCGACCGCCCAGGTGTCCCGGCCGCGGTCCGCGACACCGGGCCGGACTTCCTCGCCTGCCAGCCGAGCCTCGTACTCCGGATCGGACCCGCCGCTCCGGCCGTCATGTTCAACGTGCATCTCGACACGGTGGCGCCGTTCGAACCGGCGGGCTTCGACGGGACCAGGTTCACCGGCCGGGGCGCCATCGACGCCAAGGGGCCCGCGGTGGCGCTGCTGGCCGGTGTCCGCGCGGCGCTGGCGGCGGATCCGGCGGTCGGCAGGGACGCCGGAGTGCTCATCCAGGCGGTGTCCGGTGAGGAAGGCGGCGCGATGGGCACGTTCGGCACCCGCCCGCTCGTGGAGGCCGGATTCCACGGCGAGCTCAACGTCTTCTGCGAACCGACCGGACTGCGGTACCTGCCGCGATGCTCGGCATCGATGACCGCGTGTCTGCGGGTGGACGGCGACGACGCGATCGACGACGAGCCGCACCGCGGGCACAACGCGACGGTCCTGCTGGGCTTCCTCGCCCAGCACCTCGCCCACGATCTGACGCCGCACGGGCGGTTCTGCATGGCGGGCCTGCACACCGGACGCATGCACAACCGGGTGTACGGCCGTGGTGAGCTGCTGCTCAATTTGCCCTACGACAGCGAGGAATCGGCGTCGAAAATGGCCGCGGCCCTGGAGGACGGCCTGCGCTCCGGCCTCACCGAGTTCAGTGCCCGGTTCGGGGATTCGCCGCCCTTCCGCCGCACCGCGGCCGACGCGGCGGCGATCACCGGCGTGCACTGGCGGAAACGCGGCCTCCCCGCCCTGCCCGCACAGGAGATCCCGCTGCTGGACAGGCTCGTACCGCGGTGGCCGGACGACGAACCCGGCTTCACCTGTGACGCCATCTGGCTCGCCGGCGTCCCGGACACACGGACAGCAGTCCTCGGCCCCGGCTCCTTGGGCGCCAACAACGCTCACTCGAGCGGGGAGTACGCCGATGTCGCGGACCTCGACCGCTTCAGCGATCTCGTGCGGGAAATCGTCGTGGAGTTCAGCCGGAATGGAGCAGCATGACCGTACTGGTGCCCTACCAGGCCCTTCTGTCCATGGTCGCCAGGATCTTCGCCGACCGGGGTGTCCCCGAGGAGCGGGCGACGATCGCCGCCACGGCGCTGTGTCACGGCGACCTGACCGGAGTGAGCTCGCACGGCCTGATCAACCTGACCCGGCTGTACCTGCCGCTGCTCGACCGAGGACGCGCCGATCCGCGGGCGAACATGGTCGTGCAGACCGATCTCGGCGCTTGCGTCCTCGCCGACGCGCGCCGGACGCTCGGCTTGTGGTCGGCTTCGCAGGCCATGGAACTCGCGTGTGCCAGGGCCTCGCGACACGGCATCGGCCTGGTGTCGTGTCGCGGCGCCACCCACATCGGCTGCGCCGGCCACCATGCCGCACGGGCGGTCACCCACGGCATGATCGGCCTGCTCGCTTCGAACTGCGGCGGCCAACGCATCGCCCCGCCACCGGGCGGCGCGGCCGCGATGCTCGGAACGAATCCGCTCGCGCTGGCCTGTCCCGCCGGTGACGCGCATCCGTTCGTACTCGACATGAGCACCACCGTCGTGCCGACCGGCCGGGTGCGCGCCGCGGCACGGGAGCGCAGGCCGATCCCGCCGGGCTGGCTGGCCGCCGAAGACGGCTCACCGGTGACCGACGCCGCCGCGTTCGACCGGGGCGAGGCCCGCCTGCTCTGGCTGGGCGGCGACCCCGAAACGGGCGCCTACAAGGGTTTCGGCCTCGGCCTGCTGGTCGAGGTACTCGGTGCGCTGGTACCCGGCGCCGCGCTCGGCGCGTTGTCCGCCGACGGGGAAAACGACGACGACATCGGGGTCATGGCGCTGGCGATCGCACCGGAGCTGTTGCGCGCGGGATTCGCCGCCGACGCGGCCGCGCTCTTCGCCGCGGTGCGCGACTGGCCCGCACAGGATCCCGCCGCCCCGGTCGTCTACCCCGGCTGGTATGAGGGCGAGCGAGCCGCGCGGCGCCGTGCACGCGGGGTGCCGGTGCCGGAAGCGGTGTACGACGAACTGTCTTCGGCGTTGGAAAGGAAGGCCGGATGATCCGGGTCGGTGTCGTGGGCCTCGGTGTCATCTCGCGGTTTTATCTCGCCGCGGTGGAGCGGTCTCCCGACGTCGAGCTCGCCGCCGTCTGCGATCTCGACCCCGCCGCGTTGCGCGATTCCCCGGTGCCGGGGTTCGGCGATCACCGTGCGATGCTCTCCGCCGGAGGCCTCGACGCGGTGATCGTGACAGCGCCCAACGACGTCCACGCCACGGTGTGCCGGGACGTACTGGACGCGGGCCTGCCGGTGTGCGTCGAGAAGCCGCTCGCCACCAGGCTCGCGGACGGCGAGGATCTGGTGGCCAGGGCCGATGCACGAGATGTCGCTCTGTTCACCGCGTTTCATCGCCGGTACAACGGCAACGTGCGCGCGCTGCGCGAGAAGCTCGTCGGCGGGGCACCGATCGCCTCGCTGACCGTGCGGTATCTGGAGCGGATCGAAGAGCACGTCGGCCGTGACCGCTGGTACCTCGACGCGGCACGCTGCGGCGGCGGCTGTGTGGCGGACAACGGACCGAACGCGCTCGACCTCGTCGAACTGTTCCTGGGCACGGTGACGCTGCGCGACGTACGGATCCAGCGTGACGAGGACGGTGTCGACCGGCGGGCGACACTCGTGCTCGACGGTGCGGTCGTGGAACTCGACTGGTCATATCCCGGCGAGACCAAGGACATCGAGGTCCGGCTGACGGACGGGACCGTGTGGCGTGCCGACATGCTGGCGGGCTTCCCGAAGTTCAAGGAATCGCTCTGGCACGAGTACGCCGGATTGCTCCGTGAGTTCGCGGCCGCGGTGCGCGTAGGTGGATCGCGGCACGACAACGGCCTCGCCATTTTGTCCATAGTGGACGAATGCTATCGAAGGGAGCACGATGCGGGAGGACGGACCGAAACGGGAGATCACCGGCACCGTGGTGAAGGTGCTCGTACATCACCGTGACGACCGGGGAATGAGTCTCGAACCCTTCGCCAGCCGCTGCGTTCGCGTCGGCGAGGTACACGAGCTGGTCACGACGAACCACCAGGACACGGCTCCCGGAGCACGGATCGACCGCGTCGCCTTCCTCGGGTTCGCCGAAATCGACCGCGCCGGGGTGATCGACCGCGGCGACGAGGTCTGGCTCGGCGACGAGCTGGTCGGCACCGTGCTCGGCTTCGACGGCTGCCATTTTCCCAACCACTACAACATTCTCATTCACACCGCGCGCCCGGTTTCCGGCGAGGAGATCGGGTTGAAACCGGAGGGGGAGGTGCGATTCCGCGGCCGGTGGTGAGTAACCCGGAAGCGGGCCACTCACCACCGAAACGCCATGCCGTCGTTACTTGCCCAGCAGTGGTACGTCGATCTTGCCCATGTGGTAGTCGCGCACCGCTCGCACGAGTTCGTCGACGGTCAGCTTCCCGTTGCCATTGACGTCGATCGCGCGGAACGCGGACGCCGTGGCCGAGGATTCGACACCGATGGCGGCCAGCCACTTGCCGAACTCCTGCTGATTGACCTCGCCGTCGCCGTCGGTGTCGCACAGACCGACGATCGCCGCGATGGTGGGACGGACCACCCGGTCGAATCCCGAGTCACCTTCCTGGAAGATCTGCGCTTCGATCACTTCGGTGAACTGCCGCTCGTTCAGCGGCCCCTTCGGGCCCGTGCCCGCCTTGGTCGCCAGATACTCGTACATCGTCGCGAACGAGTCTCGCACCGCGCGTGCCTGAGGTGACGTCGGGTCCTCACCGAACGCCTCGATGATCCGAGAGGCCTCGGCTTCGAAATCGGACTTCTCGATCTTGCCGTTCCCATTGACGTCCCACTTCTGGAAACGCTTCTTGAGCCTGTCGTTCTTGACCGCTGCGGTCATTCGTGCACTCTCCTTTTCTGGGAAGCTCGGATCACTTCACGTACGCGTCCAGCCGTCTCTCAACCCGGCAGGACGTTCAAAGCCGGACGACCTCCTCTCCGGGAACCTGTCCCGTCACGTCGAACAGCAGCCTGGCCGTCGAGTTCAGCCGGCCGAGGTCGTAGGCGCGATGCGCCACCGCCAGCACGGTGACCTCCGCTGCACGCAGCGCCGCGTCGAGATCTTCCGCCGGTGGCCCCAGCTCGGGCACCGGGGCGGCCACCGGATCGTGGTAGGACAGCTCGGCGCCGAGTGCGCGCAACCGGACGGCGATCCGGATGGCGGCGGACTCACGCGTATCCGGAACGTCGGGCTTGTACGCGACACCCAGCAGCAAGACTTTCGCGCCCCGCAGGGGTTTGCCGTGTTCTGCCAGCAACCGCGTCACCCGTTCGACGACATGTTCCGGCATCCGGTCGTCCACCAGCCGCGCCGCGTGCACGACGCCGAGCAGCGTGCCCTCCCGCTCGGCCTTGTCCAGCAGGTATTTGGGGTCGATCGGGATGCAATGCCCGCCGACGCCGAGGCCAGGTACGAAAGGCATGAAACCGAACGGCTTGGTCGCCGCGCAGTGCAGCACGTCCCACACATCGACGCCGATCTGGTCGCAGAAGATCGCGATCTCATTGACCAGGGCGATGTTCACGTAGCGGTAGGTGTTCTCCAGCAGCTTGGCCATCTCCGCTTCCCGCGTACCGCGCGCCACTACCAGCGTGTCGACGAACCGTCCGTAGAACGCCGCACAATGCTTGGCGCACAACGGGGTATGCCCGCTGATCACCTTCGGCGTGTTACGCACACCGAACCGGGAGTTTCCCGGATCGACCCGCTCGGGTGAATACGCGAGGAAGAAGTCCTCCCCGGCGCTCAGGCCGTGTTTTTCCAGGATCGGCAGGACGATCTCCTCGGTGGTGCCGGGAAAGCTCGTCGACTCGAGCACCACCAGCGTGCCGGGCCGCAACTGCTCGGCGACCGTCGTCGCCGCGGATCGCACGGCTTCGAGATCGGGTCCGCCATGGGAGTTCAAGCCGGTGGGCACACAGACCACGATCGTGTCCGCGTCACCGAGGACCGCCGGGTCGGTCGTCACCGTGAAGCCGTTCGCCCGCATGGCCCGCAACCGGGCCGCGGACACATCGGGCACATGCGATCGGCCTGCGGCCACCCCTTCCGCCGTCCGCGGTGAGGTGTCGTATCCGAGAACCGACAACCCTGCCGCACTGGCGGCCGCGGCCAGCGGCAGCCCGACGTAACCCACTCCTACAACGACAAGATCGACAGACACTTGAGCCTTTCTCGGTCACGTTGTCACTCGAAACGATCACCGGCTGATCGAGAACGATCCGCTTCCCGGTGTGACGTGCGAGCCGTATCCAGGACTGACCGTCAAGCCAGGGGTCAGGCAAAGCGGATCTCCGTGGATGACCAGGTCGGAGGAGCTGAGATTGGCGAGAACATGAGCGCTCAACGGAAGTTTGTTGCAGCCTTCGGGATTCCTATAGGTTTCCAAACGCTCGAACTCGGTCGAGAACACCACCACGTTGCCCGCCGCGGCCATGGCCGACGGACTCGACACGATCAGCAGGGCCGCGGCGACAACCGCGCTCAGCGCTGCGCTGACTAAACGGTTCATCGAATGCCTCCTCATTCAAGATCACGACTTCTCTCCGCACGCTAACAGTCACAGTGAGTCAAAACTTTGCGGCGGCGAGACTTCACGCGCGCAGGTTGCCTTCGGCCAGCCAGGGTCATCCGGATGGCGGCTTCAGGCCGTCTCAGCGTGATCTTCGAGAGCGGCCCGTTCACATGAACGAGTGGCGCCGACGATGGCGCACAGGAATTCAGGGGCATACAGCAGCGCGTGCCCACGGCGCGGTGGATTTCTTGAGCGGCAAGAGTTTCGATGTCGAACACGGGCAAAGCAGGCTTCGCACCTTTTCCGTATCGCACTCTTGCGAATACCGGCCGATACCGCCGTCTCCACGTTCTTTCCCTTTACCGAGACAGCAGGAGGGCTGATGGTCTTCCCCCGGCGACCCGGATTCCGCCGGCGTGGGTCACGAGTCCGTAAACGGCAGGAACGTCGACAGGCCTGTTCGCTCCGCCAGTCGGAGGAGCGTCGACGACGGCACTATCTGGAGTTGAAGACCTAGAGTGATGGCGCGACCGCGGAGGCCGATCAGGGTCGACAAACCAGTGGAATCGCAGAATACGACTCTCCGAAGGTCGATCAGCAAACTCGGCGGGGATGGTTCGACGGCTTGGTCGAACGCCGCCTGCAGATGCTCGGAAGTGACCTGGTCGATTTCTCCGCTGGCAGTGACGACGGCCGGTGCGCGATCGGGCCTGGCGGTGGTCACCGAGAACGGAGCTTCTCTTCCAGGGCCGCTCCCGGTCGTCATTGCCACCCCTTGTCATCGGCGCGCTGCGGTTCCCAGGATCGCCACGTGTGCGACGTCGGCTCGGCAAAGCGGTACAGGACAGCGATGGCGACCCGCTGCGCTCCGGTGAAGTGAACTGTCGTGACGGTCAGTGACCTTGGCAGATTAAGCCGGTGACCGACACCGCCGCCTCCGACGGAGATGCTTCGCATTCAGCGCTGAACCGGATCATCGCCGGGCATCCGCACGCCATCGGCAGTTTCCGGTTCCACTTCGCCGACCAGTCCTGGGAATGGTCCGACGACGTCGCCCGGCTTCACGGCTACGCGCCGGGTACCGTCCAGCCCACGACCGAGCTACTGCTGTCACACAAACATCCCGAGGACCGCGACACGGTAGCCGGAACGCTGGCCGCGAGCACCTGGGTGTGCCGGGTGGTGTGCTGATCGTGGACGACACCGGGTTCCTGAAGAAGGGCACCAAATCCGCCGGTGTGCAGCGGCAACACTCGGGAACCGCCGGCCGGATCGAGAACTGCCAGATCGGGACTTTCCTGGCGTATGCCTCGGATCGCGGGCATGCGCTGATCGATCGGGAACTGTATCTGCCGGAGCCGTGGATCGCCGACCGGGACCGCGCCCGTGCGGCCGGGATCCCGGACGAGATCGAGTTCGAGACCAAACCACGTCACGCGATGGCGATGCTGGCACGGGCGTTCGAGGCGGGTGTGCCGTTCGCGTGGATCACCGCCGATGAGGCGTATGGGCAGGTGAAGTATCTGCGGGCATGGCTGGAAGAATGCGGCGCCGCGCATGTGCTGGCCACCAAGGTCAACGACACCCTGATCACCATCGACGGCGGCGAGCACCGGGCGGATGAGCTGATCACCGCCCTGCCGCAGCGCTCGTGGCGGCGGCTGTCGGTCGGTGCCGGGGCGCACGGCCCCCGCGAATACGACTGGGCCAGGACACCGATCCGCATCGCCTGGCAGCCAGGACACGGGCACTGGCTGCTCGCCCGGCGTTCGATCAGCGATCCGACCGAGATCGCCTACTACGTCTGCTACGGGCCCCGCCGCTCGACGCTGCTGGACCCGGCCTGGATCGCCGGATCCCGCTGGCGGATCGAGGAATGCTTCCAGCAAGCCAAAAACGAAGCCGGGCTCGACCACTACCAGGTCCGATCCTGGCGAGCGTGGTATGCCCACATGACCCTGTCCATGCTCGCGCACGCGTGGCTCGCCGTCACCAGATCCCTTGCCATAAAAGGGGAATCGGTGTCGAGGAACCAGACATGATCGGATTCACGCTACCGGAGATCCGGCGCCTGCTCACCAAACTCCTCCTGCGTGTCGCCGACACCGCCGACCACATATGGTCCTGGTCACGATTCCGCCGCCGACGACAACACCAAGCCCGCCTCAGCCACTACAAACGGCGAGGCTACCCACTCACCTGAGTGCCGTTGCAGTACTAGACGGCCTGCCGACGATCGGCGGCAGAGTTCCCTCCCAAGCCGCCAGGGCCAGTGTGACTGGTCTGGCGACCCACGGCTACGACATGACGCCTACCCCCTGCATGGATGGGGGTGAGTTTGCCGCCTCACTGCGAAATACGGGTGGCCAGGGTTAATCCGGACGACCGTTGCAACGATGATGGAGAGCACAGAACATCGAGCTCCCAGTTCGAGTTCGCGAGGGGACCGCATCCCCACCGGTACCGGCAGCCGTCCCAGCGCGATAGACCCGGTCCACATATGGAGAATCGGATGGACGCTGCTCGACGCCACCATCGAGATCAAGACTCACGGTCAAGGGCCGGTTGCTTCTGGACGCAAAGCAGCGTCACGCTCCACCTGCCTGTGCGCGAGTTCGGTCGTCGCCTCGTCGATCTTCCGTTCGAGGCGCGAATCGTTCTCGAGCAAGGCGAGCACCTCGTCGTCGTCCAGTTCCAGGAGCCTTTTCGTGACGTGCACCGCGAGGATGGGCTGGTGTTTCTGCACCAGAGGCAGCAGCGCCAGGCCCAGCCGCGCTTTTCGCTGTTCCGGGGTCAGCTCGGCGAGTGCCGCCGCGGACACGTTTTCCCTGTCGTCAGGCATGCGGGCGATCACCAGTCCAGGTCGGGGTTTTCGCTGACCGAGTTCAGCGCGGTCACCGTCGCGTGGCCTTCACTCAGCAGACGCGCGTCGCTGCCCTGCGACAACTCGCCCTCGACCGTGATGGCGGCGACGGTGAACGCGCCGTCCTCGCCGTTCTGGACGTGACTGCGCACCGCACCGAATTCGGCCAGTCCGGTGCGTGTCGGCGGCCTCGCCTCGGCACGGTCGGGGACGTTGAGGTTCAGGACCGTGCCCGCGGGCAGTTCCGTGAGCCTGTCGAACAGGGTCGCGGCGACGGCGACGGCGGTGTCCCAGTGGGGGCGCGGCCCAGGTTCCAATCCCACGTCGAGGGACACCGCCAGAGCCCTGGCGCCGTTGATCGAGGCGGTCAGCGCCGCGCCGACCGTGCCGGAGTGCAGGATCGCGCGTCCGACGTTCGCCCCGTGGTTCACCCCGGACAGCACGATCTCCGGTGCCTCGCCGAACGTTCCCTGCGCCGCGGCCAAGGCGATCAGCCCGGGATGCGCGGCGACGGCGAAGGCCGGGACATCGGGGAGGCCGGACAGTTCCCGCCGTTCGACCGTGACCCGCCCCTCTTCCCCGGCGCCGGTCAGGCCCGCGCTGGTTCCGCTGGCCTCCGCCGCGGGCGCGGCGACCACCACGGTCCAGCCGTGGTCCACGGCTCCCCGGGCCAGCGCCGCCAGCCCCGGGGAATCGATACCGTCGTCGTTGGTGATCAGGGCACGCATCAGGAGGCCTCCCAGGGTTTCAGCCGTACTCGTCCGGTGAGTTCCCGCACGGCGCCGTCGCTACCCGAACCGAGACCGTGTCGTGTCACATTGATCGCGCCTGCCGCGGCCCCGAGCTTCACCGCGTCCCCCAGCGACCGGCCCTGCGCGAGGCCGACCGCGAGCCCGGCGGTCATCGAGTCCCCGCCGCCGCGGGTGTCGACCGGGGTCAGATCGGGCGACTCCACCAGGACCAGGCGCCCTTCGAGATAAGCGAGCGTCTCTTCGGCCGCGCGGGACACCACGACCGCGCGGGCGCCGCCCGACGCCAGCTCACGACAACCGTCCGCGAGATCGGGCAGCGAATCCGACTTGGCCAGGCCATCCTCGACCATTTCCTCGTGACTGATCTTGATCACCGCCGGATCGCCCGCGAGCGCCTTGGCTAGCCGTTCGCCGGACAGGTCCACCACGACCGGCGTGCCCTGCGTGCCCAGGTCCCTGACGAGCCGCTCGTACACCGAATGCGGCACCGGCACGTCGTCCTCGTCCGGCCCGCTGAGGACGGCGACGTCCGCGCGCAGCCCCTGGACGAGGGTCAACTCGTACAGATCGTCGAGTTCGTGCCGGGTCAACGCGTCCGCGGGCATCCGCACCATCTCGTCACGACGGCCGTCACGCCGATCGTGGACGTAGGCGCCGTTGCGTGCCGCGACTTCCCGGACCTCGGCATCGACACCGATCAAGTGTTTGAGCACCTGTCCGGTCTCCCCGCCGAGCGCGCAGCACAACACCGCCCGCGCGCCGAGCGCCTCGATCATCCGCGACTGCCATACCCCCTGCCCGCCCGCGTGCACGTGGACGTCGGGCGCCCCGTCCAACTCTTCCACCGTCACCGTCAGCTGCGGAGACGGCGCGAACACCGCTACTCGACCCTCAGTCATACCGGGATTTACCCGTTTTGCCGGATTTCACTCTTCATCGTCAGGTGCGTCCCGCCCCGAGAAGCGCTCGAATGCCGCGGAAATTACCCGCAGAGCGGCCGCGGACACTGTGCTTGGCTCATCCGGTGCTGAAGAAACTGTTCGCCGCCATGGCCATCACCGTCCTGTCGATCACCGTCACCGCACCCGCGCAGGCCGTGCCCGCGTACTACCAGCAGACCGTCACCGGGTCCACCCTCGCCGAGTGCAACGCGGCAGGCTCCCAGCTCGCCCAGCAGAAACGCGCCCAGGGCTACCTCGTCACCTGGACCGGCTGCGGCCACCAGGGCTTCGGCTACGTCGGCTTGGTCAGCTGGTCGGACTGAGTCCGAGGGCTGATGGCACCCAGTCAGCCGTAGCGCTCCGTCGCACCTGACTTGGTGCCGATTCGGCACAGAAAATCCTCGACGTTCACTCTGTCGATGACCTGACCCACGGCGCGCCCGCTCTCCCCACTACAGCGAAGATCGGACGGATCTCCGATCAATCGATCCCCGCCCAATACCTGGCCATACCGGCACACCCCCGAGCAGCCGCACGTGGACGCAGCGACAAGCAGCGCGGAAGTCCCGGCAACGGTGTGGCGTTCAGCGAACGCCGACTTGCCAGGTGTGAATGTGCCGCCACGAGGGCGGCCAGCATGCGACGCGCGATGCGGTCGCCGGAGCACGCCGAGCACCAGCCCCAAGAGCACGTTCGGGTGATGCTCGGACCTGGCAGGACACCCATTCCGCCTCTTCCCAGGCCATCCGACTTCCAGCAATAGCAGCCACATCATTGCGTCGGCGCCCACTGAGCACTCGTACAAGGCCGCGGAACAGGCTGCACGGGCCCGTGGCGACGCCGACCAGGCCGCCGGCTAGACGGCGTTCCCCTTGGGTGTGATCTGGTAGACCGGATCGTTCGGCAACTCTACGACGTGCGCGTCGCTAACGGGACCGACCAGCTCTGTGACCTCGCCGCAGAGCTGGTGCGACAAGACCTGGACGCCGTAACGCACGGCCAGATTCTGCAGATCGGCGCTAACCGGGATGCGGATGTCCTACTGAGATGGATGGCTCAGACCACTCGCCTGCCTTTGGGGCTACGACTCGCTGACGATGCATCGCGACAACGCGCCGACGGTGGCCAGCGGGCAATCTTCAGATGAGTCGGTCGATCTTTGGCTGGCGCGCGAACGTTTTCAGGCCTACCTTTTGTACATCGCAACACTGTTACGCTCGTTCCACGAGCGAGTACCAGAAACGATCGACCAACTGTCCGTTGTGGAGGATACGGCTGAGAATCCGGTGCAGCTCCTTGCGGATGCGCGCGCCAAAGTTTCGACTGACTCAGCCTTGGCAGCTGCTGCCGTCGACGCTTACAGTGCCGCCGTGTCGAGCGCAGGTGTCGAGGGTTGAGGGCTAGATCTCACGTGGGTCGGCAAATGGCAACATCCGCTCATGCCGCGAAGAGCGCGGGTAACGGACGAGAGTCCTTGGGGCGCGAGGTATTCGGTATTGCCGATGAGTAGGCGGGCCAGCGCCGCCTAGCTAGGTGTTCGTCGCCGGGACGACATACTTGGCGAAGAGGTCGATGCTGGAGCGGTCGTACGCGGCTTCGGGGAAGTTGAAGATCGCGTAGGTCATGCCGAGCGTTTCCAGCTTGGCCAGTCGCTCGGCGACCTGCTCGGGTGTACCGATGCCCACCCCGGCGGTGAAGATCGAGTACGCGCGCTCGGACGCTTCCGGGGACGCGTGCCTCGCGTAGTGGTCCTTGAGCCAGGCCAGCTTGTCCTGGACCTCTTTCTCGGTCTCGGCGATGACGCCGTTGTGGTTGGCCGAGCGTACGATCGCGCCGAAGTCTGTGCCGACGTCCTTGCAGTGCCCGGCCAGGATCTCCGACTTTCGGGTGAATGTCTCGATGTCGGCGGCGAAGTTGGTGTACTTCGCGAATCGCGCGGCGATCCGCAGGGTCTTCTTCTCGCCGCCACCGGCGATCCACAAGGGGATCCCGCCGTCCTGCAGCGGTAGCGGGCGCAGGATCGCGCCGTCGGTGCGGTAGTGGTCGCCTTCTATGGTGGACCTTCCGGTGGTCCACAGGTCCCGCATGATTCGGACGCCTTCGTCGAGCCGGGCGAGCCGCTCGCCGGCGCTCGGGAAGCCGTAGCCGTAAGCCCGCCACTCGTGCTCGTACCAGCCGGCGCCGATACCCATCTCGACGCGCCCGCCAGAGATGATGTCGGTGGTCGCGGCGACCTTCGCCAGGTAGGCCGGGTTGCGGTAACCGATGCAGGTGCACATCTGTCCGAGCCGGATGGTCTCGGTGGCCGCAGCGAAGGCCGACATCAGTGACCACGCCTCGTGGGTGGCCTCCTCGGTCGGTTCCGGCACTGTGTGGAAGTGGTCGTAGACCCAGATCGATTCGAAGGGCCCGGCCTCCGCGTGTTTCGCGATGCCGAGCATGGTTTTCCAGTGGTCCACAGGTTCGATGCCGGTCAGGTCCAGCCGCCAGCCCTGCGGGACGAAGAGTCCGAAACGCATGATCCTCACCGTAGCCTGCAGACTCCGCTATGCGACGCGTTCTCCGGGGTTTCCAGCCGGACGAACTCCAGCACCCGGTCCTCCGGTGACAGCTCCAGCACGCCCAGTTCCCGGACCACCCGGGCCAGGGCGCGGCGAGGTCGGTTTCCGCGTCCGCCCGCCAGCCCCCAGCGCCGCCCGGGCCAGTTGTGGATGGGGAGTCCTTCGACCGGGTGACCGCTCACCCGCGAGTTCACCGAAACACTCGCTCGGTGGTGTGTACACCCCGGACGCCGGTTACGTCTCAGATCCGGGCCTCGCCGCCGTGAACCTCGCCTCCGCGGCCTCGGCGGGTGGGGCGGAGTTCCGCTTCCGAAGCGCGGTGACAGGAGTGGAGAAGGCAGGCGGGCGTGTGACGTCGGTGCGGCTGTCGGACGGCACCCGGATTCCCTGTGCCGTCGTGGTCAACGCGGCCGGTCCGTGGTCGGGCGCGGTGAACCGGCTGGCCGGCGTGGGTTCCGATTTCACGGTCGGGGTGCGGCCGATGAGGCAGGAAGTAGCGCACGTGCCGGTCCCGGAGGGCTACGGAGGGCCCGTGGTGGCGGACATGGATCTGGGCACCTATTTCCGCGGTGAAGCGGGAGGGGGCCTGCTCGTCGGCGGAACGGAACCGGAGTGTGATCCGCTGCAGTGGACCGACGACCCGGACGCCGTCGACATCCACCCGACGGCCGCGGTCTTCGAGGCTCAGGTGACGCGGGCCGCGCGGCGACTGCCCGATCTGGCGGTGCCCAACCGGGCGCGCGGCGTGGTGGGCGTCTACGACGTCGCCGACGATTGGACTCCGATCTACGACCGCACCGATCTCCAGGGCTTCTACCTCGCGATCGGAACGAGCGGCAACCAGTTCAAGAACGCGCCGGTCGTGGGGCAGCTGATGACGGAACTGATCGACCAGGTGGAGAACGGAGCCGACCACGACGCGACCCCCGTCCGGTTCCGTGCCCCGCGCACCGGCCTGGAAATCGACCTGGGTGCGTTCTCCCGTAAGCGCGACCGGAACACCGCGAACTCGGGCACGGTGCTCGGCTGAGCCGGAACTCGGACGAGGCATTGCATCCGGGCGACCTTGATGCCCAGATGCAATGCCAGCCGGCGTTCTCCGCGCTGTAGAACCGGTCGGGCGAAAGGGCCGGCCAATGCTTGCCCTGCATCAGCACCCGGCCGCTCCCCTTTTCGCGGAACACCTGCCCGACGGCTTCGACGACCTCTGCCATCGGCAGATCGACGGACCCCAGGTCGGCCCGCGACAGGTAGCGGACGGTCATCGCAGCAGTGCGGCGGTCACGGCGTCGTACGCCTGGGCAGCCGCCTGCACGGCCCGCTCCGAGTCCACGCCGTGCACCAGCACGTAGCCGAGCCGCCCCTTGGACGAGAGCACGGGCCGCACCCGCGCGCCACCGGCCACCGAGAACTCGACGCGGACCAGCCCCGGCACCCCGGCGGCGGCGTTGTGCGGCAACGTGGTGACGCTCCGCGCGTCGACCGTCGAATACAGGTAGCGGATCACCGCCGCGTTCGGCGGCACCTTCGCCGGTTCGAAGGCGACGCCGGCGGCGTGCAGCAGTGCCTCGCGTGCCATGTCGCGGCCGGTGGCCAGCTGGACGAGCTCCCAGATCCGGTCGCCGCCGAGGCGCCGGTTGATCTCGATCACCGCGGGGCCGTCCTCGGTGCGGATGACCTCGACGTGTGACGGCCCCAGCCGGTGCCCGATCGCGGTCAGCGCGCGCAGCGCCTCCTGCCCCACCGCGGTGAGCGCGGGCGTGTCGAGCCTGGCGGGCACGATATGCCCGGTCTCGACGAAGTACGGCGCGCCCGTGGTGAGCTTCTCGGTCACCGCGACCACCTCGTGCCTGCCGTCCACGGACAGCGTCTCGACGCTGTACTCCTGGCCGGTCAGCAGCTTCTCGGCCAGCACCGCGCCGAAACCGACGTCGCCGGCATGCGCCCACGCAGGATCGACGTCGTCGGGGCCGGTGACGGTGTGCACGCCGAAACTGGCGAAACCGTTGGCGGGCTTGACGATCGCGGGAAACCCGTGCTCGCTCACGAAAGCTGTGAGATCGTCCGGCCGCAAGCACACCCGGTACGGGACCTGGTGGCAGCCGCCCCCGTTGAGCAGCCGCCGGACCTCGGCCTTGTCCGCGCCGAGCGACTCGACCGGGCCGGGCATGGAGGGCACGCCGAGTTTGCGCGCGATCTCGCCGACCACAGCGAGCGAGGCCTCACGCGGGCCGATGACAAGATCCACCGGGTCCTCGGCGTGGATCTCCGCCGCCGCCCGCATGCCCTGGTCCAAGCCGGTGTAGTCGACTTCGACGTAGTGGTGCGCCCAGGCGGCCTCACGCGCGTTGGCCGCTCCCGGCGCTTGCAGCAGGGAAACCCTGGCAGGCAGTCCGACCAGCTGGTTGGCAAGCTCCGGCCACGCACCGAGTACGAGCAGGTGCATCTTCCACCGTTCCTAGTGTGCAACAACTGTTGTAGGACAAGCTCTTTCGCGCGCTTCGCCGGTCTCCGAGACCGTCATCACGTAGCCCAGCCTGCTGTGCGAGGCGTCGGGCGTGCGCGCGATCGACGACGGCTGCGCCGTGACCTTGACCCGGATGAGCCTGTCGACCGAGTTCGCGGCGTCGACCGGCAGCTCGTTGGGCGACCCGCGGCTCGGAGTCGGCGACGAGGTACGCGATCGCCGTGCTTTCACCGTGTGCGAACCGCACGATGCGCATGCGGGTCTCCCTCCACTCGTCAGTCGGCCACGGGGACCGGTTGGTTCACCGGCACCCTGCTGAACAGCGCCAGCGCGACCGCGCCGACGACCAGCAGCCCGGCGCTGAACACCCAGAACAAGGTCCGGGAGGCGGGTTCACCGCCCAGCAGTGCGCCGGCGAGCAGGCTCACCGCGACACCGGCGACCGACCACGCGGTGGTGATGAAGCCGAGGTAGACCCCGGTGGCACCCTTCGGCGCGAACCGCACGGCCACCGCCTCCGACGCGCAGATGTTGATCAGCTCGCCGACGGTGATCACCAGGATGCCCGCGTACAGCGACCAGCGGCCAGGCGCGAGGCAGACCAGGCAGCCCGCGGCCATGATCGCCGATCCCGCGCCCAGCAGCCGAAGCCGCTGCTTGTGGTCGAGCTTGTCCACCCACCGGCCGCCCATGGTGCCGAACGCGACCACCATCGCCGCGTTGAGCGAGTTGATCAGGCCGACGCCGAAGTAGCCGAGGTGCTTGGCGTTGGCTTCCAGCGGCAGCGCCGAAACGAGCAGCGAAATCCCGTACCACAGCGGAATCGTCAGGCCGCAGTACACGAGGAACTTCGGATCCCTGATCGCCTGGCGCGTGCTGTGCCAGATGGACTTCCCGGTCGCGGCCCTGGTTTCGGCGTGCCTGCCGAAGCGCCGGTACGCGCCGATCGCGCTGACGACGTAGGCGAGCGCCGACATCGCCAGCACGATCCGCGCCGAGTGGTCGGCCACCAGCGCCGCGATCAGCGGGCCGAGCAGCGCGCCCACGTTGGTCGCGACGTAGAACCCCGCGAGTGAGGACGCGGCCGCGTCGTCCGAGGCCTCGGCGAGCACGACCCGGCTCGCCGTGTTGTAGACCGCGCCGCCGACCCCGTCCACCACGACCGCGATCAGCCAGATCGAGAACGTGATGGACGAGCTCAGCAGCACATAACCCACCGCCTCCGCTGCCAGCCCTGCCACCAGCAGCTTCGCGCCGCCGTAGCGGTCGCACAGGATGCCGCTGGGTATCGCCATGCCGCGCCGGAACAGGGCTTGCGCGGCGAGCAGGATCCCGACTTCGGCCACCGTCATCGAACCCGCGCGCAACGCGACCACGGCGAGCAGCGGGATGGTGAGGTAGAAACCGAAACTGGTGATCACCCGGGTGGTGGCGATGAACCGTTTCGCGGAGAGTTCGGCCACTGGGTCTCCTTCGGAGGTGGAAAGCGAGACGAGCCGTCGAGCGGATTTACTCGACCAGGAAACGGATCGACCGCAGCAGGCCGTCGAACCGCTTGTCCGGTACCGCCTCGGAGTCCGCGGTGAACATGACGTGGCCGTGGCCTGGAAGGTGTGCGGCGGAGCGCAGTTCGTCGCCGACGGCGTGCGGAGCATGAATTCGTGGACCTCGCTTGCCCGCGGGCAGCGGGTCCTCCACGCGCTCGACGCCATGCGCCTGTCATTTCGGCGATGCCGCATGACCGCCGACCAGCGCGCGGATATCACACACCGGCTCCCGAACATGCCCGCCGTCCGATTCGGCGACTCCTGGGCAATTTCGCCCACAGTAGGTCCTCTCGCGATAAATCAATTCCGCCTGGCGCTCACCTACATTTCACTTCGCTGAAATGCATCTTGCGTAAATCGGACAATCGGGCCGGTTTCAGTGATCTGTCAGCGGCCTGACAGCGATACGACAGCCCAATTCCAGCAAACCCGGTCGCAGGCATGCCGAATACCGGTGATGCGACCCGCGCGCGCGTCGCACTGCCCCCGTTTTCGCCTCTCCCCCTCGTCAGCGCCACCTTCCGGTCGCGCACCCCTGGCTGAAATTCAACTTACCCGGCCGACTCGACCGGTCAAGAAGGACGCGTCGATTCACTCGATCTGCCTAATCTCCAAGGTGTATCAACCCTCGATTCGCCACCATATACATCCATGGATTCAGCAGCGCTGAACAGTTCTGTAAAGGCGCGCTAAATGGTGCGGCACGCTCCGCGACACGGGTCGCCTTGGACGCTCGCCGAGATCGGCCACAACCACGAGGGTGACCTCGGCAAGGCCATCGAGCCGGTGCGCCAGGCGGCCACCGCCGGCGCGAACGCGGCCAAGCTGCAGAAGCGGGACAACCGCTCCCTCTGCACCCGTGAATGTTCCTCCGCACCGCGTGGGAGGTACTGCCGATCACGACGATCGACGGGCTGCGGGTCGGTGACAGGAAGACGGGGCCGGTCGCCGGGCTGCTGGAACAGCGGTACTCGGCCATCGTGCGCGGCACCCAGGGGCACGACGAGTGGCTGATCGAAGTCCGGTTCGACAGTTAAGCCGCGCTGAAGGGTTCGCCGCGGAACGTTTCACACATCGCGGCGCCGCCGCGCGGCAGACTGGAGGGGTACGGGAAGCGGCCGGTTCAGGGGGAAAGTCATCGCCACCACCAAACGCGGCAGTCTGCTGCGGCTCGCTGCCGTCGCACTGCTTTGGGGCTCCAGCTTCCTGTGGATCAAGCTCGCCTTGGGTGGCTTCTCACCGGGGCAGATCGTGCTGGTCAGGCTCGCGCTGGGCGGGCTGTGCCTGCTCGTGCTGTGCGCCGCGCGCGGGCTCGCCCTGCCCAGGTCCCCACGGCTGCTGGCGAAGATCGCGGTCGCCGCGGTCTTCGCCAACTTCGCCCCCTATCTGCTTTACGGCATCGCCGAGCAGCAGGTGGATTCGAGCCTGGCGGGCGTGCTCAACGCCAGCACTCCCTTGTGGACGATGGCGATCGCGCTCTGCGTCAGGCAGGAGAAGTCGGTCGGCGCCTGGCGCGGCGCCGGACTGGTGCTCGGCTTCGCGGGCACCCTGCTCTGCCTCTCGCCATGGGAGGCAGGCGGCGCGCTCGGCGGCGCGCTGCTGTGTCTCGCGGCCGCCGCCTGCTACGGGATCGGTTACGTCTACACCAAGCGGTTCTTGACCGGCTCCGGTCTCGACCCGGTCGCGATGGTGGCCGCGCAGCTGCTGGTGGCGACCGGGTTGTCCGCGCTGACGATCCCGGTCACGGGCATGCCGCCGGTGACCGTGCGCGCCGACGCGATCATCGCGCTGGTCATCCTCGGCGTGCTCTGCACCGGGGTGGCGTACCTGTTCAACTTCAGGCTGACCGTCGAGGACGGCTCGACCGTGGCGTCGACCGTCACCTACCTGCTGCCGATCGTCTCGGTGCTGCTCGGCATGGCGCTGCTCGCCGAACCGTTCCGCTGGAACGCCATCGCGGGCATGGCCGTCGCGCTGGCCGGTGTCGCGTTCGTGCGGCGCACCAGCGCTGCGGCACCACCACTTCAGCCGCCACCGGAACCGGTTTCGGCGTGGCCTGGATCAGGAAGAGAGGAAGACACACATGGATGACACCTTCGCCATCGGCGGTGACCTCGTGGTGCACCGGAGCGGTTTCGGCGCCATGCGGCTGACCGGCCCGAACGTCTGGGGCGACCCGGCGGACCGCGACGGTGCGATCGAGGTGGCGCACCGCGCCGTCGAGCTGGGCATCACCTTCATCGACACCGCCGACGCCTACGGCCCCGGCAGCAACGAGGAACTGCTCGCCGACGCGCTGCACCCGTACGCCGACGGCGTCGTCATCGCGACGAAGGCAGGCCAGAGCCGTCCGGGCCCCGGCAAGTGGAAACCGCTGGGCCGCCCCGAATACCTGCGCCAGCAGGCGGAATTGAGCCTGCGCAGGCTCAAGCTGGAGCGGATCGAGCTGTACCAGCTGCACCGGATCGACCCTCAGGTGCCGGCGGCCGAGCAGTTCGGTGCGCTCAAGGAACTGCAGGACGAAGGTAAGGTCGGTCACCTCGGCCTGTCCGAGGTGACGGTCGAGCAGATCGAACAGGCGCGAGAGCTGATCCAGGTCGCCAGCGTGCAGAACCTCTACAACGTGACCGAGCGCCAGCATGAGGCCGTGCTCGACTACTGCGAGCGCGAGAACATCGCGTTCATCCCGTGGCGCCCGATCTCCAAGGGCGCGCTCGCCACGGCGGACGGCCCGCTCGACCAGGTGGCGAAGGAACTCGAGGCCACGCCGTCGCAGGTGGCGCTCGCCTGGCTGTACCGGCGCTCCCCCGCCATCATCCCGATTCCGGGCACCTCGACGATCAAGCACCTCGAGGAGAACCACGCCGCCCTCGACCTGAAGCTCACCGACGAGCAGTTCGGCAGGCTGTCGGAGATCGCCCCCGCCTAGCTCACGACCGCGCGGCCGTCACCAGCGCCTCGACGGCCGCGCGGATCGCGGGCCTGCGGACGGCCTCGTTGCGCCACAAGGCGAAAACCTGACGGCTCAGCACCGGTTCGACGCCGACGATCCGCACCCCCGGCGGGATGGCGTCCCGGCCCAGGCGGGGAATCATCGCGACCCCGTTGCCGCCTGCCACCAGCGCCAGCTGCGTCGCGTACTCGGCGGCGGTGTGCGCGATGCGCGGCTGGACGCCGTGCTCGCGGATCGTGTCGAGCAACCAGTTGTGGCACATCTGCCCGATCGACCAGGTCACCCACGGATCGTTGGCCAGCTCACCGAGTTCGACCGTCTCGCGCGTGGCCAGCGGATGCCCGTCGGGCAGCGCCACATCGGTGATGTCGTCGAGCAGGTGTTCCTTCATCAGCACATCGGGAATCTGCAGCGGCAACGTGAACCAGTCCTGCACCACCGCGATGTCCACGTCGCCGCGGACCACCCTCGGCAACGACTCTTCCGGCTCCAGTTCGGTGAACTCGACGCGCAAGTGCGGGTAACTCTCCCGCAGGCTGCGCAAAGTGCCCGACACCAGTCCTCGCGCGGCCGTCGGGAACGCGGCGATGGTCAGCGAGCCCGTCACGGCGCCCTTCTGCCCCTCCAGCGACGCCTCGGCCTCTCCCATCAGCAGCAGGATCCGGTCGATGTAGCCGACGAGCAGGTGCGCCGAGTCCGTCAGGCGCACGCTCCGCCCGTGCCGTTCGAGCAGCTGCTGCCCGACATCGCGTTCGAGTTTGGCCAGCCGTTGCGAGATCGCCGAGGTGGTGACGTGCAAAGCGTCCGCCGCCCCGCTGATGGAACCGTTACGGGCGACCGCGTGCAGTGCGCGCAGTTGCGCCAGATCGTGCATGCGCTCCAGTATATGGAAATCGACGCGGCCACACGTGTAGTGCAATTACTGTCAGATGGCCGAAATTCGGCGTCGTGAGTGGACTCGATACACAGTCTACAAAGGACTCAACTGGCCATCGATCATCCCAATAGTCCCTTTTACCCGCCCTCCGGCGGAGCCGACATCGCTCTGCTGCGGCTCGACCGCTCCGTCAGCACGACCTACGCCTCGCTCGGCACCTCCGTCACCACCGATGACACCGAGTACGTCTACGGCTGGGATTACAACAATAGCGGCGTTCTGGAGCGCTACCTGAAGGTCGCCGTGCACATCGCCGGGGACGTGGTGGCCAATTCCACGCACACCAGCATCTCCGCACACCGCAACTGGATTCGCAACATCTCGGGCGTCTAGGCCGAACCGGTCCGGGAGCGGAGACGCCAACCACTCCCGGACCAACGAAAGGCTGATAAGAAGTGGTGTCGGCGAGTCGCCTGAAATCACCAGTGGCAAGGCGACGCGAAGACCACGTGGCTCGCGCTGTTCAGTCAGTTGGACCGGATCCGGGACACTCGGGCACCGGCGGGATGGCTGATCACCACCGCCCGCCGGAACGCGAGCTGGATCGCCCGTGGTGAAGCGCGTGTGGTGCCGTTGACGGACGCGCTGGCCGAGATCATGCGAAAGCATTCAGCCCACGCCGGAAGAAGAACTGAACAAGCTGCGGGAACTGGTCAAGGAGGAGGTCGTGTACCCGGTCGACGCCGCGTTGGTGGACCGGGTACACGCGCGGCCGGCCTCACGACGGTGTGAGTGCGGCGCGAACATCCTTACGGTCGTAGCTCGCGGGCGTGGGCGAGGGCCCAGTCGGCCAATGCCGAGACCGGTGCCAGCAGCGACCGTCCCAGGGGCGTGAGGTCGTACTCGACGCTCGGCGGGACGGTTGGGTGCACAGTGCGTGACACGAGGTTGTCGTTCTCCAGCGTGCGCAGGGTTCTGGTGAGCATGCGTTGGCTGATGCCCTCGATCGCGCGGTGCAGTTCGTTGTAGCGGTGCGCCCGGCCGCCGAGCAGGACGATCACCAGCATGCTCCAGCGGTCACCGAGTCGGTCGAAGATGGTGCCGACCGGGCATGCGTCCTGTTCGGCGACCGGCACCGGGCGCGGCAGGTCGTGCGCGAGCACCGTGGGCACATCCGTGTGCGTACCGGACATCGAACTGCCTTCTTTCGTCGTCATGACTGGCCCTCCACGATGGTGCCATGACAACGAAGATCGTGATCGTCGCCGGCGGAACCACCGGCATGGGCCGTGCCACCGCGCTCGCCCGCGCGGCCCGGGGTGATCAGGTGACCGTGATCGGCCGGGCGCGCCGGGGTCTACCGGACTCGGTGACGTTCCTGTCCGCGGATCTCTCGTCGGTCGCCGAGGTCGATCGGGTCGCCGCCGAGATCGCGAACCGGCACGTTCGGGTGGACGCCCTGACCCTGTTCGCGAACCGTCCGATGCCGCAGCGCACGGAGACCGCCGACGGCTTCGAGTACACGTTCGCGCTGTACTACCTGAGCCGTTACCTGCTCGGCACACGCCTCGCCCCGCTCATGGACACGACCTCGGTGATCGTCAACGTCGCCGGTGTCGGGACCACGGCGGGTGAGATCCACTGGCCGGACCCGCAGCTGCGTGACCGCTACAGCATGGTCCGCGCACAGCTGCAGGCCGGCCGCGCCAACGACCTCCTCGGCGTCTCCCACAACGGCAAGGCGAGATATGTGCTGTACCACCCGGGATTCACCCGCAGCGGCCTCGACCTGTACCCGAACCCGGTCATCCGCGGCATGGTGAAGACCCTCGGTCGCCTGTTCGCCCGTCCGGTCGAGAAGTCGGTCGCCCCGATCCTGGGCTGGATCGACCACCCGCCCTCCGAGGCGCTGACCGCGGTCGACCGGGGCAAGCCGGTCAAGCAGTCACTGAAGACGCTCGACCCCGGTGCCGCCAGCCGCCTCGCGACCTACACCGAAAGGCTGCTCACTGGTTGTTGACGTCACCCGTGTTCCGCACTACGTCAGTGTCATCGGCCTGCTCGCCGGCCTCGCCGTGCCGTCGAGCAGAGCTGCGTGGCTGTGGCCACCCGCCTCAGGTGACGCCGGGGCCTGCCGGTCGTTGTGCCGGTGCATCATCCTCCGCAGGTCTTTCCGGTGGCGCCGGTGCCGCGCTGTACCGCGCCGGCACTGCCGATCCCTTCCTCGCGATGACCGCCTACCCGCCAGGCGTGGCTGGGCGCGATCGCACCCGGTTCGACCACATCCTCCTCGTCATCCATGACCAGCCCGGCCCGCCGACCGCCTGACCCGTCCACGGACCCGCGTGGTCACGGGCGGCCAGGGGCTCGGCTCCGTTCCTGTGACCTGTACGACGAGACCTGCGTCATGTCCGATTCGCCGGTTCTCGAGCGGTTATTCTCTGTCCCATGATCGACGCGCAACTGACCCCCTCCGAGGCTTTCGACCTGTTGCTCGCCGGAAACCGGCGGTTCGTCGCCGGAACCCCCGAGCACCCGAACCAGGACGCCGCCCGCCGCGCCGAAACCGCACCAGGACAACGCCCCTTCGCCGCCCTCTTCGGCTGCTCGGACTCACGACTGGCCGCCGAGATCATCTTCGACCGCGGCCTGGGAGACCTCTTCGTCATCCGCACCGCCGGCCACGTCGCCGGTGCGGAAGTGCTGGGCAGCATCGAGTACGCCGTCAGCGTGCTGGACTGCCCGCTGGTCGTGGTCCTCGGCCACGACTCCTGCGGCGCGGTCGCCGCCACCCGCGCCGCCCTCACCGACGGTCTCGGCACCAACGGCTTCGTCCGCGACGTCATCGAACGCGTCACGCCCAGCGTGCTCGCCGCCCGCGCCGCCGGCCTCAGCGAAGACGACGACATCATCGCCGAACACATCCGCCAGACCGTCGACCTCCTCACCGACCGCTCCCGGCTCCTCGCCGACAAGATCGCGTCCGGCCAAACCGCCATCGCGGGCCTCTCCTACCGGCTCGCCGACGGCAGCGCCCGCGTGGTCACCACCCGTGGGGTGTCCGCGGAAGTGACCACCGGCTGAGAAAAGGGAACGCTAAAGGGCGCGGGCGCCCGTCTTGGCGGAGAAGCGGAACTCGACGGTCACCGGCAGTGTGTCGAGGTCGAGGGCCTGCCGCAGCCGCGGCAGGCCCTCGGTGTCGATCCGGCGGCGGATTTCGGTGACGTCGCCGTCCTGTTCGGCACTGATCACCAGCGCGACGGCCGGTGTGTGGCGGGTCCCCGCGAGCGTCGCGTGCGCGGCGTGGACGCCGGGATAGTTCGAGACCTCGGTGACGAACGGCTCGATCGCGGCGCCCGCGGCCAGCTCGGTGCGGCCGGTGGCGGGGTCGGTCTCGAAGTGCCAGGTGTGGGTCTTGGGCTTCCGGGTCAGCTGCGCGACGAGCCACCGCAGCACGAACAGGCCCAGCACGACCGCGACCGCGGCGGCGACGTAGAGCGCCCAGGTCGGTGGCTGTCCCGTACCCGCCACCACCGCGGATTCCGGGCGCAGAACGGTGAGCCTGCCGAAATGGGTCAGCAGCGTGAAGGCACCGGCCGCGATCAGGACGAGACCGAACACGGCGAGCAAGGTGCGATTGAGCCGGGCGGGCCGGTTGAGGCTGGTCATGACGTGCTCCTGGCGCTGCGGACCTTGACCTTGACGGCCGGGCGTAGCGCGGGGTCGATCTGGTCGAGCCGGTGCGTGATCGCGCCGCGAACGGCTTCGGCGAGACCATCGGTGGTCGCCCGCCCGGTAGTCACTTTCGCGGACACCTTGCGGGACTTGAGTTTCACCGTCGCGCTGGACACACCGTCCACTGTGGCGGCCGCGGCGCGAAGAGTGGAGCGGTAGCTTCGACGCGAGGCTCCGGAGTCCAGCTCGCCTTGGAGCGGCAGGACGGTGAGCCTGCCGGGCAGCACCGCCGCCAAGAGCAGGATCAGCCCCAAGAGAACCGCGACGCCGCCGACGACGGCCGTCGCGAGGTCATTCCAGCGCAGCTCGTGCAGGGTGCCGGCGACGCTGTCGTAGCGAATCCAGGGAGGTTCGCCGAGAAGCATCTGGACCGCGACGACCGCCACGAGGACACAAGCGGCGAGCAGGACGAGCGCGGTGAGAGTCGCGGGAATGCTGCGGCGTGGGCGCCGTTTCACTGGACCCTCCTGGTTTCGGCGGTGGCGGTATGCAGCGCGGTGACGGTGATGTCCACTCGCGACACCGTGAGACCGGTGAACTCTTCGACGCGGCGCATCAGATGGCGGCGGGCGTTCTCCGTGGTGCGAGAGACCGACATCGGATAGCTGATGGAGATCCTGACATCGAGGCTCGCGGTACCACCGCTGACTTTCGCGGTGACCTTGGCGCTGTTGTCGATGTCTTCGCCGCCGACAGCGACACCGAGCACGCGGCTCGCGGCACCGCCGACGCCGTCGACCTCGGTCACCGCGTGCGCCGCGATCCGTTGCACCGTGCTGTCGGAAATGGTGAGGATGCCCCGGTCTCCGGCGTCGGCGGGAGCCGTCTCGGGGGTCGCGCTCGACAGGGTGGCGGTCATGGGGTCAGCCCCTGTCGCGGCCGGTGAGTTGCGAAAGGTCGAGCTTGCCGTCGAGGACACGGCCCGCCAGGAGGCCGAGGGCGCCGAGGACCAGGACGATGATGAACGCGCTGAACCCGCCGAAGGCGGCCGCGAGGCCGAGAGCGAGGCCGGTGAGCAGGCCGAGATGCGTGGAATTCATGGTTTCTCCTTGGCTGGTGCGGAGGCGATGTCGCCGATCCGCACGTGGACCGGGAGGCCGATCGGCCCCACCGCCGCGCGGACGTCGTCACTGATCTCGACGGCTGTCGCCGGGTAACGGCCGGTGACACCGATGGTGATCTCGTCGTCGCGGATGCGGATCCCCGCGATCCGGCGCCCGCGCAGGAGGGTGGCGATCTCGCCGAACCGGCCGCTGTGCAGGCCCGCGACATGGGGTTGGGCCTGCACAGCGGCGGCGATGCGGTCGGCGTCGATCTCGACGCCGGGGGTCACTGGACGCGGCCGGTGTCGCTCTTGGCGTCCTCGTCCTCGTCGTCGCCGGGGATGTGCACGTCGGACACGTTGATGTTGACCTCGACGACCTCGAGCCCGGTGATCTGCTCGACCGCGCCGATGACGTTCCGGCGCACCGCGCGGGACAGGTCGGCGATGGACACCCCGTATTCGACGAGGATCTGCAGGTCGACCGCGGCCTGCTTCTCGCCGACCTCGACCGACACACCCTGGCTCGCCGAGGCCGTGGCGCCGGGGATGCGCTCGCGGATCGCGCTGAACGCCCGGGCCGCACCGCCACCCAGGTCGTACACGCCGGAGATCTCCCGAGTGGCCAGTCCGGCGACCTTCGCCACGACGGTGTCGGCGATGGTGGTGGCACCCTTGCTCGACTCCAACGCGCCCGTGCCGGCCTTCTCGACCTGGGACGACTGGCTGGGGGCCTTGGTGGCAGTCGAATTGGTCATGACTTCTCCTCGGGTCGGTTCTTGCGGTCTCGATGGAAGTTCACGCTCGCTCCATCCTTACTTCCACACCACTAGGACCCCGCGCTGAGAAGATCGTCACGACCCCATCGTGTGACACCCGTCGCTCGCGTACCGCCGGCGCTCAGGCACCCGGCGGGTTCCGGCGTGGTTCGGCGGGCGGATACGTGTTCGCCGGCGGCGCCCCCGGATCCGCGGCCGGATATCCCGCCATCGCGCCCGGTTTCGGCCCACGGCGGACCAGCCCGGCGAGGCCCAGGAGGCCGAGCAGACCCAACAGGCCCCATAAACCGTTGTCCCCGTCTGAGTCGTTCCGGTCGTTCGGGTCGTTGTCGGCCTGCTGTCCTGCCTGTGTCGCGACCGCGGGCGCGGATACCGCGTCGGCCGAAACCGTTCCGGTCAAGGCGATGGCTGCCGACGCCGCACATACGGAAATCAATTTCGCTGTTTTGTGGCGCATTCGATGATCCTTCCCTCCGGTGGCCGATGACCGATCGGTCCGTGCGTACCCGCGCGGAACCCGCTCACACCACGGATCACGGATTTGTCACCCACACGGGGCTTTTCGGATTAGACGGCGGCCCACCGGTCATCCGGTTTCCAGCGGCACGAGGAAAGGGAGGAAGGCAATGACGGCGGCATTGTGGGGTCTGCTCGGACTATTCGGCCTTCTGGGCGTCTATGGGCTCGTCCGAGTCCGGCAACGAACGGACAGCCAGGCCCGGCCTCCGGCGGCGGACGTCCTCTCACGGTATCCCGCGGCTCGTGAGCCGGCGGTGCCGAACGCCGATACCGCGCACACGCCGCTCATGATCCCGGCGGTCACCCCGGAGATGATCCTCGGCCCCGGCCGCAGGCGGGTTTCCCGGCCGGGCGGGGTCCACGCTCCCGGCCGGCCTCGCTCGCCGATGCCCCGGCCGAACCTCTCCGGAACGCGGTCCGTCGCCACGCCGGTCTCCGACCCCGGCACTGTTCCGGCCCAGGCGGGTCCGCGGTTCGAATCCGCGGTCCCCGGGCGGCCGGACCCTGAAAGGACCGCCGCGGCGGAGGGTTCCTCGCGGAAACAGCACAGGTTCGGACTGCGCGAACTGCTCGACCCTGTCGTCCGTAAGGCCAAGAAGGTCAAAAAGGTCAAGGAAAATCTCCGCCGGAAACGGCCGAGGCGGTGAGGTCAGACCCGGTCGCGCCCGACGTAGACATTGCGGGCCCGGTAGTACGTGGGCGCCGTCGGGCCCGGCGACCCTGACGAGCCTTCCATCTGCAGGTTGATGATCAACCACATCGGCTTGCCGACGAAGTTCGCGCCGCGGTGCTGGGCGACCCACTTCCCGTCGAGGTAGTAGTGGATGTCCACATCGGTCGCGTTCACCTTGGTGATCCAGGCCCGGTAGCCATGCCATCCGCCGGGGTCACTCACGTTCACCAGGGTGTTGGACCAGGCACCGGAGCCGTTCTTGTAGGTGTTGAACCAGTTCCGGCCGTCCCCTTTGAATTCGAGGATGTCACTCTCCGGCGGCCAGCTCGTGGCACCGGTGAGCCAGAACGCCGGCCAGGTCCCCCGCGCCGACGGGGCCTGGAACTCACCCCTGACCTCCCAGCTCGGGAACTGGTCCGTCACGGTGACCTGCTGCTTCGCGTGGATCGCGCCCGAGTGATAGTGAATCGGCAGATAGGGATCGGCGGAACTGTTTCCTTCGTTCGCCGTGGTACGCGTGGCCTTGAGGACCAGCACTCCCCCGGATTCGAGATAGACCTGACTGTGGTCGGAGGAACTCGCGTACATCCTGGCGGTGCCGTTGTGATCGGAGCCCCAGGGATAACGGTAGTTCCACGCCGCCTGAAGCGTGGAGTAACTGGCGAACGTCCCGTTCAGCACCGTTTCCCAGGTCGCCCCGGCCGGGGGCGGCGCGGCGACGGCCTGCCCGCCCAAGGTGACGCCCGCGAGCCCGGCGGCGCCGGCGGCCAGGAACTTTCTGCGGCTGTGCGGCATTGCTCAACCTCCAGTGGGAATTCACCCGGCCGTTTCCCGGGCACCAGGGACCGCCATTCCGCCTCGAACCGAAACGGAATGTTAGCGTTAACACTATCCGGAGAGGCGTTCGCGCCTCAGGCTGGATGGGAGGACAGGGAAATCGTCGGGGATGCCGGGCCTCAAGTCAAGAGACAGCCCGGAAACCCGGTACGGTGCCACTCATCCGCGAGCCGCGGAATAGCGTTCCTCAACCTACAGGAATTCCTTGGCCCGCGGATCCGAGTGAACAAAATGGGGGGTGTTGTCAACGCGTCGGTCAGTCGTACATCCGGATCGACGACGGCTGGAGGAAGGTGTTCGAGATCTCGAACCTCGCCTTGTTCCCGAAGGTCGGGAGCACCGAGTTCGCGAACTGGGCGACGTCCTGGCGTTCGAACAGCGCCGTCTCCGCGGCCAGCCAGTCCGGGCAGCCCGCGTCCCCGGCCTGGGTGGCCGCCTTGGCGACCAGTGCGTCGTACCGCGGATTGTCGATGTGCGCGAAGTTCGTGCCCTCCGGGGGACGGCTGCCGGATACGAACGGGATCAGCTGGCTCGGCAGATTCAGGCTGACCGGTGCCATCGAGAGGTCCCAGTCGCCGGTGGCGAACATCGTCTGGCTGATCGAAGGGCTGTCCAAGCCCCTGAGCGTGACGTCGACGCCTGCCTCCTTCCAGCCCCGCTGCATCAGCTCGGCGGCCGGTGTCATGGTCGCGCCGATCTGCGTGCCGTAGATGGCGGTCAGCGCGAGACGCTTGCCCTCCCGCACCCGGATGCCGTCCTGGCCCGGTTTCCAGCCTGCCGCGTCGAGCGCGGCCTTGGCCGCGGCGAGATCGAAGCCGGGGATGTGCCCGGTGGCGGAGTCGCCGGTGCACGCCGGGGGTTCCATGGTGATCAGGCTCCGGACCGGGGCGCCGGTGTCCCGGGTCAGCACCTTGGCGACCGGGGCGAGGTCGAGTGCCTGCACCAGTGCGCGGCGCATCGCCTGATCCGCGCCGAACCGGCCGGGCGCCTGGTTGAACCACAATTCGCCGAACGCCACGGTCGTGTCGGCGTGGAACAACCCGCGCGCCCGCAGCCGCTGCTGGTCCGGCCCGATCACCTGGGCGGCGTTGAGTTCGCCGGACAGCAGCAGGTTCGCGACGGTCGTCATGTTCGGGATGACCCGGATGACCACCTTGTCCGGCAAGCCTTTCTGCCGGGAATCGAAGGTACCCGGGCCCCAGTCGTAGTCCTTGCGCCGGGTCAGCGTGTAGTGGTCGTTCGGGACGATCTCGGACACGGTGAACATGCCGGTTCCGTGCTCGCCCTTGGCCAGCGTCTTGCGGTCGGCGAGGCCCTTCGCGCAGACGATCGGGACGTTGCCGACGTTGCGCAGCAGGAACGCGTCCGGTGCCCCGCTGGTGACCCGCACGGTGCCCGCGGAATCGTCGGCGACCGCTTTCGTGCCCACCCGCACCGTGTTGCCCGCGATCGGCGACTTGTTCGCCGGGTCGCCGACGAAGTCGATGTTCGCCGCGACGTCCTTCGCGGTGAGCGGGCTCCCGTCGGGACAGGTGATGCCCTCGCGCAGGGTGAAGGACGCGGTGGTCGTGGTGGCCTCCCAGCGCGCCGCGAGCCCGGCCTCGGGCTGCCCCTTGGCGTCCATGCCGAGCAACCCGTCATAGAGGTAGCGATCGATCTCGCCGGCGACCGAGAGCACGGTGAGCGCCGGGTCGAGCGTTCCCGGATCCGAAGCGACCGAATAGGTGAAGGTCTTGCCGTCGGCCAGTTTCCGGTTCGCGGCCGGATCCGTCCCGGAGGGCGCCGGGGCCGTGCACGCGCTCATGGTCAAAGCCACCACGACTGCCGTCACGGCGGTGTGCCGAGCAGTTTTCATGGGAGTTCTCCTACGGTGTCGCGTTTTCGGCGAGAAGGTGGTCGACGGCCAGCCGGGCGGCGGCGCCGATCGACGCGTCGACCTCGGGAAGGCGGTCGTCGAGGGAATGGGCGCGCGTGAACACCGCGACCGCGAACCGGCGGCCCTCGGGCAAGGTCAGCACTCCCGCTTCGTTGCGGATGCCCGGCAGCGTCCCGGTTTTCGCGGCTATCCGCACCCCGGACGGGAATCCGGAGGACAGCCGGTGCGGCCAGATCTGCTGGGCCATGATCGTCCGGACGCGTTCGCAGGCTTCGGGTTCGCCTGCCCGGTCGGTCCAGATCGCGTCGAGCAGTGCGGTCGTCTCGCGCGGCGTCGACGAGGTTTCCCTTTCCGGGTCGCACATCGACAGGTTCCGCACCTGTTCTTCGGTGGCTTCGGCCAGCAGTGCGTCGATCTCGGCAAGATCCGTCCCGCCGAGTTCGGCGACCCCGATCCGGAACGAGTCCTCGCAGGAGCCGATCAGCCGGGTGCGGGTCAGCCCGAGATCGGCGACCGCCCGGCAGATCGTCTCCTGGCCGAGCCGGTTCCAGATCAGGTCGGTCGCCGCGTTGTCGCTCATCGTGAGCATGAACCAGGCGAGGTCGCGCCAGGTCATCTCGACGTCGTCCGCGCAGCCAGCGGTGCCGATGCCGCCGATCCGGTACCGCGCGGTCACCTTCGTGTATTCGGTCTCGTCGAGTCGTCCCGCCACCACTTCCTTGGCATAGGCGAGCGCGATCGGGATCTTGAACACCGAGGCGAGGACCACCTGATCATCGGCGCCGGCCGACACTTCGGCACCGTCCGGCACGCCGACTTCCCTCGCGTGCAGCGACCCTTCGGCACCCGCCGCGGCGAACACGGCTTCGATCCGTTCGCGGATGTCGTTCATCGCGACACCCGCCGGTCCGCGCGTCCGGTGTGGAGGAACCGGGCCCGGCCGGTGCCGTCGTCGCCGACGAACTGGTGGGCCACGTAGGCGCCGGGGACTTCCGGGATGACGGCGACGAAGGTTTCGCCGTGCCACGGCAGCAGCTCCACCGTGCCCGAGGGCTCGTCGAGTTCGGCGAACTCGCCCTTCGGGGTGCGCCGCAGCCAGAGCCTGCCGCCCTCGGCGGTGACGACGGTGGAGACGACCCGCGACGAGTACTCCCCCACGTACCGGGAAAGATCGGCCGGGGCAGGCGCGGGATCCGGTTCGGGCAGTGGCGGGACCGTGACCCCGGCGAGTTCACTCATCAGCTTGGTGGCGATCTCGTGGTAGACCTTCAGCGTGGCCCCGCCGTTGGTCATCAACGCGAACGCGACGCCGCGCTCCACCGCGATCCGCAGGAAGGCCGACTGGCCGATCGTGCCGCCGTCGTGGCCGATCACGGTGCCGCCCTGCCAGCCGAAGTCCACCCAGCCGAGTCCCCAGTGCGTGCCCATGATGCCGAGATCCGGCACGGCGACCTGCCGCTCGCGCATCGCGCGCACCGACTCCGGCGACAGCACCTGGACGCCGTTGTCGGCCTTGCCCTCGTTCAAGTGCAGGCGGGCGAAGGTCAGCAGATCGCGCGGGCGCATGACCAGCATCGCACCGGCGGGCGCGTTGGAGCGGGCGAGCGACCAGACCTTCGTGGGCACCGGTTCGCCGCCCGATTCCGGGCGGTTGTGGCCGACCGCGGCGCGATGACGGATGGCGTCCTCGGCGCCGCAACCGGCGTGGGTCAGGCCGAGCGGGCCGATCAGCCGCTCGCGTACGCAGTCGTCCCAGCACCGGCCTCGCAGCACCTCGACGATGCGGCCGAGCACGCAGTAGCCGGCGTTGCTGTAGGAGAACCGCTCTCCCGGCGGGAACAGCTGCGGCACGTCCGACAGCAACGGGATGAGCTTCGCCACCGCGTCCTCGCCGGTCCCGGTGTCGGCGAAGACGTCGCCTTCGAACCCGCCGGTGTGACACGCCAGCTGCCGGACGGTGATCGTGGCCGCGGCGCGGGCGTCGGCGACCTGGAACTCGGGCAGGTAGTCGCGCACCGGACGGTCGAGGTCGACCAGGCCCTCGTCGACCAGCTGCATGATCAGCGTGATCGTCCAGATCTTGGAGATCGACCCGATCTGGAACACCGAGTCCGTTGTGGACTCAACCCCGGTGCTCGTGTTCACGACACCCGCCGCGTGCTCGACGATCTCGCCGTCGGCGAACACCGCGATCGCGGCACCGGGAACCTGGTGCCGGTCCAGCAGGGAGGCGAAATTCTCCCGGAGCCAGGTATCGATTTCCGAAATTTTCGACATGCGCACCTCTTGTCCGGTGTGGATGGTCCGGCGTTGCGGGAATGCTAGGTCCCGGCGGGAGGTCCTTTGTTCGTCCGGACCGAGGAGAGCGGAGGGGAAAGTTCATCCGCGCGGACGGGACTCAGGCTTCTCCGGGCCGCATGCCGTGAAGCAGCAAATGCAGCTGCACCATCGCCGCGAACCGGGCCCGGGGGTCGTCGAGGTCGATTCCGCCCACCTCGGCCAGCCGGCGCAACCGGTAGCGGAAGGTGCTCGGATGCACGTATGCCGCCGCCGACGCGGCGTTGGTGTCCCCGAACGAATCGAGCCAGCACCGCAACGTGTGCACGAACTGGGACTGGTGTTCGCGGTCGTAGGCCAGCAGCCTCGCGATCGGCCCGGTCGCGACATCGCCGCGGGCCGCGGAAAGGTCCGCCAGCTCGAGCATCAGCGCGTCGACGTGCGCGTCCTCGGCCGTGAGCACCCGGTTGGAGCCGCCGTCGGCGAGCAGCACCCGCAACGCCCGGTCCGCCCCGCTGCGGGAGTCGTACAGGCCCGCACCCTCGAAGGCCGGCGGTCCGACGCCGATCACCGCGGAGACCCGGTGCCCGATTCGTTCCAGGAACGCGGTCGCGACGCGTACCGAGCGTTCCTGATGATCGCCGTGGTTTCGGGGCACCGGCACGATTCCGTACACGACGTCGCCGATGAGCGCGACCGCCGAGCGCGGCTGGACCGCGCTCAGATGCATGGCGAGCGCGTCGGCGACCCGTTGGCGTTCGGTGGCGAGCCAGGGATCGTCGCCTGCCGGGTCGAGCAAACCCATCGCGAGTACGACGGCGGGTTGCCCCAGCAGGCCCAGGCGTGCGACGGCTTCCGGGGCCTGACGTCCGCCTTCGAGGGCGGTGCTCACCAGATCGGCGCGCAGCCGGCGTTCGACATCGGATCCGGCGCGCAGGCGGAGCAGATGCAACGCCACGATCTTCGAAGCGTCCGTCAGCGCCACCGCGCGTTCCTCGCTCAGCGCGTGATCGACCACGGCCCAGATCGAGCCGAGCACCTCATCGCCCGCCCGGACGGCGACCACCACCCGGGGACGGTTCTCGCCCTCGTCGTCGTCCGGATCGAAATAGACCGGTCCCGTCTCGCTGTAGAGGCGGTCGAAGAAGCCGCTCTTCTCCAGGCCACGGGTGTAGCGCTCCGGCACCTGGCGGCCGAGGATCGTTTCGACCCGCGGCGGATCGGTTTCGTCCTGGCGGCCGGAGAACGCGAGCACCCGCGAGTCACGGTCCTCGATGGTGATCGGCGCGTCGAGCAGCGCGGCGATCGCGTTGGCGAGCGCGAACAGGTCGCCGGCCGGGATTCCGCCGAGTGCCTGCGGGGAGACGTCGCCGACGTCGCCCTCGGCCAGCAACGTGCGGAGCATCGCGGCCAGCTGCGTCCACGACGCCCTGTTCGCCAGCCCGAGCAACGCGACGCCGGAGGACGCCGCCGCCCGCGCCGGTCCGGCCGGAGCGGACACCGGCGAACGCACGACCAGCGCGGACGCGCCGCGTTCGCCGAGTTCGTGCAGCAGCTTGACGATCTCCTCGGGATCGCGCACCCCGACCCCGAGCACCACAGCCCGCTCGGGGAACTCGGCGTCGTCGTACGGGTCGTGGATCACCACGCCGCCGAGGTGGCGACGGGCGGCCCGGCCGACCGCGATCGGCTCGAGGAGCACGTCCCCGAGTGCTTCGATGACGCGGCTCAGACTCGTATGCGGTTTGCTCGGCACCGGTGTCCGCACTCCCGAAGGTCGATCCGGCCTCGCCCGGACCGGCTGGTGAGGACCCTAGGAGGATTCGGGGGCTCCCCGTTCGTCCCGCCGGACGAATCCCGGGGTGAAGTTCCTCCGGGAGAACCAACCGGGAAGAGCTGCCGGGGAACCCGCCGCACGGTCGACGAGCGGAACGGCGTCATTTCTTCCCCTTGACGGTGAGGGGTACCTCCACCCGGACCGCGCCGGTGGTGGCCGTGAGGGTGCCGTCGGCGGCTTTCGGCCCGGCGAGCAGGCGGAAGACGAACGTCACCGAAGTGTCTGGCGGGAGCTGCTGCTTCGCGGTACAGGTCACGGTGCCGCTGCCCGCGGGGCAGCCGATCGATCCGGCCGGAGGGTCGCCCGGTCCGACCACCTTCACGCCGTCCGGCAGGGTCAGGGTCACCGTCATGGGCGCGGCGGGCGCCGAACCGGTGTTGCGGACGGTGATCGGGAAGTCCGAGGGTGGCCCGCCGGTGGACATCGTGAACCCGCTGGGCCCCTCCGCGACCAGCGAGGGCGCGGTGGCCGCCGTGGTGGTCGTGGTGGTCACCGGCGTGGTGGCGCTCGGCCGGCCGGTCGTGGACGGCGTCGTAGCGCCAACGGTCGAAGTCGGCGCGGACGCCCCGCCCGGTGGTGGCGTGGTCGGAGTGCCCGCACTGCTGCTGGACGCGGGTGGTGCGGCGGCGGTCGCGGGGGCTCCCGCCCGGGGCGGCGGGCCGAGCGTCCCGATCCCCACGGCGACGGCGAACACGACAGCCGAGGCCGCCGCGCCGAGCACTGCGGGCGCGGTGACGGCGGACGCACTCGCCTTGGCCGTCGCGGCCAGATAACCGGCGGCGCCCGCGCCGAGCACGATCGGGGCGACGATGCCCCGCAACGCGCCGTTGACGTCGGCCAGTTCGGTGGCGACGGCCTGGCAGGCGGCGCACTCGTCCAAATGGGCGTTGAGCTGGATGGATTCACGCCGGGACAGGCCGCCACGAGTCCACGCGCCCAGTTTGCCGACCGCCGCCTGGCACCGTTCGGCGGGCTCGCCCGTGACATGAGCCTGGAGATACGCCTTCCGCAGGCCCTCGCGGGCCCGGTAAGCAAGCGCGGCGACGCCGTTGGGGGTGAGCCCGAACGTCGACGCGAGTTCGTCCGGCGATCGGTTCTCGATCGCGGTATGCCACAACACGTTCTGCCAGCGCTCGGGAAGGTCGGCGAACGCCCTGGTGATCAGTGCGCGTTCCAGGCCCGCGACCGCCGTGTCGCGGAAGGGCAGGCTGGTGACCCGCTCCGCGCCGGGAACCGCTTCCAGGTCGTCGGCCAGTTCGAGCCGACGCTGCTGCCGGAAACGGTCGTAGGCGGCGTAGCGCACTGTCGTGAGCAGATAGGGGCGGAACGCCGAGCCGGGTCCGCCGCCCGCGCGCAGGGTGATGAGTACCTTCGCGAAGGCGTCCGACACCAGGTCTTCGGCGTCGGCCGACGACTTCGCCAGCTGAAGAGCCAGATTCCGGGCGGCCTGGACGTGGCGGGCATAGAGGCTGCCGTACGCCTGAACGGTCCCGCCGCGCACGGCCTCGATCAGTTCGGCATCGGAGAGCGGGCTCGGCTGCTCTCCGATGCCGAGAGCGTCGTCGAGGTCGGCGCGCATCGCGTTCGCGTCACCGGCACGCCACCGCTCCACGTCGCGTTCGTCGAGGTGCCCGAGCACAGGCGTCGCCACTTTCCGGATGCCAAGGATGATGAGCGTTCCACTCGGCCCTGTCCAGGGCTCCGCTCACCTTGCCACGCCCTTCGCCACCGGTCATCAGGCCGATACCGCACTGGGCGATGTGCAGGCAACCGGTTACGCCGGATGGAGCAGGACGATGTCCGCACTCGCTCAAGGGCCGAAGTGCCGTGTTCGCCAAATGCGTGGCTCCGGTGACCAAGTGCCGGAGCCACGCACCTGCCCATGTCCGTGCGCCGGCGCACGGGGGTCGAGTTCGGCGCGTCTACCGCTTGAGAGGTAAGGCAAACGTGGCGTGATCGGCTCGATGCCGTGAAGGTCCCCTTGCCTACCCTCAAGGTAGGGAAGGAGGCCTTCACTACTTGGCGGCCTACGTGGGACTCCCTCGCGAGACGGGGCCTGTCCGCGAAGGACAGTTTCGGCGACTCGGCGTCCGGTTGATGCCTGAATGCACGTTCCTGAACAGGGTCGTGAGTGGCAAAGAGCGTTCTAACGCTCCTTGCCACTCACGACCACCTCGCGAAACCGCACAAACGACCCAAGCCGGACACTTATCCTCAGAAGAGTGTCGCTCGGAGCCGCGGCCCGGCTTCCGCCAGCCAGTCCGGACGCTCGTCGGGGCACGACATCTTTGTCTTACCCCTCAAGCGAAGCCATCCGTTCGCGGAGGCTGCGGGGGCGCATGTCGGTCCAGACCTCGTCGACGTGGTCCATGCACTCTTGACGGCTGCCCCGGTGGCCGGTGGCGCGCCAGCCCGCCGGGATCTCCTTGTCCGACGGCCAGAGGGAGTACTGCTCTTCGTCGTTGATCAAGACCTGGTAGGTGTTTTCGTCAGCCATTCGACTTTCCTTTCGTGTCCAGCATTTCTGGTTCTTCGGGCAGGTCCGCGGTGGTCTCGTCGACACGACGGGGGAACCGGCGCAGTGTGGGGTTGAAGGTGGCGAGAAGCGTGACCACGGCGATCGCGCCCGCGCAGACGAGCACGGCGGTGCCGCCCGGCACCGCGTCGACCAGCCAGCCGCCGAGCGCCGGACCCGCCGCGGCGGCCAGGCCGCCGGTCACGCCCATCACGCCGCCGAGCCGTCCGCGCATCGCGTCAGGGGTGAGCAGCAACTGGTAGGTGCTGATGGTGGTGTTGGCGGCAGGCGGGAGGAACGCCATCGCCGCGAACAGCAGGCCCATCAGGTATCCATTGTGGACGAACACCGCCAGCGGGGTGAGCACGGTCAAGGCCCAGAAGACGCTGATGATCAGCACGTACGGGCTGAGCTTGCGGTGCAGGTACGGCGCCGCGAGCGCGCCGAGGATGCCGCCGCCGCCGAGCATCGCGGCCATCACGCCGATCTCCCCCGCCGGGACACCGCGCGAGTCCGCCAGCACGATGATCACCAGGTAGTACGCGCTGAAGAACAGGTTCAGGCAGATCGCGCACACCGCGGTGATCCGCACGTGCGGCTGGCGCCACACCCAGCGCAAGCCCGCGACGATCTCCCGGCCCAGATGAGGGGTCGCCGTCCGGTGTTCCACCGGCTTCGGCGGCAGCCGCACGAACAGCAGGGCGGCGAACGCGAGCACATGGGCGATCACGTCGAAGACGAACGGCACCATCCGGCCGAGGGCGAACAGGAATCCCCCGAGCGCCGTGCCCGACAGCTGCCCGGCGCTCGACCGCGCCGCGTTCATCGCCACCGCCGACGGCACCTGGTCCACGGTGACCAGCCGGGGCAGGCTCGCCTCCTCGGCGGGTTCGAACAGCGCGCGGCACAATCCCATCACCGCGGCGACGGCGATCATCATCGCCACGTTCGCCACCCCCCACCACAGCGCCGCGACCAGCGCGGCGGCCGCGAGACCCTGCACGGCCTCGCAGGCGAGCATGATCTTCTTGCGGTTCCAGCGATCCACCAGTGCCCCGGCGGGCAGCCCGGCGGCGAGCTGGGCGATCGCGACCGCGCCGAGCACCAGACCGGATTGCGCCGCCGAGCCGGTCACGGCCAGCACCAGCAGCGGGAAGGCGATCATCGACGTGCTGAAACCGGTCTCGGAGATGACCTGGCCGCCCCACAACAGGCGGTAGTCGCGGTTGCGCGACAGCAGCGTCGTCATGCTCGCCCTCCCCGGCAGTCCTGGGCCATCCGGCGCAGGGCCGTGGCGAAGTCCGCGGCGACCGCCTCCACCGTCGCCCGGTCGTGCCGGTCCGGGCGGTGGAACCAGGAGAATTCGAGCCGTCCGTCCTGGACGCCGCCGACCACCTCCAGCAGATGGCCACCCGGGTCCGCCGGATCCTGCTCGCGGCCGATCGGCGCGTGCGAGGCCCGGTAAAGCCCGGTTCCGGCGGCGGTGTCGTCGCCCTGCCCGAGGTAGTTGAACGAGATCTGCGGGGAACGCCCGCCCAGCTCGGGGAACCGCAGGTAGCGCAGCGCACCGAAACCGAAGCCGTTGCCGGGCACCGCCCGCAGTTGCCTGCGCACGGACTTCACCAGGTCACGCCAGCGCGGCTCGTCCGCGGTGGTGACTTCGAGCGCCAGCGGGAACAGCGTGGTGAACCAGCCGACCGTGCGGGTGAGGTCGACGTCGTCGAAGATCTCCTCCCGGCCGTGGCCCTCCAGATCCACGGCGACCTGCTCCTCACCCGTCCACCGCGCCAGCGCCCAGGCCAGCGCCGCGAGGAGGACGTCGTTGATGCGGGTGCGGTAGGCGCCAGGGGCGAGGTGCAACAGCGCGTCGGTGTCGCCGGCGTCGAGCCGGACGGTCACGGACTCCGCCGGGGTGCCGGGGACCGGCGTCGCCCGGTCGACGGGCAGTTCACCGGCGGGCAGCGCCCGCGACCAGTGGTCACGCTCGTGGTCGAGACCGCCGCCGTCGACGAACTCCCGCAGCCGTCGCGACCAGTCCCGGAACGACGTCGTCTTCGCGCCGAGGTCGACGGGTTCGCCGCCGGCCGTCTGCCGGTAGGCCCGATCGAGATCTTCCAGCAGGATCCGCCAGGACACCGCGTCGATCACCAGGTGGTGCGCGGCCAGGAACAACAGCGGCCCCGGCTCGCGGGTGAACAGCACGGCCTTGAGCAGCGGTGGCGCGGACAGGTCGAACCCGGAGTGCGCCTCGTCGGCGATTTCCTCCATCAGCGCCCGCCGGTCCCGCTCGTCCACTGTGGACATGGTCTCGATCCGCAACGCCGTCGGCGGCCCGACGGGATCGTTGTGCTGCCGCCATTCCCCCTCGACGCGCTCGAACCGCATCCGCAGCGCGTCGTGGTGTGCGACGACGGCGTCGAGTGCCTGCCGCAGCACCGCCGGGTCCACCGCCGGATCCAGTTCCACGAGAACGGACTGGTTGAAATGGTGCGGGCTGGCGGTGTGCACGTCGAAGAACCACCGCTGGATCGGGGTCAGCGGTACTTCCCCGGCGACGGCCTCCCGCTCCTCCGGTTCGGCTTCGACGGGGGTGACGACCTTCGCCAGTTCCGCGACGGTCCGGTGCCGGAACAACGCCTTCGACGTCATCCGCCAGCCCGCCTGCCGGGCGCGGTGCACCACCTGGATGCTGAGGATGGAATCCCCGCCCAGCTCGAAGAATCCGTCGTGGGCACCGACCCGGTCGAGGCCGAGGACTTCGGCCCAGATGCCGGCGAGTGCCCGTTCCACCGGCCCCTCCGGTTCGGTGAACGTCGTCGCGGCCACCGGCGCCTCCGGCTCGGGCAGCGCGTTGCGGTCCAGTTTGCCGTTGCGGTTCAACGGAAGCGCGTCGAGCGGCACGAACGCCGACGGGATCATGTACTCGGGCAGCGAACGGCCGAGGAACTCCCGCAGGGTGGCCGCGTCCGGGAGGTCCGCCGCGGGCACCGGGTAGGCGACCAGCCGCGCCTGCCCGTCGTCCCGGCGGGCCACGACGACGGCTTCGGTCACGTCGGGATGGCTCCGCAAGGCGGCTTCGACCTCTCCCGGCTCGATCCGGAAGCCCCGGATCTTGACCTGCTCGTCGACACGGCCGAGGCAGACCAGTTCGCCGTCGTGCCGCCGGATCACGACGTCGCCGGTGCGGTACATCCGCTCCCCCGGCTCGCCGAACGGGCACGCGAGGAACCCGGCCGCGGTCAGCCCCGGCAGCTCGAAGTACCCGCGGGCCAGGCCGTCACCCGCGACATACAGCTCGCCCGCGATCCCGGCGGGAACCGGGTTCAGCCGGGCGTCGAGCACGTACAGCCGCGTGTTCCAGATCGGATGCCCGATCGGGACCGCGCCCGCGGCCAGTTCCTGTCCCGGCCCGACCCGGTACTCCATGCAGCCGACGGTGGTCTCGGTCGGGCCGTACTCGTTGATCACCACCACGCCGGGGTGGTCCGCGCGCCAGGCGTCGGCCACCGAGCCGAGCAGCTGGTCCCCACCGACCACCAGCTCGCCGGTCGGCGACAGATCGTCGTCGTCCATGAGATCGAGGAGCGGCAGATGACCCGGCGTGGCCTTGAGGAAGGTGGGCGGCCGCTGTGCCGGGGTGCCCGCCACCCGGATCCGGCCGCCGGTGAGCAGCGGGCCGTAGAGCGTGGTCACCGTGAGGTCGAAGGAGACCGACGAGTGCAGCACGGCCGTTCCGCTCAGGCTGGGATACGCCTCGGCCGCCCAGCGGAGGAAGTTCAGCAGCCCGCCGTGGGTGGTGATCACGCCCTTGGGCTTGCCGGTCGACCCGGACGTGTAGATCACGTAGGCGGGGTGGTCGGGCAAGGGCCGAACTCCGGGGTCGGTCTCCGGCCACCCCGCGGTGTCCAGTACCGCTTCCCGGTCGTCGAGCACCGTCAAGGGCCGGGAGTCGCCGAGCACGGCGGAAACGCGTTCCGGCGGGTACATCGGGTCGATCGGGACGTAGGCGGCACCGGATTTGAGCACGGCGAGCAACGCCACCAGCAGTTCGGCCGAGTTCGGCAGCACGAGCCCGATCCGGTGTTCCGGCCCGGCCCCGGCCGCGATCAGCCGGTGGGCCAGCCGGTTGGCGTGCCGCTCCAGCTCGGCATAGGTGAGGGTGACGCCGACGTCGGTGACCGCGGGCGCGTCCGGGGTCCGCTCGGCCTGTGCCCGCACCAGTTCCGGCAGGGTGGCCGCGCCCAGCGGCCGCCGGGTGTCGTTCAGCGTGTGCACCAGATGGTGCCGTTCACCGGCGGTCAGCAGCGGCAGTTCGCCGAGCGGACGGTCCGGGGCGGCGGTGACGCCTTCGAGGATGAGCCGCAGCCGGCCGGTCAGCCGTTCGATGGTGGCCTGGTCGAACAGGTCGGTGTTGTAGTTGACGGCGCCGCGCAGGCCGCCGTCGTGTTCCTCGAACTGCACGAGCAGGTCGAACGCCGCCGTCGCCGAGGGCAGTGCGATCTCCTCGGCGGCGAGAGCGCCGCCTTCGGGCACCGGGTCGCCGGTGTTCTGCAAGGCCACCATCGCCTGGAACAGCGGCGTACGACTGACGTCACGCTCGGGTTGCACGGCGTCCACGACCCGCTCGAACGGCACGTCCTGGTGGGCGAAGGCGCCGAGAACGGTCTCCCGGACAGAGGTCAGCAGCTCCCGGAACGTTCTCTTGGCGTCCACTGTGGACCGCAGCACCAGGGTGTTGACGAAGAAACCGATCAGCCGTTCCAGTTCCGGCCGGTCCCGGCCGGACGTCACCGTGCCCACCGCGACGTCGTCCTGCCCCGACCACCGGCCCAGCAGCACCTGGCAGGCGGCGACCAGCGTCATGAACAACGTGCCGTCCTGACCTCTGGCGAGCTTCTTGAGCGCGGTGACCAGTCCGGACGGGACCTCGAACGCGTACCAGTCGCCGTTCGTGGTGCGCACCGCGGGCCGGGGCCGGTCGGTCGGCGGTTCCAGCGGCGGCACGCCGTCGAGCCGGTCGCGCCAGTAGCCGAGCTGCTCCGCCAGCAGTTCGCCTTCGACGACCTGCCGCTGCCACACGGCGAAGTCGGCGTACTGGATCGGCAACTCCGGCAGCTCCGCCTCCGTGCCGCGGACGAACGCCGTGTAGAGCGCGTCGAGGTCGCCGACGAGCACGCCGGACGACCAGCCGTCGGTGACGATGTGGTGCAGCGTCAGCGTGAGCACGTGCTCGTCCGGCGCCAGCCGGATCAGCCTCGCCCGCAGCAGCGGGCCGGTCCGCAGGTCGAACGGCTGCCGCACCTCGCGCTCCAGCGTCCGGTGCAGCGCGGCTGATCTGTCCTCTTCGGACAGTCCACTGAGGTCGTCCAGCGGCAGTCCCACCGCGTACGGCGCGCCGACGCGCTGGACACCGTGCCCGCTGTCCGCGTCGAACGTCGTCCGCAGTGCCTCGTGCCGGGCGACCAAGGCGGTCAGCGCGTCGGCCAGCGCCGCGACATCGAGCTCGCCACGCAGCCGCAAGGCCGTCGGCGACACGTATTCCACGCTGCCCGGTTCGTACTCGTCGAGGAACCACAGCCGCTGCTGCGCGAACGACAGCGGCAGCGGGCCGTCGCGATCGGTCACCGGAATGGCCCGGCCCGCCGGCCCTTGCTCGGCCAGCGCGGCTGCGAACCGGCCGAGCACCGGGTCGGAGAACAACGCGCGCGGGGAGACGTCCGTGCCGAACGCGGCCCGGACCCGCGACACGATCCGCATGCTGAGGAGGGAGTCGCCGCCCAGTTCGAAAAAGTTGTCCTCGACGCCGACCCGCTCCACTCCGAGCACCTCGGACCAGATCTCGGCCAGCGTGCGCTCGACGGAGGTACGCGGGGCCACGTACGTCCTGCCGGTGCCGCTGCTTTCCGGCGCGGGAAGCGCACGCCGGTCGACCTTGCCGTTGCGGGTCAGCGGCAGCCGGTCGAGCACCACGAAGGCGGACGGCACGAGGTGGGCGGGCACGGTGCGGCGCAGCCAGGCCCGCAGATCGGTGCTGTCGGGTCCCTCGTCGTCGAGCACGACGTAGGCGGCCAGCCGCCGGTTCCCCGGCTCGTCTTCGCGGGCGATGACGACGGCCTCGGCGACGGCGGGGTGCCCGAGGAGAGCGGCTTCGATCTCGCCCGGCTCCACGCGGAAACCTCGGATCTTGACCTGCTCGTCGAGCCTGCCCAGGTAGTCCAGTTCGCCGCCGGTCGTCCAGCGGACGCGGTCGCCCGTCCGGTACAGCCGCTCGCCCGGCCCGCCGAACGGGTTCGCGAGGAAGCGATCCGCGGTGAGGCCAGGGCGCCCGAGGTAGCCGCGGGCGAGCTGGAGCCCGGCGAGATACAGCTCGCCCGGGACACCGGCCGGGACCGGCGAGAGCGAGCGATCCAGCACGTAGGCCCGCACGTTCCCGCCCGGCCGCCCGATCAGCGGCCTGTCCCCGTGCACGCGGCGGAACACCGAGTCCACCGTGACCTCGGTGGGGCCGTAATAGTTGTAGACGGCCGTGCCGGGGATGCCCGCCAGGTCACGCCACAACGTCTCGCCGATCGCCTCGCCGCCGACCATCAGGGTGCCGGGCCGGTGCGCACCGGCCAGCAGCCCGTCGGCCAGCAACTGCTGGAGGTAGGACGGCGTGAGGTCGAGGAAATCGATCCGCCGCTCGTCGACGTAGCGGGCGACGGCGCGCGGATCGACGCGGGTGTCGTCGTCGAGGACGTGCAACTCGTGTCCGTCCAGAAGGAACAGCAGGCCGTCCCAGGAGGTGTCGAAGGAGAACGCGGCGGTCAGGGCCGCGCGCATCCGGGTCTCGGTGGCATCGGCCAGGTAGACGCGGCGATGGTCGGCCAGCAGGTTGAGCAGGGCGCGGTGCTCGACGACCACGCCTTTGGGCAGCCCGGTCGACCCGGACGTGTAGATGACGTACGCGGCGTGATCGGCTTCGGCGCCGGGTAACCCGGCCGGTGAGGGCCGGTCGCACCAGTCGCGGATCGGGGCCGGGTCGTCGAGGACCACAGCCGGGCTCGCGTCCCGCAGCAGCCATTCGAGCCGGGTGGCGGGCAGGTCCGGGTCCACCGGCAGGTACACCGCGCCCGCCTTGAAGATCGCGAGGACCGCGATGACCGATTCGACCGAACGGGGCAGCACCACGGCGACCACCCGCTCCGGACCGGCGCCCCGCGCGATCAGGTGGCCTGCCAGCCGATCCGACCGCTCGTCCAGCTCCGTGAAGTCCAGGACGGTGTCCCGGAAGACCAAAGCGGTCGCGTGCGGGGCGCGGGCCACGTGGGCGCGGAACACGTCCAGCACCGTGCCCCCGGGAACGTCGATCGCGGTGTCGTTCCAGTCCACCAGCAGCCGTCGGCGCTCCGCGTTCCCGAGCGGGGACAACTCGGTGACGCGGCTGTCCGGTTCCTCGGTGATCCGCCGGACCAGCCTGGCCAGCTGCCCGGCCAGCCGTTCGGCCGTCGCCGCGTCGAACAGCCGCGGGTCGTAGGACAGCTCCAGTCCGAGCCGTTCGTGCAGATACGCGGTCAGGTTCAGGGGGAAGCTCGTGGTGTCCAGTGAATCGACGTCCCGCACCACGACGCCGTCATCACCCGCCGCGTCGTCGATCGGGTAGTTCTCGAAGACGACCACGCTGTCGAACATGCGGGTTCCCGCCGTCACGTCGGTCAGCGCCTGCAGCTGTGCCAGGGACAGGAAGTCGAACCGCCGCGAGTCCGCCTGCTCCGCCTGTGCCCCACGCAGCCAGTCCGCCACGGTCTGTCCACTTCGGACTCGCATCCGGGTGGGCACGGTGTTGATGAACATGCCGATCATCGATTCGACGCCGGGCAGTTCGGCCGGACGCCCGGACACGGTGGTGCCGAACAGCACGTCCTGCTCGCCGCTGTACTGCGCCAGCAGCAGCGCCCAGGCGCCCTGCACCACGGTGTTGACGGTCAGCGCCGTGCGCTTCGCCATCGCGTGCAGCCGCCGTGACTCCTCGGGGGAGAGTTCGAGCAGCACCGTTTCGCCCGATTCGGCGCGGTGGGCCTCGACCGGCGGGCGGTCGTACGGCAACGGCGTGGGTGCCTCGACACCGGCGAGGACGTGCTGCCAGTAGCGTTCGGCCTCCTGGCCGTCCTGCTCCGCCAGCCAGCCGAGGTAGTCGCGGAACGGGCGGCGGGACGGCACTTCCGGCCGCCGCCCGCCGACGAGGGCCGCGTACCGCTCGCACACCTCGCCGAAGATCTGCGCGGTGCTCCAGCCGTCGAGCAGGACATGGTGCGAGGTCCATACGCACTGGACCTCGTCGTCGGTCAGCCGGGCGATCGCCAGGCGCATCAGCGGCGCGGCCGTCAGGTCCATGCCCGCGGCGAGGTCGTCCGCCAGCAACTCCGTCAACGCGTTCTGTCGGTCCTCTTCGGACAGTCCACGCCAGTCGAGCTGCCGGACCGGCACCGCGACGTGGCGCCGGACCACCTGCAACGGCTTGTCGACGCCCTCCCACACCACGTGACTGCGCAGGATCGGCGTCCGGTCGACGAGCTGCTGCCAGGCTTGGCCGAACAAGACGGGCTCGGCGACACCGGAGAGCCGGAGCCGGAACTGGTCGAAGTACGCCGTCGAATCCGCGTCGACGAGGCTGTGGAAGACCATGCCCGCCTGCAGCGGGGTCAACGGGTAGATGTCCTCGACGTCTCCGCCGTCGCCGGCGATCCGGTCCACTTGGGACTGATCGAGCCTGGCCAGCGGGAAGTCCGACGGCGTGCGGCCCCCGGCGTCCGGCAGGGCGCAGTGCGCGACGACCTCCCGCAGGGCTTCGACCATGCCTTCGGCCAGCCGCCGGACCGTGGCCTCGTCGTGCAGGGCGGCGGAGTACTCCCAGGACAGCCGCAACCGTCCGTCCTCGACGACACCGATGACGTCCAGCAGGTACGTCCGTTCGCTCGCGTCGGCGATGTCCCGGCCGAGCGACTCGTGCCGGTCCTGGTAGAGGCTCTCGCCGGACGGCGCGACATCCCACTGCCCGTGATAGTTGAACGAGATCCGGGGCACCGGGTCGTCCCGCAGCAGGTTCGCCGAGGTTGCTTCCCGGCCGAGATAGCGGAGCGCGTCGTAGCCGACGCCCTTGTTCGGCACCGCGCGCACCTGTTCCTTGACCGACTTCAGCTCCTCGCCCCAGTCCGCGGCCGGGCGCAGGCTCAGCGCGACCGGGAACTGGGCGGTGAACCAGCCGACCGCGCGGGACAGGTCGAGCCCGTCGACGATCTCCTCACGGCCATGGCCTTCCACCGCGATCACCACGCGGTCGCGGCCGGTCCACCCGGCCAGCACCCGGCCGAGCGCCGCCAGCAGGACGTCGTTGACCCGCGTCCGGTAGACCGAGGGAACGTCCTGCAGCAGCGCGGTCGTTTCGGCCCGGCCGAGGCTCGCCGAGACCGTGCGCGCCGAGCCCGCTTCGTTGCGGCCGGGCCGGTCGACCGGCAGCTCCGGACTGGTGTCGCTGAACACGGTCTTCCAGTATTCGAGGTCCTCGTCGAACCCGCCCGCCCGGACGTGGCCTGCCAGCGAACGCGCCCAGGCGGTGTAGGACGTGCCGACCGGTTCGAGGTCTTCACCCCGGTAGGCGGCCTCGATGTCGGCGAGCAGGACACGCCAGGACACGCCGTCCATGACGAGGTGGTGCACGGTGAAGAACAGCCGGGGCGCCTCCTCACCGGGCACGAACACGATCGCCCGCCACAACGGCCCTTCGGTCAGGTTCAGCGAGCTTTGCGCGGCGAGCGCGGCCGCGTGCATCCCGTCCTCGTCCGCGGTGGGCAGCCGAACGATCCGCGGCGCGTTGTCCTCGTCCGGCGCCGGTTCCTGCACCCACTCACCCGCCACCCGCGAGAACCGCATGCGCAGGGCGTCGTGGTGCGTCACCACCCGGCTGACGGCGTCGGTCAGGCGCGTGAGGTCCACGTCCGCCCGGAGTCCGATGTGGACGGACATGGTGAAGTGCCCGTCGTCGAGGCCGGTTTCGAAGAACCACGACTGGATCGGCCCGAGCGGGGCGGGCCCGGACGGCTCCACGGCCCGGACCATCTCCGGTACCACCCGCGCCTCGACGATCGAACCCAGCTCGGCCACGGTCTGATGCAGGAAGATGTCCTTCGACGACAGGGAAAACCCCGCCTTACGCGCTTTCGACACGACCTGGATGCTGAGGATCGAGTCGCCGCCGAGGCCGAAGAAGTTGTCCTCCGCGCCGACCTGTTCGACGCCCAGCACCGCCGAGAACACCTGGGCCAGCTCACGTTCGGCCGGCGTCCGCGGGGCCACGTAACGGCGGCCCGCCGCCACGTGCCCGTCCGGTGCGGGCAGTGCCCGGCGGTCGAGCTTCCTGTTGGCGTTCAACGGAAGTGCGTCGAGACCGACGAACACCGCGGGCACCATATGCGCGGGCAGGGTGCGGCCGAGGAACTCCCGCAGCGCGGTGGTCCCCGGCACCGCGGCGCCCGGCGCCGGGACCAGGTACGCGACCAGCCGCCGGGTGCCGTCCGCCTCGTGGGCCACCACGGCGACCTCGCCGACGTCCGGATGCGTGGCCAGCACGGCTTCGATCTCGCCGAGCTCGATCCGGAAGCCCCGGATCTTGACCTGCTGGTCGGCGCGGCCCTGGTACTCCAGTTCGCCGTCGTGCCGCCGGATCACCACATCCCCGGTCCGGTACATCCGTTCCCCCGGTGCGCCGAAGGGACACGCGACGAACCCGGCCGCGGTCAGTCCCGGCCGTCCGAAGTACCCACGGGCCAGCCCGGCACCGGCGACGTAGAGCTCGCCCGCGACCCCGGTGGGCACCGGGTTCAGCAGCCCGTCGAGCACATACAGCCGCGTGTTCCAGATCGGATGACCGATCGGAACCGCGCCGTCGAACGGCTCCTGCCCCGGCTCGACCCGGTACTCCATGCAGCCGACGGTGGTCTCGGTCGGCCCGTACTCGTTCACCACCACCGCGGTCGGATGGTCCGCGCGCCAGCCTTCGGCCACCGGCCCGAGAAGCTGATCGCCGCCGACCACCAGCTCACCCGTCGGCGACAGGTCGTCCTCGTCCAGCGCCCCGAAGAGCGGCAGATGCCCCGGGGTGGCCTTGAGGAACGTGGGCGGCCGCGGTGAGGGGCTGCCCTCCACCCGAATGTGGCCGCCGGTGAGCAGGGGGCCGTACAACGTGGTCACCGTGAGGTCGAAGGAGACCGACGAGTGCAGCACAGCGGTGCCGCCCAGGCCCGGATACGCGCCGGCCGCCCAGCGGAGGTAGTTCAGCAGTCCGCCGTGGGTGGTGACCACGCCTTTGGGTCTGCCGGTCGACCCGGACGTGTAGATCACGTACGCGGGCAGGCCGGGCAGCGGCCGCACTCCCGGGTCGGTTTCCGGCAGCCCCGCGGTGTCCAGGACCGCCTCGCGGCTGTCGAGCACCACCAACGGCCCGGAATCGTCGAGCATGAACCGGATGCGTTCCGGTGGGTACAGCGGATCGATCGGCACATAAGCAGCACCGGATTTGAGCACGGCCAGCAACGCCACCACCAGTTCGACCGAATTCGGCAGGACGACGGCGACCCGCTGTTCCGGCCCGGCCCCGGCCGCGACAAGCCGGTGAGCCAGCCGATTGGCGTGCCGCTCCAGCTCGCCGTAAGAGAGAGTGACGCCGCCGTCGGTGACCGCGGGCGCGTCCGGGGTCCGCCCGGCCTGTGCCCGCACCAGTTCCGGCAGGGTCGCCTCGTCCAGCGGCCGGGTGGTGTCGTTCAGCGTGTGCAGGAGACGGTGCCGCTCACCGGTGGTCAGCAGCGGCAGTTCGCCGAGCGGGCGGTCCGGGGCGGCGGCGACGCCTTCGAGGACGAGCCGCAGCCCATCCGTCAACCGCTCGATCGTGGCGGTGTCGAACAGATCAGTGTTGTAGTTGACCAGTCCGTCGAGGCGCCCGGCGACCTCCTGGAACTGGATCATCAGTTCGAAGGTCGCGGTCACCACCGGCGGCGCCAGTTCCTCGACGGCCAGCCCAGGCAGCGCCGGCTTTCCCTCGGGCGTGTTGTGCAGCACCACCATGACCTGGCACAGCGGGGTGCGGCTGGTGTCGCGGGCCGGCTGCAGGTCGTCGACCACGCGGTCGAAGGGGACGTCCTGGTGCGCGAAGGCGTCCAGGGTCAGCTCGCGGACGTCGCGGAGGAACGCGTCGAACGGCCGGGAAAGGTCCACTTCGGACCGCAGCACCACTGTGTTGACGAAGAAGCCGATCAGCCCTTCCAGGTCGGTGCGTTCCCGGCCGGAGACGACCGTACCGACGGCGACGTCGTCCTGCCCGGACCAGCGGGCGAGTAACACCTGCGCGGCGGCGAGCAGGGTCATGAACAGCGTGCCGTCCTGCCGCCGGGAGAGTTCCTTCAGCCGCGCGGTGGTTGTTTCCGGGACGCTGAACTCCAGCAGTGCGCCGTTCTTGGTGCGGACGGCAGGGCGGGGACGGTCAGTGGGCAGCTCCAGCGGCGGGACGCCTTCGAGACGATGACGCCAGTACGCCAGCTGCTCGTCCAGCATCGCCCCGGCGAGCCGTTCGCGTTGCCACACCGCGAAGTCGGCGTACTGCACCGGCAGGTCCGGCAGGCTGACCCGTTCACCGTGGACGAAAGCGGTGTACAGCGCGCTCAGCTCTCCCGTGAGCACTCCCGCCGACCAGCCGTCGGTGACGATATGGTGCAGCACCAGCGTGAGCACATGCTCGTCCGGGGCCAGCCGCAGCAGCCGGGTGCGCAGCAGCGGACCGTCGCGCAGATCGAACGGCGCCGTCGACGCTTCGGCCAGTGCGGCCGCCAGTCCGGTAGCTCTGTCCTCTTCGGACAGTCCACTGAGGTCGGTGAGCGGCACGCGGACTTCGGACGGCGGACGCACCACCTGGGTTCCGTGCCCGTCGACGGTGTCGAAAGTGGTGCGCAGGGCCTCGTGCCGGGCCACGAGCGCGGTCAGCGCCCGGTCCAGTGCGCCGGTGTCGAGTTCTCCGCGAAGCCGCAGCGCCGTCGGCGAGACGTACTCGGTACTGCCCGGTTCGAACTCGTCGAGGAACCACAGTCGCTGCTGGGCGAACGAAAGCGGGGCCGTCAACGCACCGTTCGTCCGGTCCAGTAACGGGATCGCGACCTCGCGCCCGCCGGAACCGGGCAGGGCGGCGGCGAGCCGCTCGGGAGTCGGCGCGGTGAACAGCAGCCGCGCCGGGACCTCCGCCCCGAGCACGGCCCGAAGCCGGGACAGGACCCGGATGCCGAGGATCGAATCCCCGCCGAGGTCGAAGAAGTTGTCCTCGATCCCGATCCGCTCGACGCCGAGCACGTCCGCCCAGACGCCGGTCACCAGCCGCTCCACGTCGTCACGCGGGGCGACATACCGCGCGCGGGCGGCCGAGAAGTCCGGTGTCGGCAGGGCGGACTGGTCGAGTTTGCCGTGCCGGGTCAGCGGCAGCCGGTCGAGCGCGACGAAGGCCGAGGGCACCAGATAGTCGGGCAGCGACCCGGCCAGGAAACGCCGCAGCTCGCCGAGGTCCGGGCTTTCCCCGCCCGCTACGAAATAGGCCACGAGCCGCTTGCCGTTCCGGTCCTCCCTCGCCACCACCGCGGCTTCGGCGACCACGGGGTGACGCAGCAGGGCGGCCTCCACCTCACGGGGTTCGACGCGGAACCCGCGGATCTTGACCTGCTCGTCGCACCGGCCGCGGTAGTCCAGCGCTCCGTCGCCGGTCCAGCGGACGAGGTCGCCGGTGGCGTACATCCGGGTGCCGGGTGCACCGAACGGGTCGGCGATGAACCGGTCCGCGGTCAGCCCCGGCCGGCCGAGGTAACCGCGAGCCAGCTGAGCACCGCCGAGGTAGAGCTGTCCCGGTACGCCGAGCGGGACGGGTGACAGCGTCTCGTCGAGGACGTAGACGCGGAAGTTGCCCAGCGGGCGGCCGATCAGCGGCCGGTCACCGGCCACCGGCGTCGACACGGCGTCGACGGTGGTCTCGGTCGGACCGTAGTAGTTGTGGGCGGTCGTTCCCGGCAGCTCCGTCAGCTCGCGCCACAGCGTCGCCCCGATCGCCTCGCCGCCGAGCATCAGGTGCTTCGGGCGGTGCGGTCCCTCCAGCAGCCCGGCGGGGAGCAGCTGCCGCAGATAGGACGGGGTCAGGTCGAGGAAGTCGATCCGGTGGTCGGTGACGTACCGGCTGAGCGCGTCCGGGTCCAGGCGGGTGTCGTCGTCGACCAGATGCAGTTCGTGACCGTCGGCCAGCAGCAGCGGTCCCTCCCATGAGGTGTCGAACGACAACGCCGCCGTGCCCGCCACGCGCAGGCGGCCGGTGCCGAAGACCCGCCGGTGGTTGGCCAGCAGGTTCACCAGCGCGCGGTGTTCGACCACGACGCCTTTCGGTTCGCCCGTCGACCCGGAGGTGTAGATGACATACGCGGCCTGCTCGGGGCGAGGACCGGTGAGCACCGCCGGGGGCCCCGTGCGCTCGAAGTCCTCGTCCACCACCACGACCGGGTCCGCGTCACGCAGCAGCGTCTCGACGCGCTCCGCCGGGAGACCGGGGTCGACCGGCAGGTACACCGCCCCCGCCTTCAGCACGGCGAACAGCGCCACCACGGCCTCGGCGGACCGCGGCAGCATGACGGCGACGATCCGCTCCGGTCCCGCTCCCCGCCGGGCCAGCTCGCCCGCGAGTTCGTCGACGCGCCGGGTCAGCTCCGCGTAGTCCAGCGACTCGTCCCGGAACACCAGAGCGGTCTCGTCCGGCGTCGCCGCGGCCTGGGCGGCGAGAAGGTCCACGACGGTCGTGTCCGGTACGTCGAGACCGGTGTGGTTCCACTCGACGAGCATCCGGCGCAGCTCGTCGGCCGTCGCCAGCGGAAGCTCCGCCAGCGGCCGGTCCGGCCGGGCGGTGACGGCGTCCAGCAGCACCGCCAGATGGGACACCAGCCTGTCGATGGTGTCCGCGTCGAACAGCGCCGTGCTGTATTCGACCAGCCCGGCGAGCACGCCGTCGCGTTCCTCGAACTCGACGGTCAGATCGAAGTTCGACGATTCCCGCGCGACGCCGACGTCTTCGGCCACGAGGCCGTCGAAGGCAGGCTTCGCCCCGGAGGCGCTGTGCAGCAGCACCATCACGTCGAACAGCGGGTTCCGGCTGGGATCGCGGTCCGCGTGCACGGCGTCGACCAGCCGCTCGAAGGGGACGTCGTCGTGGGAGAAGGCGTCAAGCACCGTCTCCCGCACTTCACCCAGCAGTTCGCGGAAGCTCCGCGAGAGGTCCACAGTGGACCGCAGAACCACGGTGTTGACGAAGAACCCGACCACGCGCTGCAGTTCTGGCCGGTCGCGGCCCTGGACGACCGTGCCGACGGCCACGTCCTCCTGACCGGCGTAGCGCGCGAACAGCACCTTGCAGGCCGCGAGCACGACGGTGAACAGCGTGGTCTCGCAGGACCGCGCCAGTTCGGCCAGCCGGGCGGCGGTCTCCCGCGGCAGGCTGAATTCGCGCACTGCGCCCTCGGTGGTCCGGGTCGCCGGCCGCGGCCGGTCGGTGGGCAGTTCCAGCGGGGCGAGCCCGGCCAACCTGTGCTGCCAGTAGGCGAGCCGTTCCGTGAGCATGTCGCCGGTCAGGCGTTTCCGTTGCCACGCGGCGAAGTCGGCGTACTGGACCGGCTGCGGCGGGAGCACGGCCCGCTCTCCGCGGACACCGGCGTTGTACAGCTCGGCGAGTTCGCCGGTGAGCACGCCCATCGACCAGCCGTCGGTGACGATGTGGTGCACGCACATCAGCAGCACATGCTCCTCGGGGCCGGTCCTGCCCAGCCACGCCCGCGCCAACGGCCCACGTTTCAGGTCGAACGGCCGCGAGTACTCCTCCAGCAGCACCCGGTCCAGCGCTTCGGCGGCGACGTCCGCCACCGGCAGCGGCAGGCCCGCCGGCGGATGGATGATCTGGACGCCTTCGCCGTCCACCTCGTCGAAGGTGGTCCGCAACGATTCGTGTCGTTCCACGAGCGCCCGCACCGCTTCCGCCAGTGCCGGGAGGTCGAGCTGTCCGGTGAGCCTCAAGGCCAGCGCGCTGTTGTACTCGGCGTCGTCCGGGTGGAGCCGGTCGAGGAACCACAGCCGCCGCTGGGCGAACGACAGCGGCAGCGGGCGGTCACGATCGGCGGTGGGGAGCACGTCCGCCCGCCCGGCCGCGCCGGCCATCCTGGTGCGCAGCTTCTCCCGCAATTCGGGAGACAGGGCCGCGATACGGTCGGATCTGGATGACGTCATGGGCGAGTCCTCACAGTTCGGTGGTGGGGTCACCGGAGGCGAGGAGTTCGAGATCCCGCAGGATCATCTCCTCGACCGTCTCGGCCAGTACGGCCACGGTGCGGGCGGTCAGAACGTCACGCGGGGTGAGCCGGATGTCGAACACCGCGCTCGCCCGGGAGGCGATGTGCAGGCTCCGGATCGAATCGCCGCCGAGGTCGAAGAAGTTCTCCCCCACGCCGACCCGCTCCAGCCCGAGCACCTCGGCCCAGATTCCCGCCACGACCCGTTCGGTGTCGGTCTCCGGGGCGGTGTAGGCCGGTCGCGACTCGGCCGGAGCCGGCACGGGCAGCGCACGCCGGTCGAGCTTTCCATTACGGCTCAAGGGAAGCGTGTCGAGCTGGACGAACACGGAGGGGATCAGATAGTCCGGCAGCGTCCGCCCGAGGAAGGCCTTCAGTTCTTCCGCGGGCAGGTCGTCGCCCACCAGGTAGGCGACCAGCAGTTTGACCCCCGGCCGATCCTCACGGACGAGCACCGCGGCCTGGGTGATCGCGGGGTGGGCGGCCAGCGCCGCTTCGACCTCGCCCGGTTCGATCCGGAAGCCGCGGAGTTTGGCCTGCTCGTCGAGCCTGCCCAGGAAGCGGACCCGGCCGTCGGCGGTCCAGGCGGCGAGGTCCCCGGTGCGGTACATCCGCGTACCCGGCGGCCCGTACGGATCGGCGAGGAAACGATCCGCCGTCAGGCCGGGACGGGCGAAGTAACCCCGCGCGAGCCCGGCTCCGCTGATGGACAACTCTCCCGGCACCCCTGGCGGAACGGGCGCCAGGTCGGGTCCGAGTATCCGGACGCGCGTCCCGTCCATTGGACGGCCGATCGGCACCACGTCCGGTACCTCGTCCACAGTGGACATGGGGAACGACGTGGCGAAGGTGGTCGTCTCGGTCGGACCGTAGCCGTCCACCACCCGCAGACCGGGACAGGCGCCCAGCACCTGCCGGACGGCGGCGGCGGGGACGACGTCGCCACCGGTCCAGACCTCACGCAGGCCGGTGAAGCAGTCCGGTGCCTCCTGGGCGAGTACCCGGAACAAGCCCGCGGTGAGCCAGAGGCCGGTCACGCCGTCCTCGGTGATCGCGTGCCGCACGGCGTGGGCGTCGACGTCGACGGGCGGCGCCACGACGACCGTGCCGCCGTTGAGCAGCGGCACCCACAGCTCGTAGGTGGTGGCGTCGAAGGCGGGCGGCGAGTGCAGGAGTACCCGCTCGTGCGCGCCGCCCGAGAACCGCCGGTCCGCCGCCAGCGCGGCGACGTCGCGGTGCCGCACGGCGACCCCCTTCGGTGTCCCGGTGGAACCGGAGGTGTACATCAGGTACGCCACCTGCCCGGGATCGACCGGCACACCCGGGTCGTGGTCCGGCCCCGTCTCCGGCTCGACCACGACGTGTCCCTCGTGCACGCGCGAAAGGGTGTTCAGCCAGGTCTCGTCGGTGACGGCGTACTCGACGCCGGTCAGCAGCAGCCGCAGGCGCTCGTCCGGGGCACGGGTGTCGAGGGGCACGTAGACGCCACCCGCCTTGGCGATGGCGAGTTCGGCGACCACGAACGCGCTCGACCGTTCGGCCGCGAGGCCGACCCGGTCCTCCGGCCGGAGCCCGAGCGCGAGCAGCCGGTGCGCCAGCCGGTTCGCTCGCTGGTCCAGCTCCGCGTAGCTCAGGACCTCGCCGCCGGACACGACCGCGGGCGCGTCCGGGCGTTCGCGGACCCGTCCGGCGAACAGCTCCGGCAGCGAGCGCGCCGCCGGCTCGTCGCCGGTGTCGTTCCAGTCGCCCAGCACGAGCCGTTCCTCGTCCGCGTCGAGCACCGGCACCCGGCCCAGCGGGCGGTCGCCGTCGGTGGCGAGTTCGCGCAGCAGCAGGAGCAGCCGCCCGGCGATGCCTTCGATGGTCGCCCGGTCGAACAGTTCGGGGTCGTAGCCGAGTTCCACCGCCAGCCGCGGTCCCGGCGACGAGACCACGGTGATCGGGAAGTTCGTCGTCTCCAGGGCCGCGAGGTCGCGGACGTGCAAGCCGTGCTCGGCGGCCGCGTCGCCGGTGATCGGGTAGTTCTCGAACACCACGAGGCTGTCGAACAGGTTCACGCCGCCGGGCAGACCGGTCCAGGTCTGGAGCCTGCTCAGCGGTACGAAGTCGAATCCGCGCGCCTCCGCCTGGGCGTTCTGCAGCTCCTTCAGCCAGCGGGCCACGCCCGCCGAACGGTCGACGTCGGCGCGCACCGGCAGGGTGTTGATGAAGATGCCGAGGATGCCGTCCACTTCGGACAGTTCGGCCGGCCTGCCGGACACGGTGGCGCCGAACACGACGTCACGGCGTCCGCTGTAGACCGACAGCAGCAGCGCCCAGGCGCCCTGGAGCAGGACGTTGAGCGTGAGCCCGTGCCGTTTGACGAAGCCGTCGAGCCGGGCGGTGTCCGCTTCGTCCAGCGAATACGGCAACCAGGTCGCCGAACAGGTCGTGTGGGTCTCCGACGGCGCCCGGTCGCACGGCAGTGGGGTCGGCTCCGCCACACCGTCGAGGGTGCGCCGCCAGAATCGTTCGGCCTCCTCGTCGTCGCGGCCGCTCAGCCATTCCAGGTAGTCCCGGAAGGGACGTCGGGATGGCAGCGCTCCACCGGCGTGTGCCGCGCACAGGTCGGCGAGCACGCCGAACACGCTCCAGCCGTCCAGCAGGACGTGATGGAAGGTCCACAGCACCTGCGCTTCGGTGTCCGAGAGCCGGACGAGCGCCACGCGCATCAGAGGGGCGCGGGCGAGGTCGAGGCCTTCCTCACGGTCCTCGTCCAGCAGACGCCGCAGCCGGTTCGCGCGTTCGGCTTCGGAGAGGTCCGTCCAGTCGAGCCGCCGGATCGGCAGCGTGACGTCGCGGTGCACGATCTGGACCGGTTCGGTCAGGCCGTCCCAGGCGAACGCGGTCCGCAGCACCGGGGTGCGGTCGAGCACCTGCTGCCACGCACCGGCCAGCACGTCGAGGTCGGTGACGCCGTCGAGGACGAACGTCGCCTGCTCGAAGTACAGGCCCTGCTCGCTTTGCGACAGCCCGTGGAAGACCATCCCGCCTTGCATGGGGGTCAGCGGGTAGACGTCCTCGACGTCGCGGCCGTCACCCACCAGCCGGTCCACCTGGGCCTGGCCGAGTGCGGTGAGCGGAAAGTCTGCTGGTGTCCGGCCGCCCGCGCCGGGTTCGGCGCAGTGCTCGATGATCCCCCGCAAAGCGGAGAGCAGGCCGGTCGCCAGGGCGTCCACAGTGGACTCGTCGTGCAGGTTCGCCGAGTATGACCAGGACACTTCGAGCGCGTCCTGCTCCACCCTGGCCACGACGTCGAACGCGTGTGTCCGCGTCGCCGCCGCGTCCAGGTCGGCGTCCAGTCCCCCGCGCATGGCGCGGTAGAGCCCGCCGAGGTCCCAGTCGAACCGGCCGAGATAGTTGAAGCTGACCGGTGCCTCGATCTCCGGCGCGGTCCCGGCGAGGTATCGCAGGGCGCCGTAGCCGATTCCGCGCCGGGGTACCGCCCGCAGCCGTTCCTTGACCGTCTTGAGCGCGGTACCCCAGTCCGCGGGCGCTTCGAGCGCGACCGGGAACATGCTGGTGAACCAGCCCGTCGTACGCGAGAGGTCGACGTCGTCGAACAGGTCCTCGCGGCCGTGCCCTTCCAGGTCGACCACGACCTCGCGCTGCCCGGTCCAGTCGGCCAGCACCCGGCCGAGCGCGGTGAGCAGCACGTCGTTGACCTGGGTGCGGTAGACCTCGGGCACGTCCCGCAGCAGCGCCTTGGTCTCGTCCGGATCGAGCCGGACGGTGACCGAGCGGGCCGAACCGATCGTGTTCTCGCCGTCGTGGTCGGCGGGCAGCGCGGCAGGCCGCGGGACGGACCGCCAATGCGCCAGTTCGTCGTCGAAGCCGCCCGCCGCGGTGTGCTCGGCGAGCCGGCCCGCCCACGATCGGAACGACGTCGTCTTCGGGCCGAGGGTGCCGCCGCGGTACGCGGTTTCGAGGTCCTCCAGCAGGATCCGCCACGACACGCCGTCGACCACGAGGTGGTGGGCGGCCAGGGACAACAGCGACCCTGACAGGACGGCCGAGAACAGCGGGCCGTCCCGCAGGTCGAAGTCCTTTGTGGACACCTCGCCGGTGCGCAGCACGTCCACCGGCTCCGGTGGTGCGTTGTGCTGGAGCCAGCCGTCCTCGGTACGCACGAACCGCATCCGCAAGGCGTCATGGTGGTCCAGGACGGTGGTCAGTGCGGCGCGGAGCGTGGCTTCGTCGACATCCTCGGCGAGTTCGATCTGGACGGACTGGTCGAACTGTTCGGGCTGGGTCGCGAAGAACCAGTGCTGGATCGGGGTGAGCGGGACGTCGCCGGTGACCGGTCCCTGCTCGGCGAGGGTAGGCGCCGGGCCTTGCGCGCTCGCGGCGAGCGCCCGGATCGTCGGGTACCGGAACAGGTCCTTCGGCAGCAACCGCAGTCCGGCCCGCCGGGCTCGCGAAACCACCTGGATGCTGAGGATCGAATCGCCGCCCAGCTCGAAGAAGTCGGCTTCCGCGCCCACTTCCCCGACCCCGAGCACCTCGGCCCAGATCTCGGCGAGCGCACGTTCGGCGTCGGTGCCGGGGGCCGTCCACGCGGTCACCGGCCGGCTGAAGTCCGGCGCCGGCAGGGCTGCCCGGTCGAGTTTCCCGTTGACGTTCAACGGAAGCCCCTCCAGTGGGACGAACGCGGCCGGGATCATGTAGTCCGGAAGGTCACGCGCCAGGAACTCCTTCAGCCCGGCCGTGTCCGGCACCTCGGTCTCGGCGACGACGTAGGCCACCAGCCGCTTGACGCCCTGGTCTTCACGGGCGAGCACGGCGGCCTGGACGAGGGCGGGATGGGCCGCGAGCGCCGCTTCGATCTCACTCGGTTCGACGCGGAAGCCGCGGATCTTGACCTGCTCGTCGACCCGGCCGGTGAACTCCAGCTGCCCTTCCGCCGTCCACCGCACGACGTCCCCGGTGCGGTACATCCGCTCACCTGCCCGGAAGGGGTCGGCGACGAACCGGTCGGCGGTCAGCCCCGCACTGCCGAGGTAGCCGCGGGCCAGGCCCTCCCCCGCCAGATGCAGCTCGCCGGGGATGCCCGGCGGCACGGGCCGCAGCGCGCTGTCGAGGACGTAGGCCCGGGTGTTGTCCAAGGGCCCGCCGATCGGCACCACGTCGGGCACCTCGCCGATCGACGACATCAGGCGCACGGTCGCGAAAGTGGTGGTCTCGGTGGGGCCGTAGACGTCGGCGACCACCGTGCCCGGGCAGGCTTCCAGCACCCGGCGCAGTGCCGCGGCCGGTACGGCGTCACCGCCGGTCCACACCTCCCGCATCCCGGCGAACGCGCCCGGGGCCTCTTGCGACACCAGCCGGAACAACCCCGTCGTCAGGAACGCCCCGGTGACCCGGTGTTCGGCGTTGACGCGGGCGAACGTGTCGACGTCGAGGTCTCCGGGTGGCGCCACCACGACACAACCGCCGTTGAGCAGCGGTACCCACATTTCGTAGGTGGAGGCGTCGAACGAATGCGGTGAATGCAGCAGCACCCGCTCGTGCGCCCCGGTCCGGAACCGGTGGTCCCAGGCCAGCGCCACGACGTCGCGGTGGCGCGCCGAGACTCCCTTGGGCGTTCCCGTGGAGCCCGAGGTGTAGATGACGTACGCCAGGTTGTCCCGATGAGGCGTCGGCAGGCGGCGTGGTGTGGACGGCTCGGCATCCACGGCGTCGTCGGCGACCAGGACCGGCCCGGTGTGGAGGGACCGGGCCACCGGCTCCCACTCCCGGTCGGTGACCAGCGCGGAAACCCCGGAGAGCAGGCCCTTCAGCCGCGCTTCGGGCGCACGGGTGTCCAAGGGCAGGTACGCCCCGCCCGCCTTCACGATGGCCAGTTCGGCGATCACCAGCTCGGGCGCGCGTTCCATCAGCACGCCGACCAGCTCCTCGACCCCGAGGTCCAGCCGCTGGGCCAGCCGGTCCGCGCGGGCGTCCAGCTCGGCATAGCTCAGCTCGACACCGTCGGCGGTCAGCGCGGGCGCGTCCGGCGTCCGCCGCACCTGCTCGGCGAACAGTTCGCCGAGCGTGCGCTCGGGGATCGGGTTCGCCGTGTCGTTCCACTCGACGAGTACCTGCCGCCGTTCGGCGTCGGTGAGCAGGTCGATCTCGTCCAGCGACCGGCCGAGATCCTCACCGAGGCCCCGCAGGACTCCGGTCAGCCGCCGGGCGATCCGGTGTGCCGTGGCCGGGTCGAACAGGTCCGGGTCGTAACCGAGGTCGATGGACAACCGGTCGCCCGGCGAAGCGACCACGCTGAGCGGATAGCTGGTCGTCTCGACCGCGTCCAGCGCCCGCAGCCGCAGGCCGTGCGCGGTGGCCGCCTCCTCGTTGATCGGGTAGTTCTCGAACACCACCAGGCTTTCGAACAGATTCGCCCCGGCGGGCACCCCGCTCCAGCCCTGCAGCCGGGTCAGCGGCAGATGCCCGTACCGGCGGGATTCGACCTGGCCCGCCTGCAGGTCCCGCAGCCACGAGGCCGCGCTGACTCCGCCCGACACGGTCACCCGGACCGGCAGGGTGTTGATGAAGATGCCGGCGATGTCGTCCGCTCCCGGCAGATCCACCGGCCGCCCGGAAACCGTGGTGCCGAAGCAGATGTCGCGGTCGCCGGTGTACCGCGCGAGCAGCAGCGCCCACGCGCCCTGCAGGAGCGTGTTCAGGGTCAGCCCGGCGCCCTGGGCGGTCTCACGCAGTCGCGTGGTCTCGTCCGTGTCCAGTTCGACGGTCAGCCATTCCGACGAGCGGGTGGTGTGCGCCTGCGCGGGCGGCCGGTCGAACGGCAGCCGCGCGGGCGAGGTGAGATCGCCGAGCACGGTCCGCCAATGCGTTTCGGCGAGCCGGTCATCCTGATGCGCGAGCCACTCGACGTAGTCACGGAACGGCCGCCGCCGGGGCAGCTGCTCGGCTTCCCCTCGGGTGAACGCGCCGTGGCAGGCGAAGACGTCGGACAGGATGCCGAACACGCTCCAGCCGTCGAGCAGGACATGGTGGAAGGTCCACAGCACGCGCACTTCGGTGCCGGACAGCCGCGCCAGCGTGAGCCGCAGCAACGGCACGGCCGCCAGGTCCATCCCTTCGGCCCGGTCGCGGTCGAGGACGGCACGCCAGGCCGTCTCACGCTCCACTTCGGACAGTGCGCTCCAGTCGTGGTGGGTGATCGGCACGGTGACCTCGCGCCCGACCACCTGCACGGGCTCGTCCACCCCCTCCCAGACGATCCGCGTGCGCAGCACCGGCGTCCGGTCGACGACCCGCTGCCAGGCCCGCGCGAGGATCGCCGGATCGGTGACGCCGTCGAGGACGAACGCCACCTGCTGGAAGTAGACCCGCTCCTCCCCCTGTGACAGGGCGTGGAACACCATGCCGGACTGCATCGGCGTCAGCGGATGGATGTCCTCGACCTCGGGGGTGGCGAGCCGGTCCACCGTCGCCTGGTCGAGCCGGGCGAGCGGGAAGTCCGACGGCGTGCGGCCCCAGACCCCGGGCCCGGCACAGTGCGCGACGATCGAACGCAACGCGGTGACCAGTGACCCGGCCAGCCGGGCGACCGTCTCCTCACGGTGCACGCCCTCGGCGTAGTACCAGGAAAATTCGAGTTCGTCACCGTCGACGCGGCCGACGACGTCCAGCAGATGCGCGCGGACCGAGCGCGGACCGTCGTCCGATTCGAGACGGCCGGAATCCGCGGCGAACCGGCCGAGGTAGTTGAAGCTCACCTGCGGGGCGATCTCCGGGGCCGTCCCGGCGAGGTAGCGCAAAGCGCCATAACCGATACCCCGCCGGGGTACGGCGCGCAGCTGCTCCTTGACCGACTTCAGCGCCGTGCCCCAGTCGTCGGGGACGTCGAGCGCGACCGGGAACAGCGTGGTGAACCAGCCGACGGTCCGGGCCAGGTCGACGCCGTCGAACAGTTCCTCGCGGCCGTGTCCCTCCAGAGCCACCGGCACCCGGTTCCGGCCGGTCCAGTCGGCCAGTACGCGGCCCAGCGCGGTGAGCAGCACGTCGTTGACCTGCGTCCGGTACACGTCGGGCACCGCGCGCAGCAGCGCGGCGGTCTCCTCGGCGCCGAGACGCGTGGTGACCTCGCGCATCGCCGCGACGGTGTTCGGGCCGTCGCCGTCCACCGGCACGGCGGCCGCCGCGGCGGTGGCGCGCCAATGACCGAGTTCGTCGTCGAAACCGCCCGCGGCGGTGTGCTCCGTCAGCCGTTCCGCCCACTCCTGGAAGGAGGTTCCGCGCGGGCCGAGGTCGACGGCTTCTCCGCGTACCGCTTGCCGGTAGGCCTTGTCGAAGTCCTCCAGCAGCACCCGCCAGGACACGCCGTCGACCACGAGGTGGTGCGCGGACAGGGTGAGCCTGCCGGGCGCGGACAACGTGGCGCGCAGCATCGGCCGGGTGGCCAGGTCGTGATCCACCGGCGTGTCCAGGAGGTCGGCCGCGGGATCGACCGGGGCGTTCACCTGCCGCCAGCCTTGGCCGGTCCGCTCGAACCGCATCCGCAGCGCGTCGTGGTGTTCGACCAGCGCGGACAGTGCGGCGCGCACCGCGCCGGGGTCGGCCGGAGCCGGTAGCTCGATCTCGACGCGTTGATCGAAGTGCCCGGGGTCTTCGGTCTGGGTGGCGAAGAACCACCGCTGGATCGGGGTGAGCGGGACGTCGCCGCTGACCGGACCCCGGTCGGTGGTCTCGTGGACTTCGCCGGCCGAAGCCGCCAGTTCGGCGATGGTGCGGTGGGTGAACAGGTCACCGGGCAGCAGGTCGAGTCCGGCCTGCCGGGCGCGGGAAACCACTTGGATGCTGAGGATGGAGTCTCCGCCGAGCGCGAAGAAGTCGTCTTCGGCGCCGACTCGGCCGACCCCGAGCACCTCGGCCCAGATGTCCGCGAGCACGGCTTCCGGGCCCGGCCGCGGCGCCACGTGCGCGGTGGCGCGCTGACCGCCGAAGTCGGGCACGGGCAACGCCCGCCGGTCCAGTTTCCCGTTGACGTTGACCGGAAGCCGTTCCAGCGCGACGAACACCGCGGGGACCATGTAGTCCGGCAGGCCGCGGGCGAGGAACTCCCGCAGTTCGGCGGTATCCGGCACGCCGCTCTCGCCGACGACGTAGGCCACCAGTCGTTTGAAGCCGTTGTCCTCCCGCACGAGCACCGCGGCCTGCGCGAGCGCCGGATGGGCGCCCAGTGCCGCCTCGATCTCCCCCAGCTCGACGCGGAAGCCGCGGACCTTGACCTGTTCGTCGACGCGGCCGACGAACTCCAGCTGCCCCTCCGCCGTCCACCGCACGATGTCCCCGGTGCGGTACATCCGCTCGCCGGTGCCGAACGGGTCGGCGACGAACCGGTCCGCCGTGAGACCGGGGTCGGCGAGATATCCGCGAGCGACACCCTCACCGGCGATGTGCAGTTCACCGGGGACGCCCGGCGGCACGACGGACAGCCCGGCGTCGAGGACATAGGTCCGCGTGTTGTCCAGCGGTCCGCCGATCGGCACCACGTCGGGCACCTCGCCGACCGACGACATCAGGCGCACGGTCGCGAAAGTGGTCGTCTCCGTCGGCCCGTAGACGTCCGCGACCACGATGTCCGGGCAGGCCTCCAGCACCCGGCGCAGTGCCGCGGCCGGGACGGCGTCACCGCCGGTCCACACCTCCCGCATCCCCGCGAAGCACCGCGGATCCTCTTGCGACACCAGCCGGAACAACCCCGTCGTCAGGAACGCCCCGGTGACCCGGTGCCCGGCGATCACGCGGCGGAGCGTCGCGACGTCCAGTTCCCGTGGTGGCGCGACGACCACACAGCCGCCGTTGAGCAGCGGCACCCACATTTCGTAGGTGGACGCGTCGAACGAATGCGGTGAATGCAGCAGCACCCGCTCGTGCGCCCCGGTCCGGAACCGCCGGTCCCAGGCCAGCGCCACGACATCCCGCTGCCGCGCGGCGACCCCCTTGGGCGAGCCGGTCGAGCCCGAGGTGTAGATGACATAGGCGAGCCGGTCGCGATCGGCCGGGACATCCGGTGCCGTCGCCGGTTCGCCCACGGCGTCGCCGACCGTCAGCAGCTGTCCACAGTGGACTTCCTCGGCCTGCGACCGGCGTGCCGTGTCGGTGACGACGAGCTTCGCCTCGGCTCCGTTCAACAGCAGGCGCAGCCGGTCCGCCGGTGCCCGCAGGTCCAAGGGCAGGTAGGCGCCGCCCGCCTTGATGATCGCCAGCTCCGCCACGACCAGGTCGGCCGAGCGGTCCATCAGCACCGCGACCCGCTCCTCGGCGTGGACGCCGTGCCGCAGCAGCAGGTGGGCCAGCCGGTTCGCCCGGGCATCAAGCTCGGCGTAGGTCAGGGATTCGGTGTCGGTGGCCACCGCGACGGCCGCCGGAGTGCACCGGGCCTGAGCTTCGAACAACGGCGCCAGCGCGGTGTCCGGTACTGCCGTGCCGGTGGCGTTCCATTCGTGGACCACGCGGTTTTCCTCGGCGCCGGTCAGCATCGTGACCGCCGAAACTCCCACGTCCGCCATCCCCCGCAGCAGCACGCCCAGATGAGTGGCGAGCCGTTCAGCCGTTCCGGCGTCGAACAGGGCCGGGTCGTAGCCGAGGACCAGCGAAAGCCGGCGTCCCGGGTAGACGACGACGCTGAGCGGGTAGTTGGTCCGCTCGGCCGCCTGCAGTTCCCGTACTCGCGGGCCATCGGCGAGTTCGTCGATCGGGTAGTTCTCGAACACCACGATGCTGTCGAACAGATTCGTCCCCGCCGGGACACCGCTCCAGCCCTGCAGCCGGGTGAGCGCGAGATGCCCGAACCGGCGTGAGACGACCTGCCGGGCTTGGGCCTCCCTCAGCCAGTCGACCAGTCCGGCGCCGCCGTCCACACGCATCCGTACCGGCAGGGTGTTGATGAAGATGCCGGTGATGTCATCCACCCCGGGCAGTTCCGGTGGCCTGCCCGAGACGGTCGCGCCGAAACAGACGTCCTGCTCGCCACTGTATCGCGACAGCAGCAGCGCCCACGCGCCCTGGACGACCGCGTTCACCGTCAGCCGATGGCGTTTCGCGAAGGCGTACAGCCGGTCGGACGCCGTTTCGTCCAGCTCGGTGGCCACCCGCTCGGCGGACCTGGTGCTGTGCCCGCGGGCGGGCACCCGGTCGTACGGCAACGGCGTCGCCGCCGACAGATCGGCGAGTTCGGCCCGCCAGTACTCCTCGGCCGCCCGGTCGTCCTGGCCGGCCAGCCAGGCGAGGTAATCGCGGAACGGTCGTCGTTCGGGAACGGCCCCGTCATCGCCCCGGGCCAGCGCGATGACGTCGGACAGCACCTGGAAGACGCTCCAGCCGTCGAGCAGCACGTGGTGGAACGTCCACACCACCCGCACCGCGTCATCGGGCAGCCTGACCACGACGAGCCGCGTCAACGGGGCGCGGGCCAGGTCGAGACCTTCCTCGGCGTCTGCCTCCAGCAGCCGCCGCAGTGCCTCCTCACGCTCCACAGTGGACAGTCCGGTCCAGTCGAGGTACGTGATCGGCAGCGTGACCTCGCGTTCGACCAGTTGCAGCGGCGACGGCACGTTCTCCCAGACGACCCGGCTGCGCAGCACCGGCGTCCGGTCCACCATCCGCTGCCAGGCCGCACCGAGTCGCCGCGGGTCGGGAACGTCGTCCAGTACGAAGGTCAGCTGTTCGAAGTAGACCCGGGTACCTCCGGGCGCCAGGGCGTGGAAGACCATCCCGGCCTGCATCGGGGTCAGCGGGTAGAGGTCCTCGACCGTGCGGCCGTCACCGACCAGCGCGTCCACCCGCCGCTGGTCCAGCGCGGCCAGCGGGAAGTCGGACGGGGTCCGGCCGCCCGCGCCCGGCTCGGCGCAGTGCCGGATGATCTCCCGCAACGCGCCGAGCATCGCGTTCGCCAGACCATCCACTGTGGACTTGTCGTGCACGCCATCGGCGAAGAACCAGTCGAACGCCAGCGCGCCGCCGTCGATGCGGCCGACGACGTCGAGCAGATGCGGCCGGAGCTCCTCCGGGGCGACGTCCAAGGTGAGTTCGCGGCCCGGCGCGGAGTACAGGCCGCCGTCGGCGATCGGCGGGTCGAACCGGCCGAGGTAGTTGAAGCTGACCGCCGGGGTGATCTCCGGTGCCGTCCCGGTGAGGTACCGCAGGACGCCGTAGCCGATGCCGCGGCTGGGTACCTCCCGCAACCGCTCCTTGACGGTCTTGAGCGCCGCGCCCCAGTCACCACCGGCTTCCAGTGCCACCGGGAACAGGCTGGTGAACCAGCCCACCGTCCGGGACAGGTCGGTGTCCTCGAACAGATCCTCACGGCCGTGGCCTTCGAGGTCCACGACGACGCGGTCGTGGCCGGTCCAGTCGCGCAGGACCCGGCCGAGCGCGGTGAGCAGGACGTCGTTGATCCGGGTGCGGTACACGGCGGGCACCTCACGCGTCAGCGCGGTCGTCTCCGCTTCGGTCAGCCGCACGGTCACCGACCGGGCGGCGCCGGCGAGGTTCGGGCCCGTACCGTCCACCGGCACCGACGTGTGGCCGTCGAAGTCCTGCCAGTAGGCCGATTCCCCGGCGAACCCGCCCGCCTCGGCCTTCTCGGCGAGGCGGCGGGCCCATTCGAGGAACGACGTCGACCTCGGCCCGAGGTCGACGGCCTCGCCCCGGACCGTCTGCCGGTAGGCCAGGTCCAGGTCTTCCAGCAGCACGCGCCAGGACACCCCGTCGACGACCAGGTGATGGGCGGCCAGCCGAAGCGTCTTGCGGCCGTCCTCCCCGGACAGCCAGGCCCGCAGCAACGGACCCCGTCCGAGGTCCACTTCGGACGGTCCGGCGAGGACGTCCACCGGGGCGGGCGGCGGAGTGACCTGACGCCACCGCCCGTTCGGTCGCTCGAACCGCGTCCGCAGGGCGTCGTGCTGCTCGACCAGCGCCGACAGCGCGGTGCGCAGCGCGGCCTCGTCGACCTGCGCGGTGAGTTCCATCGACAGCGACTGGTCGAACCGCTCGGGTCGCCGGGTCTGGGTGGCGAAGAACCACTCCTGGATCGGTGTCAACGGCGCCTCGCCGGACACCGGACCTCGCGTGGCAGTTCCGCCCGTCCCGGTGGCCGTGGCCGCCAGCGCGGCGACGGTCTGGTGCCGGAAAAGGTCGCTGGTGCTCAGCGTGAGACCCGCCCGGCGCGCCCGGGCGCCGACCTGGATGCTCAGGATCGAGTCACCGCCCAGATCGAAGAAGTTGTCCTCGACGCCGACTTCGTCGAGCCCGAGCACCTCGGCCCAGATGCCGGCCAGTACGCGCTCCGGTTCCGTCCGTGGCGCCGTGCGGCGGGCGACCGGCGGGTCGAGCGCCGGTTCGGGCAGCGCCCGCCGGTCAAGTTTCCCGTTGGGGCTCAAGGGAAGCGCGTCGAGCAGGACGATCGCCGACGGCACCAGGTAGTCCGGCAGCACCTCCGCCAACGAGCCGCGCACCGCCGTCGCCTCCGGTGCCGTGCCCGACGCCGGGACGACGTAGGCGACGAGCCGCTTGCGACCGGCGTCCGTCCGCGCGAGCACCACTGCCTGCGCGACGTCCGCCCGTGCGGTGAGTGCGGCTTCGATCTCGGCCGGTTCCACCCGGAAGCCCCGGATCTTGACCTGGTCGTCGGCCCGGCCGACGAACTCCACCGTGTCGTCGGAACGCCAGCGCACCAGGTCACCCGTGCGGTAGCACCGGCTTCCCGGTTCGCCGAACGGGTTCGCGAGGAAGCGTTCGGCGGTGGCGCCGGGACGGTCGGCGTAGCCGCGCGCGAGGCCCGGCCCGGCGATATACAGCTCGCCGACCACTCCGCGCGGCACCGGCCGTAGCCGGCCGTCGAGCACGAACGCCCGCATCCCGTCGAGCGGGGTGCCGATCGGCACGATGTCCGGCACGGAGTCCGCCGAAGTCATCCGGAACGCGGACGCGAACGTCGTCGTCTCGGTCGGCCCGTAGCCGTCGACCACGGCCAGCCCGGGACAGGAGGCGAGCACCCGGCGGACCGTCTCCGCCGGGACCACGTCGCCGCCGGTCCAGACTTCGCGGACACCGGTGAAGCAGTCTGGTTCCTCCTGCGCCACAAGCCGGAACAGCCCCGCGGTGAGCCACAGCGCGGTCACGCCGTGCCGGGTGATCAGCTGCCGCAGCCTGTCGACGTCGAGGCCTCCCGGCGGGGCGACGACGACTTCGCCACCGTTGAGCAGCGGCACCCACAGCTCGTAGGTCGACGCGTCGAACGCCAGCGGCGAGTGCAGCAGCACCCGCTCGTGCGCGCCGCCGTCGAACCGGCTGTCCCTGGCGAGCGCGACGACGTCCGCGTGACGCACCGCGACACCCTTCGGCACGCCGGTGGAACCGGAGGTGTACTCGACGTACGCCAGGTTCTCGGGGTCCGGATCGACGCCTGGCCGGTCGCTGGACTCAGTCGGGACGACCACCCGAAGCGGCCGCGGGTGGACATCGGCGGCGACGGCTGCCCACGTGGAATCGGTCAGCAGCAACGCGGAGCCGTCGAGGATCCGCCGCAGCCGCGCCGCGGGCGCACGCAGGTCGAGCGGCAGGTACGCGGCGCCCGCCTTGAGGACCGCCAGCACGGCGACGACGAGGTCGGCCGAACGGTCCATCAGGATTCCGACGCGGTCTTCCGCCCGCACCCCCAGTTCGCTCAGGTGCCGGGCGAGCCGGTCGGCGCGCTCCCCCAGTTCGCGGTAGGTGAGCGAGGTGGCTCCACAGGTCACCGCCGTGGCGTGGGGTGTCCGGGCGGCCTGCTGGTCGAAGGCCGCCGGGACGGAGTCCACGGCGGCCACGGCCGCGCCGTCGGGAAGGAGGGAACGCCGGTCCGCCTCCGTCGTGAGCGGCAGGTCACCGAGCGGCCGGGCGGGATCGGCGGCGATCCCGGTCAGCAGGATCTCCAGCCGGGCGGCCAGGCGTTCGACGGTGACGGCGTCGAACAAGCCGGTGCTGTACTCGATCGCGAGCTCGAAGGTGCCGTTACGCGGCCAGAACTCGATCACGAGGTCGAAGCGGGCGGACGGCCGGGGCAGGTCGTGCTCGGTGACCCGGAGCCCGGCGACGTCGCGTGGCCGCACGAGCGGCCTTTGCAGGACGACGACGGCCTGCACGAGCGGCGTCCGGGACTGGTCCCGTTCGGGTCGCACCGCGTCGACGACCCGGTCGAACGGCGCGTCGGCGTGCGCGAAGGCGTCCAGCACGGTTTCCCGGAACTCACCGAGGAATCCGGTGAACGGCCGGTCGTCGTCCACCCGCGAGCGCAGCACCAGGGTGTTGACGAAGAAACCGGTCAGCTTCTCCAGTTCGGCGCGGTCCCGCCCGGCGACGGCCGTGCCGACCGCGACGTCGTGCTGCCCGCTGTGGCGGGCCAGCAGGATCTGCACAGCGGCGGCCAGCGTCATGAACAGCGTCGCGCCGTGCTCGTGGCCCAGTTCGGTGAGCCGGTCGAACAAGGCGGCGGGCAGTGGCCGCCGATGGACCGCGCCCTCGGTGGACCGCTGCGCGGCGCGGGGCCGGTCGGTCGGCAGGGCGAGCGGTTCGAGGCCGTCCAGCCGCTGCCGCCAGTACGCCAGGTGCGGGCGCAGCGCCGGGCCGGTCAGCCGGGAACGCTGCCAGGCGGCGAAGTCGGCGTAGCGCACCGGAAGTTCCGGCAGCGTCTTCCCGGCGTAGAGGTCCATCAGCTCCTCGGTGAGGATGCCGATGGACGCGCCGTCGGTGACGATGTGGTGCTGGCAGAGCACCAGCAGGTGTTCCCGGTCCGCCAGTTCGAACAGGGTGGCCCGGGTCAGCGGGCCGCTCCGGAGGTCGAACGGCCGCGACAACTCCGCGGCCAGTTCGCCGTCCAGATCGTCCACCGTGTCCACATCGGACAGTCGGCGGACCCGGAGCGGGATGACGGCGGACTCGGTGATCCGCTGGACACCCTCGTCGTCCACCACGTCGAAGGTGGTGCGCAGGGAGTCGTGGCGTGCGCAAAGGACGTCGAGCGCGTTGGCGAGGGCGTCGATGTCCAGCGGGCCCGAGAGCCGCAGCCCGACCCCGGTGTTGTTCTCGGTCGCGGCGTTTCCGGAAAGCTCGTCGAGGAACCACAACCGGCGCTGTGCCGGGGAGATCGGCACCGGACGGTCATCAGGGGCGACCGGGATCGGCCCGGTCCGGGCCGGGTCCGGAGTCTCCGGCAGCAGCCGGGCCAGCCGTTCGACGGTCGGGGCGTCGAACAGCGCCTTCGCCGTCAGTTCCGACCCGAACTCCGTGCGCAGCCGGGAAAGCACCTGCACGACGAGGATCGAGTCGCCGCCCCGGGCGAAGAAATCGTCGGTGGCGCCCACCGGGCCGCCGCCCAGCACATCGGCCCAGATCGCGGCGACCCTCCGCTCGGCGGCGGTCCGCGGCTCGACGTACGCCGCCACTTCCGCCGGAGGTGCGGGCAACGCGCGCCGATCGACCTTGCCGTTGGCGTTCAGCTCCAAGCCGTCCAAGACGACGAACGCCGAGGGGACCATGTAATCCGGCAGTGTCTCGGCGAGCAAGGCGCGCAGGCCGTCCGGCTCCTCTCCGCCGTCGCCGCGGGTGACGAGGTACGCGACGAGCCGCTTGACGCCCGGCCGATCTTCCCGGGCCACGACCACGGCCTCATTGACGTCGTCGTGCCGGCGCAGCACGTCCTCGATCTCGCCGAGTTCGATGCGGAAGCCGCGGATCTTGACCTGTTCGTCGGCGCGGCCGAGGAATTCCAGCTCGCCGCGATCGTTCCGGCGCACGACGTCACCGGTGCGGTACATGCGGTCGCCGTCCGGCCCGATCGGGTCGGCGACGAACCTCTCCGCGGTCAGCCCCGGCCGCGCCCGGTAGCCGCGCGCCAGCCCAGCCCCGGCGAGATGCAGCTCCCCCGCCTCGCCGTCGGCGACCGGGTTCAGCCCGGCGTCCAGCACGTAGGCCCGCATCCCGTCCAGCGGCCGCCCGATGGGCAGCCGTTCCGGCACCGAACCGGGTGACGGCAGCCGGTGCGAGGTGGCGAACGTCGTCGTTTCGGTGGGCCCGTACCCGTCGACCACGACCAGGCCCGGGCAGAGCTCGAGGACCCGGCGGACCGGGCCCGCCGGGACCGCCTCCCCGCCGGTCCAGATTTCCCGCACGCCGCGGAAGCAGTCCGGCGCCTCCTGCGCCACCACCCGGAACAACCCGGCGGTCAGCCACAACGCCGTCACCCCGTATCCGGAGATCATCCGGCGCACCACCTCGACCCCGAGGTCGCCCGGCGGCGCGACCACGACGGTGCCACCGTTCAGCAGCGGCACCCACAGCTCGTAGGTCGACGCGTCGAACGCCGGCGGTGAGTGCAGCAGGATCCGCTCGTGCCCGTCACCGAACCGGCTGTCGGCCGCCAGCGCCACGACATCCCGGTGCGTCACGGCGACGCCCTTCGGCACACCGGTCGACCCGGAGGTGTACATCACGTACGCGAGCTGGTCCGGATCCACCACCGTGCCGGGCGAATCGGCGGATTCGCGCTCCAGCGTGGGATCGTCGAGGCGCTGCGCGCGGACACCGGGAAGCGGATCCTCCGCGTCGGTGAGCACGACCGAAGCCCCCACCTCGGCGAGCACCCGGCGCGACCGCGCTTCGGGAGCCCTCGCGTCGAGCGGGACATAGACACCGCCTGCCTTGACGATCGCGATCTCGGCGACGACGAAATCGCGCGAGCGGGTCAGGCTCACCGCGACCGGGTGTTCGGCGCGGACGCCGAGCCGCGCCAGGCGGTGCGCGAGCCGGTTGGCCCGCTCGTCGAGTTCCCGATAGGTCAACGGATCGAAATCCCCGGTCACGGCGATCGCGTCCGGGGTGCGCGCGACTTGACGCGCGAACAGTCCGGGGAGGCTCGCGCCTGCTTCCGCGGCCGGCTCAGGATGGTGGGCTCTGGCGATGTCCTGGGATGTCATGGAACGTCGAACCTTCCGAGCGCGCGTCGAGGACCGCCTCTGGGGACGGCGGGACGGGAGAAAGGGGAAGAAGACGGCCTCTCGGGCCGTACGGCGGCGCGACCGCCTTCAGTGCCTCACCCGCTCGGCGAGACGGCCACCGACCTGCAAGGCGGTGACGCGTCCGGTGCGGGGATCGCGGACGATGCGGCCGCAATCGGCCCGCTGTCCGGTGGCGGGGTCCGGGACCGACATCGTCCCGCAGTCGTAGAGGGCCAGGTCGCGGTGGACTTCACCGTCCACCGTGAGGCAGACGACGCCCTCGGTGTCGGTCTCCACGACGTACTCCAGCTCCCCGTTGCGGTAGCCGCCGCGGCTCTCGGCAGGCACGGTGACCCGGCGGGCGCGCTCACCGCGCGCCCGGTAGTCCGGGATGTCGAGGCCGAGTGCGCGCAGTTCCCGCAGCACCGAGGACCACAGTGCCGCTCCGCCGACGGCGTTGGTGGTCAACGCGACGACGGTCTGTCCTTCACCGTCGACGCGCAGGCGGCAGGACGTGCCGTCCGCCGTGCCGTCGTGGCCCAGCCACGTGGTGCGCTTGCCATGGAACCGGGCCAGCCCCAGCCCCCAGCCGTCGGCGAGGCCGAAGGGTTCGGCGTCGCCAGGGGCGTACATCTCCCTCGCGGTCGCCTCGTCGAGCAGACAGGGCTTGCCCAGATGAACCTGCCCGAACTTGATCAGTTCGCGGGCGCTCAGTGCCAGGCCGCCCACGGGAGCCAGCACCGGTGCCAGCATCTGCTCGACCACCCGGGGCCGGGCTCCGGGACGACCGGCGTGTCCTTTGGCTGTCGGCTCCCGGCCCGCGCAGCCGATGAAGGCGGCGTCCATGCCCAGCGGGCGGATCAGGATCGTTTCGAGGGCTTCCTGCCACGGCATCCCGGTCGCTTCTTCGATGAGCATGCCGACGAGGGCGTAGCCGACGCTGGAGTAGGAGAAGGCGGTGGCGGGAGCGCAGACCAGCATGTCCGGGCGCAGCCAGCCGAGCAGGTCGCGGCGGCTGGAGCAGTGTTCGGCGGGGTCGGAAGGCAGGCCGCTGGTGTGCCCGAGCAGCTGCCGGAGAGTCAGCAGGCCACCCAGCTCACTGCCGCGCAACTCCGGGAGGAACTCGCCGATGGGCGTGTCGAGTTCGAGATCGCCGTCGGCGACCAGGAGCATCGCGAGCGTCGCGGTGAAGGCCTTGGTGATGGACCCGACGGGCACCGTCGAATCCGCACTCATCGGCCGGTCACCGTCTTCCACCCCGGCCTCGGCCACCGAGAGTTCGTCGCCGTGCCACACCGCGAGCTGGGCTCCCGGCACCTGGTGCCGCTGGATCAGTGAACTGAGGACCCCGGCCAGCCTGCGTGGCGGGATGGGGCGGATCGACTGCCTTCCGGAGGTTGCGGGAACACACGACTCTGCCACTGACGAAAACACTTAACTGACCTTCCGAGCACGTCAACTGCCACGGGAAAAAAATCGCACGTACCAATGACCGCTGTGGCGCACTGAAAAGTTCGCCGCGCATCATTCTCGCCAAGAGACGTCTCACACTTTGCCCACCCCGCTCGGTTTTCGATACCACCAAGTGGACCAATCCGAAAAACAAACGAAGATCGTATCGGCTCGCAATCAATAGGCACAGAATTGTCATGATCGCAATTCGAGCGCCGAAATCGAAATTGGCCGCCGGTCAATTCCATGTTGTGGAACCGCGGCACAGTGGGTCTTGAACCACGGCCCGACCTGCGGTATTGCGCCACCATGACCGGTGTCGGACGTCGTCACATCGGAAGAAAATTCGCGAATTCTCCTTCGGTGCGTAAAGTCACCTCGTCAGCGCGTAACGAAAACCGGACGGAATGTCTCCACGCCCGAGCGGGCGCGTTATACCCAGAAAACAACCATTCAAACGTCCGACCCGGAAGTAGTTTCCCCGGCGGCCACATTCAAGCGGAGCCGGGGGTTACGCCGTGTGGGCCGAATCCAGCTCTTCGATCCTGCGTACGGACCGACGGTGCCAGTGTGCCGCCTGGAGATCGGCGTTGTGGCCGGCCGCTTGCCGGAAGAGGGCGAGGGCCAGCTCTGGTTCGCCCGCTCCTGCGGCCACCTCGCCGAGGAAGTGGTCGATGGAGCCCCAGCAGAGAATGCCCGAACCGTTGGTGACCGCCCGTCCCGTGTACGGCAGCAACCGTTCCAGCGCGTATCGGCAGGAGGCGGTGTCGCCGCACAAGGCCCAGATGTAGGCGCAGGACCAGCTGGAGCTGCCGTCGTGGAACTCGGCCAGCTGACAGCCCGAGCCGAGAGTCTCGGCGCAGACCGCGTTGCCCTGGCCCTGCGAGGTCAGAGGGGTAAGGCAAACGTGACGCGTGGCGGCCGAGTCGCACCCTGGCCTGGTTCGCGACCGCGGGTTCCGTCGCCAATTCGTGGCGACGGCCATGACGACACAGCCGTCGCGGGCCGACCCCGAGCTTGTCCATGAAGGAATCGGGACATTGAACGTCCCAATTCCTTCATGGACGCGGGCGCCAGACACCTGCCGACTCGCCGTGCCTCTGCGCGACACAGCTGGAGAGGGATTCCACCACCTCGCGCCCGGCTATGTCGGAATCCACCAGTCGAGCCTCGGTAGCTGGAAGAACCTAAGGTGGCGGCAGCAGCCTGTGGGACATGACCGATCATGACATCGACAGGATCGACCACTCCGTCCTCTACACCACCGACATGGACGCCACCGCGGCGACCTACGAGGCGCTCGGCTTCACCCTCAGCCCGTTGTCCATGCATACCGGCTCCGATCGCCCCGGCGGCAAGCGTAAGCCGATGGGCGCCGGCAACCGGTGCGCGCTGTTCGGCCGGACTTACCTGGAACTGCTCGGACTTTTCGGGGACGGCTCGGTCGACCCGTGGAACATCCGCCCGCTGATCGCCCAGTACGAGGGCCTGCACGGCTGCTCATTCGGCTGCGCGGACGCCGCGGCCGTCGAGGAGAGACTGCGCAAGGCGGGGCTTTCGTCGTCCGGGGTGCTGCCGCTGCAACGGGACGTGGAGACCGCCGACGGGGTGGCGACCGCGCGGTTCCAGGCGGTTCACCTCGACCGCGCAAGCACTCCCGAAGGGTTGATCCACATCGCGCACCACCTGACACCCGAGCTGATCCATCAGCCTCGCTACCTGGACCACGCCAACGGCGCTATCCATCTGCACAGCGTGTTGCTGGTGGTGGACGACGCCGAACTGGAGGCGACGGTCGCCCGCTACGCCCGCACTCTGGGCACCGAACCAGTGGCCGAGGGGCCGCTGCGGGTCCTTCCCCTTCCGGCGGGGCGAATGGACATCGTCGCGGTCTCCGTTTTCGGGGAGGTTCTGCCCGGTGAGCCGGTGCCCGCGCTGCCTTACCTCGCGGGGCAGGCCGTCGCCGTCAAGGACGTCAGTGCGGCCCGGACGCTGGTGGCAGGCAACGGATTCACCGTCCGCGACATGCGGGGCGGGTTCTTCGTCGGCGCCGGTGAGGCGCGCGGTGCGGCCATCGCCTTCCTGGATGCCTGACAGATGACCGACCTCGTCCACGTGTCCGGCGGAGCGCTGCGCGGTGTTTCCACCGGCCCTGCCGCGGCTTTTCTCGGTATTCCGTACGGCAGCGCGGAACGCTTCGCCGCGCCGCAGCCGGTCCCCGCCTGGGAGGGGGTGCGGGACGCCGACCGCCCGGGGCCGGCCGCCCCGCAACCACCCTCCCGGCTGGAACGGGTCATGGGACCGGGCAGTGACCTGGCCCAGGCCGAGGACTGCCTGTTCTTGAATGTCTGGACCCCGGGCGGCACCGGACTGCCGGTGCTGGTCTGGCTGCACGGCGGCGGCTTCTCCAGCGGTTCGGGCGCGGAGGCCTGGTATGACGGGACACTCCTGGCCGAACGCGGCGGGATGGTGGTCGTCACGGTCAACTACCGGTTGGGCGCCCTGGGGTATTCGTACCTGTCACCGGAGTTCGCTCCGGCCAATCCCGGCCTGCTCGATCAGCTCGCCGCGTTGGGCTGGGTACGGGACAACATCGGCGCGTTCGGCGGCGACCCGGACCGTGTCACGCTGGCCGGCCAATCCGCCGGTGCGCTGTCGACGCTCGCCTTGCTGGGCCACCCCGCCGGTCCTGGCCTGTTCCACCAGGTCATCCTGCAGAGCACGCCGACCGGAGTCGAACCCTTCAGCCCACCGGAAGCAGCCAGGATCGGCTGCCATCTGCTGGACATTCTCGGCCTGTCCCCCGACGAGACAGCACAGCTGCGGACCGTGCCGGTTCCCCGCCTGCTGGCTGCTCAACAGGAACTCGCACGGCGCATGGCCGCGCCGCTCACCGTGACCCCGCCGTTCCAGCTGGTCGCCGAGGGCGGCGTACCCGCCGATCTGCTCGCCGGTGTCCCCGACGACCTTCCGGCACTGATCGGCACCACCCGCGACGAGGCCTGGGCATTCTTCCCCGGCGCGCCCGCGGACCTGACCACGCGGCTTTTCGCCGACGGCAGCCGGAAACTGGCCCGGCAGGCCAGTCCGGCGTTCGCCTTCCAATTCGACTGGGCACCACCCGGCAGTCCTTTCGGCGCCTGCCACTGCGTCGAGCTGCCGTTCGTGTTCGGCGGCTTGGACGCCTGGCATGCGGCGCCGATGCTGGCCGGCGCCGACCCCGCCGATCTACGGCGGCTGGTGGACCAGGTGCAGCGTGCTTGGACGGGTTTCGTCCACACCGGCTCACCCGGTTGGCCGTCGTTCCCGTACGTCAGGCACTTCGCCTAGGCCGTGTCCTGTGAGTCTGTTCGATGGGCTTCGTGATCCAGGTGGTTCCTGGCGGTGCGGGCGGATCGGCCTCGTACCGGGTCGTACTCGGCCGCATCCGCCCGTACCGTCAGGGACCATCTGGGCGCGAAGACCGCGAACAAGACTTGCAGGACACGGCCTAAGGCCAACTACCGTGACGCTGGTGAGCAATCCGGTACTGGACGAGCTTGACCGCTCGATCGTCCACGCGCTGCACATCGACGGGCGCGCGTCCTTCAGCCGCATCGCGTCGGTGCTGGGCGTGTCAGACCAGACGGTCGCGCGGCGCTACCGCAGGCTTCGGTCCGCCGGATCGCTCAGGGTGATCGGGCTGCCGAACGCCCGGCGGCTGGGCTGGGTGGAATGGTTCGTCCGGGTGCAGGTGACACCCGACGCGGCGGTGCCCGTCGCCGACGCGCTGGCTCGTCGGCCGGACACTTCCTGGGTCTGCCTCACCTCCGGCGGGACACAGATCTGCTGCGTCACGCGAGTGCGCAGCTCGCATGAACGCGACGCGCTGCTGCTCGGGCAACTGCCCAGGACCCCGCGGGTCACCGGCGTCACGGCGCACTGCCTGCTGCGCGTCTTCGCCGGTGGCCCGTCCGGCTGGCACGGCAGAGCCGATTCGCTGACGCCCGAACAGGTCAGCGCCCTCGCACCCGAACCACCCGGCGAACGACAAGGGCGGGTCGCGCTGCAGGACGGCGACGAGCGGATACTGGCCGCTCTGGCCCGCGACGGCCGCACAACGTATCCCGATCTCAGCAAGGCGACCGGCTGGTCGGAGATGACGGCCAAACGCAGACTCGCGCAACTGCGGCGGTGCGGCGCGCTGTTCTTCGACGTGGACATCGATCCGCTGCTGCTGGGAGCCGAGACCCTCGCCATCCTCTGGCTGACCGTCGATCCAGCCCGGATGCGCTCGACGGCCGAGGCCATCGCCGCGCATCCCGAGGTTCCCTTCGCCGCCGCCACCACCGGCCCGACCAACCTGCTGGTCTTCGCGGCCTGCCGCGACGTGGACTCCCTGTACGACTTCCTCGAACGCGGAATAGGAAACCTGCCAGGGATCCGCCAGCTGGAGAGTGCACCGGTCATCCGGAACAGCAAGCGTGTCGGTGAGACCCAGGCACCCGGTTCACAGTGAGGGGCCATGAGGCAGCCCATCGAAAGTCCTATGTGGACATCTTTCCGCCGGTGACGTGGCCCGCGGGCATTACCCGCCAGGTAATCGACGGTGTTCCTCTTCGACAGCAGAATCGGTTTCACCCACGAACGCCCGGTTCAGCGAAGGAGAACAGCATGATTTCCCCTGCCATCACCGATGAAAACGTCACCGCTCCGGCCGGCTTCCTGCGGCGGGCACTTATGCTGGACGCGCTCGTGACCAGCGGGAACGGCCTCCTGTACCTGCTCGCGTCCGAACCGATCGCCGAGTTCTTCGATATGCGGACCACCCCACTGCTCGTCGTCGGCGCATTCCTGGTGGCGTACGGAATCATGGTCGCCGCGACAGCGAGGCCATCGCGGCCGGCACCGTGGCCCACCAGGCTGGTGATCGAGGCGAACATCGGCTGGGCACTGGTCAGTATCGTCGCTGCCGTGTTCGGCTGGCTCGGGACGAACCCGATCGGCACCGCATGGACGGTGGCGCAGGCGTGCGTGGTCGCCGGCTTCGCCGCGCTGCAGTGGGTCGGCCTGAACAAACTGCAGGCGCGGACGGGCGGGTCAGCCGTGGATCAGCGGGCGGTAAGGACTCCTTCCTAACCTGCTGGGCAACCGACCAGCCGAGGGGGTTGCCGACCATGCCGGATTTCGAAGTGGAGCTGACCGAGCTGCATCAAGCGGCCATCAATCTCGAGAAAGGAGGCGACGCCGTCCTGAGCGCCTGGTCCGGCACCGGGAAGGCCGACATACCGGATATCCCGCTGCCGGCGAGCGTCATCCCCCGATCGGACGGGAAGGGGCACTACGCCGTGCCCAAGTCCGAAGCACCGGACAACGCGTTCGGCCGCCAGCTGGGCTTCGTGGATGTCGCCCGCGCCTACGACGAGTACCGGGTGGAGCTGGAAGGTCAGCTCAGAACGCTGGGAGACCACACGGTCGACCTCGCCGAAGCGTTGCGGAAGGTGTCCGAGCTGTACCGCGCCGCCGACCAGGGGCTGAGCCGATGAGTTTCTTCGATGACCTGCTCGATCCGCCGTTCAACCCTGACGAGATCGACCCGGACCTGCATGACGCTCTAGGGTCGATCATCGAGAATCTCGAACTCCTGGACCACTCGACCATGCAGGGATTCAAGCGGGTCCACCCCGACGCCCGCCAGGAGGTGACGTCGCTGTTCCGCGATGTGTCGGACACCGATGTCAGGCAGCTCGAAGAGCTCATCGAAACCCTGCACCGCACGTGGTACCGGCTGGGCAACGATTACCCCGCCGATTTCAAGGTGGCGATCGACCAGCTCGCGAACTGGTCCGGCACCGGCGCCACCGCGGCCAAGGAGCGCATCGTCCGGGCCAACGAAGCGATCGGGATCAGGGTCAGTAATCTCAGCCGGCTCGAGGCCGGGGCGGTGGCCGCACACGACATCGCCGTCGCGGCCAGGGAGGACCTGAAGAAGCTGGCCGAAGCCTTCGAGGAGTCGGTCAAGCAGTTCGCGGCATCCCAGCACACAAAAGCGAACGTGGGGCTGAAGGTCCTGTCGGCGGCCCTGGGCGGGGCCGCCACGGGCCTGCTCGGACTGGCCCTGGCCCCGCCGACCGGGGGGATCACCCTCATCGCGGTCGGCGCCACCGGGGCGACGGGTGCCGCGGGAGGAATGCTGAGCGCGGGGTTCGCGGAGATGTCCGCCGATCCGGTACAGCTGGCAGGTGGCTCGCCGCTCGAACTCTCCGAGTCGCTGATGGAGAAGCTCACCAAGATGCGACTCGGCATGGAGCACGCCAATGGGGAGGTCGCGGCGAAGCTGCGGCAGCTCACCGAAATGGCGAGAGGGGACGAAATGCCCGAGCCGCTGGACCTGGTCCCTGGCGGGAACTTCGACCCGGTGACCTTCCGGACCGACGAAATGCCCGCCGCGCTGATCCAGAAGTTCCAGGAAGTCCGGCATCCCCAGGGCATCGCCGACGGCATCGCGCCCATGGACCCGGGCAGCACGGTCTCCCGCCGGCTGTCGGGCCTGGCCGGGTAGCGAGTGCAAAGTGTTTCCCGGCAAGAGGAACTGACCGAAGCCGGGCACAGTCGACACCCTTATGGATATCGGTGTGCTGGGCCCGGTGGAAGTCACCAAGGACGGCCGTCACGTCCCGCTCGGCGCGGCTCGACTGCGCTGTGTGCTGGGCTTGCTGGCCCTCGAAGCGGGCCGGGTCGTGCCGACCGAGCGGGTCGCGGAAGCGTTGTGGGGCGAGCGTCCTCCGCGCAGGCAGGCCAATTCGATCCAGGTCACGGTCTCGAAGCTCCGCCGGGTGCTCGCGGGTGGGGCGGCCATCACCCGGCGCGGCCAGGGCTATCTGCTCGATGTCGACCCCGGCGCCGTGGACCTGCACCGGTTCCGGAACGCGGTGACGAGGGCCGGCGCGCTCGGCGCGGGGCAGGACGTCCGGGCGGAGGCGATCCTCGCCGACGCGCTGCGGCTGTGGCGGGGCCGTCCACTCGCCGACGTCGACTCGGAGCTGATCCGCCACCGGCTCGTGCCGCCACTCGAACAGGAATGGCTCAGCGCCCGGCTCGACCACGCCGAGGTGACCCTGCGCCTCGGCGGGCATGCCAAAGCGCTGCCCGAGTTGACCGCGCTGGCCCGGCAGCATCCTCACCAGCAGCGACTCGCCGCGCAACTGATGCTCGCGCTCTACCGCGACGGCCGACCCGACGACGCTCTGTCGGCCTACCGCCGCCTGCGGGCGGATCTGGGGCAGCACAGTGGACTCGAGCCTTCCCGGGAGCTCCGGAAGCTGCACCAGGACATCCTGCGCGCCGATCCGGCACTGGATCCGACCGCCACCGAGGCCGCCCGCGTCACCCTGCGCGCGGTGAAGCCCGCGCAGCTGCCGCTGGCCGTCGCGGAGTTCACCGGCCGGGACGCGGAGGTCGCCCGGCTGCTCGGTCACGCGCGCGCCGGGTCGATCTCCGCACTGGCGGGACAGGGTGGCGTGGGCAAGACCGCGCTGGCGCTCCAGGTCGCGCACGAACTGGCGGCCGAGTTCCCGGACGGGCAGCTCTACGTCAACCTCGGCGGCGCCCGGCCCGGCCCGCTGGAGCCGTCGAAGGCGCTGGTCGGGCTGCTCTCCGCGCTCGGCGTGCCGAGCGGGCATCTGCCGGACCGGCTGGAGGAACGCTCGGCACTGTTCCGCAGTCTGCTCGCGGGCCGCCGCCTCGTCATCCTGCTGGACGACGCGGCGAGCGAAGCGCAAGTGCGGCCTCTGCTGCCGGGCACGCGCTCGGTGGCCGTGCTGGTGACCAGCAGGACCTCCTTGCTGGGACTGGAAGGCACCCGTCACTTCCGGCTGGACGTGCTCACCCGCGGGCAGGCGGTCGGACTGCTCGCCAAGGTGGCCGGTGCCACCAGGATCGGCGTCGAGCCGGAAGCGGCCGCGGAGCTGGCCGGGCTGTGCGGCTACCTGCCGTTGGCCGTCCGAGTGGCGGCGGCCAGGCTCGTCGCCCGGCCGCGCCTGAGCGTTTCGCAGCTCGTCCGCCGCCTCTCCGACGAACGACGCCGCCTGGACGAGCTGGTGGCAGGCGACCTGGCCGTGCGGGCCAGCTTGCGGCTGAGCTACCAGGGGCTGGCCCCGCGGCTGCGACACGCGTTCCGGACCTTCGCGCTGCTCGGAGTACCCGACTTCGCCGCATGGGCGGGCGCCGCGATGCTCGGCGTGTCCGCGGCGGAGTCCGAGGAACTGCTCGAAGCGCTCGTCGACGTGCACCTGGTCGAAGTGTCCCATGTGGACACAACAGGACGGGCGCGATACCGGTTCCACGACCTGACCCGGTTGTTCGCCAGGGAATGCGCGTTCGAGGAGGACGACGAGGCGGTCCGCGCGGAGTCCCTGCGCCGGGTGATCGGCTGCTGGCTCGCGCTGGCGGACGAGGCGAACCGGCGCCTCCCCCACCAGGTGCTGGACTTGATCGGCGGGACCGAGCCCCGGCCCGAGCTTGCCGAAGGCTGCACCCGGGAGCTGCTCGCTGATCCGATCGCGTGGTTCGACGCGGAACGCACCTCCCTGCTCGTGCTGGTGCGGGACGCCGCCGAGGCGGCCTGCCCGGCACCCGCGTGGGAAGCCGCCCAGATCTCCGCCGGCTACCTCGCGATCCGGAACCTGCGCGACGAATGGGCCGAGACGAACCGGTCCGCGCTGCGAGCGAGCATCGCTGTGGGCGATCGGCTGGGCGAAGCGGTGACACTGCGAGGCCTCGCCCTGCACATCTTGCCGGTGGACCACCGGGAAGCGCATGAGCACGCCGCCGCGGCGCACCGGCTGTTCGCCCGGCTCGGCGATCGCCGGGGCCAGGCGGACGCACTGCGGCTGCGCGGCGCCGCACTCCGGCTCGCCGAGCGACCGGACGAAGCGATGGAGTGCTTGCGAAACGCTGTCGAGACCGCGCACGGCGAAGCATGGGTGAGCACTGTGAGCGCTTTGCTCCTGATGGCGCTCATCCACCGCGACGCCGGACGGCTCGACGAGGTCGCGCCGTGCCTGCATCGGGCGAGGGCACTGGCCCGGCGGCTCGGGGACGACCCGAGCGAGGCGTTCGCCTGGCTGCTCGAAGGCTCGGTGCTCAGCACCCAGGACAAGACCGGCGCCGCGGTCGCCGCTTTCGAACGGGCGCTGGCGTTGTTCCGCGCCCTCGGCCACCGGGCGACCCAGGCCATGACGCTCGTCTACCTGGCTTGCGGCTACACCCGCCAGGGTGACGTGCGCGCCCAGTCCCTGCTCGACGAAGCCCTGCGGTTGGCGAAAGAGCGCGGTCCCGAGCCGACCGGCTCGATGGCGGTCGGCGCGCTGGTCCGCTTCGTCTTCCCCAGCGCCGAGTTCGAGCGCGCCCTGGCGGTCCTCGTGGCGACCGTGCGCCGGGACAGGCCCGCCAGCGTGGGCCTGGTACCCGAACTGTTCCGCGAGCTGGGTGACTCCTATCTGGTGATGGGCGAACCCACGAAAGCCGACGATGCCTGGGAGCGGTCCCGGCATCTCCTGGCGACCGGGTTGTGACGATCTCCGACGAGGCCAACCGGCCGACGGTGATCCGCTGGACACACTCGGGAACCGCGTTCACGACAACCAACCCACGACGCCCGGCTCTCCCGGAAGCGACCATCGACCGCCGGGCCATTCGGCTGCCGCCGGGCGCCGGCCGAGCAAGGTCTTCCTGAAGAGCAGCTCAAGCTCCCCATCGACCAATGCCCGCGTGAACGACGCGAACTCTTCGACGTCCTCCGGCAAGGCCTCGTCCACTTCGAACGGATCCAGATCGTCGAGGAACACTTCCCCGGCGCTTCCGGTCATGCGTAGCTCCAGGCTCGGCGCGCCGGAGACGACCGGCTCAAGCCGGGCGACCGTCTCGGCATCATCATGGTCGACGGCGAACGAGACCGTACCGTCCTCGATCAGCCCCTGGTAGGCGGTTCTGATCATCCCCACGAACCGGTCCGCTGATGGTCGCGAGTAGCTCATCGTCCTCCCTTGACTCCGCGGTACAGGTACGAAATCCGGAGAAGCCGGTCAGTGTACGGAGGGAAAGCGCTGTCAGCCGCCGAAGTCGGCAAATCCCGGGCCCACAAACGTTTTTTCCCGTCAGACACTTACGGGTGCCTTTTCGTATTCGATATTCGTTCAGTGGTCCACTCAGTGGTATGAGCCGGTTCGATTCAGCCGACTTTGTTCCGGCGGTTCGGTTTCGCCGGCAGGCCGGGACTCGCTCTTCAACCTGATTCAGGAGTTCCGCTCATGAACATGAACCTCTCCCGTCTCGCGGCCTCGTCCTTCGCCGTCGGTGTCCTCGCGATGCTGACCATGGCACCGATCAGTGCCGCCGCGTCCACTACGAACCTCGCACCGGCGAACGCTCCTCCCGCCGGTTGCGCCACCGCCATCGCCGCCGCGGTCGACACCGCGAACTCGGCCACCGCCGCCGCGGCCAACGTCGCCGACTCGGCCGCCGCTGCCGCCGCCGCCAAGGCGTTCGCCGAGGGCGTGCTCACCGGGACACCGGCCGCGATCAACGACGCCGCCGCCAACCTGGGCGCTTTCACCACGGCTGCCGCCACCGCCGCGGCGGCGAGCGCGGCCGCGCACGCCACGGCCGCGAACGCCACCATCGGCGTCATCGTCGCCTGCGTCAAGGCGTAGTAGAAGTTCGGGCCCGTCACGTGAGAGCTCCTCACCTGACGGGCCCGTCCCCGTGCCGGGACCGGCGAATCCCTCCGAGTCACGGAAATCCCGTCGTCGATCACCCATGCGGCCCAAGCCGGACCGAGGTGACCACGCGCCTGGATCTGACGTCGTTTCAGGAAACCACCGCGCCGGTGCGGCGAGCACTGCCATGCTCTAGCCGACATCGGACACCGGATCCAGGGAGTCATCCATGATGAACCGGACAATCAGGCTCTTGGGCACGAGCTCGCTCCTCGTCGCATGCGCCACCCTCGCGGCACCGGTACCTTCCGGATCAGGATCGACTGCCGGACGCCGGGACAATCCAACACCTACCCGCGCACCGGGATCTGGGCGCACCCGGGACTGCAGAAGAGCACCATCTGGTGCTACTCCGGCGACTTGGCGTCCGGCAAGACCATCAACTACGGCACCTGAGCCGCCTGAACCTGTAAGCGCTTTCTCAAGGAGAAGTCGAGTACGTGCCCGGTACGGTTCTTCTGCCGAAGAGGCAGGTGTCATGTGCGGTGCTCAACGCCCCGCCGGGTCCGACACGACCAAGACGGGTTCTTCGCTCACGGCGATCGGGTCGCCCGGCTGCACGGGCTCCTCGGTCCCGTCCAGACGGTGCAGCCGCCGGGTGCCCGCGCTCGCCGTCAGAGTGGCGGCTCCCCGATCGGCCCACACGACCGCGGCGTCGTAGGTGCGTTCAGGCTCGATCACGGTGAACTCGCACCTCCAGACGTTCTCCGGCAGGCCCGACGGCGTTCCCTGGCCGCACGACCGGCTCTGGGCACGGTGTAGCCAGCGTTGCAGCACTTCCACCGCGAGCGCGGCCGCCGTGGGTGTTCCGCCGACCGGCTGCAGCACGATCGGCACCCTCGTTCCGCCCCAGTTGTAGAAGTACATGCGTTCGAGGTTGACCTTGCGCGCGTAGAGGCCCACCAGGAAGAACCGGACGGCGTGGTTGCGCGCGGTGACCTCGTCGAGCGGCGCCTGGGTCGCGATCGAGTACGTCGTCCCGGTGTTCCACAGGCGCGGGTGGACACCGGCCTCGTGCATGACCCGGTCGATCGTCGCGGTCAGCTCCAGCATGGACTCCGGCGGATCGCTCGCGCTCTTCTGGAACAGCTTGACACTCGCGACGTCGCACTGGTCGTACCCGTTCAAGTCCGCGAAGCGCCGCAGGAAGGAAACGCCTTCCGGTGTCCACAGCTGGCCCATGCCCGGACACACCACCGTCGCCCCCGGGTCGCGCGACCGGATGATGGCGGCGGCCCGGCGGGTCATGTCGACCAAGGTTTCCACGGTGCCCGCGAAAAAGCGTCGGTCGTTGGCCAGTACCCACAGCTCGTAGGCGTCGATCCGGCCCCGATAGCGGTTCACCACCGAGCTGACGAACAGCTCCCAGTCGGCCAGGTCGACGGGCGGGGCCGGGGTCCCCTCCGGGTACGGTCCGGCCGGGCCGTTGGGGCTGGCCCACCTCGGAGTCCCGCCGAAGACGAACAGGGACGGCAGGTCCGCCTCCTCCGCGCCTGTCACCAACCGGTCGAGCGTGGCCCAGTCGAACTCTCCGCGCAGGCGCTGGACTTCCGACCACCTTGTCCCGCCGTCCCAGAACCGGACGGCGCCGACGTGGAACGACGGCATCCTTCCCGTGGCGCTGTTGATCGTGACCCCGAAGAACGTGCTCGGCACCGGCGCCGGTGGCAGCTTCCACGCCGGCCCGCCGATCCGCTGCGCCTGCGCGTCCTCCGCCGGGCCCGAGCCGGCCGTGCTCGACACGAGGAGGAAGGCCAGGAACCCGGCCATCGCCGTGACGATGCCCGGCACCAGCCATCGTCGCCGTCGGCGGGGGAAGCGTGCCGGTTCGGCAGGTGCGTGCCGGGGTTCCGCTTCGGATGGAACAGGTGCCGTCTCCGGGACGGCTCCTTCGGCGACCTCCCCCGCGGGTGCCGTGGCGCGCAGCCACAGACGGTGCAGCGCGACGATCTCATCCCGGCTCGCGCCGCACGTCAGCGCGATGCGCTCCACGACGCCGAACTCCTTCGGCGCGCTCAACCCCGTGCAGTACCGGTGCACCGCGGACTTGCTCAGGTGGATTTTCCGGCCGATGCCCGAATAGCTGTGCCCGCTGCGCGCCTTGAGCTCTTCCAACCGGTTGCCCAAGTCCCGATAACGCGCGACGCCGGCCATGGCCCTCCCGTCCCGCGACATCGTGGTGCACCAGTTTAGGTGAGTGACGAACCCGGGAAAGACGCTGTTCGTCGGCAACCGGAAATCCGTTCGCGGGTCATTCCGGCCCGTCCCCGGACCTGGCGACGACGCAGGTCAGACCGGCCGGGACGTCCCATCGTCCCGACCCCGGACGACGCCGTTGCCGGGTGCGGTGCCCGCGAGGAGAGTGACCGGCGGGACCGTGGTGGCGGCACGGGGAGATCGCCGCACCTGACGGTCCCTTCCGTTGGGAGGAGCAACTGTCATGACCTGGTTTCACCATTCATCCGCGTCGCCCGCGCGGCGATGGGTCATCGCCGCGGTGCTGGCGATGACGGCTTGGGCGTCCATCGGCCTGGCGGCCCCATCCGCGGCCACGGCCTCCGCCGCGGCCGATCCCGAGTGCTCGCCGGTGCCTGGTCCCATCGAAGACCTGTGCAGTGCGACCAAGAACAAGACCGACAAGGACATCACGGTCGCGAGGAAATTCTGCGGAGACGACGACGCCGGAGGGCCATGCTCGTACTCGGACCCCGAGCTGGACTTCAAAGTGCTCGGCAGCGGTGCCCGGACGCCCTTCGATGAGGACTGGGACGCGTTCTTCGTACCTCCAGGATGCGTCTTCAGCGGGAACATCGACATACGGCTCGGCCCTGTCGACCGTGATTTCAGGGTGGCCGCCGACAAAGACGGCTTCTGGTTCCACGTCCCGCGTACCGCGATCTATGAGATCGAGCAGATGGCCTGTGCCCATCTCAACGACCACGTCGTCCGCCTCCGCAACCAGAACTCGGGACTCTGCCTGCTGGCCCGCAACACGCCGGGTGAGAACGCGGTCATCCAATACCCGTGCGGCGCGTACGCGGACCAGCGCTGGCAGATGCCGGGCCAGGGCGTTGGCCGTGTCCAGCTTCGCAACCTCGAGTCGCAGAAGTGCGCGGCCACGCGCGGCACCGGCGAGTCACCTGGTACCGCGACCACCTGTGGCTCCCACTGGATGGACCAGATCTGGCACCGCGAACTCGATGCCCCGACGGGGAACTACCGCTTCCGCAACGTCAATTCGGGCCTGTGCCTGGTCGTTCGCGGCACCGCGGCCGAAACCCGCGCACTCCAGTCGACCTGCGGCAACTGGGCCGATCAGTTGTGGAACGAGCTGGCCTGACTCGCTCCCCCGATGGTGCCGCGAGCGTCGGCCGCGGCACCATCGGCCGATCGCCGACGTCAGGACGCTGAGCCGGTCCACAGATTCAGCGACGGTGGCGATGCTCGGTCCGGCTCTGACAAGACGTTCGGGCAGGATGGGGGACGTGGACGCGACACTGAAGAAGGCGCTGGAAGGCATAGCGCGGAATCCCGCTGCTCCGCTCGAGGTTCTGCTTCGCCTGGTGCCCGTGGCGGCGCATGAGATCGCGTCGCGGCGGGAGGACAAGTCGCCGGAGCTGGTCGAGAAGCTGCTCGCGACCGGCGACTCGCTCGGGTTGGAAGATCCGGCCGTACAGCTGGAACTCATCCAGCACTCGATCGACAGGCACATCCCGGTCTCGGCGTCCGACCTCGCACTGTACGCCGGGGAGGATCTGTCCACACTGGCCACGCATGCGGACCCGAACGTCCGGGCCGCTCTTGGCCGCGCCTGGGATTACCGCATGCCGGAGGATGTCCGCCGCGCGTTGCTCTCCGATCCGGATCCCGGGGTGCGCGAAAGCGTCGCCGGCTATCCCCACGGCGACGCACCCGAGGATCTCCATCAAAAGCTGCTGGCTGACGAGGCCACCAGGGAGAGCGTCGCGTCCTACGCCACTTTGAGCAGGGATATCGCCGAGGAACTCGTGGCCGCCGACAACGAAGAGTTGCGCGCCGAAGTCGCCAAGAATCCGAGCCTGCCCACCGACCTGCGGGATCGGCTGGCCGAGGACCCGAGCGCGTTCGTACGGGCGCACGTGATCCTCCGTCAGGACCTGTCCGAGGACAGGCGCCGCGAGCTGCACCGAGACCTGTGCTCCGCCGCCGAGGGGCCGTGGAGTGCGGAATCGTTCGCGCTGACAGTGCTGAACGCGAGCGCTGTGCCGTGGGTTTCCTTGCTGCCATTGGCAGAACGGCTGTCCTATCTGGACTCCCCGATTCACTGTTTCCGTGCGGAAGTCGCGGCGAGTCCCGATCTGCCGCCGGAGGTCGTGGCCGCCCTGCACGACGACAAGGACGTCGGGATCCGCCGATTGGTCGCGCACCGCCCGGACACTCCCGGCGACGTCCTCGAGCGACTGGTGGCCCAGCACGGCGAGCACCCGAAGCACCGGCCGCTGATCGTCGACCACCCGAACTTCCCACCGGAGGCCTTCATCCGCTTCGCCACGCATTCCGACCCGCGACGGCGATCGATCGCGCTGAAAGGTCCCGACCTGCCGCTCGAGATCCTGGCCGAGCTGGCCACCGACCCCGACGACCAAGTCCGCGCGGATGTGGCCGGTCACCTCAAGACCCCGCCGGAGATCCTGCGGGCACTGATCGAAGACAGAGACCTGAGCGTCTGCGCGGCCGCGGGCGCCAACCCCAGGCTGCCGCGGCAAGTCATGCTGGACCTGCTGGGCAAGGCCGGGTTGTGAGCGACCCGAGCACAACGGAAACGCGGCACCGTCCCGGCACACGCTCCACCCGGGGCTACAGCTCGACGGCCGTGCGGATCAGCTGGGCGAGGGTGCGGGAGCGGCTGTGCGGGGGCCAGGCAATGTGGGTGATGACGGGAGGCGCGTCGGTGAGGGGTACGGCGGCGTGTTCGGCCCATAGCCAGGTGCGGGAGGAGTCGGGGCAGATGGCCGCGGCGCGTCCGAGGGCGATCAGCTGAGCGAGTTGGGTCTGGTCGCGGACCTCGGGGCCGGGGCCCGGAGGGTAGGTGCCGTCACGGGGCCAGCGGGCGAGCGGAAGGTCGGGGACATCGGTGACATCGGCCAGGGACAAGGTTTTGTGCGCGGCGAGCGGGTGCCCCGCGGGCAGGACGGCGATCCGTCCCTCGGTCAGTAGCTCCTCGCTGTCGAACCCGGCGAGGGAGTTGAACGGCGTCTGCATGAGTGCCACATCGGCGCGGCCGTCGCGCAGCAATTGTTCCTGTTCGCCGATACCGCACGGCAGCAATTCGATTTCGGCGGCGCCGGGCTGGGCCGCATAGGCGTCGAGAAGTTTCCGCAGCAGCTCTTGGGACGCGGCGGCCTTGACCGCCAGTATCAGGCGATCGCGGGTGCCCTCGGGACGATCGGCGCCACCGGCGCGGCGGGTGCGGCGTGCGGCGGCGGCGGTCGCGTGCAGGGCCGCGCGCCCCTCGTGCAGCAGGACTTCTCCGGCGCCAGTCAGCGAAACGCCGCGGCGGTTGCGGTCCAGCAGCGAGACGCCGAGGCGCCGTTCGAGCCGCTGGATCGCCCGGGACAGCGGCGGCTGGGCGATGCCGAGCCGCTCCGCGGCGTGGCCGAAGTGCAGTTCCTCGGCGACGGCCACGAAATACCTCAGCTCGCGGGTCTCCAGGGTGTCCATGTCCAGAGCGTACTTCCGGTGATACCCCGCGAGTATCACCGGACGCCTTATCGGTGTTGGTCACGTCTCCGTCGGTGAGTGAGCATCGATCCCGTGAACGAAACGAAGATCGCACTGGTGACCGGGGCGAACAAGGGAATCGGGTACGAGATAGCGAACGGTCTGGGCGCCCTCGGATACCGCGTGGGCGTGGGAGCCCGGGACGAGGCCCGGCTCGAGACCGCCGTGGAGAAGTTACGCGCCGCCGGGGTGGACGCGTTCGGGGTGCCGCTGGAGGTGACCAGCGACGACAGCGTCGCCGATGCCGCGGAACTGGTCGAACGGCGGGCCGGGAGCCTGGACGTCCTGGTCAACAACGCCGGGATCTCGGGAGAGTCCGGTCCGGGATGGGTGCAGGACCCCACCACGCTCGACCTCGGCGTGGTCCGCACGGTCGTGGAGACCAACGTCCTCGGCGTCATCCGCGTGACCAACGCGATGCTGCCGCTGCTGCGGCGCTCCCCGTCGCCGCGCGTCGTCAACGTCTCCAGCAGCGTCGGCTCCCTGACCCTGCAGGCGGACCCGGACATCGACATCGGCCCCGTCATGGCGGCCTACGCGCCGTCGAAGTCGTTCCTCAACGCCGTCACCGTGCACTACGCCCGGCAGTTCGCCGGTACGGGCATCCTGATCAACGCCGCCTGCCCGGGCCTGGTCGCGACCGACTTCACCGGCTTCCACGGACCCCGCTCCCCCGAGCAGGGCGCGGCCATCGCGATCCGGCTCGCCACGCTTCCCGGCGACGGCCCGACCGGTTCGTTCTTCTCCGACGACGGCGCCGTCCCCTGGTGACCCCGGCCCTGCCACCATCCGGCCGTGGCGGCGCCGTGGCTACTTCTGGCAGCTGAAGAGGACGACGCGCTGATGCCCTGGACCCGCGACCAGATGGCCGCCCGCGCCGCGGCCGAACTCACCGACGGCAGCTACGTCAACCTCGGCATCGGCCTCCCGACGCTCATCCCCGCCCACGTCCCCGGCGACATCCACGTCGTCCTGCACTCCGAAAACGGGATTCTCGGCACCGGCCCGTACCCCACCGAAGACCAGGTCGATCCCGACCTGATCAACGCGGGCAAGGAAACCGTCACCACCCTCGCCGGAGCGAGTTTCTTCGACTCCGCGCAGTCGTTCGGCATGATCCGCGGCGGCCACATCGACATCGCGTTCCTCGGCGCCATGCAGGTCTCCGCACGCGGCGACCTCGCCAACTGGACCATCCCCGGCAAAAGGATCAAAGGCATGGGCGGGGCGATGGACCTCGTCCACGGCGCCCGGCGCGTCATCGCCCTCACCGAGCACACCGCCCGCGACGGCAGCCCCAAGATCATCGAGGACTGGACCCTCCCCCTCACCGGCCGCCGATGCGTCAGCCGGATCATCACCGATCTGGCCGTCCTCGACGTCACCCCCGACGGCCTCCGCCTGGCCGGTATCGCACCGGACGTCACCGTCGCCGACGTCGAGAAGGCCACCGGCGCCCCCATCACCGTCCCACTCGACGCATCCCTCCGAGCGGCGACGGGAGCCCCATGACGGTCCGTCTGAACATCGACATCCACTCCGTGCACCGGGACAGCGCCACAGAGGACTCGACGATCGTGACCGAGGCCGTTCCCCGGGATGGCCCGGAGGGTCACGTCATCGCGACCAGGGTCCGCCGGGTGCCGGTGAACGGTTCGCGTCCGTGGGCCATCAGCATGTTGTTGATCACCATGATGTCGCCCGGCTGCCACGGGAACGCGTAGCTGACCTCGTCGTAGGCCGCCTTGATCGTGGCCAGGTCCGCCAGTGGAATCGGTGAGCCGTCGGCGAAGTACGCGTTGCGGGGCAGGTCCTCCTCGGGGTACAGCTCCAGCAGCGCCTCGCTGACCTCCTCCCCCAGGCTCGACACGTGGAACAGGTTGGCCTGGTTGAACCACACCGTCGCGCCGGTGTGCGGTTCCGCGACGAAGGACGGGCGGATGTGCCGCGTGCGCAGGCCCTCATCGGTCCACTCGTACGTCTGCCCGTTGCCGGTGCAGTAATCCGCCACCGCCTGGCGGTCTTCGGTCTGGAACGCCTCTTGCCAGGTCAGCCCGAGGCCTTCACGGAACGCCCTGGTGTAGGTGACGCCGTCCGCGAACCGCTCGCGCAGGTCCGGCGGCAGCAGGCGGTACATCGCGCGGCTGTCGGCGATCGGTGTCGCGCCGCCGGTCTCGGCCGCCTTGTCGCACAGGAAGAACAGGCGGTCCGGCCAGTGCGCGGAGTACGAGTTCTCGTTGTGCATCGGGATCGACTCGGCGGGCGGGTACTCCGTCGAGGTGTAGATGTTGCCCGAGACCGCCGATCGCGGCGTCGACCGTTCCGTGTAGGTCAGCAGCGAGCCGCCGATCTCCTCGGTGACCTGGTTGAACACCGTCAGGTCGGCAGGCATGCCGCGCAGCAGGATCGCGCCGTGCTCGCGCAGCCGGTCCTGCAGCGCTTCGCGGTGCGCGCGCACCCAGTCCAGGCCGGTGGCGGCGTACACGGTGATCTTCGTGTGTTCGTTGCCCTCTACGTGGTGGGCGCTGCCGGGGTTCGCCGCGAGTTCGGCGGTCATGACTCCTCCAGTTCGAATCGGATCAGCTTGGCGGCCTCGGCGTGCAGCGCGGCGAGGTCTTCGGTGTCGGCGAATCCCGCGGCGAGGACGTTCACCGCGTAGATCTCCTGGTCGTCGGTGAGCAGCTGGCCGGGGCGCACGATCGTGACGACCTCCAGGACTTCGGGCAGCTCGGCGACCTCGTCGGTGCCTTCGACGCGGACCAGCCGCCCGGTGCCCTCGGCGTAGAAGATCAGGTAGCCCACCGGCACCGGCAGGCCCGCACCTCGCGCGGGCGGTGGTGTGCCCAGTGCGAGCGACACGGCCTCGGCGGTGACGTCGATGCCGGTCGCGAGCTTCAGGAGCACGGGCTGGGCGCCGCCGGCCGGGCGGCCCGCGTTCACCTCGACGATCACCGGGCCCAGCTCGGCGTCGTCGATCAGTTCCACGTGCGCGCAGGTGCTGTCCAGGCCCAGTGCGAGCACGGCCGCTGTGGCCGCCGCGAACAGCCGTCCGGTGTCCTCTTCGGACAGTTCGAGCGGCGGGCAGACCATGCCCAGCTCGAATTTGCGCTCGTCGATCAGCGGCTTATCCACCACGGCCACCGGCTCCGCGACGCCGTCGCGTACCAGGACGTCGACCGCGTACTCCGGCCCACGCAGCAGACCTTCCACGAGGAACGCCTTCAGCGGGTCGATCGGCGACGGCCCGCCACCGACGGGCCGGTGGTACCGGGCGTCCTCCGACAGCGGCAACCGCTCCGCCAGCAGCCGGTACGCCGCCGCCAGTTCCTCCACAGTGGACACGGTGCGCACGAGGTTGCTCGCCGCCCCGTTGACCGGTTTGACGATCGCGGGGAGCCCGACCGCCGAAGCCACCGACGCCGCCTCGTCCGCCGACGAGATCAGCGCGCAGCGCGGCCCCGGCAATCCGGCCGCGGCCAGCGCCTGCCGGACCGCGAACTTGTTGTGCGTCACGGTGAACACCGACGCCGGGCAGCGCGCGACACCGAGCAGTTCGGCCGCACGGGCGACGCTCGCGATGATCCCCTCGGCGGCGGTCACCACCCCGGCCGGACCGGCGTCCCGCGCCCGGATGGCCTCGGCGACGGCTTCGGCGTCACGGACGTCGTCGACGACGACGAAGCCGTCCACCAGGTCCGCCAGCTGCGCCTGCTCGGCCGGTTCCAGCGGCTGGGTGACCAGCTCGGCCCGCAACCCGCTCGCGCGCACGGCGGCCACGACGTCGGCGATCCACTGCCCGGCGGTCTCCCGGACCACGTACGCGGTGTTCACACGTCCTCCAGTTCCAGCCGGACGAGCTTGTTCGCTTCGGCGTGCAGGGCGGCGAGGTCGTCGTGATCGGCGAATCCGGCCACGACGAGGTTGACGGCGTAGGTCTCCTGTTCGTCGGTGAGCACCTCTCCTGGGGAGACGGTGGTGACGACGTCGATCACCTCGGGCAGTTCGGCGATCTCGTCGAGTCCGCCGATGCTTCTCAACCGGCCCGAACCGGCCGCGTAGAGGATCAGCATGCCCAGCGGGATCGGCAGTTTCGCGGGTTCCCGCACCGGCGGCGGAGCGCCCACGGCGAGGGCCGCCAGCTCGGCGAACACGTCGATGCCAGTGCGCAGCTTCGCCAGCAGCGGCATGATCGACCCCGCCGGGCGGCCCGCGTTGACCTCGACGATCGTCGGGCCGCGGTCGGCGTCGTCGATCAGCTCGACGTGGGCGCAGGTGTTGTCGAGCCCCAGTGCGGTCACCGCCGCGACCGCCGCCGCGGTGACCAGACCGGCCCGGTCGCCGGTGAGCCCGGCCGGCGGGCACGACAGCGCCAGCTCGAACTTCCGCTCGTCGATCAGCGGTTTGTCGAGGATTTCGACCGGCTCGGCCACGCCATCACGGATCAGCACGTCCACCGCGTACTCCGGACCGGACAGGAACCCTTCGACGAGGAACGTCTTCGAAGGATCCAGTGTCCCCAGTGGACGGTGGTAGCGCGGATCCGCGGATTCGGGCAGCCGCGCGGCCAGCAGCTCGTACGCGGCCGCCAGTTCATCCACAGTGGACACGGCGCGGACGAGGTTGCTGCCCGCCCCGTTGACCGGTTTGACGATCGCCGGGAACCCGACCGCCGAAGCCACCGAAGCCGCCTCCTCCGCCGACGAAATCAGGGCATAGGCGGGTCCGGGCAGCCCCGCCGCGGCGAGGGCCTCCCGGACCGCGAACTTGTTCGCGCACAAGGCGAACACCGACGCCGGGCAGCGCGCCACCCCGAGCAACTCAGCGGCGCGGGCGGTGCTCGCGATAGCGCCGTCCGAGCCGGTGAAGATCCCTGCCAGCGCACCGCCGTCGATCTCCCGGATCTTCGCCGCGACGGCTTCCGGGTCGTGGACGTCGTCGAGCGCGACGACGTCGTCCACCACTCCCTCCAGCGCCGCCCGCCCGGCCGCGTCCATCGGCGGGGCGAGCAGCACCACGCGGTGCCCGGCCGCCCGCATCGCCGGGGCGACCTCGCCGACCCAGTGCCCGCGCGCCTCCCTGACCAGCACTGCCGTACTCATGCGGCTTCCTTCCCGGCGAGCTTGCGCTCCCGTTCCTGCGCCCCGACCAGGTCGTCGGGCAGCGAATCGGGCACTTCGGTGTCGAACCGGCGCAGCAGCCGCAGCGAGAACCCGCCCACGTTGATCAGCAGCAGGATCAGCGCGAAGACGACGTAGGCGAGCCCGATGCCCCGGGTCTCGCCAGTGCCGAGCACGGCGCCGACCGACCCGGTCAGCGCGCCACCCGGCGCCAGCAGCGGCGAGAACCAGCCGACGGCGAGCGGTGCCAGCACGGCGAACCCGATCGGCAGCGTCGACCACGTGATCGTCTGGTTGATCGCGAACACCCGGCCGTGGAACCGTTGCGGCACCTTGACCTGCACCAGCGTCGCGTAGATGCCCTGTGACACCGACATCGCGGCGGCGAGTAGGAACACCCCGGCCGCGACGACGATCAGTGACGGCCGCAGGCCCATCACCAGGCTGCCGAGCGCGATCCCGACGTTGCCGACGAGTACGCCGACCATCCGCCGGTGCCGCGGGCCGCCCCACAGGGCCATCCCGATCCCGCCCGCCACCGCGCCGACGGCCTCCGCGAGTGCCACCTGAGCGACGTCGGTGACCGAGCCGAACGACAGCACGAGCGGCGAGAGCAGCACCAGCGCGGGGGCGAGGAAGACGTTCGCCAGCGCGAAGTACAGCAGCATCGTGCGGAAACCGCGGTGGTTCCACGAGTACCGCAGCCCGCCCGCGATCGCGGTCAGCAGCGGTTCGCGCGGGCGCCAGCCCATCAGATCGGGGAAGCGCACCAGCAGCAGGCCCACGATCGCGAACGCGTAGCTCGCCATGTCCAGGATCAGGATGCCGGACAGCTGGATCGTCGCCAGCAGCCCGGCCGCGATCACCGGCATCAGCAGCTGGGCGAACCCGGTGGACAGCTGCGCCAGCCCCATCGCGTGCCCGAGGTACTGCTTCGGCACCAGCTGCGCCACCGACGACTGATAGGCGATGCGCTGGAACGAAGCGGCCACCGACCCGAGCGGGATCAGCACGTAGAACAACCACAGCTGGACGTGCCCGGTGATCAGCAGCAACGCCAAGAGCAGCTGGATCCCGCCCGCGATACCGCTGGCCGCGATCATGATCCGCCGCCGGTCACCGCGGTCGACCAGCGCGCCGGCCACCGGCAGGACGAGCACGCCGAACAGCAGCGCGAGCGCCCACAGCAGGCCGAGGTCGGCGACCGAGCCCGTGCGGGTGTAGAGCCAGATCGGCACCGCGAACGACGTCAGCGCCGAGCCGGTCGAGGACACCAGCTGCCCGACCGTGATCGTCACGAACCGGGCCATACTCGGCCGCACCGCGGGTTTTTCGTCCACAGCGGACTTGTGGGTCTCGTGCACCGCCCAGCCCGCGTCCTCGCCGCGGGCCCGGACGTCGAGCTCGCCGGGATCGTCCAGCGCCGGGTGCACCCGCGTGACGATCTCCGCGAGTTCGTCGGCCCGGTAACGCAGGAAGAAGTGCCCGGCCCGGTCGAGCACCACGAGCCCGGTGGTGTCGGTGAGGAACTCCCATTCCCGGTACCGCTCGGCGTAGTAGTCGGTGACCGGGTCCTCGGAGCCGACCACCGACACGATCGGCGCGCGCAGCTTGGCCACGCGGGCGTCGAGCAGGCCGCTGAAGTACTCCTCGGCGGCGCGGCTGTCGGCGCGCATGTTCGTGATGATGCGATCGGCCTGCGCCGGGTCGAGGTCGTCGGTGTCGACGCCCATGCCCTTGAGCCAGTTCGAGTAGTACCGGTTGCTGCGCAGCTTCTCCAGCCGGGTGCGCAGCGTGCCCACCGGGCCCTTCATCCGGGCGAACGGGAAGATCGCGCCGATGTAGACGACCTCCAGTTCGCGGCCGCGCTCTTCGAGCAGCCGGGCGACGCCGACGGCCAGCGCGTTGCCGACCCCGCAGTGGCCGTAGATGGCCAGCGGGCCGTCGACGCGGTCGAGGATCTCGTCGGCCAGCCGCTCGACCAGGTCGTCGAAGGGCAGGGCCTCTTCGGTCAGTCCGACGTCGTGGCCGGGAATGGCGACCGAGTAGAGCGAATAGCCCTCCGGGAGCGCGTCGGCCAGCGGCTGGTACACGATCGCGCTGCCGCCGCCGTAGGGGAAGCAGACGTAGGTCAGAGTCCGCTGCTTCGCCGGCTTGGTCAGCTCGTACAGCAGGTGACGCGGCCGGTCGGCGGTGTCGTCGTCCATGAAGGACGCCAGCTCGCGGATCGTGCGGTGCTGGAACAGGTCCATGACGCCGACCTGGCCGGCGTCCGCCTTGCCGATCCGCGCCACCACCTGGGTGGCCAGCATCGAATGGCCGCCGAGGTCGAAGAAGTCGTCGTCGACGCCCAGTTCGTCCACTTTGAGCACGTCGCGCCAGATCTCGGCCAGCAGGATCTCGACCGGGTTCGACGGCGCGACCAGTTCCTTGGTCGCGTCCCGGGACGCGACCGGGGCGGGCAGTGCCTTGCGGTCGAGCTTGCCGTTCGGGGTGAGCGGCAGCTCGTCGAGCGCGACGAACGACGGCGGGACCATGTAGTCCGGGAGGCTCTGCTTGAGCGCCGTCCGCAGCGTGCCGGGTTCGGCGTCACCGACGACGTACCCGACCAGCCGCTTGTCCCCCGGCGTGTCCTCGCGGACGATCACGGCGGCGTCGCGCACCCCCGGCTGGGCGCGCAAGGTCGTCTCGATCTCCCCCAGTTCGATGCGCAGGCCGCGCAGTTTGACCTGGTGGTCGATCCGGCCGAGGAAGGCGATCGTCCCGTCCGGGCGCCAGTGCGCGAGGTCGCCGGTGCGGTACATCCGTCCACTGTGGAACGGATCGGGCACGAACCGTTCGGCCGTCAGCTCCGGGCGATTGTGATATCCCAGGGCCAGGCCGACACCGGCGATGTGCAGTTCGCCGGGCACCCCGACCGGACAAGGCCGCCCCGCGCGGTCGAGGACGTAGATCCGGATGTTCTGGATCGGCGCCCCGATCGGCACCGACGCGACCTCGGCGAGCGCGGCGGGCGTGCAGTGCCAGGCGGTGACGTCGATGGCGGCCTCGGTCGGGCCGTAGAGGTTGTGCAGCTCGCAGTCCGGCAGCCGCCGGGTGAACTCGCGGGCGGCGTCGAGCGGCAGTTCCTCACCGCTGCACACGACCCGTCGCAGCGCCGTGCAGGTCTCGACGCCTTGCTCGGCCAGGAAAAGCGTGAGCATCGACGGCACGAAATGCGCGGTGGTGACGCCTTCGGACGCCAGCAGCTCACGCAGGTAGGCCGCGTCCTTGTGACCGCCCGGTTCGGCGAGCACGAGCCGCGCGCCGGTGATCAGCGGCCAGAAGAACTCCCAGACCGACACGTCGAACCCCGCCGGGGTCTTCTGCAGCACCGAATCGGTGCCGTCGAGGCGATACGCGCGCTGCATCCAGTCGAGCCGGTTGACGATGCCGCGGTGACCGTTGGGCACGCCCTTCGGCTGCCCCGTGGAACCCGAGGTGTAGATGACGTACGCCGGGTCGTCCGGTCCGGCGAGCGGCTCGGGCTGGGTGCCCGGCTGCCCGGCCGTCTCGGCAGGGGCGTCCAGGACAACTACGGTCGCGTCACCCGGCGGCAGCGTTTCGCGCAACGCCGCCTGCGTCAGCACGACGGGCGCGGCCGCGTCCCGCAGCATGAACGCCAGCCGGTCGGCCGGATACTCCGGGTCGAGCGGGACGTACGCGCCACCGGCTTTCAGCACGCCGAGGAGCGCGACGACCAGCTCGAACGACCGCTCCGCGAACACCCCGGTGAGCACGCCCGGCCCGACGCCGAGACCACGCAGCCGGTGCGCGAGCCGGTTGGCCCGTTCGTCCAGCTCGCGATAGGTCAGCGACGCGCCGCGGAAGGTCACCGCGGGCGCGTCCGGCGTCCGGGCGGCCTGCTCCTCGACGAGCGCGTGCAACGTGGACTGCGGGAACTCGGCCGTCGTGGCGTTCCAGCGCTCCAGGACGAGTTCGCGCTGCGCCGCGTCGAGGATGTCCACTTCGGACAGCCGCCGGTCCGGTTCGGCGACGATCGAGCGCAGCAGCGTGACCAGCCGCCCGGCCATCCCGGTGACCGTGTCCGCGGTGAACAGCGCGGTGTTGTAGACGAGCTTGCCGATCAGCCCGCCTTCGACCTCGATCGCGTGGAACTCGAAGTCGAACCGGGTCGCGGGCAGGTCCATCGGCAGCCAGCGGAAGTCCACTTCGGACCGTCCGGCCGCGCCCATCCGGCCCATCTCGTAGTTCTGCAGCACGAACATCGCCTGGAACACCGGTGAGCGGCTGACGTCACGGGGTACGCCGAGCGCGTTCACCAGCCGCTCGAACGGGACGTCGGCGTGGTCGAACGCGTCCAGCACATGCCGCCGGGTGCGGTCGAGCAGTTCGGCGAACGTCGGGTCGCCCGCCAGCTGGGCACGCAGGGGCAGCATGTTGATGAACATGCCGGCCACGGCCTCCAGTTCGGGCAGGCCGCGCCCGGCCGACGACGAACCGATCGCGAAGTCCTCCTGGCCCGAGTACCTCGAAAGCAGCACCTGGTAGGCCGCCAGCAGGGTCATGAAGAGCGTGACCCCGTGCTCGCGGCTCAGCTCGCCGAGGGCCCGGGCGAGGTCGCGCTCGACGAAGAACTCGTGGATCGCGCCGTCGAAGCTCTGCTTGGCGGGCCGGGGCCGGTCGGGGGGCAGTTCCAGGGGCTCGACCCCGGTGAGCTGCGCCTTCCAGTGCTCCAGCTGCCGGTCGAGTTCGCCGCCGGTGAGCGTGCGGCGCTGCCAGTGCGCGAAGTCGCCGTAACCGATGCTCAGCGGGGGCAGCTCGGCCGTGCCACCGGTGCTCAGGGCGTGGTACTGCGCGGCGAGGTCACGCAGCAGCAGGTCGACCGACCAGCCGTCGCCCACGATGTGGTGCGTGCACAGGACGAGCAGGTGCTCCTCGTCGGACACCCGGGCCAGCGTCGCCCGCAGCAGCGGGCCCGTGGCCAGGTCGAACGTCTCGGCCGCGGCGGCGTCGACGGCGGCACGGGCGGCTTCCTCGCTTCCGGCGTCCACTATGGACAGATGGACCGGCACCGTGGGTTCGATGTGGACGGTCGGCTGTCCGTCTTCTCCGGCGGGGAAACGCATCCGCAGTGCTTCGTGCCGCGTCGGCAGAGTGTTCAATGCGGACTGAAGCGCGGCGACGTCGAGCCTGCCGGTCAGCCGGATCGGCACCGGGATGTGATACGACCCGGTGCCCGGCGCGAACTGCTCCATGAACCAGACGCGTTCCTGCTGATAGGACAGCGGAACCACGGCGTCGGCGGGGCGCGGCGTGATCGTCGCGGCCGTCTCCGTGCGCTTGCGTAGCCGCCGTTCGAGCAGGGCGCGGCGCGCGGCCGCGCTGCTGGTCTCGTCGATCGCGGTCATGAGGGCTCGCTTTCGGCCAGCTGACGCTGGACCTCTTCGTCGCTGAGCTGGTCGAGGTCTTCGGCGAGCCGCCGCTCGATCTCGGCGGCGAGCCCGGCGACGGTGGTGAGGGTGAACAGCCCCCGCACCGGGATGTCGACTTCGACCTGTTTGCGGATCCTGGCCATCGCGCGGATGGCGAGCAGCGAGTTGCCGCCGCGGGCGAAGAAGTCGTCGTGCGCGCCAAGGTCGTCGACCCCGAGCAATTCGCCGAGCACCTCGGCGACGAGTTCTTCGGCCGCGGTCCGGGGTGCGACGTACGCCGGCGCTTCACCGGGTTCCGGATCCGGCAGCGCGGCCCGGTCGAGCTTGCCGCTGGCCGCCATCGGCAGCGCGTCGAGCGGCACGAACCTGGTCGGCACGAGGTAGTCCGGCAACGTCTTCCGCAGGGCCTCGGCCGCTCCCTCGGCGCTGCCGACGACGTAGCCGACGAGCGTGTCGCCGCGGACCGCCACGGCCGCGTCCCGCACCTCCGGCAGCTCGCGCAGCGCCGCTTCGACCTCGCCGGGTTCGACGCGGTAGCCGCGCAGCTTCACCTGCTCGTCGAGGCGGCCGAGGTAGTCGAGCGTGCCGTCGCGGCGCCAGCGGGCGAGGTCACCGGTCGCGTACATCCGGCCGGACGGGCCTTCCACGAACTTCCCGGCGGTCATCTCCGGCAGCCCGAGGTAGCCGCGGGCCAGCTGCGCACCGGCGATGTACAGCTCGCCCGGAACACCCGGTGGCACCGGCCGCCGCCGCTCGTCGAGGACGTACACGCGGGTGCCGGGCACCGGACGGCCGATCGGGACGGCTCCGGGCGGCAACTGGTCACCGGGTTCGATCCGGTGCACGACGCAGCCGACCGTGGCCTCGGTCGGGCCGTACTCGTTGACGACGAGCGTGCCGGGGTGCCGTTCCCGCCACGGTTGCACGGCCTCGGCCGTCAGCGCTTCGCCACCGAGTACCAGCTCACCCGTCGGGAACAGCTCCTCGGCGAGGACGGCGAGATGCGTCGGGGTCGCCTTGACGAACGTCGGGCGGCCGCCGTCGACCACCGCGCCTCCGGCGGTGAGGGTGCCGAGCAGGGTCGTCACGGTGAGGTCGAACGACGGGGACGTGTGCAGCAACGCCCGTCCGGCCAGGCCGGGATAGGCCTCACGCGCCCACGCCAGGTAGGTGTCGACGGCCCCGTGCTCGACCTCGACGCCCTTGGGCCGTCCGGTCGAGCCCGACGTGTAGATGACATAGGCGACGTCGCCCGGTCCGGCCGCCGGTTCCGGGTCCTCGGTGGCCGCGGCGGACCACTCGGCCGGGTCGTCCAGGGCCAGTGTCTTGGTGTCCACTGTGGACTCTCCGGCGACCAGCACGTACGGGACCCCCGCGTCGGCGAGGATCAGCGCCTGCCGAGGGGCCGGGTTGGCCGGGTCGAGCGGGACGTAGGCCGCGCCGCTCTTCAGCACCCCGAGCACACCGGTCAGCAGGTCCGCCGAGTTCGGCACGCACACGCCGACGACGGTGCCGGGACCGGCGCCCAGCTCGCGCAGCCGGTGGGCGACGCGGTTGGCTCGCGCGTTCAGCTCGGCGTAGGTGAGGCGCACCCCGCCGAGGTCGACGGCGGGCGCGTCCGGCGTTTGCCGCACCTGGGTCTCGAACCGGGCGTGCACGGCGGTCGTGTCCGAAGTGGACAGTTCGGTCGCGTTCCAGCCGGTCAGGACCAGCTCACGCTCGGCGTCCGACAGCAGTGGCAGGTCCGCGATCGGCTGGGCCGGATCGGCCACCGCCGCGGTCAGCAGCCGCACGTATCGCTCGGCGACGGCTTCGGCGGTCTCGCGGTCGAACAGGTCGGTGCGGTAGACGAGCCTGCCGTCCACGGTGGTCAGGTCGATCGCGATGTCGTCCTTCGCGGTGGCCGAGCGGATCGACTCCAGCCCCGAATCGGGCAGGAAGTTGAACCCGAGCTGGTACAGCGCCTGCACACCGGGGTCGCGCTCGGCCACGACCGCCTCGGCGACCGTCTGGAACGGCACCTGGCTGTGGTCGATCGCCTCCAGCAGCGTGGTCCGGACCCGGCCGACCAGCTCGGTGAACGCGGGTGCGCCCGAGCAGTCGACGCGCACGGCCATCTGGTTGACGAACATGCCGATCAGGTCGGCCAGCTCGGGCAGGTCGCGGCCGGCGACCGGGACGCCGACGACGATATCGTCCACTCTGGACAGTCGGGACAGGAGTGCCGTATAGCCTGCCAGCAGCACCATGAACGGCGAAGCCGACAGTTCCCTGCTCAGCTCGCCGACCCGGTCGATCAGCCCGTCCGGGAGGGCGAAGTCGACCTGGTCACCGGCGAAGGTCAGCTCCGCCGGTCGCGGGCGGTCGGTGGGCAGGCCGTGCACCGGCGGCAGCCCGGCGAGCTGCTCGCGCCAGTAGTCCAGCTGTTCGCTGGAGGCTTCGAGCTGACCGCGCTGCCAGGCCGAGAAGTCCGGGTACTGGATGGTCAGCTCGGGCAGCTTCGGCTCGCGGCCCTCGAACACGGCGTCGCACGCCTCGCCCAGCTCGGCCCCGAGGACCTGCACCGAGGCGGCGTCGAACACGGTGTGGTGCACGACGAACGTGAGCACCCACTCGTCGTCGGCCAGGCGGCACAACTGTGCCCGCCACGGCGGCGGCGAGTCGAGCGGGATGGCCTCGCGCGACACCTCGCCGTCGAGTTCGGCGAGCCGGTCGTCGCGGGCATCGGCGGGCAGGTCCCGCAGGTCGTGCACCGCGGGCTCGATCGGCACCTCGGCGTGCACCACTTGCGTGAGCGCGCCGCCTTCCATACGGAACGACGTGCGCAGCGCCTCGTGCCGCCCGACGACGATGCCGAGCGCGGTACGCCACTGGCCGGCGGTCAGCGGGCGGTCCAGCCGGGCCTGGCAGTGCAGGTTGTACACCGGGGACGCCGGGTCGAGCTGGCCGGACAGCCAGATCCGTTCCTGCCCGAACGAGGCCGGGAACGTCCATTCCTTCGTGTCGCTCATGATTTCCTGTTCAGTGCGAGGCCAAGCGAAAGTGGCGTGGTGGGTCCAGCTGGTCGTGAGTGGCAAGTGTCGTTAGAACGGCACTTGCCACTCACGACTCAGCGCTCGAGCTTCGGGATCGTGGTCCGGGCGGGTTCGGCGGGCGCCTCGGCCTTGCCGGCGCGCAGCTCCTCGATCCGCTCGGCCAGAGTGGCCACTGTGGACGCTTCGAACAGCGTCTTCATCGCCAGCCGCGTCCCGGTGGCCTTGCGCACCTGGGCGATGAGCTGGATGGCGACCAGCGAGTTGCCACCGAGGGTGAAGAAGTCGTCGTGCACGCCGATCTTCTCCACCCCGAGCAGCTCGGTCCACTGGCGGGCGATCTCGGCTTCCAGGTCGGTGCGCGGGGCGACGTAATCGTCTTCCGACACCTTCGCCGGAGCTTCGCCGGGCTCGTCCAGTTCCTCGGCGCTGACCCGGTGCTCGATCAGTTCCCGCACCGGCAGGGTGCTGATCACCACCTGCCCGCCGAGGCCGGGGGCCAGCGCCCGGACGAACGCCTCGGCGCCGTCCACCGGCCGGATGCCGGTCGACGTTCCCACAGTGTCCACAGTGGACACCGTGGCCGACGGATTCAGACCGCCGCCGACGGCGTCCTGATCGACCTGGCGCAGCACGAAGTCCTCGATCGTGACGAGTACGCGGCCGGTCTCGTCGCACAGCGAGAGGTCGGCCGCCACCACCTGGTCGCCGCCGGAGTCGCGGTAGCGCAGGTGGCTGCGGAAACTCGCCGGGAGCGCGTCGTGGACGACGATCCGGCCGTAGCTCATCGGCAGATAGGTGCCGCTCCCCCGGCCGCGGCCGAACGCGGTCGCGACGTCCAGCAGTGCCGGGTGCAGCCCCCACGCGCCGAGGTCATCCGCCGCCGCGTCGGGAGCGGTGATCGTGGCCAGTTCCTCCTGTGCGCCGATGCGGTGTTCGCGCAGCGCCGCCCAGCGGGGGCCGAAGGTGACCATGCTGGTGCGGCCGGTGCCGAAGCCGTGCCCGTCGTCGATCGGCTCGGTCCGCCCGGCCACCGCCTCGATGTCCACAGTGGACGCCGATTCGGCCGCGACCCACCCGGCGGATCCGCGCACGTGGGTCCGGCTCGCGCCGGCGACGTGGCTGGTCACGGTGAAGTCGTCGCCGTCGAACTCCACGCGGTACTCCGCGGTGGCACCGTCCGGGACGCCGAACGGCTCCAGGAACACGACGTCCCGCAGTTCGACGACGTGCCCGTCGCCGGGCTTCGGCAGCGCCGCCGCCACCGCCGCGCGGACGGTTTCCAGATGTCCCGTGCCCGGGACCACCGGCACACCGGCGATCCGGTGTTCGTCGAGCAGCCAGTGCGTGGCCGCCGAGACGAGCCCGTGCGCGCCGTCTTCGGTGCGTGTGGTGAGCACGGGGTGCTCGACCGGGCCGAGCGACCGCGACCGGGCGGTGCGGATCGTGGTCGGCGCGGCCACCTCCGCGGCCATGCCGACCTCGTCCCAGCCACCCCAGGCGTGCGAGATGAGCCGCGCCTGCCAGCCGTGGTCACCCCGCGCGTAGGCGTCGAGGAAGTTGTTGGCGGCGCAGTAATCGACCTGCCCGATGCCGCCGACCACCGCGGTGATCGACGAGCACAGCGCGACGAAGTCCATCGGCAGATCGGCGAACGCCTCGGCCAGTGCCAGCGTCCCGGCGATCTTCGGGGTCAGTACGGCCTCGGCTGCGGTCCGCTCCTTCACCTCGGCGACACCTCCGCCGGGCAATCCGGCGGCGTGCACGATCCCGTCGAGGCCGCCGAACTCGCGTTCGGCCAGCTCACGCACTTCGCGCAGGCGCGCCGCGTCGGTGACGTCGGCGGCGACGACGTGCACCACCGCGCCCGCGGCCTCCATCCGCCGCACGGCGAGCATCGTGCGCCCGGCGCGGTCGGTGCCGCCGTGCGCCGCGAGGTGCGCGTCCCATTCCGCCCGCGGCGGCAGCCCGGTGCGGGCGAGCAGTACGAGCTTCGCCCGCACGCGACGGGCGAGGTCCTCGGCGAGCGTGATGCCGATACCACCGGTCCCGCCCGTGATCAGGTACCGGCCGCCGTCCCGCAGCACCGGCTCGGCGGCCGCGGGGAGTTCGAGCTGGCTGTAGTCCAGCACCCAGCGACGACCGGCCCGCAGCGCGACCTCGGCCGCCGCGTCGGCCGGACGGAACAGCTCGGCGACGGCGTCTTGCGGACGGTCGACGTCGATCCGGCGCACCACCGTGCCCGGGCTCTCCAGCGGTACCACCCGGGCGATGCCGGCGAGGGTCGCGTGCTCGGGACGGGTCAGATCGGTGCCGGTGACGTCGGCGGTACCGGTGCTCACCACGTCGATCCGCACCGGCTCGCCCCATGCCTGGACGAGGTTGAGCAGGCTGAAGAACCCGTGGTCCTGCGCGGCCATACCGCGCTCGTCCCCGGCCAGTGTCCAGGCGTGCACCACCCGCTCGGGCCGGGTGGGCAGCGCGGCCACGAGCGCGTCGTAGTCCTCGCGTACCCCGGGCCGGACGGTGAAGCCGGTCTCCGTCGCGGCGAATCCGTCGCCGGGACGCACCTCGGTGACCTTCACACCCGCGTCGCGCAGCAGGCCGGGCAGGACGTCGTCGGCGGCGAACACGAGCGCGCCCGCGAAAGGCTCGCGTCTCAGGTCCGGTTCCGCCTGCCGCCACGCCGGGACGGCGAACCACTCGGACAGGGGCAGCGGACCGCTCCGCCGCGCGGGATCGGTGGCCGTGATCGGGTCCGGATCGACCCAGTACCGCGTGCGCGCGTACGGGTAGCCGGGCAGCGGTACCCGGTTGCCGGGGGCGCCGAACGTCTTCGCCCGGAGGGAAACCCCGTTCGTCCACAAGAGACCCGCCGCGCCGTACAACGTTTCGACGTCGCCGATGCGCTCGGTACGGCCCGGCAGGCTCGGCTGCGGCGCGGGCATCCCCTTCGGGACCTGTCCGCGAGCCAGCCCGGACAGCTGATGTCCCGGTCCGCATTCGACGAGCGCCCAGCGGCCGCCGCGCGCGAACAGGTTCTTGACGCAGTCGCCGAACCGGACGGCCTGCCGCAGGTGGGAGGCCCAGTAGGCGGGATCGGTGGCCTGGGCGTCGGTGATCCAGTCACCGGTGACGTTCGACAGGAACGGCAGCGCGGGCGCGGTGCGGGAGACGGCGGCGACGGCCGCGGTGAACTCGGCGAGGACCGGGTCCATCATCGGCGAGTGGAACGCGTGCGACGTCACCAGCTCGCGGCACTGCACGCCGCTGGCCTTGAGCGTCGCCGCGAAGTCCGCGACCGCGTCCGGCGGCCCGGCCACGACGCACGTGCCGGGCCCGTTCACCCCGGCGATCGCGAGGGTGCCCGGCAGCCGCGTGGCGACGCTCTCCTCGTCGAGCTGGACGGCCAGCATCGCCCCACCGGGCATCGACTGCATCAGGCGGCCGCGGGTGACGACCAGGTTCAGCGCGTCCGGCAGGGTGAAGACCCCGGCGACGGTGGCGGCGACGTATTCGCCGACCGAGTGCCCGATCATCGCCGCGGGCCGCACTCCCCAGCTCTGCCACAGCATCGCCAGCGCGTACTCGACGACGAACAGCGCGGGCTGGGTCACGCGGGTTTCCCGCAGCGCCTGCTCGCCACCGCGCCCGAAGATCAGGTCGCGCAGCTCGGGTTCGAGCAGCCGCAGGCACTCGTCGACGGCCGCGGCGAACACCGGCTCGGCCTCGTACAGCTCGGCACCCATCCCGGCGTACTGGGAACCCTGCCCGGGAAAGAGGAACGCCACGTTCGTCTCCCCGGCCTGTGCGGACACGAGGCGCCGGGAGTCCCGCAGCCCGTCGACAGCGTCCTCCAGGTCACGGGCGACGACGGCCGCGCGGTGCGGGTATTCGGTGCGCCCCGCGGCCAGGGTGTGGGCCACGTCGGCGAGATCGAGGTCGACGTCCCCGGCCAGCCGGTCGGCCAGCCTCTCGACCGCGGCCGAGAGCGCTTCCGCGGTGTTGGCCGACACCCGCAGCAGATGCGCCGGATGCGGCGTCCGGCACCGCTCGCGGACCGGCGCCTCCTCCAGCACGACGTGCGCGTTGGTGCCGCCGACGCCGAACGAGCTGACGCCCGCCCGCCGCGGCGCCGGGCCCGCCTCCCACTTCGTCACCACGCGCGCCGGGTAGAACGGGCTCGCCGGGAAGTCGATACCCGGGTTGGGTTCGTCGTAGTTGATGGTCGGCGGGATCAGCCCGTGCTCCATGACGAGCACGGCCTTGATCAGCGAGACCACGCCCGCCGCCTGCGACAGGTGGCCGATGTTGGACTTCACCGAGCCGATCGCGCACCAGCCGGTGTCGGCGACCCCGTTCCCGTACACAGTGGACAGTGCGGTGATCTCCATCGGATCGCCCAGCGCGGTGCCGGTGCCGTGCGCCTCGACGTAGCCGATGGTGCGCGGGTCGATCCCGGCCATGCCGACGGCCTGCGCGATCGCCTCGGTCTGCCCGGACACGCTCGGCGCGGAGAAGCCGACCTTGGTGGCGCCGTCGTTGTTGATCGCGTTGCCCAGTACGACACCCCGGATGTGGTCGCCGTCCTCGATCGCCTGCGACAGCCGCTTCACCAGCACGACCCCGGCGCCGCTGCTCCAGACCGTGCCGTTGGCGCCCGCGTCGAACGTGCGCACGTGACCGTCCGGCGAGGTGAAGCCGTCGACACCCATGTAGCCGATGCCGTGCGGCATCTCCAGGTTGACCCCGCCGGCCAGTGCCATGTCGCACTCGCCGTTGCGCAGCGCCTCGCAGGCCAGGTGCACCGCGACCAGGGACGTCGAGCAGGCGGTGAACACCGCGAGGCTCGGGCCGCGCAGATCGAGCTTGTACGACACCGAGGTGGTCAGGTAGCTCGGCTGGTTGCCGGTCGAGATGCCGATCCCACCGTGCTGCGAGGCCATGATCCGCGCGTTGCGCAGCAGGTTCTCTTTCAGGTAGCCGGTGCCTCCTGACCCGCCGTAGACGCCGATCGCGCCGTCGAAGCGGGCCGGGTCGTAGCCCGCGTCGGTCAGCGCGGCGTGGCACGACTGGAGGAACAGCCGATGCTGCGGGTCGGTGATCTCGGCTTCGCGGCTGGTCATGCCGAACAGTTCGGCGTCGAACTCGTCGAAGCCGTCGACCACCGCGGTGGCGTTCACCCAGCTCGGATCGTCCACAGTGGCCGGTTCGGCGCCGCGGGCGATCATCTCCTCGCGGGTGGCGGGCACGATCGACTCGACGCCGTCGACGAGGTTGCGCCAGAACTGCCGCGCGTCACGCGCGCCGGGCACGCGCACGTCCAGTCCGACGATCGCGATCGGTTCGGCTCCGGGATCGCCGGTGCCGGTTTCGGGAAGGTGGGTCACGGTGGTGCTCCTATTCGGGACCGGCCGGGCCGGCGGTGCGACGGGGTCTTCTGGTCTGGATGCGGCCGCGGCGGGCGGCGACGCGCTCGGCGGCGCGGGCCAGCTCCGGGGCGGCGCCGCCGCCGAAGTGCAGGTGCGTGGCGAGGGCGCGGACGGTGGGGTGGCTGAACAGGTCGACCATCGGGATCCGGCGGCCGAGCCGGGCGGTGAGCTGGGCGTGCACCCGGGCCAGCGCGAGCGAATGCCCGCCCACGTCGAAGAAGTTGTCGCTGTGCCCGACTTCGGCGACGCCCAGGACGTCGCACCAGGCACGGGCGATCACGGCCTCGGTCGCGGCGAGCGCCACCGGGTCCGCCACCGTCGGCCTGGCCAGGGCGCGGGTCGTCGTCGCGTCCGGCGCGGCGGTGCGGACGCCCGCGCGCGGCAGCTCCGGCACGGTCGTCCCGACCGGCGCGTCCGGCGCCGCGGCCAGCGCGGCGAGCAGGGCGACGTAGTCCTCGGCGAGCCCGGCCATCCGGCCGTGGTCGAACAGGTCCGGGTTGTACAGCAGCTCGACGCCGTCGTCGTGGACGTACACCGTGAGGTCGAACGGTGACCCCGGCTTGTCGACCGGCAGCCACGCCGAGGCCACGCCGGGCAGGTCCAGCCGCGGCTCGCCGAAGTTCAGGACGTTGAACATCACCTGCACGAGCGGGGCGCGCGCGGGATCACGGGGCACGCCGAGCGCCTCGACGAGCCGCTCGACCGGCGCGGCCGGACGCGCGGTCGCGGCGAGGAGTTCCGCGCCGCCGCCGCGGACGTGCGTGGCGAAGTCCGCGGCGTCGTCGGCCCGCAGCCGCACCGGCACGATGTCCACGAAGAATCCCGCCACCTCCTGGAACTCGGCGAGCTGCCGGTCCGCGACGACCGTGGCGACCAGATGGTCGGTCGCGCCGGTGAGCCGCCGCAGCAGCTGGCCGAACGCGGCGAGCAGCACCCCGGCGCGGGTCGTGCCGGTGCGGGCGGCCAGCGCCCGGACCGATTCGTCGGCACCGTCCGGAAAGGACTGACGCAGGCTCGCGCCCCGATAGGTCTGCACGGCCGGGCGCGGCCGGTCCCGTGGGAGATCCACTGTGGACGGTGCACCGGACAGATGTCCGGTCCACCAGGCGACGTCCACGGCCTCCCGGCGTTCGTCGCGTCCGGCCCGCCACACCGCGTAGTCCGCATAGGACGCCACCGGTGGCGGCAGCGGCTCACCCCGGTAAGCCGCCGACAGGTCGGCGCACAGCAGCTCCTGCGACCAGCCGTCGAACACCGCGTGATGCAAGGTGAAGCCGAGCACGTGTTCCGCCTCGCCGAGCCGGTAGAGCCGCACGCGCCAGGGAGCTTCGCGGTCGAGACGCACGGGCGTCGCGGCGTCGGCGGCCAGCCGGGCCCGCAGGCCGTCCTCGGTCAGCGGCGCCACCGGCAGCGGAACCTCCGCCGCCGGCAGGCGATCCGCCAGCGGCGCGCCGTCGACGGCCCGGATCCGCCAGCGGAGTACGTCGTGCCGCTCGGCCACCGCGTACAAGGCGTGGCGCAGCGCGTCGACGTCCAGCGCGCCGGTCAGCCGGAACGCCATCGTGATGTTGTACGGCGCGGCGTCCGGGGCGAGCTGGTCGAGGAACCACAGCCGTCGTTGCTGGGGTGACAAGGCGGGCGCGTGCCCAGTGGTCAGCCCCGGCCCGGTCAGCGGCGACGCGGCCGCGACCCGCCGGGTGAGCCCGTCGAGCGTGCCACCGGCGAAGACGTCCTCCGTGGCGACGTCCGCGGCCAGCTCCGCCCGCAGTGCCGCGACCAGGCGCATCGCCGCGATCGAGTTCCCGCCCGAGGCCAGGAAATCCGTCCCCGCGCCGTCGCCGAGCACGCGCCGCCAGAGGGCCGCGACCGCGCGTTCGACCGGAGTGCCGAGCGGGCCGAGGTCCTCCCGTTGTCCCGCCAGCGCCGCTTCGGCCAGGTCACGCAGCGCGGGCCGGTCGATCTTGCCGGTGACGGGGTTGACCGGCAACCGGTCGAGCACCCGGACCGCGGCCGGGCGCATCGCCGCGGTGAGCCGGTCCCGGCCGAGTTCGTCCACATCGGACGGTGCGGACGCCGGTGCCAGGAAGGCCACCAGCCGGGTGCCGCCCGGTCCGGGGACGGCCGCCACGGCGGCGGCGTCGACGTCCGGGTGCGCCGTGAGCGCGGCCTCCACCTCGCCCAGCTCGATCCGCTGGCCGCGGACCTTCACCTGCCGGTCGGCGCGGCCGGCGAACTCGAGACGGCCGTCGGGCAGCTCGCGGGCCAGGTCTCCGGTGCGGTAGAGCCGTTCTCCCGGCGTGGTCGGGTCGTCGACGAACTTCGCGGCGGTCAGCTCCGGGCTGCCGAGGTAACCCCGCGCGAGGCCCGGCCCGCCGATGAGCAGTTCGCCGATCTCGCCGGGCGCGACCGGCCTCAGCTCGGTGTCCACGACGTACGCCCGGTGGTTCGGCGTCGGGCGGCCGAGCGGCAGCGGGTCGGCGGGGATGCCGGTGACCTCGTCGGTGACGACCACGACGGTGGTCTCTGTCGGACCGTAGGCGTTGAAGAACCGCCGTCCCGGCATCCAGCGCGCGGCGAGCTCCGCGGGCACCGGCTCACCACCGCAGGCGATGACGCGCCAGCCGGGAACGGCCTCGGGGTCCACCATGGACAGCAGCGTCGGCGTGACGAAGCCCCACTCGACGTCGTGCTCGACGAGGACCCGCCGCAGCCGTTCGGGATCGGCCCGGTCGGCGGCGCCGGCGAGCTGGACCGATCCGCCGTGCGCCAGCGGGACGAACACGTCCATGGTGAAGGCGTCGAACGCGAGCGAGGAGATGCCGAGCGCCCGGGCGCCGGGCCGGATCCCGAGGGCGGCGGCGAACCCGGTCACGAACGCGACCACGTTGCGGTGACTGGTCAGCACGCCCTTGGGCCGTCCGGTGGAGCCGGAGGTGTAGAGGATGTGGACGAGATCGTCGGGGCCGGCGGGGCATTCGACGGGCCCGTCCGCGGGCGGGGGCACGTCGAGGGCCTCGATGCCGTCCGTGGCACCGAATTCGGCCCGCGCGCGGTCACCGACGACGAGGGAGACCCCGGCGTCCGCGGCGATTTCGGCCAGCCGCGCCTTCGGGCCGCCGGGTTCGAGCGGCACGTAGGCGGCCCCGGACAGCAGCACGCCCACGACGGTCGGGATCAGCTCCGGACTCCGGTCGGCGCAGACGCCGACTCGGCTGCCGGGCCCGGCACCCCTGGCCCGCAGCAGCCGGGCGACGCCTGCCGCCGACGCGACCAGTTCGCGGTAGGTGAGCCGGGCGTCACCCTGCCGGACGGCGACGGCGGCCGGGGTGCGCGCGGCCTGGGCGAGGATCAGCTCGGTGAGGGTGGTGTCCGGATAGGACAGTGGCGGGCCGTGGCCACCCGCGACGGGCAAGGTGTCGGTCACCGAGGGGTCTCCTGGTCGGTTGCGTGGTGATGCGGTGGCTCGATCCAGTGCCGCTCCCGCTGGAACGGATAACCCGGCAAGGGGACGCGGCCGGGATCGCCGTCCGCTTCCGCTTCGAGCTCGCCGCCTGCGGCCCAGTGGGCAGCCAGGTCCCGTTCTTCCCCGGCCGGGCCTTCGACGTCGGTTCCGTTCGCCAGCAGCGCGTCGAGCGCGGCGACCGCCGACGCGGCCGAGTCCGCCACCACGGCGGCCCGGCACGCGAACGCCCGCCGGACCGAAAGCGTGTGCGCCACGTCGCCGAGGTCCGGCGGATCCGTGGCGAGCCGCTCGCGCAGCCGGGACACCGCCTCGCGTAACGCCTTCGCGTCACGTGCGGACACCGGCAGCACGAACGGACCGCTCGCCGTCCGCCGTGGCGGGAGGGCGGGGGCCTCCGCCACGATCATGTGCACGTTCGTGCCGCCCATGCCGAACGAGCTGACCCCGGCCACCCGCCGCTCGCGGGCGGGCCAGTCGCCGGCCTTCGCCGGGACGTACCAGGGGCCGCCCGCCAGGTCGACCTCCGGATGCGGGGCGGTGAAGTGCAGGCTGGGCGGGATGACGCCGTGCCGCACGGACAGCACGGCCTTGATCAGCCCGGCGACGCCCGCCGCCGCGTCGAGGTGCCCGATGTTCGTCTTCACCGAGCCCAGCGCACACGTTCCCGGAGGCGCGTCCCGGTAGACGCGGTTGAGCGCGGCCACCTCGATCGCGTCACCCAGCGGGGTGCCGCTGCCGTGGGCTTCGAGCAGCGCGACCTCGTCGGGGGCGATCTCCGCGACGGCCAGCGCCTCGGCCACCGCGGCCGCCTGCCCGGCCGGCCCCGGCACGGCGTAGCCCGCGCGGTCCGGGCCGTCGTTCGCGATCGCCCAGCCGGGCAGCACGGCGTAGATGTGGTCGCGGTCGGCGACCGCGTCCGCCAGCCGCCGCAGCACGACCACCCCGGCGCCCGAGCTGAATCCGGCGCCCGCCGCGTCGACGTCGAACGCACGGCACCGGCCGTCCGGTGAGACGAGCCCGCCACCGCGGTACCGCGGCCACGTCACATTCGCCCCGCCGGCCAGCGCGACGTCGCACCGGTAGTCCGCGAGGCTCTGCGCGGCCAGCGCCACCGCCGCGAGCGAGCTGGAGCACGCGCTCTGCACGGCCACCGCGGGCCCGGTCAGCCCGAGCCGGTAGGCGACCTGACCGGGCAGGTGGTCGGTGAGCTGGCGGCCGGTCAGCCGCCCCTCCCAGTCGTCCGGGTCGACGTCGCCGGTCACCGCCGGGTTGCCGAAGAGGTGAAACAGGAAATAGCGGTTCACCGAGGTGGAGGTGAACACCCCGACCGGCCCGGTCTCGGCGGCGGGGTCGCGTCCCGCGTCTTCGAGTGCCTGCCACGCCGTTTCGAGGAACAGCCGGTGCTGCGGATCGGTCCGCGCGGCCTCGTCGGCGGTGAACCCGAAGAACCCGGCGTCGAACTCCTCGACACCTTCGATCCGGCCACCCGCCCGCACGTACGCCGGGTCGGCACGCAGGCCCGGCCCGATGCCCAGCGCCGCCAGCTCGTCGTCGGTGTAGTCGTGGATCGAGTCGGTGCCCGCGCAGAGGTTCCACCAGAACGAGGCGGCGTCCGGCGCGCCGGGGAACCGGCAGGCCAGCCCGACGACGGCGATGAGATCCCCGGCCGGTTCCTCCGCGGTGGCGGGCGACGGGGTGTCCGAAGTGGACTCCGTGAACCAGGCGGCCTGCCCGGCGATCGTCGTGCGCTCGAACAGGGCGAGCAGCGGTACCTCCACCCCGAACTCGTCGGCCAGCAGCACCTGCCCCCGCCCGAGCCGCAGCGAATCGCCACCGGCGTCGAAGAACGCCTCGGTGCGCCCGACCCGGTCACGACCCAGCACGGCGCACCAGATCCGGTGCACGCGTTCCTCGGCCGGGGTCAGCCGCTCGGCCGGGACGGCCGCGGCCGCCCGGGGGTCCGGCAGCGCCAGTTCGTCGAGTTTCCCGGTGACGGTCAGCGGGAAACCGTCCAGGACGGCGACGGCCGCGGGTACCGAGTAGCCGGGCAGGACCTCCGCCAGCGCGGCCCGCAGCACCCGGCCGTCCGGACGCGGGCCGGACGCGGTCACGTAGGCGAGCAGGTCGCCGTCGCGCACGATCGCGCGGGCTTCGGCCACGCCGGGCTGTTCGGCGAGCCGGGTCTCGACCTCGGTCAGCTCCACCCGGAAGCCGCGGACCTTGACCTGCCGGTCGAGGCGACCGAGGCACACGAGGTCGCCGTCCGGAAGCATCAGGCCGAGGTCGCCGGTCCGGTAGCGACGGCCGCCGTCGGCCGTCACCCCGAACGCCGGGCTCGGCTGGTCGAGGTAGCCGTCGACGAGATGCCGTCCGCGCACTTCGAGTTCGCCGCTGTCCAGCACGGTGAGCGTGAACCCGGGCAGCGCGCGCCCGATCGGCAGCGGCCCGTCGGCGTCCGGGCCCAGCTCGGCGGCGGTCGTCCGGTACTGCGCGGCGAAAGTCACCTCGGTGGCGCCGTAACCGTTGACGAACACGCAGTCCGGCGCGAACCGGCCGCGGCGGACGTCGGCGTGGGTCGCCTGCTCGCCGCCGAGCAGCACGGTCCGCACGGACGGGAGGCCGATCTCGCCGAGGGCGTCGAGCAGGTGCCGGTAGACGGTGGGCGTCGAGTGGTAGACGGTCACCCCGTGCCGGTCCAGCTCGCGCGCGGCGTGGGCCAGGCCGTGCGCGCGCAGATCGACCGGCACGAGCGCGGCGCCGGTGAGCAGTGCCGGGTAAAGGTCCGGGATCGCCGCGTCGAAACCGAACGACGCGAGCAGGCTGAGCCGGTCGGCCGCGGTGATGCCGAGCGCGTCGATCTGGTTGTCGACGACGTGCAGGAGGTTGCGGTGGGTCTGCGCGACGGCCTTCGGCAGGCCGGTGGAGCCGGAGGTGAACAGCACGTACGCCGGGCTGTCCGGATCGGGTTCGGGCACCGGGAGCGGCGCGGTCTCCCTGCCCGAGCGCACCAGCCGTGCGGATCCGGTGCGGCACAAGGACTCCGCCAGCTCGACGTACTCCGGATCCGCGAGCACGGCGGTCACCCGCGCGGCCGCGACCTGGTACTCGAGACGCTGCCGGGGGAACGTCGGGTCCAGCGGGACGTAGGTGCAGCCCGCGGCGAGGGTGCCGAGGATCGCCGCGATCGCGGCGCTGCCGTGCCCGGTGACGAGCCCGACCCGCTCCCCCGGCCGGACACCGGCGTCGCGCAAGCGCAGCGCGCGGCCGCCCGCGAGCCCCGCGAGCCCGGCGTAGGTGAGCCCGGTGCCGTGTTCGAAGACCGCGATCCGGTCGGGCGACTGCCGGGCGTGCGTGTCGAATCGGCTGACGCAACCGGGTTGTGTCATCGGGCGTCGAGCAGTCGCTCCGAGGTTTTTCGGGCGCGCGAGAACAACGGCGTGGACTTCATCTTGCTCCCCAGTGAAGATTCAGGCGAAGAATCACGCAAGGTTAAGACGACCGGCCGCGCCGAGGAATACGAATTTCAAGGATTTAGTCCGAACGATCTACCTATATTGGACCATACGTCGCAGTTATCCCCCGTCATACGCCCGAATCCGCAGCACAGACAGGAGTTCGCGGCCCACCCTAAGCCACCGTCCACACTCGACTGATCACCTTCAGTAATGTGTCGGATATTAACGAACACCATGCCCCGGAATACGTTCACGAACAATCTTCGGCGAATTCGCCAAAATCGATTCAGAGCGGATTCCGGGCATAGGCATGTTCGAATCCCAGGCCGGGTAGCGCGGAAATATCGTCCTGACGGGAGCGGCCAGAGCGGCGCGTGGGCGCCTCCCCCGCCGGAGCGGGGAAGGCGCCCACCGGGCAGGGAGGATCAGAACGGCAGCGGTGCCCGGACGACCTCCAGCTCGGCCGGGTTGATCACCGGCCCCGTGCCGGCGGTTTCGAACCCGACGTCGGCCCAGCGGCGCACGATGTCGGTCGCCACGAGACGGTCACCGGCGGCGAGAAGAGAGATCTTCGCGCCGTGATGCGCACCGGGTGCGGTGTAGAGGTGCGAGTCGTACGGACTCGGCGTGAACCGCTCGGCGCTCCAGGGGTCGTTCTCCCCGTAGACGAACATGATCCGCTGCGCGGAGGTGCGCACCCACCGGTCCACGTCGAGCATCGGCTCCGGGTTGTGCGCCCGGTGCAGGTCCGGCGGCACGTTGGAGTACACCGACGACGAGTCCGGGTACTTCAGATAGGGCCGCACGTGCGCGAACTGCGGCTGGGGCCAGCCGAGTTCGGTCATCGCGTGGAAGTAGTACGGCGTCATCTGACCGAGGTCGTTGTCGCCGAACGAACCGAAGGAGACGGTCTTGTCGATGTACTCGAAGATCTCCTGGGTGGAGGCGGAGACCGGCGGCACCTTCGCGCACTCGCCCTGGCCGAGGAACTGCCAGAACGCCCAGCCGAGCATCATCACCGACTTCTCGAAAGCCTGGTCGAGGCTGCCGACGATCTTGTCGTAGGTCCAGCCGAACTTGGCCGCGTACTGCGTCAGCAGCGCGACCATCTCCGGCCGTCGCTTGAACGCCTCCACCTGGAGATCGGCGAGCGCGGTGCGGCAGGCCTCGGGGCCGACGGACGCGAAGAACCGGTCGTAGGCGCTGTCCTCGTCGTTGTCGCGGTCGTTCGGCGCCACGTACGCGACGACGCCGTCGACATCGCCCGGGTAGAACCGGCTGTGGTAGACCGAGGCCATCCCGCCCTTGCTGGCTCCGCTGGAGAGCCACTTCTTGGCGTAGAGCGGCTTCAGCGCATTCACCAGCCGGTGATGATCGGTCGCCGCCTGCCAGATGGTGAGCTGGTCCCAGTTCACCGGCTCCGGCCGGGACGGCGGGAAGAACCTCTGCTCGGTCGAGATCTGGTTGCCGCCGACGAGCTGGGTCGTCTCGGTGCGGAACGAGGTCGGATAGAGCCCGTACCCGGTGGTGTGCAGGATCATCGGACGGTCGACCGCCTTGTGCACCAGGCTGAACCGCTGCTGGAAGGTGGCACCGTCCGGCCGGCGGTGGTCGACGGGCTGCGTGTAGGCGAGCACGAAATAGCGATGCTCCGGGGCCGGTGGCGTGCCCTCCGAAAGCACCGTCAGACCCGGGATCCGCTTGAGCTGGTCGAGGATGTCGTCCTGTGGCGCGGCATCCGCCGCACCCACCGGACCGAGCAGTCCCGCGACCATCGCGACCGCGGCGCCGACGGCCGCGGTTCTCCATGACTTGGTGAAGAAAATCGGACTCATTTCTCGGACATGTCGTCCCCCCAGTCGGTGACGACGACGAGAGTTTGGCCGAAATCGCCACATTCGTCCCCCGAACGGGTGAGGCCGCAGTGTGGTGGCCGTCACATCGACCGGTCGTCCGGGATCTGTGTCAGCTGACGCAGACGCCGCACCCGCGGATCTGCGAACGTCCCATTCCAGCTGGAAGGACCAGCTGACTCAGAGCAGGGGGACGACATGACGCCCGCACCGAAATCTCGCAGAACGGCCGTGCTCACCGGGATGCTCGCGCTCGGCGCGCTGCTCGCCGCGCCCGCCGAAGCGGCGACGGCCCAGGAAGTGGCGTGCACCTGGCAGGCCAAGACCTTGCCGGTCCCGGCGGGGACGGTTTCCGCCTCGGTCGAGGGCACCGACGGACGGGGCGAGTTCTCCGGGCAGGTCTCGGACGGCTCGGTGTCGCGGATCATCCGGTGGAAGCACGGCGGGTTCACGCTGCGGGACATCCCGGCCGGCTACGAGCGAGCGTCCGTGAACGACCAGAACCGAGGGGGCGACATCGTCGGCTACGCCTCGACGCCCGGCTCGACCGACTACACGTCGTTCGTCCTTTCCGGGAGCACCTACCGGTTCCTGCCGACGCTGGAGGGACACCGCTACCCGCGCGCTTCGGCGATCAACTCCCGCGGCGACGTGGTCGGCGTCGTCGCCCATCTCGACCCGTACTACGAGGTCCCGGTGCTGTGGCCGGCGGGCGGGAATCCCATCGCGATCACCAACACGCAGAATCTCTCGAACCCGATCGACATCGATGACGACGGCACGGTCCTCTTCGGGGACGGTTCGGGCGGGCCGTACACGTGGAAGGACGGTGTCCTCACCTCCTACGCACTTCCGGCGGGTTATGACGACTCCTCGCCGGTCGCCATCAGCGCGGGCAAGGTGATCGCCTCCCTGTCGGCGGGCGGCCGTTACACGGGCGACGGTTTCGTCTGGGACGACCCGCGGTCGCCGCGTCGCCTCGAACGCAACACCGGTGTCTTCGCCATCAACCGGTCGGGAGTGGTCGGCGGCCAGATCGACACCCAGCAGATCGGCCCGCCCGCGGTATGGGACGCCGCCGGGCGGCCGACGCGGCTTCCGCTGCCGGACGGCGCCTCGGGCGGCCGCGTTTCGGTCGTGGGTGACGACGGACGGATCGGCGGCACCGCCGGATGGTCCACGCCGGTCGCCTGGCGCTGCGTGAGCTGAGGGCCGTCCCCTCGCATTCCGACGGCGGAATGCGAGGGGCACCGGCACGATCTTGGCGAACACGCGGACGAGTGGCCGGCGTTGCCGCTACATTCCCCCGGTCCGATCGAACTGGGGGTTCGAATGAGGAGATTCCTCACCATCGGCCTGACCGCGCTGCTCACCATGGGCACCGCGGCGGCCGTCAGCACACCGGCGTATGCCGCTTCGCAGCTCGACTTCGGGGCCTGTCCGGCGGATGTCGCCCAGGCGTACCCGGCGCTGAAATGCGCGACGGTCAACGTCCCGCTCGACTATTCGCGGCCGTTCGGCGCGCGGATCGACGTGCTCGTCTCGAAACACGCCGGCACCGACCCGGCGAAACGGCGTGGCGTGCTGTTCGTCAATCCCGGCGGCCCGGGGATTTCGGCGGCGATGCTCCCGGGCAAGCTGTCCCTTCCGAACGCGACCGGGTACACCCGGCTGCCCAAGGAAGTGCTCGAGGCCTACGACATCGTCGGCCTCGATTCCCGCGGCACCGGCCACAGCCAGCCGCTCAGCTGTGTCGGCGAGGACTACTGGCGCGGGCTCCAGCCCGACCCGGACCGGCCCGAAGAACGGGACAAGAGCTGGGAGACCTGGAAGGCCTTCGCCCGCTCATGCGCGGAGAAGAACGGCGAAAAGCTGAAGTACACCGGCAGCCGCAACGTCATCCAGGACATGGACCGCGTGCGCACGCTGCTCGGCGAGGAGAAGATCAGCTACCTGGGATATTCCTACGGCACCTACCTCGGCAGCGCGTATGCCGAGCGGTATCCGGACCGGGTGGACCGGATGATCCTCGACAGTTCGATGAATCCGGTGGAACCGCAGATGTGGTACCACAACTCGACCGGTCAGGTCACCGCGGGCGTCGCCCGTGAACGGGCCTACCTGAGCTGGATCGCCAAGTACGACAACGTGTTCCACCTCGGCAAGAGCTACGACGAGGTGAACGCGGCCTGGCAGAAACTGCTCGGCGACTTCCGGAAGTCGCCGCACGGGCCGTCGAAGAACGTCGGCGCGGTGGAACTGATGGACGTCTACATCGCCAACCTCTCCCACGAGCTTTACTGGGAACCCCTCGCGAAGGCGATGGCCGACTACGTCCTGCGCGGTGACGATCGTGCCGTACTGGACTGGGCGACTCCCTCGGGTGGCGCGGCAGGCGAGAGCTACATCGCCGGGATGATCTCGATCGCCTGTGTCGACTCCGAGGCGCCGACGGACCGGGCGAAGATCGAACACGACTTCGGCGAGCTGGCCAAGACCAGCGATTTCGCCTGGTACAACGTGTCGATCCCGTCCGCCTGCGCCAACTGGCCGGTGCGTGACCAGCGAATCGTGCCGTCGGGCAGGAACCTGCCGCCGACTCTGCTGTTCGGTGTCGAAGGCGACTCCGCGACGCCCTACGCGAACACGGTCGCGATGCACAAGCAGCTGCCCGGTTCGGTGCTGGTGACCGAACGCGGTTCCGGTACCCACTGCGTGTTCGGCAGCCACCCGGCGATGGCCAATCCGGAGGCCCAGCGGATCGGCAAGGAATACCTCGTCGACGGCCTGCTGCCGCACGGTGACCTCGACATCGCGCCGCATCCGCTGCCGGTGCCGACGGCGGGAACCGCGGCGGCCGCACGTCCGGCCGTCGTTTCGCAGCACTCGTGAACTCGCTGACCCGCCCTGTGCCCACCGGGGCGGGTCAGCGTCGCGAAAGTCCCGGAGACGGGAGGGTGTGTGGAAATAGAGACGTTCACTGTCCCTATTTCCACACACCTCTCACCCTGAGTGACAACTCGCGCTCTCGGTGACCTGAGCGAGCGACCTTGATCGCGGTAGTTCCCGATCAGCCGACCGCGCAGGTGCTCCCGTTGAGGGTGAACGAAGCCGGTGCCGGATTGGACCCGTTGTACGTGCCGTTGAAGCCGATGCTGGTCGAAGCGTTCGACGCCAGCGTGCCGTTCCAGGACAGATTGGTGGCGGTGACCGCGCCGCTGTCGGACTGGACGAAGGTGGCGCCCCAGCCGGGCAGGGTGACCCGTTGGCCTCTGGTGTAGGTGAAGGCCAGAGTCCAGCCGTTGACCGGGCTCGTTCCCGTGTTGGTGATGGTCACGCTCGCCGTGAACCCGCCGCCTCCGCCCCAGATGGGCGCGGAGTAGGTGACCTTGCACGGCCCGGTGCCGCCTCCCGCGCCGGTCGTCGCCGTCACGACGCCGGAGTGGGCCGAGACGTTCCCGGCGGCGTCTCTGGCGCGCACCTGGTACCGGTAGGTGGTCGACGCGGTCAACCCGGTGTCGGTGTACGTGGTCGTCCCGGTCGAGCCGACCAGGCCGAACGTGCCCCCGCTCGCGCCCGGTGCGCGGAAGACGTCGTATCCCGTGACGCCGACGTTGTCGGTCGACGCGGTCCACGTCAGCGTGGCACTGGTGGCCGTCACCGCCGAGACGGCCGGAGTGTCCGGTGTGGACGGTGGCTGGGTGTCCGTGCCGCTCCCGCCGTAGATGGTGGCTTCCTTCGAGGTCTGCCGGACACCGTTGGGGCCGTTGAGGAACCGCTCGCCCCACGGGGTGAGCCTGGCCGGGTCGAAGGAATCGACCAGGTCGAGGTAGCCGACCTCGCTGCTGTTGCCGCTCCAGGACCAGCCGAGGTAGCCGAGTCCGCGAGCCTGCGCTTGCGCCATGATGGTGTTCTCGTCCGGGTCGCCGTCGGAGTGGTTGTGCCCGAACTCGCCGACGACCAGCGACAGGTTCGCGGCCTGGAACGCGTCGAAGTACGCGGTGATCTCCGCCGCCGTGTCGTAGACGCCGTACATGTGCACGGAGAACACGGTGTTGCGCTGCGGATCGGCGTTGAGCACCGCGGCCGCGTTGTCCCGCATGATGTTCTGCCAGTCCTGTCCCCACATCGGCGCGTCGGCCATCAGCAGATGCCGCAGTCCCGCCTCGCGCAACCGGGTGATCGCCTTGCTCGTCGCGCTCGTCCAGGTCGCGCTCACCTGCTGGTCGTTACCGAAAGGCTCATTGCCCAGGTTGATCACGACGTGGTTCTCCTGGCCCTTCAGTTCGTCGGCGACGCTCAGCCAATAGCTTGCCGCTTGGTCCAGGGTCGCGGCACCACTCTGATCGCCGTACCCGGTGGTGTCGTGTACTTCCAGTACGCAGATCTGCCGCGACTGCTTGCACAGGGAGATGACGTTCCTGACGTTGGCGGACGACGACGGGCCCCACCGCTGCCCGCTCCCGAGGACCACCCGGACCGTGTTGGCACCGAAGGATTTCATGTTCGCGAAGGAGCCGGTCTGGTTCGGATACCAGACATGCGCGTGGTTCACCCCGCGCATCACGAACGCCGCGCCGTTCGCCTCGACGACCCGCGTGCCCTCGACGTGCAGACCCACCGCGGCCGGGCTGTCCGGGCGCAGGGCCGCGACAACGGCGGGATACCAACGGCTTTCCATCTTCTGGATGCCGGTGGAGCTGTTCGGGTGCACGCCGTCGGTGGTGTCGGCCGCGGTGTCGAAGCCGGTCCACTGATCGACCACCGTGATCGGTGAAGCCGCCGTGGAACGCGCCCGCGCCCATCCGGGAATGGCGTCGTTCAGCTCGACCACGCGCTGCCCGCAGGCCGAGCAGGTGGCCGGGTTCATCGGGATGATCCGGGCCACGATCAGCTTCATGGCCGGGTTGCTCGCGCGCATCTGGTCCAGCATCGTGGTGTAGGCGTTCAGGATCGCTTGCGCCGGGACAGCGCTCCACACGTCGTTGGTGCCCAGGTGCATCAGGACGATGTCCGGGCGCGCCGCCGACAACCACCCCGGCAGCCGGTTGTCCCGCACGATGCCGGTCGCCAGGATCCCCCCGTGGCCTTCGTTCTCACCGTCGTGGGCGAAACCACAGCCCTGTGCCGGCAGGGAACCGACGAAGTCGACGTCGGTATGGCCGCTGTCCTGCAGGTGTTTCCACAGCAACGCCCGCCAGCACCCGGGTGAACCGGTGATGGAATCGCCCAGCGCCATGATCCGGGCCGGGGCCGCGGCATCAGCCGGGGAGGCATCGGCCGGGGCGGAAGCCACGGCCATACCGGCGGCCAGCAGCAGACCGGCCATCACCGCCCGGAAAAGTCGCCAGGTCATCCGGCCTCCTGAGAAACGGCATATGCTGGGAGCGCTCCCACTGCCAGATGGTATTCACTCGGTCACCCGGAGGCATACCGCCAACCGGCTCAGCGCCTTGGTCCACTGTGGACAGTGCGGGGACGGCCCGCCGCCGCAGCGACAGACCGTCCCCGGCTCGTTCATCGCCCCGTTGAGCGAAGGGCGCTTCCGCCTGACTCAGCGCAGGTAGTGGACCTCACCGCGCAGCGCCGGCGCGTCAGGGCTGCCGCAGCGCTGTTCGAACGTGGCGTCGAGGGCGGTAAGTCCTTCGGCGCCGCGTTCGATGCGGCTGATCGTGAACGTCGAATAGTCGTCCGTACAGCCCAGACCGGTGGCGATCGCGAGGATGCGGGCTCCCTCCGCGTGATCGTACGAGCCGACCTGGAGCGCGCCGGACGGGGCGCTGAAGTCGAGCCTGAAGTAGTAGCGACCGCCATCGGCGTCGGCGTCCACCCGCAGGACATCGCCGACCTCGCGGATCATCACCTCGTGCTCGGGCGAGTCGGCCCAGTACCCGCTCTTCCCGTCGACCGGGAAAGCACCCTGTTCGGCCGTGAAGTCGATGCTCGCGATCGGCTCCTCGGCCACCGCGACGGGCGCGAACACGCCGATCAGGCCCGCGGCGACGGCGAGTGTGGCGAAAGCATGACGAAGCTTCATGATTCTCCTCGGTGCACGCCGCCCCCAGTGAGCGGACACCACCGATGTTGCCAGCGGCTGCGGTCGCTCCACACGAGTAGAACTACTCTGCCTGGTCGTGAGTGGTAATGACGGTTAGAACCGTCATTACCACTCACGACCGACTGCCTGGCAGCAGGCGATGGGCTACATCAGCCAGTCCGGACCCGCGCCGGGACGCGCCACCTCCGACTCAACGCTCGATAAGATCGAGAGGAGACGGAGGTGCGAAATGACGGATGAACAGCTGCTCATCGAATTCGCGCTGACCAGGATGGATCATCCCGACCTCGATCTCGAGGAGGTGGCCACGCTGACCGTCCGCCGCCTCGGCGAAGACCGGATGCTGGACTTCGCCGGGCACACCCTCGCCAGCCGCGGCGAACTCCGCGGGGCCGTGTTCCCGGCGGCGGTCGAACACGTGCTCCGGGTCGTCCTGACCCTGCGCGGCCCGGACGACTAGGCCTGTCCACGAGACCTGTCCGGGTGTCCGCCGACGGCGAAAGCGCGGGCGGAGGACCGGTCCGCCGGTCATGATCACGGCATGACGACCCTGAAGTTCAGCGGCGAGGTCGCCGGGTTCTACCGGCGCTACCGCCGCGGCTACCCGGAGGCCGTCCTCGACGCGCTGGTCGCCGAATTCGGGCTCACCGCCGAAGACACGGCGCTGGACCTCGGCTGCGGCACCGGTCAGCTGACCCTGCCGCTCGCCGCCAGGACACGGGCGGTGGTCGGCATGGACCCGGAGCCCGACATGCTGGCGGAGGCCAGGAAGGCGGCCGCCGGGGTCACGAACGTGTGCTGGCTGGTCGGCGCGGACAGTGACGTCTCCGCGCTGGAACTGGTGCTGGGCGGGGAGAAGCTCGGCGCGGTGACCATCGGGCAGGCGCTGCACTGGATGGACCACGAGACCCTGTTCCCCGCGCTGCATTCCCTGCTGCGGCCGGGTGGCGGCGTCGCGGTGGTCACCAACGGCGCCCCGATGTGGCTGCACGACACCCCCTGGTCGAACGCGCTGCGCGAGTACCTGTCCGGCTGGCTGGGGAAGCCGCTTGTCCGCACCTGCGGTGCCGAGCAGGAGGAACAGGACCGCTACCGCGCGAGTCTGGCCGCGGCCGGGTTCACCACCGGTGAAACGGACGTCGACTACGAGGACGAGATCGATCTCGAACACCTCGTCGGCGCGGTGTACTCCGCTATGCCGGAGGATCTGCTGCCGAAACCGGACGAGCGCGCGGGGTTCGAGGAACGGCTCAGCGTGGCCGTGTCACCGTTCGCCCCGTTCGTCGAGCCGGTGCGGGTGCGCGTGGTGAGCGGCCGGAAGGACGCGACGTCGGTCTGAGCACGACTACCGTGGCGGATCACAGCGCTCGATCGCGCCGAACAGGATCTCGCAGGCGATCTCGACCTCCTCGGCGGTCACGGTGAGCGGGGGCATCAGCCGGATCACGCTGTCGTCGCGGCCGCCGAGTTCGACGATCAGTCCTTGCCGCAACGCGTCCGCCTGCACGGCGCGGGCGTAGCCGCCCGCCGGACGGCCATCGCGCGGATCGCTCAGCTCGATCCCCCACATCAGGCCGAGACCGCGCACCTCACGGACCCAGACGTGATCGCGCAAGGTGGCGAGCCGTTGTTCGAGCTGCCGCCCACGCTGCCGGACATTGCCCAGTACGTCGTCGCGCCGCACGACGCGGACGGCCGCCGCGCCCGCGGCGAACGCGGCCTGGTTGCCCCGGAACGTGCCGGTGTGCGCACCGGGCGCCCAGCCGTCCAGGCGCCGGTCGTAGAAGATCACCGCCACCGGAAGTCCCAGTCCGCTCAGTGCCTTCGAGGCGATGATCACGTCCGGTTCGATGTCGTACCGCTCGAACGCGAACCAGGTCCCGGTGCGGCCGCAGCCGGTCTGTACCTCGTCGACGACGAGCGGGATGTCCAGTTCCGCGGTCAGCGCGCGGACACGCCGTACGAAGTCCCGGGTCGCCGGGATGATCCCGCCTTCGCCCTGCACCAGCTCCAGGATCACCGCGGCGGGAAGGGGGATGCCGCCGTTCGGATCCCGCAGCGAACGCTCCAGCAGGCCCACGCAGTTGGTCTCGCAGGTGTCCGGCGAGAGGCCCACCGGACACCGGGCGCAGTAGGAGTACGGGAAGAAGTGCACCCCGGGCACTCCGTTGGCGATCGGCCGTTTCTGCGCGACGAGCCCGGTCAACGCCATCGCGGCGTGGCTGGAGCCGTGGAATCCGCCCTGGAAGGACACCAGGTCACCACGGCCGGTCGCGGTCTTGCAGAGTTTGATCGCGGCGTCCACGGCGTTGGCCCCGCCGGGGCCGCAGAAGTGCATCCGCATCCGCGAGCGCAGATCCGGCGGCAGCATGGACAGCTGAGCGTCGACGAACTCGCGTTTCGCCGGGGTCGGGAAGTCCAGTCCGTGGGTGAGCACGTGCAGTTGCTCGGTGGCCGCGTGCACCAGTTCGGGATGATTGTGGCCGAGGGAGAGCACTCCCGCGCCCGCCAGGAAGTCGAGGAAGACGTTCCCGTCCATGTCCCACAGATAACTTCCCTGCCCGCCCGCGATCGCGATGGGCAGGTGGCGCGGATACGCTCGTGCGCTGGATTCCCACTGTCGCTGGTGTTCGAGGTACTCGGCCGAGCGCGGGCCGGGCAGTGCGCCCTCGACGCGAGGCGCCGGTGCCGGCCTCGCCGTGGGGGTGTGCGTCATGGCAGCCTCCTTGTCGTGGTGATCTCTCGCGCCGTACCGAACTCGACCGCCGGATTGGCGTGCCAGCGCGTTCCGGCAGGCACCGCGGTGCCCTTCATCAGGAACGCGTCCGCCTCGGCGATCGACGCCTCCGCCATCGTCACTCCATAGTGGACGAAGGAGCCGGTGCCGAGCGTGCATCCGGCGCCGATGGTGATGTGGTCGGATTTGAAGGTGCCGTCCTCGAGTGAATGTCCTTGCACAACGGTGTGCTGGTTGAGCACGCAGTCGTCGCCGATGCTCACCAGGGACCGTTCCGGGATCGCGCATCCGTCGTCGAAGACGCGCCGGCCGATCCGGACGCCGAGACAGCGCAGCAGGAAGGGCTTGAACGGCGTCCCGTCGAACAACGAGAGATAGCGGGCGGGGCTGAGCTTCCAGAACCGTTCGTGCCGCCAGAACACCGGATCGTAGATCGAGCAGAACCGGGGCCGCAGCGCCCGGAAACCCTGCACGGCGAGTTCCGCCAGCATGAGGTACGCGACCGAGAACACCAGCGTCGCCACGATGCCGCCGCCGACAGCGAGCCAGCCGGACCGTTCGTGCAGGGCACCGGCCGCCGTGCCGATCAGCAGGACGCCGAGCAAATGCAGCCAGTGCACCAGCAGGTAGAGGAGGATCGTGACGGTGTTGTGGCGGTTCTTCGCCCGCAGGCCCCGGCGCAGGCCGTCCCCGGTCCCGAGGTGCTCGAACCCGGTGTCCCGGCGGACGGTTCTGGGGATTTCGAACGCGGGTGACCCGAGCAGCCCGACGTTCTCCCGGACCGGCCCGTCCAGCGGGACGAGGACCTTGGTGGCCAGCAGGCAGTTCCGGCCGATCCGCGCGCCCGGCGGATAGGCGATCTCGTTGCCCAGGAACGCCTGCGGCGGCACGGAGGCCCGGCGCAGCCGGAACGACGAGGCGGAGAAGTCCGCGTTGAGCAGCGAGAGACCGTCCGAGACCATCGTCCCGGTGCCGACCGTGCTGAGGAACGGTGTCTCGTGCTTGACCTCGACCCCGAAGTTGGAGCCCGTCTGCTGGACCTTCGACAGGTCGTAGCCCAGCGCACGCAGGTAGTGGACGATGTAGCTGCTGTCACCGAACAGGTAGGTGAAAGCCCGCAGATTGGTCAGCCGGGCGACCAGCCGCTGGAGTGCGAAATGCCTGCCGTAGAGCGGGTACACCTGCTCCGGCCGGAGGAACAGCCCGAGCAGGCGGGGAATCGTGAGGACGACCGCCAGCCCGGCGAGCAAGGCGCCGAAGTACAGCAGCGCCGAATCGGCGATCCGGCCGCGGTAGAACTCCCAGCTCGTGAAGTCCGCCGATGTCGTGAACCAGCGATCGACGAACATGCCCGTCCCGCCCATCGTCACGGGCAGCGTCACCAGCAGCAGGAGCAGCAGACTGGACAAGCAGTAGACGAACGGCCTGAGCCCGCCCCACGCGCCCGTGGCCAGCGCCCGGTAGTCCACAGTGGACGGGCGGGCGGGCGATCCGTGCCAGCGTTCACCGCCGGGGACCGTCTGCCCGGTGTGCAGGGACGACGAATGGCCGAGCTGCGCGTCGTCGCCTAGTGCCGTGCCGATGTCGAGCACGGTCATTTCACCGACGAAGGCGTTGTCGCCGAGGGTGACCCGGCCGGTCTGGATCCGGCCGGCCCTGGCGCGGTAGCACGAGAAGTAGGCGTCCTTCCGGATGACCGCCCCCACACCGACGCGGAGCAGATCCGTGCAGATCGGCGGATTCCGGGACAGGATCACCGCGCCTTCGCCGATGTGCGCACCGAGCGCCCGCAGGTACCACGAGTAGAGCGGCGTGCCGACGAACAGCATCAACGGACTGAACCGGACCAGCGTCTTGACCGTCCAGAACCGCAGGTAGCCGAAACTCCACAGCGGGATCTCCCCCGGTTTCCACCGGCCGACGATCACCCACTTCGCCAGGATCGGCACCACGGAGAGAACGACGAAGACGACGAGCCCGAGTCCCACAGCGCGTGCGTAGCTCTCGGCAAAGCTTGTCGCGGCGTCGATCCAGGCGAATCCCGTGTCGAGCATCCAGCCGGAACCGGCCGCGTAGGCGAGGAAGGCCAGGAGCTGGAACACTCCACAGAGGACATTCGCCGCGGTGGACGCCCGGTGCGACTTCTCGGCACGAGCGGCCGTGGCCGGACCCGCGGCGGGAATCGACTCCGCGAGATCGCGGACGGTGGGGTGGAGGTAGACGTCCCTCGCCGAGAGCGGCCCGACGTCCCCACGCTCGCGGACCAGGGCGCAGAACTTGGCCAGCAGCAGGGAATCGGCGCCGTAGTCGTCGAAGAAATGCGCCGTCGCGGAGATCCGCTCGATCCCGAGGACCCGGCTCAACGCCTCCGCCAGATTGAGCTCGGTCTCGGTGGCAGGCGCCACGTACTCGACATCGTTACCCGCTCTTCGGGGGCCGCTGGGCGCCGGCAGATGCTGGCGATCGGCTTTGCCGGCCGGGGTCAGCGGGACGCGGTCGAGCCGTTCGAGATAGGCGGGCACCATGTAGCCCGGCAGCAGTTCCGCCAGGCGGCGACGCAGGTCTGCGGGGTCGATGTCCGCCTTGTCGCGTCGCAGGCTGTAGTAGGCGACGAGTTCGGTCGTGCCGGGTTCCGGCTGGTGGGTCTCGACCACCGCCTGGGCGATTCCCGGTATCCGCAGCAGAACCGATTCGATCTCGGTGAGTTCGACCCGGTAGCCGCGGATCTTCACCTGGGTATCGGCGCGGCCGTGGTACTCGATCTCCCCGTCCGGGGTGATCCGGCCCAGGTCGCCGGTGCGGTAGATGCGGCGGGACGGGTTGTTCCCGATGCCGAGGAAGTCCGGGATGAACGCGCGCTCGGTCAGGTCGGGCCGGTTCAGGTAACCCCCGGCGAGCCCGATCCCGGCGATGCCGATCTCCCCCAGTTCGCCGGCGGCCAGCGCCCTGGGCTCGTCCGGATCGAGGATGACGACCGAATAGGTGGGCAGGGGCACCCCGATGGTCACCGGCCGGTCCGGGCGCAGCACCGACCACGTCGCGGTGACCGTGGCCTCCGTCGGGCCGTAGACGTTCAGGAACCGCCTGTCCGCGCGATGCCAACGGCGCACGAGGTCTTCGGGGCACGCTTCACCGGACACCAGGAGGAAGCGCAGCAGGGGCAGATCTTCGTCGAGGCTGGCCAGCAAGGTCGGGACACAGCACAACGCGGTGACCCGGTGGTCCCGCAGGAATTCGAGCAGATCGTGGCCGACGAGGGCGGCGCCGCCGGGTTTCGGCACGAGCGTCGCGCCGCTCAGCAGCGGTACCCAGATCTCCTCGACCGAGAAGTCGAACGCGATCGTCATGCCCTGGTAGACCCGGTCGGTGCCCTGGATGCCGTAGACGTCGGCGGCGACCCGGACGAAGTTGCAGATCGAGGCGTGGTCGATCGTCACGCCTTTCGGGCGGCCTGTCGAGCCGGAGGTGTAGACGACGTAACAGAGTTCGTCCGCCGGTGTGCCCTTCTCGTCCGCGCTGAGCCGTCCGCCCGGCAGCGCGGCGATCCGGTCGGAGTCCTCGTCGAGGCAGATCACGCCGACGCCGTCCGGCTCGAACCGGTGTCGCAGGGCGGAACTCGACACCACCAGGTGGACACCGGCGTCCTGGACGATCCAGGCGAGCCGGTCGTCCGGAAACGCCGCGTCCAGCGGCACATACGCCGCGTTGACCTTGAGCACGGCCAGCATCGCGACGTAGGAATGGACCGGTTCGTCGAACAACAGCCCGATCCGGTCGCCGGGCCGCACCCCGTGCGCCCGCAGATACCTGGCGAGCCGATTGGCGCGCTCGTCCAACCCGTCGAAGGTGAGCCTCGTGCCCCCGGCGTCCACCGCGAGACGAGCACCGAGACCGTCGGCACGCAGCCGGTCGCAGAGCCGCTCGTACAACTGCTCCAGCCGATCGCCGACGCTCCAGCGAATCCGCTGTTCGTGGCCGTCACAGGTCAGGACCAGGCCATCGGTGGTGAACTGACCCGACGGCTGCCCGTACGGGCTCATCGCGTGTCCTCGGCCAAGCCGAACGCGTCGTGCAGGGCGCGGACGGTCGTGTCGACGGCGTCGGCGGGGATCACGGCGGTGAGGCGCGTCTGCGAGGTCGTCATCGACGGCACCGTGACCCGGTGGCCGGCGAGGATCCGCAGCAGCTCGGGCAGGAATCCCGGCGGATCGAGCAACGCGGTGCCGACCACGGAAACGGAGCCGAGCTCCTCCAGAACCGTGGAGCGGGCCTCCAACTCCATCGCGAGTTCGCCGATCGGCGGGCCGAGCGGTTCCGAACCGCGGACGGTGAACCGGAGCTCACCGGGGTCGGGCCAGCTCAGGTTCTCCGGTCTCACCCCGCTTCCCGCCAGCGTCGCGAGCACACGGGCGTACTGGTCCGGGCCGGAGGGCGAGACCTGGACCCGGACCAGTCGCACGTCGCGTTCGTGCGCGATGCCGATGACGCGGGGAGTTCCTTCCAGCGACGCTTCTCCCGCCGCGACGACGGTCGAGGGACCGGGTTCCGAGGAATGCGCGACCCGCACCGCCACCCCATGACGGCGCGCCAGCTCGACGGAGCGGGGATGCAGTACGCGGGCACCGAGCCCGGCGAGTTCGACCATGGTGTCGTAGGAGATCGTCCGGACCGGCCGGGTGTCCGGGACGATCCTGGGGTCGGCCGTGCGCACTCCGTGGACGTCGGTGCGGATCTCGCAGTCGGCGCCGCCGAGCGCGGCCGCGAGCGCCACCGCGGTGGTGTCGGAACCGCCCCTGCCCAGCGTCAGCAGTTCGCCGTCGGCGTCCCGCCCCTGGAACCCGGCGACCACCACGACCTGCGCGGAACCCAGCCGGGCGACGACCTTGCCTGGATCGACCCGCACGATGGCCGCCGCTCCCGGTTCGCCGCTCACCTCGATCCCCGCCTGGTCGCCGGACAGCGAAACGGCCTCGATCCCGCGCTCGGTCAGCGCCATGGCGAGCACCGCCGCGGAGACCTGTTCCCCGGTGGCCATCAGCTGGTCGAGCTCCCGGGGAGCGGGTGGTTCGGCGAACTCCCCGGCCAAGGCGATCAGCCGGTCGGTGGTGTCCCCCATCGCCGACACGACCAGGACCATCCGCGTTCCCGCCGCGGCGATCCCGGCCACCTCGTCGGCGACGTCGTTCACCATTCCCGGCGTGGCCAGCGACGAGCCACCGTATTTTCGTATGACCAGTCCCTCGCTTCGCGCCTTCGGTAAAGGCCGGTGCAGGCTGACATCGAGACTCGGGGAAGAATTCACCATTTTCCTTAGCAGATCGACACGCCTGCCGTTTTCGCATTCGGACAATCAGCCCGCCGCAAATCACCGCGATCGCGGCCGGACATACGACGGGGCGCGGAACTGCTTGCCGGGCAAGGCGTCCTGATGAGGCGACAGGTCTGAAAAGTAGTGCGGGCGACTTTCCACTGGTACCTCCATAAGTACGAAAGACCCGTCGTCCGTTTCTCGCAGGTCATAACCCGGCGACAGTGGGCGATGTTATAGCTGCAAACAGCCGAGTTCGATGGAAGTAGGTCAGAAGAATGACGTATTCACAGTGATTTCGAAATTCGGGGAAACGAGCGCGTGACAAAACGGAACTGATTACCGGACACGCCGGAGGTTACGAGATCCTTTTACCTGCCTGGAAACCGTCAAAATTACCATGGCGCACCGAAGGCCGAAACCCGGCATTTCTTCCTGGAGTGCGTAAAGAGGACACGGTACGGCGCGGCCGGCTGTCCATTATGGACGCCGGCCGCGGCTGTCGTGCGACGGTCAGACCGTGGCCGCACCGGCGGCTTTGGCCGCCCGCTCGATTTCCACCCTCCGCCGCTCCCAGAAGGCCGCGTCCTCCCCCCGCCGGGCCATGCCCGCCTCGTCCATCTCGACCCGGCCGTCCAAGTGTTCGCGCAGGATGTCGGCGTGCCCGGCGTGCCGGTTGGTCTCGGTGAGAATATGGACCATGACGTTGAACAGCTTCACGTCAGGACGTGGCCACCAGGGGACGTGACCGGGCGTGTCGATGGCGAGAGCGGCGATGGTCGCGTCGGAGTGCTCGCAAACGCGCCGGTAGCGGCTCACGATCTCCTCGCGCGTCTCGTGTTCGGTCGCCCACAGGTCGGTACCGCGCTGTTCGGGATCGTCCCATCGGGGAGCGGGCTCGGGGAACGGCCGGCCGAAGACCTCGCCGAAGTACCGGGACTCCCACAGTGACAGGTGCTTGACCAGACCGAGAAGGTTGGTCCCGGTCGAGGTCAAGGGACGACGGATGTCGTACTCGGACAGCCCGTCGAGTTTCCGGATCATCGCCTCACGGATCTCCCGGAGGTCGCCGTGCAGGTACTCCTTCGCGAAATCATCGATCATGCTCACGAGCATGCACCAATTCTCCGGCGAGCGGCGACCTCCGCGGACCGGATCAGGGCATCTGTTCCGCACGGCCGTCCGCGCCGAGCCCCGGTGGTATGTCATGAGGGGTCCCCATAGGACGAAATTCGTCCCATGGGGACCCCTCATGACATCGGCGGGCGACCGTCCATAGGGGACAGTGAGCTGCCTCGATCGACGGACACACCTGCTCGACGTATTCCAGGGCGGCCCGACAAGTAGTCTTCAGCGGACAACGGGAACAGGGAGAGTGATCGTGGCCAGCCACTTCGAGGCGATCGGGATCGGCATCGCCAGCCAGGACGAGTTCGAGGAGAAGGTGATCTCCCTGGTCAGCGCGGGCACGGTCCGGCAGATCACGAAGAAGGTCACCGAGCATGTCTGGACCGACCCCTCCGGCGCCCGGCTGATCGCTCAGGTCCGCGGCGGCAAGCTCGACTTCCTCCTGCCGTGCCTGGCGGGCACGGCGCCCGCGGTACCGGTGCGCGACGTTCGGCTCGTCGATGCCGAGACCGCGATGCTCGACCTCGTCGACGGCGTCGACGGCGAGTTGGTCTGTCCGATCGCGGTGGAGCTGGAAGACCGAGCGGTCCTCGCCCACTCCGGCGGGCGGATCGAGACCGGCTCCATGGCGCTGTCGGCTCTCGCCGAAGAGGTCACCGTGCACGCCGACGCCGAGGCCTACGATGCCTCGCAGGACGACGAACTGAAGTTCGCCCCCGACCACTTCATCCCCTCCGGGGCTTTCCCGCTCGAAGAACCCTCGCCCGACTGGACGCCCTCCGCGCACGCGCTGTTCGCCGGCGAGGTCATCGAGGTCGAGACTCCCGTGAACACCGTGACCGGCACGGCATTCCACCGGATCCGGGTCCGCACCATCGCCGCGATCGAGCTTGACGTCGCTGTCGCGACCGCCGGCCTCGAGCGCCCACCTGCGCGCGGCAACATCGTGAGCGGGACCTTCTTCCTTACCGGAAGGCTGGGACTCCAGCCGGCCGACCCCGCGGAGAACGCGGCGAAGCGGCGTCGCTGGTTCCGACGGTAGGCCCGGCCGCGGACCTTTCGTGGCGAGGTCTGGTCTCCGAACGCCGAGGGGTTGTGACACCCCAACTGAATGTGTCACACTCCGGGGGCTCGAACCACTTGTTCGGACACTGGGGCACAACTGGATTTGGGGGCTTCGATGAAATCTCGGACTGCGAAGATCATGCTCGCCGCGACACTGGCGAGCGTCGGGCTGTCCATCGCCGTAGCGTCACCGGCATCCGCGGCCACTCCGCCCTATTGCACCGCGTCGCCGCACGGAAACGGGGCGACGGCCTACTGTTACACGTCTGCTCGGGGCACACAGTTCCGGGCAGTCGCCCGCTGCAAGTACCAGACCCCTACCGGCAGCTACGACTACTCGAACTTCTACAGCGGCTGGCAGAGGCAAGGAGATCCCGGCAACGCCGTCGCCCCTTGCGGCCTGGGATGGACCTTTCTCGAGCCCAGCGCCCAAGTTCGCTGATGATCGCTCACTGATGCCTTGACCACGCGAAGAGCGCTGATCGATCCGATCTGCGCTCTTCGTTGTTTCGGCGTAATCCAAGACCCAAAGCCGCACCGCTTGGATCAGGGCTTGGATTGAGCGTCGTAGAGGCGCTGGCGGACTTCGGTGGCTTTGTGGGGATAGCCGGCGTGGTCATAGACGGCGGCGGCTTCCTGCCAGCACGTGATGGCTTCATCGGTGCGGCCGAGTTGGTGGAGGCAGGCCGCCAGGACATCCAGTGGATCAGCGATTGTGTTGTTGCGGTTGAGTGGTGTCCTGTGGCCGAGAGCTATCGCCTCACGACACAACACGATTGCCCTGTCTGGATCGCCAAGTTGATCCCAGGTGCGCGCCAACTGCGTCAACGCCCATGCTTCGCCCGTGACATCCCCGACTTGGCGGCGCAGCTCCAGGCCTCGTTCGGCGTATTCGAGCGCGACCTGGCTGTGACCGAGGCCGAGATGGGCGGCGCTGAGATTGCCCTCCACCACCGCCTCCCAGCGTACGGAGCCGATCTTCTTACTCAACGGCAACGCCAGTTTGAGCAGCCGTACCGCCTCCTGAAACCGGCCCTGTCGAAGCAATAGCAGGCCGCGACCGTTGAAGTCGGACACCCGAAGACGGGGATCGACGAGTTGCCGGACCAATGTGGCTGCATGGTCGAGGTCGGTATGAGCCTGATCCCACCAGCCCAGATCACTGGCCGTTTCCCCGCGGTCGATCAGGAGAATTGCTTCCTGAGTGCGGTTGCCGACACGCTTCGCGGCAGCGATCCCGGCGCCGTGGGCTCGGATCCATTCTTGCGGGCCGCCCAGGGAACAGAGGAAGCGGCACGCATGAGCGAGAGGGATCGTGTGGTGATCGAGCCGCCGTTCGGCGGCATGTTGGAGGGCGGCCAAGATGTTGGCACGTTCGGTGCCGAGCCAAGCCCATGCCTCGTCTGGGGTGTCGATGGGGTGCGGGTGGCGGGGTACGGCCACGGCCGCCGGCATCTGAACGAAAAGGTGGTAGATGTAATAGTCGGCAGTGCAGACGGTGTAGGTGTAGAAGGTCAGTAGGGCTTCCAACGCCCGCTCTCGCTCTTCGTCGGTGTCGTAGTGACGGGCTTGGTCGGCGGCGTAGGCGCGCAGTAGGTCGTGGAACCGGTACCGGCCACCCGCGGTGGGCTCGATCAGATGCGCGCCGGCAAGCGCCGCCAGCAGGGGGCGGGTCTCCGCCGGCGGCAGTTCGGCGAGCGCGGCGGCCGCGGGAAGGGACAGGTCGGGGCCGGGGTGCAGGCCGAGTCGCCGGAACAGCCGTGCCTGCTCGGGCGGGAGCCGGCGATAGGACCAGTCGAACACCGCTCGGACGGCGGCCCGCTCATCGGCGAACTCGCTGAGGACGTCGAGCCGGGTGCGGTCGTCTTCCAGTTCGGTGACGACGTCGGCGACCGTCAGATGCGGGTGGGCGGCGGCCCGGCTGGCCGCGACCCGCAATGCCAACGGCAGCCGTGCGCACAACCGGATCAGCGCGGCGACCGCGTCCGGTTCGGCGGCGGCCCGCTCGGCGCCGAGGATGCCGGTCACCAGGTCGAGCGCTTCGGGCGGGGTGAGCAAATCAAGGGTCAGGCGGTGGGCGGCGTCGGTGACGACGAGACCGGTGAGACTGTCGCGACTGGTGACCAGCACCATGCAGCCCGCCGTACCGGGCAGGAGAGGCCGCACCTGTTCGGCGCTATGGGCGTTGTCCAGCACGAGAAGCGTGCGTTTGCCCGCGAGCAGGGAGCGCAGCAGCGCCGCCTGGGCGTCGACGTCGGCAGGGATCGCGCGCGCCGCGACCCCCAAGGCCCGCAGGAACCCGCTGAGCGCTTCGCCGGAGGTGACCGGGGTTCCGGGACCGTATCCGCGCAGATTCACATGCAGTGTGCCGTCCGGGAAGCGGTCCTGTATCCGGTGGGCCCAGTGCAGCGCGAGGGTGGTCTTGCCCATCCCGCCCGCGCCGTCGACCGCGGTGATCACCACCGAACGTGGTCGCTCGTCGTACTGGCCGGGCTCGGGCGGGATCAAGGCGTCGAGCGCGGCCAGGTGCTCCGCCCGCCCGGTGAAATCCCGCACCGATCCCGGGAGCTGCCGGGGAACCACTCGGCCCGAAACCACATTCGGGCGTCCGGGGTGCGATACCCGGGTGTCCGCCGTCGCCGGATCCGGCGCGGCCGGGTAGGGATGATCGGGCAGGGTGATCCAGCCGGTCGTGGTGACTTCCTTGACCTCGACCGAAACGGTGCGCCAGGTCGCGGGCGCGGCGCCAGGGGTGTGGCGGATGACGTCGTCGAACAGCCAGTCCGACGCGATCACCGCCAGCACACCGGGTGACGCGGCGAGCGCGGTCTTCAGCGGTGGCGCGTCGCACAACCGGAACGCCAGCGTCAACGAAGACGAGGTCACACCGTGCCCGTCGTAGCCGACTTCCCCGGCGTGGAGGGCGATCCGCAACCGGATCCGCTGCGCTTCCGGATGGGTGTCGTTGTGCACCCGCAGGCGCGTCACCAACGTCGGCAGCGCGGCCTCCACGAACGCGGCTTTGTCGACCTCGCCGGGCACGAGGACGAATAGCGCGTCTCCGCGGTCCTCGTGGTAGCAGTCTCGCCATACCACTCCGGTTGCGGTGAACGCCGCCTCGATGGCTTCGTAAAGCCCGTCGCGCACCGCCCGTTGGTGTGGCCCTGTCCGGCGCCGGTCGCCGAATCCCTCCACGTCGGCCACCACGATCAAGTGGTGCCGCGAACCGCGTCTCGCCACCATCGCCGCTCCCTCCTCGGCCCGTGGGCCAAGGGTCTCAGGGAAAGTGATGCGGGGATATAGCGCACGTTTCCGCCGGTTCTGACGGGTCGCCGTGGCCTTCACACGCTGCGTGCGGCCTAGCGCGGAGTTGTCAGCAACGTCGGTGTCGGCGGTATCGAGGCGCGGTCGACGGAGAAGACGGCGAGGAAGTAGTTCGCCTGCGCGCAGTTGATGTTCTCCCCGCCGACGAGTTCCGCGGTCAGCGTTCCGCGCTCGACGATCAGCTTGGCGCCGTCTTCGGCGCAGCCGGGTACGACGAAAGCGAAGCCGCGCCGATCGGGCGGCGGCGCGAACGACAGAGCGGCACGCACTTTGTCCGGTTTCGAATACTCGGCGCGTTCCAGGGTTCGCTGGAACTCCTGAGCTTCGGCCGTGCCCAGTTCCGTGGGCGCCACATTCACCAACCGGACGGACGAGCCGAGTGCCGTGAAGGCCTCCAGGCTCACCTGCCCCGCGCCCGCCCCGGTCCCACATCCCGCCACCAGCAGCAGAAGACACCCCGCGATCCATCTCATGTGCCCAGGACGGAGCGGACCGGTCCCCCGGTTGCACCGGGCGGGGATCACGGCAGGCGGGTCAGCTTTTCTTCCGGGGCTTCGGTGCCGGTGCGGTCTTCGCCGCCAGAAGCAGCCATTCGGTGAGGACGTCGTCGTCGGCGATGTCCTTGTCGGACAGGGTGATGTAGGTCTTGCTGTAGGGCTGGTCCGCCGAATGACGCATCCGGGTGGCGCCCGGCCGCGCCAGTGCCCGCTCCTGATCCGCGGGCAGGAGCTTGACCCCGAGGCCGCCGGAGGAGATCGACACGAAGACCTTGCCGTCGGCGTACCCGATGAACCCGCCCATCATCGGACGGGTGGTCACTTCGAACGGCAGGCCCGCGGCGATCTCGTTCAGCCTCGCGAGCAGTTCGTGGGGATTGTGTGCTTTCACGTCGCCTCCTTGACCATCGGCCGCCGACGCTACCGCACCCTTCCGGCGGACCGATCTATCAGGCGTTCCGTTGTGCTAGCGTGTTCTCGAATTATCGCCCACGAACTTGATCTTCGCGTATCTCAGAGGGGTTAAGATGAGTGTTGATTTCCTTGGCATTCGCACCGTTATCTACCCGGCGCCGGATCTCAAGGCCGCCAAGAAGTGGTGGACTTCGGTACTGAACATCGAGCCGTATTTCGATCAGCCCTTCTACGTCGGTTACTCGGTCGCGGGTTACGAACTCGCCCTCGATCCCGACGGTGACCCCGAAATCGGCCCGATCACCTATTGGGGTGTCGAGGACGTCGAGGCAAGCGAAGAGGCGCTGCTCGCCGCCGGGGCGACTTCACATTCCGGGGTCGAAGAGGTCGGCGGGGACATCAAGGTCGCCGTCGTCCGCACTCCCGACGGCAATCTTGTCGGCCTGATCTACAACCCGCATTTCAAGGCCGAATAAAGACGTTCAGCGGGCACGCTCGCCGGACCGGACTCCCACTCCGATGAGCGTGCTCGCGTCGAGATGTGTCACCCGATTCTCCGCCAGATCCGCATAAAACAGCTCGCGCACCTCGGCGACCTGATCGGCGTCCATTCCGGCGAGGAAACGGCGCGGCGCCGCGCCGAGAAAGAACCGCCACGCGTCGTCGCCGAGCAGCGGCTGCCGGAATTCCACCCGGTGCACTTCCACCTCGGCCAGCCCGAGCGAGGACAGCCACTCCCCCAGCCGGTCCGCGGTGTTGATCCGGGTCCGGGGATCCGGCGCGCCGGAAGCGGCTTGCGGTTCGGGACGCACCTTCAGCGCGGCGGTGCGGGCCGTCCGCACGATGGTGTCCATGCCGCCTTCGACCCACGTGGTCACGGCCAGCCGCCCGCCGGGCCGCAGCAGGTCGACCAGATGCGCGGTGCCCGCGTCCAGCTCCGGGAAGAAGAACACCCCGTAGCAGCACTGGACGAGGTCGTATCCGCCGTCCTCCGGCCGCCAGGTGGTGACGTCCGCGTTTACGAACCTGAGCTGTCCCAGCCCCAGCCGCCTGGCCGTCTCACGCCCCTGCTCCAGTAGCGCGGGCGCCAGGTCGACGGCGTCGACGTGGCCCGTCCGGCCGACGGCCTGCGCGGCGGGCACCGCCGAGGCACCCGAACCGCAGCAGGCGTCCAGCACCCGTTCGCCGGCGGCCGGGCGCGAGACCGAACTGGCGAGCGCCCCCAGCGGTCCCCACAGCCGGGGATACCAGCCCGCGAACTCGCGGTGCGTGGCGTCGAACAGGCCACCGACCGGGCCGAGCGAAGAATCCACGCCCGCGTCGAGCAGTTCTTCCCGTGGGGACGTCGTAGAGGTCAACGTGCTCAGTCCTTCCAGTTCCACCAAAGGAGTTTGTCCGGTTCCCGGCCGTCCTCGGCGTAGTAGACCGCGCAGCGGAAGACGTAGAGCATGCAGCGATCCACATAGCCGCCTTGCATGGCCATGAGTTTTTCGTAGAGCAGTTCCGGATCCTGGCCGCGCAGCGACTCGACGGTCGGGAAGCCCAGCCCGATGAGGTCGCCTTCGACGGCCTTGCCGACGCCGGGGATCTGCTGGAGTCCGCTCTTCGCCCGTGCCATCGCGGTCAGCCCTCGGCCTTGGGCTTGGCGTCGCGCATCCCCAGCGACAGCAGGAGGGCCACGAGGAGCACCGGGACCGCGGTGAAGAACACCCCGCTGAGCGAATCGGCGTAGGCGGCGGTGAAACCGGCCCGCACGTCGGGCGGGAGTGCTTCGAGCGCCCGTGCCGAGATGTCGTCGACCGACTGGAGTGTGCCCGGCGCGCCGGGGACGTGCTCGGGCAGAGCGGTGGCGAAGCGGGCGGCGAACACCGAGCCGAACACCGAAACCCCGAACGCCGCGCCGACCAGGCGGGAGAAGGTGACCGACGCCGTGGCGGCGCCGATGTGCCGCGGCGGGGCCGCACCCTGGACCGCGATCATGAACACGGGCATCGAAAGTCCCGACCCCACCCCGAGGACGACCGAGTAGAGCATCACCAGCAGCCAGCTCGTCTCCGCGGTCATGGTGGAGAGCAGCACCGCCGCCACCGCGGCGACGGCCATGCTCACCGGCGGGAACCAGCGGTAGGTGCCGAGCCTCCCCACGGTCTTGCCCGTGTAGGTCGACGCGGCGACGAGGCCGAACATCATCGGTGCGAGCAGCAGCCCCGAAACGGTCGCCGAGGCGCCGGAGGCGGCCTGCAGGAAGATCGGGAGGAAGTTGACCGTTGCCAGGATGGCGAATCCGGCGAGGAAGGTCACCGCGTTGGCGAAACCGAACGTCGGCGAGCGGAAGAGCGAGGGCGGGATGATCGGCTCGGCGGCCCGCCGTTCGACCAGCGCCCACAGGACGATCATCACCACGGCGCCGGCCAGCAGGCCGAGCACCACCGGCGACGACCACGGATACCGCGTCCCCGCCCAGGAAGCCACCAGCGCGACACAGACGGCCACGCCCGCGAGCAGGATGGCCCCGGCGAAATCGATCCGGGCCTTGCCTTCGGGGCGCCGCGCCACGAGCAGCGTCCCGACCACCGCGAGCGCCGCGGCACCGATCGGCACGTTGACGTAGAACGTCCATCGCCAGCCGAGGCCGTCGGTGATCAGGCCGCCCGCCAGCGGGCCCGCGATGCTCGCGACGGCGAACACCGTCGTGGTGTAGCCCTGGTACTTGGCGCGTTCCGCCTGCCCGAAAAGCGTCCCGACGAGCGAGAACGCGGAAACCACCAGACCACCGCCACCGATCCCCTGCAGGATCCGGAAAGCGATCAGCTGCGGCATGGACGACGCGATGCCGCACAGCGACGAACCGACGACGAAGACGACGACGGCGCCGACGAAGATCTTCTTGTGGCCGAACAGATCGCCGAGTTTCCCGCAGATCGCGGTGGTGACGCTGAGCGCGAGCCCGTAGCCGATGATCACCCAGGTGAAGGAGTCGAGCCCGCCGAGTTCGCTCACCACGCTCGGCAGCGCGGCCGCGATGATCGACTGGTCGAGCGTCGACAGAAGCAGCCCGAGCATCAATCCCCAGAACACGAGGACGGGTCTGGCCGTCTGCGGTGGTGCGGGTGTTTCGGCGCGCGACGATTCAGCCGTCATGGTTTCCTCCCCGTAAAGCCACGACCGGGCCCGCGAGGGGCCGGTCCTGCGCGTAGCCCAGATCCAGCCGCAACGCGGTTTCGGCTTTCGCGAGTTCTCCGCCCAGATAGCCCGCGTGCGCCGGATCCGAAATCAACCCGTGAGAGACTACGCTCGTCATAAGCGCGGCGGCACTGTGATGGCGCAATTCGTGACCGGTCGTCAGATCCGGCCGGTAATGCCGCAGCACGATGCGGCGGGCGGGCCGGTCGAGCGAAACGACGAAGTAGCCGTTGCCGCCGCTCGCGATCGGGGATCTCTTGCCCTGCACGGGAAGCCTTTCGAGCACGGGGCCGCTGCACGCCATTTCGGCGGCGATGCTCGATATGTCATCAATGCCCGTTTCGGCGGCTTCGGGACGGCGTAATTCACTCATTCGCGGGAATTCTTTCATGATCGGTAACGCCGCGACGGTGGTCAGCACCTCACGTTCGTTCTCGCATTCACGGAGGTCGTGCACGGCGATTCTGCGGCGGAACTCCGCCACCACCGCCGGCCGCAGCGTCCGCAGCCGGGGCCGGTGACCGGCGGCGCCGATGATCGTCCCGTCGTCGGCCACGCCGTTCGCCGCCAGGGACAGCAGGCTCTGCCCGGGGTGGAAGAGCCGGGAATCCCTGCCGCAGACCACCACGTGCCGGACCGACGGCCGCGCCAGCGCCCCGAGCACCAGGGTCTCGATACCGAGGTTGGCGGTCGCCAGCCCGGCCGCCACGGCGACCCGCGGATGCGCCGACACCCTGGCGGACAGCGCGGGCGTGCCCAGGGTGCAGACCGCGACGTCCGCCGTCACCATGTCGGCGCCCCGCCGTTGTAGCTGCGGGGAGCGCCTCCCCCGGTGACCTCGGGCAGCGACGAGCTGATCTCGGTGATGTCCACCCCGAGCCGGTGGGCGGCCATGCCGATCCGCAGCTGCTCGGTGCGGATCCGGTCGATGCAGGCCCGGAACCGCCGCTCGACGTCCTCCAGCTGCCGGATCCGCTTCGCCGGGTCCAGCCGGTCGGCGAGGACGTCGTCGAGGTTGTCCATGAAGAACGCGTGGTTGGCCTGCCCCATCTCCTGGCGGGTCACGTGCAGGAAGTCCTTGAACCGCTCCAGCAGCTCCACGACCCCCGGCAGATGGTGGAACCGGCGGTACATCCGGGACACGAACGTCTGCACCACGACGTTGAACGTCTCGAACTCGAAGACCGCGCTCTGCTCGGTCAGCACGCCGCGCTCGTGGTAGTCGTCGTTGTTGTACAGCGACGCGAAATGCCCCGCGAGCCGCTGGACCCGTTCGTCGACGAAGGTGTAGTCGTACGGATCGAGCGTGCTCTGGTACCGCTCGCCGAGCAGGCCGTCCTCGCTCATCCGCTTCGCGATGGAGGTCCCGGGATAGACCTCGAGCCGTTCGGTGAGGCGCCGGAGATTGTGCCCGGCGTGGGCCCGCAGGAACTCGGCGTTCTGGGTCAGCGTCTCGACGGTGGCGTAGGGGTGGAACGGGATGAAGCCCATGGCGAGGTAGATGCCGTGCTCCCGCAGCAGCCGGATGACCCGGACGTTGTCCTCGACGGTCGCCCGTTTCTCCCACAGCAGGAGTTCTTCGGCCACGCCGGACTCGATCCCGATGTTGACCTTTTCCAGACCACTGCGGACCAGGAGATCGAGCAGGTCGTGATCGTCGTCGGACCAGTTCTCCGCGCGCATGCAGACGTTGTAGAAGATGTCGAGGCCGCGATCGAGGATGCCCTGCGCGATGGCGCGGACGCGTTTCTTGCCGACCCGGCCGCCATCGGGGTCCTCGAAGGTGGAGTCGATGATGTCGAAGGTGCGGAACCGGTGCTCCCGCACCAGGGTCTCCAGTTCGTCGAGGACGTGCTCCGCGCCCACACCCCGCCACGCCTTGCCTGCCTGCACCCTGTTGCCGAGGTTCGGCGCCGAGCAGAAGGTGCAGCGCGCGACGCAGCCCCGGCTGGTGCTGACCCGGACGTATTCGAGCTTGTTCCCGTGCGCGATCAGCTGGTCCCGCGCCGGATAGGGCAGCGCTTCGAGGTTGTGCACCAGCGGGCGCGCGGGGTTCTGGCGCAGGGAACCGTCGTCCGCCCGGTAGGCGATCCCGGGGCAGTCTTCGACGCTCTCGCCGAGCGCGAGCCGCTGGGCGAGGTCGAGGATGATCGGCTCCCCCTCGCCGACGGCCACCAGATCGGCGAACGGATTGGCCCGCAGGATGTCCGTGCCGGTGAACGTGCCCGCGGGGCCGCCGCAGGCGATCACCACGTCGGGCAGCTCGGCGCGGAGACGTTCACAGAAGGCCAGGCAGCTCGGCACGTTGAGGCTCATGAGGGTGAAGCACACCAGCCGCGGCGCGAACTCCAGGACGCCGGCGATCGCCTTTTCGTGCTGATCGTGCTCGGCTTCCCTGATCTCGCAAGTGAATCCGGCTTCGCGCAGGGTCGAGGCCATGTAGGCGACACCGAGGTGCTCCGGCGACATCACCAGGTCGCCGTCGAGCAGGATCACGAAACTCACGCGCAGCGCGGAAGGATCGGTGATCCTCGGATCGAGGGCGATCTCGAAATGTCCCGGCTTCCGCCTGGGCTCGATCGACAGCTCAGTCATGACTTCTCCCCCCGTCGAGCGCCGGGATCCGGCCCCGGACGTCGGTGCCCTCCATCCCCGGCAAGGGATCGAGACCCATCGACGCGAGCACCGTCGGCGCGACGTCGCGCATGTGCACCCCTCCCTCACCTTGATCCCCGCGGCACCAGAAGGTCGCGTCGGTCCGCGTGTGCGTGCCGGTGAGCGGGGAAGCGGCGGTGAGCCCCGGCTGGTTCCACGCCCCGCGGATCTGGACGTCCGCGGCGGGCATCACGACCAGATCCGGCGCGGCCGCCACGCACGGCCCGGAGTACAGCTCGACCCCGTCGAGCACCTCTTCGGCCACCGGCAGCCCGGGACCGCCCTCGGTCACGGTGCCGTCCTCGCCGACGCGCAGCGCGAGCACCCGCGCGGTCAGCTCGTCCAGGAGGTTCCGGCGCTCCCCAGCCGACAGCGACCGGCCCCGCGGATACCGGGAGGCGTCGTTGAGATAGAGCCGCCCGGGATCCAGTGCGAAGGCCGCCGTGCCCGCGTCGAGGTCTTCGAGTGAGGCGGCGTCGGCGGGCAAGGCGAGATAGCCGGCTTCGCGCAGCCACGAGTTCAGATAGAACTGGGTGCCCGCGGGACCGAAACCGTGATCGCTGACGATCATGAGCGCGCCGTCGCCCGCCCGCTCCGCCAGTTCCGCGACCGCGGCGTCCACCCGCGTGTAGAACTCCAGGATCCGTTGGTGCAGCGGCGAAGCCGGGTCCATCAGATCCCGCCACAGGAAGTGGTGCACCCGGTCGGTCTCGGTGATCACGCAGACCGCCAGCCGCCAGTCCACCGCGCCGAGCAGCTCGCGGAACGCCGCGCGCCGCGCCGAGAGCACGGCGTCGACCCGGTCGAGGAAACCGAACGGATCCGCCGCCACGTCACCGACCTCGACGTCGAGTTCGTAGCCGCGGGAACGCAGGCGGTCCCCCCATTCCGGCGGGTACACCGCCCGGCCGAAGTCGGGGGCCACGAACCCGGAGACCAGGAGGCCGTCCATTCGCGGCGCCGGATAGGTGCCCGGCACGTTGACCACGACGCTCCGGTCGACGGCGTGCCACAACGGTTCCGCGCGCAGATCCGGGAACTGCGGGAAGTAGGTCCGGTATTCGCCGGGGACGAGGTCGATGAAGCCGTAGACCCCGTGGGTGCCGGGATCCGTCCCGGTCAGGAAGCTCGCCCACGACGTCGAACTGATGTCGGGCACCGGGGCGCTGAGCGGGCGCAAAGTCCCTTGGGGCAGCAGGGCGGCGGTCTCGGGCAGCACGCCGTCGTCCGCGAGTTTCCGCAGCAGCCAGTGCGGCACGCCGTCGAGTCCGACGACCATCGCGGTCCCGCTCATCGCGTTCCCCCTTCGCCCGAGATCCCGTCCACCACACCGAGTCCCACGGCGTGACCGTCGGCGTCGCACAACATGAAGCGGCCGAGCGGCGGGCAGTCGCGGACGGTGTCCGCCGCCGCGGGCCGGTCGAGATCGAGGCGCAGCGCGGCGGTCTCGCTGAAGGCCACCTGTTCGCCGCCCCGGCCCGCCGTTTCGGGTCCGGCACTGCTCCAGCGCCGGTCGATCGCGGCGATCGTGCCGTCGAGGGAGGTTCCCGCGTGCCGCACCACGCACCGGTCACCGGCGGCGAAACCGGCTTCGGCGGTGCACAGCACCCGCGCCGTCCAGCGGTTTCCCCAGGACGCCGGCTCGCCTTCGAGGGTGAGCAGGGCACCGGAAGGCGGTGGCTCGCCGTCGAGGAGCAGGCCGACGCAATCGCCGATGACCGCTCGCTCCAGCGGAGGCTCCCCGAATCGCTCGATCCCGCCGAGGACCCAGGTTCCCCGATGGCGTCCGTCGGTCAGCCGCTGTCCCGGCACCGCGACCCCGCTCAGGACCCGCCCGAGCACCCGGCCCGCCGAAAGGCCCTGGACCTGCAGGCGCAGCGGTCCTTCCCCGGCGGGCCGGACTTCGAGCTTCGACAGCGTCTCCAGCAGCGGTTCCCCGCCGTACCAGGACAGTTCCGGGGCGACGGCGCCGGTCACGTTGAGCCCGCCGACCGCGCTGACCGGGACCACGGCCGCCAGGTCGATCCCGCAGCCTTCGGCCAGCCCGACGACCTCGGCGGCCACCGCCTGGAACGCCTTCTCGTCGTAGCCGACGAGATCCATCTTGGTCACCGTCGCGACGCAGGCGCGCACGCCCATCATCGCCAGCACCCGCAGATGCCGGGCTGTCTGCTCGGCGGCCCGTTCGAGGCAGTCGACGACGACCACCCCGACCTCGGCGTGCGAAGCGCCGGTCACCATGTTCTTCAGCAGTTCGAGGTGGCCGGGGACGTCGATCAGGACGTAACGGCGGCCGCCCGTCTCCACGACGGCCTGCGCGGTGTCGAGGGTGAACAGGTCGGCCTGCTCCTCCACCAGGCCGTCGAGCAGGAACGCCAGGCCACCGTCGCCGATGGAGGTGCCCAGCCGGTCCGGGGTGATCGCGCCGGTGTCGTAGAGCAGCCTGCCCAGCAGGGTGGACTTGCCGTGATCGACCTCGCCGACGAACGCGACACGCAGCGTCGGGGCGTGCTCAACAAGGGTGGTCATCGGTTCCTCACATGTAGCCGAGGGCACGCAGCTTCTGCATGGCGGCGGCGTCCTCTTTGTCCTGGGCCCGGCCGGCGCGTTCGCCTTCGCGGGAGGTGCGGACTTCGAGCACGATGTCGGTCACCGTCCCGGCGGTGCTGCGCACCGGCGAACAGCAGCATTCGCAGCCGATGGAGCGATAGCGGTGACCTTGTTCGCTGAAGTAGAGGCCGGGTACCGGAATCCCTTCCGCCTCCACGTATTCCCAGATGTCGACCTCACGCCAGCGCAGCATCGGGTGCACCCGCACGTGCCCGCCTTCGCTGACGGCGGTCTGGCGCTGGTCCCAGAACTCCGGCGGCTGGTTGCGGTAGTCCCAGCTGAACGACCGGTCGCGCGGGCTGAACACCCGCTCCTTGGCGCGGACGCCGTGTTCGTCACCGCGGATGCCGAGCAGCACCGCGTCGTGCCCGCCGTGTTCGATGGCCTGCTGCAGCGCGTTCGTCTTCAGCGCCGTGCAGCATTCGAGTTTGGTGCCGACCGTCGGGCCCATCCCCGCCGCGAGCGCCGCTTCGTTGCGGTGCACCCGCAGATCGAGGCCCCATTCCTTGGCGTAGCGGTCCCGGAACTCGTACATCTCGGCGAACTTGTACGAGGTGTCGATATGCAGGACCGGGAACGGCACTTCGCCGAAGAAAGCCTTGCGGATCAGCCAAAGCAGCGTGGTCGAGTCCTTGCCCATCGACCACAGCAGCGCGGGATCGCCGAACCGCTGGGCGGCTTCCCGCACGATCTGGAGGGTGTCGTTCTCCAGTTCACGCAACGCCGGGCGCATCCATGACTCCTTTCTGCCAGGCGGGCAGGTCCGCGTCCGCCGTGAGCACGCCTACGACCAGGGGGTGGCACCCCCGGAACCGGCCGGGGAACCGGCCGTTGGGTTTCGTCAGCCCGATCGAGAGGAACACCGGCGCGGCCGCGAGCACCGTCTGAGCTCCGGTGAGGTCCCCGGTTTCGCCGAAGGCCCGCAGGACGCGGACGTCGCGGACGATCCAGTCGTGGTCGGCGCCCGCCGGATCGGTGAACGCGACGCGGACGAACGACCGGCCGCCGGTGGACCGCCGTCGCTCGAAGCCGCGGACACGGGCGCGGACGAGACCGGCGCTGCGCTCGCCCGCGAAGGCCCGCTCGACCGAGTCGTCCGCGATCCGGTCGAGCAGGCCGGCCCGCTCGGCGGTGTCCAGCGCGGGTCCGGCGTCGGTCACCGGTCCGGCGATCGCGCGGTCCTCCGGCCTCGCACCGGGTTCGGCCGAGGCCGCGAGGGTGACGGTGACGGGCTGGAAGAACCGGTAGCGGGGCACGGCACCGGTGACGTCGGCCGCGGTGACCGGTTCCGGGCGGAGCCACCGCCCGGCCGCCGTCACGCCCGCGACGCAGGCACCGCCTTCGGTGTCCAAGGTGATCGCCAGCGGGACCAGTGTGGTGGGGACGGTCATCGCGCGCCGCCCAGCACGGTGCCCTCGAACTCGGCGGCGACGCCCACCCCGAGCATGTCGGCGATCGTCGGGGCGACGTCGACCGTGCGCGCGGCTCGCGTCGATCCGGGCGCGAACGCGGGTCCGGCCCCGGCCCAGACCGACTCGTGCCGGTGCCAGCCGCTCTGCAGCCGCCGGTTGGTGCGGCCCGACCAGAACGGGTCACCGAGCGGCAGGTAGCGCCGGTCCGCCGGGACCAGCACGAGGTCGGGGGCGTTGTCGAGCGCGGGTCCGTCGTACACCTCTTCGCGGGGCACCGCGTCGGCCAGCGGCAGCCCGGTGTGCGGGTTGACCGCGGCCCGGATCACCGCCTGGACGTCTTCCCGTGCCCGCACCCGGTCGGCCGGGTCGACCCGGCCGTGCTTGTACCGCCCCGCCAGGTTGACGTTGACGCCCTGCGAACCCTGCACCGACTCGAAAGCCGTGGTGTGCTCCCAATCCGGGCCGCCGTCGGGACGCAGCGACAGCAGGCCCGCGGCGGCGAGGACGTCGTTGACCGAGCAGTACGCGCGCAGCGGGCCGAACCCGATCTCGGAGAAGGTCAGCAGGCTGGTCGTCTCGTCGACGCGGTCCAGTAGCCGTCCCAGTACCTCGTCGGCCAGTCGGTACGCCTTGAGGACGGCGAGATCCGCCTCGGCGACCGTGCTGCCGGCTTCGAGTTCCTGCCAGTACACATGGGAAAGCCGGTCGATCGCGGTCAGGTTCAGCACCGCGAGGTCCGGGACGTCGCCGAGTTTGCCGTCCAGCATCGCGAAGGTCGCCTCGGCGCGCTGGCGGTCGGCGTTGAGCACGTCGGCGACGAACGTGTCCTTCGGCCCTCCGGTGAACCAGACGGTGACGTCGTGGACCGGCCGGATCCCCTCGTGCGCCAGCCGGATGGGCAGATCGCGGGGATGGCACGCGTGGACGGTGCCGCGCATGGGATAGCCGATGCAGTAGCCGTTGACCGGCCGCACCGGATGTGTCCCGAAGACGTTGACCACCGCGACCGTGCGATCGGCGAACTCCTCGCGCTGCCACAGGAATGGATGCCGCGACGCGGTGCCGTCCAGGGTCAGCGGCCGGTAGTCCGGCGTGTGCACCGCCCAGTAGGAGAAACAGCCGTGCTCGGCCGGGTTCCGTCCGGTGAAGGCGCTGAAGAGCCCCGGCGGCTCGTACGGGACGACCTCGGCCCGCATCGGCCCGGCGGCGCCCTGGTCGCGGATCCGGTGGAACGACGGCAGGAGCGCGGGTCCCCAGCGGTCGATCAGGTCGGGGCTCGCCCCCTCGGTGATGAGCACGAGCGCTCGCCGCCGGGCCATCAGCGGACCGCTTCCAGGCGCAGCGCGGCCGCGGCACCGCCCGGCGCCGCCGCCGTCACCAAGGCGGGCCCCGCCGGATCGGCGGCGAGCTGGCGCACCGCGGCGACCACGGCCAGTACCGGCGTCGCCGCCAGCGACCGGCCGAGCCGTCCGGGCCGGAACCCGGACGAGACGACCTTGTGCGTCGGGACGTCGGGCGCCGCGCCGCCGACGTGGTAGCCGAGATGCGGCTGGTCCTCGCCGGAGGGCAGAACGGTACGGAGACACTGCTCCAGCGCCGGGCCGGAGCCGCCGGGCTCACCCGGTGCCGCCGCTTCCGCCCAGCTCGCGCACGCGGCCAGGCTCGCCTTCACCGGCGCGCCACGCCTTCGCGCGTCGTCCGCGCGCTCCAGCACCAGACATCCCGCGCCGTCGGCGAAAGTGGCGGCGAACGCGGCCGGATCGGCGTGGCCACGCCGTCGGCCGAGCAACCGGGCGGCGTGCCGGATCGGTTCGTCGATCGCTTCGGCGGCACCGACGATGGCGATGTCGCAGGCGCCGGCGGCCAGCAGCGCGCGCCCGATCTCGATCGCCTGCAGCCCGGCGGTCAGACCGGAGGTCAGCGTGATCATCGGACCGGTGCTCTCCGCCGCGCGGGCGGTCAAGGTGGCCGCGAGCTGCGGACCGTGGTCGAGCGCCATGGTCGGCGTGATCCGGGTCGGATCCGCGAGCAGATGCGGGCAGAGCACCTCCGCCGCGGTCGACAGGCCGCCCACCGCGGTGCCCATGACGACCGCGACCCGGTTCGCCGCGAACGGTCCCTCCAGCGGAAGCGGCCGGGGCAGGCCGGCGTCGGCCATCGCCATCGCGGCGGCACCGAAACCGACCTGGGCGGTCCGGCTGATGTACTGGTAACCGGCCTCCTCGCCGATGTGGTCCAGTACCGAGAACTCCGCCGTCCGGGGCGAGACGTCCTCGGCCACATACGCGGAGCTGAGGCTCTCGGCCCCGTCGCCGAGACGGCTGACCGCACCGAGCCCGGTCACCACGACGTCCGCTTCGGCGGCGGGCTCACCGCCGCTCGGCCGCGGGGCCGCGGACGCGCCGGTGCCCAGCGCGCGCAGGACGACGACGGTGTTGGTGCCGCCACCGCCGAGCGAATTCGAGATCGCGGCCCGCAACGGCTTGGGTTTTCCTTTCAGCGGCACGTAATCGAGGTCGAGGGCGGGATCGACCTTGTCCAGCCGCGCAGTCGGGTGCACCCACTGCTCGCGCAGGCAGAACACGGTGGCGATGGTCTCCACGACCGGTGAGGCCGCGGCGAGGTGCCCGGTGATGGATTTGGTGCTGCTCATGGAGATCCGGCGGGCCTGCTCCCCCAGTGACGCCTTCGCCGACGCCGTTTCGAGCCGGTCGATCAGCGGGGTGCCGGTGCCGTGGGCGTTGAAGTAGTCGATCTCCGACGGGTCGAGCGCGCCGTCGGCGAGGGCGAGCCGGATCGCGGCGGCGTTGGACGCGCCGTCCTCCGGCGGGATGATCGGCTGCGGGTTGTCGTCACAGGTGATGCCCCAGCCGGCCAGCTGGGCCAGCGCGGTGGCCCCGCGGGCGGCGGCGGTCGCGGCGGGTTCGAGGACGATCGCGCCAGCGCCGTCGCCCAGCACGCTCCCGTCCCGCTCGGCGTGGAACGGGCGCAGGTCGTGGCCGATGAACCCGCTGCGTTCCGCGCCCCAGTAGGAGCTGGGCTTCAGCTGGTCCGCGCCGACGACGACGGCCCTGTCGATCACCCCGCGGCGAAGGGCGGTCATCGCCATGGCCATCGCGATCGACCCGGAGGCGCAGGCGTTGGTCGCCACGTACCGCGGCCCGGACAGACCGATGCGGGCGGCCACGACGTCGGCGAGCACCCCGATCGGGAACCGCACCAGCGCCTCGGCCAGCTCGTCGTCGATCTCCGGCTCCGCCCCCGAGGCCAAGGCCTGCCGTACGGAGAGGAAGTCGGCGTAGCGGTCCTCCAGGACCCGGCTGTCGCCACCGGTCGTGCCCACGTACAGACCCGTCCGCCCGGTCATCCGCGCCGGGTCGAGCCCGGCCTGCGCGAGGGCCTCGGCGACGGAGTCGCACGCCATGTCCGAGACCCGCCACGGTCCGCTCCTGGCGGGATCCTCGATCTGCGCCGAGCGGTCCTTCCCGCGGGCGACGGTCATCCCGCGCAGGGTGTGCAGCCCCGAACGGCCCGCGCGCAACGCGGCGAACAGGGCCTCGCAGCCGTCCCCGAAGACCGTGACCGCGCCCATGCCCGTGATCACGAGCGGCGCCGTGCCGGGCCGTTCCGTCGCCGTCATGCCGCCCGCCCTCATCCGGCCGCGGCGGCTGTGCGCGAGTCGACGTACTCGGCCAGCTTGTCGAGCGAGTCGACCAGCTCGACGTTGAGGTCCTCGTCCTGGATCTGGATGCCGAACTCGTTCTCCACCCAGATCAGGAACTCCAGTCCCATCACCGAGTCGATCCCCAGTTCCTCACGCAACCCACTGTCCGGAATGGACTCCGGCCGCCGCGGCAGGCGCAGGGAGTCCACCAGCACCCGGCGGAGCCGGTCCTTCGTCGTGTTCATCCGCTCTTCCTCCTCACAGGTAGCCCATGGCGCCGAGCGTCCTGGCCGTCACGTCGTCGTCGCTGAGATGGCGTTCCAGGTCTTCGGCGGTGTCGGGCACGCCGGGCTCCTCGGGCAGGAACACCGCGTCGCCCGCCGCGTCCGGGGCCAGCCAGGTCAGGGGCCGTCCGGCGATCCCGGCCGGGAAGCGCAGCCCGAGCACGTCCATCAGGGTGGGCGCGAGATCCTGCAGCGCCACCGGATCGCCGTACTTCCCCGGCGGCAGCGGGCCGCCCCGCAACGCCCACATCCCGGTGTGGCGGTGCATGCCCGTCTGGTCGCTCGGCCGCCAGACGGGGCCGTCGAACGCCGGTGACGCGAGCACTCCCTCGTCGGCGGGGAGCAGCAGCAGATCCGGCGCCGCGTCGCACATCGCACCGGGGTAGGCCTGTTCCCTCGGCAGCGCGCCCGCGAACACCGGCCGTCCGGTGTCGGGCGCGCACAGCCCGCGGAACAGGTCCGCCACCTCGGCCAGCACCGCCTCGCGGTCCCGTTCGGCGACGATGCCGTCCCGTTGCCTGCCCCGCTGGTTGACGTTGACCGCGTAGCACCCCGGGGTCGGCATGTAGGCGCGGGTGCGCCCGAAGTCGACGGCCTCGCGCTCGGTCCGGAACCAGCTCGCGTGGCCGTCCCGGACGGCGGGCCCGGTGGCGAGCAGGCCCGCGTCGGCCAGCACCCGGTTGACCGAGAGGTTGTACCGCCCGCGACCGAAACCGTGGTCCGACAGCAGGAGCACCGGGACGTCGTCGCCGACGAACTCGAGGATCTCGCCGAAGACCTCGTCGATCGCGACGTAGGTGTCGCGGATCGCGTTCGCCCAGCCCTCTTCCGCGGCGGGCTCGTGGCGCGGATGGCAGGCGTCGGCGAAATGCCAGTAGTGGTGGCAGATCCGGTCGATCTCGGTGAGCACCGCCATCACGACGTCGACCGGGCGCTCACGCAGCAGGTACTGGATGGTGCGGCCCCGCGCGCGGACGTGCTCGACGGCGAACTCCGCGTAGGACAGGTCGCCCTTGTACATGGCGGCGATGTCGGGTTTGAAACCCGCGCCGGCCTTGGCGAGTTCCCCGAGCAGACCGGGCGGATCGCTGTAGCGCAGGGTCGCCGAAAGCGGCCAGGTGAGCTGGTAGCCGGGCACGTCCCGCGGCGGATGCGACATCGGGACGTTGATCAGCCCGACCGACTTCCCCTGGCCGCCCAGCCATTCCCACAGGGTGCCGCAGCCGAAGTCGCCGGTGCCGACGAGCCGGTCGCCGTAACCGGCGTCCTGGGTGTCGAAGAACTGGTAGATCCCGTGCCCGCCGGGCAGCCTGCCGGTGACGAACGTGCTCCACCCCGGCGCGGTGTGCGCGGGCCAGGTGGTCGTCGTGTCGCCGTACGCGGCGCCGGACAGGAGTCCGCCGAGCACCGGCAACCGGCCTTCGGCGACGAGCGGCTCGATCAGGTCGAGGCTGCCGCCGTCGATGCCCAGTACGAGCATCCGCGGCGGGGACGGCTTGCGGGTCATCGGCTCTCCCCCCTGTCGGAACCGAACAGTAGGCCGACGTATCAACTAAAGTCAACGAGACGGCTACGCGCGTTGACTTTGGTCATTTCCTGAGTCACCGTGGAACCGTGCCACCGACACTCGACTCCCACCCCGACGCCGTCGTCTTCGACCTGGACGGCGTACTTCTCGACACCACCGAGAACATGCGTCTCGCCTTCGCCGCCACCTGGACCGCGGCGGGACGCGACGGCGAGGCCCCGTTCGCGGAGTTCCTGACCCATATGGGCGCACCGCTGCCGCGCATCCTGGGGCTGCTGGGCCTGCCCGAGACGCTCACCGACGTGTACTCCGCCGAGAGCAGACGACATCTCGGTCTCGTCGAGGCCTACCCCGGCGTCCGCGAACTGCTCTCCGCGCTCAAGGCCGCCGGGACACCGGTCGCGATCGCCACCGGCAAATCCCACGAGCGGGCCATGCTGGCCCTGCGGAGCGCGGGACTGGACGGCGATATCGACGTCGTGATCGGCAGCGATCTGGTCGGCCGCCCCAAACCGGCGCCGGACATCGTGCACACCGCGCTGGCGCGACTGCGCGCGTCCACCGGCAAGGCGATCGATCCGCGCCGCACCCTTTTCGTCGGTGACAGCGTGCTGGACATGCGCGCCGGGACGGCGGCCGGCGTCGTCGTGGTCGCGGCGGGCTGGGGACAGACCGCGCCGGAGATCCTGCGCGCCGAAGGACCGGACGGCTATGCCGCCCGCGTGGCCGACCTCTTCGGCGTCCTCGGTCTCCCGACACCGTCGAGCCTGGAGGTGAACCTTGCCTGACAACGTCGATCTGCTCCTGCTCAACGGGCCCAACCTCGGTGCGCTCGGCACCCGGAAACCGGAGGTCTACGGCCGCACCACCCTCGCCGAGATCACCGCCACGGTGCGGGAAACGGTGGCGGAAGCCGGCTACGGGCTGCGGTGCGTGCAGAGCGACACCGAGGGCGAACTGGTCCGCGCGGTCCACGAGAACGCCGACTGCTTCGGCGCGATCGTCAACCCCGGCGCGCTGATGATGGCGGGCTGGAGTCTGCGCGACGCGCTGGAATGCTTCCCCGCCCCCTGGATCGAGGTGCACATCTCGAATCTCTGGGCACGGGAACCGTTCCGGCACAACTCGATCCTCTCCGCGCTCTCCTCCGGCGTGATCAGCGGTCTCGGCGCGGACGGCTACCGGATCGCCGCGATCGCCCTGCTGCACCGGATCAGCCTCCCCGCCGGGGTTTCCTGACCTCGTGCGCCGTCTCGTGGTCAGTCCCCATCCCGACGACGCGGTGTGGTCCTGCGGCGGGATCCTGCACGCGTGGGCCGCCCGCGGCGACGACGTGGTGGTCTGCACGGTCTTCGACGCGGACGGAGCGCGGCGGCAGGAGGACGCGGACGCGCTCGGCCTCCTCTCGGTGCGGGTGCGGAGCCTGCGGATCCCCGAAGCGGCCGAACGGGGCTTCTATCCAGGGCCCTTGTCCCGCAGGCGCGGCATCCACGCCGAAGACCGCGGCACCGTCGAAACCGTCGCCGAGGCACTGCTTCCTCAGCTGAGCGACGCCGACGTCGTCCTCCTCCCCCGTGCGGAGCGCACCCACGTCGACCACCTCATCGCCCGCCTCGCCGGCGAGCGGGTGGCGGCCACGCTCGGCACGGAACTGAGCTATTACCCCGAATTCCCCTACTCCGCACCCCTCGGTGCCCCCGCCCGGGTGCACCGCGTGGACTTCCGCCCGTGGCTGCGCGCGGGTCTGGCCTATCGGTCCCAAGTGGACGGTATGTTCGGCGGCCCGGTGCGGTTCACCCGCGCGCTCGCCCGGCACGCGCGCACGCCGGGCGGGCACTGCGTCTGGCGGGAGATCCCGGGCGTGTCGTGAGTGGTAATGACGGTTAGAACCGTCATTACCACTCACGAGACCGGACACCCGACCATCCCGGCCCACCGAGCGCGTGAAGGCCCCCTTCCCTCGGCTGAGCCGAGGGAAGGGGGCCTTCACGCGCAAAAGAACCGGGCAGCGCCTCGACTCAGTCTTCCCGGTCGAGCCGGGCGAAATAGCGCCCCGCCGAGCCCGCCTCGCCCAGCAGTTCCGGCAGCGCCCGGACGTCCGCGCGATCGTGGAGATCGCGGAACCGCGTCAAGGTGATGTCGTGCTGCTTCCACCGATCCGGCCGGGCGTGGGTCAGATGCACCCCCGCGGCGTCGTGCGCCACCACCGGCGCGCACCCCGCGTCGCACAGCCGCACGCCGAGTTCCAGATCCTCGCAACCCCAGTGCGTGCCGAAACCCTCGTCGAATCCGCCGACCCGGTCGAAGACCGTGCGCGGTACGGCCAGATTCGCCCCGACCGACGCCAGCCAGGGCACGCCGACCGCCGCCCGGCCGCTGTCGACCGCGAGGATCGCCGCCTCCAGGCTGCCGCGCATCAGCCGTTCACCACCGCCGAGCACCCTGGCCGCTTCGCGGGCCAGTTCGCCGTCCTCGTCGTCCGCGTGGGCCTCCAGCCAGCGGCGTGCCCCCGGGAACTCGCGCAGCGGCCCGTGCGCGAAACCCGGATCGTCCGCCAGTGCCAGGTGAGCGGCCAAGAACCCTTCCGCGGTCAGGATGTCGTCGTCGAGGAAGAGCAGGCGAGCGTGTCCCGTGTCCTCCGCGCCGAGGTTCCGGACGGCCGCCCGTCCCCGGCGCGGTCCCTTGATCCGGCGGACGTTCAGCCTGCTCTCGAACCGTCCGACCACCTCGGCGACGGCCCGGCCGTCGTCCTCGCCGTCGTCGACCACCCGGATCTCCACCCGGTCCTCGTCCGCCGCGAGCGGGGACACCGCAAGGCAAGCCAGGGTGGCCCGCAGCGAGGCCGGTTTGTCCCTGGTCGGTATGACGACGGAAAGGCCCGTCATCGGACCGCGGCCAGCGGGCGGTCCGCGGCCCGGTACGCGGCGTCCAGCAGCGCCACCACCGCGGCGGTCTCCTCCAGTTCGGCCGCCCAGTCCAGCCGCGCGTCGGCGAAGTCGACCATGGCCGCCAGCTGGGCGTCGTATTCGGCACCGATCTCGTGCGGCACCGGGATCCGTTCCACACCCTCCACAGTGGACAGGACGAGTTCGGGGCCGGTCACCCGGTTCGGGCTGAAGCCGAACGTCGTGGTCAGCTCCCAGCCCCGGTCGCCCTGCGCCACCGCGAGCCGCGTGGCGTCCACTGTGGACTCGCTACGCCAGGCCGCGCGCAGGACCAGTTCGCTGCCGCCCTCGAACCGGGCCCGCAGTGTCCCGTCCAGTTCGACGTCCACCACGCCGGGACCGGACACCGGATCGGCCCGCCAGCCAGCCGCGGGCGGCGGTGTGGTCCCGGCGCCGGTCAGCTCCGCTTCGACGGCGACCGGGCGCGGATAACCGAGCAGCCCGAGAGCCGCGTCGGCCAGATGCCAGCCGAGGTCGAGCAGCGCTCCGCCGCCCGCCTCGGCGCGGCTGGTGAACCACGAGCCGGGCCGGGGTGTGCCGTCGGCCCGCAACCAGCTCGCCTCGACGGAAAGCGGTCCGGCCGGCAGGCTCGCCGCGAGCCGCCGGACGTCCGGCCTGCGGATGGCGCATCTGCTCACCAGCACGCCGGTCTCCCGCTCGCGCGCGCGGGCCGAAAGCATCTGGAGTTCGTCCTCGCCCAGGCACAACGGTTTCTCCACCACCACCGGGATCCGGCGGTCGAGCGCGGCGCAGGCGAGTTCGACATGCGTCCGGTTCGGGGTGCCGACCACCACGAGGTCGAGCCCGTTGGCGAAGAACTCCCCGAGGGAGCCGCAGAGCCTGCCGGTGCCGGGCGGGGCGGCCGGGTCGTACACGGCGGCCACCGTCGTCCGGGGATGCGCCTGGAGCCGGGGTGCCCAGACGGTGCGGTTCCCCCAGCCGTATCCGAGCAGCCCGACCCTGATGCGCATCGTCACGCTCCCGCGGCCGGAAGCCGTCCGACCAGCGTGCTGATCACCTCGGCCACCTCTTCGATGACCTCCGGTTCGGCGAGCAGCACCCGGTGGTGCACCCAGAGGCCGTGCGCGCCGACCCGTTCCGACACCGCGCAGCGTTCCGCCAGTTCGGCCTCGCTCGTCGTCGGCCTGGGCCCGTGCCCGAACCCCGGGGTGCGGTAGACCGGGGGGAAATTGACGCAGGCGGGGATCCCGGCGGCCATGAGGTCGGTGACCATCCGGTCCCGCCCCTCCCGCCCGAAGGCCTCGTCGAGGGTGAGCAGGTACATGTAGTGCGGGTTGACCGCCATCTCCGGATCCCTGCCCTGCACGGAAAGGCCGGGGACGCCGGACAGCAACTCGTCGAGGAGACCCGCGCGCCGTTCCCGGATCACCGTCTGCGCGGCCAGCCTGGCGAGCTGGGCCCGCAGCACCGCGCCGGTGAACTCGGTGATCCGGTGGTTCGAGCCGCCGGTCGTGTGGTTGTACCGGACGTCGCCGCGCGGCCGCCCGCAGGTGTGCATGAGGTACGCCTGTTCGTAGGACTTCTCGTCCGGGAAGGTCAGCGCCCCGCCTTCACCGGCGGTCATCAGCTTCCCGTTCTGGAAGCTGTAGCAGGCGACCGTCGGATGCGCGCCGATCAGCGCGCCGTCGCGGACGGCACCCTGTGCGTGCGCCGCGTCCTGGATCAGGATCAGCCCGCGCTCCGCCGCGATCCGGCTCAGCCCGGGCAGATCGGCGACGTGCCCGGCCATGTGCACCGGGATCATCGCGCGGGTCCGGCCGGTCAGCGCCGCCCGCACCGCTTCCGGCGTGAGACAGTAGTTCCCGGGGTCGACATCGGCGGGAACCGGTGTGGCGCCGACGTTCTGGACCGCCAGGGAAGTGCTGATGAAGGTGAAGGCCGGCACGATCACCTCGTCGCCCGGCCCGATCCCGTTGATCCGGAGGGCGAGTTCGAGCGCGGCGGTGCCGCTGTTGACCGCCAGCGCGTACGGCGCGCCCTGGTACCGCGCGAACTCCTGCTCGAACAGCTCCACCTCCTGCCCGCCGACCCGCCACCACTGGCCCTGATCCAGCGCGCGGGACAGCGCGGTCCGCTCCGTGTCGTCGTACTGCGGCCACGAAGGCAGCTTGCCCGGCTCGATCTTCAGCTCCGGTTCGGCGGTGGTCATGCGGGTCATGCGGACTTCCTTTCAGTCGGGTCGACGGCCGCCGCGCGGGCCGCCAGGACCGCTCCGGCGAGAGAGGAACGGACACCGTGGACGGCGGGCTCGAACACCGGCACCGTGGTGCCGGGCCGCAGCCAGTCCGCGCACGCCGCGGTCAGCCGCGGCACCAGCTCGGGGACTCTGGCCGGAAGACCACCGCCGAGCACGACGACCTCGAAGCGGTACAGCTCGGCGAGGTTGGCCACCGCGATCGCGAGGGCGCGGACGGCGAGTGCGGGCACCGGGCCGTCCGTCGCCTTCGTGGCGACGTAAGCCTGGAGGCAGCCGCCCCGGCCGCAGGCGCACCGTTCGCCCGCCCCCGGCCACACCAGGACGTGCCCTGGCTCGCACGGGACGAACGTGTCCGGCCGCGCGGCCGCGCGCGGCGGCAGATAGGCCCCGCCGACGCCGGTTCCGAGACCGAGGTACAGCATCCCCCGCGATGCCGGCCGGGAGGTCGCCTCGGCATAGGCGGCCATGAGCGCGTCGTCGCGGATCTCCGCCTGGCCGCCGAACCATTCGGCGACGAGCCCGCGCAGCGGCAAACCGGTCCACTGTGGACGGTTCGGCCAGCGGCCGACGATCCCGTCCGCGCCCAGGGAGCCGGGGAACGCGACCCCGACGGCGTCGGCCTTCCGGCCCGCCAGCACCGAACGGGCCAGCCGCGCGACCTGGTTCGCCTCGAAGGCACCGTCCCCGGCCGTCCACCGGAGATCGCCGCCGGTCTTCCCGGTGTCCGTGCTCACCTGGACCCGCGCGCCGGAGCCGCCGATGTCGATACCGAGGATCACCATCGGGCGCCGCCGTCGACGAGCAGGGTCTGGCCGGTGATGTAGGCCGCGCCGGGACCGGCGAGGAACGCGACGGCCTCCGCCACTTCGGCGGCGGTCGCGAGGCGACGCAGCGCGATCCGCTCGGTGATCGCCTGGTCCTCTTCCGCGGTGTAGGTGCGGGGAGCCGTCGCGTGCGGGTCGGCTTCGACCGCGCCCGGCGCGACCACGTTGACCGTGACGCCGAACCGCCCGAGTTCCCAGGCCGCCGACGCCGCCCAACCGGACAGCGCGGCCTTGGTCGCGGCGTAACCCGCCTGGCCGGGCATCCCGGCGACGCCCGCGCGGGAGCCGAGCAGGACGATCCGGCCGCTCCGGGCCCGGATCATCCCCTTCACCGCGGCGGCCGCGAGCCGCCGGACCGAGCCGACGTTGACCGCCCACAGTTCGTCTTCCTCGTCGGCCGGGGTCACGACGCTCCGCCGGACCGTCCGGCCGTGCGCGCAGACCAGGATGTCCGGCACCAGGCCGAGTTCCCTTGTCCGCGCGAACAGCGAGCCGACGCCGTCCGGATCGGTCAGCTCGGCCTGGACGACGGACACCTTGCCCGGCCCGTCGCCGAGTTCTTCCGCCAGTGCCCGCGCCCTTTCCCCGCCGCGGTGGAAAACCCCGACGAGGTCGCAACCCTGTCCGGCCAGTACCCGGCACACCGCCGCGCCCAGCTGTCCGCTCGCGCCGGTGACCAGTGCGGTGTGGCCGGTCAGCGCGGTCGTCACGACGGCCGTCCCGGTGCCCTGGCGACCATCAGTGTGCACTGTGGACGTCCGGTGTGGACGGTTCGTTCGACGGTCAGCCCCGCGGTGGTCAGCCCGAGCGCGAGCGACGATTCCGTCGGCCAGGCGAGCCCGCCGTGGGTGAGCCAGTCGAGCCGGGTTTCGGCGGGCAGTCCGCCTGGGACGCCGAGGAAGACGTCGTCGATCAGCACCGTGCCGCCCGGTGCGAGCAGGGTCGCGAGCCGGCGCAGATCGCTCGCGCCCGGGAGATGGATGGCGTTGGCGAGCACGACGAGGTCGAAGCCGCCGTCCGGGATCGGCCGCCCCGCCGGGGCGAGCGCGCCGACCGTCGCCACCGTGCCCGCTCCGGCGCTGTCGACATACCGGCCGGGGCCGCAGGTGATCTCCAGGAGCGAGCCGCCCGTCCGGTGCCCGGCCAGTTTGAGGCCGAGCCCGGCCCTGCGCCGCGCACCGGCGTCGTGCATCGCCTCCAGGTAGATCTCGCGAAGCTCGTCACCGGGCCCGGCGCGGTCGAACCGGCGGCCGCCGAGCCCGCCCCGGCCCAGCGCGGAAAGCTCCTCCCTGGTCACCCAGGCCCGCGAGAGTTCCTGTTCCAGGCGGAGCACCGGCAGCGCCTCGACGGCGGCCGGATCCGGTGCGGGCCCGAGGATCCCGGCCTCCTCGGCCGTGCGCATCAGCTCCGCGCAGACGTCGTGGTCGATCCCGAGCGCCCCCGCCACCTCGGCGGGCGTCGCCGCCCCCTCGGCGAGCCGGTCGACGATGCCCAGATCCAGCAGGGTGAACAGCAGTTCGCCCTGTTTGTACGCGGTCGCGGCGGCGGTGAGGACGTCCGGCCCGGAAAGCCCGAGCGGCCGCGGCGGCAACGGTTTGCCCACCGGGCTGCGCGGGACGTCGCCCACGAGGTGCCAGCGATCGGGCACCTTGTGCGGCGCCAGTGCGGCCTTGGCGTGCTCCCGGATCCCGGCGTGCCCGGCACCGGGGCCGCGGACGTGCACCACGTCCGCGTGCAAGGTCGTGCCTTCCGGCCGGGCCGAACCGGCGTACACGCGCACGTCGGCGACGTCGGGATGGGCGCGCAGCACCGCTTCGATCTCCTCGGGCGCGATCCACCGGTCCCCGCGCCGGACCGCCCGGGTGCGGCGCCCGAGGGGAAGCACCCCGGATTCGCCGGTGACGACGAGGTCGCCCATCGCCCGCCACGGCCCGCCGTCGAGCCGGACGTGCAGTTCACCCGCGGTCCCCGCCGGGACCTCCGTGCCGTCCTCGTCCAGCACGCGGAGTTCGACCCCGTCCAGCGGATGCCCGACCCACCGCGATGGCGCCCCCGCCTCGGCGCTGAACAGGGCACCGGTCTCGGTCGAGCCGTAGTTGCGGGCCAGCCCGATCCCGAAGGCCGCCCGGAACGCGTGGTCGAGTTCGTCGTCGACCGGCCCCGCGCCGACCATCGCCAGCCGCAGCCGGTTCTCCGGTCCCGCCGCCCGCCGCCGCGCGGCCAGCAGCCGCGCGACCACCGGGACGAGCGGCAGGACCGTCGCGTCCCGTGCGATCAGTTCGGCGCACCGGGTGAGCCCGGTGGGCGGCACCGGCGTGAGCGCGCATCCCGTCAGGAGGACGGCGTGCACCCAGCCCAGCGCGTAGGCGTGCCACATCGGCAGCGGCAGCACGACGTGGTCCTCGGGCGAAAGCCCCGACCACCGGGCATGCCGCCTGCCTTCGGCCCGGAGTGACGCGACGGAGCGCGCGACGAGTTTCGGCGCGCCGGTCGACCCGGAACTGGGCAGGAGCACCGTCCCCGGCGGATACGCGCCGGTGACCGGTTCGCCCCGCAGCTCGACCTGGCCACCGTCTCCGACGATCGCGAGCCGTCCGCCGCCCGCCTCCTCGAGACGCCGGGCGTGTTCCGACCCGGGCGCGTCGTGGTCGAGCAACAGGACGACGGCGTCCGCCTCGATCAGCTCGCGATAGGCCGTGAACCAGGCCTCGTCGTTCCGGCCCGCCAGTGCGATCGTCTCTCCCGGCGCGACCGCGGGCGCGCGGAGGGCGGCGGCCGTCGCCGGATCAGCCACCGTGCCGTACCCCGTCCCGTTCGGCCAGGTAGAGCTTCTTGCGCTCTTCGATCAGCGCGCGGATACCCGGCGGGGCATAGGTCGGCGCGGCGCACAGTTCGTCGAGCGTGATCTCGTCCTCGAAGTACATCGACAGCGTGTCCCAGGGCGTGAAGCACCCTTTGCACGCCTTGAGGCGGGGCTTCGGCGCCAGCAGCGCCGCGTACATCCCGGTCTCGCCGACCCGGCCGAGTGACTCGCCGTAGTCGTCGGCGAGCAGGTTGCCCATGTCGGAGAACCAGATGTTCGGGCAGGGGGTCACGACGCCGTCGCTGAAGGTCGAGATGACCAGCCTCGGCAGGTGACAGCGGAACGTGCGCTCGCCTTCGCGGTAGAAGCTGAGCAGCCGGTCGAAGTACGCGGCGGGCGGCAGCACGGCGGCCAGTTCCCCGTGCCGCGCGGCCAGCCGCTCGATGTGCCCGATCTGGTCTTCGCGGACAGCGAACCGGTCGGCGTCCGGTCCGCGCACCGGGAACGGGAAGTACGTCGGCGGGTTGTCGCGGTCGGCGAGCCAGTCCGCGAACTCGTTCATCTCCTCGATGCTGCGGTCGTTCAGCACACTGTAGATCTCCACCGGCAGGCCACTGTCCACAATGGCCTCGACCCGGCGGAGCACCTTGCCGTGCAGCGATTCGGAGGCGACCCGGTAGGAGTTCCCGGAGTACAGGTGGCTGTCCAGCGAGACCTGCAGCACGACATTGCCCCAGCCCGACAGTTCGGCGAGCTGCTCGTCGCGGACGAGCACGCCGTTGGTCTGCACGACCAGGACCTCGTGTTCGCGTGCCTGTTCGCGCAGGAAGTCCATGATCCCGGCCACCAGGAAGATCTCCCCGCCGGTGACCTTGAGCAGCGGCACCCGGAACGTCTCGTCGATCCGGCTGTCGATGATCGGCAGGTTGCGGCCGAGCAGGCTCCCCGTTTCGTAGTGGTCCTTGGTCGGCGGGCCGAAGATCAGCTGCGCGTCGTGTGATTTCTTGAGGTTGCTCTGCCCGGTGAGGCAGTACGTGCAGCTCAGGTTGCACGAGTCCTCGTTGATGACGAGATCGTTGCCGAGCAGCGAATCGATCACGACGGCCCCATTTCCGACGGTGAACCCGGTGCGCGGGATCGCGGTTACGGTAACTATCGTCATTGACTAAAGTCAACACAAGCTATCGCCGGGACCCGGAGGGCGCAGATGCGAGGTACTCAGGAAGCACCGATCGCCCAGGAGCCCCCTTGGCCCAGCGACGGAACGCTGGACGCGGTCCTCGCCGAACTCGCGGGCCGCCCCGCGCTCGTTCCCGCCGCCGAGGCGGAGCGGCTGATCCGGCGCCTGGCGGAAGTGGCCGAGGGCCGGGCGCATCTGGTGCAGGCGGGTGACTGCGTGGAACTGTTCGACGAGGTCTCCCCGGCCGCGACCAGGCGCAAAGTCGCCCAGCTGACCGGATTCGCCGAGACATTCGAGGCTCACACCGGGCTCCCCACGGTCACCGTCGGCAGGCTCGGCGGCCAGTTCGCCAAGCCCCGGTCGAAGCCGGTCGAGCGACGGGTCGACGTCGTCCCGGGTTCCGGCGTCACCAGGGTTTCCTGGCTGCCGGTCTATCGCGGTGAAGCGGTCAATGACCGGGAACCCAGCGAAAGCGCCAGGACGGCCGACCCCGCTCGCCTGCTGCGCGCCTACGACAAGGCCGCCGAGATCCACGCGGCGATCCCCGCCGGCTCGGACGTCTTCACCAGCCACGAAGCCCTCTTGCTCGGCTACGAACGGGCCTTGGTGCGGCGGCACGGTCCTGAGGGTGTCGCGTACTCGGCGTCGGCCCATCTTCTGTGGATCGGCGACCGGACTCGTGCGCCACGGGGACCGCATCTGGATTTCGCGGCCTCGGTCGCCAACCCGGTCGCGGTCAAGCTCGGCCCGTCCGCGCACCCCGCCGACGTCAGGGCCCTGGTGGACCTGCTCGACCCGCACCGGACCCCGGGACGGCTGACCCTGATCACCCGGCTCGGTGCCGCGAACGTGCACGCGGCCCTGCCCGGACTGCTCGCCGCCGCGGCCTCGCATCCCGTGATCTGGCTCTGCGACCCCATGCACGCCAACACCTTCATCAGCGGATGCGGCCGCAAGACCCGGGCCGTGGACACGATGCTGGCCGAGGTCGACGGCTTCGCGCGGGTGCTGCGCGCCCACGGCACACATCCTGGCGGGCTCCACCTGGAGGTGACCCCCGACCAGGTGACCGAATGTGTGCCCACCGCCACGGCCGCCGAGCACGGATTCGACGCGGAAAGCTACCGGACGGGCTGCGATCCGCGGCTCAGCCGGACACAGGCCGCCGCGTTCGTCGCCCGCGCGGCGGCCGGTTTCGCCGGGGTGACCGAGCACGTACGGAGCGGCGTCCTGCCGGGTTGATCCGCATACTATAGTCATCGTGCGTGCAATGACCGACACGGGCAGCCACCACCGCCCGGAGGCCGCGCCGGAAACGTAGGGACGACACATCGTGAAGCCGGTACAGAGTCAGCAGCCCGAGTTCGGCAGGCGCCTGCGCAAACGCCGCGAAGAGCTGGGGATGTCCCAGCGCGACCTCGCGGCCGATTTCGTCACCGCCAGCTACATCTCCCTGCTGGAGTCCGGTCGCCGCTCCCCCACCCTCGACCTGCTCGTGCATCTGGCGAAGCTGCTCGAAATGCCGATCGAAGCGTTGTCCGGCCGCGGGAGCGACCTTCCCGCCACCACCGCCGGGACGCCCGGCGACGGCGGGCTCGACGCGGCGCTGACCAGGACGGCGGTACGGGTCGCGGCCGAAGTCGGCGACTACGACCACGCCGCGGACCTGCTCTTCGCCGAACTCCGCGCCGCGGACGGCACCGCGCCCTTCCGCTACCTCGACACCGGCCTCGAACTGCAGGAGATCCTGCGCGCGGCGGGCCGCGTGACCGATCGGCTGATCCTGCTGGAGGAGCTGACCGGGCAGCTGGCGGGTTCCGACGATCCGCGCGTCGATCTCACCCTGTACACCGAACTCGCCACCGCGCAGCGTGACGCCGGCCGGCTCTCCCAGGCCAGGAAGTCCGCCTTCACCGCACTGTCCAAAGTGGAGCGCGCGGGGCAGTCCCGGAGCACCGAGCACATCCGGCTGCTCGGCATCGTCGTGTCGATCCTGTGCGAACTCGACGATCTCGACCAGGTCGAACCGGTCCTCGACGAACTACTGGGCATGGTCGAGTCGGCGCCTCCGGCCGTGCACGGGCGCGCGCACTGGGTCGCGGGGATCGCCTACTCGCAGCTGGGCGACCACGAAGCGGCCCACCGGCAGATGGTCGCCGCCCAGGCGATCCTCGCCGCGCCCGACACCCCGGTGCGCGATTGGCTGCGCTTCGTCCGCTCGACGGCGAACGTGGCACTGGACGCGGGCCGGACGGAGGAGGCTTCGGACTGGCTCACGACGGCGGAGCGGGTCGCGGACCTCGTCGATTCCCCCAGCGAGAAGGCCAAGGTCGTCGCGCTGCGGGCGCGCTACGCGTTCGACAACGGTGACCACGCCGAGGCTGTGGAGCGCTCCGAAGAACTCGAGCACACCGGTGCCGAACTCGCGGGCCCCGATCTCGTGCGGGCCAGGGTGATCCAGGCGCAGGCGCTGGAGGCGCTGGGCCGGGGCACCGAGGCGGAGAAGGTCCTGCGTTCGGCGGCCGAGCTCTGCGAGGAGATGGGCGCCTTCCAGCTCGGTGTCCAGATCTGGAAGGACATCGACCGGCTCCGGCGCTAGCGCGTGCCCCGGCACCGAAGCGTGGCGACCGGAGGGTGCCCGGGCCGGGCTGAAGGGGCCCTTCACCGCATCCAACGCGACGAAAGCGCCCTTCACCGCATGCCATGCGAGGAAAGGCCCCTTCACCTCCGTCCCCGGCAAGGCAGGTGACCAGGGCCGGTCACCATGGCCAGTCACCGCATTGCCGGTCCCGGCGGGGTGTCCGCCGCTCGGGCCGCGCCGTCCGGGACCACCCGTGGGTCACCGGATGCGGCGATTCGGTTTCGGGGACGAACTCGGCGGTCCGGACACGACCGAAGGAGCACGGCTCTTTCTTGTTTCCGAGGCTTGCACCGGATTCTTCGGCATCAGTCATCGGGATTGCCAATCTGAGTCGGAGAAGGCACGAATCAGGAAAATAACCAATCCGATGTCGTCGAACACCGGGCGATCATCAGGGTCGTGTTCGCTGATTTGATCGGCACGATCCGTTCGGCCGTCAGCGCCGCGTTCGCCAATTCGGCGGCGAGGCCCTCGCGGTCGAGCAGGAAACCGGATCCGTTGGCCAGCCAGTCCACCACCAAGGCCGCCTGCTCGGGACCCTGTTCCGCCTGATCGCCGAGGAAGTCGTGCACGACGACGAGGTCGCCCTCGCCCAGCGCGGAGCGGACCCGGCGCAGCAACCCGGCGCGCTGATCCGCGTCGAGAAGGTGGAGGACATGGGAAAGCACCACGGAGTCGTGCCCGGCGGGCACCTCGTCCGCGGTGAGATTCCACGGGACCAGGTCGATCCGGTCGGCGAGCCCGGCTTCGGCGACGTTCTTCTCCGCGTGCGCCAGCATTTCCGGCCGGTCGTAGACGGTCGCGCGGAGATCCCCGTGCAGACGGCAAAGGGTGATCGCGTATCCACCGCTCCCGCCGGCGAGGTCGGCGAAATGCCGCCTGTCACGCCATTCCGGCAGCCTGGCGACATGGGGCGCCGTCGCCCGCGCGCCGCGGGCCATCGCCTCGGCCAGGTCACCCACATGTCTGCGGGGAATTTCCGGCGGGCACCGATGACCGCGCAGCGCGGCGACGATCCCCCGCGCGTTGAGATGGTCTTCGGCGGCCCATCTTTCTATGCGCAGTAACGGAAGTACTCCGTCGCGTCCGCCGGAGCCCACCAGCGGCGCCCACTCCTGCCCCAGTGTCCACCGCTCGCCGTCCTCACTCAGGACACCACTCCAGGCGAGGAGTTCCAGCAGGTCACGGAGAACTTCCGGGGCGATGCGGGTGAGTTCGGCCAGTTCCGTGGTCCGGCGCGGCCCGCGTGCCAGCTCCTCGAGGAGTTTCAGATCGTCCGCGGCCTCGATCAGGGCCAGCGTTTTCCGCGCTCGAAACAACTGATCGATCAAGTGAAGATCACTCCCCCTCGCCATAATGATCATTTCCCGCGATCAATGATCATTCCCCGCCCGCTTCGTGAAAGACGGCGATCGCGACTTCGCCAAGTCGCATTAACACCGTCATCCCACGATTCCGAACAAAGACCGCCAGGCCGGTACCGAATTCCCCCATCCGGCCGAGCAGGCCTCCCCGCTTCCGGCACGCTACCACAGCTTCTCGACCGATGTTGAAGATCGATCTTCACCGTTCTTCACCGCAAAGATCGCGAACGCCGAATTAATCGAGCACCGAAAGGGCGGCACACCGGCCGTCCTTCCGGGCAATTCGGACAAGCGCGCAGTTGACACCAGCTTGACTCTGAGTTGATGCGCCAGTTGACACCCTTCCACGCGGGATCTACCTTTTCCCTGTCGCCAGAGCGAAAGGGGGTGAATCGCATGATCGACAAGCTGTTCGAGGAGACCGCTCAGGTCCAGGACACCACCCACTCGTACGACTTCGTGGACACGAACTCGTACGACTTCGTGGACACGCAATCGTTCGACTTCGTCAAGTCCTGACCGACCGCACCACAGTGAGGTCGGGCCGGCGTGCCGTCGGGCCCGCCGCCCGGCCGTGCGTCCGGCCACGCCGAGTGCCGCGCCCAGGGAGAGGAAGCCGTGTGAAGGCCTATCGGACCGGCACACACCGTGCCTGCCCGCCGGAGCAGACCTGGGGCAGGCTGCTGCACCTGCTCCCCCGCTTCGGGATCACCAGGATCGCGGACGTGACCGGGCTCGACGATCTCGGTATCCCGACCGCCGTCGCCGTCCGCCCCGGCGCGCATACGGTTTCGGTCAGCCAGGGCAAGGGCGTCTCGCCCACGCTGGCGAAGATCAGCGCCACGATGGAGAGCATCGAGACCTGGCACGCGGAGAACCGCACGCCGTCCGCGGAGGTCACCGACACCCCCGCCGGGGCGGGAGTGCCCTACGCGCCGGAAACCCTGCCGGACTGCGCCGCTCCCGGCCTGCTCGCCGACCAGGCGCAGGACTGGATCACCGCGCGGGGTGCGCTGAGCGGACGGGAGGCGCCGGTCCCCCGTGACTACGTCGACATGGGACTCTCGTGCCAGTACCGGCCTTCACGGCTGTACTCCTCGACCAGCAACGGCCTCGCCGCCGGGAACACCCGCACCGAGGCCGTCCTCCACGGGCTGTACGAACTCGTCGAACGCGACACCATCTGCGAACTCAAGAACCTGCCGCTCGACGCACGCCGGTACCTGGACCTGGACTCGGTCACCGATCCCGACTGCGCGCGGATCATCGAACGCTGCCGCGAAGCCGGTTCGTGGCTGGAAGTGGTGCACGTTCCCGGACGGCTCGGGGTCGCCACCTTCGTCTGCTACCTGTGGTCCGAGTCGTTCCCCACCGTGATGGCGGGCTCCGGCACACACCTCGACCCGGTCGTGGCGCTGTTGCGAGCAGTCACCGAAGCCGCTCAATCGCGGCTGACCGCGATCACCGGGACCCGGGAGGACATCTCGCCGGGCGTGTACGCGAGCCATCGCCGGATCGACGAACCGGTCACTCCCGCCTCCGCGCCCCGCGAGGACTTCGCCGACGTCCCCGACGGAGGCACCGACTCCCTCGACAAGGACCTCGACCATCTCTGCGCCACGGTCTCGCCGTTCTGTGGCGAACCACTGGTGGTGGACCTGACCGATCCGCTGGTGGGCATCGACGTGGTCCGCGTCATCGCCCCCGGGCTGCGCTTCGACCGCAGGCATCACCTGCCGCGCCTTCAGCAGGCCGGTGCCCGATGACCGTCCACGTGTTCCTGGGCCCGACGCTCTCCGCCGAACGCGCGCGGGCGATCGTTCCGGACGTCGTCGTGCATCCGCCGATCCGGCATCTCGACGTGCTCCGCCTCGATCTCGAAGCCGGTGACACGGTGGCCGTCGTCGACGGCCTGTTCTTCCAGACCGCGGCCGTCCGGCACAAGGAACTGCTGTGGCTGCTCGATCAGGGCGTCCGGGTCGCAGGCTCGTCGAGCATGGGCGCGCTGCGGGCCGCGGAGCTGGCGCCGTTCGGCATGCGGGGCGTCGGCACCGTGTACGACGCTTTCGCCAGCGGCCGGGTGGACGGTGACGACGAGGTCGCGGTCGCGCACGGCGACGCCGAGTCCGGCTGGCGCTCGTTCACCGATCCGCTGATCAACATCCGCTGTGCCGCCACTCGCGCCGGTGAGGCGGGCATCCTGACCGAACTCGAAGCACACGCCGTCGTCTGCCATGCACGGGAAATGCCCTTCACGCAACGGAAACTGACGAGGGCGATCCAGCGGTGCCACACCGCGGGCGGTCTCGGCGCCGATACCGCCGCCGACTTCCAGGACTGGGCGCAGGCGCATTCCTGGGACGCCAAGGCCGAGGACGCCGTGCTGCTCCTTTCCGAGGCCGCGGCCGGTGGCTGGGCGACCCGGCCGAAGGATTCCGCCGACCTGACCGTCGACGGCTACCCGCCGCTGGTGCGCGACTGGCTGGAGCGCACCCGGCCGATCCGGACCGGACACGGCACCACCACCGACTGGCAGGTCGAGTCGGTGCTGCGTCTGTTCGGGCCGGAACCGTTGCCGCGCGGGGACCACACCCCCACTCCGCCGCCGCGCCCGCGCTTCGAAGGCCATCCGGCGGCGGACATCGCGGTCGCCGCGGCCGCGTACAACGACGAACTCGCCCGCCGCGGGGAACGCTACCGGCCCAGCCATATCGCGGACGCGACCGTCGACCGGTTCTTCGGTGACCTGTGGGCGGCCCAGGACGACCTCGTCGCGGAGGTCCGGCGCCGGGGCTTCACCGATCTCCACGACTTCCGTTCCCGGGCAAGGCTCTTCCTCGCCTACGCAGTCGCGCACGGCGCTCCCGTCCCCCTGTGAGGTTTTCCGTGAAAGACCTGTCACCCCACGCGCTCGCCATCCGCCCCTCGCCGACGTTGGCGCTGAACGCTCAGCTCAAGGCCCGGGCGGAGGCCGGCGAGCGCGTGCTGAACCTGTGCGTCGGCGAGCCGGACTTCCCCATGCCCGCACTGGCCGCCCGGATGGCGATCCAGGCCATCGAGGACGGCGAATCCCGCTACACCGACGTCGCGGGGACGCTCGCCCTCCGCGAGAGGATCCGGCGAAAGCTGCGCGAGGAGAACGACCTCGACTATCGCACCGACCAGATCATCGCGTCCACCGGCGCCAAACAGGCGCTCTACAACGCCTTTTTCGTCCTGTGCGGCGAAGGCGACGAGGTCGTCGTCCCCGCGCCGTACTGGGTCACCTATCCCGAGCAGGTGCGGGCGGTCGGCGCGACCCCGGTCATCGCGACGGCCGGCCGTGACAGCGAGTACAAACTGACCCCCGCGCTACTCGAACGGCACGTCACCCCGCGGACGAAGGCCGTCGTGCTCAACAATCCGGGCAACCCCACCGGGACGACCTACACCCGTGGTGAACTGGAGGCGATCGCCGAGGTCGTCCTGAGGCACGATCTCTACGTCGTCGAGGATCTGATCTACGAACATTTCCATTACGGGGAAGGCAAAGTCGAAAGCATCGCCGCGCTGGGCACGCCGCTGCGGGACCGCACGATCGTGATCAACGGTGTCTCGAAGTCGTGCGGGATGACCGGCTGGCGAGTCGGCTACTCGGCGGCCCCGGCGCGGATCTCGGCGCTGATGAAACGGCTGCAGAGCCAATCGACGTCCAATGTCACCGCCGTCGCCCAGCGCGCGGCGATCGGCGCGATGGACGACGTGCCGTGGACCGCGCTCGCCGCCTACCGGGAGCGGAGCGAGTCCGCCTACCAGCAGCTCACCGCGATCGAGGGCGTCGACTGCCCACCGCCGACCGGGGCGTTCTACCTGTTCCCGGACATCTCCCGGTTCCTCGGCGACGGCGGGCCCGCCACCAGCGACGAGTTCTGCACCCAGCTGCTCGAGCACACGGGGGTCGGGATCGTCCCCGGCACGGCGTTCGGCAGCCCGGGCAACGTGCGGATCAGCTACGCGGCGGCACCCGGCGTCGTGGCGGAAGGGCTGGAGCTGCTGCAGAAGTTCGTCGTGAGCCTCTGACGCGGGACTCAGCCGAGCCGCCACTCCTGCGAGGCGACCTCGTAAATGATCCCCAGGCCGTCCTCGTCGTCCCAGTCCTCGCCGATCTCGACAAAGCCGTACTGCGCTGCCAGCCGGTAGGAAGCCACGTTGTCGGGACTGATGGTGACCCGGACGGTGCGCACACGTGGCTCGTCGGCGGCTCGGCGCAGCAGGGCTTCCAGCGCCGCGCGGGCATAGCCGCGGCGCCGGTGTACCGGTTCGACGGCGTAGCCGATCTCCACCATCCCCGACGGGTCGGGAGGCCCGTGGTAACCGGCCCGGCCCACGGCCAACTGCCGCTCTTCGTCCCAGATGACCCCGGTGACCCAAGCCGCGCTCGACTGGTCTTCTTCCACCTGTCTGCTGCGCATCTGCCACACTCCGCGCCACTCCGGTCCGGCGAAGTAAGCGGAGACGGGGACTGGACTGACCGCGTTCGCCGCCGTCAGGTCGCCACGGGCGAGAGCGTGGAAGACCGGACCGGTCAGGTGCACGATCCGTATCTCCGGCCTTGGCTGATCGGTCATGGGGAAACCCTCGCACACCGGCCGGGTGGACGTCTTGACTTCCCGGCATCCGCCGGTTTCGGCGGCCGCGAAGCGGGCAACCTCGACCATGCGGGTGATCATCCAGCCGTCGTACGGCACGAAAGACGCGCGGCGGCACTGGGCGCGGACGCTGGACCGGCCGGTCCCCTTCCTGCGACCGTCCTACGCCGAAGTGCTGAGTCCGGCGGAACGCGCAGGATTGGTCGCCGAGCACCCGGAGGGGCAAGCGCGTTTCTGGGGCGCGACCGCACAGCACGACCGGAAGATGGACACCCTCGACGTCGGGGATTTCGTGCTTCTCACCGGTCGCAAGCACGTGCTCGGGATCGGAACGGTCGGTTGCCGCCTGCGAAACGACGAATTCGCCCGTCGGCTGTGGAACCCGGATCCGGCCCGCTGTCTGTGGCGCAACGTCTACAGCTTCCGCGTCTTCCGTGCGGTCTCGATCCCTTACGAGCGAGTGTGGGCGCTGCCGGGCTTCACGACCGGCGACAACTTCATGGGCCTGCGCTTCCTGAGCGAGGAGAAGAGCCTGACCGTAGTCGCCGGGCTCGGCGTCACCGAGCTACTCGCACAGGAACCAGCGTCGCGCGGTGAAGTGTAAAACCGTCCGATGCGGGAACCCGGCGGCAACCGGACATCGACCGCCGGACGGAAGGAAAGATTCCGTGGCTGATGAAGAGAACGAAGACGTGATCGCCCTTTTGCACCGTCAGCATGACGAGATCCGGCAGCTGTTCGCCGAACTGGAGACCGCGGAGGGTGACCGGCGCCGGGACTTGTTCCGTGACCTGGTCCGGTCGCTCGCGGTGCACGAGACCGCCGAAGAAGAGGTGGTCCATCCGGAAGTGCGTGGCCTGCACGGCGGCGGACAAGTCGTGGAAGCCCGTGTCGGGGAAGAACACCGGGCCAAGCGCCTGCTCGTCACCTTGACCGAGCTGGGCCCGGAGGCCGAAGGGTTCGACACCTTGCTCGTCCAGTTGCGCGAGGACGTTCTCGCGCACGCCGAACATGAAGAGCGGGAGGAGTTCCCGCTGCTCCGCGCGGCGCACGGGCCCGACCGGCTCCGCGCCATGGCCGCGACCGTCCGGGCGGCGGAGGCGATCGCGCCGACACGGCCGCATCCCGGGGTGGAGAGCGCCACGGCGAACCTCTTGCTCGGCCCGCCCCTCGCGATCATGGACCGGGCCCGCGACGCCATCCGTGACGCACTCGGCCGCTGATCTTCGCGTCGCGGCCGAGTCGTGAGGAGTGCTACTCGCCGGACCGGAACAGCAGCCGGTACCGGCCGACCCACACCATGTCCCCGTCGGCGAGGACACGACGATCCATCGGGATCCGGTTGACATAGGTGCCGTTGAGTGAGCCGAGGTCGGTGATGACGACCTCGCCGCCGGACCGGCGTAGTTCGATGTGGTGACGCGAAACGGTCGGATCGTTCAGCACGACGTCGCTGGAAGGATGCCGGCCGACGACCGTGGTGTCCTTCGTGAGTTCGATCGTGACCGGTTCCTGGATCCCCGGGCCGCGGACGATGTTCAGGGTCGCGCCGGGCCGCGGGATCACCGGTGCTGCGGCCTGAGGTTCCTCGGACGGCCGAGGCACCGGTGCCGAGACGGTGCGGCTGGTGTGGGCGAGCGGGTCCGGGTCGCTCCGGCCTTCGTCGCTCATGGTGACACCTCCTCGTAAAGAATCCTATGAATCGATCGTGGGCCGGGCAAGAAGCGGATCTCGAGATCGTCCATTGTGGATCATGACGCCCCGAGACGGACGAGGACCGAAAGTTCCTCGAAACTCTTTGCCCGGTGACGCCGCGCCGTGTTCTGCTGCTCGCGGTAGGTGAACATCATCGATTTCGTCCAGGTCACCGAAGACTTGGTTCCCGGTGCCGGCTCGCCGGCGGGGACATGTCCCGAGGTGGGCATCCCCTGGGCGGCGCCCGGGAGGAGACCACGGATGGCAAGAAGTTCGTCGGACCTGCACGGCAGGCGGTGGTGGCGGTCATCGGCCGCGCGGATACTGGCGGGGGTGGCCAGCGTGGCCGCCACGGCCGCCGTGCTGGTGACGGCTCCGGGCGCTGACGCCGCGGCCAGTACCTTGGGCGCCGCCGCGGCGCAGTCCGGCCGGTACTTCGGCACCGCGATCGCCGGCGGGCGGCTCGGCGACTCCGCCTACACCACGATCGCGGCACGCGAATTCAACATGGTGACGGCCGAGAACGAGATGAAGCCCGACGCGACCGAGCCCAACCAGAACCAGTTCAACTTCTCGGCGGGCGACCAGATCTACAACTGGGCGGTCAGCCGTGGGCTGCGGGTCCGCGGTCACACCCTCGCCTGGCACGCGCAGCAGCCAGGGTGGATGCAGAACATGAACGGCAGCGCCCTCCGCAGTGCGATGATCAACCACATCCAGAAGGTCATGGCGCATTACCAGGGCAAACTCGCGCACTGGGACGTGGTCAACGAAGCCTTCAACGAAGACGGCAGCCGCCGTTCGTCGAATCTGCAGGGCACGGGCAACGACTGGATCGAGGTCGCGTTCCGGACGGCGCGCGCGGCCGACCCGTCGGTCAAGCTCTGCTACAACGACTACAACATCGACAACTGGAACTACGGCAAGACGCAGGGCGTGTACAACATGGTGCGGGACTTCAAGGCCCGCGGCGTGCCGATCGACTGTGTGGGCCTGCAGGCGCACTTCACCGGCGGCAGTTCGGTTCCGAGCAACTTCCAGACCACGATCTCCAGCTTCGCCGCGCTCGGCGTCGACGTGGCGCTCACCGAGGTCGACGTCACGAACGCTTCCACCGCCCAGTACACGGCGCTGACCCAGGCTTGCCTGAACGTCGCGCGCTGCGTCGGCATCACCGTGTGGGGCGTGCGTGACAGCGACTCCTGGCGTTCCAGCGAAAGTCCTCTCCTGTTCGACGGCAACGGCAACAAGAAGGCCGCCTACAACTCGGTACTGAACGCCCTCAACGCCGGAAGCCCGACCACGACACCCACCACCCCGACGAATCCCACCACACCCACCACCCCGACCACACCCACGACTCCGGGCGGGGGAGGTTGCACCGCCACGCTTTCGGCGGGACAGGCCTGGAGCGACCGGTACAACCTGAACGTTTCGGTCAGCGGCTCCTCCACTTGGACGGTCACCATGACCGTTCCGAGCCCCGCGAGGATCAGTGCCACCTGGAATATCAACGGCACCTGGCCCAGCAGTCAGGTCCTCGTCGCCAAACCCAACGGCAACGGCTCCAACTGGGGTGTCACCATCCAGCACAACGGAAACTGGAACTGGCCCAGCGTCAGTTGCAGCACATCCTGATCCACTGACTCGTGAGTGGTAATGACGGTTAGAACCGTCATTACCACTCACGAGCGTCTTGGGGCTCGGTGCGGTGTGCCGTCGTCCAACTGAGGGCTGGGCAGCGGTTGGACGTCTCCGGCACCGGACGGCATTGCCGGTCAGCCGATCGCGGAGGCATAGTGAGCCGCCTGCCGGACTCACCGCACTTCGCCGAGAGAGGGGCAATTCCGTGCCAAATCCTTTCGAGGACCCGGACGCCAAGTATCTCGTCCTGGTCAATGACGAGGGTCAGCATTCCCTTTGGCCCGTTTTCGCCGATGTCCCCGCCGGATGGAAATCCGTTTTCGGGGAATCCGGACGACAGGAATGCCTCGACTACATCGAAAAGAATTGGACCGACATGCGTCCGAAGAGCCTCATCGAGGCGATGGAGAAAACCGCACCGGCGTCATGACCGCCGACCTCACCGGATACCGGAGCCTGGGTGAGGCCTTCGCCGCGCGTGCCGCCGAGTTCCCCGATCGCACCGCGCTGACCCTTTACCGGGGCTCGGCCGAGGCGGACCACGAGAGCGTCGGCTACCGGGAACTGCTGCGGCGGGCCCAGGTGCGCGCGACGGAGCTGGCCCGGCGGCTGGAGCCCGGCGAACGGGTGCTCATCGCCCTGCCGACGGGCCTGGAGTTCGTGGAGATCTACCTCGCCTGTCTCTTCGCCGGGCTGATCGCCGTGCCTTCACCGGTACCGGGTCCTTCGTCGAGCGCCAACGAACGGGTCGCCGCCATCACGGCCGACTGCGCGCCGGGGCTGACCATCACCACCGACGCCGCGCTCGCGGAGATCACCGCGCGCCGGCGCGAGCACGGTTTCGCGGGACTGCCCGTCGAAGCCGTGCGCCCCGCGAGCGCGGAGCCGGTGTCCTGGCCGTCGGCCGGGCGCCCGGTCGGCCGCGACACGGACGCGGTGCTGCAGTACAGCTCCGGCTCCACCGGCTCGCCGAACGGCGTGATCCTCACCCATGGCGCCGTACTCACCAACCTCGCGGCGCTGTGCACGCATCTGCGGCTCGGCCCGGGGGACCGATTCGGCGGCTGGTTGCCGCTGCATCACGACATGGGCCTGTTCGCCCAGCTCACCGCGGCACTGCTGTGCGGCGCCCCGGTCGTCCTGATGCCGCCGACGACCTTCGTCCGGCGGCCGGTCGAGTGGCTCCGCATGCTCGACCGGTTCAAGGTCACCTACACCGGCGGCCCCAACTTCGCGTACGACCTCTGCGTACGCGCGATCACCGACGAGATGCTCGAGGGGCTCGACCTCTCGGCGGTGCGCTACTGCCTGAACGGCTCCGAACCCATCCACGTGCCCACGATCCAGGCGTTCACAAATCGGTTCGCCCGGATCGGGCTCGACCCCCTCACCCACTCCCCCGGCTACGGCCTGGCCGAGACCACGGCGTACGTGGCCTGCATCCCCGACGACGTCCGGCCGACCTTGCTCACGGTGGACACCCGGCGCCTGGAAACGGCCGAACGACCCGAACTGCGCGCGGTGCCCAATGGCACCGGTAGACAGGTGACCGGGGTGGGACGGCCGCACGCCTTCGACACGCTGATCGTCGACCCGCGGACCCGCGAGCCGGTACCCGCGGGCCGGGTCGGCGAGATCTGGTTGCGCGGCGCCAGTATCGGCCGCGGCTACTGGGGCAAGCCGGAGCTGTCCGCACGCGTCTTCGACGCCGCCCTGGCCGGCGTCGAGGACGGCGGCGGCTGGCTACGCACCGGCGACCTAGGTGCCTTCGCCGACGGCGAGCTTTTCGTCACCGGCCGCCTCAAGGAGATGCTGATCGTCCACGGCCGCAACCTGTACCCGCAGGACGTGGAACACGAGGCCCGTGCCGCGCATCAGGCCCTCGGCGGTCAGCTCGGGGCCGCGTTCGGTGTCGGGGCGCCGGACGAGCGTGTCGTGCTGGTCCACGAGGTCCGTCCCAACACCCCGAAAACCGAGCTGCCCGCGGTGATCACGGCCGTCACCCGCAGGCTCAACCGGTCGTTCGGCTTCCCCGTGCGCAACGTCGTGCTCGTCCGGCACGGCACCGTTCGCCGCACCACCAGCGGGAAGATCAGGCGCACCGCCATGCGGGACCGGTTCCTCGCCGGCGAGATGAAGGTGCTGCACGCCGAACTGGAGCCGGGCCTGCGTCCCGCGCCGTCGGGAGCGGAGCCGTGACGTCCACCCGGTCCGGTGTCGAGATCGAGGTCGCGCTGGACACGGCTCTGGCGGAAGTCCCCGCGATTGGCCGCCGGATCGCCGAACTGGACGCCGCCGAAGAATTCCCGGCGCCCTTCGTCGAGCGGCTGGACGCCTTCGGCCTGCCCGCGTACTACGTCCCCACCGGCTGGGGTGGCGCCGTCGAGGACCACGAACTGCTGCTGCGTCTCTGGCGCACCGTGGCCCGGCGCGACCTGAGCGCCGTGGTGGCGCATGGCAAGACCTATCTCGGGGCCGCCTCCGTGTGGATCGCGGGCGACGCCGAGCAGGCCGCCACCACCGCGGCCCGGATACTGGACGGCGGCCGGATCGCCTGGGCACTGTCCGAACCGGACCACGGCGCCGATCTGCTCAACGGCGAGTCGACGGCGACGGCGTACCGCGACGGATATCGGCTCGACGGCGTGAAATGGCCGGTCAACAACGCCACCCGCGCCCGGTACCTGACCGTCCTCGCCCGCACCGGCAAGGCGGGCACCGGGCGCGGTCAGAGCCTTTTCCTCGTCGACAAGGCCGCGCTCGCTCCCGGCACCTGGCGAACGCTGCCCAAGGAGCCGACGCACGGGATCCGCGGTGTCGACATCTCCGGTATCGCGTTCCAGGACGCGCAGCTGCCCGCCAACGCGCTCCTCGGCGCCGAAGGCACCGGTGCCGAGACCGTTCTGCGCGCGCTGCAGCTCACCCGGACCCTGTGCTCGGCCTTGTCCCTCGGCTCTGGTGAGCACGCGCTCCGGCTCGCCGCGGCCTTCGCCGCCGAACGGATCATCCAGCGCCGTCCGTTGCTGGGCCGCGCCTATCCGCGCGGCACCGTCGGCCGCTGCGCGGCGCTACTGGCCGCCGCCGAGGCCACCGCCTTGGTGAGCGCTCGTTCGATCCACACCCTCACCGGGGAGATGAGCGTGATCTCCGCCGTGGTCAAGGCCCTGGCGCCCACACTGGTCGACGCGATGCTCGGTGAACTCGCCGAACTGCTCGGCGCGCGCTCGTTCCTCACCGACGTGTACGCGCACGGCGCGTTCCAGAAGATCGGGCGGGATCACCAGATCGTCGCCGTCTTCGACGGCAGCACCCCGGTGAACCGCAGCGCATTGGTCCAGCAGTTTCCCCGCCTGGTCAAGGAATTCGCCGCCGGTACGGTGGACGGTGACGGACTCGCGAAGGCGGTGTCGACCGGCGGCCCGCCGGGTCCGCTGGACCGGGGCGCCCTCGCGCTGCTGTCGCGGCGGGGATGCTCACTGGTGCAATCCCTTCCCGCGCTGGCCGCGTCGATCGCCGCCGGGGCGGCGCCGGACGGGCTCGCGGCGCACGCGACCGCATTGGCCGTTACCACCGGGAAGGTCCACGAACTGATGGCCGGCGTCGCTCCGGCCGCCCGCCCGGCGATGGCCGCCTACGAACTCGCCGCCGCCTATGAACTCTGTTACGCGGGCGCGGCGTGCCTGCATACCTGGTCGGCCGAGCGGCACCGCGACGAGCCGTTGTGGGACAACGGTCTTTGGGTACGGGCGGCGCTCCGCGCGCTGCGGGCCAGGCTCGCCGCCACGCTGCGGCTCCCCGCGCCCGGCCCCGAGGAGGGCGACGACCGGATCGACGACGCGCTCGCGGCCCACGTGGCCGAGGCCGCCCGCACCGGCGCCCCGGTCACGCCGTTCGGCACCCCGATGCTCCCGGCGGACCGGTCATGAGCGCCGCCGAACTGGACGCGCTCCTCGGCGATGCCTGGGACGACCGGAACCCGGTGGGATATCAGGCGATCCTCGCCGCCGACGAACGGCGGGAGATGCTCGCCGCGGGCGAACGGGTGCTGGACGAGTACGGTCTGAACGCCGAGTTCGTTCCCGTGGCCTACGGGGGCCGCTGGGACCGCGCCGACCGGCTCGCCGAAGTGTTACGCACGGTGTGGCGGCGGGATCCGTGTCTCGGTCTCGGTTACGGCTTCAGCTCTCTCATCGCCTCCGTGAACATTTGGACCACCGGCGACGAGGAGCAGCGCCGCAACACGGCCGGACTGCTGCTGGCCAACCGCCGGATCGCCGCCGCCTTCCACGAATTGGCGCACGGCAACGATTTCGCGAACGCCGAGTGCGTCGCCCGGCCGGACGGCGGGGGCTGGCTGCTCTCCGGTCGCAAGGAGATCGTGACGAATCTCCGGCGGGCCGAGGCCATGGTGCTGTTCGCCCGGACCGGCGCGGCGGGCAGCCGCGGCCACAGCCAGTTCCTCGTCCAGCGCGACGACCTGCTCGCCGCGGGAATGCGGGATCTGCCGCGTTTCCACAGTTCCGGTATGCGGGGGGTGCAACTGGGCGGCGTCGAGTTCGACGGCTGTCCCATTCCCGGCGCCGCCCTGATCGGCGAGCCCGGCCAGGGCATCGAAGTGGCGCTGCGCTCTTACCAGGTCACACGGTCGGTGGGTGCCGCGATGTTCTCCGGTCCGCTGGAAACCGCGCTGCGGCTGGCGATCCGCTGCTCGCTCGACCGGCGCCTCTACGGTGGCGCGGCGGCCGACCTGCCGTACGTGCGCGCGATGATCGCCCGCGCCTACGCCGATCTGCTGGCCATCGAGACGTTCTCGGCGGTGGTCCTGCGCGCACTGCATCTGGCGCCGGAGTCGATGGCCGTCTACGCCCCGGCGGCGAAGTACCTGACCGCGCGGATCCTGCTCGACGCGTTCGGGGATCTGCGCGCGGTGCTGGGGGCGCGTTCTTATCTCCGGCAGGGTCCGTACGGGATGTTCCAGAAACTGGCCAGGGACATCGCGCCCGCCACCTTCGCCCACATTTCCCTCACCGCCGCGCTGGTGACGCTGCTGCCGCAACTTCCCCGGCTGGCCAGGCGATCGTGGCCGGCCGGCCCGGCCGCGACGCCCTCTCTGTTCGCCCTCGGCGGCGATCTGCCCGCGCTCTCGCTGGACCGGTTGAGCGCGGGGATGCCGCGCCAGGATGGGATCATCGGCGCCCTCGCCGAGATCGCGGACGAAGGTGCTGACGATCCTGTGCGCCGGTTCGCCGCTCGCTACGCGGAGGAACTGCGTGCGCTGCGGGACGGATGCGCCGCGCTCGGGCCCGCGGACCTCGCCATCGACGCGTCGCCCGCGGCGTTCGCGCTGGCCGACCGGTACACCGTCGTCCTCGCCGCCGCCTCCCTGCTGGCGGTGTGGCGGCACGGCGGCGAGCGCCTCGACGAGGCGATGCTGCTGGGCGCGCTGGACCGGCTGACCGAACGGCTGGGCGGTCCGCCGGTGCTCACCCCCGCCGAACGCGAGGAGACGGAGCGGCGGCTGTTCGAGCAGGCCGTCGCGCGCCACCTCGACGGACGTGCGCTCGGCCTGTTCCCGCTCTCCGCGTGAAGTCCCGGCCTCGCATTTAGCGGGCTAAACGCGAAGCCAGGCCCCTCCCGACCTCGGGAGTGGCGCAATGAAAGGTCCTTTCCTCGCAAAATTTGCGAGGAAAGGACCTTTCATTGCGCCGGTTCATCCTGGGGTTCCGAGGGAGCGGGGGCAGGGCCTCGCGCAGTTAGCCTGGATCCATCGGTGATCGTGGGTGAGGTTGGTCGTGAGTGTTGAGTGTCGTTAGAACGACACTCAACACTCACGACCAGCTGGACAGGGAGCGCGGGTGTCCCATGCGCCTCGCCGGGGACGGTCAGCGTCTCAAGCGTGGCGCTCGCGACCCTCCCGAAGCCGAAGCGGGCGTCACGGGGGTCAGGCGCCGGCGGTGCAGCGGAAGACGAAGAGGCCGGGGTCACCGCCGTGCTCGGCGGGCGGTACGAGCGGGCAGCCGGCCGCCGCCCAGGCCACGATCCGGTACAGCTCCGAATCGGTGGTGAGGAGGCCGCCGGCGCCGCCCAGCACCACGTACCGCAGTTCCCCGGCCGCCACCATCTGCCGTACCTGCGCGAGCGTCGGCTCCGGTACCTGCCCGGAGAATCCGCCCATCGGCAGGAACCGCTCTCCGGTCGGCACGATGAACTGACCGGCGGTCTGCCAGGACGTCGTGGCCGCGAGGTAGCGCGCGCCTTCGCGATTCGCCTGCAGGTAGTCGTACAGCCTCCGCTGCGCGTCGGTCAGGGTGTCCCTCGTGCCGCTGTCCAGATCCACTCCGACGGGCCCGCTCGGCCCGGCGCCGGCCTCGAAGGCGGTGCCCGCGTACTTGTGGTCGAACGCCGACAACCCCCATGCGCACGGAAGCATCAGCACCGCGGCGAGTCCGGCGACGGCCGCGGGCGCGACCGTCGTGCGCTGCAGGACGCCGACGGCCAGCACAGCGGTCGCCACCGCCGCACCGCCGAGGGAAATCCAGGCCAGCCAAGGCAGGAAGTCCGCGTACCGCGTGGCCAGGTACCCCACCCACGCGAGCTGCGCGACGAGCACCGAAGGCAGCAGCCAGGCCGTCCGGCGTTCGCGGTAGAGCCGCAGGCCCAGCACGGCCCCCGCCGCGGCCAGGGCGGCCAGCGGCGGCGCGAGGGCGACGAGGTAAGCGCTGTGCATGACGGTCATCCGGCTGAGGACCACGGCGAAGGTGAGCAGCCACAGCCCCCACAGCAGGAATCCGCCCCACACCGGGTCGTCGCGCCGGGTCCGGCGGTACCGGACGAGACCGGCCGCCAGCCCCGCCAGGGCGAGCGGGTACAGCCAGCCGACCTGGGTCGCGTAGCGGTCGCCGAACAGCTTGTGCCAGGCCTGGGGCGGTTCTTCGGCCTTGGGCGCAGGCGCTGGCTCAGGTGCAGGTTCCGGAACGGGTTCCGCGCCGGGCTCAGGAACGGGTTGCGGCTCCGGGACTTCGGGCGGCGGGGCGGCCAGGCGCTCGAGTTCGGGCGGCAGCACCAGGTCCGCGGAGCGCGAAGGATCCGTGAAGTCGGTCCGGGCGGCGCCCGGAACATGGAGTCCGAACCGGTCCACACCGTTGTACCCGAACACCATCGAGAACGCGTTGTCGTTGGTGGTCGCGTCCACGTAGGGCCGCTCCCCCGCGGGAGTCACCGTGTAGAGCAGGACCCAGCTCAACGAGACCGCGGCCAGGACGACGCCGGCGATCGCGACCTGTCCGGCCCGCCGCCGCCACGACGCGGGAGCGACGAGCAGGTAGGTCACGGCGAACGCGGGCACCACCATCCAGGCCTCGAGCATCTTCATCTGGAAGCCGACGCCCACCCAGACCGCGGCGAGGATCAACCAGCGCGTCCGTGCCCCCGCCACCGCGATCATGAACGCGTCCGCGGCCAGCAGCAGGCACAGCGTCAGCGCCCCGTCTTCCATGGCGTGCCCGAACACCGAGGCCACGATCGGCGTGAGCGCGAACAGGCCCGCCGCCAGCAGGCCCGCGGCGGCACCGAGCCAGCGCCGCACCAGCCGGTAGAGCACGAGCACCGAAAGCACTCCCCAAACGACCTGCGGCAGCGTCAGCGACCACTCGTGATAGCCGAAGATCCGCGCGGACAACGCCTGCGGCAGAAAAGCCCCGGCGAGTTTGTCGAGGGTGATCGAAGCGCCCGGATCGAAGGCACCGTAGAAGAACGCCTTCCAGCTCACCGACATGCTCTTCACGGCGACCGCGTAATAGTCCGCGTATCCGCTCCGCCCGATGTTCCACGAATACAACGCGCCCGCGAGAACGACGATGCCGAGCAACGCGGGACGCGCCCAGTGCGGTTGATCAGGTGGTGAGCGCCAGAACCGCAGCCGCGTCCGGCCACGTTCGGGCGCCCCGGCGGATTCCGTGGTTCCGGTCTGCGTCAACGGGGAAAGAGTCTCTTCGGCCACGGCGAGCCCCTCGACACGTAGGTGAAGTTACTGCGGTGAAGAGCACTTTAGGCGCCAGGAGCCGGACCACCGCAGTGTCAATATCGGCCTAAAGCACGGCCTTTCCCGCGCCCTCCTGTACTTTTGACCGGTTACCCGCGCGACGGCGCTTCCTATTCTTGGCCGCATGACTTCAGCGGAACGACCAGCGGGCATCATGGTCAACGTCGGCCTCGGCATCGTGTTCGCCGCGGGGATCGTGTTCACCGCAGTCATGCTCATGAACAGCTGGGGCGGCACGTCCTGGGTGTTCGGCTCGACCGTCGCGGTGGTGCTGTCCGGCCTCGCACTGCTGCGCGAACGGCAGAAGACCCTCGTCGCGGGCGCGGGCGTTGCCGTCGCGGCCCTCGCCGTCGTGGTGTCGCTGATCGCCGGTGACTCCTTGCCGAAGGAGCCCTCGCCCATCACGGGACTGGCCTTGGCCGTCCTCGTCGGCTCCGCGATCCGGACGCTCCCGAGCGGGACGGCCATGGCCATCGCCGCGGGCGGGATCGCGGTCACCGTGGGCGCCTGGGTCGACGGGCGGACCACGGTGCCGTACCTGGCCACTGCGGTCATGGTCATCGCGCTGGTGGTGGGGCCGTCGCTGCGGGCCCGCGATCACCACCTCCGGGTGACCGGTGCCCCGCCGCGGTCGTACTGGTCCGATTCGCCCCAGCGCTGACATGCGCGAAGACGCTCACCACGCTCGGCCCGTCGGCCAGGACGAAACCCCCAGGTCCGACCGCTTCGGGCTGCCCGAGTCGCCGCCGCACGGCCCCTCCGTGCGGCGGCGATTCGGTAATCTGACCGGCGTGACCACTCCGGAGCGCTGGGTCAAGGTCGCATCCGACACCGGGCTCGGCGTCCTGTTCCTCGCCGCGATCGCGCTCCAGGTCTTCGCCCTCGCGTCCAGCTGGGGCGGCGTGTCCTGGGTTCCGGGCGCCCTCGCCGCCGTCGTGGTGTGCGGGCTCGCCCTGGCACGACGCCGCGAGCGCACCTGGACGGCGGTAGTCGGGCTCATTGTCGTGGCGCTCACGATCCTGCTCGGCCTGCTGCCCGCCATCCACCTTCCCGCCGAACCGGGACCGGCCATGGCGCTGGGCCTCGCGGTGCTCATCGGATCCGCGGTCCGGGCACTGACGCCGGTGCGGGCCGGTGCCATCGGGGGCACCGGACTGCTGCTGATCGCCGTCCAGCTCATCGCCGGGCCGGTGTCGGCCGTACCCGCCATCGCCGCCGCGGCCTGCCTGGCGGGAGTCACGGCAGGGCTGGGGCTGCGGCTGCACGACGGCCGGACGCGGGCCGCCGCCGACCGGGTGCGCCGGGACGAACGGCTGGAACTCGCCAGGGAACTGCACGACATCGTGGCCCATCACCTCACCGGGATGCTGCTCCAGTCGCAGGCCGCCCAGGTCATCGCGCGGCGGAATCCGGACAAGGTCGCGGAGACGCTGGCCGAGATCGAGGCCGCGGGCACCGACGCCATGATCGCGATGCGCCGCGTCGTCGAGTTGTTGCGCGACACCGACGACACGGCCCCCGCCTCACCGGAGCCGGAGGGGCTGGGCGAGCTGGTCCGGCGGTTCGGCAAACAGCACGCGAACGTCCGGCTCAGCACTCCCGGCGACGAGTCGGACTGGCCGCCCGAGGTGACCAGCACGGTGTACCGGATCGTCCAGGAGGCGCTGACGAACGTGCTGCGGCACGCGCCGCACGCCCGTTCGGTCGACGTGACCGTCGGCCGGGACACCGACGGCGTCACCGTCGAAGTCGCCGACGACGCCCCGCCGAGTCCGGCCCGCCCCCACTACCGCGGGGGCTACGGTCTGATCGGGATGCGCGAACGGGTCGAGACCCTCGGTGGGTCGCTGTCGGCCGGTCCGCGGCCCTCCGGCGCGGGCTGGTCCGTGCGGACGACCCTGCCCATCCCGACCAGGGAGCCCCGATGACCATCAAGATCCTGCTCGCCGACGACCAGGCGATGGTCCGCGCGGGCCTGCGGCTGATCCTGGAGGACCAGCCCGATATCGAGGTCATCGGGGAGGCCCAGGACGGCGCGGAAGCGATCAGCATGGCCAGGCGGCTGCGGCCGGACGTCTGCCTGGTGGACATCAGGATGCCCAAACTCGACGGCATCCAGGTCGCCCGCGCGCTGGCCGGCCCGGGGGTCACCGATCCGATGCGGATCGTCGTGGTCACCACCTTCGATCTCGACGAGTACGTCTACGGGGCGCTGCGCGGCGGCGCGGTCGGCTTCGTGCTCAAGGACGCCGGGCCGACGCTGCTCATCGAGGCGGTGCGGGCCGCGCACAACGGCGAGGCCCTGGTCTCGCCGTCGATCACCTTGCGGCTGCTCAAGCATCTGAACAGCACCGGTGAGGTGTCGCAGACCGATCCGGCGCGGGCGGCGGCGCTGTCCGGCCGGGAGATGGAGGTCGTGCGGACCATCGCCCGGGGGCTGTCCAACCGGGAGATCGCCGCCGAACTGTTCATCTCCCTCAGCACGGTCAAAAGCCACGTCGCCGGGATCCAGACCAAGCTCGGGGCGCGCAACCGGGTCGGGATCGCCGCGTGGGCCTGGGAGAACCGGATCGTCCAGGGCACCACCTGACTACGCGCCTGGGCGCTGGAATGTCACGAGCGCTTGTAGCTTTGGAAGTTGGCTATGCCGCCCTTGGCTTCACCGGGTGCCACATGCACCCGATTTGTTCCACCGCAGTTCTTGTCCCAGTACACGTAGTGGCCGTGGTCGGAACGGTTCAACGCGTAGGTGACCCAACCGCCGATATCGATGTTGATGCACTCCGACCCTTCGGCCGGAGGCCGATTGGCACACACGGCCCCCGTATTACAGAACCTCAGGTATCCGGACGGAACAGCCGCCGAGGACACCGCGGGCGCAAAGCTCAGCACAGCCGCCATTGCCGTCATCGTCACCACGGAATTGCGCATGATTCGCATCACTACCACTTCCTTTCGTTTACGAATGCTTCCACCCTTTTATGCTCTCGTACAAAGCCTCGACAACACCAGTGCCGACCAATAGACGTATCCGGACAGGCCGTCAGGACCGCAGCGCATCGGCCAGCGCGCGCACCGTGGGGTTGAGATAGAGCGCACGCGGGTGCAGTGGCGGCAGCCCGCGCTCGCGCATCGCCGCCGCGATCCGCATGGCCAGCAACGAATTCCCGCCTATTTCCCAGAAACTGTCGGACGCGCCGACGGCGAAACCGAGCACCTGCCGCCACACCGCCAGCAGCTCACTGGCGAGGTCGTCCCCCGCCGCAGGTTCATCGTCCACATCGGACTCCGGAAGAGACCCGGCCGCAGCGGGTTCCGGGAGCGCCGCGAGGTCCACTTTTCCGTTGGCGGTCACCGGAAGCGCGGGCAGCGCGGTGATGGTCGCCGGGACCATGTGATCCGGCAGGACACGGGCGATCCGCTCCCGCACCGCCGCCGTGGTCCCCGCCGAAAGCACCACGTACGCGTCGAGCCGTCCGGTGGCCGCGTCCGCCGCGTCGGTCCGGCGCAGCGTGACCGCGGCCGCGACCACCCCGGCGCATTCCGCCAGCACCGACCTGATCTCGCCCAGTTCGATGCGGAACCCGCGCAGCTTGACCTGGTCGTCCAGCCGTCCGAGGTGTTCCAGCACGCCGTCCGGCCGCAGTCGTCCCCGGTCGCCGGTGCGGTACATCCGCCCGCCGCCGAACGGGTCGGCCGGGAAGCGTGCGGCGGTCAGTCCCGCGCGTCGCAGATAGCCGAGCGCGATTCCGCGGCCGGCGACGTGGATCTCGCCCGCCACGCCCGGCGGCGCGAGCCGTCCCGACTCGTCCAGCACGGCCACGCGCCAGCCGGGAATCGGCCTGCCGACGGATCTCGACCCGGTGAGGGCGTGCCACCGGGTGATGGTCTCGGCGGTGACATGCACGGTGGTCTCGGTGATGCCGAACATGTTCACCAGACGGCAGCGGGTCTCGGGATACCGGTCCAGCCACGGCAGCAGGCTCGCGGCGTGCAGGGGTTCGCCGCCGAAGATCACCAGCCGGACCGCCAGCCGTTCGTGGTGCGCGCGATCCACCTCCGCGAGCGGGGCGAACGCCGACGGGGTCTGGCTCAGCACGGTGACCCCTTGCCCCGCCAGCAGTTCGCGCACCTGCTCCGGCGACCGAGACACCCAGTACGGGACGACGACGAGGTGCCCGCCGGTAAGCAGGCAGCCCCAGATCTCCCACACCGAGAAGTCGAACGCGACGGAGTGGAAGAACGTCCAGACGTCGGTGGCGCCGAGGGCGAAGTCGTCCCGGGTGGCGTCCACCAGCGCGACGACGTTGGCGTGCGGGACGAGCACGCCTTTGGGCCTGCCGGTGGAACCCGACGTGTAGATCACGTACGCCGCGTCGTCCGGGCCACCGCCGACGGTGGCGGGCCGGCCGTCGCCGCACAGGGCCTCGACGGTCTCCGGCGTCAGCACCCGGAGTCCCGGGGAGGCGGGGAACCCGGGGAGCGTGGTGATGACGACGGAGAGCCGGGCGTCGTCGACCGTGTAGGCGAGCCGTTCCGCCGGATAGGCCGGATCGAGGGGGACGTACGCGGCGCCCGCCTTGAGCACGGCGAGCAGGACCGCCACCAGTTCCGCCGACCGGTCGAGGCAGACACCGACGAGGTCTCCCGGGTTCACCCCGGCGCCGCGCAGGCCGTCGGCGAGCCGGCCGGACCACCGGTCGAGTTCGCGGTAGGAGACCTGACCGTCCTCATCGGACAGTGCGATCGCGTCGGGCCGTTCGGCGGCGCGCTCCGCGAACACATCCGGGATGCGGCGCGGCGCGCCGTTCGGGACGCGTGCCGGACGGCCGAGCGCCAGCACGTGCGCACGCTCCGCCTCGTCGAAAATCTCTTTCCCCGCCGTGCGATGGGCTTCGGCGAGATGCCGGACGAACTGGGCGGCGACCGGCGGACTCACCCAGGCGGGCCGGTAATGGCACCGCAGCTCGGCCGGGCCGACCGTGACGGTCAGCGGGAACGGGGGCGCCAGGCAGGACACGTACTCCCCTGCGCTGTCGAGAGCGAAGCCGTCGAGGGCGAACAGCAACCCCGCGCCGGCGGTCCGCCCTGGTGGCTCCCCAGGCTCGTACCGCGCGAGGACGGCGGCGAGCGCCGACGTCCACCGCTCGGGGTCCGGATCGGTGCCGGACGGCAAGGAGACCCGGAATTCGGCCTGCTCGTCGTCGCCGAAGGCCCGGTCACCCAGTCCCCATTCCGGTACGTGCTCCGCGCCGGACCGGCGGGCCGGTGCCCGCGACCGCGCGGGAGCCGGACCGCCCTCCAGCACCGCGGTGGCGAGCAGACGCAACGCCGGGCCGTCGAACGCGGCCCGGTGCGCGACCACCACCAGCTCCGCCCGGCCGTCGGAGTACTCGATCAGCGCGGCCCGCGCCCCACGCCGGGCATCGACGGGCCTGGCCAGCTCGCGGGCCCGGCGCCGGGCACCCGCCGGATCCTCCGCGGTGAAAGGGACCCGCTCGGCCCAGAGCGCTCCCGGCGCCGCGATGCGCGCGAAGCGCCCGGCGACCACGTCGGCGTCGACGGGGCCGTCGAGCCGGAGGCACAGCGCGTGGCAGTGCCTGGCGTTCCTGGTCTCTTGCGAGGACATGACCACATCCATCCAGGGTTCGGCGGCGGCCGCGGTCAGCGGGCGGTGAACCCGCCGTCGACGGTGACGACCGATCCGGTGACCTGCCGGGATCCGTCGGAGGCGAGCCAGACGGCGGCCTCGGCGACGTCGGCCGGTTCGATCAGGGCGTTCATGGGCTGCGACTGGACGAACGCCGCTTCGTGCTCGCCGTCCGGCACCCGCAGCGATCTGGCGATCGCCGCCAGCATCCGGCCCTCCACCGCGGGGTCGTCGCGGACCGACCCCGGGCAGAGGGCGTTGACCCGGACCTTCACCGGGGCGAAGTCGAGCGCCGCGGCCTTGGTCAGCCCGATGACGCCGTGCTTCGCCGCGACGTAGCCCGCGAAGTGGCGGTACCCGACCAGTCCGGCCGTCGAGGCGACGTTGATGATGCTGCCGCTCCGCTGGGCGGTCATGATCTTGCCGACCGCCGCCGTCGCCCGCCAGGCGCCGGAGAGGTCCACGTCGATCATCAGCTGCCACTCGTCTTCGGTGATCTCGTCGGTGGGGGTACCCGACGGCGTGGCGATCCCGGCGTTGTTGACCAGGACGTCGATCCGCCCGCTCCAGCCATGGGCGGCATCGACGGCCTGCCGCAGCGCGGGAAGGTCCCGCACGTCCGCCTGCCGGGTCAGCACGGCGGCGCCTCGCTCGCGGCACAGGCCGGCGGTGTGCTCGAGCTGGCTCGCACTGCCGAGCGGGTACGACACCCCGGGCAGGTCCGCGCAGACGTCGAGGAGGACCAGATCCGCACCCTCGCGGGCGAAGGCGACCGCGCAGGCCCGGCCGAGGCCGCGGGCCGCGCCGGTGATGATCGCGGTCTTGCCGTCGAGTCGCATGGCTCAGTGCTCCCGGTGGGCTAGTTCGTCGTTCACCAGGCGCAGCAGGGCACCGGGATTCTCCGCGAGGTACATGTGCCCGCCCTCGATCTCCTCCTGCGCGAACTCGGCGCTGGTCGCCTGCAGCCACTCGGCCGTCTGCGCGGCCGTCACCAGGTCGTCCTCGGTCCCGCGCACGGCGGTGATCGGCCGCGGCAACGGCCGGGCGAGCGTGGGCACGTAGTCCTCGTGCATCTCGACGTCCGCGCGCAGGGTCGGCAGGATCAGCTCCCGCATGTCCGGATCGGCGAGCGCCTCGTGGTCGTATTTGGCGAACTCCTTGACCCTGGCCAGGAACTCGTCGTCGGGGAGGCCGGTCGCGCGCCGGGTCCGCCGCGTCCAGGGGCCGGGCGAGCCGCTCACGAACAACCGCACCACGTCGGCGTCGCTGCGTGCGACCAGCAGGTGGGCCAGTTCGTAGGCCAGTACCGCGCCGAGGCTGTGGCCGAAGACCGCGATCCGTTCGCCGGGCGCGAGTTCGGCGGTGACGGCGGGCAGCAGCCCGGCCGCCGCCTCCGCGACGTTCCGGTACGGGTCCTCGGAAAGCCGCCATTCCCGTCCGGGCAGTTGCAGCGCGATGATCCGCGGGTCCCCGTCGGTCAGTGCCGCCCAAGAGTGGAAGAACGATGCGCCCGCCCCCGCGAAGGGGACACACACCAGGGATGTCCGTCGCATGTCCGCTCTCTCCGTTCCTTCCGCCGATGCTGTAGGCGGGTCCACCTCGGGGCGCTCCCGCGTTTAGTCCTCTGATGGCGGCCACGTGAGTCCGGCAAGCTCGGGGTGACGGTGGAGGATTCGGGACGTTGAGCGTCCCCAATCCTCCACGCTCGGCTCCCGTCATCGCGCTTCCAGCCAAGCCGCGATCGCCTGCCAGACCAGGGCCATCATGTCGGGGCGGACCATGTCCGCGTGCTCACAGGGAATGGACGTCTCGGTCAGCTCGCCGGAGACGTAAGGCGCCCACCGGTCCCGGAGCGGCCCGTCCTCCGGCGCGTTGTCGGTGGCCGTGAGGATCAGCGTGTCGCCGTCGAACCGGCCGGTGGAGTGCGCGCCCCGGATCCGGGTGTTGTTCTCGAAGATCCGCGCGAACACGGCGATCTCCTCGTCGGAGAACCCGCCGAGCAGGTGGCCGAACTCGGTCCGGATCACCTCCTCCCACGGCTCGTGCTCCTCCGCCGCGTCACCCGCTTCCCTCATGCTCTCGTCGATCGGGAAGGAGTCCATGATGATCAGCGCGACCTCCTCGCCCTGCGCCCGCAGCCGGACGGCGATCTCGTGCGCGGGCGTGGCACCGAAGGAGTAGCCGACGAGGTAGTACGGACCGGACGGCCGCACCGCGCGCAGTTGCCTGATGTAGTCGGCTGCCATCTCCGCCACCGAACCCGCGAGCGGGGTCCGGCCGTCGATGCCGCGTGCCTGCAGGCCGAAGACGGGCACTTCCCGCGGCGCGTGCCGCGCGAAAGGTGTGTAGCACCAGCTCAATCCGCCCGCCGGATGCACACAGAACAGCGGTGGACGGTCGCCGGTGCCGCGGATGGTCAGCAGTACGCCGAGCGAGCCCCGCACCGACGACAGGCTGAGCGTGTTCAGCAGCGCGGTCGCGGTCGGGGCGGCCATCACGTCCTGGACCGAGGTGGTGATGCCCTTGCGCTTCAGCCGTTGCACCAGGCTGACCGCCATCAGCGAATGCCCGCCGAGCGCGAAGAAGTCGTCGTTCACCCCGACTTCGGGAAGCCCGAGCACTTCGGCGAACGTCTCGCAGACGGCCTGTTCGAGGACCGCGAGCGGTCCGTTCGCTCCGCCGGTGCCCGCTCCGGCTCCGTACTGGGGCGCGGGCAGCGCCTTCCGGTCGAGTTTGCCCTGACCCGTCAGCGGCAAGGCTCCCAAGTGGACGAACGCGGACGGGACCAGGTAGTCCGGAAGCCGTTCTGCGACATGGCCTCGCAGCGCGGTGTCGTCGAGAGTGGCGTTCTCGTGCGGGACGACATACGCGACGAGACGTTTGTCCCCCGGAACGTCCTCACGCACGACGACCGCCGCGTGGGCGACACCCGCGTAGCCGCCGAGCACGGCTTCCACCTCGCCCGGTTCGACCCGGTACCCGCGGATCTTCACCTGGTCGTCCGCGCGCCCGACGAAGACCAGCGTTCCCTCCCGCGACCACTTGACCAGGTCCCCGGTGCGGTACATCCGCGCTCCGGGCGCCCCGTGGGGGCAGGCCACGAACCGCTCCGCGGTCAGCCGCGGCTGGTTGGCATAGCCACGCGCGACACCGGCCCCGGCCACGTACAGCTCCCCGGCGACACCGTCGGGCACCGGGTTCAGCGACCCGTCGAGGACGTAGACCCGGGTGTTGTCCATCGGCCGTCCGATCGGCGCCACGCCCACGACCTCGCCGGCGTCACGGACCTCGTGCTGGGTGGCGCACAACGTCACCTCGGTCGGCCCGTACAACTGCCGCACGACCACGCCGGGATTCGACTCCAGGACCCGCCGCACCGCTTCGGCCGGGACCACGTCCCCGCCCGTGAGCACCTCACGCACCCCGGTGAAACAGGCCGGATCCTGCTCGGCCAGCACCCGCAGCAACCCGGCGGTGACATGCACGTGGGACACCGCGTGCGCGGAGATCCACCGCCGGAGCACGTCCACGTCCACCCGCTCGTCCGGCGCGATCACCACGGCTCCGCCCGAAAGCAACGGCACCCACAGCTCGTACGACGACGCGTCGAAAGCGTGCGGCGCGTGGAACAACACCCGCGCGGGCGTTCCCCAGCACCGGTCCTTCGCGAGGGCGACCACGTCCCGGTGGGTCACCACCACGCCCTTCGGCACACCGGTCGACCCCGACGTGTACATCACGTACGCCGCACTGGCCGGGGACACCGGCGGCACCACGGCCCCGCCGTCCGTCTCCGCGCTTGGCCCGGCCGAGATCCGGCGAAGCCCCGCCGTGCGAACGAATTCGTGGCCGCTGGTGGTCTCGTGCACCACCACAGACCGGGCGCCCGCGTCCCGGACGACCGCGCGCATCCGGGCGACCGGCCACGACGGGTCCAGCGGCAGGTACACCCCGCCCGCCTTCAGCACCGCGAGGAACGTCACGACCACATCGGCCGTTCTGTCCAGCAGTACGGCGATGGTCTGTTCCGGTCCGTCCACCGCGAGCGCCCGCGCCAGCCGTTCGGAGCGCGCGTCCAGTTCGGCGTAGGTGAGGGTGAAACCCTTGTCCACCACCGCGATCGCGTCCGGAGTGGCGGCCACGCGCTCGGCGAAGGCCTGGGGCACCGAAACATCCGCCGTCGCGACCGAGGTGTCGTTGCGCCTCTCGACCAGCTCGGCCGACGCGGCTTCGCCCAGTACGTCCACCGCGAACAGCGGCGTGGCGGGCGCCTCCGCCAAGGCGGTGACCAGGTTGTCCAGGCAGGTGTGCAGAAGCGCGCAGACCTGGTCGGGATCGGCGGGGGCCACCGCGTCCACGGCGATCGTGAAGCCGGTCCCGTCGACGTCGATGGCGACGCCGAGCGGATAGTCGGTCAGATCGCGGACGGACAGCAGCCCGATGCCGTCCATCGTCTCCGCCTCGTCCCTGGACACCTCCTGGTTGTGCCGGTAGTTGAACAGCGAGGTGAACAGCGGGCTGCCGGACAGGCCGCTGGCCGCCTGCGCCAGTGCCAGCGGCGCGTGCTCGTGGACCATCAGGTCGGCGAGCTGGTTCCGCAGTCCGGTCAGCGCCTCGCCGACGGACAGCCCGGCGAGCCGCACCCGCACCGGAAGGGTGTTCATGTACAGGCCGGGAACGCGGTCCGCGCCCGCCCCCGAGTTCATCCGGCCGAACACGATGGTGCCGAACACCACGTCGTCCCGGCCCGACAAGGCCGCCAGCACGCGGGCCCACGCCAGGTGGAACACCGTCGCCGGGCTCACCGCCAGCGAACGCGCGATCTCCTTCAGCCGCAAGGAAAGCGCCTCATCCACCCGGAGGCCGGCCTGCCCGGTCGTCGTTCCGTCGCCGTGGACCTCGGTCAGCCCGTACGGCGCGGTCGGCTCGGTGACGTCGCCGAGGACCTCCCCGAAGTAGCGCTCGTGTTCCTCCCGCGACACCCCGAACCGTGCCTGCGCGACGAACTCCCGGAACGGCAGCGGCGGCGGCAGTTCGTCGGTCCGGCCGGCCAGATGCGCCCGCAGCTCGGTGAGCATCACCTGCATCGCGGTGTGGTCCTGGAGCAGGTGGTGGACCCGGAGCAGGCACAGCCACCGGTCCGCCCGCGGATCGGCGGCGACATGCGTGGTCAGGAGCGGGGCCTGGTCCAGCGGCATCCAGTCGCGCACGGCGGCGGTCAGCGCCTCGGCGGGATCCGCCTCGCCCGGCGGGAGCACGACCTCCGAGATCGGCAGCGCCGCGTGGCGCACCACGACCTGCACCGGCTCGGGAAGCCCATCGGAAAGGACCGCGGTGCGGTAGATGTCGTGCCGGTCCACCACCCATTGCAGGGCCGTGAGGAACTCGTCCAGCCGCTGCCGCGACTCGAACTCCATCACCGCGGGCGTGACGTACACGTCCGTGCCCTCGTGGCCGACCATCAGGTTGTGGAAGAAGATCCCTTCCTGCAACGGCGCCAGCGGGTACACGTCCGCCACGTTCGCCGCACCGCCGGGAACCTGCTCCACCAGCCTGTCGACCTCCGCCTCGGTCAGCTCGACCATCGGCAGCATCTCCGGCGTGATCCTCTCCGCCCCGGCCGGGATGAGGTTCGGCGGGACGACCACCGGTTCCGGGCCGGACGCGGTGGCCAGTCCCGCGGGCGTCGGCGTCACGAACAACGCCCGCACCGAAACCGACACCCCGCGCTGCCGCAGCCACTCCACCAGCGACACCGCGAGCAGGGAATGCCCGCCCAGCGCGAAGAAGTCGTCGTCCACCCCGACCGAGGGCAGCCCCAGCACCTCGGCGAACGCCTGGCACAGCAGCTCTTCCTCGGTCGTGGCGGGGACGCGGCCCGAACCGGTCGTGTAGGCGGGCGCCGGCAGCGCCCTCCGGTCCAGCTTGCCGTTGACGGTCAGGGGCAACGCCTCCAGTTCCACCACCGCCGACGGCACCAGGTACGACGGCAACCGCTCCGAAGCGAAGGCCAGCAGCCCGCCGACCTCCACACCCTCGTCGGGCACCACGTACGCCACCAGCCGCGGGTCGCCGGGCGAGTCCTCCCTCGCGATCACCGCGATCCGGGACACCCCGGGATACGCTGCCAGTACGGCCTCGACCTCGCCGGGTTCGATCCGGAACCCGCGGATCTTGACCTGATCGTCCGCGCGGCCCGCGAAGACGAGCTGCCCGTCGGCGTCCCAGCGCACCCGGTCGCCCGTCCGGTACATCCGCCGTCCCGGCTCGAACGGGCAGGCCACGAACCGCTCGGCGGTCAGCAACGGGAGCCCGAGATAGCCGCGCACCAGGCTCGCGCCCGACAGGTACAACTCGGCGACCACGCCCGTGGGCACGGGACGCAGCGCGGCGTCCAGCACGTACACGCGGGTGTTGGCGATGGGACGGCCGATCGGCACCGCCTGCCCCGGTTCGAGACCGGGACGGCACCGCCACACCGTGGCGTCGACGGTCGCCTCGCTCGGTCCGTAGGTGTTGAACATCGTGCGGCCGTCCGACGTCCACCGTTCGACCAGCTCCGGTGGGCAAGCCTCGCCCCCGACGTCCAGCACGAACGCCGGATCCAGCACGCCGTCGGGCATCGTCGCCGCCACTGCGGGCGGCAGCGTCGCGTGTGTCACCCCTTGTCCGACCAGGAACCCGGCCAGCTCACGTCCCAGCCGCCGCTCCGGCGGCACGATCACCAGCGCCGCCCCCGACAGCAACGCCAGCAGCCATTCCTCACAGAACATGTCGAAACCCACCGACGCGAACTGCGCGACCCTGCTGCCGGGCCCGGCCCCGTACCGCTCATGGCTCACCGAGAGGCTCACGCACGCCTCGTGCGTGACGACCACGCCCTTCGGCCGTCCCGTCGACCCCGACGTGTAGATCACGTACGCCGGATGGGACGGCGACAACGGCGCGAGCCGGTCGAGGTCGGTCACCGGGGTGGACGCGTACTCCGTGGCCTCGTCCTCGAAGCCCGGCGCGTCCAGCACCAGTGCCGGGGCGGCGTCCTCGATCATGAACCGGACGCGCTCCGCGGGCAGCTCCCGGTCGATCGGCAGGTAGGCGCCCCCTGCCTTCAGCACCGCCAGTACCGCGATCACCAGCTCCGGCGAGCGCTCCAGGTTCAGGCCCACCACCGATTCCGGCCCGACCCCCTGTGCGATCAGCCGTCGCGCCAGGCGGTTCGCGCGTGCTTCGACGTCGCCGTAGGACAGCTCGACGCCGTCACCGGCGAGGGCCGTCGCCTCGGGTGCCCGCGCCGCCTGCTCGGCGAACAGCTCGGGCACCAGCCGGTCCGGCACCGGGCGGGCGGTGTCGTTCCATTCCTCGACGATCCGGTGGTATTCGGCCGGATCGAGTACCTCCACCGCGCTCACGCGGACTTCGACGTCGGCCGAAACCGCCGTGAGGACACGGATGAGGTACCCGACGAGCCGTCCGGTCGTGTACTCGTCGAACAGATCGGAGGCCGCGGTGAGGGAGCCGGACATCCCGGCCGGGGCACCGGTTTCGTCGAAGGTCTCGCCCAGGCTGAGGTCGAGGTCGAACTTGGCCGACACTCCCGCGCCCAGCACCAGCGGGGCCGTCCGCAGACCCGGCAGCCCGGCGGCCGGTCCGCCGCCCGCCCCGGTGGTGTTCTGCACCGTGAGCATGACCTGGAACAGCGGATGCCGGGCCAGTGACCGCGTCGGTGACAGCTCCTCGACCAGTTTCTCGAACGGCACGTCCTGGTTCTCGTACGCCGACAGGCTGGCGGCCCGCACCCGGGCGAGCAGTTCGCGGAACGTCGGGTCGCCGGACAGATCGCTCCGGATCACCAGGGTGTTCACGAAGAAGCCGACCAGCTCGTCCAGCGCCTGGTCCATCCGCCCGGCGACGGCGGCCCCGATGGGGACGTCGGTACCCGCGCCGAGGCGGTGCAGCAATGTCGCGAGCGCCGCCTGCAGCACCATGAAGACCGTCGCGCCCTCGGCCCTCGCCAGCTCCAGCAGCCGCGCGTGGACCTCGGCGGGCACCAGGATCGGCAGCTCGTGGCCGCGGTGGGACGCCTCGGCCGGCCGGGGCCGGTCCGCGGGCAGCTCCAGTTCGTCCGGCGCCCCGGCGAGCGCGCCCCGCCAGTACGAGACCTGCCCGGCCAGCACCGTTCCCTCGGCCTCCTCGTCACCGAGCAGATCCCGTTGCCAGAGCGTGTAGTCGACGTACTGCACCGGCAACGGCTCCCACGCGGGTCCGTGCCCTTCGAGACGGGCCGTGTAGGCCGTCGCGAGGTCGCGGGCGAGCGGTTCCATCGACCAGCCGTCACCCGCGATGTGGTGCACCACCAGGACGAGCGCGTGCTCCGCCGTGCCGAGGCCGAACAACCAGGCGCGCACCGGGATCTCCGCGGCGAGGTCGAACTCGTATCCCGCCGCCGCGGCCGCCGCCGCGTCGAGGTCTTTTTCGGACACTTCCGCGAAGTGCAGCTCGAATCCGGTCTCCGCGATCGGCAGGATCCGTTGGCACGGCTCCCCTTCAGTGGTCTGGACCACGGTGCGCAGCACCTCGTGGCGCTCGATCACGTCGCGGAACGCGGCCTCCAGCGCCTCCCGGTCCAGCTCGCCGGACAGCCGGAGGCCCAGCGGGATGTTGTACGCGGCGTTCGGCCCGTCCAGCTGCCCCAGGAACCACAACCGCCGCTGCGCGAACGACAGCGGCACCCGATCGGGCCGCTCCCGCACCACCAGCGCCGCCCGCCCCGGCCTGGCCTCGCCGAGCCTGGGGACGAGGGCGGCCGGGGTCGGCGTCTCGAACAGCGCCCGGACCGGCAGCTCGACGCCCAGCACCGCGCGGATCCGGCTCACCAGCCGGATCGCGAGCAGGGAATGCCCGCCCAGTGCGAAGAAGTCGTCGTCCATGCCGACCGACGGAAGCCCCAGGACCTGGGCGAAAGCACCGCACAGCAGTTCTTCACGGGCACCGGAGGGCGCGCGTCCTTCAGCGGCGGTGTAGCCGGGCGCGGGCAGCGCGGCGCGGTCGAGCTTCCCGCTGACCGTCAGCGGCAACGAGTCCAGCTCGACGACCGCCGACGGGACCAGATGCGAGGGCAGGCGCTCCGCCACGAAGGCCCGCACGGTGTCCACCGGCTCATCGGAGTCCGCGACCGGCACCACGTACGCCACCAGGCGCCGATCGCCGGGGACGTCCTCACGGATGACGACCGCCGCCCGGTGCACCGCCGGATGCGCGGCCACCACGGCCTCGACCTCACCCGGTTCGATCCGGAACCCGCGGATCTTGACCTGATCGTCCGCGCGGCCGAGGAACACCAGCTGCCCGTCCGCGGCCCAGCGCGCCCGGTCGCCCGTCCGGTACATCCGCCGTCCCGGCTCGAACGGGCAGGCCACGAACCGCTCGGCGGTCAGCCCCGCCCGGCCCACGTAACCGCGGGCCACACCGGGACCCGCGACGTACAGCTCGCCCGGCACACCGGCCGGGACAGGCGCCAGCCTGTCGTCGAGCAGGCACATCCGGACACCACCGATCGGACGGCCGATGGGCGGCGCCTCGCCGGGACGCAGGACTTCGCTCAGCGTGCACAGCACGGTGATCTCGGTCGGGCCGTAGGCGTTCACCATCCGCCGCCCCGGGGTCCAGCGCCCGACCAGCTCCGGCGGGCACGCTTCCGCGCCCACCACGAGCGTGACCAACGCGTCGCCCGCGTCCTCGGGCACGGTGGCCAGCACACTCGGCGGGATCAGCGTGTGGGTGATCCGGTCCGACCGCAGCACCCCGGCGAGTTCGTCCCCCGCCAGGGGCCCCGCCGCCGCCGGGACCACCAGCGTCGCCCCGCACGACAACGCCATGACCATTTCCATGACCGACGCGTCGAAGCTGAGCGAAGCCAGTTGCAGGACCCGGGACGCGGCGTCCAGCGCGAACGACTCGATCTGGGCCCGCGCCAGCTCGGTGAGGCCACGATGGGGGACCACCACGCCCTTCGGCCGCCCCGTCGAGCCGGACGTGTAGATCACGTACGCCGGGTGATCCGGCAGCAGCGGGGTGATCCTGTCGGCGTCGGTGACGGCGCCGTCGTCCAGATCCGCCAGTTCCGCCTCGAACTCCGGAGCCCCCAGCACGACCACGGGCACGCCGTCCGGCACCACCGCCACACTGTCGGCGTTCGTCACCACCAGCGCCGGACCGGCGTCGGCGAACATGAGCCCGACGCGGTCGGCGGGCAGGGCCGGATCGACCATCAGGCAGGCCGCACCGGCCCGCGCGATCGCCAGGAAGGCGATCACCGGTTCCAGCGAACGCTCCAGCACCACCGCGACCACCGATTCCGGCACGGCGCCCCGCGCGATCAACAGCCGCGCCAAACGGTTCGTGACGGCGTCCAGCTCCCGGTACGACAGTGCGACGTCCCCGCGCGACAGCGCCACGGCGTCCGGCGTCTCGGCCACCCACTCCGCGAACAGCTCCCCGAAGGGCACCGGCGGCACCTCCCGGGCCGGCCCGGTCCCCGCCTCCAGTACCCGGCGTCGTTCGGCGGCGTCCACCACCGCGACCGCCGAAAGCGCCGCACCCGGGTCTTGTTCGAGCACTGAGGCCAGGCTGTCCAGACAGGCGTGCAACAGCGCGCAGACCTGCTCGGGATCACCCGGGGCGAGCGCGTCCACGGTGACCAGGAACCGGTCCGCCACGTCGTCGACGGACACCGTCAGCGGGTAGTTGCTCTGCTCGCGGTACGCCAGCAGCTCGATGCCGTCGCTCGCGTCGCGCTCGTCCGGCTCCCCGCCCTCGGCCGGGGCCGCCGTGAAGCGGTAGTTGAACAGCGACGTGAACAGCGGGAGGCCGCCCGGCACGCCACTGACCGATTGCGCGAGGGTGAGCGGCGCGTGTTCGTGCACCATCAGCCCGGCGAGCTGGCCCCGCATGGCCGAGAGCGCCGCGCCCGCGCCGGTGCCGTCGAGGCGGACGCGCACCGGCAACGTGTTGATGAACGGCCCGGCCGCCCGCCGCACGTCGGCCGTCGCGTTCATCCGTCCGAAAAGGACGGTGCCGAACACCACGTCGTCGCGACCGGCCAGTGCGCCGAGGACCCGGCCCCAGGCCAGGTGGAAGACGGTCGCGGGGCTGACCCCGCGCGCACGGGCCAGTGACCGCACCCGCCGGGCGAGCGTGTCGTCGATCCACCGGTCGGCACGCGTCACCGCGTCGCCGCCACCGTGCACGTCGAGCAGGCCGTACGGCGCGGTCGGCTCGGTCAGATCACCGAGCAGCCCGGCGAAGTAGGCCTCGTGTTCCTCCCGCGCGACCCCGAACCGCGCCCGCGCCACGTATTCGCGGAACGGCACGGGCTCGGGCAGTTCCGCGGCGCGGCCTTCGAGTATCGCCCGCACCTCGTCGAGCAGCACCTCGAGCGCGGTGTGGTCCTGCACCAGGTGATGGATGAGCAGCAACGCGACCCAGCGCCCGGTGCCGGGTTCGCGGGCGACCCGGACCCGCATCAGCGGCGCCCGATCCACCGCGATCCCGGCGCCGGCCATCAGTTGCCCGGTGAGGTCACCAGAGCCGTCGGAGCCGTCGAGGACGACTTCGTCCACCGGCAATTCGGCGGTACGGCACACGACCTGCACCGGTTCGCGCAGTCCTTTCCAGACGATCGCCGTCCGGTAGGTGTCGGTCCGGTCCACGATTCGCCGCAGGGCGCCGAGGAAACCGTCGAGGAGGTCCCGCGAGCCGAAACGCAGCACTGTCGGCAGCAAGTAGACGTCCGCGTCCTCCCCCTTGGCCATCAGGTGATGGAAGAACATGCCCTCCTGCAACGGGGCCAGCGGGTACACGTCGGCGATTTCGGCCGCGCCGCCCGGTACGGCCTCGACGACCGTGGCGATCTCGGCCTCGGTCAGGTCGGCCAGGGTGAGCATCTCCGGGGTGATCTCGGCCGCGCCGGGCGGGATCAGGTTCGGGGGCACCACCACCCGGTCCGGACCGGCCGCGGCGGCCATCCCCGCCGGGGTGGCGTACTCGAACACCGCCCGCACCGAGACCTCGGCCCCGTGTTCGCGGAGATACTCCACAAGGGACACCGCCAGCAGCGAATGCCCGCCCAGTGCGAAGAAATCGTCGTCGGCACCGACCGCGTCGAGACCGAGAACGTGGGCGAACGCCGCACAGAACAGCTCCTCCCTCGGCCCGGCGGGGAGCCTGCCCATGCCCGCGACCGTCGCGGGGCCGGGCGCGGGCAAGGCCTTCCGGTCCAGCTTCCCGTTCGGGGTCAGCGGCAACGCGTCGAGCGGCACGATCACGGACGGCACCATGTACGACGGCAGCCGTTCGGACGCGTACGCGCGCACCGCGCCCGCCTGGTCGTCACCGGTGGCCACCACGTAGGCGACGAGCCGCTTGTCCCCCGGCGTGTCCTCGCGGACGACGACCGCGACCCGGTCCACCGCCGGGCAGGCGCCCAGCACCGTTTCGACCTCGCCCGGCTCGATCCGGAACCCGCGGATCTTCACCTGGTCGTCCGTGCGCCCCAGGAACTCCAGCTCGCCGTCCGTGCGCCACCGCGCCAGGTCACCGGTGCGGTACAGCCGCTCCCCCGCGCCGCCGAACGGAGAGGCCACGAACCGTTCCGCCGTGGCCCCCGGACGCCCGAGGTAGCCCCGCGCGAGCTGGACACCGGCCAGGTACAGCTCCCCCACGGCGCCGGGCGCGACCGGCCGCAGCGTGCCGTCGAGCACGTACGCCCTCGTGTTGGCGATCGGCCTGCCGATCGGCACCCGGCCGGGGCCTTCGCCGTCGAGGACGGCCGCGGTCGCCCACACCGTCACCTCGGTCGGGCCGTACAGGTTGGTGACCGTGCCCTCCGACGCCGCGGCCAGGCGGCCGGCCAGCGGGCCGGGCAGCGCCTCGCCGCCGACGAGGGCGCGCACCCCGCGCGCGGCCTCGGCGTGCGCGGTCAGCAAGGCCTGCCACAGCGCGGGAGTCGCCTGCAGGGTCGTGACCTCGAACCGGTCGATCAGCCCGGCCACCGCCGCCGGATCCCGGACGGCCGCGTCCTCCGCCAGTACCACCCCGGCGCCCGCGAGCAGCGGTACGTACAGCTCCAGGACGTGGATGTCGAAGGACACCGTCGTGACGGCCAGCAGGCGGTCTTCGGTCCCCATCGGGAATCGGCCGCCCATCGCCGCCACGAAGTTCGCCATGGCGCCGTGCGGGACGACGACCCCCTTGGGCCGCCCGGTGGAGCCCGACGTGTAGATCACGTAGGCCGGGTTGCCGGGCGACAGCGGCCCGTGCCGTTCGGCGGTGGTCAGGTCGCCGTCGTCCAGTGCGGCGAGTTCGGCCGCGACCCGGGGATCGTCGAGCACGATCCGCTCCGGTCCGGGGACGGCGATCCCGGTGCCCAGCTCGGTGAGCATGAGCCTGGGGCGGGCGTCGTCGAGCTGGTAGCCGACGCGCTCGGCCGGATGCGCGGGGTCCACCGGCAGATAGGCGCCGCCCGTCTTGAGCACCGCGAGCAGCGACACCACCAGCTCGGCGGAGCGGCCGAGGCATACCGCGACGGACGACTCCGGCCCGGCTCCGTGCCGGACGAGCAGCCGGGCGAGCCGGTTGGCCCGCGCGTTCAGCTCGGCGTAGGTCAGCCGGGTGCCGTCGCCGTGCAGTACCGCGATCGCGTCCGGCGTTCTCGCCACCTGCGCCTCGAAGGCCTCCGGCACGAGCAGGGCAGGCCGCGGGGCGTCCGTGCGGTTCCACTCCTCCACCACCCGGCGGCGCTCGGCGGGATCGAGCAGGTCCACCTCGCTCAGCCGCGTGCCGGTGTCGTCGGCGAGCAGGCCCAGGACCCGGACCAGGCAGCTCGCGAGGCGGTCGGCGGTGTGCTGGTCGAACAGATCGGCGGCCGCGATGAGCATGCCCTCCATCCCGGCGGGCGCCCCGGTCGCGTCGAAGGATTCGCCCATCGACACGTCGAGGTCGAACTTGGCCGCCACGCCGTCGGTGGGCAGCGCGCCGATCCGCAGGCCGGGCAGCGTCACCGCGGCCCCGCCGCCCGCGTTCTGCAGGGTCAGCATGACCTGGAACAGCGGATGCCGGGACAGCGACCGGCTGGGTGCCAGCTCCTCGACGAGCTTCTCGAACGGGACGTCCTGGTGGCCGAAGGCGGCCAGCGACGTGTCCCTCACCCGGCCGAGGATCTCGGCGACCGTCGGGTCCCCGGACAGCTCGGTCCGCAGCACGAGCGTGTTGACGAAGAAGCCGACGAGGTCGTCCTGCGCCTGGTCGGTGCGCCCCGCGACGGCGACCCCGATGGGGATGTCCGTCCCGGCGCCGAGCCGTGACAGCACCGCGGCCAGCGCGGTCTGCACCGTCATGAAAAGGGTGACTCCCCTGTCCTTCGCCACCGCCCTGAGTCGCCGGTGCAGCCCGGCCGGGATCTCGATCGGGGCGAGCAGGCCGCGATAGGACGCGGTGGCGGGCCGTGGCCGGTCGGCGGGGAGGTCCAGCTCTTCCGGCGCCCCGTCGAGGGCTTCACGCCAGTAGGCGACCTGTTGGGAGAGCAGGCTTTCCGGATCGTTCTCGTCACCGAGGAGGTCACGCTGCCAGAGCGCGTGGTCCGCGTACTGCACCGGCAGCGGGGTCCACGCGGGTTCCGCACCCCGCAGCCGCGCCGTGTAGGCCGCGGCGACGTCGCGCGACAGCGGCTCCATCGACCACGCGTCCGCCGCGATGTGGTGCACCACCAGGACCAGGACGTGGTCCTCCGGCGACAGCGCGAACAACGACGCCCGCACCGGAGGCTCGGTGGTCAGGTCGAACGCGTGTCCCACCGCTTCGGCGATCGCGTCGTCGAGTTCCCCGGCGGTCACCCCGGCCACGTCCAGGGCGAAGGCGGCCTCGTCCACCGAAAGCACGCGCTGGTAAGGCTCGCCGTCGGCGAGCGCGAACACGGTCCGCAGCACCTCGTGCCGTCCGACGACGTCCTGCAGCGCGGCCGCGAAAGCCGACCGGTCCAAGGAACCGGTCAGGCGCAGCGTCAGGGGGATGTTGTACGTCGGGCTCGGGCCTTCCAACCGGCTCAAGAACCACAACCGCCGCTGCGCGAACGACAACGGCACCCGGTCCGGCCGTTCCCGCGCCACCAGCGGCGTCCGGTCGGGGACGCCCAGTGCCGGCGACGCCGCCAGCTCCGCCGGGGTCCGGGCCTCGAACAGCGCGTGCAGCGGCACCTCCACCGACAGCACCACCCGCACCCGGCTGGCCAGCTGGATCGCCAGCAGCGAATGCCCGCCCAGTTCGAAGAAATCGTCGTCGACGCCGACCCGGTCCAGGCCCAGCACGTCGGCGAACGCCTGGCACAGCAGCTCTTCCGTGGCGTTCGCCGGGGCCCGGCCCGCACCGGCCGAGTACTCCGGCACCGGCAGCGCGGCGCGATCCACCTTCCCGTTGACCGTCAGCGGAAGGGTTCCCAGCTCCACGAACGCCGCCGGGACCAGGTACTCCGGCAGGCGTTCGGCGGCATACGCGCGCGCCGTGACGCCGACGGCCGTGCCCGGTCCGGCGGGCACCAGATAGGCGACCAGCCGTTTGTCGCCCGGCACGTCCTCACGGACCAGCACGGCGGCCTGCGCGACCGCCGGATGCCCGGCGAGGACGGCCTCCACTTCGCCGGGTTCCACCCGGAACCCGAGGATCTTGGCCTGTTCGTCCGCGCGCCCGACGAACACCAGACGGCCGTCCGGGGTCCACCGGACCAGATCGCCCGTCCGGTACATGCGGTCGCCCGGACCACCGAACGGACACGCGACGAACCGCTCCACCGTCCACAAAGGACGATTGAGGTAGCCGCGCGCGACACCGGCACCGGCGACGTAGAGTTCACCGGCCACCCCGGCGGGCACCACGTCGAGCCGGTCGTCCAGGACGTAGACGCGCGTGTTGTCCAAGGGCCGCCCGATCGGCAGCACTCCCGCCACCGCACCGGGATCCCCGACCTCGTACTGGGTCGCGCACAACGTCACCTCGGTCGGCCCGTACAACTGCCGCACCCGGACACCGGGGTTGGCCTCCAGCACTCGCCGCACGGCGTCCGGCGGGACCACGTCGCCGCCGGTCAGCACCTCACGGACACCGGCGAGACAGGACGGATCCTCGTCCACGAGCACCCGGAGCAGGCCGGCCGTCAGATGGACATGCGACAACTGGTGTCCCGTGATCAGCCGCCGCAGCGCGGTCGCGTCCACGCGTTCGGGCGGGGCGACCACCACGGTCCCGCCCGAGAGCAACGGCACCCACAGTTCGTACGACGACGCGTCGAAGGCGTGCGGTGCGTGGAAAAGCACCCGCGACGGCTCGCCCCAGGACCGGTCCTTCGCCAGGCGCACCACATCCCGATGTGTGGTCACCACGCCCTTCGGCACCCCGGTCGAACCGGAGGTGTACATGACGTAGGCGGCTTGTCCCGGCGGGCATGCCGGTGGCAGTAAAGCGTCGACGGCGGTGTCGGTGGTGTCGGCGGAGATCGTCCGGAGGTCCAGCCCGGTCAGGAATTCGTGGCCCGCCGTCGGTTCGTGCACCACCAGCGTCGCGGCGCCGGAATCCTCGGCCACCGCCTGCATCCGCGCGACCGGCCAGCCCGCGTCCAGCGGCACGAACACCCCGCCCGCCTTGAGGATCGCCAGCAGTGCCACCACCAGCTCGGCCGAACGCTCCATCAGCACCGCGACCGGCGACTCCGCGCCCACCCCCGAAGCCACCAGTGCCCGCGCGAGCCGGTCCGAGCGAGCGTCCAGCTCGGCGTACCCGAGCTCCAGCTCACCGGCGACCAGCGCGGTGGCGTCCGGCGTACGGGCCACATGCGCCGCGAACGCCTCCGGCACCGAAACGTCCGGAACGGCCACGGTCGTGTCGTTCCATTCCTCCCGTAACTGCCGTCGGGTCCGCGCGTCGAGGACGTCCACTTCGGTGAACGGCGTCTCCGGAGCCGCCGCGAGCGCGGTGACGAGGTTGCCGAGACAGGTGTGCAGCAGGGCGCAGACCTGGTCGGGATCGGCGGGCGCCACGGCGTTCACGGTGATCGCGAACGCCGGGCCGTCGTTGTCGATGGAGACGTGGAGCGGATAGTTCGTGTGCTCCCGGGTGAAGACGGTCCGGATGCCGTCGATGCCCTCGCCGGTTTCCGGCTCCTCCTGGTTGTGCCGGTAGTTGAACAGCGACGTGACCAGCGGGCTGCCACCGGGCAGTTCGGCCGCGGCCTGCGCCGAAGCCAGCGGCGCGTGCTCGTGGACCATCAGATCGGCGAGCTGGCCCCGCATCGCCGCCAGCGCCTCGCCCACACTCGCCCCCGCCAACCGCACCCGCACCGGAAGCGTGTTGAGGAACAGGCCCGGCGCGCGGTCGGCGCCCGCGCCCGCGTTCATCCGGCCGAAGAGGAGCGTGCCGAACACGACGTCGTCCCGTCCCGAAACCACGCCGAGTACCCGTGCCCACGCCAGATGGAACAGCGTCGCCGGGCTCACACCGAGCGTCCGCGCCACCTCGCGTGTCCGCGCGGCCAGGGTGTCGTCCACCCGCCGGTGGGCGAGCGCGGCCGCCGCTCCGTCGCCGTAGGTGTTCAGAAGTCCGTACGGTGTGGTGGTTTCGGTGACGCCGTCGAGCACTTCGCTGAAGTAGCGTTCGTGGTCGTCCTGGGACACCCCGCGCCGGGCCTGCGCGACGAACTCGCGGAACCGCGACGGCGGCGGCAGTTCGCCGGCCCGCCCGGAGAGGAACGCCCGCAGGTCCTCGATGATCACGTCGAAGGTGGTGTGGTCCTGGATCAGGTGGTGGATGCGCAGCAGCACCAGCCAGCCGCCCGCCGGATCGGCGGCGACGTACACCCGGATGAGCGGGGCGGCGGTGAGTTCCATCCGGCCGTCGCCCGCGGCCAGGAGCTGGTCGACGGGTGCGGGGCCGTGGGGGTCGAGGGTGATCTCCTCGACCGGCAGCGGGGCGTGCCGGGCGACCACCTGCACGGGCTGCGGGAGCCCTTCGGACACGATCGCCGTGCGGTAGATGTCGTGCCTGTCGACCAGCCATCGCAACGCCACGAGGAAACCGTCGAGGCGTTCGCGGGTGTCGACGGACAGCACGGTCGGCGTGGCGTACACGTCGATGCCGTCACGGCCGGCCAGCAGGTGGTGGAAATAGATCCCTTCCTGCAACGGCGCCAGCGGATAGACGTCCTGCGTGTTGGCCGCGCCGCCGGGGACGGCCGCCACCACCGTGGCCAGTTCCTCCGGGGTCAGGTCGACCAGCGTGAGCATCTCCGGTGTCAGCGCGGTGGCACCGTCCGGGATCAGGTTCGGCGGCACCTCCACCGCTTCCGGGGCCGCCACCGCGGCGAGCCCGGCCGGGGTCGGGGTCGTGAACAGGGCCCGCACCGACACCGACATCCCGCGACGGCGCAACCACTCCACCAGCGACACCGCCAGCAGGGAATGCCCACCCAGCACGAAGAAGTCGTCATCGACGCCGACCCGTTCGAGGCCGAGCACCTCGGCGAACGCCTGGCACAGCAGCTCTTCCTCGACACTCGCCGGAGCACGTCCACCGCCGGCGGTGTACGAAGGCGCGGGCAAGGCCTTCCTGTCCAGTTTCCCGTTGGCGGTCAACGGCAGCGCCTCCAGCACCACCACCACCGACGGCACCAGGTACGACGGCAGCCGTCCCGCGGCGAACCCGCGCACCGCCTCCGCCAGACCGTCGGCGTCGGCCCCGGCGGCGGGCACGACGTACCCCACCAGCCGGACGTCGCCGCCGACGTCCTCCCGCGCGATCACCGCGGCCCGCGTCACGTCAGGGTGCTCCGCCAGCGCGGCCTCGACCTCACCCGGCTCCACCCGGAACCCGCGAACCTGCACCTGATCGTCCACGCGGCCCGCGAACACCAGCAGGCCGTCGGCGGTCCAGCGGGCCCGGTCCCCGGTCCGGTACATCCGGGCGCCGGGAGCACCGAAGGGGCAGGCCACGAAACGCTCGCTCGTCAGCCCTGGTCGGCGCGCGTAGCCCCGCGCCACTTGCGGACCGGCCACATACAGCTCACCCATGATTCCCGCGGGGACCGGGCGCAGCCATTCGTCCAGCACGGACACCGAGAACCCCGGAAGGCCGCGGCCGATCACGCTCCCGTCCGTCTCCGGGGCGAGGTCGTAGCGGGTGACGTGCACCGTGGTCTCGGTGATGCCGTACATGTTCACCAAGCGGGGACCGGAATTCCCGGACCGCGCCCACCACTCGGCCAAGCGGGCGGGCTCCAGCGCTTCCCCGCCGAACACCACGGTCCGCACGTGTGCCAGCGCGGCTCCGGAGTCGACGGCCAGCAGCTGATAGAACGCCGACGGTGTCTGGCTCAGCATCGTGACCCGTTCGCGCTCCAGCAACTCCGCGAACTCCCGCGGCGACCGCGACACCTCGAACGGCACCACCACGACGCGTCCGCCATGCAGCAACGCGCCCCAGATCTCCCACACCGAGAAATCGAACGCGAACGAGTGGAACCACGACCACACCTCACCGGACCCGAACAGTTCCCGGGTGGCGGCGAACAACGCCACCACATTCCGATGCGGAACCACCACACCTTTCGGCGTTCCCGTCGAACCCGACGTGTAGATCACGTACGCCGGATGCTCGGGGCGGGCGAGGCTCGGCGGGGCGGACACGATGTCGTGCCCGGATTCGTCCACCACGACGACCGGAACACCCTCAGGCACCAACGAAACACAGTCCGCCGTCGTCACCACGCACATCGCGGCCGCGTCCGCCAGCACGAACGCCCTCCGCTCCGCCGGAGCGTCCGGATCCACCGGCACATACGCAGCCCCTGCTTTGAGCACGGCCAGCAACGACACCACCAGCTCGGCCGACCGCCGAGCGACCACACCCACCACCGACTCCGGGCCGACACCCCGAGCCACCAACCGATGAGCCAAGGCATTCGCCCGCGCGTCCAACTCCGCATACGACAACCCGGCACCATCCGCCGTGACAGCGATCGCCTCCGGCGTCCTCGCCACCTGCGCCTCGAACAGTTGGGGCAGCGTCGCCTCGGGTACCGGCGGACCCGGCTCGGTCCATCCCTCCAAAGTGGACAGTTCTTCGGCGCCGAGCAGGTCGATCGCGCCGAGTCGCAGCTCCGGGCGCCGGGTCACCTCGTCGAGCACCCGCGTGAACCAGGCGACGATCCGGTCCGCGGTGTCCCGGTCGAACAGGTCGGCGGCCACGACGAGCGTTCCGCGCACCCCGGCGGGCGCGCCCTCCTCGTCGAAACCCTCCTCGAAGGCGAAGTCGAGGTCGAATTTGGCGGGCACCGCCCCCGTGGGTTCCATCGAGGTCCGCAGGCCGGGCAGTTCGGCGTCGGGCCCGGCGGTGTTCTGCACGGTCAGCATCACCTGGAACAACGGATGCCGGGTCAGCGACCGGGCCGGGGCCAGCTCCTCGACCAGCCGCTCGAACGGGACGTCCTGGTTGGCCAGCGCCGCGAGGAGGTTTTCCCGTGCCCGCCCCAGCGTTTCGGCGAAGGTCGGGTTCCCGGACAGGTCGGTGCGCAGCACGAGGGTGTTGACGAAGAACCCGGCCAGCTCGTCGAGGGCCTGGTCGGTGCGCCCTGCGACGGCCGTGCCGATCGGGATGTCCCGGCCCCCGCCCAGCCGCGCCAGCGTCACCGCCAAAGCGGCCTGCAGCACCATGAACACGGTCACGCCCTCGGCCCTCGCCAGCTCCAGGAGCCGCCGGTGCAGCCCGGCCGGTAGCTCGGCCTCGGCCACGTGGCCCCGGTGGGACAGTTCCGCCGGACGTGGCCGGTCGAACGGCAGGTCCAGCTCTTCCGGAGCGCCCGTGAGCGCGGCCTTCCAGTAGCCCACCTGCTGCGCGATCACACTGCCCGGATCGTCGTCGTCACCGAGCAGTTCTCGTTGCCAGAGCGCGTAATCGGCGTAGTGCACCGGCAGCGGCGCCCAGCGGGGAGCCGCCCCGCCCAGCCGGGCCTCGTACGCCAGCGAAAGGTCGCGAGCCAAGGGCGCCATCGACCAGGCGTCGCCCGCGATGTGGTGCACCACCAGGACGAGCACGTGCTCGTCCGGCGCCACCGTGAACAGCGAGGCGCGCACCGGGATCTCCGCCGCCAGATCGAAGGGATACGCCGCGGCCCGCGCCACCGCGTCCGTCAGCCCGCCGGGCGGCACTTCCGCCACGGACGGCGTGAACGCCGCCTCGTCCACCGAAAGCACGCGCTGGTACGGCTCGCCGTCGGCCAGCGCGAACACGGTCCGCAAGACCTCGTGCCGTCCGACGACGTCCTGGAGCGCGGCCGCGAAAGCCGTCCGGTCCAGGGAACCGGTCAGGCGCAGCGCCAAGGGGATGTTGTAGGTGGGACTCGGGCCCTCCAACCGGCTCAGGAACCACAACCGCCGCTGCGCGAACGACAACGGCACCCGCTCCGGCCGCTCCCGTGCCGCCAGCGCCGCCCGTCCCGGCGCGGCGACCTCGGCGAGCCGCACCGCCAGCCGCGCGGGGGTGCGGGCCTCGAACACGGTCCGGATCGGGAGTTCGACGGCCAAGGTCGCGCGGACCCGGCTCACCAGCTGCATCACCAGGAGCGAATGTCCGCCGAGGGCGAAGAAGTCGTCGTCCATCCCGGCCGACGGCAGCCCCAGGACGTCGGCGAAGGCCTGGCACAGCAGCTCTTCCGTGGCGTTCGCCGGAGCCCGGCCGGCCCCGGCCGCGTACTCGGGAGCGGGCAACACCGCCCGGTCCACCTTCCCGTTGACCGTCAGCGGAAGCGCGCCCAGTTCCACGAACGCCGCCGGGACCAGGTACTCGGGCAGGCGCGCGGCCAGGTGGTCGCGTACGGCGTCGGTGATCCGCGCGCCTCTGTCCACGGGCACCACGTAGGCGATCAGCCGCTTGTCCCCCGGGACGTCCTCCCGCACGACGACGGTGGCCTGCGCGACCGCCGGATGCCCGGCCAGCACGGCTTCGACCTCACCCGGTTCCACCCGGAACCCGCGGATCTTCACCTGATCGTCCGCGCGCCCGGCGAACACCAGCCGTCCGTCCGGCGTCCACCGGGCCAGGTCCCCGGTGCGGTACATCCGCCCGCCCGGCCCGTACGGGCAGGCGACGAACCGCTCCGCCGTGGTCTGCGCGCGGTTGACGTAGCCTCGCGCGATACCCGCCCCTGCCACGTAAAGCTCACCGGCGACCCCCACCGGGACCACGTTGAGCCCGTCGTCGAGGACGTAGACGCGGGTGTTGTCCAGCGGCCGCCCGATGGGCAGCGCGCCGGTGGTCCCGGCGGCGTCGGTGATCTCGTGCTGGGTGGCGCACAGCGTGACCTCGGTCGGCCCGTAGAGATGCCGCACGACCACCCGCGAACCGGCCGCCAAGACCCGGCGCACGGCGTCGGCCGTCACCACGTCCCCGCCCGTCAGCACCTCGCGCGCCCCGGCGAAGCAGCCTGGGTCGTCCTCGGCCAGCGCCCGCAGCAGACCGGCGGTCACGTGGACGTGCGTCACGTCGTGCGCGGCGATCAACCGCCGGATCAGGGCCGCGTCGACGCGCTCGTCGGGGGCGATCACCACGGTGCCGCCCGACAGCAACGGCACCCACAGTTCGTACGACGACGCGTCGAACGCGTGGGGAGCGTGGAACAGCACCCGGGTCGCGGCGCCCCAGCACCGGTCCATCGCCAGGCGCACCACGTCCCCGTGGGTGGCCACCACGCCCTTCGGCTCCCCTGTCGAGCCCGACGTGTACATCACGTAGGCGGCACAACCCGGCGGCACCGGGTCCGGCAGCTCGACCGCGGTGCCCGCCTCGGCCTCGACCGTCAACGCCGCGACCCCGAGTTCGAGCCCGGCCGTCGCCTCGTGCGCCAGCAGCAGGCAGGCGCCCGCGTCCGCGGCCACCGCGCGTAGCCGGGCCTCCGGCCAGCCGGTGTCCAGCGGCACGAACACGCCGCCCGCCTTCAGCACCGCCAGCAACGCCACCACCAGGTCGATCGACCGCTCCATCGCGACCGCCACGGCCGACTCCGGCCGCACGCCCGCGGCGACCAGCGCCCGCGCCAGCCGGTCCGCCCGCGCGTCCAGTTCGCCGTAGGACAGTTCCACTTCGCCGGAGACGACCGCGACGGCGCCGGGGTCGGCCGCGACCCTGGCCGCGAAGGCGTCCGGTACCGACACGTCCGGTACCGGGACCGCGGTGTCGTTCCAGCCGTCGAGCAGCGCCGACAGCTCGGTCTGGTCCAGCACGTCCACCGTGCGCAGCGGGGTGGCGGGTTCGTCGGCCAGTGCGGTGGTGAGCGCCTCCAGACAGGTGATCAGCAGCGCGCCGACCCGCGCCGGATCGGCGGGCGCCACCGCGTCCAGGGTGAGCGCGAAGCCGGACTCGTGGGCGTCGACCGCGACCGCGAGCGGGTAGTTCGTGAGGTCGCGGGCCGACAGGACCTTCATCCCGTCCAGCGCCGGGCGATCCTCCTCGGCGGTTGCCGGGTTGTGCCGGTAGTTGAAGATCGAGCTGAACAGTGGGCTGCCGCCGGAAAGTCCACTGGCCGCCTGGGCGAGCGCCAACGGCGCGTGCTCGTAGGCCAGCAGGTCCGCGAGCTGATGCCGCAGTCCGGTCAGCGCTTCGCCGACGCCCTGCCGATCGAGGCGGACCCGGACCGGCAGTGTGTTGATGAACAGCCCCGGCACGCGATCCGCGCCGACGCCGGCGTTCATCCGTCCGAAGAGGACAGTGCCGAAAACGACGTCGTCGCGTCCCGACACCGCGCCCAGCACACGGGCCCACGCCAGGTGGAACACCGTCGCCGGGCTCGCGCCCCACGACCGCGCCACCTCGCGGACGCGGTCGCCCAGCGCGTCGTCCACCCACAGGTGGGCCTGTTCGGAAGCGGTGCCGTCGCCGTGCAGATCCACCAGCCCGTACGGGGCGGTCGTTTCCGTGACGTCGCCGAGGAGGCCGGCGAAGTACCGCTCGTAGTCTTCCCGGGGGACCCCGAGCCGTGCCTGCGCCACGAATTCGCGGAACGGCACCGGCGGGGGCAGCTCCCCGGCCCGTCCGGACAGGAACGCCCGCAGGTCGTCGAGCAGCACTTCCAGGGTGGTGTGGTCCTGCAGCAGATGGTGGACGCGCAGCAGGCCGAGCCATCGGCCGCCGCTCGGATCGGCGGCGAAGTGCACGTCCATCAGCGGCGCCCGGCCCAGGTCCAGCCGTCCGCTCACCGCGTCCAGGAGCTGCTCGACGGCGTCGGGGCCGCCGGGATCGAGGACGACCTCCTCGACCGGCACCTCGGCGTGGCGCACCACGACCTGCACGGGTTCCCGCAGTCCTGTCGAGACGACGGCGGTGCGGTAGATGTCGTGCCGGTCCACCATCCAGCGCAACCCGGCGAGGAAGGCGTCGAGGCGGTCACGCGTGTCGAACTCGATGACGGTGGGCGTCACGTAGACGTCGGTTCCGTCCCGGCCGGACATCAGGTGGTGGAAGAAGATGCCTTCCTGCAACGGCGCCAGCGGATACACGTCCTGGATGTTCGGCGCCCCACCGGGAATCGCCGCGACCACGCGCGCGATCTCGGCCGTGGACAGGTCGGCCAGCGGCACCATTTCCGGCGTGATCTCTTCGGCGTCCGGCGGGATGAGGTTGGGCGGGACCACCACCGGTTCCGGGCCCGCGGCCGCGGCGAGTCCGGCCGGGGTCGGCGTCAGGAACAGGGCCCGCACCGACACCGAAACCCCACGCTGACGCAGCCATTCCACCAGCGACACCACGAGCAGCGAGTGGCCGCCCAGCGCGAAGAAATCGTCGTCGACGCCGACCCGTTCCAGGCCCAGCACGTCCGCGAACGCAGCGCAGAGGATCTCCTCCCGGGCATTCGCCGGTGCGCGGCCGGAACCGGCGAGGCCCGCGAAGTCGGGTGCGGGAAGTGCCTTGCGGTCGAGTTTCGCATTGGGGGTCAAGGGAAAGGCGTCGAGGGGGACGATCGCCGACGGCACCAGGTACGCGGGCAGTCGCTCGGCGAGGAAGGACCGCAAGTCCTCAATGGACACTGTGTCGGCCGGAATCACATAGCCGACCAGCCGGAGGTCGCCCGGAGTGTCTTCCCTGGCGATCACCACGGCCTGTTCGACGTCGGGGTGCGCCAGCAGGGCAGCCTCGATCTCACCCGGTTCGACCCGGAAACCACGGATCTTCACCTGGTCGTCGGTACGGCCCAGGAACATCAGCTCACCGTCGGCGTTCCACCGCACCCGGTCCCCCGTGCGGTACATCCGCTGGCCCGGTTCGAACGGGCAAGCCACGAACCGTTCACCGGTCAGCCCCGCGCGGCCCGTATAGCCCCGCGCCAGACCGGTCCCGGTCACGTACAGCTCGCCGCCCACCCCGGCGGGAACCGGCTCCAGAGCGTCGTCCAGGACGTACACCCGGACGTTCGGGATCGGCCGTCCAATGGAGACGGTGTCCGATCCGTCGGCCCGGCACCGCCACACCGCCGCGTTCACGGTGGTTTCGGCCGGACCGTAACTGTTGAACATCACGTGATCGCCGGCCCACCGCGAAACCAGTTCGCCCGGCAGGGCTTCCCCGCCCACGTCGAGCACGAACCCTTCGGGCAGACCGTCTTGCGGAAGGCTGGCCACCGCGGCGGGCGGCAACGTCGCGTGCGTCACCCCGAACTCGCTAAGGAACCCCGCCAACTCGGCACCCAAACGCCGCTCCGGCGGCACGATCACCAACGCCGCCCCCGACAGCAACGCCAGCAACCACTCCTCACAGAACATGTCGAAACCCGACGACGCGAACTGCGCCACCCGAGACCCCGGACCCACCCCAAACCGACCATGACTCACCGACAAATTCACAAACCCACGATGAGAAACAACCACACCCTTCGGCACCCCAGTCGACCCCGACGTATACACCACATACGCCGGATGCCCCGGCAACAACGGCGCAATCCGGTCACCATCCGTCACCGGATCGGCAGCATACCCAGCAAGATCCACAAAGGACTCACTCGAATCCACCACCACAACCGCGGCCGAATCCTCCACCAGAAACCGAACCCGCTCCCCCGGCAGATCCGGATCAATCCCCAAATACGCGCCACCGGCCTTCAACACCGCCAAAATCGCGATCACCAGATCCGGCGAACGCTCCAGGACCACAGCCACCACCGACTCCGGCCCCACCCCCACCGCAATCAGCTCACGCGCCAACCGATTCGCACGAGCGTCCACCTCGGCATAACTCAACTCGACACCGCCACCCACCAACGCTGTCGAATCCGGAGAACGCATGACCTGAGCGGCGAACAGATCCGGCACCACCCCACCCGGCATCACGACCGTGGTGTCGTTCCATTCCCGGAGTACCCGGCGCAGTTCGCCGTGGTCGAGAATCCGCAAGGACCGGACGGGGACGGACGGTTCGGCCGCGACGGTCTCCAGGACGCGGCCCAGCCAAGTCGCGATCCGTTCGACGGTCTCGACGTCGAACAGGTCCGCCGCGCCGATGAGGGCACCCTGCAGCCCCGTCGGGTTTCCCTGGGCGTCGAGGGTCTCCCGCACCACGAGATCGAGGTCGAGATCGCCGGACCGCCGGTCGTCGGGGATCAGGTCGATCCGCAGGCCGGGCAGCTCCAGCGCCGGCCCGCCGCCGCGTCCGGCGGAGACCAGATCCGCGCTTTCCACCGCGGCCATCACCTGGAACAGGGGATGACGGGACAGCGACCGGGTCGGTGACAGCTCCTCGACCAGCTTCTCGAACGGCACATCCTGGTTTTCGTAGGCGTTCAGCGCGGCTTTCCGTACCCGCCCGAGGACTTCCGTGAAGGTCGGATCGCCCGACAGGTCGGCCCGGATCACCAGGTTGTTGACGAAACAGCCGACGAGGTCGTCGAGCCCCTCGTCGGTCCGGCCCGCGACCAGGGTCCCGATCGGGAGATCCACACCGGCACCCAGCCGGGACAGCAGCACCGCCAGCGCGGAGTGCACCACCATGAACAGGGTCGCCCCGTGTTCCCGCGCCAGCTCCAGCAGCCGCCGATGTATGTCCGCGCCGAGTTCCAGCTCGGCCGTGTGGCCCCGGGGGTTCAGCTGCGCCGGACGCGGCCGGTCACCCGGCAGGTCCAGTTCCTCCGGTGCCCCGGCGAGGGCTCGCCGCCAGAACGACACCTGCTCGGTCAGGGTGCTCTCCGGATCGTCCTCCGCACCGAGGAGTTCACGCTGCCACAACGTGTAATCGGCGTACTGCACCGGAAGCTGCGTCCATTCCGGCGCGCCGCCCGCCAGCCGTGCCGCGTACGCGGTGGAGAGATCGCGCAGCAACGGGCCCATCGACCAGCCGTCGGCGGCGATGTGGTGCACCACCACCACCAGCACGTGCTCACGCGGGTTCACCGGGAACAGCCGGGCCCGGACCGGGATCTCGTTCGCCAGGTCGAAGGCGTACGCGCTCGCACGCGCCACCGCGTCCTCCGGTACCGGCGCCTCGACGACCTCGAGTTCGAAGCCCGTCTCGTCGGTCCGGAGCACCCGCTGGCAGGGTTCGCCGTCCTGGGCCGGGAACACGGTCCGCAGTACCTCGTGGCGGCCGAGTACGTCCAGCAGGGCGGCGGCGAGCGCGTCGCGGTCCAGCTCCCCGGTCAACCGCAGCGCCAGCGGGATGGTGAAGGTGTCGCTGGGGCCGTCCAGCCGCCAGAGGAACCACAGCCGGCGCTGCGCGAACGACAACGGAATCATCAGAACTCCTTTTCGTGCTCACGCATGGGCCGGAGTACCGGCCTCGTTTTCTTGCCGGTACCGGCGTTCGCCACGATCCACGCGGCCACCTCGGCGGCGGTCGGGTTCTCGAACAGGACCCGGAGCGGCACCTCGGCACCCGCGACCGCCCTGATCCGGCTGAGCAACCGGGTGCCCAGCAGGGAATGCCCGCCGAGGGCGAAGAAATGGTCGTCGGGGCCGACCCGGGGCAACTCGAGGATTTCGGCGAACGCCTCGCAGACGAGTTCTTCCTCCCGCGTGGCGGGCGCCCGTCCCGCCCCGGCGGTGCCGTGTCCGGGCGCGGGAAGCGCCTTGCGGTCGAGTTTCCCGTTGACGGTCAACGGAAGCGCGTCGAGTTCGACGAACGCGACGGGCACCATGTACGCGGGCAGCCTGCTCAGGGTGTACTCCCGGAGCACCTCGCCGAGGTCGTCGGTCCCCGGCTCCGCGCGGACCAGGTAGGCGACCAAGCGCCGGTCGCCCGCCCGGTACTCCCTGGCCACGACCGCCGCGTCGGCGACCGCCGGATGCTCCGCCAGCACCCGCGCGATCTCGTCCGGCTCGATGCGGAAGCCGCGGATCTTGAGCTGGTCGTCGACCCGGCCCTCGAAGAGCAGCCGTCCGCCGGTGGTCCAGCGGGCGCGGTCGCCGGTGCGGTACATCCGCTGCCCAGACCCGAACGGGCAGGCGACGAAGCGTTCGGCGGTCATCGCCGTCCGTCCGAGGTAGCCGCGGGCCAGGCTGGCACCGGCCACGTACAGCTCCCCTCGCACCCCCGGCGGCGCCGGGGCCAGGGCGTCGTCGAGGACGTAGACGCGGGTGTCGAGGACCGCGGCCCCGATGTCGGGCTGGCCACCGGGCGCAAGCGGGGCCGACATCGACGAGCAGACGGTGGTCTCGGTCGGTCCGTAGGCGTTCACGAACCGGCGTCCAGGTGCCCAGCGCCGCACGACGTCGCCGGTGAGCGCCTCCCCCGCCGACACCAGGGTGGTGACCGGCGCCAGATCCTCCGGCGCGGACGCGGCGAGCAAGGCGGGCGGCAGGGTCGCGTGGGTCACCCCGTGCCTGGCGACGACTTCCGTGAGCCCGGCGCCCGAGAGCAGGTCCTCGGTCACCACCAGGCGGGCGCCGGTGCACAGCGCCATCACCAGTTCCCAGACCGACGCGTCGAACCCCGGGGACGCGAACTGCAGCACCCGGCTCTCGTCGGTGACGGCGAGCCGTTCGACTTGGGAGGCCACGAGGGCGGCGATGCCGCGGTGCGGGACCACCACGCCCTTCGGCCGCCCCGTCGAACCCGAGGTGTGGATGAGGTAGGCCGGATGTTCCGGCAGCGGCGGGACGACGGGCGCGGTCTTCCGCTCCTCGGCCACGTCGAGGACGACGACCGGCGGCACCGTGCCCTCCGGGATCGACGCCCGGCGCTCGGTGGTCGTCAGCACGCATACCGGCCGCGCGTCGACGAGCACGTACTCGATCCGTTCCGGCGGGAGCACCGGGTCGATCGGGAAATAGGCGGCGCCCGCCTTGAGCACGGCGAGGAACGCGATCACCAGATCGACCGAACGGTCCAGCACCACCGCCACCGCCGACTCGGGGCCCGCGCCGTACCCGGCGAGGACGGCGGCCAGCCGGTCGGAGCGCGCGTCCAGTTCCGCGTACCCGACGACGGAGTCCCCGGTCTCCAGCGCGACCGCTTCTCCCCTGCGCGCGACCTGCGCGGCGAAGAGGCCGGGCACCGTCGCCTCGGGCACTTCGACGCCCGCCGGGTTTTCCTCGCCGAGCACCTGACGACGTTCTGCGCCGGTCAGGAGATCGATCCGGCTCAGCGGGCGGGCGGGTTCGGCCACGGCGGCTTCCAGCAGCCGCACCAGCCGTGCGACGAGTGCCTCCGCCGTCGACCGGTCGAAAACGTCGGCACCGAACTCCAGCGCACCCGACATGCCGTCCGGTGCGCCCTCCTCGTCGCGTCGCTCGGCGAGGCTGAGCATGAGGTCGTACCGGGCGACGCCGTGGGCGACTGGTTCGCCGCTCACCTCCAGCCCGGGGAGCCGGAGCTCCGCCTCGGGCGCGTTCCGCACGTCCAGCGCCACCTGGAACAGGGGCTGCCGCGACAAGGAACGTTCCGGGACGAACTCCTCCACGACCCGGTCGAACGGCAGGTCCTGATGCGCGTACGCCGCCAGGTCGGTCTCCCGCACCCGCCGCAGCAACTCGGCGAAGCCCGGGTCTCCCGAGACGTCGGTACGCAGCACCAGCATGTTGACGAAGAAGCCGACCAGGTCGTCCAGCGCGTCGTCGGTGCGGCCGGCCACCGCGGTACCGATCGGGATGTCGGCGCCCGCGCCCAGTCTGCTCAGCAGGGCCGCGAAACCCGCTTGGAGCACCATGAAAACTGTGACCTGTTCGGCCGAGGCGAGGTCCACGATCCGCCGGTGCAGACTCGCGGGCAGCTCCACCGTGACCTCGCCGCCCCGGTGCGTCGCCACCGCGGGACGGGGCCGGTCCACCGGCAGCGGGATCTCTTCGGGGACACCGGCGAGGGTCTCGCGCCAGAACGCCAGCTGCCGGAACAGGACGCTCTCCGGGTCGTCGGCGTCACCGAGCAGATCCCGTTGCCAGAGCGCGAAATCCGCGTACTGCACGGGCAGCGGCGCCCACTCCGGCGCGTGCCCCGCCGCGCGTGCCGGGTACGCGACCGACAGATCCCGTGCCAGCGCCGCGGTCGACCAGCCGTCGGTCGCGATGTGGTGCACCGCCAGCACGAGGACGTGGTCGTCCGGTGCCACGCGGAGCACCCGCGCCCGGATCGGGATCTCCGTGGCGAAGTCGAACGCGTAGCCCGCCGCGCGGTCGATCTCGTCCGCGACCTCCCCGGCCGCGACCTCGACCACCGGCAGCCGGAAATCGATCTCCTCGATCGGCAGGATCCGCTGGTACGGCTCGCCGTCCACGACCGGGAGCACCGTCCGCAGCACCTCGTGGCGGCCGATCACGTCCCGCAACGCCGTGGCCAGAGCCGCCGGGATCAGCGTGCCACGCAGCCGGAGCGCGATCGTGTTGCTGTAGCTCGCACTCGATCCTTCGAGCTGGCTGACGAACCAAAGCCTGCGCTGCGCGAAGGAAACAGGGGGCCGTTCCGGGCGCTCCCGGGCCGTCAGCGCCGGCCTGCCGGTCTCCGCCTGCCCCAGCCGTCCGGCGAGGCGGGCCACGGTCAGCGTCTCGAACAGGACCCGGATCGACATCTCGACACCGAGCACCGAGCGCACCCGGCTCACCAGCCGGGTCGCCAGCAGGGAGTTCCCGCCGAGCGCGAAGAAGTCGTCGTCGGGTCCGACCCGCTCAAGGCCCAGCACCTGCGCGAACACCCGGCACAACAGCTCTTCGTGCGCGGTGGCGGGCGCACGCCCGGCACCCGGCGTGCTCGCCTGTGGGACGAACACCGCCCGGCCTGGGGCCTCCGCTTCGGCCTCGTCGAGCAGCAGGCGACGCGGCCAGCCGGGCAGGCTCTTCGCCTCGCCGGTGGTGGTGATCAGCACCAGCGCGCCGGCGCCGGTGAGCGTGGCGGCGACCTCCTCCGGCGGATCCGCCGGATCGACGAGCACGTGACCGCCGCCCACCCGGCCGACGGCGGCCAGTGCCACCGCCAGGTCGCCGGGTTCCCGCACGCCGATCGCGACCACCGACTCCCGGCGCACGCCGAACGCGGTCAGCCGCCGCGCGAGCCGATCGGATCCGGCGCCCGTACCCGGTTCAGGATGGGCCCGGCCGGTCACGTCGAACACGTCCAGTGACAGGAGCGGAAGCTCCGGGGTCTCTTCCAGCGCGGTGGTCAGCTTCGCGAGCGAGGTGTGCAGCAGCCTGGCGAACCGGTCCGCGTCCACCGGCCGCACGACACCGACGAAGACACTGAACTCCACGCCGTCGTCGTCGATCGACACGCTCAGCGGGTAGTTGTCGTGCTCCTGGGTGAACACGGTCTCGACGTCACCGAGCACGTCGCCGGGCTCGACGACGACGGGCCGGGCGTGCCGGTAGTTGAACAGCGCGGCGAACAACGGGCTGCCGTGGGGCAGGCCACCGGCCTCCTGCGCCAGTGTCAGTGGCGCGTGCTCGTGCACCAGCAGCTCGGCGAGCTGGTCACGCAGCTCCGTCAGCGCCGTTCCCACCGGCTTCCCGGCCAGGCGGACCCGCACCGGAAGGGTGTTCATGAACAGCCCGGGCACCCGGTCCGCGCCGACGCTCGACCGGCCGAGCAGCACCGTGCCGAACACGACGTCGTCGCGGCCCGCCACCGCCGCGAGCAGCCGCGCCCACGCCAGGTGGAAGAGCGTCGCCGGGCTCGTCCCGAGCGATCGCGCCAGCGCCCGCACCCGAGTCGCCAGGCCGTCGTCCACCGTCAGCCTGGTCTGGCCGGTTTCCGTGCCGTCGCCGTGCACGTCCAGAAGTCCGTAGGGCGAGGTGGTCTCCGTGACATCCCCGACGAGCCCGGCGAAATACTCCCGGTGCGCCTCCTCGGGCACGCCGAGCCGGGCTTGCGCCACGAAGTCCCGGAACGGCGCGGGGGCGGGCAACTTGTCGGCCCGGCCCGCCAGGATCGCCTTGATCTCGTCGAGCACGATGTCGAGCGCCGTGTGGTCCTGGACGAGGTGATGCATCCGGATCAGCACCAGCCATCCGGCACCGTCGCCGGGTTCGGCCGCGAGGTGCACGGTCAGCAGCGGTGCCCGGCGCAGGTCCATCCACCCCCCGGCGGCGGCCAGCAGCTGCCCGACCGTGTCCCCGCCGCCCGCGTCGAGGGTGACCTCGGTGACCGGCAGCTCGGCGTGCCGCCACACGACCTGGACCGGCTCGGCCAGCCCGTCCGAGACGAGCGCGGTGCGGTAGACGTCGTGCCTGTCGATCACCTGCCGCAGCGCGGACAGGAAGGCTTCAAGCCGTTGCCTCGCCCCGAAGCGCAGGACGAACGGCATGGCGTAGACGTCGTCACCACCCCGGTCGGTCATCAGGTGGTGGAAGAAGATGCCTTCCTGCAACGGCGCCAGCGGATAGATGTCCTGGATGTTGGGCGCCCCACCCGGAACCGCCTCGACTACCCGCGCGATCTCGGCCTCGGTCAGGTCGGTCAGCGGCAGCATGTCCGGGGTGATCTCGTCGGCGTCCGGCGGGATCAGGTTGGGCGGGACCACCACCGGTTCCGGGCCCGCCACCGCCGCCAGCGCGGCCGGCGTCGGCGTCACGAACAGCGTCCTGACCGAGACCGACCCCCCACGCTGCCGCAGCCACTCGACCAGCGACACCGCCGACAGCGAATGCCCGCCGAGTGCGAAGAAATCGTCGTCGGCGCCGACCGCGGGCAAGCCGAGGATCTCGGCGAACGCCTGGCACACCAGCTCTTCCTGGGCGGTGGCGGGGGCGCGTCCGCCGTCCGTGTCGCGCCGGGGGCCGGGGAGCGCCGCCCGGTCCACCTTCCCGTTGACCGTCAGCGGCAGGGCGTCCAGCTCCACGAACGCCGACGGCACCAGATACCCGGGCAGCCGCTCGGCGGTGTGCGCGCTCACCGCGTCGACGATCGAGGTCCCGGTGTCCGCGGGTACCAGATAGCCGACGAGCCGCTTGTCCCCCGGGACGTCCTCCCGCACGAGGACGGTGGCCTGCGCGACCGCCGGATGCCCGGCGAGCACGGCCTCGACTTCGGCGGGCTCGACCCGGAAACCGCGGATCTTCACCTGCTCGTCCACGCGGCCGACGAACACCAGCCGCCCGGCGGAATCCCACTTCACCCGGTCGCCCGTGCGGTACATCCGTTCGCCGGGTCCGCCGAACGGACACGCCACGAACCGCTCCGCCGTCCACAAAGGACGATTCAGGTAACCGCGCGCGACACCCGCGCCTGCCACGTACAGTTCACCGGCGACTCCCACCGGGACCGGCCGCAATCCCTCGTCCAGCACGTACACGCGGGTGTTGTCGAGTGGCCGCCCGATCGGCAGGACGCCCGCCACCGCACCGGGATCCGCCACCTCGTACTGGGTCGCGCACAACGTTACCTCGGTCGGCCCGTACAACTGCCGCACCCGCACACCCGGATTGGCTTCCAGCACTCGGCGCACCGCGTCCGCCGGGACCACGTCGCCGCCCGTCAGCACCTCACGCAGCCCGGCGAAACACCGCGGCTCCTGATCGGCGAGCACCCGGAACAGACCCGCCGTGACATGCACGTGCGAGAGCGTGTGGTCCGCGATCAGCCGCCGCAGGACGGTCGCGTCCATCCGCTCCACGGGTGCCACCACCACCGTGCCGCCCGACAGCAACGGCACCCACAGCTCGTACGACGACGCGTCGAAGGCGTGCGGCGCGTGGAACAGCACCCGCGGTGTCGCGCCCCAGCAGCGATCCTTCGCCAGCCGCACGACGTCCCGGTGGCTCACCACCACACCCTTCGGCGTCCCGGTCGAACCCGACGTGTACATCACGTACGCGGCGCCGTCCGGTGAGACCGCGCCGGGAAGATCCACCGCGACGTCCGTCCCGGCGTCCGCCCGGATCGCCGGGATCCCGAGGTCGTGCTGAGCCGTCTCGTCGTGCATCACCAGCACCCCGGCGCCCGCGTCCTCGGCCACGGCGCGCATCCGCGCGACCGGCCAGCCGGTGTCCAGCGGCAGATAGGCGCCACCGGCCTTCAGCACCGCCAGCAGGGTCACCACGACGTCGGCCGAGCGCTCCAGCAGCACCGCGACGACCGACTCCGGTCCCACTCCCGAAGCGGCCAGCACCCGCGCCAGCCGGTCGGCCCGCGCGTCCAGTTCGCCGTAGCCGAGCCGGACGCCGTCGGCGATCACGGCCACCGCGTCGCGATCGGCGACCGCCCGGCGCGCGAACGCCTCCGGTACCGACACCTCCGGGACGGCCACCGGCATCGCGTTCCACTCCGTCAGGATCCGACGGCGTTCGCCCGCCGCGAGCACGTCCACCGAGGCGATCGAGGCGCCCGGATCCCGTGCCATCGTCCGCAGCACCCGGACCAGCCGATCCGTCAGCAGCGCGGCGGTGCGGGAGTCGAACAGGTCGGCGGAGACGAGGAGAGTGCCGCTGATCCCGGCCGGCGCGCCCGCCTCGTCAAAGTTCTCGCCGAGGCTCAGATCGAGGTCGACCTCGAGCGACTTGACCACCGAAGGCAGCGCCACGGCCTGTAGCCCCGGCAGGTCCAGTAGCGGCTCCCCGGCGCGGCCGGTGTTCTGCAGGGTCATCAACACCTGGAACAACGGATGCCGGGCGAGCGAGCGGACCGGGGCCAGCTCCTCCACCAGCCGTTCGAACGGGACGTCCTGATGCGCGAACGCGGACAGCGAGGTCTCGCGGACGCGGCCGAGCACCTCGGCGAAGCTGGGCTCGCCGGACAGGTCGGTGCGCAGGACGAGGGTGTTGACGAAAAAGCCCACCAGCTCGTCCAGAGCCTGGTCGGTCCGTCCCGCCACCGCGACGCCGATCGGGATGTCCGTGCCCGCCCCCAGGCGCGAGAGGGTCACGGCGAGCCCCGCCTGCAGCGCCATGAACACGGTCACGCCCTTGGCGCGCGCCAGCTCCGACAGCGCGCGGTGCAGGTCCGCCGGGATCTCGACCCCGGCCGGATGCCCGCGGCGCGAACTCTCCGCGGGCCGGGGCCGGTCGGCGGGCAGGTCCAGCTCCTCCGGTGCGCCGTCGAGCGCGTCGCGCCAGTACGCGATCTGCCGCGCCATGAGGTTCTCGCCGAGCAGTTCCCGTTGCCACAACGTGTAATCGGCGTACTGGACGGGGAGCGGCTTCCAGGCCGGGCTCCCACCGGCCAGCCGCGCCGCGTACGCCGTGGACAGGTCGTGGGCCAGGGGTTCCATCGACCAGCCGTCGCCCGCGATGTGGTGCACGACCAGGACGAAGACGTGTTCCTCCGGCGTCACCGGGAACAACGACGCCCGGATCGGCGGCTCGGCGGCGAGATCGAACGCGTGCCCGGCGGCTTCGGCGATCGCGTCGTCGAGCTCCCCGGCCGCCACCTCGGCCACGTTCAGCGCGAACGCGGACTCCTCCACCGGAAGCACGCACTGGTACGGCTCTCCCCCGGCGGTCCGGAACACGGTGCGCAGCACCTCGTGCCGCCCGACCACGTCGCGCAACGCCGCCGCGAAAGCCTCCCGGTCCAGCGGCCCGGTCAGGCGCAGCGCCACCGGGATGTTGTAGGTGGGACTCGGGCCCTCCAACCGGCCCAGGAACCACAACCGGCGCTGCGCGAACGACAACGGCATCGGTTCCGGCCGCTCCCGCGCCACCAGCGCCACCCGGCCCGGCTCGGTCACCTCGGTGAGCCGGGCCGCCAGGCGCGCGGGGGTCGGGGCGTCGAACAGCGTGCGCAACGGCACCTCGACCGACAGCGCCAGGCGCACTTGACTCACCAGCCGCATCGCCAGCAGCGAATGCCCGCCGAGAGCGAAGAAGTCGTCCTCCACCCCGACCGACGGCAGCGCCAGCGCTTCCGCGAAGGCCTGGCACAGCAGCTCTTCCGTGGCGTTCGCCGGCGCCCGGCCCGCACCGGCCCGGTACTCGGGCGCGGGCAAGGCCGTCCGGTCCACCTTCCCGTTGCCCGTCACCGGGAAACGGTCCAGTTCCACGAACGCCGACGGCACGAGATAGTCCGGCAAACGCTCGGACAGGTAGCTCCGCCATGGTTCGACGTCAGGGAAGTCCCGGGGTACCACGTAGCCGACGAGCCGCTTGTCACCGGGAACGTCTTCCCGGACGACGACCGCGGCCTGCGCGACCGCCGGATGCCCGGCGAGCACGGCCTCGACCTCCCCCGGCTCGACCCGGAAGCCGCGGATCTTCACCTGACCGTCCGCCCGGCCGACGAACGCCAGCCGTCCCTCGGCGTCCCACTTCACCCGGTCCCCCGTGCGGTACATCCGGCCACCCGCGCCGTCGAACGGGCAGGCCACGAACCGCTCGGCGGTCCACAAAGGACGATGGAGATAACCCCGCGAGACACCCGCTCCGGCCACGTACAGTTCGCCGGCCACGCCCACCGGGACCACGTCGAGAGCGTCGTCCAGCACGTAGACGCGGGTGTTGTCCAGCGGCCGTCCGATCGGCAGTACCCCGCCGACCTCGTCCGGGGTATCGCTCTCGTGCTGGGTGGCGCACAACGTCACCTCGGTCGGGCCGTACAACTGCCGCACGACCACCCCGGGATTCGACTCCAGCACCCGCCGCACCGAACCGGCGGGAACCACGTCACCACCCGTCAGCACCTCACGCAGACCGGCGAAGCAAGCCGCGTCCTCGTCGACGAGCACGCGCAGCAGACCCGCCGTCACGTGCACGTGCGTCAGGGCGTGGTCCGCGATCAGCCGCCGCAGCATGGTCGCGCCGACGCGTTCGTCCGGTGCCACCACCACCGTTCCACCGGACAACAACGGCACCCACAACTCGTACGACGACGCGTCGAAAGCGTGCGGTGCGTGGAACAACACCCGTGACGGCTCACCCCAGCAGCGATCCTTCGCCAACGCCACGACATCCCGGTGCGAGGCCACCACACCCTTCGGCACGCCGGTCGACCCCGACGTGTACATCACGTACGCCGCGGCGGCTTCCCGGACGACCGGCAGTACGCCTTGGTCCGTCCCGGCGTCCGCCCGCACTTCCGCGACACCGAGGTCCTGCCCCGCCATCGCCTCGCTCACCACCAGCAGGCAGGCACCCGAGTCCTTCAGCACCGAACGCGTCCGATCCGGCGGCCAGGCCGGGTCCAGCGGCAGGTACACCCCACCGGCCTTCAGTGCGGCGAGGGCGGCCACGACCAGCTCGGCGGACCGTTCCATCAGCACGGCGAACACCGGTTCCGGGCCGATCCCGCCACCGGCGAGCACCCGCGCGAGCCGGTCCGAACGCGCGTCCAGGTCGCGGTAAGTGAGTTCGCGGCCGGCCTCCACCACGGCGATCGCGTCCGGGTCCGCCGCGACGCACGCCGCGAAGACCTCCGGCAACGACCCGCCGGGACCAGGGACCGCGGTGTCGTTCCACTCCGCGAGGATCCGCTCCCGCTCGGCGGTACCCACCACGTCCACTGTGGACAAAGCGGTGCCCGGGGCCTGTTCCAGGGCGGTCGCTAGGCTCTCGGCGCACGTGAGCATGAGTTCGCCCGCCCAGGCCGGGTCGACCACGGTGGCGGCCTCCACCTCCAGCTCGAAACCGGTCCCGTCGTCGTCCACCGACACGACCATCGGATAGTTCGAGTAGTCCCGCACCAGCACCGGGGTCACACCGTCGAGCCCGCCGCCCGAGTCCTGCTCGGCGGACTGGTTGTGCCGGTAGTTGAACAGCGCGGTGAACAAGGGGCCCGTCCCGGTGACCCCACCGGCCCGTTGCGCCGTGGCGAGCGGGGTGTGTTCGTGGACCATCAGCTCGGCGAGCTGGCGGCGTACCGCCGTGAGGGCCTCGGCCACGCTCGGGCCGGCCAGGCGCACCCGCACCGGCAGCGTGTTGATGAACAGCCCCGGGGTGCGACCGGCGCCGGAGTTCATCCGTCCGAACAGGACGGTGCCGAACACGACGTCGTCCCGCCCGGACAACGTCCCGAGTACCCGCGCGAACGCCAGGTGGAACAGTGTCGCCGGACTCACCCCGAACGTCCGCGCCAGTGCGCGCAACCGCCCGGTCAGCGTGGCGTCCACCGGCAACCGGACCTGCGCTGAGCCGGTGCCGTCGCCGTAGACATTCGTGAGGCCGTAGGGAGCGGTGGTTTCGTCGACACCGGTGAGGAGCTGGGCGAAATAGCGTTCGTGGTCCTCTGTGGACGCTCCGCGCCGCGCCTGCGCGACGAAGTCACGGAAACGGGCGGGCGGCGGCATCCGGTCCGCCTGCCCGGAGAGGAACGCACGGAGTTCGTCGAGCAGCACGTCGAAGGTGGTGTGGTCCTGGATCAGGTGGTGGATGCGCAGCAGCACCAACCATCCGCCGTCCGGGGCCGCCAGCATCCACACCCGCAGGAGGGGCGCCCTGGTCAGGTCGATGGCGGATTCGCTCGCGGACAGCAACTGATCGACCGGATCCGGGCCCTGCGGGTCGAAGACGACCTCCTCGACCGGCAGCCAGGCGCGGCGGGTGACCACCTGTACCGGCTCCCGGAGCCCGTCGGACAGGACGGCGGTGCGGTAGATGTCGTGCCGGTCGATCGCCCAGCGCAACGCCCTCAGCAGGTCGTCCACCCGCTCCAGGCTGTCCACGGCCAGCACCGTCGGTGTCGCGTAGACGTCCGTGCCGTCCCGGCCGGACATCAGGTGGTGGAAGAAGATGCCTTCCTGCAACGGCGCCAGCGGATACACGTCCTGGATATTCGGCACGCCACCGGGAACCGCCGCGACCACGCGCGCGACCTCTTCCACGGTCAGATCGGCCAGCGGCAGCATCGCCGGTGTCAGCTCGGTGGCGCCGTCCGGGATCAGGTTCGGCGGTACGTCGGCCCGCTCGGCCCCGGCGGCCGCGGCCAGCCCGGCCGGGGTCGGCGTCAGGAACAGCGTCCGCACCGACACCGAAATCCCCCGCTGACGCAGCCATTCCACCAGTGACACCGCCAGCAGCGAATGCCCGCCGAGCGCGAAGAAGTCGTCATCGACACCGACTCGCTCCAGGCCCAGCACGTCCGCGAACGCGGCGCAGAGGGTCTCCTCCCGCGCGTTCACCGGCGCGCGACCGGCGCCCGCGAGGCCCGCGAAGTCGGGTGCGGGAAGTGCCTTGCGGTCGAGTTTCGCATTGTTCGTCAACGGAAACGCGTCGAGAGCGACGATCGCCGACGGCACCAGGTACGCGGGCAGCCGCTCGGCCAGAAAGGACCTTAAGTCCTCAATGGACACTGTGTCGGCCGGAATCACATAGCCGACCAGCCGAAGGTCGTTCGGAGTGTCTTCCCGGGCGATCACAACGGCCTGCTCGACGTCCGGATGCGTCAGCAGGACGCTTTCGATCTCACCCGGCTCCACCCGGAAACCACGGATCTTCACCTGGTCATCGGTACGCCCCAGGAACACCAACTCGCCGTCGGCGTTCCACCGCACCCGGTCCCCGGTGCGGTACATCCGCTGGCCGGGTTCGAACGGGCACGCCACGAACCGCTCGCCGGTCAGCCCCGCGCGGCCCGCGTATCCCCGCGCCAAACCGGTCCCGGACAGGTACAGCTCACCGCCCACCCCGGCCGGAACCGGCTCCAGCGCGTCGTCCAGGACGTAGGCCCGGGTATTGGCGATGGGGCGGCCGATCGGCACCGCGCCAGGGCCCGCGTACGGACGGCACCGCCACGCGGTCGCGTCGACAGTCACCTCGCTCGGGCCATAGGTGTTGAACATCGTGCGGCCGTCCGAAGTCCAGCGTTCGACCAGCTCCGGCGGACACGCCTCACCCCCGACATCCAGCACGAACGCCGGATCCAGCACGCCGTCAGGCATCGTCGCCACCACCGCGGGCGGCAACGACGCGTGCGTCACCCCGGCCTCGGTGAGGAACCCGGCCAGCTCGGCACCCAGCCGCCGCTCCGGCGGCACGATCACCAGCGCGGCCCCGGACAGGAGAGCCAACAGCCACTCTTCGCAGAAAAGGTCGAAACCCGACGACGCGAACTGGGCCACCCGAGATCCCGGGCCCACCCCGAAACGACCGTGGCTCGCCGACAGATTCACGCAACCCCGGTGGGTGACGACCACACCCTTCGGCGTCCCGGTCGACCCCGAGGTGTACACGACATACGCCGGATGTCCCGGTAGCAAAGGCGAAACCCGATCGGCGTTGGTCACCGGGCCGGCGTCGAATCCGGCGGCCTCGGCCACGTACCCGGGCGAATCCAGCACCAGCGCCGCCGAAGAATCCTCCAGCATGAACCGGATCCGCTCCGGCGGGAGGGCCGGATCGATCGCGAGGTAGGCGCCACCGGCCTTCAGCACCGCCAGGACCGCGACCATCAACTCCGGCGAACGGTCCAATACCAGAGCCACCACCGACTCCGGTCCCACTCCACCGGCGATCAGCTTCCGCGCCAGCCGATTCGCCCGAGCGTCGACTTCCCCATAGCTCAGCTCGGCACCCGCACCGACCAACGCCGTCGAGGTCGCGGAACGCACCACCTGCTCCGCGAACAGATCCGGCACCACACCGTCCGGCACCGCGACCGCCGTGTCATTGACCTCACGCAGCAGATCACTGAACTCGGGATCCACGACCGGCACGGTCGCGAGCCTGCGCTCCGGAGCCTCAACCAGCGCGATGACCAGGTTCTCGACACAGGCATGCAGCAACGCGCACACCCGCACCGGATCCACCGGCGCCACCGCCTCCACGACCAGATCGAAACCGGTGACGCCCTGGTCCACCGAGACGTCGAGCGGATAATTGGTGTGTTCCCGCACGGAAAGAACCTGGACACCGTCCATTTCGGACTCGCCGGTTCCGACGTCCTGAACGTGGCGGTAGTTGAAGATCGAGGTGAACAGCGGGCTGCCGGACAGGCCGCTGGCCGCCTGCGCCAACGCCAGTGGCGCGTGCTCGTGCACCATCAGGTCGGCGAGCTGATCACGCAGGCCGGTCAGCGCGCCGGCGACGGTCTGCCCGGCGAGGTCCACCCGGACCGGGAGCGTGTTGATGAACAAGCCCGACACCCGGTCCGCGGCGGCACCGGCGTTCATCCGTCCGAAGAGGACGGTTCCGAACACGACGTCGCCCCGGCCGGACACCGCCCCGAGCACGCGGGCCCACGCCAGGTGGAACACCGTCGCCGGGCTGACCCCGAGGGTCCGCGCCACGTCCCACACTCGGTCCGCCAGGCAGGCGTCCATGGCCAGCCTGCCTTCCGCTGCCGTAGTCCCGTCACCGAGTACGTCCGTGAGGCCGTACGGCGCGGTCGTCTCGGCGACGTCCGTCAGCAGCTCGGCGAAGTACCGCTCGTGGTCCTCGCGCGGCACCCCCAACCGCGCCTGTGCCACGAACTCGCGGAACGGGACCGGTGCGGGCAGGTTTCCGCCCTGTCCGGTCATGAACGCCCGCACCTCGTCGAGCAGGACGTCCGAGGCCGTGTGGTCCTGCACCAGGTGGTGGACGCGCACCAGCGCCAGCCATCCGCCGGTGTCTTCGTCCGCCGCGACGCGCACGTCCATCAGCGGAGCGCGGCCGAGGTCGAGCCGCCCGCCGTCCGCCGCGAGTACCCGGGCCGCGGATTCTTCGGCGACCGGCAGCTCCGCGTGGCGAACCACCACCTGCACCGGTTCCCGCATCCCCTCCCAGACGATCGCCGTGCGGTACACGTCGTTGCGCTTCACGACCTGTCGCAACGCGTCGAGGAAGGAGTCGAGACGGTCTCGCGAGTCGAAGTGCAGCACCGACGGGGTCACGTACACGTCGATGCCGTCGCTGCCTGCCAGCAGATGATGGAAGAAGATGCCTTCCTGCAACGGCGCCAGCGGATACACGTCCTGGATGTTCGGCGCCCCACCCGGAACCGCCTCGACCACCCGCGCGATCTCGGCCTCGGTCAGCTCGAGCAGTGTCACCATCTCGGGCCGCAACTCGGTGGCGCCGTCCGGAATCAGGTTCGGCGGGACCACCACTGGTTCCGGGCCCGCCACCGCGGCCAGCCCGGCCGGAGTCGGCATCGAGAAGAGCGTCCGCACCGACACCGACACGCCACGGCGTCGCAGCCATTCCACCAGCGACACCACGAGCAGCGAATGCCCGCCCAGCGCGAAGAAGTCGTCGTCGACACCGACTCGTTCCAAGCCCAGCACGTCCGCGAACGCGGCGCAGAGGATCTCCTCCCGCGCGTTCGCCGGTGCGCGGCCGGAACCGACGAGGCCCGCGAAGTCCGGAGCTGGCAGTGCCTTGCGATCGAGTTTCGCATTGGGGGTCAACGGAAACGCGTCAAGGGAGATGATCGCCGACGGCACCAGGTACGACGGCAGCCGCTCGGTCAGGAAGGCACCCACCTCCTCGACCGGCACGCCGCTACCCACGACATAGCCCGCCAGCCGGACATCGCCCGGTGTGTCTTCCCTGGCGATCACCACGGCCTGCTCGACGTCCGGATGCGTCAGTAGCACGCTTTCGATCTCTCCTGGCTCGACCCGGAAACCGCGGATCTTCACCTGATCGTCGGTACGCCCCAGGAACACCAGCTCACCCTCGGAGGTCCACCGCACCCGATCTCCCGTGCGATACATCCGCTGTCCTGCCTCGAACGGACAAGCCACGAACCGCTCGCCGGTCAGTCCCGCGCGGCCCGCATAGCCCCGCGCCAAACCGGCACCGGCCACGTACAGCTCACCGCCCACCCCGGCCGGGACGGGCTCCAGCGCGTCGTCCAGGACGTAGACCCGGGTGTTGGCGATCGGCCTGCCGATCGGCACCGGATCGCCGGGCTCGACGTCGGCTCCGCAGCGCCATACCGCCGCGTTCACCGTGGTTTCGGCCGGACCGTAACTGTTGAACATCAAGTGATCGGTGGCCCACCGCGAAACCAGCTCGGCGGGCAGCGCCTCTCCGCCCACGTCCAGCACGAAATCCGGGGGAAGGCTCGGCAACGTCGACACCGCGGCGGGCGGCAGCGTCGCATGCGTCACCCCGAACTCGGCCAAGAACCCCGCCAACTCCGCACCCAAACGCCGCTCCGGCGGCACAATCACCAACGCCGCCCCCGACAGCAACGCCAGCAACCACTCCTCACAGAACATGTCAAAACCCGACGACGCGAACTGCGCCACCCGAGACCCCGGACCCACCCCAAACCGACCATGACTCACCGACAAATTCACAAACCCACGATGAGAAACAACCACACCCTTCGGCACCCCAGTCGACCCCGACGTATACACCACATACGCCGGATGCCCCGGCAACAACGGCGCAATCCGGTCGATGTCGGTCACCGGGGCGACCGGGGAGGTGAAGGACGCTTTCACCTCATCCCACGCGACGAAAGCGCCCTTCACCGCATACGACGCAACGAAAGGCCCCTTCAGCCCCCCACCACCCACCACCACACCCGCGGCCGAATCCTCCACCAGAAACCGAACCCGCTCCCCCGGCAGATCCGGATCAATCCCCAAATACGCACCACCAGCTTTTAACACCGCCAAAACAGCGACCACCAACTCCGGCGAACGCTCCAGAACCACAGCCACCACCGACTCCGGCCCCACACCCGCCGCAATCAACCTCCGCGCCAACCGATTCGCCCAGGCGTCGACCTCGGCATAACTCAACTCGACACCGCCACCCACCAACGCCACCGAATCCGCACAACGCGCCACACACTCCGCGAACAAATCCGGCACCACCCCACCCGGCACCGCGACCGTGGTGTCATTGACCTCACGAAGCAGCTCGCTGAATTCGGGATCCAGGATCGACACCGTCGCGAGCCCCCGGTCCGGGGCATCCACCAGCGCGGTGATCAGGTTCCCGACACAGGCGTGCAGCAGCGCGCACACCCGCACCGGATCCACCGGCGCCACCGCCTCCACGACGAGGTCGAAGCCGGTGGGGCTCTGGTTCACGGAGATGTCGAGCGGGTAGTTCGTCGGGTCTTCCGCCCGCAGGGCCTCGACGCCTTCAATGCCGGTGCCCGTCTGTTCGACGTCCCGTCGGAGGTGCCGGTAGTTGAAGATCGAGGTGAACAAGGGGCCGCCGCCGGACAGGCCACTGGCGGCCTGCGCCAGCGTCAAGGGTGCGTGCTCGTGCACCATCAGGTCGGCGAGCTGGTCACGCATCCCGGTCAGCGCCTCGCCGACGGTCTGCCCGGCGGTCTTGACCCGGACCGGCAGCGTGTTCATGAACAGGCCGGGCACGCGGTCCGCGCCCGCGCTCGCGCGGCCCAGCAGCACCGTGCCGAACACGACGTCCTGGCGCTCGGACACGGACGCCAGTACCCGCGCCCACGCGACGTGGAAGAGCGTCGCGGGACTCACGCCCCGAGACCGCGCCACCTCCCGGATCCGCTCGGCCAGCTGGTCGTCCACCGGCAACCGGCCCCGCGTGATCCCCGCGCCGTCACCGTGCACGTCCAGCAACCCGTAGGGAGCGCAGGTCTCGGTCACGTCGCCCAGCAAGCCGGCGAAATGCCGTTCGTGGTCCTCGGCGGACATGCCCAGCCGGGCCTGCGCCACGAAGTCACGGAACGGCACGGGAGCCGGTAGCGCCCCGGCCCGTCCTTCCATGAACGCCTTGATCTCGTCCAGGACCACTTCCAGCGCGGTGTGGTCCTGGATCAAGTGATGCATGCGCAGCAAGGCCAGCCAGCCGTCACCGCTGGGATCGGGTGTGACACGGACGCTCAGCAGCGGTGCCCGGGCCAGCTCCATCCACCCGCCGTCGTCGAGGGGGCCTTCGGTGACCGGCAGTTCGGCGTGCCTCCACACCACCTGGACCGGCTCCGGCAGGCCTTCCCGGACGATCGCCGTGCGGTACACGTCGTGCCGGTCGACGACCCGCTGCAGGGCGTCGAGCAGCGCGGTCAGCCGGTCCCGGGTGTCCAGCCGCAGGGTGAACGGCATCGCGTAGACGTCGTCACCGTGCCGGTCGGCCATCAGGTGGTGGAAGAAGATGCCTTCCTGCAACGGCGCCAGCGGGTAGACGTCCTGCACGTTCGCCGCGCCGCCCGGAACGGTCGCCACGATGCGGGCGATCTCTTCGCCGGTCAGGTCGACCAGGGGCAGCATGTCCGGCGTGAGTTCCGTCGCGCCTTCGGGGATGAGATTGGCGGGCACCGGCACCGGCTCGGGCCCCGCGACGGCCGCCAGCGAGGCCGGGGTCGGCGTCACGAACAAGGCCCGCATCGACACCGAGACCCCGCGCTGCCGCAGCCATTCGACCACCGAGACCGCGAGCAGCGAATGGCCGCCGAGGGCGAAGAAGTCGTCGTCGACGCCGACGGCGGGGAGTTCCAGCACCTCGGCGAACGCCTGGCACAGCAGCTCCTCGCGCACGGTGCCGGGCGCGCGACCGGTACCGGACTCGTACTCGGGAGCGGGAAGTGCCGCGCGATCCACCTTGCCGTTGACGGTCAGGGGCAGGACGTCCAGCTCGATCAGTGCCGAGGGCACGAGGTAAGAGGGCAGGCGCTCGGCCACGTACTCGCGCGCGGTCTCGGCGACGGCCGCGCCCTGGACCTCGGGTACCAGGTAGCCGATCAGCCGTTTCCCGCCGGAGGTGTCCTCTTGGACGATGACCGCGGCCTGCGCGATCGCCGGATGCCCGGCGAGCACGGCCTCGACTTCGGCGGGCTCGACCCGGAACCCGCGGATCTTCACCTGCTCGTCCGCCCGGCCGGCGAACACCAGACGGCCGTCCGGGGACCAGCGGACCAGATCACCCGTGCGGTACATCCGCTCGCCCGCGCCACCGAAGGGACACGCCACGAACCGCTCGGCAGTCCATAGTGGACGGTTCAGGTAACCCCGCGCCACACCGGTTCCGGCCACGTACAGCTCACCGGCGACCCCCACCGGGACCGGGCACAATCCCTCGTCGAGCACGTACACGCGGGTGTTGTCGAGTGGCCGCCCGATCGGCAGCACCCCGCCGACCTCGTCCGGGGCACCGCTCTCGTGCTGCGTGGCGCACAACGTCACCTCGGTCGGCCCGTACAACTGCCGCACCACCACCCCGGGATTGGCCTCCAGCACCCGTCGCACCGAACCGGCCGGAACCACGTCACCACCCGTCAGCACCTCACGCAGTCCGGAAAAGCACTCCGGATCCCGGTCCGCCAGCACCCGGAACAGACCGGCCGTCACGTGCGCGTGCGACAGGGCATGCCCGGTGATCAAGCGGCGCAGCACGGCGGCGTCCATCCGCTCGACGGGCGCCACGACGACCGTGCCGCCCGACAGCAAGGGCACCCACAACTCGTACGACGACGCGTCAAAGGCGTGCGGTGCGTGGAACAACACCCGCGGCGTCACACCCCAGCAACGATCCATCGCCAGACGCACCACATCCCGATGCGTCGCCACCACGCCCTTCGGCACCCCGGTCGACCCCGACGTGTACATCACGTACGCCGCGGCCGCGGGCAGGATCATGTCCGGCAGCTCCGCGGCCGCGTCCGCCTCGGCGTCCGCCCGGATCACGGCGATCCCCAGGTCGGCCGAGGTGGTCGCCTCGTGCGTCACCAGCACCCCGGCGCCCGCGTCTTCGAGGACCACCCGCATCCGGGCTTCCGGCCAGCCCGCATCGAGCGGGACGAAGGCGGCACCGGTCTTGAGGATCGCCAGCAACGCCACCACCAGGTCGGCCGAGCGCTCCATCAGCACCGCGACCGGCGAGTCCGGCCCCGCCCCGGCGGCCACCAGCGTCCGCGCGAGCCGGCCGGAACGCGCGTCGAGTTCTCCGTAGGTGTATTCGCCGCCGTCCCACGCGACCGCCGTCGCGGCCGGATCCGCCGTCACCTGTCCGGCGAACGCCTCCGGTATCGAGATGTCCGAAGTGGACACTTCCGTCGCGTTCCACTCCTCCACCAGCCGGGCACGTTCGGCGGCGTCCGGGAGCTCCACCGCATCGACGGGCAGGTCCGGGTTCGCGGCCATGGCCGTCAGCACCCGCACCAGATAGCCCGCGATCCGGGCCACCGTGCGCGCGTCGAACAGGTCGGCCGAGCCGGTGACCACACCGCGGATCCCCGCCGGGGCACCCGTTTCGTCGAAGACCTCGCCCAGGTTCACCTCCAGATCGAATTTGGCCGTCGTCCGGCCGATCGAGAGCACCTCGGCACGCAGGCCCGGGACCTCGGGGGCGGCGCCGTCGTCCAGCGGTGCCAGGACGACCTGGAACAGGGGGTGACGGGCGAGCGCGCGGACGGGGGCAAGTTCCTCGACGAGCCGCTCGAACGGCACGTCCTGGTGGGCGAAGGCGCGCACCGCGGTGGCGCGCACGCGGTCGATCACCTCGCCGAACGTCGGCTTGCCGGACAGATCGGCCCGGACCACCAGGGTGTTGACGAAGAAGCCGATCAGATCGTCGAGGGCCTCGTCGGAACGACCGGCGATCGGGGTGCCGAGGGGGATGTCGTGCCCCGCGCCGAGCCGGGACAGCGTCACCGCGAGCCCGGCCTGGAGCAGCATCGGCAGCGTGGCACGGCGTCCGCGGGCCAGCGCGACGAGTTCGCCGTGCACCGCCGCCGGCACGCCGACCCCGATCGCGTGCCCGCGATGGGACGGTTCCACCGGACGCGGGCGATCGGCGGGGAGGTTCAGCTCCTCGGGGACGCCGGCCAGCTCGTCGCGCCAATAGCCGATCTGCCGCGACAGCAGGCTTTCCGGATCGTTCTCCGAGCCGAGCAGTTCCCGCTGCCACAGCGTGTAGTCGGCGTACTGCACGGGCAGCTCCGCCCACTCCGGTTCCCTGCCCGCTAGCCGTGCCGTGCAGGCGGCGGCGAGGTCCCGTGCGAACGGGCCCGCCGACCAGCCGTCGGTGGCGATGTGGTGGACGACCACCACGAGCACATGCGATTCCGGGGCCCGCGCGAACAACCAGGCACGCACCGGGATCTCGGCGGACAGGTCGAACGGGTGGGCCGCCACCCGGGCCACCGCGCCCGGCAGCTCACTCGCGTCGATCTCCGCACCGGGCGGCTCGGCGGCCGCCTCGACCGACGGCAGCTCCGCGGGCTGACCCCATTCCAGGTCCCGCAAAGACGGGATACCCGGGTGCACGGCCGGATCCCCGGTTCCCGTCACGCACACCACCGGCAGATCCCAGGACAGCTCACCGGGTTCCACGATCCGCTGGCGCGGCCCACCGTCCACCTCGGGGAAGACCGTGCGCAGCGCCTCGTGGCGGATGATCACGTCACGCAGCGCGGCGGCCAGTGCCGCCCGGTCCAGCGGTCCGGTCAGGTGCAGGATCGTCGGGCTGTTGTAGGTGGCGCCCGCTCCTTCGATCCGCCACTGCAACCACAACCGCTGTTGTGCGAACGACGCGGGAATCATCGGCCTCTCCTCGAGTGACGCATCCGCCGCAGCGCGGGCCTGACCCGTTCGGTCCGGTCGCCGTGCTCGGCGAGCCAGGCGGCGAGCCCGGCCGGGGTGGGAGTCGCGAACAGTTCCTCGATCGGCAGTTCCGTCCCCAGCGACGCGCGGACCCGGGCGACGAGCCTGGTGGCGAGCAGGGAATGGCCGCCGAGCAGGAAGAAGTCGTCCTCCGCGCCGACCTCGGGTACGGCCAGGGTCTCGGCGAAGGCCGCGCACAGGGCCGCTTCGCGCTCGTTCGCGGGACCCCGGCTCCTGCGGCGGGCCGCCGCGTAATCCGGTGCGGGCAACGCGGCGACGTCGACCTTGCCGTTGGGGGTGCTCGGCAAGGCGTCGAGCACCGTGACGGCCGACGGGCACAGGTAACCGGGGAGCCGCGCCGCGACGTGCGCGCGGACCTTCGCGGCGATCTCCCCGGCGGTGCCGGTGTCCTTGGCGTCCCGGGTGGGCACGACGTAGCCGACCAGCCGCAGGTCGCCCGGCAGGTCCTCCCGTGCCGTCACGACGGCCTGGGCGACCGCCGGATGCCCGGCGAGCACGGCCTGGACCTCCCCCGGCTCGACCCGGTGGCCGCGGATCTGGACCTGGTCGTCCACCCGCCCGGCGAACACCAGATCGCCGTCGCCGGTCCGGTGTGCCCTGTCCCCCGTGCGGTACATCCGGGCGCCCGGAGCACCGTAGGGGCAGGCCACGAAACGCTCACTCGTCAGGCCCGGACGGCGCGCGTAACCCCGCGCCAACTGGGCCCCGGCCACGTACAACTCACCCACGACACCCGCGGGTACCGGGCGCAACCCTTCGTCCAGCACATACACCGACAAACCAGGGAGACCCCGGCCGATCACACTTCCCTCGGTCTCCCGGGCGACGTCGAAATGTGTCACGTGCACCGTGGTCTCGGTGATCCCGTACATGTTCACCAAGCGGGGACCGGAATCGCCGAACCGTGCCCACCATTCCGTCAACCGCGTGGGCTCCAGCGCTTCCCCGCCGAAGACCACCGTCCGCAGTCCGCCCAGACCACCGATTCCGAATTCGTTGTCCAGCAACGAAAAGAACGCCGATGGCGTCTGACTGAGCATCGTGACCCGTTCGCGCTCCAGCAACTCCGCGAACTCCCGCGGCGACCGCGACACCTCGAACGGCACCACCACGACACGCCCGCCATGCAGCAACGCACCCCAGATCTCCCACACCGAGAAATCGAACGCGAACGAATGGAACCACGACCACACCTCACCGGACCCGAACAAATCCCTGGTCGCCGCGAACAACGCCACCACATTCCGATGCGGAACCACCACACCCTTCGGCATCCCCGTCGAACCCGACGTATAAATCACATACGCCGCATGAGACGGCACCACAGACACGGCCGGACCGACCTCCGACAGTGCCCCGTCCACCACCACAACCGGAACACCCTCAGGCACCACCGAAACACAGTCCGCCGTCGCGACCACACACGCCGCGGCCGCGTCCGCCAGTACGAATCCCCTCCGCTCCGCCGGAGCGTCCGGATCCACCGGCACATACGCAGCCCCGGCCTTGAGCACCCCCAGCAGTGACACCACCAGCTCGGCCGACCGCCGAGCGACCACACCCACCACGGACTCCGGGCCGACACCCCGAGCCACCAACCGATGGGCCAAGGCATTCGCGCGTGCGTCCAACTCCGCATACGACAACCCGACATCGCCCGCCGTGACAGCGATCGCGTCCGGCGTCCTCGCCACCTGCGCCTCGAAAAGCTGGGGCAGCGTCGCCTCGGCTGTTTCCGGGGCCTCGTCGTGGACCTCGTCCAGCAGCCATCGGCGTTCTCCGGGAGACAGCAGGTCGAGAGCACCCACCCGCCGTCCGGGATCCTCGGCCACCTGCTCCAGCAGCCGGGTCAGCCGGTCCACCAGCGTCCGAACCGTTGCGGCGTCGAAGAGATCGGTGGCGTACTCGACTGTCCCTTCGACACCGGCGGGCGCGCCGTCGTCCCCGTAGCGATCGGCAAGGCCGAACATCAGGTCGAACCGGGCCGTGCCGGTGCCGAGTGGTTCCGGCCGGGTTTCGAGGCCCGGTAGCTCGAAGGTCGCGAACTCCGCCTCCTGCAGGGTCAGGCCGACCTGGAAGAGGGGGTGGTGTGCCGGGGAGCGTTCGGGATTGAGCACCTCCACCAGGTGTTCGAACGGGACGTCCTGGTTGTCGTACGCGGCCAGGTCCGTTTCCCGGACCTGCAGAAGGAGGTCGTGGAAGGTCGGATCGCCGGAGACGTCGGCGCGCAGCACCAGCGTGTTGACGAAGCAGCCGACCAGGTCGTCCAGTGCCGCGTCGTGACGGCCGGCGATCGGTGCTCCCAGCGGGATGTCGTCCCCCGCGCCGAGCCCGGCCAGCAGCGCGGCCAAGGCCGCGTGCACCACCATGAACAGGGTGGCCCCGCGTTCACTGGCGAGGTCCATCAGATCCCGGTGCAGGGCGGGCGTCAGCCGGAACGACAGCAGGTCCCCACGCTGGGTCGCCACGGCCGGACGCGGCCGGTCGGTGGGCAGCCTCAGCCGCACCGGCAGTCCGGCCAGCCGCTCCCGCCAGTAGCCCAGCTGGCGGCCGAGCACACTCTCCGGATCGTCTTCCCGGCCCAGGAAGGTGTGCTGCCACACCGTGTAGTCCGCATACCGCACCGGCGGTCCCGGCAACCGCGGCGCCTCGCCCTGGCTCCTGGCGGCGTACGCGGCGGCGAGGTCACGCGCCAGCGGCCGCGTCGACCAGGCGTCGCCCGCGATGTGGTGGACGACCAGGACCAGCAGCTGCTCGTCCGGCCCCACCGCGAACAATTCGGCCCACAGCGGCAATTCCGTGGCCAGGTCGAACACGTGACGAGCGGCCGACGCCCACTGCTCCGGACCGCCGCCCTCGTGCACCACCAGCCGCGGCCGGGCCTCGCCGGGGCCGAGGATCCGCTGGACCGCCATGCCATCCGCTTCGGGGAACACGGTGCGCAAGGCCTCGTGCCTCGCGACCACGTCGGCCAGCGCCGCCTCGAGGGCCGCGGCGTCCAGCGCGCCGGTGATCCGCAGTCCCAGTGGAGCGTTGTAGGTCGCCGACCGGCCCTGCATCCGGTGCAGGAACCACAAGCGCCGCTGTGCCGGGGAAAGGGGCACGGGCTCCTGACGCGGCACCGCGCGCAACGGCGGGCGGGCGGCGGCGTGGCCGTCCAGTCCGGCGGCCAGCTCCGCCATCGTGGGTGCCCGGAACAGGGTCCGCATCGGCACTTCCAGGCCGAGAGTGGCCCGGATGCGGCCGATCAGCCGGGTGGCGGCCAGCGAATGCCCGCCCAGTGCGAAGAAATCGTCGTCGACACCCACCTTCGCCAGCCCGAGCACCTCGGCGAACAGCCGGCAGAGAATCGCCTCCCGCGGGGAGCGGGGCGCGCGGTCCGACACCACCACCGCAGGCACCGGCAAAGCCCGGCGATTCACCTTTCCGCTGGGAGACAACGGAATCTCCGCAAGCACCTGCACCGCCGAGGGCACCATGTGGTCCGGCAGCACCCGCGCGGTGAACCGGCGCAGCTCCGGCGCGTCCACCTCCGCCCCGGCCGACGGCACCACGTAGGCGATCAGCCGCGCGCGATCGCCCGGTTCGTCGGTGGCCACCACGACCGCCCGAGCGACCGCCGGATGCCGGGCCAGCACCGCCTCGATCTCGCCGGGCTCGACCCGGTATCCGCGGATCTTGATCTGCTCGTCGACGCGGCCGAAGAACTCCAGGACCCCGTCCGCGGTCCACCGCGCCAGATCGCCCGTCCGGTACATCCGTCCCGCCGCGCCGTCGAACGGGCAGGCCACGAACCGTTCCGCGGTGAGTCCCGGACGGCCCGCGTAACCCCGCGCCAGCCCCGCTCCGGCCACGTACAGCTCGCCCAGCACTCCCGGTGGGGCCAGGCCCAGCGCGTCGTCCAGCACATAGAGCCGGGTGTTGGCGATCGGCCTGCCGATCGGCACCGCGTCGTCCACCGGATGCCCGGCGGTCAGCTCGAACACACAACAGCCGACCACCGTCTCGGTCGGCCCGTACTCGTTGACCACGACCGTGCCCGGGGCGGCCGCCAGCCAGTCCCGTACGTCGGCGCCGGGGAGCGCCGCTCCGCCCACCACCAGCCGCCGCGCCGACGCCCGCCCGTCCGCCGTCAGCGTTTCGGCCAGCAAGGGCAGGTGCCCCGGCACCACCTTCACCAGCCCGAACCCGTCGTCCCCGGCGGCCCGCATCAGCTCGGCCAGTCCCTCGGGGCCGCCTTCGGTACTGATCACCACCGTGCCGCCGCATACGAGCGGCGCCAGCACGCTGGTCACCGTGAGATCGAACGCGAGCGACGAGTGCAGCGGAACCCGGTCCCCCGTACCGATCCGGTAGAACTCGACCGCCCACGCGAGGTAGTTCGCCAGCCCCGCGTGAGTGACCGCGACGCCCTTCGGCACGCCCGTCGAACCGGACGTGTACATCACGTACGCCAGCTGGCCGGGCACTACGGCCGGCGCGGGTGCCCGGGATTCCCCGTGGCCGGAGACGCCACCGGGCCCGATCACCACGGTGGCACCGCTGTCGGCGCGCGTGAACTCCGAGCGTTCGGCGGGATGGTCCGGGTCGATCGGCACGTACGCCGCCCCGGCCAGCCAGGTCGCCAGGATCGCGGCGAGCAGCTCGGGTCCGCGTGGCAGGCAGACGGCGACCACCGACTCGGTGCCGACGCCGCGCTCCACGAGCGAGCCAGCCAGTACGTGTGCGCGGTCGGCCAGCTCGCGATAGGTGAGTTCCGCCTCGCCGCACACCACCGCCACCGCGTCCGGGGTGCGCGCGACGTGCTCCTGGAAGCGGTCGAGCGCCGTCGCATCGGTGTCCCCGGTGCCGGTGTGGTTCCAGTCCACCAGCAGACGTCGCCGTTCGTCGTCGCCGAGGACGTCGATCCGGTCCAGGCGCTCGGCAGGCGACGCGGCCGCCAAGCGATTCAGCGTCCGGCGGAACCTGCGCGCGATCTCCGGTCCCGCCGCCGGATCGTGCAGCGCGGGATTCAGCTCGACGAGCAGCTGGACACCACCGCCCATCGCACGCTCGAAGACGTCGATGCCCAGATCCTCGACAGGCCCGCTCGACAGGCCGGCCCGGGTGGCGACGGCGTCGGCGAAGCGCAGTGGACGGCCGAGGGACATCACGTTGACGCTCAGGGATCGCAGTGATCCCCGGCCGACGAGGCCGCGGTCGGCGAGGATCTTCCCGTACGGGTACCGCTGATGGCGCAGGCAGTCGAACACCGCGCGCGAGGTCTGCCGGACGAAGGCGCCGACGGTGCCGCCGCGCGGGATCGCCAGCCGCAGCGGCACCACATTGGACGTCATCCCCGGGATCCCGAGTTCCCGTGGGGTGATCCGCCCGCTGACCGGCAGCCCGAGGACGACGTCGCGATCCCCCGTCGTCCGCTGCCGGTACAGAGCGGCCGCGGACAGCACCAGCCCGGCGAAGCTCGTCCGCAGCCCCCGTGCCGCCGCCTTCAGCCGGGCGGCTTCGTCCGCGTCGATCTCCTCGGCCCACAGGACCGGGCGCCCAGGCAGGTCCCGGGTCCGGTCCGTCCCGGTGGGATCCGGCAGATCCGACAGCGCGTCGAGCCAGAAACGCCGGTCCCGTGCGGAATCGGCGGAATCGCGGTAGGCGCGATCGGCGTCGAGGAGGATCGAAAGTGGCTTCAGAACACCGTTTTCCGGTTCCCGGCCGGCGGCGAGTGCCGTGTAGACGTCCGCGACACGGGCCGCGAACGTCGAAAGGCTCGTCCCGTCGAGGACGAGGTGGTGCACGCGCTGGTACCAGACGACCCGGTCCGGCCCGAGCCGGAACACGGCATGGGCGGACGGCGGGCCCGCGAAGAGATCCACCGGCCGGTCCAGATCGGCCGCCATCCATTCTTCGGCCGCCCCAAGGGGATCCGGCGAGGCACTGAGATCCGCCACGTGGATCCGGTGCTCCATCGAGGCGTCGAGGTATTGCCGGGGTGTCCCGTCCTCCAGCCGGAACCGGAGCTGATAAGTCTGGGCCTCCGCCAGGGTCCGGCGCAAGGCCGCGACGAGCAGGGCGACGTCCACCTCGCCGCGGATCTCCAGGTACTCGGCGATGTTGTAGGCCGGGCTCTCCGGCGCGAGTCGCTGGGAGTACCAGATGCCGAGCTGACCCGAGGTCAGCGGGAGGTCCAGACCACTCATACAGCGGCCAGCTTGGCGAGATGGGTGGTGAGCGCGGCGACGGTGTCGACGTCCCAGAGCAGGATGGGCTCGACGAGCAGGCCGAGCGTGTCCTCGATGTCCCCGCACAACGCGAAGGCGTACACCGAATCCAGCCCGTATTGCGCCAGCGGGACATCGGCTTCGATCTCCTCGGCGGGAATCATGGCGTAATGCGCCACGCGCTCGACGAGCCACGGCTGGATCTTCTCGGCGGTAAGGGGGGTGGCGGTCAGATCGGCATCGGACACGACGGGCCTCCTCGGGCTCAAGGCGGCTCAATATGTCCCACGGAAACGCGGCATATCAACTGATCGGCGGGAGGTTCGTGGACGCCCAACTGACGCCGCTCCCGCAGTTGGACGCGCGGACACCGCTGTCAATCACGGTCGTTCGCGAAGCCTGTACCCGAAAACCCGCCCGATGCCATAGTGACGCCGCTCCTGATTCGGGACGGACGCGGCAATCGCACGCCCTCCGGCGAACGGGCTGAAGGGAAACGACATGGGTGGTGCCGCCGACCGGCCCGCCGCGAACTTCGTCACCGCGAACGGGATCCGGCTCGCGTACGAACGTTCGGCTGGCGGCGACCCGGTTCTGCTGATCGCGGGATCCGGTTCCGCCGGCCATTTCTGGACGCTGCACCAAACACCCGCGCTGAAGGCCGCGGGTCATGGCACGATCGTGTTCGACAATCGCGGGATTCCCCCGTCCGACGCACCCGACGGCAAATATTCGCTCGCGGATTTCGTCGCCGACACCCGGGGAATCATCACGGCACTCGACCTGGCACCGTGCCGGATCGTCGGGATGTCCTTGGGCGCGATGATCGCGCAGGAACTGGCGATCGACCATCCGGACCTCGTTCGGAGCGCGGTGCTCATCGCCACCAGGGCCCGCGCGGACGCCGCCAGGCTGGCGATGACCGAAGCCGAGATCGCACTGGTGGAAAGCGGCGTGCGGCTCCCCGCCGCGTACGAGGCCGCCACCACGGTCTTCAAGATGTTCTCATCGTCCACTTTGGACAACGACAACGCGGTGACGAGCTGGCTGGAGGTCTTCGAGATGGCCGGGACTCCGGCCGTGGCCCCGGGGCAGACCTGGGCCGACCTGGTCGGTGACCGGCGCGCGGCCCTGAGCCGCGTGACGGCACCGTGCCGGGTCGTGACCTTCACCGACGACCTCATCACCCCGCCGCACCTCGGCGCGGAGGTCGCCGAGGCGATCCCCCGCTGCGACCTCGTGGAGATCCCCGGCTGCGGGCATCTCGGCTGTCTCGAACGCCCGGACGCGGTCAACGCGGCGATCACCGGCTTCTTCGCCGACAACTGAGTTCGCCAACAACTGAGTGCGACCACAAACTGAGGAGGGCTTTCGTGACCATCGGAGAAGACCCCAGCCTCGGCACGATCGGGCTGCGTGTCGAAGGCCTCGTCGAGCCGCAGCCGATCAAACCCGGCACGGTGAAACGCATCATCCCCTACGCCCTGCGCTATCGCTGGTCACTGCTCGTGGTGATGGTGGCGACCGTGATCGAGGCGGTCATCACGGTGTCGACCCCGCTGTTCCTGAAGGGGATCATCGACGACGGCATCGTCCCCGGGAACATGTCCGTCGTGCTGACGCTGGCCCTGACCGTCGTCGGGCTCACCTTGGTCAGTGTCGTCGCGATCTACGCGCAGACCTGGTTCTCCGGCAGGGTCGGCCAGGGCCTCATCTTCGACCTGCGCACCAAGGTGTTCACGCATGTCCAACGGCAGCCACTGGCGTTCTTCACCCGCACGCGGACCGGGTCGCTGGTCAGCAGGCTCAACACCGACGTCGTCGGCGCGGAGCAAGGGATCTCGACGCTGCTGTCGCAGGCGCTGTCCACGGTGCTGACGCTCGTGCTGGTGCTCGGCACGATGTTCTACCTGTCGTGGCCGATCACCCTCGTGGCACTGGTGCTGATCCCGATCTTCTTCCTGCCGGGGAAGATCATCGCCACCCGGCTGGAACGACTGGCGCGCACCGGCATGCAGACCGACGCCGAACTGGGCTCGACGATGACCGAACGGTTCAACGTGGCGGGCGCGATGCTGGTCAAGCTCTACGGCCGCCAGGGCGAGGAGGCCACGGACTTCTCCCGCAAGGCGGCGAAGGTCCGGGACATCGCCATTTCGATGGCCGTGCACGGACGGCTGCTGTTCATCCTGGTCACGCTGCTCACCACGGTCACGACCGCGATGGTCTACGGCTTCGGCGGCTGGTTCGTCATCGACGGCACCCTGCAGCTCGGCACGCTCGTGGCGCTGGTGGGCCTGCTGCTGATGCTCTACAGCCCCATCAACCAGCTGACGACCATCCAGGTGGACATCACCACCGCGCTGGTCAGCTTCGACCGCGTCTTCGAGGTGCTGGACCTGGAACCGATCATCACCGAACGACCGGACGCCCATCCCCTGCCCGCCAAGGAAAAGGGGAACGGCACCGCACCGCACGTCGAGTTCGACCGGGTCGCCTTCCGGTACCCCGCCGCCGAAGAGGTCTCCCTCGCCTCCCTGGAGGCGGTGCCGGCCCGCCCGCCCGAGCAGGGGGAGAACGCGCTGGTGCTGAACGAGGTCTCCTTCCACGCCCCGGCGGGACGGCTCACCGCGCTCGTCGGCCCCTCCGGCGCGGGCAAGACCACGATCACCCATCTGGTGCCCAGGCTCTACGACACGACTTCCGGCACGGTCCGGATCGGCGGCCACGACGTCCGGGACCTGACCCTCGACTCGCTGCAGGACGCCGTCGGCGTGGTCACGCAGGACGCGCATCTGTTCCACGACTCGATCCGCGCCAACCTGCTCTACGCGCGGCCGGACGCCACCGAAACCGAGATTGTCGAGGCGTGCGAGGCCGCGCGGATCTGGCAGACCATCTCCCAGCTACCCGACGGACTGGACACGGTGGTCGGCGATCGCGGGTACCGGTTGTCCGGCGGGGAGAAGCAGCGGCTCGCGCTGGCTCGGCTGCTGCTCAAGTCGCCGCCGATCGTGGTGCTCGACGAGGCGACCGCGCATCTGGACTCCGAGTCCGAGGCGGCCATCCAGCGGGCGTTGAAGACCGCCCTCGCCGGGCGCACCTCGCTGGTCATCGCGCACCGGCTGTCCACCATCCACGACGCCGACCAGATCCTGGTGATCGACAAGGGACGGATCCAGGAGCGTGGCACGCATCGGGAGCTGCTCGCCAACGGCGGACTCTATGCCGAACTTTACCGGACCCAGTTCGCCCAGCAGCGGGACTTCGACGCAGAACCGGTCAAAAGTGCGACCGTGGACAGCGGAAACCATGCTTTGGGTTGATGCCGGGAAGAACGGGCGAATCCCAGGATGAGGGCATGCCACACGCAGACTCCCCTCCGGTGCTCCACGCCACGGACCTGGCCAAGAAGTACGGCCGCCGGGGCAAACAGGCACTCTCCGAGGTGAACCTCACCGTTCCCGCCGGCCGGGTCATCGGCCTGGTCGGCCCGAACGGCGCGGGCAAATCGACCCTCTTGCACCTGGCCTGCGGGCTGATCGAGCCGACGGCGGGATCGCTGACCGTGCTGGGGGCCCGTCCCGCGGCGAACGCGGCGCATCTGGCGAAGGTGGGGTTCGTCGCGCAGAACACCCCGGTTTACGGGTCGTTCACCGTGGCGGAGCACCTGAAACTCGGCGCGAAGATGAATCCGGGGTGGGATCAGGCACTGGCCGAACGCCGCATCCGGCAGGTCGGGCTGAATCCGGCACAGAAGGCGGGGCAACTGTCCGGTGGTCAGCGCGCACAGCTCGCGCTGACCATCGCGGCCGCCAAACGACCCGACCTGCTGATCTTCGACGAACCGGCCGCCGCGCTGGATCCGCTGGCCCGCAGGGGTTTTCTCCGTAACCTGATGGAATTCGTGATCGAGCTCGGCGCCAGCGCGGTGCTGTCGTCGCACCTGCTCGACGACATCGAGCAGGTCTGCGACTACCTCATCGTCCTGTGCGACTCGCGGGTGCAGGTCGCGGGCGACGTCCGCGACCTGCTGACCGGCCACGCCCGGCTGGTCGGCCCGCGCGGCGGGCTGGACCGCCTCCCCCTCGGTGTCGAGGTCATCCGGACGGAACACAACGGCCACTACAGCCACGCGATCGTCCGCATGGACACCGCGGCGGGCCCGCTGCCCTACCCGCCCGAGCCGGTCTCGCTCCAAGAACTCGTCCTCGCGTACATGAGCAGGGCCGCCGGTCTGGAGATCGGCGTGCACGGCCGGACCGAAGCATGGGAGACCCAGCGATGATCTGGCTGAGCTGGCGGCAATTCCGCGTCCAGGCGCTGGCGGGCGCCGTGGCACTGGCGGGGATCGTCGCCTACCTGCTGTACGTGGGCATGGACGTCCGCGAGGGCTACGACGTCTACCAGGCGAACTGCCGCGGTCAAGGCGACTGCGCGCAGGCGAAGGCCCAGTTCCGCTCCGCCTACGAGAACACGCTGCTGTTCCTCGCCGCCGGTCTCGCCCTGGTCCCCGCGGTCATCGGGACCTTCTGGGGCGCGCCGATGATCGCGCGGGAACTCGAAGGGAACACCCACACCCTGGCGTGGAACCAAAGCGTCACCCGGCCACGCTGGCTGCTCACCAAGGTCCTGGTCGTGGGCGTCGGCGCCATGGTCGTCACCGGGGTGGCGGGAGCGGCGCTCACCTGGGCGGCCGCGCCGTTCGACGAGGTCGTCAAGAACCAGTTCAGCACCTTCGTCTTCGGCGCGCGGTACATCGCCCCGATCGGCTACGCCGCGCTGGCGTTCACCGTGGGCGCCCTCGCCGGGCTGCTACTGCGCCGGACGCTGCCCGCGATGGCGCTGACGCTCGTCGGCTTCATCGCCTTCCAGTTCTTCTTCGCCAACGTGGTGCGGCCCAGCCTCGTGCCCGCCGAGCACGCCGCGTTGCCGATGACCGCCGAGGCCATCAACGAGGCGCAGAACCTGGGCAGCATCACCGGCGGCTCGGTCATCAGCGGGATCCGCGTCCCGGACGCGCCCAACGCCTGGATCGCCGACATCAGCCCGTTGCGCACCCCGGACGGCAAGACCCTCGACAGCACCAAATTCGGCACCTGCATCAACACCCCGCCCAAAACCGGGGCAGGCGGGACCTTCGGTGACGCCGCGGTGTGCCTCGCGAAGTACGACCTCCACGTCGACGTCAGCTATCAGCCCGCCAGTCGCTATTGGACGTTCCAGATCCTGGAGACGGTGGTCTACCTGGCACTCAGCGGAGGTCTCATCGCACTCAGCCTCGTCCGCATCCGGCGCCCGGTGAGCTGATACCGCGGGTCGTGAGTGGTAAGTGTCGTTAGAACGACACTTACCACTCACGACCCGCTGTCCGTTTCCGGGAACTGTCCAAGGTGGGTACGGGGCATTTCTTGTGGAACCCTGAACCGGGAAACAATGACCCCGGCAACGTGTTCCAGGAGGCCGAATGAGTACGGCACGAAACGAGGAATTCGACGTGGCGGTCGTCGGCGGCGGCCCCGCCGGTTCGACGCTCGCGTCGCTGGTGGCCATGCGGGGACATCGCGTCCTGCTGCTGGAGAAGGAGACGTTCCCCCGATACCAGATCGGCGAATCGCTGCTGCCGTCCACCATTCACGGCGTCTGTCATCTGCTCGGTGTCGACGACGAAATCGCCGAAGCGGGCTTCCTCCGTAAACGCGGTGGCACTTTCCGATGGGGCGCCAATCCCACGCCGTGGAACTTCGCGTTTTCCGTCTCGCCCAAGGTCGCCGGGCCGACGTCGTTCGCCTATCAGGTCGAGCGGAGCAAATTCGACAAGATCCTGCTCGACAATTCCGCTCGCAAAGGTGTCGACGTCCGCCAGAACCGCACGGTGACCGACGTCCTGGAAAGCGAAGACGGTCGTGTACGCGGATTGCGCTACACCGATCCGGACGGCACCGAGCACGAAGTTTCTGCCCGGTACGTCGTGGACGCCTCCGGCAACACCAGCCGCATTCACAAACGGGTCGGCGGTTCGCGGAAATACTCCGACTTCTTCCGCAGCCTGGCCCTGTTCGGGTATTTCGAGAACGGCAAACGCCTGCCGGCACCGAACTCCGGCAACATCCTGTGCGTCGCCTTCAGCCACGGGTGGTTCTGGTACATCCCGCTCAGCGACAAGCTGACCAGCGTCGGCGCGGTGGTCCGCCGGGAGGACGCGGCGAAGATCCAGGGCGACCCCGAGGCCGCGATGCGGAACCTCATCGGCGAGTGCCCGCTCATCGGCGAATACCTCGACGGCGCGACCAGGGTCACCACCGGCCAGTACGGGCAGTTGCGGGTACGCAAGGATTACTCCTACCACCAAACGAATTTCTGGCGGCCGGGTATGGTCCTCGTCGGCGACGCGGCCTGCTTCGTCGACCCCGTGTTCTCTTCCGGGGTCCACCTGGCCACCTACAGCGCGCTGCTGGCGGCCCGCTCCATCAACAGCGTCCTGGACGGGAGCGTCGGCGAGCAAAGGGCCTTCGACGAGTTCGAAGGACGCTATCGCCGCGAGTACGGCGTCTTCTACGAGTTCCTGACCTCGTTCTACGACATGCACATCGACGAGAACTCCTACTTCTGGTCGGCGAAGAAGGTGACCAAGAGCAGCAACACCGAGCTGGAGTCGTTCGTCGAACTCGTCGCGGGGATGTCCAGCGCCGAATTCGACCTCACCGACACCGAATCGGGTGTCCTGCGGCTCAAACAGCGCTCGGCGGAGTTCGCCGACGCCGTCGACACGCTGGTCGAAGCCCGCGAGGAGAACATGGCGCCGCTGTTCCGGTCATCGGTGGTGCGCCAGGCGATGCAGGAGGGATCGCAGGTCCAGACCAGGGCCCAGCTCGGCGACGAAGCGGGCGAGATCACCCCGGTCTTCGACGGCGGACTCGTCGCCACACCCGACGGCATGTCCTGGTGTGAACCGGATCCGGGCCGATGACGAGCCGCGGGCGGTGGCTGGGCACGATACTGGCCGTCATCGCGCTGCTGTCCGGCACGGCTCCCCCGGCTATATCCGCCGGGCCGCGTACCGAGAGCTACCAGGTCCCCGGGCTGAGCCGTCCGGTGCGGATGGTCGTGGACCACTGGGGTGTGCCGCACATCTACGCCCGGAACGTCGACGACCTCTTCCTCGCACAGGGGTTCAACGCCGCCCGCGACCGGTTGTTCCAGATGGACATCTGGCGCCGCAGCGGTCTCGGGCTGCTCTCGGAGATCCTCGGTCCGTCGTTCGTGCAGCAGGATCGCGCGGCCCGGCTGTTCCTCTACCGCGGCGACATGGACCGCGAATGGGCAGCCTACGGTCCCGAGGCGAAACAAGCGGCCATCCGGTTCACCGAGGGCATCAACGCCCGCTTGGACTGGCTCGAGCGGCACCCGGAAAGCCTTCCGCCGGAGTTCACGGAGTTCGGCTTCAAACCGGGCCGGTGGCGGCCGGAGGACGTGGTGCGCGTCCGCAAGCACGGGCTGTCGATGAACGCGGCGTCGGAGGTGCTCCGGTCGCGCCTTGTCTGCGCGGGCGGTATCGAGGCCGACAAGTTCGCCCACGCGCTTGAGCCCGCCCACACCCCCGCCGTCCCGGACGGGATCGACCCGTGTTCGATCCCGATGGACGTGCTGGACCCGGTCGCCCCGGCGGAGCGGCGAACGGCCTTCGGCGGGCGATCGCCGTACAACTCCGGCATGGCGGAGGGCAGCAACAGCTGGGTGGTGTCACCGGGAAGAACCCTGACCGGGCGCCCGATCCTGGCCAATGACCCGCACCGGGCGCTCACCGCGCCACCACTGCGGTACATCAGCCATCTGTCGGCGCCGGGCCTCGACGTCATCGGCGCGGGCGAGCCGTTCCTGCCCGGGGTTTCGCTGGGGCACAACGGAACGGTCGCTTTCGGGCTGACCGTGTTCGGCATCGATCAGGAGGATCTGTACGTCTACCGGCTCGACCCGGACAACCCCGGCCGGTACCGCTACGGCGACGGGTGGGAGTCCTTCCGGACGGTCACCGAGGAGGTACCCGTCCTGGGAGGGCCGCCGCAGCGGATCGAGATGCGGTACTCCCGGCACGGTCCCGTGCTGCGGGTCGACGCGGCACGCAACGTGGCCTACGCGCTGCGCACGGCCTGGACGGAACCCGGGACGGCACCGTATTTCGGCTCCCTGCGCTACTTGCGGGCCCGGAACTTCGGCGACTTCTCCGCCGCGCTGCGGCATTGGGGCGGACCGGCGGAGAACGTCCTCTACGCCGACACGGCCGGGAACATCGGCTGGGTCGCGGCCGGGCGGGCGCCGAAGCGGTCCGGTTACGACGGCCTGTTCCCGACCCCCGGCGACGGCCGCTCCGAATGGACCGGCTTTCACGACGGCGCCACGCTGCCGCGCTCCTACAATCCGAAGAGCGGCTTCATCGCCTCCGCCAACGACCACAACGTCCCGGCGGGCTTTCCGTTCCAGGTGGGCTACGAATGGGAGCCGCCGTACCGCAAGCAGCGCATCGACGACGTGCTCTCCGGCGGCCGCCGTCAGTCCGTCGACGACTCGGTCCGGCTGCAGAACGACCAGCTGTCGCTGCCGGCACGCCGTCTGGTGCCGCTGCTGGCCGGCCTGCGGAGCACCGATCCCGACACGGAGCGGGCACTGAACCTGCTCCGCGGGTACGACGGCGTCGCACACGTCGATTCCGCGGCCACCGCGCTCTACGAACCGTGGTTCACCAACCACCTCGTCCCGGCGTTCCTCCGCGTGTTCCTGAACGAGGAAGCGGCGTCACTCGCGGCGATCCCCGGCGGGAACGTCGGCCTGATGCTCGACGCGCTCGAACATCCCGGCCAGTGGTTCGGGCCCGGCGGAGAGGCGGCCAGGGACCGGCTGCTGCTGACCACCCTCGGCGCCGCTTACGCCGACGTGCGCGGGAAACTCGGCGCGGATCCGGGCAAGTGGCGCTGGGGTGCGTTGCAGCACACCGAATTCCTGAGCACCACCGGACGGCACGTCGGCCCGGTGGAGCGCGGCGGCTCCGCGTACACAGTGGACGTTTCGAAGTACGACCCCACCACCTACGGGCAGGGCGTGGGCGCCTCGTTCAAGATGGCGCTCGACGTCGGGCGCTGGGACGACTCCAAGGCGGTCAGCGCCCCCGGTCAGTCCGGCGACACGACGGGGCCGCACTACCGCGACCTGCTGGAGCGCTGGCGGACGGGAGACTACTTCCCGTTGCTGTACAGCCGGGCCGCGGTCGAACGCAACGCGGAGACCGTGATCATGCTGCTTCCCTGACGGCGGGTCGCGTGGGTCGTGAGTGGTAAGTGCCGTTCTAACGGCACTTACCACTCACGACCCACACCCTCTGCCGAAGGGCGCGTCAGATGAGGGGAAAGTCCCCTTCAGCCCCTCACACCCGACCTCAGGGTTGCGAGTGGCGCCAGCGACGTGGCATGCGCGAGCGTGGAGGATTGAGGACATCGAACGTCCCTGATCCTCCACGCTTGGGCGTGTGCTGTCGCAATTAGTCGACTACTTGCGACGGTCCGCTCAGCGGCCCAGTCCCGCTTCCGACTCCACGAAGCCACGCAGCCGCGCGACGCCCTTCTCGATGTCCGCGTGCGTCAGGTAACTGGTCGAAAGCCTGATCGTGGTCCGGCCACCGCCCTGCGGATAGAAATACGACATCGGTGTCCAGATCACCCCGAAGTCCTGCGCGGACCGGGTCAGCGCGGCGTTGTCGGCGGGAAAAGGCACCCGCAGGGTCAGGAAGAAGCCCCCGCCGGGCGCATTCCAGCTCACCCCCAGCCGCGCCCTCAGCCCGGCCGGGAACTCGTGCTCCAGGCATTCCAGCGTGCGCCGCATGGCCTCGCCGTAGTACGCGGACGTCTCGGTGGCGAACTCCGAAACGCGGCCACCGGAGTCGAGCAGCGCGCCCGCCACCGCCGCCTGACTCAGCGGCGAGGTGTTCACGGTGATCATGCTCTTGATCTTGGCCAGTTCGGCCGCGAGCAGACCGGTGCCGCCGTCCGGCGCCAGCACCGGCTGGTCCGCGACCACGAAGCCGACGCGCGCCCCGGGGAACACGGTCTTGGCGTAGGAACCCAGGTGGATCACCTGCCGCGTCCGGTCGAGCGCCTTGAGGGCCGGGATCTGCGGCCCCGGGCTGACCCGCCGGTACGGGCTGTCCTCCAGGACGAGCAGGCCGAGCCGTCCGGCCAGGTCGAGCAGCGCCCGCCTGGCTTCGAGCGGCATGGTGACGCCGGAGGGGTTCGAATGGTCCGGGACCACGTAGACGGCACGGGGACGTTTGCCCCGCGCCCGCACCGCCTCGACAGCGGCTTCGAGCGCCTCGCACGAGAGGCCGTCATCGTCCTCCTCGACGGCGACCACCTCGGCGTCCAGCAGTTTGGCGGCACCGGTGATCCCCACATAACAGGGACTGGCGACCAGCAGGACGTCGTCCGGGCCGGAGATCAGCGCGCGCACCGTGAGGAACATGGCCTCCTGACAGCCGACCGTGACCACGATCGACTCCGGCGGCACTTCGATGCCCTCGTCCACCCGCAGGGAATCGGCGATCAGCTCCCGGATCAGCCCGGCGGCGGGCCCGTACTGGAACACCGCTTCCCGCACCTGGTCCGGCGAGTGGCCCCGGTCGGCCAGATGATCCAGATAGCGGCGCACGTAGCCGAAGATCTGCTCGGTGTCGAAGAACCCGGCGTACGGCCGTCCCGGTGCGAACGACACCGCGTCCGGGTAGCGCGCCGTCACCTCGTTCAGGAAGTTCATCGTGTCCATACCGGGATCGGCGACACTCGCGTGAAGATCCGTCAGGCGCAGCTCACGTACAGGCGTGCGACGCCGCACCGGCGCCTGGCCGACGAGCTCGGGGCCCACGTCGGCCAGGGTCCGCAGGCCGGCCTGCGCCATCGCGTCGGTCAGTTCGTCGAGGAGAACGGTGAAGACGTTCCGCACGCCGTCGGCTCCCCCGGCCGCGAGGCCGTGCAGCACGGGGCGCCCGACAAGGACCGCGTCGGCGCCCAGCGCGAGCGCCGCCAGCACATCCCGGCCCCGCCGCACCCCGCCGTCCAGCAGGATCGGGACCCGCCCGCCGACGGCCGCCGAGACCTCGGGGAGCACGTCTAGTGTTCCCGGGACGCCGTCGAGCTGACGACCTCCGTGGTTGGACACCACGATGCCGTCCACCCCGGCCTCGGCCGCGCGCCGAGCGTCGGCCCCGGTGAGGATCCCCTTGAGCAGGATCGGCAAGGCCGAGACCGAACGCAGCCAGTCCACCACCGACCAGTCCAGGTCGGGGTCGAACGCCGCGCGCGAGTGTGCCGACGGTGAGGAGAAACCGTCTCCTTCCAGGTTGGCGGGAGTCACCCCCGGCGGCAGCCGGAAGTCGTTGCGCAGATCCCGCAGACGGCGGCCGAGGCGTGGCGTGTCCACGGTCAGGACCAGCGCCTCGAAGCCCGCGCGCTCGGCGCGTTCGACGAGGTGCCGGGTGAGCGCGCGATCCCGCAGGCAGTAGACCTGGAGCCAGAGCGGCACGGCGGTCTCGGCCGCCAGTTCCTCGAAAGTGCGGCCCGCGAAGGTGCTGACCACCACCGGGACCTTCGCGGCGGCCCCGATCCCGCGGACGGTGGCCAGCTCACCCTCGGGGTGCGCGAGCGTGTGGAAGGCGACCGGCGCGACCGCCACCGGAGCGGCCCAGGTCCGGCCCAGGATCTTGACGCCGGTTCCCGGGCGCCCCGCTCCCCGCAGCACCGACGGCCGCAGCCGGATCCGGTCGAACGCGGCGGTGTTCGCCGCCAGCGTCCGCTCCTCCCCCGCGCCGCCTTCGAGGAAGTCCCAGACCGGCGGGTCCAGCCGTTCCCTGGCCCGCCGCGCGAACTCCCCCAGCGTCAACTCCATGACGGCCCCCGTTCCCGTCGGCACACCGGACGCGTCAGCCGTTCCGGGCGGCCGTGTCGGCCGCCTGCTGGCGTTCGACGGCCTCGTACAGGGCGTGGATGTTGTTGCTGCCGAACGTCCGCGCGCCCCGGCGCTCGATCAGCTCGTAGAAGAGGGTTCGCCGCGGATGCGTGGACTCGGTGAAGATCTGGAACATGACGCCCGTGTGGTCGCGATCGGCGAGGATGTCGAGCGCGCTGAGTTCGTCCACCGGGACGCCGATCTCGCCGAGCCTGCCGGGCAGTGCCTCGTAGTAGCTCAGCGGTGTGGAGAGGAACCGCACGCCGCGCTCGGCGCTGGTGCGCACCGCGGTCCTGATGTCCCCGGTGAGGAAGGCGACGTGCTGCACACCCGCCCCGCCGTGGGACTTCACGAACTTGTCGATCTGCCCGGGGGCGCGCGTGACGTCGGGCTGGATGACGGTGAAGGTGAGCATCTCGGACCGGCTCTGGACGACCTTGGAGTCCATCGCCTGAGAACCGACGACGATCCGCTCCTCGAACGTTTTGGTGAGACCGAAGATGTCCTGATAGCGGCGGACGGTCTCGTCCAGTTCCCCGGCGGGAACGCACACCGCGAAGTGGTCGACCCGCTTCAGCAGGCCGCCGGACGCGCCGGTGCCGGTCTCTTCGATGGCGGGCGCGAACGGGCCTCCTGGCTTTTCCCGGGAGACGAAGCGATGCTCGATGTCGCCGAGCCCGAGCACGGACGCATAGGTGACCCGCGCGCCCACCGGGCCGAATTCCTCAGGCGGGGCCACGGGGACGGCCCCGCGCTCCACCGCCTCGCCGAACGCGGCGTGCGCGTCGCCGACCCCGATGCCGATCACGCCGACACCGTCGCCGTGGTGCCGCAGGTACTCGGCCGCGCGGTGGTCCGGGCTGGTGGCCGTCGTCAGCAGGAGCGCGATGTCGTTCTGCCGCAGGAGCACCGACTCGCAGCCGCGCAGGCCGGTGTGCTCACCGCCCCGGCCGGCGAGCGCGAACCCGAAGGAGTCGCACAGCCTCGCCGCCGTCCCTTCCGCGTCCGCCACGAACAACTCGACATGGTCGACTGATCCGATTTCCACTTGACACCTCCGAAATAGGTTTTCGACAAATGGCCATTAAGCCGACTTCGATCCTTTGTGTTCGATACGGAACGCGATCTCCGACCATTTTTCGGCGCAATAACGCGCCAGCTCGGCGATCGTTTCCGTGCTGTGCGGCGGCACGCTGTCGATGATCCTGTTCCAATCCTCGGAACGGACCAGGTGGATGTTCAGCAGCCGCAGGAGTTCCCGCCCGTTCTCGTTGAGCCGCAGCGCGGGGTCCTCCCGCAGCCGCGCCACCACGGTGGCCGGTGGCGGCTTCACCTCGCACCGGGTGACGACGCGCTCCGCGGGGCGGTCTTCGTCACCCCATCCCCCGGGTTTCGCCTGCCGTTTCCGCGGGACCGGGTCCTCCCCGCGCAGCATCCGGTTCTTGACGTCCCGCACGGTCTCCGCCGAGATCCCCGCGGCGCGGGCGACCTGGCGCAACGACAGGGTGGGGTCCCCGACGATCATCTCGTGGGCCAGCCTGCGACCCGCGCTCACGTCGATGGAGCGGACCCGGCCGTCGCGGCCGATACGGGCGAATTCGCCCGCCGCACCGATTTCGGTGCCGCGGCGGATGTCGGCGACCGTCTTGGCGGACATCCCGACCACCGACGCGATCATCCGGTCGGACCACCGGCCGTGGGTGGCGATGATGCGCTCCGCCGCCTGCCTGCGATCGGCGGCCGACAGCGGCAGCCCGTGCGCGATATTGGACTCCACCGCCAGGATGAAGGCGTCTTCCTCCGTGCCGTCGAAGAACCGCGCCGTGATGGTCCCGCGGCCCGCCAGCATCGCGGCGCGGAGGCGGTGCACGCCGTCGATGACCCGCATCGAGGGCCGGTGCACCACGATCGGTGGCAGCGGCACATTGGCGGCGACCAATGCTTCCACGTGTTCCAGGCTCTCGCCGCCGATTCGCGGAGAGTCGCCGACGGAGAGCGAACGGATTTCCACTTCTTCGGTCGAATGCAGATCGTCGTGCCCCAGCGCGAACCGCAATGTCCAGCTCCTTAGTATTCGACTTGCACTGCACTCATGCAGGGCGATTACGCACCATGCCCCAGCGGAGTGATGTGTGGCCACCGTGTTCAACTGCCGCCTTTCGCGCAGTTGAACACGAATACGGGGAAACGCGGCGGAATAGCCGGAAAGTGAACGCGATACGGCGTTCGTCGATTTTCTTCGCACGGGAGGCGAGGATCGGTCCGGGCCGCGCGCGAGGACGCACCCCAAGGCGAACGGTGCCCGGCGGCCGCGGCACCCGGGCCGCCGGGACCGGTTACTTCGTGTCGTCCACCGGACGGACCCCCCAGGGGTCGGCGATCGCCGCGCGATCGTCCAGTTCCTCCGCGAGGGAGAGCCAGATCTCCGAGAAATGGCGGGCGAGACTGGTGATCATCGCCAGGCAGTGGGGCGGCACGGTCTCGGTGGCGCCGAGCCAGTCCTTGGCCTCGGCTGCGGTGTGCTGGATGAGCCGCAGGAGCCGCCTGCCCTGCTCGTTGTGCCGCAGAGAGGGATCCCGCAACAGTTTCTCCAGCGCGTACCGCGCCGCCTCGCGATCCGCGTCGAAGCTCCCCTCGGCCACCGTGTCGGGCTCCCGCTCCGCGGACTCGAGCAGGGCGGCCTCCTTCTTCGCCCGCTCGATCGTGCCGCCCTGCCGAGGCTCGGGCGACACGGCCCCCTCCCCGCGTTCGAGCCGCTTGCGGACATCCCGGACCGTGCCCGGGGAAACACCGGCGGCCCTGGCGACCTCCCGCAGTGACGCTTTCGGGTTCCGGGCAAGGAATTCGGCGGTGCGCCGCCGCCCTTCGCCGTGATCGACCGGGCGCACCTTGCCGTCCCGGCCGATCCGCGTCGTCGCCTCCGGGACGGAGTCGCTGGATCGCCGGATCGACGCGACGGTCCTGGCGCCGAGGCCGGTGATCTCCGCGATGGTCCGGTCCGACAGCCGGGGATGGGAAGCGACGATCCGGATCGCGGCGGCCCGGCGATCCGCTTGGGACAACGGGAAACCGTGGGTCACGTTAGCCTGAACGGCCCTCAGGAATCCTTCTTCGGGATCGCCGTCGAAGAACTCGACATCGATCGTGTCCTGGCCCCGCATCGAGGCGGCCATCAACCGGTGCATCCCGTCGATGACCCGCATCGTGCGCCGGTCGACCAGGATGGGCGGCAGCGGCGCGTCCGTTTCCGCGAGCCGCGCGACATGTCTCTTGTCCTCACCTCTCAGTCTTGGCGATTCACCGGGACGCAAAGACAAAATCGGAATTGTCACGATTTCCTCATGCGCCACTACCGGCCGAAACAACCGTGCACTCATGTCGATCATGAATCCCCCATGACGTCCGACACCGTCCCAGGCCCGGTACCGCGTCCCCCGCTGTTGCCGTCAAGCCGGGAGAGACGCCCGCACACCCGACCGGCACTCCTCCACTGAGTCGAAGTGGCAGGCTCTGATCCGTGACCCCCGCGCAAGCATCGCCGATCCGACCGGGGTGAGCAAGAGTCGCCGCTCCGCTTACCGGGCTGCTTGAACCGCCCGGTGCCACGCCGGTTTCCGTCGAATGCGGGACTTTTCCTCTTGCGGGCGCGAGGATGTCATGAGGTGATCTTGGAAGGGCGCGTGCCGAATACCCGCTTCAGTGGCGAGGTCGGCATTTTACCGAAAAATGCACGACGACGCACATCACTGACGGTGAGCGATTCCGTTTCGACCTGTCGGTCACGATCGATTTCGAAGCCGACGTCACCCGGCGACCGCGTTTTCCGTTCCGTCGGCGCCGAAGGGGCGAAGGGGTCACAACTGCTTGAAGAAGCCGAGCAGCGCCTCGTTCACTTCGTCAGGGCGTTCCATCTGAACCCAATGACCCGCCCCAGGGATGTCGACAACACCGCGCACGTCCGTCGCGGCTTTGGCGATATTTCCGGTATCGGTGAACGCGCGGGTGATGTCCTCGTCACCGCAGAGGTAGAACGCGGGCGGCGTGATCGGCTTGCCCCGCCACGGTGCCAGCAGCTCCCAGTTGCGATCGATGTTGCGATACCAGTTCAGCCCGCCGGTGAACCCGGAGCGCGCGAACGACTCGACGGCGACGTCGATGTCCTCGTCATCCAGCCAATCCGGCAGCCGGTCGACGTCGGTGAATCGGTCCAAGAAACCCTCGCCGTCCCGGACGACCGGGGCCCCGGCGGAGGAGGCGCCGAGCAGTCTCCGGAACGTGGTGCGCGGATCCGCGCCGAACTCGGCTTCGGCGACGCCGGGCCGCTGGAAGTAGATTTGGTAGAAACCCTCGCCGAAGTGCTGTCGCAGCAGGCTCAGCGGCGGCGCCGGGGCCCGAGGCGCCGGTGGCACGCTGATCCCGGCGACCCCGCGCACGATGTCCGGGCGCAGCAACGCGGTGTGCCAGGCGACCGGCGCACCCCAGTCGTGCCCCACCACGATCGCCTGCCGCTCACCCAGTTCCTCGATCAGGCCCACGACATCACCGACGAGATGCAGGAGCGTGTACTGCTCCACCCCGGCAGGACACTCGGTGCGGCCGTACCCGCGTTGATCCGGCGCCACGACGCGATAGCCCGCTTCGGCCAGCGGGCCGATCTGGTGACGCCACGAATGCGAGGTCTCCGGCCAGCCGTGCAACAGCAGGACCAGAGGTCCTTCCCCCTGCTCCACGAAGTGCATCGTGATCCCGTTGACCTCGGCTGTCCGCTTGGTGACCAAGACCTGTTCTCCCGTTCTTCCTTGTCGAACCGCTCAACCGGCCGGGGGCGGCGGATCGGCGAGTTCGAGAATCCATGTGCTCCAGGCCAGATCCGCGCGCTGTTCGGGCAGTTCGAGTGCCGCGGAGATCGTCTGCACGAGCCCAGTGGCGAAAAACGTGCGTACCTGCAACGCGTCCGCGCCGCTCGACCGGGCGACCGAGTGCATGAGGCCGACGTGACGTCGCCGTACTTCTTCCTTGACGGTCGCGTCGGCCGTCGCCGCGTATCCCTGGAGTACGACGAGCCCGACGGTGGGATCGCTCCGCAGAAGCCTCAAGTACGCGGCGCCCAGCGCGGCAAGCGTCGGCTCGGCGCCCTCGAACGCGGCTTCGATCCGGTCGAAGGCCGCGTGGACGACTTCGAGGAACAACTTCCGTTTGGAACCGAACATCTGCACGATGCGCGGATGCGAGATCCCGGCGCGGCCGGCGATGGCCTCCAGCCGCGTACCCGCCAGGCCGTTCGCGGCGAACTCGGCATCGGCCGCCCGGATGATCCCCGCCCGCCGTACCGCGGCGGGCATGCGGGCGCGAGGGGTCTCGCTCACGCTTCCGCCACGGCGCCGCGCAGCTGACCCTCGACGAACTTGTTGTCATACAGGCAGCGATAGGCGCGGATCAGCCCGTCCTCACCCAGTTCCAGCCGGTCGTCACCGTGGAATCCGACGCGACGGCCCGTGCGGGCGAAGGTGCCGCTGAAGCGCCACGCGACCAGCACGGCGTTCCGGGTCACCTCCGCGTACAGCCCCTCACGCGTGAAGGAGTAGTCCGGATAGCCGCGCGCCATGCGGTTCACGAAGTCGCGCAGGGAATCCGGGCCGTGGACCGTCGTGCCCAGCGCCGGTTCGTCGTAGACGAGGTCGTCCGCGCACATCGCCGCGACCGCGTCGCCGTCGTGCCCGTTCCACGCCTGCTCCCAGCGGCGGCAGAAGGCCTCGACCGCGTCCAGATCGGAAGTGGCCTTGATCGTCGTCATAAAGCTAACTTACAAGTAAGTAAGCTCGCGGGGCAAGTCGCGGATCCGCCCCTCGAAACTGATCGACAGGATGGATATGATCGGCTCGTGGTGCGATTCCACGGTGTGGCCGTATAGCCGGCCGGTTCCGCCGAGGGGGCGGAACGACCCGGTGCGATTCCGGGGCCAGGCGGTGAGACCCCGCGTCCCCCACGTCCGGCACGCGCCGGGCTTTGCTGGGGTACGGCGTCAAAACGGGGTGATGATTCGTGTTCACTGGCCGGATCGGCGAGCTGGGTTCCATCGAAGAGATCAAGGGCGACGTGCTGCGGGTGCGCGCGCCGAAGTGCGCGGACCGCGTCGGCGACGGCGGTTCGGTGTGTGTCAACGGAGTGCGGCTCACCGTGCGACCGCTGGACGGCGTTCTGGAGGCGGTGCTCTCCGCGGAGACCCGGCGCCGGTCGACGTTCGACACGCTCGCGACCGGGGATTCCGTCAACGTCGAGACGCCCCTCCACGTCGGTGACCCGCTGGACGGCCACCTCGTCCAGGGATATGTCGACGCGGTCGGCAAGGTGGTGCGGATCGATGACGAAGGCGGTGCCCTCCGGATCTGGATCCGGCCGCCGGAGCGCCTGCTGGACAGGCTGCTCGCGAAGACCCCGATCGCGCTCGACGGGGTCAGCGTGACCATCGCCGAGGTGCTGCGCGACCGGATCTCGGTCGTGCTGCTCCCGATGACCCGCTCGGCCACCACGCTCGGCGAACTGAAGTCCGGTGACCGCGTCAATCTGGAACTCGACCTGGTCAGCCGCTTGGTGGAGAAAGCACATCCTTCGGCACTGGACCGGGCCTTGCCCCGGCTGCCCTGGGCCGGGCACGTCGGCGGCCGCGTCGGCGTGGAGAAGGTCCTGCGGCAGCTCGCGGCGGGTGGCGGCGTCATCGTCTGGGACCCGGAGACCGAGGGCGAAGGCGACGTGATCTTCGCCGGCGCCCGGCTCCGCCCGGAATCGTTCACCTTCCTGCTGACCAAGGTCTGCGGTTTCCCGGCGGTACCGTGCGCGCCGGAAGTGCTGCGGCGACTGGAGATCGCGCCCATGCCCGGCGAGGGCGACCGGCAGGGAACGGCCTGGTCGATACCGGTCGATCTCGCGGCCGGGACAGGGACCGGCGTCTCCGCGGACGAACGTGCCGCCACCGTGCGGAAGCTGGCCGATCCGGCCGCGACGGCCGGTGACTTCCTGCGTCCCGGACACGTTTTCCCGCTCGCCGCGCGGCCGGGTCTGCTCGCCGACCGGTCCGGGCACACCGAGGCGACGGTCGCGTTGTGCGTCGCGGCGGGCCTACCGCCGGTCGGCGTGTGCTGCGAGGTCATGAACCCCGACGGCACCATGGCCGGCAGCGCCGACCTCGAAGTCGCGGCGCTGCGCTGGGGGATGCCCGTGGTGGATCTGGCCGATCTGAAAGCATGGCTCTGATGACCGCACTGACCTTCGAAGACGCCCGGAAGGGCCTCGCGTCGCAACCGTTCAGCGTCCTGCTCGGTACCCGGCTGGCCTCGTTCGGCGACGGCGAGACGACCCTGGAACTCGACATTCGCGAAGACCTGTTGCAGCAGAACGGTTTCCTCCACGGCGGCGTCCTCGCCTACGCCGCGGACAACGCGATCACCTTCGCGGCCGGGACGACGCTGGGACCGGCCATCCTCACCGGCGGATTCAGCATCAACTATCTCCGGCCGGCGAAGGGGCTCAGACTGCTGGCGCAGGCGCGAGTCCTGCACAGCGGCCGTTCGCAGGCCACCTGTCGCTGTGATCTCTCCGTGCTCGGCCAGGACGGGACCGTGACGCTCTGCGCCGCGGCACAAGGCACCGCGGTGTCCATCGTACGGCCCTGAAGGTGTCGTGAGTGGTAATGACGGTTCTAACCGTCATTACCACTCACGAGCTACTTGGCCCAGGTCGTGACCTGCGGCTTTGCTCGCGGTGACTGATGGTGCCACTGAGCCTGGTGGCGATGGTCCGAGCTGGCCGTGAAGGCCTCCTTGAGGGACCCTGAGTCCCTCAAGGAGGCCTTCACGGCCAACCGCTAACGAACCTACGCCCGGTGCGTATCTAAAACGTCATTACCACTCACGAGTCACTTGGGCGCTGCAGGCGGGCCTCGGCGGCGTCCCAGCCGTCGCCCCGGCCTGAGGGTGGATACCGCCGCGGCGGATGCGTCCGCCGGACCAGCGCCCGCATCGCGGTCAGGTCCGGCAGGTCCTCGCCCAGGGTCCGGGCCTGCACGAGCACGTTGCCCAGGGCGGCGGCCTCGACCGGACCGGCCAGCACCGGCACGCCGCACGCGTCCGCGGTCAGCCGGCACAGCAGTTCGTTGCGGGCTCCGCCGCCGACGACGTGGACGACGTCGACCGTCCGGCCCGTCAGTTCCGCGGCCCGGCGGACCGTGCGGCGGTAGGCCAGCGCGAGACTGTCCACAATGCACCGGACGATCTCGCCACGGGTGGACGGCGGCCGCTGGCCGGTCTCCCGGCAGGCCCGCGCGATCCGGAACGGCATGTCCCCCGGCGGGAGGAACGCGGGCGCGTCGACGTCCACCACCGCGGCCAGCGGCGGTGCTTCGGCCGCCTCCGCGAGCACTTCGGCCAGGTCGGCGCGCTCGCCACGCGCGGCCCAGGTCCGGAGCGTTTCGGTCAGCACCCAGAGCCCCATCACGTTGCGCAGGAAGCGGATCTTGCCGTCGACGCCGGTTTCGTTGGTGAAGTTCGCGGCGAACGCGGCGTCCCCGAGTTCGGGGGCGTCGAGTTCGAGACCGACGAGTGACCAGGTGCCCGACGAGATGTAGGCGAAGCGCGCGCCGGGTTCGGCGGGCACGGCGACCACGGCCGACGCCGTGTCGTGGGAACCGACGGCGATCACGGGCACCGGGGGCAGGGCGAGGTCGGCGGCCAGTTCTGGCAGCAGGGTGCCGATCCGCTCCCCCGGCTCCCGCAGCGGGGGCAGCAGCCGCGGCGGGATCCCGGCCCGGGCCGCGAGGTCCACCGCCCAGGTCCGCGCGCGGACGTCGTAGAGCTGGGTCGTCGAGGCATTGGTCCGTTCCGCGCCGACCTTCCCGGTCAGCCAGTAGCCGAGCAGGTCGGGGATCAGCAGCATCGTCTCCGCCGACGTCAGTCTGTCCACTTCGGACACCAGCTGATAGAGCGTGTTGAACGGCAGTTGCTGTACTCCGGTGACGTCGTAGAGCTCCCGCGCGGGGATCGTCTTCACGACCCGGTCCGGTACCCCGTCGGTGCGGCTGTCCCGGTAGTGCACCGGATTGCCCAGCAGCGCGCCGGAGCCGTCGAGCAATCCGTAGTCCACCGCCCACGAATCGATCCCGATCCCGGACAGCCCGCCACCGGCTTGCACCGCCTGGATGCCGTGCAGCGTCTCGCGATGGATGCCCAGCACGTCCCAGTACAGCGTCGAGCCGGCCCGGACGGGGCCGTTCGGGAACCGGTGCGCCTCCCCGACGGCGAGGTGTCCCGGCCCGGCCGACCCGGCCATCACCCGTCCGCTGGACGCGCCGAGGTCGACGGCCGCCACCCGCAGCACCGACACCGTCTTCTCCCGTCTCAGCGAAGGAACGCGGCCGCCACACCCGCGTCGACGGGCACGTGCAACCCGGTGGTGTGGGTCAGGTCGCCGCCGGTGAGCGCGAACACCGCCGCGGCCACGTGCTCGGGCAGCACCTCGCGTTTGAGGATCGTGCGCTGAGCGTAGAACGCGCCGAGGTCCTCTTCCGGCACGCCGTACACCGCGGCCCGCTGCGCGCCCCAGCCACCGGCGAAGATGCCCGACCCGCGGACGACCCCGTCCGGATTGACGCCGTTGACGCGGATACCGTGCCCGCCCAGCTCGGCGGCGAGAAGGCGGACCTGGTGCGCCTGGTCCGCCTTCGCCGCACCATAGGCGACATTGTTCGGACCGGCGAACACCGAGTTCTTCGACGAGATGTAGACGATGTCACCGCCGATCCCCTGCGTGACCATCGCCCGCGCGGCGGCCCGTGAGACCAGGAAGGACCCCTTCGCCATCACGTCGTGCTGCAGGTCCCAATCGCGCTCGGTGGTCTCCAGCAACGGTTTGGAGATCGACAGGCCCGCGTTGTTGACGACGAGGTCGATACCGCCGAACGCGAGCACGGTGGCGTCCACGGCGGACTGGACGGCGGCGGCGTCGGTGACGTCCGCGGTCACCGCGACGGCCTGGTCGGTGCCGCCGATGCCCGTGGCCACCCTGGCCGCCGCCTCCGCGTCGAGGTCGGCGATGGACACGCAGGCGCCCTCGGCCGCGAGCCGCTCGGCGATCGCCTTGCCGATCCCCGAACCGGCACCCGTCACCAGCGCGATCCGCCCCGCGAGGGGTTTCGGCTCCGGCATCCGCCGCAACTTCGCTTCTTCCAGCGCCCAGTACTCGATCCGGAACTTCTCGCTCTCCGTGATCGGCGCGTAGGAGGACACCGATTCGGCTCCGCGCATCACGTTGATGGCGTTGACGTAGAACTCCCCCGCCACGCGCGCGGTCTGCTTGTCCTTGCCGTAGGAGAACATGCCGACGCCGGGGACGAGCACGATCGCCGGGTCGGCGCCGCGCAGGGGCGGGCTGTCCGGGGTCGCGTGCCGCTCGTAGTAGGCGCGGTAGTCCGCGCGGTATGCCCCATGGAGTTCCTTCAGCCGCTCGACGACGTCGTCGAGCGGAGCGGTCGCGGGCAGCTCCAGCACGAGCGGCCGGACCTTCGTGCGCAGGAAGTGGTCCGGGCAGGACGTGCCCAGCGCCGCGAGCGGCGCGAGCTTCTCCCGTGCCAGGAAGTCGAGCACCGCGTCGCTGTCGGTGTAGTGCCCGACCTGGCGCAGATCCGTCGAGGCGAGCCCGCGGATCCCCGGTGCGAGCGCCGCCGCCCGCGCATGGCGCTCGGCCTCGGGCAGCGGTTCGAAGCCCGGCACGATCGCCCCGAACGGCTCGGCTTTCCCGCGTTCGGCGAGGAACTTCTCGGCCGTGCGGATGATCTCCAGCGAATTCCGGCGGCACTCTTCGGAAGTCGCGCCCCACGCGGTGATGCCGTGCCCGCCGAGGATCACGCCGATCTTCCGCGGATCCGCGGCGTGCACCGCGGCGATGTCCAGTCCCAGCTGGAATCCCGGCCGCCGCCAGTCCACCCACGCCACGCGGTCGCCGAAGCATTCCTTGGTGAGTGCCTCGCCGTCGGCCGCGGTGGCCAGCGCGATGCCGGAGTCCGGATGCAGGTGGTCGACATGAGCGGCACCGACGAGCCCGTGCATGGCGGTGTCGATCGACGGCGCCGCCCCGCCCTTGCCGTGCAGGCAGTAGTCGAACGCGGCGACCATCTCGTCCTCACGCTCGACACCCGGGTAGACGTCGGCGAGCGCGCGCAGCCGGTCCAGCCGCAGCACGGCCAGCCCGGACTCGGTCAAAGTGCCGAGGTCGCCCCCGGAACCCTTGACCCACAACAGTTCCGTCGGCTTGCCGGTGACCGGGTCGAGCACTTCCCCTTTCGCCGAGGTGTTGCCGCCGGCGTAGTTCGTGTTGCGTGGATCGGCGCCGAGCGCGTTGCTCCGGGCGACGAGTTCGGCGGGTACGCTCATGCTCCCCACCCCGCCTGCGTGCCGTCGGCCCGTTCGGCCACGATCTTCTCCTGGTATCCGCTGCGGTGGTAGGCCGCGATCGGGTCCGGGTCGAGCCCGGCCTCGGTGCGCAGTTCGGCCAGCAACGGCCGGACGTCGGTGTTGTAGGCGTCCATCACGATCGCGTTGGCCTCCAGTACCTCTCCGTCGCGCTGCGCGGCCCGCAGCGCGTCCCGGTCCACCAGCAGGGCTTTCGCCGTGGCCTCCTGGACGTTCATCACCGACCGGATGATCGCCGGGATCTTCGCCTCGATGTTGTGACACTGGTCGAGCATGAAGTTGATGCCGTACGCCGGATCCAGCGCGTCACCGCGGACGATCTCGTACATGATCCGGAACAACTGGAACGGATCCGCCGCCCCCGCCATCAGATCGTCGTCGGCGTAGAACCGGGAATTGAAGTCGAACGCGCCGAGTTTGCCCGCGCGCAACAGGAACGCGACGATGAATTCGATGTTCGTCCCGGGCGCGTGATGCCCGGTGTCGATGCACACCGTCGCCTTCTCGCCCAGTTCCAGGCAATGCGCGTAAGAGGTGCCCCAGTCCGGGATGTCGGTGGCGTAGAACGCGGGCTCGAAGAGTTTGTACTCCAGCAACAGCCGCTGGCCGTCACCGAGCCGGTCGTAGGCCTCCCGCAGCGCCGCCGCCATCCGGTCCTGGCGGTCGCGCAGGTCGTCCTGGCCGGGATAGTTGATACCGTCGGAGAACCACAGCTTCAGGTCGCGTGATCCGGTGGCGTCCATAATGGACACCGCCTCCAGCAGATGATCGGTCGCCTTGCGGCGCACGGCGGCGTCCGGGTTGGTCACCGAGCCGAGTTTGTAGTCCTCGTCCTGGAAGACGTTCGTGTTGATGGCGCCGATCCCGATGCCCAGGTCTTTCGCGAAACCGGTGAGCGCGGCGAAGTCGTCGACCCGGTCCCACGGGATGTGCAGGGCGACACTCGGCGCGGCACCGGTGAACCGGTGCACGGTCGCCGCGTCCGCGATCTTCTCTTCCGGCGTGCGCGGCACACCTGCCTGCGGGAACACCTTGAACCGGGTGCCGGAATTGGCGTACGCCCACGACGGTGTCTCGATCCGCTGCTTCCGCAGTGCGGCTTTCACGGCGGTGAGGTCGGGCAAGTCGATCACGTCTTTCCTCGTCGAGCGCCGGTCAGGCGCTGGGGAACACCTCGGTCAGAAGTCGAACTTGTCGATGTTCGCCGCGTCGAACGTCGTCGGCGGGCCGAGCACGATCTCCCCGTTCGCGCCGATGGTGTACTCGCCGAGCTTGCCCGCCTTGAACTTCTGCCCCTCGGTACCGGTGATCTGCCCGGAACTCAACGCCACACCGGCGTACGCGGCCAGGTAGCCGATGTCGGCCGGGTTCCACAACGCGAACTGCTTGACCGTGCCGTCCTTGACGAAGGCGCGCATCTGGTTCGGGGTGCCCAGCCCGGTGACCGCGACCTTGCCCTTGTAGCTCGACGAACTCACGTACCGGGCCGCGGCCGCGATGCCGACGGTCGTCGGCGCGACGATGACCTTCAGGTCCGGGAACGACCGCAGCAGCCCTTGCGCCTCCTGGAACGACTTCTGGTCGTCGTCGTTGCCGTAGGCGACCTTCACCAGTTTCAGGTTCGCGTACTCGGGTTTGGCCAGCGTCTGCTTGGCGACCTCGATCCAGGCGTTCTGGTTGGTGGCGTTGGGGGTCGCCGACAGGATCGCGATCTCGCCGGACCCGCCGGACAGCTCCTTCGCCTGCTTCACCAGCTGCTCGCCGATGCCCTGGGTGGTGGCCTGGTTGATGAAGACGTCACGGCAGTCCTTGGCCGCGTCGGAGTCGAACGCCACGACCTTGATCCCGGCTCCGCGTGCCTGGTTGAGCGACGGGCACACCGCGTTCGGATCGTTCGCGGCAATGCCGATGACGTCCTGCCGCTGTTGGATGAGCGTGTTGATGTAACTGACCTGCGAAGACGCGCTCGCGTCGTTCGGCCCGACCAGTTTGTACTCGCCCTTGAGCTCCTCCAGCGCCTGTTTGCCGCCGCCGACCTCGATGTCGCTGTAGGGATTGTTGAGCTGCTTGGGCAGGAACGCCATCTTCACCCCCTCCTTCGCGGCCGCGCCCGGATTCGCGGCGGCGGTGGACCGGTCGGGGCCCGAGCCCGCGGTGTCGTTCTTGGTGGTACCGCCGCAAGCGGCGAGCACGACCACCAGGCCGGCCGCGGTGAAGGCCGAAAGGACGCCGGTGAGGAATGGACGCGTCATGGTCGTCAACCTTTCTGGGGCGGAGATGCGGTTCGCCGTCCGCGCCGGATTCCGGCGCGGACCGACGAGACGAGATTGGGCAGGAGCACCGAGACGATCAGCAGCACGCCCGTCACGATGTTGAGCGCTTCGTTCGACACGTCCTGCAGGCGAAGGGCGTTCTGCAGGGTCGCCAGCAGCACGACACCGGCGAGCACCCCCGGCAGCGTGCCCTTGCCGCCGAAGATCGACACCCCGCCGAGCAGCACGGCGGCCACCACGGCGAGTTCGAGGCCGAGGCCGTTGTCGGCCCGCGCGCTGGAGTACCGCAGCGTCCACAGCACCCCGGCCAGGCCCGCGATCGCCCCGCCGGCCACGAACAGCCAGAACTTCAGCCTGCCGGTGCGGATCCCGGCGAACCGCGCGGCCTGTTCGCTCGCGCCCGCCGCGAACACCCCGCGTCCGGTCGGCGTCGCGTGCAGCACCACCCCGAAGATCAGGGCCAGTACGACGAGTGGGATCAGGACGTTCGGGATCGGTTCGCCGCCGAGGGTCCCGGTGACCCAGCCGGTGTAGTCACGCGGGAAATCCGCCACCGCGCCGTCGCCGAGCACGACGAACGCCAGCCCGCGGTACAGCGCCAGCGTGCCGATCGTGACCGCGAGCGAGGGCAGCTTGAACACGGTGACGAAAACGCCGTTGAGCGCGCCCAGTACCGCGCCGAGGCCGACGCACAAGGGCATGATCGTCTCGATCGGCAAACCGCTGTCCCACAAGGAACCCATCACGGCCGAGGTCAGCCCCAAGGTGCTGGCCACCGACAGGTCGATCTCGCCGGTGACGATCACGAACGTCATCGGCAACGCCACCAGCGCGATCGGCAGCAGGTCCAGCAGCAGGAACGTGAAGTTGCGGCCGGTGCCGAAGTTCTCGACCGTGCCGGAGGCGATCAGCAGCACGACGACGGTCACCATGATCACGGCGGCGTCCCAGCTCGCCAGCCTGGACAGCCACGGGGTACCGGACTGTGCCCGCTCAGACATGGGAGTCCCTCTTCTTCAAGGCCTTCGCGACGCGGACCGCGACCAGCCGGTCGGCGCCGATGGCGAACAGGATCAGCGCGCCGACGATCGCCTGCTGCCAGAACTGGTCGATGTCGAGTACCGCCAGCGCGCTGCCGATCACGGTCAGCAGCAGCGCGCCCAGACCCGCGCCCCACGCCGAACCGCTGCCGCCGAACACCGCGACCCCGCCGACGACGGCGGCCGCGACGACGGTGAGTTCGTATCCGGATCCGGCGGCCGCGTCGACGGTGCCGAAGCGTGCCGCGAACAGGACCCCGGCCAGGCCCGCGAGCGCACCGCCTGCCAGGAAGGCGGCGCTGGTGTTGCGGCCTACCTTGATCCCGGCGAGCTTCGCGGCCTCCGGGTTCGAGCCCATCGCGTACAGCTCGCGCCCGGCGCGGTAGTCGCGCAGGAGAACGGCGGCGGAGACCAGGACGGCCACCGCGATCAGCACCAGCCACGGCACGCCCAGCAGCGTCGCGGTCCCGAAACCGAGGAACGAGGGCGGCAGCTTGTCGGCGTTGATCTGCTGCCCGCCCGCCCACAGGTAACAGACCCCGCGGAAGGCGTACAACGTACCGAGGGTGACCACCAGCGCCGGTACCTGGCCGAACCGGACGAGGGTGCCGTTGATCAGACCGCAGACGGCGCCGAGTGCCAGACCGGCCAATACCGCCACGATCACCGGCAGACCGGGGTTGTCCCGCATCAGCGAGCCGACCGCGAACGCCGACAGGCCCAGTACCGAACCCACGGACAGGTCGATGTTCCGGGTGATCATCACGATCGACTGGCCGACGGCCAGCACCGCGAGGATGGCCGTGCCGAGCAGGATGTCGCGGATGCCCTGCCCGGAAAGGAATCGGGAGTTCTGCGTGGCGGTGAACGCCACCAGCGCCACCAGCGCCAGGGCGATCCCCGACTCGCGGGCTTTGAACACCGTGCCGAGCACCGAACGCTCCCGAGGCCGGGGTGCCGCCACTTCGGTCGCGCTCACGCGGCGGCCCCCTGTCCCATCGCCGCGAACATCACCGAGTCCTCGGTGGCCTCGGCGCGCGGAAGTTCCGCCACGATCCGGCCTTCCCGCATGACCAGCACCCTGTCGGCCATGCCCAGCACCTCGGGAAGTTCCGAGGACACCATCACCACCGCGACCCCCTCGGCGGCCAGTTCCGACATCAGCCGGTGGACCTCCGCCTTCGTGCCGACGTCGATCCCCCGGGTCGGCTCGTCCACGATCAGCACCCTCGGCGCCGTCGCGAGCCATTTGGCCAGCACGACCTTCTGCTGATTACCGCCGGACAGCGTTCCGACGGCGTCGGTCAGACGGCGGTATCGGGTCCGGAGCCGCTCCGTCCAGTGCCGCGCTTCCCGCCGTTCCCCCGCGCCGCTGAGCAGGCCGAGCCTCGCCAGCGCCCGCGAACGCGGCAGCGTCACGTTCCGCTCGATCGACAGGTCCATCACCAGGCCCTGCTGCCGCCTGTCCTCGGGTACGAGCGCCATCCCCGCGGCCATCGCCGCGCGCGGCGAACGCGGCCGGATCCGCTTGCCGTTCAAGCGAACCGTGCCCGTGTCGCGTTCGTCCACCCCGAACACCGCCTGCACGACCTCGGACCGGCCCGAGCCGACCAGCCCGGCGAAGGCGACGATCTCACCGGCGCGGACCGAGAAGGAGATGTCCCGGAAGACACCGGCGCGGGACAGGTTTTCGACCTCCAGGACGACCGCGCCCGGTTCGACGTCCTGTTTGGGGAACAACGCGTCGAGGTCGCGGCCGACCATGCGGCGCACCATGTCGTCGACCGTCAGGTCCCCGGCCGGATCGGTCGACACCTGCCTGCCGTCGCGCAGGATCGTCACGCGACCGCACAGTTCGGTGATCTCCTCGAACCGATGCGAGATGAACATGATCGCCGCGCCTTCGTCGCGCAGCGTCCGTACCACCGAGAACAAGCGCTCGACCTCGACCAGGCTCAACGCCGCCGTCGGCTCGTCCATGATCAGCACCCGCGCGTCGGCGCTCAGCGCCTTCGCGATCTCGACGATCTGCTGATCGGCGATCGACAGCCCGCGCGCCGGCCGGGCCGGGTCGATCCGCACCCCGAGCCGGGCGAACAGCCGCCGCGCCTCGGCTTGGACGGCGGGATGGGCGATCCTGCCGAAGGCGCGGCGCGGATGGCGGCCCATCACGATGTTCTCCGCCACCGACAGATCCGGGAACAGGGTCGGTTCCTGGTAGATGACCGCGATACCGGCGGCCTTCGCGTCGGCGGGCGAGGCGAAGGTGACCGGTTCGCCGTCCAGCAGCAGCGTCCCGGCGTCCGGCCGGTGCACCCCGGCCAGCATCTTGACGATGGTCGACTTGCCCGCGCCGTTCTCCCCGACCAAGGCGTGTGTCTCCCCCGCGTACAGGGGGAACGACACCCCGGCGACCGCCGCGACCGCGCCGAACGACTTCGTCACGTCGCGGACCTCCAGCAGGGGCACGCGGCCCGGCTCGCCAGTCGACCGATCCTGCCGCGCCATCGCGACCTCCGGATTGAAAGGTTTCACAAGCCTGGAGCGGTGAAGCTACTATGGCCCGAAAGGTCAAGTCAACGACTAGCCAGGGCGGCTTGACCGCTGCATAGTGTTACGTTTCAACAGAGAGGTGCCGATGACCGACCGAGGCTCGAAGGAAGCCCGACTCGAGACCCGGGCGGCGGGCATCAAGGATGTCGCGGCCGCCGCCGGTGTCTCCCTCGGCACGGTCTCGAACGTGCTCAACCGGCCCGACCGGGTCAGCCCCGGCACCCGCGCGAAGGTCGAAGCCGTCATGGCCGAACTCCGCTTCGTGCGCAACGAATCGGCGCGCCAGCTGCGAGCGGGCCGCAGCCGTGTCCTCGCCTACGTGATGCTCGACGGCAGGAACCCGTTCTTCACCGACGTCGCCGCCGGGATGGAGGAGGCCGCCGGCGCGGACGACCTCTCGCTGTTCCTCTGCAACAGCGCCAACCTCCCCGGCCGCGAGAAGGCCTACCTCGACCGGCTCGAAGAGCAACGGGTCCAAGGCATCCTGATCACCCCGGCCGATCCGGACTCACCGCTGCTCGACGAAATCGCGCGTCGCGGCACCCCGGTCGTGATCGTGGACCGCACGCGGGACACCGCCACCCACTGCTCAGTCGCGGTCGACGACGTCTACGGCGGCGAGATCGCGGTGCGGCACCTGATCGAACAAGGCCACGACCGCATCGCGTTCGTCGGCGGCCAGACCGCGCTCGGTCAAGTGCGCGATCGCCGCGAAGGCGCCCTTCGCGCGCTCGCCGAAGCGGGCCTGGGACCGGATCGCCTGATCGACATCACCAGCCCGACGCTGACCGTCGCCGACGGCCGCAACGCCGGCGAACGCCTGGCGGGCCTGCCCGCGCCGATCCGCCCGACCGCCGCCTTCTGCGTCAACGACCTGCTCGCGCTCGGCCTCCTGCAGGCCTGCGCCACCCTGCGCGTGAGCGTCCCCGACGACCTCGCGATCGTCGGCTACGACGACATCGAGTTCGCTTCCGCGGCGGCGGTCCCGCTCACGTCGGTACGCCAGCCACGCCACCAGCTCGGCCGCACCGCCGCGGAACTCCTGATGGCGGAGACCACCGAACCGGCCCACGAGCACCGGCAGGTCATCTTCACCCCGGAACTCGTCGTGCGCGCCTCCACACGCCGCCGCGAGTAACCGGCGGGCCGGGTGGATCGTGGAACTCAAGATCGCGGCCGAGACGCGCGACAGCGGGATCACGGACGCCACGGCGGTCATCACAATGTCCCGTGTCAGGGCCAGGCGAGCGTCATCAGCACGTCGGGCGCGACGTCGCCGGAACCGGTGGCCTACGACTATCAGTCCCCTGGCGGGAAGTCGAGTGACCGGTGGGCCGGGCGAGACTGAAGGACGCTTTCCCCGCATCTCATGCGACGAAAGCGCCCTTCGCCGCATCTGACGCGAGGAAAGGGCCCTTCGCCCACGCAGCCGATACAGGACCTCGTGAGTGGTAAGTGCCGTTAGAACAACACTTACCACTCACGACCCACCGGGCGACCTACCCGACCGCCGCGCGCGGATTCCCGATGCTTCCCGGAACCGACAACAGGGCGCGGTACCAGACCGCGGCCATCTTGTCGTACCCCGTGGCGTTCGGATGGACGCCGTCAGGAAGGTCGGCGGCGGTCAGCGCGCTGTACTGGTCCACCAGGTGCACGCGCTTGCCCGCGTTCACCTTGTCCCGCACGATCCCGGGCAGCGCGTTGTTGAACGTCCGCACGGTGGCGTCACCGCTCCCCCACCCCAGCGGGATGAGCTTCGCGACGAACACGTCGGCGGTGGGCGCCGTCGCGGTGATGTGGTCGATCAGGGTGGACAGCCTGCCCGGCGCGCCCGCCACGTTGTAGTTCTGCAGCACGTCGTTGGTGCCGATGTGCAGCAGCACCGAACGCGGACGGTAGGTCCGCAGCCAGCCGGTGATGTTCGCGTCGATCTGGTCGATCCGCCAGCCGGGGTGCCCTTCATGGTCGTGGTCCCAAAGACTGCCCGGCCCGTTGAACTGCGAGCCGACGAAGTCGTTGGTGTACCGGCCGGCCGCCAGACGTTTCCAGAGGCCGATCCGGTACCCGCCGGGATCGCCGGTCCCGTAGGTGATCGAATCGCCCAGTGGCATGATCCGCACGCCCCCGTTCGATTCGGCGTGGCCGGCGCCCGGCAGTCCGGTGATCGCCACGACCACGGCCGCCGCGGCGGCCAGCATTTTCGCGCGTGTTTTCATCGTCGACTCCCGCTCAACAGGTGGAATTCGTCTGGGTGAGGAGACCTAGCCGCCAGGGCAGGCTGTGGTAGTCGCCGCTCGCGGACGGGTTCAAGCCCTGGTACAGATACCGGAACCGGGAGCGGAAGTAGCGGCGGCCACGAAGAGTCGTATCCGGGATTTCACGAAACCTCCTGCGGGCACGGGAAAGTAAGCCGGTGGCGGCCGAAACTTTCGCCATCGGGCGGAGAAAATCGCTGAGTGACGAAATTTTCGCTGACGCTGTTAGCGATAACATTCCGTCGGGTTGTCAGCTTAACGTCTCGTTCACATCGTGACAACGGTCGATGACCGCTCCCTCACCCGCGGTGGCTCTGATCATCCACTGTGGACGGACATCGCCGACATCGATGACATCACCCCTGACCTGGGAGCGATCCCAGGTCGCACCGGCGCCCCTCGCCTCGATCGACCGACCGACCGCTCGCCATTTACATCGCTTTCGATGTATCGTTTCCGATATGAAGGCCAGTGAGCTGTACCTGCTCGGCAAGCACCTGATGGAGCTGGCCTCCCACGGCATGCGCGACGACACGGATCCCGAGGCCCCGGAGATCTACGACCTGCTGATCTCGGTACTCGTCGAAAGTCCGGGCATGTCGATCGGCGAGCTGACCGCGCGCACCGGTTTCGCGCAGAGCCACGTGTCCGCCGCCGTCGCGAAGATGCGGGACGAAGGCGCCGTGGTGACGGGGCCGGATCCGGCGGACCGGCGACGGACCTTGGTCACCCCGGTCGACGCCCTGGTCGAGGTGGTGGCCCAACGGCAGCAACGGGACGCCGAACAGGTCATCGCGGCGGCGCTCGCCGAACTCGATCCGGACGCGGAGGCGGTCACGGCCCGCGCGGCGCGTCTCACGCTCGCGGCGGAGGAGCTGTACCGGGTACTGACCGCCCGCGCGCTGGGCGTGAGCGGTGACGCCGTCTTGATACCGCTGAACTCGCTGAGCGAGAAAGCGACCGAACGACCCAAGAGAAGGGGGAGATCATGACCGGGGAGAGCGACTATCCGTTCGCGGAGGCGGAACCCTTGCGGTGCCCGGCGGAATTCGCGCGGCGGCAGGACGAGGAACCCGTCGGCCGTGTCCGGCTGGCCTCCGGCGAGGACGCTTGGCTGGTCACCCGTCACACCGACATCCGGGCGGTGCTGGCCGATCCGCGGTTCCGCCCCTGGATTCCCGGGACCCCCGCCACGGACGGAGAGCAGCTGCTCTTCACCATGTCGGGTCCCGGACACGCGCGGCTGCGCCGCATCGCGGCCAAGGCGCTCACCCCTCGCCGGGTCGAATCGCTCCGGCCGCGGGTGGAGGTCCTCGCGGCGGAACTGGCCGCGAAGCTGCTCGCGCAAGGCCCGCCGTCCGACGTGCTGGTCGGGTTCGCCATCCCGTTCGCCCTTTCGGTGATCGACGAACTTCTCGGCGTCCCGGCGGCGGCTCGCGACGATCTGCGGACCTGGACCGACGGGATCGTCGCGGTGTTCACCGCCCCGGATTACGCGGAAATGGCCGAGGCGGCGCGGAATCTGGGCGGCTATCTCGCGGAATTGGTGGAACTGAAGCGGAAATCGCCCGGCGACGACCTGCTGACCGGACTCATCGAGGCACGGGACGACTCCGGCGACGCCCTTCGCCCGGACGAGGTCACCCATCTCGCTTTCGCGATCATGATCGCCGGCTACGTCCCCTCCGCGAACGCGCTGGCCCAGGCCGTCCTACGGCTGGCCGTCACGCCGGAACTCCCCCGCGATCCCGCCACGATCCCCGCATTGGTCGAGGAACTCCTGCGCCAGGACCAGGGTTCCGCCGCCGATCAAGGACGGGTCGCGACCGAGGACGCCGAGATCGGGGGAACGCCGATCCGCGCCGGCGAGTTCGTCCTCGCGCCGCTGCGAGCGGGCAACCACGACCCCCGGCGGTTTCCCGCGCCCGAATCGGTGGATCTCGCTCGCGCGCCAGGGCATCTCACCTTCGGGCACGGGCCCCACCACTGCCTGGGCGCGGCCTTGGCCAGGCTGGAACTCCAGACCGGCCTCACCGCGCTGCTGGCCGCCGCGCCCCGCTTGCGGCTGGCCGTCCCCTTCGGCGAACTCGCGTGGCGGCGGATGTTCCTCACCCTCCAGGGTCCGGTCGCCGTCCCGATCGAGTGGTGAACGTGTCCTCAGCTCATTGAACGCGACGCCGCCGCCCGGTTGAATGACCGCTATGCAACGCCGGATTCTCGGGCCCGCGGTCATCTGGTTCGTGCTCGCGTCGGTCATGGTCTGGGTGATCATCCGCTACGGCGCGGGGCCGGTCACCGCGGTCTCCGGCGTCGTACTGGCGTTGGTGACGGCGGCGCCCTTCGCACCGGCCGTCCGGCGCTGGTGGCTGTGGTCCGGTGAGGCGAGCACGCCCAGCCAGATCGACGACGCGGCTCTCGTCCTCCGGGAAGCGGTGCGCAAGCAGTGGACCGAGGAGGCGGGACGGCGGCACCAGTTCGCCGAAGAAGACCGGATGGCCGTCCGGTGGGAGGTCGTGTCGCGGCCCGCGCCGCGCGCCGGGGTCGAGAACCTGTTGCCGGACAACGGTTCCCTCGAAATCCTTCTCGAAGCGTACGAGGCACGGCCGTGGCCGATGATCGTGGTGGGCGACGCCGGATCGGGCAAGACCGGGCTGTGCGTCCTGCTCACCCTGGAGCTGGCGAAAAAGGAGGCGCAGCAGCGGATCCCGGTGCTGTTCCAGCTCGCGTCGTGGAATCCGGCGGAGAACTTCGAGCGGTGGCTGCTCGGCAGGCTGAACGAGGACTACCCGTTCCTCAACGACGAGGCGCGCTGGGGTGCCACTGCGGCGCAGGACCTGCTGACCGGCGAACGGCTGCTGCCGATCCTCGACGGCTTCGACGAATTATCCGAGGAAGCCCGCAGCGCGGTGATGCGGACCGTCCGCGAAAGCCCGGTGTTCGTCTCGCCGTTCGTCCTCACCAGCCGGACCGCCGAATTCGCCGAAGCGGCCGGGAAACGCACGGTCAGCGGCAAGACCGTGGTGCGGCTGCTCCCGATCGACGACGTCGCGATGGGCACCTACCTCCGTGAGGTGTTCAGCGCCGACATCGACCGCTGGCTGCCGGTGCTCGACGAGATCGAGCGCAGACCGGGCGGCCTGGTGGCCACCACCCTGGCGAAACCGTTGATGCTCTTTCTCGCGCGCACGACCTACGAGGGGCCGGACCGCTCCCCGGCGGACCTGCTCGATCAGCACCGGTTCGGCACCGCCGACCAGCTCGAACACCATCTGCTCGACAGCTTCGTGCCGACCGTGTTCGCGCGAAGGTCCAGGCCGCTGGGGCACAACCCGGCCCGGCCCTCCGGACATTGGGGCCCGCGCCAGGCCGAGCGGACGTTGACCTTCCTCGCGCGGCATCTCAGCTCCGGCAGGAAGGAAGGAGACCGGGGCGCGACGGATCTGAGCTGGTGGCAGCTGTACCGGCTGGTGCCGATGACCGTGTTCGTCCTGACCCCGGTCGTCCTGGGCGCCGCCGGCTGCGGGCTGCTGGGCTGGTCGGTGTTCAGCCTGTTCGGGCGCCCGGTGTTCGGGCTCGTCTTCGGGCTTTCGATCGGCCTGCTCGGCGGATTCGCGCTCGGCGTGATCCGGCCGGAACCACCGATGCGGTTCGTCCCGAGGGCACCGCGGTGGAACGCGGCCGGACGTCGTTCGCTGCTGCGGGACCTCGGTTTCGGCGTGATCGGCGCGGCCTCGGGCGGCCTGATCGCGGGAACCCTCGCCACTGGAGTGCACGGCTTGATCAGCGGCCTGATCTTCGGCCTCACCTTCGCCATGGTCCGGCGGTTCACCCGCCCGACGGAGCCGAAGTCCGCGGTCACCCCGCTCGGCGTCCTGCGCAGCGACCGGGCGGCCGTCGGCTATGGCGTGGCCGTCGGCGGTTTCGCCGGTCTGGTGGTCGGTGTCGCCGGGAGTGTCGCGGTGCCGGAACTCGCGGCGCAGCTCACCTTCCGGATGAACCCGCTGCAGCAAAGCCTTTTGGGCGGCTTCGTGGGCATGGTGCTCGGTGGCGGCGGGCTGGGGATGATGGTGCTGGCCAGCAGCGCCTGGGGCCATTTCGTCACCGCGCGGATCTGGCTCTTCGTCATCGGCGCCACGCCGCTTCGGCTGATGCGGTTCCTCGACGACGCGCACAAGCTCGGGGTGCTGCGGCTGACCGGGCCGCACTACCAGTTCCGTCACGGGCTTCTTCAAGACCGGCTGTCCGGCGGCTGAAGTCGTCCTCGCTATCCGGCGGCGGCGTGCACCGTGGCCGGGCCGAGCACCCAGAACGTCGTCTCGCTCGGTTGCCGCCAGCCTGTCCGGTGCAGCGACGGCTGCGCGTGATAGCGCGCCTCCGGGAACCGGACACGTGCCCGGCGCGCACCCTCCGCGCGGACGATCGTGACGTCGTCCAGATCCAGGTACACCACCTCGATCGCCGCGCGTCGCGCCGGCCCCAGAAGGTAGGAGAACTCGAGCTTCACCTGCGATGACCGGCCTCGGGCACGGTCGTCGCGCTGCCGCTCGATCAGCATCTCGACCTCCGCGGGCCGGGTGAGGTCGTAGGACTGGGCCCGGCCGCGAGGACGTCGCTCGAACGGCGTCGACACCTCGAACCGGACGATTTCGAACGAGGCCGTGCGCAAGACGGCCGACTGCGCCTCCAGCCACCGGGGCTCGAAGGCGCGCTGGCGGCGCCGCAAGGAGTTCAGCGCGAGGAGACGGCAGACCAGGTCGAGCAGGAGCAGGGCGGCGGCGCCCAGCAACCATGGCCGCAGCGAGGGGACGACGGCGAACTGTGCCGCCGTCAGCGCGGCGGCCCCCGCCAGGGCGCGGAGGGTCCGGCGATGGGCGTCGGCGAACCGCGGTTCACTCAGCCTGGCCAGCGTGGCCTCGATCCTGGCGGTCGCCAGCAGGGGAACGCGCAGGTCGGGGCGCAGGCTGTCGGCCGGCTCGATCCTGGGAAGGTCATCCGTTTTCACCGGTACTCCGCCTCTCTTCGCGGACGCGGTCGGCTCCAGCCTCCGCCGTGCTCACGGCTCTGACAAGGCTTCCGTACTGTTAGCCTGCTCGACATGGGTGGGGTGCTCCGCGATGCGCTCGGGGTGACGCGCTGCGTGCCGATGGCCGCGGGGCTGCCCGGCGTGGTGCGGTACGTGGTCCGTGACGCGCGGGAGATCATGAGCGTGTTCGACGAGGTCGTCGCGCCACTCGTCGACCGGTCGGTGGGGGCCACCCCGGCGCTGTCACGGGACGCCCGCGACGCCTTCTTGGCGACGACCGTCAAGGTCGGGCTGGCGATGCGCGGCTACGCGGAAATGGCGGGGGTACCGTTCGACCCGGCGCTGGCGGCGCTCGGCAGTTCGTTCACCCGCGTCTACGACGACCTGGTCGACAACTTCGACCGGCCCGACCTCGACGACAGGCTCGCCGAGCTGTTCCGGGGTGAGGCCTTCGAGCCGATGTCCGAGGTGGAATCGCTGCTTCTCGCCCTTTACCGCGCGATGGAGGCCCGGCTGGCCCGCCCCGCCGAGGACACCATCTTCACCGTCATGCGGGACCTGCACGACTACGAACGGCAGTCGCGGCGCCAGCGGGATCCGCGGCTGCCGCTCGCCGAGGTCGAGCGGATCACCCGCGGCAAAGGCGGTCTCGGGGTCACCGCGCTGTTCGCGCTGCTGCGGCCGGGGATGACGGCGGACGAACTCGACCTTCTCGTCGAGCTGGGCGACGTGCTCCAGCTTCTCGACGACTACCACGACGTCGCCGTCGATCACCGTGACGGAGTGGTGACGGTCGCGACCCTGGGAGAGCCCGGTCTGGCGGTGCTCGCCGACAAGATCCGCGGGCTGCGCTCCCGCTTCGCGCGTCACTACGGCCCAGGCCGTGATCGCCGTCTGGCCGCGATGTTGTTCGTGATGCTGGTCGGCGCCTTCGCGGCGGGACGGCGACGACTCGACAGGCCGGTGCGGTCCACGCGGTCACGGCGCCCTTTCGTCTTGCTGTTCTCCCGGACCGGCACGATCACGCCGGGCGGCGCGGGATTCGACGGCTGACGAACGGGACGTCGGCGAAAGGCTGATCATTCGACTGCACGTTGGTGCGTTCACGATTCGGTGCCGGGCTGGTCTCATGGAGATATTCCCGTCAAGAAAGGAATACTCGAGATGTCCATCGCGACCAGGAAAGCACTCCGGCTCGGTATTGCCGCCACCATGGCCGCGGGCCTGGCCTTGACCGTGACGCCCGCCGCGTCGGCGGCCACGGGCTTCGCGGGTAGTTTCGACTGGCAGGCGGATTTCAAGCTGCTCCTGAAGTCCCGCCTCTGGAACCAGAACGCCGGGAGCACGAAAATCACCAGTTACGCCAACTGCTCCACCGATCCGGGACTGACGTCCTACGCGATCGAACTGTGGAAAGACGAATTCTTCGACAAGAGCTACGGCAACGTCAGTTACCAGTGTGACTCGGCCCGGGAATACACCTGGAACAACCTGCCCGCCGGGACCTACTATTTCATGATCGCCAAGCGGGACGGCAACGCGATCCACGCGAGTGGCACCACGTACTACCCCTGATCGCGACGGGCCCAGTCTCGTGAGTGGTAATGACGGTTAGAACCGTCATTACCACTCACGACCCGCCCTTGCGGCTCGCCTAGTGCGCGAGTACGCCGCTGACCTCGTTGGGTGTACCGGGCAGCGAGCCGGTCGTCGTCTTCGTACCGGAGGCGAGGTCGACCGCGTGGATCTCCTTCTTGCCCGGATCCGTGACGTAAGCGGTCCCGCCCCGGACGAAGATCGCCGGACGCGGACTCTGCCATTCGAGCGGTTCCTGCCAGGAGCCGAGCACCGCGATCTTCCGGGTCACCGCACCGGACACCGGGTCGATGACGTGGAGCTGCCCGTCGGTACCGAGCACCAGTCCCTCCCCCTGCGGTCCGCGGGCCAGCGACCGGAAGGTGTAGCTGACCCCGAGTTCGACGTGCTTGAGCGTGGCCTTCTCGGTGTCGATCAGCGACACCCTGGTCGGCCGCTCGAGTTCCGCCGCCTTGTCGACCTTGTAGTCGCCCAAGGTGATCGGAGAGAGATCCGACCCGGCCTGGTTGCCGATCCGGCCGTAGGGGTCCGGGCTGGGGACCTTGGTGATGGCGCCGTTGCGGTAGATCAGGACGCCGGTCTCGCAGCCGATCACCACCGCTTCGCCGCGCGCGGCGGCTTCACCGTGCACGCCAGGGCATTGGTCGTTGCGCGCGATCTCCTTCTTCTCCTTGTCCAGCACCACGATGCCGGGCCGTTCGTCCTCGTTCCCGATGGTGGTGACCAGTTCGCCGCCCGCGAGTTCGACGGCCACCCCGTGATGCGCTTCCGGCGTCTTGTGCTTCGGCGCGGGCAGGGCCCCGCCCCCGAGCGTCTTCGGATCGAACACCGTCACCTCGCCGGTGCCGTCCGCGAAGAGCACCGTCTTGCCGGCGTGCCGGACGACGTGTCCCGGTTTGGGCGCCTTCACCTCGGTATCGGTCAGCACGGCGCCGACGGCGTCGAGCACGCGGAACCCTGTGGACGTCGAGACCAGCAGATGCCGGTCGTTCCCGGCGGGGTTGAGCCGGTTGAAACCGCTGAGCGGAAGGTCTTTGGCCACCTTCAGGGTCTTCCCGTCGAGCAGCAGGATCCCCCCGTCGTAGGTGACGGCGACGGGTTCGGCCACGACGGCCGCCGCCGGGGTCCCGGCCTGGGCCTGCGGGGCCGGCTGTTCGGTCGCGCAGGCGGTGAGCGCGAGCACGCTCACCGCCGTCAGCGCGCCGTACCGGATGGGTCGTGCCATTTCACTGCACCTTTCTTCTGTGCCAAGTCATTCAGGGCCAAGTCGTTCAGGGGCGCGTCAAGCCGGTGGCGATCGACTCGGTGTTGGCGCGCATCATGTCCAGATAGGTGGCCGCGCCCTGCCCGGGTTCGCTGAGCGATTCCGAGAACAACGAGGTCACCGCCACGTGCAGACCGGCCTGCTCGGCCAGGACCCGCGCGAGCTTGTCGGGCTGGGAGGAGTCCGCGAAGATGACCGGCACACCGGCCGAGCGCACGGTGTCGGCCAGCGCCTTCAGATCCGAGGGGCTGGGTGAGGCGAGGGTCGTGCCGCCGGGGATCACCGCGCCGACGACCTCGAACCCGTAACGCTGGGCGAGGTAACCGAAGACATGGTGGTTGGTGACCAGTTTCCGGCGGTCCGGCGGGATAGCCCCGAACCTCTCGGTCATCGTGGCGTCGAGTGCCGCGATCTCGCGGCCGTAGCGGTCGGCGTTGGCCCGGATCACCGCCTCGTCGACGCCGCCGACATGGGCGACGATCTGGTCGGCGATCAGCTTCACCGCCTCGCGCACCCGTCCCGGGTCGGTCCAGAAGTGCGGATCCGCCGCGCCTCCCGGATAGCCGATCGGATTCGCCCGTTCTCCCACGGGAAGCGACGGCACCCCGTTCTCCTCCGCGGTGCGCACTGTGCGCAGCATGCCCTCTTCGAGGCCGAGTCCGTTGTAGACGATCAACCCGGCGCGTTCGACTTCGGCCGCCTGCTGCGCGGAGATGCCGAACGAATGCGGGTCGGCGTTCGGTTTCATCAACACGGTCACCCCGGCCTGGTCCCCCACGATGTTGCGGGTGATGTCGCCGAGGATGTTCGTGGTGACGACGACGGACTTCCCTCCCCCGCCGCTCCCGGAGCATCCGGCGACCGCCAGCAGCACGGCGGCGAGCAGCGCGAGCACGCGGCGGTTCATCGGCCCGTCTCCACGATGAAGGCGGCCTTGCCCTCGACCTTCAGTGTCCTGGCGCGACGGAGGTTGTCGTTGTAGTCGATTTCGTACACCTCTCCGGAATGCGGGTTGTTGACGTACGCCCGCGTCGTGTCGACCTGCACGGAGGGAGTGGCGGCCGCGGCCGCTTCGGGTGGCAGCAAAGGGATCTGCGCCTGCTCCTTCCCGGTGGCGCCGTCGAAGGCACGCAGTTTCCCGTCCCGGCTCAGCACCAGGACGGGGCCGCCCTCCCCCACCGCGTTCACCGCGGCGACCGGCCCGGTCTCGAGGTACCGCCAGGTCCGGCGGCCGACGTCCAGCGACCACACGCCGCCGTCCCCGGCCTTGGCCACGAGCGTGGTACCGCCCGGCCGGTGGGAGAAACCGGTGGCACGTTCCCGTGCGGCCGCCTCCGGCGGGTACGGGATCTTCTCGCCGGTGAAGGCGCCGTCCTTTTCCGTGACCAGCAACGCGCCGTCCGCGCAGCCGAACACGACACCCCGCCGGGTCACCGCCTGGCCCCGCAGTTCCGGACACGGCTGGCCGATCTCCGCCACCGGTTTCCCTTGCCGGTCATGGACCCGCACCCGGTTCCCGTACTTCGTACCGGGGTCCGCCACCGAAGCCAGGATCTGCTTGCCATAAGGGACGGCGACGCCGTCATGGGGTTCACGCACGATCCTGCCCAGTTCGGCGACGGATCCCTTGTCCAGCAAAGCCCGGTCGAGCACGACCGCCGTACCGTCCGAAAAGGACACCGCGGAAGCCACCGGATCGCTGTACGCGCTCAGCGGTTGTTTCCCGGGCGCCACACCGACTTCCCGGGGCTTCGCGCGGTAGTAGTGCACGTGGTCGCCGTGATCGACCATCCAGGCGCCGCTGTCGACCACGCGGACCGAACCGTCACCACCGGTCAGATAACCGAATCGCCCGTCGCCGGTGAGGGCGCGCACGCCGTCCACGCGACCGGTTTCGTGCACCTCTTCGGTGATCAGGTCCACCACGCGCACGGCGCCCGACGCGGTGTCCGCGACGATCAACCGTGACTGTGCCTCGGCGGCTTCCTCGGCACCTTCGACATAGCCGTGCGGCGTCTCCGCGGGAACGTTCTTCTGCGGCTCACCGCCGCACGCCGTCATGGCCACCGCCGTGACCGCGAGGATCGCCGCCACCCGGCTCTTGTTGAGTCTCATCGTGAACGCTCGGTCTCCAGGGTCAAGGAACGGAAGCGCTGTCGCGCGAAGGAAAGGAACGCAGAGAGGAAGAACACCAGTACCGCGCCGGCGGCGATGGTCGCGCCCGCCGCGGTGCCCCAGTGCCACGAAACGAGCAGGCCGCCGACCGTGGCCGCGACCCCCAGCAGCGCCGCGACGAACATGATCGTGGTGATCCGCCGCGACCAGAAGAGCGCCGCCGCCGCGGGTGCGATGAGCAGGCCGAACACCAGCAGCGTCCCCACCACGCGGAACGAGGCGACGATCGTCAGCGTGACCAGCGCCAGCAGCACGGCGTTGGCCAACCGCGGGCGCAGGCCCAGGGTGTGCGCCTTGCGGATGTCGAAGGTGAGCGCGGTGAACGAGCGGTGTCCCAGCAATGCCACCACCGCCACGACGGCCAGCGTGATCACCAAGCCCACCAGATCGGCGGAACCGACGGCGAGCACGTCACCGAAGAGGAACCCGGTGAGGTCGACCGCGAACGACCGTGAATGCGAAACGATGATCACGCCGCTCGCGAGCATGCCCACGAACAGGAGCCCGATGGTGGTGTCCTCCGACAACCGCCTCGACCGGCCGAGGGCCGTGACGCCGAGCGCCATCACCCCGGCGCTGACCGCCGCGCCGATCAGCAGGTTCACGCCGGTCAGCGAAGCGATCGCCACGCCGGGCAACATGCCGTGCGACATGGCGTCGCCGATGAAGGCCATGCCCCGCAACACCACCCAGGTGCCCACGATCGCGCACACCACCGACACGAGCACCCCCGCCACGAGCGCTCGCTGCACGAACGACACCTCGAAGGGGACCAGTAACCACTCCACGCGGATCACTATAATGGCAATGATTGTCATTATCTGAATGAGGTGGGATGAAATCGGACACAACGGTCCTCACACTCGACGGCGTCCACGCGCACTACGGCCACCGGGAGGTGCTGTGCGGGGTCACCGCCGAGGTGCCGCACGGGCGTCTCACCGCGGTCGTCGGGGCGAACGGAGCGGGTAAGTCGTCCCTGCTCAACGTCGTCGCCGGGGTGCTGCCGCCGACCGCCGGGTCGGTCGGCCTCCGGGATCCCCGCCGCGTCGCCTACGTGACCCAGCAGAGCGAGGTCTCCCAGACGCTCCCGATCACCGTGCGCGCCACCGTCACCATGGGCCGGTGGGCGCACCGCGGCCCCTGGCGGCGGCTGACCGCCCTGGACCGTGAGGTGGTCGAGGAATGCATGGCACGACTGGACATCACGTCGATCGCGCACAGGATGCTCGGCACCTTGTCCGGCGGGCAGCGTCAGCGGGCACTGGTGGCACAAGGACTCGCGCAGCGGGCGGGGCTCCTGCTGCTCGACGAGCCGTCGGCCGGTCTGGACCTGCATGCCCGGACCATGATCGACGAGGCGCTGCGGGCCGCGCTCGACGAGGGCACCACGATCCTGCGCGTCACCCACGACCTCACCGTCGCCCGCCGGGCGGATCACTGTCTTCTGTTGCGGGACGGCCACCTCGTCGACGCGGGCCCACCGGATTCGGTGCTGACGCCGGGCCGGGTGGCGGAGGCGTGGGGAATCCCGCTGGTCTAGCTCGTGAGTGGTAATGACGGTTAGAACCGTCATTACCACTCACGAGGCTTGCGAACCGGCCAAGGCGCGATCAGCTCGCCGTGCCGCGGAATCCCTTCAGCCGCAGGCTGTTCGTGACCACGAAGACCGAGCTGAACGCCATCGCGGCACCGGCGATCATCGGGTTGAGCAGCCCCGCCGCGGCCAGTGGCAGCGCCGCGACGTTGTAGGCGAAGGCCCAGAACAGATTGCCCTTGATGGTGCGCAGCGTCCGCCGGGAAAGCCGGATCGCGTCCACCGCCGACCGCAGATCCCCGCGGACGAGGGTGAGGTCCGACGCCTCGATGGCGACGTCCGTGCCGGTGCCCATCGCCAGCCCGAGGTCGGCCTGGGCCAGCGCGGCCGCGTCGTTGACGCCGTCCCCGACCATCGCGACCACCTTGCCTTCGCCCTGCAAGCGCTTGACCACGTCGACCTTGTCCTTCGGCAGGACCTCCGCGATCACCTCGGTGATGCCCACCTCCGCCGCCACCGCGCGGGCCACGGCCTCGTTGTCACCGGTGAGCAGGACCGGGGTCAGCCCGAGGGCGCGCAGCCGCGTGATGGCCTTGGCCGAGGTCGGCTTGACCGTGTCGGCGACGACGAGAACGGCGCGGGCCTTCCCGTCCCAGCCGACGACGACCGCGGTGCGGCCTTCCTTCTCCTCGGCGGCCTTCGCCTCGGCGAGGTCCTCCGGCAGGTGATGCGCCCACTCCTCCAGCAAGGCGGAGCGCCCGGCCAGTACCGCTTTGCCGTCGACGATCCCTTGCACCCCAAGGCCTTCGACGTTGGTGAACTCCTCGACACCCGGGAGGTCCCCGGTGCGCTCCCGCGCCGCGCGGGCGATGGCCTGCGCGATCGGGTGTTCGGACGCGTCTTCCAGCGCGCCCGCCAGCCGCAGGGTCTCGTCGGTGTCGACGCCTTCGGCGACGTGGACGGCCACCAGCGACATCTGCCCCGTGGTCACGGTGCCGGTCTTGTCGAGGACGACCGTGTCCACGGCACGGGTCGATTCCAGCACTTCCGGGCCCTTGATCAGGATTCCGAGCTGCGCCCCGCGACCGGTGCCCACGAGCAGCGCGGTCGGCGTCGCCAGGCCCAGCGCGCACGGGCAGGCGATGATCAGCACGGCGACCGCCGCGGTGAACGCCGCCGCGACCGAGCCGCCCGCGCCGAGCCAGAACATCAGTGTGCCGACGGCGAGCGCGATCACGACCGGCACGAACACCGCCGAGACCCGGTCCGCCAGCCGCTGGACCTGCGCCTTCCCGGTTTGGGCGTCCTCCACCAGCTTCGCCATCTGCGCCAGCTGCGTATCCGTGCCGACCCGCGTCGCGCGGACGACGAGCCTGCCGCCCGCGTTGACCGTCGCGCCGACCACCGCGTCACCGGGGCCGACCTCGACCGGGACGCTCTCCCCGGTCAGCATGCTCGCGTCGACCGCGGAACTGCCTTCGGCGACGACGCCGTCGGTGGCGATCTTCTCGCCGGGCCGCACCACGAACTCGTCCCCCACGGCCAATTGGTCGACCGGGACACGCACTTCCTTGCCGTCACGGAGGACCGCGACGTCCTTCGCGCCCAGCTCCAGCAGCGCCCGCAGCGCGGCACCCGCCCGCCGCTTGGAGCGGGCCTCGAAATAGCGCCCGGCGAGGATGAACGTCGTGACGCCGGCGGCGACTTCGAGGTAGATGTTGCCGTCACCGGCCATCCGCCGCACGGTGAGCTCGAAGGCGTGCGTCATCCCCGGCGTTCCCGCCGTCCCGAACAGCAGGGCGTACAACGACCACAGGAACGCGGCCAGGGTGCCCATCGAGATCAGCGTGTCCATGGTGGCCGCGCCGTGGCGCAGGTTCGCCCACGCCGCCTTGTGGAACGGCCATGCCGCCCACACCAGCACCGGCGCGGCCAATGTCAGCGAGATCCACTGCCAGTAGGTGAACTGGAGGGCGGGCACCATCGCCAGCAGGATCACCGGTACGGAAAGCACCGCCGAACCGATCAGCCGCTGCCGCAACGGCGTGATCGGGTCGGCCTCTTCACGGGGCTCGTCCGGGTCGGCCGTCTTCGCGGGGGCCGGGACGGCGGCCGCGTAACCGGCCGCCTCCACCTGCTCGATCAGCCGCTGCGGCTCGAGGCCCGCCGGATAGGTGACCTTGGCCTTCTCCGTGGCGTAGTTGACCGTCGCGGTGACCCCGTCGAGTTTGTTCAGTTTGCGCTCGATGCGCATGGCGCAGGACGCGCAGGTCATGCCGGTGATCGCGAGTTCGACTTCGGTGGTCCGCGCCTCGTCGACGTCGGTTGTCATGGTGATCCCTCCCTTTCGCGCGATCAGCCGTGTCCGCCATGCCCGCCGTGCCCGGGTTCTTGCGCCGGAGGCTGGGCCGGGGTGGTCACGGTGGCGACGGTGAACTCCGCGGTGCGGACCTTCCCCTGGTGCCGGAAGTCCAGGAACAGCCGGTAAAGGCCGTCCGACGGGACTTCGGCGAAGAAGGTGATGCCGGGTCCTGGCGCGGTGCGGCCGTCGCCGGGTTCGCCGTCCGGGTGGACGTGGAGGTAGGCGAGGTCGCCGCCGCGCAGCGCCACCAGATGCCCGTAGGCGCCGAGGTAGGGCTGCAAGTCGGTCACTTCCCGGCCGTCTTTGGTCACCGTCAAGGTCACCTTCGACGACCGGCCCGGCGCCAGGTCGCCGTCCAGCCGGACCTGGTAACCGTCGACGTTCGCGACGCGCGAAGGCCGATGGTCGACCGGCCTGAAGTCCCCGGCCGCGGCGACGTCGACGCCGAGCGTCGTGGCCGTCCCGCCCGAGGGTTTGAAGTCGGCGAAAACCCGGTAGGAGCCCGCTTCCGGCAGCGCGAGCGGCACCGTCCACACGCCGTCCGCCCCCAGTTCGGGATGCACGTGCTGGAAGCCGGCGGTGTCGCGGCGGACGACGATGAGGTGCATCCGCTTCTCGTGCTCGACGTCGTAGCCGGTGACCGGCGCGCCGTCGGGTCCGAGGATTTTGAAGGAGAAGGGCTGGGTCGTCCCCGGCGTGAGCGTCGTGGTGGTGGGCGTGAGGGTGTAGCCGCCCCTGGACGACGCGAGCCCGCCGGGCTCTTCGGTCCGCGCTGCCTCCGCGACGGTGCCGCTGTGAGCGTCCCCATGCCCGGCGTCCTCGCCGCCGGGCAGGCCGGCGGCGCCGGCGAAAGGACCGACAGCGGTGCCGGCGGCCCAGGCGCCACCGGCGACCAGGGCGAGTGCCACACCGTAGGCGGAAAGCTTCGCTGCTGTGTTCATCGTGAAGTCCTTAGTACGGGCCTGTGCGGCCCGCTGTCAGGGAGCCGTCCCGCGAGTCAGGCGGTCAGCTCGTAGCCGGCTTCTTCGACGGCCGCACGCACTTCGGCGACCTCGGGTTCCTGGGAACTGATGACGGTCACCGCGCCGGTCGGCAGGTCGACACGGACATCCGTGACGCCGCCGATCTTCCCGACCTCTTCGGTGACCGAGCTGACGCAGTGGCCGCAGGTCATGCCGGTGACGGTGTAGGTGGTCTCGCTCATCGTGGTTCTCCTCCGGGTTTCTTGCGCGTATCCGCGCATCGCGACCTTCCGACAACGACCCTACATACCCTAGGGGGGTAGGGCAATCGGCATACCCCCGTGACGTATGCCACTGACCGCCTCGGGCCGTTTTCGGCACGCCGAGGGGCAGCTTCGTGGTCTTCGGAAAAGGGACGGATACCGGCCAGACAGGCCGCTTACGCCTTCGCCGTCCAATCGGCACAGGACACGACCTCGAATCCCCGACCGGGGAAGACGGTGTCCATGAAGAAGTCGTGCGTCGCCGGGTCGCCGTCGGCGCAGCCATCGCGCAGCACGGTGACGCGGTAATCCCGGTCCGCCGCGTCGTAGCAGGTCGCGACCACCATGGCGCTGGTCGCGACTCCGGCGATCGCGATCGCGCCGACGCCGGCGGCCCGGAGCACCAGGTCCAGATCCGTGCCGGCGAAAGCGCTGGCACGGCGTTTCAGCACGACGACGTCGTCCTCGGCGACCGGCAGGTCGATCTCGGTTCCGGCCGAGCCCTCGTGGAAGGCGTCCCCCGCCTCGTAGAACGACCTGAACAGCGCGTTACCCGGCGGCAGGTCGGCACCGTTGGGCCGGATCGCGAACCGCACGAACACCACGAGCGCGCCGGCCGCGCGGGCGCGCGGCAGCAGATCGGTGATCGGCGGGAGGACCTGCCTGGCGAACGGGTAGGCGCCCGTGATGCCTCGCTGGAGGTCGCCGACGATCAGCGCGGTGGTCATGGCTGGCTTCCCTCCGGCGACGGAAAAGACCTGTCAAGCAACGAAAATACAGAAAGGATGCCCGGCGGGGTCCGCGTACACGCGCAGCGGTTCGTCCGGATGGTCGCTGCGGTCGAACAGGAGGCGTCCACCCAGTTCGAGGACGCTGTCATGCTGTGCGTCGAGGTCCTCGACCGAGTCCACGGTCAAGTCCAGATGCAACTGCTGCGGTACCGGGGCCGGATCCGGCCAGCTCGCTTCGGGAAGCCGATCGACCTGCTGGAAGGCGAGCTGCACGCCGCCGTCCGGATTTCTGAGCACCAGCCAGTCCTTGTCGCGCTCGCCGTCCCGGGGCGGCTCGTCGCCGGGGCGATATTCCCAGCCCAGCAGGCGCCGGTAGAAGTCGGCCAGCACCCGGGCGTCGGTGCAGTCCAGCACCACCTGACGGAATTTCGGACCCGGCTTTCGTTCGGCCACGCCGTTCACCTCCACTGTGCTTCCGCGGCCGCTCGCTGCTCGAGAACGGCGAGAACCCTTTCACACCAACGAATGTTCTCTTCTTCGAACGCGATCCCTCGGGCGAGGGTCAGATAGGGGCCGACGCGGGGTGCGGCGGCAAGGAACTCCGGCTCCGTGGACTCACCGAGCAGACGCTCCCGGAGACGTTCGAACCGCTTGAGTTTCGCTTCGGCGGCGGCCATCCTGTCCGCGACGGCACGCCGGACCGCCTCATCGTCGCCCGCTTCGACAGCCTGGATCTGCACGAGGAGTTCGTCACGGATCGCGGTCGGTTTCGGTGCCGTCGTGGTGAATCCGGCGAGTTCGGCCTCCCCGGCCGCGGTCAGGGAGAAGAGCCGCTTGTTCGGACGGCGCCGCTGTTCGACGACCCGCGCGGTCACCAGGCCCTGCGACTCCATCTTGTCCAGTTCCCGGTAGAGCTGCTGAGGTGTCGCGGTCCAGAAGTTGGCGACCGACGCGTTGAAGCTCTTCGCCAGGTCGTAGCCGGAAGACTCGCCTTCGAGAAGCATCGCGAGGATCGCGTTCCGCAGCGCCATGACGCGATGATAGTCATCTGGGTATTAGTCGCAAAGTTGATTAGACACTTTGATGGACACCGATGCGGCGATCACCTACGCTCGGCGTCATCTACTCAACAAGTTGACTATGAGGAGATCGTCATGCCCACGTTCCGCCAGGCCGTCGAGGCTAAGGACGCCGCCGCGATCGAAGCGATGCTCGCCGACGACGTGGTCTTCACCAGCCCCGTCGCCTTCAAGCCGTACCAGGGCAAGGCGATCACCGCGGCGATCCTGCGCGGCGTCATGCGCGTGTTCGAGGACTTCCGCTACATCCGCGAGATCCAGGACGGCGCGCACCACGTGTACGAGTTCGAAGCCACGGTCGACGGCCTGACGATCAACGGATGCGACCTCCTGACCTTCGACACGGACGGCAGGATCATCGACTTCAAGGTGATGGTCCGGCCGTTGCGCGCGGCCGAAGCCCTCGCGGCGCGGATGGGCGCCCAGTTCGAAGCCATCAAGGCAGACGCCCTCGGCTGACCCCTCGTGAGTGGTAATGACGGTTAGAACCAGGGCGTTCAGATACCCGCCGGGGGTAGGTTCGTTAGCGGCTGTCCGTGAAGGTCCCCTTCGCTCGGCTCAACCGATGAAACTCGACCTTCACACCTTCTCCGGTACATGATGGTTAGAACCGTCATTACCACTCACGAGTCACCCAGGCACCCCGCCGGATTGGGCCGATCGGGGTGGAACCCGTCACCCGTCCTGGTCGGTCTGGCGGGGCCGGGTTTCCGGGCGGGCGGGAGTGCGCGATCCTCGATCGGTGACGACCAACGAGAAAATCGGTGACGCGCGATGGCGCGCGTCCCTGTGGCGCGAGATGGCGGCCATCGAGCAGGCCAAGGGCGCGCTCATGGCGCGTCACGACGTCGACAGCCACGCCGCCGCGGCCCTGCTGGCGCTGTGCGCCGAGCAGAACGGGATCGAGATCTCCGAAGCCGCCCAGCGGCTGAGCTGAAGTCCAGCGGCGATCGGCCCGAACCCGGACGAGACCCCCGCTTCCTAGGCCCGCTGTCGCCGCACCATCTCCGAGATCCAGACAGGCGCGTACGGCGACGTGCAGTTCGGCGGGGTCGGATAGTCCTTGAGCACCTCCAGGCGCTCACCGATGTCGATGGCCCTGGCGCGGTACGCGGGGTGGTCGATCCCGATCTGCGCCAGGCAATGGTTCATCGCCCACTGCAGGCGATCCGGGGCGCCCTTCAGCTCCGCCTCGATGACGTCGAGCAGCCGGGCGAGGTCGAGCCCGTCCGGTTTCTTCGCGACACGTTCGGTGGTCAGCGCCCAGCCCGCGCTCGCCACCACCGGATCCGGATCGGCTGACCACGCCAGACGCAGCTCTTCGGCGTGCGGGCTCTTCTTCACCACGTAGTTCACGAGCCAGTCGTGCACCTTCGGGGTGCGCGCCTCGCGCACCATGCGGTCCAGGTCCGCGCGCTCGAACGCCTTCGGACGGCAGATCAGCAGCGCGAGCAGTTTCGCCGCGGTGTCGTCCGTTTCCCAGAGTTCGCGCGCGAGTTCCTGCTGCGTCTTCAGCCGTTTGGCGAGCGCGCGCAGCTTGCCGAGGTTCACGCCGTGATCGTCACCGTGTCTCTCGTTCACCTCGCGCGCCCTCGGATCGTCGAGCGCGGCCAGTTCCGCCATCACTTCGGCCATCGTCGTCCCGGCCACGTCAGCCTCCTGTCCACCGCGGATGACGTTCAGCCTAGGAGAATCGCCGGCTGGAGAAGCCCCTCGACTCCTCCACCCGGCGATTCGCTCCCCCAAGCCGTGTCCTAGCCGCGACGGGTCAGGTCGTCCGCGTGGTCACGCAGGAGCGCGGCGACCCGCGGCCAGCCGACGTTGATCCGCCGCGCCCGGCCACGATGGAGCTGAGCGAGTTCTCCCGGGTCTCCGGCCTGGACGGTCATACCGATCGCGAAACCTTCCCGAAGCTGCGCGCCGTCGGCGACGTCCAGGATGTCCCGGACCGGCTCGGGCGGCCAGCCACCGTCCGGCCGGGCGGACCCGCCCGCGAGCAGGGTGCCGATCGCCAGGTCGCCGGATTCGGCCCGGCCACGCTCGGCGAATTCCGCGCGAGCGCGCGCGACCCAGGCCTTGAGCGCGGTCCCGCCCGGCATGGTGCGCGATTCGAAGATCGCGAACCACGCGTTGACCAGTTCGACGCGCGGGGAATCGTCGTCCTCGGGATGGATCCGGGTGTAGAGATCGACGAACGCGACCGGGTTCTCGGCGAGGATCCGCAGGAGGCTCCGGGGTTTCCGGTGCTGTTTGAGCGCCGCGTGGTATCGCAGCTCCAGCCGCGCGACCGCGACGTCCGATCCCCCGGCCTCCACCAGCTGGTCCAGCAGTGGGCCCACCTGGGCGACGGCTTTGCGGTCGGGCGGCTCGATACCGTCGGCGGACGCCTGGAGCAGCACGTCTTCGATCAGGGACGCCGCCGGGGAGAGCGGTTCGGCCGCACGGAGGCCGAGTGCGAGGGCCTCGACCGCGGCCCACGGCCGCCGCCGCGCGAGGTGCGTCACGAAGGACGACTCCTGCCCTTCCGGGAGCGGCCACGGGCCGACACGAGCCCAGTAGCTCTCGTGCACCGCGTCATCGGCGGATTCGAGGAGCGCCGACGCGTGCTCCGCGGGCACGGCCAGGAGGTAGTCGACGAGCCTGTCCTGCCCCTTGAGCTGTGTCGCGGCCTCCTGCCACCACTCCTCACCCCGCGTCCGTGCCATCTCCCCCACCCAGCCGGACGCCCATTCCTCGCGGCCCAGCACCGCGAGCGCGTCCTCCTGGATGTCCTCCCCCGCCACCGCGGCCGCGACGCTCCCGACCAGCCGCGGCTGCGCGCTCTCGGCGGCGAGGGCGCTCACCCCCGCGACACCGTGTTCGCGCAGGACTCCTCCGACGGCGTCCCGGCGGAGACGATCGATCTCGGTCTCGCGAGCCTCCTGATCGAGGGAGTCGCCACCCTCCAGATACGGGCGACGGCCGAACAACCGGACGTGCCGTCCCGGGTTCACCGTGGGCTCGATCATCTCGGCGCAGGATTCCAGCCACTGCAGCAATTCTTCCGGTAACGCCCAAGCGGCACCGGCGTAGTGACGATGTTCGGCGGTCAGTTCGGTGAGCCGGTTCCACAGCAGGAGGCGTTCGTCCGCCGAGAGCCTGTCGGCGTCCAGCCGCGTGAGGGCTTCCACGACGCGGTCCCACTGCGCCGTGCTCAGCTCGCGCCGCCGCTCGAAGAACTCGCCCCACCGCGCGGGCCGTTCCTCCAGCGCCGCCAACGCCGCGGTGACCAGTTCGTCCTGGAACTCCGCCACGTCGGGAACGGCGGCCGGCGGCACCGGGACCGTCCAATCGAGACGGACGCGGGGCCGCCGGGGACTCGCGAGGAGATGTCCCCGCGGACCGCCCAGCAGCGCGAGGACCAGCCGCCAGCCGGTTTCCGGGGTCCGGCGGCCGATCGCCTTGACGAACTCGGTCCGCTGTCCGCCGGGCAGGTCGAGGTACGGATACCACGGCTGCACGAGAGTGATCAGGGATTCGAGCGGCTGTCCGCCGGCGCCGCGGTCCGGCCGCGCCAGCTCGGCCATCAGGGACACGACCATCGGCAAGGCGTCGTCGGACCAGCAGACCGTTTCCAACGCCGTCGTGAGGCCGTCGGACGAGCCGTCGATCGGCGACGGATCGCTGGTCAGCGCACGATCGACGGCACCGAGGAATTCATGCGGAGCCGCTTCGGCGAGCAACGGCAGCACATCGGCGAGCGACCGCCAGAGCACGCCGTCCGCGGTGTCGCCGGCCCGGCCGAGCACCTCCCGGACGAACCGCGCGGCATGCTCGGCGCACGCGACGCCGTCGGACAGCGTCGTCTCCCCCTCGGCCGCCAGCAGCGCCGCACTGGCCGCCAGCCCGTGCCGCAGCTCCGCCGACCACGTCCGCCCGGGTTCCGGCTCCGCGAGCACCTTGACGGCCTCCTCGTGCCAGCGCCGCAGATCCTGCGCGCTCAACCGACCGCGCAGCAGCGTCCAGGCGTCGTAGGGATCCGCCAGCCGCACCCGATCGCCGGACCGGGCGAGCAAGGGGTCGTCGCCCGCCTCGGACCTGGCGAAGAAGCGCTCGAGCTCGTCGGTCTCCCGGCCGGCGATCGCGGCGATCTCCTCCAGATCGTGCCGCGAATCGGCCGTCCAGCGGCCGATCAGCAGGAGCGGTGCGGCGAGATCGCGCTCCAGCGGGTTCACCCACTTCGGGAGAGCACCGGCGACGGCCAGCCGTCGGCGCAGGCTGCCGAGGCTCCGCCGCGCCACGTCCGCGTAGGTATTCGCGTCGGCGGGCGGAACCCCGGCCGACGCGAACGCCTCGGCGGCCTCGTCGCGGGGAATCCTGGGCAGGACCAGGGCATCGGTACCGTTCCGGTCCGGGGTGCCTCGCACCACGACGACGTGGCCTTCGCCGGCGTCGTCCACCTCGATCCCGGGGCCGTCCACCACCGCGACGAAGGGAGCGGCCAGGCTCCGGCAGTGCCGCCAGCCTTCCTGGCTCGACACCCGCACCGCTCGCAGGCCCGGCCGGTGGGCGGCCAGCGCGGTCGCGACGAACGCCGCGGCCTCGGTACGGCTTCCGGCGTACACGGGCAGAACCGACGGCGCGCCGTGCAGCCACCCGCACAACCGGTCGATCTCCCGGTCCCGGCCGAGCACCGGGAGCGTCTCGGGCAGTACTGGACGCGTCTCGTCGCGCCAGGAGTCGAGCCACTCCGGCAGGTCTTCGAGGCCTTTGACGACACCGATCCCCAGTTCCGGGGCGACGCGGATCAGTTCGGTGATCAGGCTCGCGATGTCCTGTTCCCGGGTACGGCGACCGAGCCGCCGGTACGGCAGGCGGGAGAACCCCGCGATCCCGGACGGCATCACGGCGTCCTCGGTGAGTACCGGGACGACCTTCTTCCCGAGCCGCAGCGCCTCGGCGATCTCCTGCCGGACCCCGTCGTCGAGGCCTTCGGCGCCGATCGGCACCACCAGGACGGACGCGGGATCACTCGACCGGAGAACCCGGTCCGTTCCGAACACGTGACGCAGACTCCGATCGAGACCCCGGAGGCGATCCTGACCGTCACCGGGCTGGACGGTGATGAAGATTCCTGCCATGGTGCGAAATCCTTTCCAGCGAGCACAGTTGATGAGGCGGACGGGCTGTGGTTTCACTCGGCGCCGGCGCGAGCGCGGGTGAGTACTTCCTCGATGCGGAGCGGGCTGGCCGGATGGTGGGTGAGGCACAGCGGGGTGGTCACCCGCTGGAATCCGAACGCCTCCCCCGCCACGTAGAACTGAGCGCGTTCCAGCCGCGAGATGTCGTCGACCGGGCTGCCCTTGGCCCTGGCGAGTTCGTTGGCCGCGGCGATCTGGGCGGGACTGTTGAGCCTGCCGAAGAACTGCGTCATCGCGTTGCCGACGACCTGGTTGTGCAGGCCTTTCGGGGCCTGCGTGGCGAACAGCAGTCCCAGGCCGTACTTCCGGGCCTGCGAAGCGAGCACGATGGTGCTGCGGGTACTCGCCGTGAGGGTGCCCGACGCCGCGAGCATTTGCGCCTCGTCCATGACGAAGAGCGCGCCCAGTGGCCGGTCACCAGCCGGATTCCTCTTGGCCCAGGCGAAAAGTTCCATCTGGAGCTGGTTGACGAAGTTCTGCCGTTGCTGCTCCGACGGCAGCCCGACGAAACTGATGACCGAAACCCTCGCTCGCTTTCCTTCCCCCGGAGCGAGCAGGACACCCGGGTCGACAGGCTCGCCGCCGCCCGCCAGGAGCGGGTCGTTGACCATGGCGGCCTTCAGCCACTCGGCCAGGTCGGCGGCGACCTTTTTCCCGTCGTTCAAAGTGCTCACACCGTCAGGCAGATCTTCGAGCACTTCGATGAGTTCCGGCAGGCTCCGCGACCCGGTGCGGGCGTGGTGCACGACCGCCTGCCGCAGCACCGCCAGCCCGACGGTGGCCTTCGCCGTGCTGCCGGTCAGCCGGACCTGGGGAGCGAGGGTGGCCACGGCGACCTCGACGGCGGCGTTGAACTCGTCCTCGTCGTCGAGGACCCCCGCGAAATCGGGCAGCGGCTGGAACGCGAGCGGCCTGCCGGTGGCCCGCCCCGGCGTCCACACGACGACGTCGGTCTCGGCCAGGTACCGCTCGGCGAGCCGCGCGTCACCCGGCCCCCACGCCGACGGCTGGTCCGGCCAGGCGTCACCGAGCCGCGCGAGGTCGTTGTTCGGATCCAGCACGATCGCCGAGACGCCCTGCAACGCGCACTCTTCCACGATCCGCCTCAGCAGCACCGTTTTGCCGGACCCCGATCCCGCGAAGATCGCGGCATGCTTGCGCAGCGCGGACAGTTCGATCCGGACCGGTTTCCCGCTGCCGACCACGGTGCCGATGGTGATCTCGCCTTCGACGGACGGCGGCGGTTCTCCGTCGGAAGCGGAACCGGGTCCTGGCCGGGATCGCGGAAGCGGCTCGGGGAGAACGGCCGACAGAAGTTCCGACTTCCCGGCGGGGCGCCGGTCGACGAGCCATTCGTGGAGTTCCCGGCTCCCCTCGGCGAACATCTTGTCGAGCGCCCAGAACGTGCGAATGTCCGCATCGGACAGTTTGAGCCGCTTGCCGCCTGCCTTTTCGAACTCCTTGAGTTCCTCCTGCGTCTTCGGCCCTTTCGACCACGACGAGTTGCGGATGAGGATCAGATGCCGGTTGTCCACCCCCTTCCGCAGCCCGGCGGCGGACCGTGCCTTCCGGAAGCGGTGCAGTACGGCAAGGTGATGTGGTGCCGAGATGGCCCGGAAAGCCCAGTGTTCTTCGAGGTCGGACGCCTCGTCCACGGTGTGGGTGAGGCGGGCGTGCAACTCGTTCCGGTCGTTCTTGGCCTCGCAGACCCATTCCATGTTGTCGTCGCCGACTTCGGTGATCCAGCCCCTGAGCGCCGCGTGCAGCAGTCTGGGCATCGCCTTGTCCTCGGCGTTCTTGTCCAGCAAGGCCGACGGTTCGGCCGAGGACCGTAGCTCCTCGAACCGCTTGTCGAGTTCCACGAACCGATCGGCGGCCATCACCGGGCGGAGTGGGGTGACCGTACGGGCCACCTGGTCGTCGAACGTGGTCAGCTCGGTGATCCGCCCGGTGCGCAGGCAGGTGTCGATATGCGCGCCGATCCGCTTCAACACCTCCCGCGGGGTCAGCTCCTCCCAGCTGACCTCGAAGGCCTCGGGTGCTACCGGCCAGGTCGGGTACGGCGGCACGAATTTCATGGCGCTGTAAGCGACTCCGAGCCGCTTCTCCACCAGAGCCCTGCCGACGGCGGCGTCGGTGACCCGCCCCAGGATCAGGGCTTCCCGAAAACGGTCCGGAACGGTGTCGGCCGCCTTTTCCTTGAGCAGCTCCCAGGTACCGGGCAAGCAGGCGAGGACCGTCATGGTCCTCCTGGTCACTTCCCGCAGTCCCATCAGGCCGTCCGCGATCTGGGCGACGAGCAAGCCGTCCTCGTCACCGTCTCTGACTTTCTGGAACGCCCGCGCCGAGCGGGCCACCAAGGTGTCGAGCTGATCGACGGCGATGACGATCGGGCCGGTGAGCGCGAGCAGCGTCGTGATGTTCTTCACCTGGAACAAAGCGGATCTGGGATCCGAGCGGATCCCCCACTTGTTCCGGTCCCCGGCCTTCGATTCGGTGAACCCGCCCAAGAAGTCGTCCCCGACATAGTTCTTGTTCGAATCCTCGCTCGCGTAGAGCACGAGCGCCCTCGCCGTGTCGGCGCACTCCCTCGCGACCTGCCGATCCAGGGTCTGCAATCCATCGACGAAGGCGTCGACATCGCTCCGTGAAACACCACGCCCGGTGAGGATCTTGTCCGTGACGCCCGCGTCGACACTGGCGCGAAGGCACACTCTGCGGAGAAAGCTGGTGAGCTGGGGTACGCCCGCCTCGTCGAGTCTGGACAGGCCCCTGCGCAACGCTTCCGCGGTGTTCTCCCAGAATGCGTCGCCCGCAGTGAGGTCGTTGAGGAAGAAGTAGCCGCGAGCCTGATGCGCCTGCTTGCGGACAAGGCCGAGCAAGTGCGTCTTGCCCACTCCCTTCTGTCCTTGCAGCACCAGCCCGATGGGGCTCGGTCCGTCACTGGCCACGGCGTCGCGGATCCCCGCGCTCGACGACGCCAGGACATCCGCGTGCAGGCCGTCGACGTGGTACGGCGAATCACGCCATACGTGGTCGGGCGTGTCGGCCCAGTCGAAGCGCAGGGCCGCGAGCGCTGTCAGCTGGTCCATCACGGCTCCTCGATCGAGAGCAGATGGTTGTCCTCACCGCCGACACGGATGGCCGCGGCGTGATCCGCGGCGGTGAGCGCCTTGCGATTCGATTCCGGCACCAGATGCGCCTGTCCCGAACGGCTGAGTTCCTTCAACACCGTGTCGACGTCCACAGTGGACGCGGCACCGAGCATCGGCCGCAGATCCACCAGCGCGACCCAATCCTTCGGGGTACGGGACAGTTTGCGGTAGGCGATCCGGATCCGGCTCTCGATCTCCTCGGCGGTCAGTTCGACTTCGGGCATGAAGAGGTCGACCAGCCGGAGTTTTTCGCGCCGGAGGTGCCTTTCGAGCCCGCCGAGCAGGACATACAGCGCACTGCCCAAACTGCTTCGGGGCAGTGGCGCCTCTCCGACGCTCAGCTCCTCCTCGCACCAGGCCCAGCCGCGCTCGGTCAGCTCGTGGACGAAGGGCCGTCCGCGGAGGACACTGCTGCGCTCGCTGGTGACCAGATCGAGCTTGTTGAGCTTGGTGCGATCCTGGCCGTCCAGCGGAAAGCCCACGATATCCCGGAGTTCCGGGTTGGGCACCTCCCGCGCGATGACCATCAGCGCGAGCATCGCCGCGGTCTGCTTCTGTCCCAAGCGATCCGTCATCCGTGATCCTTCCGTAGCTTCGTTGCCTGCCAGAACGGCCGTCAAGGTCTACTGATCGAGAAATCCGCTGAATCCGTGCCGCGTCGCCCTGGCCTCGGCGATCTGCACAGTCCACTCGATCGCCATGCGGGTACTCGGTGGCGCGAGCACTCGCCGATCGGACCCGGTGTCGGTCGATCGGGAACGTGTGGCCAGCAGCAGGTCTTCGGCGAGTTCCTGAGCCCGTTCGCTCTCCCCCGCGCCGATCGCGACCTGCAGATCGGCGACGATCTCGTCCACCAGCCCCCACAACAGCGGACGCAGCTGTGCCCGCGCGGCCTGCCGGAGCACGCCCGCGACATCGAGATCGCCCGGTTCGATCAGCGCCGTGGTCCCGCCTAGCTGGTCCATGAGGTTCCGGGCGATCTCCACCGGGCCGCGGGAGGGGCCGAGCCGGAGGTGTCTCAGGTTGCCGACGTAGCCCGGCAGGGTGTTCGGATCGGTGTCCTCGGTGAGCACGGGAATCACCCTGCGGTTCTGGCCCAGGGTCCGGTGGAGGAACAGCTCGACCTCGGCCGATTGCCACCGGCTGACTTCGCCGTCGACGAGCAGGCACAGATGCCTCGCGTCGTCCGCCTTCCCGAGCAGGGACCGCTCCCCGGACAACGACAACACCGGCGATGCACCGAGTTCTCCCAGGTACTTCATGAGGTCGTCGGCGAGGTTCTTCGCGGGCCGCGGCGTGCTGATCCGGACGTCATAGGCGAACGTGCTCTTCTCCGCGCGGATCGCGGCGACGTAGGCGTCCCGGTTCTCGGCGAGCAGGTCCGTGCGGTCGAAGTCGTGCGCGACCACCGCCGCGACCGTTTCCAGCGCGAAACTGATCTGATCCGCGGTCGGGTTGAGTTCCTTGACCACCGGGAGCTGCTCGCCGAAGGTCCAGTAGGAGACGTAAGGCAACGTCAGATGACGGGACATCACATCGGGCGAGACATCGCGGTCGAGCCAGTTGCGGAACAGGCCCTTGGTCTCTTCGAGGCAGATGCGCCGCCACTCCTCGGAGCGCGCGTACTCCTCGCGGGCGTCGAATCTCGACAGCACCGGCAGGACGGGCAGCTGTGGCCGGTCATAGGGCATGCGGTCACGAGCGACGTTGGCGCGTTCGGCGATGTCGACCGCGCCCTTCATGCTCTGCACGTTCGCCGTGAACAGGACGACGAGCCGGTCCGGGAGGTGGGCGGTGCAGATGCCCCCGATGTCGGAGATCCCCGTCCGGCTGTCGATGAGGATGTAGTCGTACTCGGCCGTCCACTGTTCACGGCACCGTTCGAGATAGTCTCCGAAGCCCTGCTCGTAGAGCGACTCCCAATCGAGCTTCTGCACTCGCCCGGCATAGGCGGCGTCGGCACGGCCCGCGGTGATGACGTCGAGCTTTTCGGCGCCGCGAAGCCGGGTCGTGTGCGCGCCGGGGCGCAGCCTGCCGACGAGGAAGTCGTCGATCAGATCCACGACGCCACCCGACGGGGCCGCGCTCATCATCGGCCGGAAGTAGGCGTCCAGACCGGGCGCCTCGAGATCCCAGTCCAAACACAACACCCGATGCCCCCACCGGGCAAGGAGGACGGCGATGTTGGCCAGCGTGAAACTCCGCCCGACGCCGCCCTTGTAGGAGTAGAAGGTGACCACGGTTCCCGGCATGGGTCAGAACCTCGGCAGCTTCGGCGGCTTGGGCTGGTCGGGCGGCGGTGTCTCGACCGGCCAATCAGGACGCCACTTCGGCGCCTGGTCGATGATCTCCACCAGCTCCTGGACCATCCGCTCCATCTCACGGTTGAAGTCGAGGTACTCATCGGTGTTCTGGTACTGAGGATGCGGCTGATTCCAGCTCCGGAAACTGCGCATCCGCCGTTCGTGGGCATAGTTCGGAAAGTTTTCGGAGTCGCTGAAGATCACTGGGTAGATCAGCCTGCCCGCCTTCACCGAGCCGTCCCGCACGACGAGTTCCTCCCGTTTCGCCATCGTGTGCCATTCGGCGAGACACCACTCGTCGCGGAAGTACTTCGGCGAACAAACGGGGATCAGTATCCGAGTGCGCTGCAACGCGTCTCGAACCTCCTGTGGCCATTTGCCGCCGATGGGAACACTGTCGTCCAGAAATATCTTGACGTCATAGTCGACATTGTCGTCCAGAAGTCTCTGCAGCCGTGGGTGGAAGTGATTCCGCACCCAGTCCGGGGCGTCACCTCCGCCACGGCGGTAACTGATGAACAGGTGGTACTCGTACACGAGCGCCCTTGCTCCTTCACACCCCGACCTGCTGGACAGCCCTGATCGTAGGGGTCGACGACGCCGTCGAAAAAGGTACAAAAACACGACAAAAACTGGACACGGCCGCGCCGCGAAGACCGTCCTGGACACCCGCGTACCCGGAAAAGACAGAAAGGTGACAAGCGAACGACAAAGGGTGCGCCCGCGCGCGCGATCGTCAACAATGCGACCCACCCGCGTTCCCTTCTCAAGCCAGGAGTGCCGATGGCCGACAACGAGGCGCCGCACGTGTTCGTCACTTACGCACACGATTCACCGGAACACAAGGAGCGGGTCCGCCTCTTCGCGGATTTCCTGCACAGCAGGATCGGCCTGGAAGTACACCTCGACCAATGGGACGACGGTGAACGTCGGGACTGGTCTTTGTGGGCGTTGGAGCACCTCGACACGGCGAATTTCGTAGTGGTCGTCGCTTCTCCGGAATACAAACGCCGTGCCGAGGGAACGGCGGCGCCCGACGAAGGGCGGGGGTCCCAGTTCGAGGCCGCGCGGATCCGTGACCGGCTGACCCGGGACCTCGGCCGCGAGATCAAGCGGGTGCTCCCGGTCGTGTTCCCCCAGCAGTCCATCGAGGACATCCCGAACTTCCTCAACCCCTACTCCACCACGAGATACCCCATCGAGGCGTTCACCGAGGAGGGCGTGGAGGACCTGCTGGCCGCGATCACCGGCAGGGCCCGGCATCAACGGCCCGAGCGCGGGCCATGGCGCGGCGGCTCGGTGAGCGCGGCCGGCCCCCGCCGGTGTTCGCTCGCGACCGGCGTGCCCTGGCGGGCCTGCAGCCCGCAGGTCAGGACGGAGGGGGCGCGGATCAACGATGTGCACTACACGGACAGCATCGTCTTGCGGGCGGCGGAGCGACTCGCCTTCGTCGAGGTCGACCTCGGAATGGCCTACCGAAGGCTGACCGCGGTGGCCGGCGTCCTCGACGACGCCGTCGAACCCTTCCAGGTAGGACACTTCCGCGTTCTCCTCGACGGAAGACCTTCGCCCGAGATCAAGGTGGCACTGGGGAAACCGGCGACGATCGACGTCGACGTCACCGGCGTGCTGACACTGCGGCTGGAGTTCCACCGCCAGGGCACCACCGACGCCAAGTGGCTGCCGGAACTGGCCTGGGGCGATCCCACCTTGGAATAGCCCACAGCTGGTCGTGAGTGGTAAGTGTCGTTAGAACGACACTTACCACTCACGACCAGCTGTACCGACCAGCCTCAGAAGTCCTCCTCCCGCTGTGCCAGTTCGCGGAGCTTCACCAGCGCCCGGTGCTGCTTGACCCGCACGTTCCCCGGGCTGAGCCCGAGGGCGGCCGCGGTCTCGGTGGCCGTCATGCCGACGACGATCCGCAGGGTGAGCACTTCCTGCTGCAGTCGCGGAAGCGTGGCGACCAGCTTGCCGAGCCGGACGCCGAGGTCGACGCCGAGCAGGTGGCTCTCCGGTTCGTTGCTGACCGGGCCTGCCTCCGGCAGTTCCGGTACGGGATCGGACCGGTCACGGGACACGGCGCGGAAGGCGTCGGCGACCTTGTTCGCCGCGATCGCCCGGACGAGGTAGATGAACGAGCCGCCCCGGTCTTCGTACGACGGCAGCATCTTGAACACCGCGAGGCAGACTTCCTGCGCGACGTCGTCGGCCGACAGATACGAAAGATCGCGGCCGCCCATGCGCGCGCGGCAGTAGCGCACCAGCGCCGGCTTCACGACGGCCAGCAACGCGTGGACCGCAGCCGGATCCCCGGTCTTCGCCGCGACGACGAGCGGATCGAGGACCTCCTTGGTCATCCGGCCCGACGGGCGCGGCGCGGTCCGCAAGGTGGTGTAGCCCTTGACGTCGTCGGCGACCGGGCGGGTGTCGATGGTCGTCATCGGGTCAGCCCATCACTTTCGCACTGGAATCGAGCCGCCGGACCTGCGCGATGAAGGCGTTCATCCGCCATCGCAGGGTGTATGCCTTCGCAGTGCCACCGAAAGCCTTCTTCTCGTGGAGGATCGCGGCCACTTCACCGATCGTGCGCCCATTCGCCTCGGAAATCCGCAGGGAGATCTGCTGCCGGATTCCGGCGGGCATGGCGGACTCGGCGATCATCGGATTTCCGTCGTCCGCGATCGACCAGCCGTTCCTCGCGACCTTTTTCTTGAAGACGTGCCGCAGCTGCTGCCCGCTCAACGTCGTTTCCACGCGCCGCGGCCGGAAACCGTGTCTCTTGAAGGCGGAGTAGCCGAGGTACACGACGATGATCACGGCGACGATCAGGGCGCTGGTCGCGCTGTTCCCCTCACTCGCGGCTCCAGTGGCGATTCCCATGCTCTCTCCCGGGCGTTCACGGTTCGAATACCCGGTAATCGAGCGACCCGGCCATCATGTTGCGGATCGCGATTCCTTGTCCTCGTTTTGTCCGTTGCCGAAATTCCCGCCATGCCGACTTCTCGGCGGAATCCACCGAAAGACCGGCCAAAACAAGGACAGTTCTTCGTATCGGCGCGATCGCCGGTAGCGAAATCGCGTCCGCGGTCGATCCTTGCGCAGGCATACCGACACGATCACTGGGAGAGAGAGCAGATGACGGATCCCGACCCTGGCCTGTCCGATGCCCGAAGCTCGGATCGTTTCGACGTCTTCCTGTGTTTCACCAGAGCCGATCCCGACGGCGCGGCGCGGGTCGTCGAGCTCGAAGCGGCGCTTCGTGACGCGGGGCTCCGTGTCTTCCGGGACACCGTCATCGACGAGTTCGCACCGATCACCCGCGAACTCGCCGACGCGATCGCCGGCTCGCGCGTCCTGCTGGTGTACTACTCCCGGATCCTTCCGACCCGCTATGCCTGTCAATGGGAACTGACCGCGGCCTTCGTCGCCGCCAGGCGCCACGGCGCTCCGGCGGACCGCGTGCTCGCCATCAATCCGGATCCCGACAGCGCTCACCTCGCGCCCGTCGAACTCGCCGACGCCAAGTTCTTCACCGGCCCGGTCACCCGGGAGACCCTGCCCGCCCTGGTCGAGCGGGTCGTGCGCAAGGTGGCCGAGGCCGGCCATCCCCTCGGTGCCCGGAACCGGGCGCCCGGACGGCGGCCCCCGGCCAGGACGGTCGGGAGATACCGGGAACTCTGGGCCGTGCACAGTGGCCTCCACGCCGCCGAATACCCGGGCATGACACCGTATTCCCGGCCGGTGGTGATGGTGCGCGGCCTGCCTGGTGTGGGCAAGACCGCGCTGGCGGAGCAATACGCCTACCTCTTCCACGACGCCTTCGACGGCGGCGTGATCCGGCTGGGCCCGTTCGGGCATCACGCTCCCGAAGAGGTGCTTTCGCAGTTCCACCTCGCTCTGGCCCGGGTCGCCGGTGACCGGCTGGGCACCGACGTGTCCGGTATGGACCTCGACCGGCTGCGCGATCACGTCGCCGAACGGATCGGCAAGGACGGCAAGCGGGTCCTCGTCCTCATCGACGATGTTCCGTCCGGGCTCCCGCCGAACGTCCTCGACCGGTTGCTGCTCCCCACGTCCGAAGTGGCCACGCTGCTCACCAGCCGGGTGCGGCATTCCCCTTGGGACGTCGCGGCGGTCGACCTCACCGGGTTGTCACCGGAGGAAGGACTCCGGCTGTTCAGCGAATACCGTGTGCCCGCAGATGACGCCGAACGGGAAGCGGTGCTACGTCTCGTCGAGCGTTGCGGCGGACATCCGATCACGGTGCGCGCCGACGCGTTGAGCGTCCGGCACCTCCCGGGGCCGCTCGACGACGCCTCCCTCGCCTCTCACCCGGACACCGCCCCGCCCGCGATCCGTGCCCTGCTCGCCGGATTCGGCAGGCTCACCTCCGGCATCGTCCGGCTGGGCGCCTTGCTGGCCCCGGTCCCCTTTCCCCTCGGCTTCGCCCGTGACGTTCTCCGATTCGCCGACGAACGCACTTTCGCGGAGGCCGTCGACGAGCTGGTGACGCGCTGCGCCGCCTCCCGGGTGGAGGGCGGACTGCAACTGCAACCACTCGTGGCGGAGGTGGCCAGGACCGGCCTCGACCCGGGCGATCTGCCGGAGGCCGCGGCGGAAGCCTTGCTACGGCTGCTTTCCGACGAGCGTGCCGAGTATCGGGACTTCCTCCTCCAGCATGCCCGCGCCCTCGCCGAACGCACTTCGGCGGCACTCCGTGTCCGGCTGCTGCGCCCGATCGCGGCCGCTCACGAAAAGCAGGGGGATCCGCTGGCGGCGGGGGAAATCCACGCCATGATCCTGACCACCGAGGATGCGACGAGCACGGATTTCACGACAGCGGCGCGAGTGGAGATCGCCTGCGGGCTCTACCCGGAGGCCACCCGGCACGCCCGGCGCGCGCTGCTGCTGGCGGGCACCGAGGACGAGCGGTACGCGGCCAGGCTGATCGCCGCACAGGCACTCGACTGCCAGGGCGACTACGCCGCCGCCGAACGGACGTTCTGGCAGCAGTACGCCGGACGATTCCCGAGCCGCCGCGAAGACCGGTTGCCCGCGGTCGTGGCGAGCGCCCAGGCGTGGCGCCTGCGTGGCCGCCCCCGGGAGGCCGTCACCGCACTCGAAGCGATCTTGCCGGAGCTCCACGACGCCCCGCCCGGGCCGCTGCGCGACGACCTCCTGCCTTCGGCCTTGCTCGAATACGCCCGCGCTCTGCTGCTCGACGGCCATCCCCGGCGGGCGCGCCAGGTCGCGGCGGAGGTGATCGCTTCCTTTCACCACGCCGGCCGGGAACGGCACTTCCGGTGTACCGAAGCCGAATTGCTGCAGGCGGAGGCGATGGTCACCCTCGATCTGCGCGACCTCCACCCGGAACGCACCGATTGGGAGCGCTCCGCCACCGAGCTGCGTGAACTCGAAAGCACGTACGGAAAACGCTACGGCGCCGAGAATCCGCTGACCCTGACCGTCGCGGTCTTGGCCGATCGCGCGCTTCTGGCGCTGGGGCGGCCGAAACAGGCCTTACGCGTGCTGAGCGCGACCGAGCAGACCGTGGTGCGCGTCCTCGGCGGCGAACACCAGCTGCGGTACCGGATCAGGCACGGCATGGCGCTGGCACACGGGCAGCTGCGCGAGTTCGGGCGCCAGGCCGACCTCCTCGAAGACATCCTCCAACCCCAGATCCGGCTGCTGGGCCTGACCCACCCGGAAACCCTGGAAAGCAGACTCGACCTCGGTATCGCACTGGCCTTCAGCGGCCGCGGCCAGTACCGGCGCGCCACGGAACTGGTCGACGGCGCGGCGGACGACATCGTCGCCGCGCTCGGCATCGCGACCGAACTGTCGACGAAGGCCATCGCGGCGAAACGGGTGATCCGGCTCCCCGGACCCCTCGTCTCCGCGCTGTTCACGGCCGAACGGCTGTTCGGTACGGGTAAGAAGAAGGGCGAATGACTCATGGAAGGTGAACTGGCCGGGCGCTACCGGCTGGGCGAATCGCTGGGCGGCGGCCCGGCGGGAGAGGTCTTCGCCGCCACCGGGCCGGACGGCGAGGACTACGCGATCAAGCTGCTGCCCGTCGGCCCCGCACCGGATTCTTCGCTGCTCGCGGGCTTCCTCCGTGCCCAGTCCCAGCTCGTCGGTCTGCGGCATCCCAACCTGGTGGTCCTGCACGACGTCCTCGTCGAGGACGGGGTCATCGCGCTGGTCCAGGATCGCGTGCCCGGTGGATCGCTGCGGCAGTGGCTCGACACCGCGGGCACCCTGCTCCCGGCGGAGCTGGCCAGGATCGGCGCGGGTATCGCGTCGGCCCTGCACGAGTTGCACTCGCTCGGGATCGTCCACGGGGCCGTCGAACCCGCCAACATCCTCATGGACGACACCGGTTCGGTGCGGATACCCCGCCTGTCGGACACGGCCACGTCGCTGCTCGAACCCCGGGCGCCGGGGAGCACTTCCCTGCTCGCGGCTTCGGCGTACGCGGCACCCGAGGCAGGCGAAAGCGGCACCGCCGCCGACCTCTACGCGCTCGGCGTGCTGCTCTACGAGCTGTACTGCGGGGTCACGCCGTTCGTGCCCGGATTCGTCCGGGCCGCCGACGAAGGACCGGGACGGCCGGGTCAGCTGCCGGAGCCACTGTGGGACCTGATCCGGCTGCTCCTGGCCTTCGATCCGTCATTCCGGCCGACGGCGGACCGAACGGCCGCCGTGCTCCGCGCGATGGCGCCCGACCTCCTCGGCGTGCCGGTCGGGCAGCGGCTCGACCGGCCGCCACGGCCCGAATCGGCGAAAGACCGGCAAGACAGCCTTCCACCCTCGTTCCTGATCGGAGACCAGATGTACGGCGAGCAGTTGTACAGTCCCCCGCCCCGGCGAAGGAGACGGTGGGTGCCGATCGCTCTCGCCACCACCGTGGTCGCCGCCGGGGCCATCACCACCGTGGCCCTGACCGGCACTTCGCCGTCGCCCGGTCCGCAGGCGGCCGCACCGGTGCCCACGACGACGGTGCAGGTCACGGCTCCGCCGTCGTCGGCACCGGGCAGTACCGCCCAGGCGGCGGTGAGCACGTCGACGTCCGCTCCGCCGGGTTCGCCTTCCCTGCCGGCCGAGCGCTACCTGACCGAACTGGCCCCGGTGCGGGGTTCGTTCGACTCCGGCCAGCAGACCGGCGCGATCGCGGGCAAGACCTACCTGCACACCCTGGCCACCCGGGTCTACGAGTGCGACGGCGCCGACTTCGCCGAATACAACCTTTCCAAGGGTTTCCGGCGGCTCGTCGCTTCGGCGGGCCTCGACGACAACTCGCCGGACTCGACGCTCAAAGTGCAACTGGAGATCTTCGGGGACAACCGCAAACTGCTCTCGACCACGCTCGAGCTGAACAAGATGGTGCCGATCGACCTCGACCTCACCGGCGTGCTCCGGCTCAAGATCGGCTGGCAACCGGTGAAATCCGGGGAGTGCGGAGCGTCGGGCAACCATCTCGACCTCGGTGAGGCCAAAGTGCTCGGACTGCCCGAGGAGATGCCGCCGCCCACCACCACGGGCTGACCCGCCCTGGCCTGCCCGGCCGTCAGTTCGCCGAGCCGGGCAAGCCGGGTCCCGGGGATTTCCAGCGCACACCGTAGGCGAATCCCGGCGTGAGGTTCCGGAACTGCACGTGGATCTCTCCGGAAGCGTCCGGCGTCAAGAGGGTCCCCCGCGCCGCGTCGTCACTCGCGTCGTCCTGGAAAACCCGCTCCAGTCGCACGATTTCCCCCGGGATCGGCAGGTCGAACCGGACGTGCAGATCGAACCGGTCGACCGGATGCCGCGGAACGCAGACGAAATGCGGATGCGTGAAGGCCGCTCTGAACCGCATCGCGGTTTCATGCTTGTCGTGCCGCTGAAGCGGTGTGGGTAATTGTAACGACATGCCGACCCGGTCGGTGGACTCCATCACGCGACCGGCGAGACGTCCACCGTGGAACACGTCGACCCGGAGAGCGTCGGCGCCGATCGCTTCACCCTGATAGACCGAGTCGGTCAGGGTGAGCGCGAGATCCAGCTCGGCGATGTCGTCCGCGTCCGCGACGATCCGGCGGAATTCGAAAACCTCGGGCACGGGCTGATCGAGCGCCAGTGTCACCCGCAACTCCTCGGTGTGCCACCGCTTGCTCGGCTGGGCCGATTCGGTCTCGTCGGATTCTCTTGTGGACGCCGCGGCGACCTCCGCGAGCCGTTCCAGGCCTTCGTCGATGCGACGGCGCGCGGTCCGGTCGTCGCGCTCGAGGTATCTGGCCAGCCAGCGCACGCGGTCCTGATAGAAGGGCTTCGTCGCCTCCGGGTGCAGCCCGAACGCGGCCAGCACCGCGGTGCGCAGATCCTCGGGCAGCGAACGCGTCCACTCGGAGAGGCATTCGGTCGTTCTTCTCCTGATCTCCGCGTTTTCGTCGTCATCGGCCATACCGCAGGCCGCGCGCAACGCGGGTCCGGCACGGTCGGCGAGCTGAGGTGCCGAAATTCCCCTGCCCCGCCGGAGCAGCTTCAATTCACCGGCCAGGTCCGCGGCGCTGATGTTCACCAGTCCTCCCCTAGTGGTTCAAGCACGGTGGTCAATAGTCGTCAGCACGGACGCCCGTGTCCAGCCGGTCACGGCGGTATATCGCCGATCGTTATTCAGGGTTTTCCTTTCCCGCTCATACGGGAAACAGGAAACTCCTTGTCGCGCCCAGGTGGGCATCGCATTCTTGGTGAGCCGCCACGATTTCGCGGCGAATAACACCCGAACCAGCGGTTTTCCCGCGTTGTCGAGTGCTGCCCTGGCACGCCCCAGAAGGAGTCGGAATGAAGGTCGAGTGCTCGTTTTCGCTGCTCGTACGGCTGGCTTTCTGGCTGTGGGTGGTGGCGCTCCTCATCGGAGTGGTGCTCGGCGGCGCGTCGGGAACCGCGTCCGCGAACCCGGTCGAACCCGTGGTCGCCATGCACGGAAAGGAGGTGGACTGACCATGCAGACCCACGCCATCGGCCTGATCCTGGCCCTGCTCGGCCTCGTTTTCGGCTGAGGACGACGATGATCCACGACCACGGGCTGTGCGCGCAGCCGCCGGCCGGGTCCGCGGACCCGGCCGGCGCCCCGGTGGAAAAAGGACGGTGCCGGGGCACTGTCCACACGGCCATACTGATCCTCCGACGAGGATGGGTGCTGATGAACGAGAGAGCCACGTTCGGAGCGGAGCTGAGACGCCGCCGCAGAGCGGCGGGCATCTCCCTGACCGAACTCGCCGCTCGCACCCACTACAGCAAGGGCTATCTCAGCAAGGTCGAAACCGGGCTCTCCGCACCGAAACCCGCACTCGCCTCGTTGTGCGAAGCCGAACTCGGCGTGGACGGGGTGCTGACCCCACTGCTGCCCGCCGAACCGCCACGGCGCAGGACACGCCCCGACGTGCGGCCGTCCGGGTTACCACCGGCGACGTCCTCCTTCACCGGCCGGACAACGGAACTGCGGGCGATCCGGGCGGCGCTGGAAACCGACGGCGGCGTCTGCGTCGTGTCCGGCATGGGCGGTGTCGGCAAGACGGCACTCGCGGTCCGGTGCGCGCACCGGCTGGAATCCGGATTCGCCGACGGCTGCCTGTTCATCGACCTGCGCGGCCACGAGTCCGGCGAACCCACCACCGTGCACGACAGACTGTTGCGCCTGCTCGGCGTTCCGGCGGACCGCATCCCCGCCGATCCGGACGACCGCGCGGCGCTGTACCGCTCCCGGCTTCGCGGTCGCAGTCTTCTCCTGGTGCTGGACAACGCGATCAACGCGGCGCAAGTGCGCCCGCTGCTGCCCGCCGAACCGAAGTGCCGTGTGCTGATCACCAGCAGATCCAGGCTGAGCGCGCTCGACGACGCCGAGCACGTCTCGCTGGACATGCTCCCGCTCGCCGCGGCTGTCGACCTTTTCACCACCGTCACCGGGGTTCCCGGCAGCGCCGCCGTCACCCGGGTGGTCCAACGATGCGGCAGGCTCCCGCTCGCGATCCGCATCGCCGCGGCGAGGTTCCGCGCGCATCCGGCCTGGGACGTCGCGGAACTAGAACGGCGCCTGGACGACGAAAGCGCCCGCCTCGGCGAACTGGACGACGGTGAACGCACACTCGCCGCGGCCTTCCAACTGTCGGTACGGCAACTCAGCGCCGCCGAAGCGAGACTCTTCGGTTTGCTCACCGTCCACCCCGGAACCGACGTCGACATCCAGACCGCGAGCGCGCTGAGCGCCCTTTCGCTCCGGGAGACCGATCGTTTACTGGATCGTCTTCACGAAGCCCATCTCATCACCCAGCCCGAACCCGATCGATACGGATTCCACGACTTGCTGCACGCTTTCGCGGCTGAATTCGTACTCACCGACGCGGAGGACGAAATGAAAGCGTTCAGCAGGCTCACCGCTTTCGCGGTACGGAGCGCCGCTCACGCCGACAAGGAACTCACCCCGCACCGCTTCGTCCCGGAGATCACCTTCGACCCGGGACTCCCGGAACCGGCCCGGCTGGACGACAGCGAAATGGCGATGTCCTGGTTCCGCACCGAATGGCCGGGGCTGGTCGCCCTGTGCCGGAAGGCGGGCGAGCGCGGTGAGCACGAGCGGTGCTGGCAGCTGGCCTTCTTCCTGCGCGACTTCTTCTTCGTCGCCAAGCTCTGGGACCCGTGGCTGGAGACCCATCGCTGGGCACGCGCGTCCGCCGAGGCGATCGGGGACACGTGGGCACTGGCCACCACCACGGCCAACCTGGGCGTCGCGTTCGTCGATCGCGGCGACCTCGACGAAGCGTCGGAGTGCTACGGCGAGGCACTCGCCCTCTTCCGGCGTATCGGCGACGGCCACGGGGAGAGCACGGCGCTGGCGCACAGCGGCTGGGCCGACCACTACCGGGGCAAGCACCACGACGCGCTCCGGGATCTCCGGCAGGCGCGGGCGTTCTACCTCCGTGACGGCAACCGCCGCAACGCCGCGATCACCGGCCGTGGGATCGCGCTGGCGCTGACCGCGCTCGGGCGGTCCGCCGAGGCCGCCGAGATGGCCATCGAAACGCTGTCCGTCTTCGACGAGCTCCGGCTGGACCTCGACGCCGCGATGGCCCTCAACTGCGCGGGCTGGGCCTGGTACCACGCGGGGCGCCACGACCTCGCCGCCTCGGCCTATCGCGCCGCCGCGGACCGGGCGGAGGCCTGCGGAAGCTCCTACGAAACCGCGCGCGCCTACCTGGGTCTCGGCAACGTGGCCGCGGCCGAAGGTTCCGCCGCGCTGGCGGCCGACCTGTGGGGCCGGGCCGACGAGATCCACCCCGACCTCGACCGGGTCATGGTCGGCGAGGCCCGGGCACGGCTGCCGTGACCGCCGGTCCTGAGGGAGCCGAAGGGGACTTTCCCCGCATGCGACGCGAGGAAAGCTCCCTTCGCCGCGTGAGATGAGGGGAAGGGGCCCTTCGGCTCCCGCCGACGGGAGCAGCGGGCTGCTCGCTCATCCGGCGGTTCGGGTCGCGGGGCTGCTACGGTTGACTCGTCGCGGTTCAGACACCAGCCGCCGGGTCCCTTCTTTCGGGTCCGGCATGCCCTCTGGGCGTCAGCCGGTCCCCCATACCGGCAAGGAGTCAACTTGACCGACTATCGCGCGCCCGCCGCTTACCCGCCCCGTACAACCCGGAGATTCGTGTCCCCTCTCGACATCTCGGTCACCGCGTCCGACACCGACACGGTTGTCACCGTTTCCGGTGAAATCGATCTCGCCGTCTCCGACAGCCTGCGGCGGAGCCTGGAGGAGGAACTCCGGTTCACCCCGGCGGCGTTGATCGCGGACCTGTCCAAGGTCACCTTCTGTGATTCATCCGGTTTCACCGCTTTTGTCCAGATCAGGGCGAAGGCTGAAGAGGCAGGGGTCCCGTTCATCCTGGTCACCCAGGAAAGGGCCTTGCTGCGCCCGATGTCGCTCCTCGGGCTCGACGCCGTCTTCAACGTGCACCCGACCCTCGATTCGGCCAGGGACTCGCTCACGCACTGACTCCGGATCCCCGAGCCCCCGCTTTCCTGCCAGGTGAGCGGCCTCGGGGAGGCGCGCACCACGCGCTACGACGCCGTCCGGCTGTCATGATGGCCGCTGTGACGGCTGACAAGGATCCCGGATTCCGTATCGGCGGACGGCCATTGGCGGAACGGCTGACCGAGGTCCTGCCGTCGCTCGCGAAGACGGTTCTCGCCGAGATCGTCTCCCGGATCCCGGAATACGGCCACCTGCCCGCCGAGGAACTCAGCGGCGACATCACGCACGTGATCGAGCAGAACCTGCGGTCGTTCATCGACACTCTGCGCACCGGGGCGACGCCCACCCAGCGGGAACTCGACTTCCTCCGCGAATCCGCCGCCCGGCGCGCGGAAGAGGGTATCCCCATCGACATCGTCCTCACCGCGTATCACATCGGCATCCAGGCGGTCTGGGCGTCGCTGACGCCGGACGCGCGCCCCGAGGAGGTCGCCGACGTCCTGGCCGTCAACGCGCTCACGTTGCGCTACCTCGAAGTCGTCACGCCCGCGGTCGGAGCGGGATACCTCGACGAACGCCAGACGATGTTCGACGACGAGCGTTCGGCTCGGCATACGGTGCTTTCCGCCCTGCTCGACGGCGAACCGGCCGACGTCGCCGCGGGACAGGCGGGTCTGCGCCTGCCACCGTGCTACATCGTCCTCGCGGCGTCGATCGGGGCGCATCCCGACGAGGAGGCCAACGGCGTCGATCCGCTGGTCGCGGGGCGCCGGAAACTCCGGCGGCTGCGGGTCGAACTGGAACGGCAGATCCGGGGCACGGTCCTGACCTCGCTCACCCCGGAGGGCGGGATCGCCTTGCTGCCGCACGAAACCGCGGCCGAGGAACTGTCCACGGGCGACTGGTCGCGATTGGAGCGAATACTCGCCGACGTCGCCCGCACGGCGGGCGCGGAAGTCACCGCCGCGGCGGCGGCCGCCGGGCCGTCCCACGTGCCCGCTGCGGCGAAACTGGCGCAGGACGTGCTCGCGGTCGCGACCGGCGCGGGCAGGCCGCCGGGACTCTACCGGCTCGACGACGTCCTGCTCGAATACCAGCTGTCGCGTCCCGGCCCGGCCCTCGACCGGCTGGCCACCCGGCTGGAACCCTTGAACGGCAACGAGGAACTCCTGCAGACGCTGGAGACGTTCCTGCGCCACGGCGGACGCAGGCAGACCGCGGCCGCCGTCGGCGTCCATCCCAACACCGTCGACTACCGGCTGCGCCGGATCGCCGAGCTGACCGGGCTGGACCCCACCCGGCTCGAGCACATCGCCCTGCTGAGCGCGGCGCTCGCCGCCCGTTCGGCCGCCGCCCGGGACTGACTCACGACTTCTCCAGGGTCCGGAGGGTGACGTCGTCACAGAGATCCAGCAGGCGGCGCACCGAACAGCACGCGCCGGGAAAGACATAGAAGCGGGTTCCCGTCTCGTCCCCGAGCAAATGCGCCCGCTGCAGGACCCGGACGCCGGCCGCGCCGAAGAAGCCGACCTCGGACAGATCGACGATCAGTTTCGCGCCGTTGCCGTGCGGCCGTTCGCTGAGCAGTTCCCACAACCGTGGGGCGGTGCCGAGATCGACTTCGCCGCCGACCTCGACCACGGCGGTTCCCCGTGTCGGCCTGCGTACCCGCAGCCGTAGCCGCCCCGGCGCTCCTTCCGCCGTGTGGGTCGTGCACAGGGAGGTCATACCTCGAAATACCCAGGCCCCGCAGGGGATGAACCAGGCGCACGACCGTCGCGGCACCGCTGCTTGGGAACCGCGCGGAACGGGTACCCGGAAGCCATCGGGAGGTGGTGGCGATGTCCGCTGCGCAGACCGGGGCGGGCCCGGTGGTGGTCGGCTTCGACGGTTCGCCCGAGGCGCGCCGGGCCGTCCGGTGGGCGCTCGCCGAGGCGAAGAACCGGCGATGTGGCCTGGTGCTGGGGTATTGCGCGAGGGATCGTCTGCCGCCGCCCGGCGCCGATCCGGTGGCCACGCCGCTCGCGGAAGCCGTTCCGGAAGCCGCCGACGAGGCGGCCGCGGTGGAACCGGCGCGACGGCAGCTCGACGCGATGGCCGAAACGATCCAGCGCACCGACCCGGACGTCGACGTCCGGACGATCGTCCGCGGCGGGACGCCGGAGGCGGTGCTGACCTCGATCGCCGACGAGACGGACGCCGCGATGATCGTCCTGGGCGAGTCCCACGCCGGTGTCTTCACCCGCGCGGTCGTGGGATCGACCGAAGCCGAGGTGACCAAAGCGGCCGGGCGGCCGGTCATCGTCGTCCGCGGGGACGAACCCCTCCCGGGCGGGCCGGTGGTGCTCGGCACCGACGGTTCGGAACAGAGTTCCCCCGCCGCGGGTTTCGCCTTCGACTTCGCGGCCCGTCACGGGCTGGCCGTGCACGCGGTCCATGTGGCGCGGCTTCCGGTCTGGGGCCCGACGAGCGAGCCACTGCTCGGCGGCCCGATCCTCGATCCGGCGCCCGGGGTGCCGCAGGAGGTCTCCGACGAGCTGATCGCCCGCCAGCTGACCCCTTGGCGGGAGCGCTATCCGCAGGTTTCCGTGGAGGTCGTGCACGACATCGGGCCTGCCGGCCAGGCCCTGACCGGGCAATCCACCGACGCTGCCCTGCTGGTGCTCGGCCGGAGCGACCACGGCGCGCTGCGACGGCTGCTGCTCGGCTCGGTCAGCGACGACGCCCTCCACCACGCGCGCTGCCCGGTCGCGGTGGTGCGCGCGTAGAGCACTCCCGCGTTTAGTCCTCTGGATGCGGCCACCCTCGCCCCAGATGGTCACTCGCTGTGGCTGGCGGCGCGTGAATATTACCGCTAGTGAGGGCTGAAGGTAAGCGAGCGTGGATCTGCCCCATCCCGCCGACGCGGAGCTGAAGTCGGTCCGGGTGGTCGCCCGGAAGTGACGCGCGTGTTCACCGGGCGGTGAGTTCGCCGAGCATCCTCTGCGAGGTCCGCAGTTCCTCGGCCATGAGGAGGCCGCCCGCCCGCGCCTGTACCAGCGCACGGCCGACATCGGCCACCTTGTCCCACGCCTCGCCCGCCGCCTCGGCCGAGCCGAGTTCGCCGGACAGCAGCTGTTCCTCCAGCTGGTCCTGCAGGCCCGGGAGCACATGCGCGAGGTCGTCGGTCAGCTGCCTCAGCGCGCCGAGAGTGCGGAAGAGGTCGGCGGGTGAGTCGGCCCCGCCCTCCCGTACGCGCCGGTACAGCCGGCGCACGACGGTTCCGGCCTGCGCGGCCAGCAGATACGGCGGCTCCGCCGACATGGGTTCCATGCCGTCGCATACCCGGTCGCGCGCCGCGGAAAACACGTTTGCCCAGGGCATACCCCGGGTATTTGCGGCGAGTGAAAGACGACGTACTGACGTTCGGTATCGAGGAAGAGTTCTTCGTGGTGGGCCGGGACGGCCACCTGTCCCAGACGGGCGACGTCGTCGTCGACGCGGCGGACGAGGACGAAGGCGAGCTTCAGCACGAACTCACCCGCTCGCAGGCCGAATCGGCCACCGGCATCTGCACCACGCACGAGGAGGCCGTGCGGCAGCTGCGGAACCTGCGCGCGGATCTGGCGAAGGCCGCCGCCCGGCGCGGCTGCCGGCTGCTGCCGTGCGGCAGCAGCCCGCTGGCGGAAAGCGAACTCCCGGCGATCACGCCGAATCCGCGCTACGAACGGATGGCCGAGCATTTCGGTGCCACCGCGCGGACCTCGCACACCTGCGGCTGCCACGTCCATATCGCCATCCCCGACCGCGAGACCGGCATCCGGGTGATCGCCCGCGTCCGCCCGTGGTTGCCCGCCCTCCTGACGGTCACCGCGAACTCCGCCATCTGCGACGGTTACGACACCAGCTACAGCAGCTGGCGGTACCAGCAGTGGAGCCGGTGGCCTTCGGCCGGGCCGCCGCCGGCGTTCACGTCGCTGGACCACTACGAAAGCATCGTGGACGGCTGGCTGCGCGCGGGCGCGATCCTCGATCGCCAGATGATCTATTGGGACGTGAGGCTTTCCGAGAAACAGCCGACGCTGGAGTTCCGGTTCGCCGACGTCGCCGCCACTCCCGAGGAGGCGGGACTGCTCGGAGCGTTGATCCGCGGCGTGGTCGCCACGATCCTCGGCTCGGACGAACGGCCGGCCGACCTGTCCAACGAGGTCCTGCGAGCACACCTTTGGCGTGCTTCACGGGAGGGACTTTCCGGCCGCTGCCCCCATCCCCGGACCGGCGACCTCGCTCCCGCCACGGAGGTGCTCGACGACGTCGTGGCCTTCGCGGCCGGCGCGCTCAAGGAGAACGGCGACCACGACTTCCTCCGGGACGGCTGTGCCCGGCTCGTCGAAGGGGGCTGCGGCGCCGACCGGCAGCGCGCCCGGTTCGCCGAACGGAAACGTGCCGAGGACGTCGTCGATCTGCTGGCCGTCCGGGCGGGGTGACCGGCGGCGTTCAGATCCGGTCGAGTTCCGGCGGGCGGCGCAGCGGACCCCATTCGGCTTCGTCCTTCGCGTGAGCGCGCAGCAGGTTCCGCGCTTCGGTCAACACCGCCGTGGAGATACGGGCGACGGGCTCCGGATCGGTGAGCAACGGCTCGTTGTCCGGTCCGGAGCCGACGACCCTGCCCGCCAGGACCCACGGTTTCGTCCCGCGACGCCGTTCGTGCCGCAAGTGGCAGTAGTCGTAGAGCCTCCTGGCCAGCCACAGTTCCAGCGGCTGATCGCGCCACCACGGTTCAGGATCGAGGGGATTCACCGACAGTCCGGGCAGTTCCGCGCCGGTGAGCTCGTCACGGCTGGTGCCCGGCCGGTGTTCCGGCGACGGCGCCCAGCGCACGTAAAGGTCTTCCCGCCGTCGTACCAGGTCGGCGAGTTCCCCCAAGGAGGTCACTTCCCGCATCGAGCACTCCACAAATGGAAACGGTGACCGGCGCGCCGGCGTCCCTGCTCCGCCGGGGCTGCCCACGCCGGTCCACCTCGCGGCCGGTGGACGCACAACCTCGCTACGCCGGCCGCTCTTCTCCGGATACCCGTTCAGACCGCCGATACACCGGATTCAGCGGCGATCGACGAGATGGGCGATCTCTTCGACGGCGAGTGCCGCCTCCGGGATCGCGGCGATCATCCACGCGTGGATCATCCCTTCGAATTCGCGGTAGCCGAGCCGCACGCCCTGTTCTGTGCAGAGCGTCCGCAGTCGCCGCGCGTCGGTGAGCAGGACGTCGCGGGTCCCGACGTAGGCCGTCAGGTTCCCCAGCCCGGTGAGATCGCCGGAAAGCGGGCTGAGGCGGGGATCCGTCCGTGGCAACGGCCCGCTGTAGAGCCGCGCGGCCTCGTTCAGCCCGGTGAGCGCGAGGTACGGATCGCGCCGGTCCAGCGCGGGCTGCGCCGGATGGCTCATCGTGAGATCCAGCCACGGTGAAAGGAGCACGGTCTCCTTCGGCACGGGACGCCCGCTGTCGCGCAGCGACTTCACGAGTTCGAGCGCGATGCCGGCGCCCGCTGAGTCGCCCATCACGACCTGCTCCTCCGGCTGGAGCCCGGCGGCGAACTTGTCGTAGGCCCGCCTCACGAACTCGACGGTCTCCGGACAGTGGTGGGCCGGCGCCAGCGGGTAGATCGGCACGGTCACCGTACAGCCGGTGCGGGAGATCAGCCGCCCGAAGAACTTCCAGTGATCGTGCTGGATCTGGTGCACGTACGCGCCGCCGTGGAAGTACAGCACCTGCTTGCCGATCCCGGCGTCGTGCGGCCGGACCGTGTAGCACGGCCTTCCATCCACCTCGGACTCACGGACGTCGAACCGGCGGCGGATCGACCGGCTGGGCCCGGTGTGCCCCTCGCGCTGGCTGCGTTCGATGCTCTTCCGGAAGCGGTCGATGTCGGCGTAGGTGCGCTTCCGGTTGGTCAGCCGCAACCAGGCGTACAACGCCTTGGCGCGCAGGCTTGTCTCAGACGTGGTCACGGGGAACCGTCCGATGCCAGTTGCGGGAGAACACCCTTCGTTCGCCCTCGTACCCGTCGAGCTGGGCGTCGATGACGAATTCGGTGGGGGTACAGGAAACCCGGGTGCTGGTCTCGGACCTCGCTTCCCAGTCGCCGCGGGCGAAGGTGATCGACCACGAGGTTTCCGCGACAGGGGAACAGAAGTCGTCCGCCACCCACGAGTAGCGTTCCAGCACGTTCCTCGTGACTTCGAGATCGATGTCGTCGAAGCGGACCTTGCCCTCGTTCTTCACGATGTCGAGCGCGGACCGGTAGTCGATCAGGTCACGGGAGACGGTCCAGCGTTGCTCGCCGGGTTCGAGTTGCGTGGCGGGCAACGGTTCCGTGCCTTCGGGCTCGTCGAACGGACGGGCGGGCACCTCGTCGGCTTCGGCCATCGGCCGGACCGGGAGGGTGAGCGTGCTCTGTCCGGTGTGGACGGTCACCATCGTCGGTTCCGGCGACGGCCAGGCCAGCGGCCAGTACGACGAAGAGAGTGACAGCCGGATCCGGTGCCCGGCGGGGAAGGCCTGCGCGACCGCGTTGAGTTCGATCCGCACCCGGTAGCGTTTCCCGGGCTCCACCGGTTCCGGATCGTCGTGCCCGTCGCGATGGGTCAGGTTCAGCAGGCCGTAGGTCACCCGCGTCGCCCGGCCGTCCGGCGCGACGTCGGACAGGCGGGCGGCGACCATCGCCACCGGCTTGTCCGCGGAGACTTCCAGCTCCACGACCGGTGAACCGAGGATTTCGCACGGTTCGGTGAGTTCGTCGGTGTCGAAGACGAGCGAACCGCCGTCCTCTTCCCGCTGGTCGTACGGCAGGTCGGGCGGCGCGCTGTAGGAAGCCCACTTCCCCGCGAACTGGCCGACCGACAGCGGCGAGGAAACGGACAGCCGCTCCTCCGGCACCTCTTCGCCCGGCCGGGCGATCCGGTGCCGCGCGAGCCGGTGCTCCGACGGGTGGACATGCGGCGACGGCCACGAAGGCTCCCCCACCCAGCGGCCGGGCCGGTCCTCGTAGGACGTGGACGGCGGCACGCTGTCCTGCATCCAGGTCTGGAGCATCGGCCCGTCCATGACGCCGTTCTCGACGTCCTTGAGCCAGTGGTCCCACCAGCGGACCAGTTCCTGCAGGTACCCGATGGCCGGCCCGGGCTGCCCCAGGTGCGGGTACTTGTGCGACCACGGCCCGATCAGCCCGCGGCGCGGGACGTCGAGGTTGGCCAGCAGGCGGGAGACGGCGTTCGAATAGCCGTCGGCCCAGCCGCTGGAGGCGAGCACCGGCACCTGGATGTCGCTGTAGTTCTCGCAGACCGACGCGTGCCGCCAGTAGTCGTCCCGACGCTGGTGGCCCAGCCATTCGCCGATCCACAGGCTGCAGTTCTCCAGCCGTTCGAACCACAGGTCACGCCACCGCTCCCCCGCCAGCGCGGGGTCGGGCGGCAACGTGCTGTAGGCGAACATGGTCGAAGCCTCGGCGACGTTGTCCGAGAGCAGGCAGCCGCCCATGTAGTGAATGTCGTCGGCGTACCGGTCGTCGGTGAAGGACGAGATCGCGATCGCGGCGAGGCCGGGTGGTTTGCGCGCGGCGGTCTGCAGCGCGGCGAACCCGCCCCAGGAGATGCCCATCATCCCCGTCCTGCCGGTGCACCACGGCTGCGCCGCGATCCACTCGAGGACCTCTTCCGCGTCGAGCTGCTCCCGTTCGAGGTACTCGTCGGCGAGCACGCCTTCCGACTCCCCCGAACCACGGATGTCCACGCGGACACAGGCGTACCCGTGGCCCGCCAGATACGGATGGTGGACCGAGTCCCGCACCGACGTCAGATCGCGGTGGCGGTACGGGATGTACTCCAGGATCGCGGGCACCGGCTCGGTGTCCGAGGCGACCGGGCGCCAGATCCTGGCCGACAGCCTGATCCCATCGGACATCGGGATCCAGACATGGTCGTCCTCCGTGATCTCGTACGGCAGCGAAGCCACCGTCCGCATGGGCTATCCCTCCTCGAATTCGAACCGCAGCGCTTCGGTGCACCGGCGGTACTTGTGCTCCATCTCCCGCTCGGTCTGCGCCGCGACGAAGAGATGAGCGAGTTCGTAGCTGTAGCTGTCCTGTGCCGGGAGATCCGAAAGCCGCATGCCCTTCTCCGGCACGATCTCGATCTTCACGCCGGGGATCTCGGCCTCCAGGTCGGCGATTTCGGCGCGGGTGGGGACCCGCGTGACCATCCCGTCCTCGAAGCGGCGGTAGTACCACTTGCCCGCGATCTGGTAGTCCCCTCGATGCCGCCGCTCGCCGGGATCCTCGCCGAGCCCGAGTTTCACCATGATCTGGTGGTTCGCCAAGCCGTCGACGTATTCGAACAGCTCGGCGTGGGACTGCGAATGCCGCGGGTTGATCTCCAGCAGGCAGGCTTGCCCAGATTCGGGATGACAGAAGAACTCGATGCTGAACGTGGCGTTGTCGAAACCGATCTGCTTCATCACCAGTTCCGAGATCTCCTTCATCCGCCGGACGGAGTCGTCGGGCAGCTGCGACGGGTACTGGTGTCTCTGAAAGCACGGCGTGTCGGGATAGTTGATCGAATCGAGCGCGCCGTACACGGTCACCTGTCCGTTGTGGACATACCCTTCGGTCGCGGCCTGGACGCCGCTGAGCGCGCCTTCCGCCAGGCAGGCCGCTCCGCCGGCGTCGGCCACCGCGGCGGGCAGCTCGACCTTGCCGAGGATGTGGTCGAACGGTTTCCCGACGCGGTCGACCCCGGCGCGGATCTCGGCGACGGCCTTGGCGAACTCGGCGTCGTCCGCGACATGGAACGCCAGTTCGGAGGAAAACGACTTCACCGGCTTGAGCCACATGGGGTAATCCACGCCCTCCGGTGGCGCCGGATCCTCGTCGTCCAGATCGACGATGCCGAAGTCGGGCAGCTCGTCGATCACCTTCGCCTGTTCGAGCCTGCTCCAGTACTTGTGTTCGCATTTGAGCACGGCTTCGAGCGGGACACCGGGCAGCCCGTACTTCTCGCACAGCATCGCCACCATCGTCGACGCCGGGAAGTCCCAGTAGCTGACGATGGCGTCGATCGTGCCGTCGAAGGCGTCCAGCTGCCGTTGTGCCTTCTCCATGAGTTCGAGGATCGGGATCTCCCCGTACTGGAGTTCCTCGACCGACAGCAACTGGTGGAAGCGGTACCGGTCCGCGCCCGGAACGCGCCGCAGCACCTCCTCGTTGCTCTCGTCCAGACCGATCACGAAGATGTTCTTTTCCTCGGGGGACCTAGGACCTGTGTTCATGGACGGCGGCTACCCGGATCCCGGAGCCCGAAAACCCCGCGGTCGCTGGTTTGCCCATGTTGTCGCGCGGGAATCCGGGCGCCATGACGGAGTTGCCCGGAACGCGTTCACTGTGGCTCGACACCGCACCCGCCCCCGATCGGACCGGGACCCCGCTGCCCGCCGAAGTCGACGTCGCCGTCCTCGGCGGTGGTATCGCCGGACTGACCACCGCCTACCGGCTGGCCAGGGCGGGACGTTCGGTGCTCGTCCTGGAGGCGGCCCGCCTCGCGGCCGGTGTGTCCGGCCACACCACGGCGAAGATCAGCACCCAGCACGGGCTCAAATACGCCACGCTGGGCAAGACCAAGGGCACCGAAGCCGCCGCGACCTACGCGTACACGCAGGCCGCGGCGCTGGACTGGATCGCCGCGGCTTCGGCCGAACTCGGGATCGACTGCGGGTTCACCCGGGCGGACAGCTTCGTCTACACGACCCGGCCCGAAACCGTGGAGAGCCTCGAACGGGAGGCCGAGGCCGCCGCCGAAGCGGGTCTTCCCGCCTCCTTCGTCACCGACATCGACCTCGACGTGCCGTCCCTCGGCGCGGTGAAGTTCACCGGGCAGGCCCACTTCCATCCTCGCCGCTGGCTGCTCGGGCTGGCGGACCGGATCGAACGCGCGGGCGGCACGATCGTGGAGGGCGTCCGCGCGGAAGGCGTCGACGAACTCGGCGGTACCCGCGTCCGGACCACGGCGGGCGAGGTGCGCGCGGGGGAAGTCGTGGTGGCGACCCACTATCCGGTGTTCGACCGCGGGTTGTTCTTCGCCAGGCTCGACCCGGTGCGCGATCTGGTCGTCGCGGGCCCGGTCGCCGGGAACCGGCGGCCGGAAGGGATGTACCTCGACGCGGACACGCACCATTCCGTCCGCGGTTATCTCAACGACGGCGTCCCGTACGCGGTCGCCGGGGGTGAGCACTATCGCGTCGGGGACTCCGTCGACGTCGAAAGCCGCTACGAACGGCTGGCGAGCTGGGCCGGCGAGCACGCGGGCGTACGTCGCGTGACCCACCGCTGGTCCGCGCACGATCTGTCCACTGTGGACTCGGTACCGTATGTCGGTCGCTATCACCCGGCGAGCCGCCATCTCTGGGTCGCCACCGGCTTCGGCCAGTGGGGGATGACCGGGGGCACCGCGGCGGGGCTGCTGCTCGCGGATCTGATCACCGGCCGGGACAACCCCTCGGCGAGCCTGTACGACCCGAACCGTTTCGACCTCCGCTCCGCGATCACCGCGGTCGAGAACAACGCCACGGTGGCGAAGTTCCTGGTGGGCGACCACTTCAGCGCCTTGCGGAAGCCCGCGGCGCTGGACGAACTGGCCCCGGGCGAGGCCAAGGTCACCCGTGAGGGGGGCGAACTCGTCGCCGCCTACCGCGATCCCGGCGGCGAACTGCACGCCGTCGGCGCGCATTGCACCCACCTCGGTTGCCTGGTCGCGTTCAACAATGCGGAGAAGACCTGGGACTGCCCCTGCCACGGCTCGCGCTTCGCCCTCGACGGCTCGGTGATCCAGGGACCCGCCGTGCACGCGCTGCCGAAGAAGCGGGAGCCGTGATGACCGGCATCGGTGTCGAGGAGGAGTTCCTGCTGGTGGACCCCAGAACCGGGGTGAGCTGCCCGCGTGCGGAGGCGGTGCACGCGCGGCAGCGGGCCTGCTGTCCCCTGCCCGACGGCGCCGCCGTGCACCTGGAACTACGGCCGACGCAGATCGAGGCCGCCACCGGCGTCTGCGAGACCTCCGAGGAGCTGTACCGGCATCTCGTCGCGGGACGGCGCTCCCTCGCCGAAGCGGCCGCCGCCGAGGACTGCGCCATCATCGCCTCGGGCACTCCCCTGTGCGGCTCACCCGATCGCGACCTTCCGGCCGACGGCCGGTTCGGCGAAGTGGACGGCCTGTACGCCGGAGTGGTGAAGTCCTACGAAGCCTGCGGCTGTCACGTCCACATCGGCGTGCCCGACCGCGACCTCGCGGTCGCCGTGGTGAACCATCTGGCCGAATGGCTGCCCACCCTGCTCGCCCTGTCCGGGAACTCCCCGTTCGACGGCGGTCGCGACAGCGGGTACGACAGCTGGCGGATGATCGAGCAGAGCCGGTTCCCCGGCTCCGGGATCGCACCGCACTTCGCCGACATCGAGGACTACGAGATCCAGGTCGACAGGCTGGTGGACTGCGGCGTGCTCGTCGACGCCAAGCAGACGTTCTGGCTCGCCAGGCCCTCGCCGCGCTGGCCGACGGTCGAGGTCAGGGCCGCCGATACGGCGTCCACTGTGGACGAAGCCGTCCTGCAGGCGCTGCTGACCAGGGCGCTGGTGCGCACCGCGCTGGCGGCGCTGGCCAGGGGCGTCGAAGCCGAGCCGCTGGACCCGCAGATCGCGGCGGCCGCCGTCTGGTCGGCCGCGCGGTACGGCCTGTCCGGGACGGCCATCGATCCGGTGGCCGGAAAGCCGGTCCCGGCCACCGGACGGGTCGGCTCGCTGCTGGCGCACACCGGGCACTCGCTGGCGGAGACCGGCGATCTGGAGCTGGTGCGCACCCTGCTCGAAAAGCTGGAGCACGAGGGAACCGGCGCCGAACGGCAGCGCCGGGCCGCCGCCGACGGCGAGATCGCGGTGCTGCGGATGCTGACCGAGGAGACGGTTCCGCACGCGTAGATCGGGTACTCCCCCGGCATGACGACGACGGAACCGCAGGTGGCCGCGAGGTTGCCCGAAATCCGCGGCCCGCTGTCCGCCGCCGTGGTCGACACGCTGGCGGGTGGCCGCACGAACGACTTCGACCTCGACGAGGTACAAAGCGCCGATCCATTCGGTGAGGATCTGCAGTTGGCCTTGCACGTCTGCTACGAACTGCACTACCAGGGGTTCGCCGGGGTCGACTCCGGCTGGGAGTGGGACCCGGGCCTGCTCCGGTTCCGTGCCGCCCTGGAACGCGTCTTCCTCGACGGCATCCGGGCCGCCGTCCCCGGCGGGGACGATGTCGACGGCCTCCTCGACGAACTGCTGGTCGAACCGGCCGACGGGACCGGTGTCTCGCATTTCCTGCGCGACGAAGGCGCCTGGTGGCAGATGGCGGAGTACTTCGCGCAGCGGTCGATCTACCACCTCAAGGAGGCCGATCCGCACGCGTGGGTGATCCCGCGGCTGCGGGGCAAGGCGAAGGCGGCGCTGGTCGCGGTCGAATTCGACGAATTCGGCGGCGGACGGGCGGATCAGGCGCATTCCCGGCTGTTCGCGGACCTGCTGACCGCGGCCGGGCTGTCGGCGGGCTATCTCGCCTACCTGGACCACGTGCCGGGCTGCACGCTGGCGACGGTGAACATGATGTCGCTGTTCGGCCTGCACCGGAGCCTTCGCGGCGCCCTGGTCGGGCATTTCGCGTGCGCCGAGATCACCACGGCCCCGGCGGCGCGGCGGATGGACGAAGCACTGCGGCGGCTCGGCGGCGCGGCGGAGTGCCGGTACTTCTACACCGAGCACATCGAGGCGGACGCCGTGCACGAACAGGTGCTGCGCCACGACGTCATCGGCGATCTGCTGGCGCGGGAACCGGAACTCGCGGCGGACGTCGCGCTGGGCATCCAGGCCACCGAGCTGCTGGAGAGCCGCCTGGCCGACCACCTCCTGAAGGCGTGGTCGGCAGGCGAATCGTCACTCCTGCGGCCGCTGCGTCCCTTGCGGTGAGCGGCGGCGGTGACTGGTGTCGCAGAAGGGGTAGCGCTTGCTGCGACGGCAGGCGCAGAGGGCGACCACGAACCGGTCCGAGGTCACCGTCTCCCCCTCGGGGGTGACGACCTCGACCGGGCCCTCCACCAGCAGGGGGCCGCCGGGTTCGAGGCGCACGCGGGTCCTACGGCCGGTCGGCACGGATCACCACCAGTTCTTCGTGCCGCTGCCCGGCGGTGATCAGGCCGGCGGCCGCGAGGAACTCCGCCCGCTCCCGCATCACCGGGCCGAACGGGATGAACCTGCTGGCCACCACGGCGGCGGTCATCCCGGCGGCCCGGAGCTGGTCCAGCGACTCGCCGACCCCGGACACGGCGGACTGGACCAGCAGGAGATAGCCGCCGGGCGCGACCAGCGACGGTGCTTCCGAGCAGACCGGGCTCAGCACGATCCGCCCGTCCGGCCCGGCGTCCCAGGCTCGTGCCGCGCCGGTCGCCGGGACCGGGCACGGCACGTAGGGCGGATTGGCCAGTACGACGTCGAACGGTCCCCCGCGGGCCGCCTCGGCCAGGCCACCGCGCACCGGCCGGACCGGCAGCCGTCGCAGGCGCGCGTTCGCCCACACCGCGGCCAGGGCGCGACGGGAGATGTCCACGGCGGTCACCGAGCCGGCACCGGCCGCCGCGGCCGTCAGCGCGAGCGCGCCGGTACCCGTGCACAGGTCGAGTACGCGAGCGCCGCCGGGCATGCCCGACGCACGCAACGCCGAGGCCAGCAGCCAGGTGTCGTCCTGCGGGCGGTAGACCCCGGGCGGCCGGAGCAGCCACGGCCGCGCCGGGGTGAGTGGTCTCGCGGAACTGGTGATCGCGGTCATGGGGCCCCTCCGGTTCGCCGATTCGGTGCCTCCGGCTACCCCGGTCGTGCGGTGCCAAACGTCCACAGTGGTCACGCATCCGTGCCGCCGAAAGCGGTTAACCCGGCTCGGATGCGGGTAGCCGTGCGGTAACCCTAAAGATCCGAGGTGCCCGATGAACGGCGATGACCAGAACAAGACCGCGGCCTCCCGGCAGGCGCGGGAGGACAGCGACGAAGAGCGTCAGGAGACACGGGGCGAGCAAGGCACGTCCTCCGGCGACCCGCACGACGACACGGACCCCCAGTCCGGCTGAGCCGTCGGCGCTCTTCACGCGGCAGGGCCAGGTGGAGCCTCGTGGCGTTTCGTGACGGCGCCACGGGGTATCCGTCCGGCCGGTGGTGAACGGAGGCTTTTCCGATGAACGAACGTTCGGCCGAAGCGCCCCTGCGGCCGGTGGTGCTGGTCATCGCACTCGTCCACTTGGTATTGGGCCTGCTCGGTTTCTTCTTTCTTCCCGAAGCCAACGACGCCGGGCGGAACACGCTCTGGATTTTCAGCGCGACGGGGATGCTCAACGTGATCCGTACGGTCATCGGCGTGCTCGGGGTGGCCGCCGTGCTGAAACCTTCCGCGATCCTCGCCTATTGCTGGATCGTTTTCGTCGCCTTCGCCGGTTTGACCGCTTTCGGTGTGCTTTCCGCGGCGACGGATTCCGCGGGCGACGCGGTCAATTTCGGCTGGGCCGACAATGTGCTGCACGCGCTCACTTCGCTGGCCGCATTGACCGTCGCCCTTCTCGTCACGCGGCGGACGCGGCGAACGCGGGTCCGGGCGTGAACGCACGTTTAACCCGGCTTCCAGAGGTAATCAGTCGTGCATGACGAAAATGGCGCCGCTGCGAGTCCTGTTGTGGCACGTTCACGGGTCCTGGACCGAGGCCTTCGTGCGGGGTGAGCACCGGTACTTCCTCCCCACGCTGGCCGAAGGCGGGCCATGGGGACGCGGACTCAGCGGACGCGATTGGCCGGCCGCGGAAGAGGTTCCGGTCGACCGGCTGAAGGATCTCGACTTCGACGTCGTCGTCCTGCAGCGTCCCGACGAGATCGCCTTGGCGGCCCGATGGCTGCACCGGCGTCCCGGCAAGGACATCCCCGCGGTCTTCGTCGAGCACAACGCGCCCCGGCCGCACGCGGCGACGACCCGTCATCCGCTGGCCGACCGCGACGACATCCCGCTCGTCCACGTCACGCATTTCAACGCGCTCATGTGGGACTCGGGCCTCGCCCCCACGGTCGTGATACCGCACGGGATCCCCGATCCCGGCGAGCGGTACACCGGTGAGATCCCCCACGGCGTGGCGATGATCAACGAACCCGTCCGCCGGGGGCGGATCACCGGGACCGATCTGCTCCCCGCGTTCGCGGAGATCGCCCCCGTGGACGTGTTCGGCATGGGTACCGACGAACTCGAGGGCAGGCACCCCGCGCTGCGTCCGGGTGGCGATCTCCCGGCCGGCGAGTTGCACACCGAGGCCGCGAAACGCCGGGTCTACCTGCACACCCCCCGCTGGACGTCACTCGGGCTCTCCTTGCTCGAGGCGATGCACCTGGGTATGCCGATCGTCGCGCTCGCCACCACCGAGGCGACGCTGGCCGTGCCACCCGACGCCGGGGCTGTCTCGACGGATGTCCAGGCACTGGCGAAGGCCTACCGGGAGCTGGTCCACGAACCTGATTTCGCCGCACTGGCAGGGAAGTCGGCGCGAGAACACGTGCTGGCCCACTACGGCCTGGACGCGTTCCTGTCGCGCTGGGACACCCTGCTGACCGAGGTGACCGCTTGAATCCGCCGGGGGCGGACGGAAGGAGACTGATGAGGATCGCGATGGTTTCCGAGCACGCCAGCCCGCTCGCGGCGCTGGGCGGAGCCGACGCGGGCGGCCAGAACGTCCACGTCGCCGAGCTCTCCGCCGCGTTGACCCGGCAGGGGCATGACGTCACCGTCTACACGCGCCGCGAGAACCGCCGCTCTCCCGCCACGGTCGAGACGCCGGACGGCTATCGCGTCGTCCACCTGCCCGCCGGGCCGCCGAAGAAGCTGCCGAAGGACGAACTCCTTCCGTATATGGGAGAGTTCGGCCGGGTGCTCCGCTCCAAGTGGGCCAAGGAGCGTCCCGACGTGGTCCACGCGCACTTCTGGATGTCCGGGCTCGCCTCGGTCCTCGCGGCCAAAGACCTCGAAATCCCGGTGACGCAGACATTCCATGCGCTCGGCGTGGTGAAACGGCGCTACCAGGGCAAGAACGACACCAGCCCGGCGGACCGCGTCCGCCTCGAACGGCTGATCGCCAAGAAGGCCGACCGGGTGATCGCGACCTGTTCGGACGAGGTGTTCGAACTCGTGCGCATGGGCTTGACCCGGTCCCGGGTGTCCGTCATCCCCTGCGGCGTCGACCTGACGACGTTCACCGCGGACGGCGACATCGCCCCGCGTACCGCTCCACATCGGATCGTGAGCGTGGGAAGACTGGTGCCGCGCAAAGGTTTCGACATCGCCATCGCCGCGCTCGGGATGGTGCCCGACACCGAACTGGTGATCGCGGGCGGCCCCGAATCGGGCAAACTCGGGAACGACCCTGAGGCACGGCGGCTGCGCGGGATCGCCGAGCGGGCCGGGGTGAGCGACCGGGTGCACATGCCGGGGCAGGTGTCGCGGGCGGACATGCCCGCCCTCCTGCGGTCCGCCGACGCCGTCGTCTGCACGCCTTGGTACGAACCGTTCGGCATCGTGCCGCTCGAAGCGATGGCGTGCGGGGTCCCCGTGGTCGTCACCGCCGTCGGCGGCCTGATCGACACGGTGGTCCACGGCGTCACCGGGCTGCACGTGCCGCCATGCGATCCCCGGGAACTCGCGGGAGCGCTGCGGCGGCTCATGGCGGACGCGTCCATGCGTGAGGCGTTCGGTGTGGCGGGAGGCGACCGGGTGCGCGCGCGGTACTCCTGGGACCGGGTGGCGGCGGATTCCGTACGGGCTTACCGGCGGGTCCTGACCAACGGGACCGAGTCGGTCGAAGAAGCCGCCTCTCTTTCCTGAGTGGGTCCCTGGGCTCGTGAGTGGTAAGTGACGTTCTAACGACACTTGCCACTCACGAGGTCCTGTACCGGCTGCGTGGGCTGAAGGGCCCTTTCCTCGCGTCAGATGCGGCGAAGGGCGCTTTCGTCGCATGAGATGCGGGGAAAGCGCCCTTCACCTCCTCCATGGCGCGCGCGGTGGCCGCTGGGTCGCGTGGGTCGTGAGTGGCAAGTGACGTTCTAACGACACTTGCCACTCACGAGCCTTTGGAGGGTGCCAGTCCCACCTCAACCGACGTATCGGCGCGCGACCGACTTCCGCTGTGAGTCCTCCAGCAGCACCAGCCCCCGCTCGACCTCCGCCGGAACCACCTCGCGGTTCCGCAGTACCCATGGGAGTCCCCGTACCGCCTCGACGACGGCCGAAGCGGTCGCGCGGTCGAGTGGCGCCGAGCGCAGCACGGTCACCATGCGCCGCAGGACACTCCGGAACGGTCGCCGCAACCACAGGGTCCACAGGGTGTTCCGGATCCCGAGCTGCCGACGGCGCCGCGGATCCCGGACGGTCGAGGGAGCGTGGTGGATCACCATCGTCTCGTCCCAGCACATCCACCAGCCCCGGGCGGCCAGGTCGAGGGCGAACAACTCCTCTTCCCCGCCGAGCCACAGCCGCTCGGAGAATCCGCCGACGTCGGTGAACGCGCGGACCCGGACCGCCGACAGGCCCGCCATCACGCCCAGCAACGCGGGGCCGGGCAGCCAGTCCGGCCCGGGGACGGGCGAATGCCGCAGTTCCGGGGTGATGGGGTCCTCCGCCAGACCGGGTTCCACCAGGCACCGGCCGGTCACCACGCCGAGATCGGGATACCGGTCGAGCTGCTCCGCGGCGCGCGTCAAGGCACCGGGTTGCCAGCAGGTGTCGTCATCGCAGAAGGCGACGTAAGGCGTCTTCACCTCGCGGACGGCGACGTTCCTGGCCACCGCGCCCAGATTCCGGCGCGACCGGAGTACCCGCACCTCCGGAAACCGTCGCTCGACGGCGTCCGCGGTCCCGTCGGTGGAAGCGTTGTCCACCAAGACGATCGGCGCCGCGTCGGGCAGGCTGGTCATCCGTTCGAGCATTTCCAGCAGCTGCTCACGCCGGTTGTGCGTGATCATCACGACCGTGATCCGGTCCGCCACCGCTAACCTCCTTGCACGTGTTCGAGAACGCGGATCTGCCGCTCCACGCGGGCGGGCAGCGGCCGTCGTCCGGCCAGTGCCGACGGCAGCCGGCGGAGCGTCCCGGCGAGCGCGCCCAGTACTCGCGGCTCACGCGGGACGCGGCTGAGCACGCGGAGCCCGTCGGCGACGCATCGCCGCACCGGCCGCCGCATGACCGTGATCAGCAACCGGTTCCGCAGTTCGGTCCGCTCGCGCCGGCCCCGCGACGGCCGCGCCGACGACGGATGATGGTGGGCCCGGACCCGGTCCACGTAACACAACCGCCAGCCATGGGCGGCGAGATCATAGGAGAACAACCGTTCCTCGGCACCGAAATGCAGTACTGGGCTGAAGCCCGCCACCTGCAGATACGCCTCCCGCCGGACGACGGCCGAACAGGCGAGGAAGCCGAGCACCGCGGGGCCGGGAAGACCGTCTGGCGTGCCCAACGGACTCCCGGCCATCAGCTGGACGACCGGGTCCTCACGTTCTTCTTCCCCCACAAGGGTTTTGGCCGCGACCAGGCCGACATCGGAATGGGCGTCCAGGATCCGCTCGGCTTCGGGGAGGGCGTCCTCGGCCCACCAGGAGTCGTCGTCGCTGAACGCGACATACGGGGTCCGCGCCAGCGCGACGCCGACGTTCCGGGCCGTTGCCCCGAGGTTGCGCGGCAGCCGGACCACGCGGACACCGGGGAATCCCGAAACCCGATCCACCGTATCGTCACTGGACGCGTTGTCCACCACGACGATCGGCGGCGGGGGCCGCAAAGCCGTCAGCTCGGTCAAGGTCCGGGTGAGTTCCGTGGCGCGGTTCCGGGTGGCGATCACCACCGTCGTCCGGGCGGCGGTCACCGCATGGGCCCCGTCTTGAGCGCCTTGACCAGGTCTTGGACCAGCCTGTTGTCCGTCGGCAACGCGCGGAGGGCGGCCACCGCCCGGCCCTGGACCGAGGAACACCACCGCCACCACGAGTCGAGGATCTCCGGCCGGACGACCTCCTCGGCCGGGATGAGCGCCGGCCATCCGAGCGCGTCGGCCTGCGCGGTCACCTTTCCGCCACCGGCGACCGGATCGACGGCCAGCACCGGCACACCCGCCCGGAGTCCCAGCACCAGACCGTGCAGCCGCGTCGTGACCACGATGTCCAGATGCGACAGGATGGAAGTGAACTGATCCGGCGTCTCGCACCGTTCCCAGTCCTTCGACGCCAGCCGGGTGTCGAGGGGCACCCTCCCGCAGTCGATCCCGGCTATCCACTCCGTCACCGCGCTGTGGACATCGGCGTGGCGGCCCGCGTCGCCGTACTCGCGCTGTTCCGGAGCGAGGATGATGCCGGTGACGAGCACCTCGTCGGTCGCGGCCTCGGTGGAGAGATCCGGGACGGCGATCCCGCCGTGATCACGGGGCAGCACGTGGTCGAACCCGGTGACCGTGTCGTCGTCCGGATCGATCACCGTGACCCCCACGGCGATCCGCCAGCAGTGCGCGAACCGCCGGTGCACCTCACGTATCTGCCATCCGTGCGCGGGCCCGCAGACGAACACGACATGGCTGTAGCGGGCCGGATCCACCTCCTCGTAGCTCAGCGCGTCCGGGCGGTAGACAGGGCTCCACGCGAGGTCGTGCGGCATCCCGACGGCGGAGAGCGCCTCGTCGATCCGGCGCATACTGAGTACGTCTCCCGCGGTCGCCTCACCGTGACGGAAACTCGCCCAGCCGATCACCAATGTGCGCATATCCGACGCTTACCCTGCTGAGCCCGGTTCACACGGGTTTTTCGCAAGACCATCACGGGTAGCCCGTCGCCATGACCGCAGCCTTCAAACGTGCCCTGGTGACCGGGGGCGCCGGTTTCGTCGGCTCGCACCTGTGCGAGCGGTTGCTGGCGGCGGGGACGGAGGTCGTCGCGGCCGACAACTTCGCCACCGCCCACACCGCCAACGTCGAGCATCTCCTGGATCTGCCCGGTTTCCGGCTGGTGCCCCGGGACGTCACCGCGCCGCTGACCGAACCGGGCCGGTTCGACGTCGTCTTCCATCTGGCGTCCGCCGCCTCGCCGCGTGACTACTTCCGGCTCCCGCTGGAAACGCTGCGCGCGGGGTCGTACGGCACCGAACACGCACTCGACATCGCCGAACGCGACGATGCCCGCTTCGTCCTCGCCTCCACGAGCGAGGTCTACGGCGACCCGAAGGAGCATCCGCAGCGCGAGGACTACTGGGGTCACGTGAACCCGATCGGCCCGCGCAGTGTCTACGACGAGGCCAAGCGGTACGCCGAGGCCCTCACCTCGGCCATGCGCCGGGAGCGCGGCGTGAACACCGCCATCGCCCGGATCTTCAACACCTACGGCCCGCGGATGCGCCCCGACGACGGCCGGATGATCCCGACCTTCATCTGTCAGGCACTGAGCGGGAAGCCCCTCACGGTCGCCGGGACGGGACGGCAGACCCGGTCGCTCTGCTACGTCGACGACACCGTCCGCGGTCTGCTCGCGCTGGCGGCGTCCGAGCTGCCGGGTCCGGTGAACCTGGGGAATCCGCACGAACTCACCGTCCTGCGGATCGCCGAGGAGATCCTCGCGGTCACCGGGAGTTCGTCCAGGATCGACTACATCGACGCTGCCGTCGACGATCCGGTGCGCCGCTGCCCGGACATCTCGCTGGCGCGCCGTGAACTCGGCTGGGCGCCGAAGATCGAGATGGCGGAAGGACTTCCGCGCACCGTCGCCTGGTACACCCGGAACCATCCCCTCGAGCCGCTTCGCTGAGTAGCGACGTCCTGGGCTTTCGCGCCACCTCGTTTATCCACAACTGCACCGGGTAGCGCTAGAGGAGCAAAGGCGGGTCACGGCCCGCATCCCGGAACAGAGAGGTGGCGCGGTGCGTATTCTCGGTGTCAACGCCGTCTTCCACGACCCGGCCGCCGCGCTGGTCGTCGACGGGGAGATCGTGGCCGCGGCGGAGGAAGAACGCTTCAGCCGCCGCAAACACGGCAAACGCCCCGTCCCGTTCTCCGCTTGGGAACAACCCGCCGAAGCGGCCGCGTGGTGCCTCGCCGAAGCGGGCATCTCCCCCCAGGATCTCGATGCCGTGGGCTATTCCTACGATCCCGCGCTGGTCGAGCCCGGTCTCGACGGTCACGACGGGAAGAACGAATGCCTGCGCACCGATTTCGCCCGCCGCGCACCCGCCTTCCTCAAGGCGGCGCTGCCCGGTCTCGACCCCTCGATCGTCCGGTTCGTCCGGCACCATGTCGCGCACGCCGCGTCGGCCGCGCTGGCGGCGCCGTTCGGCGACTGCGCGGTCCTGGTCGCCGACGGCCGGGGCGAGAGCACGTCCTATCTGGCCGGTGAATACCGCGACGGCAAGTTCGGGGAACTCGCGGAACAACGGCTCCCCCATTCCCTCGGGCTGATGTACGAGGACCTCACCGAACACCTCGGGTTCGCCCGCTCCAGCGACGAATACAAGGTGATGGCGCTGGCCTCGTACGGGAAACCGCGGTTTCTCGACCGGATCCGCGAGCACGTCCACACCAACGGCATGGGTTTCCGGACCGACGAGACCGACTGGGCGTCGTTGGCGCCCGCCGTCGAGCCGGGACAAGAGCCGGGACGGGTGCACGCGGACCTGACCGCGAGTGTCCAGCGCTGCCTGGAAGACGTCCTCCTCGAACTGGCGCGGGGGCTCCATGACCACACCGGGCACACCGATCTCGCGCTGGCCGGCGGGATCGCGCTCAACTGCGTCGCGAACACCCGGCTCCACGCGGAAGGCCCCTTCGACCGGATCTGGGTGCAGCCCGCCGCGGGCGACGCGGGCACCGCGCTCGGTGCGGCTCTGCAACTGGCGGCGGATTTCGGTGAGCGGGGTCAGCCGATGTCCGGCGCCGATCTGGGCCGAGGCTGGACGGACGACCAGCTGGAAAGCGCGCTCGTCACCGCGAAGCTGCGGTACGAGCGGCCGGACGACGTCGCCGAAACGGTGGCGGAGGCGCTCGCGGACGACCGGATCGTGGCCTGGTTCCAGGGCCGGTCCGAGTTCGGCCCGCGCGCGCTGGGCCACCGTTCCCTGCTGGCCCATCCCGGGTACAAGGCGAACCTCGAACGGCTCAACGACGTCAAAGGGCGTGAACAGTTCCGGCCGGTCGCGCCGATGGTGCTGGCCGAACGCGCCGGCGAGCTGTTCTCCCGCGGTCCGCTCCCCAGTCCGTACATGCTTTTCGTCCATGATGTCGCTCCACAATGGAGGGACCGGATCCCGGCAGTCACCCACGTCGACGGCACCGCCCGCGTGCAGACCGTCGACGCCGCGCGGGAGCCACTGGTGGCCAGGATGCTGAGCGCCTTCGAGCGGCGCTCCGGGCTGCCCACCGTCGTCAACACCAGCCTCAACACCGCGGGCAGGCCGATGGTCGACTCACCGAGGGACGCCTTGGAGTGTTTCGGCTCGGCGCCCATCGACCTGCTCGCTCTCGGCCCATTCGTGGTCCGCCGCCCATGAATTCCCTGAACGCCTTTGGAGGTGTGTCGTGATCGAAGAACACTTCGCCGCTTTGAGCGAGGCGGCCGGGAGATCTCGTTCCTGGGCACCGAAGCTTCGCGACTGGGGTGAGCATCTGGCCCTCGTCCTGTCTTCCGGTGGACGGCTGCTCGCGTGCGGAAACGGCGGCAGCGCCGCCGAAGCGCAGCATCTCACCGGTGAGCTGGTCGGCCGGTTCCGCAACGACCGGCGGCCGTTCTCGGCGATCGCGCTGCACGCGGACACCTCCGCCGGTACGGCCATCGTCAACGACTACGGCGAACACGAGCTGTTCGCCCGCCAGGTCCGCGCGCACGGCCGTCCCGGCGACATCCTCGTCTGCCTGTCCACCAGCGGGACCAGCCAGAACGTGGTCGCGGCGGCGAAGGCCGCCCACGAACTCGGCATCACGACCTGGGCGTTGACCGGCCCGTCCCCCAATCCGCTCGCCGCGCTGTGCCACGAGGCGATCCCGGTGGAAGCGCCGTCCACGGCGACCGTGCAGGAAGTCCACCTGGCGCTGGTCCACGCCTTGTGCACCGCGCTGGACGACGCGCTCGGGGTGCCCACGTGAGGCCGCTGGTCGTGGTCGGCGACGCCCTGTTGGACGTCGACCTGGACGGCACCTCCGATCGCCTCTGCCCGGACGCGCCGGTCCCCGTGGTCGATCTCGACCGGCACTGGCGGCGGCCGGGTGGCGCCGGGCTCGCGGCGCTGCTCGCGGCGCGGTCCACCGCCCACGTCGTACTGGTCGCTCCCCTGGGCGGCGACCAGGCCGGGCGCGCATTGGCCGGGCTGCTGGAACGCGAGGTCACCCTCGTCCCGATGCCGTTGCGGAGCACCACCGTCACCAAGACGAGGGTGCGGGCCGCCGGCCAGTCGCTCGTCCGTCTCGACAGCGGCGACGGCACGGCGGGGACCGCGCCTTTGTCCCGGGAGGTACGGAACGCGCTGCGCTCGGCGGGAACGATCCTCGTCGCCGACTACGGCAGGGGCGTGACAGCCCACCCGGGCGTCCGCGACCTGCTCGCCGAACTGGCCGGGGAGATCCCGATCGTCTGGGATCCGCATCCCCGCGGCGCCGAACCGGTGGCGGGAGTCCGGCTGGCCACGCCGAACCTCGCCGAGGCCGGGCATTTCACCGAATCCCGGTCCGGCCCCGCGGAGCTGGCCGAGCGGATCCACGCGCTGTGGCCCGTGGACGCGGTCAGCGTCACCACCGGGCAGGACGGCGCCGTGCTGACCGACGGCGAGCGGTGCACGACGTTCCGGCCGCCCACCGGCATCAACGCCAAGGACACCTGCGGCGCCGGTGACCGCTTCGCCTCCGCCGCGGCCGCCGCGCTGCTCGACGGGGCGTCCACCGCCGACGCGGTGGCCACCGCGGTCGCGACCGCGGCCCGCTTCGTCGCCACCGGGGGCGCCGCGACTCTGTCCACTATGGACACCCAACCCGAGCCGGACACCCTGAACCACGGCGCTTCGGCCTTCGACGTGGCCGCGCGGGTGCGCGCGCGGGGCGGCAGGCTGGTCGCCACCGGCGGCTGCTTCGATCTGCTCCACCCCGGGCACGCCAGCCTGCTGCGCCAGGCGCGCGCCCTCGGTGACGCGCTGGTGGTGTGCCTGAACTCGGACGAGTCGGTACGCCGGCTGAAAGGACCGGGACGACCGATCGTGGCCGCCCGTGACCGCGCGCGGCTGCTCACCGAACTCAGTTCCGTCGACGCCGTCGCGATCTTCGACGAACCCGATCCCGCCGCACTGCTGGACCGCCTGCGCCCCGACGTCTGGGTCAAAGGCGGCGACTACGCGGACCGGGAACTCCCCGAAAGCGCCGTGGTGCACCGGCACGGCGGCGAGATCGTCCTGATCCCGACCATCCGCGGCTACTCCACCTCCAGGCTGGTGGCCGCGGCGGAAGGAGCATGATGCGCTCACTCGGCAACATCCTGATCACCGGCGGCGCTTCCGGCCTCGGTGCCGCGACGGTCGAAGCCGTGCGCGAGGCGGGCGGCACCCCGTTGGTCATCGACCGCGCCGAACCCGCCGGCGGCGTCGACTTCGTCCGGGCGGATCTGGCGGACACCGCCGAGGCCGAGAATTCCGTGCGGGTACTCGCCGAACGCGCGGGCGGCCTCGACGGCGTGTTCACCGCGGCGGGAACCGACGCCTGCGGGGCGCTCGACGACGTGCCCACGGCGGACTGGGAACGCGTGATCCGGGTCAACCTGCTCGGCACGGCCGCGGTGGTCCGCGCGGCGCTGCCCTTTCTGCGCCGGAGCCACGGCACGGTCGTCACCTGCGCCTCGACACTCGGGGTCCGGGTCGCGGGCGACGCGAGTGCCTACTGCGCCTCGAAATTCGGCGTCGTCGGCTTCACCAGGGCACTCGCCATGGAACTCGCCGGCCGCGTCGGGGTGACCCTGCTCGTCCCCGGCGGGATGCAGACGGCGTTCTTCGACGACCGGGCCGAGCAGTACAAGCCGCCGCCGGACGCGAAGCTCAACCAGCCCGAGCACGTCGCCGCGAGTGTGGTGTTCGCGCTGTCGCAGCCACCCGGCTGCGAAGTCCGCGAACTCGTGGTCTGCGCGTCGGAAGAAGGGTCGTGGCCGTGAGCGGCGGCATCCTCGTGCTGCGCGCGCTCGGGCTGGGCGATCTGCTCACCGGGATCCCCGCCTTGCGCGCGCTGCGCCGGGCGTTCGACGGCGAACGGCTGGTCCTCGCCGCCCCCGAAGGCCTCCGCGACATCGTCGAACTCATCGACGCGGTCGACGAACTGCTGCCGACGGCAGGCCTCGGCGAACTGTCGTGGCCAGGGGAACCGCCGAGGCTCGCGGTCAACCTGCACGGCCGCGGACCGGAGAGCATCCACGACCTCCTCGCGCAGGATCCGGTCGAGCTGATCACCCATCGCCATCCGGACTTCCCCGGCGTCGACGGCCCGGACTGGCAGGAGGACGTCTACGAGGTCGACCGCTGGTGCCGTCTGCTCGAAGCGGCCCGCATCCCGGCGGAGCGCGATGCCCTCGGGCTTCCCCCGCCGCCGGGGCCGAGTCCGGCACCCGGCGCCGTGGTCATCCATCCCGGTGCCGCGTTCGCGGCCCGCCGCTGGCCTCCGGAGCGGTACGCGCGGGTGGCGCGAGAACTCGCCGGGCGGCACCGGGTGGTCGTCACCGGCAGCGCCGCCGAGGCAGGACTCGCCAGGGAGGTCGCCGAAGGGGCCGGGCTGGCGGAGGACGCCGTTCTGGCCGGGGACGGCGGTCTCGCCGAATTCGCCGCGACGGTCGCCGAAGCGAAACTGGTCATCTGTGGCGACACCGGCGCCGGGCATCTCGCCACCGCTTACGGAACGCCTTCGGTGCTGCTGTTCGGGCCGACCCCGCCGTGCCGCTGGGGCCCGCCGCCCGGGGCGCGGCAGCACGTCGTGCTCTGGGTGGGCGACGTCGGCGACCCGCACGCCGACCGGCCGGATCCGGGTCTGCTGCTGGTGCGCGAGGACCGCGTCCTCGCCGCGGCCGAAGGACTGCTGGAGGAAAGGGCGTCGCATGGCTGAGCGGGTAGGGGTGATCGGCGCCGGGTACGTCGGGCTGACGAGCGCCGCGTGCTTCACGCATCTGGACCACCAGGTGATCTGTGTGGACAATGACCAGTCCAAAGTGGACGCGCTGGACCGCGGCGAGATCACCATCGCCGAACCCGGGCTGGCCGAACTGGTCCACGACGGGCTGAGCTGCCGTCGGCTCCGGTTCTCCACGGCCCCCGAGACACTGTCCGATGTGGACTTCGTCCTGCTGTGCCTGCCCACCCCGAAAGGTGACGGCGGGAACGCCGACGTCCGTATCCTCGAAGAGGTCGTCGCCACCCTGCCCGGCCTGCTGAAGACGGGATGCGTCGTGGTCACGAAGTCCACCGTGCCGGTGGGCACCGGGGCGCGGTTGCCGGAACTGCTGGGCACGCCGGACCTTCCGGTGGTGAGCAACCCCGAATTCCTCCGCGAGGGCCACGCCGTCGAGGACTTCCTGAACCCCGACCGGATCGTGCTGGGCTCGACGGAGGAGAACCGGCGCGCCGCCGAACGGGTGGCCGCGTTGTACGGTGAGACCGACGCTCCGGTGTGGTTCACCGACCCGGCGAGCGCCGAGCTGGCGAAGTACGCCAGCAACGCGTTCCTGGCACTGAAGGTGTCCTATGTGAACATCCTCGCCGAACTCTGCGAGCACTACGATGCCGACATCCGCGAGGTCGGGCGGCTCATGGGACTCGATCCGCGGATCGGCCCCGCATTCCTCTCCCCCGGCCCCGGCTGGGGCGGCTCGTGCCTGCCCAAGGACACCGCCGCGCTGCTGCGGACCGCCGAGCACGCGGGCGTCGACTTCGGCATCCTGCGTGACGCCATGAAGGCCAACGCGCGCCAGCAGGCCGCCGTGACGCGAAAGATCCGGCGAGCGGTCACCGGCACCTCGGACGGCTCGCTCAAGGGCGTCCGCATCGGGCTGCTGGGGCTGGCCTTCAAGGCGGGGACCGGCGACCTGCGCGACTCCCCCGCGCTGGCGATCGCCAGGGAACTCGCCAGGGGCGGCGCGATCCTGACCGCCTATGACCCCGGCGTCGACTCGGCCGGAACCGACCTCGTCCAGGTCGTCGACGATCCGTATCTGGTGGCGAAGGACGCCACCGCGCTGGTGGTACTCACCGAATGGCCCGAGTTCCGTGAACTCGACTGGGACCGGCTCGCCGCCGCCGCCGAACGCGCCATCGTCGTCGACGCCCGGAATCTGCTGGACCCGGCGGCCGTCGCCAGGGCCGGGTTCGCCCACACCGGACTCGGCACCACCCCGAACAGGAGGACACGATGACCCAGCCGCTGAAGGCACTCGCCCTGGTGTGCACGCTCAAACCATCGCCGTCCCCGACGAGCAGCGGGCTGATCGCCCAGCAGGTGCTGGACAAGCTGGCCGAACGCGGCGCGACCGGCGAACTGGTGCGCGTGGTCGATCACGACGTCAAACCCGGCGTCGAGGCCGATATGGGGGAAGGCGACGCCTGGCCCGAGATCCGCCGCAAGATCGCCGCCGCCGACATCCTGCTGATCTCGACACCGACCTGGGTCGGTCACCTGTCCAGTGTGGCCCAACGGGTGCTGGAGCGGCTCGACGCCGAACTGTCCGAAACGGACGACGAGGGCAGGCCGTCGATGTTCGGCAAGGTCGCGGTCACCGCCGTCGTCGGCAACGAGGACGGGGCGCACAAGATCACCGCGGACCTGTTCCAGGCGCTCAACGACATCGGGTTCACCGTGCCGGCGCAGGGCGGGACGTACTGGAACGGCGAGGCCATGAGGGGCGGGGACTACAACGACCTCGACGAAACCCCGGAAGCGGTCGAATCGACCAATTCCACCTTGGCTCGCAACGCCGTCCATCTGGCGAATCTGCTGCGTACGAGCCAATACCCGGCGTCATGACAAAACGCGGTGTGTAATCGCGTACTCCAGGGGGTACCCCTGATCCGTGATCGTCAAGGTGCTGGCGTTCGGAGCGTGCTTGCTCCTCGCCGGTTGCACGGGAGCGAGCGGGCAGGAGCCGGTGAAAGAGGCCACCGGGCGATTCCTCGGCGCGCTCGCCTCGGGTGACCATCGCTCGGCGTGCGCTTTGCTCGCACCCCGGGTCCGGGAATCCTGGGGGCCGGGCGGTTGCGAACACAGTCTCCCCGGGGCGGCTGTCCCGGGCGGCACACCCGGGACGGCGTCGGTCTGGAGCGAAGAAGCCCAGGTCAAGACCGGCGACGACACCCTCTTCCTGCACGAGTTCTCCACCGGGTGGCTGATCACCGGCGCGGGCTGCCACCTCCGCAACGAACAGGTGTACGACTGCGCGGTGGGTGGGCCATGAAGGCACGAGCGGTGTTCAGCGTTTACCTGGTCTTCGTCGTGGCAGGGCTCGGTTACTGCATCCTGCTCGGACTGCTGCACCGGTGACGGAGGCGGATGATGCGGCGCTTCCTTCGTGACAACGGGCTTTCACTGGGCTTCGGATTACTGTTCCTCGCCAGTCTCGCGGGGCAGGCGTTCGCCGGCCTCGCCGACTTCAACGACGGGCGATTACGGCACGCCGTCGAACCCGTCGGCCTGCTCGATTACCTGACCTCCGCCGATTTCGCCGTCGACGTCGCCGAAAACTGGCAATCCGAGTATCTGCAATTCTTCCTGTACGTTTTCGCCACCGTCTGGCTGTTGCAACGCGGTTCGCCCGAATCCAAACCGGCCGATCGGGTCGGCGTGGAGAGCGACGAAGCCCAGCAGATCGGGGCGCACGCCACCAAGGAGTCACCCCGCTGGGTGCGGGCGGGCGGCTGGCGCACCGGCGTCTTCTCGATATCGCTCGGCCTTGTGATGCTGGGCCTGTTCCTGCTTTCCTGGCTGGCCCAGTCGGTGGCCGGGATGAGTGCCTACAACGCCGAGCAGATCGCCGACTTCGGCGACCCCGTGAGCTGGTTCGGCTATCTGGCCTCGCCCGATTTCTGGAACCGGTCCCTGCAGAACTGGCAGTCGGAATTCCTCGCCATCGGCTCGATGGCGGTGTTCAGCGTGTATCTGCGCCAGCGCGGTTCCCCGGAATCGAAACCGGTCGGCGCACCACATCACGCCACCGACGAATCCGGGTGATTCCCGCGCGTATCGGGGTAACCGTGTCGTGTCGGACTGATGCAACGGACAGGAGTGTCCATGACCACCACCAAACACGACCTCGTTTCGGTGATCACCGAGGATCACCGCGCTTTCGAACGGATCTTCAAGGAACTGGAGTCCGGTAAGGGCGGCGACGCGCACCGCAAGGACCTCGCCGATCACCTGATCGCCGAACTGGTGCGGCATTCGGTCGCCGAAGAACAGCACATGTACCCCGCCGCCCGGCGGCATCTGCCCGACGGGGACGAGGTCGCCGACCACGAGATCGAGGAACACTCCCAGGCCGAGCAGATCATGAAGGATCTCGAAGGCCTTGAGCCGAAGGACAATCGCTTCGACGAATTAATGGGGAAGCTGATCGAGGACGTCCGCCACCACATCGAAGAGGAGGAGGGCGAACTGCTGCCGAAACTGCAGGGCGCCTGCTCTGCGGAGGAGTTACGGGACCTGGGCGAGAAGATCCTGCGGGCCAAGAAGATCGCGCCCACCCGGCCGCACCCCGCCGCCCCGGCCCGCCCGCCGGCGAACCGGATCCTCGCCCCGGGTACGGCGTTCATCGACAAGATCCGGGACGCCCTCGAAGACCGCAACACCTGACCTCACCCGGCCTCGTGAGTGGTAATGACGGTTAGAACCGTCATTACCACTCACGAGCCCCCGCAGTTAGTCGACTAACTGCGGCGGGAGGGGGTCTCGGAGTGAGGAAGCGGGCAGCTCCCCGGTAAGTGCGAAATCAACCCGGCGCGCCACGGAGACGACCTGGTCGGCGTACCGTTCGTAGAAGCGGGCCAGCAGCGTGACCGAGATGGCGGGCGCGACGCCTTCGGTCCATTCGGGACCGGTGACCAGCTCCATCAGCTCCTCGTAAAGAGCGTCGACGCGCTGATCGGACCGTGCCAGCGACTGGAACACCTCGGCCGTCGGCCCGTCGATCGCCGCGCCGAGGTCTTCCGCCATCGAGCAGGCCAGTCCGGCCATCTCACCGAACCGGCCGGTGAGCGCGTCGGGGACGGCGAACTCCGGCGCCCGCATGACCTGCTCGGCGATGTGCTGGGCGAGGTCGCCCATCCGCTCCAGCCGGTCGGCGCAGTACACCGCCGCGAGGACCGTCCGCAGATCCCTCGCGACCGGCGCCTGCAGGGCGAGCAGCTTCTGCGCGGTCTCCTCGCATTCGGTCCGCGCCATGTTCAACCGCGCTTCGACCGTCGCGAGCTCGGCGGCTGCCTCGACGTCGTGGTCGAGGAAGACGCGGTTCGCCAGGCGCAGCTCTTCGCACGCCATCCCGCACATGTCCGACAGCCGCTCGCCGAGAACGGTGAGCTGACCATGGAATCGTTCTCTCATGCCAATGCCTTCGCCGGTTCGAGGACGTACGTCGCGTAAGCCGACCGGATCACCGGCTGGGCGACGTTCCGCACCGGCACCCCGCCCGGGCTGACGCCCTGTTCGCTGCCGTAGTGCGCGTGCCCGTGCACCGCGAGAGCGGCCCCGACCTCGTCGATCGGCTCACACAACAGATACGACCCCAGGAACGGGTGGATCTCCGGTGGTTCGCCGTGCAGCGTACCGGGGATCGGCGCGTAATGCGTCAGCGCGACGATCACGTCCGGCTCCTCGTGTTCGAGTCCTTCCAGCGCGGTGCGCAGCCGTTGCGCCGCCGCCATGGTGTGCTCGACGAAATCCTTCATCTCACGTTCGCCGAACCGGCTGGCGCATTTGCCCGCGAAGCCGCCGCCGAACCCCTTCACCCCGGCGACGCCGAGCGTCCCGCCGTCGAGTTGCAGCGTGGTCGCGGAGCCCTCCAGGACGGTGATGCCGCTTTCCTCCAGCAGGCCACTGATCGCTTCCGCCTGGTCGGAGTGGTAGTCGTGGTTGCCGAGCACCGACACCACCGGGACGTCGAGTCCGGCGAACTCGTCGGCCACCACCCTGGCCTCCTCGACGGTGCCGTGTCGCGTGAGGTCCCCCGCGAGCAGCAGTACGTCGGCGTGTTCGCCGACGTGGTCCAGTGCCGGCCGCAGCAGGCCCCGGTTGTCCTCACCGAGGTGGACGTCCCCGACCGCGGCGACCCGGATCACCGGATCTCCTCGGCGCGCGCGGGTTCGCGCACGTCGGCCAGCCGGACGTCGTTGTGCACGAGTTCGGCCGCGATGTGTTCGCAGATGACGGCTTCGAGGTCGGCCTTGCGGTTCTCGCAGGCGACCTCGCCGCTGAGCCGGACCTGGTCGCCGCGCACGGTGACGTGCACGCCGAGTTCGGCCGTCCTCGGATCCTCCGCCAGCGCCTTGGTCAGCCTGGCGACCAGGTACTGGGGTGCTTCCGCGGGCATCGGGAGCTCCTTCCCGTCGATGATGGACAGTGCCGCGAGCAGGGTCAGGAAAGACCACGCGTAGGGCGAAGCGGAGGTCTCCTCGGCCACCCGGTGCCAGTCGACCTGCTCGCGGAGGTCGCGGGCGATCCGCAGCAGCGGCCCGAAATCGCACCGGTGCGGGCTGAGCACGAGGACCTTGTCGACCAGCAGATCCGTCCCGCTGAGCACGGGCGCGGCGGTCGCCCCGATCCGCATCAGCGACGCGCGGTCGAGCATCTCGTCGGTCACCGGCCGGTGGTTGGGCCGGAAGATCAGGTCGACCAGGCAGTCGCCGTCGTAGACCTTGGTGAGCCAGTCTTCCGGCGGGTGCACACGTCTCAGTCCCGCGGCTACCAGGGCCTCCGCCGCTTCCTCGATGTCCTCGTGCTTGAGGAAGAGGTCGACGTCGTGGTCGGACGCCGGACCGCCTCTGGCGTAGACGGCGAGACCGCCGGCGACGGCGAACCGCACCGGCGTACCGTCCAAAGTGGTCACCACCTTGGTCAGGGTGTGCAGGAGTTCCTTCTCTTTCACGGCCGCTCCCCCACTCCGGTCGCCAGTTCGTGAGCCCGGCCGACGTCCGGTTTCAGCGGCTCGGTCGGCAGGCCCTCTCCTTCCCGCAGTCCTTTGAGGAAGGCCTCGATCGCGTCCTCCGACGAGTACCGCGGTGTCCAGCCCAGTTCCTCCCTGGCCCGCGTGCAGTCCATCACGGGCAGGTGCAGGACGGCGTCGAACAGTCCGGGCGTGGCCGGGATCAGGTGCAGGGCCCAAGCCGCGGCGAGCGCGCGCCGGACGAAGACCGCCGGGACCTTCACCGGTTTGGCGCCGAAGATCCGGGCCAGCGACCGGGTGTCCAGCACCGGATCGGCGGCGATGTTGAACGCTCCCTTGACCTCTTGGAGCGCACAGCGGCGGTAGGCGTCGGCCACGTCCTCGGTGTGCGCGGTCTGGATCCTCAGTTGCGGGATGTCCGGCAGCACGGGGATCAGGGACGGGCGCACGAGCCGCTCCGGCACCAGCGGCCCGCCGAAAAGCCGGCGCTGTTCGGGCGCCGCCGCCTTCTGGAACAGGAAGCCCGGGCGCACCCGCACCACCCGCATCCGCGGATGACTCCGGTCGAACGCTTCGAGAACCCTTTCGACGTAAGCCTTTTCACGGGTGTACGCGGCCTTCGGCGAACCGTGGGTCGGCCACTCTTCGGTCACCGGGTGGTCGTCGTCCCGTGGCGAGTACGCCCCGATCGACGACGAGTACACCAGCGCGGGGACCCGCATCGCCTGTGCGGCTTCGAAGACCCGGATCGAGCCGAGCACATTGGACCGCCAGGTCACCTCGGGCCGATGGGTGGGCTGGAACAGCCACGCCAGGTGGATCACCACGTCGGCACCGTCGAAGACGGCACGAAGGTCGTCCCGGGTGACGTCGGCGGTGACGAACTCGGTTTTCGGGCTCTCCCACCGGCTGGGGCGCCTGGCCAACCCGACGATCGACCCGACCTCGGGGTCCGAACCGAGCGCGCGCACCACGGCCGTCCCGACATTGCCCGTGGCACCGGTGACCACGATCCGCTTTCCGCTTCCGGTCATGGGTACGGTTACCCACCGTGGACACGGCTTAATCCGCCTCCAGCCGCTGGACCAGGCGGCGGGCGGGCAGGGCCATCGCGCCGAGCCCGATCGACGTCGTGACCTCGTCCGTGGGCGTGACGAGCAGGTGATCGATCTCCTCGACCAGCGCGCGGCACCGGTCCTGCTTCGCCGGATCGCCCGAACGGGCCACCTCGGCGAGTGTTTCGAGCAGCTCGCCGACCACCCCGCGCGCGTACTCGCCGGGATGCCGGAACGGTTGTTCGCTCTGGGCCGCCTCGCTCACCGCGTCGATCAGCTGGGCGAGCGGCGACCACAGCGAGATGAGGTTCGCCAGCGGCTCGTCCCGCGCCTCCCGCCCTCGGCGGAGGTTCAGGTACCGGCTCTCCCTGGTCCAGCCGATCGCGTCCTCCGCGTCCGAGACCAGGCTGCGGACGTCACGCATCCCCTCGTGCAGGCGGTCGGCCGCTTCGACCGGCTCGCCGCCCCGGACCAGTGCCGCCGTCTCCTCCAGCAGGTCCCCGATCGCCGAAGCGAGCCGGGACGTCGCCTCCCGCAGCCGCTGCCCGTGCAGCGGTGGCAGGACAACGGCGTTCACCACCGCGCCGATCGCCGCGCCCAGCGCGGTCTCCAGCAATCTGTCGGCGAGCAGGACAGGCTCGGTCGCGTTGCCGTAGGAGATCAGCAGCATGCCGGTGACCCCGACCCAGACCCCCGAGTCGCCGAACCCCCGCCAGGAGCCGATCAGCAACCCGGCGAAGACGACCAGCCCGAGTGCCACCGTCATCGAAGGGATCAGCTGGCCGGCGCCCGCCGCGAGCAGCACACCCACGCTGACCGCGCCGACCTGCTGCGCCCAGCCGCGCAGCGACCGGTAGACGGTGGCCTGCACCAGGAACACGGCCGCGTACGGGGCCAGGAAGGGTTGCGGCAGCTTGAGTACCGACGTCGCCACGAGCCAGGCGATCACGGCCGCCGCGGCGGCCTTCGTGATCTGGACGAGGCTTCGCCGCTCCTCCCCCGGAACCCGGACCACCCGGCCTAGCCAGGTGAACGGGGCCGTCCACCGGATCCGCCCGGCCATCACGCCCCCGGCGGAGCCAGGTGGACGACCTTCGTCTGCGTCATCTCGTCGAGCAGTTCGGGCCCGTAGCCGTAGCCGCTCCCGCTGGCCCGCCTCGGATGCGCGGCCCCGCCGGGTGCGCCGCCGAAGACGTTGTTGATCTTCACCGTGCCGACCGGGAGTTCACGCCAGGCCCGCTGCGCGTGCGTCATCGACGACGTCAGCACGGTGGCGGCGAGCCCGTATTCGTCGCTCGCCGCCTGTTTGAGCGCCTGGTCGAAGTCCGGCACCACCCGCACGGGGGCGACCGGGCCGAAGGTCTCCTCGGTGAACACCCGCATCCCCGGGGTACAGCCGGTGAGGACGGTCGCCGGGTAGAAGGCGCCGGGGCCGTTCGGCAGGACACCGCCGACCAGCGGATCGGCGCCCTGGGCGAGCGCTTCCGCCACCTGGGTGTGCACGCGATCGCGGTGACGCCGGTCGACGAGCGGGGCCAGCTCCCGGCCACCGGCCTCGGCGACCAGCGCGCTGAGGAAGGCGTCCGCGAGGTCCTGATGGACGTAGATCCGCTCGACGGAGACGCAGATCTGCCCGGAGTTGGCGAACGCCCCCGTCGCGGCCTGTGCGGCCGCCCAGTGGGGATCCACGTCAGCGTCGACGATGAGGGGGTCGTTGCCGCCGTTCTCCAGCAGCGCCTTGGCCCCGGTCCTGGCGGCGCTCGCGGCGATCGAGCGGCCCGCGTCGGTGCTGCCGACATGCGCGATGACGTCGACGTCCGGATGGGCCGCGAGTTCCGCCCCGACGCTTCCGTCGCCCTGCACGGTCTGGAGCACTCCTTCCGGCAGGGCCTGGGACAGCACGCCGCCGAGCCAGGCGCCGGTGTACGGGCAGCGTTCGCTCGGCTTGTGCACCACCGTGTTCCCGGTGACCAGCGCCGCGCCGAGCAGCCCGCAGGCCACCGCGACGGGGTCGTTCCACGGGGTCAGCGCCACGACGACGCCGCGTGGTTCGGGCACCATCAGATCGGTCGCACCCGGGTCGCCGAGCAGTGACCTCCCGCGGTGCACCGGCCCGAGTTCGGCGTACTGCTCCAGCGTCCCGACGCCGGCCAGCACGCCTTCCTCCGCTTCGGTCCGGGGCTTCCCGGTCTCGCGCTCGATGAGGACGGCGAGTTCGCCCGCCCGCTCACGCAGCAACCGGGCGGTGTCCTTCACCGCCGCTCCGCGTTCGGCCGCCGGAGTGGCCGCCCACGCGCGCCCGCCTCGCTGTGCCGTGGTGATCACGGCCTGGATGGCGTCGGAGGACGCGCATTTGACGCTTCCGACGAGACTGTCGTCGGACGGGTTGCGGATCTCCAGCACGGCAGTCCGCTCCATTGCCGGCATTCGCACCTCCTTCGCAGTGTTTGCGGGTCGGTTACCCCGAAGGAGCGATTCGACACTTCGCGCACGCCGTTTACCGGATCGGCGTACGGGTAGCCGTGCGGAAAGACCATCACCGAGAAGGGCGGCCCCGTGGCACAGCATCGAGAGGACGCGAAGGACGAGCAGTTGCGCGGAAGCCGCGTGGATCCCCGGGATTCCGCGCTGACCACGCAGCAGGGCGTCCGGGTCGGGCATACGGACGACTCGCTGACGGCCGGGGCCCGTGGCCCGACGCTGCTGGAGGATTTCCACGCTCGCGAGAAGATCACGCATTTCGACCACGAGAGAATTCCCGAACGCGTCGTCCACGCACGCGGAGCGGGCGCCTACGGGTACTTCGAGGCCTACGACGATTCCCTGCTCGACTACACGGTCGCGGAGTTCCTCACCAGCGGTGAGAAGATCCCCGTCTTCGTGCGCTTCTCCACGGTCGCCGGTTCCCGCGGCTCGGCCGACACCGTCCGCGACGTCCGCGGGTTCGCGACCAAGTTCTACACCCGCCAGGGGAACTACGATCTGGTGGGCAACAACATGCCGGTCTTCTTCATCCAGGACGGCATCAAGTTCCCCGACTTCGTGCACGCGGTCAAACCCGAGCCGCACAACGAGATACCGCAGGCGCAGTCGGCGCACGACACGTTCTGGGATTTCGTCTCGCTGCAGCCGGAGAGCCTGCACATGGTGCTCTGGCTGATGTCCGATCGCGCGCTGCCGCGCAGCTACCGGATGATGCAGGGCTTCGGCGTGCACACCTTCCGGCTGGTCAACGCCGACGGCAAGGGCACCTTCGTGAAGTTCCACTGGAAGCCCGTGCTCGGCACGCATTCGCTGGTCTGGGACGAATGCCAGAAGATCGCCGGGAAGGATCCCGACTTCAACCGGCGCGATCTGTGGGACGCCATCGAGGCCGGGCAGTACCCGGAATGGGAACTGGGCGTGCAGCTCGTCGACGAGGACGCCGAGCACGACTTCGACTTCGACCTGCTGGACGCCACGAAGCTCATCCCCGAGGAGCAGGTGCCCGTGCAGCCGGTCGGGCGGATGGTCCTCGACCGCAACCCCGACGACTTCTTCGCCGAGACCGAGCAGATCGCCTTCCACACCGCGAACATCGTGCCCGGGATCGACTTCACCAACGACCCGCTGCTGCAGGCGCGGAACTTCTCGTATCTCGACACGCAGCTGATCCGGCTCGGCGGTCCCAACTTCTCCCAGCTGCCGGTGAACCGGCCGATCGCGCAGGTGCACACGAACCAGCGCGACGGCCACGGGCAGCAGAACGTCCACAAGGGACGGACGAGCTATTTCCCCAACTCGCTCGGCGGCGGCTGCCCGGCGATCGCCGACTCCGGCGTGTTCAAGCACTACACCGAAGCCGTCGCCGGGCACAAGATCCGGGAGCGCAGCGAGAGCTTCAAGGACTTCTACAGCCAGGCGACGTTGTTCTGGAACAGCATGACCGCCGTCGAACGCGAGCACATCGTCGCGGCGTTCCGGTTCGAACTCGGCAAGGTGGAGGACCGTGAGGTCCGGGCGAGGACGGTCACCGACCTCAACAACGTCGACCACGACCTGGCCGCCAGGGTGGCCGAGGGCATCGGCGTCAGCGTGCCCGCCGCTCCGGCCGCGCCGCACCATGACCGCACGTCTCCCGCGCTCTCGCAGCTGAACCAGCCGGTCGCGGACCCCACCGGCCGCAAGGTCGCCGTGCTCGCCGCCGATGGCGTCGACACCGTCGGGGTCGGCCGTCTCGTCGAAGCCCTGACCGGACAGGGCGCGATCGTCGAGGTGCTGGCGCCCACCGAAGCCGAACTCCGGCCGGGCGGTGAAGGGGATCCCCTGCGGCCCGACAGGCAGCTCAACACCATGGCGTCAGTGCTCTACGACGCCGTCGTCGTCCCGTGCGGTCCTGGTGCGATCAACATCCTGGAACGCGACGGCTACGCGGTGCACTTCGTCGCCGAGGCGTACAAGCACGGGAAGCCGGTGGCCGGTTTCGGTTCGGGTCTTGACCTGCTGCGCCGTGCCGGAGTGACGGCGAAACTGGCCGATGGCGCGGAAACCCTGATCGACCAAGGCGTCGTCACCACCACCGCGGCCGAACTGACCATCCCCGACGGTTTCTTCTCCTCGTTCCTCGCGCAGCTGGGCGAACACCGCTCCTGGCTGCGGAAGACCGACTCGATTCCGGCTTAGCGGAGCCCCGGGCGTCCATGAAGGAATTGGGACACGCAACGTCCCAATTCCTTCATGGACACGCTCGACAGCCCTCCTGATCATCGCTCACGGACTACTCGCCGTTCCCCAGCGGGCGACGCTCACAGCAATGAAGGATGCCTTCACCCCCAGACGGCAGGCGAGGGGTTCCCCGATGAGGCAGGGCACGCCCCACGACTGTCCACAAAGGACATTTTTCCGGCCATAGATGTCCGACTTGAGCGGTTTGCACGATCTCGCAAGGTGGTCGTGAGTGGCAAATAGGGTTCTATTGAGGGGTAAGGCAAATATGGCGTGCCCCGCCGCGGTACCGGATTGGCTGGCGGAAGCCAGTTTCGACCCCAGGTGTCCGCAAGAGACTCCTGTCCGGCCCCAGGTGTCCAATTTGAGTAGTTCGCGCGGTTTTGGGATGGGGTCGTGAGGGATAAGTAGCGTTCTAACGCTCTTTATCACTCACGACCCCATCCTGAACCGTACTTCTAGGCATCGATCGGACACCGGGTCGCTGGTGACTATCCCTTGTGGACAGACATGGGACGCTCCCTGCCCCACTTGGGGCCTTCACAGCTGCGAGCCGATCGCGCCATGTTTGGCTTATCTCTCAATAACCCTCATTGCCGCTCACGACCCCCTTCGCGACCGTACACACAGACATCAATCGGACATCGATTCACTGGAGACTGTCCCTTATGGACAGTCACGAGGTGCGCCCGGCCTCCTCGGGAAGCCCACCCCAGCCCGCCCTTCACCCGCTGCCTCGAGTCAGGAAAGTCCGCGTCTCGATCCCGGGGCGACAAGGTCCGTCCCGCCATGGTCTGCACCTCCCCTTACGTAAGGGCGCCTCCGGCGCGTTTGCGCCCGGCGTACCCGGGTATCGGAAGAGAGTGACCCAGCTGGACTACACCATCGTCATCCCGACCACCGGCCGGGAGAATCTCCATCTTCTCCTGGCCGGTATCGAAGCCGCCGGGGAACCGCGACCCGCGCGGATCATCGTGGCCGACGACCGGCCCGGCGGTGCGGACCTGAAGCTGCCGCCGTGCACGCCGGAGGTCGAGGTGATCCGCACCGGCGGCCGCGGTCCCGCCGCCGCCCGCAACGCCGGGTGGCGGCGCGCGACGTCCGAGTGGATCGCCTTCCTCGACGACGACGTGCTGGTCGGCTCGGACTGGCCGAGGAAACTCGCCGAGGACCTTCTTCCGCTCGGGCCGGACACCGCGGCGTCGCAAGCCCGGCTCGTCGTGCCGCTGCCGCCGGACCGCCGTCCGACCGACGACGAACGCGGGACCGCCGGGCTGGAGACGGCCAGGTGGATCACCGCCGACATGGCGTACCGCCGGACGGTGCTGGCCGAGGTCGGCGGCTTCGACGAACGCTTTCCCCGCGCCTACCGTGAAGACTCCGACCTGGGGTTGAACGTCACCAAGGCGGGCTACCTGATCGCGAAGGGCGAACGGGTCACCACTCATCCGCCCAAGCGATCGGGTCCGCTGGCCAGCCTGCGTGCCCAGCGCGGCAACGCCGACGACGCGCTCATGCGGCGCAAGCACGGTGTCCTCTGGCGCCAGCAGACCGCCGCGGGCCACGGACGGCTCGAACGGCACGCGCTGGCCACGGCGAGCGCGGTGGGTGCCGCCGCGCTGTTCGCGCTGGGACGCCGCAAGGCCGCGACCGCGGCGGCGGGACTGTGGGCGGGACTGACCGCCGAGTTCGCCGCGCGCCGGATCGCGCCGGGGCCGCTCACTCCCGGCGAGATCTCGCGCATGCTCGTCACCAGCGTCCTCATCCCGCCCGCGGCGTGCTACCACCGGCTCCGCGGCGAGGTGCGCCATCGGCTCTCCCGGCGACCGCACGCGGTGCTGTTCGACCGGGACGACACCCTCATCGTCGACGTGCCCTACCTCGACGATCCCGACGGCGTCCGCCCCGTTCCCGGCGCCAAGGAACTCCTGCACGGCGTGCGGGCGGCGGGGATCCGGATCGGCGTGGTCAGCAACCAGTCCGGGGTGGCGAAAGGTCTCATCACGCCGGACCGGCTGGCCGCGGTGAACGCCCGCGTCGAAGAGGTCCTCGGGCCCTTCGGCACCTGGCAGGTCTGCGTGCACGACGACAGAGACGGTTGTACCTGCCGGAAACCCGCGCCAGGGCTGGTGCGTCAGGCCGCCGACGCGCTCGGCGTGGACGTCCGCCGGTGCGTGGTCATCGGCGACACCGGGGCCGACGTCGACGCCGCGCTCGCCGCCGGGGCCCGCGCGATCCTGATCCCGACCCCGCGGACCCGGCCCGAGGAGGTCGCCCGCGCCCGCCGCCGGGCGACCGTCGCCCGTGACCTCGCCGAAGCCGTCCACCTCGCCGTCGCGGATCGCCGATGAGAGGGACCGTGCTGGTCGCGAGGATGGACAACCTCGGCGACGTCCTGCTCGCCGGTCCTTGCGTCCGCGCGGTGGCGGCCGGGGCGGAACGAGTCATCCTGCTGACCGGACCTCGGGGCCGTGCCGCGGGTGATCTGCTGCCCGGTGTCGACGAGGTGCTCACCTGGTGCGCACCGTGGATCGACCCCGAACCCCCGCCGGTGACCCAAGAGGACGTCGACGGCCTCGTCCGGCGCTTGCGCGGGCTGTCCCTCGACGCGGCGCTCGTGCTCACGTCGTTCCACCAGTCGCCGCTCCCGCTGGCCCTGGTGCTGCGGATGGCCGGCGTGCCCTGGATCGGCGCGATCAGCGAGGACTATCCGGGGTCGCTGCTGGATCTGCGGCATCACGTGCCCGGTGATCCCCCGGAAGCGGTCCGCATGCTGTCTCTCGCCAGGAAAGCCGGGTTCTCGTTGCCCTCAGGGGACAACGGTGGCCTCGCGATCCGGCGGCCGCTCCCGCCGGTCGACGGCTTGCCCGGGCCCGGACCGCTCGACGAGGGATACGTCGTCGTCCATCCCGCCGCTTCGGTGCCGGCCCGGCAACCCTCCGCCGCGCGGTCCGCCGCGATCGTCAAGGCCCTGCAGGCCGCCGGGTATCGCGTCGTCGTGACCGGGTCGCCGTCGGAAACGGAGCTGACCAGGGAGGTCGCCGGGGACGCGCTAGACCTGGGCGGGCGCACGGGGCTGTCCGAACTGGCGGCCGTACTCGCCGGGGCGAAGGTGGTCGTCGCGCCCAACACCGGGACCGCGCATCTCGCGGCCGCCGTCGGGACGCCGGTGGTCTCCCTGTTCGCCCCTGTCGTCCCCGCGTCGCGCTGGGCGCCGTACGGCGTGCCCGCCGCGCTGCTGGGCGATCAGCACGCCGCGTGCCGGGACAGCCGGGCCCGGATCTGCCCGGTGCCCGGCCATCCCTGCCTGGACCTCGTCCCGCCCGAGGACGTCGTCGAGGCGGTGGGGCACCTCAGCCGGGGGTCGTCTCGCCGCCGAGGGCCGCGATGACCTCACCGCTGTAGTAGGACGAAAGCCGGTCGGACGCGAGGAAGACGTACGACGGCGCGAGATCGTCGGGATGGGCCGCTCGCTCGAACGGCACTTGGAGGCCGAACTTCTCGACCTTCTCGGGCGGGAACGTCGACGGGATCAGCGGTGTCCACACCGGACCCGGCGCGACGCAGTTGATCCGGACACCGCGGTCGGCCAGCGCCTGCGCCATCGCGTAGGTCCAGGCGTGCACGGCACCCTTGGTCGCGGAATAGTCGATGAGGGACTTGTTGCCCCGCAACCCGTTCACCGAACCCGTGTTGATGATCGCCGCGCCCTTCTTCAGATGCGGCAGCGCGGCGTTCGTCACCCGGAAGAAGCTGTGGATGTTCACATCGAAGGTGTGGGTCCACTGTTCGTCGGTGAGCTCTTCCGGCGAATCGACCGGCCATTGGGTGGCGATGTTGTTGACCAGGATGTCGAGTCCGCCGAGTTCGTTCACGGTCCGCTCGACGATCTCGCGGCACTGTGCCGCCTCGGCCAGGTCACCCGGCAGGAGGAGGCATTCGCGGCCCTCGGCCCGGACGCGCTCCTCGGTGTACTTCGCGTCCTCGTGCTCGTTGAGGTAGGCGATCGCGACGTCGGCGCCTTCCTTGGCGAAAGCGATGGCGACCGCCCTGCCGATCCCCGAGTCTCCACCGGTGATGAGCGCGCGCTTGCCGTCCAGGAGGCCACGGCCCTCGTAATCCTCCATGGAATCGCGGGGCGGCGGGTCCATCTTCGACGTCACGCCCGGCGGGTCCTGCTGCTGCGGCGGTCGTAACTTGTCGGCCATCGGGGCTCCTCCGGTCGGTTGTGGATCTTCCCCGAGCGGTTACCCGTGCCGGCGCGGTTCTGAACATGGGCGCGCCTGGTCGCCAGCGAGCCGCATGTGGCCGTCCCAAAGTCCGTGAAGGCCTCCTTGAGGGACCCTGGGTCCCTCAAGGAGGCCTTCACGGCCAGCCGCCAACGAACCTACGCCCGGCAGGTACCTGAGACACCCTTGGTTCTAACCGTCATCACCACTCACGAGACAGGGCACTCACCGGCGCTCAGTGCACCCGCCGGTCCCCGTCCTTGCCCCGGTACCGGATCGTCCACAGGCTGCGCCGGATGTAGGTGCGCTGCAGCCACCGGTCCCGCCCGTTGTGCCGCGCGAAGAACTGCGACCGCGCGTGCAGGCCCTTCCGGTTGTTGATCAGCAGCGCCGTCCCCGGCTCCAGCTTGACCTGGTGCGCGACCTCGCGGCAGACCCGCTGCAGCTCCTCCAGCGCCTGCTCCGCCTCGACGGTCTCCCCCACCACACCGTTGGCCGAGACCGCCACCTCCGGCGAGTCCGGCGGCCCGGAGATGATCGGCACCAGGTCCGACAGCACGTCGGCGCCCTTGGCCACGTCGCGCACGTAGCTGCCGGGCGCGTTGAGCCGGAACAGCGGACGGCGCAGGATGTCGAGTACCGCGGGGTCGAGGGCGGCCGAGATGTCCCGGCCGTCGGCGTAGTAGGTGACGGCCTCCTTGTTCCCGTCCTGCCGCACGCAGTTCAGCACCAGGAAGTCCGGATTGGACACGTCGTACCGGCCGAGGTCGTCGTGCACGATGTCGTTGTGGAAGTTCAGGAACACGTGCGAACTCTGATTGGTCTGGCTCCGCGCCCCCGCCGAAACCGGGACGACGTCGTGCACGAGCCGCCCGCTCTTCTCCGTGGTGAACCCGACGGGCTCGCCGAGCAGCTGGCTCAGTCCCAAAAGGACGGTCTCGGCGACGAAGGTCTTCTTGTCCTTGCTGGGTTCCCCGTCGATCGGTGTCTCCGGGAGTTCCGGGTCCACCGGCAGGTTGCGCACGAGCGCGACGCCGGGAGTGTCGACGTGCCTGCCGAAGTCCAGGATCGTCTGCAGCTGGTCGATGGGCAGCCGCGAGAACACGACCCGGAGCATCGCCAGCGCACGGTCGATGTCGCCGACAGGATTCGGGAAGGTCCGCAACTCGCTCCCGATGGCCTCGCGGACCTCGTCGGCGAGCACGACCTCGGCGAAGGTGCCGACTAGGGTTTCCTGCTTGCTGGTCATGGCGTCCTATCTACTTTCCGCCGCCGCTGGACCGGCGGTCTTCTCGGTGTCCTTTTCGGACTTCTTCCCGAACCTGGAGATCAGGGCGAGCGCCGGCGCGGTGGCGACCGTCGAGACCAGCGTCATGATCACGAGCATCGCGAACACCGTCGGGCTGATCACCTTCAGCTGGAGCCCCACGTTGAGCACCACCAGTTCGGTCAGTCCACGGCAGTTCATCAGCGCCCCGAGGGACAGCGAATCGCGCCAGCCGACGCCGGTCAGCCGGGCGGCCGCGGTGCTGCCGACCCATTTCCCGAAGACCGCCACCGCCGTGATCAGCGCGCACCACGCCCACAGGCTCGCCTCGCCGAGCAGGCCGAACTGCGTCCGCAACCCCGTGTAGGCGAAGAAGAGCGGCAGCAGCAGGGTCACGGTGACGCTGCCGAGTTTCCCGGCCGCGCGGCTCACCACCGGATCCTTGCGCGGGGCGATCACGCCGAACAGGAACGCGCCGAAGATCGGGTGGATGCCGATCTCCTCGGTGGCCAGCGCGGAGAGCATGATCCCCGCGAGCAGGATGGCCAGCACCGCCGACTCGGGCACCCGCGGGAGCCACTTCGCGAGCACCGGGCGGACCGCGTAGACCATGACCAGTACGAAGACCAGGGTCAGCGCGATGGTCAGGAACACCTCGTTGCCCGATCCGCCCTGGCTGATCGCGATCACGACGGCCAGCAGGCACCAGGCGGCGACGTCGTCGACCGCCGCGCAGGTCAGGGCGAGCGCGCCCAGCGCGGTCTTCGCGAGCCCGCGGTCGGTCAGGATCCTGGCCAGTACCGGAAAGGCCGTCACGCTCATCGACACCGCGATGAACAACCCGAAGCTCAGGAATCCGACGTCGCCGCCGAAGACCGGGTACAGCCCCAAGGCCAGCACGATGCCCGAGACCATCGGCAGCGCGATGCTCACCTGGCTCACCGTCACCGCGGTGAACCCGCGCCGCCGCACCGCGTCGAGATCGATCTCCGAGCCGACCAGGTACATGAAGAAGATCAAGCCCAGTTGCGCGAGGACGTTGATGATGGAGACCACGTTGCCGGGGAACAGCCAGGCGAACCCGGCGGGCCACAGCAAACCGAGCAGGGACGGCCCCAGCAGGACGCCGGCGATGATCTCACCGATGACCGCGGGTTGCCCGAGCCGTCGTGCGGCCAGCCCGGCCAGATGACAGGCGGCCAGGATCACCGGAAGCGCGACGAGCAGGCGTGGATACGGGTCGGCCCCACCCGGCGCGGCCGTGGCCGTCGCGGCGTGGCCCTGGTCGTAGGCCGAGCCGAAGCCGAGCACGACGACCACCACCACGAGCGGGACGGCGACCAGCACGGCACCGGTCAGCACCCGCCGGAGGGTGACCGCCCGCCGGGCTTCCGGTTGCGCGGAATCCATCTGTTCTCCTTATCCCGCACGCAGTTCCAGCGTGCAGCATTTGACGCTGCCGCCCGCCTTGAGCAGTTCGGACAGGTCGGCGCCGATCGGTTCGAACCCGTGTTCCCGCAGCTGGGCGGTCAGCCCGGTGGCCGCTTGCGGCAGCACGACGTGCTTGCCGTCGGACACCGCGTTGAGGCCGAACACGGCGGCGTCGCGTTCGGAGGCCAGGATCGCGTCGGGGTACAGCTCCTTCAGCACCATGAGACTGTCCTCGGAAAACGCCTCCGGGTAGTACATGACCGTGTCGTCGTCGAGGACCGCGAGCGCCGTGTCGAGGTGGTAGTACCGAGGGTCGATCAGCGTCAGCCCGATCACCGGACGGCCGAAGAACTCACGCGATTCGTTGTGCGCCTCGGGATTCGTGCGGAACCCGGTCCCGGCGAGGATCCGTTCCCCGGCGACGAGGTAGTCGCCTTCCCCTTCGTTGACCCACTGTGCCTGCCGCACGTAGCGGTATCCGTTGGCACGGAACCACTCCAGGTAGGCCTCGGATTCGCCGCAGCGCTGCGTGTGCTGGAACCGCGCGACGAGCACCTGCCCGTCGACCACGGTGGCGCCGTTGGCCGCGAAGACCATGTCGGGCAGCCCGGGCAGCGGGTCGAGCAGATCGACGCGATGGCCCAAGTCGACGTACAGGTCGTGCAGCCACTCCCACTGGGCGATGGCCAGTTCGGTGTACGTGGGCTTCTTCGGGTCCATCCAGGGGTTGATCGAGTACTCGACGTCGAAGTACGTCGGTCTGACCATCAGGTAATGCCGTCGGGTGGCTGTACGTGACACGCTGTCCTCCACGCGTTCTACTGCTGCTTCTGGGTTTCGGAGAGCTTGACCTCGATCTTCCCGGCCAGGTCGTTCGCGTTGCGCATGGCTTCGTCGAAGGACGAGCCGAGCGCGCCGATGCCGCCGAAGATGTTGTTGCCGAGCGGCGGCCGCTTGATCAGGTCGCCGGGTTTCGCGAAGATCTTCAGGTAGTACAGGGCTTCCGATTCGCTCACCGCCGGCGGGACGTCGATCGAGGCGATCACTCCACCGGGGCAGATCAGGCACATCGCGGCGGTGTGCACCCCGGTCGGGCTGAAATGCCGCACGTCCGGCCGCACGCCTCGGGAGACGTCCATGAGGCCTCTGATCGGGTCGTAGCCAGCCGAAAGCCGTGCCATGTGGTCGAGTCCCCCGCCGCCGGGGCGGACGGCGATCTCCAGCAGGAACGGCTTGCCCTGGTGGAACCGGACCTCGGCGTGCAACGCGCCGCGGGTGAGCCCCTGCGCCCGCACCCCGGCGGTCACCACGGCGTGTACCTCGGCCACCTCTTCGGGAGTGAGCGACGTCGGAGCGTGGTGCACGTCGTCGTCGAAGGTCTCGCCCTCCGAAGTGACCCTGTCCACAATGGACCCGAGGTAGACCTCGTCGTCCCAGGCGAGCGCTTCGATGAGATGTTCGTGTCCGTCCAGGAAGGACTCGACGAGCAACCCGTGCGGGCCGAGGTCCAGCCCTTCGGCCTCCATGTTGTACCAGGTCATCCGGTCGATCCCGGCGCGCGCCTGCGCGTAGCGCTCCCGCATCTTCTCCGCGTCGTCGACGCGGAAGACGAAGTTGCTCGCCGCGCCGAGGGTCGGCTTGAGGATCACCGGGTAACCGAAGTCCTCGGCCGCCTGCAGGGCCGCGTCGAGGTCCTCGACGAAGCGGAAGTCCGGATGCGCGGCGCCGCCCTTCTCGTGTGCCTGCCGCATGATCAGCTTGTTCCGGCTCGTCCGCGCCGCGTCGACGCCGATCCCGGGCAGGCCGAGTGCTTCCGCGACCGCGGCGACCAGGACCACGCCGGATTCGGAGAAGGTGAGCACGCCGTCGAAGGATTCCTCGGCGTGCCAAGCCTTCGCCTGGCGGACGAGGTCGTCGATGTGGTTGCTGCCGGCGATCCGGTAGCGCTCCCGCGGCCAGAGGTCTTCCGTGCCGATCCCGTTGAGCACGTACAGCACGCCGCCGAAGTCCTCGATCTGCTGATACCGGGGCAGGTAGTAGTAGGAGTTCTGGCTGGCTTCCAACGCGAGCAGTTTCACGACACACCTCGTAGGGCAGGGCGGGTTGGGTGGACGCCGGACGCGCGGATGAGCGGCCGGTCGAGCGGTTCGAGTCCGGTCGGGGCCGGATCCGCACCGGTCAGGCGGGCGGCGAGGGACCGGGCGATCAGCGGAGCGAACTTGAAGGACGAGCCGCCGCACGCGGCGTAGGACAGCACACGGTCGCCGAGGACGGCGAGCATCGGGCCGAGGGTGGAACGCCGGGCCAGATAGTGACAGTCCCGGGTGTCGACCAGCCAGTCCCGGCGGAAACCCGGGATCAGCGCGGCGAACGTGTCGATCAGGTGCTCACGCCACCACGAGGGCGCCGTGCCGCCTACGACGTCGTCGACGACCCGGCAGGCGCTCGCGGCGCTGAGCTTCAGCGGCGTCCCGGCGACCGGCGGGACCAGCCACGCGCCGCCGGGAGTGCCGAGTGACGTGATCGCCGGGGTCGCCGCCCACGCGGCGGCGTCGGCGGGCGGGACGTCGCAGTAGAGCATCGTCTGCCGGTGCAGCACGAGTTCCCTGGACAGCTCCGGGGCAAGCAACTCCCGCGACCACGGCCCGGCCGCCAGCAGCACGGCGTCCCCCCGCAGGATCCCGCCGTCGGCCAGCCGCACCTCGGCACGGTCGGCGTCGACACCGACCACCTTGCGATGCGGGTGAAGTTCGGCGTGCGCGTGCCAGCGGAGCCGGCCGGCACAGGCCGCCAGTACCCGGTCGGCGAGCAGGACCCCGGCGTAGGACTCGAGAACCGCGCCCGTTCCGGGGTGGAACCCGGCGTGCGGGAACGCGTCGGCGAGTTCGCCCGCACCGAACACCTCAGCCTTCGAACCGGCCGCGGTCAGCAGTTCCCGCGCGGCCGCCGCCTTCTCCGCGTCGATCGCGGTGAGCGCGCCGACCTGTTCGTAGAACCTCGTGCTCAGCAGTCGTTCGAGTTCGATCCACGCGTGATGAGCGCTGACGGCGGCCGCCGTGGTGGCGAGGTCGCCGGGATGCAGGGCACGCAGCACGCGGTGACGATCGAACGAAGTGGCACCGGAGAACGGGATGTCGGCCTGGTCGGCGACGATCACCTCGTGCCCGGCCGACACGCACTCGATGGCGGTCAGCAGCGCGATGACGCCGCCGCCCGCGAGCACGACTCGCATGGCCTTCCCCCTCCGGGCGAAAGTGGGCGCGACGGGATGCCCGGATGCCACCACTGGGGAGGTGGCATCCGGGTCCTACCCCCGTCGGGCAGGGATTCAGGAAGCTCGCGGGGTCACGAACGTGTCGTTGATGACGTAGCCGTCGAGGCCGTACGTCTCCCCGTACTCGATGAGATCACTGGTGCGGTTGAGGAAACCGCGCCCGTTGTTGTTCAGCGAGGTGTTGCACAGCACGCTGAACCCGGTCTGCTCGCGGAACGCCTCGAGCAGGTCGGTGATGCCGGCGTTGCGCTCCCGCGTCACCGTCTGGGTGCGCGCGGTGCCGTCGACATGCGTGATGGCCTTCAACTCGTCGGAGGTGACGTGGTTGAAGTACAGCATGTACGGATCCTGCACCGAGCCGACGAACCACTTCGGCGCGTCGGATTCCAGCGCGATCGGCGCGATCGGGCGATAGTCCTCACGGCGCTTGATCTTGTTGAGCCGCACGGTGGTGTCCACGGTGAACGGCGCGGCCAGGATCGACCGGTTGCCCAGCGCCCGCGGCCCCATCTCGTACCGGCCCCTCGCCCAGCCGATGATGTTGCCGTCCTTGATGTACTTCGCGACCTCGCTCGCCACGAGTGGCCGGGTCTCGTACTTGGCCGGATCCGGGACGACGTCCTCGACGAAGTCCTCCCCCGCGTAGACGTCCCACTCGATGGTCGCCTGCCCGGTGTAGAACCATTGCGCGTCGATGGCCGTGCCCAGCGCGGAACCGCTGTCGTTGGGACACGGCGGCACGAACACCGAGGAGAACAGGCCGCTCTCCCGCCACAACCGGTTCCAGTCGCAGTTCAGCCCGCAACCACCGGAGATCAGCAGCGGCAGGCCTTCGGTCAGGTTCTTCTCGGCGTAGTCGTGGAACCGGCCGAAGATCGCCTGTGAGTGCTTGGCCGCCGCGTTGCGGTATTCCTGCGACCACACCCCGGCGTTGTACAGATGGGACCAGGACATCTCCTCTTTGGACAGACCGAGGATGATGCCGTCGCGGTCGAGGATGAAGTCGATGGTCTTCTGCTCGTCCGGGGTGAGCGGGCCGGGTTCGGCGAACCCGGTCAGCGCCATCTGCTTGCCGGCGTCGTTGAACCGGAACTTTCCCTTGCCGAGCGGGAAACCCGGATCCGCCAGCGCGAAGAGATAAGCGTACTTCGCGCCGGGGTCGGTCAGCACGTGCTGCAGGTGAGTGGCCTCACCGCGCTCGTCGATCCGGTAGAAGTCCCCGATGTTCCCTTCCCACACCAGGGAGTAGTACTCCTGGCCGGGTGCCGCGGGCGCCATCCCCAGCGAGGTGTAGATATGCGAGCGCTCGTGGGTCGAGGAGAAGTAGCGCACGTCCTTGCCGAAGAACTTGCCAGCCTCGTCGGAGATCGCGCCCTCGCCGACACCGAAGTATCCGGTGCGGGACGGGGGTTCCACCGAGAACTCACCCTTGACCCAGCCGCCGAGCGCCACCACGTCGGGTTGCTTGTCGAGCATCCCCGCCGCTCGCGCCATCAGCTCGCCGGTGATCCGGTCGTAGCGCGGGTAGTTGTCCTTTTCCGACTCCAGCGCGAACAGCAGCTTGCCGTCCTCGATCGCCACGATCCCGCCATCGTGACCCTCTTTCATGGACAGAATCAGCATTGTGTCACCGAATTTCGCTCGCCTTCATTCGTCGACTCATTCAAGCCGCGCCGTCCGTTGACCGGAAGCGTCGCGCGGGGAGAACAATCAACCTTCGGACGAGCCCCCCGGCAGGGTGCGCACGGTCTCGTGGCGCAGCGCCTCGAACGCGTTCTTCCGCGCCCGGCGGCCCGCCATCGGGACCGCGACGGCGAGCGGGTTCGGCTCCCGGTACAGCCCGGCGGCGAACGCGCTGACCAACCGGGAGACCGCGTAGCGCCCGGCGACGTTGGCGCGTTGGAGAAGTCCGGCGTCCACGACGGATTCGAGGAGTTCGTCCGCGGTCTCGATCGTGCTGCCCATCGCCGCGGCTACGCCGATCGACGTCGTCCAGCCCGCCCCGTTCTGCCCGAAGTGGTGGATGGCCTCCCGTCCGGCGGGCGGAAGATGTTCGTACGCCGAGGCGAACCGGTCACGGACGTTGACGTCGCCGACACAGAGGCTGTCCATGAGCCGGTCGCGATCCGCGAGCTGGCCCGCGGTGTAGGCGATCGCCCATTCGGGGCGCGCGGCGATCTTGCGGCCGACGATGTTGATCGCCAGCGGAAGATCCCCGCACAGGTCGGCGATCGCGTCGGTCGCGTCGTGTTCGGCGCGGACGCGGTTTCCGCCTGCGATGCGCCCGATCAACGCCAGCGATTCGGTGCGGGTGAACGTGTCCAGCTCGATCCGGTTCGTGTCCTCCAGTCCGAGCAGCCGGGCGCGGCTGGTGACCACGACCTGGCTGTGCGTCGCCTGGCCCAGCAACGGCCGCACCTGTCCTTCGTCGCTCACTCCCGCCAGCAGCACGAACAACCGGCGTTCGGCGAGCAAGGACCGGTACAGCCCGATGCGCTGCATCGGGTCGTCGGGCACGAGATGCGCCGGCACCCCGAGCGCGCGCAGGAAACCGCGCACGATCCCGTTGGCCGAGCGGCCACCGGTCCCGCTGTTGCTCAGGTCGGCGTAAAGCTGCCCGTCCGGGAAGTCCGCGGCGACCTCTTCGGCCAGTCGCAACGCGAAGGCCGTTTTCCCTACACCGATCGGGCCACTGACGACCAACGGCACTTTGACCGGCCCGGTCGCCCCGATCATCCCGGCGGCCTCGGCCAGATTCCTTTCCCGGCCGACGAAAGTCCTCGATCCCATCGGCAGTTGCGCCGGACGGGCGAGGTGGATGACGCCGGATGCCAGCGCGTGCGCGCCATCCGCCGGGATCTCGGCCGTCGGCGGTGCGGCCACCCGCTCCTCGCGTGCCTCGACGCCGCCTCCCGTTTGCCCGGCGACACTCCGCCAGCGCCGTTCCCACGCCGCGCGGTCACCGCCGCACGCGGAGACGAACGCCAGTGTCACGGCGAGGGTGGGCAGCCGGTGGCCGCTGGCCGCGCTGGACAGCACAGAGGGCGCGAACAGCGCCGTCCTGGCGAGTTCCCGGTAGCTCGGGTTTCCCGCCCGGTTCCGTAATACCCGCAGATCATGAGCGAATGCGGCGATCGGACCAGTGGAGCCGTCCAACGGTCGCTCGGGTCTGCCCATGCCATCTCCTCCCCTGGATGGGGCAACGCGATCGCGCTGCGTAACCGACATCCTTGTGGCCTTCCTGGCCACAACCCTAAAGGACCAATGAACCATGCAGCAGATACAAATAGGTGACTCAATGTACAAAGTCCAATAGTTGGACGGGTAAATTCACCTGCTTGGTGGCACCGGATAGGGTTCCGCCATGTCCAGCTCCCTCCCCCCCCTCGCCGAACTCCGGCGCACCGCCGAAGTGTTCAACGGGTTCGCGAATGCCGACACCTCCTGGCTTCGTCTCACCCGAGAAACGCGGTCAGCGATCGACCTGTCACAGGCCGCACATCGCACAATTCTTCTTCGCTGGTTGAACTCGTGGGGTTGCCGAATCCGGTATCCGCGCGAAGGCGAGCCCGCTCCCTTCGACGACGGGATCCGGACCTGGTGGGAGACCTGGGGCGCCGCCCTGCCGGAGGCCGATCTCGCCCACCTCACGGACGCGGGGATCGACACGGCCGCGAAGGCGTACGCGGACCTCTCCGGCGTCGTCGTCTCGGCGGGGCGGACGAGGCGCACCCTGGGTCCGACCGCGGCCGCGAAGGCACTGTATGCTTTGCGCCCCAACACGATCATGCCGTGGGACGCCGCCATCGCGGTCACCCTCCACGGCGCCAGGGACGGCGCCGCGTTCGGCAGGCACCTGCGACTCGGCCGCGAGTGGGCCGCCGCCGTGATCGCGGAGGCGAACTCGAACGGCGACGGTATTTCTGCCCTGGTGGGCAGGCCGGTGTCACTGGCGAAGGTCCTCGACGAATACCTTTACGTCGCCATCACCATGGGCGCCAAGGGTGACTGGGGAACGAAACGCGGAGAATGGTGGAAAAATGGTAACCGGGGATGATGTCAGGAAGATCGCTTCGGAGCTACCCCGGGCCTATGAGGCACTGGTCCGGGACCGGGTGAAGTTCCGCGTGGGGCGAATCGTGTTCCTTTCGCTCTCGCCCGACGAAACCGTACTGGGATTCGGCTATCCCAAAGAGGAGCGGGAAGCGCTGGTGGCGGGCGAACCGGACAAGTTCATGATGCCGATCGCGTCCGATATGCGCTATCAGTGGGTCCGCGTCCGGCTGTCCGCGATCGATTACGAAGAGTTACGAGAGTTGATCGTCGACTCTTGGCGAATGTGCGTACCGAAGAAGGTCTGGGCGGAATACCTCGAAAAGAACCCGCGCTGACACGCCTTTCGACGTGAGCCATTTGGCGCCGCCGACTACCCTTTTCGGTCCCGTGAATTCCCTTTCGGGCGGATCCTCTCCCGGGGCATCCGGCCCTCACCGCGGATCTGGGGGCGGCGAATGTCATAAGGGGTCCCCATGGGACGAATTTCGTCCTATGGGGACCCCTTATGACACCCCCCGGAACCGAAGCCGCCCCACCCGCCCGGATTCGCGCGAAGGCCCCTTCCCTCAACCGAGCCGCACTGCCAGGCACCCAAGGGTGGCCCCCCTGCACCCCTATGGTCCACAAAGGACACTACTCAGCCAGAAATGTCCGATTGACTCCGTTTGACCGTATATCGCGGTCCGTGAAGGCCTCTCGGAGTCATGGGGTTGTTGCAACACCGTCTGATGGAGGGCGGGGTTGTGGTGGTGCGGGTTCATCGGTGGTTGCCGCGGTCGGTGCGGGTGGCGTTTTGGGAGCAGGTCCGGGCCGGGGTGGCGGCGAAGCCGGCGGCCCGGGCGGTGGGCTTGTCCCCGACGACGGGGGTGCGGTTGTTCCGGCAGGCTGGCGGGGTGATCGGTAACGCACCCACCCGGCCTGGTCCGGTCCGGTTAAGCCTGGCCGAGCGGGAAGAGATCGCCTGCCTGACCGCGGCAGGGCAGGGGCCTCGCGCGATCGGGCGGGTGATCGGCCGCCCGGCCTCGACGGTGTCACGCGAGGTGGCCCGTAACACCGGCACCTCCGGTGCCTATCGGGCGGTCAGTGCCCAGCACGCGGCTGAGGAACGCGCGAAACGCCCGAAGGTCGCGAAACTGGCCGCGGACGCCTCGTTGCGCCAGGTGGTGCAGGCCGGACTGGACCGGAAATGGTCCCCGCGTCAGATCTCCCGGAGACTGGTGCTGGAGTTCCCCGACCGGCCGGAGATGCGGGTGTCACACGAAACGATCTACCAATCCTTGTATGTCCAGGGAAAGGGTGCGCTGCGCCGCGAACTGACCGCCGCGTTGCGGACCGGGCGGGCACTGCGGATGCCACGCCGTCAGGCCCAGGCCCGCCGGGAACGCACCCCCGGCGGGCTCAAGGACATGGTCAACATCTCCGCCCGGCCCGCCGAGGCCGCCGACCGCGCGGTCCCCGGGCACTGGGAAGGCGACCTGATCCTGGGCAAGGACAACAAGTCCGCGATCGGAACCCTGGTCGAACGCTCGACCCGGTTCGTGATGCTGCTGCACCTGCCCCACGGACGCGACGCCGCCACCGTCGCTCACGCCATGACCGAGATCATCCACACCCTGCCACCACTGCTGGCCAAGTCCCTGACCTGGGACCAAGGCAAAGAAATGGCCCACCACCAGCAGATCACCCTGGCCACCGGCCTGGACATCTACTTCTGCGACCCTCACGCACCCTGGCAACGCGGCACCAACGAGAACACCAACGGCCTGCTCCGCCAATACTTCCCCAAAAGCACCGACCTCACCCAGCACACCCCAGCCGACCTCGCCCGCGTCGCCACCGAACTCAACGGACGACCCCGAGAGACCCTCGGCTGGCACACACCCGCCGAAGCCCTCGAAGCACTACTCTCAGACCAACAAACAATGCGTGTTGCAACCACCATGTGAATCCGCCCCTCCTTGAGGGACTCTGGATCCCTCAAGGAGGCCTTCACGGACTTCCGACACTGGCCTCACCGCAGGTCTGGGCGGCGCGTGAAGGCCCCCTTCCCTCGGCTGAGCCGTGGGAAGGGGGCCTTCACGCGCGTAAGCAGGCAGCCAGGCCCGACCTACTCGGCGACCTCCTCGATAGCCGAGATCCCCCGCGAGCCGTGGGCCCCGTACCGCTCCCACACCTCGTTCAGCCGGATCCGCCCGTCCGGCAGGAACTCCGGGGTGTTCGTACTGTGCCCCGAGATCACCTGCCCACCGGCCAGCACCATCGTGTAAGCCAGCTCGATCGTCCCGTCCTCGCCGCATTTCCCGGTCAGCGACCCGAGCCGCACGCCGCCGCCGGTCAGTTCGGCCCACACCAGGTCGTCCTTCTGCCGGTACAGCGTCACCGGCGCGTCCGGGTCGGCGCTGACCTTGCGGAACCGTTTGCCGTCGTAGTTGATCATGCGTCCTGCTCCTTCGGTCCGGAAGAACCCGGGAACCAGAGATCGTCCGGGGTGAGGTCGGCGAGGTCGTACTTCCCGAGCGCGCTGGCGAGCAACCGCAGTTCGAGTTCGAGACACCGCACCAGCCGCACGAGCCCTTCGGTCGCGTCCTCGTCGACGGCGAGCAGCGCCGCCCGGCCGAGGCCGACCGCCGAAGCACCCATGGCCAGGCATTTCAGCGCGCGGGACCCTTCCCAGATCCGGCCCGACACCAGCAGCGACGCGTCGTGCTTCCCGACCCGCCGCAGGCATTCCACCAGCGGCAACCCCACCTGGTCGAGGAACACCGACGGCGCCCACCCCGTGCCGCCTTCGGCACCGTCCACGGTGACCGCGTCCGCTCCCGCCGCCCAGGCGACCCGCGCCGCCTCGTCGACGTCCCGGCCGGGGTGCAGTTTCACCCAGGCACGCGCCCGCGGGTAGTTGTTGCGCATCAGGTGGATCTGCTGGCGCAGGATTTCCCCGGTGAACGTGCCGGGACTGCTCGAACGCAGCACCATCGCGGTGTCCGTGCCGAAGGCTTCGTCCACTGTGTACTGTTCGGCGACCTCGCCGGCGGCCGTGCGCGAGAGGACGGTCATCCCGCCGAGACCCGGCTTGGCACCCTGGCCGACCTTCAGCTCGAACGCCAGCCGCCCGCTCTCCAGCAGTTTCGTCGCGGACGGGTCGCTGTAGACGAGGTTCCAGACCTCCGCGTCGGCGTCCTCGGTGCTCTGCTGCACCACCACGCCGCCCAGCCCGTCCGGCACCGCCCCGGCGTACGCGCGGATCCGGCCGAGCAGGCCGTCTTCGGCGCTTTCGCCCATCCGGCCGTAGCCGTGCATGGGCACGACGTTCTCGCCGATCACCATCGGCATCCCGAGCCTGCCCGCCTGCTCGCTCGCGGCGATCCCGAGACCGCTGCCCGCCACCTGCGTGGATCCGAACGCGCACAGGAACACCGGCGACGGCGCCGTGAAGCCGCCCAGGACCGTCGTGAGCCCGACATCGCCGTAGACCGGTTCCCGCGCGAGGTCGAACATCTTCTCCAGGCGCCGCGGGACGAACACCGGCGGCACGATCCGCGCGCGGTCGAGTTCGTCCGTGCCCGAATCGACGTCCGCGCCGAACAACGTGCGGCCGTATCCCCCGACGTCGGGGAAGATCGCCGCACTGCCTTCCCGCGCCCGTGCGCGGATCGCGTCCTCCGGGAGCTGCCGCGCGGTGATCACGGCGCCGCGATCCCGGGCAGCTTCGGGTACGCGTTCGCCTGCCAGACCGCGTCCAGCCCGGCGAGGTAGCGCGTCACCCGTTCCAGCCCCATCCCGAACCCGGCGCTCGGCGGCAGCCCCTCGCGGGCGAGGTCGAGGTACCAGGCGTACTTCGCCGGGTTCTCCCCCGTCTCCCGCATCCGCTCGATGAGCCGCCGGTACTCGTGCGTGCGCTCACCGCCACTGCACAGTTCGCCGAACCCGTCCGAAGCGATGAGGTCGAAGTTCCGCAGCACACCCGGTTCCGTGCTCGACTCGCCGTCGGTGAACCCGCGTGACCCCTTGGGATAGTCGACGATGAAGAACGGCCTGTTCGTCTGCCCCGAGATGATCCGCTCGCCCTGCCAGTCGATCTCCGCGTCGGCGCTCTGCCCGTGCAGCAGGCCCCGCAGCCGCGACACCGCCTCCTGGTGCGTCATCCGCTCGAAGTCCTCTTCCAGCAGCGGCGTGAACGCGTCCTGGTCCCGGCCGAGCGCGGCGAGGTCCATTTTGGACTCTCGCAGCGTGTAGGTGACCACGTGCCGGAGCAGTCCCTGCGCGAGATCGAGGACGTCCTCGCGGCTCGCCCGCGCGACCTCGACGTCGATCTGGGTGAACTCCACCAGATGCCGTCCGGTGGTGGCGGTCTCCAGCGGCTCCAGCCGCACGTTGGGGGCGACGTAGAAGATCTTGTCGAACGCCAGCAGCGAGGCCTGTTTGTACAGGATGACGCTGGTCATCATCTTGTACTTGTGCCCGTAGTAGTCGACGTCGACCTGTTTGGCGCCGCGGCAGCCCGGGTCGGTCACCGGACCGATCAGCGGCGGCTGCAGTTCCACGAACCCGTTCATGCCGAGGTATTCGCGGGTGCCCGCGGTGATGCTGTTCTGGATGCGCAACGCCGCCTGCGTCACCGGTGACATCAGGTGCTCGCGGGTTCCCGGCGGCAGTGCCTGCTCCGGTGTTCCGGTCATGTCCTACTCCCCTGTCTTGGTTGCACGTTCTCGATTCCCGGCATCCCGAACCGCTCGTCGAACGACCGCTCGACGTACCGGAGCGCGTCGAGCAGGTCGCCCGAGGTCATCCGCCGGTCCTCGGGCAGATCGACGAGATCGCCCAGCGGCATCGCGCCGATCCGCTGCCATTCCAGGCGCCCGGTGGAGTCCAGCCGTCCGCGTGCCCGGCCGGCGTTGTCCGGATGCAGGCAGAACGGGACGTCCAGCTGCCCCCGCGCGAACGCGGTGACCAGCGCCCGCCCCAGATCGGCGTCGAGCGAAAGGACGTTGTCCACCAACGTCTTCGCCTGCGCGTGGATCCCGGTGTCGCCGAGACGCCCGATCCGGGAGACACCCCGGGCGGCCTCGGCGGCGTGCTCCAGCGCGGTCACGTTCTCTTCCACGGTCGGCAGCCGGTGCGCTTCGGCGGTGGTCTTGACGATCAGCCTGCTCGCACCGGTGCGGGCCGCCAGCCGCGCGGACTCCGCGATCAGCGCGAGCGCGCCGCCGGGAGTCCTCGGGTAGACGCCCATGTAGCCGTAGACCACCACATGCGTCCGCGCGTGCGGCACGTATTCCCTGATCAGGGCGTGCAGCGCGGCGATCGCTTCCTCGTCCTGCCCGGCGTGGGTCTGCTGCGCGTAGCTGAAGGACAGGCAGCGGACGCCGTGCCGCCAGAAGAACATCCCTTCCAGCACACTGAGCGCGACCAGCAGCGCGGGCGGGCACAGCTGCCCCATCATGCAGCCGCCGAAGGTCTCCAGATGCGGCTCCAGCTCCGGGCTCCTGGCGGCCGCCAGCGTTTCGCAGCAGCGCCGCCAGTTGTCGACCGCCGCCGAGAGCGGCATCCGGCTGTAGGGCAGGCAGTACGACACCGGCCCGCCCTCGGTCGCGTGCAGCCCGAAGTCCAGCAGCGTCTCGACGATCCGGCGGGGATCCGCCGAACCGTGCCGGATCTGCACCGGGAAGTCGCTGGTCAGCACCCCGTCGAGTAATGCCGTCGTGGTGGCGGGATCGTGGTCGGCGAGCGGATAGCCGTTGAGATCGGCGCCGACGGCGAGCGCCGCCCGTGCCGCCTCGTGGTCGCCGACCCTGGTGTAGCTGTCGATCGTGATGGTGCCGACCGTCGCGGCCCGCGCCGCCCTGGTCGCCAGCAGGCCCCGCGTCATCCGCTCCGGATCGGCGAACCCCATCCGCGGCTGGACGACCAGCTCCCCCTCGGCGTGACGGCGGGCGACCACCTCGCCGAACGAAAGTCCCCGTCGCGGGGTGAGCACGCTCATCCGGCACCCAGCGGGACACCGGGGGTGCGCACGGACAGCGTGCGCAGGAAGCTCCGGAACGGGCTCAGCCCGCCGGAATCCTCGAACACCGCGTCGAATCCGGCCTCCAGCAGCCGGGCGGCGTTGCTCCCGCCCGTGACGTCGAGCTTGCCGCCGATGACGACCGGCGTCGTGACCAGCGACGGCTGCGCGCGGAAGGCGTCCATCAGCCGGACGCCGTCCTGGCAGCCGTGCCCGTTGAGGCTGCTGATCACCACCAGGTCCGGCCGCCGGACCGCGCATTCGCGCACGATCGTCGCGTCCGGGACGCAGGCGCCGAGATTGGTCACCCGGCAGCCCAGTTCCTCCAGCAACAGCTCCAGGTACACCAGGTTCCAGGTGTGCGCGTCGGACGAGAGGCCGGTGACGATCACGTCGAGTCCGGTGTCCGGGAGGGCGGGCTGGACGGCTTCGATGCTCATGGTGCGGCTTTCTCCCTCTCTTCGCCGTCCGGCCGCACGTCGATCTCGATCAGCGCGACCGCCTCTTCGGCCAGGCGTATCGCCTCGGCCGGGCTGCCCGCGGTCACCATCAGATCGCCGACGCGGTCCCACGAACTGCGCAGCCCGTCGAACCGGTCACCGGCCGCGACGCCGACGTCGCACAGGAACACGCCCTCGGCCTGCGACGCCTTCTCCACCCCGCGCACGTCGTCGATGACGCCGGGCTCGATGGACAGGAACCGCACGGCGGCCCCGCCTTCGGCCTTGCGCGGCAACACGTCTTCGACCGGCTCGCCCTTCATGACCGAGAAGTAGGCGCGGTTGAGTTCCACCGGGTAGGCCCGCTGGATCAGCTCGATGATGCCGTCACCCGCGAACCGGCCCGCGCATTCCACCAGGTACGGGACGCCGCCGGAAACGATCCATTCGCAGTGGACGATCCCGGTGCCGAACCCGGCCGCCTCGGTGAGCCGCCGCGTTTCCTCGTGCAGCGCCGCGGTCAGCTCGTCCGTGATGTCCGCCGGGACGATATGCGCGAGTTCCACCGGGCGTGGCCCGGGGAACAGCCGCTTGCCGGTGACGTTGGCGAACAGCGGTTCGCCGTCCCGCAGCAGCATCTCGACGCTGTACTCGTCGCCCTCGACGAAGGTCTCGGCCAGCATCTTCAGTTCCATCGCGCGGTCCGGGACGAAGACGCCTTCGTCCTGCACCACGCAGTTCGCCCACGCCTGCTCGGCCTCGGCCGGATCGGCGAGCACCTGGGTGCCCACCGACGCCTGCCGGTTCGCGGGCTTCAGCACGATCTTCCCCGGATGCCGCGCCATGAACTCGCGGACCTGCGCCGGGTTCTCGACGCGGGCCGAGTCCGGGTTCGCGATTCCCGCGGCCCGGCTGACCAGGCGCAGCACCCCCTTGTCCCGCAGGATCTGCGCCGCGCCGAACCCCGCGCCCGGCAGGCCGTACCTCTCCGCGAGCCGGGCCGCGAACGGCGTCGCGTACTCGGTCAGCGGCACCACCGCGGCCGGCTCGAGGTCGGGATGGACGTGGTAGAACTCGTCCGCCTTGCCGGGGAGGTGGAACTCCCATTCGATCAGCTCGCGCACCAGGGCCGAGCCCGCCACCGTCTCCCGCGCGCCGCGTTTGCGGACGACGTCGGGCTCTTCGACGAAGATGACCGACCCGTCTGGCTGGAAGTCCTTTATGGACGAACCCAGCGCGGCGGCCACGAAGCCGACCAACACCACCGGCCGCGTCATGACTCGTCCTCTCGCACGTAGTACCAGTTCTCGGGGTTGATCAGGCCGTACGGGTTGAGCGGGGTGAACCCGCGCAGGTTGCCGGCGACCTCGAACAGGCGCCGCGGGAACGTCGGCATGAAGATCACCGGGGCCTGGTCGGCGATGTACTCCTGGTACTCGTACAGCGCTTCGAGGTCGTCGGTGGTGACCGTCTTCGCGATCAGTTCGTCGGCCCTGGCGTCGCGGTAGTTGCTGAAGTTGCAGGCCGCCCCGCTCTGGAACAGGTTCTCGCCGGTCGGGGAGTTGTAGACCCAGCCGCCGCCCCAGCAGGACAGCTCCCACATCCGCGCCTCGCCGGGCCCGTCCTGGGCGACCAGTACCGAGCCCATCACCTCTTCGAGGCGGATCTCGATGCCGGCCTTGGCCGCGTCGTCCCGGAACTGCGCCATGAGCCGCGCCAGTGAAGGCCTGCCTTCCCAGTACCGCAGGGAAAAGCTCAGCTCGGTCCCGGCCGGGATCCCTTCGCCCGCCTCGCCGGGCCCGGTGCCGGGCCGCACGCACACCGCGGGCGACGCGCCGACATCCCAGCCGTTGTCGGCGAGCAACTGCCGCGCCTTCTCCAGGTCGAACGGCCAGAACCCGCCGCGTTCGGTGATCTTCGGCGAGACCAGCTCGCTCTTGGGCAGCACCGGGATCGACCCGGTCTGGCTCCAGCCGTAGCCCTGGTAGACCTCGCGGGCGCCGTACTCCTGGTCGAAGCAGCTCTGCAGGGCCTGCCGCACGTACGGCTGCCTGAGCAGGTGACCGGCGACCGTGGGGTTGCCGAAGTTCACCGCCATGAAGTTGATGTTGAACAGGATCTGCGGTTCCAGCTGGAATCCCTCGCCGAGCGGGTTCGGCCCGCCCTTCGTCGGGTCGCCGTCGGGCTGGACGCCCATCCCCGGCGGCAGGAAGCCGACCTGGACGTCACCGGACTGGAGCAGCTCGTACTGCTGTTCGTCCGACGTCGTCGAGACCTGGCGCAACTCGTCGAGGCGGGCGGGGTTGGGGCCGCTGTAGTGCTCGTTCGGGACGAAGGTGATGATGCCTTCCTCCGTATAACTCTTCAGCCGCCAGGGTCCGTTGACGACACTCCACACAGGACTGTCGGCCCATCGGGTGCGGTGGGCGTTGTCCTCGGCGACGGGATCCCCGTTCTCCGCCATCAGGAACTCGTACACCGCTTCGGCCTGGCCGATGTCGTGGGTCGCGTCGGCGGGGCCGTCCGCGGTGCGGTCCCACGCCTTCGGCATCGGCGTGATCATGGTGAGCTGGTTCAGCAGCACCCAGTTCTTCGAGTACGCCTTGTCGAAGGTGAAGCTCACCTTGTCGTCGGCGACCTTCTCGAAGGACACCAGGTTGTCCGGGAAGTAGCCCTCGCTGTAGGCGCCGAACTTCGGCCCCTTCGTCTTCAGCATGTTCATCCAGAAGACGACGTTGTCCGCACACACCGTCTCGCCGTTGGACCATTTCCACGGTTTGATCCGGACCGTGCAGGTGCGGCCGGTCTCGTCCCACACCGGCTCTTCGCCGACGCTGAGGTCGTAGTCGATCGCGGGTTCGCCGTCGCGGCCGAGCCAGTAGAGGGGCCGGTACATCAGCATCTGGAACTCGTAGAGGTTCCGGATGCCGAAACGCTCTCCGGGGGTGAACGGGAAGATCACCGCGGGCGGGAACCCGGGAAGGCAGGCCCAGGTCGCCACGCCGCCCTTGATCGGCTTGTCCGTCATGGTTTTCGCTTCCTCCGAATTCGGCCGCGGTCAGGCGGCGGTCGCCTCGAGAACCTCGGCCGGCTGCTTCTTTTCCTGTGCCGACAGCGGTTTCGCCAGGCTGAAGTAGGTGCCGATCACGATCGCGCCCTGCAGGATCGCCAGGCCCCAGAACGCGTAGGGCACGCTGGTCGCGTCCGCCAGCGTGGAGAGACCCACCGTCGCGCCGACGCCGAGCCCGAGGCCGACCGCCTGGGTACCACCGAAGATCCGGCCGACCCGCTCCTCCGGGCTCGCCCGCATCAGCAGGGTCCTGGCCGCGATCCGGCCCTGGGCAAAGCAGAATCCGGCGAACGGGATGGCCGCCATCAGCACGATGTAGTGCAGGGGCTGGATCGCCAGGCAGACCAGGTTGCCGAGGGTGCCGAGCACGGCCAGGTGGATACCCTTGAACCGCTTGCTGACCTTGCCGTACAGGGCGGCACCGACGATGAAGCCGACCCCGGCCAGCGCGTCGACCACACCGATCATCCACGCACCCTGGTCGAACGTCTGCAGGATCAACGTCGTCAGGATGACGTTGGCGACCATCAGGCCGATGTTCCCGTTGGCGTACAACAGCGCGAGCCGTTTGATCGGCTGGCGCGCCGGGACCTCCACCGGCACCGACGGATCGACGGCGGTCGTCGTCTCCGCGATCACCGGAGCCTTGGCGGGCTTACGGCCGATCGCGTAGACCAGGACGGCCGAGAGGACGAAGGTCAGCGAGTTGAAGATGAACAGCGGCGTGGCCCCGAACCAGATCACCAGGAACCCGGCGAGCGACGACGCGAGCAGCATGCCGGCGTTGCTCGCCATTTCGAAGTGCGAGTTGAACTTCCCGAGCCGCTCGTCGGCGATCCGTTCCTTGATCAGGCCGTTGCTCGCGGGCATGAACAACGCCGCGGTGCAGGCGAGCATGAAGTTCGCTATGTAGGACCCCAGGTTCGCGGGCCCGCCGATCCACAGCCACACCGGCAGGGCGAACGCGGTCATCGCGCTGACCAGGTCCGCGGCCACGCAGAGCATCCGCCGGTCGACCTTGTCGACCAGCTTGCCGAACAGCAGCGCGAGGCCGACCTGAGGGATCGACACCGCGATGAAGAGCCAGCCGACCGCCAGCGTGGTCTGTTCGGCGTGGAAGACCAGGATCGCGGCCGCGGTGATCTGGAACGCGTTGCCCGCCGTGGTGATGAAACCCGCCGGGACGAGCAGGCGTTCGGCGAGCCGGGAACTCCGGGCCGCGTCGGCGGAGAAGGTGCTGTCGAGTGACATGGGGGCTCAGACCTCGCTCGTCGGGGGGTATTCCAGTGGTGGCACGGCGAACGCCGTGGTGTGCGTGATGTCGAAGGCGTCCGCGGTGATCCGGAGGTCGAAACCGCCCGCGTTCGCGGCCCGCGCGGCGAGGTCGATGAGGATCGGCGAGGCGCAGCCAATCAGCGCGCGCAGTTCGAGGAAGAGATCGCCCAGCCTGCCCCGGAGCACCTCCTGGTCGAGGTTGCCCTCCAGCGTGCGTGCCGTCGCCGCCCGCAGGCGCTCGACGTGCTGCACCACCAGATCGGCCGCCCGGCTGAGGCTGAAGTCCTCGAGTTCGTAGTTCAGGGCGAACCGGGACACCATCGCCGCCGCGCGTTCGGCGGCCTCGGTCGACACCGGCAGGCCGCTGTTCTCCCCACCGACCTCGGCGGTGAGCTTGGCCAGTGACTCGGCGAGTTCGTTCCAGGGCGCGACGAGCCGCTCCCCCGCCACCTTCTCCAGCGCGGCCCGGCTGAAGTTGGTCCTGGCGAACTCCGGCGCGGTGAGGTTGAGGTGGAACCGCGCGATGTCACGCGGCACCTCGGCCGCCAGATCGCGGGCCCAGACCACATGTCCCTTGCTGGTGGAGAACTTCTCGTTCTCCAGTTCGTAGAACTCGTTGACCAGCAAGGTGTCCGGCAGGACGTAACGGCCTTCGAGCGCCATCAGTTCGGCGACGTGGACGACACCCCAGGTGAACAACGGGTCGAATCCCATGAACACCACGACCCGCGCGTCGTTCTCCGCGAGCCACGCGTCGTCGTCGGTGAGGACCGGCTTCCCGTTGCGCCGCAAGGCGTACTCGGTGCAGTACATCGACGCGGGCATCCCCTCGACCCACGCGTTGAGCCGCTGCCCCGGCGTCTGGAGGAACGGCGCGGGCAGTCCCCACTTGACCGGATACGTGATCGCGAAGTCCGGCAACGGGCCGGCCAGCAGCTCCCGCATCAGCCCGAGCACGTGCGGCCGCCACGCCGGACCGCGTTCCTCGTAGTAGGCGAGCAGTTGTTCGCGGTACTCCGAGACGGGGAAGACCATGATCTCCGTCTCGCGGTAGGTCACCTCGTCGGCGGGGTCGAGCACCGAGTACGGCTCGATGAGCGCGTCGAAGTCGATCGGATGCCCGCAGCCCTCGCAGACCCCGCCGCGGCTGTCGGCGAGACAGGTCGGGCAGCCGCCGCCGACGAAACCCTCGACCAGGAACTCGCCCTTGTTCTCGCTGTACGGCAGCCGCACCTTGCGCAGCCGGAGCTTTCCCTTGTCGTACAGGCGTTTGACGTAGTCGTAGACGAGCGCCTTGTAGCCGTCGTCGGTCGGTGAGAAGCCGTCGACCTCGACGCCCATCGCCTTGAACGTGCGCTGGATGTTCTCGGTCGACTGCTCCACCAGCTCGGGCGGGGTCAGCCCGGCCCTGGCCGCGCTGGTGACGAGGTAGGTCTGGCTGTCGTCGGTGCAGGAGGCGAAGACGGCCTCACGGCCGGCCGCCCGCAGATACCGCCGGTGCACGTCCGCGCCGAGGTACGGCCCGGCGATATGCCCGATGTGCAGGTCCCCGTTGGACGTCGGGGGGCCGCCGATGATCACCACCGGCCGGGTGTCGCGGGGCGTGGTCACGCGCGCTCCTCGTGCCGGGCGGCGAACTTCGCCGTCATGTCGGAGTCCCACCAGATCGCGTACATCTCGAAGTCCTCGGCGCCGTCGTTGAGGATGCGGTGCTCGGTGCCTGGCGCGTGGAACTCGATGTCGCCCGGCCGGAACGCGCGGCGCTCTCCCCCGGCCTCGACGACCGCCTCACCGCGGACGGCGATGAAGATCTCGTACTCGTGGTGGGCGTGCGCACCCGTCGCGCCGTGCGCCGGCACGGTGACCCAGGCGCCTTCGAACGGCGCGTTCAGCGCCGCCCACGGCAGGAGCCGCTGTCCGTAGGCACCGTTCTCGAAGACCATCTTCTCCCGCTCCAGCGGACGGATCTCCATGACTGCTGCTTCCTTTCCGTGGCTCAGCGGGTGGCGACGATGGGTGCGGTGTCCGACGTCGGCTGCGGCGGCACCGAAGGGGTTTCCCCGCGGTGGGCGAGGATGTCCTGCAGGATGTCGTTGGCGCGGGGCGCGAGCACGCTCAGCAGCGAGTCCGCGATCCCGTGTGTCGCCTCGTTGACGCCCTGGAGGTAGGCGGCCGCGGTGGCGGGCTGGTCGATCTCCAGCCGGTAGTCGCGGGTCACCTTGATCTCGGAGAGGCCGATGGACTTCGCGATCTCCTGGACCATCCTCGGCATCTCCGGGGAGAAACCGGTGCCGAGAAGGACGAGATCGGTGCGCAGTTCCTGCGTCTCCCCGGTGCGCCTGTCCGTCAGCTCCAGCACGATCTCGTCGCCTTCGTCGCGGGCGTCGGTGATGTCGTTCATCGTGATCATCCGCAGCCGGGAACGGCCGGAGAGGCGGTCCAGGTAGATCGAGCGGTAGAGCGCGTCCATCGTGCCCGGCGCCAGCCCGGAGTAGTTCGTGTGGTGCATCTCCTTGAGCATCTGCTCGCGGGCCTCCGGCAGCGCGTCGAAGAACTTGTCCACATGGGACGGGAAGAACAGTTCGTTGTTGAACTTGCTGCTTTCGTAGTAGTTCAGGCCGATCGAGCGCATCACCATGGTCGGCTTGCATTCGGGCAGGTCGTTCTGCACCGCGCCGAACAGTTCCGCCGCGCTCTGCCCGGCACCGATCACCGCGACGCGGTACGGGAGATCCTTGCGCAGCTTGGCGATCCTCGGCAGGTACTGCGTGCTGTGGATGACGCGGTCCTGGTTCACCGTCCGGAGCAGGTCCGGGATCCGCGCGTCCCGGCCGGCGCCGACCACCAGGTAGCGGCTGCGGATGACCTCGCCGTCGGCGATCCGGGTCTCCCAGCCGGTGAGCGTGCCGTCCGTCCACACGGGAGTGATGTCGAGGCATTCCCGGCCACGCTGCAGATCCACCAGCGAAAGCGAGTCGGCCGTCCACCTGAGATAGTCGGCGAGCTCGACCCGGTACGGGACGAAGCTGCCCATGTTCACGAACTCGTTGAGCCGGTTGGTGTCGTGGAGGTAGTTGAGGAACGAGAACCGGCTGCGCGGATTGCGCAGGGTCACCAGATCCTTGAGGAACGAGACCTGGGACAGCGCCTCCGGCAGGAGCATGCCCCGCTGCCAGGAGACCTCCTCGTCGCGTTCGATCAGGACCGAATCGCGGGCCAGGCCGGGTGCGAGCTCCTCCAGTGCCACTGCGAGTGCCAGGTTGGACGGTCCTGCTCCGACTGCGAGAAGCTCGACATCACGGTTCGCCATTGTTTGCTCCGCCATCGTTTGAGAGTGCTGGGAAGGTGTTCTGCGGTGCCGGGGCACGGTCAGCCACCGGTGGCCACCGAGGGCAGCAGGGGGTACGCGGTCAGCCGGACCAGGGCCATGGCCTTGTCCAGCACCACTTCACAGTCGTCGGGATCACGACCGGCGCAGATCACGTACGCGTGACGCGAGATGAACTCCGCCGGCGGGAGCCGCATCCGGGCCCCCGGTTCGACGAGCGCGTCGGAAGCGAGGATCCCGTTGCCCAGCAAGGTGTCCGGCACGGACACCGACTCGACGACGCAGTCCTGCTTCGGGTAGCCGAAGCGCACCCCGACCCACCGGTCCTCGGCCTCGTACGGGATATGGGGCCGCATGCCGAGCGCGACGTCGACCGCGGCGGCGCCCGGGTCGATCCCGGTCGCGAACCGGGCCAGCAACGGGATCAGGTCCCCGCCGAGCCTGCCGTTGATCTCCACGATCACCGGCCCGCGTTCGGTGAGCTTGAGTTCGGTATGGGTGATGCCGTACCGGAAATCGATCGCGCTGTGCGCGCGGGCCAGCGTCGACCGGAGTACGGGGTCGGCGAGCAGTTCGTCCGAGGAGCTGACCAGATGGCCGAGTTCCTCGAAGTACGGATGCATGCCGACCGTCTTGTGCGCCAGGAACATCGGCGTGTACTCACCGTCGACCACGGCGCCGTCCACACTGATCTCCGGACCGGTCAGGTACTCCTCGACCAGTGCCCCGCCCTGGTAGGCGGGCGAGCCGCCGAAGCTGGCGTCCTCCGCGGTCCGGAACGCCTTCCGCACCGCCTCGCCGTCTTCCGCGAGGCTGACGCCGATACTGGCCCCTCCCCCTCGCGGTTTGACGACGACCGGGTAGCCGATCCGCTCCGCCACGCGGACCGCCTGCTCCTCGTCGTGCACGAAACCGAAGTCCGGTTGCGCGACCCCGGCCGCGGTGAGGGTCCGGCGGCTGAGCCATTTGTCGCGGCAGCCCTCGATCGCGGAGATCCCCGCGCCCGGCAGGCCGAGTTCGTCCGCGACATGCGCCGCCGTCACGATCAGCGCCTCGTCCCACGACACCACCCCGAGTACCGGCGTGGCCGCGTTCACCGCGCGGGCCGCGGCCAGTACGGCGTCGCGGTCCTGCAGATCCAGCACCGTGCCGCCGGTGATGTGACGCTCCTGCCACGTCTGTTCGGTCCCGGTGAACAACCACAAGGGATGCCGGTGCCCGGCCGACGCCAACAGGTACTCCCGGTACGGCCGCATCCCGCAGCCGATGACCAGGACAACACCCTCCGCTGAGCTCATTCCCTCTCCCCACCAGCCCGTCGCTTCGTCGCGGGCTACTACATCCCGGGGATTGGTTGACCGGAACCCTTGATTCGGGCAGAACAATCAACGGGATGCGCGGGGAGGTCACGTCTCGTGGTGGTCAGGGCACCCTGCCTCAGGTACCCACGTGGCCGGCGGTCTGCTCCGAGCCCAGTCCGTGAAGGCCTCCTTGAGGGACCCTGGGTCCCTCAAGGAGGCCTTCACGGACTCGAGGATCGCTACAGACAGCACACCGGCACCAGCAGTCACAGTGGCTGCGCGTGATCGAGGCCCTAGGTCCCCGGAAGCCGGGAGCCAGGGCAGGGCAGGGCCCGCATCGGGCCGGAAAGCCCTAGGACTGGACGACGTTCACCATCCACGAGATGCCGAACTTGTCGGTGCAGGCACCGAATTCGTCGCCCCACATCTGCTTTTCGAACGGGACCGAAACGGTGCCTTCGGCGGAAAGTTTCTGCCAGTACCCGCGCAATTCCTCGCCATCGTCACCACTGAGGCTGATCGACAGGTTGGTGCCCGGCTTGTGCTCCATTCCCGGCGGCGTGTCCGAGGCCATGATCGTGTACCCGCTCGGCGATTCGAGCTGGGAGTGCATGATCTGGTCCTCCACAGGCGAACCCGCCATCCCGGATTCACCGAAGGTGTTCAGCGTCAATTCCCCGCCGAACACCGATTTGTAGAACTCCATGGCCTGCCGCGCGTCACCGGCGAAGCTGATATACGGGTTGAGACGGGAAGCCATCGGACGCTCCTTCGGATCGGGTCACGAGCATCCTGACAGACGGCCCCGGACGCGACAATCACAGAACTACGGCCGGGTGAATCCTTTCCGGGAACGAAAAGTTGCGCGTCGCAAGTACCGCATTCAGAGGACCAAATGCATGGGAACGTACCCGACTCGGCGACGTCGTGACGATCCTCAACGGGCGCGACCGCGCCTGCCGCGCGCAGTCCCCAGACTCACCAGTCGATAGCTAACGATTGACTTTCGATAGATAACACGCGAAACTCGATGCATGATCACAGGGCAACGGGCGGTCGCGCCCCTCAGAGTGTTCCTCGTGCTGCTGTTCGGGATCCTGGTCCTCTTCCAGACCATGTCCCTGCCCGGCCAGTTCGCGCATATGGCGCGGCAGGACCCCGAAATGGCTTACCTGCGCTGGCCCGCGACGGCCGTTTCCGTCTTCTGGGTGCTGTGCGTCCAGGTCGTGGTCGTGGCCACCTGGCAGCTGCTCACCCTGGTCAGGAAGGACCGGATCTTCACCGAGGCGTCCCTGCGCTGGGTGGACGCGATCGTCTGGGCGATCCTCGCCGGCTGGCTGGTCCTCGCGGGCGTGTTCCTCTACGTCGGCTTCAACGCCGACGACCCCGGCCTGCCGCTGCTGTTGTTCCTGGCGTTGATCGGCGTCGCCGTCCTGGGTCTCCTCATGGTCGTGATGCGCACGCTGCTGCGGCAGGCCACCACGCTGCGGTCCGATCTGGAACAGGTGATCTGATGCCGATCGTCGTCCGCATCGACGTCGAGCTGGCCAAACGCAAGATGAGCGTCGGCGAGTTCGCCGAACTCGTCGGGCTCACCCCGGCGAACGTGGCCGTGCTGAAGAACGGCCGCGCCAAGGCCGTCCGGTTCAGCACCCTGGAAGCGATGTGCCGGGTGCTCCAGTGCCAGCCCGGCGACTTGCTCGAATGGGTCGAAGACGAGCAGTGACCGGACTTCAGTCCGAGACCAGCGCGAACTTCAGGTGGAAGTTGTCGAGCGTCGCGGGCAACGGCCGCTCCGGACCGAGGACGGCGCCGGAAACCAGATCGAAGCGGCGGTCGCGGATCAGGTGCGCGAGCATCGTGCTCGCGCAGAACAGCACCAGATCCCGGCCGGGGCAGATGGCGGGCCCGGCACTGAAGGGGACCAGCGCCGGATTGCCCGCGGCGCTGCCGTCCAGCCAGATCCCGGGTTCGAACCGGTCGGCATACGGCATGGACTCCGGATCGCGGTGGAAGAACGGGGTGAAGATCAGCACCGTCGTCCCCGCCGGACCCCACGCGGTGTCGGCGGTGCTCTCCCGCAGCAGCGCCGGCGTGGTCGGCCACAGCCGGACCGATTCGAGGGCGCAGGCCCGCAGGTAGGCGAACTGGTTCGGGCTGGCCAGGTCGGCGTCGCGGGCTTCCTCGTCGGCCCGTTCGCGCGCGGCCGGGTGGGTGGCGAGCAGCGCGAGCGCACGGAAGGTGACGATCCCCGCCGCGTCGAACGCGAAGAGCCAGTGGGCCACCTGGTCCGCGACGATCTCGGGTTTCCGTTCCGCTTCCGCCGACGCGATGACCTCGGCGAGGCTGCCCGGCTCGACCCGCTCCAGATGTTCGATGAGCCGCGCGCGGAACCGGGCGTAGAGGCTTTCGCGCCGGGGATGCGCGTAGGCCCAGTTCGCGTCTTTACGCAGCCGGTCGAGCATGTCGGTGAGTGCGTCGTCGCCCGCGGCCGACTCGCCGAGCACGACCTGGCGGACGATCCGCCACCAGGCGACGTTGAAGGTGTCCCAATCCAGGGTTCCATTGTCCCACAACGACTCCGCTTCCTTGGCGATCACCGTCGCGAAGGGCTCGGCGAGATCGTGCAGCGGGCGGCCGGGTTCGAGGACCTCCTCGTTGAACCGACGGCGCGGGGGCCGGTCGGCGGCGTCGGAGATCAGTACGCCGTGCGGCTGGAAATGCCCGAGCGCGGCCCTCTTCTCCTTCGTCGACGGGCTGAACGGGACCGGGGCGGCGGCGAGCACCTCGGCGACGTCCTCACCGGAAAGCGCCAGATCGATCGACCGCCCGGGGACGCGCAACCGGAGCGGCCCCGGCCCGTACCGGGACCTCAGCCGCCCGAGCAGCCGGACCGCGGGCCGGTCCAGTTGCAGTTTCTGGGCGGCGGCCAAGCCGAGCGGCCTGCGTTTGATCACCCCGCCCGCGAGGGTGGGTAAAACGACCTGCGCGGCGACGCGGAGCGTGTCCTGGAGGGAGGCGGTGGCCGGTTCGGTGTTGGTGACCATGCCGGCCGGTTACCCGCCGCAGTGGGCGTGAAACGGTTTGACCGGCCGACGAGCCGGGAAATCGGCCGCAATGGCGACCAAGGCACCCGGGGCGGCTCCGCCCGACACCACCGATCTGGATCGGCTCCGCGCGGCGGCGTCCGATTGTCACGGCTGTGATCTCTACCGCGACGCGACCCAGACCGTGTTCGGCGAAGGGCCTCGCCAGGCCGAGATCATGGTCGTCGGCGAACAGCCCGGCGACCAAGAGGACCGGGCGGGCGCCCCGTTCGTCGGGCCCGCCGGGCGGCTGCTCGACCGCGCCTTCGACGAAGCAGGTTTCGACCGGCAGAAGATCTACGTCACCAACGCCGTCAAGCACTTCAAGTTCAAACGCGACGAACGGGGCAAGCGGCGCATCCACAAGACGCCGTCGAGGACCGAGGTCGTCGCGTGCCGTCCGTGGCTGCACGCGGAATTGACGGCCATCCATCCGGAGCTGCTGATCTTCCTCGGCGCGACGGCGGCGAAGGCGCTGCTGGGCGACGATTTCCGCATCACGCGAAGCCGTGGCGAGCGGATCGAGCTACCCGAATTCGACGTCACCGCGGTCGCCACGGTGCACCCGTCCGCCGTACTGCGCGCGCCGGACCGCGACGAGGCCTATCAGGCCTTCGTCGCGGACCTCGTGGCAGCGCGCGGCGGCCGCTGAATCAGGCCACTTCGGAGCTGCGGCCGCTGCTCTCGTGCAGGCCCAGCATGTCCAGCAGCTTCGCGCAGTCGTCCACGCTCGTGGCGCGTGAGGCCACCGCGAGCGCCGCCTTCCGGCGTACCGCCTGCTGTTCCGGTGAGTCCTGCCCCTCCGGGAGCAGGTCGGGTACCGGGTGAAGGCCGAGTTCGTTGCTCATCAGTTCCCCCTTCAGGTGAAGGCCGACGTAGGGCCTAGTACCCAAGACAGCCGGCTTGAACACACGTGACTCCGTCCGGGTGATCAGCCCCGCAACGCCGGAAGCAGCTTGTCCTCGGCGAACCGGAGGAAGCCTTCCTGCTGATCGCCGCCGATCTGGATCAAGGCGAGGTCAGTGAAGCCCGCGGCCTCGTATTCGGCGGCCTGCTTCACGATCTGGTCGACGTCCGGTCCGCACGGGATGGACGCGGCGACGTCCTCCGGTTTGACGAACTGCGTGGCCCCGGCGAACCCCGCGGGCCCCGGCAACTCGGCGTTGACCTTCCAGCCGCCACCGAACCAGCGGAACTGCTCGTGCGCGCGGCGGATGGCGGCGTCGCGGTCCTCGCCCCAGGAGATCGGCATCTGGGCGATCTTCCGGCTGGGCGGGCCGAGTTTGGTGGCGTCCCACTCCCGGCTCAGCGACGCGTCCGGTTCCACCGCGATCATCGCGTCGGCGATCGGGGCGAACCTGGTCACCGACTGTGACCCGGACACCGCCACGGCGATCGGGACGCGCTGCTCCGGGAGGTCCCAGAGCTTCGCCGAATCCACCCGGAAGTGCTCACCCGCGTAGTTGAAGTACCCGCCGTCGAACAGCCCGCCGATGATCTGGACGGCTTCGGCGAGCATCTCGTGCCGGACGTTCGCCGGTGGCCAGCCCTGGCCGATGACATGCTCGTTGAGGTTCTCCCCCGCGCCGAGGCCGAGGGTGAACCTGCCGTCCGAGAGCGCCTGGACCGTCGCCGCCTTCTGCGCCACCACCGCCGGGTGATAACGCATGATCGGGCAGGTCACGAAGGTCATCAGTTCCACCCGTTCGGTGCTCTGCGTGACCGCTCCCAGCACGCTCCACGCGTACGGCGAATGGCCCTGCTCGTCCAGCCAAGGCGAGTAGTGGTCGCTCATCACCTCGAAGTCGAATCCCGCCTTCTCCGCTCCGGCGGCGTACCCGACCAGGTCCTTCGGTCCGGCCTGTTCGGTCATGAGTGTGTAGCCGATGCGCATCGAAGCCTCCCTTCGCGTCTGACCTTCGCGTACCCACCGGTTCCCGCGATCAACCGGAGGTTTATCCGGCGAATCGATCGGGGTACCTGACCCGGGAAGAGAGGAGCAGCCATGCCTCAGCAGAGTTGGAGCGACAAACGAGAACGTCAGTACGAACACATCAAGGAATCGGCGAAGGACCGCGGCGCGAGCACCGACCGGGCCGAGGAGATCGCCGCGCGCACGGTCAACAAGAACCGCGCGCAGGCGGGCGAGGCGCGCGAGGCGAGCCGCACCTCCCTCCAGGACATGTCTCCGCAGCGGCGGGGTGGCAAACGTTCGGGGAAGCGGCTGGGCCCGAACGGACCGACCAAGGATCAGCTGTACAACGAAGCGAAGAAGCGCAACGTCAAGGGTCGCTCGAAGATGTCCAAAAAGGACCTTCAGCGGGCCCTTGGCCGGTGATCACGCGTCCCGCGGCGGGTCCCCTCCGCGGTTGTCCCACGGCCACGGACGGATAGGTTTCGGAATGGATGCACATGGACGGGGCGGTCTCACCCCCCAAACCCGGCCACCGTCGGACGGTACGTTCGACCGGGTCGAACTCCGCCTGCCCGCCGAGGCGGAACAGATTCCCCTCGTCCGCACGCTCACCCATGGGGTGGTGTCCCGTGCGGACTTCGGCTTGGACGCCATTTCAGACGCGAAGATGGCCGTCGACGAAGCCTGTTCCCAACTCGTCCAGCCCGCGGAACTGGGAGCCGTGCTGTGCTGTGTGTTCCACGAGATTCCCGAGGGCATCGCCGTCTCGATCTCCACACGGACGTCGAAGCCCTATCTGCCGAGCGAAACGACGTTCGGCTGGCATGTCCTGACGACCTTGACGCGCTCGGTGGCGGCGCACTGCGCGCCGATCCCCGGCGAAACAGGGGGTACGACGACGATCGACCTCGTCCTGGCCCCGGGAACGAGCGACGGGTGAGCGGGGAGCGCAAGACACTCGCCCGGCAGGCGGACGACTACGCCCATTGCGAACCCCTCTTCGAAGAGCTGGCCGCCCTGCCGGAGGACTCCCCGCGCCGCCGGGAACTGCGTTCCCGGCTGGTCACCGAGCTGCTGCCGCTCGCCGAGCACATCGCGACCAGGTTCTCCGGCCGGGGCGAGCCCCGCGAGGATCTGGTGCAGGTGGCCCGGATCGGGCTGATCAACGCCGTCGACCGCTTCGACCCCGGCCGCGGCCACGATTTCCTCTCCTTCGCCGTACCCACGGTGATGGGCGAGGTACGGCGGCACTTCCGCGACACCGGCTGGTCGGTCCGGGTACCGAGGCGGCTCAAGGAACTCCACGTTTCGCTCAGCCAGGGCACGGCCGCGCTGTCCCAGAGCCTCGGCCGCGCGCCGACGCCGACCGAACTCGCCGAGTACCTCGGGCTTGATGTCAATGAGGTGCGCGAAGGGCTGCTCGCCGGCCAGGCGTACCAGACGTTGTCGGTGGACAAGCCGGTCCACGACGACGCCACCGAGGCCCTCTCCCTCGCCGACACGATCGGCGAGGAGGACCACGACATGGCGTTGGTGGAGACCCATGAGGCGCTGCAACCGCTGCTGCGGGAACTCCCGAAACGGGAACGCGCGATCCTCGTGATGCGGTTCTTCGGGGGCTACACCCAGACGCAGATCGCGGAGAAGGTCGGCATCTCGCAGATGCACGTTTCGCGGCTGCTTTCGCAGACGCTGGACCAGTTGCGGGGCAAGCTCTCGGAATGAGCCCCACCCGGTCGTGAGTGTTGAGTGTCGTTCTAACGGCACTCAACACTCACGACCGGGGAGCACAGACTCGTGAGGGGTAATGACGGTTCTAACCGTCATTACCACTCACGAGGGGTTGGGCACTGTCAGACGGGTTTCAGCGGGTCGTGCCCCAGCGACATCAGCCTGTGCCGCCAGTGCGCCTCACCCGCAACCGGTTCCAGGTCGTCTCGCCGCTGGTCCTCGACCCGCCGGACGACCGAGCGCATCACCCGTTCGTCCTCGGCGGTGAGGTCGGTCCTGCGCTTGCCGAGGATGCTGAGCACGTGCCGTCCGGTCGGCGTTCCCGCCTGGTCCGGCAGCGCTTCGTCCTCGTCGTCGGCCGACCGCGTGCGCAGCCAGTCGGCCAATTCCCGCGAAGTCATGTTGACCACGCGATGGAACTCGTCCCACAGTTCGTCTTCGATCTCGTGCACGGCGAAACCTCCTGCCAGCACTCGACTTTCTTACGGCGTCGTGTACGGCGCGTGCTGCTCGATCGACGGGCTCGCGGTCGGGAATCGTCCTTCCTGACCGGGAACCGGGGTCACCGTGGTGCCCTGCTGTTCGGGCTCGACACGCTGCCGGGGGCGGTTGATCACCGCTTCGGCCTCCTGCTCACCACGGATCCGCGAGAGCACGCTGAGCGTGATCGCGTGGGCGATGGCCAGCACCAGCAGCAGAACACCCAGCCTGCCCACCACACCCGGCAGGTCGCTGCCGCCGATGTCGATGGTCGACAACAAGGCCAGCACGCCCAGCGTCGCGAGGTGGAACAGCACCGTGACGAGCCACGTCATGGACGCCCCGGCGGCCGGATCGCCGTAGGAACCTTGCAGGTAGCGCTTACCGCTCTGGTAGATGATCAGGCCGTCGAGCATGACCAGTGCCACCCCGATGACAAGGAAGGCTACGTACGCGTTGGTAGTCATGCCGGGACGCTCCCTTCGTTAAGGACCTCACCCACTGAAGTACCCGGGACCTTCGCTTGGAAAACGCTGTTTTCCAAGCGAAGGTCCCGGGACCGGGTCAGCTGCCGGGGCGGTCGACGTCGCCGCGCCACGCGCCGGACTCGTGACCGCGGCTCTCGATGAACTCCTTGAACCGCTTCAGGTCGCCCTTGACACGGCGATCGAGGACGCCGAGTTTGTCGGCGACGTTCTCGGCGAAGCCCTCGGGGTCGATCTCCATCTGTGCCGTGACCCGGGTCTTGTTGTCGTCAAGGCGATGGAAGGTGATGACGCCCGCGTGGTCGGGACCGGAGTCCGAAGTCCACGCGACACGCTCATCGGGATGTTGTTCGGTGATGGTCGCGTCGAATTCCCGGCTCACACCACCGAATTTGGTCACCCAGTGGGTGTGGGTCGCGTCGATTTGACGGATCTCCTCGACGCCCTCCATGAACTTCGGGAAGGACTCGAACTGCGTCCATTGGTTGTACGCGGTCTTGACCGGTACTTCGACGTCCACCATTTCGGTGATCGTGCTCATGCAGCCTCCTGTCGGTTAGGTGCTTTTCGAGCCGGCACTCTTTCGGCTACCCGGTGCCCGGCAGGCCGAAACTCGCTGTGGTTGACCGGCCGTACTCCCGGGTACCCGGCGGACAGAACGCTCCGAGGAGGTGCACCATGATCGAACAAACCCACCGGAAGCCGTCGTCGGACAAGTCGGTCGGCGAATTGGTCTCCGACCTGAGCGACGAGGTCAAGCACCTGGTACGCGACGAGATGCGGCTGGCCGTGTTCGAGTTGCAGGGCAAAGGAAAGCGATTCGGGCTCGGCGCAGGGCTGTTCGGCGCGGCCGGGATCTTCGCCTTGTTCGGCCTCGCGACCCTGATCGCCGCGGTGGTCCTGGCACTCGCGCTGGTGATGCCCGCGTGGCTGGCCGCCGTGGTGACCGGCGCGGCACTCCTGCTGATCGGCGGGCTTTCGGCCATCGTCGGCCGCAAGGAGGTCGCGAGCGCGTCGCCGCCGGTGCCGGAAGAGGCCATCGAAGGCGTCCGCAAGGATGTCGACACCGTCAAGCAGGGAGTGCGCTCATGAGTGATTTCCCCAAGAACGCCGAAGAAGCCCGCGCCGACCGCGACGTGACCCGCGAGGAACTCACCGAAACCCTCGACGCGCTGGGCCAGAAGCTCGACGTGAAGGCCAGGGTCAACGAAAACCTGGACGCCAAGGTCGACCAGGCCAGCGAAAAGATCGCCGAAAAGGTTTCGGAGCCTGCCGCGGACAAATTCCGTCAGGGCACCGAAATCGTCCGCGCCAATCCACTGCCGGTCTTCGCCGGGATCCTCGCGCTGCTCGTGACGATCCGCCTGATCATGCGAAAGAGGTCTGCTTCGTGAACAAGGTCCTCTACAAACCGATGAACATGGTCATCAGCGCCCTGGGCGGGATCCTCGCCGGCGCCGCGTTCAAGCAGATCTGGAAACGCGTCAGCGGTGACGAGGACGCGCCGGACGCCATGGACCGCGACTTCACCTGGACCCAGGTGATCGTCGCCGCCGCCGCGCAGGGCGCGATCTTCGGCGCGGTGAAGGCGGCCACGGAACGAGCGGGCGCGATCGGCTATCGCAAGGCGACCGGCGACTGGCCCACCAAGGACTGACCCGGAAGGGTGACGATGCGCGTAGTGATCATCGGCGGCGGTTTCGCCGGCTACAACGCCGCCAAGACCCTGCTCAAATCGGTCGACGACGACACGGAAATCGTCGTGCTGAACCCGACCGACTACTTCCTCTATCTCCCCTTACTCCCCGAAGTCGCCGCCGGAATCCTGGAGCCGCGGCGGATCTCGGTGTCCATCCCGGGCACCCTGCGCGGTGTGCGGTTGGTGCTCGGCACCGCGACGTCGGTCGACTTCGACGGCCGCACCGTGAGCTACACCGACCCCGAGGATCGCGAACACCACATCGGGTACGACAGGCTCGTGCTCGCCGCGGGCAGCGTCAACAAACTGCTGCCGATCCCCGGCGTACCCGAATACGCCCACGGCTTCCGCGGCCTTCCCGAAGCCCTCTACCTTCGTGATCACGTCACGCGCCAGATCGAACTCGCCGCCTCCGCGACGGATCCGGCCGAACGCGAGGCGCGGTGCACGTTCGTCGTCGTCGGCGCCGGGTACACCGGGACCGAAGTCGCCGCGCAGGGTCCGGCCTTCACCGCCGCGCTCGCCGCGCGGCATCCCGAACTCGAAGGCCAGAAGATCCGGTGGCTGCTGCTGGACGTGGCCGAACGCGTCCTGCCGGAACTCGACCGGCGGCTCGGCACCACCGCCGACGAGGTGCTGCGGGCACGCGGGGTCGAGGTGCTGATGAAGACGTCCGTCGACAACGCCGACGAAAAGGGCGTGACGCTGACCTCCGGCGAACCCGTGCCGACCCGCACCCTCGTCTGGTGCGTCGGGGTCCGCCCGGATCCGCTGATCGAGGACCTGGGCCTCAAGACGGCGAAGGGCAGGCTAGTCGTCACCGCGCAGCTGAACGTTCCAGGACGGCGTGACGTCTACGCCTGCGGCGACGCGGCCGCCGTACCGGATCTGACCCGGCCGGGCGAATACACACCGATGACGGCACAACACGCCGAACGCCAAGGGAAACTCGCCGGGCGGAACGTGGCCGCGTCACTCGGGCACGGCTCGCACGGCACCTACCGGCATCACGATCTCGGCTTCGTCGTCGACCTCGGCGCCCACCAGGCCGCGGCGAATCCGTTGCACATCCCGCTTTCCGGTCTCGCGGCCAAGGCGGTCACCCGTGGCTACCATCTGCTCGCCATGCCGGGCAACCGGCTGCGGACGGCCGCCGACTGGGCGCTGGAAGCGGTGGGCAAACGCCAAACCGTCCAATTAGGACTCGTCCGGTCGGGCTCGGTGCCGTTGGACACCGATTCCCCGGAACTCCCCCGTACCAGGTGTTAGAGGAAAGGTGACCATGTCCGGCGAACCCGATCCCGTCCGCGCCGAGGGACCCTCGGTCGTCACCGATGGCGGGAACGAAGCGGCGAAACTCGTCGTCCTCGACCCCGCCGGCGAAGGCAAGAACGGCGAGCTACCGGCGACCTGGCGGCCGCTCACGGCCCAGCGACAGGTCATCTGGTGCCGTCTGCCGGTGGACGGCGCGCTGACCCAGGCCGAGGACGTGGTCGGCGACGCGGAACCCGATGGCCCGCCGATCGACCTCGTGGCGAGCGGCGAGGCGGCCGGGGACGCGCTGCGGCTGGCGGAACGGCATCCGGGCGCGGTCGAACACGTGCTGCTCGTCGATCCCGTACCGGACGAGACCTCCGAACTGGCCGAGCGGGTGCGGTCTGCGGGGACCGCGGTCGAAGTGCTTCCCCACAGCACCGGCGAACCGTTCAACCGGGTCCCGCCGCCGCTGCCGCTCGGGCATCCGGACGTCGTGGCCGGGCTCACCAAGATCCTCGAGGACGTTTAGCCGCCGGAGGACGGCGGTATCCGCCGCCCATGAGCGAAACCGTTGCGGACCATGTTCTGACCAGGCTGCGCGAATGGGACGTCGAGCAGGTCTTCGCCTATCCCGGCGACGGGATCAACGGGTTGGTGACCGCGTTCGGCGCGGCGGACAATAAACCTCGCTTCGTGCAGGCACGGCACGAGGAGATGGCGGCGTTCGCGGCTGTCGGGTACGCGAAACTGAGCGGTCGGCCGGGCGTCTGTATGGCGACGTCCGGCCCGGGCGCGATCCACCTGCTCAACGGCCTGTACGACGCCAAACTCGACCACGTGCCGGTGGTCGCGATCGTCGGGCAGACGGCGCGCAGCGCGATGGGTGGCAGTTACCAGCAGGAGGTGGACCTCCAAGCGTTGTTCAAGGACGTCGCGAGCGAGTACCTCGTCGAGGTCAACGTTCCCGAACAGCTACCGAACGCGCTCGACCGCGCCCTGCGCACGGCGATGGCCCAGCGCGCGCCCACGGCGCTGATCATCCCGGCGGATCTGCAGGAAGAGATCTACCACCCGCCACAGCACGCGTTCAAGCACGTGCCGTCCTCCCCGCCGGATCATCCGCGGGCCAGCGTCATCCCGCCGACCGAAGAGATCACCCGTGCCGCGGAAGTGCTGAACGCGGGCGAAAGGGTCGCGATCCTGATCGGGCAAGGAGCGCGCAACGCCGTCACCGAGTTGCGCGAGGTCGCCGAACTCACCGGTGCCGGAGTGGCGAAAGCATTGCTGGGCAAGGACGTCCTGCCCGACGACCTGCCGTATGTCACCGGCTCGATCGGCCTGCTCGGCACCCGGCCGACGTACGAGATGATGCGGGACTGCGACACGCTCCTCATCGTCGGTTCGAATATGCCGTACGCGCAGTTCCTGCCCGAGTTCGGTCAGGCCAGGGCGGTCCAGATCGACATCGACCCCCGGTTCCTCGGCCTGCGTTATCCGACCGAGGTCAACCTGCTCGGTGACGCGAAGGGCACTCTGCAGCAGCTGATCCCGGTGCTGGAACGCAAAACCGAACGCGGCTGGCGGGAGAAGATCGAGAAGAACACCGCCGAATGGCAGGAGACCATGACCCGCCAGGCGATGCTGGAGGCGGATCCGGTCAACCCGATGCGCATCGTGCACGAACTGTCCGAGCGGATCCCCGAGGACGCCATCGTCACCGCGGACTCCGGTTCGGCGACCAACTGGTACGCCAGGAATCTGCGCATGCGCGGCCGGATGCGGGGCACGCTCTCCGGGACGCTGGCGACGATGGGTTCCGGTGTCCCGTATGCGATCGGCGCGAAGTTCGCCCATCCCGACCGGCCGGTGATCGCGCTGGTCGGCGATGGGGCGATGCAGATGAACGGGATGGCCGAGCTGATGACCATCGCCCGGTATCGCGGACTGTGGGCCGATCAGCGGTGCGTCATCTGCGTGTTCCACAACGGCGACCTGAACCAGGTCACCTGGGAACTGCGTGCCATGGGCGGCTCGCCCAAGTTCGAACCCTCGCAGAGCCTGCCGGAAGTGTCCTATTCGGACTTCGCGCTCGAAGTCGGTCTCGGCGGGATCGCCGTCGACGATCCCGCCCGGCTCGGGGAAGCGTGGGACGTCGCGCTGTCGGCCGATGTGCCGACCGTGCTCGACATCCGCTGCGATCCCGAGGTGCCGCCGATCCCGCCGCACGTCACCTTCGACCAGCTCAAGTCGATGACCGAAGCCGTCCTCAAGGGCGAGCCCGACGCCTGGCACCTCGTGACGCAGGGGATCAAGACGAAGATGCAGGAACTGCTGCCTTCGCGCCGCTGAGACCAGACCGCGGACAAGACTTGCAGGACACGGCCTAAGCGCTCGCACCGCCGTCGAGGACCATGTCGTGCCCGACGACGTACGCGGATTCGTCCGAGGCCAGCCAGAGCACCGCCGCGGCGATCTCCTCGACCGCGCCGATCCGGCCGAGCGGGATGACCGCGCCGAGCCGTTCGGCGCGGTCGGCCTCGGTTTCCCCCGGCCGGAGGGACATGCCGGTGTCGGTGGCGCCGGGGCTGACGGCGTTGATACGGATCCCTTCGGCGATGTGGTCGCGGGCGGCGGTGCGGGTCAGCACGCTCACAGCCGCCTTCGAAGCGGCGTAGGCGGCCATCCCCGACAGTCGGCTGTGGGAGCCGAGGTTGGACGCCATGTTGACGATCACTCCCCCGCCGCCCGCCCGCATCTGCGCGATCTCGTGCTTCATGGACAGCCAGGTGCCGGTGAGGTTGGTGTGGACGACGGCGGTGAACCCGTCTTCGTCGAGATCGGCGGTCGACGCCGGGCTGCCGAGCACCCCGGCGTTGTTGAACGCGATGTCGAGTTTTCCGTGACGCCGCACGGTTTCGGCGACGAGGTGCTCGACCTCGGCACCCACGCCCACGTCCGCGGTCACCGCGTCGGCCGCGCCGCCTTCGGCTTCGATCTCCTTCACCGTCTGACGCAGTTTCTCGCCGTCCCGGCCGGAGACGACGACCTGCGCGCCTTCGCGCGCGAAGGCCACCGCCGTGGCACGGCCGATCCCGGAGCCTCCCCCGGTGACCAGGACGACCTTGCCGCTGAATCGCTTCCCCACAGTAGCCAACTTTCTGGTCCGATCGTTCTAGTATTTGGTGCTGACAAAATCACCGCGGACGAGCGGCTTCGAGTACCGCGATGGCCTGCTTCGCCGTCGCGCGGGCCCGCGGCGCGGGATCCGGCCCCTTGCTCAGCACCCGCATCCCCTGCAGGACGGTGAGCAGGAAGCCGGCGAGCGCCTCCGGATCCGCGGTGGCGTCGAGTTCGCCTTGCGCCTTCGCACGGCTCAGTGCCATCCGCAAGGCCAGGTCGAGCGCGTCCCAGCTGCGCTCGACCACGCGCGCGACCTCGGGATCCTTCGGCATCATCTCCATGGCCGCGTTGACCACGAAACAGCCGTGGCGCCCCGATTCGCCAAGGATTTCGGTGAGATAGCGCTCGATGAGCCGCCGCACCCCCGCGAGCGCGGGCCCCGGTCCGGCGAAGTCCTCGACGAACCGCTCGTTGCCCCGGGCGACGTAGCGGTTCAAAGCCGTCAGGTACAGCTCGTGCTTGGTACCGAACGTCGCGTAGAGACTCGCTTTGCCGATACCGAGCGCGGCGACGAGGTCGTTGACCGAAGTGGCCTCGTAACCCTGTCGCCAGAACAGTTCCAGTGCGGCGTCGCAGGCCGCGTCGACGTCGAATTCCTTCACCCGGGACACGAGAGTTAACCTACCCGTATCTGGAACAGTCAGTCAAATAAGCGACGGTGTGTCCTGGGTCTCACGAGTAGTGATGACGGTTCTGACGAACTCTCTTGATACCTGCTCGTGGCCTGCGGTTGTGCCAACGGTGAGGTACGTGATGGTCGAGTTTCCTCGGCTGAGCCGAGGGAAGGGGGCCTTCACGCGCTACCGCTGTGACAGGAGGTTGTTGATGAAGGATCTGGGACGTTGAACGTCCCAGATCCTTCATCAACGAGGCGAGTAGTGGAGGAGTCGAAACGTTCACCGCCCCCGGTAGATACTTAAAACACGGTTCTGACCGTCATTACCACTCACGAGGCCGAGTCGTAGGCCGACCTGGCCTTCTCCACCTTCGGCAGGTTCTCCGTCGACCAGTCCGCCAAGGTCGCGAACAGCGGCGCCAGGCTCCGCCCAAGTTCGCTGATCTCGTACTCCACCCGGGGCGGCACCTCCGCGTGGTAGGTCCGCGTGACGAGGCCGTCGCGTTCCAGCTGCCGCAGCCGCTGGGTCAGCACCTTCGGCGTGATCGTGCCGATGCACCGCTCGAGTTCGACGAACCGCTGCCTGCCGAACTCGTTGAGCGCCCAGAGGATCGGCGTGGTCCAGCGGCTGAAGACGAGGTCGACCACCGGGGCGATCGGACAGGCCTGCTCGGGGGGCGTCGAGGTTTCGGCACGCATGTGGGACTCGCTTTCCTGAGGATACCAATGCTACCCGGACGAGGACGGCGTAACGTTCTGTCATGGACTTGACCACCGAAAGGCTCGTCGTCCGTGACTGGTCCGAGGACGACGCCGAAGCCGCGCTGGCGATCTACGGCACCACCGACGTGACCCGGTGGCTGACCCCGGCGATGGACCGGGTGGCCGACGTCGCGGCCATGCGTTCGGTACTGCAGCCTGGCAGCAGGCGCAGCCCAATCTCGTGCCGCCGCGCGGAAGATGGGCGGTGCAGCGCAAGGAAGACGGCTTGGTCGTCGGCGGACTGGGCATCCATCTGCTGCCACCGTACGAAGAGGACCTGGAGATCAGCTGGCAGCTGCATCCCGACGCCTGGGGCGAGGGGTACGCCGCCGAGGCCGCCCGCGCGCTGATCTCCTGGGCGTTCACCCAGGACACGGACGAACTCTTCGCCGTCGCGCGGCCGAACAACGTGCGCGCCATCGCGACCGCGAAACGGCTCGGCATGGTCTGGGTCGGCGAAACCGAGAAGTACTACGGACTTCGCCTGCAGGTGTACCGGATCCGGCACACGGACCTCGCGTCTCGTGAGTGGTGATGACCGTTCCATCCGTCATCACCACTCACGAGACCGTAAGCCCGCCCGTCACCGAGACGGCGTACCCCGCGCCGCGCCCGTCCGCGATGGCGGTGATCCTCCCCCGTTCGACCCGGACCGCGGCCTCGGTCTCGTCGCTGACGGCGAGCACGCCCGCGGCGGCCGCCAAGGTCCCGTTCACGTCGCACACCACCCGCAACCCCGGCCAGGCCCGCTTCGGGAAGGCCTGCCGCAGGCCACCGCACACCTCCGCCACGAGCAGCCGGGTCAGCGGGACCAGTTCGTCGGGCTCACTGGTCACGACGACCACGGTGACGTCGCCGCCGTAGGCCCGGACGGCCTCCTCGGCACCGGCCAGGCGGTGGGTGCCCAACACGACGACCACGCCGTCGGCGGGCACGAACGGTTCGGCGCGCACGAGGTCCACGGCCTCGGGCGCTGACCAGGGCCGGTCGGCGGCCTGCGCGGTGGGCGCGAACGCCGGCGGCGCCCACCAGTCGTTGAGCGACAGGCCCGCCAGCCGTTCACAGGCGCTCACGACGTCGAACGGTTCGACCAGCCCCGGCGCCGCGGCCGCCAGCTGGCCGGCGCCGTGCAGCGTGGTGAGCACGGTCTCCGCGAGCCGGACGCGCCGCGGGATCGGCGCCGTCGCCGGGCGTTCCGGCGGGTCGAGCCGCTCCAGCGCGAGCCCGAGCACCAGTCCGTTGAGCTTCACCAGTTGCGCGAAGGGACGCCGGATCCGCTCGTCCGCGAGCACTTCCGGCATCAGGTCGCGGGCGAGGCCGGCCTGCTCGTCGTCCAAGGGGAACGCCGCCACCCTCGCCCTGGCCAGCGCGCCCAGCGCCTCGTCCGGCGTCTCGCCCGGCACGGCGTGCGGCGCCCCGGCGGACCGTTCCGCCAGGTCGGCCAGTACGGCGAAGTACAGCGCGCGTTTGCCGGGGAAGTTCGAGTAGACCGCGCCGCGGGTGAGTTCCGCCCGTTCGGCGATGACGTCGATCTTGGCCTCGCGGAAGCCCCGCGCCGCGAACTCGTCGCGGGCGGCGGCCAGCACCTTCGCGCGGTTGCGCTCCTGCGTCTCCGCCCTGCTCAGCCGGACCATCGGCCTCCTGTCAGCCAGCACGATTGCCTTCGGACCCGGATCAAGATACCTTGACCATTCAGATGATGAGAACATCTGATTTGAACATCCGAACTGGGAGACCACTTTGTCCGACGTGCCCGAGATCCTCCTGACCGACCCCGACGTCCTGCGCGATCCGTTCACCGCGTACAGCCCGGTGCGCGAGCGCTCCCCGATCGCCAAGCTCTCCGCGCCGGGGTTCTCGATGTGGGCGGTCCTGCGCCACGAAGAGGCACGCAAGATGCTGAGCGACCCGCGCTTCGCCTTGAGCCCGGCCAGCTACCAGCGCATGGAGATCCCCGAGCACTGCCGCCCGTACATGCGGTCCATGCAGGAGACCGAAGGCCCGGAGCACGTCCGGCTCCGGCGCCTCGTGGCCCCCGCGTTCACCCCGCGCAAGGCCGCCGCGCTCCGCCCGGGGATCGAACGGCTCGTGGACGACCTCCTCGACAGCCTCGCCGGACAGGACCGGATCGATCTGGTCACCGCCTTCGCACGCCCCCTGCCGATGGACGTGATCTGCGCGCTGGTCGGCATCCCCGAAACCCACCGTCCGCGCTGGCGCGAGTACGGCACCATGGTCGCGGCCGGCGACGGCGCGGGGCTCGCGAAGGCGGTCCCCGGGATCGTCGAGGACTCGCTCGCCGCAATCGCGAACCGGAAACTCGAACCCGCCGAAGACGTCGTCTCGCAGTTGCTCCAGATCCAGGCCGAAGACGGCGACAGGCTCAGCGAGACCGAACTGGTCGCCCTCGTCTGGCAGCTGGTCCTGGGCGGCCAGGTACCCGGCAACCTCATCGCCAACGCCGTCGAGGTCCTGTTCGCCCATCCCGCCCAGCTGGCCGCGCTCCGCGAAGACCCGGACCTCATGCCCGGCGCGGTCGAGGAACTGATGCGCTGGTGCAGCCCGCAGTTGCTGACGGTCCCCCGGATCACCACCACGGACGTCCGGATCGGCGACGTCCTGATCCCCGAAGGAGAACCTGTTACCGTCGCGATCGCGGCGGCGAACCGGGACCCGAGGGCCTTCCACGACCCGGACGTCTTCGACATCCGGCGCGCGGCGGGACCGGCGTGGCACCTGGCGTTCGCCCATGGCCCGCATTTCTGTCTCGGCGCCTCGCTGGCCAGGGTGCAGACCGAAGTCGCGCTCACCGCCCTGCTGCGCCGGTTCCCCGATCTCGCGCTCGCGGACGGCCTGCTCCGGATCCCGGACCCGGGCACCTGGCGGCTGAACGCACTGCCGGTCACACTGCGTGCGGCGGTTGCAAACTGAAACACGTTCTAATAATGTGACCGGCTGTGAGACACGGGATCGTGCTGTTCACCAGTGACCGGGGCATCACCCCGGCGGCCGCCGCCCGGGCGGCGGAGGCCGCGGGCTTCGACGCCTTCCACGTGCCCGAACACACGCACATCCCGGTCAAACGGGAAGCTCCGCATCCGCGCACCGGCGACTCGTCGCTGCCCGACGACCGCTACCTGCGCACGCTGGACCCCTGGGTCGCGCTGGCCACGGCGGCCTCGGTGACCACGCGGATCCGGCTCGCGACGGCCGTGGCCCTCCCGGTCGAGAGCGACCCGATCACGCTGGCGAAGACGATCGCCAGCCTCGATCACCTCTCGGCCGGGCGAGTCACGCTCGGCGTCGGCTTCGGCTGGAACGTCGACGAACTGGCCGATCACGGCGTCCCCGGCGGCAAACGGCGGACGGTCCTGCGTGAGTACCTCGAAGCGATGCGCGCGCTCTGGACGGACGACGAAGCCTCGTACGCGGGCGAATTCGTCTCGTTCGGGGCGAGCTGGGCCTGGCCGAAACCGGTACAGGCGCACATCCCGGTGATCGTCGGCGCGGGCGGGACGGAAAAGACGTTCCGCTGGATCGCGAAATCGGCCGACGGCTGGCTCACCACGCCGGGCGACACGGATATCGAGGACAAGGCCCGCAGGCTGCGCGAGATCTGGCGCGAAGCGGGCCGTGCCGGGGAGCCGGAGATCTCGGCGCTCGGCGTCCGGCCGGATCCGGGGAACCTGGCGGCGCTGGAAGCGGCCGGGGTCACCGAGACGATCTTCGGTCTCCCGGACCGCTCCCCCGGCGAGGTCGAAGCCTGGCTTCAGCGCCTCGCCGGGAAACTCGGCCTCAGCGCTGGGAGTCGATGAGGTAGCGGCCGTCCTGCTGCACCATGACGAAGGTGGCCCGCTCCGTCGTCGTCCCCCCGGACGCCTTGACGTAGGTGAGCGTCGCCGTCACCGTGGTGCCGGATTCGGACACGTTCGACACGGTCACCGCGCGGTAGTCCTTCCAGAAGTTCGAGTACCGCTCGAAACTCTGGTTCTTGGCCCGCTTGAAGTTGTCGGTCAGCGTCGCGAAACCGGCCTGCAGGTTCCCGGGGATGAGGCTGTAGTACGCCGAGAGCGCCTGCCCCGGCGTCTGTGCCGGTGGTGGCGCCACCGAGGACGACGAGGTCGAGGGCGGCGGTGACGAGGACGGCGGAGGAGGCGGCGAGGAAGGTGTCGGCGACGGTTCGGCGGACGACGGCGCCGGGGCGGCGGTCTGCGACTGCGAACCGGCGGGCGGTGCCGCGTTCGAGGGCGAGTCCTCACCGCGGGTGAGCACCACGACCACGGCGGCGATGACGGCCGCGAGCACGAGGAACGCAACGATCACGCCGATCAGGACGCCTTTGCGCGCCCGCGGCGGCGGCTCCTCGGCGACCAGCGTCGTCGACTCCCCCGCCGCCAGCGCCCGCAGCTCCCGCTCGGTCTCGGTCATCGTCGGCCTGCTGTCCGGCCGCACGTCGAGCAGCCTGGTCAGCAGCGGGGTGAGGATGCCCGATTTGACCGGCGGGGGGATCTCCCCGCTCGACGCGCGGTACAGCAGGGCGATCGGGTTCTCGGCCGTGCCGTAGGGCGTGCCGCCTTCGAGCGCGGTGTACAGCGTCGCGCCGAGCGAGAACACGTCGGAAGCGAAAGTGGCGTCCTCGCCGCGGGCGACCTCGGGCGCCAGGAACGCCGGCGTCCCGGAGATCTCGCCGGTCGCGGTGAGCTGGACGTCGCCCATCGCCCGCGAGATCCCGAAGTCGGTGATCTTGACGGTGCCGTCCTCGCCGAGCAGGACGTTGCCGGGCTTGATGTCGCGGTGGACGATGCCCGCCCGGTGCGCGGCCGCCAGCGCCGAGCACAGCTGGATGGCGAGCCGGATGACGTCGTCGACCTCCATCGGCCCTTCGCGGAGCTTGTCCGCGAGGCTGGTCGAGGGGAGGTACTCCATGATGATCCACGGGCGGTCCTGCTCGTCGATCACGCCGAAGACGGTGATGGCGTGCGGATGCACCAGCCGCGCTGCGATCCTGGCCTCGCGCAGCGCGCGGTTCTTGGCCTCGTCGGCCTTCTGTTCCCCTTGCCCGTGCGGCAGAAGGAGTTCCTTGACCGCGACCGTGCGCTCCAGGTTGTCGTCACGCGCCCGCCACACGGTGCCCATGGAGCCGCCGCCGACGGGCTCGATGAGATCGAACCGGTCGGCGAGGCGGCGGATCTCCTCCATTATCGACGTCCCCCTGGCAGGTGTGGTGTTCGCGCGAACCTTGCCAGCATGCCAGGAACGTGCCGGGACGCCGGACCCGGCACGGCCGTTTCCCGGCGCGGTGTCGGTCACGTCGCGGACTGGGCCGTTCAGCGGAACGCCGCCCCTACGGCTGCCCGAAAGTTCGTATCCCGGACCGCCGTGAGCGCACTTTACTTCTCCGGTGTGGGCTGATCTCGAGAAAGGGCGGCGATGCGGGAAACCATCGGCGGACGCGGCGTACTGGAAGGCGCGTTCGCCTTGCTCGAAGCACTCAACGAGCTCGGCGGACAGGCCGGGCTGACCCAGCTGGTGCGGACCACCGGGCTCCCGAAGACCACCGTGCACCGGCTCCTCGACCAGCTGACCGACCTCGGCGCGGTCGAGCGGGCAGGCCGCGGTTACCGGATCGGCTCGCGGGTGTTCCGGCTCGGCCGGTTCTGGCAGCCCGAACTCCGGGACCTGGCCAAGGAATGGCTGCCGGCGCTTTCCGCGCGGATGCGCGTGAGCCTCGTGCTGGTGGTGCCGAGGGAGGGCCGCGCGCTGGTCGCGGCGGGGGCGGTCCTGTCCGCCGACGAGGTCCCCGTGTCGCCGGGCAGCCCGTTGCCGCCGGGGACCGCCGCCGGCCGGCTGCTCGCCGCTCATCACCCCGCGCTCGCGGAACCCGACGCGGACGCGCTGGAGATCCGCGCGGCCGGGTACGCGGCGGAGTCGGAGACCATCGCGGCGGGACTCGCCTGCGCGGCCGTCGGTATCAGGACCCCGGACGGCCGGGTCGGCGCGGCGCTGGCCGCCGTCCTGCCCGCCCGGCGCGACCCGGTTTCGACGGTCGCCGGGCTGGCGGGCACCGCGCGTTCTTTCAGCACCGCGCTCGCCGAGAGTTCACCGGCGAACCGGGCCGGATGATCGACGAACGCCGAACAATTCACGATCAATTCAAGCGGCACTTTCGACACCGAATTCCGGTGGAATATTTCTGACGAAGTGCGTCATTTTCGCGAACCGTCTCACGCTGCGTCCGCGACCGGCAGCACCGAGTGCCGGATCCGGCCATTTTCCCTTGACGTGCACTCGTTTCCGTGACCACTCGATCACCGGCGGCCGGGTGGCCGACAATTCAATCCCTTTTCCTCCTGCTCCATTCGGCGGTTCTGGACGGAAGCGGCCCACGTACGGTTCAGGAATTCTTTCGACATAGGAGGGAATTCCTTGAAAAGACGCCTTGCGGCCGTGTCCGCATTTCTCGTCATGGTGTTCGTCGCGTCCGCGACCTCGGCCGTCCCGGCGCAGGCCACGTCCCTTTCCGGACGTCCGGTCGTGGCCGGGATCGACCTGGAGCGGGCGACGATCCCCGATCTGCAGCGGGCGATGCGCTCCGGACGGCTGTCCTCGGTCGAGCTGACGGCCTTCTACCTGCATCGGATCCGCAAGCTGAACCCGACACTGCACGCGGTGCTCACCACGAACCCGGACGCGCTGCGGCTCGCCGCGGCCAGTGACCTGCGCCGGCTCCGGCATCAGTCGAAGGGCCCGATGGACGGCATCCCGGTGCTGCTGAAGGACAACATCGACACCGCGGACCGCCAGCCGACCACGGCCGGGTCGACCGCGCTGCTGGAATCCCGCCCCTACCGCGACGCCGGCGTGGTCGAGAACCTGCGTGAGGCCGGCGCGGTCATCCTCGGCAAGGCCAACCTGTCGGAGTGGTCGAGCTACCGGTCCACCAGTTCGTCGAACGGCTGGAGCCCGCTCGCGGGCCAGACTGCCAACCCGTACGTCCTCGACCGCAACCCGTGCGGCTCGTCGGCCGGTTCGGGGGTCGCGGTCGCGGCGCATCTGGCGACCGTCGCCGTCGGGACCGAGACGGACGGTTCGGTCACCTGCCCGTCCGGCGCCAACGGCATCGTGGGCGTCAAGCCGAGCCTCGGGCTGGTCAGCCGCAGCGGGATCGTGCCGGTGTCGAAACAGCAGGACACCGCGGGCCCGATGGCGCGCAACGTGGTCGACGCCGCGATCCTGCTCTCGGCCCTCAACGGCGCCGACCGCCGCGACCCGATCACCGTCGACGCCGCCAGGCAGTCACTGGACGACTACACGAAGTTCCTGCGCCCCGATGCCTTGCGCGGCAAGCGGATCGGCGTCTGGCGCGAGGTGTACACCCCGGACGACGCGACGAAGGCGGCGTTCGAGCAGGCGCTGAGCAGGCTCCGGAAACTCGGCGCGACCACGGTGGAGATCACGATCCCCTACCTGGACGTCATCGCGGCCAACGAGTTCCCCGCGATCAGGACCGAGTTCAAGCACGACATGAACGCCTACCTCGCGTCCACCGGCGGCAAGCACCCCGCCGACCTGGCCGGGCTGATCCAGTACAACCTGGACCACGCGGCGGTCGAAATGCCGTACTGGACCCACAACCTGTGGGACCGGTCGCAGGCCACCACCGGTGATCTCACCGACCCGGCCTACCGTGCGATGCGGGAAGCCGCGACGAGCGCGGCCCGGCGGGGTCTCGACGAGACGCTGCGCGGCGGCGCCCTGGACGCGATCGTGGCGCCGACGAACAACGCCGCGTGGAAGACGCAGCTCGGTGTCGGTGACGGCGCGCTGCTCATCGACTCGTCCGGACCGGCGGCGGTGTCGGGGTACGCCAACATGACCGTCCCGATGGCCTACTCCGGGCCGTTGCCGCTGGGACTGTCGATCATGGGCGGCCGGTTCAGCGAACCGTCGCTCCTGGCCATCGCCTACGCCTTCGAGCAGGACACGAAGGTCCGGCGGCTGCCGACGTTCATCCCCTCCATCGGCTGAGCACGGGCCCGCCGCCGGACCGATCCCGGCGGCGGGCCCGCTACCCGGCCTTGGCGTCCGCCAGGAACGCGAGGCTGCGATCGACCTCCGTGACCGCGGAACCCGGCTCGACGTGGCCGTCGATCACCAGCGTGGCCAGCCCGTGGAGAAGGCACCAGAGGGTGCTGGCGAACCCGCCAGGGTCGGCGCACTCCCCCACTCGTTCGGCCAGCACCCCACGGGTCGCCCGGTGCGCCTCGGCGAGTTCCGGATACCCGGCGCGGTCACCGATGCCCGCTCCCATCATCAGCCGGTACAACGCGGGATTCTCCAGCGCGAAGCCGAGATAGGAATGTCCGAGCGCGGTCACCGTCCCGGCGCCGCAGCCCCGCAGACACCCCTGCAACTCGGCGTGCCCCTCCAGCGCGACCGCCACGAGCAGCGCGTCCTTGTCCCGGAAGTGCCGGTACGGCGCCGCGGTGGACGCGCCCACCTTCGCGACCGTGCCGCGCAGGCTCACCCCCTCGGGACCTCGCTCGACGAGGACCTCACGCGCGGCCAGTACGAGCGCACGACGAAGGTCCCCGTGGTGGTAAGCACGTTTGATGATCATGGCGGACCCCCCAGTCCTTGCTGCCACGCGAACGCCTCACCTTAGCCGAGGCGGGAGCGCCGTGGGTCCGGTGCGCCGGTAGAGCAGACTTCACCCGTCGGCCAGGTCGTTCGCCGCGACGTACCCGAACGTCATCGCCGGCCCGATCGTCGACCCGGCGCCCGCGTAACTGGGGCCCATCACCGCCGCGCTGGCGTTTCCGGCGGCGTACAAGCCGGTGATCACCGAACCGTCGGCGCGCAGGACTCGTGCCCGCGCGTCGGTACGCATCCCGCCCTTGGTGCCGAGGTCGCCGGGGACGATCTTGAACGCGTAGAACGGCGGTTCCCAGAGCGCGGCGAGGCACGAGTTCGGCAGGATGTAGGGGTCGGTGTAGTAGTGGTCGTAGACACTGGCGCCGCGCCGGAAGTCACCGTCCACACCGGACAGTGCCTGGCCGTTGAACCGGTTGACCGTGGCGCGCAGCGTCTGCGGCGGGACGCCGATCGCGGTGCCGAGCCCCTCCACGGTCCACGCCTTCTTCACCGCGCCCGCCGAGTACCACTCATCGGGAAGGGGCAGCAGCGGCGCGATGTCCCGGAAGAGGTACCGGTTGCGGTAGTTCTGGTCGACGACCAGCCACGCCGGGATGGTGGGCGACGTCGGGTTCCGGTCGTACATCGTGTGCACGACGTCGCTGTAGGGCGCCGCCTCGTTGACGAACCGCTTGCCCGTGCCGTCCACCATGAGGCCGCCGGGCAGGGTCCGCTCGGCGAGGCAGAAGTACGGCTCCCCCGGCAGCGGGATCGCCGGGCCCCACCAGGCGTCGTCCATCAGGTCCAGCGCCGCCCCGGCGCGTTTCCCCGCCAGGATCCCGTCGCCGGTGTTCGACCGGGCCCCGACCGTCCATTGTGTACCGATCGGCTGGCGCTGGTACTCCGCCCGCATGGCGGCGTTGTGCTCGAACCCGCCCGAGCCGATGATGACGCCGCGCCGGGCCTTCACCACACCCGCCGCGACGGTGACGCCGGTGACCTTCCCGTTCTCGATGACGAGATCGGTCAGCGGCGTGTTCAGCCAGACCGGGACGCCCGCCCGCTGGAGCCCGGCCCGCAGCCCCGCGGCCAGCGACTGTCCCATGGTGAGTGGTTTCTGCCCGGCCAGCGCGGCGGCGGTGCCGCGCGCGAGGCAGGCGGCGGCCACGGCGGCGCCCTTCGGGTTGACCGCGGCCAGCGCGAGCCATTTGTAGTCCGCGCTGAAGACGACCATCCCGGCGGGCGTGGCGAGATAGGGCGGGTTCAGGTTGGCCAATTCGGCGCCGAGGACGTTCCCGTCGAGCTGGTCGGGTTCGATCGAGCGGCCGTTCGGCATCCCGCCGGGCAGTTCCGGGTAGTAGTCGCTGTAGCCCTCCATCCACCGGAACCGCAGCGGGCTGTTGGCCATCACGAACGAGAGCATCGCCGGGCCGTTGGCGAGGAAGGCCTGTTGCCGGGAGACGGGGACCGACGGGCCGACCACGGCGGCCAGGTACCGGGCGGCCAGTTCCGGGCTGTCGCGGACGCCCGCCGCGGCCAGCACCGAATTGCACGGGATCCAGATCCCCGCCCCCGACCGGGCCGCCGAACCGCCGAATTTCGCCGCCTTCTCCAGTACGACACAGCTGAGCCCGCGTCGGGCCGCCGTCAGCGCGGCGGTCATCCCCGCCGCGCCCGCGCCGACCACGACGACGTCGTACTCGCCGATGACCGCGGCGCCGGCCGAAGCCGTCCCGGCGAACGGCAGGCCCGAAGCTAACGCGATCCCCGCACCGGCGGCGGTACCGCGAAGGACCTGGCGTCTGGACAGCCGGCTGTCGGGCTTCATGAGTCCTCCTCACGTCGCGATCGAGCGAGGTCATGTTCTCCAGCCGGCGGCAAAAGTGAAACAAGTTCTACCCGCTTGGAGCACGCCGGGCCGGTCGCGCTCGGCCGGTCACCCCAACCGGCGCGGGCATTCGGCCGAACTCCTCAGTCCACGGCCCGGACCAGGTCCAGCGCGCGGCCGAGCGTGGCGAGCCGGTCGGCGACCGTCTCGCCCGCCGGGTACAGCCGGACCGTGCCGACGCCGGCGGCCCGCCACACCCGCAGCCGTTCGGCCACCATGGCCTCGGTACCGATCAGCGTCGTGCCGAGCACCATTTCGTCGGTCACCAGCCCGGCCGCGCCTTCCCGGTCGCCCGCCTGCCAGCGCTCCCGCACCGCCTCGGCGGCTTCCGCCCAGCCCTGCCTGCTGTAGGCGTTGTTGTAGAAGTTCGTCTTCGCCGAGCCCATCCCGCCGAGACTGAACGCGAGTTCGGCCTTGCGGTCCGCGACCATCCCGCGCAACTCGTCTTCGTCCCTGGCGAAAGCGACCTCGGCGCCCTGGCAGATTTCGAGGTCCGCCCGCGTCCGGCCTGCTTTCGCGAGACCCGCGTCGAGATGCGAGAAGTAGGCTTCCGCCCCCTCCGGGACGAAACTGGTGCCCAGCCAGCCGTCCGCGATCTCGCCGGTCAGCTCCAGCAGCTTCGGCGACAGGGTGGCCAGATGGATCGGGATGTCCGGATTCGGCGTCAGCGAAAGCCGCATCGGCTTGGCCTCACCCGGCCGCGGGATCTCGAACTCCTTGCCGGAGAAGGAGATCTTCTCCCCCGCGAACGCCTGGCGGATGATCGCGACCGTCTCCCGCATCCGCGTCAGCGGGCGGGCGAACGGAACGCCGTGCAGACCCTCGATCACCTGCGGTCCCGAAGCGCCGAGCCCGAGGACGAACCGGCCGCCGGAGAGCTCCGAGAGGGTCAACGCGGCCTGCGCGATCGCGACCGGCGACCGGGTGCCGAGCTGGATGATTCCCGAGCCGAGCCGGATCCGCCCGGTCCGCGCGGCGAGATAGCCGAGTACGGACGGCGCGTCCGAACCCCAGGCCTCGGCGACCCAGCAGTCGTCGAGGCCGAGTTTCTCCGCCTCCAGCACGAAATCCAGCGTCTCCCGCCAACCGCGTGAGGCCTCGACCGTGGTCGCCGTCCGCATCACGCGCGAGCCGCCTCGGCGCGCTCCTTGATGGCGGCGAGCGTCCCGGTCATCGCGTTCTCGAACTCGCGCAGCCGGACGAAGACGATCTTCTCCTCCTTGTCCGGCATCTGGTCGATGGCCAGCGAGAGGCCCGACCGTCCCGGCCCGAGCTGCATCCATTGCCGGAGCTTCGTACCGCCGTTCTCGGGCTCCAGCGTGAAACGCCACAACGCCGTCGGCGTCTCGGGATCGTGAACCGCCCAAGCGAACACGCGCGGCGCCTCGCATTCGACGACGTGCGACGTCGTCTCCCATTCGCCCAGCGCGTCGTGCTTACTACGCCCGACGAACCGCCTGCCGACCGCGGCGCCCTCCGCGCCGTCGCACCATTCGGCCGCCTGGAGTTCCGGGCTCATCTCCGGCATCAGCCGTACGTCCGAGACGATCGACCAGACCAGCTCCGGGGCGGCGTCGACCCATGCCTGGACCTCCACCGTCGGCTTGTCGGCGTATTTGGCGCCGGTCCACTCCATCGTGGCCACCTCCCCGTGCTCGTGACCTGGATAGTTGCGTAAATAGACCTACCTTGTCAAACCTTCCTGGGCGGCGAAGCGGCGCACCACATCGGGGCGGCTCGCGAGCTTGGGCGGGTATCCGGGCCCGAGTCGCGCGCGGGTGTTCTCCGCGGTGAGCGTCCCGGCGCAGTGCGCGCAGACGACCTCCGCGTGCGTGTCGTGCCCGCAGGTGTCGTGATGGAGAGTGACCGGCGGACCGGCCTCCTCGGAGAGCCAGCGGTCCCCCCAGCGCGACATCGCGGCGAGCACCCCGTAGAAATCGGCGCCCTTCTCGGTCAGGACGTAGTCATAGCGGACCGGCTCGGTCTGGTAGGCGCGCTTCTCCAGCAACCCCTCGCCGACCAGGCGGCGCAGCCGGTCGGCGAGGGTGTTCCGCGCGATCCCGAGCTCCTGCTGGAACTCGTCGAACCGGCGGATCCCGTAGAACGCCTCCCGCAGGACCAGCGGCGTCCACCAGTCGCCGAGCAGGTCCATGGTGCGCGCGATCGAGCACGGCCACTGCGCGAACGAAGTCCGTTTCATGCCGGCGAGCCTACGCCCGGTGAAATTGATCCGGTCATTCCTCCACCTATTCTCCCGCGTTCAGGCACTGGCGCGAAATGTTGCGATCCGGTCAAGGAGATCCCGCGCATTAATGTCGCTCACCCGCCTCCGCACGCATTCCGACAGCGGCCGCAAACGATCCCGTGTGCGGGCGGAACGGATTCCGCCCGCGATCTCCATCGCGGCCAGCCCGACCTCCGCCGCGTGGTCGAGGTCGCCCTCCAGGGCGTGGTCGACGGCGAGCCAGATCATCGTCAGCGACCGGCTCCGCGCCATGTCCGGGCCATAGCCGTCGACGGCTTCGGTGAGCGCGGGGATGGCCTCCCTGCTGTGGCCGACGTCGACAAGCCTGGCCAGCTCGGTACGCACCGTGCCGATCATCGCGGCCATGTCGTTGACGGTGAAGAACGCCGACCACGACGGGGCCGCGTCCCCGCAGGAGCTCGCGAACTGTTCCGGCGCGCGGGAAAGCTTGTCCAGCGCCTGCCGGACATCACCGAGCAGCGCGTAGGCCCATGCCTCGTTCGCCGACAGGATCGCCTGCGAAAGCGGTGTTCCCGCCCGCCGTGCCGCGAGTTGCCCTTGCCCGAACTGATCGAGCGCCTCGGCCGGGGAGCGGTGATGCAGATACATCCGGCCGAGCCGGTAATGGACGTTGGCGACGAGATCGTCGTTGCGGGCCTCCGCCGCGAGTTCGAGCGCGCGGCGGAAGTGCCGCTCGGCGCGGACGGGGCGGCCGGAATCGAATTCCGTCCAGCCGACCAGATTGTGCAGATCCGCGACCACTCCCGCCAGCCGCCGGGCCAGTGCCTCGGACATGATGCCCCGCCGCAGCGCGGCGCCGTAGGGTTCCAGCACCCGCAGCAGCTCCCGGCAGGCTCCGCCGCCTTCCCGGTAGTCGCGGGCCCGGAGTGCCGTGATGACACCTTCGAGCCGGTCGATGTCGGCCTGCCCGACGCGCATCGGGAGCCGGTCAATCACGACGGCGCCCCTGGACACGCGGCACCGCCGGACCGGTCCCCCGCCCGGACCGGCACGAGACCGGGAGGCGCTTCGGCGACCCCTGCGGCCGCGAGCCGGAAACGACGTCACGCCGCCGATGATCTCGCCCGGGAATGGTGACGGTGATTCGCACGCCCATTGAGAGGTCCTTCCCAATCCACAACGACCAAAGCCCGTCGAGGTCCAGGACAGAGCCACGCCGATCACTGACGAATTCTCGAACGGCGCCAGATGATGTTAACCACGATAAATATCGAAACCATCCGCCGAATGGTGGGGCGATTATCATTCACCGGAATATGCACGTGCGGAATCTCTTTCTTTTGCACGGATGCCCACTTTCCCGCGGCGCTCACCGCACGTGCTCAGCGAAGACGGTCCGTGAGCACATGAGACACAGCTCTCAGCCGAACGTGTGAAAGTTGTCAACTCGGGTCACGAAAAGGCTTCACATTGCGTTATCCATAGCTGAAGATCAACAGCAACCGACCGTAAGGGGCTGAAGCGTTGGACAAGGAAAATGACCTCATCCGGGGGACGATCGTCTTCGGTCTGCGCACTTTCGGTGCGGACCCCCTCCCCGTCCGCGCCGACCTCGAGTACGACCCCGAAGACCCCTACGCCGTTGTGGTGGCCTACCACTCGGGCGAGGGGACGGTCAGGTGGATGTTCGGCCGCGATCTGCTCGCGGACGGCCTCCTCACCCCATCGGGTGAGGGCGATGTGATCATCAGCCCGGCCGACGACGCCTCGATCGTGATTTTCGCCCTCAGCGCACCCGACGGCTGCGCGGTCCTCGAAGCCCCGGCGCAGGAGCTGGCCGAGTTCCTCGACCGCACCTACGACGCGGTCCCCGCCGGCTCCGAGCCCGAGTGGTTCGACTTCGACCAGGAGATCGGCAAGCTCGTCACCGAGTCCTGACCCTCCTGGGCGCCTAGACCACCGAATCGACGAGGAACACCTGGGCGGCGGTGCCGTCGCACCGATCCTGGATGAGCTGGACGCCGATCTCGCCGCTCCCCTTGTACACCCCGACACACCACTTGGCGCCGGCGGCCGATTTGAGCAGGTATCCCTTCACCGGCGCGGTCACCGGCTCGAAGGCGAACAGCTGATCGGCACGTCCGGGCTCGCAGTTGTCGCCCGCCAGCAGGGTCGACGCGTTCGTGCCGCCGTAGTCGACGGTCACACAGCCTTCGCCGTGCTCCGGGCTGTGCAGGAGCAGCCGGTACCCGCCCTCGGCCTTTTCGACCGACATCGGCGGCGACGCCGTCGCGCAGTCCTGCTGGCCGAGCACGATCCGCTCCTCCCGCACGAACTTCTCCGGCCCCTCCCCCACGCACAACCCGGTATGCGCGAGCCGCACTCGCGTACGCCCGGTCGGCGGCGCGGCCACGCCGGCGTTGTCGGCGTCCGGAACCGTCGTCGGAGCCGGTGGCGCGGCTGACGAAGAACCCGTGGTGACCACGGGCTGATCCCGCGGTGGATCGTCGAACACCACCAGCCCGGCCACCACCAGGAGCACCACGGCCGCCATCCCGGCCACAGGCCAGAGCAACCTCGGCCGCCGTCGCGGGGATTCCTCCGGGACGCTCGCCGGCTCGGCGGGCCCGGGCGCCGGTTCCGGTTCCCGCTCCGACGCGGCGAGATCGGCCCGCACCGCCAGCCAGCGCTCGACCGTCCCCTCGTCGGCGCCGCAGGCACGGACGAACGCCGCCAGCAGATCGGCCCTCGGCAGGGTGTCCCGCGAAAGCGCGCCGCTGATCGTCGAACTCGGCAACGGCGTCCCCGCCTTCGCGGCCCGGCGTTCGAGAGCGCGGTAACTCAGATCGCTGCGGACGCGCAGGGCACGCATCGCCGCGACGAACTGCGCCGCATCGGTGGCTTCACGCGGATCCGGCCGGTCTTCGGCCACGACGGTTCCTCCCCAGGTCAATGGACCCGGCCGAGTCTAGGGGTGTCCGGAACCGTCGGAAAACCTTGAAGCCGACGGGAAGAAAGGCAGGAACCTTCCGGCGCCGGTGCAAAACCGGGGTACGGGTAGCGGTGGCCGTGCGGCGCCGCTACCCGTACCGGGTCAGCCGAGTTCGCGCAGCCCGGGGACGACCTGCTCCGAGAACGAGCGCAGGAACCGCTCCTGGTCGTGGCCGGGGCCGTGGAAGACGAGGTGGTTGAATCCCGCCTCGACGTAGGGCTTGATCTGCTCGACGGCGTCGGCCGGATCGGAGGTGACGATCCAGCGGCGGGCGACCTGCTCGATCGGCAGCGCGTCCGCGGCCTTCTCCATCTCCGCCGGGTCCTCGATGCCCGCCTTCTGCTCCGGGGTGAGCGAAAGTGGCGCCCAGAACCGCGTGTTCTCCAGCGCCTGCGCCGGATCCGGGTCGTAGGACAGTTTGATCTCGATCATCTTGTCGACGTCACCGGTGCTCCGGCCCACCTGCTCGGCACCTTCGGCGACCGCCGGGAGCAGCTTCTCGGTGTAGAGGTCCATCCCCTTGCCGCTGGTGCAGATGAAGCCGTCACCCTGCTTGCCGACGTACTTCGCCATGACCGGGCCGCCCGCCGCGATGTAGATCGGCACCCCGCCCTCGGGACGGTCGTACACGGTGGCGTCGGTGGTCTGGTAGTACTCGCCTTCGAACGTCACCCGCTCCTCGGACCACAGTTTGCGCATCAGCTCGATCGCCTCGCGCAGCCGCGCGAACCGTTCCTTGAACGCGGGCCACTCGATCCGGGCCACCGCGACCTCGTTGAGCGCCTCGCCGCTGCCGACGCCGAGCAGGATCCGGCCCGGGTACAGGCTGCCGAGGGTGCCGAACGCCTGCGCCACCACGGCCGGGTTGTAGCGGAACGTCGCGGTCAGCACGCTGGTCCCGAGGACCACTCGTTCGGTGCGCTCGCCGACCGCGGCCATCCACGCGAACGAGAACGGCGCGTGGCCGCCCTGATGCCGCCAGGGCTGGAAATGGTCGCTGACCATCACGCTGTCCAGCCCGACCTGCTCGGCGAGCACGGAGTACTCGACGAGGTCGCGCGGGCCGAACTGCTCGGCCGACGCCTTGTAACCGATCTTCAGTGCCATCCGGGGTCACCACCTGGGCTCAAGGGTTGTTCTCCCTCACCTTGGCACAGAGTCGATCAGCTCCGCCCATGCTTCGACCGCGCGGAGGGTGTCGGGAACACCACTCGGGTGGCGGGAATTCCGGCGCACGACGAGGCGGATGCGTCGGGTGCCCCCTGACCTCCAAGACGGCACCCGTGCGATGAAGGGGCCTTTCCTCTCATCGCATGCGGCGAAGGCCTTCAGGGCGTTGCCGCGAGGAGGGTCGCGAGCGCCACGCTTGAGACGCTGAGCGTCCCAGGCGAGGCGCATGAGACATCCGCGCTCCTCATCACTCACTAGGCGGCCCTGGAACTCGAGCCCGGACCCGGGCCGGACGTGGAAATGCCCCGTACCCACCCTCACCTTCCGGGACCGGCACGTGGTGATGAACTGTGCCGTTTGCGCCGTCACCTGTGCGCCGTGCTGGGCTGAGTTGTGATCGGGGAGTCGAACCCCACGCTGCCCGCCACGTACCAGGCGAGCCGGTGAAACCGCCGGCCCTCGGCTTGTGCCCGCTTCCCGGAGGGCTACCCGCTTCCACGTCCGGCCTCAGTCGAGGAGGTCGGTTTCCCAGTTGACGCGCTGGATCCGGACGTCGAGCGCCCGGATCTCCTCCGCCACCCGGTCCGCGCGCGACCGCAGTTCCGCGACGGGGAGCGCGGAGAAGTACCGGAGTTCCGAACGGAGTTGACGGCCGTAGCCGCCCTGGTTGCGGCCCGCCGCGGCGTCGGCGGCCGCGGGGAGGACGCCGTGCCGGAGGCGGAGGACGTCGCGGCGCGCGATCGCGTCGGTGATCGTGCCTTCCCCGAGCGGGGTCGCGGCGTTCGTCCGGTTGATCCGCTGGATCAGCGATTCCAGTTCGCTCAGCGTCGTTTCGGCTTCGGCGAGCAAGGCGACCGCGTCTTCGGCGGGCTCCTCACCTTCTTGGTGCCGCGCGTTGTCGGCGATCCGGGCGCGCAGTTGCTCCACCTTCTTCGTCGCGTCGGCGCGCAAGGCGAGCGCTTCGGCCAGCTTGATCCGGTTGGCGCCGGCTCCCTTCGTTTCGGGCATGCCGGAAGTATCGCGAAGATCGATGTGGAGAGCATTCGATTTTCCGGCTGAAGGCGCCGAGAGCCCTGCTTCCCCAGGTGTGGAAACGGGCCGGACGGGGTATACGGCGGCCGCGAGGGCGGTCTCCCGCCGGACGGCACGAGCCTTGCCGCGTCTGCGCGGAACAGCCGCGCGTGCGAGAAGGCCTGCCAGGACCTGCTCGACACCTCGCCCTGACACGAAAGGGGCCCCACCTGTGCGGGGCCCCCTTTTCCGTGACGGCGGAACTCAGTCGTAGGACAGTGCCTCGAGCAGTTCCCCGCTGTCCGGGTTGGGCAGCGCCTTGGCCACGTCGGCCTGCGCGACGATCCCGACGAGCTTGTGCCCGTCGATCACCGGCAGCCGCCGGACCTTGTGGTTCGACATGGTGCGCATGATCTCTTCGGCGTCGTCGTCCGCGCCGATCGTCACCGCTTCACCCTGTGCCAGTTCCGAGGCGTGCAACGCCCTCGGGTCCTTGCCCTCGGCCAGGACCTTCACCACGATGTCGCGGTCGGTCAGCATGCCCTGGAGCTTGCCGTCCTCCCCGCAGATCGGCAGCGCGCCGACCGACTTGGAGGCCATTTTCTTCGCCGCTTCGAGGACGGTTTCGGAGCCGGACACACAGGTCGCGTCCGCTGTCATGATGTCCCGCGCGGTAGTCATCCTTCACTCCCTTCGTCGAGGATCCGCTGTTACCGAATACCCGCTGTTCGCGAGCCGACACCTCAAGCCGCCGAAGGCCGCAGAAGGATCTTGACCGCGCCGTCCTGTTTCTTCTGGAAGATCTCGTAGGCGTGGGGCGCCTCGTCCAGGGGCAGCTGGTGCGTCGCGAATCCCTCGACGCCGAGGGGGTCAGCGTCGTCGGTGACCAGCGGCATGACGTCGTCGATCCAGCGCCGGACGTTGGCCTGCCCCATCCGCAGCGTGATCTGCTTGTCGAACAGTTCCATCATCGGCAGCGGGTCGAGCATGCCGCCGTAGACACCGCTCAGCGAGATCGTGCCGCCACGCCGGACCGCGTCGATGGCCGCGTATATCACGCTGAGCCGGTCGACCGCGGCCTTCTCGGTGATCTTCGCGCCGATCGGATCGGGCAGGAGACCGACGAGGTTCTGCGCGAGCCGCCCGACCGGTGCGCCGTGCGCCTCCATGCCGACGGCATCGATCACCGAATCCGCTCCGCGGCCGCCGGTGGCCTCGCGGATGAGGTCGCCGATGTACTTGTGCTCGCGCGTGTCGTAGGTGACGACCCCGGCCGCGGCCGCCTTCGCGAGACGTTCGGGGACCAGGTCGATGCCGATGACCTTGCCCGCGCCCCGGTGTTTCGCGATCCGGCAGCAGAACTGCCCGATCGGGCCCAGCCCGAAGACGACGACCGTGCCGCCCTCGGGGATGTTCGCGTAGTCGACGGCCTGCCACGCCGTCGGCACGACGTCGGACAGGTAGACGAACCGCTCGTCCGGCGGGCCGTCGGGCACCTTGATCGGGCCGTACTGCGCCTGGGGCACACGCAGGTATTCGGCCTGGCCGCCGGGGACCTGGCCGTAGAGCTTGGTGTAGCCGAGCAGCGCCGCGCCCTTGCCTCGCTCGGTGACCTGCGTGGTCTCGCATTGCGACTGCAGGCCGCGCTCGCACATGAAGCAGTGGCCGCAGGAGATGTTGAAGGGCACCACGACGCGGTCGCCGGGCTTGAGGCCCGTCACCTCGCTCCCGACCTCTTCGACCACGCCCATCGGCTCGTGCCCGAGGATGTCGCCCTCGTCGATGAAGGCACCGAGGACCTCGTACAGATGCAGGTCGGACCCGCAGATCCCGGTCGAGGTGATCCGGACGATGGCGTCGGTCGGTTCGACCAGTTTCGGATCGGGCACGGTGTCCACCCGGACATCGCGTTTGCCGTGCCAGGTGACGGCCTTCATGATTCTCCCTCCGGCGAAATGGCGGCGAATGGCTCTGTCGCCCGCCGGATGCCCGGCTGCGCATCCGGCAAACCTCGCCGGTCCGTGGCACCGTGGGAGGATGCGAACCCGGATGCTCGCCGTCGCCGTCGACTGCCGAGAGGCCGAAGCACTGGCCGCGTTCTGGAAGGAGGCGCTCGGCTATCCCGAAACCGAGCGCTGGACCGACGGCCACGGCGTGACCTACGTCGAAGTGAAGAGCCCTGGCCTGCCGAGCCTGCTCTTCCAGCCGGTCCCCGAGGAGAAGTCCGGCAAGAACCGGCTGCACCTCGACCTCGCCCCCACCGAACTCGAGCAACGCGAAGAGGTCGCCAGGCTCGTGTCACTCGGTGCCAAGATCATCGACGACCCCGAGTCCGACCACTGGGTGGTCATGAGCGACCCGGAAGGCAACGAGTTCTGTGTGCTGCCCCGGCACTGAGGCGTCCTGTGTCCCGTGTGGACTCAGGCGGCCTCTTCGCCGGATCCGGTCGCGGGCTTGGCGTGCAGCCCGAGCATCTCCAGCAGCATCCGGCAATCGGTCGCGTCTCGGGCGTTCGCGACCACCGTTTCGGTCGCCTTGCGCAGCACCGCCGCGCGCACAGCCGTTTCCCCGCCGTCGACCAGTTCCCCGGCCGGGCGCAGTGCTTCGTACGGGTTCCCCATGACCCACCTCCACCCTTCCCTTTCGTTGATACCTGATTTCGGCTGAGAACACCCCCTGTTTTCTTGCGGTTCCCGGCGCCGCTCACGCTCTAGACTGGCGCCACTCGAAACGAGCGGACGGAGCGGGAACTGACCACCGAGTTGCGCGGGGAGATCGTGATACTGGCCCCGGTCACCGAAGCCCACGTCCCGGAGCTGCGGCGGATCATCGGCACGGCCGAGGTCAGGGCGCGCTGGGGTTCGGTGGACGATTCCCCCACCTGGCCGTTCGACGACCCACTGACGACCTGCTTCACCGTCCTGGAAGACGGCGCCGTCCGGGGCCTGGTCCAGTACGGCGAAGAAGAGGACCCGATGTACCGGCACGCGTCGGTCGACCTCTTCCTCGACCCGGCGGCGCACGGCCGCGGGCTGGGCACGGACACCGTCCGCACGATGGCCCGCCACCTCGTGCACGATCGCGGGCATCACCGGCTGGTGATCGATCCCGCCGTGGACAACGACGCCGCGATCCGCTGCTACAAGGCCGTCGGCTTCCGCGAGGTCGGGGTGATGCGCCGTTACGAACGCGACACCGAGGGCGACGGCTGGCACGACGGGTTGCTGATGGACTTGCTCGCCGAGGACCTCACGTAGCGCGTCAGCGCGACACCGAGCAGCACCACCGCCATCCCGGCGAGCACGCGCGGGCCGAGGTCCTCGCCGAGGACCACCGCGCCCAGTGCGACCGAAACGACCGGCAGCAGGTAGCCGACCGTCGCCGCGGAGGTCGCGCCCTCGTCCTCGATGAGCCTGTAGTTGAGATAGAAGGTGACGCCGGTGCCGAAGATCCCGAGGACGACGACGGCGATCAGCGCGGTCACGTTCAGCGGCCCGGTCGGCGTCGCGTCGAACGGCAGCGCGAGCGCGCTGAGCCCGGTGGCGGTCAGCAGCTGTGCGGCCGAGATCGCGATCGGCCCGCCCTGGCCGACGAGTTTCCGTCCCATGTAAGCGAAAGCGACGGCATAGCTGACGCCGGCACCGAGCAGGGCCAGCGTCCCCCAGCCGAGCAGGCCGCTCTTCTGCCACGGCGCGAAGATCAGCAGGATCCCGGCGAAACCGAGGACCAGCCCGCCGACCCGGACCGGCGTGACGCGGCGTTCGCCGCCGATCCCGATGCCGATCAGCAACGACCACAGCGGCGTCGTCGCGTTCATCACCCCGGCGATCCCGGAATCCACGGTCAGTTCACCGATGCTGAACAACGCGAACGGCAAGGCGTTGCAGAAGAAGGCGGCGATGAGCAGCCTGCCCCAGATCCGGCGGCCCCGCGGCAGGCGCTGCCCGGCCCAGCGGCTCAGTACGAGGAGGACGGCCGCGCCGAGGGCGCAGCGGATGACGGTGACCTGGATGGGCGACAGCCCGGTCAACGCGAGTTTGATCCACAGGAACCCCGATCCCCACAGGAGGGCGAGAACGCCCATCCGGACCAGGGTTCCTGGCGCGCCGATGCTCACGTTGTTCCTTTCGCCGGGCTGCTCGATACCTCTCCAAGCTGCCTCGGCGGATCCGACAGGACAAGTGAAAAGATCTACACCGACGTTAAGGGGCGCTACATGTTCCGAACGGTCACGGCCGTGGCCGCCGGGAAGGCGACCACGACCGGCTCCGAGGAGATCAGTACTCGCCCGGTTGCTCGCAAGGCGGAACAGGGCCTTGCTCACATTTCGCGGTCGCGCATGATCCACCTCCCTCTCGACGGGCGCACCGGTGGGGAACGGGCGCGTTCCCGCACAGTTTGGAGGCTTTCTTTCCTGCTCCGTACACCCGGTGGCCGTGTTGTGACCCATGTAATGGGAAGGTTGTCGCGCGCGGAGCCATTCCGCCCAGCGTCGAATCGGCAGATGGCCCTGCCCGCCGTCACGCCGGTATGGCACGATCTGCCGCGGAGCAGGGAGAAAGGTGCTTCTGGTGACCGAGAATTCCGGCTCGGCCAGATCCGGGGAAACCGGGAAAGCACGGGCGGAACCGCGGCCGGTTTCGACGGCCGCGTGGGCGTTCGGGCGCGCATTGCGGCAACGGCGGCAGGCGAAAGGCCTGGCGCTGCGCGAACTCCAGAAACTCGCCTATGTCGACAAGAGTCTCATCAGCCGGGTCGAACGCGGGCTCACCCCGCCGAGCGCGGAATTCGCCGAAGCCTGCGACCGCGCGCTGGAAGCGGGCGGGACGCTCATCGTGCTCGCCGAGGCCGCCCGCGCGGAACCCTACGTTCACCTTCCCCCGCCGCCGAGCCATTTCGTCGGCCGTGAAGAACACTTCGCGCTGCTCGACGAAAAAGTGTTCGAAGGACCGGCCAAAGTGGTCTTCGTGGCCGGCCCGCCCGGGGTCGGGAAGACCGCGCTCGTCCTGAAATGGGCGAACCGGCGGCAGGAGGAATTCGACGGCGTCCTCTGGTCGGATCTGCGCGGCTACGCGGCGGGCTCCCCCGCGCAACCCGCCGACATTCTCGACGATCTCCTCCGCTGCGTCGGCGTGCGCCCCGACCGCATCCCCGCCGAGGAACACATGCGGCTCGCGCTCCTGCGCGGGCTGCTGCGCGGCCAGCGCACCCTCGTCGTACTGGACAACGCCCTCGACTCGCACCAGGTGCGGCCGGTACTGCCCGGCACCCCGGACACCACCGTGCTGATCACCAGCAGACGGCGGCTCTCCGGCCTGGTCGTCGGCAGCGGCGCGGTCCAGGTTTCCTTGGAGCCACTGGAAGATCTCGAAGCGACGCGGCTCATGGCCGACCTCATCGGCGACGAACGCGCGGCGGGTGATCCCGAAGGCGTCGGCAGGCTCGTCCGGCTGTGCGCGGCGCTGCCGCTGGCGGTGAACATCGCCGCCGAACGGGTCGCCACCCATCCGCACCAGAGCGTCGGTGACCTCGCCCGCGAACTCGTCGCCGAGGGGCGGCGGCTGGAGCTGCTCGCGGTCGACGACGACGCCGTCGGGGTCCGCGCCGCCTTCAGCTGGTCCTACCGCGCGCTCGACGCCGACACCGCCCGCATGTTCCGGTTGCTCGGCCTCCACCCTGGCCCGCGGTTCACCGCCGGCGCGGCCGCCGCGCTCGCCGGGCTGCCCGAACACGACGCGAGACGCCTTGTCGACAAACTCGTCCAGGCGCATCTCGTGCAGCAGGTCGGCGCGCGGTACTACCGGTTCCACGATCTGCTCCGCGTCTACGCCGCCGAAGAGGCCGCCGCCGGACAATGGCGGGACGAGCGGCAGGCGGCGGTATCCCGGCTGGCCCACTGGTACCTCTACGCGGCCAACGCGGCGAGCTGGACACTGACCCCGGCCCGCGACCACCACGTCGACCTCGGCCCCGCCCCCGAAGGCGTCGAGCCGTTGCGGTTCGCCACCTTCGACGAGGCCTACATCTGGTGCGCGTCGGAGATGCCGAGCATCACCGGCGTCGCGCGGCTGGCGCTGGACCACGGGCTGTACGAGATCGGCTGGCGGCTTCCGGTGGAGATGTTCGACTACCACCTGCTCGGCAGGCCGTGGCAGACCTGGATCTCGAGTCACGACGTGGCGATCGAGTCCGCGAAGGCGGGCGGCGACCTCGGCGGGCTGGCATGGTCGGCGATCAACCTCGCCGAGGCGCACCGGCGGCGCGGCGACCTCGACCGCGCGCACGAGCTGTACAGCCAGGCCGTCGGCATCTCCGACGAGATCGGCGAGAACCCGAGCCTCGGCTGGGCACTGGTGGGGCTCGGCAACATCGCGCACGAACGCGAGGACTACGCCGAAGCCGTCCGCCTGGTCGAACAGAGTGTGGAGGTGAACGCGCGGATCGGGTACCAGCTCGGCGAAGCGACCGCGCGGGTCCACCTCGGCCGCGCCTATCGCGATCTCGGCGACCGCGACCTGGCCCTCGACCACGGCCGTCGCGCCCTGGACGTCTACGCCAAGGACGCCGACCAGCACGGCATGGGTTTCGCGCTGGTGCCGCTGGCCCGGACCTGCCGCCGCTTCGGCGACCTGGAGCAGGCGCTCGAGTACTGCGAGCAGGCGCTGACCGCCTACCGGAACTGCGGCGACGTCTGGGGCCAGGCCGACGCGCTCGACGAACGCGGCTGCGCGCTGGCCGCGCAGGGCCACCCGGAAGCGGCGAGGGCGGCCTGGCGGGACGCGCTCCAGCTCGTCATGGACCTCGACGACCGGAAGGCGAGCGTGCTGCGAGGCCGTCTCGAAGGCTCGGTCTAGCCACCGGGCCACGGGACTCGTGAGTGGTAATGAGGGTTAGAACCGTCATTACCACTCACGACCACCGGGGCACGCGGCTCAGCCGAGCGTCACCGGCAGGTGGTGCAGGCCGCGGGTGATCGCGCTCGGCCACCAGACGAGCCGGTCTTCGGGCACGGTCAGCGTCATCGACGGCGCGCGGTCGAACAACGTCTCCAGCGCCGCGGACGCCTGCATCCGCGCGAGCGCGGCGCCGATGCAGATATGCGGACCGAGACCGAAGGCCACGTGCCGCACCGGCCGCTCGCCCGGGCGGAAGGCGAGCGGTTCGGGGTGGACCTCCGGGTCGCGGTTGGCCGCCAGCAACGACAACAGGATCGGGTCGCCCGCCTCCATCCGCTGCCCGGCCAGTTCCATCGGCTCGGTGACGAAACGCCAGCTGGTGTTCTGCAACGGGGGGTCGCGGCGCAGGACCTCCTCGATGACGAGCGTCAGCCGCGAGCCGTCGGCGCGGGCGCGGGCCGCCTCCTCCGGATGCGTGATGAGGGTCAGCGCGGTGGACGCGATGAGACTGATCGTGGTCTCGTGCCCGGCGATCAGCGTGAGGAACGCCGTCGCGGCGACCTCCTCCTCGGTGAGCTTTCCGGCGGCCTCCTGCGCGAGCAGATCGCTGATCAGGTCCGCGCCGGGTTCGGCCCGTTTCCGCGCGACGACGCCGGCGAGCAGTTCGTCCAGGTCGTCGGTCGCCTTCAGCATCGACGGCATGTCGGTGACGTCGCCGGCGGCGACCACCAGCGCGGGCGGGCGGACCTCGTCCAGGAGGGTGTCCGGGATGCCGATCAGCTCGCAGATCGACCGGATCCCCAGCGGGTAGGCGAAATCCTCGACGAGGTCGCCCTCGCCGCGCTCCAGGATCGGGTCGAGCAGTTCGTTCGCCAGCTGATGCGTACGGTCACGCATATGCTGCAGCCGCCGCGGCCCGAACGCGCCGGCGCACGCCTTCCGCAGCCTCGCGTGCTCGTCGCCCTCGAAGTTGTTCATATGCCCGATGAGCGTCGGCCGGTGGTCCGCGGGCAGCCCGAGATTGGCCTCGCGCCAGTGGTCCGCGGCCACGGACGGGCATTTCGACAACCGGGGGTCGGCCATCGCGGAGACGACGTCCTCGTGCCGGGTCAGCAGCCAGGTCCAGGTGTCGCCGGGCAGCGGAAGCCGGAACGCCGGGGCGTTCGCACGCAGCCATTCGTAGGCGGGTGAGGGATCCCGGTCGAATTCCGGCCCGAACATGACCGGGCCCGCTTCGGCGTCGTATGCGGCGTCTGGCATACGAGCCACCCTGCCAGCTTGTGGCGGCATCGAGTACGGCGAACGCAGGCATTGCCCTGTCTCACGCGATCGTCAACGCGGTCCCCCTGTCACCCTCTTGTGGTGACCAGCAAGATCGAGGCGGGTGCGGTGCGTAACGGATGGAGGTGGCCCTCGTCAGCGACTTCGGGCTACGGGAGGAATTGAAGACCGCTAACCGCGACGTGGTCTCGGAGCGGGAGACCGGGTCGGTCCGCGGGTTCGCCGACACCGTCGGGCTCGCCGCCGCCCGCGTCTGGCGGCTGCGAAGCCGTGCCTGGAACACTCTGCGGCATCCGGCGGGCTGGGAGCTGTGGCGGCTGCCGCCCGCGGCCGTCGTCTGGATGCTCGGCACTGAACTCGCCGTCGCAGGGTGGGCGCTGTACAGCGTTTTCAAGGCCTCCGCCACCACCACGGACCTCGTCCGCTTCGGCGTGATCGCGGGTTGCGCCGTCTGGTACCTCGTCCAGACCCAGCATCCCGAGGAACAGCGGCGCGCCGACGACCGGCGCGGCGAGCACATCGACCAGACCGCGGTCTGGCTGGGCAGCGCGGCCGTCCTGCTGCCACCCGCCTACTCACTCACGCTGCTGCTGATGGTCCGCGTCCAGCGTTACTCCATCGCGCACAAGGCGATGACGACCTTCCTCTTCACCACCGCCGCGCACGCCGCGTCCATCCTCGGCGTGCACACGATCATCGAACTGACGGCACTGCACACCTGGCTCGAATCGGGCACGCTCCCCCAGCGGCCCGGTGACATCCTCTTCGCCGCCGTCGCGCTGGTGGGCACCGCCCTCTGGTACTTCGCGTCGCAGACCCTCCTGATCAGCATCGCGCGCGGCCTGGCCTGGGGCGGCTGGCGACGGCAGAAACTGATCGGCAGCTGGGCCGACAACGCGGACTTCGTCTACGCGCTGCAACTCGCCGCGTGCACCACGATCCTCGGCGCGGTCAACATCGCGCTGGTGCCGCTGGTGATGATCGGCGTCGCGCTGCGCTCGACCCGGCTCTCGCAGGCGCTGGCGGACACGATCGCGCGCAGCCAGCGCGACCGGAAGACCGGGCTGCTGACCGAGGACTCCTTCCACGCGCCCGCGGCGCTGAGGCTGCTCGAAGACCAGACCGATCGGCGCCCGACGGCGTTCCTCATGCTGGATCTCGATCATTTCAAGCAGTGGAACGACAAGTACGGGCATTCCGGCGGCGACATCGTGCTCGGCTGCGTCAGCGCGGTACTCCGGCAGAACACCCGCGCTTCCGACGTCGTCGGGCGCTGGGGTGGCGAGGAGTTCGCGGTACTGCTGCCGGACACCACCCGCGAGGAGGCCCTGCGGGTCGCCGAGCGGATCCGGGAGGCCGTCGCCAAGACCGCGATCACCGGGCTGACGGAACTCGCCAGCGGGCACGCCACCAACGAACCCCGCGCGGTGGGCCCGATCCACGGCTGCACGGTGTCGATCGGTGTCGGGCTTTCGCCTGAGCACTCGACGGATTACGGCGAGCTGTTCCGCGCGGCGGACTCGGCGATGTACGCGGCGAAGCGAGCCGGGCGGAATCGGGTCGTTGTGGCTCCTTCGGCGACTTCCGCGCCCGAACCGCCCTCGCCCAGGGCCCCGACCTCGCCGCTGAGCCGGGCAGGCGACTCGCGCCGGGAGTGACGACCCCACGCATTCAGTCCTCTAGATGCGTTCGGGGCGCTGCACCAGGCGGGTTTCGAGCAGGTCGTCGACCACCCGGGTCTCCACCCCGGTCCGCCGTTCGAAGGCGGACCCGCGCAGCGGCCACAGCGTGACCAGCACGATGCCCACCGCGGACAGCGCGCCCAGCACCAGCGCGGCGACGAACTGGGCGGCGCCGGCGGTCGCGGTGTTCAGCACCGCGAACCCGATCAGCACGATCCCGGTCGGCGCCACGGTGGCCAGGGCCACGAGGACGGCGGGCGTGCGGCGGAGGTCCCGGCGCCGCGTGGTCAGCCAGGCGGCGAGGACGCAGGCGAACGACGCCCCCAGCAGGCACGCGCCCGCCGTGTCGCTCAGCCGGTGCCAGCCCAGCGCGATGGTCGACGACGCGACCCAGGCGACGGCGACGCCGCCCGTCCCGATGATCACCGGACGGAACCGTTGGGGCAGAACGAAAGTGAGCGCCATCAGGATCGCCATGGCGGCGCTGACGTGGCCGCTCGGGAAACTGTTGTGCCCGGGACCGTAGCCACCGTCGGGCAGTTCGGGGCGTTCGAGCAGGTACAGCTTGAGCAGCTGCGCGGTGACGAGCGGGAGCACGAGGACGCTCAGCGCGGGAACGAGGAGACCGGGTTTGCGGCGCAGGAGGGCCAAGCCGACCAGCACGATGACGGCCGCGCCGAGCACCAGCACCATGTCCTGCTCCCGCAACGGTCCCGCCCAGTCCATTGTGGACCAGCGGCCGGACTGCGCGCTGCGGACGACGCCGTTCTCCGCGAGCTGTCCGGCCGACGTGTGCACGAAGAGCACGTAGGTCACGACGAACGCGGCGGCCAGTCCCAGTCCGGTGGCGAGCTGGAACACGGCCCTGGACAGGGTGAGCCTGGCCTCGGCGTGCCGTCCGGGCGCGGGACGGTGGGCGGGGGTCGGCTTCGCTTCGTGGATGAGTACGGCCATGGGTCCCACTGTCCCCACGGCGTTTAGCGGAGAGGTCCGGACAATGTCATGGTTCTGCTACAAGATCGAGCCGAGTCGCACACGCGCGGCGATATCCGAATAATGGCGGCGTGGCAAGTGTCCTTTTGATCGAAGACGACGCGTCCGTCCGGGAGGGTCTGGAACTCGCGCTGCGCCGTCAGGCGCACACCGTCCACACCGCCGAGAGCGGTGAACTCGGGCTGGAGAAGCTGCGGGTGTTCCAGCCCGACATCGTCGTGCTGGATCTGATGCTGCCGGGGATCGACGGCTTCGAGACCTGCCGCCGCATCCGCGCGGCCGGCGAGGTGCCGATCATCATGCTGACCGCCCGCAGCGACGATTTCGACATCGTGGCCGGGCTGGAGGCGGGCGCCGACGACTATGTGACCAAGCCGATCGAACCCCGCGTGCTCGACGCCCGGATCAGGGCGGTGCTGCGGCGCGCGGTGAGCGAGAAACCCGCGAGCGAGGAGGATCCGGCCGAGGAACGGCACGGCGGGCTGGTCATCGACCGGGCCGGGCTGGTGGTCACGAAGAACGGCGCGCCGGTCTCGCTCACCCCCACCGAGCTGAAACTGCTGCTGGAACTGTCGCGCACGCCCGGCCAGGTCTACAGCCGCCAGCAGATCCTCTCCGCCGTCTGGGATCACGACTACCTCGGCGATTCCCGGCTGGTCGACGCCTGTGTCCAGCGGCTGCGCGCGAAGATCGAGGACGTGCCCGCGAAACCCGACCACGTCCAGACCGTCCGGGGCTTCGGGTACCGGTTCGGCCGTTCATGAGGCTGCTCTCCGGCCTGCGGCCCCGGCTCATCCTGGCCTTCGCGGTGATGACGATCATCGGGGCGGCGGCCGCGGCGGGGGCCAGTTACGTCTCGGCCCGCAACGCCATCCTCGAAGCGGTCCAGAACGCGGCGATGAACCAGCTCAAGGACCGGGTCGCCACCTACGGCCGTCCGCTGTCCACGCCGCCGACCCAGGAACAGCTCAACGACTTCGCCGGAAGCCTGCGGTTGAACGCCGTCGCGGTCTACCGGGACCTGCGCTCGGTCAACGGCCCGGATCTGACCACGTTCTCGCCCGAGCTGCGGGAGACCGTCGCCCACGACAACCGCATCCAGTTCCAGCGGCTGAATCGCGACGCCACCCCGGAACTCCTGGTCGGGCTGCCGGTGCTGGAACGGCAGCCGGACGGGACGATGGGGCCCACCGGCATCGAGGTGTACTCGCTGACCTCGCTCGTCCAGCAGCAGCAGGCCATCGAGGAACTCGCGAAATCCGCCTGGCAGACGGCCGCGCTGGCGTTGCCGCTGGGCGGCGCGCTCGCCCTCCTCGCGGCCAGGCAGGTGCTGCGGCCGGTACGCGCGCTCAACACCGCCGCCGCCCAGCTCGGCGAAGGCAGGCTCGACGTCCGGCTGCCCGCCAAGGGATCCGACGAGCTGGCCGAATTGGTCACGACCTTCAACAACACCGCCGCCGAGCTGGAACGCACGGTCGGCGAGCTGAGAGCCATGGAGGCCGACGCGCGCCGGTTCGTGGCCGACGTCTCGCACGAACTCCGCACCCCGCTCGCGGCGATGAACGCGGTCACCGACGTCCTGGACGAGGACGCCGAGACGCTGCCGCCGGACACCGCCGTCGCGGCGCGGCTGGTGTCGGGCGAGACCCGGCGGCTGACCCGGCTCGTCCAGGACCTGGTCGAGATCTCCCGGTTCGACGCGGGCCGTGCCGAACTCGTGCTCGACGAATGGGATCTCGCGACGGCGATCCGGGACAGCCTCGACGCCCGCGGCTGGCACGAAGGCGAAGACCTGGTCACCGACCTGCCGGAGGGGGTCCTCGCCCGCGTCGACCGGCGGCGGGTCGACCTGATCGTGGCGAATCTCGTCGGCAACGCGCTCCGGCACGGCGCCGCCCCGGTCGAAGTCCGCCTGCGCACCGACGGCGACGGCGTCACGCTGGAGGTCGACGACCACGGCCCGGGGATCGACCCCGCGGTCCTGCCGCATGTGTTCGACCGGTTCACCAAGGCCGACACCGCCCGTGCCCGGTCCGAGGGCAGCGGGCTGGGCCTGGCGATCGCGCTGGAGAACGCCCGCCTGCACGGCGGCGACATCACGGCGGCCAACACCGGGCACGGTGCCCGGTTCGTGCTGCGCCTGCCGCACCGGCCCGGGGGAGGGACGCGATGAGGAAGACGAGGCTGCTGCCCGCCCTCGCGGCCGCGACACTGGTGGCGGCCTGCGGAGTGCAGCCGACCGGTGTCGTCCCGGCCGGGCCGGGACCGTCGATGCGCGCCACTACCGGCCCGGCGGTGCTCACCGGCCTGACGCTGTACTTCGTCTCCGACGGCCGGGTCGTCCCGGTGACCCGGCCCACCGAAGGCTTCATCTCCCCCGAAGGCGCGATCACGATGCTGCTGAAGGGGCCGACGGAGCGGGAGGCCGCGCAGGGACTCACCACCTTCGTCCCGCCCGAGGTGGGCCGGGTCGAGGTGTACTCCAGCGACCCACCGTCCATGGTGCTGCCGTTCAGCGTGCGTAAATTCTCCGACCAGGCCCTCAACCAGCTGGTCTGCACCGCGATCTCGGCCACGGCGGCGATCGGACGGGCTCCGCGCGCCCAGGGGATGACCGTGACCTCGCCGGACGGGACGCTGTACTTCCAGAGCTGCAAGGCCGGCTGACTTCGTCACTCACAGTGCGCACAGAAACGCACTCTTGAGGCTGTACGGATGTCAGCCCTGTTCGGTTCACCGATCAAGGTAACTGTGGGCGAGCACACTCGCACGTGACTTTGCCGTGTCCATTTCGTAATGTTGCCCGGAGCTCGCGGCCCCCGACGCGAGTTCCCGTCCCCGAAGTGGTGAGTGATCAGAGAAATGGCCGGCAGACATCGCAAGAAAAAGGCTCCGCAGTGGAAGCTCCCCGCGGGTATCGCGGCAGCCGTCGCCACGGCGCTCCCGGCGTCGATGTGGCTGACCACCGCAGGTTCCCCTGACGTCGAAGCGGCCAGTGCCGCGCTCGCGCTGCAGGCTCCCCCGGTCTCCAGCGTGACTCCCCCGCCGTCGACCAGCAGTACCCCGCCCTCCAGCCCGGCACCGCCTCCCTCGACCACCGCGGCTCCCCCGAAGCCGACGACGTCGACCAAGGCGCCCGCCCCGGTGAAGAAGACCGTGCCCGCCGCGACGGCCTCGTGTTCGACCAGCCTCGCCGGCACCAAACCGCATGTGGCCCAGGTCGGCAACCACATCAAGGCGAAGTTCGGTGTCACGAACATCGGCGGTGTCGCGGGCCGCGCGAACGCCAGCGACCACCCGTCCGGCCTCGCGCTGGACTTCATGGTCGACACCGCCACCGGCAACGCCATCGCCGACTACATCCTGGCCAACCAGAAGGACTTCGGCATCACCTACGTCATCTGGCGCCAGCGCTACAACGACGGCAGCGGCTGGGACACGATGGAGGACCGCGGCGGCGCGACCGCCAACCACATGGACCACGTCCACGTGTCCTTCGCCAAGAGCGCGAAGGTCAGCGTCAGCTGCTGACGACGCCTTTCTATTGAGAGATAAGCCAAACATGGCGCGATCGGCTCGCAGCTGTGAAGGCCCCAAGTGGGGCAGGGAGCGTCCCATGTCTGTCCACAAGGGATAGTCACCAGCGACCCGGTGTCCGATCGATGCCTAGAAGTACGGTTCAGGATGGGGTCGTGAGTGATAAAGAGCGTTAGAACGCTACTTATCACTCACGACCCCATCCCAAAACCGCGCGAACTACTCAAATTGGACACCTGGGGGCGGACAGGGGTCTCTTGCGGACACCTGGGGTCGAGACTGGCTTCCGTCAGCCAATCCGGTACCGCGGCGGGGCACGCCATATTTGCCTTACCCCTCAATAACGACGCCGAGCGGACCGCTCGCCGGGCTGGACCACCGGTCGCCCCACGACCTCTTCCACGCCCCTGACGGCGAGCCGGTCCGCTCGCTCGTTCTCCGGATGCCCGGCGTGACCCTTGACCCAATGCCATTCGACGTCGTGCCGCGAGGCGGCTTCGTCGAGGCGGCGCCAGAGGTCGGCGTTCTTGACCGGGGTCTTGGCGGAGGTCATCCAGCCGTTGTTCTTCCAGTTCCGCACCCAGCTGGTGATGCCGTTCCGGACGTAGGTGCTGTCGGTGTAGATGTCCACCGTGACCCGCCGCTTCAGGCTTTCCAGCGCCTCGATGGGCGCGGTCAGCTCCATCCGGTTGTTCGTGGTCGGCCCGGGATCCCCGCCGTAGATCTCCTTCTCGACCGTGCCGTACCGCAGGACCGCGCCCCAGCCGCCGGGGCCGGGATTCCCGCTGCACGCGCCATCGGTGTAGATCTCGACTTCCGCCACCGGGACACCCTAGCGACGGGTTCAGTCCGGCAGCAGTGGCACCCACGGCTCCTCGGCCTGCCCGAGATGCACCGCCCGCGTGATGGACTTCGTCCCGAAGCGGTCCCGGACGGTGTCGAGCGTCGAGTCGAGCGCGTCCCTCGGCTTCGCCTCGAACGGCAGGACCAGCTGGATCGCGTCGTCCGACGACAGGTTCGTGAGCGCGAGGCCGATCAGGGTGAGCCCGCGTTCGTCGATCAGCGGTCTCGCGGCGGCGAGCAGTTCGCGGGCCGCCGCGACGATCGCGCCGGTGTGTTCGGTCGCCTCCGGCAGCGTGTGCGAACGCGTCGCCTTGGTGAAGTCGGCGAACCGCAGGCGGAGCACGACCGTCCGGCACACCCGGTGCGCCGCGCGCAGCCGCCGGGCGAGGCGATCGGCCAGCGTCAGCAGCGTCGCGTCGAGTTCGGCGGGCGAACGCGGCCTGCTCCCGAGCGCGCGCTGCGCCCCGATCGAGCGGCGGCGGTGACCGGTCCGCACCCGCCGCGGATCGTCGTTGTGGGACAAGGCGTGCAGGTGGACGCCGACGCCGCGGCCGAGCAGCCGGACGAGTTCCTTCTCCCCGAAGCCCTCCATCTGGCCGACCGTGGTCACGCCGCGCTCGCGCAGCTTCCGCGCCGTCACCTCGCCCACGCCCCACAGCCGCTCGACCGGCAGCGGGTGCAGGAACTCCAGTTCCTTGTCGTGCGGCACGACGAGGAGGCCGTCGGGTTTGGCGACGCCGCTGGCCACCTTCGCGAGGAACTTCGTCCGGGCGACGCCGACGGTGATCGGCAGCCCGACCTGCTCCAGCACGTCCCGGCGCAGTTTCGCGGCGATCCGGCTCGGCGTGCCCGCGATCTTCAGCAGCCCGCCGACGTCGAGGAACGCCTCGTCGATCGAGATGCCCTCCACCAACGGTGTCGTGTTGTCGAAGACCGCGAAGACCGCCTTGCTCGCCTCCGAGTACGCGTGCATCCGCGGCGGGACCACGATCGCGTCCGGGCACAGCCGCCGTGCCTGGCCGCCGCCCATCGCCGTGCGGACGCCGTACGCCTTGGCCTCGTAACTGGCCGCCAGCACGACACCCCCGCCGACGATGACCGGCCGCCCGCGCAGGCTCGGGTCGTCACGCTGCTCGACCGACGCGTAGAACGAATCCAGGTCGGCGTGCAGGATCGGACCTTCGGGCGGCATAGAACATATGTTCGCATCGATCGGCCCAGTGGCCAAGCCACCTCACCCGGGTGAGCCGAGCGCTCCCGCGAGGGCCGAGGCGAGCAGGGCGACGGTGCGATCGTCGTCTTCGGCCAGCTTCCGCAGCACGCCCAGCGCGAGGGCAGACGGCATCTCGACGAGGGCCTGGGTGAGGCGGATCCGCGACGCGGGATCCGCGGCGGGCGCGGCGAGTTCGCCGGTCAACGCGCTCATGATCCGGTCCGCGCATCCGGCGTCGCGCGCCAAGGTCCCGAGGACCTCCGCCGCCTCCACGTCGGAGGTGCCCTCGACCACCAGGCGGACGAGCGACGGCACGGCCGCGACCTCGCCCCGCGAACCCACGGCCAGCGCGGCGCGGGCGCGGACCGCCGGATCCGGGTCGCCGAGTACCTCGGACAGGGCGGCGGTCGCCTCGTCACCGGGCATCCCGGCGAGGGCGAGCACCGCGCGCCGCCGGACCTCGACGTCCGCCGAACGCACACCGGAAATCAGACTCGTCACCCCGTCACCGCCCGCCCTCGCGAGAGCCCACCTCAGTGCTCCGGCGACATTCGGATCGGCTTCGGCGAGGACCGCGCCGGCCAGTACCTCGGTGGGCACCGGCACGTCGTCGGCCGGGCCCAGGACCGCCTGCTGCCGCCGGGCGGCGTGGGGCGAGTTGAGCCCGTGCAGGAGCTCGACGATGCGCAGGACCCCTTCCCAGGCCGTGGGTGCCGAGCCGTCGACAGCGCGGAGGCGATCGAGCAGCTCCTGCTCCCGTTTCAGGCGTTCCTCGGTCCGCCGGATGAGGTCGCCGACCAGATCGGACGGCTCGAAGGCGGGATCCGCCAAGGCACGTCCGATCTGGCGCAGCGACAGGCCGAGGGACCGCAGGCTCTCCACGTGGAAGATCCGGCGGATGTCCTCGTCGGCGTATTCGCGGTAGCCGCCGACGGTGCGGCCGGTCGGCCGCACCAGCCCGAGGGTGTCGTAGTGCCGGAGCATCCGGCTGCTCACCCCCGAGCGGCGCGCCACCTCACCGATCAGCATCAAGCTCCCTCCGCTCGTTCCGGTCCCAGCGCGACGATCCGTTTCGACTCGTCGAATCCGGCGTCCGGATCGCGCAGGAGCCGATCCGTGGCGCGGGCGTGCGCGCACACCTGGAGGTCGGCACTCGCCAGGCCCGTCCGCAAGACGGGCCCGATCACGTCTCCGAGCGCGACGAGCGCCCTGCTGAGACTCAGCCGCACCGTCCGGTCACCCCGGCCGAACTGGGTGGCCAGCTCACCGGCCAGCCAGGCCCGCTCCCCGTCCGGGACGAGCACCACGGCGGCCCGCCACGCACTGCGCGCCACCTCGTCGTCGGCGTCGTGCAGCAGCGACCGGGTGATGGCAGGCCACGCAGCGCGGTCGCCGATCTTGGACAGCGTGTGCAACGCCTGGCTCCGGGCCTGGGCGACCCCGGAACCGAGCTCCGCCAGGAGCACCGGCACCGTGCTCTCCGCGGGCAGCCGGGTCAGCGCCCAGGTCAGCATGTCCCGGACGTAGAAGTCCGGCTCGATCGCGCACCGTGCCACGAGCGGGCCGACGAACCGGGCGTCCGGTTCCGTCCCGGCCGCCAGCGCCGCCTGGAGCCGCGTCGACGAGCTTTCGGAGCCCAGCGCGTCGAGCAGGCGCAGGTCCGGTGAAGTCCTCTGTGTCGTGTTGATGGGGATCACCTCCTGCGCTCCAGTGAAGACCTTGTCACGATGTCAAGGTCAAGGACGGAGTGACGGGGACCGCTCAGCCGAACGGGAACCGATCCGGGCGCGGACGAACTCCGTCACCGAGCGCCCGCCCGCGAAACACCAGATCGCGATCACCGGGTCGCAGATCGCGCAGCCGAACGAGGAATGCTCCGCGAACGGGATGATCGGAGCGCCCTTCAGGTGGTGCACGACGTCCCAGCCGGTGTGCAGCAGCCAGGCGATCCCGATGAACGTCCACGACTCGAGGCCGCGATAGGCCACGTAGGTCACCACCGCGGCGAACGCGAACTCCCAGATCCCGAGGCCGCCGCCACTCAGATAGGCGGCACCGGCACCCGCCACCATGATCGCGTTGAAGCGACGGCGGTGCGGTTCGTGGATGAGCGACATGAGCACGACGTAGCCGAGGCCGACCAGAATCGGCGCGATGATCATCATGGCTCGACGCTAGAACGCGGCGGTGCCCGCTCCCAGTGGCGCGAACGACGCCTTCCACCGGGATCCCGCCATCGGCGCGGTAGGTTCCGGGCATGCACACCGTCGCCGTGCTCGCGCTGGACCAGGTGATCCCGTTCGACCTGTCGACCCCCATCGAGGTCTTCACCAGGACAAGACTGCCGGACGGCGGCGCGGGCTACCGGGTGCTCATCTGCGCCGAGCACCCGGAGGTCGACGCCGGGCACTTCACCTTGCGCGCGCCGTGGGGCCTGGAGCGGCTGGGCGAGGCCGACACGATCGTCGTCCCCGGCACCGCCGAACCCACGCGGCCGCTGTCCCCGGCCGTCCGCGACGCGCTCACCTCGGCGGCCGCGAAGGGCAGGCGGATCGCGTCGATCTGTTCCGGCACCTTCATCCTCGCCGCCGCGGGCCTGCTCGACGGCCTCCGCGCCACCACGCACTGGGTCGCCGCCGGGCTGCTCGCCGAGCTCCATCCGGCCATCGACGTCGACCCGGACGTGCTCTACGTCGACAACGGCCAGATCCTGACCTCGGCGGGCGCCGCCGCGGGCCTGGATCTGTGCCTGCACCTGATCCGCCGCGATCACGGCGCGGCGATCGCGGCCGACGCGGCCCGCCTTTCGGTGATGGCGCTCGAACGCGAAGGCGGGCAGGCCCAGTTCATCGCGTTGCGGCATCCCCCGGCTCCCCGCGGCTCGGCACTGGAACCCACCTTGCTTTGGATGCAGGAAAACCTCGCGCGCGACCTCAGCCTGGCCGATATCGCAGCCCGCGCCGGGATGAGCACCCGCACGCTGATCCGGCATTTCCGCGAACAGACCGGGACGACGCCGCTGCAGTGGCTGCACCGGACCCGCGTCCGGCAGGCGCAGCATCTGCTGGAGACCACCCAGCACGCCGTCGAGCGGATCGGCGCCGAAGTCGGTTTCGGTTCGCCGACCTCGTTCCGCGACCGGTTCAAGCGCACCACAGGCGTCAGTCCGGCCACCTATCGACGCGCTTTCCGTTGAGCGGGAACGCCTCTTGCCGGTGACGGGGCTTCACGGCGACCATGGCCGTACCCATCACCGAGCACGTCTTCTCCCGCCGTAGGGGACGTCGTCAGGAGGCAAGCTCGTGCTGCGCAAGACCTTGGCCGTTCTCCTCGCCGTCGTTCTGCTCCTCGCGGGGCTCACTCCCGCGAACGCCGAACTGAATCATCCCCGCCAGACCTGGTTACGCGCCTCGACCGCGGGACTGTTCCTGCACTGGGGAATGCGCACTTCGCCGGGCTACACCAGTTGCGCCGCCTGGGAAAAAGCCGTCACCGACGGCGGATGGGACGCGAAGTACTGGATCGGCGAAGCGAAAAAGCTGCACGCGCAGTACGTCGTGCTGGCGTCGTTCCACAGCAGGCTCGGCTACGCCAGGGCGTGGCCGTCGACCGTACCGGGAAGTTGTTCCACCACAAGGGATTTCCTCGGTGAGCTGATCGCCGCGGGCAAGGCCGAGGGGATCAAGGTCATCAACTACATGACCGACGATCCCCAGTGGTACAATGAAGGTCTCGGCTCGGGCAAGAGCTGGCTGAACTCGTCCGCGTACTCGAAGTACAAGGGCAAACAGGTGGACCTGCACACCCGCGACGGCTTCGGAGAATTCGGCTACGACAACTTCGTCGAGATCATGCGGCGCTACCCCGATCTGGCCGGGTTCTGGATCGACAACGACAACGCCTACTGGGAGCGCAACGGCCTCTACGAACGCGTCCGCCGGGACCGGCCGGACTACCTGCTGAGCAACAACAACGAAGACACGCCGATCATGGACACGATCAGCAACGAGCAGAAGACCGGGATGACGCCGGCCTACGACTATCCGCAGGCCGTCTACACCGCCGCTCCGCGGCTGATCGAGGCGTGCTTCAAGCTCCCCAGTTCCGGTGCCTGGTGGTACAGCGGTTCGAACTCCGCAGTCGACTACAAGCTCACCCTCGGCCGCTACCTGACCAACAAGGGCTCCGACGTCAAGGCCTTGATGGCCGAGACCGCGATGGTGAACGGGCGGTTCCCGTCGAACCAGGAGGCGTTCAACGATTTCGCCGCCGGGTTCTTCGGCAAGATCCGGGAATCCGTCGAAGGCACCTATGGCGGCGGCTACGACCACGGAGGATTCAAGCCGGGCTTCTGGAACGACGGCGCCCACGGGGTGACGACGGTGTCCAAAACCGATCCGGACAAGCATTACCTCCATGTGCTCACCAAACCTTCGGGGAGCACGCTTACCTTGCGCGACAACGGATACAAGGTCAAGCGCGTGACCGACCTGCGCACCGGCGCGGTCGTCGCGCACAGTCAGTCGGGCGGCAGGCTGACGCTGTCGGGGATCTCGTCGTGGGATCAGTACGACACGGTGTTCAAGGTCGAGACCGGCGGCCGCGAGGGCGTCTACCCGGCGTCGTCGTACACGATGAGCGCCAGTGCCTCCGGTGGCGGGCATCCGGCACAGGCCGCGGCGGACGGCGACTACGCCACTTACTGGGACGCGACGTCGGCAGAACCGGTGTCGCTGCGCTTCGACCTCGGCGCGCCGAAACGGATCCAGTACCTCGGGATCAATCAGCGTGAGGATTCGACCACGTACCCGGCGTCGAATTCGGCGCGGATCAAGAACTACCGGGTCTACGTCAGCGCGGACGGGAAGAACTGGGGCTCACCGGTGAAGACCGGCTCGCTGCCCAATCACCGGGGTGTGCAGTTCATCGACCTGCCGGTGACGACGGCGCGTCATGTGCGGCTCGAGAAGGTCGACGGTCACGGCGTCGACAGGCTGCGGGTGGACGAGGCCTGGATCGGCTCGGCCTATCCGGCGGGCTGACTCAGGCGGCGAGCGCCACGGCGGTGTCCGAGGCCCGCTCCCTGGCCTGTTCGGCGAACCGTTTCCGGGCGACGACGACTCTGAGCCATCGTTCGGAGCGCTCGGCGTCCAGCTCGGAGGTGGCGCGGGCGAGCACCTCGGCGGCGTGCGCGGCGGAATCGATCTCCGCGGCGGCGCCGAGGTAGTCGCCCGCCTCGATCAGCTTGTACGCGTGGCGCATCTCGGTCTGCGCGGTCGAGTAGATGGCGTAGGCGGCCAGGTTGTTCGCCAGCGGGCCCAGTGAATGCGACATCGGATTCTCCGTCCTCGGTGTTTACTGCCTCTCTACTGACACGTCGAGCGGAGACGCGACGGTTCGACATCGACCCGGATATTTTTCGAATTCCTTCATGGGGTTGCGCAAAGTGGCCGCCTCACGACAGCCTGAAGCGCATGCCAGCCCGCGCGGCGTCGTTCCGCAGTGTCTTCGCGGTCGCCGGGTTCCGCCGGATCTGGCTCGCGCACCTGCTCTCGGTCGCCGGTGACCAGCTGGCCAGGGTCGCGCTCACGGTGCTGGTGTTCGACCGGACGTCGTCGGCGGGATGGGCTTCGGCCGCGTACGCGCTGACGTTCGTGCCCGACCTCCTCGGTGGCGCGCTGGGCGGCGTCGCGGACCGCTTCTCGCGGCGCACGGTGATGGTGGTGACCGACGTCGGCCGCGCGGTCCTGATCGCGTTGATGGCGGTGCCCGGTCTGCCGCTGCCCGCCGCGGCCGCGCTGCTGTTCGCCGTGCAGCTCATGGCCGGCCCGTTCTACGCGGCCCGCCAGGCGCTCCTGCCGGATCTGCTCGATCCGGACCGGCTGGTCGTCGGCCAGGCCGTCATCTCCTCCACGTACCAGGCCGGGCTCGTGGTGGGCTTCGGCGCGGGCGCCGCCGTCGTCACCGGCCTCGGGGTGCCCGGCGCGCTGCTGATCGACGCGGGGACGTTCGCGCTCTCGGCACTCATGCTCCGCTTCGGGCTGGAGCGGTACCCGCCCTCGGCACCGCGTCATCACCGGCGCCCGTCCCTGCTCGCCGGCTGCCGCCTGGTCGCCCGCGACCGCAAGCTGCGGTGGCTGCTGCTCGTCGCCTGCTGCTGCGGGTTCTACGTCGTGCCCGAAGGCCTCGCCGTCCCCGTCGCCGCCGAACTGGGCGGCGCGGGCGCGCTGCCGTGGCTGCTGGCCGCGAACCCGGTCGGCTCGGTGCTCGGCGGGATCCTGCTGAGCCGGATCCCGCGGGAACGACAGGTCCGGGTGCTGGGCGTGCTCGCGGTGGCGAGCAGCCTGGTGCTGATCCCGACCGGCTGGGCGCCGGGCCCGGTCACGATCGTGGTGCTCTGGACGATCTCGGGGATGTTCTCCGCACACGACATGATCACCCAGACGCAGTACAGCCTCGCCGCGCCACCCGACCATCGCGGTCAGGTGATCGGTGTCGCGATCGCGGCATTGCGGGCGGCACAGGCGGCGGGGATCGCCGCCGCCGGGCTGCTGGCGCAGGTCGTCGCGCCCACCACCGTGGTCACCGTCGCGGCGGCCGCGGGCGTGGCGGTCGCGGGTGTCGCCGGAATCGGCTGGTCACGGGCGGTGTCGTCCCGCCGCGGCCCGGAGGATCACGCGGATCCCGTCGGCCCGGCGGGCGGAACGACACCCGTTGGTGAGCACGGTTCCTGACCAAGGCCGATCATCACGTCCAGTTGTTGTCACGACGGGTCGTCCAGTTGTTGTCACGCACTACGTTCACCTCCCTTCGAGAATCCGCGCACGCGTGTGGGCCGGATCACTCACGTCCAGTTGTTGTCACGCCGAGTGGTCCAGTTGTTGTCCCGCATGATGTTCACCTCCCTCGAAATAGCGATGAATCCGGCAAATAACTCACCAGTTGTTGTCCTGCATCGGTACACCTCCCTCGTTTCGGTTGGGCTGTCCGGGGGAATTCGCGGCCGCGCTTCTTATCGTCCGGACAACGACGGTCGTCGCAGTCCCGGTTCGATTACGGTGTAGATCACCGACGGAAGAGGGTGCGTGGACGGACGACTCGGTGGCGCGCGGCGGCGGCTCAAGGCCTGGCACCTGTGGAGCCTGCCGCGACCTGTGCGTTCCTACGTGCTGGTCGTGAATCTCATCGCAGTCCTCTCGACCGCCGCCACGGCCCGGCTCGTCCCGGTCACCGGCACCGACCTGATCCGGTTCGGCGTCTTGACGCTGTGCGCGGCCATCGCGATCGAGGGCACCCGGCAGATCGAACGTCAACGGGAGTACGACAGGGCCCCGTCGGTCGCCTACGTCGACACCAAGGCGGTCTGGAGCGTCGCCGCCGTCATCGCGCTGCCGCCGGTGCTCGCCGCCGCGATGGTCGTGGTGACCTACACCATCGCATGGCTGCGGATCTGGCCACACCAGCGACCGGTGCTCCCCCATCGGTGGATCTTCTCCGCCGCGACGGTGCTGTGCGGTACGCAGGCCGCCGTCGTCGTCCTCGGCCTCGGCATGCGCCACTACCCTGGCGCGCCCGACTCCGGCCTGCTCGCCGGGCTCGGTGACCTAGCCGTCATCATCGTGGCCGCCGCCCTCCGCTGGGCGATCAACACCGTGCTGGTGATGATCGCGATCGCGCTCTCGTCGCCGCCGAAGTCGATCGGCGAACTGTTCTCCGGCTTCGGCGACCAAATCCTCGAAGCGGGCGCGCTGGGCCTCGGCCTGGTGACGGCCGTCGTCCTCGTCCAGGCCAACCCGCTCGTACTGGTCGGCGTCGTCATCGCCCTGGTCGCCCTGCACCGCGGACTGCTCCTGACCCAGTACCGGCGCGACGCGCACACCGACGCCACCACCGGCCTCGTCACGAAACGCCGCTGGCGCCAGCTCGCCGAAGAGCACCTCGGCCGCACCCGCGCCGGCCGCAAACTCGGCGTGCTCTTCCTCGACCTCGACAACTTCAAGACGATCAACGACACCTACGGCCACCCCAACGGCGACCTCGTCCTGCGCGCCGTCGGCGACGCGCTGCGCGCCGAGATCCGGGAACAGGACGTCTGCGGCCGCTGGGGCGGCGAGGAGTTCGCGATCGTCATCCCGGACGTCCACAGCGAAGAGACGCTGCGCCAGGTGGCCGAACGGATCCGGCACCAGGTCGCGGTGGTCTCGGTCGCCCTGCCCGATCGCGACACCGTGCTGACCGATCTGACCGTGTCGATCGGCGGGGCGCTGTACCCGGCCGACAACATCTCCAGCGTCGACGATCTCCTCGTCGCCACCGACATGGCCCTCTACCGCGCGAAGCAAGGCGGTCGTAACCGCGTCGAATTGGCGCCACCCGCCCCGTAGTCATTACCGTATTTCGGCAACGGCTTCCGCGAATCCGAAATTGTCGGTGCCCGGTCGTACGGTTCTCGGCGTGGAAACTCAGGTCGCCACTGTGGCACTACTCGAGGAAATTGCCGATCCAGACACCATGGAGGCCATCAACAATGCACTGAATACGTTGGACGACAAGGATTCCGTCGCGGTCGCGCAGGCCGCTTCCGCGGTGATCGCGAAGTTGGAAGCGGTCCGCTACCGCGCACTGGCTCAGCTGGCCCGCCATCGCGAGAACGCGGGAAGCGCCGCCCAAGAAGTCGCGTTCGCACTGTCCATGGTGGACAGTCATGCGGCCACGATGGTCGAAACGGCCACCGCGTTGACCACGCGGCTGCCCCGCACCCTGCACCTGATGGATCAGGGGCGCCTGGACGGGTTCGGGGCGATGAAGGTCGCCACGGCGACCGCCTGGCTCTCCGACGACAACGCCCGCGCCGCCGACGCCCTGCTGGAAGAACGCTTGCCCGGCAAGAACTCCGACCAGATCCGCAAGGCCGCGAACCACGCCGCGGCCACGGTCGACCGCGAGGGCGCGGACAAGCGCTGCAAGCACAACCGTGAGGGCCGCCGCCTCGTCCTGCGGCAGGGTGAGACGGGAGTGGCCTCGATCGAGGTCGAGGACGAGGACGGTCCGGTGGAGAAGGTGAACGCCGCCTACCGCCGGATCGACCGAGAAGCACGCGCACTCAAGAACCGCGACGAAACCCGCACCCTCGACCAGTTGCGAGCGGACATCGCGCTCGATTTGCTGCTCAGCGGGCAAGGCGGGACAAGCGAACGCGCCGAAGTCTTTCTCTATATGGACCTGTTCACCTATCTCGGCCTCAACGACGGTCCCGCCGAACTGGCCGGACACGGCCACATTCCCGCTTCACTGGCCCAGCACATCGCCACCGGGCCGAACACCGTCCTGCGCCGCATCATCACCGACCCGCTCTCCGGACAGGTACTGGACCTCGGCCGCGACCGCTACCGCCCCACCGCGGGCCTCGGCGAATTCGTCCGGATCCGCGACCGCGAATGCCGAAGACCCGGCTGCCACCGCCCCGCCCAGACCTGCGACCTCGACCACGCCGTGCCCTGGCAATTCGGCGGCACCACCGACGCCGCCGACCTCATCAGCTTCTGCCGCCGCGACCACCGGCTCAAAGACGAACCCGGGTGGAACTACCGGCTCGCGGCCGACGGAACCCTCACCATCACCACACCCACCGGACAGCGCTACGACAGCACGCCCCCGCCACTTCACGAACCCCGCGAGGAGCCACCCCCCTTCTGAGCCTTTACCTCGCCTGGACTCGATACGGCCGCTGCGGCTGTCGTCGGCTGGCTGACGGCGTGGCTTTCAGGTGCGGGCTGTCGGTGGTTGAGCCGTTGCCGGAAAACGACGATCCCTGCCGGGGGCTTGGCTCCGAGCCAGCCGACCGCGCATCGGCACTCCGGCCGGTCGCTGCTGGTCTCGGACCGTTACGGAAACGCCGATCCCCGCCCAGGGCTCGTTCCTGAGTCAGGCGACGGCGCACCGGCACCCGACCAGCCGCCGCTTCCAGACCATCGCCGAAAAACGGCAACACCTGCCCCAAGCTTGACCCCGAGCCAGACGCCCCCACGTCGACCCCCCAGCCAGCCGCCGCTCCCACACCGTTCCCGCAAAACGACCACGCCCAACCCACCCAAGACCCACCAAACAAGCCCGTCGCCAGAAAACGGCAACCTCACCCCTCAGCACCGCCACCCCCAATCCAGGCGACCGCGCACAGACACCCAGCCGAACCACCACCCCGAGCCATCGCCGAAAACCGGCCCCAACCCTCTCCCCTAACCCGACCCCACCCACCCCCAACCCACCCCCGACCCGACGCGACAACCCCTCCCGACACACCGCCCCACCGCCACCCCGCACAACACCCGTTGCCGAAAAACGGCAACCCCAGCCCACCCCAGACCAACCCCAAAACCACCCCAGCCCCACCCGACCCGCCCACGCGACCATCCAGACCACCCCGATGAAACCGGCGTGAACACCTGATGACACCCCGCGAACCCCAGCCCCCGACCCCAGCCCCGATTGTCCACTCCATGACGTCATTCACCCCCTCGACGAGGTGTTCCAGGCCACTTTTTGGCGGGTTCCTACAACACCCGGCCCTCGGCATGCGCCACCGGCGACATTCTCGTACCGGCCGGTAAGAGGCAGGCTGTAAGGCAGGTACAGGTGACTGTCCCGCGCGTGATCCGGCGGGCCGTCACCTGTTGTGCTGCATACTTGGGAGGCTCAGTCGGTGTTCAGTCGTGTCGCCATCGTCAACCGCGGAGAAGCCGCGATGCGGCTCATCCACGCCGCCCGCGAGCTTTCGGCGGAGACCGGACAGCGGATCGAGACCGTCGCTCTCTACACGGATGCGGACCGGTCGGCGACGTTCGTGCGGGAAGCCGACATCAGCTACAACCTGGGTCCGGCGTCGGCGCGCCCGTACCTGGACTTCGGCGTGCTGGAGCGGGCGCTGACCGAGTGCGGCGCGGACGCGGCCTGGGTCGGCTGGGGGTTCGTGGCCGAGGATCCGGCCTTCGCCGAGCTGTGTGAGCGGCTGGGCATCACCTTCATCGGACCGAGCGCGGACGCGATGCGCAAGCTCGGCGACAAGATCGGCGCGAAGCTGATCGCCGAAGAGGTCGGCGTGCCCGTGGCCCCGTGGAGCCGCGGCGCCGTCGCGGACCTCGACGCCGCCATCAAGGCCGCCGACGAGATCGGTTACCCGCTGATGCTCAAGGCGACCGCGGGCGGTGGCGGCCGCGGTATCCGCGTCATCACCTCCGCCGACGAACTCAAGGAAGCCTACGAGCGCACCAGCCTGGAGGCCGAGCGCGCCTTCGGCAGCGGCGTCGTGTTCCTGGAGCGCCTGGTCACCGGCGCCCGGCACGTCGAGGTCCAGGTCATCGCCGACGGCCAGGGCACGGCGTGGGCGCTCGGCGTCCGCGACTGTTCGGTGCAGCGCCGCAACCAGAAGATCATCGAGGAGTCCGCCTCCCCGGTGCTGAGCCCCGAGCAGGCCGACGAGCTCAAGCGGTCCGCCGAGCGGCTCGCGCTCGCCGTCGACTACCGCGGCGCCGGCACGGTCGAGTTCCTCTACCACCCCGGCGACAAGCTGTTCGCCTTCCTCGAGGTCAACACCCGCCTGCAGGTGGAGCACCCGATCACCGAGTCGACCACCGGCATGGACCTGGTCAAGGCGCAGCTGCACGTCGCCTCCGGTGGCAAGCTCGAAGGTCCCCAGCCCGCCGAGTCCGGTCACGCGGTCGAGGCGCGGCTCAACGCCGAGGACCCGGACCGCGACTTCGCTCCTTCGCCCGGCCGCATCGCGCGCCTGGCCCTGCCCGCGGGCCCCGGCATCCGCGTCGACACCGGGGTCAGCGAAGGCGACACGATCCCGGCCGACTTCGACTCGATGATCGCGAAGATCATCGCCTACGGCCGCGACCGTGACGAGGCACTCGGCCGGCTGCGCCGCGCGATGGCGCAGACCACGGTCATCATCGAGGGCGGCGCGACCAACAAGAGTTTCGTCCTCGACCTGCTCGACCAGCCCGAGGTGATCGACGGCAGCGCCGACACCGGCTGGATCGACCGCGTCCGCGCCGAAGGCAAGCTGGTCACGCACCGCCACTCGGCGATCGCGCTCGCGGCCGCCGCGATCGAAGCCTACGAGGACGAGGAAGCCGTTGAGCGCCAACGGCTTCTCTCCACCGCGCACGGTGGCCGCCCGCAGGTCCAGCATGAGAGCGGCCGACCGCTCGACCTCAAGCTGCGCGGCGCCGCGTACCGCGTGAGCGTGGCCAGGATCGGCCACCGCCGGTTCCGCGTCGGCGTCTCGGCGGGCGGCGGCGAGATCCACCCCGCCGACGTCGAGGTCGACCGGTTCGACGAGCACACCGGTCAGATCACCGTCAACGGCACCCGGTTCCGCCTGGTCACCGGCACGCACGGGCCGATCCACCTGGTCGAGGTCGACGGCGTCACCCATCGCATCAGCCGCGACGAGGGCGGCGTCGTCCGCTCCCCGGCCCCCGCACTCGTCGTCGCGACGCCGCTCGAGGTCGGTGCGGAGGTCGAAGCGGGCGCACCGGTGCTGGTGCTGGAAAGCATGAAGATGGAGACGGTGCTCCGCGCCCCGTTCCGCGCGAAGCTGCGCGAGTGCGTCGTCTCGGTCGGCAGCCAGGTCGAGACCGGCGCCCCGCTGCTGCGCCTCGAGCCGATGGCCGAGGAAGGCGAAGAGGTCGCCGAGGACACCGGCAGCGTCGAGATCGAGCTGCCCGCGGAGCAGGGCAACTCGTCGACGGCGCAGCGGATCGCGCGGGGACAACAGGATCTGCGCAGCCTCCTGCTCGGCTTCGACGTCGACCCGCATGACGAGCGCCGCACGCTCAACGCGTACCTGTCCGCCCGGGCGGAGGTGGAGGACAACGGTGACCGCCCGCTGGCGGGCGAGGTCGACCTCCTGACCGTGTTCGCCGACCTGTCCGAGCTGATCCGCAACAAGCCGGCGGGCGAGGAGACCAAGACCGACACCCGGGTGCACAGCGCCCGCGAGTTCTTCCACTCCTACCTGCAGAGCCTCGACGTGGAACGCGCCGGCCTGTCGGAGTCGTTCCAGAACAAGCTCAAGAAGGTACTGGGGCACTACGGCGTCAAGGACCTGGAGCGGACGCCGGAGCTGGAGGAGGCGGTCTTCCGCATCTTCCTCGCCCAGCAGCGGGCGGCTTCCGACGTCGCGATCGTCACCGCGTTGCTGCGCAAGTGGCTTACCGAGGCGCAGCCGTTCGAGTCGATGCGCGAACCGGCGGGCAAGGCGCTGGAGCAGCTCATCGCCGCCACCCAGGTCCGTTTCCCGGTGGTCAGCGACCTCGCGCGCAGCGTGGTGTTCCGCTGGTTCGCCCAGCCGCTGCTGCGCCGCACCCGCGCCGAGGTCTACAACGAAGTCCGCAAGCACCTGCGCCACCTCGACCGGCACCCGGACTCGCCGGACCGCGCCGAGCGGATCGCGAGCATGCAGGCCAGCGCGCAGCCGCTGGTACGCCTGCTCGGACAGCGGATCGGGCGCCCCGGCACCGACCACACCCCGCTGCTCGAAGTACTGAGCCGCCGCTACTACGGCAACCGCGCGCTCACCGGCGTCGGGCAGGTCACCGTCGGCGACTGCACCTTCGTCACCGGTGACTACGCCGACGACGGCGAGCGGTTCCACATGGCCACCACCGCCGTCGACCGCGCCGGTCTCCCCGGCGCGATCAAGGCGGTCGCCGATCTCGCCGCCGGGCTGCCCGCCGACACCGACGTCGAGGCGGATCTCTATCTGACCTGGGACGACGAGTCGGCCGACGACGACGCGATGGCGGCCGGGCTGCGCGAGATCCTCACGGCCGAGTCGCTGCCCAGCCGGATCCGGCGGGTCACGACCACGGTCGCGGGCCACAGTGGCGCGGTCGCGCACCACCACTTCACCTTCCGCCCGTCCTCGACCGGATTCACCGAGGAGCGGCTGATCCGCGGTCTGCACCCGCTGATCGCCCAGCGCATGCAGCTGCAGCGGCTCGCGAACTTCGACCTCACGCGGCTGCCCTCGGGCGACGAGGACGTCTACCTGTTCAAGTGCGTCGCGCCGATCAACCCGTCGGACCAGCGGCTGGTCGCGCTCGCCCAGGTCCGTGACCTGACCCCGTTGCGGGACAACGACGGCAAGCTGCTGGCCCTGCCCGCGGTCGAAGGCACGCTGGCGGGCTGCCTCGACGCGATCCGTGAGGTGCAGGCGAAACTCCCGCCGAAGAAGCGCTTCGACACCAACCGGATCATGCTGTACGTGTGGCCGACCAGTGAGCTGACCGCCGAGGAGCTGAACACGGTCGCGCAGCGCGTGCAGCCGTCGACGGCTGGCGCGGGCCTCGAAGAGGTCCAGTTCCTCGGCAGGCAGCGCGACCGCGCGACCGGCGAGGTCACCGAGGTCGCCGTGCGGATCGGCTACGACGTCAGCGGCGGCGTGCAGATGTCGCTGTCCGAGCCCACGACCGAGCCGATCCTGCCGCTCGACGACTACCGCCAGAACGTCCTGCGCGCCCGTCGCCGCGACACGGTGTACCCGTACGAGCTGACAAAGATGCTCGGCTCGTTCACCGAGTACGACCTGGACGACACGAACACGCTCGTCCCGGTCGACCGGCCGAAGGGGCGCAACAAGGCGGCGATCGTCGCCGGCGTGGTCACCACGCCGACCGAGCGTTACCCGGAAGGCGTCACACGGGTGGTGCTGCTGGGCGACCCGACGAAGGCGCTCGGCGCGCTCTCGGAGCCGGAGTGCGCGCGGGTGATCGCGGCGCTGGACCTCGCCGAACGGATGCGGGTCCCGCTGGAGTGGTACGCGCTCTCGGCCGGTGCCCGGATCTCGATGGAGTCCGGCACCGAGAACATGGACTGGGTCGCGGCCGCGCTCAAGCGGATCGTGCACTTCACCCAGGACGGCGGCGAGATCAACATCGTGGTGGCCGGGATCAACGTCGGCGCCCAGCCGTACTGGAACGCCGAAGCGACGATGCTGATGCACACCAAGGGAATCCTGGTGATGACGCCGGATTCCGCGATGGTGCTGACCGGCAAGCAGTCGCTCGACTTCTCCGGTGGCGTCTCGGCCGAGGACAACTTCGGCATCGGCGGCTACGACCGCGTCATGGGCCCGAACGGGCAGGCGCAGTACTGGGCGCCGAACCTCGCCGCGGCCCGCGACGTGCTGATGTCGCATTACGACCACACCTACATCGCGCCGGAGGAGACCGGTCCGCGCAAGGCCGTCACCACCGACCCGGTCGACCGGGACATCTCGTCCTTCCCGCACGCGGCCGTCGACAGCGACTTCACCACGGTCGGCCAGATCTTCTCGCGGGAGGCCAACCCGGACCGCAAGAAGCCGTTCGACATCCGCACCGTGATGCGCGCCCTGTCGGATCAGGACCACCCGGTGCTGGAGCGCTGGCCGGGCATGGCCGACGCGGAGACCGCGGCCGTGCAGGACGTGCACCTCGGCGGGCGGCCGGTGTGCCTGCTCGGGATCGAGTCGCGTTCGGTGCCGCGCCGCGGCTTCCCGCCCACCGACGGCCCCGACACCTACACCGCGGGCACGCTGTTCCCGCGGTCGTCGAAGAAGGCGGCGCGGGCGATCAACGCGGCCAGCGGCAACCGGCCGCTGGTGGTGCTGGCGAACCTGTCCGGCTTCGACGGCTCGCCGGAGTCGATGCGGAAACTGCAGCTGGAGTACGGCGCGGAGATCGGCCGGGCGATCGTCAACTTCGAGGGCCCGATCGTGTTCTGCGTGATCTCGCGGTACCACGGCGGCGCTTTCGTGGTCTTCTCGAAGGCGCTGAACCCGAACATGACGGTGCTGGCACTGGAGGGTTCGTTCGCGTCCGTCCTCGGCGGGGCGCCCGCCGCGGCGGTCGTGTTCGCCGGTGAGGTCAACGCGCGGACCGCGGCGGACCAGCGGGTGCGGTCGCTTTCGGAGAAGCTCAGCGGGGCGACCGGCGCCGAACGCGCGGCGCTCGCCGCGGAGCTGGCCGAAGTCCAGTCGTCGGTCCGGTCCGAGAAACTGGGCGCGGTGGCCGCCGAGTTCGACGGCGTGCACAGCATCGAGCGCGCGGTGAAGGTCGGTTCGGTGGACGCGATCATCAGCGCGGCCGAGATGCGCCCGCGCATCATCGAGGCGATCGAGCGGGGCCTGGCGAAGCAGTAGCTCCACCCGTCACGAATGTTATGAACGGGACTTTCATTGCAAATTTTGCAATGAAAGTCCCGTTCATAACACGGGTCGCGCGGCTCTCACGGGCCTACAGGCGGCTCAGGAGGCAGGTCGCCGAAGTCCTCGGGCACGATCTTGTCCAGCGCCGCCCGGAACTCCTCCACCTCCCGTTCCTGCTCGACCGGGTCCGCCGGTGCCGACGGCAGTTCGGCGTCGGGCCCGGAGCCGACGATCTCGACCCGTACCGAAGCGACCTCCAGTACGGAGTCGGCCACCTTGATCGCGACACCGGCACGCAGCCCGATCGCGACCGCGTCGCTCGGCCGGGCCGAAACGCGGATATCGGAGTCCAGGACGAGATCCGCGAAGAAGATGCCGTCCCGCAGCGCGGTGACTTCCACGCCGGTCACCTGATGCCCGAACGATTCCACCACCTGGCCGATCAGTTCGATCGTGCCGGGCCGGGGCAGCTGGATCTTCTCCTGCGCGAGCGCCACCGCGCTCGCCTCGGGGCCGCCGATCGTGATCGCCAGCCAGCGCCGTTCGCCCTCTCGTTCTCGCAGCAGCATCACCGGCGCCGCTTCCGGAGCCAGGACTGCCATCCCCTCGACGTCCATCGGGATCATGCGCGGGTACCTCATTCCTTCGGTGAGCCGGTGCCGTCGTCGGCCAGCGCCTTGTCCGCCACCACTTCCGACGGTGCCTGCTGGTCGCGGCGCTGGAACGGGGTCGTATGCCCCTCGGCGCGCAGCCGGGGGATCATGTGCGGGTAATGGAGTTCGAACGCCGGGCGTTCGGACCGGATCCTCGGCAGGTCGAAGAAGTTGTGCCGGGGAGGCGGGCAGGTCGTCGCCCATTCCAGGGAATTCCCGTGTCCCCACGGGTCGTCGACCTCGACGACCTCCCCGAACCGGTAGCTGCGGACGACGTTCCAGAGGAACGGCAGCACCGACGCGCCGAGCAGGAACGCGCCGATGGTGGAAATGGTGTGCAGCAAGGTGAAACCGTCGCTGCTCAGGTAGTCGGCGTAGCGGCGGGGCATTCCTTGGTTACCGAGCCAGTGCTGGACCAGGAACGTCGTGTGGAAGCCGATGAGGGTGGTCCAGAAATGCAGTTTCGCGAGCCGTTCGTCGAGCATCCGCCCGGTCATCTTGGGGAACCAGAAGTAGATCCCGGCGAAGGTGGCGAACACGATGGTGCCGAACAGCACGTAGTGGAAGTGGGCCACCACGAAGTAGGTGTCGTGGATGTGGAAGTCCAGCGGCGGCGCGGCGAGGATGATCCCGGTCAGCCCGCCGAGCAGGAACGTCACCATGAACCCGATCGACCAGAGCATCGGTGACTCGAAGGTGAGCTGTCCCTTCCACATGGTGCCGATCCAGTTGAAGAACTTGATCCCGGTCGGCACCGCGATGAGGAAGGTCATGATGGAGAAGAACGGCAACAGCACCGCTCCGGTGGCGAACATGTGGTGTGCCCACACGGCGAACGACAACGCGGTGATCCCGATCGTCGCGAACACCATGAGCTTGTAGCCGAACAGCGGTTTCCGGCTGAACACCGGGACGATCTCGGTGATGATGCCGAAATACGGCAGCGCGACGATGTAGACCTCGGGATGGCCGAAGAACCAGAACAGGTGCTGGAACAGGATCGCCCCGCCGTTGGCCGGATCGAAGACGTGCGCGCCGAGCCGTCTGTCCGCCTCCAGTCCGAACAGCGCCGCGGTGAGGATCGGGAACACCGCGAGGATCAGGATGGTGGTGAACAGGATGTTCCAGGTGAACAGCGGCAACCGCCACATGGTCATCCCCGGCGCGCGCAGGCAGAGGATCGTGGTGATCATGTTGACCGCGCCGAGGATCGTGCCGAGCCCGGAGACGATCAGGCCCATGATCGCCAGATCGGCGCCCACCCCCGGGGTGTGCGCGGCGTTCGACAGCGGCGTGTACATCGTCCAGCCGAAGTCGGGTGCGCCGCTCGGCGTGACGAACGCGCTGAGCGTCATCAGCCCGCCGAAGAGGTAGAGCCAGTAGGAGAACGCGTTCAGCCGCGGGAAGGCGACGTCCGGGGAGCCGATCTGCAGCGGCAGGATGTAGTTGGCGAAGGCGAAGAGGTTCGGGGTCGCGTACAGCAGCAGCATGATGAGGCCGTGCATGGTGAACAGCTGGTTGTACTGCTCCTGCGAAAGGAATTGCAGCCCCGGCCTGCCCAGCTCGCCGCGCATCAGCAGGGCCATGAATCCGCCGACGAGGAAGAACCCGAACGACGTGCACAGGTAGAGCAGGCCGATCGTCTTGTGGTCGGTGGTGCGCACGACGTTGAGGAACACGCTGCCCTTGGGGGCACGGAGTCGTCCGCCGAAGCGCACGGCCTCCGGGCGGGGCGAGGTCTTCACCGCGGTCATGGGCGACTCCCAGCACGAGGACACACCTTCGGAAAGCTGGTACCCCTCCAGGAGAGTCCCTACACCCGGGCTTTTCAAGAGCTGGCGGACGATTCGTCCGTTCGCCGTCAGCCGCGCGGATTCCGGGAACGGACCGCGAGGGCCAGCAGCGCGGCGGCCGGTCCGGCGAGCCGCCGCCCGGCCGGCCACACCGCGCGCAGTTCCCGCCCGAAGTCGACACCCTCGACGGCGACCGCGACGAGCCTGCGGTCGGCGACGTCGCGGGCGACGTCGAGTTCGCTGATCACCGCCGGACCGGCGCCCGCGATCACGGCGTTGCGGACGGCGGACGCGGAACCCAGTTCCAGCAACGGTTTCGCCGGGCCCACCCCGGCCTTGCGCAAGGCGGTGTCCACGGTTTCCCTGGTCCCGGACCCGGGTTCGCGGACCACCAGCGGCGTGACCGCCAGTTCGGCCGCGGTCAGCGCGCGGCGCCTGCGCGCCCACGGGTGGCTTCCGGCCACGACGAGGACCAGGCGATCAGTGGCCACCCGCTTCGACGACAGGCCGGGCAGCGCGCCGGGTGACTCGACGAACCCGAGGTCGACCTTGCCCTCCCTGGCCAGTTCGGCCGCCTGATCGGAGTTCGTGACCTCCAGTCCGAGGTACAGCCCCGGGTTCCCGCGTTTGAGTTCGCCGATCCAGCCCGGGACCAGATGTTCGGCCAGCGTCATGCTCGCGGCGACGCGGAGTTCCGCCTCGTGCTGGGTGCGCAGTGCTTCGGCGCCGTCGAGGAGACCGTCGAGTTCGGACAGCACGCGGTGCGCCCAGCCCGCGATGACCCGGCCGTCGGGGGTGAGCGCGGACCCCCGCCGCGTGCGGTCGACCAGCACCAGCCCGAGCCGTCGCTCGATTGTGGACAGTCGTTTGCTCGCCGACGGCTGCGCGATCCCGAGCCTGGCCGCGGCCTGCCCGATGCTGCCGAGCTCGTCCACGAGCACCAGCAGGCGCAGGGAGTCCAGATCGGGTGCGGTCATAGCCCAAGTCTATGACCTACCCCTCGTATTCCCCGCTACCGAGGCCACCTCTTCCGGACGAGGCTCGAACCATGAGCACCACGCACGCGAGACCGACGAAGCCCTACCTGACCGCCCTGGCCATCACCGGCGCCGGAGTGGCCGCCGCCTACCTGGTCGGCACCGCGGTCCCCGTCGTCAGCGCGCTCACCATCGCCGTCGTGCTCGGCATCCTCGCCGGCTCCCTGCCCGCGTTGTCGGACGAGACCCGGAAGGCGATCTCCGGCGTCACCAAGAAGCTGCTCCGTGCCGGTGTCGTACTGCTCGGTCTGCAACTCTCACTCCCCTCGGTGCTGGCGCTCGGCCCCGGCACCCTGCTCACCGTCGTGCTCACGGTCGGCATCACGTTCCTCGGCACGATCGGCCTCGGCAGGCTCCTCGGCGTGCCGCGCGGGCTGGCGATGCTGGTCGCGACCGGCTTCTCGATCTGTGGCGCGTCGGCGATCGCCGCCATGGAAGGCATCGTCGAACGGGAGGACTCCGACGTCGCGACCGCGGTCGCGCTGGTCACCTTCTACGGGGGGCTCGCCATCGCGGCCGTCCCGCTGCTCGGCGGCTGGCTGCGCCTCGACGCGGTCCGGATCGGCGAATGGGCCGGGCTCAGCGTGCACGAAGTCGCGCAGGTCGTCGCCGCGGCCACCCCCGCGGGCGGCGCCGCCGTCGCGGTCGCCATCGTGATCAAGCTCAGCCGGGTGGTCCTGCTGGCCCCGATGGTCGCCGCGGTCGGCGTGCACGAACGCCACCGCCCGGCCGACGGCGGCAAGCGTCCGCCGCTGGTCCCGCTGTTCGTCCTCGGTTTCCTCGCGATGGCGGCCCTGCGCAGCACCGGGATCGTGCCGGGCGCCGCGCTCGATGTCGCCAAGGTCGGCTGCACGCTGCTGCTGGCCGGGGCGCTGTTCGGACTCGGCTGCGCGGTCCGGATCGGCACGCTGGTCCGCACCGGGGGCCGTGCCCTGCTGCTCGGCCTGCTCTCGACCCTGCTGGTCGGGACCACCGCGCTGGTCACGCTGGCCGTGCTCGGCTGAGCACGGCCACCGCGAGCAAGGCCACCGCGCCGCCGGCGAGCATCACCGCCGGGACGGACACGGCGTCGACGACGAAGCCACCCAGCAGCGCGCCCGCCGAAAGGGTCGCCTGGAACGACGAGGTGAACAGCACCGACGCCGCCTCGGGGTAGCGCGGTGCCGCCTTCGCGAACCACGTTCCCGAACAGACCGGGACGGCGCCATAGGCGAAACCCCAGATCACCAGCAGGACGAGCGCGCCCGCCCGCGAGTCGCCGGCGAACGGCAACGCGCAGGTCGCGACCCCGATCAGCCCCGCGGCGGCGAGGAAGGTCAGGCGGAGGTCGCGGGCGATCGCCGCACCCGCGGCGAAGTTGCCCGCGATCCCGGCGGTGCCGTAGACGAGCAGGAAAACGGTGATCAGCTCCGGGCTCACCTGCGTGACTTGTCGCAGGAGCGGCGTGACGTAGGTGTAGGTCCCGAAATGGGCGAGCACGACCAGCACCGTGACGAGCAGGCCGAGCCTGGTCGCCCGCCCGCGCGTCATCTCGCGCAGGACGTCGAGCCGCGTGCCACCCGCCGACGGCAGCGGCGGCAGCGACAGGGCCAGCGCGGCGAGCACACCGAGCGTGAAGACACCCATCACGGCGAACGCCGCTCGCCAGCCGAGCAGTTCACCGACGAAAGTTCCCGCCGGCACGCCGAGCACGGAGCCCAGCGGCACGGCGGAGAAGATCACCGCGGTCGCCGTGCCCGCCCGCGCGGGACCGACCAGCCGCGTGGCGAGCCCGGATCCGATCGCCCAGAACGCGCCGATCACCAGTCCGACCAGGATCCGCGAGACGAGCACCGCCCAGTAGGCCTGCGCTGTCGCCGCGAGGACGTCGGCCAGCGCCAGCACCACCATCAGGCCGCACAGCAGGACCCGGCGGTCGAGGCGTCCGGCGGCGACGGTGACCGCCGGGGCGGCGAGCGCGGCGACGAAGCCGGGCAGCGTCATGGTCAGGCCCGCCGTCCCCGCGGTGATCCGGAAGTCCTCGCCGATCGGGGTCAGGAGGCCGATCGGCAGGATCTCCGTGGTGACGAGGGAGAAAATCCCCAGCGTCACCGCGAGGACGGCGAGCCATCCCTTCACCGGTGTCCGCGCGGAGGTGTCGAGAGTCGAAGCGGTCATGCGCTTCAGCCCATCACCGCGCGGGCACCGTGGTCTGGCGGATTCGCGACGTTGATCTAGCTCCGGGAGCGCTGGGTCACCACGATGCAGGCGACGACGATCAGCGCCGTCACCGGCGCGGCCGCCGGGAGGTGCTCGCCGAGCAGCAGGACCGCCCAGACCAGGGTCAGCAGCGGCTGGGCGAGCTGCAACTGGCTGGCCCGCGCGACCCCGATCTCGGCCATTCCCCGGTACCAGGCGAAGAACCCGCCGAACTGGGAAATGAGGGCGACGTACAGCAGGCCGGCGATCCCCTCGCCGGTGACGTGCAGCGGCTCGGTCGCGAACCCGAAGACGGCGAACGCGCCGGTGACCGGCAGTGCCATGACCAGCGCCCAGGCGATCACGTGCCAGCCCGCCATTTCCCTGGCCAGCCTGCCGCCCTCGGCGTACCCGAACGCGCACAGCACGAGCGCGCCGAACAGGAACAGGTCCGCTGTGGACAGTCCGCCGCCGCTCTGCGCGACGGTGAACACCACGACCGCGCTCGCGCCGACCGCGGCGGCGAGCCAGAACCGGCGGGACGGCCGGTGCCCGGTCAGCTTCGAGGAGATGACGGCGGTGGCCAGCGGCAGCAGCCCGATCACCACCGCGGAATGCGCCGTCGACGACGTCTTGAGCGCGAGCGTGGTCAGGATCGGGAAGGCGAGGACACAGCCGAGGGAGACCACAGCCAGACCCCGCCACTGGTCGCGCCTCGGCAACGGGACCCGGAAGACCTTCAGGCAGGTGCCGGCGACCAGGGCGGCCAGGACACTGCGCAGCCCCGTGGCGGTCCACGCGTCGAAGCCCTTGAGCGCCCACACGGTGGCGGGGAACGTGAACGAGAAGGCGAGGACACCCAGCGCCGCCAGCGCGGTCCCGGAGCGGACCGCTACTGCCCGGTCCGCGATAGCGCTATCATCCAGTCTCATGTCCGATGGTAGCAGCGTCACCAGCCTGGTCACACAGCTGCGGGCCGACCTCGACCGCTATCCGGTCGACGGAAAGCTCCCGTCGAGCCGGGAACTCGTCCGGCAGCTGAAAGTGAGCCCAGTGACGGTGTCGCGCGCCATCGCCGCACTCGCCGCGGAAGGCCTGGTGATCACCCGCCCCGGCGCCGGGGTCTTCCGCGCGCCGCCGCCCCGGGAGTCGTCGGTGACCGGCGACGTCTCCTGGCAGGAGGTGTCGCTGAGTTCGCAGTCCGGTATCCGCGCCATCGACGCGACCGGCGTGCTCACCGCGCTGAGCGACCCGCCCTCGGGGGTCATCGACCTCAACGGCGGCTACACGCATCCCAGCCTGCAACCGGAACGGGACCTCGCGGCCGCGTCGGCCAGGGCCGGACGCCGTCCCGGTGCCTGGACCCGGCCGCCGATCTGCGGCCTGCCCGAACTGCGGGCCTGGTTCGCCAGGGACATCGGCAGCCCGGTGAACGTCGAGAACGTGCTGGTCACCGCGGGCGGGCAGAGCGCGCTGACCACGGCGTTGCGCGCGCTCGGCGCCCCCGGCGCGCCGGTGCTGGTCGAATCCCCGACGTACCCGGGGATGCTGGCCATCGCGCGGGCGTCGGGGCTGCGGCCGGTCCCGGTGCCGATCGACCGCGACGGCGTCCGGCCCGAACTGCTCGCGGACGCTTTCCGCGACACCGGCGCCCGGCTGTTCGTCTGCCAGCCCGCGTTCCAGAACCCGACGGGCGCGGTCCTCTGTGCCGAGCGACGGGCCGAGGTCCTGCGGATCGCCCGTGACGCGGGCGCTTTCGTCATCGAGGACGATTTCGCGCGGCTGATGGCCCATCCCGGCAGCCCGCCTCCCCCGCCGCCGCTCGTGGCCGACGATCCCGACGGTGTCGTCGTGCACATCCGGTCGCTCACGAAACCGGCGTCACCGAGCCTGCGGATCAGCGCATTGGCCGCCCGCGGGCCCGCCTTGGAACGCCTGCGCGGACTGCACGCCGTCGAGAGCTTCTTCGTGCCCAGGCCACTCCAGGAGACCGCGCTGGAGCTGGTGAGTTCTCCCGCCTGGGCCCGCCATCTGCGGACCCTCACCGCCTCGCTGCGCGAACGTCGCGACGTCGCCGTCTCGGCACTGCGGGAATTCCTGCCCTCCTGGAGCGCCGTCCCGGTCCCGACCGGGGGCTATCACCTGTGGCAGCCGCTACCCGGATCCGCCGACGAAACGACGTTGACCAGCGCCGCTTTCCGCGCCGGAGTAGCGGTCACCCCCGGCAAGCTCTACTTCGCGGCCGAGGCGCCGGGACCGTATCTGCGCCTGAGCTACGTCAGTACCGCGACCGGCGCACAGGTGCGGGACGGGATCCGGCGCCTTTCCCAGGCGTACCAAGAGCTCCCCGGTTAACGCCGGACGGCGCCTGCTCGTACCATCGCGCACGGAGGCGACGAGAAGGCATGACACAGCCGGCGGCGGAGCCGCACGATTCACCGGGCAGGCTCTGGGAGCTGCTCGACGACGTCCAGCGCAAGGCGCTGCGCGCCGCGGCCGAGCTGCGCCGGTACCCGGCCGGGACGGTGATCATCCGCGAGGGCGACCGCTCGGACTGGGTGCTGATCCTGATGACCGGGCGGGTCAAGATCACGTCGGTGTCCACCGGCGGTTACGACGCCGTACTGGCCGTCCGCGACCCTGGCGACATCATCGGCGAGATGGCGTCGATGGACGGCAGCCTGCGCTCGGCCACGGCGATCGCCGTTGAACCGGTCACCGGGCTGTGGCTGTCCGCGCGCGCGTTCAACTCCGTGCTCCGCGAACACGCCGGGATCTCCGTGGTCCTGCTCCGGATCATCACCTCCCGGTTGCGTTACGCCAACTCGCGCCGCACCGAATTCGGGGACAGCACCGCCGCCGAACGCATCGCCGCGATCCTGGTCGACCTCGCCGAGCGGTACGGCGTCCCCGTACCCGACGGCACGCTGATCGCCTTGCGCATCAGCCAGCGCGATCTCGCGGGACTCGCGTCCGCGTCACGGGAAGCCGTCGCCAGGACGTTGCGGGCCCTGCGCGCCGACGGGCTGCTCAGCACCGGGCGCCAGCGGCTGGTCGTCCGGAGCCTGCGCGACCTCAGGAAACTCGCACCCGACGAGCACTGAGCCGCCACGGCAGGCCGAAGTGCCGCTCCACCCGCGCCCCGGTGGCCGCGAACAGCTTCCGCACACGCGGTTCGTTCTCCGGATCGAAGTCCGGCGTGGTCTCGATCAGGCCGCCGAGTTCGCGGACGAGCCGGGCCGCGGCCGTCCTCGGCACCAGCAGGACCCGCACCGGCGCGAGGCTGCGCACCGCGGGTGGTGGCGCGACGAGGTCGATCCGGGCCCGCACCAGACCGGTCAGCCTCGCCAGCCAGAGGAACGCCCCTGTCACCGCCCAGGCCACCAGTTCCGCCAGGAGGACCGGCGACAGGATCAGCGCGAGCCCCGCCACCTGCGTGGCGGCGAACCCCAGCATGAGCAGGTCTTCGAAGCCGGGGCGTTCCTTCTCGGCGGACCGGCCGCGGTGCCGGGTGAACGACACTTCCCGGTAGCGCTCGCTTTCGGTGACGATGGCGATCGGGCGGATCTGGCGCAGCCACGGCGCGAACCGGCGCACGATCAGCCATTCGCCGCCGTCGGCATCGGTCACCCGCATCGCGTTTCTCCCTCATCGGTGACCGGATCCTGACACAGATCTGTCCCAGAGGAGGGTCCGATGGGATTCCACCCGCGCGCCGAACCGGGTGAGCGCCTCGCGGACGGCAGGCTCGCCGGGATCGAACATGACGCGTTCGCGGAGCAGAGCGCACAGCTCGATCGTCAAGGGCTCCGCCAGGTTGTCGCGCACCCTGAGGATCGTCAGCGAGACCAGCCCGCTCTGATCCTTGTGCCAGCCGGCGACGTCGACCCTGGCCGGTGCGTTCCGGAACCACCGCACCAGCCGCGCGACGGAACCCGCCACGGCCTGGCCCGCCATTTCCAGCAACAGGAACGGCAGCAGGAAGACCCCCAGCAGCAGGTACACCGGGAACTTCACGAGTGCGTCCAAGACGAACAGCACCCCCAGCGTCCCGACGAGCACCTTGTCCACGGGCGTGTCCTCGTGGCCCTCGACGCCGTCCCCGGACTCGAGCTTCCAATACGCGGTGAGCTCGTAGTGCCGGTAACCGCCGGTGAGCCCGGCGAAGGGCTGGACCCACCGGCGCCACGGCGCGAACCGGCGATCGACCACCCACCCACGTCCCTCGGGATCGATCACCTTCATCGGCCCTCCCCTGCTCTCGCGTCGTGTCCGACGAGACCGACTCTGTCAGCGAAAGCGCCGCGGTTCTGCGTCACCTGACACAGAGCGCGAAACCGGGTTGTACGCGCCTTGTACGACAGGGAAGGACTCTGGTCTCCCGTCACCCGGAATCACCTCCAGGACGGAGTACTCCCGTGAAGATCTCCCGCGTCGCACAGGGCCTGTTCGCGGCCCTCGTCGCCACCGCGGCGGTCGGCGCAGCCCCGGCCACCTCCCTCGCCGCCCCGGTGTCCACCGACCAGGTCTCGGCCGCCGCCGTCGGAAACACGTTGGTGTACAAAGAGAAAACCGAAGGTTACGACTGCTTCAGAATCCCCGCCGTGGTCAAGGCGAACAACGGCGAACTGCTCGCCTTCGCCGAAGGACGCAAGGGCGGCGCCAGCTTCTGCAACGACCGCGGCGACATCGATCTCGTCGTGAAGCGCTCGGCCGACAACGGGAAGACCTGGAGCGCCCCGAAGATCGTCATCGAAGGTTTCGGTGACACCAAAGGAAATCCGACGCCGATCGTGATCCCGTCCACCGGGCGGATCGTGCTGCTCTCGGTGCTGGAATGCGTCAAGAACCCTGACTGCAACCGGATTCCGCGCGTCTCGATCAGCGATGACCACGGCAAGACGTGGACCGCGCCCAAGGTGCTCACCACGCAGCTCGGGTTCAGCACGGCGCCGGGCTGGCTCGCGACCGGCCCGTCGCACGGCATCGTGCTGACGCGGGGCGCGCACGCCGGCCGGATCGTCGCGGGGATGAGTTACACCATCGGCACCGCGAACAGCGGTGCGCTCATCTACAGCGACGACCAGGGCGTCACCTGGAAGCGCGGCGCCACCGACACCCCGGCGACCACCGCGCTGAACCCGCAGGAGATCAGCGTCACCGAACTGCTCGACGGGCGGGTCTACGTGGCGGCGCGCAACCAGGCCAACAACGACGACAAATGCCTCAGCGGTGGCGCGAAGAACCGCGCCTACGCCCTCAGTTCCGACGGCGGGGCGAGTTTCTCCACCAAGTTCACCTTCGAGGAGGATCTGATCACCCCGGTCGTCCAGGCCTCGACCGCGCGGATGACCGCGACCGACAAGGCGGGCAAGTACAACCGGCTCCTGTTCGCCGCCCCGTCGGTCTGCGACCGCCGCAAGGAACTCGTCGTGCGTTCGTCGTTCGACGAGGGCGCGAACTGGCAGGGCAATTCCGCCGGAACGCTGGTGTGGAGCGGTGACGCCGCCTACTCCGACATGGTCCAGCTGTCCTCGGGTTCGGTCGGCGTGCTGTACGAAGCGGGTCCGGCGGGCAACGCCAACGAGACCATCCGCTTCTCGACCGTCACCGAGACGACGCTCGGCGCCCCGGCGTGCGGCGGCGGCTACGGCGTCATCGATTCGGCCCCGCTCGGGACCGCGGGCACGGTTTACCTGTCCTACAACGCTTCCAACGGACAGAACTGTGTCAGCACGATGAAGAGCACGTCGGCGGGCACCGCCACCGCGACGTCGGCCTACCTCGAGGTCCAGGGCTCGTCCCGGATCACCGACTCCGGCTCGTTCGCCTGGTTCGCGGGCCCGGTCCGCGCTTCCGCCGCGGGCAAATGCGTGAAGTGGGGCGGTTCCGCGGGCGGGACGGCGTACAACAGCCCGGTCGAACACTGCGACTGAGCAGGCGGTCTCGTGAGTGGTGATGACGGTTCCGACCGTCATCACCACTCACGAGGTCAAGCACGCCGCGAAACCCACCAGAGCCTGATTCCCAGCGCCACCGCGATCACGGCCGCGGCGGTGAGCCACCAGAACGTCACCCGGAACGCCATCGCCGTCCCCGACGGCAGCAGGTTCGCCAGTACGACGGCGAACAGCGCCGTCCCCGCCGCCCCGCCGACGCGGCTGACGATGTTGATCTGCGCGACGGCGTCGGGCAGCTGCTCCTTGGTGACGGCCGCGTAGCCGGCCGTCGTCGCGGGCAGCAGCAGGAAGGCCACAGCCAATCCCCTGGCCACCAAAAGGATCTGCACGACGACGCCGTCCGGCGGGAAGCCGCCGATCGCGAACGGGACGGTGGTGGCGAGCGTCGCGGCACTCCCCCACGCCGCCACGAGGCCCGCGCTGTACCGGTCGGTGAGCCTGCCGGAGACCGGCAGTGCGATCGCCGTGCCGACGCCGAGACTCATCAGCAGCAGCCCCGTCTCGATGACCCCGTTCCCGCCCAGCACCTGGAAGTACAGCGGCAGCAGGAAAAGCGCGCCGAACAACGCCGGGGCGGCGAAGAAGGAGAGCGCGACGGCCGCGGTGTAGACCCGGCTCCGGAACAAGGTCAGGTCCATGACCGCGTCCGCCCGTCCCCACGAACGCCGGATGAACAGCACCAGCAGCGCGATCCCGGCCACGAGCGGCACCAGCACACCCACACCGAACTCCGCGCCGCCCTCGCCCCAGGTGGTGAGCCCGTACAGCAACGCCGGGATCCCCAAGCTCACCAAGAGGAAACCGAGCCAGTCGGGACGCGCCGCCGCGCCCTTCTCACCACGGGGAACCAGGCGCAGGCCGAGCACCAGGGCGACCACGCCGACCGGGATGTTGATCAGGAACAGCCATTCCCACGACAGCCCGCGCAGCAGGACACCGCCGAGGACCGGGCCGAACGTCGGGCCGACACTCATCACGATGCCCAGCGTTCCCATGACCCGCCCGAGCCGGGCGGGCCCGACGGCCTGGCCGAGCACCGTCTGCCCCGCGGGCAGGAGCAGCCCGGCGGCGAGGCCCTGCAGTACCCGCAGCCCGATCAGCCAGCCGACGTTCCCGGCGAGCGCGCACAGCGCCGACGCCACCGTGAACGCCGCCAGCGACATCAGCCAGACCCGGCCCGCGCCGAACCGGCGGCTGAGCCAGCCGCACAACGGCAGCGCGATCGCGAGCGCCACCAGATACGCGGTGAAAACCCATTGCACGGAAGCGATTCCGGCGCCGAGTTCCTGAGTGAGCGTCTCGGCGCCCACCGCGAGGACCGTGGTGTCCAGCATGGTCATGAACGCGCCGAGCACGATCACCCAGGCCATCCGCCAGGCCTCGGCCGGAACCTTGTCCGGCGGCGGGGCCGCCTCCGCCCGCCGTTGTGCCGATACAGCCATCGGGATGTTCTCCTCACGTGCCAGGGGATCTTGACCTGGCCCACGCTAAAACCTCGACTTAACTCAAGGTCAAGTGAAGAACACCCGTCTCCCAAGGCTTCGCGAGGTGGTCGTGAGTGGTAAGTGTCGTTAGAACGACACTTACCACTCACGACCAGCAGCTCGCGCCAACCTCACTTCGGCGGCCGCAGCCGAGGGGAAAGCTTGGTGAGCGCCAATTCCTCCAGCCGGCTGGAGATTTCCGCGAGTCCGGCGTCGAACCGGCCCAGGTCCACGCCACGCTCGGCCAGGTCGTCACGGACGTGCTTCTCGACCTTCGCCCAGTCGTTGCGATACCGGGTGGCGAGTTCCTTCCACGGCACGCCCACCAGCTCGGCGGCGAGGCCGCTGTCGTAGGCGAGCACGCCGCGCACCATCAGATACGCGATGCCCGGATAGCCGAGATAACCCTGCCAGTACGACCCGTTGTCGTTGGCCGTGATCGATCCCGCGGCCGGATCGTGGCGCACGTCGTACGTCTTCGCCGTGTCCGAAGACGCCACGCGCGCCGTGTCACCGTCGACCTCGACGCGCCCGTCGGCCACCGCGCCGAGCGCCTCGTAGATCTTGATGACCGGCGACGGCTTCCACTCCGCGGCCACTCAGTCCTCCAGCCGTTCGAGCAGGACGACATCCACGGTGTCGCCCGCTTCCTTGCCGATCGCCTTGCGCACTTCGGCCTTCACCGGGAGCTTGTGGGTACCGTCGCCCAGCGCCATGAACGAACTCCGGAACGGCTGCCCGTCGATGGTCCCCCGGACCTTGACCAGGCCCTTGGTGCCGAAGAATTCGGCGGAGCCGGGCATGACCACGTATGTCCAGCCGCCCTTTTCCGGGCTCTTGAGCAGCGTCGCGGTGAACCTTTTGTCCATGAAGGCACCCTACGACAGGGCACCGACGAAACCGCGGTTTCAGAGGGTGACGCGGATGCGCACGCGGTGGCCGACGTCGCGTGCCCAGGACCGGATCAGCGCCCAGTCGCGGAAGTCGCCCGCCCACGGGCCCGCGGCCATGATCTTCCAGAACAGGCCCTTCGCGGTGGCCGGGGTGAGCCTGCCGCCGAAGGTGGCGGTGCGTTCGGCGTCGATCCGCGCGGCCAGCAGGGCGACCCCGGCGGGCAGGCTGATCCGTTTGCCCGCGGCGAGCGGCCCGCAGGGCCCGCTGTGGAACAGCCAGACCGGGCGGTTCCGGAGCGCCTCCTCGTGCTCGGCGAGCAGGCGCACCGCCTCCGGCCGCCAGCGCCGCCGGTACAGCGCGCTCCCGACGATCACCGCGCCGTACGCTTCGACGTCGTCGACCTCGGCGGCGTCCAGCAGCTCGGCCGTCAGGCCCGCCTCCCGCAGTTCGGCGGCGATCACCTCGGCGATCTCCCTTGTCCCGCCGGACTTCCCGGCATGGGCGACGAGTACTGCGGTCATGCCACCATTGTCCGCGCGGCCGCAACCCGTACCGCCGTCCGGCTCATCGACACGCCGCATTCGGTTCACCCCTTCACCCGTCGGGGGCGTTCACCCAGGGGGCAGGAACGCCGGTCTCAAGGCCGGATCGGGTTCGTCGTAGTAGCGGTGGAACACCGCGGTCTGCCCGCCGGACAGGGGCGGGACGATCCAGCTCCACTCCGCCTGGCAGCGGCGGCCCGCGCGTTCCTCCTTGGCGATATGCGTGAGGAACCGCCGCGATTCGGTGTGATGGTCGGCCATGGTCACGCCCGCCGCGTCGAAGGAGTGCTGGACCGCCAGCGTCAGCTCGACCAGCGCGCGGTCACGCCACAGGGTGCGTTCCGACACCGTCGACAGGCCCATCAGGTCCGCGATCACCGGCAGCAGGTCGTAGCGGTCGGTGTCGGCGAGGTTGCGCGCGCCGACCTCGGTGGCGAGGTACCAGCCGTTGAACGGGGCCGCCGGGTAGGTGATCCCGCCGATCTCCAGGCGCATGTTGCTGATCGCCGGCACCGCGTGCCAGCGCAGTCCGAGCCCGGCGAACCACCGGTGGTCGGGATGCGACAGCGGGACCTCCAGCACCGCGTCCGGTGGCAGCCGGAACAGGCGCCGCTCCCCTGGCTCGGACTCGATGAGCAGCGGGAGCACGTCGAAGGAGCCCTTGCGCTCGGGCGGGCGCCAGCCGTGTTCCCGTACGGACTCGGTGAAGTCGGCGTAGCGCGGGTCGCCGAGCACCGAGCCGTCGCTGAGCCGGTACCCGGCGTATCGGATGAGCTGGTCGTTGTGGATCTTCGGCCCGGGCCCGGCCGGGCCGTCCGGCGCGAACACGGTGATGGTCGAGCGGATCCGGCCGCCCCTGGTCGCCTCGCGCAGATGGGAGACGCATTCTTCGGCGATGGCGTCCGCGCCGGTGACGTCACGGCGGTCACGCACCTTCAATCCGTGCCAGTACAGCCTGCCGATGCACCGCGCGGAGTTCCGCCAGGCCACCCGTGCGCCGAACTCGACCTCGGCCGCGGTGTGCCGGTAGGTGCCGGTCTCCTCGATCTCGGCGCGGACCCGGTCGAGCCGCTCGCCCAGCCGCGTTCCCCCGTCGTCCGTCTCGGCGTGGAAGAGCCGGAGGAAGTCCTCCGCCGCGGCCACGTCCACGCTCCGTCCCCGCGGGGCCACCTCCCGGGGCAAGCGGGGGATATCCGTCACCCGCATGGACGCCGTCGATACTTCGGCTTCCCACTCTCCGAATTCGACGCCGGTGCCGGCGGTGGGAACGATCACCATTCCTCCTGCGCTTCGGAAATGCCCGGAGGATCATGCCTGATCGGCGAGATGGCCGGGTCCGGACCAGACGGAAGACGATACCCCACAGAAACACGGACACGATCCACCAAATGGCAGAAGCTCCACGAAGGACAACGTTTTCCCAGCTAGATTGCGTGCCGACGACAACATTTGGAATTGCTTTGGACTTCGCGGAAGATTCACCGAATTGCCAACGGTGAATTGATCACCCTTTTCCAAGATCTCCTTTGTGATCGTTCACGAGATAGCATTGGTCACTCTTTCGAGTGCATTTCCCCCTTCAGACTTCTGTTCTTTCGCCAGACCGGTGTATTGACCCGCGGCCGCCGTCGCTAGAGTGCGGGGAACTCCGGCGGAAAGGAAGCACGTGGTCGACAGGCGGATCCCGGTCATCCTGATCGCGGGCTTCCTCGGTTCTGGGAAGACCACCCTGCTCAACCATCTGCTGGCCAACCGCCAAGGTGCGCGGATCGGCGTCGTGGTCAACGACTTCGGCAGTATCGCGGTGGACGCGATGGCCGTCTCCGGCCAGGTCGACACGATGATGTCGTTCGGCAACGGCTGCCTGTGCTGCGCCGTCGACGCCAGCGGCCTCGACGGCATGCTCGCCAAGCTTTCCGAGGCCGAGGCGGGCATCGACGTCATCGTGATCGAAGCCAGCGGGCTCGCCGAACCGCGCGACCTGATCCGTCTGATGATCGCCAGCGAGAACCCCGCCATCGCCTACGGTGGCCTGGTCGAACTCGTCGACGCGGCCGAGTTCGAGGCCACCAGGCGGCGCCATCCGGAGCTGGACGAGCACCTCGGCTTCGCCGACCTGGTCGTGCTCAACAAGACCGACCGGGCAGGTGCGGACGCCCTGGACAAGCTGCGCGGCACGATCGACGAGATCGCGCCCGGCACGCCGGTGATCGCGACCTCCCACGGCCGGATCGACCCCACGCTGTTCTTCGACGCCCGGCCGCGCGAGCGGGTGGGCCAGCTGTCGTTCGACGACCTCCGCGAGGAGGAACACGACCACGAGCATCACTTCCACACCGCGTACGACAGCGTCTCCTTCACCGCCGAGCGGCCGCTGGACCCGCGACGGCTGATGGACTTCCTCGAACAACGGCCGGGCGGGCTCTACCGGATCAAAGGCTTCCTCGACTTCGGCCCGAACGGCCCGCGGTCGCGGTTCGGCCTGCACACGGTGGGCTCGTTCATCCAGGTGGAGAGGTCGGCGTGGCCGTCCGGCCGCCCGCGCCGGAGTGAACTGGTACTGATCGGCTCGGGGATCGACACCGAGGCCGTCACCGCACGCCTCGAAGAGTGCGTCGCGGACGACCCCGACGTCGTCGACGAGCGCGGCATGCTCCGCGTCCTGCGGTTCATCCAGGACTGAGTTCAGCAGCCCGCGCGACGGAGTCGCTCGCGGGCTTCGGTCTCCGACAGTGAGGTGACGGGCTTCCCGACGGCGTGCTGGTACTTGGCGTCATAGGCCCTGGTCCAGACGCCTGCCGCCCACGCCCGCCGGAGTTCGTCTTCGCTGAACTCCCGGCCACGCGCACGGACATAGGCGTCGAGGAACCGCTGCGTGTCCTCGACGGTGGCCAGCTCGCCGGCGCTGACGGTCGAATACAGCGCGGCGGCGAAACCGGCCAGGACGGCTTCGCTTTCCACGATCACGCTGTCCCAGTCATGCACCACCAGCGGCTTGTCGCCGCTCCAGCGCAGGTTGCCGGCGAGCCAGTCGCAGTGGCCGATCACGGCATCGGACCCGCCCGCGCGCAGCCGGTCGCGGGCACGGCGCCCGGCGTCGTCGATCCACTCCGCGCCGGGCACCTCGTCGAGGTCGACATCGGAGTCCTCCGGACACGGCCACAGTCCGTCCGCGTCGTGGTTCCAGGCCGCCCACGACGGCACCGGGTCGAGCGCGGGCACCTCGTCCGGCCGCGGAGCCAACCGGATCAGCTCCGCGAACGCCCCGGCGAAGGCCACGGCCGCGTGCTCCGCGCTCGGGAGCACCGCCCCGCCGGGCACGTAGGCCTCCGCGGTGGCGACGTCGTCACCCAACGGCTCGGCCCCGGTGAGCGGCCGCGGACCTGGATATCCGGCCTCGACCAGGCGGCGCTGGACCTCCACACAGGCCGCTATCCGCGGTGAGCCCGGACGGACCTTGACCACCACCTCGCGGCCGTCAGCCAGCCGCAGCCCGATGACGGCGGACAGGAACCCGGATCTGAACAACTCCTCCGACGGCGGGCTGCCCAGATGTTCCAGGCACCACCGGGCGAGGCGGCCAGGATCGACGGCACGCGTGCGACGTGACATCGGAGCATCCTCACACGCGCCGGCGGCATTCCGCAGAGGAAACGGAAAAGAAGAATGCGTGGCCGCCACGCCGAAAGGGGCCGAAATACCGGGAATCGCGGCGTGTTTCCTCGACACTGGAATGCGGAAGGAATCTCGAGCTGGACCACCTGTATCGGGAGGACAGTTCCATGACGAACACCGCCGGACGCTGGTATCTGGTCGGCGCGCTGCCGGAGGACTCCCCCGCCGCGCATCTGATGACCCGCTCCGAAGATCTCCGCTACCGGCGTTCCGCCTGCGGGGACAAGGAATCCCGCCGGTGGACGCCGGTGGACCTCACCGGCACCGACGTCGTTCCGTGCCCGCGGTGTGCCGCCACCCTGCCGGGCCACCGGTCCACCCGCAAGACCGAACCCGCCGCCACCACCACGCAACTGGCCTTCGACCTCCCGCTCTAACGCCCCTCGGGAAGCCCGCGTTTCGTCCTCTGGATGCGGTAGTTGCACGCGCAAGTACCGCATCCAGAGGACTAAATGCTTTCTTTCTTCGCCCGGCTCGGCGCGACCCGGGGTGGTTCGTTGGGCATCTTCGGGTAGACGGGCGGCCACGGCGCGTCCATGAGGCCGTTCTCCATGTCCTTCTCCGACATTTCCAGCAGCGGCTCGATCGACTGCGGTTTCGTTTCCGCCCAAGGGTCCCCGCGTTCGGCGAACCGAGCGGGCACAGTGGACAGCGTGAGCTTGTCCGGCTCGACGGTCTCCAGTTCGTCCCAGCCGATCGGCGTCGACACCTGCCCGCCGACCCGCGGCCGCACGCACCACGCGCCGAACACCGTCTTGTGCGGCGCGTTCTGGTTGAAGTCGACGAACACCCGGGAACCGCGCTCTTCCTTCCACCACTGCGCCGTCATCTCCTCCGGATGGCGGCGTTCCAGTTCGCGAGCCAGCGCGACGGCGGCGGCGCGGACCTCGTAGCCGTCCCATTTCGGTTCCAGCGGCACGTAGAGATGCAGACCGCGCGAGCCCGACGTCTTCAGCTGCGCGGTGATCCCCAGCTCCGCCAGCAACGCCTTCGTCAGGACGGCGCCACGGCGCAATTCGGGGAAACCGATCCCGGGCGACGGATCGAGGTCGACGCGCAACTGGTCGCTGATGTCCGGCGCGTCGGCCCGGTTCGGCCACACGTGGAAACCGAGGCAGCCCTGGTTCACCGCCCAGATGACATGCGCGAGATCCTTCGCGACGAGCGCGTCCGATGTGGTCCCGTTCGGGGTGGACACCACGGTCGTGGTCAGCCACTCCGGCGCGTTCTTCGGGACCCGCTTCTGGAACCACGACTTCCCGCCCGCGCCGTCGGGATAGCGCTCCAGCAGCAGCGGCCGCCCGCCCAGCTGGGCCAGCAGCGGCACGGACACCGCCCGGTAGTACTCGACGAGGTCCAATTTGGTCTCGCCGTTCTCCGGGAAATAGACCTTGCCCGGATTGGACACCGTGAATTCGACGCCGTCGAGATCCAGCGTGACCGGTTCCGCCTTCATGCTTCCCCCAGCTCGGTGAACATCGTGGCCAGCTCGGCGGGCGGGACCTCTTCGAGTTGCGCGTAGGTGCAGGAGGCCGGGTCGCGGTCGGGGCGGAAGCGCACGAGCCTGCCGCCGTGGCGGAACCGCGTGCCCTCCACGTGCTCGTAGCGGACCTCGGCGACCCACTCGATGCGGACCGGTTCCCAGCTCAGATCCTTTTGCGGCGCCCACCGGCTGCCCGCGCCGGGCATCCGGCCACCCGCCTCCTCATGGGCTTCGACCCACTCGCGCCAGGGATGCTGCTCCAGCGCGTTCTCCCGCAGCGGCGCGAGTTCGTCCACCAGCTCACGGCGCCTCGCGGCGGTGAAACTGCTGGCCACACCCACGTGATGCAGGACGCCTTCGTCGTTGTAGAGCCCGAGCAGCAGCGACCCGACGCCGACACCGTCCTTGTGCCACCGGAACCCGGCGACGACGCAGTCGGCGGTCCGCTGGTGCTTGACCTTCCACATCACCCGCTTGTCCTGTTCGTACGGCGCATCGGCGGGTTTGGCCATCACGCCGTCGAACCCCGCGCCCTCGAAGCGGGTGAACCAGTCCTGGGCGACGTCGGGATCTTCGGAGAGCGGGGTCAGGTGGACACGGGCGAACTTCGTGTCGACGACGCTTTCGAGCAGTTTCCGCCGCTCCCCGAACGGCTCCGGCGTGAGATCGCGGTCGTCGAGAGCGAGCAGGTCGAACACCACGAAACTGGCCGGCGTCTCCGCGGCCAGTTTGGCCACCCTGGACGCCGCCGGGTGCAACCGCAGCTGCAGCGCCTCGAAATCGAGTCCGCCCTCGGTGACCAGCACGATCTCGCCGTCGACGACACAGCGTTCGGGCAGCGCGTCCTTGAGCAGGTCGACCAGCTCGGGGAAATACCTCGTCAGTGGCCGGTCGTTGCGCGAGCCCAGCACGACCTCGTCGCCGTCGCGGAAGACCACGCAGCGGAAGCCGTCCCATTTCGGCTCGTACAGCAGCCCCGGCGTGCGCGGCAGTTCGTGCACGGCCTTGGCCAGCATCGGCTTCACGGGCGGCATCACGGGCAGTTCCACGAGGCGATCCTAGGCCGGGCCACCGACAAAAGCTCCCGGAACGACCGGGGTCAAAGCTCGGCCAGCAGGAGACCGCTGCGTGGTTTCGGCGTGAAATAGGTGGCCTTCCTCGGCATTCGCAGCCCGGCCGCGTGCACGGCGAGCACCTCCGCGTACGGGACCGGTGCCAGCAGCAGCACCGCGTCCGCGTCTTCGGGCACCGGGGCGCCCGGCAGCAACGGCCGCACGGCCGGTCCGTCCGGATCGACGCCGAGCGCGCCGCGGAGCAGCTCCTGCTCGACGACGGCGTGGTCGCCACCCGCCTTGCCGAGCGGCACCCGGAACGCCGACGCCCCCGCCAGCACGGTCACCTCACCGGCTTCGGACGGCGGTTCCGGCGGTCCGGGGTGGACGTCGAATCCCGCCTCCGTCCACCGCCGGACCAGCGTGGCCGCGTCGAGACCGGTGCCGGCGAGGACCCGGTGGATGGGCCCGATCCGCAGCCCCGGTCCTCCGGTGACCAGCGCCAGCAGCGCGCCGCGCCCCGACGCCGCGGCGGCCGCGACCCGGTGATTGCCGTCCGCGACCAGGAGATCCAGCTCCTCCAGCGCCGCCAGCAGTTCGTCCTGATCGTCGCCGGGACCGGTGAGCCACAGTTCGTGCTTCCGGCCCGCACCGTCCACGGTGGACAGCTCGGGGACGTGGCCGCGGCAGAGCCGTTCGATCAGCGCGGTCAGCTCGCGGCCACCGGTCGCGGGGACCAGCATGGCGGCGCTCGTGGCGACGCCGAGTCCGGCGAGCATCGCGGCACGCTCCGCGACGACGTCCGGATAGACGTCCTCGGTGTGCCGGACCCGCGTCATCCCGTCGGCCCGGACGGCGAGCCGGGTGTCGACCAGGCACAGCACGCCCAGCGCGACGCCGTCCGGCCCGTCGATGCGATAGGGCGCGACGACGGAGGCGACCGGGCGGTAGTGGCCTTCCCGGATACGCTCGAACGTCGCCCTGGCCTGCGGCAGCGCCGCCTCGATCGACAGGCCGCCCGCCAGCGCCGACGGGGTCCGCGCCGGATGCTGGACCGCCAGCAGGCTGTCGCCGCGGGCCCCGGCGAGCGCGGCGATCACCCGCTCCGGGTCGGCGAACTCGTCGACGTCGGGGCCGGGGACGGTGTCGCGGACAACCCAGCCACGGTCGATCGGGCGGATCCAGGTGCTCATCCGATCCATTTTGCGGGATGGCTCACGGAAAAAATCGATCCCATGACCGGGTGTCTCCATGGAATGCTTACCCATGCGAAGCAGTTGACGCCCTTCATGAGCCCGAGGAGATCGCCACAGATGACCACCCCGGCCCCGGTCACCGCGAAGGAAGGGGTCGGTTTCCGGTCCGAACGCGGCCCCGTCCTGATCGCCGTGATGCTGTGTTCCGGCCTGATCGCGCTGGATTCGACCATCATCGCGACGGCGGTGCCGTCGGTGGTCGCCGACCTGGGCGGGTTCTCGCAGTTCCCGTGGCTGTTCTCGATCTACCTGCTGACCCAGGCGGTCACCGTGCCGCTGTACGGCAAGTTCGCCGACGTGCTCGGCAGGCGGCCGGTGATGTTCTTCGGGATCGCGGCGTTCCTGCTGGGCTCGGTGCTCTGCGGCGCCGCCTGGAGCATGCCGGTGCTGATCGCCGCCCGCGCGGTGCAGGGCATCGGCGCCGGCGCCATCCAGCCGATCGCGTTGACCATGGTCGGCGACATGTACACCGTCGAGGAACGCGCGCGGGTGCAGGGCTATCTCGCCAGCGTGTGGGCGATCTCGTCGGTGGTCGGGCCGACGCTGGGCGGGGTGTTCGCCGAGTACCTCGACTGGCGCTGGATCTTCTTCATCAACCTGCCGCTGGGCGCGCTGGCTGCGTGGATGCTGTTCCGGAACTTCCGCGAGCGCGTCGAACGCCGGTCCCACCGCATCGACTACCCGGGCGCCACGCTGCTCACCCTCGGCTGCTCGCTGCTGATCCTCGGCCTGCTGGAGGGCGGGGTCGCCTGGGGCTGGGCGTCCGCGCCGAGCCTGGTGATCTTCGCCGCCGCCGTGCTGCTGCTGGCCGCGTTCGTGCTCGTGGAACGCAAGGCCGAGGAACCGGTTCTGCCGCTGTGGATCTTCACCAAGCGGACGTTGATCGGCGGGAACCTGGTCGCCGTCGTGGTCGGCATGCTGCTGATGGGCCTGACCTCGTATCTGCCGACCTACGCGCAAGGGGTGCTCGGCACCGGCGCGCTCGTCGCCGGATTCGCGCTGGCTGCGCTGACCGTCGGCTGGCCGATCTCCGCGTCGCTGGCGGGCCGGGTCTACATGCGGATCGGGTTCCGGGACACCGCGCTGATCGGCAGCGGGATCATCATCGCGGGCGCGGCGATCACGGTGTTCCTGGCGACGGGGACGTCGATCTGGCTGGCGGCCGCGGCCGCGTTCGTTCTGGGGATCGGGCTGGGCCTCGCGTCGAGCCCGACGCTGATCGCCGTGCAGTCGACCATCGGCTGGGAACGCCGCGGCGTCGTCACCGCGACCAACATGTTCAGCCGTTCACTGGGCAGCGCGGTCGGTGTGGCGATGTTCGGCGCGATCGCGAACGCGACCCTGGCGAACCGTTTCGCGAACCCGCCCGCCGGTGTCACGGGCCTGCCGTCCGGCGTCGACGCGACCAGCGTCGTCCTGGAAGGCCACGGTGAGCCGACGCCGACGACGACGTTCGTGCGTGACGCCCTCGCGGACGCCACGCACCACGTCTTCCTGGCGATGCTGGTGGTCGCCGTGCTCAGCGTCGGCGCGCTGCTGCTGATGCCGCGCCGGACCGAGGAACTGAAGTTCGACTAGTCCTGGGCTAGTTCTGCAGCGGGACGGCGTGCTCGGCGAAGTTCTCGACGAACCGTTCGATCGGCTCGGGCCCGGCCGGGTAGAGCACGAATTTGCTGAGCCCGGCGTCGATGTACTCGGCGACCAGGTCGCGGGCGGCGCTCCAGCTGCCCGCGATCAGCCGGGACGGGTCGGCGTCGGACCGTGCCGCGACCGAGGCCGCGAGCGCGTCCGGGATCCCGTCCTCGGCGACGATGAGGCTGATCCCGAAGTGGTCGGCCTCGACCTCGCGCTCCGCTTCGGCGGCCGCCTTCTGGATCGCCTCGCGCCCGGCGCGGGCCTCCTCCGGCGTGAGGAAACTGGCCAGCCAGCCGTCCGCGAGCCTGCCGACGCGCCGCAGCGCGCCCGGCGCCTTCCCGCCGAGCCAGAGGTCGAGCCGCTTGACCGGGCGCATGCCCAGCCCGGCACCCTCGACGCGGAAGAACTCGCCCTCGAAGGTCACTTCCTCCTGTTCCAGCAAGGCCCTGATCAGCCGCAACGACTCGTCGAACACCGCGGCGCGGCGGCCTTGCGGCACCGGGAAGAGCGACAGTTCCGCGTCGCGTGCGGGCTTCAGGCCGAAGACCGGGAGGACCCTTTTCGGCGCGAGCGCGGCGAGTGAGGCGAGCTGTTTGGCGACCAGCACCGGGTCACGGCCGGGCAGCACCATCACGCCGGTGCCGACCTTCAGCTTCGAGGTGCGGGCGAGCGCGTGCGTCAGCCCGACGACCGGGTCGATCCTGGCCGAGTACACCGCCTCGGGCAGCCAGAGCGAATCGATACCCGCCCGCTCCAGCAGGTCGACCGCGGCGCCGAACTCCTCCGCCGGCGTTCCGCTCCCCAGCCCGACGCCGAGCCGGATCTTCAGGTCCTCCGCCACACTCGCTCCCTTCCGCCGGGCCCGGACTCGGGCCGGAGTCCAGTGTTCCCACCTCGCACCGGCGTGAACAACCCCGCACAAGCATGGACTCGCCCCGCGAATTCCCCGTACATTCCGGTGTTGGGCGGGCCATTCCCGCGCGGATTGGGGGAATATCGATGGCAGGGCAGGGTCTATCCGGCTGGACGCGTTGCTTCCACCCGGCACCGGCGGCCGAGATGAGGCTCGTCGCCTTTCCGCACGCCGGCGGATCGGCGAGCGCGTACCGCGCGCTTTCGTCGCTCCTCTCCCCCGCCGTCGAGGTGCACTCCGCCCAGTACCCGGGACGCCAGGACCGCCTCGGCGAGCCGGTCATCGACGATCTGCACGTCCTCGCCGACAGGCTGGTCGACGTCGTTTCCGCGCTCCCCAAGCCTTTCGCCCTCTTCGGCCACAGCATGGGCGCCATCGTCGCGTTCGAGGTCACCCGGCGGCTCGAAGCGCGTGGCCTCGTCCCGGCGGCGCTGTTCGTCTCGGCCCGTCGCGGTCCGGACCTGTACAAGGAGAATGCGCACCACCTCGCCGACGACACCACGTTCCTCGCCGAGGTCGGCAGGCTCGGCGGCACGGCCGCGATGGTCCTCGACGACCCGGACATCCGCGCCCTCGCGTTGCCCGCGCTGCGCGGCGACTACAAGGCCGTCGAGACCTACCGCTACCGGCCCGGTCCCGACGTGTCCTGCCCGGTGGTGGCGCTCGCCGGTGACGCGGACCCGGTCCTGGACGTCCAGGATCTCGAAAACTGGCGCGAGCACACCACGGGCACCTTCGAGACGGAACTCTTCGAGGGCGGGCATTTCTACCTCGACGACAATCTGGACGCCGTCGCTGCCCGCATCCTCGGCAAGCTGACCGTCAGCCCCTGACGCCCGCTCAGGCCCAGGCGGAGAGTTCCTTGGCCAGCGCGGTCGGTCCGCCCGCGGTGCGCAGCGTCGGCGGGCCGGGCCAGCAGTCCTGGTGATCGCCGGTGCGCAGGGTCTCGGCGAAGCGGGCGACCCGGCGAGGCTGCGGCGCCACCGTCCGGCCGCCGAGGTAGCCGACGACGACGTGGTGATCGTCGCCCGTATGCGTCGCGACGGCCGCGGACCAGCCGTGCTCCTCGTGCCACAACAGGTCGACGTCGCGCTCGGGAAAACCGGGAAGCCGCCAGTTCAGCCGCATCCTGGCGGTGACCGGGCCGGTGAGGTCGGCCGTGCACGAATCCATCCGTATCCCCAAGGCCGAAGCCACGTCCTCCAGATACGCGTTCAGCCTGGTCGTCAGATCCAGACCTGCTTCCGAGGGGGCGGGGGTCGAGGTGGTCACGGTCCCTCATCTTCCTGTCATCTTGAGTTGGCGTGACAGGAATTACCCACCCGAACGCGGCTTCACACCCTCATTTCGTCACACCCCGGTTTCGGTCCGCTCAAGCCGTGGCCTCGATGACGCGAGTCAGCGCCTTGTGCAGCGCCTCCAGCTCCGAGACCTCCATCCCGAGCTTCTCCACGACGCGATACGGGATCTTTTCCGCCTCCGCCCGCAACGCGCGACCCGATTCCGTCAGCTCGACCGTCAGCAGCCGCTCGTCCTCGGCGCTGCGTTTGCGGGTGACGTAACCGATCGACTCCAGCCGCTTGAGCAACGGCGACAGCGTCGCGGGTTCGGCGCGCAGGGCGATGCTCAGGTCCTTCACCGCCTGAGGTCCCCGCTCCCACAGCGCCAGCATGACCAGGTACTGCGGATGGGTGAGCCCGTGCGGCTCCAGCAGCGGGCGGTAAATGGCGATGACACTGCGCGAAGCCACCGAGAGCGCGAAACACACCTGACGCTCCAGCGCGAGCGGGTCCTCGCCCAGGTCGATCGACTTCATCTCCGGCCCCTCCGAACTCATGCCGCCGATCCTAGCCGTGGTCTCGGCAACACTATTGATTAGTGCACTAACGATTAGTGTACTGTTTCGGTTGTCGAAGGAAGGGAGCCATCCGATGCCCCGCAAGCGCCCGGATCCGATCCGCTGGCTCTGGTACTCACTCGGCGGCAGGCTGCCCGAGCGCTACCACGACTGGATCCTCCACGACGCGACCACCGGAAGCTGGCGCTGGCGGCACGTCGCCCGCAGCACGGTGATGATCGCGCCGCTCTGCGCGGTGTGGCTGCTCCTGCCCGGCCCGCTCACGCTGCGGCTGGCGATCGTGCTGATGGCCGCGCTCGTGGCGTACTTCTACTCGATGGCCTACATGGAGGAGAGCATCGAGCACCGGCTCGCCAAGAACGGCTTCGAGCCGGGCATCGGCCGCCGGACCCGCGCCGAAGCCACCGCGATCGCCGAAGCCGACATCACCGAGCGCTATCTGGCCCGCTACCGGGATCAGGCCCCGTCCTGACGTTGTGAAAGCCACGTTCGCAACCTTCAGCGTTGCGAACGTGGCTTTCACAACCTCCTGCCGCTGAGTCAGGCGGCTCGGCGGCGGGCGAGGGCGGCTCGATGAGCCGCGCGAAGTTCGGCGGCCACCTGCTTCGGCTCCGTTCGCAGTCGGCTGGGCAGGGTTTGGAGCACCGCGATGCCCGCGGCCGCGTACCTGGCGTTTCTCGCGACTGTCGCGGCGTACTGTTGCTTGCCGAAGTGGAAGTCGTAGGAATCGATCTCCCAGGCCAGTTCGGCCGCCACGAAATAGCCGTCAGGAGTCGCGATGTACTCGCCGCTTCCGTCCCGCAGTTCGTGATTCCACCGGGGTTCGGGCAACCCGCTCATCCGCCAGACCCGCATCGCGTCGACCTCCGCGGCCGATCGGACACCGTCAGCGATCTGCCGTGAGCCGAGACGACGACATTCGTCGAGAACCGACCGGACCAAGGGCGCCAGCGGTACCCCGCCCTTGACGATCGGCTCCGGCAGCCGGATCGTCCGCTCGACGATCACGTGGCCGGAACCGCTTATCTTGTGTTCGTTCGGAATGAGCACATGGACGCGGAACGGATGGTCCGGCAAGGCCGCCAGGCCCTGCCGCCGACACGAAGCTGCTCCCGTCACCATCGCGTCCGGCCCGGCATACAGGAGCGCGGCATCGACCAACTGACGTCGCGTCGGCGTCCCGGAGTGCAGCAACACGACACCCGGCAGCAGACGTTGCCACGGCTTTCCCGGTCGGCATCGGCGATAGCAGGTCATGGAGGGGACGCCGAGTTCGCCCAGCCGTGCGACCGTGATCACGCCACCACGGCTGTGTCGATAGAGCCACTCGGGATCACGGGCCCACTCGCCGATGTTCATTTCCCGATCGTCCGCTGCTCGATCGGCCCCGCGCCAGCGTCTTCCGCCGACCCGTGGACAACTCGCCACACCAGCCCCACTGTGGACAACCCTCCAGGCGACCCTTACCGCGACCAGGCTCCATGAATCTTCACGTCTAGAGTGCGCGGTGATGAGACGCAAGCTCCGCCCGCCGCTCCCGCCCCGCCACGGGCTCGATCCCGCGAGGCTCAAGATGCCCGCCGAGGGACCGTGGACGACGTTGCGGGAGCATCTCGTCGAGCGGCTCCCCCGGGTCGCGCCCGAGCGGATCGAGGAGATGCTCCGCGAGGAGCGCATCGTCGGGCTCGACGGGCCGCTGGGTGTGGACGCGCCGTTCGTGCCGGACTCGTTCATCTGGTTCCACCGCGACCTGCCCGACGAGGTCGAAGTGCCGTTCGAGGTCTCGGTCGTCCATCGCGACGAGCACATCCTGGTCGCCGACAAACCGCATTTCCTCGCGACGATCCCGCGCGGACGGCACATCCTGCAGACCGCGCTCGTCCGCCTCCGCCGCGAACTCGGCCTCCCCACGCTCAGCCCCGCGCATCGGCTCGACCGGGTCACGGCCGGGCTCATCCTGTTCGTGATCACCCCCGAACTCCGCGGCGGTTATCAGACGATGTTCCGGGATCGCTTGGTACACAAGGAATACGAGGCGATCGCACGCTACGATCCCGCCGTCGTGCTGCCGAGGGAGATCAGCAGCCGCATCGTCAAGGAGCGCGGGGTCATCGCCGCGCAGGAGGTCGACGGGCCGCCCAACGCGGAGACCCGCGTCGAACTGATCGAGCACCGCGACGGCCTCGGCCGCTACCGCCTACTCCCCGCGACCGGCCGCACCCATCAGCTCCGGCTGCACATGAGCGGGCTCGGCTTGCCGATTCTCGGCGACGACTTCTATCCGGAGCTGACCGAGACCCCGCTCGACGATTTCACGGAACCCCTGCAGCTGCTGGCGAAGGTCCTGGAGTTCACCGATCCGGTCACCAAGGAACGGCGTCGCTTCGAAAGCCGGCGGACCCTCGAAGCGTGGACGGACCTCGACGCGTGGCGCCGAGGTCCGTGACACCGCCTCATTTCCGCCAGAACCTGATACCGCTCCAGGTCACCTTGACCGGCCCCGCGCCGCTGGCCGTGCGGTAGGCGCCGAACTTGTCGTAGTAGCTGCCGGCGCTGCTGCTCACGGTCTGCTTCAGCGACCCGTTGAGGTACACCTTGTGCGTACTCCCGACCTGATGCACGGTGTTGACCCGCACCGAGGTCCCGACGGTCGCCCCGCTGCCCAGTGTCTCCCCGCCGTGGACGGCGTAGAGCCGACCGCCGCGTTCGACCGCGAGCATGAAGTACGGCCCGGCGGTCGGTGCGTCGCGGAAGGTCTGTTTCAGGCTGATCCGGGACCCCGCCATGCTGGTGATCCGGAACGAACCCTCGAACTGCCTGGTCCCGCCGGTGTAGGTCGCGTAGCGCCGTTCCGCCCGCTGATCCCCGCTCGCGGTGGAGCAGGTCAGGGCGAAGTCGAGCCCGTCGACGGTGCCGCATCCGCGTTCCTGGACGGTGAACGACGGGTTCTCCGCCGTCCACGGCCCGGTTCCGACCTGGGCGCTCGCCGGCATCGCCGACGCCACCAGGCCGAGAACGGCCGTCGCGACCAGCCCGGCGGTCCGAAGTCGTCTTCGCATCCTGCCTCCTGCGCAGTCAGGGCGGCGGTGGTCCAGACCAGGACCAGGCTGCGACTGTACGAGCACGAACCGTCATCGGACAAGGACCGGGCAGCCCGGTGTCCCGCTGACCGGACAGCGGTTTTCTCACGCCCCGCGGTAGAACGCGCCGAGTTCCGGAGCCAGCCGTCCGGCCGGTACGTCGTGGAACTCGCCATCCAGCTGAACGTGCTTCGCGCCGGGGATCGCTTTGGCGGTCACTGCGGCGGCGATCTTCAGCCAGTCGGTGCTGCCGTTGCTGTTCACGACGAGAACGGGAATCGCGATCGACGCCAGCCGCTCCGCGGGCACCTTCGAGTCGCCCATCACGAAGGCGTCGTACACGAGCGTCGGCGCGAACGACCGGAGTTCGGCCCACATCGCCGTCGCCTTGGCCTCCTCCACCGCCGCCGCGGGTGAGCCGACGGCCGCGGTCATGAACAGCGCGGCGGCGTCGTCCCATCGGTCCGCCGCGACCAGGTCGCGCATCTCGGCGGCGTATCCCTCGGGGACTTCTTCCGCCTCGCCGCGATACGGCGCCTCGAAGACCGACAGCCGCGCCATCGGCACCCCGGACGCTGCGGCCAGCAACGCGAGGGCGCCACCGGAGGAGATGCCGTGCACGAGCACCGGTTCACCGATCGAGGCGACCACCGCGGCGAGGTCGTCGATCTCGCGCTCGACCGCGTACGGCGCGGTGTCCCCGCTCTCGCCCCGCCCCCGGCGGTCGTAGGTCACCACGGAGAACTCGGCCGCCAGCTCGGCGACCAGCGGTTCGTCACCGTGCCGGTCGTTCGCGGCACCGGCCACGACGACGACCACGGGACCCGTGCCGCGGCGTTCGAGGACGATCGGCGTTCCGTCTTCGGACCTGACTGTGTCGATCATGCGGACTATCGTGCCAGGCGCCGGAGTTGCCCTTCGTGCACGTCACTCACCCACTCCCAGCCGGGCTTGGCCGACGGGCCGATCCGCGGGTCGCCGGAAGCGCGGGCGTCCCGCAGGGCATGCACATACGCCCGATCCTGGTCGATCCTCGCGCGTATCCCGTCACCTCTGCCGACGGACCCGTGGCCGGGGACGAGGACGTCGACCTCGTCCGCCGCGCCTTCGATCAGCCGCAGTCCGACGAGGTAGTCGTCGATCGGCTTCGCGGCGCCCAGGTCCAGCATCGGCACCAGGACATCGGAAAGCATGTCACCGGCGACGAGGACCCCGCGTTCCTCGATCACCAGCGCCGCATGACCTTGGGCATGCGCGGGATGCTCGATGATCCGGACTCTGGGGCCGTCCCAGGGAACGTACTCGGTTCCGGCGGGCAGACCCGTGACGAGGCCGAACAAAGCCAACGGTGTCTCCTCGGCGATCTCCGGCGGCAGCCCCTGGGCGACGTCGGCCATCCAGCCCTCGTTCGACCGCAGTTCCTCCAGGAAAGCCGCGCACCGGGCCGTCCCGTAACGAGGCGCTTCGCCGAGTTCCGCATGCCAGAGCACGTGATCCCAATCCGGATGGGTCGAAAAACCCGCGGACACGGGCTTGCCCAGCGCGCGGAGATCGTTCGCCAGACAGGCCATCTCATCGCCGGTTGTCCCGGCGTCGACGACCAGCACGCCACTCCCGCCCTGCACCACGACGGTGTTGTTCTGGAGCAACTCGCTCTGGTGGACCAGCACATCCTCCGCGATCTGCTTCAGCATGAGGTTCCTCCCGCTTGTGGTCCGCCCATCTATACCTGCTCGAACACGCGTTCGACAAATGCCGGGAGCCGGGGTAGGTTCGGTCGCCATGACCCCCGCGCTTCAAGCCTCGCTGTTCGACGAGTGCGCCGCCCTCGGGCTCGGCTCGCTCGGCGCGCTCCGGCGCACCGAGCTGACCAGGGGTGCCTGGATCGACGTGCTCCCCGGCTGGCTCACCGGCGCGGACGAGCTGTTCACCCGGCTCGCCGAGGAGGTGCCGTGGCACGCCGAAAAACGGCAGATGTACGACCGTGTCGTCGCCGTGCCCCGGTTGCTGAGCTACTACCGCGAAGGGATGCCGCTCCCCCATCCGATCCTCACCGAAGCACGGGAGGCGCTTTCGGCGCACTACGCGGACGAGCTGGGCGAGCCGTTCGTGACCTCCGGTCTGTGCTTCTACCGGGACGGGCGCGACAGTGTCGCCTGGCACGGCGACGACACCGGCCGCTCCCGCACCGAGGACACCATGGTCGCGATCGTCTCGGTCGGCGCGGCCCGGCAGCTCGCCCTGCGCCCGCGTGGCGGGGGCGAAACGATCCGGCACGCGCTCGGCCACGGCGACCTGATCGTCATGGGCGGAAGCTGCCAGCGGACCTGGGAACACGCGATCCCCAAGACCGCCAAGCCGGTCGGGCCCAGGATCAGCATCCAGTTCCGGCCGCGGGGAGTCTCCTGATACTCAGTCCAGCAGCACGGGGAGCGCGTCGACGCCGTAGACGATCGAGACCTTCCGGAACTCCAGCGCGTCTTCTTCGATCGCCAGCCGCATCTCCGGGAAGCGGCGCACCAGCGCGGGATAGGCGGCGCGGAGTTCCATTCTGGCCAGCTCGGCGCCGATGCAGCGGTGGATGCCCCATCCGAAGGCGAGATGCGACGTCGGCTCCCGGGTCGCGTCGAACTTCTCCATGTCGTCACCGAGGACGCCGTCACGGTTCGCGACGCTGAGCGAGCACAGCACGATGTCACCCTTCGCGATCCGCACGCCGGCGACCTCCATGTCCTCCTTGGCGAAACGCGGGAAGGCCATCTGCACGACGGTCAGGTACCGCAGCAGTTCCTCGACGAACTTGTGGACGGCGTCGTCGTCACCGCGGACGGTCTCGAACAGCGAGCGGTCCTTCAGCAGCACGAGCGCGCCGAGCGCGAGCATGCTCGCCGTGGTCTCCAGCCCGCCGGTGAGCACGCCGTCGGCGAGGCCGGCCAGTTCGCGGTCGTCGATCTCGTCGCCGTGCTCCTTGATGAGCATGCCGAGCAGGCCGTCGCCCGGATTCTCGCGCTGTTTCTTGACGATGTCGTCCAAATAGGACAGTGACTCGGTGATCGCGCCGAGCGACGCGCCCGCGCCGCCGAAGAGGTCGAACCGCGCGGTGCTCAACCGCTGGAAGTCGTCACGGTCCTCGTACGGGACGCCCAAGAGCTCGCAGATCGTCAGCGACGGGATCGGCAGCGCGAAGGCCTGCCAGAGATCGACCGGCCCGTCCGCCTTCTCCATCGCGTCGAGCTGGTCGGCGATGATCTCGTCGATCCGCGGCGTGAGCCGCGCCAGCCGCCGCATGGTGAACTCCGGCGTGAGCAGCCGCCGGAGCCTGGTGTGCACCGGCGGATCGGCGAACCCGAGCCCGCCGGGGTTCTGGTCCTCGGTCACGCCCGCGTTGCCGACAAGGTTCGTGAAGTCGCTGCTGAACTCGGTCACCTTGCCGAGGACCGCCTTGGCCTCGTCATAGCCCGTGACCAGCCAGGCGTTCATGCCGAACGGCAGATCCAGCTTGCTGATCGGCGCTTCGGCGCGCAGGCGGCCCAGGTCGGCGACCGGGTCCAGACCGTCGCGTTTGAGCGGCTTCAGCGCGTTGTCCGGGAGGATCGACATCTTGGACAGGTCGAAGCCGTTTTTCTGCTGACGCGCGAGGTAACGGCGACCGATCCAGGCCAGAACGCGCGAGCGAATGCTCCCCATGGATCCCACCCTACTCCTGCCGCGTAGCGCCTGACCTGGCACAACAGGCCGCGGTCCCACTCGATTCGTCACGTTCAGGAGGTCGCGCGCGGACCGCGCGGGGTTCCCGGCCGGTGGGAGACGTCGATCACCAGCCCTCCGTGCCCACGGGCCTCGTGAGTGGCAATGACGGTTCTAACCCTCATTACCACTCACGAGCCGCTGGCCATCCGAGTCGCTCAGGAAGTCCGGGCACAGACGGCCGAAGGTGTCGCGAAGGCCCCCCTTTGCGACGCTCACCGTCGCAAAGGGGGCCTTCAGGACAGCGCCGCGGTGGCCGCCGGAGCACGTGCGTCGTGAGTGGCAAGTGTCGTTCTAACAGCACTCACCACTCACGAGGCCTGACAGCAGGCGGGCGTCGTGAGATTGTCGGACCCTACTGGGAGGATTCGGACATGTCAGCCGTGCTCATCGGACGCGACCATCCCGCGGGGGTACTCCGCGCGGAGATCGCGCGCGCCACCGAAAGCCACGGCGGGCTGGTCCTGGTCACCGGCGAGGCCGGGATCGGCAAGACCACGCTCGTCACCGGCGCCGCCGAAGAGGCGAAGCGCCTCGGCGCGCTGGTGCTCAACGGCTCCTGCTGGGACTCCGCCAGCGCACCCGGCTACTGGCCGTGGACGCAGGTGGTCCGCGGGCTGCGGCGCTCGGTCGGGCCGGGCCGCTGGGCCGCGATGGCCGACAGCGAACTGGACGTCCTGCTCGGCGAAGCCCGCGGGGACGGCGCGCCCGACGGCTTCCGCCTCTACGACGCGGTGACGAGCGTGCTGGTGTCCGCTTCCCAGGACCAGCCGGTCGTGGTGGTGCTCGACGACCTGCACTGGGCCGACACCGCGTCGCTCCGGCTGCTCGAGTTCGCCGCCCAGCACACCTGGTTCGAACGGCTGCTGCTGATCGGCACGTACCGGGACGTCGAGGTCGAGACGACCGGCCACCCGCTCCGTTCGCTGATGCTGCCGCTGCTCGCGAAGGCCACGTCGGTCACGCTCACCGGCCTCGAACCGGACGAGGTCGGCGCGCTCATGGCCAGGACGGCGGGCGCGGAACCGGACGAGGAACTGGTCGCCGAGGTCCATCGCCGCACCGGCGGCAACCCGTTCTTCGTCGAGCAGACGGCGCGGCTGTGGCACAGCGGCGGCTCCGCGGAGACGATCGCACCCGGCGTCGCCGACGCCCTGCAGCGGCGGCTTTCCCTGCTCCCCCAACCGGTTCTCGATCTGCTGACCACCGCGTCCGTGCTCGGCCGGGAATTCCACCGCAGACTGCTCGCGGTGGTGGCGCCGGCACCCGTGCCGCAGGTGGACAGGCTCCTCGACCAGGCCGTCGCGGCGCGGCTGGTCGTGGTGCGGGGGCAGGGTCGCTTCGCGTTCGCCCACGACCTCGTGCGCGAGACGTTGTACGCGAGCCTGTCCGATTCGGAGCGACAGAAGCTGCATGCCGCCGTCGTCGACGCCGTCCGCGAGCCGACGGCGTCGCCGGACCGGCTCTTCCCCGCGGATCTGGCCCGCCATGCCCTGCTCGCCGGTCAGGAACTCGATCCGGACCGGGCCGTCGGCCTGATGTTGGCCGCGGCGGCCGACGCCACCGGCCGGATGGCCGTCGAGGAGACGGCCACGCATTACCGGCGGGCGATGGAGACCGTCCGGGATCGGCGGCGCCGCGCGGTGATCGCCCTCGAACTGGGCGCGCATCTGACCCGCCACCACGACTCCGAAGAGGGCAGGCAGGTCCTCGACGCGGCCGCGGCCATCGTCCGCGAACTCGACGACGACGATCTGCTCGCCCGGCTCGCGCTGACCCTGATCCGCACCGACCACAAGGGACTGCGCGCCGGCGAGACCGCCGTGCTGCTCGCCGAGGCGCATCAGCGGCTCTGCGGACGCGCGCCAGGCGAAACCCTTTCCGCCGACCGGATGACGCAGGAACTGACAGCGCGCATCATGGTGACCGCACGCGACGATCAGGACGACTCGGCGCTGCAGTTCGGTTTGTGGGCCCGGCACGACGCGATCTCGGGCCCCGGCACCGCGGCCGAGCGGCAACGGCTCACCGACGAATTGATCGCGCTCGGCCGCCGCACCGCGAACGCGGAACTGGAGCATTTCGCGTCCTCGTTCAAATGGGTGGCGCTGCTGGAACAGGGCGACCCGCGCTATCTCGGGCAGTACCAGGACTTCGTCGCCATGGCGGACCTCGGCCGGGTGCCGAGTTCCCATCTCGCCGCCATGATCGACCAGAGCATCATCGCCACGATCCAGGGCCGGTTCGACGAAGCCGAAGCACACCTTCAGCGCGCGATCTCCGGCGACAAGAACCAGGACCAGCCGCATTTCTGCGATCTCACCCGGCTGCAGCGGTGGTCTCAATGGTGCCTGCAGGGCCGGTTCGACGACCTCGCCGTGCTGCACCGCGAGAGTACCCACGACGGCGGTCATTCCTATGGCAGGCTGCTGGAGGCGATCACCGCCGCACAGCGGGAGGACGCCGCGGAAGCCGTGCGGCTCACCGATCTCGCGGCCGAAGCGAAGCCGTACTCCCGCGACCTGGAGGCGATGTGGCTACGCTGCCGGGCGCAGACAGCGGCGGTCTCCCGCGATCCCGAACGCTGCGAGGCGGCCCGTGCGCTCCTCTCGCCCTACCAAGGGGAATGGCTGGTTTCCCTGCACGGCTGCGAGATCTCCGGCCCGGTCGATCTCTGGCTCGGCAGGCTCGATCTGGCGCAGGAGCGCTGGAACGACGCCGTGGAGAACCTGACCGGGGCCGCGCACTCGGCCGAAAGTCTGCGGGCCGCGGCCTGGGCCACCGAGGCCAAGTCCTGGCTGGCGCAGGCACTGCTCGGGCGGAACCTCGAAGACGACGCGGCCACCGCGGCGACCATCCTGTCCGAAGTGGACAGAGAAGCCGCCGCGCTCGGCATGCGACAGGTCGCGGCCAGGGCGAAGGAAACCCGCGAAGGCGCGCGGACCCCGGCGGCGCGTCCGGCCGAGTTCCGCCGCGACGAAGCCGTGTGGACCCTGTGTTTCGACGGCGTCACCGCCCGCCTGCCGGACTCGAAAGGCTTGCGGGATCTGCATTTCCTGCTCGGCAGGCCGGGTTCGGAGGTCCCGGCCGTCCGGCTGCTCGCCCCGGAAGGCGGTGAGGTCGTGGTCGCCGCCAAGAGCGTCGGCGGTGACGCCGTCCTGGACGACGAGGCGAAGGCCCGTTATCGCGCGCGGCTGGCCGAACTCGACGACCTGATCGACACCGCGACCGGACTGGGCAAAGACGCCAGGGCCGCGGCACTGGACCGGGAGCGCGACGCGCTGCTGGCGGAACTGCGGTCCGCGGCCGGGCTCGGCGGCCGCACCCGGCGCTTCGGCGACGAGGCCGAACGCGCCCGCAAGACGGTGACCGCCCGGATCCGGGACACGCTGCGCAAACTCGACGACCTCCACCCCGCGCTGGCCGCGCATCTGCGCGCGTCGGTCACCACCGGGTCGTCTTGCCGCTACGCACCACAGGACAAGGTTCCCTGGCGGCTGTGAGCCGCCAGGGAACCCCGGGTCATTTCCTGTTGTAGAGCCGCATCGTCAGCGTGCCGAAGATCGCCAGGATGGCGCCGCCCGCGATGAGCACCCAGGTGATCTCGCCGCCGTCCCAGTCGCCGTCCATCATGGACCGGACGGCGCCGACCACGTGGGTCACCGGGTTGACGTCGACGAAGGCCTGCAGCCAGCCCGGCATCGTCGCCGGGTCGACGTAGATGTTGCTGAGGAAGGTCAGCGGGAACAGCACCATCATGCTGACCCCCATCACCGACTTCTCGCTGCGCAGCAGCAGGCCGAACATCGTCCAGATCCACGAGAACGCGAACGAGAACGCCAGCAGCAGCAGGATCGCCGCGGCCACGCCGCCGAATCCGCCGCCGGGCCGGAAGCCCATGATCAGCCCGACCCCGAGGATCACCAGCGACGCGATGAGATAGCGCAGCATGTCGCCGAGCAGGTAGCCGACCATCGCCGACGGCCGCCAGATCGGCAGCGTGCGGAACCGGTCGAAGACGCCCTTCGCGATGTCGGTGTTCACCGCGACCCCGGTGTACATGGTGATCATCAGGATGCTGCTCGCCATGATGCCCGGCAGCACGAACTGCAGGTACTGCGTCGGCGAACCGGACAGCGCGCCGCCGAACAGGTAGGTGAACATCAGCGTCATCATGACCGGGAACGCGGTGACGTCGAACAACTGCTCGGGCACGTGCTTGATCTTCACCATGGCGCGCCACCCGAAGGTGATCGAGGCCGACAACGCGCTCGGGCGCCGCGGGCGGTTCTTCGCGATCAGGACGGCGGCGAGGTCTTCGGGCTTCGGTACCGCGAGGACCGGTTCGGTTTCCTTGACTGCCGTGGTGCTCAAGCTGCACTCTCCTCAGGCGTGGCGGTGCGGTCGGTGAGGGCCAGGAAGACCTCGTCGAGGCTCGGCTGGCCGAGGGAGAACGTGTCGACGACGATTCCCGCGCGGGCGAGTTCCGCCAGTGCGCGCGCGGCGTGCTCGGCGGCGCCCTGTTCGGTGCTCTCCCCCGAAAGCCGGGCGGTCAGCGCGACCGGATCCGGTTCCAGCTGCACCCGCGCCTCCAGGATCCGGTTCAGCAGTGCCTCGGCCTCGGGGCGCTGATCGGCCTCGCGCAGCCGGACGTGGACGGCGCCCGCGCCGACCGAGGCCTTCAGCTGCCCCTTGGTGCCTTCGGCGATGACCTTGCCGTGGTCGATGACCGCGATCCGGGACGCCAGCTGATCGGCCTCGTCGAGGTACTGCGTGGTCAGCAGGACGGTGGTGCCGTGCCCCACGATCGCGCGCACGATGTCCCAGACCTGGTTGCGGCTGCGGGGATCGAGCCCGGTCGTCGGCTCGTCGAGGAAGAGCACGTCCGGGGGGTTGAGGATGCTCGCGGCGATGTCGATCCGCCGCCGCATCCCGCCGGAGTAGTTCTTCACCTGCCGCCCCGCGGCTTCGGTCAGGCCGAACGCCGCCAGCAGTTCCGCCGCCCGCGCGCGGGCGGCGGGGTTGCGGTGCCCGGTCAGCCTGCCGATCAGCACCAGGTTCTCGGTCCCGGTCAGCTCCTCATCGACCGAGGCGTACTGCCCGGTCAGGCTCACCATGGACCGGACGGCGTCGGCCTCGCGGACGACGTCCTTGCCGAAGACGCGGGCCTCGCCGCCGTCGGGGCGCAGCAGGGTCGCGAGCATCTTCACCGCGGTGGTCTTGCCCGCGCCGTTCGGCCCGAGGACGCCGTACACGGTGCCCGCGGGGACTTCGAGATCGAGCCCGTCGACCGCCCGTTTCTCCCCGAACACCTTGACCAGCCCCGAGGCTTCGATGGCCAGTTCACTCATTTTCCTTGTTCCTTCCCGGATTTTTCAGCAGACGTACGGACGGGCGGCCCGTGCCTCGCGCAAGGCGAGGCCCCACCAGAGGAGTTCGTCGAGCAAGGTGGTCACGGCCTGGCCCTGCCCGTCGGAGTCGAAGGGAGTGCCGTCGCGGGCGAAGGTGCCGTCGAGGAGGTTGAAGGCGACCGTGTCCCGCATGGTCGCGGTGTGCAGCTCAGTGAAGATCGAGCGAAGCTGCTCCACGGCGTAGAGCCCCTGTGACCGGTACCCGTAGGAGACGAAGCCGACCGGTTTCGCGCGCCACTCGTCGTAGGCGCAGTCGATCGCCTGTTTGAGCGACGCCGGGAAGCTGCGGTTGTACTCGGGGGTGACGACGACGAACGCCTCCGCCGCGTCGATCCGCCCGGCGAACCGCTTCATCTCCCGCGTCGCCTGCTCCGGCAGCCCGGAAGGCAGGTCGAAGTCGACCAGGTCGAGCACGTCGAGCACGAGACCGTCCCGGTCTCCAGCACGTGCGATGAACCACTGGGCGACGGCGTCCCCCACCCGCCCTTCGCGGGTACTGCCGATGATCACCGCGACCCGCAGCGGACCGTTGCCCATGACCACCCTCCCTCGCCTCACCCCTCAGGCGCGAGAAAGCCGCCAGGCTTTCGCTAGATCGGATCTAGCGAAAGCCTGGCGGCTTCGGTCGGTGATCTCGCCTTCCGCCGCTACGCGTCCAGCGCGATCGCGATCGCGCCCAGCAGGGAGGCGTCCTGGTCGAATTTCGCCGACACCAGTTCGGGCGGGAACGGCACGGCCTGCGCCAGCCGCTCACGCAGCGCGGGCAGCAGGACGTCGGCCGAGCGCACCAGTCCCCCGCCGACGGCGATGCACTGCGGATCGAGCGCGATGGCGAGGTTCGCGACGTGCATCGACAGTTCGTCGAGCGCCGCGGTGACCAGTTCCTTCGCCTGCGCGTTCTCCCTGGCGAGGGCGAACAGCTCCCCCGCGGTGACCGGGCGGCCGAGCAGCACACTCGCCCGGCCGCCCAGCCCTCGTCCACCGACGACCTCCTCCAACGGCGCCGCTCCGCCGGCGAACCCATCGGTGTCCTGCGGCGAGCGAAGGTTGTACCCGATCTCGCCCGCGGCTCCGTTGGCGCCGGTCAGCAGCCGGCCGCCGACCAGGACCGCCGCCGCGATCCCGGTCCCCAGTGACAGGAACACCGCCGGATCGGTGCCGGCCAGCGCTCCCCATCGCCATTCCGCGAGCGCCGCCGCCTTGGCGTCGGTGCCCACTTCGATGCCGACGTCGCCGAACTCGTCCGCGACCAGTTCCCGCAGCCGCAGTTCCTCCCAGCCCGGCACGTTGGGTGCCAGCAGGATGCGGTCCTCCAGCACGATGCCGGGGCTGACGACACCGATCGCCGCGAGGCGGTCGGCGGCGCCTTCGTCGGCGAGCAGTTTCCGCGCGGCGGCGAGCGCACGGCTCACCACCTGTCCGGCGCCCGCCTGCGCGTCGGTGTCGAGCCGCCGGGTGACCAGCAGGCTCCCGGTTCTGTCCGCCAGCCCGATCGCGACCTTCGTCCCGCCGAAGTCGATCCCCAGGATCAGGTCTTCCCCCGTCACTTCCCCGTCCCCTCTGCCGCCCCCGCGAACAATTCCTGGATCCCCTTCGGCCCGAACGGCCACACGCGCTCCGCCTTCGCGTAGGCGAGGAACGCCGCCACGCCGAGCGCGATCCACCCCACCGAAAGCCCGATCGAAAGCCAGGTGGCCGAGAAGTAGATGTAGACCCAGCCGAGCAGCGCGATCACCGTCGGGATCGGGTACAGCCACTGACGGTACGGCCGGTCCAGCTCCGGCCGTCGTCGCCGCAGCACCACGATCGCCGCCACCTGGGCGAGCGACTGGACGATCACCAGCACCGTCACCGCCGCGTTGATCACCGCGGTCAGCGTGAACAGCGAGCCGATCGCGGTGATGAGGCCCATCGTCAGCACGCCGGCGGTCGGCAGGTTCAGCTTCGGGTGCAGCTTGGCGAACACCGGCAGGAACACCTTGTCGCGAGCGGCCTCGAACGGGACCCGCGAGCCGCCGAGCAGCCCGGCGAACACCGAACCGATCGCGGCGATCACGATGAACACGGTGATGACCTTGGCCGTGCCCGTGCCCCACGCCTGTTCCAGCACGGTCGAGGCGACCGACGTGGCGGTCTTCAGTTCCTCCAGCGGGACCGAGCCGAGCACTCCGAGCTGCAGCAGGAAGTACAGGCTCATGATGCCGAGGATCGAGAAGATGATCGACCGCGGCAGCGTCCGGCCGGGATCGCGGACCTCGCCGCCGAGATAGGCGCTGGTGTTGTAGCCGAGATAGTCGTAGATGGCGATGACCAGGCCCGCGCCGAGCCCGGCCCAGAACGCGCCACCGCCGAACGAGAACGCGCCCGGCGTGAAGGCGAACGCTTGCGCGCCGTCGAAACGCGTGAAGGCCGCGACGATCACCGACAGCGCGGCGAACAGCATGACCGCGAACAGGACGGTGGTCAGCTTCCCGATCTCGCCGATCCGCCGGAACAGCGCGAGCACCACGAGCGCGATGACGCCGAGCCCGATGACCTTGCCGAGTCCGGTGGTCCCGCCCTCGTCCGCCACGCCGGGGATCAGGTACCCGAGGTACTGGACGAGGCCGATGACACCGGTGGACATGATCAGCGGGATGAACAGGACCGCGCTCCAGGCGAACAGGAACGGCATGAGCCTGCCGGTGCGGAAGCCGAACGCCTCGCGCAGGTAGACGTAGGTACCGCCGGCGCCCGGGAGGGCGGCGCCGAGTTCGGCCCAGATCAGGCCGTCGGCCAGCGCGATGACCGCGCCGATGAGCCAGCCGAACATGGCCTGTGGACCGCCGAGGGTCGCCACCATCGCGGGGATGGTGACGAACGGGCCGATCCCGCACATCTGGGTCATGTTGATGGCGGTCGCCTGCAGCGGCCCGATCTTCCGCTCGAGCCCCGGCTGCGGGGGTGAACTCAAAACGCGCCTCCCTATTAGTTAGTAAAGTTTCTTAACATAATTTCCGGCGTGTCGGAAGGCCAGGCGGCGAAGTTGTCGCACGCCGGTCCACCCGGATCTGCCCGAACGGGCGGAATCCGCGAAATACGCCCGAATGGACCAAGCCGGCACGTATCAGGGGCCTGCCGTTCCGCGTCCTTATCCGAAAGGGCGTCTTCCCAGGACGGTGAGGTCCATGAAACGGCTGCTCAGCACGGCGATGGCGATCGCCGCCCTCGGATTCACGGCGGGCTGCGACGGAACCTCCGCGCCCCGGGACACGGCCCCGGCCGACATGACCACGGACAGCGGGGTGACGACGGAGATCGCGCCGACGGCGTCGTCGGATACGGCTCCGCCCGGGCCGGGCGGCGGCCGCACCCGGGAGCCCGCTCCGCCCGGCGTACCCGGGAGCCCGATCGTCTACGACCACACCCGGCTGGGCGCTTCTCCCCCGATCGCCCGTTCGGACATCGAGGGCGACATCAGGAAGGTCTGCGGGCCGAACCTGTGCGGCGTCAAGGTCGTGATCACCGGCTCCGGCGAATGCGTCAGCAGCATCACGCACTCCCCGGTCAAACCCGGCGGAACCGTCACGATCAAGGCCGTCGCGTGCAAACCCGAGGTCACCGAGGAGACCACGACCTCGGAAAGCCCGGCTTCGGCCAGCGAACAGCCCACCGAGACCACCTCCGGATGACCGCGCGGCGCGGACTGCGCAGGCCCGAGACGAAAGCACCCGAGCCCGACCCGGGTCCTCCGCAGGCACTCAAGCTCGTCGGCACCGTGCTGGCCAACACGACCCTGCTCACCGCGCTTCTCTACTTCTTCGGCCTGGTGGAGACGCAGGTGTTCTTCGCGTACTTCCGCGTGCACTACACGCTGCTGGGGCAGACCCCGGACGAGATCTTCGCGCGCGGTGTCGACGGCGTCCTCCTGCCCCTGGCGGGCACGGCGGGTTCGGTGCTCGGTTTCCTGATGCTGGCCCGCTTCCTCCGGATCCGGCTTTCCGAGGACGGCTGGGCGCGACTGCTCCGGATCGGGACCCCCGTCGCGGCCGGGCTGGGTGCGGCGTTGATCGTCGCGGCCGTGCTGATAGCGCTGGATCCGCTACCGTTCCGCCCCTATCCCGGGCTACCCGGACTCGGCTTCGCGCTCGGCGTGCTGATGGTGCTTTTCGCCTGGCGCCGCTGGGCTTCGGCGCACCGGTCGAACCTGCTGGAACTCGTACTGGGGTACCTGCTGGTCAGCATCGGGCTGTTCTGGGCCGTCAGCGACTATTCGGCCTCCGTCGGCGTCCGGCGCGGTTTCGAAGTCGCGGCACAGATCCCGACGCGGCCCGCCGCGACGATCTACAGCGCCGAAAGCCTCAACCTCACCGCGGGCGGTGTCCTGCAGGTGAAATGCGCGGACCCCGACGCCGCCTACAAATACCGGTACACCGGCCTCAGGCTGCTGTTGCAGTCCGGCGGCCAGTACGTCTTCGTTCCCTGGACGTGGCGGGCGGGGACCGACGTCGCGTTCGTCCTCCCGAAGAGCGACAAGCTGCGGCTCGAATTCGGCCCCGCCCGGTCGGTCCCACCCGCCGCCTGTTAGCGCAGGTGACGCTCCAACCATGCGGTGACCGCGTCGTCGACCACCTTCGCGATCGGCAGTTGCGGCGCCGGTGCGATACCCGGCTCTTCGGCCAGCGGATGCGCCAGCCCGGCGATCCGGTCCAGGCGGACGTCGTCCGGTGTGGCGTACTGCCCGCGCAAGGCGGAGACGAGTTCACCGGCGTCTTCGCGGAACGACGGGAAATCGTCCTCGCCGCTGACGACCAGCAGCGGAACTTGGGTTTCCCTCGCCGAAATTTCACCCGATCGTGCGACGAAGTCGAGCTGATCCGCCGCCTTGTCCGCTTCGTCGTTCCATGGATAAGGCTGCTCCAGCATGCCTTCCACCAGGCCGACCACCGAACGCGCGCGGACCGCGGGGTTGACCAGCGCCGCGGCGCGGACCGGGATCTCGCGCGTGGCCAGGATCGTCAGCGCCACGGCGCCACCCAGCGAACCACCGGCGACGGCCATCCGGGAAGTGTCGAAGCCGAAGCGTTCCCGCAGGACGGCCAGCGCGGCGGGGAACTCCAGCGCCGCCTGCCGGACGAACGGGTCGAGGTAGGCGAGCATCGCGTCACGGCGGGCCCGCTCGATGACGGCGTCCATCCCGCCGTCGACCATTCTGGCGCCGCACAACGGCATTCCGAGGTAGACGCGCCACGCCGGCACTCCCGCCAGCGGCAACGCGGCCGCGAACGCGGCGTCCGAACGGGGCGCGTCGATCATATGCCAGGCGATGACCACCGGCGCGGGGCCGCTGACCTCGGCCGATGGCGGCAAGGCGGTGAACGGTACCCCCGCGGCGGTGCCCGTGACCGGTTCTCCCACCACTGTCCTTCCTGGTGCGCTGTCGATCTCCACGATATCCAGGACGCATCGGAGGTGGACCTCGTTCCGCCACAAGCGAAACAGTATGCCCGCGAGGTCACCCCGACGCGCCGCGGAGGTGGTTGCGGACGACCGGCGGCGGCCGAATAGTGTTGCGGCCCGGCCCTTTGGAGGTGAACCGCCCGTGCCCGATGTCGATTACTACGAGGTGCTCGGCGTGGGCAAGGCCGCCTCGGCCAACGAGATCAAGACCGCCTACCGGCGCCTCGCGAAGTCCCATCACCCGGACACCGGGGGTTCCGCTCTCACGTTCCAGCTGGTCCGCGAGGCTTACGACACGCTCAGCGACCCGATGCGGCGCGCGGGCTACGACGCGGGCGGGCGCTCCGTGCGCGTGCCGGTCCGGCCGCGGCCGAGACGGCGCTTCGGCGACGAACCGGGCTACGAGCCCGCGCAGGTCGTGATCGATCCGGAAGACCTCGAATGGTGGGAATTCGCCGCGCAGGACGACCGCGTGCGGCACGGACGGCGGCGCGGCCCCGGGCATACCCCGGTCGTGGCGGCGGTCGGCGGGATGGTGCTGGTCCTGCTGCCGGTGCTGACCGGCGTCGGGTTCTCGGCGCCCACGCTGATCGTCTGGCTGATCCTGACCGCCGGAACGGCCCTGCTGGTGCAGCGGCTCGCCCGCGGCTACCTCGCCGCTTCCCGCGCCAGGACCCGGTTCGCCGCCGAATTCGGCGGGAAACGCGTCTTCGGCACCCCCGGCACCGAGACCGACGAACTCGCCGAGCGGCTCACCGCCGACCTGCTGGAGCGTTATCTGACCCGGCTGCCCGGCGCGCGGATCTTCCACGGCCTCTCCTGGCCGGACTCGGTGTTCGCCGACGTCGACCACGCGGTGCTGTGCGGCAAGCGGCTCGTGCTCATCGAATCGAAGCTGTGGCTGCCCGGGCATTACGAAACCAGTGACGACGACAGGCTGCTGCGCAACGGCCGCGCCTTCCGCGGCGGCGGCAGCAGGCTGGCCGAAAGTGTCGCCGAATACCGGCGGATCCTGCCCGGCGTCGCGTTGCGCGGCGCGATGATCGTCTACCCGAGCCGGACCGGCGAGGTCACCACGGACCTCGACGACCGCTCCCCCACGCCACCGATGACGCCGGAGCAGTTCCTGCACGAGATCGGCGGCTGGCTGGCGGCGGAGCCGTCCACTGTGGACTCGGCGACGATGCGGACCGTCCGCGACCGCGTCGTCGGCGCTCGTGAGTGGTAATGACGGTTCTCACCGTCATTACCACTCACGAGGCTTCTTGCTTACCGGACCGAGCGCTCCTTCGAGGCGCGCGCGGAGCGGGTGCAGACCTCACCGACGTCGACCGTCTGGCCGCGGTCGATGTAGACGTCCGCGAGCCCGACGAGCTTGCCCTTCGGCGACGTACAGGTCAGCTGGTACGCCTCCTTGGGGCCGTAGGTCGGCGGGATCGGCGACTGGAACGACACGCCGCCGGTCCAATCATCCACAGTGGACGGGCTCGCCTGCGCGTAGTTCACCAGCACGGCCCGGTAGTCCCCGGCGGGCGGGTCGTACAGGATCGCGTGCTCTTCCGTGGTCGAACCGTTCGCCGACGACGACACCATGTTGCCCGCAGCGTCGAAGACGTACAGGTCCCAGTCGCTGTCCTGGCTGGCCCACTTGACGTCGACGCTGAACTTCCCGTTGTCCACCTTCGGTAGCCCGTCGACGTGGAACGTGAAGCTCTCCGACGTCGGGTCGGTCGGGTAGTTCGTGTTGATCGCCGGGACCCCGGCCGGGTTGGTCACCGCGATGTTCGCCTGCGCCGGTCCCTGCGGCTCGCGGCCGTAGCGGCCCGCGACGTAGGGCCGGGTCGACGGGTTGACCGACCACGCGAACCGGCCGCCGGTCGAGGCCAGCGACGAGTTCAGGGTGTCGGTCACGTAGATCGGCGGCTTCGTCGAGCCGTCCGGCTGCACCACCGGCGAGGTCGGCGTCTGGAAGGTCTTGTGCAGCTTCAGCTGGTAGCCCTTCGGTGCCGTGCCGATCAGTGTCGAATGCGCCGCCGGGTCCGCGGTGTTGGCCAGCATGTCCACGAAGGCCTGCCGGTTACCGCCCTTGCCGGCACCCGCCGCGGGGGCGACGCCGGTGTACTCGGCGACGACACCGTCGGAGAACGGCGGGTGGAACTCGTTGGGGCCGACCTCGAACGTGAAGCCCCAGCCACCGGTGGCCCAGTACGACCAGTCCTCGGTCGAACCGGTCGTGTCGTAGAGCGCCCACGACGGCTGGCTGGTGTATCCGTTGCGCGAGGCCATCTTGTCGCCGAGCGCCTTGTACGCCGGCTCGTCGAGCGGCGGGCGGACGGCGGCGACACCCGGGACACGCAGCACCAGGTTGGAGAAGGTGTGCAGCGTGATCAGGTTGGTCACCTGGCGGTTGGACACGATCGAGCGGATGTTCTGCGTCTCGGGCTCGGAGAACGGGCCGGAGCCGCGGAACGTGTCGCTGCGCCACAGGGTCGACGCGCCGGCGCCGCCCCAGAAGCCCGCGTAGTTGCGGTTCGGGTCGGTGCCGCGTTCACGGCCGGCGGGGTTGGCCTTGCAGACGCCGGTCGCGAACTCCTTGGGCGAGTCGTTGACGTTGCAGTTCTTGCGCTTCATCTCGTAGTCGAAGCGCGAGAAGTCGCCCTTGGGCTCGGCTTCACGGGAGATTTCGAAGCCGTCGGCGTTGACGATCGGCACAATGATGTTGCGGGTCCGGCCGACCAGGCCACGGATCTCGGCGTTGCCGCCGGTGTAGCCCTTGATCAGTTCGTGGGCCCATTCCATGGCGTGCTCGCCGGCGGGCCACTCCCGGGCGTGGTGCACACCCATGGTGAAGTTGACGGGCTTGCCGTCGGCGATGTTCTTGACGTCGGTCGCGATCTCGAGGCCGACGACGTCACGGCCTTCCCAGGTCGGCTGCGGCAGGGTGAACGCCGTGACGAGCTTGGGGTTCTTGCGGGCCAGTTCCTTGACCTCGAACTGGTAGTCGTACAGGTGCCGGTAGCTGGTGCGACCGGACGGCAGGGTCGAGCCGGGCGTCTTCGCGGCGTACTCGCGGTCGGCCTTGGCGTTGTTGATCGACCTCCCCGAGAGATCGGCGTCGACCACCTTCGACTTGAAGCCGCTGTCGGCCAGCGTCTTGCGGTCGGCGTCGTTGGCGAGGACGACCTCGACGCCGGTCGCGTCGGCCTTCTCGGTGACGTCCAGGCCGAGCCGGAGGAGCTTGTCCTTGTCCTTCTTCGCCGGGGTCTCGACGCGGACCAGTTCGGCGCGCTGCGGCGCGGGCGCGGCGCCGGTCGGTGTGCCCTGCGGCGTGAGCGCCAGGAAGTCGACGCCCAGCAGCGCGTCGCGTGTCTGCCCGTCGTACCGGCAGGTCTGCACGACCAGCTTCTGGTCCTTCTTCACGAAGCCTTCGGCGAGCTCGTGGCTGCGCAACGCGGCGGACGCGGCGACCACGGCACCGGTGGCCTGGTCGAAGACCGCGAGATCCCAGTCGCCCTCGGTGCCGCCACGAGGCGCGAGCCGCGCCTGCAGCAGCCCGTCCACTGTGGACGTGAACTCTCGGCGATCGGTGCCGGACGTACCCGGCTTCTGCAACGCGGCGAAACAGGACCGCGGTACGGCCTGATTGGCCCGCACCACGTTGTCCGCGGCCCCCGCCGTCGTGGCCGACGGAAGTGCCACGAAAGCGCCGGCGAGCACCAGTGTCGCCGCCGTCCATCCCGCTCTTCGCCGGTTTGGTGAATACCCCACAGACTGACCTCCTTGGACAGTCCGGTGACCGGGTGAGGTCACCGGTAGCGAGACCCTAGACCCGAGACCCCGTCCGGGGGACCCGCCACAAGTCGCGTACACCCCTTTCGGCCCAACGATCTCACCGACCGTGCCGGAACGATCACCACCGACCGCGCCGCGGAATGGGACTTTCCTGTCGATTCCGACAGGTCGGCCTAAGAAAACCTTCAGGATCGCGTGGTTACCTTTCCACCATGACGACGCCCCAGGTCACCACGAGGTCACCGCTGGCCCTGCTGGCCGCCGTGGTCTCGGTCGCCGGCGGAGCGCTGCTGATCCTGCTGCTGCAGGTGCTTCCCGCCACCAGCGACATCAGCCCGGTCCGCCGCACCATCAGCGAATACGCGCTGAGCGAGCACAAGTGGATCTTCGACGTCGCGGTCCTGCTGGTCGCGTTCGGCTCGGCGATCGGTTTCGGCGCGCTGATCCGCCGCAAGCACCTTCCCGCCCTGTCCGCGGCCTCGCTCTTCTGCGCGCTATGGACGGTGAGCCTGGTCGTGATCGTGGCGTTCCCGAAGAACAACTGGGCGATCGGCCCGAGCACCGGCGGCACCGTGCACCGCATCGCGAGCGTCGTCGCCTTCATCGCGCTGCCACTGGCCGTGTGGTTCGCCGCGAAGGCCGTCTTCTCCACCTCCCCCGCCCGCCGTGCGGTGACGCGGGTGCTCGCGGTGGCGGCGCTGGCCTGGCTCGGCGTGATCCTCGGGGCGATCGTGGTCTCGATGAACGGCGGCAGGCCGTGGTGGCAGGCGATCCCGCTGGGGCTCGTCGAACGCGCGATGGCGCTGACCGGGCTGATCGCGCTGGCGTCACTGCTCATTCCGGCGCGCGTGGTCACCTGAGTCTCGTGAGTGGCAATGACGGTTCTAACCGTCATTACCACTCACGAGGGTAGGGGCAGGCATTCGTCGAGCAGGCCGACGATGTCGCGCCACGCTCGCCGCGCGTGCACCGGATGGTGGCCGACGCCGGGGAGCACGGTCTGCTCGACCGGCGGATGGTGGAAGGCGTGCAACGCGCCGCCGTAGACGACAAGACGCCAGTCCACGCCCGCTTCCTGCATTTCCGCGGTGAACGCCTCCCGTTGCGACGGCGGCATGATCGGATCTTCCGAACCGACCCCGGCCCACACCGGGCAGCGGATACGCGCAGCCTCGCCAGGACGGCCCGTGGTCAGTCCGTTGACCGTGCCGATCGCGCGCAGGTCGACGCCGTCGCGGCCGAGTTCCAGCGCGATCGCGCCGCCGGTTCCGTAGCCGATGGCGGCGATCCGATCGGGGTCCGTCCGCGGTTCGGCGCGCACCACATCGAGGGCCGCGTGGCCGATCTCCCGCATCCGGCCGGGGTCGGCGAGCAGCGGCATCACGTACGCCAGCATCTCCTCGGGGTCGGTGAACCAGCGTCCGCCGTTGAAGTCGAAAGCCAGCGCCACATACCCCAGTTCGGCCAACGCGTCGGCCCGCCGTCGCTGAAAATCGTTCAGCCCTGTCCCCTCGGGGCCGATCAGGACGGCGGGCCGCCGTCCGCCACCCGCCGGGAGCGCGAGATGCCCCACCATCGTCAGGCCATCGGCCGGGTACTCGACCGTGCGCGTCGCAACCGTCGTCATGAAATCGGACTTTAGCGATCGTCGGTCCCCACGAGGCCGGTGTTCACCTCGGGCGGAACACCGGCGCGGCGAGGTGACGCCAGTCACACCCACAAATGTCCCTGGGTGTCTCTACAAACCGACCGCTCAGTACGGCAGACTCGACGGCACTTCCACTCGACGACGAGGAGTCACCCGTGACCGAACACCCCTCCCGCGTAGCGATCGTCACCGGTGCCGGCCGTGGCATCGGCGCCGCCGTGGCCAAGCGGCTCGCCTCCGACGGATTCGCCGTCGGCCTGCTGGACCTCGACGAGGCGGGCGTCAAGCAGGGAGCCGAAGCGATTGTCGCCGAGGGCGGCAAGGCCGTCGGTGTCGCGCTGGACGTGGTCGACGCCGCGCAGGTCGAAGCCGCGGTGACCCGGGTGGCCGAGGAACTCGGCGCGCCGACCGTGCTGATCAACAACGCCGGCATCACCCGCGACAACCTGCTGTTCAAGATGACCGAACAGGACTGGGACTCGGTGCTGGGCGTGCACCTGAAGGGCTCGTTCCTGATGACCCGCGAGGTGCAGAAGTACCAGACGCAGGAGAAGTGGGGCCGCATCGTCAACCTGTCCAGCACCTCGGCGCTGGGCAACCGCGGGCAGGTCAACTACTCCGCGGCCAAGGCGGGCATGCAGGGCTTCACCAAGACCCTCGCCATCGAACTGGGCAAGTTCAACGTCACCGCGAACGCCATCGCCCCCGGCTTCATCGCCACCGACATGACCGCGGCGACCGCCGAACGGCTCGGCATGTCGTTCGAGGACTTCAAGGCGGCGGCCGCGTCGCAGATCCCGGTGCAGCGCGTCGGCACCCCCGACGACATCGCCAACCTCGCGTCGTTCCTGGTGAGCGACGGCGCCGGATTCATCTCCGGCCAGGTCATCTACGTCGCCGGCGGACCGAAGGACTGAGCCATGCGCGAATTCGCCTCCCTGCAGGACTTCGAGAACGCCGTCGGCGAGCACTTCGGCTACAGCGAATGGATGACGCTCACCCAGGAGCGGGTCAACCTGTTCGCCGACGCCACCGACGACCACCAGTGGATCCACGTCGACGTCGAGAAGGCCGCCGAGGGCCCGTTCGGGGCGCCGATCGCCCACGGTTTCCTGACGCTGTCGCTCATCTCGGGCTTCGTCGGGAAGATCTACCGGGTCCACGGGCTCAAGATGGGCATCAACTACGGCCTCAACAAGGTCCGCTTCCCCCAGCCGGTCAAGGTGGGCTCGAAGATCCGCGCGGGCGCCGAACTGGTCGAGGTCACCGACGTCCCCGGTGGCAAACAGGCCGTCGTGCGGTGGACGATCGAGATCGACGGCGAGCCGAAACCGGCGTGCGTCGCGGAGATGGTCGCCCGGCTCATCGCCTGAGGAAGTGACCTCCGGCACCCGGCCGGACCACCACTTCCCGACATACCGACTGGTCGGTACTGTAATCGGAAAGCCAGACGCTGGAGGCGCGATGAACCAGACCGACCTGCCGGGCCTCGACCTGGCCAGGCTCAAGGCCCACCTGGACGAGCACCGGCCGGGCCTCGTCCAGGGCGACCTGAGCGGCCGGATCGTGGAAGGGGGCCGGTCCAACCTCACCTACGTGGTGGGCGACGGCCGGTCCCGCTGGGTGGTCCGCCGCCCGCCGCTCGGGCATGTCCTGCCGACGGCGCACGACATGGGCCGCGAGTACCGGGTGATCTCCGGCCTGCACGGCACGGCGGTCCCGGTGCCGGAAACCGTGCTGCTGTGCGAGGACACCGACGTCATCGGCTCGCGGTTCTACGTGATGGAGTTCGTCGAGGGCACGCCCTTCCGCACGGACACCGAACTGGCCGCGCTCGGCCCCGCCCGGACGAAGGCCATCGCGGACGCGCTCGTCGACACCCTCGTCGATCTGCACGCCGTCGACCCGGAATCGTTGGGGCTGGGCGACTTCGGCCGTCCGGAGGGCTTCCTCGAACGCCAGTTGCGGCGCTGGAAGAAGCAGCTCGACGGCAACCGCAGCCGCGAGCTGCCCGGCGTCGACGAACTGCACGACCGGCTCGCGTCGTCGGTGCCGGAATCGGGCAGGCCGTCGATCGTCCACGGCGACTACCGGCTGGACAACGTGCTGGTGAACGCCGACGACCGGATCACCGCGGTACTGGACTGGGAGATGTCCACCCTCGGTGACCCGCTGACCGACCTGGCCCTGCTGGTGGCCTACGCCGAACGCGACAAGGTCTCGCTGCAGTTCGTGTCCAACGCCAGTTCGGCGCCGGGTTATCCGAGCAACGACGAGGTCGTCGCGCGCTACGCCGAGCGTTCGGGCCGTGATGTGTCGCGGCTGAACTGGTACGTGGGCTTCGCCTTCTTCAAACTCGCGGTGATCCTGGAAGGCATCCACCTCCGCTACAGCCAGGGCAAGACCGTCGGCGCCGGATTCGACGGCATCGGCGCGGGCGTCGTCCCGTTGATCGCGCACGGCAATGAGACTCTCAAGGAAGAGGGATAAGGATGGACTTCGCCTTCGACGCGAAAACCGAGGAACTACGGGGGAAACTCCTCGAGTTCATGGATTCGCACATCTACCCCGCCGAAGCCGTCTTCGAACGGCAACTCGCCGAACGCGACAGTGAATGGTCGCAGCCTCCGATCGTCGAAGAACTGAAGGCCGAGGCGCGCAAACGCGGTCTGTGGAACTTCTTCCTCCCCGGCGACCACGGCGCGGGGCTGACGAACCTCCAGTACGCGCCGCTCGCCGAGATCACCGGCCGCAGCCTCCGGCTCGCCCCGACCGCGCTCAACTGCGCCGCCCCGGACACCGGCAACATGGAAGTCCTCACCATGTTCGGCTCCGAGCAGCAGCAGAAGCAGTGGCTCCAGCCCCTGCTGGAGGGCGAGATCCGGTCCGCCTTCGCGATGACCGAGCCCGACGTCGCCTCCTCCGACGCGCGCAACATCGCCACCAGCATCCGCCGTGACGGCGACGAGTACGTCATCAACGGCCGTAAGTGGTACATCTCCGGCGCGATGAACCCGAACTGCAAGATCTTCATCGTGATGGGCAAGACCGATCCGGACGCGCCCGCGCACAAGCAGCAGAGCATGATCCTGGTCCCCCGCGACACCCCCGGTATGACCGTGAAACGCGGCATGCACGTGTTCGGCTACACCGACGGCGACCACGGCGGGCACGCCGAGGTGATCTTCGACGACGTCCGCGTGCCCGCCGAGAACCTCATCGCCGGTGAAGGCGACGGGTTCGCCATCGCCCAGGCCCGCCTCGGCCCCGGCCGGATCCACCATTGCATGCGCGCCATCGGGATGGCCGAACGCGCGCTGGAACTGATGTGCCGCCGGGCGCTTTCGCGTGAGACCTTCGGCAAGCCGATCGCCGAACAGGGCGTGGTGCAGGACTGGATCGCCGAGTCGCGGGTCAAGATCGAGCAGCAGCGGCTGCTGGTGCTCAAGACCGCGTGGCTGATGGACACCGTCGGGAACCAGGGCGCGCACACCGAGATCCAGGCGATCAAGATCTCCACGCCGATCACCGTCGAGTGGATCCTCGACAAGGCCGTGCAGCTGTTCGGCGCGGGCGGGGTCAGCCAGGACTTCCCGATCGCCGAGATGTGGGCGCAGGTGCGGACGCTGCGGCTGGCCGACGGCCCGGACGAGGTGCACAAGCGCTCGCTGGCGCACCGTGAACTGAAGAAGTACCGCGGGGAGGCCTCGAAGTGACCACCGTAGAGGAACTCAAGCGGCGCGTGGCCGAGCTACTGGCCGCGTATCCGCCGGAAAGCACGCCACGCCAGGACTTCCTCGACGCCCGGTTCGACGCCGGGCTCGCCTGGATCCACTTCCCCGAAGGACTCGGCGGACTCGGCGCGCCGCGTTCTCTCCAGTCCGTTGTGGACAGAGAACTCGCCGCGGCCGGCGCGCCGGACAACGACAAACGGCGCATCGGCATCGGCCTCGGCATGGCCGCGCCGACCATCCTCGCCTTCGGCACACCGGAGCAGCATCGGCGCTTTCTTCGTCCACTGTGGACCGAGCGGGAGGTGTGGTGCCAGCTGTTCAGCGAGCCCGGCGCCGGATCCGACCTCGCCGCGCTGGGCACCCGCGCGGTACGCGACGGCGACGACTGGGTGGTGACCGGGCAGAAGGTCTGGACGTCGGGCGCGCACAAGTCGCAATGGGCCATCCTGGTCACCCGCACCGATCCCGACGTGCCGAAGCACCGTGGCATGACGTACTTCCTGTGCGACATGACCGCCCCGGGGGTCGAAGTCCGGCCGCTGCGCCAGATCACCGGTGAGGCCGAGTTCAACGAGGTCTTCCTCAGCGAGGTCCGCATCCCCGACGCGCACCGCCTCGGCGCGGTCGGCGAGGGCTGGAAGGTCGCGCAGACCACGCTGATGAACGAACGGGTCGCCATCGGCGGGACCGAGTTCCCGCGCGACGGCGGGATGGTCGGTGTCGTCACGAAAACCTGGCGCGAGCGCCCGGAACTGCGGACCTCGGACCTCCACGATCGCCTGCTGAAACTGTGGGTGGAGGGCGAGAGCCTGCGCCTGGTCGCCTCGCGGCTGCGGCAGCAACTGGCCGCCGGGGCACCGGGGCCGGAGGGTTCGGCGGTCAAGGTCGCGTTCTCCGAGCTGAACCAGGCCGCGTCCGGGCTGGAGATCGAACTGCTCGGCGACGAGGGCCTGCGCTACGACGACTGGACGATGCGGCGTCCCGACGGCGTGAACTTCCTCGGCCGCGAAGCCGGCTACCGCTACCTGCGCGCGAAGGGGAACTCCATCGAGGGCGGCACCTCGGAGGTCCTGCGCAACATCATCGCCGAACGCGTGCTGGGGCTGCCGTCCGAGCCGCGGATCGACAAGGACGTCGCCTGGAAGGACCTGCCCCGATGAGCGACCTGCTGTATTCCGAGGTCGAAGAGGACCTTCGCGCGAGTGTCCGCGACCTGCTCAAGGACCGCGCCGAACCGGCGTCGCTGATCGCCAGGACCGAGACGGCGGAACCGTACGACCTGAAGCTGTGGCGCACCCTCGCCGCCGATCTCGGCGCGGCGGGCCTCGCCGTCCCGGAGGCGCTGGGCGGGCACGGCGCTTCGGCGCGTGAAGTCGCCGTCGTGATGGAGGAACTCGGGCGCAGCGTCGCCCCCGTCCCCTATCTCGGCAGTGCCGTACTGGCGACGACGGCCTTGCTGGCGACCGACACCTCGCAGCCGGAAGTGGCCGAACGACTCGGGAAGCTGGCCGGGGGCACGCTCATCGGCGCGCTGGCCGTCCCGCTGTCGACCGCACCCGGCGCCGAGTTCCCCGCGACGGTCACCGCGGCCGCGGAAGGCACGCTCAGCGGTCAGGTTCGCAGTGTCGCCGACGCCTCGGTGGCCGAACTGATCGTCGTCCCGGCGGTGGGCCCCGACGGCCCCGGGCTCTACACGGTCGACGCCGCTTCGCCGGGCGTGACGGTCACCGAGGCGATCTCGCTGGACCTGACCCGGCGCATTTCCGACGTCACGCTGGAGAACGTGGTCGCGAAGCGGGTCGCCGATCCCGCCACCGCACCGTCCGCTTTGGACACCGCGCTCGTGACCGCGGCGGGGCTGCTCGCTTCGGAACAGCTCGGGATCGCCGAATGGGCGCTGACCGAAACGGTGCGCTACCTCAAGGAGCGCTACCAGTTCGGCCGTCAGGTCGGCTCCTTCCAGTCGCTGAAGCACCGGCTGGCGAATCTGTACACGGACCTGGTCAACGCCAGGGCGACGGCCCGCTACGCCGCCGACTGCCTGGCTTCCGGTGACGACATCGCGATCGCCGTCGCGGTGGCGCAGGCGCGCAACTCCCTCATCGCCGTGCACGCCACCGAAGAGGCGATCCAGTTGCACGGCGGGATCGGCATGACCTGGGAGCACCCCGCGCATCTGTACCTGAAGCGCGCGAAGAGCGATGAGATCGCATTGGGCACTGCTGGGCGGCATCGCGCGGCCCTCGCACCACTGATCGACCTGCCCGCCTGATCCTCCCGGCGGGGTCCGCCCCGGAAAGTGTCGGACCCCGCCGGTAAAACCTGTTCGAACATCAGAGCGAACAGGGAGTCATCATGAAACTACTCGTGGCCACCTCGAAGACCCAGGGTGCGCGGGAGAACGACTTCAACCACTGCGTCGAGGGCGAACTGATCTGGATCGCCCCGTGCTGCGACGAAGGCGACACTTCGCCGGATTCCGCCTGCGGCTGCGGCCGGTCGTTCTGCGGGCTGAACTCGCACGAAGGGACGACGACGGCGCTCGTCGCCGAACTGCCCGGCTTCACCTACTCCGACTATGCCGAAGCGATGCGGTCGAGTCTGGCCGCCCAGGGGTGGCCACCGGAAGCCGCCGACGAAGTGGCGAGAGGCCTGGTGGCCTTCACCACCGGATGGGAGGTGGGAACAGTGCTCGAACGCCGCTGCGACTGGTTCGCCGAACGTCTCGTACCCGCGCCGCCAGGCTGACCACCCGGCGGGGTCACCGCGCTATTCGGGGCGCAGCGCGGCCAGCAGGAGATCGGCGTAGTGGTCGCCGATCTGGCGGGCCGAGAGCGCGCCGCCGCGCCGGTACCAGGAACCGAGGTGGTGCACCGAACCGAAGAAGAAGTCGACGATCACGTCGGCCGGTTTGTCCGCGCGGAATTCGCCGGACGCCTGGCCCTCCTCGATCAGCGTGCGGAACCGCTCGTGGTACTTGCGGCGTTCCGCGCGGACGGCCTTCTGCTTCTCCACGCTGAGCTGGTGCATGGACTGCATGAAGATCGTGTTGTCGTCGAGGTTGTCGATCGTGCTGACGACGACGTCGGAGGCGGCCGAACGCAGCCGCTCCCGCAGCGGCGCCTCGCTCGAAGCGACCTTTTCCAGTTGCTCGGTCTGCGCACGCAGCACCCGGGCGTAGATCTCGTAAAGGAGGTCGTCCTTGGAGCCGAAGTAGTGGTACATCGCGCCCTTGGTGACCCCGGCCGCCTCCACGATCTCCTGCACGGAGGTGCGGTCGAAACCCTTCTTGGCGAAGAGTTTCGTGGCGTGCGACAACAGCCGTCGCGGTACGGCGGCCTGGTCGTCGCCGCTCGCCTCGGCCGTCCCCGCCTTGCGGGTGGTCGCTCGTGTCATGGCCGGCTCCTTCTCGTGCGGACATTCAGCATACCGGCCGGTTTGTCGAGGTCCGGGGAGCGGGACAGCTGACGGTTCCGCTCCTGCTCACCGGCTCAGCCTCTGGCCCGGAGTTCGCGGCGGAGGATCTTGCCGCTCACCGTCTTCGGCAGTTCGTCCAGCACCTCGATCATCCTCGGGTACTTGTACGCGGCGAGGCGCTCCTTGCAGAACGCGACGAGATCCCCCGGATCGGGCGTGCTGCCCGGCGCCGGGCTGATGTAGGCCTTCACGGTCTCGCCGCGATAGTCGTCCGGGACGCCGACGACGGCCGCTTCGCGCACCGCCGGATGCGTGTACAGGACGTCCTCGACCTCGCGGGGCCACACCTTGAACCCGGAGGCGTTGATCATGTCCTTCTTGCGGTCGACGACGTAGACCCAGCCGCGTGGATCCATGAAGCCGATGTCGCCGGTCAGGAGCCTGCCGCCGGGCAGCGCCGCTTCGGTCGCCTCAGGCCGGTTCCAGTAGCCGGGGATCACCATCGGTCCTTCGACGGCGATCTCGCCCGCCTCGCCGAACGGCAGCTCCTCGCCGTCCTCGCCGAGGATGCGCACGACGGTGCCGGGGACGGGCAGGCCGATCGAGATCGTCCCCGACTCCTCGTCGATCGGCGCCTCCAGGCTGCCCGGCACGACGATGCAGCCGGCGGTCGTCTCGGTGAGGCCGTAGCCGTTGTGGATGTAGTGCCCGAACCGCTCGCGGAACACGTCGACGACCGCCGGCGGCAGCGCGGCCCCGCCGGAGTACAGCAGCTGGAACGACTCGAAATGCCGGCGGCCGACATCGGGCTGTGCCATCAGCGCCATGTACGCCGTCGACGGGCCGACCGTGTACGCGGGCTTGTGCTCCAGGAAGGCGTCGAGCAGGACACCGGGCTCGAACCGGTACGCGAGCGCGAGCGTGCCGCCGATGTCGATGGCGGAGGCGATTTCGCAGACCATGCCGGTGATGTGGAAGAGCGGCGCCAGGCCGAACAGCGTGGCGCCTTCACCGAGACCGCTGAAGGTGCTGAGGACGGCCGCGTTCGCGCCGAGGTTGCCATGGGTGTTCATGGCGCCCTTCGGGGTTCCGCTGGTGCCCGAGGTGTAGCTGATCAGCGCGACGTCGTCCATGCCGGGCGCGAGATCCGGTGGCGGTTCCCCGGTGGCGGCCCGCGCCACCTTGAGCAGATCGGCCGCGCCGGGAGTGGGCTCCCGGACGGACTTGCCGAACACGCGCGGGTCGTCGCGCGTCTGCAGGTCGAGTTCACTGGTGGTCAGCGCGATCTTCACGCCGCTGCCGGGGACGAGCGGCGCGACGCGGCGGTTCCACCCGCTCTGCGAGCACACGACCGCGCGCACCCCGGCGTCATCGAAGACGTGTCGCAGTTCCCGCTCGCGGTACATCGGGTTGACCGGGACGACGATCCCGCCCGCCTTCCACGCGCCGAGCAGGGCCAGCACGAACTGCGGGATGTTCTGCAGGATCAGCGCGAGCCTGTCCCCCGGGGCGAAGCCGGACGCGATCAGATGCCGCGCGATGCCGTCGGAAAGCTCGTCGACCTCGCGGTAGCTCAGCCTGCCGTCGAAATAGGCGATCGCGGTGGCGTGCGGGGAGCGCCGGACAGTCCGCCGGAAGGCCGACGGCACGGTGGTCGCCTCCGGGATTTCCGCGGCCTTCATCCGGTCGTCGTAAGCGGCAAGCCACGGCTTCGCGTCGTAAGGGCTCATGCAGGTGTCCTCCTTGACCATCCCCACACCGACCAGTCGGTACGACCGACCGTAAGAGCAGCCCCGGAACGCGTCAAGGCCTCGACGAACACCTAAGCGTCCGCTTAGTATGACTACAAGGCAAGGAGGCCCGACGTGACTCAGTCCGATGTGGACACTGTCCGATTCGCCGTCGACGGCGCCGTCGCCACGATCACCTTCGACAAACCCGGACGCGGCAACGCGATGGATCCCCAGATGCAGGTCCACTACGGAGACCTGCTGGGCAAGGCGTCGGCCGACCCCCGCGTGCGCGCCGTCGTCGTCACCGGGAGCGGGCGCTCGTTCTGCCCCGGCGCGGATCTGGGCCTGCTGGCGGACGTCTCGTCGAGCACCACGGCCCCGCCGGAGCACGAAGGCTTCCGGAACGTCCTGGCCGCCACCTATGCCGACGTGCCCGTCGTCGCGGCCATCAACGGCGGCTGCGCCGGACTCGGCTTCGTGATCGCCTGCGCCGCCGACGTCCGATTCGCCGCCGCGGGCGCGAAGTTCACCACCGCGTTCGCCCGGCGTGGCCTCATCGCCGAATACGGGATCGCGAAACTCCTTCCGGAACTCGTCGGCCGAGGCCGGGCACTCGACCTGCTACTGTCCGGCCGAACCTTCACCGCCGAACAGGCGCACGAATACGGCTTGGTCCAGGAGGTCGTCCCAGCGGAGGAACTCCCGCTGCGCGCACACGCCTACGCCACCGAACTCGCCACCTACAGCGCACCCCGCTCGATGGCGCTGATGAAACGCCAGGTCGCCCGGGAAGCCGGGCTCTCCCTGGAAGAAGCCGCACGCGAAGCCACCGCACTGATGCTCGATTCCTTCGGCCGCCCGGAACTCCCCGAAGGCCTGGCCAGCTGGGAGGAGCGCCGGGCGCCGGACTTCCCGCCGTACCAAGGGGATTCCTGACCGCGCGGATGGTTCAGCACGGCCTGAGGTCGGCCAGGGTTCGCGTCCTGGTCGCTGTCGACTGGCCCAGGAAGCCGCCCCGATGTTGGATGGACGCGTGGCAGAGCTGATCAGGGAAAGACGTTCCAGCTTGGGCAGACTGCAGGTGACCATCAGCGACATTGAGGCGCTTTTGGCCAAACTGCGCAAGGCCTATCCTGCGGAGAGCGTGGTACTCCACGCCGGAACGGCCATCGATTCTCCCGATGACCTCGTCGTCCACCTGGCATCGACGACGCGTTCGCCGTCGGCATCGAACCGCTGGTGTACCTGGTCGAAGACTGGGCAAGACCTCGCCAGTTCACCGGGCTGCCGCCACGCACCGTATTGGCACATACGGAGAGGACCTCCCGGAGTGAGCGCGTCGGGACGACGCTCTTGGTACTCGCGCAGGTATTGGCGTGGCTGGGAGTGGTTCGGAGCGACTCCACCAGAAGTACGGTTGTCTCAGCGGGATTCGGCCTATTCTCCTTGCTGCTCCTCACGTGGCTGCGGATTCACGGCACCGAAGCGGGTCGGCCATTTCACCGCTTTTGTGATCGTGCTGATCCGCATTTAGGTGGGGTTTCGAGGCACGCCTAGGCGCCCGTCCCCGACGTGGCAGGCGGGCTCCTCGGGTTCAGCGCGTATTCCGGCGAGGTGCCTGTAGCGGGTCCAGATACTGGGGTGGAATGAACTCCGGCCGCCCATCCGCCGCCATCCTGACCTGCCAGCCGGACCGCCCATGGATCACCATGTGGTGATACCGGCACAACAGGCACAGATTGCCGAGATCCGTGTCCCCGAGGCTGCCCCACGGCAGCACATGGTGGGCCTCGCAATGCTTCGGCCGCCGTCGGCACCCGGGAAACGCACAACCACGGTCCCGGACATTGAGCGCCCGGCGTTGCCCGGGGGTGACCGTCCGGGCGGCACGCCCGATGTCGAGCGGTTCACTCTCCGAGCCCAGCACTACGGGAATGATCTTGGCATCGCAGGCCAGCATCCTGGCATGGCGGGCGGTGATCCGGGTGACTCCGTCCACGCACGCGCTCCCCAATCCCGAGGACAACGTCTCCAACGGGATGGTGACCACCACGGTGGTCCGATCCCCGGACAGGGTCGGGGCTTTGTCGTTGGTCATCGCGTAATGGATCGCGTCGAACAAGGCGTCACCGTTGCGTTCGGCGGGGCCGCGCAGGTCGTGGTTGCCATCCTCGTCGACCGGTCTTCGCTGCCCCCAGGTTTCGAACAGAGCGTTGGCCCTGGCACCGAATTCCGGATCGAGGAGGCCGTTGAGCCGCCACCAGCCGTCATCGCGTTTACGCAGGAACACCTCGCGTGACGGCGGTTTGAGGTCTTCGTCTTTGGGCTCGTCGCCGTCGGGATCCAGGTGAGCCAGGAGGTCCGCGCCGGCGATGATGATCTCTCGCGGGCCCGCGTGGCGGGCGAGAGTCACCAGCGTTTGCTCCGCGCCGGAACGTTCTTCAGGGGAGATCTCGGCCGGGATCTTCTTCAGCACCTTCAGAAGCGGATCCAGCTGTTGAGGACCGAGGTCGCCCTCCGCCGCGGCGGCACCGGCGAGGGGAGCGAACGCGGCGGCCGGGGTGCCGTCGAGGTTACGGCCCTCGTTCAACGCCAGTGCCCGCGCCACGGTGTCGCGCGCCTCCTTGGGCGTGATCCGCGCCGTTTCGGCGAACCAGCCCGCGGTCGAACCGTGACCGAACAATTCCATCGGTCCCCGCGACTCGATCTCCGCCAGAAACTGCCCGACCTCCGCCAACGCCTGACGTGCCAGCGAGAGACGCTCGACCACGCCGTGCGCGAGTTCCCGCGCACCAGCACGCCACAGCTCCTGTGGTGGTTCGAGGGTTCGTCTGCCGGACACCTCTCCAGAATACCCGAAGAAATCGAACATGTGTTCGTTTTAATACTTGTGGGTGAGGCTGATTCAAAAGTCAGTAAATCGCCCGAATTCAGTTCGTCTTACCTCGCGCCTCATCGTTCCCTTGCCCGCAGGACACGCCATAGTCCGGTTCGCGCGATCTATCAGCCGTTGTTACATGGTCGAGCGATGCTTCAACCAGCTCAAACAATCCCGAGGCCTGGTACCCCGTTTCGCCAAACGAGCACCTACCACCGTGCCGAGATCATCCTCGCCTGCATCGTCCTTCATCTCCGATGAAGATGCTCAGGTCAATACACCTAAGCACTGAGCCTTTTCCAACTTGGTTGTGGCCCGGGACTGAAGGGCGCTTGAGATAAGGGGGAAGACCCCTTCAGCCCCTCCCGCCCGACGCCAGGTTGCGAGGGAGCGGGGTCGTGAGTGGTAAGTGTCGTTCTAACGACACTTACCACTCACGACTCCCCACCTCGGAACCCCAGGATGGAAAAGGCCAGGCCTGTGATCGCTAGCGAACCGGCAGCGGCAGCGTCGTGTCACGCTGGACGAATTCCCACTGCCAACCACGCGCCCGCACCAGGTCGAAGACAGCTTGCGAGTCCTCCGAGGCGTCCGGGACGAACACGTCAGGTCAAGATCGAAGAGGCTCCTGACCTGATCCCAGTGAAGATCCGACACGGGACCCCGTGATCCCGGCAGCCCAATTACATGAAGGCCCCTTCCTCACCCCAAACGCAAAGAAGGGGACCACCATGCACGCCAGTCAGGCAAGCCCCACCGAAATCACTCCCCGACGACCTGCTCCACCTTGCGCTGCAGTTTGTTCATCCCGCCGAGCCACCGGTCGGTTTGCGTGGCCCGCGCCGCGTAATACTCCGCGACCTCGGGATGCGGAAGTACCAGGAACCGCTTTTCGGCGATGGCCTCGAACAACGCGTCCGCGACCTGATCCGGCTGGATCGCCGAGGCACCCATGAGCAGTTCGCCCGCGGGGCCGGAGTTCTCCAGCATCGCCGTCCGCACGCCCTGCGGGCAGATCGCCTGCACGGTGAGGCCGCGGTGCCGATAGGTCGCCGAAAGCCATTCGGCGAAGGCGAGTGCGCCGTGTTTGGTCACCGAGTACGACGCCGAACCGAGACTGGTCAGCAATCCCGCCGCCGACACCGTCGAGATGAAGTGCCCGCGGCCACGTTCGAGCCACGGCGGCAGCAACAGCCGTGCCGCGCGGACGTGCGCCATCACGTTGACGTCCCAGATCCGCGCCCAGTCCTCCTCGGGCGCGTCGACGCCGCCCATCGGCGCGATCCCGGCGTTGGCGCAGAAGATGTCGATCTCGCCGAGGGTTTCGCGCGCCGTCTCGATCAACGACGCGACGCCCGCCTCGCTCGCGGCGTCGCCCGCGACGGCGGTGCCGCCGATCTCCTTGGCGACTTCGGCCGCGGCATCCCCGTTCAGATCGCCGACGACGACCCGGGCGCCCTCGGCGGCGAACCGGCGGGCGAGGACGGCACCGATGCCACCGCCGCCCCCGGTGACGACGACACCGGATCCGGTGAACGACCCGGTCACAGGCCACCCGCCAGTGTCACGCCGCCGTCGAGCACGATGGTCTGCCCGGTGATCCAGCCCGCCTCTTCCGACAGCAGGAACGAGACCGCGCCGGCGATGTCGGCCGGGACGCCGAGGCGCTTCATCGGGTAGGACGCCGAGACCTCTTCCTCGCGGCCTTCGTACAGCGCGGTCGCGAACTTGGTCTTCACCACGGCCGGCGCGACGGCGTTCACGCGGATCTTCGGGCCCAGTTCGAAGCCGAGTTCCTTGGTGAGCCGGATCAGCGCCGCCTTGCTGACGCCGTACATGCCGATCCCGGGTGACGCGCCGAGCCCGGCGACGGACGCGACGTTCACCACCGCGCCACCGTGCTCCCCCATCCACGCGTCCCGCGCCCGGCGGGTCCACGAAAGCGGCGCCAGCACGTTGACGGCGAAGATCTTGGCGGCGGCTTCGGGGTCGATGTCGAGCGTGGGCCCGTACACCGGGTTGATGCCGGTGTTGTTGACCAGCATGTCCAGCCGCCCGAAGGCCTCGATGGTCTTGGCCACCGCCTCGTCCTGGTGCGCGGTGTCGTCGGCCTTGCCGGGGACGGCGATGGCCACGCCGGGACCGCCCAGTTCGTTGACCGCCTCGGCCAGCGGTTCCGGCTTGCGCGCGGTGATGCACACCTTCGCGCCGCGCTCGACCAGGTCCTTGGCGATCCCGAGGCCGATACCCCGGCTCGCGCCGGTGACGATCGCGACGCGATCCTTGAACGAGTTCACTCTTCGATCTCCTCTGTAGTTCACTGGCGAGCGCGGTCACTAAGCGAGCGCTCACTTACAATGGGAAGCGCCGGAACCGGTGTCAAGCCCACCATCCGGCATGAGCCTCTGGGAGGATCTGCGGATGACCATGTCGCTGTCGGCCGAACTGTGGCCCGACGTCCAGCCGGAGACGGCACGACGGCTGATGCTGGCCGGGGTCGAATCCTTCGCACGGCGCGGCTATCACGCGACCACCACCCGGGACATCGCCTCGGCGGCGGGCATGAGCCCCGCGGCGCTGTACGTGCACTTCCCGTCCAAGGCCGCACTGCTGTTCGCGATCTCCAAATATGGCCACGAGCAGACCCTCGCACTCGTCGAAAGCGTCGTGGCGCGCGAGACCGATCCGGTCGAGCGGATCCGGCTGCTGGTCGAGGACTTCGTGGCCTGGCACGCCCGGCGGCACACCGTGGCACGGGTGGTGCAGTACGAACTCCACGCGCTGCCGGACGAGGAGTTCGAGGTCGTCGCGAAACTGCGGCGACGCATCGAGCAGGTCGTGCGGGAGGTCATCACCGAAGGCATGAACGCGGGCGTGTTCCATGTCGGCGATCCGCACACCGCCGCGCGGGCCGTGCTCTCGCTCGGCGTCGACGTCGCCCGCTGGTACACCGAGCGCGCCCGCCAGACACCGAAGCAGCTGGGCCAGGAGTACAGCGAGCTGGTGCTCCGCATGCTCGGCACGAAACTCTCCTGACCAGTATTGATCGACCTCCGTCGGCGATACCGCCACCAGAGTGACATACCAACCGGTCGGTATCGAGATTTACCCGATGAGACGTTGACCACATACTAAGCGGTTGTTAATTTGCCCGGACTGCGTCGCCGCAGCAGCGCCGAGCGAAGGGCACACCGATGGCCGACAGTGCACAGAACGCCCCCGAAACAGCCCCCGAGCCCGTCACCGAACCGACGATCACCGTGTCCCAGCGCAGAAGGGCCGCGACCGCCGCGGCCCTCGCCTCGTCCGTCGAGTGGTACGACTACTTCGTCTTCGGGATCGCGGCCGCCCTGGTCTTCGGGAAGACCTTCTTCCCCACCGCCAACGCCGCGGCCGGCGTCCTCGCCTCGTTCGCCACCTTCGCGGTCGGCTTCCTCGCCCGGCCGCTCGGCGGGATCATCGCGGGCAGCCTCGGCGACAAACGCGGGCGGAAACCCGTACTGGTCATGGCGATCGCGCTGATGGGGGCGGCGACCACGCTGATCGGCCTGCTGCCGACCTACGACACGATCGGCATCGCCGCGCCGATCATCCTGGTGCTGCTGCGGCTCGTGCAGGGTGTCGCCGTCGGTGCCCAGTGGGGCGGCGCGATGCTGCTCGCCACCGAATACGCGCCACCCGGCAAACGCGGTCTCTACGGCAGCCTGGTGCAGCTCGGCGTCCCGATCGGCGTGGTACTGGCGAACACGGTGTTCCTGATCGCCGCGCAAGTCGCGCCGCCTTCGGACTTCCTCACCTGGGCGTGGCGGATCCCGTTCCTGGTCGGCATCCTCGTGCTCGCGCTGGCCTGGTACATGCACGTCAAGATCGACGAGACGCCGGAATACCGCCGTGCCGAAGCGAAACTCGCGGCCGAGGAACGCGGCCGGGGGAAGTCGCCGCTGCGTGAGGTGCTGCGCCACCACAAGGGCACCGTCCTGCTGGCGGGCGGCTCGTTCATGGTCAACACCGCCACGTTCTACATTCTGCTCAACGGCGTCCTCGACTACGCCACCCGCCATCTGGGGATGTCGCGGACCACCGTGCTCGTCGCGACCCTGCTGATCAGCACGCTGCAACTGGCGATCATCCCGCTCTCGGCGAAGCTGTCCGACCGCATCGGCAGGCTCAAGATCTACACCTTCGGTGCGGCGGGCGGCGCGCTCTGGGCGATCCCGATGTTCCTGCTGATCGACACGGCTTCGCTGCCGCTGTTCGTGGTCGCCTCGTTCGTCGGATCGCTGTTCCTCGGCATCATGTACGGCCCGCAGGCGGCGCTCTTCGCCGAACTGTTCACCGCCGAGATGCGCTACACCGGCGCCTCGCTCGGCTACCAGATCAGCGCGGTCGTCGGCGGCGGGCTCGCACCGTTCATCATGGTGCTGCTGCTGGAATCCACCGGGACGTCGATGTCGGTTTCGCTCTACATCATCGTGCTGGCCCTGATCTCGCTCGGCTCGATCGGCCTGCTGGCCAAACGCGCGCGCCGGGCGGCGCAGTCCATTCCGGACTCAGTCGACCGACCGCGCGAAGCGGTCGGCGACCAGCCGTAGCCGCTCTTTGACCTCGTCCGGCGCCTCCTCCACCACGAAGTCGACGTCCCAATGGGCGAGGTAGTAGGGCATCACGGAGAGGTCGTTGGAGCCGACCCTGACCCGGCAGGTGTGCTCGTCGATGGCTTCGATCGTCCCGACGGTCGGGGACACGTATTCGGCGAGCGCTTCCGCCGGCGTGTTCACCCGCAGCACCATCTGGTGCGGATACGGCGAGGAGGTGATCCCGCGGGAGACGTACGCCGCGAGGTCCTCGGCGGGCGGTTCCCTCGGTGTGAACCGGAAACTGATGTCCGGGACGCCGTCGATACGGTCGACGCGGAAGGTCCGCCAGTCGTCCCGGTCGAGGTCGAACGCGACCAGGTACCACCGGCGCCCGGTGTGCACCAGGCGCAACGGCTCGATGTAGCGCTCGCTGACGTCGCCGTGGTGACTGCGGTAGCCGAACCGGAGCCGCTGGTGGTCGCGGCACGCGGACGCGATGACGGTGAGCGCCTCCGCGTCGATGACCGGGACGACGCCGCCGAGCGGGATCATGGCGGTGTTCAGCGCGGTCACCCGGTGCCGCAGCCGGGCGGGCAGCACCTGCTCCAGTTTCGCGAGCGCGCGGACCGAGGTCTCCTCGATCCCCGACACCGTCCCGTTCGCCGCCGTCCGGAGCCCGACGGCGACCGCGACGGCCTCGTCGTCGTCCAGCAGCAGCGGCGGCAGCGCGGCCCCGGCGCCGAGCCGGTAGCCGCCCGCGACACCGGGGGTGGCGTGCACCGGGTAGCCCAGTTCCCGCAGCCGCTCGACGTCGCGCCGGACCGTGCGGACGTCCACCTGCAGCCGGTCGGCCAGATCCGCGCCCGGCCAGTCGCGCCGCGCCTGCAGCAGGGAAAGCAACCTCAGCAGCCGTGCCGACGTGGCCGTGGTCATCGGTTCGCTCGCTTCATGGGAAGGAGTCTGGCAGAGATCGAGGACAGCTCCGGTCCGCGATCGGCTCGTGAGTGGTAATGACGGTTAGAACCGTCATCACCACTCACGAGACCGTAAGGTGGCCGGGTGATCGATCCCGTGCACCTGCTGTCCGTCGCCCGCGAGGAGGCCGAACTCGGCAAGGCCGAGGGCGGGGTCCCGATCGGCGCCGCGTTGTTCGACACCGACGGCGTCCTGCTCGGCCGCGGGCACAACCGCCGGGTCCAGGACGGCGACCCGTCGATGCACGCCGAGACCTCCGCGTTCCGGAACGCGGGCAGGCGGCCGCACTACCGGGACACGATCATGGTCACCACGCTGTCCCCGTGCTGGTACTGCAGCGGGCTCGTGCGCCAGTTCGGCATCGGCCGGGTGATCATCGGCGAAGCGGCGACCTTCGAGGGCGGGCATGGCTGGCTCGAGGAGAACGGCGTCGAGATCACCCTCCTCGACGACCCGGCCTGCACCGCGCTGATGACCGAGTTCATTCGGGATCATCCGGAACTGTGGTTCGAGGACATCGGGGTCCCGACAGAGCGCTAGAGCGATTCCTCGGCCTCGAAGACGACGGTCCGGTTGCGGCCCGCCGACTTCGCCGCGCGCAGCGCCTGATCCGCCGCGCCGACGAGCCGGTCGAGCGTGTCGCCGTCGGCGGGATGCGAGGAGACGCCGATCGAAACGGTCACCCCGGCGAACAGCGGGTCACCCGGCGACGTCCCACCCAATGAGACAGACGTCGACGCGATCCGCAGCCGGATGCGCTCGGCGATGGCGTGCGCGTCGAACCGGCTCGTGCCGGGGAGGAGGACGACGAACTCCTCGCCGCCGAACCGGCCGACCAGATCCGCGGCGCGGACCTCGGCGCGCAATGTGTCCGCGACGGCGCGCAGGACGTCGTCGCCGACGTGCCTGCCGTGCTCGTCGTTCAGCCGCGCGAAGCGGTCCAAATCGAGCATCAGCAGCGAAAGATCGGTGCCACCGCCGCGAAGCAGCTCGAACTGCGTGCGGGCACCGTCCAACCAGGACGACGCGGTGAGCAGCCCGGTTCCGGCGTCCGTGCCGGCGTGGCCGCGCAGGGCGCGCATCGTCCCCGCCCGGTGCAGTACCACGAGCGCCCCGGCGAGTACCACAGTGACGAACGGCCAATCCACCGCCGACCACGCGAGTAACAGTCCGAACGCGACCATTGCCGCGTCGAAGGCGAATCCCGACGGTTCCGCCCCGAATTCGGCCGCCGGGGCGGCGAGGGCGGCGTCGACGGAGAGGAACACCAGACCGGTGGCGAAGGCCAGCGCGAAGCCCTGGAAATCCCTTTCCGCTTCGGCGAACGGCGCGGCCCCGACCAGGATGGGCACCAGTGCGGCCGCGACGGCGGACAACATGGTGGCGCAGGCCGCGAAGACCTGGCGATGCGGGATCCCGCGCCGGATCCGCAACCAGCGGTACCCCGCCGAGACGACGACGAGCACGGCGGCCAGCGCAGGCGGCAGCAGCAGCGCGCCCGCGAAGATCCAGGCGGCGTCCAGGCCGGCGCCGAGCCGGGTGTCGGCGCGGGACCGCTCGACGGGACGCGAGAACTCCGAACTCAGGATCATTCCCGCCAGCAGAGCGGAAAACGGGAGCAGCGACGACGACGCGGGCGGCCGCAGCGCGAAGAGGTAGGCGGTGGCGGCCAGCGCGGCCGCGTCGATGAGAAGCAGGTACCCGATCAGGCCCCGCCTGGGTAGTTCCCACAGGCTCCAGGTCCCCAGCAGGCGCCGCGGCGCGGCGAGCCGGTCTCTTCGGCCGCGGCTTCCGGTCGCCATCAGGGAGTCCCCCACCATTTCGGCAAACTAGCCGGTAATCGCGATGCTGTCGATCCGCTTTCCGGGTCATGACCCCCTACTAAGGTCGGTCGTTCCCGCCGGGAAACCCGGTGAATTCTTGACAGTCCTCAATGGTCTAGTCCACCGTGAGTGAGCACACAGTGGCCTCCTGGTTGATACGCCGCGTCAAGACGGAGGTGCTCCACACCTGCGCGTCTCGTCACGCGCGTACCAGTTGGAGGACCTATGAAATCCCTACGACGCTGGGCGACACTGGCCACCACCGTCGGCGCCGCTCTCGCCACGGCCGTCGGCCTCGCCCCCGTCGCCTCGGCGGCCCCGGACGCGGTGCTCGCCTCGCCGTATCTGTACCAGTGGTCGGGACAGACGGACCCGATCGCCGCGATGAACGCCACCGGGGTCAAGGCCTTCACCCTCGCGTTCATCCTCTCCGACGGCGGCTGCAACCCGAAATGGGACGGCAGCCGTTCGCTCACCGGCTCCGACGCCACGATGATCGCCAACATCCGGGCCAAGGGCGGGGACGTCATCCCGTCGTTCGGCGGCTGGTCCGGCACGAAGCTGGGCTCGAAATGCGGCACCGCCACGGCACTCGCCGGCGCGTACCAGAAGGTCATCGACGCCTACAAGCTCAAGGCGATCGACCTCGACATCGAGAACACCGACGAGTTCGAGAATTACACCGTCCAGGACCGGATCCTGAACGCCATCAAGATCACGAAGCAGAAGAATCCCGGCCTGCGCGTGGTCATCACCATCCCGACCGAGGTCGGCGGCCCCAACGCGACCGGCAAACGGCTGATCAACCAGTCGAAGGTGCTCGGCGCGGGCGTCGACGCGTGGTCGGTCATGCCGTTCGACTTCTCCAGCGGTGGTGACATGGCCGGCAAGACCCGCAGTGCCGTGGACGGACTGAAGAACGTCGTGAAATCCACCTTCGGCCTGAGCGACGACGCGGCCTACCGGCGCAGCGGGCTCTCGTCGATGAACGGGAAGACCGACGTGGCAGGCGAGACCGTCAGCGTCGCCGACTTCCGCGCGATCCGCGACTACGCGGCGAGCAAACATCTCGCCCGGCTGTCGTTCTGGGCGGTGAACCGCGATTGCAACAACTGCGCGGGAATCGCACAGGGCAAGTACGACTACACCAAGATCGTGGCGGGGTACACCGGCTGACGAAAAGGCCTCGTGAGTGGGGATGACGGTTAGAACCGTCATCACCACGCACGAGCCGGTACACGTTCTTTAACGGCCACAGTCCGGGGCGGTGTTCAACGGACGTCCTCGCGACCACACGAGGTCGACCGGATGCACGGATCCGTCCGGCGCGATGGACAGGATCGGCAGCGCCTTGTCGAGCTGGTTCCCGGTCGCCTGGTCGAAGGCGACGAATCCGGTGGCGCCGGGCACCGAGGAGTTGCAGTCGATGCCGCGCAGCACGTTCGGCACCGAAACCGGATCCGCCGACACGTTCTGCACCGCCGCCTCGACCGCCGCAGCGACCGCGTCGTGTTCGATCATCGCGGCGCCGTCCCATAGTTCCCCCTTGGGGAAACCATGGGTACCGGTGAATTCGGCGATGAAGTTGTCGTAGTTCTTCTTGTACGTCGGATAGGCCGGATCGGCGGTGAACATGTCCCACTGGTCGGGATAGGCCAGCGCCGTGTAGCGGAGCCGGACGGCGATGTCCTTGTCCAGCGGCAACGGATTGCCGGCGAGGGTGCTCGCGTCGTCCCCGGTCATCACGGTGACCGAGTCGAGCCCTTCGCAGGCGCCGTCCCCGGCGAGCGCCGCCACGAGGGCGCCGAGATCGAGTCCTCGCCCGGCGAAGTAGATCAGATCGGGTTTGGCCCCGCAGATGTCGTTGTGCCATCTGCTGAACAGTCCCCGCAGATAGGCCTCGCGCGAGGTGTCGGCGAGCGGTTTGACGTCGTAGGTCTTCGTGAAGATGACAGGGACCTTCGACGCGCTCTTGAAGGCCTCGGCGAGCGTGGTCGCGTAGGTGTCCTCCTTGCTGACACCCTGGATCATCATCACGCGACGGAAGCCGTGCGCCGAGATGTACCCCGCGGCGGCGCGCGCCTCGTCGGTGTTGGTCGGGCCCACGCGGAAGAAGTTGTCGATCCGCGAGCCCTTCGGGTCGGTGTTCATGTTGTCCGCGGTGACCGTGGCGCCGATGGAGGCGATGCCGTGCTGGGACAGTTCGGCCACCAACGCCCGGCTGTTCTCCGAACTGGTGCCGATATCGGTCACCGCCACGATCCGCTGGGCGGCGGCCGCGGCGATGATCTCGTCGGCGACGACGCGCCAGTGGTCGGCGTTGCTCCCGTAGTTGGCCAGCAGGAGCTTGATCCCCGGCGGTCCGTTCTTCGGCCAGGCGGCGGTGATCGCGCCCTGGATCTCGCGCCGGACGAACAGGAACGGCTGGCTGTCGACTTTCGGATCCGGGGCGAGGTTCTCCAGCACCACGATGGTCTTGAAGTTCTCGCCCGCCGCGTCGTTGCGGGCCTTGATGAGCTTTTCCAGCGGGTCGAGCGGATCGTCGTCCCGCAACGGACCGGAATCGAGGTTCAGTCCGACGCAGACGTACGACGAGCCGACCGACTCCTCGTCCGCGTCCACCGCGCTCAGCCCGGTGCCACAGGACTCCCACGGTTTGAGTCCCACCAGCACGGCGCCCACCAGCACGACCACGACCGCGATCAGCAGCGCGCGGTGACGGTGTGCCCAGCCGCGGGGGCGCACCGGCGGGCCCGTCGCCGCGCGTTCGCGGGCACGGGACATACGGGTTCTCAACGCGTCGAGCCAGGACATGACGGTATTCCGTTCGGGTTCAGGGGAATTCGCCGCGACGGGCGAGGTCTTTGGCCGACACGAGCGCGCCGACGTCGGGACGATGCGAGGTCGTGGCCAGCGCGGCGAAGGCGTTCGCGATCACCTGGTGCTGGTCCTGCCCGCGGACCGCGAACGGGTTGGCGGCCAGCCGGCCCGCCGCGATGAGCCGGGCGACGTTGTTGCGGATCTCGGACCGGCCGGTGGGATGGAGTTCGGCGTCGACGTTGACCAGCTCGTCGTACAGCTCCGCGTGGTACCGCTCGGGCGGCAGATCGTCCGGCGCGTTCAGGACCAGTTCGAGTTTCGCGACCCACTCCGCATGCGGGATCCGGTTGAACTCGTGCTCGAAGAAGGTGACCACCTCGCTGATGTCGCCCAGCGCGAGGTTGCAGTAGGCCAGGCGCACCGGGTCCTGCGCGGTGTCCGGATCGTCGCGCAGGGCCTTGAACTGGCCGGTGTAGGTCGGCCCGTCCCCGTCCCCTCGCCGGGCCAGCGCGGACACCAGGTTCGCCGCGATCCACGGATGCAGGGCCGCCTGGTCGTCGGTCGTTCCGGCCGAGTTCTTCGCCGTCACCCACAGCGCGGTGCGCAGTTCGGTCAGGATCCGCCCGACGTGCGGCTGGGCGATCCGGCTCTGCGCGGCGTCCGGGATCAGCCAGGGCGCGGTCGCGAACGGGGCCGCGGTCACGAAATCGTCGATGTGGACGTCGTCGAGATGCTCGGTCAGCTTCAGTTCGGTCAGCCTGCGATAGCAAGGATCCTGCCCGCCACGGGGATCGGTGGTGAGCACGCCGCGGTCGCCTTCCCGCACGTCGCTCGTCCGCAACTGTCCGGCGAGCTGCTCGACCGCCGAGGGCAGTCCACCGGTCGCCCGGTGCGCGAGCCCGACCTTCGGGGTCCCCGCGCCGGAATCGAGGACGCGCGCGATCAGCCCGATCGGCTGAGCCGCGAGCCGGACCGGGTAGTAGGGCGATTCGAGCACACCAGGCCCCGGATTCGCCCAGGCGTCATACGAGGCTTCCTCGCAGTCCGCCACCGGCCGGACCGTGGGCGGCGCGCCGGACACGGGTTTCCACGGCGCCAGCCAGGCGATGCCCCAGTCGTCGTGCCATCGCCCGCTGGTGGCGATGACCAGCAGCGCGTCGTGCGCCTCGCGGTCGTTCGGATGCTGGACGGCGAAGCGTTCCCGTGCCGTGATCAGGTCGGCGAGGAATTCGGTCCCGCCGGCGTGGTCGACGTCGTCGAGCGCGATCACCCAGTTGTGCCAGTGCCTGCGCCGCGGCGAGATGTCGCAGGCGCAGGGGCTCTTCTCCTCCGGCTTGGCCATCCGTGGATGGTTCTCCCGGACGTCGCCGAGGAACGCCGCCATCAGCCACTCGGTGACCGCCTTCGCGTCACGGGCACTGCCGTGCGCGAGCCGGTTGAGTTCGAGCAGCGCGTCGAACGGCGTCCTGCCCTCGGCGTTCGGGAAGTCGGCGAGTGACCGCAGTGCCTTGCCGAGCCTCGGCCGGATGTTGCGGACCAGATGCGGGAACGTCTGGCGGAACACCGCCGCGTACGACGGCTCGACGAGACCGGTCGCCTTCGCCGTCTCGGTCAGCGTGTCGAGCACCGCGTCCATCGACGGCGTCCAGCGGATCCCGTGGAAACTGTTGATCAACACCTTCAGTTGACTCAGATCTTCGTCACGATTCCGGCCGGAAAGTTCCGCCTGAACTGCGATCAACGCAATAGTGAAACGAACGAACTGCGGTTTCGGGCGATTCCGCCATTTATTCGACAACGAGTAGGCCAGTTTCGTGAGCACGTCGATCGTGCTCGCCCGGCCGCCGTGCCCGAAATCGAATCCCGCGTGCACGACACCCCAGCCCAGGTCGCGGCGGATCGCCTCCAGCGCCGTGGTCTTCCCCGAACCGACCGGTCCGAGCAGCACCGTCACCGGCTGCGGGCGGGACGGATCCCCCGTCTCGCGGTTGATCAGCATTCTCCGGGCGAGCTGCACCGCGGGAGAATGTCGGCCCACACTCATTTTTCCTGTTCAGCCCCTAGCAGTGATCCGGAAGGGAAAGAGAGTGCGGACCATCGTAGGTACTTGATCGGGGCCGGAACACCGGAAAAGTCAGAGCAGACACGAAAGGACGAAATCCGGCATGAACTGTAATTCTTGATCGACGGTCAGCGATAGCGCCGATCACCCGAATGGCGCTACCCGCCCCATTGCGGCTGACGGCCGCCCGGATGACCACCGCGATATCCGCCGTAGTACCAGTCGCGGTACCAGTCGTAGTACCCATCGTTGTCGTGACGGCCGGCGCGCGGATCCTGCCGTTCTTCGGAAGGCGCGGGCGCCGGGGTGGGAGACGGCGTCTCCGTGCCGTGCATCGACGCGGTCAGCGGCGGCGGGGGCGCGACACTGCCACCCGACGGTCCCGACGGGACAGGCGAAGGCACCGCGTCGTCCGGGAATTCGACCGCCTGCGGGGCGATGGTCAACGACGGCGGCGGGAGCGGCGCACCGGGAATGACCTCGGCCGGATCCCCCGGGGTGAGCCACACGGCGAGCAGGCCACAGACGACGACACCGCCCGCCGAAAGCGCGGAGATCCGCCGGACCTTCCGGCTACCGGGACCGGTGGTGTCCGGAGCCCGGTGTTTCGGCCCGCGCGGCCCCCGGCGACGGGGTGCCGCACCGGCTTCCCGCATCAACTCGCTCAGGGCGTCCCCACCGTCATCGCGGCGAGCCGTGCGTGCCATCGGCACCTCCCAACCCGGTCCGTCGCGTAGCGCGACGGCCTCATCCCGGGGTGGATCCTAGGAACGCGGCAGCCGGTTGTAAACGGGTGTGGTCCACACCGGACGGACGGGGACGAGGAGATCGTCAGGCGGCGACCGTGACGGCCAGCGCCGCCTCGCCCGCCTCGGTCAGTTCGGCGGGCACGCGGCCGGTGACGGCGGAGAGGCCGGTGGACTCGGCGGGGCGGATGTAGCCGCCGTGCGCGAGGGCGTGCGCGGTCATCTGGTCACAACAGGCGAAACCGTCGATGAAGAGATCCGGCTCGCAGCTGCACGACATCTGGGCGCGGCGGGCCGCGACCGCTCGCAGCATCGCCATGGCTCGATGGGACAGTTCGACCTCTGAACCGGACACCGGACTGGACCTCTCTCGATCAGCCACCTGAATCGGCAGCACTCACACCGTGTTATCGGCCGCTGCTCCATCAGTGTTAACAAGATCTCAGACGTTGTCGGTGACTTCTCGGTTCCGTGAGTTTTCCGTGCTTTTCGCGGGCGCCAGCGTCGGTTCCAGCACCCGCGCCCACTGGGCGACGATCTGCTTGCGGCGCTTCGTGTCATCGGTCAGCAGATTCGCCAGGCCCAGCCCGCGGGCAAGATCGAGAGTGGCCTGGACCAGCTCACGAACGCCCTGGTGGGACTCGTCGACGCCGAGAAGCTCGACGGTCACCCGGTGTGCCTCCCGGCCGACCCGCGCCTCCAGGGGCACCAGGGTCGCGCGCAGCGCCTCGTCGGTCGACGCCGCGACCCACAGGTGGAGCGCGGCGCGGAACATCGGCCCGCTGTAGAGATTGAGCACCATGTCGACGGCCCGTTCGATCCGCGACCGCCCGGAGGGCAGCTCGGCCGCGCGGGAGCGCAGTTCCACGATCTGGATCTCCCCGACGTGCTCGACCGCGGCCGCGACCAGGTCCTCCCTCGTCGGGAAGTGGTGCTGCGCGGCACCGCGCGAGACCCCGGCGCGTTCGGCGATCAGCGCGACGGTGGTCCCGTTCCAGCCCAGCTCGCCGATGGTCTCGACGGCGGCCTCGACGAGCCGCCGCCGCGTGGTGCGGCTGCGTTCCTGCTGCGGTTCGCGGATCATGGCCCTGATTCCGGGGTACGGCCTTCGACCCAGAAATCGAGCTGCAGGTCTTCCTCCCGCTCACCGATGCGGTACTTCGAGAAGTCCGTGACCCCTTCGGCGGCGAGCACCTCGTCGTCGAGGTAGAAGTTCCCCGTCGCCTCGCGGCTCGGTTTGGTGAGGATCGCGTGCGCCGCGTCCGCCATGATCTCCGGCGTCCGCGACTTCGCCGCCAGTTCGCTGCCGACGACGTTGCGGATCGCCGCGGTGTCGATCGTGGTCCTCGGCCACAGCGAGTTCGCCGCGATCCCGTACTGCCGCAGTTCCGCGGCGAGCCCGACGGTCACCAGGCTCATCGAGTACTTCGCGATGCTGTACGCGAGATGCCCGGCCTGGAACCACTTCTCGTCGAGGCTGATCGGCGGCGACAGGGTCAGGATGTGCGCGTTCTCCGCCAGTTTCAGGTATGGGATGGCGAGTTTCGACAGCAGGAACGAGCCGCGTGCGTTGATGTCCTGCATCAGGTCGTAGCGCTTCATGCTGACCGATTCGGTCGGGGTCAGGTCGATCGCGCTGGCGTTGTTGAGCACGATGTCGATGCCGCCGAACTGCTCCGCGGTCCGGGCGACCGCCGCCTCGACCGAGGTGTCGTCGCGGACGTCGCCGACGATCGGCAGCGCCTGACCGCCGGCGTCCTCGATCGCCTTGGCCGCGGTGTAGAGCGTGCCCGGCAGCTTCGGATGCGGCTCGGCGGTCTTGGCCAGCAGGGCGATGTTCGCCCCGTCGCGGGCGGCGCGGACCGCGATGGCCTCGCCGATCCCGCGGCTGCCACCGGAGATGATGATCGTCTTGCCGTGGAGCGTGCTCATGGTTCGCGGCCTCTCAGTAGGACCGGGGCAGGCCGAGGCTGTGCTGGCCGACGAAGTTGAGCACCATCTCGCGGCTCACCGGCGCGATCCGGCCGAGGCGGACGGCCGTGACCAGCGTGCCCAGCCCGTATTCGCTGGCGAGGCCGTTGCCGCCGTGGGTCTGCACGGCCTGGTCGACCGCGCGGATGGCGACCTCGGCCGCGGCGTACTTCGCCATGTTCGCCGACTCGCCCGCGCCGAAATCGTCACCGGAGTCGTAGAGCGACGCCGCCTTCTGCGTCATCAGCTTGGCCAGTTCCAGCTCGATCTTGATCTCGGCCAGCGGATGCGCGAGGCCCTGGTGGGTGCCGATCGGCGCGCCCCACACCTTGCGTTCGTTGGCGTAGGAGACGGCCTTGCCCAGCGCGTAGCGGGCGATACCGAGCGAGAACGACGCGCCCATGATGCGTTCGGGGTTGAGCCCGGCGAACAGCTGCGCGATCGCCGCGTCCTCCTCACCGACCAGCGCGTCGGCGGGCAGGTGGACGTCGTCGAGGAACAGGCCGAACTGCTTCTCCGGCGAGATGATGTCCATCTCGATCTGCTTGTACTCGAAACCGGGCGCGTCGGTCGGGACGGTGAACAAGGCGGGCTTGAGCTTGCCGGTCTTCGCGTCCTCGGTGCGGCCGACGACCAGGACGGCGTCCGCCTCGTCGACGCCGGAGATGTAGACCTTCCGTCCACTGAGGACCCAGCCGTCGGCGTCACGTTTCGCGGTGGTGGTGATCTTGTGCGAGTTCGACCCGGCGTCGGGTTCGGTGATCGCGAAGACCATCCGCCGGGTGCCGTCGGCGATCCCGGGCAGCCAGCGCTTCTTCTGCTCGTCGGTGCCGAAGCGCGAGATGACCGTGCCGCAGATCGCCGGCGAGACGACCATGAGCAGCAGCGGGCAGCCCGCCGCGGCCAGTTCTTCGAGCACCGCGGCGAGATCCGCGATCCCCGCTCCCCCGCCACCGTACTCCTCCGGCAGGTTCACACCGAGGTAGCCCAGCCGCCCGGCCTCGGCCCAGAGTTCCTCGGTCTTGAGCCCGGCGCGGGCTTGTTTGGCGTAGTACTCGTGCCCGTACTTCTTGCCGAGTTCGGCGACCGCCGCCCGCAGCGCGACGCGCTCCTCGGGTTCGGTGAAGTTCATCGCGTTCATTCGTTCTCTCCTACCACCGCGAGGATCGTGCCCACTTCGACCTGTTGTCCGACGACCACCGGGAGTTCCGTCACGACGCCGTCGGCGGGCGCCGCGATCCGGTGTTCCATCTTCATCGCTTCCAGCCACAGCAACGGATCGCCGGTCTTGACGGTGTCCCCGGCCTCGACCGCGAGCCGGACGACCGTGCCCGGCATCGGCGCCACGAGCGAACCGGCAGCGAGCGCCGCGTCGGGATCGGTGTACCTCGGCACCACGCCCAGTTCGACGGTGCCTTCCGGCGAATCGACGTACACCGTGTCGCCGTACCGGGCGACGGCGAACTTCCGCCGCACCCCGGAGACCTCCAGGACCACGCCGTCGTTCCCGGCCGAAACCAGCTCCACGCCTTCGAAACCCTCGGCGCGCAGGCCGTCCCGGCCCAGACTGTAAACGACCTCGATCTCGTCGTCCCCTTGACGGAAACGTTTGCGCTGCCCTTGCGAGCGGACATTCCGCCATCCGCTCGGCAGTCGTCCCTGCACCCGGGCGGCCGAGCGGTTCGCGGCCGCGCCTGCCAGCGCGGCGGCGAGCGCGGAAATCCGTACACTGTCCACTGTGGCCAGTGGCCGGGCCAAGGTTTCGAGCCCGTGGCGATCGAAGAACGCCGTGTCGGTCTCGCCCGCGAGGAAAGCCTCGTGCCGGAGTACGTTCACCAGCAGGTCCCGGTTGGTGACCACGCCGTGGATCTCGGCACCGGCCAAGGCCCCGGCCAGAGCGCGAGCCGCGCTCCGGCGATCCGGGGCGTAGGCGATCACCTTGGCGAGCATCGGGTCGTAGTGCACGCCGACGGTCTGGCCGCTGACGAACCCGGAGTCGAGCCGGACGCCCGGACCGACTTCGAATTCCCGCTGTGCCGTGGGAACCTCGAACCGGTGCAGGGTGCCGCTCTGCGGCTGCCAGCCCGCCGACGGGTCCTCGGCGTAGAGCCGGACCTCGATCGCGTGCCCCCGTGTCTCCGGCTCCTCGATCGGCAGGTGCGCACCCTCGGCGATCCGCAGCTGCAGCGCGACGAGGTCGAGTCCGGTCGTGGCCTCGGTGACCGGATGCTCCACCTGGAGCCGGGTGTTCATCTCCAGGAAGTAGAACCGCCCGTCCGGACCGGCGAGGAACTCGACCGTGCCCGCGCCGACGTAGTCGATCGCCTGCGCCGCCTTGCGCGCGGCGTCGAACAGCGCCTCCCGCATGGGTTCGTCGACGAACGGGGACGGCGCCTCTTCGACCACCTTCTGGTGGCGGCGCTGGATCGAGCACTCCCGCTCCCCCACCGCCCACACCGTGCCGTGGGTGTCGGCGAGCACCTGGACCTCGATATGGCGCCCGGTTTCCAGGTACCGCTCGCAGAACACCGTCGGGTCGCCGAACGCCGACGCCGCTTCGGCACTGGCCCCTTCGACGGCTTCGGCGAGTTCGCCGAGCGAGCGCACGACACGCATACCGCGGCCGCCACCTCCGGCGGAGGCCTTGACCAGCAAGGGAAGGTCGGCTTCGGTGACCTCGGCCGGGTCCAATTCGGACAGGACCGGGACACCGGCTTCGGCCATCATCCGCTTGGACTCGACCTTGGAGCCCATACTCTCGATGGCCTCCGGCGGCGGCCCGATCCAGGTGAGTCCGGCGTCGAGGACGGCGCGGGCGAACGCGGCGTTTTCCGAAAGGAAACCGTAGCCGGGGTGGATCGCGTCGGCGCCGGTCTCGACGGCCGCCTTGATCAGCAGTTCGGCGCGGAGATAAGTGTCGGACGGCGCGTTCCCCGGCAGCCGGACGGCGACATCCGCCTCGGCGGTGTGCGGAGCGTCCGCGTCCGCGTCGGAGAACACCGCGACCGTCCCGATCCCGGCGTCGCGGCAGGTGCGGAACACGCGGCGCGCGATCTCCCCGCGGTTGGCGACCAGAAGTTTCTCGATCATGCCGCTCACATCCTGAAGACGCCGAAGCCTTCGGCGCCCTTCACTGGTCCATTGTGGATCACGGACAGGCTGAGCCCGAGCACCGTGCGGGTGTCGCGGGGATCGATGATCCCGTCGTCGTAGAGCATCCCGGAGAGGAACATCGGCATCGACTCCGCTTCGATCTGGCCCTCCACCATGGCGCGCATGGCCGCGTCGTGCTCCTCGTTGTAGTCCTGCCCGCGCGAAGCCGCGGCGGCACGGGCCACGATGGACAGCACGCCCGCCAGCTGCTGCGGACCCATGACCGCGGATTTCGCGCTGGGCCAGGCGAAAAGGAAGCGGGGATCGTAGGCACGGCCGCACATGCCGTAATGCCCAGCGCCGTACGAGGCGCCCATGAGCACCGACAGATGCGGGACCTTCGAATTCGACACGGCGTTGATCATCATCGCGCCGTGTTTGATGATGCCGCTCTGTTCGTACTCCTTGCCGACCATGTAGCCGGTGGTGTTGTGCAGGAAGACCAGCGGCGTGTCGATCTGGTTGGCCAGCTGGATGAACTGCGCCGCCTTCTGCGACTCCTCACCGAAGAGCACGCCTTGGGCGTTGGCGAGGATACCGACCGGGTAACCGTGGATGCTCGCCCAGCCGGTGGCGAGACTGCTGCCGTACAAGGGTTTGAACTCGTCGAAGTCGGAACCGTCGGCGACCCTGGCGATCACCTCGCGCGGGTCGAACGGCACCTTGAGGTCGGTGGGCACGATGCCGAGCAGGTCTTCGGCGGAGTACAGCGGCTCGGCGTAGTCCGGCTTCGGCGTCGGCCCCTGCTTGGTCCAGTTGAGCCGTTTGACGATGCTGCGGCCAAGCCGGATCGCGTCCTCTTCGTCCGCCGCGAGGTAGTCGGCGAGGCCGGAGGTCCGGGCGTGCATCTCGGCGCCGCCGAGCGATTCGTCGTCGGACTCCTCACCGGTGGCCATCTTGACCAGCGGGGGGCCGCCGAGGAACACCTTCGCGCGCTCCTTGACCATCACGACGTAGTCCGACATGCCGGGCAGGTACGCCCCGCCCGCGGTGGAGTTGCCGAACACCAGCGCGATCGTGGGCACCTTCGCCGCCGAAGACCGCGTGAGGTCGCGGAAGATCCGGCCGCCGGGGATGAAGATCTCCTTCTGCGTCGGCAGATCCGCGCCGCCGGACTCGACGAGGTTGATCACCGGCAGGCGGTTCTGCGCGGCGATGTCCGCGGCACGGTAGCTCTTCTTGGCCGTCCACGGATTGCTCGCGCCGCCTTTGACCGTGGGGTCGCTCGCCGAGATCATGCACTCGACGCCTTCGACCACACCGATCCCGGTGATCACACTGGCGCCCACCTGGTAGTCCGAACCCCAGGCGGCCAGCGGCGAGAGTTCCAGGAACGGCGAATCCTCGTCGAGGAGGAGTTCGATCCGCTCACGGGCGAGCAGCTTGCCGCGTTTGCGGTGCCGGGCGACGTACTTCTCGCCGCCGCCCGCGATCGCCTTGGCGTGCTCCCCGTCGATCTCGGCGAGCTTGCCGAGCATGGACTCGCGGTTGGCGGCGAACTCCTCGCTCCGCGTGTCCACGCCTGCCCTGATGGTGCTCATGCGGTGTATCCCAATCGCTTCGCGGCCAAGCCGGTGAGGATCTCGTTGGTGCCGCCGCCGATACCGAGGATGCGCACGTCACGGTAGTGACGCTCCACTTCGGACTCCCGCATGTAGCCGAGTCCGCCGTGCAGCTGCACGGCCTCGTTGACCACCCATTCGGCGGTCTCGACGGCGGTGTTCTTCGCGAAACAAGCTTCGGCGATGACCTCTTCACCCGCGACGTGCCGCTGCGCGACCTGCCTGGTGTAGCTCCGGGCGACGTCGATCTTGCGGGCCATCTCGGTGAGCTTGTGCTGTACCAGCTGACGCGAGATCAGCGGACGGCCGAACGTCTCCCGCAGACGGCACCAGTCCAGCGTCAGATCGAGCGCGCGTTGTGCGTGCGCGTACCCCTGCACGGCGAGCGAAACCCGCTCGGTGACGAACTGCGTCGCCACCTGGGCGAAACCGCTGTTCTCGGCGCCGATCAGGTTCTCGGCGGGCACGCGGACGTCCACATAGGACAATTCGGCGGTGTCCGAGCAGAGCCAGCCCATCTTCTCCAGCTTGCGGGACACGGTGAACCCGGGTGTCCCGCGTTCGACCACGATGAGCGAGAGCCCGTGGGCGCCGGATTCGCCGGTGCGGACCACGGTGGTCACGAAATCGGCGCGGCAGCCCGAGGTGATGAAGGTTTTGGCGCCGTTGATGACGTACTCGTCGCCCTCGCGCACCGCGGTGGTGCGGATCCCGGCGACGTCGGAGCCGCCGTCGGGTTCGGTGACCGCGAGCGAGCCGATCTTGGCGCCTTCCAGCGTCGGCCGGACCCAGCGTTCGATCTGCACCGGATCCCCGGCGGCCGCGATATGCGGGACGGCGATGCCGCAGGTGAACAGCGAGGCGAACAACCCACCGGATCCACCCGCGTAGTGCAGTTCCTCGGCGATGACGACGGCGTCGAGGTAGTCGCCACCCCCGCCGCCGACCTCCTCGGGGAAGCCGACACCGAGCAACCCGAGTTCCCCGGCCTTGCGGTGCAGCTCGCGCGGCAGCTCGCCCGCGCGTTCCCAGTCGTCGAGGTGCGGCAGGATCTCGGTTTCGGTGAAGCGCCGGACGGTCTTGCGCAGCTCGACGCGCTCCGGCGTGGTGAAGAGGTCGGTCACAGCAGGGCCTCCGGGATGTCGATCTCGCGGGAGCGCAACCATTCCCCGAGTGCCTTCGCCTGCGGGTCGAACCGCGCCTGCGACGCGACGCCCTCGCCGAGGATGCCTTCGACGACGAAGTTGATCGCCCGCAGGTTCGGCAGGAGATGCCGCCGGACCTCCAGCTCCGCCGTCTCCGGGAGGAGCAGCTTGAACTCGGTGACGGTGAGCCGGTGCGCGAGCCAGCGCCATGCCTCGTCCGACCGCGTCCAGACGCCGACGTTCGCGCTGCCGCCCTTGTCCCCGCTGCGGGCGCCGATCACCTTGCCCAGCGGCGCCCGGCGGATCCTGTCCTGGGTGAAGGGAGCGGGCGGTCCCGGTTCGTCCACTTCGGACAGAACCTGGGTTTCGGCGGCCTGGGCGATTTCCCGGCGCGTGCCGTCGGGGAGGACGGCGACGTGGGGGACTTCCCGCGCGTCGACGAAAGCGGCCCGGTAGACGCCGTAGGGCGAGGCCGCCGCGGGCGGGGCGGTGACATGGAAGCCGGGATAGCTCGCCAGCGCGAGTTCGATCGCCGCGCCGCTGAAGGCCCGCCCGGCGATCTCCGGATCGGCGTCCTTCACCGCGACGTGCAGCAACGCGCTCGCCCGCTGCTCGGTCTCGGCGTCCGGGTGGTCGGTCCGCGCCAAGGTCCACCGGACGTCGGCGGGCGGCCTGGCCTTGAGCGCGCCTTCGAGTTGTTCCTTGACCAGCGCGGCTTTCGCTTCGATGTCGAGTCCGGTGAGGACGAACGTCGTCTCGTTGCGGAAGCCGCCGAGACCGTTCAGACAGACCTTGAGTGTCGGCGGCGGGGGTTCGCCGGTGACGCCGCTGATCCGGACGCGGTCGGGGCCGTCCTCGGTCAGGGTCAGCGTGTCGAACCGCGCCGTGACGTCGGGGCCCGCGTACCGGGCTCCGGTGATTTCGTAGAGCAGTTGCGCGGTGACGGTTCCGGTGTTCACCACTCCGCCGGTGCCGGGGTGTTTCGTGATCACGCTGGAACCGTCGGCGGAGATCTCGGCGATGGGAAATCCCGGGACGCCGATCTCATGTTCGGTGAAGAAGGCGTAGTTGCCTCCGGTGGCCTGCGCGCCGCATTCGATCACGTGCCCGGCCACCACGGCACCGGCCAGCGCGTCGTAGTCGTCACGTGCCCAGCCGAAGTGCGCGGCGGCGGGGCCGACGATCACCGACGCGTCGGTGACCCGGCCGGTCACCACGATGTCGGCGCCGGCGTTCAGGCATTCCGCGATCCCCCACGCGCCGAGATAGGCGTTGGCGGTCAGCGTCTTCCCGAAACCGAGTTCTTCCGCACGCTGGATCAGATCGTCACCCTCGACATGCGCAACCGCGACGTCGACACCGAGTTTCCCGGCCAGTTCACGCAGCGCGTCCGCGAGCCCGGCGGGATTGAGCCCACCGGCGTTCGCGACGATCTTGACGCCCTTTTCCTTCGCCAGCGCGAGATTCTCCTCCATCTGGCGGAGGAACGTCTTGGCGTAGCCGCGGTTCGGGTCCTTCATCCGGTCGCGGCCGAGGATGAGCATGGTCAGCTCGGCCAGGTAGTCGCCGGTCAGCACGTCGAGCGGGCCACCGGCGAGCATCTCGCGGACGGCGGAGAAGCGGTCGCCGTAGAACCCGGACGCGTTGCCGATCCTGATCGGGGCCGCCGTCATGCGAACTGCCCCGGCCGCCGCCCCGCACCGGGAGGACCGGCGAAGGCCTGCGCGATCCCGAGCCATTCCTCGACGTCCTTGCCGGTGGCGACCAGGTCGGTGTCGTCGGGATGACGGCGCTGGGTGACGACGAGGCAGAAGTCGACCGCGCTCCCGGTGAGCCGCTGCCCGGCGTCCTCGGGCCCGAACGCCCAGGTGGTGCCGTCGGGCGCGGCCAGCTCGACGCGGAACTCCTCGGCGGGCGGGGCGAGCGAGTTGAGCTTGTAGGCGAAGTCGCGCGTGCGGGTCCCGAACCGGGCGATATGCCAGATCCTGGCCGTGTTCTCGTGCGGGAGACCGAGCGCGTCGAAGATGTCCTGGCCGTGGGCCCAGACCTCCATGAGCCGCGCGGTCACCATGGAGGCCGCGCTCATCGGGGGTCCGTACCAGGGGATCTTCTGGCCGTCGGGCACCGCGGCCAGCGCCTCGGCGAGTTCCGCGCGGCCCGCACGCCATTCGGCCAGCAACTCGCGGGGCGGTTTCTTCGCCCCCTCTTCGGCGCCCTTGTCGACGTAGGTCTCCCCCGTCGCGAGCAACCCTTCGATCTCGGCCTGCCAGTCGGCCTCGGAGCCGCGCGCCGCGATCAGCGCCTTCCTGTCCGTCCAGGCCAGATGGGCTATCTGATGGGCGATCGTCCAGCCTTCGGCCGGGGTCTGCCGCGCCCAGTCCGACGCGGGCAGTTCCGCCACCACGTCGTCGATGGCCTGTGATTCCGCCGCGAGATCCCCAAGGATCACGCCAAGGTCAGCCATGCCCGCCTCCTCGCGTCCTCCCCAGGCTGGCACCCACGCCCGAAAAAAGCAAGCACGCCTGATTGTTTTACTCGCCCACCCGGCCGCTCGCTCGCCCCCTCCGCGTTCAGTCCTCTGGATGCGCGGACAGCCCTACGCATCCAGAGGACTGAACGCGTAGGGCTGAGCACGTCACTGGCCCGGGCGGCACCGTCCTGAAGGCCCCCTGCCTGGGCCCAGACCTCGCGTGGGTCGTGAGTGGCAAGTGCCGTTAGAACGACACTTGCCACTCACGACCCACGCGACCCACCCGGAACGGGCGGCTTCAGCCATCGTGTCCGTCTTACGTCACTGGCCCGGGCGGCTGAACTCTTCGATCAGCACCGGGTACTGCTCCCCGCCGTGCCCGGCGGCGATCGCGCGATCGGCCATCGCCTTCAGCAGCTTCGGCAGTTCGGCGTTGACGCCGAGCGCCTCGCTCTCCTCGACCAGATGCGCCATCGCCCGCGCGTCGGTCTCCAAGGCCGACACCTCCGCGGGGAACGCGCCCGCGTCGACCTGCTCGGCGTACCCGGGCAGCCAGCCGGCGACGCCGACGGCGATCTGTTGCGCGAAGGGCGCGTACGTCGCGGCGTCGATGCCCGCCGTCTTGAGCATCGCGGTGCCCTGGAGCCACGCGTTCAGAATGCTCCACATCATGGCCAGACCGGCGACGTCGTAGAGGGAAGCCAGCCCCGGATCCTCGCCGAGATGGCTGATCGTGCCGAGCGCGCCGATCTCGAAGTCCGGCCGCGGCCCGCTGAGCAGGATCACCGCCTCGTCGGTCCCGATCGCCGACGGGACGGCCATGATCGCGCCGTCCAAGTACCGGGCACCCTGTTTTTCGGCCCAGGTGGCCGTTTCCCGGGCCTGGGCGGAGTCACCCGAGGTCAGGTTGAGCAGGGTGGTGCCCGCCAGCTCGGCGCCGCCGAGCAGTTCGCGGACAGCCGGATAGTCGGTGAGGCACAGGATCGTCACACCGCCCGAACCGAGCGCGTCGCCGATCGTGGGCGCGAGCCGGGCGCCGTCGGCCACGAGCGCGTCCGCTTTGGCGGCGGTCCGGTTCCACACGGTCGTGGGATGCCCGGCCGTCAGGAACGCGCGGGCGAGCGCGGTGCCCATGAGACCGAGGCCGATGATCGATACCGGGGTTTTCGCGTCGTCTGTCATGGCACGATCGTCAACGTTGATACCGGTATGAAGGTCAAGTGGGGAAAACGATGAAGATCGGTGAACTGAGTCACCGGACGGGCGTCAACGCCCATCAGTTGCGCTACTACGAGGCCCAAGGTCTCCTGGAGGCGGACCGCGCCACGAACGGCTACCGCGAGTACGACGAGAGCGCCTTGCTGCGGGTCAAGCAGATCCGCCACCTGCTCGCCGCCGGCCTGTCGTCCGAGGACATCGCGTACCTCCTGCCCTGCGCGATCGGCGAGGAGCCCGAACTGATCGGCTGTCCCGAACTGCTGGCCGCGATGCGAGAGCGCCTCGGACGCCTGGACGAGCAGATGGCCAAGCTGGCGCGTTCGCGTGACGCGCTGGCCGAATACATCGTCGTGGCCGAGCGTGTCGGCGGCGAAAGCTATCCGCCGTTCGACGGTGCTGCCGCATGAGCGACGCACAGGAAGCGATCCGGCTCAGGGAGCACGGCACCGACGAGGCCCGCCTGCGGCTGATCGAACTGACGGAACAGCACCCGCGGGACGCCGTGATCGCCTACCAGACGGCGTGGGCACACGATTCTGCCGGCCTGGAGGCCGAAGCCGCCCCCTTCTACGAAAGGGCACTGACGGGCGAAGGGTTGTCCATAGAGGACAGACACGGCGTGTTCCTCGGACTCGGCAGCACGTATCGCGTACTCGGCCGCTACGACGAAGCGCTCAAAACCCTGCGCCGTGGCCTGGACGAGTTCCCGGACGACGCGGCACTGAGGACGTTCCTCGCGATGGCGCTCTACAACGTCGGCGAAGCACGCGAGGCCGCGGGAACGCTGCTGAAGGTGCTCGCCGCGACCAGCGCCGACGCCGGGGTCCAGCGGTACCGGCGGGCGGTCGAGTACTACGCCGACCACCTGGACGACGTCGAATGAAGCCTTATTGACATCTTGTCAACACACTCGGGTTGGCTTACCTTCACGTCATGAGCGCGTACGCCGAAATCACCTACGAGGTCGCCGATCGCGTCGCGACGGTCACGCTCGACCGGCCAGAAGCCCGCAACGGCTACACCATCCGCATGGCCGACGAACTCGGCGACGCGATGGACCGGGCCGACCGCGACGAAGACGTCCGGGTGGTGATCCTGACCGGCAACGGCAAGGACTTCTCGGTGGGCGCCGACCTCTCCCAGGGCGGTTTCGACTTCGACCCGGAGACCGGCCCGGACGCGGCCTGGCAGGAGCCGGCGGGACGCTGCTCGAAGCGGATCTTCACGATGAACAAACCGGTGATCGCGGCCCTGCGGGGCGCGGCCGTCGGCGGCGGCATCACGATCACGCTGTCGTGCGACTACCGGCTGGCGTCCACCGATTCCCGGTTCGGGTTCGTGTTCGTCCGCCGCGGGATCTACCCCGAAGGCGCGTCCGCGTGGTTCCTGCCCCGGCTGGTCGGGATGGGCACGGCACTCGATTGGATGATCAGCGGCCGGGTCTTCGGCGCCGAGGAGGCGAAGAGCGCCGGACTGGTCCACAGTGTTCACGAGCCGGGGGAAGTACTCGGCAAGGCCCGCGAACTGGCTCACGAGATAGCCACGAGCACGGCACCCGTGTCGGTCGCGGTGACCCGCCAGCTGCTGTACCGGATGGCGAGCGCCGCGTCGCCGTTCCCCGTGCACGAACTGGACTCACGGCTGATCGGCGGCCTGGGCGCCAGCCCGGACGCCGTCGAGGGGGGCATGTCCTTCCTTCAGAAACGACCACCGGAGTTCTCCATGCGTGTCGACACCGACCAGCCCGCCTACCTGCCGTGGCGGAACGCGTGACCGCCTATCCCCCGGAACCGTGGAACCTGGCGGGCCAGGCGTACCTGTCGGTCTGGCGTGTCCCGGTGAGCGAACTTCCCGACCTGCCCGACGGTGCGGAGCCGGTCGTGGTCGGCGGCCGCGCCCAGGTCTTCACGGCCTGGATCGACTACCAGGAGCCCGGTCAGCTCCAGTACCACGAGCTACTGGCGACGGTGGCCGTCCGCGGCACACGTCTCTCCAGTTCCATCACCGACATCTGGGTCGACAGCGAGGTCTCGCTCGCCGGCGGGCGCGCGCTGTGGGGCATCCCGAAGGACCTCGCCGCGCTCGACTTCACCCACGGACGGACCTTCACCGCCTCGGCGGCCACTCACGAGGACTGGATCGCGACGGCCGCCTTCACCGCCCGCCCGAGCCTTCCGGTGAAGCTGCCCGCCGCCTTCGACGTCGTCCAGATGCTGGACGGCCGTCTCAAACGCAGCCCCGTCCGTGCGACGGCGCGGCCGCGTCCGGCGGCCGCCGACTGGAAGATCAACGAGGCCGGTCCACTCGGCTTCCTGGCCGGTCAGCGGCCCGTCCTGAGCGCCGGCCTGCGTGATTTCACGATCGTTTTCGGCGGCTGACCAGCCGCTGAGCGTGATCGTCTAACCCGGCAGGGTGAGCCAGCGACACGCCACCCATTGGGGCACGTGCAGCCTCCGACCCCTACATGTAGTCTCTGGGAACCGACATCGCCCAGCGACGGGGAGACCGCTCGGGAGCGGTTGTCGGACAGCTTGGTGAACCCGCAGCGCACGGCCTCGTGAGGCCTTGTGGTGCTTCAACGCGCCCTTTTCAAGAGACACAGTTTTTCGAGAGACACAGTTGGAGTGACGCATGTCAGTGGAAACCGGTCAGCGGCCGCCTTCGTCTTCGGACACGACGCCCGCGACCGTGCGAGTCATCCGGCGGGACGGCAGCGTGTCCCCCTTCGACGCGAACAAGATCTCGGTCGCCGTGACCAAGGCCTTCCTCGCCGTCGAGGGCGGTGACGCGGCCGCTTCGTCGCGGATCCACCACCTGGTCAAGGAACTGACCGAGCAGATCGAGACCACCCTGCTCCGCCACGCCGGTCCGGAGACCGCGCTGCACATCGAGCAGATCCAGGACATCGTCGAACTCGCGCTGATGCGCGGCGAGCACCACAAGGTCGCCCGCGCCTACGTCCTGTACCGCGATGAGCGGGCGAAGGCCCGCGAGGCCGAGAAGCCCGCCTCCTCCGACGTCGCCATCAGCGTCAAGGCGGCCGACGGCACGCTCCGCCCGCTCGACTGGGCCCGCGTCTCGCACGTGGTCGGCGAGGCCGTCGCCGGTCTCGAGGACGTCTCGGCCGAGCCGGTGCTGGCCGAGGCCAAGCGCAACCTCTACGACGGCATCAGCGCCGACGAACTCGCCCTCGCCCAGATCATGGCCGCGCGCGTGCTCGTCGAGCAGGAGCCGAACTACTCCTACGTCAGCGCCCGGCTGCTGGCGGACAAGCTCCGCGGCGAGGCGCTCAGCTACCTCGCGGGCGTTCCGCAGCAGGCCAGCCAGGACGAGATGACCGCGCGGTACCCGCAGTACTTCCGGGACTACCTCAAGCGCGCCATCGAGCTGGAGCTGGTCAACCCCGAGCTGCAGACCTTCGATCTGGACAAGATCACCTCGGCCATCCGCGCCGAACGTGACCTCGACTTCGGCTTCCTCGGCCTGCAGACGCTGTACGACCGGTACTTCCAGCACCACAACGGCATCCGTTTCGAGCTGCCGCAGGCGTTCTTCATGCGCGTCGCGATGGGGCTGGCGATCCGCGAGGACAACCGCGAAGACCGCGCCATCGAGTTCTACGAACTGCTGTCGTCGTTCCACTTCATGGCGTCCACCCCGACGCTGTTCAACTCGGGCACCACCCGCCCGCAGCTGTCGTCCTGCTTCCTGACCACCGTGGACGACGACCTGGACTCGATCTTCCAGGCGTACAAGAACAACGCGCTGCTGGCGAAGTACTCGGGCGGGCTCGGCAACGACTGGACCCCGGTCCGCGGCCTCGGCGCGCACATCAAGGGCACCAACGGCCAGTCGCAGGGCGTCGTGCCGTTCCTCAAGATCGCCAACGACACCGCCGTCGCGGTGAACCAGGGAGGCAAGCGCAAGGGCGCGGCCTGCGCGTACCTCGAGACCTGGCACGTGGACATCGAGGAATTCCTCGACCTGCGCAAGAACACCGGTGACGACCGTCGTCGTACGCACGACATGAACACCGCGAACTGGGTGCCGGACGAGTTCCTCCGCCGCGTCGAGGCCGACGCGCAGTGGACCCTGTTCTCGCCGAACGAGACCCCGGATCTGCACGACCTCTACGGCACCGCCTTCGCCGAGCGCTACCGCGAGTACGAGGCCGCCGCCGAACGCGGCGAGATGAAGGTGTTCCGCAAGGTCCGTGCGGTCGACCTGTGGCGCCGCATGCTGACCATGCTGTTCGAGACCGGCCACCCGTGGATCACCTTCAAGGACCCGTGCAACCTGCGTTCGCCGCAGCAGCACGTGGGTGTCGTGCACTCGTCCAACCTGTGCACCGAAATCACCCTGAACACCACCACCGACGAGGTCGCGGTCTGCAACCTCGGTTCGGTGAACCTGCTCAAGCACGTCACCCCCGAGGGCCTCGACACGAAGCGCCTCGAGAAGACCGTGCGCACCGCGGTCCGCATGCTCGACAACGTGATCGACATCAACTTCTACACGATCCCGGAGGCGCGCCGCTCCAACCTGCGCCACCGCCCGATCGGGCTGGGCCTGATGGGCTTCCAGGACGCGCTGTTCGAGATCGGCGTGCCGCTGTCCTCGGACGAGGCCGTCCAGTTCGCGGACACCAGCATGGAGCACATCAGCTACTACGCGATCTCGGCTTCGACCGACCTCGCCGAGGAGCGCGGCCAGTACCAGACGTTCGAGGGTTCCTTGTGGAGCAAGGGAATCCTGCCGATCGACTCGCTGCAGCTGTTGATCGACGCCCGGCAGGGCGACGCGCTCGACGTCGACACCTCGTCCACTTTGGACTGGGCGCCGCTGCGTGAGCGGGTCAAGACCGTCGGCATGCGCAACTCCAACGTGATGGCGATCGCGCCGACCGCGACGATCTCCAACATCTGCGGGGTCGGGCAGTCGATCGAGCCGCTGTTCCAGAACCTGTTCGTCAAGTCGAACATGTCCGGCGACTTCACCGTGGTGAACCCGCACCTGGTCCGCTCGCTCAAGGAGCGCGGGCTGTGGGACGAGGTCATGGTGTCGGACCTGAAGTACTTCGACGGCAGCCTCGGCCAGATCGACCGCGTGCCCGACGACCTGAAGGCGCTGTACGCCACCGCTTTCGAGATCGAGTCGAAGTGGCTGGTGGACGCCGGTTCGCGGCGCCAGAAGTGGATCGACCAGGCGCAGTCGCTGAACCTGTACATCGCGGCGCCCAGCGGCCGCAAGCTCGACGAGCTGTACCGCTACGCCTGGCACAAGGGCCTCAAGACCACGTACTACCTGCGGGCGCGGTCCGCGACGCACGTGGAGAAGAGCACCCTGCGCGGTACCGACGGCAAGCTGAACGCGGTCTCGGCCACCCCGGCCCCGGCCACACCTTCGGCACCCAAGCCCGCCGCCGCTCCGGCGCCCGCCGCTCCGTCGGCTTCCGCCGCGGTCTCGCCGTCGCCCGCCGCCGCGGTCCCGGCCGTGCCGGTGACCGCTCCGGCACCGGCCGCCAAGCCGGAGCCCAAGGAGATGCCGAAGGTCTCGGACGTCGACTTCGTCGCCACCGACGGCGCGGCCTGCCGCATCGACGACCCCGACTGCGAAGCCTGCCAGTGACCGCCCGGTCGTGAATGGCGATTCGTGTTCTAACCCGAATCGCCACTCACGACCCACCCGACCACCTCGTGAAGTGAGCCTTGATGACCACCTTTGACGCTTCCGCCGACGCCACCGGCCTCGGCGAGATCGAAGTCGGCGCCGCCCGGATCAACGTCGACGACAAGCGGATGATCAACGCCCGCGCCGACGTCAACCAGCTGCTCCCGATGAAGTACACCTGGGCCTGGGAGAAGTACCTCGCCGGCTGCAACAACCACTGGATGCCGACCGAGGTCGCCATGCAGGCCGACATCGCGCTGTGGAAGTCGCCCGACGGCCTCACCGAGGACGAGCGCACCATGCTCAAGCGCAACCTCGGCTTCTTCGCCACCGCGGAATCGCTGGTGGCCAACAACATCGTGCTCGCGGTGTACCGCCAGATCACCAACCCCGAATGCCGCCAGTACCTGCTGCGCCAGGCCTTCGAGGAGGCCGTGCACACGCACACCTTCCAGTACATCTGCGAAAGCCTCGGCCTGGTCGAGGGCGAGCTGTTCAACATGTACCGCGAGGTCCCGTCCATCTCGGACAAGGACGCGTGGGCGCTGAAGTACACGCAGAACCTGGAGAACCCGGACTTCGAGACCGGCACCCCCGAGGCCGACCAGAACTTCCTGCGGGACCTGGTCGCGTTCTACGTGATCTTCGAAGGCATGTGGTTCTACACCGGCTTCGCGCAGATCCTCTCGCTCGGCCGCCGGAACAAGATGATCGGTATCGCCGAGCAGTACCAGTACATCCTGCGCGACGAGTCGATCCACCTGAACTTCGGCATCGACTGCATCAACCAGATCAAGATCGAGAACCCGCACCTGTGGACCGAGGAGTTCCAGGCGGAGATCCGGACGATGCTGACCGAGGCGTGCGAGCTCGAGGTCGCCTACGCCCGCGACACCATGCCGCGCGGCATGCTCGGGCTCTCGGCCGAGCTGATCGAGCAGTACATGCACTTCATCACCGACCGGCGGGCGCAGCAGATCGGCCTCGCGCCGATCTTCGGCGAGACGGAGAACCCGTTCCCGTGGATGTCGGAGGCGATGGACCTCAAGAAGGAGAAGAACTTCTTCGAGACCCGCGTCATCGAGTACCAGTCCGGTGGCGCCCTCGACTGGGACTGATCACCTGAGCTGACGAGAAGGCCCGCCCCGCGCACTCGCACGGGGCGGGCCTTTTCGTGTCCGCCTGCGAGGCTGAAGGCCGGGCCGTGAAGGACTCCTTGAGGGACTCAGAGTTCCTCAAAGTTCCCCTCACTCGCCCCGGGCGGCCGTCACGAGCCTCAGCAGCAGCACCAGTCACAACGGCTGCGCGTGAAGGCCCCCTTCCCTCGGCTGAGCCGAGGGAAGGGGGCCTTCACGCGCAGCCAGTACATGCCGCAGCCCACCCCTCACCGGCAGCCTCCAGCCGGGAAGTCCGTGTTCGCCACCGCGGCCGTCCGGTTCATCACATGTCCAGCGGAGGGGTAGCGGGCCTGAGTACGCTCCACAGTGCTACTGGTTCGCCCGGCCTCCCAGGCCGGTCGAGGTAACAGGGAACCCGGTGGGAATCCGGGACTGCCCCGCAGCGGTATGTGGGAACGAAAGCCGTCACCGTGCGAGACACGGTAAAGCACTGGGTCATGGCGACCCGGGAAGCGACGGCCGGTAGGAGCGAGCGTTTCGCCCACGAGTCCGAAGACCTGCCCGTGGTACGCGCGCCGACGGCGTGCGTGAGTCCGGGCCTCGTGGGATGGGCGCGACCGAACAGCGGTCACTCCTGCGCGCGCTCCGGGCTCTGACGACAAGCTCGCGAGGAGAGAGCTGTGACCGAAATCGGCACCACTGTGCTGGGCTACCCCCGGATCGGACCGGACCGGGAACTCAAACGCGCACTCGAACGCTACTGGGCGGGCAAGATCGACGAGGCCGCGCTCCTGGAGACCGGCCGTGCGCTGCGCACGCGGACCTGGCGGGACCTCAAGGACGCCGGACTGGATTCCGTCCCCTCCAACACCTTCTCCCACTACGACCAGGTGCTCGACACCGCCGAGCTGTTCGGCGCGCTGCCGGAACGCTTCACCGACCTCGGCCTCTCGCCGCTCGATACCTACTTCGCCGCCGCGCGCGGGGTGCAGGACGCCCCGGCGCTGGAGATGACGAAGTGGTTCGACACCAACTATCACTACATCGTCCCCGAACTCGGACCTGACACGAAGTTCGTCCTCAGCGGCACCAAGCCGCTCGACGAGTACCGCGAGTCCCGCGCGATCGGCGTCGAGACACGGCCGGTGCTGGTGGGGCCGGTGACCTTCCTGCTGCTCGCCAAGGCCGCCGAGAGCGCCCCGGAGGGCTTTCGCCCGCTGGAGCTGCTCGACAATCTCGTCGACGGCTACATCGAGCTGCTGCGGCGCCTGCACGACGAAGGCGTCGAGTGGGTTCAGTTCGACGAACCCGCCTTCGCGGCCGATCGCACCGAGCAGGAACTCAACGCCCTCATCCGCGCCTATCACCGGCTCGCGAAGGCGACGGCGCGGCCGAAGATCCTGGTCGCGGGCTATTTCGGCGGCCTCGGCCGTGGGCTGGGCGTGCTCGCCCGCTCCCCGATCGACGCGATCGCCGTCGACCTCGTCACCGACGAGTCCTTTGTGGACGCTATCGCGGCCGAACCCGCCTTGCGCGACAAGGAGGTCCTGGCCGGGGTCGTGGACGGGCGCAACGTCTGGCGCACCGACCCCGCCCGCGCGCTCAGCCGGGCGGCGACACTGCTCGGCACCGCGAAATCGGTCAGCGTCTCGACGTCGTGCTCGCTGCTGCACGTGCCTTACGACGTCGAACGCGAGACCGGGCTCCATCCGCGTCTGAAGAGCTGGCTCGCCTTCGCGAAGCAGAAGGTCGACGAGGTCGTCCTGCTCGGCCGGGCGCTGAAGGAGGAGGGCGTCGACCTTTCCGCCGCCCGTGCCGCCGCCGCGGACCGGGCCACGGCGGCCGACCTGGCCGACGCCGGGGTGCGCGCCCGGCTGGAGGCACTGCGGCCCGAGGACACCGTCCGCTCCCCCTACCCGCGGCGGGCGGCCGCCCAGCAGGCCGCGCTGGAGCTGCCGCCGCTGCCGAGTACGACGATCGGCTCGTTCCCGCAGACCATCGAGGTCCGCAAGGCACGCGCGGCGCACAAGGCGGGTTCGCTGGACGACGCGGGTTACGAGGCCGCGATGAAGGCGGAGATCGAGCGGGTCGTCCGGCTGCAGGAGTACCTCGGCCTGGACGTGCTGGTGCACGGCGAACCCGAGCGCAACGACATGGTGCAGTACTTCGCCGAGCGGCTGGCCGGGTTCGCCGCCACCGACTTCGGCTGGGTGCAGTCCTACGGTTCCCGCTGTGTCCGGCCGCCGATCCTGTACGGCGACGTCTCGCGGCCCGAACCGATGACCGTCGCTTGGGCGCGCTATGCGCAGAGCCTGACCGCGAAGCCGGTCAAGGGGATGCTGACGGGGCCGGTGACGATCCTGGCGTGGTCGTTCGTCCGCGACGACCAGCCGCTGGGCGAGACCGCCCGCCAGGTCGCGCTGGCCATCCGCGACGAGGTGCACGATCTGCAGGAAGCCGGGATCCGCGTGATCCAGGTGGATGAGCCGGCGCTGCGGGAACTGCTCCCCCTGCGGGCCGCGGCGCACGAGGCGTACTTCGCCTGGGCGGTCTCGTCGTTCCGGCTCGCGACGTCCGGGATCGACGACGCGACGCAGATCCACACGCATATGTGCTATTCGGAGTTCGGCGACGTGGTGAAGGCGATCGACGCGCTCGACGCCGACGTCACCAGCATCGAGGCCGCCCGGTCGAAGATGGAGGTCGTCACCGATCTCGGCGCGGCGGGCTTCGGTCGCGGTGTCGGGCCGGGCGTGTACGACATCCACTCGCCGCGCGTTCCCGCTGTCGACGAGGTCGGCGGGCTGCTGCGGACCGCCGTCGGCGCCGTGCCCGCCGAGCGGATCTGGGTCAACCCGGACTGCGGGCTGAAGACCCGCGGCTACGCCGAGGTCGAGCCCGCCCTGCGGAACCTGGTCGAGGCGGCCCGCCTGGTCCGCTCCGAACTGGCCTGACCTTCCGTGCCTGACGTTCCGTGAAGGCCTCCTTGTGGGACCCAGAGTCCCTCAAGGAGGCCTTCACGGACTTCCTTCGAGGTATTGTCAGGACGTCAATAAGGATGCGATGGTGGGGCGGCAGCCGATCTCAGCGGGGAGATGGTCACCATGGCGAACACGGTCGAAAGGGTCACCGGGGCGCTGCGCGAGCGGGTTCCGCCGCTCACCTCGATCCCCTTGCCACGTTCGGTCGACGAGCGCTGGCTCGGCGCGACCTGGCCGGTCCGCGAACTCGCGCCCGCCCCGCCGGGCCTCAAGCCGGTCCTCGGCGACGAAGGCCCGCCCGTCATCGGGCACGCACTGGACTTCATGCGGTTCGGCATCGAATTCGGCCTCAAACGCCACGAAACCTACGGCCCGGTGTCGTGGATGGGCGCGTTCGGCCGCCGCATCGTCGCCCTCTCCGGCCCGGAGGCCACCCAGATCGCGTTGGTGAACAAGGACAAGGCCTTCTCCCAGGAGGGCTGGAAGTTCTTCATCGAGCAGTTCTTCGACCGCGGCCTGATGCTGCTCGACTTCGGCGAGCACCACCTGCACCGCCGGATCATGCAGGCGGCGTTCACCCGGCAACGGCTCACCGGCTACGTCGACCAGATGGGACCGGCGCTGCGCGAGGGCGTCGCGGCCTGGGCGGACAAGCCGAACCCGCGGATCTACTGGTCCCTCAAGCAACTCACGCTCGACGTCGCGACGCGCGTGTTCATGGGCATGCGGTCCGGCGACGACTCGGCCGCGATCAACCGCGCGTTCGTGAACTCCGTGCGCGCGGGCACGGCCATCGTGCGCTTCCCCGTGCCCGGCGGCCGCTGGGCGGCGGGTCTGCACGGCCGCAAGGTACTCGAACGCTACTTTTCGGCGAACCTGCCCGCGAAACGGCGAAGCGACGGCGACGACCTCTTCACCGCGTTGTGCCACGCCACCACCGAAGACGGTGACCGCTTCACCGACGCCGACGTCGTCAACCACATGATCTTCCTGATGATGGCCGCGCACGACACCTCGACCATCACCAGCGCCGCCGCGGTCTACCACCTCGCCAAGAACCCGGACTGGCAGGAACGCGCGCGCCAGGAGTCCCTCGCGCTCGGCGACGACGTGCCGGACATCGAGGCGCTGGAGACCCTGACGACGCTGGACCTGGTCATCAAGGAATCCCTGCGCCTGGTCGCCCCGGTACCTTCGCTGGCGAGGAAAACCGTGAAGGACACCGAAGTCCTCGGGCATTTCATTCCCGAAGGGACACTGGTCGGGGTCTCCCCCACCGTCAACCATTTCTCACCGGAGCACTGGACCGACCCGATGCGCTTCGATCCGGACCGCTTCGGCGAGGAACGCCGCGAGGACAAGTCGCACCGCTACGCGTGGATGCCGTTCGGCGGCGGCGCGCACAAGTGCATCGGCCTGCATTTCGGCACGTTCGAGGTGAAGGCGCTGCTGCACGAGATGCTGCGGGCGTATCGCTGGTCGGTCCCCGGGGACTACACCGCCCGCTGGGACTACGTCTCGCTGCCCGTTCCCGCGGACGGCCTGCCGATCCGGCTCGCGCCGCGCTGAATCCCGGCGAACGGGACAACACGAACGAGTACTCTTGGTAACTTCCGGTCACCACTCGTGTAGTAGTCATCACCCTTTCAGCCGGTAGACACCCCGGATCGCGCGTGATGCCGTGGCACTATTCCCGGTCGGCTCATACCTAGTGTGGGTCCCTGAGCCCGGACACCCTGTCTGAGCTGGCCATTAACCGCGCATGAAGAGGTGAAGTGTGCCTGAGCCTGGTGCCACGCCAGGGTTGGTGGACGTCGCTCGGAGATGGGCCGCGACGCTCGCTGACACTAAAGGAGTATCGCTTCCCCAAGAGCAACTCGAACAGCTCCTGCTCGGCGTCGCCCAGGACGCCGTGCGGAGCGAGCCTGACCACCAGGCCGCCGTCTTGCGCTTCACCAAGCTCTATTCCGCCTCCCCCGTCGGGATCGCGCTCGCCGACGCCGACGGCGAGATCGTCGAGGCCAACGAGGCGCTCGGCAAGCTGCTCGGCTGCTCTCCCACCTCCCTGCGCGGGCGGGCCATTCCCGACCTCGGGTCCGCCGACCACGACGTCGCCCGGCTGCGGAACGGGCTGTCCCAGCTCAGGGAACTCGGACGGCAGACCCAGCAGGAGCGCCTGCTGCTCAAGCACAGCGAGGAAGGCACCCTGTGGGTCGACGTGACCCTGACCGACCTCCCCGGTGACCGGCCCGGCTCGTCCTATCCGGTGCTGATGGTCGCCGACGCCAACGAGATCCACCTGCTGCAGGAACGACTGCGGCACCAGAACGTGCACGACCCGCTGACCGGCCTGCCGAACGCCACCGCGTTCGGCAACGCGCTCGAAACCGCGCTGGCCGGTTCCGGCGGCGATCAGGTCGCGCTCGTCTATCTCGACGTCGACGGCTTCAAGGTGATCAACGACGGGCTCGGCGCCGGTGTCGGCGACCAGGTGCTGCGCGGCGTCGCGAACAAGCTCAAGAGCGTGTTCACCGGCAGGCACGGCGGTTCCGTCGCACGGCTGTCCGGTGACGGGTTCGCCATCCTGCTGCGCGGCGAGTTCTCGCCGACCCAGGTGATCGGCCTGGTCGAGCAGGCGCTGGAGGAACTGGCCGAGCCCATCTACGTCGGCGGGCACGGCATCGGGGTCAGCGCGAGCGCCGGCATCGTCGTCCGGCCGGTCGCCGAAAGCAGGCAGGAAGACCTGCTCCGGGCCGCGGAGATCGCCCTGCACCGGGCCAAGGAGGCGGGCAAGGCGCAGTGGATGCTGTTCGATCCCGAACTCGACGCGCGCGACCGCGGCCGCTACCAGCTCGGCGCCGTCATCGCGGGCGCGCTCGAGAACGGCGAGTTCTCGCTGATCTACCAGCCGACGGTGAAACTCGCGAACCCGGATCAGCTGGCCGCGGTCAACGCCGGGCTGCGGTGGAACCATCCGGAGAAGGGCGAACTGGACTCCGACGAGTTCTATCCCCTGGCGCAGATCACCGGGATGACCATCCCGCTCGGCCGGTGGCTGCTGGCCGAATCGCTCGCCGCCACCGCGCGCTGGCGGAACCGGTTCGGCGACGCCGCCCCGGACGTCTGCGTACGGCTGCCGAACCGGCTGGCGATCGACCCCGATCTGGTCCTGCTGGTGAAGGAACAGCTCGACCGCCACAACCTGCCCGCGCAGGCACTGCGGCTCTGCACGGACCGCGAATCCGTCCTCGACCCGCGATGCGGCGAGGTGCTGGACTCCTTCGCCGTGCTGGCCGATCTGGGCGCCCAGCTGGTGCTGACCATCTCCGGTTCGGCCGATCTGGAACTCATCCCGCAGCACCGGCTGCCGGTCCGCCACGTGATCCTCTCCGGCGCGGTGGTCGACGCGCTGGCCGACCGTGAGGACGAGGCCGACGTACGGCACCTGTGCCAGCTGGTCGCGCGTGCCAAGGAACTGAAGCTGCGCATCGGCGCGGAAGGCGTCCGCAGTCACGAACAGGCCGAGCGGCTGCGACGATACGGCGTACTCGCCGCACGCGGCCCGTTCGTCGCCGACTCCGCGACCGGGGACGAGGTCGACGAGCTCATCGAACGGCACGCCCACTGACGTGACAGGATCCGTCCATGGACCAAGGTGACATCGCCCCGGACTTCACGCTGCCCGACGACAAGGGCGAGGAGCGCACGCTGTCGGACTTCCTCTCGTCCGGCCCCGTCGTGCTGTTCTTCTCCCCCGCCGCGATGACCAGCGGCTGCACCGCGGAAAGCTGCCACTTCCGCGACCTCGCCGCGGAATTCGCCGAAGTCGGCGCACACCGCGTCGGGATCAGCCCGGACGCCGTCGCCAAACAGCAGGAGTTCTCGGCCAAGCACGGCTTCGACTACCCGCTGCTGTCCGATGTGGACGGTGTGGTGGCCAGGCAGTTCGGCGTCTGGCGGAAGTTCAGCCCGCTGCACGCCAAACGGCACACGTTCGTCATCGACACCGACCGCAAGGTGCTCGAAGTGATCAAGAGCGAACTGAAGTTCACTGTGCACGCGGACAAGGCGCTGGCGGCCTTGCGTGAGCGCAAGACCGCTGAGGGTTAAGGCAAAGGCGTCAGGTCCGTGAAGGCCTCCTTCCCTACTCTCAAGGTAGGGAAGGAGGCCTTCACGGACCTTCTTGGTCTGCGGAGTTCGCCGCCATCCTTAAGGACGCTTGAGCCGCCAGATCCGGTTGACGCCCGTGCAGGCGGGGGCGAGCGGCGGTTCGACGGTCTCGGCGCCGGTCATCGTGAACCCCAGCCGCGCGGGCACGGCGCCGCTCGCGACGTTCTTCTCGTCGTGCCGGATCAGCACCTCCGCCGCGCCAAGGCGGAAGGCCTCGGCGATCAGCAACCGGGCGGCCCTCGTCGCGACGCCCCGGCCGGTGTGGTGGCGGCTCAGCCAGTAGCCGATCTCGATCCCGTCCGGCTGGACGATCATGCCCGTGCCGCCGGCGACCTCACCTCCGGCGACGATCGCGAAATCGTAGGTCTTGCCCTCGGCCCAGTTCCGCGCGGTGGTTTCGAGGAACTCGGCGGCCTCCTCGGTGCCGTAGCCGTTCGAGGCCCAGATCAGCCAGGCGCCGATGTGCGCGGCGGAATCCCCCGCGACGGCGGCCAACGTGTCGAGCTGCTCGGGCGCCCAGCGGCGCAGGACGATGACGTCGTCGGTGAGGGTCTCGGCTGGCGCTTCCATCGCCTCATGGTGACCTAGAGCATCGAGGAACGCCTCCGTTTTTCGCGCGCGGCGGGTGGTGGGTTCCGGGGGTCGTGAGTGCTAAGTGTCGTTAGAACGTCACTTACCACTCACGACCCCCGGAACCCAAGACGACCCGCGCGCGCAATGAAGGGCCCTTTCCTCTCATCGCACGCGGCGAAGGGCGCTTTCCTCACATGCGATGCGGGGAAAGCGCCCTTCAGCCCCGAGGCACGACCAAGCTGAAAGTCGCGAGTGTCTTTTACCCTTCCACAAGGCTGAAGGGCCTTGATCCGGAGCAGCCCCTCAGGACCCGCGACACACGTCGAGTGTGGAGGATTCGGGACGTTCAACGTCCCCAATCCTCCACCCTCGCCGACCCCACTGGAAGATCAGGTGAGGATCGCGCTGTCCGGGATGTCCGTGTCGTTCTTCAGCGCGTCGAACAGCAGCTTCGACTTCGTCTTGTCCCAGTTCTCCGCCGACCCGTTGGTCACCGGCACCGTCGTGGTGACCACACCGCCCGACGAGATCCCGCGCATGGCCAGCGCCAGCCCCACCAGGTTGTGCACGTGGTCGCCGGAATCCATCGTCAGCGCGTCGGGCGCGGTCGACAGCAGCGGGAACAGCGAGAACGGGTTCAGCAGCGTGCCGGGGCTGCCGATCTCGCTGACCAGCGCGCCGATGAACTTCCGCTGGTTGGCGACGCGGTCGAGGTCCGATCGCGGGGTGGCCGCGCTGTGCCGCATGCGGACGAAGCCGAGTGCCTGCGGGCCCTGGAGCTCCTGGCAGCCCGGCGCGATCTTGATCCCGGTGAGGGTGTCCTCCATCGGCTTCTCGACGCACATGTGGACCCCGCCGATGGCGTCGACGATCTTGGCGAACCCGCCGAAGCCGATCTCGGCGTAGTGGTCGATGCGCAGGCCGGTGGCGCCTTCGACGGTCTGCGCGAGCAGCGTCGGGCCGCCGATCGAGAACGCGGCGTTGATCTTGTTCGTACCGTGGCCGGGGATCTTCACCTGGGAGTCACGCGGCAGGCTCAGCAGCGTCGGCTTGGTGCTGTTGTCCGGGATGTGCGCGACCATGATGGTGTCGGTCCGCCTGCCACCGCCGGCGGCCTTGCTGTCGCCGGTGACCAGTTTCTCCTGCTCCTCCGGCGTCAGCCCGTCCCGGCTGTCGGAGCCCACGATCAGCCAGTTGGTGCCCTCGGCCGCGGCGGGGCGGCCGGCGTAGTCGGCCAGCGCGTCGACGCGGTTGATGGAGAACTCCAGGTACACCCAGACGCCGGCCAGGAACAGCACGAACACGGTCAGCAACGTGAGCAGCACCCGGCCGAAGCCCCAGCGACGACGACGACGCGGTGGGCGCGCCTCGCCGCCCGGACGGCCGGGAGGGGGCTGCGGCGGCCCTGAACGGCGCGGTGGCGGGCCACCGGGGCGCTCCCCGCCCCTGTGGCCCATCGGCGCCGTCCGTTCGTCGTACGGGCTGCTCCCCCGGCCCGGCAGCGGCATCATCTGCGCGGGCTGGTGCTGCCGGGGGCGGCCGGACGGCGGCCGTTGTGGCGGCATCCGTCGCCCTCGGTCGTCGCCTCCATACGTCATGCCGAATCACCCGTCCCGATTTCGCGTGTGGGGCCCAGTCAACCGCAGACCCTAGGTGAAAGACGTCCGGCACCCCGCATCGGTTGGGTGGCGTTCACCGCCCGTTGTCGGCGAATCCGAACTGGTGGACCTTCAGATACCCCGAACGGAACCCCGCTTCGGAGTACGCCAGGTAGAACTCCCACATCCGTTTGAACACGTCGTCGAAACCGAGTTCGGTGATTTCGTCCCACCGCTGGGTGAACTTCTCCCGCCACAGTCGCAATGTGCGGGCGTAGTCCTGGCCGAACTCGCGCACCCCCTGCAGTTTCAGCCGGGTGTGCTCCAGCATGCCCTGTTCGACCGAGGTGGTCGACGGGATGAGCCCGCCGGGGAAGATGTACTTGTGCATCCAGGTGTACGAACGGGCCGCGGCGCGCATGCGTTCGTGGTCCATGGTGATGGCCTGGAGCCCGAACCGGCCGCCCGGCTTCAGCCGCTTTCCGATGGTCTCGAAGAACGTGGGCCAGTAGGACTCGCCGACGGCCTCGATCATCTCGACGCTGACCACGGCGTCGTACTCGCCGGTGGAGTCGCGGTAGTCGCAGAGCCGGACGTCGACCCGGTCGGCGAAACCCGCCGCCGCGATCCGTTCGGTCGCCAGCGCGGCCTGTTCCCGGGAAATGGTCAGTGACGTGACCCGTGCCCCGCGCGCGGCCGCCCGGATCGAGAGTTCACCCCATCCGGTCCCGATTTCGAGCACCGTACTGCCCTCGCGGACCCCGGCGTAGTCGAGGACGCTGTCGATCTTGCGGTGCTGCGCGGTGGTGAGGTCGTCGCCCGGGCCGAACAACGCCGACGAGTACATCATCGACGGGTCCAGGAAGGCGCCGAACAGCTCGTTGGAGAGGTCGTAGTGGCGATGGATGTTCGCCCGCGACCCCTCGATGGTGTTCTCCTCCTCCGCGGGGTGGCCGCGATCGACGAACCGGCGGAACCGTTGCAGCAGTGGCGGGATGAGCGTCGCCATCCGCTCCGCGAACGGGGTCAGCACTTCGGCGAGCGCGTCGCTCGTCCAGTCGCCGACCATGTAGGCCTCGCCGAAGCCGATCTTCGCGTCCACGCCGAGGCGGTGGAAGAAGGCGGCGGGGCGGTTGAGCCGCATCTCGGGCGCGTCCGGACCGCCCGCGCCGAGATGTGAGCCGTCGGGCATGCGCACGCGGACGTTCAGCGGACGGATCGCCTGCCGGAACAACTGCTCGGCGATCCGCGCCCGTAACGGGGAATGCGGTGGCGTGGCCAATCCCGGCCACCGGGTCTCGTCGGGGACGGGCAGGCCGGACGGACCCGCCGCCCGATCGACGCTCGAGGTGGACATAGGTGCTCCCTCCCACCCGGTCAGACCGGGATCCGCAGCCGCTCGGAGCTCGGCCGGTTCCAGGCCGAGCTCACCGTTTCGTCAGTTCCCCCCGCTTCGATCAGCTCGAGGGTGAAAGCCCGGACGAGCCGGTTCCACACTCGAGACCGTCGCAGCATCGCGTGCCCCTCGCCGTCGATTTCGAATCGCGCGGACCGCGATGTCACCTTTTCGGCGCGTTCCGCGAAAGCGTGGGAGGCCACCGGATCGGTCATCCGGTCCTTGGTCCCGTGCACGATGACCACGGCGCGGCCTTCGACGGCCCCGATCGGTTCACCCGGCGGTGTCCACGGCGCCAGCGCGCAGACCCCGACGACGGCGGGATCGTCCGCGACGCGCAGCGCCACCCGTCCCCCCATCGAGTGGCCGACGAGGATCACCGGCACCCCGGGATGGTCCGCGCGGATCCGGTCCAGTGCCCAACGCGCGTCCGCGAGCGCGTCGGTGCCCGTGTCATTCCAGCCGTAGACCCGGTTGCGCAGGAGCCGGACCTCGACCCCGTGCCCCCGGGCCGCCCGGTGGACGTCCTTCGCCAGCGGCACCATCCGCTGGTACGCCAGCCGCCACGGCGCCACGCCGGCATGGCTGTGCTCGGCACCGCCGTGCAGCACCAGCACCACGGCTTTCGCCCGGCCACGCGCTCGCCAAGTCCGCACCGCGGGATCAGCCTCGCTCACCCTGGACCCTCCAGTCTCCGAAACCCGGCCGCAGCGATCGGGTCAACCTCGATCATGACCCGATGTATTCCACTTCGGCCATTGGTCCACGCGATACATTCGTCGCTGACCTCCAGACGGAAGGGCGGATGTGGTGAGCACCACCGAACGTTATGCAGACGTCGCCGAACGGCTCGCGGAAGCCGAACGGGGTAACGCGGAGCAGATCCGGGAAGCGGCCGAGCTGGTACTGGGGGTCATCCGGGCCGACGCGCTGGTGTTCACCGCCGGCGCGGGGCATTCGCTGGCCGCGGTCGCCGAGACCTTCTACCGCGCCGGCGGCCTCGCCTGTGTGTATCCGGTGTACCACCCCGAACTCCTGCCGCTGCACGGCGCGCAGCACAGCACCAGGACCGAACGCCGTTCCGGGCTGGCCGAAGAGGTACTGGCCGAGCGCGCGCCGGGACCCGACGATCTGCTGGTGGTGTTCTCGACCTCGGGCGTCAACCCGTACCCGGTCGAGCTGGCCGCCGGGGCGCGGGCACGCGGGGCGTCGGTCATCGCGGTGAGTTCGGCCGCGTCCGTGGCCGCGGCGCCGAAGCGCTCGGCGACGACGCTGATCGAAGAAGCGAGCATCGTGCTCGACTCCCACGTCCGCCCCGGCGACTCGAGCTACCCGCCGGACGCGCCGCGGACCGCGCCACTGTCCACAGTGATCAACGCGTTCCTGTGGAACCTCGTCCTCGCCGAGGTCGTGGACCTCGGTGCGGCGCGAGGCGTCGAGATCCCGCTGTGGCGCAGCTCCAACGTGGACGGTGGCGACGAGGCCAACGCCGCGCTGCTGGCCAAGTACGGCCCCCGCGTCCCCGCACTGCGGTAGGCACGCGGCGCCCTCCCTTTCCCCGCACCCGTAGCGTCGGCTCCCATGACCGGCTCGTGGTGGTGGGACCTGGTGATCGGCGTGGGCGCCGCCCTGCTGCTGACGTGGGTCGTCCTGGTCGTCGTGCTGGCCATCGTCCGGCCCCGCGGCGGCTTGCTGCGCGAGGCCCTGCGGCTGCTGCCGGACGTACTGCGCCTGGTCCGGCGCCTCGCGGCCGACAAGTCCTTGCCGCGCGGGGTGCGGATCCGGCTGGGCCTGCTGCTCGCCTACCTCGCCCTGCCGCTCGACGTGATCCCGGACTTCATCCCGGTGCTGGGCTACGCGGATGACGCGATCATCGTCACCGCGGTCCTGCGCGGGGTGGTGCGCCGCGCCGGTCTGGACGCCGTCCGCGCGCACTGGCCGGGGACCGACGACGGCTTCGCGGTCGTCGTCCGGCTCACCGGCCTGGACCGCCCGGCGCGGTGAGCATCGGCCCGGACGCTCGTGAGTGGTGATGACGGTTAGAACCGTCATCACCACTCACGACCGGGGTCACGCGGCCGCGGGTTCCTCCGAGAACTGCGTCAAATACAGCGTCGCGTAGCGCCCGTCCAGCGCCAGGAGTTCCTCGTGCGTTCCCCGCTCGACGATCTCCCCGTGTTCGACGACCAGGATCTGGTCCGCCGCCCGCACGGTCGACAGCCGGTGCGCGATGACCAGCGCGGTCCGCCCGTCCAGCGCGTCGGTCAAGGCCTCACCGACGGCCGCCTCCGACTGCGAGTCCAGATGCGCCGTCGCCTCGTCGAGGACCACGACCCGCGGCTGCGCCAGCAGGAGCCGGGCGATGGTCAGCCGCTGCCGTTCGCCACCGGAGAGCCGGTAGCCCCGCTCCCCCACCACGGTTTCCAGCCCGTCCGGCAGTTCCCGGATCAGTTCGGCCAGCCGTGCGCGCTCCAGCGCCGACCAGATCTCGTCGTCGGTGACACCGGGCCGCGCGTATTCGAGGTTGGCCCGGATCGTCTCGTGGAAGAGGTGCCCGTCCTGGGTCACCACCCCGACGGTTTCCCGCAGCGAGGCGAAACTCAGCTCGCGAACGTCCACATCGGACAATCGGACCGAGCCGGCGTCGACGTCGTAGAGCCGCGGCAGCAGCGAGGCGATCGTCGACTTGCCCGCGCCGGAAGAGCCGACCAGCGCCACCATCTGCCCCGGTTCGGCACGGAAGCTGATGCCGTGCAGCACCTCCTCACCGCCCCGGTGGTCCAAAGTGGACACATCCTCCAGCGACGCCAGCGAGTACCGGTCCGCCGCGGGGTACCCGAACCGCACATCGGAGAACTCCACCGAAACCGGGCCTTCGGGCAGCGCCCGCGGGGCGGGCTTCTCCTCGATCATCGGCTTGAGGTCGAGCACCTCGAAGACCCGCTCGAACGACACCAGCGCCGTCATCACGTCCACCCGGACGTTCGCCAGCGCGGTCAGCGGCGAGTACAGCCTGGTCAGCAGCAACGCCAGCGCCACGACGGTGCCCGGCGCGAGCGCCCCGGTCAGCGCGAGGTAGCCGCCGAGGCCGTAGACCAGGGCCTGCGCGAGCGCGGAAACGGTGGTGAGGCTGGTCAGGAACCAGCGCGTCAGCATCGCCGTCCGCACCCCGATGTCGCGCACCCGTCCGGCCCGCGCACCGAAGTCCCCCACTTCCCGGTCCGGATCGCCGAAGAGCTTCACCAGTGTCGCGCCGGGAGCGGAGAACCGTTCGGTCATCTGTGTGGTCATCGACGCGTTGAGCTGCCCGGCCTCCCGCTGCAGCGTGGCCATCCGCCTGCCGAGCCGCCGCGTCGGCAGGATGAACACCGGCAGCAGCACCAGCGCCAGCAGGGTGACCTGCCAGGACAGCGTCATCATGACCACCAGCGACAGGGCCAGCTGGATCACGTTGGTGACCAGACCGGACAGTGTCGCGGTGAAGGTGCGCTGCGCGCCGATGACGTCGTTGTTGAGCCTGCTCACCAGCGCGCCGGTGCGGGTCCGGGTGAAGAACGCGATCGGCATCCGCTGCACATGCCGGTACACCGCGACCCGCAGGTCGAGGATGATCCCCTCACCGATCCTCGACGACTGCGCCCGTTCCGCCAGCCCGAGTCCGGCGTCGATCAGCGCGAGCGCGGCGATCACCACGGCCAGCCACACCACCAGCGCGGTGTCGTGCCCGCCGACGATCGCGTCGACCACCTTCCCGGCCAGTACCGGCGTGCTCACCGCCAGCACCGCCGAGACGACGGTGAGCACCAGGAATATCAGCAGCCTCCGCCAATGCGGCCTGGCGAACCGCGCGACACGGCGGAGCGTCCCCTTGTGCAGCCCCTTCGGAACGTCGGCCGACTTCATCGCCGAGCTCATCAGCGACCACGTGTTGTCCATGGGATCCTTCTCCTCGCCCCCACGCAAACCTCGACATTGGTCGAGATTCTTTCCGGATATAACCAGCACCAACACCGCAGCACACCGGATGCTTCCCGGTTTCCGCGTCCTCTTTCCGGCGGACGTGGCCGCGTCGGTAGCCTGAGCCGGTGACCAAGGACCCGGACCGGCGACGACTGACCATAGACCTGGTCTTCTACACGGGCTGCCTCGTCTTCGCCGTGGTGAACACGGCCGTGGCGGAGTTCTACGGCTATCGCGTGTGGGCGAATTTCGCGGTGGCGGGGTACGGGCTCGCCGTGGTCCACACCAGCTGGCTGGCGATCGCTGCCCGGCATGGCGCGCGGCCGTCCGGCGTACTCGGCTCGCGGTGGATCGGTATCGGCGCGATCGGGCTGTTCGCGATGATCCTTCCATTGGGAATGCTCGTCATTCGCCGTCTGACCGGAGTGGACTGGCTGATCACGCCGAACTCCTGGGCCGCCCAGCCCGAGGTCTGGGTCATCGAACGGTCCGCGAAACTCCTTCTGGAGAACGGAACCCCGTACGTCGACGTCACCGCGCTCGGCCGCGCGGCGGAAGTAAACGATTACACGCCATACGGTCCGGTGATGACCGTCTTCGGGCTGCCGCGCGCGCTGCTGGGCGGCGGACCGGTGGCCGACGCCCTCACCGACGCGCGCTGGATGTTCGCGCTGGCGGCCGTCGCCTGTGTACTGCTGACGCTGCGGCTGCTGAAGTGGCCGAAAATCCCGGTGAGCGCCGCGCAACTCGCCCTCGCCTGCCCGCTGACCGCGCTGACCTGGGCCGTCGCCGGTCCGGATCTGGCCATCGCCGGGCTGCTCGTGCTGTCCTTCGCGCTGGCGACGAGCGGCCGCGCGCTCGTCTCGGGCCTGGTGCTGGCCTTGGTGATCAGCGCGAAACTGATCGTCGCGCCCGCGGCGGTGGTGCTGGGTGTCCTGCTGCTCACGCGGCGTGGTCCTCGCGCACTGGGCGGATTCGCCGCGGCACTCGTGGTGACGACCCTGGTCCTGCATGTACCGGTCTATCTCGTGGACCCGAAAGCGTTCGTCGAGCACGTCTTCCGGTTCCCGCTGGGACTGGGCGTGCTCAAGTCACCGGCGGCGAGCCCGCTGCCCGGTCACCTCATCGCCTCGCTCGGCCCCGTCGGAACCGCGTTTTCCTTCGCCCTGCTCGGGATCGCGGCCGTCGCCGTCCTGGTCTGGTTGGTGCGCCGGCCCCCCGCGACCGGTTCGGACGCGCTTCTGCGCATGGCCGTCGGGCTCGGCGCGTTGATCCTGCTCACCCCGGCGACGAGGTACGGCTACCTGGTGTACCCGCTGATCCTGCTCGGTGCCAGGCTGGTGTTCGCCGCCGGTGAATCCTCGGAAACAGCGGTCCCGGAGAAGGGAACTGCGCCCCCCGCGCAGCAGTCCGCTACTTCTTCGTGACTACTTCTTCTTGACCCTGGTGGCACCACCACGGCCCCGCAGCTGAACGCCGGACTCCGAGAGGACCCGGTGCACGAAGCCGTACGAGCGGCCCGTGGACTCCGCGAGGGCGCGGATGCTCGAACCCTTCTCGTATTTCTTCTTGAGGTCAGCGGCCAGCTTGTCACGCGTGTTGCCGGTGATCCGCGCGCCTTTCTTGAGATCAGCCACGTCGATCGCCTTCCCGCCGAGAGTGTTCTGGGCCACATAACGGCCCCTGTCGCCGCAATGATCGAACACTGAGCGCCGGAATGCCAGACGACGAGCGCAAAACTGCTGAAACCGCGATCACATTGGGCCATTTCAGTGGCCGGATGGCATCGATCAAGCACCCGAACGGACGCAGACCTCACGCAAGCTGGACAAGTTCCAGATAATCGGCGGACCAATGGTCCTCGGTTCCGTCCGGCAGCAGGATCACGCGTTCCGGCTCCAGCGCCTCGACCGCGCCCGGATCGTGCGTCACCAGGACGACGGCTCCGGCGAAACTGCGCAAGGCGTCCAGGACCTGGGCACGGCTGGCCGGGTCCAGGTTGTTCGTCGGCTCGTCGAGCAGCAAAACGTTGGCAGCGCTGGACACCAGTCCGGCGAGCGCGAGCCTTGTCTTCTCACCGCCGGAGAGGGTGCCGGCGGGCTGATCGAGCTGCTCCCCGGTGAAGAGGAACGAACCGAGCAGGTTCCGCAACTCCTGCGCGCCGGTGTCCGGCGCGAGGTGACGGATATTTTCCCACACGGACGCATCATGGTCGAGCGTTTCATGCTCCTGTGCGTAATAGCCCAAACGCAATCCGTGACCCGGAATGGTCTCGCCGGTATCCGGAGTTTCCATTCCGCCGAGCAGCCGGAGCAAAGTCGTCTTTCCCGCGCCGTTCAATCCCAGTACGACGACCTTCGAACCGCGATCGATCGCGAGGTCCACGCCGGTGAAGATCTCGAGCGAGCCGTAGGACTTCGAAAGCCCTTCCGCGGTGAGCGGCGTCCGGCCGCACGGAGCGGGTTCGGGGAACTTGATCCGGGCGACCTTGTCGGCCTGCCGGGTCTCGTCGAGCGAGGCGAGCATCTGCTCGGCGCGGCGCGCCATGTTCTTGGCGGCCACCGCCTTCGTCGCCTTGGCGCCGAGTTTCGCGGCCTGCTGCTGGAGCGCGGACGCCTTCTTCTCGGCGTTCGCGCGCTCGCGGCGGCGGCGCTTCTCGTCGGTGGCGCGCGCGTCGAGATAGCGCTGCCAGCCCATGTTGTACAGGTCGAGCTCGCCGCGGGTCGCGTCGAGGAACCACACCTTGTTGACCACGTCCGCGAGCAGTTCGACGTCGTGGCTGATCACCACGAGACCGCCGTCGTGCTGCTTCAGGAACCCGCGCAGCCAGTTGATGGAGTCGGCGTCGAGGTGGTTGGTGGGCTCGTCGAGCAGCAGGATCGTCTCGGATTTGCCGCCCGCGCCCGCCTCGGCGGCGGCGAACAGGATGCGGGCCAGCTCCACGCGGCGGCGCTGACCACCGGAGAGCGTCTGGAGCGTCTGCGCGAGCACGCGGTCGGCGAGGCCGAGGTTGGAACAGATCCGCGCCGCCTCGCTCTCGGCGGCGTAACCACCGAGGGACGCGAAGCGCTCTTCGAGACGGCTGTAGCGGTTGACCGCCTTGTCGCGTTCCTTCTCGTCCACGAGTTCCGACATCGCGGTCTGCGCCTTTTCCATGTTGCGCAGCAACGTGTCGAGACCGCGCGCGGAGAGCACGCGATCCTTCGCGGTGACGGACAGGTCGCCTTCACGCGGGTCCTGCGGCAGGTAGCCGAGCTCGCCGCTGCGGCGGACCTCGCCGGCGTACGGCTCGCCCTCCCCCGCCAGCACCTTGAGCGAGGTGGTCTTGCCGGCGCCGTTGCGGCCGACCAGGCCGATGCGGTCGCCCTGCTGGATGCGGACGTTGGTGTTGTCGAGCAGAATGCGCGAACCAGCGCGCAGCTGCAGGCCAGAGGCCGTGATCACGGGAACTCCCGGTACAGGGGGTGGATGAGTGGACAGCTTCGACCCGCCGGCCGATGGCCGGCGGGGAGCTCACTCCAAGAGGATGTCCACGCGATCAGTGTACGGGCCGCTGTCGAGCGGTTTTATCCGACCGTGCCCGACGTCACGGCCCGGACAGGGTGATTTCGACCGCGATGGCGCGTTCGGCCGCGTCATCGAGCACCGTGCGCCGGGGCTCGGCGATGTCGAGGACGCGGGGCTCCGCGCGGGCGAACAACGGGGTCAGCCGCCGGTTCTCGCGCAGTGTTTCCAAGGCCCGGCGGTCACCGCCGAGCACGACAGCGTCCACTTCGGACAGTTGCGGCACGAGTACCTCGAACGCGTCCTCGGCGGCGGAACGGAGTGCGGTGCGCGCCTGTCCTTCCCTGCGCCGGGCGAAGCGCTGTTGTGACCAGCCGCCCGCCGCCGACCGGCCTTGCACGAGATGCCGGTCGGTCCTGGACTGGACCACCACTCCCCCGCGCGCGATCCCGACGCTGTGCCCGCCGCGGCGGACCAGCAGGAGCGCGATCCGGCGGGAGATCAGCGCGTGGTCGACGAGCGGGGCGATGGCGAGTCCGTCCACGGTCACGGCTTCGACCGGAAGCGGTCCGAAGGGGACCTTCGCCACGGCGACGACGCCGTTGTCCGCGGTGACCGTGACGGTGTCCGGCGTGATCCGCGTCGAGCGGATGCCGCCGTTGCGCACGGCGAACCGGGCATACCAGCCTTCGAGGCGGTCCGGGGCGACCTCGACCGCCCGGCCGCCGCCCGCCACCTGCCGCTCCCTCGCCATGTGCTCAAGGTACGTGCTTGCCCCAGCCTGGGGGCCGTGAAGGCCTCCTTGAGGGACCCAGAGTCCCTCAAGGAGGCCTTCACGGACTTCACTAAAGGACTAGACCGGCTTCACCGGCCCGCGGCCGACGGACTTGCCGACACCGGCGGGCCGCTCCGCCACACCGGGCTGAACGAAACCGTTGATGTGCAAGGAAACCGAGCGGAGCGAACCGGTGTCGCCCCCGGCGACGTCCATCGCGGTGAACGTCCAGGTGCCGTCGGCGGCCGCACCGGAGGTCAGGCCACCGAGGGCCTGCGCCGGCTTGTAGGTACCGGTGAACGGCGCGTTCGACGCCGTCACCGAACTGAACGCAGTGGCCGCGTTGTCGGCGAAGACGACCTGGCACAGGTTGTTGCCCGAAGCGCCGTTGCGCTGGAACACGGTCGCCTTGGCGCCCGAGGGCGCGGTCAGCGTGCCGACCAGGTCACCGACGTAGGAGTGGTTGATGCCCACCGTTTCCGACGTCTGGTCGGTGTTGCACGTGGCCCCGTCCACCGAGAACGTCAGTTTCGACGCGCGCCCGACACCGCTCACCGCGATCGGCACGGTCACGCCGGTCGGGTCGCTGTCCGGGATCGCCACCGGGGCACCGGCGTAGGCGAAGTTCCGCGTCACCGGCGACGGAGTGCCGACCGGCAGCGAGAACGTCGACGTGGTCGGCGAGAACGAGCCCGCGAACGTCACCCGGGCGTTCAGCACCACCGGCACGCCCAGTTCCTGGGTGGCGGGAACGGTGATGGTGAAGTCGTTGACCCCGGTCTGGCCGGGGCTGATCGTGCCGTACGACTTCGCCCGCGGCGCCACCGTGACGCCGGGGGTCGGGCTGGTGAGCACGACGCTGGTCGAGGTCGCCGTGCCGTCGCCCCGGTTGGTCACCGGCAGGGTCACCTTGGCCGTGTCGCCCGGGTCGAGCGCGGAACCGCCGTCGGCCGGGGTGACCGTCGGCCGGCCCGCGGTCGCGAGCGGCTGCGGGCTGGCACCGGTGTAGGCGAGGACCTTGTCGGCGAGGATGACACCGGCGCCGCTGGGGTTGTCCCGGCCCGGGGTCAGGATGTCGACGGCGGTGTTGATCAGCGCCGCGCGCACCTCGGCCGGGGGCAGCCCCGGGTTGCCCGAGAGCACCAGGCCCGCGATCGCGGCGGCGTGCGGCGCGGCGGCCGACGTGCCGTAGAACGTGGTGAAGCCGGTGACGCTGGTGGAGACGCCGTCGGCCGCGGTGATGTCCGGCTTGGCGCGGACCTCACCACCGGTCCCGGACACGTTCCCCGGGGTGATCGGGGTGCCGTCGGCCTGGTAGAACATCCGCCGCGGTCCGTCCGAAGTGAACCGTTCGACCTTGGACGCCGCGCTGAACGCGCCGGGGAACGGACCGGCCGGGTTGGCCGGGTCGTTCGGTTCGAGGGCCCGCGGGAACGCCTTGGCCGCCGGTGCCGCCGCGACGCTGAACGCGTCCCGCGCGGCGGAATGCCCGACGGTCACGCCGGGGGTGGTGTAGGCCTTGAGGCCGTCGGCCGAATCGGAGAAGCGGCCACGCAGCGCGGACAGCGACAGGTAGCGGCCCTCGCCGGAGAACTTGACGATGGCCAGCCGCAGCCCGGCGCCGCCCGTGGTGTCCACCCGCTCGTACGGGTCCTGGGTGCCGGTCTGGTTGTCCTGGCTGAAGTCGACGACGTTGCCCGCCGCGTTCAGCAGGTACAGGTCGTAGTCGTTGACCGAGCGGCCCAGCGGGTCCGACCAGAACAGCGTGACCGGCACACCGGGCGACGCGCTCGACATCGGCTGGAAGATCTGGTTGCCCGCGGCACCGGCGAAGTTGTGCGCGACACCGGCGAACTTGCCGACGCCCTTGCCGGAATCGACGAAGTCGCCTTCCCAGTGGCCCGAGGTGCCGTTGGCGACGTTGCCCTCGTTACCGGCCGAGGAGAAGTACAGCGCGCCGTCGGCGGTCACGTCATTCACGGCCTGGGCGATGATCCAGTCCTGGAACGGGGATTCCTTGAAGTACAGGACGTCGTCGACGATGATGTCGCAGCTCGCGTCGAAGCGCAGTTTCCGGATGTTGTCGGCGAAACTGGCGTCGGAGTTGAACGCGCTGGCGAAACCGAGCGACGCGTTCGGCGCGAGATCGTGGATGATCTCGAGCATCGCGGTGCCCTCGTCGCCGTCGCCCTCCTGGCCGGGGATGACGTCGACGCCTGCCGGGAGTTCGCCGCGGGCCTGCGAGGTCGCGAGCGAGTCGACGCCGTCGGACAGCGCGCAGATCTTGGTGCCGACGCCGGTGACGCCGAACTGCTGGCGCGCGGTGTCGGCGTTGTGGGCGCGGTCGCCTTCGCTGTTCACCGGTCCGGCGGCGATCCCGGGCTGTCCCTTGGCCTCGATCGCCTTCTTCAGCTCGTCCGCGATCCGGACGGCCTTCTCCTCCTTGGTCTCCCGATCCCCCTGCTTGCCCGCGGTAGCGGGTTCGGCGAGCTGACGGGCGGTGAACGCCTCGTTGGCGGTTTCGACCTTCTTGACGTCGGCGCGGCCGGCGATCGCGGAGAGCGCGTTCAGCGGTACCTCGGCGCGGACGCTGCCGTAGCGGGCCGAGACCGCGCGAATCCCCGCACCGGATTCACGCAGGCTCTTGAGGAGTTCTTCCGAGACCTGGCCCCGGATGTCCACGAGTACGGTGCCGGCCGCGGAGACCATCGCCCCAGACCCCAGTGCGGGAACCGCGGAGGCCGACATGCGCTGTGCGCGGATCTTCTGTTCGACGAGCAACCTGCTGTCCACTTTGGACTCAGTGATGCTCTGGCTCTTCTTGACCGACTGCAGGGCCTCGATCTGCCGGACGGTGTTCTCCGAGAACACGTCCGGGGCCTGGCCGGGCTCGGCCGCCGCGACGGGCGGGCCGACCAGGCCGAGCGCGGTGACGAGGGCCGCGGTGCCCGCGGTCAGGATCGTTCTTCTTCTCCTGCTAGAACGGGTTGGACGCACGTGCGCCTCCGATTCTTAGGCGCGTGCCCCGACTCACGCTGACCGACGCCGGCGATCACCGGCTGGATCAAGCTAAGTACCGGGCGTGCACCGGCGGCAGGAGCCGTTCGAGTGACTTCGGAAAGGGATTTTCCGTTCATGGCCGCAGCTCGTAGGCCGTTCAGCGTAATTCTCGTGAGTGGCAGTAACGGTTAGAACCGTCATTACCACTCACGAGGCCTAACGCTCAAAGTACGAACGAGTCCGACCAGGGCTGCGAAGCACGACCGGACAAACCGTCCAGAAGCGTCACAGCCTGCTTGTCGGTCAGCGACGCCACGAAGTCGACCACCGCGCGCCCACGCGCCAGCCCGCGTACGGCGTCCGCACCGGTGACCGGTTCCCCGGTCGCCCCGATGAGCAGTTCCGGCGACGTCCGCGCGAGCGCGGAGAACTCCGACTGCGCCAGTTCCACCAGATCGTGCAGCCGTCGCGGCAGCCGGTAGAACTCGTCGCGGTCGAGCAGCCACGCGTCGAGCGCGTCGACCAGCGTGGTCACCAGGCTCGCCTGCCCGCGTTGGTGCAGCGCCAGTTCGGGGCGCAGCAGGACGAACCGGCGGTGCACGAACTTCAGCACCTGGACCTCGTGCCATTGCGCGGGCCGCAGCGTGAGATGCCCCGTCCGGGCCGACGGCGAAGCCACCACCTGGACGCCGTCGACGAGCCGCGCGGTCCATTTCGCGGAGAAGGCGGCGGTGGCCTGCTCCGCCTCGATGGATCCGTCGAAACCGGTGGCCAGCAGACCGTCGACGAGTTCGGCGCGGACGCGGGCGATGGCGCTGGTGAAGGCGTCGTCGTCGACGATCCAGCCGTCCTTGGCGTGCATCCGGCGGCGCAGGCGCTCCAGCGAACGGCCGGGCAGCCGCCGTTCGGCGGTCAGCGTCGCGTCGTCCAGGGCGGCCAGTTCCAGCGCGTGGTCGACCCAGCCGGTGAACTCGGCGGCGACCGGCGCGTGCTGCAGGACCCCGATCCGGTGGAAGTCCTGGAGATCGTGGATGGCGTAGGCGATGTCGTCGGCGGTGTCCATCACGGACGCTTCGACGGTCTGCTGCCAGGGTTCGATCCGGCCCTCGAACGGCGCCCGCGCCTGGACGAAGTCGTCGAGTTCGGTGCTGTAGGCGGAGAACTTGCTCGCGCCGGTGCCGGGGGCGTCGGCCGGTTCGGCGGCGCCGCGCGGCTGGACGGCCATCGACGTCGGATGCGGATCGGGCACGTGCAGCCGCGCCCACGGATACTTCAGTACCGCGGCGCGCACGGCCGTGGTGAGGTCGAGCCCGGAGGCGGACGGGCCGCGCACGTCGGTCGTGGTGATGATCCGGAACGACTGCGCGTTGCCCTCGAAGCCGTCGGCGAGGCCGAACCGGTGCCGGGCGATGCGGTCCAGGGTCTGCTCGCCCAGATGACCGAACGGCGGATGCCCCAGATCGTGCGCGAGCGCGGCCGCCTCGGCGACGTCCGGGTCGCAGCCGCCCAGTTTCGCGGCGAGTTCGGCGGAGTCGCTGGTGGAGTTGATCCGCTCGGCGATCGCGCGGGCGACCTGCGCGACCTTGAGGCTGTGCGTGAGCCGGTTGTGCAGCAGCCCGGCGCCCCCGGCGCTGACCACCTGGGTCACCCCGCCGAGGCGGGCGAAGAACGGCGACGCCGCGATGCGGTCTCTGTCGATCCGGAACGGACTCGTGGCGAGATCGCTGAACCCGGCGCTCGCGCTCTCGGGTTCGCGCCGCCACGTCCTCGGATCCGTCTGTTCCATGCGTCACACCGTATCCGTCGCGGCGGCATGATGAGATGCCCAGGTGGCGGACGTGGTGATCGCGGGCGGCGGCCCGGCGGGGCGCGCGCTGGCGCGTGCCTGCGCGCGACGCGGCCTGGCGACGACCCTGATCGACCCCGCGCCGGAGAAGCGCTGGCGGGCGACCTACGGGCTGTGGGCCGACGAACTGCCGTCACTGCCCGAAAGCGCCGTGGCCTGCACTCCTTCGACGACGCTCGCCTTTGGCACCGGGCCGCACGTCCTCGAACGCCAGTACCTCGTGCTGGACAACGCCGGTCTGCGCGAGTGGCTGACCGGTGGCTACGACGTCGTCCCGGGGACGGTGTCCGGTGTGGACCACGGACGGCAGGGCTCCTCGGTGCGGCTCGAGGACGGCCGGGTCCTCGCGACCGGCCTGTACTTCGACGCCACCGGTGCCCGGCCGCGGGGCGATCGGTACGAACAGACGGCCTTCGGCGCCGTCCTCCCCGCCGAGGACGCGCTGCGGCTGGTGGACAGCCCGGACACCGCGGTGTTCATGGACTGGCGGGCGGCCGAGTCCGGGTTCCTGTACGTGCTGCCGCTCGGCGACGGCACGGTCCTGGTCGAGGAGACCTCGCTGGCCCGCAAGCCCGGCCTGCCGCTGGGGCTGCTGGCGGCCCGGCTGCGGGCGCGGCTGGCGGCCGCCGGGCTGGCTCCCCGAGGTCGCGAGGAACGCGTCCGGATCGTGCTCGACGCGCCGGTACCCCGGCGCGGCCGGACGGTGCCGTTCGGCGCGGCCGGCGGACTGGTGCATCCGGCGACCGGGTACAGCGTGGCGACGTCGATGCGGCTCGCGGAGCCTGTCGCCGACGCGGTCGCCCGGACCTGGGAGCGAGGGCCCGCCGAGGCCGCGGCCGCCGCGCACCGGGCGCTCTGGCCCTCCTCGGCCCGCGCCGTCCACGGCCTGCGGCGGCATGGGCTGCGGGCCCTCTGCGGGATGCCGCCGGAGCTGGTCCCGGCGTTCTTCGAGCTGTTCTTCTCACTCCCGGCCGGGCTGCAACGAGCGTTCACGTCGGGTCGCGAAGACCTGCCAGGTACCGCCGAAGCGATGACGGTACTTTTCCGGATGGCGCCTTGGTCGGTGAGAAAACACCTGATCGGGTGGCATGGGCCCCACGGATTGCTCCGTTCCGGGTAACCCCGGTGCCTTCCCGATGAACATCAGTTGACACGTGTTTCGTTTCGGACCGTCACCAGCGAACATGCGATTGTGACGTTGCAGATCGCGGTCCGCTTCGCTTACCAGCCGTTGTACAGCCTGCACACCGGTGGCGTCGTCGCGTTCGAAGCACTGGCGCGGCCGGGACGCGGCACCGCGCACGAACTGCTCGCCGACGCGCGGCGCAGCGGCAAGCTGGCCGAGGTCGACATCGGCCTGGCCGCCGAAGCCGTGCGCCAGCAGAAAGACCAGCAGAACACCCTCCCCCTGCACCTGAACCTGTCCGCCAGGACCGTGGCCGCGCCGCCGCCGGAGTTCGACCCGCTCACCGACGCGCTCGGCCTGGCAGGCCGCCGGACCAGGGACGTCGTGCTGGAGATCGGGCCGCCGTTTTCCCAGGTCCCCGCCGACCAGCTGCTCACCGGGATGCGGCGGCTCACCGACCTCGGCTTCCGGCTCGCGCTCGACGGCCTCGGCCGCGGCGACCTCCCGCTCACGCTGCTCGCCTCCGCGCCGATCGACCTGGTGAAACTGGACCGCAGCGTGCTGCGCGGCCTGCCGCACGATCCGGCCGCCGTCGCGGTGGTCGAGGCGGTGCTGCACTTCGCGTCGCGCACCGACAACCGGCTGGTCGCGACCGGCCTCGAAACCACCGAGCAGCTGGAGTCCGCGCGGCGGCTCGGCGTGCGGATCGCGCAGGGCAACCTGCTCGCCCCGCCGGACGGCAACCACGCGCCGCTGCCCGCCCCGGACGCGCCGGGCCCGTTCATCCCCGGGACCGCCCGCGCCCGCCGCGTCGGCGACTTCCTGCGGCCCGCGACCACGCTGCCGGAGGACGCCACCTGCGACGACGTCCGCGAGGTGCTGGCCGCGGCCGACGGGCCCAGCGGCGTCGTCGGCATCGACGACCGGCACCGTCCACAGTGGTCGGTCGACCGGACGCGGTTCCTGGTCTCGGTGACCGGGATGTACGGCCACGCCCTGCACGCCAAGCGGCCCGCGTCGCGGCTCGCCGACGCCCCGCACACCATCCACGCCGACGCCAGCGCGCTCGAATTCCTGGAACTGGTCACCGACGCGGACTGGAGCCGCACCGGTGACGACGTCGTGGTGGTCGACGACCGCGGCCGCTGCCTCGGTGTGGTGCTGGTGACCGAGGTCGTCCGCGGCGTGGCGGAGGCGAAGGTCGAGGAGGCCGTGTCGCTGAGCCCGCTGACGCGGCTGCCCGGCAGCGACGCCGTCGCCAGGGACGTCGACCGCCGGATCAACGCGCGGGAGCCGTTCGTCGCGGCCTGGCTGGACGTCGACTCGTTCAAGACGGTGAACGACACCGCCGGGTTCGCCGCGGGCGACGACCTGATCCGCACCCTCGGCCGGACGCTCACCGATCTGGAGTCCCGGCTGCGGCGGATGCGCGTCAGTCATGTCGGCGGGGACGATTTCCTGATCGCCTGCGACGTCGACGAGATCGGCACGGTCGCCGCCGCGCTGCTGGACACCCCGTGGTCGGCCGACGGGATGCCGGTGACGGTGTCGCTCGCGACCCTGGTGTGCGGCAACGGCGCGATCCGGTCCTACAAGGACGCTTCCCGGCTCTTGGCGCCGTTGAAGAAGCGCGCCAAGGAGGTGCCGGGGTCCAGCTGGGTGCTCGGGCGGCCGGGTTCGGACCACGTCGAGGTGCTGCGCGGGATCACCACCCGGCGCCTGCCCGCCCAGCGCGCCGCCGCCGGCTTCTGACCCACGCGTTTCGTCCTCTGGATGCGGTACTTGCACGCGCACCTACCGCATCCAGAGGACGAAACGCGGGAGGTTCAGAGGTCGTAGGCAGCCAGGTAAGCGGAGAAGCGCTCGTCGACCTCGCCTTCGGTGAGGCCGAAGTCCGCGAGGTCGTACCGGTGCTGGGGTTTCCTCGCCCCGGAACGGCTTTCCGCGTGCAAGGTGGTCATCGCGTCCCGCGCCCCGTCGGACAACGGCAGGCCGAAATGCCGGTAGACCCCGGCGACCGTCCCGATCGGATCGGCGACGAAATCCTCGTACCGGACATCGCAGAACCGCGCCGGGTCGTGCCTTTTCCGCGCTTCTAGCGCCCTTTCCGCGCCCCGCGCCCACAGATCCAGCTGACTCCGCCCGATCACCTCGCCCCGGAAGACGTCGGACCAGCCGTCGGAGGCTTGCTCGTTCAGGCTGCAGACCGACGCGATGATCGTGCTCGGCGCGCGGTGGGTCTGCACGATCAGCGCGTCCGGGTACACCTCCAGCAGCGCGTCGAGCGCGAACAGATGGCTCGGGTTCTTGAGCACCCAGCGGCGCCCGGCGTCGGGCAGCCCGATCAGCTGCAGGTTGCGCCGGTGCCTGCGGTAGGCGTCGGTCCAGCTCTGCCCGTCCAGCCAGCGCGAGTACGACGGCACGTGCGCGAGGCATTCGTAGGACACCGACTTCAACGACTGCCTCAGCAGCTGCCAGCATTCCTCGACCTGATCCGCGGACATGTGGTGCAGGCCCATGAACTCGGGATGTTCGACGTGGTGTTTCTCGTAGCCCGCCTGGATCCCTTGGAAGACCGGGTTCTCCGTCCACGTCGCGCGCGGTGGCCGCGGCTGCGGCACCTCGGTCAGCCAGACTTCCAGTCCCTGGTGCGCCGGATCCTCGGTGAGCAGCCGGTGCAGTGCCGTGGTCCCGGTGCGCGGCAGGCCGGTGACGAAGATCGGCCGCTCGATGGGGACCTCGGCGTACTCCGGATTCTGCTTCCACGAAGCTTCACTCAACGACCTCGCCACCAGGGCGCCGCGCAGGAACGCGCGATGGATCTTGTTGCCATACGGGGTCAAACCCGCCTCCGCGGCGTACGAATCCAGCAGTACGCGGAGCCCTTCCAGATGGTCTTCGCCACCGAAGTCGTCCAACCCGGTGAGTTTCGCCGCGGACGCGTGCAGATCCTCCACGGTGCCGACGTTTTCCCGCCCTGGCAACATGTTCTCCCCTTCAGTGGTGATATTCACCGGCATTGACGTCGAGGCACTGCCCGGTGACGCACCGGGCCAGCGACGAGACCAGGAAAACGACGGTGTCGGCGATCTCGTCCGGCTCCGGCAGGCGGCGCAGATCGATCGTCTCCGCCGTCTCGGCGTACACCTGCTCCGGCGGCACGCCGCGTTCCTTGGCCAGATAGGCGAAATACCACTTGAGCGAATCCGCCCAGATGTACCCGGGCGCCACGGAATTGACCCGGATCCCGCGCGGGCCGAGTTCCGAGGCGAGGCTCTGCGCGAGCGCGAGCAGGCTCGCCTTCGCCATCTTGTACGCGCCGAACGTCCGCCGCGAATGCCGCAGTACGGCCGAATTGATCATCACCACCGAGCCGCCGCTCTCTTCGAGCGACGGCGTGAACAGCCGCGTGAGCCGGAGCGCGGCGAGCACGTTGGTCTCGAAGCCCGCGCGGACGGCGTCGAGGTCGACGTCGGCCAGGTCCATGATCGGCGGGATGGCGAAGGCGTTGTTCACCAAGGCGTCCACCCGGCCGAACGCCTTCAACGCGGTCTCGGCGAGGTTCGTGGCCGCGGTGTCGTCGGTGATGTCGGTGGGCACGGTGACCGCGCGGCGGCCGAGCGCGTCGATTTCCTTGGCGACCTCGGCGAGCCGCGATTCGGTGCGGGCGGCGAGGACGACGTCGGCGCCCGCCGCGGCACAGCGTATGGCGATGGACCGGCCGAGTCCCGGGCCGATCCCGGAGACCACGATCACCTTGTCCCGCAAGAGATCCGTCATCCCAGCATCCTCGCCGCGACGGCGGTCTGACGGGCCGCGATCCGCTCCGCCCACTCCTGTGGGCTCACGCGTGCCTCGTCGTGGAACGGCAGCCTGTCGGCGAGTTCACCGAACTTGACGACCTCGACCTCGGGACCGTCGGCGGCGTCCAGCGCACGGGAAAGGCGCTGCCAGCGGATCTGGACGTACCCGCGATCGTGCCCGGTGCGTTCGAGCCAGTTGGCCAGGCCGGGATCGCGTTCGCTGATCACGAACCGGATCTTGCCGTCCGGGTCGACCCGCGCCTGATCGGCGGTGAGGCTGGTCTGGTGATTGATGTAGTCCAGCGAGAGGTACCAGATGCTGCCGAGCTGGATGCCCTGGTACGGCGCGTCCGACCGCGGCACCGTGACGATCATGACCTCCTCGTCACCGAGTTCGTAGTGCCCGGCCGAGGAGTACTGCGTGGTCAGGCCGCCCGGCGTCGGCCGCGGTTCGGTCATCGTGTTCACGGGCAGGTTCAGGTAGAACCACTTCGGGAAGGCGAGGAAGGTGCGCAGCCTGCTCAGCAGGATCTTGCCGGTGACGCCGTAGCGTTTGGCCAGCACGTCGCGCGTGAGTGGCGCGGGGGCGCCGCCCGCCGTGTCGGCGCACTGGATCTGGATGGTGCCGCGGCGTTCGGTGGCCCAGTCGCTGTAGACCTCGCGCACCACGAGCATCGACGAGCCGGGGCCGAGGACGAAATAGTTGGGGCCGGGATCGGGTTTCGCCGGTCCGAAGCGGAGTTCGAACGAACCGTCCTCGGCGATCTCGATCTCGCGGTCGTCGAAGGCGGCGAGGCTGTCCGGGACCTCGACGGGTGAGTAGTCGCCGTTGAGGACCTGGAAACTGACGTCGGCCGTGCTCCCCCGCGTCCCGGTGACGACGTACTCGCGGTCCTCGCGGATGTTCGCGTTGAAGTACAGCGTGTCCGGGTTGTCCAGGCCCATCTTCGTGTACGGGCCGGTGGACTGGGTGAAGTACGGATAGTCCCGTTCGTAGGCCCACGCCATCTGCAGTGAGGCGCGGATACTGCCGGCGAGGTAGTCGTACCCCTCGACCAGATCCTGTTCGGTGCGGATGTGCGGCGCCTCGGCGATGACCTTCTCGGCTTCGACGATCGCGTCGGCGAACGGTTGAGTGAGCACCGGCGACTCCTCATGCTGGTACAAATACGTACCGACTTGGTACGTTCTACCCGCGATCAGACTAGAACGCGTTCTAAGGATGGGTCAATGACCGTGACTCGGCGCTCCCCGCCCACCGAGCGGGTCGTGCGATTGCTCGACTTCTTCGCCGCGCATCCCGGCCGGCGTTTCGGCCTGTCGGAACTCGCGCGCGAACTGGACCTGGCCAAACCGACCTGCCTCGGCATCGTGACCGAACTGGCCGCGGGCGGCTACCTGGTCCGGGACGCGGGCCCGGTCACCTACCGGCTCGGACCGGCGATGATCGCCGCGGGCCGCGTCGCGGGCGAGGGCTTCGGCGCGAGTGAGGTCGCGCTGCGGCATCTGCGGGAACTGAGCGAGCGCTACGGCGCCACGTGCACCGCGTCGGCCGTGGCCGGCGACCGGATCTTGATGCTGCAGAGCGCCGGGCCCGGACGGGTCAAACTCGGCGAGACCTACCCGTTCGCGCCACCGGTCGGCCTGATGTACGTGCTGTGGGATTCCGACGCGGCGTTCGACGCGTGGCTCGCCAAACCCCCGGCGGTACCGGTGCGGCTGGACGAAGCGCACCTGCGTCGCGTCGTCGCCGAATGCCGCGAACACGGCTATCTGGTGGAAAGCCTGACCACGGCCGGGCGACGGCTCTACTCACTGATGGCCGGCGTCGGCGCGGAGGAACTGCCGCCGGAAGTGCGGGGTTTGGTGGGAGAACTCGTCTCGAGCCTCGGCGAGCGCGTCTACCTCGGAGCCGATCTGGAACCACGCCGCAAGCACGCGGTGAGCCTGCTCGCCGCGCCGACCTTCGACGCCGCCGGGCGGCAGGAGCTGGTGCTCACGCTGTCGGTGGGCGAGCCGATCACCGGTGCGGAGATCGCCCGGCGGGGCGCCGCACTGGTCGCCGCCGCCGACGCCGTCACCGCCGAATCAGGCGGCCGCCGCCCCCGCGTTTAGTCCTCACCGCGTTTCGTCCTCTGGATGCGGTGGTTGCGCGGGCAAGGACCGAGTGGCGACAAAGTCGAGGTAGGACGATTCTGGACCCTGACCGGGCTCTCTTTGCGCCTGACTTGCCCGAGGGTGGCGGTTCAGCGATGCCGGGATCGACGATGAAGGAATCGGGACACTCAACGTCCCGATTCCTTCATCGTCGCGACCTCACCACACCCCGACCGGAACCGACCCGCACTTGACTGTCCATAAGGGACACTTTCCGCGATCGTGGCGCCCGTTTCAGGTGGTTCGCACGGTATCGGGAGGGGTCGTTAGTGGTAAAGAGCCTTCTATAGAAGGTAAGCCCTAAACGCAGGTCAGGACCACCGGTTGGCGGTGAGCTTGAAGCTCGGCAGGTCGTCCATCGACATCATCGACTCGTACAGCCGGTCGTACTGGGTCGAGGCGACCAGCCAGGCGCCGTCCACGCGCCGGTAGGTGTCCTCGTAGAACGCCGCGCCCTCGATCACCACCCGGTGTTCGGGCACGATCACCTTGTCCCGCATGAGCCAGCTGCCCCGCGCGGTGTCGCCGTCGATGTCGATCTCCGGCTGCCCGGCGAAGTGCACCGTCGTGACACCGGGCCCGACGGCGTTGCGCATGAACTCGATGATCGCGTCGCGACCCTCGAAGTCCAGCGGCTTGCCGTACGACGGCGTGCCGTAACGCGCGTGCGCGTCGGTGGTCAGGGTCTCGCCCATCTCGTCCCACAGCTTCAGGTCGAGGCACCGGAGGTAGCGGGCTTTGAGGCGTCGGATCTCTTCGAGTGCGACCAAGTCCATGCCGACAGCGTCCTCCTCCCCTTGACCAAGCACAAGAACTTGTTCTACTTTTCTGATCTCCAACCACGGAGGTCCCGATGGTGTCCCCGGCATACGAGCTCACCCATATCGAAGCACTCGAAGCCGAAGCCGTGCACATCTTCCGCGAGGTCGCGGCGACGTTCGAACGGCCGGTACTGCTGTTCTCCGGCGGCAAGGACTCGATGGTGATGCTCCATGTCGCGACCAAGGCGTTCTGGCCGTCACCGCCGCCGTTCCCGGTGATGCACGTCGACACCGGGCACAACTTCGACGAGGTCATCGAGTTCCGGGACCGCACCGTCGAGACCTACGGCCTCCGCCTCGTCGTCACCAGTGTCCAGGACGACATCGACGCAGGCCGCGTCGTCGAAGACCCCAAGGCCGGCCGGAACCGGCTCCAGACCGCCGCCCTGCTGCGGGCGATCCGCGAGCACGCGTTCGACGCCGTCTTCGGTGGCGCGCGGCGCGACGAAGAAAAGGCACGCGCGAAGGAACGGGTGTTCAGCTTCCGCGACGAGTTCGGCCAGTGGGATCCGCGCAATCAGCGGCCGGAACTCTGGGATCTCTACAACGGCAGGCACCGCAAGGGCGAGCACATCCGCGTCTTCCCGCTGTCGAACTGGACCGAACTCGACATCTGGCAGTACATCGAGGCCGAGGGGATCGATCTGCCGTCGATCTACTATTCGCATCGGCGGCCGGTCATCCAGCGGGACGGGATGCTGCTCGCCCATACCCGGTTCCTCACCCTCGGCGAGGACGAAAACCCTTACGAGGCAACGGTTCGATTCCGCACCGTCGGCGACGCGACCTGCACCGGCTGCGTCGAGTCGACGGCCTCGTCGCCGGGTGAGGTGGTCGCCGAAGTCGCCACCACCCGGCTCACCGAACGCGGCGCCACCCGCGCCGACGACCGGATCTCGGAGGCGGGCATGGAAGACCGGAAGAAGGAAGGCTACTTCTGATGGGCGCTTCGCAGCTTGTCCGGATCGCCACCGCGGGCAGTGTCGACGACGGGAAGTCCACCCTGATCGGACGGCTGCTCTTCGACGCGAAGACGGTGTTCACCGACCAGCTCGAAGCCATCGAACGCACCAGCCGCGCCCGCGGCGAGGCGTACCCGAACCTCGCGCTGCTGACCGACGGCCTGCGCGCGGAACGGGAGCAGGGCATCACGATCGACGTCGCCCATCGATATTTCGCCACGCCCCAACGGAAATTCATCATCGCCGACACACCGGGACACGTGCAGTACACCCGGAACATGGTCACCGGGGCGTCCACCGCGGACCTCGCGCTGATCCTGATCGACGCCCGCAAGGGTGTACTCGAACAGTCGCGGCGGCACGCCTTCCTCGCGAGCCTGCTCGGGATCCCACATCTGGTGCTGTGCGTCAACAAGATGGACCTCGTCGACTGGTCGCAGGAACGCTTCGAAGAGATCCGCGAGGACTTCCGCCGCTTCGCCATGAAGCTGCAGGTGCACGACCTCACCTTCGTCCCGATGTCGGCCCTGCACGGCGACAACGTCGTCCACCGCGGCGCCAGTATGCCTTGGTACGAAGGGACTTCCCTGCTGCATCATCTCGAACAGGTGCATGTGGCCTCGGATCGCAACCTCGTCGACGCGCGGTTCCCGGTGCAGTATGTGATCCGGGAGCACAGCCGGGATTTCCGCGGTTATGCCGGCACCGTCGCGGGCGGGGTGTTCAAACCCGGTGACGAGGTCACCGTGCTGCCGTCCGGGTTCACCACGACGGTGCGCGCGATCTGGGGCCCGGGTGGCACCACGATCACCGAAGCCTTCGCTTCGCAGGCCGTCACGATCGAACTCGCCGACGACCTCGACCTCGGCCGCGGCGACCTGATCTGCCGCCCCGGCAACCGTCCGCACACCGGCCGGGACGTCGACGCGATGGTGTGCTGGTTCGCCGAGCAGAGCACTTTGAAAGCCGGCGCGACCTACCTTGTACGGCACACCACCAGCGAAACCAAGGCCGAAATCCGCAGCCTCGACTACCGGCTCGACGTCACCACCCTGCATCGCGACGAGACCGCGAAAGCGTTGTCCCTCAACGAGATCGGCCGGATACGGCTGCGCGCACGGCGGCCGCTGCTGTTCGACTCGTACCGCCGCAACCGGTCCACCGGCGGTTTCCTGCTCGTGGACGAGCAGTCCGGGGCGACGGTCGCGGCGGGCATGATCACCGGTCCGAGTGTGACGGCGTCGAACGTCGTCTGGCACACCGCCGCGGTCACCAGGGCGGAACGCGCGACCCGCGGGCTCACCGTCTGGCTCACCGGGCTTTCCGCGTCCGGGAAGTCGAGCGTGGCCGTCGAACTGGAGCGACGGCTGGTCGCCTCCGGCAGGCCCGCGTATCTGCTGGACGGCGACAATCTGCGGCACGGGCTGAACGGGAACCTCGGTTTCAGCCCGGCGGACCGCGCCGAGAACGTCCGGCGCGTCGCGGAGGTCGCGAAACTGTTCGCCGACGCCGGTGTGGTGTCGGTGGTCTCGCTGATCAGCCCGTACCAGGCCGATCGCGAACTCGCCCGCGCCGCGCACGAGGCGGCCGGGCTGCCGTTCCTCGAAGTCTTCGTCGACACCCCGCTGGAGGTCTGCGAAGACCGCGACCCCAAGGGGATGTACGCGAAGGCGAGGGCGGGCGAGATCAGCGGGTTCACCGGGGTGGACGCCCCCTACGAACGGCCGCAGTCACCGGATCTGGTGCTGACCCCGGAAAACGGGGATCCGGCCGCGATGGCCTCGCTGATCCTCGCCCTCCTCGACTGAGAATCAGCCGCCGTTGGAGGCCCGGTACGGAGCGGTCGCGTAGGTGCGGGCCGTGGCCGTGGTCAGCTTCTCGACCGAACGGAACATCGTCTTCCCGAGCTTCGCCCGCGCCTTCAGCGCCGGATGCGTCGCGGCGTAGTCGTCCTTGTTCACCGCCGGGTCGCCCGCGAACTCGCCGGAGGCGAACAGTGCATAGGTGAGAATCGGCTTGCCGTCCGCGCTGAACATCACCCCGGCCTCGTTGCGGCCGTCTTTGAACCAGCCCGCCTTCGTGGCGACCCGCAGCCTCTCCGCCGAGGTCAGGTCGAGCCGCACACCGTCGGTGAAGGCGCTGAGCGAACGCAGGATGTTCAGCAGGTACTCGGTGGACTTCGCCGAAAGCAGCGTCCCGCCGACCAGTTTCCGGAGCAGCGTGTGCGTCTCGGCCGGAGTGGTCTTGCCGAGGAAGAACCGGTTCGGGTTCGCCACCGGCACCACCTGGGTGTGCACGAATCCCTTGCCGCGCAGGATCTCGTTGACCTCCGCGGACGGGCACACCAGCCCGCACAGGCGCACGGCGGTGTTGTCGGACAGCGTGAGCAGCGCGGCCATCGCGTGCCCGAGGGTCACCGAACTCGGGTACGCGCCGTCGAGTCCGAAGATGCCGTCGGTGTCCTTGATGACGATGTCGGCCGTGACCTCGACGCGCTGGTCCAAAGTGAGCAGTCCGCGGTCGATCTTGTCGAGCACCGCGGAGGCGACGGCGATCTTGTTGACGCTGTAGGCCTCGACGACCTCGTCGGCCCGCTCGGCGACGGCGGGCATCAGGTTCCCGGCGGCGTCCGCGACACTGACGTACGACGACCAGGTTCCGCCCGCCTTGGCGGTTTCCCTGGCGTAGACCTGAGCGATCCGGCGGGCGGCGGCCGAAGCATCGGCGGCGGCCGTGTCCGATTCGGACTCTTCGACGGCGTGAGCGACTTGCGTCGTCCCGAGCACAGCACCCGCGGCGGCGACCGTGCCCAGCCCCAGCAGGCGACGACGATTGACGTTGGTATCCACTTCGGAACCCTACCGCGTTCAGCCGGCCGGGGTGACGAATCCGGTGTCGTAGGCCTTGATGACCGCCTGCGTCCGGTCCCTCGCGCCGAGTTTCGCGAGAATGTTCCCGACATGCGTCTTCACCGTCTGCACGCCGAGATACAGCTCCGCGGCGATCTCCACATTGGACAGTCCACCCGCCATCAGCCGCAGCACCTCGCGTTCGCGTTCGGTGAGCCCGGCGCCGGCGAGGCCGTCCTGCGGGCCTCGTTTCGCCTGCAGCGCGGCCAGCCGCCGGATCGCGGCCGGGAACAGCAGGGACTCCCCCGCCGCCACGGTCCGGATCGCCGCGACGATCTCCTCGGGCCGGGTCCGCTTCAGCAGGAACCCGCTCGCGCCCGCGAGCAGGGCGTCGTAGACGTAGTCGTCGTTTTCGAAGGTGGTCACCACGACCACCTTCGGCGGATTGTCCAGAGTGGACATCAGATGGGTGGTCGCCCGTATCCCGTCGATCGAGGGCATCCGGACGTCCATCAGGACGACGTCAGGCCGGAATCGCGAGACCAGGCCCGGCACCTCCGCGCCGTCGGCCGCCTCGCCCACGACCTCCAGATCCGGTTCGGCGGCGACGATCGCCCGCAGCCCGGCGCGGATGAGCTGTTCGTCGTCGACCAGCAGCACGCCGATGCTCATCGCCGGTTCCCCCATGGCACCGCCACCTCGACCTTCCACAGTCCGTCCGCGCGGCCCGCCGTGATCGTGCCGCCCAGCACGTCCACCCGTTCCGCCATACCCCGCAGCCCCCGGCCGCCCCCGTCCCGTGACGGCGGTGCGGCACCGAGCGGGTTGGTCACCCGCAGCCGCACCAGGTCCGGCCCGACGTCGACGAGCACCGTCACCGGAACCTTACCGGCGTGCCGCAGCGCGTTCGTCAGGCATTCCTGCAGGATGCGGTAGGCCTCGCGGGAGACGACCGGCGGCACCGACGACGGTTCGCCGCGGACCTCGGCCGACACCTCCGCGCCCGCCAGCCGGGTCGCCTCGATCAGCGACGGCAGCTCTCCCAGCCCGGACTGCGGCGTCCTCGACGACGTCTCCTCCCGCAGCAGTCCGAGTACGTGGTCGAGATCGTCGAGCGCGGCGCGGGCGGAGTCCTCGATCGCGGTGAGCGCCTGCTCGGTGAAGTCGGGATCGGCTCGCAGGGTCCGGCGCGCGGCCCCGGCCTGGATGGTCACGACGCTGAGCGCGTGCCCCACCGAGTCGTGCAGCTCACGGGCGAGCCGGTTGCGTTCGGCGAGCTGTTCGGTGCGCTTCTCCAGTTCGGCGATCCGTTCGGCGGCCGAGACGCCCAGCAGGCTCCGGGCACAGCGGGTCAGCGCCGCACCGGCCATCCAGACGCCGTATGCCAGCGCCACGAGACCGAGCAGGAACACCGCCGGGATCCACGCGCTCGCCCAGCCTTCGGGCACCACGATCGGGTTCTCGGTGGACAGCGCGATCCGGCCGGTGAACGGCGCCGCGACCGTGAACCCGAAGGCCACCGGGACGATCAGGCTGAGCAGGCTGACCACGCAGCCGGTCCCGACGTGCAGCAGGAACATCGCGCTCGACCGCAGCCGGACCGGCCAGCTTCCCGCGGGCCCGAAGGTCGCTCCCGGCACCGGGTCGTCCAGCAGTTCCCGCACGGCCGCGCCCTCCAGCACCCGGACGGCGGGAGGAACGACGACGCGATCATCACCAGGGCCACGACGACCAGCCCGATGACCACCCCGTACTCCATCGTCGTGGTGAGCGGCAGCAGCGAGGGCACGACGACGACGGCGAAGAGCAGATACGGCACGCTCAGGGCACCGCCGAGGATGAAGTACACCCACCGGCGGTAGGTCGCCCGATCCGTGAGCGGGCCGAAGACTCGCATGCGTTTTCCCTCGTGAGTGGTGATGACGGTTCTAACCGTCTTTACCACTCACGAGGGTCTCCGCGATCTCCCGCGCCAGAGTGACCCGGTGCGAGTCCCCGTCGATGCCGGTATGCGCCACGGCGCCCTCCAGCAGCAGGAAGAGCTGCTCCGCGAGCCGCTCCGGATCGGCGGCGTGCGGCGCGTCCTCGCGGAGGAGTTCGGCGAACTTCGCCCGCACCGCGGCCTTGTGCCGCCGGATCACGTCGAGCCCGGGATGCCCGGGGGCCAGTTCGGCGGCCGCGTTCAGGAACGCGCAGCCCCGATCACTCCCGAGCCCGGGATGGTCGATGTAGGCGTCGAAGACCACGAGGGCGCGGGGCGGTGAGGCTTCGGCCAGCCGCGCTTCGAGATACGCCCACCAGACGTCATGACGCCGCCGTAGATAAGCGACCGTGAGCTCCGTCTTCGATCCGAAGCACGCGTACAACGTCTTCTTCGTGACGCCGGCGGCCTCGGCCACGGCCGCGACGCCCACCGCGTTCAGGCCCTCCCGATAGAAGAGCTTGCTCGCGGCACTTAGGACACGCTCTCCGGCGGGGGTCAGCATGCTTCGACTATACCGATCGGTTGACCTGAGCGTGAAATGCGGGAACACTCCGTGGGTATACCGATCGGTATACATCTGGAGGAGCACTGATGGTTTCTTCGTACAAACGCGAGCTGACCCTCACCGCGGCGGGGTTGTCGCTGATCGCGGTCTCGTACGGACTCGCGAGGTACGCGTACGGCCTCTTCGCTCCGGCCCTCCGGGCGGAGTTCGACCTCGACGGCGGCACGCTCGGCACCATCGCGGCGGGCAGCTACGTCGCGTACTGCCTCGCCGTGATCGCCTCGACCGCCGTCACGGCCCGCTGGGGCGCGCGGACGGGCGCGCTCGCCGCCGGGACGGCCGCGACCGCGGGGACCGCCCTGATCGCGGCCGCCCCGAACGCCGCCTTCCTCGCTGTGGGCGTCGTCCTGGCCGGAGCCAGCACCGGCCTGGCCTCCCCTTCGCTCGCCGATGCGGTCTCACGCGTCGTCCGCGCGAACCGCCGCGACCGTGCCCAGTCCGTGGTGAACGCCGGGACCGGACTCGGTGTGCTCGTCTCCGGACCGGTCTCGCTGCTCGCCGTCGGCGACTGGCGGCTGGCTTGGTGGGCCTTCGCCGCGGCCTCCGCGCTGGTGACCGCGTGGATCGCCCGCGTCGTGCCGCCGGTCAGGGAGCGCCGCGAGGGCGGGCTGCCGGTGCCGCTGTTCCCGCCGTCCACCAGGCGGCTGCTGCCCGCCGCCGCGACGCTGGGCCTGGCCAGCGCGGCGATCTGGACGTTCGGCCGCGACATCGCCGTGAGCGTCGGCGGGCTCGGCGAGACCGAGTCGACCGTGGTGTGGATCGTGCTCGGCGCTGTCGGCCTGGCCGGCGCGTTCACCGCCGAGCTGACCTCACGGGCGGGCTGCGCCGGGCCTGGTCGGCGGGGATGATCCTGTTCGCCGCCGCCACGGCGCTCTTCGCCCTCGCCACGCGCTCCTCCCGGCGCTGATCATCGCGGCGGCGCTCTTCGGGGCCGTCTACATCGGACTGACCGGGGTGCTGATCCTGTGGGGTACCAGGGCCTATCCGGGCTCACCCGCGTTCGGCGTCGGCGTGGCCTTCCTCATGCTGGCGCTCGGCCAGGCCGCCGGGGCCCCGCTGATCGGCTTCCTCGGCGACCTCACCGATCTCCGCGCCGGATTCCTCGCGGCGGCCGCCATGGCCGTCCTCGGCCTCCTGTTCGCGCCCCGGGAGGCGAGGGCGACCTACAACTTCGGGCTCCGTTCCCTCTCAAGGGTGAGTTCCGTCCCGCCGGAGCGGGAATCCCGGGCGGGCCGCGCGTGATGTCCTCATCGGCATGAACCTGCTGCTCGGCCTGCTCAGCCTGCCCGCCTACGCGCTCATGCTGTGGCCGCTCGTGGTCGCCGCCCGTCGCGTGCTCGGTGTGCGGATCGGCGTGCTCCGCGCGTTGTGCGCCGCCGGCTTCGGCTGGCTCGTCGCGGGTGGCATCCTCAGCGCGTTCCCACGGCCGATCTACGCAGGGGGCGCCTTCGCCGGACTGGTCATCCCGGTGGCGGGCGGCGCCTTCCTGGCGACGCTGATCTTCCTGTTCGTCGCGGAGTTCGTCCTGCCGTCGGGTTCCGGACCAGGGGTGGTCGGCAGGATCCGGTCGCTGCGCCGTCGCGCGGCGCGGACGCGGCGCTACTCGCAGATCACCCGGATCGCGGTCAAACACGGCCTCGGCCGTTACCTCACCGGCCGTCGTGAACCCGGCCTCGCCCAGGTCCGGCACGCCAAACTGGCGCGATCGCTGCGACGCGCGCTGGAGGAGGGCGGCGTGACCTTCGTGAAGCTCGGCCAGCTGCTCTCGACGCGGCCGGATCTGCTCCCGCCGGTGTTCATCGACGAACTCGGCAAACTCCAGGACCAGGTCGCCTTCGCCGATGCCGACGAGGTCGCGACGGTGCTGCGGGAGGAACTGGGCGGGAATCCGGACGAGATCTTCGCCGAGTTCGATCCGGAGCCGATCGCGGCCGCGTCGATCGCGCAGGTCTACCGGGCGAAACTGCGCGACGGGCGGGAAGTGGTCGTCAAGGTGCAGCGGCCCGGTGTGCAGACGCTCGTCGAGCGGGACCTCGACATCGTCCGCCGCGTTGCCGCCGCACTGGACCAACGAGCGGGTTGGGCCCGTTCCCTCGGCGTCGTCGACCTCGCCGAAGGCTTCGCCGACGCGCTGGTCGAGGAACTCGATTTCCGCACCGAGGCCAGGAACATCGAAGCCGTCGCCGCCGCCTACCCCGGTGACGAGGTCGCTCTGCCGTCCGTCCACAAAGAACTGTCCACCGAGCGCGTGCTGGTGATGCGGCGCCTCGACGGCAAGCCGCTCGCCGCCGCCCGGGAACAGGTCCGATGGCGAAGCGAGCCGAACTCGCGCGCTCGATGCTGAGGTGCGTGCTCGGCCAGGTGATGGGCAGCGGCGTCTTCCACGCCGACCCGCATCCCGGCAACGTCCTGCTCCTCACCGACGGCAGGCTGGGCTTGCTCGACTTCGGCTCCGTCGGACGGCTCGACTCCGGGCTGCGCGCCGGGCTGCGGAACCTGCTCCTCGCCCTCGACCGCGGCGACCCGGCCGCGTTGCGCGACGGCCTGCTGGAGATCGTCGACCGGCCGGACGAGATCGAGGAGCGACGGCTGGAGCGGGCGCTGGGTGCCTTGGTGGCCAAGCACTTCAACCACGGGCAGGCCCCGGATCTGGACATGTTCACCGACCTGTTCCGGGTGATCGCCGACTTCCGGCTCAGCGTGCCGCCGCCGATCGCCGCGGTGTTCCGCGCACTGGCCACTTTGGAGGGAACGCTGGCCGCACTGGCGCCGGGGTTCAACATCGTCGTCGAATCCCGCGCCTACGCCGCCGAGCAGGTGGGTGCCGGATTGCGACCGGAATCTCTGCGCTCCACCGCCACCCACGAGCTGCTGGCGCTCCTGCCGGTGCTGCGCCGCCTGCCCCGCCGTGTCGACCGGATCGGCGCCGCGCTGGAACAGGGCAGGCTTTCGGTCAACGTCCGGCTGTTCTCCGACGAACGCGACCGCGACGTGGTCACCGGACTGGTGCACGAACTCCTGCTGGCGTTCGTCGGCGCGGCGACCGGGCTGATGGCCGTACTGTTGCTGAGCAGTACGACCGGCCCGGAGATGCTGCCGGCGTCACCCTGCACCAGATGTTCGGCTACAACCTGCTGGTGATCAGTGCCCTGGTGGGACTGCGGGCTGCTCTTCGTCGTTTTCCGGCGGAGCGGACAACGCTCACAATCGCCCCGATGACACCGAGCACGACGAGCCCGATCCCGGCGAACATGAGGTACCGCGAGGTACGGAATCCGTGTCGGACACCGGATCGCGGGAAGTCCGGCCTCGACGAACGCTGTGGTCTGCGGGAAGGGTTCCGCGCTGAGAATGCTCCCCAGGCCGACGACGATCCCGCGTACCTTCGACAGGGGAACGGCGCCCTGGCCCGGCATGTCCGCGAAGAGCCGCGAGTCGGCGGAATTGTTCCGCTGATCGCCCGCCAGGTACAAAGATCCCGGGGGCACCCGGACGTCGAACGGCCGGTACTCCTTGCGCCCGTACCCGTTGTCGTCATCGGTGTACGGCTCTTTGACCGGCTTCCCGTTGACGGTGATCAGGTTGTCGGGCGAGCAGCAGACCACCTGATCACCGCCGACACCGATCACCCGCTGGATGGCCAGCCTTCTTGGGCCGACGTCCCGGGTAGGCGCTCAGATCCATCAGGACCACCGCACCCCGCGGGATCTCCGGCACGTCGGCCCAGCGGTAGAGCACGACCGAGCCGCGCGGGACCGTGGAAGCCATCGCGCCATCGGAGAAGTTCGTCATCCGGTAGCCCATCAGGGTCCAGAAACCGTATCCCCCGGTGCCCACGCCGACGATCGCCACCAGGATCATCACGAGCAGGAGCGGGGAGAATCTTCGCTTCGGTCCGGGTCTGTCGGCGGGCGGAGCGGGGAAGTCCGTTTCGGTCACAGCGCACGATAGCGCCGTCGGCCGACACTTTCCGGCGAACGCTCAACCCCGGGGCGCGTACATGACGACGCCAACGCCCGCCAGGCAGATCAGCACGCCGATGACGTCGTAGCGGTCCGGCCGGTAGCCGTCGGCGACCATCCCCACGCGAGCGAACCCGCGACGAACACTCACCGTACGCGGCGAGGATGCGGCCGAAGTTCGCGTCGGGCTGCAGTGTCGCGACGAAGCCGTAGAGGCCCAGCGCGACGACGCCCGCCCCGATCCAGAGGTAGCCGCGGTGCTCACGGACGCCCTGCCAGATCAGCCACGCGCCGCCGATCTCCAGCAGGGCGGCGAGCGCGAACAGCGCGATGGACCGGAGATCACCCTCGGAGCTTAACGAGGGGCGCGATGCGGCGACTCCCGAGCTCAGGTGGTCGTGAGTGGTAAGTGCCGTTAGAACGACACTTACCACTCACGACCACCCCGGCCCACGCCTCGCGCGCCATGGAGAGCTGAAGGCCCCCTTCCCCGCATCTCATGCGAGGAAGGGGCCTTCACGCGCCGCCGTTGCGACTGGTGGTGCTCCTGAGGCTCGTGGTGCGTTTTTCGGTCCGTGAAGGCCTCCTTGAGGGACCCAGGGTCCCTCAAGGAGGCCTTCACGGACCGGGCGCTAACCGCCCCAAAACATGCACGACGAAACGCGGTATAGGCCGTTATACAAACGTTGAAGCGCGTGAAGGCCCCCTTCCCTCGGCTGAGCCGAGGGAAGGGGGCCTTCACGCGCAAAAAGCGAGGGTCAGACGGTGAACCCGAGGGCCCGCAGCTGTTCGCGGCCGTCCTCGGTGATCTTCTCCGGGCCCCACGGCGGCATCCAGACCCAGTTGATCCGGAAGTCCTTGACCAGCCCGGTTCCCCGCCGACGAGCGCGGCGCGGTCTGGTCCTCGATGACGTCGGTCAGCGGGCAGGCCGCGGACGTCAGGGTCATGTCGATGGTGGCGGTGTTGTCCGCCTCGACGCGGATGTCGTAGACCAGGCCGAGGTCGACGACGTTGATGCCCAGCTCCGGGTCGACGACGTCGCGCATCGCCTCTTCGAGGTCCTCCACCTTCGCCAGGTCGGCGGCGTCGGGGGCGGCGGTGGTCTCGGCGTCGAGGTCGGCGGCTGTGCGCCCCTCGCGGGTTTCGGTCTGCTGTTCGGTCATGCCGTCTCAACTCCGTTGGTCGTGCGGGCGACGGCGTCCTTGAACGCCATCCATCCGAGCAGGGCGCATTTCACGCGGGCCGGGTACTTGGCCACGCCGGCGAAGGCGATGCCGTCCTCCAGCACTTCTCGTCGTCCGGCTCGATCTGACCCTTGCCCTGCATCAGCTCGACGAAGGCGTCCATGGTGGTGAACGCCTCCTCCACGGTGTGCCCGACGACGAGATCCGTCAAGACCGACGTGGACGCCTGGCTGATCGAGCAGCCTTGGCCCTCGTAGGAGACGTCGGCGACCTTCCCGCCGTCGACCTTCACCCGCAGCGTCACCTCGTCGCCACAGGTCGGGTTGACCTGGAACGATTCGGCGTCGAACGGTTCGCGCAGGCCGCGGCCGTGCGGGTTCTTGTAGTGGTCCAGGATGATCTCCTGGTACATGCTTTCGAGGTTCATCAGGCCACCCCGAAGAACTTCTGCGCCTCGCGCACCCCGTCCACCAGCGCGTCCACTTCGGACATCGTGTTGTAGACGTAGAACGACGCGCGCACGGTCGCCGGGACCGAGCAGGCCCGGTGCAGCGGCCACGCGCAGTGGTGCCCGACGCGGACGGCGATACCGAGACTGTCCAGCACCTGACCCGAGTCGTGCGGGTGCACGCCGTCGATGACGAACGACACCAGCCCGCCGCGGTCGGTCATGTCGGTGGGGCCGATGATCCGGACGCCGGGGATCTCGCCGAGCCCGGCGAGCGCCGCCTCGGTGAGCCGGTGCTCGTGCGCGGCGACCCGGTCCATGCCGATCGCCGACAGGTAGTCGGCGGCCGCGCCGAGGCCGACGGCCTGCGACGTCATCGGGGTGCCCGCCTCGAACCGCTGCGGCGGCGCGGCGAAGGTGGTCTGCTCCATCCGGACCAGCTCGATCATCGAGCCGCCGGTCAGGAACGGCGGCATCGCTTCGAGCAGCTCGCGCCGTCCATAAAGGACACCGATACCGTACGGGCCGACCATCTTGTGCCCGGCGAAAGCGGCGAAGTCGACGTCCAGGTCGTGAAGATCGACCGGGAAGTGGGGAACCGACTGGCAGGCGTCCAGTACGACCAGCGCGCCGACCTTGTGCGCCTTCTCCGTCAGGAGCTTGACCGGGTTGATCGTGCCGAGCACGTTGGACTGGTGCGTGAACGCGAGCACCTTGGTCCGCTCGGTGATCAGTTCGTCCACATTGGACAGGTCGAGGCGGCCGTCGGGGGGGTGACGGAGAACCACTTCAGCGTCGCGCCGGTGCGCTGGCAGAGCTGCTGCCACGGCCAGGTTCGCGTGGTGCTCCATCTCGGTGATGACGATCTCGTCGCCGGGGCCGATCTTGAACCGCTCGGCCCGGGACCGGCCGTGGCGGCGTTGCTCATCGCGTAGGCGACGAGGTTGATGCCCTCGGTGGCGTTCTTGGTGAACACCAGCTCGTGCGGGAGGCGCCGACGAACTCCGCGATCCGCACGCGGGCGGATTCGTAGGCGTCGGTCGCCTCCTCGCGAGTGCGCGCCGCGGTGCACCGCGGCGTTCGAAGTCTCGAGGAACCGGCGCTCGGCTTCGAGGCACCTGCGCCGGTTTCTGCGACGTCGCACCGGAATCCAGATACACCAAGGGTTTCCCGTCCCGCACCGTGCGGGTCAGGATGGGGAAGTCGGCCCTGATGGCCGCTACGTCCAGCGGTACAGCAGAGTTAGCCGTGGTGGTGGTCATCGGGCCAACTCCTCTCGGTGTAGTCGTGAGGTTCCAGGATCAGACTGCGGCGGTCTCGGTGGAGCCCGCGTACTTGACGTACCCGCTCTCCTCCAGCTCGTCCGCGAGTTCACGGCCGCCGGACGCGACGATCTTGCCGCCGGCGAAGACGTGCACGAAGTCGGGCGTGATGTGCCGCAGGATCCGCGTGTAGTGCGTGATCAGCATGACGCCGGCGTCGTTGTTGGCCTTGAACTCGTTGACGCCCTCGGACACGACGCGCAGCGCGTCGACGTCGAGGCCGGAGTCGGTCTCGTCGAGGATGGCGATCTTCGGCTTGAGCAGCGCCAGCTGCAGGATCTCGTGACGCTTCTTCTCGCCACCGGAGAAGCCCTCGTTCACCGAACGCTCGGCGAACTCGGACGAGATCTCCAGCTTGCCCATCTCCTCCTTGACCTCCTTGACCCAGTGGCGCAGCTTGGGGGCCTCGCCACGGACCGCGGTGGCCGCGGTGCGGAGGAAGTTGGACATGGACACGCCCGGCACCTCGACCGGGTACTGCATGGCGAGGAACAGGCCCGCGCGGGCACGCTCGTCGACGCTCATCTCCAGCACGTCCTCACCGTCGAGCAGGACCTGCCCGGAGGTGACTTCGTACTTGGGGTGACCGGCGATGGCGTAGGACAGCGTGGACTTGCCCGAACCGTTGGGGCCCATGATCGCGTGGGTCTCGCCCGACTTGATGGTCAGGTTGACGCCCTTGAGGATCTCCTTGGGGCCCTCCTCGGTCGTGACCGAGGCGTGCAGATCCTTGATTTCCAGCGTAGGCATTTCTTTCCTAAAGTCTGATGTGGACGGACGAGGGCTTAGACGCCCACGGCTTCGAGTTCGGCTTCGATCGCGGCCTCGAGGCGCTCGCGCACCTCGGGGACACCGATCTTGACGAGGATCTCGTGGAAGAACCCGCGTACGACCAGACGCCGCGCGGCGTCTTCGCCGATTCCGCGCGACTGGAGGTAGAACAACTGCTCGTCGTCGAACCTTCCCGTCGCGCTCGCGTGGCCGGCGCCTTCGATCTCGCCGGTCTCGATCTCCAGGTTCGGGATCGAGTCCGCCCGCGCGCCCGGCGTCAGCACCAGGTTGCGGTTGAGCTCGTAGGTGTCGGTGGCCTCGGCGGCCGCCCGGATCAGCACGTCGCCGACCCACACGGTGTGCGCGCCGTCGCCCTGCAGCGCGCCCTTGTACATCACCCGCGACTTGCAGTTCGGCACCGCGTGGTCGACGAAGAGCCGGTGCTCCTGGTGCTGTCCCTCGTCCGCGAAGTACAGGCCGAGCATCTCGACGTCGCCGCCCTTGTCGGCGAAGGTCGCCGTCGGGGAGACGCGGACGAGGTCACCGCCCAGGGTGATGACGATGTGCTTGAGGCTGGCGTCGCGGCCGAGCTTGAGGTGCTGCTCGGAGACGTGCACCGCGTCGTCGGCCCAGTCCTGGACGCTGACCACGGTCACGTTCGCCGAATCGCCGATGACGAACTCGACGTTGTCGGCGTAGGTGCCCGAGCCGGTGTGGTCGAGGACGATCACGGCCTCGGAGAACTGCTCGGCGCGCACCTGCACGTGCCCGTAGGCCACCTTGCCCTCGCCGGGACCGGTGATCTTCACCGTCGACGGCTTCGAGGTCTTCGTCTCCTTGGGCACCGTGATGACGGTGGCCTCGGTGAACGAGGAGTAGGCCTGCGCGGCGATCCGGTCGCTCGGGACACCCGCGGCGCCGAGGCGCTCGTCGTCCCGGCCGACCTGCTCGATCTTCAGTTCAGGGGCGGCGTCGGCGTCCACGGTGGCCGAACCCGAAGCGGCGGCGGACCCGTCGTGCAGGCCGCGCAGCCGCTTCATCGGCGTGAAACGCCAGTTCTCCTCACGGCCGCCCGGGACCTCGAAGGCCTCGACGTCGTAGGAGGTGAAGCGCTCCGCGCGGGACGTGGCCGGAATGACCACGCCCTCGCGCATCGCTTCGGAAACGTTGTTCTCGGTAACCGACATGACTAGCCGACGGACCCTTCCATCTGAAGCTCGATCAGGCGGTTCAGCTCGAGCGCGTACTCCATCGGCAGCTCACGCGCGATGGGCTCGACGAACCCGCGCACGATCATCGCCATGGCCTCGGCCTCGTCGAGACCGCGCGACATGAGGTAGAACATCTGGTCTTCGCTGACCTTCGAGACGGTCGCCTCGTGGCCCATGGAGACCTCGTCGTTGCGGATGTCGACGTACGGGTACGTGTCCGACCGCGAGATCGTGTCGACCAGCAGCGCGTCACAGACCACGCTGGACCGCGAGTGGTGCGCCCGCTTCGCGACCTTGACCAGGCCGCGGTAGGAGGTGCGGCCACCGCCGCGCGCCACCGACTTCGACACGATGGTCGACGAGGTGTGCGGCGCCAGGTGCTCCATCTTCGCGCCGGCGTCCTGGTGCTGGCCTTCGCCCGCGAACGCGACCGAGAGGACCTCGCCCTTGGCGTGCTCGCCCATCAGGAAGACGGACGGGTACTTCATCGTGACCTTGGACCCGATGTTGCCGTCGATCCACTCCATGGTCGCGCCCTCTTCGCACTTGGCGCGCTTGGTGACCAGGTTGTAGACGTTGTTCGACCAGTTCTGGATGGTCGTGTACCGGCAGCGGGCGCCCTTCTTCACGATGATCTCCACGACCGCCGAGTGCAGCGAGTCGGACTGGTAGATCGGCGCGGTGCAACCCTCGACGTAGTGCACGTAGGCGTCTTCGTCGACGATGATCAGGGTCCGCTCGAACTGACCCATGTTCTCGGTGTTGATCCGGAAGTAGGCCTGCAGCGGGATGTCCACCTTGACGCCCTTGGGCACGTAGATGAACGAGCCGCCGGACCACACCGCGGTGTTCAGCGCGGAGAACTTGTTGTCCCCGGCCGGGATCACGGAGCCGAAGTACTCCTTGAAGATCTCCGGGTGCTCCTTGAGCGCGGTGTCGGTGTCCAGGAACAGGACGCCCTGCGCCTCCAGGTCCTCGCGGATCTGGTGGTAGACGACCTCGGACTCGTACTGCGCGGCGACACCGGCGACGAGGCGCTGCTTCTCCGCCTCGGGGATGCCGAGCCGGTCGTACGTGTTCTTGATGTCCTCGGGCAGGTCCTCCCAGGAGGTGGCCTGCTTCTCCGTGGACCGCACGAAGTACTTGATGTTGTCGAAGTCGATCCCGGAGAGGTCCGCACCCCAGTTGGGCATCGGCTTCAAGTCGAAGAGCTTGAGCGCCTTCAGTCGCGCTTCGCGCATCCACTCCGGCTCGGACTTCTTCGAGGAGATGTCGATGACGACGTCCTCGTTCAGTCCGCGACGGGCGCTAGAGCCCGCCTCGTCGGAGTCCGCCCAGCCGAACGCGTACTTGCCAAGGGACTCGATGGTCTCTTCCTGGCTCATGGGCGCGGTGGTGGGAGTGCGCTGCTCGGCAGCGGCAGTCATGCGGGTTTCCCTCCATTCGGGATCCGTGCTGTGCGCCCTGGAGAGGGCGCCGTGCTTCCCGGCCCGGGTGTGGCCGGTCGACCCGTCGAAGCGACGGGTACGTGTGTGGTGCACGCGTTGTCACCGCGTGCGATGGTCGCCAGCCGCTGCACGTGTGTACCCAGCAGATGCGCGAATGCCTCGGTCTCGGCTTCACACAACTGGGGGAACTCGGCGGCGACGTGGGCGACCGGGCAATGGTGCTGGCAGAGCTGTTCGCCTGCCCCGACCTGACGGGTCGACGCAGCGTAGCCCTCCCTGGTCAGAGCGGCGGCGAGGGCCTCGGCGCGGACGGCGGGATCCTCGTGCTTGGTGATCGCCTCCCGGTGCGGGCCGACGAGCGAGGCGACACGGGCCTCGGCGAACGCCTTCACGGCGTCTTCGCCGGCGTGCTCGGCGAGGAACCGGATGGCCGAGGACGCGAGGTCGTCGTAGGCGTGCCCGAATCGGGCACGGCCGGCTTCGGTGAGCAGGAAGTTCTTGGCGGGACGGCCTCGTCCGCGCGGGCCGCGGCGGGGCGCGTCGCGGGTCTCGGCTTCACCGTCGGCCAGGAGCGCGTCGAGATGACGCCGGACGGCGGCGGCGCTGATCCCCAGCTGCTCGGCGACCACGACGGCGGTCATCGGACCCTGTTCCAGCAGCAGACGGGCCACTTCGTGCCTGGTCCGGCCCTCGGGGCCGACCTGCGCGGGGACAGGCTGGACCTCGGCGCGGGGCATGTCGCCACCGGCCTCGTTCCGCGTCCCCGTCTTTTTCACAACACAAGTGTGACGTATTTCCGGGGAGACGGCAAAGAGGGGTGCCTCACGGAGTGGCGCGCGTCACGTCGGGGCCTGCTTCTCCCCCGGTAACCACGTACCCGCTCAGTCTGTTCCCGGCATCGCTACCCTTCGTGCGTGGCAGTGGGCGAGCACCCGGCGGGGCGGGACACGGACGAGGCACGGCCCGGGGAAGCTTCAGCGGCGGGATCGGTGGCGACACTGTCCCCGGCGCGCCCGCACGAGCCCGAGCCGCTCGACGACAAGGAGACGCGCGGGCTGAACGTGGTCCGCCGGTTCGGCGCGGTCGGCTCCCTGTTCCTCGCCCTCGGCTCACTCGGCGCCGGTGCCGCGCCGGTGATCAACCCGGTCCAGGAGATCCCGGTCCTGCGGCTGTTCACCCGCATTCCCACCGTCTCGCTCGCCATGGGCCTCGCCGGGATGGCGATCATCGTGCTGAGCTGGCTGATGCTCGGCCGGTTCGCCCAGCCCGCGCGCCGCCGCCTCGCCACCCAGGGCCAGCTCGCCCGCACCATCGCGCTCTGGTGCGCGCCGCTGCTGGTCATCCCCCCGCTGTTCTCCCGCGACGTCTACAGCTATCTCGCGCAGAGCGAGATCGTGGCGCGCGGGATGGACCCGTACTCCCTCGGCCCGGCCGAGGCGCTCGGCGTCTCCGACCCGCTGACCTCGGGTGTCTCCAACATGTGGCGCGAGACCCCGGCGCCCTACGGTCCGCTGCTGCTCCGCCTCGGCGGCTGGCTCGCCCCGCTGAGCAGCGGGAACATCGTCACCGGGGTGCTGCTGCAGCGCGGTCTCGCGCTGATCGGCGTCATCCTGATCATCTGGGCGCTGCCCAGACTGGCCCGCCGGTTCGGCGTGCAGCCCGCCACCGCGCTGTGGCTCGGCGCGGCGAACCCGCTGCTGATCTTCCACTTCGTCGCGGGCGCCCACAACGACGCGCTGGCGATCGGGCTCATGGTGGCCGGGCTGGAGATCGGCATCCAGCGGATGCCGGTGCGGTACAAGCACGACGCCGTCCCGCCGCTGGCGAAGGGCGAAATACTGTTCATCGGGCTCGGCGTGGTGATCATCACCCTCGGCGTCGCGGTGAAGCTGAACGCGATCCTGGCGTTGCCGTTCCTCACCGTCATGGTGGCCAGACGCTGGCACGGCCGGATCAAGGACCTGCTCACCGCCGCGATCCCGATGGCCCTGCTGTTCGGCGTGGTCCTGGTGGCCGTCTGTTACGGCACCGGCCTGGGCTTCGGCTGGGTCGGCGCGCTCGGCACGCCGGGACTGGTCCGCTCGTGGATCTCGCCGACGTCGGAACTCGCCGCGCTCGGCGGCGTCCTCGGCATCGCGCTCGGCCTCGGCAACCACACCAACGCGATGGTGCCGATCCTCGGCACGCTCGGCTACCTCGTCGCGGGCGCGGTGACGGTCAAGTTCCTCTGGGACAGCTTCAAATGGCGCTACCGGCCGATCATCGGCCTCGGCGTCTCACTGGGCGCGGTGATGGTGCTGCACGTGGCGCTCCAGCCCTGGTATCTGCTGTGGGCGATCATCCCGCTCGCCGCCGCGGCCGGCACCTCGCGCTTCCGCATCGCCGCGACGATCGTCACCGCCGTCCTGCCGTTCCTGCTGCCCACCACGGGCAGCACCTTCGACGGCCGCGGTTACGTCCTGCCGTTCGCCTGGGCCGCCGCCGGGGCCCTCACGCTACTGGGACTGTTCGTCGTCCACCGCCTGTCGCCGCTGCTGCTGTCCAGACCGTCCCCGGAGCATTCGGTCCCGGCGTGAGGCCGTATCGTGACCTGTCGTGAACGCCCCCGCCGTCGAGATCACCGGGCTGGTGAAACGCTACGGATCCACCACCGCGGTCGATGGACTCGACCTGCGGATGGAACGTGGCGCGCTGCTCGCTCTGCTCGGCCCGAACGGGGCCGGCAAGACCACCACCGTCGAGATCTGCGAAGGCTTCCTGCGGCCTGACGACGGCGAAGTCCGCGTGCTCGGCATGGACCCGTCACGGGACGGTCCGGCGCTGCGACCGCGTATCGGCGTGATGCCCCAGGGCGGTGGCGCGTATCCCGGCGTCCGCGCCGACGAGATGCTCGGACTGGTCGCCGCGTGCGCCGCGAACCCGCTGGATCCGGCGTGGCTGCTGGACGTCCTCGGGCTCGCGGGAGCGCGGAAGACACCGTTCAAACGGCTTTCCGGCGGGCAGCAGCAGCGGCTCTCGCTCGCCTGCGCGCTCGTCGGGCGCCCGGAACTGCTCTTCCTCGACGAGCCGACGGCCGGGATGGACCCGCAGGCCCGCCGCCTGGTCTGGGATCTGCTCGAAGCACTGCGCGCCGACGGGGTCAGCGTGCTGCTCACCACGCATCTGATGGAGGAGGCCGAAACGCTGGCCGACACCGTGGTGATCGTGGACCACGGCAAGGTCGTCGTCGAAGGCTCGCCGCGGGCGCTGACCGTCGACGCCGGTGAGGCCGCGCAGCTGCGGTTCAAGGCCCGCACGCGGCTCGACACCGCGCTGCTGACCGCGGCTCTGCCCGAAGGCCACCTCGTACACGAGTCCGCGCCGGGGACCTACCTCGTCGAAGGCGCGATCGACCCACAGGTGGTGTCCACGGTGACGGCCTGGTGCGCGCAGCAGGGCGTCATGCCCGAGGAACTGCAGGTCGGCAGGCGCACGCTGGAAGAGGTCTTCCTGGAGCTGACCGGACGGGAACTGCGCGCATGACCACGCTGCCTACGCCGCCGACGCCGCGGTTCGCCGCCGGCACGTTCACCCCGGCCCCCGGCAGGGGTTCGCTCGGCAAGATGCTGCGCACGCACGCGAAGGTCGAGGCGAGCCTGACCCTGCGCCACGGCGAGCAGATCCTGCTGACCCTGCTCATCCCGCTCGCGCTGCTGATCGGTCTGTCCCTGCTGGACATCCTGCCGTCGGCGCAGCTCGGCTCGTCGTCCAAAGTGGACTGGATAACACCGAGGATCCTCGCGCTTGCGGTGATGTCGTCCGCGTTCACCGGACAGGCCATCGCACTCGGTTTCGACCGCCGCTACGGCGTCCTCAAACGACTTTCCGCCACCGCCCTGCCCCGCTGGCTGCTGATCGCCGGCCGGGTGGCCGCCGCGCTGGTCGTGGTCGCGCTGCAGGCGGTGATCCTCGGCGTCGTGGCCGCGCTGCTGGGCTGGTCGCCGTCATTCGGCGGACTCCTCGGCGCGATCCCGTTCCTGATCGCCGGCACGTTCGCGTTCGGCGCGCTGGGGCTGCTGCTCGGCGGGGCACTGCGCGCGGAGGCCGTGCTGGCGCTGGCGAACATCGTCTGGTTCGTGCTGCTGCTCGCGGGCGGCATCCTGCTGGCGCCGTCGACGATGCCGGCGGGACTGGCGACGTTCGTCGAGCTGCTGCCGTCGGGCGCGCTCGCCGAAGGTCTCCGCTCGGTCCTGCTGGACGGCTCGTTCGGGTGGGGCCCGTTCGCCGTCCTCATCGGCTGGGGCATCGTCGCGGGCGCGCTGGCCAGCAAGACCACGAAGCTCACCTGAGGCGGCCGACACAGGCCGGTGCGGCCGGTGGAACGCTCTCAGCAACGGCGTTCTAGCATCGGACGGTGCCGTTCCAGAGCCTTGTAGCGCGTCTGCCGTATCCCTCGTTCGCGGTTCAGCGAGCGGTCGCGATGGCGGCGGTGATCGCCCAGGCCGGAATCGGCGTCACCGGCTCGGTCGTCCGGGTCACCGGTTCGGGGCTCGGCTGCCCCACCTGGCCCCAGTGCGTCGAAGGCAGCATCGTCCCCGAGGCGCATCCCGAGTTCGACGCGCTCAACCAGTGGATCGAGTTCAGCAACCGGATGCTGACCGGTGTCGTCATCGCCGTCGCCGCGCTGTGCGTGATCACCGCGTGGCGCGTGCAGATCGAGCACCCGAGCCGCCGCCGTCTGGTGAAGCTGGCCTGGACGATGCCGGCCGGCGTGCTGCTGCAGGCCGTCGTCGGCGGGATCACCGTGCTCGCGAAGCTCGAATGGTGGACCGTCGCGCTGCACTTCCTGGCCTCCACTCCCCTGGTCTGGCTCGCGGTCCTGTTGCTGCGCGCGTTCTCCGAAGGTGACGAGCCCGCCCGCTGGCTCATCCCGGACGCGGGCCGCAAGACCCTGATCGTGCTCGCCGCGTCGATGTGGGCCGTCCTCGTGGCGGGCACCACCGTGACCGGCGCCGGCCCGCACGGCGGGGACCCGGGCACCCACCGGCTCCAGGCGCCGATCGAGACGCTCACCCAGATCCACGGCGGCCTGCTGGTGGTCTACCTGATCGTGCTCGCCGTCTTCGGCCTCCAGCTGATGCGTGGCAGCACGCCGAAACGACTGTGGCGGCGCTACACGATCGTGTGGGTGGTCGCGCTCGCCCAAGGCGTCCTGGGCTCGGTGCAGTACGCCCTGGGGGTGCCGGAGGCGCTGGTCTCCTTCCACGTCCTCGGCTCCGCGCTGGTGATCATCTCGACCGCGGCACTGTGGTGCGGATCACGCGATCGTGGCCCGGCGCCGGTTCCCCCCGCCGCTGAACGGGAACTCGCCACTTCGAACTGACCCCCTGGCAAACCGGACGTAACCCCCGGGCGGCGTGCTCGCCAGACACTGCCCTTACGCTGCGTTTCGGTGCCCCGCACGGGGGTCACCACCGAGTCGAGGCACGAGGTGTCGTATGACCGCCAGCACCGAGCCGGACGCACCGGCCAGTCAAGCCAAACCCCTGATCTCCCATCGCCGGGGCTCCGGGGAGATGTTGATCCTCAAGACCTTCCTGCTGGTCCCGTTCGTCGCGCTGCTCGCCGCCGTGCCGATCGTGTGGGGCTGGGGCATGACCTGGGTCGATCTCGGGCTGGCGGCCGTGTTCTACACCGTCGGGACGCTCGGGGTGACCGTCGGCTACCACCGCTACTTCACCCATGGCGCGTTCAAGGCCGGACGGCCGCTGCGGATCGCGCTGGCCATCGCCGGGGGCTTCGCGGTGCAGGGATCGGTCATCTTCTGGGTGGCCAGCCACCGTCGTCACCACGCTTTCGCCGACCGCGAAGGCGACCCGCACTCCCCCTGGCTGTTCGGGACCTCGCCCACGGCGCTGCTGCGCGGGTTCTGGCACGCGCATATGGGCTGGATGTTCAGCCGCGAGGTGACCAACTACGAGCGCTTCGCGCCGGATCTTGTGGCCGACAAGGATCTTCGCGTGGTGAACCGCTACTTCTGGCTGTGGATCACACTCAGCCTGGCACTGCCCGCGGTCCTCGGCGGACTGATCAGCTGGTCCTGGTGGGGCGCGGTGACCGGGTTCTTCTGGGCCGGACTGGTCCGGATCGCCTTCCTGCACCACGTCAGCTGGTCGGTGAACTCGATCTGCCATCTGATCGGCGAGCGCCCCTTCGCCAGCCGTGACAAGGCGGCGAACTTCTGGCCGCTGGCGATCCTGTCCATGGGCGAGTCGTGGCACAACTCCCACCACGCCGACCCGACCTGCGCGCGGCACGGCGTCCTGCGCGGGCAGGTCGACGTGTCGGCACGGCTGATCTGGCTGTTCGAGAAGTTCGGCTGGGCGCGGGACGTGCGGTGGCCGAAGCCTGAGCGCTTGGCCGCCAAACGCGTGAAACCCGCCTGACACCTAGCGTCTCTCGCGCGTTTCGTCCTCTGAACGCGACGGCTGTCCTGGGCGCACGGACGCTATGAAAGGACCTTTCCTTGCAAATTTTGCAAGGAAAGGTCCTTTCATAGCAACGCGGGAGGGGTCAGGCGAGTTGCTGCCGGACGGCGGAAGCGAACCGCCAGGCGGCCGCGTCGTCGGTCTGCCGGAAGCCCAGCGAAGGCTCGACAAGCTCCAGTTCCAGCAGCAGCGGCCTGCCGTCCGGTCCGGTGACGAGGTCGACGCGGGCGTAGAGCAGTTCCGCGCGCAGGATGCCGAGCAGCGCCGCGGTGGCGTCCAAGACGTCCTCGGCCAGCGCGCGGAATTTCGCGGCGGGTTGCGCGGGCGCGAGCTTTTCCGTGACGTACAAACCGGATTCGTCGAGTTCCCTGCCCAGCATCGCGGCCTTCGAGAACGCGTGCGAGTACACCCCGCCGAAGTACACCAGCGCGAGTTCACCCTCGGCGTCCACAGTGGACTGATATGGCTGCAGCAGAGCGGTGTGCCCTTCGGCGTGGAGGCCCGCCAGATGCGGGGCGGCGGCGTCGCCGGACGCGAACCTCCCGACCCCGCGGGATCCGGCACCGATCGCGGGCTTCAGCACGAACTCGCCCTTGGGCCAGCGCGGGGCGTCGTCACCCGGGGCGAGCACGGTCGTGGGCACGACCGCGACGCCGGCGTCGCCGAGTTCGGCCAAATAGGACTTGTCGACGTTCCAGCGCACGACTTCGGCCGCGTTGGCCAGCGCGGGCACCGACTCGGTCCAGGACAGGAACTCGTCGTGGCGCTCGGCGTAATCCCAGGTGGCACGCAAGACGACGATGTCCGCCGCGCCGAAGTCGACGGTCGAGTCGTCCCAGGCGGCCCAACGGCTCTTGAAGCCGAGGTCGGCCAGCGCCTCGGGAACGGCGTGCTCGTCGCCGTCGCCTTCCGGCAGCGCGGAGCAGGAGACGAGGATCGCGGAACCGCTCACTTCCCGGCCATCCGGCGGCGGTGCTCGGCACCGATCTTGGTCGCCTTCACCGTCTCGCTGTCCCACTCGGCGGGTTCGAGGTCCTCGACGGCCTCGACCAGTGCGTCGCCGGCCTCCGTGGAGGCGACGACCACGTCGCCGAGCGCGCCGTCGGCGCCCACGAGCACGACCCGGGCACCGATCCGGCCGATGTTCTCCACCACCGCGCGCGATGGCTTCCCGTGCCGCTTGACGAAGTCGCGGGCGGCCGCGACCTGGCGCGACGTGGGGGCGGCGGTCTCGGTCTTCTCTTCGGTCTCAGCCACGGGCCGAGCTTAACCAGGAAATGCCCGGGACGCGGAATAAGCGTGGCGTCGGCCATAGTTGTCCCGGTCGGAATGACCTTGAACGAGGAGGATGTATGCCCACGGCAGTACAGATCCGGCGAACCGGCGGTCCCGAAGTCCTTGAGCTGGCGCAAGTCGAGGTCGGTGAGCCCGGTTCCGGGGAACTGCTCGTGGACGTCGCCGCGGCGGGCGTCAACTACATCGACACCTACCACCGCGAAGGCATCTACCCGGTCGACACGCCGTTCATCCTGGGTATGGAGGGCGCCGGCACGGTGGCCGCGGTCGGCGAGGACGTGACCGGTTTCGCCGTCGGCGACCGGGTCGCCTGGCAGGGCTCACTGGGCAGCTACGCCCAGCGCCGCCTGCTCCCCGCCTCGATCGCCGTGAAGATCCCGGACGGCGTGACCGAGGAGACCGCCGCCGCGACGATGCTCCAGGGTGTCACCGCGCACGCGCTGATCGCCTCGACCTACGAGGTCAAGGCCGGTGACGACGTCCTCGTCCACGCCGCCGCGGGCGGGATGGGCCTGCTGCTGGTCCAGCTGGCCAAGGCGCGTGGCGCACGGGTGATCGGCACCGTCTCCACCGACGAGAAGGCCGAACTCGCCAAGCAGGCGGGCGCGGACGACGTCATCCGCTACGACCAGGTCGATTTCGCCAAGGCGGTCCGCGAACTCACCGGCGGCAAGGGTGTCGCGGTGGTCTACGACGGCGTCGGCAAGTCCACTGTGGACGGCAGCCTGGCGAGCCTGAAGATCCGCGGTCTGCTCGCCCTCTACGGCGCGGCCAGCGGTCCGGTGCCGCCGATCGACCCGCAGCTGCTCAACCGCAGCGGCTCGGTGTACCTCACCCGCCCGACCTCCGCGCACTACGTGCTCACCCGCGAGGAACTGGAGTGGCGGGTGAACGAACTGTTCGCCGCCGTTCAGGACGGTTCGCTGAACATCCGGATCGGCGGCCGCTACCCGCTCGCCGACGCCCGCCAGGCGCACGAAGACCTCCAGGGTCGGCGCACCACCGGCAAGCTCCTGCTGATCCCGTGACGGTGTTCTCGCCGGAGGAGGTCCGGCTCGAAGGCGAAGGGCTCGTCCTGCGGGACTGGGTCGAAGACGACATCGCGTTCATGCCCGCGCTGTTCGACAATCCGGCCGTCGCGAAGTTCACGCCGTTGCCTTCGCCCTTCGACGAGGTCGCGGCGAAGGCGCACTACGAGAAGGCCGTCACCCGCCGGGCGGAGGGCTCGGGGCGACGGCTCGCCATCACGGTCGACGGCGGCGAACCGCTCGGCGAGGTGGTGCTGTTCCTGCACGAAGAGGGACACGCCGAGCTCGGCTACGCGGTCGGACCGGCCCACCGAGGGCAGGATCTGGCGGCACGGTCTCTCCGGGTGCTCACCGCGTACGCGCTGGAACTCGGTCTCGGGCCGCTCCGGCTGAAGATCGACGCGCAGAACGCGGCGAGCGAGGCCGTCGCCCGCCGCGTCGGCTACGCCCCGGCCGACGTTCCACCGGAGACCAAGGTCGAGAAGGGGCTGGAGCGCACCCTGCTCACCTGGGAGCACGCCCGCTGACTCGTGAGTGGTAATGACGGTTCTAACCGTCATTACCACTCACGAGACATCAGCCCTTGTCGGTGGGGACGCTCACCGCGTCGGTGACGAAGACGAGGGTCTCGTTCGGCGCGATGCCGCGGCCGCCCTGCCCGTAGCCGAGGTCCGGCGGGATGATCAGCAGCCGCCGCGCGCCCTGCTTGATCCCTTCCAGCCCCTGGTCCCAGCCCCGGATGACCATGCCCGCGCCCAGCGTCAGGTCGAACGGCTCGCCGCGGTCGAACGAGCTGTCCAGCTTCTTCTTGTTGGACCAGGTGACCAGCGAGTAGTTCATCTTCAGGTTCGCGCCGGATTTGGCGCCCTCACCGGTGCCGGGTTCGAGGTCCTTGGTGATGAGCTTCTTCGGCGGGTCGCAGTCGTCCGGGATGGTGATGGTCGGCGCCTCCCCGAACTTCCCGGTGGTCTTGACGTCGTCCGCGGTGCATTCCTTGCCCTTGGGGGCGGCCGGGGCCGCCGACGACGAAGCCGACGCGGGGGCCGCGCCGGAAGACTGGGCCGGGGCCGCGGTGTTCTGCTTCTCGCCACAGGCCGCCAGGGCGAGGACGCCCGCGCCGATGACCACGATCTTGCCGAATGTGCGCATGCGGCCGACCTTAGCCAAGACCTTCCAGCGCCGGAACAGCCTCACCGGTCTGCACTACGCCCATCCGACGGGTCGCCCTGGTCAGGGCCACATAGAGATCGTTGAGCCCGCGCGGGGACTCGGTGACGACCTCGTCGGGCGCGACCAGCACGACGGAGTCGAACTCCAGGCCCTTCGCCCGGTCCACCGCCATGACCGACACGCGGTCCCCCGCCTCACCGAGCAGCTCCGAAACAGCGGCGATCCGCGAAGCCGGGCACAGCACGGCGACCGTCCCACCGTCCACAGCGGACAGTTCGGCCTCGACGAGCCCCGGCAGTTCGGTGCCCAGATCCACGGGCGCCACGGAACGCAGCCAAGGCTGGAAACCGGTTTCCCGCACCGAAACCGGCGCTTCGAGCGTCGGATCCACTTCGGCGAGCACCCGGGACGCGACGGTCATGATCTCCGCCGGGGTCCGGTAGTTCACGGTCAGCTCTTCCAGCCGCCAGCGGTCGGCGACATAGGGCGACAGCACCTCGGCCCAGGACCGGGCTCCACCGGCCGCCCCGGTCTGGGCGACGTCGCCGACGAGCGTCATCGACCGGTTCGGCGACCGGCGCATCAGCAGCCGCCAGTCCATCGCGGTCAGTTCCTGCGCCTCGTCGACGATCACATGCCCGAAGGTCCAGGTCCGGTCCTGGGCGGCCCGCTGCGCCGCGGTCAGCTCGCCGCGGCGCTGCTGGCGTTCGGCGAACAGTTCGGCGTCGAGGACGTCGCTCACCCGCAGCAGTTCCTCGTCGATGATCTCCTCGTCCTGTTCGAGGATGTCGAGCACGCCTTCCGCGTACGCGCGGTCTTCCCGCTCACGGCGGGCGCGTTCGGCGCGGGCGTCGGTGTCGTCCTCGCCCAGCAATTCGGCGAGTTCGTCGAGGAGCGGGACGTCCGCCGGGCTCCACGCCGCGTCCGTGGGGCTGTAGAGATGCTCACGTTCGTCGGCCGACAAGGCTTTCCCGGCCGCGCTGCGCAACCGTTCAGGGTCGGCGAACAGTTCGTCGAGCACGACTTCGGGGGTGAGCGTCGGCCACAGTCCGTCGAGGGCCGCGGCCACGTTCTTGTCGGCGGCGACCTCGGCTCGGATGTCCTGGACGTCGCGCGCGTCGAGCAGATCCTCCCCCAGTTTGCGGGCGGCCTGCCGGGTGAGCGCGTCGAGGACGTCGGAGACGAAGATCCGCCGGGCGAGGTTGTGCGGACGGCGCGAGCGGCGGGCCCGCGTCCTGGCCTCGGTGCAGGTCTTGCGGTCGAGCATGAGGATCTCGCGCTCGAACTCGATCTCCAGCACCGGTTCCGGCACGCGCTGGCGATCGCGGACGGCGTTGGCGAGGACGTCGGCCATCACCGCGCGGCCCTTGATCTCGGCGGCCTCGCGGGTGACCGGGCCGACGGCGTCCAGGCCCGGGTACAGCTGCCCGATCGTGGCCAGCAGCACCCCGGTCTCGCCCAGCGACGGCAGGACCTGCCCGATGTAGCGGAGGAACGTGCTGTTCGGCCCGACGACGAGCACGCCGCGGGTGGTGAGCTGCTGCCGGTGCGTGTAGAGCAGGTACGCCGCGCGGTGCAGCGCGACCGCGGTCTTGCCGGTGCCCGGACCGCCCTGGACCACCAGGACGCCGTTCGGCGACGCGCGGATGATGCGGTCCTGCTCGGCCTGGATGGTGGCGACGATGTCGCTCATCTCACCGGTGCGACGGCGTTCGAGCGCGGCCAGCAGCGCCGCCTCCCCCGCGAGGCCGAGGTCCTGGCCCTGGTCGGCGGCGGAGAGATCGAGGATCTCGTCGTCGACGCCGACGACCTTCCGGCTCAGCGACCGGATGTGCCGTCGCCGGCGGACACCTTCGGGTGAGGCGGCGGTGGCGAGGTAGAAGGGCCGCGCGACCGGCGCGCGCCAGTCGACGAGCAGCGGGCGGTAGTCGTCGTCCTCGTCGAACAGGCCGAGCCGCCCGATATAGGTGGTCTCCTCGGCGTGCCCGGGGACGAAGTCGAGACGGCCGAAGCACAGGCCCTGCTCGACGGAACCGAGCTGGGCCAGCCTGTCGGTGTACAGCGTCGTGGCGACGTCGCGTTCGGTGCGCGCCTGCGGGGTGCCGCCGGTCTGGCGCAGGGTCCGGTCGAGCCTGCGCTGCGCGTCGACCCGCTCGGCGTCGAGCTTGCGGTAGAGGGTGGTGACGTACTCCTGTTCGAGTGCGACGTCGGTGTCCGTCGCATCGAGTTCCCGGTCCGGGGACACGGACAAAAGCTGCCTGCTTTCGAAAGAGGGACAGGGGCCGAACGAAGTACAACGGCGCCCGCCATCATCTCATTCCCGCCCGCGCGTGAAGGCCCCCTTCACTCGGCTGAGCCGAGTGAAGGGGGCCTTCACGCGCTACAAGATCAGAAGGGCAGGCCGAGGACGGGCAGGCCGATGGCCGAGTCGACGGCCAGTGCGACGAACACGATCATCAGGTACGTGTTCGACCGGTGGAACAGCGACATCGGCTTGGTCTCCTCGCCCCGCCGCACCGCCGCGTTCAGGCTGTGCGCGTAGAAGAGGAACCAGCCGCCGGCCAGGATCGCGAACGTGGTGTAGATCCAGCTCGTCACCGGGACCAGCAGCAGCGTCCAGGCGACCATCACCCACGAGTAGATGACGATCTGCCGCGCCACGTGCTGCGGGGTGGCGACCACCGGCAGCATCGGCACGCCGGCGCGCTCGTAGTCGTCGCGGTACTTCATGCCCAGCGCCCAGGTGTGCGGCGGGGTCCAGAAGAAGATGACGCCGAACATCACGAACGCGGGCCACTCGACGGTGCCGGTGACCGCGGCCCAGCCGATGACGACCGGCATGCAGCCCGCCGCGCCGCCCCAGACCACGTTCTGTGACGTACGCCGCTTCAGCAGCAGCGTGTAGACGAAGATGTAGAACAGGATCGTCGCGATCGCGAGGATCGCCGAGAGCAGGTTCACCGTGAAATAGAGCACGACGAACGACAGGACCCCGAGGACGAGGCCGAAGATCAGCGCGCCGCGCCGGGGCACCGAATCCTTCACCAGCGGACGACGCTTGGTGCGGTTCATCACCTTGTCGATGTCCGCGTCGATGACGCAGTTCAAGGCGTTGGCGCTACCGGCGGCCATCGTGCCGCCCACGAGCGTCGCGAGCACCAGCCACGGCGACGGGATTTCCCGGCCTGCCAGGAACATCGCGGGAATCGTGGTGACGAGAAGGAGCTCGATCACCCTGGGCTTCGCGAGGGCGGCGTACGCGCCGACGACCTGGCGGATTGTTCGCCGGCCACCGTGCGGTCGTTCACCGGTCGGATGTACGGCGCTGGTGCTGTCACTGCGTCCGTGCGCAGCGTTCACCAACGACATTTCACTCCCTGCGTCAGTTTTCGGGCGGGGGTCCCGCCAGGCTTCCGGGTGATGTGGCGGCCCCGGATCCTCGCGTTCTGAACCCTTGCCCGATGGTAGACGTGCTGTTTCCAGAGGGTGATCGCGGGTCCTTCACCGGCCGAACCATTAGGCTGGCCGCGGTAGGTCGCGGCGTACCACTGCGAACGGCCCGGAGCAGGAATATCGTCCCTTCCGGATCGATTGAGATTAGTAGCGGTACGCGTGGGTTACCCACGAGGGAAGAGAAGCCACAACCTGATGACGGGGAGTTCGAGTTCAGTGTCCGAAACCGCCTCTACCAGCGAGAAGAACCCACTCCTCCGGCGCAACCTGCCCGCCGACTGGACCGACCTCGACACGCGGGCCGTCGACACCGTCCGGGTGCTCGCCGCGGACGCGGTCGAGAACTGCGGCAGCGGTCACCCCGGTACCGCGATGAGCCTCGCGCCGCTCGCCTACACGCTGTTCCAGCGGACGCTGCGCCACGACCCGGCGGACCCCGAATGGCCCGCCCGTGACCGCTTCGTCCTCTCCGCCGGTCACTCGAGCCTCACCCTCTACATCCAGCTGTACCTCGCCGGGTTCGGCCTGGAGCTGGAAGACCTGAAGCAGCTCCGCAAGTGGGACTCGCGGACGCCGGGCCACCCGGAGTACCGCCACACCAAGGGCGTCGAGACCACCACCGGCCCGCTCGGCCAGGGCCTGGCCAACGCGGTCGGCATGGCGATGGCGGCCCGCCGCGAGCGCGGTCTGCTGGACCCGGACGCTCCGCAGGGCGAGAGCATCTTCGACCACTACGTCTACGTCGTCGCCTCCGACGGTGACATCGAGGAAGGCGTCACCGCCGAGGCCTCGTCGATCGCCGGCCGCCAGGAGCTGGGGAACCTGATCGTCTTCTGGGACGACAACGAGATCTCCATCGAGGACGACACCAAGATCGCGCTCTCCGAGGACGTCGTGAAGCGCTACGAGGCCTACGGGTGGCACACCCAGGTCGTCGAGGGTGGCGAGGACGTCGTCGCGATCGAAGAGGCCATCAAGGCCGCCAAGGCCGAGACCGAGCGCCCGTCGTTCATCGCGCTGAAGACCGTCATCGGGTACCCGGCGCCGAAGAAGATGGGCACCGGCAAGGCCCACGGCGCCGCGCTCGGCGCCGAAGAGGTCGCCGCGGTCAAGGAGATCCTCGGTTTCGACCCGGAGCGGAGCTTCCAGGTCGACGACGAGGTCATCGCCCACACCCGCCAGGCCGTCGACCGCGGCAAGACCGCGCGCGCCGAATGGCAGGAGAAGTTCGAGGCGTGGGGCGCCGCCAACCCGGAGCGCAAGAAGCTCGCGGACCGGATGTCGACCCGCACGCTGCCCGAGGGCTTCGCGGACAACCTGCCGAAGTGGGAGCCGGACGCCAAGGGCATCGCGACCCGCAAGGCCTCCGGTGAGGTGCTCAACGCGCTCGCCGAGCCGCTTCCCGAGCTGTGGGGCGGTTCCGCGGACCTCGCGGAGAGCAACAACACCACCATGAAGGGGGCCGACTCGTTCGGCCCGGAGAAGGCTTCCACCGAGATGTGGAAGACCAGCCCGTACGGCCGGACGCTGCACTTCGGCATCCGCGAGCACGCGATGGGCTCGATCCTCAACGGCATCGCGCTGCACGGCGGCACCCGTCCCTACGGCGCGACGTTCCTGATCTTCTCCGACTACATGCGCCCGCCCGTGCGGCTGGCCGCGCTGATGAAGGCGCCGGTCACCTACGTGTGGACGCACGACTCGATCGGCCTGGGCGAGGACGGCCCCACCCACCAGCCGATCGAGCAGCTCTCCGCCCTGCGCGCCATCCCCGGCCTCAACGTCGTCCGCCCGGCGGACGCCAACGAGACCGCGTACGCGTGGAAGGCCGTCCTGGAGGACGTCCACCACCCGTCGGGCCTCGCGCTGACCCGGCAGAACGTGCCGGTGCTGGAGGGCACCAGCGCCGAAGGCGTCAAGCGGGGCGGTTACGTCCTCGCCGAGGCGTCCAACGGCAACCCCGAGGTCGTGCTGATCGCGACCGGTTCCGAGGTCCAGCTGGCCGTCGAGGCCCGCAAGACCCTGGAAGCCGACGGCATCCCGGCGAGCGTCGTCTCGATGCCGTGTATCGAGTGGTTCGACGCGCAGGACCAGGCCTACAAGGACTCCGTCCTCCCGCCGTCGGTCAAGGCACGCGTCTCCGTAGAAGCCGGTATCGCCCAGTCGTGGCACCGCTTCACCGGTGACGCCGGGGAGAACGTCTCGATCGAGCACTTCGGTGCTTCGGCCGACGCCGCCACGCTGTTCCGCGAGTTCGGTTTCACCGCGGAAGCCGTCGTCGACGCCGCCCGTCGCTCGATCGCCAACACCAAGAACTGAAGGGGATGACAAGTATGTCCAACGACAAGCTCGCGCAGCTGTCCGAGGCAGGCGTCTCGATCTGGCTGGACGACCTGTCCCGTGAGCGACTGAACACCGGCAACCTCGCCGGCCTGATCCGCGACAAGCACGTCGTCGGCGTCACCACCAACCCGACGATCTTCGCCAACGCGATGTCCAAGGGCGAGGCGTACGACGAGCAGACTCGCGAACTGGCCGCGCGCGGCGCCGACGTCGAGGCCACCATCCGCGAGCTGACCACCACCGACGTGCGCAACGCCGCGGACCTGTTCCGCGACGTCTACAACGCCACGAACGGGGTCGACGGCCGGGTGTCCATCGAGGTGGACCCGCGGCTGGCCAAGGACTCCGACAAGACGGTGGCCGAGGCGCAGGACCTGTGGAAGACCGTGGACCGGCCGAACGTGCTGATCAAGATCCCGGCCACCGAAGAGGGTCTCCCGGCGATCACCAAGACGCTGGCCGAAGGCATCAGCGTCAACGTGACGCTGATCTTCTCGGTCGAGCGCTACAAGGCGGTCATCGAGGCGTACTTCGCCGGGCTGGAGCAGGCCAAGGCCAACGGTCACGACCTCAAGGGCATCCACTCGGTCGCGTCGTTCTTCGTGTCCCGTGTGGACACCGAGATCGACAAGCGGCTCGACGCCATCGGCACCGACGAGGCCAAGGCGCTGCGCGGTGAAGCCGCCATCGCCAACGCGCGGCTCGCCTACGCGGCGTTCGAGGAGCTGTTCGCTTCGGACCGCTGGAAGGCACTCGCCGAGGCGGGCGCGAACGCGCAGCGTCCGCTGTGGGCCTCCACCGGCGTGAAGGACCCGCAGTACTCCGACACCCGCTACGTGGACCAGCTCGTCGTCAAGGACACGGTCAACACGATGCCGGAGAAGACCCTCGACGCGGCCGCGGACCACGCCGAGATCACCGGGGACACGGTGACCGGTAAGGGCGCCGACGCGCAGGCCGTCTTCGACAAGCTGAGCGCTGTCGGCATCGACATCACCGACGTCTTCCTGACCCTCGAGAACGAGGGCGTCGAGAAGTTCGAGAAGTCGTGGACCGAGCTTCTCGAGACCGTCAACGGGCAGCTGCAAAAGGCAAAGGACTGATCTGGACCATGGCAGGGGAAACGACCGGCGTCTCAATCGCCGACGCCGCCCTGGCCGGCAAAGCCGCTCCGTTCGCGGAGCGGCTTGTCGCCGACCAGGTCGCATCGAAACTGGCGTCCCAGGACGCCACACTGTGGGGTCCCGAAGCCGAGTCCGAAGCGTCGATCCGTCTCTCGTGGACGACGCTGCACAAGTCCTCGCGGCCGTTGATCGGCGAGATCGAGGCATTGCGGACCGACCTGCGCTCGGAGGGCGTCGATCGCGTCGTCCTCGCCGGCATGGGCGGTTCGTCGCTGGCCCCCGAGGTGATCGCCGCGACCGAAGGGGTCGCGCTGACCGTCCTCGACACCACCGACCCCGGCCAGGTCGCCGACGCGCTCGCCGGTGACCTGGAGCGCACGGTCATCGTGGTCTCCTCCAAGTCCGGCGGCACCGTCGAAACCGACAGCCACCGGCGCATCTTCGCGAAGGCCTTCGCCGACGCGGGCATCGACGCGGCCCGGCGGATCGTGGTCGTCACCGACCCCGGCTCCCCGTTCGCGGAACTGTCCGAAAAGGAGGGTTACCGCAAGGTCTTCCTCGCCGACCCGAACGTCGGCGGCCGCTACTCGGCGCTGACCGCGTTCGGCCTCGTCCCCGCCGGGCTCGCCGGCGCGGACATCGCCCGCCTGCTCGACCAGGCCGCTTCGGTCGCCGAGACGCTGGCGACCGATTCGACCGACAACCCCGCGGTGCGGCTGGCCGCGGCGTGGGCGGCGGCGCACGAGGACGGCGCGGAAAAGGTCGTCATCGCCGACACTGGATCCGGTATCAAGGGCTTCGCCGACTGGGCGGAGCAGCTGATCGCCGAATCCACCGGCAAGCAGGGCACCGGTCTCCTGCCGGTCGCCGTCGAGGGGCCGGACTCCCCCGGTTTCGCCGACGCGAAGTCCGACGCCACCCCGGTGGCGGTCGGCCCGGCCCAGGGTGCCGCGAAGATCTCGGTCACCGGCCCGCTCGGTGCCCAGATGCTGCTGTGGGAGTTCGCCACCGCGCTCGTCGGCAGGCTGCTCGGGATCAACCCGTTCGACCAGCCCGACGTCGAGGCCGCCAAGAAGGCCGCGCGGTCGCTGCTCGACAACCCGGACGCGCTCAAGGGCGGCGAAGAGCCGTCCACTGTGGACGGCGCGGTCCAGGTGTTCGGTTCGGCGGGAGTGGCCACCGACGGGAAGCTCGCGGACATCCTGCGGGCTTTCTTCGACTCCGCCCCGGAAACCGGCTACATCGCGGTGCAGGCCTACCTCGACCGGCTCGACGACGCGTCGACGGCGCTCCTGCGCGGCGAGATCGCCAAGCGCACGGGCCGCCAGACCACCTTCGGGTGGGGGCCGCGGTTCCTGCACTCCACCGGGCAGTATCACAAGGGCGGCCACCAGAACGGGGTCTTCCTGCAGCTCACCGGCGACGTCGAGCAGGATCTGGACGTGCCGGACCGGCCGTACACCCTCGGCGTGCTCCAGCACGCGCAGGCGCTCGGTGACGGCCAGGTGCTCGCGGAGCACGGCCGTCCGGTGCTGCGCCTGCACCTCACCGACCGGGCCGCCGGCCTGGCCGAAGTGGTCCGCGCGGTACAGGAGGCAGGCGAGTGACCCGAGCCTGGAACAACCCGCTGCGCGATCCGCGCGACAAGCGGCTGCCGCGGATCGCCGGGCCGTCCAGCCTGGTGATCTTCGGCGTCACCGGAGACCTCGCCCGCAAGAAGCTGATGCCGGCGATCTACGACCTCGCCCACCGCGGGCTGCTGCCCGCCGGGTTCTCCCTGGTGGGCTTCGCCCGCCGGGACTGGGAGCACCAGGACTTCGGCGAGCTCGTGCACGACTCGGTCAAGGAGCACGCGCGGACGCCGTTCAAGGAGTCGGTGTGGAACCGGCTCGCCGAAGGCATCCGTTTCGTCCAGGGCACCTTCGACGACGATGACGCCTTCGACAGGCTGGCGCAGACGGTCAAGGACCTCGACGCCGAACGCGGCACCGGGGGCAACACCGCGTTCTACCTGTCGATCCCGCCGAGCGCGTTCCCCGTGGTGACCAAGCAGCTCGCCCGCTCCGGCCTCGCCGACGCGAGCGAGGAGACCTGGCGCCGCGTCGTCATCGAGAAGCCGTTCGGCCGCGACCTCAAGAGCGCCAAGGAGCTCAACGAGATCGTGAACGACGTCTTCCCCGAGGAGTCGGTGTTCCGCATCGACCACTACCTCGGCAAGGAGACGGTGCAGAACCTGCTGGCGCTGCGGTTCGCGAACCAGCTGTTCGAGCCGATCTGGAACGCCAACTACGTGGACCACGTGCAGATCACCATGGCCGAGGACATCGGCCTCGGCGGCCGCGCGGGGTACTACGACGGCATCGGCGCCGCGCGCGACGTCATCCAGAACCACCTGTTGCAGCTCCTCGCGCTGACCGCGATGGAGGAGCCGGTCTCGTTCGCGCCGCGTGCGCTGCGGGCCGAGAAGATCAAGGTGCTTTCGGCGACGAAACCACTGGGGCCGTTGGAAGAGACGACCGCTCGCGGGCAGTACGCCGGGGGCTGGCAGGGCGGCATGAAGGTGCCGGGCCTGCTGCAGGAAGACGGTTTCGCGAAGGACTCGACGACCGAGACCTACGCGGCGGTGACGCTGGAGGTGCAGAACCGCCGCTGGGCGGGTGTGCCGTTCTACCTGCGCACCGGCAAGCGGCTGGGCCGCCGGGTCACCGAGATCGCCGTGGTGTTCAAGCGGGCGCCGCATCTGCCGTTCGACTCGACCTCGACCGAGGAACTGGGCCAGAACGCGCTGGTGATCCGGGTGCAGCCCGACGAGGGCATCACGCTGCGGTTCGGGTCGAAGGTGCCGGGGACCACGATGGAGGTCCGCGACGTCACCATGGACTTCGGCTACGGGCACGCGTTCACCGAGTCCTCGCCCGAGGCTTACGAGCGGCTGATCCTGGACGTGCTGCTCGGCGAGCCGTCGCTGTTCCCGGTGAACGAGGAGGTCGAGCTGTCCTGGGAGATCCTGGACCCGATCCTCGACACCTGGGCCAAGAAGGGCGCGCCCGAGCAGTACCCGCCGGGTTCGTGGGGACCGCCGTCCGCCGACGAAATGCTGGAACGTACCGGCCGGAACTGGAGGCGTCCGTGATCATCGACCTGCCGTCGACCACGACGTCGCAGCTGAACAAGAAACTCGTCGAGATCCGCGAACAGGGCGGGCAGGTGGCGCTCGGCCGGGTGCTGACGCTCGTCATCGTGGCCGACGACGACGACAGGCTCGAAGAGGCGATCGAAGCCGCCAACGAAGCCAGCCGGGAGCACCCCTCGCGGGTGATCGTGGTGGCCAAGGGCGCGCGGACCGCGGCACCGCGGATCGACGGCCAGATCCGGGTCGGCGGCGACGCCGGCGCGAGCGAGGTCATCGTCCTGCGGCTCTACGGCCCGCTGGCCTCTCAGGGGCAGAGCGCGGTCGTGCCGTTGCTGCTGCCGGACGCGCCCATCGTCACCTGGTGGCCGGGCACCGGCCCGAAGGCGCCGGCCAAGGACCCGCTCGGTGAGCTGGCCCAGCGCCGGATCACCGACTCCGCGGCGGAAAAGGCGCCCATAAGGGCACTCACCACCCGGGCGAAGTCCTATGTGGAGGGTGACACCGACCTGGCGTGGACCCGGCTGACCAGCTGGCGCGCGCAGCTCGTGTCCGCCTTGGACCTTCCGCCGCACGAGAAAGTCACCGGCGCGACCGTGACCGGTGAGGCCGACTCGCCGTCGACCGAACTGCTCGCGGGCTGGCTGGCCGAGTACCTCAAGGTGCCGGTGAAGCGGGTCAAGAGCACCGGCGCCGCGGGCATCATCTCGGTGACGCTGGACCGGCGTTCCGGCCCGGTGGAACTGCACCGGCCGGACGGGCGGGTCGGCACGCTGACCCAGCCCGGCCAGCCGACGCGGCGGATCGCCCTGCAGCGGCGGGACAACAAGGACTGCCTGATCGAGGAGCTGCGGCGGCTCGACCCGGACGAGGTCTACGAGGCTTCGCTGAACGGGCTCACGAAGATCTCCTCCGGTACAGCCGCGAAGGCCTCTCCGGCGAAGAAGGCCCCGGCGGCCGCCAAGAAGAAGGCCGCGGTCGCCGCGAAGAAGAGCGACTCATGAGCAAGACCGAGGTAGTCGTCTACGGGAACCCGGACCTCCTGGCCGCCGCCGCGGCGGCCAGGCTGGTCACCCGGATCGTGGACGTCCAGGCGGCCAAGGGCTCGGCTTCGGTGGTGCTCACCGGGGGCGGCACCGGGATCGCGATCCTGAAGGAACTGCGCGACTCCAGTGCCCGGGACGCCATCGACTGGTCGCGTCTCGACCTCTACTGGGGCGACGAGCGTTTCGTCCCGGCGGACTCCGACGAGCGCAACGAGAAGCAGGCCCGCGAGGCCCTGCTCGACCACGTTCCGCTCGACCCGAAGCGGGTGCACGCCATGGCCCCCTCGGACGGCGAGTTCGGCGACGACGTCGACGCCGCGGCCGCCGCTTACGCGGAGGTCTTGGCGGCCAACGCGCGTCCCGAGGACCACGGCGACGTCCCGGCGTTCGACATCATGCTGCTCGGCCTCGGCGGGGAGGGGCACACCGCCTCGATCTTCCCCGAGAGCCCGGCGGTGTACGAGAAGGAGCGTTCGGTCGTCGCGGTGCGCAACTGCCCGAAGCCGCCGCCGACCCGGATCTCGCTGACCCTGCCCGCGATCCGTCGCGCGCAGGACGTCTGGCTGGTCACCGGCGGCGAGGCCAAGGCGGACGCCGTCGCGCTGGCGCTGGCCGGCGCGGGCGAGGTCCAGATCCCGGTGGCGGGAGCACGCGGCGGCCGTCGCACGCTCTGGCTGCTGGACCGGGGTGCCGCGTCGAAGCTCACGAAGGTCTATCAGCCTCCTACGGCCTGACCCTCAGCGCGCGTGAAGGCCCCCTTCCCTCAGTTCAGCCGAGGGAAGGGGGCCTTCACGCGCCGCGCAGTGCGTCGCAGCGTGGACGTCCTCCTGAAGGCTCGAGACACTTTCCGCCGACCCATATGATCACTCGCTGTGGCTGGCAGTGCGAAAGTGTGACCGCTCGTGAGGGGTGTGTGGATTCAGGGACGTTGAACGTCTCTGAATCCACACACCCCTCACCTCGATCCTTCAGGTCAAGACTCAGTCGGGCAGGTCGTAGTCGGCGCTGACGGACTCCCAGCCGGCCGGGCAGAAGGCGGTCGCGGGGATGCCCTTGTTCGTCCAGTCGCTGAAGAACACCTGCCAGTCGCCCCGAGTCGACTTGCACCGGACGCCCACCCGGAACGCGATGTCGTTGCACTGCCCTCCGGCCCTGTCGGAGAGCCTCCAGATCGGGTCGCAGTTGGCCATCAACTGGACAGCCGACTCCGACCCGGTGCTTGTGGCGGGGGCGGCGGAGGCGACTCCGGCCCCCAGGGTGGCCAGCACGCCGGCGACGGGCAGGGCGGCCAGCGCGAGCAGGGACTTCCTCATTGTTCTCCTTCGATTTTCGGTGGTAAGGCCGAAATCTAGAGGGAGCCGCTGTCACGTGACTGTCACGGTAAAGTGCTGAGCCACCGACCGAACGTTCATACACTTGTCCGCAGAACGGACAGTGATCGGACCGTCGCTAGCCCGACTGGGGGAAACTTACCGCCTCACCACACCCTGCCGTTAGCATCCGCACATTTGTTCGTTCCTGCGCGTCCCGATCGGGCGAAGAACACGTCTCACCATCCAAGTCCACAAGACGAGTGAGGTCGCCAGCGATGAGCACAGAGGGTCTCTCGATGCCAGGTATCTCGGTGGGCGGCTCCGGGCAGGATGCCGCCGACCGGATGCGCCGTGCCGCCGGGGTCATGTCGTTCGCCAAGATCAAACGTCCGGCGCTGGTCGCGCTGGGCGTCGACACACTCGCGATCTTCCTGGCCGCGCTCGACGTCTGGCTGGTGATCCCCGAGAAGGCCCAGCCGTACTCCATCTACCTCTCCGGCGCCGCGTGCCTCGGCCTGGCCTTCCGCCGCAAGCTGCCGTTCCTCGCGGTGATCGCCACCGTCCCCGGCTTCCTCGCCGGCTGGTCCCAGCTGGCCGCGATGATCGCGCTCGGCTTCCTCGCCACCCGCAAACAGATGCACTGGCAGACCTGGACCGGGTTCGCGCTCATCTTCACCTGCCGGTTCGTCCAGTGGCCGTTGCCGGATTTCGTCGAACTCAGCTGGCGTGAACACGTCCTGGACGGGATCTACGGCGTCATCGTCGCCGGGATGCCGGTGGCCATCGGCCTGCTCGTCGGGGCGCGGACCGAGATCTCGCAGAAGCTCTCCGAGCTCGCCGCCAGCCGCGACCGTGAGCGCCGCTTCCACGCCGACGCCGTCCGGGCGGAAGAGCGCGCCAGGCTGGCGCGGGAGATGCACGACGTCGTTTCGCACCAGATCACGCTCATCGCCATGCAGGCGGGCGCGCTGCAGGCGCAGACCACCGACCCCCGTTCGCTCGAAACCGCGCAGGTCATCCGCAAACTGAGCACCAAGACGCTGGAGGAACTGCGTTCACTCGTGAGCGTGCTGCGCTCGGGTTCCGAGGACGACGGGCCGCGGCCGGGGATCAACGAACTCGACCGGCTGATCCGGGGCTCGGACGTCCCGGTGCACCTCACCGTCGAGCGGATCCCCGAACTGCTGCCCAGCCAGGTTTCCGCCGCCGCCTACCGGACCGTGCAGGAATGCCTGACCAACGTGCACAAGCACGCACCGGGCGCCACCGCGACCATCCGGATCCAGGGTGAGCACGGCTCGCTCAAGGTCGAGATACGCAATGAGCGCGCCCGGACACCCGGTGCGGCCCTGCCCTCGGGAGGGCACGGGCTGACCGGGCTGGCCGAACGCGCTCGACTGCTGGGTGGGAGCTTCGAGACCGCCGACACCGAGGACGGCGGGTTCCGGGTGCGTGCCCGGTACCCGCTCGACCGGTGAGCGGCTAGGGCGCCCTAGATCTCGCGGCGCTGGCGCAACCGCTCCAGCGCCTCGGCGAGGATGGCCTCGCCGTCGGCGTCGGAACGCCGTTCCTTCACGTAAGCCAGGTGGGTCTTGTAAGGCTCGGTCCGCGGCGCGGCAGGCGGATTCTGCTCGTCCTGCCCACCGGGGAGCCCGCAGCGCGGGCAATCCCACTCGTCGGGAATCTCGGCGTCCATCGAGAACGAGGGCTGCGCCTCGTGCCCGTTGGCACACCAGTAGGAAATGCGGCGCCGCGGCGCCGACTCACCCCGTTCCGATTCGCCCGAAGGACCGGCACCCACACGGGTGCCCCGAATCGCGTTACCGCCAACCATGAATCCTCACACCTATAGGGATCGGCGGCGCGCCCCCCATAGGCACGCCGAAACACCTGGATCGATCAGACCTTGAGCAGGAGCCCGAGGCCGATGATGCTGATCAGCCACACCGCGCCAAGAAGCAGCGTGATCCGGTCGAGGTTCTTCTCGGCCACGCTCGAACCCGAAAGGCTCGACTGCATACCGCCACCGAACAGCGAAGACAGACCGCCACCCCGGCCCCGGTGCAGCAACACGGCCACAATCAGGAAAAAGCTGGAGGCGATCAACAGGATTTGCAGGAACAGCTTCATGTCATCCTCTGCGCTCTTGGAGAATGCAGGAAAACGGTGTGCCGCGGGTGGCTCTTGACCACCAGAACACACCGTACTCCTGGACTCGTCCACTGCTGTGTGACGGACCGGATACACAGGTTACCCGGTTGGTGCCCCGATCAGGGCAGGGGCCCGCCCGCGGCGAGTGCGCAGAGTTTGGTGAACTCCTCACCATCCAGGCTGGCACCACCGACGAGGGCACCATCGATGTTCTCGCAGGCGACGAGGTCACTGATGTTGTTGGCCTTCGCCGAGCCGCCGTAGAGCACGCGCACCGAGGACGCGACCTCGGCACCGTACTTCTCGGCGAGGGTGGCGCGGATGGCTCCGCACACCTCCTCGGCGTCCGACGGCGTCGCGACCTTGCCGGTCCCGATCGCCCAGACCGGCTCATAGGCGACGACGACATCCTTGACCTGCTCCGCCTTGAGCCCCTTCAGGCCCTCGACCAGCTGGGTCGTGGTGTGGGCGATGTGCTCGCCCGCCTCACGGACCTCGAGCTTCTCCCCCACGCACAGGATCGGCTTGATGCCGTGCTTGAGCGCCGCCTTGACCTTCTTGTTGACCAGTTCGTCGGTCTCGCCGTGGTACTCGCGCCGCTCCGAGTGCCCCACGGTGACGAAGCTGCAGCCCAGCTTCGCCAGCATCGGGCCCGACACGTCACCGGTGTAGGCACCGGAGTCGTGCGGCGACAGGTCCTGGGCGCCGTAGGTGAGCGACAGCTTGTCGCCGTCGGTCAGCGTCTGGACGCTGCGGATGTCGGTGAACGGCGGCAGGACCGCGACGTCGACCTTCGCGTAGTACTTCTCCGGCAGGGCGAAGGCGATCTTCTGAACCAGCGCGATGGCTTCGAGGTGGTTCTGGTTCATCTTCCAGTTGCCGGCGATGAGCGGTTTGCGCGCCACTAGTCGTTCTCTCCCAGCACAGCGACTCCGGGCAGTTCCTTGCCCTCCAGGTACTCCAGCGACGCGCCGCCGCCGGTCGAGATGTGCGAGAAACCGTCCTCGGGCAGGCCCAGCTGCCGCACGGCCGCGGCGGAGTCGCCACCGCCGACCACGGTGAAGGCGTCGCTCTCGACCAGTGCTTCGGCCACGGCACGGGTGCCGCCGGCGAAGGACTCGAACTCGAACACGCCCATCGGGCCGTTCCAGAACACTGTCGCCGCGTCGGCCAGCTTGCCCGCGAACAGCTCGCGCGACTTGGGGCCGATGTCGAGACCCATGCGGTCGGCCGGGATGGCCTTCGCGTCGACGACGTCGAACTCCGCGTCGGCCGCGAAGCCCTTCGCGGCGAGGACGTCCACCGGCAGGATCAGCTCGACGCCACGTTTCTCCGCCTCGGCGAGGAAACCGCGGACCTGCTCCAGCTGGTCCTCCTGCAGCAGGGAGTTCCCGACCTCGTGGCCCTGGGCCTTGAGGAAGGTGTACGCCATGCCGCCGCCGATGAGCAGCCTGTCGACCTTGGTCAGCAGGTTGGCGATCACGCCCAGCTTGTCCGACACCTTCGCGCCGCCGAGCACGACGACGTACGGCCGCGCGAGGTCCTCGGTGAGCTTCTTGAGGACGTCGACCTCGGCCAGCACCAGACCGCCGGCGTAGGCCGGCAGCGCCCGTGCGATCTCGTAGACCGAGGCCTGCTTGCGGTGCACGACACCGAAGCCGTCGGAGACGAACGCGCCGCCGGGGACCAGCGCGGCCAGCTCGGCGGCCAGTTCCTGGCGCTCCGCCTCGACCTTGCTGGTCTCGCGCGCGTCGAAGCGCACGTTCTCCAGCAGGGCCACCTGGCCGTCGGTCAGACCGGCGACGGTGGCCTTGGCGGACTCGCCGACCAGGTCACCGGCCAGCGGGACGTCGACGCCGAGCAGCTCGGTGAGCTTCGCGGCGACGGGCGCGAGCGAGAACTTCGGGTCCGGCTCGCCCTTGGGACGGCCGAGGTGCGCCGTGACGACCACCTTCGCGCCCGCCTCGGCGAGGCGCTTGAGGGTCGGCAGGGCCGCGCGGACGCGGCCGTCGTCGGTGATGGTTTCCCCGTCGAGCGGGACGTTCAGGTCGGAACGTACGAGTACGTACCGGCCCGAGACGTCCTCGCTCAGCAGGTCTTCGAGGTTCTTCAGCGCCATGGGTCAGGAAAGCTTGTTGCCGACGAGCTTGACGAGGTCGGCGAGGCGGTTGGAGTAGCCCCACTCGTTGTCGTACCAGCCGATGACCTTGACCTGGTTGCCGATGACCTTGGTCAGCGGCGCGTCGTAGATGCAGGACGCCGGGTCGGTGACGATGTCGGCCGAAACGATCGGGTCCTCGCTGTAGCGCAGGATGCCGGCCAGGGGGCCCTCGGCGGCGGCCTTGTACGCGGCGTTGATCTCCTCGAGCGTCGCGCTCTTGGTCAGCGTGACGGTGAGGTCGGTGGCCGAACCGGTCGGGACCGGGACGCGGACCGCGAAGCCGTCGAGCTTGCCGTTGAGCTCCGGCAGGACCAGGCCGATGGCCTTGGCGGCACCGGTCGAGGTCGGGACCATGCTCAGCGCGGCGGCACGGGCACGGCGCAGGTCCTTGTGCGGGGCGTCCTGCAGGTTCTGGTCCTGCGTGTACGCGTGGATCGTGGTCATCAGGCCCTGCTCGATGCCGAACGCGTCGTTGAGGACCTTGGCCAGCGGGCCGAGGCAGTTGGTGGTGCAGGAGGCGTTCGAGATGATGGTCTGCGAGCCGTCGTACTTGTCGTCGTTGACGCCCAGCACCACGGTCAGGTCCTCGCCCTTGGCGGGCGCGGAGATGATGACCTTCTTGGCGCCACCGGCGATGTGCGCCTTGGCGGCGTCACCGCTGGTGAAGAAGCCCGTCGACTCGACGACGACGTCCACGCCCAGGTCGCCCCAGGGCAGGTTGGCCGGGTCGCGCTCGGCGAGGGCCTTGATGGTCTTGCCGTCGACGACGATGCCCTCGTCGCTGACGCTGACCTCGCCCGGGAAACGGCCGAGGATGGAGTCGTACTTGAGCAGGTGGGCCATCGTGGCGACGTCGCCGAGGTCGTTGAACGCGACCACCTCGATGTCGTGACCGGCGGCCTGCACGGCCCGGAAGAAGTTGCGGCCGATGCGGCCGAAGCCGTTGACACCTACGCGAACCGTCACTGCTGCCACTCCCTTGAGACTCGTCCGGGATCGCCCCGGAAAGACGTCCGTTACTCGGGCGCAACCCTAGCGTGCGCGCTCGGGCGGCCCTCTTTGCCCTGACGAGACTTCCACCACTCGGTGGGTCAGGTCAAGAATCGATTAAGACCATCGCCACCAGGAACTCTGCGGGAAACTCTCAGCTTTGTTGTGCTAGCCGTCGCTCCAGCGGCGTGCGCATCCGTGGCGTGACTCGCACCTCTCCCAACCACTCGGCCAGGTGGTTCGCCTCCGCCTCGACGGCCCGTTCGACCTCCGCGCCGACGTCCTCCAGGAAGTGGTGGACGACTTCACCGCCGGGACGCTGCGCCCAGCCGCCGACGATGCGGCCGTCGGCCCAGACGGTGGGGCCGATGTTGCCGGTGCCGTCGAACAGCGGCGCCCGGTGCGGGCCGAGATACCAGTCCCGCTCGATCCAGCCCATCGACGTCGGATCGAGGGACGGCAGCAGCGAGACCCAGGGCTCCGGCTCCGCGACCGGTTCCAGATCGTCGGCGAGCACCACGCCGGGGACGCCGTCGAGGTCGACCTCGATCGGCTGAACGGCCGCGAGCGCCTTCTTGGTCTGCCCCGCCGTCCAGCCCGTCCACCAGCGCAGATCCGCGATCGGGGCGGGGCCGTAGGCGTAGAGCCACCTCCGGGCGAGTTCGGCCCTGGCCGCGTCGGCGTCCCACGCGGCCATGCCCCGCGGAAGCCAGTCCGCCATCGTGGCCCAGTAGTACTGGCTGCTGATCCAGCTGCCGCGCGGGCGCCCGCGCACGATGCGGCCGTCGACCGCGAGCTGGAACAGGACCCGGCTGGTGACGTTGGCGATCGCCTCGTACGGCTTTCCCCTGGCCATCATGAGCTGCTGCCTCAGGCGCGGCTCGTCCTCGGCCAGCTGTTGCGCCGTGGCGGAACCTCGGGCCTTCAACGCGCGCTCGGTCGCGTCCTCGACCTCGGCCAGCCAGCGTTCCGGATCGGGGACGTTCTCCGGATGCCCCTGCGTGCCGAGGTGCTGTTCGAGCAGGCGCCGCTGCTTCTTGGCGATGTCGGCCGAACACGCGGCCTGGACGAGGGCCGCGTTCTCGTGCCCGAGGACGAAGACCGTGCGGCGCATGCCGAGCATGCGCACCAGCGTGCGCTCCTCATAGAGCGCGTTCTCCAGTTCCGCGACGCCATCACCCTTGACGCGCGCCCACGCCGAGAGGTGGACCGTCGCCGGGTCCGTGGCGTGCAGCGCCACGACCGCGTCCGCCGCGGCGAGCACGGACGGAGCGGGCGTGGCGAGGCGATGGCGCACGGCGAGCCGGGCGCGGCGCTGCTGGAGGCCGATCTTGGGGAGCACGGATCGGTTCTACCACCGGCCCCCGACAAACCCGGGTCGGAACGGCTGAAGCTCCTAGATCCGCTCCAGTTCGATCACCGGGATGACCCGGCTGGTCTTGCGCTGGTACTCGGCGAACTGGGGCAGGACGGCGGACTGCTTGGCGTAGATGTCCTCACGTTCGGAGCCGGTGAGCACCCGTGCGCGCACCGAGAAGGTCTCGGTGCCGAACTCGGCCTTGGTCTCCGGGTTGGCCACCAGGTTGTGGTACCACGCCGGGTTCTCGTCGGCGCCGCCCTTGCTGGCGAAGATGTAGATCCGGTCGTTCTCCACATACGCGGCCAGCGGCGCGATCCGCTGGGTTCCGGACTTCGCGCCGGTGTGGTGGACGAGGACGAGCGGGACGCCCTCGAACATGCCGCCCGCCTTGCCGCCCTTCTCCCGGAACTCGGCGATCACGCCACGGTTGAGTTCGTCGAAATCGAAGTCGATCGTGTCTGCCATGACCTCGATCGTATGAGGTGTCTCTTGACCGTTTCGATGCCTGAAATCGCCAAGGGCATAGCCGTTTGTCGCACTATCCTCGACAATATGGACCTGTTGGCCGAAACCCTCGCCTTGGGCGGTGTCCGGGGTACCGCCGGAGCGCGGATCGAGGCGTCCGGGCCGTGGGGCGTCCTCTGGCACGGCATCGCCGGCGCCGCCTTCTACGCCGTCACCTGCGGGACGGCCTGGCTGGACCTGCCGGGCCACCCGCCGCGGCAACTCATGCCCGGCGACGTCGTCCTGCTGCCGAACGGGCCGGAGCACACGCTGCGCAGCGCACCGGACGTCGCGATCATTCCCAACGTGTGCACCGCGGCGGAGAAGGCGCGCAGGTGCGGCGGGGTGCTGCGCCTCGGTGCCGGGGAGGTGGAGACCCATGTCCTCGGCGCGTCCTACGACTACGACCCGGCGGTGTCCACCCAGGTGCTGGCCACCCTGCCGGAGCTGGTGCACATCCGCGCGAACCACGTCGGTGGCGGACTGGACGACACCGTCAGGCTGCTGTCGCGGGAACTCGCCTCGCCCCAGATCGCCACCGAATTCGTCCTCAACCGGCTCGTCGACATCCTCCTGGTCCAGTTGCTCCGCGCGTGGCGGACCGAGAAACCGGACGAGACGCGGGGAACCTGGCTCGGCGTCCTCGGCGACCCGGTGATCAGCGTGGCGCTGGCCAAGATCCACGAGGCACCGGCGAGACCGTGGACGACGGAGCTGCTCGCGGCGGAACTGGCGACCTCACGCAGCACCTTGACCCGCCGCTTCCGCGAAACCACCGGCCGGACTCCCGGCGACTACCTCACCCGGTGGCGGATGGATCTGGCCGCGGTCCGGCTCCGCGACACCGACGACACGGTGGACACCATCGCCCGTTCGGTCGGCTACACGTCGGTTTACGCGTTCAGCCGGGCCTTCCGGCGCGCCCGCCGTCAGGCCCCGGGGCAGTACCGCAGCTCGATCCGCGGCCGGTCCCGCGAAAAGCTCGGTGTCCCTTGACGCCCTGGTCGTGGGGGTCGTGAGTGGTGAGTGTCGTTAGAACGACACTCACCACTCACGACCCCCACGCCCTCTCAGGTCCGTATCGGCCGGGTGACCGGGACGACGTCGAGAAGTTCTTTCAGGCCTTCGAAATCCTGCGGGTCGGTGGTGTACAGCGGCATCCGGTGCGCGATGGCCACACTGGCGATCATCAGGTCGGCCACGCGCCGCCGTGGCGTCCTGCCCATCGCGAGCACGGAAGCCGAAACCCGGCCGAAGATCCGCGCCGCCTCGGTACCGAAAGGCAGTGGGTCGAACTCGGATTCCACTCGCTGCAACAGATCCGTGCGCCGGGCCCGTTCGGCGGGGTCGTCGGCATAGTGGGGGCCCGCCGACAGTTCGGCGAGCGTGATCGTGCTGATCGACATCAGATCCGGCAGCTGGGCGTGGTCGATCGCCCGGCGCAGGATGAGGATGTTCGTGTCGAGCAGCCCGTGGACCTCAGCGGCCATAGGGGTCGTCCGCTTCCCCGGCCAAGGCCTCGTCGAGGTCCGCGCGGAACCTGTCCGGGTCGATGAGCGGAGCGTTGGCCGAGCCAGTGGCGAACTGGTCACGGGAAACGGCGTGCCGTCGACACAACGGAACCAGCTGGGCGATGGGCGAACCGCTACGGGTCACGGTGAAGGTTTCACCGTGCTCGACCGCGTCCATGATCTCGCCCGACCGGTTCCGGAGATCGCGCTGTGAGATCTCGTGCTGAACGCTCATACCGCACTTTAGCACTTTGCGCCCCGAGGTGCCACGGCGTGCCACACCCCCTATGCCGTCTCCTCCTCCGGCTCCGGTTCGTCCGAGGGCCGCGTGAACAGCCGCGTCGCCGAAAGCCGCGCGACGCCGTCCGGCTCCCCGAGTTCGTCGGTCGCGTTCCGGATCGTCGCGTCGACGGACAGGTATTTGCGCCCGGCCCGCAGGTCCGCGTCGTTGCGCAGCCGCACGATGAGCGGGAACTCGCTCAGCGCGCCCGCGTCGAACAGACCGGTCGTGTAGATCAGCTGGACCCCCAGCGCCTCGGCCACCGCCCGCTGCAGTTCCAGCAGGTACCCGGCCGACGCGCGGCCGATCGGGTTGTCGAGGAACAGCACGCCGGAGTGCCGGTTGCGCGCCTTTCCGCGGTTGTTGGCGCGGAGCGCGGCGAGCGTGCAGTACAGGATGATCGCGGCGGTCAGCTGCTGGCCGCCGGAGAACACGTCGCGGATCTCCGAAACGCGCTGGCGTTCGGTCCGCAGCACGGAGTCCGGTTTCAGCATGTCGACGCGGAAACCCTTGGGAGCGGCGGCCTGTACGCCGCGCAGCACGAGCGAAAGCCCGTCCCGTTTGACGTCCCGGCCGTCGGAGGTCTTCCCCACCGCGGCCTCGTCGACGACCTCGCCCAGTTTCTCGGCGAGCACGTTCTCTTCGAGTTCGGTGAAGCGGATCCGCAGGAACTCCTGGCCAGACCAGTCGCCGAGACCGTCCGGCAGCCGCGAAACCCGTTGTGCCGCGCGGAGAGTGCGCAGGGCGCCGTCGACCATGCCCTGCAGGCGGGTGATGATGCCGCCGCGGTGCCGGTCGATCTGCGCGAGATCGTCGGTGAGCGTGCGCAGCCGCGGGCGCAGCGCCTCGGCCCATTCGGCGGCGTGCGCGGGAAGCTGGTCGCGGCGGACCGAGATCACCTGCTGCCGCACCGGGGTGCTGAGCTTCTCGAAGCGTTTGTCGGTGGCGTACTGCGCCAGCTGGTCGGCCGCGGCCCGCACCCGGCGGTCACCGGCGTCGGCCGCGTCCTGCGCCTCGGTGAGCGCGGTGTTGAGCCGGGAATGCTTGGCGCGCGCGGATTCGACATCGCCGTCGAAGGCCACCGCGTCGTCCTCTTTGGACAGCAGATGCGCCATGGACTCGGCCAGCAGGCCGAATCCGGAGGCGGACGTCTTCGCGGACTCCAGCGTCGCTTCGGCCGCGGCGCGGCGCTCCTGCAGTTCCTCCCATTTCCGGGCCGCCGCCGACACTTCGAGACTCGCTTCGTCGATCAGCTCCAGGCCGTGCTCGATGTCCTTCGGCCTGGCGTCGAGGGCGAGCGCGGACGGCTGTTCCGGAAGCTGGCTGAGTTCCGCCTTGCGGGTCGCGACGAGCCCGACGATCTCGGTGCGTTCCTCCTCCAGCACCGCGACGGCCCGGTTCGCCCGCGCCTGCGCGGCCGCGCGCGCCGAAGCGTCGGACCCGTCCGGCGTCTCCAACAACGTCAAGGCCCGCTCGCGGACCGCGTCGTCCAGTGCTTCGACGGCCGCCCGCGCGGACGCCTCGACGCTTTCCGCCTGCTCGAGTTCGGCCCGCAGATCGCTGCCGACCTCGACCTTCGAGTACGCCTCGGACGCCGACGCGAAGGTCCGCCGCAACGCGTCCACCGGTTCGGCGGGCGTGGGGTCGTCCTCGGTGACGTCGCTCGAACCCGGGACTTCGGCCAGCTCCGACTTCGCCGTCGTCGCCGTCCGCCGGTGCCCGTCGGCGGTGCGCTGTTCCTCACCGGCCTGCTCGCGCAGCCGGGAGGCCTTCACCGCGGCTTCCGACGCCGTCGCCTCGGCCCGCTCGGCGGTCTCGGTCGCGCGTTCGACGTCGTCCGTCCATTCGGGAATCTTCGCGGCCCGGGTGGCGAGCGCCTCCAGCCCGCGAGCCCGCTCCCCCGCCTCGGCCGAAGCCGTGCGCAGTTCGGGAATCCGCTCCCGCAGCCCGGCCGCTTTTTCGCCGAGGCGCTGGAATTCCTTCTCCGCCTGGTCCAACGCGGTCTGCGCGGTCTCATGGGCGGTACGCGCGTTCTGCAGCTGTTCGGCCAGCGTCGCGATGCTGCCGGGCGGGTAGTCCTCGCGCCAGGTCTTGAGTTTCCACGACAGCGCGCTGTCGTCGGCCAGCGAAGTCGTCAGCGCTTCGAGGCGACGCTGCCGTTCCGCGTGCCTGAGCGCGATGGCCTCGCGCTCGGCGTCGGCGGCTTCCTCGTCGTACATCGCCGGGTTGGGCGGAACGAGGAATTCGATACCCGACTCGCCCGGCAGGCGGTCGGTCGTGGTGGCTTCGGTCGTGGCGACCGGGATGATCGTGGTGGGCAGCAAGCGCCGCTCCGACAACACCTTCTCGGCGAGCCGGACCTGATCCGGCTCGTTGAGGAGGATCCCCGAGACCAGCTGGGGCGCGCGGGCCAGCACGGCCGCCCGCCGCTTCTTGTCCAAAGTGGACAAATAGCGCCAGCCGGACCACGCGTTCATCCCGGCGGCTTCCAGCGCGTCCAACGCGGCTTGGACCTCTTCGGTGGCGGGCAGGAGACCACCGGAGCCGAGCGCGTTCAGCGCTCGCTCGTCGACGGACTCCTCCATCCGCAACGCCGTCTGTTCCTTCTCCGCGGTCGCCCCCGCCTCGCGAAGACGTTCCAGGAGTACCGGCAGGTCCGTCTCCAGCGCGACATCGTCCGTGCCGAGGAGTTCGGCCAGCCGGGGTTCGACGGCGAGCGCGTCGGTGCGCCGGTTGGCGCGGTCCAGCTCTTCGGCGGCGCGCTCCAGCCTGTCCTTGGTGGACCCGGCGAGCCGGTGCGCGTCGTTGACGGTCGCCTGCGCGGCGCGCAGATCCTCCGCGACGCGTTCGAGTTCCTGTTCGCGGCGGACGAGTTCCGCGGCGGTCGTCTCGGCCTCGGTCCTGGCCGCGCGCGCCGCGTCGGCGACGTCGGCCCCGGCCTTGAGCGCGCCGGACCGGACGGTTTCCGCGATCTCCTCCCGGATTTCGGCGATCCGCGCGCCCAGCCCGCGAGCCTCCGCCCGGCGCGAGGCCGCGAGGTTCGCCGATTCGTCGCGTTCCGCCTGGGCCTTCTCCGCTTCGGCACGCAGAGCGTCGGCGTGGGCTTCGGCCTTCGACGCCTGATCGGTCGCGTTCTTGGCCAGCGCCAGCAGCCCCCGGGCGAGCGCGGCCGCGGCGGTGTTGCGCGCCTGCAGCGCGGGCTGGGCCTTCTGCTCGCGATTCCCCACCAGTTCCCGGAAATCGCGGGCCTTCCGGGCGGCGTTGAGGTGGTTGAGCACGGTGGCGCATTCACGCCAGGCTTCGGCGGCGGTCTTGGCCTCGGCGAGTTCGCCGTCGATCCGCTTCTTGCTCTCCTGCGCCTCGTCGAGCCGCAGTTTCCCGACCAGGCGGCGGAGTTCGGTGACCCCGGCGGTGAGACGGCGGTGGTCGCCCTCGGCCAGCTTCTCGGCCGACTTCACCTCGTCGACGTGCTGTTCGAGACCACTCAGCCGCTCGTTCTCCAGCTTGTCGCGAGCGGCGACCTGACCGGCGAGAGTCCGCATCTCGGCGCGGGCGGCGTCGGCGAGCTTCCGCGACGCGGCGGCGACGCCTTCCTCCTCCGCCAGCGGCGTCAGCAGATCGAGCGCACCCGCGACGAAGTCCCGCTCCGACAACAGATCCCCGCGCTGGGCGAGGTTGTGCGCGTAGGTCGCGACGACCTCGGCGAGATCCTTCGGTTCGTCCTCCGACAGCACCGCGCGCAGCAGGAACTCGACGAACGCCTCGTCGGTGCTGAACGCGAAGGCGTCCGCGGCCTCGCCTTCCCCGGCGTTCATCGCGCGCTGATACCGGAAAAGCTCGGTGTCGAGGCCGAGGCCGTCCAGCCGGGACGTCCACTCGTGGTGGCGCCGGGTCCAGAACAGCTCCAGCTCCGGCTCCCCGCCGTGCACCTTGTCGAGCTGGTCGTGGAAGCCCGACATCGTCAGCAGCCTGCCGTCCGACGTCAGCGGCAGCGAGTCCAGGTCGAGTGAGGGCGTCGGGCGGAAGCAGTACCAGGAATCGACCAGGTTCTCCGAATCCGCCGACACCACGTGCCCGCGCCATTCCGACACCTTGCCGGTGATCACCCGGTGGCCGGTCTCGACCTGCAGCCACTCCAGCACCACGTGCGAGACGTCCTTGGCGGCGACGAACTTCTCCAGCACCTTGGTGTTCGTCGTGCCGACGACCTGGCGGCGGCCGGGCAGCATGACCGAGAAGATCAGCTTGATCAGCACGGATTTGCCGCCGCCGTTCTCCAGGAACAGCACGCTCGCCGGGGACGGGCGCCGCGGCGGCCCCTCGCCTGCCAGGTGGATCCCGGCGCTGAACAGCGCGTCCTGCTTGGGCGCGGTGATGGCCGCGCCGACACCGCTGAAGTCCAGCACGACGTCCTGGTAGCGGGCGCCCGCCGGGCCCACCGAATGCAGGCGAACCCGCGAAAGCTCGTACATCTCTTCCCCTCTAGAGCGTGTCCGACGCGGCCGCGCGCAGCGTCCCGCCGCCGTTGGCGACCGAGACCACGTTCAGCGTGAGCAGATCGTCGAAGGCCGCGTCGGCGGCGAGTTCGCGCACCTGCACCTGATAGCGCGGCGTGGTCCGGTAGGTCCCGCCCTGTTCCCCGCTGACCTGGACCAGGAAACCCTGATCCGCGAGGAACCGCAGCGCCCGTGCGACCATGCCCCGGGTGGTGTCCGAAGCCAGCCTGCCGTCCTTGGTCGCCGCCGCCGCGGGACGCCGGGCGTAGGCGCGCCAAGCCTGTTCGAGCTCCGGCGCGTCGGCCAGCGGATCGTTGTTCGTCTCGGCCTCGGCCGCGCGTTCGTCGAGGATCCGGCAGGCCTCCCGCACCATCGCGTCCACCTGCTCGACGCTGACGCGGCCGATGTAGGTGTCGTTGGCGAGGTCGTCGGGGCGCGGGTAGCCGAGCGCGGCGGTGGCCAGGTGGACGAGCCCGTGCAGGACCTTCTCGGTCTCGCGGCGCTCGCGGATCTTGCTCTGCCGCGCGTAGCTGTCCATCTTGATCTCGAAGACGGACTCGTCGGTCGCCGCGAGCACGGCACCGGCCTGGAGGTTGACCTCCAGCACCATCAGCCCGAGCCCGGCCGCGACCGCGTGCGTGAGCTGCTTGAACGCGCTGTCCTCACCGTAGCGCCGGACGAGATCGCCGTAGACGACGTCCCGCGACGGCAGCTGCTTCGGGCGCATGCCGAACGAGACGAGCCGGGCCGCGGATTCGACGTCCCCTGATGTCGTCACGCGACCTCCTCCTCTTCCTGGTCTTCACGGTCGACCCGCGCCGACGAAAGCAGCAGATCCGCTCCGCCGAACTCGGGATCTTCGAGCAGCGTGCCGTCGTCCACCGCCAGCAGTACCTGGCGCTCCCCCAGCCGGAGCGCCGCGCCGACCTCGGGACTGTAGGCGTGCACCGCCCGCAACGCGACCAGGGCGGGCAGCCCCGGGTCGATCCGGCGGGCCTCTTCGAGCAGCCCGGACAGCCGTCGCGGCACCTCGGGCAGGTCGAGCAGGTCGTCGGCGAGGCGCCACTGCTCGTCCCCGAACTTGTCGGTGACCTCGGCGGGCATCAGCTCCGGCTCCGGGATCTCGCCGACGAGCTGGTCGCGTTCCGGGGCGGGCCGGAGCAGCAGCGACACCAGCGAGGACAGCGACGGCACGGTCGGCGGGGAGATCCCGGCACCGGCGTGGAAGAAGGATTCGGCCGGCGCGACGGCGTCGGCGATCGGCAGGCCCAGCGTCGGCATCAGGAGCTGGCCGAACAGGTCGATCGTCGCGCGCTGCGGCGGCCCGGAGAACTGCTGGCGGTCCTGTTCGGCGCGGAACACCGCCCCGGCGTCGGCCAGCCGGGACTGGAGCCGGGTATGGCGGCGGATGCAGTCGCTGACGATGTCGACGAGTTCGGCGGCGCGGCGTTTGCGGTCGGGGTCCTCGGTCTCGTCACGGGACGCGGTGATGTTCTTGAGGATCGCGTTCTCGGCGCGGAAGCGGGACTCGATATGGGACAGCGCCTGGTCCAGCAGGTCCGGGACCTCACGTTCCCAGTCGACCGCGCGGACGTCGCGCCGGGTGGCGTCGAGTTTGGCGCGCAGTGTCTCGCCGTACTGGACGGTGCGGTAGCGCGCCTGTTCGGCGGCGAGCTTCGCGTCGGCGAGGCGGCCGCGGTTGATCAGGTTCTCCAGTTTGACCTCGGCCGCGATCTGCGCGGATTCGACGTCGGTGTCCAGAGCGCCGACGAGGACGTTGATCGCCTCGTCGGTGGCGCGCAGGTAGACCTCGCCGTCGGGTGCGGCCAGTTCGACGAGCAGCTTGAAGTCGAACTGGCGCCGCTGGTAGCCGCCGCCGGGGCCGATGGAACCGTAGACGCGGCGGAACCCGCGGTCGGTGGTGCCGACGTTGATCAGGTTGTCGAGGACCCACCGGGCGACCTTCGCGTGCTCGTCCGGGGTCCGGCCGGGGGCCTGGAGCGCGACGAACGGCAGCAGCCGCACGATCACCTGTTCGTGGTCCGCGCCGGTGTCGAAATCCATCGACACGGTGACCTGGTCGATCGTGTGCAACGCGATCTCGGCCATCTGGTAGATCGTGGCGTCCGCCCAGTCCAGCTTCGCCTTGCGCGCGTCGAGGTCGTGCAAGGGCGCGGTGCAGGCCAGCGCCTTGAGGCGGCGGGTCAGCCCCTCGTCGGCCAGCCCCATCCCGGTCAGCTCGTCGTCTCGCACAGCAGGCCAGGCTAGTCGTCGCCCCCCGCACCCCGCACGGGTGACCTGCCTGCCCGGCGCCGCTGCCGGCGGTAGCGTCTGGTCCATGCATGAAATGAGTCGGGACGAGTGGTGGCGGTTCGCGAGTGAGGGCACCCGTACGGGCATGCTCGGCCTGGTCCGGGCCAACGGCGCGCCGATCGTGACGCCGGTGTGGTTCCTGCTGAACGAGGGCCCCGACGGCGACGAGCTGATCTTCACCACCGGGACGGACACGCTCAAGGGGAAGGCGATCCGCCGCGACGGCCGGATCTCGCTGGCCGTCGACGACCAGAAGCCACCGTTCTCGTACGTGCAGTTCACCGCCGAAGCGGAGCTGCACCACGACTACGACGAGATGCTCGAATGGGCGACCAGGCTCGGTGGCCGGTACATGGGTGAGGACAAGGCCGAGGCCTACGGCAAGCGCAACGCCGTCCCCGAGGAGTCCTTGGTGCGCGCGAGGATCACGAAGGTGATCGCGCGGGCCGACATCGCCGGCTGACCTCTTCCTTCCTCCAGAACGCAATTAGTCCTCTGGACGCGGTGCTTGCGCGTGCAAGTACCGCGTCCAGAGGACTAATTGCGTTCTGGCGTGACGCTCCGTGTTGATGATGGTGGGCTATTGACACAAAGCACGAGCTGGTGTGTGATCTGAACCATAGATAGGAAAGTTTCCTAACTAAAACTCCGCTTCCCCGCCGGGCTCGCCCGGTCCGCCGTTGTACCTCCCGACCCCACTTCACGCATGGAGGCTCCAGTGGCACCCCGACCACCGTGGCGCGCGCTTCTCACGTGTGCCGCCGCAACGGCGATGACCCTCGCCGTGCTGCCGGCCTTCCCCGCCGGCGCGGCACCGACAGACCATGAGTCCGAGCTCGCGACGATCTCCCAGGGCGCCGTCGAATCGAACCACGCGGGCTATTCCGGCACCGGGTTCGTGAACTTCGACAACGTCGTGGGCAGCTACGTCGAGTACACCGTGAACGCGGCGCAGGCCGGCACCCAGACACTGACCTTCCGCTATGCCAACGGAACCACGATCGACAGACCGGTCGCGCTGAGCGTGAACGGCACCGCCGCCGGGACGCTGTCCTTCCCCGGCACCGGCGCGTGGACGACGTGGAAGACCGTGACGAAGGACGTCGCGCTGGCCGCGGGGGCCAACAAGATCCGCACCACTGCGACGACCGCGAACGGCGGCCCCAACGCGGACAAGCTCACCGCGAGCGGACCGACCGACGCCGAGGCGCCGACACCGCCGAAGAACCTGGCCGTCAAGGACGTCAAGGCCCGTTCCGCCACCTTCACCTGGGAAGCCGCGACCGACAACGTCGGCGTGGTCCGGTACGAGGTCATGCGCGGCGGCAACATCCTGAAGACCGTCGACGGGAACACGCTCACCGCGACCGTCGACAACCTGACGCCGAACACCGCCTACGACATCTCGGTCGGCGCCTTCGACGCGGCCGGGAACCCTTCGCAGCAAAGCAATGTCGTCCAGTTCACGACGCCGCCCAGCGGGGACACCACACCGCCGACCGTGCCGGGGAACCTGCGCTCGACGTCGGTGACCGCGAACAGCGTCTCCTTGGCGTGGAACGCTTCCACCGACGACAGCGGCACCGTCGCGGGCTACGACGTCTATCAGGGCACCACGAAGGTCGCGACGACGCCTTCGCTCGAAGCCACCATCACCGGGCTGACGGCGAACACGTCGTACACGTTCACGGTGAAGGCACGGGACCTGGACGGGAACACCTCCGCGGCGAGCAACGCCCTTACCGCCAAGACGAGCGGCGCCTCGGGCGGCGGGATCCCTGAGTACGACAAGGACATCGCGAAGGTCGACCTCGCCTGGTCCGTCGACTTCCTGCCGGACGGCACGGCGCTGGCCACCGAACGCGACCGCTTCGAGATCCTGCGGATCACCCCGTCGGGCCAGAAGACCACGGTGGGCAAGGTTCCCGGCGCGGTCGGCACCTCGGGCGAAGGCGGCCTGCTCGGTATCGCGATCTCGCCGAACTACGCCACCGATCACGCGATCTACCTGTACCACACGGCGTCCGGCGACAACCGGATCGTGAAGATGACCTACGACAACGGAACGCTGTCCTCGACGTCGACGCCGATCCTCACCGGGATCGCCAAGAACCGTTACCACAACGGCGGAAGGCTGCGGTTCGGCCCGGACGGCAAGCTGTACGCCACCGTCGGCGACGGGCAGAACAAGGAGACCCCGCAGAACAAGGGTTCCCTCAACGGGAAGATCCTGCGGCTCAACGCCGACGGGTCGGCGCCCGGCGACAACCCGTTCTTCTCCACCGGCGGGAACGCCCGGTACGTCTGGAGCTACGGACACCGCAATCCGCAGGGTCTCGCGTGGGACTCCCGCGGCCAGCTGTGGGCGTCGGAATTCGGTGACGGCACCCAGGACGAGCTCAACCTGATCCAGAAGGGCGGCAACTTCGGCTGGCCCCAGTGCGAAGGCACCACGGGCAGCTGCGGTGGCACGATCGCGCCGAAGAAGACCTGGTCGACCAGCTCCGGCGGGCCGAGCGGGATCGAGATCGTCAACGACTGGATCTACGTCGCGGCCGTCACCAGCCAGCAGCTGTTCGCCACGCAGATCAACGCGGCGGGTACCGGCGTCGGCTCGGTGCAGTCGCTGTTCTCCGGTCGCTGGGGCAGGCTCCGCTCGGTCACCAAGACCCCGGACGGCGGCCTGTGGGTCACCTCGACCAACGCGGACAAGAACGGTGGCACGCCGACCACGATCGACAACGTGGTGGTCCGCCTGAAGTTCCCGGGCGGCGGCCAGCCGGGGGCGTTCAAGCTGACCAGTTCCGCGTTCGCCGACAACGCGTCCATTCCGGACAAGTACACCTGCGCCGGTGACGGCACCGCGGGCCAGGACACCTCCCCGCCGCTGGCGTGGGGTGCCGGGACCACGGCCGCCAAGGGATACGCGATCGTCTTCGCCGACGTGGCCAACAGCGGCAACAAACTGCACTGGGCGATCTGGGACATCCCGGCGTCCGCGACGTCGCTGCCGGAAGGACTGGGCGCGGGCTACACCGTGCCGAACCAGAACGGCGCCAAGCAGAAGGCCATGGGCAGCGGGGCGAACGCGCAGAAGTACTTCGGCCCCTGCCCCGGCGGATCCACCCACCCGTACACGTTCACGCTCTACGCGCTGAACACCGCGACGGTGCCGGGCCTGACGTCGTCCTCGACGATGGCGCAGATCGAGACGGCGATCAAGAACGCCTCGACCGGCAACGTCAAACTGCGCGGCAACTCCAAAGCCGCGACCTGAGCACGGTTGGGGTGTCCGGAGCGGCGCCGGGCACCCCAGCCGTTTCCAGTGTGAACTGGACGGACGCCACCCTGTCCGGGTTTTCCCGGCAGGGTGGCGTTTTCGTGGTCGAGCGCCTCGGTGCGGGGGTGCTTCGCGGCGTAGCCCTGGGGTCGTGAGTGATAAGTAGCGTTCTAACGCTCTTTACCACTCACGACCCCCTTCAGGACCGTACAGGTAGGCATCAGTCGGACAAAGAGCCGTTGGTAACCATCCCTTGTGGACAGTCATGGGACGCGCCCTGTCTTCACAGCGGCGTGGTCCTGGTGTCGTGAGTGGTAATGAGGGTTAGAACCGTCATCACCACTCACGAGGGTTCAGCTCCCGGCCGCTAGGCTTCGGCCGGTGAAGGACTGGACGTTCTGCCCTCGCTGCGGAGCCCGGACGCGACTCGCCGGCGACGGCGAAGACACCCATGTCGAATGCCCGGCCTGCGGCTTCACCAAATACGACAACCCGCTCCCGACCACGGTCGGCCTCGTCCTCGACGGCGACCGGATCCTGTTGCTGCGCCGGGCGCATGAGCCCAAGAAGGGCTGCTGGGACACCGTCGGAGGTTTCCTCTCCGGCACCGAGACCGCCGAGGAGAACCTCGTCCGCGAAGGTCTCGAAGAGATCGGCTGCGAACTCCGGGACCTCCGGTTCACCGGGTCGTACTCCTCGGTCTACGGCGACACCGGGCCGGCGACGATCGCGTTCGCCTTCACCTGCGCACTCCCGCCGGACACGGAAATCGTGCTGTCGGAAGAGAACTCCGAGTACGCCTGGTTCCCGCTGGGCGAGCGTCCGCCGCTCGCCTTCGTCGACGGCGAGGCCGCGGCGGCCGCGCTCACCAGCCGAACAGGTTCCGCATGATCCGCGCGCACCGTTCGGTCATCGCCGCCGCGTCCTGATCGGGCTGGTCGATCCACCAGCTGATCAGCGAATCGACCACACCGGTCCACACCTGGGCGATCGCCTCGATGTCGCGTTCGTCGTCGAGGCCGCGTGAGCGCATCAGCTGGGCGGCGCCGATCAGCGCGAAGCCGTCGAGCCGGAAGCGGTAGTCGACGGCGACGCCGGCGATCTCGCCGGTCGAGGGCACTGTCGGGTCGCGGAGCAGCTTCCACGCGTAACGGTCGTGGTCGAAGGTCTCGAAGATGGCCGAAAGCACCGCCAGCGGCATCCGCTCCGGCGGCTCACTCTCCTGCGCCATCGTCTCGGCGACGCCTTCGGTCAGCCTGTCCCCCGCTCGGTGCAGGCATGCGAGGTAGAGCCCGTCTTTCGAGCCGAAGTATTGGTACAGCAAGGGTTTCGTGACACCGACCCGGCGGGCGATCTCAACCATCGACGCCCCGGCGTACCCGTTCTTGCCGAACTCCTCCGTACCGGCACGCACGATCTGGGTTTCCCGCTCTTCACGGGGCACGCCCTTCGTGCCGACGGCCCTTGCTTCTGTCACGGCGGTTATCTTACCCTGAGGTAAATGACCCTAGGGTAAGTTACCTTAAGGTCAGATCTCGACGGCGAGACGAGGGAGCGGTGCGGTGGCGGATTTCCTGGCCCATCTGAGTGACCCGGTGCTGATGGCGACACCGGTGTTCCTGCTGTTCGTCGCGATCGAGTTCCTCGCCCTGCACGTGCTCGGGCACGACGACAACGTCATCGGCTACAGCGTCAAGGACACGCGGACCAGCATGGCCATGGGCGCGGTGGCGGTCGTGATCAACGGTGTCTTCCGCATCGCCATGCTGTTCGTGTTCGCCGCGCTCTACGAGCTGGCGCCGGTGAAGTTCAGCCCGGCCGACTGGTGGACCTGGGTGCTGATGCTGCTCGGCCAGGAACTCGTCTTCTACGCCTACCACCGGGCCAGTCATCGCGTCCGGCTCATGTGGGCGGGTCACCAGGTGCACCATTCGAGTGAGCACTACAACTTCTCCACCGCGCTGCGGCAGAAGTGGACCCCCTATTTCCAGCTGCCGTTCTGGTCGATCCTGGCCTTCGCCGGTATCCCGCCGTGGATGATCCTCACCGGCCTGTCGATCGACCTCGTCTACCAGTTCTTCGTGCACACCGAGAAGATCCGGAAGCTGCCGCGCTGGTTCGAGTACGTGTTCAACACACCTTCACACCATCGGGTGCACCACGGCAGCGACCAGGAGTACCTGGACGCGAACTACGGCGGCATCCTGATCATCTGGGACCGGATGTTCGGCAGTTTCGTGCCCGAGGGCAAACGGCCGACCTACGGCCTGACCAAGAACGTCGGGTCCTACAACCTGCTCAAGGTCGGCTTCCACGAATACGGCTCGATCCTGCGCGACGTCCGCGCGGCCGCGTCGTGGCGGGACAGGCTCGGTTACGTGTTCGGTCCGCCGGGCTGGCGGCCCGCGGAGGAGATGAGCCTAAGCGGTCCTGCGCAGCGCGGATGAGTTCTCCGGCCGGATCTCCGGGGGAAGGCTCTCCAGCGGCGGCCGCTGGGTGAACGCCACGTCGGTGAGCACCAGCTCCCGGTCGATCCCCTCCCCCGCGCCGCGCCTGAACTGGGCGAGCGACGTGGACGGCGGCGCCGCGGAGATCACCCGGCCGCCGCTTTCCAGCCGGTCCATCAGCGTCAGCATGATCTGCGCGGCCATCCGGCCGAGTGCCTGCGTGCCCTGATGGCGGTGGGTCCGGTGGCCGAGGTCCACCTGGGCGAGCGCGTCGAGTCCGTGCCGTTCGAGCAGGTCGATCAGATGGCCGACTTCGACGCCGTAGTGGGTGACGAACGGGATGCCTTCGAGCACTTCGCGCCGCCCGGCGTACTCACCGGCGAGCGGCTGGACGAAACCGGCGAGTTCCGGCCAGTACATGTTGAGCAGCGGACGGGCGACGAGTTCGGTGACCCGGCCACCGCCGTCAGGTTCGGTGCCTGCCTGCCCGACGAGCGGGCGGTGGTAGAAACCCTTGACGTAGGCGATCGCCGGGTCGGTCAGCAGCGGCCCCAGCAGGCCGGTCACGTAGTCGGCGCTGAAGTCGCGGAGATCGCCGTCGACGAAGACGATGAGGTCACCGGTGGTTTCGGCGACGCCCTTCCAGAGCGCTTCCCCTTTGCCTGTCAGGCTTTCCAGCTCCGGGAACACCGCGTCCTGCGCGACGACGTCCGCCCCGGCCGCCCGCGCGACCTCGGCGGTGGCGTCGGTGGAATGGCTGTCCACCACCAGGATCTCGTCCACCAGGGGAAACCGCTCGACGAGTTCTCGCCGGATGGTGCCGACGATCGCGCCGACGGTCTCCTCCTCGTCGCGGGCCGGGATCACCACCGAAACCCGGGTCCCGCGTTTGGCGGCGACCAGCTCCGCCGCCCACCAGTCGCCCGCCCGGCTGCTGCGCCGGGTGAGCCATGTGCCGACCTCCGCCGATACCCGCATGTCCGTCCCCTTCGCTCGAAGATCACCTCGGGAGTGAGCTTCGAGGGACGCTGTTTCCTTCCGTCGTCGCCGCGGAAACCGCCGCGTTACGCCTGCCCGCCGCAGGTTAACGGCCGGACAGCGCGGCCGAGACGGCCTCGCCGGTGCGGCGCTTGGCGAGATAGAACGCCGCCTCGTGTGGTTTGGCCCCGTTGTCGACCGTATAACCGCTGTCGAGGACGCCGTCCGCGCCGGGGAACAACGGCGTGAGATCCGGGCGTGCGGCGACGAGGTCGTCGCGGTCGGCGAGGTTCACCCAGCGCGCGACGCCGGGCGGGACGGACGGCGGCTGCGGGCGGGGCCGCTCGTAGACCACCGTGCGCAGGCCGAGCGGCGAACCGAGGGTGAGCAACAGCGGCAACGGGCGGCCGTGCAGATGCGCGGCTTCGTAGGCGACGACGGACCCCAGCGAATGCCCGATGATGACTTCGGTTTCCGGGCCGAGGTGTTCGGCGACGCGGTCCTGGACGCCTTTCCGGATCGTCTCGTCGGTGAGATACAGCGTCACTTGTTTGAGGGCCTTGACCACCACGCGTTCGGCGAACGCCACGCCGAGCCTCGCGAACGGCTTCAGCCGCACCAGCGCGTTCAGCACCGGGCGGACGGCGGCCCGCACACCCTGTTCTTCCCCCTGCGCCCCGGTGAGCAGGGCCAGTTCGGTCCTGGCCCGGTTCCGGTCCGTTTCGCGGGACGCCGAAATCGCCGCGTTCCGGAGCCATTCCGCGGCCAGCGCCTCGGCGAGCGCCCATTCGCCGTCGGTGAGTTCGTCCGCGCCGCCCTGCTGGCCGTCCTTCAGGAAAAGGTCGCCGTAGAAGGCCATCCGCGCGGAGCCGGGCCTGGCGTCGCGCCACAGGGTGTCGGCCAGTGCGGCGTCACCGGCGAGGCGGACCCCGCCCGCCAGGCTCGGCAGCCATTCCGCCTCGAGGGCGTCCGCGGACTTCTGTTCCTGGGCGATGCCGTGCACCAGAACGATCCGGGCCATGGCGCACAGTATCGCGGATGCCCTTGCCGGTGACCCTCCGATGAGACAAAGTGATCTCCGTGGGAGAGCGGAGGTCGCTGGTCGTCGCGTCGCAGTGCGAGGCGCTGAATCTCCTGTCGTTCCTCCCGGACGCGGGCAAACAGCTCTCGTCGGCTTTGCTCGACCCCGGGATCGGCGGCTGCGTCCCCGCCCTCGCGGACGGCCGCGGGCTGCTCGTCGACCCGACGATGGTCGAGCTGGACGACGCGCTGGTCGAAGCGTTCGAGCGCGCCTCTGAGGACGAAGCGACGCTCTTCCTCTCCCTCGTCGGACACGGCGAATACGCCGACGACGATTTCTACTTCCTCACCAAGGACACCAGCCTGCCGGTGGACAGCCGGAAATCGTTCCTGTTCGCCCAGCGGATCAAGGAACTCCTCGGTCGTTACTCGACGCTGGACGGGCTGGTGATCCTGCTCGACACCTGTCACGCCGGGATCGGCGCGATGCAGGCGGGCAGGCGCTGGCTGAGGATCGTCGGAGAGGCGGGCAAACGGTTCGACCTGCTCACCGCGTCCGACGACCGCGTCGCGGCCAACGGCTGCTTCAGCCGCTCGCTGGTCACCGTGCTGCGGTCGGGGCACGAGAGCCTCGGCGAGCGCGTCCGGTGCGCGGATCTCAAACGGGTCATCGCCGGGCTGTGCCCCCTGCAGACCGCGGTACACCTGGGTTTCGACGGCACCCGCGAGGTGACCGAGGCCGATCAGGGACTCTGGATCGCGCTCAATTCCTCTCCCGCGTGGCGCCGCTCGCCACTGGCAGGCAACCCCGCCGCCCCGCTGATCGAGCGGCTCACCAAGGACTACGAGCCGGACCCCCGGCTCGGGAAGACCGTCGGGCACCTGCTCACCGGGGCCCGTCTGGTCGCGATCACCGGCGCGGAGAGGTCCGGGAAATCGACCATGCTCGCCGCGCTGGCGCGGCCGTCGGTGGCCGGTGCGTACGTGCCACCGGAGTTCCTGCACGCCGTACTGTTCGCCACCCGCGGCCAATCCGCGGAGCAGCTCGCGCGGGAACTGGCCCGCCAGTTACGGCGCACCGTGCCCGGTTTCGGCGAGGCGGGCGAGCGGTTCTCGAGCGGGCTCGACGACGACGCGCGCAGTCGCGCAAGCGCTTTCGATCTGGCCCTTCTGGGTCCTCTGCGCACCCTCGCTCCACAGTGGACGGACGGTCACGTGCGGATCGCGGTCGACGGGCTCGACGACCTCGACCCGGACGTCGGCGCCCGGCTGAGCGACTTTCTCCGGATCCTGTCGGCCGATCCGGCGCTGGAGTGGGTCAAGACGGTGCTGGCGACGCGTGAGCGGAACACCCTCACGGCCGCCGCCGTCACCGTCGACATGTACGCCACGGGGCGGACCTGGGTGTCGGGTGACCATGCACAGCCGGTCCGGACTCAGGTGGTGGCCGGCCGGCCGCTACCGGCGGGAGAACACCAGCGACCGCCCGAGGGTTCGCCCACGTCACCGAAGCTCACGCCCGGCACCCTGATCATCGACGTCCCCGGGCAGCCGCCGGTCAAGCACGAACTGTCCTACGGGCTCGTCACCCTCGGCCGCAGCCGGAAGGCCGCGCTCCGCCTCACCGACTCGCGGGTTTCCCGGCTGCACTGCGAGATCCGCTGGGACGGCGAGACAGCGTGGCTGAGCGACCTGGACTCCGCCAATGGCACCTTCCTCAACGGGCACCGCGTGTTGAACGCCGTCCTGACCCATCGCGACGTCGTCCGGCTCGGCGATTCGACGGTCACCTTCATCAGCGTCACCCAGGAAGAGCGGTGGCCGGAGGCCGACGAATCCACCGGGGCGGCGGCTTCACCGCTGCCCGCCAGGGCGATCCTGCTGGATCTGCTTCAGTTGGCCGCCGTACGCGGCCCCATCCCGATCTCGATCCTCACCAAGGCGAGCGCGGCGGGCGGGGGCCCGGACAGGCGGGTGCACGTCCGCGACGTCCTCGCCGAACTCGGTGCCTCCGTGAGCCGGGCGCGGGCGGGGCTCGCCGAGGAAACCGTGCTGTGGACGGGAAAGACGTCCCTCACCTTCCCCGACGCGGCCACCCGCCTGCGCCTCCGGCTGGCGGAGGCGACCTCGGAGGTGGCGCCGGTGACCGGGGATGACGAGCCGACGCTCGAACAAAGTTACGCCGCGGCCAACGAAGCCGAATACTTCTGGTTCGCCGGCCTGCACGAAGACGCTTTGCAGGCCCTGGAGCGCCGGGCCTCTCCTCTTCCCGTCGAGAACCGGGAACGCTGGGCGGCCTGGGCCTACCGGGCAGCCCGGCAACTCGGTGAGACCCACCGGATCACCTTGCGCTGCAAGGCGAGGCACGCGACCTGGACCGGCAAGGCGGGAGACGCCGCCACGGCCCTCAGGCGGCTCGAGGAGCTGCTGCCGGTCGTCACCGCCACGCTGGGCGAAGGCGACGAAGACGTTGTGAGCGTCCGCGATGACATCGCGTTCTGGAGCGCCCGGAAGTGAGCGGCCCGCACCGCGTTTAGTCCTCTGGAGCGCCCGGAAGTGAGCGGCCCGCACCGCGTTTAGTCCTCTGGATGCGGCACGCACAAGTATCCAGAGGACTGAACGCGGGGTGTCAGGCCTCGTCCTCTTCCAGCATGTCCGGGGTGACGGCGGATTCGGTGTCCGGGATGCCCTGTTCCTTCGCCTTCTTGTCGGCCATCGCCAGCAGGCGGCGGATCCGGCCGGCGACGGCGTCCTTGGTCATCTGCGGGTCGGACAGCTGGCCCAGTTCCTCAAGGGAGGCCTGCCGGTTCGACAGCCGCAGTTTGCCCGCGGCGAGCAGGTGATCCGGGGCGGAGTCGCCCAGGATGTCCAGCGCCCGCTCGACCCTGGCCGCCGCCGCGACGGCCGCGCGGGCCGAACGCCGGAGGTTGGCGTCGTCGAAGTTCGCGAGCCGGTTCGCGGTGGCGCGCACCTCGCGGCGCATCCGCCGCTCTTCCCACGCGAGCACACTCGTATGCGCGCCGAGCCGGGTCAGCAGGGCACCGATGGCGTCACCGTCGCGCACCACGACCCTGTCCGCGCCACGGACCTCACGCGATTTGGCCTGGATGCCCATCCGCCGGGCGGCGCCGACGAGCGCCAGCGCGGCCTCGGGGCCGGGGCAGGTGACTTCGAGCGACGACGAGCGGCCGGGTTCGGTGAGCGAACCGTGCGCCAGGAACGCCCCCCGCCAGGCGGCCTCCGCGTCCGCGACGCCGCCGGACACGACAGCGGCGGGCAGCCCGCGCACCGGACGGCCGCGCTGATCGATCAGACCGGTCTGCCGGGCGAGGCCCTCGCCGTCCTTGACCACCCGCACGACGTACCGCGTCCCCTTGCGCAACCCGCTGGAGGAGATGACGTGGACGTCGGACTGGTGTCCGTACAGTTCGTGGATCTCCTTGCGCAGCCGCCTCGCCACCGAACCGGTGTCCAGTTCGGCCTCCACCACGACGCGGCCGGCCACGATGTGCAGCCCGCCCGCGAATCGCAGCATCGACGCGACCTCCGCGCGGCGCGGGCCGATCTTGGTGATCTCCAGCCGGCTCAGCTCGTCCTTCACGGCGGCGGTCATCGCCATCGCTGCCCCTCCATACCTTCAGCTCCTCCCCCGGTGAGACTCCAGAGCGTCTCGCATACAACCCGCGAGCGCATCAGGATCATGCCGCCCCGTCACGACCGGGTCAGCCACCGCCCCCAGCAACGCCCGCGCGCCGAGTCTCCCGGCCGCGTCCCGCAAGCGGGCTGGTGAGGGCACCGAGTCACGGTCCGCGATGACCGCGTCCACCCGCAAGTCCGGGGCGTGTTCGAAGAGCACGTCCAGATGCTTCTCCGGGGAGAAGCCCGCTGTCTCCCCCGGTTGGGGGATCAGATTGAGGATGACCACCTTCGTGGCCTTCGTCCGGACCAGCGCGTCGTGCAGGTCCGGCACGAGCAGATGCGGGAGCACACTGGTGAACCACGACCCGGGGCCGAGGAACACCACGTCCGCCCCGAGCACCGCTTCGATCGCTTCCGCGCAGCCTCGCGGCGGCCTGTCGGCCTGCGCGGTCGGGTGCAGGCTGATCCGGTGCACCTGTCCGGGAGTGGTCGCCACCGCCACCTGACCGCGGATCCGCCTGAGCGCCTCGGGGTTCTCGGCGTCCAGCCCCGAAACCTCACCTTGGATTTCCAGCGGTTCGGGTGACATCGGGAGGACCCGGCCGGAGATGCCCATGAGCCTGCTCGCCTCGTCGAGGGCGGCGACCGGGTCGCCGAGCACCTCGAACAGCCCGGCAAGCAACAGGTTCCCGACCGCGTGCCCGGCGAGCGCGCCGTCGCCGCCGAAGCGGTGCTGGAACACCTCCGCCCACAGGGTCCCGCCGTCTTCGGCGGCGAACGCGGCGAAGGCCTGCCGCAGGTCTCCCGGCGGCAGCAGGCCGAGTTCCCGGCGCAGCCTGCCGGACGAGCCCCCGTCGTCGGCGACGGTGACCACCGCGGTGACCTGCGAGGTCACCCGGCGCAACGCGGTGAGGGTGGCGTGCAGGCCGTGCCCGCCACCCAGTGCCACCGCGCGCGGTGCGCTACTCGCGGCCAAGGTCGCGGTGCACCACCTTCACGGCCATACCGTCCTCATTGGACAGACGCTGGGCGAGTTCTTCGGAAATGGCGACGCTGCGGTGCTTCCCACCCGTGCAGCCGACGGCCAGCGTCAGGTACCGCTTGCCCTCGCGCTTGTAGCCCGCGCCGATCAGGCGCAGCAGCTGGTGATAGCGGTCCAGGAACTCGTCCGCGCCTTCCTGGCTGAGCACGTAGTTGCGGACCTCGCCCTCGAGACCGGTGTGGTCGCGCAGTTCCGGGATCCAGAAGGGGTTCGGCAGGAACCGGACGTCCATCACCAGGTCCGCGTCCATCGGCAGGCCGTACTTGTAGCCGAACGACAGCACGGTGACGCGGGTCTGCGTGCTCGCCTCGGAACCGAACGCGTCCTCGATCTTGGCGCGCAGGTCGTGCACCGAAAGCGACGACGTGTCGAGGACGAGGTCGGCCTCTTCCCGCAGCGGCTCCAGCAGGGTGCGCTCGGCGGTGATGCCGTCGGCGAGCCTGCCGTCGCCCTGCATCGGGTGCCCGCGGCGGACGGCCTCGAACCGGCGCACCAGCACCGCGTCGGTGGCCTCCAGGAACAGCACGCGGGGCTTGTAGCCGCGGGCGTCGAGATCCTTGATGACCGACGCCAGGTCGTCGGTGAACGCGCGGGACCGCACGTCCATCACGACGGCCACCTTGGTGATCGCGCCCCGCGCCTGCGCGCCGAGTTCGACCATGGTGGCGATCAGCTCGGGCGGCAGGTTGTCCACCACGAACCAGCCCAGGTCCTCCAGGCATTTCGCCGCGGTACTGCGACCGGCGCCGGACAGCCCGGAAACGACCGCGACCTCCATGCCGGAACCGCGGCCTTCTTCTTGCGCACTCACGATGGTCCTTTCCCCGATCACGTCGTACCGGACTCCCCCGTCGTCACGGGCTCCCCTGCGAGCGCCGCGACGACCGCTTCCGCGGTGCGCCTGCCGAAGCCGGGCACCGCCTCGATCTCCTCGATCCTTGCTTCGCGGAGTTTCTTCACCGAGCCGAAATGCTTGATCAGCGCGGTACGACGAGCCTGCCCCAGCCCCGGCACACCGTCCAATGCGGACACCTGCATCCGCTTGGACCGCTTCTCCCGGTGGTACCGGATGGCGAAGCGGTGTGCCTCGTCGCGCAGCCGCTGCAGCAGGTACAGCGCGTCGGAGGTACGCGGCAGGATCACCGGATCGGGGTCGCCGGGCAGCCACACCTCTTCCAGCCGCTTCGCCAGGCCGATCACGGCGATGTCGGTGACGCCCAGCTCGGAAAGGACGTCCGCGGCCGCGGTGGCCTGCGGCCCCGCGCCGTCGACGACGAGCAGGTTCGGCGCGTAGGCGAACTTGCGCGGTTTGCCGGTCTCCGGATCGATGCCCGGCCGGTCCGGATCGACGGCGCCCTCGGCGTTCTCCTTGAGGTAGCGGTAAAAGCGGCGGCGGACGACCTCGGCGATCGACGCGACGTCGCCTTCCTCCGCGGCCTCGCGCAGGGCGAACCGCCGGTACTCGGACTTGCGCGGGATGCCGTCCTCGAACACCACGAGCGACGCGACCACGTCACTGCCCTGGATATGGCTGATGTCGACGCATTCGATGCGCAGCGGCGCCGTCTCCAGCGCCAGGTAGTCCTGCAGTTCCGCGAGCGCGGCCGACCGCGCGGTGAGGTCGCCGGCCCTGCGCAGTTTGTGCTGGGTGAACGCCTCGCCCGCGTTGCGGGTCACCGTCTCCGCCAGCGCGCGTTTGTCGCCGCGCTGCGGCACCCGCAGGCTCACCCGTGAACCGCGCAGCCCGGAAAGCCATTCGCCGAGCGCTTCGGCGTCGGCGGGGAGTTCGGGGACGAGCACCTCGCGCGGCACCGGCGGGCCGCCGTCGGGATCGTCGGCGCGTTCGGCCTGTTCGCCGTAGAACTGCGTGAGGAAGTGGTCGACGAGGTCCTTGACGTCCATCTCCTCGGCCTTGTCGATCACCCAGCCGCGCTGGCCGCGGACGCGGCCGCCGCGCACGTGGAAGACCTGGACCGCGGCCTCGAGTTCGTCGTGGGCGAAGGCGACGACGTCGGCGTCCGTGCCGTCGCCGAGCACCACGGCCTGCTTCTCCATCGCCCGCCGCAGCGCGCCGAGGTCGTCACGCAGCCGGGCCGCGCGCTCGAACTCCAGCTCTTCGGACGCGGCCGCCATTTCCTGTTCCAGGCGGCGGATCATCGCGTCGGTGCGGCCGGCAAGAAAATCACAGAAGTCGCTGACAATCTCCCGGTGCTCGTCGGCGGACACCTTCCCGACGCACGGAGCGGAGCATTTGCCGATGTAGCCGAGCAGACAGGGCCTGCCGATCTGGCCGTGCCGTTTGAAGACCCCGGCCGAGCAGGTGCGCGCCGGGAAGACGCGGAGCAGCAGATCGAGGGTCTCGCGGATCGCCCAAGCGTGCGCGTACGGCCCGAAGTACCGGACGCCCTTCTTGCGCGCGCCGCGGTAGACGTGCAGGCGCGGGAACTCCTCGTTCATCGTGACGGCGAGGACCGGGTAGCTCTTGTCGTCGCGGTAGCGGACGTTGAACCGCGGGTCGAACTCCTTGATCCAGTTGTACTCCAGCTGGAGCGCCTCGACCTCGGTGCTCACCACGGTCCACTCGACGCTCGCCGCCGTCGTCACCATCTGGCGCGTGCGCGGGTGCAGGCCGGTGATGTCGGCGAAGTAGGAGTTCAGCCGGCTGCGGAGGCTTTTCGCCTTGCCGACATAGATGACCCTCTTCGTGGCGTCACGGAATTTGTACACGCCAGGGGCGTCCGGGATGCTCCCCGGCGAGGGACGGTAGGTGGTCGGGTCAGCCACACCGCCAAGCCTATGGGGCCCCACCGACAGTCTTACGAGCCCCCAGGGTCTAACGCTCATTCGGGTGGCACGTACCACGATGCGGTCGGCATTTCACTACGTATACCGACCTAAGTCGGATATTCGACCGGACCAGACGTTCGTTGGTTCCTTGCGGGTGAATCGGGTGATTACTTTCCGTCCCAGAGCCACTTCACTCGGTTCTTCGTCCTCATGACGCTCGAAAGGACTCCTGCACCGTGAGCCGTCTTCGCACACTGGGCGCCGCCACCCTCGCCGCCGCAGCCCTCACCATGACCGCCGGCGCGGTCGCCTCCGCGGGCACCCCGACCGGGGTCCAGCCCAACATCGTGGGCGGCGGCACCGCCCCCACCGTGAGCTGGGGCGCCCAGGTCTACGTCAACACCCCGGGCCGTCAGTGGGACGGCTTCAACTGCTCCGGCAGCGTCATCGCCCAGCGCTGGGTGCTGACCGCCAAGCACTGCCTCGACTCCGACGGCACCGGCATGCGGGTCCGCGTCGGCAGCAACCAGCTGCAGGGCGGCCGTGTGATCGCCGTCGACCGCAAGGTGTCCTCGCCCGCGGGCTCCGACATCTCGCTGCTGCACCTGGCCTCCGACGCCGGTGTCACGCCGATCGCCCTGGCCAGCTCGAACCCGTCGGTCGGCAGCACCAACCAGCTCTACGGCTGGGGCCGTGAGACCCCGACCGGCCCGCCCGCCTCGGCGCTGAAGGTGGCCAACGTCCGCGTCACCGGCAGCTCGTCCGACGCCTACGGCGGCCCGGCCATCCAGAGCGTCGGCATCGACGGTTCGGCCTGGAAGGGCGACTCGGGCGGCCCCCAGGTCTCCAACGGCGTCCAGGTCGGCGTCGCTTCGACCGTGCAGAACCAGAGCGGCTCGAACGTCCGCGGCACCAACAACTACGGCAGCGTCGCTTCGGCGCGCTCGTGGATCCGCTCGACCACCGGGGTCTGACCTCTACCCCGGCCGGCCCCTGTCGCGACGTGACCCGTCGCGACAGGGGCCCTTTCGCATCGTCGTGTCGGTGCTGTGTGGGACGCTCGCGGGCATGCGGATCGCGACCTGGAACGTGAACTCGATCGGGCCCCGGCTGCCGAGGGTCCTTGACTGGCTGGGCTCGGTGCAACCGGATGTGCTGTGCCTGCAGGAACTCAAATCCGGCACCGACGCGTTCCCGGTCGACGCCGTGCGGGAACTGGGCTACGAGACGGCCGCGTACGGCATCGGGCGCTGGAACGGCGTGGCCATCCTGTCCCGCGTCGGGCTGGAGGATGTCACGCGCGGGCTGACCGGCGAGCCCACCTTCGAGGACAAGACCGACGCGCGGGCCATCGGCGCCACCTGCGGCGGGCTGCGCCTGTGGTCGGTGTACGTGCCGAACGGGCGGGAGCTGGAAAACCCGCACTACGAGTACAAACTGGCCTGGCTCTCGGCGCTGGAGGCGACCGTGCGCGAGGAGCAGGCGCGCGGGCTGCCGTTCGCCGTGCTCGGCGACTTCAACATCGCGCCGACCGACGCGGACGTCTGGGACATCGGCGTGTTCGCCGGCTCGACACACGTGACCGAGCCGGAACGGAAGGCACTCGCGGCGCTGCGGGACCTCGGCCTGTCCGACGTGTTCCCGCGGCCGCTGAAGTACGACCACCCGTTCACCTACTGGGACTACCGGGCCGGGAACTTCCCGAACAACAAGGGAATGCGGATCGACCTCGTGTACGCCGACGCCACGGTGGCGGCCGCGGTGACCGATTCCTATGTGGACCGTGAGGCGCGGAAGGGGAAGGGTCCGTCGGACCACGCGCCGATCGTGGTGGATCTGGAGCTTTGAGGGGCTTCGTCGGTGCAAGGCGCCTCATGAGGGGTCCCCATAGGACGAAATTTGTCCTATGGGGACCCCTCATGACACTTGAGTGAGCGCTGAAGCAACGTCCACGTGGCCGCCCCTTCATTGCGCCTGGGTCACCCTGGTGTGGCCTGGGTCTGGAGGTGGCTGTCGGTCGGGTGGTCGTGAGTGGCGATTCGGGCCATTGGGGTAAGGCAAAGTTGTCGTGACCGACACCCTCAACTGCGCGTTCTCCCGAAGCCGCTCCTGCCGATCATGTCTCCAATGTGGCATTGGAGACGCTGAGCGCCCCCAATGCCACATTGGAGACATCCGGCGCCCTTGCCCGTCCGCAGTACCCGGGAAGGTGTGAAGGTCGCGTTTCCTCGGCTGAGCCGCGTGAAGGGGGCCTTCACGCGCTCGGCATCCCCGCCGTAGGTACCGAAATCCTCTTGGCACCTTGCCCCCGATGCCATGAAAGGTCCTTTCCTTGCAAATTTTGCAAGGAAAGGACCTTTCATGGCACTTGAAGGAGCGCGTCAGCCGTTCCAGGCCGCCTTGTGCAGCCGCCGCAGCGCCCGCACCGCGGTCACCGCCCGTTCCCGGTCGACGGCCTGCACGGCCATGACCGAGTAGTACTCGTCGTCCGGCAGCTCCAGCCGCGCCCACGAAGCACCGTCCGGGAAACTCACCGAAAGCACCTCGCTCCACGCGAACCGCTTGGTGATCAGTACGTTCCGGACCTCGATGCCGTCGGCGTCGGCCTTCACGCGCGCGGTCGCGAACAGCATCGTCCCGGCCGCGAGCAGGATGCCGATGCCGATCATCGCCGCCTGGTCGGACGGCTGGAAGATCACGCCGGTGTCCGAGCCGCGCAGCAGCACCGCGACGACCACGAACGTCGCCAGCAGGATCACCGCCAGCACCGAGCACATCACCAGGGCACGGCGGGGCCGCACCACCACGACCTCGGACTCTGTCATCACATCCGCCTCGACGCTCACACGAAGCCCCGCTCGGTCCACGGCTGGCGCAGGTTGCGCAGCGCGTGCGCGGCGTCCAGTGCGGCGACGGTCGCTTCGTAGCCCTTGTCTTCGACGGAGCCCGGCAGGCCGGAGCGGTCGAGGGCCTGCTGTTCGGTGTCGCAGGTGAGCACGCCGTTGCCGACCGGGGTGCTCTCGTCGAGCGCCACCCTGGTCAGGCCCGCGGTGACCGCGTCGCAGACGTACTCGAAATGCGGTGTCCCGCCCCGGATGACCACTCCCAGCGCGACGACAGCGTCATGCGTACGGGCCAGTGCCTGCGCGGCGACGGGGAGTTCGACGGCGCCCGCGACGCGGACCACGGTCGGCTCTTCCTCCAGGTCGGCGGCCTTGGCCGCCTCCAGCGCGCGCTCCAGCAGGGCACTCGTGATCTTCGTGTGCCAGCGTGTGGCCACGATCCCGAGGCGGATGTTCTTACAGTCGGACAGGTCGAGTTCGACGTCCGGACGGCCCTCGCCGCTCACCGCGTGCCACCTCCGTTGCCCTGGTCGACCTCGGCGCCGACCTGGTCGAAATGCTCCAGCTGGGACAGGTCGTGCCCCATCCGGTCCCGCTTGGTCTTGAGGTAGCGCAGGTTCTCCGGGTTCGGCGAGATCGGCAGCGACACCCGGCCGCTGACCCGCAGGCCGTAGCCCTCCAGCCCGACGCGCTTGGCCGGGTTGTTCGTCAGCAGCCGCATCGAGCTGACGCCCAGATCGCACAGGATCTGCGCGCCGGTGCCGTAGTCCCGCGCGTCGGCGGGGACGCCGAGCTGCAGGTTCGCGTCGACGGTGTCCGCGCCGGCGTCCTGGAGCTGGTAGGCCTGCAGCTTGTGCAACAGCCCGATCCCCCGGCCCTCGTGGCCGCGGATGTAGAGCACGACGCCGCGGCCTTCCTTGGCCACCGCCTCCAGGGCCGCCTCCAGCTGCGGGCCGCAGTCGCAGCGCAGCGAGCCGAAGACGTCGCCGGTGAGGCATTCGGAGTGCACGCGGACCAGGATGTCCTCGCCGTCGCCGATCTCGCCGTAGACGAAGGCGATGTGCTCGATGCCGTCGAGCAGGCTGTCGTAGCCGACCGCGCGGAAGGTGCCCGCCGCCAGCGGGATACGCGCCTCGGCGACCCGTTCGACCTGCTTCTCCGTCCGGCGCCGGTAGGCGATCAGATCGGCGATGGTGATCACCTTCAGGTCGTGGTCCGCGGCGAAGACCTCGAGCTCGTCGCGGCGGGCCATGTCGCCTTCGTCCTTTTGCGACACGATCTCGCAGAGCACGCCGGACGGCGAGAGACCGGCGAGCCGGGCCAGGTCGACGGCGGCTTCGGTGTGCCCTGGCCGCCGCAGGACGCCGCCCTGCTTGGCGCGCAGCGGGACCACGTGGCCGGGACGCCGGAAGTCCGACGCCTTGGACGCCGGGTCGGCGAGCAGCCGGATGGTGTGCGACCGGTCGGCCGCGGAGATGCCGGTGGTGATGCCCTCGGCGGCGTCGACCGTGACGGTGTACGCGGTGCCGCGCTGGTCCTGGTTCGTGTGGTACATCGGGGGCAGATCGAGCCTGTCCGCCTCGGCCTCGGTCAGCGCCACGCAGACGTAACCCGAGGTGTAGCGCACCATGAAGGCCATCAGTTCGGGCGTGGCCTTCTCCGCCGCGAAGATCAGGTCACCCTCGTTCTCGCGGTCCTCGTCGTCCACCACGACGACCGGACGGCCCGCCTTGATATCGGCGATCGCCGCCTCGATGGCTTCGGCGTTCACAGCCACCCCGCCTCCACAGGGGGTCAGATCCGCCGACCCCGGAATCGCACTCGTCTCGGTCACGCCCGCTCCTCCGCGCCACCATTGTCCCCCTGCGTGCGCAGGTGCGGCATGGCCAGCTTCTCGACGTACTTGGCGACCACGTCGACCTCGAGGTTGACCAGGTCACCCGGCTGATTACGGCCGAGGGTGGTCAGTTCGAGCGTGGTCGGGATCAGGGCGACGGAGAACTCCTCGTCGGTCACCGAAGCGACCGTGAGGGAGACGCCGTCGACCGCGATCGACCCCTTTTCGACCACGTACCGTGACAGTTTCCCCGGGAGGGCGAACGTGGTGAGCCCTTGCTCGTCCCGCTTGAGGTAGACGCCGGTGCCGTCCACGTGGCCCTGCATGATGTGCCCGCCGAGCCTGCCGCCGGCCGGCGTCGCGCGTTCCAGGTTCACGACGTCGCCGACGTTCACCTTCGCGAGGCTGGAGCGCTGCAGGGTTTCGTGCACGACGTCGACGGTAAACTCACCGCCCGCCACCGCGACCACGGTGAGGCACACGCCACTCACCGCGATGGAGTCGCCGTGCCCGGCGTCGCTGGTCACCAGCGGCCCTCGCACGGTCAGCCGCGCGGCGTTCGGTACCTGCTCGACCGCGGTGACCTCGCCGAGTTCCTCGACAATGCCGGTGAACACTCCTGCTGCCCTCCTCCTGGTCGCACCGTCGCTGGAAACGATGCTCCCTTCATCCAACACCCACCGGTGCCGATTCCTTCTCCTGACCCGAGCACGGGTCTGGAGCCGGGAATCAGCCGCGGACGCGGGCGGCCTGCTCGCGCAGCGCCGCGACCGCCTTACCAGGGTCTTCGGCGCCGTAGACGGCGGAACCGGCGACGAAACAGTCCACCCCGGCCTCGGCGGCCTGCTCGATCGTGTCGGCGTTGATCCCGCCGTCGATCTCGACGACGAGCTTGAGGTGACCGGTGTCGACCAGGCGCCGCGCGGTGCGCACCTTCTCCAGGACGTCGGCGATGAACGACTGGCCGCCGAAGCCCGGCTCGACCGACATCACCAGCAGCGTGTCGTAGTGCTTGAGGGTCTCGAGGTGATCCTCGAGCGGGGTGTTCGGCTTGATCGACAGCCCGGCCTTCGCCCCGGCGGCGCGGAGGTTCTTCGCCAGCGCGACGGGGTCGTGCGCCGCCTCGACGTGCACGGTGACGTTGTAGGCGCCCGCCTCGGCGTACCCGATGGCCCATTTGTCGGGGTTCTCGATCATCAGGTGGCAGTCGATCGGCACGTCGGTGGCCTTGAGCAGCGACTTCACCACGGGCAGGCCGAGGGTCAGGTTCGGCACGAAGTGCGCGTCCATGACGTCGACGTGGACCCAGTCCGCGCGAGTGTCCCCCTCACCCGCGACGGCGCGGATCTCTTCGCCGAGCCGGGCGAAGTCCGCGGAGAGGATGCTGGGTGCGATCAAAGGTCGGTGAGCCACGCGCCCGAGTGTAGGAGGCCGCCGCTAACGGCCGCTAACCGGCTGTGACCGGCGTCGGTGGCCTTGAGGATGACATGAAATGGCCCCGGAGTGGGAGGTGCGCGCACCCGCCGCCGAATAGCGTTCCGGTCATGGTCAACCCTTTCAAGCCCCTGGTGCGGATCGGCGGTTACCGCAGTGTGCCGTTCAGCCTCCTCGGGATGGCGATGACGGCGCTGCCGTTCCCGTTCGCGCTCATCCCCGCCGTCCTCATCCCGGGCGACGTGACACTGAAACTGGTCTACGGGATCCTCGCGATGGGCCTGCTGGTCGCGCTCGCCGGACTTCCCGGTCCGATGCGGAAGGTCGGCGTGTGGTTCGCCAACCAGATGCTGGGCACCCGGATCGCGCAGCCTCCGCCGCACGCGAAGGTCGCCTGGGCGGAGCGACGGCGTTCGGCGGCCTGGCTCGTCGTGCACACCGGGCTCAGCTGGGTGCTGTTCGGCATCGGCGGCTTCCTGACGATCGGCTTCGTGTTCGCCCTGGTCTGGGTGGGAGGCGGCGGCAGCCCCATCGAGTTCTTCGGTGAGCGGGTGACGGTCGAACCCGGGACCGCCGGGCTGTGGACACTGCCGATCGCGCTGCTGACGCTGCTCGCGATCGCGTATGTCCTCGTCGGCTTCACCAAGCTCTTCCAGTACGGCGCGGTCGCGCTGCTGGGGCCGTCGGCCGCCGAACGCGTCGCCGCCGCCGAGGTCCGCGCGAACCATTTCGCCCAGCGCAACCGCCTTGCCCGCGAACTGCACGACTCCATCGGGCACACGCTGACGACGTCGACCATCCAGGCCGCCGCGGCCGCCGAGCTGGTCGATTCCGAACCGCAGCTGGTGCGGCGGGCGCTGGGCACCATCGAGGAGTCGTCGAGGATGGCGCTGGAGGACCTCGACCACGTCCTCGGCCTGCTGCGCGAAGACAACTCGTCCCGCGAGCCCGAACGGCGGCTCGTCGAAGCCGCGACGCTGGCCGAGCGGGCGCGTTCCGGCGGCGCGGTGATCGACTACGAACTGACCGGTCCCGCCGCCGAACTGCCCGCGACACTTTCCCGGGAGGCGTACCGGATCGTCCAAGAAGGACTGACGAACGCGTTGCGGCACGCCCATCCCGGCCCGGTGACCGTCCGCGTCGCGGTGCTCGCCGACGCGCTGCGCATCGAGATCGTGAATCCGCTCAAGGAGACCGTGGCCGCGTCCGGCCGCGGCGGCAACGGGCTGCCCGGTCTCACCGAGCGGGTCGAGGCGCTGCGCGGCGAGCTCGTCGCGGGTCCGGCCTTCGACGGTGAGCCGCTGTGGCGGCTGGTGACCACCATCCCGCTACGGTCACGCTCATGACATTGCGGGTCCTGATCGTCGACGACGAACCCCTGCTGCGGGCCGGTCTCCGTTCGCTGCTGGACAACCAGCCCGACCTGACCGTCGTCGGCGAGGCGGGCGACGGCGGCGAGGTGGTGGACCTGGTGCGGCGGACGCGTCCTGACGTGGTCCTGATGGACGTCCGCATGCCCGGCGTGGACGGGATCGAGGCGACCCGGCGGGTGCTCGCCGAAGTGCCCGAACCGCCGAAGATCCTCGTGATCACGACGTTCGACAACGACGACTACGTCTACGACGCGCTGCTCGCCGGGGCGAGCGGGTTCCTGCTGAAACGGGCCCGCAAGGAGGAGTTCGCGCACGCCATCCGGACCATCGCGGCCGGGGAGACCCTGCTGTTCCCCGACGCGATCCGGCGGATGGTCACCGCGCGCCCGGCGGCATCGGGCCTCGCGCCCCGGCCGTCGTCGCTGACGAAACGGGAGACCGAGGTGCTGCGGCTCATCGCCACCGGGATGTCCAATGTGGACATCGCGGCCGAGCTGGTCATCAGTCTCGAAACCGTCAAAACCCATGTGGGCAACATTTTCGGGAAACTGGGTGCGGCCAACCGCAGCCAGGCGGTGGTGTTCGCCTACGAGACCGGCATCGTCTCGCCGGGGCACAGCCTGCGCTGAGGGCGGTGCCGGGAAGGTGGGGCAGGCCCCCGGTGCGGCGCTGGGGGCTGCCCCATGGTCACCCGGCTTCGGCGTCCCTAATTTAGTGACCATGCGAAAATCCTTGCCAGGCAAGAAGATCATCGCCGTCAGCGCACTGGTCGCGCTGCTCGCCGCGACGACCGCCACCCCGGCACTCGCCGTGACCAAGCCGCGGGACGAAGTCGACAACGCGCTGAAAACGCTGGTGCGGGACGGCGTCCCCGGCGCGCAGGCGACCGTGACGAACACCTCCGGGCGGACGTGGTCGGAGCGCGAAGGCGTCGGGAACATCGAGACCGGGACGCCGTTCCCGCACGGCTCGAAGTTCCGGGCGGCCAGTGTCACCAAGACCTTCGTCGCCGTCGTGGTGCTGCAGCTGGTCGCCGAGGGGAAGGTGCGGCTGGACACGCCGATCGAGGAGTACCTGCCCGGTCTCGTGCGCGGGAACGGCAACGACGGCACGAAGATCACCGTGCGGCAGCTGCTCCAGCACACCAGCGGGCTCTACAACTACGTGCGCGACCTCGATATCGACAAGTGGCGGCATCGCGGGGCGGAGCCCGGAGAGCTGGTGGCGATCGGGCTCGCGCATCCGCCGCTGTTCGCGCCCGGTACGAGCTGGTCGTACTCCAACACGAACTACGTCATCGCCGGGATGCTCATCGAGAAGCTCACCGGCCGCTCCGTCGCCGACGAGATCGACGGCAGGATCGTCCGGCCGCTGGGCTTGCGCGACACCGCGCTGCCCCCGCGCGGCGACGAACGCCTGCCGTTCCCGCACGCCAGGGGGTACACGCCGCGAGGAACGGGGCTCGTCGACTTCACCGAATTCGACCCGTCGGCCGCCGGGGCCTCCGGCGGGCTCGTCTCGACCGGGGAAGACCTGAACCGCTTTTTCGGCGCGCTCGTCGACGGCCGGCTCCTGAAGCGGGCGCAGCTGACGGAGATGCAGCGGACCATCCCGGCGCCCGTCGGCATCCCCGGCGCGGAGTACGGGCTCGGCATCGCGTCCGTCCCGCTGTCGTGCGGGGGCAGGTTCTGGGGACACGGCGGGAACATCGTCGGCTTCGCGAACCTGTCGGGCGCCGTCTCGCACGGCAGGCGGGTGAACGTCGTGGTCAACCAGGACCCGTTGCCGGGCAAGGCATCGGACGATCTCGCCAAGGCACTGGACACGGGGTTCTGCGCCCGCTAGACCGCCGGGAGCAGATCCAGCACAGAGGTCCAGGACGCGTCGGGAGTGAGCCTCGTACTGGTGACCCCGGCGGAGGCGAGCGTGTCGAGATGACGTCGCCAGGCCGGGTGGTGCACCCGGGTGTCCTGGATCTGGTAGCCCAGCACGATCGTGACGCCGGGCGTGCCGAGGACGTCACCGAGCAGGGTCAGCGCCTGGTTGTCGGCGATGCCCAGCGCCAGTTTCGCCACGGAGTTCGCGCTCGCGGGGGCGAACAGGAACACCGTGGGATCCGGATGCGGCCGGGGTTCGCCCGGCATCCTGCCGGTACTGCGGACCGGCAGATCGGTGACCTTCTTCAGGTCATCGATCCCGCCGGTCGTCTCCAGCCAGCGGGCCGCGGTCGGGGTGAGCGTGATCGCGAGCTCCCAGCCGCGGTCCGCGGCCGGTCGCGCGAGCTGCGCGGCGAACCGGGTGTCCAGTCCGCCGCACGAGCTCGCGACCAGGCCGAGAACCCTGCTCACCCGGCGGAATCCGGCTTCCGCAGGACGGCGCAGAACATCGCGTCGGTGCCGTGCCGGTGCGGCCACAGCTGCACGTACGGGCCGTCGCCGAGCTGTGGGACGCCGGGGAAGAACTCACGCGCGTCGACGACCTCGACGCCGGCGCGGCGCGCCGTCTCCCCCACGACGCCTTCGGTCTCGGCCAGATGCGGCGAGCAGACGACGTAGGTGACGATGCCGCCGGGCCGGACCAGGTCCAGCGCCGCGGTGATCAGCTGGCCCTGCAGTTTCGTCAGATCCGAGATGTCGCTGGGCTGACGGCGCCAGCGCGACTCGGGACGGCGCCGCAGCGAGCCGAGGCCACTGCACGGCGCGTCGACCAGGACGCGGTCGTAGCCCGGTTCGAGGCCGGTCTCGCGGCCGTCGGCGACGTGGATGGTCACCGGAAGCCCACGGACGGCGTTCTCGATCAGCTTCGCGCGGTGCGGTGCCTTCTCGACGGCGTCGACGGTCGCGCCGCTGATCGACGCGAGCGCGCCCAGCAGCGCGGCCTTGCCGCCCGGTCCGGCGCACAGGTCCAGCCAGCGTTCGTCGGAGCCGGTGAGCGGCACCTTTGTGACGGCGACCGCGCACAGCTGGCTGCCCTCGTCCTGGACCGCGGCCAGCTTCTCCTTGACCGGCTCGACGTCGCCGGGATCGCCGGAGCCCGCGGGCATCCGGACGCCGTAGGGCGAGTACGGGGCGACGTCGCCGCCGGTGATGGCGGCCAGCTCGTCGGCGCTGATCTCACCGGGGCGGGCGACCAGGTGCACGTCGGGCCGTTCGTCGTCGGCCTCCAGGGCCGCCTTCAGCTCGGCTCCCTTGTCCCCCAGCGCTTCCGCGAAGGACCGCGCGACCCAGCGCGGGTGCGCCGTCCGCAGCGCGTACGCGCCGATCGGGTCGACCGCCTCGTCCGGCGCGAGTTCGTCGAGCCAGGTCTGTTCGTCCTTTTCGGACACTGAACGCAGCACGGCGTTGACGAAACCCGCGATCCAGGAACCGACTTCGGCGCGGACGAGGTCCACAGTGGACCCGACGGCGGCGTGCTCGGGGATACGGGTGCGCAGCAGCTGGTACGCGCCGAGCCGCAGCCCGTCCAGCACCAGCGCGTCCACCTTGTCCAGTGACCGGTCCACCAGGCAGGCCCCGATGACGGCGTCCAGCATGCCGATCGCCCGGGAGGTCCCGTAGGTCAGTTCGGTGGCCAGCGCCGCGTCCCGGCCGGTGATCCGGCGGTTGCGCAGCAGCTCCGGCAGCACCAAGTTCGCGTACGCGTCCTTTTCCCGTACCGCGCGCAAGACGTCGAACGCGACCTGCCGGGCCGGATCGACCTGCGGCGGGCGGCTGGGCCCCTCTTTACGCGGGCCGGGACGGCCACGCTCCGGCCTCGACGGCCGGCGTTCCCTACGCTCGTTCACTGCAGGCGCTCTCCTTGTTCGATCCTCGTACCGCGCGCCCAGTCGGTGGCCGCCATCCGCTTCTTGCCCTGCGCCTGCACTTCGCCCAGCCGCACCGGTTTCGACGCCGTGCCGACCAGGACCCGCTTGCGTTCCACGACCAGCTCGCCCGGCGGGGGCCCCGGCTCGTCGACGACCGTCACCGGGCCGAGCTTCAGCCGCTCGCCCCGGAACTCCGCCCACGCGCCCGGTTCCGGGCTGACCGCGCGGATCTGCCTGTCGACCGCGGTGGCCGGGTCGGCGAACGACACCCGCGCGTCCTCGACGGTCACCTTGGGCGCGTAGCTCACGCCGTCGCCGGTCTGCTCGACCGCGCGCAGCGTCCCGTCGGCGATACCGTCCATCGTGGACACGAGCAGCTTCGCCCCGGACTCCGCCAGCCTGCCGAGCAGCTGCCCGGCGGTGTCGGTCACCGCGATCTGCTCGGTGATCACGCCGAAGACCGGGCCCGCGTCGAGTTCCTTGACGATCCGGAACGTCGAGGCGCCGGTGATCTCGTCCCCGGCGCGGATCGCGGCCTGGACCGGCGCGGCGCCGCGCCACGCGGGCAGCAGCGAGAAGTGCAGGTTGACCCAGCCGTGCTTCGGGATGTCCAGCGCGGCCTGGGGCAGCAACGCCCCGTACGCGACGACGGGGCACGCGTCGGGGGCGATCTCCGCGAGCCGGGCGAGGAACGCGGGGTCACTCGCCTTCGGCGGGGTCAGCACCTCGATCCCGTGCTCGTCGGCAAGCGCGCCGATCGGGGACCGGACGACCCGGCGGCCTCGGCCGGCCTGCGCGTCCGGACGGGTCACGACGGCGACGACCTCATGCCGTTCGGACGCGAGGAGCGCGCGCAACGAGGGGACGGCGGGTTCGGGGGTGCCGGCGAAGACGAGGCGCATCAACGCACCTCCACCGGGGGGACGGGTACCTCTGACTGGACGAACATCGCCGCTCAGTCTAGAAGGGCCCCGCTCCCCCGGCGCGCTCGCTCTCCGCATCGGCCCGGCCTGGTGCTTCGACCCTCGGTTTCGAGAGAGCCGACCTGTCCGCCTCGTGAGTGGTAATGACGGTTCTAACCGTCATTACCACTCACGAGGCCGCAGTCGGTCCAGCGGGCCTAGCGAGGCGGCCAGGGCAGCACGACGGCCGCCGAGCCGCCACCCCGCCGGGTCGGTTCGGCGGCGGCGAGCCACCGGCCGTCCCGCAGCCGTTCGACACCGGTCGCGGCGCCTATCTCCGCGGGCGCCGTCGAGAACCCCTGTCCCTTGGCCTTCAGTGCCGCGAGCACCTCGGTCTGGTCGAGGAACGCCTGCTCGACCTGCGCGGCCGCCGAGTTCCGTTGCGAAGCGCGCGGTTCGGCGATCGCGTCGACCAGTCCGAGGCCGCGGTCGAGACGACCGGTGAGGATCTGCAGCACCGTGGTGATGATCGACGCGCCACCGGGCGAACCGACGGCGAGCAGCGGCTTGCCGTGGTCGAGCACGATGGTCGGCGCCATCGACGAACGCGGCCGTTTGGCCGGGCCGGGCAGGTTCGGGTCGGGCACGCCCGGCGTCACCGGGGTGAAGGAGAAGTCGGTCAGTTCGTTGTTGAGCAGGAACCCCCGGCCCGGGACGACGATGCCGCTGCCGCCCTCCTGCTCGATGGTCAGCGTGTAGGCGACCACGTTGCCCCACTTGTCGGCGACCGTGAGGTGCGTGGTGTTCTCGCCCTCGTACGGCGTCGGCGCGGAGTTCGTCCCCGCCGCGCACGGCACCGGGTTCCGCGGGTCGGCGGGCGCGACCGGGCTCACGCCGGCTTTCGCCGGGTCGATCAGGCACGCGCGGCTGTCGGCGAACTTCTGGCTGATCAGTTCCTTCGCCGGGACGTCGACGAACGCCGGGTCGCCGATCCACCGGTTGCGGTCGGCGAAGGCGAGCCTGGTCGACTCCAGGAAGTAGTGCAGGTAGTCGGCCTTCTCCAGCTTGGAGAGCTTCGTGTTCTCCAGGATGTTCAGCGCCTCGCCCACGGTCAGCCCACCGGACGACGGCGCGGGCATGCCGTAGACGTCGAGGCCCCGGTACCGGGTCTTGGTCGGCTTCCGCTCCACGACGCGGTACTTCGCGAGGTCCGCCGCGGTCAGGTCACCGGGACGAACCTTCAGCGTCGACGCGGGGTCGACCGGCGGCTTCCTCACCGTGTTGACGACGTCCGTGCCGATCGGCCCGCGGTAGAGGACGTCGGTGCCCTTCGCGGCGAGTTGCGCGTACGTGCCCGCGAGGTCCGGGTTCTTGAACGTAGTGCCGACCGCGGGCGGCGCGCCGCCGGGCAGGTACAGCGACCGGGTCGAGGGGAACGCCGAGAAGCGGGCAGCGTTGTTGGAGATCTGGGTGGTGAAGGTCTGGTCGACGGTGAAGCCGTTGCGCGCGAGGTCCTCGGCGGGCTTGATCGCCTTCGCCAGCGACTTGGTCCCCCATTTGCGCAGGGCTTCCTGCCAGGTGGCGGGCGTGCCCGGCACACCGACGCCGAGTCCGCTGGTGACGGCTTCGGCGAACGGGATCGCCTTGCCGTTCTCGACGAAGAGGTTCTCGTTCGCGCTCGACGGCGCGGTCTCGCGGCCGTCGAGGGTGTGCACCTTGCCGGTACGCGCGTCGTAGTAGACGAAGAAGCCGCCACCGCCGAACCCGGCGGAGAACGGATCGGTGACGCCGAGCGCGGCGGCGGTCGCGACGGCCGCGTCGACGGCGTTGCCGCCCTCGCGCAGGATCTTCGTGCCGATCGCGGTCGCGTCCGCGTCGATACTCGACACGGCGCCCAGATAGCCGACGGCGACCGGGGACTTCGGCGTCGGTGGAGCGGCCGAAGCGGTCCCCGGTACGGCGGCGCCGACCAGAGCGGCGATGGCGGTGACTGCGGTGATGCGTCCCAAAGTGCTTCTGTGCGCGGCCATGGCGCGAGTCTGCCCCGCCTGTCCACCCCGGACAAGACCCGTCCACACCTGCGTTCGTCGGTAGTGCGGCCCCGCCGGGATGAGAAGAATGCGGTGCCATGAAGACTCCCGGCAGGCGCTGGAGCGCGCTCCTCCCGCTGCTCACCGCCCTTCCCGTGCTCGCGGTCCCCGGTGTCGCGCAAGCCGAGCCCGCCCGTGACTGTTTCGACGGCTCGGCCGCGATCACCGTCGAGGAGAACCGCCTCACCGCGACGCTTCCGTCGGGCGGTCCCGCCGTCGGCCCGGAACTCGTCCGGCTCGCGGGATTCGACAAGCTCGTCTCCGACTTCACGACGCGTCTCTGCGCCACGAAGACCGCTTCGCGCGCCGAGAAGCTCGCCGAGACCGCCGGTGACGGGCTCTGGCGGACCGCGGTCGACCGCGCGCAGGGCCGCCGTCCCGACCTCGGCGGCATCGACAAGGCCGACGACCGCCCGCTGTACTGGGCGCGCTTGCAGATGAGCAAGGCGCTCCGGCAGTGGACGCCGCGCTTCCCGCTGACGGCGCCCGCCCGGGCGCACCTGCTGAAGACCTTCGACTTCGGCGCCCGCGGCCTCGACGACGCCCGTTTCCCGCTCGGCCCGTCGCTGCGCCGCGTGCTGGTGAGCGGATTCGACCCGTTCACGCTCAACGGCGCGGGCGTCCGTATCGCGAACCCGTCCGGCGCGGCCGCGCTGCACCTCGACGGCAAGGTGATCCAGACCCCGACCGGGCCGGCGCTGGTGCAGGCCGTGTCGTTCCCGGTGGTCTGGAGTTACTTCGACGCGGGCATCGTCGAGGCGGCCTACGGCGAGGCGTTGAAGAACCGCTTCCGCCGCCCGGAACTGATCATGACGATCAGCCAGGGCCGTCCCGGCCGGTTCGACATCGAGCGGTGGGCCGGCGCGTGGCGCGGTGGTTTCCCGGACAACCTCGACGCGTCGGTCGTCGGCCAGGTCCCGCCCGCGAGCGGCTGGCCGCAGCCCGCCGTCCAGTTCATCGAAACCACGCTGCCGTACGAAAAGATGCTCGCCGCGCCCGCCGGGGCGTATCAGGTGCTGTACAACCAGGCGTTCTGTGTGTGGCCGGACAGCACGAAGCCGGGGACCGGGACCGCGGTCTGCCGGACCGACGCGCCGAAACCCGGTGAGATCGCGGCGTCCGGAGGCGGCGGTAACTACCTCTCCAACGAATCGATGTACCGCAGCAACCGGCTCCGGATCGGGCTCGGCCTCGACGGTGTCGCGGGCGGGCACCTGCACACGCCGGTGCTCGGCACGCCCGCCGACCCGGCGGCCCTGACCGACGCCGATTTCGAGGCGCGGCGGGCGGCGATCTCCTCGCAGATCGTCACGCTGCTCACCGCCGCGCTGGGCGGCACCGCGCCTACGTCCGCTCCGCTCGCTACGCCCACTCCCGGCACTTCGTCCGCTCCGGGCGCTTCGCCCCGCGCCGACGTCCTCGCGGTCCCCGGCACGACCCTCTGACGCCCTGCGTTTCGTCCTCTGGATGCGGTCCTTGCACACGCAAGCACCGCATTCAGAGGACGAAACGCGGCAGGGGGCGGGGCGCTAGATGAGTTCCAGGGGGTCGAGCTGGATCCGGATGGGCTCTGAAGCCTTCCGCGCGTCCCGGCGGGCCGCGGCCGCGTGGACGGCTGCCGCGAGCGCCTTCCCCTGCGGACGGGCGACACGCACCAGGGCGCGCTCGCGTTCGGCGTTGCCGTCCTCGTCGACCTCCCCGAGCGGCACCGGGCCCAGCACCTCGCCGGTCTCCGGCAGGGCGAGATCGTCGAGCAGCCCGGCGACCACGTCCGGGGTGCCCTCGATACTCGCCATCCGCATCGCGGGCGGGAAGCCGAGTTCCCGCCGTTCGGCCAGCTCCTGGCTCGCGTGCCAGCCCGGATCCCACCGCACCAGGGCCTGGACGACCGAGAGGCCCGCTTCCGCGCCGACGAACACGCGTCCGCCCTCGGTCCCCGGCCGCACCAGTGCCGCGGCCGCCATCCAGCGGCGCAGGGTCTCCTCCCCGGCGCGCAGGTCCTGCCGCCCCAGCAGCGCCCAGCCGTCCAGCAGCAGGGCGGCGCCGTAACCGCCTTCCGCGATCGGCTCGGCTCCGGGCGTGCACACCACCAGCGCCGGTTTCCCCGGCACCGAAGCCAGAACCTCCGACGCGCCCGAGGTCCGCACCGGGAATCCGGAGAACGCGCGGCCCAGCTCCTCCGCGGTCCGTTTGGAGCCGACGACGACCGCCCGCAGCCGCACGGAACCGCAAGCCGCGCAATGGAAGTTCGTCTCGGGAACACCGCACCACCGGCAGGCGGGCGGCCTCGGCGCGCCGTCGATCAGGCCGCCGGGCAAGGAAAGCGGCCCCGCGCAGCGACGGCAGTGCGCCGACGTCCGGCAGTTGCCGCACGCCAGCCCGGGCACGTACCCGCGACGCGGAACCTGGACCAGGACCGGGAACCCTCCGGCCAGCGACTGCCGCGCCGCCTCGAAAGCGACCGAAGGAAGCCGTGCCGCCTTCGCCGCTTCGTCCCGCGCGACGTCGAAGTCCTCGCCGACGGGCGTGACGCGCGGCGCGGCGGCCCGCAGTTCGGGCCGGGCGGCGACGAGGGGTTGCGCCCAGCCCGACTCGACCAGGAACTGCGCCTCGGCGGTCCGCGCGAAACCGGCGACGAGCATCGACCCCTTCGCGGCGTGAGCGCGATCCATCAGCACGTCGCGGACGTGGGGATACGGCGCGTGCTGGTCGAGGTGGACGTCGTCGCCGTCGTCCCACACCACGAACAGGCCGGGATCGGCGACCGGCGCGAACATCGCCGCGCGCGTGCCGACGACGACGCGCACGGCGCCGCGCAGCACCGCGAGCCAGCGGCGGTAGCGCTCGGCCGGGCCCAGCCCGGCGATCAACGCGACCACCGCGCCCTCACCCAGCAAGGAGACGCACGCGTCGTGCAGACGCGTGAGATCACGGTGGTCGGGGACGACCATCACGACGCCACGTCCGGCGGCCGCGGCCACCGCGGCGGCTTCGGCGAGGCGGCGCGGCCAGTCCTCACCCGGCAGGGCCTGCCAGACGGCGTTGGCCGGACGCCGTTCCGCGACGGCTTCGAGGAAGGCGGGACCGCTTTGGTACTTCTCCCAGGCGGTGGTTTCGGGCGGCTCCGGCGTCGGCGCCGGTTCGGCCGGCGGTTCAGCCTCGACCTTCGCGTGCCGGGACGGGATCGCCAGCCGCAGGACGTCACTGAGCGTGCCGCCGTACCGGTCCGCGACCGACCGGCAGAGCGCGTGCAGCGCCGGGGGCAGCACCGGCTCACTGGACGTCACCCTGTCGATATACGCGAGCTTCCCGCCGAACTCCGTGGTTTCGGCACGTTCGACGAGATACCCGTCGACGAGCTGGCCCGCGAACCGGACACGCACCCGGCAGCCGGGGACGGCGGTCTCGTGCAGCTTCTCCGGGATCCGGTAGTCGAAGGTGCGGTCGAGATGCGTGAGCGGGATGTCCACGACGATGCGCGCGACCGGGTTCTCGGGCGCGGGATTCTGCGCTCCCCGGCGGCTGGCGGTCTTGGCGCGTGACGGTTTGGCCTTCCGCGCCGGCTCGGCCTTCGGAGGCTCCGGAAGGTCCCACAGCGGGGTCGGTTCGGAACTGCTGCTCACCCGGTGATCTCTACCAGACTCGCTCACCACGGGCCGTCACCGGCGTGAGATGAAAGGTCCTTTCCTGGCAAAATTTGCCAGGAAAGGACCTTTCATCTCACGTGGCGAAGGGCGCTTTCGCCGCATGCGATGCGGGGAAAGGGCCCTTCAGCCCCGAGCCACGACCAGGATGAGAAGGCTCAGTACAGGACGTCGCAAGTAGTCGACTAATTGCGAAGTCATGCCTGGTCGTGAGTGGTAAGTGCCGCTCTAACGACACTTAACACTCACGACCCCCACACCTCTGAACCTCAGGATGAGAAGGCTCAGTGCACTACTTCGTCCTTGGTCCGGTCCGAGGTGACGGGGGCGGTGCTGGGCGAGTCTCACCGCGAAGTGACGTGAAGGCCCCCTTCCCTCGGCTGAGCCGAGGGAAGGGGGCCTTCACGCGCTACTGGAGAGATCAGGCGCCCGCGGCCGACTTCAGGTCCGCCGCCCGCGCCGTGCTCTCCCACGGGAGGTTCAGCTCGGGACGGCCGAAGTGGCCGTACGCGGCCGTCGGCGCGTAGATCGGGCGAAGCAGGTCGAGGTCGCGGATGATCGCGGCCGGACGCAGGTCGAAGACCTCCGTGATGGCGGCCTGGATCTTCGACGGGTCGACCGTCTCGGTGCCGAAGGTCTCGACGAAGAGGCCCACCGGGGCCGCCTTGCCGATCGCGTAGGCGACCTGGACCTCGGCGCGCGAGGCGAGACCGGCGGCGATGACGTTCTTCGCCACCCAGCGCATCGCGTACGCGGCCGAGCGGTCGACCTTGGACGGGTCCTTGCCGGAGAACGCGCCACCACCGTGGCGGGCCATGCCGCCGTAGGTGTCGACGATGATCTTGCGGCCGGTCAGGCCCGCGTCACCCATCGGGCCGCCGATGACGAAGCGGCCGGTCGGGTTGACCAGCAGCCGCACGTTGGAGGTGTCGAGACCCAGCTCGGCGATCTCCGGGGCGACCACCTGCTCGCGGACGTCGACGCCGAGCATCTGCTCCAGGTCGATGCCGTCGGCGTGCTGGGTGGACACGACCACGGTGTCGAGCCGCACCGGCTGGTCGCCCGCGTACTCGATGGTGACCTGGGTCTTGCCGTCCGGCCGCAGGTACGGCAGCACGCCGTCCTTGCGGACCCGGGTCAGCCGCTGCGAGAGCCGGTGCGCCAGCGCGATCGGCAGCGGCATCAGCTCGGGGGTGTCCGAGCAGGCGTAGCCGAACATCAGGCCCTGGTCGCCGGCACCCTGGCGGTTGATCTCGTCCTCGTCGGACTCGACGCGGGACTCGTAAGCGGTGTCGACACCTTGCGCGATGTCGGGCGACTGGGAGCCGATCGCGACGTTGACGCCGCAGGAGTTGCCGTCGAAGCCCTTGGCCGAAGAGTCGTAACCGATCTTCAGGATCACATCGCGGACGATGGTCGGGATGTCCGCGTAGGCCTCGGTGGTCACTTCACCCGCGACGTGGACCTGGCCGGTCGTGATGAGCGTTTCGACCGCCACCCGGCTCCGGGGGTCCTTGGCCAGCAGGCCGTCCAGGATGGAGTCGCTGATGGCGTCGCAAATCTTGTCGGGATGACCCTCAGTCACCGATTCCGATGTGAACAGTCTGCTGGTGGACGCGGTCACGGTGGCCGTCACTTCCTCACCTAGACGTCTGATGCCCAGAAAGTTAGGCACCCCTTAGCTTGAACTCAAGCGTACTGACTATCGTTCGAGGGTCGGTCAACGCTTCATCAAGGTCACAACGGCGTCCCACAATGTGGACGCCAGCTCGGCCTTCGCGCCGAGCGGGATCGGGATCTCGGTCCCGTCCGCGCCGAGCAGCCAGCCCGAGTTGTCCTCGGTCCCGAACGCCTTTCCCTCACCGACGGCGTTCACCACCAGCAAGTCAGCACCCTTGCGCTTCAATTTGACCCTGGCGTGATCGAGTACGCCACCCCTGTCGTCACCTGTTTCCGCGGCGAAGCCCACGACCAGCTGGCCTTCTGCCCGGTTGCGCACCAGTTCGGCCAGGATGTCGGCGTTGCGCGACAGTTCGACGACGGGGTCCGGCGTGTCGTCGGACTTCTTGATCTTGTGCTCGGCCCGGTTCGACGGCCGGAAGTCGGCGACGGCGGCGGCCATCACGACGACGTCGGCGGAGGCGGCCTCGGCATGCATCGCCTGGCGCATCTCCTCGGCGGTGGACACGTGGACGACCTTCGCGCCCGCCGGTTCCGGGAGCGCGATGGTGTGCGCGGCGACCAGCGTGACCTCGGCACCGCGCTGGGCGGCGACCCTGGCCAGCGCGTAGCCCTGTTTGCCCGACGAGCGGTTCCCCAGGTACCGGACCGGGTCCAGCGGTTCACGGGTACCACCGGCCGAAATCGCCACGTGCACGCCTTCGAGGTCGCGCGGGAGGGCGTCCGGCACGGCGAGCAGGAGCCGGGCGAGGTCGACGATCTCGGCCGGATCGGCCAGGCGCCCCTTGCCGGTGTCGGCCCCGGTGAGCCTGCCCGCGGCGGGTTCGGCGACGACCAGGCCCCGCGAACGCAGCAGCGCCACGTTGTCACGGGTGGCCGGGTGCTCCCACATCTCGGTGTGCATCGCCGGGAAGAAGGCGACGGGGCACCGGGCGGTGAGCAGGGTGTTCGTCAGCAGGTCGTCCGCGATGCCGTGCGCGGCCTTGGCGAGCAGGTTCGCCGTGGCGGGCACGACGATCACCAGGTCGGCTTCCTTGCCGACGCGGACGTGCTGGACTTCGGGCACTTCGGTGAACACGCCGGTGTGCACCGGGTTCCCCGAGAGTGCCTCGAAGGTGGCCGCGCCGACGAAGTTCAGCGCGGCTTCGGTGGGGACCACGCGGACGTCGTGACCGGATTCGGTCAGTCCGCGCAGGACCTCACAGGCCTTGTAAGCGGCGATCCCGCCGCCTACGCCCAGAACGACCTTGGGTTTACTCACCCTCGGTGTGCTCGAGCAGGCCACCGTGGATCTCGCGCAGGGCGATGGACAGCGGCTTCTCGCGCGGACCCGGCTCGACCAGCGGGCCGACGTACTCCAGCAGGCCCTCGCCCAGCTGGGCGTAGTAGTCGTTGATCTGACGAGCGCGCTTGGCCGCGTAGATCGCCAACGCGTACTTCGAGCTGACCTTTTCGAGCAGGTCGTCGATGGGCGGGTTGGTGATGCCTTCGAGTTCTTCGTTCAGGATGGCCTGGGTCACTCGTGGTGCTCCGAATCTTCAAAGTTCTGGTCGCCGGTTATCAAGTTTAGCAACTGCTCGGCGGCGTCCCGCACGTCGGCGTTGACGACGCGCTCGTCGAACTCGCCGGCGGCGGCCAGTTCGCGTTCGGCCTCCGCCAGCCTGGCCTGCACGGCCGCCTGGTTCTCGGTGCCGCGGCCGGTCAGCCTGCCGACCAGTTCGTCCCACGACGGCGGCATCAGCATCACCAGCCGGGCCTCCGGCATCGCCTTGCGGACCTGCCGCGCGCCCTGGAGTTCGATCTCCAGAACCGCGTTGCGCCCGGCCGCCAGAGCCCGCTCGACGGGCTCACGGGGCGTGCCGTAGCAGTTGCCGGTGAACTCGGCGTGCTCCAGCAGCCTGCCGTCGGCGACCATGCGGTCGAACTCGGCTCGGTCGATGAAGTGGTAGTGCTCGCCGTCGACCTCACCCGGCCTCGGCTCGCGGGTGGTGACCGAGACGCTGAAATAGATCTCCGGATCCAGCTTGCGCAGCTCCCCCACCACGCTCGACTTCCCGACTCCCGAAGGCCCCGATACGACCGTGAGCCGGTGCCGGGAAAAAACTCCCGCCACCGGCTCACCGCCGCGGTCAGCGCCCGGGTTCACCGGGTGGTCCTGACCGTCGCCGCTCACTCGCCGCTGAATTCGGCCAGCAGCGCCTTGCGCTGCCGGTCGCCGAGGCCGCGAAGACGACGGCTGGGTGCGATCTCCAGTCGTTCCATGGTCTGCTGGGCACGGACCTTGCCGACGCCCGGAAGAGCCTCGAGCAGAGCCGAGACCTTCATCTTGCCGAGGACTTCGTTCTCCTCGGCCTGCTTCAACACGTCGACCAGAGTGGTACCGCCCCGCTTCAGCCGCTCCTTCAGCTCAGCACGGATGCGGCGGGCGGCGGCGGCCTTCTCCAGCGCCGCAGCGCGCTGTTCCTCTGTCAGCTGGGGAAGTGCCACGTTTTCCTCCGGTAGTTCTCAAATCTGGGTGGGTGTGGCGACGGTACCCACCCGTTACCTCGGCCCACAATGCGGGGGTGGCTGGTCATGACCGATTCCCGGGCCTGCTATTGGCCGTTTTCCAGGGGACCGAGGGAATCCCGTGTCCGCCGAACGGCCGCACGCAACGCCTCGGGGTCCGGTCCGTGCTTGAGGACGTCGCGGGACGACGCCGGGAGCACGCCCGGCAGTCCCGGCCCGAAAAGCGCCCGCAAATCGGCCACAGTGGCTCCCTGGGCCCCGAAACCGGGTGCCAGGACGGGACCGTTCAGCCGGCTCAGATCGAGCTCTCCCGGCGCGATGGTGGCCCCGACGACGACGCCGATGTCACCCAGAGGGCTTTGGTCGGCATTAAAGCCACCCGCCGTGTCGACGATGTCCTGTGCGACGGTCTTTCCGTTGGGCAGCAAGGCGTTCTGCAGTCCCTGCGCCTCCGGGTTGGAGGTGCGCGCGAGGACGAACAGGCCTTTGCCCTCCGCCCGCGCGACGTCGATCGCGGGTGACAGCGACCCGAAGCCGAGGTACGGCGACACGGTGATGGCGTCGGCTTCCAGCTCCGCGCCGGACGGCAGGAACGCCGCCGTGTACGCCGCCATCGTCGAACCGATGTCGCCGCGTTTGACGTCCAGCAGGACGAGCGCGCCCGCTTCCCGGCACACCTTCATCGTCTTGGCCAGAACAGCGACCCCAGGAGGCCCGTAGGCCTCGAAAAAGGCCGACTGGGGCTTGATCACCGCGACCTCGGGCGCGATCGCCTCAGCGGCCGTGAGAGCGAACTTCTCCAGGCCCGCCGCGTCCGCCGGGAGACCCCACGCCTGGAGCAACCCCGGATGGGGGTCGATCCCGGCGCAGAGCGGTCCCTTCTCCGCGACCGCCCGCGCCAGCCTCGTCCCGAACCGTTCGGTCATGCCTTGGCCTTCAGCGCCGCCTGCAGGCTCTGCAGCGACCGCACGCCGATGTCGCCCTTGATGACGGCCTCTATCCCGTGCACGGCCGCCGCGGCGCCCTGCACCGTGGTGATGCACGGGATGTCCCGCGACACCGCGGCGGTGCGGATCTCGTAGCCGTCGATGCGCGGACCGCTGTTGCCGTACGGGGTGTTGATCACCATCTGCACCTCGCCGCTGAGGATGACGTCCACGACGTTCTGCTCCCCTTCGGCCGAACCTTCGTAGTGCTTGCGCACGACGGTGCAGGCGATCCCGTTGCGCCGCAACACTTCCGCGGTACCGGAGGTGGCGAGGATCTCGAAGCCGAGATCCGCCAGCCGCTTCACCGGGAACACCAGCGAACGCTTGTCGCGGTTGGCGACGGAGACGAACACCTTGCCCGAGGTCGGCAGCGAACCGTAGGCACCGGCCTGCGACTTGGCGAACGCCTTGCCGAAGGACACGTCGACGCCCATGACCTCGCCGGTGGACTTCATCTCCGGGCCGAGCAGCGAGTCGACCCCGTGGCCCTCGGGGGTGCGGAAGCGGTGGAACGGCAGGACCGCCTCCTTGACGGCGACCGGCGAATCGGCGGGCATGTGGCCCCCGTCGCCTTCGGCGGGCAGCACGCCGCTCTCGCGGAGGTCCTTGATCGACGAGCCGGTCATGATCAGCGCCGCGGCCTTCGCCAGCGGCACCGCGGTGGCCTTGGACACGAACGGCACCGTCCGCGAGGCGCGCGGGTTGGCCTCCAGCACGTAGAGGACGTCGTCCTTGAGCGCGTACTGGACGTTCAGCAGCCCGCGGACGCCGACGCCGCGCGCGATGGCCTCGGTCGACCGGCGCACCGTCTCGATGTCGGTCCGGCCCAGTGTGATCGGCGGCAGCGCGCACGAGGAGTCACCGGAGTGGATCCCGGCCTCCTCGATGTGCTCCATGACGCCGCCGAGGAAGAGCTCGTCGCCGTCGAACAGCGCGTCGACGTCGATCTCGATGGCGTCGTCGAGGAACCGGTCCACCAGCACCGGGTGCTCAGGGGTGACCTCGGTGGCGCGGTGGATGTAGCCGGCGAGGGACTCCTCGTCGTAGACGATCTCCATCCCGCGTCCGCCGAGCACGTACGACGGCCGCACCAGGACCGGGTAGCCGATCTTGTCGGCGATCCGCTTCGCGCCCTCGAACGAGGTCGCCGTGCCGTACTTCGGCGCGGGCAGCCCGGCGTCGGTGAGGACCTCGCCGAACGCGCCGCGGTCCTCGGCGAGGTGGATCGCGTCCGGGGAGGTGCCGATCACCGGGACACCGGCGTCGGCGAGGCGCTTCGCGAGCGAAAGCGGGGTCTGGCCGCCCAGCTGCACGATGACCCCGGCGACGGTGCCCGACTCCTGCTCGGCGTTGACCACTTCCAGGACGTCCTCGAACGACAGCGGCTCGAAGTAGAGCCTGTCCGAGGTGTCGTAGTCGGTGGAGACGGTCTCGGGGTTGCAGTTGACCATGACCGCTTCGAAACCGGCCTCGCGCAAGGCGATCGCGGCGTGCACGCACGAGTAGTCGAACTCGATGCCCTGCCCGATGCGGTTCGGCCCGGAGCCGAGGATGAGCACCTTCGGCTTGTCGGTCTGCGCGGTGATCTCCGACTGCGCGGCGGGATCGGTCTCGTAGGCCGAGTAGTGGTACGGCGTCTTGGCCGCGAACTCGGCCGCGCAGGTGTCGACGGTCTTGTACACCGGCCGCACGCCGAGACGGCGGCGCAGCGCGCGGACGCCGTCCTCGCCTGCCAGTTCCGGCCGCAGCGCGGCGATCTGGCGGTCGGAGAGTCCGGTGCGCTTGGCGCGGCGCAGCAGCGGCTCGTCGAGCACCTGCGCGTCGCGGACCTCGGCACCGACCTCGCCGATGAGGGCGATCTGGTCGATGAACCACGGGTCGATGCCCGAGGCCTCGTGGATCTCCTCGACCGTGGCGCCGAACCGCAGCGCCCGCTCGACCTCGTAGATCCGCCCGTCGTGCGGCGTGCGCAAAGCGTCCAAAATGGACTCCTTGGTCGCGCCTTCGGGATCGGGGCGGGTCCAGAAGCCGGTGGCCTTGGTGTCGATGGACCGCAGTGCCTTGCCGAGCGCCTCGGGGAAGCTGCGGCCGAACGACATCGCCTCGCCGACGCTCTTCATCGTCGTGGTCAGCGTCGGGTCCGCGCCGGGGAACTTCTCGAAGGCGAACCGCGGCACCTTCACCACGACGTAGTCCAGCGTCGGCTCGAAGGCCGCCGGGGTCTCGCCGGTGATGTCGTTGCGGATCTCGTCGAGCGTGTAGCCGATGGCGAGTTTCGCGGCGATCTTGGCGATCGGGAACCCGGTCGCCTTCGACGCCAGCGCACTGGAGCGCGAGACGCGCGGGTTCATCTCGATGACGACCATGCGGCCGTCGGCCGGGTTGATCGCGAACTGGATGTTGCAGCCGCCGGTGTCGACGCCGACCTCGCGCAGCACCGCGATACCGACGTCGCGCATGTGCTGGTACTCGCGGTCGGTCAGGGTCATCGCGGGCGCGACGGTGACCGAGTCGCCGGTGTGCACGCCCATCGCGTCGATGTTCTCGATCGAGCAGACGACCACCACGTTGTCGTGCCGGTCGCGCATGAGCTCGAGTTCGAACTCCTTCCAGCCGAGGACGCTCTCCTCGATGAGCACCTCGGTGACCGGCGACTCGGTGAGCCCGGTGGAGGCGAGGCGCTCCAGTTCGGCGTCGGTGTGCGCCATGCCCGAGCCGAGCCCGCCCATGGTGAACGACGGCCGGATGACCACCGGGAGGCCGACCTCGGCGACGGTCGCGCGGACCTCGTCCATGTCGTGGCAGACCCGCGAGCGGGGCACCTCGGCACCGATCGTGCGGACGATGTCCTTGAACTTCTGCCGGTCCTCGCCGCGTTGGATGGCCTCGACGTCGGCGCCGATCAGTTCGACGCCGTACTTCTCGAGCACACCGCGCTCGTGCAGGGCGACCGCGCAGTTCAGCGCCGTCTGCCCGCCGAGGGTCGCGAGGATCGCGTCGGGGCGCTCCTCGGCGATGACCTTCTCGACGAATTCCGGCGTGACCGGCTCGATGTAGGTGGCGTCGGCGAACTCGGGGTCGGTCATGATCGTCGCCGGGTTCGAGTTCACCAGCGAAACCCGCAGGCCCTCTTCGCGGAGGACGCGGCAGGCCTGGGTGCCGGAGTAGTCGAACTCGGCGGCCTGCCCGATCACGATCGGCCCGGAGCCGATGACCAGCACGTGCTGGATGTCTGTCCTCTTCGGCATTACTTGGCCTTCTCCATCAAAGCGGCGAACTCATCGAACAGGGGGGCTGCGTCGTGCGGACCGGCGGCGGCCTCGGGGTGGTACTGCACCGAGAACGCGGGGACGTCGAACGCGCGGACACCTTCGACGGTGTCGTCGTTCGGGCAGTAGTGCGAGATCTGCGCGGCGCCGAACGGCGTCTCGAACCGCTGACCCGGCTCGCCTTCGAGGGCGAAACCGTGGTTCTGCGCGGTGATCGCGACCCGTTTGGTCGCCACGTCGATCACCGGGATGTTGATCCCGCGGTGGCCGTAGCGCATCTTGTAGGTGCCCAGTCCCAGCGCGCGGCCGAGGATCTGGTTGCCGAAGCAGATGCCGAACAGCGGGATTTCCCGCTGCAGCACCGCTTTCGTCAGCTCCGTCGCGTGCGCGGTGGTCGCCGGGTCGCCGGGACCGTTGGAGAGGAAGACACCGTCCGCCTCGACCGCGAGCAGTTCGTCCACAGTGGACGAGGAGGGCAGCACGTGCACCTCGATGCCGCGCGCGGCCATCATGCGCGGGGTGTTGGACTTGATGCCCAGGTCCAGCGCGGCGACGCGGAAGCGGGTCTCCCCCTGCGCCTTGACCACGTACGCCTGCTTCGTGGTGACCTCGCCGGCGAGGTCGGCGCCCTTCATCTGCGGGCTGGCCTTCACCTCGGCGAGCATCTCCTCGTCGGTGCCGAGCGCGTCACCCGAGAAGACGCCGGAACGCATGGCGCCCTGCTCGCGCAGGTGCCGGGTCAGCGTGCGAGTGTCCACTTCGGAAATCCCGACGACGCCCTGGCGTTCCAGTTCCTCGTCCAGCGTGCGCTTGGCGCGCCAGTTGGACGGCGTGCGCGCCGGGTCGCGGACGACGTACCCCGAGACCCAGATACGCGAAGACTCGTCGTCCTCGTCGTTCCAGCCGGTGTTGCCGATCTGCGGCGCGGTCTGGACCACGATCTGGCGGTGATAGGAGGGGTCGGTCAGCGTCTCCTGGTAGCCGGTCATGCCGGTGCAGAACACCGCCTCGCCCAAGCTGCGGCCACGGGCGCCGTACGCGGAGCCGCGGAAGATCCGGCCGTCTTCGAGTACCAGCGCGGCAGGCGCACGGGTGCCGTTCAGGGTGCTCATCAGGCACCTCCCTTGATGTCGTTGCGGGTGTCTTGCAAAGCTTCGATCCACTGTGGATAGTCGTCGACGTCGTCGCCGCGGAATCCGGTGTCCAGTTCGACGTCCCCGGCGAGCCAGGTGATGACGAGCAGCGCGTCGATGCCCATCACCTTCCCGGCCATTCCCTTGTCCTTGCGGACGCCGGTGATCGCCGGCCGCGGGATCCAGAAGTCCGGGGCGCCGCCGCGTTCGATGGCGACGCCGTCTTCGTGCAGCCGCCACACCGCGCCGGTGCGCAGGCCGGCGCCGCGGGTGACCACGCGGTCCTGCCAGTGCCCCGCCGTCGTCGTGCTGACGTAGAGACCGGTCGATTCGAGCAACGCCGCACCGGGGTCGGCCGGGATCTCGGCGAACGGCGGCACCTGGACGCTCTGGGTCCGCGACTTGCGCCGCCAGCCGCGCCACATCAGGAAGACGCAGAGCAGGAAGAAGGCGAAGACCGCCAGGGTCAGCAGGATCCGGTCGCTCATGATGCGATCTTCCCTTCCCGTGCGGTGATCCGCCCGCGCAGCAACGTCGCCGTCACCACGCCGGGGAGCCGCATTCCTTCGTACGGGGTGTTCGCCGCGATGCTCGCGAACTCGGCGCCCCGTACGGTCCATTCGGTGTCCGGGTCGACCAGCGTCAGGTTGGCCGGTTCGCCGACCTCGATCGGACGGCCGTGGTCGGACAGGTTCCCGATCTCGGCGGGCCGCTCGCTCATCACGCGCGCCACGCCCCGCCAGTCCAGCAGGCCGGTGCGGACCATGGTCTCGACCACGATCGACAGCGCGGTCTGGAGACCGAGCATGCCGGGCCGGGCGGAACTCCACTCGCAGTCCTTGTCCTGGACCGCGTGCGGCGCGTGATCGGTGGCGACGCAGTCGATGACACCCTCGGCCAGCGCGGCGCGCAGCTTCTCGGCGTCGGATTCCGTGCGCAGCGGCGGGTTGACCTTGTTGACCGGATCGTAGGTCGACAGCCGCTCGTCGGTCAGCAGCAGATGGTGCGGGGTGACCTCGGCCGAGACCTTGGTGCCGCGCTCCTTGGCCCATTTCAGGATGTCGGCCGTGCCCGAGGTCGACACGTGGCAGACGTGCAGCCGGGCGTTCGCGTGCTCGGCGAGCAGGCAGTCACGGGCGACGATCGACTCCTCCGCCGACGCGGGCCAGCCGGTGTAGCCGAGGCGCGCGGCGCGTTCGCCTTCGTGCGCCTGGGCGCCGACGGTCAGCCTGGGCTCCTCGGCGTGCTGCGCGATGACGACGCCGAGCGAGGTCGAGTACTCCAGCGCGCGGCGCATCAGCAGCGGATCCGCGACGCAGAGGCCGTCGTCGGAGAAGACCTTCACCCGGGCCTCGGATTTCGCCATGGTGCCCAGTTCGGCGAGCTTCTCGCCCTTGAGCCCCACGGTGACCGCGCCGACCGGATGCACGTCGACGAGTCCGGCCTCCTGGCCGCGCCGCCACACGTGGTCGACGATCACCGCGTTGTCGGCCACCGGATCGGTGTTGGCCATGGCGAACACCGCGGTGTAGCCGCCGAGCGCGGCCGCGGCCGAACCGGTGGCGATCGTCTCGGTGTCCTCGCGGCCGGGTTCGCGCAGGTGGGTGTGCAGGTCGACGAAACCGGGGAGCAGTACCTGGCCGCCCGCCTCGATGACTTCGGCGTCGTCCGGGGTGTCGAGGGACCCGATGTCCGTGATGACGCCGTCCTCGACGAGCACGTCGACCGGATCGCCCTCGCCGTAGGGTCGGGCGCCCTTGATCAGGACGATGGTCACGCGGTGGCTCCTTCGCTGGCGAGCAGGTGGTAGAGGACCGCCATGCGCACGTGGACGCCGTTGCGGACCTGTTCGGTGATGGCCGAGGCCGGGGAATCGGCGACCGCCGAGGCGATCTCCATCCCGCGCAGCATCGGACCGGGGTGCAGGACGACGGCGTGCTCGGGCAGCAGCTTCATCCGCCGTTCGTTGAGGCCGTAGGCGATCGAGTACTCACGGGCCGAAGGGAAGAAGCCCCCGTGCATACGTTCGGCCTGTACCCGCAGCATCATGACCGCGTCGAGCGCGGGCAGTTCGGCGTCGAGTTCGTGCGACACCGTGACCGGCAGGCTCTCCACGCCCGCGGGCAGCAGCGTCGGCGGCGCGACGAGCACCACTTCCGCGCCCAGCGAGGACAGCAGGTGGATGTTCGACCGCGCGACCCGGCTGTGCAGGACGTCGCCGACGATCCCGATGCGGCGGCCCTCCAGCGAGCCCAGCCGCTCCCGCAGCGTCGCCGCGTCGAGCAGCGCCTGAGTCGGATGCTCGTGCGTGCCGTCGCCTGCGTTGACGACCGCCGTCCCCGCCTCGGCGAGCCAGCCCGAAAGCCGCTGCGCCGCCCCGGAAGCGGGGTGCCGGATGATCACGCAGTCGGCGCCGGCCGCGGCGAGCGTCAACGCGGTGTCCCGCAGCGATTCGCCCTTGTTGACCGAGGAACTGGACGCGGAGACGTTGATCACGTCGGCGCTCATCCACTTCCCGGCGATCTCGAACGAGACGCGGGTGCGGGTCGAGTTCTCGTAGAACAGTGTGATGACGGTGCGGCCCCGCAACGTCGGGAGCTTGCGGACCTCGCGGCCCAGCAGGGTGTGCTTGAGCTCTTCGGCGGTGTCCAGCACGGCTGTCGCGAGCGCCGGGTCGAGCCCGTCGGTGGCGAGCAGGTGCTTCACGATCGGTCTCCTTCTGGTTGCGCACGCAGCAGAACGGTGTCCCGTCCGTCCACTTCGGACAGCAGGACCTCGATCCCCTCGGCACGCGAGGTGGGCACGTTCTTGCCCACGTAGTCGGCGCGGATCGGCAGTTCGCGGTGACCGCGGTCGACCAGCACGGCCAGCTGGACCGCGCGCGGGCGGCCGTGATCGCGCAGGGCGTCGAGGGCGGCGCGGATGGTGCGGCCGGAGAACAGCACGTCGTCGACCAGGATCACCACCGCGTCGTCGATCCCGGTCGGCGGCAGCTGCGAATGCTCGAGCGCGCGGGGCGGGCGGCGGCGGAGATCATCGCGATAGAGCGTGATGTCCAGCGCGCCTGTCGGCGGACGGATGCCGGAGAACTCGGCGATCTTGTCCGCGAGCCGCAGGGCGAGCGGGGTACCCCGGGTGGGGATGCCCAGCAACACGGGTGGAGTCGAGCCCCCGGCACCGAGAGCGGTCTTCTCGATGACCTGATGGGCCATTCGGGCGATCGTGCGCGCGACATCGCCGGACGAGAGCAGCTCACGCTCTCCCGCCGGTTCCGCCGCGCCACGTGGACGTGACGACAAGGCGGACCTCCTTCCCCGCCTCTCTGGACGGGTCCTTAAAGGACGTCGACTTCCTGCGTGGCGAGGAAATCGAGTCGACACTAGCAGGAGCGGGAGCTCATTCTTACGGGTGGCGCGCCCCAGGTGACGAAGACCTCGCGAAAGCACCCGCTTGACCTGGTGACAACTATGCGTAACCATTACTCTGAGTATTCGACTCTAGGAGTCCCCTGGACCGGTCATCCCGACCGGTTGGGGGTGAGGAAACGGAGAACCACCAGATGGGCGATTACGCCAAGGCGCTCGGGGCCAAGCTCCGCGGGATCCGCCAGCAGCAGGGCCTGTCCCTGCACGGGGTCGAGCAGAAGTCCGGAGGCCGGTGGAAGGCCGTCGTCGTCGGTTCGTACGAGCGCGGCGACCGCGCCGTCACCGTGCAGAAGCTCGCCGAACTCGCCGATTTCTACGGTGTGCCGGTGGTCGAGCTGCTGCCGGAGGGACGGGTGCCGTCGGGCGCCGAGCCCGCCACGAAGATCGTCATCAACCTGGAGCGGCTCCAACAGCTCCCCGCCGAGAAGGTCGGGCCACTCGCCCGCTACGCGGCCACCATCCAGAGCCAGCGCGGCGACTACAACGGCAAGGTGCTCTCCATCCGCACCGAGGACCTGCGCTCCCTCGCGATCATCTACGACATGACCCCCGGCGAGCTCACCGAGCAGCTGATCGACTGGGGTGTGCTGCCGCCGGAAGCTCGACCGTCCAAAGAGGACTGAACGTGGCGACGTTTTCGGTCCGGGGGGACCGGAAACGCCAGACGGCACCACCGAGCACGAGAACGGGCCGTGCCCTCGGCAGAGGACACGGCCCGTTGTAGTACGTCTTTCTAGAGAACGGCCCTGAGCCTGTCGGCGATGGTGCCGATGCGGCCGAGCACGCCGTTCACGAACCGCGGCGAATCGTCGGTCGACAGCTCCTTCGCCAGCCCGACGGCCTCATCGATCGCGACCGGGTCCGGCACGTCCTCGGCCCACAGCAGCTCGTAGACGCCGACCCGCAGCACCGCGAGATCCACCGGCGGCATCCGGTCCAGCGTCCAGCCCTGAGCGTGCTCGGACAGCAGCTCGTCGATCTGCGCCTTGCGTCCGGTGACCCCCTCGACCAGCGAGATCGTGTAGTCCCCGATCGGGTCGACCTCGACCGAACCGACGCGGTCCGCCAGCAGCATCACCGCGTCGGCGCCGCGCTGGGCGGCCTCGTACATCATCTCGACGGCACGCTTGCGGGCCTGGCGACGGCTGATCGGCCCGCCGCGGTTCGGGGACTTGCCGGATTTACCTGAGTCGGCCATCAGCTGGAGACGCGGCCCAGGTAGCGGCCGTCACGGGTGTCGACCTTGATCTTCTCGCCGGTGGTGAGGAACAGCGGCACCTGGATCTCGGCGCCGGTCTCCAGGGTGGCGGGCTTGGTGCCACCGGTGGAGCGGTCACCCTGCAGGCCGGGGTCGGTGTGCTGGACGAGCAGCTCGACCGAGGTCGGCAGCTCGATGTACAGCGGGACACCCTCGTGCACCGCGACCTGGACCTCGGTGTTCTCGAGCAGGTAGTTCGCGTTGTCGCCGACGGTCTCGGCCAGCACGGTGATCTGGTCGTAGGTCTCCGAGTCCATGAACACGAAGTCCTGACCTTCCTTGTACAGGTAGGTCATGTTCCGGCGGTCGACGGTGGCCGTATCGACCTTCGTGCCCGCGTTGAAGGTCTTGTCGACGACCTTCCCGGTCAGCACGTGCTTGAGCGTGGTGCGGACGAACGCGCCGCCCTTGCCCGGCTTGACGTGCTGGAACGCGGTGACGGTCCACAGCTGGCCGTCGAGGTTGAGGACGAGCCCGTTCTTCAGGTCGTTGGTGGTGGCCACGAGTGTGCAGTCTCCTGTGTCGATCTTCCGGGCCGCCGTCAGACGACCACGAGTTCCTTGGTGCTCAGTGTGAGGAGTTCGGGCGTACCTTCCCGCACGACCAGCGTGTCCTCGATGCGCACGCCACCGCGGCCGGGCAGATACACACCAGGCTCGACGGTGACCGCCATACCGGCGGTCAGTGTACCGACGCCCGTGGTAGCGAGACTGGGCGCCTCGTGCACCTGCAGTCCGACGCCGTGGCCGAGGCCGTGACCGAACTCGTCGCCGCGTCCCGCGTCGACGATGACACCGCGGGCCGCTTTGTCCACTTCGGACACCTTGGCGCCCGGGAAGACGGCGTCGCAGCCCGCCGCCTGCGCGCGCTGGACCAGCTCGTAGACCTCCTCCTGCCACGCCGCGGGCTTGCCGAGCACGAAGGTACGGGTCATGTCGGAGTGGTAGCCGTCGACCGTCGCGCCGAAGTCGATCTTGACGAAGTCGCCGGTCGCGAGCACGGCCGAGGTCGGCCGGTGGTGCGGGATCGCGGAGTTGGCGCCCGCCGCGACGATCGTGTCGAACGACGGCCCGGTCGACCCGTGGCCGAGCATGCGGTTCTCCAGGTCGCGGGCGACGTCCAGCTCGGTACGGCCCGGCCGCAGCCCGCCGGCGGAGACCAGGTCCTCCAGCGCCCTGTCGGCCGCCGCGCACGCCTGACGCAGCGCCTCGATCTCCTGCTCGTCCTTGACCAGCCGCAGCTGCTCGACGAGCCCCGGCGTCCTGACCAGCTCGACACGGTCGAAGCGCACCTTGAGGTCCTCGTGCTGCTCGACGCTGACGTGCTGGCTCTCGAACCCGGTCTTGCCGAGTTTCTTCTCCGCCGCGAGGTCGGCCAGCTTCGCCGCGCTCGCGCGGTCCAGCACCCGTTCGAGGTCGGGCACTTCCGTCGCCGACTGGACCGTGTAGCGGCCGTCGGTGCAGAAGATCGTCTTGTCGTCGCCGCCCTCGTGGACGAGGAGAGCGGCGTTGGACCCGGTGAAGCCGGTCAGGTACCTGATGTTGAGCAGGTCGGTGACCAGCAGCGCGTCCACCCCGGAGTCGGCCAGCAGGGAACGCAGCGCCGCGCGGCGGCGAGAGAAGTATTCACGCACGTGATGGAGTTTAGGGGGTGGGCGCGGTACTGGCGGCCCGCTGCCGGACGGGGCGGTCCGTGAAGGCCTCCTTAGGCGCTCGTGTTCGCTGACCTACTGGTGTGGCCGGGAGCGGAGGGTTCGGGACGGTGAACGTCTCGAGCCCTCCACTTCTCTCCTCGTTGATGAAGGATCTGGGACGTTGAACGTCCCAGATCCTTCAGCGACAGCACCCTGTTTCGTCTCCGCGCCGGGTGGACTTGTGTTGCCATCCGCGCAGGTCGAACGCAGGTAAACAAATCAGCGGTCACCTTGAGGGGCTCGTATTTGTTTACGCACTGGCGTGGGTCGCCGGCTCGGTTGCGGAATCACCACCCGCGTGCAGCCGCGTGAAGGCCCCCTTCACGCGGCTGAGCCGAGGGAAAGGGCTTCACGCGCAGAGGACAGGGGTCCAGTGCATTCAGAGGACTGAATGCGTGGGGGCGGGCGGGTCGCTACTGGCGAGTTAAACTCCCCCAATGGCACCGTGGCTGACTCGTGGACTCGTGATGGCGCTGCTGCACGGCGTGGCCGTCACCGTGCTGGCCAAGTACGAGGTCTTCAACCCCACCGACAAGACCCTCGTCACCTCGCTCGCCCTCGCCGTCCTCGTCGGTGCGGCGGCGGGCTGGAGCGCCGTGGACGCCTGGCAGGGCAAACCCGAGCGCGGCAGGAACTGGTTCATCGCGGCGCTGATCGCAGGCCCGGTCTCGGGTGTGCTGTACGTGATCGGCCGCGCGGTCTTCGTCGATCAGACCGGCGTCTCCGAACTCGGCGGCGCGCTCACCGGCGGCGCCGCCTTCTCGGCCCTGCTGGTGCTCATCCCGGCCGGGCTCGGCCTGTTCGTCGGCGGCCGGATCGCCAAACCCGCCCCGGAAGACGAGGAAGACGACGAGGCCGAAGTTCAGCCCGCGAGCGAGAAACCGGCCGGGAAGCCGTCCCAGGCCTGATCGCTGATCTCCTCGACGGTCGAATCGTTCAGCGCCGCCGCCCCGGCGTCGGGCACGGCGAACAGCTTGCCGTCGAGCACCACCGCGACCCCCCGGCCGGGCGCGCGCACCATCTTCGCCCCGGCGCTCAGGCGCGCGGCCTGCGGGAACTTCTCGACCACCTTGAGCCGCTGGTCCACCACCTCGCCCGCGAGCGCGGCCGCCACCGAGCGCCGGTCGACCCGCACCAGCCGCCCGTCGGCCACCAGGTCGATCGTCCGCTGCGGCGAAGGCATCGCGACCCCTTCGAACGCCGTGCGGATCCGGGCGTCGCCGTCGCAGGCCCGCGAACCGCGGACGTCCAGGCCGAAATGCCTGAGGTCGGTCGGCGCCCCCGCGCCGCCGACGATCGTGGCGCGGACGACGTCGAACGGGACCCGGTCGCAGACGTCGCCCGAGGAGAGCGGTGCGTGCCCGTCGGGTCGCCGGACCAGGCCGGGCCCCTCCTTCCAGGCGCCGGGGATGAGCACCGGCCGGTACGGCTGCGCGGTGAAGTCCCTGGTCCAGAAGGTGAGCGTGGTGCCGGTGTCGGTCTCGTGCGCGATCACGAAGGCGTCGAGCGCGCCGACCCACATCAGGTCGGTGCTGAAGCCGTCGACCAGGGAACGGGTGCGCGGCGAGATCGTGCTGGGCTTCGCCACGAAGCCCTGCTCCCCCAGCGTCTCCACGCCCTGGGAGAAGGCCGCGTCCTTGGCGCGCAGCAGGAACTGCCCGGCACCGTTCCAGCCGGCGGCCTTGGCCGTGGTGTCGGTGAAGAGCACGTAGAACCAGCCGTCGAGGTACACCGCCGAGGGCTGGCCCGCGCCGTAGACGTTGGCGCGGTGCACGTCGTGCGACGGCCCGATGATCGGCCGCCCGCCCGCGGCACGGGTCCAGGTGAGGCCGTCCGGGCTGGTGGCGAGCCCGATCGAGTTGCCGAGGGCGTGATCGCCCGCCGCGCCCGTGTAATACATGTAGTAGGTGGAGCCGACCTTGATCACCGACGGATCGCAGGTGTGCATCCCGTCGAAGCCGCCGGGAGCGCCGGAGAACACCGCGGCCGGGCCGCCACCGGACGGGCCGGTGAACGGGCCGTCGAGCGACGGCGACTGCGCGTAGAGGATGTCGTCACCGGCCGGCTGGGCGCTGCCGTACTGGCTGCACCACCACATCCGTAGCTTGCCGCCGTCCCGCATCACGGTCGGGCCGTAGTTGTAGACCGCGTCCTGATCACCCGCGGCGACCACGGCGCCGCTCTGGCGCGGATCGCCCGTGGCGAGTTCGACGTCCATCGGCCGGGGCTTCTCCCCCGGCGTCTGCTGGGCCCCGCCGATCCCGCCGCCCTTGCCATCGGCCTGGGACTGGGCGTGGCCGTCACTGCACGCCACGAGAACCGCGCCGGCCGCTAGGACGGCCACCACGACACGGGCGGGTCGCCGACCCCCACGAAAAAGGCGCATGATGGCCGAGTGTAGCGAGACTTAACCCGGCCGGGTGACGTCGCTCCCCTGTTGTGCGACCAACTCCACCTCGAAGCCGTCGGCGTTTTCGAGGTACGCGGCGTAGTGGCGATCACCGCCCGCATACGGATACTTCTCCGCGAACATCGGCGACCAGCCGTGGTCGACGGCCTTCGCGGCGAGTTCGTCCACCCGATCGGGGGACTCGACGTGCAGCGCGAGGTGGTTCAGGCCCGGTTTGGTCCGCTCGTGCTTCTCGCCGCTGAGCGCGGGAGAGCACTCGACGACCAGATACGTCGTGCCGTGCTTCCAGCTGACCCCGGCGGGCCAGCGCTGGAACTCCCGCCAGCCGAGTTCGCCGAGCAGCCAGCCCCAGCTCTCCTCGGCGCGCGCGAGATCCGGTACCCACAGTTCGAGGTGGTGCGGTTTGCCGTGCTCCGACGGCAGTGCGACGAAGACCCGGTGCGGCCCGCTGCCGTAGTGATCACCACCACCGACGTCGAGGAAACCCAAGCGCCGCACCAGATTCTGACTGGCCACATTGGACTCGCCGACCAGTGCCCACACCGACGGCAGGCCGAGCCCGGTGAGCCCGTGCGCCAGCAGCGCGCCCGCGGCCTCGGTCGCCAGGCCCTGTCCGCCGTGCGCCCGCGAGAGGTAGTAGCCGATCTCCGGAACCCGGCCGGGCAGCTCCTCCGACGGCCGCAGATGGGCGAGGCCGATCACCTCGCCGCCCCGCTCGATCACCCAATGCCCCATCCCCGCGGGGCCGTCGTAGGACAGGCGCCGGTCCACCATGGCGCGGACCTGGGACGGCTCGGTGAGCGATACGGCGAAATGCGCGCTCATCGCCGGGTCGGCGAAGAGCGCGACGACCGCCTCGGTGTCGGCCTCGGTCAGCGCCCGTAGGCGAAGCCGCGCGGTGACCAGCTCTGGTGGGTTGTTCATACCGCGTTCGCGGCCATCCAGCGCAGGGCGAGCGGGTAGCCGTCGACGCCGAGCCCGGCGATGACCGCGGTGGCGATGTCCGACAGCACGCTGTGGTGCCGGAACTGCTCGCGCCGGTGCACGTTGGAGATGTGCAGTTCGATCAGTGGCGCCTTGAGCTGGGCGGCGGCGTCGCGGACCGCGATCGAGTAGTGCGTCCACGCGGCGGCGTTGAGCACCACCGGCCAGTCCGCGTCGGCGGCCTCGTGCAACCAGCCGACCATCTCGCCCTCGTGGTCGGTCTGGCGGACCTCGACGTCGATCCCGAGTTCCTTGCCGGTGTCGACGCAGGACGTGACCAGGTCGGCGTGCGTGGCCGAACCGTAGATACCCGGTTCGCGCAGCCCGAGCCTGCCGAGATTCGGACCGTTGAGGACGAGCACCTTCACAGCAGTACGCTCCCGCCGGGCTTGGGTGCCTCGCCCGCCACCACCGAGTACGCCGCCGCGAGCAGCGACGGGTCGGGGCCTTCCAGCCTGCCGGGCTTGGCGAGCCCGTCGAGGACGACGAAGCGCAGCACACCCGAACGGGTCTTCTTGTCGCCCTTCATCGTTTCCAGCAGGTGCGGGAGCGCGTCCGGGTCGTAAGTGGTCGGCAGGCCCAGCAGCTTGAGGACGGCGGCGTGGCGATCGGCGGTGGCGTCGTCGAGACGGCCGGCCAGGCGCGCGAGCTCGGCGGCGAACACCAGTCCGACGCTCACCGCGGCGCCATGACGCCACCGGTACTTTTCGCGGCGCTCGATGGCGTGTCCGAGCGTGTGGCCGTAGTTGAGGATCTCGCGCAGATTCGACTCGCGCAGATCCGCGGCGACGACGTCGGCCTTGACCTGGGTCGAGCGGCGGACCAGCTCGCCCAGGACCTCGCCGGTGGAATCGAGCGCGGCGGCCGGATCCTGCTCGACGAGTTCGAGGATGCGCGGATCCGCGATGAACCCGGTCTTGACGACCTCGGCCATCCCGGCGACGAGTTCGTTGGGCGGCAACGTCTCCAGCGTCGCGAGGTCGACGAGGACCGCGCTCGGCTCGTGGAAGACGCCGACCAGGTTCTTGCCCGCCTCGGTGTTGATGCCGGTCTTCCCGCCGACGGCGGCGTCGACCATGCCCAGCAGCGTGGTGGGCACGTTGACCAGGCGTACGCCGCGCATCCAGGTCGCGGCGACGAAACCGGCGAGGTCGGTCACGGCGCCGCCGCCGAGGCCGACGACCACGCCTTGACGGTCGAGGCCGATCCGGCCGAGCACCTCCCAGCAGAAGCTGGCGACGGTGAGCGCCTTGCCGTCCTCGGCGTCGGGGATCTCGACCCGGTGCGCGTCGATCCCGGCCGCGGCCAGCTCGTCGCGGATGGCCTCCGCGGTGGTGGTGAGCGTCGGCGGGTGGATCAGCGCGACCTTGGACGCGTCGGCGAGCTGCTCGGTGAGTTCACCCAGCAGGCCCCGGCCGATGACGACGTCGTAGGGCTTGGCGGTGTTGACGGTGATGCGGACCGGCTCGGTCATCGTGTCCCTCACTTCGGCGGAAGCCGCTTGGCCCTGGCGACCTCGCAGGTGATCTTGCCCTTGACCGGGGTGTCGCCCGGGATCTCTTCGGTCACCTTCTGGCCAGGCGTCATGCGGTTCTTGGCGAACAGCGCTTCCCCGGAGTCCTTGCCTTCGGCGTCCTTGATCGCGATGGTGACGGCGTAGCGCGCGTCCTCGCCCGTGCTGTTGGTGACCTCGATGGTGACCTTCGGGGTGTAGCTGTTGCTGTCGCATTTGGTGACCTTGACGTCGGCGGCGACGTCCGCCTCCGGCGCGGCGGAGGCCGGAGCCGAGCTGGCCGCCGCGCCGGTCTGGACGACGTCGGCACCGGCGGGCTGCTTCTCGTCGCCGCACGCGGTCAGGGTGAGGGCCACGACGGCGAGGAGGACGCCGGCGGTGGTGCGCTTCATGCTCGTTCCTTGCTGTTCTCGGTCAGCCCGGCGACGGCGGCCTCGACGACCTCGGCGGGCGTACGGTGGTCGGTCTCGATCTCGATGGTGGCCACTTCGCGGTACACCGGCAGGCGGGCGTCGAGAAGGGCCTTGTAGGTGGCGCGGGGGTTCACCCCGGCCAGCAGCGGGCGCGCGGCCGACAGCCCGGCGCGCTGGACTCCCGCGGCCATCCCGACGTTGAGGAAGACCACGGTGTGCCCGGCCAGCCGCTCCCGGGTGCCCGGTGTGATCGGCGCTCCCCCGCCGAGGGAGAGGACGCCGTCGTGTTCGGCCAGTGCCTTGGCGACGACCTCCTCCTCCAGCGCGCGGAAGGCCGGCTCGCCCTCCTCGGCGAAGATGTCGGTGATGGGCTTGCCCGCCCGGGCGACGATGTCGTCGTCGCTGTCGCGGAAGGCCACGCCTAGTGCGGCGGCGAGCGCCGGGCCGACCGTGCTCTTGCCCGAGCCCGGCGGTCCGATGATCACCGCGCGAGGGGTCACCAGCGCTCCTCGAGCGCTTTCAGGTAGGCCTCGGCGTTGCGCTTGCCCTCGGCCAGCGAGTCGCCGCCGAACTTCTCCAGCGCGGCGTCGGCGAGGATCAGCGCGACCACCGATTCCAGCACGACCCCGGCGCGGGGTACCGCGCAGACGTCGGAGCGCTGGTGGATGGCGACCGCGGGTTCGCCGGTGGTGACATCCACAGTGGACAGTGCTTTGGGGACGGTCGAAATCGGCTTCATGGCGACGCGCACGCGCAGCGGCTCGCCGTTGGTGATGCCGCCTTCGAGCCCGCCCGCGCGGTTGGACCGGCGGGTCACCCCGACCGGGCCGGTGCCGCGGTCGATCTCGTCGTGGGCCTGGCTGCCCCAGCGCGTGGCCGTGGTGAAGCCGTCGCCGACCTCCACGCCCTTCATCGCCTGCACGCCCATGAGCGCGCCGGCGAGGCGGGCGTCGAGCCTGCGGTCCCAGTGCACGTGCGAGCCGAGGCCCGGCGGCAGCCCGTAGGCGATCACCTCGATGACGCCGCCGACGGTGTCACCCGCCTTCCGCACGGCGTCGACCTCGGCGACCATGGCGTCGGTCCCCTCCTGGCCGAACGCCCGGACCGGGCTCTCGTCGATCGCGGGCAGATCGGACGGCACGGGGAGCGGGCCTTCCGGCGCCGAGGCGCCGCCGATCGACACGACGTGGCTGAGGATCTCGACCCCGAGCAGCTGCTTGAGGTACGCGCGGGCGACCGTGCCGAGCGCGGTCCGGGACGCGGTCTCGCGGGCACTCGCGCGTTCCAGCACCGGACGGGCCTCGGGGAAGCCGTACTTCTGCATGCCGGGCAGGTCGGCGTGGCCGGGCCGGGGCCGGGTCAGCGGCTCGTTGCGCGCCAGGCCCGCCAGCTCCTCGGCGGGCACGGGATCGGCCGACATGACCTTCTCCCACTTCGGCCACTCGGCGTTCTCGATCTGGATGGCGACGGGGCCACCCTGCGTGAGCCCGTGCCGGACCCCGCCGGTGAACACGATGTGGTCGGTCTCGAAGCCCATCCGGGGACTGCGGCCGAAACCGAGCCTCCTTCGCGCGAGCTGCTCGCCCACCTCGGCGGTCGTGACCTCGACCCCGGCGGGCATCCCTTCCAGGATGGCGGCGAGGGCGGGTCCGTGCGATTCCCCTGCGGTTATCCAGCGCAACACCTGACAGATCCTGTCACAGCCTCCTCTCCGTCCCAGGACAGGCCGGGCTATCCCGGACCAGGTCCGGCGAAGACGGCGAGCGCCCACGCCGCGACCAGGAGACCAGGCCCATGCGGCACCGTGGGATGCCGGGGGCCGCCCACCGCGAGTGCCACACTCAGTAGCGCCGCGGCGACCGCGCCGAGGACGACCGACGGCCAGCCCGTCGCGGCGAGGATCGCTCCGAGGCTCCCGGCGAGCTTCACGTCACCGGCGCCGAGCGAACGGGGTGACAGCGCGTGGACGAGTGCGTGCGCGCCGCCGAAGAGCATCCCGCCCAGCACGGCCCGCCAGGCGAGGGCCGCTCCTCCCCCGTACGCGGCGATCGCCAGGGCGAGGGCCAGCGCCGGATACGCGGGCAAGGTCAGGATGTCGGGCAGGCGGCGGTACTTGAGGTCGGCGACCGCCAGCGGGACCGCGAAGACGGTCAGCAAGGCGGGGACGGCCAGCCACCAGACCGGCCATGCCCCGTCCTGGCCGCGGAGGCAGACCGCGACGAGCAGGGCCGCCGTGAGCGCGGCCGTCCATACCGGGACCGGTGCTCCCGCCCGGCGGAGGCAGGAGTGGGTGACGAGCGCCGATCCGGCGCCCGCCACCGCGAAGGCGATCGGCATGAACACAAGATCAAGAGTCCGCCTCGGTGGTGCGCTGAGGCAAGAACTTCTTTTCGTGACAGGGACTTTCACGCACTTCCGGCAGGTCGGCGGCCGACGCGTTCAGCCGACTTGAATGCGTTTAGCCGGCTAAATGCGCTGCGGGAGGCGAAGGCCGCGCTGCTCCAGGCTCGCGTCTCCCGTGGGTCGTGAGTGGTAATGACGGTTATTGAGAGGTAAGGCAAATATGGCGTGCCCCGCCGCGGGACCGGATTGGCTGACGGAAGCCAGCCTCGACCCCAGCTGTCCACAAGAGACCCCTGTCCGGCCCCAGGTGTCCAATTTGAGTAGTTTGCGCGGTTTTGGGATGGGGTCGTGAGTGATAAGTAGCGTTCTAACGCTCTTTATCACTCACGACCTCCTTCGAAACCATACTTCTAGGCATCGATCGGACACCGAGTCGCTGGTGACTATCCCTTGTGGACAGACATGGGACGCGCCCTGCCCCACTTGTGGCCTTCACAGCTGCGAGCCGATCGCGCCATGTTTGGCTTATCTCTCAATAGAACCACCATTGCCACTCACGAGGCTGGGCCAGCTCAAGTCCAGTGCTTTGGGCTCGCACAGGCGGATACCGGGATCGACGATGAAGGAATCTGGACACTCAACGTCCCGATTCCTTCATCGTCACGACGTACTCCCGTCCACGCCCCCTCGAACCCGGCGGCCGAAACCTCAAGCGGGGAAGATTCCGGACGCCCAACGGCCGCGGTCCTCCCCGCTCGCCGACATCAGCTCCACCACGGACACCAAGACGTGGCCAGACCCTGCCGTCTCGTGAGTGGTAATGACGGTTCTAACCGTCATTACCACTCACGACCCACCGGGCCCACCGCTGATCCGCGCGGCCTCCGGAGACGCCGAAACTTTTTCGCACCTGCCGCCAATCCACCTCGCGCCCGGCGCCGAAGACCTGTCATGACACCGGGATCAGGGGTTCATCCGCAGCAGCGGGAGACCCGAGGGCGTGCGGATCTCCAGCGCCTTGATGTCGCCGGTGCGCATCGCGGTGCCGACCACGATGTGCGCGGTGTCCTTGGGCATCGCGCGCCAGGACGCCAGTTCGCTGGTGCCGCCGCCCGCGTCGACCGCGACCAGGATGTAGTCCCCGGTGCGGTTGCCGCCGTAACTGCACGTCATGTCGACCTTGGTGCCGGTGTCCGTGGCGGACATGGCGACCTCGGCGGTCACCGGGTAGTCGCCGAGCGGGGTCATCGGATCGCCGCCCGCCGCGACCGGCCCGGTCAGGACCACCGCGAGCGTGACACTGGCCGCGACGGCGACCCCGGCCGCGGTGGTGGTGATCGCCCGCTGGATCCGCCTTCCCCGGCGGACCCGTTTGAGCACGGTCGGGAGCAGTTCCGGCGAGGGCGCCGGTTCGTCCTCCAGCAGCGCCGGGGCACCGGCCTGCGCGAGCAGGCCGGGAATTCCCGCCAGGTCGCGTACGGACGCCGCGCACCGGTCACACCCGCGAAGGTGTTTCTCGTACGCGGAGCGGTCTTCCGGGGACAACGCCCCGAGCACGTAGGCCGCGTCGTAAGTGGCGAAGGGGTCGGTCATTGAGTCACCCCTCTTTCCTCCAATACCAGCCGCAACGCCCGCAAGGCGTAATGCGTCCGCGATTTGACGGTCCCTTCGGCCACACCCAGCCGCTTCGCCGCGTCCGCGATGGAGTAACCCTGGAAATAACACAAAACGAGTACTTCGCGATGTCTCGGCGAGAGCTCGCCGAGGGCTTCGGCGACCAGCCAGCCTTGAACCGCCCGTTCGGTGCCGTCCGTGACCGCCGTTTCGGGTGGTTCGCCGGTCACCACCTCCGGATGCGCCGTGGAAGCGCGCCAGTCGTCGATGGCTATCCGCCGGGCCACGGTGAACAGCCAGCCCCGCGCCGATCCCTCGGACTGGTCGAGCACCTTGGCGTTGCGCCAGGCCCGCAGCAGCGTCTCCTGGACGACGTCCTCGGCGCGGACCCGGTCACCGCTGGTCAGGTGCAGTGCGTAGGACCACAGCGCCGCGGCGTGCTCGTCGTGCAGAGCCCGCATCAGCCGGTCCTCCGCGAATTCCTTCACCGATCCGTGCCTTCGCGGTTGAGGAGCAAAGGGACGGCGAACACCACACAGGCCACTTCGGTGATCACGCCCCACAGTTCGGCTTGGGTGGTGAACTGTTCGCTGACGCCGAAGAACCCTGTCGTCAGCGAGAGCACGTACGCACCCAGCGTGGCCAGACCGAAGCCGATCGCCGCCAGCACGGGCAGCCAGTGGTGCCAGACCAGCACGGCGACCGCGATGACCACCCCGGCCACCACGTTCACCAGGAAGAGTTGCCCGACCACGTCCGTCTCGGACGCCCAATCCCGCCAGACGACGTAATGCACCCACGCCGAGCCGAGCAGGCCCGCCGCCACCACCGCCCGCAGCAACCACCGGATCATGTCCGTATCTCTTTTCGCGTGTTCGGTTCCCCTATGCCCTTGAACACGGAAAAGAGGGGCTCTCGGTTCAATCCCGCACCCGATGGTCGGTGAAATTGAACCGGATGGGTGCTTGAACCGTGTCTATGGGCATGACTGCCGAACTGCACTCCCGCCGCACCGTCCTGACCACGGGGGCCGCCGTCGCCGGCGCGGCCGTCGGTGCCGTGGCCCTCACGGCCTGCGGAAGCGAAGCCCCCTCGTCCGGCTCGGCCGCCGCGCCGCCCGCCGCGGCACCGGGCGAGACCCTGACCGCGCTTTCCGACATCGAGATCGGCCAGGCGAAGGCGGCCAAGACCGCCGACGGCAAGGACGTCATCGTCACCAGGACCGCGGAGGGCACCGCGGCCGCGTTCAGCGCGATCTGCACGCACCAGGGCTGCGCGGTCGTCCCGGCGGGCGCGGAACTGAAGTGTCCTTGCCACAACTCGATCTTCGACGCCGCGACCGGTGCCGTCAAAAAGGGACCGGCGGACAAGCCGCTGCCCTCGATCGCGGTCAAGGTCGCGAACGGGCAGGTCGTCACCGCCTGAGAAACGTCATGAGGGGTCCCCATAGGACGAAAATTGTCCTATGGGGACCCCTCATGACACTCTCGCGAACGAGAGCGAGAAGTTCAGCCGTCCCAGGTGAAGATCGGGTCGCCCGCCTCGACGTCTCCGCCGGTGAGCAGTCCTGAAAGGACTTCGGCCTTCGCGTCCAGCGCCACGACGGGCACGATCGGCGAGTAGCCTGCGGCCTTGACCGCGTCGGGATCCCAGCCGACGACCGGCTGCCCGGCGCGGACGGACTCGCCCTTGACGACGTGGAGGGTGAACCCCTCGCCCTTCTGCTTCACCGTGTCGATCCCGAGGTGGACCAGCACGCCGCGGCCGTCTTCGGTGGCCACCACGAAAGCGTGCGGGTGCAGGGTCACGATCGTCCCGTCGACCGGCGCGACCGCGTCCTGACGCCCGCCCGAGGGCAAAACCGCGAGGCCGGGGCCGACCATCGCGTCCGCGAAGACCGGATCGGGCACTTCGGTCATAGCGGTCGTCTTGCCGGCGACCGGGCTCAGGATCTCGAGGCTCACAACAGATCCTCGATGTCACTGGCGATCGTGTCGGCCTCGGGTCCGACGATCACCTGCACACCCGCGCCCATGCGCACGACGCCCATCGCGCCGGCGGCCTTCAGCGCCGCTTCGTCGAGCAGGCTCATGTCTTCGAGCTCACAGCGGAGCCGGGTGATGCACCCCTCGACCTCGATGACGTTCTCGGCACCGCCGAGGCCCGCGAGGATCTTTTCCGCCCTGTCATCCGCCATCGCGGTCTCCCTGTTCCCTGTCGGTTTCCCACATGCGAACCAGCTGTACTACGCCGTTCGCCGACTCGCACGCGATCCCTGGCCACGAACGCGTAACGGTGGTTGACACCCGCTCGTGCGACGGAGCATCCTGCCCCATCGGATCATTGGTCTAGACCGGAACGTACCAATCTTCCGGACCAGACGCGAGTACGGGTTACCCGAATCGACCGGCCCGAAAGGACGGTGACCGTCATGAGCGCTTCGGCGCAGCAGCCGCCGTCCGACCGTGTGATCAACGGACCGACGCCCAAGCACGCCCAGCTGCGGGAGATTCTGCGCCGCACGGTGGAGCGTGAGCTACCCCCCGGCTCACCGATTCCTTCGGAACGTGACCTCGCCGAGACCTACCAGGTGTCGAGGCTCACGGTCCGCTCGGCGATCGGCAAGCTGGTCGAAGAAGGACTCTTGTCGCGGGTGCGGGGCAAGGGGACGTTCACCGCCGCGAGGCGGATGGAACTGCAGCTCTACCTGATGTCCTTCACCGAGGACATGCGCCGTCGCGGGATGACGCCGACCACGGAGGTCGTCAAGACCTCCACCGAGGTCCCGCCCGCCCCCTCGGCGCACGCGCTCGGCCTGGCCGCCGGAACTCCGGCACACCGGATCGTCCGGCTCCGCCGTGCCGACGGCGTGCCGCTGGCGGTCGAACGCGGGTGGTATCACGCGGGCCGGATGCCCGGTCTGCTCGATCTCGATCTCACCCGATCGTTGTACGTCCAACTCGCCCAGTCGTACGACCTGCGCCCGGACCACGCGTGGCAGACGGTCTGGGCCGAATCCGCGGACCGCGAAACGGCACGCCTGCTCGGCATGCGCGCCGGCAGTCCGCTCCTGGTCTTCCGCCGGGTCTCCAGCGTCAACGGGGAACCGATCGAAGACATGACTTCCTGGTACCGGGGCGATCACTACCAGGTCACCATGCAGCTTGACCGGAACACCCCGGATTCCGGTCATCATCCTCACTACGGAGGTACCCGATGAGCTCCACCACCGCGGAGGGGGCGAAGAGCAAGGGCAAGGGACTGGCCGGGCTTCAGCGCTTCGGCCGCAGCCTCATGCTTCCCATCGCCGCTCTTCCCGCCGCCGCACTCCTGAACAGGTTCGGTCAGGACGACCTGCTCGGCGCGAAAGGGCTCGGCTGGAACAAGGTCGCCGAAGTGCTCGGCGCGGCGGGCAACTCGCTGTTCAACTGGCTGCCGCTCCTGTTCGCGGTGGGTATCGCCGTCGGCTTCGCCCGGAAGAGCGACGGCGCGACCGGGCTGGCCGCAGTGGTCGGCTTCTTCGTGTTCACCAGCGTCCTCCAGGTCTTCGCGCCGTTCTCCGAACTGCCGGGCTGGAACCCCGAGAAGCCCGCTGGCCTGATGCTCAACCCGCTCAAGTGGCCCTACAGCGTACTGGCCGGTGTGATCGTCGGTCTCGTCACCGCGCTGCTGTGGCAGAAGTTCTACCGCATCAAGCTGCCGCCGTACCTGGCCTTCTTCGGCGGCCGCCGGTTCGTGCCGATCGTCACCGCCTTGGCGCTGATGATCCTCGCGGTGCCGCTCGGCCTGGTCTTCCACTGGGTCAACGACGGCATCCAGGCGGTGGGCGAAGCGGTCACCGGCGCACCGGTGGTCGGTGGCGGTATCTACGGTGTGCTGAACCGGTTGCTGATCCCGGTCGGTCTGCACCAGCTGCTGAACGTGCCGGTGTGGTTCATCTTCGACGGTGGTGACCTCACGAAGTTCTTCGAGGGCGACCCGACCCGCGGCACCTTCATGACCGGCTTCTTCCCGATCTTCATGTTCGCCATCCCCGCCGCGGCGCTGGCGATCTGGCAGACCGCGAAGCCCAGCCAGAAGAAGATCGTCGGCGGTGTGATGATCGCCGGTGCGCTGACCTCGTTCCTGACCGGTATCACCGAGCCGATCGAGTTCTCGTTCATGTACGTCGCGTGGCCGCTGTACCTGATCCACGCGGTCCTGACCGGTACGTCGCTGGCACTGGTGAACGCGCTCGACATCCACCTCGGCTTCGGCTTCTCCGCCGGCGCGATCGACTTCGGGCTCAACTTCAACCAGCCGGCGGCGAGCGACAACGTCTGGCTGCTCATCCCGATCGGCCTGGCCTACGCGGTCGTCTACTACGTGATCTTCCGTTTCGTGATCACGAAGTGGAACCTGCGGACCCCGGGTCGCGAAGAGGACGCGATCGAGGCCGATCTCGAAGCCACCGCGGCCAAGCCCATCAAGTAGTTTCAGCACAGAAGAGACAAAGGCACGAAAGGGAAAGAACATGCCGGAGAAACGCGTCACCGTGGCCAGCAAGGTGGGCCTGCACGCCAGGCCCGCGGCGACGGTCGCCAAGGCGGCCGCGGCGCAGCCCGTCGCGGTGAAGATCGCCAAGGCGGGCGGTGACCCGGTCGCGGCCGGCAGTGTGCTGAACCTGATGACGCTCGCCGCCGGTTACGGCGACGAGGTCATCATCAGTGCCGAGGGTGAAGGTGCCGAGGCGGCCGTCGACGCCATCGCCGAGCTGGTGGCGACCGACCTCGACGCCTGATCCCCTCCCCTGCGAAGCCCGGGCCGCCCCGACTGGCCCGGGCTTCGTAGGGTATGGGCATGGAGAGCGTGCGCGAGATCGAACAGTGGCCGGTGGACAACGCCGCCACGGCCGTGGTGACCGCCGCCGGTGACGTGCTGGGCACGCACGGCGACACGACGAAGGTGTACCGGCTGGCGTCGGTGACCAAGCCGTTGACGGCGTACGCGGCGCTGATCGCCATCGAAGAGGGCGTCGTCGAACTCGACACCCCCGCCGGCCCGGAGGGTTCCACGATCCGGCATCTGCTGGCGCACACCTCGGGCCTGGCCTTCAACGAGCACAAGGCGATGGCCGAACCCGGCAACCGGCGCCTGTACTCCAACGCCGGCTTCGAACAGCTCGCCGACGCGCTCACCGAGCATTCCGGCATCCCCTTCGCCGATTACCAGGCGGAGGCGCTTTTCCAGCCGCTGGGCATGAAGGCGACCCGGCTGACCGGCTCCCCCGCCTCGGGTGCGGAGTCCACTGTGGACGACCTGGTGGCGTTCGCCGCCGAACTGCAGGCACCGAAGCTGATCGCCGCCGAAACGGTGCGCGAGGCGACTTCCGTGGTCTTCCCCGGGCTTTCCGGTGTCCTGCCCGGCTTCGGCCACCAGAAGCCGAACGACTGGGGCCTCGGCTTCGAGATCCGCGACCACAAGAGTCCACATTGGACCGGGTCGTCCAGCTCGCCGCGGACCTTCGGTCATTTCGGGCAGTCCGGCACCTTCCTGTGGGTCGATCCCGACGCCGGCGCCGCCTGCGTCGCGCTCACCGACCGCGCGTTCGGCCCGTGGGCGGCCGAGGTGTGGCCGCCCTACACCGACGCCGTCCTCGCCGAACTGGGCAAGCTCACTCCATGACGCGGACCGGTGAACCCGCCTGGAACGCCGCGATGTCCTCTACCGCGTCGCGGTAGAAGATCTCGTACGCCTCGCGGGTGACATAGCCGATGTGCGGCGTGAGCACGACGTTGTCCAGTGTCCTCAGTGGATGGTCCGAGGGCAGCGGCTCGACATCGTAGACATCCAACGCGGCGACTGCGATCTCCTTGCGGCGCAAGGCGTCCACCAGCGCGGCTTCGTCCACGATCGGACCGCGCGAGGTGTTGACGAGCATCGCCGTCGGTTTCATCGCGGCGAGTTCGGGCGCGCCGACCAGGCCGCGGCTGCGGTCGCCGAGCACCAGGTGGACCGACAGCACGTCCGCACGGGCGAACAGCTCCTCCTTGGACACCGCCGTCACGCCGTGGGGGTCGGCCTTGTCCTGGGTCAGGTTCTGGCTCCAGGCGATGGTCTCCATGCCGAACGCCTTGCCGATCCTGGCCGCGCCGGCGCCGAGCCTGCCGAGCCCGAGCAGCCCCAGGGTCTTGCCGTGCAGGATCGTGCCGACCGTGGTCTGCCAGCCGCCCTCGCGCATGTTCCGCGATTCCACCGGGACGTTCCGCGCGGCGGCGAGGATCAGCGCCCAGGTGTGCTCGGCCGCCGGGGCCGCGATGTAGCCGGTGGAGGAGACGACCACACCCTTGCGGCGGGCGGCGGCGACGTCGATCGCGGCGTTGCGGTGGCCGGTGCTCACCAGCAGCTTGAGCGCGGGCAGGCGGTCGAGGACCTCGGCGGGGAAGCGGGTGCGCTCGCGCATCGCGACCACGACCTCGAAGTCGCGGAGGCGGGCCACCACGTCCGCGGGGTCCGCGAACGGCTTCGTGAACACCTCGATCTCGGCGCCGAGGGAGGCCCAGTCCCCGAATCCGAGCGCCACTTCCTGGTAGTCGTCGAGAATCGCGATCTTCATGGACTCCAGGCTAGAACAGGCTAGGGTCGTCGCCGGAAGCCGCGCCTGAGGAGGTCCCGTGATCCTTGAGTTCCGCACCTACCGGCTGAAACCCGGGACGAGCGAAGACTTCGTCCGGGTGATGCGTGAGGAGACCGTCCCCCTGCTGCGGACTGCGGGCCTGGACGTCATCGATTACGGTCGTTCCCTGGTCGCCGAAGACGGTCAAGAAGAGGCCTACCTGATCCGCGCGTTCCCTTCGCTGGGGGAGCACGAACGCCTGGAACGCGAGTTCTACGGCAGCGAGGTCTGGCTACGGGGGCCGCGTGAGGCGATCGTTTCGCGGATCGAGAGCTACCACACGATCGTCATCGAGACCTCCGAAGCGGCGGTCGAAGCACTCAGACGGCGCTAGCCGGGACATGGGGAGGGAACAGGGCATGGATGTCGACGAGGGCAAGGTTCCGGCCTGGACCGAGGCGGAACGGCTGAGTGTCGCCGAACTGTTCGAGGGGCTCGGCGAGCAGGACTGGTCGGCGGCCACGTTGTGTCCGAAGTGGACCGTCCACCAGCTGGCCGCCCATCTGGCGCTGTCCACCAAGACCGGGCTGAAGGACACCATCCTCGGCGCGATCAAGGCCAAGGGCGACTGGGACCGGATGACCGCCGACCAGGCGATCGACCACGCCACCAGGTACGAGCCCGCCGAACTCGTCGCGCAGATCCGCGAGGACGCGGGATCGGCCCGCCGCGCCCCCGGCGCCAAGCCGCTCGACCCGCTCGCCGACGTCCTCATCCACGGCCAGGACATCGCCCGGCCGCTGGGCCTCACCCGGCCGATGCCGGAGGCGCCGGCGATCGCGGCGCTCGAACACATCCTCGCCAGCCCGTTCTGGGGTGCGCGCGAACGCTGCAAGGGCGTGAAGATGATCGCCACCGACGCCGACTGGTCCGGCGGCGCGGGCCCCGACGAGGTGCGGGGCCCGCTCGCCGACCTGCTCCTGGCGTCGACCGGGCGGGGCAGCGGCCTGGCCGCGCTCACCGGGCCGGGCACGAAGCGGATCGGCGCGCACTGCAAGCCGCCGGTCGAGGTCTGAGGAGGACCGCTATCGGCGCGGCACGAACACGTCGACACGCACCAGGTGGTGGTCCGAGGCGTCGTTCAGCCGTGCCAGCGGTGAATCCGGCAGCGGCCAGAAGACCTCGGCGTGCCAGGGGAACAGGCCCTTCGACGGCAGGACGTAGTCGATCCGCAGGTTCCCCGGCGCGTTGTCGTTGAAGTCGCCGGTGTCGAAGAAGGGGTCGCCCTTCTGACCGATGTTGGCGCCCGCCTGGTCCTGGGCCGCGCGCACCGCGCCTTCGCTGCCCGGCCGCGTCTCGATGACGCGAGGGGCGTTCAGCAGGCGCGAGATCGCGCCGGGGACGCTGTCGCCGTCGAGCGGGTCGGAGTTGTGGTCCCCGGCGATGACGAACCTCTCGTGCGCGCCGAGCCCGCCGCGGCGGCCGCGGTCGTCGTAGATGTAGCGGCCCTTGCCCGGGGTCACGTAGTCCGCCCAGAACCGGATCTCGTCGTTGTTCCGCGTGCCGTTGCGGTCTTCGGGGCCATCGAAGGTGGGCGGCGTCGGGTGCGCGGCGAGGAAGTGGACGGTGGAGCGGCCGACGCGGATCGGGACGTCCCAATGGGACTTCGACGAGAGGCGCAGGACGTCGAGGATCCGCGGCGAGTACCAGTCGTGCGGCGCCGGGGTCGCCGGGTCGTCCGGGAGCAGCGCGCCCGGCATGTCCTTCCAGAGGAACTTCTGGAAGGTCCGCGCGTTCCGGGTGTCGATCGGGTACTTCGACAGCACGAGCATGCCGTACTGGCCCTCGAAGAGGCCGAAGCCGTGCGCGTCGTTGCCGCCGCCGACCTGGCCGTTGCGGTCGAGGTCGAACCCGGTCGCGACGCCGGTGTTCGACGGCGCGGTGAAGGCGTACGGGTAGTCGATCGGGGCGGCGCCGTTCTGACCGCGCTCGAGGTAGTTCTCGCGGAACAGGTCCGCGGCGCGGTTGTCCGGCACGTAGTCGAATTCGTTGATCAGCAGTACGTCCGGCCGGTTGCGCTGGATCACCTCGGCGACCTCGTTCGCCTGGGCGTTGCCCGGCTGCGAAAGGTCGGTCACCAGTTGTCCCGCGGCACCGCGGTTGAGCGAAGCGTTGAACGTCGCGAAGCGGACGTTCTGCCCGGCGGCGGCTTCCGCCGGGGTGGCGGACGGCAGCGTCCCGGCCAGCAAGGCGCCCGAGGCGAGCACGGCGGCGATGCGTTTCACGGTCTTACCTCCCAGAGTTCGGTGCGACCTTACGCACCCGGCCCGGCCGTCCGGGTGAGCTTCAGATGAACAGCACCTCTTGAACGCGTTCAAAATATCGGCTACCGTCCTTCTTGAACACGTTCAAAAGGAGGTCCCCATGCAACCCGTCGTCGTGGCCTACGCGCTCTATCTGGCCATCACCGTCCCGCTGACCGTGCTGGTCGCCCGTACTCTGAGCAGGCACGGCAAGACGTTCCTGGAGGACGTCTTCCAGGACAAGCAGGCGCTCGCCCATTCGGTGAACCAGCTGCTGGTCGTCGGCTTCTACCTGGTCAGCCTCGGTTTCGTGACCCTGTTCCTGACCAGCACCGACACCGTCCTCGACGCGCGCGACGTCTTCGAGATGCTGTCGGTGAAGGTCGGCACCGTGGCGCTCGTCCTCGGCGTGATGCACGTCGGGAACGTGCTGGTGTTCAACGGCATCCGGCGGCGCCATCTCCACCACGGCGCCGAGCGGCCCGCGCCGACGCCGCCGCCCTACCCCGGCTACCCGGCGCCCGCTCCGCATCCGGCGCCCTGACCGGATAACGTGCACGCGTGGCGAAGAGTGAGGAAACCAAGTCGCTGATCGTGGCGACCGCGTTGCGGCTGTTCGCCGAGAACGGCTACGACCGCACGACCATGCGGGCCATCGCCGCCGAGGCCGGGGTGTCGGTCGGGAACGCGTATTACTACTTCGCCTCGAAGGATCAGCTGATCCAGGGCTTCTACGACGAGATCGCCAAGGTGCACCTGCTGACGGCGCGCCAGGCGATCGAAGGTGAGCGGGACTTCAGCGCACGGCTCAAGACGGTCCTGCTCACCTGGCTCGACGTCGCCGAGCCGTACCACCGCTTCGGCACCCAGTTCTTCGTCAACGCCGCCGACCCGGACTCGCCGCTGAGCCCGTTCAGCGAGGAGTCGACACCCGCGCGGGACGCCTCCATCGGGCTGATGCGCGACGTCATCGACGGCTCCGACGCCAAACTCGACCCGGACCTGCGCGACGACCTGCCCGACCTGCTGTGGCTGTACCAGATGGGTGTCGTGCTGTTCTGGGTCCACGACCGGTCCTCGGGCCAGAAACGCAGCAGGCTGCTGGTGGAGCGGACCGTCCCGCTGATCGCGCGGCTGGTGGGGCTTTCGCGGCTGCGCGTGCTGCGGCCGGTCAGCCGGGAGATCGTGTCGCTGATCCGGGACCTGTCCAAACGCGACGACGCCGCATGAGAACGCGTTCAGTCCTCTAAACGCTGTCGTGATTGTGGCGGTCTGTTCGCCGGAGTGGCGGGTAGAGCGAAGACGTAAAGCGCGTGCTCAAACACGAGACTCGCGTGCCTGGATCCCGCACTCGGGGTTCCGGCTCTGAGCATGCGAGATCCGGCCTCAAGCCAGACTCACGCGAAGAGACCCCACCTGACCCTCGACTGTCCACAAGAGACACTCTGCGCGGCAAATGCGCCCGGTTTGGGCAAGTTGCACGGTTTCGCGGGAGGGTCGTGAGTGACAAAGAGCGTTCTAACACTCTTTGCCACTCACGACCCCTCCCGCAGAAAAGTACATTGCGACATCAATCGGATCCTTGATCAATCTCCGCCATCGGCGCATGCGACCCCGCCACATCGAGGAATAGTCACCTGACCTGCAAGATCTCGAATCTCCGTGAAGGCCTCCTTCCCTACGCTCAAAGTAGGGAAGGAGGCCTTCACGGACACGCCATCTTTGGGGTGCCTCGCATCCAGAGGACTGAACGCGTTCAGCGGATCACTCGCGAACCGTCCGGAAGTACAGGAACCGCGGTTTGGTCCGCAGGTTCGCGTACCAGCGCGGGTCGGATTCGGCGAGCGACTCCTCCGGCATCGGCTCGACCAGCCTGTCGACGGCGAACCCGGCGTCCCGCACCGCGCCGAACGTCCAGCTCAGCGGCCGCCGGTAGAACTGGACCTTCTGCTTGTACTCCCCCAGCGGGAACTCGTCGTCGAGCAGTTCGAGCTGGAAGTAGTTCTCCTTGCCGAACCAGCGCCAGTCCTCGCCGGGATGGTGCACCGAGAACACCAGGATCCCGCCCGGCTTCAGCACCCGGCGGAACTCGGCCAGCGCCGGACCCCACTCCTTCAGGTAGTGCAGCACCAGGGACGCGGTGATGACGTCGACGGAACCGTCCTCGACGAACGTCAGCGGCCGCGACACGTCCGCCGTCTCGAACTTCGCGACGTCCCCGAACTTCTCCCTGGCGACGGCGACCATGCCCGCGCTGGCATCGACGCCGAGGACGTCGGCACCCTTCGCCGCGAGCAGCGCGCTGAGGTGACCCGCCGCGCAGCCGACGTCGAGTACTCGCTTGCCCGCGACCTCGCCGGCCAGCTCGACAATGGCGGGACGGTCGTAGCGGGCGTTGGTGCTGCTGGTTTCGGCGTGCGCGGCGTAGAGCCGGGCGAAGCCGTCGTACTGGGCGGCACGCGCCCGTTCGATGATCTCGTCGATCACCTCGGTCTTGGCGTCGGCGTACTGCTGGATGTACTTCCAGGTGCGCGCGGCCAGTTCGCGTTTCTTGGCCTCGTAGAGCTTCAGCTCGTCCTCGTGGGCGATCAGCCGGTCGCGGAAGAGCCGGTACCGCTCGGTCTGGCCGTTGTCCGGCGAGTAGACGTGCAGGTTGATGTTCGTGTCCGGGCCCTTGAAGCAGCGGTGCTTCTCCCAGTCCGGCTCGCGGATGACGAGTTTGTAGCCCTCCGCCTCCAGCTGCGGCACGTAGGCGTCCTCGTCGTCCGAATCGGGGACGATGAGCATGATGTCGATGATCGGTTTCGCGCAGAGTCCCGGAATCGATGTGGAGCCGACGTGCTCCAGCACCAGCGCCCGCTCCCCCAGGATCCCCCTGATGCGCTTCGCTTCCCGCTCGAACAGCTCGGGCCACTCCGGGTCGTATTCGGCCAGGGTGACGGTGGAATTCAGTACCGGAGCCTGACCGACCCACGAGTTGTCGATGTCTTCTTCGGTGTAGTCGTCACGATCGGGTTTAGGCATTGACCCCTTGTTCCTTCCTCAAGGCAGTCGGCCAGATTATCGAACCCGGGCGATCTTGTCAGGCGTTCACCGAAACCCCTCCAGTCTGGGGCCGGTCCAGTCTCGTGAGTGGCAATGAGGGTTAGAACCGTCATTACCACTCACGAGGCCGTGGTGGCTCTTGGCGGGCCGGGGGTCAGTGGAGCGGCAGGGGAAGGATCCCGCCGGTCGCCTCGCGCAGCGCGTCCCGCATCGCCTCGCGGGGCGCGGGCTGCCCGGTGAAGTACTCGGATTGGCCAAAAGCCTGATGCAGCAACATGTCCAGCCCGGTCGCCAGTCGCCCGCCCCGGTCGGCGACGGCTTCGGCGAGCGCGGTCGGCCACGGGTGATAGATGACGTCGAGGACGCAGCCGATCCCGGCCAGCTCCGTCAGGTGAGCCCGCACGGCATCCGGGGGGACGGTGTTCACCAGCACCGCCGAGGCGTGCGCGAGCTTCCCGAAGTCGGCGTCGGCCCAGCGAAGGACTTCGACGTCCAGTCCGGCCCGCTTCGCCGCCTCGACCGTTTCGGCCGCCCGTGCGGGTTCCCGCACGACGAGGCGGACCGTCCGCACGCCGAGCGCCGCCAGGCCGACGACGGCCGCCGCGGCGGTGCCGCCCGCGCCGAGGACGACGGCCTCGTCGTCCGGGCCGGGTACGTATCCTCCCGCGATCCGCAACGCCTCGGTGACGCCGTCGACGTCGGTGCAGTCGGCCAGCCAGCCGGATTCCCGGCGCACCAGCGTGTTCGCCGCGCCGACCGCCGCCGCGCGCGGCGTGACCTCGTCGGCGTGCTCCAGCGCGGCGCGTTTCCCGGGCATGGTCACCGAGAGCCCGGTCCATTCCGGGCCGAGCCCCCGGACGAACCCCGGCAGACCGTCGCCGTCCATTTCGACGCGTTCGTAGGTCCAGCCGTCGAGACCCAGCGCGCGGAACGCGGCGCCGTGCAGCACCGGCGAAAGCGAGTGTTCGACCGGCTTCCCGAGGATCGCGGCCTTGCGGTTAGTAGACACCACGCCTCTGTGCGTCCAGTTTGTTCTTGTTGTGCTCGTCGTTCGTCACCGCGAAGCAGGAGAGCCCGTTCTTCTCGCATTTCACGAAGAACAGCCACTCCCCCGGGGCCGGCTTGAGCGCGGCTTGGATCGCTTCCGCGCTCGGCACCGCGATCGGGGTGGGAGGCAGGCCGACGGACTTGTAGGTGTTGTACGCGCCCGCTTTTTCCCGTTCCTCGGGTTTCGTGAGCAGGGTCGGCCGATCGAGGACGTAGTTGACCGTCGAGTCCATCTCGAGCCGCATCTTCTCGGCGAGCCGGTTGTAGACGACCCGTGAGATCTTCCCGAAGTCGGCCTTCACCGCCTCGCGTTCGATGATCGACGCGATGACCAGCGTCTCGTACGGCGTCCTGCCCTCGCCCTTGGACTGCTCGCTCAGCCCGGCGTTGAGGATGCGCTCCGCCGAGGTCTTCACGACGTCGGTGAGCAGTTCCTCGGCCGTCCAACCGGGTTTGACGTTGAAGATGCCCGGCGCGATGAGTCCTTCGAGCCGCCGGTCCTTGTGCTCGGCCTTCGTGGCGGCCTCGACGGCCCAGGGCGGGACGCCCAGCTTCGCCAGATCAGCGGTCTCGATCGTCTTGCGCAGTTCTTCGACCGGGATACAGGTGCTCTTGCCGTTCAACTCGGCGCAGGAAGCCTTGGACAGCAACGAGTAGACGCCCGGCGTCACCTTGCCGTCCGGCTGGGTGATGTCGTGGAACTGGGTGTAGGGCCGGATTTCGACCTGGCCGACCTTCGAAGCGGCCGCGGTGATCTTCTCGACCGCGCTGGCGCCGGACATCTTCGTCTTCATGACGTAGTAGCCCTGCTGCAGCCGCGAGACGGCGGTGTTGTCCTCGCCCGCCTTCACGAAGGCCTTGCCGCTGGCGACGACTCCGGCCGCCTGGAGCCGGTTGCCGATCGCCGACGTCGAGTCGCCCTTCTCCACCTGGACGAGGACATCGCTTTCGCCCGTGCCTTCGTAGTCGTCGTAGCCGAAGATCTCGGTGAAGCCGTAGTAGGCGCCACCGGCGAGCAGGACGAGCACGGTCAGCGCGGCGACCCAGCCCAGCGCGCGCTTCTTCTTGCGCTTCTTGGGCGGCGGTCCCTGGCGTTCCGGGCGCTCGTCCTCGATACGTTCGGGTTCGGCACGATCTTCGTCCTCGAAGTCCAGGTCGTCTTCGTAGTCTTCGTAGTCGTCGTACTCGTCGTACGCGTCTTCGCCGAAGATCTCGTCGTACTCCTCCTCGCTGCCCTGGGGCGGCGGAGGAGCAGCGCCGGGGCGCCGGGCCAGCGGCGCCTCCTGGACGGCGGGAAGGATGTCGGTCGGCCGCTCGTCCGGCTGCGGGCCGTCGTCCTCACGGCGACGGCGGCGGCCGGGACGCGGCTCGTCCTGCGCGTAGGCGGGCATGCCGAGACCGCGGTCACCCGGCTGGAGGGACCGCCGGGGCGGTGCGGGAGGCGGCGGGGGCACCGCGGGCTCCGGGGCCCGTCCCGGCGGGACCGGACGTCGCGCGCGGGGCGGAAGCGGTTCCTCGGCGGCCGCCCGGCGACCGCGGGACGGCGGTTCCTCGGCGGCCCGGCGGCCATGCGGGGCGGGCGGCACGGGCGGGGCCTCGGGGGCATCGTGGCGCAGGTGCCGGGTCCGGGACGGCGGCTGGGGTTCGGGCCGTCGACGGGGCGGGGCCGGTGGCTGGATGCTCTCCTCAGGCTCCCGCAGCCGTCGTCTACCGCCCTGCCGGGGTTCGGGCCGGCCGTGGGGCTCGGTCATGTGTCGCCCTTCCGTGCGCGATGTGCCGCTACCGCGTCGATCCAAGCCTGCAGGATCTCGACCGCGGCCGCCTGATCGACGACGGCACGCTGCTTACGTCCCTTCACCCCACGCTGCGACAGCATCCTGGATGCCGTCACCGTGGTCAACCGCTCGTCGGCCAGCCGCACCGGTACCGGAGCGATCCGGGCGGCGACCTTTTCGGCATAGTCGAGCGCCGCTTCGGCCGCCGGGCCGTGCCGGTCCTTGAGGGTCCTCGGCAGACCGACGACGACCTCGACCACGTCGTGTTCCGTGACGAGTTCACTGAGCTGGTCGACGTCCTTGTCGCCAGTCGCGTCGCGAGTGAGGGTAACGAGCGGACTCGCGAGGATGGGGTCGGGATCGCTGAGGGCGACCCCGACCCGGACGGATCCGACATCCACGCCAAGCCGCCTACCGCGCCCCGGATCGGATTCCCCTGGCCGATCCGGGCGCCGCTGGGGGGCGTCGTCAGCCAACTTGGGCGACCGCCGCGCGGAGGGAGGTGATGGCCTGCTCGGCCCCGGCGGGGTTGGTGCCGCCGCCCTGGGCCATGTCCGGCTTGCCACCGCCGCGGCCGCCGATCGCCTCGGCGAACGACGGGACGAGCTTGCCGGCCGCGATGCCCTTCTCCTGCGCCGCCTTGGTCGTCGCGACGACGAAGGCGACCTTCTCGCCCTGCGGCGCGAAGAGCGCGACGACGCCGGGGCGCGTCCCGAGCCTGCCTCGGATGTCGGAGGCCAGTGCGCGCAGGCCGTTCGAGTCGACGCCCTCGCCGAGCTTCTCCGCGACGACCGCGATCCCGCCGATGTCCTCGGCCTTGTCCGCGAGCGAGCCCGCCGAGCCGAGCACCTGCTGGGTGCGCAGCTGCTCGATCTCCTTCTCCGCGTTCTTGAGCCGGGTGAGCACGTCGTCGATCCGCGACGGCAGCTGGTCCGACGGCACCTTGAAGGTGCTCGCGAGCTGCGAGACCAGCAGCTGCTCCTTGCGGACGTACTTGAGCGCGTCCGAGCCGACGAGCGCCTCGACGCGGTGCACACCGGAGCCGATGGACGAGTCGCCCACCAGCTTCACCAGGCCGAGCTGGCCGATGCGGTCGACGTGGGTACCACCGCAGAGTTCGCGGGAGTACTCGCCCATGTCGACGACACGGACGTCGTTGCCGTACTTCTCGCCGAACAGCGCGACCGCGCCCAGTTCGAGGGCCTTGTCCTTCGTGGTGACGAAGGTGTTCACCTCGACGTTGGTCTGGAGGTAGTCGTTGACCTCCTCCTCGACCTCGGTCAGCACGTCGGCCGAGACCGAACCGGAGGTGGTGAAGTCGAACCGCATCCGGCCCGGCGAGTTGAGCGAACCGGCCTGCGCCGCGCGCTTGCCGTACGCGCCGCGCACGGCCGCGTGGACCAGGTGCGTCGCGGAGTGGGAGCGCTCGATCGAGAGACGGCGGTGCTGGTCGACCGAACCGGTCAGCGCGCTGCCGATGCCGACCTCGCCGTCGAGCACCTCGACGCGATGCACGAACAGGCCGGGCACGATCTTCTGCACGTCGTGGACCTTGAGTTCGACGCCGTCGCCGAGCAGGACGCCGGTGTCGGCGACCTGGCCGCCGCTCTCGGCGTAGAACGGGGTGCGGTCGAGGATCAGCTCGGCCTTCTTGCCCGCGCCGACGCTGCGGACCGGGACGCCGTCTTCGAGCAGCGCGACGACCTTCGCGTCGGCCTGCAGGTCGCTGTAGCCGAGGAATTCGGTCTCGCCGTGCTGCTCGAGCACCTTGCGGTACTCGGACAGGTCGCCGTGGCCGGTCTTGCGCGACGCCGCGTCGGCCTTCGCGCGCTGCCGCTGCTCGTTCATGAGCGTGCGGAAGCCCTCTTCGTCGACGGTCAGCCCCTGCTCGGACGCCATCTCCAGGGTCAGGTCGATCGGGAAGCCGTAGGTGTCGTGCAGCTGGAACGCCTTGTCACCGGCCAGCAGCGAACCGCCGGACCGCTTCGTCTCCTCGGCCGCGAGGTCGAAGATGCGCGAACCGCTGGTGAGCGTGGAGAGGAAGGCCTCCTCCTCGACGCGGACGACGTCCTCGATGCGGTCGAAACCGGAGACCAGCTCGGGGTAGGTCGGGCCCATGGTGTCGCGGACGACCGCGGCGAAGGCGGGCAGCACCGGCTCGTGCACGCCGAGCAGGCGCGCGGAGCGGATGATGCGGCGCAGCAGGCGGCGGAGCACATAACCGCGGCCGTCGTTGCCCGGGGTGACGCCGTCGCCGATGAGCAGGACACCGGTGCGGGCGTGGTCGGCGATGACGCGGAAGCGGACGTCGTCGGTGTGGTCGGAGCCGTAGCGACGGCCGGAGAACTCCTCGGCGCGGCCGATCACCGGGCGGACGAGGTCGGTCTCGTAGACGTTCTCGACACCCTGCAGGATCGTCGCGACCCGCTCGACACCCATCCCGGTGTCGATGTTCTTCTTCGGCAGCTCACCGATCGGCTTGTGGCCGTGCTTCGGGCTCTTGTCGCCCCGCACGTCCTGCATGAAGACGAGGTTCCAGATCTCGATGTAGCGGTCCTCATCGGCGACCGGGCCGCCCTCGCGGCCGTACGCGGGGCCGCGGTCGTAGTAGATCTCCGAGCAGGGGCCACCGGGACCGGGTACGCCCATGTCCCAGTAGTTGTCCTTGCCGTCACGGGCCTGGATGCGCTCGCCGGGCAGGCCGGTGAGCTTCTTCCACAGGCCGGCCGCCTCGGAGTCGTCCTCGTAGACGGTCGCCCAGATGCGGTTCGGGTCGAGGCCGTAGCCGCCTTCGCTCTGCGGCTTGGTGATCAGCTCCCAGGCCGCCTCGATGGCGCCTTCCTTGAAGTAGTCGCCGAAGGAGAAGTTCCCGGCCATCTGGAAGAACGTGTTGTGCCGGGTGGTCTTGCCGACCTCGTCGATGTCCGGGGTGCGGACGCACTTCTGGACGCTGGTGGCGCGCGGGTACGGCGGCGGGACCTCGCCGAGGAAGTACGGCTTGAACTGGACCATGCCTGCGTTGACGAACAGCAGGTTCGGATCGTCGAGGATCAGCGGGGCGCTCGGGACGCGGGTATGTCCCTTGCTCTCGAAATGGCTCAGAAAACGCTGGGTGATTTCGTGTGTTTCCACGGGTTCGTCCTTGGATGCGGGCTCGCGCGAAAGGCGCGGGGATCGAGGGCAGGCGGGAACGGCGGAGGGCTGGGGGTCTCCCGGTCGCGGACGCGACCGATCAGCCCTCCGCCCGGCGAGCTCGCCGGGCCGGGCGCCGCGGCGACGCCGCGTGCCTGCCCGCAGGGCCGTCGGCGGCCGTGCTCAAACCGGTGCGTTCGGACACCATGTCGTGCAGCTCCTGTTCCCGTTCGCTCATCCCGGCGCGGACCTCCGCGCCGAACGAACCGACGGCGCCCGCGAGTTCCCGCACGGCGTCGCCCAGGTTCGAGGCTAACCCCGCGGGCGTGGCCTGGCGAGCGGTTTCGGTCGCTTTGCGTGACAGGGCGACGCCGGCGACCACGCCGACGCCGAGCCAGAACAGGCGCTTCATTTCCGGCCCCGCTTCCGTGCCGGGCGTGCCGCCTTCGCCTCCGCCTTCTTGCGGCGGGCCTTGATGGCCTTGCTGAGGCCGTACGACAGCGCGGCGGTCTTGACCAGCGGCCCGCCGAGGGTCGCGGTGAACACCGACGACAGCGCGGACACGTTCCCGGTGACGGCCTGCGCGTTCGCGGTGATGCCGTCGACCCGCTCCAGCTGCGCGTTGACGTGCGTGATCGTCTCGTTCGCGCCGATCAGCAGCGGGTCGGTGTTCTCATGCGCCTTGCGGATGGCGATCGTGGCCTCGTCCAGGGTCCGGCCGAGCTTGAACAGCACGATCGCCAGCAGCACGACGAGTACGACGAATGCTCCTGCGGCGATCAGCGCGGCGATCTGCCCTGCCGACACGGGCCCTCCTCAAGGGTCTGCGGTCTTTGGTGTCCGTGAGGTTACCGCCCCGCCAGCCGTTCGGCGGTGTCACCCCGCCGGACCGTCACTCAGCGCAGTGAAGTGGGCCGGGAAGCGTGGCGAACGATGTTCGCCCTCAGAACGACCCGTTCGGTTCTTATGCCGTTCACGTTGCTCGGCCAAGGTCGCGCGCATGCCTGAACTGTCACGCCGTACGTTGCTGGGCGCCACCGGCGCCGCGGCCGCCACCACCCTCCTGCCCCCGTCCGTGCACGCCGCGATGGCCGAACCCATGCGGCGCGGCGGACTCGACGCCGTCGAGCACGTCATCGTGCTCATGCAGGAGAACCGGTCGTTCGACCACTACTACGGCAGCCTGCGCGGCGTCCGGGGCTTCTCCGACGGCCATCCGCTGGAACTGCCGTCGGGAAGGTCGGTGTTCGAGCAGCCTAACCCCGCCGGTGGCACGGTGCTGCCGTTCTCGGTGCGGAAGGCGGCCGAACTCGCCGGCCGGAAACCGGACGACATCCAGTACCTCGGCGACCTCGACCACAGCTGGAACGGCAGCGGCAAGGCGTGGGCGCGCGGCTGGAACGACGGCTGGATCGCGGCGAAGACCCCGGCCACCATGACGTACTACGAACGCCGCGACATCGCGCTGCAGTACGAACTCGCGGACACCTTCACCATCTGCGACGCCTACCACTGCTCGATCTTCGGCTCCACCAACCCGAACCGGAACTTCCTCTGGACCGGCACCACGGGTTTCGAACCGGGCGGCACCGCCCGCGCGGTCACGAACGCGGCGTACTCCTACGACCACAAGGGGTACGACTGGACGACCTACCCCGAGCGTCTCGAAGCGGCCGGGGTGCCGTGGCGGATCTACCAGGAATGGGACAACTTCACCGACAACGCGGTCGAGTACTTCCTCCCGTTCAAGAAGATCGGTACGAAAATCCTCGCCAAGGTCGACGGAAAGTTCCGTACCACCGAAGAGTTCTACGACACCCTGCCCAAGAAGACGCCTGAGGAGCGGAAGAAGCTGCAGGCGCAGTTCGACGCCGGGGTCGCCGCGCTGAGTCCCGCCGAACGGAACCTGTTCCAGAAGGCGATGTACCGCAGCGAACCGGAGACGCTGGTGACCCGGCTGAAGGCCGACATCCAGGCGCGCCGCCTGCCCGCGGTGAGCTGGCTGGTGCCGTCGGCGGTGGATTCCGAGCACCCCGGCGCGTCCACCCCGGTCGGCAGCGCGAACCTGATCTACCGCGTGCTCGACGCCATCGCCTCCGACCGCGAAACCTGGTCGAAAACGGTGCTGCTGATCAACTTCGACGAGAACGACGGTTACTTCGACCACGTCCCGCCGCCCGTTCCGCCCGGCGGCGCCGCCAACGACGCGGACCACTTCAACGGTCAGCCGCTCGGTTTCGGCCCGCGCGTGCCGATGACGGTCGTCTCGCCGTGGTCCATCGGCGGCCACGTCGACTCGACCGTGTACGACCACACCTCGGTGCTGCGATTCCTGGAGCGCTGGACCGGCATCGCCGAACCGAACATCAGCCAGTGGCGCCGGACCGTCGCGGGTGACCTCACCGGCGCCTTCGACTTCTCCCGCGCCGGTCGCCCGCCGCGCGTGACCCGGCCCGGCCCGGTACCCGCGCCGATCAGCCGCTGGCGCCCGTCCGCGCCGTCGGAGCAGGCCCTGCCCGTGGCCGAACCGGGCGACCGTCCCGCGCGTCCACTGCCGTATCAGGTTTCGGTGTCCGGCTCGGTGGACAAGTCGGGCAAGCTGGCACTGTCGCTGGTGAACAGCGGCTCGTCGTCGGCGCATTTCGCGCTGTACCCCTACAAAGGCGAATTCGCCGAGCCCGCGCACCGCGATGTCCGGGGCGAGGCCGCCGAGACCGTGGCGCTGCCGGGCGACGACTACCGCGTCGTCGTCCAGGGGCCGAACCGGTCCTGGTGGGAACTGCGCGGGAACCGCAAGGGCGCGGCGGCGGGCGTCGACGTGCGGACCCGGTTCCTGTCCTGGCGTCCGGGTGTCGAGTTCAAGCTGACGAACTCGGGCTCCTCGGCGCTGACGCTGCGGCTCTCGTCGGCGCGGCTCACGCGCGTGGTGCGGATCGGGGCCGGACGTTCGGCCACTGTGGACTGGCCGGTCTCGCAGGGCTGGTACGACGTGAAGGTCACCGCGGATGAGGACGGCGCGTTCCTGCGTACGTTGACGGGCAAGGTGGAAAACCGGAGGCGCTAGAGACTCGTGAGTGGTAATGATGGTTCTAACCGTCATTACCACTCACGAGGTGGCCCCACTTATGACCCTCACCCTGCACGCCGTCTGTTTCGACGCGAACGACCCGCTCCGCCTCGCGAAATTCTGGGCGGGCGTCCTCGGCTGGACACCGGACGGCGAAACGCTCCTGCCTGCCGACGACACCGGGTTCCGGATCCGTTTCGTCCACACGGCAGAAAAGAAGTCCGTCAAGAACCACGCGCATTTCGACCTGACGAGCACCTCTCTCGAAAACCAGCGGGAAACGGTCGCGAAGGCCCTCGAACTCGGCGGCGGGCAGATCGACATCGGTCAGGGTCCGGAAGAGGAGCACGTGGTGCTCGCCGATCCCGAAGGCAACGAGTTCTGCGTGATCGAGCCGGGCAACGATTTCCTGGCCGACTGCGGTTTCGTCGGAGCGCTCGCCTGCGACGGCTCCCAGGAGGTCGGGTACTTCTGGAGCAAGGCGCTGGAGTGGCCGCTGGTCTGGGATCAGGACCAGGAGACCGCGATCCGTTCCCCGCACGGCGGCCCGAAGATCACCTGGGGTGGCCCGCCTTTCGATGCCAAGACCGAGAAGAGGCGGGTGCGGTTCGCTTTGCGCGGCCTTCTCCCGGACGTCGATCGGCTCGTCTCGCTCGGCGCGACCCGGCTCGGCACCGGGGGAGACGGACAGGTGGAGATGGCGGACCCCGACGGCAACGAGTTTTCTGTCGTGGTGTCCGGCTAACGTCCGCGTCATGGACATGAGAGCCGTGGCCGAAGCCCTCGTCGCCGGGGAACGCTTCAGCGTCTGGGACCTGGACAAGGCCGGGCCGGACGACCTCCCCGAACTCCGCGAAATCCGGCGAACCGGGAATCCGGCGCTGCGCAACGCGGCGCGCGCTGCTGTTCGCCTTGGGCGGCCCGGAAGCACTCGGCGGGTACGACCTCGCGCTCTTCCGCCGTCTGATCCGGAGCAAGATCGACGGCGAGGTTCCGGTCGCGATGCGGGGTTGCGAGTTCTGGTACGCCCTCCCGACCACCGACCAGGCGGCCGTCCTCGACGCGTTCGGCCTGTCCGATCCGGAACCGGTGACCATGTCGCTGGGCACCGAGATCTGGAACCAGCATTACCTCGGCCCGGGGCATCAACGATGCGCCCGGGTCTACGTCAGCCCGGCCCTCGACGGATGGACGCTCGTCTTCGGCAGGCCGTCGGATGATCAGCACCCCGCGGACATCACCGAAGAAAGTTCTTGGAGCGTCGAGCCGCGCGAGCAGTATCAAGCGATGCTCGCGAACGAAAAGGTCCGGCGCGGGGTGGACCGTGAGCGCTGCGTCGAGCTGAGCCGCCGGTTCGGCGCCGCGCACCAGTACTTCCGCAGCTATGGCGACTCCATGACGTCGTGGTGCGTCGCCGAAAAGGGCGAGCTGGTCCGGTTCTACGACAACGCCGCCCCCGAGGAATCGGCCGGTGAACTCGCCGCCGAGAACGGCTATCTCCTCCCCCATGAAGACACCCCGTTGCCCGAAGGCTGGGCCGACGACATCCCCCACACCGAGAATCCCCTGGACTGGCAACGCGAATGGGTCCGGCGTTACCGGCGCCTGAAGGCGGAACTCGAAATCCCGGACCACTGCGACGCGGACACGATCGCCGAAGCCCTTTCGGTGCACCCCGGCAAGATCGGCCCGCACACCCGCGTTACGGGAAACGGCGTCATAGCACTGACAGGATGTGGCCGGGAGTATGGCCATCCGCGAACGTTGTTGAAGGGCTTGACTTACACACCGGCTCCCGAACGACCCTCGCTTCTCGACGAAGACCAGACCTGACGAAGCACAGGTACGTCCGGCAGTGCGGCACAGGATGGAAATTGGTCTACACCTATTGACGCGCGGCAGGTCAGCGGCTCAAGCTGCTGAGACCGAGGGCCATCTTCCACTGTCGGAGGTTCGGCGTGCCAAGGAGAACCAGGAAACTACTCCCCCTGCTGGCGTCGCTCATCGCGCTGGCCGGACTCATGATCGTCGTCATCACCCCGTCCACGTCGAGCGCGGCAGGCCATGAGGACTGCCGTCCCGACGGTCTCTACCGGACGCCCGGTGTCGACACCCCCTACTGCACCGTCTACGACACGACCGGCCGGGAAACGCTGGGGGGCGGGCATTCCCGCCGCGTGATCGGCTACTTCACCAGCTGGCGCACCGGGAAGAACGGCGCGCCGGCCTATCTGGTCAACAACATCCCGTGGTCGAAGGTCACCCACCTCAACTACGCGTTCGCCCATGTCGACGCGCAGAACAAGGTTTCGGTCGGGGCCCCGGGCGCGGCCAACGAGTCCATCGGCATGGAATGGCCGGGCGTCCCCGGCGCCGAGATGGATCCGTCGTTGCCCTACAAGGGACATTTCAATCTGCTGACCAAGTACAAGAAGCAGAACCCGAACGTGAAGACGCTGATCTCGATCGGCGGCTGGGCCGAAACCGGCGGCTTCCTGAACCCGGACGGCACGCGTAACGCCTCGGGCGGGTTCTACAAGATGACGCAGACCCAGGCGGGCATCGACGTCTTCGCCGATTCCGTCGTGCAGTTCCTGCGCACCTACGGCTTCAACGGCGCCGACATCGACTACGAGTACGCGACGTCGGCCAATTACGCCGGAAACCCCGACGACTACTGGATCGCGCAGGCCAACCGCGGGACCCTCTGGGCGGGCTACGAGAACCTGATGCGCACACTGCGCGAGAAGCTCGACCGGGCCGGCGCCGCCGACGGCAGGCACTACCTGCTGACCGCGGCCGTGCCCGCGTCCGGCTGGCTGCTGCGCGGCCAGGAGGTCTACGGCGTCACGCGGTATCTCGACTACGCCAACATGATGAGTTACGACCTGCACGGCGCGTGGAACCAGTTCGCCGGGCCGAACGCCGCGCTCTACGACGCCGGGAACGACGCGGAACTCGCGCATTGGCAGGTGTACACGACACCGCAGTACGACGGTCAGGGCTATCTCAACACCGACTGGGCGTATCACTATTTCCGCGGCGCCATGCAGGCGGGCCGGATCAACATCGGGGTCGGGTTCTACACCCGGGGCTGGCAAGGTGTTTCCGGCGGGACGAACGGCTTGTGGGGCAAGGCACCACTGCCGGACCAGAAACAATGTCCACCGGGCACCGGCTCCCAGGTCGGCTCGACGGTGCCGTGCGGCAACGGCGCCATCGGCATCGACAACCTCTGGCACGACCTCGGCCTGGCGGGCGGCGAGGTGCCCGCGGGCGCGAATCCCATGTGGCACGCCAAGAACCTCGAGAACGAGATCACGCCGGACTATCTGGAGGCCTACGGGCTCACGCCCAAGACCGACCCGACCGACCGGATTTCCGGCACCTACAACAGGTTCTACGACAACACGATGGTGACGCCGTGGCTGTGGAACAACGACAAGAAGGTGTTCCTGTCCACTGAGGACGAAGCGTCGATCGCCACCAAGGCCAAGTACGTCGCCGACAAGGGCATCGGCGGCATCATGATCTGGGAACTGGCCGGCGACTACGCCTTCGACGACGCCAAGGGCCAGTACTTCATGGGCGACACCCTGCTCACGAAGATCAACGACGGCCTGCGCGGCGCCGCCCCCTACGGCAACGCCAAGTCGCCGCGTCCCGCGCCTTCGTCGGTGCTCGACGTGAACGTCAACCTGACCGGGTTCGCGCTGGGCGACGCGAACTACCCGATCACCCCGCGGATGCGCGTCACCAACAATTCGGCCACCACCATCCCCGGTGGCACGAAGATCGAGTTCGACTACGGCACGAGCGCGCCCGGCAGCATGTCCGACCAGTCCGGCTTCGGCCTCGCCGTCACCAGCAAGGGCCATAGCGGACCCAACGTCGGCGGCCTGAAGGGAGACTTCCAGCACGTCGCGGTGACCGTGCCGACCTGGCAGACGATCGCGCCGGGCGCCACGGTCGAGATCCGGCTGAACTACTACATGCCGATCGCGTCGCCGTCGAACTTCACCTTCACCTTCGGCGGGACGACGTACGCGATCGCGTCGGACCACCCCCGAGGCGGTGGCGCCCCGCCGACGACCACCACCACACCCACCACCGGCACGACGACCACGACACCCACGACCACGACCAGTCCGACGACGACCCGGACGACCACCACGACCCCGACGACGACCACCTCGGCCCCGTCGGGCACCTGGGCGCCGAACACCGACTACGCCACCGGTGCCCGGGTGACGTACAACGGCGCTTCCTACGTCTGCCGTCAGGGCCACCGGTCCCTGCCCGGCTGGGAGCCGCCGAACGTGCCCGCCCTCTGGGCACCCGCCTGACAGACCCCGACAGCGCGCTCGTGAGTGGTAATGACGGTTCTGACCGTCATTACCACTCACGAGCCTTGACCGGGATCCGCAGGGGTCGGCGCACCCTGCGGAGGAGTATAGGTCGTTATACGTCAGGCATCGCCCGGATCGGCACCGAGCACCGAGGCGGCGGCGTGCCGCGAACGGTGGAGACCGGCGGTGCGACGGAGGGTGAATCGGTCGATCTCCGCGCCGTCGTTGCGCAGGGTCCGCACGGTCAGCGTCGTCCGTTGCCCGAACCAGGCGGGTTCGACGTCGATCGCGAGGAAGGAGTACCCGGTGTAGCGCACCCGGGACCACGGCACCGTTTCGGTCACCTTCTCGCCGCCCTTGACCCAGTGGTAGGACTGGAACTCCCCCGCGAACGTGTCGGGCACCGGGAAGCTGTAGAGGCTCTTCCCGCCACCACCACAGGTCGCGTACACGGTGCCGTCGCGGTCCGGCTCGACGGTGTCGCCGATCTTGACCTCGCGGGTCACCTTGCCGCCGCGAAGCGCGTCGGTGCGTTCGTAGATGTGGTTGTGCCCGTTGATGACGAGGTCGACCTGGTACTCGTCGAACAGCGGCACCCACTGCTCGCGGACACCGCCCTCGGACGCGTGCTGATTGGTCGTCGAGTAGGCGCAGTGGTGGAAGAACACCACGACGAAGTCGACGTCCGGCTGCGAGCGCAGATACCGCAGGCGCCGCTTGAGCCATGCCGTCTGGGATCCGTGCGAATACCCGAGGTTCGCGGGGATCTCGTAGGAGACGTCGTTGGCGTCGAGCGAGATCACCCCGACGTTGCCGTAGATGAACGAGTACACGCTCGGGCAGTCGTGCGGCCCGCTCTCGGGGAAGTCCCAGCGCTTGAGCTGGCCACCGTAACCGTCCGGCGAGTAGAGGGCCTCCATGTCGTGGTTGCCGGTGGTGACCATCCAGGGCACTGAAGCCGCGACGCCCTCGATCTGGCGGTAGTAGGCGTCCCAGACCTTCGGATCGAACAGGTCGTGGTCCGCGTCGGGTTTGGACCCGGGCGGTTTGCCCGCGCCACTCGGGTCGGCGTAGGCGATGTCGCCCGCCAGCAGGTGGAACCGAGGGTTTTGGCGCGCGACGGCGCCGTCCTGCGCGAGCGCCGTCGTCGAGACGCCCTGGTCGCCGAACGCGGTGAAGGTGAACTTGCGCGCCGGGACGCCTCGGGCGGGCGCGGTGGTGAAGGTCGAGATCGCGGCGGGACCGCCGTCACCCGACGCCGGGTCGAAACCCTCGTGCCCGACGGCGTACCGGTAGGTGCGGCCGGGCCACAGGTGATCGGCCTCGGCGTGCAGGTAGTACTGGTCGTACGGGGCGATGACGCCGTCGACCTCGGAATGCAGCACGCGGACCTCGGCCGGGATCCGGTGACTCCAGCCGCCGTGGCGGTCGGCGATGCGCAGGAACGGCTTCCGCACCGGCGCCGGCACCTGCCAAGCGACCCGCATCGACGTCCGCGGGTTGCGGCCGAACGCGAGATGCCGCCCCGCCGGGACGACCTTGTCGCCGTCGGCGTACGCGGTGCCCGGCAGCAGGAGCGGGCCCGCGGCGAGCAGCGCGCCCCCGGCGGCGGCACCCTTGAGCATCGAGCGGCGGCTCAGGTATTCGTGTTGTTCGGCCATCGACAGACGCGAGGCCAGCGCGTCGGGGACACCGACCCTGGGGATTTCCATGCGCGCGATACTCGCTCACGGATGTGCCCGGCTCGCGACGGTGAGGCGAACGGAGGCCGTCGAGCTGCCCAGGGCGGGCTCAAGGGCGGCTCAAGACGCCTTTACCGACGGCTCCGGCATACCGACGGTCGGCGTGCCATGAAAGGTCCTTTCCTGGCAAATTTTGCAAGGAAAGGACCTTTCATGGCACTGGGCCTGCCGGATCTCAGCGCTCTCCCCGGATCGTGCGGCGCAGCTTCGGCACCCGCTCGTGCAAAGTCCGCTCCGCGCCTCGGGCGGTCGGTTCGTAGTAGTCCCGCCCGACCAGCTCGTCCGGCGGATATTGTTGCGGCAGAACACCTTCCGGCGCGTTGTGCGGGTAGCGGTAGCCCTGGGCGTTGCCGAGTTTCTCCGCTCCCGCGTAGTGCCCGTCACGCAGATGCGGCGGCACCGTCCCGATCCGCCCGGAGCGTACGTCGCTGAGCGCGGCGTCGATCCCGGTGATGATGGCGTTCGACTTCGGCGCGGTCGCCAGGTGCACGGTCGCCTGCGCCAGCGCGAGACGGCCTTCCGGCATCCCGATGAACTGCACCGCGTGCGCCGCGGCCACGGCCGATTGCAGCGCCGTCGGATCGGCCATGCCGATGTCCTCGCTCGCGTGCACGACCAGCCGCCGGGCCAGGAACCGCGGGTCCTCCCCCGCCTCGATCATCCGCGCCAGGTAGTGCAGCGCGGCGTCCACATCGGACCCGCGGATCGACTTGATGAACGCGCTGATGACGTCGTAGTGCTGATCGCCGTCGCGGTCATAACGCACCGCCGCCTTGTCCACTGTGGACTCGACGATGGCGAGGTCGATCGTCTTGGCCTCGGTCGCGCCCGCCGCGTCCGCGGCCGCCTCCAGCGCGGTCAGCGCGCGCCGGGCGTCACCGGAGGCGAGCCGCACCAGATGCGCCCGCGCGTCCTCGGTCAGTATGAGTTCGCCGCCGAGGCCGCGTTCGTCGGTCAAGGCGCGGTCGATCAGCGCGACGATGTCCTCGTCGGTCAGCGGCCGCAGCTGCAGCACCAGCGACCGCGAAAGCAGCGGCGAGACGACGGAGAACGACGGGTTCTCCGTGGTGGCCGCCACCAGCAGCACCGTCCGGTCCTCGACGGCGCCGAGCAGGGCGTCCTGCTGCGTCTTGGAGAACCGGTGGACCTCGTCGATGAACAGGACGGTGTTCTCGGCGTTGTAGTTCCGGCGGCGCCGGGCCTCCTCGATGACGCCGCGCACCTCCTTCACCCCGGCCGACAGCGCCGACATCGCCACGAAGCGGCGTCCGGTCGCGGCCGAGACGAGGTTCGCCAGCGTGGTCTTGCCGGTCCCCGGCGGTCCGTAGAGCAGCACGGAAGCGGGCGCCGCGCCTTCGACGAGCCGCCGCAGCGGCGCGCCCTCACGCAGCAGGTGCTGTTGGCCGACGACTTCGCCGAGCGACCGCGGCCGCATCCGCACCGCCAGCGGTGAGCCCGCAGGAACAGCAGTGTTTTTCCCGCCCCCCTCTCCGAGGGACCCACCCCCCTTGAGCTCCCTCGGCTCGGCCTGCTCCGGCGGCGGCCCGAGATCGGGGTTCACGGTGAAGAGTTCGTCCTGTGCCACGGTGTCGACGGTAGCCGTTGCCACCGACGGTTCCGGCCACAGGTCAGCGCAGCCGCTCCCGGAACGAATGCCACATGATGACCGCGGCGTACGGCACGAACTCGCGGCCCCGCCGCCACACCCACGGGACGCCCTTCAGCACCAGCCAGCCGACATGCCCGGCGGTACTCGGCTCGACACCTCCCGAGCAGGTCAGGCTGACCGGACGCGGCACCGCGAACCCGGCCTCCGCGAGCCGTTCGGTGAACCCGGCCGCCAGCATCCGGTGCCCTAGTTCCGACGGGTGCAGCCGGTCGACGCTCCACGCGGTCAGGTCGTAGGCGCCGGGCAGCAGTTCGAGGTCGAGACACGGGACACCCTCGCGCTCGACGACGCCGTCGATGGCGGCGTTCAGTTCGGCCACCCGTTCGCTCAGCGCCCGCCGCAGCGATCCCGGCAGCCGGAACACCTTGCCGTGGTCGTGGTAGCGCACCGGCACCACGGTCGTGCCGACGGCGGCCAGCGAGCGGATCACCTCGGTGAGGTCCGCGGCGATCCGTTCGGCGCTGAAATCGGGCCGCAGCGTGTCGTTCATCCCCGCCACCACGAGCGCGACGTCCGGGCGATGCGCCACCGCCGCGGGAAGCTGCTTCGTCAGCACGCAGCCCATCCGCGCTCCGGTGAACGACGGGTTCAGGTAGCCGTCCGGTTCGACGCCCAGCGCCTCGGCGACGAGCGGGCCGACCCCGCGCCAGCCGCCCCGGTTCGGCAGCGGGTCACCCAGGCCCACCGCGGTGGAATCGCCGAGCACGACCAGTCTGCGGGCGGACCGGGGCACACCGGTGAGCGGCGGGAGGAGGGATTGGTCGGGTTCGGGACTCGGAGTGACTTCGACACTGATCACGGTCACGATGGACACCCTCGGCCACGCAGACTCACCTGCGGTGATGCCTGGGTAACGCGACGAGGACGGTCGAGCGAAAAGTCCGTGCGGCGGTTACCGGAACGCGGGATAGAACGCGAGATCCGCGTGCGGTCCCAGCCGGGCGCCGAGCGCCGCGGCGACCCGGGTGGCGTGCTCGGAGATGTCCGTCAGGCGGGCCCGCAGCGAGTGTTTGGCCAGCTCGCGCCACCAGGTCACCAGCGCGGCCTCCCGGCTGATCGGCGTGGCGTGCCGGTCCAGGTCCAGCTCCGGGAGGATCTCCCAGGTGATGAACCACAGCAGCAGCAACTGACCGTCCATCAGGTGTTCGGCCAGCGCGTCCTCGTCCGCGAGGGCGGGCCACACCGACACGACCTCGGCCCGCCAGGCCGCGATCATCGCCTCGCTCATCCCCGGCGGCAGCGCCAGCGCGTCCGGGCAGGACGCGAACGGCAGCCGCAGATATGCCGCGTCCATCAGCGTGCTGCGCACCCGGCCGCGTTCGAAATCAAGGAAACGCACCCCGCCGCTGGTCACGAGGTTGTTGTCCGGGCTGAGGTCGACCGGGCTGAACGCGCGATAGGACGGCGAACCGGCCCGCTCCGCGACCTCCATGACCCGTCTCTGCACCGGCTCCGGCGTCTCGACGTCGAGCAGTTCCTCCAGCAGCCCCGGGAGTTGCGCGCAGACCGCGGACAGCGGCACGTCCTCGTTCTTGACCGGGCCGCCGAGACGGCGCAGCAGCGCGTTGAAATCGGCCTCACGGCTCGCGGTGCTCGCGTGCAGCCTGCCGAGCGACCGGGCCCAGGACAACAGCGCTCGTTCGGCGCCGCGGGCGTCACGGGCATGGAGTTTGTCGTGCAGCGTCGGGACGCCGCCGAGATCCTCGATCACCAGGACGCGGTCGCGGCCGTCGTGCGCCAGCAGTTCCGGGCACATCCGGTCCTCCGGGGCGAGCGCGGTGAACAGCTGGTAGCTGACCGCCTCCTGCGCGAAGGGATCGGGCCGCCCGGCTTCGGGCGGGTCGGGGTAGTGCTTGATGACCAGGGTGCGCGGCAGCGCGAACGGCGATGTCGCCACCCGCGCCCGCACGACCGTCGCCGGCCCGCTGCCGGCGAGGTCTTCCGGGGCGACGAGGGTGATCGCGCTGCCGAAACGGCGTGAAAGAACCGCCTCACCGGCAGCGACCGCCGCCGCGACGCCCAGGGTTTCGGCTCCGACTGTCGAATCATCGGCAGAGGAGGTATCGACTGTCATTGCCACCGACCCTACTCGTGACTGAGCAACCATGACCACTGAGATCCGGGCAATCGCGCGCATTGACGCGATCTGGGACTCATCCGCGTGAAAGCGGACGTTCCGTCACCCTCGAACGTTGCCCACGACGGCGCAATGTCAGCACAATGGCCGCAGCTGCAACGATTCCGATGAGATTGACCAGCAGCTGACCGGCCGAATAAAGGCACCGTTCCCACTGACCGGCAACCGCGGCGACCACCGCGTAACCGGCCGCGGGCACCGTGGTCACCGAGATGAACACCCCCACGAGCGCGGCCGATTTGGCCGACGTCATGGAAAGCATCCCCGCCGCGCCCGCCAGCAGCGCGACGACCAGTGACGCGATCCCCACCTTGTAAACGAAATCGACTTCGTGGTTGTCCGCGAGCGTGCTCACCTCGAGCACTCCGGTCGCGTTGCCCACCAGCACCACGCCGAGCGTGATCACCATCGCGATCGGGAACCCGCCGAGCAGCGCGACCCCGCCCTGCTTCACCAGATCTCCCCGGCGCAGCACCAGCCCCACCGCGATCGCGGCCAGTGGGCCGAATTCCGGGCCCACCACCATCGCGCCGACGATGGTGACCGCCGAGTTCGTGATCACCCCCACCGACGCCAGCAGGCATGCGATGGCCAGGAACGCCTGGAAGGTCCAGGTGAGCCGGGACTCCTCGCCGCTGCGGCCGACGAGTTCCTGCCACACCACCGCGTCCGCGCCCTCACCGGGCGCGTCCTCCTCGGCCCTGTCCGCGGCGTCGGACACCGCGGTGTCCAGCGCTTCCAAGGTGATCCCGCCGGTGTGGTCGAGGTCGAGTCCGCACAGCGATTCGATGATCTCGTCGGTCGCCTCACGGGCGATGTCCGCCTCGATCAAGTCACCCTCGGGCGCGATCGCCACCCCGGGATGCACGACGAGATGCGCGGTGCCCGAATGCGCCCGCAGGATCCGGATCGCTTCCGCGGTCCGGTCCGGCGGGCACACGGCCCTGAGGTGGAGCATCAGTTCTTCACGGGCGGCACGGGCTTGGCGTCGATGCCCGCCTCCTTGCGCTGCTCCGGCGTGATCGCGGCCGGGGCCGCGGTCAGCGGGTCGAACCCGCCGCCGGTCTTCGGGAAGGCGATCACGTCACGCAGGGAATCGGCCTTGGCCAGCAGCATGACGATCCGGTCCCAGCCGAACGCGATGCCGCCGTGCGGCGGCGGACCGAAGGCGAAGGCGTCGAGCAGGAAGCCGAACTTCTCCTGCGCCTCCTCCTCGGACAGGCCCATCAGCTCGAAGACCTGCTTCTGCAGCTCCTGCTGGTGGATACGGATCGAGCCGCCGCCGATCTCGTTGCCGTTGCAGACGATGTCGTAGGCGTAGGCGAGCGCGCCGCCCGGGTCGTCGGCGAGCTTGCCGATCCACTCCGGGGTCGGCGAGGTGAAGGCGTGGTGCAGGGCCTTCCACTTGCCGCTGCCGACGCTGACGTCGTCGGACTCCTCGGCGGAGATGAACATCGGGAAGTCGACGACCCACACGAACGACCAGGCGTTCTCGTCGATCAGGCCGAGGCGGTTGCCGATCTCCAGCCGGGTGGCGCCGAGCAGCGAACGCGCGTCGGCCGGCTTGCCCGCGGCGAAGAAGACGCAGTCACCGGGCTTGGCACCAGCGGCTTCGGCGACGGTTTCCCGCTCCTTCTCCGACAGGTTCTTCGCGACCGGCCCGCCGAGCGTGCCGTCCTCGTTGACGAGGATGTAGGCGAGCCCGCGGTGACCGCGCTGCTTGGCGAAGTCCTGCCAGGCGTCGAGGGTGCGGCGCGGCTGGTCGGCCCCGCCCGCCATCACGACGGCGCCGACGTACGGCGCCTGGAACACGCGGAACGGCGTGTCGGCGAAGAACGCCGTCATGTCGGTGAGCTGGAGGTCGAAGCGCAGGTCCGGCTTGTCCGAGCCGTACTTCTCCATCGCCTCGGCGTAGGTGATGCGCCGGAACGGCCGCGGGATCTCGGCACCGACCAGCTTCCACAGCGCGGTGACGATGTCCTCGCCGAGCGCGATGACGTCGTCCTGCTCGACGAAGCTCATCTCGATGTCGAGCTGGGTGAACTCCGGCTGCCGGTCGGCGCGGAAGTCCTCGTCCCGGTAGCAGCGCGCGATCTGGTAGTACCGCTCGAGCCCGCCGACCATGAGCAGCTGCTTGAACAGCTGCGGTGACTGCGGGAGCGCGTACCAGGAGCCGGGCTTGAGGCGGGCCGGGACCAGGAAGTCGCGGGCGCCCTCGGGGGTGGAACGGGTCATGGTCGGGGTCTCGACCTCGACGAAGTCCTGCGCGTGCAGCACCTCACGGGCGGCCCGGTTGACCTCGCTGCGCAGGCGCATCGCGGCGGCGGGGCCGCTGCGGCGCAGGTCGAGGTAGCGGTGCTTGAGGCGCACCTCCTCGCCGACGTCGACCCGGTCGTCGATCGGGAACGGCAGCACGGCGGCCTCGGACAGCACCTCGAGTTCGGTGGCCAGCACCTCGATCTCGCCGGTGGGGATCTCGGTGTTGGCGTTGCCCTCGGGCCGCTTCGACACCTCGCCGACGATGCGGACGCAGTACTCCGACCGCAGCTGGTGCGCGCGCTCGGCCATCTCGCCCTCGCGGAAGACGACCTGGCTCACGCCGCTGGCGTCGCGCAGATCGATGAAGATGACGCCGCCGTGATCGCGCCGCCGGGCCACCCATCCGGTGAGGGTGACCGTCTGACCGGCGTGCTCGGCACGCAAGGTGCCGGCTTTGTGGGTGCGAAGCACTGCGGGTGCTCTCCTTCGGCATCACGTTCTGCGATTCGGCGGCGCCGCGGTTCGACTGCTCTTCGCCGACGTCAAAGGCTAACGAATCGTCCCCGCTGCCTCGCGACCAGGTACAAACCCGGCGCCGCTCAGATCGTCGGCCAGGCCTCCAGCGCGGCGACCATGCGCCGGGTGTGCGCCAGATAGTCGGGGACGGACAGGACACGGCCGTCGATGTTCTCCAGCAGCCAGCCCGCCGCGGCCTCCTTGGAAGCGAAGAACTGCGTGCAGACCAGCGCCTCGACGTAGTCCGGGCCGAGGGTGAGATCGATCCCGGGCAGCCTCGACGCGGCGACGACGGCGTGCGGCGGATCGACGCTCAGCACCCTGTCCCGGGTGAAGTGGACGCGGACGCGCGCGCCCGTCGCCGGGCAGACCGAATCCGCGTGCACGGGTTCACCGGTGGCGATGGCCAGCAGGAACAGGTCCACCCGGTACCGGTCGGAGGCCGGGCGGTCCGCCGAACCGGGACGCGGCCCGCGGTCCATGAGCACCAGGCCGTCGCGGATGACGAAACCCATCAGATCCATCAGCCGGTGTGCCTCGCCGGGATCGAGGCCGACGGTCGCGGCGAGTCTGCCGATGGCGATGGGATGCCGTCCCGCCCTGGTCAGCTTGGTCGCGGCCCAGGCGAGGCGAACAGCGGCGGTGCGATCCGTCCGGGTGGTCACAGGCACCTCCTCGCCTTCGTCCCTTCGAGATTAAGCACGAAAGGGAATTCCGCCAAGTGACTAAGCCGAACGGCCGAATTCGTTGGGAGAGAGGGAAATCTCGGTTGACAGGCTCTGTTGCGGAGGGGTGGCCATGGGTCGGGCGTGGCTGAAGGGGCCTTTCCTCTCATCGCATGCGGCGAAGGGCGCTTTCCCCGCATGCGATGAGGGGAAAGCGCCCTTCAGCCCCCACCGAAACCTCAGGGTGACAAAGGCTCAGGGGACAAAGGCGTCAGTGGAGTTTGAGCTGTTCGGCGGCCGGGGCGATGCTCCCGGGCTCCTCGGCTCGCTGCACGGGCATCGACACCTGCATCCGCTCGTCGTCCGGACGGGACCCGAAGCCGTGCCGGCGCAGCAACGGCCCGACCCGCGTGCCGAGCCGCTCCCGATAGGACTTGGGCAGATAGGCGCCGCGCGCGTACAGCTCGCGGTATTTCGGCACCAGCTCGGGATGTTCCCGGCCGAGCCAGCGCGCGAACCATTCCCGCGCGCCCGGCCGCAGATGCAACGGGAGGACGGTGACCCGGGTGGCGCCGGCGTCGGCCAGCCGGGCGAACAAGGCGTCGAGCGCCTCCGCCGTGTCGGTCAGATAAGGCAGCACGGGGGCGACGAGCACCGAACACGGGAGTCCGGCGTCCCGTGCCTTGCGGATCAGGTCGAGTCTCGCGCGCGGGCTCGGCGTCCCCGGTTCGAGACGGCGTTGCAGGTCCTCGTCCAGCAGCGCGAGCGAGATCGCCAGCCCGGCCGGCACGTCCTTCGCCACCGATTCCAGCAGCGGCAGGTCCCTGGCCAGCACGGTCCCCTTGGTCAGGATGGACAGCGGGGTGCCGGACTCCGCCAGCGCGGTGATGATGCGCGGCATCAACTTGTACCGGCCTTCGGCGCGCTGGTAGGGATCGGTGTTCGTGCCCATCGCGACGTGCTCGCGCGTCCAGCCGGGGCGCCGCAGTTGCGCGGTCAGTACCTCGGGCGCGTTGACCTTCACGACCACCTGCGTGTCGAAATCCCGGCCCGCGTCGAAATCCAGGTACGTGTGGGTGTTCCGCGCGAAGCAGTTGTGCGTGACCATGCCGTCGGCGATGAAGTCGCCGGTGCCGGTGGTGATGTCGAACAGCGGCAGCTCGATGCCGAGCGCCTCGACGGACGACACCTTCCGCCTGGTCCGGCCGATCGCGAGGCCGTCGAGCGACCGTTTCCAGCGGACGGCGGGATCGGCGAGGTGGAAGAAGCGCATCTCCTCCGCCGGGCCGCCGAGCAGCTGAACCGTCCACAACGGACGGAACTTGGGGTTTTCGCTTCGCACGTAACGGAACCCGAAGTTGTCGAGGGCGGCGCAGAAGGTCGAGACGATGTCGTGTTCGTCGTGGGTGACCCGCAGCGCGCCGTGCCGGTAGCCACCGGCGAGATCGAACAGTCCGGCCAGGAATCCGCGCTGCCAATGGGAATCCGGGGACGGCGGCACCTGCACGAAGCCGACGGACGCGCCGAAGTCGGGCAGGTAGCCGAGTGCACGGTCCGCGGCGTCCTTCTCGGCCGAGAAGCCGCCGGAGCGCAGCATTCCGCAGAGGTATCCGGCCCGGTACCCGATCGTGTCGTCGGGGGTGCGGGTGAGCTTCCCGACCCCGACGAGTTCGGTGCCCCCGACCAGATGCGGCCGTTGCGCCGCGCCGAAACGGTTGCCGGTGACGTGCTTCCACCCGCGGCCGGTGAGGAACCGGTGATCGCCACTGGCCACGATGGACGTTCCGTCGTCGAGGGTCAGGCGGTAGGCCGGTTTGAGCGTCGACCAGTGCGCGAGGACGGTGGTGGGCACCAGGCGCCGTCCCGCGCCGCGCCCGCGCGTCCCGTAGATCTCGTCGCCGGGCGCCAGTTCCGCCAGCGGCTTCGTCCGGCCGTCGGCCATCAGGACCGGCGTATCGCCCGCGAGGCAGTACGTACACGCGTGAGAACAGCCGCGGTACGGGTTCACCGTCCAGCCGAACGGGACGCCCGACCCCTCGGGCACCTTGTTCAGCACGGATTTGGCGTACACCTCGTGAAAGGTGACGCCGTCGAACTCGGGCGCGCGGACCGTGCGCAGCAACCCGTCCATTCCGGGCAGGACCGGCTCGCCGCCGTCCGCCCGCTGTCGATCCCATCGCACCCGGCCAGTCGAACACATGTTCTAGACAAGTGTCAAACACCTGTTCGAACGTGGGTGATCTTTCGCGCGTTTCGTCCTCTGGATGCGGTAGTTGCGCGCGCAACTACCGCATCCAGAGGACGAAACGCGAGTTAAAGCGGGGTGATGCTCTCCGCGACATACCCGGGGGGCTGGATAAGCCCGGCGCACCGGCTCTCCCCGCGCGGCGTCGCCGACCGGCGGCGCACCGTCACCGAGTAGAAGTCGTCGCCTCCGCGCACGGTGACCACCCGCGCGTCGGATTCGAGCAGCGGCTCCTCCTGGACGGCGACCACGTCGTCCAGCCCGGACAGATTCGTCTGCCGCCTGATCGCGATCTCCGCGAACTGCGACCACGCCGTCGGGGCGGACGTCCGCCCGCGGAGCTGCTCCGGTTCGACCTGGCCGCGCAACGCCGCCTTGGCCACGAGCGCCGCCTCGGCCGGATTGAGCTGGCCGTGCAGGAAACCGTCGGGGACCACGAGGAGGTTGCCCGCCCAACGGTCACCGCCGACGTGGCTGACCTCCCAGGCACGGCCCGGATGGTTGGTGTTGAGCGTCGAGGCCAGCGGACGGCCGAGCACGGCGCAGCACATGTCCTTGGTGCCGTGCGTGCAGACCAGGAACAGCGGGCCGTCGACCCGGGTGCCGAGTCCGCCGGCGCCGTCCGCGACCGCTTCGAGGTCCAGTTCGGCCAGTTCGCTCAGCTCCCGGATCTCCAGGCGCTCCAGCCACCGGTTACCCGGTTCGCCGCCGCCGACGTACACGCTGCGGGGGCGATCGGGGTCGCGCCGATGTTTGCCGGGACGGCGGATCAGCAGCGGGCGGAGCCCGTGCGTCCGCCTCAAGTTCTCGAGCAGCTCACGCCGTTCGGCGGGGAATGCCTCGTCGAGGGTGTTTTCCAGCGCGTCCGCGGGCCAGGGGCCCGGCTGCTCGATGAGCAGCCAGCAGCGCATTTCGGCCGCCGTGCCGGCGGGGCTCGCGCCCAGCATGCGCGCGACGGTCGCGCAGCCCGGCAACGCGGCGGGCGGCGCTGGAGTGTCCGAGAGCTGAGCGGTCATCGGCTGACCCCTCCGGACTTGACCTTAGGCATGCCTTAGCTTACCCCGCCCGGCCACCCTTCACACTTCTCGTCCCTTGTGACTTTCAACCGATCGAGAGGAGCCCCTGAGCCGTGAGCTCACCGAGGAGCGCCCGCACGGTCCCCCGATCGAGTTCCGCCAGCTCGGCGAGTCGTTTGACGGCCTGCGGCGTGCCGTCGAGCAGTGCCTTCAGCACCGGCGCCGCCGCGGCGGCGAAGACGAACCGCTTGCCGTCCGCCAGCAGGGTCACCCGGCCGTCGCCTTCTTCGAGCACCGCCCTCGGGACGAGGAACCGGACCTCGGCCTCGTCGCCGTCCGGCAGCAGGCCGGGGGTCGCCGCCCAGGGCAGCCCGACCCGCGAATGCGCCGGGGCCGACGAGTCGCGATCGGCGAGGAACCGGTCGATGACGTCGTCGGTCAGCACCGCTTCCAGTTCCCCGCGCAGGGCGGCGGCGCGGGCGGCGCGCTCCTGCGCCGTCCCGAACCGCGGGAGGTCCTGGCGGAACACGGCGCTCGCCCGCAGCTTGTCGGCGAGCCAAGTCACCAGGTCGATCCCGGTGGCCGGGCTGAAGCCGAGGGTGAGGTGCAGCGACATCTCCCCCACCGCGGTGACGTCGTGCCAATGCCCGCGCGGGACATAGAGGACGTCGCCGTCTTCGAGGATGAAGTCGTCGATCGGTTCGCCGGGCCGCTCGGGCTGTTCGACGTCGCGGTGCAGCGGGGCGGGCCTGGTCGGCCCGTGCATCCGCCAGCGTTTACGGCCGGCGACCTGGATGATGAACGCGTCGTGGTCGTCCCAGTGCACGTCGAAGCCGTGGGTCACGCCCCAGCCCGCGTACAGGTTGACCTGGACGCTCTCACGCAGGTCGTGTTCGAGGCTCCTGGCGAGGTCGCCGATCGGATCGCTGAGTTCCTGGATGGCGTCGAGCACCATCGTCGCGCCGTCGCGGAGGTGCTCGGTGAACGGAGCGGCCCTCAGCCGGGGGACGGTGCCACTGCGGCGGGGGGGGACGAGATCGGTGTAGCTCTCCATCGGGACCGGCGTCCCGTCGAGCGCCAGGCGCAGCCGCGGGAACTCCAGGCGGTGCTGCCGGAGGATCGCGTTCAGCGCCGGCCACGGCAGCAGCTCGGCGAACCGGCCCGCGCGGCCTTCGAAACGGCGATAGGTCTCGCCCTGGACTTCTTGGAAGAACTGGCTGACCCCGAGCGGAGCCACGAGGTCAGCCAGCGTCGGCGTTTCGGGCACTCAGCCGTCGTTGCCGTCGTTGTCTGCGGCGGCGCCGTTGGCCTTCCCGCGATCCACCGCTGTCGGGATCTTCTCGACCTCCAGCAGCAAACCGCTGTCGGGAGCCTGCGTACCTGACTGTTCCTGTGCCATCCTGCCACCTTTTCTGGACGAACGGACGGACCGAAAATCGGCCTGGAGCGTCGCCAAGCCTACGACACGTCCGGCGAAAAATCACCGCTCAGCAGGGAAGAACGGCCTTGCGAGCGATCTTCGACACCGTGGCGCTTCTTCACCCGGACAGCGGTTCTAAGCTGCCATCCATGGCTGATCCGGCATCCGTCCCGCGTCCGCCGTGGGACGTGCTCGCGGCCATCGGCGCGGGGGGCGCGCTGGGCAGCCTGGCCCGCTATGGGCTCTCCGCCGTCCTCCCCCATTCCCGGGACCAATTCCCGCTTTCGACCTTTGCCACCAACGTTTCCGGCTGCCTGCTGATCGGCGTCCTGATGGCGGTCGTCACCGGTGCCGCGCATCCGCACCGGCTGCTGCGCCCGTTCCTCGGCGTCGGGATCCTGGGCGGTTACACCACGTTTTCGACCTACGCGACGGAAACGCTCGATCTGGTGACGACCGGCCATCCGTTCACCGGATTGTCGTATGCGCTCGGCACGGTGGCCGCCGCGCTGGTGGCGGTCTACGCCGGACACGAGATCACCCGCTCGGTGATGAAATGACCGTTCTCTTCGTCGCGCTCGGCGGCGGCGCCGGGGCGATCCTGCGCTACCTGACCGACCTGCGGATGCGGGCGTGGCTGGGCGCCGCGCTCCCGTGGGGCACGCTCGCCGTCAATATCGTGGGCTCGGCGATCCTCGGGATGCTCACCGGCTGGGCACTGCACGGCGGACAGCCAGACGCCGTGCATTCGCTGCTGGCTGTCGGCCTCTGCGGCGGGCTCACGACGTTCTCGACCTTCGGATACGAAACGCTGCGCCTGTTCACCGGGAAGGCGCGGCTGCGCGCCGCGCTGAACGTCGGCGTCACCATGATCGCCGGGATCGTCGCCGCGGCGACCGGGCTGCTGCTCGCCGCCCTCTGGTTCTGACTCAGTCTTCGGGCAGCATCCGCCACGCGGCCTCCGCGATCGCCTCGCGCTGTTCGTCCGGGAGCCCCGCCGCCATCTCCTCCAGCTTTTCGACGACGCCTTCGTGCGCGGCGTGCGCGAGCCGGAGACCCTCTTGAGTCAGCGTGATCCTGAGTGCGCGGCGATCGCAGGAATCCGCGACCCGCTCGACGAGCGCGCGCCGCTGCACCCTGTCCACCAGGCCGGTGACGCTCGACTTCTCCAGGTTCAGCAGCCTGCCGAGCTCGGTCATCCCGACCCCCGTCTCGCTCTGCGCCAGCACACAGAGCAGCTGCGCCTGCTGCGGCGTGAGGTCGTGGGAACGGCCGACGTCGATGAAGGCCTTCTGCACCAGATGCGAGAGGCGGACGAGCGCTGTCGCGAATCCGAGGTCTTCGGCCGTGGTCATGACCGGAGTCTACTTGACGGTTGTTGGTACTGCGAACTAATGTAGTTCGCAGTACCAACATTACGTACTACGAACTAGGGGATCTCATGACCACGACCGTGGCCGTCATCGGCGGGGGATACGGCGGCACCACCGTCGCCAAGGAACTGGACTCGTTCACCGACGTCGTCCTCGTCGAGCCGCGCGAGGATTTCGTCCACCACGTCGCCGCGCTGCGCGGGCTCGTCGATCCCGAGTGGACGGACCGACTCTTCTACCCGTACACCCGGCTCCTCGAGCGCGGACGGGTCCTGCGCGATCACGCGGCGAGCGTGGACCAGAGCGGTATCACGCTCGCTTCGGGGGAACGGCTCACGCCGGACTACACCGTGCTGGCGACCGGCTCGGCGTACCCGTTCCCGGCGAAGATCGACTTCCGGGACAGCGCCACGGCGAAGGCGAAGATCCGTGCCACGCGGGAGGAACTCGCGGGCGCGGAGAAGGTGCTGCTGCTCGGCGCGGGCCCGGTAGGGCTCGAACTGGCCGGGGAGATCAAGGCGGTGTGGCCGGAGAAGGCCGTGACGATCGTCGACCCGGCGGAGGGGATCCTGCCGGGCTTCCCGGACGATTTCCGCGCCGAGATCCGGCGTCAGCTCGACGAACTGGGTGTCGAACTCCTGCTGGGGACTTCGCTGACCGAGTCGCCGGTCTCGGAACCGGGGCAGGCCAAGACGTTCACCGCCGCGCTGACCTCCGGCGGCGAGGTGACCGCCGACCTGTGGTTCCAGTGCTTCGGCGGCGCGCCGCACACGGCGTACCTCGACGGCGACCTGGCCGCCGCCCGGCAGGCGAACGGGCAGGTGGCGGTGACCGCCGAGCTGCGGCTTCCCGGCCAGGAGCGGGTGTTCGCGCTCGGTGACATCACCGCGCTGCCGGAGGGGAAACTGGCGAAGGTGGCCGGTGATCACGCCGAGGTGGTCGTGGCCAACATCCGGGCGCTGATCGAGGGCGGCGAGCTGCGGACCCACACCCCCGGCGCGCCGATGATCTCGCTCCCGCTCGGGCCGTCGGGGGGCGCGACCTACACGGTGGAGACGGGCATCCTGGACGCGGCGACGACGTCGGAGATCAAGGGGTCGCACATGATGGTGTCCCGGTTCGAGGAGCTTTTCAACGTCGCCTGAGTGCGCTCGCGCGCGCTATGAAAGGACCTTTCCTTGCAAAATTTGCAAGGAAAGGTCCTTTCATAGCAGCCGGCGACCAAGTCAGGACCGAGGCGCCAGCCCCCGAACCTGAGCGAACGGGTCCTCCCCCGTCGGCAGCAGCGCGATGATCGGCGTCGTCAGCCCATTGTCCACATAGGACTGCACCTGCTCGCGGCAGGAATCGAGGCTGCCGTGGACGATCAGCTCGTCGACGACCTCGTCCGGGATGACCTGGTTGGCCTTCTGCCGATCGCCCGCGGCCCACGCCTCGTGCATCGGCGCGAGTGCCTCGCCGCGGCCGAGCCATTCGTGGAACGCCGCGTACACCGGCACGGTCAGGTAGCTCGAGATGAGCATCCGGCCGAGCCCACGCGCCGCGGCCTTGTCCTCGGTGGGGCAGACGAAGATCCGCGCGGCCAGTTCGGCGTCCGGCCCGATCTCCTTGCGCACCTTGGGCACGTCGGAGGCGGCGAGCCAGTTGGTGATGGCGCCGTCGGCCTCCCGCGCGGCCAGCCGCAGCATGCCCGGCCGCAGCGCCGCGAGCATGATCGACGGCGGTGGGTCGGCGGGCCGCTCCAGCCGGAACTTGCCGACGGAGAAGGTCTCGTACTCCTCGGTGACCTTCTCCCCCGCCAGCGCCGACCGCAGGAAGCGCAGGGTGTCACGGGATCGCGCGAACGGGGCCTCGAACTCGGCGGCGTTCCAGTTCTTCACGATCACCGGCGACGACGCCCCGATGCCGAGCACGAACCGGCCGGGCGCCAGTTCCGCGACGGTGGCCGCGCTCATCGCCAGCAGGCCGGGGCCGCGGGTGTACACCGGCACGATCGCGGTGCCGAGCCGGAGCTCCGGCGCCCACTGCGAGGCCAGCACCAGCGGGGTGAAGGCGTCGTTGCCCGCCGTCTCGGCCGACCACGCGTCGGTGTAGCCGAGATCGGGCAGCCGCTCGACCAGCTCCTTGTGCGCCGCGAGCGGCACCCCGGTCAGCGGAATCGTGATGCCCCACCGTTTCATGCGTTCTCCTCGCTCTTCACCGCGTCACCGGACAGCTCGCGCACGATCCAGTCCACCTGCGTGCGCATCAGGTTCTCCGCGACCTCCTCGGCTTGCGGCGTCATATGCGTCGCGCCGGCCAGCGGCAGGAACACGTGCGCGCGCCCCTTGGCCAGCAGTGCCGACGACAGGCGCAACGAGTGCGCGACGAAAACGTTGTCGTCGGCGAGGCCGTGCACGATCAGCAGCGCCCTGGACAGGTCACCGGCGTCGGCGATCAGCGAGTTGTGCTCATACGCCGCCGGTTCCTCCTGCGGCAGCCCGAGATAGCGCTCGGTGTAGTGCGTGTCGTACAGCGCCCAGTCGGTCACCGGGGCGCCCGCCACACCGGCGTGGAAGACGTCGGGACGGCGCAGCACGGCCAGCGCGGACAGGTAGCCGCCGTAGGACCAGCCCCGGATCGCGACCCGTTCCAGATCCAGTTCCGGATGGAGCGCGGCCGCCGCGTGCAGGGCGTCGACCTGGTCGGCGAGGGTGACATCGGCGAGTTTGCCGGCGATCTCCTTCTCCCAGGCGGCACCCCGGCCCGGTGTGCCGCGCCCATCGGCGACCAGCACCGCGAAGCCCTGGTCCGCCAGCCACTGCGGGGTCAGGAAGGCGTTGCGGGTCTGCAGGACACGCTGGGCGTGCGGGCCGCCGTACGGATCGAGCAGCACCGGGAGCTTGCCTTCGCTCTCCTCGTATCCGGTCGGGAGCACCAGCGCGGCACGCAGGCCGCGCTCCCCCAGCGTCAGCCAGGTCAGGTTCGGCACGACCTCGGGGTCGACGGTGTGCGAACCGATACTCGCCACCGTCTTCCCGCCGGAGACGACGGTCACCACCGGGCCGCTGCGGTCCAGGCTCCACGACGAGAGCACGGCCAGCGAAGCGGTTCCGGCGCCGACGTGCACGCCGTCCTCAGTGGACAGACGGCGGAGCTCGCCGCCTTCGGTGCGGAAGACGTGGATCTGTGTCGGGTCGGCTTCCGACGCGCTGAACAGCACCTCGTCCCCGACGTGCAGGATCGAGCGCACCTGCAGTCCCGGCGGGGTGACCGCGACCCCGTCGACGATCAGCCGGTGGTCGCCGTCGGCGGCGCTCTCGCGCACCAGGCGGCCGTCGGCCGTCCACGCCGGGACGCCCGCGGCCAGCTCGACCCAGTGCCGGTCGGTCTCGGTGTGCAGCACCTCGACCGAACCGTCCGCAGGATCGACCGCCTCGATCCGGAGTTCGCGCTGGTCCCGCGTCTGCACCGAGAGCAGCGGCTTCCCCGCCGCCGACCAGTGCACCGCGGCCAGGTACTCCCAGCCCGACTTCTCGACGTCGACCCGCGAGCCGTCGAGCCCGATGATCGCCAGCGTCACGTCGGCGTTCTTCGTCCCGGCGGCCGGGTACGCGACGACGTTGGCCGGCGCCTGCGGGTTGGCCGGGTCGGCGATCGTCCAGCGCGGCACGGCCGTCCGGTCGGAGCGCTCGACCAGCAGGCTCTTCCCGTCCGGGGACCACCAATAGCCCCGGGTACGGCTCATCTCCTCGGCCGCGATGAACTCCGCGAGCCCCCAGGCGATGTCTTCGCCGTCTTCCTCGACGAGCACGCGGTCCTCGCCGGTGGCGCGGTCGATCACCCGCAGCCGCCGGTCGCGGACGTAGGCGACACTCGTGCCGTCCGGGCTGGGCCGCGGGTCGACGACCGAGCCGTCGACCAGCACCGACACCTCGCCGGTGGCCAGGTCGAGGGTGTGGAGCTTGCCCGAGAGCGAGAACGCGGCGACGGTGAAGGCGTCGTCGACCGCGTAGCCGACCACGCCGCCGCCGGTCTCCCGGCTGCGCTCGCGGCGGGCGCGCTCCTCGGCGGGCAGATCCTCTTCACCGGGCAGCAGTTCGGCCGCGTCGACCAGCTTCGTCTCCTCGCCCGACACGACGTCGAACGACCACAGGCTGTGCCGCGGGTCGGTACCGGACTCGGACCGCAGGAACAGGATGCGGGAAGCGTCGGGGGCGACCTTGAACTCTTTCGGCGCGCCGAGGGTGAAGCGCTGGGTGCGGGCCTGACGACGGAGGAACGGGAGATCTTCGAGGCTGGTGTCGGTCACGTCCGCACTCTCTCAGACACTCATCCCGGTACGCCAACGCCTTCCAGCTTCTTCAGTTCCGCGCCGGGATCGAAGTCGGCGGGCGGGAACTTCGGGTCCATCTCCTCGATCGTCTCGATCAGGAGCCGCGCGACCAGCTAGTTGCGGTACCACTTGTGGTCGGCGGGGACGGCGTACCAGGGCGCCGCCGGGGTGGAGGTCTTGGCGAAGATGTCGGCGTAGGCCTTCTGGTAGTCGTTCCATTGGGCGCGCGCGTCGAGGTCGGCGGGGTTGTACTTCCACCACTTCGCCGGGGTCTCCAGCCTCGCCTTGAGCCGTTTCAGCTGCTCCTCCGGCGAGATGTCGAGGAAGACCTTGACGATCGTCGTACCGGCCTCGGTCAGTTCCTTCTCGAACGCGTTGATCTCGGCGTAGCGCTTGCGCCACTCCGCTGCGGGCACGAGCTTCTGGACTCGCGGGACCAGGATGTCCTCGTAGTGGGAACGGTCGAAGACGCCGACCTGCCCGGGGACGGGGAGTTGCTTGCGGATCCGCCACAGGTAGTGGTGGCGTGCCTCGGCGGCGGTCGGCTTCTTGAACCCCGCGTACCGCACGCCCATCGGGTTGACCAGGCCGAGGACGTGCCCGACCGTGCCGCCCTTGCCGGAGGTGTCCATCCCCTGCAGCACCAGCAGGACGCTGCGGTTCCCGCCGCCGACGCCCTCCGCGTAAAGGGCCTCCTGCAGCTTGGCGAGCCTGTCGCCGGAGTCGGCGAGGTCCTTGAGCGCCCTCGGCTTCTTGTGCGGTCCGACCGGGAACGAGCCGGGATCGTGCCGCTCGGTCCCCTTGCCGATCCTCAGCGCGTCCCGGACGGAGCCGTGGTCCTTTTTCGCCATCCGGCGACGATAACCGCGCTCCGGCCGTCCCGCCCGTGGTGATCAAGTTCCGCCGCACACGATTTCGCCACTCGAAGGAGCCGAAACGCAACGAACAACGGGTCAAAGCAACGTTTCCCGGATGAAAGCAGACGGATGGCCATCTAACCTGAACGCATGACGACCGCCGACTTCATCGCGCTCGACGAGCAGTGGAGCACGCACAACTACCACCCGCTGCCCGTGGTGATCGCCACCGCCGAGGGCGCCTCGGTCACCGACGTCGAGGGCAAGACCTACCTCGACTTCCTCTCCGGCTATTCGGCGCTGAACTTCGGGCACCGCCACCCCGGGCTCATCGCCGCCGCGGTCGAGCAGTTCGGCCGGGTCACGCTGACCTCGCGCGCGTTCCACCACGACCAGCTCGGGCTGTTCTGCCGCGAACTCGCGGAGCTGACCGGCACCGAGATGACGCTGCCGATGAACTCCGGCGCGGAGGCCGTCGAATCCGCGGTGAAGATCGCCCGGAAGTGGGCGTACCAGGTCAAGGGCGTTCCCGACGGGATGGCCGAGATCATCGTCGCCGGATCGAACTTCCACGGCCGCACGACGACCATCGTGTCCTTCTCCACCGACGAGACCGCGCGCGCCGACTTCGGCCCGTTCACCCCGGGCTTCGTCACGGTGAAGTACGGCGACGTCGACGCGCTGCGCGACGCGATCACCGAGCGCACCGCCGCGATCCTGCTGGAACCGGTACAGGGCGAGGCGGGCGTCATCGTGCCGCCGTCGGGCTACTTCGCCGAGGCGCGGCGGCTGTGCGACGAGCACGGCGTCCTGCTGATCGCCGACGAGATCCAGTCCGGTCTCGCCCGCACGGGCACCGTCCTCGCGCTGGACCACGAAGGCGTCCGCGCCGACGTCTACACCCTGGGCAAGGCGCTCGGCGGCGGGATCATGCCGGTCTCGGCCGTGGTCGGCAGCCAGGACGTCCTCGGTGTTCTGCGGCCGGGCGAGCACGGCTCGACCTTCGGCGGGAACCCGGTGGCCTGCGCGATCGGGCGGGCCGTGGTCGGGCTGCTGAAGACCGGCGAGTTCCAGGAGCGGTCCCGGGAACTGGGCGCGCACCTGCACTCCCGGCTGGGCGAACTGGTCGGCGACGGACTGGCCGAGGTCCGCGGCCGCGGGCTCTGGGCCGGTATCGACATCGCGCCCGGCGGGCCGACCGGGCGGGAGGCGTCCACCGCGCTGGCCGAACGCGGCGTGCTGTGCAAGGAGACCCACGACCACACCCTGCGGATCGCGCCGCCGCTGGTGATCACCCGCGAGGAACTCGACCGCGGTATCGACGCGATCACGGAGGTCGTCGGGATCCGGTGAACCTTTCGGGCGGCCGGTACGTTGGCTGTCCATGGGAGACGAGCGGGAGTGGGTGGAGCGGCCGCTGGTCGGCACCGAGACGGTGACGCCGGAGGACTGGTTCGCGAGGGGTAAGGCGCTGCGGGACAAGGCGCCGACGTCCGCGCACGACCACGCGGCGGCGGGCAAGGACCGTCCCGGCGTGGCGGAGTTCTTCGCGCGGACCAACGAAGGCCGTCTCCCGGAGCTGGTGGAACTGCGGCGTGAGCGCATGCTCGCGTCGCCGTTCACCTTCTACCGCGGCGCGGCCGGGCTGATGGCCGCCGACCTGGCGGGCTCGCCGGCGTCCGGGCTCACGGCGCAGCTCTGCGGGGACGCGCACGCGGCGAACTTCGGGCTGTACGGCACGCCCGAGGGCCAGATCGTGATGGACATCAACGACTTCGACGAATGCGTGCCCGGGCCGTGGGAGTGGGACCTCAAGCGGCTCGCCGCCAGTCTCGTGCTGGCCGGGCGCGAGGGCGGGATCGGCGAGTCGGGCTGCCGTGAGGCCGCCGAGGACGCCGTGAAGTCCTACCGGCGCACGATCCGGGGGCTCGCCGAACTGCCGTTCCTGCGGTCGTGGAACGCGCTGCCGGACGCGTCGGTGCTGAACAAGGTCCGCGCGCACGACCTGATCGATGACTTCGAGGAAGCCGCGGAGAAGGCACGGAAGAACACCAGCGCCAAGGTCACCGCGAAGTGGACGCGGCGGATCGACGACCACGAGACCGGCCTCGAACGGCACCGGTTCGTCGAAGACCCGCCGGTGCTCACGCATGTGGACGACGCGACGGCGGACGCGGTGGTCACCGGGCTGGTGTCCTATGTGGACACACTGCGCGAATCGCGGCGGACGCTGATCTCGCGGTACCGGGTGTCCGATGTGGCCTTCCGCGTGGTCGGCACCGGCAGTGTCGGGCTACGGAGCTACGTCGCACTGCTGCACGGGAACAGCGGTGAAGACCTTGTGCTGCAAGTGAAGCAGGCCAATCCGTCGGCGCTGGCGCCGTACCTCGGCCTGCCCTCGCCGGAGCACGAGGGCCGCCGGATCGTCGAAGGCGCGCGGCTCGTGCAGGCCGAAACGGACATCCTGCTCGGCTGGACGACCATCGACGGTCTGCCGTACATCGTGCGCCAGTTCCGGAACCTCAAGGGCGATATCGATCCCGCGGATCTGAAGAAGGACCACCTCGACGACTACGGCCGGCTGGCCGGCGCGTTGCTGGCGCGGGCGCACGCGCGGTCGCTGCATCCGCGGATGCTGGCGGGGTACTTCGAGGACGACGAAGACCTCGACGAGGCGATCGGTGCCTACGCCGTGCGCTACGCGGATCAGACCGAAGCAGACTTCGCGGCCTTCGCTGCCCTCTAACCTCCCGCATTTAGTCCTCTAAATGCGGGGGGCTGAAAGCGTCCTTCACCGCATGCGACGCGCGGAAAGGGCCCTTCACCGCGTCACATGCGGCGAAGGGCCCTTTCAGCTCACCACCAGGGCCAGGACGTCGGCAGCGCAGCCCCAGGCCAGCGTGATCCCCGCGCCCCCGTGCCCGTAGCAGTGGATGACGTCGCCCTCGCGGTCCAGCCGCACCTCGGGACGGAACGGGCGCAAGCCCACCTTCGCCCCCAGCACCGGCGCGTCCGCCAGCTCGGGCACGAGTTCCCGGCACCGCCGGACGATGTCCGCCGTGACACCGGGGTCCGGCTCGACGGAATCGCGTCCGGGTTCCTGCGTGCCGCCGCAGACGACGTGCCGTCCATGCGGGATCACGTGCCGCAGCACCGGCGAGGACCCGTCGACGATCCACTCGGTCAGCCCCGGATCGGCGAGGTGGACGACCTGGCCACCGACCGGCACCACCGTGCTGTCCCCCGCCAGCCGCCCGCCCCCGAGCCCGGCCGCGTTCACCACGAGGTCCGCATCGAGGTCGCCGAGCCGCGCGACGGTGCGGTATTCGGTACGCGCGCCCAGTGCGGCGACCCGGTCGGCGAGCCAGGCGAGGTACACCGGCGTGTCGACCACCGCGGTCGTGAAGGCGAGCCTTCCCGGTTCGTGGTCGAGATCCGGCATGGAGAACGCCCACGACGGCACTGACGCCTCCCGCGGGACGAGGTAGGTCCCCCTGGCCGTGCGGACACCGGGCGCGCCGAGCGAGCGGTATTCGCGCACACTCGCCGCGGTCCAGCGGTCGACCCGGGCGGAGTTCGCCGCCAACGGAGGGAAGAGCACGCCCCCGGCGACCGCCGACGTCGTCTCGCCGGGGGCGGCGGCGGTCAGCACCGTGACGTCGTGCCCGGCCTCGACGAGCCGGTACGCGCAGCTCAACCCGATCACCCCGCCACCGACCACACTGATCCGCATCGAAAACCCCCTTCGTCCTCGCGAACCGTCCCTGCATGGTGACTGATCACCCGTCACGTAATCTCGCCGGATGAGCGGAAGAGCGCCGTACGGGCTCGTCGCGGTGACCTGCGCGGTCATCATGGCCGTACTCGGCTTCCTGGTCTCCGGGGAAGGGCTCGCGAGCCCCGACGTCCTCGCCCTCAGGTGGGTGGAGCGCACCTTCGGCGGCGACATCGGCCTGCTGCGGCTACTCGTCCTGCCGACCGAGGCCTACGTCCTGATCCCGGTCGCGCTCCTCGCCGCCACCCTGTGCCTGCTGGGACGTCGCAGACTCGAAGCGGTACTGACCCTCACGAGCCCGCTCGTCGCCATCGCCGCCAACACCTGGGTGCTCAAACCGCTTTTCGACCGCTGGAAGAACACCTACCTCGCCTACCCCAGCGGCCACACCGTCGCGCTGGTCGCGGTGCTGACCGTGCTCGTGCTGCTCGCCCGCCCCGGGGTCGCGACGGCCGTCATCGCGATCGTGGGCGCGGTGGTGCTCGGCGCGGTCACGATCGGCATGATCGGCCTGGGCTATCACTACCTGACCGACGTCGTGGGCGGCACGCTGTTCGCCGTCGCGGCCGTCTGCGGGACGTGGGCGCTGCTCACCTGGGCTGCACGGCGTCGCGCGCCAATGCCGTCAGACGGCTGACGGCGCGCAGGTACTTCTTGCGGTATCCGCCGTTCACCATCTCCTCGGTGAACAGCAGCGGCACCGGCTCGCCCGAGACGACCAGCGGGATCGCGCGGTCGTAGAGCCGGTCGGCGAAGGCGACCATCCGCAGTCCGACGTTCTGATCGGGGACCGGGTGGATGTCGCGCAGGTGCACGCGGGTCACGCCGTCGAGAAGCCGTCCGTACCGCGAAGGATGCAGCCCGCCCAGGTGCTCGCACAGCGCGTCGAAATCGTCCACAGTGGACTCGGGATGGGCGGCGGCGGACGCCTCCAGCTCCTCCGGGCTCGCGGGCGGCGGCGCGTCCGGGAGCCCGCGGTGGCGGTAGTCCGGGCCGTCGACCCGGCAGACGCCGAACCGGGCGGACAGCGACTGGATCTCGCGCAGGAAGTCCGCCGCGGCGAACCGGCCCTCGCCGAGTTTGTCCGGCAGCGTGTTGGAGGTCGCCGCCACGAAGACGCCCGCCGAGATCAGCTCCTGCAGCAGCCGCGTGACGAGCATGGTGTCGCCGGGGTCGTCGAGTTCGAACTCGTCGATCGCCAGGAACCGGTGCTCGGACAGCCGCCGCACCGCCTCGGCGAACCCCAGCGCGCCGACGAGGTGGGTCAGCTCCACGAAGGTCCCGTACGCCTTGGGCGACGGGGTCTCGTGCCACGTCGAGGCGAGCAGGTGCGTCTTGCCGACGCCGAAGCCGCCGTCGAGATAAAGCCCCCTCGGCCCGGACGGCGTCTCGTCCCCGCCGCCGAACAGCGCGCGCAGCTTCGACTTCGGCTTCCGATTCGACGCCTCCGCCACGCGCTTCGCGAACGCGCTACAGGTGACGACGGCCTCGGCCTGGCTCGGCTCGTCGGGGTTGGGCACGTAGGTGGAGAACCGGACCGCGTCGAACCGGGGCGGCGGGACGAGCGCGGTGATCAGCTCGTCGGCGGACAGCTCCGGACGGCGATCGATCAGGCGGGCGGGCATTCGCCGAGAGTAACGGCACCGGCGACGGCCGTTCACCCTCCCTGAACGGGCGTATCCCCCGCTCAGCGGTGTCGTCGGGCGCGTGCTGGGATAGGCGTATGCGGCTTCTGTGGCCAACGACACCGGCGGACCCCGTCTCCGACGCCGACCTGGAGCGGCTCTACGGGTATCCCGAAGACCTGACCCGTCCCTGGGTCCAGGTCAACTTCGTCAGCTCCGCGGACGGCGCGGCCGCGGTCGACGAGCTGTCCGAGGGCCTTTCGCATCCGGCCGACAAACGCGTCTTCCTGCTGGGGCGCCTGCTCTCCGACGTGATCCTGGTCGGCGCGGGCACGGCCCGCGCCGAGGGCTACCGCGGCGCGCGGATCAGCGCCGAGCGGGCCGCCCGCCGGGTCTCCCTCGGGCTGTCGGAGGTCCCGCCGATCGCCGTGGTCACCCGGTCGGGTGACCTCGATCCCGCGGGCCCGCTGTTCACCGACACGAAGGTGCCGCCGATCGTCATCACGACCGAGAAGGCCCCGCGGGCCGCGCTGGAGCGCGCGGGCGCCGAGGTGATCCTGGCCGGGACAGACGACGTGGATCTGGGCACCGCGCTCGAACTCCTCGGGAAACGGGGGCTGTACCGCGTCGACTGCGAGGGCGGGCCGACGCTGTTCGGCGACCTGATCGCGGCCGATCTCGTCGACCAGTTGTGCCTCACCGTCGCCCCTCTGCTGGCGGGCGCGGGCGCGCGCCGGATCGCGCACGGCCGTCCCGCCCCGGAGCCCCGGCGGATGGACCTCGCGTCGGTACTGTCCGAGGACGGTTTCACCATGCTGCGCTACCGCCGCCGGGAGGGCGGGTGAGCGAGCCCGCGCCGGTTCCGGACGAGGAACTGGCGGCCAGGGCCGCCGGCGGGGACCACGGTGCCTTCGACACCCTGGTGCGGCGGCACACGGCCAGGATGTACCGCGTGGCGCTGCGGATCACCGGCAGCACGTCGGAGGCCGAGGACGTCGTCCAGGAGGCCTGGCTTTCCGCGTGGCGCGCGCTGCCCGGCTTCCGGTACGAATCCGCGGTGTCCACCTGGCTCTACCGGGTGACCACCAACGGCGCGCTGGGCCAGGTCCGGCGCCGGAAACCGACGGTGCCGCTCGACGAGGGCGACGCGGGCGTCGTGCCTGGTCCGGAGGGGCATGTGGTGAGCGCGGAACAGGTCGGCGCGGTGCTGCGCGCGATCGCCGAACTGGACGTCGGCCAGCGGATCCCGCTGATTCTGCGAGAATTCGAGGGGCTGACCTACGAGGAGGTGGCCGAGGTCCTCGAAGTGAGTGTGCCCGCGTTGCGGGCCCGGCTGCACCGCGCCAGGGTGGCGCTGCTGGCGAAGCTCGGCGACAACTTCCGACCCGGGGAACGGTGATGAGCGAGGATCCGCGCGACGACCCCCGGTGGGAGCAGGTGCGCGCCGCCGCGAGCCGTCCGGTGCCGACGCCGCCCGGGCTCGTCGAACGGGTGCTCCGCTCGGTCGGCGGTGTTCGCGGGAGGCACACCACCTCGCCGCTCGATCTGCCGTCGGCGGGCGGGAAGACGCAGGTGTCGGAGCGGGCGCTGGTGCTGATGACCCGGCGGCTCGCCGCGGAGATCGGCCGCGACCTCGGCGGGGTGTACGTCTCGGCCGTCGCGCTCGAAGACGAAGTGCTCCAGGTACTCGTGACGGTCCGGTTCGGCGTCGAAGCGGCGGCCGCGGACGTGCTGCGCCACCGGGTCACCGAGGCGCTGACCCGCCAGCTGGGCTCGGCCCCGCCCGCGGTCAACGTCCACGTCGTCGACGTGCATCCCGACTGAGCACCGGACCTGATTACCCCGTTCGGGGGACATGGCGGGACGGCTCACCCTGCGCGCGTGTCCTGGTCGGTGAGAGCGTTAGGGAACGCCGCGCGCGGGTCGTGTGGCGCAGGTGCGAGAAGGAGCGAACTTCATGGCGCAGCCGAGCGTGAGCAAGCCCGACACCCGGTTGACGGGCGCCGGGACCGGGTCGGCCCTCAACGAGGAAGGAGCCGCCGGTAAGACCACGATCTCGTCGGTGGTGGTGCAGAAGGTGGCCGGACTCGCCACCCGTGAGGTGACCGGGATCCACGCGCTGGGCGGCGGGGTCTCGCGGGCCTTCGGCGCGATCCGCGAGCGCATCCCCGGTTCCGGCACGGTCACCACGTCCGGGGTCTCGGTCGAGGTCGGCGAGAAGCAGGCGGCGATCGACCTCGACGTCGTCGTCGAGTACGGCGCGCGCATCGTGGACGTGGCGCGGGCGGTGCGCCGCAACGTGATCGGCCAGGTCGAGCAGATCACCGGCCTCGAGGTGATCGAGGTCAACATCGCGGTCAACGACATCCACCTGCCCGACGAGAACGGCGGCGAGACCGAGACCTCGCGGGTCGAATGATGAACGGCACCCAGACCGGCCTGCTCGCCGGGCTCATCCTCGGCCTCGCCGCGACCCAGGGCTTCACCGCGTTCCTGGTGACACTGGCCGTCGGCGTCATCGGCCTCGTCCTCGGCCGCGTACTCGACGGCGAACTCGACCTCGGCGACCTGTTCGGCCGGGGCCGCGACAAATGACCCTCCCGCCCGAACCCGGCGACCCCGAGGACCGCGGCACCCTCACCATCGCGCCCGCCGTGGTCCGCAAGATCGCGCAGCACGCCGCGGACCAGGTCGACGGGACCACGCGGGCCGAACGGCGGATCGCCGGACTCGGGCTGGGGACACACGGCGCGAGCGCGAAGGTCGGCGGTGAGGGCAACGACGTCGACCTCGTGCTCGACGTCGCGCTGAACTATCCGGCGCCGGTGCGGCGGATCGCAGGCGATCTGCGCGCCCGGGTCACCGAGGAGGTCGAGCGGATCACCTCGTACCGGGTCCGCGACATCTCCGTCACGGTCTCCGCGCTCCTGCCCGACATCGCGCCCCGCGTCCGCTAGAAGGAGCACAAGGCATGCGTTTGTTCGTCCGCCTGCTGTCCGCCCTGATCGGGCTGGCGCTGGCCGCCGCCGGGGTCCTGCTGGTGCTGGAGGTCGGCTGGGGCTGGTGGCGGCCGGGGCGCGGCCCGCTGTTCGTCCCGTGGGACGGCTGGCGCGACAGGCTCGCGGAACTGTCCTGGGACAGTTCCCCGGTCCGGCTCACCGCGATCGTCGCCGGGGTGGTGGGCCTGCTGCTGATCCTCGCGGCGGCTTCGGCCGGACGTCGTGCCATCCGGCTGACCGATCCGGCGAACGAGGTCAGCGTGACCACGTCGCCGCGGTCGCTCGCCCGGCTGGTGGGGGTGACCGTCCGCGCGCAGGAGAACGTCGCCGGCGCGAAGGTCACCGCCACCGCCAAGAAGATCCGCGTCCGCGCGACGAGCAGGCTGGAGACCGAAGGCGAGCTGCGGCCGCGGCTGCTGGACACGGTCTCCGGTCTGCTCGACGAAGTCCCCCTCCTGCGGCGGCCGAAGGTGTCCGTCGTCGTCGACTCCCCGAAGGACCGCCGATGAGCCGTTCGGTCTCCGCCAAGGCACTCGGCCGGTCCACCGGCACCGAACGGATCCTGACCGTCCTCATCGGACTCCTCGCGCTGCTCGGCGGGGTCGCGGTACTGGTGATCGGCGCCGGCTGGCTCGGCACGTACCGCGGCCGCCGTCCGCTGGCCGACCCCCTCGCGCTCGACTGGCTCGCGCGGCACGCGCTCCCCTCCCGGGTGGGCGCACTGGTGCTCGGGGTGCTCCTGCTGTGGCTGGGACTGTGGTGGTTTTTCCGGTCGCTGCGCCCGGAAGGCCGTCCGGACCTCGAACTCGACGACGACCTCGTGGTGACCTCCTCGGCCATCTCCGACGCCGTCCGCGCCGACGCCGAGACGATCGACGGGATCGGCCGCGCCCGGGTCCGCGCGGTCGGCGACAGCGACAACCCGGCGCTGCGGATCACGCTCTGGCTGAACGAGGGCACCGACCTGAAACGCGTGTGGGAGCAGCTCGACCGCACCGTGCTGGCCCGCGCGCGCGAATCGCTCGGGGTCGACGTCCTGCCCACCGCCGTCCGGCTCGAACTCGACACGGCAGCACCGCAACGGGTGCGCTGACCGCGCCGATACGGCAAGAATGGCCGTCATGTCGCTTCCCTTGACGCCGCCGGTCAAACCGATGCTCGCCAAACCGGCGAAGGCCATCCCCGATTCCGGCGGCCTGCTGTTCGAGCCGAAGTGGGACGGCTACCGCTGCCTGGTGTTCCGCGACGGCGACGAGCTGACCCTGCAGTCGCGGTCGGAGAAGCCGCTCAACCGGTACTTCCCCGAAGTCGTCGAGCGGCTGAAGGCGACGCTGCCGGAGCGGATCGTGCTCGACGGCGAACTGGTCGTCGGCCGGGACGGGAAACTGGACTTCGACGCGCTCACCGACCGGATCCACCCCGCCGAAAGCCGGATCAAGCTGCTCGCGGAACAGACCCCGGCGGAGTTCGTCGCGTTCGACCTGCTGGCGCTCGGCGACGAGTCCTATCTGGACGAACCGACGTCGAAACGGCGGGAACGGCTGGAGAAACTGGCTTCCGACGGCATCCACCTGACCCCGGCCACGGCGGATCCGGCGGTCGCGCGGCACTGGTTCGAGCTGTTCGAGGGCGCGGGACTCGACGGCGTCATCGGCAAACCGCTCGACGAGCCGTACAGCCCCGGCAAACGCGTGCTGCTGAAGTACAAGCACTCGCGGACCGCCGACTGCGTGCTGGCGGGGCTGCGCTGGCACGTCGACGGCGAACCGGGCGAGCTGGTCGGCTCGTTCCTGCTCGGGCTGTACGACGAGGACGGCGTGCTGCACCACCCCGGCGTCGTCGGCTCCTTCCCGGTCACCCGGCGGCGTGAACTGGCCGAGGAACTGGCGCCGCTGATCACCGACGGGACCGATCACCCGTGGCTGGGCGACAACGTGCGGGAGAACCAGCGGATCCCCGGCGGCATCACCCGGTGGAAGTCCAAAGAAGCCCCGTGGGTGCCGCTGAAGCTGGAGAAGGTCGTCGAGGTCGGCTACGAGCACACGGAGGGCGGATATCCGTCGCGGTTCCGGCACACCGCGCAGTTCAAGCGCTGGCGTCCCGACCGCGAGCCGGATTCCTGCACCTACGCCCAGCTCGACGAGGTCGCCAGGTACGACCTGGACGCGGTGTTCCGCGGCGAGGTCAAACGCACCCGTTAACCGGCGCCTGACACACCACCTGCGAAGCTCACCCACGAGCTTTTGTCATGCCCGGAAAGTGAGGACCAGCCCGTGCGCCCCGCCAGCACCGTCCGCCGCAGGCCACGGCTGATCCTGACGACCGCCCTGGCCGCGACGGTGCTCGCGGGCTGCACGGCCGGGCCGTCGGTGCGCCCGGCGGTGATCGACAACGACGGCAAGACCACTCCCGGTTCCTCGACGGTCGCGCAGCAGGTGCCGCTGCCGCCGCTGAACGAGCCCCGGTCGCCGTCGCTCAAATGGGAGGACTGCGACGAGGCCACCCGGCAGCGGCTGGGCCAGCCGTCCGTGCCGGACACGCTGAAGTTCTCCTGCGCCAGGGTGCCCATCACGGTCGACGCGCCGGACCTGCCGGGGCGCGGGCTCGCCCGGATGTCGGTGGTCAAGACCGGGGACGGGCCGATCCCGCTCGTCGTGGTCAACGACGTCGACGGAGAGCCGGGTTCGCTCTACGCCGCGCGGCTGGCCGCGGCGCTGCCGCCCGAGTACTTGCAGAAGTTCTCCCTGATCGGCGTCGACCGGCGCGGGACAGGGGCGTCCTCGCCGGTCCAGTGCGTCCCGGCGCAGATCCGCGCCGACCTGCTCGGCGGCGACCCGGCGGTGGGCGACCTCGAAGCCGTGGTCGACGCGGCGCGCAAGGCAGGCCAGCAGTGCGCGATCGAACTGGACGACTCGCAGGTCGCGATGGACAGCTGGCGGGCCGCGGGTGATCTCGAAGAACTCCGGGAGCAGCTGGGCCTCGACAGGCTGCACGCGCTGGGGCGCGGTGACGGTTCGAAGGTCCTCGCCGAATACGCCGTGCGGTTCCCGGCGCAGGTGGGCCGGGTCATGCTCGACGGCCTGCCCGATCCGGGCGCCGACACGGCCGCCGTCCAGGACGCCGTCGCCGCGGGCGCACAGGCCACGCTCGACGCGTTCGGCGCCGACTGCATCGCCAGGGGCTGCCCGCTCGGTGACGCCCGCTCGGCCGTGAACGCCGTCGCGGACCGGCTCCGCGCCGCCCCCGCCATGACCACCGACGGAGTGGAGATCACGCCGGGGATCGCGCTGTACGCCGTCTATTCCGGGCTCACCCAACGCTCGCGCTGGGTGGAACTCGCCGAAGCGCTCAAGACCGCGCAGACCGGCGACGTCACGCCGCTGGCCGCGTTCGCCGAACCTGCGCTGAAGGACACCCGGGCCCGGCCGACCCGGCTGGACGGCACCCTCGCCACCAAATGCAACGACAGCGCGACCCGGCTCTCGGCCGAAGAACTCACCCGCCTGACGACGACGCTGCGCGGCAAGTACCCGCAGTTCGGTGTCTTCGCCGCGCAGCTGCTGGCGTGGTGCAGCCCCTGGCCCGTGCGCCGCGAACCGCTGCCGCCCGCCGGCGCCCCCGGCGCTCCGCCGATCCTCGTCGCGGGCACCGCGACCGATCCGGTCACGCCGGAGCAGGGCACCGGCCGGGCCGCCGACCAGATGCCGAGCGCGGTGACGATCACCTGGCAGGGCGCCGGGCACGGCGCCCTGACCCTTTCGCCGTGCGTCACCGACGCGACGCGGGCGTTCCTGATCGACGGGAAGATCCCCGCGGACGGGACCCTCTGCCCGGCCTGATCCACTCCGGCTCGCCCCCCACGGAGCGTGACGCCGTTCCACTCCTCACGCGCGCCATGAAAGGTCCTTTCCTTGCAAAATTTGCGAGGAAAGGACCTTTCCTAGCGCGCGTGAGGTGCCCGGCCGGCGCCGCCCGTTACTGCCGGTAAGACTCCACCTCGCTGATCGGCCGCGCCGAAGCCTGGTCCGGATCCTCGTCGAACTCGACCCGGGCCCGCCGCTGCCGCAGCAGGTCCCAGCACTGGTCCAGCTGCTGCTCGACACTGGCCAGGCGCGACCGGTCGTCCGAGCTGAGCCCGGTCCCGATCGCCCGCGAACGGAGTTCGTGCTCCTCGCTGACCAGTTCGTCGATCCGGCTGAGGATGTCCCCGTCGGCCATACGCACCTCCCGCGAAACGTGGGTTGCTCCATCCGAGACGCTACGCGCCCGCGCGGGAATGTGCGCCCTTCCCGATTCGTTACGCCCGGCATGAGCACAGTGGAGCTGACCGCCGCCAACTTCGATCAGGTCGTGTCCGAGAACGACTTCGTGATCATCGACTTCTGGGCGGGCTGGTGCATGCCGTGCCGCCAGTTCGCACCGACCTACGAGAAGGTGTCGGGCAACCACGACGACATCGTTTTCGCCAGCGTCGACACCGAAGCCGAGCAGCAGCTGGCCGCCGCCTTCGACGTGCGCTCGATCCCCACGCTCGCGGTGATCCGCGACAAGACGGTCATCTACTCGCAGCCCGGCGCGCTTCCGGAGAAGACGCTCGAAGACCTGATCCAGCAGGCGCGCGACATCGACATGGACAAGCTCAAGGAAGAGGCCCAGGAGGCATGACGGGCGTGAAGAAGGGGCCCTTCCCGGCGGATTTCGCCGGGAAGGGCCCCTTTGTACTTCAGCGGAACCGTGCCACCGGGAGCCGGGTCAGCCCCGGGTGGCGAGCCCGCGCAGGAAGAACGCCAGGTTCGCCGGGCGTTCCGCCAGCCTGCGCATGAAATAGCCGTACCATTCGTCGCCGTAGGGGACGTAGACGCGCATGGTCTTGCCGTCCCCCGCGATCCGGCGCTGCTCTTCGGGACGGATCCCGTACAGCATCTGGAATTCGTGGTCGTCCGCCTTGCGGTCCGCGTCCATGGCGAGCTTCTCGGCGATCGCGATCATCCGCGGGTCGTGCGAGGCGACCATCGGATAACCCTTGCCCCGCATGAGGATCTTCAGGCAGCGCACGTAGGACTTGTCCACTTCGGACTTGTCCTGGAAAGCGACCTCTTCGGGTTCGGCGTAGGCGCCCTTGCACAACCGGACGCGGGAGCCTGCACCGGCGAGGTCGCGGCAGTCCTGTTCGGTCCGCCGCAGGTAGGCCTGCAGCACCGCGCCGACCCACGGGTACTCGGTGCGCAGTTCCCGCAGGATGCCCAGGGTCGAATCGGTGGTGGTGTGGTCCTCCATGTCGAGGGTCACCGTGGCACCGACCGCCTCGGCCGCCGCGCAGATCTTGCGGGCGTTCTCCAGGGCGACCTTCTCGCCGTCGACGGGCAGGAACTGGCCGACCGCGGACAGCTTCACCGAGACGTCCGCGCCGAACGCGAGACCGTCGGCCGCCAGCGCGGACAGCAGTTCCTCGTAGGCACGGACGGTCGTCGCGGCCTGCTCGGCGTCGGTGGTGTCCTCGCCGAGGTGGTCGAGGGTCACCCGGAGGCCGTCATCGGCCAGTTCACGAACCACCCGGGCGGCGTCGGACGTCTTCGAACCGGCGACGAACCGGCTCACCACCGATCGGGTGGCGGGGACGACCTCGACCAGCTTGCGCATCCGCCGGGATCGGGCGGCGGCGAGCAGCGGGGCACGCAACATCACGGACTCCTGGGGATCTCAGCCCTGGTGGGGGTAACGGACGCCGGTCGGCGGGACGAAGGTCTCCTTGATCGAGCGCGGGCTCGTCCAGCGGAGCAGGTTGAACACCGAACCGGCCTTGTCGTTGGTGCCGGACGCGCGACCGCCGCCGAAGGGCTGCTGCCCGACGACCGCGCCGGTCGGCTTGTCGTTGACGTAGAAGTTGCCGGCCGCGAAACGCAGCGCCTCGGACGCCTTCGCGACGGCCGTGCGGTCGTTGGCGATGACAGCGCCGGTGAGCGCGTAGTCGGCGGTCTCGTCGACCAACTTCAGCACGTTGTCGAAGCCCTCGGCGGTGTCGTCGTCGTAGACGTGGATCGCGAGGATCGGGCCGAAGTACTCGGTGCGGAAGATCTCGTGCTTCGGGTTGTCCGAGACGAGGATCGTCGGGCGCACGAAGTAGCCAACGCTGTCGTCCGCGGTGCCACCGGCGATGACCTCGACCTCGGCGTCCTCGGCGGCACTGGCCAGCACGGCGGCGTGCTTGTCGAAGGCGCGGCGGTCGATCACGGCGCCACCGAAGTTGCTCAGGTCGGTGACGTCGCCGTAGGTGAGGGCCTCGGTCTCGGAGACCAGTTCGTCCTTCAGGCTCGCCCAGAGCGAGCGCGGGACGTAGGCGCGGGACGCGGCCGAGCACTTCTGGCCCTGGTACTCGAAGGCGCCGCGGATCAGCGCGGTACGCAGGATGTCGACGTCGGCCGAGGCGTGCGCGAGCACGAAGTCCTTGCCGCCGGTCTCGCCGACCAGACGCGGGTACGTCCGGTAGCCGCCGATGTTGGCACCGACGGTGCCCCACAGATGCTGGAACGTCGCGGTGGACCCGGTGAAGTGGATCCCGGCCAGGTCGCGATGGGTGAGAGCGACCTCGGAGACGGCCTTGCCGTCACCCGGCAGGAGGTTGATCACGCCCGGGGGCATGCCCGCCTCTTCGAGCAGCCGCATCAGGTGGTGCGCGGCGAAGCTCTGCGTCGGCGACGGCTTCCACAGCACGACGTTGCCCATCAGCGCGGGCGCGGTCGGCAGGTTGCCGGAGATCGCGGTGAAGTTGAACGGGGTGATAGCGTACACGAAGCCCTCGAGCGGGCGGTGCTCCATCCGGTTCCAGATACCGGGCGAGCTGGTCGGCTGCTCGGCGAGGATCTGGCGGCCGAAGGCGACGTTGAAGCGCCAGAAGTCGATCAGCTCGCAGGCGGAGTCGATCTCGGCCTGGAAGGCGGTCTTCGACTGGCCGAGCATGGTGGCGGCGTTCAGCCGGGCACGCCAGGGGCCCGCCAGCAGGTCGGCGGCGCGCAGGATGATCGCGGCGCGGTCGTCGAAGGAGAGCGCGCGCCAGCCGGGGGCGGCGGCCTTGGCCGCGGCGATCGCGTCGTGGGTGTCCTGCGCGGTCGCGCTGTGGATCACGCCCAGCACGGCCTTGTGGTTGTGCGGCTGGACGACCTCGATCTTCTCGCCGCCGCCCTTGCGCTGCTCACCGCCGATCGTCGCGGTGATGTCGATGGGGTCGGCGCCGCCCAGCGACTTGAGCGCGCCCTCGAGTTCAGCGCGCTCCGCGCTGCCCGGCGCGTAGTTCAGCACCGGCTCGTTCTTCGGGGCGGGGGTCTGGGTCACGGCGTCCACTGACTGCTCCTGACTTCACTTCGCCGGTTAGAGGTCTCTCCTCGAACGGTAGACCGGACGACCGCGTCAGGGATTGTTCGACTGGCTAGAATCAGGGTGACCGTCTTGTCCGATCGGCTTAACCTGGTGATCACCGCGACTACCGAACCGACCACGGGAGTGCCCGGCGCTTCGCTGCGGCACGTCCTCGCCACGCTCGGAGAACCGCTGGTCAGGGTGCTCGCGGCGCCGGGCGGCCTCGGTGTCGGCGTCGAGGACGTCGTCATCCACGATCCGGAAGACCCGCCGGACGCCCATCCGGGTGACCTCGTGCTGGTGATCGGGGCGCGCGGGCGGTCGGCGGCGGGGGCAATCCGGGCGGCGGGACGGTCCGGCGCGGCCGCCGTGGCGGTCAAGAACGGCTCGGCCGTCGTGCACGTCGCGGCCGACGCGGGGATCGCGCTGCTCGAAGTCGGCCACGAGGCGCGCTGGGAACAGGTCGAGGCGCTGGCCAGGGGCGTCGTCGACGCGGCCCGCGCGGGCGGCGAGGCAGACCACGGCGAGGTACTGGGCGACCTGTTCTCGCTCGCGCAGACGATCGCGACGCTGACCGGCGGCCTGGTCAGCATCGAGGACACCGCGAGCCGGGTACTGGCCTACTCGCGGGCGGGCGACGAGGTGGACGAGCTGCGCAGGCTCTCGATCCTCGGCCGCGAGGGCCCGGAGCGCTACCTCGCGATGCTGCGCGAATGGGGTGTCTACCAGCGGCTTCGCGCCGGGGAAGGCATCGTCCGCATCGAGGAGCGGCCCGATCTCGGCATCCGGCGGCGGATCGCGGCCGGGATCCACGCCGGCTCCCAGCCGCTCGGCACGATCTGGGTCCAGGAGGGCGCGCATCCGCTCACCGAAAGCGCGGAGGTCGCCCTGCTCGGTGCCAGCCGGGCGCTCGCGCCCCAGCTGATCCGGCATCGCATGCTGCCCAGCCCGGAACTCCGGCTGCGCGAGGACCTCCTGGCCGGGCTGCTCGAAGGCCGTCTCGACGTCGAATCCGTGGCCGACGACATCGGCGCGGACCCCGGGAAACCCGCCATGGTGCTGGGGTTCTCGCTCCCCCGCGACCGCGCGGCGACCGACCGGCAGCTGCGGCGTGCCGAACTGGTGCACCTGATCACCGTGCACACCGCCGCGTACCGGCGGAGCGCGCTGGTGAGCGTGATCGGCGGGCGGGTCTACGCGCTCCTTCCTGACCTTCCCGAGCACGCCGAGCCGCGGATCCTCGCGCTGGCCAAGGAGATCGTCGGCACCGCGCGACGGCATCTCGAGGTCGGGGTGCGCGCCGCGCTGGGCGGTGTCGTGCCCCGGCTCTCCGAGGCGGCGGCCTCGCGGGGTGACGCGGACAGCGTGCTGGCGGCGATGGCCCGCGGCCACGGGACCGCGGACGTCGCCTCGCTCGCCGACGTCCGCGCCGAGGTCCTGCTGTCGGAGGTGCTCGCCTTCCTCGGTGAGCAGCCGAGGATCCGCGATCCGCGGCTGACCGAGCTGGTCGCGCACGACGCCGAGCACGGCGGCATCCTCGTCCCGGCCGTACTCGCCTACCTCGACGCGTTCGGCGACGTCCGGCGCGCGGCGCGGGAGCTGAACATCCACCCGAACACGGTGCGGTACCGGGTGCGGCGCGCCGGCGAGGTGTCCGGGATCGACCTGGCCGACCCCGCGCAGCGCGTCCTGACCCAGCTCCTGTTGCGCCTCTAGAGCGCGTTCAGTCCTCTGGACGCGATGGTTCGTGACGCGAACTACCGCATCCAGAGGACGAAACGCGAGGGGCGTCAGGCCAGGGTCAGGCTGAACCGCCGGTTCTGGACGTCCAGCTTGTCGAGCCGGACCGCGACGGACGCCCCGGCGGCGAGGGGCCCGGTGCCGCCGACGGTCGGCAGCAGCCCTTCCAGCCCCTGGGCCACTTCGACGAACGCGCCGAACGGCAGCACTCGCGTGACGACGCCGTCCAGCACTCCGCCGTCCACGTTCGCGACGACGAAATCACGCCAGCTTTCCTTGTGGGACATGCGATTCACCTCCTCTCCGCGCATGGTCCACCTGAAGGGACACCTACGCGGAGGCGGGCTGCGAGCCCGCTGGGAGATCAAGCGGCGGCCGGGGAACCCGTCCGCTCACGGCACAAGGCCGACCCGGCAGTCATGGCCGTGACCCTAACAAAAATCACGACGCCGCGACGAGACTTCTCAACCCGGCGACCTCGGCGAGCCCGCGATAGGACTCCAGCCGCTCCGCCTGGTCGAAGGTGCTGGTCGTCACGAGGATCTCGTCGGCGCCGGTCTTGGCGACGAGTGCGGCCAGCCGGTCGCCCACCTCGTCCGGGGTGCCGGCGATCTGCCCGTCGAGCGCCCGGTCCAGCCGCTCCTGGTCACGTTCGGACAGCGGTCCGGCGAGGATCTCCTCCACCGGCGACAGCGGCGGGAAGACGCCGTGCGTCCGTGAGTAGACCGTCGACCACGCTTCGGGGATCAGCAACCGCCGTGCTCGCTCGGCCGTCTCGGCGACCGCGATCGCCGTGGACACCACGACGTAGGGCCGCGAAGCCTGCGCGGAGGGCTGGAAGCCGGAACGATAGCCCTCGATCGCTTCGAGCAGCGGCCCCTCACCCCGGACCGGCGCGATCACCAGCGGCAGCCCCAGTTCCGCGGCCAGCCGCGCCCCCGCGCCGGTGGCCAGCAGGTACGCGGGCACGCGCAGGCCCTCCGCCGGAATGGCGTGCACGCCCGGATACGCCGTCTGATCGCCCGCGAGGAACCCCAGCAGCTCCCGGAGCTGATCGCCGAAGCGGTCGGCGTCGTCCTTCTCGTGCCCGAGTGCCTGGCGGACCCCGCCGGTGAACCCGACCGACCTGCCCAGCCCCATGTCGATCCGGCCGGGGAACAGCGCTTCGAGCACGCCGAACTGTTCCGCGACCACCAGCGGCCGGTGGTTAGGCAGCATCACGCCGCCGGTGCCGACCCGGATCCGCCCGGTCGCCGAGGCGATGGCGGCCGCCAGCACCGTGGGCGCCGAACCGGCGACGCCGGGCACGCTGTGATGCTCGGAAACCCAGAACCGGTGATAGCCCAGCGCTTCGATCTCCCGCGCGAAGGCGACGGTGTCCCGCAGGGCGCGGGGCGCGTCACCACCGCGGCGGGTCGGGGACCGGTCCAGAACCGAAAGGGTGATCACTCCCGGGTCAACGCGCCCGGACGCGGCCGGCATTCCCGCTCAGGGGCGCCAGCGCTCGCTGTAGTCCGGGTGGTCGGCGTAGGGCAGGGCGAGAAGACGCAGGGTCAGGCACCAGTTCGTGCCGGCCTCGTCCGCGGGCACGTTGCACGTCTCGCACCAGTACTCGTTGCCGTACAGGGGGAAGCCCGGGACCTTCTCCGAGACCGTGGTGCGGTGCGCCTGCAGGAGCCGCCGGGTCGCCTCGATCTCGTTGATCATCTGGTTGATCACGTCGAGTTCGAGGTCGTTCAGCGAGCGGATCTTCTTTTCGATGACGACCTTGGTCTCACCGCGGGTGAGCGATTCGCTGATCTCGGTTTTCTTGACGGCCTGCATGATCAGCGCCTGGCGTTGCCCCACCCGCGCGGCGAGGAAGGCGATCAGGTCGTCCACGAATTCTCCTTCGTCTCCCCCAGGCTGGTGTTCGGAGGGAAATGTCGCTGGCAGGAAGCCTGGCGTTACGACCGAGTCCCACGCGTCACACAGTCTCGTATCGATCACTCCCGGAGCGGTAACAGGTTTCTGGATCGACACGAGTTCGCAATCACCTCGCGAGAAAATCGCGGAAGAGACGGATGAGAAGCCGGAATCGGTCACCGAAACCGCACGTGCCGTCACAAGACGCGTTCCCGCTCCCGGCCAGGGCTCGCCGTCGCCCTCGTACCGCCCGCGCGAGCGGCAACGGTTCATCCATCATGTCCCTGACGCACGAGAACACCGACACCAATGGCAAGTAGCTCCGAGAGCAGGACAAGGTGAAGAAGTACCGCTGGGGTGAGTTGCCGGAAGCCGTACGCGAGGGCATCCGGGAGCGCGTCGGCGCCATCGCCGAGTGCGAGGAGGTCGAGGCAGGCCAGAGCAGCAACTTCACCGCCGTCGTGCACCGCGACGGAGCGGCACCCTTGTTCGTCAAGGGGGTCGAGGGGATCTCCCCGCCGATGCGCTGGCTCCGGAATGAAGCCGGCGTCGGCGAACTGACCTCCGGCATCGCCCCGGCCGTGCACTTCTCCGCCGACATCGAGGACTGGCTGGTCGTCGGCTTCGAGTACGTGCGCGGCCGGCGTGCCCAGCTCGCGCCAGGCTCCTCCGACCTCGCACTGGTGGCCACGGCGCTCGACCGCATCGGGCGTCTCCAGGCTCCCGGGCTCCGGGCGCTGGAGCAGCGCTGGCAGCCGACATGGTGGGACCGGCTCGGCCAGGAGCGCCCTGAGGTCGTCGGCCGCTGGAACCTCGACGAGCTGGTGGCCTGGGAGCGGAAAGTCCCCGCGCTCGTCGCCGGGAACAGCCTTCTCCACACCGACCTCCACCCGGACCAGTTCCTCATCGCCGACGACGGAGAGATCCGGGTCATCGATTGGGGCTGGCCCGCACGAGGTGCCGCGTGGGTCGACCCGGCTTTCCTGGTCATCCGCCTCATCGATGCGGGCCACCCAGCGGACGAGGCGGAGACCTGGGCGCGACAGAACACCCGCTGGGCCGAAGCGGGCGATGAAGCGATCACCGCGTTCGCCGTGTACGTCGCCGGGCTCTGGAGCTACAAGGCCGCCACCACCGCCAGGCTGGCGCGTATCGCGCGTGACTACCTCGGCCGGCGTCTCCCGGCACGCGAGTAGAGGACCAAACGCGGAACGCCTAGGTGTCGTCCCGCGCCTTGCTCGGCTGGACCCGCTTCGGCTCACCCGGCATCTTCGGGTAGTCCGGCGGATACGGCATCTCGCCGAGGCCGTGGTCGCGTTCGTCCCGCGCGTACCACTCCAGCAGCGTCTCGATGCCGAACGCCCGTTCGTCCATCGGAGCGTGCAGGTCGCCGTGCTCGGCGTAGAAGGCGCCGGCGGTGAGGACGTCGAAGTCGTCCGGGTCGACCTCGGTGAGCAGGTCCCAGGTCAACGGGGTCGACACCGTCGCGCGCGGGGTGCCCCGGACCGACCAGGCCGAAGCCACCGTGCGGTCGCGGGCCGCCTGGTTGTAGTCGATGAAGACCCGGCCGCCGCGTTCTTCCTTCCACCACGCGATGGTCGCCTTGTCCGGGATCCGGCGTTCGACCTCGCGGCCGAGCGCGATCACCGCGTGGCGGACGTCGATGAAGTCCCACTCCGGCCGGATCCGCACCAGGACGTGCACGCCGCGGCCGCCCGAGGTCTTCGGGTAGCCGACGAGCCCGGCCGAGTCGAGGACGTCGCGCACCACCCCGGCGACCGCGACCGCGTCGGTGAACCCGGCCTCGTCCGGCGGGTCGACGTCGATGCGCAGTTCGTCGGGGTGGTCGACGTCGGGCCGCCGCACCGGCCACGGGTGGAAGTCGAAGGTACCCAGATTCGCCGCCCAGGCGAAGACGGCGGGCTCGGTCGGGCAGACCTCCTCGGCCGTCCGGCCGGACGGGAAGGTGATCTTCACGGTCTCCACCCAGTCGGGGGCGCCTTTCGGCACGCGCTTGGCGTAGAACCACTCGCCCTCGACGCCGTCGACATAGCGTTTCAGCGTCGTGGGCCGCTCCCCGACCGCGCGCAGCAGCGGCTCGCCGACCGCGACGTAGTGCTCCACGACCTGGCGCTTCGTGATGCCACGGGCGGGGAAGTACACCTTGTCCGGGCTGGACACCCGCACCTTGCGCTCGCCTACCGCGACCTCGATCGGCTCACCGTTCTTGGGCATGCGCCCACCGTAGCCAGTCCGGCGCCGATCAGGGCCGCGGATCGTTCTTCAAAATTGCCATCGTGATGACGTCATGCCACTCGCCGTCCCACCACAGCGCCTCCCGCTGGAGCCCTTCGCGGACGAACCCGCATTTCTCGTAGACGCGCCGCGCCCTCGGGTTGTGTTCGAAGACCTCGAGCGACACGCGGTGCAGGCCGACGACGTCGAACGCGAAGTCCAGGAGGAGCTTGGTCGCCTCGGTGCCGTAGCCCTTGCCGAAGACGTCCGGACCGGTCAACGCGATCCGGAAGGCCCCGGAGCGGTTGTGCTCGTCGATGTCGGAAAGCACGACGTCACCGAGGTAGGCGCGGTCTTCGCCGCGGAGGATCGCGTAGTCCGCCCGATCGTCGAGGCCCGGCCTGGAGGCGAGCCACTTGCGGATCTGCTCCTCGGTGAACTTCGTGTGCGTGCCGGTCAGCCTGGTCGTCTCCGGCTCCCGCACCGCCCGCCACGCGGGTTCGAGGTAGGTCTCGTCCAGCTGCGCCAGCACGACGTGCTCGCCGATGAGTTCTGGCTGCCGTCGCAGCGCGTCGGTATCGATCACAGCGGATACCGTACGGTTGACGTGGTGTCCGGCCGTACCAAATTAATGCTCGCGCTCACCGTGCTCGCCCTCTTCGTGGCCGCCGCGGTACTGCTGCCGATCCCGGGCCCGTCCGGGCTTCGGGCCTGGGCGGCCGAGACCGGCCCGGCCACCCCGCTGGTCTTCTTCCTCCTCTACGCGGTGCTCACCGTCGCGCCGATCCCGCGGACCGTGTTCAACCTGGCGGGCGGGCTCCTGCTCGGCGCCACGACGGGCATCGTCGTCGGCATCCTGGCGACCACCGTCGCCTCCGGGCTGTCGTTCGCCCTCGCGAGGGCACTGGGCCGCGACCTCGTCACCCGGCATCTGCACCGGGCCAAGGTCCGCGCGGTCAACGACCGGCTTTCCGACGGCGGCGTCCTGGCGATCACCTCCTTACGGCTGATCCCGATGGTGCCGTTCGCTCCGTTCAGTTACCTGTGCGGCGTGTCATCGGTCCGCTTCGCTCCGTATCTAATCGGGACCGCGCTCGGCAGCCTGCCGGGTACGGTCGCCGTCGTCGTCCTCGGCGACGCGCTGACCGGGGAAACGCCCCCAGCCCTGCTGATCTGTTACGCCGTGTTCGCCGCCGCGGGGGCCATCGGCCTGGTCAAGGTCTTCCGGCGGAAGGCCCGCCCGGTGCCCGAATCGAGCGCCGAGGAAGAATCGCCCGTCTCCGCACCGGCGAGCTGACGGGGATCCGAAACCGCCGCCCGCTACACTCGATCGGGTGCGCGGGACCCGTGAGGCCGCGTAACGCCACCATCACCCGGGATGTGTTCGTCAAAGAATGTGTCAGGAGCAGTCGCCATCGACACCGGTCAGCTGATCGCTGGGCACTACCGCCTGGTCGAGCAAATTGGTAGCGGTGCCATGGGGGTGGTCTGGCGCGCCATCGACGTCCGCCTCGAACGCTCGGTGGCGGTCAAGCAGATCCTCCCGCAGCCCGGTGTCTCCGAAGCCGAACGCGACAACATGCGCCAGCGCGCCATGCGCGAGGCGAAGAACGCGGCCCGCTTCCAGCATCCGAACGCGATCGTGGTGTTCGACATCGCCGAGCACGGCGGCGACCCCTGCCTGGTGATGGAGTACCTGAACGGCCCCAGCCTCTCGGCGATCATCTCCGAAGAGGGCACGCTGCCGCTGGGCCGCGTCGCGAAGATCGGTGAGCAGGTCGCGTCGGCGCTGGTCGCCGCGCACCGCGCCGGGATCGTGCACCGCGACGTCAAACCGGGCAACATCCTGATCGACGAGGCAGGCACCGCGAAGATCACCGACTTCGGCATCTCCCGCGCGGCCGGTGACATGACGCTCACCCAGACCGGCCTCATCGGTGGCACCCCGGCCTACCTCGCACCCGAGCTGGCGCGCGGCTCCGACCCGGTGCCCAGCTCCGACGTCTTCGCGCTCGGCGCGACGCTCTACCAGGCGATCGAAGGCCAGACGCCGTACGGGAACAGCTCCAACCAGCTCGCGCTGCTGTACGCGGCCGCGAACGGGCAGATCACCCCGCCGCAGCAGGCGGGTCCCGCGACGGCGCTGCTGATGAGCCTCCTGCGCACCGAACCCACCGAGCGGCCGACCATGGCCGAGGCCAGGGAACGGCTCGCCGCGCTGGCGGCGAACGAATCCGCCGCGGGAACGGCGGCTTCGCCGCGGCTCTTCGGGGCCGGTGGCGGTAGACAGCCCGCCGCGCCCGACACCCCGGGACGCGGCAACCCCGCCGGGGAACGGCCGCCCTGGCAGCGGACCGATCCCCCGGCCCAGTCCGCGACACCCCAGCTTCCGCCGCCGCCCGCCAAACAGCACACGCCGACGGCCGCGTTCATGCCCATGCGCTCGCAGGCGGCTCCGCCGAACACGCCGCCGCGCCCGGTCGCCGCGGCGACCCCGCCGCCGTCCGCGGCCGCCCCGATGCGGCCGTCGCAGGGAAAGCCCGCCGACGGCAAGCGCAAGGCCGCGCTGTTCGCGGGCGCGGGCGCCGCGGTCGTGGTGATCGCCGTGATCGTGTTCCTGGTGCTCAATTCGGGTAACGGGGCGAACACCCAGGGCGGTACCGGCGACAACCCCCAGGCCCAGCCGGGCACCTCGGTGTCGAAATCGAATTCGCCCTCGTCGTCGCGCGCGGCCCCGGCGGGGCTGGGCCAGGCCCAGACCGAGAAGATCACGAACTTCTCGAGCGTGGGGGTGTTCGTGCTCGACTTCTTCGACACGGGCAAGATCGGGACCGAAGCGAGCTGGAACAAGCTCACCGAGGGCGCGAAGGCCGTGTACGGCTCTCCCGAAGCGTTCGCCGAATACTGGTCGACGCACAAGGTCACCGGTTCCAAGCAGGCGCACGCGGACAGCGGCGGCGGGAACCCCGACGGCTCGATCGACATGAACGTGACGATCAACAACGGCCCCCGCCCGGCACTCCGCGTCGTCCAGGTCGGCGGCCAGTACTTCATCGACGCCGACACGCGAGTACTCGGTCCCTGACCCAGCGTGGTGGTGGTGAGACCCGCCTCGCTGGTGGTAGGCCAATCGCCGCTCGTGGCTTACTGTTGCTTCCATGGCCGATAGCGGACCTTTCGGACCTGGCCAGCACCCTCGTTTCGACGAGGACCTGGTAGGCCTCGACCCGTACGATCCCGAAGCGCGCGCCTTCGCCGAGCATCTGGACCGCATCGAACGCTGCGGCCCCAACTTCACCGTGGAAGCCTGCCTCGACGGTGTCTCCGACTTCGCCGATTCCAGTAACCGCCTCGGCGGCCTGCGCTGGTGGGTCTCCGCACTGGTCGTGGTCCTCATCGTGCTCGGCGTGATGGTCACCGCATGGGACATCATCGGCCGGGCCATCACGTGGCTCGCGGGGTAACGTGGAACCGGTGAAAGGCATGAAACCCGTTGTCGGAGCCACGCCACGCGTGGTCAAGTCCGAGCAGGAATGGCGGGAACAGCTCAGCCCCGACGAGTACGCCGTGCTCCGCCAGGCGGGCACCGAGCGCCCCTTCACCGGGGAGTACACCGACGAGAAGACCACCGGTGTCTACCAGTGCCGCGCCTGCGGTGCCGAACTGTTCCGCAGCGACACGAAGTTCGAGAGCCATTGCGGCTGGCCGTCGTTCTACGACCCGGCCGATTCCGACGCCGTCCTCCTCCGGGAGGACACCACCATGGGGATGCGCCGGATCGAGGTGCTGTGCAAGTCGTGCCACAGCCACCTCGGGCACGTCTTCGAAGGCGAGGGCTACGCCACGCCGACGGATCAGCGGTACTGCATCAACTCGATCTCGCTGAAGCTCGTTCCCGAGTCGTAACCAACCGAAGCGAACCACCGCCCTCCCTGACGCGTTTCCTGTGCACAGAGCAGCGTCGGGGAGGGCGGTGTTTTCATGAACGAACCCTGGGGAATCTCCGGACCGGCTTTCGCGTGGCTTTACGGCTGCTTGGTCGTCCTGCCCCTCGCGCTCGCCGAACTGCACGCGAGGTGGCTGCGCCGTGACACCGGCGCACGTGAAGTACCCGGCGTCCACCACCTGGCCGCGCTGGCAGGCGGTTCCGACCGGGTCACCGACACCTCCGTCGCCGGTCTGCTCGAACGGAGCGGTATCCGGCTCGACAGCCACGGCGTCCTGTATCCGACCAAGCCCGTTCCGGCCGATCCCTTCGAGCGCGCGGTCGTGTCGACTTTGCCCAGCCTCGGAATCGGCCTGCGCGAGCTGCGCTCGAAGATGGCGCGGCACGAGGTCGTCTTGGAGTTGCGCGCCGACCTGCAGCGGAGAGGGCTGCAGGTCGGCGAGAAACGCCGACGGGTGGGCTGGCAATGCGCGATGGCCGCGTATGTGCCGATCTTCGCGCTGGGGGTCGCCCGACTGGCGAACGCCGTTCCGCTGCGGCGGCCGTCCGACATTCTCATCATGCTGCTCCTCGCCGTGCTCGGGGCGATCGCTCTCGCCGGAGGGCTCCAGTGGCCGGATCGCGCGGGCCGCGCGACCACCGCGGGCATGCTGGCACTCCACTACGGCCAGTGGGACCGAAGCCTCGGCAGGACCACGACCGGCCGGGTCGCCCTGCACGGCTTGGGCGCCTTCCCCGAACCGGTGTTCGCCGCCACGCTGGTCAGGACCGGCGGCTCGCGACAGAGCCGGTCCGCGGCGGGCGGTGCGAGCGGTTGCGCCCAAGCCGTTTCCTCCTGCGGGGGCGGCGATGGCGGTGGCGGCGGTTGTGGCGGATGAGGGTCCAACTGCCGTCGTGAGAACCCACCCCGGCTGTTCGAATCACGGAACCACGACCGGACGGAAAAGCGTCCGACTACGGTAACTGCACCTGCTCGTGAAAGGCCCGTGCGATGAAGGACACCTGGGGCATCCCCGGACCCACTTTCCTGGCGATCTACGGCGTCCTGCTGGTGTTCCCGCTGGTCGTCGGTCTGCTGTGGACGGTCTTGGTCAAGCTGGGCCGCAAGGCACCGCGCCCCGCCGTGCACGGACCGCAGCCGACGGTGTACGAACTCGCCTTTCTGGCCGGAGGACCGGACCGTGTGGTCGACACGGCCATCGCGGCACTGGTCGACCGCGGGACGTTGCGGGTCAGCAGCTCGAAGCAGCTCCAGCTGACAGGCGCCGAACCCGCCGACCCGATCGAAAAGGCCGTCGCCAAGGGCGCACGGCCGGGCTACAACGCCACGACCCGCGGCATCCGCGACCGGCTGCGGATGTCGGGGCCGATGCAGGCGCTCGCCAAGGATCTCCAGGCCCGGGGACTCGTGGCCGCGGACCGGGCGCCCCGGATCCGCCAGGTCGTGTTCTTCCTGTACCTCGCCGTGCTCGTCGTCGGTGTGGCGCGCCTGATCGCCGGGATCTCCGGCGACCACCCCGTCGGCTTCCTCATCCCGCTGCTGATCGTGGCCGGATTCGCGACGCTGGTCGCCAAGGCGGTCAAGAACAAGCGGCAGGGGCCGCGCCCGACCGGCGAGGGTGACCGGGTCCTTCACCGGGCCAGGTCCGCCCACGGACGGGAGCGCAAACGCGGCATCCCGAACGGACCGGGATACGTCGGCATGGCCGGCGGCGCGGTGCTGGGCGGCGCCGCCGCGGCGGTCGCGTTCGGCGGGCTCGCCTCCTTCCCGGACGAGGAACTGAGCGCAGCCTTGATCCCGCCTCCGGTCTCCAGCGGTTTCGGCGGCGGTTCGTCCGGCGGCTCCTCATGCAGCAGCGGCTCTTCGTGCAGCAGCTCCAGCAGTAGCTCCTGTGGCGGGGGCAGCTCCTGCGGCGGCGGGGGTTGCGGGGGCTGACCGGCCCGGACGGCTCGGGATCGGCATCGGCTGGCGGCACGAGCTGGACCTGTCGATCGCGCGGCTGCCCGGCGTCGACTGGGTCGAGGTCGTCGCCGAGAACCTGCACGCCGGGCATCTGCCCGAGACTCTGGTCGCCTTGCGCGACAAGGGAATCCCGGTCCTGCCGCACGCGGTCTCACTGTCGCTGGGCGGCGCGGAACCGCTGGACACGGTCCGCGTCGAGCAGCTCGCGGAGGTCACCCGCGAACTCGGCGCGCCGATGGCCAGCGACCACGTGTGCTTCGTCCGCGCGGGCGGCCTCGATTCGGGGCATCTGATGCCGCTGCCCCGCACCCGGGAAGCGCTCGACGTCCTGGTGGACAACGTCAAACTCGCTCAGTCCATTGTGGACGTACCGTTCGCGCTGGAGAACATCGCCGCGGTACTGGACTGGCCGGACGCGGAGTTCTCCGAGTCGGAGTTCTTGCGGGAGCTGACCGACCGGACCGGCTGCCTGCTGATCATCGACGTCGCCAACCTGTACGCCAACGCCCGCAACCTCGGCACCGATCCCGAACGGTTCCTCGACGAGATCCCGTGGGAACGGCTGGCGTACACGCATATGGCGGGCGGCGTCGAACGCGACGGCGTCTACCACGACACACATGCCCATCCGGTGGTCCCGGAGGTGCTGGACCTGCTGCGCGAACTGCGGCGGCGCACCGAGCCGCCGGGTGTGCTCCTGGAACGCGACGACGACTACCCGCCCGACAGCGAACTGGCGGCCGAACTGGCCGCGCTGCGGGAAGCGGTCTCGCCGTGACGTCGCCCCGGGAACGACTCGCCGGGCAGCAGGCCGAACTGCTCAGGGCACTGCTCGCCGGGGGCGACGCTCCGGCGGGCTTCGACGCGGACAGGCTCCGTATCGAGGCGAACGTCCTGCGGAACAAGCAAAGCAGGCTGGCCGCCTACCTTCGCCCCGATCTCGCCGAAGCACTCGGCGACCGGTTCGCCGCGCTGTTCCGCGAGTACGCGACAGCGCACCCGAAGACCGACGCGATCCGCGCGAGGGCCTACGCGGACGCGTTCGGCACGTGGCTCGTCGAGCGCGGTGAGGTACCGAAGCCGAAGGGCCGCCTGGCGAGGTGGCTACGCCGCGTTTAGTCCTCTGAATGCGTTCTGGGCGACACGCGTTCAGAGGACTAAACGCGAGGTCACCAGACCGCGCGGTCGCTTCCGGGCACGTGCGTCGCTTCCGCCCAGAAGGGATTCGCGCCCGGCAGCGTGCCCGCCATCTTGACCCGGGTCAGCCGGCCGAGCGGGCTGTCGACGTCTTCCAGCCATTCGGCGCCGTCGAAGCCGGAGGGACCGGGTTCCTTGCGCCCCAAGGAGTTCAGCCACTCCCCCGTCCCGGCGAGCGAGGTGCGGACGTGCTGGCTGCCGCCCTCGGTGGCCGCCCGGCGGACGGCGGTCATGATCGCCGCCGCGGTGAGCCAGCCGGTCGCGTGGTCGAGCGCCTGCACCGGAAGCGGACCCGGACCGTCGAGCCCGGCGGCCTTCCCGCCTTCGTCGGCGATGCCCGACGCCATCTGCACCAGGCTGTCGAACCCCCGCCGCCGGGCCCACGGCCCTTCCCAGCCGTAGGCGGACAGGTCCGCGACGACGATGCCCGGCCGGAGCTCGGCGATCGCTTCGGGCGAGAAACCCTTGGCCACCAGCGATCCCGGCCGGAAACCCTGCAGCACGACGTCGGCGCGGGCGATCAGCTTGCGCAGCCGCGAGCGCCCCGCCTCGGTCTCCAGGTCGACGTACGCCGAGAGCTTGCCCATCCCGGTGTCGACGGCCAGCGGCGGCACCGTCGGCAGCTGGGCCGACCCGATGTGCATGACGACGGCGCCGTGCGCGGCGAGCACACGGCCCGCGACCGGTCCGGCGATGACATGGGTCAGGTCCAGGATCCGCACGCCGCCCAGCGGCCGGTCGGAGTCGAACAGCCGCACCGGGTCCGACGGCCCCAGCGGGCGGATCTCGGCGACCGGCAACCCGCTCGACGCCTGTCCCTGCTTGTGCGCCAGCCATTCCTCGCGCGTGCGCATGACGGCGGCGGCCCCGCCGGCGCCGATGACCGCCGATTCGACCTCGTACTTCGACTTGGCCGCCACGACCTTCTCGAACGCCGCCCGGGTCGCGGGCACCCCGAGGCCCCAGCACACGGCGGAGACGTGCCGCGGATAGTTGCAGTGCAGCCGCACCCAGCCGTCGTTCGCGCGGTAGTCGCCGGACAGCGGCGCGCTGAACGGCACCGGCTCCCCGTCGACGCGGAGGTACTGCTCGCTGTGGAACGACGCCGCGGCGTGCCGGGTGTCGACCGACACCTTGCCCGGCTCGATCCCCCGCGACCGCAGCAGTTCCCCCGCCGCCAGGGTCGCCGCGGCGATGCTCGTGACCGCCGCCTCCTCGACCCGGAAGATCCCGGGCAGCACCGACTCGGGACCGGTGACCTCGACGGCGTCCTCGGCGAGCTTGTCGCCGGTGAGCGTGGTCCAGACGCGGGGGTCCAGTGAGGCGTTCACTAGGGCAGCAGGGCGATCAGCTCGGCGGGCGGCACCTTCGTCCCGGTGTAGAACGGGATCTCCTCGCGGACGTGGAGGCGGGCCTCGGTGCCGCGCAGGTGACGCATCAAGTCGACGATGCGGTGCAGCTCGTCGGCCTCGAAGGCCAGGATCCACTCGTAATCGCCCAGCGCGAACGACGCGACCGTGTTGGCGCGGACGTCCGGATAGTCGCGGGCCTCCTTGCCGTGGTCGGCGAGCATCTTGCGGCGCTCGTCGTCCGGCAGCAGGTACCACTCGTAGGAGCGCACGAACGGATAGACGCAGATGAACTTGCGCGCCTCTTCACCGGCGAGGAACGCCGGGATGTGGCTCTTGTTGAACTCCGCCGGGCGGTGCAGCGCGACCTGGCTCCACACCGGCACCGACGCGCGGCCGAGCGGCGTGTGGCGGAAACCGCTGTAGGCCGCCTGGACCTGCTCGATCTCCTCGGCGTGCCACCAGATCATGTAGTCGGCGTCGGCACGCAGCCCGGAAAGGTCGTAGACACCGCGGACGACGACGCCCTTGGCCTCCAGCGCGTCGAGGTACTCGGTGGTCTCCGCGGTCGCCTGGGCGCGGTCGTCGCCGAGCTTGCCCTGCTCGGCCCGGAAGACCGACCAGGCGGTGTAGCGGATGGTGTCATTGAGCTCGTTGTAGTTCAGCCGCGCCATACCGCCATCTTGGCACTGCCGGTGCTCAGGAGCCCTCGTGGGTCGGTGTGATCCCGGCGATGCGCCGGGCGGCCGCGTCGGCGGTGGCGATACAGGCCGGGAGCCCGACGCCGTGCAGGGTCGCGCCCGCCACCGCCAGCCCCGGAACGGCGGCGACGGCGCGTTCGATCCGCTCGACACGGACGAGGTGCCCGGTGCCGTACTGCGGGAGCCCGCCGCCCCAGCGGGTCACCAGGGTGTCGATCGGCTCGGCGGTGACGCCGGTCAGCCGGGCCAGGTCGTCGCGGACCACGCGCACGAGTTCGTCGTCGTCGGCGTGCAGCGCCCCCGGTTCGCCGAAGCGGCCGACCGAGCCACGCACCAGCACCGGGCCTTCGCCGTACTGCGCCCACTTGCGGGAGGAGAAGGTGAACGCCTTGGCGGCGAACGGCTTCCCAGCCGCGTCCCGCTCTCCCGCGCCGATCAGCACTCCGGACGACTCCGGCAACACCGTCCCCGGCGGAAGCGCGAGCGCGACCACCGCCATCGACGCCAGTTCGACCTTGGCGAACACCGACGAGGCCACTCCCGCGACACCGTCGAGCAGCCGTCGTGCCGAAGGCGCCGGGACGGCGAGAAGAACGGAGTCGGCGTCGAGGTCGTCGACCTTCCAGCCGCCGGCGGTGCGCTCGAGCGCCGTCACGGTGGTCCCGGTCCGGATCTCGGCGCGGGACAGCTCCGCGAGCCGGGCGATCAGGGTTCCGAGGCCGCCCAGGAGGGTGCCGAAGACCGGTGCCGTACTCGGCGAGGCGGGCATGAGCGAGGCGGCGCCTTCGGTGAGCGAGCGTGCGCCGCGATCGATCGCGGACGCGAGACCGGGCATGGTCGCGCGCAGCCCGAGCCCGTCCGCTCCCCCGGCGTAGACCCCGCCGAGCAGGGGATCGACCAGCCGGTCCACGAGTTCGTCGCCGAACCGCTCGCGCAGCAGCGGGCCGAGCGGCACGTCACCGGCGGGCAGTTCCAGCGGAGACAACGAGGCCTCGGCCTCGACCAGGACGCGGCCCTTCTCCGACAACACCCCCGCGACCGCTTCGGCCGAGGCCGGAACGCCCATGACCGTGCCCGGCGGCAGGCCGAGCACGGAGCCGCCGGCATGGATCTTGGCGCGGGCCTTGGTGGGGTGGACGAGACTTTCCCCCAGTCCGACCTCGCGGACCAGGGCGAGCGCCTCGGGACGGCGAGCGAGGAAGGCCTCCGCGCCGACGTCGTAGCGTTCCCCGGCGAATTCCACCGTGCGGAGCTTCCCGCCGAGCGACCCTGCCGCCTCGAAGACGACGATCCGGGCGTCGTCGCCGAGCAGCGTCCTCAGACGATAGGCCGCCGTCAGTCCCGAGATACCGCCACCGACGACGGCGATCGTGCTCACGGCTGAAGCTCGTGCACCAGCCCGACCACACGCGTCAGGACGTCGGGGTCGACGCCGGGCAGGACGCCGTGGCCGAGGTTGAAGATGTGGCCGTCGGCCGCGCGGCCCTCGGCGAGGATGCGCCGGACCTCCGCTTCGAGCACCGGCCAGGACGCGTGCAGCAGCGCCGGGTCGAGGTTGCCCTGCACGACCCCGCCGCCGAGCCGCCGGACCGCTTCGTCGAGCGGGATGCGCCAGTCGACGCCGACCACGTCGGCACCCGCGTCGCGCATGGCCACCAGCAGCTCACCGGTGCCGACGCCGAAGTGGATCCGCGGCACGCCGTAGCGCGCCACCGAGGACAGCACCTTCGCCGAATGCGGCAGGACGAACTCGCGGTAGTCCCGCTCCGAGAGCGCGCCCGCCCACGAGTCGAACAGCTGGATCGCGTCGGCTCCGGCGTCCAGCTGCGCGGACAGGAAGGTGATCGCCATATCCGCCAGGCGCCCGGCCAGCTCGTGCCACAGCTCCGGTTCGGAGTGCATGAGCGCCTTGGTGTGCTCGTGGTTGCGGCTCGGCCCGCCCTCGATGAGGTAGGAGGCCAGCGTGAACGGCGCGCCGGCGAAACCGATCAGCGGCGTCTCGCCCAGCGACCCGACCAGCAGCCGGACGCCCTCGGCGACGCGCTCCACCTGCTCCGGATCGAGGACCGGCAGCGCGCGCACGCCCGCGGTGTCGCGGATCGGCGAGGCCACGACCGGGCCGGTGCCCGCGACGATGTCGATGTCGAGGCCCGCCGCCTTGAGCGGGACGACGATGTCACTGAAGAGGATGGCCGCGTCGACGCCGTGACGGCGGATCGGCTGGAGGGTGATCTCCGCGAGCATCTCGGGGTCGAAGCAGGCTTCGAACATCGAGGTGCCTTCGCGTAGCGCCCGGTACTCCGGCAGCGACCGGCCTGCTTGGCGCATGAACCACACGGGGGTGCGGGCCGGGCGTTCGCCGCGCGCGGCGGCCAGGAACGGCGCACCGGGCAGGGCGCGACGGGCCGCAGGGACGGTCTGCGCGGGAGAAGCAGCTGAAGGAGACATCACGGTTCATGGTGCCATGGGCGCTCAGAGGCCTTACTCTCGGCGCGTCTGCGCCCCGAACCGGACTATCGCGTCCTACAGTCAATTGGTGACCGCGATGACGTCAGTACCCGACCTCTTCCGCGAAGCCGTCGCGGCGTTGCAATCGGTCCGCCCCCGTCCCGAAGTGCAGCTGGAGACGATGCGCCCGCCGCAGCGCCTGGCGCCGTGGTCCTACGCGGTGAGCTGCGAGGTGGAAGGCCCCGCGGACGTGCTGGCGTCGGGACGCCTGGTGCTCCTGCACGATCCGGACGGGCAGGAAGGCTGGGACGGCGTCCTGCGGCTGGTCATGTACGTCCGCGCGGAACTCGACCGGGAACTGGCGACCGATCCCTTCCTGCCCGCCGTGGGCTGGTCGTGGCTGACCGACGCGCTGGAAAGCTCCGGCGCGGAGTGGACGGCGCTGGGCGGCACCGTCACCGAGACCTCGTCGGCCCGCTTCGGCGACATCTCCGGGCCCGCGCGCACCGACGATCTGGAGCTGCGGGCGTCCTGGACGCCGACCGACGCCGCGCTGCGGCCGCACGGGCAGGCGTTCTGCCAGGTGATGGCGAGTGTCGTCGGGCTGCCGCCGGTCGGCGTGACGCTCTTCGGGCAGCGCCAGTCCTCCTGACCTTTCGGCCCGCGTCCCCCGGGATGCCTCCGTTGAATCCCAGCCGGACTCGATGATCGCCACAGGCGGCCCACCAGCATCAGCAGTCACCACCGCTGCGCGTGAAGGCCCCCCTCCCTACCGAGAAGGTCAGGGCCCCGGCAGGCCGACGATGAAGGAATTGGGACGTTGAGTGTCCCAATTCCTTCATCAACGCGGGGTTCGCACCCGGTCGCACAGCTTGATCAACACAGGATCAGGGACACCCCCGAGCGTGGAGGATCCGGGACGTTCAACGTCCCGAATCCTCCACGCTCGAACCCGGCCCCGGCCGCCGAGGCCGCGTCGCCGCGCTCCACTCACCGGAGACAGCTCGCCGAGGGCCCGACACGCCGGGAATCCCACTAATCGAGACATAGCATTCGGGTTATTTTGCGCTCCAGGCTCGCTAGCGTCGCTAGTAAAGCTGGCGATACTAAAGGTCCCTTGCTCCCCCCGCCCGATCCGCGACCCAAGGACGTGAAGGACCCCTTCACTGCGTCCGACGCAGTGAAGGGGTCCTTCACGTACTCCCGAAGCGCCCGCGAAGCACCCGAAGGCGCCTTCGCCTACTCCGGACACGAGGCCCTGAGAGCGTCTGTAAGCGTCCAAGAGGTCCCGGGGGGCCATCTGGCCTAGAGCGGCCCCGACCAGCGCGGAGCACGGCAGACAGAGGTCTGGACCACCCCGTTCGTGCTACGCACAGTGTCACGGACCGCAACAAGATCAAGTTCGCCGGAACCGGCCCTCCGGAGGCACCCTGACGCTTCCGGAGCGTTACCATCGCGGTTACCGAGCGAAGCGATCATGACTCTCCGCGAAGTTGATCAAGCCCCATGCCGGAGGGGGTTTTCGCGCTCTGATGGACTGTCGTCCAGCGGTCCCGGGAAGCGGCACCGGCAGGTGCACGGCCCATCTGCACAGTCGGTTGGACCCCGGTAACTCAAGTGCATCGCGTTCATTTGGCGATGTGTTAGCCACCGGCTGTGTACTAGCCCGATCGTGTTACAACGAACTCCCTGAGTAACTACTCGTTTGAGATAGATACCCGTTCGATCCCCCCGCGAAGGCCTCAGGGCGGCTACAGTGCCATCGACGACACCACTTTCGGTCTAAAGCTGGCGCGGCTAAACGGCCGAAAGTCCCGGTGCCGGTCGGGGGGCACGACCGACTCCAGGGAGGTAGTGACGTGGCTACCGTCGGCATTTCTCAGGCCGTCCGATCCACGCCAGCCGGTTCATTGCCGGCGAGCATGGTTCCGCACCCGCGGGAAGAGCTTTTTTCCGTGTTGGTGGTCGATGACCACCCGCTGTTGAGGGAGGCAATCTCAGCAAGACTCGCACAGATGGGTGCGGGCACCGTCCACGAGGCCGCCACGGTGGCCGAGGCGAGGGCGCGAGCACAGGCCACTGGGCCTTGTGATCTGGCGATCCTCGATCTCGGACTGCCGGATGGCAGCGGCATCGAGCTGGTTACGGAACTCCGTAGCCATGGCTGGCCTCGAGTAGTGGTGCTCGCTTCATCAGACGACCCGTACGCGGTCAGGTCGGCGTTCCAGGCCGGCGCCCAGGCATACCTGCTCAAGTCGGCATCGCCGGTCGTAGTGACCGACGGCGTCCGCAGGGTGCTCGAGGGCGGCGTCTACGCGGACCCGAGCGTCGCACCGGTCCTGGCCACCGGCACCCGAGTCGCCGGCACCGACAACACCCCGCGCGAGCTTTCGGCGCGCGAGGTCGAGGTGCTGCAGCTCGTCGCCGACGGCCAGTCCAACAAGGAGATCGGTGAGGAACTCAGCCTCTCCGCTCTCACGGTGAAGTCTCACCTCTCCCGCATCGGGCGCAAGCTCGGCACGGGTGACCGGGCTCAGATGGTGGCGCTGGCCATGCGTGCCGGCGTGATCCGCTGACAAAGGCGAACTGCCCTGCGGGGCGGGCGGACCAGGCGCGGCCCGCTCGTCCCGTAGGGTCTTCACCTATGGAAGGCGACCGACCCGGAGAACCGCAGACGGACTCGAAGACCGCCACCGACGACGTCGGTGCGCCGGTTCTGTTACGCGAGCCCGCCGAGGGCACTCCACCGGTGATCGCCGACGCGACAGCCCTCGCCGAAGCCTGCGTGAAGATCGCGGGCGGCAGCGGGGCCATCGCGGTGGACACCGAACGCGCGTCCGGCTACCGGTACTGGCCGAAGGCCTATCTGGTGCAGCTGCGCCGTGAAGGTGCCGGCTCCTTCCTCATCGACCCCATTCCGCTCGAAGGGCAGCTCGAACCCCTCGCGGAAGTGCTCAACAACGCCGAATGGGTGCTGCACGCGGCCTCACAGGACCTGCCGTGCCTCGCCGAACTCGACCTGCGCCCGAAGAGCCTGTTCGACACCGAACTCGCCGGGCGCCTGGCCGGGTACGAACGCGTCGCCCTCGGCACCCTCGTGGAACTCCTCCTCGGCTACCAGCTGGAGAAGGGGCACAGCGCCGCCGACTGGTCGAAGCGCCCGCTCCCGGTCGACTGGCTCAACTACGCCGCCCTCGACGTCGAGCTGCTCATCGAACTGCGCGAGAAGCTCGAAGCCGACCTGGCCGCCCAAGGCAAGCTCGAATGGGCCCAGCAGGAGTTCGAGGCCGTCCGCACCGCGCCGCCGCCCGCACCGAGGGCCGAGCCGTGGCGCCGGACCTCCGGGGTGCACAAGATCCGCAGCGCCCGCGGGCTCGCCGCGGTGCGCGAGCTGTGGCAGGCACGCGACGAACTCGCCCGCAAACGGGACAGGGCACCGAGCCGGATCCTGCCCGACAGCGCGATCATCAACGCCGTCACCGCGGATCCGAAGACCATCGAACAGCTGCAGGCACTGCCGGTGTTCAGCGGCCGGGTCCAGCGCAAGTACACCGCGAGCTGGCTGCGGCATCTGCAGAACGCCCGCTCGCTCCCGGCCGACGAACTGCCGACCCCTGCCCAGCAGACCGACGGCCCGCCGCCGGTGAACCGCTGGTCCGACAAGGATCCCGACGCCGCCGCCCGGCTTTCGGCCGCCCGCGCCGCACTGTCCGCGATCGCGGAGGAGCGCCGGCTGCCGGTGGAGAACCTGCTGCTGCCGGAACTCGTCCGCCGCACCTGCTGGCGCCCGCCCGCCGACCTCAGCGAGGACTCCGTCGCCAAGGTCCTCGGCGACGGCGGCGCCCGGCCTTGGCAGATCGAGCTGACCGCGGCGGCGCTGAGCAAGGCGCTCCAAGCCACCGCGGCCTGACGAGAGACGAAAGCGTCCTTCGCCTCATCTCACGCGGCGAAGGACGCTTTCGTCTCATCGCATGAGGGGAAAGTCCCCTTCAGCTCTCCAGCAGCGACCGGGCCGAAGCACGCAGCCCGGCGTCCGGTTCCCCGAGACCGGCGAGCCTCAGCACGCTGTCGGCACCTTCGACGGCGTGCGCCTCGACGTCCAGATCCGGCCGGTCGCGCCGGACGATCGCGATGCTCTCCACGAGCCCGAACACCAGGTCGGTCCGGATCCCCGACAGGTCACCGGGGACCCCGGCCGCCGCGACGAGCGCGCCGTAGACGCGTTTGAGTTCCGCCCGCTCGGCCCGGAACCGCGCCAGCCTCGGCGAGGAGATCTCCGGCAGGAGGTACAGGGCGCCGAGGTTGTGCCGCGCGCTGCCGAGCAGGTGGATGTCCGCGTAAGCCAGCGCCCACAGCCGTGTGCCGACCGGCGCGTGCTCGGCCGAGAGCCCGCCCGCCACGTCGAGCGACGGCCGGACGGTGTCCTCCAGCAACGCGGCGAGAATGTCCTCTTTGGACGGAAAGTGGTAGTAGAGCGACGCCTGGCGCAGGCCGGCGCGTTCCGCGATGGCCCGTGTGGTCGTCGCCGCGTATCCGGCTCCGGTGAACAGCTCCCCCGCCGCGTCCAAAACCGCGAGCCGCGCCTCCCGCTTGCTCGCCGCCGCGCCACTGGCCCTCGGTCTGCCCACCCCGGTCGTTTTCGTCATCTATCCGATCCTGCCATTTCTTCGCGGCGATCTTTGTTACGTCCGGTGGTCGGCCCAGGTTACCGAATCCGGTAGTTGTTAACACCGCGCTTACCCGGCGGAGATCAGAAGGACCCCGCACGCGCTTAATTTCGGTCGGCCGATCGAAATTCGGTCCTTCAGACAGGAGCCCCCGCAAATGCCCGCCGAAGACCTTTCCGCCTTCGGGTACCGCCAAGAACTCCGCCGGACGCTCGGCGGCTTCTCGGCCTTCGCCGCCGGTTTCTCGTTCGTTTCCATCCTGACCACGGTGTTCCAGCTCTTCGCCTTCGGCTATTCCTTCGGGGACACGCTGTTCTTCTGGACCTGGCCGCTGGTACTCGCCGGGCAAATGCTCGTCGCGCTCAGCTTCGCGGAACTCGCCGCCCGTTTCCCGCTGGCCGGATCCGTTTACCAGTGGGCGAAACATCTGTCGCCCGGATTCGCGGGCTGGCTCGCGGGCTGGATGATGCTGCTGGGCTGCGTCGTCGCGCTCGCCGCGGCCGCGATCGCGCTGCAGGTGGTGCTCCCCTCGGTCTGGAGCGGGTTCCAGCTCGTCGGCGGCGACCCGGCGGTGACGTCGCCGACGGGCGCCACCAACGCGGTCCTGCTCGGCGCCCTGCTGATCGTCTTCACCACGGCGGTCAACGCCGGCGGCGTGCGGCTCATGGCGCGGATCAACGACGTCGGTGTCGCGGCCGAACTCGCCGGCGTCCTGGTGCTGATCGCCGGTCTGGCGCTGTTCGCCGTCCGCGGCCCGCAGGTCGTGCTTCAGCCCGCGGGCGAAAACCCGGGCGTGGGCGGCGTTCTCGCTTCGGCGCTCATGGCCGCGTACGTCCTATACGGGTTCGACACCGCGGCCTCCGTCGCCGAGGAGACCAAGGACGCCCGCCGCACCGCCCCGCGCGCCGTGCTTCGCGCGCTCCTGATCTCCGGGCTCGGCGGGCTCGCGGTGGTCCTCACCGCGCTGATGGCGGCACCGAGCCTGACCGACGGGCAGCTGGCCGGAAAGGGCCTGCCGTACGTCATCACGGCCGTCTTCGGTGACACGCTCGGCAGGATCTTCCTCGCCGACGTCGCGATCGCGGTCGTCGTCTGCACCCTGACCATCCAGACCGGCACCGTCCGGCTGATCTACGCGATGGCCCGCGACGGCGCGCTTCCCGGCGCGCACCGGCTTTCCGCGGTCAACGCCCGCACCGGGACCCCGATCGCGCCCGCGATCCTGTCCGGCGCGCTCGCCATCGGCCTGCTGCTGCTGAACCTCGGGAATCCCACCGTCTTCAGCACCATCACCGGCACCTCGGTGGTCGTGGTCTACCTCGCCTACCTCCTGGTGACCGGGCCGCTGCTGAGGCGCCGCCGCCAGGGTCGCTTCACCGCCGAGCCCGGCCATTTCTCCCTGGGACGATGGGCTATTCCGGTCAACGTCGCGGCAGTAGGGTACGGCGCGATGATGATCGTCAACATCGCTTGGCCACGAGCCGAGATCTACGACCTCGCGGGCACCGGCTCCGTCTGGGTCCGGTTGTTCCCGATCGAATTCGTCGGCGCCGCGCTGCTCACCGGCTACCTCTGCTGGCGCCGCCGCTCCGCGCTCACCACGGTTCCCGTCCCCACGATCTGAAGGAAGGTTCCATGAGCACGACATCGACCACGTACGGCGCTCGCGACCACGCCCGCGCCCAGGCGGGGAAGGTCGCCGACGCGATGCCGTCCATCCCGGCGTCCACCTGGCCGGATCCGCCGCCCGGGATCGACCCGGCGAAGCTGGTCTGGGCCGAGACCGTCGCCGGTGGCGGCTACACGCACAAGGTCCTCGCCCGCGGCACCGAACTCCGGCTGACCGACGTCGAGGGCGACGCCTGCGCGCATCTGCTGCTGTTCAACGCCGACCAGCCGTGGGAGCGGCTGAACGTGGCGGACACGGTGAAGGTCCAGTGGAACGCCTACCTCGGCGAAGGGATGGCGCTGCTGTCCGATCAGGCCCGCGTGCTCGCGACGGTCGTCACCGACGAGAGCGGCAAGCACGACGCCCTGTGCGGAACGTCCACTGTGGACGGGAATGCCGAGCGCTACGGTGACGGCAGCCCGCAGGGCGGTTCGCCGTCGGGGAACGCGCTGTTCACCCTGGCCGCGGCGAAACACGGCCTCACCCCGCGCGATCTCCCGCCGAGCCTGTCCTTCTTCCAGGGTATCCACGTCGAGGCCGACGGCGGGCTGACCTTCACCGGCTCGGCCGGACCGGGCAAATCCGTGGTCCTGCGCACCGAACTCCCGGTCGTCGTCCTGATCGCCAATGTCGCGCATCCGCTCGACCCGCGCCCGGACTACACGGTCACCCCGTTGCGCGTCCTCGCACAGCGCGGTACCCCGTCCACTCCGGACAGTACTGAATGGACAGCGACGCCGGAAGCCCAGCGCGCCTTCGAGAACACCGCCGACTACCTCACCGCCAGGGGGATGGCATGACCACCACGATCATCTCCGACGCCGAGGTCCCCGCGCGGGCGCCGTACTCCACCGTCCTCCGGCGCGGTGAGACCCTCTCGATCATCGACCTCGGCGGCAACCAGGCCGTCGACTTCCTCTGCTACGACGCCGCCGACACGGCGAAGAGGTACTCCGCGGCCGCCACGATCGCCGCGCAGCGCAACATCTTCCTCACCACCGGCAGCGTGCTGCGCACCGGTGAGAGCGCGCCGCTGCTGACCGTCGTCGAGGACACCTGCGGGCGGCACGACACCCTCGGCGGCGCGTGCAGCAAGGAGTCGAACAGCCTCCGGTACGGCCAGCACACGCGGTACCAGCACGCCTGTGTGGAGAACTTCCTCACCGAGGGCGCGAAATGGGGTCTCGGCAAACGGGACCTGGTCAGCAATGTCAACTGGTACATGAACGTCCCGGTCGAACAGGACGGCACGCTCGGCATCGTCGACGGCATCTCCGCGCCCGGCCTCGAAGTCAAGCTCCGCGCCGAGACCGACGTCCTGGTGCTCGTGTCGAACTGCCCGCAGATCAACAATCCCTGCAACGGTTTCGACCCGACGCCGGTCAGGATGATCGTCACCGGTGGTGGCGAGTGAAGCTGCTCGTCGCCAACCGGGGGGAAATCGCGGTCCGGATCCTCCGGACCGCGAAGGAGATGGGCATTCCGACGGTCGCCGTCCATTCCGACGCCGACCGTGCGGCCGCGCACGTACGGCTTGCCGACGAAGCCGTCCGGCTCGGCCCGGCACCGGCGAGGGAGAGCTACCTCCTCGCCGACGCCATCATCGAGGCCGCGCTGAAGACCGGGGCCGACACGATCCATCCCGGCTACGGTTTCCTGTCCGAGGACACCGCTTTCGCGAGGGCGGTGGAAGCGGCCGGGATCCGGTTCGCCGGGCCCACCGCGGCCCAGCTGGAGGTCTTCGGCAGCAAGCACACCGCACGGGACAGGGCCGTGGCCGCCGGTGTCCCGTTGCTGCCGGGCACCGGACTGCTGGACACGCTCGCCGACGCCGAAGCCGCGGCCGCCGAGATCGGCTATCCGGTGATGCTCAAGGCCACCGGGGGCGGCGGCGGGATCGGCATGCGCGCCTGCGCCTCGGCGGGAGAACTGCGGGACGCCTGGGACGCGGTCCAGAGCATCGCGGCGAAGAGCTTCTCGACCTCGGGTGTGTTCCTCGAACGGCTGGTGACCCGCGCCCGGCACGTCGAGGTGCAGGTGTTCGGTGACGGCGCGGGTGAGGTGCTGGCGCTGGGCACGCGGGACTGCACCCTGCAGCGGCGCAACCAGAAGGTGCTCGAAGAATGCCCCGCCCCCGGACTTTCCGAAGCGGTACGCGGGAAACTGGTCTCGGCGGCCGTCGATCTCTGCGCGTCGGTGCGCTACCGGTCGGCGGGCACGGTCGAATTCATCTACGACCCGGTCCGCGAAGAGGCCGCCTTCCTCGAAGTGAACACGCGGCTGCAGGTCGAGCATCCGGTCACCGAAGCGGTCTACGGCATCGATCTGGTGGCGTGGATGCTCCGGCTCGCCGACGGCGACACCGGGATGTTCGCCAGCGCACCGGAACCACGCGGGCACGCGGTCGAGGCCCGGGTCTACGCCGAGGATCCGGCGGCCGGGCACCGGCCGAGCGCCGGCCTGCTGACCCGCGCCGACTTCCCCGCCGGGGTCCGCGTGGACACGTGGGTGGAAGCCGGGACGAAGGTGACCACGCACTACGATCCATTGCTTGCCAAGGTGATCGCCGTCGGCGAGGACCGGGCCGGAGCGCTGGCCGCGCTGGGCACCGCGCTCGGGGAAAGCCGGGTGGACGGTGTCCGCACGAACCTCGGGCAGCTGCGCGCGGCCGCCGCGGACCCGCGGCTGCGTGCGGCCACGCACGACACCGCGACGCTCGACGCGATCACCGATCCCGAGCCGCGGATCGAGGTCCTGCGGGGCGGCACGATGACCACCGTGCAGGAATGGCCGGGACGGCTGGGCTTCTGGCACGTGGGCGTGCCGCCGAGCGGGCCGATGGACGACCTTTCGCTCCGGCTGGGCAACCGCGCGCTGGGCAATCCGGAAGGCGCGCCGGGACTCGAGTGCACTGTGGACGGTGTCTCGCTGCGGTTCACCGACGCCGCAATCGTTTGCGTCACGGGTTCCCCGTCACCGGTCACCGTGAACGGCGAGACCGTTCCCCAGTGGACACCGGTCGAGGTGCCCGCGGGCGGCGTCCTCGACGTCGGCACCGGCACCGCCGGGCTCCGCGCGTACGTCCTCGTCCGCGGCGGGATCGACGTGCCGGCTTTCCTGGGCAGCGCGGCGACGTTCACCCTCGGCGGTTTCGGCGGGCACGGCGGACGCGCGCTCGCGACCGGCGACGTCCTCTCCCCCGGGCCACTGCCGGAGAACGCCGTCACCGGTCCGGTTCCCGAGGCCGAACGCCCCGTTTTCGGGACGCGTTGGGAGATCGGCGCGGCCGAGGGACCGCACGCCGCCCCGGAGTTCTTCACCCCGGACGACGTCGAAACTTTCTACGCCACCGACTGGGAAGTGCACTTCAACTCCGCGCGCACCGGTGTCCGGCTCGTCGGGCCGCGGCCGCGCTGGGCACGGGAGGACGGCGGCGAGGCGGGCCTGCATCCGTCGAACATCCACGACACGCCGTACGCGATCGGCGCCGTCGACTACACCGGCGATCTGCCGATCCTGCTGGGCCCGGACGGGCCGAGCCTCGGCGGGTTCGTCTGCCCGGCGACCGTGGTGACCGGGCAGCGCTGGAAACTCGGTCAGCTGCGGCCGGGGGACACCGTGCGGTTCGTGCCGATCACCATCGACCACGCGGCTTCGCTGCGGAAGGCCCCCGGCACGGCGGTCAAGGCGAGCCGGAAGCCGATCGACGACGGCGGCATCTTCGGCCGTCTGTCCACATCGGACGAGAACCCCGAAGTCACCTACCGGCGCAGCGGCGACGACAACCTGCTGATCGAGTACGGGCCGATGAAGCTCGACCTGGCCTTGCGGATGCGGGTCCACGCGCTGGCCGACAGGCTGGCCGCGGAAGGCCTCGACGGCGTCGTCGACCTGACGCCGGGCATCCGCTCGCTGCAGGTCCACGTCGATCCCGACGTACTGCCGGTCTCGAAGCTGCTCGGCCTGGTGCGGGAGGTGGAACACGAGCTGCCGCGCACCGGCGATCTCGTGGTGCCGAGCCGGACCGTGCGGCTGCCGCTGTCCTGGGACGACCCGGCGACCCGCGAGGCGATCGAGCGGTACATGGCCGGCGTGCGCGACGACGCGCCGTGGTGCCCGTGGAACATCGAGTTCATCCGGCGGGTCAACGGTCTGTCCAGTGTGGACGATGTCTACCGGACGGTGTTCGACGCGGAATACCTGGTGCTGGGCCTGGGCGACGTGTATCTCGGCGCACCGGTGGCCACTCCGCTGGACCCGCGGCACCGGCTGGTCACCACGAAGTACAACCCGGCACGCACCTGGACCGCGGAGAACTCCGTCGGCATCGGCGGTTCGTATCTGTGCATCTACGGAATGGAAGGTCCCGGCGGCTACCAGTTCGTCGGGCGGACCACGCAGGTGTGGAGCGGCTGGCGGCAGCGCGGCTCCTTCGAGCCGGGTTCGCCGTGGCTGCTGCGGTTCTTCGACCGGATCTCGTGGTATCCCGTCTCCGCCGAGGAACTGCTGGACCTGCGGGCCCGAAGTGAGGCGGGGGAACTGGAACTCGACATCGCCGACGGCGAATTCGCGCTGGCCGACCATGAGCGGTTCCTGGCCGACAACGCCGCCGACATCGCGTCGTTCCGGGCGAAACAGAGCGCGGCGTTCGAAGCCGAACGCCGGGCGTGGGCGGCCGCGGGCGAATTCGACCCGAGGCCGGAACCGGTGGGCGCGAAGGTCCCGACCACGAAGATCGAAGCCCCGCCCGGCGGGCACGTCGTCGAAGCGCCGTTCGCCGCGACGGTGTGGCGGGTGGACACCGAGCCGGGCAAGCGGGTCGGCGCGGCGGAGACGCTGGTGATCCTCGAAGCGATGAAGACCGAGGCGCGGATCCCCGCGCCCGCCGCCGGGGAGGTCGTCGAGGTGCTCGTCTCCCCCGGCGATCAGGTTGCCCCCGGTACGCCGCTGGTGGTTCTGGGAAGGAGCGCGGGATGAGCGTGCTGGAACGGGTACGCGCCGCGTACCACCGGATCGCCCGGGTCGACCGGCCGGAGATCTGGATCGACTTGCGTCCCGAGGCGGACGTGCTCGCCGACGCCGAAAAGCTGGAAGCCCGTCGCGCGGCCGGGGAGCCCTTGCCGCTGTACGGGAAACTCGCCGCCGTCAAGGGGAACATCGACGTCGCCGGGCTGCCGACGACGGCCGCTTGTCCCGAGTACGCCTACCTTCCGGACGAGGACGCGCCTGTGGTGGCGCGGCTGCGCGCGGCCGGGGCGCTGATCCTGGGCACGACCAACCTCGACCAGTTCGCGACCGGGCTGGTCGGCACGCGCAGTCCGCACGGCGCGGTGCGGAACGCGATCGACCCGGCGTACGTCTCGGGCGGGTCGAGTTCGGGTTCGGCGGTCGCGGTGGCGCTCGGGATCGCGGACCTCGCGCTGGGCACGGACACCGCCGGCTCCGGGCGGATCCCGGCGGCGTTCAACGGGATCGTCGGCCTGAAGCCGACGCGGGGACTCCTGCCGACGGCCGGGGTCGTGCCCGCGTGCGCGAGCATCGACTGCGTGACGGTGTTCGCACGGACGGTCGACGAGGCGGTGGCGGCGTTCGACTGCCTGAGCGAGCCGCGCGAGCTTCCCGCGGTCAACCGCCCCGTCCGGATCGGCGTGCCGGACGCTCTCGGTCCTTTGCAGGACGGGTGGGCCGAGGCGTTCTCCGCGGCGGCTCGGGAATTCCGGGACGCGGGCGCCGAACTGGTCACTGTCGACATATCGGCGTTCCTGGCCGCGGCGCGGCTGCTGTACGAAGGCGCGTTCGTGGCCGAGCGGTATTCGGCGGTCGGCGAGTTCATCGACGCGCGTCCGGACGCCGTCGATCCGGCCGTGCGCCGGATCATCGGCGCGGCCAAGGACATCCCGGCGCACCGGTTGTTCACCGATCTGGCGACGCTCGGCGGCCTGGAACGGGAAGCGGCCGCGGTGCTGTCCACGGTGGACTGTCTCTTGCTGCCCACGACGACGGAGCATCCGACGATCACCGAGGTCGAAGCCGATCCGCTGGGCGTGAACGCCCGGCTGGGCCGGTTCACGAACTCGACCAACCTGCTGGGCCTGTCGTCGCTGGCCGTGCCCGCCGGAACCGTCGCCGGCCTGCCGTTCGGGGTGATGCTCGTCGGAGCCGCCCACGCCGACCGGATCCTCGCCGACGTCGCCCGCCTGGTGCCGCGCCGGACGCGGATCGCCGTCGTGGGCGCGCATCTGCGCGGGCAGCCGCTGAACCACGAACTGACCTCGCGGGGCGGCCGGTTCGTTTCGGCGGGGGCGGCGGCGGCCGAGTACCGGCTCTACGCGCTGGACACCGTCCCGCCCAAACCCGGCCTCGTCCGGGTCGCCTCGGGTGGCGAACCGATCGAGGCCGAGGTCTGGGACCTGCCACTCGCCGGGTTCGGCGAATTCGTGGCGGGTGTGCCCGCGCCGCTGGCGATCGGGAAGGTGCGCCTGGCCGACGGGAGCGAGGTGCCCGGATTCGTCTGCGAGCCTTCAGCCATCGAGGGTGCCGAGGACATCACGCGCTTCGGCGGCTGGCTCGGCCACCTGGCCCGTTAGGCGCTGGTGCGGCGCGGGCCAGGCTCGCGCCGCACCAGCAGACAGGCCGCCGCACCGAGCGCGACCACCGCGATGGGCAACGCCAGTGTCGGGCGCAGCGCGTCGGTGAACGCCGCGTGGTGGGCGAGGCGGTTCTGCAGCAGGGCACCGACCGCGGCGCTGCCGAGCACCGTGCCGACCTGGCGGATCGTGTTCAGCACCCCGGACGCGGCCCCGGTCAGTTCCGGTGCCACGCCCGCCATCGCGAGCGAGACCATCGGGCCGAACACGCAGCCGATCCCGGATCCGGCCACGATCAAGGCGGGCTGGAACGCCCACCAGGCGCGGCCGTCGTCGGCGAGCACCGCGAACCACGCGAGCCCGGCCGCGAACAGGACCAGCCCGGTCATCAGGACATACTTGCCACCGAGCCGGTCCGCGACCCGGCCCGCGATCGGCGAGAGGACCGCCGACACCACCATCGCGGGCGCCATCACCAGCCCGGCGACGAGCGCGCTGAAGTTCAGCACCGTCTGCAGGTACAGCATCACCGGGAGGAAGAGGCCGATCATGCCGACCTGGACGGTCGCGGCCACGAACCCCATGACCGCGTAGCCCCGGCTGCGGAAGAGCGCGAACGGCAGCAGCGGTTCGCCGTCCTGCCCACGCCGCTGATGGAGCAGGAACACCGCCAGCAGCACCACCGAGCCACCCAGCAGCGCCCAGATCCCGGTGTTCCAGCCGTAGCGCTGGCCTTCGGTGAGCGCGAAGGTCAGGGAGACCAGCGCCGCCGTCACGAGTCCCGCGCCCAGCAGGTCCAGTTTGTGGCGGGTGCCGCGCCGGACGTCCGGGATCAGGGCGAGCGCCAGGACGAGCACGAGCACCCCGATCGGCACGTTCACGAAGAAGATCCAGCGCCAGCCGACGGTGCTGACCAGCAAGCCGCCGAGCGTCGGCCCGGCGATCGTCGCCACCCCCGCGACCGCTCCCCAGACCCCGAGCGCCGTCCCCCGGCGTTGCGGCGGGAAGGTGGCGATGATGAGCGTCATCGACTGCGGGATCAGCGCCGCCGCGCCGAGTCCCTGCAGCGCGCGGGCGGCGATCAGCTGGGCCGGGTCATCTGACAGTCCACAAAGGATGGACGCGACGGTGAACAGCGCGACCCCAACGACGAACATCGTGCGCGGCCCGCGCAGATCACCCAGCCTGCCCGCGGTGATCAGCAGGGCGGCGAGCACCAGGACGTAGACGTTGATGACCCACAGCAGCTCGTCCAGCGGCGCGCGGAACTCGTCGAGCATGCCCGGGAGTGCGACGTTGACCGCCGTCAGGTCCAGCAAGGTCATGAAGAACCCCAGGCTGAGGATCAGCAGGACCACCCAGGGGCCACCGCGCCTCATGCCGTCTTGGCGGCCTGGAGACTCCAGATCCGGCCGTCGGGGTCGCGGACGGTCATCTCCCTCGTGCCGTAATGCGTGTCCTCGAACGGCGTGACCACCTCGACGACCGGGTCGGGGCGGAAACCGTCCTCATCGGACACCTTCAGCGCGATCTGCAAACCGGGGTCACGGTTCTCGGGGACCTCGACGACGACGAAGTACGCGCCCTCGCCGTTGCGGAAGACCCCGGAGCCGTCGCCGCTGGTGAGTTCCAGCTCGAAACCGAGTTCTTGGAAGAACTTCGCGGTCTTGCCCCAGTTCCTGGTCTCCAGGAAGACCGCTTCGATTCCTTCGGTCGCCATGTCAGTTCTCCTTGCCTTCGTCGTCTTCATCGAGGTAGGCGCGCAGGGCGTCGGCGACCAGCGCCGACAGGGACGAGCCCGACTCGATGGCGCGGAACTTGACCTGCTTGATCAGCCCGACCGGCAGGTACACGTTGAACTGCTTGACCTCCTCGTCACCCATGACCCGATGCTAGCACCCTAGGTTGCTAGCAAGCTAGTCCGGCGACACAGTGCGCTCACGGTCTCGTGAGTGGTAACGACGGCTATTGAGGGGTAAGGCAGATGTGGCGCGCCCCGGCGCGGGTCCGGACTGACTGACGGAAGCCGGGCCGTGATCACGGGTGTCCACAAGGGACACTTTCCCGACGATCAGTGTCCGACCTGAGCAGTTTGCCCGGTATCGCAAGGTGGTCGTGAGTGGCAAACAGCGTTCTAACCCTCATTGCCACTCACGACCCCGTCCAGGACCGGACGAATAAGCACCAATCGGACAGCGATTCGCTGGAAACTGTCCCTTATGGACAGTCATGAGGCGAACCCCGCCTCCTCGGGTAACCCCTCGCCGGGCACACGGTAGTGAAGGCCTCCTTCACTACCGTGAGGGCAGACAAGGGGACCTTCGCGGCAGCGAGCCGATCGCGCCAGGTTTGCCTTACCCCTCTGTAGAACCGTCATTACCACTCACGAGGCGGCCCGCTCACCTGGTCTTTTCCGATTTGGTTGGCCTGCCACGGCAATCTGGGAAGAAGGTCACAAACCCTGGCGGCTCGCCGGGCGCTGGGTAGCTTCGGAGTGGTGCCGACCACATCCGCCCCCAGCCGCAGAACCGTGATCAGCGTGCTCGTGGCGCTGGGGCTCGCCGCCGTCGCGATGGCGACGCTGGGAGCCACCGGTGTCACCGCCAAGCCGGTGAGCGGGCAGGCACTCGCGGTACTCGAGGAGGTCCCCGGCCCCGAGACCGGACCGACGTGCGCCGTCGACAAGCGCTATGTCGACGAGCAGACCTACGGTATGCGCCCGGACGTGGTCGACGCGTGGAAAGCCCTGCTGGCCAAGGCCAAAGCCCAGAACATCACGCTCTGCGTGAACGACGGCAAGCGCAGCCGGGCACAGCAGCAACGCGAGTTCGACAAGGCCGTCGAGCGATTCGGTTCGGTGGAGCAGGCCAAGAAGTGGGCGCTGCAGCCGGAGACGTCCATGCACGTCAAGGGGATCGCCGTCGACATCCAGCCGCTGAACTCGGCTATCTGGGTGGACAAGAACGGCGGCGCGCTGGGGTGGTGCCGCCGCTACGACAACGAGAAGTGGCACTTCGAGTACGACCCGGCCTACGCCACCAACGGCTGCCCGCCCCTGCTCCCCAGCGCGACCGGCAACTAAGCGGTCGGCCCAGTGCCTCGTGAGTGGTAATGACGGTTAGAACCGTCATTACCACTCACGAGGCAGTGAGCTTTTCGACCACGTACTTCGCGGCCTCGGCGAGCAGCGCCTCGTCGTAAGGGGCGTCCTTGGCCGCCTTGCTCGACATGATCGCCACGACGATCGGCGCCTTGCCCGGCGGCCACACGATCGCGAAGTCGTTCATCGTGCCGTATTCGCCGGTGCCGGTCTTGTCGGCGACGGTCCAGCCGCCGGGCAGGCCCGCCCGGATCCGCCGGGCGCCGGTGACGTTGCGCCGCAGCAGATCACTGAGGAAGTCGCGTTTGTCAGCCGTCAGCGTGTCACCCAGCACGATCTTCTGGTAGTCGGTGCCGAACGCCCGGGGTGTGGTGGTGTCGCGCGGGTCGCCGGGGGCGGCCTCGGTGATCGCCGGTTCGATCCGGTCCATCCGCGTGACGGTGTCGCCGATGCTGCGCGCGAAGGCCGTCAGCTCCCCGGGGCCGCCGAGATCCCGCAGCAGCAGGTTGCCCGCGGTGCCGTCGCTGAACCGGACGGCGGCGTCGCACAGCTGGCGGATCGTCATCCCGGTGGCCACGTGCTGCCCGGTGACCGGGGCGTGCTTCATCAGGTCGTCCCGCGCGTAGGTGACCCGGGTTTCCAGATGCGACAACGGATTGCGCTGCAGGACCGCGGCGGCTGCGACGCCTTTGAAGGTCGAGCAGAACGCGAACCGCTCGTCCGCGCGGTGTTCGACCGTGGCGCCGCCCTCGGTGTCGAGCGCGTACACACCGAGTCTGGCGTCGAACTTCTTCTCCAGCTCCAGCAGCCTGTCGTGGAACTGCCGGGTGGGCGGAGGCGGCGGAGCGGGGACCGACGACGGCGCGGGCGGGGCGGCCCGGGTGCAGGCGGCCAGCGGCATGAGGACCGCCACCCCCAAGAGCGCACGACGGGTGACGGCCGGCCCCGGCGTTGTCATCGTGATCCCTCCCCCTGATCACCTCGAACATAGCAACTTCCCCACGGCCTCCGGATCGGCCAAGCGGCCGACGCCGATGAACCCGTGAGTGTGCCTTCGCCCACTCGACCGGGCCACCATCCTGGTTACCGACCGGTAACCAGGACTAGGGTGCGGTCAGGACTACCTCTACTTCAGGAGCATTCGTGGCCGCAGGAGCAACACCGCTCGCGCCGAACGCGCGGTCGGTACGCAATGTCGCCTTCGTCGAAGGGGTGCGAACGCCCTTCGGCAAGGCAGGCGAAAAAGGTATGTACGCCGGCACCCGTGCCGACGACCTCGTCGTCAACGCCATCCGTGAACTGCTGCGGCGGCATCCCGAGCTGCCGCCCGAGCGCATCGACGAGGTGGCGATCGCCGCCACCACCCAGATCGGCGACCAGGGCCTGACCATCGGCCGCACCGCCGCACTGCTGGCGGGCCTGCCGAAGTCGGTGCCCGGTTTCGCGCTGGACCGCATGTGCGCGGGCGCGATGACGGCGGTCACCACGACCGCGAGCGGGATCGGTTTCGGCGCCTACGACATCGCCATCGCCGGCGGCGTCGAGCATATGGGCCGTCACCCGATGGGCGAGGGCGTCGACCCGAACCCGCGCATCATCGCCGACAAGCTCGTCGACCCGACGGCGCTCGTCATGGGCCAGACCGCGGAGAACCTGCACGACCGGTTCCCCGAGATCACCAAGCAGCGCACCGACGCCTACGCCGCGCGCAGCCAGGAGAAGTACGCCGAGGCCGTGAAGACCGGCAAGATCGGCCCCGAGCTGGTCCCGGTCGCCACCCGGTCCAAGGAACTCGGCTGGGGTCTCGCGACCGAGGACGAGCCGCCGCGCCCGGGCACCACCGTCGAGCAGCTCGCCGGGCTGAAGACGCCGTTCCGCCCGCACGGCCGGATCACCGCGGGTAACGCGGCGGGCCTCAACGACGGCGCCACCGCCGCGCTGCTCGCCGACGAGGACACCGCCCGCGAACTCGGACTGCCGATCGGCATGCGGCTCGTCGGCTACTCCTTCGCCGGCGTCGAGCCGGAGGTCATGGGCATCGGCCCGGTGCCCGCCACGGAGAAGCTGTTCAAGCGCACCGGCCTGTCGATCGACGACATCGGCCTGTTCGAGATCAACGAGGCGTTCGCCGTCCAGGTGCTCGCCTTCCTCGACCACTTCGGCATCGCCGACGACGATCCGCGCGTCAACCAGTGGGGCGGCGCGATCGCCTGCGGTCACCCGCTCGCGTCCTCCGGCGTCCGGCTGATGACGCAGCTTTCGCGTCAGTTCGCCGAGCGCCCCGACGTGCGCTACGGCCTGACCACCATGTGCATCGGCATCGGCATGGGCGGCACCGTGATCTGGGAGAACCCGGCCTACAACGGCTCCGAGGGGGCGAAGTAATGACTTTCACCGCTGAGCAGGCGAAAGCCGCCTTCCCCGACGAGGTCGTCACAAACGCGGTCACGCGTCTGGTGAAGGTGCCCGGGCTGGAGAAGCCGGTCGCGCTGATCACCTTGGACAACGGCCACGACCACACCCGGCCGAACACCTTCGGCCCGCAGGGCCTGGTGAGCCTCAACGCCGCGATCGACGCGGCCTTCGCGGCCGGGCCCGCCGCGATCGCGGTCACCGGCAAGCCGTTCATCTTCGCCGTGGGCGCCGACCTTTCCGGTGTCGAAGCGGTCTCGGATCCGGCGCTGGCGCGGGAAATCGCGCAGACCGGGCACGACGTGTTCCGGCGTCTCACCGAGTCCGAGATCCCCACCTTCGGATTCATCAACGGCGCGGTGATGGGCGGCGGGCTCGAACTCGCGCTCTCCTGCCACTACCGCACGCTGTCGGAGAACACCGCCGCGATCGCGTTCCCCGAGGTCTTCCTCGGCCTGTTCCCCGGCTGGGGCGGCACGCAGCTGCTGCCGAACCTGATCGGACCGGACGCCGCGGTCACCGTGATCATCGAGAACGCGCTGGCGCAGAACAAGATGCTCAAGGTCGCGCAGGCGGCGGAGCTCGGCATCGTCGACGAGGTCTTCGGTTCGGCGGACTACCTGGAGCAGTCGCTGCTGTGGCTGGCGAAGGTCGTCAACGGCGAGATCACCCCCGCCCGTCGCGAGATCGACCGCGGCGCGGGCTGGGACGCCGCGATCGCCCGCGCCAAGTCCATTGTGGACGGCCGCACGAAGGGCGCCTCGCCGGGCGCGACCAAGGCCGTCGAGCTGCTGGAGCTGGCCCGCGAGAACGACCTCGACCGCGGCTACGCGGCCGAGACCGACGGGCTCGCCGAGCTGCTCATGGACGACACCCTGCGGGCCGGGCTGTACTCGTTCAACCTGGTCAACAAGCGGGCGAAGCGGCCGGCCGGCGCGCCGGACAAGTCGCTGGCGCGCAAGGTGAACAAGGTCGGCATCGTCGGCGCGGGCCTGATGGCCAGCCAGATGGCGCTGCTGTTCGTCCGCCGCCTCAAGGTGCCCGTGGTGCTCACCGACGTCGACCAGGAACGGGTCGACAAAGGTGTGTCCTATGTGCACGGTGAGATCGACAAGCTCCTGGCCAAGAAGCGGGTTTCGCCGGACGGCGCGAACCGGCTGAAGGCACTCGTCACCGGTTCGCTCGACAAGGCCGCGTTCGCCGACGCCGACTTCGTGATCGAAGCGGTGTTCGAGGAACTGGGCGTCAAGCAGAAGGTCTTCGCCGACCTGGAGCAGTACGTCTCCCCCGAGGCGATCCTGGCGACGAACACCTCGTCGCTCTCGATCACCGCGATGGCCTCGCAGCTCAAGCATCCGGAACGCGTGGTCGGGTTCCACTTCTTCAACCCGGTCGCGGTGATGCCGCTGCTGGAGATCGTCCGCGCGGAGAAGACCGACGACGCCGCACTGGCCACCGCGTTCGCGCTCGGCAAGCAGCTCAAGAAGTCGAGCGTGCTGGTCAAGGACGCGGCCGCGTTCGTGGTCAACCGGCTGCTGCTGCGTTTCCTCGGCGAGGTGCTGGTGACCGTCGACGAGGGCACGCCGTTCGAGGTCGCGGACAAGGCGCTGGAACCGCTGGGCCTGCCGATGACCCCGCTGACGCTGATGCAGCTGGTCGGCCCGGCGATCGCCCTGCACGTCGGGGAAACCCTGCACGAGGCGTTCCCGGACCGGTTCACCGTCAGCGAGAACCTCGACCGCTTCGTCAAGGCGGGCAAGAAGGGCGTCTGGCAGTGGGACGCTCACGGCACCGCCACCGTCGACCCCGAGGTCGACGAGCTCTGGCAGCGCGGCGACTCGCCGTCGACGTCCGAGCAGGTGCGTGACCGCGCGCTGGCCGCGATCGCCGAGGAGATCCGGATCATGCTCGACGAGGGTGTGGTCGCCGAGGCGCAGGACATCGACCTGTGCCTGATCCTCGGCGCGGGCTGGCCGTTCTGGCTCGGCGGCATCACGCCGTACCTGGACCGGGCCGGGGTGTCCGAGAAGGTCAACGGCAAGCCGTTCCTGGCCCCGGGTGTGGCGAGCGTGCCGCTCTCCTGAGCCTGTGACGCAAAAGGCCACCGTCGGCGATCTTCTGGTCGCCGACGGTGGCCTTTTGCGTATTTCGTGACTTCTGTGGCGAGATACCGCGTTTTCCGGAACACTCGGCCTACACCTGGTTCTTCCAGGTACTGGGGAACAACAGAAAAGGGAAGGAAAGCCGATGAAGAAGATCGTCGTGCGCGTGGGCCTGGGGGCCGGCGCGGCGGTTCTGGGGTTGATGCTCGGAGCGGGTGTCGCGGGCGCTGACGACAGCGTCCGGATCACCGGCGACGAGACCGGCAGTGTCCGGATCACCGGAGTGGACAACCGCGAGTTCGGCGTCGCTCCGGCGAACCGGGACTTCTAGCGGGGAGGCCCGGCTCCCCAGCCATCCTCCGGGGAGCCGGGCTTTCAGCGTTCGCCGCCCGGCGGGCAGGGCGGGAGCGTGGTCTTCATCTGTTCGGCGATCGGCGCGGGGTCGAGCACCTCGACCTTCTCCGCCTGGGGGAAGCGTTGTCGCAGGTCTTTCGCCCAGGCTTCGGCGTCGGTCCCGGCGACGGGCACGAGGTGCACGGCCGCCGAGAGGGTCTCCGGCCGTACCACCTCCAGTAGATCCGGCCTGTCCGCGAAAAGCTTCTTGAAGCGCTCATACGCCTCCGCCTTGGTTTCGGTCAGCACCCGGCGGGCCTTCTGATCGTCCTGGAACGCCTGAGCGGCGAGAGTCATGCTTTCGTCGCTCTCCAGGTACATGAGCAGGTGGATCCCGCAGAACTCCCGCTTCCCCAGTGGGACGGGCACCGTGTCGCGCGGCAACGCCGCCGGGGCGGGCGGATCGGTGACCCGGTTCAGGACGACGACGGCCGTCGTCACGACGGCGGCGGCGAACAGGACCGCGACGATTCCGGCCACCCAGAGCAACCGCCGCGGCGCCTTGGGTATCCGTTCCGGTTCTTCCACGGGGACAATCGTCACACGGCGCGGTACATTCGCCTTCCGGACATCACCCGTTCAGCCGGGCTCTTTAGCGTGCCGCCGGTGAACAGCGAAAAACCGGGCGTCGACCGCCGCGGATTCCTCAAACGCGCGGGCCTCGTGTCCGCGGCGGCCGCGGGCGCGCCGCTCGCCGCCACCGCCCCGGCGGAAGCCCTCGATTTCGACCTCGATCTCGGCCGCCTCTTCGGCCGGGACCGGTACCAGTGGCTGGTGGGCGATCACCACATCCACACGCAGTACTCCTACGACGCGATGTACACAGTGGACGGAATCGCCGACGCCGCCCGCGCGCACGGCGCGGACTGGGCGGTGATCACCGACCACGGCCACGCGACCCACGAGAAGTCGTCGGTGGAGCGGACGAACGCCGCGGTCCGGGCCGCGCAGCGCGAGCACCCTGATCTCCTGCTGTGGCAGGGCATGGAGTGGAACGTGCCCGGTGCCGAGCACGCGACGCTGTTCTTCCAGGCCGGTGCGGACCAGGCCGCGAAGCTGCGTGAGTTCGAGCGCTCCTTCGACTGGCGGCTGACCGGCACCGAATCGGGCACGCCGGACAACGAGGCCTTGGCCGTGCGGGCGATCCGCTGGCTCGCCGCCGAAGAACGGGCACGCCGGATCCACGCGCCGGTGGTGGTGATCAACCATCCGCTGCGCAACGGCCGGATCGCGCCGCACGAGATCCGCGCGCTGCGCGACGCCGCGCCCGGCATCGTCATCGGCATGGAGGGCGCCCCGGGCGCCCAGGCCGACGGTTTCCCCAAACCGCTCGGGAGCGGCGGTGGCGCGCGTGGCGGGTACGGCAACTCCCCCGGCTCGAACTCGTGGCCGGGCTTCCCGGAGTCGGCCTACCGCACTTACGGCGGCTTCGACTGGAGCACCGCGACCGTCGGCGGGTTGTGGGATTCGCTGCTGGCCGAAGGAAAGCCGTGGTGGATCACCAGCAACTCCGACTCGCACTACAACCGCGGCGACACGCACGTGCGACCCGGTGTCCCCGACGGCTACTACGACGAGCACGGCAACTACCCGGACCCGATCGACACCGGTGTCCCGCAGACTCTCCCCCCGTACGCGGATTTCGCCCCCGCAGAGTTCAGCCGGACGGTCGTCGGTGTGACCCGCCGGAGCCACGAAGGGGTGCTGGAAGGGCTGCGCGCGGGACGCGTCTGGGTGGTGCACGGCGGGCTCGCCCAGGAGCTGGAGTTCGGCGCGCACAGCGGCTGGAGTTCGGCCACGATGGGCGGCAGGCTGCGGGTCCGGCGCGGGGACGACGTCACGGTCGTCGTCTCGGCGAAACTGGCGGCCCGGCCGAACGGCGGCGGCGCGATCCCCCGGCTCGCGCGGCTCGACCTCGTCTCCGGACCGGTGACCGGCCCGGCCGCCGACCGCGACACGCAGACCGCCCCGGGCACCCGGGTGGTGCGGTCGTTCGAGCCGCGGTGGGCGCCCGGGCGGCGGGTCGTCTTCCGGCACACCTTCCGTGACGTGCGCGAGCCGTTCTTCGTGCGGGCACGCGGAACGGACGGCAGGGAGCACGTGCCCGGCGGGATCGAGCCGAGCGCCGACGTCATCGGGCGGTCGAACCCGTTCGAGGATCTGTGGCTCTACGGGAACCCGATCTTCGTGGACGTGCGGTAACCCCTGGCGCCTCGTGAGTGGTAATGACGGTTCTAACCGTCATTACCACTCACGAGCCGAGTGTGTCCGGATCCGGTCCCAGTCGCTTCCCCTGCTCCAGGGTCGCGATCGCGGCGCCGTCGTGCGCGTCGAGCGCGAAGTCGAAGACGTCCATGTTCTCCTCGATCCGTTCCGGCGTGACGGACTTCGGGATCACCAGATGGTTCATCTCGATATGCCAGCGCAGCACGACCTGCGCCGGGGTCTTGCCGTGTTTTCCCGCGATCGTGGTGATCTTCTCGTCGGCGAGCAGATCCCCGCCGCGGGCCAGCGGGCCCCAGGCCTCGGTGACGATCTCGTGCTTCTCGTGGAAGTCGCGCAGCAGCGGCTGCTGCAGCCACGGATGGCACTCGATCTGGTTCACCGCCGGGACGGTCCCGGTCTCCTCGATCAACCGCTCCAGATGCGGGATCTGGAAGTTCGACACGCCGATCGCCTTCGCGCGGCCGTCGGAGGCGATCTTTTCCAGCGCCCGCCACGTTTCCACGTACTTGTCCAGCGACGGCAGCGGCCAGTGGATCAGGTACAGGTCGACGTAGTCCAGGCCGAGTTCGCTCAGGCTGGTGTCGAAGGCGCGCAACGCCGAGTCGTAGCCGTGCTCGGTGTTCCACAGTTTCGTGGTGACGAACAGCTCCTCGCGGGGTAGTCCGCTGGTGCGGACGGCCTCACCGACGCCCCGCTCGTTGGCGTACAGGGTCGCCGTGTCGATGGCGCGGTAGCCCGCCTCGATGGCGGTGCGGACCACGCCGGCGACCTCGTCGTCGCCGATCTTGTACACCCCGAACCCGAGCTGGGGCAGGGACGTTCCGTTGTTCAGCCTGATGCTGGGGACCATCCTTGAACCGTAACCCCGGCGGCGGGTCAGGGCAGAGCGGGCAGGTGGACGGTCACCGAAAGACCGCCGCCTACAACGGGTTCCGCGGACACCGTGCCGCCGTGGGCCTGGACGGCGGCGCGCACGATCGAGAGTCCCAGCCCCGCCCCGGTGCGGGCGGTCCTGGCGACGCCGGCGCGGCGGAACGGTTCGAACAGTTCGGGGACCGCGGCCGGGTCGAGCAGGCCGCCGGACGACCGCACCCGGAGCACCGACCATTGTGGACCGGCCTGGGTGACGACGTCGAGCCAGCCGCCCTCGACGTTGTGCCGCACCGCGTTCTCCAGCAGATTGCCCGCGATCCGTTCCAGCAGCGCGGGATCACCGAACGTCGGCGCCCCCGGTGTCGCGAATTCGGTGCGGATACCGCGTTTCTCGGCTTCGGCCCGCACCGCCCGCCACGCGCTCGCCACGATCACCGCGAGGTCGACCGGTTCCCTGGCCACCAGTCCCGCACCGTCCGTGCGCGCGAGCAGCAGCAGCGAGCCGACCAGCCGCTCGGCCCGTTCGGTCGCGTCGCGGACCACCCCGGCCATCCGCCGCAGTTCGGCTTCGTCGGCGTACTCGTCGGCCAGGGTGACGTCGAGTTCGGTGCGGATGACCGCGAGCGGCGTCCGCAGTTCGTGGCTGGCGTTCGCGACGAAATGCCGCTGCGCGTCGAACGCGGCCTGCAGGCGGTCGAGCATGTCGTCGAAGGTCTCGGCCAGTTCGGCGAGTTCGTCCTTGGTGCGGACCTCGCCGATCCGCTCCCCCATCGACTCGATCGACAGCCGTCGGGCCGTACCGGTGATCTCGCGCAGCGGCTGCAGGACCCGCGCGGTGAACGTCCACGCGAGGATCCCCGCCGCCAGCACGACGAAACAGAACGCGACCGCGCCGAACAGCAGCACCCGGTTCCGCGAGTACACCCGCAGATGCTCGGTGACGGCGGAGGCGTCGACGTCGATGCCGTCCACCCGCACCGTGGTCCCCGGCGGCAGTTGCGGAACGGCGGAAACCGCGTCGCCGACCAGGTTCCAGGTCAGCCAGAGCAACAGGAGGCTGACCAGTGCCACCAGCCCGGTCGCGAGGAGTGTGACCCGCGCGCGCAGGCTGCGGGCACCGGAGGGGATCACCCGCGTGCGGTCCCTTGCTCCGGCACCCGGTACCCGGAGCCGACGACGGTCTCGATGATGCCCGGCTCGCCGAGTTTCTTCCGCAACGTCATCACGGTGACGCGGACGGTGGTGGTGAACGGATCGGCGTTCTCGTCCCACACGCGCTCGAGCAGTTCCTCGCTGCTGACCACCGAACCGGCGGCCGACAGCAGCACCTCCAGGACGCCGAACTCCTTGCGGGTGAGCTCCACCGGACCGCTCGCGCGGCGTACGGTCCGCTTCGCCGGATCGAGTTCGACGTCGCCGGAGGTCAGCAGCGGCGGCGCGGCCGGGGTGGCGCGACGGCCCAGTGCCCGCACGCGCGCGACGAGTTCGGGGAACGCGAACGGTTTGGCGAGATAGTCGTCGGCGCCGAGGGAAAGCCCGTCCACGCGGTCCGACACGGAACTGCTCGCGGTGAGCATGAGCACGCGGGTCAGCTCGCCGGACGCGACGATCTCGCGGCACAGGTCGTCACCGGACATGCCGGGCAGGTCGCGGTCGAGCAGCACGACGTCGTACCGGGTGACGGCGGCCTTCTCGTGCCCGTCGTCACCGGTGAGCGCGATGTCCACCGCCATCCCCTCGCGCCGCAGGCCGCGTGCGATCGCGTCGGCGAGGGGTTCTTCGTCTTCGACTACCAGAATTCGCACGACCCTACGTTGCCACAGATTCCTGAGAGTGACCTGATTGGACTCGTGAGTGGTGATGACGGTCAGAACCGTCTTTACCACTCACGAGGCCCAGCGCAAAGCGAACCACAGCCGCATCCGGATCTCCGGATCCGCCAGATCCGCGCCCAGCGCCCGTTCGATCTGCCCGATGCGGTGCCGGACGCTGTTGCGGTGCACGCCTAGTTCGGCGGCCGTCCGGTCCCAGCCGCCGTGGTGCGCCAGCCAGGTCCGCAAGGTCTCGACCAGTTCGCGGTCGCCCTTCGTGTCCAGTTCGCGCAGCGGCGCCAGCACCTGTGCGGCGAACCCGGCCGCCGCCTCCGGCGTGATCAGCGCGTCCAGCCCGAGTCCGGCCGCCTCCGCCACCACCGGCCGTTCCAGCGCGGCGGCCCGCTTCAGCAGCAACTCCACCTCGGTGGCCGCCTCGGGGAGGCGATCGGGCGGGACGGGGGAAGCCACCACGGCGAGCCAGCCGTCGGCGCGCAGCCGGTCGAGATCCCCGATCTCGGGCGCCTCACGGACGATCGCGTCGAACCTCGGCCCCGGCCGCAGCCGCACGAACGGGGTGTCGAGCCGGGCGCGCAGCCAGTCGTAGCGGGCCGCGACCTCGTCCGGCCCGCGGCGGTAGGCGATCCCCGCGACCAGCCGGCGTTCCTCCCCGCCGATCGCGTCGGTCTCGCCCAGCAGCAACGCGGTGGCGGCGGCCCCCGGTCCGGCCGCGTCCGAACCCGCGCGGCCGACCAGTCCGAGCAGGGCCGCGCCGACCGACAGGATCGACCGGTCCGCGCCGTCGAACCGGCCGGGGCGGCCGACCACGACCAGATGCGAGGCCGTCGCCTGCGGATACACCGGCTGCGCGACGACGTGCGTGCCGTCGGGCAGCTCCGTCGTCGCGCTGCGGATCCCCCGTCCGGCCCGCAGTGTGGCGAGCAGCTCGCCGACCTCGGCGGGCAGCGGCGACGGCGTGCCGTGGTCGGCCGCGAGGACGTCGCCGGCGCCGACCAGCGCCACCCACGCCCGCAGCCGCCCGCCCAGCGTGCTCGCCAATTCGCCGAGCCCGGCACCGGCCGCCCTGGTCAGCGCCTCGCGCGCGACCGCGATCCGCCGTTGTTCCCGCTTCCCGGCCTCGGCCAGCGCGACCGAAACCGCCCGGCTGATGGCGAGGAACGGCGTCCGCGGCGGGACGATCAGCAGCGGGAGGCGGTACCGCGCGCACGCCGTCCGCAACGGCGGCGGCAACGTCTCGTAGGTGCCGGGGGTGAGCCCGAACCCCAGCGCGGAGATCCCGCTGTCGGCCAGCCGCCGGACATAGCGGTCGATCTCGCGCGGCTCCACCGGCAGGTTCACCCCGGCGGTGAGCAGCAGTTCCGCGCCGAGGAGGTACGGCGCAGGATCCCGCAGCTCGCTGACGTGGGCCCAGCGCACCGGGGCGTCGAGCGCGCCCGGCCGCAGCGTCTCCACGACCGGGTCGAGTGCCAGTTCCGGGTTGCCGACCACGGCCCGTAACGGGACATTCACATCCGAACCGAGTGGATCGTGGGCTTGGGTCATTTCGTCCTCACCTGAGCGCAACTTTGGACGGATCATCCCATGTCGTTCACCGGGCGAACGAACCTACGGTGACCCGGACGAAGCGAACAGCCCAAGGCAAGGAGGACACCGTGGCCGGTGACTACGCGGTGATCGCGCTCTACATAGCGGGCATGATCGGGGTCGGCTGGTTCGGTCTGCGGCTCGCCAAGACCAAATCCGACTACCTGGTCGCGGGCCGCCGCCTCGGCTGGTTCATGTACTCGGGCACGATGTCCGCGGTCGTCCTCGGCGGCGCCTCGACGGTCGGCGGGGTGAAGCTCGGCTACACCTACGGCATCTCCGGCGCCTGGCTCGTGATCGCGATCGGCGTCGGCATCCTGGTCCTGCACACGCTGTTCGCGCGGCGGCTGGTGAAACTGCGCGTCTACACCGTCGGCGAGATGCTCGACCTGCGCTACGGCGGTTCCACCAGCACGATCTCCGGCGTGGTCATGTGGGCGTACACGCTGATGCTGACGGTCACTTCGACGCTGGCGTTCGCCACCATCTTCAAGGTCCTCTTCAACGTCCCGAGCTGGGCGGGCATCGCCATCGGCGGGTCGATCGTGGTGCTCTACTCGGTGCTCGGCGGCATGTGGTCGATCACGCTGACCGACATCGTCCAGTTCGTCATCAAGACCATCGGCATCCTGCTGATCCTGCTGCCGGTCTCGATCGTCTCGGCGGGCGGTTTCGACGGGATGGCCGCACGGCTGGACGAGAGCTATTTCGAACTGACCGCCATCGGCGGCGACACGATCTTCACCTACTTCCTCATCTACAGCTTCGGCCTCCTCATCGGCCAGGACATCTGGCAGCGCGTGTTCACCGCCCGCACGCCGGGCATCGCCACCGGCGGCGGCGTCATCTCCGGCGTCTACTGCCTGGTCTACGGCCTAGCCGGCGCGCTCATCGGCACCGCGGCGAAGACGCTATACCCGAACCTCGCCAGCGCGCAGGACGCGTTCGCGACCATCGTCGAGCAGCAACTGCCCGCCGGGATCCGCGGCCTGGTGCTCGCGGCCGCGCTGTCGGCGATGATGTCGACCGCCAGCGGCGCGCTCATCGCCTGCTCCACGGTCAGCACCTCGGATCTGCTTTCCAAGCTGGGCCTCAAGAAAGCCGCCTCCGAGGTCGGCAGGAACCGGCTCACCACCCTGATCCTCGGCGTGGTCGCGATCGGCATCGCCATGGTCGTCGACGACGTGGTCAACGCGCTGACCATCGCCTACGACATCCTCGTCGGCGGGCTGCTGGTGGCGATCATCGGCGGGCTGGCCTGGAAGCGCGGTACCCGGCAGGGCGCGCTCGCGTCGATGGTCGTCGGCACGGTGGTGGTCGTGGCGTTCATGTTCATCGACGGTGTCGAGGCCAACAGCCCGATCTACTGGGGCCTCGGCTCCAGCCTGGCGGTGTACCTGCTGGTCAGCTTCCTGACACCGCGCACCTCGGACGAGATCCTCGCCGTGTGGACCCGCCGCCTGAACGGCAGCGCGGTCGCCGAAGAAGAAGAGGCGGAACTCGATGAGGCTAAGGCGACGAAGGTCCCTTGATCTTTTGAGGTCGCGCGTTTTGGCCGACAGGCCCCGCTATCACGATGGCAGGGCGCCCTACTACCCGACAACCACCTGACCGCGAAAGTCGCGCCCTGGTAGCGCGATAGCGGTCGCGCGATAGGAGACACAGTGGCTGTGCAGAACCCGATCGGACCCGTCGACTCCGCGAAGGTGCCCCGGTTCGCCGGTTTCGCGACCTTCGCGAGACTGCCGAGGATCGATCAGGTCGAGCGTGCGGACGTCGCCGTCGTCGGGGTGCCGTTCGACGCCGGCGTGTCCTACCGCCCCGGCGCGCGGTTCGGCCCGGCCGCGCTGCGTGAGGCGAGCCGCCTGCTGCGCCCGTACCACCCGGAACTCGACATCTCCCCGTTCGCGGAAACACAGGTGGTCGACGCCGGTGACATCGCGCTCAACCCGTTCAACATCGGGGAGGCGATCGAGACCCTGCAGGACGAGGCCGAGGCGCTGACCGCGGACGGCACGCGGCTGGTGACCATCGGCGGCGACCACACGATCGCGTTGCCGCTGCTGCGGGCGGCGGCGAAGAAGCACGGACCGGTGGCACTCCTGCACTTCGACGCGCACCTCGACACCTGGGACACCTACTTCGGTGAGCCGTACACCCACGGCACCCCGTTCCGGCGGGCGTCCGAGGAAGGCCTCCTCGACACCGAAGCGCTGTCCCACGTCGGCACGCGCGGCCCGCTGTACGGCAAGCGGGATCTGGAAGAGGACCGCCGCCTCGGCTTCGGCATCGTCACCTCCGGCGACGTCCTGCGCCGCGGGGTCGCCGAGACCGTCGACGCGCTGCGCCAGCGCATCGGCGGCCGCCCGCTCTACATCTCCGTCGACATCGACGTGCTCGACCCCGCGCACGCCCCGGGCACCGGCACCCCCGAAGCGGGCGGCATGACCAGCCGCGAGCTGCTGGAGATCCTGCGCGGCCTGCGGGACTGCAACCTCATCGGAGCCGACGTGGTGGAGCTGGCCCCGGCTTACGATCACGCGGAGATCACCGCCATCGCGGCCTCCCACGTCGCCTACGACCTGGTGAGCCTGCTCAGCTTGGGGAAGGGCGAATGACCGACGCACAACGGATAGGCGGCGACGTCGTCGTCGAAACCCTCCGCGCGCTCGGCGCGGACACCGTGTTCGGCCTGCCGGGCCAGCACGCGCTCGGCTTGTTCGAAGCATTGCGGCGCGCGGAAAACGTCCGGGTGATCAGCTCGCGGGTGGAGAACAACCTGGCGTTCGCGGCCGACGGGCACGCCCGTGCCCGGCTCGCGGCGGATCCCGACGGCCCGGTCCCGGTGACCCCGATGATCGTGTCGACCGGCCCCGGTGCGCTGCTGACTTTGGCTTCCCTGCAGGAATCCCGGGCGGCGTCGGTGCCGGTGCTCGGGATCTCCAGTCAGATCCCGGTCGCCGGGCTCGGCGGCGGACGGCACGGGTATCTGCACGAACTGCCCGATCAGCAGGCCAGTTTCCGCGATGTGGTGAAGTCGGTGCACGTGGTGCGGACCGTCAGCCAGATCCCGACGGCGCTGCGCGAGGCGTGGGAATCGGCGTCGACGGCGCCGTACGGCCCGGTGTGGGTCGAAATCCCGCAGGACGTCCTGCTGGAGCCGACGGAGCTGCCCCGGATCACCTCGGTGACGGCACGGCCCGCGCCGCTCGCACCGCTGCCCGAGCTGCTCACCGAGGCCGCGAATCTCCTGGGAGCCGCGAAGAAACCGGTGATCCTCGCCGGCGGTGGCGCGCTGCGTTCGGGTTCCCACGCCGAACTGAAGGCGCTCGCCGAGGCGCTGCGCGCGCCGGTGCTGTCGACCTTCGGCGGCAAGGGCGTCTTCGGCTGGGAGCACGAACTGTCCGGGCAGTCGTGGCTCGAAGACTGGCACAGCACGGAATTCCTGGCGGACGCCGACGTCCTGCTGGTGCTGGGGTCGGGGCTGGGCGAACTGTCCAGCAACTACCGCGAGTTCGCCCCGCGCGGACGGCTGATCCAGGTCGAGGCCGACCTCGGGAAGCTGGAGTCGAACTACCCGGCGCTGGGCATCCACGCCGACGTCCGCCTTGTCCTGCAAGGACTTCTGGAGCAGGTGCCGTTCCGCCGCGCCGACGGTGCGGCCGAGACCGCGGTGGCCGCGTTGCTGGACAAGGTGCGCGAACGGCTCGACGGCCAGCCGCTCGAAGCCGAGCGCAAGCTCATCGACGACATCCGCGCGGCGGTCCCCGAGGGCACGCAGACGTTCTGGGACATGACGATCGCGGCCTACTGGGCCTGGTCGGCCTGGAACCCCGATGGCGCGCCGATCCACACCGCGCAGGGGGCGGGAGGGCTCGGTTACGGTCTGCCCGGGGCGCTCGGCGGCGCGGCCGCGACCGGCAAGCCGGTACTGGCGGTGTCCGGCGACGGTGGCGCGATGTACGGCATCGCCGAACTCGCCACCGCGGTCCAGCACGGGCTGGACGTCACGTGGCTCGTCGTCGACGACGGCGGGTACGGGATCCTGCGCGAATACCTGACCGGGGCCTTCGGGCAGTCCACCGCCACCGAACTCGCGCGACCCGATTTCGAGGCGCTGGCGCGCTCTTTCGGCGTCCCGGCCACGGTGTCCTCTTTGGACACTATCGGCAAGGACCTCGCCAGTGCACTGGGCACTCCCGGCCCGTCGGTGGTCGTCCTCCCCGCTTTGCTGAAGATGTTCGAGCCGACCCACCTGGAGAAGAAATGACTCAGGTCCTGAACTTCGTCGACGGCACCGAGGTACCGGTGTCGGGCACGCGGACGCTCGACCTGGTGGATCCCGCCACCGGCGACGTCTTCGGCACCAGCGTGCTGTCCGAGCAGTCCGATGTGGACACCGCGCTGGCAGCCGCGGAACGGGCGTTCGCGGTCTGGCGCAAGAGTACGCCCGCCCAGCGTCAGCTGGCGCTGCTGAAGATCGCGGACGCGGTGGAGGCCCGCGCGGAGGAGTTCGCCGACCTCGAGATCCGGGAGACCGGCAAGATCCGGTCCGTTGTACTGGACGAGGAGATCCCGGAGTGCGTCAGCGCGCTGCGGTTCTTCGCCGGCGCGGCCCGGCAGCTCGACGGCACCGCGGCCGGGGAGTACCTGCCGGGGCACACCTCGGTGATCCGCCGCGAGCCGGTCGGCGTCTGCGCGCAGATCGCGCCGTGGAACTACCCGCTGATGATGGGCGTCTGGAAGATCGCCCCGGCGCTGGCCGCGGGGAACACGGTCGTCCTCAAACCCGCGGAGACCACCCCGTCGACGGCCGTGCTGCTGGCGAAGGTCGCCGCGGAGTTCCTGCCGCGGGGCGCGTTCAACGTCCTGTGCGGCGACCGCGACACCGGCCGCGCGCTGGTGCGGCATCCGATCACCGAGCTGGTGTCGATCACCGGGTCGACGCGGGCGGGGATCGACGTCGCCACTGTCGCGGCGGCCGATCTCAAGCGCACGCACCTGGAACTCGGCGGGAACGCGCCGCTGCTGGTCTTCGGTGACGTGGACCTGGCCGAGACGGCGGAAGGCATCGTCGGCGCGGCGTTCTACAACGCCGGGCAGGACTGCACCGCGGGCAGCCGGGTGCTGGTGGACGCGGCGATCCACGACGAATTCGTCGCGGAACTGACCAAGGCGGCCGCCGCCCAGGCTCCCGGCCGGGACTTCGGCCCGCTCAACAGCGAGGCGCAGTTCGGCCGGGTCCGCGGACTCGTCGAGCGGCTGCCGTCGCACGCTCGCGTGGAGACCGGCGGCAACCCCGCCGGTGACCGCGGTTTCTTCTTCTCCCCCACCGTGATCTCGGGTCTGAAGCAGGACGACGAGATCGTGCGGGAGGAGATCTTCGGCCCGGTGATCACCGTCCAGTCCTTTGTGGACGAGGACGAAGCGGTGAAGCTGGCCAACGGCGTCCCCTACGGGCTGGCGTCGTCGATCTGGACCAACGACCTCGGACGCGCGACCCGCGTCTCGGGCGAACTCGACTTCGGCTGCGTCTGGGTCAACACCCACGGGCCGCTGGTCGCCGAAATGCCCCATGGCGGCTTCGGGCACTCCGGCCACGGGAAGGACCTCTCGTCCTACTCCTTCGCCGAGTACACGCGCGTGAAGCACGTCATGACCCGCTTCGCCTGACCGGGTTTCGTACTTGGAGGTCCCCATGGGTGACAAGGTCACCGAAGTCGAGCAGCACGGTATCGCGCCGATCCCGCCGGAGGAGCAGACGTCGCGGCCCCGAGACCTGTTCCGGATGGCGTTCGGCGGCGCGAACACCTTCGCCACCATCATCCTCGGCACGCTCCCGATCGCCTTCGGCCTGAGCTTCTGGTCGGCGGTGACGGCCACTGTCGCCGGGGTGGTCGTCGGCGCGCTGGTGCTCTCGCCGATGTCGTTGTTCGGCCCGCTCACCCGGACCAACAACGCCGTCTCCTCCGGCGCGCATTTCGGCGTCGTCGGCCGTTGTGTCGGCTCCTTCCTCTCCCTGCTGACCGCGATCACCTTCTTCGCCATCTCGGTCTGGGTCAGCGGTGACGCCGTCGCCGGTGCGGCACAGCGGCTCTTCGGCTTCGACGGCGGCGAGGTGCTCCGCGGCGTCGCATACGGCGTCATCGCGATCGCGACGCTGGTCGTGTGCATCTACGGCTACCGGTTCATGCTGCTGGTGAACCGGGTCGCCGTCGTACTGGGCACGGCGATCATGCTGCTCGGGATCGTCGCCTACGGCGGCACGTTCGACCCCGGGTTCGCCGGCACCGGCGCCTACGCGCTCGGTGAGTTCTGGCCGACGTGGATCCTGGCCGCGCTCACCACGATGGCGAACCCGATCTCGTTCGGCGCCTTCCTCGGGGACTGGACTCGCTACATCCCCGCACGCCACAGCCGCCGTTCCCTGCTGGCCGCGCCGTTCCTGGCGCAGGTGGCGACGTTGCTGCCGTTCGGCTTCGGCATCGCCACCGCGACCCTGGTGGCCGACCCCGGCGACTACATCACCGGCCTGACCGCGATTTCCCCGCTCTGGTACGCGATCCCGCTGATCGTGGTCGCGCTCATCGGCGGGCTCTCGACCGGAACGACCTCGCTCTACGGGACGGGGCTGGACTTCAGTTCGATCTTCGTGAAGCTGAGTCGCGTCCAGGCGACACTGCTGATCGGCTCGCTCAGCGTCGTGTTCATCTTCGTCGGCAATTTCGTGCTGGACATGGTCTCCAGCATCAACGCCTTCGCCACGCTGATCGTGCTGTGCACGTCGCCGTGGATGGTGATCATGATGATCGGCTTCGTGCTGCGGCGCGGGTTCTACGACCCGGACGACCTCCAGGTGTTCAACCAGGGCCGCAAGGGCGGCCGCTACTGGTTCACCCGTGGCGTGAACTGGCGTGCGATGGCCGCGTGGATCCCGGCGACGACATTGGGCCTGCTGACCGCCAACACCCCGATGATCGCCGGGCCGTTCAAGGACATCGCGGGCGGCGTCGACGTCAGCATGGTCATCACGCTGTGCACGGCGGCCGTCGCGTATCCCTTGCTCGTGAAGCTCTTCCCCGAACCGCGTGAGGTCTACTCGTACGCGGAGCCCGTCGCGGAACCGGCCGTCGCGGTCTAGGCGAACCGGCGCAGCGCGCCGAGGAACAGCGCGTCGAAGGCGCGGTCCGGGAGCACCCGGCGCACGAACAGGATCGGCTTGGCCCCCAAGCCCGCCGCGTAGCGGGTCTTCGGGCGCCGGGCCCGGACCGCCTTCACGATGACGTCGGCGATCACCTGGGGCTTGGAGCCGCGAGCGGCCTGCTCGAAGAACTTCGCCAGGGCCTTCGCCTGTGCCCCGTAGGCGGTGTCGCCCGAGGTCTTCATCAGGTTCTCGACGGCGATGCCGCCCCATTCGGTCTTGATGGCGCCGGGTTCGATCACCACGACGTCGATACCGAACGGCTTGAGTTCCAGCCGCAGCGAATCACTCAAGCCTTCGACGGCGAACTTCGTCGAGTGGTACCAGCCGCCGAGCGGTTCGTAGATCTTGCCGCCGATCGACGAGACGTTGACGATCGTGCCGGAGCCCTGTGCGCGCATATGCGGCGTGGTGAGCTGGACCAGCCGCGCGAGCCCGAAGAGATTGACCTCGAACTGGTACTTCCCCTCCGAGAGCGGCACGTCTTCGAAGGCACCATACGAGCCGTAGCCCGCGTTGTTGACCAGGACGTCGATGCGGCCGGTCTCCTCGATGATCCGCTCGATCCCCGTGACCATCGACGCGTCGTCGGTGACGTCCATCTTGAGAACCTTGACGCCCCGCTCGGCGAGCCCGCTCATGCGCTCGACCCGCCTCGCGGCGCCGTAGACCGTGTAGCCCGCGTCCCGTAGTGCGAGCGCGGTGGCTTCGCCGATTCCCGCGGAAGCGCCCGTGACCAGTGCGACCTTCATGTCCGTCTCCTAACTAACCAGTTGGTTGCCAATTCAGGCTGCCATGTGTCCGGGCTGGCTGTCAACCAACCAGTTAGTTAGACTGCGTGACATGGTCAGGGACAAGGAAGCGACCAAGCGGAAACTGCTGGACGCGGCGACGAACGAGTTCGCGACGTACGGCATCGCGGGCGCCAGGGTGGACCGCATCGCGAAGAACGCCGGCGCCAACAAGGCGCTGATCTACGCCTACTTCTGCAGCAAGGAAGAGCTTTTCGAGAAGGTCGTGCAGGAGCAGGTGGACCTCGCCATCAGGTCCGTCCCGATCACTCCCGACGACCTCCCCGGCTACGCGGGACGGCTGTTCGACCGGTACATCGAGCATCCGGAGGTCCTGCGGCTCATGGGCTGGCTCCGGCTGGAGAACGGGTTCGACGCCGCCCCCGACGCGGAAATCCGGGCGCACGCGGACAAGGTCGCGGCGATCCGGGACGCGCAGCGAGCGGGGTCCGTGCCGGACCACTTCGACGCCGAGGAGTTGCTGAGCCTCGTCGTGCACCTGTCGATCCTCGGATTCTCCTCCCCCGCCGCCACCCGTGACCTCGTGGTCCGCGCGGTCGGCCGGATCGTGGGAGTCTGAGGCACTTTTCGCGCGACCACTGGGTAAATCACCTGGGAGGTCGTCTTGCAGCGCCGAACTTTTCCGCGTGCTTCAGCCTTGTCCGCCGGTCTCGTGGGCGTCACCGCGCCCGCCGCTTCCGCCGCCGCCCCGCCGTGGCCACCTCGCTCGTGGCCGCGGGACGGCCCGGACCCGTGAAATGCACTTATGGCACCGTCGTCGAGGTCCCGCGCGGCTGGGTCGCCCGGCGAGGCCGACGTCCTCGTGGTGCCCGGCGCAACGCGACGACACACAACGGCGCGAAGGCGGATCTGGCCGCGCAGGGCGCGAAGGTGATCGACGCACGTGTCATCGACGACGGGGACCTGATCACCGGCGGCGGGATCACCGCGGGGCTTGAGGTTTCGCTCTGGCTCGTCGAGTGGTTCCTGGGCGCGAAGACCACGCAGCGGGCCGAGGTGGTGCTGGAGTACGAGCGACGAGGCACCGTCTGGCGGGCCTAGCGCGTGCCATGAAAGGTCCTTTCCTTGCAAATTTTGCAAGGAAAGGACCTTTCATGGCGCTTGTCGGCTCACAGCGTTGCTCAGCTGTGCGTGTCCTCCGGCGCCGGAGTCCGGCTGGCCAGCTTGGCCGACCACTCGGTGACCCGCCGCGCGACGTCCTGCGCGGTGAGGCCGACGCGGGCCAGCACCTCCTCGCGCGAGCCGTGGTCGTGGAACACCTGCGGCACCGCGAGGTCGCGCAGCGGCACGTCGCATTCGGCGTCGCGGAACAGCGCGGCCAGCGCGGATCCGAAGCCGCCGTGGCGGCCGCTGTCCTCGACGCTCACCACGAGCTTGTGCTGCTCGGCCAGCGCCACCAGTTCGGCGGGCGCCGGGACGACCCAGCGCGGGTCCACCACGGTCACGCCGATGCCCTGGTCGGCGAGCCGGTCCGCGGCGGCGAGGCCGAGCATGGCGAAGGCGCCCACGGCGACCAGCAGCACGTCGGCGTCACCGGTGGGCTTGCGCAGCACGTCCACAACGCCGACGCGTTCGACGGCGGGGACGGAGTCGATCACGCCGCCCTTGGAGAACCGCAGCGCCGTCGGCCCGTCCTGGACGGCGATGGCCTCCCGCAGTTCCTCCCGCAGCGTCCCGGCGTCGCGCGGGGCGGCGACCCGCATCCCCGGCACCATGCCCAGCAGCGAGAGATCCCACATGCCGTGGTGACTCGGCCCGTCCGGACCGGTGATGCCCGCCCGGTCCAGCACCAGCGTCACCGGCTGGCGGTGCAGCGCGACGTCCATCAGGACCTGGTCGAAGGCCCGGTTCAAGAAGGTGGAGTAGACGGCGACGACCGGGTGCTTGCCGCCCATCGCCAGGCCCGCCGCCGAGGTCACCGCGTGCTGCTCGGCGATCCCGACGTCGTACCAGCGGTCCGGGTACGCCTCGGCGAACTTGTGCAGGCCGGTCGAGCGCAGCATGGCCGCGGTGATCGCGACGACGTCCTCGCGGTCGGCGCCGATCTTCACCAGCTCTTCGGCGAAGACACCGGTCCAGCTCGGGCCCTTGACCGGCGGCATGCCGGTCTCCGGGTCGATCGGGTCGGTCTGGTGCATCTGGTCGGCCTGGTTGGTGACCGCCGGCTCGTACCCGTGGCCCTTCTCCGTGACCACGTGCACGATGACCGCGCCGCCGAAGTCGCGGGCGCTCTGGAACGCCTTCTCCAGCGCGGCGAGGTCGTGCCCGTCGACCGGGCCGAGGTACTTCAGGCCGAGGTCGGAGAACATCATCTGCGGGCTCAGCGCGTCCTTGAGCCCCGCCTTCGCCGCGTGCAGTGCCGCGTAGATCGGCTTGCCGACGATGGGGGTGTGCCGCAGCAGTTCCTTGCCGCGGTCCAGAACCCGCTCGTAGCCGGGCTTCAGCCGCAGCGACGCGAGGTGGTCGGCGACGCCGCCGATGGTCGGCGAGTACGAGCGACCGTTGTCGTTGATGACGATGACGACCGGGCGGCGCGGGTTCGCCGCGATGTTGTTGAGCGCCTCCCAGCACATGCCGCCGGTCAGCGCGCCGTCCCCGACGACGGCGATCGCGTGCCTGCCGCCACCGCCGAGTTCGAACGCCTTCGCCAGACCGTCCACATAGGACAGGGCGGTCGAGGCGTGGCTGTTCTCGACGAGGTCGTGCTCGCTCTCGCAGCGCGCGGGATAGCCGGTGAGGCCGCCCAGCTGGCGCAGCTTGCCGAAGCCGTCGTGACGGCCGGTGACGATCTTGTGCACGTACGCCTGGTGACCGACGTCCCAGACGATGGCGTCGTGCGGCGAGTCGAAGACCCGGTGCAGCGCCATCGTCAGCTCGACCACACCCAGGTTCGGGCCGAGGTGACCACCGGCGAGCCGCACCTTTTCGACGAGGAAGTCCCGGATCTCCGCGGCCAGCTCGCCGAGCTGCTCCTGGTCCATCCGCTTCAAGTCAGCCGGTCCGTGTACGGACTCGAGCAACGTCACTCTCCCACCTCGCCTGGTTCCTCTTCCGCCGTTCCAGCCAGTCTACGGAGGGCCCCTGAGAACCTTCCCGCGCCCGCGTCACGAGTCACATGTCAGAAAATCACCACACGGCACCCAACAGTGTGAACATGGTCTCTTTTGCCAAGTAGCGGTCACGTCAGGTGGCCGACATAATCGCTCTTCGACGGTTAAGAAGAAGCCCGGTTGGAGTGGCTTGATGGCGGATTTTTTCATCGGTGGCGAGTGGGTCGACGCGGTCGGCCGCGGTCGCAGGGAAATCCGCTGCCCGGCGGACGGATCACTGGTGGCGGAGGTCGCCGAGGGCACCCGCGAGGACACCGAAGCGGCCATCGCCGCCGCCAGGAAGGCGTTCGACACCGGCCCGTGGCCCCAGACACCCGCTCCGCAACGCGGTGACCTGCTGCTGAAGGCCGCCGACCTGCTCGACCGCGACGTCGCGGCCTTCGCGCGCGCCGAATCGCTCGACACCGGCAAACGGCTGGTCGAGAGCGAGTACGACATGGCGGATATCGCCGCCTGCCTGCGCTACTTCGGCAAGCTCGCCGCCAACGACGCCGGCCGCGTGGTCGACACCGGCAACCCGGACGCCTTCAGCCGGATCGTGCACGAACCGGTCGGCGTCTGCGGGCTGATCACGCCGTGGAACTACCCGCTCCTGCAGACCATCTGGAAGGTCGCCCCCGCGCTCGCGGCGGGCAACACGTTCGTCCTCAAGCCCAGCGAGCTGACGCCGCACACCTCCGTCATGCTGATGAAACTGCTGACCGAGGCCGGGCTCCCCGCCGGCGTCGCGAACCTGGTGCTCGGCGCCGGCGGGGAGGTCGGAGCGCCACTGTCGGAACATCCGGACGTCGACCTGGTGTCGTTCACCGGCGGCCTCGCGACCGGCAAGATCATCGCCGCGTCCGCCGCCGCCACCGTCAAGAAGGTCGCGCTGGAGCTGGGCGGGAAGAACCCGAACGTCGTCTTCGCCGATTCCGACTTCGAAACCGCCGTCGACTACGCGCTGACCGCGGTGTTCCTGCACTCCGGGCAGGTCTGCTCGGCGGGTGCCCGGTTGATCGTCCAGGAGGAGTGGCACGAGAGGTTCGTCGGCGAGCTCGTCCGCCGCGCCGAACTGATCCGACTGGGTGGACCTTTCGACCCGAAGGCTGAAACCGGTCCACTGATCTCGGCCGCCCATTTGGAAAAGATCGAACGCTACGTCGCCGCGGCCCTCGACGAGGGCGCCGTCCTGCGGACCGGCGGCAAACGCCCCGACGATCACGAACTGGCGAAGGGGCATTACTACCTGCCGACGATCCTCGACAACGTGAAGCAGGGCAGCAGCGCCGTCGTCGACGAATCGTTCGGCCCGGTGCTCACCGTCGAGACCTTCACCGACGAGGACGACGCCGTCCGCATCGCCAACGACACGCACTACGGCCTCGCGGGCGCGGTGTTCACCTCGGACGCCTCCCGCGCGCAGCGGGTCGCGAACCGGCTGCGGCACGGCACGATCTGGATCAACGACTTCCATCCGTACCTGCCCCAGGCGGAATGGGGCGGCTACAAGCAATCCGGCTTCGGGCGCGAACTGGGCCCGACGGGTTTGGCCGAGTACACGGAGGCGAAGCACATCTATCAGAACCTCCGGCCCGCACCACAGCGCTGGTTCTCCGGGGAGCCTGCCGCATCCAACTGAAGACGGGAAACTGCCGATGAGCACTCCTTCCGACGACGGCCTGGCCGGTTTCGGCTACAAACAGGAACTCGAAAGAACCCTCGGCAACTTCCACACCTTCGCCGCCGGGATCAGCTACATCTCGATCCTGACCGGCACCTTCCAGCTGTTCTACTTCGGTTTCAGCTTCGGCGGGCCCGCCTACTGGTGGTCGTGGCCGATGGTGTTCGTCGGCCAGCTGATGGTGGCGCTGTCGTTCGCCGAACTGGCCGCGCACTATCCCGTCGCCGGGTCGATCTACAACTGGTCGAAACGGCTCGGCAGCCCGCACGTCGCCTGGCTGGCAGGCTGGATGATGCTGACCGCCTCGATCGTCAGCATCGCCGCGGTCGCGCTGGCCTACCAGATCACGCTCCCGCAGATCTCGTCGTTCTTCTCGTTCTCCGGCGACAGCGCGGTGAACGCGGTCATCCTCGGCACCGCCCTGATCCTGTTCACCACGCTGGTGAACGCCTGGGGGGTCAAGCTGATGGCGCGGATCAACAGCGCCGGGGTGTTCATCGAACTGATCGCCGCGGTCCTGCTGATCGTCGCGCTCGCGGCGAACATCACGCGGGGTCCCGAGGTCGTCATGCAGACCAACAACACCGGAGCCGACCAGCCTTGGGGTTACTTCGGCGCGTTCCTGGTCGCCTCGCTGGCGTCGACGTACGTCATGTACGGCTTCGACACCGCCAGCTCACTCGGTGAGGAGTCCCACGACCCGCGCAAGAACGCGCCCAAGGCGATCCTGCGCGCGCTGATCGCGTCGTTCGTCATCGGCGGGCTCATCCTGCTGCTGGCGCTGATGGCCGTCGGCGACATCAACGACCCCCAGATCGCGACGGGCGGCCTGCAGTTCATCGTGCTCGACGTCCTGGGCAGCACCGTCGGCACGATCTTCCTGCTGGCCGTGGTCATCGCCATCACGGTGTGCAACCTGGCCGTGCAGTCGGCGTCGATCCGGATGATGTTCGCGATGGGCCGCGACAACAACCTGCCGGCCGGGAAGCATCTGGCGAGGGTGTCGCCGAAGACCAAGACCCCCGTGGTCCCCGCGATCGTCTCCGGCGTCATCGCGGTGCTGATCCTGGTGGTCAACGTCGGCCAGCCGCAGATCTTCACGGTGATCACCAGTATCGGCATCATCATGATCTACCTGGCGTACCTGCTGGTCACCATCCCGATGCTGGTCAAGCGGCTGCGCGGACAGTGGCCGCCGCCGAAGGTCGAAGGGACCAAGTACTTCTCCCTCGGCAAGCTCGGGCTGCCGGTCAACATCCTCGGCGTGCTGTGGGGCGGCGCGATCGTGGTGAACCTGGCCTGGCCGCGGCGTGAGGTCTACAACGCGACCGAGCCGTATCACTGGTACCTCGAATGGGGGGCCGTGCTGTTCGTCGGCGCGGTGGCGGTCGTCGGTTTCGCGTATTACTGGTTCATCCTGCGGCACAAGAGCGGCGTCCTGGCCGATCACGCCGCGGCGGCACTTCCCGAGGAGGCAGCACAGTGACCGGAGAGTTCGACTACATCGTCGTCGGCGGCGGGACGGCGGGGTCGGTGGTCGCGGCGAGACTCTCGGAGGACCCGGACGTCACCGTGGCATTGCTGGAAGCGGGGCCGTCCGATGTGGACGACCCGGCGGTGCTGGAACTGACGAAGTGGATGGCCCTGCTGGAATCCGGGTACGACTGGGACTACCTGGTCGAACCCCAGGAGTCCGGGAACTCGTTCCTGCGCCACGCCCGCGCGCGGGTGCTGGGCGGGTGTTCGTCGCACAACTCGTGCATCGCTTTCTGGGCCCCGGCGGAGGACCTCGACGAGTGGTCGTCACTGGGCCTGCCCGGCTGGTCTTCGAAGGATATTTTCCCGCTGTACCAGCGTCTTGAGACCAACGACGGCCCCGGCGACCACCACGGCCGTTCGGGTCCGGTGACCATCCGCTCGGTGCCGCCGAACGACCCGACCGGCGTCGCGCTGCTCCAGGCCTGCGAGCAGGCCGGCATCCCGCGCGTGGAATTCAACTCCGGCAAGACCGTGACGCACGGCGCGAACTGGTTCCAGATCAACGCGCGCGAGGACGGCACGCGCTCGTCGGCGTCGGTGTCGTACCTGCACCCGATCATCGGGAAGCGGCCGAACCTGGAGATCATCACCGGCGCCCGGGTCCGGCGGCTGCTGTTCGACGGCAAACGCTGCACCGGCGCGGAATACCTCGCCGACGACCTGATCCACGGCGTCCCGTTGCGCGCCCGTCGCGAGGTGATCCTGTCCGCCGGCGCGATCGACACGCCGAAACTGCTGATGCTGTCGGGAATCGGCCCGGCCGGGCATCTGCGCGAGGTCGGCGTGGACGTGCTGGTGGACTCCCCCGGCGTCGGCGAGAACCTGCAGGATCACCCGGAGGGCGTCATCCAGTGGGACGCGCTGCAACCGATGACCACCGAATCCACGCAGTGGTGGGAGATCGGCATCTTCACCACCACGGAGGAAGGGCTCGACCGGCCGGACCTGATGTTCCACTACGGCTCGGTGCCCTTCGACATGAACACCCTCCGGCAGGGCTATCCCACCACGGAGAACGGCTTCTGCCTGACCCCGAACGTCACCCGGTCGCGGTCGACCGGCACCGTCCGGTTGCGCAGCCGTGACTACCGGGACAAGCCGAAGGTGGATCCGCGGTATTTCAGCGATCCGCACGACATGCGCGTGATGACCTACGGAATCAAACTGGCGCGCAAGATCGCCGAACAGCCCGCGCTGGACGAGTGGGCCGGAACCGAACTGGCGCCGGGCAAGGACGTCAAGACCGACGACGAGATCGCCGACTACCTGCGCAAGACGCACAACACGGTCTATCACCCGTCGTGCACCGCGAAAATGGGCGGCGACGACGACCCGATGGCCGTACTGGACGCCCGGCTGCGCGTGCGCGGCGTCGAGGGCCTCCGGGTCGCCGACGGTTCGGCGATGCCGTTCCTGGTCGCGGTGAACCCGTGCATCACGACGATGGCGATCGGTGAACGCTGCGCGGACATGCTGAAGGAGGACGCTCGCTCCTGAGGTGGGAGCTGTGGCTTTGCTGACGCGGCATCGGTTGCCCGGGCCGTGGGTTTGTTGAGGTGGGGCGGATCCTTCGGGATTCGCCCCACGTTTTCTTGCCGGGGGTTTCGGTGGGTGTCGCCGTTTTTTGGCGATAGGGCTGGTGGAGCCGTATCGGTCGCGCTGGTGGTTTGGGGGGGCGACCAGCTCAAGGTTGAAGAGTGGATGGAGGCCGTTGCCGTTTTTCGGCGATGGGTTCTCTTGCTGGTGGCCATAGGACTGAGGGGCGGCACTTCTCGGACTGCCAGAGTCACACCGGTCGCCGCTGCCTCCGCCGGGAAGGTGCCCTGAAAGGGGTTCGCTTCAGCTCCAGACCGGAGATCGCCGTTTTTCGGCAATCGGGTCCTCGTGCTGGTGGCCGTAGGAATGGGGGGCGGCACCTCTTGGGCTGCCAGAGTCACACCAGTTACCACTCCCGCCGCAACGAAGGCGCCCTGAAAGTACTCCCTTCAGCTCCAGACCGGATATCGCCGGTTCTCGGCAATCGGGTCCTCCTGCTGGCAGCCGTAAGACGGACGCACGCCGCACCTCCCCGGCCCAGAACCACACTGGCTGCCGCTGCCGCCGCAAGGAAAGCGCCCTGAAGGGTTCCCTTCAGACCAACGCCGGAGAGCAGGTGAGCTGTCGCCGCTTTTCGGCGACAGGTTCTCGTGCTGGTGGCCGTAGGCCGGACGCCCGCACTCCTCCGCCTGTTAGAGCCACAGCAGTCACCACTACCGCCGCAACGAAGGCGCCCTGAAAGTATTCCCTTCAGCTCCAGACCGGAGATCGCCATTTTTCGGCAATCGGGTCCTCGTGCTGGCAGCCGCAAGCCGGACGCCCGCACCTACCCGACCGCCAGAACCACACCAGTCGCCACTACCGCCACAAGGAAAGCGCCCAAGCCTGCTTGAGCTGTTGCCGTTCTCCGGCAATAGGGTCCCGCCTGGCACCGCAGACGGGGCCGCAGGTCGCAAGCCCGGATCAAGCCGTCGCCGTTTCCCGGCGACGAGGGCTCAGAACGGCGGCGGTTCCTCACCCAAAAGATCTTCCGGGCGCGGCTCATGAAGCGGCGGCGGTGTGCTGTCGAAGCTGTGCCCCGTCGGCGTGGTGACCGTCAACGTCCCATCCGACCCAAGCCGATACACCCAGCCGGGCTCGTCCTTGAGCCGATGATCACGACGACAGAGATCCACCAACTCACCGGCAGCGGTATGACCACCGAACTGCCACGGCACCACATGATCCAGATCACACGCCTGCGCGGGACGCCCGCACCCCGGTCTTCGGCACTCACGATCCCGCACCCGCACAAACTCCCCCAAACCCGCCGACGGCCGATACCGATCCCGCCCCACATCCAGCACCTGCCCCGACAACGGATCCGTGACGATCCGCCGCAACACCGTGTCCGGCCCCGCCGCGATCTCCCGCGCCAGCCCAGCCGGGATCCGGCCATGCCCAGTCAACTCCGCCGGATCATCGTTCAGCCCCAGATAGGTGAACAAATCCAGATAAAGAAACACCTCCGCCCGCTCACTCGCGCCGCCCTGCCCACCCAGCAGCAGATCGAGCGCCACATCCGCACGCAGCTGATCCAACGTCCGGGTCTCCCCACCCTTCCGCAAAGCACGGGCCTCACGATCAATCCGCCGGTACGCGGCCGTGACCTTCTCCACCGGGCCGTCTTCGACCTCGATCGACGCCACCCCCGTCTCCCCCTGCCGCAGACTGAGACGACGCCCCTCCCGGTGATGCGCGGCACGCTTATCCGCACCCTCCCGGTCAACGCTGATCGCCGCGTGATTCGCCGCCTTCCGCACCTGATCGGCATTCCTGCCCGCCAACCGATCCTCCAGCAACGCATCCGCCGCACGCGCGTTCTCATCCGACAACCACGCCGTGGCGGTGGCGACCTTCATCGCACCGAAACCACACAACTTCCCCTGATCCATCAACCCCAGAGTCCGCGGCAGACGTGTCGTCAACGCCTCGGCGGCCGCGACCATCGCACCCGCGTGATTGTCCACAAGAGACAGCTCGAACGCCACCTCCTGCACCACACTCCGCACACCCCCACGATGACGGCTCAACTGCGCCAACGCCCGAAACCGCACCGCCTCCAACCGCGCGATCCCCGCCGACGCCGCCCGCGCCACAGCCACAGAATCCTTGTCGTCCAACGAAACTACCGAAGCATTGACCAACTCCAAAACGGAAGGATCGGTAAGCTCTTCGAGAAGCGCCACCGGCGCCTTGAAAGTATCCACCCGACGAACATACGACCGACCACCGACAATTCCCGATCACACGCACACCACAGCCATTACCGTTTTCCGGCAATGGGACAGGCCTTCAGGGAAGCGAATCCTTGACGACGGCCGGAGTGCCCCTGCGGCCGGTCATCTGCTCCACCGCCCACGCCTGCCCGAACTCGGCCAACGCCGGCCCCGACCAGAAAGCGGAGATGCTGACCCCTTTCCACAGCAGCATCTTCGGTCCGTTCAGGGTGCCGTGACTGACCTGTACCTGGACAGCGCCCTCGGCCCAGGCGAAGACGAAGTGGGCGTACATGAACATCCACGCCTGCCTGCCCAGCAGGTCCCGGACGAGCACCGGCCCTTCGGAGACATAGGGCGCCGTGTAGATGACCTGCTTCCGGCCATTCCGGTAAGTGATTTCCTGCGCCGTTACTCCAGGCGGCAACATCGAAGGAAGATAGTCCACCTCGACACAGTTATCGAGCACCCGGCACCTGGGCAAGCCGAACGAAGCCCCACCATTCCTACGGTCTACAAATGTGCCGTTATTGCAACAAGGCAACACATTCGACGTGCTGGGTCATCGGGAACGCGTCGAAGGCACGCAGATCACTGAGGCCGTAACCGTGCGAGGCGAACAGCGCGATGTCCCTGGCAAGCGCCGCCGGATCGCAGGCGACGTAGACGATCCGGTCCGGCGAACCCTCCACAATGGACTCGACTACCGCCTTGCCCGCACCCTTGCGGGGCGGGTCGAGTACGACCACGTCGACAGGTTTCGGGGCATCGGCCAGTAGGTGTTCGACGCGGCCGGAGCGCCAGCGGATCTGCGGAAGGTCCGCCAGGTTCTCCTCACCGTCGGCGACGGCGCGGCGGCCGGATTCCACGGCCAGCACGCGGCCGCCGGGGCCGACCTGGTCGGCCAGCACCGAGGCGAACAGGCCGACGCCGGCGTACAGATCCCAGGCCACGCCGTCGCGCGGGGCCTCGGCCCATTCGGCGACGACGGCGGCGAGCGTGTCCGCGGCGGCCGGGTGGACCTGCCAGAAACCGTGGGCGTCCAGCCGCCAGTCGCGGCCGGCGGCGTGCTGGACGGCGAGCCCGCCGGCCAGTTGCCGGGACCGGGTCTTGCCGTGGACCGTCGACAGGTCACGGAGGTGCACCTTGCCGTCGCCGTCCTTGGTGACCTCGATTTCGGAGCCGGGCCGCCAATTCCGCGAAACCACGTCGTCGAGCGCGCCGGGGACGGTGATCGGGCAGTCGTCGATCGCGATCACCCGGTGGCTGTGGTGCGCCCGGAAACCCGCGCGGCCGTCCTTGCCCGCGACCAGCCGGACGCGGCTGCGCCAGTCCAGCGGACCGCCCTCGAGCGCTTCGACGACGACCTCGCGCTCGATCCCGGCCAGCCTCTTCAGCTGTTCCGCGACCACCGCGGCCTTGAGTTCACGCTGGTAGGCGGGCTCGGCGTGCTGCCAGTCGCAGCCGCCGCACGCCCCCGGCGCCGCGAGCGGGCAGGGCGGCTCGACGCGTTCCGGCGACGCCTCCAGGACCTCGATCGCGTCGGCGCGGCAGAACGAACCGCCCTTGTCCTCGGTGACCGAGGCCAGTACCCGTTCGCCGGGCAGCGCGTGCCGCACGAACACGACCCGCCCCTCCGCCCGCGCGACGCAGTGCCCGCCGTGCGCGACCGCGCCGACCTCCAGCTCGATCGTCCGCCCGAGCCATGTACCGGTCGACGCGTCCACTGTCATTCTGTTTTGTCCTTAGTCTTTTCGGGCTGCTTGACCACCGGGGATAATCCGCGCCGCACGTCCCCCGCGGCGGGACGTGCCTTCCGGTCGCGGTCGATCGCCTTCGCCGAGGATTCCAGCTGCCACGGCACGCTGGTCACCATGACGCCGGGTTGGAACAGGAGCCGCCCCTTGAGCCGCAGCGCGCTCTGGTTGTGCAGGACCTGCTCCCACCAGTGCCCGACCACGTATTCGGGGATGAACACCGTCACCACGTTGCGCGGATTGTCCCCGCGCACGCGCTTCACGTAGTCCAGCACCGGTTTCGTGATCTCGCGATACGGCGATTCGATCACCTTCAGCGGCACCTTGAAATTGTGGTCGTCCCAATCCTGGACGAGCTGGCGCGTTTCGCCGTCGTCGACGTTCACCGTCACGGCTTCGAGGACATCGGGACGGACGGCCTTGGCGTAGGACAGCGCGCGCAGCGTCGGCAGGTGCAGTTTCGAAATCAGCACGATCGCGTGATTCCGGGACGGCAGGACGGCCGGTTTGCGCTCCATTTCGCGCAATTCTTCGGCGACCCGGTCGTAGTGTTTCCGGATCGCGGTCATCAGGATGTAGATGGCCACCATCGCCGCGATCGCGATCCAGGCGCCGAGGAGGAACTTCGTGATCAGCACGATGATCAGCACGGTGCCGGTCATGGTGAGACCGACGCCGTTGACCGTCTGCGAACGCCGCATCCGCCGCCGCACCGCCGGGTCGGTCTCCCTGGCCAGCAAGCGATTCCAGTGCCGGATCATGCCCGCCTGGCTGACCGTGAAGGAGACGAACACCCCCACGATGTAGAGCTGGATGAGCTTCGTGACCTCGGCGTCGAACGCGATGATCAGCACCAGGGCGAAGGCGGAGAGGAACAGGATCCCGTTGGAGAACGCCAGCCTGTCGCCCCGCGTGTGCAGCTGGCGCGGCAGGTAGCGGTCCTGCGCGAGGATCGAGCCGAGCACCGGGAAGCCGTTGAACGCGGTGTTCGCCGCCAGCAGCAGGATGATGCCGGTGGAGAAGGAGATGTAGTAGAACGCCGGCGGGAAATCGGGGAACACCGCCTGCGCGATCTGGGCGACGATGGTCTTCTGCTCGTACCCCGCCGGCGTGCCGGACAGCTGGGTCTCCGGATGCTCGGCGAATTTGACGTCGGTGATGATCGCCAGCGTGATGATGCCGACCAGCATCGTCACCGCGAGCACACCCATCAGCAGCAGCGTGGTCGCCGCGTTCTTCGACTTCGGTTTCCGGAACGCCGGGACGCCGTTGCTGATCGCCTCGACCCCGGTCAGCGCCGCGGCGCCGGAGGAGAACGTCCTCAGCAACAGGAAAAAGAACGCGAAACCGGTCAAAGAGGCTTCTTCATGCAATTCGAACCCGGCGCTCTCGGCCCGCATGTCGGCGCCGGAGGCCGCCTCGATCAGGCCCCAGACCACCATGCCGAGAATGCCGATGATGAAGCCGTAGGTCGGGATGGCGAACGCTTTGCCCGATTCACGGACTCCGCGGAGGTTCAGCGCCGTCAGGACCGTCACGATGATGATCGCGGCGGGCACCTTGTTCTGCGCCACCCACGGCACGGCCGAACCGATGTTCGCCACGCCGGACGAGGTCGACACGGCCACCGTGAGCACGTAATCGACCAGCAGCGCGCTGGCCACGGTGAGCCCGAATTTGCCGCCGAGGTTGGTGTTGGCGACTTCGTAGTCACCGCCGCCGCTCGGATAGGCGTGCACGTTCTGCCGGTAGGAAGCGACCACGACCAGCATGACGAGTGCGACGGCGACCCCGATCCAGGGCGCGAAGGCGTACGCGGACAGGCCGGCGACGCTGAGGGTCAGAAAGATCTCCTCAGGCGCGTAGGCGACGCTCGACAACGCGTCGGACGCGAAAATCGGCAGCGCGATGCGCTTCGGCAGCAGCGTATGCGAGAGGCGGTCACTCCGGAATGGACGTCCGAGGACGAGCCGCTTCACCACGGTCGGGAACTTCGACACCACAAGAGAGTAACGGCGACGCACAGCGTCTCCGTTGAGGGTGGTGGCGGGGAGGACGGTTGGAAGTAACGGCGACGCGCAGCGTCTCCGTTGAGGGTGGTGGCGGGGGGAGGACGGTGGAGATGACGGGCGACCCACACGGTAGGTTCGGCGCTGGTGTGTCCGGGTACCTGCGGACGGGTGAAGTCCGAAACTAAGGAGGCAGGGCGTGCACGTGGTGATCATGGGATGCGGCCGGGTCGGCGCATCCCTGGCCGCGGCGCTGGAGCGACTGGGGCACGACGTCGCCATCATCGACAAGACCCAGCAGGCGTTCCGGCGGCTCGGCAGTGATTTCCACGGTCAGCAGGTGGTCGGCGTCGGATTCGACCGGCAGGTGCTGATCGAGGCCGGGATCGAACGCGCGGGCGCCTTCGCGGCGGTCTCCAGCGGCGACAACTCCAACATCATCTCGGCGCGGGTGGCCAGGGAGAACTTCGGCGTCGACAAGGTCGTCGCCAGGATCTACGACCACAAGCGCGCGGCGGTCTACGAGCGGCTGGGCATCCCGACGGTGGCGACCGTCCCGTGGACGACCGACCGGTTCCTGCGCAGCCTGCTGCCCGACGGCGTCGCCTCGGCGTGGCGTGATCCCTCCGGCAGCGTGGCGCTCCTGCAGCTGCCGCTGCACGAGGGGTGGGTCGGGCGCAGCGTGCGCGACCTGCAGGACACCACCGGCGCGCGGGTCGCGTTCATCATGCGGTTCGGTACCGCCGTGCTGCCCGACACCAAGTCCGTGATCCAAGCCGACGACGTCGTGTACGTCGCCGCGAAGTCGGGCACTGTCAGCGACGTGACCAGCGTCGCCCTTCGCGAACCGGAAGAGGAGAACTGATGCGGGTCGCGATTGCCGGGGCCGGCGCGGTGGGCCGGTCGATCGCCGCGGAGCTGATCGACGGGCGCCACCAGGTGATGCTCATCGAGCGTGAGGCCGACCAGTTCGAGCCCCATACGGTCGAGCAGGCGGACTGGGTGCTGGGCGACGCGTGCGAGGTGTCGATCCTGGAGGAGTCCGGGATCGAGCAGTGCGACGTCGTGATCGCCGCGACCGGTGACGACAAGGCGAACCTGGTGGTGTCGCTGCTGGCGAAGACCGAGTTCGCGGTGCGCCGGGTGGTGGCGCGGGTGAACAACCCGGCCAACGAGTGGCTGTTCAACGACGCCTGGGGCGTCGATGTCGCCGTGTCGACACCGCGGATGCTCGCGGCGATGGTCGAGGAGGCGGTGAGCGTCGGCGATCTGGTGCGGCTGATGACGTTCCGGCAGAGTCAGGCGAACCTGGTCGAACTCACCCTCCCGGAGGAGACCCCGCTGGCGGGCAAGGCGGTCAGCGAGATCAACCTGCCGCGGGACGCGGCGCTGGTGACGATCCTGCGCGGAGACCGGGTGATCGTGCCGCAGCCGGAGGACCCCCTGGAGCCGGGTGACGAGCTGCTGTTCGTGGCGACGTCGGACGTGGAACCGGAGATCCGGACCGCGCTCGGCTACTGACCTCCCGCGTTCAGTCCTCTCGATGCGGTAGTTGCACGCGCAAGTACCGCATCCAGAGGACTAAATGCGTGGGTTGTCGACGGCGGGCGCCTGGGCGTACTTCTCCCGCAGTCGCGCCTCGATCTCTTCGTCGGTCTCTTCCGGCGGGGCCTCTTCGGCCTGCGCCTTGAGGTGCTTCTCCGACCGCCGCACCGCCCAGACGACGGTGAGCAGGCCGAGCGCGTACAGCGGGTACCCCATCGCGATCTTCGCGAAGGCCAGCCAGCCGGTGTAGTCCTCGTCGTACAGCCAGCGCTGGACGACGAACCGGGCGCCGAAGATCAGGGCCATGGCGGCGGTCGCGATCGAGTAGGAGATCAGCGACTTCTTGTCCTTGCGCCAGGCGTGGCCGTTGCCGTTGAGCGCGTTCCACACCACCCCGGCGAGTGGCCAGCGGACGACGATCGACAGCAAGAAGACCCCGCAGTAGACCAGGCTCGTCCAGATGCCGAACAGGAAGAAGCCCTTGGCCGAACCGGTCCGGTAGGCGATGAACGCCGCGATCGCCACCCCGAAGAAGCCGGAGATGGCGGGCTGCAGCGGTTCCTTGCGGACGATCCGCAGCACCGTGATGGCCACGGCGCTGCCGACGGCTGCCCAGATGCCGACGGTCAGGCCGAAGATGGCGTTCGCGATCACGAACACGATGACCGGCAGCGAGGAATAGAACAGCCCCGACAGCCCGCCCATCTGTTCCAGCAGGGTGGGCTGCGGCTTCTTGTCGTCGGTCTTCTCTTCGCCGCCGGCGGGTTCAGTCACGATGCGGGATCAACTCACAGGGCTCTGAAGTTCGTAATAGGGGTTGTACAGCACCTTCTGACCATCACGTTCGGCCATCCGGCCGCGCACCTTGATGGTTCGCCCGGGTTCGATCCCGGGGATCCGGCGGCGTCCGAGCCAGATTAGCGTCACACCCTGCGTGCCGTCGAACAGCTCGGCCTGCAGTGTCGCGGCCTCGTTGGTCGGGCAGAGTTCCACACTGCGGAGTCTGCCGAGCACCGTCACCTCTTCGCCCGACCGGCAGTCACAGGCTCGCTGAGCCCCGCCCGCCTCGGATTTTTCGGATAGGTCGTCGGCGTCGAGATCCTCGACGTCGCTGGTCAGCTTGCGAACCAACCGGCTGAAGTAGCCGCCGTCTTTGGCGGGCATAACGGTGCTCCTGTGCTCCGGGGCCCCCGACTCGAACGGCCCGTGCGTAATCCAGCGTAACTGTGTTCAGCCAGGGAAACCGGTTTGGGAGAAGATCGCAACGTGACCTCCGCTATTCCGCCTACGACGGCAGTAGTGCTCCCCGGCACCGGGTCGGACGAGGTGTTCGTCCGCAGCGTGTTCTCCGGCCCGCTACGGGCGCTCGGCATCCGGTTGCTCGCCCCGCCGCCCCCACCCGGAGACCGGCTCGCGGACGGCTATCTCGCGGTACTGGACCGGCTGTCGGCCGAACACGGCCTGCTGCTCGTCGGCGGTATCTCGTTCGGCGCGCACCTCTCCGCGGAGTGGGCGGCCCGCAATCCGGGGCACTGCACCGGCCTGCTGGCCGCGCTCCCGGCCTGGAACGGCCCGGCCGGGCAAGCACCCGCGTCGCTCGCCGCGCGGCTGTCAGCGGATCTGGTGGCCGAAAACGGCGTCGACGGCGCGCTGGCGAAATCGTCCGACGGCGTCCCTGACTGGCTTTCGGCGGAACTGGGCCGGGCGTGGCGGCGGCACGGCGACGGGCTGGCGGCGAGCCTGCGGACGGCGGCGGCCCGGGCTGCCCCGGAACTCGAAGACCTGAAAGGCCTCGACGTGCCCGCCGGGATCGGCGCTTGCGTGGACGATCCGATCCATCCGGTGGCGGTCGCGCGGGCCTGGGCGGACGCCCTGCCGCGCGCCGAGGTCGGCGAGTCGACACTCACCGCCCTCGGCGCGGACCGGGAATCCCTGGGCCGGGCGACCGTGCTGGCCTGGCTGAAAGCCTGCCGCTAACCCTGCTGCTCGGCGATGTGCTGGGCGACGGCGTCAGGCAGCGTGATGGTCAGCGGGGTGCGGACCGGCATCGGCGCGTCGCCGCGGTCGACGATGGTGTGCCGCACGATCTCGCGCAGCACGGCGGGCGCCTGCGACGACTGCGACTGCGGCCCGGCGATGACGCCGCGGAGCATCCAGCGCGGCCCGTCGACCCCGACGAACCGCAGCGCGACGTCACCGACGATCGCGGACAGCTCCAGGCCCCACTCCCCCATGCCGACCGAGACCTTGGCGCCGTCGGCGCGCAGCTGCTCGGTGAGCTCGGTGCTGACGTCTTTCCACAGGCCGCCCGACCGGGGCGCCGCGTAGCCGCTGACGGTGATCTGGCCCTGTTCGGTGACGACGTGCACCGCGCGGACGCCGCCGCTCTCCGGGTCCATCTCGACCTGGACCTGGGAACCGTCGGGTACCGGCACCTTCACCGAGCCGAGGTCGATCCGCGGGATGCCGTCCTCGGGCGCGTCGGCGATGTCGAACGGGCCGTCGGCGGTCTCCGACAGCTGCGGCTCGAACTCCTCGGCGTCGTCGACGTCGCCGGGGCGGTCCTCGACCTCGGGCGCGGCGTGCCGTCCGCCGGGCTTCGCCCCGCGCTTGCGACCGAAAATCCCCACTAGTTCTCCGTTCCTTCCCTGGCTCCGGCTCCCAGTGTGGCGTGTCCGCCCGTGGAGCCATACCCTCCCTCGCCGCGCTCGGACGACGCGAGCTCGGCTACCTCGACGAACTCGGCCTGTTCGACCCGTTGCACGACCAGCTGCGCGATCCGGTCGCCGCGGGTGAGCACGACCTTCTCGGAGAGATCATGGTTGATCAGGCAGACGCGGATCTCACCGCGGTACCCGGAGTCGATCGTGCCGGGGGTGTTCACGACGGAAAGTCCGACGCGGGCCGCCAGGCCCGAGCGAGGGTGGACGAAGCCCGCGTACCCGGGGGGCAGGGCGATCGCGACGCCCGTCCCGACCACGCCGCGTTCGCCGGGGGCGAGCACGAGATCCGAGGTGGTGACGAGGTCGGCGCCCGCGTCGCCGGGGCGCGCGTAGGCGGGAAGAGGGACCGACGGATCGATCCGGGAAAGCAGTACCTGAACGGTGGACACGGGCGGCGAGACTACCCTGAAGGCGTGGGTGAAAGCGTGAGCACGGCCGAAGGCGGCGCCGTCAAGCATTCAGAGCGGCTCTACGTCCCGTGGTGGGGCTGGCCGTTGCCGCTGCTGGGCGGCGGGCTGCTGGCGGCGGAGATCGACATGGGCTATCCCGGGCTCCGCGGCTGGCTGCCGTACGTGGTGCTGCTCCCCGCCGTGATCGCGCTGATGATCTCGCTTGGCCGCTCGAAGGTGAAGGTCACCGGCGGGGACGAGCCGGAACTGTGGCTCCGCGACGCGCACCTGCCGCTGAAGTTCGCGGGTGACGTCGAGGTCATCGGCAAGGAAGAGAAGCGGAAGGCCCTCGGCCGCGACGCCGATCCGGCGGCCTTCGTGCTGCACCGGGGCTGGGTCGGCCCGGTCGTGCGGGTCTGGCTCACCGACCCCGACGACCCGACGCCGTACTGGCTGTTCAGCACCCGTCACCCGGAGAAGGTGGCCGCGCTGCTGCGCCAGCCCGCCTCGAAGGCCTAGACAACAGGAAAGGGGGCCGGCCACCAGGCCGGCCCCCTTATTCCTGTTTTGAACCCCGAAACCCCCTGTCGCGCCGTCCCCTGTGCCCGTAGGCTCAGGCGCAGTCGCGGCAGATGAGCCGTCCGCCACTCTCCTCCGCCAGCCTGCTGCGGTGATGCACCAGGAAGCAGACGGAGCAGGTGAACTCGTCGGCCTGCTTGGGCACGACCTTCACGGTCAGGTCCTCACCGGAAAGTCCGGAGAGGTCCGCGCCCGGCAGCTCGAAGTTTTCGGCGGTCGCGTCCTCGTCGACGTCCACGACGCCGGACTGGTTTTCGTTGCGCCGTGCCTTGAGCTCTTCCAACGAGTCTTCGGCCAGCTCGTCGGCTTCGCTGCGGCGCGGAGCGTCGTAGTCGGTCGCCATTTGTCCCTCACCCCTGCGATCAGCTTCGATGTCAGATGGCCCGGACCCGCGAGCGCGTGGCTCGTGAGTCCTTCGTGCCGCTGGTTAACGTCCCAGCGCCCCTGTTTGTGCCCGGCTCGGCAGTGAGCGAGGTCTCTCTTTTGCGCCTCTTACTGCCGCCTGAGCCCGCGAAGGGTAGCTCACGCCGATACCGGCTCTGCAACGAGTCAGACATTGCCGCGAATACGTCACCCAACAGGGGGAACCTGGCCGAGGGCGGAGAAGCTGTCCTAAAGACGCCCGTCGTCCGAATGGGTTGCCCCTGCGTCGGGAACCTCACCGACCGGGCCCGGTCGCTTGCCCGGAGTGGCCGTCGCGTGGTGCTATCCGGAGGCCCGCGCCGACGACCTTCGCCTCAACGCATAGGCTGATCGGACACGACGGTGTGACTGAAGGCACCGTCCGGGGAACCGGGCTTTGGGGAAGGGACTGGCAGGTGGCGTCGGGGAACGGCATCGGGGACCGCGGGGCGAAGCCGTATCGCAAGCACAACCCGCTGCCCGCGCTCATCGTGATCGGGGTGCTGGCGCTCGGCGCGGTGATCGTCTGGGTGAACGTCGTGGCGAGCGGCGCCGACGTCGACGCCAAGATCCGCTGCGATCCACCGCCTTCTCCGCAACCGGGAGTCACCTACACGTCGCTGGCGCACAACGGGCTGGACGATCGCACGCCGGTCCCGCCCGACAAGGTCGCCCTCCAGGTGCTCAACGGCTCCAAGATCCGCGGCCAGGGCGGCATCGCCACCAGCACGCTCAAGGAAATGGGCTTCTCCCAGGCCCTCGAGCCGATCACCGACCCGGCCTACAAGGACGCCGAGGCCAAATGCCGCGGCCAGATCCGTTTCGGCGAGATCGGCGCGGCGGCGGCCCGCACGGTGAGCCTGGTGGTCCCGTGCGCGGAACTGGTCAAGGACAACCGCAAGGACGCTTCGGTCACCCTCACCACCGGCACCCTGTTCGGCGACATCCGCCCGAAGGCGGAGGCCCGCAAGGTCCTCGACCAGCTCACGCAGTGGTCGAAGGCGCAGCAGGGCACCGGCGGCGGCGAGCAATCGGCGGGCGGCGGCGCCCCGGTGATCGACCAGGCACTGCTGAAGGCCGCCCGCGAAGTCCCCTGCTGAGCCCGTACTCAAATGCCATGAAAGGTCCTTTCCTTGCGAATTTCGCAAGGAAAGGACCTTTCATGGCGTCTGCCGGAGCCTCAGATCGCGCCCGCACCGGACTCGATCAGCGCCTGGCGCAGCGGCGCGGCGATCGACGGCGCCACCGCGAAGGTCGCGTCCGGTCCCAGCCCGGCGTCCTCTCCCGGAAGGGACACCAGGGCGCCCGCCTCGGCGGCGATGAGCGCGCCCGCGGCCCAGTCCCAGTGCCCGAGCCCGTGTTCGACATAGGCGTCCAGCCAGCCCGCCGCGACAGCGCACAGGTCGAGTGAGGCGGCGCCGTTGCGCCGGACGTCCCGCACCCGGGTCGCCAGCTCGGCGACGAACCGCGCCTGCTTCGTGCGCCGTTCGACCTTGTAGGCGAACCCGGTGCCGACGAGGGTCAGGTCGAGCCGGTCCGGCGCGTTGACCCGCAGCGGCCGCCCGTCGAGGAACGCGCCCTGCCCGCGCGCGGCGCTCCAGCGGCGGCCGCTGACCGGTTCGGCGACGGCGCCCGCGACCGAGACCCCGCCGACCTGCGCGGCCACCGAAACGGCGAACCACGGCAGCCCGTAGAGGAAGTTCACCGTCCCGTCGATCGGGTCGACCACCCAGGTCACCCCGTCACCCGCGCTCCCGCCGCCCTCCTCGCCGAGCACAGCGTCGTCGGGGCGCAGTTCGGCCAGCCTCGCGCGCACCAGCCGTTCCGACTCGTGGTCCACGGCGGTCACCACGTCGGTGTCGGCGGACTTGGTGTCCACCCGCACCTCGCGGCCCGCGTTCATCCCGGTCCAGGCCTCGTGGACCAGTTCGGCGGCCTCGTCCGCGACACGCTCGGCGACACTCTTCAGCAACGTCTCGTCAACTCCCACGTCCGCCATGTCACCACATCCGGTTAAAGTCTCCGAGGCAGGCTTCTGAATCGTGCGAGAAGGGACCACGTCCGTGGTGGAGGCGACCCGAGGTTTCGGTATCGACATCGGCGGCAGCGGGATCAAGGGCGCGCTGGTCGACTTGGCGCAGGGACAGCTGATCGGCGACCGGATCCGGTTCGACACGCCGAAGCCGTCGACGCCCGAGGCGGTGGCCGACGTCGTCGCGGAGATCACCGGCCAGGCGGGCTGGGACGGTCCCGTCGGGGTCACCCTGCCCGCGGTCGTCAAGAAGGGCGTCGCGCACACCGCGGCCAACATCGACCGCGCGTGGATCGGCACCGACGCCGACGCGCTGTTCGCCAAACGCCTCGGCCGCGGGGTGGACGACATCGCGATGCTCAACGACGCCGACGCCGCCGGCATGGCCGAGATCCGCTGGGGCGACCCGGCCGCGCGGCGCGGCGTGACGGCGCTGCTGACCTTCGGCACCGGCATCGGCAGCGCGGTCTTCCAGGACGGCAAACTCGTGCCCAACACCGAGTTCGGCCACATCGAGGTCGACGGCTTCGACGCGGAGAAGAAGGCCGCGGCGTCGGTGAAGGACAACGAGGAACTGTCGTATCCCGAATGGGCGGAACGGGTGAACAGGTATCTCAGCGTGCTGGAAAACCTGATCTGGCCGGACCTGTTCATCGTCGGCGGCGGGGTCAGCAAGAAGTCGCACAAGTGGGTCCCGCTCCTGGACATCCGGACCCCGGTCGTCGTCGCGTCCTTGCAGAACAACGCGGGCATCGTCGGCGCGGCGGCGGCCGCCGCGGAGGGCATCGAGCACTGACGCGCCCGTGCTGACATCGAGGTCATGGGTGTCACTTCGGCGGGTCGGACGGCGTGTCGCCCCCGCCGGGCGGTGATCCGCGCCGCGACGCTCTCACGTATCGTCGTTACAATGGAACACGGCCCACGGCGGCGGCACCCACGAGAACGAGGGAAACCGCAGGCCGAGGGGTGTTCCCCGAAGTTTGAGGCAGCCGAGACCATCACGCCTCGGCTCGTCATGATCGACCGCTGCGAAAGGGCGTAAGTGGCAGCCGCAAGAACCGCAACCCGAAGCGGGACGAAGACAGCGACCGCAGCCGGCGAGCCGGCCGACGAGGCAGCCACCGGCGCGGCGAAGCCCGCGGCGCGCAAGACCGCCACCAAGGCGGCAGGCGCGAAGAAGGCCCCGGCGAAGAAGGCTCCGGCCAAGAAACCCACCACCAAGGGTGCCAAGGTCGAAGACGGCGACCCGGAAGACGGTCCGGTAGACCTCGACGAAGCCGACCTCGAAACCCCGGATCTGTCCGACCTGGAAGAGGTCGAGGTGGACGTCGTCGACGCGACGGTCACCGAAGACACCGAAGAGGACGCCGAGTCCGACGAGGACGCCGAAGAGACGCCCCCGCGGCGCCGCACGGTGGCCGACAAGAACGCCGGAAAGACCTCCGACAACCCGGACTTCGTCTGGGACGAGGAAGAGTCCGAGGCGCTGCGCCAGGCCCGTAAGGACGCCGAGCTCACCGCTTCGGCCGACTCGGTCCGCGCGTACCTCAAGCAGATCGGCAAGGTCGCCCTGCTGAACGCCGAGGAGGAGGTGGAGCTCGCCAAGCGCATCGAGGCCGGGCTCTACGCCGCCGAACGCGTCCGCAACGCCGAGGAGGAGGGCGAGAAGCTCGTCACCCAGATGCGGCGCGACCTCAAGTGGATCGTGCGCGACGGTGAACGGGCGAAGAACCACCTCCTGGAGGCGAACCTCCGGCTCGTGGTCTCGCTGGCCAAGCGCTACACCGGCCGCGGCATGGCGTTCCTGGACCTGATCCAGGAGGGCAACCTCGGCCTGATCCGCGCGGTCGAGAAGTTCGACTACACCAAGGGCTACAAGTTCTCCACGTACGCCACCTGGTGGATCCGTCAGGCGATCACCCGCGCGATGGCCGACCAGGCCCGCACCATCCGTATCCCGGTGCACATGGTCGAGGTCATCAACAAGCTCGGCCGTATACAGCGTGAACTGCTGCAGGACCTCGGTCGCGAGCCCACTCCCGAAGAGCTCGCGAAGGAAATGGACATCTCCCCGGAGAAGGTCCTCGAGATCCAGCAGTACGCCCGTGAGCCGATCTCGCTCGACCAGACCATCGGCGACGAGGGCGACTCGCAGCTCGGTGACTTCATCGAGGACTCCGAGGCCGTCGTCGCGGTCGACGCGGTGTCGTTCACGTTGCTGCAGGACCAGCTCCAGTCGGTGCTGCAGACGCTGTCCGAACGTGAAGCCGGGGTGGTGCGGCTGCGGTTCGGCCTCACCGACGGTCAGCCGCGCACGCTCGACGAGATCGGCCAGGTGTACGGGGTGACCCGTGAGCGCATCCGGCAGATCGAGTCGAAGACGATGTCGAAGCTGCGTCACCCGTCGCGTTCGCAGGTGCTGCGCGACTATCTGGACTGATTTTTTTCTTTCACGGACACGAAGAACCCCGTCACCTGGTGGCGGGGTTCTTCGCGTCCGGTGTCGAATCGCGGCCCGGCCCGCCCGTTCGACGCGTGGGTATGACAAAACCTCACGTCACCAAGAACCTCGACCGCTACGGATCCGCGGAACTCCCCTGGAGCCGCGCGCGGGCCGTCCGCGCCGAGGACACCCCGACCGCCGACCTGACTTTCTTCGTGACCGGTCCGTGAAGGCCTGGCGGATTCACATGGTGGTTGCAACACGCATTGTTTGTTGGTCTGAGAGTAGTGCTTCGAGGGCTTCGGCGGGTGTGTGCCAGCCGAGGGTCTCTCGGGGTCGTCCGTTGAGTTCGGTGGCGACGCGGGCGAGGTCGGCTGGGGTGTGCTGGGTGAGGTCGGTGCTTTTGGGGAAGTATTGGCGGAGCAGGCCGTTGGTGTTCTCGTTGGTGCCGCGTTGCCAGGGTGCGTGAGGGTCGCAGAAGTAGATGTCCAGGCCGGTGGCCAGGGTGATCTGCTGGTGGTGGGCCATTTCTTTGCCTTGGTCCCAGGTCAGGGACTTGGCCAGCAGTGGTGGCAGGGTGTGGATGATCTCGGTCATGGCGTGAGCGACGGTGGCGGCGTCGCGTCCGTGGGGCAGGTGCAGCAGCATCACGAACCGGGTCGAGCGTTCGACCAGGGTTCCGATCGCGGACTTGTTGTCCTTGCCCAGGATCAGGTCGCCTTCCCAGTGCCCGGGGACCGCGCGGTCGGCGGCCTCGGCGGGCCGGGCGGAGATGTTGACCATGTCCTTGAGCCCGCCGGGGGTGCGTTCCCGGCGGGCCTGGGCCTGACGGCGTGGCATCCGCAGTGCCCGCCCGGTCCGCAACGCGGCGGTCAGTTCGCGGCGCAGCGCACCCTTTCCCTGGACATACAAGGATTGGTAGATCGTTTCGTGTGACACCCGCATCTCCGGCCGGTCGGGGAACTCCAGCACCAGTCTCCGGGAGATCTGACGCGGGGACCATTTCCGGTCCAGTCCGGCCTGCACCACCTGGCGCAACGAGGCGTCCGCGGCCAGTTTCGCGACCTTCGGGCGTTTCGCGCGTTCCTCAGCCGCGTGCTGGGCACTGACCGCCCGATAGGCACCGGAGGTGCCGGTGTTACGGGCCACCTCGCGTGACACCGTCGAGGCCGGGCGGCCGATCACCCGCCCGATCGCGCGAGGCCCCTGCCCCGCCGCGGTCAGGCAGGCGATCTCTTCCCGCTCGGCCAGGCTTAACCGGACCGGACCAGGCCGGGTGGGTGCGTTACCGATCACCCCGCCAGCCTGCCGGAACAACCGCACCCCCGTCGTCGGGGACAAGCCCACCGCCCGGGCCGCCGGCTTCGCCGCCACCCCGGCCCGGACCCGATCCCAAAACGCCACCCGCACCGACCGCGGCAACCACCGATGAACCCGCACCACCACAACCCCGCCCTCCATCAGACGGTGTTGCAACAACCCCATGACTCCGAGCCTCCTTGAGGGACCCAGGGTCCCTCAAGGAGGCCTTCACGGACTTGATGGCCGCGCCCGGAGTTGTTCGTGCGCATCCGGCAGATCGAGTCGAAGACGGTCACGAAGAACCCCGTCACCTGGTGGCGGGGTTCTTCGTTTTCGGGGAGGTTGGAAGAACATCTCTCTTCCTTCCAGGAGCCTTCATGAAGATCGGCATCGGCCTCCCGAACCAGGTCCGTGACATGCGCCCGGCCGTCCTGCCCACCTGGGCCGCCCGGTCCGAGGAAGCCGGGTTCTCGACCCTCGGCACCGTCGGCCGGATCGCCTATCCCGGCGTGATGGACACCGTCGCGCTCGCCGCCGCCGCGGGCGCGACTTCCCGCATCGGGTTGATCTCCAACGTCCTGCTCGGCACCGTCTGGCCGCCCGTGTTGCTGGCGAAGGAGATCGCCGGGATCGACGGCGTCTCCGGCGGGCGGCTCACCCTCGGCGTCGGCATCGGCGGGCGGACGGACGATTTCGTCGCCGAAGGGCTCGGTCCGAAGGGACTCGGCAAGCGGATCGACGCCGACCTCGAGGTCTACCGCGACGTGTGGGCCGGCGAGCCCGTCGGCGGCGGGGACAACGCCGCCGTGCCGCCCGGGACTCGCCAGGTTCCGTTGCTGTTCGGCGGTTTCGCGCCGAAAGCGCTGGCAAGGATGGCGAAGTGGGGCGAGGGCTACGTCGGCGGATCGATGCCGCCCGAGATGGTTTCCGGGGCGTTCGAGCAGGCCCGCACCGCCTGGCGGGAGGCCGGTCGCGAAGGCGAGCCGCGGCTCGTGGCGATCACCTACTTCGCCCTCGGCGAGCCCGACACCGGACGCGCGAAGGTCCGCGACTACTACGGCAACATGGGTGCCGAGTCGGCCGAGTTCATCGCTTCCGGCGTGCGCACCACCCCGGAAGCGGTCCGCGACGCGGTGAAGGCCTTCGGCGACATCGGCGCGGACGAGCTGATCTTCAACCCGGCCACCGACGAGCTCGACGACATCGCCAGGCTCGCCGAGCTCGTCCTGTGACTCAGGGCCTGCCGGTCAGTGTCGTCCACGGGACGTGCACGGTGACCCGTTCCCGGAGTTGCTCGTTCATCAGCCACAGTTCCCCGGTGGCAGGCCAGTAGGAGAGGTTCTGGCTGTTGACCGGCGCCTGCCCGGACAGTCTCGACGTCGTGGTGCCGCCGACCCCGCCGTGCAGACAGGACGGATGATCGCCCGCCACCCCGGCGTACTCCGGGCAGACGCCGGTCATCACGAAATATCCGTTGCGCGACACCGCTCCCTGCATGCCCCACACCGGCGACACGAACCCTTCCTTCGCGTGCACGGTCCCGTCGGCCGACAGCTTGGGCAGACCCGTCGCGCGTTCGAACGGCCAGCGCAGCACCCGGCCCCCGGCGGCGTTGGGCACGTGTTCCGCGGTCACGATCGAGCCGTCGCCGTGGTCGAAGGACATCGTCGCGAGACACGGCCGCACCCCGGGAGCGCCGGTGCAGGATCCGCCGCCGGGGTACCAGTAGGCGCCGATCTGCGGCATCGCGTAGTCGTAGAACGCCGCGTGGTACTTGCCGTCCGTGCCCTTGCCGACGACACCGGAGCTGTCGTCGACCTTCCAGAAGCGCGTCGTGTCGAAGACCCGGACCACTCCCCCGGTGGTCGCGACGAACAGCCGGTTCCCGATCCAGGTCATCCCGTGCCCGTGCCCCTGCACGACGGCGAAGTTGTCGTCCGACGTCGGCTCGACCAGCAGCACGTGGCGGTAGCCGAGCCCGGTCGCGTCCACAAAGGACAGCCGGACCATGGTGTCGCCCGGGGTGTGCCAGGAGGCGGCCACGACCCGTTTGCCGCCGACCTTCCCGGTCGCGGCGTCGGCGTCCCCGGAGCCGGTGAGGCCCTGCGGGATCCAGTCGTTGGTCTTGTCGTCGTTAGCGTCCTCCCAGCAGAATCCCGCCGGTTTCAGCGCCGCCGCGAGATGGGTGCCGTGGCACAACGGCCGCGCCGACCGGTTGGCCGACGACAGGATCTCCGGCAGGCCGCGCGGCGGGAGCTTGGCCTCCAGTGCGGCGATCCGCGCGCCGTAGACGTCGAAGCTCGAACCCGGCGTCCAGCGGAAGCCGTCGACCGTGGCCGCGTCCAGCCGAGGGAAGGCGGCCGCGGCGGAGGCGACCCCGGGAACGAACGCGAACACCAGCAAGAGTGAAGCGAGAAGTCCCAACCTCTTCATGCCCGCGAGCGTCCCGGCCACCCGCATACGTTCGATACAAACCGCGTCAGGACACCGAAACCCCGCGCTCGGCCAGCGATTCCTCGACGCGCAGCCGTTCGATCCCGCGGTCGAACCCCTCGGGCAGCTTGTCCAGCCGGTGGTCGACCTCGACCTCCCGGCAGGCCTGGACGAGCAGCGCGTCGTACGCCTGCCTGGTGCCGTGCCGCCGGACGGCCGAAGCGCCGGGAGGGAGTTCGGCCAGCAGCCGGTGCACCCGGCGGAGATCGGCGGCGAGTTTCTCGATGGGCGGGCCCGCCGGCGGCTCCGGTTCGCGGCGGCGGCGCCACCGGCGCACCACCACGGGCACTTTCAGCGCGCACCAGAAAAGGGCCGACGGCGCCACGGCGACGACGGAGTACAGCAAGACAGGCACGGTGGCCATGACCCATGGTAATCCCGCACGGAGAGCCGGAGAAGCCCGCGAATCCGGCTATATTCGCGACTGTGCTGACCGAGAGCTACCGCTATCCGGACACCGGCGACCACGTCACCGGCACGTTCATCCGACGGCACGAACCCTACGACGGCTATTGGACGGCAAGCGAGGACCGCGCGCTCGGGAAGGTCGCCGGACAGCTCACCGCCACGCTCGGTGCGCGGGCCGGGATCAAGGCGCTCGACGCGGGCTGCGGCGAGGGCCGCCTCCTGCCCTGGGTCGCCCGGTTCTCCGCCGACGTCACCGCCGCGGACCCCGACCAGGAGAGGCTGGCCAAGGCACGCGAGACCGTCGTCGAAGACACCCGGTTCTCCTTTACCGCGTCGCCGATCACCGAACTGGACGGCGGCCCGTACGACCTCGTGGTCTGCAGTCATGTCATCCAGCACGTGCCGACGTCGGACGTCGCGCCCATCCTGCGGCGGCTGGCCGGGCTCACCGCGCCCGGCGGCGCCCTGGTGCTGGCCTACAGCCGGTCACCGATCGGGCAGGGCGCCTTCAGCCTCGACAGTGTCGAAGGCGGCGAAGTCCGTTCACGCCGGATCGGCCGCGAACAGTTCGACAAGGCCTTGCGTGAGGGTGAGGGGCCGGCGCTCCCGGTCCGGTATCTCGATCCGGCGGAGGTCGCCGCCGAAGCCGCCGAAGCGGGCTGGCGCACGGAGTGGGAGTGGACCTATCACGTCCTCGACGACCTCGGCCCCGCCGACGAGCACGTCGACCGCGACGAACTGGTCAACGCCTCCGGTCCACTGCGCCGCCACCTCGGCCGGGACCTGGTCACCCTGCTGCGCCGCGAACCCGCATGACCGCGGTCCTCCTCAGCTTCGCCTGGGCGGTCCCGCTGTCGGAGCGGGAGGCGGGGAAGGTCCTGGACGGCGGCCGGGATCGCGGCCTGCTGACCCACCTCGACGGGAAACTCGGCGAGGAATGGACGGCCGCGGAGAACTTCCTCACCAGCTACACGACCCCGCCGCTACGGCGGGTGCTGCGCAAACGCACCGGGGGTTCCCGGCTGGCGATCCGCCTCGGCGCGCTCAGCCTGCCGTGCGAACTCGTCGTCACCTGGCATCCGAGCTACCACGCGATGACGCTGATCCTCACCACCACGGTCACCGCGCCGACGGCCGACCGTCCCGCCGCGGAGTTCGATCTCGCCATCGCCGTCCTGCAGAGCCTCCAGGGCCGGGAGACGGCGAACGGGACGGCCGGACTGCACGGCGGCTACGGCGAGAAGACCTTCCCCTCGCTCCTCAAGGCCGTCACCCACATCTTCGAGGACCTGACCAAGGGCTGCGGGCTCACCGAAGGGCTCAGCCGCAAGGGCTGGTGTGTCGAACTGCGGTCCCACGACGGACATCCGCCCGCGCAGCGGGTCGCCGCCGACCCCCGGCCGTTCTACGGGATGGCGACCAGCGACGAAGGCTGGCGGTTCGTGCCCCGCGAGGTCGCCAGGGAGGCGCTCGGCCCGTCCTGGGGGACCCGGTCCTTCGTCGCCGCCTACACCATGGCGGGCGGCATCGTCTGCCTCAACAGCAAGGATTCCGAGTACGTCGAGCACCAGGACGAGCTGATGCGCGGCCCGTTCGGCGAGGCCGAACCGTACTTCGGCATCGACAGTGACGTCGGCGGGCTTGACCACGGGATGCTCTTCATCCTCGAACGGGTCCTGATCCGGATGGCGCTGGCCGACCAGTGGCTGCGCACCGCCCAGCACGAGATGCGGACGCTGGCGGGGAAACAGAAGGCGGCGAGCCGCACCCGGCTGCTGCGCGGCTCGCTCGACGACATCCTCGAAATGCTGCATTCGGTGCTCCCGCCCGAAATCGATTCGCTGGAGCGCCGCCTGGTCACCAGCATGGGCGTGGAGCGGATCATCGCCCAGCTCGACCGCCAGGCCGAGGCGATGGACGAGGAGACCCGGTACACCTACGAGAACACGGTGAGCGCGCGGGTCACGCGGCTCACCGTGGTGACCGTCGTGCTGACGATCGTCACCATCGTCCTCGGTGTCCTGCAGGTGGTCGTGTCACTCTGATCCGCCGTCGCGGCGTTGTTTGCGGGCACGCTCGGCGAACAGGACCGCCACGCCCGCCGCCACCATCAGCGCGCTCGCCACGAGGTGCGTCCCCGGCGGGAGCAGGTGGAGCTGGACGAACCAGCTCGGCCCGGAGCCGCCCATCAGCCGGTTGATCAGCCCTCCCGCGCCCTGGACCAGCAGCAGGATCCCCACCACCTCGATCATCGCCGCGCTCCTTCCGGACGGTGGGCCTCTTCAGGGTCACTTCCAGCCCGGTCGTGACGCGGGGTGAACTGCTGCCACAGCGGGCCGGTCGCGAACCAGATGGCCGTCACGACCCCCAGCCGCGGCAGCCACCCCCACAGCGGCGCGACCTGCTCGGTGTCGCCGACCAGGAAGATCAGCCCGAGCAGCACCACCGCGGCGAGCGCGCAGGCCGCCACGCATTTCCCCCAGTCACGCCATTCGGCGCGCAGCTTCTCCCGGCCGTCCGGCTTGCGCGGCGGCGGCCCGCCCGCGAACCGGTGGGCGAACCGCACGTCGGCCCACTTGATCATCGAGTGCCCGAACACCACGCTGAAGCCGAGGTAGACCGCGGCAAGGCCGTGCACGAAGTTCGCCTTGCCCCCGTCGCGCAGGTCGATCACCGTCCCGGCCAGCACGACGAGGTCGATCACCGGCGTGAGCAGCAGCAGGACGACGCTCGTCCGCCGCAGTTTGAGCAGATAGCGGGCCACCAGGCCCGCGGCGATGGCGACCCAGAAGGCGATCTCCCCGCCGGCGACCACCGCCGCGATGGGGTTTTCCTCGATGAAGTCCCAGATCTTGTTCACGGTCCGAGTCTTGCCCGCGCGGCGACGCGGCCGCGTCGGTGATCGGCACGACAGCACCGTCATCACTTCGTAGGACCCCGGCGCGCGCCGGGGTGTGCTGGGATGGACGGGTGTCCTCGTTGGTGCCGCGCCTGACCCATCTTCCCGAGTGGAAGCAGGACGCCGTCATCGCAATCGGCACCTGGGTACTGGGTCTGCTGGTCTACCTCAGCGGGATGCAGGTCCTGCTCAACGGCCGCGACGACACCCCGCTCTGGATCCGGCTGACCGAGCTGACCGTGTTGTGCGGTCTGGGAATGCTGCGCCGCAAGGTCCCCTTGGGACTGTTGTGCGCGCTGGTCGTGGTCGGCGTGGACGTCGCGCTGGGCACCTCGCTGCCGATCATCCTCGTCTTCACCGACTTCCTCTACGCGACGACGCTCTACGGTTCCCGGCGCGTCAGCCGGGTGATGATCGGGGTCGCCGCGCTCGGGACACTCGCGGTGGTGGGCCTGGCGCTGCTGATGTCCTCGCAGTGGCGGACGGCGATCCTCGCCGCGTTCTCGCTGCTGCCGTTCCTGATCACGCCGGTGTGGTGGGCGGCGACCGTGCGGCAGCAGCGGGACGTCGCCGACACCGAACGGGCGAACGCGGTGCAGCTGGCCACGATCGGCGAGCTGGACCGGCGGGCCTCCGTGGCGGGGGAACGCTCGAAGATGGCGCGGGATCTGCACGACGTCATCGCCGGGCACCTCTCCGCGATCGCCATCCAGTCCGAAGCGGCGTTGTCGATGGCGGAGGCCGACCCGAAACTGTCCAGGACGGTCCTGGAATCGGTGCGGGAGAACAGTGTGAGCGCGCTGGAGGAGATGCGCGCGATGATCGGGCTGCTGCGCGCCGATCCGTCCACAGGGGACCCGGAGATCGAGCCGACGGCGCCGCCCCGGCTGGCCGAACTGTCCAAACTGGTCGAATCGGCGCGGGCGAGCGGGCTGGCGGTCGAGGTGGTCTCCGCAGTGGACGAAACGCCGCCGCTGCCCGCCGCGGTCGATCTGACCGCGTACCGGATCGCACAGGAGGCGCTCACCAACGCGGCGAAGCACGCCGCGGGCGGGCGCGCCGTGCTGGGCATCCGCGTGCACGGCGGCATCCTCACCGTCGAAGTACGCAACGATCTTCGTCCCGGCTCCGGTTCGGGCGACGACGGCGGGACCGGACTCGGCCTGCTGACCATGCGGGAGCGCGCTGCCGCGGTGGGCGGCGTCCTCGCCGCCGGGCCGTCCGGCGGTGGCTGGCTCGTCCGCGCCGAACTGCCTCTGGAGGGGTCTTGACCATCAAGGTGCTCGTCGCCGACGACCACGGCGCGATCCGGGCGGGGCTGATGATGATCCTCGGCAACGCCGAAGGCATCGAGGTCGTCGGCGAGGCCGCCGACGGCGCCACCGCCGTCCGCCAGGCGAAGGCGCTGAAACCGGACGTCGTGCTGATGGACGTCCGGATGCCCGGCGTCGACGGCATCGCGGCCACCCGGGAACTGACCACGGAGGGGCTGTGCGAGGTCCTCGTGCTGACCACCTTCGACCTCGACGAGTACGTCCACGCCGCGCTGCGGGCGGGCGCGGCCGGGTTCCTGCTGAAGTCGGTGGAGGCTTCGCGGCTGGTCGAAGCGGTGAAGCTGGTGGCGGCGGGCGAAGGGGTGCTCGCCCCGCAGGTCACGCGGAAGCTGATCACCGCTTTCGCCGCGGGGACGCGGGAACCGTCCCCTGTCCCCGACGGGCTCGGCCAGCTGACCGACCGCGAGCGCGAGGTGCTGGCGTGCCTGGGCGGCGGCCTGTCCAACGCGCAGATCGGGACCCGGCTGCACATCGGCGAGACGACGGTGAAGACCCACGTGTCGCGGGTGCTGACGAAGCTCGACCTGCGGTCGCGGGTACAGGCGGCGATCCTCGCCCAGGAGAACGGGATCACCCTCGAGAGTCCTTGAGGGCCCTGCACCCGGAAGCGCCTCTAGAGGACTATTGCCAGGTAAGGAAATATGGCGTTTCCCGGTGGGGTCACGGACTGACTGACGTAAGCCTGTCCGCGACCCAGGGTGTCCACAAGGGACACTTTTCCGGCTATAGATGTCCGACTTGAGCAGTTTGCGCGGTCTCGCTAGGTGGTCGTGAGTGGCGAGCAGCGTTCTACCCCTCTTTGCCACTCACGACCCTGCCCAGAGCCGTACATGTAGACATAAATCGGACATCGATGCGTCGGAAAATGTCCCTTGTGGACAGTCATGGGCGCGTTTGGGCGGGCGAGCGATGATCAGGAGGGCTGTCGAGGGTTGCAAGGGGGACCGCCGCCCGCTGAGTTCCCACCGATCTGCGGGCCGGGCGGCGATCTTCTAGCGTGACCCTTCATGCGGCGAACTCTGGACGTGGACGAGGTCCTGAAGCGACAGGACTCGGGTGAGCTGAAACGCCGCCTGCGCGGGCGCGACCTGATCGGTTTCGGGGTCGGCATCATCATCGGCACCGGGATCTTCACCCTCGCCGGTGTCGAAGCCAAGACCCACGCGGGCCCGTCGGTGACGCTGTCGTTCGTGCTCGGCGCCGTCGTCGCCGGGATGGCCGCGCTCTGCTACGCCGAACTCGCCTCCAGCGTGCCGACAGCCGGAAGTGCCTACACCTACGCGTTCGCCACCCTCGGCGAGACGTTCGCCTGGATCATCGGCTGGGATCTCCTGCTGGAGTTCGCCCTCGGCGCGGCTGTCGTGTCACGGGGCTGGTCCGGCTACCTCGCGAACCTGATGGGGCTCTCCCCCGAATGGTTCGGTGAAGACGCGAAGGTGAACATCGGCGCGGTCGTGATCATCGCCGTGCTGACCGTGATCGCCGTCATCGGGATCAAGGAGTCGGCGCGGGTGACGAATCTGCTCGTGCTGGTGAAGGTCGCGGTCTGCGTGCTGATCCTCGCGGTCGGCGTGTTCTACGTCCGCGGTGAGAACCTCACCCCGTTCATCCCGCCGGCCCAGCCGCCGACGGAGACCGCCGGCGCCCTGCATCAGCCGATCGTGCAAGCCGCGCTCGGCCTCGAACAGTCCGTCTACGGCATCGCCGGGATGGTCACCGCCGCCGCGGTCGTCTTCTTCGCCTACACCGGGTTCGAGGCGCTCGCCAACCTCGGCGAGGAGACCGTGAACCCCAAACGGGACCTGCGGGTCGGCATCCTCGGCGCGCTCGGGGTCTGCGCGCTGCTCTACATCGGGGTCTCGCTGGTGCTGACCGGGATGGTGCCGTTCGCCGAGATCGACGCGGGCGCCCCGCTCGCCGACGCCTTCGACCGGGTCGGTCAGCATTGGGTGGGCGCGCTGATCTCGCTGGGCGCGGTCACCGGGCTGACGTCGGTGATGATGGTGGAGCTGGTGACGATCGGCCGGATCGGGTTCGCGATGGGCCGCGACGGGCTGCTGCCGAAGAAGTTCGGCACGGCGCATCCGCGGTGGGGCACACCGCACCGGATGACCATCGCCGGTGCCGTGCTGATCGCGACGCTGGCCGCGTTCATCCCGATCTCCGAACTCGCCGACATGGTCAGCATCGGCGCGCTGTCGGCGATGATCATCGTCGCGGTGGCCGTCCCGGTGCTGCGGAAACGCCGTCCGGACCTCGAGCGCCCGTTCACTGTGCCGTTCTCGCCGTACCTGCCGATCGCGGCGGCGGTGGCGTGCTTCTACCTGATGCTCAACCTCGACGTGATGACCTGGCTGCGGTTCGCCGCGTGGCTGCTGCTCGGCCTGCTGATCTACGTCTTCTACGGGCGCAAGCATTCGCGTTTCGCCGAACCGGCCGAAGACGTCAGCTCCACAGACCGGCCGACGTGATCGCGGCGGCGACGGCCCCGGCGTCGCCGCCGTCGACCACGATCAGCATCCGGCTCAGCGCCGCGGCCACCCATTCGACCGGCTGGTCGTGCGATCCGTTGTCCCCCAACGACGGATAACCGTCCATAATGGACAGCAAGGTTCCTTCGGTGCCGATCCGCAGCCCGGTCACCAGGACGAAATGCGCGGCCGCCGGACGCCAGCGCGACGACCACAGCGGCGGGACCCCGGTGTCGAGATAGTCGAGCAACGCCCGCTCCGGGGTGTCGTGCGCGCCGAATTCGGCCGGATCGACCTCCGCGATCACCGCGACCCGCGGGAGCCGCCACAGCGCGGTCAGGAGCATGAACAACGTCCTCGGCGTCCAGTCCCCGGTGGCGGGTACCGCGGCGAGCTGTCCACCCGACAGTGTCCCGATCGCCCGGGCGAGCCCCTCCATCGTGGTGCCCGCCAGCGCGGCGACCTCGTCCTGGCCCGCGACGTCGAACCCCGCGGCGCGCAGGGCGGCCAGCGCGGTGAACGGCCCGGCGAGCCCGTCCCGCTGCGGAAGTTCGGCTCGGGCGACGGCGACGAGGTGCTCGCCGCCGGGGAGCCGGCGCGGCCCGGACACGGCCTAGTAGCGCCAGAGGTGCGCGGCGATGACCTCTTCGGTGCTGCGGTCGGCGGCCCACGCGGCGTCCGAGGCCCGGACGGCGCGGAACGCACCGAGAAGCTCGTTCCCCAGCGCGCCCGCGACCCTGGGCGAGGCGAGGAGGGCCGCGTCCTGCGCAGCCGGGTTCTCCGGCAGGCGGACCACTCCCCGGCTCTCCCGGTCGCCCTCGGTCCAGCCACCCGGATCGGTGCCGATCGGTTCCGGGGCCACCAGGGCGTCCTCGATCCCGGCCATCCCGGCGGCGAGGACGGCGGCGAGCGCGAGATACGGGTTGGCCGAGGCGTCGGAGGTCTTGAGTTCGACGTTCGCGTGCGCGTCGCCGAGCAGGTCGGAGCCCGGCACGTAGCGAAGCGGGGCCTCGCGGTTCTCGACGCCCCAGAAGGCGTACGCCCCGGCGAAGTAGCCGGGCCGCATCCGCAGCGTGGAGGGGACGCTGGGCGCGGTGACGGCGGTCAGCGCGGGCAGGTCCCGCAGGAGGCCCGCCAGGTACGCGGCGCCGTCGCCGCCCGGAACGCCGTCGCCCGCGAGCAGGTTGCGGCCCTTGCGGCGGACGGAGGTGTGCAGATGCCAGCCGTTGCCCGCCGTCCCGAGGCCGACCATCGGCGCGAAACTCACGACGAGCCCATGGGCGTGCGCGGCGGCGTGGATGGTCTGCCGGGCCAGCAGCTGGTCGTCGGCGGCGGACACCGGATCGGTGGCGGGCAGCGAGAGTTCGAGCTGCGCCAGGCCGTACTCGGCGTGCAGCTGGCCGAGGTCGAGGCCGTTGGCGGCGAAGTCGTGCAGCAGCGACGCGATGAACCCGTCCAGCGGGACCAGCGCGTGCGGGCTGTAGGCCGGGCCCGGATGTCCCGGCGAGCCGACGATGCCGGGGCTCCCGGCGGGCGCGACGGCGAACTCCAGTTCGTAGCCCGCCCGGAACTCCAGGCCCCGCTCCGCGGCGATGGCGACCTGACGTTCCAGAACGCCGCGCTGGCAGTACGGCCAGGGCGAGCCGTCCGCGGTGATCTGCCGTCCGGGTGCCCAGGCGAGCGCGGGCTGGCCCGCCAGCCGTCGGAGGCGTTCGAGCACCGGGACGAGCCGGACGTCGCCCGAAGGCGTCGCCAGGCCCGTATGCGCGAACGTGATCGCGTCGTGGCTGTCGAAGACCGCGAACAGCGACGTCACGCCGACACCCCGGGTCGCCGCGTTCGCCAGCCCGGCGATGGGGACGATCCGCGAGCGCGGGATGCCGTTGTTGTCCGCCCACGCCAGGTGGACACCGCTCACCCCGGCCGCGGCGAGGTCCTTCGCCGCCGCCGATGCCGCCTTCGTCATCGGCTCAGTATCCCGGTCGGGGCGGCGCCGGGCCATCGGGTCACGCGGGCGGTTCGGCCGCGGTCCGGTCGCGTTTCTCCGGCGAGCGCAGCGCCACGCCGGCGACGACGGCCAGCGTGCCGAGCGCCTCGGGCACCGTCGGGACCTGCTTCAGCCAGAGGAAGCCGATCACCCCCGCCGTGACCGGCAGCAACGCCAGCAGCAGCGCGAACCGCGCCTGCCCGGCCCGGCGCAGCACCACCTGGTCGAGCGCGTACGGCACGACGGTCGACAGCACACCCACTCCGATACCCAGCAACAGCAGACGTGGCGAACCCCACACCGCGCCGGTGCCGAAGGCCAGCGGGGACAGCACCACGGTGCCGACGGCGAACCCGACGGCCAGCCCGTCGATCCCGGTCCCGCCGACCGCGACCCGCTTCCCGAGCAGGATGTACCCGGCCCAGGCGGCCGCCGCGCCCAGCGCGAAGAGCACGCCGAGCAGGCTGCCTTCGAGCCGGACGTCCGCGATGGCCACCACACCGGCCACCACCAGCAGCAACGCGAAGACGTCACGGCGGGTGCGCGAGCCGAACGCCGCGACCAGCACCGGCCCCGCGAACTCCAGCGCGACCGCCGTCCCCAGCGGCAGCCGGGCGATCGCCTCGTAGAACAGCACGTTCATCCCGGCGGTGACGATGCCGAAGGCGCCGGAGAGCAGGAACACGCGCCCGGTCCACGCCGCCCGGGGTGGCCGCCGCCACGCCAGGAGCACGACCGCGGCGCCGAGACAGCGGAGCCAGGCCACCCCCGCGGGGGAGGCGACCGAAAAGAGACCTACGGCGACGGCCGCACCGGCGTACATGGAAATTCCGCTGAGAACGAACAAGACCGGGGCCGGCACGCTCGAAAGGCGCTTCCGGACGACTGCGATACCCACCCCCGCATGGTGCCTGACATGGGAAAAGGCCATGGAACGGGGCGTCATCTCCTACGTTGCGTGATTACGCTACGGCATCCGAGGTAATTACCAGTGACAAATGAGACACCCGCCCGGGAACACTTGCGGGCCGCCAAACGTCTGGAAGAGTGGAAGCACGAACACGGCGGGGCCGGGAACGAACGTTTCCGGCATCAGTGCCGAAGTGGTCGTAGCTGGATCGATGGCACCGGGTCACCGGTGCCGGGACGGAGGGAGACTCCAATGACTTCACCGACGCTCACCCGCCCCGAACTGACCGCTGCCGACCGATGCGACCGGTGTGGAGCTGCAGCCCAGGTTCGAGCCATTCTCAGCACCGGTGGCGAGTTGCTCTTCTGTGGTCACCACGCCCGCGCACACGAAACCAAGCTCAAGGAAATGTCCGCGGACATTCAGCGGTAGCCACCAGTCCACGACCACCCGGCGGCCGGACGCTCCCCTATGGAGCGGCCGGCCGCCCTGTTTTTGGGCGGCGCGCGCCCCTACCGGAAACATACATACAGCGTGTATGTTTCCGCCATGACGACCACCGACCTCCTGGGCGAGACGCATGAGGTGGACCTCGGCGACGCCCGTATCCGCTACCGCGACCGCGGCGAAGGGCCTCCGGTGGTCTTCGTGCACGGCCTGCTGACCAACGGGCTGCTCTGGCGCAAGGTGGCCCCCGCGGTCGCCGACGCCGGCTTCCGCTGCCTGACCCCGGACTGGCCGCTGGGCTCGCACGAGCTCCCGGTCCCCGGCGCCGACCTGAGCCCGCCCGGCGTCGCCGCGCTCATCGCCCGGTTCCTCGAAGTGCTCGGCCTGACCGACGTCACGGTGGTCGCCAACGACACCGGCGGCGCGCTCACGCAGCTGCTCATGACCACCTCCCCCGAGCGGATCGGGCGGGTCGTGCTGACGCCGTCGGACTCCTTCGAGCGGTTCCTGCCACCGATGTTCGCCCCGCTGAGCACGCTGGCGCGGATCCCCGGCGGCTTCGGGCCGGTGATCCAGGCGCTGCGCTCGCGTTCGCTGCTGAAGGCGACGAAGTTCGTGTGGCTGGCCAAGCATCCGGTCCCGGATCACATCCTCGACGCCTACCTGCTCCCCAGCAGACGGAATCCGGCGATCCGCGAGGACGTCGTCCGGTTCGCCGCCTCGATCGACAAGCGCTACACGCTGACCGCCGCCGAGCGCCTGCCCCTGTTCGGCAAGCCCGTCCTGCTGGTCTGGGCGCCCGAGGACCGGCACTTCCCGCTGTGGCTGGGCAGGAAACTCGCCGGTGTCCTGCCGAACGCCGAATTGAAGACGATCGAGGACTCCTACGCCTTCGTGCCGGAGGACCAGCCGGAGCGGCTGAGCGGCATGGTGGTGGAATTCCTGCGTGCCCACGCCACGACGTAGCCAGACCGAGCGCTCGCAGTCGACGCAGACCGCCCTGATCACGGCGGCGCGGAGACTGTTCGCCGAACAGGGCTACGCCGCCGTGCCCGCCGACGAGATCGTCCGGGCGGCGGGGGTCACCCGTGGCGCGCTGTACCACCACTTCGGGGACAAGCAAGGACTGTTCCGTGCCGTGGTCGAGCAGGTCGAAACGGAGATCACCGCGGAACTGCAGGCCGTCCTGCGGGCGGCGGACGATCCGTGGACGGCGGCGCTCAGCGCGCTGAGCCGCTTCCTGGACCTGTGCCTGCGGCCCGAGGTGGTGCGGATCTCGCTCACCGACGCCATCACCGTCCTCGGCTGGCAGGAATGGCGCGAGCTGGAGAACCGGTACGGACTGGGCCTGATCACGGAGCTCCTGGAGGCCGCCGCCGCGGACGGCCGGCTGATCGAGGGGCCCATCCCGGAGCTGGCGCAGCTGGTGCTGAGCGCCTGCGCGGAGGCGGCGTTGATGATCGCGCACGCCGAGGACCCCGACGCGGCGAAGCCCAAGGCCCTGCAAGCTCTGGTGGCCCTGCTGTCCGGCCTCGTGAAGGACCGCGTTTAGTCCTCTGGACGCGGTCCTTGCGCGGGGCAACCACCGCATCCAGAGGACTGAACGCGTGTCAGACGGTGTCCAGGATCATCTCGAACGCCGCTTCGGCCGCGCCCAGGAGCTTCACGTCCGCGCCGAGCGCCGAACTCACGATCTGCGTCCCGCCGACCGCCCGGCTGACCAGGCTCCGCCGCCGGACTTCGTCCGCGACCGACCCCACCACCGAATCCGGCAGCGCGGTGAGCAGATCACCCAGGACGACCAGCTGCGGGCCGAGCAGGTTGACCACGTTCACCAGGCCCACCGTCAGCCACTCGGCGAACTCCGAGAGCCGTTCCCCGGCCGCCTGCGGATCGCCGCCCAGTGCGCGCAGTTCGAACAGGATCGCCCCGCGCGGGGTGTCCTCGGGCAGATCGAGCGCGCGGCACAGCGCCGCCTCGCCGACCTCGGTCTCCCAGCAGCCGCGGGAGCCGCAGTAGCAGGGACGGCCGCCCGGCCGGACCGCCATATGCCCGATCTCGCCGACGTAGCCGGCGCCGCCGCGCAGCGACGAGCCGTCCGCGATGATCCCGCCCCCGACGCCGACGTCCGCGGAGACGTACACGGCGTCGGACGAGCCCCGCGCGGCTCCGCGCAGGTGTTCGGCGATGGCGCCGAGTTCGGCGTCGTTGCCGACGAGGACGGGGACGCGCAGCACACCGCCGAGCCGTTCCCCGAGCGACACGTCGGTCCAGCGCAGGTTGGGCGCCTCGTGCACGTGCCCGTCCACCCGGCGGACGACGCCGGGCACGGAGACCCCCGCGGCGATCGGCTGCACGCCGAGGTCGCCCGCCAGCATGGTGGTCGACTCGATCACATGCGTGATCACCTCGTCGGCCTCCCGCATCCGGCCGCGGAGGTTCCAGCTGTTGCGCCCGAGGATCTGGCCGCCGAACCCGACCAGCGCGATCGCCACGTGTTCGACCTGGAGGTCGACCGCGAGCACCACCGCCGCCTGAGGCTGCGGCAGGACCAGGAGCGAGGGGCGGCCCGCCCCTCGTCCCGGCCTCGGGACCCTCTCCTCGACGACGCCCGCTTCCGCGAGCCCGTCGACGAGGGTCTTGATGGTGCTGCGGTTGAGCCCCAGCTCGGTGGCCAGGGTCGCCCGGGTGCTCGGGCCGCTGACGTGCAGCAACCTGAGCAAGGTCGTGCGGTTGTGCCTGCGCACCTCGTCGGGTCGTGCAACGGGTGTGCTGGTCACGGACTTCATCATTCCATGCGGACTCAGCGCGGTGACGCAGCCGCGCGGCGCCGGGACAGCGCGTCCACCGTGGCCGCGAGCAGCAGCACCAGACCGGTGACGATGTTGACCACCGCCGCCGACTGTTTCAGCAGGCCGAGCGCGTTCTCCACGACCGCCAGCACCAGGCCACCGATCACCGCGTCGACCACCCGGCCCTTGCCGCCGAACAGCGACGTGCCACCGATGACCGCGGCGCCGACCGCGAACAGCAGCGTGTTGAGGCCACCGGCCTGCGGGTCGACCGAGCCGACCTTCGACGAGTAGACGATCGCGCCGATCGCGGCCACCGCCGAGCAGATGACGAACACCGACGCCCGGATCTTCTCGACGTTGATACCCGCGCGGCGGGCCGCCTCGCGGTTGCCGCCGACGGCGTAGATGTGGCGGCCGTACTGCGTGCGGTTGAGCACGTAGGTACCGAGCACCAGCAGGCCGAGCACGATCGGCACGACGTACGGGACGCCGGAGATCACGATGTTCGGGTTGGGCGCGCGGTTCAGCGTCAGCAGGTAGGTCGCCACCGCGGCCACCACGGCGATCGCGCCGACCTTGAACAGCACCATCGGCGTCGGCTGGGTGACCAGGCCGCGCTTGAGCCGCGAGAAGTGCTGGCCCAGCGTCACCGCGGCGAATCCGCCCGCCGCGATCAGGAAGAGGACCCAGCTGCCCACTGTGGACAGATTGCCGTTGGCGACCTTGAACAGCACGTCCGAGGTGCTGATGCCGAGCGTGCCGCCCTCACCGATGAACTGCAGGATGACACCCTGCCAGGCGAGGAAGAGCGCCAGCGTCACGACGAACGAGGGCATACCGATCTTCGAGACCAGGAACCCGGTGAGGACACCGATCGCGCCACCGACGCTGATCGCGAGCAGGATCTCGATCCACGGGTTGGCCGCCGTCCCGGACAGCACGAGCGCGATGGCGAGCACCGCGAACCCGACACCGGCCCAGATCCGCAGGATCACGCCGAGCAGACCGGCGATCGCGAGTACGACGAGGAACGCGATGAAGACGCCGTTCCCCATCCCGCCCAGCAGGTTTCCGTTGCGCACGTAGTGCATCGCGAGTACGGCGGCGGTGACACCGGACGCGGTACCGGCGGACAGGTCGATCTCGCCGAGCAGCAGCACGAACACGATGCCCATCGCGATGATCGCCTTGCCGGCGCCCTGCGCCAGCAGGTTCGCGATGTTGTTCATCGTCAGGAAGGTGTCCGACAGCGAGGCGAACACGATCACCAGCACGAGCAGGCCGAGCAGCGCCGGGAGCGAACCCAGCTGGCCCGCCTTGATCCGGGAGAAGTAGTCGCCGATCGCCTCCGACGTCGACATCGATGTCGTGTCGATGCCGAAGTCCGTGATGGCCGCCGACGGGTTGAGCGCGGCGGCCGCCGACTTGCCCCCCTCCGGCGAGGCGGGCTTTGCAGGTGTCTCAGTCATTTCCGGTTCTTTCTCGCCCGTTTACAGGACGGCGGCTTCGGGGCGGGCAAGGCCGAGATCGCCGGAGCGGCCGGCGGTGATCAGTTCCACGACCTGGCCGTGGGTGACGTCCTTGGTGTGCACGTTGGCCACGAGGCGGCCCAGGTACAGCACCGCGATGCGGTCGGCGACCTCGAACACGTCGGCCATGTTGTGGCTGATCAGCACCACGCCGAGGCCCTGTTCGGCGAGACGGCGGACCAGGTCGAGCACCTGCCGGGTCTGCGCGACACCGAGCGCGGCGGTCGGCTCGTCGAGCAGGACCACCTTGGAGTCCCACAGCACGGACTTGGCGATCGCGACGGTCTGCCGCTGTCCGCCCGAGAGCGCCGAAACCGGGGTGCGGACGGACTTCACGGTGCGGACGGAAAGCGACGCGAGCGTCTCGCGGGCCGCCTTCTCCATGCTGGCCTCGTCGAGCAGCCATTTGCTGCCGCGTTCCCGGCCCAGGAACATGTTCTGCACGATGTCGAGGTTCTCGGCCAGGGCGAGGTCCTGGTAGACGACCTCGATCCCGAGATCGGCGGCGTCGCGCGGACCGTGGATGTGCACGGGCTTGCCCTGGAACCTCACCGTGCCGGAGTCGTAGCCGTGGATCCCGGCGATCGACTTGACCAGGGTGGACTTGCCCGCCCCGTTGTCGCCGACCAGCGCGGTGACCTCACCGGCCCGCACGTCGAAGTCCACGTCGTGGAGGACGTGGACCGGTCCGAAGCTCTTGTTGATCTGCCTCAGTTCGAGGATCGGTTCACTCATGGGGGTTCTCGAATTCTCCCGGCTGGATACCGGGCCGGGGCGCACTGTCTCACGGGAAGCGCCCCGGCCCGGTTGTCTGGATTTAACGGGTCAGGAGATACCGAGCTGCGCGCAAGCCGCGGCCAGTTCGCCGCCACAGATCTCGGCCGCCTTGACGTAGCCCTGCGTCACGACCTCCTTGACCCCGTCCTTGGTGGTCAGCTTCGGCTCGAGCAGCACGGACTTGACCTCACGGTTGCCCTTCGGGTCCTTCGCCTTGCCGGTGGCCAGCGCGTCGGCACCCGCCTTGTCGCCCTTCGCCAGCAGGACGGCGAGCTTCGCCGCGGCTTCGGCCTCTTCCTTGATCGGCTTGAAGACCGTCATGTACTGGTCGCCGCGCAGGATGGCCATGAGGCCGTCCGCGGTGGCGTCCTGACCGGTGACCGGGACCTTGCCGTTGAGACCGTTCTTCTTCAGCACGGTGATGACCGCGCCGGCGAGACCGTCGTTCGCGGCGACGACGCCGTCGACCTTGCCCTTGTTGTCGGTCAGGATCTGCTCGAAGGTCTGACCGCCCTTCTGGTTGTCCCAGTTGTCGATGGCCTGTTCGCGCACGAGCTTCAGGTCACCGCTGGCGAACTTCGGCTGCAGCACCGACTTCTGGCCGTTGGCGAACAGCGTCGCGTTGTTGTCGGTCGGGGCACCCTCGATCATGACGACCTCGGCGCCCTTCTTGTCCTTCAGCGCGTCGGCGAGACCCTGGCCCTGCAGCTGGCCGACCTTCTCGTTGTCGAACGAGACGTAGTAGTCGGAGCTGCCGCCGAGGTTCAGGCGGTCGTAGTCGATCGTCGGGATGCCCGCGGCCTGCGCCTTGCGGGCCACCGCCGCACCGACCTCGCTGTTGATCGAGGCGATGATCAGGACCTTGACGCTCTGCCCGATCATGCCGTCGGCCAGCGTGGTGAACTTCTGGACGTCGCCCTGGGCGTTCTGGACGTCGGCGTCGAAGCCCGCGTCCTTGAGCGCCTTGGTCAGGAACGGCTTGTCGAAGGCCTCCCAGCGGGCGGAGGACGCCGTCTCCGGAAGGATGACGCCGACCTTCCCGCCGGTGGCGGCGCCGCCCGGGGCGGGGGCGGACTGCGAGGAGTTGCTGCTGCCCGAGTCGGCGGTGTTGGCGCCACAGGCGGAGAGCACCAGGCCGGCGCCCACCGTCGCGGCGAGGAGGGTAAGGGTTCTGCTGCGCATCCTCGTTCCTTCCGGATCTTGCTCGCGGGCGGCGATCCTGGCGGACCGGTCGCACCATCGCGCATATGTTGTGGGCGACAACATATGCCGCCGAACGGGGTCCACGGAAGACGGCTGGATCGATTAAGCCTCATCAAATGGACACGGTTTGGCAACGTGGCCGTAGCAAGGCGTACGAAGTCTAGGTGCGCTGACGGTGTGACCGCCACCACTCACGGAGGGTGACCGCGGCTGCCGGGGTGTCTGGGCCCCCAACGCTATGAAAGGTCCTTTCCTTGCAAAATTTGCAAGGAAAGGACCTTTCATAGCACGTCATGGTCCCGTCCCGCGGATGCTGAGTCGCTTCCCGACCGGGGCGCATGGCAACGCACCGTGAGGGCTCGTGTGGGGCGCGGGCCGGGGTGGGCGGGCTGAAGGGGCCCTTCACCGCATCACATGCGGCGAAGGGCGCTTTCCTCGCATGCGATGCGGGGAAAGCGCCCTTCAGCCACGCGTGTACGTCATGAGGGGTCCCCATCAGACGAAATTCGTCCTATGGGGACCCCTCATGACGTTTGTACGGGGCGCTACCAGGAACGCAGGGTGACGATGCGCTCTTCGAGCTGTTCCACCGTCGCCATCGCGGTCGGCGGCCCGCCGCAGACCCGGCGCAGCTCGTTGTGGATCGCGCCGTGCGGCTTCTTGGTCCGGTGGTGGTGCACGCCGACGAGGGCGTTCAGCTCCTTGCGGAGGCTGCCGAGCCGTTCGCTGACCGATTGCGGCCGCGCGACCGGCGCGGCCTCCTCGGCCTTCGGCTTGCGCCGCTTCTCGTCGGCGATCTGCTCTTCCTGCCGCTTCCGCAGCAGGGCGCGCACCTGGTCCGGTTCGAGCAGCCCGGGCAGCCCGAGGTACTCCTGCTCCTCGTCGGAACCGGAGAACACCGCGGTGCCGAACGAGTTGCCGTCGTAGATGACCTGGTCGAGTTCGGCGGAGGCACCCAGCGAGGTGAACGCCTTCTCCTCTTCGCCCGGCTCGTCCTCGGTGCGGTTGGCCTGGGCGAGGAGTTCGTCCTCCCAGCCTTCCTTCTCCCGGTGCGGCTTGCCGAGGACGTGGTCGCGCTGCGCTTCCAGCTCACTGGCGAGTTCCAGCAGCACCGGCACGCTCGGCAGGAAGACCGAAGCGGTCTCGCCGGGCTTGCGGGAACGCACGTACCGGCCGATGGCCTGCGCGAAGAACAGCGGGGTCGACGCGCTCGTGGCGTAGACGCCGACGGCGAGGCGCGGGACGTCGACGCCTTCGGACACCATCCGGACCGCGACGAGCCAGCGGTCGGTCGAGTCGGAGAACTCCTTGATCCGCCCGGACGCCTTGGGGTCGTCGGAGAGGACGACCGTCGGGTTCTGGCCGGAGATGCGCTGCAGGATCTTGGCGTAGGCGCGCGCGGACTCCTGGTCGGTGGCGATCACCAGGCCACCGGCGTCCGGGATGCCGTTGGCACGCAGCTGCGCGAGGCGGGTGTCGGCCGCCTGCAGCACCGCCGGGATCCATTCGCCCGCCGGGTCGAGCGCCGTGCGCCAGGCCCGCGCGTTCTGCTCGGCGGTCAGCGGCTCGCCGAGCCGCGCGGTGAACTCCTCCCCCGCGCTCGTGCGCCAGGAGGCCTCGCCGGAGTAGGCGAGGAAGACGACCGGCCGGACGACGCCGTCGGCGAGCGCGTCGGCGTAGCCGTAGGCGTGGTCGGCCTTGCTGCGCTGGAAACCCGAACCGTCGGGCTCGTAGGTGACGAACGGGATCTGCGAGTCGTCGCTGCGGAACGGCGTCCCGGTCAGCGCGAGACGGCGGACGGCGGGCGTGAACGCCTCGCGGACCGCGTCGCCCCAGGACTTAGCGTCACCGCCGTGGTGGATCTCGTCCAGGATGACCAGCGTCTTGCGGTTCTCGGTGCGCACGCGGTGCAGCGTCGGATGCGCCGCGACCTGCGCGTAGGTGACAGCGACACCCTGGTAGTCCCGCGAGGTGGCACCGGCGCCGTTGCGGAAGTTCGAGTCGATCGCGATCCCCGCGGCCGCCGCCGAGGCGGCCCACTGGTGCTTCAGGTGCTCCGTCGGCGCGACGATGGTGATCGCTTCGACGGTCCGGTCGCTCAGCAGCTCGGCGGCGATCCGGAGACCGAACACCGTCTTGCCCGCGCCCGGCGTCGCGACCGCCAGGAAGTCCTTGGGCTTCTTCGTCAGGTACTTCGTCAGCGCGCGGCGCTGCCAGGCACGCAGCGGCCTCGCGGTGCTGTCCTTCGCCGCGGGAGGCGCGCCCAACGTGCCACGATCACGTTCCACTGTTTCCGACATGCCGGTCACCTCCCTCTCCCTCAAAAGCGCTGTTCACCGCTGTCTGACAAGCGAAAACCCCCACTTTGGTATCCGGCCGCGACGCCGGCGCCTGAGGTGAGGGCACTGGGGTGAGCCTACCCGCCGAGCCCGTGGAACGCCGGAAGCGCCACCCCCGTTGTCGGGTTACTCACCCGAAAACCCAGGGGTGACGAGCCGAATGCCCGGGCATGCACCATGCTGGACATCGTCAAGGGCGCTCGGCGCTGGCGGAGGAGCTGCATGAGCGAGGAGAACGGCCGGGAAGAGACGGCCGCCGGGGTCGCGAAGGTCCGCAGAGGTCCGTTGCGCCTGCTCAGCCGCACGCTCAACAAGGCCTGGGAAGGCAACATCTTCTCCGAGGCCGCCGAAGCCGCCTTCTGGCAGACGCTGTCGCTGCCGCCGCTGCTGCTCGGACTCCTCGGCTGTCTCGGCTTCGTCGGCGACTGGTTCGGCCAGGAGGTCGTGACCGCGGTCCACGACCGGATCATCACCTTCAGCAAGACGATCTTCAGCGACAACGCCGTCCACGACATCATCGAGCCGACGGTCAACAGCATCCTGTTCGTCGGCAAGGGCGAGATCGTCTCGATCGGCTTCCTGATCTCCCTGTGGGCGGGCTCGTCGGCGATGTCGTCGTTCGTCGACGCGATCACCGTGGCGCACGACCAGTACGGCGTCCGCAACGACGTCTGGCAGCGGATCTTCGCGCTGCTCCTGTACCTGGCGGGGCTGGTCATCCTGGTGGTCGGGCTGCCGCTGCTGGCGATCGGGCCCGACCTGCTCCCCCAGTTCTTCCCGAACGAGTGGCGGGACACGGTCTCGTACTGGGTCGGCACGCTGTACTACCCCGTACTCGGCGGGATGATCGTGCTGGCGCTCACCACGCTCTACAAGCTCTCCCTGCCGCGCCGCCTGCCGTGGCACCGCGGGCTGCCGGGCGCGATGCTCGCCATGATCGTGTTCCTGCTCTCCAGTGTCGGCCTGCGCATCTACCTCAACTGGATCACCAAGACGGGCTACACCTACGGCGCCCTCGCCGCGCCGATCGCGTTCCTGCTGCTGATGTTCTTCATCGGGCTCGCGGTGGTCGGCGGCGCCTACTTCAACAGCGCGATCCAGGAACTGTGGCCCGCCAAGGCGACCAAGCGGCAGCGCCGGAAATGGCGGCGGCTGGAGATGGAACGGGCCAGCGAGCGGATCCGCGCCGAGGAGGGCCGCAAACTGTGGGAACGGACCACCGTCCCCCTGCGGCGTCCCCGTCAGGACGACGAAACCCAATCAGAACAGTCAGTGAACGAAGAGGCGCAGAGCGAAGCCGATCAGGTGACAGAACGGCGAAGCTGACCCCGAATGGGGGATAGCCTCATCCCGAAGTCGTACTTCGGTTCCACCCGTGGTGTGAATCCAGTCCACCCTCCGCCATGAAAAGCTCGCGGTATCCCGCACGTTCCCGAACACCTTTCCTGGGGGATCCCGTCATGTCCACGCTGGCCAGACTGAGCCTGCGCAACCGAAGTCTCATCGGGCTGCTCGCCCTGGTGGTGATCGGCTTCGGCGCCTTCGCGCTCCCGCAGCTGAAGCAGCAACTGTTCCCGTCGCTGCAGTTCCCGCAGGCGCAGATCATCACGCCCTACTCGGGAGCGTCCCCGGACGCGGTGGACCGGCAGGTCACCGAACCGCTCGAAGGCGGGCTCCAGGGCCTGAAGGGGCTCGAAGAACTGAGTTCGACGTCGTCGGAAGGCCTGTCGCGGATCACCGCGCGCTTCGAGTTCGGCACGGACATCGACGCCGCCGTCGGGCAGATCCAGCGCGTCGTCGACGGGGTCAAGGCCCGGCTGCCGCAGAACACCGAACCGTCGGTGTCGGCGGGGTCCACCGACGACCTGCCGGTCGTGCTGCTCGCCGCCGGGACCACCGGCGACCCGCAGGCGCTCGCGCCCGCGCTGACCGGGGAGGTCGCGCCGGAACTGCGCAAGATCGACGGCGTCCGCGAAGTCGAGGTGACCGGGGCACGGCAGCCGCGGGTCACCATCGCGCTGGACTACGCGAAACTGGCCGCGGCGGGCGTCGACCCGTCGTCGATCGCCACCACGCTGCAGACGGCCGGTGCCGCGGTCCCGGCCGGGACGCTGACCGAAGGCGACAAGACGCTCACCGTCCAGGTCGGCGGCGGGCCGACCACGGTCGACACGATCCGGGACCTCTACCTGACGCCGTCGCCGCGCCCCGGGGCCCCGGCGGGCAAGCCGGTCAAGCTCGGTGACGTCGCGGACGTCCAGGCGGGCTTCGCGCCGCCGACGTCGATCACGCGCACGAACGGCAAGCCGAGCCTCGGGCTCTCGATCACCATGGTGGAGAACGGGAACGCGGTCGCGATCTCGGATTCCGTGCGGGACAAGCTGCCCGGGCTGTCGAAGAAGACCGGCGCCGAGATGAGCGTCGTGTTCGACCAGGGCACCCCGGTCAAGGACGCGATCAGCGGGCTGACCACCGAAGGACTGCTGGGACTGGCGTTCGCGGTCGTGGTGATCCTGCTGTTCCTGATGTCGCTGCGGTCCACGCTCGTGACGGCGGTGTCGATCCCGCTTTCGGTGGTGGTGGCGCTGCTCGCGCTGTGGACCGGCGATCTGTCGCTGAACCTGCTCACCCTCGGCGCGCTCACCATCGCGATCGGCCGGGTCGTCGACGACTCGATCGTGGTGCTGGAGAACATCAAACGACATCTGGCCTACGGCGAGGAGAAACAGCGCGCGGTGCTCGACGGCGTGCGCGAGGTGGCGGGCGCGGTGACGTCGTCCACCCTCACCACCGTCGCGGTGTTCCTGCCGATCGCCTTCGTCGGCGGATTCGTCGGCGAGCTGTTCTCGCCGTTCGCGATCACCGTCACCGTGGCGCTGCTGGCGTCGCTGCTGGTCTCGCTGACGATCGTGCCGGTGCTCGCGTACTGGTTCCTCAAGCCGCCCAAGACCCCGGCGAACGAGCACGAGGCCGAGCTCACGCGGCAGGCGGCCGAGGACAAGGAACGCCGGGGCCTGCTGCAGCGCGGGTACGTGCCGGTGATCCGGTTCGCGACCCGGCGCCGCGTCACCGTGGTCCTGCTGGCGCTGATCATCTTCGGCGGCACGGTCGGGCTGGCTTCGCGGCTGAACACGAACTTCCTCGACCAGTCCGGCGGGACGACGCTGAACCTGTCGCAGAAACTGCCGCCCGGCACCAGCCCCGAGGCCAAGGAGAAGGCCGCCGGCGCGGTGGAGCAGGCGCTCGCCGCCGAACCGGCGGTGGAGACCTACCAGGTCAGCATCGGCGGGGCCGGCTTCTTCGGCATGGGCGGGACGTCGACCAGCATCTCGGTCACCGTCGCCAAGGACACCGACCTCGACGCGCTCTCGAACCGGTTGCGGGACAAGCTGGAGCGGCCGGAACTCGGCGAGGTCAAGGTCGGCGCGGACGCGTCCGGTTTCAACTCCGACGGGATCTCGATCACCGTCACCGCGCCCGACGAGGCCGCGCTGAAACCCGCCGCCGAGCAGGTCCGGCAGGCCCTGTCCGGGGTGCCGGACCTGACCGAGGTGACCAGTGACCTCGCGCAGGGCTCGCCGCGCGTGCAGGTCGAGGTCGACGCCGCCGCGGCCGCCGCGAGCGGGCTTTCGGCGACGTCGATCGGCCAGATCGCGAACCAGGCGATCGCCGGCCGTACGGTGACCCAGCTGCCGGTGGACGGGCAGCGCACGGACATCGTGCTGCGCGCGGGCACGGCGGCCCCGGCGTCGGTGGACGCGATCAAGGCGCTGCCGATCCCGTCGGCCACCGGCGTCGTCCGGCTGGACTCGGTCGCGAAGGTGTCCACTGTGGACGGCCCGGCCGCGGTGCACCGCACCTCGGGCGAGCTGAGCACCACGGTCACCGCCAAGAACACCGGCGCGGACCTGGCCGCCACCACCCGGGCCATCCAGTCCAAACTGGACGGTCTGACCTTCACCGGTGGCGCGGCGTACAAGCTCGGCGGGGTCAGCGAGGATCAGCAGGAGGCGTTCGGGAACCTGTTCCTCGCGCTGCTGGCCGCGATCGCGATCGTGTACCTGATCATGGTGGCGACCTTCCGCAGCCTGATCCAGCCGCTGATCCTGCTGGTGTCGATCCCGTTCGCGGCGACCGGCGCGATCGGGCTGCTGCTGGCCACCGGGACGGCGCTCGGCCTGCCCGCGCTGATCGGCATGCTGATGCTCGTCGGCATCGTGGTGACCAACGCGATCGTGCTGATCGACCTGATCAACCAGTACCGGGCGTCGGGGATGAGCATCACCGACGCGGTGACCGAGGGCGGCAGGCGGCGGCTCCGGCCGATCCTGATGACCGCCGCGGCGACCATCTTCGCGCTGGTCCCGATGGCGCTGGGGCTCACCGGCCAGGGCGGGTTCATCGGGCAGCCGCTCGCGATCGTGGTCATCGGCGGGCTGGTCAGCTCGACCCTGCTGACACTGATCCTGGTGCCGACGCTGTACACGATGGTCGAGACGCGGAAAGAGAAGCGCCGCGCGAAGAAGGACGCGAAGCGTTCCTCAGCGGCCCCGGCCGCCGAGACGCTGACCCCGGAACCGGCTTCGTAGGTGGCTCGTGAGTGGTAATGACGGTTCTAACCGTCATTACCACTCACGAGACGCGCCCCTACGCCTTCCGGAACCGCCAAGTCTTGCTGTCGAAGGCGACACACCACGACGGCGACAGCACGATCACGCGCAAGGTCCCGTCGGCGGCCACGTCGACGCCCTCGGTCTCGAAGTTCCCGCCGCACATGCTCTTCAACGGCAGCTGGCCCAGCGAGGTCACCCGCCCGGTCACGTCCGAACCGGACAGCGCCCCGGAGAGGTCGACCTGCAGCAGCGGTTTGGTCGTGCCGAACAGCGAGCCCTCGGGGTCGTCGGACGCGCACAGCAGCCGCGTCGCGGTGACGAAGTCGCAGCCCTGGATGTCCCGCACCGGCCGGTCGAGCCGGATCGCGGACGCGTACGGCAGATTCGCCGACGGGTCCGGATGCGCGACGCCGGGCATCGGATGCACGAGGAGCCGGTCCATCGTGCCCCATTCACCCGCCACCATCCAGCGCGCGTCGGGGGTCACGGCGGCGAACGAGTTGTTGTTCGCCTCCCACGATTCCAGCGTGTGCGTGTAGTTCGCCCACGTCCCCGTGGGTGACTCGACGCGGAAGAGCTTCGCGCCCCTGTCGTCGCGCTGGTAGGGCTCGACGTACCAGCCCTGTGCCGAACCCGGGTCGCCGACGTGGTTCCAGCCCTGCGACGACAGGCTCACCGGGACGGTCGCGATCCCGGTGTAGCGGTAGGTGGTCCCGGACGGCCGTTCGATGGTGGCCAGGCCCTGCCCCTCGTCGAGGGGGCGGGCGTTGTCCGAGCCGACCGTGGTCCAGCCGGTGACCGCCTGGGCGGCGGCCGGTGAGAACACCGCGACCAACGCGGCGATGGCGAGCACGATCCCGGTTCTACGCATGAAGGCTCCGTCCCGGCGGGTTTTCGCTGGCGGGTAATGAATTACCAGCGAAAACCGGGACGGGCAGCCGCCATGTGAAGGATTTTCAGATTTTGTCCGGAATCAGACACCGGACGGTCATCACTCAGTCGCCGGGCTTGAGACCGTCGTAGATCTTCTTGCAGTCCGGGCAAACCGGCGAACCGGGCTTCGCCGACTTCGTCACCGGGAAGACCTCACCGCACAGAGCCACCACGTGCGTGCCCATGACCGCGCTCTCGGCGATCTTGTTCTTGCGCACGTAGTGGAACATCTTCGGCGAATCGTCGTCGGTGCCGTCGGTGCCCTCAGGACGGGTATCCGGCTTCGGAAGGGTCTGTGTGCTCACCCCTCCATAATGCCCCAAATCCTCCTGCGCACACCGGCGACCTGGCAGGATCTCGCCCATGTTCCAGAAGGTGCTCGCGACATTCGGTTCGGGCGGAGCGAAGATCGACGCCCGGCTGCTCGACCGCACGGTCTCCCCCGGCCGCCCCCTGCGCGGTGAGGTCCTGCTGCTCGGCGGCGAAGTCGATCAAGAGATCAACGGTCTCTCGGTCAAGCTGCTCGCCCGGGTCCAGACGCCGGACGAACGCGCTCCCGGTGTCGAGGATCTCGAATTCGGCACCCAGCAGCTGGTGGGCCGCGAACGCGTCGCGGCGGGCCAGCAGGTCCGTATCCCGTTCGAGGTCGCCCTCCCCTGGGAGACGCCGATCTCCAGCGTCTTCGGCAAGCCGCTGCCCGGTATGGCCGTCGGCCTGCAGACCAGCCTCGACATCGCGAACTCCGTCACCGACCCGATGGACGTCGACGGTGCCGCGATCGAGCCGTTGCCCGCGCAGAAGCGGATCCTGGACGCCTTCAGCCGGACGGGCTTCGTCTTCCGCGAGGCCGTACTGGAGCGGGGCCGGATCAACGGCGCGGTCCAGCAGCTCCCGTTCTTCCAGGAGATCCGCTTCACCCCGTCGCCGCGGTTCGCGAGCGTCTTCACCTCCGTGGCGGCGACGTTCCTGTCCTCGGCGGCGGAGACGCAGGTCATCCTCGAAGTGACCAAGCGGGTCCGGGTGTCCAAGAGCGGCGGGTTCGGCGGGCGCGGGCAGGAGTTCCTGGGCCTGTTCAAGGTCGACCACGCCGCGCTGGAGCGGGTCAAGTGGGAGCCGCAGCTGGAAGGCTGGCTGCACGAGGTGGCCAAGTCGCGCGGGATCTTCGACTGATGGACTGGCCCACCGCGATCACCCGGCTCGGCGGCGATCACCAGGTCGCCGCCGTCGCGTGGAACGACCTCGAAACCCGGTACGCCGAACCGCACCGCCGCTACCACGATCTCCGGCACGCCACGGCCGTCGCGCGGGACAGCGGCGACCTGGCCGTCGCGTTCGGCCTGGGCTCCCGCGAACGGGCGGTCGTCGCCATCGCCGCCTGGACGCACGACGTCGTCTACGACGCCCGTCCCGGCGACGACGAACGGGCCAGCGCGGCCTGGACCCGCGCCGAGCTCGCCAACGCCGGCGTCCCCGAAGACGGCATCGCCCGCGCCGAGCGGCTGGGCCTCGCCACGATCGACCACGCCGCCCCGGCCGACGACCTCCTCGCGACGGCGCTGCTCGACGCCGATCTCGCCGTCCTCGGCGCCACGCCCGAGGTCTACCAGGAGTACGCGAGCGGCGTCCGGGCCGAGTATTCGATCTACTCCGACGAGGACTGGCGAGCGGGACGCGTGGCGGTGCTGGAGAAGCTGCTGGCCCGGCCGCGGTTGTACCGCAGTGACATCGCGCGGGCACGCTGGGAGAGCAAGGCCAGGGAGAATCTCGCCACCGAACTGACCCACTGGAGTGACGCGGACCCACATCACCGATGATGTTCGTTCGTGACTCCGCAACTGTCCCTTCACGAAGAGGTCGCCTCCGCCCTCGCCGACGGTGACCCCGTCGTCGCGCTGGAGAGCACCATCCTCTCCCACGGTCTCCCGCCCGGCCGCAACCTCGACGTCGCCCGGCGGCTGGAGCAGGTCGTGCGGGACGGCGGCGCCGTGCCCGCGACGATCGCCGTCCTCGACGGCGTTCCTCTCGTCGGTCTCACCGGCGAGCAACTGGAGCGGGTCTGCGCGCCCGGCGCGGACCTGGACAAGCTCTCCCTGCGCGACATCGGCCCGGCCGTCGGCCTCGGCCGCTCCGGAGCGACGACCGTCGCCAGCACCGCGGCGCTGGCCGCCGCGGCCGGGATCGGCATGTTCGCCACCGGCGGGCTGGGCGGTGTGCACATGGGTGCCGCGCAGAGCTGGGACGTCTCGGCGGATCTGGGTGTCCTCGCGAAGGTGCCGACCACGGTCGTGTGCTCCGGGGTGAAGTCGGTGCTCGACATCGCCGCGACCCTGGAGGTACTGGAGACCAATTCGGTCCCCGTGCTGGGTTACCGCACCGGCGACTTCCCGGCGTTCTACCTCCGCTCGTCCGGTTTCGAGGTGCCGTGGCGGGTCGACGACGCCGCGCAGGCGGCCGCGATCATCGCCGCGCACCGGGTGCACGCGAATTCCGGGGTACTGCTGGCGAATCCGATTCCCGAAGCGTCCGAAATGGACAAAGAACTGCACGACCGGCTGCTCGCCGAAGGGCTCGAACTCCTGCGCACGCGGGGAGTCCACGGCAGCGACGTGACGCCGGTCCTGCTGGAGCATTTCCACACCGCCAGCGGCGGCGTGAGCCTCGACGCGAACGAGGCACTGGTGCTGTCCAACGCGGAACTGGCCACCGAGGTCGCCGTCGCGCTCGCCGGGACCGCGGCATGAGCGGCATCGTGGTCGTCGGCGACGTCGGCCTCGACGTCGTCGCGCGGCACGAGGGCCCGATCCCGCACGGCGGCGACATCCGCGCGAAGGTGCACTTCACCAGCGGCGGCGCGGGCGCGAACACCGCGCTCTGGCTGCGCGCCGAGGACGCGGAGACCACGCTGATCGCGCGGATCGGCGACGATTCCGGTGGCCGCATGGTGAAGAGCGAACTGGAGGCGGCCGGGGTCCGCTGCGCCTTCGCGGTCGACCCCGACGAACCGACCTTCTGCGTCGTGGTGCTCGTCGACGGCGACGGCGAGCGGAGCATGCTCGCCGACCGCGGCGCGAACTCGAAGTTCAGCCCCGCCGACATCACCCCGGATGCGCTGACCGGCGCGAGTCACCTGCACCTTTCGGGCTACGTCCTGCTGCAGCCGTCGTCACGGCCCGCGGCGCTCGCCGCATTGGCCGCGGCGAAGAAGGCCGGGCTGACGACGTCGGTCGACCCGCAGGCGGCGACGCTGATCACCGATCCGGCGGCCTTCCTCGACGACGTGCGCGGCGTCGACCTGCTGATGCCGAACACCAGTGAACTGGTCGCGCTGACCGGGTCGAGCGATCCGGTGGCGGCGAAGGAACTGCTGGACTACGTCGGCGAGGTCGTGGTCACCGCCGGTCTCGACGGCGCCAGCTGGGTCGACGCGGGCGGCACCGTCACCTCGGTCCCGTCGCGGCCCGCCGAGTGCGTCGACTCCACCGGTGCCGGGGACGCCTTCGACGCCGGTGTACTGGCGGCGTGGTTGCGCGGCGAGTCGACGGTGGAGGTACTTCGGGCCGGTACGCGGCTGGGTGCGCGGGCGGTCGCGAAGGTCGGCCCGCAACCCTGACGCGCGGCGTCGCTGTTTCGACCGGCGCACTTCGGCACCTGTGTCTTCGTTCGAGGGTTCCAGGGGCCGCATGGTGCGTGGGTCGTGAATGATGAGGAGCGCGGATGTCTCCCGCGCCTCGCCTGGGACGTTCAGCGTCTCAAGTGGGGCGCTCGCGACCCTCTCGCGGAGACGCTGAACGTCTCAAGGGGCCCCTTCGAGACACCTCGCGCCGCCCGGACGTCAGCCGTAGGTACACAAATGAAGGCCTCCTTCCCTACCTTCAGAGTCAGGGTCCCGGCAACCGAGTGTGCCCCGCGTCCATGAAGGAATTGGGACACTCAACGTCCCAATTCCTTCATCGACGACCTGCGCCATGACGAAGAGGTGCCCGACCTGCACGATGCCGACTTTGCCGGGCCCCTGACCTTCAAAGTAGGGAAGGAGGCCTTCACGGACCGCGGTCTGGGGTTGCGGCAGGAGCTGAAGGACGCTTTCACCGCGTGCGATGAGAGGAAAGCCCCCTTCAGCACGGCACGGGTGGCCGCAGCTCGCGAACAGGCGGAACGACCTCGCCCTCGTCTCACGGCGAAGGCCAGCCCGCAGCCGTAGCCGCCCCCGTCACACGCCATGAAAGGTCCTTTCCTTGCAAAATTTGCAAGGAAAGGACCTTTCATGGCACGCGCGAAACGGGTCAGCCGCCGTCGATGACCTGGTGCCCGCCGCTCTCGATGCGGGTCGGCTCGGGCTGGTACCGGTTCACCGGCTCGCTCTTGCGCGGCGGCCGGTCGTTGGCCACCAGGACGGCGATCCACGGCAGCGGGATCGAGATCGCGATCAGCGCCAGCGCGAGCCACCAGGTCTGGTAGAAGATCCCGGCGAGGATGAGGCACGGGAAGCGGAACGACATCATGATGATGTACTTCCGCTTCCGCTTGGCGAGCTGGTCTTCGTAGGACGGGGCGGCTTCGGTGATCAGCACCGGAGCGGGTTCCCTCGGTTCGGGACCGTGGGCGGGCGCGTTCACAGCACCACCTCCGGCTTCCATGCTCCCACTCGCCGGGCTCATCCGACACCCGGGTGGGTGAGCCGGTGCCAGGCCGCGACCACGAGTGCTTCGACGCCGGTCGAAAGCGTCGGATGCGGGACGGGCGCGAACAGCGGCGAGTGGTTCGACGGGATGTCCTGTTCGAACCGGCCGGCGGCCATCGCGGAGATGACCTGCTGCTCGTCCAGCCCGCCGACCAGCCAGAACACCGAAGGTACCCCGGCGGCGCGGCCGAACTCGCTGAAGTCCTCGCTGCCGGTGACCAGCGGCGCGGGCATGACCCGGCCCTCGCCGAAGTGGTCGAGGAAGGCCGCGGTGAGCTTCTCGGTGGCCGCCTCGTCGTTCTCGGTGACCGGGAACGACCCGATCCGTTCGATGTCCGGCGGCTTCGGCGCGCCCGCGGTGGTCGCCTCGCCGTGCACGATCCGCTCGACCGCCGCGACCACCTTCTCCCGCACGGCCTGGTCGAACGACCGCACGTTGACCTCGAGGACGGCGTGGTCGGCGATGATGTTGTGCGCGGTGCCGACGTGCAAGGACCCGACGGTCACCACCGCCGAGTCGGTCGCCGCGATCTCCCGCGAAACGATCGTCTGCAGTTTGAGCACCACGGACGCGGCGAGCACCGCGGGGTCCACGGTCGTCTCGGGGCGCGAGCCGTGCCCGCCCCGGCCGTGCAGGGTGATGCGCAGCGCGTCGGTGGCCGCCATGAGCACGCCGGGCCTGGTCAGCACCCAGCCCGCCGGGCCGGGGACGACGTGCTGGCCGAGGACGACGTCGGGCTTGCCCGCGGGCCCGAAGACCCCGTCGCGGACCATGCCGATGGCGCCGTCCCCGGCTTCCTCGCCCGGCTGGAAGACGACCATCAGCGTGCCGGACCAGTGCTCACGTCCAGCCGCCAGCAGCGAGGCGGCACCCGAGAGCCAGGTGGCGTGCATGTCGTGGCCGCAGGCATGCATCACGGGCACGTCGCGGCCGTCCGCGTCCGTCCCGCGGGCGGTGCTGGCGTAGGGCAGACCGGTCTTCTCCTCGACCGGCAGCGCGTCGATGTCGGCGCGCAGCATCACCTTCGGGCCCGGCCCGTTGCGCAGCACACCCAGGACGCCGGTGCGCCCGATGCCGGTGTGCACCTCGTACCCGTCGGCTTCGAGCCGCTTGGCCAGCTCGGCGGCGGTGCGGGTTTCGGCGAACGACAGCTCCGGATGCCGGTGGAGGTCGGTGTACAGGTCTTCCCATCCGGGCAGCGCCGCCTTCAGCGGTGCCAGGACACTTTCGAGGCTCACGACCTCATCCTGGCAGTATTACCGAACGTGAGCACACGAGCGGCCCTCCCCGACCTGTCCGACGACGTCTGCGCGAGGCTGCGGGACGCCTTCCGCCGGGCGGGATACGACGCCGACGGCGTGGTCGACGTCCTCGGCTCCGCGCACGCCGCCCTCGGCCGCGGCGAGCCCGAACTCGCCTACCGCGCCACGCGCGACGCCGGGGACCTCGGGACGCTGATCCGGTTGTTCCTCCTGGGTTCGACAGAGCCGGAGAAGGACGTCGAGGCCGCTTTCGCCCCACTGTCCCTCGATGACGCGGTCACGGCCACTCTCCTCGTCCCCGCGGCCGACGGCTACCGGGCCGGGCTCGACGTCCGTCCGCACGGCGACGACGAAGGCTCCTGGTGGGTCGTTTCGGATCTCGACGCCGACATCCTGGGCCAGACCGTGCCCGAGGACCACGTGCTCGGCGTCGGGCACGCCTCGCTCAGCCTGATCCGCGCCACCAGCCGCCGCGAGGTCGGCAGCCTGCTCGACCTCGGCACCGGCAACGGCGTCCAGGCCCTGCACGCCACCCGCCACGCGAAGAAGGTCACCGCCACCGATCTCTCGGCTCGTGCGCTGGCGCTCGCCGCGGCCACCTTCCGGCTCAACGAACTGGACGTCGAACTCGTACGGGGCGAATGGTTCGCGCCGGTCGCGCGGCGCCGGTTCGACCAGATCGTCTGCAATCCCCCGTTCGTGGTCGGCCCGCCGAGGGTCGACTACACCTACCGTGACTCCGGCCTCGCCGGTGACGACGCCAGCGCGCTCGTCGTGCGGCAGCTGCCCGGGTTCCTCAACGACGGTGGCACCGGGCAGCTCCTCGCGTCCTGGCTGCACGTCGAGGGTGAGGACTGGGGCGATCGGGTGACCCGCTGGCTGCCCGCCGAGACCGACGCGTGGTTCGTCCAGCGGGACATCGCGGATCCGGGCCTGTACGTCGGCACGTGGCTGCGCGACGCGGGTATCGACCCCCGCTCCCCCGAAGGCCGTGCGAAATCCGGCGCCTGGCTCGACTGGTTCGCCGAAAACGACGTCCAGGGCATCGGTTTCGGCTTCGTCACCCTCCGCCGTGCGGCGGGCAGCACGCCGACGATCGTGTGCGAAGACCTCCGCCAGGCCTACGACGATCCGCTGGGCGCCGAGGCGGCGAACTGGCTGGACCGGGTGGAATGGCTGCGCGCCAACGGGGATTCGCTCCTCGATGTCCGGTTCCGCGTCCCGGAGAGCGTTCTTCTGGAGAGCGTCGCCGAGCCGGGCGAGGAGGGCTGGTCCACCACCGTCCAGCGCTTGCACCGCACCGACGGCCCCGGGTGGTCGCATGAGGTCGACGAACTGGCGACCCGGCTCCTCGCCGGCTGCCAGGGCGCCCTTCCGCTGGAGGACCTGATCGTGCTCCTGGCGGCCGCACAGGGCCTCGAACCGGAGGAACTGGCCGCCGCCGCGCTGCCCGTCGTCCGCGAACTGGTCCGGCACGGCATGCTCCTCCCCGCGGTCTGATGCGGGCGGTGGTGGCGCGGGTCACGGAAGCGAGCGTGACCGTCGGCGACGAGGTGACCGGCGCCATCGAGGAGCCGGGTTTGCTGGTGCTGCTGGGAATCCACGTCGACGACGACGTGACGAAGGCGGCGACGATGGCACGCAAACTTCACGAAGCTCGCATACTTCGCGACGAGGAATCCTGTGCCACCACCGGCGCTCCCCTGCTTGTCGTAAGCCAGTTCACCCTTTATGGCGATACCCGCAAAGGCCGCCGTCCGTCGTGGACGGCGGCCGCCCGCCCCGAGACCGCCGAGCCGCTCGTGACGGCCGTCGTCGACGCCCTGCGCGAACGCGGCGCACGGGTCGAAACGGGCCGGTTCGGGGCCATGATGGCGGTCCGCAGCGTGAACGACGGTCCCTTCACGCTTCTCCTAGAGGTCTAGACCACGTTCCCGCTCCCCCGCGCGGGCATTCTCAGGAAAAGCTCAGGGTTGGTCGAGCAACGCCCCAGGTCAGCCGCCCGTCTCCTCTATAGCGGCCGGGAACGTTTTCGGACCTCCCGGCGTTGAGCCAAGTGTCCAGCCAAGCTGGGCCGACGAGGAGTAGCGGGTTTCCACAGGGCTTGCTACGCCGAGGCGGATCCGGCGGACACATCGCAGCACGTTCAGCCCGTGACCGGGGAGGCAGAATGTCAGTCCAGACTCTCGAACGCGAAGCGCGCGGGATTCGCGAGCGCCGTATCCCGGCGCAATCCACCCAGGAGCCGGTGAGCGCGGGGGCACTCACCGACGCCGACCTCGACGCCCAGAGCCCGGCCGCGGACCTCGTTCGCGTGTACCTCAACGGAATCGGCAAGACGGCGCTGCTGTCCGCCGCCGACGAGGTCGAGCTGGCCAAGCGCATCGAAGCCGGGGTTTTCGCCCAGCACGTGCTGGACACCGCCGAGAACCTCACGCCGAAGCGGCGCTCCGAGATGAGGGCCCTCGTGCGTGACGGCCACGTCGCGAAGAACCACCTGCTGGAGGCCAACCTCCGTCTCGTGGTCTCGCTCGCGAAGCGCTACACCGGCCGGGGGATGCCGCTGCTCGACCTGATCCAGGAGGGGAACCTGGGTCTGATCCGCGCGGTGGAGAAGTTCGACTACTCCAAGGGGTTCAAGTTCTCGACCTACGCCACCTGGTGGATCCGCCAGGCCATCACCAGGGGGATGGCCGACCAGGGACGCACCATCCGGCTGCCGGTCCACCTGGTGGAGCAGGTCAACAAGCTGGCCCGCATCAAGCGCGACCTGCACCAGCAGCTCGGGCGTGACGCCACGCACGAGGAACTGGCCGCGGAATCGGGCATTCCGGCGCACAAGATCTCCGATCTGCTCGACCACTCGCGTGACCCGGTGAGCCTCGACATGCCGGTCGGCACCGAAGAGGACGCCCCGCTCGGTGACTTCATCGAGGACTCCGAGGCGACCGACGCCGAGAGCGCCGTGATCTCCGGCCTGCTCCAGGACGACCTGCGCCGCGTGCTCGCGACGCTGGACGACCGGGAGTCGCAGGTGATCCGCCTGCGCTACGGCCTCGACGACGGCCAGCCGCGCACCCTCGACCAGATCGGCAAGCACTTCGGGCTGTCCCGTGAGCGCGTTCGCCAGATCGAGCGAGAGGTCATGTCGAAGCTTCGTCAGGGTGAGCGGGCGGACCGCTTGCGCGCCTACGCTTCGTAATCCTCATTGCGCCTTTCGGCGCGGGAAAAGCGACACCCGTTCGGCAGCGTTGACTTATGACCTGCGTCACGAGACCGTCGAGCAGGTAATAAGTCTTCGCGGTCGGGTGTTCGCGCCCGGATCGCTTTCCCCGGGAGGTCGGGTCCGTCGGGGTGGGCCCGGCCTCCCGAACCATTTTGTGGAGCGCGTCGACAAATTGCGGAGTGCGAATTGCATTCCCGTCGCCTTCACCTGGACGTGACGCCGGTCACTCGGGGCCCGCCTAGTACCGTGGGCGGGTTCCCGATGCCGGCAAAGGAGCCCGCGCAGTGGCGCCCACCACGTTCCAGCACACCGAAGTCCTTCCGCTCGCGAAGGACACCCACACCGAGTACCGGCTGCTCAGCACCGAAGGTGTCGAGGTCGTCGAGGCCGCGGGCCGGAAGTTCCTCAAGGTCGAGCCCGAGGCGCTGACCAAGCTCGCCAAGACCGCGATCACCGACATCCAGCACCTGCTGCGCTCGTCGCACCTGGCGCAGCTGCGTGCGATCGTCGACGACCCGGAGGCGAGCGGCAACGACCGGTTCGTCGCGATGGACCTGCTGCGCAACGCGGCGATCTCCGCCGGCGGCGTCCTCCCGATGTGCCAGGACACCGGCACCGCCATCGTGATCGGCAAGCGCGGCGAAGGCGTGCTCACCGGCGCGGACGACGAACGCGCGCTGTCGCGGGGCATTTTCGACGCCTATCAGGAGTTGAATCTGCGCTATTCGCAGATGGCGCCGGTGAATTTCTGGGATGAGCGTAATACGGGTACCAACTTGCCCGCGCAGATCGAGCTCTATCACAAAGACGGCCAAGGCGACCCGAGCTATGAATTCCTGTTCATGGCCAAGGGCGGCGGCAGCGCGAACAAGACGTTCCTCTATCAGGAAACGAAAGCGGTCCTGAACCCGAAGCGGCTCGCGAAGTTCCTCGACGAGAAACTGCGCAGCCTCGGCCCCGCCGCCTGCCCGCCGTACCACCTCGCGATCGTCGTCGGCGGCACGTCGGCGGAGTTCAACCTGAAGGTCGCGAAGCTGGCCTCCGCCCGCTACCTCGACGACCTCCCCACCGAGGGTTCGGAGCTGGGCCACGGTTTCCGCGACGTCGACCTCGAACAGCAGGTACTGGAGATGACGCGCCAGTTCGGCATCGGCGCGCAGTTCGGCGGCAAGTACTTCTGCCACGACGTCCGCGTGATCCGGCTGCCGCGCCACGGCGCGTCCTGCCCGGTCGGTGTCGCCGTCTCGTGTTCGGCCGACCGTCAGGCCAAGGCGAAGATCACCGCCGAGGGTGTCTTCCTGGAGCAGCTCGAACGCGACCCGGCGCGGTTCCTGCCCGACGTCACCGAGGACGACCTGTCCGACGAGGTGGTGACCGTCGACCTCAACCGCCCGATGGCCGAGATCCGCGCCCAGCTCTCGCAGCTGCCGGTGAAGACGCGCCTGTCATTGACCGGTCCGCTCGTCGTCGCCCGCGACATCGCGCACGCGAAGATCGCCGAGCGGCTCGACGCGGGCGAAGAGATGCCTCAGTACCTTCGCGACCACCCCGTCTACTACGCGGGCCCCGCGAAGACGCCCGAGGGCTACGCGTCGGGTTCGTTCGGGCCGACCACCGCGGGCCGCATGGACTCCTACGTCGAGCAGTTCCAGGCCGCGGGCGGTTCGCTGGTGATGCTGGCGAAGGGCAACCGGTCCAAGAAGGTGACCGCCGCGTGCAACGAGCACGGCGGGTTCTACCTCGGCTCGATCGGCGGCCCGGCCGCGCGGCTCGCGCAGGACTGCATCAAGAAGGTCGACGTCCTCGAGTACGCCGAGCTGGGGATGGAGGCGGTCTGGAAGATCGAGGTCGAGGACTTCCCCGCGTTCATCGTCATCGACGACAAGGGCAACGACTTCTTCGAGGCCACCTCGGAACCGGTGCTGCAGATCAGCTTCCGGTGATATGAAAGGTCCTTTCCTTGCAAATTTTGCAAGGAAAGGACCTTTCATGGCGCGCGCGAGCGCGTTACCGCATCTGCTTCAGCACCACGGTCCGCTCACCCAGCGGCGCCGCCAGCGCCACCGAGATCACCGGGTACCGGATGTCCATGGTGCACATCTGCCCGGTCTGGCCCTTCAGTTCGGTCAGGTTGACGGTGACCCGGGTCCCGTCCTGCTGCGCGGCCTCGGCCGTCGCGTGCCCGCAGCCGCCTTCCTGGCCGCGGATGTTCAGGATCGTCCCGCCGTTGCTGGTGTACACCTCACGCGGATAGTCCGCGGGGAGCGCCGACGCGTCGAGCTGCTTGTCCGGCACCTTGGTGCTGCCTTCCGGGACCTCCTGGCGCGGCGCACCCGGGACACCGGGCTGGCTCCCCGGCACGGGCGCCGGTGACGAGGACGGCGGCGCGGTCGGCGACGGCGGGACGGTACTCAGGTTGCCGCTCGCGGGTCCGGCCGCGGGTTCCACCGCCTGGTTCTGCGCCCCGCAGGCGGATACCGCAACGACGATCAGGCCCAGGCCGATGACATTCGTTAAGTACCTCATGTGACTGGGACGGAACGAGGCCGTCGTGGGGTTGCACATGGTCTCAACCCGCTTCCAGGACGACGGTCCGCGGACCGAGCGGTTCGGCGAGTTTCACCGGCAGGACGGCGTAGCGGATGACCTGCGGGCACATCTGCCCCGGCTTGCCGTGGTCGATCTTCACCTTGACCACGACCCGCCGCGCGTTCTCCTCGGCGAGGCTCGCCTTCGCCTCGTCGCAACCGCTCAGTTCGAGGTACACGTTCAGGCCGCCGTTCTCGGCGCTGACCTGGGCGGGCACCTTGGCGTCGACCTGCGACGGCGGCAGCATCTTGTCCGAGGGCGGCGGGCCGACGGTCGGCCGCGACATCGGTGGTTTCGCGACCGGCGGGCTGGCCGGGAGCGAGGTGGGCAGATCCGAGGGGGTGGTGACGACTGGCGGGACCTCCGTGTTCGCCGGTGCTCCCGGGCCGCCCGCGCCGCAGGCCGCCGTCGCGGCGAGCACGAGCCCCGCGCCTAGCGTCTTCGCTGCGTTCTTCATGGCGTCAAGACGGAGCGAACACCGTCCGGGGTTGCATCACCGCTCTGTCATTCAACGCTGGGCGGCACGTCCGCGGACCAGCCCGAGGAGCACCACCCCGGCGAGCGTGACGGCCAGCAGCAGCACCGTGCTCGCCGACGCCAGGAACACCTGTCCCCGGTCGGTGAGCGCGAAGATGCTCGCGGGCAGGGTGCGCCAGTCCGGCGGGTACAGCATCGTCGTAGCGCCCAGTTCGCCCATCGACATCGCCAGCGCGAGACTCGCCGACGCCGAGATCGACGGCAGCAGGACGGGCAGCCGCACCCTCAGCAGCACACGGGCCGGTGAAGCGCCGAGACTCGCCGCCGCCTGCGCCAGCAGCGGGTCCATCCGCGCGATCGCGGCGGAGACCGTGCTGTAGGAGAACGGGAGCAGGATCATCAGGTGCCCGAGCAGCACGATCCAGCGTGTCCCGTTGAAGGCCAGCGGCGGACGGCTGAACGCCACCAGCAACGCCAGTCCCAGTACCACCGACGGCACCGCGATCGGCAAATGGAACAGGGTGTCGACGGCCTTCCGGAGCCGTCGCGGCGCGGACGGCGCCGCGAGCGCCGCCCACGTCCCCAGCAGCACCGAGACCGCCGACGCGATGACGCCGGTCTGGATACTCACCGAGAGGCTCGCGAACGTCTCACCGGACAGCGCCTGCGCGAAATGCGAGCCGGTGAGCGCACCCGGCAGCAGGCCCGTCCAGGTCCCGGCGACCGACGCCAGCACGATCATCAGCAGCGGCGCCAGCACGATCACGGTGAACAGCACCGCGAACACCGCCCACAGCAGGATCCGGCTACGTCTCGTCCACAGCAGCACGGCCGCCTCCCTTCGTCAGTCGCCGGTAGGTTCCGTACAGGGCAAGGGAGAACACGACGTTGACCACCGCGATGACACACGCCTGCGGGAAGTCGAAGGTGACGATCCCCTTACCGTAGACCAGCATCGGCAGCGTCGTGACGTCCTTGGCACCGAGGAACAGCACGATGCCGAACTCGTTCATCGCCAGCAGCATGGTCAGGCAGGCGCCGGACGCCAGCGACACCCACGCTTCGGGGAGGATCACCTGACGCAGCACCCGCCCGGGTTTGGCGCCGAGGCTGGCCGCGACCTCCATCTGCGCCGCCGAGACCTGGCCGAAGGCGGCGAGCGCCGGCCGCATCACGAACGGCGTGTAGAAGGTGATCTCCGCCAGCAGGATCCCGGACGGCGAGTACAGGAACCCGCCCGCGCCCAGGATCCCCGCGCTGCCGTAGAGGAAGGTGAACGCGAGCGCGATGAGGAACGAGGGGAACGCGAGCACGGTGTCCACCAGCCGCGAGAGCGTCCGCGCGCCGGGGAACGGCACGAACGCGATCACCAGCGCGAGGAACGTCCCGAGCACCACACAGCCGGCGGTGGCGCCGAGGGCGAGCGCGACGGTCTTCCAGGCGGCGTCCCGGAATTCCGCCGAGCCCAGTACGTCCAGCCACACCGAAAGCCCGAACTCGCCGGTCTTCGATTCCAAGGACTGCAGGACGACCAGCACCAGCGGGTAGCCGAAGAAGCCGAGCAGGACGAGTACCGGTGGCAGCAGGAGCCAGCCGCGGCCGGGCCGGTCCTCCCGTCGCCGCGCCGGTGCCGCCGTGACGGCGAGGGCGAGGCCGGTCATCCGACGCTCACCAGCGGGCAACCGTCCGGAATGGACACTCCGACCTTCTCCCCCACACCGGGCAGCCCTTCGACATCCGGCACCTCGGCCCGGACCTCGCCACCGTCGTGCGCGAGTTCGAGGTCGAGCCGGAAACCCGTGCCGCGCCACTGGACACCGCGCAGGATCGCGGGTACCGCGCCGGGGTCGTCCACCGCGGTGATCCCGACCCGGTGGGGCCGGACGCCGAGCGCGACCGGCCGCCCCGCCCGGATCGTGCCGGCGGGGTCCGCCGCCAGTTCGCGGCCGGCGAGCCGCACCCGGGTACCGTCGTTGTGAATGAGTTCCACCGGGATGAGGTTGGACGCGCCGAGGAAGCTCGCCGTGAACTCCGTCGACGGACGCTGGTACAGCTCGCGGCTCGGCCCGAGTTCGACCAGTTTCGAATCGCGCATGACCGCGATCCGGTCGGCCAGCGCCAGCGCCTCACCCTGGTCGTGGGTGACGTAGATCAGCGTGGTGTCGGGCAGTTCGGCACGCAGCCGCAGCAGTTCCGCGACCATGTCCTCGCGCAGGGCGGCGTCCAAAGCGGACAGTGGCTCGTCGAGCAGCAGCACCCGCGGCCGGATGGCCAAGGCCCTGGCGAGCGCGACCCGCTGCTGCTGCCCGCCGGAAAGCTCCCGCGGGTATCGCCGGGCGTACTTCCCCATCCCGACCAGGTCCAGCGCCTCGGCCACCCGGCTCGCCGTCTCGACGCGCGGGGTCTTCCTCGCCTTGAGCCCGAAAGCGACGTTGGCCTCGACCCGCATGTGCGGGAACAGCGCGTAGCTCTGGACGACCACGCCGAGGCCGCGCCGGTGCGGCGGCAACCCGGTGACGTCCTCACCGTCCAGCAGGACGCGGCCGGTGCTCGGCACCACGAAGCCCGCGAGTGCCTTCAAGGCCGTCGACTTGCCGGAACCGGACGGCCCGAGCATCGCCAGCGTCTCCCCCTTCGCCACGGTGAGGTCCAGCGGGGAGAGCGCCGTCGTCTGTCCGAACCGGACGGACACGCCGCGGAACTCGACCGCCGGGGTCACCGGCCCACGGCCTTCTTGTACGCGGCGAGGTCGGCGTCGAGCTTCGCGAGCACGGCGTCCCAGTCGGGCTGCCAGATCTCGACGCCGTCGAGTGCGGCCTTCACCTTGTCCGCCCGCGGCCCGGACGGCGTGACGTCGGTCCGCGCCGGGGCGCCGAAGGCGTCGACGGCCTTGCCCTGGACCTCGGGCGAGAGCAGGAACTCCAGGAACTTCTTGGCGTTCTCGGCGTGCGGCGCGTTGTTCACCAGGCCCGCGTAGTACGGGAGGGCGAAGGTGGACCGCTTGCCCTGGGAGTCGGCCGGGAAGAAGACGTCGAAACCGCCGCTCTTCTCGATCGACGCGAGGTTCATCTGGACGTCGCCGTTGGCCACCAGGATCTCGGCCTTGGCCACCTTCGGCTGCAGCTTGCCGGTGGAGGACGACGGGCCCGCGTTGTTGGCTTCGAGCTTCGCGAGGTAGTCGAGCGCGCCCTGTTCGCCGAGGACGTGCTGGAGTTGCAGCAGCACCGCGGTGCCGTCGCCCGCCTCGCCGGGCGTCGAGTACTGGATCTTGCCCTTGAGCGCGGGGGCGAGCAGATCGTCCCAGGTCTTGGGTGAGACCTGGGGATTGCGGATGAAGCTGAGGTAGTTGTTCATGATCGCGAAGTACCGGCCCTGGCCGTCCTTCTGCCCGGCGGGGACCTGGTCGATCCCGGCCGGTGCCGTGGCCGCGAGCAGCCCCTGTGAGGCGGCGCGCTGGATGAACGGCGGGAGGGTGACGAGGATGTCGGCCTGGGTGTTGGCCTTCTCCTTCTCCACCCGCGAGGCGACCTCGCCGGATCCGGCGGTCACCGCCTGCACGGTGATGCCGGTCTTGGCCTTGAACTCCTCGACGCGCTGGGCGTACCAGTCTTCGAGACCGTCCACTGTGTACAGCGTTACGGTCTGATCGCCGGACGCGCCACCGGCGGTGCCACCACAGGCGGCCAGGGTGATCGTGAGCAGCCCGGCGAGGGCGGCGGCCGCGAGTTTCTTCATGTCGTCAAAGCTCCTTTTAGGACAGCAGGGCAGGGAGATCGCGGACGGATTCGAGGACGTGGGTGGCCCCGGCGGCTTCCAGTTCCGGCCGCTTCGCCGATCCCGTGAGCACTCCGGCGACGAGCGAGGCGCCGGAGCGCAAGCCGGTCTGGACGTCCGACGGGGTGTCACCGGCGACGGCGATCCGGCGGACGTCGGTGATCTCGAGCCGCAGGGCGGCGGCGAGGACGAGGTCGGGGAACGGGCGGCCCCGGACGCCCTCCCCCGGCGCCAGCACGGCGTCGGCGAGGCCGTGCCAGCCCAGTGCGTCCAGGATCGCGTTCTGCGTGGCGGCGGCGAAACCGGTGGTGAGCGCGACCTTCACGCCGCGGGCGCGCAGCTCCTGGATCGTCGCCTCGGCGCCGGGGACCGGCTCGCAGTGGCCGTCGGCGACGAGTTCGCCGTAGGCGTCCTGGAAGGCGGTGTTCGCCAGCCGGGCGCGTTCCTCGTCTCCGTCGAGCAGGGCGCGGAAGACGACGATCTTGGACTGGCCCATGGTTTCGACCACGTAGTCGAGCATGCCGGGGAAGCGGCTGTCCTCTTCGGACACACCGGCGGTGGCGATCGCCTCGGTGAAGGCCCGGATCACCAGGCCGTCGTCGGCGACGGTGGTACCCGCCATGTCCAGGACGACGAGTTCGGTCTTCACCATGACAGCTCCTCCGCGGTGTCTTCGGCGATGGCGGGGGAACAGGTCATACCCCGGCCGCCCGGTCCGGTGACGAGCCACGCGTTGTCCGCGACGCGGGCGCGGTGGACGATCCGGGAGGTGTCGGTGGTCTGGGCGTAGACCCCGGCCCAGCGGCGGACGATCCGCGGGAGCGGCCGCCCGAGCAGTGCCCCGGCGACTTCGGCCAGGTGGTCGTACGGGTCTTCGGTGGTGTCGAAGGAGAACGGTTCGTCGTACTCGTGGGTGTCGCCGATGGTCAGCGAGCCGTCGAGGCGCTGGACCATGAGCAACTGCATGGCGTTGGCCGCGGCGATCTCGCCCTGCGGCTGGCGTGCGTTGAGGCCGTCGAGCGCCTCGCCGCGATAGGCCGGGTAGTAGCGGAAGCTGTCGGCGTCGGCGACGGTGGTGGTGAGGGCTTCCCCGAGCGGCTCGGTCTGCGCCATCTGCAGCCGGACCCGGCGGACCGGGGTCGGCCCGGCGAGTTCCTTGACCAGCCCACCGGTCCAGGCGCCGGTGCACAGGACGACGACGTCGCCTTCGTGGGTTTCGCCGGTGTCGTCGACGACGCCACGGGAGGTCAGGTCGCGGATCTCGCGGCCGGGCAGCCAGGTGTAGCGGCCGGATTTCGCCAGTTCGGCACGCAGGGCGGGCTGGGCGACGCGCGGTTCGACGGCGGCGTCGCGGTCACACCAGAGCGCGCCGAGGAAGTCGCCGCGCAGCGCCGGATTCAGTGCGCGGGTCTCGGCCGCGTCGAGCAGTTTGAAGCCGCGCTCCTCCGTGCTCGCGGCGGCGGCGCGGGCGACGGCGAGTTCGGCGTCCGTGCGGACGACGGTGAGCGAGCCGTTCGGCCGGAAGCCGATCCCGGGGACGCGTTCGCCGATGCGCTCCCACAGCACCCGCGCCCTGGCGGCGGTCTCCAGTTCCGGGCCGGTGGCGCGGCCGCCGATCCAGACCAGCCCGAAGTTGCGCACGGACGCGCCCCGGGCTTCGGGCTCGCGTTCGATCTGGACGACGTCGTGGCCGCGTTCGACGGCCTGCCAGGCGTGCTGAGTGCCGAGCACTCCGCCGCCGATGATGAGGATTCGCACCCCGCAGACGCTCGCTGGCCCGCACCAACGCCTCGTGACCCTGGCCCTAACCCCAGGTGAAGTACCCCCGAAATGTGGACCAGACCTGTTATCTTCGCGTTACATTACTTCGCGTTTCGTCCTCTGAATGCGGTCGTTGAATGCGCAAATACCGCATCGAGAGGACTGAACGCGTGGACGTCGAGCTACTCCACGCGGCCGAGGCGGGTCTCGAAGGACAGCCGGTCACCGCGGAAGAGCGACCGGACGCGTTCGAAGGGGATCCCGTCGGGCCCCCACGAGGTCCGGTGCATCAACAACATCGGCAGTGCCGGATTCGTCCCGATCAACAGCGCCTCGCGAGGCGTGGCGAGCACGGTCTCGACTCGCTCCTCGGCGCCGTCGAAGACCACACCGAGCCTTTCCCGCAAACACGCGTAGAGCGACTGTGTGGGATCGAACACATCCATCAGTGTCGGAAATAGCGCGGCGGTGAGATAGGTCGATTCCAGGCCGACCCGCTCATCGTCGGCCAGGAGCACCCGCTCGATGTGGATGACGTCGTCGTCGGGATCGATTTCCAGTTCCGAACCCAGCGACGGGCCGGCCTCCCGGCGTTCCAAGGAGATCAAATTCCGGCCGGGCTCGATGCCCTGCCTCCTGAGTCCTTCGGTGTAACTCACCAAGGCGAGCGGCTGGACGAGTTTGGGGCCCGCGACATAGGTACCGCTCCCCTGCCGCCTGCTGAGACGGCCTTCGAGCACGAGTTCACCGACGGCCTGGCGGACCGTCGCGCGAGACACCTCGAAACGTTCGGAAAGTTCCCTCTCGGTGGGAAGTACGGCACCTTCACCCAATTCCGAGATCACATCGAGCAGTTCGACTTTGACCGCGTAATAGCGGGGAACGCGGCCGTGTTCGGGAATACCGTCCCGAACCGGGCCGTCTGCGGACGGATGGACTCTCGGTGAACGTGTACGCACTGTCCAGATCCTAGGCCGAATTCACCTGGCCTGTACTGACCCGAACGAAGTGTTCATGCCACGCTCACACTCGTGGACGAACAGAACTCGCTCGCCCGGCGGCTCGGCACCCGCGACGCCGTCTTCATCGGCCTCGGCTCCATGATCGGGGCTGGGGTTTTCGTCGCCTTCGCACCCGCCGCGCGCGCCGCGGGAGCCTGGCTCCCGGCCGGACTGGCCCTCGCCGCCGTCGTCGCCTACTGCAACGCGACCTCCTCCGCGCGGTTGGCCGCGCTCTATCCGTCGTCCGGCGGAACCTACGTCTACGGACGCGAACGGCTCGGCGAATTCTGGGGGCATCTGGCCGGCTGGGGGTTCGTGGTCGGCAAGACCGCCAGTTGCGCGGCGATGGCGCTGACCGTCGTCACCTACGCCGCCCCCGGACTCGGCCGGCCGTGGCGGGGCCTGTTCGCGGTCGGCGTCGTCGCGGCCCTGACCGGGCTCAACTACCGCGGCGTCCAGCGCTCGGCGTTCGCGACCCGGCTGATCGTGTCCATCACGCTGACGATCCTGACGCTGGCGGCGGTGGCGATGCTCTTCGGCGGCGGTCTCGCGGCGGGCGCTTGGAGCCCGACGGTCACCCCCGGCGTCGGCGGTGTCCTCGAAGCCGCCGGTCTCCTGTTCTTCGCGTTCGCCGGGTATGCCCGGATCGCGACACTCGGCGAGGAGGTCCGTGATCCCGCCCGCACCATCCCCCGCGCCGTGCCGATCGCGCTCGGGCTGGCGCTCGCCGTCTACGCCGTCCTGGCCTTCGTCCTGCTGTACCGGCTCGGACCGGATCTGCTCGGCCGTAGCCCGGACCCGATCGCGGAAGGCGTCGCGAGGTCGTCCTGGGCGTGGCTCACCCCCGCCGTCCGGGTGGGTGCCGTGCTCGCCGCGCTGGGTTCGCTGCTCGCGCTCGTGCTGGGGGTCTCGCGGACCACGCTGGCGATGGCGCGCGACGGGCATCTCCCCCGCTACCTGACCGCGGTGCATCCTCGCTTCGGCGTCCCGCACCGGGCCGAGCTCACCGTCGGCGTCGTCGTCGCCCTGCTCGCGAGCACCGTCGACCTGCGCGGCGCGATCGGCTTCTCGTCGTTCGCGGTGCTGGCGTACTACGCCATCGCGAACGCCAGCGCGCTGACCCTGCGACCGGGGTCACGGGTGATCGCCGTCGTGGGCCTGCTCGGCTGCCTGGTGCTCGCGTTCAGCCTTCCGGCGGTTTCGGTGCTCACCGGTTCCGGAGTACTGGCGTTGGGCGCTCTGGGCTACGCCATTCGTCGGCGCTTCGCGGCGAACGTCCGTTAATCACCATCATCGGCCCAAAGATCCGAAGAAAGTTGGTTGTCCCGGTGTCCGTCCACCTGCTGTAGTCAGATGGCCGCAGTCAGTCTCCCTGCCTCCACTGTGGACAGCCGGAAGGAATGAACCCTTGGACATCAAGCGTCGGTTCAGCCTGCTCAAAAAGACCCTGATCGCCGTCGCGGCGGCCGGAACCCTGGCGGCCCTCGCCACGGCCCCGCCCGCCGCGGCCGCGCAGCCGCCGTCCACCGACGTGGTCGGTGGAACCCGAGCCGCCCAGGGTGAATTCCCTTGGATGGTAAGGCTTTCCATGGGCTGCGGTGGTGCGCTCTACACCTCGCAGATCGTGCTCACCGCCGCGCACTGTGTGTCGCGCACCGGCGCCAACACGACCATCACCGCCACCCTCGGTGTCGTCGACCTGCAGAGCACCGCGGCCAAGAAGGTCAAGTCGACCTACGTGTACCGGTCGCCGACCTACCCCACCTCCACCGGTGGTGACTGGGCCCTGATCAAGCTCGCGAGCCCGGTCAGCGGGATCCCGACGCTGCCGATCGCCGGCACGACGGCCTACAACAGCGGCACGTTCACCGTCGCCGGTTGGGGTGCCGCGACCGAGGGCGGCGCGCAGCAGCGCTACCTGCTCAAGGCCACGGTCCCGTTCGTCTCCGACGCGACCTGCAAGGCGCAGGGCGGCAGCTACGCCGACCTGATCGACAGCGCCGAGATCTGCGCGGGCAACATCAACTCCGGCGGCGTCGACACCTGCCAGGGTGACTCGGGCGGCCCGATGTTCCGTCGCGACAGCGCCGGGGCCTGGATCCAGGTCGGCATCGTCAGCTGGGGCGAAGGCTGCGCGCGGGCGCACGCTCCCGGCGTCTACACCGAGGTGAGCACCTTCGCGACCGCCATCAAGAACGCGGCCGCCGGTCTCTAGCTTCCTCGCACGGCATGCCATGAAAGGTCCTTTCCTTGCAAATTTCGCAAGGAAAGGACCTTTCATGGCGTTCGGGGGGGGGCGACTTCAGCGGGTTTTGTCCAAACGCGACAGTGTTTCCTCATACCCCGAGACGAGTTCCGCGATCACGTCGGCGACCGGCCGCACCCGGTCCATCCGCCCGACGATCTGCCCCACCGGCATCGACACCACGGTCGGATCCGCCGCGTGATGGATCCGGTTGTGCGCGTGGGAAACCAGCAGATTCTGCAGTGGCATCGGCAGCGGTTCGGGCGCGTCGGGCGAGGCCCACGCCTCGGTCCACCGCGTCTTGAGCAGCCGCGCCGGTTTGCCGGTGTAGATCCGCGTCCGGACGGTGTCGGACGAACCCGCCGCGACCAGTGCGCGTTGCATCGCCTCGGATTCCCCCATGGTCTGGAGGTATTCCTCGGTGGCGAGCCAGAACGAGCCCATCCACACCCCGGACGCGCCCAGCGCGAGCGCGGCCGCGACCTGGCGCCCCGAGCCGATCCCGCCCGCGGCGAGCACCGGCACCCGGTCACCGACGGCGTCGACGACCTCGGGCAGCAGGACCATCGACGCGATCTCGCCGGTGTGCCCGCCCGCCTCATAGCCTTGCGCCACAACGATGTCCACGCCGTTGTCGACGTGCCGGACGGCGTGCTCCGCCTTGCCCGCCAGCGCGGCGACCGGCACGCCCTTCGCGTGGCACTGCTCGATGACGTCCACCGGCGGTGAACCCAACGCGTTGGCGATCAAGCGGATCGGGTGCTTCAGCGCGACCTCGACATGCGACCGCGCGACCGAATGCAGCCAGCCCAGCACCCCGGCGCGTTCGTCGGTGTCGTCCGGCAACGGCGGCACGGCGAGGTCACGCAGGGTTCGCTCCACGAAGTCGCGATGCTCCTGCGGGATGAGCTTCGCGAGGTCGACCGACGTCCCCTCGGCCGGGATCTTGGCAGGCATCACGATGTCGACGCCGTACGGTTTGCCGCCGGTGTTCTCGTCCATCCAGGACAGGACGGCGTCGAGTTCGGCGGCGTCGTTGAACCGCACACAGCCCAGCACGCCCAGCCCGCCCGCCCGGCTGATCGCCGCGGCGACGTGTTCGGACGGGGTGAACCCGACGATCGGCAGGTCGATCCCGAGCCGGTCACACAGAGACGTGCGCATGAAACTCCTTTACGCCGGTTGGATGCTGATGGGCTCGTGTTCGGAGGCGTAGCGCTGAGCCCAGGGATAGTCCGGTTTCCCGCTGGGGGACCGCCCGATCTCTTCGGCGAGCCAGAGGGTGCGCGGCACCTTGTATCCGGCGATCTCGGTCCGCACATGGGCTTCGAGCGCGGCGAAGTCCAGTTCCCGGCCGGACCTCGGCTGGATCACCGCGGCCACCCGCTGGCCGAGCCGGTCGTCGGGGATGCCGATGACGAGCGCGTCGAAGACGTCCGGATGTGACTTCAGGGCACCCTCGACCTCCTCCGGGTACACCTTCTCGCCGCCGGTGTTCACACACTGCGAGCCCCGGCCGAGCAGGGTCACCGTGCCGTCTTCCTCGTAGCGCGCGTAGTCCCCCGGAACGACGTACCGCTTGCCGTCGACCTCGATGAAGATCTTCTCGGTCTTCGCGGGATCCTTGTAATAGCCGAGAGGGACGTGGCCGCGGCGCGCGATCAGCCCGATCGCGCCGGGCTTCGGGTCGACGAGCCCGCCGTCGTCGTCCACCAGGATCGCGTCCTTGCCGAAGCTGACCCGGGGGCCGGCGGAATGATCGGAATCCTTGCTGACCATGCCGATACCGGTGAACCCGCTTTCGGAGGAGCCGATCGCGTCGGTGATCACCACATTCGGGAGCATCGCCAGGAATTCCTGCTTCACCGACTGGGAGAACAGGGCGGCGTGGCTCGACACCGCGACGATCGACGACGCGTCGTAGTCGCCCTCGCGGTAGGCGTCGATCAGCGGCCGCGCCATCGCGTCGCCGACGATGGTGAGCACCTGGACCTTGTTGTCCTGCACGGCTTTCCAGATCTCGTGCGCGTCGAACCGCGGCACGAACACGACCGGGCTGCCGGTGAACAGGGCGCCGAACGCGGCCCACTGCGCGGCGCCGTGGATCAGCGGCGCGGCGGGCAACCGGACCAGACTGCCCGACTTGCCCTGTTCGGCGAGCGTCCATTCGTCGGGGACGTACTCGCCGGTGACGAAGTTGATGCCGCCGCCGAGTGCGCGCCAGATGTCCTCGTGGCGCCACAGGACGCCCTTCGGATACCCGGTGGTCCCGCCGGTGTAGAGGATGTAGATGTCGTCGGCGCTGCGCTCGGCGAAGTCGCGCTCGGGTGAGCCTTCGGCGAGCGCGGCTTCGTAGTCCACTCCGCCGTAGGACGAATAGTCGCCGTCGCTTCCGTCGTCGACAACGACAACGTGTTTCAGTTTCGGCGTTTCCGGCAGGACGGCCGCGACCTTGTCCGAGTAGCCGCGCTCGTGGATCAGCGCCACGAGGTCGGCGTTGTCGAACAGGTACCGCAGCTCGCCGTGGACGTAGCGGTAGTTGACGTTGATCGCGATCGCGCGCAGCTTGTACGCCGCGATCATCGATTCCAGGGCTTCGATCGAATTCCGGGAATAGACACCGATGTGGGCTCCAGCTCCCACGCCGTGTGCGGCGAGATGGTGCGCCAGCCGGTTGGCGCGCTCTTCCAGTTCGGCGAAGGTGACCCGCCGATCGCCGCAGACGACCGCGATGCGCTCCGGCACGGCGTCGACGGCGTGCTCGAGTAGATCCGCGATGTTGAGTGCCACTCCCTCAAAGTAGAACATGTTATCGTTCTGGGCAATGGTGGCTGTTACAGGGAAATCGATGGGGTCAGTGGAGGCTCTGGTGGGCGAACCGCACGCGCTGGTCGAGAAGATCGGCCACACCCTCGTGGTCACGATGAACCGGCCGGAGGCCCGCAACGCGCTCAGCGGCGAGATGCTCGGGATCATGGTCGAGGCGTGGAACCGCGTCGACTCCGACGACGACATCCGGTGCTGCGTGCTCACCGGCGCGGGCGGCGCGTTCTGTGCGGGCGCGGACCTGAAGTCGATGTCGAAGAACTCACCGAGCGACTCGTTCGAGAAGGGCACGTTCGACCCCAGCCGGATCGAAGGCCTGCTCAAGGGACGGCGGCTGACGAAGCCGTTGATCGCGGCCGTCGAAGGCCCGGCGATCGCGGGCGGGACGGAGATCCTGCAGGGGACGGATCTGCGCGTCGCGGGCGAGAGCGCGAGGTTCGGCGTGTCGGAGGCGCGATGGAGCCTGTTCCCGATGGGCGGTTCGGCCGTCCGGCTCCCCCGCCAGATCCCGTACACCGTCGCGGCCGACCTGCTGCTGACCGGACGGCATATCACCGCGGCCGAGGCGCTGGAGATCGGCCTGATCGGCCACGTCGTCCCGGACGGGAAGGCGCTGGACAAGGCCATGGAGCTGGCGGGGCTGATCGCCGCGAACGGACCGCTCGCGGTCCGCGCGATCCTCAAGACGATGCGCGACACCGAAGGCATGCACGAGGAAGAGGCCTTCAAGCTCGACGCCCAGTACGGCATCGAGGTCTTCGCGAGCGAAGACGCGAAGGAAGGCCCCCGCGCCTTCGCCGAGAAGCGCAAGCCCGTCTTCCGGGGCCGCTGACCCCCGCCGCCCTTGCCCCCTCATGCGTTTAGTCCTCTGGATGCGGTAGTTGCGCACGCAACTATCGCATCCAGAGGACGAAACGCGGGGTCAGGGGACGCGGTGACCGGCCCAGTACGGGTCACGCAGCTTGCGCTTGTAGAGCTTCCCGTTGGGGTCACGCGGCAGTTCGGGCAAGTAGTCGACCGAACGCGGGAGCTTGAACTTCGCCAGCCTGGACGCCGCGTACTCGAGGATCTCCGCGGTCAGCTCGTCGGAAGGCTCGACACCGTCGGCGGGCTGCACGACGGCCTTGATCGCCTCGCCCCAGTCCTCGTGCGGGACGCCGAACACGGCGACGTCGGCGATCTTCGGGTGCATCACCAGTTCGCCTTCGATCTCCGCCGGATAGATGTTGACCCCGCCGGAAATGATCAGATCCGCCTTGCGGTCGTGCAGGAAGAGGTAGCCGTCCTCGTCGAGATGGCCGACGTCGCCGAGGGTGAACAGGTCCCCCACCCGCGCCTTGTCGGTTTTCGCCCGGTCCTTGTGATACTCGAACTTCGAGTCGCCCATCTTCATGTAGACGGTCCCGGTCTCGCCGGCGGGCAGTTCCTTGCCCTCGTCGTCGAGGATCTTGATCGTCGACCCCGGCCACGGCAGCCCCACCGAACCCGGTTTCTTGAGCCATTCCTCGCCCGAGATCGCGGTGCCGCCGCCCTCGGTGGCCGCGTAGTACTCGGTGACGACCGGCCCCCACCAGTCGAGCATCCGGCGTTTGACCTCCAGCGGACAGGGCGCGGCACCGTGGATCATCACGCGCAGCGAGCTCAGGTCGTAGGCCGCGCGGACGTCGTCCGGCAGCGCGAGCAGGCGCCGGAACTGCGTCGGGACCATATGACTGTGCGTGACGCGATGCCGTTCGATCAGCCGCAGCATCTCCTCGGCGTCCCAGCGGTCCATCAGCACCGCGGTATGCCCCAGCTGCAGGGAGATCGCGACGAAGTTGAGCACGGCCGTGTGATAAAGCGGCGATCCGCACAGGTGCACGTGATCGTCGTGCGGCGCCAGTCCGAAGATCCCGAAGAACCACGTCGACGCGCCGGGGACCTCGTCGGGGTCGGCGCCGCTCAGGGGACGGCGGACGCCCTTGGGCCGCCCGGTGGTCCCGGACGTGTAGAGCATCGGCGAGCCGGCCGTGCGCCGCTCCGGACGGCCGTCGCCTTCGCCAGAGCCGAGTTCCTCGATCCGGCGGAAGCCCTCGACGTCGCCGACGGCGAACCGTCCCCGCTCCGGGATCCCCGCCTCGTCGGCGGCCGCGATCGCGACGTCGGCGAACCGTTCGTGCGCGAGGAACGCCTTGGCGCCGCTGTCGGAGAGGATGTAGGCGACCTCCGGCCCGACCAGATGCCAGTTGACCACGACGATGTACAGACCGGACTGGATGGCGGCGAAGTAGGCGGCCACGAGTTCGTCACCGTTGGGCTGCAGGACGACGACCACGTCCCCGGCCTCGAGCCCGAGCGCCTGCAGGCCCCGGGCGTACGCGTTCGCCTTCGCGGCGAGTTCTCCGTAGCCGATCGAGCGCCCGTCCGGATCGACGAGCGCGACCCGCTCCGGCTCCTGCGCGGCGATATTCCAGACCCCAAGTGTCCCCGTGGCTGTCGACATACGCGCAAATCTAGAACGCGTTTCACTCAAGAGCAACCGTCAGGGAGGCCCAGATGGCCGATCTTGCCGAGAAATCGAGAACGTGTTTCACTCAAGTTGTGAGTGCACCAGAACTCCCGCTGTCGGCCCCGCTCAACGTGGGCTTCGACTACACGCGTTCAGTCGGCCCGGTACTCGGCCGGTTCGTCAACGCCCTGCGCGAGCGCCGCGTCGAAGGCGTCCGGGGCAGCGACGGCCGCGTCCACGTGCCGCCACTGGAATACGACCCCGTGACCGCCGAGGCGCTGTCCGAGTTCGTGCCGGTCGCCGCCGAGGGCGAGATCGTGTCCTGGTCCTGGATCGCCGAACCGCTCGACGGCCAGCCCCTGTCGCGGCCGTTCGCGTGGGCGCTGATCCGGCTCGACGGCGCCGAAACCGCGATCCTGCACGCTGTCGACGCCGGTTCCCCCGAAGGAGTCCACACCGGGCAACGGGTGCGGATCCGCTGGGCGGACGAGCCGGTCGGGCACATCCGCGACATCGCCTACTTCGTCCCCGCCGACGGTCCCGACACCGAACTCACCGAGACGCCTCCCCCGATCGCGAAACGCGAGGAGGGCGCGCCGGTCAGCGTGGTCATCACGCCGATCCACCTGCTGTACGAGCATTCCGCGTCACCGGAGGAGAGCCGGTACCTGCGCGGACTCGCCGAAGGCAAGCTGATCGGCCAGCGCTGCCCATCGTGCGACAAGGTCTACATCCCGCCGCGCGGCGCCTGCCCGACCGACGGCGTGCCGACCACCGACGAGGTCGAACTCCCCGACACCGGCATCGTCACCACGTTCTGCATCGTGAACGTGCCGTTCCTCGGCCAGCGGATCAAACCGCCGTACGTGGCGGCGTACATCCTGCTCGACGGCGCGGACATCGCGTTCCTGCACCTGGTCCTCGGCTGCGACGCCGCCGACGTCCGGATGGGCATGCGCGTGCGCGCCGCCTGGAAACCGCAGGACGAATGGTGGACGTCGCTGGAGAACATCGGCCACTTCGAGCCGACCGGCGAGCCGGACGCGCCCTACGAATCCTTCGCCCACCATCTGTGAGGACTACCGTGCCAGATGTCGCCGTAGTGGGTTTCGCCCAGGCCCCCAACGTCCGCCGCACCCAGGGCACCACCAATGGCGTGGAAATGCTGGTGCCGATCTTCGCCGAGGTACTCACCAGGACCGGTCTGTCCAAAGAGGACATAGGATTCTGGTGCTCGGGCTCCTCGGACTACCTCGCCGGCCGCGCGTTCTCCTTCATCGCCGCTGTCGACGCCATCGGCGCCTTCCCGCCCATCCACGAGTCGCACGTCGAGATGGACGCCGCCTGGGCGCTCTACGAGGCGTGGCTGAAGATCCGGATGGGCGAGGTCGAAACGGCGCTCGTCTACGGTTTCGGCAAGTCTTCGGCCGGGCAGCTCCGGCGCGTGCTGGCGCTGCAGATGGACCCCTACGTCGTCGCGCCGCTGTGGCCGGACTCGGTGAGTGTCGCCGGGATCCAGGCCAGGCTCGGCCTCGAAGCCGGGCTGTGGTCCGAAAAGGACCTCGCCGAGGTCGCCGCGCGCAGCCGCGCCGACGCCGCCGCGAATCCCGCCGCGCAGTTCTCCGGGACGACCGAGGTCGCCGAACTCCTCAACACCCCCTACTTCGCGGATCCCTTGCGGGCACACGATATCGCGCCGGTCACCGACGGCGCGGCCGTCATCGTGCTCGCTTCGGCCGAGCGGGCGGCGGACCTCGCCGACAGCCCGGCGGTGATCACCGGGATCGAGCACCGGGTCGACTCCCCCGCGCTCGGCGTACGGGACCTCACCCGGTCACCGTCCACAGTGGCCGCTGGCCGGGCGCTCGACCTCGACGGCGTCGAACTGGCCGAACTGCACGCGCCGTTCACCCACCAGGAACTGATCCTGCGCGACGCGCTGGGCCTGGACGAGCGGGTGCGGATCAACCCCTCTGGCGGCGTGCTGACCGGCAATCCGATGTTCTCCGCCGGGCTGGCCCGCATCGGCGAGGCGGCGAACCGCATCCTCGACGGCAGCGCGCGCAAGACGCTCGCCCACGCGACCAGCGGCCCCGTCCTGCAGCAGAACCTGGTCGCGACCTTGGAGGTCCTCTCGTGAAGCACCTCGCGGCCGTACTGGGAACCGGCCAGACGCACCACAAGGCCAAGCGCACCGACGTGTCGATGCCCGGGCTGCTCCGGGAAGCGATCGACCGGGCGATGCTCGACGCCGGGACCGGCTGGGACGACATCGACGCCGTCGTCCTCGGCAAGGCGCCGGATCTGTTCGAGGGCGTGATGATGCCCGAACTGTTCCTCGCCGACGCGCTCGGCGCGACCGGGAAACCCTTGCTGCGCGTGCACACCGCGGGTTCGGTCGGCGGGTCGACCGCGCTCGTGGCGACGTCGCTGGTGCAGGCCGGGGTGCACAAGCGGGTACTGACGGTCGCCTTCGAGAAGCAGTCCGAATCGAACGCGATGTGGGGACTGTCGATCCTTCCGCCGTTCCAGATGCCGGTGGGCGCCGGGGCGGGCGGGTACTTCGCGCCGCACGTGCGCTCGTACATCCGGCGGTCCGGCGCGCCCGACCATGTCGGCGCGATCGTCGCGGCCAAGGACCGGCGTAACGGGGCCCTGAATCCCCATGCCCACCTGCGGCAGTCCGACATCACGGTGGAATCGGTGCGGGCTTCGCAGATGCTGTGGGATCCGATCCGCTACGACGAGACCTGCCCGTCGTCGGACGGCGCCTGCGCGATGGTGATCGGCGACGAGGCCGCCGGCGACGCGGTTCCCGGTGGCGCGGCGTGGATCCACGCGACCGCGATGCGCACCGAGCCGACGACGTTCGCCGGTCGCGACCAGGTCAACCCGCGGGCGGGCCGCGACGCCGCCGCCGCGTTGTGGCGGGCGGCGGGGATCACCGATCCACTGTCCGAAGTGGACACCGCCGAGATCTACGTGCCGTTCTCGTGGTTCGAGCCGATGTGGCTGGAGAACCTGGGGTTCACCGACGAGGGCCAGGGCTGGAAGCTCACCGAGGCGGGCGAGACCGCGCTCGGCGGGCGGCTGCCGGTCAACCCGTCGGGCGGTGTGCTGTCGTCCAACCCGATCGGCGCGTCCGGGATGCTCCGCTTCTCCGAGGCGGCCAAGCAGGTGATGGGGCGGGCCGGGGACTACCAGGTCGACGGCGCGCGCGTCGCGCTCGGACACGCGTACGGCGGCGGTTCGCAGTTCTTCTCGATGTGGGTGGTGGGGTCGGCGAAGCCGGGCTCCTAGCCCCGCCGCGCGCGGGGCTAGGAGCGGCGGCGCGGCCGGAGGCGTTGCGCGGCGAGAGTGGCGACCACCCCGGTCACCGCACCGACGAGCATCGGTTTGAGCCCGTGCCGATCGGGCGGCGCCACCACGGGCCGGACCACCACGGGAGGCGGCGGCCGGACCGGCTCCGGGGGCGCGTCGCGCGCGGTCGCCGTCCACGCCGTGACGAACACCAGCATCCTGGCCACCAGCGAGATGAAGAAGATGAGACCGATGATGGAGCCGAAGGCGACCCCGGTCGGCGAATTGCCGATCAAGCGCAGGTAGATCCCACCGGCCTGTTTCAGCAGTTCGAAGCCCAGTGCCAGGGCGACCGCGCCGCGCATCGCGCTGCGGACCCCGACCGGTTTCCGCGGCAGCCGGGTGAGCACCCAGAGGAACACCAGCCAGTTGGCCAGCAACGCCAGCGGGATCGAGATCGCCGAAAGGACGTTGTGGCCCCAGGCGGTGTCGTCGACCCCGGCCAGTCCCAGCAGGTAGCGGCCGAGCGCGGAGCCGGAAATGGTGATGGCGAAGGACACCAAGAGCGCTGACGCGAGGCCGAGCAGCGCGAGGAGGTCCGCGGCGATGGTGCGCAGCAGCGGGAGATCCGACCGGTTCTGGCCCCACAGCGCGGTGAGGGCGTCCCGCAGCGCGTTCATCCAGTTCCAGCCGGAGTAGAGCCCGATCACCAGACCGATGACCCCGACGCTGGTGCGCTGTTCCACGAATCCGGTGAGCAGGTCCCCCGCCTTGTCGCCGAGGCCGCCTGGCAGCGTGCCGGTGATCGCGTTCAGCATCGACTCGATCACCTGCGGCTGGCTCGCCAGCACGAAGCCGGCCACCGACGCCGCGACCATGAGGATGGGTACCAGCGAGAACAGGCTGAAATACGTGATCGACGCGACGTAGTGGTAACCGCCGTACTCGATGTAGCGGTTCACCGCCCGCGCCACGTGGTCGAGCCAGCGGTAGCGGGCGCGCAGCCGCTTCCATTTCGTCGGTGCCTGCTTCTCCCTCACACGGACTGTCTACCTCAGTGAGGTCACAGCTCGTGGGCAACACGCGATCAGGCGAGCGCGATCAGCTCCGAACCGTCATCCTCGGGCAGCGAAGGACCCGCGGTCGCCAGGACGGTGTTGCCGAGAAAGTCCAGCTCACAGCCGAGGGTGGAGAGGAACGCGGTGTCGGCGGCGTCCCGTCCGGTCGCGATCCGGCTCAGGCTCTGCCTCGGCGCGAGTCCGGTGGCGTCGAACACGTACCAGTGGCCGTCGATCGCGGCCTCGAACACGGCGTGGAAGTCCATTGGGGACAGTCCCGGCGCGTAGACCGCGGTGAACCTGGCGGGGATGTCGAGCACGCGGCACAGTGAGATGCAGACGTGCGCGTAGTCGCGGCAAACCCCTTCACCGGCGAGGTAGGTGTCGACGGCGTCGTCGGTCGGCGAACCGGAACCGACCACATAGGACAAGTGCTCGCCCACGTGCGCGACGATCGCCTCGACCTTGGCGCGCGCGTCGGGCAGGTCGCCGAAGCGCGACAGGGCGAGCCCGCCCATCCGGTCCGAGGGGCAGTACCGGCTCGGCCGGGTGTAGCGGATGAGGTCCTCCATGCCGACGGGCTCGGCCGCGGCGGGGCCGAAGGCGCGTGCGGCCCGGTACCGCACGACGTGTTCCCCGGGCGGCAGATCGACGACCTGCGCCCGGGTCCCGTGTTCGAACGCCACCTGGCGCGGCGGCGCGGGATAGGCGAACTCCTCCTGATCGGCCCCGCCGGCGAGGGCGACCACGAACGCGGCGGGACCGGGTTTCGTGACCCGGAAGGACATTTCGACGTCGACCTGCACGTGGGGACCCATGACCCCATGGTGCCCCACCGCGCCGGTCCGGGCCGGATCAGGCCGTCTTGTCAGGCCGTCTTGTCAGGCATAGCGCACCTGGTAGTGCTTGATCCCGTTGAGCCAGCTCGACCGGAGACGGTCGGGCGGGGCGGCTTCGCTGATGTCCGGCATGACGTCGGCGATGGCGTTGAAGATCAGGTCGATCTCCAGCCTGGCGAGGTTCGCGCCGATGCAGTAGTGCGAGCCCGTGCCGCCGAAACCGACGTGCGGGTTGTCTTCGCGGAGGATGTCGAACTTCTCCGGCTCGTCGAAGTGGTCCGGATCGAAGTTCGCGGAGCTGTAGAACATGCCGACCCTGTCACCCTTGCGGATGTGCTGCCCGCCGAGTTCGGTGTCGCGGGTCGCGGTGCGCTGGAAGGCGACCACGGGGGTGGCCCAGCGGACGATCTCGTCCGGCGCGGTCTTCGGCCGTTCCTTCTTGTACAGCTCCCACTGGTCGGGATGATCGAGGAACGCCTTCATGCCGTGGGTGATCGCGTTGCGCGTCGTCTCGTTGCCCGCGACGGCCAGCAGGATGACGAAGAAACCGAATTCGTCCGACGCCAGCGATTCGCCGTCGACGTCGGCCTGGATCAGCTTCGTGACGATGTCGTCCATCGGGCATTTGCGCCGTTCTTCGGCCATGTTCCAGGCGTAGCCGACGATCTCCGCGGACGCGGCGAGTGGTTCGACCTCGTACTCGGGATCGTCGTAGGCGACCATCTGGTTGGACCAGTCGAAGACCTTGAGGCGGTCTTCCTGCGGGATGCCGATCAGTTCGGCGATGGCCTGCAACGGAAGTTCGCAGGCGACGTCGGTGACGAAGTCCCCGGAGCCCTTTTTCTTGGCCTCGCTGACGATCCGCTCCGCGCGGTCGCGGAGGGTGTCCTCGAGTTTCGCGATCGACCTCGGCGTGAAGCCCTTCGAGACGATCCGGCGTAGTTTCGTGTGCTGCGGGGCGTCCATGTTGAGGAGGACGAGCCGGTTGGCTTCGAGACTGTCGTCGGTCATGTTCTCGTCGAAGCGGATGATCGCGGTCTTCTCCCGGGAGGAGAACAGCTCGCTGTCCCTCGACACCGCCTTGACGTCGTCGAGCCGGCTGACCACCCAGTAGCCGTCGTCGCGGAAGCCCGCGGTGTTGTGCGGCTGGGGGTTCCACCAGACCGGCGCCGTGCGGCGGAGTTCGGCGAACTCCGCCAGAGGCAGTCTGGTGGCGTACAGATCCGGATCGGTGAAATCGAAACCGGCGGGGATCAGGGGAGCGGCCACGGGCTACCTCCTACGCGGTTCGCCAATGAAACACGTTCTAACCCCGATTGAAGCATACGGCGTTTACCAAGTGAAGAGTTTTCAGTGAAACCCGTTAACTCACCCGAGCGGGATCATGGAATCCCAGCCAGGGGCGGTAACCGCGACCAGTGATCAAAAACGAGTCGACCCTGGGCTCACTTGCTCAAATCAAGAACGTGTTCTACTTTTTCGGTAGTGAACACTGTTTCCGGGAGGCGAACGTGGGAAGTCCGGTGATCGTCGAGGCGGTCCGCACCCCCATCGGCAAACGCGGGGGTCACCTCGCGGGGCTGCACGCCGCCGAGATCCTCGGCGCGGCGCAGCGTGCCCTGCTCGACCGCGCGGGCCTGGATCCCGCGCTAATCGACCAGGCGATCGGCGGTGCCGTCACCCAGGCCGGCGAGCAGGCGGGCAACATCACCCGGACGGCTTGGCTGCACGCCGGGCTGCCCGAGACCACCGGCGCGACCACGATCGACGCCCAATGCGGCTCGGCGCAGCAGGCGACGCATCTGATCGCCGGGCTGATCGCGGCCGGGGCGATCGACGCCGGCGTCTCCTGCGGCGTCGAAGCGATGAGCCGGGTGCCGCTGGGCGCAAACCGCGGTGAGGGCATCGGCACGCCACGGCCCGCGTCGTGGTCGATCGACATGCCGAACCAGTACGGCGCGGCCGAACGGATCGCGCTACGGCGCGGGATCACCCGCCTCGACGTCGACCGGTTCGGGACGGCCTCGCAGGCCAAGGCCGCCGCCGCGTGGGCGGCCGGGCACTTCGACCGCGAGGTCGTCGCGGTGAAGGCGCCCGTGCTCGGCGAAGACGGCTCGCCGACCGGCGAGACCCGGTTGGTGACCCGCGATCAAGGCCTGCGCGAGACGACCGTCGAAGGGCTCGCCAAACTCAAGCCCGTCCTCGAAGACGGCGTCCACACGGCCGGGACGTCGTCGCAGATCTCCGACGGCGCGGCCGCGCTCCTCCTGATGGACTCGGACCGGGCCAAGGCACTGGGCCTCAAGCCACGGGCGCGGATCGTCTCGCAGGCGTTGGTCGGCGCCGAACCGTACTACCACCTCGACGGTCCCGTGCAGTCGACCGAACGGGTCCTGGCCAAGGCGGGGATGACGATCGGCGACCTCGACCTCTTCGAAGTCAACGAGGCCTTCGCTTCGGTTGTGTTGTCTTGGCAGCGGGTGCACCAGCCAGACGAGGACAAGGTCAACGTGAACGGTGGCGCGATCGCACTCGGGCATCCGGTCGGCAGTACCGGCGCGCGGCTGCTGACCACGGCACTGCACGAACTCGAACGCCGCGACGAGAGCACCGCCCTGGTGGCGATGTGCGCCGGTGGCGCGCTTTCCACCGGCACCATCATCGAGCGGATCTAGCGCGGGCGGACGCGACCGCCGCCTGCCCCACGAAGGACACGGCAGGTGACCCGTCACCGAGTGTCCCTTGTGGACACTCGGTGCGCCGGTCCGCGCCTACTCCGAGGCGACCTCGACCACCGGACCGTTGTCCGGCCTCGCGAGCCGTTTGCTCCCCTGGCCCTCCTTCCAGAAGTCGAAATAGATGGTGTTGCCCTCGACCCAGGTGAGCACCGCCTCGGTGAGGTCGAGCCGGAAGACGTGCGCCTCCCCGTCGTCACCCTGCAGGCGGGCGACCTCCGCCGGATCGGTGATCTCGACGGCCTTTCCCGACACCTTCGCGTCCGCGCCGCCCTCGTCGATCGCCGAGGCGGCGTGGATCGCGAACCTGCCGTCACGTTGCAGGTCTTTCGCCTTCATCGCGTTGATCATCGAACCGATCAGCAGATCCTGCTCACGGAAATCGACCTCACTGCCACTGACCCTGGGCGAGCCGTCCCGCCGGACCGTCGCCAGCACATGGGATTTGGCCGCGGTGAACCGCTCCTTGATCTTCGCCGCCAGCTCGGGCGCCTCTTCACTGAACTGCTGCCACGTCGCCATGCCCCAGAGCATCCCACCGGGGTCCGACAGTTTCGAGCGGTCAGGGCCGCGGCGCCCCCATCGGGTTCGGCAGCGGGATCGCGCCGGTGTCGAAGATCCGGCGGCTCAACGGGACGGCCATCCGCACGACCTCGACCGCGCCGTCCTCGCCGAGCGCTTCGAGAGGCCCGGTGGCCAGCCGGTCTGTCTCGTCTTCGATCCGTTGGCGCAGCGCGATTCCCGAGTCGGTGAGGGCCAGATCGCCGTCGAGGACGCCCTTGGCCTGGAGCCGTGCGACGCTCTCGTCCCACTCGTCGTCGGACCAGCCCCGGTTGACCTGGATGACCTCGCGGGTCACCGCCCCGCTGCCGATGTGGGTCAGTGTCGTGTCGAGCCCGCGCAGCCCGGCGGCGACGGCGGAGAGCACGTGACCGTCCCCGCGATGCTCGCGCAGCACCGTCGCCGCGAGCCAGACCCGCCCGGCCGGTCCGGCGGGACGGGCGACCGAGGACCACGCGGCGGCGAGCGGCCTCGCCGCGTGATCGCAGCCGGCGACGGCCTGTTCGAGCAGTCCGGCGAGTTCTTCCAGCGGCGCGTCGGCGGGCAGGATCCGGTTCAAGGCCGCCTCGACGGCGTCCATCCGGCTCCGGAGCACGGCGGCCGGTTCGGCGTATTTCCAGGCGTCGGGCAAAGATCGCGCGACCATCCGCGGCGCGAAGCCGAAGAGCATCGCGGTGACAGGTGGTTCCGCCAGCGGGCCGAGCGGCGCTACGCGTCCGGCGAAATAGCCCATCCACCAGCTCGGCAGGCCCACCGCCTTGGCCGCGGCCGCCGTTTCCGGGGCGAAGTAGACGACGGCGTGCAGCGGCTCGACCGCCTCCCAGAGGCGGCGCTGAAGTGACGTCACTCCCCCATCTTGGCCGGACCGAAAACCGGATGCGAGCCCGTCCGCGGTGGTGTCTGATCACGACTGTGGCGATCATCGTGGAGAAACCGGGAACCGACGGGCTGGACGAGGCCGTGGCCGTGCTGCGGGAGTGGCAGCGGGAGGGCACAGCGTGGCAGCTGCATGCGGGTGACCTGGGCTGGTTCCGGCGGTTCGGGGCCGAGGCGACGGCCGCGGCGCTCCGGATCTGGCGCCGGGACGGCCGGATCCTCGCCGTCGGCCTGCTGGACGGGGCGGATCTGCTGCGCCTGACGACCGATCCCGACGTGCGCCGGGACGAAGAGCTGGCGCAGCGGCTGGCCGAGGACGTGATCGAGCCGGAGCGCGGCGTGCTGCCTCCGGGGAAGGTGTTCATCGAGGCCCCGAAGGACGCGCTGATCCAGGACCTGCTGCCCGAACGGGGCTGGTATCCCGACGAGCCGTGGACGCCGTTGCGTCTCGACCTCGCCGAGCCGGTGAAGGATCCGGGCATGCGGATCGAGGTGATCGGACCGGACCAGGGGCAGGTGTGGGCCGCCGTGATCCGGGCGTCGTTCGACGGATCGACGTTCTCGATGGAACGGTGGACCGCGATGGCGTCCGGATCGGCGTTCGCCGGCGCCCGCTGCCTGGTCGCGTACGACGACCAGGGTGACGCAGCCGCGGCGGTCGCGGTGTGGTCGGCCGGCCAGGGGAAGCCCGGGATCCTCGAGCCGATGGGTGTGCACCGGGACCATCGCGGGCACGGGTACGGCAAGGCGATCAGTGTCGCCGCGGCGGCCGCGCTCCGGGAACTCGGTTCGTCGAGCGCGGGCGTGTACACGCCGAGTTCCAACGTCGCCGCCGTCGCGACCTACAAGTCAGCGGGTTTCGAGCCGCTTCCCGAGGTCCGGGACCTCACCCGGGACGCGGTGGGCTCGTGAGTGGTAATGACGGTTAGAACCGTCATTACCACTCACGAGGCACGCGGGTCAGGCGCCGTAGACGGGTTCGGGAACGGGGGCATCGGCCACCAGCTCGGCCACCACCGGGCCGAGTTCGGCCGGCGACCACCGGGATCCCTTGTCCCGCACCGTCCCGTGCCGCCAGCCTTGCGCGATCGAGACGCGTCCGCCGTCGACCTCGAACACCCGGCCGGTCACCCCGGACGACTCCTCGCTGCCGAGCCAGACCACCAGCGGCGAAACGTTTTCCGGGGCCATGGCGTCGAATCCGTCCGCCGGGGCGGCCATGTCTTCGGCGAAGGCCTCCTCGGTCATCCTGGTCCTGGCGGCCGGGGCGATCGCGTTCACGGTGACGCCGTAGCGCGCGAATTCCGTGGCGGCGACGAGGGTGAGTCCCAGGATCCCCGACTTCGCGGCCGCGTAGTTGCCCTGCCCGACGCTGCCGAGCAAACCGGCGCCGGAACTGGTGTTGATCACCCGCGCCGCCCGCGTCCGGCCTGCCTTCGCCTCCGCGCGCCAGTACCCGGCGGCGTGCCGCGTCGGCGCGAAATGGCCTTTGAGGTGGACACGGATGACCGCGTCCCATTCGTCCTCGCCGAGGTTGACCAGCATCCGGTCGCGCAGGAAACCGGCGTTGTTGACCAGGACGTCAAGTCCGCCGAACGTTTCGACGGCGGTTCGCACCAGCGCTTCGGCGCCCTCCCAGGAAGCGACGTCGTCGGTGTTCGCGACCGCTTTGCCGCCGAGCGCCTCGATCTCGTCGACGACGTCCTGCGCGGGCCCGGCCGAACCGCCGCTGCCGTCGACCCCGGCGCCGAGGTCGTTCACCACCACCCGCGCGCCCTCGGCGGCGAACGCGAGCGCATGCGCCCGCCCGATGCCACGACCGGCCCCGGTCACCACCACGATCCGGCCGTCGGCGATCCCGCTCACACCGGCTCCTTTCGTTCGGTTTGGGAATTCGAAGCGGCCAGGAAGGCGGGTGCCTCTCCCCCGCCGTGCACGGCCAGGCAGGCGCCGCTGACATAAGAGGCCAGCGGCGAGGCCAGGAACACCGCGCAGGAACCGATCTCGTCCGGTTCCGCCAACCGTCCTAACGGGACAGTCGCGCCCACCGCCGCGATCCCGGCCTCGTCGCCGTAATGCAGATGCGTGTGCTCCGTCCGGACCATGCCGACGTCGAGCGCGTTGACCCGTACCTTCGGCGCCCATTCCACGGCCAGCGTCGCGGTCAGGTTGTCCAGACCCGCTTTCGCCGCACCGTAGGAAGCCGTCCCCGGCGACGGTCTCGTCCCGCTGACACTGCTGATGTTCACGATGGCGCCGCCGGTTTCCTGCCGCTGCATGATCGCGTTCGCCGCCCGCGCGACGGTCAGGGGCGCCACCAGGTTCAGCCCGATCACCTTTTCGTGAAACCGCGGCGACGCGTTCGCCACCTCGGCGTACGGGGCGCCGCCCGCGTTGTTGACGACGACGTCGAGCCTGCCGTGGCGGCGGAGGATCTCCTCGAAGAGCGCGTCGACCTCACCCGCGTCGCGGACGTCGCAGGAGATGAACGTCGACGCCCGGCCGCCGTCGCGGACCGGCCGCTCGGGTTCGGTGCGGGCGCAGGTGACGACTTCGGCGCCGGCACGCAGAAAACTCCTGGTGACACCGGCGCCGACGCCGCGTACCCCACCGGTCACCAGCACCACGGCGCCGTCGAGCCGGAGTTCGAGTGCCATGCCGGGCCTCCTTCACGGTCGCTGTACCCGGGCCGGGCGTCCTGCTAACGTACCAAGCAAGTGCTAGGTTTGGTAGCTGCGGAGGGTGCACGATGACCGTTTCCACCCACTCCCCGGAGCCCGGCATCGCCGTGGTCACGGTCGACGCGCCCCCGGTGAACGCGCTGAGCGTGAAGGGATGGTTCGCCCTCGCCTCCGCCGTCACCGACGCCGGGCGCGATCCCTCGACGCATGTCGTGGTGCTGCGCGCGGAAGGCCGCGGGTTCAACGCCGGGGTCGACATCAAGGAGATCCAGCGAGATCCGGGGTACGGCGCGCTGATCGGCGCGAACGAGGGCTGCGCGGCGGCGTTCTCCGCCGTCTACGACTGCGCCGTGCCGGTGATCGCCGCGGTGCGGGGCTTCTGTCTCGGCGGCGGGGTCGGCCTGGTCGGCAACGCGGACGTCGTGGTCGCCAGCGATGACGCGACCTTTGGCCTGCCCGAGGTCGATCGCGGCGCGCTGGGCGCGGCCACCCATCTCGCGCGGCTGGTCCCCCAGCATCTGATGCGGGCCCTGTACTACACGGCGTCGACGATCACCGCGGCCCAGTTGCACCACCACGGTTCGGTCTACGCGGTGGTGCCGAAGGAAGAACTCGACGAGACCGCGCTCGGCGTGGCGCGGCAGATCGCGGCGAAGGACACCCGCGTGATCCGCGCGGCGAAACAGGCCATCAACGGCATCGACGTCCAGCCCGTGCACCGCAGCTATCGCTTCGAGCAGGGATTCACCTTCGAACTCAACCTGGCCGGCGTCTCCGACGGGGCGCGCCAGGAGTTCTTGGACGGCAAGGGGAAGTGATGACCGACAAGCGGATGACGCCGGACGAGATCGCCGCCGAACTCACCGACGGGATGACGATCGGGATCGGCGGCTGGGGGTCCCGGCGCAAGCCCATGGCGCTGGTGCGCGCGATCCTGCGTTCGCCGGTCAAGGACCTCACCGTGGTCTCCTACGGCGGTCCGGACGTGGGACTGCTGGCGTCGGCGGGCAAGATCCGGCATCTGGTCTTCGGCTTCGTCACGCTGGACACGATCCCGTACGACCCGTGGTTCTCCCGCGCCAGGGAATCCGGGACGATCACCGTCACCGAGTACGACGAGGGCGTCTTCGGGACCGGGCTTTCCGCCGCGGCGCAACGACTTCCGTTTCTGCCGACGCGGGCGGGACTCGGCTCCGGTGTGGTGGACCTGAACCCGTCGTTGCGCACGGTCCGCTCTCCTTACGACGACGGCGAAGAACTGCTGGCCGTGCCCGCGCTCAAGCTCGACGCGGCCTTCGTCCACCTCAACCGAGCCGACGCCCGGGGCAACGCGCAGTACCTCGGCCCGGATCCGTACTTCGACGAACTGTTCGCGCTGGCCGCCGACAAGTGTTACGTGTCCACGGAAAAGATCGTGGAGACCGCCGAACTCACCGAAGCGGGGCCGGTACAGAGCCTGCTGCTGAGCCGGATGCTCGTCACCGGGGTCGCCGAGACGCCGAACGGCGCGCATTTCACCACCGCGGTCCCGGACTACGGACGGGACGAACGGTTCCAGCGCCATTACGCCGAGGCGGCCAAGGATCCCGACGCGTGGCCGGACTTCGTCGACAGGTTCCTGTCCGGGGACGAAGCGCGCTACCAGAAGGCCGTCGCCGAATTCGGGGAGTCCGCATGAGTGACGTCACCCGCGCCGAAGTGGCCGTCGTGGCCTGCGCCGAACTGTTCCGCGGTGACGGCGAGATCGTGGTGAGCCCCATGGGTTTCATCCCGTCGCTGGGCGCCCGGCTCGCGAGGCTGACCTTCGAGCCGGACATCCTCCTGTCCGACGGCGAGGCGTACCTGATGACGCCCGAAGCCGTCGTCGAAGGCTGGCAGCCGTTCCGCAAGGTCCTCGACACCGTGGTGCCACGCGGAAAACGTCATGTGGTGATGGGCGCCAACCAGATCGACCGCGAGGGCAACCAGAACATCTCGGCGATCGGCGAGCACGCGCGGCCGAAGAAGCAGCTCCTCGGCGTCCGCGGCGGACCGGGCAACACCGCCAACCACCGCACCAGCTACTGGGTTCCACGGCATGGCAAGCGTGTCTTCGTCGACCAGGTCGACGTCGTGTCCGGCGTCGGTTACGCCAGGGCACGCGAGGCCGGGCTGCGGCATCACGACGTCCACCGCGTCGTCACCAACCTCGGTGTCCTGGACTTCGGCGGCGAGGACCACGCGCCGCGGCTGCTTTCCGTGCACCCGGGCGTTTCCGTGGACGAGGTCGTCGCGGCGACGACGTTCCCGCTGATCACCGACGGCGTCACGGAATCCCGGCTGCCGACCGAATCCGAACTGCTGCTGATCCGGACCAGCCTGGATCCGAAGTCGTCGCGGGACAAGGAAGTGCCTTCGTGAAGACCGCGCTGACCGAACTGGCCGGGATCCGGCATCCGATCGTGCAGACCGGAATGGGCTGGGTCGCCGGACCACGGCTGGTGTCCGCGACGGCGGAAGCGGGCGGTCTGGGCATCCTCGCGTCCGCGACGATGACCTACGACGAACTGGCGGCGGCGATCAAGGAGGTCAAGAGCCGCACCTCCCGGCCGTTCGGCGTCAATCTCCGCGCGGACGCCGAAGACGCCGGACGCCGGGTCGAACTGCTCATCACCGAGGAAGTCCGCGTCGCGTCCTTCGCGTTGGCGCCGAAGAAGGACATGATCGCGCGGCTGAAGGACAACGGTGTCCTCGTCGTCCCGTCGGTCGGCGCGGCACGGCACGCGGAGAAGGTCGCGGGCTGGGGCGCGGACGCCGTCATCGTTCAGGGCGGCGAAGGTGGCGGGCACACCGGCGGGGTGGCGACGACGCTGCTGCTGCCCTCGGTGCTGGACGCCGTCGACATCCCGGTGGTCGCGGCGGGCGGGTTCTTCGACGGCCGGGGCCTGGCCGCCGCGCTCGCCTACGGGGCCGCCGGGGTCGCCATGGGCACCCGGTTCCTCCTGACGAGGGAAAGCACCGTCCCCGACGAGATCAAGCAGGCATACCTCGCCCGCGACCTCAACGGCACCGTCGTCACCCGCAAGGTGGACGGGATGCCGCACCGGGTCCTCCGGACGGAACTGGTCGACGCGCTCGAGTCCGCCGGTCCGGTGAGCGGCCTGGCCAGGGCCGTCCGCAACGCCGCGAAGTTCCGGAAGCTGAGCGGGCTGTCGTGGCGCTCGCTGGCCACCGAGGGACTGCGGATGAAACGCGGTGGTGACCGGACGTGGTCGCAGGTGCTGATGGCCGCCAACACCCCGATGCTGCTGCGCGCGGGGCTGGTCGAGGGCGACCGGAGCGCCGGGGTGCTGGCGTCCGGGCAGGTCGTCGGCCTGCTTGGCGATCTGCCCGCGGTCGGCGAGCTGATCGAGACCATGGTGGCCGACGCCACCGGCATCCTGCGGCGGCTGGCCTCCGAGTGACGGGCGAGCGCGCTGTGCTTGACTTCGACCATGATCTCGGAGAGTCGTTGTCCGGTCGAGGACGGTGAGCTGTACGTCCGCAGCACCGGCGAAGGGCCGCTTCTGCTCCTGATCGCCGGCGGGCTGGGCTCGGCGGACACCTTCCGGGCGATGACGAAGCTGCTCGCCGAGGACTACACGGTCGTCACCTACGACCGGCGCGGTCACTTCCGCAGCACCGACACCAGCACCGGCCCGGTCAGCGTGCCGAAGCAGGCCGACGACGCCTACGCCGTCCTCCAGCATGTCGGCGGCGGGCCCGCGAGCGTGTTCGGGACCAGCGCGGGCGCGCTCATCGGTCTCGACCTCGTCGCGCGGCACCCCGGCGCGGTGAGCGTGCTGGTCGCCCACGAACCCCCCGCCGTCCAGCTGCTCCCGGACGCGCTCGGCTGGCTCGACGAGGCCAACGCGCAGGTCCGGCTCGCGCAGGCGGGTGACCTGATGGGGGCGTTCAAACGGTTCACCGACGGGATCGCCGGCGCCGCGCTACCCGAACTGCGCGCGATCCGGCTGCCGAACGAGGAGGACTGGAAGCGGCTCTTCGGCCGCGAGCTGGCCGAGATCCTCGACTACCTCCCGGATCTGCGGGCACTGCGGAAGGCCAGTACCGAGATCTTCCCGGTCGCCGGCGTCGGCAGCCGAGGGCATTACCACTACCAGCCCGCGAAGATCCTCGCGCTGGAACTGGGGCTGCCCTTCACCGAGATGCCCGGGGCCCATCTGGCGCCGCAGCGGAATCCGGCCCAGTTCACCGAGGCGCTGCGGGACCTCCTCGAAGCCTGAGCGCGCCCTGGCCGGTCATGGCATCAAGGGCAGCTTCCCGACCAGTTTGTCGATCCGGTTGCGCGGACCGACGATGCCGATGGCGCAGTAGTCCATCTCGCCGGTGGGGATCTCCTTCATGGTGGCGAGGAAATCGGCGTAGACCCTGATCCGCTGAGCGACCGCGGGCATGTCGGCGACATGGCATCCGGGCGAGGCCGCGGCCTTGGCGCGGAGGGCCCGCAGCTTCTCGCCGTCGGCCGACAGCACCGTGCAGCCCACCCACGGCAGGCCGGAATAACGCTCGCCACCGGCGTCGACCGCTTCGTCGCCCAGCAGACCGGTCACGGCCGACGTGGTGGCGACGGCGGTGCAGACCGCCGCGTTGACCGCGCGCCCGGGCGGCAGTTCGCTGTTGACCACGATGACCCACTTCAACCTGGCCGCGCGGGTGGACAGGGTGGGGTCGAACTCGTCGGGGGCGAATCCGATGGCCGTATCGTACTCGGACATTCAGCTGATCTCCTGCTCACATCAACGGATGAACAGGGCAAAGCTAAGTGGGCATACGAGTACAGTCCACCGTGTTCGTACTTAATACGGCGGAGGGAGCGCTATGGCGGAGCTGGACGAACTTGATAAGGCGATCTTGGCGCAACTGCAGTCGGACGCACGGAAGACGAACCGCGACGTGGCCGCCGCGGTCGGTGTTTCCCCGACCACCGCCCTGGACCGCACCCGCGGCCTGCGCGAGCGCGGCGTGATCCGCGGCGCACTGCTGGACGTGGATCTGCCGTCGATCGGCCGCGGGGTGCAGGCGCTCATCGCGGTCCGGGTGCGACCGCCCTCGCGAAGGAACATCGAAGCCTTCCGGAACTGGGTCAACGCCCTCCCCGACATCGTCGGGCTCTACGTGACCACCGGGACCGAGGACTTCATCCTGCATGTGGCCGTCCCCGACAACGAAAGCCTCTACGCCTTCGTGATCGACAAGCTCACCGAGCGCCCCGAAGTGGCGGACGTGCGCACCTCCATGGTCTTCGAGCACATCCGGCGCGCCCGGATCACGCCGGCGGACCGGTGAGCCTCACAATTCCCGGATGACCCGCGCCGGATTGCCCGCGGCGAACACCTTCGACGGCAGATCGCGGGTGACGACGCTGCCCGCGCCCACCACGGTGTCGTCCCCGATGGTGACCCCGGCGCAGACGATGACGCCGCCGCCGAACCAGACGTTGTCCCCGATGGTGATCGGGGCGGCCGATTCCCAGCGGGCTCGCCGCAGTTCGTGGTCTTCCATGGGATGCAGCGCTGTCAGCAGCTGGCAGCGCGGGCCGATCGAGCAGTCCGAGCCGATCTTGATCGGGGCGCAGTCGAGCAGGATGGCGTCGTAGTTGAGGAAGCTGTTGGCGCCGATCTCGATCAGATAGCCGTAGTCGCACTGGAACCGCGGCATGATCCAGGATCCCTCACCGAGTTTTCCCAGCAGCTCGCGAAGAATCGTGTCCCGCTCACCGGTCTCCTCGGCGCCTGTGCCGTTGAACCGGTCGACGAGCGCCTGCGCGCGCCTGCGGTCCGCGACCAGTTCGGGGTCGTTGTCCCGGTACAGTTCGCCGCGCAGCATGCGGTCCTTCTGATCACCCATGCCGCCAACCTACCGAAAAACCCCGCCGGCGAGCTTCCCTCGGGAAGCCGCCGGCAGGGCGGATGAACGCTTGCGGAGCGTTTTCAGTTGTGTCGATCGTTTCCGAGTAGGGCCGGCCCGGCGGGTGGGTGAGGTGTAGGGGGGACCCGCCGGGCCGGAGTATCTTCCTCCTGTTCGCCGGTTCTCGCTTCCGTTGAACCGCCCCGGCCGTCGGAGTGAACCGGGGACGACTACGACCCGATCATTTCGGGGAATCTCTCCTGGAGTTGTGAACTTCGTGCGTTGTTCCGAATTGAACGATAAACCCGATCGGCCACGATTGTCACCTGTTTCAGCGAAGAAAAACTCACGTGACTCCGATCACTTTGAAGAAAAAGAGGAGACTTTCCCTTGGCGCGCAACAGCATCATCACGCACACAGGTACACTATGGACAGTGAGCAGCGCACCAAGGGAAGTCTCCCCCGATTTCCCCGCAAGGATTTCAGCGCGTTATTCGCGGCACTTACGACCCTCGTTGACGCAATCGACGAGGCGATCCATGATCTGATCCGACATCACGTTCGCGAAATCGTCGTGATCGGAGAAGGGGTTGTGATCCTCTTCGGGGAACGAGTCCACTTTGTACTGCCCGGCGACCTGGATCTCCCTGGGGATCTTGTAGGTCAGCGAGATCGTCAGCTCGGGAACGGCGGTCAGGCCGTTCGCGCATTCGCCGTTCTCGTTCGGGTACTTGATGTGGTCACGATGGTTCTCGCTGTCGATGTTGTCGCCGTCGAGACAGCTCGGGAAGGTGTGCACCCGCTTGACGTCACTGCCCGCGGGACAGATCGGGTACTGCTTGATGACCCTGTCCTCGAAACCGGTGCAGGTCCAGCTTTCCCGCGCGTTGGCGGGGCCGTTCGCGGTGACCTTCGCGTCACCGTAAAGGATCCGAAGGAACTTCGGCATCTCCTTCACCTTCTCCTGGGCGTTGCCCTTGAAGGTGATGTCGACGACGGCGGGGCGCTGGATCTCACCGTCGTTGCCCGCCAGTTCGTTGTCCGCGTTCGGCTCTTCCAGCTGAGCCTGGCCCTGGTTGTCGTCGCCTTGGTTCTGGTTGTTGTTCTGCTGACCGTTGTCCTGCTGGTTTTGCTGATCCTGCCGGCCATTCCGGTCCTGCTGCCGGTTCCGGTCACCGTCACGGTTCTGGTCACGGTCACCCTGAGGCTGCTGCCCACCACCGCCGGAGTCGCGGTCGGCCTGTCGCTGCTGATCGCGACCACCCTGCTGCTGGTTTTGATTCTGCTGCTTCTGGCCGCCCTGGCTCTGTTCACCCTCCTCTTCGGTGTCGATCCGCACCACCGGCCAGAAGTACGCCGACTCGTCACCGTTCGCGCAGGTGGTACCGGCGCCCAGCAGACTGTTGTTGTTCGAATCCGCGTTCGTGGAAAGGTTTCCCACGTAGTCGTGCAGATGCTGGGCACCGTTGCGGATACCCGGCTGCGCGATGAAGTTGTCGGGGTTGAAGTGCCCGTTCTCGTTCTTGCCGCAGTCGACGGTGAACGAGCCCGTTGACGCGTTCCGGCCCGGCTCCGGCTTGTCGACGTTCGGCCGCACCTTGGTGATGTCCACGAACTGCGACTTGTCCACCTCGTCCGCGGAGGCGCTGCCGGGGTCGCCGGTCGTGGTGGAGACCACCAGTCCACCGACCGCGATCGACAGGCCCAGCACCGCGGTCGCGATCTTGGTCCTGCGGGCGATACGATGGCGCCCTTGATTTCGTGCCATTGACTTGCTCACCTCATTCGTTTCCGGGCACGGAAAACACTCGCGCCCAGTCATGAGCCACGCATTTGTCGAATACGTCGATTACCGAATTCGCGGCGAACCTTCTGTTCGCCCGCCGAGGGAGATCCGGCTACTGAGAGATACGGGTCCACGAGGGGGCCGGTTCAAAACGCGACCGCGCCGTTATCTTTCCGTTATAAACTACCGGCGCACGATGGCCAGGACGGTGCCGTCCTGCTTGTGCACCTCGAAGCGCTCGATATCGGCCTTCTGCAACGCCGTCGAGCCGGTGACGACAAGGGGATCCGGGGAACCGGGGACGCCGTATCCCTTGGACGGCACGCTCCAGTTGTTGACCACATAGGCCTCTCCGCCGTGGGAGTAGGCGAAAAGCTGGCAGGTCATCGGCCCGGTGAGACCGCGCAGTTCGAGTTCGACCGCGCTGCCCCACTCCTTCTCCTGGACCGTGACCTCGGCGGCGACCGCGTTGCCCGCCTCGGACCAGCCGAACGGGGCGGCGCCACCGTCCGGGCCGGTGGTCCTCGGCGGCGGCGAGGACGGCACCGACGTGACGACGGTGGGCGCGGCCTGCGTTATGCCGGGTTCACGGTCGGTGAGCGAAAGCACGGTGAGCGGCCCGCCGACGACGAGCACGAGCACGGCGGCGGCCGTCGCGAGCCGGATGACCTTGCGACGGCGGCCCGCCTTGGCGGCGTCCGCGAGCAGCATCCGCAGCACCCGCGGCCCCGGCCCCTTCACGGGCGGGTCCGGCCAGCTCTTCTTGACCATGTCCAGGATGTCGGGCAGGTGGTACATCTCCACCAGCTCGACCTGGCACTCGGGGCACTCCAGCAGATGCGCCTCGAACCTGGCGTGATCCTCCTCGCCGAGGACGCCCAGCACGTAGGCGGCGATATCCGTGTGCGGCACTCCGGACACCTCGCTCACCCCCGCTCCTGCAGCGCCCTGCGCAACGCGCGCACGGCATGGTGGATCCGCGATTTCACCGTACCCGGCGGGACCCCGAGCGTCGCCGCGACCTCGTTCACGGTCCGGTCACGCAGGTAGGTCTGCTGAACGGCTTCTCGTTGTTCCGGAGAAAGATTGCGCAGGGCCTCATAAACGATCATGGCCGCGAGCGTCTTCTCCGACTCGTCCGGCACGCCGATCGAATCCGACTCCAGTTCCTCCACCTCTTGAGGGCGGGCACTCCGGCTCCGCCAGCCGTCGATGACGATGCGCCTGGCCACGGTGAAAAGCCACGCGCGCAGCATTTCGGGCTGCCGGTCGAGCTTGCCGGCGTTGCGCCACGCCTTGATGAGCGTTTCCTGGACCACGTCCTCGGCCCACTGGCGATCGTGGCCGGTCAGCTTCAGCACGAACGCCATCAGGCTCGATCCGAACTCCTGGTACAACGCCCTGATGAGGTCGTCATGCCCGTTCGAAGCGGGTTCATGATCGACTATTGGCTGCAGTATCCGAGAGTGGCGTCCCACGCGGCACATCTTTGTGTGCGCAGGGGCGATAAGTCCAGTACCAAAACCGATCAGCCCCGGTTCTGGCACGCGGGAAAGTTTTTTGAACCGTTCCCGACTCGTGACCGTATCCCCTACCGAAGACCCCCGACCCGGCGCTGTCCCCCGCACCGCCGAATCCACCGTGGACCATGACTGTCCACTGTGGAGTTAAACGCGCCTGCACACCATCGCCCCGCGGCGATGGCGTTCTCCTCTGGCCCCGACAGGAGGATTTCCGTGAACCCCGTGTCACGCTCGGTCATACCTCTGACCCTCACGTTAGCCGCGATCGCGTTGACCGCGGCCTGCACCACCGGTACCGCGGGACCGAACGGCTCTCCGGGCGCGGCCCCCGCCGCCGGCGCGGCGGAAATCCCCGGAATGCCCGACCCCTCGGCCGAACCGGCCCCCGGCGTGACGGCGGCGAATCTGTTCGATCTCGGACCGATGGTCACCGACACCAATGGCTTCACGCTTTACCGCTACGACAAGGACACGGTCAATCCGCCCAAGTCGAATTGCACCGAAACCTGCGCGCGGACCTGGATTCCCGCCAAGGCCGGCGGGAATCTCGTGGTGACCGGGATCGATCGCGCCCTGGTCGGCACCGTGACCAGGGACGACGGCACCGAGCAGGTCACGCTCGCCGGCTGGCCGCTCTACCGCAACGCGAAGGACGCGATGCCCGGCGACACCGGCGGGCAGGGCGTCGACGACGCGTGGTTCCCGGTCAAGCCCGACGGCACGAAAGTGCTGCTCACCGCGGACACCTGGCAGGCCGATGACCTCGGCATCTGACCTCCCCGGTGAAACCACCGGCCCGGTCCTCTCGCGGTTCTCCCGCCTGCTGCTCGTCCTGCTGACGATGGCCGCGGTGACGCTGCTCGGCCCGGTCGACGACGCGCACGCCCAGGAACTTTCCGCCGCGGACAAGAACCTGATCGTCAACGTCAAACTGGCCGGACTGTGGGAAATGCCCGCCGGGATGTGGGCGCAGGAACGCGGGAAGAGCCAGCGGACCCGCGAAGTCGGCCGGAAACTGATGATCGACCACGGCAGGCTCGACACCGCGACGCACGCCATCGCCGACCGGTTCGGCATCACCCTGCCGCGCGAACCGTCGGATCAGCAGTCGGCCTGGCTCGGCGAGATGAAGGCCGCCCGCGACGACAGCGAGTTCGACCGGATCTTCGCCAACCGCCTCCGGTACGCGCACGGGGTGCTCTTCCCCATCATCGCGCAGGTCAGGGCCGGCACCCGCAACGACGTCGTGCGCGACTACGCCACCACGGCCAACCAGGCGGTGCTGCGGCATATGACCCTGCTGGAGAGCACCGGCGTCGTCGACCAGTCGCTGATGCCGGAAGCCCCGGTCCCGCAGTCGAACGCGGCCAACGCCGCGATGGACGTCGGTTTCGGCGACTTCGCCCTCGGCCTGCTGCTCGCGGTGGTGCTCGGCGGCGGGTTGTTCTTCGCCATCCGGACCCTGCGCAGCAAGAACACCCGGACCCGCAAACGCGCGGCCGCAGCCGAACCAGAACTGGTTCCCAGTGCCCCAGGAGAGATCAATGTTTGACCAGTGGTCCGAGGTGGTGATCGTCCTGACCCAGAAAACCGACACCGACCCCGGCATCAAGGGCATGGCGCAGACCTCCGCCCGGATCTCGTACGGCTTCATGTGCCTCACCCTGTGCTGGGGCGTGTTCACCGCGACCGGCTGGATCAAGTCGCTGACCGGGCGCAAGGCACTGCGCAACTCGCATATGGTGCTCGGCATCCTGACGCTGTCGTTCGGTGTCGTGCACGCGATGTCGTTCCTGTTCCTGCCCGACGGTTTCACCCTGGCGCAGGTCACGATCCCGCTCCTGCCGGGCACGCTGGCACGGCACGAACTCGGTGTCGTCGGCCTCGAGGTCATGATCGCCATCGCCCTGACCGGCGGGATCAGCCGGTTCAGCTCCTATCGGCGCTTCCTGTGGATCCACCGGCTCGCCTACCCGGCGGTCGCGATCACGGCGCTGCATTCGTTCTTCGGCGCCATGGCCAACGGCCATCTCGGCCTGCTGTGGTTCGGCGGGATCACGCTGCTGGTCCCCGCGGTACTGCTGACCGCGCTGCGGTTCACGCCCACCCGGTACCTCGAACGGCTGGGCCTGGTCGAGGAACTGGTCTGACGAGCCGCGAAACGACTTGGAGAAACGAAAAATGATCTTCGGAAGCGTACGGCGCGGCACCCGCGTCAGCGTCGACAACGAGCGGTGCGAGATCTTCGGCTTCTGCGAGATGGAGGCGCCTGCCACCTTCAAGATCGGGCCGGACGGCAAACTCCGCATCCGCCGGATGGTCGACCGCGATGGTCTGGACCAGGCCATCTCCGCCGCCCGGCTCTGCCCGAAGCAGGCCATCAGAGTCAAGGGAGAAGGGGCGTACGACGATGAGTGACGGAGATCGGATCGTCATCGTCGGAGCAGGCGTCGCCGGGCTCCGCTCCGCGGAACGCCTGCGAGAACTCGGTTTCGACGGCGAGATCGTCCTGGTCGGCGACGAGCCGCGGAAGCCGTATCACCGGCCGATAGTGTCCAAGGAGCTCATCACCGGCGGGGTGAAGCCGGTGGCCGCGACCCTGGAGCCCTACCTCGACCTGGACGTCCACTGGCGACTCGGCACGCGCGCGACCTGGCTCGACACCAAGGAACGCACGGTGCATCTGCCGGGCGGGGAATCCCTCTGGTACGACGGCCTGATCGTCGCCACCGGTGTCCACCCCCGGCATCTTCCCGGTTCACCGCGGCACGACCCCCGGGTCCGGGTCCTGCGGACCGTGGAGGATTCACTCGCCGTCCGGCGCGCCCTGGGGAACAGCAACAAATCCGTCGTGGTGATCGGCAGCGGGCTGATCGGGAACGAGTTCGCCGCGTCGATGCGGTACATGGGCCGCGACGTCACCCTGATCGGCCACGCGAAGGCGCCGTTGCACCGCTTCGGGGAGCGGATCTCGGCGGCGCTGACGAAGGAACACCAGCACCATCGGGCCAAGCTGGCGATGAACACCGAGGTGCGGAACTGGATCAGCACCAAGGAGACGGTCGGGTTGCACCTGACCAACAACCAGTTCCTGGTGGCCAGCTGCGTGGTGCTCTCGATCGGCAGCGTGCCCGCCGTCGACTGGATGCGCGGCTCGGGCCTGACCATCGACGACGGTGTCCTGTGCGAATCGACCCTGTACGCCGTCGGGGCGGAGGACGTCGTGGTCGCCGGAGACATCGCGAAGTGGCCGAACCTGCGGATCGACGAGACGCCGCGGCGGGTCGAGCACTGGATGAACGGCGTCGAATCCGGGCGCGCGGCCGCGGAGAGCCTGATGCTCGGCCGGGCCAACGCACGGCCGTACACCCCGCTCCCCCGCGCCTGGTCGTCGCTGTACGACACGCGGCTGCAGACCGTCGGGATGCCGTCGCTGGGCAAGGACACGATCGAACTTTCCGACGGGGTCACCGGTTTCGTCCGCGACGGCAGGCTCATCGGCGCGGCGGGCTGGGACCGGCCGAAGGCGATGATCCACTGGACCGCCGAACTCGACCGGCGGCTGCCGGTGCCCGAGCCGGTGTTCCCCGCGCCCGCCCCCGCCGAGCCGTCGTTCGCTGCCGCCGTCGCTTCGGGCGGGGACGGGACGCCGATCGGGGAGGACATCCTGGCCCCCTTCGAGCGGGACTTCCTGTCCGACACCCCGACCGCGGCCGTACCCGCGCAGGAGGAGATGCCCTGGGCTCGCGTTCCCGCCGGGTGACCCGGGTTCGCGACGAGGACCGGGGCCGCGCGCGGCGGCCGCGGTCCCACCAGGTGGCGGTGGGTCGCTGGGCCTCCGCGCCCACCGCCACCCTTGGGGAAGCCGGGAGTACTGGGACCGACGGTGATTCGGGCACCGCCGGGCCCCGTTCTCCGGGCTTCCCGCGGCAGGCGGGGCCCTTCCGGGCTTGACTCACCTGGAAGGGCCCCTCTGGTCTCGTGAGTGGTGATGCCATGAGAGAAAACTGTTCACGATGTCTTGAAACAGGACAGACGGTTCTATTGAGGGGTAAGCCAAATGTGGCGCGTCCCGGTGCGGGTCCGGACTGGCTGACGGAAGCCGGGCCTTGACCACGGATATCCACAAGGGACACTTTCCCGGCGATCAATGTCCGACTTGAGCAGTTTGCCCGGCCTCGCGAGGTGGTCGTGAGTGGCAAATAGGGTTCTAACCCTCATTGCCACTCACGACCCCGCACAGGACCGCACAGATCGACATCAATCGGACACCGAGTCGCCGGAAACTGTCCTTTATAGACAGTCAAGAGGCGCACCCCGCCTCCTCCGGGGGCCCCTCGCCGGGCACACGGTAGTGAAGGCCTCCTTCGCTACCGTGAGGGCAGACAAGGGGGACCTTCACGGCGGCGAGCCGATCACGCCACGTTTGCCTTACCCCGCTATAACCGTCATTACCACTCACGAATCTTTTGCTTTCAGGACCACCGTGTCCTCCGGGCCGACGACGCGCCCGTCCGAGGCGTGGACTTCGAGTGCTCGCAGCGGACGCCGGCCGTCACGGTCCACCAGCTCCGACCGCGGTTCCCCCGCGGCGAAGAAATGCGCCTCGCCCCACTGTCGCAACGCGACGATCACCGGGAACAGGTCGCGGCCCTTGGCCGTCAGGACGTATTCGCTGTACGTGCTCCCGTCCGAAGCCGGGACCACGTCGAGTACGCCGTGTCCCACCAGCGCCCGCAGCCTGGCGGACAGGATGTTCTTCGCGACGCCCAGGCTGCGCTGGAACTCACCGAAGCGCCGGACGCCGTCGAAGGCGTCGCGCACGATCAGGAGCGACCACCAGTCGCCGATCGTGTCGACCGAACGCGCCACCGGGCACGAAGCGTCGTCGAACGTCGTCCGTTTCACCATGGTTGCATCTTACAACCGGCATGCTCTACCGTCCGAGTGGTATCAAGTTGAAACCACTATGGGAGGGTCTGTGCGCCGCGGAGTCGTCCTGCTGTTCGCCGTGGCCGCCGGGACGGCCGTCGCCACGATCTACTTCGCCCAGCCCCTGCTGGTCACCATGGGCACCGATCTCGGGATCGCCGCGTCGACCGTGGGCGCCATCGTCACGCTCACGCAGCTCGGCTACGGCCTGGGCCTGTTCCTCCTGGTCCCGCTCGGTGACCTGCTCGACCGGCGGCGGCTCGTCACCGGGCTGCTGACGCTGCTGGCCCTCGCCGAACTGGTCGCCGCGACCGCCGCGAACGGCGGGGTGCTGCTCGCCGGGATGGCGGCGATCGGTGTGCTCGCGGTGGTCACGCAGATCATCGTCGCGTTCGCCGCCTCGCTGGCCTCCCCCGGCGAACGCGGGCGCGTGGTCGGCCTCGTGACCACCGGCGTCGTCCTCGGGATCCTGCTCGCACGCACGGTGTCGGGCGCGCTGGCCGACGTCGCCGGCTGGCGCGCGGTGTACCTCGCGTCCGCGGGGGCGACGGTGCTGATCGCGATCGTGCTGTATCGCGTGCTGCCCGCCTCGCCTTCCGCCGGACCGGGTGTGAACTACGGGCGGTTGCTGCGTTCCACCCTGTCCCTCTTCGCCGAGGAACGGGTCTTCCGGGTGCGCGGGACGCTCGCGCTGCTGATCTTCGCCGCCTTCGGCACCCTGTGGAGTTCCGTCGCCTTGCCGCTCAGCGAGGACGGTCTCTCGCACACCGCCATCGGCGCGTTCGGGCTGGCCGGGGCGGCGGGTGCGCTGGCGGCGGCGCCCGCCGGACGGCTCGCGGACCGCGGCCGGGCACGGTGGGCGACCGGGACGGCGCTGGGCCTGCTCCTGTTTTCCTGGCTACCGCTGGGTTTCACACGCGCGTCACTGTGGGCCCTGGTCGCGGGCGCCATCCTGCTCGACCTCGCCGTCCAGGCCGTGCACGTCACGAGCCAGACCCTGATCTACCCGCTCCGCCCGGACGCGGGCAGCAGGCTGATCGGCGGGTACATGATCTTCTACTCGGTCGGCAGCGGTGTGGGAGCCATCGGTTCGACGGCCGTCTACGCCTTCGCGGGCTGGGCCGGTGTTTGCCTGCTGGGCGCGGGTTTCAGCGCCCTGGCGCTCGCCGTATGGGGTGGGCTGGAGCTCAGAGCCGCTCGATGATCGTCACGTTCGCCGTGCCGCCGCCCTCGCACATCGTCTGCAGCCCGTATCGCCCGCCCCGTCGTTCGAGTTCGTGCAGCAGGGTCGCGAACAGTTTCGTCCCGGTCGCCCCGATGGGATGACCGAGGGCGATACCGCCGCCGTTGACGTTGACGCGCTCCGGATCGGCACCCGTCTCCTCGATCCACGCCAGGACGACGCTCGCGAACGCCTCGTTGACCTCGAACAGGTCGATGTCGTCGATGCTCAGCCCGGTCTTCCGCAGCGCGTGCGCGGTCGCGGGGATCGGCCCGGTCAGCATCCACACCGGATCGGCCGCCCGCACCGAAAGATGGTGGATCCGCGCGCGCGGCGTGAGGCCGTGTTCCCCGACGAACTTCTCCGACGCGATGAGCGTCGCGCTGGCACCGTCCGAGATCTGGCTGGCCACGGCCGCGGTGATGCGCGAACCCTCGCTCAGCGGGTTCAGCCCGGCCATCCGCTCCAGACTGGTGTCACGCCTGGGCCCCTCGTCCAGGCCGGCACCGGCGAACGGGGTGATCTCGGCGGCGAACCGGCCTTCGTCGATGGCCGCGATCGCCCGCCGATGACTGCGGAAGGCGTACTCCTCCATCGCCTCGCGGGTCAGATCCCAGTGCTCGGCGATCATGTCGGCACTGCGGAACTGCGAGACCTCGACGCTGCCGTAGCGCTCCTGCCAGCCCTTCGAGCCGGAGAACGGGTCTTCGAAGCCGTACTCGCGCCCGGCCAGCATCGCCGCGCTGATCGGGATGGCGCTCATGTTCTGCATACCGCCCGCGAGGACGAGGTCCATCGTCCCGGACAGCACCGCCTGCGCGGCGAAATGCACGGCCTGCTGGCTCGAACCGCACTGCCGGTCGATCGTCACGCCCGGCACGTGGTGCCCGAAACCCGCCGCGAGCCACGCCGTCCGCGCGATGTTCCCGGACTGCGGCCCGAGTGTGTCGCAACAGCCGAGGATGACGTCGTCGACCAGGTCGGCCTCGACACCCGCTCGCTCGACGACGGCCTGGATGACGTGGGCGCCGAGGTCGGCGGGATGGACGGCACTGAGCGATCCCCCGCGTTTGCCGACCGGGGTCCGGACCGCGTCCAGCACATATGCCTCAGCCACGGCGTCTCCTTGTCTTCGTCGCGATTCCGTCCAGCAGGATCCCGAGGTACTGCTGCGCGACGTCGTCCGCGCTGAGCGTGCCGCCGGGGTTGTACCAGCGCACCGCCACCCAGACGGTGTCGCGGATGAACCGGTAGGTGAGTTCGACGTCGAGGTCCTCGCGGAACACGCCCGCCGCGATCCCGTCGGTGAGGATCCCGTTCCACAGTTTGCGGAACTCGGTGTTGCGGTCGTTGAGGTAGCCGAACCGCGGCAACTGCATCAGGTGCTTCGCCTCGGATTGGTAGATCGCCACCTCGGCGGGCCGCCGGTGAATGGATTCGAACGAGGCCACGACGACGGCTTCGAGGGTTTCCCGCGGGCCCTTGCCTTCCGCGACGATCTCGGCGTAGGCGCCGAAGAGTTCGTCGAGGAAACCGGTGAGGATCTCGTCGGCCATCGACTCCTTCGAGTCGAAATGGTGGTAGAGGCTGCCCGAAAGGATTCCGGCCGCGTCCGCGATGTCCCGCACGGTGGTCGAGACATAACCGCGCTCGGCGAACAGCTTCGCCGCCAGGGCGAGCAGTTCGGCGCGGCGGGACCCTGGACTGGCTTTCATTACTACCTCATTGTCTGGTGGTGAACTCGCGGCCGCGATCGACGTCGGCAGGGCGCCGACCGGTAAGTCACGTCACGTCCGAACGAAAGGCGCCCTGCCACCGCGATCGCGGGGCCTCCGGCCGGGGCGAGTTCACGCGTACGGTCATTTTCACCAGGTTAACCCTCTGCTTCGCCAACAGGTCTCACGCATGCTGGGAACTCACGGACACGACCTCGCCGGTGAGGTACGACGAGTACTCACTGGCGAGGAACACCATCACATTCGCCACTTCCCAGGGTTCCGCCGCCCTCCCCGACACCTCGCGCGCGGTGAGTTCGGTGAGCAGTTCCTCGCTGGTCACCTTGGCGAGGAACGGATGCATCGCCAGGCTCGGCGCGACGGCGTTGACGCGGATGCCGTGCCCGGCGACGTCGACGGCCGCGCACCGGGTGAGCGCCATGACACCCGCCTTCGCCGCCGCGTAGTGCGCCTGCCCGGCCTGCGCGCGCCAGCCGATCACCGAAGCGTTGTTGACGATCACCCCGCCGCCGCCCTGGGCGATGAACCGGTTCACGGCGGCCCGCGTCGCGCGAAAGGTGCCGTTGAGGGTCACGTCGATGACCCGGGCCCACTCGTCGTCGGTCATGTCCACTATGGACTTGGTGCCGCCGAGTCCGGCGTTGTTGATCAGTACGTCGATCCGGCCGTAGCGCTCGGCGGCGCCGTTGACGAGCGCCTGGATCTGATCCTCCTGCGTGACATCACACGCGATCGCGTGGACGTCGCCGAGTTCGGCGGCCTTTTCCGCGAGCCGCCGTTCGTGCCAGTCGCTGATCACGACCCGGGCGCCTTCCTCCAGCGCGCGTTTCGCCACCGCGGAACCGATCCCGGTCCCGGCCGCCGCCGTCACCACGACCACCTTGTCCCGCAGGAGGTTCGCCCCCTCGGGGTACTTCGGCACCGGGATCACTGTCGCACCTCCCTGGGCAGGCCGAGCACGCGCTCGGCGATGACGTTGCGCTGGATTTCGTTGGAGCCGCCGTAGATCGTGTCGGCGCGGGTGAAGAGGAAGAGGCGTTGCCAGGCGTCGAGGCCGTCTTCGGCGAGCATGCCCCGGGCACCGCGGACGAGCATCGCGAGTTCCCCCAGGCCCCGGTGCCAGTTCGCCCAGACCAGTTTGGACACTTCGGCGACGCCGGGTGACGAGTCGCCGAGGGTGCGGATCGCGTGCGCCCGCATGACCTCCAGGCCGACCCAGGCGCGGTCGATCCGTTCGGCGATCACCGGATCGTCCGGGGCGATCCTGGTGAGTTCTTCGAGTTCCCGGCGGAAGCCGACCTGCTGCCCGAGCGTCGCGACGCCGCGCTCGAAGGCGAGCGTGCCCATCGCCACGCGCCAGCCGTCGCCCGGTTCGCCGACGACGAGGTCCTCGGCGGTGCGGGCGCCGTCGAAGAAGACCTCGTTGAACTCCGACGTCCCGGTGAGCTGCCGGATCGGGCGGACCTCGACCCCGGGCTGCCGCATCGGGACGAGCAAATAGGACAGTCCTTTGTGGCGTTTCGAGCCGGGTTCGGTGCGGGCGAGGACGAAACACCAGTCCGCCACGTGCGCGAGTGACGTCCACACCTTCTGGCCGCGCACTACCCACTCGCCGCCTTCGAGGGTCGCCGTGGTCGACACGGCGGCGAGGTCGGATCCGGCGCCGGGTTCGGAATAGCCCTGGCACCACAGTTCTTCGACGGCCACGATCGGGGGCAGGAAACGTTTCCGTTGTTCCGCCGTGCCGAACGCGATCAGGGTGGGGCCGAGGAGTTCCTGGGCCAGATGACTCACTCTCGCCGGCGCGTCCGCTCGCGCGTACTCCTCGTGGAAGACGACCTGCTGTTCGAGGGTCGCGCCCTGGCCGCCGTGTTCGACCGGCCAGCCGACGCAGGTCCAGCCCGCCTTGGCGAGCCGCCGCTCCCATTCCACGCGTTCGTCGAAGGCCTCGTGCTCCCGGCCGGGACCGCCCAGGCCACGCAGTTCCGGCGGCAGGTTCTCCGCCAGCCAGGTGCGCACGCGGTCACGGAAACCGTCCTGAGCCACGCCTGCCTCCTCTAGCCAAACCAGGGCCTGCTGCGTAGGCTACCCTACCAAGCACTTGCTAGGGAGGGACGATGTCCGAAGGGACCATCCCGGCGGCGCTCGACACGGCCGCGGAGCGCTTCGCCGGGCGGGAAGCCCTCGTCGACGGCGAAGTCCGGCTCACCTATGCCGAACTCGCGCGCCGGGTGCGGCAGGCGGCGTGGTTCTTCGAGGGCCACGAGCGGGTCGCGCTCTGCTCCCCCAACACCTGGCACTGGGTCGTCGCCGGCCTCGGCGCGCTGTACGCCGGTGCGACACTGATCCCGGTCAACACCCGCTTCACGGCCCGCGAAACCGTCGACATCCTCGAACGCGCGCGGGTGTCCGCGCTGGCGATCACCGGCACGTTCCTCGGCACGGACCGGCTGGCGGACCTCGGCGCCGCCCGCCCCGGCACCGTGCTGCGCATCCCCGTCGAAGGCACCGAAGACCCGGTCGACGGCGTCACGGAATGGGACGCGCTGGCCGGATACGACGACGCTTTCACCAGTCCCGCCAAGGCGGACGACGTCAGCGACATCCTGTTCACCTCCGGGACCACCGGCCGCAGCAAGGGCGCGATGAGCACTCACCGGCAGGCGATGGGCGTCGCCGAGGCCTGGGCCGAATGCGGTGGCCTGACCGGAGAAGACCGGTATCTCGTGATCAACCCGTTCTTCCACAGCTTCGGGTACAAGGCGGGCATCCTCGCCGCGATTTCGCGGGGTGCGGCCATCCTGCCGCAGCGAACCTTCGACGTCCGGGAAACCCTGCGGCTCATCGAAACCGAACGCGTCACCGTGCTCCCCGGCGCGCCCACGATCTACCAGGTGCTGCTGGACGCGCCCGAACGCGCGGACCACGACCTGTCCAGCCTCCGCCTCGCCGTCACCGGCGCCGCCCCGGTGCCGGTCCCGCTCGTCGAGCGAATGCGGGCGGAACTGGGTTTCGACGCCGTGCTCACCGCCTACGGGCTGACGGAAGCCGTCGTCGCGACCATGTCGCGACCCGAGGACGACGCGGAAATCGTGTCGAACTACTCCGGCCGCGCGACGGCGGGGTTCGAGGTGAAGCTCGGCGAACACGACGAAGTCCTGCTGCGCGGGCCGAACGTGATGCTCGGGTACCTCGACGATCCGGAGGCCACCGCCGAGGCCATCGATCCGGAGGGCTGGCTGCACACCGGTGACGTCGGCGTGCTGAACGAAGACGGCTACCTGAAGATCGTCGACCGGATCAAGGACATGTACGTGTGCGGCGGCTTCAACGTCTACCCGGCCGAAGTCGAGCAGGTGATCAGCCGGCTGGACGGGGTCGCCGAGGTGGCCGTCGTCGGAGTTCCCGACGAACGGCTCGGCGAGGTCGGCAAGGCGTTCGTCCGGCCGCGTCCCGGGTCCGGACTGTCCACAGAGGACGTCTTGGCGTATTGCGAGGGCGAATTGGCCAACTACAAGCGTCCTCGCTTTGTCGACTTCGTCGTGGAGATCCCGCGGAATCCCTCGGGGAAAGTACTGAAACGCGTGTTGCGGGAGGAGAACGGATGACCGTCGAGTACGAGCGGCGCGGGCCGGTGGCCGTCGTCACGATGAACCGGCCGGAGTACCGGAACGCGCAGAACTCGGCGATGACCTACGCGCTCGACGCGGCATTCACCCGCGCCGTCGACGATCCCGAGGTCAAGGTGATCGTGCTGGCCGGGGCGGGCAAGCATTTCTCCGCCGGGCACGACATCGGGACGCCGGAGCGCGACATGGACGTCTCCTTCGACCGCAAGGCTGTCCTGTGGTGGGACCACGTCGGCGCCGAGGGCGGCGACCAGCGGTTCGCCCGCGAGTCGGAGGTCTACCTCGGCATGTGCCGCCGGTGGCGGGAGATCCCGAAGCCGACCATCGCCAGTGTGCAGGGCGCGTGCATCGCGGGCGCGCTGATGCTGGCGTGGGTCTGCGACATGATCGTCGCCTCCGACGACGCCTTCTTCGCCGATCCCGTGGTGCGCATGGGGATCCCCGGCGTCGAGTACTTCGCGCATCCCTGGGTCCTCGGTCCGCGTGCGGCCAAGGAGGTGCTGTTCACCGGTGAGCGCTTCACGGCACAGCAGGCCAAGGAATGGGGCATGCTGAACCGCGTCGTCCCGCGTGCCGACCTCGAAACCGAGACGATGGCGCTGGCGGAGAAGATCGCCGTGATGCCGCGGATGGGGCTCGCGCTCGCCAAGAAGGCGGTCAACCAGGCCGAAGACCTGATGGGGCTCCGGTCCGGAATGGACTCGGTGTTCGGGCTGCACCACTTCGCGCACGCGCACAACGCCGAGGTGTCCGGGGGTGACTCCTTGGGCGGGCAGGACGCGCGCTCGATGCGGGACGCGAACAGGACCTCGTGATGGATCTCGATCTCGACGAGCGCACGCTCGCCTTCCGCGACGAAGCCCGCACCTGGCTCGCCGCGAACGTTCCCGCCGAGCCGCTGAAGTCGTTCGACACGGCCGAGGGATTCGCACAGCACCGGGACTGGGAAGCGAAACTGGCCGATGCCCGGTGGTCGGCGGTCTCGTGGCCGCGGGAACTCGGCGGACGGGACGCGAGCCTCCTCGAATGGGTGTTGTTCGAAGAGGAGTACTACGCGGCGGGCGCGCCGCCCCGGGTCAACCAGAACGGCATCTTCATGCTGGCGCCCACCCTGTTCTCCCACGGCACGGAAGAGCAGCGACGGCGGATCCTGCCGAAGATGGCTCGCTCGGCGGAAGTCTGGGCTCAGGCATGGTCGGAACCCGAGGCGGGCAGCGACATCGCCGCGCTCCGGAGCACCGCGACCCACTGCGACGGCGGCTGGCGAGTCAGCGGGCAGAAGACGTGGAGTTCACGGGCGACGTTCGCCGACCGGGCCTTCGGCCTGTTCCGCAGTGATCCGGATTCGGTGCGGCACAAGGGTCTCACCTATCTGATGGTGGATCTGCGGGCCGAAGGTGTCACCGTCCGGCCGATCCCCCAGCTGGACGGCGAACCGGGGTTCGCGGAGATCTTCTTCGACGACGTCTTCGTGCCCGACGAGGACGTGATCGGCGCTCCGGGGGAGGGCTGGCGGGTCGCCATGACGACGGCTAACAACGAACGGGGGCTGTCCCTGCGCAGTCCCGGCCGGTTCCTCGCCGCGGCCGATCGGCTGGTCTCACTGTGGCACGAGACCGGACGTCCCGCGCACACCGCCGACCGGGTCGCCGACGCCTGGATCGGCGCGCGGGCCTATCAGCTGTACACGCTCGGCACCGTCACCCGGCTCTCCGAAGGCGCCGCGCTCGGGCCGGAGTCGAGTGTCAACAAGCTCTTCTGGTCGCATCTCGACGTCGCCCTGCACGAGACCGCGCTCGACATCCTCGGCCCGGACGCCGAACTCCGCGGCCGGTGGAGCGAGGGATGGCTGTTCTCCCTGGCGGGCCCGATCTACGGCGGGACCGACCAGATCCAGCGGTCCATCGTCGCCGAACGGCTGCTCGGCCTGCCGAAGGGGGCCCGATGAGATTCGCGCTCTCCGGTGAGCAGGAACAGTTCTCCCGCAGCCTGCACGATCTCCTGTCCGGTTTGGACACCGACACGGCCAACCGGTCCTGGGCGGCCGGTGATCCGGGTCCGGGGCTCAAGATCTGGCGACGGCTGGCGGAACTCGGCGTGACCGCGCTGGCGGTCCCGGAACGGTACGACGGGCTCGGCGCCACCCCGGTCGATCTGGCCGTGGGCTTCGAACGGCTGGGGTACCACTGCGTTCCCGGTCCGTGGACCGACACCGTGGCAGTGTTGCCGTCCTTGCTGGACGACGAACTGCTGACCTCGGTCGCGTCCGGGGAGACCCTGGCGTCGGTGGCGTTCGCGCCGCATGTGCCCTACGCCTTGGATTCCGACGTCGCCGACGCGCGTATCGTGGTCGAGAACGGCAGGCTGCGCGCGTTCACTCCCGGCGCTTCTCTGTCCTCTGTAGACGGATCGCGCCGCTTGTTCCCGCCAGTCTTGGGCGACGACCTCGGCACGGCGCTCGACGCGGATCACGCGTTCGAACTGGGCTGCCTGGCCACGGCGGCGCACCTACTCGGCGCGGGGCGGTGGCTGCTCGACACGTCCGTCGCGTATGCCGCGCAACGCAAGCAGTACGGGCGGGAGATCGGCGGGTATCAGGCGATCAAGCATCTGCTCGCCGATGTGGCGACCGCCCTCACGCTGGCCGAGCCGCTGCTGTTCGGCGCGGCCGTCACCCTGGACCGCCGCGACGTCTCCGCCGCCAAGGTGGCCTGCGGCGACGCGGCGCACCTCGCCGCCCGCACCGGCCTGCAGGTGCACGGCGCGATCGGCTACACCGCCGAACACGCGCTCGGCCTGCGGCTGACCCGGGTCCGCGCGCTGACCGGCGCCTGGGGCACGCCGCGATTCCATCGGGAGCGGGTGCTGTCATGACGTTCACCGCCGAGCAGGAGGCGCTGCGGGACAGCGTCCGGAAGCTACTGGAACGGGAAGCGGATCCCTGGCCGGACCTGTGCGAACAGATCGGCGTGGCGGCGCTGGCCGTTCCCGAACGCTTCGGCGGGCTCGGGGCCGGAACGGCCGAACTGCAAGTGGTGGCCGAGGAACTGGGCCGGGTCCTCGCCGACGTCCCGTTCCTCGGTTCGGCCGTGCTCGCCGTGCACGCGGTGCTGGCCACCGGGGACGACGAGACCTGCGCACGCCTGCTCCCCCGGCTCGCCGAAGGAACCGTCGGCGCGGTGGCCTGGGCCGATGCCGAAGGCCAGTGGGGAGACCCAGCCTGCAGGGCCTCAGGGTCCACTGTGGATGGTGAGGCGCATTATGTGCTCAATGGCGACGAAGCCGAGATCCTGCTGGTCGTGGCCGGCGGTTCGCTGTACGAGGTCTCGGGTCATCGTGCCGTGCGGACCCCGGCGATGGACGAGATCCGGCGACTGGCCCGCGTGACCTTCGACCACGCTCCCGCCCGGCTGCTCGGCCCGGTCGATCTCGCCGCTCTGCGGGATGTCGCGTGCGCCGTCCTCGCCGCCGAGCAGGCCGGAGCGGCGGCGCGGGCGTTGGAGCTGACGGTGGAGTACAGCAAGCAGCGGCATCAGTTCGGCAGGCCGATCGGCGGGGTCCAGGCGCTGAAGCATCGAATGGCGGATCTCCACGTTCTGGTGGAGACCGCCCGTTCGGCGGCCTACGCGGCGCCGGAGTCGAGCAGGCTGGCGGCGGTGGCGAAGGTGTACTGCTCAGAAGCGCTGGCGACGGTGGCGGGCGAGATGATCCAGCTGCACGGCGGGATCGCGATCACCTGGGAGCATCCGGCGCACCGCTACTTCAAGCGGGCGCACGGCGCGGCACAGCTGTTCGGCGCGCCCGGCGAGCACCTCGAGCGGGTACGACCGACGGTCTCGTGAGTGGTAATGAGGGTTCTAACCCTCATTACCACTCACGAGAGCCTGCACCTCCAGGAAGCGGGTGATGGCGCGGATCCGGTCCCCGTCGAAAGTGAGGACCATCAGCCCGGCCGGGCTTTCGCCGTGGTGGCACCGGAACGCGGGCTGGTTGTTCGCCCGGGTCGGCGTCATGCCGAAGCCCTCCGGAACCGGGACGGCCATGGTGACGCGGAGGAAACCGGCGATCGCCTCGGGACCGTGGTACTCGTGCGGCGCTGGCGGCATGGCGAGCCAGGCGTCGTCGGTGAGCAGGCGGAGGACGCCGTCGAGGTCACCCTCGGTGAAGGCATCGGCGAATCGCCTGGTCAGCTCGCGTTCCTGGGGCGACGGCCGGTGCCCGGCGCCGTCGCGATGTTTGTCGAGGGAGGCGCGGGCGCGCTGGAGGATGCCTTTGACCGCCGTCTCGGTGGTGCCGAGCATGCTCGCGACCTCGCCGACGGGGAAGCACAGGACGTCGCGCAGGACGAGCGCGGCGGCTTGTCTCGGCGGAAGGAGCTGCAGGCCGGTGATGAAGGCGAGTTCGACGGCCTCTCTGGTGCTGTAGCGCGCTTCGGGGCCGGGCTCGCTGTCGGCGACGCGCTCGAGGAGTTCGTCCGGGTACGGCTGCAACCAGGTCACCTCGCCGCGGCGGCTCGGCTCCGGTGGGGTGAAGGGCGGCACCGGTCCGGGCGGGCGACGGCGGCCCGCATCCCTCAGGACGTTGAGGCAGCGGTTGGTGGCGATGCGGTACAGCCACGTGCGGAGCGACGAGCGTCCCTCGAAGCCGTCGAGGCCCCGCCATGCGGCCAGGAGCGTCTCCTGGACGGCGTCCTCGGCATCGGTGAGGGAACCGAGGATCCGGTAACAGTGCAGGTGCAACTCGTGCCGGTACGTGTCGGTGAGCTCGCGAAACGCCTGCTCGTCCGTGATCCTCGTGCTCACGGGCCGATCCTGCCACGACCTTTTTCGCGGCGCACCGTTCCGTTTCGGACGGAGGCGGGGTCTGACGGGGTGAAGACCGACGAAAGGAACCATCATGACCAGTCCCGCCTTGGATGTCGCGCTCTCCTACCACCACGCGTGGACGGGCAAGGACTTCGAGAAGGCGATGACCTACGTCGCTGACGACATCGTCTGCCACTCCCCCGGCGGGCGCCTCGACGGGGCGGAGGCGTTTCGCGGGTTCATGGAGCCGTTCACCCGGATCCTGACCGGGTCGTCCCTGCTTTCGGCGTTCGGGGACGACGCGACCGCGTTGCTGATGTACGACACGGCGACCATCCCGGTGGCCAGCGCTCCGGGGGCGGAGCTGCTGACGGTGAGGGAGGGGAAGATCGTGGAGCTGCGGATCGTGTTCGACCGGGCTCCGTTCGACGCGGCGCGGGCGGCTGCCGCTGGCTCGTAGGTGCAGGGATCGTAGGTGCTGGGTCGGAGGTGCAGGGGTCGTAGGGGCACGTGGGGCCGGGGTTGCCGGAGACTCCCCGCGATCGCGGGAGCGGCTGGGGCTGCCCCCTTCAATGCACGCCGCCTGGGCAGCAGTCGTCACGACCGACGCTCCGTTCAATGCGCACGGGCGGCTGCCCCTGGGGCGTACGTGCACATGGAGGACTGGTCGTCGCCAGAGACTCCGGGAGAGCGGCGCAGGCCGAGCCCGCACCAGGGCGCGCCGGCACCACCACCCGGCGCACGTCCGGACAGCCCGTGCTACGTCCGCACCGATCAGCAAGACGGCGCTTCGTCCTCCGATTCCGGTCGCGGGTCATGGAGTGGTTCGGGTGTCGCGGTGTAGGTGCGGCCGGTGGGAGTGGTGATGGTCATGCCACCGTCGCCGTTGGGTACCGCGGACCAGCCGGGTTCCTCTTTGAGGAGGTTGTGGATCTTGCAGGAGGCGTGGCAGTTGTGCTGATCGGTCTTGCCGTTCCGCGCCCAGGTGGTGATGTGGTCGATCTCGGAGAACTCGGCGGGACGGTGGCAGCCGGGGTGGGTGCATACCCGGTCCCGCGCCTTGATCAACCTGGCCAGTGACGCCGGGGAGCGGTACTGGTCGGCACCGGCTTCCAGGAGCTGCCCGGTCGCGGGGTCGGTGATCAACCGCGACCACGTCGATTCGGGGTCGGAGGCGATCTCTCGCACGAGCCAGTCCGGAACGGGCCCGTAACCCGCCAGGGACGCGGGATCCTCGCGCGCACCTGTCAGGGTCAGCAGATCGACGTAGACGTGGATGTGCGCGCGAGGTTTGCCGTGGCCGTCTTCGGCGAGGAGACGTTCGGCGAAGACGTCGGCGCGGTGCTGGTCGAGGGTGCGGGACTTGTCTTCGGCGCGACGGGCGCGGGCGGCGCGGCTCAGGGACGCGTAGATCGAGCTTGCCACCTCGACGGGCAGATAACCCGACAGCTTGGACATGGTCTCGTCTTCGTGTTCCAGCGAGATATGCCGCAGCGCGCGCTTCTTCGCGGCGCGTTCCTCATAACCGGCGGGGTCGAACTTCTGCACCGCGTACTCCACCGATTTCCGGATCGCGCCGGGATCACGTTCGGCGAGACGTTTGGCCATGAACGCGTCCACCTGGGCGGCGACCTCGTCGGAGACCTCGCGGGTCAGCTGACTGACCTTCGACGCCTTGAACAGATCGATGTCGCCCTTCTCCAGTGCCGCCAACGTGTTCGGCAACCGGGCCACCAGGGCACAGGAGGTTTCGACCAGCAGATGCGCCTGATTGCGGGTGACCGAGAAGGCGAGCGCCACCTCCTCGGTCACCGATCTTCGGGAACCACCCACCGCGGCGAACCCGGCTATGGAACGTACCTGCCGCCCCTGCGCCCGTCGAAGCACGACTTCTTCGTCGTAAGCGCGATCGAGAAGGCGAGCGGCTTTCCGGTTATGAACAAGAGTGTGGGTCATGACCAAGATCATAGTCGAACATGAGTTCGAGTGGTGCGCTGTCAGCGTGGTTCCAACTAGTGAGTGAACCTCGTCCAACAACGCCTTCCTGGACGCTTCGGCCGGTTTAAGCCCCGAGTGTCAACGAGCGACCGATAGCCGAGGCCGGACGTTCATTTCCCGCCGAGTGCCGGCCCCCATGCCTGTTCGAACTCGTCACCGTCGATTTCGGACGCCACGAACTCCTGCTGCGCGTTGATCTCGTCGAGGGGCGGGACGGGAACCACTCCCAAGCCTGTGCCGCCCACCTCGTGCTTCTCGTCAGCCCAACCCAGCCGGCCGCCTCGGAACCGCTCCACCTTCCGACGCTCGTAGCCATCGGCCCCGACCTCGCTGAAGATCTCCACTGGCTCCTCGGCGAACTCGTGCGACCATGCGACCCGCAGGTACCACACGCATACCACCACCTTTCCCCGGAGACCGAACGCCCAAGTCCCCAGGGTAGGGCCAGCCCCCGCCCCCACCCACCTGCTCACCGCATTCACCCCACCCCCGATCCGCACCAGACTCACAACGGTGACCGCAAACCTCCGCACGGGCAGCGATTTCGCCCGCCTGTCCCGCCGCATCAGCGAGGCGGGCCTCCTCGACCGCCGACCGGGCTATTACGTCTTCCGCATCGCCCTGGTCGCCACCCTCTTCGTCGCCGGCTGGATCGCCTTCTTCGCGCTCGGCGATTCCTGGTGGCAGCTGGGGATCGCCGTGTTCCTGGCGGTGATGTTCGGCCAGATCGCCCTGCTGTCGCACGATCTCGCGCACCGTCAGGTGTTCCGGACCCGCCGTCCGAGCGAGATCGCCGGCCGGATCGCGGGCAACCTCGGGATCGGCATGAGTTACGGCTGGGGGATGGACAAGCACACCCGTCACCACGCCAACCCGAACCACGAGGATCTCGACCCCGACGTCGATCCGGACATCCTGGTGTGGTCGAAGGATCAGGCGAGGGCCAGCAAGGGAATCCCCCGGTTCATCGGCCGCTACCAGGCGTTCCTGTTCTTCCCGCTACTCACGCTCGAAGGCCTGAACCTGCACTTCTCCGGGCTGCGCGCGGTCTCGAAGCCGGGACTCCGGGCACGCGGACTCGAAGCGGCGTTGCTGCTGGCCCATTTCGCGCTCTACTTCAGCGCGCTGCTCGTCGTGCTCTCCCCCGGCAAGGCGCTGGTCTTCTTCATCGTCCACAAAGCACTGTGGGGCGTCTACATGGGATCGATCTTCGCGCCGAACCACAAGGGGATGCCGATCCTGTCCGGTGACACCGAACTCGACTTCCTCCGCAAGCAGGTTCTCACCTCACGCAACGTCCGCGGCGGCCGTGTCGTCGACGTCGCGCTCGGCGGGCTCAACTACCAGATCGAGCACCATCTTTTCCCGAGTATGCCGTCGCCGCACCTGCGCCGTGCCCGGCCGATCGTCCAGGAGTACTGCGCCGAGATCGGCGTGCCGTACCACGAGACGGGGCTCACGGAGTCCTACCGGCTCGCGTTGCGCAGCCTGCACGACGCGGGCGAGCCGATCAGAGCCAATCGTCGGGACGCGGCCAGGGCATGAGCGCCGCGAGCGCGTCGGTCACCGGTTCGGTCACCGTGTACCGGCCGCGGTGAAACAGCAGCGGACGATCGTCGGACGGGTCCCCGAGCGCGGTGACCCGTCCGACGACGACGTAGTGGTCACCCGCCTCGTGCACGGCTTCGAGCGCGCAGTCGATCCACGTCAGGGCTCCGGTGAGCAACGGGGATCCGGACGGAGCGGGTGTCCAGTCGACCGAGGCGAACTTGTCCACACCCCGCGCGCCGAACGCCGCGCTGACCTCCTGCTGATCTTCGGCGAGCACGTTGACGGCGAACCGGCCGGACTCGGCGAGCACCGCCCAGGTCCGGGAAGTCTTGGCAGGGCAAAAGAGTACCAGCGGCGGATCGAGCGACAGCGCCGCGAACGACTGGCAGGCGAACCCCACCGGGGCCGTGCCGTCGTGCCCGGTCACCACCGCGACGCCCGTGCAGAAATGCCCGAGCACGGTGCGGAACCGCGCCGGATCGATGTCCGCGCCGAGGTCCGTCACCGGCGTCACGACTGACCTGATACTCGAGGTGCGCCGACTGAAAAGTCGTGTCCCCACAGGGATACCGCCGTACTCTCTCGGGCGATCCAGCTTTCGTCGTCCACTTGCCTGCCCTCGCAGCCGTATTCGACGTCGAATCCGCCGGGGGTCTTCATGTAGAACGAGAGCATCAGATCGTTGACGTGCCGCCCGAGGGTGGCCGACATCGGCACCTTCCGGCGGATGGCCCGGTCGAGGCAGAGTCCGACGTCGTCGGTGTTCTCCACTTCGACCATCAGGTGCACGATGCCGCTCGGGGTCGGCATCGGGAGGAACGCGAGACTGTGGTGGCGCGGGTTGCAGCCGAAGAACCGCAGCCACGCGGGTGCGCCGTCGGCCGGCCTGCCGACCATCTGCGGCGGCAGCTTCATGGAGTCCCGCAAGCGGAAACCGAGAACATCCCGGTAGAACCGCAGTGACGCTTCATCGTCGCTTGTGGACAGTACGACGTGCCCGAGTCCTTGCTCACCGGTGACGAACTTGTGGCCGTACGGGCTCACCACGCGCCGATGCTGCAACGCGACCCCGTGGAAGACTTCGAGCGTGTTGCCCGATGGGTCCTCAAAGGACACCAGGCCGTCCACCCGGCGATCGGCGAGCTGATCCGGCGTGCCTTCCTTGTACGGCACCGAATGCGCGTCGAGCGAAGCCCGGATCTCGTCGAGTTCGCCGGCGTTGGCGACCTCCCAGCCCGCCTGCGCGAGCCTGTCCCGTTCCCCGGGGAAGATCACCAGCCGCGCCGGGAAATCGTCCATGCGCAGGTATAGCGCGTCCGGATTCGTACCGGAACCCTCCACCATACCGAGGACCTTCAAGCCGTACTCGCGCCACGCGGCCATGTCGGTGGCTTCGATGCGAAGGTAGGCGAGCGAGCGGATACCCATCAGGAGGCTCCCAGGAAGTCGAGTGCCAGCCGGTTGAATTCGTCGAACTTCTCCAGTTGCGCCCAGTGCCCGCAGCCGCCGAACACGTGCAGCTGGGCGCGCGGGATCGTCTTCAGCGCGAGCAGGGCGCCGTCGAGCGGGTTGACCCGGTCCTCCCGGCCCCAGATGAGCAGCACCCGCTGGCGCAGGCGATGCGCCTCACGCCACAGCATGCCTTCTTCGTAGGTGTCGGGCTGGGCGAACGACTTCCCCATCGCCTTCATCGCGGCCAGCGATTCGGGCGCGCTCGCGGCGGCGAACCGCTCGTCGACGAGTTCGTCGGTGATCAGCGACTGGTCGTGCACCATGATCCGCAGGAAGGCTTCGAGCTTCTCGCGGCTCGGACCCGGCGGGGCGCTGAACCGGCCCAGGTTCTTGATGCCCTCGGTGGGATCGGGGGCGAACAGGTTCAGGCTGAGCCCGCCAGGGCCCATCAAGACCAGACGCCCGGCGCGTTTCGGGTGGTTGAGCGCGAGCCGGACGGAGGTCCCGCCACCGAGCGAGTTGCCGACGAAATGGGCCCGTTCGACGCCGAGTTCGTCCATCAGCCCGACGACGGCGTCCGCGCTGTGGCGGAAGTATTGCGGATGCTCCGTCGGTTTGTCCGAGCGGCCGAATCCGGGCTGGTCGATCGCCAGTGTCCGGTAGTTCTTGGCGAACACCGGCAGATTCCGCCCGAAGTTGCTCCACGCCGACGCGCCGGGACCACCACCGTGCAGGAGGATCACCGTCTCCGGATGTTCCCCGCCCGCCTCGTGGTAATGCAGCTTCAGTCCACCTTGGACGGTGACGTACTTTCCTTCGGCCATCAGACCATCGCATTCTCGACGGGCAGCCCGAAGGCGCCGGTTCCGAACATGACGTAGGCGCGCTCGGCGTCGTTCGCCGCGTGCACCCGGCCGGCGTGGGCGTCGCGCCAGAACCGCTGGATCGGGGTTCCGGCCCGCAAGGCACGGCCGCCGGAGTTTTCGAAGAGCCTGTCGATCGCGAAGATCGCGCGTTCCGTCCCGCGGACCTGGTCGCGGCGTACCCGAAGCCGCGTGGGGAACGGCAGTTTCTCCCCCTTGCACGCCAGCTGGTACAGCTCGTCGATGTTGTGCGTCAGCTGAAGCCAGGCCGCGTCGATCTCACTCGCCGCTTCGGCGATGCGCACCTTCGCGAACGGGTCCTCTTTGGACTGCTCGCCCGCGTAGGCGGCGCGGACCCGCTTGCCCTGGTGCTCGACGTGCGCGTCGTAGGCACCCTGCGCCATCCCGATGATCGGCGCGGTGATCGTGCTCGGATGCACCGAACCGTAGGGAAGTTTGTACAGCGGCCCGGGGTTGATCTCCTGCCCCGGTGTCTTGCACTTCGACGTCGCGATGAAGCTGAGCGCGCGGTGCTTCGGCACGAAGACGTCGTTCACGATGATGTCGTTGGACCCGGTGCCGCGCAGGCCCACGGTGTCCCAGACGTCTTCGATCGTGTAGTCGGAGATCGGGACCAGGTAAGTACAGAAGTCGACCGGCTTGCCGTCCTTGAAGACCGGGCCGCCGAGCAGCACCCAGGTCGCGTGGTCGCAGCCGGAGGAGAAACTCCAGCGCCCGCTGAGCCGGTAGCCGCCGTCGACGACGTCCGCCTTGCCCATCGGCGCGTACGACGAGGAGATCCGGACGTCCGGGTCGTCGCCCCAGACGTCCTGCTGTGCCTGCGCTTCGAACAGCCCGAGGTGCCACGGGTGGACGCCGAGGATGGAGGCGACCCAGCCGGTGGACCCGCAGGCGCTCGCGACGAGTTTGACGGCGGTGTAGAAGCTCACCGGGTCGGCTTCGAGGCCACCGAACGTCTTCGGCTGCAGGAGTTTGAAGAACCCGGTCTCCTGCAGGGATTTGACGGACTCCTCGGGAATGCGCCGGGCGTCCTCCGCCTCCTGCGCCCGCTCTCGCAGGACCGGCAGGAGCTCCCGGATCCCCGCGATCACGTCCTGCGCGGCGTGCTCGCTCATATGCGTTCCCTCTCTCGCCATCGACCGTGAACCGGATCCAAGACTAGAACACGTTCTCGTTTTTGTCGACCGACCCCCGGTCGAGGGCACTGTGCGCTCCGGCACGGCGGCCGGAAAACACGCAATCGGCCAACGACAGACCGCTCACATAGGACCTAGAACAGATTCCCACCGCGGTCCGCCCCGCCGCGTACAGCCCGCGGATGGGCGCCCCGGAAGCCGCCCGGACGGCGCCCGTCTCCTCGTCGACCACCAGGCCGCCCAGCGTCAGCATCGGGCACGGATAACCGATGTTGGGCCGGATCGAGACGTCGATCAGCGAATACGGCGGCCGGTCCAGCGGCCGCGCGAACTCCGCGGGTTTGCCCGTCGGATCAGCCCCGGAACGAGCGGCTTCGACACTGGCCACCAGCCCGCCGGGATCGACACCGGCCTTGCGCGCGACCTCGTCGAGCGAATCGGCGACCACGCGTTGCCGCAGCAGGTAGCGCACCTGAAGTCCTTGAAACCACTGGCTTTGCCCGCGCGCGTCACGCCGGACCTCCCGCACGATGGCGTCGTCGACCAGCAGCCAGCCGCGCCCCCCGTGTTCGGTGATCATGCGTTCGCCGACGGCCGCGCCGTACCGGGATTCGTCGATGATCCGGCCGCCGGTCTCGTCGACGAGCAGTCCGCCGAGGAACGCCGACGGCGGCGTGATGAACCGCCAGGCGGAGATCCGCCCGAGCTCCGCGGTGGCCCCGCCCGCCTCGACACCGAGCCGGATGCCGGACCCGTCGTCGGCCGACGTCCCGAGCGCCAGCCCGCCGCGATAGGCGGGCGCGTGCTCGCGCACCATCTCGCGGTTCGCGATGAACCCGCCCGCCGCGAGGACGACCCCTCGCGTGGCGGAAATCCGCAGCTCACGGCCGTACTGGCGCTCGATCCGCTCCACCCGCCGATGCAGGGACTTCCGCATCGAGGGCACGTAGATCCCCGGTTTCGCGGCATACGCGGCCAGCCTCCGGTGCGTGGCCCGCACCCGCGCGGGCGCGTCCCGCAAGGTGGACACCACGACGCCCGTGACGGTCCCATCGGCGTCCACGACGAGGTTCCGTGCGGCGGTCTGTGGCAACACCTGGACACCGCGGCGCCGGACGGCCTCCATAAGTCGTTTCATCAGCAGTTTTCCGGAGGTGCCGGGCCCTTTGACGCGATGTCCGCGCGGCGCCGGCTTGGCCGCGTCGCGGAAACCGCCCGCTGCCTCACTGCCCGAGTAATAGAGATAGTGCGCGTCGCTCGGATAGGACGTCTTGTACGGGCACAGACTGCCCTCGAAGGGGACGCCGTTGCCCTCCAGCCAGGTGATCATCTCCGGACTGCCCGCGCAGAACCGCCGCAGGGTCTCCTCGGAGACGACATCGCCGGTCTCGAGCCGCAAGTAGTCGTACATCGCGTCGACGGAATCGTCGACACCCGCGTCCCGCTGCTGCGCGGTCCCGCCGCCCGCGTAGACGACACCGCCGCTCACGGCGCTCGCGCCACCGCCGGAGAACCGGTCCAGCACGAGCACCCGGGCACCGGCGTCGGCCGCTTCGATCGCCGCACAGGCGCCCGCCGCACCGAAACCCACGATCACCACATCCGCGACGAGGGAGTCCATGACCCCACCCTAGAACTAGAACACGTTCTCGTCTATGGTGACTGGAGCAGCGCGGATGCTGCTCCCTGCTTCCTACAACGTGTTCCAGGTGAGGGGCGTATGGACTACGACGTGATCGTGGCGGGCAGTGGTGCCGCCGGGATGACCGCCGCACTGTCCGCAGCCCACCGGGGACTCAAGGTCCTGGTCGTGGAGAAGGCCGCCCACTTCGGCGGCTCGACGGCGCGCTCGGGTGGCGGCGTCTGGATCCCCGGCAACCACGCCCTGCGCGCGGCCGGGATCGACGAACCCCCGGAGCGGGCGCACGAGTACCTCCAGTCGATCGTCGGGGACGTCGTCCCGGCCGAACTCCGGTCGGCGTTCCTCGACCGCGGCCCCGAGGTCCTGTCCTTCGTCTGCGAGAAGACACCGTTGCGCTTCCGCTGGGTCCGCGGCTACTCGGACTACCACCCCGAAGCCCCGGGCGGGCGTGCCGGTGGGCGCTCGGTCGAACCGGCCGCCCTCGACGGCAACCTGCTCGGGCCGGAGCTGGCGAATCTGGAGCCGCCCTACAGCGCTCCCCCGCTGGGCGTCCCGATCACCCAGGCGGACTACCGGTGGCTGAGCCTGCTCGCCCGGCATCCGCGCGGGATCCTCCGCGTCCTCGGCCTCGGCGGCCGCTGGCTGATCGGCCGGATCCGCCGTCAGCGGCTCCTTTCCATGGGGCAAGCGCTTGCGGCCGGGCTGCGCGAGGGGCTGCGGCGGGCGGATGTCCCCGTCTGGCTGAACACGCCACTGGTGGACCTCGAGGTCGAAGGCGATCGCGTGACCGGCGTCGTGGTCCGCCGTCAGGATGAAGAGATCCTCATCCGCTCCCGGCTCGGCGTCGTCCTCGGCACGGGCGGGTTCGAGCGCAACGAGGAGATGCGGGTCAAGTACCAGCGCGCGCCCATCGGCACCGAGTGGACCGTCGGCGCCGAAGCCAACACCGGTGACGCCATCGGCGCCGGGCTCAAACTCGGCGCGGCCACCGACCTGATGGACGACGCCTGGTGGGGCCCGTCCATCCCACTGACCGGCGGCCCGTGGTTCGCGCTCGCCGAACGGTCGCGGCCGGGCTGCCTGATGGTCAACGCCCGCGGTGAGCGGTTCGTCAACGAATCGGCGCCGTACGTCGAGGCCGTGCACGCGATGTACGGCGAAGGCGACGGGCCCGGCGAGAACATCCCGACCTGGCTGGTGTTCGACCAGCGCAACCGCAACCGGTACATGTTCACCGGCCTCGGCCCGCGCCAGCCGCTGCCCGGCCGCTGGTTCAAAGCGGGCATCGCGGTCAAGGCGAGCACGATCGCGAACCTCGCCGAGCGGATGGAGGTCCCGGCCTACGCGCTGGAGGCCACCGTGCGGCGGTTCAACGGCTTCGCGAAGAGCGGCGTGGACGAGGACTTCCATCGCGGGCGGAGCGCGTACGACCACTATTACGGCGACCCGCGGAACAAGCCCAACCCGAGCCTCGGCCCGCTCGACGTCGCGCCGTACTACGCGGTGAAGATCGTGCCCGGCGACCTGGGCACCAAGGGCGGGTTGAGGATCGACCGGCACGCGCGGGTCCTGCGCGAAGACGGTTCGGTGATCGACGGACTTTACGCGGCGGGGAACACGAGCGCGGCGGTGATGGGCCGCACCTACGCCGGCCCCGGCGCGACGATCGGCCCGGCGATGGTGTTCGGCTACCTTGCGGCCGAGCATCTCGCGCTGCAAGATCACGGTCAAACGGGAGGCAGCCGATGACGACGGAATCCGTACGGCAGATCGACGCGGGCGCGCCCCCTTCGCGGTTCGCGCGCGGCTGGCACTGTCTCGGCCTCGCCGAGCCGTTCCGGGACGGGAAACCGCACGCCATCACGGCGTTCGGGACGAAACTGGTGGTCTTCGCCGACTCGTCCGGCAAGCTGAACGTGCTCGACGGGTACTGCCGCCATATGGGCGGCGACCTCACCCAGGGTGAGGTCAAGGGTGACGAGATCGCCTGCCCGTTCCACGACTGGCGCTGGAGCGGCAACGGTAAATGCGCCTCGATCCCTTACGCCAAAAGGGTTCCGCTACGGGCGCGGACGAAGTCCTGGCTGGTGCTGGAGGAGAACAAGCAGCTGTTCGTCTGGAACGACCCGGAGGGCAACCCGCCGCCCGAGGACGTCGTCATCCCGCGGATCGAGGGCGTGTTCAACGGCGAATGGAGCAACTGGACCTGGGACTCGGTCCTGATCGAGGGCTCCAACTGCCGCGAGATCATCGACAACATGGTCGACATGGCGCATTTCTTCTACATCCACTACGCCTTCCCGACCTATTTCAAGAACGTGTTCGAAGGGCATATCGCCACGCAGTACCTGAACACGAAGGGCCGTCCGGACAAGGGAATGGCGTCGAACTACGGCGGCGAGGAGAACCTGCTGCGGTCGGAGGCGTCCTATTTCGGGCCGTCGTACATGATCAACACGCTGCTCAACACCTACCAGGGTTTCGAGATCGAGAACGTGCTGATCAACTGCCACTACCCGGTCACCGAGAACTCGTTCGTGCTGCAGTGGGGCGTGATCGTGAAGAAGCTCCCCGGCATCTCGGACGAGCACGCGGACAAGATCGCCGGGAAGTTCGCCAAGGGCATCGGCGTCGGCTTCCTGCAGGACGTGGAGATCTGGCGCAACAAGACGCGGATCGACAACCCGTTGCTGTGCGAGGAGGACGGGCCGGTCTACCAGCTCCGCCGCTGGTACGACCAGTTCTACGTGGACGCCGCCGACGTCACCGAGGACATGACGCGGCGGTTCGAGTTCGAAGTGGACACCAGCCGCGCGAACGAGGTCTGGGCGGCGGAGGTGGCCGAGAACCTGGCACGGCAGCAGGCGGAAGAGGCCGAGGTGTGAAGCCCGAGACCGTCGAATTCCTCACCGCCGGGCTGCGCCCGCTGGCCTGCCGGACCTGCGGGACCTGCGTGCTGGTCAAGAAGAACAGCGTGCAGCACACCAGCATCCAGTGGACCACCGACGCGGCCGCGAGCTGCCCGGTGTTCGCGGAGCGCAAGGCGTCCGGGGCGCAGACGGCGTTGCTCGACACCTGCGCCAACCTCAGCGACAGCATCGACGCCGCGCTGAAGGACGGCTTGCTGGAGGTGCCCGAATGAGCGGTCCCGTCACCGTGACCGTGGCCGAGGTCATCAACGAAACCGCCGACGCGCGCTCGATAGTCTTCGACATCCCGGCGGAGCACGCCGCGGTTTTCGCCTACACCCCGGGACAGTTCCTCACCGTCCGCGTGCCGAGCGAGCGGACCGGGTCGGTGGCCCGCTGCTATTCGCTCTCCAGCGCGCCGCACGAGAACCGCGTCCAGGTCACCGTCAAGCGCACCGCCGACGGCTACGGGTCGAACTGGCTCTGCGACAACCTCCGCGCGGGCCAGGAGGTCCAGGTCCTGCCACCGTCCGGGGTGTTCAGTCCCGCGTCGCTCGACGAGGACTTCCTGTTGCTCGCGGGCGGCAGCGGGATCACGCCGGTGATGTCGATCCTGAAATCGGCCCTGGCACACGGAACCGGCAAGGTGGTGCTGCTCTACGCGAACCGCGACGAGGCTTCGGTGATCTTCGCGCGGGAACTCGCGGACCTCGCCGCGGAACACGAAGACCGGCTGATCGTACTGCACTGGCTGGAAAGCCTGCAGGGCTTGCCGACCGAGGCCCACCTGCGCGCCCTGGTGCGTCCGTACACCGCGCACGAGGCGTTCATCTGTGGCCCGGCCCCGTTCATGGACGCCGCGCGCACGGTCCTCAAGGAACTCGGCCTGCCGCGCAAGCGGATCCACCTGGAGCGGTTCCTGTCCCTCGGCGGGAATCCGTTCGAGGTGACCGAACCCGTCGCCGTCGAAGAGGCCGAAAGCCCGGCGGGACTGGAGGTCTCGCTGGACGGCGAGACCAGGAAACTGGCCTGGCCGCGCCGGACCAAACTGCTGGACCTGTTGCTGGAAAAGGGTTTCGACGCGCCGTACTCCTGTCGCGAGGGCCAGTGCAGCGCCTGCGCCTGCCGGATCACCTCCGGCGAGGTGAAGATGCTGAACAACGAGGTCCTCGACGGCGACGACATCGCCGAAGGCATCGTGCTGGCGTGCCAGTCCCTGCCGCTGACCGACGAGGTCACCGTCACCTACGAGTAGGAGGCCCTGTGCCCATCGACCCCGCAGTCGCGATCGGTGCCGACCTCGGCGAGGTGGGTTTCGCCTGGACCGCGTCGGACGTGCAGCTGTACCATCTGGCGCTCGGCGCGGGCGCGGATCCGGTGAGCCCGCGGGAACTGCGCTACACCTACGAGGACGGGCTCCAGGTCCTGCCGACGTTCGCGACCGTGGCGGCGAACCTGCGCGTGTTCGAACCGCCCGCCGTCTCGTTCCCCGGCGTCGAGGTCGATCTCGGAAAGGTGTTGCACGGCAAGCAGGAGGTGATCGCGCACCGGCCGATCCCGGTTTCCGGCAAAGCCGTGGCGCGGACCCGGATCGTCGACGTGTTCGACAAGGGCAAGGCGGCGGTGATCGTGAACGAGACGGTCGCCACGGATTCAGACGGTTCTCCACTGTGGACGTTGCGGTCGAGTATCTTCGCCCGGGGTGAAGGGGGTTTCGGTGGCGAACGCGGCCCGTCCGATCGCGTCGAACTCCCGTCGCGGGAACCGGACGCGGTCATCGACACGCCGACGCTGCCGCAACAGGCCCTGCTCTACCGGCTGTGCGGCGACCGCAATCCCCTGCACGCCGATCCCGCGTTCGCCGCGGCGGCCGGGTTCGACACGCCGATCCTGCACGGCCTGTGCACCTACGGTGTCGTCGCGAAGGCCGTCACCGACGAATTCCTCGACGGCGACGCCTCGCGCGTCGCGTCGTTCTCGGCCAAGTTCGCCGGTGTCGTCTTCCCCGGCGAGCGGCTGCGGACCCGCGTCTGGCGCGAGCCCGCCGGGCTGCTGATCACGACCACCGCCCCCGGCCGGGACGAGGCACCGGTCCTTTCGGACACTTTATTGACCACGACAGACTGAATCCTCGTCCATGCCGGTAAGGGTTCTGGCTAAACTCGGCCGGGTGCGCCCCTTGATCTCCGACCCGTATGCCGCACTCGGCCGGGATTACGCGCGATCGAGACGTCCGGATCCCCGGATCGCGGCCGCCGTGACCGCCGCGCTCGGTGACGCGCGATCGGTGGTCAACGTCGGCGCCGGCGCCGGTTCCTACGAGCCCGGGGATCGCGGCGTGATCGCCGTCGAACCGTCGCGGCGGATGATCGCCCAGCGTCCGGTCACCGCGGCCCCGGCCGTCCAGGCATGCGCGGAGAGTCTCCCGTTTCCCGACGGCGCCTTCGACGCCGGTCTCGCGGTGCTCACCGTGCACCACTGGACCGACGTGACCGCCGGGCTGGCCGAACTGCGGCGCGTGTCCCGGCGTCAGGTGATCGTGACCTGGGATCCGGCGGTGTTCTCGCGGTTCTGGCTGGTGCGCGAGTACCTGCCGGAGATCGCCGAGCACGAGACCCGGCTGGCCTGCCTCGACCGCGTCGTCGACGAGCTGACCGCGCTGGGCGGGACGCCGTCGGTGGCTCCGCTGCCGGTGCCCTCGGACTGCGTCGACGGCTTCCTCGGCGCGTATTGGCGCAGGCCGGAGGCGTACCTCTCCGAGCGCGTGCGCGCCGGGATGTCCGGTGTCGCGCTGCTGGATCAGAACGTCGTCGCCGAGGCGGTCGGCCGGTTGCGCGCCGACCTCGCCGACGGGCACTGGCACCGGCAGCACGTCGGCCTGCTGGGCCGGACCGAGCTGGATCTCGGGTACCGCCTCGTCACGACGTGACCGAGTACACAGTGGACTGTTCCCACGCCGCGGCCGGCGGTCGACCCCGGCCGCGGCTCGTGGTATTCATGGCTTTCGTGACGGCAGGGACGGGAGCGGTATGACGGCGGAGTACTTCGTGGTCCGTGGCCAGGTGGAGAAGGGCGATCAGCGGGGGCGGGAACTGGGCTTCCCGACCGCCAACATCGCACTGCGCGACCAAGACGGCCAGATCGGCGACGGAGTGTGGGCGGGCTGGGCCGAACGCGCCGACGGCACCCGGATCGCGGCCGCGGTCTCGGTCGGCAGGAGGCCGACGTACTACGGCGCGGACGGCTACCGGCTCGTCGAGGCACACCTGCTGGACTTCGCCGGGGACCTCTATGGCGAGACGCTGACCGTCTGGCTGGGCCACCACCTGCGGGAGCAGGAGGCGTACCCCTCGTCGGAGGCGCTGATCGTCGCGCTCACCAAGGACATCGCCGACGCCGCCGCCTGGGCCGCGGACAACCCGGCCGCCGCCCTGCCGAACCCGGGGGACGCCGGGGACGGGGTCGTCCGGCGCGTCGGCGCCTGAGCGCGGTTAGCCCGCTAAACGCGGGTCAGAGGGCGGCGGCCAGGAGCATGTAGCCCATCCCCAGTCCCATGACGGACCGGCACACCCGGCGCGACACCTCACCGGCACCCGGTTCGCCCCGCGCCGCCATGACCCCGGCTCGCACCGCGTCCACCGCGAAATACGCCGCCACGGCACCGGAAACCACGGACAACCACAGCGCCGGGGCGGCACCGGCGCCGGACATCACCAGCCAGGGCCCGTGGGAGACCTCGCTGTGCGGCATGAACGTCACCATGAACAGCATCGCCGCGGCGGAGACGGCGTGATGCCCGCAGGCGGCGTGCCCGGACCGCCGGCCCTTCCACCACGCGACGGCGAACCAGCCCGCGGTCAGCACCAATACCGCCTGCCAGCCCGCCGCGGGGATCGGGCCGCCCACCGGGGACAGCATCGCGACCATGGCCACGACGAGCAGCAGTTCGGCCAGATCACCGTTGCGCACCGCCGCGCCCTGGCCGCGGTAATCCAAACGGACGAGTCTCAGCACACAGGGCAGGGCGAGCGCGGCGAACACCGCGGTCAGCGTCCACGCTACGAAGACCGGACCCGACATGGCACCTCCGCCCCGACCGGTATCCCCTTCACCGTGGCAGGTGCTGCTCTAGTACACCATCGGGCAATGAGGTGATCTCACCCCGCGGTGAGGACCAGTCCGCTCGTGGGGACGCCGGTACCCGCGGTCACGAGCACGCGCTCGGCCCCCTCGACCTGGTTGACGGCGTCTCCCCGGACCTGCCTGACCCCTTCGGCGATCCCGTTCATCCCGTGGATATAGGCCTCCCCGAGCTGCCCGCCGTGCGGGTTGAGCGGCAGTTTCCCGTCGAGTTCCAGGGTGCCGCCACCGATGAAGTCCTTGGCCTCCCCCTTGCCGCAGAAGCCGAGTTCTTCCAGCTGCATCAGGACATAAGGGGTGAAGTGGTCGTACAGCACCGCCAGGTCCATATCGCCGGGGCCCAGGCCGGACTGCGCCCAGAGCTGCCGCCCCACGACACCCATCTCGGGCAGCGCCGGGAGGTCGTCACGGTAGTAACTGGTCATCACGTACTGGTCCGGACCACTGCCCTGCGCCGCGGCGGCGATCACTGCGGGCCGGTGCCTGAGGTCGCGCGCCCGCTCGGCGCTGGTGATCACCAGCGCGACGCCGCCGTCGCTCTCCTGACAGCAGTCGAGCAGATGCAACGGCTCCGCGACCCAGCGGGACGCCTGATGGTCTTCGAGGGTGATCGGCTTGCCGTAGAACCACGCCTTCGGGTTCGTCGCCGCGCGGGCGCGGTCGACGACGGCCACCCTGCCGAAGTCCTCGCTCGTCGCGCCGTACTCGTGCATGTAGCGCCGGGCGAGCATGGCGACGGTCGCCGCCGGCGTCGCGATCCCCATGGGGTAGTGGAACGCGTTGTCGACGCCGGAGGAGTTCACCTGGCCCGCCGCGGCCGACGACACCTGACCGAACCGCATCCCGGACCGTTCGTTGAAGGCCCGGTACGCGACGACGACGTCCGCCACCCCGGTGGCCACGGCCATCGCGGCCTGCTGCACGGTCGCGGCCGCCGCTCCGCCGCCGTAGTGGATCCGGCTGAAGAACTTCAGTCCGGGGATCCCGAGTTCCCGTGCCACGGCGATCTCGCTGTTGCCGTCCATGGTGAACGAGACCAGACCGTCCACATCGGACGGTGCGAGACCCGCGTCCTTCAACGCGGCTGAGACCGCTTCGGCCGCCAGACGCAGTTCGCTGCGGCCGGAGTCCTTCGAGAACTCCGTCGCGCCGATACCGGCGATCGCGGCCCGTCCGGACAGTGTCATCACTCGCCTCCCAGCGTGAGTTCCACGGTCCCGGTCACATGCTCGCCGAGACTGTCCACACCGGACACGGAGACCACCACGTCGTCGCCGTCGCGTTCCGTGACCCGTCCGGTGAAGGTCAGGGTGTCGTAGGCGTAGCAGGGCACGCCGAGCCGGATCTTGATCGACCGCACGAACGCCTCCGGGCCCGCCCAGTCGGTCACGAACCGCTGGACCAGCCCGGTGTCGGTGAGGATGTTGAGGAAGATGTCCTTCGAGCCCCGCTGGACGGCGGCGTCCCGATCGTGGTGGACGTCCTGGAAGTCCCGCGTCGCGAGCGCGGTGCTCACCACGAAGGTCGGGGTGGCCTCGATCGTCAAAGGCGGCAACTCGGTGCCGACCGCACAGTCCTTCATCGCGCGATCCTCCAAGCGGGCAAGGTCAGTTCCTCGTCGACCTTCACGAAGGCGGCTTCCACCGGCAGTCCGATGTGGACCGTTTCGGGGTCGGCGTCGAGCAGTTCACCCATCACCCGGACACCCTCTTCGAGTTCGACGAGCGCGACCACGAACGGCAAGTCCTTGCCGGGAACCGGCGGATGGTGGTGCACGACATAGCTGTAGACCGTTCCCCGGCCGCAGGCGACGACGTGGTCCGGCTTGGCGTCGAGGTCGCCGTCCGGCGGCATCGGACCGGGTGGATGCCGCAGGGTTTCGCCCCACCGCTGGATCCGCAGTTCTCCTTCGCGCAGCCCGGCCCAGAAGAACTCGGTGTCCTTGCTGATCACCGGCCGCAGCACCGGAGCGGCCGCCTTGGCGGGTCCGGCGCCCGGCGGGCGGAACTTCAGCACCCGGAACACCATGTCCGCGACGGCCTCGTCCCCCACGTACCAGGTGGTCTTCGTCGTCACGAACCAGCCTTCACCCAGCGCGGTGCGTTTCGGCCCGACGACGCTTTCCAGTTTCGAGGTCGCCGAGACGCGTTCGCCGTGCCGCAGGTAGCGATGGTAGGTCTGCTCGGAGTTGGTGGCGACGACCGAGGTGAACCCCGCTTCGTCGAGCACCTCCATCATCGCGCCGAGCGGATCGTCCGAGGCCCTCGTCCCGTGGAGCCCGCCCATCGTCCACACCTGCGCCATCGCGGGCGGCGCGACGAGTCCCTTGTGGACACTCTCGGCGGCGAACTCTTCGTCGACGTACACCGGATTGCGGTCACCGATGGCCTCGACCCAGTTGTTCACCATGGCCTGGTTGACCGCGTCGCGGGCGGCCCTCGGCGCGGATTCCCCTCGCGCGGCGATGCGTTCAGCCGCCTCCTGGATGCTCATCGCGGCACCCTCGGCAGTCCGAGGCCCGCGGTGGAGATCAGCTCACGCTGGATCTCGTTGACGCCGCCGCCGAAGGTCAGCACCAGATTGCGCTTGGCGACCACATCCAGCCACAGCGCCAGGTCGGCGGTTTCGGGGTCGGCCTGATCGCCGTGCCGGGCCACGATCTCCTCCAGTCTCCTGGCCAGCCGCTGGATCCGTTCGGAGCCGAAGATCTTGGTGGCCGAGGCGTCGGCGACGGCCACCGGCCCGGTGGCCGAGGAGGCGGCGACCTGCCAGTTCAGCAGTTCGTTGACCCGTGCGGTCGCCAGGGTTTCGGCGAGCACACCGCGAACGTCGGGCAGCTGCGTCAACGGCGTGCCGTCCGGCGACTTCCTCGACGCCGCCCAGTCGCGGACGCGGTCGTGAAGACCGCCGATGCGCCCGGCCGGGCCCAGCATGACGCGTTCGTGGTTCAGCTGGGTGGTGATCAACCGCCACCCCTCGTTCTCCTTGCCCACCAACATGTTCGCGGGCACCCGGACGTCCGAATAGTAGGTGGCGTTGACATGGTGCGCGCCGTCGCAGGTGATGATCGGCGTCCACGAGTAGCCGGGATCGCGCGTGCTCGTTATGAGGATCGAGATGCCCTTGTGCTTCGGCGCGTCCGGCGCGGTCCGCACGGCGAGCCAGATGTAGTCGGCGTCGTGCCCGCCGGTGGTGAAGATCTTCTGGCCGTTGACGACGTACTCGTCACCCTCGCGGACCGCCGTCGTCCTCAGCGCGGCAAGGTCGGTTCCCGCGTCCGGTTCGGTGTACCCGATCGCGAAATGCACCTCGCCCGCCAGGATTTTGGGCAGGAACAAGGACTTCTGCTCCTCGGTGCCGAACGCCTGCAGGGTGGGCCCGACGGTCTGCAACGTCACCGACGGCAGCTGGACGTCGGCCCGGGCGGCCTCGTCGACGAAGAGATGCTGCTCGATCTCGCCGAAACCGCGGCCACCGTACTGTTCCGGCCAGCCGACGCCGAGCCAGCCGTCGCGGCCCATCCGCCGCACGATCTCGCGGTACACCGGGCCATGCCGCTCGCGCAGCATCGCCCGCCGCTCGTCGGCGCTCACCAAACCGGCGAAGTACTTTCGCAGCTCGGTGCGCAGTTGTCGTTGCGCCGCGGTCAGTTCGATCAGCATCGGTTCCCCCCGCCACCAGTTCGCCCAGCTCGGCCAGCCGATGCGAGGCGCCGCCGAGGGTCCGTCCGAGATCCTTGACCGCCGACGAGAACCGGTGCAGTGGATAGGTTTCGTCCACCCCGATCCCGCCGTGCAGGTGATGGCAGACGGCGAGCGCCTCGGGGGCCTCCTCCGCCAGCCAGTACGCCGCGATGTCGAGTTCCGCCTGGGCGTCCAGTCCCGCGGCGAGCCGCCACACCGCCGAGCGCGCGGCGAGCTGAACTGTTCTCGACGCCACGTAGACGTCCGCGATCTGTTGCGCCACCGCCTGGAACGCCGCGAGCGGGCGCCCGAACTGTTCGCGTTCGCCGATATGCCTGGTGGTCAGCGCGAGCGCACCGGCGAGCAGCCCGTCGCCGAACGCCACCGTGCCCGCGAGCGCGAACCTGTGCAGGGTCGCGATCGCTTCGCCGGGGCCGTGCCCGTTGAGGAGATCGGCGTCCGTGAGGGTCACGGAATCCAGCGTCATCGTGTAGTCCGGGATACCCGAAGAAGTCCTGGTGGGGGTCAGCGTCACGCCGTCCGCGTGGGGATCGACCAGGAAGACGCCGGTGCCGCCGGGCAGCGAGGCCGGCGTGAGGATCCGCGTCGCCTCCGCCGCGAACGGCACGCCGACCTTGACCCCGCTCAGCCGCCAGTCCCCGGCCGACTCCGCCACGGTGGCGGGCCGGGTGGGGAACGGCGCGGAAGGTTCGTGCAGCGCGGCCGTGAGCACCGAGTCGCCCGCGGCGACCGGGGGCAGCAGGGCCGCGCGCTGATCCGGGCCGCCCAGCGCGCCGACCGGCAGGACACCGAAGGCCAGCGAAGCCAGCGCGGGGACCGGGGAGGCGACGCGGCCGAGTTCGGTCAGAACCAGGGCGACTTCGGCGACGCCGAGGCCGTCACCGCCGAGTTCGGCGGGCAGCGCCAGGGCGAGCAGGCCGGCATCGGCGAGCGCGCGCCAGGTCTCGGCGGGGGCGCGCTCCTTGCCGAGCACGCGCGCGGTGAGCGCGGTGACCTCGGTCTGCGTCTCGTCGAACTGGAAGTCCACTCTGGCTCCTCACCGGGCCGGACGGGCACAATACTGAAACCTGTTCTAGTCTTATCCGGAAGGCGCCCGGACGGCAACCCCCACGGAAAACACGGTCGCGGCGGGCGGTCGGGCGGGGCATGATGCCGTCATGAGCTGGGAGTACGACGGCCGCCATTACCTGATCAACCGATGGAACGACTCGTCCCGCTACGGTTTCGGCTGGGAACTGGAGGACGTCGCGCCGACGCCGGGCAAGGGCGTCGTCCTGAACGCCTACCTGGACGGCCCCACCGGCACGGCGTTGTTCCGGGCCGACACCGATGAGCCGCTGCCCCTCGCACTGGTCGAGCGCTTCATCGCCGAAGCGGGCCCCGACCTCGCCGAGGTCGTGGCCATGGTCGAAGCCGAAGACTCCTGACGCCGGTTCGCGGTGGCCGTGCGGCGCTAGGGTGCGGCCTTGATCAGTTCCTGAAGCGCGTCCTGGAAATGGTCGGCGAGCGGCCACAGATCGCCGGTGAGTTCACGGGCACCGAGCAGGCCGACGTCGACTCGTCCCGCGTTGGACAGCACGGTCACGTTGAGCCCGGCGCCGTGGAACACCGGCCCGAGCGGGTAGAGCCCGGTGACCCGGCAGCCCAGCAGGTACAGCGGCATCGGCGGTCCGGGCACATTGGACACCACCAGGTTGTGCACCACCGGATGCCGTTCGGCGAGGCGCAGCGCCGAATACGCGCGCACCGCGAGCCCGAACAAGGTCGCCGCCGAGAACTGCGCCCAGTCTCCGAGCATGTCGGCGTCGATGTCGTAGTGGTGGTCCTTCGACAGCCGGTTCGACTCCGCGAGCATGAACACCCGCGCGGCGGGATCCTCCAGATGGGTGGGCAGCGACGCGAAGAACGCCGACACCTTGTTGCTGCCGTGTTCGCGTCCGGTCCGTCCGTGCACCGACACCGGCACGGTCGCCACCAGCGGATCGTCCGGCAATTCGTCCCTGTCCCGCAGGAACCGCCGCAGGGCACCGGAAACGACGGCGAGGACGACGTCGTTGACGGTGACCCCGAACGCGTTCTTCACCTGCTTGACCTCATCGAGGCCGAGTGAGGCGTAGGCCACGCTGCGGTGCGCGGTGATCGTCCCGTTCAGCGAGGTACGCGGCGCCGTGAACGGCACCGGCATTCCCTTGCCCTGCAATGCCTTCGCGATCCATTTCGGCGCGAGCCCGAACAGATCCGGCAGGAGCTTCGCCAGCTCCAGTGGACTCTTCACGAACGACGTCAACCCCGCGCCGAACAACGCCCGCCTGCCCGGCACGTCCGCGTTGCGGCGTTCGTCCCGCGCGATCTCCGGCGGCGGGGCGTCCGGTTCGAGGCCGGCGAGCGCGGTGATCAGGCTCGCGCCGCCGACGCCGTCCACACTGGCGTGATGCATCTTGAGCAGGACGGCGATCCCGCCGTCCGCCAGGCCTTCGATGACGTGCAACTGCCACAGCGGCTTCGCGCGGTCCAGCCGTTGTCCCGCGATGTGGGCGCAGAGTTCGGCCAGCTCCCGCCGGTCCCCCGGCGCGGGTACGCCGATCCGGTGAACATGGGCTTCGAGGTCGAAATCCTCGTCCTCGACCCAGACGGGATGGGTCAGATTCCAGAGTGGATTGTGCAGCTTGCGCCGGAATGCCGGGATCAGCCCCACCCGTTCGGCCAGCTTCTCCTTGAAGCGCGCGAATTCGTAGCCGCCCGGCATGGTCGATCCGTCCAGGATGAGCAGTCCGCACACATGCAGGGCCTGGGCCGGTGTCTCCAGATAGAGGAAACTCGCGTCCAGACCACTCAATCTCTGCATGAGAATCACCCTAGGCGAACTCTGCAACCGGTTCTAGGCCGTCACCCGGCGGTAGGATCGGCTCCCATGCAGCCGAGTTTCGTCCTCCGCCAGGCACTCCAGCTCGCGCTCACCGCGAACGCGCTCAAGCCGCCGCGCAACGCCCGGACGGCGGTCCCGGCGTTCTTCGCGGGCTGGCTCACCGGGGAACTCGCACCGCATCTGCTCGCGCTCACCGCGGCCGACGCGGCGGCGCACGTCGCGCGGCACCGGGGTCGGTCGAGCAAGGCCGGGCTCGCGCTCGCGGCCGCGTCGGCGGCCGGGCTCGGCACGCTGATCGCCCAATCCCAGCGTGCCCGCGGCGAGATCGAGACCGCGCTCACCGAAGGCATCGGCGAGGCCTACACCGGCGAGCTGGTGCATCCGCCGAGCCCGACCGACCTCGCGACGCCGTGGGGCCAGCTGGCCCTGCCGTTCCGCATGCGCGACCCCGAGGTGCGGCGGAAACGGAACATCGCCTACGCGCCGGGCGGGAAGCGGTTCCTGCTCGACGTCTACTCCCCGCGTGAACCGGTCACCGGCGCGCCGATCCTGCTGCAGGTGCACGGTGGCGCGTGGATGATCGGCAACAAGGACCAGCAGGGCCTGCCGCTGATGCTGCACATGGCCAAACGCGGCTGGATCTGCGTCGCGATCAACTACCCGCTCTCCCCCGCCGTCCGCTGGCCCGCGCATATCGTCGCGGCCAAACGCGCGCTGGCGTGGATCAGGGACAACGCCGCGTCCTACGGCGGCGACCCGTCGTTCGTCGCCGTGACCGGGGGTTCGGCGGGCGGGCATCTCGCGGCGCTGCTGGCGCTGACCGCGAACGACCCGGCGATGCAGCCTGACTTCACCGAAGCCGACACGAGCATCCAGGCGTGCGTGCCGCACTACGGCGTGTACGACTTCGCCGCGACCAGCGGACGGCGCTCCAGCCAGGCACGGCTGAAGACGCTGATCGCCCGGCACGTCTTCGAGGCGGACAGGGATCCGGTGAACTTTCTCGACGACTACATCGCGGCCTCGCCGCTCGACCGGATCACCGAAGACGCACCGCCGTTCTTCGTCATCCACGGCGTCCATGACTCGCTGGTGCCGGTGGGCGAGGCCCGCGAATTCGTCCGGCGCCTGCGGGAGACGTCCAAACGCGAGGTCGCCTACGCGGAACTCTCCGGCGCGCAGCACGCCTTCGACGTCTTCCCCTCGATCCGCAGCGCCCATGTGGTCCGCGGGGTCGAACGGTTCCTGGAGTGGAGCTACCGCACCTGGCGACGACGGTCCACCGCCTCGTGAGTGGTGATGACGGTTAGAACCGTCATCACCACTCACGAGGCCAGGGTCAAGGTGGGTAGATCACGTCGGCCGGACGGGCGGACGACGGGCCGTCGACCCGCCAGCCCTCGCCGTCGCGCACGAAGCGGTACCAGCGTTCGTCGCGGCCGTAGCGGAGTTGCAGATCGCCTTGGGTGATCCGGTTCCGCCAGGTCTTCGGTTCCCCCGGCAGTCCCGATTCGGCCAGATCCGCCTTGGCCCGCACGAGCGGCGCCTGTCCCGGCCGCCAGACCTCCCGGGCGACCGCCATCCCGCCCCTGCCCGCCTCACCCCAGGCCTGCGCCCAGGCGGCCAGCTCCCGCGCCGGGACCTGGGCGGCCTCGGCGAGTTCGGCGATCGTGTCCGGGCGCCCGGCGGCGCGGCGGGCGAGGGCCTCCTCGAACGACAGCTCGGTTTCCTCTCCGGGCCCCATGACCAGCAGTTCCCAGGCCCTCGCGGCGGCGTCGGCGGCGAGTTCCGCGAAGGTGTCGCCGCTCCAGCCCGTGCGATGCGGCGGATCGAGGTCGAGGACGGCGGGCGGCCCGACCGTCCCCGGGACGGCGGGCCGCGGCGGCAGTGCGGCGATCCGCCGGGTGTAGGCGCGTTTCGGGTCCACGCCGGGCGCGGCGGGGGCCCGCACCCGCTTGCCCGGCGCGCTCGCGGGCGCCCGGCGGGACCGCAGTTCCGCGAGCACGGCCTCCCGTGGACGGCCACGGAGCAGGAACAACACGAACGGATCGGCGTCGACCTCGTCCGCGACCAGGTAGTACACCGCCGCCACGTGCTTGCACGGGTTCGCGCTGTCGGGGCAGGAACACTTCGGACGGAGATCGCCGGGGCCGGGCAGCAGATCCGCGCCGGCGGCCCGCGCGTCCTCGGCCAGCTCGCCGGGCAGTTCGCCGTCGAGGAGGGCGGCGACGTGCCCGAGCCGCGCACCGACCATGCCGAGCAGGCTCTCCCACTGTTCCCCGGTGAACGCCCGCATGTGGATCGTCACCCGGTAGGGCAAGGCACGGCTGCCCTGCACCCGGGCCGTCACCTCACCCGTGTCGACGGCCAGGTCGCTGACCGTGCCCTTGCGCGCGTACGTGCGCCCGCGCGGCAGCCGGTTCGGGTCGAGTTTGGCGCGGTCTTCCAGCGCCTCGACCCACGCCTTGCCCCACCAGGTGTTGCCGAAGGTGCGCCGCTTCCGCTTGGTCGCGCCGGGCATCAGGTCTCCCCGAGCCGGACGAGGTCGGCGAGTTCGTCGTCGGACAGTTCGGTGATCCAGTTCTCGCCCGCGCCGATGACCGCGTCGGCCAGTCCGCGTTTGGTCTCCAGGACGGTGGCGATGCGTTCCTCGAGCGTGCCTTCGGCGATCAGCCGGTGCACCTGGACTGGCCTGTCCTGCCCGATCCGGTACGCGCGGTCGGTGGCCTGGTCCTCGACCGCCGGGTTCCACCAGCGGTCGTAGTGGATCACGTGGGTGGCCTTGGTCAGGTTGAGCCCGACGCCCCCCGCCTTGAGCGAGAGCAGGAACACCGGGACCTCGCCCGCCTGGAACCGGGCGACCATCTCCTCGCGGACCTTGGGCGTGCTCGATCCGGACAGCAGCATCGTGGGCAGCCCGCGTTCGGCGAGACGTTTCTCCAGCAGGCGGCACAGCTGGACGTACTGGCTGAACACGAGCACGCTGTCGCCCTCGTCCAAGATGACGTCGAGCAGTTCCTCGAAGGCGGCGAGCTTCCCGGAGCGGCCGTGCAGCACCCCGGGTTCCTTGAGGTACTGCGCCGGATGGTTGCAGATCTGCTTGAGCTCGGTGAGCAGTTTGAGCACCTGGCCGCGCCGCGCCACCCCGTCCAGTTCGCGGATCATCGCGAGGTTCTCCCGGACCACAGCCTCGTACAACGTCGTCTGCTCGGCGGTGAGCGGGACGAACCGGTCGGTCTCGGTCTTGCGCGGCAGTTCGGGGGCGATGTCCGGGTCGGTCTTCTTGCGGCGCAACAGGAACGGCCGGACGGTCGCGGCAAGCCGTTCGGTCGCGACGGTGTCGCGGTTCCGCTCGATCGGACGGGCCACCTTGCGGCGGAACCCGTCGAGCGAACCGAGCAGCCCCGGGGTCGTCCAATCGATGATGGACCACAGTTCGGTGAGCCGGTTCTCCATCGGCGTCCCGGTCAGCGCGACCTTCGCGGCGGCCGGGATCTTCCGCAGTTCCTTGGCCGTCACCGAAAGCGGGTTCTTGACGTGCTGCGCCTCGTCGGCGGCGATCATCCCCCAGTCCACTTCGGACAGTGTCGCGCGATCCCGGCGGAGGACGCCGTACGTGGCGAGCACGACCTCGTCCGGCGCGACCTCGTCGAGATGCCGTCCCCCGCCGTGGAACCGGCGCACCGGGATCTCCGGGGCGAACCGGGCGAACTCCCGTTCCCAGTTGCCCAGCAACGACGTCGGGCACAGGACGAGGGTGGGCCCCTCCTTGAGCGGCCGCCGGTGCAGGTGCAGGGAGATGAGCTGGATCGTCTTGCCGAGCCCCATGTCGTCGGCGAGGCAGGCGCCGAGGCCGAGTCCGGTCATCGTGGCCAGCCACGCCAGGCCCGCCTTCTGGTACGGCCGCAGGGTGGCGCGCAGCTCCGCGGGCTGCTCGATCGGTTCCGCGGCCGAGTCGCGGATCCGCTGGAGCAGTCCGGTCAGCGCCGACGGGGCGGTGAACTCGACCTTCTCCCCGTCCAGCTCCAGTTCGCCGGTGAGCGCCGCGGCCAGGGCCTCCGCCCCGGACAGCTTCTTCGCGCGATGGGCCCGCACCTTCGCGAGCAGGCGGGCGTCGACCTTGATCCACTTGCCGCGCAACCGCACCAGCGGCCGTTTCGCCTCGGCGAGCGCGGTGACCTCCGCGTCGGTGAGTTCCTCGTCTCCGACGCTCAGCCGCCAGCGGAACTGCAGCAGGCTCTTGAGCGTGAACTCGGGCCCGGTGACACTGCCGGGCGCCTGCGTCGCGCTCGCCTTCGCCTTCAGTTCGCCCGCGAAGAGGTCCTTCGGCCATTGCACCTCGATGCCGGCGCCGCCCAGCGCCGCGTCACCGTGGGTCAGCAGGTCGACGACCTCGTCGTACTCCAGCGCCAGTTCGGCGGGCGCGGCCGACCGCAGCATCCGGCCCAGCGGCGCCCACGCCCGGGCGCCGCGCCGAAGCCCCAGCAGCAACTGCGTCTCGACCTGTTCGCCCATCCGCTCCAGTACCGCTTCGGGCGCGTCCCACAGCGTCGCCGCCTCGACGATCAGGCTCGGGTCGGCGGCGCTCCGCACGGCGAGGACGGCGGCGAACGTGGGCTCTTCTTCGGGGTTCTCGGGCTCGTGCACCTCCATGCGCAGGACGAGATGCGCGCCCTGGGCCTGCCGGGCGCTCAGTTCCGCGAGCCAGGCGGCGCCGTCCGGCCCCACCAGTGTCGGCTCGGCCGCCGCGAAGGCCGGGCCGCCCGCCGTGACCCGCGCGGCGGGCGTGCGCACCAGCACGTCCGCCGTCGCGTCCCAGAGCGCGCGGATCAACGACTCCGGCGAGTGCAGCCGGATCCGTTTCACCCCGGACAACGGCAACGCGTGCGCCTCGGGCGGCAGCGCGGCGGCGAGCCCGCGCAGCAGCTCCTCGTCGGCGACGTCGAGCGGGCCGACCCGCCACGAATCCACCCCGCCGGGTGAAGCCGCGGGCAGCAGCCTGCCCCGGGCGATGAGGTTCACCCCCGCCTCGGCGACGGCCGACCACGCGGCGATGGCCGGGCTCAGCTCGCCTTCCGCGGTCAGCAGCCGGGGAATCGCGCGTGACAGCGGGACGAGCGCCGCGTCGACCTTCGTGCGCCGGAAGACCTTGTTCTCCTTGCCCGCCGGAAGCACGAGTTCGATCGCGGTGTCACCCGCCACGTCGTCTCCCCAGAGCGCCAGAAGTCCGTCCCGCGGGGGATCCGAGGGGACGAAGGTGGCCTGGGTCGCTGTGCCGAACTCCACGCCCCGCACGCTAGAGCACGGGACCGACAACCGGCTCGCGGCGGTGTTATGAACGGGACTTTCATAACGAATTTCGCAATGAAAGTCCCGTTCATAACATCCCGCGAGGCCGTGACCGGGACTTTCAGGACCGCGGAAGTCCCAGCAGCCGTTCGGCCGTCAGCGACAGCAGCACCTGAGTCGTGCCGCCCGCGATACTGAGGCACCGGGTCAGCAGGAACTCGTGCTGCGCCGGATCGCCGGCCACGAGGGCGTCCGCACCGAGCGATTCCAGCGCGAACTCCGCCACCGCCTGCCGGTGCCGGACGCCCAGCAGTTTGCGCACACTCGACTCGGCGCCCGGGTCCTGGCCGTCGAGCCGCCGCAGCGTCGCCCGCAGGTCCAGCACCGAACAAGCGCTGCCTTCGGCGATCAGCGCACCGAGACTTTCCTGATCGGCATCCTCGCCGACGGTGGCGAGCAGCTTCTCCACGCCCTCCCCCACCGCGGACCCGCTGCCGAGGGCGACCCGTTCGTTCGCCAGCGTCGTCCGCGCGAGCCGCCAGCCGCCACCGACCTCGCCGACCACCTGGTCGTCCGGGACGAAGACGTCGTCGAGGAACACCTCGTTGAAGACGGCGTCCCCGGTGATCTCGCGCAGCGGGCGCGTGCTGATCCCGCCGGCGGTCATGTCGACGAGGAAGTAGGTGATGCCCTGGTGTTTCGGCGCGTCCGGATCGGTGCGCGCCAGGCAGATCGCCCAATCGGCTTCGCGCGCGAGCGAGGTCCACACCTTCTGGCCGTTCAGCAGCCAGCCGCCGTCGACGCGCCTGGCCGTCGTGCGGAGCGACGCGAGATCCGAGCCCGCCTCGGGCTCGCTGAACAGCTGGCACCAGGTGATCTCGCCGCGCAGAGTGGGCGCGGCGAACCGTTCGCGCTGCGCCGGGGAGCCGTGTTCCAGCAACGTCGGCACGGCCCAGGCGCCGATGACGAGATCGGGGCGGCGGACACCCGCGCGGTCGAGGGCGGCGTCGATCCGCAGTTGCTCGGCGGCCGTCGCGCCCCGCCCGTACGGCGAAGGCCAATGCGGCGCCAGCAATCCGTTGTCGGCCAGCGCGACGCGCCGGGCGGGCTCGGGCAGGGCGGCGATTTCCCCGACCAGGTCACGGAGTCCGGTGTCCTCCCCGACGTCGACGCCCAGCGTCCGGCGGACGCCGCGCACCGCGAGACCGGCCGCGCGACGGCGCCAGCGCGCGGAGCCGCCCAGCCACTGCCGCAGCGCGACCGCGCGGCGCAGGTAGAAATGCGCGTCATGTTCCCAGGTGAAGCCGATGCCGCCGAGGACCTGGATGCAGTCCTTCGCGTTGGCCACGGCCGCGTCGAGGGCGTAGGCCGCCGCCGTCGCGGCCGCGAGAGGATGCTGCGCCGGGTCGTCGGCGGCCCTCGCCGCGTCCCAGGCGAGCGCGTCGGTGGCTTCGGCCCGGCAGAGCATTTCCGCGCAAAGATGCTTGATGGCCTGGAACGACCCGATGGGACGACCGAACTGCTCCCGCACTTTCGCGTACTCGACGGCGGTCCGGAGACACCATCGAGTGATACCGGCGGCCTCGGCGGTGCCGAGCGTGGCCGCGTAGGCGTCCACGGGCAGCGACTCGAAAACCGCTTCGGCCCGCACGCCCGCGCACCGGATCCGGCCGACCGGCCGGGAGACGTCGAACGGGTCTTCCGACGTTATGTCCACTCCGGACGTCCCAGGTGGAATGAGCGCGGAAAGGTCCCCGTCGGAGACCAGCGACCATGCCGACGGGTGCACGTCCAGAGCCGGTCCTGACGCGCCGTCGACGACCGAATCCGAGATACGGAGGCCGGGGCCGAGCACCACCGCCAGCCGTTCGGTCCCGTCCGCGAGACCGGGCAGGATCTCCTTGGCGGCCTGGGGAACCGTCGCGAGCAACGCGCCGCCCAGTGCCGTCCCGAGCACAGGACCGGGTACGAGCGCTTCGGCCGCTTCGGCGAGTCCGGCGGCGAGATCGGCGAGCGTCCCGCCCGCGCCGCCGACGTCTTCGGGGATCGCGACGCCGAACAGGCCGAGTTCCGCCAGCCCCGGCGGCGGCCCGGCGATCCGTCCGCTTCGGATGGCGTCGACCGGCCGGGCGGCGGCCGCCCACGCCCGGATCGACGCGGCCAGCGCCGCCTGTTCTTCGGTGAGCGCGATCGACACGGGTGGGACCTCCTCGCGGTGACCTACCGGCGAGTGTAGAACGTGTTACAGTTTCTTGCCCAATGGGTCGCGACTTGAACCGTTCGTCCGCTTAGGTACGCTACGCGGGGAAAGTGGAACAAGTTCCGAAGCTCGGTTGGTAGAGCGGTTCGACGAAGGGGGCGTGGCGATGCCAGGGAAGGCCAAGGCACCCACGAGCGCGAAGGCGCGAAGCGGCAACGGTCTCTCCGCGCTGGGTGGCGAAGAACTCGGTTCCGCGGCACAACGCGACCGCCGCCGCCGCATCATCGACGCGACCCTGACCCTCGCCGCGAAGGGCGGGTACGACGCGGTCCAGATGCGGGCGGTCGCCGAGAAGGCGGACGTCGCGCTCGGCACGCTGTACCGCTACTTCCCCTCGAAGATCCACCTGCTCGTCTCCGGACTGGCGAGGGAATTCGAACGCGCGCAGGAGAAACTCGAACGCGCCGCCATCCCCGGCGACACCCCGAGCGAGCGGCTGATGTTCGTCCTCGGCCGCAACACCCGGCTGATGCAGCGCGACCCGCACCTGACCGAAGCCATGGTCCGCGCGTTCATGTTCGCCGACACCACCGCGGCCGCCGAGGTCGAGCAGGTCGGGCGGCTGATGGAGAACATGTTCGCCAAGGCCATGGGCATCGAGGACCCGACCGAGGCCGATCGCGACATCTTCCACGTCATCGCCGACGTCTGGATGGCGAACCTGGTCGCCTGGGTGACCCGGCGCGCCTCCGCGGCCGACGTCGCGAACCGGCTGGAACTGTCGGTGCACCTGCTGCTGGACAAGAACGGCTGACCTGCCTCGCTCTCGTGCCATGAAAGGTCCTTTCCTTGCGAAATTTGCAAGGAAAGGACCTTTCATGGCACGGGTGAAGCGGGTCAGGCGGTCAGCTTCGGCAGCACGTCCCGCCCGAAGGTCTCGATGAACTCGTCCTGGTTCCGCCCCACGTTGTGGATGTAGATCCGGTTGAAGCCGGCGTCGATGAACTTCTGCAGCGACGCGCGGTGCACGTCCGGGTCGGAGGAGACGACCATGCGGCCCTCGAAGTCCTCGCGCCGCACCAGTTTCGCCATCTGCGCGAAGTCGAACGGCGAGCGGATGTCGGCCTTCGGGAACTTCATGCCGCCGTTGGGCCACTGGTCCATCGCGTTGGCCCACGCCGTCTCGTCGTCCTCGGCCCACGACAGGTGCACCTGCAGCAGTTTCGGCATCGAGTCCGGATCCTTGCCCGCCTTGCGCGCGCCCGTGCCGAAGTTGTCCAGGATGCCGGCGAGTTTCTCGATCGACGCGCCCGGCGTGATCAGTCCGTCGGCGAGTTCCCCGGTCTTGCGCGAGGTGTACGGGCCTGCCGACGCGATGTAGATCGGCGGCGGCTCGTCCGGCAGGGTCCACAGCCGGGTGGTGTGCAGTTTGAAGAACTCGCCGCTGTGCTTGACGTCCTTGCCGGTGAACAGCTTCCGGATGACCTCCAGCGCCTCGAACATCCGCCGCACCCGCTCGGGCGCCTCGGGCCAGTAGCCGCCGATGACGTGTTCGTTGAGCGCCTCGCCGGAGCCGATGCCGAGCCAGGTCCGGCCGGGGTAGGTCGCCTCCAGCGTCGCCGCGGCCTGCGCGACCATCGACGGGTGCAGCCGGAACGACGGGCAGGTGACGCCCGGTCCGAGGTCGCCGGTGGTGTTCTCCGCCAACGAGGCGAGCACACTCCACACGAACGAGGCCTCACCCTGCTGCGGGACCCAGGGCTGGAAGTGGTCGGCGGCCATCTGGCCGGAGAACCCGTGCTGTTCGGCCAGCGCCGCCAGCCGGATCGACTCGCGCGGCGAGAACTGCTCCAGTGCCGCGGCCAAGCCGATTTGAACCTCAGTCACGCCTATTGCCCCTTTCGAAAGCTCTCGGCGACCTTCGCGAACTGGTCGAGTCGTTCCAGTGTGGCCGCTTCGGGCTCTGTCGGCAGGAAGAGCGTGGTCTCGTCGACGCCGCCCTCCACCAGCCTGCTCAGCGCCGCCTCTTCCGGGGGAGCACCGAAGGCGGAGAACTTGATGTCACTCCGGCCCTGGTCGGCCAGCCACTGGCGCGCCCGGCGGAGTTCCTCCGGCGGGGTCTGGGCGTGGGGCAGCCAGCCGTCACCGAACCCGGCGATCCGCCGCATCACCTTCTCCCCCGCGCCGCCGATGTAGATCGGCGGATGCGGCTTCTGTACCGGCTTCGGCCACGCGAAGATCGGGTCGAAGTCGACGAGCTTGCCGTGGAATTCGGCCTCGTCCTTCGTCCAGATCTCCTTCAGCGCGGCGAGCTGCTCGTCCACGAGCGCGCCCCGGGTGCGCGGATCCGTGCCGTGGTTGCGCATCTCCTCCCGGTTCCACCCGACGCCGACGCCGAACAGGAACCGGCCTTCCGAAACCAGGTCCAGCGAAGCGACCTCTTTCGCCGTGTGGATGACGTCGCGTTGCTGCAGCAGCGCGACGCCGGTGCCCAGTTTCAGGGTCGACGTGGCCACGGCCGCCGCCGTCAGCGCGACGAACGGGTCCAAGGTCCGGTAGTAGATCCGCGGCAGTTCGCCGCCGCCCGGATACGGCGACTCCCGGCTGACCGGGATGTGGGAATGCTCCGCGATCTGGAGCGAGCTGAACCCCCGCTCCTCGACCGCGGCCGCGAGGACGTCCGGCCTGATGCCTTCATCGGTGATGAAGGTGGCGATTCCGATCTCCATGTTCAGCAACTACCCGAACACACCCCGCGATATTCCCGCCCGCTAGACGTTGCGGCGGTACTGACCACCCACCTCGAAGAACGCCTCCGTGATCTGGCCGAGCGAGCACACCCGCGCCGCGTCCATCAGCACGCCGAACAGGTTGCCGCCGCGGGTCGCCGCCTCGCGCAGCGTCTTGAGCGCCACCTGCGCCTCGGCGTGGTGCCGTCGCTGGAAGTCCTCGAGCCGCTCCAGCTGCGACCGCTTCTCGTCCTCGGTCGCCCGCGCGAGTTCGACCTCGATGTCGTCTTCGCCAGCGTTCGGGTTGCGGAAGGTGTTGACGCCGATGATCGGCAGCGTCCCGTCGTGCTTCTGGCGTTCGTACAGGATCGACTCGTCCTGGATCTTGCCCCGCTGGTAGCCGGTCTCCATCGCGCCCAGTACGCCGCCGCGTTCGGAGATCCGGTCGAATTCCAGCAGGACGGCCTCTTCGACCAGGTCGGTCAGCTCGTCGATGATGAACGAGCCCTGCAACGGGTTCTCGTTCTTCGACAGGCCCCACTCCTTGTTGATGATCATCTGGATGGCCATCGCCCGCCGGACCGAACTCTCCGACGGCGTGGTGATCGCCTCGTCGAAAGCGTTGGTGTGCAAGGAGTTCGCGTTGTCGTACAACGCGCACAGCGCCTGCAGCGTGGTGCGGATGTCGTTGAAGCTCATCTCCTGCGCGTGCAGCGACCGGCCGGAGGTCTGCACGTGGTACTTGAGCTTCTGCGAGCGCTCGTTGGCACCGTAGCGCTCGCGCATCGCGACCGCCCAGATCCGCCGCGCGACCCGGCCCAGCACCGAGTACTCGGCGTCCATCCCGTTGGAGAAGAAGAACGACAGGTTCGGCGCGAAATCGTCGATGTCCATCCCGCGCGCGAGGTAGCTCTCGACGTAGGTGAACCCGTTCGACAGGGTGAACGCCAGCTGCGAGATCGGGTTCGCCCCCGCCTCGGCGATGTGATAGCCGGAGATCGACACCGAGTAGAAGTTCCGGACGCCGTGCTCGATGAACCATTCCTGGATGTCGGCCATCATGCGCAGGCTGAACTCGGTGGAGAAGATGCAGGTGTTCTGCCCCTGGTCCTCCTTCAGGATGTCCGCCTGCACGGTGCCGCGGACGTTGCGCAGCGCCCATTCACGCAGTTCGGCGGCCTCGGCTTCGGACGGCGCGCGGCCGTGCTCGGCCTTGAACGCCTCGACGCGCTGGTCGATCGCGGTGTTGAGGAAGAAGGCGAGGATCGTCGGCGCCGGGCCGTTGATCGTCATAGACACCGAAGTGCTCGGCGAGGTCAGGTCGAAGCCGTCATAGAGCACCTTCATGTCTTCGAGCGTCGCGATGGACACGCCGGAGGTGCCGACCTTGCCGTAGATGTCGGGGCGGGTGTGCGGGTCGTGGCCGTAGAGCGTCACGGAGTCGAACGCGGTCGAAAGGCGCTTCGCCTCCGAATCGGCCGACAAGAGCTTGAAGCGTTTGTTGGTACGGAAGGGATCGCCCTCACCGGCGAACATCCGCGCCGGGTCCTCGCCCTCGCGTTTGAAGGGGAAGACGCCCGCGGTGTACGGGAAGTATCCGGGCAGGTGCTCGCGGCGCAGGAAGGACAGCAGCTCGCCGGATTCGGTGTAGCGCGGCAGCGCCACGCGCGGGATCCGGTTGCCGGACAGCGTGTCGCGCCAGAGCTGGGTGTGCAGTTCCTTGTCGCGGATCTTCACGACCAGCTCGTCGGCACGGTAGGACTCGGCGAGTTCGCGGAAGCGCGAAAGCAGGTTCGTCGACTCACCGTCCACATCGGACTCGGCGGCGGCGAGCAGGCCGTCGAGCGCGTCGGTGCTCGCGTCGACGGTGGCCAGCGCCTCCTTGGCGGCGGCGAGGTGCTCGTACTTGCGCAGCGCGGCGACCTGCTGCTCGGTCTTGGCGTGGTAGCCGCGGAGGGTCTCGGCGATCTCCGCGAGGTAGCGCGAGCGGTTGGCCGGGATGATGGTGCTGGCGTCGGTGGAGACCTTGCCCTCGACCTTCGGCAGCACGCCGGGCGAGACGGTCAGGCCGCGTTCGGCGAGCGTGTCGCGCAAGTGCTGGTACAGCGCGGTGACGCCGTCGTCGTTGAACTTCGCGGCGCTGGTGCCGTAGACCGGCATGTCCTCGGGCGAGGAGCTGAACGCCTCACGGTTGCGGACGAGCTGACGCGCGACGTCGCGGCGGGCGTCCTCGGCGCCGCGGCGCTCGAACTTGTTGATCGCCACCGCGTCGGCGAAGTCGAGCATGTCGATCTTCTCCAGCTGCGAAGCCGCGCCGAACTCCGGCGTCATGACATACAGCGACTGGTCCACGTAGTCGACGATCCCGGCGTCGCCCTGGCCGATACCCGGCGTCTCGACGATCACGAGGTCGAAACCGGCGGCCTTGCAGGCGAGGATCGACTCGGAGAGCCCGGCGGGGATCTCGCCGCTGGTGGTCCGCGTGGCCAGCGAACGGAAGTAGACGGGGCTGCCGTCGAGGCAGTTCATCCGGATGCGGTCGCCGAGCAGCGCTCCCCCGCCCTTGCGGCGCGACGGGTCGACGGCCAGCACGGCGATGCGGAGCTTGTCCTCCTGGTCCAGCCGGAACCGGCGGATCAGCTCGTCGGTGAGCGACGACTTGCCGGAACCACCCGTTCCGGTGATGCCCAGGACCGGCACCTGGCGCGCCTTCGCGGCCTCGGTGATCGCGTCGAGCCACTCCTCCGGGAGCGATTCACGCTGAAGCTGGGTGATCACGCGGGACAACGCCGGGATGTCACCCGAAAGCAGTTTGTCCAGCGAGCCGGGCGACTGCGCGGACAAGTCCGTGTCGCAGGCCTTGATCATCAGGTTGATCATGCCCGGGAGGCCCATCTCGTAGCCGTCCTCCGGCGAGAAGATCCGCGCGACACCCCGCGAGTGCAGCAGCTCGATCTCCTCGCGGACGATGACCCCGCCCCCGCCGCCGAACACCTTGATGTGCCCGGCGCCGCGTTCGTTCAGCAGCTCGACCAGGTAGCTGAAGTACTCGACGTGCCCGCCCTGGTAAGCGCTGATGGCCACGCCCTGGACGTCCTCGGCGATGGCCGCGGTGGCGACCTCGTCGACCGAACGGTTGTGCCCCAGGTGCACGACCTCCGCACCCTGCGACTGCAGGATGCGCCGCATGATGTTGATGGACGCGTCATGCCCGTCGAAGAGGCTCGACGCCGTCACGAAGCGAACGGGGTTCACGGGCCGGTGCAGTTCGCTGCTCATCCCTCCAAAATACTTGGACTTCCTACTGTTTTAAACCCATCCACTCGCGTGATGGCGCTCTCACTCGTCCTTGACAGATCAACACACACCAGTATATTCAACCCAAAGGTTAAACAACCGATTGATTGAGCAGCGATGACCACTGATCAGCTCAGCGCCACGTTCGCCGCCTTGGCGGACCCCACCCGGCGGGCCATCCTCGCCCGGCTCGCCACCGGCGAGGCCAGCGTCAACGAGCTGGCCGAGCCCTTCCCGGTCAGCCTCCAGGCCATCTCCAAACACCTGAAGGTGCTCGAACGCGCGGGCTTGATCAGCCGGAGCCGGACCGCGCAGTGGCGGCCCTGCCGGCTGGAGGCCGCCCCGCTCGGCGACGTCGCCGGCTGGGTCGAGCGGTACCGGCGCTTCTGGGAAGGCGGCTTCGACCGCATGGAACAGCACCTGGCCGAACTTCAGAAAGGCGAACGAAATGACTGAGACCGCCACACTGCCGGAAGTCGTCCCGGCGAAGGACTGGCAGATCGCACGAGACGCGCTGCTGGTCAAGGAGAAAGAACTCAGCCGCGCCGCGGACGCGATCGCCGCCGAACGGCGAAGGCTCCCGATGGTCCGCTTCGACAACAAGTACGAATTCGAGGGGCCCCAGGGCCGGGTCACCCTCCTGGACTTGTTCGAGGGACGACGCCAGCTGATCGTCTACCACTTCATGCTCAACCCGGGCCAGAAGGCGGGTTGCCCCGGCTGCTCGATGGTCGTGGACAACATCGGCCACCTCGCGCACCTGCACGCCCGCGACACCACGCTGTACGTGGTCGCGCCCGCGACGCTGCCCGAAATCGAGAGCTATAAGGAGCGGATGGGCTGGACCGTCCCGTGGGTCTCGACCGACGGCGACTTCAATCCGGACTGCGGCGTCGACGGCGGGTTCGGCGTCAGTGTCTTCCTGCGTGACGGCGACGACGTGTTCCGGACGTACTTCACCTCCGGCCGCGGCGCCGACCAGCTGGTGGGGACGCTGCGGTACCTGGACCTGACGCCGCTCGGGCGCCAGGAGTCCTGGGAGGAGTCCGGCCGGGGGACCGATGGCCCCGGGCATTGGTGGAAGCGGCACGACGAATACTGAGATTTCCGCATTTAGTCCTCTGAATGCGGTCGAGGCGTGTCGAGAACCCCGCGACGGCTCCGACCCCTCGGTGTCCGGCGCCCGGAAGGCGGGCGCCACACCGAAGGGATCCAGCCATGCGCAAGCTCGTCTACGCAGTCCACACCTCGCTCGACGGCCACATCGAGGGCCCGGCCGGCGAGTTCGACTGGGCCGCGATGGGCCCGGAGCTGTCCGCGCACTCCCAGGAACTCACCGACCGCGCCGACACCCTCGTCTACGGACGCCGGGTCTGGGACATGATGTCGTCGTACTGGCCGCGGGCGGAGGAGATCTCGGATCACCCGCACGACCTCGCGTACGCGCCGATCTGGCGGAACACGCCCAAGATCGTCTTCTCGACCACGCTGGAAAAGGCGGATTGGCACACCGAGGTGATCGGTGGCGACCTCGCCGAACGCGTCACGGAACTCAAAAGCAGGCCCGGCAAGGACCTGCTGCTGATGGGCGGGGCCGAACTGGCCACCGCGCTCGCCGACCGCGGCCTGATCGACGAGTTCCACGTCGTCGTGCAGCCGGTGGTGCTCGGCGGCGGCAAGAAGGTGTTCGGGGGCGGCGTCCGGACGGACCTGCGGTTGACCGGCACCCGGACGATGGACGGGCGCGCGGTCCTGCTGACCTACGAAAAGAAGTGAAACCCGGGCGGCAGCCCCTACGCTGCCGCCGTCAGGATCACCTCGCGTTGCTCGCGCGCAACGCGATCCACTGCCGCATGGCGTACTCGACCAGCGTGATCAGCGTCTGCTTGGTCGACTCCCGCTCCCGGGCGTCGCAGCGGACGATCGGGATGTTGGGGTCGATCGACAGCGCCTCACGCACGTCGTTGATGTCGTGTTCGAGGATGCCGTCGAAGGTGTTCACCCCGACGATGTAGGGCAGGCCCCGGTCCTCGAAGAAGTCGATCGGCGCGAACGAGTCGGCCAGCCGCCGCGTGTCGGCGAGCACCACGGCGCCGATCGCGCCGCGGACGAGGTCGTCCCACATGAACCAGAACCGCTGCTGCCCGGGCGTGCCGAACAGGTAGAGGATCAGGTCCGCGTCGAGCGACACCCGGCCGAAGTCCATCGCGACCGTGGTGGTCGATTTGTTGGGCGTCTGGTCGAGGTTGTCGATCCCCCGACTGGCGTCCGTCATCATCGCCTCGGTGGTGAGCGGCACGATCTCCGACACCGAACCGACGAAGGTCGTCTTACCCGCACCGAAGCCACCCGCCACGACGATCTTCGCGGATGTCATGGTCGGGGGCGCGGTTTCCCGCGGTGCCTTAAAGCCGACGGAGTCCACTCAAAACCCTTTCCATCAACACCAGATGTGCCTCGGCGCCGTCATTGCCCGAAATCGTCTTGTGCACGCTGACCAGTCCCGCGTCCGCCGCGTCGCTGATCAGCACGCGTGCCACACCCAGCGGTACGCGCAGGGTCGCCGCGATCTCGGCGACCGAACGCGGGGTCCGGCACTCCTCGATGATCGAAACGCACTCGATCTGCTCCATGGCCACCGCGGGGAGGCTACCCGCGGCGACGTGGTCCTTGGTGGAGATGAGCGTCTCCAGCTCAAGAGCGTAGTTCGCCTTGGTCCGGCCGCCGGTGAGGGCATAGGGACGGACGATCGCCGTCTCTTCGAGCGGCGACGGCCCCTGCTCGAACACGGCGGGCATGATGAACTCGCCACTGGGCGGGCCCGGGTCGAAAAGACCACCTGGTCTCGGCCCGACGGCGCCTGCGCCGCTGTCGGGTGGAGAAGCAAGTGAGGTCACGCGGTCTCCTTGATCGGTCGGCTGCGGGACTGCCGATTCCCCGGCGTGCGCTCCGCCCGCCGGGAAATCCTGGGACTGCTTGCTCTTCTTGCGCTTCCGACGACCACGGCCCGAATCCAGGGTGAAGCCGTTCAGGACGTCGGCGAACGTACCGTCGTCCCGTGAACCGGCAGCATTGGCAGCCCCCGCGCGCGGAGGCTGGTGTTCACCCGACCCCGGCGATTCGCCGAGGGACCCGGACCCAGTGCTCATCGGGACATCATCCCACCGGTTCGCCGATCAGCGACCCACCGGCGCCCTGCAATTGTGCGCGGAGTTCCGGCGTGAGGATCTGCCCGACGCGGTCGACGAGCATCGTCATCTCGTAGGCGACCTGGCCGATGTCGCAGTTCGGGGCGGCGAGGATGGCCAGGCAGGAGCCGTCGCTGATGGACATCAGCACCATGATGCCGAGTTCCATCTCGACGACGGTCTCGTTGACCGCGCCCGCCTCGAAACACCGCGCGGCACCCTGGGTCAGGCTCACCAGACCGGACGCGACCGCGGCCAGCTGGTCGGCCCGGTCCAGCGGGAGCCTGCTGGACGCGGTGAGCAGGAGGCCGTCCGCCGACACGACCACCGCGTGCGCCACTCCTGGCACCCGCTCGGCGAAGTCATTCACCAGCCACCCGAACTGGTTCTGCTGGGGCTGGGCCGGGCTCGGCGAGGTCATTCACCCTCCAGGGTTTCGTGGTTGGCTTCGGTCGCCTGGGCCGTGCGGTGCCGTCCGCGCTGGATGCCCTGCTGGAAACTGCTCAGGCGACCGCGCACGTCGTGCGCGTCTCGCTGCGGTCGGGGGGTGACCGCCCCGGTGGGCGGTCCCGCGCTGCCCGGGAGCAGTTGCTCCCCGCGACGGCGCCTGGGTAATCCTGCCGAAGTCGTTTTCGAGGGCACGGACTGGGACACCGCTTGGGCGGCCTTCCAGCCCGCGTCGGAACCGAAGTTCCACGCGTCGGTCTGCTCGGCGGCGGCGACCGGCTCCGGTTCCGGCGCCGCTGCCTGCGGATTCTTCTCCGGACGCCGGGTCGGCAACACGGCGGGCGGCGAAACCGGGCGAGCGGCCGTCTCCGGCGCCTTCGGGGTCTCGGGCGCCTTGGTGGCTTCCGGCGTCGCCGCGGTCTTGGGGGTCTCGGCGGTCTCGGGTGCGGGAAGCCGGGTGGTGGCCGGCGCGGCCTTGCCCGCGGCCTCCTTGCGGCCCCGTTTGACGCCCTGCTGGAAACTGCTCAGCCTGCCGCGCACGTTCGCCGGGTCGCGGACCGGCAGCTCCGACTTCGCGGCGGGCTCGGCGGCCGGGACCGACGACGTCGCGCTGCCCGGCAGCAACTGCTCGCCCTTGCGGCGGCGCGGCAGCCCGGCCTCGGTGAACGTCGACGGAGTCGTCCGCGAGACCTCCTGGACCGTGCGGAAAGCCTTGTCGCTGGCGAAATCCCAGTTGCGGGCCTCTTGCTCGTCGGCGGAACCGGCTTCGGCGGCGGGCTCGGCGGCCTTCTTCTCCTCAGGTTCCTTCCCGCCCGGCTTCTCCTTCTTGCCCGCGGGTTTGGCCGCGGGCTTTTCCGGTGCGGGGGCGGGAGAACGGAACCACGCCGACAGCATCTCGTCGAAGATCGGCGTCGTCTCCGACGCGGTGGGCGGTGGCGCCACCGGAGGCGGTGTGGTCGCCTGGTTCCACCATTCGCTCAGCGTGGTGCTGTTCTTGGCCTCGAACAGTTCCTTGCCGCTGGGCAGCTCGCCTTCCGACGCGACGGGCGCCGCCTGCTCCGGTTCGGCGGCGGGCTTCTCCGCCTCCTTCGCGACCGGCTCGGGGTCCGGCTCCGGCATCCGGGGCTGCGGCGCCGACGGCGGCTGGGCGGGCGGGGGTGTCGTCTGGTCCTTCGGGATCGGGCTGAACAGCGCCGTTCCCGAGATCTCCACATCCGACGGCGGCCGCGGCTCCTGGGTATGGGTGTGCCCGTTCAGCCCGGATGTGGTGTGGCCGGCCAGATCGTTCGCCGACGGCCACCGGTCGCCACCCTGCGCGGGCACGTTCGGCATTCCCGGCCGCGACCCGTTGACGGGCCGCTGGCGGCGGGGCAGGCCGCCCGGCTGCTGCGGCGGCAGCGGCGCGAGGCGCTGGGTGATCGGACCGGTCGCGGGGCCGGGATCCCCGGGCGGCGCCATCACGAGGTCCGCCGGGACCGAGACGGTGGCGCGCACGCCGACGATGTCCTTGCCGCCGTGCAGCGAGACGCCGATCCGGTGCCTGCTGGCCAGCCGCCCGACCACGAACAGGCCCATCCGGCGCGAGGTGGCGAGGTCGACGTTGGGCGCCTCGGTGAGCCGGGCGTTGGCCTCGGCGACCTCGGCCTCGTTCATCCCGATGCCCTTGTCGAGGATGTCGATGCCGAACGAGCCGTCTTCGAGGAGCCGGGTCGCGACGGTCACCTGGGTCTCCGGCGCGGAGAACGCCGTGGCGTTGTCCAGGAGTTCGGCGATCAGGCGCATCAGGTCGTTGGCCGCGTACCCGACCAGCCGGACCGGCGGCGGGTTCTGCACGGTGACCCGCTGGTACTGCTCGATCTCGGACACCGCCGCGCGCACCACGTCGGTGGCGGAGACCGGCTGGCCGGACCGCCTGCCCGGTTCCGCGCCCGAGAGGACCATCAGGTTCTCGTTGTTGCGCCGCATGCGGGTGGCGAGGTGGTCCAGCTGGAACAGCGTGGCGAGCTGGTCGGCGTCCTCTTCGTCGCGCTCCAGCCGTTCGATCAGCTGGAGCTGCCGCTGCACGAGGCTCTGGCTGCGGCGGGAGAGGTTGACGAACACGTTGCTGTAGCCGGTCCGCATCGAGGCCTGCTCGGTGGCCAGGCGCAGCGCCTGGTGGTGCACCTTGTCGAAGGCCCTGGCGACCTCGCCGATCTCGTCGTCGCTGCCGACGGGGACCGGCTGGACGTCGGTGCCCTGTGAGCGGCCCTCCTGGATGTTGCGGACAGCGTCGGGCAGCTGCTTCTCGGCGACGTCGAGTGCGCTGGCGCGCAACAGTTTCAGCGAGCGCAGCAGCTGGCGGGTGATGAGGAAGACGACGGCGACGGCGAGCACCATCGCGCCGAACAGCAGGACCGCGAGCAGGCCGGCGCCGCTGCTGGCGTCGTCGACCAGTTCGGCCGACACCGAGGCCGCCTGCGCGCCGAACTTGTCCGCGACCTCGCCGAGTTTGGTGATCATCGCGTTCGACGCGTCGTTCCAGCCCTGCGCGGACAGCGTGCGGAACGCCTGGTCGGCGGGGGTGCCCTGGTCTCCGAGCGCGGTTTTCGCGAGCCTGTCGCGGGTTTCCATCGTGTCGTCGCTGACGGCCGCGCCGAACTCCTGGCGCTGCTGTTCCGAAGCGGCGGCGCGGAAGTCGGTGAAGCGGTCGGCCAGCCGCAGCTCGGCGGTGCGCACCTGGTTGAGCTCGCTCGGCGCGAGACCCGAGCGGGCGATCCCGAAGGAGATCAGGGCCTGGCTCAGCGACACCTGTTCCTTCATCACCGCGAGGTCGTGCAGCGCGGCGGGGGTGCCGCCGAGGACGTCTTCACTGGCGCCCGCGGTCAGCGCGGTGTCGAGGGCGAGCAGCGCGGTGGTGACTTCGGTGTACTCGCCGATGGCCTGGACGGGGTCGAGCTGCCCGGCGGAGGCGCGCTGGCGGATGTCGGCCAGCTTGTCCAGCTGGACGGCCGCGGCGTCCCGTGCCTGGCGGAGCGACGGCTCGTTCTCGACGGCCCTGATCGCGGCGGCCCGGTACAGCGGAACGGCCGTGTCGACGTCGGCACGGGCGGAACCGAGTTCGAGGGTGCCGCCGACCGTGCCGGCGGTCAGCCCGGCGGCGGACTGGGTGCGTTCGCGGCCGAGCCCGTCGGCGAGCGTGCGGATCTGCGCGCTCAGCGCGACGAGGCGGTCGAGCCGCTGATAGCCGTCGGAACGGCCGACCTGGCCGGCGATGGTGGCGATGCCCAGCGCGAGCGCGATGAGGATCGGCACCAGCGTCACGGCCGACAGTTTCACCGGCAGGCTCCAGTCCCGCCAGCGCACGAGCGCACGCCAGCCGGTGGCCCACCTCGATGGCCGGGGAGTGCGTCCCAGCAGCTCCCCGACAGGCACTTGGCCTTCTCCTGCAACGGTCACGTAAGTGACTCCCTGTCCGGCGTCTTGGCACGGTCTGAGGCGTCCGTTCCCGCGAGGAACCTTCCTGCGGAGAACTCGGCCCCGGCGTGACCGCGTGATCGATCGCGACGTGAGAGACCTGGTCCGGCGATCCGGGTGGCCGCTTCGCCACCGATCCGCTTCGGAAGGTCTTGCACCTGCACGTGCAGGTCGCAACCTGCGAAGTGCATGGTCATCGAGATCAACTTGTCTTTGCCAATCGATCACTGCGGGTCAGCCGGGCCAAAGAATCGTACACCAATCCGGGTACCGTCAATTCCGTTCAGCGCACGGGTGCTGACCTGGGAAAAGTGTATCCCTGAACGATGTACAAGGCACGAAATCCGTCTTCACGGCACAAACGAGGGAATTCCGGTTACGCGGTGCGCCGATACCCAGGGCGCCCGGGTCACCCGAATAGCCTACGCACGGTAGCCACGTCGCCCGGTCGAACTACTTTCCGTGCCACCAATGGGTGGGTCAAGCCCAAATGTGTGCCCAATGTTGTGGCCTTGCCGTTCCGGTCGGCTGGATGTCGCCCGACGCGGGTGATTTCTTTCGGGATACCCGGCGAGCCAGGGGATCTTCCCCGGTCCGCGATGGCGGGCACAGTATCGAAGCCCGCCGGGACCGGGAAGCGAAACTACGATCTGTCACCACAACGAGGGACGCAGCGTGGTCGACCTCCACCGTTTGCCGCAGTGGGCCGTTCGGGCGACGACCGCGCGTGACAATCGGGCTCACTATTACGAGTGATAAAGCCCGATCATTCCGGCCGAAACGAATTCCCGGAACGTTATTGCGGGAGGAAAACGAATACCCGCTCGTGCGTTCGCGGAAGCGGGGTCGCCTTTTCAGAGCACTCGAAGGCGTAGTTAGTATGCGCTCCGTACCGCGCCCGGATGCCAGCAAGCCCCGGAGGAACCCATGCCCGACGTCGCGCGTCCCTTCGCGGCGAGCAACGCCCTCGAGGACACGGGGCAGATGCCCGCGCTGTTCGTCCGCGAGCGCCGTACCGCGCCCGAGCCGCCCCGGGGCACCGGCCCGGACTTCGACCGGATCCAGCACGGCAAGGAGTTCGTCGCACTGCGCAGGTCGTTCCGGCGGTTCGTGTTCCCGATGAGCCTGCTGTTCTTCACCTGGTACATGACCTACGTGCTGCTGGCGGCCTACGCGCACGAGTTCATGAGCCGGAAGGTGTTCGGCGAGGTCAACGTCGGCATCCTGCTCGGGCTCGGCCAGTTCGCCAGCACGGTCCTGATCACGATCGCCTACCTGCGGTTCGCCAACAAGCGGCTCGACCCGCAGGTCGAACGGCTGCGGGCCGCGGTCGAGGCGGGTGAGCGATGAGCATCCCCGAGAACGACCCGGTCCTGAACATCGTGGTCTTCGCGCTGTTCGTCGCGATCACCCTCTACGTGGTGTACCGCGCCAGCACGCGCAATTCGTCCACTTCGGACTACTACGCCGCGGGCAGCGCCTTCACCGGACGGCAGAACGGGATCGCGCTGTCGGGCGACTTCCTCTCGGCGGCGTCGTTCCTCGGCATCGCCGGGGCGATCGCGATCCACGGCTACGACGGCTTCCTGTACTCGATCGGGTTCCTCGTCGCCTGGCTGGTCGATCTGCTCCTGATCGCGGAGCTGCTCCGCAACACCGGCCGGTTCACCATGGGCGACGTGCTGAGCTTCCGGATGAAGCAGCGCCCGGTCCGCGCCGCGGCCGCGACCTCGACCCTGGTGATCTCCTTCTTCTACATGCTCGCGCAGATGGCGGGCGCCGGCGGGCTGGTGGCGCTCCTGCTGGACATCCACGGTGGCTTCGGGCAGGCGCTGGTGATCGGCGGCGTCGGCGTCGTCATGGTGCTGTACGTGCTGGTCGGCGGGATGAAGGGCACCACGTGGGTGCAGATCATCAAGGCCACCATCCTGTTGCTGACCGGTGCGCTGATCACCGTGTTCCTGTTCGGCAAGTTCGGCTTCAGCTTCTCGAACCTGCTCTCGGCCGCCGCCGACAAGAGCCCGCTCGGCGGCGAACTGCTGGAGCCGGGCGGCTCGTACGGCAAGAGCGAGGTCACCAAACTCGACTTCGTGTCGCTGGCGCTGGCGCTGGTCCTCGGCGCCGCCGCGCTGCCGCACGTGCTGATGCGCTTCTACACGGTGCCGAACTCGCGCGAGGCGCGGCGCTCGGTGGTGTGGGCGACGGCGTGCATGCTGGTCTTCTATCTCTGCACGCTGGTCATCGGCTTCGGCGCGGCCGCGCTGGTCGGTCCCGAGGCGATCAAGAACGCGCCGGGCGGGGAGAACTCGGCGGCGCCGCTGCTCGCGCTGAACATCGGCGGCACCGTCCTGCTCGGCGTCGTCTCGGCGGTGGCCTTCGCGACCATCCTCGCCGTCGTCGCCGGGCTGACGATCACGGCCTCGGCCTCCTTCGCCCACGACGTCTACGCCAACATCTTCAAGCACGGCAAGGCGGAACCGGCGTCGGAGGTCCGCGTCGCCCGGCTGACCGCGGTCGCCGTCGGCGCGCTCGCGATCGTGGGCGGGATCCTCGCGAACGGGCAGAACATCGCGTTCCTGGTCGCGCTGGCGTTCGCCGTCGCGGCTTCGGCGAACCTCTCGACGCTGCTGTACTCGCTGTTCTGGAAGCGGTTCAACACCACCGGCACGCTGTGGGGCATCTACGGCGGGCTGATCGCGAGCCTGGTGCTCGTGTTCTTCTCGCCGGTGGTGTCCGGCGCCGCGGACTCGATCGTCAAGGGCATCGACTTCCACTGGTTCCCGCTGAAGAACCCCGGCCTGGTGTCGATCCCGTTCTCGTTCCTGTGCGGGTTCGTCGGCACGCTGATCGGCCGCACGAAGGCCGACCCGGTCAAGCACGCCGAGATGGAGGTGCGGTCCCTCACCGGGATCGGCTCCTGACGCGTACCGCGCGCGCCATGAAAGGTCCTTTCCTTGCGAAATTTGCAAGGAAAGGACCTTTCATGGCATCCGCAGACCGTCCAGCACAATCTTGAGGAGCCGTTCCGTGTCCTCCGGCGAGGCCTTGCTCGCGGCGGAACCGACCCCGTGCCCGAGCCGCAGGACGTCGATCCCGGTGACGTCGGCCCGGACGGCGCCCGCCTCCTGAGCCGCCTTCACGATCGCGTCGGAGGCGGACCGCAGCCGCGACTGGCACCAGGCGAAGACCTCGGACCCAGCGTCGACGGACGCCTTCAGCGTCATCGCGAGACCGTGCTTCTCGACCACGTAGGCGACGTGCGTGGCCAGCCACGCCTCCAGCGCTTCACCCGGCGGTAGCCGGTCGAGCAGGTCGAACGCCTGCTGGGCCATCCCGTCGATCTCGTCGCGGTAGACGGCCTCGATCAGTTTGTCGCGGGTCGGGAAGTGCCGGTACAGCGTGCCCGCGCCGACCCTGGCGCGTTTGGCGATGTCGTCGGCGGGTACGTCCACGCCGTCGGCGGTGAACGCCTTCTTCGCCACGGCCACGATGCGCTCGTAGTTGCGCCGCGCGTCCGCGCGCATGGGCCGGTCGGGATCGGCCGTGACCATCTGCACCTCCTCGTGCGACGAAAACGGAGACATTCTCCGAATCCACTTGCGTAAGCGGAGACAGTCTCCATATCATCGCTCACGACCTCAAGTGGAGAGTCTCTCCGCTTTCATCTCGTTACGTCTTTGGAGTATTCCTTGACCGCGCGAACCCTGCGTACCGAGCCTAGGCCGGAGACGGCCGAGGCCACACCACGTCCGCATCGGCTGGTCCTGCCGATCGTCCTGACCTGCCAGCTCATGCTCATCCTCGACGCGACGGTGATGAACGTCGCGCTCCCCCGTATCCAGGCCGACCTCGGCTTCACCGACACCGGCCTGTCCTGGGTGATGACCGCGTACAGCCTCGTCTTCGGCGGTCTGCTGCTGCTCGGTGGCCGGGCGGGCGACCTGTTCGGCCGCCGCCGGATGTTCGTCGTCGGCGCGGCCGTGTTCACCGCCGCCTCCCTGCTCGGCGGCCTGGCGGGCTCGGCCGAGATGCTGATCGCCGCCCGGATCGCACAGGGTATCGGCGCGGCATTGGCCGGTCCGAGCACGCTCGCCCTGATCACCACCACGTTCACCGAGGCCAAGGCCAGGGTGCGCGCGCTGGCGCTGTTCTCGGCGATGTCCAGCGGCGGTTTCGCGATCGGCCTGCTGCTCGGCGGGCTGCTCACCGAATGGATCTCCTGGCGGGCGGCGCTGTACATCAACGTCCCGTTCGGGCTCATGATCGTCCTGCTCACGTCGAGGTTCGTGGCGGAGGCCCCGCGACGGCGCGCCCGGCTGGACATCCCCGGCGCGTTCACCGGCACCTTCGGCGTCGGCTCGCTCGTGTTCGCCTTCACCCACGCCGCGTCGCACGGCTGGAGTGACCCGATCACCCTCGGCACGCTGGCCGCGGGACTCGCCCTGCTGGCCGCGTTCCTCGTGATCGAGACCAAGGTGAGCGAACCGCTGATTCCCTTGCGGCTCTTCGGCGAACGCAACCGTGCCGCTGCCTACGCCAACTTCTTCTTCGGGCCGATGGCGATGATGTCGATGTTCTTCTTCCTCACCCAGTTCCTGCAGGACATCCGGGGTTTCGCCGCGCTGGAGACCGGGCTCGCGTTCCTGCCGATGGCGCTGTGCATGTTCGGGCTCAGCAGGCTGATACCGCGGCTGCTCCCCCGGTTCGGCCCGAAACCGCTGGCGCTGACCGGGACCGCGTTGATGGTCGGCGGCGTCGTCTGGCTCACGCGGCTCACCCCCGAAAGCGAGTACTTCTCCCACCTGCTGGGTCCGATGGTGCTGATGGGCGTCGGGGTCGGGCTGGCGTTCTCGCCGCTGAGCGTGATCATCATGTCGACCGTGCCCACCGAGGAGGCGGGCGCGGCGGGCGGTGTGCTGCAGACGTTGCAGCAGGCGGGGGCGACGCTGGGGCTCGCGATCCTGATCACCGTGTTCGGCGCGGTGACCCGGACACCGTCCGGGAGCCCGGCCGAGACCACGGTCGACGGGATGACCGCCGCGTTCACCGCGGCGAGCGTGGTGACCGCGTTGACCTTCCTGGTGGCGCTGACCTTCCGGCGCCGGGCTCAGGCCGCGGCCTAGAGCTTCTGGCCCGCGTCGACCTTGTGCGTGACCTTGCGTTCCATCACGAACGAGAAGAACGGGATGCAGCCGGCGATCAGCACGAGGAGGGTGCCCTTCATCGACCAGCGGGCCTTGATCGCGAGGTCGACCGCGAGCAGCAGGTAGATCAGGTAGAGCCCGCCGTGGACCATGGGGATCAGCTTCACGAACTGGGGAAGGTCCACGCTGAAGACGTACTGCAGCAGCATTTCGACGACCAGCCCGAGCAGGGCGACACCGGTGGCGTACGCCGCGACGCGGAACCGGATCAGCGGCCCGCCCAGCGAGACCGATCGGGCCGGGGCGGCGTCGTCAGTTCGGGTGGTCATAACGTCTCGAACCTCTCTGGGGACTTACTTGTCGCGGGCGTTGAGTTCGCGCAGGTACTTGTTGTAAGCGGCGAGCTCGTCGTCTTCGGGGGCGGCCGGCCGGGGCGAGGGGGCACGCCTCTGCCGCGGGGCGGGCACTTCGGCGACCGCGGTCTCGGCCGTCTGCTCCGGCGTGCCTGCTTCCGCGGCCTGGCGGCGGAGCTTGCGGATCCGCCAGAACATGAACGCGGGAAACAGCCCGAACAGCGGCCACTGCAGGACATAGCCCAGGTTCTGGAAGGTCCCGTTGGCCGAGGAGAACCGCTCCCACTGCCACCAGGCGAGCCCGCAGCACAGCGCCAGGCTCACCAGGCAGACGCCGGCGATGCCGAGACGGCGCAGGGTGACGGACGGTGCGGGCACGCATCGACGCTAGCACTGGCGGCGCGGCGAAAGCTCGGCGACCGGGCCGCTCGGGACCTTGGTCCCGGCTCGGCCTCGTGAGTGGTGATGACGGTTCTGCCCCTCATTACCACTCACGAGCGGGACTGGACGGACTTCGCGTAGTCGTCCGCCAGCCCGAAGACCTTCTGCGCGTACTCCGTCGAGTTGTTGTAGGACAGGATCCCCTGCCACCAGCCCGAGGCGGCCGACATGTCCCGGTTGCCGACGCACAGGTAGCGCGCCGCCGCCAGCGTCGCGTCGTCGATCTGCTGGGGGTCGCCGACACCGTCGCGGTTGCCGTCGGCGGCGTAGCGGCGCCAGGTGCCGGGGATGAACTGCATCGGGCCGACCGCGCGGTCGACGGCCGCGTCGCCGTCGAACTGGCCGCCGTCGGTGTCCCCGATCGCCTTCACGCCGGGGGTGCCGTCGAGTGGGACGCCGATGATCGGTTTCGACGGGCGGCCGTCCTGGCCGAGGACGGCGCCGCCGTACTGGCCGTGGTTCGACTCGATCCGGCCGATGCCCGCCAGGGTGGCCCACGAGATCTTGCAGTTCGGCTGCATCTGGCGCATCGCCAGTTCGGCGTTGCCGTAGGCGAGCAGCGCCCTGGCCGGGATCCCGGTGGCCTGCGCCGCCCGCTCGGTCCAGGCGGCGAGGGGGTCCTTGCCCGGTTTGGGCTGCGCCTGCTGCGGCGCGGTCTGCTGGGTGGCGCCGCCCGCGAGGGTGGCGTTGACCGGGGCGACCGAACCGGGTTTGACGTCCGCCGCCTTGACCTGCAGGGCGGGGATCTCCATCGTCGTCGGACTCGCGACCGGGGCGGACGCCTTCGTCACCAGCCAGATGCCTCCCCCGGCCAGGCCGAGTACGGCCAGCACGATCACCAGTCTGCCGAGAACGGCGGCGCCCACCCCGCGACGTGACGGAGTGGGCGTGGCCGGGTCGGCGACGAGGTCGTCGTTTTCCGGGGTGGTGCGCACGAAGCGAGTCCTCCAGCGTGGGCGGCGATCACGACCGATGCTCGAACAACGAGCCCGCGCAGGTTAGCGTTACGCGGTCGCCATGATCGCCTCTGCCACGCCGGTTCACCCGCGTGTGCGAGAAGTTCTCATCAGGCGGACTTCTGCTGCCTCGCCAGCCGCGCCACGCACCAGGCCGGGGCGCTGCCGCGGCGAAGGTGCTGCAAGACGGTCATCGGGCCGAGACGGCGGCTCAGGTCGGACGGGGCGAGCCCGGCCGCGCGGTAGTCGAGCGCGCGCTGGTCGAGCGGGCTGATGCCGGCGTCCCACCACGCTTCGGCCTCCGCGACGCCGCCGACCATCTGCCACCAGCCGGCGGCGGCGACGAGCAGGTCCTGCGGGACACCGGGAAGACGGCTCTGCATGGCGTCGAGGTAGCCGGGGTCGGCGGCCTCGACCGGCGCCCAGCGCGCCTGGCCGGACTGCTGGCGCTGGCCGGGGATACCGGGAGCCTGACGGGGAGCGTCGGCGAGCCAAGCGGACGCGATCCTGTCGACCTCCTGCTCCTCGGGGGTCTGCTCGCGCTCGGCGGCCCACTGCCGGATCAACGCATCGACTCCGGGATCTCCGGTCATCCCTGCCTCCTCATGATTCCCCGACTGACAAGTCCTGACTTACTTGCCCGGCTGAATGTCCGCGTTCGCCCTGAGGCTTGCACCTGCGGAAACTCCTCGCCCAGGAGGCCGGCTCCGGCGCCTGGAAGACCAACCGATCACGCAATGTGAGCACCGTAGGGGCGCGGAGGTCTTTTCCGCCAGAGCTTCCAGGGCACGAATTCGTCGACCTGCAGGTTTTCGGGGTCAATCCACCCGGATGGTCGAGTCAGCCGACCGAAATCCGAGGCCGGTGACACTGCGTGATACCCGCAGGTGGCCGCGCACAGTACTCACCGGTGTCGCGAGGGACACCGGTGAGCAGGCAAGACGGGTCAGGAGAAGAGGCTCCGCACGAACGTCACGATGGCTTCGGCGCCGGACCGGAGCCAGCCGAGCGCGGTGTGGACGGCGTCGGCGGATTGGGTCGGCCTGCTGATCAGGAAGAAGAGCACGAGCGCGACGACAGCGATCACAACGAATTTCTTCAAGCCGGGCGACATGGCTCCATCCCATCACACCGTAGTGTCCAGACGATGACTCCGCGCGCACTGCGGACTTTGTCACCACTTTAAGGAGCTTCGGGCCTGTTGCCCACCCGGATTCGCCTGAGGGAGCGATCGATGAGCGAAAACGTCCTCGTCCACCGGGACGGCCCGGTGACGACCATCACGCTGAACCGGCCGGAGGCCCGCAACGCGGTCGACGGGCCGACCGCGGCCGCGCTGGCGGACGCCTTCCGCGCCTTCGACGGCGACGACGCGACCGCCGTCGCCGTCCTCACCGGATCGGGTGACACCTTCTGTGCCGGAGCCGATCTGAAGGCCGTCGGCACCGACCGCTCCAACTCACTCGGCCCGGCGGGTGACGGGCCGATGGGGCCGACGCGGATGGCGTTGTCGAAGCCGGTGATCGCCGCGGTCCGCGGGCACGCCGTCGCGGGCGGTCTCGAACTGGCCCTGTGGTGCGATCTGCGGGTCGCCGACAGCACGGCCGTCTTCGGGGTGTTCTGCCGCCGCTGGGGAGTGCCGCTGATCGACGGCGGCACCGTGCGCCTCCCCCGGCTGATCGGGCACTCGCGGGCGATGGACCTGATCCTCACCGGCCGCCCGGTCGACGCCGACGAGGCACTCGCGATCGGGCTGGCGAACCGGGTCGTCCCCGACGGCGAGGCGCTGAGTGCGGCACAGGCACTGGCGCGCGATCTGGCCGCGTTCCCGCAGGCGTGCCTGCGGGCCGACCGGCGGTCCGCGTACGGCCAGTACGGGCTCACCGAGGAAGAGGCGATGCGGGCGGAGTTCTCGAACGCGCTGATCGGCGGCGGGCTCGCCGAGGAGGCCGTCGCGGGCGCGAGCCGATTCAGCGGCGGCGCGGGGCGTCACGGCACCTTCGGGGACGATCGGTCCTAGGGTCTGTCGGATGACAGAAACCGGAGTCGCGCTCAGACCGGTGCACGAAGACGACCTGCCGATGCTCGAAGCGCTGACGAACGATCCACAGGCCGCGGGCGCGTTCGAATGGCACGGCTGGCACGACCCGCACTTCCTGCGCCGTCGCTGGAGCGAGTCCGGCATGCTGGCCGCCGACAACGGCATGCTGATGATCGACCTCGACGGGCAGCGGCTCGGCTTCGTGTCCTGGCACAAGACCAGGTCCGGGTCGACGTCGTACTGCTGGAACGCCGGACTGGTGCTGATCCCCGAGGCCCGCGGCCACGGGTACGGGACCGAGGCGCAGCGGCTGCTGGTCCGTTACCTCTTCGCGCATACGCAGATGAACCGGGTCGAAGCGTCGACGGAGGCGGGCAACGTCGCCGAGCAACGCTCCCTGACGAAGGCGGGCTTCACCCGCGAAGGCGTGCTGCGCGGCTACGCGTTCCGAGACGGGGCCTGGCGCGACCACGTCCTCTACTCGATGCTGCGGTCCGACCTGGACCCCGACCCGGAACGCGATTAGAGGACTGATCGCGAGGCCGACCAACCCGCTAGACGATGGTGCCCGCGGCCTTGAGGCGGTCGATCCCGTCGGCGTCCACCCCGAGTTCGGCGAGGACGTCGGCGGTGTCGGCGCCCTTGGGACGCGGCGGTTCCGGCGTCTGGGCAGGCGTGCGGTCGAACCTCGGCGCGGGTGCGGGCTGCACCACCCCGCCGATGTCGACGAACGTGCCGCGCGCGACGTTGTGCGGATGCGACGGCGCCTCGCCCGGCGCGAGCACCGGGGTCAGGCACGCGTCGGTGCCTTCGGCCTTCGCGACCAGTTCGTCGCGAGTGTGCTTCGCGACGGCTTCGGCGACGATCTCGCGCAGCTTCGGCCACTCGTTCTTGTCGACGTGGACCGGGGTCTCCTCGGGATCGAGCCCGAGCACCTTCACCAGGTCGCCCCAGAACCGCATCTCGATCGCGCCGATGGCGACGTACTTGCCGTCGGCGGTCTCGTAGGTGTCGTAGAACGGCGCGCCGCCGTCGAGCATGTTCTCGCCGCGTCCGCCGGGCCACAGCCCGGAGTTCAGCAGTCCGTGCAGGCTGGTGGTCAGCAGGGCCGCACCGTCCACCATGGACGCGTCGACGACCTGGCCCTTCCCGGACGACTGGCGTTCGAACAACGCCGCCAGCACGCCCATCGCCAGCAGCAGGCCGCCACCGCCGAAGTCGCCGACGAGGTTGAGCGGCACCACCGGCCGTCCTCCCGCTTGCCCGATCGGTTCGAGCGCGCCCGCGATGCCGATGTAGTTGATGTCGTGCCCGGCCACGGTGGCCAGCGGTCCGTCCTGGCCCCAGCCGGTCATCCGCCCGTAGACCAGCCGCGGGTTGCGGGCGTGGACCTGCTCCGGCCCGATGCCCATCCGCTCGGCCACGCCGGGGCGGAAGCCCTCGATGAGCACGTCGGCCTCGTCGGCGAGTTTCAGTACCAGCTCGACCCCCTCGGGGGTCTTGGTGTTGATCCCGATCGAGCGCCTGCCCCTGGCGAGCGGGTCGTTCGGGAAGCCGATCACGTCGTTGCCCGGCGTCGCGCGGTCGACCCGGATGACGTCCGCGCCGAGATCGGCGAGGATCGTGCAGGCGAACGGCGCCGGGGCGAGCCCGGCCAGTTCGACGACCTTGAGCCCGCTCAGCGGGCCGGCCTTCTTCGCCACGTTTTTCCTTCCTACGCCAGTGGACCGCTCAGAGCGTGCGGGAGATGATTTCCTTCATGATCTCGCTGGTGCCGCCGAAGATCCGGGAGATCCGGATGTCGGCCCACGCGCGCGCGATCGGGTATTCGGACATGTAGCCGTAGCCGCCGAAGAGCTGCAGGCAGTCGTCGACGACCTTGTTGACCCGCTCGGTGGTCCACAGCTTCGCCATCGCCGCGCCCTGCACGTCGAGTTCCTTGCGCAGATGGCGTTCGATGCACTGGTCGAGGAACGCGCGGGACACCGCGGCCTCGGTCGCGGCCTCGGCGAGCTTGAACTTCGTGTTCTGGAAGTTGTAGATCGGGCGGCCGAAGGCCTGGCGGTCCTTGGTGTAGGCGATCGTCTGGTCGATCGCGGCCTCCATCCCGGCGACCGCGGTGACGGCGATGATCAGCCGTTCCTGCGGAAGCTGCTGCATGAGCTGGATGAAGCCGAGGCCTTCCTGCCCACCGAGGAGGTTGGCGGCGGGCACGCGGACGTCGTCGAAGGACAGCTCCGCGGTGTCCTGGCCCTTGAGCCCGATCTTGTCGAGGACGCGGCCGCGGCTGAAGCCCGGGGTGTCCGTCTCGACGGCGATCAGCGAGACACCCTGCGCGCCCGCGTCCGGATCGGTCTTCACCGCGACGACCACGAGGTCGGCGTGGAAACCGTTGGTGATGAACGTCTTCGCGCCGTTGATCACGTAGTGGTCACCGTCGCGTACCGCGCGGGTCTTGATGCTCTGCAGATCCGAGCCCGTGCCGGGTTCGGTCATCGCGACCGCGCCGACCATCTCGCCGGAGGCGAACTTCGGCAGCCACGCCTTCTTCTGCTCTTCGCCCGCGTACTCCAGGATGTAGTGCGCGACGATTCCATTGTGGACGGTGACACCCCAGGCGCTGTCGCCGGAGCGGGCCTGCTCTTCGTAGAGCACGGCTTCGTGGGCGAACGTGCCACCGCCACCGCCGTATTCCTCCGGGATGGACAGTGCCAGCAGGCCGACTTCGCCCGCCTTGGTCCACAGCTCACGGTCGACCTTCTTCTCGGCCGCCCAGCGCTCCTGGTTCGGCACGAGTTCCTTCTGGCAGAAGGTCCGGGCGAGGTCCCGGAGGTCTTCGAGCTCCGTCGTGCTCCACGAACTCTTCTGGATCTGCAAGGGCACGGCCAACGCCTCCTGATCGGGCCTGGAAAACATGACGCTTAGGATGTAAGTTCCAACCGGAATGTACATCCGTACCGAGCTGCACGTAAAGGGGGTCGAGGTTCGATGGCCGTACTGGGCAAGACCCACCGGACACAGGCCGAGCGGCGCGAGCAGACCAGGACCGCGCTGCTCGACGCGACCATCGACTGCCTGGTCGACCTCGGGTACGCGCGCACCTCGGTCCAGGAGATCTGCGCCCGTGCCGGGGTCTCGAAGGGCGCCGTGCAGCACCACTTCTCAGCCAAGGCCGAACTGATGGCGGCCGCCGTCGAGCATCTGACCGGGAAACTGCGCGGACGGCTGGCCGCGTCGATCGCCGCGCTCCCCGGCGGCGCCTCGGGGGTCGCGGCGGCGATCGACCTGCTGTGGGAGGGCTATTCGGGCACGCTGTCGACGGCCGCCACGGAACTGTGGGTCGCGGCGCGGACCGACCCCGAACTGCGCGAGGCGATCCGCCCGGTCGACCGCGCGCTGGGCCGCTCGACTCTGGAGCACATCACCTCGATCGCCGGGGAGCTGCCGAAGGAACGCGCGGAGATCCTCTTCTGGCTGACCGTGAACCTCACCCGGGGGCTGGCGCTGGACGCCGAACTCGGCGGTGATCCGAAGCGGCGACGGCAACTGCTCGACGAATGGAAACGCGTCGCGGTGATGTTGTACGAGGACGCGTCCCCGTAGAGTCCCCGCCCATGGGGAGATCGACGGCGTTCGCCGCACTGACCACGGCCGTGCTCCTGCTCACCGGCTGCGCGGCGACGCCCGCACCGGACACCCCGCCGTCCACCTCGGCGGCCCCTCCCCCGACAGGGCCCCTGGCGCTGCGCGAAGCCCTCGGCGACCCCGCGACGGTGGACTTCTGCGGGCTGCTGGACTTCTCCGAGATCGAGAAGACGTCTCCGCCGCTGTCCGAACCGACGCTCAGCATGGGCGCGTGCTCGTTCCAGACCAGGATCGCGGGTTCCGCGGCCCTGATCAGTTTCGGCTTCCCGGACGACCGGGCGAAGGAACGCCTGGCGGCCGCCACCCCGGTCGGCGAACCGTCGCTCCCCCGAGGTCTGCGCGTGGTCCGTTCGGATCTTCAAGGCCAGCCTCTTCTCCACCTCGTCTTCGCCGACGATTCCTCCTTGCGGATCGGCACGTTCTTCGAGAACCGGGAAGCGGCCGGACCGGAAGTACTGGCCGTGGCCACGAAGATCCTGGACGGTGTCGCCCGGTCACTCGCTTCAGGGAAGCAGGCGAGGCATCTCGAATACCGCGACGGCTCGCTGGCCCGGCTGGACGCGTGCTCCGCGCTGTTGTCCGGCACCGAGGTCTCCGCGCGGCTGGGTGAGGCGGTCTCCGGGAAAGGCGATCTCTCCGGGCACCAATGCCTTTGGGGTGACCAAGGCGCGCCCCGGCTCGTCCGGATGGAATTCGGCCTCGGCCCGCATCCGAAGGCCGCCGGGGGCGTTCAAGAGGAGCGTTTGGGCGGGCGCCGGTCCTTCGTCCAGGAGGTCTCCGGTGGCTGCACCGTGCTCACGAGCCACATCGGCGGACCCGACCCGGAGCGGAACCAGGTCGAGCACGCCATTCTCGCCGTGCAGGCACCGGACGCGTGCCGCGTCGCGCGGGAACTGGCGGCCATCGCCTGGCCGAAACTCCCCGTGTAGCACGCGCGGAGAGCGTTCACCAGAGCACAGGTGACACTTATCTCCGCGGCCGATCCGTGGTGGAATTCCTTGCTGGACAACAAAACCGGCGGAGGAGCCGACCATGAACGCGCCGCAGCAGCAGCCGTACCACCCGACTGGTCCGTTCGGCGCAATGCAGTCCGTCCAGACCTCGGCGCCGAAGCCACCGTCCGACGCGCGGCTCCCCCGGTTGTTCGCCGCGATGATGGGGGTCTTCGCCGGACTCCTCGTGCTGGTGGCCACCTTTCTCCCGCAGTCGACCTACGAACAGCTCTCCGAGGGCAAAGCGGTGTCGAAATTCGCCGAGACCGGCTGGGCGCGGACGTTCGACATCGAACCGTCGGCGGAGGAAAAGGAGTTCTACGACAGGACCCATGTCGCCCGGTACGGCATCCCGCTGTCCGCCGCGGCGCTGACGCTGTTCGCCGGGGCGGCCGTGGGCTTCGCCTCGTACCGGCGTAGCTCGGTTTCGCCCGCGGCGACGACGTCGAGGACACTGCTGGTCGCCGGCGGCGCAGGGACCGCGATCGGTGTGTGGATGCTCGGCATGGACATCTCGGCGAGCCTGAGCTTCGGCCAGGACACCGGACGGTTCACCTCGCGCTACGGCACTGGGAGCGGATTCTGGATCCTGCTCGCCGGCGGGCTCGTGGCGTTGCTCACCCTCGTCCTGGCGATCCTGGCCAACCGCCGGGAACCCGAGCCGCCCGCCCAGGCCCCTTATCCGACCGGCTATCTCCCTTACGCGCCCGGCGTCCCCCAGCAGCAGTATCAGCAGCAACCGCAGCCTCAGGCCTACGAACCGCCGTCGCCCCCGACGCCGCCCGCGGGGTCGGCGTTGCAGCAGCAGGACATCCTACGCCCGTCCCCCGACAATCCGCCCCAGCCCGGCAATATGTGAAACTTATTCACATCAGCACTGGACAGTCTCCATACCGGCGGTATGCTGTACTCGTCGGTAACACCTGGGCTCTGCGTGGCGCCTTCCCGGCTCCACGCGGCATGGAACGGAGACGGCATGACGAGCACGACACCGCCGAGCGCGGGCCACCACACCGAAGGCCCGGCCACCATCGGCGGCGTCCCCGGCGCCCCGGCCATGGCCAGGGCGGAACGGCTCGTGCGGCGGGTCGTGGGCGGCGAGGACTCCGCACCGGTCCAGATGCGGGCCCCGTTCACCGGGCAGCCGATCGCGACGCTCCCCCAGGCCACCGACGCCGACGTCCGTGCCGTCTTCGACAAGGCGCGGGAAGCGCAGCGTTCGTGGGCCGAGCGCCCGGTCGAGGACCGCCAGCGCATCCTGATCCGGCTGCACGATCTGGTCCTGAAGCGGCAGGAAGAGGCGCTCGACCTCGTGCAGATCGAGGCGGGCAAGGCGCGGATGGACGCCTTCGACGAGGTCAGCGCCACCGCCCTCGTGGCCGCCTACTACGGCAAGCACAGCGCGAAGTTCCTGTCGCCGCGCCGCGCCGCCGGGCTCATCCCGGTACTGACGAAGGTCGGCGAGATCCGGCACCCCAAGGGCGTCGTCGGGATCATCTCGCCGTGGAACTACCCGCTCGCACTCACCGCGATGGACGTCCTGCCCGCACTCGCGGCGGGCAACGCCGTCGTGCAGAAGCCGGACAACCAGACCGCGCTCTCGGCGCTGTGGCTGCAGGAAATCGCCGAGGAGGCGGGGCTGCCCGCCGGGGTCTGGCAGATCGTGCTCGGCCGCGGTTCCCGGATCGGCGACGCGCTGGTCGAGGAGTCGGACTACCTGTGCTTCACCGGCTCCACGCCGACGGGTAAGGGTCTCGCCGCGAAGGTGGCGGAGCGGCTGACGAGCTACTCGCTGGAACTCGGCGGCAAGAACCCGATGATCGTGCTGCCCGACGCGGACATCGCCAAGACCGCCGCGGGCGCGGTGACCGCGTGCTTCTCCTCCGCGGGCCAGCTGTGCGTTTCGGTCGAACGGATCTACGTCCACGAGTCCATCCGCGAGGAGTTCACGCGCGCCTTCGTCGCCAAGACCGCCGCGCTGCGGCTCGGCGGCGCCCTGGACTACCAGGCGCAGATGGGTTCCCTGACTTCGGAAGACCAGCTGGCGACCGTGTCGGCACACGTCGAAGACGCTCGCTCCAAGGGCGCGAAGGTCCTCACCGGCGGCAAGGCCCGGCCCGACCTCGGTCCGCTGTTCTACGAGCCCACCGTCCTCACCGACGTCACCGAGGACGTCAAGCTGTTCGCCGAAGAGACGTTCGGTCCGGTCGTGTCGATCTACGGCTACACCGACGTCACCGAAGCGATCGAGCGCGCCAACGACACGAAGTTCGGGCTGAACGCGAGCGTGTGGTCACGCAACGGCCGCGCGGGCTGGGAGGTCGCGGCGCGGCTGAAGGCCGGGACCGTCAACGTCAACGAAGGCTTCGCGGCGACCTTCGGGACCGTGGGACTGCCGATGGGCGGGATGAAGGAGTCCGGTGTCGGACGGCGTAACGGCGCCGAAGGGCTGCTGAAGTACACCGAGGCCCAGGCGATCGCGCTGCAGCGCGGGATGCCGCTGCGCCCCGGCCGCGGCATCCCGCCGAAGCTGTGGACCCGGTCCCTCAGCGCCAGCCTGAAGGTCCTCCGCCGCCTCCCGCGCCGCTGATTTCCCCTGCATTCAGTCCTCTGGATGCGGTGGTTGCGTGCGCAAGGACCGCATCCAGAGGACGAAACGCGGGTCAGGAAGAAGTCGGGGCGGCCAGGAGGCCCCGGTCGTAGGCGATCGCGACGGCTTCGGCCCGGCGGCTCGCGCCGAGCTTCGCCATCACGCGCGAGAGGTGGACGCTCACCGTCTTCTCGCTGATGTACAGCTCCTCGCCGACCTGCCGGTTGGTCCGGCCGAGCGCGACGCGCTCCAGCACGTCCCGTTCGCGGTCGGTGAGCGGGTCGACCGTGTCGCGGCGCGGGGCCGCGGCGTCCCCGGGCAGCTCGACCCGCGCCCGGTGACTCAGGTCCCGGACGGCTCCGAGCAGCGGGCAGGCACCTAACCGATCGGCGACCGCGTACGCGGCCAGCAACTCGGACGCGGCCAGCTCGGTGTCGCCGTCGGAAGCCAGCAGGGATTTCGCGTGCTGCAGACGGCACATCGCCTGCTCGTACACCGCGCCGTACCCGAACGCCTCGACCGCCTTCGCCCACAACGCCGGCTCTCCCGCGCCGTGCAGACAAGCGCCCAGTGCCTCCAGCCGGGCGAGCCACGCCAATGCCTCCGGGCCAAGCTGCACCGAACGCGGGATGCCGTGTTCGGCGCACCGGCGCCCGTGGGCGAGCATCTTCTCGCCCGACGCCACCGCGGCCTCCACCGTCGCCAGATCGCCACGGACCCGCGCTTCGGCGGCTTGCGCGACGGCGGCCGCGAGGCCGTGCACGCTGATCCGGATCCCGCCGAGTACCGCCGGTTCGACCTCTTCGAGCCAGTCGATCAGCTCACGCGCCTGGCGCACCGCGCCCGCGTGGTCCCCTCGCCACGACGCGAGCTGGATCGACGCGTCGCCCGACGCGAGCGCGATCGAGTAGTCCGCGCTCCAGTGCTGGCGCAGGCTGGGCAGGATCTTGTCCGCGTCCTCGAACCGGCCCCGGCCGACGACGAACTGCGCCCAGATCCCCAGGAACCGTCCCGCGACGACGCTCGAAACCCCGCGGCCCGCGCGGCCGGCGTCGTCGTCGTCCGGCCAATCCCCGCTGACATACCGCAGCGTGAGGTGCTTGGTGCGCAGCTCGACGCCGAACGAACTCCAGGTCAGCCCGGTCTCCTTGGCCCGCTGGATGCCCTTGGCGTAGTACTTCAGCGCGGAATGGATCTCGGCCCTGTCGTCGTAGCTCAGCCCGAGGAAGTGCAGCGCCCGCAGTTCGCCGTTGAGCGCGCCGGAATCCCTGGCCTTCCGCTCGGCCTCGCGCAGCCGCTCCCGTGCCTCCTCGACGTCGCCCGCCGAATCGGCCAGCGTCCCGAGCGAGACCAGCGCCGCCGCCTCCGCCCCGCCCGCGCCGACGGCCCTGGCGTCGGCGACCGCGGCCAGCGCGCACTGCAGCGCTTCGTCGGGCCTGTCGATCAAGCGCAGGATCCCGGCGCGGGTGGCGAGCACCCAGGCCCGCGCGGAACTCGCCTCGGTGTGTTCGACCAGCTCCCATGCCTTGTCGATCGCCTCGAGGACCTCGTCCAGCGTGCCGTCGACCGACAGCAGTGCCTCCGCGTGCCGTCGCCAGACCTTGGCCGCCCGCTCGTTGCCGATGCCGGGGCCGAGGGCCTCGGTCGCGGAGCGCGAATAGGCGACCGCGCGTTCCGGCTCCCCCGACGTGCTCGCGAAGTACGACGCCTCGTGCAGGAGGCGGAGTTCGTCGACGTCCGACGGCCGGTCCGCGGCGGGTACGGCGTCCCAGATGGACAGTGCCTGCTCGACGTGCCGCAGTGCGGAACCGGGCGCGCCCAGTTTCTCCGCCTCGTCCATCGCGTGCAGCGACGCGGCCAGCGCCGTGACGAAGTCCTTGCTCTCCAGGCTGTGGTGCGCGAGCCGCGCGTACTGGCCCCGGCTCTGGGTCCGGTTCCGGATGCGTGCCGCGTACGCCGCGTGCATCCGCACCCGCTCACCGGGCAGCAGGTCGCCATAGACCGCTTCCTGCAGCAGCGCGTGGCGGAAGGTGTAGAAACCGTTCTCGATCACCAGGACGTGATGCTGCACCGCCTCGCGCAGCGCCTCGTCGAGTTCGAGTTCGTCCAGCCCGGAGATCTCGGCGAGCGCGGCGTGCGCCACCGAGTCCTTGGCCACCGAGACCACGCGCAGCACCCGGCGCGTGGTCTGGGAAAGCTGTTCCACCCTGGCGAGGAGCACTTCGGCCAGCCCGGCGGGGAGATCGCGGCAGTCCTTCGCGGACGCGAGCAGCTCCTCGACGAAGAACGGGTTGCCTTCCGACCGGGAGACGATGTCGGCGATCAGGTCCTGGCCGATCGGCTCGTCGGCCAGCGCCTCGACGAAGGCGCGCGCGTCCTCGGCGCCGAACGGCTTCACCTCGACGCGTTCGACCGCGCCCAGCCGCACCACCTCGGACAGCAGCGCCCGGAGCGGATGCCGCCGGTGGACGTCCTCCTCGCGATAGCTCGCCACCACCAGCAGCCGCTGGGTGCGCAGCCTCGTCAGCAGGAAGGACAGCAGGTTCCTGGTGGAGCCGTCGGCCCAGTGCAGATCCTCCAGCAGGATCACCACGGGCCGGCGCTGAGCGATGACGGTCAGCACCCCCAGTACCGCGTCGAACAGCTGGAGCTGGCCAAGGTCCTGTTCGGGCCCGAGCCGTTGCGTCGACATCCGTTCGCTCGCGGTGAGCTGACCGTCTTCGATGGCGGGATAGTCCTCCGCCTGCTGCATCTGCGGGAGCAGCCTGCCCAGCGCCGGCCGGGCCCGGACCGCGGCGGTGACCGCGGGATCCGATGTCGTCGCCAGGGGCGCCAGCGCCTCGGCGAACGGAAGATAAGGGAGTCCGCCTTCGCGGACGTCGATACAGCGCCCGGTGAGTACCAGGGCGCCCGTACCCGCGGCGTACTCGCCGAGGGCGGTCAGCAGGCGGGTCTTGCCGACGCCGGCGTCACCGGAGAGCAGCACCGCGCCGGCCTCGGCCCGTTCGGCACGGGCGAAGGCGGCACGGAGCTGCCGCATCTCCTGAGTGCGGGCGACGATCGGGATTCCGGAGCCAAGACGGGGCACAAGGTGCATTCTTGCCTACCGGACCGACAACTTCGCCTGTGTTTTCGCCGAGAGCTTCATCGCACTCGACCTCTACCGGGTGATCTCACCGCTGCGGGCGGGCAGCTGCCCGACCTCGCGGCGCTGCTGGGCCGGGAGCTGGACCTCGGCGCGCTGCGCGCGGATCCGCCTGCCCGCCCGGCGGGCCCTGTCGACCCATACGCTGCGGCCCGCTCGCTGCAGCGCTTCCCGCCGGTACTCGATCTCGGCCAGTACGCCGGTGAGGAGGGCGTCGTTGCTGTTCATCACTGTTTCCCCTTAGGACTTCACTACCTCGTTTGGTAATGACCAGATTCGTCCTGAGGGGTGCCTCGCGGCATCGGGTGATCACCTACACCCGGACGTAGTTCGACCCCTTACTCCCACCCATCCCCTGCTCGGGGGGCGTAAGGGGTCGACTTCCAGCGTCTCTAGTCGCGTGCCGGGCCACTCGGGCGGACGGCGCCGAGCAGCCCCTGCCAAGCGTGCGGCGAGAGGCGGATGGCACCTCCCTCGGGGTCCTTCGAGTCCCTCAGCGCGGCACCGGAACCGGTGAAGGCGACCTCGACGCAGTCGTTGCCGCCACCGCTATGGCTGCTCTTGCGCCACCGGGCCTGGGAAAGATCATCGTTGGGCGTCATGCTCCCCACTCCTTACTTGTTTCCAGGGACCTCGAGCACACCGAGGTCTCGATACTGCGGTGCATTCGGGAGGGCCGCCTGTTCGGCGAACCTCCCGGCGGCCTCGGCGATCACCTCGACCGAGTCGTCCGGTTTCAACGCGGCGGCACGGAGATGGTCGAACATCAACGCGTATCGCCGGACGTCCGGGGGTTCCTCCAGGTAGAGCCCGCTGGAGGTGCTGTCGACGTAGACCACGTCGGTGTCGGCCAGTTCGGGGAAGCCCATGATGAGGAACGGGCCCTCCATCCCGGGATGGGCGCCCGCGCCGAACGGCACGATCTGGACGGTCACGTTCGGCTGACCCGCCAGCGCGACCATCCGGTACAGCTGTTCCGCCATGACCTCGGGCCCGTCGACCGTGCGGTGCAGGACCGCCTCGTCGATCACGGCCCAGTACTCCGGTGGCGAAGGATCCGTCAGCAGTTCCTGTCGCGCCATCCGCGCCGCCACCCGGCGCCTGATCTCGGCGTCCTCGGCGTCGGGCCGCATCGCCCGGATCACCGCCTTGGCGTAACGCTCGGTCTGCAGCAGCCCCGGCACCAGCAGCGCCTGGAACGCCCGCAGTGAGCTCGCGTCCGCCTCCAGGCCGACGAAGGTGCCGGTGAACACCTCGTTGTACGCGTGCCACCAGCCGCGCTTGCGGGCTTCCCTGGCGAGCTGGACGAGCGCTTCCTGCTCGTCACCCGCGATGCCGTACAGCTCCAGCATGTCGCGCGCGTCGCGCGGGGTGACCCCGACGTGCCCGGTCTCGATACGGCTGACCTTCGACGCCGAGCATTCGAGCTTCTCGCTCACCTCGTCGATGGTGAGGTCGGCCGCCTCGCGCAGCCGCCTCAGTTCGCTCGCCAGTCTCCGGCGGCGCACGGTGGGTCCCTGACCCCTCGTCATCACGGCACCTCCACAAAGCTGTCCGAGCTACACCGATCGGGACGCGGCGAGGAGAACAGTGTTCGACGATCCTCGCACGATGCACATCTAACCAGCCCGAGACACATTCGGTGAGATGGTCACACCACCATTTTCCGGCCCGGCCCGTCTTTCATCCTGCAATTTGCAGATTGCCGTTGTAGGTTGAGCAATGTGCACCGCGGTTCGCCCGCCTCATCGGCGGTCGCGGATCCGCTCGCGGCACGGGCGCGGGGCCGCGAGCTGCACCGATGGGTTTCCCGGAAGGGTACCCGTCGAAGCCGGATTCACCCCCGGTGCAGGGCCGGAGCCGTCCCCCGATCGGTTCCGGCCCTCCCTTTATCTCCGCGGCCTTTGCTTAATACTCTGGCACCAGAGGTTAATTCATTTCGCCATTCCCTCTAAAGGGTGGACAACGCGCCTCTTCGATGCGGAACGTCACCGTTCACACCACTCGAAGAAGGCCCTCCTGCACGACGGTGGCGATATGCGTTCCATCCGCGGCGAAGAACCGTCCGGTGGCCAGACCACGAGCGCCCGACGCCGTCGGCGACGCGGAGTCGTAGAGGAACCACTCGTCGGCCCGGAACGGGCGATGGAACCACAGCGCGTGATCCAGGCTCGCGCCGATCACCTTGTCGAGATCCCAGTAGACGCCGTGCCGGGCGAGCACGGAGTCCAGGAGGGTCATGTCCGAGGCGTAGGTCAGGACGCAGACGTGCAGCAGCTGCTGGTCCGGGAGCTTGCCGTCGGCCCGCATCCAGACCTGGTTCCTGGCGGGGCGCTCCCCGGACTTCCGGGTCACCCACGGCGGGTCGTTGACGTACCGCAGGTCGATCGGGCGCGGCCGGTCGTGATGGCCGAGGAAGTACCCCTCGGCGCGCTCCTGCAGCGTCGGGAGCGACTCGGGGTCCGGGACGTCCGGCATGGCTTCGGAGTGCTCGATGCCGCCCTCGTCCTTCTGGAACGACGCGGACAGCGAGAAGATCGCCTTGCCGTGCTGGATGCCCACGACGCGGCGGGTGGTGAACGAACGGCCGTCGCGGATCCGGTCGACCTCGTAGACGATCGGGACACTCGGGTCACCGCCGCGGATGAAGTACGCGTGCAGCGAGTGGACCTTCCGCTCCTCGGGCACGGTGCGGCCGGCGGCGACCAGCGCCTGCCCCGCGACCTGCCCGCCGAACACCCGCACCGGCGAGTGGGCGGGTGAGACGCCGCGGAAGATGTTCTCTTCGATCTTCTCCAAGTCCAGCAGCGCGACCAGCCGGTCGAGTACGGGCTGACCGCCCACTCCGCCGGTGCTGTCGAATCCGGCCGCGGCCTCCCTGGCCATCTCAGTCATGTCATGGACTTTAGGCCGTAAGGGTGCCCTGGGCCTCCGTCAGGCGGGACGTTTGTCGCGAAGGCCACCTTCGGGACTTGTCGGGTGGGCTTCCGTGGTCCGGGTTGGGAGGGAGCGCGGGCTGTCGTGAGTGGTAATGACGGTTCTAACCGTCATTACCACTCACGAGACTTGGGCGGCACGATGCCGGTGTCTCGGCAAGGTGTGAAGGGCGAGTTTCCCCGGCTGAGCCGAGGGGAGGGGGAAGGACGCCATGAAAGGTCCTTTCCTTGCGAAATTTGCAAGGAAAGGACCTTTCATGGCACAGCCGAGGCTGCGGAACGTCATAAGGGGTCCCCATAGGACACTTTTCGTCCTATGGGGACCCCTCATGACACGCGCGTGAGGTGACCGACGTCAGGCGTGGTCGTCCTCGCCGAGCCGGTGCACCCGGATGAGGTTGGTCGAGCCGACCGTTCCCGGCGGGGAACCGGCGACGATGACCACGAGGTCACCCTTGGCGTACTTGCCCATTTCGAGCATCGCGTGGTCGACCTGCTGGATCATCTGGTCGGTGGAGCCGACCTTCGGCACGATCCGGGTCGTGGTGCCCCAGGTCATCGCGAGCTGGCTGCGGACGCTCTCCTCCGGCGTGAAGGCCAGCAGCGGCAGCCGCGTGTGCAACCGCGCGAGCCGCCGGACCGTGTCACCGGACTGGGTGAAGGCGACCAGCGCCTTGGCGTTCAGCCGCTCGCCGATGTCCCTAGCCGCGTACGAGATGACACCGCGCTTGGTGCGCGGGACGTGCGACAGCGGCGGCACGACGGGCGAGTCGGTCTCGACGGCCTCGATGATCCGGCCCATGGTCTGGACGACCTCGATGGCGTAGCGGCCGACGCTGGTCTCACCCGAGAGCATGAGGGCGTCCGCGCCGTCGAGCACCGCGTTGGCGACGTCCGAGGCCTCCGCGCGGGTCGGGCGGGAGCTGTTGATCATCGATTCGAGCATCTGCGTCGCGACGATGACCGGCTTCGCATTCTCGCGGGCGATCTGGATGGTGCGCTTCTGCACCAGCGGGACCTGCTCCAGCGGGAGTTCGACGCCGAGGTCGCCGCGGGCGATCATCACCGCGTCGAAGGCCAGCACGATGGCTTCGAGGTTGTAGACCGCTTCGGGCTTCTCGATCTTCGCGACCACCGGGAGGCGGCCCTTGCCCACGCGGTCCATCACCTGGTGGACCAGGTCGATGTCGGCGGGCGAGCGGACGAACGACAGCGCGATGAAGTCCACGCCGAGTTCGAGCGCGAACTCGAGGTCCTCGATGTCCTTTTCGGACAGCGCCGGCACGGAGACGTCCATACCCGGCAGGGAGACACCCTTGTTGTTGCTGACGGGGCCGCCTTCGGTGACCTCGCACACGACGTCCGGGCCGTCGACCTCCTTGACCACGAGGCCGACCTTGCCGTCGTCGACCAGCAGGCGGTCCCCGGGCTTCGCGTCGTCGGCGAGTCCCTTGTAGGTGGTCGAGACCCGGTCATGGGTGCCCGCGACGTCCTCGACGGTGATCCGCACGATGTCGCCGTTGTGCCATTCGACCGGCCCGCCCGCGAAGGTGCCGAGACGGATCTTCGGCCCCTGAAGGTCGGCGAGGATGCCCACCGCACGGCCCGATTCGGCGGCGGCGGACCGGATGAGGTCATAGACCTGCTTGTGGTCGCTGTGCGTCCCGTGGCTGAAGTTCATCCTCGCGACGTCCATCCCGGCGTCGACGAGTTGCCGCATCTTCTCCGGCGTAGCGGTCGCGGGGCCCAGGGTACAAACGATCTTCGCGCGTCGGCTCACGTTCGCACAGCGTAGTCCCTCACCGAGGATCCGTCTTTACCGATACCGAAAGTTCAAGAAAAGTGTCAGTTCACCTGGCCGAATGACAACCACCGAACAATGTTCACCGGTTATCGGCGCGGCTTTTCACTCGGCCCGACGCGGTCCCGCGCCCACTCGTTGAACGCCCGGACCTGCCGCCACGCCTTCCGCACCCGGTCGAGCGCGCCCCGCTCGTGCAGGACGTCGTCCGGCTCCCAGACCCGCACCGCATACACCGAGCGATACCTCAGCAGGTCGATGCGGGGGTGGTCCTCGGCGAACCCGCGCGGCTTCGACTTGAGGCGATCACCCCTGATCTCCCAGCCCGCCTTCTCCAGTTTCGCGAGGAGCTTGGCCAGCTCGGCGCCGTGGACCTCGGTGTCGACGGCCCTGCGGAAGCGGGCGAGCTGATCGGACTCGAAGTGGAAGCAGCCGCCGCCGACGCGCAGGCCCGCCGGGCCGACCTCGACGTAGTAGGCGCCGCCGCCGCGGCCCTGCTCGATCACCGCGCCGCAATGGGTCTTGTACGGCGTCTTGTCCTTGGCGAACCGGACGTCGCGGTACGGCCGGAAGACCTTCCCCTCGCCGAAGCCGTCGCCGAACTCCGGGACCAGTTCGGCCAGCAGCGCTTCCATCGGGCCGCGGACGTCGGCCTGATAGGTGGCGAGATTCGCGTCCCAGTAGGACTTGGAGTTGTCCGCCTCGAGTCCGTCGTAGAAGTCGATGGCGTACTCGCCGAAACCCTCGAAACCCATGCGGTGACCGTAATGCTCACCACCGACAGACTCGCGTGGGGCTTACTTGGCCAGCGCGGTGATCAGCTCGCCGTCGGCCGTGTCACCGGACAGTTCCCAGAAGAAGGCGCCGCCGAGACCCTGGTCCTTCGCGTAGGCGACCTTGCCGCCGATGGTCGCCGGGGTGTCGTAGCTCCACCAGTCGCTGCCGCATTTGGCGTACGCGGTGCCCGCGACGGTGCCGGTGGCCGGGCAGGTGTTCTTCAGGACCTTGTAGTCCTGGATGCCCGGTTCGGTGCCCGCCGCCGGACCGGTCGCGGTGCCGCCCGGGCCCTCCTGGGTGACACCGGTCCAGCCGCGGCCGTAGAAGCCGATGCCCAGCAGCAGTTTGCCCGCCGGGACGCCCTTGCCCTTGAGCTTTTGGATCGCCGCGTCGGAGTGGAAGCCTGCGGTCGGGATGCCCGCGTAGCCGGTCAGCGGCGAATGCGGGGCCGTCGGGCCCTGCGCGGCCCAGGCGCCGAAGTAGTCGTAGGTCATGACGTTGTACCAGTCGAAGTACTGCGACGAGCCGCCGTAGTCGGCGGCGTCGATCTTGCCGCCGTCGGTACCGTCCGCGGTGATCGCGGCGGTGACCAGCTGGGAGCCGAACTTCGCCCGCAGCGCCTGCGCGAGGTTCTTGATCGCGGCCGCGCCGCTGGTGTCACACGAGAGACCGCAGGCGTTCGGGTACTCCCAGTCGATGTCGATGCCGTCGAAGACCCCGGCCCAGCGCGGGTCGTTGAGCAGGTTGTAGCAGGAGTCCGCGAACGCGGCCGGGTTCTTCGCCGCCTCGGCGAAGCCGCCGGACCAGGTCCAGCCACCGAAGGACCACAGCACCTTGAGGTTCGGATACTTGGCCTTGAGCTTCTTCAGCTGGTTGAAGTTCCCGCGCAGCGCGCCCGTGTCCCAGGAGTCCGCGACACCGTCCACACTGGAGGCCGCGTCGTAGAACTTGCTCGTCGCCGCTTCGGCGTCACCGAGCGCGCAACCGCCATTGGTGACGTTGCCGAACGAGTAGTTGATATGGGTCAGCTTGCTCGCCGAACCCGACGTGTCGATGTTCTTCACATGGTAGTCGCGCTGGTAGACGCCCCATTCGGCGAAGTACCCGAGCACCTTGCCGACCGAGGCCTCCCGCGCTTCCGGCGCGGCGCTCGCCTGCTGGGCCGGTGCGGCCACGGCCAGCGCGCCCAGTGCGACGACCGCCGCACCCGCGATCGCGGTGAACTTGCTCCGACGGGACATGCGTTCTCCCTTCACCGTCACCACCGGTGACGAGAGGACTGCGGCGGGACACGCACAAATTAAGTGGACTAGACCACTCCGTCAATGGTTCAGACCAAGACTTTCGGATGGACATTTTCGAACATTCCTTGACGGAAATATGCCGCACCGGGCACATTTCCCGGATGATGCAGACTTTCGAGATCCTCGCCGAACCGCGCCGTCGGACCATCCTGGACCTCCTGCGCGACGGCGAACGGTCGGTCAACGAGCTGGTCGAGGTCCTCGAATTGAGCCAACCGGCCGTGTCGAAGCACCTACGTGTCCTACGCGAGGCCGGTCTGGTCACCGTCCGCGTCGCCGCGCAGCGGAGGTGCTACCGGCTCCGGCCGGAGCCGCTGGCGGAGGTCGACGCCTGGCTCGCGCCGTACCGCCGGTTCTGGGAAGGGCGGATCGACGCGCTCGAACGGCACCTGGACGAAGACAGTCAGTGAAGAGGTAACGGCTCGAACGTGATGCCGGTGTCGGCCGCGCGCTGGATCCCCCAGTCGTAGAGCGCCTGGAGCGCGGGGCGTAACCGCTCCCCCTGCTCGGTGAGCCGGTACTCGACACGCGGCACCCGGCCGTCCAGGCTCTCGCGGCGCACGAGACCGTCCGCCTCCAGCTCACGCAGGTGCTGGGTCAGCATCTTCTCGCTGACCCCCGGCATCCGGCGCCGCAGTTCGCCGTACCGGTGCACGCCTTCTTTCAGATGCGACAGGATCACCGGTTTCCACTTGCCGCCGAGGACGTCGACGGCGAGTTCGACCGCGCAGTGATACCGCTTCATCGTCACTCCCGTTGGTACGCACCGAAAAGTAAGCGGTTGTCCGGAGCGTTCCCGGATGGTTGCCTTGCCGGACCGGAAGATCATCGCCGCTGGGAGGACACTACGTGACCGAGACGCCGACGTTGTACGAATGGGCGGGCGGGATGGACGCCCTGCGGCGGCTGCCCCGCCTCTTCTACGGCCACGTCCTGAAGGACCCGTTGCTGGAGCCGGTCTTCCGCGACATGGACCCCGGCCACCCCGAGCACGTCGCGATCTGGCTCGCCGAGGTCTTCGGCGGACCGGAGACCTACAGCCACGACCACGGCGGGCACCGGCACATGGTCGGCCGCCATCTCGGCAAGGGCATCACCGAAGAGCAGCGCCGTCGCTGGGTGAACCTGCTCTTCGACGCCGCCGACGAGGCCGGGCTCCCGGCCGACCCGGAGTTCCGCTCCGCGTTCGCCGCCTATGTCGAATGGGGCAGCCGGCTCGCGGTGATGTTCTCGCAGCCCGGCCGCGAGGTCACCGTCCCGGAGCCGATGCCGAAGTGGGACTGGGGCAACCGGCCGCCCTGGCAGCCGCCGTCGGACTGACGGCGGTCATAGTGGGGCGGTCATGAGAGGAGGCCGCCGTGATCCGCGTGGACGGCCGGACCCTGCGCTGCGCGGACGTCGTGACCGCCGCGCACACCGAGGGGCCGCTGGGAATAGACGTTTCGATCGCCGCGCTGCGCTCGGCCGAGAGCGCGTGGAAACTCGCCGCGGAACTGAGCACGCGGCGGATCGTCTACGGCCGCACCACCGGCGTCGGCGCCAACAAGGAGGATCCGGTCGGCGAGGGCGAGTCACCGGATCACGGCCTGCGGCTGCTGCGCAGTCACGCCGGCGGCAGCGGTGACGTCATGTCCCCGGGCCAGACCAGGGCGATGATGCTGATCCGGCTCAACCAGCTGCTGGCCGGGCGGTCCGGGCTCAGCCCCGAGCTGATCGGGGCGCTGGCGGACGCCGTCCGGACCGGGGCGCTGCCGCTGGTCCACCGGCTCGGCGCGATCGGCACCGGCGATCTCGCGCCGCTCGCCGAGACCGCGCTCGCCCTGACCGGCGAACGGCCCTGGCTGGCCGGGCACGTGCCTCCCGTCCCGGTACAGGCGGGTGACGCGCTCGCGTTCATGAGCAGCAACGCCGCGACGCTGGCCGAGGCGACCCTCGCGGCGATGCGGCTCGACACCCTGACGCGGGCGAGTCACGTCGTCGCGGCGTTGACCTACATCGCGCTCGACGGGAACCCGGAGGCCTACGCGACCCCGGTGCACGAGGCCCGGCCGCACGCCGGGCAGGTCGCGTGCGCGGCGGAGATGCGGCGACTGCTCGGCATGGAGGGCACGCCCCGGCCGGGGCGGCGGATCCAGGACCCGTTCGGGCTCCGGGCGTTCCCGCAGGTGCAGGGCCCCGCGCTGGACGCGATCCACTACCTGCGCGACGTGCTCGCGGTGGAGATCAACGCCAGCACCGAGAACCCGATGATCTCGACCGTGCACCAGGACGCCTATCACCACGCGCATTTCCACACCGCGTACGTCTCGACCGCGCTCGACCAGGTGCGCGCGACCATCCACCAGGTCGCCGAGCTGTCGGTCGCCCGGCTGGGCGACCTGGTGGAGCCGGAGTTCACCGGGCTGCGGCCGTTCCTGGCGGCCGGGCCCTCGGGCAGTTCGGGTGTGATGATCCTGGAGTACGTCGCGCACGACGCGCTCACCGAACTGCGGCAGGCCGCGCTCCCGGCGACCTTGGGCACCGCCGTCGTCTCCCGCGGGATCGAGGATCACGCGAGCTTCTCCACCCAGGCCGCGCGGGCGGCGACCGCGGCCGGGACGGCGTACCAGCAGGTGCTGGCGTGCGAACTGGTCGCGGCCGTCCGGGCGCTGCGGATGCGGAAGGCCGACCTCGTCGCCCTGCCCGCCCGGGACGCCTACGAGGCCGCCGCGGCCGTACTCGACCCGAGCGTCGAGGACCGGCCGCTCACCGAGGACATCGCGCGCGCCGTGTCCCTCCTGGACACCCTCGCACTCATCTGACTCCCGGTTCTGACCCCCTGCGTTTCGTCCTCTGGACGCGTTCCTTGCACGCGCAACTACCGCATCCAGAGGACGAAACGCGAGGGGTGGGGGGTTCAGCAGCAGCAACCTCGGCGGGCGAGGGACTGGATCCGCGCGCTCGTGACCGTGGCCGGCGGGCGGCTCGCGGCGGTCTCGACGGCGTCGAGCATCCGGCGTCGCGTCGTCCGGTCGAGGACACGGCCCCGCGTGATCACCAGGTCGATCTTCGCGACGTTGCGGATGTCGGCGGCCGGATTCGCGTCCAGCAGCACGAGATCCGCCTCCTTCCCCACCGCGATCGTGCCCGACGTCTGCTCCCGGCCGAGGAACTTCGCCGCGTCACCCGTGACGGTCTTCAACGCCTGCACCGGCGAAAGCCCGGCTTCGACCAGGAAGGCGAGTTCCTCGTGCAGCCCGCTGCCGGGGAAGGTGTACGGATTGAGGCAGTCGGTGCCGCCGATGATCCCGACACCGGCGTCGTACGCGGCGCCGACCAGCCGCAGCGTCTCCTGGTAGTACCGCTCTTGCAGCGCGATGTCCGACGGCGTCTTCGGCGCGAACCTTTCGATGCCCACGGCCCAGCTCTCGCGGATGTCGGCGGGCATGTACTTCAGCCGCGGGTCCCGCTGGTGGGTCTCGGCGGGCTGCGTGACGACCCGGTTGATCGTCAGCGTCGGCGAATGCCAGGTGCCGTTGCGCCGCAGCCTGCCGAAGTAGGACCAGGCCGCGCTCGGGCTGTACGCGGAGACCGACTCGAACTCCAGTTTCCGCGCCAGGTTGAAGAAATCGCGCGGCGCGGCCGGGTCGAACGGCGTCGCCTTCAGCCTGGCGAGGAGCTCGTCGCGCCGGGACGAGCAGTGGATGGACACCCCGAAGAAGTGCTCGAAGCTGTGCTGGCCGAGATCGCTCGCCTCGAAGTGGGACACCTTGTACGGCCAATGCCCGGAGAACCGCAGCCCTTGGGCGCGAACCTCGTCCGCGATCCCGCGCAGGGCTTCGGGGCCGAGGTAGGAGTAGGTCTTGACGAACGCGGCGCCCGCCGCCTTCTCCGCGCGGACGGCCGCCCGTGCCTCGGCTTCGGCCGACACCTGGATCACCGGCGGCCCCAGCAGCGTCACCGGCCCGTCGACGATGCCGCTCCCCACCACGAGCCGCGGGCCGAGCAGCTCACCGCGTTCGATCTTGTCCCGGGTCGCGCGGTTTTCCGCGTATCCCCACATCTCGCGGCCACCCGTGACGCCGTGGGCCAGATGCAGCGGCGGGACGATCTCCTCGAGGTCCGCGCCGTGGGTGTGCATGTCCCACAGTCCCGGGACGAGGTACTTGCCGCGACCGTCGATCGTCCGCGCGGCCCCGGTTTCCGGGATCTGCCGGGCATCGCCGACCCAGGCGATCCGATCGCCGACGAGGACGACGGAGACGTCCGATCGCGGAGCCGAACCCGTGCCGTCGATCAACGTGACCCGTGTGATGACGACGATCTCCTCCGCGTCCGCCGCGGCCGTGCCGGGAAGGAGTCCGGCGAGTGCCGCCCCGGTGCCGCTCGCGGCCAGCCATTTCAGGAACTCGCGTCTGCTGGATCCCGTTTCGGCCATGAGAACCCCGCCTTTCCACCCAGACCCCCAGGTGGCCGATTCAACTCGTCGCGAGGTCGGCGCCGCAAGGTCGGCGAAGGCCCCTTACCCGAGCTCAGCACGGAGTAAGGGGCCTTCTCCTGAAACACCGCTCAGCCGAAGAAGACTTCGGCCTCTTCGTACCGCTCGACCGGGACGGTCTTCAGTTCGGCGGTCGCCTCGGCCAGCTTGACGCGGACGATGTCCGTGCCGCGCAGCGCGACCATCACACCGAAGTCGCCGTCGGCCACGGCGTCGACCGCGTTGAGCCCGAACCGGGTGGCGAGCACGCGGTCGTAGGCCGTCGGGGTGCCGCCGCGCTGGACGTGCCCGAGCACGACCGCACGGGACTCCTTGCCGGTGCGGGCGGCGATCTCGTCGGCCAGCCAGGTGCCGATGCCGCCGAGCCGGACGTGCCCGAAGGCGTCCTTCTCCCCGGTCAGCAGCTTCTCCTCGCCGCCCTCGGGCAGCGCGCCCTCGGCGACGACGATGATCGGCGCGTACTCCTTCTCGAACCGGCGCTCGACCCACGAGACGACCTGGTCGACGTTGAAGTGCCGCTCCGGCACCAGGATCACGCTCGCGCCGCCTGCCAGGCCGGAGTGCAGCGCGATCCAGCCCGCGTGCCGCCCCATGACCTCGACGACCAGGGCGCGGTGGTGGGACTCGGCCGTGGTGTGCAGCCGGTCGATGGCCTCGGTGGCGATCGAGACCGCGGTGTCGAAGCCGAAGGTGTAGTCGGTGGCGCCGAGGTCGTTGTCGATCGTCTTGGGCACCCCGACGACGCCGACGCCGTCGTCCGTGAGCCGCTTCGCGACGCCGAGGGTGTCCTCGCCGCCGATCGCGATCAGCGCGTCGACCTGCTGCTCGGCGAGGACTGCCTTGATCTTGTCGACGCCGCCGTCGACCTTGTACGGGTTGGTCCGCGAGGAGCGCAGGATCGTGCCGCCGCGGGTGAGGATGTCTTCGACGTCGTTCAGGCCGAGCGGGCGGCTGTCCCCGGTGAGGGGACCGTTCCAGCCGTTGCGGAACCCGACGATGTCCCAGCCGTGCACCTCGATGCCCTTGCGCACCACAGCGCGGATCACCGCGTTGAGCCCCGGGCAGTCGCCACCGCCGGTCAGCACACCGACACGCATCAGAAGCCTCCGTCTTGTGTTCCGTAGAGATGACAGTCACATGTCCCGACGCCAGCGTAGCGGCAGTTCTCTGGATCGGTGCAGGGCGGACCACCTCGGGAATCGGTCCGCGGGCGGCGATGTGCTAGCTTGGCGTCGTGCAGCGCTATTTCTGGTTTACGAAGCCGGCCCCGGGTGGGCACGGCGGCGTGAACCTGCGCTGACGAACCACCCCGAGCCGGAATCACACCGGCTCGGCGAGTTCCCGCGGGTCGGTATCCCTTTCGAAAGGAACCAGACCCGCGATGTCTCCCTCCGCCGACACCCTCATCGCCCTCGACGGCCACCGCACGGCGGCCATCAACCCGCTGCTGTCGCCCGCGATGCTGCGGCACGAGCATCCGATGACGGAAGAAATCGCCGAGACCGTCCTAGCCGGGCGGGCCTCGGCCGTCGACATCCTCGACGGCCGGGACGACCGGCTCCTCGTCGTCGTCGGGCCCTGTTCGGTGCACGACGCGGACGCCGCGCTCGACTACGCCCGCCGCCTCGCCGCGAAGGCCGAAGAACACCGCCGTGACCTGCACATCGTCATGCGCGTCTACTTCGAGAAGCCGCGCACCACCCTCGGCTGGAAGGGCCTGATCAACGACCCCGGCCTCGACGGCACCTACGAGGTCAACCACGGCCTGCGGATGGCGCGCAAACTGCTGCTCGACGTCTCCGCGCTGGGCCTGCCGGTCGGCTGCGAATTCCTCGACCCGATCACCCCTCAGTTCATCGCCGACACCGTGACCTGGGGTTCCATCGGCGCCCGGACCGCCGCGAGCCAGGTGCACCGGCAGCTGTGCAGCGCGCTGTCAATGCCGGTGGGGATCAAGAACTCGACCGAGGGCGACGTCCAGGTCGCCGTCGACGCCACCCGCGCGGCGGGCGCGAGCCACGTGTTCGCCGGTATCAACCCCGACGGTCTCGCCGCGCTGATCACCACCGCCGGGAACGAGGACTGCCACGTGATCCTGCGCGGCAGCGCGGCCGGGCCGAACTACGACCCCGCGACGGTGGCCGACACGCTGGCGCGGCTGGCGAAGGCGGGGCTGCCGGAGCGCGTGATCATCGACGCGAGCCACGGCAACAGCGCGAAGGACCACGTACGGCAGGCTTCGGTGGTGCGGGAACTCGCCGGGCGGATCGGTGCCGGTGAGCGGGGCATCGCCGGGCTGATGCTGGAAAGCTTCCTGGTGCCGGGGCGGCAGGACCTGACGCTGGGCGACGCGGCTTCGCTCACCTATGGGCAGTCGATCACTGACGCGTGCCTCGGATGGGAGACGACGGCCGAGCTGCTGGACACACTGGCGGAAGCCGTCGACTCACGCCGGTGAATTGAACGTCCGGCGGGTGCGGGGCTCCCTGCCGGACGGCCTCGCCGATGTCATGAGGGGTCCCCATAGGACGAAATTTGTCCTATGGGGACCCCTCATGACACTTGACGCAGGGGGGGGACGGCGCGCGAGACGCCTCTTACCGGTGCCAGTAGGACTCGATGATCTGCCACCGCTGGTAGTTGTGCCGCGCGTCGGCGAGGGCGTCGTGCTGGTCGTCCGGGGCAGCCGGGAGCTTCGGCTTGCCCGCGTCCTCCCAGCGTTGCCGCAGGTCACGGGTGAAACGCGGCAGCTGACGCGGCAGGGCGGGCATCGGACCCCACAGCTGCGCCAGCGCGACGTGGTCGTAGGCGGCGAACCAGGCCCACAGTTCGATCCCGCCGGGCGGCTTGCCGAAGAACTCGAGCAGGTCCTCGCGGATCTTCTCGCGGCTGCGCCACGCCGGGTCGGCGGGCGACGGGAGTTTCGGGAGCACGTTGTCGCGGACCCAGGGGCCGGCCTTGCCGGGATCGAAATCGGTCGAGACCGCGTAGAACTCGCGTCCTCTTTCGTCCACGACACCGATCGACACCAGATCGATGGTCACGCCGTCCTCAATGAATTCGGTGTCGTAGAAAAAGCGCACCGGAGAACCCTAGTGGGGCCTCAGCCGACCTTGGTGTCCGGGATACGCGCGACGTCGTGGGCGGACGGCTGCGCGGGCACCTTCGGCTGGATCCCGGCCTCTTCCGCGGCGAGCAGTTCCTTCGCCTTGGCGGCGTAGATGTCGACGTACTCCTGGCCGGAAAGCTCCATGAGCGCGTACATGATCTCGTCGGTGATGGACCGTTCGATGAAGCGGTCGCCGGCGAGGCCCTCGTAGCGGGAGAAGTCGAGCGGTTTGCCGAAGCGGATCTCCAGGCGGCGCGGCCACCACATCTTCGAGCCGATGGGGTTGACCTTGTCGGTGCCGATCATGGCCACCGGGACGACGACGCCGCCGGAGTCGAGCGCGATCCGCGCGACACCGGTCTTGCCCTTGTACAGGCGGCCGTCCGGGGAGCGGGTGCCTTCGGGGTAGATGCCGAGGAGGTGGCCTTCGCGGACCAGCCGGGTCGCGGTGTCGAGCGCGGCCTGTGCGGCGTTGCCGCCGGAACGGTCGATGGGGAACTGGCCGACGCCGGTGAAGAACCACTTCTTCAGGAGGCCCTTGAAGCCCTTTTCGGTGAAGTACTCCGATTTGGCCGGGAAGGTCACCTTGCGCTTGACGCGCAGCGGCATGAAGAAGGAGTCGGCCACCGCGAGATGGTTGCCCGCCAGGATCGCGCCGCCGTGCTCGGGGATGTTCTCCGCACCGACCACCTTGGTGGGCCACAGCGCCTTGAGCAGTGGCCCGATAAACACGTGTTTCATGAGCCAGTACAGCACTGCGAAAACTCCTCCTAGCAGCTCAGCCCCCGCGCCCGATGGTCAAGACTACGAACCGCGCACCCCCGGCACAACGAAGTCCACCCGGTTACCCGCACCGGGCGACGGATCTCACACCCGGTCCGGGCCGATTTGCGATGTGAGCGGGGGCCCACAAGCCGCTCCGCTCGTGCGAACATAGGAGACCTACCCAGCTCTCACGGAAGGCGATCGCATGGCCGTCCTCGCCGGCGCGGAACCGTTCGCTCACACCGGTTCGACCGAAGCAGGGTTCCTGCTGTGCCACGGCTTCACCGGCACCCCCGCGAGTATGCGGCCCTGGGGCGACCATCTGGCCGAGGCCGGTTACACGGTCCGCTGCCCGCTGCTTCCCGGCCACGGCACCCGCTGGCAGGACATGAACCGGACAGGCTGGGAGGACTGGTACGGCGCGGTCCGCGAAGAGCTGCTGGCCCTGTTCGCGACCTGCGACTCGGTGTTCGTCGCCGGGTTGTCGATGGGCGGGACGCTGACCCTGCGGCTGGCCGAGGAGTTCGGCGACCGGATCGCCGGGATCGTGCTCGTGAACCCGTCGATCATGCGCCGCGGGCTGGACACGAAACTGCTTCCGCTGCTGGCGAACATGGTGCCGTCGGTGAAGGCGATCGCGAACGACATCGCCAAGCCGGGCGAGACCGAGCTGGCCTATCCCCGCACGCCCGTGCGGGCGGCCGCGAGCCTGGCGAGGCTGTGGGCCGTCGTGCGGCCGGAGCTGGGCAAGGTCACCCAGCCGGTGCTCCTGCTGCATTCGGCCGTCGACCACGTGGTGGAGCCGCTGAACTCGCGGATCATCCTCGACGGGATCAGCAGCGCGGACGTCACCGAGGTGGTGCTGGAGAACAGCTTCCATGTGGCCACCCAAGACCACGACGCGGGCCTGATCTTCACGCGTACGGTGGACTTCGCCCGGTCCGTGCGCCGGGCGGGACAGGTGGACGCCGGATGAGCAGAGGCAAGGACGGGCCGGAGGACGTCGACGCGACGTTCGCCGAGATCGTGGCCGACCTCCGTGCGGAGGGCGTCGGCCTGTTCCCGGACGCGGATCTGGAGAAGCCCGCCGAGAAGACCAAGGAGAAGCCGGCGGAGAAGACACCCCGGCCCGATCCTTCGGAGGCCGAGCCCGAACCGGGCTGGCGGGGCGGTGGCACCAGCTGGGACAAGACCCTCTTCGAGGACGATCCGGCCGGGCCGGGTGACGACGAGGGCCATTTCGTGCCGCCCGAGCCGCCTCCTCTGCCGCGACCGCGCAAGGGCGCGTTCGTCGTCCTGCTGTTCTTCCTGCTCGGCCTGCTGCTCCTGATCGCGCCCACCTTGATCGGCATGGGCACACGCCTCGGCACTCCGCTCGGCATCCTCGCCCTCGCGACCGCGATCGCCCTGCTCCTCCTGCGGGTCCGCCAGGGGCCGCCGCCCGGCGCGGATCCGCACAACGGCGCGCAGGTCTGAGCTGCCGGACAATTCGATCATGAAGATCGACTTCTGTCCCTCGCGCCGGTCGACCGTCGGCGCGGAATGGGAACTCGCCCTCGTCGACCGGCGGACCGGTGAACTGTCGTCGGTCGCCGAGCAGGTGCTCGACGCCGTCCGTCCCGACGGCGCGGAGGAGCATCCCAAGATCAAACAGGAACTGCTGCTCAACACCATCGAGGTGATCAGCGGGATCTGCGACACGATCGCCGAGGTCAAGGCCGATCTCAACGCCTCGCTCGACGTCGTGCATTCGGTGCTCGACCCGCTGGGCGTCGAGCTGTTCTCGGCCGGGTCGCATCCGTTCTCGACGTGGTACCAGCAGAAGGTCACCGACAAGGAGCGGTACGCCAAGCTCATCGACCGGACCCAGTGGTGGGGACGGCAGATGCTGATCTACGGCGTCCACGTGCACGTCGGCGTCGAACACCGCGACAAGGCCCTGCCGATCCTGGACGCGCTGCTCAACTACGCGCCGCACCTGCAAGCGCTTTCGGCGTCGTCGCCGTACTGGGGCGCGGAGGACACCGGGTACGCGTCGAACCGCGCGCTGATGTTCCAGCAGCTGCCGACGGCCGGGCTGCCGTTCCAGTTCCGGAAGTGGACCGAGCTGGAGAGCTACGTCGACGACATGTTCACCACGGGCGTGATCGACCATTTCTCCGAGATCCGCTGGGACATCCGGCCCGCCCCGCATTTCGGGACGATCGAGATGCGGGTGTGCGACGGGCTGCCGACGCTGGAGGAGGTCGGCGCGATCGCGGCGCTGACGCAGTGTCTCGTGGAGGATTTCAACACCCGGCTCGACGACGGCGAGATCCTGCCGACGCTGCCGCCGTGGCACGTCCAGGAGAACAAGTGGCGCGCGGCGCGCTACGGCGTCGACGCGATCGTCATCCTCGACGCCGCGGGCACCGAGCGGCTCGTCACCGACGACACCCTGGACCTGCTGGACCGGCTCGAACCGGTGGCCCGGCGGCTGGACTGCGCCGACGAACTGCGGTCGGTGGAGACGATCCTGCGCTACGGTCCCAGCTACCTGCGTCAGCGCGCGGTCGCGAAGCAGCACAAGGGCAGTCTGCGCGCCGTCGTCGCTTCGCTCATCGCGGAGATGCGGGACGGGAGGATCGCGCGCCCCTGACACGTCGCGTTTAGCGGGCTAAACGCGATCGAGGTGACCGAGCAGGGTGCCGGGCCCCAGGGTGGAAGCGCCCAGGGCCTCGACGCGGGAGCGCAGTTCGCGATCGGCTGTCACCACGACCACGTGGTCGTCCGGGCCTTCGGCGCGGGCGGAGCGGGCGACGGCGACAATCCGAGAGTCCCCGTCGGCCTCGGCGTCGACGACCTCGACCCCGGGCACGGCCGCGACTCCCCGCGCCTTGCCCTCGACGACCAGCACGATCTTCGGCCACCACGACCAGTCCCCGCCGCCGGGCAGCGCCGGATCGGCGAACCCGGTCGCGGCCAGCGTCGCGAGCTTGTCCCGCAGCCGTTCCGCCGCCCCGCGCCGGTCACGCCACCAGCCGTCCGGCCGCGATCCGACGACGTTCGCGCCGTCGACCACCAGTACCAGCCTGCGATCCACCTGTTCCCTCAATCCCGGCCAGGCCACCGCGAAGTCGCGGTGGAGCCGGAAGTCCGCGACCTCTCCCGCGTGGACCCACCGCAGTTCCGCGCTCTCCGCGCTCTTCACCCTGGCCGAAAGCCTGCCGATCGGCGCGGCGAGGATCGTGGTGTAGCGCCAGTTCCCGTGGTCGACGAGCGACGCCGCGAGCGGGCGGACCCGGGCTGGCGGGATGTCGGCCTCTTCGTGCGCCTCGCGGGTGGCCGCCTCCCGCGCGCTCTCCCCCGCCTCGACCGCGCCGCCGGGCAGCGCCCAGGTGCGACCGTGATGGACCCACCAGGCCCGCCGCTGCAGGAGGACGCCGCGCGCGGGATCGGACAGCAGCAGTCCGGCGGCACCGTTCACGCCCCAGTGAAGATGCCCGAAATCGCATTTCACGAAGCCGTTGCCGTCCTGCCTGGTCACGGCCTCAGCCTGTCACACCGACCTCGGCGACGGGAGCCTTCGCCGCGTCGGCGGCCAGCGCCGCCGCGCCGACGATCGTGCTGTCGTCCCCGTGATGCGCGGTGCGGATCCGGGCCAGCGGCCGGTGCCCGGCCCCGGTGATCTTGCCCGCGTACCGCTCCCGCGCCTCGTCGAGGAACAGCGGCGCCGATTCGGACACCCCGCCGCCGATCACGATGATCTCCGGGTCGAAGACGTCGGCGACCAGCGCCAGTCCCTCGGCGAGCCACTTTCCCAGCTCGGTCATCGCGCGCTGGGCGATCGGGTCGCCGTCACGGGCGGCACCGGCGACCCGGCGGCCGGTGACCGAACCGGGGTCTCCCCTGGTCTCGCGCGCCAGCACGGTCGACCGGCCAGGGTGCCGCGCGAGCAGCTCCACCGCCGTCGCGGCCAGCGCCGTCCCGCTGCAGTACCGCTCCCAGCAGCCGTACTTCCCGCACGGGCAGGCCCGCCCGCCGGGAACGACCGTCAGATGCCCGAGTTCCGGGGCGACGCCGTACGCGCCCCGGTAGATCTTGCCGTCGAGCAGCAGGCCCGCGCCGATCCCGGTGCCGAGCGCGATCAGCGCGCCCACGTGGGCGCCGCGGGCGGCACCGAAGCGGTACTCGCCGATCGCGGCCGCGTTCACGTCGTGCTCCAGCGTCACCGGGAGGCCGACGCGCTTCTCGATCCGTTCCGCGACCGGCGCCGCACGCCACGCCAGATGCGGCGCGAACATCACCGTCCGCCGGTCCTTCGCGACGAACCCGGCGACCGCGAGTCCGACGCCGGAGACGTCGTGCCGGTTGCGGAGGTCCTCGACGACCCCGGCGATGGCGTCTTCGAGCGCGTCCTCCTCACCGGGGGTGCCGACCCTGGCGGTGTCCATCAGCGAGCCGTGCTCGTCCACCACGCCGGCGCGCACACTCGTACCCCCGACGTCCACCCCTACCGTCAGCACTCAGTTCTCCCGATCCGGCTGCCAAGCGTCGCGTTTGGTCACCGCGATGTGCTGGACCCGCGAAGCTCCCACCGGCGCATCTTCCCGCGCGGGCTCCTTCCGCGCAGGCTGGAAACCCGGCATGTGCACCCCGCCCTCGGGCTCCCAGCGGTCCGCGAGCACCGCCCGCAGCAGCGCGACGAGCTGCGCCGCCTGCTCCATCAGCCGGGCCACGAACTCGGGCCGCTCACCGCGGAAGACCTCGACGATCGCGCAGAGCGGGCACCACCCGTCCGGCTCGTGTTCGGTGCAGCCGTGCCCGGCGGAGACGAGGCCCTCCAGCCACGGCGCGGCGTGCTCGACGACCAGTTCGACCAGCAGGCGGATCTCTTCGGTCAGGCTGAGCCGCTCTGTTCCGGTGTTCTCGCTGTACTCGCTCACCCGGGTCCCCGGTTCCCGGCCAGGCTCACGACCAGGCCGTGCGCGTCGGATTCCGCACCGGTGATCCGGCACGGGCGCAACATCTCCGGCAGCGCGATCAGCCGCCGGAAACCGTCCACGGTGACGGCGAGATCATCGTCCACTCTGGCCAGGTCCACTTCGGAATCACGGTGCAGCGGCACGGCGACGCGCAGCCGGTAACCCTCGTCCGATTCGGACACCTGCAGCAGCGGGGTGACCCCTTTTCCGTTGCCGGTCAAGGGATCCAGGCCTCGGTAAAGCTCGTACGCGATTTCCTGCAGGGCTTCCAGGCCGACCGGCTCGACGGCACGATGTTCGACCGGCTTCACCTCGTCCGGCCCGAATCCGGCGGCCGCGAGTTCGGCGAGGACGGCGTTCTGCTGCGCACGGCGGGTCCGCATCCACGAAGCCGCGGCGCCGCGCCAGAACCCGGGCGCGGGCATCAGCCGGTTGACGATCAGGCCGTCGACTCCGATCCCGCGCAGGGCCAGGGAACTGAGTGTGCGGCGGGCTTCGGCGACGACGACGCGTTCCGGCGTCAGCACGAGCCGCACGGTGGTGACGGCCGGATCGGTGAGCAGGGTCCGCAGCGACTCGAGATGTGCGCCGAGCCGCCGCACCGCGGCCGCCGTCCGCCGCGCGCCGGGTTTGAACATCCTCGTCAGGTACCCGGAAACCGCTTCCGGTAACGCCAAGAGCCGCAGGGTCTCCGCTGTCGGGCCGCAGTCGACCACGACGGTCTCCCACGGGCCGTGTTCGGCGAGGCGCTGGACCTCGGTGAGGGCGAGCAGTTCGTCGACGCCGGGCACCACGGTCAGCTCTTCGGCGTCGAGCGAGTCGAGTCCGGCGCCCGCCAGCGCGAACTGCAGTTCCTGCCGGAGTTCACGCCAGGTGCTGTCGACGAGGCCACGGGAATCGATCTGGGCGGCGTGCAGCAGGGTGTCCACTTCGGACGGTTCGGCGCCGAGCGGGCGGCCGAAGGCGTCGGCGAGGGAATGCGCGGGATCGGTCGAGACCACGAGCGTCTTCCTGCCCCGGCCGGCCAGTGCGGCCGCCGTCGCCGCGGCCAGCGTGGTCTTGCCGACACCCCCTTTGCCGGTGAACAGCAGGATCCGCATGCCTACCCTTCGACTCAGGACGCTTCGGCGCGCTTCTTGAGCTCCTTGAGCGCGGTGTCCATGACCATCTTCTCGGCCTTGCGGCGCAGCAGCCCGATCATCGGCAGCGCCAGCTCGACGGACAGCGTATACGTCACCTTGGTGCGGCCACCGCCCAGCGCTTCGAGGGCGTAGCGGCCGTTCTGGGCCTTCTGCATCTGACCCTTGACCAGGTGCCAGCTGACCCCCTGACCGTCGGCGTCCCAGTCGTACTCAAGGGTGTAGACGTCCTTGATCGGCCCGGCGTCGAGGGTGAGTTTCACCTGCTTGGCGCGGCCTTCGCCGTCCTCGCCGAGCACCTCGGTCTCCCGGACGGCCTTGGCCCATTCCGGATACGCGGGAAAGTCGGCGATGACGGCCATGACCCGCTCGGGCTCGGCGTCGACCTCGATGGATTGCGTGGACTGCTCGGCCATGACCCAAACTCTAGCCGGGACCGGCGGTCACCAGCGCAGCACGTACGGCTGTGCCGTCTCTTTGAAGTGACCGACGTTACGGCATTCGGTCCTGCCGAGCCTCGTCCGCGCGGTCAGCGGCTGGTGGACGTGCCCGAACACCGACCACCGCGGCTGCTGCTCGCGGACGAGGTCCACCAGCGCCGCCGACCCGATCTCGGACCGTCGCGCGACCACGTCGTAGGTCAGCTCCGGCACGGCGGGCGGGATGTGCGTGCACAGGACGTCGACGTTCTCCAGCGCGCCGACGGCGACGTCGTACTCCTCACGGGTGCGCAGGTACGGCCGCCAGAAGCCGTTGCGGCGCGGCACCACGTTCGGCGGGAGCAGCGCGCCACCGACGAACCCGAACCGCAGGCCGCCGAACTCGGCGACCTCGCCGTCGAGGACCTGGATGCCGTCCCCGGCGAACTCGGGCCACAGCGACGGGTCGTCCACGTTGCCGGGGGTCGCGTAGGTCGGCGCGGTGAGCGCGCCGAACAGGGTGGCGTACTGGTCGAGGATCGCCTCGCCGACCGCGGCCGCCGGATCGGCCAAAGTGGCCCACAACGATCGCGAGAAGGCAACGGTCTCGTCACGAGTGCCCTCACGCCGCAGCCGCGCGAACTCGCCGACCTTCTCGGCGCCGAACAGCGCGCCCATGATGCCCTTGTCGTGCTCGCGGTAGTCGACGAAGTCCAGCAGGTCGCCCAGCACGATCAGCGCGTCGGCGCCGTCACCGGCGCGTTTGAGCGCGTCGGCGTTGCCGTGCACGTCCGACACCACGTGAACCCGCATCCCGCTCCCCCTGTACTTCCCCGCGCCGTACTTCCCTGCTCAGCCGGCCAGCGGGCCGACACCGGGCTCGCGCCCGTCTTCCAGGACCTCCTTGAGCCCGAGCGCGATCGCCTTGGCGGCACGGGCCCGGCGGTCGAACTCGCGGCGCAGCTCCCGCGGTGCCAGGCCGAGCGGCTCCCCGTCGGGGCCGGCGGGGGTGGCGCGCAGGAAGTAGTGCAGCAAGGTGCCGTCGAGTACCGGCTCGAGCCAGACCTCCATGGTACCGATCAAGGCACCGCGCACGGTCCAGCGCAATCCCTCGTCGCCGCGGTCGGTGTAGACCTCGAGAACGAGGTCCGGCCAATAACGTGACCAAGATCGCGGATCGGCGAAAGCGGCGGCCACGGTGGAGGGCGGGACCACGAGGAAGGTCTCGTCGACGATGTCGAGAGCTGGCGGCGCCTGGTTCACAAGCGGCAGAATGTCATGCCCTCGGTATGGCCGATCCGCCAGCATGGTCTTAAGGTGCACGGCACGCTAAGTTGACTGGCGGGTAACACCGGTCACACCACTTGCACGCGAACACGGAGGTTCCTCGTGCGCGAATACAGCGCCCCCGCCGCCAATCCGGTGACCGACGACGAGAACCTCGCGGACGTCGTCTGGGCGAACGCCGAGCGGTTCTCCGATGTCGTGAGTTTCCGCCGCCAGGTCGACGGTACCTGGTTGGACGTCACCGCGAAGGACTTCGCCGCCCAGGTTCTCGCCGTGGCCAAGGGAATGGCACAGGCGGGCATCGCACCGGGCGACCGGATCGGGCTCATGTCGAAGACCCGGTACGAATGGACCCTGATCGATTTCGCGATCTGGGCCGCCGGCGCGGTCACCGTCCCGATCTACGACACCTCCTCGGCCGAGCAGGTCCACTGGATCCTCTCGGACTCGGCGGCGAAGGCCGTGTTCGTCGAGACCGACGAGCACCTCGCGACGCTGGAGTCGGTCAAGGGGCGCCTCGACACGCTTGAGCACACCTGGCAGATCGAGTCCGCCGACGCGCCCGCCGTCGACCACCTGACCGCCGAGGGCGCCGGGCTGAGCGACGACGACCTGCACGAGCGGCGCCGTTCGGTGAAGGCGGGCGACCTCGCCACGATCGTGTACACGTCGGGCACGACCGGCCGTCCCAAGGGCGTCGAGCTGACGCACCGGAACCTCCTGGCCGAGATCCGCGCCGACATCGCCGCGTTCCCGCAGCTGATGGAGCAGGGCAACTCGCTGCTGGTGTTCCTGCCGCTGGCCCACGTCCTCGCCCGCGCCATCGCGGTCACCGCGCTCAGCGCGCGGGTGACCCTCGGGCACACCTCGGACGTCAAGAACCTCGTCGCCGACCTCGGCACCTTCCGGCCGACGTTCGTCGTCGCCGTGCCGCGCGTGTTCGAGAAGGTCTACAACAGCGCGAAGCAGAAGGCCCACGGCGACGGCAAGGGCAAGATCTTCGACGCCGCCGAGGCCACCGCCGTCGCCTACAGCCAGGCACAGGACACCGGGGGCGCCGGGCTGGGCCTGAAGGTCAAGCACGCGCTGTTCGACAAGCTCGTCTTCAGCAAGCTGCGCGCGGCCCTCGGTGGCCGGTGCGTCGCGGCGGTGTCCGGCGGTGCCCCGCTCGGCGTGCGGCTGGCGCATTTCTTCCGCGGCATCGGGGTCCCGGTGTTCGAGGGCTACGGCCTGACCGAGACGTCCGCGGCGGCCTGTGTCGGTACGCAGACGGGCTTCCGGGTCGGCACCGTCGGCAAGCCGGTCGCCGGCACCTCGGTGCGGATCGCCGACGACGGCGAGATCCTGCTCAAGGGTGACGTCGTGTTCGGCGGCTACTTCAACAACCCGGAGGCGACCGCCGAAGCGCTGGAGGACGGCTGGTTCCACACCGGCGACCTCGGCGAGCTGGACGACGAAGGGTTCCTGAAGATCACCGGGCGCAAGAAGGAGATCATCGTGACCGCGGGCGGCAAGAACGTCGCCCCGTCCGGGCTCGAAGACACCATCAAGGCCAGCCCGCTGGTCAGCCAGGCGATGGTGGTCGGCGACCAGCGGCCGTTCATCGGCGCGCTGATCACCATCGACGAGGAGTACTTCCCGGCGTGGAAGTCGCAGCACGGCAAGCCTTCCGACGCCACCGTCTCCGATCTGGCCGACGACGCCGAACTGCGCGCCGAGATCCAGCAGGCCGTCGATCAGGCCAACAGCGCGGTGTCACAGGCCGAGGCGATCAAGAAGTTCACGATCCTCACGAAGGACTTCACCGAGGCGGGCGGCGAGATCACGCCGAGCCTGAAGCTGAAGCGCAACATCGTGAACAAGAACTACGCGAACGACATCGAAGCGCTCTACAAGAAGTAGCTTTTCGGTAGGTGAAGGGCGCTTTCCCCGCATGGCATGCGGGGAAAGCGCCCTTCACCGCGTGGCATGCGGGGAATGCGTCCTTCACCACCTTCAGGGTCAGGGCTCCGGCAAGGTCGGGCTCTTGTTGGTCGTGAGTGGCAAGTGTCGTTAGAACGACACTTGCCACTCACGACCAGCAGCACTGCGACTTTGCCGGGGTCCTGACCTTGAGCGCGGGGAACGAGTCCCACAAGGAGGCCTTCACGGTCCCACTACTTCGCGCGTGAAGGCCCCCTTCCCTCGGCTGAGCCGAGGGAAGGGGGCCTTCACGCGCTTGCGGAAGCGTCGCGTTCAGTCGGCTGAACGCGAACCAAACGTGACGCGTCCCGTCACCAGTTCTGGTAGGTGCCGGTCTCCGGTCCGTTCGCGTTCGCGTCCTTCACGAGACCCCGGAATCCGGCGCCGCCCTTGTTGCAGAGCGACTGCGTGTTGACCGAAACGCCGGTGGCGTTGGCACGCTGCACATCCTCGCCGATGACCAGGCCGCCGCTGACCACCCGCAGGATCACCTCGTCACCGTTGCGCATGCTCTTGCCCTGCGCGTGGATGCAGCCGTTGTCGTTGTTGCGCCACAGGTACACCTGCCGGCCGAACGAGCTCGCGTAGCCCACCTGCGTGTAGGACGCCGCCTGCGCGGCAGGTGCGCTGACCACGGCCATCCCCGCCACCGCGAACGTGGCGAGCAGGACCGCACGGATCTTGTACATCAATCAACCCCCAGGCAGACTTCTTCGTTGACGACGCGGAAAGTACTGAAGATCATCAAGCGTCACCCGGGAAACCCGCCACATGTGACAGGCGTCACGCGGTGATCGTCTCGTCCCACTCGATGTGGTGCCGGTACAGCCAGTTCCGTCCCTCGTCGGATGTCGTCCCCGACGACAGCGCGGCGCTGCTCGCCACCAGCTTCTCCACCCGCGCCCGCCGCAACCGCTCGTAGGCGGCGAAAGCCGTTGGCGCGTCGGGAAGATCGCGCAGGCACTGCGCCAGCACGACACTGTCCTCCAGCGCCATCGACGCCCCCTGCCCCGCCGCCGGGGAGGCGGCGTGCGCCGCGTCTCCGACGAGCACCATCGACTCGGTGGACCACACCGGGGTCGACGGGACGTCGTAGGAGTGGCCGCCGAAGACGTCGTCCCCCGTCGAACGGATGATTTCCGCGGCAGGCAACGGTTCCCCGTCGAAGGCGGCGAACGCCGCCGCACGCCATTCGGCCGCCGACAGTCCTACTCGGACTCCTTCGGCCGTGGGAAGCCGCGCGAACCAGTACGTCGAACCGTCGGGAGCGCTCGTGTAGCCGAAGAAGGCGTACAGGCTCTGGACCATCCGGTAGACGGACGGCGCCTGCGGGACGCTCGTGTCGGTCGTGTAGCCGTAGACGACGTCGAGGCCCGTCGAGCGCGGCGGCGGGCAGTCCGGGTCGATGATGGTCCGGACGACCGAGCGCAGGCCGTCGGCACCGATCAGGATGTCGCCCTCGGCGGTGGACCCGTCTTCGAACCGGGCGATGCCCGGGGAGGCGGAAACGAGCCGCTTCCCGCGCTCGACGGCGATCCCGCGTGAGATCGCCTCCTCCTGCAGCGTGCGATAGAGCGACGCCCGCGTCATCGTGCGTGGCCCGGCGAGGCCGTCGATGTCGAAGGAACGCCGGTCCACGGTGCGCCCGTCCGGCGTCACGAGTTCCAGCCCCACCGCGCCGAAGGAGTTGTCGATCACCGGTCCGTCGGCGCCGATCGCCCGCAGCGCGTCCATGCCGTTGTGCATGATCGTGAGGAACGCGCCCGCGTCCTCACCGCCGGACGCGTACGCCTCGTGGACGCTCGCCTCGATCCCCGCGCGCCGCAACGCCATCGCCGTCACCGTGCCCGCGATACCGCCGCCGATGATCACTGCCTTCACCACGAACCCCCTGTCGTGCCGCCGTCCTGAAAAGGTACCCGGAACGGCGGCACGACAGCGGGGTTCACGCGCCGCCGCTGGCGACGATGTCGCCGTTGACCCCCTTGGGGAAGAAGCCGCCCTCCTTCACCGGGCCCGGGTTCAGGTACACGATGTTGAGCACCCGGTCGGCGCCGCGGCCAAAGCAGATGCCGTTGTTGTCGGCGGGCACGATGTTGGCCTGGTTGCCGAGCAGGATGCCCTGGTCGTCGTCGCCCGGACCGTCGAGGGCGTCCCTCGCGTTGGAGATCTTGGCCGCCGCGTCGCCGAGGTCCCGGTCGAACAGCGACGTCCTGATGGTGGCGGCGTGATACGCCTCGGCGGCCAGGATCCCGGCGGCCGCGTCCAGGAAGGTCTTGTTGGTGATCAGCGGGGCGGCGCCCTTGTAGGCGCTCACACCGACATCCTCGAACAGGAAGGCCGCGAGCAGGAAGTTCTTCTCGTGGGCGAACGGGTCGAACTGCTGGTATTCGCTGATCAGCCCGGCCGCCCTGGCAACGGCGGTGAAGCTGTCCTTGAGGTCGATCTCCGGCCGGGAGACCGCGGCCTCGCCCAGGGCCCCGCGCAGGAATTTGACGTGGGCGACCTCGTCACCCGCGATCTCCTTCGCGAACTGATGCAGGGCCTTGTCGTGGAACATCACCTTCTTGCCGCCGCGCACCCCACCCTGGGTGCCGACGCCGCCGGTGAGGTCGTCCGGCAGTCCGTGCCCGTAGACGGCGAAGGAATAGAACTCGGCTTCGAGGTACTCCAGGTTGAGCGCGAAGTTGAGCACGGCCGCGTCACTGGGGGCGCCCGCCGCGGCGGCTTCGGCGGCCGCGTCGCCCGTGGCCGAAGCGGTCGAGGTGGCCTGGACCCCGAGGTACGTCGCGCCGACGACCCCGAGCCCCGCCGCGCCGGCGGCCTTCAAGAACCGCCGCCGATCCGTGCGGTTCTCGGCACTGCGCGAAATCAAGGTACGAACGAAGGGCTTTCCGAACACGAGTGGTTCCTCTCGTCTTTGCGGTGCACACCCACCCACTCGGACGTTCGGAACCACCCGTGACCCGGATTGGAAAAGATCTCGAATTTATTTCTTCGTCGCCGCGGCAAGGCGAACGCAGACGGCGAGGCCGCGGATCGCTTCCTCGACTTCGGCCAGCTCAGGGTACGTCGGCGCGATGCGGATGACGGCGTCGTCGGGGTCGTCGCCGTACGGGTGGGTCGCGCCGGCCGGGGTCAGGGCGATCCCCGCCTCCTTGGCCAGCCGCACGACCTCCTTGGCGGTCCCGGCGGGCACGGTCAGCGAGATGAAGTACCCGCCGGTCGGCTTCGTCCAGGACGCGAGGCCGCTCTCGCCCAGTTCCTTGGTGAGGATCTCGTCGACGGCCGCGAACTTCGGCCCGATGAGCTCGGCGTGCTTGCGCATGTGCGCACGGACGCCCTCCTCGTCACGCAGGAACAGCGCGTGCCGGAGCTGGTTGACCTTGTCCGGGCCGATGGTCCGCTTGCCGATGAGGCCGATCCACCAGGCCAGGTTGGCCTGGGAGGCGCCGAAGAAGCCGACGCCGCCACCGGCGTAGGTCACCTTCGAGGTGGAGCCGAAGACGAACGCGCGGTCGGCGTTGCCGTGCTCGGCGCACAGCGCGAGCAGGTCGGCCAGCGGTGCCTCGGCCTCGGTGAGGTGGTGCACGGCGTAGGCGTTGTCCCAGAAGATCCGGAAGTCCGGGGCGGCCGTGGCCATCGTCGCCAGGCGGCGCACGGTGTCGTCGCTGTAGGTGACCCCGGTCGGGTTGCTGTACTTCGGCACGCACCAGATGCCCTTGACCGTGGCGTCCTCGGCGACGAGCCGCTCGACGACGTCCATGTCCGGGCCGGTCTCGGTGAGCGGCACCTGGACCAGCTCGATGCCGAAGCGCTCGGCCAGCGCGAAGTGGCGGTCGTAGCCAGGGACGGGGCACAGGAACTTGATGCCCGGCTCGTCGGCCCAGCGGCGCTCGGCGCCCGGGAGCTTGCTGAGGAAGGCCTGCACGATGGTGTCGTGCATGAGCTCCAGGCTGGAGTTGCCCGCCGCCAGCAGCTGCTCGGCCGGGACCTGCAGCGGGCCGGCGAAGATCCGGCGAAGCTCGGGCAGGCCCTTCAGGCCACCGTAGTTGCGGACGTCCGTGCCGTCCTCGGCCTTGCGCACGTCTCCGGGCAGGGCGAGCAGCCCGTCGGCGAGGTCCAGCTGGCGAGGGGACGGCTTGCCGCGGGTGATGTCCAGGGAGAGGCCACAGTCGACGAGGGCCGCGTAGTCGCGGCGGGCGCTCTCGACATCGACAGGTGCAGTGGTCATGCCTAACGCTAAACCCGGCGGCGATCCGGCGTGAGACGAGGGTCGCCCTACGCCCGGCGCCCAAGATCCGATAACGGTTCCGGTGCGTTTTCCAGTATTCGTAACGAGGCCTAATCCTCTAGTGAGCCCCGCCCCGTTTCCCGCATTCTCGGTAATAAGGAGAAATAGGTGAGCGACGAGGGGCGGATAATGGAAGCGAAGAAGTGGGCGGCAGTGACCTTGATGGCCGCAGGCGCCTTGGCCGCGTGCGCGGCACCCACTCAGGGAACGGCGACCCCGGCCGTCACGGTGGCCGCTCCCCCGAACACCATCGTGATCCAGCCACCGGTGGTCGCAGCGCCGCCGCAGACGGTTTATGTCGCACCGCAGACCACCCAGACGGTCTATCCCGCGCCCGCCGTTCCGGTGGCGCAGACGGTGATCGCCTACTACGACGCGCTCAACCGGCGCGATTTCCTCACCGCGTGGAATCTCGGCGGGCAAAGGCTGGCGAAAGGCGGCACTTATGCCTCCTACGTCAAGGGATTCGCGACGACTTCGTGGGCCGCGCTCACCGTCACGAATGTGCGCGGGAGCACCGTGTACGTCGATCTTTCCGCCCGCCAGACCGATGGTTCGATGCGAAGCTTCTCCGGTTCCTACACCGTTTCCGACGGTATGATCATCGGCGCGAACATGAAGCGTCTCTCGTGATCAGAGAGCGGTGAGCCGCGAGATCTTCCACCGGCCATCGACGCGCCGCGCGGTGACCGAAAGCTGGGAGACCGTCGACTGCGGCGTGCCCCCGGTGGCGGCGATGGTCTGCTGGTCGAGGAACAGCAGCACCTCGGCCTCCTCGCCGCGCAACGACCGGACGCCTGCCGAGCGGACCGTCGTCGTGCGCACCAGCTTCTGGTCCTCGGCCCGCTTGCGCGCCGAGGCGAACTGGTCCCGGTACTGCCCGGTCGCCTCGCCGGTCAGCACGTCGGCCGCGGCCCGCTCGGTCCGCGCGAGATTGCTGTAGTCGTAGGAGAAGACGGCCTTCACCCCGGCGCCGACCTGGTCGGCGACCTCGGCGGTCGCGGCCTGGTCCACGAGCGCCGCGTTGCCGTCCGAACCCAGCGAAGACGCCTCCAGCCCGAACCAGACCGCGCAACCGGTGGCCAGCACGATGAGCGCGACCAGGAGCCGCGGCGTCCGGCCGGTCATGATCCCGCCGCCTGCACCGCGCTGACCTTCCAGCCGTCCTCGGCACGCTGGTAGTCCACGGTCAGCCTGCTGATCTTCGGCACGGCCGACCCGCCGCCGGTGCTGATCCGCACGTTCAGCACGGCCATCAGCCGCGCCGTCCCGGCCGCGGCGTCGAGTTCGGTGACCGCGGCCTGTTCGAGCTTGGCCGTCGCCACCGTCTTGCCGGTGTTCGCCCGGTCGATCTGGAGCTGCCGGTCGCCGGCGAGTTCCTTGCCGAGCCGTCCGGTGGTGACGCCGAGCCAGCGGTCGACGTCCTGGGCGCCGGTGCGGTAGTCGATCGTGTTGAGCACCTCCAGCTGCCCGGAGGCGGCGGTGAGCACGGCTTCGCGTTCCCGGCCGCGCGCGAGACCGTCGTCCCGCGCCGCGCTCCACCACGACCAGCCGGTCCAGGCCGCCGCGAGGACGGCCAGCGTGGCGACGACGGTGAGGGCGCGGGTGAGCACTACTTGCCGCCCAGCAACGCGCCCAGCCCGCCGGGTCCGGCGCCGGTGAGCAGGCTCAGCACCCCGGGCAGCTGTGCGGATTCCGCCGCCTGCGGGCTCTGCTTCGGCCGCTCGGGGACCGCGGGCGGCTTACCGGCGTACGGCGCGTTCTGCGAGCCCCGCACCCCGGTGGGGCTTCCCGGCGGCTCGGCGCAGTAGGCCTGCGTGTTCACCGGCGCCTCGGTGAGGTCGTTGGCGGGACGCTGTTTCGTGCCCTCGTAGCCCTTGGTGCACGAGACCGGGTCGAAGAAGTTGAACACCACACCGAGATGGCCGGTCCCGTCCGGCGACGTCGAGCGCGAGAACGCCGAGATGATCGGGTACGCGACGAGGAGTTCCTCGATCGCGTCGGTCCGGGCGGAGGTGATCTGGGCGGTGGTGAGCGTGTTCGCGAACAGCACCCCGAGGTCGGTGCCGGAGACCGCGAGCACGTCGCTGATCTGACGGCTCAGCTTCGGCGCCTCGTCGATCACCCGCCGCAGGTCCGGGTCGGACGTCTTCAGCTGCGCGGCGATCGTCTTGAGCCCGCTGGAGAACTTCGTGATGTTGTCCGCCTGCCGCCGCTGGGTGTCCAGTACCGTCCGGGAACTGGCGAGCAGGCCCTGGGTATCGGGCAGGTACTGCGTCGCGGTCGCGGTCAGCGAACCGGTGCTGTCGAGCAGCTGCCGCAGATCCGGGCCGGCGTTCGCGAAGGCCTCGTAGGTCTCGTCGACGACGGTCTTCAGCGACTCCGGTTTCACGCTCGACACCAGTTTGTCCAAATTGGACAGGACGGTGTCCGGGGCCAGCGGGATCGACGTCCTGTCCCGCTTGATGACCGAACCTTCGGCGAGGTACGGCCCGTTTTCGTGCATGGGCAGCAGATCGACGTACTGCTCCCCCACCGCCGACCGGTTCGCGACCGCGGCCTTCGTGTCCGCCGGGATCTTCGGCGCGCCCGAATCGATGTCGAGACCGAGGTCGATGCCGTGTTCGGTGAGTGTCATCGACGCGACCTTGCCGACTGCGACACCGCGATAGGAGACCTCGGCGTTGATGAAGATCCCGCCGGAATCCACCAGTTGCGCGGTGACGAGGTAGCCCCGCGTACCGAAGAGCCGGTCCAGCCCGGCGTACTTGCCGCCCGCGTAGACGACCGACACCACGGCGATGACGAGGAACGCGGCCAGCTGGATCCTGGTCTTGCGCGTGATCACCGGCCACCTCCCAGCAGCGGCCCGAGGAGCCCGCCGAGTACGCCGCCCAGGACGTCCCCGCTCTGGCCCTGCGGTGCCTGGGGCGCTTGCGGGAGGTCACCGGTCGGCAGTGGCAGCACCGGGGGCGCCGTCCCGTTGTTGAACGGGATCGCGCCGGGCGTGCCGGTGCCCTTGTTCCCGGGCAGCTGGATGATCGGCTGCGAGGAGTTGTTCATGTTCTCCAGGAAGGTGTCCAGGTTCAGGTCGATCTTGGCTTCCACGTTGGCGTAGTCGCCCTTGATCACGTTGCCCGCGTAGTCCGGGAAGGGGTACGTGAGCAGGATCCGCAGCGCGGTCGGCAGGTCCTGGCCCGCTTCGGTCAGCTTCTTCAGCGTCGGCTGCAGCGCGCGGAGGTTCGCCACCAGCTGGTCGCGGCTGGCCTTGATCGTGTCGGTCGCGACCCCGGACAGCGTGTTCAGCGACTGCAGCATGCCGACGAGCTGATCCCGTTGCTCGGTCACGATCTTGAGCCCCGGCGAGAGGTTGTCGAGCGCGTTGGTCAGGTTCTGCGTCTGCCCCACCAGGGTTTTGGACAGCCTGTCGAGGCCGTCGATGGCCCGCAGGATCTCGCCCTTGTGCCCGTCGAGTTCGGTGGCCAGCTTGTCCACTTGGGACAGCAGTGCGCGGACCTCGGCCTCGTTGCCGGTGAGCGCGTCGTTGAGTTCGTGACTGATCTTCTGGATCTGCTCGACGCCGCCGCCGTTGAGCAGCAGGGAAAGCGCGCCGAGGACCTCTTCGACCTCGGGGTTGCGGTTGGTGCGGTCCAGCGGGATCTTCGCACCCTCGGCGAGGGATCCTTCGGGCTTTTCGGGCGCGTGCAGGTCGACGAACTTCTCGCCGAGCAGACTCGACTGGCGCAGTTCGGCGCGCGCGTTCGCGGGCAGCGCGATGTCGCCGTTGACGACCATGTTCACCCACGCCGACCGGGTGTCCGGGGCGAGTTCGATGTTCTCGACCCGGCCGACCGGGACGTCGTTGACCTTCACACTCGCTTGCGGGACGAGGTCGAGGACGTCGGAGAACTGCGCGGAGAGCCGGTACGGATGGTCACCGAGATCCGCGCCGCCCGGGAGCGGGGTGTTGTACAGCCCCGAAAAGCCGCCGTCACCGCAGCCTGCCAGCACCAGCACGCCCGCCATCACGCCCGCGATCTTCCGCCGCTGCCTCATTTCGGGACTCCCTTGGTGAGGACGTCGACCAGCGGGAGCGGCAGCGGCGGCAGTTCGCCGCTCTGCAGCGAGGCCAGTACCTGCGGGACCGACGGGAGCTTCAGCGTGCCGTCGAGGACCGGGGCCAGCTGCTTGCAGATGTTCCCCAGCGCGTCCGGGATCGGCTTGGGCGTACTCGCGCTGATGAGGCGGCACACGGTCAGGATCGGGGGATGCGTCAGCTCGTTCAGGTTGTCCCGTACGGCGATCGTGCCGGACGCCGCGTCGTAGGAGTTGATGAAGTTGGTGGCCCCGGTCGGCGCGATGTCGATCACCTCGGCGAGCGAGGCCCGCTGGTCGACGAGCACCTTCGTCAGCCCGGCCAGTTTGTCCACATTGGACGCGAGCAGATCCTTGTTCTCCGCGACGAACTTCTCGACGTCGCCCATCGCCGTCGCCAGCGAATTCAGCGCGGCCCCCACGTCGGCGGAGTCCGCGGCCAGGAAACCGCTGACGTCGGCGGCGCGGCGGTAGAACTCGTTGAGCTGCCGGTCGCTTTCGGCCAGCGCGCCGGTGAACGAGTTCAGGTTCTGCACCGTGCTGAACAGGTCGCCCTTGGCGCCGTCCAGGGTCTTGGCCAGTTCGGACAGCCGGGTCACCGTGGTGTTCAGGTTCTTCCCATTGCCGCCGAGATTCGCCGCGGCGGTGTCGAGCACGTCCGACAGGGCGCCGTTCTTGTTGGCGCCGTTGGGTCCCAGGCTCGTCGAGAGCTTGTCGAGACTCGTGTAGAGGTCGTCGAGTTCGGCCGGGGTCGCCGTCTTCTCCTTGGCGATCACCGTGTCCGTGGCCATTTCGGGACCGCTCTCGTACGCCGGGGTCAGCTGCACGTACCGGTCGCTCACCAGGCTCGGCGCGACGACGACCGCGCCCGCGTCCGCCGGGATCGGGGTGCCGTCGTCGATCCGCATGTCGACCCGGACCGCCTCGCCCTGGGGCGTCACGCCGGTGATCTCCCCGACCTTCACCCCGAGGACCCGGACCGAAGATCCCGCGTAGAGGCCCACGGTCTTCCCGAAATACGCGCTGATCCGCGTCCCGCCCGTGTCCCTGAACACCAGCCACAGCCCGGCGGTCAGGAGCAGCACGACGACGCAGGCGAAGGCGACCCAGTCGTAGAGCGTGCGAGCCCGAGTGCTCATCGTCCACCCACCCCCTGGTTCGGCGCCGCGATGGGCGGGGTGCAGCCCTCCGGGTTGACCTGGAACGCGCCGGCGATGATCGTCGGCGGCAGCAGCCCGCACAGGTAACCCTCGAACCAGCGCCCGTTCCCGGTCGCGTTGGCGCCGACCCGGGCGAAGGGGGCCATCAGCGCGAGGCTGCGGTTGAGGTTGTCCTGGTTGCGTTGCAGGACGTCGGTGACCTTGCCGAGTTTCTCCAGCGTCGGCTTCAGCTGCTGCCGGTTGTCGGCGACGAGCCCGGACAACTGCGCCGAAACCTGCTGGGTGCCCTTGAGCAACGTGCTGATCGCGTCCTTCCGGTTCTGCAGCTCGGCGAGCAGGAGGTTGCCGTCGTCGAGGATCCGCTTCAGCTGGGCGTTGCGGTCGGACAGCGTCTTGGACACCTTGCTCGTGTTGGCCAGCAACGTCTTCAGGTCACCATCACGCGAAGAAACCGTCTTGGACAACGACGACAGCCCGCCCAGCGCGTCCTTGAGGTACTGAGGGCTGTCCTTGAGCGCGTCGGACAGGACGGTGAAACTCGTCGCCAGCTGCGCGGTGTCGATCTCGCCGACCGTGCCGGACAGCTGCTGGAACGCGTCCTGCAGTTCGAACGGCGTCCGCGTGCGGTCGAGCCCGATGGTGGCGTTCGGATCCTGGTTCGCCTTGCCTTTCGGGGTCAGCGCGAGGAACTTCTCGCCCAGCAGCGTCTTGATCTCGATCGACGCGGACGTCGCGTCGCCGATCCGGACGTCCTTCACCCGGAACTTCACCAGCACCTTCTTGCCCGCCAGCTCGACCGAGCTGACCTGGCCGACCTTCACCCCGGCGACCTGGACCTCGTTGTCCGCCGCCAGCCCCGCCGATTCGCCGAAGTACGCCGAGTAGGTCGTCCCGCTGCCGAACAACGGGATCCGGTCGGAGAAGTAGGTCGTCATCGTGACCAGGAGGAGCAAGACCAGGGCGGCCGCGCCGACCGCGGCCTGATTGCGTTCCTTGAGCGGCTTCACGGCCCGCACCTCTCCGGTCGCTGCGTGCCGGGCAGCGGCGTGATCGGCAGTTCGATGTTGAGCGATTTGATGCCGATGCTGCCGGAGATCCCGCACAGGTAGTAGTTGAACCAGCTGCCGTAGCTCAGCGTCCTGGTGAACTTCTGCAGGTTGCCCGGCAGCACCTGCAGGAGGTGGTCGATCAGCCGTTCCGAATCGCCGAGGTTCTGTGACAGCGCCCCGAGTTGCGCGACGTCGTCCTTGAGGGCGGGGCGCGCGTCGGCGAGCAGGCCCGTCGTGGCGACGGTGAGGTCGCCGAGCGCCTTGACCGCCTCCCCGATCGGCTGCCGCTGCTCGGCAAGGCCGGTGACCAGCCGCTGGGTCTGGTCGATCAGTTCGCCCAGCTGCGGCGAGCGCTTCTCGACGGTGCCGAGCACGGTGTTGAGGTTCGCGATGACGTCGCCGATGATCTTGTCCTTGCCCGCGATGGCCGAGGTGACCGACGCGGTGTGCGCGAGCAGGCTGGTGATCGTGCCGCCCTCGCCCTGGAACACCTGGATGATCTCGTAGGAGAGTTTGTTGACGTCCTCGGGGTTCAGCGCGCGGAAGAGCGGTTTGAACCCGTTGAAGAGCACGGTCAGGTTCAGCGCCGGTTTGGTGCGCTCGGGCGGGATGACCCCGCCGCGCGGCAGCGACTTCTCGTCCCCGATGTCCGTGCCGAGCGAGAGGTACCGCTGCCCGACGAGGTTGCGGTACTTGATGGTCGCGGTCACCGACGACGGCAGCCGGTGCGTGGTCTGGACGTCGAAGTGGACCTGGGCGAGGTTCCGTTCGCCCTCTTCGACCTCGATCCTGCCGACCTGCCCGACCTTCACGCCGACGATGCGGACGTCGTCGCCTTCCTTGAGCCCGGACGCGTCGGTGAACTTGGCGACGTAGCCCGAAGTTTCGCCGAAGTTGGTGTTCGCGATGGTGGCGCCGAGGATCGCGGTGAGCAGCACGGTCACCACGGCGAAGACGAGGATCTTGACCAGATCCGGCACGAAGGACCTCATCGCAGCTCCACCTCCGCGCCCCGGTACAGCGGCCCGACCAGCAGGCTGCCCCAGTTCGGCACCTGGTCCGGGGTCGTGCCCATGGCGGGCGAAACGAGCAGGTCGATCAGCCGCTGCTCGTCCGGCGTGTTCACCACCGAACCACCCGCGCTCCCGCCTGAGGGCAGCCTGCCGTCCGGGTCACGCGGCGGCGCCGGTTTGGACGAACCGTCGGCGATCGCGCCGTCCGGCGGATACTGCGGCCAGCGTCCGGGCGGCGGCACCTGCGGATAGCACCGCGGTCCGCGTTTGTCGTCGTACTTCGGCTCGTCGACACCGGGCAGGTACTTGCCGCGGCTCGGCGTGAACTCGATGGTCACCCGGCTGACCTCGGGATGCGCGGTGCCCTTGCCGAACGCGAGTTCCGCGCGCGGCACCGATTCGGCCAGCTGCTTGAGCAGGCACGGGTACTCCGGCGCGTACTTCGCGAGGACGTCCAACGTGGGCTGGAGATTGGTGGTGAGGCGGATCAGGTTGTCCTGATTGACTTTCAGGAAGCCCGTCAGGTCGATCGAGGCCGCGGTCACCGTCGAGTAGACGTCGGCGAGACCGCGCTGGCGCTCGACCAGGGTCTTGCTCGTGGTGGTCAGATCCGACAGCGCGGCCAGCAGATCCGGCGCGGCGTGAGCGTAGATCGCGGCGGCGTCGGCCAGTCCGGTGATGTCGGCCTTGAGATCGGGCAGCGACGGGTTCACCTTCCCGAGATAGTCCGAGAGTCCCGCCAAAGTCGTGCCGAGCTGTTTGCCCTGTCCGTCCAAAGCGGACGCGACGGCGTTGAGCGTGCTCGCCATCTTCTCCGGCTGGACGGCCTGCAGCAACGGCATCACGTTCCCCAGCACGGTCTCCAGCTCGATCGCGCTGCTGCTGCGGTCCTGCGGGATGACGTCGCCCTCGGCGATAGGCCGTTCGGGTTTCCCGGGTAGCTGCAAGGCGACATACCGCTCACCGAACAATGTCTTCGGCAGCAGGCGCGCGGACACGTTGGCCGGGATGACCGGCGTCTTGTCCGGTTGCAGCGCCAGGTCCATCGTCGCGTGATCACCGTGGGCCTGGATCGACCGCACCTCGCCGACGACCATCCCGCGCACCTTGACGTCCGCGCCCTCGCGCATCTGGTTGCCGATGCGGTCGGTCTCCAGTTTCACCAGGGTCACCGTGGTGAAGGCCTTCTGATAGAAGGCGATGGTGGTGGCGAAGAACAGCACGACCACCACGAGGAAGATCAGGCCCAGCACCTGGTGCCGGAGCCGCCGCAGCAGAATCCCCCTGTTCACCCGGAAATCCTCACCGTCGTCGTCGCGCCCCAGATCGCGAGGCTCAGGAAGAAGTCGAGTACGGAGATCAGCACGATCGCCGTCCGCACCGCGCGGCCGACGGCGACGCCGACCCCGGCGGGCCCGCCGCTGGCGGGGTAGCCGTAATAGCAATGGGAAAGGATGACGAGCACGCTGAAGATGATCACCTTGAGGAACGACCAGAGGACGTCCTCGGGCGGCAGGAACAGCGTGAAGTAGTGGTCGTAGGTGCCCGCGGACTGGCCGTAGAGCCAGATGGTGATCTGCCGCGAGGCCAGATAGGACGAGAGCAGCCCGACGGCGTAGAGCGGGATGACCGCGGTGACGCCGGCGATCACCCGGGTCGTCACGAGATAGGGCATGCTCGGCACACCCATCACTTCGAGCGCGTCGATCTCCTCGGAGATCCGCATCGCGCCCAGCTGCGCGGTGAACCCGCAGCCGACGGTGGCCGAGAGCGCGAGCCCCGCGGACAGCGGTGCGACCTCGCGGGTGTTGAAGTAGGCGGAGATGAACCCGGTCAGCGCCGCGGTGCCGAGCTGGTTCAGCGCGGAATAGCCCTGCAGGCCGACGATGAGCCCGGTGAACAGGGTCATCCCGATCATCACGCCGAGCGTCCCGCCGATCACCGCGAGCGCGCCGGTGCCGAAGCTGACCTCGGTCAGCAGGCGGAAGACTTCGCGGCCGTAACGCCGGATCGTCCGCGGGGCCCAGGCCAGCGCGCGGAAGTAGAACGACAGCTGGCCGCCGAAACCTTCCAGCATCGCGCCGGGACGCGCGATGATCTCGAGCGTCCGATCCGAGACAGCGGGTTCGCCTGCCATGTCACATCGCCTTCGGCGGCACGATCCGCAGGTAGATCGCGGTCAGCACGACGTTGATCAGGAACAGCAGCAGGAAGGTGATCACCACGGCCTGGTTCACCGCGTCGCCGACCCCCTTCGGCCCGCCCGCCGGGTTGAGCCCGCGGAAGGCCGCGACCACCCCGGCGACGAAGCCGTAGAGGAGCGCCTTGATCTCGCTGACCCACAGATCCGGCACCTGGGCCAGCGCGTTGAAGCTGGCGAGGTACGCGCCCGGGGTGCCACCCTGCATGACGACGTTGAAGAAGTAGCCGCCGAGCACACCGACGACACTGACCAAACCGTTCAGCAGCACCGAAACCACGATCGCGGCCAGGACACGGGGCACGATCAGGCGCTGGATCGGGTTGACCCCGAGTACTTCCATCGCGTCGATCTCTTCGCGGATCTTGCGGGCGCCGATGTCGGCGCAGACCGCGCTGCCGCCCGCGCCCGCCACCAGCAACGCGGTGATCAGCGGGCTCGCCTGCTGGACGATCGCGAGCGCGCTCGCGGCGCCGGTGAACGACTGCGCGCCGATCTGCTGGGTCAGCGACCCCAGCTGCAAAGCGATGACCGCGCCGAACGGGATCGCGACCAGCGCCGTCGGCAGGATGGTGACGCTGGCGAAGAACCAGCACTGCTGGATCCATTCGCGGAACTGGAACGGGCGTTTGAAGATCGCGCGCAGGACCTCCCACGACAGCGTCGCGAGCCTGCCGACCTGAGTGAGCGCACCCGTACCCGGGACGGACACCGACGCGTTCACAGAACCTCCCAGTAGCCTGCCCCGAGTCTTACTCCACCTGTCAACGCCCCATTGCGTTAGCGGTGTTCACTTTGCTCTCGGCACCTCCACGCTAGAACTTGAGTGCGTGCGTCGCCGTCGCGCCGCCGTCGGCGACGAACTCCGCGCCCGTGCTGTACGAACTTTCGTCACTGGCCAGGAACAACACGAGTTTCGCGATGTCCTCCGGCTGCCCGACCCGGCCCAAAGCGACTTTCTTGCCCACCCACGACATGTCGACTTTCTGCCCGCCCGCCGCGGCGGCGACCATCGGCGTGTCGATCGCGCCGGGGTGCACGGAGTTGACGCGGATGTTCTTCGCGCCGAGTTCGAGCGCGGCGACCTTGGTCATCCCGCGGATGGCGAACTTGCTCGCGGTGTAGGCGACGAGGAACGGCATTCCGGCGAGGCCTTCCACAGAGGACACGTTGACGATGGAGCCGCCTCCGGCCCCGGTCATCGGTTCAACGACCGAACGCATCCCGAGAAACGCCCCGATCTGGTTGACCCGGATGACGCGTTCGTAATCGGCCAGCGTGGTCTTGCCCAGTTCCGAGAAATGCAGGATGCCCGCGTTGTTGACCAGCACCGTCGGCGGGCCGAACTCGGTCCGGGTGCGCTGGATCGCCGCGTCCCAGTCGGTCTCGTCACCGACGTCGAGATGCTGGTAGACACAGGCTTCACCGAGGTCGGCGGCGAGTTTCTTGCCGTCGAGGTCGTTGACGTCGGCGATCACCACCCGCGCGCCCTCGGCGACGAACAGCCGCGCGGCCGCCTCGCCCTGTCCCCTGGCCCCGCCGGTGATCAGCGCTACCTTGCCTTCGAGCCTGCCCACTACATCATCTCCCACGGTCTACGGCAGCGACATGATCTCGGAAGCGGCGAACATGCGTTCCGGGTCGCGGTCGGCGAAGTAGCCGCCCACGGATGTGACGAGTTCTTCGGCGGTCCAGGTGCCGTTGACGGTGTCGAACCGCTGTTCCACCGACGGCGGCCGCATCAGCGCGACCATCCCGCCGTAGACGAGGAACACCTGGCCGTTGACGCGGTCGGACTCCGGTGAGCAGAGGAAGGACACGAACGGCGCGACGTGGTCGACCGAAAGCGGGTCGATCCCCTCCGGGGCGTCGGCCCCGAAGACCGCTTCGGTCATCGCCGTGCGGGCGCGCGGGCAGATCGCGTTGGCGCGGACGCCGTACCGCGAAAGCCCGCGCGCGGTGGAGACGGTGAGCGCGGCGATGCCCGCCTTGGCCGCGCCGTAGTTCGGCTGGCCGGGGGCGCCGAGCAGGAACGACTCCGACGCGGTGTTGACCACCCGGCCGTACACCGGCGCGCCGTCCACTTTGGACTTGTCCCGCCAGTACGCCCCGGCGTTGCGGGAAAGCAGGAAGTGCCCGCGCAGGTGGACGCCGAGTACGGTGTCCCAGTCGTCGTCGGACATCGAGAAGAGCATCCGGTCACGCAGCACGCCGGCGTTGTTGACCACGATGTGGAGGCCGCCGAAGTGGTCGACGGCGGCGGTGAGCAGCGCGTCCGCGGTCGAGGACTCCGAGACGTCGCCGGTGACCGCGACCGCCTTGCCGCCCTCGGCCTCGATCTCGTCGGCCACCACCTGCGCCGCGGCCGACACGTCGTTGACCACCACCCGCGCGCCCGCCGCGGCCAGCGCCAGCGCCTCGGCCCGGCCGAGTCCCGCGCCCGCCCCGGTGACGATGGCCGTCCTGCCGTCCAAGCTCACTCCAGGCCTCCTGCCTTTCCACACCCAGCCTCACCGCACACACTAGAATCTGTTCTCGCCGCATGCAAGGTCCAAATAAACGGTGCTAACCACGGATGAGCAGCGCGTTTTTCGGGCAACTCGCGACAGCTTGAGTAACACGTTCTACCTGATTCTCCGGAACTTCGACCGAGGCGAGGACCAGTTCCTCCTCGTCGTCGAGATCGAAGACCTCGGGCGCGAAGCCGACACAGATCGCGTTCGCCTCGCAGAGCGAGCGATCGACGTCGATCTCCATATTCCCTCCTCGCCGCCACACCTGGTACAACTAGAACAGGTTCTACCTTAGCGCCGCGAGCGGCCATGGCACCAGTAACGAGCACCGACGGCAGAGGTGACGGATGCGGATCGACTACACGCCGGAACAGCGCGCCCTGGCCGGGGAACTGCGTGAGTACTTCGCCGGGCTGATGACCCCCGAACGCCGTGAAGCGCTGGCCGGTGACGGCGGCGAGTACGGCGACGGCCTGGTGTACAAGGAGATCGTGCGCGATCTGGGCGCCTCGGGCTGGCTCGCGATCGGCTGGCCGCGCGAGTACGGCGGGCAGGACCGGCCGATGCTCGACCAGCTCATCTTCACCGACGAGGCGGCCGCGGCCGGGGTGCCCGTCCCGTTCCTCACGGTGAACACCGTCGGGCCGACCATCATGCGCTACGGCACCGAAGAACAGAAGGCGTTCTACCTGCCGAAGATCGCCGCCGGCGAGCTGCACTTCGCGATCGGCTACTCCGAACCGGGTGCCGGGACCGACCTGGCCTCGCTGCGCACCCGCGCGGTCCGTGACGGCGACGACTACGTGATCAACGGCCAGAAGATGTGGACGAGCCTGATCGAGTACGCCGACTACGTCTGGCTCGCCGCCCGCACCGACCCCGAGGCCCGCAAGCACAAGGGCCTCAGCATGCTGATCGTGCCGACGTCGGCGCCCGGGTTCTCCTGGACGAAGGTGCGCACGGTCGCCGGGCCCGGCACGAGCGCGACCTACTACGACGACGTGCGCGTGCCGGTGACCTCCCGGGTCGCCGGGGAGAACGAGGGCTGGCCGCTCATCACCAACCAGCTCAACCACGAACGCGTCGCGCTGACCTCGGCCGCGCCGATCCAGACGTCCGTGCGCGACGTGCGGACCTGGGCGCAGACGACCAAGCTGCCCGACGGCTCCCGCGTCATCGACGCGCCGTGGGTGCGGCTGCACCTGGCGCGGATCCACGCGCACGCGGAGTACCTGAAACTGCGGAACTGGCGGATCGCCTGGGCGGCCGCGAGCAGCGACCTCGGCCCGGCGGAGGCGTCGGCGACCAAGGTGTTCGGCACGGAGTTCGCGACCGAGGCGTACCGGCTGATGATGGAGATCCTCGGCGCGGGGGCCGTGGTCCGCGAAGGCTCCCCCGGCGCGTTGCTGCGCGGCCGGATCGAACGGCTGCACCGGTCGTCGCTGATCCTCACCTTCGGCGGCGGCACCAACGAGATCCAGCGGGACATGATCGCCGCGACCGCCCTCGGCCTGCCCGTCACCCGCTAGGAGGCACCCATGGACTTCACGCTCACCGAAGCGCAGCAGGACCTCGCGTCCCTCACTCGCCGGATCCTGACGGACAAGGTGACCCCGGACATGCTGGGGTCACACGGTTCCGGCGGCTTCGACGCTCCACTGTGGACAGCGTTGGCACAGGCCGGGGTGGTCGACGCCGCGCTGCCCCAGTCGGTCGGCGGTGGCGGGTTCGGACTGCTGGAGCAGTGTTCCGTCCTGGCCGAGATCGGCCGCGCGGTCGCGCCGGTCCCCTACCTGACGTCGGTCGTCCTGGGTGCCGCCGCCGTGGCCGAATTCGGTGACGGGCGGCTCGCCGAACGCTGGGTCGTCCCGGTCCTGCGCGGCGACCACGTCCTCGCGGTGGCGCTGCCCGACTACGGCGTGCCGTGCGGTTTCACCGCCGAAGCCGACGGCGACGGCTGGCGGCTGACCGGCGCGCAGACCGCGGTCCCGTTCGGCGCCTTCGCGCACGGGTTCCTCGTCGAGGCCGCGATCGACGGCGGACGCCAGGTGTTCCTGCTCGACGCGGACTCGGTGACCGTCTCGCCGCAACGGACCGTCGACCACGCCGACGCGGCACTCGTCGAACTGTCCGGCGCGAAGGCCACGGTCTCGCTGGGGGACATCGGTGAGTGGCTGCGGTTGCGCGGCACCATCGGCGTCTGCGCCCAGCAACTCGGCGTCGTGGAACGAGCGCTGGAACTGACCGCCGCGTACGCGCGGGAACGGAAGCAGTTCGGCCACCTCATCGGGAGTTTCCAGGCGGTCCGGCAGCGGCTGGCCGACGCCTACGTCGACGTCGAAGCCGTCCGGCTGACCCTGTGGCAGGCCGCCTGGCGGCTGAGTGAAGGACTTCCGGCGGCCGAGGAGGTCGCGACGGCGAAGTTCTGGGCGGCCGAAGCCGGGCACCGCGTCGCGCACACCGCCGTGCACGTCCACGGCGGGGGCGGCATCGACGTCGACCACACGCTGCACCGCTACTTCGTCGCGGCGAAACGGCTCGAATTCACCCTGGGCGGGGCGACCGCGCAGCTGCGGGGCCTCGGCGATCTCCTGGCCGCGGACCCGGCATGACCCCCACGGTCACGGAACTCCTGCTCGCCCGGGCGGAGGACCGCTCGACCGGGCTGCTGTCCGAGGACCGGCGCTGGTCCTGGGCCGAGCACGTCGAGGCGTGTACCGCGCACGCCGCCGCGCTCACCCGGATTCTGCGTCCGGGCGGGCATTTCGGGCTGCTGGCCGACAACGTCCCCGAGTTCTCGTTCCTGCTCGGCGGCGCGGCGCTGTCGGGGCACGTCTTGGTCGGCCTGAACCCGACGCGCCGGGGCGCGGCGCTGGCCCGCGACGTCGCGCTGGCCGACTGCGACCTGGTGTTCGCCGAGGAGAAGTACCTCCCGCTGCTGTCCGAGGCCGGGGTCCCGGTGCTTCCGCTGAGCGCCCTCGAACCCTCCCGGGACACGATCGTCCCCGTGGCCGCGAAACCCGAAGACCTGCTCATGCTGATCTTCACCTCGGGCACCAGCGGTGATCCCAAGGCCGTCCGGTGCACGCACGGCAAGATCGCCTACCCCGGCGAGATGCTGGCCTCCCGGTTCGGGCTGTCCACACAGGACACCGTGTACGTGTCGATGCCGATGTTCCACTCCAACGCCATCATGGCGGGCTGGTCGGTCGGCCTCGCCGCGGGCGCGGGGATCGCGCTGCGGCGGCGGTTCTCCGCCTCCGGCTTCCTGCCGGACGTCCGGAAGTTCGGTGCGACGTACGCCAACTACGTCGGCAAGCCACTGTCCTATGTGCTCGCCACTCCCGAGCGGGGCGACGACGCCGACAACCCCTTGAAACTGGTCTACGGCAACGAAGGCGCGGAAGCGGATCTCGCCGCTTTCGGCGCGCGCTTCGGCTGCCACGTGGTCGACGCGTTCGGTTCGACCGAGGGCGGGGTGAACTTCGGCCGGGACGCCACCACACCGCCGGGTTCCCTCGGCAGGCTCCTCGACGGTGTCGCGATCCTCGATCCGGAGACCGGGAAGCCCTGTCCCCCGGCGGAATTCGACGCGAACGGGAAGTTGCTCAACGCCGCCGAGGCGGTCGGCGAGCTGGTCAACACCGGTGGCCCGGGCTTCTTCGCCGGGTACTACGGGGATCCGGCCGCCGAGGCCGAGCGGATGCGCGACGGGATGTACCACACCGGCGACCTGGCGTACCTCGACGCGGACGGCTACTGCTATTTCGCCGGGCGGCTCGGCGACTGGCTCCGCGTCGACGGCGAGAACCTCGGCACCGCCCCGATCGAACGCGCGCTCCTCCGGCATCCGGCCGTCGGCGAGGCGGCGGTCTACGGCGTGCCGGATCCGCGCGTGGGCGACCAGGTGATGGCCGCGCTGGTCTGCCGCGCACCGGTGGACGCGGACGAGTTCGCCGCTTTCGTGCTGGCGCAAGGCGATCTCGGGCCGAAGCAGCGGCCGCGGTTCGTGCGGGTCGTCGAGGAACTGCCGCGGACGGCGACGCACAAGGTGCTCAAGCGGGAACTGGCGGCGGAGGGGACCTCGGGCGCCTGGGAACTGCGATACCCGTCATGATGAGCGTGGCGCTCGCGATCGACTCGCCGCCGTGAAGGAGGAGGCCTTCACTACCCGCGAGGTCGCCACGCAGCGCGCTCGGCTCTCGGCGTTCTTCGGCAAGCCACTGCGTCACCGAAGCAGCGACACGACCAAGGTGTCCTTGAGCCAGGCTTCGTAGTCGTCGTGACTCCATCCGGCCTCGGCGACGAGGCTGGTGTGGACGTCGGCGCTCATCAGGGCCACGGCGATGTCCGCGGCCCTGGGCACCACCTCCCGGCCGCTCGCGCGGACACGGCCGACGACCAACTCGACGCCGAGCCGGTTGCGCCGGGTGCCTTCCGCCTGCGTCGCGGCGATGTCCGGATCGACGGCGGCCCCGGAGCTCAGCATCGTGACGATGTCGCCGCAGCGTTCCCGGACCTGGCGGGCGACCTGGGCCAGCAGGCCGAGCAGCGCGACCGGGTCGTCGGTCCGCTGCGTCTCGGCGACGAGGTCGGGGATCCCGGCCTCGTCGTCGAGGAGGTCGACGAGCCCGCCGAGGACACCGGCCTTCGAACCGAAGTGGGCGTAGATGGTCTGTGGCGACACCCCCGCTTCCTGCGCGATGAGGCGGATCGGGGTCCGCGCGTATCCGTGCTCAGCGAAGAGCCCGCGGGCCGCGGTCAGGATCGTGCGCAGCGTCAGCGCTTCGCGCCGATCTCGCAACCGGACGATGCCGGGAAGGTCCGCGGACATGTATGCTCCTCGAAAGTTGGAACGTTGTTCTAAGTAGTGGATCGCCGTTACAAAGAGAGGATAGCGATGACCACCGAGGAGATCATCACCGAACTGGAACGCGCCTGGAACGCGGGCGACGGCCCGGCGTGGGCCGCGTGTTTCGCCGAGGACGCGGACTTCGTCGACGTCCTCGGCCGGATCCAGCGCGGCCGCGCGACGATCGCGCGGGAAAGCCAGAACATCTTCGACACCATCTACCGGGGCAGCAGGCTGGAGATCCGCCAGGTGTCGAGCCGTCCGCTCGGGGGCGGCTTCGACCTCGTACATACCGCGACCAGGCTGTCCATCCCCGCCGGTCCCCTGGCCGGGGAAGCACGGGCGGTGCAGACGAAGCTCGTCCACGACGGCGAGATCGTCGCGTTCCACAACACGATCCGGGGCGATATCGCGGAGTTCGCCGGCCACGACGCGGAGCTCGCCGCCCGGTCGCCCCAGGAGTGGGATTCCTGACCGGCGCCGTTCCCGGCGGGCGTGGTGCTCCGGGGTCAGGCAGGGGCGTTGATCGGCCGCAGCCGCCGCGGCCCGGTGTCGGGGCGGGTCGGTGGCGGGCCGAGCACGATCCGGGCGTTGGCGACGAACGCGCCGTCCGGGGAGGCCAGGATCGGGTCGAGCGTCATCGAACGGACCTCGGGGTTGTCCTCGGCGAGGGCGGCGACGCGCAGCACGATGTCCTGCAACGCGGCCAGATCCGCCGGTTCGTCACCGCGGTACCCGGTGAGCAGCGGCGAGGTCCGCGGTTCGCGCAGCAGAGTGGCGGCGTCGACGTCGGTGAGCGGGACGGCACGGTAGGCCCGGTCCCCCAGCAGCGTGCTGACCAGCCCGGAGAGACCGAACGACACGAGCGTGCCGAACGACGGGTCGTCCTGCAGGCCGATCACGCAGGACAGGCCCTTGGGCGCCATCCGCTGGACGTAGACGTCGTCGTCGCCGGAGGTCTCCCGCAGATCGAGGTACGCCCGGCGTACTCCGTCCACAGAGGACAGATCGAGCCGCACCCCGGCGAGGTCCGGCCTGCCGCGGAACCGTTCGTCGACGGCCTTGAGGGTGACCGGGAAACCCAGCTCTTCGGCCGCTTTCACCGCTTCGTCCGCCGACGTCACGACACGGAAGGGGACGACGTCGATGCCGTAACAGCCCAGAAGCCGGACCACGTCTTCGTCGGAGAGCAGTGTGGTCTTGCCGTCCTCGCCTTTCAACAGCTCGTTGACGATCACCTGGGCCTGCTCGGCGTGCAGCCCCGCCGGCCGCACCAGGTTCCCCTGCGGCCGCTGACGCCAGGCGGCGTAACGCACGACGCGGGCGAGCGCGTTCACCGCGCGTTCGGGGCTGGGATAGGACGGGACCGAACCCCGCGTCGGCACGCCGTCCTCGGACAACACGGCCAGTTCGTCCGGCACGCCCTCGACGGCGAGGAAGGTCGACACGATCGGCTTGTTCTCGTGCATCTCGACGACGGCCTCCCGCAGGGCGCGGGCGTAGGCGGTGCCGGGGATAGCCAGCGGGGGCACGAAGACCACGACGAGAGCGTCGGTCTCCGGGGAGTTGAGAGCTTCACGCACGGCCGAGGCGAACTCCTCCGGGCTCGCCTGCGGCCCGACGTCGACCGGGTCGGAGGCCAGCCGCAGGCCCTGTGCCCGCGCGGTGTCGGCGGCCAGCAGCCCGATCGCGCTGGAGTTGCCCACGATGCCGACCCGCGGTCCGGCGGGCAGCGGCTGGTGGGCGAAGACCAGCGCGGTGTCGAAGAGCTGCGCGAGGGTGTCGACGCGGACCACACCCGCCTGCTCGAACAGGGCCTGGACGCTGGATTCGTCGACCTCCGCCGAGGTCGCGGCGAGTTGCGGGCGGACGGCGTGCCTGCCGGATTTCACCGCCACCACCGGTTTCGTCCGCGCCAGCCGCCGCGCGAGCCGCGCGAACTTGCGCGGGTTGCCGAACGATTCCAGGTACAGCAGGACGAGGTCGGTCGCCGGATCGGTTTCCCAGTACTGGAGGAGATCATTGCCGGAGACATCGGCCCGGTTGCCCGCCGAGACGAACGTCGAGAGCCCGAGGCCGCGGGCTTCGGCGTCGGCGAGGATCGCGGTGCCGAGCGCGCCGGACTGGCAGAAGAACCCGGTGCGGCCGCGCGCGGGCAGGCGCGGCGCGAGGGTGGCGTTGAGCCGGACCGAGGCGTCGGTGTTGAGCACGCCCAGCGCGTTCGGGCCGACCACGCGCATACCGTGCGCCCTGGCCTCCCCGACCAGCCGCAGTTCGGCGTGCAGACCGTGCGGTCCGGCCTCGGCGAAACCGCCCGAGACGATCAGGAGGGTCTTGACCCCCTTGGCCAGCGCACCGTCCAAAACGGACTCGACGGCTTCGGCGGGGACGGCGACCAGCGCGAGATCGACGTCCTCGGGAATGTCCACAACGGACGGATAGGCGCGTACGCCGCGGACGGACTTGTGCTCCGGGTTGACCGGGTAGACGGTGCCCGCGAAGTCGGCGCTCAGCAGGTTGGTGAGGGCGACGTAGCCGATCTTCGTCGGATCGGTGGACGCGCCGATCACCGCGACCGACTTCGGATGCAGCAGGTTGTGCACGCTGCGCGCCTCGGCGGCCTGCTCCCGGGACCGGGCGACCGCGAGCGACTCCTCGGTCGGGTCGATGTCGAACTCCAGATGCAGCACGCCTTCCTCGATCTCGCGGCTGACCTGGTACCCGGCGTCGCGGAACACCCGGACCATCGCCGCGTTCTCGGCGAGCACCTCGGCGACGAAGCGGCGCAAACCGCATTCCGAAGCGGCGGCGGCCAGATGCTCCAGCAGGATCGAGCCGAGCCCGCGCCCCTGGTGGGCGTCGTCGACGACGAACGCGACCTCCGCCGACGGACCGTGGTCGAGGCGTTCGTAACGGCCGACGGCCACGATGTCGTCGCCCAGCAGCGCGACGAAGGCGACCCTGTCGTGGTGGTCGACGACGGAGAACCGTTCGAGGTCCCGTTGCGGGATCCGCGGATAGGCGCCGAAGTACCGGAAGTACCGGGTGCGTTCGGACAACCGGCCGTGGAACGCGACGAGCCCGTCGGCGTCGCTGGGGATCACCGGTCGCAGGTGGACAGTGCCGCCGTCGGAGAGCAGGACGTCGGCCTCCCACTCGCGCGGGTAGTCGAAGGCGGTGCGCCTGGCGTCCTCAGTGGTCATGGTCAATCCCTCGGATCGTCCGGATCGAGGCCGTGCAGCGGGAAGATCGCGCGGCGGGTGTCGCGGATGGCGATGTCGACCGGCTCGTCCGCCCCGTCTCCCCACGGGGTGAACCCGGTTTCGCGGTCGTCGGACATCCGGGGCGGGATCTCGGCGTTGGGCGCCGCCCTGGAGATGGACGCGACCCACTCCGGCGGCAGGGCCGTCGCCGGGTCGACATCGCGATCGAGCACGGTGGCGAGCAGATGGGTCCAGGAGCGCGGCACCACCCGGATCAGCTGGTAGCCCCCGCCGCCCACGGCGAGCCACCGGCCGCCGGCGTGCGCCTCGGCCAGTCCGCGAAGCCGCCGGTAGATCTCGCGATGGCCGTCCACCGATAGGGAAAGATCGGCCAGCGGGTCTTCTTCGTGGGAATCGACGCCGCACTGGGTGACGAGGATCTGCGGCCGGAACTGCTCCAGCAGCGACGGCACCACCGCGTCGAACGCCCGCAGCCAGCCGCCGTCCCGGGTGCCGGGCGGTAGCGGGAGGTTGACCGAGGTGCCCTCGGCGCCGCCCTTGCCGATCTCCGCCGAGTAGCCCGTGCCCGGCCACAGCGTGAACGGGTGCTGGTGCAGGGAAACGGTCAGCACGCGGGGATCGTCGTAGAACGCGGCCTGCACGCCGTCACCGTGGTGGACGTCGGTGTCGACGTAGGCGACGCGGTCGAAACCGTGGTCAAGCAGCCACGAGATCGCCACCGAGCAGTCGTTGTAGACGCAGAAACCCGACGCCCTGTCCCGCATCGCGTGGTGCAGCCCGCCGGCGATGTTCACCGCCCTGGTCGCCTCGCCGTCGGCGATCTTGCGCGCGGCCAGCAGCGTCGAGCCGACGACCAGCGCCGAAGCCTCGTGCATGCCGGTGAACACCGGGTTGTCCTCGGTACCGAGCCCGTGGGCGAGATCCTCGCCGGTCATCGGCGCCTGCCGGACCGCCTCGAGGTACTCGCCGGCGTGGACCCGGCGGATCTCGTCGTCCCCGGCGGGCCCGGGGACGAGCAGTTCGACGCCGTCGAGCACGCCGAGTTCGGTGGCGAGCCGGATGGTCAGTTCGAGCCGCACCGGATTGAACGGATGCTCGCCGCCGAGGTCGTAACCCAGCAGCGAGGAGTCCCATACGACGGCCGGTGCTCGCATGGCTCGAACTCTAGTGCCCGGGAGGGGCTGCTGCCCTGTACCGGACCGCCCGGCGGGTCAGCCGGGCAGATCCCCGGTGGCGACCGGGCGCTCCGGATCACGCGACCAGTGCGACCACGAACCCGCGTACAGGGCGGCGGGTTTCGGGTGACCGGCGACCTCGAGCGCGAGGACGACGGACGAGGCGGTGACGCCCGATCCACAGTAGACACCGACCGGGGTCTCCGGGGTCACGCCGAGTCCTTCGAACCGCTCGGCCAGTTCCGAGGCGTCGCGCCAGCGGCCGTCCTCCGCGAGATGCCCGGAGAAGGGCGCGTTGACCGCGCCCGGGATGTGCCCGGCACGGGGATCGATCGGCTCGGTCTCCCCCGCATACCTCGGCCTGGCCCTGGCGTCGAAGAGCAACCCCTCCCTGGCGAGCGCGGCGGCCTCGGTGGCGTCCAGTACCGGCATGCCGCCGGGCTTCACGACGATGTCGCCTTCCTCCGGCGCCGGGACCTCGGCCGTGACCGGCCGCTCTTCCTCCGTCCAGGCGGTGAACCCGCCGTCCAGCACGGCGACCTCGGCGTGCCCGGCCCAGCGCAGCAGCCACCACGCCCGGGCCGCGACCGATCCGTCGGAGTCGTCGTAGACCACGACCGGGTGACCGGTACGGACCCCGGCCGCCCGCAGATGCCGCTGCAGCGTCTCCGGCTCCGGCAGCGGATGACGGCCGCCGTCCCCCGGCTCCCCGGCGAGGGCCGTGTCGAGATCGACGTACACCGCACCCGGGAGATGTGCCTCACGGTAGGAATCGGCGCCGGGCGGGCCGGCGAGCCGCCACCGGACGTCGAGGACTACGGAGCGTGCCGATTCCGGCCCGGACAGCTGCGCGGCGAGTTCGCTGGTGGTGATCATGGGGCGCATTCGCCCATCTTCCCGCGCCTGCCGACGCCAAGACCAGCTTGGGGGACTTTTCCCGCCTCGGGGCTTGTTGTCCCCACGCCTGCGTCGCTGTCGGTGCCAGCGACTACGATGAGCAACGCGGACGAAGGGGACAGCGTGAACGATCTCATCGACACCACAGAGATGTACTTGCGTACGATCTACGAGCTCGAAGAAGAGGGTGTCGTCCCGCTGCGGGCCCGGATCGCGGAGCGGCTGCAGCAGAGCGGCCCGACCGTGAGCCAGACCGTCGCCAGGATGGAACGTGACGGACTGGTCGTCGTCGCGGACGACAGGCACCTGCAGCTGACCGAACACGGTCGCGAGCTCGCCATCGCGGTCATGCGCAAGCACCGGCTGGCCGAGCGCCTTCTGGTCGATGTGATCGGCTTGGAGTGGGAGCACGTCCACAACGAGGCCTGCCGCTGGGAACACGTGATGAGCGAGGCCGTCGAGCGCAAGCTGGTCAAGCTGCTCGACCACCCCACCACGTCGCCCTACGGCAACCCGATCCCGGGGCTGGACAAGCTCGGCGACGGCGATCCCGCCCCGCCGGCCGAGGCCGACCTGGTGCGGCTCGACGAGTTCGCCCGCACCGGTGGCGGCGAGGTCGAGATCCGGCGCATCGCCGAACACGTGCAGCTCGACGAGCTGCTGATGACCGAACTCAAGTCGGTCGGCATCGTGCCCGGCGGCCGGGTCAAGGTCGGCAAGGCGGCTCCCGGCGGCACCATCGAGGTCACCGGCGGCGACAACACCGCGCAGGTCCCCGTTTCGGCGCTCCACGCCGTGCTGGCGCAGGCCAGGTGAGCGCCGCGTCGGACGCCGTGGCGACCTTCCGGGCCCTCCACGACCGGGCTCCGGCCGGGATCTGGTCCGCGCCCGGCCGGGTGAACCTGATCGGTGAGCACACCGACTACAACGACGGTTTCGTGCTGCCGTTCGCCCTCCCGCACCGGCTCGCCGCCGCGGCGACCCCGCGTGAGGACGGCGTGCTGACCGTGGCCACCCTCGGCTCGGACGGCCGGGTCCAGGAATCGGGCCCGCTCACCATCGCCGACCTGGAGCCCGGTTCGGTCGAGGGGTGGGCCGCGTACCCGGCGGGGGTCACCTGGGTATTGCGGGACCAGGGCCTCGCCAATGGCGCGGACCTGGTGATCGCCGGGGACGTGCCCTCGGGGGCAGGCCTGTCCTCCTCCCACGCGCTCGAATGCGCCGTCGCGCTCGCCCTCCTGGGGCTGGCGGGCATCACCCCCGGCGCCGGGGCGGGTTCGCCGACCCTGCACGAGGTCGCCCGGTGGGTCCAGCGTTCGGAGAACGACTTCGTCGGGGCGCCGACCGGTCTGCTCGACCAGACGGCTTCCCTGTGCTGCACCGAATCGAACGTGCTGTTCCTCGACGTCCGCTCCGGTGAGATGGAGCAGGTGCCGTTCCCGCTGGAGGAATCCGGGGTCCGGATCCTGATCATGGACACCCGCACGAAGCACTCGCACGCCGAGGGCGGCTACGGCGAACGCCGGCGGGGCTGCGAGCGCGCCGCGGAACTGCTCGGCGTGAAGGCACTGCGGGACATCGGTCTCAGCGGGCTGGACGCGGCGCTCGCCAAGCTGCCGGACGAGCTGGTGCCGCTGGTGCGCCATGTGGTGACGGAGAACCAGCGGGTCCTCGACACCGTGGATCTGCTGCGGGACGGGCGGATCACCGAGATCGGCCCTCAGCTGGACGCCTCGCATGTCAGCATGCGCGACGACTACCGGATCTCCACCGCTGAACTCGACCTCGCCGTCGATGCGGCCCGCCAGGCCGGGGCGCTCGGCGCGCGGATGACCGGTGGCGGGTTCGGCGGTTCGGCGATCGCCCTGGTCCGCGAGTCCGATGTGGACACTGTGGGACGAGCGGTGAAGGCCGCGTACGAGGCGGCGGAGCTGCGCCACCCCAGGCTGTTCACCGCGGTGCCGTCGCGCGGCGCGGGCCGCGACGAACTGTAGGCACTTGCGGGCGACCCCCGGGCAGGTCGTGTGCCCGGGGGCGAGGACACTGTGGAGCGACCGCATCCGCAGCAGAAAGGCGCGAACGTGACCGACGAACCGACCAAGACCCTGAAGCTGATGGTGACGGGCGGAGCCGGTTATGTGGGCAGCGTCTGCGCGGCCCGCCTCATCGAGGCCGGGCACGACGTCACCGTGGTCGACGACCTCTCCACCGGGCACGCCGACGCGGTGCACCCGGACGCCACCTTCGTCGAGGGTGACGCCGCCGAGGTCGCCCGGCGCCTGCTCGGCGACGGTTTCGACGGTGTCCTCCACTTCGCCGCCAAGTCGCTGGTCGGCGAATCGATGACGGATCCGGCGAAGTACTGGGAGGGCAACGTCCTGACCTCGCTTCGCCTGCTCGAGGCGATGCGTGACCACGGCACGAAGCGGCTGGTGTTCTCGTCCACGGCGGCCACCTACGGCGAACCCGAGTCCTCCCCCATCCCCGAATCCGCGCCGACGCGGCCGACGAACACCTACGGCGCGACGAAGCTGGCCATCGACCACGCGATCACGTCGTTCTCGCGCGCCCACGGCATCGCCGCGGCGAGCCTGCGCTACTTCAACGTCGCCGGTGCCTACGGCTCCTTCGGCGAGCGGCACGCCACCGAGACCCATCTGATCCCCCTCGTCCTCCAGGTCGCCACCGGGGACCGCGAGCGGATCCAGATCTTCGGTGACGACTACCCGACCGCGGACGGCACCGCCATCCGCGACTACATCCACGTGGTCGACCTCGCCGACGCGCATCTGCTGGCCCTGCGTCACGTGATCGACGGCGAGCACCGCATCTACAACCTCGGCAGCGGTACCGGGTTCTCCGTGCTCGAGGTGATCGAAGCGTGCCGCCGCGTCACCGGTCACGAGATCCCCGCCGCGGTCGCGCCGCGCCGGGCGGGCGACCCGTCGGTGCTGGTGGCCTCCAGTGAGCGGGCGGGCGGCGAACTCGGCTGGAAGCCCGAGCGCACCGATCTCGACGGCATCGTGGCCGACGCCTGGGAGTTCACGCGGTCCCGCCGGACAGCCTGAGCCCGATCGTGGGCGGCGGCCCTTCCTCGCGTTGCCGCAGGACGATCCCGGCCAGTTCGGACGGTGGCAGCATCGCGTCCAAGGCGACCGTCAGCAGCCTGGCCAGCCCGTGGTCCGGGTCGACCTCGCAGGCCCTGGCCAGCGCCATCCCGGCGACGGTCAGGTCACCGCGGGCGTAGGCGGCGTGCGCCTTCAGGCACAGCGCCTCGGCCGATTCGGGTTCGGGTAACTCCCCGGCCAGGCGGAGCCAGAGCTCTTCCGCGGTACGCGCCAGCGGTGACTCCGCGGGAGCGGCGGTGAGCAGGCAGGCGCCCCGGACCTCGACCAGCGAAAGCGCCCACGCCAGCCGGACGACCTGATCGTCGGTGAGTTCCTGGTCGCCATCCGCGAAGCGGTCGAGGGCGGCGTTCACCTCGGCGAGCGCCGCCTCGACGATGTCGCCTTCGCCCCAAGGCGGATCGGCCAGCCTGGTCAGGAGGTCGGCGCGCCGCGCGAGCGTTTCCGGCGGACCGGGGTCGAAAAGGCGTTCCAGCTCTTCCCGGCTCTCGCGGGTGATACGGCCGTCGCTGGTGACGAACGCGGCCATCACCGACTCGCGGGGGTCGGGCAGGACGCCGCCGCAGGTCCTGTCCCGGTAGCACCCCCACCGCGCACCCGCGGTGATCCGAGGCACCCACAGCGGGTGCAGGAGGGGAATGCCGTACTCCGCGAGCGCGGATTCCAGGCGCCGGACGAACCGGCGGCGAGGCGGCCGCCCGGCCGGATTCGCCGCGCCACCACCGATGACGGCCACGGTCGCACCGGTGTGCGCGGTCGCGGCCAGCCGGGCCGCGAGATCGAGTGCCTGGTCTTTCTCCAGGCCGGGCGGCGGGAGGTCCACGCGCAGGGTGAGGCCCTGCCGTTTGCGGTCCGGCCCGCGCTGTCCGAAGACGACGACGGAGTCCTCGGGATGGAAGCCGAGGATGTACGGGATCGCGGCGAGCAGGTCCGCCGGATCCTTCAGATCGACCTTGGGCCTGCCGGTCGGGGTGGTTGTGGTCATGCCCCCACCTTGCGGCGGGAAGGGGGCCGCCGGGTGGGGGCAGGACAGATCTGTGGACAACCGGGGGCGTTGTGGACAACCGCCGCAGGGACCGGCCGAGGGGACGCCGATCCTGTCGGTGGGGTGGTCTACAGTGCCCGGCCCCGCGGGGTCAGTCGCAGTGTTCGAACGGGCTCTCGTAGGCGTTCGACCCGACCGAGCCGCCCCACTTGACGCAGATCGAGTCGGCCGCCTTCTTCACCGGTCCGGCGTAGTAGGTGAAGCTGCCGGAGTCGGTCACACGGGCCGAACCCTGGACTTCGAGGAAGGCCGACACCGGCGACGCGGTGCCGAGCGAGACCGCCTTCAGCGTCGTCACGCAGTTGGACTTCGTCGAAGAGTTGTAGAGCAGGTACGCCGTGCCCGAATTGTTCGCGAGCGCCTGCGAGTCGACCACCGAGAACCCGCTGCCGCACACCTCCGTGGCCTCGTACGGGTTACCGCCGCACGAGTTCTTGCTGGTGAAGTCGGTGTGGCCGTAGTACGGCACCGCGACCCCGTTCAGCGTCGCCTTCTGCACCACGCCGTTGAGCCGCTCTTCGAAGTGCAGGTGCGGCCCGGTCACCCCGCCGGTCGCGCCCGCCGTGCCGAGCTGCTTGCCGAGGCTGACGGCCTGGCCGACCGACACGGACTGCGTCGACAGGTGGGCGTAACGGGTACGCCAGCCGCCGCCGTGGTCGACCTCGACCCAGCGCCCGTAGCTCGTGCTGCCTTCGTCGGCGACCCGGGTGACGGTGCCGCCCGCCGAGGCCAGCACCGGCATCCCGGTGATCCCCGACTTCTGGAAGTCGACCGAGTTCGCCGGGCTGTGCCCGCTGAAAGTCGCGGCCGTGACCGTGACGCCGCATTTGAACGGGACCTGGAAATTCGGGGCGGCCGACGCCTGCGTCGTCCCGGCCACGGTCAGGCCGAGCGCGGGGATGACGGTGGCCGCGGCGAGTACCGCGAGGCGGCGCAACCTGGACATGGAGACCTCCATCAGCTGGGGAAGCCGGACACGTCGAAGCAAAGACGGAGGAAATACATTTTCCATACAAGCCCGCTGCCGGGTGGGCGTTTTCCTGCCCTCGCGCGTAACCCTGCTCTTAAGGTCGGAGGCCCGGCAAAGTCGCAGGGCGTCACCGGTCAGGTGAGCCGAGACCGAAGCGCCCGTTTTCGGGTAATGCGCACGGCTTCGTTCCGAGGCCGCGCCTTCGCCCCATATGGTCACTCGCTGTGGCTGGCGACGCGCAAGTGTTACCGCTCGTGAGGGGTGTGTGGATATAGGGACGTTCAACGTCCCTATATCCACACACCCCTCACGTCTTTCCCTACCCCGAAGGTCAGAATCCCGGCAAAGTCGCAGAGTTGCTGGTCTGCGCTGTTCTTGATCGTCCGGGTGTGGCATCGCCGGTGCCTCCAAGCTTCGCAACCGGCGCGCCCCGCGACGATGAAGGAATTGGGACACTCAACGTCCCAATTCCTTCATCGACGGCCTGCACCCTGACGAAGGAGTGCCTGATCTTCAGGGCCGGACGGGCCACGACTCAGCCGAAGGCGGCACGCAGCGCGGGCTTCCCGCCCGCCACCGGCAGCACCACGCTGGTGCGGTTCAGTTCCAGCGCGACCCCCGCCCCGGGCTTCGGCCGGAGCGTGTAGTCGTGATCGCTGGAGGCCAGTAGGAACTCGATCTTGTGCCCGGCCGCGAGCAGGTAGTCCTTCGCGACCAGTTCGACCTCGACGCGGTAGCTCTCACCGGGGGTGATCGGATCGGTGCGCGCCGGGTCGCGGCGGTTCTGCGGGTCGGTCCAGCCGCGGCTGATCACCTTGGCCGTCCCGTCCGGGGCACGGTCGACCAGCACCGCAGTCACGTTCGCGGCGGGCTTGTCGAAGGAGACCGACAGACCGGCCTTCGCGGTGCCGGAGAGGCGTACGGGCTGCTTCGCCGCGGAGGTCGAGTACAGCAGCCTGTTGCCCGATGACGCCGCGTCGGCGAGCTGTTCGATGGTCTTGCTCGCGTCGTCGGCCAGCTTCTCGACGGCGGGCTTGCCGGGAACGGGCTTCCGCGTGTCGAGCGTGCCCTTCGAGGAACCACCGGGCCACGGGTAGAGCTTCACGTCCTCGGTGCCGGGCAGCGGCCACTCGGGCTCGTCCACCCACGACTTGTCCTCGCGCTGGATGGTGGCCTTCGGCTCACGCTCGATGCCGTTGTCCACGTCGTAGAGGTAGTGCGACATCCACTTGTTCAGCGTGGTGAGCCAGACGTCGCGGCGGAGGCTGTACGGGTCGGCGTGCCCGGCCTGGTGCAGCCAGATCTTGTGCTCGACGCCGCGCGCCTTGAGCATCTCGTACCACCGCGTGCCCTGGTCGGTCTTGACGTTCCAGTCGCCGAGACCGTGCACGACGAGCACCGAAGCCCGCACCTTGTTCACGTCGTTGCGGTAGTTCCGCACGTCCCAGAAGGGGCTGTAGTCGCCGGTCACCCGGTCCTGGTCGACGGCGATGCTGTCGATGAGCGGGCGGCAGACGGCGCGATCCTGGCGCGTGTAGACGTAGTCGGCGAGCACGTCCGCGTCCTCGCCCTGGAAGCCGCCCGCCGCGACGACGGCGCCGTCGTTGCGGTAGTAGTCGTACCAGCTGGAGATCGCCGCGATCGGGACGATCGTCTCCAGCCCTTCGACGCCGGTGCTGGCCACCGCGTTGGGCAGCGTCCCGTTGTAGGAGACGCCCATCATGCCGGTCTTGCCGGTGCTCCAGTCCGCGACCGCGGCCTTGCCCGCCGCGTCCCGCGCCGTCGCGCGGCCGTTCAGCCAGTCCACAATGGACTTCGCGCCGATGGTCTCGTTGACGTCGCCGGTGCTCGGGCAGCCGGTGGACTGGCCGCTGCCGAGCGATTCGCCGTACACCACCGCGAACCCGCGGGCGGTGAAGTAGTCCTGGTAGCGCCAGCTGATCGGCACCGCGTTCGGGCCGACGGACCTGGTCGCGATCCGTGGGCCCGCGGGGGCACGCTTCGCGCCGGGCACGTACAGCTCGACGTCGACGTTGTGGTTCGCGACGTCGTTGCCGCCCGCGTAGTACGGGCTGGCCTGGTAGACGACCGGGACCTTCATCCCCTGCTGCGTCGCGCGCGGCCGCACCACCTCCGCGTGCACGAGGTCGTCCTTGCCGTCGCCGTCGCTGTCGACGGGCGCGGTGACCCAGACGTTCTCCCGGATGACATCGGCCGGGTCGAAGACCGGCTGCGCCTGACCGTCCTTGAAGACCGGCGCCGGTGGCGTATCGGCCTGGGCCGGCAGAGCCGTCGCTGGAAGGACCAGGACGGCGGTGAACAAGGCAGCGAGCCTGGCGACTCTCACGTGACCCCCAAAACGGGCATGGCGGGCAGGACCCAGCTGAGGTTTCCGGCCACCCGAACAGGTGTCAAGAGACTAACGTCGGGGGCATGCCGAGCACCGTGGAAGCCCCGATCGTCGCCGTCACCGTCTACCCGCACCACGCCCGGATCACGAGGCGGGCGTCGGCGCGCCTCGACGGGGAAACGCGCTTCGCCTTCGCGGGCCTGCCGTGGAACCTCGACGCCGATTCGGTCCGGGTCACCGGTTCCGGTCCGGCGGTCATCGCCGGGGTCGACGTCGCCGTCGAACGCCATCCCGCGCCCGCGGACGCCTCCCTGCGCGCGCTGACCGAGCGCCGGGAGACCGCCCAGGCCGAGGTCGACGCGGTCGCGGACGCCGTCGCCGCGGAGACCGCGAAGGTCGATCTGCTGACCGGGGTGGCGACACGCAGCGGCAAGAGTTTCGCGAAGGCGCTCGCGGCGGGCACGGCGGAACCGCCCCGGGTCGCCGAAGTCACCGACGCGCTCGGCACGCAGCTGGCCGACGCGCTCGGGAAACGGCGCGAACTCGGCGTCCGGCTCGCCCGGCTCCGCGACGACCTCGGCGCGCTGGACCGCGAGATCCAGGCGAAGCAGGGCGTGTCCGAAGTGGACAGCGCGACGGTCACCGTCGAACTGGAGAGCCAGGAGGACGGGGCCGGGATCGGGCTCGAACTGTCCTACGTGGTCGCGAACGCGAGCTGGGAACCAGGCTACGACGTCCGCGTCCGCGGCGAGGACGTCACGGTGACCTGGTACGGGCGGATCACCCAGCACACCGGCGAGGACTGGCCGGAATGCGAACTGGCCCTCTCCACCGCGCGCCCGGCGAACACGGTGGAGGTGCCGGAACTCACGCCGTGGTTCCTCGACCGGGAACGCCCGGTCCAGCCGTTGATGGCGCGTGCCGCGTACGGCAGCGCGTCACCCGCGGGCGGCGGGATCCCGGAGGCGGTGGGCATGGCGGCGCCCGCCGCGCCCGCGATGGTGGCGCGGACGGCCTCCGTCGAGGAGGGCACCACCGCGGTCACCTACCGTCCGGGCCGCCCGGTGGCGGTGCCTTCGGGCGCGCAAGGCCACCGGACGACGCTGGCGCAGCTGGACCTGACCGCGAAACTGGGCTACGTCACCGCCCCCTCGATCTCGCCGGAGGCCTACCTGCGGGCGACCGTGGTCAACACCTCCGAGCACACGCTGCGGCCGGGGAAGGCGTCGGTCTTCCACGAGACGGAGTTCGTCGGCACCACGCGGCTGGAGGTCTGGGCGCCGGGCGAGGAACTCGAACTAGCCCTCGGCGTGGACGACCGGATCCGGGTCGACCGCGAACTCACGCACCGCTCGGCGAGCAAGGCGGCGCTGTCCGGCGTGCGCAAACGCGAGGCGGCCTACACCACGACCATCACCAACCACAGCCCGCGCGACGCGGTCGTGACCGTACTGGACCAGGCGCCGGTCTCCCGCGACGACGCGATCACGGTCCGGGACGTGCGCACCGCGCCGGAGCCGGTGGAGCGGACCGAGCTGGGCGAGTTCACCTGGCGGCTGACGCTCGCCCCGGGCGTGGACGCCGTCGTGACGCTCGGGTACCGGGTGGACGTCGCGAAGGGGGTCGAGCTGTCGGGATGGCGCGAGTAGGCCCGACGACGCTGTCGGGCCGCGGCGCCTACAACAGGCCACGCCGTCGTGCGGCGACGACGGCGTCCCGGCGGTGATTGACGCCGAGCTTCCGGTAGATACCGCGAAGATGGGTCTTGACCGTGTTCACCGACACGAAGAGCGAATCGGCGATCTGCTCCGTGGTGCGCATGGACGGAAGCTCGGTGAGGAGTTCGAGCTCGCGTGAGGTGAGCGGGTCGACCGGCCCCGCCGGGTGCGCGGGCAGTGCCTGCAGGACGGTGCTCGCGAACTCCTCGGTGCGCCCGAACCTCCCGGCACCGCGCACCAGGAGTTCCCGGACGCGCCGTCCGGCGTCGTGGAACGGCCGCAGCGCCTGCTGGGGCGCCGCGAGGTCGAGTGCGCGGCCCACGGCGCTGTGCGCCTGGTTCTGTTCACCGGCCTGGTCGGCGAGTACCGCTTCGAGGAGCCAGCACTCGATCAGGGTCTGCGCCACCAGCGGCCTGGTCTGCCGCTCGATGACCGGCCGCAGCCGCCGCCGCGCGGCACCGGTCCGTCCGCGCTGTATATGCACGAGGGCGCTCAGCAGCGCGTGCTCCGCGTAGGGCGCGAGCAGATGCCGATGCCGTTCGGTCACGTCCGTCGCCCAGGTGGGCTCCCCGACGCGCAGGGCCAGCCGCTGCTCGATCGGGGCCGTGCAGGCGACGAGCCAGGGGGCGACAGGTTCGGCCGCGAGCCGTTTCCGGTGCCCCCGCAGCGTTTCGACGACGGCGTGCGGATCGGCGGCGAGACCGAATCCGACGGCGGCGCTGAGCGTCACCGTCAGCATCTCCACCCCCGGCTCCACGACCGCGGGCGAGAGCCTGGTGGCCAGTGCGGAGAACCGGCGGGCGCTCTCCTGGTCCAGCCGCTGGTAGGCCGCCATCCCGAGGACGGCGTACAGGAAGGCGGTGCGCGAAGTCTCGGTCCAGCCGCGCGAGCGGGCCAGTTCGAGGGCGGCGCCGGTGTGCACGGCCAGCCCGGGGAGGTCGCCCTGGACCCGGGCGATGCCCGCGAGGTGGACCTCGCACTGCAGCCGGACCGCGTCGCGTTGTTCCAGGGTGGCCGTCCGCAGCGCCCGTTCCAGATCCTCGGTGGCGCCGGGGACGTCGCCCAGCCACAAGGCCGCGGTCCCCCGGGTGACCAGCGCCAGCAGGTCGAGGTCGGCGTCGCCGGTGTCGCCCGCGCTCGTGGCGCGGAGTCCCGCGAGCGCCTTGTCCAGTTGCCCACCGTACCTCGCCCGGTACAGGACGGCCACGGCGTTCAGCGCGCGCAGCCGCCCGGAACGCAACGGCTGGGCCGAATTGTCGATCCTGCCGAGGTACCGGTCCGCCGCCACCAGGTCGTGGGCGTCGAGCGCGGCCACGGCGGCGATGAGCGCCACCTGGGGCCGGGCCAGGATGTGGTCCGGCAACGCGCCGAGCAGCGTGTGCAGCCGCGGCCCGTGTCCACTGAGGACGGTCTGGAGCCCGGACCGCTGGACGTACCGGGTGATCAGTTCGTCGTCCTGCGCCGCGATACCGTGCTCCAGCGCCGAAAGCACGTCACCGGCGTCGGTGAACCATTCGGCGGCCGAACGGTGGAGTCTGCGATAGGCGCTGGGATGACGCCGGTTGAGTTCCGCTCGCAGGTAGTCGCGCAGCAGCGGATGGCAGCGGTAGCGAAAGCCGTGCCGCGTGACCAGCGCGTTGGTGCGGGTGAGCGTGTACAGGATGTGCCCGGAGTTCTCCTGCCCGGTCAGCCGGGTGGCCAGTTCGTCGCTGATGTCGGGACAGATCGACGTGCTCAAGAGGAACTCGCGGATCTGCGCCGGTTGCGGGCCGACGATCTCCCCGCCCAGGTACTCGGCGAGCAGCCGGTCGTCGCCGGTGAAGGCCCGGATCGCCGCACCGGTGTCCGGGGCGGCGGCCAGCGCGAGGGTGAGGAACCGCAGCCCCGCCGTCCAGCCTTCCGTTCGCGCGGAGATCTCGTCCAGATCCGCCTTGGACAGCGCGAGATTCTGGCCGGCGAGCAGCTTCCCGATCTCCTCCTCGGTGAAGTTCAGCTGGCGCGCCGTGATCTCGCGCAGTCTCCCTTCGAGCCGGATCCGGGGCAGGATCAGCGGCGGCGGGAACCGGGTCGCGATGACGATCCGCACTCGCGGCGGCAGATAACGCAACAGCAGGTTCACGTTCTTGACCGCGTCCGGTGCGGACAGTTCGTGGGCGTTGTCCAGCACCAGGATCACCGGCCGCGGGAGGCGGGCGCACGCGTCGGTGAACGCGCCGACGTACTCGTGCGCGGAAGCGTCCCGGGGGATCGCGGGCCCCGGGACCGAGCCGTCCCCGGCGCTCCGCTGCAGCGCGCGGAGGATCGACGACCACAGGGAGAACACCTTGTTGTCGTTGGCGTCCAAGGAGATCCAGGCGAGGTGTTCGGCGGCCGGGTGATTCCGCGCGCGCCGCCGGAACCAGCTGCCGAGCAGGACGGTCTTGCCGGATCCCGCCGGCGCGTTGAGCAGCGTGACACTGGGGATCTCCCCTGAGGTGGCCTGATCGAGCGCGTCCAGGAGACGGTCCCGTTCGAGCACATCGGAGGCGGGTGGCGGCGGGGCGAGTTTCGGCGACGGCACCACACCGGGCCCCCGGCCGTGGGTCGCGGTTCCTTCGACGCGGGTCACCGGCCGGCGCATGACATCGCCGCACTGGACAGGGCATGCCAGACGAAAGCGAAAACGCGGGAGGTCCCGCTGATGGCGAAGCCCAGACCGGAAAGGACGGCGTCCTCCTTCCCCAGTGCCCCGCTTTCCCCTGGTTGCGCCGAAAGGACCAGCACGAAGGTCAGTACCGCCAGGACGAGTTTGGCTCTGGACCGACGACGCGGCTCAGTGCTCACCGATTGTCTCCCTTCGATTCCCCAGACGAGTGAGGGGACCGATCTTGCTCACCCCGCGCGGCGGTCACCTCCTCCCTGGCGGGTGAGTCGGGGGATCACTCGTAGCGAAGAGTGTTCGAAACAAAGGATTTCTCGCCGAGGGTGACGGGACCGAGGGCTCGTTTTCACCCGCCACGAAGGAAGAACCCAGGGTCCCGGCGGCGCATCCTGGAGATCGCGGATCACGGAGCGCCAGGCTTCGGCGGTGAGACCGCCGCGCGAGCGTTGCCCGTCGCCGTCGGGGACAACCGGTGGCGGGCAACGCGATTCGCTGCCATGACGGTCTCGGACGGGGAGTTTCGGCAATGACGGACGGTTCGCTCTCGGTGCTCCCGCTCGCGATCACGATGATGGCCGGACCGCAGTTCGTGTCCGCGCTGATCCTGATCACGACGGCACGCGCGGTCCCGACCTCGCTCGCGTTCGTGGCGGGGGTCGCCACGGCCGCGACGGCGGGGACCGCGCTGACCACCTGGCTGGCGGGACTTCTCCCGCCCGACCCCCTCGTCTCCGGTTCGGACGGTTCCCTCTACGCCCTCGTCCAGTACGCGCTGGTGGCGCTCCTGCTGGGCATCGCGATCCGGAACTGGACGCACCGCGAGACCGCGGAACCGCCGAAATGGCTGGGATCGCTCATGTCGGCGGGACCGCGGCGAGGATTCCGCAGCGGATTCCTGCTCATCGCGTTCTTTCCGTCGGACATCGTGGTGATGTGCGTCGTCGGCCTCGACCTCGGCCGCGGCGGGGCGGGATTCGGCGCGGCGCTGCCGTTCCTCGCGGCCACCACCCTGATCGCCGCCCTGCCGCTGCTGGCCTACCTCCTCTTCCGGCGGCGGGCGGCCCGGGTCATGCCCGCCATCCGCGATTGGACGAACGACCACGGCTGGTTGCTGAACATCGTGGCGTGTCTCTTCTTCGTCGTGCTCATCGTGTTCTGACCGCTCACCGGTTCCCGCCGGGACGAACCCAGCAGCGCCGTGACCCAGCTGTGGCCGGGGTCGTCGACGAGGACGGCCAGCGCGAGCAGGGTCGCCGGTACGGAAAGCAGCGTCCCGAGCGGGCCGAGCACCCAGGCCCAGAACACCAGCGCGACGAACGTCGCCGTGGGCGACAAGCCGACGGCGTTGCCGACGTACCGCGGCTGGATCAGCGACTGCAGCACGAAGTTGATCGCGAGGTAGACCACCGCCACCGCCGCCATGGCCCGCCAGCCACCGTCGAGGAGCGCGAGGGTGGCGGGCGGGGCGAGGCCGAGCAGGAAGCCGATCGTCGGGATGTAGTTGGTCACGAAGGAAAGCAGGCCCCACAACAACGCCAGCGGGACGCCCAGCAGCACCAGCGCGAGCGCGTCCAGCGCGGCGACCACGAGACCGAAGACGGTGGTCACCACCAGATACACCCGGACGCGGCGGCCGAAGTCGCGCAGCGCCTCGGCCGTCCGCGCCCGGTCGCCCGCGATGCCGGCGACGCGGCCGTCGATGTCCGCCGTTTCGGCGCTGAGGAACAGCAACAGTCCCAGCAGGAAGACCAGGCTCGTGGTGAGCCCGGTCAGATCCCCGAGCAGGGCACCCGCGTACGAGACGAGCTTGCCGGGGTCGAGTGCCCCGGCAAGGTCCCGCAATCGGGCGGGATCGGCGCCGAACTTCGACGGCACGGCGGCGATTTCGGCGTACAGCGCGGCGATCCGATCGGCGTACCGCGGCAGGAGCGACGCGAGTTGCGCGACCGACACGATCATCGCGACACAGAAGGCGACGAGGATCCCGTAGACGAACACCACGAGCGCCGCCGTCGCCGCCCAGCGGGGGAATCCCAGGCGCCGCAGCCTGCCGTGCGCAGGACCGAGCGTGATCACGATGACCAGCGCCAGCAACGTCGGCGCCACCAGCCACGCGATCGCCTTGACCCCCGCGATACCGACCACGAGCGCCGCCGCCCCGAGCAGGGCGGCGAGCGCTCGCGGTGTCCGGGAGGTGGACTGGTCCGTCACCACGACCCGCGATCCGGGAGCTCGTCACCGTGGACGAGGACCGCCCAGATGACGGTCACGCACAGGGCGATCACGATCATCGACCACACCGGATGCGCCGATAGGAACACCAGATGGGTCACCGCGTTCCCGGCCGCGAAGAGCACCGCGACCACCCGCGCCCAGATCGCGCCCGAGAGGAGGAAACCACCGGAGACGGCCACCAGCGCGCCACCCACCACGTGGGCCCACGCCCAGCCGGTCACGTCCAGGAAGAGGGTGTACTCCGGGCCGGAGATGTAGTAGCCGCCCTGGAACAGGGCCACGATCCCGGCGATGACGTCGAAGACACCGAGCATGAGCATGACCACACTCGCGAAGACGAGCCAACCCGCCCAGACCGGGCGTATCCCTGACCGGTGCTCTCCCCGCCGGGCTTCGGTGAGATCGGCTTCGGCACCCCACTGCGCGCTCATTTCCGCCCCGTTCCCGGTGCGCCGGCGGTCTGCGGTTCCTGTTCCGTCGCGAAACTCTCCCGCAAGGCGTTCTCCTGTTCGGTGTCCAGGTTCGTGAAGAGCAGTTCCGGCGCTTCGTCACCGGTGAAGGCGTCCCGCACCTTGTCGATGACCGCGCCCGAAGTGAGCAGGAACAAGGCCGACGTGCCTTCGGTGACCTCTCCCCTGACCTGCTTGATCAGGTCGTCGTCGATGCCGTAGTCCGACGTCAGGCCGCCGACGGCACCCGCCGCGGCACCGAGGGCCGCGCCGAGCAGGGGCACGAGGAAGATCAAGCCGAACAACAGTCCCCAGAACGCGCCGCTCAGCGCGCCGCGTCCGGCCAGGTCGCGCAACTGGCGGAGTTTCGGTTTGGACGCTCCTTCCGGCCACGACACCGTCGCGGCGTCGTGTACCGAGATGAGCTGGTTCTTCGCCAAGCGCTTCACCGTCTCCGCCGCGCCGTCCGCGCCCTCTGCCGAGCGGAACAACCAGATGGTCAACGTGTCCACGACTCACCGTCCCTTCTGAAACCGGGTGATCTGACGGTGGCCATCGCACAGCGGCGACAGGGGTGCGCACATCACCTGAGACGGATGAGCGTCAGCACGGCCGCGCGGCCGGGAACTCATCCGTCCCGGGTGACGCCCCGCCCGGCGGAACCGGCTCAGGCTGGTCGGAAAAGCCCCTTCCGGCAAGGAGTTTCGCGTGAACCATCACCATCCACCCATCGCCGACCACGGGTTGATCGGCGACCTGCGGACCGCCGCGCTGGTGAGCACCGGCGGCGCGATCGACTGGTTCTGCTGTCCCCGCTTCGATTCCCCAAGTGTGTTCGGCGCGCTCCTGGATCCCGACGGCGGCCACTGCCGGGTCCGGCCCGTCGGCGAGCCGTACACCTCGCGCCAGTTCTACTTCCCCGGCACCGCTGTCCTGATCACCCGGTTCACCACCAGGCTGGGCACCGGTGAGGTCATCGACTTCATGCGCCCGGCGATCGGGGCGCATTCCGTCCGGGGCCACCGGCTGATCCGGATGATCCGCTGCGTGCGCGGGCACGTCGAGTTCGCCGTGGACGTCGTGCCGCGCTTCGACTACGCGCGACGGCCGCACACCACCACCGTCACCGCGGACGGCGTGCTCTTCGACAGCGGGCCGTCCGCGCTGACCCTGCACGCGGTCCGGGAACCGGGGGATCCGCAACTGGCCCACGCCCACGTCATCGAAGGCGGTGTCTACGGTTCGGTCACCCTGGAAACCGGGCAGGTCCGCGGTTTCGTGCTCGAATCGGACGGCGGGGAACCGCGCGCCACCCGGGTCACGGAGATCGAGCGGGCCTTCGAGGACACCGTCGCCTTCTGGCGTGACTGGCTGAACCACTCGACGTACCGGGGGCGCTGGCGCGAGATGGTCGAGCGGTCCGCGATCACCCTCAAACTGCTGACCTACGCCCCGACCGGCGCGATGGTCGCCGCGCCGACCACGAGCCTGCCGGAACAGATCGGCGGCGAACGGAACTGGGACTACCGCTACACCTGGGTGCGCGACGCGTCCCTGGCGGTCTCTTCGTTGCTGGCACTGGGATTCACCGGCGAAGCGATCGCTTTCGCCCGCTGGCTCCGGGAACGCCAGGCGCGCGGCGACGGCGGGCTGAAGATCATGTACCGCGTCGACGGGTCACCGGATCTCATGGAGGAATCGCTCGCGCACTGGGCCGGGTACCGCGGCTCGGTGCCGGTGCGGATCGGCAACTCCGCGGCAGGCCAGCTTCAGCTCGACGTCTACGGCGAACTGCTCGACACCGTCTACCAGGCCGATCGGCGGGGCGCCGGGATCGGGCACGAAGGCTGGAAGGCGCTGGCGGATCTGCTCGATTGGCTCGCGGCGAACTGGGATCAGCCGGAAGAGGGGATCTGGGAGACGCGGGAGGGCAAGGCCGACTTCACCTACGGCAGGGTCATGAGCTGGGTCGCCTTCGACCGCGGCATCCGCCTCGCGACGGCGCACGGCCGCCCCTGCGCGCTCGACTTCTGGCGCGGCGAACGCGACCGTGTGTACGACCAGATCTGGGCGCACGGCTGGGATCCGCTCAAGCAGGCCTTCGTGCAGCGGTACGGTTCCGACTCGCTGGACGCGTCGCTCCTGCGCATGGCCGACGTCGGTTTCGTCGCTCCGCGCGACCCGGGCTGGCTGACGACGCTGGCGGGCATCGAGCGGGAGCTGGTCACCGACAGCCTCGTCCACCGCTACGACCCGGACGTCTCCCCCGACGGCCTGCGCGGGAACGAGGGGACGTTCTCCCTGTGCACGTTCGGCTACGTCACCGCTCTCGCCCGCGCCGGATATCCGGAGAAGGCGCGGCTGGTGTTCGAGAAGATGCTGACCTACGCGAACCACGTCGGCCTGTACGCCGAGGAGATCGGCCCGACCGGGGAGCAGCTCGGCAACTTCCCGCAGGCGTTCACCCACCTCGGGCTCATCGACGCCGCGCTCACCCTCGACGGCGCCCTCGGGTGAGCCGGTACGCGAAAAGGGGCCGTTCCCGGGCGGCTACCCCGGGAACGGCCCCTTTCGCCGCTCAGCCTTGCGAGATGTAGGCCTCGAGCTGTTCCTGGCTTTTCTCCAGCTGCTCCATCCGCGTCTTCACGACGTCGCCGATGCTCACGATCCCCGCGAGCCTGCCGTCCACCACGACCGGGACGTGCCGGATGCGGCGTTCGGTCATCAGCACCGACAGCTGGTCCACCGAGTCCTCGGGTGTGCAGCTGGCGACCATCTTCGTCATGATCGCGGACACCGATCCGTCGAGCAGCTGGGGCCCGCGCTCGTTGAGTCGTCGCACCACGTCCCGTTCGGAGACGATCCCGACGATCCCGCCCTCGGCGTCGACGACCACCAGCGCCCCGACGTTGTGTTCCGCGAGTCTCTCGAGCAGTTCGGTGACGTTCGTCTCCGGCGAGACGGTCGCGACGGCCGCCCCCTTGTTCCGCAACAGATCGGAAATCCGCATACGCGCTCCTCCCGGATGGGTGACCTGAGTCACTCCAGGTTATGGCCTGATCGTCACCCGCGAAAGTCCGGAGAGTCCGATTCGAGACCCAGCCTGGTCGCGAGCGCCGCGTATGCCTCGACGATCCCGGTGCCGTAGGGGTCGTCGCCGAGGGCGCCAAGGGTCCCTCTGCCGAGTTCCCACTGGGCCTTCGCGGCCTCGTGATCACCGAGTTTGCGGTAATCCTCGGCGAGGTTCAGGTGCAGCGAGGGATAGAAACCGCGCACGGCGAGGGTCGCGTGATACTCCTGGGCGCGTTCGTCGGTCAGCGAATCCGCGGCCGCGAGCGCGCGGAGGTCCCAGGCGAGTTCGTCGGCGGGGTCATCGCAGACGTCGGCCATGTAGTGCGCGAGCGCGCACCGGTGCAACGGGTCGCCGTCCGCGCCGATCCGCTCCCACAGCGCGGCGAACTTCTCGCGCGCGCCCGCCCGGTCCCCGGAGATGTGCAGCTGGAGGCCGGTGTGGACCTCGGCCATCACGTCGTCGGTCATTCCACGTCGGCGGCCGGTGCCGCCCAGGTGTTGCACGCCGACGTCGTCTTCCCGGAGAACCCGGCCTTCGCCCACTTCAGCTGGTTGCGGCGGCTGCCGTGGGTGTCGCTGTCGTCGGTGCGGCCGTAGTCGGCGAGCGCCGCGTTGGCCAGCGAGTTGCTGATCGAACCACGACCGGAGGCGGCCGCGAGGGCGAGCGCGCCGAAGCAGTTGGCCTGCAGTTCGATGCGGCGGACGAGTTCCTTGTCCGCCGGGCTGTCCTCCTCCGGCGACGACATCTTCTCCGCGGCCGCCGTCAGGATCCCGCTGGACCGCTGGACATGGTGCCCGTACTCGTGGGCCATCGTCGCGAGGTGCCGGGACCGTTCGAGGCCCGCGTCCCCGAGCATCCATTCGGTCGGCGCGTAGATCGTGGTGTCCCCGCCGCAGTAGTAGGCGACGGCCTCGTTCTCGCTCGGCGCCTTCCCGCAGGCGCTGGTCTCGGGCAGCGTCACCTGCACCGTCGCCGTCAGCGTGGGCTCGTTCGCCTGGTCCAAGGCCGGTTTCCAGGCTTCGGCGAGACAGGAGGCGAAGGTCTTGTAGTACGTCTCCAGCTTGGCGGGGTCACGGCTGATCGACGGCAGGCGGCAGGTGACCGCGCCGAGTACGACGCCCTCGGCCAGCAGCGGGTTCGTCTCCAGCTCCCGCACCTCCTTGGGCGCGGGTTTCGCGGCGCCGGCCTCCCTCTTGGTCCCTTCGGAGGCGAAGGCTCCGTCCACCGGGAAGGCGTGGCCGTCGATCTTCCGCGGTCCGCCCGCGATGGCCATCCCGGTGGCGGTCAGCGCGGCGACGACGAGCACGCCGACCAGTGCGGTCCCCTTGCCCCGGCGGCTTCCGGGAGGAGGTGGCGGGGGCGCGAACGGTCTGGGTACCTCGTCGGTGCCGGTCATGGTCTCCCCCAAGCGTGCGAGCCTCCAGCATACGGAGGAAGGCAGGGGCAGACGTAGAGACGCACCGGAAACGGACACCTGGTGGCGCCAGGACGGACCGCCCGGCGAGACTGTCAGCATGAGTGACGAGGACCCGTACCTGTGGCTGGAAGACGTGACCGGCGAAGAAGCGCTGGACTGGGTGCGAGCCCGCAACGCCGAGGCTCTGGCGGAATTGGCAGGCGGTGAGCGGTTCACCGGAATCCGTGACGAGGTCCGCGAGGTCCTCGACGCCGACGACCGGATCCCGTACGTCCGGCGCCGCGGCGGCCATCTCTACAACTTCTGGCAGGACTCAGCCAACCCCCGCGGCCTGTGGCGGCGCACCACCCTCGAGCAGTACCGGCTCGACGCGCCGGAATGGGAGCTCCTGCTCGACGTCGACGCGCTGGCCGAGGCCGACGGCGAGAACTGGGTATGGCAGGGCGCGGCCGTCCTCCGGCCGGGCTATCACCGCGCGCTGATCGAACTGTCGCGAGGCGGCGCCGACGCGACTGTGGTCCGCGAGTTCGACCTCGACGAACGCCGCTTCGTCGAAGACGGGTTCTTCGTGCCCGAAGCCAAGACCAGGATCGGCTGGATCGACTTCGACCGCGTCTACATCGGCACCGATTTCGGTCCGGGGACGCTGACCAGCTCCGGCTATCCGAGGCTGGCGAAGGAATGGCGGCGCGGTACCCCGCTCGAAGAGGCGACGGTGGTCTTCGAGGGCAAACCGGACGACGTCTCGGTGTCCGCCCACCATGACCCGACCGAGGGATACGAGCGCGACTTCGTCTACCGGTCGATCGACTTCTACCGCACCGAACGGTATCTCCGGACACCCGGCGGCCTCGAACGGATCGAGGTCCCCGAAGACGCCCAGACGTCCTCACACCGCGAGTGGCTGCTGATCCGGCTCCGGTCGGACTGGACCGTCGACGGCACCACCTATCCGTCCGGGACCCTGCTCGCCTCCGGGTTCGACGCCTTCATGGCGGGCGAGCGCACCTTCACGACACTCTTCACCCCCGACGCGCACACGTCGCTGGAGTACTGGGTGTGGACGCACAACCACCTGCTGCTCTCGACGCTGTCCGACGTCCGGACGGAACTGCGTGTGCTCACGCCGTCGGAGGGCTGGCGTTCCCAACCGCTCGCCGGCGCCCCGGAACTGGGCACCGCGCAGATCACCGGCACCGACCCCGACGTCAGCGACGAGTACCTGCTCGACTCCAGCGGCTACACCCAGCCGTCGACACTGAGCTACGGGCACGTCGGCGAGGACGTCGAAGTCCTCAAGCGCGCTCCCGCGTTCTTCGACAGCGACGGCATGACGGTCTCGCAGTACTTCGCGACGTCGGAGGACGGCACGAAGATCCCGTACTTCGTCGTACGTCCTTCGGGCGCCGAAGGCGGGCCGACACTACTGACCGGGTACGGCGGCTTCGAGGTTTCGCTGACCCCCGGCTACAGCGGCGTGATCGGCCGCGGCTGGCTCTCGCGCGGCGGCACCTACGTCGTCGCGAACATCCGCGGCGGTGGCGAATACGGGCCCACCTGGCACACGTCGGTCATCAAGGCCAAGCGCTACAAGGTGTACGAGGACTTCGCGGCCGTCGCCGCCGACCTCGCCGAGCGCGGCATCAGCGAACCCGGCCGCCTCGGCATCCAGGGCGGCAGCAACGGCGGACTGCTGATGGGGGTCATGCTCACGCGCTACCCGCACCTGTTCGGCGCGATCGTGAGCCAGGTGCCGCTGCTGGACATGAAGCGGTACCACAAACTTCTCGCGGGCGCGTCGTGGATGGCCGAGTACGGCGACCCCGAAGACCCGGCGGAATGGGACTACATCGGGAAGTACTCGCCCTACCAGAACGTCCACAGTGGAGCCGCGTATCCGCCGGTCCTGTTCGTCACCTCCACCCGGGACGACCGGGTGCATCCCGCGCACGCGCGCAAAATGGTCGCGCGGATGCTGGAGCAGGGGCACGACGTGCGCTACCACGAGAACATCGAAGGCGGCCACGGCGCGGCGGCCGACAACGAGCAGCTGGCGTTCAAATGGGCGCTGATGCTCGAATTCCTGTGGGAGAAGCTCGCCGCCTGACCCCTCCCCCGCGCCGCCGGATGTCATGAGGGGTCCCCATAGGACGATTTTCGTCCTATGGGGACCCCTTATGACACGACCCGGGTCAAGCGGTCACGCGCGCCAGCACCACCCCGCCCACGATCAGCGCCAGCGCGGCGAACCGCCCGAAGCTGACCGGGTCCTTGTGGACCACGATGCCGAACACGATGGCGCCCACCGCGCCGATGCCGGTGAACACGGCGTACGCGGTCCCCACCGGCAGCGAGTCCATCGCCCGGGAAAGCAGGTAGACCGCGGCGACGCCGAGCACGAAACACAGCACGGTCGGCCAGAACCGGGTGAAGTTCTCCGTGGGCTTGATGCTCTGCGACCAGGCGACCTCGACGACTCCCGCCAGGACCAGGATTCCCCAGCCCATCAGACCGCCGTTCCGGTCGACGCCAGCTTTTCGGCGCCCAGCAGCGCCTGTTCCCGCGACGCGATCCGGTCGGAATCACGCGGGCTCAACCGCGGGTCGACGAGGGCGTTTGTCAGCTCGGAATGCAGGAACGTGACGTCGCGGACGTCGTAATGCCCGGCGAAGAAGTCCCGAAGATAGCGCTCGTGGTGGTCGACCGGCTCGCGCGGCGTTCCCGGCAGGTAAGTACCGCCACGCGCGCCCGCGACCACGAAAGCCTTGCCCGGCAAGGACATTTTCGGGAACGTCACCTGGTCGATCCACAGCTTGAGCGTGGCGGGGATCGAGAAGTTGTACATCGGCGCCCCGATCAGCACGACGTCGGCGGCGAGCAGCTCGGCCAGCAGCGGCTCGATGACCGCCCATGCCTCCCGCTGCTCCGGCGTCTTCACCACCGAGGCGTAGCCGTCCGGATCGGTGATCCCGGCCTGGAGGAGGGCGTCGCAGATCTCGGTCCACGCCTGGCCGATCGGCGGCACCGGCTCGGCGGCCAGGTCACGGTAGGTGTAGCCCGCGCCAGGGTGCGCGGCGCGCCAGACCTCGGCGAAGCGAGCACTCAGCTCGCGGGAGAACGACGCGCTGCGGGCGCTGGAGTCGAGGTGAAGAAGGTGGCTCATCGGGCCTCCCGGACCAGGAAGTGGACACGGCGTCCACTTGCTTCGCCGGGTACAAGTGGACGTCGCGTCCGGATATTCCCTAGGCTGCGGACATGCCGACGGAAGATCTGCTCGCGAACGGTCCGGGACGGGAACGCTCGGATGCCGCCCGCAACCGCGCGAAGATCCTGAAGGCCGCCGAAGAGCTCTTCGCCGCACGTCCGGCCGCCGACGTCACCATGGAGGACATCGCCAAGGCGGCCGGGGTCGGCCGGGCCACGCTGTACCGCCGCTACCCGGACCGCTCGGCGATCGCCGTCGCCCTGCTGGACGAGCACGAGCGGGAACTGCAGGAACGGCTGCTCACCGGCCCTCCCCCACTCGGCCCCGGCGCGCCGCCCGCCGAGCGGCTGGCCGCGTTCTACGCGGCGATGACCGGACTCCTCGACCGGCACGCCCATCTGGTGCTCGGCACCGAGGTCGGGCATTCGCGGTTCACCACCGGCCCGTACCGGCTCTGGCGCACCCACGTCCGTTTCCTCGCCGAACAGGCGGGCGCGAAGGATCCAGACGCGCTTGCCGACATCCTCCTGGCCCCGCTCGCGCCGGAGGTGTTCCTCTACCAGACGGGCGAGCTGGGCCTGAGTCCCGAGCGGATCACAGACGCGCTCAGCGAACAAGCGCGGCGCGCGTTGTCCTGATCAGCCGGCGAGGCCGTCGACGACGGCCTTCATCACGGCCTGCCAATGCTCACGTTGCGCGGCGCGCTCTTCCGGCCCGGCGAGCCGCTCCTGATGGAAGACCACCACCGTCTTGCCCGGCCCGGCCGGACGGAGTCCCACCTGGACGGTGCTCTCGTGATCCCAGTCCTTCGGCCTCCAGGTAAGCCGGATCTTCTCCTGTTCGCGATAACCGCGGACCTCGCCCACAGTGCCTTCGGCCGTCTCGTACGGCGCGCCCTTCTCCGGTTCCAGCCGCACATCGCCCAGCCAGGTCGCCAGACCCGGACCCGAGAGGTACTCCCAAACCTGTTCCAGCGGATACGCCACCGTCTTGGACACGCCGATCTCCCAGCCCGCGTCCTTCGTCTTGCCGATCATCTCGCCTCCGCCGTAACCGTCTTACCTGGTTTCTGAAACCGACTATAGTGGTTACATGACTCCGGGAACAAGACCGCTCGTCAGCGCCCAGGGTGAGCGGTACCGGTTCGATCCGGGCTGCCTCAGCCTCGAACTCATGCTGACTGGTGGCCCCGGCCCCTATGAGCGTTACGAGATCGCGCACACTCCGGCCGCCCTCGCCGAGTGGTTCACCGGCTCCCGGCTGGCGCTGACCGCACCCCTGACCGACGTCCGGATCCGGCCCGCCGAACTCACCGCGCTCAAGGAACTCCGGGACACCCTCTACCGCGTGGCACCCGCCCTCGCCCGTGGCGAAGCGCCGTCGGACGACGACCTCGCCGTGCTGAACAGCGGGACCGCGGAGACCCCGAGGCCGCTCGTCGACCCGAAGACCCGGCGACTCGCCTGGGCGCCGCCCGTCACCGGCGAGCAACTCCTCGGCGCCGTCGCCCGCGACGCCATCGGCCTCGTCGCGGGCGACCGGTCCGGCCGGGTCCGCGAGTGTTCCGCGGACGACTGCCATCTGCTCTTCTTCGACACCTCGCGCTCGGGCAACCGCCGGTGGTGCTCCATGGAACGCTGCGGCAACCGCGCCAAGATCCGGGCGTACCGCGCGCGGACCGAGAGCGCCTGATCGCTACGATTCCCGGCGATGCAAGGTGAGGCGAAACTGGAACAGCGCGTCGTAGAGACGGCGGAAAAGCTGCTGTCCAAACGGAAGTCGGTGACCGCGCTCGACGTCCTGACCGGCATCGGCTGGCTGCCGGAGAACGTCGTGAAGGCCTGGCAGCAAGGCCGGACCCCCGACCTGACGACGGCACTGCCGGTCAGTAAGGAAAAACTGAGCTTCGCCCTCGGAGCACTTCAGCGCTGGGCCGGCGCGAACGGGCTCGAAGGCTCAGAAATCGAGCACGTCGCCGCGACTCGTGACCGGGCCGCACTGACGGCCGCTTCGGGAGAATTCGCCGGTCTCGAACCGCTTTTCCGGACGCACTGGATCATGCCGGGACTGTCCGAGGCCAAACGGGCTCAAGTCGTGGCCAGACAGCAAAAGGCCCCCGACCTCGTCGTCTGGGTCGCGCTCAAGGAGTGGACCTGTGCCGAGTGCGGCGGTACCGGCGACCTGCAGTACCTGGAGAAAGAGGTACCGCATTGCCTCGACTGTGCCGACTTCGGCCACCTGGTCTTCCTCCCGTCCGGTGACGCGACCCTGACCCGCCGGGCCAAGAAGGCGAGCCGCCTTTCCGCCGTGGTCACGCGGTTCAACCGGTCCCGGAAACGCCAGGAGCGGCAAGGAATCCTGGTCGAAGAAGAGGCGCTTCGCAGCGCCGAGGAACAGTGCTTCGCCGATGAGGACGTCCGGGAACGACGTCGCGTGCGTGACCGCGAACGCCGCGCCCACGAGGACGTCGAATTCATCGCCCGGTTCCACACCGCGATCACCGAGATGTTCCCCGGCTGCCCGCCGGAGCGGGCGCGCGCCATCGCCGAACACGCCGGTCAGCGCGGCAGCGGCCGCGTCGGCCGATCGGCCGCCGGACGGGAACTGGCCGAACGAGCGGTGTTCCTCGCCGTCGTCGCCTCGATCCGGCATCTCGACACCGACTACGACGATCTCCTCATGGCCGGGGTGGAGCGGCAGGCCGCCCGCGACCGCATCCGCTCGACCATCGACGCGGTGCTCGAACGCTGGCGTTCCTGAGGCCTGTCACGTTCCGGGCGCGGGTCTCGTCCAGGGAGCATGTCCTCCGCCTACCTCACCGTCGCCATCGTGACGATCGTGGTCAACGCCGGGATCGCCGCCGCCGACTTCGCCCATGCCCCCTTCGTCCTCAAGAACTCCGCCGAGGTGAACGTCCCGCGATCCTGGATCCCGCCCCTGGCCTCCCTGAAGGCGGCGGGAGCCGTGGGGCTGCTGCTCGGCCTCCTCGGCGTGCCTTTCATCGGAACGGCCGCCGCGGCCGGGCTCGTGCTGTTCTACCTCGGCGCCGTCCTCACCCACCTGCGCGCCCGGGTGCTCTACAACATCGCCTTCCCCGCCGGTTTCCTCGCGCTGGCGGTGGCGACCTTCGTCCTCGATCTCACTCAGACCGGCTAGGGACCGAAGTGGTCGGCGTGGACGTGGCCGCTAGGCCTGCTGGCGTCGACAGCGAGCAAAGACCCCTTCGCAAGCAGAAGGAACTTCGAAGGCCCTTGCTCGCGAAGATCGCGGATCCGCTGGGTCAACCGGGCACGCTCGCTCACCAGTCCGGCCAAGTCGATCCGGAACAACGATCCGCCTTCGTCGGCGATCGCGAACCCTCCCGCCACGGACGCGACCGAGGCGACGAACCGCCGGTCGTGCTGGATCCTCCACCGTTCGGCGCCGTCCGACGGGTCGACCACCGTGTAGCCACCACGCCGCCCGGCCAACCAGAGCAAGCCGCCGCACAGGTCGACCGCTCTGGGCGCGAGATCACGCTCGGCACGGAAGACGATCTCGGCTTTCGCCTCGGCAGGGACGATGCGTACGACCAGCCGGTCGCCGCATCGCGTGAGGAAGCCGCCGCCCTCCACGCGAAAGGCAGGCCCGACATCGGGGCCGGCCAAGGGCTCGGGCAAAGACCACGTGGTCAGCTCCCGGCCGTCATCTCGATCGATCAGCCTCACGGAGTCGCCGCCCGGCTCGCCGAGAAGGAAACCGGCCTCGGTCACGGCGGGCAAGACCGTGCCGCCGTGCGTCCCCGCGCGCCAACGCGGGACACCGGTGCGGAGGTCCACTGCGGACAGTGGCGTATAACCGCGCCAACCGCCCACCAGCACGAGTTCTTCGTCCACCACGACATGACCGGCGAACGAGCCGGGCTCCGCTTGCCAAATGTCTTCGCCTGTTTCGACGTCCAGGCAGAGAAGCCCGCCGGTGTTCTGCGGGATCACCAGGCAATGCGGTTCGGCGACCACGACGGCACGCGGCCAGGTCCCGACCGGGACGTCCCAGCGCACCGATCCTTCGACAGGATCCAGACCGACCAGTCTCGTGTTCCGCTCATGCACGACCAGGTGCTGCTCGGTGACCGCCATCGCGGACGGCGAACCGGCTTGGTGCAGCGGCCGTTCCCAGCGGACATCGAACACGAGATCAGTTCAGCAGCGGACGGGCCACCGCACAACCGGATTCGCCGACGCCTGCTTCGGCGAACGACGTGGGTCGTCCGCCGAAGCGGGCATCAGTGTCAGCTGCAGCCGGAGGTCGCTCCGCACCCTTCACAGGCGTAGCACGAGCCGGCGGGCCGCATCTTGGTGCCGCACGTCATGCAGAGCGGCGCGTCGGAGGCGGTGCCGAGGTTCAGCTCCACCAGTTCCGCCGTCGAATGCGCCACCCTGGCGGGCTCCGCGGCAGAAGAGTCCACAGTGGACCGGAGCGCGTCGATGTCGACGTTCTCCGGTTCCGTGGCGGGAGCGGAGCCGTAGTTCGCCTCGACCTGCGCCGAGCGCTCGTCGGCGGTGAAGATGCCGAGCTGCGAACGCTTCTCGTAGGGCAGGTAGTCCAGCGCCAGCCGGCGGAACAGGTAGTCCATGACGCTGGTGGCGATCCGGATGTCCGGGTCGTCGGTCATCCCGGCGGGCTCGAAACGCAGGTTGGAGAACTTCGAAACGTAGAACTCCAGCGGGATCCCGTGCTGCAGGCCCACCGAGATCGACATCGAGAACGCGTCCATCACGCCCGAGAGGGTCGAACCCTGCTTGCCGAGTTTCACGAAGATCTCGCCGAGCCCGTCGTCCGGGTAGGAGCCGGCGTGCAGGTAACCCTCGGCGCCGCCGACGGTGAACGACACCGTCTGGCTCGGGCGCTTTTTCGGCAGGCGCTTGCGGACCGGCCGGTACTCGACGACCTTTTCGGCCTCGGGTTCGGCCTTCTCCTTCTTGCCGGTGGACAGCGGCTGGCCGACCTTGCAGTTGTCGCGGTAGATCGCGAGCGCCTTGAGGCCGTACTTCCAGCCCTGGAAGTAGATCTCCTCGACCTCTTCGACGGTCGCCGACTCCGGCATGTTGACCGTCTTGGAGATCGCGCCGGACAGGAACGGCTGCACCGCGGCCATCATCCGGACGTGCCCCATTGGCGCGATGGACCGCTCCCCCACCGCGCAGTCGAACACCTCGTAGTGCTCCTGGCGCAGGCCGGGCGCGTCGACGACGTGGCCGTGCTGGGCGATGTACTCGACGATCGCCTCGATCTGTTCGCCCTGGTAGCCGAGCGCGGCCAGGGCGCGCGGGACGGTCTGGTTGACGATCTGCATCGACCCGCCGCCGACCAGCTTCTTGAACTTGACCAGCGAGAAGTCCGGCTCGATACCGGTCGTGTCGCAGTCCATCATGAAGCCGATGGTGCCGGTGGGCGCGAGCACCGAGGCCTGCGCGTTGCGCCAGCCGCCGGCCTCGCCGAGTTCGATGCCGCGTTTCCATTCCTGGGTCGCGAGCGCGCGGACGGCGGCGTCGTTCGCGTGGTAGGTCCGCACCAGTTCGTTGGCGGCGGCGTGCTTGCGCATGACCCGCTGGTGCGCCTCGGCGTTGCGCGCGTATCCCTCGTACGGCCCGACGACCGCGGCGAGTTCGGCGGAACGCCGGTACGAGACACCGGTCATCAGCGAGGTGATCGCGGCGGCGAGCGCGCGGCCCCCGTCGGAGTCGTAGGCGTGGCCCAGCGCCATCAGCAGGGCGCCGAGGTTCGCGTATCCGATGCCCAGCTGGCGGAACTTGCGTGTGGTGTCGCCGATCGCCTCGGTCGGGAAGTCGGCGAAGCAGATGGAGATGTCCATCGCGGTGATGACCAGCTCGACCGCCTTCGCGAACAGCGGCGCGTCGAAGCCGCCGTCGGCGGTGGCGAACTTGAGCAGGTTCAGCGAGGCGAGGTTGCAGCTGGAGTTGTCCAGGTGCATGTATTCCGAACACGGGTTGGACGCGGTGATCCGGCCCGATTCGGGGCAGGTGTGCCAGTCGTTGATCGTGTCGTCGTACTGCAGCCCCGGATCCGCGCATTCCCAGGCGGCCTGCGCGATGGTGCGGAACAGCTTCTTCGCGTCGACCCGGTCGATGACCTCGCCGGTCATCCTGGCCCGCAGGCCGAATTCGCCCTGGGTCTCGACGGCCTGCATGAACTCGTCGGAGACGCGGACCGAGTTGTTCGCGTTCTGGTACTGGACGGAGGTGATGTCGGAGCCGGAGAGGTCCATGTCGAACCCGGCGTCGCGGAGGACCTTGATCTTCTCCTCTTCGCGGGCCTTGGTCTGCACGAACTCCTCGACGTCCGGGTGGTCGACATCGAGGACGACCATCTTCGCCGCGCGCCGGGTGGCGCCGCCGGACTTGATGGTGCCCGCGGAGGCGTCCGCGCCGCGCATGAACGAGACCGGACCGGACGCGGTACCGCCGGAGGACAGCAGCTCACGCGAAGAACGGATGCGGGAGAGGTTCAGGCCCGCCCCGGAGCCGCCCTTGAAGATCAGGCCTTCCTCGCGGTACCAGTTGAGGATCGACTCCATGGTGTCGTCGACCGCGAGGATGAAACACGCCGAGACCTGCTGCCTCGACGTCGTGCCGACGTTGAACCACACCGGTGAGTTGAAGCTGAACACCTGGTGCAGCAGCATCCAGGTCAGCTCGTGCTCGAAGACCTCGGCGTCGGCGGGGCTCGCGAAGTAGCCGTGTTCGCGGCCGGCGCCGACGTAGGCGTGGACGACGCGGTCGATCAGCTGCTTGAGGCTCTGCTCTCGCTGGGCCGAACCGACGGCGCCGCGGAAGTACTTGCTGGTGACGATGTTCGTCGCGTTGACCGACCAGAAGTCGGGGAACTCGACACCGCGCTGCTCGAAGTTGACCGTGCCGTCGCGCCAGTTCGTCATCACGACGTCCCGCTTCTCCCAGGTGACCTGGTCGTACGGGTGGACGCCCTCGGTGGTGAAGACGCGCCGCACGGTGAGCCCGCCGGTCTGCTTCTTCTTCCCGTTCGTCCGCGTTGTGGCCGGGTTACCTGTTCCCACGGTCTCGGTCATGGGTCTTTCCCTCACTCCCACGCGGGAGGCGGCATCAGCCGTCTTTCGCGTCTTGATCGCTCTCGTCCGGTGCGGCAGCCATGGCCTCACGAAGGTCCGAGATCTCCTTCTCGAAGTCCTCGACCGAGGAGAAGGAGCGGTAGACACTGGCGAACCGGAGATACGCGACGCCGTCGAGTTCACGCAGGGGACCCAGGATCGCCAGGCCTACCTCGTGACTCGGGATCTCCGCCAGCCCCGCCGACCGGATCGATTCCTCGACCCGCTGCGCGAGCTGCTGCAGCGCGTCGTCGTCGACCGGCCTGCCCTGGCAGGCGCGTCGCACCCCCCGGACCACCTTGTCCCGGCTGAACTGCTCGGTGACCCCGGACCGCTTGACGACGGCGAGCACCATCGTCTCCGAAGTGGTGAAGCGCCGGCCGCAAGCGGCGCACGAGCGCCTCCGCCGGATCGCCTGACCCTCATCCACCTCTCGGGAGTCGACGACCCGAGAGTCCGCATGCCGGCAGAACGGGCACCTCATCCGCCGATCACCTTCCCCTCCGCGCCGGCCGGTCCCCGAGTGGACGCCCGCCCCCGCCGCCACGCAACGACGGGAAAGACCGACCTGTGGATCGATCTGTGGACATCCGGTGGGTGAACACCGGCCAGCTGTGGACAACTGGTACCGAGTCTACCCCAAGCTATGGACCAACTACAGCCATGTAACTACTACATATAGCGGTGGAGACTAGATCGCAGGTGGGGCGCACGCAAGCGCAACCGCGGGGCCGATCGGACACGAAAGGGGACATCACCCGCGGTGGGTGAGAGTGGCTTCCAGGCTCACCTCCCGCCCTCGGCGACCTCGGCCGCGACCGGCACCGTGAGTGGCAGTCCAGGCACGAGAACGGCGTCTTGCAGGGAGTTGAGTTCCTTGATCTTGGCGACGACCGCGCCAGTGTCGCTTCCTGGCGCGAATCGCGCCGCGAGATCCGACAGCGACTCACCACCCGAAACGGACACCGTGGTGGTCCGCTCGGGTACCGCGGTGCCGGGAGTGCCCGCCAAGAACAGACCCAATCCGGTGACGACACCGGCGACGAGAAGGGCCATCGCGACCAGGGACGGCCAGCGGAGCGGGAGCCTCCGGGGCGCCGGGCAACCCGGGGCGGCGGTGGCGACACCGGGACGGCGGCCCGCCACGACCCGCGCCCGTGACGGCGGCCGCAGCGGCTCGGCACGCCCGCCCCGAACCACCCGCACGGGCCGGGTCACCCCTGCCGGAACGGGCCCGGGGGTACTGGTCCGCACCAGTCCTCGATCGGCCAGGATCGACATCGGAACCTCCTCGCAGTCCTGCTTCACTCAGGTCCAGCGCCGGGCGGGCCCGGCGATCAAGATCGAACACGCGTTCTATCGAACGCCCGTGCGAATGTGTACCACCTCCCCCCGACAAAAATCGAGCGACACGGCGTGTCCATCGAACAGATGTTTGAAATCGTCGTCCCGGCGGGCTAACGTCGTTGACCAGGGCGTCTGCTGTGCGGACGCCGCCGGTGCCGTGGGGCGGTGAAGATCGTCCGTCACCGGCGAAGACAGACGAGGACACGCGAAGTCGGTCCGGGCGACCGGACGTACTGGGAGGCGGCGCAGGAGATGAAGGAGCGAGACGGTGGCTAAGGAGAGCAAGGCAGGGAACGCGCCTAGGCGCTCGGGCAAGGTGCGCGCCTTGCCCGAGGTCTACGAGGTGGACGAGACCCTGACCGTGCGGCAGCAGCAGGTGCTCGACGTGATCAAGCTGTGGGTGAGCCGGTTCGGTTACCCGCCGAGTGTGCGTGAGATCGGCGAGGCGGTCGGGCTGACCTCCACCTCGTCGGTGTCGCACCAGTTGCAGGCCCTGCAGCGCAAGGGTTATCTGCGACGCGACCCGAACCGCCCGCGTGCGGTGGGCGTCCTCGCCGCGACGGACGACAACCCGATGGGCATCGACGTCGAGCAGCCGCCGTCGGCCGCGAAGGCCGCGTACGTGCCGCTCGTCGGCCGCATCGCCGCCGGTGGGCCGGTACTGGCCGAGCAGGCGATCGAAGACGTCTTTCCCCTGCCGCGGGAGATCGTCGGCGAGGGTGAGCTGTTCCTGCTCAGCGTCACCGGTGACTCGATGGTCGACGCCGCCATCACCGACGGCGACTGGGTCGTCGTGCGCCAGCAGCCCACGGCCGATCCCGGCGAGATCGTGGCGGCGATGATCGACGGCGAAGCCACGGTCAAGACGTTCAAGCGCAAGGACGGCCACATCTGGCTGATGCCGCACAACGAGGCGTACGAGCCCATCCCGGGTGACGACGCCACGATCCTCGGCAAGGTCGTCGCGGTCCTTCGCAGGCTTTAGTCAGGAGCCGTTTCAGTCCAGAGCCGGAGCACGCCGGGATCCCGGGTCACGAGGCCACGGGTCAGACCCGGCAAGCTTCGGCCGGCTCGACCACCTCTTCGCGGGGTGGTCAGGCCCGCCGCTTGCGGAGCCTGCCGACCAGGAGCAGACCGCCGATCACGACGATCGCGGCGATACCGACCTGCGCGTACGGGAAATCGGATCCCTGGCCCTTGCCACCGGCCGCGGCGGTCCCGCCCGAGGTGCCGCCCGTGGCCGCGGCGAGTGCCGCCGCACCCTTCACCGCGCGGATCTGCTCTCCGACCCCCTCCCCGCCGGACAGCAGGGTCCCGTCCGGATCGAAGGCGAGCGCCTCCCCCTGCTTCTCGTTCGGCAGGGGCACGCGCAGGGGTTCTCGTTGCAGCGCGCCCGCCAGGTCCCCGTCGGTGACGGAGTAGAGGTAAGCGTCGGTGTAGGTGCGCAACGCGACCACCGACCCGTCGGCCATCGACGCCGCCCCGGTCACCGTCATCGAACCGATCGAGCCGACCGGCCCGCCCGGGGTCGAGGTTTCCTTGATCTGCAACGAACCCACGCTTTCCAGCGGGGTCGGGCCGGGACTGGCGAGCGGACCGGTGGGCCGGTAGACCTTCGCGTCGCCGAAGACGTCCTTGGTGATCAGGTACGGCGTGCCCGAACGATCCATGATCAGCGCTTCGACGTCGTGCTGGCCGTCGGGGTAGGTGAGCCGGTGCAACGTCGCCTTGCCCTGTGGGGTCAGCGAGATCAGCGCGACGGTGTCCCGCTTCTTGCGGTTGTCGCCGGTGTCGGAAAGCCAGAAGGTGCCGTCGGCGGTGCGGGCGAGGTCTTCGGGATCGTAGGGATCCGTCGGGGACGAGATGACCTTCTGCACCTTGCAGTCGCGGCCGAGCACGAAGATCTGCGTCTTGGTGCCGCCGTCGTTGAGGGCGTACAGGTGTTCGCCGTCCGAAACCAGGCCGGACAGCTCGCTGAGCCGGGAATCGCGGTTCGCGCACACCGGCTGCGGCGCCGGGACCTCTTGGGCCATGGCGGGAGCCGTCCCGCCGACGAACGTCCCCAGCACGACCGCCGCCGCGACAATCCCCCGCACATCCACCTCCGTACCGTGGAACCCCTGAAGCCCCACACTACGGAGACGTCCGAGACGGCGTGCAGTTGACTCGTGAGTGGTAATGACGGTTAGAACCGTCATTACCACTCACGACTACAGAGGTGAGCCGTTCGTCTGGAAGTCGCTCAGCGCCGCGGCCAGCTCGGGCCGTCCCCGGACGAGCAACCGCGTACCGGTCTCGACGTGCTCCTCTTCCAGCACCTCGCCGTCGGCGTGGGCGCGGGAGACGAGTTCGCCCCGCGAGTACGGGATCAGCACCTCGACCACGATCTCCGGCCTCGGCAGCCGCTCCGCGATCGCCTCGGCCAGCTCCGTGATCCCGGTGCCGGTCCGCGCCGACACCTGCACCGAACCGGCCAGCTGGTGCCGCAACCGGGCCAGCGACACCTCGTCGGCGGCGTCGGCCTTGTTGATCACCAGCAGCTCCGGCGGGAGCGGCTCGGAACGGCGCTTCGTGATCTCCGCGAGCACTTCACGCACCGCGTTGACCTGCTCTTCCGGCGTCGGGTCGGCCCCGTCGACGACGTGCACGAGCAGATCTGCGCTCGCCGCCTCCTCCAGCGTCGAGCGGAACGCGTCCACCAGCTGGTGCGGCAGGTGCCGCACGAAACCGACGGTGTCGGTCAGCGTGTAGGTGCGGCCGTCGGGCGTCTGAGCCCGCCGGGTCGTCGGGTCCAGCGTGGCGAACAGCGCGTCCTCGACCAGCACCCCGGCACCGGTCAGGGCGTTGAGGAGGCTCGACTTGCCGGCGTTGGTGTAGCCGACGATCGCGACGCTCGGCACCTCGTTGGCCACCCGGCGACCGCGTTTGGTCTCGCGGATGGTGTCCATCGCGGCGATCTCCCGGCGCAGCTTCGAGACGCGCTTGCTGATCCGCCGCCGGTCGGTTTCGAGCTTCGTCTCACCGGGACCACGCAGGCCCACACCGCCGTTGGCGCCACCGGCGCGGCCACCGGCCTGCCGGGACAGCGCCGCACCCCACCCGCGAAGCCGCGGGATCAGGTACTGCAGCTGGGCCAGCTCGACCTGCGCCTTGCCTTCCTTGGAGCTCGCGTGCTGCGCGAAGATGTCGAGGATCAGGGCGGTGCGGTCGATGACCTTCACCTTGACCTTCTCCTCCAGCTGGCGCAGCTGGCCGGGTGAGAGTTCACCGTCGCAGATCACCGTGTCGGCCCCGGTGGCCTCCACGATGCCGCGCAGTTCCTTGACCTTGCCCGAGCCGATGTAGGTGGCGGGATCCGGGCGGATCCGCCGCTGCACCAGGCCTTCCAGCACCTCGGAGCCTGCCGTTTCGGCCAGCCGGGCGAGTTCGGCGAGCGAGGCCTCGGACTGGAGGGCGCTGCCCTCGGTCCACACACCGACCAGAACGACGCGCTCCAGGCGCAGCTGCCGGTATTCGACCTCGGTGACATCCGCGAGTTCGGTGGACAGGCCCGCTACCCGGCGGAGCGAGGCGCGGTCCTCGAGCTCCAGTTCGCCGGTCGAAGGGTCCATGTCGTTCAGATCGTTGTGTGTCAGTTCCGTCATCGTGCCTCCATGGTCCCACGTTTCGGCGGCGGGACCGAATTCATTACCTGCTGGGATACTTCGACAGGTAGATGGCCGTGCGTTTCGCGTCCGGGTCGACCGGCCGGGAGATGAAGTCGTCGACAAGCTCCATCAGCCGTGTCTCGAACTCCGCGATCTGGTCGTCCGGTACCTGGACGACCATGCGCGTCTGCTGAACCTCGTCGAATCCCACGTCGGCGATCTCGGCCAGGTATGCCTCGAAGATCGCCTGATCGATCCCCCTGTCGCGGGAATCAAGATGCCAGGACAACCCGGTCGAGCGATACGGAATTTCTTTCGCACCGCGCGTGCCGCGTCTCGGCGGGAGCGCTTCGAGGAACCCGGTGTCGACGAGCTTGCGTACATGGTGAAGCGTCGTCGCCGGGTCGCGGCCGAGCCGCTCGGCGAGCTCCTTGTTGGTCAGCGCCTCGGAATAGGTCAACCGGATGATGCGCAGCCTTATTCCGGAGGCCATCGCGGCGATCTCGGCCTCGGTGGCGGCGCGTCGTTGAGTAGGCACGGCGACAGCCTAAGGCGATAAGTGATTGACAGTTTCCAATCACTCGGGCCAAGGTGGCGGAGTGCGCAGAGACTCCCTCTTCTTCCACGCGGACTTCCGGCGGCTCTGGGCCGGTGACACGGCCAGTCAGGTCGGCGCTTTCGCCGGTCACACGGTGATCCCCCTGCTCGCGGCCACCGTACTGGCGGCGACGCCGTTCCAGATGGGCCTGCTGACCGCGGCCGAGACCGTCGCGTTCCTGATCATCGGCCTGCCCGCCGGGGTCTGGGTGGACCGGATGCGGCGGCGGACGCTGATGCTGCGGGCCGACTTCGTCCGTGCGGCGCTGCTGTTCACCATCCCGCTCGCCTGGTGGGCGGGGGTCCTCTCGCTGACGCAGCTGATCGTGGTCGCCACGCTCGTCGGCGTCGCGACGGTGTTCTTCGACGTCGCGTACCAGTCGTATCTGCCGTCACTGGTCGGCCGGGAGCAGCTGCTCGAAGGCAACGCGAAACTCCAGGCCAGCCAGTCGGTCGCGTTCCTGACCGGTCCCGGGATCGGCGGCGGCCTGGTGCAACTGGCCGGCGCGGCCAACGCCGTGCTGATGACCGGGGTGGGTTTCCTGACCTCCGCGCTGTGCCTGCTGCGGATCCGCACCGTCGAAGAGGTGCCCGAGCGGCATGAAGACGCGAAGCTGCTCCCCCAGATCGCCGAGGGGTTGCGGTTCGTGTTCACCGACGCGGCCCTGCGCTCGATCGTCGCCTGCACCGCGACCGCGAACCTGTTCAACGGCGCCTTCACCGCGGTGGAGATCCTGTTCCTGAACCGGGAACTCGGCCTGTCACCGGCGGCCGTCGGCCTCGTACTGGCGACCGGTGGCGTGGGCGGGATCCTCGGGGCGATCGTGGCCGGGCGCATCACCCGGCGGATCGGGCAGGCGCGGTCGATCTGGTTCGTCCCGCTGCTGACCTGGCCGTTCCAGCTGCTGCTCCCGCTGGCCGCGCCGGGCTGGCGGATCGTGCTGTTCCCCGCGGCGCTGGCGATCGCGGGGTTCGGGATCATCGTCTACAACGTCGCGCAGGTCTCGTACCGGCAGGCCGTCTGCCCGGACCGGCTGCTCGGCCGCATGAACGCCAGCGTGCGCTTCGTGGTGTGGGGGATGCTGCCGCTGGGCGGGCTGATCGGCGGCGTGCTGGGTGAGGCGATCGGGATCCGGGGCACGCTGTGGTTCGTCGCGGTCGGCGAGACGGCCGCGTTGCTGTGGGTGGTCTTCTCGCCGATCCGGAAGCTCCGCGACCTGCCGCGCGAACCTGTCGCGGTCGGCTAAGCGCCGAGCCCGGCCCACCAGGTTTCGTCGAGTTCGCCGCGGGCGACGATCTCCGCCGGTCCGGTCAGCGTGGACGCGCCCCGGCGGATCCCGACCACGACGCGACCGCCTGGGATGTCGACGGTCGCTTCGCCGGTGTCGGTGCCCGCGAGGTGCAGGGCGGCCGCCACCGCGGCGACCGTGCCGGTGCCGCAGGACCGCGTCTCGCCGACCCCGCGTTCGTGGACGCGCATCTTCAGCGCGTTGTCGCCCAGCAGGTTGATGAACTCGAGGTTCACCCCGTCCGGGAACACGTCCGAGTCGAAGTCCGGCTGGTCACGCAGGTCCAGTTCGTCGACGTCGTCCTCGACGACCGACACCAGATGCGGGTTGCCGACGTTCACCGCGACACCGGAGAACGGCTGCCCCGCGACCACGGTGACCGAGGTGCCGGTGATCGTCGCCTGCCCCATTTCCACGGTCACCGAATCGTCCGCGTGCATCCGCACCGGCCGGTCGCCCGCGCGGGTGCCGATGACGAAGTCGCGCTCGGACACCAGCCCGGAATCGACCAGATGGCGCACGAAGACGCGGACGCCGTTGCCGCACATCTCGGCGATGGAACCGTCGGCGTTGCGGTAGTCCATGAACCATTCGCCCGCGGACTCCACGCCCAGGGCGGCCGACCGCACGATCCGGAGCACGCCGTCGGCGCCGAGACCACGCTGGCGATCGCACAGCGCCGCCACCCGCGCTTCGGTCAGCTCGAGGCGGCCGTCGGGGTCGGGAAGCAGCACGAAATCGTTCTGTGTGCCGTGTCCCTTAAGGAATTCGATGCCGCCCATGACCTCAAGATTACTGGGCCGTCACTTCGAGGACGCGCTCGGCCAGCCGCTCCGAACCGCCGTCGAACCACTCGATGCGCTTGTCCCGCCGGAACCAGGAACGTTGCCTCCGCACGAACCTCCGGGTGGCCTGCGCGGTGGCCTCGGCGGCGGCACGTAAGTCGCCGTCGCCGTCGAGTGCGGCGATCACCTGCTGGTAGCCCAGCGCCCTCGACGCGGTGAGCCCGTCGCGGAGCCCTTGCCCCAGCAGAGTCCGGACTTCGTCGACGAGACCGGTTTCGAACATGATCTCCACGCGCCGGTCGACCCGGGCGTCGAGTTCGGCGGGTTCGCGGTCGACGCCGATCAGGACCGTGCCGTAGCGCGCGGGCCCCGGTTTCGGCAGGTTCGCCGAGAACGGTTCGCCGGTGATCGCGATGACCTCCAGCGCACGCACGATCCGACGGGTGTTGGTCGGCAGGATGGCCGTGGCGGCGACCGGGTCCAGTTCGGTGAGCCGGGCGTGCATCGCGGCGGCGCCGATCTCGTCGGCTTCGGCGGTCAGCCGGGCGCGGACGGCCGGATCGGTGCCCGGGAACTTGAGGTCGTCGAGCACCGCCTGCACGTAGAGCCCCGACCCGCCGGTGAGGATCGGCACCCGGCCGGCCGCGAGGAGCTTTTCGACGCATGCGCGCGCGTCGCGCTGGTACGCGGCCACGGACGCCGTCTCGGTGACGTCGAGGACGTCCAGCAGGTGATGCGGCACGCCTCGCCGCTCCTCGACGGTCGCCTTGGCCGTCCCGATGTCCATCCCGCGGTACAGCTGCAGCGCGTCGGCGTTGACCACCTCACCGCCGAGGGCGAGGGCGAGTTCGACGGCCAGCGCGGTCTTCCCGGTCGCCGTGGGCCCGACGACCGCGACCGGCCGGATCACGCGTGCTCCCAGACGGCGACGTGGTAGCCGACGCCGAACGGCGCGGCCGAGTAGAGGACCTCGGCGCTCCACTCGCCCTCGGCCGCCAGTCCGGCGAGGATCTGCCAGGGTGCCCGGCCGCCCGCCCCGAGTTCGGCGGCGAGGGCCGGGTCGAGCGCGGCCAGGGCGCCGGTGTCGGCCTTGGCCAGCGCGTCGCGGATCCCGGCGTCGAAGCCCTCCGCGCGGTCGTCCTCGCCACCGGGCGAACGCGGCCCGTGGCGGCTCGAACCGTCGCCGAGGACCAGCACCGCGGCGGGCTCCCCCAGCTCACGGCCGAGCAGAGCGCACTCGCCGGGCGGGGTCGCGGGATCGACGAGGCGGACCCGGACCGAGGACGCGTCCGCCTGTGCGCGCAGCCAGCCGGCCACGAGCGCGGGCAGCGGCAGTTCGGTTTCGGGGACGGTCACCCGGCTGAGTGAGACGCCGAGTTCGACGCCGAATCCCCGGAAGGAGCCACTCGCGTGCTCCGGAACCCCGGGCGCGCCGGCTGCCGCGCCGACCACGAGCCAGTCCGGCGAAGCGCTGGTCAGGCGCTGTACGGCTTGCAGACAGGCTTCGCGCAGCTCGGCGCACTCGTCCGCCGCTCCGGCGGCCAGTTCGGGGATGAGCAGCGGGGGTTGCGGGAGCACGGCGACACGGCGGATCACGGCCGCCGACGTTACCTTCCCGGCCCCGGCGGGCCCGCAACCGACCGACACGGAACGTCCACCGGAAGTAGGATCACTGCCCTCTGGTGGTCCATCCGGTTCCACGGTGGACGCTGAGCTGCTTGAATGCCGCAAGGGGTCGATACCCCGAAAGCAAGACGGCAACGCATTACCCGGCCCCGCCGCTAGGCGGGGCGCCCGCGCCAGCGGGCGTACAGGCGATAAGGAGCCTGCGATGGCCCAGGAGAACACGTCCACCGGTACCCCGGCTCCGCACCCGGTGCCGCACGCGCTCGGTGGCGGGCATCCCGCACCCCCGGTGCCGCCCGCCGAGCCCAGCCCGTCCGCTTGGGGCAGGGTCGACGACGAAGGCACGGTGTACGTCAACACGCCCGACGGCGAACGCGCGGTCGGTGTCTGGCAGGCCGGGAGCCCGGACGAGGGTCTGCTCCACTACGCGCGCCGGTTCGACGACCTGCGCACCGAGGTCGAGCTGCTCGAAACGCGGCTGGAATCCGGCGCGGGCGACCCGAAGCACGCGCTGGCGACGGCCACGCAGCTGCGCGACGGCCTCGCCGAAGCCGCCGTCGTCGGCGACATCGCCGCGCTGGGCGGGCGTATCGAGCAGGTCATCGCCCACGCCGAGAAGGCGCTGGCCTCGGCCAAGCAGGAACGCGAAGAGGCCCGCGCGGCCGCCGTCGTCCGCAAGCAGGCCCTCGCCGACGAAGCCGAGAAGCTCGCCGCCGAGTCGACCCAGTGGAAGGCCGCCGGCGATCGGCTGCGCGCGATCCTGGACGAGTGGAAGACCGTCAAGGGCGTCGACCGCAAGACCGACGACGAGTTGTGGAAGCGGTTCTCCAAGGCTCGCGAGGCGTTCAACCGGCGCCGCGGGTCGCATTTCGCCGAGCTGGACAAGCAGCGGGCCGGGGCCAAGCAGCGCAAGGAAGAGCTGATCGCCGAAGCCGAGGCGCTGTCGGAGTCCTCGGACTGGGGCGACACGGCGGGCCGCTACAAGGACCTGATGACCGAGTGGAAGGCCGCCGGTCGCGCGCCCAAGGACAGCGACGAAGCGCTCTGGCAGCGTTTCCGGGCCGCGCAGGACAAGTTCTTCGCGCGCCGGTCCTCGGTGTTCTCCGAGCGGGACGCCGAGTTCGCGACCAACGCGCAGCGGAAGGAAGAACTGCTCGTCGAGGCCGAGAAGATCGACCCCGCGTCGAACCTCGAAGCGGCGAAGCAGCATCTGCGCCGCATCCAGGAGCAGTGGGACGAGATCGGCAAGGTCCCGCGGGAGCGCATCCGTGAGCTGGACGGGCGCCTGAAGGCCGTGCAGGACGCGGTCAAGTCGGCCGAGGACAGCAAGTGGCGGCGGACCGACCCGGAGGCGCAGGCCAGGGCGGCGCAGTTCCGCGAGCGGGTCGAGCAGTTCGAGTCGCAGGCGGCGAAGGCCCGTGCGGCGGGCGACGAGCGGCGCGCGAAGAAGGCGGACGAGCAGGCCGCGCAGTGGCGTGAGTGGCTCGAGGCGGCGGAAGCGGCCATCGCGGACCGGTAAGCTTGGGCCGAGGCAGGCCAGGCCGGGCGCGGGCACTGCACGTGTCATGAGGGGTCCCCATAGGACGAATTTCGTCCTATGGGGACCCCTCATGACGTTTCGGAAGGGTCTCGGGACCGGAAACGGCAACGGGCGCGGTAATTCCACTGTGGAGGGACGTGTCGCTCGTTAGTGCGTATTCGAGCGCTCTCCGCGCTCAACCGTGCTCAACTTCGATCATGAACCAGACACTGATTCCCCCAGTCCGCCGGGCGCTCGCCGCCCTGGCGATCAGTTGCGCCCTGGTGGCCGGGCTCGCCCCGGCCGCATCGGCGATCGGTTCTCCGGCACCGGTCCCGGCTTCTCCCGAAATCAGCAAGAAGAAGGTCAAACTCGACGCCTCGCTCAGCAAGAAGCAGGCCAAGGTCAACGAAAACGTCGTCCTCAAGGGGACGTTGAAGGAGGAAGGCGCCCGCTCCGACGGAACGGACAGCCTCGAAGCGATCATCGTCCAGCAGCTTCAGGGCAGTGTCTGGGTGAACATCGCCGACACCACCTGCCGGCCCAACTCGACGTTCTCCCTGAGGCTCAGCTTCTCCTTCAGCGCGGTGATCACGCTGAGGGCCTACCACCCCGAGACGACGCTCTACGCGAGCGCGTACACGTCCAGCAACCTCACCTTGCGCGTCGGCTAGCTGCGCGAGAAGGCCGCGCGCATCCAGTACACGGCCAGCGCGACGGTGGCGATCCAGGCGACGATCAGGCCGAAGCCAGGACCGCCACCGGCCGCGCCGGTCGCGTGGGAGGACTGCTGCGACCAGATCGCGAGCAGGCCGTCGACCGAGGCGAACCAGCCGCCCGCGGCGCAGACCCAGGCCAGCCACCAGCGGCGGGTCACCAGCGCGACGGCGGAGGCGAGCACCCCGATCCCGGTGGAGGTCGCGGCGAACAGCTGCGGGATCCCGCCGCCGCGGCCCGCCAGCACCTCCCAGCCGGCGTGGTCACCGACCCAGGGCAGCAGCTGGGCGATCAGCAGCACGAACATCAGCACGGCGATGGAGAAGCCGCGCCTGCCCAGTTCGACCGTCTTGGCCGCGCGCTCGCCGACCTCGTCGATCTCGGCGGCGAGCTGGTCGATCTTCGGTTCGGTCACAGCGCACATCCGCTCACCGGTTCCGGCGTGACGGCCGGGGCACCGAAGCCCGGCAGGCCCAGCGTCACGCCGTTGGTCTTCGGCCGGAGCCCGGCCTCGGAGTTGTCGCCAGCCTTCGTCCGGCGGTGCGACAGCAGATCACCGTCCGCGACGAGGTGGTGCGGGGCACCGTAGGTCACGACGGTCTCGACGACGTCGCCCGGCCGGACGGCGCGGTCCACCAGCGGTCCCGCGGGCGTGAAGTGGACGAGCCTGCCGTCACGGGCGCGGCCGCTCATCCGGTGCGTCTCGGTGTCCTTGCGGCCCTCGCCGGAGGCGACCAGCAGCTCGACGCGGCGGCCGACGATCTTCTTGTTCTCTTCCCAGGAGATGTCGTTCTGCAGCTTCACGAGCCGTTCGTAGCGCTCCTGCACGACCTCCTTCGGCAGCTGCCCCTCCATCTCGGCCGCGGGCGTACCGGGCCGGATCGAGTACTGGAAGGTGAACGCGCTGGAGAACCGCGCCTGCGCGACGACGTCGAGCGTGGCCTGGAAGTCTTCCTCGGTCTCGCCGGGGAAGCCGACGATGATGTCCGTGGTGATCGCGGCCTCGGGCATCACTTCGCGCACGCGGTCGAGGATCTTGAGGTAACGCGCCGAACGATAGGACCGCTTCATCTCGCGCAGCACCCGGTCCGAGCCGGACTGCAGCGGCATGTGCAGCTGGTGGCAGACGTTCGGGGTCTCGGCCATCGCGTCGATGACGTCCTCGGTGAACGCCGCCGGATGCGGCGAGGTGAACCGGACCCGCTCCAGGCCCTCCACCGCCCCGCAGGCACGCAGCAGCTTTCCGAACGCGAGCCGGTCGCCGAATTCGACGCCGTAGGAGTTCACGTTCTGGCCGAGCAGGGTCACTTCGAGGACGCCCTCGGCGACGAGCGCCTCGACCTCGGCCAGGATCTCGCCGGGACGGCGGTCGCGTTCCTTGCCGCGCAACGCCGGGACGATGCAGAAGGTGCAGGTGTTGTTGCAGCCCACCGAAATCGACACCCAGCCCGCGTACGCGGACTCGCGCCGGGCCGGCAGCGTCGAGGGAAAGGTTTCGAGCGCTTCGAGGATCTCGACCTCGGCCTCGGCGTTGTGCCGCGCGCGTTCCAGCAGCGTCGGCAGCGAACCGATGTTGTGCGTGCCGAACACGACGTCGACCCAGGGCGCGCGTTTGACGATCTCGCCGCGGTCCTTCTGCGCGAGGCAACCGCCGACGGCGATCTGCATGTCCGGCTTCGCGGTCTTCTGCGGCCGGAGATGGCCGAGGGTGCCGTACAGCTTGTTGTCCGCGTTCTCCCGCACGGCGCAGGTGTTGAACACGATCAGGTCGGGTGTGGCCTCGCCGTCACCCGGAACGTAGCCGGCGTCCTCGAGCTGCCCGGCAAGACGTTCGGAGTCATGCACGTTCATCTGGCAGCCGAAGGTGCGGATCTGGTATGTGCGCGCGCTCATCTCGCCTTCGAGGGTACGCGGGCGGGGTTCCATGGCACGATCGACCCTCATGAGGAGACCGGGTGTGCTGGCGGCGGTGCTCGTCGTGGTCTGCGCCCTGGTCGCCGGGTGCGGGCCGGACCTGTCCGGGGCACACGTGCGGATCGCGGCGGGGCTCAACGGCGGCGTCTACGACAAGCTGGCCGAGGCGCTGGCCGACGCGTGGGCCGCGCAGCTCGGCGCCGAGCGGCCCGAGATCCAGGAGACCCAGGGCTCGCCGGACAACATCGGCCGGGTCCGCGCGGGCAAGGCCGACGTCGCCTTCGTGGCCGCCGACGTCGCCACCGAGAAGACCGCCGGGCTGGCCGCGCTGGCCCGGGTGCACGACGACTACCTGCACGTCGTCGTCCGGGCCGATTCCACGATCACCTCGTTCGCGCAGCTGCGAGGCCTCAAGGTCGCGATCGGCTCCCCCGACTCCGGCGTCGAGTTCCTGTCGAAACAGCTGCTCGAGGTGTCCGGGCTGACCGGCGCCGTCGACCGGCGCAACCTCGGGCTCACCGAGGCGCTCCCCGCGTTGGAGAACCGCCAGATCGACGCCGTCATCTGGTCCGGTGGCCTGCCGACGCCGTCGATCACGGAGCGCGCGAGCAGGGTCCGGCTGCTCGACATCACCGATCTCGCGGACGACCTGCGGGCGAGGAATCCGGTGTATCGCACGGCCACCATCCCGGTGACGGCCTATCACCTGCAGGCGCCGGTGACCACGCTCGTGCTGCCGAACTTCCTGGTCGTGCCGGACTCGATGCCGGACGACCTCGCGGAAGCGCTGGTCCGCGGGCTGTTCGACGCACGCGGTGAGCTGGTCAAGGCCGCCGGGGCGGCGTTGTCGATCGACGTCCACCCGGCCATCGAGACCTCCCCGCTGCCGCTGCATCCCGGCGCGCTGCGCTACTTCCGCTCGCTCAAGGACTGACGACAGGCAGCGTCACGGTCACTTCGAGCCCGCCACCCTCGGGTGAACCGAGCCGCAGCGAGCCGTCGGAGCGGACCATGATCTCGGTGACGATCGCCAGACCCAGCCCGGATCCGGGGACGTTCTGATGCGAGGTGCTGCGCCAGAACCGGTCCGCCGCCCGCTCGAGTTCGTCTTCGCGCAGGCCGGGCCCGTGGTCGCGGACGGCGATGTCGACCTTCCCGTCCGCCTCGGTGACGGTGACCCGCACCTCGGTCCCGGGCTCGGTGAACTTCAGCGCGTTGTCCAGCAGCGCGTCGAGCACCACTTCGAGCCCGCGCGCCGGGGTGAGCACCCGCAGCCCGCCGCCGAGTCCGGACGCGGTCAGCGAGATGTCCCGGGTCCGGCCGACCACCCTCCAGTCGGCGACCCGGGCACCCACCACCTCGTCGAGGGCGACCGGCACCAGTTCGCCGCCTGACGCCTCGGCGCGGGCCAGAGAGAGGAGTTCGTCGAGGATCTGGTTCAGCCGCCGCGCGTCCACGACGGCGGCTTCGAGGTCCGCGGCGGCGAGGTCGTCGTCGACGTGCCCGTCGAGGTTGCCGAGCCGGATCTTCAGCGCGGTCAACGGGTTCCGCAGCTGGTGGGAGGCATCGGCGACGAAGGCACGCTGCGCCGAGAGGGCCTCGTCGACGCTCGCGGCCATCCGGTCGAAGGACCGTTCGAGCTGCCGCAGTTCCGGCGGCCCGCCCGTCTCCCCCACCCGCTGTACCTCCCGGCCGCTGACCACGGCGGCGACCAGTTCCCCGGTCGCCTCATCCAGGCGGCGGACCGGGCGCAGGATCCAGCGCACCACCGGCACGGCGATGACCAGCGCGAACCCGAACGCCAGCACGGCGCCCGCCGCGATGAGCAGCCACCACCACAGCAGCTCGGTCCGCGCGCGTTCGGTCGAGGACAGGGTGATCACCGCGCCCCGCACCTCGCCGTCGATGAGGATCGGTTCCGCGAGCACCAGCGGCTCGGTGTTCCACGGCATCAGCAGCGGACCGGGTTCCGACCGCCGTCCGGCCAGTGCCGCCTGGATATGCGAGGAGATGGCGGCGTCCTTCAGGTTGATCCGGGCGGCCGCGCCGGGTCCGCCGCCGAGCGCGCTCACCACGGCCTCGCCGTCCTGGTCGACGATCACCACCGGGACGTTGTAGACCTCGGTGTAGCGGCGGAGTTCGTCCTCGATCAGGTCAGGCCGGTTCTCCACCAGCGGGCGCTGCGCCAGGGAAGCGAATCGGGAGGTGTCGGTGAGCCGGTCGAGGAAGAGGTCGAGCTGCACACTGGCCGCCACACTGAGCGCGAGCGGGATGCCGAGGCCGAAGACGAGCGCCGCGACCAGCGTCAGCACGATCGCCTGGAGCCGGACGCGCACCGGCTCAGCCCTCTTCCGCCGGGCCGTAGGCGCCGCCGAGGCGGTAGCCCACGCCGCGGACGGTCTCGATCATCGCGGGCCTGCCCAGTTTGGTGCGCAGGGTGGCGACGTGGACGTCGAGCGAACGGCTCTCCGCGGGACCGCGGTGTCCCCAGACCTCACTAAGCACGTGGTCACGGGCGCAGACCGCACCGCGCGCGGAGACCACCAGCGCGAGCACCTGGAACTCCTTGCGGGACAACGAAACCGGCTGCCCGTCGACCTGGACCTCATGCCGCCCGATATCGACCGAGACATCACCCGCCCGGATGACCCCGGCCGGTTCGGAGGCGGCCGGGCGCTCGCCCCGGCGACGGCGCACGGCCTCGACCCTGGCGACGAGTTCGTCGACGTCGTAGGGCTTCACCAGGTAGTCGTCGGCGCCGGACCGCAGGCCCTGGATCCGGTCGTCGACCTCTCCCCTCGCCGAGACGACGATGACCGCGACGTCGCTGACCGCGCGGATCCGGCGGCACAGCACGATCCCGTCGACGTCGGGAAGCCCCAGGTCGAGCAGGACGACGTCGACCTCGTGCACCAGGTCGAGCACCCCGGCGCCGGAGGCAAGGCGTTTGATCGTCAGGCCACGCCGGGTCAGCGCGGGCGTCAAGGCCCCCGCGACCCGGTCGTCGTCCTCCACCAGCAGTACCCGCACCCGTGTTTCCCTTTCACGCCATCCCCGCACCGCGACGACTGGAAGAACGACTCTATGGGGTGAGTCACCTCCCGCGCTGCCCGTACCGCTGGGCCGTCCGGCCCAGTGAGTGACCTGCCGCACGCGGTAACGGTCACGATGCGTCACAGATCTTGTGTGACCCCGCTTACGGGACACCCCCGCCTTGTCTAGGCTGATCAGCGCCGGACGGGCGTGACCGGGGCCGTCCGGTGGCTTGAGAACGATACGGACTTGAAACCCTAAGTATTGGTCAAGCCGCCTTTACAAGCGGTCCGACGGGAGTAGGTTTCCGCCATCGCGTGGTGCCTGACCCCGCAGTCCCCTGCAAACGAACGCTCCTGGAGGCCAGATGACCGCGGAGGTGGCGGCGCCGATGATCAAGGCGGCCGCCGTGAACAAGTACTTCGGCGACCTGCACGTGCTCAAGGAGATCAACCTCGAGGTGCCGCGTGGGCAGGTCGTGGTCGTGCTCGGGCCGTCCGGGTCTGGCAAGTCGACGCTGTGTCGCGCGATCAACCGGCTGGAGCCCATCAACTCCGGCGAGATCGCCGTGGACGGCGTCCCGTTGCCCGCCGAAGGCAAGGCCCTGGCGGCGCTGCGGGCCGACGTCGGCATGGTGTTCCAGTCCTTCAACCTGTTCGCGCACAAGACGATCGTCGAGAACGTCATGCTCGCGCCGATGAAGGTCCGCAAGGTCAACTCGGCCGAAGCCCGCAAGACCGCGATGGACCTGCTCGAACGGGTCGGCATCGCCAACCAGGCCGACAAGTACCCCGCGCAGCTTTCCGGCGGGCAGCAGCAGCGTGTGGCGATCGCCCGCGCGCTGGCGATGCGCCCCAAGGTGATGCTGTTCGACGAGCCGACCTCGGCACTGGACCCGGAGATGGTCCAGGAGGTCCTCGACGTGATGACGACGCTCGCGAAGGACGGGATGACGATGCTCGTCGTCACCCACGAGATGGGCTTCGCGCGGCGTGCGGCGAACCGGGTGGTGTTCATGTCCGACGGCGAGATCGTCGAGGACTCCACCCCGGACGAGTTCTTCACCAAGCCCAAGACCGACCGGGCGAAGGACTTCCTCGGCAAGATCCTTACCCACTAAGGACTTCCCCGCCGGCCGGTATGGCTGGACAAGATTCGGAAGGAAACTGAGAAGAATGCGGTTGAACCGAGTTCTGCGAATGAGCGCGGCCGTCGTGGCGGCCGGTCTCGCCCTCTCCGCCTGTGGTGGCGGCGGGTCGGACGCCGGCAGCGGCTCCAGCGGCGCCAAGAACGTGGTGGCGAAGGCCAAGAACGACAAGAAGCTGACCATCGGCATCAAGTTCGACCAGCCGGGTCTCGGCCAGAAGCAGGCCGATGGCACCTACGCCGGGTTCGACGTCGACGTGGCGAAGTACATCGCCAAGGAGCTCGGCGTCGAGGAGTCGGCGATCACCTGGAAGGAAGCGCAGTCCGCGCAGCGTGAGGACCTGATCAAGAAGGGCGAGGTCGACTTCATCGTCGCCACCTACTCGATCACCGACAAGCGCAAGAACGAGGTCTCCTTCGCGGGCCCGTACTTCATCGCGCACCAGGACCTGCTGGTCCAGGCCGAGAACACCGACATCACCGGCCCGGAGTCGCTGACCGGCAACAAGAAGCTCTGCTCGGTCAAGGGTTCGACCCCGGCGCAGAACGTCAAGGAAAAGTACGCCAAGGCAGTTCAGCTGCAGGAAGTCGGCAAGTACACCGACTGCGTCACCTCGCTGCTCAACAAGACCGTCGACGCGATGACCACCGATGATGTGATCCTCGCCGGCTACGCCGCGCAGCAGCCCGGCAAGCTGAAGCTGGTCGGCAAGGGCTTCACCGACGAGAAGTACGGCGTTGGCCTGAAGAAGGACGACACCGAGAGCGTCACCGCGATCAACAACGCGATCAAGAAGATGCAGCAGGACGGCGCGTGGAAGGCCGCTCTGGAGAAGAACGTTGGTCCGTCGGGCTACAAGATCCCGGAGCCCCCGGCCATCTCCTGACACCCGGCTCACTGAGCCGCTGAACTGAAGGAATCGAACGGTGCGCCGTGTACCGCGGCGCACCGTTCCCATACCGAGGCTGGGTTGAGCACCTTGTTCGATTTCCTCGACAATCCCAATTACGACTTGCTCGGCGCCTTCTGGATGACGATCAAGCTCACCTTCTTCTCCGCGATCGGCTCCCTGATCTGGGGCACCATCCTGGTGGGGATGCGGGTGAGCCCGGTTCCGATCATGCGGGCGTTCGGCACCGCCTACGTCAACATCTTCCGGAACACCCCGCTGACCGTCATCATCGTCTTCACGTCGCTGGGCATGTTCTCCACGCTAGGGATCAACCTGGCCTCGTCGGAATCGACGACGTCGTTGGACGACAACTTCTTCCGGCTCGCGATCCTCGGTTTTATCGCCTACACCGCGACGTTCGTCTGTGAATCGCTGCGGTCGGGTATCAACACCGTCCCCGTCGGCCAGGCGGAAGCCGCCCGTGCGCTGGGGCTCGGCTTCGTCCAGGTGCTGACGCTGATCGTCCTGCCGCAGGCGTTCCGGTCGGTGATCGCACCGCTGGCGAACGTCATGATCGCCCTGCTGAAGAACACCACGGTCGCGTCGATCATCGGCGTGGCGGAGGCATCGTTGCTGATGTCGGAGATGGTGGAGAACGAGTCCGACTCGCTGCTCCTGGTCTTCCTCCTCTTCGCCGTCGGGTTCGTCATCCTGGTCCTCCCCCTCGGCCTGCTGCTGGGCTGGGTCGCCAAGAAGGTCGAGGTCAAGCGATGAGCGCACAGACCGTTCTCTATGACATCCCCGGCCCCAAGGCGCGGGCGCGAAACTGGCTCTACAGTGTCCTTTTCGTGCTCGTCCTGGCACTGGTCGTCTACTTCATCTACGCGGGTTTCGACGAGAAGGGACAGTGGGCAGGCGCGCTCTGGAAGCCCTTCGTCGACGGTACGACGTGGACACAGTTCCTGCTCCCCGGTCTGCTCAACACCCTGAAGGCCGCGGCGCTTTCGATCGTGATCGCGCTGCCGATCGGCGCCCTGCTGGGCATCGGCCGGCTGTCGGAGCACAAGTGGATCCGGGTCCCGGTCGGCGCGATCGTCGAGTTCTTCCGGGCGATCCCCGTGCTGCTGCTGATGGTGTTCGCCGCGGCGTTCTACGCGTACTACACCGGCATCGACTCCGAGATCCGCCCGCTGTTCGCCGCGGTGACCGGTCTGGTGCTCTACAACGGGTCGGTCATGGCCGAGGTCTTCCGCGCGGGCATTCTTTCGCTGCCCAAGGGCCAGGGCGAGGCCGCGTCCGCGCTGGGCATGCGCAAGACCCAGATCATGCTGACCGTCCTGCTTCCGCAGGCCGTCACGCTGATGCTGCCCGCGCTGGTGAGCCAGCTCGTGGTCATCCTCAAGGACACCGCGCTGGCCGGTCAGCTGACCATCGGCTTCGACGAACTGATCCGTGCCTCCGGACCGCTCACCGGTCTCTACGGCAACACGATCCCGACGCTGATCGTCATCGCGATCATCTTCATCGTGCTGAACCTGCTCCTGTCGTGGTTTGCGAGCTGGCTGGAGAACAAGCTGGCGCGGCGGAAGAAGGCACCCAAGGGCGCCAAGCCGGTGCACTCCGCACCGTCCAGCGTCGTCATGCAGCGCGACGACGCGAGCGGCGGGGCGCTGTAGCTCCGTAAGTACCTGTAGGTCCCCTTCCTTACACTGGAGGCACAGGAAGGGGACCTACAGGTACTCCGGGATACGGCCTATTAGTCGTTCCGCGCCATCCCCGCGCACCGACCTGGTGTTCCCGTTTCACTTCGGTCTCCCGGCCGTGAGTGTTCCGATGACACCGTTCCTCGGCGTGGTCTTCGGGCTTACCCTGTACAACGGCTCGGTACTCGCGGTCTTCCGCGCAGGTGTCCAGGCCCTGCCGAAGGGCCAGGCGGAGGCGGCATACGCCCTGGGCATGTGCAAAACCCAGGCGATGTTCACTATCCTGCTATCGCAGGCGATCCGGGTGGTGCTGCCGACGATCATCAGCCAGATGCTGGTACTACTGAAGGACACCGCGCTGGGCTTCATCCTCACGTTTCAGGAACTGCTGTAATACGCGCGCTACATCGGCACGCAGTGAGTTCGGCCAGCCGATCGTGCCGTCGACACTGGTCGCGGCCGGTATCTACATCTGCCTGTGCCTGCTGCTACCAGCGCCGGCGGCATATCTAGAGAAGTGCAACCGGCGCAGGAGGAAGTACAGAGACCTGACCAACAACAAAGCTGAGGAGGCCGGACTCGGAGCAGCCGCTGTCTGACCTGCCTTAAGCTTCCGCAGAGGGTCCACTCGATCATGATCGAGTGGACCCTCGTTTCGAGCGTTGAAAATTGTCGCGTTGTCCATTACCACGCAACTGCACCGGTCAGATTAGACTCTTACCAGCAAACCCACCACTGACCTCCTCAGCACATCGAACAGTCGCCTGCAATTGCCAATGGCATGCAGGTCGCGAAGCAGGATCTATCGACAAACCTACCTCGGCCGCAGATTGAGGTGCCGCATATCCCTACCCTGAAATGGCTCGAAGTGGCAGATGTATTCGACATAGTTACCACTCGCCACGTTCTCCCTACCAACATTTAGACAGATGCCAATAGTTGAAAAATATCCGCCATTAACAGTTCCCGGCATAAGGTAATCCAGCTTGGGGCCAGCCATTACTGCAGCCGACCCCGCTTCACCAGCAAGCGCCGACCCATTTGATATCGTCAACACGGTTACAGTTGCAACTATCGCAACTGTAACCCTTCTAAATGCGTGAAGCATAATTAATCACCCTCTCGATTCCCGGACTGACACAAGTCTCAACCAGCCTCAAGACTCCCAAAGAAATGAAATGCGAATGAGAAATATTCGACGCCCAGCCCCCTTTACCTGTCCGACCAAGGAAGCCTAACACGTGCCATCTTGACGACATAAGCATCCGATCGTGTGATCCCAAAATACTGTTCAGGTCAAGAATCCAGTGTTCTCCATAGCTAAACAACGAATAGCAGATCACGACACCAATTCAGACCACCTATTCGAAATAAATGATCGTCGCTTCACCGATTACCGCAGAACGGTTGCTATCCCACAACTCGTCGCCAGCGTGCTAGTTAGCCATTGGGCCGTGGGACCAGGTGCGCAACTCGCCGCCCTCTGCAGCCGAGGCTTCGAGCTGGCGTCAGCCACCAGGAACAGTCAGTCTCCCGCCAATCTCGGGGAAGCGCCCTTCGTCGGGAGCCGACAAGGAGTCATCACGCACCATGATGCGCCAGTCGGGCGTGTTGGCGAGACGCAAGGTCGGCTAGCGTCGGCCGTATGGCGGACCAGGCCACGACGCTGCTCGAAGCGCTGCCGGACCTGGCGGGCAGGTCGGTCCTGGTCGTCGGATGCGGCGATGGCCGCTATCCCCGGCTGTTCCGCGCCCAAGGCGCCCGCCGGGTCGTCGGGGTCGACGCGGATCAGACGCTGATCGCGGTCGCGCAGCGCGAAGAAGAACGGGATCCCGCCGGGATCTCGTACGAGGTCCATCACCTCGACCGGTTGCCGGTGATGGGAATCTTCGACATCGTCCTGGCCTTCCTGGACTCCCCCGACCCTCTCGGCCGCATCGCCGCGAGCCTGGTGGCGGGCGGACTGCTCGTGGTCGTCGCCACGAACGGCCTCACCTTGGAGGAAGGCTTGCGGCGCAACGGTTTCCAGGACATCGTGCTGCATCGCCACGAACACGGCGACGTGCACAGCGCCCGCAAAGGCGCCTGAGTCGCGCACCCTGGTGTCGAGCCAGGCTGGCCGGGGCTATGAATCCCGGCCGGTCACCGGACCGTGCGCGTCTGGCGGTGTGGACCACACGGACCCCACACCGCCGCACCGGAACGACGGAACAGGTTTCCCCGCCGTGCCGGGGAATTTGGCCTGGAACACAGTCCGGCACGCATCGCGCACCGGACTGCTTGGTTCCAGAAATCAGGGTCACCGAAAAGAAAAGCCGCCCGGTTCGGTTTCCCGAAGGGCGGCTCCTTGGTCGACGTCGTGCTAGGACGACGGCGGGGAGCCGTGTTTCTCTTCCATACCAAGGGGCATGGCGTAACAGCGTCGCGTCATGTGTCCTCCTTGGCCGGTGTGCGACAAGTATGCGACGGCCCGGTGAGCGTGGGCAAACGATTAAAAGCCTCGTGAGTGGTAATGACGGTTAGAACCATCATTACCACTCACGAGGCTTGGACTACTGGTCCCGCCGGAAGAGCTTGTTCCCCAGCCACACGATGGGGTCGTACTTCCGGTCCGCGACGCGTTCCTTCATCGGGATGAGCGCGTTGTCGGTGATGTGGATGCCCTCCGGGCACACGTCCGAGCAGCATTTGGTGATGTTGCAGTAGCCGAGCCCGTGCTCCTCCTGCGCCGCGTCCCGCCGGTCGGCGACGTCGAGGGGATGCATCTCCAGTTCGGCGATGCGCATGAGGTACCGGGGCCCGGCGAAGGCATCCTTGTTCTCCTCATGGTCGCGCACCACGTGGCAGGTGTTCTGGCACAGGAAGCATTCGATGCACTTGCGGAACTCCTGCGAGCGCTCGACGTCGACCTGCTGCATCCGGTACTCCCCCGGCTTCAGCTCCGGGGGCGGCGTGAACGACGGGATCTCCCGCGCCTTGGTGTAGTTGAACGACACGTCGGTCACCAGGTCGCGGATCACCGGGAACGTCCGCATCGGCGTCACGGTGATGACCTCGTCCTCGGTGAAGGTCGACATCCGGGTCATGCACAGCAGCCGCGGTTTGCCGTTGATCTCCGCCGAGCACGAACCGCATTTGCCCGCCTTGCAGTTCCACCGCACCGCCAGATCCGAGGCCTGAGTGGCCTGCAGGCGGTGGATGATGTCGAGGACGACCTCGCCCTCGTTGACCTCGACGCTGTAGTCCTTCAGCTCACCCGAGTCGGCGTCGCCGCGCCAGACCCGGAAACTCGCCTTGTAGCTCATGCCGGGCTCCCGGGGTGCGAGGCCAGTTCTTCGTCGGTGTAGTACTTGCCCAGCTCGGACAGTTCGAACAGCTCCAGCAGGTCCTGTCGCAAGGGGATCTGCGTCTTGACCGTGACCCCGATGTCCGGCACCACCGGATTGTCGCCGGGGGTGGCCGAGCAGACGAGGAGTTTGTTGCGCCACTGGGGATCCATCCCCGGGTGGTCGTCACGTGTGTGCCCGCCCCGGCTTTCGGTCCTGGTGAGCGCCGCCCGCGCGACACACTCACTGACCATCAGCATGTTCCGCAGGTCGACGGCGAGATGCCAGCCGGGGTTGAACTGCCGGTGTCCCTCGACGGTGACCCGCTTGATCCGCTCGCGCAGTTCCCCGAGCTTCTCCAGTGCCCGCTCGATCTCCTCGGCCTTGCGGATGATGCCGACCAGGTCGTTCATCGACTGCTGCAGTTCGGTGTGCAGGCTGTACGGGTTCTCCTCGACGCCGTCACCCGGCGGGTCGAACGGCGCGAGCGCCATCGCCGCGGCAGCGTCCACATCGGACTGGCTGACCTTCGGACGCTCCTTCAGCTCCGCGACGTAGGACGCGGCGCCGAGCCCCGCGCGGCGGCCGAAGACGAGCAGGTCCGAAAGCGAGTTCCCGCCGAGCCGGTTCGACCCGTGCATCCCGCCGGAGCATTCACCGGCGGCGAACAGGCCCGGCACACTCGACGACGCCGTGTCCGGGTCGACCTCGATCCCGCCCATCACGTAGTGACAGGTCGGGCCGACCTCCATCGGCTCCTTGGTGATGTCGACGTCGGCGAGTTCCTTGAACTGGTGATACATCGACGGCAGCCGTTTGCGGATCTCCTCCGCGGGCAGCCTGCTGGCGATGTCGAGGAAGACCCCGCCGTGCGGCGATCCCCGGCCCGCCTTGACCTCGGAGTTGATCGCCCGCGCCACCTCGTCGCGCGGCAGCAGATCCGGCGTGCGGCGGTTCTTTTCCTGGTCGGTGTACCAGCGGTCGGCCTCTTCCTCGCTGTCCGCGTACTGCCCCTTGAACACGTCGGGGACGTACTCGAACATGAACCGCTTGTCCTCGGTGTTCTTGAGGACCCCGCCGTCACCACGGACGCCTTCGGTGACCAGGATCCCCTTCACACTCGGCGGCCAGACCATGCCCGTCGGGTGGAACTGGACGAACTCCATGTTGATGAGTGTCGCCCCGGCCCGCAGCGCCAGCGCGTGCCCGTCACCGGTGTACTCCCACGAATTCGAGGTGACCTTGAACGACTTCCCGATACCGCCGGTCGCCAGCACCACCGCCGGCGACTCGAACAGAATGAACCGGCCGCTCTCGCGCCAATACCCGAAGGCGCCGGAGATCCGGCCGTCGTCGGTCAGCAGTTCGGTGATCGTGCATTCGGCGAAGACCTTGATCCGCGCCTCGTAGTCGCCGGTCTCCTTGAAGTCCTCTTGTTGCAGCGAAACGATTTTCTGCTGCATCGTGCGGATCAGTTCGAGCCCGGTGCGGTCGCCGACGTGCGCGAGCCGCGGGTAGGTGTGCCCGCCGAAGTTGCGCTGGCTGATCCGGCCGTCCTTCGTCCGGTCGAACAGCGCCCCGTAGGTCTCCAGTTCCCAGACCCGGTCCGGTGCCTCCTTGGCGTGCAGTTCGGCCATCCGCCAGTTGTTGAGGAACTTCCCGCCGCGCATGGTGTCGCGGAAGTGGACCTGCCAGTTGTCGTTGGAGTTGGCGTTGCCCATCGACGCCGCGCAACCGCCTTCGGCCATCACCGTATGCGCCTTGCCGAACAGCGATTTGCACACCACCGCGACACTGAAGCCGCGTTCGCGCGCCTCGATGACCGCGCGGAGCCCGGCGCCGCCGGCACCGATCACCACGACGTCGTAGTTGAGCCGTTCGACCTCGGTCATAGAAAAAGCCACCTCAAAGCTGGACGCCGTTGTCGGGGACGGGGGATTCCCGTGCCGCTAGTTGATGAACCGCAGATCCGAGATCGCCCCGCTGGCCACGAGCATCACGTAGAGGTCGGTCAGCACGAGCGTGCCGAGCGTCGTCCACGCGAGCGCCATATGCCGGGTGTTGAGCTTCGTGATCTGCGTCCAGATCCAGTAGCGGACCGGATGTTTCGAGAAGTGCTTCAACCTGCCGCCGGTCACGTGACGGCACGAGTGGCACGACAACGTGTAGGCCCACAACAGGATCACGTTGCCGAGCAGCACGATGTTGCCGAGCCCGAAGCCGAAACCGCCGGTCTTGCCGTGGAACGCGGTGATCGCGTCGTAGGTGTTGACCAGCGAGACGACCACGGCCACGTAGAAGAAGTAGCGGTGGGCGTTCTGGATGATCAACGGCAGGCGGGTCTCCCCGGTGTACTTGGCGTGCGGTTCGGCGACCGCGCACGCGGGCGGCGAGAACCAGACCGCGCGGTAGTACGCCTTGCGGTAGTAGTAGCAGGTCAGCCGGAAGCCCAGCAGGAACGGCAGGACGAGGAAGCCGAGCGGGATGAAGCCCGGCAGCTCGCCGAACCAGGCCCCGAAATGCCGGGAGCCTTCGACGCAGGATTCCGAGACACAGGGCGAATAGAACGGCGTCAGGTAGTGGTATTCGGGCACCCAGTAGGCGGTGCGGACGAAGGACCTGATCGTCGCGTAGACGATGAAGGCGGAGAGGCCGAGGACGGTCAGCAGCGGGGAGAGCCACCACCGGTCGGTGCGCAGCGTTTTTTCGGCGATCCGGGCCCGCGACGGTGCGCGGACCCCCGTACCCCGTCCGGCCTCGTTGCCGGCGGGGGCGCTCACAGCTGGTCGCGCTTGTAGCCGCCGACGCCCTCGTCATCGGCGCCGTGCCAGAGCGCCGGGTCGTACGGCGTATCGGGTACCTGGACACGATCGGCGGCCTTCGCCTGCGCGGGCACCGCGATCGGGGTCGTGTCGAGGTCCGTCGCGTCGATGTCGAGCCGCTCGACGTCGTTCACCAGGCGCCGTACCGCCGATGCGTCGCCGTATCGGGACCGCAGCGCGCCGACGCACTGCCTCAGCTGACCGATGGCTCGCCGAAGCTCGGCGATCTCTGTGGTGGACATCGGTACCTCCCGATGGTCGGTTCGGTTGGCCGCTTGAGCCTTCGAAGGCAAGCGATCCTCGCCACCTCGACTCTGCCGCGCGTTGTGCAATGTGACAAGTAGCACAGTAGAACCTAGGGGCGTGACGGAGGTCACGCGAGTCGATCTTCTGTATCGATTTTGATTCGCGCTTTCCCCCGAGGTACTGTGGCCACTGTCACGACCCAGCGACGTCAGCGTTGCCGTCCCGCGGACCACCACGACCAGTGATCCGGAGCCGGACATGAGCACCGCCCCGAACGTCCACCCCATCATCGCCGAAGTCACCGAACGCGTCGCCGCCCGCAGCGCCGAAACCCGCGCCGCGTACCTCGAGCGTGTCGCCGCCGCCCACGAAGAAGGTCCGGTGCGGCGCGGCCTCGACTGCAGCAACCTCGCCCACGGCTTCGCCGCGATGGAGGGTGTCGACAAAGCGGCACTGCGCGCCGCGCGGGCGCCGGGCGTCGCGATCGTCTCCTCCTACAACGACATGCTTTCGGCGCACCAGCCGATGCAGGAGTACCCCGCCATGCTGAAAGGGTCGGTCCGCCAGGCGGGCGGGGTGGCCCAGTTCGCCGGCGGCGTGCCCGCGATGTGCGACGGCGTCACCCAGGGCCGTCCGGGGATGGAACTGTCGCTGTTCAGCCGCGAGGTGATCGCGATGTCGACCGCGATCGCGCTGTCCCACGACATGTTCGACGCGGCGCTGCTGCTCGGCGTCTGCGACAAGATCGTGCCGGGTCTGCTGATCGGCGCGCTGTCCTTCGGGCACCTCCCGGCGATCCTGGTGCCGGCCGGGCCGATGAACTCCGGCCTGCCGAACAAGGAGAAGGCGCGTGTGCGCCAGCTGTACGCCGAGGGCAAGGCGACCCGCGAAGACCTCCTGGACGCCGAAGCGGCTTCGTACCACTCGGCGGGCACCTGCACCTTCTACGGCACGGCCAACTCGAACCAGATGGTCGTCGAGGTGATGGGCCTGCACCTGCCGGGCGCGAGCTTCGTACAGCCGAACTCGCCGCTGCGGCGGGTGCTCACCGAAGAGGCCGGGCGCCGCGTCGTGCGGCTCTCGCGCGGCGAGGAGTACACGCCGGTCTCGCGGGTGATCGACGAGAAGGCCGTCGTCAACGGCGTCATCGCGCTGCTCGCCACGGGCGGCTCGACCAACCACACGATGCACCTCGTCGCCATCGCCGCCGCCGCGGGCATCCAGCTGACCTGGGACGACTTCTCCGACCTGTCGTCGGTGATCCCGCTGCTGGCCCGCGTGTACCCGAACGGCAGCGCGGACATCAACCACTTCCACGCCGCCGGTGGCATCCAGTTCCTGGTCGGCACGCTGCTCGACGCGGGCCTGCTGCACGAGGACGTCCAGACCGTCGTCGGACCGGGCCTGCACCGCTACCGGCAGGAGCCGATCCTGTCCGAGGGCGAACTGGTCTGGCGCGACGTGCCGACGCGCAGCCTCGACGAAGACGTCCTGCGCCCGGCGTGGCGGCCGTTCGCCGCCGACGGCGGGCTGCGGATGGTCGCGGGCAACCTCGGCCGTGCGGTGATCAAGGTGTCCGCGGTGGCGCCCGAACACCGCGTCGTCCAGGCCCCGGCGCGGGTGTTCACCGACCAGAAGTCGTTCAAGGACGCTTTCGAGGCGGGCGAGCTGGACCGGGACGTCGTCGTGGTCATCCGCCAGCAGGGCCCGCAGGCCAACGGGATGCCCGAACTGCACGGGCTCACCCCGGCACTGGGCGTGCTGATGGACCGCGGCCACCAGGTGGCGCTGCTCACCGACGGCCGGATGTCCGGCGCCTCCGGCAAGATCCCCGCCGCGATCCAGGTGACCCCGGAAGCCGCCGTGGGCGGCCCGATCGCGCGGATCGCCGACGGCGACGTCGTCCGGCTCGACGCGAAGGCCGGGACGCTGGACGTGTTCGTGGGTGACGAAGAACTCGCCCGTCGTGAACTGGTGGACTCCCCGCCTTCGGAGGCATCCTGGACCGGCACCGGCCGGGAGCTGTTCGCGGCGCTGCGCCGCGCGGTCGGACCCGCCGATCAGGGCGCGAGCGTTTTCGGACCGCTCACGCCGGAACACTTCGGCGCTCCGGCGCACACGTTGACCCCTGTGGAGGTAACCCAGTGACCACCGGCGCGGACCTGCTCGGCCTGTCCCCCGTGATGCCCGTCGTCGTGCTCGACGACGCCGACGACGCGGTACCCACCGCACGGGCCCTGCTCGCGGGCGGGATCGGCGTGATCGAGCTGACCCTGCGCACCCCGGCGGCACTCGCCTCCATCGAGCGGATCGCCGCGGAGGTCCCGGAGATCGTGATCGGCGCCGGGACGGTCACCGCTCCGGAGCATGCCAAGCAGGCCGCCGACGCCGGCGCGAAGTTCCTGGTGACCCCGGGCTGCACGGACTCGGTCCTGGACGCTGCGTTCGACACCGGCCTGCCGTTCCTGCCGGGCGCGAGCACCGTTTCGGAGGCGATGCGGCTGGCCGAACGAGGGCTGACGGCGCTGAAGTTCTTCCCCGCCGAGGCCAGCGGCGGCGTGGCGTACCTGAAGTCGATCGGCGGTCCGCTGCCCGGGTTGCGCTTCTGCCCGACCGGCGGCATCACTGTGAAGACCGCGCCGGACTACCTCGCACTGTCCAATGTGGGCTGTATCGGCGGTTCCTGGCTGACGCCGAAGGATGCCTTGGCGGCCAAGGACTTCGGGAAGATCGAGGCTTTCGCCGCGGCGGCGTCGAAGCTCTGATCCTTCCGGTGAGGGCCACTCGGGCGACGGGTGGCCCTCACTGCTTTCCGAGCGGGAGCTGGTACTGGATGAATCCCCGGTTCACCGCGACCCGGTCGTACAGGCGGCGCGCGGTGACGTTGGATTCCTTGGTGTGCCAGTAAACCCTCTCGCATCCGCGGGTACGGGCCCAGTCCGCGACCGCCTCGATCAGCGCCCGTGCGACCCCTTTGCCGCGGGCTTGCGGTGCGGTGAACAGGTCCTGCAGGTAACAGACGTCGGTGAGCGCGGAAGTGCTGGGATGCACCAGGAAGTGCGTGATCCCGACGAGTTCGCCGCCCAGGTGGGCGCCGAGCGCGTGCATCCGCTCCCCTGTCCGGAATTCACGCCAGGCACGGTCGTAGACCTCCTGGGGCGAAACGCGTTCGTAGAAGGCGATGTACGCGCGGAACAGGTTTTCCCAGGCTTCGCGGTCTTCGGATTCGAGTGGGGCGATGGTGATCATGTGGTCCTCCCAGTGATCACCCGAGCCTAGGGTCTCGCCGGTGTCGCCCGAGTGGCCAATCCCGCGCTAAAGCGAGCGGCCACTCCGCCCGGTCAGCCGGCGGCCTGCTTCACCAAGGCGGCGATCCGCTTCTCCACCGCGGCGGTCATCTTGGTCAGCGCGAAGGCTGTCGGCCACATCGCGCCGTCGTCCAGCTGGGCGGCCTCGTTGAAGCCGAGTGTCGCGTACCGCGTCTTGAACTTCGCCTTCGCCTGGAAGAAGCAGACGATCTTGCCGTCGAGCGCGTAGGCGGGCTGGCCGTACCAGAGCTTCGACGCGAGCGCCGGGGCGTTGGCCTTCACGATGGCGTGGACGCGCTCGGCGAGCACCCGGTCCTCGTCGGGCATCTCGGCGATCTTCGCGACGACGTCCTGCTCCGCCTCCGCGGCCTTGTCAGCGGCCGAAGCGCGGCGCGCGGACTTCTTCATGTCCTGGGCGTGTTCCTTCATCGCGGCCTTCTCTTCGGCCGTGAATCCTTCGTACGTGGTGCTCATGGTGTTCTCTCCCTGGTAGGCGGCGAGCGGGGGCATGCGGTAGTGGCACATCAGGACTGGCTGGCGAGAGCGGAGGTCTCCCACACGAAGCCGTCCGGATCGGTGAACGGGGCGGCGGGGCCGCTGACCGCGATCCGGTGCGAGCCGGTGCCCTCCGGGGCGACGCCGGCGTCCTTGGCCAGGGCCTTGCGCCGGTACAGCGCCAGCTTCACGGGGCTGGACCCGGATTCGAACTCGACGTACACGCGGCCGAAGCTCTTCCCGACGGTGAGACCGTGCTCGACGTAGAACTTCTTGCTCGCGGCGACGTCGGCGACACCCAGCAGCAGCACGATGTCGTCGATCTCGCGGGTGGCCGGGCCGGTGTTCTTCTTCGCCGAGGTGGCGATCTTCCAGATCGCGCCGTCCGGAGCCTGGACGGTTCCGCCGTAACCCCACATCGACTTCGCGGCGGGCTTGATCACGGTCGCCCCGGCGGCGACGGCCGCCTCGATCAGGGCGTCGGCGTTGGCGGGCTGGGACACCGTGAGGGAAAGGGTGTAGCCGCGGAAGCCGGTGGTGGGCTCCTGCGAGGCCCGCAGCCGAAGCTGGGTGTCGAGCCCGAAGGCGGTGGTGTAGAAGCGTTCGGCGGCCGCGGTGTCGGCCACTTCGAGGGTGATGGCGTCGATGAAGTTCATGCCGGTAACGCTATTTCCGGGAGGCCGTCCGGTGCTTCTCGATTCCTGATCGGTCGTATCGTCGCTGGTCAGCGCGGGCGGACAGGGGGCTGGGCGGGGCTGAAGGGGCCCTTCACCTCATCGCATGCGGCGAAGGACGCCTTCGTCGCATCGCATGCGGCGAAGGACCCCTTCAGCCCACTGGACGCCAAAACCGGCCGGGCGGGGCGGGGGCCTCCTCGGCCGATGAGCGCTGAGGTGAAGAAGAGAGTTCAGTCGAGGGCGGCATCGTCCAGGAGCGCCGCCTCGGCGCCAACTCGCGGAGTTCGCTGCGGACCACGGTGCGAGCCGGGCTGAAGGGGCCCTTCACCTCATCACATGCGGCGAAGGGCGCTTTCCTCGCATCGCATGCGGCGAAGGGCCCCTTCAGCCCACTGGACGCCAAAACCGGCCGGGCGGGGCGGGGGCCTCCTCGGCCGATGAGCGACTGAAGTAAAAGGGCTCAGTCGAGGGGCACCATCCAGGAGAGCCGTCGGCGCCGAACTCGCGAAGTTCGCCACGGTGCGGACCGGGCTGAAGGGGCCCTTCACCTCATCACATGCAGTGAAGGACGCTTTCGTCGCATCGCATGCGGCGAAGGACGCTTTCAGCCCACTGGACGCACAAAACCGGCCGGGCGGGCGAGCAGGCCCGCACGGCCGGTGAGCGACTGAAGTAAAGGTGGCTCAGTCGAGGGCGGCGTCGTCCAAGAGCGCCGCCTCGGCACCGAACTCGCGGAGTTCGTCGCGGATCACGGTGTAGGCCAGCCCCTGGGGGTAGCCCTTGCGGGCGAGGAAGCCCAGCAGGCGACGGATCGCCGTCTGCTCGTCGACGTTGCCCAAGGAGCGCATGCGCTTCCGTACCAGCTCTCGGGCGCGCTGCTCCTCTGCCTCTCGGTCCACCTCTTCGGCGGCCTGGACGGCGATATCCCCATCGATTCCTTTGCGTTTGAGTTCGGCCACGAGGGCGTTCCGCGCCAGGCCCATATTGGCATGACGGGAACGAACCCACATCTCGGCGAACTCGGCGTCGTTGATGAGCCCTGCCTGGTCCAGCTTACCGAGCAGGGTCTCCGACGTCTCCTCGTCGAAGCCTTTGCGCTTCAACGCCTGGCGGAGTTCCTCCGTGGAGCGCGGGCGCGCGGCCAAGAGATCGAAGCAGATCTCCTTGGCCTTCTTCCTCCGCTCGTCCGGCGGCAACTCCGCCGGATCCACTTTGGGCGCTCGCATTCAGCCATCACTCCAGACGAAAATCACGCGACCGACTCCGGGGGCCCTTAGAAGTCGACCGGCGCCGGGGCGGCTTCGGCGTCGACGACGGCGCCGATACCGAGCTTCTCCTTGATGCGCTTCTCGATCTCGTTGGCGATGTCCGGGTTGTCCAGCAGGAACTTGCGGGCGTTCTCCTTGCCCTGGCCCAGCTGGTCGCCCTCGTAGGTGTACCAGGCACCGGACTTGCGCAGGATGCCCTGGTCGACACCCATGTCGATCAGCGAACCCTCGCGGGAGACGCCCTTGCCGTAGAGGATGTCGAACTCGGCCTGCTTGAAGGGCGGCGCGACCTTGTTCTTCACGACCTTGACGCGGGTGCGGTTACCGACGGGCTCGCCGCCGTCCTTCAGCGTCTCGATGCGGCGGACGTCCAGCCGGACCGAAGCGTAGAACTTCAGCGCCTTACCACCGGTCGTGGTCTCCGGGGAGCCGAACATGACGCCGATCTTCTCGCGCAGCTGGTTGATGAAGATCGCGGTGGTGCCGGAGTTGTTCATCGCACCGGTCATCTTCCGCAGCGCCTGGCTCATCAGCCGGGCCTGCAGGCCGACGTGGTTGTCACCCATCTCGCCCTCGATCTCGGCGCGCGGCACGAGCGCGGCGACCGAGTCGATGACCAGGATGTCGAGCGCGCCGGAGCGGATCAGCATGTCCGCGATCTCGAGCGCCTGCTCACCGGTGTCCGGCTGGGAGACCAGCAGCGCGTCGGTGTCGACGCCGAGCTTCTTGGCGTACTCCGGGTCCAGCGCGTGCTCCGCGTCGATGAACGCGGCGATGCCGCCGTTCTTCTGCGCGTTGGCGACCGCGTGCAGCGCGACGGTGGTCTTACCGGAGGACTCCGGACCGTAGATCTCGATGACCCGGCCGCGGGGCAGGCCGCCGATCCCGAGCGCGACGTCGAGTGCGATGGCACCGGTCGGAATGACGGCGATCGGGGCGCGGCCCTCTTCACCGAGGCGCATGACCGAGCCCTTGCCGTACTGCTTGTCGATCTGGGCGAGGGCCAGTTCGAGCGCCTTGTCCTTGTCGGGTGCTGCTGGTGCCATGGAGTCCACCTCGTTGGTTGAGCCGATAGGGCTTGTTCAGTTCTGAGCTGTCGGGTCCGACGCTACGGGCGACCACCGACAATTCCAGGCCTCGCGCCCAAGCTGTGGATCGCTGACCCCGTTGTGGACAACACCATAGACGAACGTGTGTTCGAGGAGGTGACCGACACGCCGTTGCGCTAAAGTGTGCGGCCGTTCTCCGAGGTCAGCGCCGCTCCGGCGGGATCTCGAAGGCGTCGCAGACCGCCCGCCAGACGTCCTTGGCCGAGGTTCCCGCGGCAAGGGCCTGCTCGACGGTCCGGCCCCCGAGTTCACCGAAGACGTGATCCCTGGAGAGGGTTTCCGCACGTCCGGGACCGAATTCGTCGGCCATCAGCCGCCGGAAGACCGTGATACGCATCGGGCGAAGTCTAGCCTCGCCCCGGCCCGAAACGCGTGAAGGCCCCCTTCCCTCGGCTGAGCCGGGGGAAGGGGGCCTTCACGCGCGGAGATGGAGCAGCAATGTGTTTACCCAGCTTGGAGGGCTTTCGGTGGCACCGGCCCGACGCCAGTGGCGGTCGGCCCCAACGGGCGCTTGGTCCTCGGCTCACCTGACCGGCGGGTACTGCGCGCGGTTTCGTCACTCAACGTTTCCATTCCCTCATCGTCGCAGCGTGGGCTCGTCCTGAAGGGACACTTTCCGCCGACTCGATCATGGTCACGCACTGTGACTGGTGGTACGTAGTGTTACTGCTAGTGAGGGGTGTGTGGATTTAGGGACGTTGAACGTCCCTAAATCCACACACCCCTCACATCGGTCCCTGGTACGGACGTCAATCGGGCGTGTCCGATCGACTTATGTCCCTTGTGGACGATCAGGAACGCCGGGTCCCGCCCCCTCAACGCTGAGCCGAGGGACCTTCACGCGCAGGAGGCAGGACCTACTCGCCCGGCTGGACGCTCTTCTCGAAGTAATCGGCCAGTTCGCCCGGCGTCGGGTTCTGCCCTTCGGCCGGGACCTGGTAGATGAAGCCGACCAGCGGCCGGTCGGTCACGGTGAACACCAGCACGGCCGCGTTCCGTCCCGCCGCCGACGAGTACTGGCCTTCGAGGGCGTTGCCCGCCCACTTGGCCTCGGTGCGGTCGCCTCCGGCGAAGGCCAGCAGCTGGCCGGTGTAGGCCTTGAGCTTCTCCGCGGAGTCGCTCTGCAGGTATGTCACCTGGGTCCCGGCGCGGCCCGGCGCGGAGCAGGTCGACGTCACGCCGAGGTCCTCCGCCGGTTTCGCCGGCCCGTTGCCCATCCCGGGTTTGCAGTCGCCGGTGTCGGCGATCTTCCCGGCGAGCTGGCGCAGGCAGCCGGTGAGGCCCTTGTCGTCGGCCGCGGTGGGCGTCTTGCACTCGTCGGCGGTGTAGGTGGTCGCCGAGGAGGACGTCAGGAAGTACACGAGCCCGGCGGCGATCAGGACGACGACGGCCGCGATCGCACCGATGACGACCGGCTTCTTCTTGGCCGCCTTCGCCTTGTCGCCGGTGTCGCCGCCGGCCAGCGAGTACGTCGGGAAGTTCGTCGGCGCGGGCTGCTGCTGCACCTGCTGCGGGCCGCTGTTCGGATAGCCCGACTGCGGGAAACCGCCGGAGTGACCGGGTCCGCTGGTCTGACTGGGGCCCCCACCCGAGTACCCGGGGATCGACGCGACCTGCTGCGGAGGCGGCGCGTACGGGCCCGAAGCGCCGGGACCGGTCTGATGCGCACCGGTTCCCGCCGCGACCTGCCCTTCGACGCCCTGCGTACGCGAGCTGATGCCGTCGGAGGCGACGTGCTGAGCGCCGAGCGCCACCGCGGTCTCGGGCTGGTCGAGGCTGCCGGGGACGACGCCGAGCTTCTCCGCGATCAGGCTGCCGACCAGCGGGAGCCTGCTCGAACCGCCGACGAGGTAGATACCGGCGAGCCGGTCCGGCGTCATCCCGGCCGAACGGACCACCCTGGCCATCAGTTCGACGCTGCGCAGCATCGACGGCCGTACCAGCGCCTCGAGTTCGCCGCGGGTGACGAGCACGTCTTCGAACGGTTCCGGCATCGGGACCTCGGTCTGCGGGTGCCGTGAAAGGGCCTCCTTCGCCGCCTTCACGTCTTCCTGCAGCGCGCGGCGCGTACGGCGGTCCGGAGTGGACTCGGGCCGCAGAACCCGCTGCCAGCGCTGGGGATCCTTGTGCGAGACCTCACGACCGACGTGCACCAGCAGGGCCTGGTCGACGTCGAGACCGCCGAGGTCGGGAAGACCGTCTTCGGCGACGACGGTGAAGCCGCCGTTCGGGGTCGCGCCGACGATGGCGACGTCGAAGGTGCCGGCGCCGAGGTCGTACACGGCGAGCGCCTGCCCCGGCGCGAGCGTCTTGCCGGGGAACGACGCGAAATGCGCCGCCGCGGCGACCGGCTCGGGGACGAGCACCAGGTTGCCGCCCATCCCGGCGAGGCGGGCGGCGGACAGCAGCACGTTGCGGCGGGTCTGGCCCCACTGCGCGGGATGGGTGAGCCGGACCTCGTCGGGCATCTCGCCGCCGAGCTGGCGGGTGGTCTCGTCGAGGACGCGGCGCAGGATCGCGGCCAGTACCTCGGTGACCGGGATGACGTCGGTGCCCAGGAGCAGCGTCTGCTCGTCGATCCGGCGCTTGGGGTTGGGCTCGAACCGGGTCGGGTCGAGCCGGGCACGGCGTTCGGCGTCCCGGCCGACCATGATCGTGCCGTCCTCGGTCGCGAACACCGCGGACGGCATGTTGGCCGAACCGTCGACCTCGACCACCCGCGGCGGCCGCCCGTGCGCCGACAGCACGGCCACGGTGTTGGACGTACCGAGGTCCACCGACAGGATCCGCACAGCTCTTCCCCTTCACAAGACGAACGGCGGCCGCCCCCGATCGACGATCCGGCCGCGCTGGCCGTGATGTTCCCACGACCGAGGTCACCGTACGTGCGGACCCGCCAAACTCGTCCCCGACCAGGTACCGGAGCGGCCTCCGGGCGAAACTGTCGGGGGTCCGGCGCACTATGGAGGGCGTGGCAGACGTACTCGACCTCTTCTCCCCCGCGACCAGGGACTGGTTCACCGGGGCCTTCGCCGCGCCCACCCGCGCGCAGGAAGGGGCTTGGCGAGCCGCGCACGCCGGGGAACACGCGCTGGTCGTGGCCCCGACAGGGTCCGGTAAGACGCTCTCGGCGTTCCTCTGGGCGCTGGACAGGCTGTCGGTCGAGCCGCCGCCGTCCGAACCGCGTAAACGCTGCCGTGTCCTCTATGTCTCCCCGCTGAAGGCACTGGCCGTCGACGTCCAGCGCAACCTGCGGGCCCCGCTGGCCGGTATCTCCCAGGCGTCGCGGCGGCTGGGGCTGCCGGTGCCGGACATCGGCGTCGGCATGCGCACCGGCGACACCACCGCGGCCGAGCGGCGCTCCTTCGGCAAGACACCGCCGGATGTGCTGGTCACCACACCGGAGTCGCTGTTCCTCATCCTCACCTCCTCCGCGCGCGAATCGCTGCGCGGCGTGGAGACGGTGATCATCGACGAGGTGCACGCAGTCGCCGGCGGCAAACGCGGCGCGCATCTGGCCCTCTCGCTCGAACGGCTCGACGCCCTGCTCGAGAAGCCCGCGCAGCGGATCGGCTTGTCGGCGACGGTCCGCCCGATCGACGAGGTCGCCTCGTTCCTCGCCGGCGGCAGGCCGGTCACGGTCGTCCAGCCGAAGCTCGCGAAGACGATCGAGGTCCGCGTCGAGGTCCCGGTCGAGGACATGTCCAATCTCGACGGACCTCAGGGGCCGAAGCAGAACGAAGACCTCGACGCGGGTCTCGCCCGGTTGCCGGGCGCGCTGGAGGAGATCGACGGCGCACCGCGCAGGCCGTCCATCTGGCCCGCCGTGGAGGAACGGGTCCTCGAACTGATCCAGGCCCACCGGTCGACGATCGTGTTCGCGAACTCGCGGCGGCTCACCGAGCGGATGACGGCGCGGCTCAACGAACTCGTCGCGGAACAGTCCGAACTGGAGCCGGATCAGCGGTTCCCGGCCGAGGCGATCGGCCAGTCCGGGCTCACCACCGGCGCGGCGCCGGTGATCGCGCGGGCGCACCACGGCTCGATGTCGCGGGAACAGCGCACCCACGTCGAAGAGGAACTCAAGACGGGCCGCCTCGCCTGTGTCGTGGCGACGTCCTCGTTGGAACTGGGCATCGACATGGGCGCGGTGGATCTCGTCGTGCAGATCGAGGCGCCGCCGACGGTCGCTTCGGGTCTGCAGCGGGTCGGCCGGGCCGGGCACCAGGTCGGCGCGGTGTCGAGCGGGGTGATGTTCCCGAAGTTCCGGGGCGACCTCGTCTCCTGCGCGGTGGTCGCGGAACGGATGGCGTCCGGGGCGATCGAGGCGGTGCGGTACCCGCGCAACCCGCTGGACGTGCTCGCGCAGCAGATCGTGGCGATGGTGGCGCTGGAATCGTGGACGGTCGACGACGTGGCCGCCCTCGTCCGCCGCGCGGCGCCGTTCGCTTCCCTGCCGGACGACGCGTTGCTGGCGGTGCTCGACATGCTCGCCGGCCGGTACCCGAGCGAGGAGTTCGGGGAACTGCGCGCCCGGATCACCTGGGACAGGGTCAGCGGCGAACTGCACGGCCGCCCCGGTTCGCAGCGGCTCGCGGTGACCTCCGGCGGCACGATCCCCGATCGCGGCCTGTTCACCGTGATGACGCCGGGTGCCGACGACAAACCCGGGTCGCGCGTGGGTGAACTCGACGAGGAGATGGTCTACGAATCCCGCGTCGGGGACACGATCCTGCTCGGCACCTCCTCCTGGCGGGTCACCGACATCACCCACGACCGGGTGATCGTCGTGCCCGCGCCGGGTGAGCCCGCGCGGATGCCGTTCTGGAAGGGCGACGCCCCCGGCCGCCCGCTGGAACTGGGGCGGGCGCTGGGCGCGTTCGTCCGCGAACTGTCCACTTCGGAACCGTCGGTGGCCAGGGAGCGCGCCGCCGTCGCCGGGCTGGACGAGTACGCGTGCGACAACCTGCTGGCGTATCTGGAAGAACAGAAGTCGGCGACCCGGCATGTCCCGAACGACAAGACCGTCCTGCTGGAACGGTTCCGCGACGAACTCGGGGACTGGCGGGTCATCCTGCACTCCCCCTTCGGCGCTCAGGTCAACGCGCCGTGGGCGCTCGCGATCGCGGCCCGGCTGCGGGAGAACCGCGGGGTCGACGCGCAGGTGGCGCATTCCGACGACGGCATCGTGCTGCGGCTGCCGGAGGCCTTGGACTCCGAGGGCTCGGAAATCACCATCGGCGTCGAAGACGTGCTGCTCGATCCGGAAGAGGTCGAGCAGCTGATCGTGGCCGAGGTCGGCGGTTCGGCGGTGTTCGCCGCCCGGTTCCGGGAGTGCGCGGCACGGTCGCTGCTGCTCCCCCGCCGGGATCCGCGCCGCCGCACCCCGCTGTGGCAGCAACGGCAGCGCGCGTCGCAACTGCTTTCGGTGGCGGCCAAGTACGAGCGGTTCCCCGTCGTGCTGGAAGCGATGCGGGAAGTCCTGCAGGACGTGTACGACGTCGGCGGGCTACGCGAACTGATGGCCGATGTCCGGTCGAGGAAGGTCAAGCTGGTCGAAGTCGAGACGCCGTCGGCGTCGCCGTTCGCGCGCAGCCTGCTCTTCGGCTACGTCGGGATGTTCCTGTACGAGACCGACGCCCCGCTCGCGGAACGGCGCGCGGCGGCGCTGGCGCTGGATTCGACGCTGCTGGCCGAACTGCTCGGCACCGAGGCGATCCGGGAACTGCTCGACGCCGAGGTGGTCGCCGAGGTCGAGCGGTCGCTGCAGCGGCTCGAACCCGACAGGCACGCCCGCAACGCCGAAGAAGCCGCGGATCTGTTGCGGTTCCTCGGAGATCTCTCGATCGAGGAGGCCGCCGCACGCGGTATCCGGCGGGAGTGGCTGGAGGAGCTGGAGGCCGCGCGGCGGGTGATCCGGGTCCGCATCGGCGGTGGCGAACGTTTCATCGCCATCGAGGACGCGGGCCGGGTGCGGGACGCGCTGGGCACCGCGCTGCCCGTCGGCGTGCCGGAAGCGTTCACGGAACCGGTCGAGGACCCGGTCGGCGACCTGCTGTCGCGCTACTCGCGCAGTCGTGGCCCGTTCAGTGCCCGGCAGGCCGCCGAGCGGTTCGGGCTGGGCACGGCCGTGGTCACCGGCGTGCTGGACAGGCTGACCGCGCAGGGCAGGCTGGTGCGGGGCGAGCTGAGCCCGGTCGGGCATCCGGAGACCCACGGCGTCGGGATGGAGTTCTGCGACGCGTCGGTGCTGCGCAGGCTCCGGAGGGCGTCGCTGGCGCGGCTGCGGGCCGAGGTGGAGCCGGTCGAACCGGCCGCCCTGGGCCGGTTCCTGCCGTCCTGGCACGGCATCGGCGCGCGAATGCGTTCGGCACCGACGGCGGACGACGTGCTGTCCGTGGTCGAGCAGCTGGCGGGCGCGCCGCTGCCGGCGAGCGCGGTCGAGTCGCTGATCCTGCCGAGCAGGCTGCCCGGCTACACGCCGTCGCTGCTCGACGAACTGACCACGGCGGGCGAGGTCACCTGGTGCGGCTGCGGTTCCCTGTCCGGCGGGGACGGCTGGCTGGCGCTCGCGCCCACCGACGTCGCCGATCTGCTGCTTCCCGACCTCGACGACGATCTGCCGTCGGGTCCGCTCCACGAGGCCATTCTGTCCACTTTGGAGGGTGGGGCGCAGTTCTTCCGCCAGCTCGTCGACCGGGCGTCGCCGTTGGTCGAAACGCCGCCCAACGACGGTGAAGTCGTTGCCGCGCTGTGGGATCTGGTGTGGGCCGGGCTGGTCACCGGGGACACGCTGGGGCCACTGCGGGCGCAGGTCTCCGGTTCGGGTGCCGCGCACAAGCCCCGGCGGCAAGCTCCCCGGGGCCGGTACGCGCGGCTTCGGGCCGGAAGGCCGGCGATGCCGTCGCGGACCGGTCCGCCGACGGTCGCGGGCCGCTGGGCGCTCACCCCGGAGCGCGCACCGGACCCGACCAGACGTGCGCTCGCGCGGACGGAGGCGTTCCTGGAACGGCACGGCGTCCTCACCCGCGGCGCCCTCGACACCGAGCGGGTGACCGGCGGTTTTTCCGGGATCTACAAGGTTTTGCGCGGGATGGAGGACTCGGGCCAAGTGGTCCGTGGCTACGTCGTCGAGGGGCTCGGGGCCGCGCAGTTCGCGGCGAAAGGCGCCGTCGACAGGCTGCGCGCGCAGTCCGGGAACCAGCGCACCACCCGGGAGGGGGCGGTCGTGCTCGCCGCCGCCGACCCCGCCCAGCCCTACGGTGCCGCGTTGCCGTGGCCTGCCGCGACGGGTGACACGAAGCACCGTCCCGCAAGGAAAGCGGGAGCGCTGGCGGTGCTCGTGGACGGTGTCCCGGCGATGTACGTCGAACGCGGTGGCCGGTCGCTGCTGAGTTTCACCGAGGATCAGGAGACCTTGCGGTCGGCCGCGCGGGCACTGTCCACAGCGGTACGGGAAGGCTGGCTGGGGCAGCTCGCGGTACAGAAGGCCGACGGCGAGGTGGCGCTCACCTCCGAGCTGTCCTCGGTGCTCCAGGAGGCGGGATTCCGGGCGACTCCGAAGGGCCTGCGCCTGCGGGCCTAGAATTGCCGCTCAGGCCAGCGGAGAAGGACGTTCGAACATGGTGATGCGCGACCTGCGCTACTTCGGGGATCCCGTGCTCAAGACCGTATGCGACCCGGTCACGAAATTCGACAAGAAGATCGAGTCGCTGGTCACCGACCTGATGGACGGGGTGAAACCGGCCGGGCGCGCGGGTCTCGCGGCGCCGCAGATCGGGGTCGGCCTGCGCGTGTTCAGCTACGACGTCGGCGGGCTGACCGGGTACGTGATCAACCCGGAGCTCGTCGAACTCTCCGAGGAGACGCACGAGATCGGTGAAGGCTGCCTTTCCGTGCCGGAGCTGTGGTTCCCGGTCGTCCGCGCGAAGCGGGCCGTGGTGCGCGGTGTCGACCTGCGCAACGAACCGGTCGAGGTCGAAGGCGTCGACGTGCTCGCGCAGTGCCTGCAGCACGAGACCGACCACCTCGACGGCAAGCTGTACCTGGACCGGCTCACTCCCGAGCGCAAGAAGCGCGCACTGGGCGAGGCCCGCGGCAAAGACTGGTTCTGGAAGCGCTGACCTCCCTCGCGTTCAGTCCTCTGAATGCGGTCGTTGCCCGTGCAAGTACCGCATCGAGAGGACTAAACGCGTGAGTCGGGGAGGCGGAAGCGCAGGGTGCCGGAGTCGCCCGGGAGGCGTTCGGGGCGGAGCCCCACCCGGGCGGCGGTGCGGTACAGGGAGTCGTCGCCGGGCAGGCAGACGGCGGCGAGTTCGCGCTCCCCCTTGGCCGCGGCGACGACGGCGAGCCGGGACAGCAAGGCCGTGCCGATGCCCTGGCGCTGCCAGGAATCCTCGACCAGGAGTGAGATTTCGGCCGCGCTCCCGTCGGCCGACGGGATCAGCTGGCCGAGACCGATCACGTCGCGGCCGCAGACCGCGAGCAGGCTCACCCCGCGCGGCGGCATCAGGAGCCGGTGCAGCCAGCGACGCGGCACGGCGCGCAGCCCCGTGTGGTATCGGTGGAAGAGCGTGGTCATCGAGCATCTCTGGTGCAGTGCGGACACCGCCTCCGCGTCACCGGGGACGCCCTTCCTCAGGACGATCGCGGCGCCGTCGGGGCGGTCGAGCACGATCGGTCCGGTCACGTTGTCGCGGACGGCGGTCATCAGGCCGATCAGCGCGACGGCCCGGCTCAGTTCGAGTTCGACGAACGGCGACCATCGGCGGCGCGCGACGAACGTCGTGCCGTCCCCGGCCGCGAACACCGCCCGGTGCCCGCCCTCCGTACGCGCCGGATTCGCCTCGATCGACGGGACCCTCGTGACGACGTCGGCCGCGAGGACGCCGCGGAGCACCTCCACCAGCCCGCTGGGCTCCTCGACGGCCCGTTTGGCCGCGGTGAGCGTCGCGGTGGCCGGATCGACCAGTTCGGCCAGGTCGGCGTCGATGACGGCGGAGCATTCGCAGCCTTCGTCGCGGATCGCGTCGATGAGCAGTTGCCGCGGCAGGCCGTCGGCGGGGCGCAGGACGATCTCGTCGAGCACGCCGCCGGGGACCGGGAGCACCGACAGGCCGAGGATGTTGCACTCCAGATCGGCCAGGCGGATCGCGATCCTGGCCAGAGTGCCCGGCCGGTCGTCCACGCGGATCCGCACCCGCCAGGCCGACGCGGCCGCCGTCTCTTCACCGGGATGAACCTGGGTGGGCCGGACTCGATAGGTCTCCATGGCCTCCACGGTCCCGGCCGGTTGTTGCCTGCCCACGGCGCCGGTGTTTCGCTCAGGTCAGCGTTCGGCACCGCCGCGCAACCCCGGCGAAACACTCAGCGCGGGGAAAGCACGCTGAACTCGTTGCCCTCCGGGTCTGCCATGGCCTCGCCGTGTGCCCCTGTCGCGCCGAGTTCCCGCAGGCGCCGGACCTCGGCGGCCCGGCTTCCGCCTCGCCGCGGCGCGATCTCGAACCGCAGCCGGTTCCGGTGCCGCTTCTCCTCCTCGGTGGCGAGGAATTCGAGCCACGGGCCGCGACCGCCCGGCGGCCGCAGGCCCACGATCGTCGCCTCCCGGACGCCGATCTCCCAGCCGAGCGCGGCCGCCCAGAACCGCGCGAGCCGCCCCGGATCCCGGGCGTCGATGACGACCGAGGCGATCGCACCGGTGCCCGCGTACTGCTCGCGGGGTTCGAGGACACAGAACTCGTTGCCCTCGGGATCCGCCAGCACCACCCACGGCACCCGGTTCTCCTCCGGCGGGCCCTGGCCGACGTCGATGTGCCGTGCGCCGAGGGACAGCGCACGGTCCACCAGTTCGGCCTGGTGCTCCGGCGAACGGCTCGCCAGATCCAGGTGCAGCCGGTTCTTGCCCCGTTTGGGCCCCGCCTCCGAGCGGAAGGCCGGGTCGAACGGGGCGTCCCAGCTGAACAGCCCTTCCCAGAAACCCGCCAGATCTCTGGGAAGGGCCGAGTCGAAGACCAGGTTCACCAGGCGTGTCACCACACCGGTGAACCTAGACGGCACCACCGACACTTTTGACCGGTTTGGCTTCCCCACCGACCGGTCATCGGGTCGCGAGCCGCAGAAGGGCCCAGAGTTGTCCCGCCATGTCCTGGTCTCCGCTGACCGTCACCGCCGTCGGACCCGCCCGGCCCCAGAGCCAGCGGTAGATCTTGTCCGGATGGCCGGTGACCAGGTCGTCCGCGCGCTGGGCCTCGGCGTCCGAGCACCGCCAGGCGACCGTTTCCGTCGGCCCGGCCCTGGCGATCCAGCTGTGGCCCGCGGTGCGCACGCCGACCGATCCGGTCTTCGTCCCGGACAGTCCCAGCAACGGCAGCCGCTGGCCGAACCAGAGCGTCAGCGCCTCGTCGATCCCGTCCAGTGCCACGTCTTCGGGGATCTCCGACACGTCCCGTCCGGCCGCGCTCTCCGCGTCGATCCGGTGGATCGTCGCCTCGTGCGCCATCCGCCGCCGCCAGAACCCGTAACTGCGGTCCGCCGGCCACCAGGTCGGCGCCAGTTCGTCCGCGTCGTGCGCGGACAGTTCGGCGACGAGTTCGTCCCGGCCCTCGCGGAAGTACTCCTCCAGGGTCTGTCCCGGCCCCGGTTTGCGCTGCCAGTGCTCGGGACGGCGCCCGTCGGTGATCCACCGGCGGGCGACCCGGTACACGCTGCCCACGTGCCGGAGCACCTCGCCGAGTGTCCAGCCGGGGCAGGTCGGGACCGGCGCGTCGGCGGACGCGCTGTGCGCCACCTGAGCCATCAGCTCGGTTTCGGCGCCGATCACCTCCAGAAACCTGCCCTGGTCGATCATGGCCTGCCCGGCCATCGGCCTCCCCCTCTCCGTGGCGCGCTAGGCCACATGCGCCGAGTCACCCATCGGCAGCCCGTGCACCACCCGCCGCACCAGTTCCAGGAACACCGCGGAGGATTTCGCCAGCTCGTCCGCCAGTTCGACGGTGACCTTGCCGGTGATGCCCGCCTGTGCGGCGGCCCGAGTCGCGGAGTTGGCCGCGAAGAACGCCGCCCACTCCTTCAGCTCGGGCGCGACGGATTCGAGCAGCACCCAGCCGCTCGCCGGCCGGGCCCGGCCCCGGTGCGGACGGCCGCGGGCCTCCAGTACCGCCGCCGCACCCCGCAGCGCGGCGAGGTACGCCCCGATGAACCGTTCCGCGGGATCGCTCTCCCGCTCTGCCTCGCCAAGGCCACGCCTCGCCTGTGCGTACAAGGAGACCGCCGCGGGTGGTGCCGGCGGGCGCAACGACATCGGCAGGGCGGGCTGCGCGGAGCCCCCCGGCCTCTCGGCTTCGTCAGGGGACACGACCGAAACGGACATGACGACCCTCCTCCTGTACGTGAGCGCCGGCCGGTGCCCGGCGCCGAGGCGCTTCCCCCGCCCCCGCTCCGGGCACCTACCGGTGCGCGCTCACCGAATGTCGAACGTCTGTTCGAACAAGTCCAATGTAACCCCGAAGTGGCCCTTTCTTCAACCCCGGCTGCCTCACCCCCGTAACGGGGCGATCGCCGCATGTGGTGCGGGACACGGGATCGGTCACGTGATCTCATAGCTCCATGAGCACCATCGACCAGTCCGGCCACCCCTCGGTGGCCAAGGTCGCGGCCGCGCTCGCCGAGGCGGGTCAGCAGGCCGCCGCGGACGGGATCCGGATCCTCCCCGCCGAAGTCCGCACGGCCGCGCAAGCCGCCGAAGCACTCGGCGTCGAGGTCGGCGCGATCGCGAACAGCCTCGTGTTCCGCAGCCGCACCGGCGAAACGGAAACGGCCCTGCTCGCGCTGACCTCCGGCGCGCACCGCGCCGACACCGGGCTGCTGGCCACGCTGACCGGCGCCGACGAGATCGGCAAGGCGGACGCGGAGTTCGTCCGCGCGCACACCGGGCAGCCGATCGGCGGCGTCGCCCCGGTCGGTCACCCGAAGGCGCTGACCACCGTCGTCGACACCGCGTTGCGCGCCCACGACGTCGTCTGGGCCGCCGCCGGGCATCCGAAGTCGGTGTTCCCCACGACGTTCGAGGAGCTGGTCGCGCTGACCGGGGGTACTCCCGCGGCCGTCGCGGGCGGCGGGCAGGATGGACGCCCGTGACCGCGATGTCCTCGGAATGCACCCGCTACGTCCAGTTGTCCGCGGACGAGTTCCGCGCCCGGCTCCCCGAGGCGCTGACCATCTACGTCAACGCCATGCGCTACCCCGAAGGCACGGCGGAACAGCGCGCGCCGATGTGGCTCACGCACGCGCTGCGTGAGGGCTGGCGCTGCATGGCCGCGCTCGACGCGGACGGCGTCCTGCTCGGGCTCGCCTACGGCTACAAGGGCCGCGGCGGCCAGTGGTGGCATGAGCAGGTCCGCCACGGCCTGACCCGCCGCGAGGGCCAGGCCGCCGCCGAGCACTGGATGTCCGACTACTTCGAGCTCACCGAGATCCACGTCAGCCCCGAAAGCCAGGGGAAGCGGATCGGCGAGGACCTCCTGCGACGGCTGCTCGACGGCGTGCCCAACGCCCACGTCCTCCTTTCCACGCCGGAAGGCACCAGCCGGGCCTGGAACCTGTACCGGCGCGTCGGATTCGTCGATGTGCTGCGGGACTACCACTTCGCCGGGGATCCGCGGGCGTTCGCGATCCTCGGCCGGACGCTGCCCCTTTAAGGCTTCGTATAGGCGACGGCGAGCGCGGCGATGAGCACCGCCGCGCCGCACCAGCCCACGGCGCCGAGCCGTTCCCCGAGCACGGCCATGGACAGCAGCGCGGCGGTCAGCGGTTCGAGCAGGGCGGACAACGCGGCCAGTACGGGATGCCCGCTTTCCAGACCGCGGAAGTACGCGGCGTACGCCAGCGCCGTGGGCACGACACCGAAGTACAGGACGAGCGCGAGAACGTCAGCGTGCGGCGGCACCGCCATCCCGAACCACGCCGCGGCGGGGGCGAGCGCGGCGCCGCCGATCAGGCAGCCGAAAGCCGTGGTGGGCAAGGGATCCAGCCCCTCGACGCGGGTCGCGGTCACCAGGGTCAGCGCGGCGAACCCGGCCGCGGCGAGCAAGGCGAACAGCACTCCGGCGATGTCGACCTTCTCGCCGGGTGTCCATTGCAGCAGCGCGAGGCCGGTGAGGGAACCGGCCAGGGACACCAAGGTCCAGCGCGTGGGGAGTTCCTTGGTCCTGACGACCGTCACGACGGCGAGCAGCACGGGCGCGCTGCCGATGGTGGTCATCGTCGCGACGCTCACCGAACTCAGCGAGACAGCGGCGAAGTAGCTGGTCTGGAAGAGGGCGAACAAACCACCGACCACCAGGAGGCGACGGCGGACCTCTCGCGTGCGCGGAAGGCCGCGGAGACCGCCGGTGAGCCAGAGGTAGCCGGTGGCGATCACGCCGCCGATCAGCAGGCGGTAGGCCGCGACACTCAGCGGATGGAGTCCCGCGCGGGACGCCAGCAGGGATCCGGCGAGGCCGCCGGTCCCCCAGAGGACACCGGCGAGGACGAGCGCGGCCGACGAACGGGCGCGCGTGGGTACGGCAACGGACATGGAGAAACGCTCCTGCGTCTGTGTCTGTCGGAAAGGACGTCGACGACGCGGGGTGCTTCAGTGCAGCACGGATCGGCCGGGCGGCTGGAACGCCGCGCGGCCGGAGACACCCCGCTCAGGAGGCGGGGGGTGGGGTGACGAGGAAGATCCGGTGCACGGGCCGAACGTATCAAGGAGGCGGCGGCGGGTGCACGTGAATTGCGGCACGGCGGGTGGGGCGCGCAATGAAAGGTCCTTTCCTTGCGAAATTTGCAAGGAAAGGACCTTTCATGGCACTAGTGGACGCGAGAAAGCTCAGTCCAGCGTTGCCAGCATCTCCCGCAGCGTGTCCAGCCCCATCCCGCCGAGCGCCAGCGCCCGCGTGTGGAACTGCTTGATGTCGAACGCGTCGCCCTGCCGGGCACGGGCCTCGTCGCGCGCGGCGAGCCACAGGCGTTCGCCGAGTTTGTACGACGGCGCCTGCCCCGGCCAGCCCAGGTAGCGGTCGATCTCGTCGTGCACGTGGGCCGGATCGGTCACGGTCCGGGTGAGCATGAACTCCAGGCCGAGTTCGGGCGTCCACCGCTCGCCCTCGTGGAATCCGGTCCCGGCCGGGATCTCCAGCTCCAGGTGCATGCCGATGTCGACGATCACCCGCGCGGCGCGGAACAGCTGCTCGGACAGCATGCCGAACAGTTCGCCGTCGTCGGCGAGGAATCCGAGGTCCTGCATCAGCCGCTCGGAGTACAGCGCCCAGCCCTCGGCGTGCCCGGAGGTGAACGCCAGCAGCCGCTGGTACTTGTCGAGCGACTTCGACTGGTCGACCGCGGTCGCGATCTGCAGGTGGTGGCCCGGCGCGCCCTCGTGGTAGACGGTGCTGACCTCGCGCCAGGTGGTGAACTCGTCCCGGCCCTGCGGCAGCGACCACCACATGCGGCCGGGGCGGGAGAAGTCCTCGCTGGGGCCGGTGTAGTACGCGCCGACGGTGCCACCGGGCGGGGCGATCTTGCACTCCAGTTCCATCACCCGATCGGAGATGTCGAAGTGCTTGCCGCGCAACGACTTCAGCGCGTTGTCCGACAGGTTCTGCATCCAGGCCTGGAATTCCGACCGGCCGCGCACGACGTACTTCGGATCGGCGTCGAGGACGGTGGCCGCCTCGGCCAGTGTGGCGCCGGGCTTGATCCGGGCGGCGACCTCGAGCATTTCCGCTTCGATGCGGGTGAACTCGGCCCAGCCCCAGGCGTAGGCCTCGTCCAGGTCGAGCGTGGCGCCGGTGAACACCCGGGACCACAGTTTGTACACCTCGGCGCCGACGGCGTCCTTGACCGGCGCGAGCGGGGCGAGTTCGGCGCGGAGGAAGCCGGCGAACTCCGCGTACGCCTCTTGTGCGGCGTTCGCGGCCTGGTCGAGTTCGGCGCGAAGCTGGTCGCTCAGGCCCTTCGCGCCCGAAGCCATGGCGCTGAAGAACCCGGTCTCGTCCTTGAGGCCCGCCCAGGTTTCGGCCTGCTCGGCGACCTTGCCGACCTGCCGCAACGCCGCCACCCGGCCGGCGCCCGCGGCCGCGAGCAGCGAGGCGCGGATGCCGTCGAGCGCCTCGGGCACCTTCGCCATCCGGACGGCGATGGTCGCCCAGTCCTCCGCGGTGTCGGTGGGCATGAGGTCGAAGACCATGCGCAGGTCCTGCACGGGGCTCGCGATCACGTTCAGCGCCGCGAGGTCGAGACCCGCCTCGTGGATCTCCAGCTGCAACCCGGTCCGCTCCACGAAGACCGCCTTGGCCGCGCGTTCGCCGTCGTCGCCCGGTTCGGCCGCTTCGATGTCGGCCAGCGCGCGGGCGGCGATGGCGGCCCGCGCCGCGTGCCCCGCGGGCGAGTAGTCGGTCAATTGGTCGTCGTATCCGGAGATGCCGAACGTCGTCGCCGCGACCGGGTCGGCCGCGGCGTACTCGTCGACGTACCGGTCACAGATGTCATGCACACCGTGCGCAGTTGAAGCCATGCCAGGCACGCTACCGGGACGACGGGCTACTTCGGTACGGACTTACGCCCGGGCGGGGACCAGGCCGAGCCTGCTGACCACCTCACGGGTGGCCTTGGACCGGTTGAACGTGTAGAAGTGCAGGTCGGGGACGCCTTCGGCGATGAGCCGCTCGCAGAGTTCGGTCACCGTGTCGATCCCCGCGGCGCGGAAGGCCTTCGGGTCGTCGGCCAGCGGTTCGAGCCGGTCCAGTAGCCGCCGCGGCGCGGGCGCGCCGGACAGCTTGATCGTGGTGTGCAGGGTCCGCAGCGTGGTCAGCGGCATGATCCCGGGGATGACCAGCGCCTCGCAGCCGGTGGCCGCCACCCTGTCCCGCAGGCGGAGGAAGTCTTCGGGCTCGAAGAACAGCTGCGCGATCGCGAAATCCGCGCCCGCGCGGAGCTTGCGCACGAGGTACTCGGTGTCGGCTTCGAGGTTCGCCGACCTGGGGTGACCGTACGGGAAGGCCGAGACGCCGACGCAGAAGTCACCGAGGGAACGCACCAGTTCGACGAGTTCCTCGGCGTAGTTGAGCCCTTCCGGATGCGGGACCCAGTCGCCGTAGACGTCGCCCGGCGGGTCGCCCCGCAGCGCGAGGATGTTCCGCACGCCGACGGCGGCGTACCAGCCGATGACGTTGCGCAGCTCCGCGACCGAGTGGTTCACGGCGGTCAGATGGGCCATCGGCACCAGTGTGGTCTCGGTGGCAACGCGGGCGATGCTGCGGATCGTGCCGTCGCGGCTGGACCCGCCCGCCCCGTAGGTGATCGACATGTACGCCGGGTCCAGCGGCTCGAGTTCCCGGATCGACTTCCACAGCACGGCCTCGTCGGCCGCGTCGCGAGGAGGGAAGAACTCGATGGAGAACACGGGTCCATCACCCTGCAACCGCTCGACCACCGACGTCATACCGCCATGTTAAGGGGGAAAGTCCATTGCCTGGGAGCCCCCTCTCAGGCAATGGACGTGCGACTTCAGCCACGCGCGAGCGGTTGCCGAGCGGCGCGCGGCTGGGGAGACTCGGGGACGAGCAGCAGGGAGCCGCCATGAGCGCCGAAACCGACACCAGCTGGGACGAGGACGTCCGCGTCGCGGTCTACCGCGCGTTCGCCGAGCACGGGAGGCCGCCGACGGCCCCGGAACTGGCCGACGCGGCCCACGGATCGCTCGCGGTGGCGAAACAGGCATTGCACCGGCTCGCCGAGCAGCGGCATCTGGTGCTCGACGCCCGCGAGCACGTCGTGATGGCCCATCCGTTCGCGGCGATCCCGCTGGGGTTCGCCGTGATGGGCACCGGCACGCTGTGGTGGGGCGGCTGCGCGTGGGACGCCTTCGCGATCCCGCATCTGGTCAAGGCCGAACCCGAGGTGCTGGTGGCCACGCGCTGCCGCGGCTGCGGTGAGCCGAAGGCGCTGCTGGTGGGCGACAAGGCCCCGCCGGAGGGCGATCTGGTCGCGCACTTCCTGGTCCCGGTGGCCCGGATGTGGGACGACGTGGTGCACACGTGCGCCAACCAGCGGCTGTTCTGCGGTGAGTCCTGTGTGGACGGATGGCTCACGGAAACGGGACAGGACAAGGGCTACGTCATGGATCTCGCGACGCTGTGGCGGCTCGCGGCCGGCTGGTACGAGGGCAGGCTCGAGCACGGCTACACCCGCCGCGACCCTGCCTCCGCGGCCGAGTACTTCGCGAAGGCAGGGCTGAGCGGCCCGTTCTGGAGTTAGACCAGGAATCGCAGGGCGGCGGTGACGACGACGCCGCAGAGGATCGCGGCGAGCACCGGCACGCGCAGTACGTAGGTCACCGCGATCGCGGCCAGTCCGGCGCAGAGCGTCCAGTCGACCCCGGACCAGGCAGGACCGGTCACGTCGGTGAGCACGAGACCGGCCAGGAGCGCGGGTGCGAGCAGTGCGATGACCCCGGCCAGCCGCGGCGGCAGTTGCCGGTCGCCGAGCAGGACCGGGCCCGCCGCCTTGAACCCGATGCTGACCAGCGCGACGGCGACGATGGCGATCCAGAGTGTCATCGCCGGGCCCCCAATCCCACCAGCGCCGCCGCCGAAGCGCCGATCAGCGCGAGCCCGACCGGGACGAACAGCACCAGGACGCCGGCGAGGCAGGCGGCGAGCGCCGCCGTCCAGACCGCCTCACGCGACCGGCGGAGTTCGTCGATGAGCAGGACCAGGAAGAAGCCGGGGAACACGACGTCGAGGCCGAAGCGCGCGACGATGTCCGGTGACGGGGCGGCGAGGACGCCCAGCACGGTGCCCAGGACCCACGCGGGTAGCTGGACGAGCGTGCAGCCGATGAGCTTCTCGCGATCGAAGCGCCCTTCGCCGAGGTGGGCGGCGACCCACGAGCCGTCGACGACGGCCTGGCCCTCCCACGCGCGGCGCAGGCGCCCGCCGCGCAGGTCCGCGGCGACGGCGGCGCCCATCGGCAGGAACCGGGCGTTGATCAGGGCCGCGGCACCGACCGCCACGGCGATGTTGCCGCCGCCCGCGAGCGCGGTGGCCATCGCGAACTGGGCCGAGCCGGAGAACACGATGATCGACGCGACGATCGGGGCCGCGATCCCCCACGCCAGAGTCTGACTGTAGGCGCCGAAGGTGACACCGAGGACGAAGGTCGCGACACCCAGTCCGAGTCCGACTCGGGCGCCGGACAGATAGTGCTGCCGGAGCGTGGTCATACGACCGAGCCTAACAAGCTAAACTGAGTTTGACCATTAGGAGGACCTGTGGACGACCACTGGGACGGGTACGACAGCATCGGCGGAAGCGTGCCGTTGGACCTGGTCAACACCGTTTCGTGGCGACGCGCTCCCACCAGGCGGAACGACCGCCTTTCGGATCCGGAGCGGCTGTCCGAGTGGGTCGTCCTGGTCGGGGCGGGGCCGGACCGGCTGGAGATCTCCGAGGCCGTCCTGGAGTCGGTGAAGTCCCTCCGCGAGACGCTCTACCGGGTGCTCGTGTCCGATCCCCCGGACGCCGGGGCCCTGCGAAAGCCGCTGCTCGCCGCCTACCGGCACGCCGACCTCGCGCCGTCCCTGCCGCTGCGGTGGACGGTGCCGCTGGAGAACGGCGACGCGCTGCCGCACTTCCTCGCGCTGGCGACCGAGGACCTGCTGCGCTCCGAAGCCCTCGATCGGATCCGGGAGTGCGAAGGACCGGGGTGCGGCTGGGTCTTCACCGACCACACGCGCAACCGGTCGCGGCGGTGGTGCAGCTCGTCGGACTGCGGAAACCGGGCGCGGGCGAAGCGGCACTACGACAAGACCCGCGTTTAGTCCTCTGGATGCGGCCCTCGCGTGGGGCGACTACCGCATCCAGAGGACTAAACGCGGGGTGGGGGCGCGTCTCGTTCGCCACATTCCACGCCACCCGGCTGGGTCGGGGAGGCGTCCTTCCCGGAGGATGTGCGCATGGACACGTCCGCCTACGACGCCGAACTGCCCGCCCATGTCGAGCGGGCGCTGGCCGGGTTCCTCGAGCGCGCCGGTGCCGAAATCCGCCGCACCGAACCGACCGTCGGCGCCGGGATCGACGCGCTGGCCGGGTTCGTGCTGGGCGGCGGCAAACGCCTGCGCCCGACGTTCGCCTGGTGGGGCTGGCGCGGCGCGGGCGGCGATCCGGCCGGGCCGGACGTCGAAGGCGTCCTGCAGGCGGTCGCGAGCCTGGAGCTGATCCAGGCGTGCGCGCTGATCCACGACGACCTCATCGACTCCTCCGATTCACGCCGCGGCTCGCCGACGGTGCACATCGCGGGCGCGAAGCTCCACGCCGACAGCGGCTGGCTGGGTTCGCCGAGCACGTTCGGGCTCGCGACCGCCGTCCTGGTCGGTGACCTCGCGCTGGCCTGGGCCGACGACATGTTCGGCGAGGCCCCGCTCCCGCCCGCGGCCCTGGCCGCCGCGCGGCCGGCCTGGCGCGCGATGCGCACCGAGGTCCTCGCCGGGCAGTACCTCGACGTCCGCACCCAGGCCACCGGCGACGCCTCCCCCGAGGCGGCACTGCACATCTGCAAGCTCAAGACGGCCGCGTACACCGTCCAGCGCCCGCTCCACCTCGGTGCCGCGCTCGGCGGCGCCGACGACGCCCTGATCGCGACGCTGCGCGAGTTCGGCGACGAGGTCGGCGTGGCGTTCCAGCTGCGCGACGACCTGCTCGGCGTGTTCGGCGACCCCTCGGTCACCGGCAAGCCCGCGGGCGACGACCTGCGCGAGGGCAAGCGCACGCTGCTGGTCGCGCTCGGTCTCCAGCGGGCGGCCGAACAGGGCAAGGACGCCGCGGCGCGGGTCATCTCCGACGCCATCGGCGACGCGCACCTGTCGGAGGACGCCGTCGAAAGCGTGCGCGAGGCACTGCAGGACGTCGGTGCCGTCGACGCGGTGGAACGCCGCATCGACGAGCTCACCGACTCCGCGATGGCGGCCCTCGACCGCGCTCACCTCGCCGAGCCCGCCCCCGCCGCGTTGACCGGGCTGGTCGTCAAGGCGACCCAGCGGACCTACTGATGCGCACTGTCACCGGTCCGAGTGACCACGTGGTGGTGATCGGTGGCGGGCTCGCCGGGTTGTCGGCGACGCTGCACCTGCTCGGCGCCGGACGCCGGGTCACCCTGCTGGAGCAGGACAAGAGTCCCGGAGGCCGCGCCGGACAGGCGGATTTCGGCGGCAACACCGTCGACACCGGCGCCAGCGTGCTGACCATGCCGGAACTGCTCGACGAGGCCTTTTCGGCGGTCGGCGAATCGCTGGCGGGCAACCTGACGCTGACCCGGCTCGACCCGGCCTATCGCGCCCGGTTCGCCGACGGCAGCACGATCGCCGTGCACACCGAGGCGGCGGCGATGGAGGCCGAGATCCGCGCGGCCGCCGGTCCGGCCGAAGCGGACGGTTACCGCCGTCTGCGGCGCTGGCTGACCGAGCTGTACGCGGTGCAGAAGGACCATTTCATCGGCGCGAACTTCGACTCGCCGCTCGATCTCGTCCGCCCGGAACTGGCGAAACTGGCCGCGCTGGGCGGATTCGGCAGGCTCGGCCCGAAGATCGGCCGGTTCCTGCGCGACGACCGGGTGCGCCGTCTCTTTTCCTTCCAGGCGCTCTATGCGGGACTCGACCCGGCGCGCGCGATCGGCGCGTACGGCGTCATCTCCTTCATGGACACCGTCGGCGGCGTCTACTACCCGGCGGGCGGGATGGGCGAGGTCGCGCGGGCGCTGACGCGCGCCGCCGAACGCGCCGGCGCGGATGTCCGGTTCGGCACCGAAGCCGCCTGGCTGGAACGGGTTTCCTCACGGGTGCGCGCGGTGCGGACCCGCTCGGGTGAGCGGATCCCTTGCGACACCGTGGTTCTCGCGACCGAACTGGGTACCGCCTACCGGTTGCTCGGCGCCCGTCCCCGGCGCCCGCTGCCGCTGCGGTACTCGCCGTCGGCCGTCGTCCTGCACGGGCACGCGCCGAAAACGTGGCCGGATTTGGGCCACCACACCATCTTCTTCGGCCACGCCTGGGAAAAGACCTTCTCGGAGATCATCCGCGAGGGCAAGCTGATGAGCGACCCTTCGCTGCTGGTGACCCGGCCGACCGCGACCGAACCGGGGCTCGCCCCCGGCGGCGGCCAGGTGATCTCGGTACTGGCCCCGGCGCCGAACCTGCGCCGCGGCAAGATCGACTGGGCGAGGGTCGGGCCCGCCTATCGCGCGGAACTCCTGCGCACGCTGGAAAAGCGCGGCCTCACCGGCTTCGCGGACGACTTCGCCGTCGACGAGACGATCACCCCGGCGGGCTGGGCGGAGCGCGGTCTCACCGCGGGCACCCCGTTCTCGCTGGCGCACACCTTCGCCCAGACCGGCCCGTTCCGGCCGGGAAACCTGGTGCGGGCGGCGGAAAACGTCGTACTGGCCGGCTGCGGGACCACACCGGGCGTGGGTATCCCGCCGGTGGTGATCTCCGGCAGGCTCGCGGCGGAAAGGGTCACCGGCCGATGAGCGAACTCGACGCCGCGGGCATCACCGGGCCGGCGTTGCGGGCGGCGTACACCGAATGCCGCCGGATCAACGCGCACCACGGCCGCACCTTCTTCCTCGCGACCCGGCTGCTGCCGCCCCGGACGCGGCCGTTCGCGCACGCGCTGTACGGCTTCGCGCGGATGGCGGACGAACTGGTCGACAATCCCGCGCCCGGCACCGATCCCGCGTTCGCGCTGGACGAGGTCGCCGGGCTGGTCGCGCGGGTCTTCGACGGCGGCCCCCCCGCCGACCCGGTGCTGGCCGCGCTCGCCGACACGGTGCGCCGCCACGACCTGGACCGCGGCCTGTTCGACGCCTTCCTGCGGTCCATGGCGATGGACCTCAAGATCACCGAATACGCGACCTACGCCGATCTCAAGGAGTACATCCACGGTTCGGCCGAAGTGATCGGCCTGCAGATGCTGCCGGTCTTCGGCACCGTCGTCCCGGTCGCCGACGCCGAACCCGGTGCCGCCGCACTGGGCGAGGCGTTCCAGCTGACCAACTTCCTGCGCGACATCGGCGAGGACCTCGACCGGGGCAGGCTTTACCTGCCCACCGAGGAGCTGGCCGCGTTCGGCGTCGACCGTGAGCTGCTCACGTGGTCACGCGCCCGGGGGCTCCCGGACCGCCGGGTGCGGCGCGCCCTCGCCGTGGCGGTGGCGCGCAACCGCGCGGTGTACCGCCGCGCCGAAGAGGGGATCCCGTTGCTGCGCCGGGAATCCCGCGACTGTGTCCGGACCGCGCTCGTGCTCTACGAGGGCATTCTCGACGAGATCGTGGCGCTCGGCTACGACGTGCTGAACACCCGCGCGGTCGTACCGAGGCGACGGCGGCTGGCGACCGCGCTGCCGAGGCTGCTGACGAGCGCGTGGAGCAACTCCAGGCTTAGGGTGCGGTCATGACCACTGCTGCGAACAGGAAGATCCGGATCGGCGTCCAGCTGCAGCCGCAGCACGCCGAGTACAAGGCGATCCGCCGGGCGGCTTCGGAGGCCGAAGACCTCGGTGTGGACATCGTGTTCAACTGGGACCACTTCTACCCGCTGTACGGCGATCCCGACGGCCTGCACTACGAGTGCTGGACCATGCTGGGCGCCTGGGCGGAGTCCACCTCGCGGGTCGAGATCGGCGCGCTGGTGACATGCAACAGCTACCGCAATCCCGAACTGCTGGCCGACATGGCGCGCACCGTCGACCACATCTCCGAGGGGCGGCTCATCCTCGGCATCGGCTCCGGCTGGTTCGAGAAGGACTACGACGAGTACGGCTACGAGTTCGGCACCGCGGGCGGGCGGCTCGACAACCTCGCCGAGGCGCTGCCGCGGATCGAGACCAGGCTCGGCAAGCTGAACCCGGCGCCGACCCGCAAGATCCCGGTGCTGATCGGGGGCGGCGGCGAGAAGAAGACGCTGCGCCTGGTCGCGAAGCACGCCGACATCTGGCACGGCTTCGGCGACCCGGAGGTCGTCGAGCGCAAGGTCAAGATCCTCGACCAGCACTGCGCCGACGTCGGCCGGGACCCGAAGGAGATCGAGCGTTCGGTCGCCGTCGAGGGCGAGCCCGAGGAGCTGGGCCCGAAGCTGCTGGAGCACGGCGTCTCGCTGTTCACCGTGGCGACCGGCGGCCCGGACTACAATCTGGACCGGCTGCGGTCCTGGATCCAGTGGCGGGACAAGCAGTCCTGAGGTTCTTTCGCGTGTTATGAACGGGACTTTCATTGCAAATTTTGCAATGAAAGTCCCGTTCATAACATTCAGGACCGACCGCGCCGGTGGGCCGCCACCCGCTCCCGGGTCGCGCACCGCGTCGAGCAGTACCGGCGCGGACTCCCCCCGCCCAAGTGCGCGAAGGGCTTCCCGCAGCCCGAAGCTGCACACAGTCCGCCTGGCGGCGCCTGACGGTCCGCCAGCAGGACCGCGAGCGCCAGCGCGGACGACGTCACCAGCCACGCACCCCACGGCCCGTCATCGTCGGCGTCCACGTGCAGATGCCAGCCGAACCCGTCGGCGTGATCGGTCAGCCGAGGCGGATGCGCATAGCGGGCGAGCAGCTGGTTGAGCGTCCCGGCCGCCTCCGCGACATCCCGCGCCGCGAAGACCTCCCGCAGCTCCGCGGCCGCCTCGCGCAACGAAGCCAGATCCGAAGACTCCAACTCGACCGAGGTCTCGCCGTGCGCCGCCAGGACGGAACGGACAGAAGAAACCGAGGGTTCCGGCACGAGCAGGACCTCCAGCAGATCCACCGCCCGCTGCGCCGCCGCCCGCGCCGAACGCCCCGGCAGGAAATCCCGCTGCGCTGAAGTCATATCCCACTGTAACGTCTTTTTCATGAGAGGCCGTTACAGACTCGCCGTCTATCTCGCCGGGGCGACGATCGCCAGGACCGGCGACGAACTGTCCGGGCCGGCGCTGCTCCTGCTCGGCCTCGGCGTCGACGGCTCGGCCGCCACGGGGTCGGCGCTGCTCGCGGGCCTGACGATCTCCGCGGCGGCCGGCGGGCCGCTGCTCGGCGCGCTGCTCGACCGCAGTTCCCGCCCGGGGCGGCTACTGGCGTGGGCGCTGCTCGCCTACGCGGGCGGGCTCGGCGCGGTGCTCGCGCTCGTCGAAATCCCCGCGGCGATCGCGGTCGCCGTCGCGGCCGGGCTGCTCAACCCCGCCCTGGCCGGGGGCTGGACGGCCCAGCTTCCCGGCGTCCGCGGCACGACGCCGCTGCCGAGGGCGAGCGCACTGGACGCGATGACGTTCACCGCGGCGAGCCTCGCCGGACCGGGACTGGCCGGGCTCGTGACCGCTTACGCCGGTGCCCCGGCCGCGGTCGCCGTCGCGATCACCCTGGTCGTCGCGGCCTTCCCGGCCGCATGGTCACTTCCCGCCGCCGAAGCCCGGCCAGGGAAGCCGATCCGGCGGCAGCTCGCCGCCGGATTCGCCGTCCTGTTCCGCAATCGCGCGCTCCTGCGGGCGACCGCGACCTCCACGATGTCCTTCGTCGGCGTCGGGATGGCCGTGGTCTGCTACCCGCTGCTCGGCGCCCAACGGCTGGGGAACCCGGGGTTCGGCGCGCTCCTGCTCACGGTGCTGGCCGCCGCGTCCCTGGTCGCGAACGCCGTGCTGGCCCGCAGGCCGCCGCCACCGGACCGCACCGTGCTCGTCAGCACCGGCCTGCTGGGCGCGAGCTTCCTGCTCGCCGCCGCCGGGCACGACGTGGCGACCCTGCTGGCCGCCGCCGTCCTCGCCGGATTCGCCGAGGGACCGCAGCTTTCGGCGCTTTTCGCCATCCGGCACCGCGAAGCACCCGCCGAAGTGCGGGCTCAGGTTTTCACGACGGCGGCGAGCGTGAAGATCACCGGACTCGCGGCGGGGGCCGCGGCCGCGGGGCCCTTGAGCGCACTCTCCGTAACCGCCGGACTGAGCGCCGCGGCGGGCTGCCAGCTGCTCGCGGCTGCGACGTATGCCGTGGTCAGGACGTCCGGGCGGACTAGAACGCCATCGCCTGCGCGCGCCGCTTGACCTCAGTGCCGTGGCTGGTCCGCAGGGCGTTGACCGGGGTGGCCCCCGGCAGGGTCTCGTCCTCGGCGAAGAGCCAGCGCAGCATCTCCGTCCGCGTGAAGCCGGAGTCCGCGAGCACGGTGATAGTGCCCGCCAGGCCCTTGACCACGCCGTCCTTCACCAGGAAGGCGGCCGGGACGTACAGCTCGCCCTTGCGCCGCACGGCGATCAGGTGACCGTCACGCAGCATCTGGCGGACCTTGTTGGCCGAAACGTTCAGCGCGGTCGCGACCTCCGGAAGCGGGAGAACGGCCACATCTGCATCGAGAACGTCGTCGGCGACGGGAATACCACTCACAGGTGACACTGTGCCACATTCCGTCTCCCGCTCCGTTAGTGCGCACGGGTGACGGCTTCGTCATGACGGAACGTGCCCACTCGGTCACGCATACCGCCGATTCGACTAAATGCCGGAAATCGTGATCCTTGCCGGGCCAGGTCCCGTACACCAGAACATGGGCACTTCCGTACGATCCATAGCCGTGACACGCACGGACCCCACTCTGGTGGGCACTCTGCTCGAGGGCCGTTACCGGGTGGACAAGCTGCTCGCGCGCGGCGGGATGTCGTCGGTCTACCGCGGCGTCGATACCCGTCTGGACCGTCAGGTCGCCATCAAGATCATGGACCCGCGCTTCGCCGACGACAGGTCGTTCGTCGAGCGCTTCGAACGGGAGGCCCGCTCGGCGGCCCGGCTGCACCATCCGCACGTGGTCGCGGTGCACGACCAGGGCTTCGACACCCCCGGCGGGGAGGAGTCCGGCCGCGCGTTCCTGGTCATGGAACTCGTCGACGGCGGGACCCTGCGCGAGCTGCTCGCCGAACGCGGTCCGCTGGACGTCGCGCTCGCGCTGAGCATCACCGAACCGGTCCTGTCCGCCCTCGCCGCGGCGCACGCGGCCGGACTGGTGCACCGCGACGTCAAACCGGAGAACGTGCTCATCGGCCGCGGCGGCACGGCGCTTGCGGGCGGCGTGGTCAAGGTGGGCGACTTCGGCCTGGTCCGCGCGATCGCGAGCGCGGGGACGACCAGTTCGAGCGTCATCCTCGGCACCGTCGCCTACGTCTCGCCCGAACAGGTCGCCACGGGTGCGACCACGTCCAGCGGCGACGTCTACTCCACCGGGATCCTGCTGTACGAAATGCTCACCGGCCGCGCGCCCTACACCGGCGACACGGCGATCTCGGTGGCGTACCGGCACGTCAACGACGACGTCCCGCGTCCGAGCGAACTGCGGCCGGGGATCCCGCCCGCGCTGGACGAGCTGATCCTGCGCGCCACCCGCCGCGACCCCGAGCAGCGCCCGTCCGACGCCGCGGTGTTCCTCGCCGAGCTGAACCATCTGCGCACCGTCCTCGGCATCCCCGCGGTCCCGGTACCCGTGCCGCTGCCCGCCGACGCCGACCGGGAGACCGACGCGGAGCGCACCACCCCCGGAATCCCGGCCGTCCCGGCGGTGAACCCCGCCATGGCGACCACGGTGCTGGCCCCGGTCGCCGAGGCGACCTTGCCGGTCACCGGCCCGCGCGGCACGCAGGCACTGCACCGGGAGCCGCAGTTCCCGCCCGCCCAGCCACCCGCCACCCAGCCGCCGCGAACTCCTCCCCCTCGGCCCAAACCGCCCGCGGACGACGAAGACCGGCCGCGGTCCCGCAAACGCCTCTACGTGATGATCGCGGCCGCGGTCCTGGTCCTCGGTGGCCTGATCGGCGCGTTCGCCTTCATCCTCAACGACTCCGCGCCGACGACGTCGTCGGTGCCGAAGCTGGCCGGGATGAACCAGGCCGCCGCCGGTGACGCGCTCCGGTCGGCGAAGCTGACCCCGGCCTACACCGAGGAGTACAGCGACACCGCCGCGCAGCACACGGTGATCCGGTCCGATCCGGCGGCGGGCGCGTCGGTCGCGCCGGGCACCACGGTCAACGTCGTGCTGTCGAAGGGCCGCCCGATCGTGCCGGACATCCAGGCCGGGACCAGCCAGCAGGACGCGGAAACGGCGATCAAGGCCGCGCAGCTGACCCCGGTCCAGGGCGAGCAGGAGTTCAGCGACGTCGCCAAGAACAAGGTGATCCGCGTCGACCCGGCTCCCGGTTCGCAGCTGAACATCGGCGGGCAGGTCACGATCATCCTGTCGAAGGGCCCCGAACCGCTGCCGCCGGTCCCGGACGTCACGGGCCAGAGCAAGGACGCCGCGTTCGCGATCCTCCAGCAGGCCGGTTTCCAGCCGTTCCAGGCCGGCGAGGAGTTCTCCGACCAGTTCGCCGCCGGTCAGGTGGTCCGCACCGACCCGAAGGGTGGCGGCAAGGCGAGCAACCGCCGCATCGGGGTGTTCGTTTCGAACGCCGTCGAAGTACCGAACGTGACCTTCAAGCGGATGGAGGAGGCGATCCAGATCCTGCGCCAGGCCGGGCTGGAAGCCGACCGTGAGGGTCGGGGAAACGGCAACGGCCACGGCGGCGGAAACGGCGGTTTCGACTTCGTCCTGCAGCAGGATCCGCAACCGGGCACCAAGGTGCCGAAGGGCACGAAAGTGCGGCTCAGGGGCTTCGGGTGACACAAAAGGTGCGGTGAAACCGTTCAGTACCGGCATGGTCATCGGATACCGTGAATCCCATGGTGGTCTTTGTCGGCGTGAGGGGCGTTTCAGCCAGGTTCGCCCCACCCGGTCCGCGATGAGCTTCTTCACCGACGGTCCGCGAAGCCGCCCCCTGTTCCCGGTGCCGGAACAGGAGCTGTTCGGGTACAACGGCCGCCCCTGGGTGGATCCGCCGCACGAGTACATCGTCCCGGCGATCCTGCCCTGGTCGATGCCGCTGGGCCGCGCCGAGCGGACCATCGTGGCGCTGCGCGGTATCGAGGTGTGGCCGGAGTCGGTCACCTTCCAGCTGTCGGTGTACTCGCGGGATCTGCTGCTGGACGAACCCGGCGAAGGCCTGATCGACCACCGCCGGGTCCCGGACTACAACGCGCTGCTGGTCGGGGTGCTCTTCCCCGACGGCCGCCGGGCCAGCTCGGAGACCATCTCCGTGCCGTCGGCTTCGAAACCGGACCAGCCGGTACTGCGTGCCCAGGGGCTGGGCGGGACGTCGTTCCACGTCGACCACGAGATCTTCCTGTGGCCGCTGCCGCCCGCCGGGCCGCTGGAGTTCGTCGTCCAGTGGCTCGACCGCGACATCGAGGAGACGCGCACCGCGCTCGACGGCACCGCGATCCGCGACGCCGCCAAGGAGGCGGGCGAGATCTGGCCCGGCCTGCCCGCCCGCGAGGCGCACGGGCTGCCGGTCCGCCGGGTCGGGGCGCAGGCGATGATCACCCCCGCCTGGCCGCGCGAGTCGCAGGCGCCGCCTCCGCTGCCCCAGCCTCAGCGCCCGGCCCCGCCGCTGCCCGCCCAGGAGAAGGCGGACCGGCCGCGGCGTGGTGCGCCACTGCCGACCCGCCTGCCCCGCCGGGCCCGCTGAAACAGGAGGCGCCCCTCAGCGGAACGCTTCGGCGTTCGCCACGGCCCACTCCGCGTAGGTGACACCAGGCCGCCCGGTGAGTTCCTGGACCACGCCCGTCGGCGTGTCCGGGTGCTCGGTGAAGTACGCGAAGCCGTCGAGCAGCCACTTCGCGATCTCCGCCGGGATCCCCGCGTCGGTCCACTGCTTGTCCGCCTCCTCCCGGGTGAGTTCCTGGAAGGTGACCTCCTCGCCGAGCGCGGCGGAGATGGCGGCGACCTGTTCACGCTGGCTGATCGCCTCGGGCCCGCTCAGGGTGTACTTCTCGCCGATGTGGCCCTCGGTCAGGATGACGTGCGCCGCCACGGCGGCGATGTCCCCGAGGTCGATCGGCGTCATCCGCGCCTCGGGGTAGGCCTCGCGGACCACCCGTTCGGCCTTGATCCGCTCCGCCCAGCCGAACGTGTTGTTCATGAACGCGCCCGGCCGCAGGAACGTCCAGTCGAAACCGGCCTCCCGGACCGCCTTCTCGATGATCGCGTAGGCCACTCCGCTCGAGTTCTCCACCGGGTCGTCGGCGTTGCTGCCCGAGAGCGCCACCACCCGGCGCACTCCGGCCTCCTTCGCCAGCTTCACGAAGTCGTCCACCGTGTCGGCCAACGGCGCCAGGTACACGGTCTCGATGCCCTTCAGCGCCTCGGGCAGCGTTTCCGGCTTCCCCAGGTAGCCCTTGGCGACCTCCACCTGTTCCGGCAGTGCCGCCTTCGCCGGATTCACGGTCAACGCCCGCACCGGCGCTCCGGCTTCCACCAGTTCGTCGACCACCAGCCTGCCGACGTTTCCGGTCGCACCGGTCACCAGGATCGTCACGATTGCCCCACTCCTTTTCGTACGCCCTACGGGAATCATTCAACCGTACCGCATACGAGAATGTAGAATCCAGTTTCACGGCCGAGTGGAGTGCGGATGGACTTCGAGCGCAGTCTCGAACTGTTGTGGCGTGACCGCGGCGAGGCCCGGCAGCCGACCAGGGGGCGGAAGCCGAAACTGACCCTCGACCAGGTGGTCGCCACCGCCGTCGCCCTCGCCGACAGCGCGGGCGAGGCGACCGTGTCGATGAGCCAGATCGCCAAGGAACTCGGCGCCGGCACGATGACGCTCTACACCTACGTCCCCGGCAAGACGGAACTGCTCGACCTCATGGTGGACTCGGTCCTCGCCGAACGGGACCTCCCCGGCCCCGGCGACCCCCGGCCGGACAGCTGGCGCGAGCAGATCCGGCTCTACGCCGAACGCACCGTGGCCGTGTTCCGGAAGCATCCGTGGCTGCGTTCGGCGTCGTCGGTGCGGCCGGTGCTGGGGCCGGGGCTGATGGCGGGACAGGAGTACCTGATCGCGGCCGTCGCGGACATCGGGCTGCGGCCGCGCGAGGCGGCCGCGGCGGCGAACAGCGTCGAGATGTACGTCCAGGCGAACGCGGCGCTTTCGGCCGAGACGGCGCAGGTCGAACAGCGGACCGGGCAGTCGACGGACGCCTGGTGGGGGCAGCGGTCGGTGTTCTGGGAGAAGTACTTCGACGTCGAGCGCCATCCGGCGATGACGCGGATGTGGGAGAGCGGCGCCTACGACGCCGACAGCTGCGAAGCCGCCGACGAGACCTTCACGTTCGGCCTGGAGCGCATGCTGGACGGCATCGAAGCCCTCGTCACCCGCCGCGTTTAGCGGGCTAAACGCGGTCAGGAGACGGTGGGCAGGTCCGGGGCCGAGACGTCGAAGACCTTGCCCTCGCGGGTGAGGAGCGCGGCGAGCACCTTCGCCTTGCGTTCGGTGTCGGCCGAGGTCCCCCACCGGACCGTCTTCCCGTCGGCCAGGGTGAACTCGACGCTGCCGGGCGTCTTCGCCGTCGCCGTGGTGACCTGCTTCAGCAGCTGCTGCGGGATCACGCCGAGGACCCCGGTCACCGCACGGGTCACCGGGTCGTCCGCCGACACCGACATCAGCTTCAGCTCGGGCAGTCCCGCGGGCCGTTCCTTGAGCGTCTTGAACACCACTCCCCCGCCGTCGACGAGGTGCACCCCGTCGCCGCCGGGGCCGCTGTCGAAGAACGCGATGGCCGCCCGTTCGGTCACGGTGATCTCGAGGGTGCCCGGCCAGGACCGGGAGACGTCGACGGTGGCGATGCCGGGCATCTGCGCCACCCGGTCGCGGATCTCGTCGGTGTCCAGGCGCAGCATCGGTTTCTGGTCCGGCACCGCCGCCGTGGCGCGGATCTGGTCCGCGGGCACGGAGTTCGCGCCGACGACGTCGACCTGCCGCACGCCCAGCATCGAACTGAACCACAGCAGGTAGACGAGGGCGACGACGGTCAGCACCGAGAGCAGCGCGACCCACCGCCGCCGCATCTCCTTGCGCCGGACCGGCCGGGTGGTCCGGCGACGATCCTGGACGGACCGCCTGCCGCGCCGGGCCTCCGCCCCCTGAACCCGTTTGACCCGTTTGTCTCGTTTGTCTCGTTCGGTACGCGGACGCCGACCGGGTTCGGCCGGGCGGCGGCGTTCCCCGGTCTGCGTCATGGCTGAAGCGTGTCTCCCGAGCTGAGGTGGACAGGTTGGGTGAGGGTACGCGCGCGCGTTTCTTTTCGGCCGGAGGACTCGGATTCGCGGAGGCGGGCCGCCGACCTGGCCGGGCGAGTGGACAGGCGATGCCACGGCCCGGCTACGGGAATCCGAAAGCGCGCCTTGAAGGACATGGCTAGTCCGCCCGCCGGTCCAGTTCGGCCAGGATCTCCGGGCCGAGCTGCGTGACGTCGCCGGCGCCCATGGTCACCAGCAGGTCGCCGGGTTTGACCAGATCCGCCGCGAGCTTCGCCGCGACGTCGAACGCGGGCTGGTAGTGCACGGTGGGGCCGGAGATCTGGTCGGCGATGAGCGCGCCGCTCACGCCGGGTTCCGGCTCCTCGCGGGCACCGAACACGTCCAGCACGATGACCTCGTCGGCCAGCGACAGCGCGGTCGCGAACTCCTTGGAGAACGTCTTCGTGCGCGAGTACAGATGCGGCTGGAAGACCACGATGACCCGGCCGGAACCGGCCGCCGTCCGCACCGCGCGCAGCTGCGCGTCGACCTCGGTCGGGTGATGCGCGTAGTCGTCGTACACCCGGACGTCGCCGGAGCGGCCCTTGAACTCGAACCGGCGCCGGACGCCGCCGAACGCGGCGAGCCCTTCGGCGAGGCCCTCGACCGGTGCGCCGAGTTCGATCCCGGCCAGCAGCGCGGCGATCGCGTTCAGCGCCATATGCTCACCCGGCACCGCGACGCGGAGGTCGATTTCCTTGCCCTGCAAGGAGATACGAACGACGCCGCCTTCGGGGGCAGGCGTGTAGTCCAGCACCTTCGCGTCGTCCGCGCCGGTGACCGAACGGCCGTAGCGGCGGACGCGGATGCCGCGCTCCTCCGCCTGCGAGCCCAGTTTGTCCGCTCCCTCGTCGTCACCGCACACGACGAGCAGCCCGCCCGGTTCGATCCGGCCGAGGAAGTCGGTGAACACCGAGACGTACGCCTCGGCCGTGCCGTGGTGGTCCAGGTGGTCCGGCTCGACGTTGGTCACCACGGCGACCGTCGGCGAGTAGGCCAGGAACGACCCGTCGCTCTCGTCGGCTTCGGCGACGAAGACGCCACCCTCGCCGTGGTGGGCGTTCGCGCCCGACTCGTTGAGGTCGCCGCCGATGGCGAACGACGGGTCGAGGCGGCAGTGCTGCAGCGCGACGGTCAGCATCGACGTCGTCGACGTCTTGCCGTGCGTCCCGGCGATGCACGCGACGCGGTGGCCACCCATCAGCCCGGCCAGCGCCTGCGCGCGGTGCAGGACGGTGATCCCGCGTTCCCGCGCGGCCGCCAGTTCCGGATTGGTCTCCTTGATCGCGGTCGACACGATCACCGAGGACGGGCCCTCCGGGAACGCGTCGAGGTTCTCGGCGCGCTGGCCGATGGCGATCTCGGCACCCTGGGCACGCAGCGACAGGAACGCGCGCGACTCCTTCGCGTCGGACCCCGAGACCTGGGCCCCGCGGGCCAGCAGGATGCGGGCGATGCCGCTCATCCCGGCGCCGCCGATCCCGATCAGGTGGGCACGCGTGAGCGTGTCCGGGAGGTTGTCAGGCACCGGCTACCTCCAGCACGATCTTGGCAAGGGTCTCGTCGGCCTGGCGGTGGCCGAGACCGACCGCGGCCGCACTCATCTTCGCGACCCTGTCGGCGTCGGCGACCAGCGGGATCACCAGCTCGGCGATCTTGGCGGCGGTGAGGTCGGCGTCGGTCACCATCAGCGCGGCACCCGCGTCGACCGCGGGCTGGGCGTTGCTCGCCTGTTCGCCGTTGCCGTAGGGCAGCGGGACGAACACCGCGGGCAGCCCCACGGAGGTGACCTCGGCGACGGTCATCGCGCCGGAGCGGCACAGCACCGCGTCGGCGGCGGCGTAGGCGAGGTCCATCCGCTCCAGATACGGCACCGGGACGTACGCGGGCCTGCCGGGGAACTCCTGGACGACCAGCGTGTTCTTCGGGCCGTGGGCGTGCAGGACGCCGACACCGGCGTCCGCGAACTCCTTGGCCGCGGCCGAGACCGCGCCGTTGATCGACACCGCGCCCTGCGAACCACCGAAGACCAGCAGCGTCGGGACGTCCGGGTCGAGCCCGAAGAACTCACGGGCTTCGGCACGCAGCGCGGCCCGGTCGAGCGAGGTGATGGAGTGACGCAGCGGGATGCCGACGACCTCGGCCTTCGGCAGCGGCGTCCCCGGGACGGCGACGGCGACGCGGGCGGCGAACCGCGCGCCGACCCGGTTCGCCAGGCCGGCCGCCTTGTTGGCCTCGTGCACGACGATCGGGGTGCGGCCGCGCGCGGCGAGGTACGCCGGGAGCGCGACGTAGCCGCCGAAGCCGACGACGACGTCCGCGCCGACCCGGTCCAGGACGGCACGGGTGCGCTTGACCGCGTCGCGGACCTTCAGCGGCATCTTCAGCAGCTCAGGCGTCGGCTTGCGCGGCATCGGCACCGGCGGGATCAGCTCCAGCGGATAGCCGCGCGCGGGGACGAGTTTGGTCTCCAGACCGCGCTCGGTCCCCAGCGCGATCACCTTCGCGTCGGGACGCAGGCGCATCACGGCGTCGGCGAGCGCGAGTGCTGGTTCGATGTGTCCTGCGGTGCCGCCCCCGGCGACCACGACCACCGGCGCTTTGCCCGCGGCGGATCTCTCGGCTCCCTTAACGGGGTTACTCACCTATGACCTCTCCGGTTTGCGGTACCCCGTTTCGCGGTACCGCGGTTCACCGCCGTACGTGCGGCCGTCCTTCTGCCGGGCTCCCGCACCGAGCGGCGCCGCTCCTGGGCCGGCGAAGGCCTCGCCGTCCTCGGCGCGGGCCTCGCCGCCTTGGTGGCGCCTCCCCTGGCCGCGGCGCCCTTGCGCTTGGCGGGCGGGCGGTACGGGTCGGGCGCGGGAAGTCTCAGCAGGCGTCCGAATTTACCCGGCCCCTGTGACCGCAGTGCGGCCACCGCCTCCGGTTCGTGCCGGGCGGCGTTGGCCAGGACACCCATGATGAGCATGGTGATCACCAGCGATGTCCCGCCGTAGGAGATCAACGGCAGCGTGACCCCGGTGACCGGCAGCAGGCCCACCACGTAGCCGATGTTGATCCCCGCCTGCGCGACCAGGAAGACGGTCAGCGTGCCCGCCACGATGCGGATCCACGGGTCGAGGTTGCGGGCCGCGATCCGCAGCCCCACGATGGCGACCCCGGCGAACAGCGCCAGCACCACCACACAGCCGATGAAGCCGAGTTCCTCGCCGATCAGGGCGAAGATGAAGTCGTTCTGCACGTTCGGCAGATAGCCCCAGTTGGACTGGCCCTGGCCGAGTCCCTTGCCGAAGAGCCCGCCGTCGGCGAGCGCGAGTTTCGCCTGGTTGGCCTGGAAGCCGTCGGCGCTGGTGTCCGGGTCGCCGGAGACGAACGACATGACCCGCCGCAGCCGGTACGGGGCGATGATGGCGAGCACCAGCACCCCGACGAGCCCACCGGCGAGGATCACGCCGAACAGCCGTTTCGGCGCGCCCGCGAACCACAGCAGGGCCAGCAGCACCACCGCGAGCGTGATCGTGCCGCCGAGGTCCGGCTGCATCATGACCAGCGCGAACATCAGCAGCGCGATCGGCACCACCGGGACGAGCAGATGCCGCCACTGGTTGATGATGTTGTACTTGATCACCAGGATGTGCGCGCCCCAGAAGGCGAGCGCGAGCTTGGCCGCCTCGACCGGCTGGAAGGCGAACCCGCCGAACATGAACCAGCCCTGCGAGCCGTTGACGGTGGATCCCAATGGGGTCAGCACCAGCGTGAGCAGGCCGAGGCAGACGACGGTCATCGTCGCCGAAAGGCGCCGGACGCGTTCCAGCGGGAACCGCAGCCCGACCCAGAACACCACCGAGCCGATGGCGACGAACAGGATGTGCTTGCTGAACTGCGCGTAGACCCCGCTGCCGGTCTTCGGGTTGTACGAAGCGACCGACGACGCCGAAAGCACCATCACGATGCCGATCACGGTCAGCACGCCGGTGAGCGCCAGTACCAGGTGGAACGAGGCGAGCGGCCGCGAAAGCCAGGCCGTCAGCGCGGTGCGGAAGGCGACGAACGGGCTTTCCTTGCGTTCACGGGACTTGCGCTGCCGTGGCGCGGGCTCGCCCTTTTTCTCCTCAACCGCCGTCACTGGTCTCCCCCGCACCGTCGCGCAGGACACGGACCGCACGGGCGAACGCGTCGCCGCGCTCGCCGTAGGAGCGGTACATGTCCAACGACGCCGCGGCGGGGGCCAGCAGCACCACATCTCCAGGGCGCGCCAGGGCGCGGGCCGCCTTCACCGCCGCAGTCATGGTGTCATCGTCACCCGAAGGGAGGCTGTTGACCGGGACATCCGGCGCGTGTCGCGCAACAGCGGCGGCGATCACGGGTGAATCGACGCCGAACAGGACGACTCCGCGCAGCCTTCCCGCGATCGAGCCGACCAGTTCGTCCACCGAGGCGCCCTTGAGCTGGCCCCCGGCGATCCAGACGACGGAGAGATGCGCGCGCAGCGAACCACTCGCCGCGTGCGGGTTGGTCGCCTTGGAGTCGTTGATGTACCGGACGCCGTCGATCTCGCCGATCTCCTCGGCCCGGTGCGGGGCGGGGCGGTACTCGCGCAGGCCCTTGGCGACGTCCTCGCCGGTGACGCCGTACGCGCGGGCCAGTGCCGCCGCGGCGAGCGCGTTGGCGACGTTGTGCGGACCGGCGGGGCGCACGTCGGCCAGGGTGCCGAGTTCGTCGGCGGTGGTCGCCGGGTCGGCGACGAAGGCGCGATCGACCAGCAGATCCTCGACGATCCCGAGTTCACCGGGGCGCGGGGTGTCCATGCCGAAGGCGACGCGGCGGGCGCCGTCGGGCGCGTACTCGTCGGCGAGCCGGACGGACCACTCCTCGCCGACGTTGTGCACCACATTCGCCGAATGGGCGTGGATGCGGCCCTTCGCGGCCGCGTACTCCGCCATCGAGCCGTGCCAGTCGAGGTGGTCCTCGGCCAGGTTCAGCACCACCGAGGCGAGCGGGGCCAGCGTCGACGACCAGTGCAGCTGGAAACTCGACAGCTCGACGGCGAGCACCTCGTGCCCGGCCCGCACCGCGTCCAGCACCGCGAAGCCGACGTTCCCGCAGGCCACGGCGTCGACCCCGGCGGTGCGCAGGATCGACTCCAGCATCCCGACCGTGGTGGTCTTGCCATTGGTCCCGGTGATCGCGAGCCAGACCGGCGGCTTGTCGCGCAGCTGCCCGACCCGCCACGCCAGCTCGACGTCGCCGATCACCTCGATCCCCGCCCCGGCCGCCGCCACCAGCAACGGGGACGTCGGTTTCCAGCCGGGACTGGTCACGACCAGCTCGACACCTTCGGGCGGCTCCGTCAGGCCCGGCACCAGCTCGGCGCCGAGCCCTTCGAGTTCCGCCAGCCGTCCGGCGTTGCCGTCGGTGACGGTGACCCGCGCCCCCTGCTCCCGCAGGACGGGGACGATGGATTTGCCGGTGACCCCGGCTCCGGCGACGAGGACGTGACGCCCGGCGAGCTCCACCGCTTAACCCCCGAGACCGAGTTGCTCGCTGTAGAACAGGCCGAGACCGAACATGCAGCAGATGGCCGAGAGCAGCCAGAACCGGATGATGACCGTGGTCTCGGCCCAGCCCGCGAGTTCGAAGTGGTGATGGAACGGGGCCATCCGGAACAGCCGTCGCCGGGTCGTCCGGAACACCGCGATCTGCGCGACCACCGAGATCATCTCGACCATGAACAGACCGCCGATGACGATGGCGAGCAGTTCGGTACGGGTGGTCATCGACAGCCCGGCGACGAGGCCACCGAGCGCGAGCGAACCGGTGTCGCCCATGAAGATCTTCGCCGGGGCGGCGTTCCACCAGAGGAAGCCGACGCAGGCGCCGGTCGCCGCGGCGGCCACCACGGCCAGGTCCAGCGGGTCACGGACGTCGTAGCAGGCGGCCTGCGGGGTGACCGCGCACGAGAGGCGGGTCTGCCAGAAGGCGATGACGACGTAGGTCGCCAGCACCATCGCCGCGGTGCCGCCCGCGAGACCGTCGAGGCCGTCGGTGAAGTTCACCGCGTTCGACCAGCCCGAGATGACGACGTAGCAGAAGATCACGAAGAACACCGACGGGAAGGTGATCAGCGCGAGGTCCCGCACGTAGGACAGGCTCTCCGACGCCGGGGTGAGCCCGCGTTCGTCGGCGAACTGCAGCGCCAGGATCGCGAAGCCGATCGTGACCACCAGCTGGCCGACCAGCTTCGCGGTCTTGTTCAGCCCGAGGTTGCGCTGCTTGCGGATCTTGATGAAGTCGTCGAGGAACCCGACGATCCCGAGGCCCACGGCCAGCCCCAGCACCAGCAGGCCCGAAGCGGACGGGCCGCCGGTGCCGTTGCCGCCGCTGAGCGAGCTGATCAGATGGGCCACGAAATACCCGACGACCATCGCGACGATGATCGCGACACCGCCCATCGTCGGGGTACCGCGCTTGGATTTGTGTCCCTGCGGTCCTTCCTCCCGGATCTCCTGGCCGAAGCCCTGCCGGGAGAAGACCCGGATCAGATAGGGAGTGAGGAGGATGGAGACCAGCAGGCCCGCCGCGGCCGCGATCAGGATGCTGATCACGCGTCACCACCGTTCGAGCGTTCTTGAGAGGGGGAAGGGGGTACTACAGGGGATTCGGCGTTCGTTTCGGGGGAGGCGAGCAGGGCATCGGCCACCCGCCACAGCGCGGCGGACTTGGACGCCTTCACCAGCACGATGTCGCCCGCGCGGAGCTGATCATGCAGCAGGGCGATGGCGGCCTCGACGTCGGGTACCAGTACCGACTCCTCGCCCCAGGAACCCTCCTGGTGCGCGCCCTGGTGCATGGCCGCGGCGGCCTCTCCGACGACCACGAGCTTGTCGATGTTGAGCCGGACGACGAGCCTGCCGATGCCGTCGTGCGCCTCGACCGCGTCGTCGCCGAGGTCGGCCATCACGCCGAGCACGGCCCAGGAACGGCGCTCCGTGCTCATCGACGCGAGCGCCTTGAGCGCGGCGCGCACCGACTCGGGGTTGGCGTTGAACGAGTCGTTGAGCACCGTGACGCCGTCGGGCCGGGTGGTGACCTCCATCCGGCGTCCCGAGCGCTGCTCGAGGCTCGACAGGCGGGCCGCGATCTCCTCGGTCGTCGACCCCAGTTCCAGCGCCACCGCGGCGGCGCTGAGCACGTTGCCGACGTGGTGCTCGCCGTACAGCGGGAGCTTCACCGGGGCCTCGCCGGACGGGGTCACCAGGCGGAACGACGCCCGCGCCTCCTCGTCGAGGGTGACGTCCACGGCGCGGACGTGCGCGGACGCGCTCTCGCCGACGTACACCACGCGCGCCTTCGTGCGGCTCGCCATGGCGGCGACCAGCGGGTCGTCGATGTTCAGGATCGCGACGCCGCCGTCTTCGGCGCTCGGCAGCGCCTCGACGAGTTCGCCCTTGGCCTTGGCGATGCCCTCACGGGAGCCGAACTCGCCGACGTGTGCGGTGCCGACGTTGAGCACGGCCCCGATCCGCGGCGGCGCGATGGCGGCCAGCTCGGCGATGTGACCGTGCCCGCGGGTGGACAGCTCCAGCACGAGGTGCCGGGTGGAGGCGTCGGCCCGCAGCGCCGTCCAGGGGTGGCCCAGCTCGTTGTTGAACGACCCCGGCGGCGCGACCGTCGGGCCGAGCGGCTCCAGCAGCTGGGCGATGACGTCCTTGGTGGAGGTCTTGCCCGACGAGCCGGTGACGCCGACGACGGACAGGTGGTCCCCGGACAGCTTCTCGACCACGTGCCGGGCGAGCTTGGCCAGCGCGGCCAGCACCGCGGCGCCGGCCCCGTCCTTGTCGGCGACCAGCGCGAACGCGCGATCATGCGCGGTACCGGCGGGCAGCGGCGGCACGATCACGGCCGGGGCGTCGACCTCACGGCCGGCGAGCACCGCGACGGCGCCGGCCTCGACGGCCTTCGCGGCGAGGTCATGGCCGTCGACCCTGGCGCCGGGCAGCGCGACGAACAGGCCACCGGGGGTCAGCTCGCGGGTGTCGAATTCGACGCTCCCGGTGACCTCGGCGGTGCCGTCGGTCCGGTGCAGCCTGCCGCCGACGATGTCGGCGATCTCGGCCAGGCTGAGCACGATCACGGTGTCTCCAGACGTCTGCGGATGGCGGAGGCGAGTTCGTCCCGGTCGGAGAACGGGTGCACGACACCCTGGACCTCCTGGCCGGTCTCATGGCCCTTGCCCGCGATGAGCACGATGTCGCCGGGCTTGGCGAGCCCGACGGCGTGGATGATGGCCTCGCGACGGTCGGCGATCTCGAGGATCTCGCCACCCAGCGCCGGTCCGGCGTTGCGGGCCCCGGCCAGCATGGCCGCCCGGATCGCGGCCGGATCCTCCGAACGCGGGTTGTCGTCGGTCACGATCAGCACCTCGCTGCGCCGGACCGCCGCCTCGCCCATCATCGGGCGCTTCGCGGTGTCGCGGTCGCCGCCGCAGCCGAGGACGGTGATGATCCGGCCCTCGGTGCGGGCGCGCAGCGCGTCGAGCCCCTGCGCGACCGCGGCCGGCTTGTGCGCGTAGTCGACCACCGCGGTGAACGGCTGGCCGAGGTAGACCCGCTCCATCCGGCCCGGCACCTCGACCGCGGCGAGCCCGGCGACGATGGCGTCGAGCGGGACACCGGCGGTGGTGAGGATCGCGGCCGCGAGCACCGCGTTCGCCACGTTGAACTCGCCCGGCAGCGGGATCTTCGCCGAAGCGGTGAGGCCGTCGGGTCCATGGAGGGTGAAGGTCTGCTCCCCCGCCGGGGTGGGCGTGAGGTCGGTGGCGCGCCAGTGCGCGTCCGAGCCCGGCTCGGTGGAGACGGTCACCGTGTGCGGGGTCAGGAGGGCGTGGCCCCAGGCGCTGTCGACGACGACCACCTCGGCGGTGGAGCGGCCGTCGAACAGCAGCGACTTGGCGGCGAAGTACTCCTCCATGTCCTTGTGGAAGTCCAGGTGGTCCTGGGAGAGGTTGGTGAAGGCGCCGACCGCGAAGCGTGTGCCGTTGACCCGGCCCAGCGCCAGCGCGTGGCTGGAGACCTCCATCGGGACATGCGTGACGCCGCGCTCCACCATGACGGCGAGGAGCGCCTGCAGATCCGGCGCCTCGGGGGTGGTGAAGCCGCTGGCCAGCCGCTCGCCCGCGATCCGGGTCTCGACCGTGCCGATCAGCCCGGTGGTGAGCCCGGCCGCCTTGAGCCCGGCGTCGACCAGGTACGAGGTCGTGGTCTTGCCGGACGTCCCGGTGATCCCGAGGACCGACAGCTCCAGCGACGGCTCGCCGTAGATCCAGGCCGCGATCTCGCCGAGGGCGGCGCGCGGGTCGGGGTGCACGAGGATCGGCACGCCCGCGTCACGGAGCACCGGGCGCTCGGCACCGGCCTCGTCGGTGAGCACGGCGGCCGCTCCGGCGGCGATGGCCTGGTCGCTGAAATCCGCGCCGTGGGCGCGGGCACCGGGAAGCGCGGCGAAGAGGTCACCGGGGAGGACGTGCTGCGCGCGCAGCGTGCTGCCCGTGACCGTCAGCTCGGCCGCGGCCGGGTAGTCGTCGCCGTCCACCACGAGCCGCGCGCCCGCCCTGGCGAGCAGCGTGCCCAGCGGCATCGGCTCGATCCTGGCCGGACGAGGGGGTGCGGAGACGGCCTTGACCGGGCTGTCCGGGACCTGGGCAGCCGTCGCGCCGGACCCGCTTTCGACGGCGGGACCGCTGCGGGGATCTGAAGTAGGCACCGACACAGCCAAGGAGGTTACCGGCGTGGCATTCGGGTGACGGAAGCGGTGCGGGGTGTGAGCGTGGTGATCATGCCCGTGGTAATGGGTTTCGCGGGCTCTCCTTGGCACGCAAGGGCTTCCGACTGTCGCTTGAGGACGATCATGGTCTCGTGAGTGGTAATGACGGTTAGAACCGTCATTACCACTCACGAGGCTCCTGGCCCGCTCAGGAAAGGATCAGCGGCACTTGCGGCGTCGGGCCGTCCGAGAGCGGGATCTGGAACCGCTGCGCCAGGTAGGCGGCCACCGAGTGGAACAGCGGCGCGGCCGAGCCCCCGCCCGGCAGCGAGGTGTCCGGCGCGTCGAGCCGGATGCCGACCACGAACCGCGGCTTGTCGGCGGGCAGGATCCCGGCGAAGGTGATGTTGTACAGGTGGTTGCTGTAGGTCTTCGTCTGCGGGTCGACCTGCTGGCCGGTGCCCGTCTTGCCCGAGACCTGGTAGCCCTCCAGCGCCGCCTTCGGCCCGGTGCCGCTCTGCAGCCCGCGGCCGCTCTGCACCACCGCGCGCATCATGTCGCGGACGGTCTTCGCCGCCTGCGGGCTGATGACCTGCACGGTCTTCGGCGCCGGTTCGGGGACGACGGTCCCGTCCGGATTGACCTTCGCCTTGACCACCCGCGGTTCCACGCGCAGCCCGTCGTTCGCGATGGCCTGGTACATCCCGGCCATCTGCACGACGGTCATCGAAAGACCCTGCCCGATCGGCAGGTTGCCGAACGTCGTGGCGTACCACTGGTTGAGCGGCGGAACGAAACCCGGGCTCTCACCCGGCAGGCCGAGACCGGTGCGCTGGCCGAGACCGAACTTCTTGAGCAGCTCGGCGTAGCGGTCTTTGCCGAGCTTCTGTGCCAGCAACAAGGTTCCGACGTTCGACGACTTCGCGAAGATGCCGGTGGTGGTGAACTGCTGCGTGCCGTGGATCCAGGCGTCCTTGACGATCTTGTCCGCGACCTGCAGCGAACCCGGCACCGGCATCGACGCCTCCGGGGTGGTGATGCCGTCGTCGATCGCGCCGGCGGCGGTGACGATCTTGTTCACCGAACCGGGTTCGAACGGCGTGGTCACCGCGCGGTTGTTCAGGTTCTCGGTCTCGCTGCGCGAAGCCGGGTCGTTGAGGTTGACCGTCTTGTCGTTGGCCAGCGCGTAGACCTCGCCGGTCTTCGAGTCCATGATGACCGCCTGGCCGCCCTTGGCCCGCGACTTGGCGACGTACTCGCTCAGCTGCCGTTGCAGTTCGTACTGCAGGTCGGTGTCGATCGTCAGCTGCAGATCCGAACCGGGGACGGCGTTCTGGATGTCCCGTTCGGTACCGGGGATGACAAGGTTGTCGTTGCCGTTCCGGGTGTTGACGATCTTGCGGCCCGGCGTTCCGGCGAGGTCGTTGTCCCGCGAGGCTTCGAGACCGTAGCCACCGTGCAGGTTGTGCTTGGAGACGTCCTTGTCGTCGGTACGCCAGTTCGCGTAGCCGATGATGTTCGCCCCCACCGAGTCGCCGGGGTATTCCCGCTTCGAACGCTTCTCGACGGTGATCCACGGATAAGCCTTGACGATCGACTCGGCGACCGACGGTTCGATGTCATGGACCAGGTAGGTGAACCCGTCCGGCTTGTGGAACTTGTCCAGCAGCTCCTGCTCGGTGATCACCCCCGGCAGCTTGGCCGCGATCAGCTTCGCCGCGCCCGCGACCTCGGTCTCGAAGTTCTTGCCCTTGGCCGGGTTCTTCGCGGCGAACTCGTCCATCGTCTTGTGCAGCCAGTTCAGGCTCACCGCGAGCGTCCGCACCTCGATGCTGAACGCGATCTTCGTCCCGTTGCGGTCCATGATGGACCCACGCTGCGCCGGGCTTTCGATCACCGACGCCCGCTGCCGTTCCGCGGCCTCGGACAGCGCGCCCGCCTCGAACCACTGCACCTGCACCAGTTTGAGGCCGGCGAGCACCATCACGATGATCAGCAGGATGCGCACGCCGGTGAACCGGCTCGGATGTCCCCCGTTGCCCCGCCGGGCGGTGGCACGGCGGGTCCCGGCGGCGTAGGTCCGCCGCGCGCTTCCCGCCGACCGCGCCCGGGCCTGTGCCGGACGGCCGGGTGACATCACTGACCTCCCTGCGCCGGGGGTTCCGCGTTCGGGTGCGGAACCGCGGGCTGGTCGCCCTCGATCACGCCGTTCTGGGTGCCCTCGGCGGGCGGCACCGCTCCGGCCGGGGGCGCGGGGACGGCTTCCCCTTCCGCCTTCTTCGGTTCACCGACCACAGTGGACTGTCCATCCGGGCCGACCACGATATGCGCGGGGTCGCCACCGGGCACCATGCCCAGTTCCCTGGCCTTGGGCGCCAGCGAAGCGGGCGACTCGGCCTTCGCGACCTCGCGCTGCAGCCGTTCCTTCGCCTCGGCGAGCCCGGCGTTGGCCGTGCGCAGCTGTTCGAGCCGGTACGAGTCGGCGATGGCCTGCGTGGTCAGCCACAGCGTGCACGCCACACCGACGGCCAGCATGCCCATCATCATCAGCACGAACGACGCGCGCGAGCGCGGCCAGCGCAGCTTGAACTTCTTGGGCGGCTCTTCCTTACCCGTACCGCCTTCGGCGTCGGGACGGTTGCGCCGCTGGCCGCGCTGCAGCAGATCGGCGCGCTGGGCGCGACGGGCGTAGGCGCGTTCGGCCGCCGACGTCCGGCCACGGGAGGCGCGGCCGGGCGTCCCGGTTTCGGGTGCGGCGGTGTCCGGTGCCTCGTCGACCGTGCTGGTCGCGCGGGCACGCCGTCCGGGCGCCGGTGCGCCCCGGCGGCCGCGGGACTTCGCGGGAGCGGTCATCGTGCTCGGTCTCCGATCCGTTCGGCGGCTCGCAGCCGCACGGAGGCGGCCCGTGGGTTCTGTTCGGTCTCCGCCTCGCCGGCCTTCTCGGCCCCTCTGGTGAGCAGTTTCAGTTCCGGGCCGTGGCCCGGTAGTTCCACCGGAAGCCCTTCGGGCGTCCGGGATTTCGCCAGTTCCGCGAAGGCCTGCTTGACCAGCCGGTCCTCAAGGGACTGATAGGACTCCACGACGATGCGGCCGCCGACGGCGAGCGAGGCCAGCGCCCGCGGCATCGCCCGCCGCAGCACCTCCAGTTCGCCGTTGACCTCGATCCGCAACGCCTGGAAAGTGCGTTTCGCCGGATGCCCGCCGGTGCGCCTGCTGGCCGCGGGAACCGCGTCGTACAACAGTTCCACCAGCCGCCCGCTGCGCGTGAAGGGTTCCTTCTCCCGTGCCGCCATGACGGCTTTGACGATCCGCTGGGCGAACCGTTCCTCGCCGTAGTCGCGCAGGATCCGGATCAGCTCGCCCGGCGCGTAGGTGTTGAGCACGTCGGCGGCGGTGATCCCGGTGGTCGGGTCCATCCGCATGTCGAGCGGGGAGTCCTTGGAGTAGGCGAAACCGCGTTCGGCCCGGTCCAGCTGCATCGAAGAGACGCCGAGGTCGAACAGGATCCCGTCCACTCTGGACAGTCCGAGGCCTTCCAGCGCGGACGGCATCTCGTCGTAGACGGCGTGCACGAAGTCGACGCGATCCCCGTGCGGCGCTAGCCGTCGCGCGGAAAGTTCCAGCGCGTTGGGGTCACGGTCGAGTGCGACCAGCCGCAGGGAGGGAAAGGCGGTGAGCAGCGCGTCGGAATGACCGCCGAGTCCGACGGTCGCGTCGACCAGCACGGCCTCGCGGTCGGAGAAGACCGGTGTGAACAGTTCGACGATGCGGTCCAGCAGCACCGGAACGTGCTCGTGTTCGCCTGCCATGTCTTCCCCCCTTTCCTGTCATGCCGGGGAAGATGCCGGATGCCGTCAGGTCCCTGTCCGCCCGCCTGCTGACCTGGTACCGGGGAAGGTGTACCAGGGCCACTGAGCGGACAGAGGCCTCACGGCATCCGTGTGGGCGGTTTCCGGCGTTCCCGATGCGTGAACCCGCGCCCCCCGACGGCGTGGGTGCTTCCTCGGTCACGTCTAGAAGACGCCCGGCAGAACTTCCTCTCGAGCCTTCGCGTAGCTGTCCTCGTGTTCGTCCAGGTAGCCCTGCCACGCTTGGGCATCCCAGATCTCCAACCTGGTGATCGCCCCGATCACCACGCACTCCTTGTTCAACCCGGCGTAGCGCCGGAGCTCGGACGCGATCGCGATACGTCCTTGCCCGTCCGGGCGTTGTTCGTCCGTCCCGGCGAAGAGATAACGCTGATAGGCCCGGACCGCCTCGTTCGTGAACGGGGCGTCGGCGACCTTCCTCGCCATCTGCTCGAACTCGGCCCGGGGAAAGACGAAGAGACAGTGATCCTGTCCCTTGGTGACCATCAGCCCACCGGCGAGCGCGTCGCGGAACTTCGCGGGCAGCGTGAGCCGCCCCTTGTCATCCAGTTTCGGGGTGTGGGTGCCGAGGAACACCGGCTCCACCTCCCTACCGATCCCGGCTGCGGACAACCAGGGTCGGCCACGGGGCTCCCTTCTGCCCCACTGCGCACCACCGTACCCCACTTTTCACCACAGTCAACGCGACAAAAGCCGCCACCACTCCGTCGTGTCAGACGTTTTCGCTGGTCAGCCAGGTGGGGCCAGGTGGGGGCATGGTGGGGGACGGTGGCCAAGATCCCCCTGGGCGGGTATCGAAGCAACCTCATCTATGCCTGATGCGTCCGGATATCGGCAGCCGGAACCCTGCCGTGGGGCGAAGTGGGGGTGAAAGTGGGGAATCCGGTGTGGAGTGGTGGGGAACGCCGAGGACACAGTGGAGGGTGACGTCGGTTCATCCGACGACATGTCGACAAAGGACAGCTTCGCTCCGAGCGTGGAAGATCCGGGACGTTCAGTGTCCCGGATCTTCCACGCTCACCGTCGGCGTCCGCGCTTGCGGCGGCGTCCGTTCATCCCTGGGGTGGTGCGACGGCTGACGCCACGCCAGTCCTTGGGTTTCTCCGTGGGTTCGGGAAGCAACCGATCGAGACGGCCCCCCACCCAGAATCCCGCCAACCAGCCTGGGATCACGCTCACGAAAACGAGAAGGATCCACCAGCCGTCGGCGACCGGCCACACCGGCCGATCCACCGGGACCACGGAAGATCCACCTCGTGAGCTGTTCTTCTTCCGGTACTTGTACTCCTCCACCGGGACGCTGCCCGAAAGCGCGGAAACCGAGGTGACCGCGGCGGTCGAGACCTGTTCTCCTCCTGGGGAAACGTTGTCCCACCGGATTTCCGCCTTGCACGAATACGTCATCCAGGTGTGGATCGCGTTCCTCTGGCACTGCTCGACCTGGGCGGTACCGGTCCTGCTCAGGGTGCCCCACGGCTCGAAACCGACCACCCACTGCAAAGAGAGCATCAGCCACAGCGTGAGCAGGACGCCCATCGCGCCCATCACACCCGAAGGCCACCAGCGGGCGCGACCGGTACGCGTCGGCTGCTCGATCTGTTCGCCCATCAGCGGCGTCCGCGCTTCCGGCGGCGTCCGTTCATCCCTGGCGTGGTGCGACGCCTGACGCCGCGCCAGTCTTTGGGGTTCTCCGTTGGTTCGGGCAAGAGCCGATCGATGCCCTTGCCCGCGAACCAGCCGAGGATGTAGCTGGGGATCGTGCCCACGATCACGAAGAAGAACCACCACCCAGTGGAGAACAACGACCGGGGGCGGTCCACAGGGACGATGTTGTAGTGAAGAAGCCCGTAGCGGCCTACCGACTTATAGGACACGACGTTCACCTCACCCGACAGATCCGCGACAGAACCGATCGTCGAAGACGTGACCTGTGGTCTGCCCGGCGTCTTCCGGTCCCACGTCACTTCGGCCTCGCAAACGTGGATCATCCAGAGTCGCACCGGGCTGCGATGGCACTCCCGGATCTGCGCGACGCCGAACCGGTCCACTGTCCCCGCGGCACCGATCCCCAGCGAGGCACCGAACGAGAACATCACCCATGCGCCCAGCACCACGAAGACGACGCCGGAAAGCACCCGCAGGCTGTATCGCCCTCGACGCTTCCGAACCTCTCGCTCCTCCGATCCGATCCGGTCAGTCATCGTCGTCGAGCGAACCGCTGATCCGACCGCTGTTCGATGGCATCGTCCTGCCGCGTTCGGCCGAGCCGCCGTCGTACTGGTTGTAGTCCGCGGCGGCCGCCTTCCCGGCTTCCTTCCCGATCTTCAAGCCGGTGTTGTCGGCGATCTTGCCGGCGACGGTGTTCTCCATCCGGTCTTTCGCACCACGGAGGTACTTGAGGTTGTCGCCCTTCAGACCGTCCAGCGTCTTGTCGCCGGCCTTGATCGCCTTGTTCGCCTCGCGCCCCAGTTCGGACGACTTTCGCCCCAGCGCCCGCGCAGCCTCTCGGGCTCGCTCGCTCGAACCTTCGAACCGCTTCACGAACTTCTGGATGGCGCTCAGTAGCTTGCCGAGCTTCTTCTGGATCTTCGCCATGACCTTGACCGCGTCGGCGAAGATGCTCGCGGTGAACGCCGCGACCGAGCCGCCCAAGGTGAACCAGGAAGAGGCGAGAGCGAGAAGCGCCCGCGTGATCACGTCGCTGATGAAGGTCGCAATGATGTCGAAGATGAGTGCTCGCGCCGTCGCCACCACCATTCCCCCGGTGGTGATCCACTGCGCTGAGTCCTTCGCCTCGGCGGCGACGTCACGCAGAGACTGTGTGTACTGCAGCGCGACTCGGCGGTAAGCAATAGCCGCGTCGCCATCCCATCCGGAGGTCGTGGACAGGGCGCCCTCGTAATCACCTGCCACGGCTTCGAGTTCCGTCGCGATGTTGTTCCAGGTCTGTGCCGCTTGCTGGACCAGATCGGGATCACCGGTGAGAATTTCCAGCGGTTCGCGGATGAAGTCGAGGTTCTCCATCAGCCAGCCGACACCGGCCTTCACCAGCTCTCCGAGTGGATTCAGGATCATCGACAGAACGTCCAGCCCGAAAGAGACGCCGTCCATCGCTACCGCGAACGCGTCGAGATCTTCGCCCTTCACTCCTTTGTAGATATCGCCGACGACGCTCGAGCCGCTGTCGAAAACGCCTCCGCCCTTGAACGGCTCGGACTTGTCTTCCTTCTTGGCGATCAGGTCCTCGCTCACAGCTTCTTCCCCAGGTCCCGGCCGAGCTGCGCCGCGTCGTCGTCGATCTTGGTGTAGTCCGTGGCCGCCTTCCTCAGCGCTCCGGACAACGCGTCACCGAGGTTCGCCGCGCTGGTCATCAGCTCGTCCGCGTCGCCTTGGGCCAGCTGCAGGACGCCGCCGACGGGCACCGCGCAGAGCAGGCCGTAGCCACCGAATCCGCCCATGCCGACCTGGGTCGCCGCCGAGGCCGCGCCCCGGATGCGGTCGGCGAGATCGGAGACCTGGTCCGCGTGCGCCTTGAGGCGTTCCGGCGAGACGCCGTATCCCGGCCCGCTCACGAGCGCCCGGTCCAGTCGACGTGCTGGAAGTCTTCGCCGTCGTCCTCGTCCGACGCGGGACGGGAAGGCCGGGGCTTCGCGGGCGGCCCAGAGGGCGGCCCAGAGGGTGGTTCGGCTGGGAGGCCGAACCGTGCGGAGTCGTCCGGTTCCGCGGTGGGCCGCGGTTCCTCCCTCGGCGGCAGGGTGCTCTTGATGAAGTCGACCGCGTCGGAATCCTCGCCGGTCAGTCCGGCCATGATCTCCAGGGTCCGGTCCGCGGCCCTCGTGGTCGCCTTGCGGTAGGTGCTCATGATCAGCGACGCGAGCTGGGCGGGCGTCCGTTCCTGCGCCTGCGGGGACAGCGCGAGCGACATCAGGCCGCCGCCGGGGTTGACCGTCACCGTGACCAGCCGGTCCGGGCTGCTCAGGGTGACGACGTTGTTCTCCAGATCGGTTTTCGCCTGCTCCGCCTTGGCCAGCAGGGCGGCGCTGCGTTGTTCCTGTTCGCGCATCCACTCCTGCGGATCGCGCACCTGGCCACCGAATGGCACGGTCATTCCGAAACCCCCCTCGGGTTGTCGACTCCCACAACCTAGCGGTCCGGATCCACCAGCGAAGCCAGTCGCGTGGCCAGCCGCGGACCGTCCACAGGGGACACGTTCACCCAGGCCTGCCCGCCGCGGCCCTCGGTCCGCGCCGCGCAGTACGCGCCGACGTCGGTGTCGAACCAGGTCAGCCCGCCCGCCCGGTGTGTCCGGCCGTCACGGCCCCGGGTCCGCACGGTGAACTGGCCCGCGCTGTAGACCGGCCGGGCCTGGATGGCGAGCACCTCGCGCAGTTGACTGTCCGAAGCCGACGATCGTCCACCGTCGCCGAACACCGGATCCTCCAGGTCACCGCCGAAGCGGGCCGCGGGCAGGCTGATCCCGTAGCCGGGGCCGGGCCGCAGCTCCGGTAGGACGTCGACGATCGCGGCGAACACCGCGCCGTCGCCGATCCCGGAAAGGGCGATGGTCTGTTCGGGCTGGGTGGCCAGTACGCCGTGCCGTCCCCGCGCCGCCGCGACCGCGCGGAACGGGGCTTCGGCGGTCATGTCGGCCAGTGCCTCGCATTCGACATAGACCTCGGCGCGCGCGAGCAGGTCCAGTCGCGCTTCCAGGGCGGCGTCGAGCCGGTCCCCGTCGTAGAGGCCGCGTTCGGCGAGGTTTTCGTAGACCGCGCCGCGGATCTCGACGCGTTCCGCTTCCGTGCCGCCGACACTGCGGACGGACAGCGGCCACGGCGGGGCCGCGTGGCCGAGATCGGACCAGAGGACGTCGAACGCCGACGCGGAAACGCGGATCAAGACCGCCCCAGCTCGGGCGGCTTCCCGAACGAGACCCGCGGGGTCAGTGAACGCAACGAGGCGTCGCGGGTGTTCATCACGTCGACGGCCTTGCGCCGGGCCTCCTCGGCCTCCGCGCGGCGGGCCTCCATCTCGTCGGCGAGCGCCGCGAGCGCCAGCAGGTTCCCGCCCGCGGCGGCGCCGCGGATCATCGCGCCCGGATCGAACTCCACCGGCGGCGGCATGTCCGCGCGGGCCCGCGCCGCGACCTCGGCCTGCCCGGAGATCGCCTGTCCGAGGGCGGAGGAGAGATCGGCGGACCAGGTCAGCCAGCCGGAGGCCGTGGCCAGCACGCCGCGGAGCGCGTCGCCCGCTTCCCCGCGCCAGTTCTCCTCGCTGCTGCCGATCAGCCCGGCCAGCTCGGACGTCGCGTCGTGCATACGCCGCGCGAGCGCGTCCCAGGCGGCGCCGATGCCGCCGGCGGCCTCGGGGTCGTTGCCGTCCTCGACCTCCGCCGCCAGCGCTTCGTGGCTGTAGGCCTCGTACCGCGTGGCCGCCACCGGGACCTCGCGCCCCGGCATCTCTCCTTCAGACACGCTTGTCTCCTAGGGCAGTTTGGGTTCGGCCAATCCCGCCACCGTCACCGCGCGCTCGCAGGCGAGCGGGGTGTCGGTGAAGTTCGTGTTGCTCACGTCGATCTGGACGCTCGCCTTCTCCCCCATGCCGAGCAGGACCGCGCAGGTTCCATCGGCGGCCTTCTTGTCGGAGACCTTGAGCGCGTCACGGTCGCCGACCTTGGTCTTCGTGGCGGTCTTGCGCTCGATCTCGAGGTCGCGCAGCCCGTGCCGCTCGTCCACGGTGATGGTGACGCCGAAGGTCGCGGGCACCGTCCAGTCGCAGGCACGGGCGCCGTTGATCTCCTTGGGGACGCCGAGGACGTTCAGCCCGGCACTCGACCGGTCCCCCGGCCCGAGCAGCGCGCACGGATCCAGCGCGGCGGGCGGAGCGGTGACCGCCGTCGAACCGCCGGTGACCACCTTCTCGGTGGCCGGAATCCGCGCCTGGCCTGCGGCCCCTTGCCCACAGGCGGACACTGTGAGGAGGACGAGCGCAGCGAGGACGCCGAAACCGGGGAGGCGGGGGCTCATGGGTTCAGCCGCCGACACAGTCCACATCCGCCGCCGCTTGTTCATCCTGACGGGTGTAGCGGGCCAGCGCCTTCTCGATCCGGTTCTTGAGCGCTTCGAGTTCCTTGCCGAAAGCCGTGAGCGCCTCGACCGCGGAGCCGTCGGCGCCGATCCCGTACTGCGCCATGAACCGGCCGACCTCGTCGGCGTATCCCCCGCCGAGGGGAACCGTGCGGCCGAGCACCTTGGCCTCGCGGACCATCTGCCCGACCACGTCCTGCAGGGCGGAGATCTTCACATGGGCGTCGGCCGCCAGCTCCGGGGCGACCGCGAACCCGCTCAGATCGAACCGGGGTTTGGCGGTACTCACCTCGCTCATATGCGATTACGCCTCTCCGTAGTCGAGCGACCTCGCATCGGAGCATACGACAAAACCCCGCGTCAGCGGGAGCACCCGAAAACGCCCTTGACTCACTCGATCGAGGTAAGGTTCCTGGTCGCACAGAGTCATCAGCCGGGGTTCGCGGGGTTCCCCCCACGAGTTCGCCCGAGTTTGACACACTTCGTGGGAGGCTGACCGCTGCTCGGGGGACCACTCGAGTGATGAAAGCTGGCCTTCAGCAGACCCAGCGGACACCAGCCACGTGGCATCAGGAGGTCGAGTGACGTCGAGAATCCAGTCTGCGACGCCCGGCGAACAGCAGGGCGAGCAGGCAACCGGGCAGGCGCCGTACCCCACGGCGACGGGCTCGGTCAGCGGCCGGCAGAACGGCCGTGACGGCAGAGCGTCGCTCGACGAACTGCACGAGACGGCGCGGCGGATCGCCGCCAACGTCGAGCGGGTACTGGTCGGCAAACCCGAAGTCATCCGCATCGCGCTCGTGACCCTGCTCGCCGAAGGCCATCTTCTCGTCGAGGACGTGCCCGGGGTCGGCAAGACCTCGCTGGCGAAGGCGCTGGCCCGCTCGATCGACTGCACCGTGAGCCGGATCCAGTTCACCCCCGACCTGTTGCCCAGCGACGTCACCGGGGTGTCCATCTACAACCGGCAGAGCGGCGGTTTCGAGTTCCGGCCCGGACCGGTGTTCGCGAACATCGTGGTCGGCGACGAGATCAACCGCGCCTCGCCGAAGACGCAGTCGGCGCTGCTCGAATGCATGGAAGAGCACCAGGTCACCGTCGACACCTCGACGTACCACCTGGAAGAGCCGTTCATGGTGATCGCCACCCAGAACCCGATCGAGATGGAGGGCACCTACGCGCTGCCCGAGGCTCAGCGGGACCGGTTCACCGCGCGGGTGTCCATCGGCTACCCCGACCAGCAGGCCGAACTGGCCATGGTCGACGAGCACGCCGGGCACAACCCGCTGGCCGATCTCGAGCCGGTCTCCGACCGCGATTCAGTGCGGCGGCTGATCGAGACGGTGCGTTCGGTGCACATGTCGCCGGAGGTCCGCCGGTACGCCGTCGACCTGGTGTCCGCGACCCGGCAGGTGCCGGAGATCCGCCTCGGCGCCTCGCCGCGGGCGACCCTGCAGCTGGTCCGCGCCGCCCGTGCGCAGGCCGCGCTTTCGGGCCGTGAGTTCGTCGTCCCGGACGATCTGCACACGGTCGCGGTCCCGGTGCTGGCGCACCGGCTGGTGCTCACCACCGAGGCACACGCCGCCCGCCGCTCGGCCACCGACGTGGTCCGCGCGATCCTGCACCGTGTCCCCGTTCCGCAGGGCTCCTCGGGCACGAATCACCGCTGAGTAGAAGGAAAACGGGGCCATGCTGCGTGCTCTGTCCGGCCTGACCACACGCGGCCGCTGCCTCCTCGCCGCCGGCGTCGCCGCGGCGGTGTGCTCGTTCGTGCTCAACGAACGGGACCTGCTGCGGGTGGCGGTGTTCGTCGTCGCCCTGCCGCTGCTGGTCGCCTTCTTCATCTCGGCGACCCGGCTGCGGCTGGGCGCGGCCCGCGCGCTGCGCCCGGACCGGGTTTCCGTCGGCTCGCCCGGCGAAGTCCAGCTCGAACTCTGGCGTGACGGCAGGCTCCCCGCCGGCGAGGTGCTCCTCGAAGACGGCGTGCCCTACGCGCTGGGTTCACGGCCGCGGTTCGTCGTCGAACGGCTGCCCCACGACAGGCGCGTCGCGCTGCGGTACCCGCTGCAGCCGGTGCTGCGCGGGATCCAGCAGGTCGGCCCGCTGCGGGCGACGATCACCGACCCGTTCGGGCTGTGCGAGTTCGAACGCGAGCTGATCGGGCATTCACGGCTGGTCGTCGTGCCGAAGGTGGTGGGCCTGTGGGGCCTGCCCAGCGGGGCGGGCATCGGCGCCGGTGACGACGGCAGCATCCGCCTGCACGCCGGGCAGGGCGAGGCCGACGTGATCGTGCGGCAGTACCGCCAGGGCGACGACCTGCGGAAGGTCCACTGGCGGTCCACCGCCCGCCGTGACGAGATCATGGTCCGCGTCGAAGAGCGGCCGTGGCGCGGCGGCACGACCGTGCTGCTGGACCACCGCGCGGCCGCGCATCACGGCACCGGGCCCGCCGCGAGCCTCGAATGGGCCGTGTCGTTCGCCGCCTCCGTGTCGCTGCACCTGCGCCGCTCCGGGCACCGCGTCCGGCTGATCACCGAACACGGCCAGACCCTGGCCGACACCCCCGGTGAGGGTGGCGAGCACTACGACAACGTCGTGCTCGACGTCCTCGCCGCGCTCCAGCCCGCGCACCAGCGCGACATCACCCTCGGCCACGACCCGGCCGAAGGACAGGAACTCATCGCCGTGCTCGGCACCGTCAGCAACGAATCCGTGCACGAGCTGTCCCGGTACCGCCCGCGCGGGATCCGGAGCCTCGCCGTGCTGCTGGACACCCCGGGCTGGTCCTCGGGCGTCAACCGGCCCGAGACCCGGGCCGCCGCCACCGAGGAATCGGTGGCGCTGCTGCGCGCCGCGGGCTGGGGCGTCGTCGTCGCCGGTCCCGGCTCGCCCATGCAGCAGGTCTGGGCCGAACTGTGCCAGACGGCCACCCGCCGGGGCACCCTGATCGGAGGTGGCCTGTGACCACGACCGCGCCACCCGTCGCGCATACCCCGAACCCCCGGCCCGAGGCGCCACCGCCGGTCTGGACGAGCAGCGTGCTCGCCCCGGTCGCCGCCGGGCTCGCCACCCTGTTCGCCTCGACCTCGCTCACCGGCGTCGTCACCGGCTGGGCGTGGTTCGGCTACCTGCTGGTGGCGGTCGTCCTGATCGCCTCGACCGGGCTCGCCCTGCGCTCGCTGCGCGCGCCGACCATCGTCGTCGGCCTCGCGCAGCTGCTGGTGCTGCTGTTCCTGGTCACCGGCGCGTTCACCACCAGCGGGATCCTGAAGATCATCCCCGGCCCGGACGCGCTCGAAGAACTGCGCGGCGTGCTCGCCGCGTCGGCCGAGCAGATCCGCGTCGGCCTGCCGCCGGTCGAGGGCACGCCGCCGATCCTCTGCCTGGTCACCATCGCGATCGGCCTGGTCGCGGTGCTGGTCGACACCCTCGCGGTGGCCGCCGCCGCGCCCGCCGCGACCGGGCTGGTGCTGCTGTGCGTCTACGCCGTCCCGGCCGCGCTGGCCGAGGAAATGCTGCCGTGGTGGACGTTCCTGCTCGGCGCGGCGGCCTTCGCCGCGCTGCTCGCCGTCGACGGCAACCACCGGCATCGCCGCTGGCGTAACCGGGACGCGCCGGGGCTGGGCAACTCGGCGAGCACGCTGTCCGCTCCCGTCGGCGTGGTGAGTGCCGCGATCGCGATGGGCCTGGTCATCGGCGCGGCCGTCACCGGCGTCGGCACGGTCGGCAGCCTCCCCGGCGGAACCGGATCGGGCCGGGGCGGCGCGGGCGGATTCGGCGTCGAGCCGTTCACGCAGCTGCGCGGCCTGCTCGACCAGGGCGAGAACGTGGAGCTGTTCAAGGTCTACGGGATGGGCGCGGACAAGCGCCTGCTGCGCGCGTTCACCCTCGACACGTTCACCCCGAACAAGGGCTGGGGGCTGGCCCAGAACGGCCGGGCCCAGCAGGGTGTGCAGGCCAACCAGGGGCTCCCGCCCGCCCCGGGCGACGACGGCGCCGGACCGGCGCGTGAGGTCCGGATCGAGCCGACGAACTGGGTCGACAACTGGCTGCCGATCTACGGCGCGCCGCGGTCGATCACCGGACTCGCCGACAACTGGCTGTACGACCCGGTCGGCGGCGCCGTGTTCACCACGACCAAGCAGAACGCGCCCGCCTACACCGAGACCGCGTCGATCAAGGAACCGTCGAAGGACGAACTCCGGCTCGACGACCCGAACCTGGCCGAGGTCCCGCAGCAGTTCGTCCAGATCGACCGCGTCGACCCGCGGGTGGCGGCGAAAGCCAGGCAGCTGACCGAGAACGAGTCCAACAACTTCGACAAGGCCCAGGCGATCTGGTCGTTCTTCACCGCGCAGAACGGCTTCGTCTACGACACCAAGACCGCCGACGCCACCGACTCCGACGCGCTCGCCGACTTCGTCCTCAACGGCAAACGCGGGTTCTGCGAGCAGTTCGCGTCCGCGATGGCCGTGATGCTGCGGTCGGTCGGCATCCCGTCGCGGGTCGCCATCGGCTTCACCTCCGGCACGCCGAAGGGCGATCACCTCTCGATCAGCTCCGAAGACGCGCACGCTTGGGTCGAGGTCTACTTCCAGACGAAGGGCTGGGTCAGCTTCGACCCGACCCCGCTGGTCGACGGCCGCGCGGTCGTCCCGCCGTACCTGCAGACCGACACCAGCAGCTCCCCGACCAACGACACCCAGGAAGTGCCGAGCGCGCCCGCGTCGAGCGCCCCCGCCACCGGCACGCCGCGGGACCAGGACCCGAATCTCGGTGCGGGCGACGCCGGCGGCCAGCAGGAGGAGGAGCCGCTGTGGCCCGCGATCCTCGCCGGCCTCCTCGGTGGGCTGGCGGCCGCGGTCACCGTGGTCGTGATCGTGCGCAGCCGCTTGAGATACCGGGCGCTCATGCGCCCGGGGCCGTCCGCGGATTCACCGGCTCCGGCCGCCGAGGACAGCGGTGGGTTCCTGGACAACCCGAACGTCACGAACTGGCTGCCGCTGATCGCGATCGGGCTGTGGGTGGCGGCGTTCGCGTTCCTGGCGGCGTGGGTCTCGTGGTGGTTCGCGCTGATCTTGATAGTCGTCCTCGGCGGGCTGGGCACGCCGACGGCGATCCGGGAGATCAAGCGACGGCTGCGGCTGCAGAAGATCGCGTCCCGCTCCCCCGCCGCGGCCGACGCGGCCTGGCGCGAGCTGATGGACGAATGCGCGGACCGGGGCCTGCCGCTCTCCGACGGGGACACGGTGCGGGTGGCGGGCCGGAAGGTCGCCGAGAAGCACCGCCTCGACGAGGAGGGCCGCTCCGGCCTGCGGACGGTCATCAGCGTGGTGGAGACGTCCTGGTACTCGGACAAGCCGGCGAGCGACGACGAGCTGGGCCCGGCCTTCGACGAGGTCCGCCGGAGCCTGAAACGGAACGCGCCCATGTCGTGGAAGGGCCGCCTGTTCCCGCGGTCGCTGAGGCGAGGCAAGTAGCCGCCGAGACCGCGGTGGCGCCTCGGCCCGGGAGCTGAAGGGCCCCTTCCCCGCATCTCACGCGCTGAAGGGCGCTTTCCCCGCGTCGCATGCGGGGAAAGCGCCCTTCAGCTCTTTCGAGCGGAGCGCGGAGTGCACGAGAACGCGAACATGCCGACGAGGCGGTACCTCGTCGGCATGTTCGCGTGTGTGGGAGCTACTGCTCCTCGAAGCGCTGGCGGAAGCGTTCTTCCATGCGCTGGGTGAACGAGCTCCGGCGCGGGGACGACTTACCGCCGCCACCTCCGCCGGCTCCCGGGCCACCGCTGTCGTGGGCGTCCTCCGCTTCGGCTCCGTGCCGAATCGATGTGACGGCCATCATGACTCCGAAGAACATCACGAGGAACCCGAGCACGCTGATCACTGGGATCTGGGCCACCCGGATGTTGACCACCACGCCGAGCACCAACAGTGCGACGCCCACTACGAACAGGGCAACGCCCTGGATACGCCGTCGGCGGGCGGGGCGGCGCAACCGGGTGCCTCGCACCGTGGATGCGAACTTGGGGTCCTCGGCATAGAGCTCGCGCTCGATCTGATCGAGCAGCCGCTGCTCATGCTCGGAGAGTGGCATCTTTCCTCCTCCGGCACAGCTGTCGCGGGCGCCGGGCCGCGCAACGTCATGGACCCAACAGACAACCCCAGGCGGGGTGTCTCTGTCCAGGATACGAGCCCCGCGCTCGTCCGACTACCCGATCCCGTATCCGGAAGGGATCGAATTGGCCGAAACCACCCGACTCGGCTCTCTCGAAGACGGTTGAGCGGCCGATGTCACTGGTCACGGGGGGTCAGCAGTGACGCGGGCCGCACCGCCGCGGCGCCGAACTTCGACCTCGCGACGTCGGCGGCCACTTCCGCGTCCCGCCAACGGGGTTCGGGTGAGTCGAAAAGTAGCTGTTCTCCATTACTCTCCGTGTCCAATCCCTCGACCCTTACGCCGATCAGGCGGACCGCGCCCGTCGGCGCGTGCTCGGTGAGGAGTTCGACGGCGGTCCGGTGGATGTCACGGGCCACGTCCACCGGTACGGCGGTCGTCCTGGCGCGGGTGATGGTCTTGAAATCCGCGAACCGGACCTTGATCGACACCGTCCGCCCGCGCAGTCCCCGGCGGCGCAGCGTGGCGGCGACGCGTTCGGACAGCCGGAGCAGTTCCAGCCCGAGTGCCGAGCGGTCGTGGAGGTCGACGTCGAAGGTCACCTCGGCGCCGATCGACTTGTCCGGCGTCTCCGGGACGACCCGGCGTTCGTCGTGCCCGTTCGCGAGCGCGTACAGATGCTCGCCCAGCGCCCGCCCGAGCGAGCGCCGCAGCCGGGGCAGCGGCGCGGCGGCGACGTCGGCGATCGTGTCGAGACCCTGCTGCCGCAGGTGTTCCTCGGTGCGCTTCCCGACGCCCCACAGCGCCGACACCGGCAGCGGACGCAGGAACGCGAGCGTCTCGGCCGCCGGGACGACGACCATGCCGTCCGGTTTCGCCATCCCGGACGCCAGCTTCGCGACGAACTTGACCTTCGCGACGCCGACCGAGCAGCTGATGCCGAAATCGGCGGCCACCCGTTCCCGGATCCAGGCGCCGAGCCGGGCGGGCGTGGAGTCCAGCCGCTTGAGTGCCCCGCTGACGTCCAGGAAGGCCTCGTCGAGGCTCAGCGGCTCCACCAGTGGCGTCAGCTCGCGGAAGACCCCCATGACGCCCTTGGAGACCTCGCCGTAGAGACCGGGTGTCGGGGTGATGCAGATCAGCTGCGGACAGAGCCGCTTCGCCGTCGAGAACGGCATGGCCGACCGGACCCCGAACTCGCGCGCCGCGTAACTCGCGGCCGCCACGACCGACCTCGGCCCGCCGCCCGAGACGACCACCGGCTTGCCCGCCAGTTCGGGCCGGGTGCGGAGCTCACAGGAGACGAAGAAGGCGTCCATGTCGACGTGCAGCAGCCCGCAACCGGTGTCGTCGGGCCAGGTGGTGGCCCCGGTCGTCACGCGGTAGCGGGCCATCCCGCCAGGCAGCTCGGCATTTCGTCCCACGGGCAGAACCTAGCCCGGACCACCGACAGTCTCGTGAGTGGTAATGACGGTTCTAACCGTCATTACCACTCACGAGACTGGACCGGCCCTGTCGGCAGGGTCGTCGGTCCCGGCAAAGTCGCAGAGCTGCTGGTCAGCGCTGTTCCTAGTGGTTCGGATGGGGCATCGCCGGCGCCTGCGGGGCTCGAGTGTGGAGGATTTGGGACGTTGAACGTCCCAAATCCTCCACACTCGGGGGTGTGCCGGATTCCGGGGCATGTCCCTGATCCTTTGTTGAGCAAGATTCGCAACCGGTGCGAGCCCGGCGTTCATGAAGGAATTGGGACACTCAATGTCCCAATTCCTTCATAGGCGGCCTGCGCCATGACAAGAGGTCCCTGACCTGCACGATGCCGACTTTGCCGGGCCCCTGGCGCCAGGCGAGGGAAGGGGGCCTTCACGGACCGGGCTTGGGCCTGACCGGCATACCGACCGCGAGGCTCAGGGGCGGCGGGCCAGGACGTGCAGCCGGCTGGAGATGTCCCGCAGCGGCGACACCGACGCGGCCGCCAGCTCGAACTCCGCCAGATCCTCTTCCCGCACCCCTCCGGGCACGAAATCCGCCACGACGCCGTCGCCCTGCAGTGAGATCACTTCGAGCCCCACCGCGACCAGCTGCGCCCGCAGCGCCTCGGCGTCGAAGCGCCGCAGCACGGTCTCCCGGCCGCCGCCCAGCACACCGCTCTCGGCCGCGAGCAGCTCACGGGCCTCGCCCAGCCGTCCGGCCAGGGCGCGCTGCAGGATCGCGGCGTGGCGGTTGGCCACCAGCACCGACACCGCCCCGCCGGGTTTGACCGCGGCGGCCAGCGCGGCGAGCACAAGCTCAGGGTCGTCGACGACCTCGAGCAGGCCGTGCGCGAGCACCAGGTCGGCCGAGCCGTCCGCGACGTGGGCGCCGAGCGCGTCGGAGTCGTCGGCGATCACCGTGATGCTGGCGGAGACGCCCTCTTCCTCGGCGCGGCGGCGCAGCGTCGCCAGGGCGTTGGGGTTCGGCTCGACGACGGTCACCAGGCAGCCCGCCGAAGCCAGCGGCACCGCCCAGCCGCCGCTCCCGCCACCGACGTCGACGACGTGCGGCTGTTGTGCGCCTCGCGCCCGGGCGGCCCGGAGTTCTGCTTCGAGAACCCGGCGGACCGCCCCCGATCCCCGCGTGGCCACGGTGTCCGTCTTCATAAGCGCACAGGGTAATGCCCGGCTTCCGGCGGGCATTACCTGTGTAGTCCGATGCGGTGTTCGACACCTTGCCGGGGAGCCGGCTCGCGGAAGGCCCGTAGGCTGTGTCGAGTGCACACGGTCGCTGTTCTCAGCCTGAAGGGTGGCGTCGGTAAAACGACGGTCGCTCTCGGTGTCGCGTCCGCAGCCCTGCGCAGGGGCGCCCGGACCCTCGTGGCCGATCTCGACCCGCAGGGCAACGCCACCACCTCGCTGGACCCGCCCCTTACCGATCGCACGCTGGCCGACGTCCTGGAGACGCCGGTGCGCTCGGTGCTCGAACGCGCGATCGCGCCCAGTGTCTGGAGCGACCGGATCGACGTCCTCGTCGGCGCCGAAGAGCTGGAGATGCTCAACGAGCCCGACGCCGACAGCCGCCGTCTGGAGAACCTCTCCCGCGCGCTCGACGAACTGCACACCAACCCGCTGCGCGAGGAACCCTACGAACTGGTGATCCTCGACTGCCCGCCATCGCTGGGCAGGCTGACCCGCTCCGCGCTGGTGGCCGCCGACAGCGCCCTGATCGTCACCGAGCCGACGATGTACGCCGTCTCCGGTGCCCGCCGCGCGCTCGAAGCGATCGAGAAGATCCGCGAGGAGCAGAACCCGGGGCTGCGGCCGATCGGCGTCGTGGTCAACAAGCTCCGCGTGCGCTCCTACGAGCACCAGTTCCGCGTGGCGGAACTGCGGGAGAACTTCGGCTCGCTGGTGATGCCGACGGCCATCCCGGACAGGCTCGCCGTGCAGCAGGCCCAGGGCGCGTGCAGCCCCATCCACGAATGGCACTCCCCCGGTGCGCAGGAGATCGCGCTCACCTTCAACATGGTGCTGGCCAAGGTGCTCCGCTCGAACCGCGCCGGACGGCATCGCGTCCGGGGCGAGGAGCCGGAGCCCGCCGAAGAGCCCACCAAGTTGAGCGACACCGGCACGGGTTAGCGCCGATGCCCGAAGGCGACACCGTCTTCCTCGCCGGCAAGGTCCTCGACAAGGCACTGGCCGGGAAGACCCTCGTCCGGGGCGAGTTCCGGGTTCCCCGGCTCGCCACGGCGGATCTCGCCGGGCGGGAGGTGCTCGGCGTCGGCACGGTCGGCAAACACCTCCTGACCCGGTTCTCCGGTGACCTCACCCTGCACAGCCATCTGCGGATGGACGGCAAGTGGGCGGTCTATCCGGCGGGGGCGCGCTGGCGCCATCCGGCGCATCACGCGCGCGTCGTCCTGGCGGCCGAAGACGTGCAGGCGGTCGGCTTCCGCGTGCACGATCTGGAACTGGTGCCCACGGACGAAGAAGACCGCCTGGTCGGGCATCTCGGCCCCGATCTGCTCGATCCACAGTGGACGGACGAACTGGCGGAGCGGGCGGCGGGCGCGCTGGCCGCGGACCCGGATCGCGAACTGGGCGACGCCCTGCTGGATCAGCGGATCATGGCCGGGATCGGGAACATGTACAAGGTCGAGATGTGCTTCCTGCTCGGCGTCACGCCGTGGACGCCGGTGTCCGAAGTGGACCCGGCGAAGGCGGTCGCGCTCGGCCGCAAGCTGTTGAAGGCCAACGCCTGGCGCACCTCGCAGACCACCACCGGTGACCTGCGCCGCGGCCGGGAGCACTGGGTCTACGAACGGACCAAGCAGGGCTGTTTCCGCTGCGGCGGGCGGCTCCAGGTGGCTTCCCAGGGCGCCGGTCACCAGGCGCGGCCCACGTGGTTCTGCCCGAAATGCCAGTCCGGGCCCGCTCCCGGCCGCTAGGCTGACCCCTGTGACGTTGTTCAAGCTCCCGCTCTACGGGGCCGACACCGAACGCGGCGACCTCGCTCCCTGAGCCGCCCGGTCCACCCCGCACGTCACCCTTCACCCCAGTTCAGGGAGCTTTCGTCATGCCCGGATTCCTGACGGGCGAGGCGCTGCGCGCGTTCGTGCACGCCCTGCCCAAGGTCGAACTCCACGTCCACCTCGTCGGTTCGGCGAGTCTGCCCACGGTGCTGGAACTGGCCCGGCGCCGTCCGTCCGCGGGGGTGCCGACCGACCCCGCGGCCCTCGCCGAGTTCTTCACCTTCCGCGACTTCCCGCATTTCCTGCGCAACTACCTGGCGGTGACGTCGCTGGTACGCGACGCCCGCGACATCCACACGCTCGTCACCGGGCTGGCGGCCGATCTGGCCGCGCAGAACGCCCGGTACGCCGAGGTCACCGTGACCCCGTACAACCACCTTCTGGACGGCATGACCGGTGACGATCTTCTCACCGGCCTCGCCACCGGACGGGCGGCCGCACGGGCGGACCACGGGGTGGAACTGGCCTGGTGCTTCGACATTCCCGGCGAGAAGGGGGTCGTCGCCGGACGCGAGACGGTCGTGTTCGCGCTCCGCGAACGCCCCGACGGCCTCGTGTCCTTCGGTCTCGGCGGACCCGAGGTCGGCGTCGGCCGCGCGCAGTTCGCCCCGTTCTTCACCACCGCCCGCGAGGCCGGGCTGCACAGCGTCCCGCACGCGGGTGAGACCACCGGGTCCGCCACCGTCTGGTCGGCGGTGCACGATCTGGGCGCCGAGCGGATCGGGCACGGCGTCGGCGCGCACACCGATCCGGCGTTGCTGGAATACCTTGCGGTGCAACGGATCCCGCTGGAGGTGTGCCCCACGTCGAATATCCGGACGGGCCAGTTCCCCTCGGTCGCGGCGCATCCCGTGCGGCGGCTGCTCGACCACGGCGTGGTGGTCACGCTCAACACCGACGATCCGCCGATGTTCGGCGCCACCCTCGACGGCGAGTACGTCGCGGTCGCCGAAACGCTGGGCCTGAACGCGACCGAGATCGCCCTGTTCGCGAAGAACGCCGTGGAAGCGTCTTTTCTGCCTTCGGCGGACAAAGCCGCGCTGGTGACGGAGATCGAAGAAATCTTGTTGCAGGACCCCGAACTCCTCGCATAGCGTGGCGGTACACGAGAGAGGAGGTGGTCCAAAGTTGTATTCCAACAGGACTCGTGAGGTGACTGTCCGCTAGCGGACCGCACGCGTAGGACTTATGAGCAGCGATACAACGCAAGTTGGAGCCACCTTCGGCTCGTCGTCTCTGCTTCGCGTGGTGCCTGATAGCGAATACCAGGCAGTCACCGGGCCCCCGAGGTTCCCGAGCACCGGTCCGGCTCGGGCCCGGCCGCCGATTCCGGCGTCCGGGAGCCACCTCGGGGGTACCCTTATTTCCGGGATATGGCCCTTTTGCGAGCACGAAGGGGACCACCCGTCGCACTGGAGGACCGTCCGCCGCTGTTCCGCTTCCGGAACCCCGCAGACTGGATAGCCTGACGCCCATGTTGAGGCCCGATTTCCCGATCACCACGCCGCGACTGACACTCCGCGCCTTCACCCCGGCGGATCTCGACGAACTCAACTCCTTCCAGTCCCGCGCCGACGTCGCCCGCTACCTCTACTGGGGTCCGCGCAGCCGGGCCGAATCCGCCGCCGCGCTCGCGAAACGGGTGCACAGCGCCACCCTCTCGAAGGAGGGGCAGTTCCTCGCGGTGGCCGCGGAACTGACCGAGACCGGACAGCTCATCGGCGACCTGAACCTCGAATACCTCAGCAGCGAGCACCGCCAGGGCGAGATCGGGTTCGTCTTCCATCCCGACCACCACGGGAAGGGGCTCGCCGCGGAGGCCGCCGTCGAGGTGCTGCGGCTCGGCTTCGAAGAGCTGGGCCTGCACCGGATCATCGGCCGCTGTGACGGGCGCAACACCGCGTCCGCCGCGCTGATGGAACGCCTCGGCATGAAGAAGGAAGCGCATCTGCGGGAGAACGAGATCGTGAAGGGCGAGTGGTGTGACGAACTCGTCTTCGCGATGCTCGAGGACGAGTGGAAGGCGAGCCGTTAGCGGCCACCAGGCATGATGGGGCCGTGCTCTTCGACAAGATCGTCCGCCCCGCTCTCTACCGGGTCTCCGGCAACGACCCCGAGACCGTGCACGAACGCACCATCGGCACGCTCGCCAGGCTGAGCCGGGTCTCCCCCGCGCTCGGCGCGCTCGGCCGCGTCTACCGGACGGACGATCCGGTCACCTTCCTCGGGCTCCGCTTCCCGAACCGCGTCGGCCTCGCCGCCGGGATGGACAAGAACGGCCGCGCGCTGCACGCCTGGCCCGCGCTCGGCTTCGGCTTCGTCGAGGTCGGCACGGTGACCCGGCATCCGCAGCCGGGCAACGACAAGCCGCGGCTGTTCACCCTCGCCGGGACCGACGCGGTGATCAACCGGATGGGCTTCAACAACGAAGGCGCGGAAGCGCTCGCCGCCCGCCTCGCCGCGGGCGGGAAGCCACCGGTGCCGCTCGGGGTCAGCATCGGCAAGTCGAAGGTGACCCCGCTCGACGAGGCCGTCGAGGACTACCGGTTCTCGTTGCGGGCCCTGTATCCCTACGCCGACTACTTCGCGATCAACGTCAGCTCGCCCAACACCCCCGGCTTGCGGGCGTTGCAGGACAAGGCGGCGCTGGCCGAACTGCTCGCCGAACTCCGCACGACCTCCGCCGAACTCGCGGGTGACGCCGCGCCGACGCCGGTGCTGGTGAAGGTCGCACCCGACCTCACCGACGAAGCGCTCGCGGAGCTACTGGAGGTCTGCCTCGAACACGGTGTCTCCGGGCTGATCGCGACCAACACGACGCTGTCCCGCGAGGGGATCGCACCGGCCGAAGCGGCCATCGGCGAGGAGGCGGGCGGACTTTCCGGCCGCCCCCTCACCGCGCGCTCCGCCGAGGTGGTGCGGTTCGTGCACGACGAGACCGGCGGCAAGCTGCCGATCATCGGCGTCGGCGGGATCTTCGACGCCGGCGCCGCCGCGCGCATGCTCGACGCCGGCGCCGGCCTCGTCCAGCTCTACACCGGTTTCGCCCTGCACGGTCCCGGTCTGGTCAAGCGGGTCGCCCGAGGTCTCGCGGCCCGGCCGTACTGACGAACCGCAGGTACGCCCGCCAGCACTGGTACCGCGTCAGCTCGGTCGCCGTCGCCGTGGCCGCCTGATCGCACAGCACGGCCAGCGGTGTCTCCCCGTTCTCCAGCCGGATCCGGCCGAGGACGAACGGTTCGGGCAGCGCGGCGGCGAAGGCGCCGAGCGCGGCGGGCGAGAGCCGCCAGCGTTCACCCGAGAGCATCGTGTGCTCGCCCGAGCCGCTCACCGGCACCACGCCCGGCTGCGGCGGTTCGGTCGACAGCAACAGCATCCGATAGCCCTCGCCGGTCTGGACCGGCCCGGTGAACCGCGCCCCCGCGGCGACCAGCTGCTCGTTCAGCGGCTGCCCGCGCAGATGCGCGCCGAACACCACGAGATCCGCACCCGGTGCGGGATAAGGGAAATCGGCCTGTTCGTCGGTGAGCACGGCGGCGAGGTCGATGGCGACCTGGTCGTCGAACGGCCGCACCACCACCGACACCCCGTACGGGCCGAGATCCGACGGCGACGCCGGCACCGTGACCGCGGCGAGGCCGAGCAGGTTGACGAACGCGGTGAACCGCTCCAGCCGTCCGGCGACCCCAGCCGGATCGGACAGCGCCTCGGCGACCTCCGGATGGTCGGCGACGGTCGGCAGCACCAGGGCGTCGTACTCGGACAGCATCCGGAGCGCGAGCATCCCGGCCTCGGCGACCCGCTGCCGGTCGGCGAGGAAGCCGTCGTCGTGGATCAGCTCACCCACCGACAGCAGGGCGGCCACCTCCACCGTCTCCACGACGGCACCGGACGCGCGCAGCGCCGAAACCGCGCCGAGGAAGGCGGATCGGGACTGGAGCGACAGGCAGGTGAGCGTTTTGGAGCCCGGGATGGCGACCCGGGGCCGGTCTCCCGCGCCGAGCCGGACGTCGGCGGGCCAGTCGTGCGCGAGTGGGTCGACCCCGTCGGGGCCGGTCATCAGCCCCAGCGCGCGCTGCCCCAGCGTCAGGCTGCGCGCGAACAACGCCACGCTGTCCCGTGAAGCGACGACGCCGGTCTTGGGCACCAAACCCGGTGTCGGCCTCATCCCGACGATCCCGTTGAGCGACGCGGGCACCCGGCCCGCTCCCGCGTCGTCCACGCAGACCGCCAGATCGACCAGGCCGAGCGCGACGGCCACGGCCGCGCCACTGCCGGCGCTCCCGGAAACGCGGGCGGTGTTCAGCGCGGCGCTCACGGCGCCGTACGGGCTGTGCGTGTCTTCGAGATCGCTGCCGAACGGGTCGCAGTTGGTCTTGCCGACGACCACCGCTCCGGCGGCGGTCAGCCGGGACACCGAGGTGGCGCCGACACAGCAGACGTCCTCCCCCGCGGTGGGAAGACCGGCGACGTCGATGACGTCGGCGACCGCCACCAGTGTTCCGGCGAGGGGGAGATCGGCGCCCGCGCGCAGGCGTTCATCGACCGCCTTCGCGTCCACGAGGGCGTCTTCCAGAGGACGGAGAGTGATCCAGACGTCCGGCCGGTCGACCTCGGTGATCCGGTCGTAGGCGGCTTTGACGCGCTGGTAGGAGCTGGGAGGCGGGGTCGGGATCGGCTCTGGTTCCGGGGGGAGCGTCGTCACTGGGCGTCCTTTCCTCGGTGGGGACGAGAAAGACCACTGCGCGAGATCCACTGTGTCCGGTCCGCCACCCTGGGACGCCCGCTCACGCGGGCTGGGTTCAGGCCCGAGCTGGGAAAAGCACTGCGTGCATGAGAGAAACGTTAGGCAACGCGGGTTTCCGCCACCAGCGGATTCGGGTTACGCGAGCGTTTCGGTACCGCACAGTGAGCGAGTCGTTACGCAATGGAGTATTAGCGACGACGAATGAGACGATTGTCCAGGAAAGCGCCTGCTCGGGGAAGCCCGCAGAGCTTCGGCACCGGTGAGGCGTGGGCTGGGCTGGTCGGCGTACGTGCCGAACGTCAGGAAAGCTCGCGCATCGCCATCGCGAGACCGGCGAGCTTGTCGGTCGCGTCCGAGAGCGACTCCTTGGACGACGTCATCCCGTCCGAACTCGCGGCGACGGTGTGCCCGGCGGCCGCGACGAGCCCGCCGTAACCGTCGAGGCCGTCGTCGAGCTGCTCGCGCAGTTGCTTGATGGCGGCGTCGAGGGCGCCGCGTTCCCGCTCGGGCGCGGCGTCCCGTCCGCGTTCGATGGCCTGGATCCGGCCCGCCAGCCCGCGCAGGGCCTGTGCGGCCTCCGCGGCGGTGGTCCGGGCATCCGCCACGGCGATCTCCGACACCGGCATGGTGCCGAGCGACGTCGGCTGCGAAAGCTGGCGAAGCAGCTCCGCGAGCGAAGCCTCGCTCTCGACGAGACGTTCCATCGGCTCCCGCGCGACGGACCGTGCCGGCGGCAGTGGCGGCGGAGCCGCGGGCGCGGCGGGCAGCACGGTGCGGTTCAGCGTGCGCAACCGCAACCCCGACCGGACGCCGAAGGTGCCGAAGACGATCGTGAACGCGCCGCCGGCGATGGCCTGGAGGACGTCGGTCTGGCCCGCCTTCAAGAGGCCGGTGCCCGCGACGACGGCGAACAGTCCACAAAGGATGGTGAGGAGGATCCAGAAGGTCAGCGCGCGTGAAGTCCGGCGCTTGCGCCGTTCCAGTTTGGCGGCGGGTTCGTTCCAGCGCGCCCATTTGGCCTTCGCGTCGGCGACGACCGGGATCTGGCCCGCCGCCATCGACGTCAGCTGCTGCGAGATCTTCGGCATGGCGGGCATCGGCGGCATCTGCGGCCGGGGCCGCGACGGCTTCGGCGGTGCCGGGGTGACGGGCCGGGAGCCCTGCTCGGAGGGCGGGATGTAGCGCTGCAGCTTCTCCTGCGCGCGTTGGGCGTAGTCGGGCAGCTTCTCGATGTGCTTCTCAAGCTTGGCGGTGAACTCCCCGAAGTCCTTGCGCCTGCCCTGCCCCATTTGCCCTCGCCCCTGTCTTCGGTGAGACCGGTTCCGTACCCCGCGGGGTACGGAACCGGCTCTAGGTGGTGTGTCAGGCGGGGGTCTTGCCCTGTTCGGCCTGAACCCGTGCCTGGATCTCACGCTGGATGTCCGCACCGCTCGACGCCTTCGGCGCGGCGGCCGCGGTCTTGCCGTCGGTCACCTGCGCGACGGAGTCGCCCTTCATGGAAGCGCGGATCTGCTCCAGCCGCGAGTGCCCCGCGAGCTGCGTCGTGGAAGCCTGGACCTCCATCATCCGGCCCTGGACGGAGTTCTGGGCGAGTTCGGCCGAGCCGAGCGCGGTGGTGTAGCGCTTCTCGATCTTGTCGCGAACGTCTTCCAGTGACGGGGTGTTGCCCGGCGCGGCCAGCTGGCTCATCTGGTTCAGCGAAGCGGAGACCTGCTCCTGCATCTTCGCCTGCTCCAGCTGAGAGAGCAGCTTGGTGCGCTCGGCCAGCTTCTGCTGCAGCATGGTCGCGTTGCGCTCGACGGCCTTCTTCGCCTGCTCCGCAGCCTGAAGCGACTGGTCGTGCAGGGTCTTCAGGTCCTCGATGCTCTGCTCGGCGGTGACGAGCTGCGCGGCGAAGCTCTCCGCCGCGTTTTCGAACTCGGTCGCCTTCTGCTCGTCGCCCTTGGCGCGCGCCTCGTCGGCGAGCACCAGCGCCTGGCGGGTCGAAGCCTGCAGCTTCTCCACGTCGCCGAGCTGGCGGTTCAGCTTCATCTCCAGCTGACGCTGGTTACCGATCACCGAGGCGGCCTGCTGGGTCAGCGCCTGGTGGTTGCGCTGCGCCTCCTCGATGGCCTGCTGGATCTGTACCTTCGGGTCGGCGTGCTCGTCGATCTTCGACGAGAACGCCGCCATCATGTACTTCCAGAACTTCACGAACGGGTTGGCCATCTCCTCCGCCTGCCTTCTCGCATCCCACGGGCTGTTACCTCGAGGTGGGGCGTCCCCTCTGTGATGTTGCAACGTCCCGACCCCGGCGTTGAGTTCCATCGTGTCAGGTCGGCGTCCCGCGTTCCAGGCGACCCCGACGGAATTCAGGGATCCCCCTGACTGTGATGTCCACGACTTTCGGGTTCACCGGGCGGTGACCGTGGGTGAAGAAGGCCGGTGTCAGCGACGCAAAGCGGTCTCCTGTTCCATGCGTGACAACTTCTCGGGGTTGCGCACCGCGTAGAGCCCGGTGATGCGGCCCTCGTCGACGCGCACCGCGACGACGGTGTCGACCTCGCCGCCGAGCCGGAGGATCAGCGCGGGATGGCCGTTGACCTGCGCCGGGCGCAGCGTCGCCGCGTCGGCCTTGACCAGGGCGCTCGCGGCCAGCAGCGAGGCGACCCGTTCGGCACCCACGACAGGGGTCAGCACGGCCTGTGCCACTCCACCCCCGTCGCCGAGGAAGACGACGTCGGGAGCGAGGACGTCGAGCAGTCCCTGCAGGTCGCCCGTCCGGACGGCGCGCTGGAAAGCCTCGAACGCGTCACGGGTCTCGGCCGGGGAAGGGGCGGCGCGCGGCCGTCGCGCGGCGACGTGCGCCCTGGCCCGGTGGGCGATCTGGTGCACCGCGGCCGGGGTCTTGCCGACGGCTTCGGCGATCTCGTCGTAGGCCACGTCGAACACTTCGCGCAGCACGAACACCGCGCGCTCGGTCGGGGTGAGAGTCTCCAGTACCAGCAGCATCGCCATCGAGACGCTGTCGGCCAGTTCGACGTCGTCGGCCACGTCGGGGGTGGTGAGCAGCGGTTCGGGCAGCCATGGACCGACGTAGGACTCCTTGCGGCGGCCGAGCGTGCGCAACCTGCCGAGCGCCTGCCGGGTGACGATGCGGACCAGATACGCCCGCGGGTTCTCCACGCCGCCGAGATCGACGCCCGACCAGCGCAGCCAGGTCTCCTGGAGGACGTCCTCCGCGTCGGCGGCCGAGCCGAGCATCTCGTAGGCCACGGTGAACAGCAGGTTCCGATGGGCGACGAACGCTTCGGTGGCGGTGTCGGACATGGACTGCTCCTGTTCTCGGTGACGGTGTCCCCACCAGACGCCGCGTCTCCCCGGTTTCTGACACGCCAGGGCCGTGGCGCACGTCACCTTCGCGTGCTGTCAGCGCGGCCGGGGCGCCGGCATCTGGTGGTCGTCCGGTTCAGCAGACCACCACCGAAGAGGACGAGATCATGGATTCCCGTTTCGATCTGAATAGCAACGAACTCGGCGCCAAGATCGGCAAGCGCTTCGCCAACGTGAGCCTGGCGATCAAAGGTTCCACCCTGCCGAAGATCACCCAGGAACTGGTGTCGCTGCGGGCCAGCCAGCTCAACGGCTGTGGTTTCTGCGTCGACGCGCACGCCAAGGATCTGGCGGCCGCCGGCGAACCCGCGGTCCGCGTCAACCTGGTCGCCGCGTGGCGCGAGGCAAGCGTGTTCACCGAGGCCGAGCAGGCGGCGCTGGCCCTCGCGGAGGAGGGCAGCAGGCTCGCCGACGCACATCAGGGCGTCTCGGACGAGACCTGGTCACAGGTGCGGAAGCACTACGACGACGACCAGATCGCCGCGCTGATCTACCTGGTCGCCATGATCAACGCCGCCAACCGGCTGCTCGTGATCACGCACACCAAGGGTGGCTCCTACCGGGCGGGGACGTTCGACACCGCGGCGAACTGACAGGAGAGGCCCCAGGCGGACTGCCTGGGGCCTCTTCCGTTCACGACCTTGCTCAGGTCACTACAGCTAGGCGGCGACCATCTTCGGTGCGGCGATCGTCGTCCGCAGGGCGGGGCTCATCCGCGGCGGTGGCGAGATCCGCAGATCGGCCAGGTCGTTGCCGATCAGCTCGGACACCAGGCGGCCGCCTTCGAGACCCGCTTCGGCGCTTTCGCGCTCCGGAGCACGCCGCTTGCCCGCCTCGACCTTCTCGTCCACCGGGGCGACCTCGACGTTGTCCATCGCCGAGACGTCCGCCGCGACCTTGTGCAGGAGTTCGCCCAGCGGAAGGTCCAAGGCCTCGCAAATGGACGCCAGCAGCTCGCTGGACGCCTCCTTCTGCCCGCGCTCGACCTCGGAAAGGTAGCCGAGGCTCACCCTGGCGGCGCGGGAGATGTCCCGCAGGGTTCGACGCTGGTTCGTGCGGGCGTGTCGGAGCCGGTCGCCGATAGCCTCGCGCAACAGCACGGTCATCACGCGCCTCCCTTCCAGGACTGACTGTCCCCTACGTTACCCAGTGCGGTGCCCCGGGCGCAGGTGTTGACACGGCAATACGCCAAGGGCGAACGCGGCGATCATGCGAGATGTTCCCCCAGCAGGGCGAACGCGCCACGCACGGCACCGTCCCTGACCGAGGCTCGATCACCGCTCAAGTCCAGCGTACGGACGGTGAGCACGCCCGGACCGGCGAGGCCGACGTGGACGGTGCCGGGTGCGACGCCGTCCTGCCCTGCCGGGCCCGCGACACCGGTCAGGCCGAGGCCCCAGGTGGCGCCGCAGCGGTCCTTCGCCCCGGTGGCCAACTGCGCCGCGACCTCGGGATGGACGGCGCCGTGGGTGGCGAGGAGGTCTTCGTCGACACCGGCGAGCGACGCCTTGAGATCGGTGGCGTAGACGATCAGCCCGCCCCGGACCACGGCACTCGATCCGGGGATCCCGGTCAGCGTCGCGCAGACCAGCCCGGCGGTGAGCGACTCGGCCGTGGCCACCGTCTCCCCTCGCTCGATCAGGTGAGTGACCAAGGTCTCACCGGTGGTCACGACGCGGTGCCCGCCGCACGCCGTCCGGCGGAGCGCAGCCGGACCGCGCGCACGACGTAGTCGAGTCCGGTCACGACGGTCAGGATCAGCGCGAGGCCCATCAGCGCCCACCGGATCGGTTCGGCGGCGGGCGGCAGGGGCAGCAGATACGCGGTGATGGCCGCGACCTGGGTGAGCGTCTTGGCCTTGCCACCCCGGCTGGCCGGGATGACGCCGTGCCGGATCACCCAGAACCGCAGCAGCGTCACGCCGATCTCGCGGATCGCGATGACGATGGTGACCCACCAGCCCAGTTCGCCGAGCACGCTCAGCCCGACCAGCGCGGCGCCGATCAGCGCCTTGTCCGCGATCGGGTCGGCGATCTTGCCGAAGTCGGTGATCAGCCCGTACTTCCGCGCGACCCAGCCGTCGACCTGGTCGGTGAACGACGCGATCGCGAACAGCGCGGTGGCCGTCGCGCGCCAGAAGGTGTCGGCCCCGTCGCCGGTGAACAGCGCCATCACGAACAACGGCACCAGCACGAGCCGGGACATGGTGAGCAGGTTCGCCAGGTTCAGCGTCGGGACCGGGGTGGCCTCGGGGACCCGGGCGTGCTCACCTCCCGTTCCTTCACCGGCACCGGCGTCGCTCGGGGCGGCATTCACCGGTCTGCCTCGGGCGGCGCGGGCCGCACGATCAAGTCGACGCCCTCGGAGTCGACGACCTCGCAGCGCACGAAGTCACCGACCGCCAGCGAAGGCAGGTCGTCCGTCTCGATCAGGACGCATTCGCCGTCGACCTCGGGGGCCTGGTGCGCGGCGCGGCCGATCGGGTCCTCGCCGTCCTCGGCCTGCTCGATCAGGACGTCGACGAAGTCACCGATGCGGTCCTCGGCCCGCTGCGAGGTCAGTTCCTCGACCAGCGCGGAGATCCGGGAAACCCGCTCGGCCACCACGGTCTCGTCGAGCTTGCCCTCGAAGGTCTCGGCCTCGGTGCCGTCCTCGTCGGAGTAGCCGAAGACGCCCACCGCGTCCAGCCGCGCGCCGGTCAGGAAGCGCTCCAGCTCGGCGACGTCCTCCTCGGTCTCGCCGGGGAACCCGACGATGACGTTGGTGCGGATGCCGGCGTTGGGCGAGTACTCCCGGATCTGGTCGCACAGCGCGAGGAACGAGTCCGTGGAGCCGAAGCGGCGCATGCGGCGCAGCACGGTCTCGCTGGAGTGCTGGAAGGACAGGTCGAAGTAGTCGGCGACACCCGGCGTGGTCGCGATGGCCTTGACCAGGCCGGGACGCGTCTCGGCGGGCTGCAGGTAGGAGACGCGGACACGCTCGATCCCGGGCACCGCGGCCAGGCGCGGGAGCAGCAGCTCCAGCGCGCGGGCGCCGTCACGGCCGAAGTCCTTGCCGTAGGAGGTGGAGTTCTCCGAAACGAGGAAGAGCTCCTTGACGCCGTTCTCCGCGAGCCACATCGCCTCGGCGACGATCTCGTCCGGCTGACGGGACACGAAGGAACCCCGGAACGACGGGATCGCGCAGAACGAGCAGCGGCGATCGCAGCCGGAGGCGATCTTCAGCGCGGCCACCGGGGAGGTGTCGAGCCGGGTCCGCAGCACGCGCGGGCCCCAGCCGTGCTGCGCGTGCCCGGGCACCTCGACCGTTTCGGCGGCCGTCGGCCGCTGGACCGGGCTGATCGGCAGCAGCTTGCGGCGGTCGGAGGGGGTGTGGGACTCGATCTTGCGGCCCGCCACGATGTCGTCGAGACGGTCGGAGAGGTCGGCGTAGTGGTCGAAGCCCAGGACGGCGTCGGCCTCGGGCAGGTTCTCGGCCAGCTCGTTGCCGTACCGCTCCGCCATGCAGCCGACGGCGACGACCTTCTTGCCGGTGTCGGACGCGGCGAGCAGGGTGTCGACCGAATCCTTCTTGGCGGACTCGACGAAGCCGCAGGTGTTGACGACCACGACGTCGGAGTCCTCGGGCTCGGCGGCGAGCTCCCAGCCGCCCGCCGCCAGCCGTCCGGCGAGTTCCTCGGAATCGACCTCGTTGCGGGCGCAACCGAGGGTCAGCAAGGACACGCGGCGGGTGGCGACAGGATCAGTGGTGGGAGAAGGCACGTGCCTTAGGGTAGCTGGCCTGCTCTCGGGGTCGGCGATCGCTCGCTCGGGCGAGCCTTCGACCATCGCCCGCGCCCGGGATGGCTTAATGGTGGACGTGCCCTCAGACCCCCTACTCCACCGCCGCCCCACCGTTCGCCGCGCGCGTATCGCGGACGTCCGCAAGATCAAGGCGCTGGTCGACTCCGACGCCGGGACGGTGCTGCTGGAGAAGGAACTCGTCACCCTCTACGAGAGCGTCCAGGAGTTCTGGGTGGTCGAGGACGGTGACGACGTACTCGGCTGCGGCGCGCTCCACGTGCTGTGGGAGGACATCGCCGAGCTGCGCACCATCGCGGTCGACAAGGACTCCCGCGGCCGCGGCATCGGGCACGCGCTGGTGGGGCAGCTGATCGACTTCGCCCGCGAGATCGGGCTGAAACGGCTGTTCGTGCTGACCTTCGAGACCCATTTCTTCGCCGGGCACGGCTTCGTCGAGATCGACGGCACCCCGGTGACCCAGGAGGTCTACGAGGAGATGCGGCGCTCGGCCGACCCGGGCGTCGCGGAATTCCTCGACCTGCCGTACGTGAAACCCAACACCTTGGGCAACAGCCGGATGCTGCTGGAGCTGTAGCCGAAGGGGACTTTCGCCGCATGGGACGCGGTGAAGGGCGCTTTCCCCGCGTCGCCTGCGGCGATGGGCCCCTTCAGCCCTTCTTGGCGTGGCGGGCGACCCGGACCCGGTTGCCGCACAGCGACGGCGTGCACCAGACCCGGCGGCTGTTGGCCGCCACGAACAGCATCGAGCAGTCGTGCGCACCGCAGCGCCGCAGCCGCGCCGCGCGGGGCCCGGCCACGAGGTCGATCGCCGCGACCGCGACGGCGGCGAGGGCGATCTCGCCCTCGTCCTCGCCGTGCCAGCGCGTCTCCGCGCCCTCGGCGGTCAGCCGCGGGCTGGTCGGGACGGCGGCCGCGGCCGCGTTGACCCGCTCCACCGCCCATGCCTCGGGCTCCCGTCCGCCCACGACGGCTTCCAGCAGCTCACGCACCGCCGAACGCAGCCGCCTCGTCTGCTCGGGCGATGGCGGCCGGGCGCCTTCTGGCAACAGCGAAGCCTGCGCCGACCAGAACCTGGAGTGCCCGTCGTCGAGCAGGTCGATCGACGGCGAGACGGCCAGCATGACCGTGTCGGCGAGGTTCACCGCGAGATCGTCACCGGGGAGCGAGTCGAGATCGAGCATGACTTGACACTAGCAGGTACTAATGGTTAAAAACAGTTCTAACCATTAGGGAGCGTTCATGACGACCATCCGGCACCGTTCCGTCAGACTCGGCGACGTCGACGTCTTCTATCGCGAAGCCGGCGACCCCGAGGCTCCCGTCCTGCTCCTGCTGCACGGCTTCCCGACGTCTTCGCAGCAGTTCGTGCGGCTGATGCGCCGTCTCGCCGGCCGGTGGCGGCTCATCGCGCCGGACCTGCCCGGGTTCGGGCAGACCGTCACACCCGAGGGCTTCACGTTCACCTTCGACAGGCTCGCGGACGTGGTCGGCGAGTTCGTGGACGCGCTGGAACTGCGCCGCTACGCGCTCTACGTCTTCGATTTCGGCGCTCCGACAGGGCTGCGGCTGGCCGTCTCGCGGCCGTCCGAGGTCACGGCGCTGATCACGCAGAACGGCAACGCCTACGTCGAAGGGCTCGGGCCCGCGATGCCGGACTTCGCCTCCATGACGGACGAAATCGAGGCGCGGCGCGGGTTCACGGAGATCCTCGCACCGGAGCAGATCAAGGGCCAGTACACCGAAGGCGCCCGCGACCCGGAGACCATCGACCCCACGAACTACCTGCTGGACCAGTACTTCCTCGGCCTTCCCGGCCGCACGGAAGCGATGCTGGACCTGCTCTGGGACTACCGGAACAACCCGCCCGTCTATCCGAAGTTCCAGGCGTGGCTGCGGGAAACGCGGCCGCCGGTGCTCGCCGTCTGGGGCCGCAACGACCCGTTCTTCATCCCTGCGGGGGCCGAGGCGTTCCGGAATGATGTTCCCTCGGCGGAGGTTCACTTCTTCGACACCGGACACTTCGCGCTGGAGGAGGACGTCGAACCGATCAGCGAGCTGATCGACCGCTTCCTGGCGGCGCATCACTGAAAGGCGGGACATGGACACCTCGGTCACCGACCATCTGCTCAGCACGACCCGGGCGGTGCGCCGCAAACTCGACCTGGACCGGCCGGTGGAACCCGAGGTGCTCGACGAGTGCCTTCGGCTCGCGCTCCAGGCGCCCACGCCGGGCAACCAGCAGGCGTGGCGGTGGCTGGTCGTGCGGGATCAGGAGGTGAAGGACCGGCTGTCCGAACTGTTCCGGCGGGTCGGGAAGGCATACCTGGAGGCGAACGCCGCTGCGCTGGGCGAGGCGATCACCGAGCCCTCCGTGGCGCGCGCGTTCGCTTCGGGACAGCACCTGATCGACGTGATCGACCGGGTGCCCGTCTTCGTCATCCCGTGCCTGACCGGCAGGCCGAGCGGCGACAACGCGACCGACGCCGCGTTCTACGGCGGGATCTTCCCGGCGGTGTGGAACTTCCAGCTGGCGCTGCGGTCACGCGGCCTCGGCTCGACGCTCACGACCTACCACCTGACCCACGAGGCGGAGGCGGCCGAAATCCTCGGCATCCCCTCCGACGTCACACAGGTCGGGCTGCTGCCGGTCGCCTACACGACGGTGCCGGACTTCAAACCCGCGGCGCGTGTGCCGCTGTCCGAAGTCGCGTACCTCGATGGCTGGGGAAACGCACTCTCGTAAGCCCTGGACACCCGCGGGCACTAGCGGTGGGTCCGTGAAGGCCTCCTTGAGGGACTCTGAGTCCCTCAAGGAGGCCTTCACGGACCCACCAACCCTCGTCGGCGAACCAGCGCCGCCCGAACGTCTGGTACCCGCTGGAGCCGACCCACCTGACCAGGGAAAACACGCCACAACAGCACCACGCCATCGACCTTAATCTGCTGGCATTGACCCTGAAGGTAGGGAAGGAGGCGTTCACGGACTACGCGATCGCTATCCGCAGCCTCAGAAACACCACCTGCCCCAGCAGCCGCGGTGGCCGCGCGTGAAGGACCCCTTCCCTCGAGGCAGCCGAGGAAACTCGACCTTCACCTTGCCGAGTACCTGGTGGGGCGCGTCTCGTTAGTGGTAATGACGTTTAGAACCGTCACTACCACTCACGAGCACTCTAGGCCTTGGACACCCGCAGGGTGACCTGGTCGCCCCCCGAACTCACGGCGACCAGGTCCACCCGGCAGGCGGCGAACTCCACGGACTGCCTGCCACCACGTCCGGTGGAGGCCAGTTCCGCACTCGTCCGCTCGCCGCGTCCCGGTTCGGCCAGGGTCAGCGCGACCACGGCCTCGCCTTCCCAGACACAGACCATGCCCTGGGCGCAGCGGGAATCGGACACCAGCTCGGTGAACCGGATACTGACGTCCTTCGACGCGACCTCGGTGGTTTCACCGGCCTTGAGGGTGATGGTGTCCCCCAGCTCCACGGTGCTTTTGGCGGGCTGGGGCTGCTCGCGTGCCGGCGCGGGCTGGACCAGCGTGGGCAGGGTCGCCGGTGGTTGTTCGCGCGCGGCGGAGCTACCGGCTCCGCAGGCGAGACCGGCCAGGGCGCAGAGGACGACGAGCAGCTTCTTGGGGTCCACGCGTACTGGACGTAGCGGAGCCTCCGGTCCGTTGCATCGCTTCCTCAGTCCATCTTTTCGACCAAGGCCCAGACCCCGGTGGAGGGGTTACGGCCGTGCTCGGAGCCCAGCTCGACGTTGTGCTTCTTCGCGCGCCGGACCGCGGACTCGACCCCGCTCTCGTAGTCCGCGAACCGCAACGCCGACTTGCTGAACGTCGGCACGTGTTTGACCAGGCGTTTCGCGACGTCCCCGTAGCAGGTCAGCGGCGCCGAGCAGGCCTCGAAATGCAACAGCAGCCAGAACTCGAAGCACGGATTCGAGATCGCCAGGTCGATACCGAGCCTTCGTGCGGTCGCCGTGGCCTTGTCGAGGTCGAATTCGTCGACATCGACGACGCACCACACCTCGTCGTGCGTTCCCTCGGCGCGGTCGCGCATCCCCGCCGCGTACTTGACCACCGCGTCCGGGTCTCCGCGCTTCGCCTTGATCTTGATCGTGACGGCCGGATTCCGGCGAGCCCGTTTGAGACCTTCGAAATACGCGGGCTCAGTGGCCTCCGCCCCGCAAACGACGAGGACCGACTTTCTCTGCTCACGAAAAGCCGGTCTTCTGCGGCCGCTGTTCTCCCGGCGGGTCATCTGCGCAGCGCCGCTTCGGCGAAGTCGCCCAGCACCGGAACAGCCCCATAGCCACCGGCGAGATAGCGGCGCTCGGTGTTCTGGTCCTTCCGCGGTTTGAAGTCCGTCAGCGGGTACAGCTCGCTAACGCCGTCCGCGTTCTTGCCGACGAACCAGATCTGGTCGCGGTCCAGCACGTTGTCACCGAGCATGGTGCCCAAAAGGCTCGTGTCGTGCGTGGTGAAGATGAGCTGGGCGCCGCGTCGATTGATGTCCTGCTCACGGAACAAGCCGATCAGCTCGGCCACGAGTTTGGGATGGAGACTGGTGTCGATCTCGTCCACGACGAAGGTCCACCCGTTGTCCAGCACGGCCAACACGGTCGGCAAGAGCCCGAGCCAATTGTTCGTCCCGGCAGATTCGTCGAACAGGCTGAAGAGTTCGGCGCCCTCACCGTGCTGTAGCCGCACCGAGCGATAGTTGCTGCCTTCCTCCTGCCGGAGGACCATGCCGGTGATCCCGGTGTCCGCGGCCCGCAGCAAAGCGATCAGTCGCTCGTGGTTCTCCGCGTCCATGTCGACGAACTCGGTGACCCGGCGCTGCACTTCGAGCGGCTCCCACTGCTGATTCCTGAGCCAGACCCGCAGTTCCTGGGTGAACCAGCGATAGACCGGGTCCAGCGGGCCCAGCTGCAGCCGATCGCAAACGCTGAGCAACAGGGCGTTCGGCTGGATCAATTCCTCCAGCACGGCGAATTTGCCCTTGAGTTCCGTCGTCGTACTCCCGAACCGCACGCCGCCCGCCTGCCGTTCGAAAACGACCCGCCGCCGCTTCTCCGGATAGGTGTAGAGCCATTCCTCCAGCACCCGGCCGTCCGCCCCCGCACTCTCGATCCGGAATCCGTAGGTGTAGCGGACGTCGTCGAGCAGCAGCTCCACGACATAGGTCGACGGGCGTCGGCCATCCTCGGAGCCGAGCCGGAAGTGACTCTTGTGGAAATGGCTCCAGTAGCCCTCCACCAGGGATTTCATGCTGTAGAGCCCGTCGAGCAGGTTCGACTTGCCGGAGGCGTTCGCCCCGTAGATCGCGGCCACCGGCACCGCCGGGCGCTCGTCGCCCGGCATGGCGGGCATGAGGAGCAGTTCCTGCTCGTCACGGAACGAGCGGTGGTTGCCCAACCGGAAGCTGCGAAGCATCCCGACCACCTTCCTGACGAAGTTTCGGGCCGTTCTGTACCAGTAAACCGCACAGAACGGCCCGGAGCATCATCCAGGGCCTGGTCAGTCGTCCGAGACGTCGCCGCCGTTCGCGTCCCCGCCACCGCGGATCATGAACAGCACCGACTCCAGCTCCTCCGGCTTGATCAGCACATCCCGCGCCTTCGAGCCCTCCGAAGGCCCGACGACGCCGCGGCTCTCCAGCAGGTCCATCAGGCGCCCGGCCTTGGCGAAGCCGACCCGCAGCTTCCGCTGCAGCATCGACGTCGAGCCGAACTGCGAGGTGACGATCAGCTCGGCGGCCTGCAGCAGGACGTCGAGGTCGTCGCCGATGTCGGAGTCGATCTCCTTCTTCTCGCCCGCCTTCGCCGCGGTGACGCCGTCGGTGTAGTCCGGCTGCGCCTGCTCCTTGGCGAAGTTCACCACCGCGGAGATCTCTTCGTCGCCGACGAAGGCGCCCTGGATACGGACCGGTTTCCCGGCGCCCATCGGCAGGTACAGGGCGTCACCCATACCGATGAGCTTCTCCGCGCCCGGCTGGTCGAGGATGACCCGCGAGTCGGTGAGCGACGAGGTCGCGAACGCCAGCCGCGAGGGCACGTTGGTCTTGATCAGACCGGTCACGACGTCGACCGACGGGCGCTGGGTCGCCAGCACCAGGTGGATCCCGGCGGCACGCGCCTTCTGGGTGATCCGGACGATCGCGTCCTCGACGTCGCGCGGCGCGGTCATCATCAGGTCGGCGAGCTCGTCGACGATCGCCATGATGTACGGGTACGGCTGGTAGACGCGCTCGCTGCCCGGCGGCGCGGTGATCTCCCCCGAGCGCACCTTCTTGTTGTAGTCGTCGATGTGCCGGACCTTGTTGACCTGCATGTCCTGATACCGCTGCTCCATCTCCTCCACCAGCCAGGCCAGCGCCGCGGCGGCCTTCTTCGGCTGGGTGATGATGGGCGTGATCAGGTGCGGGATGCCCTCGTACGGGGTCAGTTCGACCATCTTCGGGTCGATCAGGATCATCCGGCACTCGTCCGGCGTCGCCCGCGCGAGCAGGGACACCAGCATCGAGTTCACGAAGCTCGACTTACCGGAACCGGTGGACCCCGCCACCAGCAGGTGCGGCATCTTCGTCAGGTTCGCGGTGACGAAATGGCCTTCGATGTCCTTGCCGAGGCCGATGACCATCGGGTGGTTGTCCTTGACCGTCGACGGCGCGCGCAGCACGTCGCCCAGGCGCACCATCTCGCGGTCGGAGTTGGGCACCTCGATGCCGACCGCGGACTTGCCCGGGATCGGGGCGAGCAGCCGGACGTTGTCGGTCGCCACCGCGTAGGCGATGTTCTTGGTCAGCGCGGTGATCTTCTCGACCTTCACGCCCGGGCCGAGTTCGACCTCGTACCGGGTGACCGTCGGGCCCCGGGTGAACCCGGTGACCTGCGCGTCGACGTTGAACTGCTCCAGGACGCCGGTGATCGCCTCGATCATGGCGTCGTTGGCCTTGCTGCGGGACTTCGGCGCGTCGCCGAGCTTCAGCAGGTCCGGCGGCGGGAGCTTGTAGTCGCCTTCGACGGTCCTGGTGACCGCCAGCGGCTGTTCGGCCTTCTTGGGCTTCTTCTCCGGGACTTCGACCGGTTTGACGGCGGGCTTCGGCGGCCGCAGCGGCGTCGGCGGTTCGGCCAGCGCGGCTTCGATGTCGAGCTGCTCCCCCGAGTGGTCACCGGCGCCCTGGCGGCGCCGCGACGGCTTCCGCAGGCGCACGGACTTCGGGTCGGCTTCGGTGACGGCGTCGCGTTCTTCGTGGATGGCCCGGCGTTCGGCTTCGGCCTCTTCGATCTCCTCGGGGTCGAGACCCCAGGTGCGCAGCCGGTGCGGGATCTCGCGGACCGGGGTCCCGGTGAACACGAGCGTGCCGAACAGCAGCGCCAGCACCAGCAGCGGCACGGCGACCCAGGTGGTGACGCCCATGGTCAGCAGGCCGCCGGAGAACGCGCCGATCACCCCGCCGGCGTACATCCGCCCGTCGTTGGTCTCGGGCAGCGCGGTGAAGATGTGCAGCAGGCCGAGGACCGACAGGATGACCAGGAGGGTGCCGATGACCATCCGCGGCCGGGCCTCCGGCACCGGTTCGGAGCGCATCAGCGCGACGGCGACCACGATCAGGACCAGGGGCAGCGTCACCGCGCCCGCGCCGAGCACCGACCTGGTGGCGACCTCCACCCAGCCACCGATCGGGCCCGCTGCCCGCCACCAGACGCCGAAGGCGATCACCAGCGCCAGCGCGATCAGGCCGAGCGCGAGACCGTCGCGGCGGTGTTCGGGTTCGAGTTCACGGCCGCGGCCGACCGTCCTGGCCAGGGTGCCGAGGCCCTTGGCGAGCAGGTTCCAGGTGCCGCGCACGCCCTTCGCGAAGGTTCCGGAAGACTTCTTCCTGGGCGCCGGACGCCGTGGAGCGGGCTTCCTCGCCGCCGTTGACCTGGGCTTCGCCGGGGTACGCGGCTTTCGCGCCGGCCCCTTGCTGCCGCCGCTTCGCGCCGTACTCCGTTTCCTGGTCGTCGACCCGCTAGCCATACCTCCACGGTAACCGCCCCGGCCCTCCAGCCCCGGGTGCCACTCGGGGCACATCCGGAACATTCGTCTCAGGTCACAGCTTGAGCGGCCATCCGGGTGAAAAGCGGCTCATGACATGCTCTGCCCCATGTTCGCGCTGCATCAGGATGAGAATTCGGCTCGCCGCGCCCCGGCCGTCTGGCGCACGATGCTGAACATCGACCGGGGGCTGGTCAACTTCGTCGGCAAACTCACCGTGACCGGCGGTGTCCCGGCGGAACTGCGCCGGAAACCCTTGCTCATGACGGCCAACCACATCGGCGTCTTCGACGCGTTCGTGCTGATGGCCGCCTGTAAACGGATCGGCATCAACCCGCGGTTCATGCTGGCGGGCGGCATCCTCGACGCCCCCGTCATCGGCCCGGCGCTGCGGGCCAGCGGCCATCTGCGGGTCGACCGCAAGCAGGCCTCGACGGCCATCGGCCAGTTCACCGAAGCGGCCGAGGCGCTGCGCACCACGCGTGACCCGCTCATCGTCTACCCCGAGGGCCGGATCAGCCACGATCCCGGGCTGTGGCCCGAACGCGGCAAGACCGGCGCCGCGCGGCTCGCCCTCGCGGCCGGGGTGCCGGTGATCCCGATCAGCCAGTGGGGCGCGCACGAAGCCGTCTATTGGGGGACAGAGACCGTCAACGGCCCCGCCGATCTGGTGCCGCTCGCCAAGTCCGGGCTGAGCGCGCCCATGCGGCGCCCGCGGTTCAAGGTGCATTTCGGTGATCCGGTGGACCTGTCGGAGGTCGAGCCGGAGCGGCCGGGCGCCGGGGTCCGCGCGCACGCCAAGATCATGCAGGCGATCACCGACGGCCTGGTGCCGCTGCGCCGCGACGAGCTGGAGAAGCCGCGTTTCCACGACCCGACGCGGCCGACCGACACCGTCAGCCCGTGGAAGAAGTACTGAGTTCCGGATCCTGAGACGGGTGCTCACGTTCGCCTAGGGTCGGCGGACGTGAGCACCCGCATCCTCGTCGTCTACTACAGCGCGACCGGCAACACCGCGAAACTGGCGTCGGCGCTGGCCGACGGCGCTCGCGAGGCCGAAGCCGACGTCCGCGTCCGCACGGTCCCCGAGACCGCCCCGCCCGGCGCGGTGGCGAGCAATCCCCGCTGGCAGGCGTGGGTCGAAGCGGGGCCGCACCACCAGATCGCGACGCTGGAGGACCTGGAGTGGGCCGACGGTTTCGCGGCCGGGAGCCCGACCCGCTTCGGCGGCCCCGCCGCCCAGCTTAAGTCCTTTTTGGACAGTACCGGCGGACTGTGGGCCAAGGGAAAGCTGGTGAACAAGGTCGCGACCTCGTTCACCACCGCCTCGACCGCGCACGGCGGGCTCGAAGCGACACTGCTGGCGACGAACAACATCTTCTACCACTGGGGCGCCATCGTCCTGCCGCTCGGCTACACCGACCCGCGGCTGCTCGAATCGGGCAATCCGTACGGTGGCTCGTTCGTCTCGCGCAAGTCCGCCGAACCCGACGACCTCGCCCTCGACGCCCTCCGCCTGCAGGGGCGCCGCCTCGCCACTGTCTCGCGCTACATCGCCGACGGACTTTTCAAGGACGGCCGAGGGGAACCGTAGGTCCGTCTCCCGCGTCGTAGCGTCGTCACACAGCGTCACGCTACGGGGAGGAAGCGGGATGACCGGCGGATACGAGGTGACCCTGGAAGCGATCGTCGCCGCGTCAGGCGCGGCGAAGCGGGCTTCGAACGACGTCCGGCAGGTGGATCTGGCGGCCGCGCTCACCGGTGTCGCGGCGGGTCTGCCGGGCGGTGTGTCCGGTGAAGCGGCCCGGCAGCTCGCGGACGCCTGGGGCCGGGCGGTGCCGGGCTGGGCCGAGAACGCCGCGGGGTACTCCGGGCAACTCGACGAAGCCGCCGTCCGCTACCGCTCGAACGAGCTGGTGGCGTCCCGGGAACTCCGCGGCTGATGCTCACCTGGGGCGACGTACGCCGCTGGGACCCGGCCGCGATCGGCACGGTCGCCGACGCGCTCAACGACGGCTGTGCCCGGATCATCGCCGCGAACGACGACATCGAGGCCATGGCCCGCTTCACCGGGTGGACCGGCGACGCCGCCACGGCCGCGGCGGTGCGGGGCGGATCGCTGACCTCCACCTTGGAACGACTCGTGGCCGGGGCGTCCGCCGTCCGGCGGGGCGCGCACGAGGTACAGCTCGCGCTGGACCGGATCGTCGCGTTCGTGCGGGAGACCGACGAACTCGCTTCCCGGAACGGCCTGAGCATCGGCTCCGGCGGGGAGATCATCTCCTCCGGTGGGCCCGCGGAGCCGCGGGTCATGGCGGAACTCGCCGACCGGATCGAGCAGCTCCTGCGCCGCGCCACCGATGTCGACGCGGACTTCGCGGCCATCATGCGGCGGGCCCTGCGAGGAGAGATCACCGAACAAGGCGCCGGAACCCTCGCCCAAGCCGCCGACGCCGGAGTCGAGCAAAGCGGCCTGTCGATCATCGGCCCGCCGGAGAACGGCACGCCCGGTGACACCAAGGCGTGGTGGGACAGTCTCTCGGATACCGCGAAAGTTGCTTTGTTGCAAAGGAATCCGGAGCTCGTCGGGAACCTCGACGGTATCCCGGCCACCGATCGCGACGCCGCCAACCGCGCCGTCCTCGCCAGGGAAAGCGAACGGCTCCAAGGCGATCCCCGGGCGAAAGGGCTGGAAGCCATCGCGCGGCGGCTGGCGCAGCCGGAGCCACGGGCCTTCTTGCTGGGGCTGGACACGAGCGGCGACGGGAAGGCGATCGTTTCGGCGGGGAATCCCGATACGGCGGTGAATGTGGCGACGTACGTGCCGGGGACCGGGTCGGAGCTGGCGAAGATCGGCGGCGATCTCAACCGTTCCGACAAGATGTGGGCCTCGGCGACGACCGCGGGTTCCCCGTCGACGGCCGTGATCACCTGGCTGGGTTACGACGCTCCGGACGGGATCACCGACGCCGCGAACGAGAAGTACGCCGATGGCGGGAAAGCCGCACTGGCCGGATTCCAGGACGGGCTCCGGGAGACGCATCAAGGGCCGCCGTCGCACAACACGGTGCTGGGGCACAGCTACGGCACCACCGTCGTCGGCCACGCGGCCCGCGACGGCGGACTGGCCGCGGACGAACTCGCCTTCGTGGCGAGTCCGGGCGTCGGCGCGCACGACGTGAGCCAGTTGCACCTCGATGGGGTGGACCCGGGCGAGATCGGCGGGCATGTGCACGCGACGGTGGCCGAACACGACATGATCAACCTGGCCAATCTGGAGATCGCCGGGTACGACCTGGTACTCGGACAGGATCCGACCGACGCGGGGTTCGGCGGGCGGGTGTTCACGTCGGCGCCGGGCACGGACGGGTTCGGCGGGTACAGCCAGGAAGCGCACAGTGAGTACTGGGAGGACAACAACCCGGCGCTCCGGAACCTCGGCCTGATCATCGCGGGGAAACCCGCCTCGTGAAACTGTCGTTCCTGCCCGCTCTTCTCCTGTTCCTGACGGCCTGCTCCCCCGGAGGTGGAGACGCCATGAAACCGACCATCACCGAACAACAGGCCCGGGAGAAGGTCGAGGCGTACATCCAAGCCGTGTTCGCCGTGCTGCCCGGCTCGGCGCAGCGGAAACCGTTCACCCGGAACCGTTCCGAATGCGCCGACCCGACCGACGACGGTCCCCAAGGCCGCTTCGAGATCTCGGCGACCTACGAGGTGACCGGTCTCGAACCGGCGAAGTTCGCGGAGTACTTCGACGCCGTGGTCGGATGGTGGACGGCTCATGACTTCAAGGTCCTGACGGATTCGCGGCCCCGCGATCAGTATGTGTTCGCCCGCAACAACGCGGACGCATTCGACATGTCGGTGCAGGCGAACGATCTCGGCAAGTTCTACCTCGGCGCTACCTCGCCGTGTGTCTGGCCGAACGGCACGCCCGAACCCCAGGCCCTCGAAGCCCCCGAGCCCGAGCGGCCGGTCGCCGCTCCCCCGGTACCGGAACCGGTCCGCAAACCGCGCCGCGCTCCCGTCGACGACGAGGACTTCGACCGGACGAACTGGACCGACGGCGGCACCTCCTACTGAGCCTCGTGAGTGGTGATGACGGTTCTGGTGGACCCGCATTTGGTGATCCACTGCGCCGGGCTCGCGTTCCCAGGGCCGCGCAGCACGTCGCAGGCACCTCGGCGATGAAGGAATTGGGACACTCAACGTCCCAATTCCTTCATCGCCGCGGCGTGGGCGTCGTCCGGCCTCGTGAGTGGTAATGACGGTTCTAACCCTCATCACCACTCACGAGGCCCTGACCCCGCCCAGCCGCTGGGAAAACGGGTCGCCCCGCCGCCATCCGGGCTCTACCCTCCGGCCGTGACCGCCGAACTCGCCACCGCCCCCGCCCGGCACGTCGCGCACCGCGGCCGGGGCATCACGCTGATCCTGCTCGCCGCCGTCTTCTTCGGGACGTCGGGTGTGCTGGGCAAACCGGCGATGCAGGCCGGGCTTTCGCCGGAACAGGTCGCGGCCATCCGCATCGGGTTGTCGGCGATCGTGCTGCTCGCGCTGGTCGCGGTCTTCCGCCCGAAACTGCTCAAGGTGACGAAGCGCGAATGGCCGCTGCTGCTCGCGTACGGCTCGCTCGGCGTGGCGGGCGTCCAGCTCATGTACTTCCTCGCGGCCGGCCGGATCCCGGTCGGGATCGCGATCCTGCTCGAATTCACCTCGCCGGTGCTGATCGCGCTGTGGGTGCGGTTCGTGCGGCGGGGGCGGCTGCCGGGGGCGATGTGGGCGGGGATCGCGCTGGCGATGACCGGGCTCGTCCTGGTCGCGCAGGTCTGGGAAGGCCTCAGCCTTGACGCCGTCGGATTGCTCGCCGGGCTGGGCGCTGCCGTCTGTTCGGCCGGTTATTTCCTGCTCGGCGAACGCGGCGTCGCGGACCGCGATCCGCTCGGCATGGTCACCTGGGGGATGACGATCGGCGCGGTCCTGGTCTGCGCGGTCGCTCCGCCGTGGACGATCCCGTGGGGTGTGCTCGGAGCCCCGGTGCCGTTCGGGGTGTGGCATCCGCCGGTGTGGTCGCTGCTGATCGCGCTGGTCCTGATCGCGACCGTCCTCGCCTACGCGACGGGGATGGCGGCGCTGCGTCATCTTCCCGCGTCGGTGGCGAGTGTGGTGGGACTGGTGGAGCCGCTGATCGCCGCCGCCGCGGCGTGGCTGCTGCTGGGCGAAGCGCTCAGCTGGGTGCAGGCGGCGGGCGCGGTGGTGCTGCTGACCGGTGCCTACATCGTCCAGCTGAACACGAACGTCGTCCAGACGGACTCAACCCTGCTTGAGGCCTCGTAGCTCGCTGATCTCCTGCTGCTGCGAACGCGACGTCGTCGCGGCGAGGTCGCGGGCGTCGGGATTGCGGCCGTGCTGGGTTTCGGCGTCGGCGATGCGGACGCCCGCCTCGCGCTGGCGGATCAGCCGTGCGACGAACTGGCGGTCGAAGTCCTTTCCGGACAGTCCGGCCAGCTGAGCCAGGTCACCCGGGCTGAGGTAGCCGTCGCGCTGGACGTGTTCGAGGTTCGGATCGTCCGGCGCGGGCTGGGCCCAGGACTCGATGAGCGCCGACAGCCGCGCGATCTCCGGTTCGTGGGTGTCGATGACCCGCTTCGCGAGCGCCTTCAGTTCCGCGTTCTCCGTCCGCGTTTCGGCCAGGGAAGCCAGATCCATCCCCTGCTGGTGATGCGCGAGGGCCTGCCGCGCGAACGCCACATCGGCGTCGTTGAACGGAACGGCGGCCTGCTGCGCCAGCGGTGACGACCCGGGAGGCGCCGTCTGCGACTGGGGTGCCTCGTCCGAACAGCCCGCGAGCACGGCGGCCAGGGCGACGGCAGGCAGGAACCGGAGGACGGCGTGCGGCATCGAAGTGCTCCTCGGGACGCGGTGGAGGAGCCTAGGTTCGCAGAGTCCACTTCGGCCTGTTCACCGGGGGTTGCGCAAATGCTTTTCCCCCGGCGCTCATGGTGCGACAATCCCGCGATCCGCCGCCACTCCGACAGGAGGCAACCCGCGAATGGACGCCGAAACCACTCCGGACCGGACTGCCGAACGCGACGGTCTACGCCCGGACCTGCGACAACGCCACGTCCGGATGATCGCGCTCGGCGGCATCATCGGCGCGAGCCTGTTCATCGGCAGCGGCGCGGTCATCCACACCGTCGGACCGGCGGCCGTGCTCTCCTACGCCATCGGCGGGCTGATCGTCGTGCTGGTGATGCGGATGCTCGGCGAGATGGCGACGGCCGCACCGTCCCAAGGCTCCTTCATGGAATACGCGCGGACTTCGCTCGGCGGCTGGGCGGGCTTCACCGTCGGCTGGCTGTACTGGTACTTCTGGGTCGGCGTGGTCGCCTTCGAGGCCGTCGCCGGGGCGAAGATCCTCCAGGCCTGGATTCCCGTTGTGCCGCAATGGATCTTCTCGCTGATCCTGATGCTGCTGCTGACCGCGACCAACCTCGCCTCGGCCCGTTCGTTCGGGGAGACGGAGTTCTGGCTCGCGTCGGTCAAGATCGCCACGATCGTGGTGTTCCTCGTGGTGGGTGTCCTGTTCGTGCTCGGGCTCTGGCCGGGCGGATCGTTCTCGGTCGGCAACATCGCGCAGGACGGCTTCCTCGCCAACGGCCCGTTCTCGGTGGTGCACGGCGTGGTGATCGTGATCTTCTCCTATTTCGGCGCGGAGATCGTCACCATCGCCGCCGCCGAATCCCGCGAACCCGAAGCGGCCGTGCGCAAGGCGACGTCGTCGATCGTGTGGCGCGTGATCATCTTCTACGTCGGTTCGGTGACGCTGCTGGTGATGATCACCGGCTGGCGTGACATCCCGACCACGACGAGCCCGTTCGCCGCCGCGTTCGGCCGGTTCGGCATCCCCGCCGCCGAGACCGTGGTCAGCGCGGTGGTGCTGACCGCCGTGCTGTCGGTGCTCAATTCCGGGCTGTACACCGCTTCCCGGATGCTGTTCGCGTTGCGCCGCAACGGCTGGGCGCCGAAATGGATCGCCGACACGAACCGGCGCGGGGTGCCTTGGAAGGCGATCCTGGTGTCCACTTCGGTCGGTTACATCGCCGTGGTGATGAACTTCGTGTCCCCCGACAAGATCTTCTACTTCATCATCAACTCCGCCGGCGCGGTCGCGTTGTTCGTCTACGCGATCATCGCCGGGTCGCAGCTGCGGATGCGGCGCCGTCTGGAAGCCGAGGCGCCGGAACGGCTGAAGCTGCGCATGTGGGGCTATCCGTGGCTCAGCAGGCTCACCCTCGCCGGGACGCTGGCCGTGGTGGCGTCGATGCTGTTCGTGGACGCGGACACCCGGGCGCAGCTGTACCTGAGCCTGATCAGCCTGGCGGTGATCCTCGCCGTCTACTTCATCCAGCGACGGCGATCCGGCCGGGAATCCCGGTCTGAGGCCTGAACGGCTCGTGAGTGGTGATGACGGTTCTAACCGTCATCACCACTCACGAGCCGCGCCTGAGAGACCGGCGAGGTCGCCCAAGCACGCCAGGGCGACGGCCACGAGTGCGCGGCGCCGGGCTGTTCCACCCGCGCGCCGGTGAAGTCGGCGTCTTGGTCGAACTCGGCGTCGGCGAACGTGGTCGGCCCGCTGAACATCGCGTCGACAAAGCTCGTATGCGTGGGGAACGACGCGGCACGGAAGTCGGTGTCGCCGGTGAAGCACGCCCTCTCGAAGCTGACGAAGGGCGAGAACCGGGCCCGGCGGAAGTCCCCGCGGACGATCAGGCTGTCCCGGAGATCGGCGCCCACGAGGAAGGTGTCCGCGAAATCGGGGTCGACGAGCACCGCGTCCCCCAGCTCCAGTCCTTCGACCTCCCAGAACTCGAAGGGCCGGGCCTCCCCCGCGGGCCACCTGAAGTGCCGCGTGAGAAGGCCCTGTGCGGCGCGCCGGACTTCGAGTTCTTCGTCGTCCTCGGACGGATACGGGAAGGGCTTACGCAAATAGGCGCAAGTCATCTCGACGAGTCCTTCCCTGACGTCGGGATCTTCGCGTCCGTAGCGCTCCAGGACCGCGAAGCTTTCGAGACGCTCCGCGGCGTCCTCGCTCTCCATCATGGCTTCGAGGCGTTCCCAGTCCTCCCGCCGAAGCCCCGGGACCACCTCCTCGGGCTGGATCCGCCGGTCACGGCGAGCGCCCTCGATGGCCATCCGGACGAGGTAGACCGCGCCGATCCCGAGCGCCACCCCCGCCAGCGCGCCTATGACGTGTAACCCCACCATGACCATCACCATGCGCAGATTATGCGTGTGAAGGCCCCCTTCCCTCGGCTGAACCGAGGAAAGGGGGCCTTCACACGCGTCGAAACTAGACGGGGATGACCGTCGGCACGATCATCGGACGGCGCCGGTAGGTGTCGGCGACCCAGCGGCCGACGACGCGGCGCACGGCCTGCGCGATGCGGTGCGTGTCGGTGATGCCCTCGGCTTCGGTCCTCGCGAGTTCCATCTCGACCATCGGGAGCACCGCGTCGAGTGCCTTCGGGTCGTCGGAGAACCCGCGCCCGGACACCGTCGGACGGGTCACCGCGCGACCGGTGCTGGTGTCCACGGCGACCGTGATCGCGATGAACCCGCCCTCGCCGAGCACGAGCCTGTCGGACAGGGTCGACTCGCCGACGTCGCCGACCGAGAGGCCGTCGACGTACACGTGCCCGACCTCGACCCGGCCGGTCCGCGAGGCCTTGCCGTCGACGAGGTCGACCACCACGCCGTCCTCGGCGATGACCACGTTCTCCGGGGCGACACCGGTGCGCACGGCCAGTTCACCGTTGGCGCGCAGGTGCTTCCACTCGCCGTGCACCGGCATGACGTTGCTGGGGCGTACCGCGTTGTACAGGTACAGCAGCTCACCGGCCGACGCGTGGCCGGACACGTGCACCTTGGCGTTGCCCTGGTGGACGACGTTCGCGCCGAGCCGGGTGAGCCCGTTGACGACACCGAAGACGGCGGTCTCGTTGCCGGGGATCATCGAGCTGGCCAGTACGACGGTGTCACCCGCGCGGATCGAGATCTGCCGGTGCTCGCCGCGCGCCATCCGCGACAGCGCCGACAGCGGCTCGCCCTGCGAACCGGTCGACACGAACAGCACCTTGCTCTCGGGCAGGTCGCTGGCCTGGTCCAGGTTGACCAGGAGGCCGTCCGGCACGTTCAGCAGGCCGAGGTCGGCGGCGATGCCCATGTTCCGGACCATCGACCGGCCGACGAACGCGACCCGGCGCCCGTGCCGCACGGCGGCGTCGAGCACCTGCTGGACGCGGTGCACGTGGCTCGCGAAACAGGCCACGATGACACGCTGGCCGACCTTGCGGACGACGTCGTCGAGCACCGGGCCGATGTCGCGCTCGGGCATGACGAACCCGGGCACCTCGGCGTTGGTCGAGTCGACGCAGAACAGGTCCACGCCCTCGTCGCCGAGCCGGGAGAACCCGGCGAGGTCGGTCAGCCTGCCGTCGAGCGGCAGCTGGTCGAGCTTGATGTCGCCGGTGTGCAGCACGACACCGGCCGGCGTGCGGATGGCCACCGCGAGCGCGTCCGGGATCGAGTGGTTGACCGCGAAGAACTCGAGATCGAACGCGCCCACCGTGCGGCGCTCGCCCTCGCGGACCTCGATCAGGTTCGGCCGCTGGCGGTGCTCCTTGGCCTTGGCCGCGAGCAGCGCGTTCGTGAACCGCGAACCGTAGATCTTGAGGTCCGGGACGAGCCGCAGCAGGAACGGGACGGCGCCGATGTGGTCCTCGTGCCCGTGGGTGAGGACGAGGCCGTCGATGTCGTCCAGGCGGTCTTCGATGGCGCGGAAGTCGGGCAGGATCAGGTCGACGCCGGGCTGGTCGTCTTCGGGGAAGAGGACCCCGCAGTCGACGATCAGCAGACGGCCGCCGAATTCGAAGACGGTCATGTTACGGCCGACTTCGCCGATCCCGCCGAGCGCGACCACGCGCAAGGCGCCTTCGGGCAGCGCGGGCGGCGGCGTGGTCGGTCCGGGTCCGGTTGACAATGAACTCACCGAGGCATGGTCCCAACGCTGGTATGTGAGGTCGGCGCCGTATAGGCCGCCGCTGAATCTGCTTGTGCCACCCGAGCACCATGCCAGTCACTGGCGGCGCTTTCCCCGAGCGGCACGCCACCCTGGGCGAGATCCGCGGAAATCGCCTGGAGCTGCTCGTCGTTCGCGGCCACGATGGGCAGCCGCGGGTCGCCGATGTCGAAGCCGCGCAACCGCAGGGCCGCCTTCGAGAACGCGACCCCGCCGACACGGGACATCGCCCGCAGTACCGGCAGCATGCCGCGGTGGTTGGTGCGCGCTGTCGAGGTGTCGCCGGACTCGTAGGCGTCCATCATGCCGCGGATCCGGCCCGCCACGACGTGCCCGATCACGCTGACCACGCCCGCGCCGCCGACGGAGACCCACGGCAGGTTGAGGCCGTCGTCGCCGGAGTAGTAGGCGAGCTGGGTGTTCGCGATGACCTCGGAGCCGGCGATCAGATCGCCCTTGGCGTCCTTGACCGCGAGGATGCGCGGATGCTCGGCGAGCCGCAGCAGCGTGTCGACCTCGATGGGGACGATCGAGCGCGGCGGGATGTCGTAGAGCATCACCGGCAGCTCGGTGGCGTCGGCGACCGTGGTGAAGTGCGCGTAGAGCCCGGCCTGGCTGGGCCGCGAGTAGTACGGCGTGACGACGAGGATGCCGTGGGCACCCGCCGCTTCGGCCTGCTTCGCCTGTTCGATGCTGTGCGCGGTGTTGTTCGTGCCCGCCCCGGCGACGATCGTCGCGCGATCACCGACGGCCTCGACGACGGCGCGGACCAGTTCGGTCTTCTCGGCGTCGGTCGTGGTGGGGCTCTCCCCGGTCGTGCCGTTCACGACGAGACCGTCGTTGCCCAGATCCACGAGGTGTTCGGCCAGCTCCTGCGCCCGCTTCAGGTCCAGCGCGCCGTCGGCGTCGAAGGGGGTGGCCATCGCGGTGAGCACGCGCCCGAACGGTCTTCCCGGCGCTGCGGTAGGTGGAGTGGACATGGTGTGAAGGTACCTCCTGCGGCCGTCCGACCCCTTGCCGACGTGGTCGTTCCCGCCGATGCGGGAGATTTTCCGGGGCGAGGCCGGACTCGGCGCAAACTCTATTTGACCTTGGTGGTGATCTGTGAGGTGAGCTGCCCGCCGTCGGTCTTGGCGAGCACGCACAGGTACTCGCGCGAGTAGTCGTTGTTCTCCTCGCTCAGCGGCCGGTTCCACTCCGCCTCGGTCGGGACGACGGCCCGCCACTGGAGCCCGCTCCGCTGCTGCTGGGGCACCACGCCCGAGTTGAACGTCGCCGAACAGATCGCCTCGGCGATGCGGTTCACCACTTCGGCTCCGGGGTAGGCGGCGACCGCGGCCTCCTTGTCGCTCGCCGACTCGACGCCGAGCAGCTCGCCCTTCGCGTAGATCTCGACCAGGTGATTCTTGGCGCAGTTCCCGCTGGTCTCGCTGTTCATCGTGACGTTGTCCGCGAGCGGGACGTTGTAGCAGTCCCCGGAGAGGTCGATCTTGAGCTGGCCGTTGATGCCGTAGGTCAACGTGGGCTGCGCCTGGCTGTTCCCCTCCGGCGCGGCCATCCAGCGGCCGAGGAAGATCCCGCCGACCAGGGCGCCGATCACGGCGACCGCGGCCAGGCTGAGCCAGAGAGGACGGAGGTTGCGCTTCGCCGGTGCGGGCGCGAGACGGGTCATCGGCTGCCCGGGGTGCATCATCGCCGTGCCGCCCGAGGGCGGGGTCGGCTGGGCCTGCCCGCCCTGGGCGGCCGAAAGCAGGCTGCGTACCTGGTCGTACGACATCCGCGCTTCGGGTTTGGTGACCAGCAGGCCGAGGATCGCGGCCGCCAGCGGGCCCTGGACGCGGGTCAGGTACGGCGCCTCGGTCATGATCGCGTGCAGGGTGGCGGCGGTGGTCGACCGTTCGAAGGCGACGATGCCTTCGGCGGCGAAGAACAACGTCGTGCCCAGCGACCAGAGGTCGGATTCGGGCATCGCGTCGCGGCCTTCGACCCGCTCCGGCGCCATGAACGCGGGCGAGCCGACGATCATGCCGCTGGTGGTCAGGCGCGGGTCGTCGGCGGCGTGCGCGATGCCGAAGTCGGTCAGCTTCACCCGGCCGTCCGGCGCGACCATGATGTTCGCCGGTTTGACGTCGCGGTGCACGATCCCGGCGGCGTGCGCGGCCCGCAGCGCGGACAGCACCCGCTCCCCCACCAGCGCGACCTGCTGCGCGGGCAAGGGCCCGCGCTCGCGCACGAGATCGGCCAGCGTCGGCGCCTCGACCAGCTCCATCACGATGTAGGTGGCGGCGTTCTCGGTGACGACGTCGTACACGGTGACGACGGCCGGGTCGTTGAGGCGCCCGGCGGAGCGGACCTCGCGCAGCATCCGCTCCGTCAGCACCGAGGCGTCCTCGGGAGCGTTCGGGAACTTCAGCTCCTTGATCGCCACCTGACGGCCGATCACCTGGTCCTGTGCCCGCCAGACGATCCCCATGCCGCCGCGGCCGAGCTCACCCAGCAGGGCGTACCGGCCGGCGACGATCCGCGCGCCGGCGGCCTGATACGTCTGCTGGGGCGGCCCGTACGGACGGGTCTGTTCGTCGGTCAAGGTTCGGTGCTCCTTCGATTCGCGCAGGATGCTAACTCGGACCCGTTCGCGCCCCGAAAGGTTCCTTACCCCGGCGTCTGGATCAGACCGTGACCTCGTGCCCGGATTCCCGGAGCGCCTTCACCGCGCGCTCCAGCTCGGGAGCCCGGACGAGCACGTGGTCGGTGTCGAAAGTGGACATCGAGAACAGCGCCACCCCGGCGGCGGCCAGTTCGCTCGACAACGCCGCGATGATGCCGGTCAGCGTGAAGGCCAGCGGCCCGCGGACCGACAGCAGCCGCCAGCCGTCCTCGACGGTGGCCCCGGCGGGCGCGAGCCCGGCCGGGCAGATCACCGACAGCTCCTCCGGCGTCCGCGTGATGGAGATCAGCACGGGCTCGCCGGGGTCGAGCAGATTCGCCGGAACCGGCGCGTCCGGGGCGAGGCGGGCGACGGCGTATTCGCCGGGCCGGACGTCGATCGCGAGGCGGCGCATCAGCCTTCGAGGACCTTCGGGCTCGACGCGATCTCGGTGCCGTCAGGCAGCGCGGAGATGGTGAAGTCCGCGAACACGTTGCCCGAGGCCTTCTGCAGCTCGCGCAGGCACTCGATGGCCAGGGCGCGGATCTCGACGTCGGCGTGCTCGGTGGCGCGCATCGCGATGAAGTGCCGCCAGGCGCGGTAGTTGCCGGTGACCACGATGCGGGTCTCGGTCGCGTTCGGCAGCACGGCGCGGGCGGCCTGGCGGGCCTGCTTGCGGCGCAGGGTCGCGCTCGGCACGTCGGCGAACTTCTCCTCCAGCCCGGCGAGCAGCTCGGTGTAGGCGTCCACGGCGGCCTGCGAGGCGGCGAGGAACTTCGCGTGCAGCTCCGGGTCCTGCGCGATGACGTCGGGCTCGACGAACGCGGCGTCCCGCTCGGGGACGTAGCGCTGCGAGAGCTGCGAGTAGGAGAAGTGCCGGTGACGGATCAGCTCGTGCGTCAGCGACCGGGAGATCCCGGTGATGTAGAAGCTGACGGAGCCGTGCTCCAGCACCGAAAGGTGGCCCACGTCGATGATGTGCTCGAGGTAGCCGGCGTTGGTGGCCGTCTTCGGGTTCGGCTTCTTCCAGGACTGGTAGCAGGCCCGGCCCGCGAATTCGGCCAGCGCCTCACCACCGTCGGCATCGGTCGACCACGGTACGTCCGACGGCGGGAAGAACTCCGTCTTCGCGATCAGCTGAACCTTGGGTGACACGGTCTCGGCCACGTTCGCACTCCCTTTCGACCCCTGCTCCACGACTCCGGGCAGCGTAACCGCAGTCCGCTTTGACGGCGGGGCGACATCACGGTGACGTCAGAGTCGCCTTGACTGACACCACAAGTGACGTCATAGTGGTGTCATGGATCTGACGCCGTACATCACAAGCCTTCGCGAGGACCTCGCGAACACGGCTTCGGCCGGCGACGAGCAGACGCGGCGCGCTGCCGCGCTGCTGTCGTCGGCGCTGGAGCCCGCCGCCCGGCTGACCATCATGAACGCCCTCGCGGACCTCGCCGCCGAAGTGACCTCGGCGCTGCCGGGGCACGTCGTCGACGTCCGGCTCGACGGCCGCGACGTGCGCGTCGTCGTCACCGGTTCCGGTGAGGGCGCCGAGCAGACCGCGCCCCGTCAGGAAGCGCCGCGGGAGACCCCGCGCGCGCCCAAGGTGGACACGGGCGACATCACCCGAATCACGCTACGCCTGTTCGAGCAGGTCAAAGGCCAGGCCGAAGCGGCGGCCGCCTCTCAGGGCGTGTCGCTGAACACGTTCGTCTCGCAGGCCGTCCAGGGGGCGCTGGGCAAGGGCGGGAGCGAGCACTGGCACCACAAGCAGAAGCCCGGCGGCGGTGCCGGTTCACACCTGCACGGCTGGGTCCAGGGCTGAGGGGGACGGAAATGACCGAGGAAAACACTCCCGCCGGTGAAGAGACCGTGCGCGTCGAGGACTTCGAGGCCGAGGGCCCGATCGAGATCGACGTGAGCGTGGCCATCGGCCGGGTGACCATCGAACTGACCGGGGACAGCGGCGTCCACGCCGAGGTCCGCCGCGACGGCGGCGAACAGCAGCCGTGGGTGGACGGGATGACGAGCCTGCTCAGCTGGGTCGGCGAACGCTTCGGCGACCAGCTCGGCGGTTCGCCGGGCGCGTCGGCCAGCGACGCCGTGACGCAGACGCGGATCGAGAAGGTCGGCAACCGGCTGGTCGTCCAGGCGCCGAAGGCCTGGCAGCTGAAGAACATCCCGCTCGCCGTGACCGTCCGGGCACCCGCCGGTTCACATCTGGAGGTGCGGGCCGGAGCCGCCGACGTCGCGGTGACCGGTGCCGCGGGCCGGGCCGACATCATGACCGGCGCGGGCACGGTCGGCCTGGAGCGCGCCGACGGTTCGGCGATCGTCCGCACCGGCACCGGCGACATCAAGCTCGGGCCGACGGTCTCCGGCCTCCAGCTGCGCACCGGCAGCGGCAGCGTCGAAGCGGCCGCGGTGAGCGGTTCGGCCACGGTCGCGACCGGCACCGGCGACGTCTGGCTCGGCGAGGTCGCGGGCGAGGTACTGGCGCGCACCGGCAGCGGCGACCTCTCGGTGGCGGACGCCACCTCCGGATCGCTGGAGCTGACCACCGGATCGGGTGACGTCCGGGTCGGGATCCGCGGCGGCGTTCAGGCGGAGATCGACCTTTCGTCGACGACGGGCTCGGTGTCGAGCGAGCTGGAGGTCGCGGAGAGCGCCCCTTCGGAGGTCTCGCTGAAGGTGCGGGCGCGTACCGGCACGGGGGACGCGGTGGTGACGAGCGCGGCCAGCTGAGTCGCGTACCACAGGGGGATCGAGGGACCTTTGCTCTCACTTTTCCACGGGGGTGGGAGCGAAGGTCCCTCGCTCATTTCTGGGCTCGGGGAGCGCGGGAGGGGCGGGGCTCCGGGTGTGTCATGAGGGGTCCCCATAGGACGAAATTCGTCCTATGGGGACCCCTCATGACACTTGGCACTCGGCTCAGCGCACCAGGCGCGAAAGCACCGGGGCGAGGTCGCCCCGCTCCCCCACCACGACCCCGTCCAGCCCCTGCCATTCCGCCATCAGCCGCAGCTCTCCCGCCAGCTCGCTCGCGACCCGCGCGACGTCCACGCCGGGCTCGGCGAAGGCACCCTGGACGCGAAGCAGCCCGGCGGCACGATCGGCCTTGAGGTCGACCCGGCCGACGAGTTCGCCGTCGAGCAGGAACGGGAACACGTAGTAGCCGTAGATCCGCTTCGGCTCGGGAACGTAGATCTCGATGCGGTAGAAGAAGTCGAAGATGCGCTCGGTGCGGGCGCGTTCCCAGATCAGCGGGTCGAACGGCGACAGCAGCGCCCGCCCGGTGACCGACCGCGGTGTCTTCGCCGCGAAGTGCCGGTATGCCGGGGCGGGCCAGCCGTCCACGGTCACCGGTTCCAGCCCCCCCGCCTCGACCAGTTCGGCCACCGCCCGCTTGCTGACGTCCGGGCCGAGCCGGTAGTAGTCCCGCAGGTCCGGTTCGGTCCCGATGCCGAGCGCGACGGCCGAGCGGGTGATCAGTTCGCGGGCGCCCTCTTCGGGGGTCACCTGCCGCGACAGGATCTCCGGCGGCACCACGCGTTCGGTCAGGTCGTACAGCCGCTCGAACGACCGGCGCGTGCCCGTCGTCAGCTGCCCCACGCCGAACAGCCACTCGCAGGCCTTCTTGACCTCCGAGCGCTCCCACCACGAGCCGGGTTTACGGCGGGTGCCATCGCTCTCCAGCGCGCGCTCGATGCCGCCCGCGCCGATCGGTCCCTGTTCCTTGACCACGGCGAGGATGTCGTCCACCAAACCGGGCGTCTGCTCCAGTACCCGCGCGTAGTTCGTCCACCAGCCCATGCGCTTCGCCCCGGACCGCAGCAGCGGCCAGTCCGCCACCGGCAGCAGACTCGCCTCATGCGCCCAGGATTCGACCAGCATCCGGGGCTTGCGCGCGGAATGGGACCAGGCCGCGTCGTCCACCAGCGTGGACTCGTACGCGCCGAGCCGGGAGAACAACGGCATGTAGTGCGCGCGGACCGCGACGTTCACCGAATCCAGTTGCAGCAACTGGATCTTCGACAGCACGCGCTGCAGATGCCGTCTGGTCACCGCCCCGCCGGGACGCGCGTCGCCGAATCCTTGTGCGGCCAGGGCGATCCGGCGCGCGACCGGCCCGCTGATGGTCGTAGTGCTCATCATCAGCATGCTGCCATCCGCCACCGACAGTTTTCGACGGGAGCAGTAACCTCCCGGGCATGGCCGCCGCCGAAGTCCGCCCCGCCGTCGTGTCCGACGCCGCCGAGATCGCCCGTATCCAACGCGACACCTGGCGAAGCGCCTACACGGAACTGCTCGGCGAAGCGGCCGTCGCCGAACTCGACGTCGTGGAACTCGAGAAGACCTGGGCCGAAACGATCGAGTACCCGGGGACGCGCGTCTTCCTCGCCACCGAAGGCGAGTTCACCGTCGGCTTCTGCGTCGCCGGACGGGCGCCGGAGAGCGAGGTGGCCGCCGCCGACGGATCGCTGCCCGACGACGCCCCGACGACGGCGCTCATCGCGTCTCTGCTGGTCGAGCCGCGCTGGGGACGGCGAGGGCACGCGGGACGGCTGCTGGCGAACGCGTCCGCCTGGCTGCGCGGGGACGGCGCCACCCGCGGGATCAGCTGGGTCGCCCAGACCGATCACGCGTCACTGGGCTTCTTCCGCCGCGCGGGCTGGTCGCCCGACGGGACCGTCCGCATCCTCGACACCGGAAGCACGAACGTGCGCGAGGTCCGGCTCACCGGCGCCCTCGACCTCGAACTCACTTCCTGACTTCGCGAACACCACCCAGCGCATCACCGAGTACATGAAGACGCCTTCGCACGCCCCGGCGATGAGCCGGGACAGGCGATAGTCGACGCCCAGCGCGGCCAGTCCCGCGCCGACGCCGAGCAGGAACGCCACGTAGTTGACGACGATCGCGATGACGTACAGCACCGCCTGCCTGCCCACGGGCGCGTGCGAGCGGAAGTTCATGCTGCGGTTCAGCACGAAGCTCAGCCCGAACGCGGTCGCGTACGCGAGCGTGATCGCCAGCCACACCGGCAGGCCGAGCCAGCCGCGCAGCAGGGTCAGCAGGATCAGGTCGACCGCGAAGGTGAACCCGTTGATGAGCGCGAAACCGAGGAAACTCGGCGCCACCAGCCGGGAAAGCCCGAAGGGGAGGCGCCGGACCACGGCCGCGCAGAAGTCGGCGAAGCGATCCGCGAAACCCTTGCCGCGGACCGCGTCGTGCACGTCGGCCACGAAGCCCAGCATGGCAGCGGCAGGTGGCCGCGAGCCGACGAACAGGTGATCTTCTGGTACGCCCTGGAAGCCGGGAACGGGGGTTATCCCCAGTGCGTCCTGTTTTTCAGCTGATAGCTTGGAGAGAACGAAGATAACGGGGAGGCAACGATGGTGGGCTGGTTGCTCCTGTCGTTCGGTGTGGCCTTCGGCTCCGCGATCCTTCCCGTCGTCAGCGTCGAAATGTTCCTCATCGGCCTCTGCGCGAGCGAACCGACCTTGCCGTGGCTGCTGCTCGGCGCCGTCGTCGCCGCGGGCCAGGTGGGTGGGAAGACGCTCTACTACCTCGCTGCGAAGGGCACCATCAAACTGCCGAAGCCGCTGCACGACCGGCTGCACCGGGAACGCCCGCCCACCCCGCGTCGCGAACGATGGCGGGCGCGGACCAAGAAGATGCGCGCCCGGCTCGACGCCCTCCGCGAACGCTGTCACCGGCATCCGCACTGGATGGCGGGCACCTACGGGGTGAGTTCGGTCCTCGGGCTGCCGCCGTACATGGCCACGAGCGTGCTCGCGGGGCTGGTGAACATGCCGCTGGCGAGCTTCCTGGCGACCGGGTTCCTGGGCCGCTGGCTGCGGTTCAGCCTGCTGGCCGCCTCACCCGCCCTCTTCGCCGGCTGGTTCCACTACTGAGCGAGCCACGCATTTAGAAAGGGGTAAGGCAAACGTGGCGCGATCGGCTCGCTGCCGCGAAGGCCCCCTTGTCTGCCCTCACGGTAGTGAAGAAGGCCTTCACCACCGCGTGCCCGGTGAAGGGTTCCCCGAGGAGGCGGGACACGCCTCGCGACTGTCCATAAGGGACGGTTTCCGGGGACTCGGCGTCCGATTGATGTCGATCTGTGCGGTCCCGTGCGGGGTCGTGAGTGGCAATGAGGGTTAGAACGCTGTTTGCCACTCACGACCACCTCGCGAGACCGGGCAAACTGCTCAAAGCGGACATCGAACGCCGGGAAAGTGTCCCTTGTGGACACCCGTGGTCACGGCCCGACTTCCGTCCGTCACTCCGGACCCGCACCGGGACGCGCCACATTTGGCTTACCCCTCATTGGAGGACTAAGTGCGGGAGGCGGCTTCGAGTTCGACGGCGCGCCGCATGGTCGCGCGGGCTCGCTTCCGGTCCCCCGCGATCTCGTACGCGTACGCCAGCCGGTACCAGACGCGCCAGTTCTCCTGATCCGCCTCGACCTCGGCCCGGCGCTCGTCGAACCACGCGTCCGCGGCGTCGCGATCCACCCGGCCCGACGGCCGCCGGGGCAGGTCGGAGACGTCGGGCAGGCCGCCTTCTTCGTCCAGCCGCCGCGAAAGGCGCTGGATCTGGACGCCGGAGCGCCAGGTGGTCACGATGATCCAGATCCCGAGCAGCGGCAGCAGGAGCACACCGACGCCGAAGAGCACCGGCACCGTCTCGCCGGTGCGCAGCAACGCGATCGCCCGGCCGGCCAGCAGGACGACGTAGACGGCGAGCGCCGCCGTCATCACCAGCGCGAAGTTGCGGGCCCTCACAGGTCGAGGATGTTCTCGAGACCGACCGTCAGGCCGGGCCGCGTGAGCACCGAACGCACCCCGAGCAGCACCCCCGGCATGAACGACGTGCGGTGCAGCGAGTCGTGCCGGATGGTCAGGGTCTCCCCTTCGCCGCCGAACAGGATCTCCTCGTGCGCCACCAGTCCGGGCAGCCGGACCGAGTGCACGCGGACGCCTTCGACGAGCGCGCCGCGGGCACCGTCCACTTCGGACGTCGTCGCGTCGTCACCGGGAGCGAGACCGGCTTCCGCGCGGGCCTCGCCGATCAGCCGCGCGGTATGCGCGGCGGTGCCGGAGGGCGCGTCGGCCTTGCGGTTGTGGTGCAGCTCGATGACCTCGGCCGAGTTGTAGAACCGTGCCGCCTGCTGGGCGAAGCGCATCGCCAATACCGCGCCGAGGGCGAAGTTCGGCGCGATGAGCACGCCGAGCGACGGGTCGGCGGCGAGCCACGAGCGCAGCTTCCCCAGCCGCTCCTCGCTGAAGCCGGTGGTGCCGACGACGGCGTGGATCCCGTTACCCGTCAGGAATTCCAGGTTGCCCATCACCGCGTCGGGATGGGTGAAGTCGACGACGACCTGCGCCTGCTTGAGCGCCGCGAAGTCGTCACCGGCGTCGAGCGCGGCGACGAGTTCCATGTCCTCGGCGCCGTTGACGGCGCCGACCACTTCCTGGCCCATCCGGCCGCGTGCGCCCAGCACGCCGACGCGAATCCCAGCGGTCATGATGCGATCACCTCGTGCAGATCGTCCGGAAGGTCGTCGGCGTGAGCGTACGGCCCGACCACCGCCGCCGCCGACACGCCACCAGGGCGGTGGAGCAGAGTGCGAGCGAGCGCACAGACCTCTTCGGTGGTGACGGCGTCGATCCGCGCCACCGTGTCGTCGACGCCGAGATACCGCCCGTAGTTCAGTTCGTTCTTGCCGATCCGCGACATCCGCGACGACGTGTCCTCCAGGCCGAGCACCAGCCCGCCCCGCAGCTGCCCCTTCGCGCGCGCGACCTCGGCTTCGCTCAGCCCGTCCTTGCCGACGAGTTCGAGCACCTCGCGGATCACGCCGGCGACCTCGCCGAGCTTTTCGGGCTGGCAGCCCGCGTACACGGCCATGTGCCCGGCGTCGGCGTAGCTCGCGACGGACGAGTACACCTGGTACGCCAGCCCGCGCTTTTCGCGGACTTCCTGGAACAGCCGCGAACTCATCCCGCCGCCGAGTGCGGCGTTGAGCACCGACTGCGCGAACCGCCGGTCGTCGTGCCGTGACAGCGAACGCAGACCGAGCATGACGTGCGCCTGCTCGGTGTCGTCGGTGTGCAGGGCGAGCTTCGGCACCATCGCGATCCGCGCACGGCCCGACCGCGGCGGCACCGGGGTGGCCGTCCCGGTGAGGCGGTTCCGCAGGGCCTTGCGGACCAGGCGGAGCACCTGGCCGTGCTCGATGTTCCCGGCGACGGCGAGCACCATCCGCGGCAGCGTGTAGCGGCGCCGGTAGAACCCGCGCAGCGCCGAGGCGGACATCTCCACAATGGACTTCTCGCTGCCGAGCACGGGACGGCCCAGCGGGTGCTCGCCGAGGATCGCGCCGACGAAGGTCTCGTGCAGCAGGTCCTCGGGGTCGTCGTCCCGCATCGAGATCTCTTCGAGCACGACACTGCGCTCGGTCTCGACGTCCTTGTCCGTGCACAGCGCCTCGAACACGACATCGGTCACGAGGTCCATCGCGAGCGGCAGGTCCTCGTCGAGCACCTGCGCGTAGTAGCAGGTGTGCTCCTTCGCGGTGAACGCGTTGAACTCGCCGCCGACCGCGTCGATCTCCTCGGCGATCTGGGTGGCGTCGCGGTTCGTGGTGCCCTTGAACAGCAGATGTTCGAGGTAGTGCGCGGCGCCTTCGACCGAGGACGGCTCATCACGCGATCCGACACCGACCCACAGCCCGACCGTCACCGACCGGGACGCGGGCACGTGCTCGGTGATCACCCGGAGGCCACCGGCCAGCACGCTGCGCTTGACCACCGCACCGTCCGAAGTGGACTCGAGCGTACGGGTGCTGCCGACGGGCTGCTCGTGCCCGGCTGTGCTTGATCGCGCCAACGGATCCCTTACTCACATGTCATGAAAGGGTCGTTCAGGACGACTCGCGTCCCGAACGACCCTTTCATGGCGTTTCACATCGATCTGGCCGGACCTACTGGGCGTCGGCCTTCGGAGCGTCGGCCTTCTCGCCTTCGGCGGCCTTGGCGTCCGCCGTGTCCTCTTCCTGGACCACGATCAGGCTGATCTTGCCGCGGTTGTCGATGTCGGCGATCTCGACGCGGAGCTTGTCGCCCACGTTGACCACGTCCTCGACCTTGGCGATCCGCTTGCCGTTGCCCAGCTTCGAGATGTGCACCAGGCCGTCCTTGCCCGGCAGCAGCGAGACGAACGCGCCGAACGCGGCCGTCTTCACCACGGTGCCGAGGAAGCGCTCACCGACCTTGGGCAGCTGCGGGTTGGCGATGGCGTTGATCTTGTCGATCGCCGCCTCCGCCGACGGGCCGTCGGCCGCGCCCACGTAGATCGTGCCGTCGTCCTCGATGGAGATGTCGGCGCCGGTCTCCTCGGTGATCGAGTTGATCATCTTGCCCTTCGGGCCGATGACCTCGCCGATCTTGTCCACCGGGATCTTCACGCTGGTGACGCGCGGGGCGAACGGGCTCATCTCGTCCGGCGCGTCGATCGCCTCGGCGATGACCTCCAGGATGGTGAGGCGAGCGTCCTTCGCCTGCTTCAGCGCGGCCGCGAGGACCTCCGACGGAATGCCGTCGAGCTTCGTGTCGAGCTGCAGCGCGGTGATGATGTCCTTGGTGCCGGCGACCTTGAAGTCCATGTCGCCCATGGCGTCCTCGGCACCGAGGATGTCGGTCAGCGCGACGTAGCGGGTCTCACCGTCGACCTCGTCGGAGATGAGGCCCATGGCGATGCCGGCGACCGGCGCCTTCAGCGGGACACCCGCGTTCAGCAGTGCCATCGTCGAGGCGCAGACCGAGCCCATCGAGGTGGAGCCGTTGGAGCCCAGCGCCTCGGAGACCTGGCGGATCGCGTACGGGAACTCGTCCCGCTTCGGCAGGACCGGGACCAGGGCGCGCTCGGCGAGCATGCCGTGGCCGATCTCGCGCCGCTTCGGCGAACCGACGCGGCCGGTCTCGCCGGTGGAGAACGGCGGGAAGTTGTAGTGGTGCAGATACCGCTTCGTGGTCTCCGGGGAGAGCGAGTCGATCTGCTGCTCCATGCGGAGCATGTTCAGCGTGGTGACGCCCAGGATCTGGGTCTCACCGCGCTCGAACAGCGCGGAACCGTGCGCCCGCGGGATCACGGCGACCTCGGCGGCGAGCGACCGGATGTCGGTCAGGCCGCGACCGTCCATGCGGATCTTGTCCGTGAGGACGCGCTTGCGCATGATCTTCTTCGACAGGGCCTTGAACGCCGCGCCGATCTCCTTCTCACGGCCCTGGAAGGCTTCGCCCTCGCCCAGGCCGATCTTCTCCAGCACCGCGGCCTTGACCTGGTCGGTCGCGTTGTCGCGGTCCTGCTTGCCCGCGATGGTCAGGGCGTTCGCGAGGTCGTCGGTCGCGATGGCGGCGACGGCGTCGAAGGCGTCCTGCTCGTAGGCGAGGAAGACCGGGAACTCGCCGGTCGGCTTGGCGGCCAGCTCGGCCAGCTGCTGCTGGGCCTCGCACAGCACCTTGATGAACGGCTTCGAGGCTTCGAGCCCCTCGGCGACGGCGATCTCGTCCGGCGCCTTGCCACCGTCGGCGATCAGGTCGAGCGTGCGCTCGGTGCCCTCGGCCTCGACCATCATGATCGCGACGTCGTCACCGACGATGCGGCCGGCGACCACCATGTTGAAGGTGGCGTCCTCGAGCTGCTTCCAGGTCGGGAACGCGACCCACTGGCCCTCGATCAGCGCGACGCGGACGCCGCCGACCGGACCGGAGAACGGCAGGCCGGCGATCTGGGTCGAGGCCGAAGCCGCGTTGATCGCGAGCACGTCGTACGGGTCGTCCGGGTTGAGGCTCTGGACGGTGATGACGACCTGGATCTCGTTGCGGAGACCGTCGGCGAACGACGGGCGCAGCGGCCGGTCGATCAGGCGGCAGGTGAGGATCGCGTCGGTCGACGGGCGGCCCTCACGGCGGAAGAACGCGCCGGGGATGCGCCCGGCGGCGTACATCCGCTCCTCGACGTCCACGGTCAGCGGGAAGAAGTCGAAGTGGTCCTTCGGGTGCTTCGACGCGGTGGTCGCCGAGAGCAGCATGGTCTCTTCGTCGAGGTACGCGACGACGGCGCCGGCGGCCTGACGGGCCAGGCGGCCGGTCTCGAAGCGAACGGTGCGAGTGCCGAAACGGCCGTTGTCGATGACGGCTTCGGTTTCGTGCACGGTGACTCCGGTGGAGTCGGTCATAGGGTGTATCTCCTCTTTTGTTCCTCTGTAATGACGCGAGTCTCCCACCCTGGGACCTGTTTCGCCTGCGGACGCGCGAGGAGTGATGCCGGTCTTCGATCGAAGCCCCCGGGCCGTTACCCGGGAACCACTACCGAGGACCGGCGGACGGATCCTCGTGCGCGCTCGCGCCATGCCCCTCACGTGGAGAGGGCGTTCTGTTCTTAAGCCGAGGGGGAGCGACCGCTGTGGCCACTCCCCCTCGGGTTCAAGCTATCGGCGGAGGCCGAGACGCTGGATCAGCGCACGGTATCGCTCGATGTCCACCTTCATCACGTAGTTCAGCAGCCGGCGGCGGCGGCCGACCAGCAGCAGAAGCCCGCGACGGGAGTGGTGGTCGTGCTTGTGAGCCTTGAGGTGCTCGGTGAGGCCGACGATGCGCTTGGTCAGCAGCGCGACCTGGGCCTCGGGGGATCCGGTGTCCGAGTCGTGCACGCCGTACTCGGCAAGGATCGACTTCTTTTCTTCGGTGGACAACGCCACTGTGGTGCTCCTAGATACTCTGTGCCGTGCGGCCCGGACGCTGCTTCACGCCGGGTGAGACGGTCGCGGCCGCCACGGACTGCAGCCGGACCCAATCATCGAGGTTACCAGCCTCGTGATCAGCGGCTTCAGGCGCGGGCGCGCTTCAGCTCGTACGACCGGGTCACCCGGTAGCTCGACGCGCCCTGCTCACGGTCACTGCGGATCAGAACGGCTTCGGTGGCCGTCCAGGTTCTGCTGGTGAACCGGGCCAGCCGCTCCTCCCACGCGCTCGCGGCCATCGGCCGGTCGCGGGGGAAGCGGGCCAGTGTCAGGTGGGCCGTGTACGGCCTGCCCTCGTCCTCCGCGCCCGCCTTGACGGCCAGCTCGTGGAGCCCGGTTCCGGTGACACTCAACCACAGCACCCCGGGGAATGTCGCGGCCTTTTCCAGCCGGACGTCGATCGCGGTCGCCTCCGCCAGCCGTCCGGCGAGCCACTCGCCCCGTTCCCCGGGGTCGTCCTCACCGTAGAAACCGAGGGTGACATGCCAATGTTCCCGCCGTGACCAGCGGAAATCGCCGTCTTCGGGTGCGCCCAGCGCCGTCGCGACCTCGTCGAGGACGTCGTCAGGCGGGATCAGGGCGCTGAAGAGGTTCATCAGGAACTCTTGGCCGCCCGGCGCAGCAGGTCCGCCAGTGCGGGGAAATCGTCGTCGAGCAGCTTCGCGGCTTCGGTGAGGTCTTCGTCCTCACCGATGTCCCGCAGCGCCACGAGCACGCCCTGGTCGTCGGCGACGGCGCCGACCGGGATGCTGTCGCGGCCCACCGTCGGCCGCGAGTCGCGGACGTCTTCGAGCGCCTCCTGCATGGCCTTGCGGTCCCCCGCGGCGACCGCCGGGACCAGCACCTTGCGCTCCAGCATGATCATCTTCGCGAGCACGACCGGGTTGCCGATCTTCGCGCGGCGCCCGCTCATCACCTGGCTGAGCATGGGCGCGCTGATGCCGAGGACCTCGGCGAGGAAGGCCTGGGAGATGTCGAAGGCGACGACCAGTCTCCGCACGCGATCGCCGAGCGGCTCCCCGTACCACTCCCTCTGCAGCGCGATGTTCCGCTGGACGATCTTGTGGTCCTCCACCTGGCCCGCTCCCCTTAACCCCATCGAACGCCACGCGCGGTCTGTGACATCTTGCCACCCGGACGCACCGTGACGGGCGTGTTCGTACATTCTCACCCGGCCCCGGCCGGGTCCAGTTCAGTCCTGCTCGCCCAGCAGTTCCCTGGTCCGGCGGACGTCGTCGTCGATCTGCTTCACCAGACCCTCCGACGTCGGGAACCGGACCTGATCCCGCAGCTTGGCGACGAAATCGAGTGCGACGTGCTGCCCGTAGAAGTCCTCGTCGATGTCGAGGACGAAGGCCTCGACCGTGCGTTCCCGCCCGGAGAAGGTCGGATTGGTCCCGACCGACACGGCGGCGCGCAACCTGCGGCCAGGATCCGACGAACGGGTGAACCAGGCGCCGTAGACCCCGTCGGCGGGCACCGCGGCGAACCGCGGCGTCGACAGGTTCGCCGTCGGGTAGCCGAGATCGTGTCCCCGGCCGTCGCCCCGGACGACGATGCCCTCCAGCCGGTGCGGCCTGCCGAGCGCCTCGGCCGCCGCGACGACGTCACCGGCGTCGATGCACGAGCGGACGTAGGTCGAGGAGAAGGTGATCTCGTTCTCCGTCTGCTGCCGCGCGAGCAGTCCCTGCAGTTCCGCGCCGTGCGCGACGAAGCCGAACCGCTTCCCCAGTGTGCGCAGGAGGTTGACGTCACCGGCGGCCTTGGCGCCGAAGGTGAAGTTCTCCCCCACGATCACCGCGGCCGCGTGCAGCTTGTCCACCAGGACCTCGTGCACGAACTCGTGCGCCGTCAGCCGCGACAGTTCCAGCGTGAACGGCAGCACGCAGAAGACGTCCACGCCCAGGCCCTCGACCAGTTCCGCCTTGCGGCGCAACGTGGACAGCTGCGCGGGATGGCTGCCCGGCCGGATCACCTCCGACGGATGCGGGTCGAAGGTCAGCACCACACTCGGCACGCCGCGTTCGGCGGCGGCGCGGACCGTCCTCGAGATCAGCTCCTGATGTCCGCGGTGCACGCCGTCGAAGACGCCGATCGTCACCACGCACCGTCCCCAGCTCCCGGGGAGGTCACCCAAACCACGCCAACGCTGCACTTGTGCCCCGTCTCCTCCAGGCCTGCTCCGTGCACCACCCTAAGCGGGCAGCAACACGACCACCGAGCGGGCCAGTTCGCCTTCGTCCGCGGCGAGTGCGAGCACCCGGCCGTCCGGTCCGAACATGCCGTAGGTGCCCTCGATCCCGGCCGCGGGCACCCTCTGTCCATATCGGACCGCCTGGGCCGCGCGAGCGTCCAGGTCGCGGCGCGGGAACGCGGCGGCGACGGCGGCGTCGAGGTCCAGCGACAGTTCCGGTTCGGCCTCGAGCTGGTCGAGGGTGCGTGCCTTGGCGAGGGTGAACGGCCCGACCGTGGTGCGCCGCAGCGCGAGCAGATGCCCGCCGGCGCCCAATCCGGCGCCGAGATCGCGGGCCAGCGCCCGCACGTAGGTCCCGGACGAGCACTCGACGATGGCGTCGAGTTCGATCCGGCCCGCCTCCCGGCGGGTGGCGAGCAGATCGAACCGGTGCACGGTGACCGGACGCGGCGGGATGACGACCTCTTCGCCCGCGCGGACCCGGGCGTACGCGCGCTTACCGTCGATCTTGACCGCGCTGACCGCGCTCGGCACCTGCTGGATGTCGCCGGTCAGGGCGGCGATCCCGGCGGCGATCGCGTCGTCGGTGATCTTCTCGACGGTTTCGGGGGCGGCTTCGGCGATCGGCTCGCCCTCGGCGTCGTCGGTCGTGGTGGACAGTCCCAGCGAGAGGGTCGCGAGATAGGTCTTGCGGTCCAGGGCCAGATGGCCGAGGAGTTTGGTCGCGCGTTCGATGCCGAGCACCAGGACGCCGGTGGCCATCGGATCCAGAGTGCCGGCGTGCCCGACTTTGCGGGTGCCCATGAAGCGACGCGCCCTGGAGACGACGTCGTGGGAGGTCATCCCGGAAGGCTTGTCGACGATGACGAGACCGGGCGGCGGAGCGGGACGTTTCTTGGCTTGAGCCTGATTGGGGCGCGACACGGGGCGAACCCTATCTTTCGGGCCTCCGCCTAGGACGAGACGGGCAGCGGCGCCTCGGCGTCCCAGCGGCGGCGCCGGATCTGCACCGGGATCTCCTCGCCGCGGGCCTCGGCTTCGAACAGCACGGCGCGGGTGCGGCGCCACCACACGAGCATCCGGAAAGTGCCGAACGCGAGCACCGCCATGACCGACAGCAGCGCCCAGCGGAACGCGCCGCCCGTCCACTCCAGCAGCACCCCGACGGCGAGCGCCGAGATCGTCGTCGCCACGAAACCGCCGACGTTCACGACACCGGTGGCGGTGCCGACCCGGGCGAGCGGGTTGTAGTCCCGCGCGAGCGCGAAACCGATCATCGACACGGGGCCGCCGAGGGAAAGGAACGCGAACGCGGGCACCAGGACCGCGACCGGGATCGTCCCGCTCCAGCCGAGCAGGACCGCCCACAGCACCGCGGCGGCGCCGATGTACCCGCCGACGAGCGGCATCCGCAGCGACGGGCGCCGTCCGATCAGGGCGCCGACCACGGGACCACCGATCATCGAACCGAACACGAAGACGATCAGCAGCGAACTCGCGGTGGCCTTCGGATAACCCTGTCCCTGCACCAGGAACGGGACGCCCCACAGCATGGTCAGCACGTTGGGCGCGAACATCGTGCTGAAGTGGACCCAGAAGCCGAGCCGGGTCCCCGGCGTGCGCCAGGCGTCGGCGACCTGGCGGCCCAGCGCCTTCGGCCGCACCTTTTCGCGCACGGGCTCCGGGGCGCCGCGCGGGATGTCCTCGACGCGGAGGGCGACGACGGCGGTGTACAGCGCGGTCACCAGGCCGACGGCGAGGAAGGTCGGGGTCCAGCCGGGGCCGTCGAGCAGCAGGCCGAGCGGGAGGGTCGCGCCGAGGTTGCCGACGTAGCCGATGGCCCCGGTCAGCGCGGCGATCAAGGCGTACTGGCGGCCGGGGAAGTGCGCGGCGATCAACCGCAGGATGCTCACGAAGGTCAGCGCGTCACCGAAGCCGACGACGGCGCGGGCGAGCAGCCCCAGCGGGTAGGAATCGGCGACCGCGAGCAGGATCTGGCCGAGCCCCAGGAAGAACACGGCACCGGTGAGCACGCGGCGCGGGCCGTAGCGGTCGACGAGGACGCCGGTGGGGATCTGCATGGAGGCGTAGACGCCGACCTGCAGGACGGTGAAGGTGCCGAGCGCGGCCGCGCCGACGCCGAAGCGGTCGGCGGCCTGCAGCCCGGCGACGCCGAACGACGTGCGGTGGAAGACGGCGAGCAGGTAGACGGTGACGGCGGCGAGCCAGATGAACCAGGACCGGCGGGTGGCTCGGCCTGTCACGGTGTTCCTCCTCGGGACGGTTTTCGGGCGAGAACAGGCGCCCGCACTGCCGCCCCAGTAGTTGTATCGCCTAAGCAACGGCGAAACATACCCGTTACCCGGGTGGTTTTCGCCACAGCCTCGATGATCTCGGTGGTGGCGGCGTGTCAGGCAGTGCGGACGGCGCCCTCGACGGCCCAGCGGCCCGAGCGCCACCGCACCAGCAAGGTCGCCAGCCGCAGCAGCATGAACAGCGACAGCCCGGTCCAGATCCCGGCCAGCCCCCAGCCGAACGCGAGCGAAAGCCAGATCAGCGGGAGGAACCCGGCCGCCGCGCTCAGCAGGGTCGCGTTGCGCAGGAACGCCGCGTCGCCCGCGCCGAGCAGGACGCCGTCCAGCGCGAACACCACCCCGGCTATCGGTTGCAACGCGACGAAGAACCACCACGCGTGCGGGATCTCACCGAGCACGCCCGCGTCCGAAGTGAACACCTGCGGCAGCACCCCCGCCAGCGACGCGAACACGACCCCGAGGAAGCAGCCGAAAACCAGGCCGTAGGCGGTGATCTGGCTCGACACCCCCCGCGCCCGTTTGCTCGCACCGGCGCCCAATGCCGCTCCCACCAGCGATTGCGCCGCGATCGCCAGCGAGTCCAGCACGAGCGCGAGGAACGTCCACAGCTGCAGGACGACCTGATGCGCGCCCACGGCCTCGGTGGACGTCCTCGCGGCGACGGCGGCGGCGGAGACGAAGCACGCCTGGAAGGCGAGGCTGCGCAGGACCAGATCCCGGCCGAGGCCGAGCTGGGCACGCATCACCTTCGGCTCCGGCCGCAGCGGGACCCGCTCCCGCACCAGTGCCACGACGAACAGCGACGCCGAGATCACCTGCGCGACGACGTTCGCGATCGCCGAACCTTCCAGCCCCCAGTCCGCGCCGTACACCAGCACCGGGCACAGCACGGCGGAGATCCCGTTGCCCGCCAGGACATAGCGCAACGGTTTCGCGGAATCCTGCACGCCGCGCATCCAGCCGTTGCCCGCCATCGTGATCAGGATGAACGGCGTCCCGAACAGCGCGATCCGCAACCAGGAGACGGCGGCGTCGGTGATCGCCGCGTCCCCGGAGAGCACCCGCGCGATGGGCGCGGCCAGCAGCTGCCCGGCGACGATCACGACCAGCCCGACGATCACCGCCAGCCACGTCGCCTGGACACCTTCGCGGACGGCGTCGCCACGACGTCCGGCGCCGTGCAGCCGCGCCGTGCGTGACGTGGTGCCGTAGGAGAGGAACGTCAGCTGGCTGGAAACCTGCGACAGCACGACACCGCCGACGGCGAGCCCGGCCAGCGGCAACGCGCCGAGATGGCCGACGACGGCCGTGTCCACCAGGACGTACAGCGGTTCGGCGGCGAGGACGCCCAGCGCGGGCACGGCGAGACCGAGCACGCGTTTCGGTGGGACGCGCTCGTCGACTTCGGAAGCTTCAGGCACCACCGCAGACTAATGGTCTGGTACGACAGTCCCAGTCGCCGGGAACCCGGCCGTTCGCTCAGCGGAGGAACGGCTCGTAACGTCGTTGCAGGCGCCGGGCTTGGATCTGCCGCGTGGTGTCGAGCGAGACACTGACGAGGAAGACGAGGACCAGCTGCAGAGTCACGGCGGCGACGGGCACCCTCGGGCTGACGTCCAGCAAGGCCAGACCGGTGACCGGGATCAGCGCGACCACTCCCGAGCAGAACGCCCCGAAGGCGATGATCCGGCGGTTCACGTAGTCGAGGTATTCCGCGGTCGGGGTGCCCGGCCGGATCCCGGGGACGAAGCCGCCCACCCGCGCCAGTTCGGCCGCCACCTTGTCCATGTCCTGTGTCACGGCCGCTCTGCTGAAGGCGAAGAGGCAGACGAGGACGAAGTAGACCGCGATCCGCCCGGGATTCCCCTCGTCGCGCAGCCACTCCAGCCAGGACGCTCCGGGCAGGAGAACCGGCACGGACAGCAGCACCGCGGCCAGAACGGCCGGGCTGTTCGACTGGGGGAACCGAAGCGGGATGTAGGTCGAGGTTCCGCCGTAGGCGCGCGTGCCGATCATCCGCTTGGCGTACTGCACCGGGACGCGACGCTGTCCCTGCGCGAGGACGATCGTGATCACCGTGACCGAAAGCGTCACCACGGCCATGACCGCGATGGCGGCCCAGCCCGTCTTTTCGTACAGGCGAAGGAACTCCGGCGGCAGCACCGCCAGGATCTGCGCGAGCAGCAGGATCCGGACGCCGTCGCCGAAGCCGCGGTCGGTGATCACCTCGGTCAGCCGCGTGACCACCGCCGCGCCCGCCGTCAGGCACGCCACGGCGACGGCCGATCGGCCGTCGAGGACTCCTTGGCCGCGGAATCCGAGTACGGCGACGGCACCCAGCAGTCCGAGCAGGACGGTGAGCCGCCGCCGGTACCGCGTCAGCACCCGGGCACCGGCCTCCCCTTCGGCGCGCAACGCCGCCAGCCTGGGGATCAGGGCGATCAGCGCCCGCAGGACGGGCGGGGCGGCCAAGCAGGGAAGGACGCCGAAGGCGAACACCGGGAGCGTGGACAGGCCACCGCCGGTGAGGAGGTCGAGGATCCAGCGCAGCGGATGATCGCCTTCCGGTGCGCGGACGGTCACGTGGGGAGTGGGCAGGCTCTGGCCCAGCCGGTACACCACGACCACGCCCAGCGTGACCAGGATCCGGCGGTGAAGGGAGGCGTGGTCGTTCATCGTGAGGTTCACGCTAGGGACGGCGCATGAAATTCCGATGACGCGGACACGCGCCCTTACAACAGCGGCGCCCTCGACAGTGCCGCCCTCAACCGATCGAGTACCTCGCCCGCCGTCCCCTCCGCGGTGCACCCGGCCGCTTGGCGATGTCCACCGCCGCCGAGTTCCCCGGCCGCCGCCGAGACGTCGACCCCGCCCGTGGACCGGAGCGAGATTTGCCACCGCTGTCGCGGCCCGGTCGGTTCGGCTTCCTTGAGCACCACGGCGACCCCGGCCTCCCGGGTGGACCGGACGACGTCGATGACCGCCTCGACCTCTTCGCCGCGCACGGTCCGTGCGGCGTCGAGTGTCACGACCGCGTAGGCGAGCCCGAAGCCGCGTGCCTCCTCCGGTTCGAGCCGGGCCCCCGCGAGGACGTCCGAAAGCATCGGCAGCCAGGCGAACGGGTGATCGTCGACGATCTCGCGGACCACCTTGTCCGGGTCGACGCCCGCTTCGAGCAGCTTCGCCGCCATCAGGTGGGTGGACGGCCGGGCCCGGCGGAACCCGCTCGTGTCGGTGACCAGCCCCGCGTAGAGGCAGCGTGCGATCGGCTCGTCGATCTCGGTGCCGAGTTCGGCCAGCAGCGCGAAAACGAGGACGGCGGTGGCTTCGGCGGTGTCGTCGACGACGTGTTTCGTGCCGTAGAAGACGTTGGACGCGTGGTGGTCGATCACCAGGACGTCACCACCGGCCGCGCGGACGGCGTCCACCCGCGGCGCGAGTTTCCCGAGCCTGCCCGGCGTGGGCGTGTCGAGCGCGACCAGCAGCTGTTCACTCTCCGGAAGTTCGCTCGCGGGGACGTACAGCCCGCCGACGTCGAGGCTTCGCAGGGTCTCGGGCATTTCCTCGGGCTCGCCGACGGAGACGCGGACCTTGACCCCTCCTCTCAGCTGGAGGGCCCGTCCGAGCGCGAGCGCGCTACCGAGCGCGTCGGCGTCCGGACGTACGTGGCCGAGCAGTGTCACGTCGTTCGCGCGCGCCAGCAGGGCGGCGGCGTCCTTGAGGTCCTGCGCCAAAGTCGTCGTCACAATGAGTCAAGCTACGCTCTACCGGATGTCCGAGTACGCGATCCTGGTCTACCCGTCCGCCAACCGGGTCTACACCGACTCCGCTCCCGCCCTGCTGCGCGCGGAGCTGGCGGTGTTCGGTCTGTCCGCTTTGGAGACCGAGGTCTCCGACATCGGCGAGACGGAACTCGGCGGCGTCGGCTACATCACCTTCACCACACCCGCCCCGCTGAGCGAACGCGATCTCGCGCTCCTTTCGAACCTTTCCGCGCTGTACGCGCTGTTCGAACTCGGCGACGGTGTCCTGCGGCCGGTCACGATCAGCCCGCTGGCGAAGTTCGACTCGGATCTGCTGACCATCCAGAAGTACCCGGGCAAGACGAACGAGCTGTTCACCAAGCTGCTCGTCAACGTCACCCTGCTGTCGACGGCGGATCCGGCCGCGATGCTGGAGAAGCCGCTGCATCTGCTGGATCCGTTGTGCGGCCGCGGCACCACGCTGAACCAGGCGATGATGTACGGCTTCGACGCGACCGGTCTCGACGTCGACGGCAAGGATTTCGACTCCTACGAGCTGTTCATCAAGACCTGGCTGAAGCAGAAGCGCGTCAAGCATCTCGCTGAATCCGGTCAGGTGCGCCGCAACAAGGTCCGGCTCGGCAGGCGGCTCGACATCGGGTTCGGGATCACGAAGGAGCAGTACAAGGCGGGCGAGGTCCGCAAGCTGAGCTACCTCAACTGCGACACGCTCACCACGGACGAACTGCTGCGGCCGAACTCGGTGGACCTCATCGTCACCGACGCCCCATACGGCGTGCAGCACGGCAGCCACCGCACCCAGGACGCGTCGCTCGCGCGCAGCCCGCGGGATCTGCTCGCGGCCGCGGTCCCGGTGTGGACGCGGGTACTGCGGCCCGGCGGCGCGCTCGGCATCTCGTGGAACACCAACGTCGCGCCGCGCGAGGAACTCGCCGCGATCCTGGACAAGGCGGGGCTGGAGGTCCGCGACGACGGCCCGTTCGCGGAGTTCTCGCACCGGGTGGACCAGGCGATCGTGCGGGACCTGATCGTCGCCGCCAAACCCGCCTGACCGCCCGCCCAACCCCACTCCCCGCGTTTAGTCCTCTGGATGCGGTGGGAGAGCGCGTTTAGAGGACTAAACGCGGGTGGGGGTCAGCCGGCGAGGTGGTGCTGGACCACCTCGCGCAGCTGGATCTTGACGTTCTCCAGTGCCGCCGTCAGGTCGTCGATCAGCCCGACGGCGTTCTGGATGGCGCCCTGGAGGGTGTCCGCGGTGGCGGTGTGCCCCAGCAGCGCCACCACCTGGTTCTGGATGGCTTCGAGTTCGGCTTTGGTCGCCAGCGCGACGCCGGTGGGGACCTGGTCGGCGAGCGCGTTGACCCCATCAGGCGATGCGTTCCCCCACGAACTTCATCGCTTCGGGCAGGATGCCGCGCCAGTAGGCCTCGTTGTGCTCGCCGGGGGAAATCTTCGCGACGGCGGGATCGAGCGCCTTGATGAGTTTGCGGTCGGCGCCCGCGAAGGGATCCGAAGTGCCGCACCACACCCCCGTCGACGACGCCGAGAGTTCACCGGCGTGCAGCAGGGGCTCGTTCGCCTCCCACTGGGCGCGGTCGGCGAACACCTTGCGGGACTTGGCATCGGGCCAGCTCACGAACAGCGCGGCACTGGCGACGGCGACGGCTTTGAGATCCTTGTGGTCCCGGGCGTAGCGCAGCGCGCCGAAACCGCCCATGGAGATCCCGAACATCGCCGACGGCGGCCGCAGCTCACGCTGGGCGAGCCAGCCGGGGAGTTCGTCGGTGAGCATCCGCTGCGGGTCGTCGCCCTTGCCGACGTCCACCCAGTAGTTGTCACCGTCGACGGCGGCCACCGCGAAACCGGGCAACCCGGCCGCGACGACCTGGTTCAGCGCGTTCTGCACGCCGAGGTCCAGGAACGTCCGGGCGTCCGCGCCGCGTCCGTGCAGCGCGACGCAGACCGGCAGCCCGACCCGCGACGCGCCGTCCGGCGCGATGATGACGAGGTTGACGTCCCGGTTCCGGGCCGCCGAACGCATCTTCTGCACTGTGACCGCTTCGGTCAGCGGGGTCGGGCTGGCCGGTGGGGACACCGGCGGTGGTCCCACCAGAGGTTTCTTCTCGGTGCCACAAGCGGGAATCAGCACCGAACCCCCGAGAGCCGCGGCTCCGAGCAGCAGGGCACGCCGGTTCACGGCGTGGCCCGCTTTCTCAGCTCCGGCTCTCCTCATCGGCGAACTCATCGTCATCTGCCTCTTCCCGTGGCGCCTTGTACGGGTCGGCTTCACCGGCGTGCTGCGCGCCGGTCGCCCGGCGGGCGACCTCCGCGTCGGCTTCGCGGGCCTTCGCGAGGAGATCCTCGATGCGCTTCGCGTCCTCGGGGATGCTGTCGGCCACAAAAGCCAAAGTGGGCGTGTAGCGGACACCCGTGCCCTGCCCGACCTTCGTGCGCAGCACACCGCGGGCGGATTCCAGCGCCGCGGCGGCACCCGCGTGATCGGGGGTGGACTCCAGGTTCTCGCCCAGAACCGTGTAGTAGACCGTGGCGTCGTGCAGGTCCGCCGTGATCTTGGTGTCGGTGATCGTCACGTAGTTGAGCCGCGGATCCTTGATGTCGTGCTCGATCGCGTGGGCGACGATCTGTGAGATCCGCTTGGCGAGCTTACGAGCCCGAGCGGGGTCGGCCATGGGGATTCGTCTCCTCGAAAATCTTTACTGTCAGTCATCCGGGCCGAGTAGCCGTCGATGGGCCGAGAGCAGTTCGAACTCCGGTCTGCCTGCCATCAACCGCTCACACGAGTCGAGTACGTCCCGGACGTGCTCGCCGGTCGCGGCGACCACGGCCACTCCGACCAGGGCACGCCGGTGCAGGTCCTGGTGACCCGCTTCGGCGACGGAGACGTCGAAACGCCTGCGCACCTCGGCCAGCACCGGCTTGATCACGGATCGCTTCTGCTTGAGCGAGTGGACGTCGCCCAGCAGGATGTCGAGCTCCAGGGCTCCTACGAACATGTGCGGTTCTGGATTGTGTAGAAGGTGAAGCGGCGCTCCCCCGCCCAGCTGCGAGGGAGCGCCGCCGTGTCACTTACGCACGCGGCTTTTCGCGCTGCTCGTACGTCTCGATGATGTCGCCGACCTTGAGGTCGCTGTACGACCCCAGCGTCAGACCACACTCGTACCCGTCGCGAACCTCGACCACGTCGTCCTTGAACCGCCGCAGCGAGCTGATCGGCAGGTTCTCGGCGATGACGGTCGCGTCGCGGAGCAGACGGGCCCGCGCGTTGCGGCGGATCTCGCCCGAGATGACGAGACAACCGGCGATGGTGCCGATCTTCGACGACTTGAAGACGTCGCGGATCTCCGCCTTGCCGAGCTCGACCTCTTCGTACTCCGGCTTGAGCATGCCCTTCAGGGCCTGCTCGATCTCCTCGATCGCCTGGTAGATGACCGTGTAGTACCGGACGTCGACGCCTTCGCGGGTGGCCCGCTCGGTCGCCTTGCCCTGCGCACGGACGTTGAAGCCCAGGACGATCGCGTCGGACGCGGTCGCCAGGTCGATGTCGGACTCGGTGACGCCACCGACACCGCGGTGGACGACGTTGAGTTCGACGTCGTCGCCGACCTCGAGCTGCACCAGCGAGGCTTCCAGCGCCTCGACGGTACCGGAGTTGTCACCCTTGATGATCAGGTTGAGGCTGTTCGTCTCCTTCAAGGCGGAGTCGAGGTCCTCGAGGCTGACCCGCTTGCGGCGCGACGCGTTGAGGGCGTTGCGCGTCCGGGCGGAACGGCGCTCGGCGATCTGCCGGGCGACGCGGTCCTCGTCGACCACCAGGAAGGTGTCGCCCGCGCCCGGCACCGAGGTGAACCCGATGACCTGGACGGGACGCGAAGGCAGCGCCTCGGTGACGTCGACGTTGTGCTCGTCGACCATCCGGCGGACGCGGCCGTAGGCGTCACCCGCCACGACCGAGTCGCCGACCCGCAGCGTGCCTCGCTGGACCAGCACCGTGGCCACCGGACCGCGGCCGCGGTCGAGGTGGGCCTCGATCGCGACACCCTGGGCCTCCATGTCCGGGTTGGCCCGGAGGTCCAGCGCGGCGTCGGCGGTCAGCAGGATCGCTTCGAGCAGGCCGTCGATGTTGATGTTCTGCCGCGCGGAGATCTCGACGAACATCGTGTCGCCGCCGTACTCCTCGGCGACCAGGCCGTACTCGGTCAGCTGCTGCCGGATCTTGTCCGGGTTCGAGCCTTCCTTGTCGATCTTGTTGATCGCGACCACGATCGGGGCCTTCGCGGCCTGCGCGTGGTTGATCGCCTCGACCGTCTGCGGCATCACACCGTCGTCGGCCGCCACCACGATCACCGCGATGTCGGTCGAGTTGGCACCACGGGCACGCATGGCGGTGAACGCCTCGTGACCCGGGGTGTCGATGAAGGTGATCAGACGCGGGTTGCCTTCGAGCTCGGTCTCGATCTGGTAGGCGCCGATGTGCTGGGTGATGCCACCGGCTTCACCTTCGCGCACCTTCGTCTTGCGGATCGTGTCGAGCAGGCGGGTCTTACCGTGGTCGACGTGACCCATGATGGTCACGACCGGCGGCCGGATCTGCAGATCCTCTTCCTCACCCGCGTCTTCGCCGTAGGTGATGTCGAAGGTCTCCAGCAGCTCCCGGTCCTCTTCCTCGGGACTGACGACCTGAACGTTGTAGTTCATTTCGCCGCCGAGCAGTTCCAGGATGTCGTCGGACACCGACTGCGTCGCCGTGACCATCTCACCGAGGTGGAAGAGCACCTGCACCAGCGAAGCCGGGTTGGCGTCGATCTTCTCGGCGAAGTCGGTCAGCGAGGCACCGCGCGGCAGCCGGATCGTCTCGCCCTGGCCCTTGGGCAGGCGGACGCCGCCGACGCTGGGCGCCTGCATGTTGTCCATGTACTCCTGGCGCTTCTGCCGCTTCGACTTGCGACCCTTGCGCGAGGGGCCACCGGGACGCCCGAAGGCACCCGCGGTACCGCCACGGCCACCGGGGCCGCCACGACCGCCGCCGCCACGGAAACCGCCGCCACCGGCCGGGGCACCGCCGCCGCCACCGGGGCCACCGCCACCGGGACGGAAACCGCCGCCACCGCCACCACCGGGACGGAAACCGCCACCGCCGCCACCGCCACCGGGACCGCCGCGGAAACCTCCGCCGCCGCCACCGGGACCGCCACGGGCGCCGCCACCGGGCCCACCACGGGCACCGCCGCCAGGACCACCACGGCCGCCACCGGGACCACCGGCCGGACGGGCCGGGCGGCCCGGCATCATGCCGGGGTTCGGGCGCGGGGGCATGTTGCCCGGGCTCGGGCGGTTACCGCCGGGAGCGCCGCCACCGGGACGCGGGGCCGGACGGTCGCCGCCCTGCCCGCCACCGGGACGCGGCGGACGGTTGTCGCCACCCTGCTGGTTTCCCCCGCCGGGACGGGGACCCGACGGACGCGGGGCCGGCGAACCGGAACCCACACCGAACGGGTTGTTGCCGACGCGCGGGGTGCGCGGGCCGGGCTTCGGGCCACCGGGCTTGGGGCCCTGCGGCTTCGGCGGGACGACCGAACCCTGCGACGGCGTCGAGGACGCCGGCGGGGTGGCCGGTGCTGCCGGGGTTTCCTTGGTTTCGGACTGCTTCGGCTCGGCCGGAGCGGCCTTCGCCGCCGGAGCCACCTCTTCCTTGGGCGCCGGCGGCTTGGGGCCGGGGCGCGGACCCGGGCGGACACCCGGGGTGGAGGGGCGGGGCTGCTGCGGAGCCGGGGCCGACGCGGCCGGAGCGGACGCGGCGGGAGCCTGGGTCTGAGCCGCGGGCGCGGGCTGGGCCTGCTTCGCGGCCGGAGCCGGGGCGGCGGGCTTCGCGGGAGGCGCGGGCGAAGGGCGCGGGCCGGGAACCGGCTTCTTCTTGCCGTCCTTGGACGGGTACGCGTCACGGAGACGACGGGCGACGGGCGCCTCGACGGTGGACGACGCGGACTTCACGAACTCGCCCTGTTCCTTCAACTTGGCGAGAACTTCCTTGCTGGTGATGCCGAGCTCTTTCGCGAGCTCATGTACTCGGGCCTTGCCTGGCACAGCTCTCCTCATCTGGGGAGGCCGGCGGCAGACCCGCAGACCTCGTCCTATTGTCGCGCGTTCATTGATTCAGCTTCACGGCTGACTCATGACGGGTCGACCTGCTTCCTGATTCCATCCGGCACCGGGGATGTCCCGGCGCCCTTTAGCCTTCGGCGAGAAGCTCCAGGCGTTCGTGGACACCCTGGGCGTCGAGCGACCCCGGAACACGAAGTGCTCGGGGAAATGCCCTGCGCCGCTCGGCCTTGGCCAGACAGTCCGGCGCGGGGGGCAACCAAGCACCCCGGCCCGGCAACCGCCGACGTTCGTCGACGATCAGCCGCCCATCCGCCGCGACCACTCGCAGCAACTCGCCGATCAAGGCCCGCCTACGGCAACCGACACAGGTGCGAACCGGAGTTTTCCGGTCATGCTGGAGGTCGGTTCCCGGCCGCGGGCTCTGAACCACTCGTAAGTCTAGCGCTTCGACCCTCACTCAGCCGAACCGGTTGCCGCGGCGGGCCGCTGCTGCCCGGCGTGGGCTTCGTCACCCTGCTCAGGGGCGGCGTCGCTGCGGATGTCGATCCGCCATCCGGTGAGCCGCGCGGCGAGGCGGGCGTTCTGCCCTTCCTTGCCGATCGCGAGCGAAAGCTGGAAGTCCGGGACGACGACGCGAGCGGTCTTGGCCCGCTCGTCGACGACCCGAACGGATACAACCTTCGCGGGCGACAGCGCATTCCCGACGAACTTGGCCGGGTCTTCGGAGAAGTCGATGATGTCGATCTTCTCACCCGCGAGTTCGCTCATCACGTTGCGCACGCGCGCGCCGACCGGGCCGATGCAGGCGCCCTTGGCGTTGACGCCGGGCACCGTCGAGCGGACGGCGATCTTCGTCCGGTGCCCGGGTTCGCGCGCGATGGCGGAGATCTCGACCGTGCCGTCGGCGATTTCGGGGACCTCGAGGGCGAAGAGCTTGCGCACCAGGTTCGGATGCGAACGCGACAGCGTGATCTGCGGGCCGCGGTTACCGCGCGAGACGGTGACGACGTAGGCCTTGATCCGGCTGCCGTGCTCGTAGGACTCGCCGGGCACCTGCTCGACCGACGGCAGCACGCCTTCGATGTCGCCCACCTGGATGACGACCATGCCGCGGGCGTTGGCGCGCGCGTCGCGCTGCACCACACCGGCGACGATCTCGCCCTCCTTGGCGGAGAATTCGCCGAAGGTCTTCTCGTGCTCGGCGTCGCGCAGGCGCTGCAGGATGACCTGCCGCGCGGTGGTCGCGGCGATCCGCCCGAAGCCTTCGGGGGTGTCGTCCCACTCCTCGTCGGTCTGGCCGTCCGGGGTGAGGGTGTGCGCGAGCACGCGGACCAGGCCGCTCTTGTGATCGATGTCGATCCGGGCGTGGGGCTGGTGGCCCTCGGTGTGTTTGTACGCGGTGAGCAGCGCTGTCTCGATCGCTTCGATCACCGTCTCGAAGGGGATGTCCTTGTCCCGTTCGATCGCGCGCAGCGCGGCGATGTCGACGTTCACTTCGGCTCCTCCTTCGGTTCGGTAGCGGCGGCGGACTGGGTGCCGCCGGTCAGGGCCGCGGCATCGTTTTCCAACAGTTTCAGGTCCTCGGCAGGTGGTTGCTTGAACTCGATCTCGATGACCGCCTTGGCCACCGAGGCGTATCCGACGTCCCGGATCTCGCCGTCGACGAGTACCCGCGCCGCCTTCTCCCCCGCGTGCCCGACGCGGCCGATGAACGCGGCCCCTTCGGCCGGGGTGACCTTGACCAGGCGGAACTTCGCGCGCCGCCAGTGCCTCCGCTGGGTCAGCGGCCGGTCCAGGCCCGGTGAGGTCACTTCGAGGGTGTAGGCGCTGGCGAGCACGTGCTCGTTCTCGTCGAGCGCGGCGGAGACGGCGCGGCTGACGCTCGCCACCTCGTCCAGCCCGACGCCGTCGTCCCCGTCGACCACGACCTTCACCAGCTGACGGCGGCCTGCTTGCTGGACCTCGAAGGAATCGAGGTCGAAACCCGCGGCCTGGACGGCTTCGGCCACGATGGGCTCCAGCCTGCTGGCGAGGTCGTTGGGCACGGTGGAGCGCTCCTGTTCGGCTGTGGGCGACCCGGCGGCGTGGATCCGGGTTCGGTAGTGGACCAGCTTATCTGGTGACCCCCGCGTGACGCGCGAGCGGCGGCCCCGCACGGGGTACTGGCAGGATGGGGCGGCGTGACCGGAAGATCGACCGAGCCCACCTTGCCGAGCCGTCGCGCTTTCCTGCGCGTGGGAGCGCTGGCCGCGCTGGCCGTGCCGCTGGCGGCCGCCTGCGGCCCCGGGTACGAGGAAAGCCCCGACCCGCTGGCCCCGCTGCTGCGCGCGGCGGAGACCGACGCCGCGGGCGCGAAGGCGCTGGGCGGCGCGGACGCCGAGCCGGTCGCCGCCGCGCGGGCCGCGCACGCCGCCGCGCTCAAGACCGAGGTCGACCGGCTGAACCGGCCGAAACCGGCGGAGTCCGGCCCGGGCGAGACCCCGCCGTCGTCCCTGGAGGGCCTCAAGGAACGGCTCGCCCAGGCCCGCAAGCAGGCCGAGGGCCTCGTGCCGTCGCTGCCCCGCTATCGGGCCGGGATGGTCGCCTCCATCGCGGCGGGCTGCGCGGCGCTGCAGCAGAGTTCGGACAAACTCGGCCGGGGCGACGACGCCGGGGCCGTCACAGTGCCCGCCGGGGCGCCGCTGAACCAGGAGGCGACGGAGGCCGTGCAGCAGGCGCTGGCCGCCGAGCACGCGGCGATCTGGGTGTACGGGCTGGTGAGCGCCTACCTGCCCGCCGCCTTCACCGGCGCGGTGGCGCGGGGCTCGGCCGAACACGTCAAACGGCGGGACGTCTGCGAACGGATGCTGTCCGGGGCGGGCCAGGCGCCCGCAGGCCCGGAGGCCGCCTACGTGCCGCCGAAGCCGGTGACCGAGGCGAACTCGGCGATGGAGCTGGTGGCGACGGCCGAGGCGGACGCGACGGCGGCCTGGCTCGGCGTGATCCACCGGACCGACGACGCGGCGCTGCGGACGACGGCGTTGAACGCGCTGATCGGCTCGGCGCGACGGGGCACCGCCTGGCGGGCGGAGTTCGGCGCCAAGCCGGTCGCGATCGCCATGCCGGGCCAGTCGGCGTAGGCCGCTTCGCGCGGCTTCGGGCTTACCACGCGTGCAAGGAAAGGTCCTTTCCTCGCAAATTTTGCAAGGAAAGGACCTTTCATAGCGTCTTTTCCGACCTGGTTGTGGCTCGGGGCTGAAGGGCGCTTTCCCCGCATCGCATGGGGAGAAAGCGCCCTTCGCCGCGTGAGATGAGGGGAAGGGCCCCTTCAGCCCCTCGCGCCGCACGCCAGGTCGCGAGGGAGCGGGGTCGGCCTGGTCGTGAGTGGTAATGACGGTTCTAACGAACTCTCTTGGTTACCTACTCGTGGCCTGCGGTTTTGCCACGTACTGAGGAAGGTGTGAAGGTCGAGTTTCCTCGGCTGAGCCGAGGGAAGGGGGCCTTCACGCGCTATCGCTGTGACTGGTGGTGTCACTGAGCCTGGTGGTGATGGTCCGAGCCGGGTGAGGGGAACTTTGAGGGACTCTGGGTCCCTTAAGGAGTCCTTCACGGCCAGCCGCTAACGAACCCACCCCGGTAGGAACCTAAAACACGGTTGCCTCTAACCGTCATTACCACTCACGAGGCGCAGCAGCCTCAGCGGCGCAGGTCCCCGGAAAGCCGCAGGGCGTCGGTCGCGATCCGCTCCAGTAGCGGCTTGTCCTTGTGCTTGTTGTAGAAACCGGCCAGCACGATGGCGACCTCCGGCCCGGTGACGTGGGAGTCGTAGGCCGCGTCCTGCCCCGAGATCTTGGGCGCGCCCTGCCCCTTGAAGGTGCCGTCGCGCACGAGGTCGGACACGTTGCCGGTGCCGTCCTTGTCGGTGAGCGCCTTGAGCTGGGTCGCGGTGACCTCGCCGGGCATGGTGACCAGGACGACCGACACGAGCGCCTTCTGGCCGCCGGTCTCGGTCGTGTACAGCGCCCGCGACAGCCGTGTGCACGGCGTCTGCGTGAAGAAGTCCTTGGTGTCGCCGTAGGACTTGCTCGCGCAGTCGGTGGTGACCTGCGGGCCTTCGATCAGCGTGTACTGGAACTGGCCGCTCTGCGCCGGGGTGTCCGCGACCGGGGCCTTCTCCGGTTCGTGCCGGATCAGCCACCAGAGCAGGGCCGACACGACGGCGATCGCGACCAGCGCGCCGCCTTTCAGCGCCAGGGTCTTGGTGTCCCTCGGCGGTTTCGGCGCGGGCGGCGGCCCACCCTGCCCGCCCGGCCCTGCCGGTCGCACCGGCTGAAGCCGGGCCGTTTCCGTCGCTCCCGGGGTAAATTGCGCACCAACCACGGGGTCATACGGTAGTTCACCACGATCCGGCGGTTCACCTGAACGTGCTTATCACCCGTTCGACGTCGTCAGCCGTGTTGTAGAGGTGGAAGCCGAAGCGCTGCCGTCCGGCCCGGGTACCGGCCACGATGCCCGCTTCCCTCACCCGCTCGGCGTCGAGGTCGAGCGAGACGATCGCACTCCCCTGAGCGGGTGACCCGCACGCTTCGAGGAGCGAGTCGGCGAGACCCACGCAGTGCGCGCGGACGGCTTCGAGGTCCAGGGAACCGAGGTACTCCAGCGAGACGGCGGCGCCGACGAACGAGAACCAGGCCGGGGACAGGTCGAGTGACCGGGTGCCGTCGGCGAGCCTCAGCGGGAGACCGTAGACGGCCTGCCAGCGGTCTTCCCCCGCGTACCAGTTCGCGGCGACCGGCACCGCCCGCTCCAGCGCCCGCGGATGCGCGGCCAGCCAGGCCGCCCCGCGCGGCGCGAGCAGCCATTTGTACCCGGCGGCGACCACCCAGTCGGCCCAGCCGAGGTCGAGTGGCCGCCAGCCGGCCGCCTGGGTGGCGTCGAGCAGGACCGCCGCGTCCGCCGCTTCGGCCGCGGCACGGAGCCCGTCGAGGTCGACCTGGGCGCCGTCCGCCGACTGGACGACGCTGACCGCGACGAGGTCATGCCCTTCGACGCGCTCGGTCAGCTCGGCCAACGGGACTTCGGTGACCTTCACCCCGCGATGCGCCTGGGCCGCGAACGGGAAGCTGACGCTGGTGAAGTCGTTCTCGGCGACCAGCACACTGGCGCCGTCGGGCAACCCGGCCGCCACGTTCGCGATCAGCTGCGAGACCGACGCCCCGATCGCGACCCGGTCCGCCGGGACCCCGATCAGCGCGCCGAACCCGGCCCGGGTCCGTGCGACGGGCTCGTCGAAGTCCGACGGCCGGGCCTCGCCACGCCGCCACCGCTCGACCGCTTCCGCCACCGCGTCGGCCACCGGCGCGGGCGGGACGCCGATGCTGGGCGTGTTCAGATATCCGGGCGGGGCGGCGAATTCGGCTCCGAAGCTCTGCATACCTTCGAGATTAGTGAAAATCCGGGAGCAGCCTCACGACCTCGTCGTAGGACGGCGGGGTCAGCGGGAGTTCGCCGCCGTCGCGGACGGCCTCCACGGTGCGCAGCGTGGCGGCCAGCGCCATCCGGTACGGCAGGGACCCGAGGCTGATCCGCGCGACGCCGAGTCCGGCAAGCCCCGCGACGGTGACCCGGCCGGGGAGGAACAGCAGGTTCACCGGTACCCCGGCGGCCTCGACCAGCCGCTCGACGTCCGCGGGGGCGGCGAGACCGGGCACGAACACGCCGTCGGCCCCAGCGTCCACATAGGACTGGCAGCGGCCGATCGCGGCCTCGATGTCGGGCTCCCCCAGCCAATGCGTGTCGGTACGCGCGTTGACGAACAGCCCGGGCGCACGTTCTTTCGCCGCCGCGATCTTGGCCGCGTGCCGGACGGGGTCACCCAGGGCGTCTTCGAGGTTGATGCCCGCGACGCCCGCTTCGGCGAGTTCCGCGGCGAGCGCGCCCACCTCACCGGGGTCGTCGCTGAAGCCGTCGGCGAGGTCGACGCTGATCAGCGCGTCCAGCCCGGTCAAGCGGGCGGCCAGCCGGACGGTGGCGTCCCGGGAGGACGGGGCGCCGTCCGGCTCACCCTCCGCGGCCGAGACCCCGAGGCTCGTCGTGCCGAGGGCGGGGAAGCCTTGCGCGGCCAGGAAGGCGGCCGCGCCGAACTCCCAGACGTTCGGCAGGAGCAGCGGGGAACCGGGGACGTGCAACGCGGCGAATGCGGTCATGCCCCCGACGGTAGGCGGCGGACGTTTCGGCGGCGGCCGAAACGTCAGGCCCGCTCCAGGAACGGCGTCAGCAGCTCCGGCACCGATTCCTCGGCGAACAGCAGGCCCTGCTCCTCCCCCGCGTCGTACACCGAGTACGCCCCCGCGCCGGCGGCCGTGGTCGCGACGACGGTCAGCAATCCCTTGCGCCGCTGGAAGATCGACTGCTTCACCGTCCAGCCGATCACGCCGTCCCGCTCCAGGGCGAAGGTGCTGCGCCGCACGGTCCCGTGCCGTCCGACGAGGTAGCGGCCGGTGATCCCGTGCCCGAGGTTGCGGTAGGCGTCCAGTGCCAGCAGCACCGACACCGGCAGCAGCACGACGCCGAGCGCGGCGCCGATCACCAGCAGGACGCCGGTCAGCAGGAAGCCGAGGATCGCGAAGACCGCCAGCAGCAGCACCACCGAACCGATCCACCAGCGCAGCAGCCGTCCCCGCGCGGCACGCGGATGGCCGGTGAGCCGGACGGCTTCGGTCGGCGAGACCGGCTCACGCAGCACGGCCGCGGCGATCCGGTTGGCCGTCGCGACCGGGGCGGCGGGCAGGAGCGTGTGGTAGTCGGTCTTGTCGTCGTCGTCGCTCTGCCGCATACCGGTGGCGATCGCGTCGACGCGCGCCGCGCCGGCGATCCGGTTCCCGAGCGGTTCGACGAGGTCGATGCCGCGCAGGCGGCGTTCCTCGATCGAGATGGAGCGGGTGGTGAACAGTCCGCGGCGCACCCGCAGCGTGCCGCCGGGTTCGCGGTCGAGCCGGTAGTTCCACCACATCTCGACCCACAGGCCCAGCGCGCCGACCAGGCCGGCGACCATCGCGATCGCCAGCAGGATCAGGATCACCAGCACCAGCGGGATCCCGAGGAACAGGTCGAGCACCCAGTCGATCAGGCCCTTCTGGAACCCAGCCCAGTCGGAGAGCTGCATGAGCCCGCCGCCCGCGGCGAGCCCCAGCGTCGGGGTCAGGAACGACATCGGCGCGTAGCGGATCCAGCCCGGGTCCAGCGCGGCGAGCGGCGCGTGCTCGTCGGTCTCCGCGATCTCGGTGCGGCGCAGGAGTTCCGCGCGCAGCCGTTCGGCCTCGGCGCGCGAGACGGGGTTGAGTTTGAGCCTGCCCTGTCCGCCCGATTCGTGCGAGCCGGTCCCGATGGACACCACCGCGACACCGAACAGCCGCTGCAGTGGGTTGGCCGTCAGGTCGACGTTGCGGATCCGTTCGCGCTGCAGGGATTTCCGCGAGCGGAAGACCAGGGTGAACGCCATCTCCAGCCGGTCGGAGGTGACCCGGTACCGCACCGCCTTCCAGTGGAACAGGTCCATCAGCACGCCACCGCCGACGAGCACCACCCCGCCGGCCACCACCCAGGCGAGCGCGACGCCGAACCTCGCGCCGCTGCCGACGAACGCGGCCACGGCCGGGATCGCGGCGCCGACGGCCGCGCCCGCGAGGGTCAGGGCCGTGACGGCGAGCGTCCGCTTGTCGAGCGTGTTCCAGCCTTCGAATTCGGCCGGCGTCATGTCGCGTCCCCCGGCGTCGCCTGTGTCGTCTCGGTGAGCTGCTCGGCCAGGCTCGCGGCCAGTTCGTGGTCGAGCCCCCGGATCTTGACCGCCCCCCGCGCTGACGCCGTCGTGACCGTGACGGTCGCGAGCTTGAACACCTGCTGCAGCGGGCCGCGCACGGTGTCCACGGTCTGGATCCGCGACATCGGCGCGACGCGCCACTCCTGCCAGAAGAACCCCGAACGCGTGTACACCGCTGTCTCGGTGACCTCCCAGCGGTGGACCTTGAACCACCACACCGGCATCGCGACCACCCAGACCACGCCCAGCACCGCGAACACCACCGCCGGCGTCAGCAGCCAGGTGCGCGCGGGCGTGATGAGCAGTCCGAGCAGCACCAGGACCAGCACCGGCGCGCCCCAGAACAGCGTGCCTTGCAGCCGCCACCAGCCCAGGACCCGCCGGTCCAGCGCGTTCCGTGGCGGCCTCAGGCGCACCTTCCCCCGATCGGCTTCCACCGAGTTCACCCCCGACGATCGTTTACAATGCGATCGCATTGCAATAGTTTTGGAGATTAGTGGCAATGCGATCGCATTGCAAACGGCGGAACGGACGGTGCAGGTTGCCGAAGCAGGTGGATCACGCCGCACGGCGCGCGGAGATCGCCGAGGCACTCACGCGGCTGACGGCCACGCGTGGCCTCGAAGGGGTCAGTCTCCGGCACGTCGCCGCCGAAGCGGGCATGTCGATGGGCTTGGTACAGCACTATTTCAAGACCAAGGACGAGATGCTGCTGTTCGCCGTCGAACGCCGTTCCCAGGTGTACGAAGAGCGCCTCAAGGCCCGGCTGGAAGCGGGCGAACTGCCCCCGACCCCCAAGGCCATCTTCCGCGCCATCATGGCCGAGATCCTGCCGATGGACGAGCGCCGCCGCGGCGACTGGCTGATGGGTGTCGCGTTCCTCATCCGCGCGATCTCCGATCCCTTGTTCGCGGCCGCCTACACCGAAGGCGTTCCGCAGCTGTTCGAACTGTTCGCCCTCCTGATCCGGCAAGGACAGGAGGCGGGCGATGTCGACAAGTCGGCCGACCCGGAGCACGAAGCGGCGATCCTCTGGGCGCTCGCCGATTCCCAGGGCACCAACATCGTGATGAAGCACCGGACGCCGGACGAGGCGATGTCCACTGTGGACTATTACCTCGACCGGCTGTTCGGCTCAGCTCCCGCCGGATGAGGCCGCGGCCGACGCACGCACCGCGCGCAGCTCCCGGAACAGCTTCCGCAGCGCGGGAACGGCGCCCCCGCCGCGCTCGGTCAACCCCTCGATCCGTTCCTTGTGGTGCCGCCTGTCCCGGCCGGAAACGACGTCGCGGAGTTCGACGGCGGCCACCAGCGCGGTGAGGGCGGCGTCGCCCGCGTCCACATCGGACACCGGCGATGGACCGCGCAACGCCTGGTCGACAGCGGCGCGCAACCGGTCGACGAGGGCGGGGTCCCGCACGATCGGACGGCGCGAGGGGAACAGGCCGAGTACCCGTCCGGTCTTCAGCTCGATCACGCCCGCCGCGTCGAGCTGGGACTCCACCGACTCCAGCGTGCCCCGCGTGTCCTTGCGCACCCACCATTTCCACTTGCGGGGGCTCTCCCCCGCGATCTCGGTGAGCAGTTCGTCGAGGACGAGGTCCCCGGTCGGCCCCGTGCCGGAAGCCACGGCCCGGCCGTCGGCGTCGGCCACGCGTCCGCGCACGACGAGGTCGGTCAGCGCGGCACCGCGGATCAGCAGGCCCACACGGTGCCTGTCCCGCAGCTTTCCCTTGGCGACGTCGCAAGCGAGCAGATACGCCTTGGCGGGTATGGAAAGTCCGGTCATCGTCAGTGCCTCTCCAAATGCGGCCAGATCTCGTCCCACGAACCGCGCCTGCCGTCGTAGCGCCACAGCAGTCCTTCCACCACCGGCGTCACCTCGGCGAAGTACGGCTTGAGCAGTTCCGGATCGAACCCGGCGAACAGCACGCTGTCCGCGGTCTCCGGCGGCCGGTCGAAGTACCAATAACCGCGATGACCACTGTAGACATGCTCGATGCCGTACCGCCTGCCGTAGAACTCCGTCGCGGCGGCGAACGGGTAGATCTCCGCGTAGACGGCGGTGCGCGCCTTCTTCTCCGGCGGCAGGGCAGCGTAGGTCTCGCCGATCACCTTGACCAGTTCTTGTTGCGGCAGCTCACCGCCGGCGAAGGAACTGCCCAGCGCGATCGGGCCGAAGGACGTCCGCGTCATGTTCGCCGGATAGATCGGCAGGCCCGCGACCGTGACCACCGCCGAAAGCGCCAGCACCGGCCACGCCACCCACCGCCACCGGGGAACGTGCCGCGTGAATCCCGTCGCGGCGGCGGCGAACGGCAGCGCGAAAACGCTCATCAGGTAGTAGGAACGCCCGTGCAGCAGCAAGAACGCGACGATGAGCGCGGCTATCGCTACCCCCAGGAAGCGATAGCCGCGAAGGCCCCGTGCCGAGAGCAGCCGGACGAGGCCGTAAACGAACGCGAGCACGCCCGCGCCGACGCCGGCCATCAGGAAGCCGTCACGGAGGAAGACCCAGGTGCCGGGGAATTCCGCGGCCACGACGTCGTTCATCTTCAGGTACGGCCAGCCGTTCGCCGCCTGCCAGAGCAGGGTCGGAACGGTCGCGGCGACGGCGATTCCCGCGCCCAGCCACAGTTTCGGGCGCCGCACGAGGTCCCTCGGCCCGAAGACGAGCGCGCCGAGCAGGGCGAGCACCCAGAAGGCGGGGATGAGGAACTTGGTCTGCAGCGAGATCGCGGTCACCACGCCCGCCCAGAGCAGCAGCCCGTCACGGCGGGTGCGCACCCAGCGCACCACGAGCCAGACGATCACCGTCCACAGGAACGGATCGAGGACGTAGGTGCCGATCCAGTGGCTGACGATGATCACCCCGGACGTCGCGTAGAACCCCGCCGCGAGCACCTGCGCGCCGCGGCCGCCGCCCAGCTCCCTGGCGATCAGCGCGGTGACCAGCACCCCGCCCGCCGCCGCCAGCGCCATCGGCAGGCGCAGCGCCACCAGCGACCCGGGGAACAGCGAGTCCATCGCCCCGGCCAGTGCCGGGATCAGCGGTGGCTGGTCGAAGTATCCCCACGCCAGGTGGTCACGGCCCGCCATCAGGAAGTACAGCTCGTCGAAGCCGTGCGCGTACCGGCCGCTCGTGGCCAGCAGCACGGCTCCGGCCAGCGCGGCGATGACGAGCACCGGACGGCGGGCGAAGGCCGTCTCCCGCTCCTGTCCTGTTCGGACTGTCAGGGTCGCGTCACTCATGATCTCCACTCCACCCGAGACGGCACCGTCCCCGAAACCGGGGAAGGAGGGTCGCCGGATAGACGAAAGTTGCGGTTCCCCCCGCCCTTGGTCGCCGATGCCGGGCGGCCCCGCTCCGGGCTGGCTACCGTGATCCGGTGGAGAAAAGCAGGCCGTTCCGGCCCGGTCCGGGCGACACCTGGTGGCTCACGCTGGCGGCGCTCGCGTTCATCGGCCTGGACATCGCCCTGTACGTGTTCGGGGAACCGACGACCGGCTGGGCGGGGCCCGCCGCGGGGGTCACCCTGCAGGTACTGCTCGATCTCTCGCTGCTCCTCTTGTTCCGGTTCCCCCGGCTGGTCGCCGGCCTGGTCCTGGCCGGCGCGCTGCTGATGCTCGCCTCCGACCTGCTTTCCCCCGGACTGCTGGTGCCGGAGCGGCAGTTGACGTTGATGACCGTCCCGACGATCACCCCGGTCGTGCTGAGCCAGCTGGCACGCCTGATGGACCGGCGGACGCTGCTGTGGCTGACCGCGATCCTGGTCCTCTGCGCGTCGAGGCCGTGGGACGCGCACTGGAACACCACCCCGTTCGGCCTGCTGGGCACGGCGCTGCCCACCACGATCTCGCTGTACTTCGAGGCGCGGCGCCAGTTGCTGCGGTCGCTGCGGGACCGGGCCGAACGCGCCGAACGCGAGCAGCATCTGCTCGCCGAACGCGCCCGCGCCGAGGAGCGGCGGAAACTCGCCGAGGAGATGCACGACGTCGTCACCCACCGGCTGAGCCTGATGGTGCTGCACGCCGGGGCGCTCGGCGTCGTCTCGGCCGACGAGGCGGTGCGGACCTCCGCCGAGGACATCCGGCGTGAAGGCGCGCTGGCGCTGGACGAACTGCGCGACCTCGTCGGGGTGCTGCGCGACGGCGCGAACGCCGGGCCGCGCACCCTCACCGACGGTACGGCGGGCGATCCGGCGACGCTGGTCGCGGAATCGAGCTCGGTGGGCATCCCCACCGAGCTGACCGTCCACGGTGATCCCGGGCGGATCTCCCCCACCATCGCGCGCACGGCGTACCGCGTCGTGCAGGAGGCGCTGACGAACATCCGCAAGCACGCGCCGGGTTCGACGGCGACCGTCGGGCTCCGCTATCACGCGGACGGCCTGGACATCGCCGTGGAGAACACGCGGGCGGGGGCACCGGCCGATCCCGCGCTGGCTGGCAGCGGATCCGGCGCCGGTCTGGCCGGGCTGCGGCAACGCGTGGAGCTGATCGGCGGCCGGTTCGGCGCGGGTCCGATCGCGGGCGGCGGGTACCGCGTCGATGCGATACTGCCCGCCTACGTCCCGACGGCGGAAGGAGATGCGTGATCCGGGTGGTCGTCGTCGACGACGAGCCGATGGTCTGTGCGCATCTGCGGACGATCCTCGGTTCCGCGGCCGACATCGAGGTGGTGGCGCAGGCCCAGGACGGCGCCGAGGCCGTCGAAGCCGTCGTCCGGCACCGGCCGCGGGTGGTGCTGATGGACCTGCGGATGCCCGGCGTCGACGGGCTGACCGCCATCGAGCGGATCGCGAAACTCCCGGAGCCGCCCGCCGTCGTCGCGCTGACGACGTTCGACGCGGACACCTACGTCCTCCGCGCGCTGCGGGCGGGCGCGGCCGGGTTCCTGGTGAAGTCGACGCCGCCGGAGGACCTCATCGGGCTGGTCCGCGTCGCCGCCGACGGGCACACCGTGCTGTCTCCCGTGGCCGCGCGGCGGCTGGTGGCGATGTCCGCCGACGGACGGCGTCGCGGCGACGACGCGCGCCGGAAGACCGAGGGGCTGACCGAGCGGGAAACGGACGTCCTCGCCTGCCTCGGCGAGGGACTGTCCAATGCGGACATCGCGGCGCGGCTGCACCTGGCCGAGGCGACGGTGAAGAGTTACGTGTCGCGGATGCTGGTCAAACTGGACTGCGCGAACCGGACCCAGGCGGGGCTGCTGGCGCACGAGGCCGGGCTCGTCAAGCGCTGAGCTGCCCGTCGTGGTTCTTGCGGGCGTCGAGGACCTCGCCCATGTGCACGCGGGCCCATTTGTCGAGCATGTCGAGCGGCTCGGCCAGATTGCGGCCGAGTGCGGTCAGCTCGTACTCGACGTGCGGCGGGATCTCCGGGTACGCGGTGCGGGTGAGGATGCCGTCACGGACGAGGCTGCGCAGGGTCTGGGTGAGCACCTTCTGCGAGATGCCGCGCACGCGTTTGCCGATTTCGGTGAACCGGAGCGGGCCGTCGCCGAGCACGCCGACGATCAGCACGGTCCACTGGTCGCCGATGCGGTCGAGCAGCGCACGGGTGGGGCAGTCGGGGTCGTACGGGTTTCCGAGCACGTGACCTCCTCACTCTCCCGGGGAGAGTAACATGCCTAGCGAGAGGGACTGGGCTGCATGAGCGCCTCGAACAGCAGGATGAGGTGACGGCGGCCGCGTTCCCAGCGCGCCTCGAGTTCGGCCTGGTCCCTGGTCGCCCAGCTGGCGATGAGGATGCCGCGGACGACGTCCATCGCCGTGTACACCGCGTGCAGGAACTCCGGATGCGCCGAATGATCCGGGAGCAGCGCCTTGCCGAACTCGACCAGGCTGCTCGTCGCGATCGGCTCGACCACCGCCATCTGCGCGCGCAGTTCCGGGTCGGTACGCGAGGCCACCCACAGCTCGACGGTCGCCGAGAAGACCGGGCCCTGGTGCATCTCCCACATCAGCTGCAGCGCGTCCCCGACCGGGTCGGCCGACGCCTTGAGCCGGTCGATCTCCGCCATCGCGACCTCGGTGCGTTTCGCGGCGAGATGCCGGATCGCGGAGGTGACGAGGTCGGCCTTGGTCGGGAAGTGGTGCACCTGCGCGCCGCGGGTCACCCCGGCGCGATCCGCGACGCGGGTGGTCGTGGTGCCCGCGTAGCCGTACTCGACGAGGCAGTCGATCGTGGCGTCGAGCAGCCTGACGCGCATCGCGGCGCTGCGTTCCTCCTGCGTGCGTCGTGGGGCTGCCATGCGCCTACTTTATGGGGCACCGCGCGAGGCCCGCGCCACGAGGCTGTCGACCATGCGCCCGAAGAAGCTGCCGAGGAACCGGCGGTAGAGGCCGCCGGTGCCGGGGATCTTGGCGGTGAACGACGCGTGCCAGTGGATGTCGGTGCCGCCGCGCGCGGGCGTGAGATCGACGTACGCCCGGTAGTCCCGCAGCGGCATCCCCTTGCGCAGCGTGTAGCCGAAGCGTTTGCCGGGTTCGAGCGCGATGACCTCTTCGCAGGCGTTGACGCCGTTGGTACTGAAGACGCCGACGGCGCCGAGACCGTTCTGGTCGCCCTTCTCCAGGAGACGGAATTTGCCCAGCGGGGACCAGTCGGGCCAGTGTTCACGGTCCAGGAGGAGGGCGTAGACGGCGTCAGGGCTCGCGCTCGTGTGGCCTTTCGCGGAAATGCGCTGGATCTTCGCCATGCGTTTCGTCCTCTAAACGCGGGGGGTGACGGGCACCGAGAGCGACGTCCCGGCCAGGTCGAAGGTCACCTGGGCGCCGGGCGCGGGCAGTGCCGGGTCGAACATGTCCGCGTCGGTCCCGCCCAGCACGAGCGCCAGCCGGTGCCCGGCCGGGACGACGTGGTCGAGGCTGCTCAGCCGGAACGTCATCGTGTACGCCTTCCCCGGCTCCAGCGGCTCACCCCGCCACAGCGACCGGTGGTGACCGAGGTCCGCCCAGCCGGTCGCCACGATCCGGGTGTCGGTCGTGGTCAGGTCCGCGACTGTGTCGAGGAAACATCCGGTGTCCGCGGCGGTGCCCGCGCCCCAGCAGGACCGGCTCGTCAGGTTCTTGGTGCCCAGCGCGGGGAACCGGGTGTTCCGCACGGTCGCGGGGCCGTAGTCGACCAGCACCGCCCCGAGCCGCGCGCTGGGCTTGTCGGAACGGGCGGTCACCGTCACCGTGGGGGTCCCGGCGACGCGGGTGTCCGCGCGCACGGGCTCGTCCGCGAAGACGACGCGGTCCGGGCTGGGCTCTGCCGGGTTCTCCACCCACCGGGACGCCCCGCGCGCCGGATCTTCGGTCACCGAAACCGTGCCCGGCGAAGGGTGCTTCCCCAGCCCGCCCGCCGCCGAAGGCCACAACGTGCGAGACCGCGAGACAGGCGGCCAGCGGCGTTCGTCGGTCCACCGGTCCGGGGTGTGCTCGATCCGGATCGCGGGTTCGGTCTCGACGCCGTTGCGGACCCCGAGCAGCCACCGGTCGAACCAGCGGTGCAGCGTCCGCACGAACAGCGACCGGTCGAGGTCGAACGGGTCGACGTGCGCCGCCTGGTGCAGCCACGCCTTGCGCGGCACGCCGGCGGAGTTCAGCGCCTCCCACCACGGTCCGAACTGGATCGGGTTGACGTTGAGATCGTGGAAGCCCATCGACGCGAAAACACTCGCGCGGACCTTCCCGGTCTTCGCGACGTAGTCGAGCCCGCGCCAGTATTCGTTGAAGTTCCCGTCCGTGCCCGCACGCCGCGCGTTGTCCTCCTCGAACGGCTCGCACAGCTTCGCGGCACGCTCGTTGTAGAAGCCCGGTCCGCCAGCCCAGCCGAAGTACGCGCCGTTCCCGTTGTGCACCTCGTAGTACGAACTGACCCCGGCGATCGGCACGATGGTCTTCAGGCCGTCGATCCCGGACGCCGCCATCCCGATCGCCGTCGCCCCGTCCTGCGACTTCCCGATCGCGCCGACCGACCCGCTCGCCCAGTCCGCGCGGACCCGCTCCGGCCCGAACGGCGTCCGGAACGCGCTCGCGCGCCCGTTGAGCCAGTTCACGACGGCGTTGCCGGACGCGACGTCGTCGAAACAGCCGGACGACCGGTTGGTGCCCCCGACGTCGACCAGCACGACGGCGTAGCCGCGGGGCACGAAGTAGTTGTCGTAGAAGAGCGGGAACCCCGACGGCGTGCCGTCGGGCAGATAGGTCTTGGGCTGGCGCTCGTTGCCGCGGCCGATCTTCTCGAAGTACGGGCTCACGTCCATGATCACCGGGATCCGCGCGAGGAGTTCCGACGGCCGGATGATGTCGGCGGCGACCCGGTCGGTCAGCCCGTCACGGTCGAGATCCTGGCCGGTCTCCACCCAGGCCGTCTCCCGGATGGCTTTCTCGTAGGAGAACACCGGCTCGCTGACCCCGTCCCGCAGAACGAACGCGGGTGGTGACGCGATGGCCGGTGCGGCGGTGAGCAGCAGCGCCGCCACCACGGTGGCGGTCAAGGTCTTCAGCCCCATCGGCCGAGTATCGCTTACAAAACCCGAACATGACCCCCACATTCCCCGCATCCGCCCGCGCGACGCTGTTCCCATGCTGAAACAGACCATCGCCGCCTGCCTCACCGCGGCAGGCCTCCTCGCCCTCGCCCCGGCTGCCTCGGCCCAGACGAACCCGATCACCCTGAGCCCCGAAGAGTCCCAGCAGCTCTGTACCGAATGGCTGCCCAAGCTCACCGAGCGCACCGCGAAGCTCACCGACCGCATCAACGGCGGCCCCGAGATCCGTGGTTCGGTCGCGAATCTCAAGGCCAGGGCGGAGGACCAGCGCAAGAAGGGGCACAACGACACGGCCGACAGGCTCCAGAAGCGGGCCGACAAGCGCAGCGGGCGGCTGCCCGAACTCGCCGCGGCGAAGCAGAAGCTGGACGCCTTCGCGGGCGCGCACTGCAAGGCGGGCAAGTGAACCGTCTCCTGGCCGCCACGCTGACCGCGCTGGCGCTGTTCGGCGCGGCCGCGTGCACCGACGAGAAACCGGCTTCGAGCCCGGCGCCGGGCGAACTGAGCGACGTCCAGCGCACCCTCGACGCGATCGACCAGGACATGGCCGGCGATCCGGCCCCGTGACAGGATCGGGCGGTGACGACACAACCGGGACGCGGGCTGGTACTGGTCGTCGAGGACGACCCCGCGATCGCCGAACTCGCCTCGCTGTACCTGCGGCGGGACGGGTTCGGCGTCCAGGTCGAGGCGGACGGCGGGGCGGCGCTGGCCACGATCCGGCGGCTTCGCCCGGTCGCGATCGTGCTCGACATCGGACTGTCCGGAATGGACGGTATCGAGATCTGCCGGACGCTGCGCGCGGACGGCGACTGGACGCCGGTGCTGTTCGTGACCGCCCGCGACGACGAACTGGACCGCCTGCTGGGGCTGGAGATCGGCGCGGACGACTACCTGACGAAACCGTTCAGCCCGCGTGAACTCTCCGCCAGGGTCCGGACCGTGCTGCGTCGCGCCGCCGGATCCGCGCCGCCCGCCGAGACGTACGCGGCGGGCGAGGTCCGGGTCGACGTCACCCAGCGCCGGGTCTGGGCGGCCGACACCGAAATAGCGCTGACGTCGACGGAGTTCGACCTGCTCACCCATCTGGTGCGGCGGCCCGGTCAGGTGTTCAGCCGCGAGCAGCTGCTCAGCTCCGTCTGGGGCTACGCGGCGTCGGCGGGCACGCGGACCGTCGACGTCCATATCGCCCAGCTGCGCGGGAAACTGGGCGGCCACAGTCCGATCAGGACGGTCCGCGGCATCGGCTACGCGGCGGACGCCGGATGAGGCGGACCTCGCTCGCGCTGCGGATCACCGTGGTGTGCCTGGCGATCGCCGCGGTCGCGGTGGTGGTGGCCGGGCTGGTCGCGGCCCGGCTGATCCGCACGGCCGGGACCGACGTGCTCCGGCAATCGCTTTCGGCGCAGGCCGACGTGGTCGCGAGCCAGCTCGACGACACCGGCATCGGCAACCGGCTCGGCGTGGGCAAGGTCGCGGAAGTCGTGCGGGGCCAGGGCATCGACGTCGTCGTCCGCCGTCCGAACGGGACACTCGACGGCGCCGGGACGATTGCCGCGAGCGCCGCCGCCAAGGCGGGACTCACGCGCTCGGGGTCGGACACGGTGCTCGTCGACGGACAGCAGTATCTCGTCGAAGTCCGCACGGTCGGCACGAGAGGGGCCGCGTTCGCGCTCGTCCAGTCCGCCAAGACCGGGGAGGCGCAAGGACGGCCGCTGGTGCGGAACATCGTGCTCGCCCTCGGCGCCGGGCTGGCCGTCGCCGCGATCGCGGGCCTCGTGCTGAGCCGGATGCTGTCGCGGCCACTGCGCCGGGCCGCGTCGGTGGCGAACGGGATGCGCTCCGGACGCCGTGACCTGCGCGTTCCGGTGGAAGGGCCGTCCGAGGTCGCGGACGTGGCGAAGTCGGTCAACGAACTGGCCGACGCGCTCCAGTACAGCGAGGCGCGGCAACGCGAGTTCCTGCTTTCGGTGTCGCACGAGCTGCGGACGCCGCTGACCGCCGTCACCGGATTCGCCGAGGCGATCGGCGACGGCGTGGCCGAGGGCGAGGACGCGCGCCGCGCGGGGCAGACCATCCATCGTGAGGCCGCGCGACTGGAACGCCTGGTCAGCGATCTGCTGGAGCTGGCGAGGCTCGGCGCCGACGAGTTCCGGCTCGATCCGACGAGGCTCGATCTCGCCGCGCTGGTCGAGGAATGCGCCGACGTCTGGCGGCTGCGCTGTACCCGGCAGGACGTCACGCTGCTGGTCGAACGGCCGCCGGGAGAGGTCCCGGTCATCGCCGATCCGCGGCGGCTTCGCCAGGTCGTGGACGGGCTGGCCGAGAACGCCCTGCGCGTGACCCCGGCCGGTGCTCCGATCGTGTTCTCCCTGGTCGCCGCCGAAGGCCAGGCGCGGCTGGCGGTCCGCGACGGTGGGCCGGGCCTGGGGCCGGAGGACTATCCGGTCGCGTTCGACCGCGGCGTGCTGAACAAGCGGTACCGCGACCGCCGCCCGGTCGGCTCGGGGATCGGACTCGCGCTGGCCCATGGCCTGGTCACGCGCATGGGCGGGACGCTGACCGCCGGTCCGGCGCCCGAGGGCGGAGCCGCGTTCACCGTCGCTTTCCGGCTAGACCGTGTCCTGTGAGTCTGTTCGATGGGCTTCGAGGTCCAGGTGGTTCCTGGCGGCGCGGGCGGATCGGCCTCGTACCGGGTCGTACTCGGCCGCATCCGCCCGTGCCGTCAGGGACCGCCTGGGCCCGAAGACCGCGAACAAGACTTGCAGGACACGGTCTAGGGTGAGCACGTGGAGATGTTGCACCTGCGGTATTTCGTGGCCGTCGCCGAGGAACTGAACTTCTCCCAGGCGGCCAGAAAGCTGCACATGGCCGCCTCCCCGCTGAGCCAGCGCATCAAGGACCTCGAACACGAACTCGGCCACAAACTGTTCGACCGCAGCACGCATCACGTCACGCTCACCGCGGCGGGCTCCGCGCTGCTGCCGATCGCCCGCGACGTCCTCGAACAGGTCAACGCGATTCCCTGGCGGCTACAGGAAGCGGTGAAACCGCGGCGGAGCACCGTGTTCATCGGGATACCCGGCGGCGTGCACCCGGCCCTGCGTGAACGGGTCAAACAACTCGAAGAGCGCTGCCACGACCGGTTCGAACTCAAACGCTGGCCCGGGACGACGCCCGATCTCGTCGCCGCGGTGCACGAGGGCAAACTCGCGTTGTCGCTGGTCCGGATGCCGGTGACCGATCCCGCGCTGGAGATGATCCCGGTGCAGGTCGAGCGGCTCGGCGCGGTCGTGCCCGCCGGCCGGTTCGCCGGACGGGAAACGGTGGACATCGCCGAACTGAGTGACCTGTCCTACATTCCGTCCGCGTCGGAAAGCATTCCCGCGTATTCCGAGGACATGGACCATAAATTGTCGAACGCGGGAATCAAGAAAAGGCTGAAGGTCGACGGCGCCGAATATTCGGGTATCTCCGAATTGGTGGCGAACGGTTCGTCGTTCTCGATCACGATGCTCGATCCGGCCAGCCCGATGCATCTGTTCCTCGTCGATGGCGCCACCATCCTGCCGTTCGCGGATTTCCGGCCCCAGCTGGAGACCGCCCTGGTGTGGCGCCGGGACCGCGGCGAAGAAGGCGACCTAGCCGACCTCGTCGCCGGGGTCCGCGAGATCTTCGCCGAACCGCTTTCGACATAACCCCTCAATCCGGACAAAAGAATGGTATGACCACTCCGGTCATACCATTCCGCTTTTCTTGATCATTCCCTTTGCCGCTATTCGCGCCTAACTTCGGTTGTAGAGCGAACAACGGCGAAGGGAAGCAAAATGACACAGACCGCTACCGGACCGCTGGACGGCGTTCGCGTGATCGACCTCTCGACGGTGGTCATGGGCCCGTACGCCGCGCAGATCCTCGGCGACCTCGGCGCCGACGTGATCAAGATCGAGTCCCCGGCCGACACCGTGCGGGTCGGCAAGTTCCGGACGACCCCGGGCATGACGGCGCTCAACCTGAACGTGAACCGCAACAAGCGCAGCGTCGCCCTCAACCTGAAGGACGAGGAGCAGCGCGAACAGGCGCTCAAGCTGATCGACACCGCCGACGTGCTGATCACGAACATGCGCCCGGGTGCGCTGAGCAGGCTCGGCATGAACTACGCCGACGTCGCCGCGCGGAACCCCCGCCTCGTCTACGCCCACGCGCAGGGCTTCCGCAGCGACTCCGACCGCGCGGGCAACGCCGCCTACGACGAGACCGTGCAGGCCGCGTCCGGTCTGGTCGACGTCGCGAACCGCGCGCTGGGCAAGCCGGTCTTCCTGCCGACCATCATCGGCGACAAGGTCTCCTCCCTGACCATCGCCTACACCGTCCTCGCGGCACTGGTGCACCGCGACAAGACCGGCGAGGGCCAGCGGGTCGAGATCCCGATGACCGACACGCTGATCGCGTTCAACCTCGTCGAGCACCTGGCCGGGCACTCGTTCGAGCCCGCTGAGGGCTCGACCGGTTTCGGCCCCTCGTTGAACCCCGGGCACAAGGCCGTGCACACCAAGGACGGCATGGCCTGCGTGATCCCCTACAACCCGCAGAACTTCCGCGACTTCTTCCACGCCGCCGGGCGGCCGGAACTGGCCGAGGACCCCCGGGTCAACGGCGACGCGATCGACGGCGCCGACCACGAGGCACTGGCCGAGCTGATCGCCGAGTGCGCCCCGGCGCTGACCACCGAAGAGTGGACCGAGGTCTGCGCGAAGCACAGCATCCCGATGGCCCCGGTGCTGGAACTGGACACCGCGCAGGACGACGAATACGTCCGCGACGGCCACCTGCTCGACGTCGTCGAGCACCCGAGCGAGGGCTCGATCCGCACCATCGGCATCCCGGTGAAGTTCTCCCGGACCCCCGGCTCCGTCCGGCGCCTGGCTCCCCTGCCGGGTCAGGACACCGAAGACGTCCTGCGTGAACTCACCACAGTGAACTGAGGAAAGACCATGAGCACCGACGAAGTAAGGACGGAACGGATCGGCGGCACACTGCTGATCACGATCGACCGGCCACAAGCGCGCAACGCGGTCGACGCCGCCGTCGCGGCCGGGCTCGCCGAGGCACTCGACCTCCTGGAAACCGATCCCACCCTGCGCGCCGGGGTCCTGACCGGCGCGGACGGCTCGTTCAGCGCCGGAATGGACCTCAAGGCGGCGCTGAAGGGCGAATCGCCCGAGATCCCCGGCCGCGGTTTCGGCGGGCTGACCGAGGCCGAGCTGTCGAAGCCGTTGATCGCGGCCGTCGAAGGCTGGGCCATGGGCGGTGGGTTCGAACTGGCGCTGGGCTGCGATCTGATCGTCGCCGCCGAAGACGCGAAGTTCGGATTGCCCGAGGTGAAGCGCGGGCTGATCGCCGCCGGTGGCGGGGTGATCCGGCTGCCGAAGCGGATCCCGCACCACCTGGCGATGGAGTTCCTGCTCACCGGTGAGGCGATCAGCGCGCAGCGCGCCGGACGGCTGGGCCTGGTGAACCGGGTCGTCCCGCCCGGCGAGGCCGCCGCCGTCGCGCTGCAACTGGCCGAACAGGTGGCCGCCAACGCCCCGCTGGCGCTGGCCCTGGTCAAGAAGATCGTCCGCGCCGCCGACGGCGTCCCGGACGCGCAAGCGTTTGCCACCCAGCGCGCGGAGCTGCCGGCGCTGATGAAGTCGGCCGACGTCCGCGAGGGCATGCAGGCCTTCGCCGAGCGCCGCGCTCCACAGTGGACTGGTGAGTGAGATGAAGCAACAAGAACTTCTCCAGCACGTGACGACCCCGCTCACGAATCCGGCGTACGCACCGGTGGTGCCCCGGTTCACCAACCGCGAGTACCTGAACATCGTCTACCGCACCGACGCGGACGCCCTGCGCGCCGTCGTCCCGGAGCCCTTGGAAATCGACGAGCCGCTGGTGCGGTTCGAGGTGATGAAGATGGGCGACGTCAGCGGATACGGGCCCTACACCGAGTCCGGCCAGGCGATCCCGGTGAGCTTCGAGGGCGAGCGTGGCGAGTACCTGCACGCGATGTACCTCGACAACTTCCCGGCCACCGCCTCCGGCCGCGAGATCAGCGCCTACCCGAAGACGATCGGTTCGCCGAAGCTCTTCGCCGAGGACGGCGCGCTCGTCGGGACACTCGACTACGGCAGCCAGCGGGTCGCGACCGCGACCATGGGCTACAAGCACCACCGGCTGGACGTCCGCGAGGCCGAAGCACAGATCACCGTGCCGACGTTCATGCTCAAGATCATCCCGGACTACGACGGTTCGCCGCGGGTCTTCGAACTGGTCCGCACCGAGATCACCGACGTGGTGGTCAAGGACGCGTGGACCGGCCCGGCGCGGTTGCAGCTGTTCCAGCACGTCCTGGCGCCGCTCGCCGATCTCCCGGTGCTGGAGGTCGTTTCGGCGAGCCACATCCTCACCGACCTGACGCTCGCCCCGGTCAAGCCGGTCTTCGACTACTTGAAGGGAGCACGGTCATGACTTTCCGGACAGCCGCGGTGATCGGCGCGGGCACGATCGGCCTTTCGTGGACGGCGTTGTTCGCCGCGCACGACATGGAGGTCTGGGTCTCGGACCCGCGGCCGGACCTCGCCGACGCCGTCGCCGACGCACTGGAGACGTTCGCCCCGCATCTCGGCCGGGACGCCGCGGACCTCGCCCCTCGCGTCCACCTCGCCACCGATGTCGCGGAAGCCGTCCGGCACGCGGACGTCGTGCAGGAGAACGGGCCTGAGAACGTCGAGTTCAAACAGGACCTGTTCGCGACGCTGGTCCGCGAGGCGCCGTCGCACGCGTTGCTGCTCAGCTCGTCGTCGGCGATCCCTTCGACGGCCTTCGCGGCGGACCTCGACGACGCGTCCCGTGTCCTGATCGGGCACCCGTTCAACCCGCCGCACCTGATCCCGCTGGTCGAGGTCGTCCCCGGGGAGCGCACCAGCACCGAGTCGGTGGACCGCGCCGTCGAGTTCTACCGGTTCGTCGGCCGCACCCCGGTGGTGGAGCGCAAGGAGATCCCCGGCTTCGTCGGCAACCGGCTACAGAACGCGCTGAGCCGCGAAGCGATCTACCTGGTGGAACAGGGCGTCGTGTCACCGTCCGAATTGGACACCGTGATGACGAACTCGCTCGGCATCCGCTGGTCGACCGTCGGGCCGTTCCTCGGCTCGCATCTGGGCGGCGGCCCCGGCGGTTACCGGCACATGGCCGAGCACATCGGCAAGTCGATGAAGCAGATGTGGGCGGGCCTCGGCCAGCCCTCGCAGAACCAGGAAGAACAGGAACGGCTCATCGAAGCCGTGGAATCCGCTTACGGCTCCTCCACGTACTCGGAACTCGCCGAGGCGCGCGACCGCAAGCAGCTCGCGGTGCTGTCCGCTTTGGACAGTGCCACCAGGGAGGAGAACTGAGATGGACGACCAGCTGACCGCCGACTTCTACGACTACGAAGCGCTGCTGCCGGACGAGGAGCGCAAGCTGCTGCTCAAGGCCCGCGACTTCATGCGCACCGAGGTCAAGCCGCTCGTGAACGAATACTGGGCCAAGGGCGAGTTCCCGCACGAACTCGTCGGCAAGTTCCGCGAACTCGGCCTCGCCGGGCTGCCGTACGAAGGCTACGGCGAGCACCTGCCCGCCACCAGTCACCTGCTCAGCGGCATGATGGCGATGGAGATGACCCGCACGGATCCTTCCGTGGCCACGTTCTTCGGTGTCCACAACGGACTCGCGATGTACAGCATCTACTCCGGCGGCGACCAGGAGCAGCGCGACCGCTGGCTCCCGTCGATGGCGGCGATGGACAAGATCGGCGCGTTCGCGATGACCGAGCCGCTCGGTGGTTCCGACGTCGCGGGCGGTATGCGGACCACAGCGAAGCGGGACGGCGACACCTGGATCCTGAACGGTGCCAAGAAGTGGATCGGCAACGCGACCTTCGCCGACCTGGTCATCGTGTGGGCCCGCGACGTGGACGACAACCACGTCAAGGGTTTCGTGGTCGAGAAGGACTCCCCCGGGTTCGTCCCGGTCAAGATCGAGAACAAGTTCGCGTTCCGGATCGTGGAGAACGCGGAGATCACGCTGACCGACGTCCGCGTCCCGGAGGCCAACCGGCTGCAGGGCATCAACTCCTTCCGCGACGTCGCGGAGATCCTGCGGGCGACCCGCGGCGGCGTGGCGTGGCAGGCGCTGGGCGTGATGATCGGCGCCTACGAGCTGGCGCTGGACTACGCCAAGAAGCGCGAGCAGTTCGGCCGCCCGATCGCGCGGTTCCAGCTGGTGCAGGACCTGCTGGTGAAGAGCCTCGGCAACATCACCGCGTCGTGGGGCATGCTGGTGCAGCTCGCGAGGCTGCAGGACGCCGGGATCTTCAAGGACGAGCACTCGTCACTGGCGAAGGCGTTCGTGACCTCGCGGATGCGGGAGGTCGTCGCCTGGGGCCGCGAGATCTTCGGCGGCAACGGGATCGTGCTGGACAACGACATCATGCGGTTCTTCACCGACGCCGAGGCGATCTACTCGTTCGAAGGCACGCGGGAGATGAACACGCTGATCGTCGGGAAGGCCATCACCGGCCAAAGCGCCTTCGTGTGACCTGACGCTTTGCGCGTGAAGGCCCCCTTCCCTCGGCTGAGCCGAGGGAAGGGGGCCTTCACGCGCTAGCGGTATTTCTTGCCGCAGGTCTCCTGGTCGCCGGAGGAGAAGCCGTCCCGGAAGGCGGCGACCCTGGCGAAGCCCGCCGGGACCGTCCGGCCCCGGACGTCCGCCGCGATCAGGCTGTTCCGGGTCAGCATCTCGGCGATGGCCTCGTCGAGATCGCCCGGCGCCAACGTCAGCGATCCGCGCCGACCGTCCACAATGGTCGATGCCCAGAACCCGGTGAGGCAAGCCGTGCGCTGCGCGGCCACCGGGCCGTCGAGCCGGAACCCGCCCTCCTGCTGGACGGCGAGGGTGTAGCGCGACGCGACCTCGGCGAACGCGGCGAAGTCGCCGATGCCACCTTGCCGCCCTCGACGCGGCGGAGTGCCGATCCGCACCAGGCCTTCGAGGTCGAGGTTGATCTGGTTGGACTCCGAGCAGTACGACGCGAGCGCGTCCTCCGCCGTCACGCCGCACGCGGCACCGGTGGTGAGCGTCGGCGGGGTGGCCGCGAGTCGGAATGCCTGCCGGAGACTGGTGGTGAGGTCGGCCAGTGCCGCACGGTCGTCGAGGCGGACGTTCTCCGCCGCCGCCCGCTCGTTCGCCGCGGCCGAGCCGAAACCGCCCTGGGTGCTGCGGCCTTCGATCTCCCGCTCGTCGATCTTCGCGCAGCGCGCCGGTCCGTCGGTGAAGCCGAACTGGAACGCCGAGACCCGATCGAACGCGTTGCCGTGCGCGCCGGCGTCGTCGAAGGCGACGCCGGCGGAGTCGCGGATCTGGAACAGCGCGGTGAGCACCTCGTTGAGCCCGCGCCCGGTGGACACCTGGAACATCGGCGACTTCCCCTCGGCGACCCAGCGGAGATACGCCCCGGTGTAGCAGTCCGCCTGCTGTTCCTTGACGATCGACGGGGTGGCGCCCGGAAGGCCGAGCCGGAATTGGACGGCGTGGCCGATCTCGTGCGCGAGCACGGCCATGACCGCCGCCTGGCCGATAGAGTCGTTGAGCATCGGCAGCAGTTCACCGCGGTCCCACGCGACGACGTCGTCGGTGGCGCAGTAGAACGCGTTGACCAGCCCCGCCGTGGGGGCTCCGCAGAGCACGCGGCCGCGACCGGCGGAATCGTAGGAGGCGAGGGTGGCCAGCGGCCGGAACTCGCGGTTGAAGACCGCGGGCAGCTGCTCGCGCCAGTACCGCTGGACGTCGGCGACGGCGTTGGCCGCGAGCTTGTCGATCTCGCCGCCGTCCCCGCCGTCGACCGGCAGGGCGGCGTCGAGCACCCCGGGTTTCAGCCCGCTGGGCCCGTCGGTGATCGCGAGCCCGGCGACCCGGGTGGGATCCACCGGCTGTGCCGCTCCCCGGACGGTCGTGGCGCACCCGGTGAGGCAGAGGGCCAGGCTCACCAGGATCGCCCAGCCGGATCGACGCGTCATCACATCATCGACACGGCCGGCGACGCGACGCGGTTCAGCGCATTTGGTCCTCTGAACGCGACGTCAGTTCACGCAGCCGTCCGGCGGCGTGGAAGCGGAAGACGAACTCGGCGGGGCGGACACCGACGAGGTGGCCGCCACCGGCTTGACCCCGATGCCGCTCGTCGGCTCCCCCACCGCCGCGACGCTCGTCGACGTCAGCGTGGCCTGCACGAACGCCTTAACCTCCGCCGGATCCACCTTCACCGCGTCGCCGTCGGAAGGCGTCGGCAGGGAAAGGCTCTGGACCGGGATCGTCTGGAACTTCAGCGCTCCCGCGCTCATCCCCCGCAGCTGTTGCGCGAAGCTCAGCACGTCCCAGCCGCGGTCGAGGACGACCGAGCCACCGATCGCGCCGACCAAGGCGCTCAGCCGCGTGGGGTCGGTGAACGTCCCGGCGCCCAGGACGGTCTTGGCCATACTCGAAAGGAACGCCTGCTGCCGCGCGATGCGGTCGAGGTCGCTGGGCAACCCGTGCCGCTGCCGCACGAAGGCGAGCGCCTGCGGTCCGGAGAGCGTCTGCTTCCCGGCCGGGAACGAAGCCCCGGAGAACTTGTCCTGCACCGGTTCCTTGAGGCAGACCTCGACCCCGCCGACCGCTTCGCTCAGCGACGAGAACCCGGCGAGGTTGACGGCGGCGTAGTGGTTGATGGACAGACCGGTGAACTGCTCGATCGTCTGGATGGTGAGCTTGGCGCCCGCCTCGTTGGCCTTGACCTCCAGCTGCGGGCCGCTCAGCCCCTGCGCGCGCAGGGAGTTCATCGCGGCGTTCTTGCCGCGGCTGTACGCCGAATTGATCTTGTGCTTGCCGAATCCGCCCGCGATGTCCACATAGGAATCGCGCGGGATGGAGATGGCGGTCGCCGCGGCCCCGCCCGCCGGGATGTGGACCACGATCATGGTGTCGGTGGTGTCGCCGCCGTCGTCCCCGCTTCCGGCGTGCAACGCGTCGAGTACGTTCTGCGGCAATGGGTTCCCGTTGGAGTCGGTCCGCGAGTCGATGCCGACGAGCAGGATGTTCTGCGCCACCCGCAGCGGTTCGCCCGGCGGCCCGTCGGGCACCTGGGCCGAGGGCGCGATCACGTCGGCCGTGACGATCGCGCCGTCCAGACGGCTCAACTGGGTCCACGCGTACCCCGTGACCCCCAGCACGACCGTCGACACCAGGCCCAGTGCGACGCGGCCGCCGATCCGCCGTCCTCGCGACGTGAGCAGCACGACCCTCTCCCCGCTTCCGTGAATGATCCCCCGTGCTCGAGGATCACCGCGTTAGCTGGGAAATACCTGAGAAATGTGTCATGAACGGGTCTTAAAGCCCGTTCGGACCAGCGAAAGTGATCAAGCGGACAGCCGATCGCGACGCCGTGTACCGGATCGACCGCGCTGCGCTAGAACTAGCGCGGCATGCGGCGCCAGATCGCCCGTGGCACCACGCGCATCACCGCGAACACCAGCCTCAGCAGTCCCGGCACCCACACCGTACCCCGGCGTTTGCGGAGCGCGTCGACCGTCGCGTCGGCGACCTGATCGGGAGTGCTCGAGAACGGCGCGGGGGCCATCCCTTCCGTCATCCGGCCGATCACGAAGCCGGGCCGGACGAGCAGGAGGTGCACCCCGGTGCCGTGCAACGCGTCGGCCAGGCCGCTCGCGAAACCGTCGAGGCCCGCCTTGGCCGATCCATAGACGTAGTTCGCCCGGCGGACCCGCACCCCGGCGACCGACGAGAACACCACGAGGCTTCCGCTTCCTTGCGCACGAAGCACAGTGGCCACTTGCGTCAGCACACTCACATGAGCCACATAGTCGGTGTGCACGATCGCGACGGCGTGGGCGGCGTCCGCTTCGGCGCGCGCCTGGTCGCCGAGGATCCCGAAAGCGGTGACGACGACGTCGAGCGGCCCGTGCTCCGCGACGACCTTCTCCAGGAAGGGACCGTGCCCGGCGAGGTCGTCGGCGTCGAACTCGACCGCGTCGACCGTCTCCGCCCCCGCGGCCAGCAGCCGCCCGGACTCCGCCCCGAGGTCCGCGCTCCGCCGCGCGGCCAGCACGATCTTGCGCCCGCCGCCCTTGGCGAGCCGTTCGGCGACCGCGAGGCCGATCTCGCTGCGTCCGCCCAGTACCAGCACCGTTCCGCTCACCCGCCGCAGTCTGCCAGGCGCGGCGCGGCCGTTCGCCAGTGGCACGATTCACAAACTGCAATTTTGCAGTTTCTGCATCTTTAGCCGTATCGTGGTACCCATGCCCGAACCCGTCAAAGGACTCCGCGAGCGCAAGCGGCTGGAAACCCACCGCGCGCTGGCGACCACCGCCGTCCGGCTCGTCGCCGAACGCGGTCTGGACCAGGTGACGGTCGAGGACATCAGCGCGGCGGCGGGGGTCTCACCCCGCACCTTCTTCAACTACTTCGCGTCCAAAGAGGACGCTGTCGTCATCGCGCACGCCGACAGCGCCGAGCGGACGCGGCGCACCATCGAGAAGTTCCTTGCCACGCCGAAGGAAGTCAACACTCCCCGCGCCTTGATCCAAGCGATCATGGAGGACTTCTCCCACGTCGACGAGAACCGCGAAGAGTGGCTCGGCCGGATGAAGGCCATCCAGGAGAACGCCACCCTGCATTCCCGCGCGGTGGCCATGAACCACGACACCATCGCGCCGATGGTCGAGGCGATCGCGCGCCGCACCGGCGTGGATCCCAAAGCCGATCTGTACCCGGCGCTGCTGCTGTCCGCGCTCGGCGGCGCGGTCAACGCCGTACTCATGCTCTGGTACCAGCACGACGGCCGGATCTCCGCCACCGATCTGCTGGACGACGCCGTCGAAATGCTTCTCGCCGGGCTGCCCGAGCCCGGCCGCCGCGCGCGCTGACCCGCCCGGCACCACAGGAACACGAAGGGGGACGACCATGTCCGCAGCCATGACCGAACCAGGGGAACCGGATTCACCACCGGGCTCGATGGACCGCAAGCAGGTCCTCGAAGCGATGTCGGGACTGATGATGGGCATGTTCGTCGCCATCCTCGCCTCGACGGTGGTCGCGAACGCGTTGCCGCGCATCGTTTCCGAACTGGGCGGCTCGCAGTCCTCCTACACCTGGGTGGTCACCACCGAACTGCTCGCGATGACCGCGACGGTCCCGCTCTGGGGCAAGCTTTCCGATCTGTACAACAAGAAGCTGCTGATCCAGCTCTCGCTCGGGTTGTTCGTGGTCGGTTCGCTGGTCGCCGGGTTCGCGGGCAACATCGAGCTCCTGATCGGCAGCCGGGTCGCGCAGGGCGTCGGCGCGGGCGGGCTCACCGCGCTCGCGCAGGTGATCATGGCCGCCATCGTCTCGCCGCGGGAACTCGGCAAGTACTCGGGGATCTTCGGAGCCGTGTTCGCCGTGGGGACCATCGCGGGTCCGCTGATCGGCGGCGTCCTGGTGGACACCTCGTGGCTCGGCTGGCGCTGGTGCTTCTTCCTCGGTGTCCCGTTCGCGATCGCGGCGATCCTGCTGCTGCAGCGCACCCTGAACCTGCCGACCATCCGGCGCGAGGTGAAGGTCGACTACCTCGGCGCGTTCCTGATCATGGCCGGTGTCTCGACGCTGCTTGTCTGGTCCTCGCTGGCCGGGCACCAGTTCGCGTGGGGCTCGTGGTGGACGGTCGGCCTGGTGACCGCCGGCGTGGTCATCCTCGCCCTCGCCGTCTACGTCGAGTCGAAGGTGGCCGAGCCGATCCTGCCGCTGGGGCTGTTCCGCAACCACACGGTCACCCTGACCACCCTCGCGAGCTTCCTCGTCGGCGTCGCGATGTTCGGCGGGACGGTGTTCCTGTCGCAGTACTTCCAGTTGTCGCTCGGCAAGTCGCCGACGGTGGCCGGACTGCTGAGCCTGCCGATGATCTTCGGGCTCCTCGTCTCTTCGACGGTCTCGGGCCAGCTGATCAGCCGGACCGGCAAGTGGAAGAGCCATCTGCTGCTCGGCTCGGTGCTGATGACCGCGGGCCTCGCCCTGCTGGGGACGCTCGACGCGCACACGAACCTCGTCGTGCTCAGCGCGTTCATGGTGGTACTCGGGGTCGGCGTCGGCATGCTGATGCAGAACCTCGTCCTGGTGTCGCAGAACGACGTCGACGCGCACGACCTCGGGACGGCGACCTCCACGCTGTCGTTCTTCCGGAGTCTCGGCGGCTCGATCGGCGTGAGCGCGCTGGGCGCGGTGCTCGCGAACCGGGTCACCGCGCTGATCACGGAGCAGCTCGGGCCCCTGCCCGGCGGCGGGGAAGGCGGCGCGGTGCCGAACATCGCCACGCTGCCCGAGCCGGTCGCGACCGTCGTCCGCGAGGCCTACGGCGAAGCGACCAGCGAGTTGTTCCTGATCAGCGCGCCGATCGCGCTGCTGGTCGTCGTCGCGGTCGCCTTCCTGAAGCACAAGCCGCTGAAGACCCAGTCGGGGAACGAACGGCTGGCCGAGGAGACCGCGGCCGACGCCGTCGTCTGACGTCGCCACGAGAGAGGGGCCCGGTGCACCGCACCGGGCCCCTCTTTTTCGCGCACGAAAGCCCATCGGGAAAATCGGTCGCGCTGTCGACTGGATTCAGGCCGCGCTGCGAACGCGAATCGGGCGACGCCGTTCGCTGTCCGTCAGCCCGCCGAAAACACCATGGGCGAGCCCGTTGTCCAAGGCGAAGGCCAGACAGGCCGAAGTGACCGGGCACCGCGCGCAGACGGCCTTCGCCCTGGCCACCTGCCGTGCGCCAGGACCGGTTTCGGTGACCGGAAAGAACAGTTCGGGATCCTCACCGCGGCAAGCGGCCTCGGTGAGGTCCCCCGCCATCCTCATTTCCATTTTCCTATCACCTCCTTTTCCTTCGATTTTCCCTTCCTCGTCAAACGACTTCCGTCCGAAACCGGGTATCCGCCCGGGTGGGCGGCGCAAACATCACCTTGACCGAATCGTTACACTCAGCGGCCCGCTCAGTGCACCTGTCCTTCGAGGGCATTCGCGTCCGGCGGCTGAGAGCGGTGAGTGCGGGTGATGGGACACGACGAGTTCGACGAGTTCTTCCACGCCGACTTTCCGCTGCTCACCGGCTTCCTGTGCAAGGCGGGGTTCGCACTGGACCCGGCGCGGGACGCGGCGGCGGAAGCGATGCTCAACGCCTACGAGGACTGGCGGACCATCACCCATCCGAAGTCCTGGGTGCGCCGCGTCGGTTACCGGCGGGCGAAGGAGCAGACCGCCGTCCGGGCCGACTGGGCCTTCACCGACGCAGGCCGGGAGGACAAGCTCACCGTCCTCGCCGACGAGGCATCGGCCGTCCTGACCATGCTCGGAAGGCTCCCGAAACGCCAGCAACTCGGCATGGCCTGGGCGCTGGACGGCTTCACGACGAGGGAGATCGCCGGAATGCTCGGTATCGCGGACGAAGCCGTCAGCGCGACACTGCGCCACGCGCGCGGCCGCCTGGAGGAGCACGATCCCGGGTTCGTCACCCGCCTGGACAACGCCAACGTCGCCTTCGTCGACGCGCTGCGGGTCGGCCTCGACGTCGAGGACACCCTGTCCCGGATCAAGAACCGCGCGATGATCCGGGAACTCGCCCTGGTGGAACCGGGCACCCCGGCGGAGGCCGAGCCGGAGCAGGTGACGCCGTCACACTGGTACTCCCTCGACGGGCCGGTCGAGGCCGCGGGCCGGGGCGACCCGCGCGCCCTGGACCAGCTGCTGACCACCGTCCGCCCGCTCGTGATCCGGTACTGCAGGGCGCGGATCGGCAGACAGGAACGGACGTACGCCTCCGCGGACGACGTCGCGCAGGAGGTCTGCGTGGCGATCCTGCGCGCGCTGCCCACCTACCGCGAACGAGGGCGGCCGTTCCTCGCGTTCGTCTACGGCATCGCCCAGCACAAGGTCGCCGACGCCCGCCGTGCCGCCGCCCGCAACCGCTCCGAACCGGTCGCCGAAGTCCCCGACGGCGTCTCGGATTCCGCCGGTCCGGAACAGCACGCCCTGCACAACGAATTGAGCGATCGGATGGGTGAACTGCTGCGGATCCTGCCGGACAAGCAGCGGGAGATCGTCGTCCTGCGCATCGTCGTCGGGTTGTCCGCGGAGGAGACCGCCGGCGTGGTCGGTTCGACCGCGGGCGCTGTGCGCGTGGCTCAGCACCGCGCTTTGACCCGACTTCGGAAGATCCTCACCGAAGACTCGTGAGTGCCGCTTCTCGCCTTTAGTCGACTAAGTGCGATGGCCTTTGCGACTTCTTCGGCCGCCTCTGTAGTCTGAATATGCTATAGCACAGGTGTTCGAACGTGAGTAGCCTTGGGGTCGTGGCCAGCGATAACAGACTCGAGACGGTGCGCTCCGAGTGGTGGCGTGTCGATACTGCGACGCTGCATGCCCGTAAGCAGGAATTGGAAGTGTTGAAGCGCCGGTTGGATGCGGAGCAGAATGCGATTCTGGCGGAAATCAATAACCGGGGTGTTCGTGGATGTTCGGGTCATGCGACGTTGGCGGCGATGATTTTCGGGGACTTCCTGGTCACGGACAAGGAGGCCGCTGCTCGTGCCGATCGGGTGCTGGCGTTGTATCCGGGGTGGTGGTGGGTGGTGAGGTCGTGCCGCCTCTCGCGCCCTTGACCGCCGACGCCGCGGCGGAGGGCGCGATCGGCGGTAGTCAGGTCGACGCGATCATCCGCATCCTGTCCCGGATCCCGTCCACCGTCCCTGAGGAGGAGGTGCGGGCGGGGAGAAGATCCTGGTCGACCTGGCTCGCCGGGCCGGGCCCCGGCAGATCGCCCGGGCCGGGCGACGGCTCTTGGACGAGCTGGACCCGGACGGGAAGGAGCCGCGCAACGAGGACCCGAAGGATGTGCGGCCGGAGTTGCGGTTCGTCAAGCATCGTGACGGCACCCTCGGCCTCAAAGCCACGTTGGACCTGGAAACCTACGCACGCCTGAAATCCGACCTCGACCCCATGACCAAACCCCACAAAGCGATCGACGGGGTCCGGGACTCCCGCACCCAAGACGAACGCTACGGGTACGCCTTCACCGACTACGTGCGATTGAAGGCCACCAGCCGGAACCTGCCCGGCCAGGCGGGGAAGGCCACCCACATCCTTGTCACCATGTCCTACGACGACCTGATCCGGGACATCGGCGAGGCGCACCTGGATCTGGTCGGGCCGATCAGCGCGACCGACGCTCGGATCCTCGCGTGTGATGCCCGGGTCCGGCCCGGCGTCCTCGGCACCGCGGGCGAACCCTTGGACATCGGCCGATCCAAACGCACCGTGTCCCTCGCTCAGAAATACGCGTTGACCCTTCGCGATGGCGGCTGCGCCTTCCCCGGCTGCGACATGCCGGTACCGCGCTGTACCGCACACCACATCGTTTTCTGGCGACACCACGGCGAAACGAAAATCGACAACCTCGTCCTGCTCTGCACGAAGCACCACCGGTTGATCCACCGCAGCGAATGGAAAGTCGCCATCGCCCAAGACGGACTCCCCGACTTCACCGCCCCTGCCTACCTCGACCCCACCGGACAACCGAGACGCAACACCATGCACCTCAGAACGTAGGCCGAAACCCGGATTGGTCGAGTGGCGGGAAAGGCGTTCCCTTATGGATCGAGTCAGGGACGGCAGCGTTCGGCGGTCGCGGCCGCGGTGGTCAGTTCCGGAGATCCCAGAACCGCTTTCACCGGGTCGAGGGCGCTGTGCGCGTCCTTCTGGGCCGCGATGAGCCCTTCGACCGCCCGGCCCTGCGCGGCCGTGTCGTTCTTTCCCGCCGCGTCGAGGTCGGCTTTCGCCTTCACGGCCTTGTCGTGCGCGGCGGTGTATTTCGCGAGGAAGTCCTTTTTCGCGGTCTCCCCCGCCGGGACCGGTGCGGCCGGCAAGGCGCTGAGGTCGTCGACGGTCTTGCCGAGAATGCCCGCGTAATGCCCCAACTGGTCGCTGGTGCTCTTCTTGATGGCTTCCAGGGTCTCCCCACCCGCGGCGGGCATCTTGTTGTTCCCGTCGATGAAGCCCTTGATCGCGCCACAGAACCCGTTCATCCAGGTCACCGAGGCCGCCGGGTCGGCGGCGGACGACGCGGGCGCCGGGCTCGGTGCCGCCGGAGCGGCCTGCGGTGCGGGGTCCGGGGCACAGCCGGTCAGCGCCAGCGCGGCGACGACGATCCCCGTCGTGGCCAGAAGGCGGGCCGGTGTCTTTCGGGCGGCGCACATGTCTCTTTCCCCTCTCTTCCGGCTGGTGTTCCCCGCCGGTGGAGAGGACTTTGACACGGCGGAACGGTCACGGTCTGCGTCATCTGACTCAGAACGAACGGGCCCGCGCTCGAACTCGTAACGTTCAAAGCACGGCGCCCGGGTGGCGTAACGGGGCGCGGATGGACGGCGAGTACAGCATTACCCCTGTTCGCTTCGAGGGCACCCAGCCGAAGAGGTAGCACCATGGCCATCAAGATCGTCGCATCGCGGCTCGAAGGCGGAAAATTCCACGAGAACATCACGAAACTGCGCTGGGTCAACCCCGGCAATGGTGAAACCGGCGAGAGTTTCGTTTCGGCGATCGTCGCGTGGATCGAAGACGATGACGGTAAGGCCTACGTGGACGAGGGAATCCACCGGGTGGCCGTCGAGATCATCAAGCCGACCTTCGGCCCCAAATTCCTGCGCACGCGGTCGGACGGCATCTGGAAGAACAACCTGCTGGAGCTTCCCCACTTCTGAACCGAGTCGCCCACGGATCAGGGCTGGTGCGCCGAAAGGCTGTCCAGGGAGTGGGCCGGGTCAGGCTCGAACCGACGGCCAAGGGTCTCGTAAACGCGTCGTGGTAACGGAATCCCGCGGTGCCGTTCGGCGGCTGCGGCATTTCGACGACCTCGCGGTTGTGCCACAGCACGTTCACGCGTTTGTCCGCTTTCCACACCAACCCGGCCAGATACCCGTTCGGTCCGGCGAAGGGAGGTTCGCTGATCGATGGCAGGCCGGCCCGACGCGCCTTCCGGGAGCGCCGCACACGCCATCAGAGGACTGAATGCGGCACCCCACGACCCGACGCCCTCAACGACTCAGGAAGTCGCCGCGGTAGTCCGCGGCCCACTGGGCATAGGTGCGGCCCGGTCGGCCGGTGATCGTTTCGATGGTGTCGGTGATCGGTGCCGGGCGGTCGAGGTGACGGGCCCAGTCGTCGAGCAGGACGTCGGCGGGCGCGTGCGGGCCCATGGCCGTTCGGGCTTGCTCCACGGGCAGTTCCTCGTACCGGAGCGGGCGGTCGAGCGCTTCGGCCAAGAGCGCGATCTGCTCCGCGTGGGTCAGCGATTGCGGGCCGGTGACCGGGTAGGTCCGGCCGGCGTGGGTGTCGTCGGTGAGAGCTTCCACGGCGATGGCCGCGAAGTCGGCGGGGTGGATCGGTGCGCCGGCGGCCTGGGCGTACGGGCCTCGGACGACGTCGCCTGCCCGCACCTGCCCCGGCACGTCGAACGCCCACTGGATGGGGTTGGCAGCGGACAGTTCCAGGCGCAGCATCGTCCACTCCAGACCGGACTCGCGGAGCTGCCGCTCGATGTCGTGGTGGAAGGCGGCGACGGCGTGGGGCTGCTCGGCCGCGGTGTCGTCCACCGAGCCCGAGGACTGGAAGACGATGCGCCGCACGCCCGCTTCCTTCGCGGCAGCCAAGAACGCCGGTGCGAAACCAGGTACGACGGCCAGCAGGAACACCGTCGACACACCGCGCATCGCGATCGCCAGGGACTCGGGGTCGGCCAGGTCACCGACGACGATATCGGTGGTGGCCGGGAGCCCGGTGTTCTCCGCGTCGCGGGTCAGGGCGCGCACCGGGTGGCCGGCGGCGGTGAGCTGGTCGACGATCTCACGGCCGACGGGCGCGGTGGCGGCGGTGACGAGGATCATGATGGTTCTCCTTCTGAGTGAACGGGATCGGTGAGGAAGGGGACGCGACACGTGGGCGGTCGCGTCCCCCCGGAACTCGGGTCAGAGGCTGGAAAGGTCGATGGCGTCGGCCATCGCCTGCAAGCCGGCGTCGTTGGGGTGCAGCCGGTCGCCGGCGTCGAACTCGGCCCGCAGCGCGGCCGGGTCGGCGGGGTCGGCCAGGACGGCGGCGAAGTCCACCACCGCGTCGTACTCGCCGCCCGTGCGGATCCAGTGGTTGACCTCGCCGCGGACCTGTTCGCCACGCGGGCTGTCCAGCATCGAGCCCTTCATCGGGGTGACGGTGCCGCCGATGATCCTGACGCCGCGGTCGCGGGCGGCCCGGATCAGCTTCCGGTGCGCCTGGATCAGCTCGGCGCTGGTGACCTCCGGGTTGAAGCCGATGTCGTTGAGCGCCTGGGTGACGACGACGCTGCGCACGCCCGGCTGGTCGAGGACGTCGCGGCGGAACCGCGACAGCGCGCTGTCACCGCAGCAGTCGGAATCATCGAGCACCCGGTTGCCCGCGATGCCCGCGTTGAGCACCGCCAGCGGCAAACCGGACGCGACCAGCCGTTCGGCCAACTGGTCGGGATAGCGGTTGTCGGCGTTCTTGGTGGCGCTGACGCCGTCGGTGATCGAGTCGCCGAACGTGACGACCGAGGACCGGGCCGGGCCGCCTGCGATGTCCACACCGGACAGGTAGTACCAGGAGTGGCTCTCGGCGGTGTACGCCCTTCCGGTGGCGTCGAATCGGTGGTCGCCCTTGGTGCGGTACGTCGTCGCGGTCGCCGCCTCGTGGAAGGTCGCCGGTCCGGTGGGCTCGGCGAAGTACAGCGTGACCGCCAACCGGTCCAGTGCGGACGTGGGCAGCAGCGTCGCGTCGCTGACCACCTCCGAGCCGACCGGGACCACTGTGGACTGCGAGCGGTCGAACCGCAGTGGGCGGACTGTGCTCGGCCGGATCGACGCGCCGTCGCCCGCGGTGGCGACGGTGGCGCCCGCCAGCCGCAGCGGCGAAGTTCCGTAGCGGTTGGACAACCGGATCCGCACCTGCGTGCCACCCCGGCTGATGCGTACGACCTGGCGGACCGACTCGCCGGCGAACCCGTCGAGCGACCAGTTCGCGCCCTGCCAGGTCGCGCCCATGGGGCGCTGCATCGAGGTGGTCCAGGTGCCGGTCCACCGGTTGGCGGGGGCGGCGGTGGCGGGGGGTGCGATGAGGGCGCCGGCGACACCGGCGGCTGCGAGGACGAGGCTCAGTTCCTTGGTTCCCATGCCGACAAATCTCGTTCAAGCACCCCCTCGGCCACATCGGGAGAACTGTCCTTGTCGGCCGGTCGGACTCTTTACGCGCCCGCCGCCACCTCTTTACGCCACCGCGGGTGGTGGCATCATGGCGTCAGTGAACGTGCATGGGGTCGGGTCGGTCCTCGTCGGACGCGACGCCGAACTGGCCGCGTTGGGCGAGGTCTGCGAGGTCGCTGTCGCAGAGGGGGCGGCCGTCGCGGTCGTGGCGGGCGAGGCGGGCATCGGGAAGTCCCGTCTGGTCGCCGAGTTCACCGACCGGCTCGGTACCGTCGCCCGGACGGTGCGCGGCGAGTGCCTCGAACTCGGCGCGGACAGCCTGCCGTTCGCACCGTTCACGGCGGTGGTGCGACGGCTGCGCCGCGAACTCGGCGGCGACTCGATCCGGGACCTGCTGCCCGCCGGCCGGCTGAGCCTGGCGCGCTGGTTGCCCGAACTGGGCGATCCTCCGGCCGACCAGGACGCGGCGCAGGGCCGGTCGAGGCTGTTCGACGAGATGGTGACGCTGCTGGAAGGCGCCGCGGCACGGCACCCGCTGGTGGTCGTCCTCGAAGACCTGCACTGGGCCGATTCCGGCAGCCGGGACCTGCTGGCCTATCTGGCGCGCAACCTGGAACAGCCGGGGCTGCTGCTGGTGGGAACCTACCGGTCGGGCGAGGTCGGCGGAGCTCACCCGCTGCGTCCGCTGGTGCTCGACATCGCCCGCAGGCCCCGGGGCCTGCAGTTCGAGTTGGGCCCGTTGGACCGGGCACAAGTCGGCCTGCAGCTGGCCGGGCTGCTCGGTCACGAGCCTGACCGCGCGCTGGTGGCACGCGTGCACGAGCGCAGCGACGGCAACCCGCTGTTCGTGGAGGCGCTGGCCGCCGATCCGGTGAAGGGCACCCCGTCCTCACTGCGGGATCTGTTCGCCGCGGTGACCGCGCGGCTGCCTGAGACCGGGCGGTCGGTGCTGCGTGCGGCCGCGGTCGTGGGTCACGAGGTCGGGCACGAACTGCTCGGGCTGGCCTGCCGTCTGCCGGACGAGGAGCTGGAACCCGCGCTGCGCGTGCTCGTCGACCGGCGGCTGCTGGTCGTGCGCGAGGACGGGTACGCCTTCCACCACGCGTTGCTTCGCGACGTCGTGTATGGCGACCTGCTGCCCGGCGAGCGGCGCAGACTGCATGCCCGCTGCGCCCAAGCGATCCACGACAATCCGGCGCTGGTGCCCGAGGGGCAGGGCTCTGTCGAGCTGGCCGCGCACTGGAACGCCGCGGGCGACCATGCGCGGACACTGGAAGCGTCCTGGCGGGCGGCGGCCGACGCGGGCCGCGCCTACGCCTACGAACAGCAGCTCCGGCTGCTCGACCGGGTTCTCGACCGCTGGGAAACGGTTCCCGAGCCCGCCGCCCGCCTGGGTGTGTCCCGGGCCGTCGTGCTGGACCACGCCGCGAGGGCGTGCGTCCACACCGGGGACTTCGAGCGAGGCGTCGCGCTGGCGAGCCGGGCGTTGGACGAACTCGACCCCGCGACCGACCCGCAGCGGCCTGCCCGCGTCCTGGCCATCCGCGGTCTGCTCAACCGCCGTGCCGGCCGCGACGGCGACGCCGACCTCCGCACCGCCCTCGCCACCATGCCCGCCGACGCGCCGCCCGACCTGCGCGGCCAGACGCTGGCCATGCTCGCGGTCACCGTGGGGCTGCGTGATCCCGACCAGGGCGGGCGCTACGCGCGGGAGGCACTGGAGCTGAGCCGCGATCACGGGTTGCCCGTCGTCCAGGCCACCGCGCTGATCGCGTCCGCCAGGGTCGCGGCGGTGCGGGGTGACGAGGATCGAGCGCTCGCCCTGTTCCGGGAAGCCGCCACGATCGCGGAGGCCACCTCCGACCACTACAACGTGCTCACCGCGCTGCTCGGCCAGGCGTACCTGCTCATGGGCACCGGCGACTACGGCTCAGCCGCCGCCGTCGCGGCGAAGGGCCGGGCGACGGCCCATCGTGTGGGACAGGCCCGGTCGCGAGGCGCCGACCACACAGGCGTTCTGGCACAGGCGCTCTGGCTGCTCGGCCGGTGGGCGCAGGCGCGAGAGGTCGTCGAAGACGCGTTGGCCGACGAACCGCCTGCCATGACGACCGCGGTGCTGACCACGCTCTTGGGCGAGGTGCTGTTGGCCCAGGGCGACCTGAACGCGGCGGCGGAGGTCGCGGCCGGTTCGCCCGCCGATCCGACCGGGCAGGGGATACCGGTGTTCGCCACCGCGTTCCGGTGCCGGCTCGCGGTCGCCCGGCGTGACCTCGACGCGGCTGACCGGCTCCTGGTCGACGCCCTGAACGACCCGGGCCTGCTCGGTCCTCGCGGCGACCCGTGGACGCTCCTGCGCGCGGGCACCCGAGTACGGCGAGCGCTGCTCGACGCGGCAGGCCGCGACCAGCAGCGGCGCGAACTGGTCGAGCGGCGCACTGAACAGCTCCAGGACGTGGCGACGCGGGTGACCGCTGACCGCCCGGTGCCCTCGGCGCACCGGGCGGCGTTCGACGCCGAGATCGCGCAGAACGATCCACAGCTGTGGGCCGCCGCGGTGGCGGCGTGGCGTGGCCGGTCCCAGCCCTACGAACTCGCCCAGGCGCTGTTCGGCGTCGCCGAGTCGGCGCTGTCGGCGGGCGACCGCGCCGCCGCGCAGGACCCGCTGCGGGAAGCCGCGTCTCTCGCCGACGATCTCGGCGCCGGAGGCCTCCGCCGCGAGATCGACCTGCTCGCGGCCCGCGGCCGCGTCGATCTCGCCTCGCCCGAACCCGCACCCTCGCTACCACCTGCCGATCCGTTCGGCCTGACCGCCCGGGAACTGGACGTGCTGCGTCTGCTGGCCGACGGGCTGACCAACAGCCAGATCGCCGCGTCACTGTTCATCTCCGCGAGCACAGCGGGCGTGCACGTTTCCCGGATCCTGACCAAACTCGGTGCCGGCCGCCGCACGGAGGCCGCCGCCATCGCCCATCGCGCGGGCCTGCTCCGCCACCTTGACGATTGACGACCGCGACGAACCTCTCGGCATCAACAGTGAATTCGTACTCCGCCGTTGCTCCTGAACCGAATCGGTGGGCTCAGATCACCCTGCTGGACGCTACTCCGCATGAGCGGACAGCGGCGGGAACGCACCAGCATGCCATCCCTGACTCCGGCAAGGACATCAACGACATCGTCAACCAGGGCGACGACTGATCCTTCGGAGCCGGCGGTGCGCGACACGTTCACCGACGCCCACCGCAGCCTCATACGGCTCGAGGACCTGGCCGCTTGTCCATCGTCGCGGTCGGACCGGGCTGGTGGTGACGGCTACGACATTCAGACCTACCAGCCGCTCGCCTGTTGACCGTTCCGAGTCGCCCGATCACGCAGGATTGCGGCGGCCCGCACAGACCAGTCGTGGTGTTCCTGTTCGAACCGCCGACCGCGCAAGCACGTCAGGTAGGGCCCGATCGGAGATCCGCGGCGCAGATAGGTCTCCTCGTCGAGATTCCCGCGTAACCGCCGCAGGATCTTGTCGAGGATCTCCACCTTGGCCGCGGCCGCTGCGGCTCGTTGATCCAGTTGCGCGATCACCGGTGCCGCGTCGACGTGGTCGACGGCTTGGACCTTGACCAGCAAGTCGTCGCGGATGAACGATGGCTTGCTCACGGCGGCGGCGAAGTGCGCCAGTTCGGCGAGGCCGGCGGCGGTGACCATGAACAGCCGCTTGGTGGGTCGGGCTTGCTGGGCCACCTCTCGGCCGCTGATCAACCCGTCGTTCTCGAGCTTGGACAGCTCCAGGTAGAGCTGCTGCGGTCGGGCGTACCAGAAGTTGGCGACGCCCACGTCGAACGCCTTGGCCAACTGGTAGCCGCTGTACTCGCCGGACAGCAACGCTGCGAGCACAGCATGCCGCAAGCTCATCGGCGCATCTCCTCGTCGTCGACACGGGGGCCAGCCCAGAATAGTCATGGTTATGATTAGTCAACATTATGACTAGGAGGATGGCGTGACAGTCACTGAACAGGTCCACACCGCGGTGCGAGACAGTCCGGTCGTCGGCGACGTGGTCCTGGCCAACCGATGAAGCCCCAGGAGAACGACACCCAGGAACCCGTTCGGAGCGGCAAGTACCTGCGCTACGTCGCCTTGGGTGACAGCCAAACGGAAGGCGTCGGCGACGGTGACGACATCGTTGGCCTTCGTGGATGGGCTGACCGGCTCGCCGAACACCTCACCATCGACAACCCCGATCTCCAGTACGCCAACCTCGCCGTCCGTGGCCGCCGCGCGGACGAAGTCCGGGCCGGGCAACTGGGGCCGGCTCTGGCACTGTCTCCCGACCTGGCCACCGTGGTCGCCGGAGTCAACGACCTGCTCCGGCTCCGAGTCGAGACCTCCGCGGTGGCCGATCACCTGGAAGCGATGTTCGCCGCGCTCACCGACGCCGGAGCCCGTGTGGCGACCGTGACCTTTCCCGACCTCACCCGGATCATCCCCCTCGCCCGACCGGTCCGCTCCCGCATCCTCGACATCAACGACCGGATCCGTGCCGCAGCCGCCCGGCACGGAGTCGCCGTCGCGGACATCGCTCGACACCCCTCCGTCGCCGACCGTCGGTTCTGGAGCGAGGATCGGTTGCACTGCAGCCCCCTGGGGCATCAACTGATCGCCGACGCGGTCGCGCACGCCCTGCAGCTGCCGGGCAGCAACGATTCCTGGAACGAACCTCCACCACCGTTGCCCATCCCACCGTCAACGCAATGGCGCGCCACCACTGAACTGCGTTGGGCAGCCACCTTTCTCGGCCCTTGGCTCGGCAGGCGCCTGCGCGGCCGGTCTTCCGGAGACCAGCGCACGGCCAAACACCCTCAACTCCACCGCATCGAAAGACCGCGGAGTTGAGCGTTGCCGACTCTCGACCGGCGGGCTCGACATTCTCCACGCGGACGACCAGCCGGGCGCTGACGGCCGCAACCGAAGCGGGATCGCGAGAGGCGCCGTCGACGACGACGCAAGGCAGCGGGTGCACCGCTGCACGTTCGCGCTGGTCCGGTCTGTCACGGACCGGGATGACCACCGTGATGGTGGTTTCGGCCAGAACAGCGTCATCAGGGCGCCCACACCACAAACCACGAACGAGCTGTACGAACAGCTCGACAGAACGCGGCATGATTCGACACAGGTGATGGTCGGCGATCAGCCGAAAAGGTCTTGTCCCACATCACTCGAAACACGTTCTCTTAACCAGCTGGTTGCCAGCAGTCAATTCGCAGGCGGGTGACTACCTCGAACTCGGAGATCGAGAACAGGGATCACGACCGACCTGCGACCACACCGGCTTGTCCAGCTGCGGAAGCAGAAAAGCTCCTATTCCACCAACGGCTCCGCAGAGCACTTCTCCAACTATCAGCACACCGGAGCAAACGGAGACGAAACGAAGCCCAATCGCGATTGACGCCGAGGCGGAATTGCCGCCGAAGGACCGACATCTCTGCAGAACGGCAGTCCAGGGAGTGGGCCGGGTCGGGCTCGAACCGACGGCCAAGGGATTATGAGACCGCAGCTCCGGCATGTCAGCCAGTGTCGTTGAATGCCAGATTCTGCCGGTGTGTGCAGGTCAAGTGCAATCAGGAGAATGCTGCATCCGAGCCATGTCCAATGCAGACGCCGAGCGTTTCTCGCCGCTCTGAGTTTGTCTACCGCGAGATCGAGATTTTTGGATACCTCGCGTTGTTCGTCCAGCTTCTCGCTCTTGGGACTATCGGTGTCGACGTTCGGCGAGGCCAACGACCCATTGCTCTTTTCGAGTGATTTTCCTTATTCTAGTCGGTTCCGGATGGCACGCGAATGGACACCCCCGACCTGACAAACGCCCACCATCTACGTCGTCGCTGACCAGCCCAACGCCGGCGACCGCTGACACCTCCTATCCGACATGACCATGTTCTACGAACGCCGCCCCAGCGAGTTCGAGGAAGCCTGCGTACTCACCGCTACCGTCCGGGGAAACAGGCCTGCGCGGTAGGACGAGATGTGCACCCCTTCGCCGAGGAACGCCCCGGGTAGCTCCCGAGGGCACGCAGAGAGGTCAGCTCCGCGAAGTGGGTGGTCTACGTGACCGACGACGTCTCAGCCGGTTCTACTCGGATGAGGAGGGGCTACAGCTCAACTGGGACGGCGAGGTGGACATCGCCGTCGATCTTCCAGCACCCCGAGCCGGTTGGTCCGAGCACGAGACGGAGCCAATGCACCAGCGCCGAGAACTGCTGCCGCATCGCTGTTTCATCCGCGATCCGCTGCCGGCTGACGAGAATGACCGGTACCCCTACGGCGATCGACTCAGCCTCACCTCCGCAGAGTGGCCGCTCCGTCCGGAGTCACTCGTGCACGTGTCGAGTGCCAAGTAAAGCGACCACTCTCGGCCAGGCATGCAACGACCGCTCGACCGTCCACTCGTCGGCATGACCGGATGTTGGATGCCGTCGCGCCCGTGGCCGCTCCCGCGTCGGTTCGTCGTGGAAATCCGGGCGGAGCCGCCAACCGAGCAATCCCTGAATCGGCTCATCGCGGCCGGCGGTCTCGGGGGCCGGGGTCGTGTCGGTAAGCGAGACATGGGGGAGATCGTCGAGGTGCAAAATGGGTTCATGGTCGAACTGCCAACACTCGTTCTCGTGCACAGTCCGCTGGTGGGGCCATCGACCTGGGAGTCGGCGGCGGAATGTTTCCGGCGTAAGGGCTATCCCGTTGCGGTGTCCTCGCTCGACGGAGTCGTGGACGACGGTGCCCCGTACTACCGCGGGTTCGCCGAGGCCGCGGCCCGCGCTGTTGTCGCCAACGAAGGCGACCGTCCGGCGGTGCTGGTCGGTCACAGCGGCGCCGGAGCGCTGCTGCCGTCGATCGCCGACGCAGTGGGAGACAGTGTTCACGGCGCTGTCTTCGTGGATGCGATCCTTCCGCACCCGGGCGGCAGTTGGTTCGATACCGCACCCCCGCAACTGCGCGACCACCTGGCCGGCCTGGCCCATGCTGGGTGGCTCCCTCCGTGGAACGAATGGTTTCCGGCTGAGGCGTTCGACACCTTGCTGCCCGACGAGGACATGCGAGAGCGGTTCGTCGCCGAGCTTCCGCGGCTACCGGTGACCTACTTCGAGGAGTCGGCGCCGGTCACGCACGGCTGGCCCGCGGTTCGCTGCGCCTATGTACGGCTGAGTGAGGCCTATGACCGGTCGGCGGATGAGGCAGTACGCCGAGGCTGGTGGGTGCACCGCGAGAATGCCGATCATCTGGCGATGCTCACTCAACCCGACCGAGTCACGGACGCGGTCGTCCAGGCGGTCGTCGCCGTGGCTGATATGTGACCGAGGTGCGCCTTCGCGAGGTATCCCGCCATCCACACGACACCCGGTTCGGTGTCGAGCCCGGCGATGGACCGGCCACGGACGGTCGGGCAGGTGCGCGGCCCACGCGGCGGCGACGGCCGGGACACCGTTCGTGGTCGGGATCGCGGTCACGGTCCCCATCGCACTCCTTGTTCCGGACATGAATGCTTCGAATGGTGTCCATCTACGATAATCAACGGAATCCGCAACGATGTGCACGCTTACACGAACCAGGCGGGCGAATCGTTCCCATCGCCGTCCACGCGAGAGCGACCGGACGCGACACGCTGGACTTCACGTCATGGACAGCACCAACAGATGTCCGGAAAAGCCAGGTCAGCGGCTCGTGGTGGCAATGAAGACTGCCTGGGAGGAGGTATTGATGCTCACGAAGCGCCGGAAGGGATTAGTGCCGCGAGGTGATGAAGTAGCGCGAAAGCACAACGTACACAAGGTGCGCTTTCCGGGGAACGCGAAATGTTCCACATCTATCTAATGTGCGCGTGAATTTCGAACAGGTTCTGCGGAAAGTTTCCCGAGGTGCGGCCGTGGTCGATGGGCGATCTGGAGTTCGAATTTCGCCGACGGCGGCAGTCCGGAGACCGGGGAAAGCTCATCTCGCGCAACAACCTGGCTAGCGCCTATCGGGCGGTGGGTGATCTTGCGCGGGCGATCCCGCTGTACGAAGCCACCCTCGCCGACAGCGAACGGGTGCTGGGACCCGACCACCCCACAACCCAGATCGTCCGCTCGAACCTCGACAGGCCGCGAACGACCTGAAGCTGCCACCGTGCGGTCGTTACGGAACCGGGTGACGGTGGCGCCGAAAATCCGCTCATCGGCTACTTGTTGAGTGGCGGTACGACTGATGCCGGGCCAGGCTTGGTCGAGGTGTTCGGGGGTGGCTCTCTCATCGGCTGCCCACCATGTTGTCGGGTGTGGCTCAAGAGGGGTCTTGTGCTCCCCCGCTTGGACTCGAACCAAGAACCCTCCGGTTGATTGGTCCCCGTCGATACCCGGCCTCCCCCGGCGCCGGGTCGTTCGAAGCCAAAGCGGACCACAAGTACGCCCGACGCCCCCGAACAGATCGAACTCGCCAAACACCAACGCGACGCCGAACTCAAACTTCATTGGGTACGCCACGCTCTACCGCAGGTTCATCGCCCGACGTGACCTCGTCGGTTCGGCGGCGCGCAGTGCACTGGTAGAACCGTGCACGTCACTGGCCTTCTGCTCAAGAACACGGAGCACGCCCAGCCGACCTGCGACCACACCCAGCATGTCCAGCCTTGGAAGCAAAGAACTCCAGACCTGCCGAAGCCCCCACCGCAGCGGTTGTGACGAGGAAGCAAAAGCTGCTACGCCACCAACTGGCTCTGCAGAGCACTCCTCCACCTATGAACACACCGGAGCAAACGGAGACATAACGGAGCCCAGTCGCGATCAACGCCGAGGCGAAATTGCCGCCGAAGGACCAACATTTCTGCAGGTCAGAGGCGATGTTGATGTTGTGGGCCGGGTCGGGCTCGAACCGACGGCCAAGGGATTATGAGTCCTCGACGCTCTAGCGATGTGCGGACCTGCGGAAACGCTGGTCAGTCAGGAGCGTTACTTCCATAATCCCTTGCTGTTCACCGGCACCCCCAGGGACCGAAAATTCGGACCCGAGGGAACCCAGCATGACCCAGATCACCGCGCCGGCCAAACCGGCAACGAGACCTCGCACCGCCTACCGCACCCCGCACACCGCCCGCCGCGTCCAGGCCGCCCGCTACCCCGGCGACCCCGAACGCTGGCGCGTGAGCTGGCTGCCCGACCAGCTCGTCACAGCGGCCGACGCGCGGCTCGCGCTCGGCCTCGCCGAGCTGCTCTTCGACGGGCCGCCCCCGCTCGGTACCGGACGCCGACATCGCATCGAGGTCCTTGCATCCGGCCTAGACCTCACCGTCGATCAGGCTGCCGACCTCGTCGCCCGGCCGCCGCACGTCCTCGACCGTCGGTTCCACACGATGTCGACCGCGTGCTGGTGCAGGCCGCGGCTCAGCTTCGACCGCACCGTCCACATCGACCCGGTCGGCGAGCCGGTGTTCGCCGCCACCGACCAGGACCCTATCGACGCTGACGGCCACGCGCTCGAGGACCACCGGTGACCCGCCGGCGCACGCCTGCGCGGCAGCTCGCCGTCTACCGGATCTGGCTCATGGTGTGCACCGCGCTGACCGTCTCGCTCATCGCGTTCGCGGTGCCGACCTTCACCGCTGATCCTCACGACCCGGCGGTGGTGCTGCCGTCCGTCGGGCTCTTGCTCGCCTGGTGGGGTTCCTTCATCCGCGCATGGGTCTCGAGCGGAAGCGCGCCGCGGTGCAGCGTCCACACGATGGCCGGCGCGGTCCTGGCCGATAAGGCGGGGCCGGCGCCGAAGGTGGGTCCGCAGACGATGGTGACGGGCGGAGGTCCGGCGGACGAGGTGAACGCGCCGAGCATGGAGTCGGTGACGTGCGAGGTATACCTGACGAAGTGAGTTGCTGCACGCGGAAAGGCCGCCCCGGCACCGTAACGGTGTGCCGGGGCGGCCTTTCGTCCTACTTTTCGATGACCGTCTTCAGGAACTGTGTCCATGCGGCAGCTGGCAAACTGAGTTCGCCGCCTGCCCGGTCCTTTGTGTCGCGGATTCGTGTTACCGGGCCGAGCGCGACCTCGACGCAGTTCTCGCCCTCCTTGCTGTAGGTGGAGATACGCCAGTCATCGGCGTCTTCCCGTATCCTCATTCCACCTGGATCCACCGGTGGATGCGGGTGTTGATCTCGCCAATGTTGTCGATCTTGTGTTTTCGCTGGTGGCAGGGTGGGGTGCCGGACGTCTCATCCGGTGTGTCCACTGTGGTCCTGGTTGTTGGGGTGGGGGTCAGAGTCTTTGGTGTGTTGCGGTGAAGAGTGCTTGGTAGTGGTGTTGCCAGGGCCAGTTGGCTGGTAGTCGCAGGGTGATGCGGCGGGCGGTGCGGGTGATGCGGGCGGGGATGGTGATGAGATGTCGGCGGAGGGTTGCGGTGCGGGCTTTGGCGTGAAACATGCTGGTGAGGCTGCCGGTGGCGCGGAGCAGGTTGTGGGTGAGGCAGGCCAGGGTGAGCCAGGCCTGGTTGGCGGCGAAGCGGCCGGAGGGGAAGTGGGCGAGGGCGGCGTCGTTGAGGTCGGCGAAGACCTGTTCGATGATCGCGTGTTTGCGGTGGTACTCGTCGGCGGTGTGCAGGTCGAAGCCGGTGTCGGTGAACACGGCGTGGTAGTTCCAGGTGCGGAACAGCTCGCCTTGCTCGGTGGTGGTGAATCTCGGGGTGCGGCGCACGATCAGCCGCGCGGTGGTGATCTGGCCCGGGTTGGTGGTGGCATTGGTGAACGCGGTGTGGACTGTTTCGGCGATCTCCGCGTGCGTGATCCACTCACCGGTCTCGGGGTCGGGGATCGGGTGCCGGTAAGCGACCTGGCCCCAGTCGTCGTCGCCGATAGCGTTGATCGTGGCCATCACCGCCGCGTTTTTCTGGGCGGTGACCGAGAATGAGGCGCCCGTCCGGCGGATCGCGGTGATGATCGGGCCGGTGCAGAACGCTGAATCCGCGCGGACCACGAGCGTCCCGGTCGCGCCGGACCGGCGGGCGAGACCGATCGCCTCGGTGATCATCGACGCCGCTCCGCGGCGGGAATCAGCGTTCCCGCCGCGCAGCCGGGCGGTCAGGATCACCGGCGCGCAGACCGGGGACGACAGGGTGGCGATCAGGTGGTTCAGGCCGCGGATCCCGTTATAGGCGAACCCGCTGCCCTGTTTGCCGTGACCGTAGGTTTCCTTGATCTTGGAATCGATATCGATGAACGCCAGCTGCTCGACGCCGGCCAGCAGCGACGGCACCCGCCCGGCCAGCCGGATCAGAGCCTCGGAGGCGGCCGAGGTGAGCTGACGGACGTGGCCGTGGGTGAACCCGCGCAGCCACGACCCACACGTCGAGGGCGCGCGGAGACCGGTGAACAACCGGCGCATCCCGCCATGCCGGATCACGTCCAGGTCCTCGATTGAGTCCGCGCCGGCGACCATGCCCGCCACGACCGAGAGTGCTTTCGCGTCCGTGTTCGCACCGACCGGGATCCCCAGGTCAACCCGCTGTTCGATCAGGCCGCCCAGGCCGATGTCCTCGGCCAGCCGCAGCACCGGGACCAGCCCCGCGCACGACACGAGACCCGCATCATCGAACCTCACCGACACCGATCCGGCGGTATGAGAAGATCGCATCCAGCAGATGCCCTCTCGCTAGGTGGATTTGTTTCGTCGCAAGAACAATCATCCCAAGCCAGAGGGCATTTGCGCGCCCACGACACGTCAACCCCGCCAACAACACCGGTGGATCCAGGTTCCATGTCCTCATTCCCGTGATGACATCGGCGATGAGTCCCGCTGACGCTTCGGGGCTCATCGCCACTTTGGCGACTTCCTCAATGTCACGGCGGAAGTCGGCCACATCCTCCTCATCCTGCATCAGCAGGCCGGAGCGCTGATTCTCAGCGTTGACGACGGAGCCAAGGCCGTGCTCCGGACGGAGGTCGAACACGGTGAAATGGCCCGCCAGACCAGGGTGATAACCGGCGTCAAATGGCACGACCCGGAATTCGACGTTGTCGCGCTGTATTTCCTGCTGAAGATGTTCCAACTGGTGCAGCATTACTTCGCGGTTGCCGATGATGTGGCGGAGCGCGGCCTCGCCGACGTAGGCGATGAACCTCGCAGGATCCCGGCGGGTGATCGCGTCACGTCGACCGATGCGAAGCGTGACGCGCGTGGCGATCTCGCTCGCTGGCAAGCTCTTCATCATCGCTCGGATGTAGCCGCCGTCCTGGAGCAAGCCGGGGATCAGGACCGGCGAGACGCTCGTGATGGTCTCGGCGTTCTGTTCGAGGTTGATCAGTGCCGCGAGGTGTTGCTCACGCTCGGCCGTGGTCGGCAGCCAGCGACCGGACTCGGCGCCTGCGGTGAGAGCGATGATCTGCTCGTGGCGTTCCCCGGTGACTCCGAGATGGGTGAGGATCTGGGCCACGACGGTGTCCTTCGGGATCTCTTCTCCTCGCTCGTACTTGCCGAGTCGGCTGTAGTCGAGTTCGAGTTCGCTGCCGAGTTTGCGCAGGCTGAGGCCTGACGCGACGCGCGCTTCACGGAGTGCCTCGCCTAGCGCTCGCGCTTTCGAGGTGACCTTGTGGCCTGCCATGCCACACAGCATATGGCACATGAACGTCTCGTCCTGGGTCACCCGATTAGGCCATTGCGGTACTTTGTGGTGCCCGTGGAAACTGTGGACACCACAGACCACCACAGTCGGACACAGGGGCAGCGATGGCAGCGAGGCGCGGGTGCTGGATCGAGCGGCAGGGGCAGAACACGACCGACACGAACGGCGCGCCCATCCTGCTCGCCGTCGGGCTTCTCCGTGACCAACGCGGGAGGGTGCAGCGCGCAATCGGGATCGGCGACGGCCCCACCGCTCTGCTCACCGACGCTCAGGTGGATGAGCTGATCGGCCTTCTCGAGCAGTCGGCTAAGGACAAGGAACGCGCCGAGGGTGGCCGCTGATGACGAGCGACAGTTGGCGTAACGAGCACACGCTGACCGGGGTCGGCATCCATGGGCACCCGGTCGAGGTCGCCGCTGGCGTGGTCGACACCCCGAACGGTCCGGCCGCCGCGCTCCGTGTCGGAATCTGTTTCATCCTGCTCGACGAAACGCTCGGCGCGGGACTCGTCACCAACATCCGGCGCGCCGTCGACGATTCGCTTTTGCCACGAAGGCCACGGCCATGAGCAAGTCCCATGACGCTGACTACACCGCGCGGTACGACGCCGAGAGCGGCCGGATCCACGACTTCCTCAAACGGACCCTGGCCGACCCCGCCGTGCAGTTTCTCGTCCCCCGCTGTCAGGAGAACGAGGTTTACCCGGCACGTCACGACAAGCTCGACCTCCGGGAGCAGATCCCCCAGCAGCGCGGCCGGTATCGGATGTGCCGCGGCTGTCTCGGCTGCCGAGACCGGCGTAAGCAGCGGGGCGACGCGGCACCTTCGGTCAGGCCGAGGACTGCCGTCACCGCATTCGTGGAGGTGCGTCGATGAGCGGGCTCAATTTCGTCGCGGACCATCACGAAGTCGCGGGCAAGCTCCTGAACGGCTGGTTCGTGATCCTGCCGTGGGAGCGTGCGGACGATCCCGGAATCTGGTGTGAAGAACTCGTCGCCGTGGCCGACGATCTGGGCGTCGGCGTCTGCGTGCAGCCGATTTCCAACCACAGCGTCACGCTGATCTACAACATGGACGCGATTCCGTCCTACGAACGGGCCCGGGACGCGATCGCGCTGATCGAGCACGACCGGTTCATGACGCGTGATTCCCGCAGGCTTCTCGTCACCGGGTATCGGGCGTCATGACGAAGCACGAACTGGGGAGCTACGCCCACTTCCTCGAAGAGGTCGCCGAGGGGCGTGTCTGGCTGATTGGCATGGCTGCAGGTGTCGGGTCGGCCGAGATCCTGATCGGTTCGGGCGGCATCAACGCTCCCGAGTTCACCAAGCACAGATACATCTACCGCGCGCTCGACAACGAAGACGTGCGTCTCCACAACGGGAAAGTGGTCTTGTGTCGCCCCTCGGCACAGGAGCGGCCGCGGTGAAGGCGCCTCCCTGAGTGCCTGACCGGCGCGACGGCCCCCGCCACGGCGCGCCGGTCAGGCCCACCAAGCTCCGCCCGCCCTAGTCCCCCTCGGTCTTCGGCGGGTGGACCAGACCGTGCCTGTTGCGTAACGGCGGGCACGGAGGCAGGGCCCCGGCGTCACGTCGCCGGGGCCCTCGCCCTCAGTCTCCGGCCGATGTGTCCGACCCTCCCCCTCGCGGGCATGTCGGCCTGACTTCAGCCCCCTGCCACCCTGTCGGGGGTATCGGCGGGGGTGCCGGGCGCCGCGGGTGTGGCGGCCGCGTCCGGCTGCACGAGCGCGCGGGCCCGGACCGGGTGGCTCCCTCCGGGCCCGCGCGTCTCCACTCACGAGAGAGGAACGGGAATGCCGGGCGTTGACGACCTCGCCAGGACGCTGGTCACCGCATACGAGGCAGGCGCCACGATCGAAGCCCTCGCGGAGGTTCACGACGTCACCTACCGGGCCGTTCGGGACAGGCTGCTCGCGGCTGGCGTGACACTCCGGCCGGCGAAGATCCTCATACCGCCGTGCCCAGAGGGCATGGTCAACCTGTACGAGCACGGCGCGTCGATCCGGCAGGTCGGCGCCAAGTTCGGGCACAGCTACAACCAGACGCGCCGCATGCTGCTCGCCGCGGGAGTGACGCTACGTCCCCATGGCCGCGTCAACTACGTGATCGGCAAGCAGCGTTCGCCCGGCACCCAAGCATGAACCAACCTGCCCGACTCCCCCGACAAGCGAGGCCGGGCTACACCCGGAACCGCGCATAGGAAACGGGAAAACCATTCCCCCCGGCCCTGAGCCAACGAGATGCTGACTCCAGACCGAAAACAGTTGCTGCGTAAGGAAAATCTCATGAGAGCGGAAGTCATTCCCGGCCTGATCATCACCGCTTCCCGGTTCGAAATCGTCGCGGCTGGTGTGGCCGAGCACGCGCCGCACGTCGGCCCCCTGACCTGGGAGGAGTTCACCACCCCGGCGCGATGGGCGGCCATCCCAGACTTAGAGGGCAAGGTCAGCAAGTTCGAATGCACATTGGTGACGTCCGAAAAGGTCACCGTGAAGGTCAACGACTGGTATCGGCCGGACACTCGCGGCGGGGAGGAGGAACAGATCCCGCATAACCACCGGTGGGACAGCTTCACGGGGCATCTGCTGGGGGACGCGGGAACGGGCGGTTACACCGAACTCCGGTTCTACCGCACCAATGTGGACCCCGAGACCGGCCGCGCCGACGTGGAGATGGAGCGCGTGACACATGGCAGCCCGACCGCGAACGTACTGGAACACGGGGTATACCACGAAATTCCGGAAATCCTTGAACCCGGAACCCTGTCCTTGATGGTCTGCGGATACGGGGAGTACGGCAACTGGGGACACCTCGACATTCACACCGGCCGCGTCTTCCGGGATCAGCCGGTCGCCGGGTTCAAGGCGATGTTCGCGAAGCTGAACCCGCACCTCCGCCCGCAGTAGGCCGCGGCTCCACGAGCAGTGCCTCCCACCGACGGATCCGGCAAACTCGTGGCCACGAGCGTCCCGTCCGTCCGTGTTGGGGTTGTAGCTTGGCGGCTGGGTCATCGGTCACAGTCCGATCACGTGCGCAACGGATTCGGTGATCAAGACGACATGGGTGAAGGCCCCGCCATCACCGACGCCCGGGGCGAACGAGAGGTGGGGGCACATGTTGACGCCGAAGCAGCGCGCCGCGGTGAGCATCGTCGGCAACGGGCTGTTCATCCTCGTTGTTGGTGGCGGGCTGGCCTACCTCTTTCTCGGCGTCGCCGGCGCCGTCCCGGTCTTGGTCATCATCGCGCTCCTGGTCGTCATCGTCGTCCTCCTGATGCGACGCAAGCAGGCATGACGAAAGGGCCCTCGTGGCCATCCAGTTCCGGATGACCACGAGGGCCCAGTTACTCGAAACAGACCGCGCGGCCTACTGGTCCCGGCCGGTAGCGACCGGGCTGACGCGGCGGCGAGCGAAGATCGTGGACACGATCGATCCGAGCAGCCCGACACCGGACACGATCACGGCGATCGTCGAGTCCGGGATGATGAGCCATCCGGCGGCGACGACCGCGACGAGGACGCCGCGGACTGCCTCCGCCACGACGACCGGCTCGGCCTGAACGAAGGTCGGCCCGGCGCCGTCGTCCTGGCCGGTCATGCGACACCGATCCCGAAGCTGTGGCGGGCGGTGTAGCGGATGGTCGCCATCGCGGCGCCGACCGGCACCCGCACCGGGCCGGGCTTGTTCGGCTGGAACGTCCAGCGCTCCGGAGGGTTCCGCAGGCCGCCGTCGTAGCCGCCGCCGACACCGGTCTCCTTGGCGCCGGGACCGGTGTCGCCGTAGAACAGGATCGAGTGCACGTCGACCGTCTGCCCCCACGAGCAAGCGAGGTACAGGCTGCCCTTGCCCTTGACGATCACGTTGATGTGGTCGTCCGTTCCGGCTGGTGCGGTGATCATGTCGTCGTCCTCCGTCGGGTTGGGGTTCGGAGTGGGGCCGCCGCCGGGCCCGGAGGCGGTGAGGTGGGCGAGGGTGTAGGCCTGGTTCCAGTCGACCCGCCCAGCCGAGCCGGGCAGGTTGCCGTCCTCGCGGAACTGATGCACGTCGTAGTGACCGCGGTACACGCCGCTGGCCTCCGGCGCGCGGCCGTACCGGGCGACCCAGATCACCGGGTCCTCCGGCCACTCGCCCGGGCGGCAGGCCTGCATCTTCGAGGCGTTCATGTAGACCGCCGGACGTCGACCTCGCCGCCGCACCTCGGCGCAGAACGCGCGGCCGTGGTCGACGGCGTCCCGTGTGGACCAGGTGTAGATGTTCGGGTTGTCCTCGATGTCGACGGCCGGGGCGACGCCGGTCCCGCCGAGCCGGTCACACTCGGCCAGCAGCACGCGCGCCTCGGCGGCGCCGTTGCCGGGTTGGGCGTAGCAGTAGCCGCCGAACGGGATCCCGGCCTCACGCAGACGGCGCGCGTGCTCGTCGGCGGTCCACACGCGACCGTCCCGCTTCATCGCGTAGACCGCGGCGCCGTCGGTCATCTTGATCCAGGCGTACTCGACGCCGGAGAACGTGGCGCCGCGCTGGTAATACGGGTGGACGTCCACCCCGAGTCCTGTGGGCATCAGACACGCTCCGGCCAGTGCCAGGTGCCGGGCTTTTGCTCGTCCTGGTCAGACATCGCGCCGCCCTCGGCGAGCGGCAGGAGGTGGATCGCCGACGGCCCGGTGACGAACAGCCCGACGAGGCTGCCCTGCTCCTCCACCTCGGTCACCGTCGCCGCGGTGCACGCGCCGCCTGCGCCGACGTAGTGGACGATCCGCCCGACGGACAGTTTCTGTTCGCTCATCTGCTTCCTCCAATCGACGGGGCGGCGTCGGCGACGCAGACCCACCAGGTTTCGGTTGCCTGCCGCCGCGACTGCGCGGTGTAGCCGTCCGGGCAGGTCGGTCCCGGCGGGCCCTCAGCGCCTGGCTTCCCGTCCTGGCCGTCCTTCCCGTCGACGCCCTTCTCCCCGTCCCGGCCGCGGCACGGTTCGGTGACCTGTCCGCAGTACGCGGCGACCTGCGCCGCCCAATCCGGGGTGGGCGCGTCCTTGCCGTCGCGGCCGTTCTTCGGCGACGGGATCCGCTCGAGCACGGTCGTGACGATCGCGTCGAAGTTCGGGGACGCGCCATCGACGCCGCGGCACGGACGCGACGGTGCCGCGCAGTACTCGGCCACCGCCGTACGAGCGGCTTGCCGGAGCACGGCCGGGTCGGGCTCGGCCGGTTGCGCGACCGACGTTTGGTCCTTCACCTCGGCGGCTTTCGCGCACGCGGCGCCGAGCTGGACGGCGCCGGGCCCGCCTTTCGCGCATGCCTCGGTGACCTGGTCGGCGAGCGACTTGGCTTCCTGCCGAAAGGTGTAGGGCTCCCAGACCGCGTAGGCGGCGGCGAGCAGCGCGACGAGCGCGATGCCGAGAGCCAGCCAGTTAACCCGCTTCATCTACATCACCGACCTTCCGACGAGCGCGGGCCGCGGTGTCCTCGGCCTTCCAGCGCCGTTTGCGTTCGGCGTCGACCAGCCCGGCGTACTCGGCGCGTTCCTCGTCGAGCTGGTCCTGAAGCCGCGTCGCGCGGCGTTCGGCGCGGAGCCAGAACCAGCCAACCACGATGATGACGACGAGCAGCGCCGCCGACGGCCCGGCGGACTGGAGAAGCTGGCCGATGTCAAGAGCACCCACCGTCACCCCTTTCGTGCTTCCAGTTCGTACACAGTGGACGGTCCCTCATAGCCTGGTGACGTCGAAGAGTTCCGTGGAGGTCTCGTTGTCCGCTGCGGCGATCGATTGCACGGTGCCCGAGCCGAGCAGGCGGATTACGGAGACACCGACGGAGTACGTGTCCGTTGTGGGAGCGGTGAAACGGCCCGTCACGAACTGTGGCTCGTGTCCGCCGGCCGCTTTGATCTCCCATGTCTTCCGCCGGACGATGGTGCTTCCGGCGACGGTGAGCGACGCGGCCGCGATGTAGCGGACGCGGAATGAGTACGTCGCGACGGCACCAGCACCGACCATGTCGCCCGACCACTCCAGGCGGTACGTGCGGCCCGCCGTCAGAACTGCGGTCACGAAGTCCAGCACGGTGTCGGTTGCTGCGATGCCGGATGCGCTGTTCGCCGTGCGGTACAGGTCTTCGACGAGACCGTCGTTGAGGGCGTTCAGGTCGCTGGCCCGGACTTTCTGGCCTGCCGCGAATGCCATGCATCCTCCTATTGGGCGAGCACCGGCAGGTGCCAGACGGAAACGGGTGTCCCGGCGGCGCGGGCTGCGGGCAGCGCGTCGACGGTGAACGTTTGCGGCGAACTGGTTCCAGTGCACCCAGTTGCTCGGACCTTGATGCCGCCGACGTCAAGATAGAGCGGGAAATCGTCGGCGATCGTGGTCCACAGTGGACCCGATGGTGTGGCCACCGACAGGCTGGTCGCCCCGGCGGCAGCGGTGGTGTTCACGGTCGACCCGTCGGTCTCGGCTCGGAAAACCCACGGGTTCGTGTCGCCGGTGGCCACGGCCGCTTCGGCGATCTCGTAGGGAACGCCGGGGATGCACACGAACTCGATGTTGTGCTGTTTGCTCGCCAGGTCCTCGATGTAGCCGGGAACGATCTGCGAGATCGTGCCGTTGATCACCAGCTCCTTGGGGTTGATGATCTCGATGCGGTCCTGGAGGTTCACCGAGAGCGAGTCGACGTAGAGCTGCTTCGAGATCAACGCCAGCTTCGCCAGGTTCACACGAACGCGCGGGTAGCGCGGCTCGTCTACCGTGCCAAGGTGGACTTTCCAGGTGGCGATGTCGGGCAGTTGGCTGTCGCTCTCGACGTTGTACTCCTGCTCGTCGACGTACCGTCCCGCGCCAGTCCCGCTCGTCGGTGAGGTGAGGGCGAGCGGGCCGGTTTCCTGGGTGGCGCGGTAGGTCGATCCGTTCGCGCGTTTCGCGGTGAAGTCGTTCACGAGAAGCAGATCATCGTCGACCTGACCGAATGGCGGCTGCACCTGACCGCCCGCGTAGTCGAGGGTGAGTACGGCGTCCTGGTTGTATAGCGAGCGGCCAAAGCGGTGCACGAGGCCCAGCACGTCCCGCGACTCGTTGAGGTAGCCGAGGTCGGCTTTCGACGCCTCGTCGAGCAGGTCCAGCAGCGCCTTTCGTTCCTGCACCCCAACCGGCGTACCGTCCAAAATAGACGAACGAATGAAGGTGTTGCTGATGCCGTCGTTTTCGAGACACAGTCGCGCAATGCGTTCTTGGGCGCCTTCGCCCGCGTAGCCGTTGAGCTGCGTGTTGACGGCGAAGATCGAGATGATGTCGTTGCGGAGGACTGCGTGGCCGATTGCCGAGTTGGCAACCTGTGTGTAGGGCGAGATCAGCAGTTGCCGGGGTGCGCCGATGGTTCGGCCCGCGACGGAGCCGCCGAGTCCTGGCCCTGACGCTGCGCCCTTCGGGAAGTAGAACAGGGCCCAGTCGACGTTGCCGCCGTTCTGAACCATTTGAAGGGAAACGATCATAGGACGACCGTCGACATTGGTGTCCATCGCACCCGAGCCGACAATGAGCGCGCGTCCCCGGTCGTAGAAATTGATCTCCAGGTCGCCGCCCGCATGGTAGAAGAGATCGACGAAACCGATCGTCCCGCTGCACCCGATTTGAGCGAAGGTCGCGAGATCATTTTCGCCAGTAGTTGGCACAGACAGCAGCATCAAGAGCTGAACCTCGCCGGTCGCCGCGGCGCTGATGACCGGAGACGTCCAGCGGGACCGGTTTGGCTTCCCGAACGGTGCGCTGCCCGGATAGCTGGAGTCGGTCGCCAACTGCGGCGTTCCTGCACCCGTGATGCTCATCGGTCCGCGGTTCGGCAGACCCGAGGCGATCACGGTGGATCCGTTCTCGTCCTCGATCGGGTAGTAGAGCAAGTGCGGCGGCGCGGAGGGATCGGAGTAGAAGGACGCCGTCGAATGTGCACGTCGTACCGGCGACATCAACGGCGCCTGTCCCTGGGAGAGCCGTCGACGGATCCCGGAGGCCTGGATGGGGACGTACACGTCGTTGCCGCTGGTGTCCCACTGCGACGGCCATGCCGACACTTCGCCATGGAATCGGTTCACCCGCACTTCGACGTCGTCGTAGGAAAAGACGACTGGGGTGTTGGTGTTGCCGCCGGACACTCCGGAGCGGATTCCGACCCAGCCCGCCGCGCGGTCGATGAACTCGTCGTAGTTGAAGCCGCCCTCGATGTCCCACGCGTACGGCTCCGGGCCCCCCGCGCGCCACACCTTCGCGCGGAGGGTCTGCCCCTCGCTCTGGAACGCGACACGCAGCGGCACGCCAGTATGGGGGAAGGCGAGCGTCCGCAATGGGGCGATTTCGAAGCCACTGACGTGAACCAGCCGCACGGTGATCGCCTCGGCTGTGGTGATCCGGAGTTCCAGCATGAAGTAGTCGGTCGCCCCGGCCCCGGCGCTGTTCTGCCCGCCGACGATCAGGTTCGCGGGTTCGACGCTGCCGCCGGTCACGTCGGTGAACGGCAGGCTCACCGTTGCGCGGATCTCGACGTCGCGGAACCTCGTGTCCTGCAACGTCGAGATCCGGTACTGAACGGTGCCGCCGATAGTGTGTGTGCCTTTTCCGCCGGTGACGTCGAAGTCGGCGACGCTGCCGGACAACCAGTAGAGGTAGTAGTCATCGCCCGTGTCGGCCTGCCCCCATTCGTTCACGACCGTGCGGTTGAAGGAGTCTCTCGTGACCACAGTGGACACACGCAACGGAGTGTTCTGGCCGAACTTCCCGTAGTAGGCGCCGAGCGGGTTCCGCGGGGAGTACCGGCCGGTGTGGTTCTTCAGCGTCAGCTGGCAACTCTGGGGTGAGGCTGCGCCGTCGGTGCGCTCCGAGGTGTACCCGCGGCTGATCTGGACACCGTCGCGGTTGTAGACGTCCCTGGTGACGTCGACCCAGCCGAGCGTCGCGAGGTACAGCTCGTACCGGGTGTCCTCCGGATCTTTCGGGAACGGCATCGGTCAGCTCCTCCCCAGAGCGGCCTGGACGCTGCCGCCGCCTTCAACCCGGATCCGATCGCGCAGCCAGTCCAGCAGCCTTCGGTCGCCGCCGGACAGGTCGATGCGGACGACCGGGGTACCGGCCGCGACCGACGCCGCGGAGGCACTCGCCGTCCTGGCCGCAGGGTCCAGCTGCCGCATCGGCGTGATCCCGTTGCCGTTGTTGATCGCGTGCAGCAGGTCGAGATTCTGCGCCGTGGAGCGGGCGTTGACGATGAACTCGCCGTTGGAGATCCGCGCGAGGATCGAGTCCGTACGCGGTCCACCCGGACCACGAATCCGGCCGCCTTGCGGAAATCCCGGCAGGCCACCGTCCGCGAACGCGTATGGCCGGCCGATCGGCCGGGGCGGGGCCGACACGTCCACGAAGGACGTCGTGATCGTGACGGTCTTGCCCTTGAGCAGGTTGATGGAGCGCTGGAGGTTGGCGACCTTGTCCGCTTCCTGGGCCGCGTTCGTGCGGATCGTGGCGTCGTAGGTCCCGGGGATCAGGCGCAGCGAGTCGGCCAGCCGGTTGGCGTCGCCCTTCGTCAAACCCATCTGCATCGCCACGCGGATGAACGCGTTCCGCGCTTCCTCGACCTTGGCCGCTACCTGACTCTGCGATGCGCCGTTCTGCACCATCGCCTGTGCCTGGTCCAATGCCGCCTTCGCCACCCCGTCCAGGGCGGCCTGGTTGTCGCGGCCCTTCTGGGTGTGGATGTCGAGGTTGCGGCCGTTCTCCTTCACCGCGGCGTCCGCTTCGGCGACGGCCTGCTGGAACCCGCGCTGCGCGTCGCGGTCACCGAGGAGCGCGCTCGCCGCCTTGTCCGCGGCCTCGACGAGCTTGTTCAGGCTGGCTACCTGCTCGGTGATCGCGGTCGTGTTGTCGCGCGCGGCGTCGGCCGATTTCCCTTGCGCGCCAGCGGCGCTGTTCGTGGACGACGCGGCGACTTCCTGCGCGGCGACGAATCCGGGGAGGGCCTTCTTCAGGTCTTCGATCGAGGCGACGCCGCGGTCGGCCAGAGCCTTGAAGATTTGCGCGGCCTGCTCGCCGCTGCCGGAGCGGACCATGTCAGCGAGCGCCTGGTCGAGGGCCTGGACCCGCTGAGTGCCCTTCGCGAAGGAGCTGTCGAGCGCCGTCGTGCCCGGGACAAGCTCGGCGATGCCGGCGAGGAACTTCGTGATGCCGTCGCTGTTCACCTGCGCGATGGCGGTCTTGAGCAGGTCCATGTCGCCACCGAGGACACGGGCGGCTTCGCCCGACGCCGCAGCACCATCGGCGTACTTCTTCAGCCCGACCTGGAGGGCGTCCACTTGCGGGTTGAGTTCCGACATCTTGGCGATCACGGCGCTCGCAGCGACGAGCAGGCCCGTGAAGCCCAGGGCGGCGACCGAGATCTTCCCGACCTTCGACATGTTCTGATAGGAGGTGACGACCGACGTGACGCCCTCCTTCAGCTTCCCGAACGCCGCGATCGCGAGCGGCACCCCCAGCGCGACCGCGGCGATCGCGGCGGCGGCGTTCTGCGTCGGCCCCGGCAGCAGAGAGAACCCGTCAGCGAGGAATCCGGCCGCGTCACCGACAGCGCTCAGCACGGGGATGACGACGTTGCCCAGAAAGCCGACGACGTTCTGTTCGAGTCCGCGAGCGAACGCGGTCAGCTTCGTCTGGGCGTTGTCGTTCAGCGTCTCGCCGAACTTGTCCGCCGCGCCGGCCACGTTGCCCAGCTCCCCCGCCGCTCCGGACAACTGTGCGATGAACTTCGGGATCTCGGTGACCGACAGGTCTTCCAGCGGGGTGCCGAACAACGCCAGCGCTGCTTGGGATTGCTGCGCCGGGTCCTTGATGTTCTTCAGCCCCGCGATGATCTCGGTGAAAGCCTGGTTCGCGGTGTCGCCTCCGGCCAGGAGACGGCGGGTCATGTCCTCGGTGGACATGCCGAGGATCTTGAACGCGTCGTCCGTGGTTTTCGACATGTCGGTGGCGCGGATCGTGAATTCCTTGATCGCGTCGCCGGTCTTGTCGATCCCGTACATGCCCTTTTCGGCGCCCTTGACGAGCAGCTCCATGGCCTGCTGGCCGGACAGCCCGAGGGCCTGCATGAAGGGCCCGTACTCGTCGGCGGCGTCGAGCAGGTCCTCCCGCACGGCGGCGGGCACCTTCTGCATCGACGCGGTGAGCAGGTCCATGGCCTGCGTACCGTCCTTGGCCAGCCCGGTGGTGATCATCTGTCCGGCGACCTGCGCAGCCCTGGCGGTGTCCACACCGAACGCCGTCGCGAGGTTGAGGACCTTCGCCGTCATCGACTCCACCGCGGACTCGCTGGCGCCCCGCATCCCGTCGATGGACGACACCACCGCGTCGACGGCGGTGGTGACGTCCTCGATGTTCGCGCCGTAGGCGTCGGCGTACAGCTTCCCGGCCGCGCCACCGATGCGCTGCGACTCGGCCTCGGTCAGGCCGAGCGACGCCGACAGCTTCGCCTTCGCCGCGTCCACCGAGAGCGCCTGGACGAACGCGGCGGCGAACGCGGCCCCGGCGGCGAGCCCCGCCCCGGCGGCCAGGGCCTTGGCGTTGTCGCCGAACGCCGACACCTTGTTGCCAGCCTTGTCCGCAGCGTCTCCGACCTGATCGAACGTCTTGGAGGCGTTGCGGTCGCGGGCGAAGATGTCAAAGGAAAGGCTGGCCATCGTCACTCCTCACCTTTTCCGTGCGCGTGCTTCGAGCACGTCCTGATAGGTCAAGATGGTCCGTTCGTCCATTTCGAGGAAATCGGAGAACGGGATCCCGGTGACGATGCTCAGCTCGACGAGGTTCCGGGTCGTCGAGCCGCTTTCGTAGGGCCCGGCTCCTCGCCGGACTCCTCCTCCGCGTCGGCATCCACGACCTCGTCGATCTGGCCGAGGAACGTGTCGAAGTCGGCCGCTTCCCGGCCAGCGTGGTGGAGCCCAGCCCACGCAAGGTAGTAGTAATACTGCTGGTGCATGTCCCGCCCGGCCTTGATGACCGACGTGCCGAAATGCCGCTCGAAGTCCACTTCGGCCTTCGGGCTCACGATCGACTCGACGACCCTGCCGTCGGAATACGTGACCTTCAGTTTCACTCGTGCCATTCAGTTCTCCTCAATTTTCCGGGCGATTCTGTCCATCGCCTGGATCAGTTCCTGTTGCACCGCCGGTGCGCCTTCGCGCATGGGCTCGGTGAACCAGCCCTTGCGCACGTCTTGCAACACCCACGGCCGGTGTCCGAATGTCGGGTGCCGGACCCGGCCACGGTCGATCCGCAGCGGGTCCTTGACGGCGTTGGTCTGCGCCTCGATCCGGATGCCGGCGCCGCGGCCGCTCATCTTGCGTTTGTGCCGAAGCGTCGTTTTCGCGACTCGCTTGCCGAGTCCGCCGGAGCGGGGAAGCTTTTCGATAGCGGACTTCTTCGCCGCCGCCTTCAGCGGCCGCAGGGCCTGGGTGATGGCCTTGGTGAGTTCGCCGCGGAGTTCCTTCGGCGCGCCCTTGAGGCGTTTGGCGAGGGCGACGAGCTTCTCGCCGCCCTCCGCCTCGATCATCCGACCTTGGCGATGGTCGAGTTCGCCGCCCAGGACGCCGACACCTCGACAGCGCCGCTCACCTCGGCGTTGACCTGGAAGTCCGGCAGGATCGTGCCGAACCAGTACTGCCCGGCGTTCGTCGTGTTCGGGTAGAGGTAGAACTTGCGCGGCAGGCCGTCGACGGCCGCGGTGTAGGTCTGGTTCGTGGCGTCGTCGTAGAAGCCGCTGAACTCGCCCGACGCGTCCGGCAACCCCGCCAGATAGGTCTTGTTGGGGTCGCCCATCGCAGTGACGTCGATCTTCTCCGTCTCGAAGTTGATCGACCAGGACGCGAAGAACGGCAACGGTTCTGCGGCGGCGGTGTCGCTCGCGATGCCCATGTAGATGCGGCCGCGGCGCCCGGCAATGCGTGCCATGGTGGTGTCTCCTATTCGGTGAGCAGCCGCATGAGGTCGGCTGCGCGATGGGTGAAGGTGCGGTCGGCGATGGCCGCGCGGGCTTGCGCCGCCAGCTCCCGCCGCTCGGCCGCCCGGCCGAGCCAGTACCGGAGCTGCTCCGACGCTTCCCCCGCTGTGGCGAAGATGGGAAGCATCGAGAGAACGTCGTCCCCCTCGGGTCGGGGATCGCGGAGGAAGAACATGCCGCAGGCAGCCATCTCGACCTCGCGGGGGCCCATCGCCCAGCCGTCCGCGAGGTGCTCAGCCTCGGCTTCCCGCCGGTAGAGGTTCAGCCCGATGCTCCCGGACCGGTACACATCGGCGGTCTGCTCGTTGTCGAGGCATTCCTCGGGGTCGTGAGCGACGAAGGGACGCAGCGGCGAGCCGTCGTCGAGCTGCTGCCAGTTACCGGCGAGCAGGACGTCCAACCCGGACAGGTCCATCTGTTCCAGGAACTCGATACGGCTGGCGTACCCCGTGCCGACGAACGCCAGATCCGCGGCGAGGTCTGGGTTTCCCGGGCCGGGGCGGTGGATCGCCGGCCGGTAGCTGTGCGGCATGTACACCGTCGGCGCGACGGCCTCGAACTGCGCGAGGTTCGTCGGGTCGTTGATCAGGTTCAGGTCGGCGTGCGCGGCGATCGCGAGCTGCCTGCCGTCCTCGTATGGCGATTCGGTGTGCAGCAGCACCACCTTGGTCCCGTACGACCGTGCCAGGTCGAGCAGCTCGGGCGTGTAGAAGAACGCGGACACCGCGAACAGCACGTCCGGCCGCGTCTTGTACAGGGCGGCGTAGAGGCCGTTCACGGCGAGCTTCTGCGCCTGCTCGGCGCTGACCGCCTTGCGGACCTCCCGGTCCGGGGTCTCCAGCAGCGCGGCGTCGTAGAAGGTGAGCCGCTCGGCGAGGTTGAAGTCGAGGACCTGCTGCCCGAGTCCGCGCAACGCTTCGACCCAGCCGACGTAGACATCGTGCACCGAGAACTGCGGTCCCGGGTGGGCGGCGAGGAACCTCATCCGGCCACGCTCACGAAAATCCGGAACTGCACGTTGTAGTACTCGATCTCGCCGAAGCTGGCGATCCGCGGCGCCCCGGCGTCGGTGACCTCGGCGAACATCGCCACGCCGCCGAGGAGCGGATCGGCCTCGACGGCGGCTTTCACCGAGTTCGGGCCCTCGCCGTCGATAAACGAGAAGAGCAGCTCTTGGCCGGAGCGATCGGACGCCATCGACGTGAACACGTCCGCGCTGAAGACGAGGTCGTCCGAGCCGCGCGACATCGACGAGTCGTAGGTGACGGTCTCCAGCGACAGCACTGCGGCGGGCGGGTCGATCGCGCCGGGGATGGTCTCGTGGACGCGGAGCCCGTCGATCGTCTCCAGGCGCGTCTTCAGGCCGCGGAGGACGGGGAGGAGCGCGGCCATCAGGACATCAGCACCGGGTAGCGGAGGTACGGGCTCAGCATCCGCATGGCGAACGGGTTGTTACGCACTTTGATCACTCCGAAGTCGCTGTATCCGCCGGATCCGAACGGGTTGTCCGGCAGCTTGAAGATTTCCTCGGCGACGATGAGGCACGACTCCTTGACGGCGGTGGGGATCGCCGCCCAGCCCCAGCGCGCGGTCACCTGCACGGTTGCCCGGCGGTTGCACGGGAACCGTTGCGTGATGGCGCGGATCGTCCACCAGGGCCAGCCGGGGACACCGCCGACGATCCCGTCGAGCGGCTCGAGTTCGTATTCGCCTGGCGACCACGTGCCGGTGAACGTCCCATCGGCCTGTGCCGTCTTGATGACGAGTCCGGTGGTGGTGTGGAAGTCGTCGACGCGCACCAGGTGCCTGTGCTCGGGGCGGTAGGTTCGCGCCGAGGCGGCGCCGGCGTCGTTGAACTGCCGCTCGCAGACGGTCTCGATCCCCTGGGACGCTGCCGTGATCGCCTCGGCGAGCCGCGTATCGTCCTTGGTGTCGTTGATGCGCAGCCGCGCCTTCAGCTGGGCCACCGTTGCGTAGGGGTCACCGATCGGCATGGCGGGCCTCCGGTTTCGTTGCCACGCAACGGACGTCGGCGGGCCGCTCCTGGCGGTCGATCACCATGTCGACGAACCCGCACTCGGCGAGCACGGCCCGGAGGTCGTCCGGTTCGACGTTGCCGTAGTGCTCGCCGGGGTACAGAGTCGGCCCGCCGTCCACAGCGGAGTGGGCCGGGCGGCCCGGTCCGGCCATCGTGGCGATGAACCGGCCGCCCGGCTTCGTCGCCGTGAACGCGGTGGCGCAGATCTCCGGCCACACCGCGGTGTGTTCGAAGGTCTCCGCGGTCACGACGACGTCGTACTGCCGATCCGGGGTCCACGTGGCGGCGTCAGCGACGATGTCGACGCCTTGGCCGTCGGCGATGTCCAGCACGATGTAGACGGTGGCGCCGGGGAACAGGTCCCGGACGCTGCCGTTGATGTTCCGGCCACCAATGTCGAGAACGGTCACCGGCTCCGTGGTGGCGTGGCGCGCTACCCATTCGTGGGCCTCGGCATGCATCTACTTGTCCGACGGCTTCGGGACGGCCTTGTTGGCGGGCGCTCGTGTCTTGGCCCGCTGTGTGTCCGGCTGCTCGTCCGCGGCCGCGTCGGACTTCTCCGGCTCGGCCTCCTTCTCCGGCTCCGGGTCCGGCTCGGACTTGCCGATGTCGGCGAGCCTGAGCCGCTTCGCGTCCGCGTCGGGAACGTCGGTTCCCGCCGGGTACTGGAGGAAAGCGGCGTCGGGGTGACCGTGCTCGACGAGTTTCCCGTCGGCGGTCCGCCAGATGTGCTTGTCCACTGTGTACACGTTGCGCTCCTACCGGTAGAAGACGACGACGCGGAACTTGCCCGCGGTGAGGGCGGCGACGGCGGGCGTGACGGTGATGCTGCGCGCCGCGGTGGTCTTCACGCTGCTGGCGCCGGTGAAGGCCGGGGTGAGCGACTTGCGGCCGGTGGTCGACCAGGGCGCGCCGCTCACCACCGTTCCGGCGACGAGGTCGCCCGCGCCCTCGGAGTTGACGGCGAGCGTCGCCGCGCCGCCGGAGGCGACGGCGGTGTCGACTTCGAGATAGCCGCCGACGATGACCGAACCGGCCGGGATGACGTTGCCCAGCGACGCACCGCCCGCCGAGCGCAGGGTGATGGTGGAGACCGCGCCGCCGTCGACCGCGAAGTCGTACTCGCCGGACGCTTCCTTGATCCGTGTGGTGCCCTCGATGACAGGCATGGACCGTTCCTTTCTGAACGTACGAAAAGCCGGGACCGGCCCGCCGAGGGGGCGGGCCGGTCCGGGTCGATCAGAGACCGGTGACGGTGCAGAACGCGGCCGGCCTGTACACCACCAGCGCCGCGCGGATGTCCGCGCGGATCGCCTGCTTGCCCTCGACGAAGTAGGTCGAGTGCGAGTTGCTGACCTGAACGTCGATGCCGCGGCGGACCGCCAGCTCGATGAAGTTCTGGTAGTCACCCACGACGGCGGCTCCGGCGGGGTTCGCCTGGGCCCGAACGACCTGGAGACCCCAGATCCGCTCAGGACCGGCGTCGGACGGGTTGCCCCAGATGTAGAGCCCGTCGGCGGTACGCAGCAGCCGCACGGACTGCCAGTCGGTCGGGTTGAAGACGACGGCGTTGGCCATGGCCTGGCCGATCGTCTCCACCTTCACGATGCCCTTGTAGACGGCGTCCGGAACCGGGTCGGCGCCCTTGGCCTGGGTCTGGATGCCGGCGATGTTCAGAAGGCCGCGCAGGTTGGGCGCGGTGCCGTTCCCTACGAGGATCTGCGAGTCGAGCCGCTGCCGGATCATGAACGGCAGGCGGTTCTCGACGTAACCGCGGGCCTGCGGCTCGTCCTCCAGCTGCTCGTCGGTGACCGGGAGGAACACCGCGATCTTCCGGACGAGGGAACTCTGCTCGGTCAGCGCGAGCGCCGCCTCCTGGTAGGTACCACCCTCCGCGGTCTCCTGCGCCGCGTTGTTGAAGGTGGTCTCTTCCATGTACTGCACGGCGGACTGCGAGGTCTCCGTCTGCGGGATCAGGTCCGCGACCTGGATCGGGCGGGTCGCGTACGGCACCACCGTGCCGGTGCGGGTCACCTCGGGCGTCCAGCCCGCCGAGGTCGACATCAGGGTCTTGAGGTGCACGTCGAGCGTGGCCTCCGGACCGATGCGGCCCTGCTTGAGCTTGTAGGCGTCGGAGGCGGTGAACAGCTCGCCGATGCTCTTCTCGCGCCGCGGCGAGGGGATGTCGCCGTTCTCGGCGCCCGGCTCCGCGCCGCCGGAGCCTGGAGCCTGCTTGGCGCGGTCCGCGGCCTTCTGCACGACAACGAGGTTGTCGCGCTCCTTGCCGAGATCCTCCATCTCGCTGTTCAGCTCGCGGATCGCGGCCGCGATGTCGTGCGTGGTGCCCTTGACGGCCTTCACCTTGGTGAGGTCGATCTCGGGACCGGCCTCGTCGAAGATGGTGGCCAGCTTCTTACGGCGGTCGGCGAGCTTGCCCTCGACCTCCGCCAGTGCGGGGAAACTCATGTCACTCTCCAGTGGTCAGGTTGGCCGCGATGAACCGCGCGAATTCGCGGTGCGCGTCCTCTTGTGGGGTGTCGAGCAGGGACCGCAGGGTCCGCGTGTCCTCGTAGATCCACTCCAGGAGGTCGATCGAGGGTGCGGCGAGGGCCTTGCCCTTGCTACGGCGGAGAGCCATGACTTCCGACGTGCGCTCGATGAGGCTGTCCAGACGCGCCATGACGTCCGCCGCCTCTTCGTGGTACTTCAGTGCTCCACCCAGCTCGGCCTTGAGTTCCGGGACATCACGGTCCGCGTCGATCAGGTGCTGTGCCAGGTGGTCGTAGACGGCCTTCCGCTCAGGATCGGAGAGGCCGTGGTCGCCCTTCGCGCCGTTCAGCACGGCGATGCCGATGAGGCACGCCCGGAGGTTCGCCTCACCACCGACGCCGTGGTGGTGCGGGAAGCGATAGGCGGTTTTCTGGGTCGGATCCTTGGACGGATCCACATAGGCGTGGACCGCCCGCAGATCGTCGATCGTCGCGTCGCCGGGGAGTTCAGCGACGACCTCCGCGCCGTTCCACCGCTTGGTGGTGACGCGAGTCTCGTGGGGACGGATCGCTGCGTTGTATGCGGTCGCAGGGTTCACGCGCGCCGCCTCCTTCTGGGATTTCACTGCCAGGGTTCGGGTGTTCACGCCGGCGCCGACCAGGACCGGCGAAACCTCGTGCGTCTTCAGCTTTTTCAGGAGCATCACGTCTTGGCCGTCGAACATGCCGGACTCGGCGTCGATGACGTCGAATCCGTACGACCACTCCTGACGGGCACCGATTTGCTTGACCACCTCGAAGGTGTCGCGCCCGGCGGTGGTGTCCATGAAGAACTGGCCTTCGAGGATGGCTTCCTTGTCCGTGGTGCGGATGACGCCCTTCCCGACCGGGAGCGCGCCCTGCCACGACGTGTGCTGGTACGAGGAGATCAGGACTTCGGCGCCGTCCTCGAACGCACCGGGCAGCGTGACGTCGCCGTCCTTGTCGACCACGTTGAACGTGGCGAACACGGCCGAGACCTGCCCTTTGTCCGCCGACTTGATCTGGACCCGGGACAGGTTCTTATGCATCGCTCACCCTTCCGTTCGATGCCGCAGGCAACGTCGGCATTCCTTGACCAGGCGCCTGAAGCTGGACGCTGAACAAACCGCTGTGCCGTCCGGTAAGGACGTTCAGATCGCCGGTGATCAGGTACTGGATCGCCGCGTCGGGCTCGTATCCCGCGTCCAGCAGCGTCCGCAGGGCGAGCGCGTCCTGCGCGCGGATCTCGGCGTCGTCTTTCGCGTCCTCGCGCAGGAACGGGATGTCCCGCGCGTCGTACCAGAGGCCCGCGCCCTGCGGCGGAGTCACCAGGGTCTGGAGGGACGGCGCCGCCTTCGACCACAGGTCCCGCATCGTCGAGTCGACGAACAGGCGCCGCGCCGCCCCGAAGTTGCCCGCGTTCAGGCTGGAACCCTGCAACCCCTCGGAGATCCCGAGGATGCTCGCCGGGATGCCCGCCGCAGTCGCCAACCGGGTTTCACCGGCGCCCTGCGTGACTTTGAAGTCCAACTGGCGCAGGTCGGAACCGAGGGCCTTCGCGTCCGCACCCGCCGTCAGGTACAGCGTCTTGTAGGCGTTCCCGGCACCGCGGTGCCGCGCCTCCATCATGTCGACGATCTCGTCGAACTGGGTCTTGCTCACCGCAGGGATGCCGGACACCACCATGCCCGGCGTGGCGCCGTTCTCGAAGTACTTCAGCTTGTGCTTGGTGGCCGCGTTGTCGGCCATGATCTCCCGGATCACCGGGGTCAGCCACGACATGCCACGGAACCGGGCGACCGGGTCCGGCGTCGGCGAGTAGTGGCACACCTCGCCCGGCAACAGCAGCAACGGGTCCGAGTACCCGCCGCCGGAAACCCGCGGCTCATAAAGAAACCCCACGACGCGAGCGTCCACGTTGTACGGGTTCCCGGACGGAGCGTCGATGACCAGCGTCACCCAATCCGGCCGCATCCGGGAAATCCGGCGCCCTGGACCGGTGGCGTTCCGGCCGATGTGCCCCGCATCGTCCACAGTGGTCGCGTAGAACTGCCCGGCGAGCGACGCGTCCTGCTCCATGTGCGCCAGCAGTTCCCCGGTCGTCCCGTTCGGCCACGGATTCTCCAGAAGGCCGAGTTCCGGCGACCCGAACAGATCACCCGGGCGGCCGTTCACCTTCCGGCGCCACGCGAACGACGCCTGCGAAAACACCTGCTGGCGGCGATCGATCGCGGCGAACACCACACCATTGCCCTTGTAGGCGCCCGAAACGTAAGACTCGTAGTCGTTCTCGATCCGCTCGCGGGTCGGCGACGTCGAGCCGTACAGCCCGTAGCGGGCGGCGTCCAGCTCCCAAAAGGGCGGCTCACCCGCCCAGTCCTTGCGCCGCGCGCCGCGCGCGTCGTCGATCTTGTCGAGCAGCCCCATCAGGCACTGCCGCCAGACCGGCGCGAGCCCTGCGCCTCACGCCAACCGACCTTCACCGCGGTCGCAGACCATGCGAACGCCCGCCACAGCACCACGAACGTCTTCCCGACGACCCAGCCCAGTCCGAACAGGACTGCGGCGACGCCGAGCAGCACCGTCTTGCCGAACTGGATCTGCCGCGCCTCCGCGGTGATCTCGTCGACGGGCACCCGGTCGAGGATGGCTGTCATCTCGTCTCCTATCGCCAGGCTCCGAAGAACTCCTGTGTGGCCGGCGGCGGCCCGTAGGTCAGAAACCCGTGCAGCGCCAACGTCACCGAGATCAACGGCGCCGGATTCGTCAGCGCGTTCTTGCGGGACCAGGCCCGCGCGTCCCCCAGCGGTCGCCACGCCGCGCCCTTCACCGAGTCGTTCAGCTCCGGCTGGTTCAGGTGCCGCGCGGTCTTCGTGTCCGTCACGGCGTCGTAGAGCGATCCGCACGCCCTGGCGAGGTCGCTCGCCCAGGTCGTGACGATGAGTTCGTCCGGCTCGGGCTCTTTCTCCGGATCCCGATCGCGGACCTTGAAGCCCAGCTCCTTGAGGTCCGGCAGCAGCGACGCTGCCTCGCTGCGGTCGTCGATCACGAACACGCAGGGGTTCCACTTTTCCTTCAACGTGACCACGTCGCCAGGGACCCACGACACGCCCGGCGCCGACTTGATGACCTCCAGATGAAGGAGCCCGTCGTCGCGGCGCCCGACCACGCTGATCGCCGAGCTGGAGCGATCGTTGTTGACCTCGATCCCAATCGCCACCGGGTCGACCGGGCTCGACTTGATGTCGATCAGGTCCGTCCACTGCTTGTCGCTGATCGGCTTCGTGCCGCCGACGAGCGACTCGTGCCACCCCAACCGCTCCCGACCGAACTCCCTCGGCGGGAGAGCCCGCCGCTCGGCCCTCACGTAGTCGTGGGTGATCCGCTTGCCGAGCGTGTGGTTCGCCTGCGCCCAGAACTCTTCGTTGTCCAGCGCACAATCGAGGGTGCCGACGGTGTGCGGGCACTTCTTCCCCAATGCACACGGAGGGTCCTCCCAGCCGTGCGGCGCGCAGAACTCCACCCACACCAGCGACGGATCGCCGCCGGCGCGCCCGCGGACCTTCAGGTTGTGCAGGTGCGTCGAGGTTTCCTTGCCCGCGCTCGACCCGTAGCTGATCTGAGCGTCCGACCGGGTCGACAGCGTCGGCATCAGGGTGCCCATCGAGTCGGCGCTCAGGATCAGCGCCTCGTCCATGACGACCCGTTTCCCCTTCAGGCCGCGGCCGCCGCCCTGGCTCCGTGCCAGGAACTCCAGCAGCGCCCCGTTGTGCAGCTCGATCGCCTCTTCGCCGTGTGAGTAGGAGATCTTCTTGACCCGGCTCGACAGGATCGACGTCGTCTCGATGCAGGTGCAGATCGCGTCGAACGAATCCCGCGCAGTCCGGAACCTGTGCGCCGTCCAGACGATCCGGTCCGGCCGCATCAGGAACAGGTCGAACAGCACCACCGGTAACAGCACGCCGTCGGTCTTGCCGTTCTGGCGGGCCTCGACGATCGCCGACTCCAGCGCCGCCCAGTTCCCGCCCGGCCCGAAGGACAACATCGCGTCAACCGCGCGCTCCTGCTCCGGATCCAGCTCCCGCCCAGCCTCGGCAGCAAGGTCGATCGCCTCGTCACCGTACGAACCGAGCCTCGGCGGCACCCAGAAGTACGCCGGGTCGATCACGCGCCCGATGCCTTCTGCACCCGCCGCGCCGCCAGCTCGTCGAGCCGGTCAGCCTGCTTCGGCGCGCCCTTCACCGCCTCCTCCATCGCCGCCCGCAACTCCTTCGACAGCGACGCCGCACCGGCCGCCGTGTGGTTCCCGGAGACGAAAAGCTCGGCCAGATGCATCACGTGCGCGCCTTCCGGCGTGTCCAGACGCTCCACGGTCTCCAACTGGCGCCGGTAGGACGCCACCAGGCCACTCACGGGCCGCCGCGGCGCCTCCGGAGCCTCCGGCGACGCCTTCAGGTCGATCACCCGAGGGTTCGGACGGTTCCTCGGCGGCCGGCACGTCGTGCAGAACTTCCGCGGCCGCGCCGACCCCTGCTGCGGCGGGATCGTCTCGCCGCACTGCTCGCAGGTGCGCTCCATGACCGCACCTCCCCGCTGGCCTCCTGGCTTGCTGGCTTAAGACTTTTGCCGGGAGAAAAAAGTCGACTAAGGGCTCGGGGTCTCTGGGGGGCCGCGCGCCCGTGGTGCCCCCTCCCCCCGGGCCCTGGCGGGGTGAGTGGATCGTGTTTGTGCTGGTCACCGCGTCGTGTTGTGATCTTCGCGGTGTGTTGGTTGAGGTGACCGATGGCCTCGGGTGCCTGCCGTGCTGGCTACCTGGTGTGGGGGTGGTGGGTGGGGTGGGGCGTCGGGGGTGGGGCTGCCCGGTGTGCCCCGTGCCGGGTGCCGCGCTGCCTTGGTCGCTGTCGAGGTCTGGTGTGCCTGGCCCGGGTGGGGCCGGGGTGTGGTGCTGTCCCCCGGGTTTCCCCGTTAGCTCAGCCAGTCGCGCGAGTTCTGTGTACGGGCGCGGGCGCGGTTGCCTCGGATCGCTGCTGATCCTCGGTTGCAGCCTTGGTGCTCTGGTCCTCGGTAGATGCTGCGATCGTCGTCGTCGTGGCCCAGGTCCCAGGGGGTACCGGGGTGGATGGGTTGGCGGCACCTCCAGCAGTTGACTCCCCCGGCGTCGATGAGCTGCTGGAGTTCGGCGCGGAGGCGTCGGTGTCGGTAGCCGTAGCCGCGGTCGGTGCTGCTGCCGCTGCCTGCCATCGGGCGGTCCTACTCGACGATGACGATCTGCGGGTTCGGTCGCGACGCCGTCGCCGGCGCGAGGTCTTGCTCCCGCCGTCGGAAGTCCGGGTCGTCGATGATCAGGAGGTCGGCGCGGCAGCCACGCCCGGCACCGCGGTAGCGGCGGCTGATGAACCGGATCCGTGTGCCGGTGTCGAGGCGTTCGAGCTGCTCTTCGCCGTTGGTCCGCCGGGCCTTGATCCTGATGTTGTGGCCGAGGTCGAACTCGCTCGGCCCGTTGGCCGTGCCCAACCTGTTGATGCAGTTCACCAGGCGGTGGAAGGCGTCGAGGAGCGTGGCCCGGTGCTGTGCGGACCACATGACGTTCTCGTCGAGGATCAGGAAGCCGAGGAGCACGCGCGTGGCGACGAGGTCGTCTGTCTGGCCCGGGGTCGGCGGTGTCCACGTGGGGCACTGCCATTTACCCGTCTCGGGGTCGATGCGCAGCGCTTCCCGGAGTACCGCGGCCTGCTGTTCGTCCAGGTGCAGCCCGGCCAGGCGGGCGAACTCGTCGATGTCCTCGATCACGGGGCTGTTGCTCGTGGGCATGGGCATGGCGGCTCGCACCTCGCTCGGTCGATGTCGAAGGTGTGCCGCCCGCGTCCTGCCTGTGAACGGGCCTGGACCGACGGCGCTACCCGGCTCCGTCGGGCAGTCCCGGGAATGAGGCGACCCCGCCGGGCAGGTGGCCTGGCGGGGTCGCGGTCCCGGAGCCGATCCCGGGTTACGGCGCTATTTGTTGGTGATCGTGGGGCGGGCATAGCTCACGCCTGGGAATAGCGTTGCACAGCTGTTGATCAGGGGCAATCACCAGGTGCCTGTCACGGGCCCGCGTCGCCTGGCAGGGGCGTGCAGGTGTTCTCGATGACGCCGTGTTCGAGGACTCCTTGATGGCCGTCCTCATAGGTCACCGTGTAGAACAGCAGCCCCTTCGCGTCGGCCTGGACCTTCTCCTCCACGGTGGGCGGATAGTGCCAGTCGGCCGTGATGGTGAGGATCCCGCCGAAGACGCTGCGGAAGCGCTGGCCGGTCTCGAAGCGCTCTCGTCGCGTCATGGCCGGTCGTGGGCGACGCGGTTGATCGCTTCGAGCAGGGGCCGGAACTGCGTGGTCTGCTCGGCGTTCTTCAGCGCGCCGTCGCGCTCGGGGATGTACTGGGTACAGCTGAAGTCGAGCCCGGGTGGCGGGTGGTCGGCGTCGACACTGGTGTTGGTGATCAGGCCGCCGAGGGCGAACGGCCGGTTCGTCGGCTGGTTCATGTGGACAGTGTGCGCCATCGTCACGCGGACTTGTGCACGAACGGCGGCTGATCCCCGATACGTCGCCAGACGGTGCCGTTGAGATCTTCGAACTCGATCTCAGCCTGAGGCGCCAGCGAGGTCAGCCGACTCACCTCATCGAGGACTGGGAGGTCCAACCTCGGGGAATTCAACAAGCAATTCCATTTTTCCTCGGGCAGCAGCACGAGTCGAATTACTTCATTCGGCACCCATTCTTCGAGTACGGTCTGCGTGTTGGTACGGAGATGAAACGTAATGATCGAAACATTTACGACCGGCTCAGTTGAGGCATTTCGAATTACTACCTTCACTCCCTCGTAGGTACCTCCAGTGACGATACTGGTGACGTAGAAGGCTTGCACTTTAAGCCGCTCAATCTCCTGGCTTCGTTCGCGTCGCCGCTCATCACTGGCAATTCGAAGTGCCACCCACGCAGCAACCAGTGCGCCGAGCCCACCGAACCATTGTCCCAACCCAGCCCAGTCGTTGACGTTGAGCCATCGATGCAGGAGCCAGATCACTCCCAGCACGAAGGCGACGGTGACCAAGATCGCCCACGTCGACTTCCTGACATTCTTGAAGCTGCGACGTTCCGGCCTCACGTTTCCATCCCCTTACCCGCGGCGCTGAAGTCGAGTGCCACGTGCGGGTCGTCGAGGTCGGGCATGGTCGGTCTCCTGTCGTTCAAGATCATCCGTTCAAGATCGATTAGGTGTCGTTCAAGATCGACACCCACAAGATCAATCGGCGCCGCCGTCCTCCACGGGCGGCGCCGGCGGGCGTTCGGGAAACTCGGCGCCGGGTTCGCGGTTGTGCCAGGCGATGAAGTTGTTGATCACCGCGGAGCGGTTGCGGGCACCGGCGGTTTCCTCGAAGCGTTTCCAGCGTTCGGGCGGGATCCGGATGGGGATCGCGCGGGTGTGGGTGTCCTTGGTCATGGCTCCTCCTGTGTACGCACACGGAGGCTAGCAGGGGTTTTGCCGTGTATCTACATTCCCTCTTGCGTGTATCTACACTGCGATGCTACTGTGTATCTACACGGAGCACAGAGTGAGGGAGACGAAATGACCGAGCAGACCACCACCCCCGAGATCACCACCGCCGCACTGGACGACATGCGGGACGTCCTGGTCCGGGACATGGGAATCGTCGGCGCCGCCCACGCCCCAAGGGACAAGGTGGTCGCCCGGATCGCCAAGGAGTTCGGCTCCATGGAGCACTTCCTCGGCCACTACGGCCACTGATCACCTCGCCCCCGGCTTCGGCCGGGGGCATCACCCAGGCCGTAACCATGTAGATACATTCACGCCTCTTGCGTGTATCTACACATCCTTGCTATCGTGTATCTACACACCGAAAGACGGAGGCCCCGATGACCAGCACCACCACCACCCGGTGCACCCGCTGCGGTCGGACCCTCCGCTCCGCCGCCTCCATCGCCCGCGGCTACGGCCGCACCTGCGGCGCCCGGATCGCCGCCGCCGCGAAGGTCGCCGCCCACAAGCCCGCCCAGGTCGAGAAGGCGGTCGAGCTGATCGCCGACGGCGGCCTGGTCCTCCGGCGCAACGGCCGGAACCGTGTGTTCGAGGTCGTGGCCTCCAACGGCACCGACCGGTACCTGACCGCCGCGCAGGCCTGCACCTGCAAGGCCGGGCTGCGGGGCGTCAGCACCTGCTACCACCGCATCGCCGCCCAGCTCGTGACCGCCGCCTGAGTTGTCGATCTTGGTCGGTGTCGATCTTGGTCGACACCGACCCGACCGGAAGTACCTTCCGCGCAAGATATTTCGATTGGAGATCCACTATGTCCACACTCGACCTCTACGTCCTCACTCACCGTGCCGCCGCGCTGGTCGGCGAGATCGCCATGGCCCAGCGCGAAGGCTGGTCCGCTCACCGAATCCACGAACTGGAGGACATCCGCGCCACCGCCTTGGAGGAGCTGCACGGCCACGCGATCGCCGAGGACGTCGAGCGTGGCATCGAGGGCGACGACGCGCTGATGCTCGGCCGTCTTCTGGAGTTCGCGTTGCTGCTGGACGTTGAGGCGCCGCGCACGGCGATCGCGGTTCGGGTGTTGCGGGACCGGCTGCACGGCCAGGCACTGGACCAGTGGTCGCGGTATCTCGGGTTGCTCAGGGAGAAGTCGGGTCGTGCTGGCGCGGCGCACGGGAAGGGTTGTCGGTGTTGTGGTGCGGGTGTCGCCCAGTGGCGTTGATCTTGAACGGCCCTCACCCACCATCCACACCAGACAGGGGAAGTACTTTGTCCGACGCCACGATCGACATCCGCTACCTGCTCGACTCGGCCCAGAGCCGGGTCACCGTGCTCGGCCCCAGCGGAGGCGAGGGCTACACCCGCGTCGAGTTCGAGGACGGCACCATCGACGCCTTCCCCGACCACGCGATCATCCGGGACGCTCAGTACGCCCTGGAGTTCGTGCAGAAGGTCCCGACCGAGTTCGACGAGTGGGACGAACCGCGCGTGTTCACCCGGTACTTCGACGACGAGGCCGCCGCCGAGGCGTGGTTGCAGTCCGAGGCGGGGCAGCTGTACACCAGCCTCCGCTCGTACACGGCCAGGACGCAGGTGCCCGCCACGGGCAGCGATGCGGTGCGCAGCCTCGAACCCGCTCCCCTGGCCGACCGGCTCGGCGAGGCGCTGCTCGCACTCGACGCGCCCGAGGAGACTCCCACCGCCGCCGAGGATGACGACCCGCTCGACGCGGTCCGCGAGCTGGTCACCGAGGCCCACGATCGCCTCCCGGCCGACGAGTTCGGCGGCCCGCTGTGCAAGACGTGCGCGGCGGCCGAGGCGCTGGTCGTGTTCCGCGAGGTGTTCGCGGACGGCTACCTCGCCGAAGGCATCGTCAGCGGACTCGGCTGCCGAGAGGTGGAAGCGCTGATCGGTGTGCTCAACGCAGAGGACCGGGAGACCTGGTTGCGGTACCACTGCACCGGAGACTGTGACGACCTCGACGTGCACGGTGCGTCCGAAGAGGACGTCGCACTCTGGCGCGTGATGAACGAACCGCCCGACGAGGCGACCCCCAACCGCTGAGCCGAAACACCGCGCGCCCCTCCCCCGCGCGGTGTCCGGGGAATCGAGACCCCGCTGACGATGGCTCCGATCCCGTCAGGATCATTCGCGGCGTTCGCCGACTCTCCACATTGGATGCACCATGCCTTCACGCGACCCCGATGATGGGGAGATCGACGACGTCGACCAGTTCCTGAACACGCTCGGTGAGGTCGAGTACGACGACGTTTTGCTGTCCCTTCTTGGCGACGGCGGCAACCTCGACGTCCCCGGCGACGCCGTAGAGCAGCTGCTGACAAACGCGCTCAGCAGCTGGCGGGACGACGGAGACCGCGAACCCGCACGGGACGAAGCCATCGGCCAGAAACACCCGGCAGGCGACGAATGGCCGCCCGCAACAACAGGAGGAACAGTGTCCATCCAGGAGAAGGCCGCGGAACTGCGCAACCTCGCCAGCTTGGAACATGCGAGAAGCATGCTGGCGGAGCTTAAGGCCGACGTGGAGGGGAAAGTTCAGATGGCCGCAATGTTGCTCGGCAACCACGCCGGGCTGTCGGAGATTCAGGGGGCGGCTGGTCAGGTCGAGTCTCTGGCGGATCAGGTCATGCAAGCGATCGGCGCGCTCGGCGAGGCGATCACCGGTGTCGCGGACCGTATCCAGCAAGGTTGAAGCACTGAGCTGTTCCCGTTCTCTCGGAATCCTGAGTATGGGAAACCGGCCGCCCAGTTGGATCGTGAGCTGGACGAGGTGGTCGAGGAGACCATCGAGAGGCGGGCGTACGGCTCGGACACCGAGGACCAGGAAGCGCGTGAGGCCAACATTTTGGAGGCACGCGGCCGTATGAACTAGGCTCGAACCGTCTGCAACACCCGGGCTCTGCCCCGGCAGAAGGCCCCGGCATCACGCCGGGGCCTTCGTCATGCGGGCTACACCGCGTGCCAGGCACCAGCGACGAACCGGGCGTACACGACGCCGGCGTCACGGAACCGTTCGCCGTGGCCGAGCGCATCGCTGACCGCGATCGGGTCGGTACGGTCGACGCCTTCGAGGTCGCGATCCGTGTCGGCCTGGGTGATCCGTTCGATGGTGGCGATCAGTTCGAGTTCGTGTTCGAGCTGCATGGCGTGTCCTTCCGTAGGGTGTCTCCCCTCACCTATTCCGAAGGGTCCAGACGGCAGGACGGCAGGACGGCGTCGTCATGCCTGCTCGAACAGCGGGTCCGCGGCGAGCGCCTCAGGTGCCCACGTGAGACCGACGGTCTTGCCGTCGCCCCGGCGCTCGACGCGGAAAAATCCGCCAGGATTGCCGTACACCTCTTCCTGTCCGTCGCCGGGGATCTCGCGACCGTTCAGGATGACGACGAAGTTTCCGGCCTCATCCCGGCCGACGAAGTTGAGCGAGAACCGGATCGAGTCGTAGGACTCGCCGAAGAAGGCGCGGACCTCCTGCGGTGTCGTCGAGGGGGTCAGATGCAGTTCGTCGAACGTGGTCGACTTGCGTACGTAGCCGGTCATGGGGTTGGTCGTCTCCTCGGTGAGCGTGTACTCGAATGGGCCGTCCGTCGGGAGTTCCTGAAATTGGTTCTGCACGTCGGCTGCGGTCTGGGCGTTCGCGCGGTTGGGGATCAGCCAGGCGCCGGCGGCGAGATTTGTGCCGTTGCAGATCGGGCCGGAGGTGGTGATAGTGCCATCGCCGTTGTCGACGGCGGTGAAGCCCCAGTAGCTCGCGAAAGCTGCTACTTCGGGGAAGTTGCTGCCGGTCCATTCGAGCCCTTGGATGATCGGCGGTCGCTCGGTGAAGTAACGGATGGGCATGGCTTTCCTTTCAGGATTCGGCTGGCCATGTCTGGCCGGGTTCGGGAGGTGCGGCACGGTCGCGCTCCGCGGACACGGTGTCCGCGCGCCGGTCCCGCTGTTCCAGGTAGCGGAGGATCTCCGCGAGGTCGTAGCCGCCACTCCCTCGGGTGATGTGTCGCCGGTGGACCCACGAACGCAACGTCGCGGACTTCAGACGGAGCCGGTCATCGCCGCGCTTGTCGGCCTCCTGGTTGAGCAGGTGGAGGACGAGCTTGGCGGGGACGCGGTTCACAGCACCGCCGTCACGCGGGAAAGGCGCGCCCGCTGGTAGTGCTTGTTGCAAAGGCCGCGCGCCTTCGCCGGATCAGTGCAGGCGTCCTTCGAGCACTCCGGCGTCTTCGCGGCATCGAGGTTGCGGTGGCAATTCCGGCACCGGGGTTCGTACTGCTGGATGTCGAGGCTGTAGGGCCTGCCGTCGGGCGCGTACAGCTCGTTCGGGTCACGGTGGGTGTAGGACCACTCGGCCGCCGGGCTTCCGCAGTCGAGGCACGCATGCGCGTCGGCGCGGCCGCGCGCGGCGATCACGCGGAGATGCGCAGCCGAGTAGGTGATGTCTGTGCGCTGGGTCGGCTGCCAGTTGGCGTCGCCGAGGCGCTTCCAGCGGTAGTAGTGCAGGGCGCACCAGCCGCGCGCGCGGTGCGGACGCTTGCATCCATCGATCGAGCAGCCGTCCTTCGGCGACGGCGGGTCCGCGACGCTGCCGGTCTTGCGCACCCGCTCGTAGTGGACCGCGCAGTAGCCCTTGCACCGGTGCTTCTGGGCGCAACCGTCCACGCTGCAGCTCATCACGCGACCTCCAAGTTGTTCGCGACGGCCAACCTCACCCAATCCAGGCCGTCGTACGTCCTGCGGCACACCCCACACTGCGCCGGTTTCCCGGGCCCGCCCCACCGGACGGTGCCGTCGCAGGTGACGTTCAGGCACTCCCCCAACGGCTTCTGGGGTCGGTCGCCGGACAGTTCGCGGGCCTGCCGGTGGAGCTCGGCGACGTCGTCGAACAGCTCGTCGAAATCCGAGCGTCCGGCTAACCACCACAGGAGGTTGCGGATGTAGTCCAACGCCCCGCCAAACGATCTTGGTCGGAGTTCGTCCCGCTCCTCCGCGATCCACTTCGCGATCGTCACCGCCGACGACGTCAACGACCGCGGCCACGACCCCGCATCATCCGGCGAACGGAGAATCGCCTCGCCGTCCTCGTCAACATCACCCGGCCGGGACCGCGGATCCAGCGCGGTCAGGACGTCGTCGCGCGCCGGCGAGCGGGAGCCGTAGCCCGGGGACATGCGTCCGGTCTGGCCGCGGGCGGGCTGGGTCATCAGCGGCAGGAACTCCGTGGTGTACAGCTCGAGGTCTCGTAGCATCTGGCCGACGCGGTTCCGGCAGTCCGAACAGCCGTAGCGGGTTGACGGCTTCTCGCACACCAGGCAGTGATCGAATCGGTCGTCCGTCATTTGGCACGCTCCCGGTAGATGAAGGCGATCAGCGCAAGGAGCGTCAGCGCGACGAGCACGGCGGTAACGACGGCGCCGCTGGTGAGTTCCGGCGTCGTGGTCATCGGCCCCACCGCCTGAGGACGTGCCAGATCCGCCCGACGATCGACGGTCGTTTTTCGACGATCGTCCGTCGACTTATGACGGGCGGGTCGACCACCACTCGCAGGCGGGTGTCCGTGCACGCCTCCTCGAACCGGCGGCGCAGCTCGGCGAGTTCGTCGTCGGACAGGTCGCGGTCGAACCTGAGCGGGCCCGGCTGGGCGTGCTGCCACTGGTAGGGCGTGGATTCTTCGACGGTCTCGACCAGCTCGACCGGCACGTCGAACAGGTTGACGATCATGCCGTTGGTGTACCGAGGCGGCCACGCTTTCGGCAGCGCGTCCATCTGCTCGCGGGTGAGCTTGATCCGCTCCGTCATCGGGCAGGTGTCGAGGCTGATCCGGTTCATCATCTCGACGATGTCGTCGAGCGTGACCGGCTCGGCGCGCGGGGGCGCTGTGGTGGCTATGACCTCGATGGCGCTTTCCTCGGCGGCGGCCCGGATCGCGGCCGCGAGTTCTGGCCGGACGCTGTCGGCGGCCGCGGTGAAGTCGGCGTCGTCGAGCCGGGCGCCGAGCCGGGCCAGCTGGTCGGCCAGCACGACGGCGGGCGGTGGCTCGATCCCCCAGCTTCGAGCTTCCTCAATGCTGACGAGCCCGAACCCTGGCTTGCTGAAATCGACGACCGGCTCCGGTGGACGATTGCGCACCAGCGGGTTGGGCTCAACTCCCAGTTGCTCCAAGTTTCTCCCAGGCTGGGAGTTCGTCTCGTCGGCGTAGGGGCGGGCGGGGATCGACGCCGGCGGTTCCTCGGCGGGGCCGAGCGTCCAGCCGCCGGGCGGGGTGAGGTAGCGGCCGTGGTACTCGTTGCTCACTGTCCACCCTCCTTGATCAGCCACGCGTCCTGAACGTTCGCGAGGGCTTCCTTGAGCAGGGTCTCCATGAGCCGGAGTTCGCGGCGGCCGGTGCGGGCGAGGGACTCGGGGGCGACGCGGTCAAGGTGGGTGACCTCGCCGCGTTCGCCATCGACGTACTGCACGGTGTAGCCGGAGGTCGGCATGAGGATGGCCAGGTCGTCAGGCCGGTCGTGCGGGTGGATCACGGTCGGGTTGCTCATTTGCTGCCTCCGGTCGTGGTCGTGGTGGTCTTGGCGCAGATGCAGCTGACTCGTTGGCAGCGCGGGCAGGCGACGGTCGGCGCGGTCACGAGTCCTCCAGCGCGGTCGTGATGGCGGTGACGGTCTTGCACGGCCACGGGATCGGCTCCTCGTGGGCGTCGACCCCGCACTCGCGGCAGTCGCCCGCGTCGTCGGCGTGCAAGTCGAGGACGGCGCGGAGCGCGGTGAACACTTCGGGGAAGTACGTGCCTGCCGTGTCGTCGACGCCGGTGTCGGTGTGGCTCGGCATGGACTTGGCGGCGTAGGCGTCGAGCTGTTCGCGGGCGGTCAGCGGCTTCGGCTCGACGGCCACGGAGCCGTGGCCCTCGCAGTCCGGGCAGTCGATCGGGCGGACGAATCCCATCCGGACGGCGAGGTCGGAGCCGGGCGGCAGGGTCGCCCAGGCGGACCAGGGTTCGCCGTCGTCGGTGTTCGCGATCTTGCCTTCGCCGAGGCATCGGCTGCAGGTCTTCCTCATGCTGCTTCCCTTTCGGTGTCCCAGGCGACGCCGCCGAGCGCGGCGGTGTGGTGGGCGCGCGACGGGACGCCGGGGATGCCGAGCCGTTGCCCGGCCATCGTGGCGAGGGTGAGGGCGTCCCATTCGTTGTCGTTGGCGCACTGGCATTCCTCGCCCCACAGCCGGGCCATGCCGACGGCGACGAGGTCCTTGCCCGCGTTGCCTTTGTTCGCGGCGAACTTCTTCACGACGTTCGGTGGTGCCATCGCGACGTGGTGGTGGTCGAGGAGCAGGGTGTCCACGATGGACCACCACAGCCCTGCGCGGTCCCATGTTCCGGCGGCGTTCTTCGAGAACGCGGGTGCCTCGATGATCACGAGGTCGGCGTTCAACGCGAGCTGGGTGACGCGGTCGACGATGCGGCGGAGCCGGTCGTTGCGGGCGCGGAGGCTGTCACCCTTGTGCCCCACGGACTTGATGGTCTGGACGCGGTAGAGCGGGTTGCCGTTGTCGAGGTAGCTGGTGTCGAGCGCGGCCACACCGGTGCCGGTGAGCGACGGATCGATGCCGAGCGCGCGCATCAGCCCTCCACATCCCAGATCACGACCGGGAAGTAGCCCGGCTTTCCCTTGTGTGCTTTGCCGTCCTCGCCGCCACCGGACCAGTCGAGCCACCAGCCTCCGGCCTCCAGAGAGCGAACGGTGAGGCAGGCGCCGCATTCGTCGTCGTGGGTGGTGTGGTCGGGGCAGGCGTCGAAGTGCCGGGCGTAGGTGTAGTCGAGGTCGCTCCGGTCCGGGATGTCGTCGGCGTCCCAGCCGAGACCGTCTTCGCGGGCGATGGTTTCGATCGCGGCGAGCACGTCGCGGTGGTAGGGGTGGCCGAGGAACACCCACGTTTCGGCGTCCTCGCCGAGCTGAACGTGCCGGAGGCCGCCGCGCAGCTGGGTGTCCTTGATCAGCTGGTCGGGGAACTCGGGATGCGGGCCGAGCCCGGCGAAGGGGATGGCTTCGGTCATTGCGGTGGCTCCAGGTCGTTGGGGCAGGCGAGGCAGAGGGCGGCCATGGCGAGCGCGAGCGCGCTCGTCCAGCCGAGGGCGATCAGCGTGAGGCCGAGGGCGAGAACCGCGGCACCGGCGAGGAAGAACTCGTCGACGTGCGCGAGGTCGACTTCGCGGGTGGGCTGGCCGGGGTCGAGGGTCACTTCGGCACCTCCCGAATCAGGCCGCGCTCGATCCCCAACCGGAAGCACGGGTCGCAGATGAGATGCCCGCCGCACTCGTCCGGGCAGTACCTGGAGCAGACGAGGTGGACCGGGGTGTCGTCGCAGATCTCCAGGAATTCCGGGGCGGCGGGCTCGCGGGGGTCCTTTGTGATGCAGTGCAGCTGCCCGTTGCCGGTCGGAACATCGCGAGTTTCCTGTGGCCTGGCAAGGCGTGTGTCAGCCATCGATCACCTCGGGGAAGGCGTCGGCGGCGGGCACGAACGGCGCGGGCGGCGGGAGCCTGAACGCGACGGTGTCGTCGCGCCGTCCGCCGGGCGGGAAGATCTGGCCGCCACTGCGAAACGGCTGGCTCGCCACTTCTTCGCCACTGTCCACAACGGACGGCGGGGTGGGCTGGCCGCACGCGCAGCCGTCGGCGCAGCACATCGGCTTCGGGTCTTCGGGGTCGCCAGAGACGTCGTGGATCATCGCGGGGTGCTCGCACGGCGGAGTGTTCGGGCAACGGCCGTCCGGCGTCGGCTCGGCGGGCTGGTCGATCTGGAGTGCGCGGCCGAAGTCCTGGATCGCGGCCTTCCCGGTCTCCCACCGAGCCGGGTTCTCGGCCGCGCCCACGTCGGCGATCGCGGCGGCTGCAGCCCATGTCAGCTTGGCCGCGTCGATGCGGGCCTGCAGCTGGTCCCGCTCGGCGGTGAGTTCGGCAACCTGCAGGCTGAGGACGTCGCCCTCGCGCGCCTTCTCACCCGCGTACTCGGCCTTCTCGGCCAGCTGCGCGACTGCGGTGTCGCGTTCGTCGCGAAGGTCGGCAGCTTCGCGGGCAGCGGCGTTTCGAATACGGTCGGACTCACGACGCGCATTCGCCTGCTCACCAGCGAAGTCGGTCAGCTCCTCGACCCTGGTGCGCAGCTCGTCCCGTTCGGCGATGAGGTTCCGGACTCGCGCGGGCAGACCCTCGCCGTAGATGGCCCCGGCTTCGCGGAGGATCCGGACCGTCTCGGCGACCATGGCGGTCACCTGCTCGTGCTTGGCGGCCGGAACCACGGGGCCCTTGTACGCGGGTGCGGGCGGCCACTCGGCGGGCGGCAGCGTCGCGCACGCGGTCAGCCACAGCGAGGTGCGCGTCTTCCCGGATCGTGCGGCGAGTGCGGCGGCGTGCCGCAACAGCGGTGTCGCCTCGCGTGCCCGGTCGTCCCAGAGCTCGACCGGCACGAGCAGGCCACGACGCGCGAGCTCCCGGGCGGCGACGACGTCGGTGACCGCGGGCTCGTAGCCGCGCGTGAGGCCGAGTTCTTTCGACACCACTTCGTGCACGACGCGGGCGGCGAGGTCGATCACGGCGTCGCGGGCGCCGGCGGTTTCGATCTGGTCGGTCACGGGTTCGCTCCTTCCGTGCGCTCAGGAAAGAGTTCCTTCAGCAGCGCCTCATCCCGCTTGGTTGGATCGGTTCTCGGCAGCGGCTTCTGTCGCCCTGTAGGCACCGTTTCGAACCCGGCAAGGGAGGTGTGCCCCTGCATCGCCATCCACGCGAGTCGCCCGTCATATCCGGGGAAAGGGCCCATCACGTGCGGGCGTTCGGGTTCAAGGCGTCCAGCCCAGACACGGAGGCGCCACGCGAGCCATGCGCGGAAGTCTCCGACCGGTTGGCGGTTGGGGATCTTCACGGACTCACTCCTCTCCGCAGTAGCACTGGTCGAGGTCGACTCGGCAGTCACGGCAGATCCCGGCGGTGACGTGGTACGGCTCCCGCTCGGACCAGTTCCCGAGCGGGCACGGGATCGCGATGGACGCTTTGCAGCCGCCGTCGGGGTCGGTGTCGACGCAGCCGCGCGGGCACTTCCGGTCAGCCACGGCCGGCCTCCAGGTCTTTGATCGGCTGGCCGTTGCGGAACGCGGTGTTCCCGATGACCCTGTCGGCGGCGCACGGGACGATGCCGGGGCCGTCGCAGCCCTGGCAGTCGTCGGCGTGCTCCGGCTCCACTGTGGACTGGTCGCGTTCGGCGCGGGCCCGCTCGACGGCGGCCTGCCACTCGGCTTCGGTCAGCGACCGGATCTCGACCGCTGGCCGATCCCAACCAGCTGCCTCGTCCAGGGGCCAGCTGGCGGTCGAGCGGTGCACGTCTCCCGCGTCCCCCTGGACGGCCATCCCGGCGGGCACGGTGTCGCCGGGGAAGAACACCCGGGGCACCGGCGGCTCGTCGAGGAACGGCATCACGGCGGCGAGGGCGACGTCGGTGATGTCCGAGAGCGACGCGTTGGTCCAGTCGCAGCCGGGCCACTGGTGCCAGTCGAGCTTGTTCCGGATCTCGCGGGCGACCTGCTCGGCGAGGTCCTGCCCGCCGTCCGGCAGCGGCGGGCGCCAGCCCGTGGCGAGCAGGCCGCGCGCCAGGACGCGCAGCAGCGTGTGCGTCGAGCAGTCCACGGTGAACTCGTCCACGAACCACTGGTCGCCGGTCGTCTCGCCGATGCTCTCCGGCTTGACGTTCAGCGCCCGCTCGAGGTCGCCGACGAGCCGCGCGAAATCCTCTGACGAAAACCGTGACGAAACTGCCGGTCGATCCAGAGACTCCGGAACCCTCCGGTTCGTGACTCCTGGGGCAAATGAGGCGGGTGTTTCGTGGGTCTGAGCATGATCGTCCCGGCCCGAAGTCGCGCCACCGTGGTCACGACCGACGAAAGCCGTGTCGGCGACGGCCTCGGCGAAAGCCCTGGCGTGGAAGTCCGGGAGTTCGTTCGAGAGCTTCCGGGCGGCCGCGAGGATCGCGTCACCTGCACCCGGCTCCGGCAGGGCGAGCGCGTCGAGGTGGGCGAGGACGGCGTGCGCGGTCGCGATCGTGGCGAACGCGGCGGCGTGGTGCGGTGCGCTGGCGCTGGCGTCTTCGGCGCGGCTGAGCGCCATCTCGGCACGGTCGCGGTGGGTCTGGTCGGTCACGAGTTCTCCTGGTCGGGTGCTGGGTCGGCGTGGTGCGGCGTGGTCTCGGCGTTGAGGCGGGCTTGGTGGTAGCCGCTGATGGGGCGTCGGCCGCCGGGCCGTCGGCTGGGGCTGGTGCAGGGTTCGCCGATGGCGGCGCCGCATCCGCCGTCTGCGCGGAGGCAGGGGTGGCGGCGTGGGCTGGTTTCGGTTTCGGGGGCGAGGCGTTCGGCGGGGACGAAGCCTTCGCCGGGGAGGTCTTGCCAGAGTCCGGTGCGGAGGTTCGCTCGGCCGCGTCGGCGGGTCATGGCGGGCCGTCCTGGGTGCGTGCGGCGAGGGCGGCTTGGACGGCGGCGCGGCCGCGGGCTGCGCGGTTGGCTGCGTCGGGGTCGTGGTCGCAGAGCTGGCGGCCGATCTGGCCGTCGTCGTCGCAGAGGTCGCAGGCGGCGATGGCGCGGGCTCGGTCGGTGGCGCGTTGCCGGGCGTCTGCGGTTCGGCGTTCGGCGGCGGCGCGACCTTGGTCGGCGTCCCACCGTTCGCGGGCTTGGCGTGCCGTGGCGCATTTGCCGCATGGCGGTGGCTTCTCGGTGTTGCGGTGTTCGGGGCAGCGGGAGGGCGGGGATTGCCAGGAGTCGGGGCGGTCGTCGGCTACTTGGCGTCGCTCGCGCACGTCCTCTTTAAAATCTCCACCTACAAAAGATTCCCCTTCCCCTTCCCCTTCCCCTTCCCCCTGGGGTTCCGGTATCTCGTCGCGAACCTTTAAAGGTTCACTATTGGTTCCGGATAGGTTCGAGATAGGTTCCGGAACACGTTCGAGTTCCTTGGGGGACAGTTCGTCCGCGACGGCGATCGCGTCCTTCCGACGCGTGCGGCGAAGCTCCTCGGCGAGGACCTCCCGCAGCAGCGGCGACTCGACCGTCGTCGCCGCGCGCAGCGCCGCCTTGAACACGTTCGGGATCTTCATCACGCCGTCGTTGCGGATGAACGACCGGATCAACACTTCCTCGGTGTCGGCGTCGACGAACACGAACCGGGCAGCCTCCAAGCGCTTCAGCGTCGCGACGACGTCGTCCTCAGTGGTCTCGGCGGATCCCTTCGCCAGCTTCCGGATCTGCAAGGGCAACACGCCAGCCTGGGACAGGTTCTTCTGGGACAACAGCTGGAAGTAGAGGCGCTGGTCGGCGATCGGAAGCGCGCAGAAGTCGGCGTCCGACCAGATCCGGGTGAGGATGCGGGCATGTTCGCGGGCCATCAGAGGTGTCCGTCCTGTGCCGCGATCGCCGCGTGGGCGATCTCCTGGAGCTCGGTGACCCGACGCCAGCAGACGCCGCAGAAGTACCGCCACGTCGCGTCTGGGGCGATGCGGCTGTTCTGCATTGCGACCTTCAGCGACTGCTCCACGACGTCGAACGTGAGGCCTGCCGCGATGAACCGGAGGACCGACTGCTCCCAGTCGGCCGGGCGTGGGAGAACGTCGCCCTGGCCGCCGCCGGTTCGCCAGTCCGTCCACTTCTCGTCGAACCAGTCCGTGATGCGCTGGTCGGCCAGAAGTTCACCGAGCTGCACTTTGGCGGCGTAGGCCAAGGCCGCGCCCCATCGGAGAGCGTCCGCTGCGATGTCGGCCACGACCGGCGCGTCCGGCGACGACGCGGACTTTCCTGCGTTGCAGGCCTTGCAGGCGGCGACGAGGTTGGTCGGGGCGTCGCTGCCGCCGAGCGCGGTCGGGACGACGTGGTCGACCGTGAGCTCTACGTCGGGGGCCGTGGCACCGCAGTATCGGCAGGCGTGATTGTCGCGGCGAAGGATCTCGTACCGCAGTCGTTTGGTGACAGCCATCAGGCAGCCCCTCTCGTGCTCGTGGGGTGCGCCGCGAGTCCGAGTCGTGCTCGGATGCGACCAGTCGTGTAGGTGCTCATGTAGGTGTGTGTGGCGATCTCGACGTCGGACCAGCCCGCGGCCCAGAGGTCGTAGACGAGGTGGTCACGGTCGGCCGGGGCGAGGGCTTCGGCGGGGATGTCGCCGCGGCGGCAGGCGGCCAGGAGACGGCCGCGAGCCATCGGTGCGGTGTCGGGTCGTCCTATCTGGACGGTCACGGTCACCTCCTCCTCGTTGGTGGGGTGGCCTGGCCGGACCGCGGGGAAGCAGGTCCGGCCAGCGCCACGACTGGGGTGGGCGTCAGCCCTGCCGTTCGACGTCGCGGGCGAGGAGTCCGAGGTCGCCGGGGTCGGGCCACATCGAGTCCTCTCCCGCTTCCTCGATGAGGTCGTCGAGGGTGTTGAGGACGCTCACGACGACGCCGCGGATGGCGGCTTCAGTCATGCCGGGTGCGGCGTCGCGGGCCCCGTTGAGGAGGCGGGTGATGTCGTCACTCATTCGTCGTCACCGTCCAGCTCGTCGCCTTCGGGTTCCTCGGTCTTCAGCTCGGCGATGACCTTGAGGACGTCGTCGAGCCCTTCCGGTGCGACGAGGACTTCGCGGGCGCGGCCGCCGAAGTAGGGACCGACGATGCCGAGCCGGAACAGGTCTTCGAGGAGCCCGTCCGCGCGCTTGGCGGTGGTGCGCAGGCCTCGGGTCAGCAGCGACGGGAGCGCGTACTGGGAGGTGATGACGAGGTCGGCGGCTTTGCCGAGTTCGCGGGTGTCGCGCGGGAGGGCGGGGAATCCGGTGATGACGCCGGACGACTCCCGCACCCCGGACGGGGTGAACGTCTTGGGCGGCGGCGGGGTGTCCCGCTTCGGGATGGGCGGCAGGTCCGGGGTGTGGACGTCGCCGGACGGCTCGTGTCCGTTCGACGGGGATTCCTCGAGATCCCAGCGGATCGGGGCGAGGGCGCCGCGGTAGTGCTCGCCGATCTGGACGAGGAGGTAGCGGTTCTGGTGGGTGCGGAACAGCTGCACCGGTTCGCCGAGCTTGGATGCGACCTTGGTGAACGGGGCGAGGCGGGCGGCGCCGATGTCGGTGCGGTTCGCGACGGGGACGAGGCCGCCTTCGCTGGAGACGTAGGCGTCGACGCCGATGTGTTCAAGGACGTGCCAGAGGCGGCGGGGGAAGTCGTCGACGACCTGCTCGTGGAACGACAGCTGCACGCCGTCCTCGAACAGGTTGGGGTCCTCGGACACGGTGACGTGGCCGAGGTCGACGGAGATGTGGACCTGGTGGCCTTCGCCGTCTTTGTCCTTGCTGGCCTTGGACTTGAAGGTCGCGATCACGGCCTTGACGTCCTCGATGCCCCACAGCGAGGGGCGGGCGAGCTGGCCGTAGGCGACGACGTTGGTGTGCCCGACGGCGAACCGGTCCGTCGAGGTGCCGACGAGGAGGTCCTGCTTGCCGGGTTCGGTGCCGCGTTCACCGCGGGTGGTGTGGAGCAGGACGCCGGCGGTGACGCCGTCGTTGCGGTCGCTGCTGGCGGTGTGCTGGAGGAGCTTGAGGAGGTCGATGAGGTCGGAGGTTTCGACTTTGATGCTGCTCAACGGCGGTGTCCTTTCTGGACTTTCTGGAGGGGCGGGAACCCGGTGAGGGGTTCGTCTTCGGGGAGTCGCCGTCGTCGTGCGGGTCGGCGGGGCTTCGGGCTGGTGTGCGTGTCGCCTTCGAACTTCACGGTGCAGACCGGGCCACGACGGCGGGCGACGCTCACGGGGTCGGTGAGCGGGCGGTGGCAGTCGCAGCACACGGTCATGGCGCGGCGACCTCCAGTTCCCGGACCGGGTCCGGCAGGACGTACATCCGGACCTGCCGGGCAGGGCGCGGGAACAGACCGTCCATGTCCGGCGGTTCCGGGCGCGGCCGCGGTTCTCCCCCGCCGTCGCCCGGCGCGCGGAACTCGATGCAGTGGTACTGGTCGGCCATCGAGTAGCGGCCGTGCTCGTCGCGCGGCCCGTCGAGCCACTCGGCCGGGGTGCGCTGCATCAGCGAGATGAGGACCAGCGGGCATCCGGTCTTGACCATCCCGTTCCGGAACGGTGCGTCGCGCAGACAGCGGCCGCACCAGTTCGCCATCCACGTTTCGCCCTCGGTGCCGTTGGAGAAGGCGGGAACGTCGCGGGAGCGGGCGAACGCTTCGTCGTAGTCGATGCTCACGAGATCACCGCCCGCCAGCTGTCGACGGCGGTGCAGACGAGCGCGAGGCGGCGCGGCCCCATGCCCGGCAGCTGCGCGAGCGTCGAACGGGCCACGGTTGCCCGGTGCGCGTCGACCAGGTCCGCGACCGCTTCGGCGGTGTCGTGGCCCGCGCTCCGGAGCGGGCCGGTCTGGTGGTGGGTGAGTCCGTGCTCGTGCAGCACCACGAGGTCGGTCATTTTCGGGCCTGCCTTTCCCGGGATGCGGCCATCCATCGCGGCTGCTTCACCGGCGGCAGCGGGCGAACGAACCCGCATGCCCAGACGGCGACGTTCTCGAACACGTCCAGCTGCTCGCCCGTGTGCCCGATCGGGCACGGCACCGCGCACGACGGGATGTTGTTGAGGTGCTTGCCATGCGGCGTCTCGACGGTGCTCACGCGGACCACCGCCCGTCGACCTCGCCGCGGATCCGGCCGAACAGGTCGGCCCACGGGTCGACGTCCGGCACGACCTCCTCGACCTCGACCTCGACCTCGGCCGTGAGCGGCCACGGCTTGCCGCACTCGCACGGCGACGGCTCGGCACCGGGCTCGGCGACCGGCCACTGGCAGACGTGCACCGCCGCCGGCCGGGCTGCTTCTTCGTCGGCGATCTCGTCGAGCGTCCGGTTCGCCGCGTCCCGGTCTCGTTGCGCGGCGGCGAGTTCGTTGGCGAGCCGGGCCAGGTCGGACTGCATCAGCTCGACGCCGCCGTGCGGCTGGGCTTCGGCGTCACGGAGCTTGCCGCGGGCGGTGTCCCGCTCGGCCCGCACCTCGTCCAGCTCCTTCCTCAGCTGGACGAGTTCGATCTTGAGTTCCTCAGTCGCGGACTTCTGCTTGTCGAGCGCGCCGTCGCGGGTGGCGACCATGTTGCGCAGCTCGGTAACCCGGGCATCGAGGCGCCGGTTGTCGGCCTGGAGCTTCTGCACCTGCTCGTCGTCGACACCGGGCAGCGCGGGCGCGGGCTTGCCGTTGGCGACGAGCGGGCGGACGGCGTCGGCGAGAACCTTGAGATAGTCGGGGCTGGCCGGGTCGTCGGCGGACTTCTTCACGAACCGGCCGTCGGCGCGCTTGAGGACGTCGAACACGTCGATGGTGGTCACGACTCCCCCAGCTTCTGGAGAAGGTCCGGGCCGCCGTGCTGCGCGAGGAGTTTCAGCGCGGCGCGGCCGGCGTTGTGCCGGGCGACCTGCGCGGCGAGGCGCTCGCCGATCTCCAGCTGCTCGATGACCGGCTGCCCGCCGTTGAGGAGGTTCACGAGCCTGGACACGTCGTGTGTGCCGGTGACGACGAGCACGACGACCGGGTCCGGGCCGAAACCTTCGACGGCGGGCTTGTCGTAGGCGCGGGACTCGTACATCACGCACCACCACCGAGAATGCCGAGACGGAACCCGGCGGCGACCGCAGTCTCACGGCCGGTGGCGCCGAGGCGCGCGAACAGGCGCTTCAGGTGGGTCTTCACCGTCCCTTCGGCCAGATAGAGACGCGCGCCGATCTCGCGGTTCGTCAGTCCTTCCGCGATCAGCTCCAGCACGTCGAGCTGCCGTTCCGTCAAGTCCAGGTCGGCGATCGCGTTCATCGACTGGGCCGACCGTTTTCCGGGCGCGACGAAGATCCGGAGGCGTTCGACTCCGACGGAGGGCTGCTCCTGCATCGGGATCCCGGCCTGGAACAGATCTGCGAGCGCACGCTCGACTGCGACCGGGTCGGCGACGATGACCGTCGCGGCCGAGATGGGGGCTCTTACACCCATGGTGTTCTCCTTCTGGCCGCTTCCCCAGCAGCGGCGATATCGGCGAGGAGCCACATGGGCGCCTCGATAGTCGCTTGTGGACGGTCGCGCCGGACCGCGATGTTGGTGCGCTGCACGAGCCGCCGAAGCGACTCGCGCAGCTGGCGGCGGTTCACGACGCCACCTCGAAAAGGCCGGCGGGCTCGGTGACCGGCGGCCGCCACCGCTTGGGTGGCGGCTTCACGCCGGTCAGCTCGGCCACCTCTTCGCGTAGGTGCATTTCGGCGAACGTGAACGCACCGCACCGGGCGAGCTGCTCAGCGAACTTCGCGGCCGAGATCCGGTTCTTGGCGTTGTAGGCGCCCCGCTTGAGCCGGTCCGCCTGCACAGCCAACTCGTCCGCGGTCGCCGCGAGGTACTGCCCGGCGAGCCGCCGCGCCTCCTCCGGCACGGACAGCTCGATTCCCTTGCCCTTGTGGTGAACCGGGCAGTCCTCGATGTTCTCGCCGTTCTCTCCGCAGGTTCCGCAGGGTTCGCTCATACCGCCACCGCCTTGCGTGCGGCCTGCTCGACCTCGCCGAGGGACAGGTTCCCGACGAGGCCGAGCCGACGCATCTCGTCGCCGTCACACAGAACCGTGATCTCGACCCGATGACCGGACAGGATTTGGCCGGTCACGCGGAGACGCCCGACCGCTCCGGTCGCGAGACCGGTGATCCACCGGTCGTCGAGATTCTTGGCCCACCGCGCGAACAGGCTGATGCTGGTGTCCGGCAGGAGGAACACGAGCTTGCCGGGGCTACCGGTGACCTGCTTGATCTCGTGGTCCGGGATTCCCCACCGGTCGGCGTGCTCGACGACATGCTTGAGGGCGTGCAGGGTGGTCATCGGATCCACCGCCCCACCATGTCGATGAGGCTGAGCAGGAAGATCGGGCCGAGCGCGGCGATCGCCAGGCACACCCCGACGACGACGGCCCACGCCTTGACGACCTCCATGCGGTCGCCGCCGTTGGTGAGCCTCGGGTGCTTGCTCACGACGTCACCGCCGGGCGGTACTGGTCGATCAGGTCCTGCATCTCCCCGACCTCTTCGGCGAGATCCAGGTAGCGCAGGGCTTTCGTCGCCTCGTCCCGAGTCAGGTCCTTCGTGGACTTCAGGTCCGGGCGGCCGACGATGCCGGCGACGAGCGCGAGCCGGTGATCGCGCGTCTTGGCGCCGTGCTCGGTCAGCCCCGCGTTCAGCACGGTCAGCTGTCCCTGGTGCGCCATCTCCACGGTGTCCGTGCTCATCGCTCCGCGCCTTCACCCTCGTGCGCGGTCAGGTCCGGGTCGTCCGGCAGGTAGCCGTTCGGCTCTCCGTCGACGACGTCCTCGACCTCCGATCCCATCTCGTGCGCGGGCGAAGTCGACGGAGTCCCGGGGTTCATCAAGGCCGCGACCTCGCGCTCAATAACCTTGCGCCGCTCAGAGGTAGCCGTCTTCCACTCGCGCTTGAACTCGGCGACGCGGTCCTCGGTCGTCTCGACGAGCGGCCGCACGACGAAGATCGCGGACTTGCCGCGCGTCACGAGCAGCGGAATCTGGCGGGGCTTGTCGAGGTGGCTGATGTGGCTGATGCGGGTGCCGCCGACCGCTTGCCCGCCGAACCGGACGTCGGGGTCGCAGTACAGGGTGACGCGACGGCCGACGTACTGGGACGCGTCGGTACCCCAGCAGGCCACGAGCACGCGCCGCATCGACTTGCCGGGACGCCAGACTCGCGGGAATTCGGCGAGCTTGATGTTGACGGGCTGCTCGACGTTGCCCTTGCTGACCTTCTCGATGGTGAACGTGCGCGGTCCGGCGATGAGGTCGACCGCGTCGAGCTGGTCGCTCGTGGGGGCGATGGTGTCGGTGAGGTCCATCAGATCGTCATCTCCATGAGGGTGATCCGCTCGGTGGCGGGAAGGCCTTCGGTTTTCGCCAGGTAGTCCGCCGTCATCTCGGCGGCCGCGCGCTCGAACTGCTCGGCGGCGGCGACGATCGCGTCCTGCCACTTCGGGTCCGGGAGCATCCGCGTGTGCCACATCGGCATCCCGCCGGAGAACGAAATGAAGTCGATCCACTGGCGGCCGGACACCAGCAGCCCGGCCTGGCATTGCGCCACGTACTCCGCGGGCACCTCGCCGGAGAGGATCGTGCGCAGATGCCCCTTGGCGCGTGGTGCCTTCACCTCGATCAGCCCGTCGTCGCCGACGAGACCGTCGGGCGAGTAGCCGAGCTTCCAGGTGTCCTCCGTGCGGAGAAGGAAACCGACCTCGCGGACGGGACGGTCGTACACCTCGGCGTACAGGTCGCGCGCCCGCGGCTCGTCCTCAATGCCGCGGAGCATGTCGTCGCCGATGTACGTGGGGTCGGTGTAGCCGGTGATCCGCTCGGCGACGAGCTGCATCACGATCGCGCGACTCTTGTCGTTGGCCGCGAGCTTCAGCGTTTTCGGCGTGATGAGCTGCCCGACGACGGACGCAGTGATGATTCCGCGGCGCTGGTCGTGCCATTCGTCGGAGCCCTGGATCACGTCCGGGAATTCGATGACGGTCACGACGTCACCGCCGGGGCATCCTCGTCCGGCAGCGGCGTCTTGGACCAGTGCTCGACCTCGGCCAGCTGCTCGTCGGTGACAACCGACGCCTGCCGCTGGCAACGCGCGAGCTCCTCAACCGGAACATCGGTCTTCTCTTTGACGTCACCGAACGCGGCGTCCAGCGTGGCAGCCTCGTCGCCTTCCGAGATCACGACGACCTCGATCGGCAGTCCCCCGGTGACGCGTCCCTTTCCTTTGATGTGCCATGCCTTCTCGTGGCGGCGGGCCGTGGCGGTGGCCGCACCGATGCTTTTGAGCCAGGCCAGCAACAGGCCGATCGCACTGTGTCCGTCGGGCTCGTAGACCTGCAGGCTCAGACGGCCGAAACGGGCCGTGACGCCGCCGATGTGCTCGTTGAGTTCGCCGAACTTGTCGAGGTGCTCGGCCAGCTGACCAAAGAGCATCGCCTGTGTCGGCTCGGCGAGGCGCGCAGTGTTGCCGTCGATCACGTGCCGGACCCCGAACTCAGTCTCGACAAGAAGCGCGGTCGAGCCCTTCTTTCCGAACAGGCGAACGAAGACTCCTGTGACCTCGCTCGGGTTCGGGCCATCGCCCATGAGGCTTTCGCCGGTGATCTTCGCGCCGGGCTTGAAGTTCTTCATCATCGCTGGCTGCCTTTCCCGCCGGTGTCCGGCTTCTTGCCCAGCTCCTGGTCGAGGATCTGGTCGACCGTCCGCGAGGCGGCCTTCACGTTCACGTGCTTCGCCACCGTCTTCGCCACGAACTTCACCGTGTCCGTCACGGCCTTGGCGGCAGGCTTTTCCTTGCGGGCCATCAAATCCACCGCCCGTCCGGCTGACGCAGCTCGACGCCGACCTCGCCGGAGGTGCGGCACTGGCCGCGCATCTCCTCGTAGAGGTGACCGGCCTCGTACGCGCAGCACCAGCACACGGTCTGCTGTTCGGTGTTCGCGGTGCCCGCGTGCACCAAGTCCGGGTCGGGGTCCGGAGTGAGCCGGATCGTCGCCGGGTGCGGCTCGTCGTGGTGGCGGTAGGTGCAGACGTCGGCGCCGTCCTCGCCCTGGTGCGCGACCTCGTCCCAGAGCCTGCGAGTGGCTTTCGACGTCTCCAACTTCGGCCACGCGCCGGGCTTCACCTCGACCGGCATCCGGACCTCGATGCGGGCGGTCACGACAGCCACCACGCAATCCCGGACCCGGCCAGCAGCAGCGCCGAGATAGTCGCGACGATGATCCGCGCCACCGTGCGGTCGTGGTCCAGCTCCCAGCGCGCCGACAGCCGCACCGTGGTCGCGACCTCGTCCACGATCCGGCCGAAGATCGCCAGCACCCGGAACCACACCAGCGCGAAGAACGCCGTGACCCGCGTGCCCTTCCCGGCCGCGAGCGCCTCCAGCTCCGCGGTGTGCTCGGCGGCGGCGTCCTCGAACCCGTCGAGGAACTCGGTCGGCTGGTCGTCCGGGTCGACCGCGAACCGGCGGCCGCCGCTGTTCGGCTTCACGACCGTGATGCCCGGCAGGGTCGGGCCGTCCACGTCGTTGGCCGCGTGACGCCCGACGGCGTCCTCGGCCTTAGACTTCTCTTCGATCATCAGAGGTGTCCTCTCTGTTGGTTAGCCCGCTCCGGAGCCCTGCACGGCGAAGGGGCGGGCGTCTTACTTCTGGGGTCAGGCAGACTTCTTGCGGGCCCGGGACTTCGCCGAGGCGAGCGCGAGCCGCTGGAAGTACGCCGTCTTGAGGGAGTCCGCTCGGCGGGCGGCCTCCGCGGGCGACAGGGTCCCGTCCGGGTCGGCCTCGCGGAGCCACCGGTCGGCGGCCGCCTTCCGTGCCGGGGCGGTGGCCGCTTTCCGATCTGGCTCCTTCGCCCATCGGGTGTTGGCGGCGATCTGCCCGGCGAGCCTCCGCTGCGACGGTGTCGACGACCCGGCCATCAGGACGCCTCCGCGAGTGAGTCGTCCTTTTCCTTGAGGTCGTCGGGTTCGCACCCGAGGGCCGCGGCCAGCGCCTTCAAAGCACGCGGCCGAGGGTTGGTCTTGCCGAGTTCGTAGGTGGAGATCTGGGAGGCGTCGACGGGCTGCCCTGTCGCGCGGCACTTGTCGGCCAGTTCACGCAACGACCAGCCCGCGTTCTCCCGGCGTCGTCGCAGCTCGGCGCTGTCGATCGTGTAGCTCGGTGATCCGTGGGGCATGACGCCAAGTTAGGCCAACTCACTACAGATCACAACAGATTTGGCCAGATCTGGTGTCACAGGATGGTCACGTGCCCGTCCGTGATCGTCAGGTCACAGATCTGTTGTGATCTGTAGTGATCTGGGGTACTTTGAAACCTCCGGCCAGGGGGAGAGGAAAGAAAATGGCGATCGACCCGATCGATCCCGCTGCACGCGCCGAGCTCAACCGGCGCATGGAAGAACGACGAGAAGAGCTAGGGCTACGGTGGCGCGAGGTCGCCGAGATCGCCGGCGGCATCACCGTCGAGGGAATCCGGGGCGTTCGAGTCGGACCCACCAAGATCCCAGCCGTCCCCCGCCGCAAGCTCGAACGAGCGCTTCAATGGCCCAGCGGGGAGATAGATCGAATCCTCGACTCCTCAGCCGAATCCTCATCAGGCACACGGCCGGAGTGGTCGGCCGCGCAACGTGCAAAGTGGCGGACGATGACACCGGCCGAGATCGTCGCGGAAGGTAAGCGGATCGAAACGCAGTTCGGGATCGAGGGGCGTGTCGCCTATCTTGAGGCCGCACACCATGAGCGCGCAAAGCGCACGACCAGTGACACCGCGTCCTCTAAGGACAGTGCAACCTAAGTCTGACCTGCGCAAAGGTGTTGTGGAATGCGGCACCGTAGTGGCGCGGAAGATCATCCGAAACCGCGTGACCGAGTCTCGTTACCTCTGCAACCCGGACGTTACCTAATCGTAGGCCGTTAGACTGAACGTGAAAGTTGCTCCTAAAAACCGTCCGAAACCGGTCACAGAAAACGGTTACAGGCCGATAGTCCTCCTGCAATCGGGTCAACACCCGTTACAACGGAGGAGGGAGTGAAGGAGTGACCACCCCGAAGGTAACTCTGCCGAGAAAAAACAAGGTCTCACACGGGACTCTCTACACAATCGCGGGCACCGACGCGTTTTTCTGCGTCATTCACGCGGTCATCGCCGCCGTTCTGGAGTGGCAGCCGCATCTGCTCAACGTGCACATCGCCGCCGTGATGGTTCTGGGGCTGCTCGCGTGGCGAGCCGAGAGCAACCAGCGGCGGAACGAGGCCATCGCCGCACAGAAGATGATCGACGACATCGAGGACTGGCTCGACGGCGACCCACGATAGAAAGGGGGATCGTCGGGCGAACGGGGTGGTCCCGCCCGACGATGATCAATTAATTTCAGGCGTGCCGCTTCCCCCGGCAACGCCTGAGACGAAACCGTAAAACTGCGGGGGGGGGGGTCTTCCAAAGCCTCTTTCCCCCCGTCCTCCGCGTTACGGAACCATTACAGCCGGTCAGTCAAATTCGCGCGACGGTGCGCCTCGCGCGCCCGCTCACTACCGGCAGACGCGCCATACCTTTGCAGCATCTGCCGCGACTTCCAGCCCGCGAGCCGCATCAGGTCCGTCTCCTGGCCACCGTTCAGCAGCCACCGATGCGAGAAGGTGTGCCGGAACAGGTGCGGATGGACACGCACGCCGGCCTCGTCCGCGCGGCGGTAGATGATCTGCCGGACACCCCACGACGAGAGCGCGCCTTTCCGGCCGAGCCAGAACGCGGTCGTCTTGCGCGCGTACGGGTGCCGTCTGCGCGCGCGAATGTATCGCCGCAACGCCTCGCCGGTTGTCGGGCCGAACGGGACATCCCGCGGCTTGCGCCCCTTGCCCATGACGTGGGCGACGTCGACCTCGAAGTCGAACGAGCCCTCCTCCCCGGTTTCGGGGTCGTCGGCCTGAAGGGTGGCGAGTTCGTCGAGTCTGGAGGGCGTGTCGATGAAGAGGTACAGCAGCGCACGGTCGCGCAGGTTCTCGAACGACTTGCCTTTGGTGGTGTCCAGCAGCTTCCGCATCTGCGTCTCGGTTAGAACTTCGGGCAGTTCCTCCGGAACGTCAGGCGGGGTGAGCTTGTCGAACGGGTTCCGGTCGACGACCTCTTCGGTGGTGTAGAGCCACTTCGCGAACTGCTGGAGCGATCGGAAGTGCTTCGCGCGGTAGGCGGCCGACAGCGGCTTACCGGTTCGCATGTTCGGCCGGTCGACCATCATGGCGAAGTAGTGCTCGAAGTGTCGGTAGGTCAGACCTTGCGCGACGCGCGACATCCCTTCGAGGTCAAGGAAATCGACGAACGCCGTCGCGATGGAGACGTAGGAGTCGATCGTGTTGGGCGCCTTGTTCTTGGACTTCAGGTGGCGCTTGAAGTCGACGAGAAGGTCCCTCAGATCGTCTCCGTCAAGCTCGTCCAGTTCGTCGGTGTCTTCCCCTTCGGGGGCTTCTCTCGGGGGCTCAGCGGCGGTCATGCCGCATCACGTTACGGGCAACGTCCCTTGCTGTTCAAGCGCTGTGCGGTTTAGGATCCAAGGGAAAGCCCTGGTAGTGGGCCGGGTCGGGCTCGAACCGACGGCCAAGGGATTATGAGTCCCCTGCTCTAACCAACTGAGCTACCGGCCCCAAACGGTGTACCGGAACCTCCACGGGAGCCGTCACCGGCCCGCCAGCAGGTTTGCTAACGCACAGAAGTCCCAGTTCGCTCCAAGTTATCACAGCGCTCACCTGCCCCGATCGTCTAGGCCAAACAGCTGGTTTCGGCCGCGGGCCGACACCGGCTCGTCTAGGTTGCAAGGACCAACGCCGAGTGCGGGCGGGGACGGTGATATCCATGCCTGCCTTTCCAGTCGCACCACGAGTGCACCGAACCTGGTGGCTCGCGCTCGGGGACACGCTGACCATCGGGATGGGCCTGGGGTATCTCGCCCGTCAGTACAGGGAGGCGCTCGTGGCGAATTTCGTCGCCATCGGGCTCGGTGTCGTGGTCGCCGTCGGCGCCGCGTTGTTGCTGAGGGCAAGCGTCCGGGTACTGCGGCGGGCCGGTCTGCGGATCGACGCGATCCTTGCCGACGAACTGCACGACCGGCCTTCGCCGCGACCCCGGTGACGGATCACCGTCCTCTTTGGACGATCAGCTCCCCTGGCCCGAACTGCCGCCCGGCGGAGTCTCCCCAGTGGGCGTGGGTGTCATCGTCGGCGTCGTAGTCGGTGTCGGCGCTACCGTGGTGGGCGGAGGAATAGTCGGTGTCGGCGTTTTCGTCGGAGTGGGAGTCGGGGTCACCGGCGCACCGCCATAGGCCGCATAGCTGAACCAGATCGACCCGCCCGCCTTCGGCGTGGTCTGGTTGAACATCGCCCGCACCTGGAACGTCGTCGCCGTGTACGACCCCTGCACGGTGTTCAGCATGTACGCGTTGAACTGTCCCGGCGTGTTCGCCGAGACGACGACCACCGCGGGGACGACGCCGAGCCCGTGCTGCACCGTGCACATCCCCGCCCCGTCGGTCACGCACGACGTCTCCGCCGCCTGCACGAGCGGTGCCGGAGACGGCCCGACGGCACCGGACGTCCCGGCGAACACCGTGCCCCCGGCCGCGGCGATGGCCAGCCCCGCCACGGCGAGTACGGCTTTCTCCCTGGTCTTCATTCTCGTCCTCCCTCGGTTCGGGCCGGACGGCCCGAAAGCAGGGGTCGGTCTCCCCTCCCCCGGCGTTACGCCACCCCGAGCCGCCGCAGCGCCGGACGCCACCGGTTGCCGCCGCTCGCCAGCCCCAGCGCCACCAGGCCCGCGCAGTACTTGCTCACCGACTGCTCCCGGATCCGCAGTTTCGCCAGTGCCTCGGTGACGGCGTTGCGCTCGGTCGCCGACTTCACCTCCACCAGGACCAGATCGCTCCCGGCGGCGAGGCCGCGGGCGCCGGAACGCCAGACCAGCGACGTGTCGCAGGTGATCCGCGTGCGGCGGTCGGCGGTGACCAGGGTGGTCCGCCGGTAGTCCGTGATCAGGGCCGCGGTCAGCGGCCGGGGCGCGGGGCGGCCGTAGGCGGCGGTGAGCGCGTCGTCGAGGAACGTCAGCGCGGGCGCCGTCAGGCCGTGCGCCGCCTCGGCCGGATGCGGGCGGCGGACCTTCACCGTTTCGTCGCGGCGGCCGCTGACCTTGAGTTCGCAGTAGGTGTCGGCCGAGTCGGTGTAGGTGCGTGTGCGGATCTTGAACCGGCGCCGACGGTCCTGCCGGTGTGCGCGGTAGATCGCCAGGTCCGGCGTGTCGAAATAGGTCGACGAGTAGCCGAACGCCCGTCGCCCGTCGATCTCCAGGCAGTGCAGCGCCGGGCCGATGGTGTCGGCGACGGTCAGGAAATCGTTCAGCCGCAGCACGTACTTGCGGTCCGTCCGGCTCATCAACCCGCTCGTGGCGACGACCTCGGTGAGCGAAAGCGCGGGCAGTCCCTTGGCCACGGCGGTGACGGTGGCCGTTCCGCGGGCGCTCATCGGTGTGCCGCCGGCGCGCCGTGGACGACCGGGGCGGGGTCCGGCCGGAACCGGACGTCGACGACGGTGACCTCGCGGACATAGTCCACTTCGGACACAGTGTGCCGCACGACGGTTCCGCCGAGGCGTGCCCGCAGTTCCATCAGCATGGTCTGCTCGTCGGGGTACACGGTGTCGAGCACGACCGTCCGCCGCTGCGGCCCGCGCGTGCGCGACGGATGGTCCGCGACGTACATGACCGCGAGCAAAAGGACGTTGAAGACGGCGACGATCCGCCAGTCCGCGGACGGCAGCCCGTTCACCAGTCCCAGTACCAGCGCGACGAAGTAGTACGCGACCTCCTGCTGGCTGATCGAGTCGGACCGCAGCCGGATGATCGACAGCACCCCGAACAGACCCAGCCCGAGCGCGCTCGCGGTCGACGCCGAGAGCAGGACGGCGACCGAAACACAGACCCCCACGTTCAGCGCGAGATAGGCGCAGGCGAGGTCACCGCGGTGATGACGGCGGGCGTAGATCCCGTAGGCGAGGATGACGGCGACGACGAGGTCGACGGCGAGATGAAGCAGTGTCGTGGTCATGGAAACCACTGTGGTGCCCGGAGAAGAGACCGTCGTGAGAGCCGGATGAGAACCGTCTCATCCGGACTCGCCGAGCCGGTATCCCATCCCCCGCACGGTTTCGATCCGTTCGGCGCCGATCTTCCCGCGCAGGTACCGGATGTAGACGTCCACCACGTTCGAGCCGGGATCGAAGTCGAATCCCCAGACACCGCCGAGCAGCTGTTCCCGCGAGAGGACCTGGCCGCGGTGGCGCAGCAGCGTCTCCAGCAGCGCGAACTCGCGAGCGGTGAGGTCCTTCTCCTCCCCCGCCACCGACGCCTTCCGCGTGCGGAGGTCCAGTGAGAGGTCTCCGGCACGCAGCACCGCCGCTTCCGTCTCCGGATTTCCCCTGAGCCGCAACCGGATGCGGGCCAGCAGCTCCTCGAACGCGAACGGTTTGGCCAGGTAGTCGTCGGCGCCGCCGGACAGCCCGGCGACCCGGTCGACGACGCTGTCCCGCGCGGTCAGGATGATCACCGGCACGGTCCGGCCCGCCGCCCGCAAGGCGCGCAACAGATCCGCGCCGTCGAGGTCCGGGAGCCCGAGGTCGAGGACGACCAGATCGTGCGCGCCGGTCAGCGCCTCGGTCAGGCCCTCGGTACCGGTCCGGACCCAGCGAGTCGCGAATCCCTGCGCCCGCAGGCCTTTCTCGACGAACGCGCCGATCCGCGCGGAATCCTCCACCACCAGCACACTGGTCACCGGTCCATACCTCCTGCGACGGGGATCTCGATGGTGAACCGCGCGCCCTCACCGGGCTCGGTGTCGAGCAGGACGCGGCCGCCGTGCGCTTCGGCGATCGCGGCGACGATGGGCAGGCCGAGTCCGGCGCCGTCGTCGCCGCTCGCATTACTGCCGCGTTTGAACCGTTCGAAGATCCGGCTCCGCGAGTCGGGCGGGACACCTTCGCCGGTGTCGCGGACCCAGAGCCGGGCGGTCGAGGCGGTGACCTCCGAACCGAGGGCGATCTCCTGCCCCGGCCCGGTGTGCCGGACGGCGTTGGAGACCAGCTGCAGCAAGGCCTGCGTGAGCCGTTGCCCGTCCGCACGGACGACGACCTCCGCGACCGCGTCGAGCCGCCAGGCGCGTTCGGCCAGCGGACGGGATTTGGCGAGTGTCTCGACGATGAGGTCGGCGAGGTCGACGTCGCCGGGCGTGACGAAGTCGGGGCTGCCGGATTTCGCGAGGATCAGCAGGTCGTCCACGATCCGTTGCATCCGGCCGAGTTCGTCGAGGACAAGGTGCCGGGTGGCCGCGTTCTCCTCGGGATCGTCACCCATCAGTTCGAGATGACCGCGGACGATGGTGATCGGCGTGCGCAGTTCGTGCCCGGCGTCGTCGATGAAGTCCCGCTGCCCGGCGAAGGCGTGTTCGAGCCGGTCCAGCATGGTGTTGAAGGTGCGCCCGAGCGCGGCGACGTCGTCGGAGCCGCGGACCTCGATACGGCGGGACAGATCGGTCTCGCCGATCTGCTCGGCGGCCAGCCGGACCTCCCGCACCGGGGCGAGGATGCGGCCGGCCACCAGCCAGCCAATCAACCCGGCCAGTACCAGCGCCGCGCCCGACATCGCGGCCATGACGCCGATGACGTCGTTGATCTCGCCCGCGGCGTGGTCGACGAACTCGACGATCACGAAGGCACCGCGTCCTGGCGAGCCTTCGATGGTCACGGGGATCACGCCGTAGCGGGCGGAGCCGACGGCGGTGGTGACCGTGCCGTACGCGGGGCTCGTGGCGCGGGCCAGTTCGGCGACGAACTTCGGATCGGTGTCGAGCCGGACCGGGGGTTCGATGGCGCTCCGCCTCGACGCGGCGCCGTCGATGATCGAGAAGAAGGTCTCGTACTTCTCCGGCAGATTCCGTTCCAGGTGACGACCGAGGACGGCCTCGACGGTCACCGGGCCGCCCGCCGGACGGGCGTCCGGGGTGGCCAGAAAAGCACGGAGCTTGCCTGCCTCGTGCGCGATCTCGTTGTCGAGCCGCTGGTCGAGCTGGTTGTGCAGCACCGTGCGGGTCGCCAGCAGCGACCCGGCTAGCGCCAGCAGCACGACCAGCAGGACCCACGCGAGGATCCGGGCGCGGGCACTCATCGGCGGCGGCCCCGCTCAGTCGTCGAGGTCGAAGTCGAAGTGGTCGTCCCCGTCATCCGGGTCATCATCGGGGTCGTCGTCGTGCCCGGCCAGCCGGGGCGGCACCACCGCCGGCGGGGCACCGCCCTCGCCGGGCCCGCTGGCGGCCTGCCCCGCGGGGGCGACGACCGGCGGGCCGAGGTCGGGCGGCGCGGCCGCGGTGGCCGTGACCACGGCGAACGTCCCGGCGGCCACCACCACGACGGTGGCGGCCCCGGCCAGCAGGAGGATTCGGGCTCGCATGCCTTCAGCGTGCCCGGCGAGGGTGAGCCGCCGATGAGGGTCCGATGAGAACTTTCTCATCGGACCGGCTCACCGCCGGGGGTGCGGATACTCCGGCTCACGGTTCTGGAAAGACAGGATGTCCGGGTTCCGGATCGTGCCCTCGCTGATCTCGACGGCCCGGTCGAGCGTCGGATCGGTGGCCCAGGCGGACGGGCCGCCGAGCACCTTCTCGAGATGCGGCAGCAGGGCGCCGCTGATCTCCCACGTGGCCGAATCCCAGAGGTAGGAGGGGCTGTGGTCGACGGCGTAATAGGTGAGGCCGCCGACGTCGAAGGTCGGCTCCGTGAACGTCGTCGGTTTCGCCCAGCTGAAACCCATCGCCTCGTCACAGGAAACGTCGACGACGAGACTGCCGGGCTTGAACGCCGCGAGGTCCTCTTCGCTGAGGAAGGTCAACGGTGCCTTCGGATCCTGCAGGACACAGTTGACGACGATGTCGTGTCCGGCGAGGAAGTCCGCCAGCGGCACCTTGCCCTCCTCGGTGATCGCGTGACTCCGGCGAAGATCGGCCGGGCCCTTCAGATCGTGGTCGAGATGCACGATGTTCGCCGAATGGATCGGCGAGCCGACCGCGGTGACGCCTCGATGCGTGAGCACGTGCACGTCGTGGATCCCGTGCGCGTTCAAGGCCGTCACCGACCCCCGCGCTGTCGCCCCGAAACCGATCACGACGGCACGGAGACGGCGGCCGTAGTCACCGGTCGAGCCGATCAGCTGCAGCGCGTGCAGTACCGAGCAATAACCGGCCAGCTCGTTGTTCTTGTGGAACACGTGCAGGCCGAAGGACCCGTCGCTCCGCCAGTGGTTCATCGCTTCGAAAGCGATCAACGTCAGCTTCTTGTCGAGAGCGAGCTGAGTGAGCTTGTCGTCCTGGACGCAATGCGGCCAGCCCCACAGGATCTGCCCGGGCCTCAGCTCGGCCAGGTCGTCCGCCACTGGTTTGGCCAGGAGGATGACGTCACAGTCGGCGATCAGTCGTTCACGGGAGCGCAGACCGGCGACGAGCGGTATCAACTCCTCGTCGGAGATGCCGAACCGCTCTCCATAGCCGTTTTCGAGGTAGATATTTCGCCGCAGAGCGGGGTCGATCCGCTCGAGGTGCCGCGGATGGATCGGAAGCCGTCGCTCGTTTTCTTTGCGCGAGCGGGAAATGACGCCGAGAGTGAGCTGGTCCACGTGGGGCCCCTTAACTAGACCTCAGTCTAAGCACAACCGGTTCGGACGGCGTCAGGTCGGCGGCCCCGGGGGGTGGTGTCCGGCTCAGGTGAACGCCGCCGCGTTCCGCGCCGCCCATTCGCCGAAGGTCCGCCCCGGACGGCCCAGTACCCGTTCGACGTCGGGGCTGACCCGCTGCTCGTCCGCCGTGGGCGAGCCGAGAATCGCGAGCGTGGCCTCCACGACCACCGGCGGCATGAACCGCGACATCTCCGTCCTCGCTTCGTCTTCGGCCAGCTCGGCGAACCGCACCGGCTCCCCCAGCGCCGCGCCGAGGGCCGCCGCCTGCTGCCTCGGCGAGATCGGCTCGGGCCCGGTCAGCACGTAGGTCTGTCCATTGTGGCCGGTTTCCCGCAGTACGACGGCCGCGACGTCGGCGATGTCGAGCGGGTCGATCACCGGCAGCGCGGTGTCCGCGAACGGCGCGGCGACGACACGGTCGGCGCGAATCGACGGCGCCCACTGGAAAGCGTTGGAAGCGAAGCCGCCGGGACGCAGCACCGTCCACTCCAGACCCGAGTCCTTGACGGCCGTCTCGAACCCTGGCGCGTGCCGCCCGCTGCCGACGCCTTGGGACGACAGCAGCACGATCCGCCGCACCCCGGATTCGCGTGCCGCCGAGACGACGTCCGCGACGTTCCCGCCCGCGGCCATGAAATCCCCTGACGTCAGCAGGAAAACGCGGTCCGCGCCGTCGAACACCGTCTTCAGCCCGGCCGGTTCCGCGAGATCCGCCTGGACGGGCCGCACGCCGTCGGGCACGTCCGCCGCCGAAATCCGGCGCGACACCGCGGCCACTTCCTCTCCTGCCGAGGCGAGGGTTGCCACCAACCGCCGTCCCACGTTCCCGGTCGCTCCGGTCACCACGATCATCGGTCTCTCCTTGGTCCGTTCTCCTTGACGGGACCGAAGCTACCTTCCTGGGGATAGTAGGTACCTAGAGGAAAGTAATGGGAAATCAGGCCTTTCGTGACCGCGATCACAACTCGAAAGCCCTCGACGGCCACCTATGGTCGGGCTCATGTCCGACACCGCACTCGGCCCGCTGCGCGTACTCGACTTCTCCCGCGTGCTGGCCGGCCCGTTCGCCACCATGCTCCTGGCCGACTTCGGCGCGAACGTGCTCAAGGTCGAGCGCCCGGGCACCGGCGACGACACCCGCAGCTGGGGCCCGCCCTACGACGCGTCCGGCCAGGCGACCTACTTCCAGTCGGTGAACCGCAACAAGACAAGCGTGGCGCTGGACCTCGGCGATCCCGACGACCTCGCCCAGGCCCGCGCGCTGGCGCTGGCGGCCGACGTCGTGGTCGAGAACTTCCGGCCCGGCGTGATGGACCGCCTCGGGCTCGGACCGGACACGCTGCGCGCGGCCAACCCCCGGCTGGTCTATTGCTCCATCACCGGTTTCGGTTCGGGCGGCGGCGCGGCGCTGCCCGGGTACGACCTGCTGATCCAGGCCGTCGGCGGCCTGATGAGCATCACCGGGGAGCCGGACGGCGAGCCGCAGAAGGCCGGGGTCGCCCTGGTCGACGTGCTGGCCGGGCTGTTCGCGAGTGTCGGGATCCTCGCCGCCCTCCGCCACCGCGACCGGACCGGCGAAGGCCAGCGCGTCGAGATCGATCTGCTGTCCAGCCTGCTCGCCGCACTGGTCAACCAGGGCAGCGCCTACACCTCGGGCGGCACGGTCCCGGCGCGGATGGGCAACCGGCATCCGAGCATCGCGCCGTACGAACTCGTTCCCTGCGCCGATCACGAGATCGCCCTCGCCGTCGGCAACGACCGCCAGTTCGCCGCGCTGTGCGAGGTCATCGGCCTGCCGGAACTGGCGGGGCAGGACCGTTTCGCGACCAATCCGGCCCGCGTCGAGCACCGCGCCGAACTCCGCGTGCTGCTGGAAGAGCAGCTGAGCCGCCGCCCGGCCGCCGACTGGGCCGCGGAACTGAGCGCGGCCGGGGTGCCCGCCGGGGAGGTCAACGACATCGCGGGCGCGTTCGCGCTCGCGGAGCGGCTCGGCCTGAACCCGACGGTCGAACTCCCCCGGCCCGACGGCACGCCGGTCCGGCTGACCCGTAACCCGATCGGGTTGTCCGCGACCCCGGCCCGGTACGAGACCGCGCCCCCGGCCGACCCCGGGCAGCTCGTCCTGCCCCTGCCCGGCTGGGACTGACGAGCGACGGTCAGCGGCTCGTCAGCCCTTCGTCAACGGTGGCCGCGAAGCTCCCGGTCATGACGAACAAGACAGTCCTCATCTCCGGCGCCGGCATCGCCGGACCCGCCCTCGCCTTCTGGCTCGCCCGGCAGGGCTACGCGGTCACCGTCGTCGAACGGTCCGCGGGGTTGCGCACCGGCGGCCAGGCGGTCGACTTCAAAGGGGCCACCCACCGCACCGTGCTGGAACGGATGGGGATCCTCGACGAGATCCGCCGCCACCAGACCGGTGGCCACGACCAGACCATCATCGACGCCGAGGAACGGCCACGCGCCGTGCTGCCCGGCGAGTTCACCGGCGGCGACGTCGAGATCCGGCGCGGCGACCTGACCGCGATCCTCTGCGAACGGGCGGCTCAGGACTGCGAGTACGTCTTCGGCGACTCCATCACCTCACTGACCGAGACCGCCGACGGGGTCGACGTCACGTTCGAACGCGGCGCCCCGAGGCGGTTCGACCTCGTCTTCGGCGCGGACGGCATCCACTCCACCGTGCGGCGCCTGGCGTTCGGTCCCGAAGCCGACTACGTGCGGCACCTCGGGCACTACTACGCCCTGGTCGAAACCGGCGAACACGACGACTTCCGCGGCGCGGGCGGCCTTTCCCTGATGTACAACGAGCCCGGCCGCATGGCCGCCACCGGCGGGCCCAAGGCGCCTGCCTTCTTCGTCTTCGCCTCCCCCGAACTGACCTACGACCGGTACGACATGGAGCAGCAGAAGGAGATCCTCACCGCCGCCTTCGAAGGCGGCGGCTGGCGGCTGCCCGAACTGATGGAGGCGGTGAAGCGGTCGGACGACGTCTACCTCGACTCCCTCAGCCGGGTCGAGATGGACGGCTACCACACCGGCCGGGTCGCGCTCCTCGGCGACGCGGCCTACGGCAACACGCTGGGCGGCTTCGGCACCGGCCTCGCCATCGTGGCCGCGTACGTCATCGCGGGTGAACTCGCCGCGGCGAACGGCGACCACGAGGTGGCGTTCCGGCGGTACGAGGAGAAGTTCCGCGGGTACGCCAAGATCGCCCGAGGCGCCAACGCGGGCCCGTTCCTCGCGCCGCCGACGAAGCTGCGGATCGCCCTGCGCAACCAGATGTTCCGCCGCCGTCTGATGCTCCGCGGGATGCTGTGGATGACCGACAAGCTCGCCACCGACATCGTCCTCGACGACTACCCGGCGCTCACCCGGCTTCCGGGTGCGCGATCCGGCCGGCCGTGATCGGCTGGTCCAGGTTTCCCGCGTGACGTTTCCGGGGAAGCCGTGTCTTACAGATGCCACCGGACGGGGGTGGCGTGAAGGGAGCTTCGCCATGGCGCCACTGCACAGGTGCGCTGGATGACGACGTCGGCGAGAGAAACCGCGACCGCACCCGCGGCCGGCGAGACGGCGCTGGACGACGCCACGCTGGTGGCGCGGGCCCGTGACGGCGAGATCCGCGCGTACGAGCAGCTCGTCCTGCGCTTCCAGGGGAACATGTACCGGCTGGCGCTGCGGATGCTCGGGAACAAGGGGGACGCCGAGGACGTCGTCCAGGAGGTGTTCCTCACCGCCTGGCGACGGCTCGACCAGCTCCACGAGGACGCCGCGTTCGTCGGCTGGCTCTACCGGATGACGACCAACCGGTGCCTGAACGTCATCCGCGCCAGGAAACCGGTGGCCGACGTCGAGCTGGACCAGCAGGAGTCCGCCGGTTCCGCCGGGCGGCCGGACCGCACCGCGGAGACGAACGCGCAGCTCACGGCGTTGACCGGGGCGCTGGACGAGCTGACCGCCGAGCAACGGGCCTGCTGGCTGTTGCGCGAGGTCCACGGCCGTTCCTACGAGGAGATCGCGAAGGCGATCGGGGCGACCACCACGGCGGTGCGCGGACGCATCGCACGAGCACGAGCACAGTTGGCGGAGGTGATGGCGCCATGGCGATGAACCACGCGACTCAGGACTACCTACTGCCGTGCGGCCGGGATGTGGAACAGGTCTGGGAACGACTCGACGAGGTCGACGCCGGACGGGCGGACGCGCACGAACTCGACTGCCCGCACTGCCGGGCGACCCGGGAGAGCCTGCGGGTGCTCCGCGGCTTGACCAGGGAACTCGCCGAGGACGACGACGAACCGTCGCCGGATCTCGTCGGCCGGATCATGTCGGCGGTCCGCGCCGAGGTGCGGCGCCGCGACCTGGTGCCGCTGGCCAGCCCCGAACCGGGCGAGGTCCAGGTGAGCGATCAGGCCGTCGCCGCGGTGCTGCGGTTCGCCGCGGACACCGTCGACGGCGTCCGCGCCCGGCACTGCCGGGTCCGCCGGTCGGCGGAAGACCCCTCGGACGCGCCGGGCGTGGACGTGGAATTGAGCCTCGCGATCGCGCACGATTTCGACGGCGACTCGCTGAGCGTCGTCCGCGAGCGGGTCACCGCGGCCGCGGGCGCACGCGTCGGCGTCCGGCTCGCCCGGCTGGACCTGGTGGTGGAGGACATCTATGACGCGTGAGCAGCCATCGGCCCCGGCCGGGCAGCTGGTCGAGACGGTGATCACCCCGCCGGTGGTCGCCGCCGTCGCCGCGCACGCCGCGGCGAAGGTCCCCGGCGTGGCCCGCCTGGAACCCGGTCTGCGCGGACTGGCCGGTTCGCTGACCAGGATCGCGCGGCAGCGCATCAAGGGCCTCGAACCGGCGCCGACCGAAGGGGTCCGCGCGTTCGTCGACCACGATCCGCCGGACGTGCGGGTGGAGATCGATCTCTCGGTCTCCGGGCTCGACCAGGCCGCCGCGACCGCGCAGGCGGTCCAGCGCGCGGTCAGCCGTGCCGTCACCGAGGCGACGGGGCTCGTCCCCTCCGCCGTCTCGGTGTCTATTTTGGACATCGAAATCCGTGGAGGCCTGTTGTGACCGCCCGTTCCGAACTGACCGCGTCGCTGCTCAGCGCGCTCCGCGACGTGCCGGGGCTGCGTCCGGCGACGCCGTCCACCACGGCAGCCGCGGCGAACCTCCCCTGGGACCTCGACGTGATGGCCGTCGACATCTCCGAGGACGTCGTCGAGATCCGCGTCGTCGCGCTGAGCGTGCCGATCCCGCCGCTGACGGAGACCGCGGGCGCCGTCCTGCGGGCCGTCCTGGCCGGAACCGCTTGGGAGAACGCGAGTCTGCGGTTCGTCGTGACCGATGTGGACGCCGCCGCGCTGGTCCCCTGACAGCCGTTCCCCTGGCAAAGGGAAGATCGCGGTGGCCGCACCCGAGGGCGTGGCCACCGCGATCATGGGGGTGGGGACTAGTTCTTGTTGGTGCCGGGGGTGAGCACCTTGTCGATGACGAAGACGGTGGCGTTCTTGGTGGGGATGTTGCCGCAGAGGATCTTGGCGCCGTTGACGGTCATGTTCTCGCCGGAGCCTTCGATCTTGACCGGGCCGCCGGCGGTGTTCAGGCTCTCCACCGACTTGGCCGACTCCAGGCCCTTGGCGTCGTAACGCTTGCCGACGACGTGGTACTGCAGGATCGGGGCCAGCTGGTCCGGCTTGCCGGCGAGCTCGTTGAACTTCGCGTCACCGAGGGCGGCGAAGGCGGGGTCGGCCGGGGCGAACACGGTGATGGCCTGCTGGCTGTTGAGCGTGTCGACCAGGTTGGTGGCCTTGACCGCGGCGACCAGCTTGGTCAGCAGCGGGTTGGTCGAGGCGGCGCTGGCCACCGGCTGCGGGCCCATCGAGTCCAGCGAACCGGGCTCGCTGCCCTGCGGCAGCTTCGAACAGGCCGGGCCGAACACGTCGGCGTTGGTGGTGACGCCGTCACCCGAAGCGGCGCTGGACATCGGGGCCGACATCGAGGAGGACGGGGCGGGCGCGGGGGCACTGCCGGAGCTGCCGGACGAAGCGCTGTCGTTGCTGCTGCAGGCGGCCAACGCCAGCGCGGCGACCGCGGTGAAACCGATTCCTGCGACGCGAAGCTTGCTCACGGAAAATCACTCCATTTGTTTTTTCGGGTTCTTACCAGGTATTCGGAACTGCTGCGGAATCGGATTGCCACACTTTCGAGTGACGCCGATCACCGGGTGGTGAAAGTGATGGTGTGCCAGCCCGTCGCCCCGTCCGGAACGGTTCCGGCGCGGGCGTCGGTCTGCGTGTAACCGGATTTGTCGACCGCGCGGACGACGGCCTGGTGGCTACCCGCCGGGAGGTCGAATTCGGCCCACCACATCCGCCAGGTGTTGACCCCCACCTCACGGGAAAGCGTTGCGGACACCCAGTTCCCGGTACCGATCCGGACCTCGACCCGGTCGATGCCGGTGTGCTGGGCCCACGCGACACCCGAAATACGGACCTTGCCGGCCGATACCGTTTCGAATCCTTTCGGACTGTCGATCCTGGACTGCGTTTTGATCGGGGCCTGTTCACCCCAGCCGCGGTCGAGCCAGTACGCCCGGCGCGCTTTCCAGGTCGTGATCTCCAGGTCTTTGACCCATTTGGTCGCCGACACGTAACCGTAGAGACCGGGAATGACCAGCCGGGCGGGGAAACCGTGTTCGACCGGCAGCGGTTCCCCGTTCATCCCGATCGCCAGCATCGCGCCCCGCTCCGGATCGAGCGCGGCGGCGACCGGACTGCCGGAGGTCCAGCCGTCGACACTGGTTGAGAAGATCTGCTCGGCGCCCGGGAGGACCTCCGCCTCCCGCAACAGATCCCCGAGATCGATGCCGATGAAGTTCGCCGTGGACACGTAGGTTCCGCCGACCTCGTTCGAGACGCACGTCATGGTGATCGTGCGCTCGATCAGCGGCCGGTCCCGGATGTCCGAGTAGCTGTACCGCGTCTCGTTGCGCACCATGCCGTGCAGACGGAGACTCCAGTCCTCGGTCCGGACCTGCGGCACGGACAAGGCCGTGTCCACGCGGTAGAAGTCGCGGTTCGAGGTGAGGAAGGTCGGCGTGCCCAGTTTGGCGAAATCCGCGTCGGCCGGGATCGGCGGCGCCGGGCGGACCGGCACGAGCCGCCCGACGGCCGCCCGCGAGGACTCGGCGTCGCGGCTCCCGGCGAGAAGCTGTCCTCCCGCCCCGGCCGCGCCGGCGGCGACGACGGCACCGGCCCCGGCCAGCAGCACCGACCGGCGCGACGGGGACGCCTCACCGTCGGGTGCCTCGTCCACCGCGAGCACCCTGGCCGTGGCCAGGCGGTGCAGCCAGAAGAACACGGCGACCCCGGCGATCAGGCTGGCCAGCGGCGCCAGCAGCGCGGTTGTGGAGAGGTCCGGGCGCTGGGAGACGGCGAAGCCGCCCAGAAGGCCGAAGGCGGCGATCAGCACGAGCCCCGGAACGGGTGACCGGCGCGAGGCGATCCCCGCCGCCGCGGCGGCGAGCACCATCACCACGGCCATCCCGCCGAGCAGGACGAGCTTGTCGTAGACACCGAACGTGCGGACCGCGAAATCCTTCAGTTCCACCGGCGTCAGATCGATCGCCCCGTTGCCGACCGCCAGGTACGGCGAGGCGTTGGCGCCGATGAACCCGGCGACCAGATGCCCGGCCGCCAGCGCCGCGGCGAGGGCCACGACGCCGAGAACCGCCGCCCCGAACAGCGGGAGGCGTCGATCCTGGCTGGCTCGCGAAGTCTTCATGTGAGGTATTCGCGGCCGACGGCCTCACGGACTGGTTTTTTCTTTTCTCGCAAGGGAAAACGCGTAGCCGCAGAACACCTCGTGGAGTATTCGAGGCGGGCACGCCCGCGGACAGGTCACGAAAGGGACACGGCCGACAGCGGCCGAGCCCGAGCCGGTCGCGAGGCTGGGGGGCCGAAGGGCCCCTTCCCCTCATCTCACGCGGTGAAGGGCGCTTTCCTCGCATCGCATGCGAGGAAAGGCCCCTTCAGCACCGTCGATCTGTCGGCACCACAGCCACCCACCCGAGTTGCGCCGCTCACCCCGACTTGCATGGTCATACACACCTATGCATATACTTCCATCATGTCCAAGGTACTCACCTCTCTGCCTGTCGGCGAACGCGTCGGGATCGCCTTCTCCGGCGGCCTCGACACCTCGGTAGCGGTCGCGTGGATGCGCGAGAAGGGTGCAGTGCCGTGCACCTACACCGCTGACATCGGCCAGTACGACGAGCCCGACATCGCCTCGGTCCCCGGCCGGGCGAAGGCCTACGGCGCCGAGATCGCGCGCGCCGTCGACTGCAAGGCCGCGCTGGTCGAGGAAGGGCTCGCGGCGCTGGCCTGCGGCGCCTTCCACATCCGCAACGGCGGCCGCACCTACTTCAACACCACGCCGCTCGGCCGCGCGGTCACCGGCACACTGCTGGTGCGCGCGATGCTCGAGGACGACGTCCAGATCTGGGGCGACGGCTCCACCTTCAAGGGCAACGACATCGAGCGGTTCTACCGCTACGGCCTGCTCGCGAACCCGTCCCTGCGGATCTACAAGCCGTGGCTGGACGCGGCGTTCGTCAGCGAACTCGGCGGCCGCAAGGAGATGTCCGAGTGGCTGCAGGGCCACGGGCTGCCGTACCGGGACAGCACCGAGAAGGCCTACTCGACGGACGCGAACATCTGGGGCGCGACCCACGAGGCCAAGTCGCTGGAGCACCTCGACACCGGTATCGAGATCGTGAACCCGATCATGGGCGTCCGGTTCTGGGACCCCGAAGTCGAGATCGCGCCCGAAGACGTCACGATCGGCTTCGAGCAGGGCCGCCCCGTGACGATCAACGGCAAGGAGTTCGCCACCGCGGTCGACCTGGTCCTGGAGGCCAACGCCATCGGCGGACGGCACGGGCTCGGCATGTCCGACCAGATCGAGAACCGGATCATCGAGGCCAAGAGCCGCGGGATCTACGAGGCGCCGGGCATGGCGCTGCTGCACGCGGCGTACGAGCGGCTCGTCAACGCGATCCACAACGAGGACACCCTCGCCAGCTACCACAACGAGGGCCGCCGTCTCGGCAGGCTCATGTACGAAGGCCGCTGGCTGGACCCGCAGGCGATGATGCTGCGCGAGTCGCTGCAGCGCTGGGTCGGCGCGGCCGTCACCGGCGAGGTCACCCTGCGGCTGCGGCGCGGCGAGGACTACTCGATCCTCGACACCACCGGCCCGTTCTTCAGTTACCACCCGGACAAGCTGTCGATGGAGCGCACCGAGGACTCGGCGTTCGGCCCGGTGGACCGGATCGGCCAGCTCACCATGCGCAACCTCGACATCGCCGACTCCCGCGCCAAGCTCGAGCAGTACGCCGGGCTCGGCATGGTGGGCGGCAGCCACCCGACGCTGATCGGGGCCGCGCAGGCGGCGTCGACCGGGCTGATCGGGGCGATGGACGCGGGCGGCGCCCAGGCGATCGCCTCACGCGGCAAGGCTTCGGGCGACGACGAACTGCTCGACCACGCCGCCATCGAATCCGGCACGGACTGACCCGAACCACCGGGACGCGGAAGCGCCGGGCGCGCGGCATCGAAGCCGTTCGCCCGGCGCTGTTTCTTTCTCCGGTCTCCCCTGGCCGGACGGCTACTTGCCGCCGACCTTCGACCGCCGCTCCGCCAGTTCGTCGACCAGCCGGGTGATCTCCACCTGGCCGATCGCCTCGGCCAGCACGGAAACCGCCGCGATGCTCTCGATCTGATACTGGACCGGCACCCCGCCCGAGGCCCGCGACCGCGCTTCGGCGTCCGCCTTCTTCTCCGCTTCGACGGCCGTGAAGACGCCGCCCGCGCCGGCGTTGACGCAGCTGATCGAACCCGAGCCGTTCAGTGGCAGCGTCGCCGTGTTTCGGCAGCTGCCCGCCGAGCGGCCGCCGATGGTCACGTTCGCGGTCATCGTGGCGTTGACCTGGCCGGTGACCTTCCCGCCGCTGTTCGCCGACGCGGAGCTGGACACGTTCGCGGTCACCGTGCAGCCCGCCGCACCGCACGCGACCGTGGCCGCGCCGTCCATGTCGAACCGCACGCCGGTGTCGACCGCGCCGGACAACTTCCTGGTGTTCGACATCAGGTCCTCGTAGACCGCGTCGGTCTCCTGAGGTGACAGAGCGTCCACATCGGACTCTCCGAGACCCGCGCCCGAGGGCAGCTGGGGCCGGGATTCCGGCCCTGGCATGGTCGGCAGCCTCGGAACGGACGGCATCCCGCCGGGCACGTTCACCGAATACCGCAGGAGCCGGTGCGGCGCCTCCTTCGAGACGTACAGGTCACCGGCGGGCGTGCTCGCCTTGATCGCCGGGACGTCGCGGACGGTCTCGTTCTGGTCGGAGGGGATCTCGCCCGCCCGCTTCAGTGCCTCGCCGAGGCGCGCGGCGAGTTTCTCCGGCGTCTCGAACTGCTGCAGGACCGGGCCGAACAGCGCCTCCTCGCCGGTGATCCACCGGTCCTTGAGGTCTTCCGCCGCCGAAGAGTCCACTCGTGACCCGGGCAGCATGCCGTCGGGCGCCTTGAAATAGACCTTGCCGCCGACGACCAGGATCTCGATGTCCCGGCCCTGGAACGACATCGTGCCGGACGTCTCGCCGTACGCCGTGGTCTTGACGTCCGTCTTGATCATCCCGCCGACCGCGGAGGTGCTGTTCCGCACCGCCGGCGCCGAGGAGAGCCCGGCCAGCGCCTGTTCGAAGGGCTCGCGGCCCGCCTTCGACGGCCACAGGAGCCAGGTCGTCAACCCGGCGAGAAGCACCACCACGAGTCCGGCGATACCGCCGAACAGCAACCACCGCCGGGTTTTCCGGGCGGGCGGCGCCGGATCCGGTTGAGGGACCCAGCCCTGCGGCGGCGGCCACTGCGCGCCTTCGGGTGGGAATGCCTGCTCCACGTCGCCTCCATCACTGAATTCACCAGACGGCCTCACGCTAGGGACGGATGATGAAAACTTGATGAAACGCCGGGCGGGTCCCCGGCCGCGCCGGGCGGACGCGGCCGGGGACCGGGCTCACCCCTTGCGAGCGAACGAGATCCGGTGCAGCCTGCCGGGCGTCTCGTCGGCCAGGTACAGCTCGCCGTTCTGGTCGGTGCCGAACGTGGTGGCGTCGAGCGGGAACTCGCCGATCCGGGCGCTTTCGTAGGTCCCGTCGGCCTTCTTGCGCACGGCCCAGGCGGTGCCCTGGCAGAAGTCGGTGGCGAGATAGGTCCCGCCCGCCAGCGCGGCGTACTTCTGGCCGCGATAGACATGCCCGCCGATCACCGCGCAGCCTTCGGCGCCGGAGATGTAGTGGAAGACCGGATCGGTGTAGGTCACGCCGTCCTTGCACCGCTCCTGGTTGAACACGACCGGCCCCTCCTTGCAGGACCAGCCCAGGTTCGCGCCGCCCTTGCCCGCGGCGAGACGGTCGACCTCCTCGAACCGGCCCTGGCCGACGTCACCGATCCACAGCGAGCCGTCGGCCGGGTCGAAGGAGAACCGCCACGGGTTGCGCAGGCCGTACGACCAGATCTCCGCACGCGCCCCCGCGACGCCGACGAACGGGTTGCCCGCCGGGACGCAGTACCGCAGCGGACGGCACGCGCGGCTGACGTCGATGCGCAGGATCTTGCCCAGCAGCGTGTCCAGCCGCTGTCCGCTGGCCAGCGGATCGGCCGCGCCGCCGCCGTCGCCGATCCCCCAGTACAAGTACCCGTCCGGCCCGAACGCCAGCTGCCCGCCGTTGTGGTTGGGATACTCGGAATGCGGCTGGGTCAGCAGTTCGGTGAGTTCACCGGTGTCCAGCCGGACCCGCGCCAGCGTCACCGCGCTGTCGGACTTGCGGGTGTAGGCGACGTAGGCCCGCCGGTCCCTGGCGATCGCCAGCCCGAGCAGCCCGCGTTCGACGTCCGCGCCGTTCACCTTGTCGCTGATGTCCAGGACCGGTTTGGCGGCGAGCCCGGTCCGCGGATGGTAGGCCCGGACGACGCCTCTCTTCTCCACAACGAGGATCCGGCCGCTTCCGTCGTTGAGCGCCGTGATCGCGGTCGGGTTCACCAGCCCGGTCGCGACCTGGGTCGCCGTGGCGGTCAGTTCACTGAGCGGAACACCCCGCGCCGCCTGGGGTTCCGCACTGCTCGCGGTCGGGAGGAGGGCCCCAGCCAAGGCGAGCCCGGCCACCAGGGACAAGCCCCGGCGAAGGTGCCGTCGCGTCATGTGGACTCCAATCACCGTTGAATGGTCTGGTCCAATTCAACAGCGGCCGGAGCAGTGGTGGTACCTCCAGATGCGAGCTTCTTGTCGGTTTGTTTCCCCCGAAAGCCGACCTTCGGACGCTTGTGATGCAACGAGGCAACCGCGGAATGAACACCATGAGTCGTCGTCGTCCCGGGCTGCCCCGCAGGCGACACGCCGGTGAGGGCCACCACATTCGAGTGAACTTACCCGCTCGGCGGTGTGAGACTGGCCGTTCGTGCCCTTCCCTGGAGGATCGGGATGGAACCTGAGTGGCCGGGTTCCTCATGTCGGGCAACGATCGATCAGCTGTCGGGGCGGCGATGATCCGGTGACCGAGGACGACGAAAGTACGGGCGAACCCGCCGAACTCGTCCGCCTCTACAACGACGGCGCGACGATCGAGAGCCTGGCGGAGCGCTTCGCGCTGAGCTATCGGAAGGTCCGGACCACCCTGCTGGCGGCCGGTGTCACCTTGCGACCGGCGAAGATCCAGCTGCCGCCCACGCCGCCGGGACTCGTGAACGCCTACCTATCCGGCCGGAGCATCCGCCAGCTGGCGGACATCCACGGTATGAGCTACAACCAGACCCGCCGGATCCTGCTCGCGGAAGGTGTCGTGCTTCGCCCCCGCGGAGGGCAGTAACCAAGCTTTCCTGATTCTGCCCGAGCCGGTCCTCCGGGCGGACGTGGCCACCACCCGCCCGGAGAATCCAAAGCTTCCCCCACTGCGCTTGACCTGCGTCATCACGCAGCGAAGATGATCCAAATGTCGTGCACGGACGAGCACTCCTTTCCTCTCGAATACCGCATGGCAGCCACTCCGCGCCGGGCGGATACGGTCGAATCTCCAAGTTCACGAAGCGCTCGTCCATGGTTCGAGCAGGCTTTGACCGAGGCGACCCTTCCGAGCGGCTGAGCGAAGAGTACAGACCCACTCAAGTGACCCCTAAAAGGGGTGCGTCACCCTTCCGCACAATCGCCGTAGCGACACACCACACGAAGGCTTGAACTGCGGCTTCCCTCTGCGGTCAAGCAACTCTCCGGCCTTCCGGCGCGTCGGCCCGGGCCTCGAGCGACCGGCCATCGCCCCAGCGGCACGTCTCTAGTCAATGCGCGGACGAGCAATCGCAAAAGCGGCCGTATTCGCGAAAATTATTCAACACTAAGGAGTTAACCAAGTGGCTCCAAACTGCCCTGAGTAGCATTTGCGCGGGTCTATGTCACTCTTTTCAGTGGCTACCCACTGGTACGGTCTTCGCGACGGAAGTGTCAGGCACGGTTACCGCGGAGGATCCGCAGATGCGGCGAGGGCATCGCCATGGTGTCCCCCTCCCCTTCACGGGTCGCTGGGACAAGGGGCCCGCGCGCGTCGAGTTCGGCCAGTAGCGCCTCGATCGCGTCGGCCTTGGCCGTCCGCGCCCGGCCGCGGAAAAGCTCCGCGGCGTCCCGCCACAGCTTCCGCGCGGCATCGGGGTTGCCGTGATCGCAGACGATCGTGGCCAGGACCGAAAGGGCCCGCGCCTGTCCGGTCGCGTGCTGGGACCGATTCGCCAGGTCGACCGCCCGATGCGCATGCCGCAGCGCCGCCCGGTCGTCACCCTCGGCATGCCGCAGCTGCGCGAGTACCGTGTTGAGCTTCATGACCGTCGGGAGGTCTTGGCTGGCCTCGACCAACGCCGACCCGGCAGCGCATTCCGCCGAGGCTTCGGAGAGTCTGCCCAGCCGGACCAAGAGTTCCCCAAGCGCGATGTGGGTCCACAGCAGTTCGGTGGCGTCGCCGACCACGCGCCGTCGTCGTAGGGCCTCCCGATACAGACCGAGCGCCTCCTCGTCGTGGCCACCCATCTCGACCAGCGCGTCGGCCAGCCGGTGTTCCGCGCTGGCGCATACCAGCGGCACGCCCAGTGCCCGTGCGGACGGCAAGGTCTTCCGGTACATCGCGGCCGCTTCGGCCGCGCGACCGGCGTGGAGATGCACGCGGGCCAAATTCAGCCTGACGGTGACACCGCCGATCGCGATCCCGTGGGCGTCGACCAGTTCGAGTGCGCGCAGCAGGCACCGCTCGGCCGCGTCCTCAGCGCCGATGAGCATGTGCACGACCGCCAGATCGTTCAGGCACGAGGCGAGTGAACCCACGTCACCCTGTGCCGTCGCCGCGCGGACGGCGATGGTCAGCCCCTCGATCGCGTCGGGGAACCGGCCCTGCAGCTGGAAGAATTCCGTTGTCATCGCGGGGATGGCGTACGCGATGGTGTTCAAAACGCCTTCCGAAGCGGCGATGACCCCCATGAGGGTGGTTCTTTCTCTCAACACCCATTGCCGCGCTTCGGCGACGGTGCGGAGCCTGGGCGTCCACTCCGTCGGGACCATCGGCGGCAAGTCCAGCAGGCTCTTGTGCGGGACCTGAAGCCGGTACGCGTCGATGACCATCCTCAGGTAGAACTCGAACATCTTCCTTCGCGCGAGGTCCACATCAGGCAGCTGAGCGGCCAGTGTCGCGGCGTACAGGTGCAACAGATCGTGCACGCGATAGCGGTCGAGATCGGCGGGATGCTCGATCAGGTGGGCGGCGACCAGCACGTCGAGCGACCGGCGCACCTCCGGCGCCGGGCGCCCGTCCGCGGCGGCGATCGCGTCACCGGTCACTTCGGCGCTCGGATGCAGGCCGATGAGCGCGAACACGCGCCGCTCGGCGGGCCGCAACACCTGATAGGAGAGGGTGAAGGCGGAGCGCAGGCTCGTACCCGGCCAGTCTCCCTCGTCGCCGAGGTCCAGCAGCATGTCGGCCGTGCGCAACTGATTCGCCAAGGTCCCGATCCGCGTTCCCGCCCGTGAGCTGGCGCGCTCGGCGACGAGGGTCAGTGCCAACGGGTTGCCCCGGCACAACCGCACCAGTTCTTCCACGCCCGCCGCCTCGTTTCGCGCGCGGGGGCCGATCCGCCGGGTCAGCAGGGAGGAGGAGTACCTGTCCTCGAGTGGGCCGACCTCGATCACGGGCGGGGTCAGCTTCGCCGACAAGGATTTCAGCCGCCAGCGGGAAACGATCAGCACGGTGCACGAAGACAGGACACCCAGCAGCGGCGCGACCTGATCGGTGCTGCGCACGTTGTCGAGGATCACGAGCATCGAGCGCCGGGCGAGCAGCGCGCTCAGTTTCGCCGCGCGCGCAATCGGGTTGACCACTTGGTCGACCGGAAAATCGAGCAAGGACAAGAGGGTGTCGATGATTTCGCCCGCGTCGGCGCGCGCAGCCTGGCTGTCACCGCGAAGGTCCAGCATGACCGCGCCGTGCCGATAGCGTCGTTCGGCGCGATGGGCCCACTTCGCGACCAGCGTCGTCTTCCCGACTCCAGGACCTCCGTTCACCACCACGACCGCACGCCGCGGCGCCCCCGCCGTATCGGTCGTGCAGGCGTCGAGCATGGCGAGCAGATCGGCCCTTCCCGCGACGTCTTCGATATCCGGGGGCAGATGCCGGATCACGTGCTCGCCGGAATCCGGCGCGGCCGGCTTTCGCCGCGGAATCATCCGGTCGGGCCGGATGAGCACTTCCTCATTGACGGCCCGCAGTTGTTCCGCCGCCCTTGTCTCCCCCGCTTCCCGATATCGGGCATACGCCGCGCGGAAGAAGTCCGCGGCTTCCGCGGGCTGGTCGGCCTCGGCCAGTGCTCGAATTCGCAATTTCGCGAAGCTCAGTTCCATCGGATGCGCCTGTTCGAGCTCCGCGAGTCTCCGCACGGCCACCTCGGCTTGGCCGATCGCCAATTGTTCGGTGACGACGAATGCGTTCGCCGGAATCCACTCACTGCGGATCCACCTGGTACGCCATCCCTCGGCTCGTTCGGTACGCAGATCGGACAAGGCGTCGTCTCGCCACAACCGGATGGCCGCGAGTGCCTCGATCAGCGCGCGATCGTGCTCCCTCGCCTCACGGAATCGGCCGGCCTTGTCCATCATGGTCCGGAATCCGACATGGTCGATCAGCGCTGGTTCGACCTCCAGAAGACAGCCGCCTTTGGCGACACTCACCTGTGCGGGCACGGATTTTTCGTGGAACGCCTGGCGTAGCCTGGCCGCGTATTGGTGCAGCGTGGAGTGCGCGTTCAGCGGGGGACTTTCGTGTTCTTCCCACACCCAGTCCACGACGACGTCCAGTGGCATCCGCCGGTTCGGCGCGGTCAAGAGCGCGGTCAGCACCTGCCTCGGCCGGGGGCCCGCCCAGTTCACGTCCACATTCCCGTGCATAAGCATGGCCGTTTGCCCGAGAATTCCGAATGCGATTTCCACGAGTACTCCCCTTCCCCATGGCGAACCGGGTTCGCCACCCCTGTCCCGCCGGATCATTTTTCCACTCGGCGGCACATAAGGCCAGGTCATCGAGGTATTTGTCAAACATCGGCGATCACCGTTGATCACTTGTCAATGATCTGGCAACCGGCCGAAGCCGTTTTCTTCACGTGCACTCCCATGCTGGCTACGGATACCGAAGATCCGGCGAGGGGAAATGTCATGACCGAGTTATCGTGGGTCCGTAGTCCGGCGGGAAGTCGTGATCAGCATTGGGCGACACGCAAAGGCGTCAAATCCGTACTGGTGATGATCCCGTACATCGTCGCCGGAAACCGGCTCCTCGATCTGCTTCCGCTCCTGGAGGCGGACCACCGGCTCCAGGTGATCTTCACGATCCCGGAGCCCTGGGAGTCCTGGTGCGCCACGGACGATTTCGTGGCCGCCCAAGGCGGCGTCGTCCTGCCATGGGCCCAGGCACGGCGCGGCGAGTACGACCTCGTTCTGGCCGCCAGCCAGCGTGGCATCGACGAGGTCACCGGACCGGTGCTGCTGATCCCGCACGGCGGAGGGTTCGCACAGTACCGGCCATGGCGGCCGCCGGACGCGGGCCATGGCTGGAGTCCCCAGGTCGGGCTCGGCGCGGGCCAGCTGATGCGGGAGGGCCGGGTGCGCGCCGATTCGATCGTGCTCGTTCACGACCGCGAGATGGACGTCCTCGCCGATGCCTGTCCGCAGGCGGTCCCCGCCGCGATCGTCGCGGGTGACATCGCGCTGGACCGGCTCACCGCCAGCCTTCCCTTCCGCGAGCACTACCGGCGGGGACTGGGGGTTCCCGCCGACCGGCGCCTGGTGATGGTGACCTCGACCTGGTCCGATCGCTCGGCCTACGGTCGGCATCCCGATCTGTTCGAGCAGGTTCTCGACGAACTCCCGCCCGAGCGGTTTCAGGTCGTCGGTGTCCTTCACCCGCAGATCTGGTCACACCACAGCCTTTGGCAGATTCGCTCGTGGCTGGCCGACAGCCTGCGGGCCGGGCTCACCCTCCTCCGCCCCGAAGGAAGCTGGCGGGCCGCCTTGATCGCCGCCGACCACGTCATCGGCGACTACGGCTCCGTGACCGGCTACGCGGCCGGTATCGGCAAACCCGTTCTCCTGGCCGTGAACGGTACGCAGCCGCTGTTGCCCGGCACGCCCAGCGCGGTCGTCGCCGAACACGCGCCGCGATGGGACCCGGGCAGTCCCCTGGTGCCCCAGCTGTTCTGCGGGGACACGGCGGACGTCGCCACGCGGGTCCGGGCTCTGCTGTCGTCGCGTCCGGGCGAGGCCGCGGCGATCCTGCGCACCGAGATGTACCGGCTCCTCGGCCTGACCGAACCCGCCAGGGCGATCCCGGTGTCGCCGGTGCGGATGGCGGAGGTGCTGCCGTGCTGACCCGCGTCGGCGCCGGTGAGATCTCGTTCCTCATCGCCACGGCCGGTGACGGTGTCCGCGCATCCCTCGCCGACGTGCTGGTCCATTCCGGACCGCATCGCGCCGCGGACGCCCGTGCCGTGATCGCGAGCGCGTTCGACCGGCTGCCCGGTCTCACGATCGCCGCCGTCCCGTGCCCGCCCGGGTACTGCCTTCTCGGCGACCGCACGGGAGACCTGGCCCTCATCCCTTGCGAGTCCGCCACGCTGGCGGGCGCGGGCGCGTATCTATGGTCACTGGGCCGTCGCCGACTCCGGCGGCTGAGGTCGATCAGGTCGTGCGGGCAAGGCCTCCAGCCGGGCCTGGACCCGCTCCACCAGTGGCCCGCCGACCGGACCGCACAGCTCGAGCGCTTGGGTCAGCCGGAGGCGAACGGCATCGAAATCGCCTTCGAACTCGGCGACCTCGGCGAAGGCGACCTGCACCTCGGCCTGATAGACGGGCGAGCCTGACTCGGCGAACACCGCGGCGGCGCGCTCCAGTTCGCGCTTCGCCGCGGTGATCTCGCCGGCGCGCGCCCCGATCAGGGCCAGCGCCACGCAGACCCGCACCTCGGCCTTCACGTCACCGATCTCGAGGAACATCTCTTGCGCGAGCCTCAAATGCCGTACGGCGTCGGCGGTCCGGCCCGCCTGGAGCAGGGCCTCACCGATCCGGCGATGCCTCAGCGCCACGCCACGGTCGATCCCGAGTTCCCCTTCGATCACCAGGCTTTCGCTGAAGAATTCGACCGCCCGCTCGAAGTCGCCGAGTCCCTGGGCCGCCATGCCCAGCTGGTCCAGTGCCACGGACTCGTTGTGCCGGCTTCCCGCCCCTCGCGCGAGTTCCGCCGCTTTCGAGCATTCGTGTTCAGCGGCTTCGAACCGTTCCAGATCCAGATAGGCGCGGGCCAGCTGGCAGCGCAACCGCGCCTCGGCCACCGCGTGGGAGCACCGGTGTGCGGCGGCGATCCCGATCTCGTGCGTCCGGATCCACCGCTGATAGTGCTTGCGGTACATGAAAAGTTCCCAGAGGGCTTCACACAGTTGCCAGGTCAGTTCGTCGTCGCCGAGCGCGAACGTCTCTTCGAGCACCTCGACGATGTCCGGAAGCCGTTCGTCCAGCCAGCGCAGGGCTTCCGCACCCGTATCGAACAGTGGCGTCGAATCCTCGTACCGGGCGCGCACGGTGCTGACCCGCCATCTCATCGGGATCACCACCATGTTCGCCCGGGTCATCCGGTGCAGATACCAGTCCGCGATCCGGGGGACGACGTCGAAGCGTTCTTCGTCGGGCAGCGACTTGGCGTGCAACCGCACCAGATCGTGGAAGCGGTAGCTGCCCTCGCCGACCTCTTCGAGGAGGCTCGCGTCAGCCAGCACCTGCAGCCCGTCCGCGGCCTCGTCTTCGGGGACCCGGACGGCCGCGACCGCGACCCCCACTTCGATGGCCTGGCCCGGATGTTCGCTGATCAGCCGATAGAGCCGGGCCGCGTGCGGGGGCAGGGCGGCGTACGAGGAGTCGAAGGTCGCCGTCAACGACGCCTCACCCACCGGCGAGAGCTTCGCCAGTCGCCCCCGTTCGTCTCGAAGCTCCGCCACCATCCGGGCCACCGGCCACTTCGGCCGCGACGCCAATCTCGCGCCCGCGACCCGCAGGGCGATCGGCAGCCGGCCGCACAGGGTCGCCAGCGCCGTCACATCGGACAGTTCGGCGGCCACCCGCGACTTCCCCACCGAGCGCTCCAGCAGCTCGACGGCGTGTTCCTGCGGCAGGGGCGCCATGTCGACGAACCGCGCGCCCTCCGCGTGCAGGCCGTCCAGTCTCAGCCTGCTGGTGACCACCACGACGCACCCCGACGACGCCGGGATCAGCGGCCGCACCTGGGCGGCGGAGATCGCGTTGTCCACCACCAGCAGCAGCCGCAACCCCGCCGTGATGGTCCGGAACAACGCCGTCTGCTCGGCCAGGCCGATCGGTACCCGTTCCGGCGGGACGCCGAGCGCGCGCAGGAACGCCCCGAGGGCGTCCTCGGGCGGGAGCGCCGTCTCCGGCGAGAACCCTCGCAAATCCGCGTACAGCTGGCCCGCCGGGAAGCGCCCGGCGTTGCGGACCGCCCAGGTGATGGCTAGCGCGGTCTTGCCGACCCCGCCGGGGCCGACCACGACGGTCACCGCGGGCGACCGGTCGACCGGATCGCCCTCTTGGCGGGCGGCGGCCGAGTCGAGTGCCTCGAGTTCGGCGATCCGGCTGGTGAAATGCGCGGGTACCGGAGGCAACTGCCGGGGAATGGGAGGACTCGACGGCGTTCGCACGGCGGTAACCGGCGGCGCCGTACCGAAGTCATCCCCCATGACCGCACCCCGAACGATCGCCGGACGAATCCGATTTGCGTGGCCGCGATTCTTCTCGAATGAACACCGCATTCAGCGATGTCCCGAATCGCGGTTTTCCCCCTGGCGCCCGCACTGAAGAACGCATGCTCGTGATCCCCCCACACGACCGTATTCTCTTGTCCGCACACCATCCGGACACGGACTCACATCGTGCCGTACCGCCACGTCTCATCCGAGAACTCCCGACAAATCCCCGAACCTCCCTGTCTACCTCGCCGAACAGGACAAACTCCGGCGAGCCCGGCACATCCACCCGAAAGAAGCAAGGCTATTGCGCGATCGGAAGGCACGGATACCCCTGAATGCAGGAGGGCCGAGTGGCATCACTACGTACTGTGATCTCCCGCACTTCTTCCGTCATCCACGCTTCCGCGGCCACCAATACCCTCAATCCATACCTGCGGCACGCCGGATATGGACCGGAAAAAGAGACACTACCGGAACCTTTTCACAAAGCACTTTCGGACAGGCCGAATGATTTCCTTTCCCGGCGGGAATCCCGCCCGAACACCCGGCCCCGGGATTCGGGACGACCACGCGCCCAGCGCAGGCGGACACGGTAGGCGGTGACGCAAGGTCATCTACTCGCCCAAGATCGTTCTTGTGGCGTTCACTCTTCTTTCGGGGCAATTCGGACATCGCCCCTACCCCGGAGTAGTCGGTTGTGTGACGTCGGTATGCTCCGCTCTCGCTCGATGGGATTACTTATCCCCCATGTGGGCGAGCCGTTGCGGTCGGGGCCTGTGGTCGCACACGGCACTGGCATTCGTGGTCCGTATTCGGATGGGAGACACATGCACGGCAGGTCAGTTCTGGTTCGCGGCGGGATCGCGGTCGCCACCGCGGCCGTCGCGCTGACGATGGCCGCTCCGGCCGCCCTCGCCGACGATGGCGCGGCGCGGGGCCGGGTCGTCGAAGGCACCGGTACCGAGGGTTTCAGCGTCAACTTCACAAGCGGGCAGCACTACGTCACGAAGCTGTTCGGCCTGAAGCTCTCCGATGGCAGCAAGCTCAAGATGTACTGCGTTCAGGTCGAGGTCGGGATGCGCACCGACCAGGACATGATCGAGCGCCCCTGGAACAAGTACCCGGACGCCGCCTCGCCGTTCAACAAGAACAACGAGAAGATCAACTGGGTGCTGCACCACGGCTATCCGGCCGTCGCCGTGAAGGCGATCGAAAGCGCCCTCGGCAAGAAGGACGTCAAGCTGACCGACGGCCTGTCCGTCGAGGAGGCCGTCACCGCGACGCAGGCCGCGGTCTGGCACTTCAGTGACGGCAAGGACCTCGACCGCAAGAAGCCGCTGCCCTACGAGAGCGCCGAAGAGTCCGCCGACGTGCTGGCCCTCTACGACTACCTCACCGGCAAGGACAACACCGGTATCGGGCAGCAGCCGAAGCCGACCCTGGACATCGGGCCCGCCAAGGCCGAAGGCGCCACCGGCACCCGGCTCGGGCCGTTCAGCATCGCCACCACCGGTGACATCACCGAGCTGACGAGCAAGCTGCCCGAAGGCGTCAAGGTCACCGACGCCGACGGCAAGGAGATCAAGGCCGCCAACATCAAGGACGGCACGAAGGTCTTCATCGACGTCCCCAAGGACGCCAAGGACGGCTCCGGCTCGTTCGCGCTGAAGGTCAGCGGCCACCTCGACACCGGCCGTCTGTTCGTGGGCGAGAACTACGCCAAGGTCCCCGCCCAGTCGCTGATCGTCGCGGAGTCCGAGAAGACCTCGGTCGTCGCGAACGCGACCGCGAGCTGGAAGCAGGGCGGCGCGCCTGTCACCCCGGCCCCCACCACCCCCGGTGGCGCCGAGTCGGGTGGCGGCAACGAGCTGGCGAACACCGGTGCCTCCGCGACCATGCCGCTGGTCATCGGTGGCGCGCTCCTCGGCGCGGGTGTGCTGATGGTGCTGCTGGTGCGCCGTCGCCGCAGCGAGGCGTAAGCAATCGGACGAAGAACGGGGCCGGTCCATTGTGGACCGGCCCCGTTTTCTTTTCACCGGCGGTAATGCGCGCCCGGCGTATGCCCGAAGGCGCGGCGGAAGACGTCGATGAACGCGCTGGTGGACGACCAGCCACAGGCATGCGCCACCGCGGTGACCGGCGCGTTCTCGGCGAGGAGCACCAGCGCGCGGTAGAGCCGCAATTGGGTACGCCATTGCGGGAACGTCATGCCGAGGTCGGCCTTGAAGAGCCGCGCCAGGGTGCGGTCACTGGCCCCGACCCGGGCACCGAGGGCGGCCAGCGTCCGGTTGTCGGCCGGATCGGCGCTCAGGATCTCGCACAGCGCGCGCAGCCGCGGATCCTGCGGCGTCGGCAGGTGCAGAGGCCGCTGCGGTGAGGCGCGAAGCTGATCGAGCAGCACCGCGCGCAGCCGCCGCCGTTCCGGGCTGTCCTCGCGCGGCGAGCCGGTGTAGGCACGGATCAGCTCACGCAGGAGCGGGCCGACGGCCAGCACGCTCGGTCCGTCCAGCCCCAGCGGGTTCTCGGTGGCGGGCAGGCCGACCAGGTGGAGTTCGAGATCGCCGTGCGCCTGATGGGCGTGCACGGTCCCGGCGGGTACCCAGACGGCCCGGGTGGCCGGAGCGACCCACGAGCCCCTGTCGGTGGTGATGGCCAGTACGCCACGCGCGGCGTAGACGACCTGGTGATCGTCGTGGCGGTGCGCGTCGACCGTCGTGCCGGAGGCCAGGGACCGGACCTGCGTCGGTGCCGCGGGCAAGTGGCGGATTTCCGTCATCGTTTGTCATTTTATCGGAAGCGCGACACGGGCGTCCCCGACGAGCATGGCCGGATGCCGAAGAACAAAGCGATCATCCTGCTGGCGGCGGGCCATGCCTGCGTCGACGTCTACCAGGGTTCGGTGGCCGCGCTGGTGCCGTTCTTCGCCGCCGAGCGGGCCTACGGGTACGCGGCGGTGTCGGGCATCGTGCTGGCCGCGTCCCTGCTGTCCTCGGTGGCGCAACCGCTGTTCGGCGCGCTGACCGATCGATGGGCGATGCCGTGGCTGCTGCCGGCGAGCACGGTCCTCGGCGGCGCCGGCATCGGGCTCGGCGGGTTCGTCGATTCCTACCCGCTGACGCTGGTTTTCGTGGCGGTGTCCGGGATCGGGGTGGCCGCCTACCATCCCGAGGCGGCCAGGGTCGCGAGGAGCGCCAGCGGTGGGGGCCATACCGCGATGGGCTGGTTCTCCCTCGGCGGGAACATCGGGTTCGCGGCCGCTCCCGTGCTCGTCGCCGCGGCCATGACCCTCGGTGGCCTGCCCGCCTCCCCCTTGCTCGTCGTCCCGGCCCTTGCCGGCGCGGTGCTCTGCCTGCCCGTGCTGCGCCTGCTCGCCAAGGCCACCGGCACAGGCGGGCGCACCGCGGGCGGCGCGGGGACCGACGACTGGAAGTCGTTCGGGAAGCTGTCGCTGGCCGTCGTCTTCCGCTCGATCGTCTTCGTCGGACTGAGCACCTTCGTCTCGCTTTACGCGCAGGAGCGGACCGGCGGTGGCACGACGACGGGCAGTGCCGCGCTGTTCCTGTTGTATCTCGGCGGGGCCGGGGGCACGCTCCTGGGCAGCAGGCTGGCGGGACGCTGGGGCCGGGTCACGCTCGTGCGCTGGTCGTATCTGGGCACCGTCGCCGCCGTCGCGGGTGTCGTGTTCGTTCCCGGGCCGGCGTTCTTCCCGTTCGTCCTGCTGGCCGCGGTGGGCCTGTACATCCCGTTCTCGCTGCAGATCACGCTCTCCCAGGACTACCTCCCCCGCCGGGTCGGGACCGCCAGCGGGGTCACGCTCGGCCTGACCGTCAGCATCGGCGGACTCGCGAGTCCCGTCATCGGCACGATCGCCGACCACACCTCCCTGCGGACGGCACTGATTCCCTTGATCGTCCTGCCGCTTTTGTGCTGGATCACAACCCGGACCCTGCCGGAGCCGTGCTCCGTCCAAAGCGGAACGCCGCGCGAAGGAAAACTGTCAAATTCGCGTGGATAAATGATGTACGCCCCTGTACATCGTCAGTTACCGGCTGGTAGGTTCCGGATCATCCCACTGTGATCCACTTCATGATTCAAAGGGGAGTCATGACCCGAAAGCCCGCTCGCCTGCTGGCCGTCGCGATCGCGCTCGTCCTCACTTTCGCCGCCGCGCCCGCCGCTTCCGCCGCCACCACGACCGATCCGTTCTACAGCTACGACGGCAGCGAACCGTTGTCGTCGTACAGCCCGGGAACCGTGTTGAAAACCCGGACGCTGAATTATCACGTCCTCGGAATTTCCACGCCGCTCAAAGTGACCCAGTTGCTCTACCGGACCACCGACGCGCTGGGAAAACCGTCGGCCAACGTCACTTCGGTGCTCCGCAGTCTCACCGGTGACAGCACCAAAGCCGTTTCGTACCAGTCGTTCTACGATTCGCTCAATCCTGAGCACGGGCCGTCGAGGGCGATCGCCGGTGACGTCTCGTTCGGCGGCCTGATCGCGAACGCGGAGTCCCTCTTCATCGCGCCCGCGCTGCTGCTGGGCTACAACGTCGTCATTCCCGACACTGAAGGCCAGGACGCGAACTTCGCGGCCGGGCCGGAATACGGCACCAACACCCTGGACTCGGTCCGCGCCGCGATCCGGGCCCCGGAAACGGGAATGAACGACGAGACGCGGTTCGGTCTCATCGGTTATTCGGGAGGTGCCATCGCGACCGGCTGGGCGGCGGCACTCGCGCCCGAGTACGCGCCCGACGTCAACAAGAATCTCGTCGGTTTCACCGAAGGCGGGGTGCTCGTCAAACCCTCGCACAATCTCAAGTACGTCAACGGGAGTATCGCGTGGACCGGCGTCATCCCGATGGCGCTCATCGGCGTCTCCCGGTCCTTCGACATCGATCTCAAGCCGTACGCGAACTCCTATGGCCTGCAGGTGCTCAAGGATCTCGACAAGGCGTCGATCGCCGACGCGCTCGGCCGCTATCCCGGGCTGACGTGGGAGAAGTTCGTCAAACCCGAGTACGCCAACCCGAACAAGGTGCTCCCCTACGTCGAGGCCGTGAACAAGGTCAATCTCGGTTCCGCGCCGACGCCCACCGTGCCCGGCTTCATCGCGCAGGGCAACAACGGTGTCGTGGAAGGCACTTTCGGCAATCCGCCGGGGATCGGGACCGGCGACGGGGTGATGGTCGCGGGTGACGTGCGCGCCCTCGCCCGGCAGTACTGCGCCACCGGCAACAAGTCGATCAGGTACGACCAGTACAACACGCTGAGCCACGTCGGGGCGGCCGTCGCCTGGGCGCCGCTGGCGATCGGCTGGCTCAACGACCGGTTCGCCGGCAAGCAGGCGCCGTCCAGCTGCGGGAAGATCGCGCCCGGCAACTCGCTGGCGCCGGAGGTCCCGGTCGGCTGACCGCACAGGTCCGTGAAGGCCTCCTTCCCTACTCTCAAGGTAGGGAAGGAGGCCTTCACGGATTTCCGGAGGTCAGATGGGCCGGGAACCAGGCGCCCGTTTGGGTAATGCGCATGGTGATGCGCTGTGGCTGCGGCGCGTAAGTGTTACCGCCAGTGAGAGACTCCTTGCCTACCCTGAGTGTGGAGGATTTGGGACATTCAACCTGGATCCACCGGTGTTGTTGGCGGGGTTGACGTGTCGTGGGCGCGCAAATGCCCTCTGGCTTGGGATGATTGTTCTTGCGACGAAACAAATCCACCTAGCGAGAGGGCATCTGCTGGATGCGATCTTCTCATACCGCCGGATCGGTGTCGGTGAGGTTCGATGATGCGGGTCTCGTGTCGTGCGCGGGGCTGGTCCCGGTGCTGCGGCTGGCCGAGGACATCGGCCTGGGCGGCCTGATCGAACAGCGGGTTGACCTGGGGATCCCGGTCGGTGCGAACACGGACGCGAAAGCACTCTCGGTCGTGGCGGGCATGGTCGCCGGCGCGGACTCAATCGAGGACCTGGACGTGATCCGGCATGGCGGGATGCGCCGGTTGTTCACCGGTCTCCGCGCGCCCTCGACGTGTGGGTCGTGGCTGCGCGGGTTCACCCACGGCCACGTCCGTCAGCTCACCTCGGCCGCCTCCGAGGCTCTGATCCGGCTGGCCGGGCGGGTGCCGTCGCTGCTGGCCGGCGTCGAGCAGCTGGCGTTCATCGATATCGATTCCAAGATCAAGGAAACCTACGGTCACGGCAAACAGGGCAGCGGGTTCGCCTATAACGGGATCCGCGGCCTGAACCACCTGATCGCCACCCTGTCGTCCCCGGTCTGCGCGCCGGTGATCCTGACCGCCCGGCTGCGCGGCGGGAACGCTGATTCCCGCCGCGGAGCGGCGTCGATGATCACCGAGGCGATCGGTCTCGCCCGCCGGTCCGGCGCGACCGGGACGCTCGTGGTCCGCGCGGATTCAGCGTTCTGCACCGGCCCGATCATCACCGCGATCCGCCGGACGGGCGCCTCATTCTCGGTCACCGCCCAGAAAAACGCGGCGGTGATGGCCACGATCAACGCTATCGGCGACGACGACTGGGGCCAGGTCGCTTACCGGCACCCGATCCCCGACCCGAGACCGGTGAGTGGATCACGCACGCGGAGATCGCCGAAACAGTCCACACCGCGTTCACCAATGCCACCACCAACCCGGGCCAGATCACCACCGCGCGGCTGATCGTGCGCCGCACCCCGAGATTCACCACCACCGAGCAAGGCGAGCTGTTCCGCACCTGGAACTACCACGCCGTGTTCACCGACACCGGCTTCGACCTGCACACCGCCGACGAGTACCACCGCAAACACGCGATCATCGAACAGGTCTTCGCCGACCTCAACGACGCCGCCCTCGCCCACTTCCCCTCCGGCCGCTTCGCCGCCAACCAGGCCTGGCTCACCCTGGCCTGCCTCACCCACAACCTGCTCCGCGCCACCGGCAGCCTCACCAGCATGTTTCACGCCAAAGCCCGCACCGCAACCCTCCGCCGACATCTCATCACCATCCCCGCCCGCATCACCCGCACCGCCCGCCGCATCACCCTGCGACTACCAGCCAACTGGCCCTGGCAACACCACTACCAAGCACTCTTCACCGCAACACACCAAAGACTCTGACCCCCACCCCAACAACCAGGACCACAGTGGACACACCGGATGAGACGTCCGGCACCCCACCCTGCCACCAGCGAAAACACAAGATCGACAACATTGGCGAGATCAACACCCGCATCCACCGGTGGATCCAGGTTCAACGTCCCAAATCCTCCACACTCGAGGTGCGCGGGGTTCCGGGCGTGTCCCCGACCTGCACGATTCCGACTTTGCCTCCTTCACGGATTTCCGGACCGGTACGGTGCCGCACGTGACCGAGCACCGCAAGCTGCCGAAGGGGCCGCACAAGCTCAGCCGCGACGAGGTCGCCGGAACCCAGCGTGCCCGGCTGATCGACGCGGTGCTGGAGAACACCGGCAGACGCGGCTATGTCGCCACCACCGTCGGCCACATCACCGCCACCGCGGGGGTTTCACGGACCTCGTTCTACGAACAGTTCACCGGCAAACAGGACGCCTTCCTCGCCGCCTATCGCGAGCTCACCACCGAGTTCATCGCGCAGGGCGTGGCCGCGGGTGCCGAGGCCGCGACGCCCTTGGAGGCTGTCACCGCCTGCTGCGATTTCCTCGTCGACTACGTGCATCGCCGTCCCACGGCCGTCCGCGCCGTCCTGCTGGAGATCTACGCTCTCGGCGACGCGGGGCTCGAAGTACGCGAGAAGACCTTGCGCGCCGGGGAAGCCGTCTTCGACCGGACGGCGAAATGGCTGCGTGCCACCGATCCCACCCTGCCTGCCCCGCCGCCGTTCACCGCGCGGACGGTCGTCGCCGCGACGATCGAGTTGATCACGCAGGCCATCTGGATCGGCACCGAAGACGCGTACAGCCAGGCGCGCGAAGCCGTCCGCTACACCTGGCTGCTCGGGTTGTCCGGACACCGGGGCATCGAGGTCTAGCGGGCGAGACGCCGCCGCTCGAAGCCGACGATCAGTTTCGGGTACCGGCGCGGGAGCAGCCGGACGAGCTTGTCGACCAGTTTCGCGTCGTTCCCGACGAGCACCCGGGGCTTCCCGGCCTCGACGCCGTCGAGGATGACGCGGGCGGCCTGATCGGCCGGCATCTTCAGCAGCTTTTCGTTGTACACCCGGACGCGCTCCCGCTGTTCGGCGGTGGGCTCGATACCGCGGGCCTCGGCTTCCTTCAGCGCCGCCGAGGCGATGCCGGTCTTGACGCCGCCCGGGTGGACGACCGTGACCCGCACCGGATGCCCGCCCGCGATCATCTCGGTGCGCAGCGCTTCGGTGAATCCCCGGACGCCGAACTTACTGGCGCAGTAGGCGCTCAGCGTCGGCTGGGCCATGAAACCGTTGAGGCTGGAGATGTTCACGACCTGGCCGTCGCCGGAGTCGATCAAATGCGGCAGGAAGGCCTTGGTGCCGTTGATGACGCCGAAGAGGTTGACCGCGAGCGTGCGATCGTACAGCTCCCATTCGGCGTCGAGCACGGTCTGCCCGCCGCCGGCGATCCCGGCGTTGTTGTAGATCTGGTGGACCACGCCGAACTGTCCGGCGACGGTGGCCGCGTACTCCTGGACCGCCGCCCGGTCGCTGACGTCCAGCGCGGCGCCCTGCACCTCCGCGCCCAGGGCCTTGACCTCGGCGACGGTCTCGGCCAGCCCGGTTTCGTCCACATCGGACACCGCGAGCCGCGCTCCGCGCCGCGCGAGTTCGAGGGCCAGCTGACGGCCGATGCCGGAACCGGCGCCGGTGACGACGGCGACCTTGCCGCGAAGACCGCTCATCGGGTTTCTCCTGCCGGATCGAGGGCCACTTCGGCGGTGAGCCCGACAAGCCTGTCGACGAGGTCCGGGGCGATGTGATGCCCCATCCCGGGGATTTCGACGTAGCGGGCCCCGTTCACGGCTTCCGCGGTCGCGCGTCCGCCGCTGTGGTGGACCATGCGGTCGGTGTCCCCGTGGACCACGACCGTCGGGCAGGTGATGCGGGCGAGTTCGGCGGTGCGGTCTCCGCTGGCCTGGATCGCGCCGATCTGGCGGGCGATGCCGCTGCGGGCGCGCCGTCCCCCGGCCCGCTCCCACAAACCCTCGGCCCAGGCCGTTTCGACGTCCTTGTCCAGGGGGAAGGTGGCCGATCCGAGGTGGCCCATCAGCGACAGGTGCCCGGCCACCGATTCCTCGACCGTCCGGGCGGGCCGCCTCGCCATGCGCAGCAACGTCGACCGCGCCGGCTGACCGACCCGGCGATGGCCGGTGGTGGAGAAGATCGACGTCAGCGACAGGACGCGACCGGGGTTCCGGGCGGCGACGGTCTGGGCGATCATGCCGCCCATCGACATGCCGACCAGATGTGTCTTCTCGACGCCCAGGTGGTCCAGCAGGCCGACGGTGTCGGCGGCCATGTCGCCCAGGTCGTAGGCACCGGGGAGCGGTTTCGCCAAGAGCTGCCGGAGCTTGCCCGGATTCGGCGCCTTGATGCGGTCCGAGCGGCCCGCGTCGCGGTTGTCGAGCCGGGTCACGCGGAAACCGCGGCCGGTGAAACCCTCGATCAGCTGCCGCGGCCACGACGTGAGATCCAGGCCGAGTCCGGCGATCAGCAGCAGGGGCACCCCGTCGGCGGGGCCGTCCTGGCGGTAGCAGATCCGCGGGCCGCCGGGCAGGTCGGCGAACTGGTCGGTCACGAGCTCACCGCTTCCCGGACCTCGGCGCGGGAGAAATGCAGCTCGGGATCGGTGATGTCGTCCGCGCGCAGCAACTTCATGTCCGAGTGGTAGCTCATCGAGGTCAGCCACGGCATGCGGTCGCCCTGACGCGGAAGCTGGTCGAGGGCGCGCTGGACGTATCCGGCAGCGAAGTCCAGGAAGGGCCGCGTCGGCATGTCCGGGTCGGCGGGGACGGGACGGCAGACGTCCTGGCCATGGGCGTCCATATGCGCGAGCAGACGGCAGAAGTGCTCGCACAGCAGGCCGATCTTGAGCGTCCACGACGAGTTCGTGTAGCCGATCGCGAACGCCGCGTTCGGCACGCCGGAAAGCATCATCCCCTTGTAGGCGACGGTTTCCGGCAGCACGACGGGTTCGCCGTCGACGCTGAGCGTCGCCCCGCCGAACACCTGGAGGTTCAGTCCGGTGGCGGTGACGATGATGTCCGCCGCCAACTCCCGCCCGGATTCCAGCAGGACACCCTGTTCGGTGAAGGTCGCGATCTTGTCGGTGACGACGTCGGCCCGCCCCTTGCGGATGGCGGCGAACAGATCGCCGCCGGGCACCGCGCACAACCGCTGGTCCCACGGGTCGTACGGCGGGTTGAAATGCTCGTCGACCGGATAGCCCTTGGGAAGCTGCTTCTTGTTGACGTAGCGGATGAGCGAGCGCGCGGTCTTGGGGAACTTCTGGCAGAACTGCCAGACCGCGAGGCCCTTGCGGATGTTCTTGCGGCGGGTGAGCGCGTAGGCCCGTTCCTCGCCGAGGATTTTGCGGAGGCCGTTGGCGATCTTGTCCTCACGCGGCACCGGCATGACGTACGTGGGGGTGCGCTGCAGCATCGTCACGTGCGCCGCCGTCCCCGCCATCGCCGGGATCAGGGTGACCGCGGTGGCGCCGCTGCCGATCACCACCACGCGCTTGCCCGCGTAGTCGAGGTCTTCCGGCCAGTGCTGCGGATGCACGATCGTGCCCTGGAAGCGGTCCCGGCCCGCGAAGTCCGGCGTGAAGCCCTCGTCGTAGCGGTAGTACCCGCCCGCGTTGAACATCCAGCCCGCGCTCAGCCGGGTGCGTTCACCGGTGTCGGTGCGTTCGATCTCGAGCAGCCAGCGGGCCTCGTCACTCGACCAGGCGGCCGAGAGCAGCTTGTGGTGGTACCGGATGCTGGGTTCGAGGCCGTTCTCGGCGACCGTTTCCCGCAGGTACGACAGGATCCGCGGCGCGTCGGCGATGGACTGCTTGTCCCGCCACGGCTTGAACTCGTAGCCGAAGGTGTGGAGGTCGGAGTCCGAGCGGATGCCGGGGTAGCGGAACAGGTCCCAGGTGCCGCCGGACGCGCCGCGTGCCTCCAGGATGGCGAACTTCTTGTGCGGGAGCTCGGTCTTCAGGTAGCGCGCGGCCCCGATCCCGGAAATCCCGGCGCCGATGATGACCACGTCGAGGTGCTCGACGGGGGTGCTCGTCGTCATGCGGTACTCCAGCTCGTCTCGGTTCCCCCCACGATGCGGGTCCGCCGGGGGATTGCGCTAGCACTATCTGCACCATCATCATGGGCCGATGGTGCAAAGTGCCGCAGCGCGGTGGCCGACCCTGTCCCCCGAGGCACGGGATCTCTTCCGGCGCGGCGCGGAGATCGTCCTGCATCCGCGCGCGGAATGGATCGAGGAGCTGCACGAAGCGTCGCTGGGCGGGGACAGTATGCGCGCGGTCGCCGAGGACCCCGTGCTCACCGAGGGGACCAAGCGCGCGAACCTGGCGAACTTGCTGCACTGGGCGGCCGCCAACGTGCAGCATCCGGGCAAGCGAGTCCCGGCCAATCTGAACCAGGAGGTGCTCGACGGCGCCCGCGACATGGTGCGCCGCGGCTTCGACTCCGGTGGCCTCGACGCCTACCGGCGGGCACAAGGGGTGGCCTGGCGCCGGTGGATCGAGATCTGCTTCGACCTCACCGCCGATCCCGTCCTGCTCCGCGAACTGCTGGGCGTCTCGTCGTTGTCGATCACCACGTTCATCGAGGACACGGTGGCGGCGGTGTCCCAGCGGATGGCCGCCGAACGCAGCGAACTGACCAGGGGTGCCCATGCCGAACGGCGCGCCGCGGTCACCCTGCTGCTGGAAGGCGCGCCGATCAGCCGGTCGCGGGCCGAAGCCCAGCTGGGTTACCCGCTCGCCGGGCTCCATACGGCCGCGATCGTCTGGAGTGGCTCGGCCACGCCGTCGTCGCAGGAGCTCGAAACCGCCGCGGAGACACTCATGCGCGCCAGTGGCGCTTCGCACCGGCTGACCGTCGTCGCCAGCGCCGCCGCCCTGTGGGTCTGGCTGCCCGGCCGGACCCCACCCCGGGCGGACCGGCTCGCCGAAGAACTCGCTCCGCATCCCGACGTCCGCGTCGCGCTGGGACGGCCCGGCAGCGGGATCGACGGTTTCCGCCGCAGCCACCTCGACGCCGCGGCCACCCAGCGGATGCTCGCGCGGCTCACCTCACCGCAGCAGATCGCGCGGTACCAGGACATCCAGCTGCTCGCCCTGCTCACCGGGGATCCGGCGCAGGCGGGCGAATTCGTCACCGACACCCTCGGGGACCTCCGGCACGCCGACGCCGAGACGCGGGAGACCGTCCGGACCTATGTGCGCGAACTGGGCAACACGACCCGGACCGCCGAACGGCTCTACACCCACCGCAACACCGTCGTGCGGCGGCTGGCGCGCGCGGACGAGCTGCTCCCCCGGCCGCTGGCGGAGAACGCGGTGAACGTGGCCGTCGCGCTGGAAACGTTGCGGTGGCTGGGCAGCGGTGCGTGAGCCGCTCAGCCGGCGGAACGGCCGGTGATGTCGGCCGAGAACCGGTTCACCGCGAGGCCTTCCCCGCCCTGCCACGGCTCGAATCCGGCCTGGATGCTCGTCAGGTACCACGAACCGTCCACGCGGGTCCGGGCGTCGACGTCGCGGACGAAGTCCATCACGTCGAACGACCACGACGACATCGCGGACGGGGCCACATAGGACACGACGTCGTTGCCGCCGTTGTTGCCCTGCCACACCTGCCAGGACCGGCCGCCGATGGTCGTGTAGCCGACCGGGCCGCCCACCGGCTGGACCCCGCCCTGGCGGTGGAACCAGATCATGATCTCCATCTGGTTGACGCCGGTCCTCTTCGGAGTCGGATCCATCCAGATGTCGTAGGCGGCGTCGAAGATGCCCCCGGCGAAGCCGTATTCGATGGACGACGACGCGCGGCCGATCTGGCCGAGCTGCTTCGGCAGGTTCGTCCCGGGCGAGCAGCTGTCGTAGTGGCAGCCGACGTAGACCGCCGGATACGACAGCGGCGCGCCGTTGGTGGCGGTGGATCCCTTCTGCGACGCGATCCGGAAACCGGAGTCGCGCACCGAGATGCACTGCTCGGCGTTGCTGCCCCAGCGGTTGTTCATCACCCGGTACTTGCCCTGGATCGTCGTCGCGCCGTACTGATCGCAGATCAGGGTGTCGGCGTGGGCGGGCGTGGCGCCGGTGAGGGGGACGGTGAGGGTCGCGGCGGCCGCGAGCATCAAGGCGGCCAGTGACCGGGTCAGCTTCATTGCTTCCTCCGCCTCGGTCCGGCACCCCCACCTTCTGGGAGCGCTCCCAAAGAGACCCACCGAGGAAACCACGACGTGACCCGTTCGCAAAGAGCCCAAAGAATGAGGGGACATCTATCGTTACCGGTTCGTTATTGACCATCTCGGCACACTCTACCGACGGTGAGTCCATTGTGGACGACAACGAACCGTCTCATCCGGCGTCCTCCGGCCTGCCCAGCGGGAGGTCCAGATTGCGGAGCATGGCGTCCTGTTCGGCCGTCGGTTCGCCGTCGATCGTGATGGTGAACGGCGGCGTTTCTTCGCGGGAGCGCAGGAAATTCCCCCACGCGATGCCCAGATTGGCCAAACCGGTCAGGGAACCGATCGACATGCGGATGACCTCGAAGGCGCCCCGGTCCCCCGGATCCCAAGGCCCCGCCGTGGTGATCGTCGCGGAGCGGGCCACGTCGACGTCGTCGCGGAGCCAGTCGCAGAATTCTTTCAGCGCTTGTTCGTCGCCACCGGCGTTGATCGTCAGCTCCACGAGGCCCCTCCAGTCGGTCGTGACCCCCTACAGATCGTGGCCTGGACTCAGGGCGTAACAAGAATTCCGTCTTGTGATCTGACCGGTGCCCGCGCTGAGGCGGCTTCCGTCGTTCTAGGGTGAAGCATGGTTTCCACCGCCGAGAAGGCCACCAGGCTGCAGGAGCTGCACGCCGCCCCCGATCTGCTGCTCGTCGTCAACGTCTGGGACGCGATCACCGCGAAGGTCGTCGCCGAGACCCCCGGCACGCAGGCGCTCGCCACGCCGAGTCACGGGATCGCCGCCTCACGCGGCTACCCCGACGGCGAGAAGATCCCCCGCGACGAGATGATCGCCGAGGTCGCCCTCATCGTCCGGACGGCGGGCGATCTCCCGGTCACCGCCGATCTGGAAGCGGGCTACGGCGATCCGGGTGGGACGGTCGCCAGGGCGATCGAGGCCGGCGCGGTCGGCTGCAACCTCGAAGACCAGATGAAGCCGCTGGCCGAGTCGGTCAAGGCCGTCGAGGCGGCCGTCGCCGCGGCGCAGTCCGCGGGCGTGGACTTCGTGCTCAACGCGCGCACGGACGCCTTCCTCAAGGCGGGCGACCGCGACCCCGAAGAGGTGCTGGCCGAGGCGATCACCCGCGGCCGCGCTTACCTGGACGCGGGCGCGTCGAACGTCTTCGTGCCGGGCAGGCTCGACGAGACGCAGGTCGGCAGGCTGGTCGAGGCGCTGGGCGAGCGCAAGGTGAACCTGATCGGCATCCCCGGCTCGATCCCGCTGGCGACCGCGCGGGAACTCGGCGTCTCCCGGGTCTCCTACGGCCCGTGGAGCCAGAACGTCGCCCTCACCGCCCTGGCGAAGCTCGCCGAGGACGTCTACGCGGGCGGCGGCCTGCCCGCCGACACCCGCAAACTGAACTGACCGGCGTCGTGAGTGGTGATGACGGTTCTAACCGTCATCACCACTCACGACGGGGTCCGGTACAGCGCGTCGATCTCGGCGGCGTAGGTCTCCGCGATCGACGCGCGCTTGAGTTTCATGGTCGGCGTCAGTTCGGTGCCACCCGGCTCCCAGTGCACCGGCAGCACGGTGAACTCCTTGACCTGTTCGACGCGGGACAGCCGGGCGTTGGCCCGCTCGACGACGTCGGCGATCTCCCCGCGGAGCACCGGGTTCCCGGCCAGTACGGCGGGATCGGCCGGCAGTCCATGTCGTTCGGCGAAGGCCGCCGCCGCGTCCGGGTCGAGGGTGATCAGGGCGACCACGCAGGGCCGCCGGTCACCGATCGCGACGGCCGAGCCGATCAGCGCACTCGCCGACTTGAGGGTGTTCTCGATGTTCGACGGCGACATGTTCTTGCCGGCCGCGTTGATGATCAGTTCCTTCTTACGGTCCACAATGGACACGTAACCGTCCGCGTCGATGGTGGCGATGTCCCCGGTGTGCAGCCAGCCGTCTTCGTCGATCGCCTCGGCCGTCCGCCCGGGATCGTGCCGGTAACCGCGCATCAGCGCGGGACTGCGCATCAGCAGCTCCCCGTCGTCGGCGAGCCGGAGTTCCGCGCCGTACTGGGCTTTCCCGACCGTGCCCGGCCGGATGGCGTGCCGGGGGTTGATCGTGCCGTGGACCGAGGTCTCCGACATCGCCCATCCCTCGCAGATCGGCAGGCCGGTGGCCATCAGGAAGTTCAGCGCGTCCACCGCGATCGGCGCGGCGCCGCTGATCGGCAGTACGCAGGCGTCCAGCCCCATCCTGACGAGCAGCCTGTCGAGGACCAGCCGCCGGGCGACCCGGTGCCGCAGCCGCGACCATCGTGAGAGCGGCGCCCCGGCCGCTTGAGCGTGCACTGTGGACAGTCCGGTGCCGAGCGCCCATTCCGCGATCGCCCGCCGCACCCCGGGTTGCGCCGCGACGGCCTGCTCGATCCCCGCCTTGATCTTGTACCAGAGCATGGGCACGCCGAGGAACACCGTCGGCCGGACGGCGGGAAGGGCCGCCACCACGGCCTTCGGGTCCGCCACGCAGGTGATCGTCGCCGCCGAGACGATCGGGAAGTAGTGCGCGAAGTACCGGTTGGCCAGGTGCGCGTCCGGCAGGAACGAGAGCACGCGCCCGCCTTCGACCGCGGCGGCGATGTCCGGCGATTCCAGCGCGGCACCCATGCTGTAGGTGAGGTTGCGGTGCGTGAGTTCGACGCCTTTCGGCGGTCCCGTGGTGCCGGAGGTGTAGATCAGCGTCAGCACGTCGCCGGGACCGACGGCTTGCCACGCACTGTCGAAGTCGAATCCGGGCGTCTCGGTGTTTTCCAGCTCCGCGAGGGAGATCGTGCCCTCCGGAGCGCCGTCCACGCAGACGACGCGGTCCACCTTCCCCACCAGCGGGAGGAATCGCTCCTCGCAGACCACGATCCGGTTGCCCGCGTTCGCGAAGAGGTACTCGATCTGTTCCGCGGAACTGGTGTTGTAGATGGAGAACGGGATCGCGCCCAGGTGGAACGCCGCCACGTCGAGCAGGTGGAATTCCGGCCGGTTGGCGAGCATGAGCGCCACGGTGTCCCCGCGGCGGACGCCGAGAGCGTGCAGCCCGGCGGCCAGCCGCCGCACTCGTTCGCCGTACCGCCGCCAGGTCAGGGACACCGCGTCATCCGGGGTCCGCAGCGCGACGGCGTCGCCGGACTCCGCGACCGTGCGCTGGAAAACGTGGCACAGGCTGGGAATCTCCCGTAGTTCGGCCGCGCCGAAGCCCATCCGCCCTCCCAGTATTAATACAAAAGTATCAATCAAGAGTGAGACGTTAGTATCGGTTCGACCGAAGGGGAAGTCAATGACCGGTAGTCGCGGCAAGCAGCAGGCGCGGAGCCGGGAGCGGCGGGAACTGCTGCTCCGGGCGGCGATGCGGCTGATCTGCGACAGCGGCGTCAAGGCGGTGACCCACCGCGCGGTCTCCGCGCACGCCGGGCTACCGCCCGCCGCGGCCGGGTACTACTTCGCGACCAGCCAGGAACTCATCGAGGAGGCCCTGCGGTTCCACATCCACGAGCGGATCGAGATCGTGCGCGCACTGCTCGCCGACGTGGTGCGTGACGCGGAATCCGTGCTGGAGGTCGGCGAACGGCTCACCCGGGCACTGGTGGCAGGCAAGTTCGGCGTGACCGTCGCGCAGTACGAGCTGTACATGGAAGCCGCCAGGAACCCGGCGATGCGCGCCGTCGTCGACGAGGCGATGAGCGCCTTCGAAGCGTCGGCCGCGCCCCTGCTCGCCTCACTCGGCATCGCCGATTCCCGGCGCGCGGCCAAGGCGTTCATGGCACTGCTGGACGGTTTGGCCCTGCACCGGCTGGCCAATCCGCAACCGGTCGAAGCGGACGTCGAACTCACGAAACGCTCACTGCAAGGGCTTTTTCTCGCCTTCTCCCTGGATTCCGACGACCTGCGGCGGCAGACCAGTCTCCCGCTCGCCGATTGACACGCTCCGGACGTCTGATCAATACTCCCGTATCAGAAAAATTGATACACATGTACTAGTTCGGTGGAGGCTCGTATGGCCGGGCGTATCCGCGGCGTCGTCGCCGCGACGATCGTGATGGCGGCGGCCCTCACCGCACCGGGCACGACGGCGACGGCCGCACCGGGCTGCGAGCCGTGGCAGGTGCGCACCGTCGCGACGGGACTCGGCCTGCCACTGGAGAACCTCGCCTTCGACGGGCGAGGCGGCCTCCTGGTCTCCAGAACCCTGTTCGCCGGCAACGGATCCGTCGAGCGCGTGACCCCGGACGGCGCCGTGAACACCCTGCTGCCGGTCTACGGGCCGGGCGCGCTTTCGGTGCGCGGCAGCGAGTTGTACGTCAACACCGGGCACATCACGACCGACGGGCTGCTCGGCCTGAAGACCGGCACCATCGACATCCACGACTTCGACACCGGGAAACGGCGGACCTGGGCCACCGGTCTCACCATGCCCGACGGCGGCACCGTACTGCCGAACGGCGACGCGGTGATCAGCACCCTGATCGGCCCGAAGCGCGGACTCTGGCTGGTACGCAAGGAGAATCCGGCCGCACCCGAACGGTTCGGCCCCGACCTGTTCGGTCCCAACGGCATGGTCGTCGGCCACGACGGCGGCACCCTGTACGTGGCCAACACCGGCGACCCGGACTTCCAGATCGCCGCGATCGACCTCGCGAATCCGGCCGCGCCCCCGAAGAAGATCCGGCTTCAGGCGCCGTGGCCGCTGAACATCATCGACGACCTGACCATCGGAACCGACGGACGGCTCTACACGGCCGGTGAACACGGCATCGTCTATCGCGTCGACCCGGGCTCCGGCGCGACCTGCGCGATCGCCACCGGTGTGCACCTTGGCTCGTCCGTGCGGTTCGGCGCCGGCCCCGGGTGGGACCCGGAAAGCCTGTACAGCACCGGCTTCGACGGTGCCGTGCGGCGGCTCGTCCCGCCCGGCGCGACCGACTGACGCAACAGCGTTCCGAGGTGCAGTGGGCCTCTCGCGGCAGCGCTAGTATGCCAGCATGCTCATTTGCTAGCATGCTGGCATGACTCAGGTCGCCAAACGGCAATTCAGCGTGTATCTGCCGGCCGACCTCATCAGGCGGGTGAAGCACGCGTCCGTGGACGCCGACGAATCACTCTCGGCGTTCGTCGAGCGGGTACTCGAGGACCACCTGCGACGAAGCCACTCCCCCAGCGAGGAACGATCATGATGCGAGTGATGCCGATCCGCTACAGCTCGGATGTCGCGGCCATGACCCGGTTCTATCAAGTGCTCGGCCTGCGGGTCGGGTCGGCGTCCCGTCCCGGCGGTTGGATCGAGATGCCCGCCGAGGGCGGCATGCTGGCCATCCACCGCTCGTCCGGCCAAGACGCCGGCCGGTGCGAGCTGGCCTTCGAAGTCGGCGAACCGCTGGAGGACGTCGCGGAACGCTTGCGGGCGGCCGGATTCGAACCCGAGCCGCCGGTCGACGAAGGCTTCGGCTTCTCCATGCGCGTTCAGGATCCCGACGGCGTGTGGGTGCAGCTCAACCTGTACGACCGAGAGCTCTACACATGACCGGAGGCCGTCTCGCCCGGCGGACGGGGCCGCTGTTCCTCGCGGCCGGCGTCGTCACGCTCGAGTTCGCGGCCGCGGTGACCGGCTTCGTCGCTTCCAGCCTGCTTCCCGTCGTCACCGCCGATCTGGACGCGCGGGACGACCTCGGGCTCCTGATCGCCGGCTCGACGCTGGGGTTGTTCGTCGCGCTTCCGGTGGCGAGCCGGGTGCTGCGGCGGCTGGGCACGCGCGGCACGCTGGCCGCCGGGATGGTCGCCTACCTCGGCGGGCTCGCGCTGGCCGCTTCCGCCCGGTCGGCGTGGATGTTCGCACTGGGGCAGTTCTCGGCCGGGCTCGCCAGCGGGCTCCTCGCCGTTTTCGGTGTCAGCGCGGCGATCCGGCATCTCGACGAGCGGCTGCGGATCCAGGTGATCGCGGTGTCGTCGGCGATGTGGATCCTCCCGGCCCTGGTGGGCCCGGCCGCGACGCTCGGCCTGGAACGGCTGGTGGGGTGGCGCTGGACGTTGCTGCTGCCGGTGCCGTTCGTCCTTTTCGGACGGTTGATGGTGGTCCGCGCCGCCAAGGGCGAGCCGCCGGAAGAAGGCCCGCCACGGCCGCTGGCGAGGACTTTGCTGGTGCCGTTGGGTGCGGCGGGTGTCGTGCTCGGCGGGGGCTGGTGGCCGCTCACGATCGCCGGTGCGCTCGTCACCGTCGCCGGGATGATCGCGATCCTGCCCGAGGGGACCGCGCGCCTGCGGCCGGGGACGCCCGCCGCCCTCGGCGCGATGGTGTTGTTCGCCGCCGGGTATTTCGGCGCGGACAGCCTGATCACCGTGCTGCTGACGAGCGGATTCCAGGTGAGCCTCGGGCGGGCGGCGATCGTCCTCGGTGCCGCCCCGCTCTGCTGGGCGGTGACGAGCCTGGTGGCCACCCGGTTCACCGCGGCACGGAGATTCCCGGCGGCCGGACTGGGACTGACCGCCCTCGGCACGGCCGTCCTGGCGATCGCACTCGCCGTCGGCGGCTCGTTCGCCGTGGTACTCGTCGCGTGGGCCGTGGGCGGAATCGGGGTGGGGCTCGCTTATCCCGGCCTGTACATCCGGGCGACCACCGCGGGCCCGGACGGTTTCACGGCCGCGGAACTGGCCACCGCGGTCATCACGGCGGAATGCCTCGGACAGCTCCTGGGCCGCGCCATCGGCGGGACCTTGAGTTCGTCGGGCGGGCTTTTCGCCTCTTATGTGGTGTTCGCGGTCGCTCTGCTCGTCTCCGCGTACGCGGCGAGACGGGCAGGCTGAGCACCGCTTTCAGGTCCCCGTGGTGGTCGCGTCGTGCGACCGCCACAGGGACCTTCGGCTGCCGTCCGCCTACTTCTTCCGGGTCGAACGCTTACGCGCCGGAGCCTCGGCGACGGGCTTCGACTTGGCGGCCAGTTCGGCGCTGTCGAAGGCTTCGTAGATCTCGTTCGGGATCCGGCCACGTTCGGCGATCGAGTACCCGTTCTCGCTCGCCCAAGCGCGCACCCGCTGGTTGCGCTCGCGGTCGGTCGGCTTTTTCGTACCGTCGGCCACGGCGGCCGTCGCCTGCCCGGCCGCCACCTTGACGCGACGTCCACCGACACGCTTGCCCGCGCCGACGTACCGCGCGAGCTCCTCACGCAACGCCTCGGCGTTATCGTCCGAGAGGTCGATCTCGTACGAGACACCGTCGAGCGCGAAAGGAACCGTCTGAGTCGCGGTCCCGCCGTCGAGGTCGTCCACGATCTGGACGACGACTTTCTGAGCCATGAAGAGCCTTTCACCAGGTCATGCGGCAATGCCTCCGCATCAGCTATCACGGTGAGCGTAGCGCGGGTTCACCGGATCGGCGGTATGACACCCGACGTCGTCACGAGGCGTGGCCCACAGGCCGGGCCTTGGCGTCCGGTTCGGACAGAGCGCCGAGGTGACCGCCGCGGGCGCGGGTCGGATGGTTTCCGGTGGCGGTAAAGGGGATTCATTGGTGACGCCGGGTGACTATGCGGGGGCGCGGGCGGCGGGGCCGGTCGCCGGTCGAGGTCCATAAAGGACACAATTGTCGTGAGGATGTCCACCCGCCTCCGCGGTGATCGTATCCTCGAGTACGTGATGGGGGCCTTCACGTACGGTCGCCGGGTGCCTGCCCGGGACGGCGTGACGGCCGTGCGCTGAACGAGCGATGTAATGAACGGGACTTTCATTGCAAATTTTGTAATGAAAGTCCCGTTCATTACATCGCTTTCCTTCCGAGGCGAAGCGGCGGTGCGAGGCGGGCGAGGCGACCCGAGGAGGCGCGAAGGGCCACAACGTACTAACCGCCCCCGTGCCCGGCGCACCAAGGTCTCGTTGAGCGGGCAGGGGGCCGGTATGGATAATTCGGCCCATGACGAACGCCGCCCGAGGCGAGAACGCCCCCACTTTCAAGGCGTTGTTGAAGGGGCATCGCGTTCGCGCCGGCCTCACGCAGGAGGAACTCGCCGAGGGGTCCGGGGTCAGCGTCCGGGCCATCAGCGACATGGAACGCGGGATCGCCAAAGGTCCCCAGCGCCGGACGATCGAATCGCTCGCCGGGCCGCTGTCCTTGACCGACGAAGAACTGATCACCCTGCAGAAGGTCGCCAAACAGAGCCGCGCCCAGCCGGCCGCCGCCCCCGCGCCCGCGCCGGCCGGGATCTACGGATCGCCCCTGATCGGCGTCCTGCCCGCGGACGTCGACGACCTCACCGGCCGGGAGCACGATCTCGGCGCGTTGCGCACACTCGTCGCCGATCTGGGCGACGGACGGCGACGGGCGGGCCGGGTCGCGGTGCTGAGCGGGCCTCCCGGGACCGGCAAGACGACGCTCGCGGTGCGGACGGCCCACGACCTCGCGGCGGACTTCCCCGACGGGAGGCTCTTCCTGAAACTGCGCGGGATGTCGTCCGAACCGAACGAACCGGCGGACGTGCTGCACGTGATCCTGCGCTCGCTGGGGGTCGACGCCGTCCGCATCCCGGCGGATCTGGAGGACCGGGTGAGCCTGTGCCGGTCGCTGCTGCAGGACCGCGCCACCCTGATCGTCCTCGACGACGCGGCCGACGAAGCGCAGGTCCGCCCGCTCCTGGTGGGCGGGCCGCGGTGTCTCACCCTGATCTCCAGCCGCCAGATGCTGGTGGGACTCGAAGGGGCGAGCCGGCACAGTCTCGACGTGCTCGGCGAGGACGAGGCCGTCGCACTGCTTTCGGCCATCATCGGCTCCGGGCGGGTCGGCCGGGAGCGGTCCGCGGCGCTCGAACTGGTCCACTTGTGCGGGCGGCTGCCGCTCGCGTTGCGCATCGCGGGCAACCGGCTGGCGAGCCGTCCCACGTGGCCGCTGTCGCGGCTCGTCGAACAGCTCCGTGACCGCAGCAGGCGGCTGACGACGCTCACCGCCGGTGATCTCACCGTCCGCGGCGTGTTCGAGTTGTCCTACCGTCAGCTCACCCCGGCCGCCGCGATGGTGTTCCGGCGGCTCGCGGTCGTCCCGGCGGCCGACTTCTCCGTGGGTGCCGCGATGACGCTCATCGAGGCACAGGAAGAGGACGACGCCGCTCTCTTCCTGGAGGAACTGGCCGACGCGAGCCTGCTCCAGACGTCGCAGGAGAACGGCCGGTACCAGTTCCACGACCTCCTGCGGGTGTTCGCGATGGAGCGGCTCACTCAGGAGGAGACCCCGGACGCCGTCGAAGCGGCGGAGAACCGGCTCGCCGACTGGCTGGTGCGCACGGCGACGGCGGCGGGTCACTACTTCCAGCCGTCCGACGGGATGAGCCCTCCCCCGGTGCCGACCCCTTCGTTCGACGATCACGCCGGCGCGGGCCGCTGGCTGGAGGTGGAGCGGGCGAACTGGCTGGCCGCGGTCAAGAGCGTCGCCGCCCGCGGTGACCATCGCCCGGTCCTCGACCTGTCCGATTCCATGCACTGGTACTCGGAGATCGGCGGCACCGCGAGCACCTGGTACGACGTGTTCGCGCTCGCCGCCGACGCGGCCGTCGCGATCGGCGGCAAACGCGAGGAGGCCGTCCACCGGAACTATCTGGCCTGGGTGCTGACCACACTGTGCGATCAGCCCGACGAGGCCGCCAAGATGGCCCGGCGGGCCTGGGACGCGGCGGTGGAGGCGGGCGATCGCCGCGAGCAGGCCTGGGCGCGGGTGTACCTGTCGAGCGCCCACCTCCGCGGGGGTGAACTGAAGGAGTCGGCCGCGCTCTTCGACGACGCGGTGCGCTTGTTCGAGGAGGCGGGCTATCCGCTCGGACTCCATGTGGCGCGGGCGATGCGGGGCACGTACCTGTACCGCAACGGGCAGTTCGACGACGCCGCCGTGGAGTTCGAGGCCTGTGTCCGCTACTTCGAGCAGGGGCACGACGGCACGAGCACCCCGGTGGACGAAACGACCTACGCCTACCTGCTGCTGCGCTCGGCGCAGAACCTGACCGCCCTCGGCTCGGCCGACCTCGCGCTCGCCCAGTACGAGACGGCGCTCGCGCTGTTCTACCGCCACGGCGCGGCCATGGGGCAGGGCCGTGCCCTCCAGGAGACCGGGAAGCTCCTGCGCGGCCAGGGGGATCCCGCCGGTGCGCGCGACCGGCTGACCAGGGCCCTGGCGGTGTTCGAACGTATCGGGCTGACGCAGTCCCAGGTCGACACCCTCTGCGACAGGGCCGCCCTGTCCGACGAGCAGGGTGACCCGGCGTCGGCGCGGGGCGACCGGGAGCGCGCGTTGTCCCTTTGCGACCGGCTCGGCCGGTCCGAAGGCGCGAAGTTCCGGGAGCGGCTGACAGGGCACCTCAACGCCTCGTGAGGCCCGCGCTCAGGCGGAGACGCGGGTCAGTTCTTCCCAGGTGATGTGCCCGAGCAGGACGTCCTGGATGGTGTAGCGGGGCGCGGGCTCGAATTCGGCGATCGCGGGCTGCCGTTCGGTCCGCGACATCCCGGCGGCTTCGGCGATCCGGCCGCCGAGTTCCCCGGCGTCCAGTTCGCGGATGTCGTCACGGGAGACGTAGACGGCCACCATGTCCTCGTCGGACCGGGCGGGGCGACCGGGGAAACCCTGGATTCGTAGCGACACGTCAACTCCTTGGTGTTGAGCGGGTTCTGCGACTCTTCGTCCAGTCAACGCGATCCGCGTCCCGGTCACCATGAACAACCACCAGCAGAAGGACCGGAAGGAAAGTCCCGCCGGGACGCGGTCAGCCCGCGCTCCACACCGGCCGCCGCCCGGCGCCCGGCGGCTCCAGCACGAACCCGGCCGCGCGCCGGACGACGTCCGCCGCCACCGGGCCCGCCGTGGCGCCCCGCCCCCGGATGTGCGCGAGCAGCCCCGGTTCCGGCGCCAGCCCGTGGCGCTCCAGGTAGTAGGTGACGGTGTCGGTCCAGATCCACGCCCCGTCGGTGAGGAAGTTCGACGGCACGACGGCGGTCCGGTCCGGGTCGACGACGTCGTCCAGCAAAGACGGCGTCACCAGGACCGGGGTACCACTGGCCAGGTACGCGACGAGCGCCCGCAGTTCCCCCGGGTCCTCGATCCGCGGACGGCCGGGCGCGAACCCCGGGCCGGTCTCGGGGTCGACGACGTCGAACACCCTGGCCAGGGTGAACTCTCCCGCTGTGGTCACCGGGCACCTCCTGCTGAAGGACATGGGTTGGCGACCCCAGCACACCGGACCCGCCCGCCACGCACCAGGCAGGACAGGCGGCAGAAACGTCGTTCCGTGAAGGCCTCCTTGAGGGACTCTGGGTCCCTCAAGGAGGCCTTCACGGAACGACGATCGACGGCACCAGGATCTCGAAGATGCCGGCCTGCACGTCCGGGTCGACCGGTACGTCGGCGGGCGCCTGATCGAACACCTCGACCAGGGCCTGGTACTTCTCTTCGTACGTCGGCTTCCCGCCGCCACGCTTCTCGGTGGAATAGAGGAACCGGTGCTCATTGCCCACCAGCAGATGCTCGCCTTTCACCACGGCCACCCCGGTCAGCTTGTCGTAGCCTTCCTGCACCTCCTTGGTGGTGTCGTTGACGAACTTCGCCTGCGCGCTGTAGGAGGAGAAATCCGCCTGGTAGTACTGGTGGAACTCGCGGAACAGGTTCCGCACGTCGGCGGCGGTCGGTGTCCCGCCGCCCGGCCGTCCCACGCGTACGGCGAGCCCGCGCACGAAGTCGTAAACGCCCTGCGCGGTCATCCCGCCCATGTCGCGGAAGTAGTAGCCGAACGGATCGGAGTCGACGAAGGCACGCACCAGCTCGAAGTCGCGCCTGCAGGCCCACAGTCCCTCATGGCGGTTCATGTACTGGATCGCGCCGCGGTGCTCGGGCTCCCGATCGTGACTGACCTGCGCGTCGCCGTACTGGTTCTTGGAATTCACCTTGTCCATGTCGTGGAACAGGATCGCCTTGACGACCGCCTCCCTGGTGACGAACCGGTCGGCGTCCTCCTGGCCGGAAGTGAGCGTCAGGTACCGGTTGAGCACCATCTGGGCGTGCTCGCCGAAGGTGTTCGGTTTCGTCTGCCCTTCGGCCCGATCAGGCCTCCCCGGCTGGGGTTTGACCGTCTCGGCGAATTTGCGTCCCAGCTTGGCGTGCTCGTCGGTAACGCCCTTGTCCAGCTTCGAAAGCAGCTCGTCGAGAATCACCTTGCCGGACAACGGGCCCGGGTTGTCGAGCTGCTCCGTGATCGTCTTCGCCAGTTCGCCGCCGATGCGCCGGTGCTCGTCGAACACGGACGGATCGTGCTTCTGTGTGTAGCCGAGGATGTGTTCGTCGCGCCAGCTGGCGTATTCGTTCTCGTAGGGCGTGCCCTCGATCGCCCCGTCGGCGAGTTCGCTCTGCCGGGTGTCGAAGTCGAGCTTGATCCTTCGCTCGTCGGTGGCGATGGCGGACCCGATCTCCGCCTGCGTGGCGTAGTCCGGCAACTGCCTCATGAACTTGTCGGCGTCGTCACGGCTGACCGCGGTGAACTGCACCTTGTCCAGGAGCTTCGGCGTCTGGAGCAGGCTCTTGGCCTTCTCCGCCAGCGTCCGGCGGAACTCCGGGCTCCCGAACCTGGCCGAGTTCTTGTGATTCAGCTCCTTGGCCAGCGCGTCGGCCACGGCCGCCAGCTTGGTGTCGAAATGGGCGCCGAGTTGCTCTTTCCCGATGCCGTAGAGCTCACTCTTGAGGACAGGCTCGGTGGCCTTGGCCAGGATCCGTGCCTTGAACTGCGCGGCGAAGGCATCCGGCCCGATCATCACGGTCGTTTTGCGCAACAGCTCCTTGAACACCGGGTCCTTGACCAGGTCCTCGGCGATGACCTGAGTGAACTCCTCGGCCCGGAATCCGGTGAGGAAAGCCTTCGGGCGCTTCTCTCTGCCCTCTTCCTTCTGAACCTTCCTCGGCCCGTTCTTCTCTTCGTCTTTCTTTCTCCTCGCCTCTTCCTTCGCTTGTGCCTTCTGCTCGATCTCGGCGGCCCACGGGCCCGCGAGTTCCTGGAACCGGCGCTGGACGACGCGGAATACGACGCCCCCGACTCCTCGTCCGAACTCGCCGTGCCGGGCATCCTGCCCGTATCCCGCGGCCAGTGCCGCCAGTACGGCGTCGGCGACGGCGTCCGCCGCCCTCGCCGGGATCTCCGGATCGGCCTTGATGGCCGCCTTGATCTGCTCAGGGGTATCGGTGCGGGGTACGGCTTCCTGCCCCTCCGCTTCTTGCCCCTCCGTTACCTGCGCGGCCGGCTTCTTCAACGCCTCGGCGAGAACCGGCTGCGGGATGTTCAAAGACCTGTTGAGCTGGCTCGTCACAGTGGACCGGAGATCCTCCGCAGTGATCGGGACCCCGTCGCCGACCTCCTCGCGGATGACCGGGTCGAGCTTCGCCCACAGTCTCTCCCTGAACTGATCGACGAGGTCCTTACCCGGACCATGCGTGTTGAGGAAGGCGTTCATCTCGGCGGTCCGGCTCTCCAAGGTGTTCGGTTTCGCGCCCTTGGCGGCTTCCTTGCCGGAATCGGGAATGACGTCGGCGGGCGGGCTGAAGAAGGCTTCGGGGGATTTGTTCCAGGTGTGGTAATGGTTGCTCAGCGTCCTCGCCATGCCTCGCAAGACCTTCGCGTCATTGCGGAAGGACTTCTGCCCCTCGGCGTCCCAGGTGAACCACGGATCGTTCTCCCGGCCGAGCGCGGCGGAATCGAAGTCCGGGCGGAGACCCAGCCGGACGTAGAGGTCGGCGATATCCTCCTGACGGCCCGCGACTTCCGGCATGACGGTCACCTTCCCGCCGACGGTGTAGGTGACGAGTGAACCGTCGAGCACCTTCTGCTGCAGCTTTTCGAACTGCGTGCCCCGCAGGCCGAACTGATTCGTGTCGCCGTTCTGGTCGACGTTCATCGACAGTTCGTTGTCCTTTGACGACGCCTCGACCACGGCCTGCTTCGTGACTTTCGAGAACTCGTCGAGCGGCACGAGGAACGTCCTCAGCATCGGCTGCATATGGTCTTTGCGGTTGCTGTCGGTCTCGTACTTCGAAGTCCATTGCACGGCCCGCAGCGGCCGTCCGCCGCCGACCCAGAACACCTTCGGCCCGGTTTCCCCCTTGCGCCTGCCACTGAACGGCGTGACCACACCATTCTCGTCCTGGTGGACGTCCTTGTTCTCCGAGTCACGGCCCGCCGGAGTGAGAATCGCGGTGTAGAGACGGACGTAGTGTTGTCCCTTGATCGTCTCGATCTCGAACTCACCGCGGTGCAGCACCTTGCGTTCCTGCTTCCCGATCACGAGCACCGTCGAGCCGGGATAGCCCACCTTCGGCCGTCCGATGTGGACATTTTCCCTGGTCCCCAGGTAGGTGTCGGCGCCGTCGGCGTCCGCCCGCAGGAGATGCACCGGCTTGCCCGTCTTGTCGCCGTGGCTGGTCCAGGTGCCGTCCTGGTTGATCACATGGACCAGTACGCCGGCGAATCTCGCGATCGCGCCGAGGTCGGTGCTGTCCGGGTGCAGCCTGGCGAAGTCGCCGAGGAGGCCGATGATGCGGGTGTGCTCGCGCAGTGGCTGGTCCGACAGGCTGGCCACCAGGGCCTCGCGGAAGGCATCGTGGGGCGTGTCCCCCTCCACCAGTACCGGTTCCAGGCCGTGCACGCGCAGCACGTCGCGCTGGGCGGAGTACACGGCACCCCGGTTCAGCACCTTGCCGGGATACGGATAGCTGACCACGACGGAGTTGATGCTGATCGACGATTTCGACGACAACTGGGACGAGTTCCGGTTGACCAGGGGTGGCCTCAACAGCGTAGTGGCCACTGGGCCACCGGAAGTGTCCGAAGTGGACTTCGGCGCCGCTTCCGGCTCTTCGTCCATAGAGGACACGTCGAACGTGATGACGGCTCGGCGGCGAGCTGTTTCCAGGGTCTGTCCGGCGGAGAGGGGGCCGACGTCACTCCCGCCCGACCGGCTCGTGATGGCGATGCCGTCCTCTTCGAGCGGCGGATCGTCACCGCGCAGCCTGTCCAGCTGCCCGTCGATGGCCCCGCGCAACGCCACTTCGGTGGCGTCGGCCCGCGCCTGACCGGTTCTGACCGCCTGCTTGATGCCGAACGGTGAACCGTTGCCATAGCCGGTGACGGTGACGGCGACGAGTGGCATCGGCAGATCCCGCCCGGACCGCCGGATCGCGGTCTCGGCGATCCGGGTGGCGACCGAGTCGAGTTTGGGCAACTCGCTTGCCGGAACCACCTTGGACCCGGCGGGGAAGGCGACTTCCGCGGTCCCCCGCTCGACACCGGCGGGCGGGTCGTCCGCCGCGAGCCGGACCGCTCCGTCCAGATCGGACACTGGTTCCCCGGCGGCGTAGCCGGGAGGAAGTTCTTCCGTAGTCCGGTTTTCGCTGTCTTCCGGCCCGATATGCGCGCCGATCCGGTGCGCGTCGGGCGGGGAACCGGTGAGCTGGACCCAGTTCCCGTCCGGCGCCACGACCGGGCGTCCCGCCGCGTCGACCCCGGCCCGCCCGGTCACCACGAGATGTCCCGGACCGGCCGCACCGGGCACGAAGTACACCGGACCGTCCGGGGCGACGGCGTCCACGTCGACCCCGTGTGCCCGGAGCTCGTCCAGCACCCGGGCGGCGAACGACCGGCCGCCACCGGTTCCGGCACCACAGGACGCGAACATCAGCGGCTTCACGCCGTCCCAGTGCCCTTCGTCCTTGGCACGCACCAACATCGTGGCCACCTCGGACGGGCTCAGCGGCAGGCTGCCCGCCCCGGAGGCCCGCACCGGGGCGCCGTTCGCGTCGCCATGCGCGAGGAAGGTGAAGAACCTGTCGTCCGCCGGATAACCACCGGCGACTCCGGCCAGCCGCGGATCGTCCAGCCTGATCCCCCGGTTCCCGTCGAGCGGGACGGTGGCGACGTCGGCCGGGTCCGTCACCGGCACCAGCGCGTCGAAAACGGAGTCCGTGACCGTCGCTTTCACTGTGGCTTCCACCGCGGGCTCGACCGGTTCTCCGGCCGGGTCCGGGATGACCGTGGACACGAGGACGTCGGACTCCGCGCCGGTGGCGATCACCCGCAGCCGGACGTCGTCGCTCACGCCGTGGCGGGAGAAGGACGACCGCAGCTCCGCCGCGATCGCGGCCAGGCGTGCGTCACCCCGGGCGCCGCGGACTTCGACCGGCGGCGGTGTCGGTTGCGCGGCGACCAGCCCGGCGAATTCGTCGAGATTCGCCTGGACGGTTTCCGGCAGTCCGATGCCGTTGTCCTGCTTGGTGCCGAACGGCATCGAGCCGGGGATGGACCGTTCGACCAGCTGTCCCTCCGCCGTCGGCACGACGTCGAAACCGCCGGGTGCCTGCCGGAAGAGCGGTGGGTCGTCGTCGCCGGGCACGAGGTAGGAGCCGTGCTCGGTCACCTCGATCTCGGTGCGCCCACCCGCGGCGAACCGGAAGCTCAGCCATCGGCCATCGTCGGTGACGGCGGGCCTGCCGTCCTCCTGGAAACCGATCCGGCCGGCGACGACCAGCTCGTTCCGCCCGGGCTCGTCTTCCCCGCCGGGAGTGGACCAGACCGCCGTGTCCCCGGCGTACGCGCTCGCGACGATGTCCTGGTCCGCGAGGCTGTGCAGCACCGTGGACACATAGCCCTCGACGTCCGGCGAGCCCAGTCCGCAGGCGACGAACCGCAACGGCTTGCCGTCCGGCCAGGCACCCTCGCGGGAGAGGCGGGCCAGCAGCTCGACCATCACCTCCGGCGTGATCGGCCGTCCCTGGAATTCCGGCATCCCACTGGGACCGGTGTGGGCGACCACGGTGTAGAACCGCCGATCCTCGCGGAGGCCTTCGACGGCACGCCGCTGCCGTTCCCGCGCGTCCGGATCGTTCGCCGGGTCGTCGAGCCAGATCCCGGCGTCGTCCCCGAACCGCGTCGCGCCGTCCAGGACGGCGTCGGCCTGCGCGGCGACCGGCTCGGCGACGATCTCGTCCGGTCCGGGCTCGGTTTCGACGACCTCGTGCGCGGGAGCGCGAGCCGACGGCACCACGACGGCACGGTCCTCCAGCACGTGCTTCCCGGCCATGATGCCGTCGCGCTCCACGAACCGCACGAACTGCTCGATCGTCAGGTAATCGAACTGGGCCTTCTTCGGATCGCTGACCACGAACATCCGCTCGCCGCCGTGTTCGGCCGCTTTGAGGACCATTTCGTGACCGGTCGTGAAGATCCGGATGCCGGTGCCCGACCGGACCCGGTCCCAGAATTCCCCGGCGGACGTGGCGAGGTAAGGCGACAGCGGCCTGTCGGGCTCCGACCAGTGCTGGCCGCGATAGGACTCTCGTGGCGTGGGCCCGACGGGCTGGTACGCGGCGTCGCGGAACCGGACGTCGTCCGTCCCTGTGGTACGCCTGCCCGGCCGGTCCAGGGCGACCGGCAGCAGCAGGGGAACGCTCAGTTCCCAGGCGCCGGAGACCACCTTCCTGGTCAGGACCGGTACGGCCGAGCCGTCGCCCCGGTTCAGCCAGATCACCGCGGCGAGCTTCTGCATGGTGCGGCTCCACCGGGTGGTGAGGTCCGCCCAGTCCGCGCGGTGACCGGGGCCGGTGCTCCCCGCCGCGGCGAGCCGGGTCGCGCGCTTCTCGATCTTCGCGAACCGTTCGCGGGCCTCGGCGACGCGTTTGGCCGCCAGGTCGCCGATCGACCTGCCCAGCGGGCGATCGCGGCGGTCCAGCCGGGCCCGCGGCGTCTTGGCCAGCTGGTCCTCCACCCGCGCGACCACGCCGCGCCCGGCGAGGAGCAGCCCCGCGATGGTCGGGACCACAGCACGCAGGTCGGTGTTCGTGGCCGCGGCACCGCAGGTGTTCATGAAGTGCTGTTCGTCGTGTCCGGTGGCCGCGAACAGGCTTTCCGTCAGCGCGGCGGGATTTCCGAGCAGGGCCTGGAACAACGGATCCTCTCGGAGGGTGGCGCGTCCCGCGTGGCTGAGGTTCGTCAGCCCCAGCCGCGCCAGGCGCGTCGGCAGCTCCTCCTCGGGCCGGTAGCCGATCCCCCGCACGGTCGAGTGTTCGGCGGTGAACGGGTCGCGGCCCGCCTCGACGTTCACCGCGAGATCGCCGAGCACCTGCTGGAGCCGATCGATCGACAGCGGCTGCAGGACACGACGGTCGCGCACGGTCTTCAGGCGGAACCGGGAATTGTCCGGCACGTCCCGCTCCCGCGTCGGCACCAGCGACGTCACCAGTACGGCGTCGTTGACCAGCGACCGCACGCTCGCCCGGACATCCGGGTCCGCGAGCTCGCCCAGGTTCCGGTCGATCCGGCTCAACGCGGCCGAGATCGCGGGCGAACCGAACACGGTGCCGGTGTGGTTCTCCAGACGGCCGCCCTCGGCCAGCCGCGACAGCTGATCCAGCCGCGCACCGAGATCCTCGGTCGCCAGATTCGGCAACCCGTCGAAGGCGACGTCGTACCGGTCCGCGAAGTCGTTCGCCTCCGGCGGCCGGACGTCTTCCTCGTCGAGTTCGATCGTCCCCGCCTGGCCACCGCCGTCGGTGTCGCCGAGCCCGTGGTTCTCGGGCCCGGAGAGCGGGAACCCGGCGCCGCCGGGCAGCCGGGGCCGCTCCTTCGCCGAAGTTTCGCGCCACTTCTCGAAGAGCGGGTCCAGCTCGACCGGATCGTTGCCCCAGGCGAGGACGTCGGCCGTCGCCCTGGCGACCCGGTCCCGCGCCGCCTCGAGCGCGGTTTCGGAGTCCGCATGTCGCTCCGCGTCCCGGGAACTTCCGGCGCCGCCCGGCGCGAGCCGGGCGGTCAGCTCCGCGTGCGCCGCTTCGGCCCGGCTCAGGTGTCGGCGCGCGCCGAGGAGGTCCGCCCAGGCGTCGCTCCTCGTCGCCGGGAATCCTTCCGTGTTCAGCAGTTCCGGTGCGGGGCCCGCCGTTCCGGCCGCGTTCTGGTCGAGGAGTCCGGCCCAGCTCGTGGCGTCCCGCCGCCAGGCCTCGGCGAGCACCGAACCCGGCGACGGGGGCGGCGCGATCTCGACCGGTTCGGTGATCTCGCCCGCCGACTGCTCCAGCGAACCCCCTGGCACGGTCAGCAGTTTCCAGACCGAATCCGGCAGGGTGACCGATCGGACGTCGCCGCCTTCCCGGCGCTGGTAGGTGATCGTCCGTACCTTCGACGCGAGAACCGGATCGTCGACGACGGCCTTCACCGCCGCGTGCCAGACGAGGGGGGCGTCGGGATGCCGGTCGACGAGGGCCTCGACGGCGGTCAGATGCAGGTCACCGTCCCGTTCCCGCAGCCCGCGGGCGAGGACGTCGACGACCTTTTCGGCCTGCTCGGCCACGGTCCTGACCCTCAGACCCGGTCCTGGCCGGTCGGCGGCCTCAGGCGGATCCGCCTGTCGCAGGTGGATCACCGTCGGCTCATGCCATTGGGCGGCCCTGGCGACCTCGACGACTTCGAACGTCGACCCCGGCGGCAGGATCCGAAGGTCCCCTTCCGTCACGGCGAGGGCGTCGTCGATGACGAACGCGACGTTGCCCTTCCCGCCTCCGGCGACCAGCACGGCCGGTTCCGTGACGAACCCGCCCTTCCGGAACTCGTCCAGTTCGGCGGCCGAACGCCAGGTGTTCACCGTGATCCGGCTCCGCGTCGTGGCCTCCCGTAAGGCTCGCCTCCGGGCACGCACGACCAGCTCGTGGTGTGCGCGTGTATCGCGGCTCGCCAGATCCGGTGCCAGTTCCGCCGCCTCCCGGATCACCTTGCTCAAGGTGACCTTGTCTTCAAGGAAACTCGGGGGCGGCCCGTCTCCCGGCGAACCGGTGAACGGCGTGCCGATCCGGGTGGGCGTGGCACCGATCTGCCGCAGGCTCACGCGCAACGCGTCGCCCGCCTCTTCGACCGAGAGCACCTCGAACTCGGTCCCCGGCGGAAGCAGTACCTCGCGTTCGCTGGGGCGATTGGACGCCGAGGCGATGAAGGCGCCGTCATGGACTTCGGCGCTGACGATCACCTTCTTGCCTTTGTACAGCTGGTCGCCGCCCTGCATGCCGCGGAAGAAACCGCTGTCGGTGTACCGCTCCCCCTTCACGAACAGTTCCTTGGCGGCGGGCACCGGCAACCCCATGACCCGGGTCACCGGCCCGGAATGGCGGGCGGGGAACCGGGTGACGGCCGAAGCCAGCAGCCGGGTCAGCGGCGCCGCGTAAGCAGGGCTTTCCTTGCCCGCCAGGTAATTGTCGATGGCCGTGGACCGCGTATGCGAGTAGGCGCGGAGGGCGGCCAGCTCGGCCTTGCCCGTCGACGCCAGATGCGGGTGGTCCTGGAGGACCCGCGCGACCTGCTCCAGATAGCCGGTCATCTCCTGCTGGGCAAGGAATTCCCGCACGTCCGCTTCGGTGGCGACGTAGCCCGGCTCCCGTTCGGTGCCGCGAGGAGGCTGCCGCACGGGCTGGGGATCGTCTCCGGCGAGCGCGTGCGCGCGGTCCGAGAGCAGCAGGAGATTACGTGGTTCGAGGACGACGTCGCCGGTGATCGCGGCCGCGGTCATCAGCCCCGGCCCGGTCGCGACCCGGCCGGCGCCGTCGGCGTGCTGGAAGACGGGTGCGCCCTCCGCGTCGACGAAGTATTCGTCGTACAGGCCCAGGAAATGACCGAGTTCGTGGGCGAACTGGACACCGGTCCCGTCCGAAGGCCAGTGCCGCTGGTCGGCCGGGGTGCCGGGGCCGGTCACGAAGACCGTGCCGTGCGCGTCTTCGCGGTCGGTGAACTCGACCTCGACCAGCAGCTGCTCACCACCGGGCAGCCGGTAACCCTGGTTGTAGTGGTCGTTCACCGCGGCTTCGACGCGGCTCCGGAATTCCGATGAGTCCACTGTGTCCACTATGTCCACTTCGGACCGACCGGGATCGTCCAGCCGCAGCCGGACGGTGTGCAGGCGCACCCGCACGGGGTCGTGGCCGTCGCGGTCGACCGTGAACCGGCGCAGGTCGTACCCGATCGTCGCCTGCCACGGCCGTCCCGAGCGGGTCAGCCCGCCGTCCTCGGAACGGACGGTCACCGCGGGGGTATCGCGGTGCGCGGCCCCGAGGTCCTGCCGGGTCACCGGATTCGCGACGCGGTGATCGACGGCCACCGCCGGATCGGCGGCCCGCCACCACTCCCGCGTCGCGTCGTCCCGGGTCCACGGCCTGCCCGCCGGACGGGTCACCGAAAGCGGCGTCCCGCCGACGGCGAGGCGTACCTCCGGATCGGCGGGTACCGGCGCGGCCAGCAGCAGCGCCACGGCCGGACCGGCGAGCGCGGGCGGCTCCTCGGCCGGGGCGAGCCGCCGGGCGATCTCATCGCGCACCCTGGCCAAGGTGGCCGCGGGCGGAATCCCGGCCTCGTCCGCCGCGGCCGCGGCGAAGGCCCGTTCGAACCCGCCGGAGGCGGTGAACAGCGCGTCGCCCAACGCCTCCGGGTGACGCGTCAGCTCCCGGAACAGCGGATCTTCACGCACGGTTCCGGCCACGACCGGCGGCGTGTCCATCAGCGTGAGTTCGACCAGCCTGCGTGGCAGCGGGGCGTTCCGGTCGTAGTCGAGTCCGCGCCACGGCGAACCTTCGGCGGCGAACGGATCTTGTCCACTGTGGAGGATCGTCGCGACTTCGGACAGCATGCTCCGCAGCCGTTGCGGTGTAAGGGGTGCCAAGACCGTGTCGCGCGCCGGGGCCAGGGCGGACACCAGCAGGGCGTCGTTGGCCAGTGCCCGCACCTGCCGCGAAAGCAGCCGGAGCCGTGACCGCTCTTCGGCGGTCTCCGTGGCCTCTGCCCGCTCTTCCAGCTCGCCGAGCGCGGTGTCCAGCTGCTCGACGGGCAGCGTGAGATCCGGTTCCCGCCGGAGTTCGCCGGTACCCGCGAGCCGGGAGAACTCGGCGAGAGCGATGTCGAAGTCGTTGTCGGACAGGCGGAAATGCGGGAGGTCCGCGGTGGCCTCGCGATAGCGCGCCACGAGGTCCGCGGCCGGGACCGGGTCTTCGCGCCGCGGCGGAGCGTCCGGGACCAGGCCCGTCGGGAAGGCCGGATCGACCGGCCGGACCGTGATGTGCGAAGCCCCGGTGCGGAGCGTGCGTTCGAGGTCGGTGGGGCCCTGGACCCAGCGGCCAGCCTGGGGCGCGGGCGCCCCGAAGACCGCCGAATACACGTCCTGCACGAAAGTCGTGCAGTTGTGGCTCGTCAACCGGTACTGCCGCCCGGAAAGCGCCAGCACCCGGTCCAGCCCCCGGATGACGTCGTTCGCGCTCGCCAGGTATTCCGCGCTGTAGGTCGTGGGCTTGTCCCGCGCCGGTGCCACGGTGACCGTTCCCGGCACCGTCGCCCACGGCGGCGACGGAGGATCTTGCGGCGCGAAGTCGATGAGGGTTTCCCCGCCGAAGGGATCGTGGATCTCGATCCAGGCGTGGCCGGTGTACTGCGCGGCGACATCCCGGTGCCTGGTCTTCACCTGGAACCGGAACACCGGGCGGTCCGCGTTCAGCAGCCGCGTCCGGTCGAGCGCGTCCGGGAGACCGGACCGCAGGAGATACTGGGCGACGGTACGCTGCCGGACCTGTGTTTCCGGGTCCTGCGTCAGTGAAACCCTTTCGTTCAGCCAGTTCTGCACCGACTGTCCGATCGGGACACCGGCGTCCGCCGGTTCCGTCCGCACGTACCCGATCGTCGCCGACTCCGCCTTCAGATCGTCCTGCTGATAGGTGAGCCGGATCGGCAGGGGCTCGAGAACGAGGCCGTGGGAGCCGGTCGCGGTCGCCAGGGCGGTGCGCAGCCCGGCCTCCAGGTTCGCCCCTCGCCGGTCCGCGAGGGCGGCGTCCTGCCCGCGTTTGACGACGATCTCGATCCGCCGCCGGGCGGGCGGCCGGGTCAGCAGTTCCTCGGCCAGTGACCGGACGAACCCCTGGAGGGAGCCGGGATCCACGGTGTCCGAGTCACCGCGGAACCTGACTTCCGCCGACGGGTCCAGCGGGGCGATGTCGCCCGCTTCCTCGCTGCCGCCGATCGCCTCGCGCAGCCGTTTGCCGAGGTCGCCGGGACCGGTCGCCAGCCAGCCCGCCGACGGGGCAGGCGTACCGGTGGCGCGTTCGAACAACCCGGCGGCGAAGTGCAGGGAGTTGAACGACAGGGTCTGGTACGGGGTGCGCAGATGCCGCAGCGCGTGATCCAGGGCCCGCACCGCGTCCTCCGGGGAGATCCACACCTCGTAGCTCGCGGTCGGGGTGTGCCCGGTGTCGCCGAGCCGCACCGCCGGGCTGCCGTCGGTGGACGGGCGGAATTCGATCGACTCCTTGGCGCCGCTCGGCAGGACGAACTCGGCCCAGGTGTGACCACGGGTGCCGACCAGCGGAGCGAGCCGGGGCGCGGGAGAACCGGGATCGACCGACAGCCGCAGCACGATCGTCTTGACGTCCGAGGTGCCCGGCGACAGATGCCGGTCGAGATACGCGACCAGCGGTGACGACGCCCAGAGTCCCGGGTCCTCGCCGAGCCGTGACGCCGTCCGGGACAACCACGACGTCACCGTCTCCTCGGGCAGGAGACCGAGTTCCGCGCGGCTGTCGCCGTCGGCGCGGACGAGCGCCAGCGTCACCGAACGCCGCCGCTGGGCGGGATCGGCCGAGACCAGCGGCGGGAAACCGTCCCGCGGTGCGGCCACCGGCTTGACCACCAGGGGCGCCTGGCCCTCCGACGGCGGGGGCAGCAGCGGGCGCAGTGCGGCGGCCACCGCGTTCGCCCTGGCCAATGCGGTGTCCGGACGGCCCGAAACCGCGTTGCCGTACCCGGTGACCTGGATCCAAGGTGACGGCAGCGAAGGGTCGCGTGCCGTCATCGCGTCGGCCGCCGCCGGTGCCCAGGCGGCGAACCGCACGACCGACGCGCGGGCGTCGTCGTCCAGGACGCGTGACCGCTTGGCGAAGGTGACGACGGTGTCGGCCTGCTCCGTGACCGGTTCGCCTTCCTCACCGGGATGTCCGGCGATCTCGACGAACTCGCCTTCCTTGTCCACGTTGACGGCGGCGAGCAGCTGGACGAGGTTGATCGTCTCGGTCGGGGCGTAGACCGTGCGGTCGTGGCCCCGGTTCTTCAGTTCCCGGCGGAAGTCGTAACCGCCGCCGCCCGGCCGGTTGAGCTTGCCGGATTCGCAGGCCAGCAACACGATCGGCGCTTCCGGCCGGGTTTCGAGCGCCTGCCGGAACCCCTCGTCGCCGAGGGCCAGCGCGGCGAATTCGGTGCCGGTGACCCGCTTCGGCATGAAACGCCCGGCCACCTTGATCCGGAACATCTCGGGACCGGAATGGAGGAAGAGGAAGATCGGCTGTTTCGCGGCGACCGGGGAGGCCCAGGGCGCGGGACGGCTCACCGACCCGGCCGCCGTCGGCTGGGTCGAAGCCGCCTCGTCCGCCTTTTTCGGGAGCAGGACGTGGTATTCGACGACCGGCCGCGTGGCGGTGGTCCTCGCCCATCCGGTGGCGGTCCTGGCGTCACCGGGTTTGCTCGGGAACGCGGTTCCGACGATCCGGTCTTCGGCACCGAGCATCGCCGACGTGACGGGCGCGCCCGTCTCCGGTGCCCCGGCGACGGTGGTCTCGGCCGCCGGACGGTTCGGGGTGGGCCTCGACGCCGTCCTCGGGTCGAGGTCGCGGGTCGCCAGGTAGCCGCCGTCCCGCGTCCGGACGATCCGGACCGGCCGCCGTCCGGCAGGGCCGTGGGCGACGTCCTCCCCGTTCTCGGTCACGACGTGCAGCCGGACCCCGAAGGCTTCGGCGATCTTCGCCGCGGTCGCGGTCCGCAGTGTCGCGCCCAGCTCCCGCAGTCGCGCCTGCCGGGACGGCGAATCCGGCTCGACGGCGGCGGCGATCGCGGCGATCAGGTTCCCGGTCACCGGCTCCCCGCCGACCGCCACCTCGGCCTTGCCCAGCCGCGTCAGGGTGTCCTGCTGGGCCGCCGTGAGCCCCGGGCGTACCGGAACGGGCGCCGTGGCAAGGAAATCCGCCGACGGCGACAGGACGACCAGCACCGTTTCGCCGTGCTCGGGGCCGAGGGTGACGGTCGTCCCGTCTTCGGTCAGCAGCCGCACCCGGACGCCGAGCGCGACCGCGACCTCCTCCGGCGTGGCGTGCCGCAGGGCCGCGGCCCGTTCCCGCAGTTCCCCTTGGCGTGCCTGGGAATCGAGGGCCAGCGTCCGGGTGATCGCCTCGACCAGGTTCGCTCCGACGGTGTCGCCGCCGACCTGGACGACCTCGCTGCGCTCCCGGCTCAACGCGGTCCACTGCGCGTCCGTCAGCCCGGCGCTCGCGGCGGGATTCACCGATGGCGTCCCCGGCAACGGGTCCTGGCCGGGGTCGGTGAGGCGGTAGCCAGGGCCGAGCTGGCTCTCCAGGACGTGCTGGATCATCCAGGCGTGGCGCGGCAGCAGTTTCGGCGTCACCCCGGGCTCGGCGACACCCTTGCCCATGATGCTGCCGTCCCCGGTGACGACACCGGTCGTGCCGTCGTCCTCCCGGCTGAGGAGCACCCGGTCCTCGTCGTGCTCCTCGTCGCCCGCGCCGAGGTAGTGCAGCACCTCGTGGGCCAGTTCCTCCGGGGTGGCCTCCGAACGCCAGTTCGTCTGGGTGGTGCGTTCGTCGTCCCCGGCGACGACGTCGTACGCGCGGTAGCGGGGGTTGCCCGCGGCGTCGGTCAGCCGGTCGCCGGTGAACTCGATCCGGACGTGCAGCTGGTCGCCGTTCGGCAGGCCGTGGCGCCGGTTGAGCAGCTTTTCGACCCCGGCCGCGGCGCGGTCCCGCAGCCGCGCGACCTGTTCGTCGGAGACACCGCGGCCGGGGACGAGGTTGATCGGCACGGTGAACTCGGTGACGCCGCGCCCGTCGACCTCGAACCGGCTGACGCCGTACCGGATCACGCCGTCGTAGCGTTTGTCCTTTCCGGACAGCAGCGTGGTCAGCACGTCGGCGGTCTCGGTGGCCACCGCCCGTCTCGGCGTGGTCGCCCGCAGCGGCTCCCACCGCGCCGGGTCGAGCGGATCCGCCACCGAGAACCACCGCGCGTCGGTGGCCCGGCTGTGCCGCCACTTCTCGTCGCCGGGAGAACCCGGCGGCGCGGTGAGCCTGGCGAATTCGGCGTCCAGCGCGCCTTTCGCCAGCCACCAGGCGTCTTGTTTGCCGTCCACGAAATCCAGCCACGCGGCCTGGAGCGCGGCTTGGGTGCGGATCAGCTGGTCGGTCGCGGCGACCCGCTGCTCCCGCGTCTCGGCCGCCTCGGCGCGGGCGTCGGTCAGCGCGTCCCGCCGCTCTCGCAGGACCTCACGGAACAGGTCGCGGCGGAGCTTCGCGTCGGCCCGTTCCCCGGTCAGTCTGCTGACGTCGTCCAGCGCGGCCGCGAGGTCCTGGTTCGCTTCGGCGAGTTCCACCCGCCGATGGGCCGCCGCCAGCGCGGAGGAAACCTCCTGGAAGGTCCTGGCCGCGCCATCGGCGCCCTGGGCGAGATCGTCGAGGTCGCTCTCCGCGGCCTCCAGCAAGGCCAACCGCGTCTCGGCGGCATCGGCGTGCGCGGTGACCCGGTCGAACCGGAGCTGGGCGGCGTCGGCGACGGTTTCGGCGTCCCGCAAGGCTTTCTCGGTCTCGCGGGCGTACTTGTGGTGCCGCTGCGCCAGCGGTTCGGGATGCCACACCCGGGCCGCGTCGACCGTGGCACGCCAGTCGACGCCGACCCCGAGCCGCTCCACCAGCTGCTCGGCCCGCCTGCGCTGGCCCAGCGCCCCGGTTTCGGCGTCGCGCCACGCCTTCGCGGTGCGGGCGACCCGGCTCTGGCGTGCCTTCAGCACCCGCGGCACCTTCTGGCCGGTGATGTCGGCCAGCTTGCCGATCGGCATCCGGACGTCCGCCGAAGCGGGCAGCGGAACGTCGACGACCCGGGTGCGGCCGTCGACCTTGACCACCACGCGGTAGTCCACGTCGAACCGCACCAGCGCGGTCCGCCCGACCGGTTTGAGGTTCGCGACGGCCGACACCGTCGTGCCGTCGACCGTGGCGTCGGCGGGCTCGCTGGTCCAGCGCGCGTCGGCGCCGGTGACCAGGCCGCCGATGTTGCCCGGTTCGTCGACCGGCGTGACCGTCGGTCCGGTGACGCCCATTTCGCCGACCTCGACGACCTTCCGCTCCGCCGACCGGGCCGCCGTCACGTTCGTCGGGTTCTCCAGGTTGACACCGTCGCTCAGCGCGACCAGCTTCGGACGGCCGAGCCGGGCGTGCACCTCGACGTCCGCCCGCTTGCCGCGCAGGACGGCCGCCTCCCGCAGCGCGGGCACGGGCAGGCTTCCCCTCGTCATGGCGGGCAGGAAAGCTTGCAGCAGCTGAGGACTCAGGCTCGACCAGAGGGCGTTGACGGTGCTCGTGCCGTAGCCGGTGATCCCGCTGTCCGCGCCGGCCTCGGTGAGTGTGGACCGCACGACCGTCCGCAGCCGCTCGGCGGCGCGCACGGCTTCGACCGACGCCATTTCCGGCAGCTCGGTGACGGTGCCCTGCCGCCACCGCGTCAACGCGGCCGGAGTGGCGTCCTCGGGCGACAGCGGGAGCGGTCCGGCTTCTTCGGCGGGGCCTGATTCCTTGCCGGTGCCCGCTTCCGGGGTCAGGTTGTCGGCCAGCAGCCGGATACCGAGAGTGCGCTCGCCGGTGGTGGCGGACACGACGGGCCTGCCCTCACGGTGTACTTCGAGGGTGAACTCGACCGGGACGTCGAAGAGCGCGGCCGGTCCGGTCCCGGTCCGCAGCTGCGTGATCTGCTCGGTGAGGACCTCGGTGGTGCCGGTGGTCTTGATCGCGCCGATCCCCTTGGTGACCGCGCCACCGACCGACGTCGTCGTCTCGCCGCCCTGGTATTTCTCCTGTCCGCCCGCACGCAACGCGGCCGACCACGACGTCGCCGTGCCCTCGGCGCGGATCTTCCGGACCGCGCGGACGGTGCTGTGCTCGACGGTCCGGCCGTCGTTGACGACCTCGCGGAAGGCCGGTTCGCGAAGGGTCTTCGCGGTCAGCAGGATCTGATAACCGCTGTCGGTGAACAGTTTCGGCAGATGCGTGTGCAGCGGGATACCGCCGTCCAGCGCGCTGTCCAGCAGCCCTCGCACGCCGTCCGGCGAGACGAGGTCGGTCAGCCGCGCCCAGTTGTTCATCGCGTCGTTCAAGGACACGCCCGGCAGCAGCGGCACCTTGGCCTTGACCAGCTCCGCGGTCAGTTTCGGCACGAGATCGGACAGGTCGGGAAGCCGCTCGACGGCGCCCAGCCCCAGCGAGCCCGACTTCCCGCGTGGGAGGGTCACGGGGGCGGCGAGCTTTTCGTCCCGTTCCCGGTGGCCCGCGGGGCCGGCGGGCAGGAGCCCGTATCCGCGAGCCTGGTCCTCGGTGAGCCACACCAGTGCCGCGCCGGGAAGGTCGACGAAGCGGGCGGCGCCCCGCGCGTCCGGGCGCAGCAGGGCGGTCTGCTGCCGCGCCTCGGCGAGCACGGTGAACGCGATGTCGAACCGGGCCAGCACCCTCGGCGTACCGGCCGCCGTGGTGACGTTGCGGTCGACGGTCGCGGAGATGTCGAGGCCGTCCGCCTCGGTGGTCGTCTTCGCCCAGGGCTTGACGGCCAGGCCGCCGGTGGCGGAACCGGTGGGATCCCCGTTGACCGAGCCGCTCCCCGCCACGCCCACGGTGACCGTGGGCCCCTTGCTCTTGTTCTCGCCCCCGTCGAACCGGAAGCCGCCCGACGCGGACCGTTCCGCGCCCGCGTCGTCGGCCGCGCGGACGAAGGTGGGGTTGGACAACCGGGCGACGACGCCGATCCTGCCCACCCGGTCGGCGAGACGGCGGCTGTGGACGAGGTCGGCGCTGACCACACCGTGCGTGAACGACCGCAGCGCCGCCTTGATGGCGTCGGTGCTCAGCATCGCCTGGACGCTGGTCCACGCGTCACCACCGGGCAGGGCGAGCGCGCGGTCGCCGTCGGAGGCCTCCACCAGCGCGTCCAACGCCGCCGAGCCGACGTGCCCGGTGTGGGCGATGCTCTCGACACCGAGCCAGTCGCCGACGGCGGGCGGCGCGAGGGCCTCGATATGGCCGGTGATCGACCGCGGCGGGTCGAGGTGGCGCACCCGCGGGGCGCCCGGCGCGAACTTCCCCGGATCGGCGGGCAGGGTCAGGCTGTCCGACATCCACACCGTGAAGTTCGCCGGGAGGCTGAACGGACCCTCGTCCTGTTCCTCGGGGGTCGACCAGATCCGCGACACCGTCGGCACCTGCGTCCCCGGCAGGCCGGGCAGCGTCTGCCGGACCATCGCGTGCGCACGGGAGAAACCGGTGATGGAGACGACGAACCGGCCCTGGTGCGCGAACCCCTCCGAGTCGGCGCTGCCGATGGTGAGATCGGTCGAGTCGACGACCGGACCCGCGCCGGTCCGGGTGCCGCGGCCGCGGCCGTACTTCGCCGAGGCCGTCACCGTGGCCCCGAACGTCACCTTGCCCTCGGGCCCGGCCGTCCAGCCCTTGGTCGTCGCGGAGGACGCGCCCAGCGCCGGACCGGTCGCGGTGGCGTTGCGGACCACCCGGCCCGCCGCCCGCCCGAGATGCTCGACGCGCTTCGACTCCAGCCGCACCGTGACGGTGACGTGGTCCTGCTGGAAAGTGCCCTGGCGTTTGAGCGTGACCGAGACTCCGGTGGCCAGCAACGCGTCCAGGCGGTTGCGCAGGGCCGCCGGTGAAAGCGCCGCCTGGAGCCGGTGTTCGTTGGCCAGCATCTCCAGCGTCCGCGCCGCGCCCGCCCGTTTCCCCGCGCCGCCGTCGGCTTTCCCGCCCCAGCCGGGCAGCAGACCCGCGTACCGGCCGATCGCCTGGAGTCTCCCCCGGATCTCGGTCAGCACGGCTTCGGCGCCGTCGAACTCCCCGACCCGCACGTTGCCCGCCGCGAGTCCCGCGGCCAGATGCGCGGGCGGGAACTTCTTCTCCACCGGCGGCGTGATCCCGTCGCCGGTGCCGTCCGGGACCGGCAATCCCTGTGCGGAGGCTTCGGCCATCCCCACGCGGGCGTACACGGTCGCCGTGGTGAAGGTGCTCCCGCCGTCGAGTGCCTGTACCTGGATCGTGGTCTCGAACCGGTAGAGGCCGATGTCGCCCTTGAGCTGAACACCCGACTTCGCGGTCGAGGTCCGGCCGGACACGGCGGTGTCCACCGTCCGAGCGGAGTAGGCGACGCCCATCCCGGCGGCGACGCGGGCTCCCTTGACCCCGCCTCCACCGCCGAGGGCGAGGGAGGCGTCGAAGCCGCGTTTGGTGAAGGCCGAAACGGTGGAGCTGGTGGTCGCGGACTCGTGCAACCGCAACTGCGTCTCGGTCGTGGGGCCGACGAGTTCGGCCTTGGTCAGCACCGCCTTCATCCGCACCGCGGCCACCTCGCCGCCGTCCGCGCTGAGCAGGGCGGTCGAGCTGACCCAGCCCTCCAGCATCGCGCCGAAGTTCTCCCGGATCCCGGCGTTCCCGAGGAACGCGCGCAACGCGTCGCGGCCGGGTGCGCCGAACGCGGTGACCGACCGGGGCAGCAGCGCGGCGGTGCCGGTGAACACCTCGCCGAGGTCGGTCACCGCCTCGGGGACCGGATTCTGCAGTCCGCGCCCGACGTCGGCGGCCAGGTCCTTCGCGACCAGCCCTTCAGGCGGGGTGAGGCCGACGAGGTCGTCCGGAAGGCGCACGGTGACCTTGCCGGGAACCGGCCTCGGCACTTCCTCGCCGGTTTCGGCGCCGTTCTCGTCATGGACGCTGACGGTGAACTCGACACTCAGGCCCACCCGCCGGGATCCCTCACCGGAGCGAATCGCCCGCTGGTCCGAAGTGGACACCGCGACGGTCTGTGACGAGCCGGGCGCCGCCAGCGCGGCCTTGCCGCCGACGGTGAGGTACGGACCGGCACCGGTCGTCTGCACGGTGACGGCCGTCCCGAGGTCACCGGCTTCGAGGACGGCGAGGTTCTCCGAGTTCGCGGTACCGCCCTGGACCGTGAGATCCGCCTTGGTCTTCTCTCGCGGTTCACTGACCACCTCACCACCGAGGGTGGCGCGGATCCGGACCTCCCGCCTGCCGTTCGCGGTGCGGACGGGGAAATGCAGACCGCTCAGCGCCGATTCGAAATCGGCGTGGACGGCGTCGCCGATCGCGTCGACCTGATCCCGCCCGGTGCCGGGCAGCAGCCGGGTCAGCTCGGCGCGGAGGTCGTCGATCCCGTCGACCGCGAGCACCGGCGCCGAGCCGAGGGCCTGCCCGGCGGCCAGGAACGGCGGCAGGTCCGCGAGGGTCAGGTCCCGCTCGGCCTTGCCCGCGGTTTCGGTCGTGGTGGTCTCAGTGCTTTCGGTGGTTTCGGCGGTTTCGTTGTTCTCGGTCTCGACGGGTTCGGTGGTGGCGGGCCCGTCCAGCTCCAGTTCGCTGAAGAGGTCTTCCACGAAGGGCTCGCCGAGATCCAGGTCGACGGCGGGTGCGGATTCGGTGGCGACGGTCGCGTTCGCGGCGGTCTCGGTCTGGACCGAGCTGGTCGTCTCCGGCACGGTCACGACATCTTCCGACGTGGTGCGCAGCGGCGCGGGACGAGTACGGGGCCGCTCTTCGTCTTCCTGTTCCCCGGCCGTCCCCGCTTCGGACGACGTCCGGACGGCGGTGGGCGCGGAGTCCTTCGCCACCTTGGTGTCCGAAGTGGACTTGGGTGCGGGCTTCCCGTCGGTGGCGGTCTTGGTGTCCGATGTGGACTTCGTGGCGGGCGGGGTCTTGGCATCCGACGGTTGTTTGACGTCGGTGGCCGCCTTGGTCTCCGTGGTCGTCTTGGCGTCGGACGGGGAGGCCGTTGTGGTCGCGGAAGTCGTGGTCGGCGCGACGGAACCGGTGCCCGTGGTGGTCGCAGATTCCGTCCCGCTCTTGACGCCTCCGGCCGGATCCGACGTGACCCCGCCGAAGCTCTCCTTGACCGAGGTGACCGCCGAGTCGAGGGCCCGCTCCCCGATCCCTTCGAGTTTGTGGCTGACGGCGCCGCCGACCACGCCGCCGACGAACCCCATCCCGTACTCCATCGCGGACACCGATTCGCCGTTGATGGCGGCCATCGCGGCCTGGCCCATCACGCCCGAAACGCCCTCGAAGAGGAAGGTGGTGCTGAATTCGAGCGCCCTGGCGGCGAAGTTGCCGCCGAGCCGGTCGCCCACGTTCCGGGTCAGCACGTCCGGCACCTGGTCGGTGAGCAGGCCGACGGCGTCCTTGCCCAGTTTGTCGCTGTGCGGCGCGAGTACGTCGCGCAGGCTGTCGTTGAACGCCCCACTGCCGTCGAGACCGTGCTTGCCCCAATTGTCCACAAAGGTGCGCGCGTAGTCCCGGCCGAGTTTCCGCGCCGCGTCGTCGCCGAGGGTCTTGCCGAAAGCGGCGGCGAACCGGTCGGCCACCTCGTCGCTGAAGCCCTCGACCGCCCGTTTGGTGAACGCCGTCGCCGGGTCGGAGAGCTGCCTGCCCGCCCTGTCGGTCAGCGTCCGGCCCATGTCGCGTACCCAGTCTTCGGCGAGTTCGTCGCCGCCCGGCAGCTTGAGATCCTTGACCAGCTTGAGCAGATCGTCGGTGGCGATCTTGCCGAAGTCCTTGCCCAGCAGGCCACCGATCTTGCGGCCCAGCTTCTCCCCCAGTTCGCCGACGACGCCGCCGAGCAGCCCTCCGACCGCGCCCGAGATCGCCGTCTGCGAGGTGGCGTCGCTGTCCCACTCGTTCCGCTCGTGCTGCAGCCGTTGTACGGCGACGTCGATCAGCAGCCCGCCGGTGACACCGATGAACACCTCGAACACGATCGCGCGGACGAGCATCTTGAACAGGGTGAGCAGGTAGCCGCGGGTGAGGGCGTAATGCCAGGTGATGTTCGCGACCGACGCGCCGGCGGTCACCGCGGAGAGGGCGTACTCCATCGCGATCTCGTAGGCCAGCAGGAAAAGCTGGCCGATCGCGGAGAACTTCGTGTACTCGACGTCCAAGGCGATCTTGCGGCAGCCGTCGGCGATCCCCTTCGTGCCGTCGGCCAGTTCTTCGAGGACGTTCGGCGTGCCGTGGGTGAGCGGCGCCATGCTCTTGTCGAAGGCCTCGCCCGCCTCGGGCATCGACAGCTTCTCGTCGATCGCCCGCTTGACCCTGGCGATGTCGTCCGGAAGCTCTTTCAGCAGATCCGTGACGGTGTCGTACTCCTGCGCCGCCCGCCGGAACTTGTGCTGATTCGCGGCGGGCCAGGAGACCCCGAGGATTTCGAGAAGCGTTCGCGCCCACTCCGGCACGTCGCCGAAGTCACTGCGATCGACCCTGATGGGCACGAACACCTCCTGACCGGTTCACCTCCGACAACGCGCCACACCCCCCGAACGGTTCACCCCCCTTCCCCCTCCCGCGTTTAGCCGACTAAACGCGCGGAAGGGAGACGTGCGGTAGGTGGCCGGTACAGGGGGTCGTGAGTGGTAAGTGTCGTTAGAACGGCACTTACCACTCACGACCACCCCAGCCCACCGCCCATCTCGCGTTTAGTCGGCTAAAGGCGGGCGCCTCGGTGCGACTGGGCGCGGTTAGTCGGCTGAACGCGGGGCGTGCGAGGGCGGGGTCAGGCTTGGCATTTGGCCTTGACCATCGCGGCGGCGTGGTGCGCGTAGGTCTTGGTCGAACCCGACCAGTCACGGCCCCGCGTCAGCAGCTGGACGGCCAGTTTCGCGCCGTTGATGCGGAAAGTGCCGACGTTGACCCATCGGCCGCGGTTCCCGACCTGGTCGATCTGGAACGACCCGACCGGCGTGCCCTTGTCGACCGCGAACCGGTCGAACACGCGGTACACCGACGGGCTGCCACCCACCGCGGTCAGATCACCGGTCGGGACGAACACCGAGACGGCGCACGAACCGGTGGTCACCGGACCGGTGTTGAAAGTCCACAGCCCGTACGCGCTGGAGTCGTCCTTGTTCGCGTCGCCGGACATCGGGATCGAGACGAACGACGTGCCGCACCCGCCGTTCCCGTGATTCACCCAGCCCGCCTTGCCGTCGCTGTAGGCGCCGACGCCGGTGAATCCGGTGCCGCCACCGCAGCCCCGTCCCGCCATGCCGTCGTAGGTGACCGCCTTGGCCGCCGGTACGGCCGGCCCCTGCGGCTGCGCCGGGGGCGGCGGGGCCTGGTGCTGCTGCGGTCCCGGCGCCGGGCCACCGCCCGCGGCGGGCGGCGGTCCGCCGGGCAGGCCGGCGGTTCCGGGGTCCGCGGCCGCCTGGCCCACCGGAACCCCCTCGGCCGCCTGGGCGGGCAACTGGGCGCCGGGCGGGCCGGCGGGCATGCCGCCGAGATCGGTCGGCGGAGCGGCCAGCCCCGGCACGAAACCGCCGTCCTGCGGAAGGTCTTTCGCGTAGCCCGCCGCGTTGGGCCCTTCACCGGGCTGGTCGCCGCCGAGCAGGCCGGTCAGCGCCATCGGGAGGGCGACCAGGGCCACCCCGGCGACCGCCGCCGCCACGATCACCGGTTTGGACATCCGGCCCGGCGGCGGCGACGCGGTGCCGGTGTCCGCGTCCACGACCGGCGGCACGGTGCCGGCCGCGACCGTCGTGCTTTCCGAAGTCGACGTGCTGGTTTCGTTGTCCGCCTTCGGTTCCGTGGCGGCGGGCGCCGCCGTTTCCGCCGTGGCGACCGCGACGCCGGTGGACTGCTCTGCGTCCGAGGGCATGGTGCTCCCGCTTCCTTTGCTGGCTCAGGTTGGCCGGCGGCACGCACGGGACCGCCGGGAGATCACTAGCGTTTGAGTCCTTTGTGGATATTCGCGATGTTGTCGTTCTCCGTGATGGCGAGTTTCGCCGCCATCCCCTTGGTGACGATGGTCTGGTTCTCGACGACATCGCCGATCGCGACGAAGGCGCCCTCGATCTTCGTCACCGGGTCGCCGAGATTGGACTTGATCTCCTTGCCCATCTCGTCGTCGCCGCTCGCTTCGAAGATCAGGTCCCTGCGGTCGACGCCGAGTTCGCTGATCTTGCGCATCTTGGCCGCGATGCCTTGATATGCCTCGGAAAGTGTCTTCATGGCCTTGGGGTCCGCCCGGAAATCGTTCATCGTCGGTTCCTCATCCCGTCCCGCTGCCGGTGCCCTGCCCGGCGGCGGAACCGCCGTCGCCGAGCCCGAAGGTGTAGTCGCGCTGGGTGTTCACGCTCAGTTCGGTGCTGCCGGGGCCACGCGCCCGGCGCTTACGCCTGCCGAGTACGGCGGGCGCGACCGTCGGGTCGGTGCCCCAGGTTTCCTCGTCTTCGGCGATCCAGGTCGTCCGGTCGCGTTCGCCCTTACCCTGTCCGGCCCCGGCGCCGGCGCCACCGGCCGAGGGCGGATAGAACGGCACCCCGCTCCCGGTTCCGGTTCCCGCGGTCGTCTTGGGTCCGCCGAGCGACGGCCCCGTGGGGGCGGTGGCACCCACCGTCTTCCCGCCCGGTGCCGGGGAGAGCGACGACGACAGCTCCGACGACACCCCGATCCGGCCGCCGCCGAGTGAACCCGGTCCACTGTGGAAGTTCGCCCGCGGATCGAATTTCGACATGGTCATGGGCATCGTGTCGGGGGCACGCAGCGGCGGCGACGGCGGCGGGGTCCGCCGCAACGACTTGAGATACCGCTCCATGGCCGACTCGCCCGCGTTGCCGGACGTGCTGGTACCCGGTGGCGGATAAGCCTTGCGCAGCCTGTCCTTCTGCTCCAGGTTGCCGGTGTTCCTCGGCCCGATGATCTCCCCGTTCCCGTTCACCCGTGACCCCGGCGGCACGATGATCGGCCTGCCGTCGGCGCCCAGCACGGGTTTGCCGTCGGGGCCGATCACGGTGCCGTCCGGGCTGACGTGGGAACCGGTGGGCACCTTCAGGAAGTTGTTCGGACCGCCGACCCGCGTGATCGGCGGGGGAAACGCCCCGCCGTGCGCTCCGTCGCCGCCGATGTTCGTGACCGGCGGCGGGGGTGGTGGCGGCGGCGAATTCGTGGTCGTGGTGCTCGGTCCGTTGTCCCCGGTCGATCCGTCGCCCCCGCCGTCGCCTCCGGGACCGGCCCCGCCGTCCTCGGGGGCGTTCGAGCCACCGGAAAGGCCGAGATGAACCGGAGTCCGGATCGTCGGCAGATACGGGAGGGTCTGCCGGTAGGTCAGATCGAGCAACCAGGCCACACTGGCCCCGTGGGTGTCCACGACCCCCAGGTGATCCGTCCAGACCTTCTGCGCGGCGGATTCCAGTTTCTGGCGCGGGGCACCGTTGATCTGGTCCAGTACCCCGCCGAGGTAGGTGCTCTTCGGCCAGCCGTCCTCCTCCCTGGTGTACTTGGGCGGGAAGTGACTCGCGAAATCCGCGACCAGTTCCGGTGCCTGCCAGATCGCGCGCACCACGCCGCCCGGGCTGGCCAGCTCCGATCCCGGCGCGGTGACCGAGAACCCGAGTCCGGTGTCGTAGGTGAAGCTTTCGCCGCCCCGCCACCGCGCGCGTCCCTCGTCGAGGACTTCACCCGCGCGCTTCAGCAGACCGCCCGCCAGGTGGAGCGTCTCCCAGGTCGTGCGGTCCTTGGTCAGCTGGGCGACGAGGTCCTGGCATTTGTGGGCGAGTTCGTCCAGCACGTTCCAGAACGCCCCCGCGCCGGTGCCCTGGAAGGCGTCGCCGCGGTGGCCGGTCTTGTTCCGCCAGGTCTCCAGCGGGGCGACCTGCGCGGTCAGCCAGTTCGCCACCCCGCCCAAGGTGGTCGACGCCAGCTCGAAGGTGGACTGCTTGGCGACGTCGTTCGTGTCCTCCCGCAGGGAGTCGACGACCTTGTCGCCATTGGTGAAGAAGGTCGCCGAAGCGCCCTCCAACTCCTTGCTCACGTCGGCGACGGCGTACCAGGACGTGAAGAACGTCATGCCTTCCGCGTGGATCATGTTCGTCGGAACCTTGTTGCTGGGACCGCGAAGGTGGGTGTAGACGCGCCACGTCAACCAGGGCACGCCGGTGACGGTCGTCCGCGACGGCACCATCGGGAAGCCGGGATCGAGCGTGAAGATGTTCAGAGCCTCTTCCCACACCCAGGTCGTCGGGTCCGGTCCGCCCAGCGCCACGGAGGATCAGTCCCTTCCCCGGCCGAAGGCGTCCGCGGGCGCCTCTTTCCACAGTGCCGAGAACACCTTGTCGACCTCGGTGTTGCCCGTCATCGCCGCCCGGAGGTCGTCGCGCTGGTCCATCAGCGGGCCGAAGACCTCGACCACGGTGTCCGCCATGTCCAGCCGGGCGCGTTCGAGTACTTCCAGGAGCGTTCGCGCCAGTTGCTCGGGCGGCATGGTGCGGTACTTCGTGGTGTTGAACTTGATGCCCACCACGGAATTGCGCGAGTCCATGGTCACCGTGACCAGGCGGTCCGCCGAGGTCGCCGAGGACCTCCGCGAGGCGAGATCGGCCTTCGCCGACTCGATCCGGTCATGCTGATCCCTCAGCGTGACCATGGCCTGGTGAAGTTGTTCCTCCAGCCAGTCGGCCATCGTTTCCTCCCTGTCCGTAGTTGCGGGGGCCGCCGGCCCCTCGTCCCGCGACCCGGCCGCCGCGCCTGCGGGCGCCCAGTACCGAGGGCGGGAGTTTCGGGTCGGTGCCCCAGGTCTCCTCGTCCTCGGTCAGCCAGGTGGTCCGGTCGCGCTCACCCTTGTTCTGGTCTCCGCCCGCGCCGACGCCCTGACCGCCCGCGGTCGGCGGATAGAACGGGACACCGCCCATCCCGTTCTGCTGGGTCCCGTTCCCCTGCCGCTCCTTGATCAGCGAGGGACCGCCCTCGGTCGTCACCGGTTTCCCCGGCGGCGCGGGCGGTTCGTGCCCGCTCACCGACCCCGCGGGCGCCGGCGCGCCGATCGACCCCACCGCCGGCTTCCCGGACGACAGTCCATTGTGGAGATTCGACGAGCCGCCGGAAGACAGCGAGACCGACGGCGCGTGCGACCCGGCGAGCAGGGTCGGCATCGACGGGGTGCTGTCCCCGCGCAAGGACTTCAGGTACCTGTCCAGCTCCGTCTGCCGCGACTCGTCCTTCTTGACCGGCTCCGGCCGGGCCAGCCGGTCCTTCTCGGCGAGCTTGTCGCCCTTCGGGCCGATGATGTTCCCGTCGGGACCGATCCGCGATCCGGGCGGCACGATGATCTGCCGTCCGAGCGGGTCGAGCAAGGGCTTCTTGTCCGGTCCCAGCACCACACCGTCCGGGCCGATGGTCGAACCGGTCGGCACCTTCAACCGGTCGTCCGGCTTCGGCGGAGCGGGCGGCGGTTTGCTCCCGTTCTTCGGCGGTCCCGGCGGAGGCGGCGGCGGAGGCGGTCCGCCACCGGACCCCTTCTTGTCCTTGGTGTCCTTGGTGTCCTTGCTATCCGGGATCTTCGGTGGTGGTTTGCCGGAACCGGGCGGCGGTTTGGGCCCGCCCTTCTGCGGTCCCGGTGGAGGAGGCGGGGGCGGGGGTGGCCCCTGCGAACCCGGAGGCGGGGGCGGAGGCGCCTTGTGGAGGTTGAGCCGGCGCGGCTCCCTGATCGTCGGCAAGAGCGCCCTGGCGGCGTCATAGCTCTTGGGGAGCTGCGTCAGGACGGCCGTGGCCGCGACATCGAGGGTCGCCTCGATGTGGTCGGTCCACAGATCCCGCGCCGCGGTCATGATCCCGTTCCAGAAGGCGGGGCTCCGGGCGTCCGCGCCCATCAGCGCGCTTTTCGGGTAATGCTCGCCACCGCTCCATTCCGACGCGGTGCTCTTGTGCGACTCCAGATCGGGCTTGAGTCCCGAAGAATTCCAGATCGCGTTCAGCGCGCCACCCGGCCAGGCCAGCTGATTGTTCGGCACGTTCACGGTGCCGAACAGCGCGGTCTTGTAGCCGGGATTCGTCCCGTGCATCCAGTTGTCGTAGCCCTCTTGAAGCTTGTTGAAGGCCCAGCGGAGACCGGACTCGGCTTCGTTGATCTCCTTGGTCGCCGGATCGTCCTTGTCCAGGGTCCGCGCGCTGTTCAACCCGGCGGACCGCGTGCCCAGCTGCGTGACGAGGTCGGTGCACCGGAACGCGAGGTCGTCCAGATAGTCCCGGAAGGCCCCGGCGCCCGTGCCCTGGAAGTCGTCACCCTTCTTGCCGACCTTGTCCCGCCAGACCTTCAGCTCCGCGGCCTGCTTGTCGAGCAGGGACTTGGTCCCGTTCAGCGCGCCGAAGGCCCGCCCGAACGTCCACGGCTGGCCGAGGGGGTTGTAGTTGGGGTCGCCTTTCAGCGATGCGAGCGTCTCGTCCATGTTGCCGTAGAACGCCTTCATCACGGGATCGAACGCCTCGTAATTGGCGCTGGCGACGCCCCAGTACTGCATCCACAACGTCGAACTGCGGGCGACGTAATCCCAGCCCTTGGGGTCTTTGGAGCCGTGCGTGGAAGCCCACACGTCCCATTTGAGCCATACGACGTCCAGGATGGTCTGCCTGCTGGGCACCTTCTGGGAACTCGACGAATCCCTGGTGCAGTCGAAGATGTTGAGGGCGTCTTCCCACGGCGTCAGCGAACTGTTCTTGCCGATGGACCCTTCCGGCGGGGAGGTCATCGCGGATCAGGATCCCGTGCCGGTGGAGGGCGGGGGTTTGAGCGCGAGGATCTCGCCGATCTGGCTCATGTCGAGTTCGGTGGACAGCTTGATGTTCTCGTCCTCGCCGCTCAACGCGATCCGCACGACCTCCGTGATGCTGGAGTTCAGCTCGATGAGCCGCTTCTTGATCACGTCGACCTGCGTCCACAACGAGGGCGCCGTCCCGGCGCCCTTCCCCTCGTACCTCTCCATCAGCAGCTTGGCGGGCTCCCACGTCTCCGAGCCCGCCAGCAGCCGCCGCTTCCCGGTGGGGTTGTTCGCGGTCAGTTCGAGTTCCGAGACGTCCTTGTTCCCCTCCAGCTCGGTGACCATCTTCTGCAGCACGGTGGTCTGGAAATCCCTGAGAAAACTGACCGTGATCTTGATGTCGCCGCTGTCCGGCTTGTCCGCCACGTCCCTGCTCCCTTCTCCGCGAGCGGCCCGGAATCAGATCTGGAACTTCGCCCCGATGTTCCGGTCGGTGCGCTGGTAGTTGTCGAAGGACAGGGCGAGCGTCTGGTGGCCCTTGGCGAACCGGCCTTCCATGGCCTGCGTCGTGGCGTGCCAGCGGCGCTGCAGATCCGTGTAGGCCGTGGCACCCTGACCGATCCAGCTGTCGGTCATCGGCTTGATGGACTGCTCCAGGTCGACCAGCGCGGCGTCGATCTGCTTGCTCAGCGCGACCATCCGCTCGGCGAGGTGCGGGACGTTGCCGCTGACCGCGAAACCGTCATAGGGAGTGCTCATGATCGTTTCCTCTCGTGATCGGGAAAGGGGATGCTCAGGCCAGCTCTTTGAAGATGCGGTTGCCTTCGTTGCCACCGAACGCCGTCACCGCGGTCAGGTTGATGTCGTCTTCGGTGACGTTCATGGTCTTGTCGCTCTCGTTGACCAGATCCTTGATCTCCGTGAGCATCTTGAGCACCTGGAGGTAGTCCGCCTCCCACAGCTCCAGCTGGTTGAGGAAGGTCTGCGACGCCGCGCCCTGCCAGTCCGCCCGCAGGTCGCTGCGGACCGCGGTCACGCCGGAGTGGATGGTCTTGCACGCCGACTCGCACTCTTCGATGGCCGCGAGGCCACCTTTCATCCCGGTGTCGGTCTTCTGGAAATTCGTGCTCATTCCTCGCTCGTCCTTCCTCGCGGTGTCGCGGACTTCACCATCCGCCATGACGGTCCACCGCAAGGACACCAAGTCCGGGCGCGGGGGACCATGCGGAACCACCGGCAGAAGTCGCCGGTGGTGATTCCTCCGGTCAGTGCCCGCAGCCGTCGGCCGCGGGCAGTACCGCTCCCCCGTCGCGCAGGGTCGCCGGATCCAGCGGGGCCCCGGTGGGCATCAGGTTCAGCAAGGTCGTGGGCAACCCGTTCGACGCGGCCGGGTCGAACCCGAGCGCTTTCGCCCCCGCGGGAGGAACCGGGTATTTCACCCCGGTTTCGGTCACCAGGAAGAGGGCGTCGCCCGCCCGTCCCGACGCGGCCGAAGCCCGGACCAGGGCTCCCGTACCCGGCAGTACCGCGATCCGGTCGACCCGGGAACAGGGTGCCGCGATGCCCGGCCTGCTCGCCGGCACCTGCCCGGCCTGGACGAACCGCTCGGTCACCGCCACCTGGGTGCGGGGCGCGTCGCCATCCGGGGTGACGAGGGCGCACAGCCCCTGTCCACTGTGGAGTGTGGTCGCCTTCGGCGGTTTCACCGGCGGTGGCTGCTCGACCGAGGCGAGGTGCTCGCTGACCACTCGTCCCGGTAGCTGAGCCACCGTGACGTCCCCGCCGCCGTACGCCGCCTTTCGGACCTCGGGATCGGCGGCCAGCAGCCTGCTGTCCACTTCGGACAGTGGGGTGAGGCCCGCCTTCGTGAGCACGTAGCGCTGCTCGGGTTCGCCCGAAACGGTGTACAGCCTGCCGATCCGCGATTCCGTCCCGCCGAGGTCGGCGGTGGTGCCGAGGCCGTCGATCGCGGGCGGCCCGAAGTCGGGCCCGGCGGGCAGCGCGTCCAGCAACGCCGACGGCACCTTGGCGGGCTGGAGCACCCCGTCGACCGCGTCGAGCGCGCCCCGGTCGGTCGCCACCCGATGCCGTTTCCCCTTCCAGAGCAGGAAGGTCGCTCCGTCCGGGGTGACCGCGACGACCGCGGCGCCGTCCTCCAGGGGGTTCGCGGTCGCGCCGCCGACACGCAGGGCGGTCGGCCCGGCCTGATCGCGATCCACGGCGGTGCACACCTCCCACGGATCGGCGGCGAGCGCGGGGAGCGAGTCGGGCGCGCCGATGATCCCCAGCGGTTCGCCGCGCGGCACGTCCTTCAGCGAGGCCTCGGAGACGTGCTTCACCGCGAGCTGGTTCCCGGCGACCAGTTTGGCCGAGGTGAAGTTCAGTACCGGCAACAGCTTCCCGCCCGCGTAGAGGAACCGCGCGCCCGAGGAGTCGGCCACGACCAGCGCGCCCTCCACCCGCCACGACTTGTTCCCGCCCGGGGAGACGAGCCCGAACACCAGCAGGCCGAGGCACGCCAGGACGGCGACCAGCACGCCGATGACGCTGCCGCGGTAGGTCCGGTGCAGCGGGCTTTCCGGCGCGTCGGGGTCCACCCGCAGCAACGCCGAGGTCAGCCGGCCCAGCATGAACCGGTGTGCCTGCACCTGATCGGTCTTGGAGTTCATCGCTCAGCCCCCGAGCCCGCGCACGAAGGCGAACACGCCGATCAGCCACAACGCGAGCGGCAGCAACGACACCGCGGCGAGGGTCTCGGCGAGATCCGCGAGCCTGCCCCACTGCGGCAGCAGGCGGCGGCCGGGCACCGTCCAGCGCGCCACCAGCACCGCCGCGGCCAGCACGAACGCGCCCGCCACCATCGGCAACGGCGTCGCCGAATCCAGCTGCGAGGCCAGCATCAGCCGCAGCACGCCGTACACCCCCGGCACGATCACCGAGAGCCGCTGCCACACGCTGCCCAGCGCGCGGCCGTGCACCAGCAGCAGCGTGCTCAGCACGGCGGCGAACGTGACGGCCTGCCAGGAGCGGTCCCGGACGACGAACTCGAGCGCGACGAGGCACGACAGGCCGATCGCGGCGAACAGCGCGGTCACGAAGGCGTCCGCGACCCGGCCCTTGCCGACGACCTCGCCGCCGGGATGCGGATCGAGTTCCTCCTGCAGTTCCCGCGCGCTGGTGGGCAGGCCGGGAAGCCGCAGCCCGGACAACCGGAAGGCGATCCTCGGCACGAAGGCGCCGAGCAGCACGGCGATCACCGCGATGAGCGTCGCCGACGCGGGCGCGGACTCCCCGCCGAGCATCAGCACCAGCCCGCCGGTGGCGCACAGCAGTCCGAACGTCGCGACCGAGATGAACACCGGCGCGAACCCGGCCACCGCGGCCATCCCGAGCGCGGCACCTCCGGCGCCCGCGACGCAGGCGGCGAGCAGCCGCGCCCCGGTCAGTACCGGCCCTTCCGGTCCGTCGGGGATGAGCGACCCCGCCAGCCCGACGAACGGGATCGCGGCCAAGGCCAGCGACAGCGCGGCGGGGCCGTCACCCAGCGCGCGGGCGGCGGTGGCGGAGCACACCAGCAGGAAGAACGCCGCGACCCCGGCGGAGATCAGCGTCGGCGCGGTGGTGGGCGCCGTCACCAGCAGCCCGAAGCCGAGCAGGACGACGGCCAGCACGCAGCCGAGCATGGTCCACCGGGTCGCCCCCGGGGTCCACGAGTCCGGCCGGGCACGGGCCTCTGTGGACAGTCCGTCGATGATGTCGTCGAAATGCACCGCGGGCAGCTGTTCGCGGCGCGGTCGCAGGTACAGGGTCTCGCCGTCGCGCAGGTCGAGGACGTCGACCGTGGACTCCTGGTCCAGCGGCGGATCACCGAGCCGCTGGAGGATCCAGCCGTCGTGGTCCACCCCCTCCTCCGCCAGGTCCTGGCCGGCGTGGCCCAGGATCGTCGGCATCAAGTCGATCAACGGGATGTCCACCGGCACGGCCAGCGCGAAACTGGTCGCGGGGGCACGGACACGGAGCTTGCACAGCCCTGAAGTGGTCGCCATGGCACACGCCTTCGATTCGGCGACCAGCGCGCGGATCCGGCGGTGGTCGCCACCGAGTGAACCGTCGCGTGGTCGGATTTCGTCACCTCTTGTGGAGCCGCCACCACAGCGCGTCCGAGAGGGAAGGAATCCGGGCTTGAGTGTAATCACATTCCGCAAGGGGCCGCGACGGCCAGGACCGGAAATGCCCGAGGGCGAGCTGAGTATCCAGGAACCGCCCACGCTGCCCGAAGTCCAGCGCAGCGCGGGCGCGGTCATGATGTACCTGCCGATGGCGCTGTCGTCGACGGCGACGGTGCTGTTGTTCGTCCGTCCCGGCGAGAACGGCGCGTTCAGCTATCTGGCCGCCGGGCTGATGACGGTGTCGTCGATGGCCATGCTGGTCGGCCAGCTCGGCCGCAGCGCGGGTGAACGCAAACAGAAACTCAACGACGCCCGGCGCGACTACCTCCGCTATCTGGCGCAGTCGCGGCGCAAGGTCCGGGAAGTGGTGACCCGCCAGCGGGAAGCACTGGCCTGGCGGCATCCCGACCCGACCTCGCTGTGGTCGTTGCCCGGCACGACCCGGATGTGGGAACGGGACGCCGCCGACGACGACTTCGGGGAGATCCGCGTCGCACGCGGTCCCCAGCGGCTCGCGTGGCGGCTGAACCCGTTGTCCACCAAGCCCGTCGACGATCTGGAGCCGCTGTCCGCGCACGCGCTCCGCCGGTTCATCCACGCCTACGGCACCGTGACCGATCAGCCGGTGGCGGTGTTCCTGCCGTCGTTCGCCCGGATCCTGGTGCAGGCCGCCGGTGACGAGGGCGAGCGGATCCGGGCACTCGCCCGGTCGATGATGGCGCATCTCGCGGTCTTCCACTCCCCCGCGGAACTGCGGATCGTCGTCCTCACCGCACCGGAACGGCGGGGCGACTGGGAATGGGCGAAATGGCTGCCGCACAACCTCCACCCCAGCGAAACCGACGGCGCCGGGGAAGCCCGGCTGGTGGTGGAGTCCATCGCGGAGCTGGAAACCGCGCTGGGCGGCGAATTCGCCACCAGGCCCGGCTTCGACCCGGACGCCCTGCCCGACAGCCACGAACCGTGCGTGATGCTGTTCGTGGACGGTGTCACCGTGCCGCCCACGTCCCGGCTCTCCGGTGACGGCTACCGCAACACGACGGTCGTCGACCTCTCGTCGGCACTGTCCGTTCAGGACGATCCGCTGACCCTGCGGCTCCGGCTCGAAGACGGGAAGCTGAAGCTGATCACGGTCGACCAGCACAACAAGGAGGTCGCGGGCGACCTCGGCCGTCCGGACGGGATCGGTCTCAACACCGCGGCCGCGCTGGCGATGCGGCTGGCGCCCTACCGGGTCGGCGCGCGGCGGAAGTCGGCCGAGCCGATGGCCGCCGACTTCGACCTGACCGCCATGCTGGGTATCACCGACATCCAGACCTACGACGTCGCGGCGGGCTGGGCGGCGAAACGCGCGGGCGGCAGGCTCCGGGTGCCGCTCGGCGTCGGTCCGACCGGCGCCCCGGTCGATCTCGACATCAAGGAATCCGCCCAGTCGGGCATGGGCCCGCACGGCATGCTGATCGGCGCGACCGGGTCCGGGAAGTCGGAGCTGCTGCGCACCCTCGTGCTGGCGCTCGCCCTCACGCATTCGTCGGAGATCCTGAACTTCGTCCTGGTGGACTTCAAGGGTGGCGCGACCTTCCTCGGGCTGGACGGGCTGCCGCACACGTCGGCGGTGATCACGAACCTCGCCGACGAGGCCGCGCTGGTCGGCCGGATGCGCGAGGCGCTCAACGGGGAACTGGTGCGGCGTCAGGAACTTCTGCGCAAGGCGGGTAACTACAGCTCCGCGCTGGACTACGAGCGGGCGCGGGCGAACGGGACCCCGCTCGCTCCGCTGCCCACCCTTTTCCTGGTGGTGGACGAATTCAGCGAGCTGTTGTCGGCGCACCGCGACTTCATGGACCTGTTCATCATGATCGGCAGGCTCGGCCGTTCGCTCGGCGTCCATCTGCTGCTCGCTTCGCAGCGGCTCGACGAAAGCCGGATCCACCAGCTGGAATCGCATCTGTCGTACCGGATCGGCCTGCGCACCTTCTCGGCGATGGAAAGCCGTGGCGTACTCGGGGTGCCGGACGCCTACCAGCTGCCGTCGGATCCGGGGAACGGCTTCCTCAAGAGCGGTACCGCGGCGCTGGACCGGTTCAAGGCGGCCTACGTCTCCGGGCCGCACCGCGTGGTGCGGCGGAACGTCGAACAGGCGGTGGTGGCCCAGCAGATCGTGCCGTTCACCTCGAAGTTCGCCGCCCGCACCGAACCGGTGCCCGAACCCGAGCCGGTCCCGGTGGCCGAAGCCGAACCCGAAGGTTCGGTGCCGAGCCTGCTGGAGCTGGCCGTGGACCGGCTCCGGGACGCCGGCCCGCCCGCACACCAGGTCTGGCTCCCGCCGCTGGACGCGCCCAGCTCGCTCGACGAACTGCTGCCGCCGCTGGTGGAAACCCGTGAACACGGGCTCACCGCCCTGGAGTGGCCGGGCCGCGGCGCGCTGACCGTCCCCATCGGACTGATCGACCGGCCCTTCGAGCAGACCAGGGATCCGCTGCTCGTCGACCTCGCGGGCAGCGACGGCCACGTCGCGATCGTCGGCGGGCCGCAGAGCGGCAAGAGCACGGCGCTGCGCACCCTGGTCACCGCGCTGGCGCTCACCCACACCCCGGCCGAAGTCCAGTTCTACTGCCTCGACTTCGGCGGCGGAACGCTGACCAGCCTGCGGAAACTCCCGCATGTCGGCGGGGTGACCGGCAGGCTGGACATCGAACGCATCCACCGCACCATCGGCGAGATCACCGCGCTGCTGACCCGCCGGGAACGGTTCTTCACCGACAACGACATCGACTCCATGGCCACCTACCGGCGCAAGCGGGCGGCGGGGGACTTCGCCGATCAGCGCCACGGTGACGTCTTCCTCGTGGTGGACGGCTGGTCCACGATCCGGCAGGATTTCATGGACCTGCTGCCGACGTTCGTCGAACTGGCCTCACGCGGCCTCAACTACGGCATCCATCTGATGATGGCGTCGAGCCGGTGGAGCGAGATCGTCAGCGCCGTCCGCGACCTCGTCGGCACGCAACTCGAACTCCGGCTCGGCGACCCGGTCGATTCGGTGATCAACATGCGCGCGGCGGCGACCGTGCCGAAGATCCCCGGCCGCGGCCTCACCGACAAGGAACTGCACTTCCTCACCGCGCTGCCGTCCATCGACGGCGTGGAACGCGACGTCGCCGAGCACGTCGAGGCGCTGGTGGACCGGATCGCCTCGGCGTGGCCCGGCCCGTCCGCTCCCGGCGTCCGGATGCTGCCCGCGGTACTGGACCGGGCCGAGCTGCCGCCGCCGGACGCGGACATGCGGGTCGCGCTGGGCCTGGACGATCAGCGTCTCGAACCGTTGTGGCACGACTTCGAGGACCACCCGCACCTGATGGTCGTCGGCGACGTGGAATCCGGGAAGACGAACCTGCTGCGGCTGGTGATCGACGGCATCACCCGGCGCTACTCCCCGCAGGAGGCGCGGATCATCACGGTCGACTACCGCCGCGGCCTGTACGACGCCGTCCCCAAGGACTATCAGCTGGGCTACGCGGTGTCCGGGGACACGGTGCACGACATGATCGACGGTGTCGCGAGGGCGGTCCAGACCCGGATCCCGGGCCCCGACATCACCCCGGCGCGCCTGCGGTTGCGCGACTGGTGGACCGGACCCCAGGTGTTCGTGGTGATCGACGACTACGACATGGTGGCGTCGTCGTCGAACGCCCTCTTCCAGCAGCTGTTCGACCCGCTGGCGCAGGGCAACGCGCTGGGCCTGCACCTCGTCGTCGCCCGTGGCGCCAACGGGATCGGGCGCGGCGCCAACGATCCGTTGCTGCGGCGGCTCGTCGAGGTCAACACCCCGATGATGCTGCTCTCGTGCCCGCTGTCGGAAGGCATCGTGTTCGGCGAAGTGCGGCCGCGCGTCCTGACCCCGGGACGGGCGCAGTACGCGACACGGCGCGGGACGACCGTGGTACAGACTGCGCTCTCGGCGCACGAAGCGGCGCTCGTCGCGAAGTGACCCGCCCTGGGGCCGCGGGACACCCCCGGCCGCGTCCCCAGGGCTTCCGGCGGCTCGCCCGGCCGCCCAGGTCGTGAGTGGTAAGTGTCGTTCTAACGGCACTTACCACTCACGACCACCCCGGCCACCTGCGGTCCGCGGCGCTCACTCACCGCCGGCCCGCCACCGCCGCCGCCTGCCCCGCGGGACGACGACGGCGGCCGCGCCCAGCAAAGCGACGGCGGCGGCGACTCCGGCCACCACCGCCCACGCGCCCTGCCGGGCGGGGGCGAGGTCCGGCGCGGGCGTCACCATCAGGGGTTCGCGGCGCACCGCCGCGGCACCGTCCGCCGTCGCGACCGACGTCATGGCGGCGAGCGGATCGAGCACGGTGACGCCGCCCTGCGCGTAGGCGGTGTCCCGCAACCGCCGGGCGAGGTCGCCCGCCGTCGTCTCGGGCCGGTACGACCGGATCAACGCCGCCGCGGCCGCCACGTGCGCGGCGGCGAACGCGGGCCCGGCGCCGACGGCCGCGCCCCCGCCGGGGCCCTTGCCCACCACGAGATTTCCCGGCGCGGCAAGGACTCCGGGCGCGGCGGCGGCCTTGCCGTCCGGTCCGATGGCGGTCACCGCGAGTACGCCGGGGAACGCCGCCGGGTAGTACGGGCCCGGCGGGACGTCGCGCGCCGTGGTCAGGTCCCGGCCCGCGGCCGCCACGATCAGCGCGCCCGCCGCGACGGCCCGGTCGACGGCCTGCCGCAACGCGGGATCCGCTTCGGTGACGGCCGTCGCGACGCAGATGATCCGCGCCCCCGCCGCGACCGCGCCGTCGAGTCCGCCCGCGATACTCGCCGCGGTCGCCGCGCCGGAGCGGTCCGTACCGCGCACCGCGAGCACCTTCGCGCCGGGCGCCAGTCCGGAAACCTTGGCGGTGCCCGAAGGAGGCGCCGCGATCAGGCTCGCGACGACGGTGCCGTGCCCGACGCAGTCCGTTCCGCCGTCGCCGACCGGCCGCACCGGCAGGACCGAGCCGTCGACCCCGGTGTCCACGACCGCGACGGTCACGCCCTCCCCGGTCGCCAGGGCCCACAGGCGGTCCGCGCCGAGATAGGGCAACTGCCAGGGCACCGCGGGTGCTTGCTTGCCCGAAGACGCGGTGCACGCCTGACCGGCCTTCAGCGCCTGCGGGATCTGAGGGAGCTCAGTGTCCTGCGCCGCCGCGAGGCCGCCGTTCGCCAGCAAGGTGAGCGTCGCGCACGCGACCGTCAGATGTCGCCTCATCGTCCCAGTCCAGCACGCGCCATCGGACCCGCCCAGGAAGAAGTACCGGCAGGTTCGCCGGACGGGTGAACCCGATCGGACCCCTGCCGCGTTGTCCGGAGTGGAGCCAACGGGCACCGCCCGCAGAACGACGAGGGGAGCGCTCGTGTCACGGCACGTGCTCACGGTGGACCGCGATCAGGGGTATCGCACCATTTCGGCCGCGTTGGAGGACGCGCGCAACGGCACGGTGATCTCCGTGCTTCCCGGCCGCTACGACGAATCGCTGGTGGTGACGAAGGTGGTCACCATCGCGGCCAGCGAGGCCCGCGGGACCGTGGAAGTCGTGGCACGGCAGGGAAGCGCGGTCCAGCTCGCGGCCGAGGCGGTCAAGCTCACCGGCCTGGTCCTGCGCGGGCAGCACGAGACCCTGCCCGCGGTCGACGTCGCACGCGGACAGGCCGCGGTCGAGGACTGCGAGATCATCGGTGCCGCCTGGACAGCGGTGCTCGCCCGCAATTCGGGTTCGCTGGCGATGCGCGGCTGCCGGGTGACCAACCCCGGCGGCGCGGGGATCGTGGTCACCTCCCCCGCCCCCAGCACGATCGAGGACTGCGTCGTCGAACACGTGGGGACCTCCGCCGTGGTGATCGCCGAACGCGGCAACCCGATGGTCCGCGACTGCACCTTGCGGCACGCCAAGGGAAACGGCGTCTGCGCGAACGGTCAGGCCCAGGGCACCATCCAGCATTGCGACATCTCCTCCACCGGACGGCCGGGGATCGCGCTCGAAGAGGACAGCGCGACGAAGGTCATCGACACCACCGTGCGAGACACGGCGAGCGGCGTCTTCATCAGCACCCATTCCTCGCCCGTGCTCGAAGAGTGCCGGACCACCAACACCACCGGTGACGGGATCACCGTGGCCGACGGCGCCGACCCCGTGCTGCGCCGCTGCCGCACGGCCAAGTCCGGTGGCGCCGGCGTCCGCGTCACCGGACGATCCCGCGGCACGTTCGAGGACTGCGAGGTCTCCGACGCGACCGGCGCGGGCATCCACGTCGACGAGGCGAGCGGCCCGACCTTCAGCCGGACGACCGTCCGCGGTGGCGCGTCGGAAGGACTGGTGGTCACCGACGGCGCGACGGCCGAGTTCGACCGGCTGGAGATCCGGGACGTCACGGGCCACGGGGTGCTGGTGCGGGCGGCCGCCAACCCGCTGCTCCGCCGGATGACGCTCAACGGCTGCCGGGGCAACGGCATCGAGGTCACCGGCAACGGCCGCGGCCGGGTCGAAGACTGTGAGGTGCGGGACGCCGGAAAGGCCGGGCTCAGCGTCTCCGAAGGCGGAAGTCCTTACGTCAGCACGCTTCGGGTGTTTCAGCCGGGCCGCTCCGGGGTCCTGATCGGGCCCGGCGGCGTCGGTTCCCTGCGTGACTGCGAAATCGGCGACGCCGGGGAGGACGGCGTACTCGTGCAGGACGGCGGGGAGCTGATGCTCTCCCGGTCCACGGTCCGGCGTTCCCGCGGCCACGGCATCCTCGTCGAGGCCGGTGCGCGGGCCAAGCTGACGGCCGACGACGTGAGCGGCAACCGCCGCGACGGCGTGCGGATCGAGTCGGCCGAGGCGGTGACCCTGGTGGACTGCACCGCCTCCGACAACACCGGGAGCGGTCTCCGGGCCACCGTGCCCGGCAGCCGGCTGTCGGTGGAGAATCTGACCAGCAAGGCCAACGGCGCCGCCGACACCGACGGTACGACGGCCACCACCGCCGAACCGGGGGTGGTCGCCGAACCGGGCGAACCGGCCCGGCAGGCCGAAGACGACGGCGGGCCGCTCGCCAAATTGGAGGAGCTTGTCGGCCTCAGCGGCGTCAAACATCAGGTGAAGACCCTGGTGAACCTGAACAAGATGGCCCGACGGCGGGAGCAGGCCGGCCTGATCGCGCCGCCGACCAGCAGGCATCTGATCTTCGCCGGACCGCCCGGCACCGGCAAGACGACCGTCGCCCGCCTCTACGGCAGCATCCTCGCCGAACTGGGTGTGCTGCGCGAAGGTCATCTCGTCGAGGTGGCCAGGGCCGATCTGGTCGCCCAGATCGTCGGCGGCACGGCGATCAAGACCACCGAGACGTTCACCAAGGCACTCGGTGGCGTGCTGTTCATCGACGAGGCGTACACCCTGAGCGCGCAGAGCAAGGGCAGCGGCCCGGACTTCGGCCGCGAGGCCGTCGACACCCTGGTCAAGCTGATGGAAGACCATCGTGACGAGCTCGTGGTGGTCGCCGCGGGCTATTCGCAGGAGATGTCCGCGTTCCTGCAGTCCAATCCCGGCCTGGCGTCCCGGTTCACCAGGACCATCGAGTTCGAGAACTACGGCACCGACGAACTGGTGACCATCGTCCAGCGCATGTGCGCCGCCCATCAGTACCAGGTGCCCGAGGACACCAGGAACGCGCTGTCCGTCCACTTCGGACAGATGGAACGCGGCGACGACTTCGGCAACGGCCGGACCGCGCGCAAGGTGTTCGAGGAGATGGTGGACCGGCAGGCGTTCCGGCTGGCGAGCGACGGGGACGCCGACGACCAGAGCCTGTCGCTCCTGCTCGCCGCCGACGTCCCCGGTGACGCCGGGAGCGCGGCGCGGGAGGGCGACGAGGACACCTTGGCCGCGTTGCGGACCAATCTGGATTCGATGATCGGCCTCGCCGGGGTGAAGGACGCGATCAACGATCTGGTGAACCTGATCTCCACCGCCCGGCAGCGGCGGAAGGCCGGGCTCCCGGTCCCGGCGATCAGCAACCATCTGGTCTTCGCCGGCGCGCCCGGTACCGGCAAGACCACGGTGGCGCGGCTCTACGGCGAACTGCTCGCCGCGCTGGGCGTGCTGCGCAAGGGACATCTGGTCGAGGTCGCGCGCGCCGACCTCGTCGGCCGCTACGTGGGGCACACCGCGCATCTGACCAGGGAGGCGTTCGAGTCCGCGCGCGGTGGCGTGCTGTTCATCGACGAGGCGTACGCGCTGACCCCGGCCGGGGCCACGGGCGGTGATTTCGGCCAGGAAGCCGTCGACACCCTGGTGAAGCTGATGGAGGACCACCGCGACGACACGGTGGTGATCGTGGCCGGCTACTCCGCGGAGATGCGGGCGTTCCTCGCGTCCAACGCCGGTCTCGCCTCGCGGTTCTCCCGGCACATCGAGTTCGAGAACTACTCCACCGACGACCTCGTCACCATCGTGCACCGGATGGCCACGTCGAACGGCTACGAATGCGCGCCGGAGACGGTCATCGCGCTGCGCCGCCACTTCGCCGCCGTCGAACGCGACGAAACCTTCGGCAACGCCCGCTACGCCCGCCAAGTGATGGAGAACATGATGACCCGCCAGGCGGGGCGGCTCAGCACCGCGGGGGCACCGACGGTCGCGGATCTGCGCCTGCTCTCACCAGCCGATCTTCCCTGAACGCCGTCCTGAAACCGCCCTGACCGATTCCTCCGCGTCGGGGCGGTTTCGTTTGCGCGCAAGCGAGTCGGTGACGTTCCGCCATCGGGAGTTCACCCTCTCCATGGCAGGATTGCGCATCGTGGACAAGACCGCGTTCGGGGACTTCCTCCGCTTCTACCGGCTGCGCATCCCGATGACGCAGGAGGAACTGGCCGAACGGACCGGGATCAGCGTCCGCAGCATCAGCGACATGGAACGCGGCCGGGTACGGACCCCGCAGCGGCGCACCGCGGAGCTGCTGACCGAAGGACTGGGCCTGACCGGCAAGGAGGCGGGCGACTTCACCGACCTCGCCCGCTCCGGCCGACGGCCGGTCGCCGCCAAGGAAGAAGAAGCCGTCCCCGCGGAAGCGCCGCGGCCGGTCCTCGTCACCGGTCTGCCGCCCCACCTCACCGAACTCACCGGCCGGAAGGCCGAACAACGCCTCCTCGACGAGGTCGCCGAGTCCTCCGCCTCGTCGTCCCGGCTTCAGGTCGCGGTGGTGCACGGACTACCGGGGGCGGGCAAGACCGCGCTGGCCGTGGACGCCGGGCACCGGCACGCCCACCGGTTCGCCCAGGGCTGCCTGTTCCTCGACCTGCGCGGGATGGATCCCGAGCCACTCAGCCCGGACAGGGCCGTGCACCGGCTGCTGCGCGGCTTCGGGCTCGACGAACGTCAGTTCCCCACCGATCCCGAAGACCGGCTCGCGCTCTACCACTCGCTCGTCCACGACCGTGAAGTGCTGCTGATCCTCGACAACGCCGCCAACGAGGCCCAGGTGCGCCCGCTGCTCACCACCAGCCCCGGCTCGATGGTGCTGGTGACCAGCCGGAGCACGTTGGCGGGGCTGAACGCGAGGCACCGGCTCGCCCTCGACGTCCTCTCCGGCGACGAGGCGGTGGACCTGCTCGGCGTCATCGCCGGGAAACGGCGGCCGCAGGCGGAACCGGACGCGGCGCGCCGGGTGGCGCAGCTCTGCGGCGGCGTACCGCTCGCCCTGCTCATCGCCGGGAACCGGCTGGCCAGCCGTCCACAGTGGACGATTGCGCATCTCGCCGACCAGCTTGAGAACGAGCGGCGGCGGCTGTCCGTGCTCACCGCGGGCGACCTGCAGATCCGCACCGCCTTCGCCCTCTCCTACCAGCACCTGGCCCCCGAAACGGCCCGCGTGTTCCGGCGGCTGGCCCTGCTCGACGGCCCGGACGTCTCCGTCGAACTCGCCGCGGTCGCGGCAGGCAGGCCGGAGGACGAAGTCGAGGCGTCGCTGGAAAAACTGGCCGACGCCAGTCTGCTGGGCTGCGGCGGCACACCGGGGCGGTACACCACGCTCGACCTGCTGCGCGTTTTCGCCAAGGAACGACTCACGACCACCGAGCGGGCCGAAGAGATCGAGGCGGCGGGCGACCGGGTCCGGAACTGGCTGCTCACTGTGGCGACCAAGGCGGCGCAGTTCTTCGATCACGACCGGGCCGAGGTGACGATCACGGTCGACGGGCCCGATCCGGTGCACGACAGGGAATCCGCGGCGCTGTGGCTGGCGCGGGAGCAGCATCATTGGCGCGGGGCACTGCGGTCGGCCGCCGCGCGCGGCGCGCACGAACAGGTACTCGAACTGGCCACGGCCATGCACTGGTACTCCGACCTGCGCGGCACCGGCCCGCTCTGGCGCGAGGTGTTCGGCGCGGGCGCGGCGGCGGCCGAAGCGCTGGGCGACGTCCGGTCGGCCGGGGAACAGCTGAACTACGTGTCGTGGGCGCATTACGCGCTCTGCGGGGATCCGCACGCCGGACTCGAAGCACACCGGCGCGCGGTGGCGGCCGCGACGGAGGCGGGCGACCTCGTGGCGCAGGCCTGGGCCTGGTACTACGGATCCGCCATCTCCCGGCGGCTCGGCGACCCGCGGGAAGCCGCGGAGCTGAGCAGGCGGTCGGTGGAGCTGTTCGAGCAGGCGGACTATCAGAACGGCCGCCATCTCGCGCTGTCCTTGCTGGGCAGCATGCTGCACACCCTGGGCGACTTCGACGGCGCCGTGGCCGTGCAACGGCGGAGCGAGGCCTACTACCGGGGCTGGGTCGGCGGGCCCGGCAACGACGAACTGCTGTCGATGGTGCTGACCAGGCTCGCCGACAGCCTGGCGGCGACCGGCGAGGTCACCACCGCGCTGGAGCTGCTGAACGAGGCCGAATCGCTGTTCCGCAAGCACGGCGCGACGTTCGCGGTGGCGAAGGCCCAGCACCTGCGCGGCCGGATCCTGGTCAAGGCGAACCGGCTGGACGAAGCCGAGGAACAACTGCTGTCCGCCCTGGCCGAAGCGCGCTGGTCCGAGACCAAGATCGAGATCATGGTCGAGCTGGCGGCGCTGACCGAGGCCGCGGGGAAACCGGCCGAGGCCAAGGCGCACCGGGTCCACGCCCTCGCCGAATGCGCCCGGTACGAGACACCGCTCGCCCGGAAGCTGGGGCACGCGCTGGCCACCGAACTCGGGGTCGCGGTGCCCGAGTCGGCTTGAACCCGCCGGTCACCACCCCGCCGCGGTGACCCCGTGGCAGGCCAGCACGTCGGTCATGGCGATGGTCGCGTGATGCACCCGCGACTTGACCGTCCCCACCGGCACGCCGATGGTCACGGCGGCCCGCTGCCGGGTGCGGTCGAGCCGGTAGACCTGGTCGAGCGCCTCCCGCTGGATCGGCGTCAGCTGGGCCAGCCCCTGCTCGACGACGCACCGTTCGACGACCTCGTCGGCGAAGTCCGTCTCACCCGGCAGCAGATCGAAGTCGTCGTCCCCGAACAGCACCGGGCGGGCGTTGTCCCGGCGGGCCCAGTCGACGATGAGGTTGCGGGCCACCCGGAACAGCCACGGCCGCGGCGGAATACCCTTCTCGGTCAGCGTTTCGCTGTTGCGCCAGGCCCGGAACAGGCACTCCTGCACGACATCCTCGGCCCGGTGCGGATCACCCGGGAGCAGCCGCCGGGTGAAGCGCAGCAACTGATCCCGGTGCTCGGCGTGCAGCGTCGCCAGAAAAGCGTTTCCGGCGGCCGACGGTGCCCTGTCCGCCAGCGAAGTCACCTGAGTGCCGCGTTGGCCTGCCACGCCGACCTCCCTGCCTAGTTGGCGTCCTTGGCCCCAATTCCACCGGCCGGCGTGCGTCCCGGCCATGAGGAAGGACCGGCAGAACTCGGCACGGGAGTGTTCTTCCGGTCCCGCGTGGCGCACCTTCCCGAAGCCAGGACGAGGCTCATCCGAGGCTGTAGCATCACCGGGGCCAGCTGATGCGGCCGTTTTTCCGTCGGTCGGATCGCTGCCCGCTATTGGGAGGTAGCTCGATGTACAACCCGTCCGCACGGTCCGCCCCGGCGTCGCCGATCTCCGACCACTCGGTCCGGGAAGCGGTGCTCCAGGCCGCCACGGCACGGCTCGGTGCGGCCTTCGGCGATCGGGTCCGGCTGGAGGTGGAACACCTCAACCGCATCGGCCCGTGGGCGTTCGTGCAGGGACAGATGCGCGGGACCGACAGCTACGGTCGCCCGTACTACGCCGGCACCGGCTACGAGGCTCGCCGGGCCGACGGCGTCATGTCCGACGTCTACGTCGCCCTGCTCAAGAAGACCGACGAGACGGGCGCCGACAACGACGTGCGGTCCTGGCGCCTGGCCAACCACTCCATCGGCCCCACCGACGTGGCTTGGCTGACTTGGCCGGACGAGCACGACGCACCGCCCGCGGTGTTCGGATTCTGACTCACTTCCCCAGGCGCCTCAGGCAAGTACGTGAAGGCCCCCTTCACTGCGCTAGACGCAGTGAAGGGGGCCTTCACGTACTTCAAGTCGGCACGAACCGCCGTCCTCAGCCCGGCGGGGTGAGCACCTTCACGAGGCCGCTGCCCCCGCCCATGCTGATCTTCTGCGAACCGTCGGGGTTGATGTTGTTCGACCCGATGAACTGGCCGTCGCCCGCGTACAGCACGACGTGCCCGCCGCCGTTCGAGATCACCACGTCGCCGGGTTTCGCCTCGGAGAGCGGGATCGACCGCCAGCCGTCCGCTTCGAGGTTGGCCGTCAGGCCCGCGACGGAGGCGCTGGCCTGGCCCTTGTCGATCAGGCCCGCCGCCTCCAGGCAGCCGGAAACGAAGTTCGCGCAGTTGACGTTGTTGGGCACCCAGGACTGCATCGCGGGCAGCTCACCGCTGCGCTTGAGGTCACCGGCGTTGCGGCCGAGGAACTGCTCGGCGATCTTGGCCGGGTTGTCACCGCGGGCGTCGATCGGCTTGGCCGGCCTGCCGTCGCCGGGAACCCCGGCGACCCCGCCACCCCCGCCGCCGCTGTGGCCGCCTCCGCCGCCGTCCCCGCCACCGACGTAGGGCGCGTGCCCGACGTTGGAATTGATGGGCTTGGCAGAACTCGCCGTCGTGCTTTCACCGGTGTCGGCGGGTATCAGCTCCAGGAAACCGCCCTCGATCTCCATGCCGAGCGGTTTGAGGAGATCGTCGATCTGTTTCTCGGCGTTGTCCAGCGCCCGCTCGATCTCCTCCTTCTTCCCGTTGGAGTCCTTCTCGTTGAGCCGCCGGAGCCGTTCGATGTCCGACGCGGCCGCGGCGATCTCGTTCTCGTCGTCGGAACTGTTCTTCCGCTGCCGGGCCGCGCCGATCAGCGCGCGATTGTCCGCGTCCTTGTCATTGGCTTCCTGGGCGAGCTGCGCGACCTTCTTCTTGACGTCCTCGAGGATCTCGGACACGCGCTGGAGGATGTTCTTGGCGGCCTCGGCCTTGTCGCTGACCTTGTAGCTGGCCTTGCACAGCTTTTCGAGATGGTCGGCGACGGCGTCGGCGTCCTTGCCGTCCCATTCCCGCAGCACGTCGTCGCGGAAGACCTTGAGATCGTCCCCGAGATCATTGGCGCTGGTGGCGGCTCCGCCGACCTTCGCGGCCTGGTCGTTGACCGCTCTCGCGTTGAGCTTCTCCGCCTGTCGCGCGTGTTTGTCGATCGCGTCCAGCGATTTCGGACGGTCGTGCGACGGGTCGTCAAGCGCGCCCGGATTCCGTTCCGCGGTGGTCATCGGTAAATCCCCTGGTCCCGTCCTCGTCCGATCAATCCCGCTCACGGTTGCCGCCGCCGAGGACGTGCACGCCCTCGGCCTCGTCGTTCCGCATGCGCTCCGCAGCGTGCGCCAGCGCCTGGGACGCGGCGTCGACGAGCTTCGCGGCGGCACTCAGCTCGGCGTTCACGTTGCCGTAGAACCCCTTCACCGTCTTGCCCGCGCTGGCCGCGTTGCTCAGCTCTCCGAACGCGCCGCCGGGATCGCCCTCGCCCAAGTCCGTGCCCGTCTTGCCGAAGCCGTGCTTGAGCCCGCCGACCTTCTTGGCCAGGGAGGCGATCTGTTCGGGGTCGAATCGGCGAGTCATGAGTGGTTCCCTCCAGTCTCGGCGGCTGCGCCCGTTCTCGCGTGACCCACGCTGCTCTACGCACAGCCTATGAGCTTCCACTCGACCGTGCGCGCGTTTCCCGAAACGCGACGACGCCGTTCGTGTACACCGACGCATCCGGCCGCGTCTCGGTTCCCCGACGTCGACCAGCGGATCTCCCGTGAACCCCGAAACTTTACCGCGCCGCCCTCCCCCGCAGGCCACGAACCGTCGGACTCCGGCACCGTCTGTGACCGGATACGGTGAAGGCCTCCTTGAGGGACCCAGAGTCCCTCAAGGAGGCATTCACGGACCAGCCGAAGCGCTCAGCAGGCGATGTTGGCGGCCGGGCCGAGGAACGTCCTGTCGATGGTCTTCGGCTCGCCGGTCTTGAAGTTGACGACCACGCGCATCTTGCCGTAGAGGACACCGGCGGCGCACGGCCGCTTGATCTGCTCCCCGCCACCGAGCAGCCCGAAGTCGAACCGGTCGACGGTGCCGCCCAGCGGCACGGCCTCGTTCCCGCGGAAGATCGCGATGAACCCCGCGATCCCCAGGACCTCCTGGTCACACCGGACCGAATAGTCGACGGCCACCTCGGCGGCACCCGCCCGGACCGGGGCGCTCAGGCCCACGGTGCAGGTGGTGGCCGCCACGCCCGCGACACCGCGGTCACCGTTCGGGGCTTGGGAGATCGAGTACGTCGCGGCCCCCTGCCCGGTCGACGCCGAGGCCGGGGCCGCCGAGAGCCCGGCCATCGCGAGCAGCGCCCCCAGCAGGATCGCGAGCTGCCGGAACACCTTGGCCGCCCGGCCCATTTTCCTGTCCGTGCCTTCACCCTTCGCAGACCACATGACGCCATCCTTTGTCTTCGGAATGTGCGGCGAACCTGTCCGCAACCAGGAAATATCCTGGCGTCACGGGAAGGGCCGTGTCGTCGTCACACCTCACGAATCACGGCCCACCGGAGTGCGGCGATTTGTCACTGGTCACCAACACCGGGCGCAGGAACACCACGGCTTACCCCCGGACACAAAGAAGCCCAGGCCAATGGCCTGGGCTTCGTGAAGGAACTCAATGCTCCCCCGCTTGGACTCGAACCAAGAACCCTCCGGTTAATCGGCAGGTCTTGTCCTTGGTCGTTCTCGGTCGCGCTCAGCTGAGATGTTTGCGTTTGTTCACGCTCTTAGTCGATGTCGGGTGCTCCCGATCGATCCGGTTTATCCTCGGTAAATCATCAGTCACCGATCGCGGACGCAGTCGGACCGCCGTCCGGAGAGACAAGCGGGCGGGGTTGTCGCGACGTGCCCCTGGTCTACGGCGAAGCCGTGGACCAGGGGTCGATCGCCGTCGGTACCGCCGACGACGATCGACACCGAAGACCGTCTGCGCGTCACCGTCCACGTGCTCAACGCGCCTGACACGAACTGGCCAACGATGAGAAATGGAGCACGGAGGAGAAGGTCCTCGGCGACGTGCGGGCCAGGGAAACTCGGTACCGCCGGCTCGGCAGCACGCACGCTCGCGGCGCTCAACGAACACGACGTCGAAGCGATCGGCCTGATGGACGCGATCGAGGTCGCCGACGGTCATCGAGACGTCTGGGAGCCGCGGTTGCACCCCTGGCGAGCGGCAGTCTGCGTCACTGCCGGTGAACCAGCCCGCCGAGCGGTCACGGCGCTCGCCGACATTCCCGGCGCCATTGTCGTCGCGGGTTCAGCGAAGGCCGGGCGTCTTCTCCCCTCAGGGCTCGCGACCGCCCCGAACCAGGCGCTGGATTTCCTCGCTGAACTCGCCACACGGACACGGCCCACCGAGTTCGACGAGGTCACCGGCATCGTCGACGCCGCGCTCGGCGCGACCATCATCGCCGGCTTTCCCGAGCCGACCACCGGCCGGGCCCACATCATCGAGTCCCTGCGGGGGCGGCTCTCCCAAGCGGAGAAAGTCCAAGAACAAGCACATAAGGAAGCAGACATCGCCAAGCAGCAGGAGGACGAGGCCGAGACGGCTCTCACCGCCGCTCAGGCAGCGGCTGAGCGGCGGCGCCTCGCTTCCACCCTGTGGACCATCGAGACGACGGACCTGCCTGCGGTACGCCAGCATGTCGAGGAGAGACTGGCTGTCAGGGACACCAGCCTGCAGGCTCACACCAGCGCCCAAGCACACCTCAAGAGCGCGCAGGCGGCTCTAGAGCAGGCCGAGACGGCCAGGGGTCAGAGCGAGAAGCTCATCGCCGAGTCCAAGTCGGCAAGACGGCAGTTGCAGCAAAGGCTGGACGCGCTGGATCTGCAGTATTGGCGCACCGAGTTCGCTGGCGACGACGCGGCCGCGCGCACCTTGCTGAACTGGACCGACGCCGCGCTCGAATACGATGAACGAGCCAATGCCTGCATCGCACTCGATCCGAGGAACCCTTCAGATCCAGCAGAACGACGCACGCAGGACACGCTGAGCCAGAACGCGAACGACTACCTCGTCGAGATCTTCAGCCGGCATCGCGACCGCCCTGCACGACTGGCTCACCCAGCTGGTAGAGCGGGACGAGCTCGCGACGGAGCAGATCACCTCCGCGCGTGCCCAGCGAGACCGGGAAGCGAACTACGCCATGTCCACCCTCGCCGCGCTGGAAGAAAGCCTCGACAACGTCCAAGGCAGCCTGGAACGCCGCATCGAGGCGAACATGGACGCGATCAGCAAGGCCATGGACAACCTCAACCGATCGACTCCCGACGGCTACGGCGCGGAGTTGCAGTACACCGTCGAGCGTCCGGTCCACCCCGACGACCCATGGACCTGGTCGGTCGTCCCCCTGTGGCGCCGATCGCCGGGCGGCAGGATGCTCCCCTACAACAACGCCACCAACTCGGCTCAAGAGAAGCTCTTCAGCATCCATCTCGTACTGGCAGCGCTACTCGCGAGCCCGAACCCACGTGGCCGGGTGCTGATCCTCGACGAACTCGGCGATTCCCTCGGCGAGGAGCACCGCCGCGACGTGCTGTCGGCCGTGGCACGGGTCGCCGAGGAGCACGACCTCACCGTGCTCGGCACCTGCCAGGACGCCGTCATGCCCGACGCCGCGTCGTTCTGCCGCGAGATCCTGTACTTCTGCTACCCGTCCAAAGCGGAAGCACTGAACCTGCCGACGCGCATGTTCGGCTTCGACGACAACGGTGAACGGGTTGAACTCACCAGCGGGGCCGTCCTCACTGGGCGGCCGCTTCCGTGAGGCGTCGCGGAGAATCACTCCTGAGCGATGGACGGCAGTCCAAAGGAAGCCAGGGCGGAACTCACCGCGCACACTAATCACCCCCGAGCCTCCCTCGCGGCAGCTGGCGGGCAACTGGTTCATTGACCGGGGACACACCCTCCGGGGACCGGGCCGATCGCCACTTCACCGAGCGGAGCGCGAAGACGACCGCCGCGGCGACCACGACATGCATGAGCATAAGCCCGATGACATTTGCTGCTGTCGCTCCGGATTGGAACAAGAGCATATCCGGAACCCAGCTGACCACGAGCGAAAACGGGACTACCACTCGTGATATTCGCACCGTGAATCGTGCCACCAGGGACCAGCCAACGGTTCCGATCACGATCCCGAGCAGCGTGAGCGGGAGATACTCGCCGGAAGCGAGTCCGACTCCGATGCCCCGCTCGTCGAATCTCTTCGCCACCAACGCGATAACCGCGTTGAGCACCAGCGCTGTCAGCGTGGCCAGGCCGAGCGACATCACGATTGTGCGGACTGGAGTCACAGACACGGATGTCAAGATCGCTTCCTTTGCTGACATGTATCACCAGGACAGGAATACAACTCGAATTTCGCCATTCGCAGCAGCGGCCCGACCGACTGCAGGGCAACCTGCACCTTTGCCTCGTCGCGGACATCGCCATCGTCCATACTGTGCCCCATCGCGGCCGGCAGCGGTGAAAAGCTGCACCTCGGGGCACTATCCAGCCAACAACAGGCAAACCGGCCCAACTCCCACGAATGTGCGTCCAGACTGAAGACCGGCGCTTCTCTTGCGGGCCTACGTCACCTGCGACCTGACCCGGCTCATGGGCCGCGCTTTACGCCACACCATGTTCCAGCCGGCGAATCGAATCCTGTTCGACACGTGCTCGCGCGGAGAAGCATCGTGCTGTCGACGGGTTCACTGCCGTCCACTTTGTTCTTCCGTCTGGCGACCGAATACTTCGAGCCTGGAGGTCCCGATTGTTCACCGCCTACCGAAGCGCTTTCGTTCAGCGCGGGGCCATGGCTTTCTGCGCAGCGGGCTTGGTCTCCCGGTTCTATATCGGGATCTATCCACTCGGACTGCTGCTACTGCTGGCGATCCCCTCCGGCCAGTACGGAAAGGCCGCACTGGTAAGTGGCTGCTGGACGATCGGCAACGCGGTCGCGAGTCCGGCGTCAGGGATGTTCGCTGACCGTTTCGGCCAATACAAGACCTTGCTCATATCCATGGTGGCCCACGTCGCGCTCGCCGTGATGACGATCAGCTCGGTCGCTCTGGACGCGCCGATTCTCGTGACTCTGCTACTGGCGTTGCTTCTCGGTGCCTCCATTGTCAACACCGGATCGATGGTGCGCGTCCGGTGGGCCTCGATGTGGCCCGGCCACACCGCCGAACGATCCGCCGCCTACTCGGTCGAGTCTGTCCTGGACGAGGTCGTGTTCGCGACCGGTCCTTTGATCACGGCGGTCGTCGCGGTCCAAGTGTCACCGTATCTGGCCGTTGCCTGTGCCCTCCTGCTCACCGTCTCCGGCGTGACCTGGCTGCTCTTTCAGCGTCGCACAGAGCCGCCTATCCGGGAAGCAGTCGTTCGGAAGCACCGTCGTCTTGCAGTACGGTGTCCCGGGATGCCGCTTCTGCTCGTCGCCCAGGTCGCGATGGGAGCCACCTGCGGTGCCGCGGAAGTCCTGCTCGTAGCGCGCTCCAACGAGCTGGGCCATCCTGAAGGCGCCGGCATCGTTCTCGCCTGCTTCGCGATCGGAAGCGGTGTCTCGGGCATCCTGTACGGCTCCCGGCACTGGACTGCGCCGACTTCGCTCCGGTTCGCTCTGAGCGCCTCGGCGTTCGGCCTACTCCCGGCTCTGTACTTGGCCGCGAACAGTTTGACCGCGCTTATGACCTGTTCCCTGATCAACGGTCTCACCATGGCTCCGACCATCATCAACGCGTACCAGCTGGTCGACGAATTCGTTCCGGCCCCGATGCAGACCGAGGGGTTCAACTGGTTCGGGGCGAGCCTGTCGCTCGGCTTCGGCGGTGGCACCGCGGCAGTCGGCAAGATCGCCGATGCGATAGGTGCCCGGCCCACCTTCGTCGTTCCCGTTGTCTGCGCCTTTCTGGCCTCCACGGTCGCGTGTTTATTGCATATGCGAGTAGCGGCGAGCTCCACGCGATCGGTGGCAAGCTCGAGAGCGGCTCGAAGGGTGACGGCCCAGTCCTCCTGAGTGCCTTGAAGGTCAACCGAGACGCGCGTTGCCGAGGCGGTATCCCGGACGCCTCGGCGATCAGATCGCCGTGGCGACCAGAAGATTCAGCTCCACCGGCATCGCGATGACCTGATCGACCCGGAAACCTGAGCCGTGCAGAAGCTTTTCATACTCTGTCCGGTCGCGCTCCCGGCCACCGGTGACCGCGAGCATCTGCAGATCCCACGGCTCGGCGAGATCGCCTTCCGACCGGCTCGACGAGTCGCCGGGAAGCAGGCGTTCCACCACCAGGAGCCTCGCGCCGGCCTCGCAAGCACGGCGGCAGTTGCGCAGGATGCGGTCGCAGTCCTCGTCGTCCCAGTCGTGCAGCACTCGCGACAGCAGATAGGTTCGTGCACCCGCGGGCACTTCCTCGAAGAAGTCACCAGCCGCGAATCCCAGTCTGCCGCTGAACCCGGCGGCATCGTCGGCCGGAACCGAGCCGATGACGTGCGCGCGGTCGAACACCACTCCCGAGACCTCGGGATGATCTTTCACGATCGTTCGCAGCAGTGTGCCATTGCCACCCCCGACGTCGACCACGGTGTCCCCGGCGGCGAAAGAACCGGAGCGACTGAGTTCCTTGGCGACCAGGTGAGTGACGGCCTGCATGGCGCGGTCGAAAGTCCGGGACGATCCCGGGGAGGTGGCGAAGTAGTCGAAATGTTCCAACCCGTACCGATGGCTGAAAGCCGTACGACCCGTTCGCAAGGCCGCATCGAGGTCGTTCCATGCGTCGTAGAACTCGCCACCATAGAGCCTGGTCAAGTCACTGAAGGGGTTGTCCGCACGAAGCAGCTTGCCCCGCTCTGTCGTCTCGTAACGACCGTTCGCTTGCTGCCGGACCAGCCCGACCCTCTTGAGGAATCGCAGGAAACGTGCGGTGGCGCGGGCATCGCAGCCGATGCGATGAGCCACTTCTTCGGGCTCCAGTGCGTCGTCTCCGAGCGCGTCGGGGATCCTCAACTCGGTCGCCACATGGACCGCACGGGCCGACCAGTGGCCGGCAAGGAGCGACAACAGCGCGGTGTGCTCGTCGGCTTCCGACACCGGTTCCCCCAGATGCGCGGCGAGAACTTCCGGGTGGCGCCCTCGAGCGGTCAGTTCGAACCGGGGAATCCGCTCCTTGTTGCCTGCCGGAGCCTTGAAATACATCACCGATCTGCCACCCGTGCCGGGATCGTCATGGGGATTGTGGCCACCGCCGTCGGGTTCCATCCCGAGAAGGTTTCGACAGGTCAAGCGAGTTCGCTCAAGTTGCCCCTCCGCGACCAGCCAGCCGGTGTGGGCCTCCTCCTCCCTCGCGCGCTCACGCTCGATGAGGCCCGGCGCGCCTCTCTCGGCCGCGCCGCACGGAAGGATGAAGATCTCAAGGTTGCCGCCTGTGCCCGCGATCGGCGACGCGTGGACGATGGTGACGGACAGTTCGTCCTCGGGGACACTGTGTCGCGCTGCGAGCCTTGACCGGACCACCCGGCTAGGTACACAAGGCCCCGCCTCGAAGCCTGACTCGGCGAGAAAACCATGGACATCCGTCACGGAGTCAGGAAAGACGAGGACCGCGACATGAGCGAACTCGACTCGATCCTCGAGGTCAGCGGCGGCGGGATCCTCGAGAAGGCGGGTGAGGGCACCCGGGGCAGCCAACCGGGCGGCCAGCGCGGCCGCTCTGTACAACCGAAGTTCGTCTTGACTGCTCAACACTTTGAGTCCTCCAGACTCGGCTAACGCTGTCTCAGTGGTGGGCCAGGTCGCCGCGGATCACGGTCTTGCTTCGCATCAGGAACTCCGCCAGATGCCCGTCGTGTGGCAGGCCCGGCCGCATCTCGTGCGTCGGCCGGTGTCCGATATGGACGTTCCCGATGGTGGTTTCCTCCATCAACGACGCCAGCAGCGCGTCGTCTTCGGTGATGGCGGTGACGGTCAGACTGTGGCGCAGTGGCGCGATCCCGTCCGCGGGCGACCACGGGGCGACCCATACGCACGGGAACGGAAGCTCGATACCGAGCTGCGGTGCGTCCGGGCGGTCGAGCAGGACGACCGCCGGCCGCAGGACCGCACCTCCGCCGGCCAACGGTTCGAGGAGCGCACCACCAGGCAACAGCTCGCCACCGGTCAGCTCACTTCGCAGGTAGGACTCGATCGCCCATGCGCGTTCGAGCGGGAAGGCAGGCAGAACCGCGGCGTCGCTCGCCGGTGGCAGCACGGCGAATCCGGCCAACCGGCGAGCGAGCTCCTTCGCGAAACCGGTCGCATCGCCGTCGACCAGGACCACGGAGGCGTTCACGCAAGCGGTGCCGCCGAAGCCTGCCACGGAGGAGACCACGGTGTCGACATGCTCGGCCCAGTCGCCGTGTGCGATCAGGACCTTGGAGCGGCCCGGCCCCTGCACGAGAACATCCCGCCGGTCCCGGTACCTGGCCACGACGTCACTTCCGCCGTAGACCAGGGCCAGATCAGCGGTATCGACGAACTCGCGGGCCACGGCGTGGTCCGTGGGCAGGAAGGTCACCTGATCAGCGCCGAATCCACACTTTCGGAGAGCCTGGACCAGCCGGTACGGGGTGAACGGCTCTCTTCGCGACGGACGCACGGCGACCCGGTATCCCAGCGCGAGTGCCTCGAGCCAAGCGGCATGGGTCGCGGGATGATTTCCCGGTGCTTGCACCGCGAGCACCTCACCCCGTCGAGCCCAGACCGCGCCCGTCGAAGAGACCTCGTGCCAGTCTTCTCCGGTTCCGAGCGGGCGGGCGCGCCGCACCGTCTCCCCCACAGCCGCGGCACTCCGCACGATGGCCCGTGATGCCTCTCGGACCACTGACAACGCCACTCCGGACGCCTGCGAAACCCGTCGCTCGTGTTCGTCCAGCGGGACGCCGCCGACCTTTCGCAAGAACTGGGCACCTGCGGCCGCGATACGATCAATCCGAACCGATGACGGCATCGGAGGTGCCAAACGCATCTTCGCGATACAGCGCTTCACGTAAAGACCGGGTACCAGGCTCAGCTCCGCGACCGTGCTCCCGTCCACACCGGTCACCGCGTCGACGCGATGCGACCGGAAGGTGTCCGAGGCTCCGAGTGCGTCCAGGCGTTGGATCACGGACATCAGTACACGCCTTCGATGACCTGAGCGTCCTCGAACACGGCGACGGGTGCGACGTCGGCGACCGAAACACCCAGGGCGCCGGCCGGTGCGGCAACCCTCGTGGCGAGGTCTCGCTCCAGGTTGTTGGGCAGCAGCAGGGATTTGCTCACATGGTGCATCACGACCTGGCCGCGCTCGCCCTCGGCGACCTCGGCCAGCGAGCCGGGGTCAACGACCGAAAACGTCGTATAGGGCGAAAAAGAGTCGAAGACGCAGTGTCCGTTCGGCCACCCGGCGCCGGCGCGCTCGATGCTCCCGCCCAGGATCATGGTGCTCCCGTACTGTCCGCACAGTGGTATCTCCGGGAAAACCTGGCCTTGGAGGACCTTGCGGGTGTCGGCGTCCAGATGCGCCCCACCCCACATGATCACCGACACCTTCTCGTTGATCAGATCCACCAGAGCGTCCGACTCGGCCATCCGGACGAGCAACGGCGGTGTCACCACGAGAACGCCGATGTCCTGCTCTTCGAGGATCGAGTGCGCCTGTGCCACCACATGCCCGGCATATTCGCTCGCCTCTTCGGTCCTTCCGAGAGCCAACGATCTCCGCACCCATCGCGGGTCGAGGTCGACGGTGAAACAGATGCCACCTCGCATCCGAGTCAACTCCGCCATCAATCGGCCGAAGATATGCGGTCCACTCGGCGCGATCGTCAGCCAGTTGGCCTCGATCGGGAAGCCGAGGTCGTCCAAACGCAACGACTTCCACGTCAAGGAATGCCGCAGCCAATCCGACATCAGCGGCACTCTCTTCGGCGCACCTGTCGTACCACCGCTGTCGAAGGCACCGATCACGTCAGGCCGGTCACCGTATCCACGTGGCACCAGAGCTTCGATCGGGACGTTCCTCAGTTCGCCGACCACGTTCGGAAATCGGCGAAGATCGGCGTGTGTGCGCACGTCGCGGCGCGGATCGAACCCGAGAGTGTCGGCCTTCTCCAGCCAGAACCGCGAACCCGTCTCCGGACTGAAATGCCATTCCATTGCCGCCGAATAGAACTCGCCTTCGGCGGCCGCCAATTCATGGTCCCACTCAAGAAACGAAAGACTGACGGACATCGACTTTTACCTGCCGATCCAGAAATCGCCTCAGCCGGGAAGGCTCCCAGTGGCCGAGGTCACTTTCGAACATCACCCGAAAGATATACCCATGTACATACTGTCACGGCAAGTGCACCCTTCTTGATGCACTCCAAAAGCCCATCGTGTGAGGACTTTCGGGCAATATGACTGGCTGTGAGGTCGCGCGCTCGGAGCGATGGCGATCGGCCGAACGCGAACAAGACCCTGCCCGCTTGTTCCACGACGATTCCCGGATGGACACGTTCACACCCGGCAAGGGGTTTCGGTCGCGGAATCGCTCGTACAGTCCCGTACTGAAAAGCCGATCACCCGACTCGGCAGCGCCGTCGCCATCTCAAGGCCGCGCACTGTCACGACCGAGGGCTTGCCAATGGCGAAGAAAGCACATCGAACCCAGTCAAGCGCGGCTCCCCGGACTCCGGTCTACCGGCTGCCCGGCACCAGCGGCGAAGTGTCCATGGACGCCCCAAGCGACGAGATCCGCGCACGCGCCGCCCGGATGGTCTACCGGCTAGCCCGCGACGAGGAAGAACGTTCCAGCTTGCTCGCGATGCTCGGCCTGGACACGGTCGAACGCACGGCAGTGTCCGGACGGCTACCAACAGTGCAATAACGTGCAAGATTTTCCGGCTTCCACACCGCTTCGGCGTACTGTTTCGTCTTGAAATCCCGACCTTCCATTGACGGCTGTATGGCTCAGGGGGCGTTGCTCGTGAAAAAGCGCATCACTGTCTTTTGTGGTTCTTCGACGGGCAAGGACCCACGGTACCTGAGTCAGGCAGCAGCTCTCGGCACCCTTCTCGCCGAACGCGGTTTCGGTCTCGTTTACGGCGGTGCGAGGTACGGCACGATGGGCGCGGTGGCCGACGCGGCGCTCGCGGCGGGTGGCGAGGTCATCGGTGTGATCCCCCGGCATTTCATCGGCGGCGAGGCACCACACCGCGGTATCACCCAGCTTCAGGTGGTCGCCGACATGCACGTGCGCAAGGCCAGGATGACCCAGCTTTCCCAGGGATTCATCGCCCTTCCCGGAGGAGCCGGAACATTGGAGGAGCTCTTCGAGGTCTGGACCTGGGCGCATCTGGGGATGCACAGCAAACCGATCGGCCTGCTGGACGCGAACGGGTACTACCGGCTGCTGTTGCGGTTCGCCGACCATATGGTGACCGAAGGTTTCCTGCATCAGCAAAGCCGGGACCGGGTGCACGTCGACGCCGACCCCGTCGCCCTGCTGGACAAGATCCTGGCGGAGATCGAGCCGGGAGTCCACCACCCGATCCCCGCCGCCCGATCGCTGAGTTCCCCCGCGGTGTCCGGGGTCGCCTGATCCGGAACCGACGCCTGCGGTGGCCTGCCCGACCGCGGAAAGCAGAGGGTCTCATGCATTGGCTGTACCTGGGAATCGCCATCGTGTTCGAAGTCGCCTTCATTTTCGGCGCCCGCGCGGCCAAGGGTTTCACGAAATTGTGGCCGTCCGTGTTCTCCATTGCCTGCTCGGCGATCGTGATCTACCTGCTGAGCCTGGTGATGCTCGATATCGACGTCGCCGTCGCGTACACGATCCTCATCGGCGGGGGCACGATCGGCGCGATCGTGTTCGGCCGGCTTTTTCTGCGGGAGCGGGTCACTCCCGTCCGGATGACGTGTTTTGTCTTCATCGTCCTGGGGATCGCCGGGTTGCACATGACGGTCGGCGCATGAGCCGTCACAGCGCGCCTGATCACGATCAGCGCCGGGCCGGCTTGCGCGCGTGGTCCGCGTTGCTGCTCGCGGCGGTCTTCGAGATCGTGTTCACCTTGAGCACAGGACAAAGCAAGGGTTTCACCCTCCTGCTGCCCTCGCTGATCACGATCGCCTCGGCGGCGTGTGCCACCATTTTCCTCAGCGTGGCGCTGAAGAGCCTCGACGTCGGCATCGGATACGTCGTCTGGACGGGCATCGGTTCCGTCGGCACGGTGGTCTTCGGAGCCGTGTTCTTCGGGGAGACGCTGACCTTCTTCAAATGCGTCTGCTTCGCGGCGATCATCGGCGGGGTCATCGGCTTGAAACTGACCTCCGGAGAGTCGCCGGCACCGGACGCGATGTCCGACCGGCTAACCCTGCGGTAAAACCGGGCAGGGTTCGCGCGTCCGGCGTTGACCTTCGTTCCGACGGCGAGAGAGGTTCCACCGGCAACCACCGCCTTGAAAGCAAGACAGGAACCGATGACTACCACCGAACGGGCGCTGACGGTCAGCGAGACGGCTTTCCTCCTGGCGGGCTTCGGGCCCGTCGTGGTCCGCACCACGTTCGCCGGGAGCTTCGAGCCCAAGGTGCTCGAAGCCGCGTGGCAGCGGCTCGGCCTGGAGTACCCGTTGCTGCGCTGCGGGATCCTCGGCGGTCTGGACGGCTTCCGCCTGAGCTTGCGAAACGAGCTACCGGAGGTGGCCGACGGCGCCGCCGGCTTCGGCGACGACATCACCAGGCGGCTCGCGGACGGAGCGATCAGCAGGCTGTCGCTGCACGAGACGTCTGACGCGACCGCACTGACACTCGCCGTCGACCACGCCGTTTCCGACGGGCGCCTGGTGCGGAACCTGCTGCACGATCTGCTCCGTATCTACACCGCCCTCTCGCGCGACGAAACCCTGCCGGCAGCACCGCGACCGGTGTTCGAGCCGAGTCTGGAGGAACTCTTCGAAGGGCAGTACGAGCAAGGGTGGCCTGAGCCGCCCAGCGTGCTAGGAGACCCACTGACGCTTTCGGGGGGTCCTGGCAAGCCTCCGTCCGGTTTCGGAGTGCACCACCTCGAATTCGAACCCGGCCCCACCGCCGAGATCGTCGCGATCGCGCGCAAGAACGGGATTTCGATCACGGGCCTGTTGTGTGGAGCGGTATCCAGTGCCATACGGGCAAGACTCCCTGAGAGCGACGGCTCGCTCCCGGTCACCTTGCGCGTTCCGATCGACTTCCGCGAACGGCTCGTCCCCCCACTCGACGCGCTCGCCCAGTTGTGCGGTGCCCTTCCGTGCACGGTCACCGTCTCGGTCGCGGCCGACGACGAACCGCTCAAAGTCGGTCTCCACGCCACCTCGGAACTTCGTGCGGTCCTCGAACGCGACGAACCTCAGCGAGCCTTGCTGGCCCAGCGCCACTCGCCGGCCCCTCCGCCACCCACGACGATCGTGGTGTCGAACATCGGTGAGGCGGGCGACCCTGTGCTGCCTGACGGTCTGCGTGTCACCGGTAGCCGCTTCGCCACGACGCTGAACGGGCCGGTGCCAGGGATGTTCGTGTCGACGACGAGTGGACGGCTCACCCTCGACGTGGTGTTCGACCGTGCTTTCCACAACGCCGAGGAGATCGCTGAAGTCATGGCTTCGGTCGAAGCCACCCTGCGCGCGATGACTCCCTGATCCGAAGCGCCTGGCGAGCAGCGCGGCAGGGTCCGTCTCGCCGAACCGCAGTGGAATCACTCGAAACCATGATCCAGTGAAGGATCACGGATCGCTCCAGCGCGATATCGAGCCGCGTGAACTCGGCACGGATTCCAATCAAGAATCCGGGTTCGAACTTCAATTACGCCGCCCAGTCCGACAGTTCATCGCACTCTCATCAACTGACCGCGCTCCGCGTCGCGGGAAGCACTGGGAGCGCCACCGAGTGACCGCACCGAAGACACGCGCCTGGTCTTCAAGGCGGTGGACCGAGCGATGCGCTCGCTCGGACTGACCGGCAACGTCCGGGGTAAGAGCACCGGACGACAATCCCGGCCCCGAGGGCCACCGACTTGCTCGAGCGCGAAACGCGCTGAGACATCCTTGCGGCGAATGTCGCCCATCCCATCTCTTACGTCAGCGAACGACAGAGCAGAGGGAGCAGCATCGCTTCGATGTCGATCCATCGAGAGTCGGTGCACCTTTGTGCAGGGTCTCTGGCCGGGGCTGCGGCTGTATAGCAGGATCGTCCGACGGTCGGCCTGCCAAGGCCGGGCCGCGCCAACCCTGGAAGAGCCGAGGAGCGGCGCATGCATGCTGCGATCGACCTGGGGATTCCCACCCTCGGCGGCTTGGACCTTGTGCCGACCGAAACCGAGCCGCAGAAGGCGAAGGACTACAAGTCGGACCAGGAGGTCCGCTGGTGTCCCGGCTGCGGCGACTACGTCGTGCTCAACGCCGTGCAGTCGTTCCTGCCGACGCTCGGCCTCAAACGCGAGAACATCGTGTTCATCTCGGGGATCGGCTGCTCTTCCCGGTTCCCGTACTACCTGAACACCTACGGCATGCACTCGATCCACGGCCGCGCGCCGTCGATCGCGACCGGGCTCGCGACCGCCCGGCCGGATCTGTCGGTGTGGGTCGTCACCGGTGACGGCGACGCGCTGTCCATCGGCGGCAACCACCTGATCCACGCGTTGCGGCGCAACGTGAACATCAAGATCCTGCTGTTCAACAACCGGATCTACGGCCTCACCAAGGGCCAGTACTCGCCGACGTCCGGGCCGGGCATGGTCACCAAGTCCACCCCGATGGGCTCGGTCGACACCCCGTTCAACCCGCTCTCGCTGGCGATCGGCGCCGAGGCGTCGTTCGTGGGCCGCGCGCTCGACTCGGACCGCAAGGGCCTGACCGAGGTGCTGGAGGCCGCCGCGAAGCACCGCGGGTCGGCGCTGGTGGAGATCTACCAGAACTGCCCGATTTTCAACGACGGCGCGTTCGACGTCCTCAAGGACAAGGACGAGGCCGCCTCCCGGCTGATCCCGCTGCGCGGCGGCGAGCCGATCAGGTTCGGGCCGCAGGGCGAGTACGGCGTCACGCGTGGCGGCTGGGGCGGGCTCGAGGTCGGGAAGGTCGCGAACATCGGCGAGGAGAACCTCGTCGTGCACGACCCCACGATCGAGGACACCGCGTACGCGTTCGCGCTGTCGCGGATCGGCGACCAGAACCTGAACCACGTGCCGACCGGCATCCTGCGGCAGGTCGAGCGGCCCACCTACGACGACACCGTCCGCGAGCAGGCTGCCAAGGCCAAGGCTGCAAATCCCCCGGACCTCCGAAACCTTCTCCGCGGCCGGGAAACCTGGACGATGCCATGACGAACAGGCTGCTGTCCGTGCCGGCCCAGCTTGAAAGCGATACGAAGGAACACAAGACGCGAATCCTATTCCGGGCGACGCGGCGGCGGAATTGCCGATGCTTCCAATCTGTGGCGCGAATAGCCCTGATTCATTCGCAATAATGGCGGCTTGTACCCGATTATTGCATCCTAGCTTTGTCAGCACGTGGCTGATATGCGCTTTGACCGCCCCTTCACTCACATAGACTGGTCGAGCAATCTCCGCATTGCCCGAGCACCTAGTGCTCCCTGCACGTCAGCGTGCCGATCCGCGGAGGTCCCATGGTTCGCCCCGAGCTCGCGGGCGACCTCGACCGCGTCCTTGCGGAACTGCTCCGGCTCCTTCGACGAACAAGGTCGTCACCGACCTGCGCAACCGTGGCGTGAAGAGATCCTGGTCTTCGATCCCCCGGTATTTCCCTATCTTCGTCGCCGCCCAGATGATCGGCCGGACCGCGCGCATCATCGAGGAGCTCACGGGCAACGGCGGCCTGGACCTTTCCGCGGGCCGGTGGAGACGGCGACGTTCCGGCTCGTATGCCCGCGGTGGAGCAGGGGCATGTCAAGGCAAGCTCTCTGGTCAAATGACTCTTCATTTAGCCATGCGAGCGTCTCTACTATCGGTCGATCACCATACTCGTGGGAGCGGGTGGCTCGATGATCTACGTCCACGGATCCGAACTCGAGTCGGACGCAGTACGAACGGGTCCGCGCACCGTGCTCGACTTGGTTCGCGACGAGGCACTCACGCACCCTGACCGGACGGCATACCGCCATCTCGTCGACGGCACGTCAGCGAGTACCGCTTCCCTTTCCTGGCATTCGCTGTGGCATCGGATCCTGGCTGTCGCCGACCAGGTTCGCGCCGCGTGCCCAGCCGGGTCACGGGTCGCGCTCGCGGTGCGGCCGGGACTCGATTACGTGGCAGGACTGTTCGGGACCATGTATGCGGGATCAACCGTCGTGCCCACCTTTCCGCCGTCGGGTAGGCGGGCGACGGATCGCCTGGCGTCCATCATCGGCGACTGTTCCCCTCAGGCGATTCTGGTCGACAGAGGCCAGGACCGCTCTCGCGTTCCAGCGGATCTCATCGTCCTGGAGATCAGCGATGCCGAAACCGGCGATGATCCTGGTTACACCCCGGCTGAGATCGCCCTGCTGCAGTACACCTCCGGTTCCACCGCGGCCCCCAAGGGGGTCGTGCTGACCCATGCCAACCTGATGAGCAACTGTGCCGCTCTCACCTCGCACATCGGGGAAGAGCCTGATCGCGTCGGCCTGACCTGGCTCCCGCCCTATCACGACATGGGGCTGATCGGCACATTGCTTTTCGCGGCATACGGTGGCTGGCCGCTGGTGATGATGGATCCCGAACACTTCGTGCAGTCTCCGGGACGATGGCTGCGGGCGATCGGCGAGTTCGGCGTGACGATCACCGTGGCACCGGCGTTCGCACTGGAGTTGTGCACGGAAACCATCTCCGACGAGGACGTGGCCGACCTCGGACTGCACACCCTCAGGCAGTTGTTCTGCGGATCCGAGCCCATCCATCCGAAAGTTCTGAAAGGGTTCTTGAACCGTTTTGGACCACGGGGACTGACGCCGACAGCGCTTATCCCTTGCTACGGTCTCGCCGAAGCGACCCTCTTCGTCAGCGGCAAGCGCGAAGGCGAGGAGGTCGAGGTGGACGGTGACGTCGTCTGTTGTGGTATCCCGGCGGCAGGCCACGAGCTGCTCATCGTCGATCCAGTCACCGGTCGGCTCAGCCAGGAAGGGGAGATCGGAGAGATCCAGGTCCGTGGGCCGAGTGTCGCCGCCGGGTACTTCGGTGATCCTTCCGCCTCGGAACAGACCTTCGGCGCGGGGCCGGATTCGGACGCACTGTCCACCGGAGATGTCGGATATCTCCGCCACGGCCGCTTGTTCGTCACCGGGCGGATCAGCGACCTGATCATCGTCGCCGGACGCAACGTCCATCCCCAAGACGTCGAGGTGACCGTGAACACCTGCCATCCGGCGGTGTTCCGGTCGGTGGTGTTCGGCATCCCGGGTGCGACCGGTGAAGACCTCGTGATCGTTGTCGAACGCCGTGCCACCAAAGGACTGGACGAAGCCCGGAACACGATCACCAAAGCCGTCGTGTCGGCACACGGGGTGAGACCGAAAGCGGTCGAGTTCGTTCCGGTCGGCGGCATCCCACGTACGACGAGCGGGAAACCGCGCCGATTCGCGGCACGGAGCAGGCACTTGGACGGGGTTCGATGAGGGCACTGCACGTCGTCGCTGGTGCGACCGTCGGCGTATCGACACTCGGCACGGTCGCCGCAGTGGTGCACTCGGCACACTACGGACCGACCTTCACCGACATTTCGCTGTTCATCGTGATGTACCTGGTGACCTCGTTCGGCGTGGAAGGCGGGCTGCACCGGCTCTTCACCCACAAGTCCTACTCCACCGGACCTGTGCTCACCACCCTCATCGGGATCGCGGGCGGTATGGCCGCGCAGGGGCCCATCCTGTTCTGGGTCTCCGTGCACCGCCGCCATCATGCCTTCGCCGACCGTGACGGCGACCCGCACTCGCCCCGTCCGATCGGCAGTGGCCCGCTCTCCCGGTTGAAGGGCCTCTGGCACGGGCACATGGGGTGGCTGTTCACCGTGGACCCGAACGCCTGGCGCTGGCACCGGCTCGTCCCGGATCTCCTGCGAGACCGGACCGTGGTCCGGCTCGATCGGCTCTATCCACTGTGGATCCTGCTCGGACTAGCGCTGCCCGCGGGGGTGGGGCTGGTGCTCGAAGGCGGTGTCCGCGGAGCGGCAGGTGGCCTGTTGTGGGGCGGGTTCGCGCGGATGTTCGCCCTCCACCATGTCACCTGGTCGGTCAACTCCTTCGGGCACCTCTTCGGCAACCGTCCGCACCGGACCCGCGACGACAGTCACAACATCGCGCCGCTGGCAACGATCACGGTCGGCGGTGCCTGGCACAACAATCACCATGCCCAGCCCGCGCTGGCACACAATCGGCAGAGCTTCTGGCAGATCGACCCCACAGGCATGGTCATCGGTCTGCTCGACCGTGTCGGTCTCGTCCACGGCGTGCGCTACCCCAGGCGCCACACGGCGAAAGGAGCGGCATCATGACGACCCTCGATCGCGGCGTCGTCCGGCTGGACCCGCACAGCCTGCGGATCAAGCGGTTCTCGGCCCTGACGACCATGATCCTGCCGTCACTGGGCACCATCTTGGCGGTGTACCTGCTGGCCACGGGTCGTTTCACAGCGCTGGACATCTGGCTTTTCGCGGGTATGTACTGCGTTCACATCGTCGGGGTCACCATCGGGTTACATCGCCACGTCACCCATCGTTCGTTCAAGACGTCCCGCTGGCTGCAGGACGTGCTCATGGCGGCCGGCGGCATGGCGGCACAGGGCCCGCTACTGTTCTGGGTGGCCACCCACCGGCGTCATCACCGGTTCGCGGACCACGAAGGCGATCCACACTCGCCGAATCTGCACGGCGCCGGGTGGCGCATGCGTTTACGCGGGCTCTGGTACGCCCACATGCCCTGGATGCTGAGCGAGGAGTCGACCCGGTGGTCGGTCTTCGCTCCGGACGTCCTGCGCGACCGCCGCCTGGTGGCGCACCACCGCTTGTATCCCTGCTGGGTCTTGCTCGGCCTTCTGCTGCCGACCCTGCTCGGATTCGCCCTGGGCGGAAATCTGTGGACGGCGTTCACAGGCCTCGTTTTCGGTGGCTTCGCCCGGGTCTTCGCGGCGAATCAGGCGTCGTGGGCCGTCGGCTCCATCTGTCACGCTTTCGGCCGGAGACCGTTCGGCAACGACGACCACAGCACGAACTCCTGGTGGGTAGCGATCCTGACCTTCGGTGAAGGGCTGCAGAACAACCATCACGCCTTCCCTCGGTCATACCGGCACGCGGTGCGCTGGTGGGAGCCCGATCTCAGCGGCTGGATCATCGCCGTGCTGGGAAAGGCGGGCCTGGTCTGGGATCTACGCGTGCCAAGCCCGGCGTTGATCGCGAAACGTTCGGCGAAGAACAAGGAACCCGAGAGGAAATAGACATGTTTCGACGCCGCACGAAATCCGTCGACGGGCCGGTGACCGAGGAGTACCTCCGCGACTGGCTGACCGATCAGCTCGCCGCACGCCTCGACCTGCCGGTGCCGGAGATCGATCCGGACAAGGACTTCGAGTCCTACGGCATGGACTCCCGGGCGGGGATGCAGATCTCCGGAAAGCTCGAGAAGCTGCTCGAACGCAGGCTATCCCCGGCCATCCTCTACGAACACCACTCGATCAACGAACTCGTCGACCACCTGATGAACGGTGGTGACGATAATGGCTGAGGCCGGCCCGGTCGATCCGGGGCTGGAGGAGTTCCTGGAGAAGTCGCGCAGCCTGGAAGGAAAGCGACTCACCGATTCGATTCCCAAGGAGTACTTCGAGCCGCAGGTCGGCCGCGGCCTGCTGGGTTTTCTGCTCAGCGCCGGCGTGTACGCCGGATCGGTGGCGGGCATCCTGCTCGTTCCACAGTGGCCGCTGTGGATTCCCTTGTGGATCACGGCCGGCCTCGGCGGCTGGGGGCTGCACTGCATCGCGCACGACTGCGGCCACGGCTCCTTCTCCCGCTCACGCCGGTTCAACGTGCTCATCGGCGGGATCGCCTTGATCCCGCTGCTCTATCCGTTCCATTCGTGGCGCCATGTGCACAACATGCACCATGCGCACACCAACAACATCGAGCTCGACACCGACTGGCGCCCCTTGCCGCCGCATTTGTACGACAAGCTTTCACCGTTGGGCAAGATCGTCTATGCCGGCACACGCACGTGGGCGTTCTGGGGAGGGACGATTCGCTACTGGCTCCTCTCCGGTTTCCGGCCGGGCTTCTTCCCGAAGGCTTCGATGCGCCGTGAAGTCCGGTTCTCGATCGCGTTCACGCTCGTCGTCGGCACGGCGTACCTGAGCGCATTGGTCCTGCTCGGCGGGCCCTGGGCGTTGCTCACCGCGTTCCTGGCTCCCTGGCTGGCCACCCATTTGTGGTTCAGCGCCACCACGCTCATGCATCACAGCGCGAACGACCTGCCCTTCCTCGATTCACGGCATTGGACGCGGAACGCGGGCAAGCTCCTGATGACCACCGACTGCACCTACCCCAGACCACTGCGCGTGCTCACCCACAACATCTCGATCCACAGTCCGCACCATGTCGCGCCGGCGATTCCCTTCTACCGTCTTCCCCAAGCACAGGAAGCTCTGAAACAGGCGCATCCCGGCATGGTCCGTGAGCGCAGGTTCACCCCCGCCGCCTTCTGGCGCATCCTGAAGGACCTGCACCTGCACGACGCCGAACAAGGCGGGTTCTACCAGGATTTCCAACGCAGGCCGATATCGCCAGGGCAGGACTCGTGACTACCGCGGACAAGGGAATCGGCCCAAGTGAGGCATTGGCGAAACTGTTCACGCCGGAGGGCAAACGCGAGCCATACGGTCTCTACGAGGCGCTCAAGGAACTCGGCCCGGTCGTCCGACTCGGCCCCAAACTGGTCTTCGTGCTGGGATATGACGCGTGCGCCGGCGCTCTACGTGAGCCCGGCCTGCTCGTCACCGATGCCGCCGCGCATCGCAAGACCGGGATGATCGAGCACTCCTCCTGGCAGTGTTTCACCAAGATCATGATGTTCAGCAACGACCACCACCACGAGCGGCTGAAGGGATTCTCCCGCTGGGCATACCATCCGCGGACCATAAGCGGGCTCGAACCCATGATCAGTGCGAAGGCGAACGCGCTCGCGGAACGGCTGGCCACGCTCGACGGTGACTCCGTCGATCTGGTCGAGGGGTACAGCTCACGTCTCACGCTCGCCGTGACCGGTGAGCTGTACGGCATCCCGGCCTCGGACCAGATCGCGCTCCGCTCCGTGATCACGGACACGACCCCCGCCTTCGAGCCGATCTTCGATCTCCGGGAGCTGGCGGCAGGGGACTCGGGTATGGACGTGCTCGTGGACTACATGGCCACCCTTGCGGCAGACCGGCGCAAGAATCCGCGTGACGATCTGACCACCAGGATGGTGCGGGAGGCGGACGCGACCGGGGCGATCTCCACCGAGGAGCTGGTGGCTGGTCTCGTCATGTTCTTGATCGCGGGTGTGCAGAGCCCCAGTGACCTGATCGCGGGTGCCGTCAGGATGGCGCTGACCGAGCCGGACCAATTCCAGACCGGCGAAATTGAGTCCTTCCTGACCGAGGTCTTGCGATTTGACCCGCCCAGCCAGGTCCTCACGCGGATCGCCGGCACCGATCTCACTCTCGACGGCGTGCCGGTACAGGCCGGTGCCCGTGTGCTGGTGATGCTGGCGGCGGCGAACCGGGATCCGGCTCGCTTCACCGAACCGGAGGTCTTCAAGCCGCGGAGGGCGCCGAACCGGCCGCTATCCTTCGGAGTGGGCTTGCACTACTGCCTGGGTGCACAGCTCGCGCGAATCCAAGCCACGGTGGGTCTGACGACTCTTACCGGGACTTATCCACGCATGTCCCTCGCGAGCGAGCCGCGATATCGTGATCAACTGGTCCAGCGTGGTCTCGCGCGGCTGGAGGTCGACCTGAAAAGGTCACAACGGCACCGGTGAGGAGCCGTTCACTCCAGTCGCAACTCGGGCGAGTACAGCTCGAACCAGTGGTAGAGGTCCAGCATCCTGTCCAGCCCGATGCGCTGGACCAGGGTCACCTCGGCCGGGGCCAATTCCGCGAGGCGCCGCATCGCACTGTGTTCCATCAAAGCGAACACTGGGTGGTTCCTTTGCGACAGAACCTCGTTGGCCTGTTCTTGCAGCGCCGCCGCGTAGCCTGGGTCCTGTGTGGACGGATAGGGGCTCTTGACCCGCTCGCGCACCGAAGCGGGGAGCACGTGCTTCGTGGCGTGCCGCAGCAGGCTCTTTTCCCTGCCGTCGAACGTCTTCAGCGACCAGGGTGTGTTGTAGACGTATTCGACGAGGCGGTGGTCGCAGAACGGCACCCGCACCTCGAGCCCGACGGCCATTGAGGCCCGGTCCTTGCGGTCCAGCAAGATCCGCACGAACCGGGTCAAGTGCAGGTGGCAGACCGTTCTCATCCTGCGCTCGTGCGAGGTTTCCGAGTCGAGGTGCGTGACCTGCGCGACGGCTGTGCTGTACTGATCGGACACGAAACCCGGTATGTCGAGGATTCGGCGGAACTCTTCGGTGAGATGAGGCGACCAAGCGCTGGTGAGGTTCATCCGTTCAAGCCAGGGGAAGGTGCCCGAAGAAGCTGCGGCCTCGGCCTGGAACCAGCGGTACCCGCCGAAGACCTCGTCGGCGGATTCACCGGACAACGCCACCGTGGATTCCGCCCGGATCGCCTTGAACAGCAGGTACAGCGATGTGTCGAAATCGCCGAGCCCTACCGGAATGTCCCGCGCGATCAGTACTTTCCTTCTGACTTCCGGATTGCTCAGTTCGGCGGGGTTCAGCACGACGTCCTTGTGGTCGGAGCCGACCAGCTGCGCGACGTCGCGGATGAAGGGCGAGTCCGGGGTGTCGCGCACCTCGTCCGGCTTGAAGTTCTCCTCCTGGCCGAGGAAATCGACCGAGAACGTGCGCAGCTGTTCACCCTGTTCCGCCAGCCGGGCCGCGGCGAGGCCGGTGACGGCGCTGGAGTCGAGCCCGCCCGACAGCAGGACGCAGCGGGGCACGTCGGCGATCAGCTGGCGGTGCACGATGTCGGTCATCAGCTCACGGACCCGTTCGACCGTGGTCTCCTGGTCGTCGGTGTGCTGCTTCGCGTCGAGCTTCCAGTAGGTCCGCGTGCGGATCCCGGAGCGGTCAACGGTGACGATGGTGCCCGGCCCGACCTCGTGCATGCCCTTCCACAGCGACCAGCCGGGGGCCTTGGTCATGGCCATCAGCTCACGCAGGCCGTCGGTGTCGACCACCTTGCGCGCCAAGGGGTTCGCGAGGATCGCCTTCGGCTCGGAACCGAAGAGCACGCCGTCCGGGGTCGGGTAGTAGTAGAACGGCTTGATACCCATGCGGTCGCGGATCATCACGAGCTTCTCGTCGCGCTCGTCCCAGATCGCGAAGGCGTACATCCCGTTGAGGTGATCGACGACCTCGTCGCCCCACTCCAGGTAGCCGTGCAGCACGACCTCGGTGTCGCTGTCGGTCTCGAATTTGTGGCCCCGCCGGGAAAGCTCCGCGCGCAACTCGGTGAAGTTGTACGCCTCGCCGCTGTAGACCATGGCCGCCAGCCCGGCTTCGGCCATCGGCTGCCTGCCGCCCGGCAGGTCGATGATCGCCAGCCGCCGGTGGCCCAGCGCCACGTTCGGCCGGACCCAGGTGCCCGAGTCGTCAGGACCCCGGCAGGCCATGGTCCCGGTCATCGCGTCGACGACCTCGCGGCGCTGCGTCAGATCCGCGCCGAAGGAGACCCACCCCGCGATTCCGCACATCGCCACCTCCATGCCGCTGGGGCGACCCTCGCAACAGGCGTAGTCGATCGTCAATCCGCCCGGCGTCGACGTGCCCGAACATCCATCTCGCCGAAAAGATCGGGCATCCGTGACCACCGCGAGTGGCGGTGGCCACGATCCCATCAGGGCTCCACCCTCCTCCACCGCCGCTGACGGATCGAAGGACCCTTCCATGCCGTAACCGCTCCGGGACGCACCATGTCCAGCGAAGTAGGCCTTCGGAGCGCGGCTGGTGCTGTCGCCAGATTCGGGGTTCGTGCCAGACCCCGGGTCCGGGCAGCGGCGGCGCCGGGGTACCAGGGATTCACTCTCGGCATCGTCCGGAGATGGACGGCCGTCCGATCCGGGCTGACCGCTGTTCAAGATCGGTTTGATCGGGATATCCGGCCACTACCGGGTAACGAGGAGGGCCAAAGGTGGCGGGATCCCAATCGCACTCAACCGAACCGACCACGGCCGGGTACCCAGCCCCTCCCATGGTGGGTATGTGGAGGAAAATCGGCTTCGCGTTTCTTCGCCGGCCCTGCGACTGCGCGTGGGATCGGTCTCGGCCTGGCGTGATCGCGCCGACTTGTCGTCCGGCGAAGGGACCGATGGCCGGAAAATGAACACGCGGTGGAACAACTCCCTCTCCGCGATGATTCCACCGGTTACGATGAATCGGTTCGACATGTTTCGACACCAGTTTCTTCGACTTCTCGACAGGAGTGCAGCATCGACATGTTTTCCGACCACGTCATCGGAAACGATCTGGTCGTCCTGGCTTCGAAGACCGACCACCCCGAATCCGTCTGGAACGAGGTCATCCACAGCAGTGCGTACGAGAGGGGTGTTTCGAATCTTCCGCCAGGCAGCGTGATGGTCGATGTGGGAGCCCATATCGGGCTCGCGGCCCTGCATTTCGCGAGGACGGGTACCGGCCGCCCGGATCTACGCCTTCGAACCCACGTCGGCTTCCTACCGTTGTCTCGCGGAGAATTGCGCACGGCACGCGCCGGGCGCGCACACGGCCAACTACGCCATCGGTTCGTCGAACCGTGAGGCGCGGCTCACCTACTACCCGCATCGCTCGACCATGTCGACGTTGTACGTCGACGACGAGGAAGACCGCCACAACGTGCGGGTCCTCTTCGAACAGTTCGACCCGTCCGCCGAGTTCCGGGCGAATTTCTGGGCCGACTTCGACCGCGGTACCCTGCAGGAAACGGTACCCATGACCACGCTCGCAGATGCGCTTTCCGGCACCGGAATCGACGAGATCTCGTTTTTGAAGATCGACGTCGAACGAGCGGAACTGGAAGTGCTGAACGGGCTCGCGGACGACCAGTGGCCGAAGGTGCGCAGGCTGGCCATCGAAGTACACGACAGGAACGGCAGGCTCGCCGAAATCGGCGAACTGCTCGACCGGCGCGGCTATCGCGTCGAGTGTCTCCGTGAGGAGTACTTCTCAGGCACCCGACATCCATATGGTCTACGCTCATCGCGACTGACGAAGGCCCGTTCCTCCTGTCCTGGCCAGCACCATCGCTCCAGCCAGTGAAGCGTGCGCGCCGAACACCGCCGTCGCGACGACGGGCAGCCGATGTCCCAGCCTGCCCCAGGCGCGCGATCGCTCTTCGACAAGCGCGGGCAGGCCGGGCAAAGCCACGCCGAATCCACCTCCGAGATGGATCCGGCTCGGCTGGATCAATTCGGCCAGAAGCACGACGACGCGAGCGAGGACCTCGGCCACGAAGACGGAGACTTCCCCGGAGGTGGCGAGTTTCTCCTGCAGGAGTCCGGTCCGACGGGAAAGGGCTTCGGGCGAGAGCAAGGCTTGTAAACAACCGTTGCGCCCACATCGGCAGGGCGGGCCGGCCGGATCCATCGGCAGGTGCCCGAGTTCGCCCGCGGTGCCCCCTGCGCCGCGGATCAAGCGCCCGTCGCTGACCACGCCGCCGCCGACGCCGGTCCCGAGCCCGAGGTAGACCAGGTCGGCACAATCGCTCGCCTCGGCCTCCGCGACCGCGGCCAGCGTGCCGTCGTCGCCGAAGAGCACCGGCGCGCCGATGGCCTCCTCGATGGTCCGCCGCAGGTCGACCCCGTACCACGACGGCCTGTTCGGCCAGGCCGTCACCGTGCCGTCGCGGGCGACAGTCGGCGCGGCGGACACACCCGCCCGCACGACGCCTGACGGCACCGCGGCCAGCACGTCACGCAGCAAAGCGAGGTCGGACTCCACCCCGGCTCGTGGCCAAGGCTCGATCCGCTCCCAGGTCTGGCCGGCCCGCTCGGCCCGGACCGCGAGTTTGGTACCGCCGATGTCCAGCGCCAGGAAGGTCATCGACCCGGACCGGGCGGGAACCCCCCTCGCCTCGCCCGCGCGCGGGCCTCGCCGACAGCCGTGGTCACGGTCCGCCGCACCACCCGGCCGAGCCTCACCTCGTCGAGTGACACGGTGTGGTGGACGAGCATCGTCCCGGTGACCGCGCTGGCCTGGGCCGCGATGACACCGGAGGCGTTCTCCAGCCGGATCGCCAGCAGTTTCGCGACTTCCGGACGGCCGCGCATCAGCGGGATGTCCCAGCGTTGCCGCCCGGGCAGAACGGATCTGGGCCGGACCTCGGCCCTCACGAGCACATGGAAGATCAGCCTGGCTGTCTTGCCCATCACCGAGGCGATCAGCGTGCCGTGCTGGTCTGCTTGGCCTTCACCGGCGGTTTCGCCGGCGCGGCCTTCTCCGTCTGGGCGACGGCCATCTCGGCGGTCACTTCCGCCGCCAGATCCTGCAATTCCTCACCGGCCTGCGCGGCGACCTTCTTCACCTCCATCGCGATCGCCACGGAAGTGCGGACGACGACGCGCACCACCGGTTTCACCAGCTTGAGCGTCACCGGCCCGGCGACGAATCCGATCACGAACGGGGCCACAACAGGCGCTACCATCGTCACTCCATTTCGATTGTACCCTGAATTATCGGCGGGTTTGACTGATCAGCTGCGTTCGCACCGCCTCCTTGTCGATCCGGTACGGTCCGGCATATCCGGCGGCGAGAACCGATCCCCCGACGGTGGTCACCAAGGTCATCAAGACGAACAGCGAGAAGACGGCGTCGGGCAAGATTCCCATCCTCCTTCCGACATCGAGCACGACGAGCTCGGTCAACCCGCGGCAGTTGAGCAACGTCGCCAGCAGATTCGACTGTTGCCAGGAATATCCGGAAAAGCGGGCGGTCAACCCGGCACCCAACCATTTTCCCAGCACCGCGAAGAAAACCACAAGCAGCAGAACGGCGGCCAGCATCGGCGTTCGGACGACCACGTCGAGGTGGACGTTGAGACCGATGACACAGAAGAAGAGCGGAAGCAGCAACCACGAGACGAAGGGCTGGAGCTTTTCGTCGAGCCGGAGCTTCGAGGCGAGATCTTTCGGAACCGCCGCACCGAAAAGAAAAGCGCCGAGGACACTGTGCATGCCGATCAGGCCGGTGAACGCGGCCGTCAGCAGCATTCCCCCGAGCAGACCGACCGGCACTCCGGACGGGATACGGTCCGCCTGCCGATCGCCGAGCCTGCCCAGTCCGCGGCGCACGACGCCGAGCAGCAACACGGCGACGGCCGCGGTCAGCACCAGCGACCCGGCCACGCCCAGCGGGGAACGGTGCCCCGCCAGGGCTGCGGCCACTCCCAGCAGGCACCAGCACACCAGATCGGTCACGGCGGCGCAGCGCAAAGCCAGTGCGCCCAGCGCGGTCCCGCGCATCCCGAGGTCCGACACGAGTCTGGCGAGTACCGGCAGCGCGATGACGCTCAGGCTCACCCCGATGAACAGCGCGAACGCGGCGTTTCCGCCCTCCGGCAGTCCCAGCAGGGATACCTCGGGCAGGATCGCCGCCAGCAACACGCCGAGCGCGAACGGCACGGCCAGCCCGCAGAAACTGATCGCCGCGACCGGCCGGAGCGGCACGGCCCGCGACGACACGGCGGATTCCGTCCCCACCAGGAACACGAAGACCAGCACACCCAACTGTGCCAACGTTTCCATGGTGGCGCCGACGCCGGGGGCGAACAGCCATTGCTGGGCGGAAGGCCACAGGATCCCGAGCAAGGACGGGCCAAGTAACACTCCGGCGACCACCTCCCCGAGCACTCTCGCCTGGCCGAACCGGGCGGCCAGGGTGCCACCGAGCCGGGCGACGACCACGATCAGCGTGACGGCGAGCAACGCGCGCCACTGAGGGATCGACTCCGGCCCGGCGGGAGGTTCGGCGACCGGACGGCCGGAGAACCGAGCCACGCCGAACGCCGCCGCGACCGCCAGGGCGGCGCAGGTAGTTAGCCACGGCCACAGCTTTCTGCGCTTCTCCACATCGCCTCATTTCGCGGCCCGGCCGAGTTCGTTGTCGATGAAGTCGAGGACTTCGGCCGTCGAGGCCGTCCGGAGCCTGTCCCCCAGGTCGGTGTCCGCCTCCGGCTCCGGGGCCCAGCCCGCGGTGATCCGCTCGAACCGGGCGAGTACGGCGGCGCGGAATCCGTCGTCCAGGGTGTCGGCCGGAACGGCGACGAGCCGGTCCAGGTCGTGAAGCAGCGAGAGGGATCCGCTGGAGGAACCGGAGAACATCTCGGTCCACAGCACCCCGGCGACGGCGGCGGGCGTCGGGTGGTCGAAGAGGAGGGTGGCTGGGAGGCGCAGGCCGGTGGCCAAGGCGATCCGGTCACGGAGTTCCACCGCGGTCACCGAGTCGTATCCCAGTTCCTGGAACGCTTCCCGCGGGCCGGTGCGCACACCTGCCTCGTGGCCGAGCACGTTCGCGGCCTGTTCGCGGACGAGGTCCAGCAGTTCGCGTTCCTGGTCGGCAGGAGACAGGCCCTCGAGCCTCCCGGCCATGGTCGCCTCGTCGATGACGGGCGGAGCGGCCGCTGGCGTCGGCGTGTACTCCGGATTCGCGGGTTCGAGCCAGAAACGCTGCCGCTGGAAGGGGTACGTCGGCAGCCCGACCAGCCGTCCGGCGCCGCCGAGTGCGGCCTGCCAGCCCACCGCGACTCCCCCGGCGAACAACTCGCCCAGCCCGGAGAGAAACCCTGCCGTTTCACGTCGTTCGCGCAGACCCGCGACGACCAGGGTGCCGGGCTCGCCCTCCCAGCAATCACGGACCATCCCGGCCAGCGCCCGGCCCGGCCCGACTTCGAGCACCGTGCCGACGCCCAAGGCGCGCAGGCGGGCCACGCCCTCGGCGAACCGGACCGTCGATCGCAGGTGAGTACTCCAGTAGCCGGGTTCGCTGAGCACTTCGACGCCTACGACGTCACCGGTCACGTTCGAAACCACTGGCAGCCGGGGCTCGGCGAACGTGAGCCCGCGGACCACTTCTTCCAGCCCCGCGGCCGCTTCGTCCACACAGGGCGAGTGGAACGCATGGCTGACACGCAGCCGCCGGGTCCGCCATCCGTGTCCGCCGCAGCGGTCCGTCAGCCAGGTGACGGCGTCCTCGTCACCGGACACCACGACCGCCCGCGGCGCGTTCACCGCCGCGAGCGCGATCCGGCCGTCGCATTCCTCCAGCATCGCGGCGACTTCCCGTTCGGAAGCGGCCACCGCCGCCATCGCTCCGCCCGGTGGCAGTTCGCCCATCACCCTGCCGCGCGCCGCGACCAGCGCACACGCGTCGCGCAGGGACAGCGCGCCCGCCACGTGGACCGCGGTCACCTCACCCACGGAATGCCCGGCCACCACGGCCGGCCGCACACCGAAGGATTCCAGCAGCCGGACCAGCGCGGTCTCCACGGCGAACAACGCGGCTTGCGCGTGCTGGGTGGCGTCCAGCTGATCGGATGCGAAGATCAAGTCCCGCAAAGGGAAGTCGAAGTGCCCGCAGATTTCGTCGAAGGTTTCCCTGAAGACCGGGAAGGTGTCGTACAGCTCCATGCCCATTCCGGCTCGCTGGCTGCCCTGCCCGCTGAACACGAAGGCCAGCTTGCCCTCGGCCGGAGGGACCTCGACTGCATTCCGGCTCAAGGCTTCGAGTTCGGCCAGGAGTTCGTCACGGTCGTCCGCCACCACCACGGCACGCCGCGCCAGCATCGCGCGTGAGGACACCAGCGACCTCGCGACGTCCTCCACAGCGACGTCCTGGTTCGCCAGTACGAAGTCCGCCATCGTCCGCGCCTGCGCCCGGACAGCTTCCGCCGCCACTCCGGACAGGACCACCGGCCAAGGCCCGCGGTGGTCACCGGCCGCGGCTACAGGTTCAGCGGGATCGTCGACGGATTCGAGAATCAGGTGCGCGTTGGTGCCGGAGACACCGAAGGACGAAACCCCGGCGCGGCGCGGTCCTGGCCACTCACGGGCCTCGGTGAGCAACTCCACGGATCCGGCCGACCAGTCGACCTCCGGGGTGGGCGAGTCGACATGCAATGTCTTGGGGAGGACGCCGTGTCGCATCGCGAGCACCATCTTGATCACCCCGGCGATTCCCGCGGCGCCCTGGGCGTGACCGAGGTTCGACTTCAACGAGCCGAGCCACACCGGCCGGTCACGGTTCCGGCCGTAGGTCGCCAAGACCGCTTGTGCCTCGATCGGATCGCCGAGCCGGGTGCCTGTGCCGTGTGCCTCCACCGCGTCGATGTCCGAAGTGGACAGACCGGCGTCGGCCAGCGCGGACAGGATCACCCGCTGCTGCGCCGGACCGTTCGGGGCGGTCAAGCCGTTCGACGCACCGTCGGAGTTCATCGCCGAGCCGCGCACGACCGCCAGCACACGGTGGCCGAGCCGCTTGGCGTCGGAAAGCCGCTCCAACAGCACCACACCGGCGCCTTCGGACCAGGCCGTTCCGTCGGCGGCCGCCGCGAACGACTTGCACCGGCCGTCCGGCGCCAAACCGCGCTGCCGCGAGAATTCCACGAAACCGCGAGGTGTCGCCATCACCGTCACGCCACCCGCGAGCGCCATCGAGCATTCGCCGCGGCGCAGCGACTGCACGGCGAGATGCATCGCCACCAGGGAGGACGAGCACGCCGTGTCGATCGAGATCGCCGGCCCCTCCAGGCCGAAGGTGTACGCGACCCGCCCCGACACGACGCTGCCGGACACCCCGGTGATCCGGTAGGCATCCAGGTCGCCGACGCCGGGATTTCGGTAGTGGTCGTAGTCGTGGTTCGTCACGCCGGTGAACACCCCGGTGTCGCTGCCTCGCAACGACGTGGGATCGATACCCGCACGCTCGAACACCTCCCACGACGTCTCCAGCAACAGCCTCTGCTGCGGATCCATAGCCAGCGCCTCGCGCGGGCCGACGGAGAAGAAACGCGCGTCGAAACCCGCCACATCGTCTATGAACGCGCCTTGCCGGACATACGACTTCCCGACGGCATCCGGATCGGGGTCGTACAACGCGTCCAGGTTCCAGCCGCGGTCCGCAGGGAAGTCCGTCACGGCATCGACCCCGCCCGCCACCAGATCCCACAGATCCTCGGGCGACACCACGCCACCCGGCAACCGGCACGCCATGGACACGATCGCGATCGGCTCGTCCACGACCGCGGTGGTACGGGAGGTGGGGAGCCTGCGCTCCTTACCCGACAGCCGCTCGCAGAGGTGGTCGGCCAGCCCGCCGGGCGTCGGATAGTCGAAGACCAGGGTCGCGGGCAGCCGCAATCCGGTCGCGGCGGCCAGCCGGTTGCGCAGTTCGACGCCGGTCAGCGAATCGAGCCCCAGTTCCTTGAACGCCTTGACCTGGTCGACGGCGTCCGTGCCGGACAGCGCGAGCACGGCGACCACTTCCCTGCGCACCAGTTCGTTCACCGCCTGACGGCGCTCTTCCGGGGAAAGCCGCGCGAGCGACTCCGGGGATCCGGCCGGAACCGTCCGGCGGCGCGGCACCAGGGAACGGAAGAGCGGCGGCACCTCACCGAACCCGATCGCGGCGAGGTCGAACCGCGCCGGGACGACCGACGGCAGCCCGGACGCCATCGCCTTGTCGAACAGCGCCATACCGTCCACTGCGGACAGTGGCCGCATACCGGTGTTCGACAGACGGCGGCGATCGGCGTCGGAGAGGCGCGCGGTGAGACCGGTCGGTTCCCAGAGCCCCCAGGCGAGCGAGGTCGCGGGGAGTCCCTTGTCGTGCCGGTGGCGGGCGAGCCCGTCGAGAAATCCGTTGGCCGCGGCGTAGTTACCCTGCGCGGCACTGCCCAGCACACCGGCGACCGACGAGAACAGGACGAACATTCTGAGGTCGAGGTGGCGGGTGAGGTGGTGGAGGTTCAGCGCCCCGTCGATCTTGGGGTCGAACACGGTGTCGAGGCGTTCCGGGTTCAGTGTGCTGATGACTCCGTCGTCGAGGACACCGGCCGTGTGGATGACGCCGGTCAGCGGGTGCTCGGGCGGAATGTCGGCCAGGACGGCGGCGAGCGCGTCCCGATCCGCGACGTCGCAGGCGACGACTCTCGCGCCCGGGATGTCGACAGTGCCACCGCCGCGGCTGAGCAGCAGCAGGTGCCGGATGCCGTACGTCTCGACCAGGTGCTGAGCGGTGATCCGGCCGAGGGTGCCGGTGCCTCCGGTGATCAGGACCGTCCCGTCCGGGTCCAGCACCGGCGGCTTGCCGGCGGGTTCCGTCCGAGCCAGGCGAGGGACCTTGATCTGCTCAGCTTGGATCGCCGCCTGCGGCTCCCCGCCCGCCGCGACCCGCGGCAAAAGCGCACGTGACCTCGGGTCGTCGTCGAGGTCGACCAGCACGATCCGGCCTGGCTCCTCGGCCTGCGCGGAGCGCACCAAACCCCACACTGCCGAGGCCACCGGTGTCGACGCACCCCGCGTCACCACGACCAGACGCGACGAGCCCTCCTCTCGCACGAACTCCTGCACCCGCGCGAGAACCCCGGCGACCACCTCCCGTACTTCGCCATCGCCCACCTCGTACACCACGAGATCGACATCGTCAGCAGCCCCGGCCTCCGCCGGGATCCATTCCACCCCGAACAACGAACCACCGGTCGTGGCTCGCAGCCCCGCGGCGGAAACCGGACGGAACACCAGTGATTCGACAGTGGCGACCGGAGCTCCGGATTCGTCGGCCAGGTGCAGCGAAACCTCGCCTTCTCCGTTGGTGACGGCGCGCACGCGTACCAGCGTCGCGCCCGAGGCGTGGAGCGACACCCCGGTCCAGGAGAACGGCAGCCGGACGTCGCCATCGGGCGTCGCGACCTCCTGCCCGGTGAACGTGCTCGCGTGCAGCGCGCACTCGAGCAGGGCCGGATGAAGCCCGAACCTGCCCGCTTCGAGGGCCTGCTCCTCGGACAGGGCGACCTCGCCGAAGATCTCGTCGCCCCGTCGCCATACCGCGCGCAACCGTTGAAAGCCCGGCCCGTACGCGAGCCCCGCGGCGGCGAATCCGGCGTAGGTGTTCTCCATGTCGACGGGCGTCGCCCCGGCCGGTGGCCATTCGGCGTACTCGAACCCGGCCGCCGCGCCAGCCGTGACCAGGAAACCGCTCGCGTGCCGGGTCCACTCGGCGTCCGGTTCGGCCTTGTCAGGGCGAGAGTGGATGGCCAGCGCGCGGCGCCCGTGGGCGTCGGGCGGCCGTACTCGGACACGGAGCTGGCGCCCTTCCCTGTCCGGCAGTACCAGCGGCGACTCGATGACCAGCTCGTCAAGGACCGAGTGACCGACCTCGTCACCCGCGCGAATCGCCAGCTCCACCAGTGCGACTCCGGGGACGACGGTCTTGTCGAACACCACGTGATCCGCGAGCCATGGATGCGTGGCGAGCGAAAGCCGCGCGGTCAGTGCCACCCCGTCGTCTTCAGGCAGCCGGACGACCGCGCCGAGCAGAGGATGGTCGGCCGCGGCGAGGCCCGCCGCCGTGACGTCCCCGGTTCCGGTGCCCGCGTCCAGCCAGAACCGCTGATGTTGGAAGGGATACGTCGGCAGATCCACCCGTGTGCGCGGTCCGTCGAAGGCCGGTTCCCAGTCCACCGGCACGCCTCGTCGGTGGAGTTCCGCCGCCGAGGCCAGGAACCGGCCCCAGCCACCGTCGTCGCGGCGCAGCGTCCCGGTCACCACGGTGGGTTCCTCGACGACGTCGGCGATGCTCGTGGTCAGCACCGGATGCGCGCTTACCTCCAGGAACGTCTGGTGGCCGTCTTCGGCCAGTCCACGTATGGCGGCCTCGAAACCCACGGGCAGGCGCAGATTCCGGTACCAGTACGCGGCGTCCATCTCCGTGCCGTCGAGCCAGCGATCGTCCACAGTGGAATAGACCGGCACTGTGCCCGATGCCGGGCGCACCTCGGCCAACGTCTCCAGTAGCTTCTCCCGGACGGCTTCCACGTGACCGGAATGGCCGGCGAAATCGACTCCGGGCAGCGCCCAGCGCAACACGCGCCTGGCGGACAGCATCCGGCCGAACTCCTCGATCGCGTCCGCGTCACCCGAGACGGTCACCGAGGCGGGACCGTTCACCGCCGCCACCCAGAGCCGGTCCTGGAAACCGGGCAGGAGCGCGCGGACTTGCTCTTCCGGTGCGACGACAGACAGCATCGCGCCGCGTCCTGACAGTTCCCGGGCGATGACCGCGGACCGCAGCACCACCACGCGGACGGCGTCCTCCAGCGAAAGGGCCCCGGCGACATACGCCGCCGCGATCTCGCCTTGACTGTGGCCGACGACCGCGTCCGGTTCGACGCCCAGCGAACGCCAGACCGCGGCCAAGGACACCATCACCGCGAACGACACCGGTTGCACGACGTCCACCCGGGTGAGCGCCGCCTCGTCGCCGAGCGAGTCCCACAGCTTCCAGCCGACCATGTCTTCGAGCACCTCGGCGCACGCGAGCATCGAGTCGCGGAACTCCGCGCACGACTCCCACAGCTCCCGGCCCATTCCCGCCCATTGAGTGCCCTGGCCAGGGAAGACGAACACGAGCCGCCCGGTGACGTCCGCGATCCCTGGTTCCGCACTGGCCAGTTTCGCCACCAGATCGTCGCGGTCGTCCGCCACCACGATGGCCCGGTGCGCCAGTGCCGCTCTCGACGACAGCAGCGACCACGCGACCGGTCCTGCCTCGACGTCGGGATGCGTCCGCACGAACTCGGCGATCCTCTCGGCCTGCGCCCGCACCGCCGCCGCGGTGGCACCCGAGACCATCACCGGCCACGGGCCGTCTTCGCCGTGGCTCTCGACGTCGTTTCGCGGCACCGACTCCAAGATGAGGTGGGCGTTGGTGCCGCTGGCGCCGAAGGCCGAAAGCGCGGCACGGCGCGGCCGGTCGACCTCCGGCCATGGGCAGGCCTCGGTGAGGATCTCCACCGCACCGGACGACCAGTCGACCCGCGAAGTCGGCGTGTCGACGTGCAACGTCCTGGGAAGCGCGCCGTGCCGCATGGCCAGCACCATTTTGATCACTCCGGCGACTCCGGCGGCGCCTTGGGTGTGGCCGATATTCGACTTCACCGAACCCAGTAGCACCGGGCGTTCGCGGTCCTGGCCGTAGGTCGCCAGCAGAGCTTGCGCCTCGATCGGGTCGCCCAGCCGGGTGCCTGTCCCGTGTGCTTCGACCGCGTCGACGTCCACAGTGGATAGACCGGCGTCCTGGAGCGCGGCCCGGATCACCCGCTGCTGCGACGGGCCGTTCGGCGCGGTCAACCCGTTGGACGCGCCGTCGGAGTTCACCGCGGAGCCGCGAACGAGCGCCAGCACCGGATGCCCGCGTTCCTCGGCCACCGAAAGCCGCTCCAAGAGCACCAGCCCCGCACCCTCCGACCACGCGGTGCCGTCGGCGGCGTCGTCGAACGACTTGCATCGGCTGTCCGGAGCGAGCGCGCGCTGCCGGGAGAATTCCACGAACGTGTCCGGCGTCGACATCACGGTCACCCCGCCCGCCAGCGCCATCGTGCATTCCCCGCGACGCAGCGCCTGCACCGCCAGATGTATCGCCACCAGCGACGACGAACACGCCGTGTCGACGGTGATCGCCGGGCCCTCCAGCCCGAACGTGTAGGCCACCCGCCCGATCGCGGCACTGCCCGAACTGCCGGTCCCGACGTAGCCTTCGACCTCTTCGGGCACCGGGCGCAGCCGAGTCCCGTGATCGTGGTTGATGATGCCGCCGAAGACCCCGATCTTCTCGCCCCGCACCGAACCGGGGTCGATGCCCGCGCGCTCGAACGTCTCCCACGCCGTCTCCAGCAGCAGCCGCTGCTGCGGATCCATCGCGAGTGCCTCACGCGGACTGATCCCGAAGAGTCCCGGGTCGAACATGGCCATGTCGTAGAGAAAGCCGCCCTCGCGGGCATACGACTTCCCGAAGGCGTCCGGGTCGGTGTCGAACAGGTTGTCGAGATCCCAGCCGCGGTCGTCCGGGAACTGCGCGATCGCGTCCACGCCGCCGTCGAGGAGGTCCCACAGCTCCTCGGGCGTCCGCACGCCCCCGGGGAACCGGCAGGCCATGGCCACGACGGCGATGGGATCGGTGGAGCCCAGCTTTCGCAGGCGCTCGTTCTCCTTGAGTGTCGAACGAAGCGCTTCGACGAGCTGTTCTTCAGAGGTTGCCATCGGAAGTCCTCGCCTGCCGCACCAATTCGGCCGCGTCCATCGAGTCGAAGTCGGGCTCTCTGCTCACCGGAATTTCGGCGGCCACTGCCTCGGGGAACAGCTCCGCATGGACGCGAAGCGCGAGTGCCTGTGGCGTCGGATGGTCGAAGACGACTGTGGCGGGCAGCCTCGCGCCGGTGACCGCCACCAGGCGATTGCGCAGTTCGACCGCGGTGAGCGAATCGAACCCGACCTCCCGGAACGCCTGGTCCGCTTTCAAGGTGTCCTTTCCGGAGCGCACGACGGAGACCGCCTCGGCGAGCACGAGTTCGAGCACCTTGCGGCGTGGATCGCCATCAAGGACGAGGCGAGACTTCGCCCGGCGGGGTTTCGACGGCGTTCCCTGCTCCAGCCGGGCCGGGATCAGCATCGGTTGCCCCGATCCGATGGCGAGGTCGAACAAGGCCAGCGCCTCGGCGGTGGCCAAAGGCTTCAGCTCGCCACGGGACGGCTGTCCCGCGGCCATGCCGATGTCCCAGGGTCCCCAAGCCAGCGAAGTCGCCGGGAGCCCTTCGGCGTGCCGCTGCCGGGCGAGGCCGTCGAGGAAACCGTTCGCCGCCGCGTAACTGCCTTGCCCGGCGTTGCCCAAGGTCCCGGCGATCGAGGAGAACAGGATAAAAAAGGACAGGTCGCGGGTGAGCTCGTGCAGGTTGATCGCCCCGTCGACCTTGGGCGCGAACACGGTCTCCAGCCGGTCTTCCCGCAGCGACCCGATCACGCCGTCGTCGAGCAGTCCGGCGGCATGCACCACTCCGGTCAGCGGTTGTCCGGCGGGGATCTCGTCGAGGACGGCGGCCAGCGCATCCCGGTCCGCGACATCGCAGGCCACCACGCGCGCGCCCCGCAGGTCGGTCGTGCCACCGGAACGGCTGAGCAGCAGGAGATTGCGTACCCCTTGCACCTCGCTCAGATGCCGGGCGACGGCCTGGCCGAGCGCACCGGTGCCGCCGGTGACCAGGACCGTGCCGTCCGGCTCCAAGACAGTCCGCCGTCCGGTCACCTGCCGGAGCTTCGGCACGAAGACCTCGCCATCGCGGATCACGACCTCCGGCTCGTTCGCGGGCACGAGTCCGAGTGCGGCGTCCAAGTCCAGGTCCGCGAGCACGATCCGCCCCGGATCCTCTCTCTGCGCGGCGCGCACCAGCCCCCAGACGGCGTGTCCCACCGGATCGCCGCCGTCCGGTCCGACCTGGCCTCGGGTCACCACCAGGAGCTTCCGCGCGTCGGCGGTCCGCAAGAATTCGAGCACCCGGGAGACCGCTTCGCGCGCCTCTCCCTCGCCGGCTTCGCAGACAACGAATCCGGGATCTCCGTGACCGCGCTCCGCTCGCACCCATTCGACCTCGAACAGCCGACCGCCCGTGCCCCATTGCGCGTCGGGCACCGGACGCGACTGCAAGGACTCGATTTCCGCGACCAGTGTCCCGGTCTCGTCGGCGAGTCCGACGGACACCCCGCCGTTTCCGTCCGCCGTCAGGCGCGCGCGCAACCTGGTCGCGCCGGTGGACCAGACCTGGATCCCCCGCCAGGCGAACGGCACCCGGAGCTGGTCTTCCGCCTTGTCTTCGAAGCCGCCGAGGCTGATGGCCTGCAATACGGCGTCCAGCAGGGCCGGATGCACCGCGAACCGATCCTCGTCCTCGTCGGGCAAGGCGACCTCGACGAAGATCTCGCCCTCTCGCCGCCAGGCGGCCCGCAGACACCGGAAGGCGGGACCGTAGCCGTAGCCCTTGTCGCACAGGTTGTCGTAGAACCCGCTGACGTCTAGGGAAACCGCTCCGTCCGGCGGCCATTCGGCGAACCCGGCAGTGGGCGGCATCGCGTCCGGGGCGAGCATTCCCTCGACATGCCGGGTCCAGTCGGCCTGCCCGGCTTCCGGACGTGAGTGGACGGCCACCGCGCGCCTGCCGTTCTCGTCGGCCCTGCCGACGGTGACCTGTACCTGGACACCGCCGTCCGACAGCGACAACGGGGCCTCGTTGGTCAGCTCGTCGACACGTTCGCAGCCGGCGCTCTCCGCCGCTCGCATCACCAGCTCCAGCAACGCGGTACCCGGGACGACCACCAGGTCTCGCAGGACGTGGTCGGCCAGCCACGGCTGTCTGTCCCGCGAGAGGGAACCGATGAACACCAGTTCCTCGGTGCCGGGCAAGTCCAGCATCGCGCCCAGCAGCGGGTGCCCCAGCCCGATCGATCCCGCGGGCGCCGCGGCCGCCGGCCAGTAGCGTTCGTGCTGGAAGGCGTACGTGGGCAGATCGACGATTCCGGCCTTACCGTCGAAGGTCCGATCCCACCGCACGGGGAGGCCGGTGGCCGCCAAGGCCTCCAGCATCGCCCGCTTTTCGGTCCGGTCGCGGCGCAGCACGGGCACGGCCCCGTCGACCATGGTGCTGAGGGCGGCGTCGGGGCCGATCTCCAGCACCGTCGTGACCCCGAGCTCACGCAACGCCGTGACCGCGTCGTGGAATCGCACCGGCCGCCGGATCTGCCCGGCCCAGTACTCGGCGCCGTGCTCGGTCAGGAGTTCGCCGGTCACCGTGGAGATCAGCGGGATTTCCGGCTGTGTGAAACGGAGGTCTTTCAGCGCGGTGGCGAATTCGTCGAGAATGGGATCCATCAAGGATGAATGGAAGGCATGGCTCACCCGCAATCGCCGGGTCCGGTGGCCGCGCTCGGCGAACTGGCCCGCGACGGCCAGGACGGCCTTCTCCTCGCCGGAGATCACGACCGAGGTAGGTCCGTTGACCGCCGCGAGGCTCACCTTGTCGTCGAGTGCCGCTGCGATTTCGTGCTCCGCCACGGCGATGGCGACCATCGCCCCGCCTTCAGGAAGGGCCTGCATGAGTGTGCCTCGTGCGGCGACGAGAGCACAAGCGTCCTCTAAGGACAGTGCACCGGCGATATGTGCCGCGGTGATCTCGCCGATGGAGTGCCCGGCGACGAAGTCGGGACGGAGGCCGAAGGATTCGAGTAGGCGGAAGAGAGCCGTCTCAAGGGCGAACAGTCCGGCCTGCGCATACTGGGTTTCGTCGAGCTGATCGGACCCGATGTCCCGCAAGGGGAGATCGAAGTGTTCGCAGATTTCGTCGAATGTGTCGCGGAAGACCGGATAGGTCTCGTGGAGTTCGCGACCCATGCCGGTCCGCTGAGTGCCCTGCCCGCTGAACACGAACGCGGTCTTGCCACCGGCGGCGACCGGGGCCAGGTTCTCCAGGGCGGCGATGAGTTCGCCGCGATCCGCGGCGACCGTGACGGCGCGATGCGCGAATCGGGCGCGGCTCAGCAGGGTTCGTGCGACCGAGGCGACCTCGATTTCGGGATGTGCCCGCAGATGCCTGGCCAGTTGGGTTGCTTGGTCGTGGAATGCGGTTTCGGTGCGTGCACTCACGACCACTGGCCACGTGCCCGGAGCGTTGTCCACTGTGGACTTCTGGGAGTGGTGTTCGAGGATGAGGTGGGCGTTGGTGCCGGAGATCCCGAACGAGGAGACGCCTGCTCGGCGGGGTTCGGGCCAGTCCTGGTGTTCGGTGAGCAAGGCAGTCTTGCCAGCGGTCCAGTCGACCTCGGGGGTGGGGGTGTCGATGTGCAGGGTTTTCGGGAGGACACCGTGGCGCATGGCGAGGACGGTTTTGATGACTCCGGCGATCCCGGCGGCGCCCTGGGTGTGGCCGATGTTGGATTTCACCGAGCCCAGCCAGACCGGGTTCTCCCGGTCCTGGCCATAGGTCGCGAGGATCGCTTGGGCCTCGATCGGGTCACCCAGCCGGGTCCCCGTGCCGTGTGCTTCGACCAGGTCGATATCGGCGGGAGCCAGTCCGGCGTCGGCGAGGGCGGCGTGGATGACGCGTTGCTGGGCGGGTCCGTTGGGTGCGGTCAGGCCGTTGGAGGCGCCGTCGGAGTTCACCGCGGAGCCGCGCACCACCGCCAAGATCGGATGCCCGTGGCGTTGGGCGTCCGACAGCCGTTCCAGCAGGACCAGACCTACGCCTTCGCTGAACCCGGTCCCGTCCGCCGCACCCGCGAACGCCTTACACCGGCCATCGGATGCGAGCCCGCCCTGGCGGCTGAAGTCCACCAGCAGCCTGGGTGTCGCCATCACCGTCACCCCACCGGCGAGTGCCAGCGAGCATTCACCCCGCCGCAACGACTGAGCCGCGAGATGCATCGCCACCAACGACGACGAACACGCCGTATCCACCGTCAACGCCGGCCCCTCGAAACCGAACGTATAAGCCACCCGGCCCGAAACGACTCCTGCGGAGACGCCGGTCGTGAGATAGCCCTCGGAGTCATCGGTGGCTTCACGCAAGAGCGTCGCGTAGTCATGGGTGATCACGCCGGTGAAGACCCCGGTATCGCTGCCGCGCAACGACTCCGGATCGATCCCCGCCCGCTCGAACACCTCCCACGAGGTTTCCAGCAACAGCCGCTGCTGCGGATCCATCGCCACCGCCTCACGCGGACTGATCCCGAAGAACGCGGCATCGAACCCCGCCACATCCTCCAAGAACGCACCCTCACGCGCCGAACACCGGCCCACCGCCTCAGGGTCCCAGCCGCGATCCGATGGGAAACCTCCGACCGCGTCACCACCCCGGAAGACCAGCTCCCACAAATCCTCCGGACCACCCACCCCACCCGGAAAACGACAACCCATCGCCACGATCGCCACCGGCTCCTCGGAGACCGAGGCACTGACGGGAGGCTTCGGGACCACGGATTCACCGGTCAGTTCCCGGCGCAGCAGTTCGGCCAGCGCGACCGGGTTCGGATGGTCGAAGACCACGGTCGCCGACAGTTTCAGGCCGGTTTCGGCGTTCAGCCGGTTCCGCAGTTCGACGGCCGTCAACGAGTCGAATCCGGCTTCCTTGAACGGCCGCCGCTGATCGACCGCCTCGGCGGCGACGTGTCCCAGCACGGTCGCCGCATGCGTCCGCACGAGTTCCAGCAGCAGCGCCTCTTGCTCCACTGTGGACATACCGGCGAGCCGGGACACGATCCCGGTCGCCTGCGGCCGGTCCGCCGAGGCTCGCCGGGTACGACCGGGCCGGAGGTCGAGTTTGGCGGGCAGCAGCACGGGTTCGACGGAGCGCAGCGCGGCGTCGAAAAGGCGCAGGCCCTCTTCGTCGGACAGGGCGCCCATCCCACCACGTCTGGTGCGTTCGAGATCGCCCTTGCCGAGCCGTCCCGTCAACCCGCTGGGCGTCGCCCACAGGCCCCAGGCCAGCGACACCGCGGGCAAGCCGAGCGAGTGCCGGTACCTCGCCAAGCCGTCGAGGTACGCGTTCGCCGCCGCGTAGTTGCCCTGTCCCGGATTCCCCAGCACCCCCGCGGCCGACGAGAACAGGACGAACGCGGCGAGGTCCAGTTCCTTGGTCAGCTCGTGCAGGTTCCACGCGGCGTCGACCTTCGGCCGGAAGACGGTGTCGAACCGGTCCGGGGTCAGCGCGGAGATCACTCCGTCGTCGAGCACCCCCGCGGTGTGCACCACGGCGGTGAGATCGGGAATGGTCGCAAGAACGGCAGCGAGCGCGTCGCGATCGGCGGCGTCGCAAGCGACGACACGGACCTCGGCGCCCCTCTCGGCAAGCTCCGCGACCAGCTCGTCCGGTCCGCGCCTGCTGGTGAGGACGAGGCGCCGGATTCCGTGTTCGGCCACCAGGTGCCGCGCGATGAGTGCGCCCAAGGTGCCCGCGCCGGTGATCAGCACCGTGCCGGAGCCGAGGTCACCCGGCATGGTCAGGACGACCTTGCCGACGTGCCGGGCCTGGGCGAGGTGCCGGAACGCCGCCGGCGCCTGCCGGGCGGGCATGCTCGTCACCGGTAGCGGAGAGAGCTCGCCGCGCTCGAACATGTCGGTCAGTTCGGCCAGCAGTTCCTGCGCGCGATCCGGTCCGGGCTCGCGCAGATCGTAGGCACGGTAACCCGGTATCCCTTCCCTGAGATCGGTCTTCCCCAGTTCGAGGAATCGGCCGCCGGGCGCGAGCATCTGCAGCGAAGCCGTCACGAAGTCACCGGTGAGCGAGTTCAGCACGATGTCGACCGGCGGGAACCGGTCCGCGAACTCCAGGGTCCGCGACGACGCGAGATGCTCGTCGTCGAGACCGAGTTCCCGCAGCACGTCCCATTTCTTCGGACTCGCGGTGCCGAACACTTCGAGACCGAACCCACGGGCCAGCTTGACCGCGGCCATCCCGACGCCACCGGCGGCCGCGTGGATCAGCACGCGCTCCCCCGGTTCGGCGCGGGCCAGGTCCCGTAGCCCGTACCAGGCGGTGAGGAACGCGACCGGGATCGACGCGGCCCGCTCGAACGTCCAGCCGTCCGGCACCTTGACCAGCAGACGCCGGTCGGTGACCGCCACCGGCCCGAAAGCGCCGAAGGACCGGTCGAAGGTGCCCATCACCCGGTCACCCGCCGCCAATCCCACCACGTCGGGCGCGACCTCCAGCACGACTCCGGCGCCTTCGCCGCCGATCCCCGACTGGCCCGGCACCATGTCGAGCGCCACCATGACGTCACGGAAGTTCAGCCCGGCCGCCCGCACACCAACCCGCACCTGCCCGGCGGACAACGGTTCCAGCGCCTCCGGCGACGGCACGACGGCGAGTCCGGTGTCCGCCACCTCCCAGCGCCAGGCGCGCTCGGCCGCGCGAGCGAGCCGGTGCACCGACACCACGCCGCCCCGCACCATGGTCTGCGGTTCGCCGGACGCGACCACGGTCGGCACCATCGCCAAGGACGCCGGATCCTCGTCGAGGTCGATGAGGAAGTGGCGGCCCGGGTTTTCCGACTGTGCCGAACGAACCAGTCCCCATGCCGCGGCCTGCGCGGGTTCGGCGTCGACACCGCCACGGGTGAGCACCGCCAGCGGGCCTTCGTCGTCTTGCAGCGCCGCCAGGACCCGGGCGGTGATCCCACGAGCGTCATCGGGTTCGCCGGTGAGGTCGAGGGTCACGAAGTCCGCGACCGTGCTCGGCAGCGAAAGAGGTGTCCACTCCGAGCGGAACAATCCCGCCCCCGTCGCCACGCGCAGCTGTCCGTCGGTGACCGGCCTGAGCCGGAGCGACTCGACCACGGCGACGATCTGTCCACTGTGGTCGGTCATCAGCAGCGAGACCTCCGCTTGCCCGACCGGGACGGCCCGCACCCGCAGCGCGGACGCACCCGTGGCGTGCAGGGAGACCCCTGTCCAGGCGAACGGCAGCAGGACTCCGTGCGAGCGTTGCCCCGCGCAGAGAACGGACGCGTGCAGAGCGGCGTCGAACAGCGCGGGATGCAGACCGAATCCGGACGCCTGACCGGTCAGCTCGACCTCGGCGAAGATCTCCTCGCCCCGCTTCCAGACCGTTCGCAGCCCTTGGAACGCGGGACCGTACTCGTAACCCGCGTCCGCCTGGCGTTCGTAGAAGTCCTGTACGTCAAGGGGAACGGCTCCGGCGGGGGGCCACTGTTCGAGTCCTTCGGTGGAACGAGCGTCGGCGGACAAGGATCCCGTCGCGTGGCGGCCCCAGGATCCGCCCGCGACCCTCGCGTACGCGGTGAACGAGCCGTCTGTGCCGACCCGCACCTGCAGCTCGACCTCGTCGTTGTCCGGCACCACGAGCGGGGCCTCGATGACGAGGTCGTCGATCACCGGCCGCCCGGCCTCGTCGCCCGCCCGGATGACCAGATCGACCCAGGCGGTGCCGGGAAAGACGACTACGCCAGCCACTATGTGGTCGGCCAGCCACGGATGACCGGACAACGAGACGGAACCAGTGACGACCACGTCCTCGCCGTCACCGGCCAAGCCGACCACGGAGTCGGCGAACGGATGCCCGGTCGCGGTCCGGCCGGTGAGCTCCAGCCAATAGCGCCGGCGCTGGAAGGGGTAAGTCGGCAGGTCGATTCGAGGTCCATTGCCGAGTTTCCAGCGGACGGGGACGCCACGGACGTGGAGCCGGGCGGCGGAGGTCAGCACCCTCGCCCAGTCGCCGTCGTCGCGTCGCAGCGTTCCGGTGACGACCGTGGCGTCGCCGACGATGTCCTCGATGGCGGTAGTGAGGACGGGATGCGGGCTGACTTCCACGAAAGTGTCGTAGCCCTCGTCCGCGAGGGCCCGGATGGCCGACGCGAAACCGACCGGCTGCCGCAGATTGCGATACCAGTACCCGGCGTCCATTCCCGCGCCGTCGGCCCATCGTCCGTCCACTGTGGAGTAGAGCGGCACCGTTCCCGCCGTGGGGCGGACGTCGGCCAGCGCCTGGAGAAGTTCGTCGTGGACGGCGTCGACATGCGGGCTGTGGGAAGCGTAGTCGACCGGAATCGCACGGGTGCGTATCCCGAGCGCCGCACAGTTTTCCGCAAGAGTTGCCAGCGCCTCCGGTTCTCCGGACACGACAACGGATTCGGGGCCGTTCACCGCGGCGAGGGAGACGGTGTCCGCGAGCAGCTCACGCACCCGGGTCTCCGAGGCGGACACCGACATCATCCCGCCGTGTCCCGCCAGTTCACGGGCGATGATCGCGGAACGGCGCACCACGATCCGCAGCGCGTCGTCGAGCGTGAGGATCCCGGCGACGTGGGCGGCGGCGATCTCACCCTGGCTGTGTCCGGCCACGGCACCGGGCTCGACGCCGAGCGAGCGCCATACCGCGGCCAGGGACACCATCACCGCGAACGACGCCGGCTGCACCACGTCGACGCGCGCGAGCATCACCTCGTCCGCGAGCACCTCCCGCAGATCCCAGTCGACGAGTCGTTCGAGCGCCCGGGAGCATTCGAGCATCGAGTCCCGGAACACGGGACTGGAGTCGAGGAGTGCCCGGCCCATTCCCGCCCATTGCGCCCCCTGACCAGGGAATACACACACCACTCGGCCCACCACATCTGCAGAACCCACATCACAGGCCTCCAGCTTCTCCGTCAGTTCCCCGATCGATCCGGCCACGCACACGGCCCGGCTCGGCAGCAGCGCCCGGGTTTCGACCAGCGAGCGGGCGAGGTCCGCGACCTTCACCTCCGGACGCGTCTCGACGAACTCCTTCAGTCGCCGCGCTTGCGCTCGCACCGCCTCGGCGCTCGCCCCCGACAGCATCACCGGCCAAGGCCCTGCGGAATCGTCTTCCCCGCTGGATCGCTCGGCTTCGTCGGCCGACTCCAGGATGAGATGGGCGTTGGTACCGGACACACCGAAGGAGGACACGCCCGCGCGGCGCGGTCCTGGCCACTCACGCGACTCTGTCAACAGTTCCACGCCGCCGGACGACCAGTCGACCTCCGCGGTGGGGGTATCGACGTGCAAGGTCTTCGGGAGAACGCCGTGGCGCATCGACTGCACCATCTTGATCACGCCGGCGATCCCTGCGGCGGCCTGCGTGTGGCCGATGTTGGACTTCACCGAGCCAAGCCACAGTGGACGGTCGCGATCGTGGCCGTAGGTCGACTGCAAGGCCTGCGCCTCGATCGGATCGCCGAGCCGGGTGCCGGTGCCATGCGCGTCGACGGCGTCGATGTCCGAAAGCGTCAGCCCGGCGTCGGCGAGCGCGGACAGGATGACCCGTTGCTGCGCGGGCCCGCTGGGCGCGGTCAGACCGTTCGAAGCGCCGTCCTGGTTGACCGCCGAGCCTCGCACCACCGCCAGCACCGGATGTCCGAGTTCCCTCGCGACGGAGAGTTTTTCGAGCAGCACCACACCGACGCCCTCGGACCAGGCCGTGCCGTCGGCCGCGGCGGCGAAGGATTTACACCGGCCGTCCGGCGCGAGCGCGCCCTGGCGCGCGAACTCCACGAAACTCTCCGGGGTCGACATGACCGTCACGCCGCCGGCCAGCGCCAGCGAGCACTCGCCACGGCGCAGCGACTGCACCGCGAGGTGCATCGCCACCAGCGACGACGAACACGCCGTGTCCACGGTGATGGCCGGCCCTTCCAAGCCGAACGTGTAGGCCACCCGGCCCGACGCGACGCTCCCGGCGTTGCCCGTGCTGAGGTAGCCCTCGACGTCCTCGGGCGGCGACCCGGGCCTGCTGAGGTAGTCCCGGTGCATCACCCCGGTGAAGACGCCGGTGTCGCTGCCACGCAACGACAAGGGATCGAGTCCCGCGCGTTCGAGGAGCTCCCACGACGTCTCGAGCAGCAGCCGCTGCTGCGGGTCCATCGCCAGCGCCTCACGCGGGCTGACTCCGAACAATTCGGCGTCGAAATCGGCCGCGTCGGGAAGAAACCCGCCTTCGCGAGCGTAACTTCCAGCTTCCCAGCCGCGATCGGCCGGAAAAGCAGAGATCGCGTCGACACCGTCGGCCACCAGACGCCACAGATCTTCAGGCGACGCCACACCGCCCGGGAACCGGCAGGCGAGCGACACGATCGCGATCGGCTCGTTCGTCGAGGGCACCGGTCGCGCCACGGCAGGCTCGGCCCGCTCACCAGTGAGGTCGGAGTGGAGCCGTCTGGCGAGAGCGGACGGTGTCGGGTGGTCGAAGGCGATCGTCGCCGGCAGATCCAGTCCGGTGGCCGCGGCGAGCCGGTTGCGCAAGGCGACGGCGGAAGCCGAGGTGAATCCGAGACTCGTGAACGTGGGCTCGCGACCGGGCGTGGCGAGCCCGGCGCGATTGCGCACCTTCGCGGCTTCGGTACGCACAAGTTCGAGCAGCAGACGATGCTGCTCCTCCACGCCGAGGCCGGTCAACCGCACCTGTTCCGTCGCGGGCGCGACCGTGTCGACGAGGCCCCTGAACAGCGGCGGAACCTCATCGAGAGCCGAGGTGTCGAGATCGGTGATCACGGCGGAGACCTGATCCGTCGCGCGTGCGCCGTCGAACATCGCCATGAGCCGTTGCGCCGGAAGCCGCGGGGTACCCGACGCCAGCACCATCCCCCGCCCGCCCCGCGCGTGGATGACCGCTTCCAGGAACGCCGACTCGCCTGGAACGCCGTCGAGCGAGGAAAAGACGACCAGCTCGGCCGTTCCGGTCAGCGCGTCGAGCTCGAGCACTTCGTCCACAGTGGATTCGAGATCGCCGGAAGGCAGGTGGAGCACGGCGGACACTCCGGACAGCGCCGCCCGGTCCGCCGACCAGGAGACAGCGGCCCCCAGATCGGCCAGCCTGGTCCGGGACGCGGCCAGCCCCGGGCCGATCAGCCGCAGGTCACGAAGCCCATGCCCGGTCACCAGATGTCGGGCCAGGACGGTGGCCAATTCGTCGTCGGCGCCAGTGATCGCCACCGCGCGCCAAGGTGCGGGCTCCTCCCCCACCGAAACCCGCACCAGCCGCGGCGCCAGCAGCACGCCCGACCGCACCGCTAGTTCCGGCTCGCCACGAACGAGCGGCGGTAGTGTCTCGGTCCCGGGTTCGAGGTCGACCAGCACGAACCGATCCGCCTGTGCGCTGCGGACGAGACCCCGCAGCGCGGCGTGCTCCGGACCCCGCGTGACCACGGTCAGCCGTCCGTCCGCCCTCTCCATCCGCGCCCGCAGCTCGTCGACGCTCCGCGCGATCGCGGCGCCGGACAGCTCCGGTACCGGCGGGCACCACACCACTTCACCGGGATCGACGGCCGCCGACCCGGCGGTCACCGGCACCCAGTCGACCCGGAACAGGGACTCGTAGTGGTCACCACCGCAAGCGCGCAGCCTGGCGGGCTTGTCCAGCAGCGCGTGCCGGGTCGTTTTACCGGACGCCGTGCGCGGGACGCGGTCGATCTCGTACAGCTCCTCGGGCACTTTGAAGGACGACAACCGCTCGCGACAGACTGCCAGGAGCTCGTCCGGGTCGAACCCGCCCTCGCCGGGCACCACGAACGCGACCGGAACCTCGCCGAGGACGCCGTGCGGTTTGCCGACGACGGCGGCGTCCGCGACCCCGGGCACGGTCCGGATGACGTTCTCCACCTCGGTCGGGTGGATGTTCTCCCCGGCCCGGATGATCAGCTCTTTGATGCGGCCGGTGACGGTGAAGTAGCCGTCCTCGTCGCGGCGGGCCAGATCGCCGGTGTGGTACCAGCCCCCGCTCAGCACGGCCGCGGTCTCCTCCGGCTGATTGTGGTAGCCGGCCATGACGTTCGGCCCCCGCACCCACACTTCGCCTTCCGCGCCCGCGTCGACGTCGGTCCCGGTTTCGACGTCGACCAGCCGGACACCGAGCCCGGGCACCGGCAGCCCGCACGAGCCCTCGACGCGGGCACCGGTCGGCCAGTTGATCGTGATGGATCCGCAGGTTTCCGTGCTGCCGTAAGCGTCGAGCAGCGGGACGCCGAAGGTTTCCTCGAACGCGTTGCGCAGCGCGGCGGTGGTGACCGCGCCGCCGACCAGGCCCATCCGCAGCTCCGGCGCACGGAAGCCCTTGTCCCGCGCCGCACGCACGAGGTGGTGGTACAGGGCGGGGACCCCGGCGAGGTAGGTCGACCGGTCCGAGCTCACCGCGTCGAGTACGTCGGCCGCCGAATATCCGTCGACTATTCGGGCACTCGCGCCGACCGCGGTGACGGCCAGCACGCAAGCGATATGGGACAAGCTGTGGAACAGCGGCAGCGGCCACAGGACACGATCGGCGCCGGTCAGCCCCGGCACGGGCACGTAGCAGGCAGCCACTGACCAGAGGCAGTTGCGCTGAGTGGACAGCACCCCTTTGGGCGCGCCGGTGGTCCCGGAGGTGTAGAGCATCCAAGCGATGTCGTCGAGACCGAGGTCGTCAAGCGCCGGGACACCAGGATCGGTACCGGTGAGGGTGGTGTAGTCCTCGTCGACGACAACGACGTCCAGTCCGGGTCGCCGCAGTCGCGCGGCACGCTCGGCGCTGGTGATCACCATCCGCGCGCCGCTGTCGTCCAGCAGATACGCCAGCTCGGCGTCGGTGGACCGCGGGTTGATCGGCACGCCGACCGCGGCCGCCCTGACGATCGCGAGGTAGCTTTCCACCGTCTCCACGCGATTGCCGAGCACGATGGCCACGCGGTCCCCTGGCTGCACCCGCCGCCGGGACAGGTGACCGGCCAGCCATCGCGTCCGCCGCTCCAGTTCCGCGTAAGTGACCGCATGGCGGGCATCCCGGAAGGCGACCTTGCCACCCGAAACCGAGGCGTGCGCCGTGAGCAACTCGGGCAGAGGCCGGATCAAGTCGGTACGTAGCACCGTCCCAGCCTCACCCGGAAACGAGAGAACTCACCCCCCTAACCATCCCCTCACACCATCCGGTTACCGGGCAGTGGAACTTCCCCTCGGGATGGCTCCTCGGCGGGCACGAGAATGGACTTCCATGAACGAGGTCGAAGTGGCGCTCGGCGAACGGTCATACTCCGTCCACATCGGCCCCGGAGCCCGTTCCCTCCTGCCGGGGATCGTCGCCGGACTCGGCGCCCGCCGAGCGGCCGTAGTCTCCGCACGGCCCACCGAATGGCTTCCCGATCTCGGTGTGCCGAGCCTCGAACTGCCCTTTCGCGACGGCGAGTCGGACAAACGCCTCACCCAAGTCGAACGGCTGTGCCGCCGGTTCGCCCGCTTCGGGCTGACCAGATCCGACGTCGTGGTGTCGTGCGGTGGCGGCACCACCACCGATGTGGCCGGGCTCGCCGCCGCGCTGTACCACCGAGGCGTGCCCGTGGTGCACCTGCCGACTTCCCTGCTGGCGCAGGTGGATGCCAGCGTCGGCGGCAAGACGGCGGTGAATCTGCCGGAAGGCAAGAACCTCGTCGGCGCCTTCTGGCAACCCAATGCGGTGCTCTGCGACACCGACTTTCTCGACACGCTCCCGCGCCGCGAATGGCTCAACGGCTACGGCGAGATCGCCCGATGCCATTTCATCGGTGCCGGCGACCTGCGGAGCCTGCCGGTGCTCGATCAGATCGTCGCGAGCGTCAGGCTCAAGGCGTCCCTCGTCTCCGCCGACGAGCACGACCGAGGTTTGCGGCATCTACTGAACTACGGCCACACGCTCGGGCACGCGCTGGAACGCGCCACGGACTTCTCGTTACGGCACGGCGAAGCGGTCGGCATCGGCACGGTCTTCGCCGGTCGGTTGGCGGGCGCGCTCGGCCGGATCGGTCAGGCCCGGGTCAACGAACACCACGAGGTCGTCGCAGGTTACGACCTGGCCACGGCCATTCCGGCCGGGCTGGATCCGGCGCGGCTGATCGAGCTGATGCGGTCCGACAAGAAGGCCTTGCACGGCTTGGCCTTCGTCCTCGACGGGCCGGGAGGCCCGGAACTCGTCGAGGTCCCCGAATCCGTCGTCCTCGACACCCTGGCACAGACCTGACCTGCCGTTTGGTGCTCACGCAGGTCACAAGAGTTCGGCGTCAGAGTGCGCGGTTGGTGTTTTCCAAAAGCCGCACCAACCCGCCGCCGCTCGCCGCGTGGATGTACTCGGTGCCGTCGTCGTCGGTGTTGGTGAAGGTGACCACCCGCCCATGCCCGGTGAGGTCCACGGCGGTGATCGGGACGCTCCTGGAACGTCCGCGCGCGTCGGTGACCGCCGTATACATCTGATGGGTCGCGTCGCGGGGGGCGTGCATGAGATCGGCGATCAGGTCCCGGTCCGGGTCGCCCGCCTCTGGTTCGGGATGAGCGAGCGGGCTGCGGCCCGCCACTACCGGCCGCGCGGGTGGTGTGCGCGGCACCGACAGGTTCCGGATCTCCGCGGAGTCGGCTGGGGGCAGCACCTCCACCAGATCCGCCGCTAAAGAGCGGTGATCCGGCAGCGGTTGGAGGATCACCGCGTCGTCGTCGACCAACACCCGCACCGCATCACGGTCACGGACGCCGGTGAAAAACCCGCCCCCGTCACGTTTGCTCGCCGATGGGTAGGCGGTCCACCCGTAAAACTCCCGATCCGCCCCGGCCACCACGCGCAAAGTGTCGAGGAGGAGCGGGTTCACCCGCCGGCCACGCGCTAACCGCTGCTCGGACAGGAGTTCCCAGGTGCCCGCGTCGATCCGCTCCGCCGTCCCCTCGGGCATGTAGTACGCGCCGTTCGTACCGAAGACCGGGTGCAGGGCTCCAAGCGCGTCCGCGTGCCACTGCCACACCGTCAAGAGGGCGAGTTTCGGCAGCACGAGCGGCGCGTCGATCAGTGCCATGGCTTCGATGTTTCCTTGCCGTGTCAAGGGAATCTAGTTGGTACCGATGGTCGGCGGGACGACCGTGTACCCGGTTTCGGGGTCGATATCGGTGACCTCCACCGGGGCTTCGTCGAGCCCGTATTTACGGGCATACTCGGTGTCCTCGCTCTTACCGCCTCGCGCGCCGGGTGCCATCGCGCCACCAGGCGCGCCCGGGGCCCCGGTCAACCGGGAACCAGCCCGCCCGGACTCAGCTCCGCCTGCACCACCCAGGACGCCCGCGCCGCTACCGCGACCCGCACCCGGAATACCACCCACTCCACCGGCGCGCCCACCAGGCCCGCCCGTGGAGCCCGGCGCGCCCGGCAGGACACCGGCACCGATCCCTGTCCCGGTCTCGCCTCGCCCGATGCTCGGACCGTTCGGGCCTGACAGGCCATCGCGTGCCCCGGGTTGGTAACCAGACGTGCTGGTGTGCTCACCGCCCAGATCAGCCCCGACCTGGGGACCGCTGCCGGGGATGACCTGTCCGGATGTGTGACCGGGAGGCGGGGACGGAGTGAACCCGGAATTACCCGCATTGCCGCCGTGTTCGACGTCACCGCGACCACTCACACCCGGCGCTGAAGGGCGCGCTGGGGGTGGGGTAACACGGTCCTTGGGTGGCGGCTCCAGCGTGATATCCGCGCCGTCATAAAATCCAAGCTGCCCATAATCGCCTTGCAAACCGCGCTGGGTTTGCTTGAGCTGGCTTTCATACCCCTTATAGACCGCAAGGTTGAAATCCGCTTTCTCGTTGTACTTCTTGATTGCTTTCTCAGTGTCAGTGTCCCACGGCGAAATCACATCTCCGAAACTCTTGTCCGGGCGCGGAGGCATCTTCTGCAAGGTGGCTTGGGTGTGCTCGAAACCCGACGCCGCCGTAAGTACCGACTGCTGGTTCCGTGCCATCGACCGGTCCGCTGAATCCGCGACCGCGTAGAGCTTGTGGATACGTTCCCGCGCGGCGTCCGCACCCCTGCCAGACCAGGAAGACTCCAAGCCGGTGATAATCGCTTGCAGTGAAGCGGCGTGCTCACCCTGCCCCTTGGCCGCCCGTTCGGCTTGCCCTGCGGCTTCGTGCCAGGGACTGGAACTGCCCGCGTGCACCTTCGCGACGAACTCAGGAACCGGCACCGGCTGGGCACCCACATCACCGGTCAGCAGTTTCCCGGCCCACCCCACCACACCCCCCAACACGCCACCCATGGACTTACCCAAGCCGGACAAGGCTCTCCCGGCGCCCTCGATACGATCAGAAAGCCAACTCACTTCAGACCCCCGCCTTCGCCCGAAGGCTCGTCATGACCAAATCCGCGACGATATTGGCCGAATCGCATGGATTCTTCTTGCCTTGCGAGGTGAGGCCCAGGAAATTGGATATTTCAACGGTGGTGTTATCGGTCACCCCAATACTGATCTGACAAAATTTGTCGGGCGAGCCGCCGGAAGGGGACACGTAGGCGACGGCGGGGAAACCCTGCAAGGAAGCGATGGGCTTCCACACCTCAGCCTTCGGCTTGACATTCTCATATATCGCGCTCAACCCGCCAGGCAACTTCAGCGCATATCGCATGATCACCTGCCCGGTGGTGACCGTATTGAACCACTCACAACCTGGTCCAATCGAATCCGCATCCTTGCGTTCAGTTTCCGAAGGCTTTCCCACGGCCTTGAGGATTTGGTCCGCGTTAAGGGTGTCCGCGCACGGGTCACCCGCGAAAATGGACTCCGGCAGCGGCGTCGACACTTTCGGCGCACCCCCATACGGCAAAGTTTGCTCTGGCGCGACACTTGACTTCATTGAGGAAACAGGAGGCGTGACACCACCGCCCGAGCAGGCGGCGACCGCAACCGCCGTCGCCATGCCGAGTGCGATAGCCAGACAGTGCCGCCGCATTAGTTCGCTCCTTCTTCAACGCCCTGCAGGGCATTCCGGGCATCCTGTTCATTTCCCGCCGTGCGCCCCAGTGCCGTATTCAGTCGCCTTACGAGTTCTTCGAGATAAAGTATCTCGAGGCGAACATGGCCGGCCCCGTAGGCAAACGCTCCAGGCTGCCCACCACTCCAAGTCGCCGCTTTCGTAAAACCGACACTCACCGGGTCATCCGCGGCGGACTTCATCCGCTCCAGCGACTCGGTAATACTCTGATCGTTCCGCAATCGCCGCAAAACCTCTGTCGCGTCTTTGACCATTTTTTCGGCGTGGTCGCGGTCAAGCTGGAACCCGGGGCCGTGTGCGGCTTGCTGAACTTGGGCGTTCGCCCAGCTTTCCCTGCCTCGCGCCCGGTTGACGTTAACGTCGACCAAGTCGTCGGTAACCCAGAAATTCATCCCGGCTAGCCATGCACTTGTTTCGGTCACGCGCCCACCCCTCGAACCCCTCGCCCTGGTGCGTTGCGGTGCTGATCGGTGCGGCCTATATGGTCGCGCCGATCAGAGTAGCGGATCGCTCACCCCGCGTGAACGACCAAGGGGGCTGCAGTCCACTACCGACGAGTACCTTTTTGCCAGGGACAACACAGCGTGACACCAGCCTGGCAGGGTTTAGCACGAGCGTTCGTTTCGCTCACCATGACAGGCGAACAACGGTGCCGTTCCGCTCACCGGTGGTCATGGTCGCGTTTGCGGGAACGGAAAAGCGCCCTCGCTTCTCTGCGGCGGCGTGCGGCAGGAGAGCACGCCACAGCTTATAAGGTGTAAGCCATGCCGCCGGAACCGATCTTCGAAGCCGCCTCGATACTGGGCGCACGCATTCGCGCACGCCGGGGCGAACTGGGGATCAGCCAAGAAAATTTGGATGCCCGCACCGGGGTGCACTGGAGCTACCTCGGGCAAGTGGAACGTGGCCAACGAAACCCGAGCTTGCGAAATATCTTGCGGATAGCGGCGGGGCTGGAGATGGACCCGGGCGACCTGATGCGTGGCATGCCCGCCCCACCCTCGGAAGACGACGGGAACGAGCCGCCTGCGCGGCGTCCGCGCCAGAGCTGATCGGCCCATCCGATCCACCCACCCGGCCTAACCCGGTGATCGGCTCCACCGATCGGCTTGACCGATCACCACTCGCCCGGATGCTCTACACAGCGTCTTATCGCGGCTACGCTGGGGAGCATGTCCAGGCTTATAAGCCGCAAAGCGCTACGCCGGTGAACACCAGCGGGTCGGGTGATCGCCTGATCGACCCGGCGCTCTGGGATGACCCGGTGATGCGCCACGCCCTGCGCGTCCGCGATATCGGCGCCGTGTTCGCCCTGCTCAAACGGCACGGAGTGAGCCAGCGGAGGATTTCGTCTCTCACGGGTCAGTCTCAGTCTGAGGTCTCGGAGATCGTCAACGGCCGCCAGGTCATGGCCTATGACGTACTGCACCGCATCGCGGCGGGACTGGGTGTGCCGCGTGGGTTGATGGGACTCGCCTACACCCCCGACACTGAGGTGAGCGTGGCTCTGTCCGCCTCTCCTCGGGCCACGCAGGAGGTGACCCCTGTGCCCGACCGTAGGGAATTTTTGGGCGTACTCGCCAAGGTGGCAGTGGGTGCCGCGCTCACCACGGCTGACCTGGCGTTCCTGTCCACCCCCGCCCAAGCGACCCCGGCACCTGCGCGGGTGGGGGAAACCGAGCTGCGGCAAGTGCACGAGCTGGCCAGGATGCTCTGGGTCCAGGAAAAAGCGCTCGGGGGTGGCGCGGTACGGGAAGCGGCGCTGTCCCAAGTGGCGTGGGTGCGGGCGCTGCTACGGGCAAGCCATCCGGACAAGATCACCCAGCAGCTGTACACCGTGCTGGCTGACTTGTCCTCGCTCGCCGGGTGGGCGTCGCACGACATGGGGATGCCCGGCGACGCTTTGCGCCATCTGCTGCATTCGATGGCGGCGGCGTCGGAGGCTGGGGACCCGATGCGCGCGGCGCTGGCGATGGAGCAGGTAGCGCGCGTGCATCTTCAGCTGAAACAGCCCGGTGAAGCCCTCAAAACCTTGCAGCTGGCGGCGTTGTCGGCAGACCGCTCCGGTAACCCGCAAGCGCGGGCGCTGACATTGGCGACCACGGCCCGCGCCTACGCCGACCTGGGACAACTCCCGCATGCGCTCGACACCCTCACCAAGGCCGAAGACGCGCTGGTGTCCGATTCGCCGGCTGACCTGGTGTTACCAGACCCGCGGGGCTTCGACCGCGCCGCTTTGGAGTCCGACACCGGCCGCGTGCTCGCCATCGCCGCCCGAGTCGATCGTGTCCACGCGCCCCGCGCGGTGGAAGCGCTCGCGGCCTACACCGCCACCGCTGACGCAGTGCGGCTCAAGCGGCGTGCTGTGTCGAATGCGCAGCTTTCGGCGGTGCTGTTTCACACCGGGCAGACCGCCGACGCTGTCACGGCGGGCCACGACGCGCTCGTGCTCGCGTCCTCGATCCGATCGGCGCGGGTACTCGATCACCTCGACACGGTACGAGGCGAGGCGCTCCGCCTGCCTCGCGACCGTGACGCGGCCGAGCTCGCTCGGAATATCACCGCCGCACACGGCTGAATTACTCACGAGCGGCCTGGAGAAGGCGCCGGAACCGAGTGGTCCAGCTGACGACGTCAACCTCGGAGACCTGGGCGCGATCATAGGTGACGTCGATGGTGAGGCGACCGTCCACAGTGGTCACGAAGACCAGCGGTGTCGGGCCGGGAGCCGTGGTGAAGAACCGGATCGAGGTGACACCGAGGCCCTCGGGCGGGTCGAGCCGCCCGAGGTTGGAGATCGCGAGCGACGCGGGCGTGAACGCGCCTTGGGCACCTGGCCCGCAGAAGACCATGGCGAACCGCCGCTGGGGAACCTCGCCGGCGAGCGCCGAACGCACCTGCGACAGGAGTTGCCTGCCGAAGCCGACCGGATCGGCGGGGCCGGTCAGCACGGCGGGAAGATCACCGATGCAGTTCAGCCCGGCATCCGGTCGCACTGGCCGCGCCAGCCGGCGCCGCAGGTCGACCGACGACGTCACGAGCAGCGGGAGCGGGCCCAGTTCGAGCTCGGCGTACAGTGCCGCGGTCAGGATCCCACCCAGCAGAGCGTGTACCGACAACCCCGTGCGCCGGGCCGCAGTGATCAAGCCGGTGGTGGTCGTCCATCCGAACAGGACAGTGCGCACGCCGTACCCCGTCGCGTCCGTCCGACCTGCAGGGAGCCTGGCCACCAGCGGCGGCGGTTCGGGCAAGTCGTCGAAACGGTGATAACGGCCCCGCAATCGGACGTCCAGCGGCTGTTCGAGCGGACGGGCCGGGCCTGGACCCACCGATCGGCCGGCGGCCAGCTCCCGATAGTGGCTCAACAGCCGATCGAGCATCGTGACACAGAACCGGCCGTCCGCGAAGGCGTGATCGACGCCCAGCACCACCTCGGCCCCGGACAGCAGCGCCCGCGCGACTCCGGGCCGAAGGGCGGTGATCTCGCTGAGCAGGTCACCGCCCACGACGAGTTCGGGTCCGTGGTTCCCGACGTGGAGCCGATCGCCGACCACTTTCCCGCGCAGCAAAGGATTTTCCGTCGCGAGGATCTCCAGTGCGTCGGCGAGGATCCGCGCGTCGACCGTCCCGCTGACGCGCGCGATCGCGAACACCGGGCCGACTCCCGACCCGGCCAAACCCTTCTCGCTGGCGGACAATGCGCGTTCCATGATCAGCGGCGGACGACCTCCGGGCACAGGGCGAGCAGATCGGCGGGCTCGCGCAAGACCGCGTCCGGGCCTGCCTGAAGGAGTTCGGCCTCGTCCGTCTCGCCCCACAACGCGGCCACCGCGAAGGTCTCGGCCGCTTTCGCGCTGGCCAGATCGGTCACCGCGTCGCCGACCATCATCGCGTCTTCCGGGCCGAGATCGAGCCGGTCGAGTGCGTGCCGGACGATGTCCGGCGCCGGTTTGGGGTTGGCGACCTCGTCGGAGCCGATGACGTACTCGAACTCCGGGAGCAACCCCACCACGTCCAGCAGCGACCGCGCGCGGGGGCCGCTCTTGCCGGTCGCGACCGCGAGACGCAGACCGCGTTCCCGCAACGTCCGCAGGAGGCCGGGTACACCGTCGAAGACCGGCACCTGGTCCGCGAGCCGGTAGCTCTCGCGGACGAACGGCTCCTCCATCTCCAGCGGCAGGCCCATGATCCGCATGATGTCGGGGAAATAGCGGCCCAGATGGCGGTTGTACTCGGCGAAAGGTGCCTCACCCGGGCCGACCACCTCACGGTAAGCGGTCGAGAAGGCCTGCCGCATGACGTCGAAGCTGTTCACCAGCACCCCGTCGAGGTCGAAGATCACCCCGAGCGGGGGAAGCCGATCGGTCACTGCCGCCACCGCGTCCAACGACTTGCTCCTCTCACACATAGACGGCTGCCGACGCGTAACAGCGCTCGATGGCATCGACGGTCCAGGCGGCATCCTGGATCGCCTGGCCACGGCAGGTGGGATCGGCGAGCCGATCCGGAATCAGGTCGAGCTGCCTGCGGTACTCCGCCCCGATCGGCTCGGCCGCCACCGGGACTCGCTCGCTCTTGCCGCCCCGGAGATGAGTCAGCACAGGGCCGCCCACGCGGTCGGTACTGAAACCGAAGGTGCACGAAAGTGTTGCTGTGCCTTCACTCCCCTCGACCCGGATGGTCGTCGTGTCGACCGGTTCGTGCGACGCCCAGCCGGCGCGCAGCGACACCGACACGCCATCCTCGGTGACCAGGAATCCGCGCGCGGTGTCCTCGACGTCGCCAAGCGTTCCTCCACCGAGGTCCGCCCGCCAGGTGACCCGGTGACGCTCGTCGTGGAGGAAGTCCGCGGACAACGTCCCCGCCGCTTGAGCGACGGCGCTCCCGCCCAGCAGCGGCGAGACGGTATCCAGCAGATGCCAGCCGAGGTCGATCAGCGCGCCGCCACCGGAGAGTCCTCGCTGGGTGAACCAACCACCCGGCACACCGCCCGCCCGCACCCAGCCGAGATCGACGTGCCTGATCCGGCCGAGGCGACCGGCGACCTCGTACAGAGCGCGGATGTCCGCCCGGTACCGCGCGGCACTCCCGCCGAGCAACACGGTGCCGCCATCGCGCTCCGCCTGCCTCAGCCTGTCCGCTTCCGCCGTACTCAGGCAGATGGGCTTCTCCACGAACGTCGGGATTCCCTTGGCCAGCAAAGCACAAGCGAGCTCGCAGTGCAGGTGATTCGGCGCGGCCACGACGGCCAAGTCCACTTCGGATGGTGTGAGCACGGCAATGCCGGAACTCACCCCCAGGCGGCCGGAATCCAGGCCGTCCCTGGCGGCGTGGTCGGGATCGACCACCGCGGTCAGTTCGAACGCCGGATGATCAGCGAGCTGGGGCAGCCAGATCGACTTGGCCGCCACGCCGAGCCCCACCAACGCGACGCGGATCGTCACAGCAGCCCGGCCAGAATCGACGCGATGTCCCGCATTTGCTGCTCGGTGCCCAGAAGGACCCGATGGTGCAACCAGACGCAGTCCGTGCTCAAGGCCTCGGAATTCGGGCAGGCACGGGCGATCTGCTCGGGCGTCGTTTCGGGCGCGCCGGTCTCCCAGAATGCCCTCGTCCGGTAGATCGCACGAAAGGCGACGAACGCGGGTATGCCGTGTTCGACCAGTGCGGCGACGACCTCCGCGCGGCGCTGTTCGGTGATCCCGGGAATCCGGAACATCGCCATGTAGTGCGGGTTCCGGTCACAACGGCCGTCTCGCGACTGCGGCACCACGCCGGGGACCTCGGCGAGGGCGGCGGACAGGACCGGCCAGCGCCGTTCACGAAGGTCGATCTGCTCCCCCAGCCTGGTCAGCTGGGCACGAAGCATCGCCGCGGTGAACTCGGTGACCCGGAAGTTCGATCCGGACGTCGCGTGGAAATACCCTCGATCGTCGCGCGGACGGCCACAGCTGTGCCGCAGGAATGCCTCCTCGTACTGTTCGCGGTCTTCGAACAGCACCGCGCCGCCCTCGCCCGCGGTCATCAGCTTGCCGTTCTGGAAGCTGAACGCCGCCATCGAACCCAGCTCTCCGACGCGTTTCCCCTGCCACCGCCCGCCATGCGCGTGCGCGGCGTCCTGGAGCAACGGGACACCGGAGTCGGCGGACAGTTTCGCCAACGCGTCCATGTCCGCGAACTGGCCGCCCATGTGCACCGGCATGATCACGCGAGTCTTCGGGCCGATCGCGGCCTCGACCGCGGCGGGGTCGAGACAGTAGGTGTCCGGGTCGACGTCGACCGGGATCACGGTCGCCCCCAGCCGCTGCGCGGCCTGCGACGAGGAGATGAAGGTGAACGCGGGGACGATGACCTCGGTGCCGCAGCGGGCTCCGAGCACTTCAAGGCCCAACTCCAGCGCGTGGGTACCGGTCGTCACCGCCAACGCGTGCGCCGCTCCGTGGTACTCGGCGAACTCGGCCTCGAAGGCGTCGACTTCACTACCCGCGATCCGCCACCATTGGCCTTGTTCCAACGCTCGGATCAGCCCGGTACGTTCTTCGTCGCCGTACCTGGGCCATGCCGGGAATTCCAATTCCATGGTCTCGATCCTCATTCCGCCCGACCTGATCGACTCGTCCGAAGCTACCGATACCGGCACCCCCACCCAACCCCCTAGTAATCCCCTTAAACCCCCTTACCGGCCGCTGTGGGCCCAAGTCGCCGCCATAATCGTCTTCGTGACCGGAATACTGCTGATCAATGGCCCCAATCTCGGCATACTCGGCCGGCGCGAACCAAGTGTCTACGGCACGGACACCCTCACGGACATCGAAACCGCCGTCAGCGAGGAGGTGGCCGAGTCCGGCTGGAAAGTCCTTTCCTATCAACATGACTGCGAAGGCGAGCTGGTCCGCGCGGTCCAGGACAATTACGACACCGCGGGCGCGATCATCAATCCCGGCGCGCTGATGATCCACGGCTGGAGCCTGCGTGACGCGCTCGCGAACTATCCGCGACCTTGGATCGAAGTGCATCTGTCGAATATTTGGGCACGGGAGTCGTTTCGGCACGAATCGGTGCTCGCTCCGCTCGCCTGCGGCATGATCGCCGGCTTGGGATCGTTCGGCTACCGGCTGGCGGCCAAGGCATTGCTGGAGAAGGCGGATCCGGACGGGAGATGACGGAAGACCAGGTCGTGCGTGCCGCCCTTGGGCACGGGACGTCCGTTGCCGCTTTTCGGCGACGGCTCAGAACGGTGGCGGTTCGTCGGCTGCCGGGCGGGGTTCGTGGAGGGACGGCGGTGTGCTGTCGTAGCGCTGCCCGGTGGGGGTGGTGATCGTGAGAGTGCCTTCAGTGGCGAGGTGGTAGGTCCAGCCGGGTTCGTCTTTCAGCCGGTGGTCGCGGCGGCAGAGGTCGATGAGGTCGGTGTCGGTGGTGTGCCCGCCGTGCTGCCACGGCACCGCATGATCGAGATCGCACGCCTGCGCCGGACGATGACAGCCGGGTCTTCGGCACTCACGATCCCGCACCCGCACGAACTCCGCCAAACCCGCGCTCGGCCGGTACCGGTCCCGGCCCAGATCCAGAACCTGCCCGGACAACGGATCAGTGACGATCCGCCGCAGCACACTGTTCTCACCGGCGGCGATATGCCGAGCCAGCGCGGCGGGGATCGTGCCGTGCCCGGCCAGTTCCGCCGGATCATTATTCAGCCCAAGGTACGTGTACAGATCCATGTAAAGGAACACTTCGCTGCGTTCGCTCGTGCCCCCTTGGCCGCCGAGCAGCAGATCGAGGGCTACATCCGCCCGCAACTGGTCGAGAGCGGGGGGTTCCTCCTTGGTCTTGAGAGCCCGCGCTTCACGATCGATCCGCTGATAAGCAGCGGCGACCTTCTCCACCGGCCCATCCTCGACCTCGATGGAGGCGACCCCGGTCTCACCATGCCGCAACGTGAGACGACGCCCCTCCCGATGCCGCTCGGCCCGTTTACCGGCACCGTCGGGGTCGATGGTGTTCGCCGCATGGTTGGCCGCCTTCCGGACTTGATCCGGGTTCTTCTCCGCGATCCGCTCTTCCAGCAACGCGTCGACCGCACGAGCGTCCCCGTCGGAGAGCCACGCGGTAGCCGTCGCGACCTTCATCGCGCTGAACCCGGCGAGTTTCCCTTCATCCATCAGATTCAACGTGCGGGGCAGGCACGTGGTCAGCGCGTCCGCGGCGGCGACCATTGCACCCGCGTGATTGTCCGTGACAGACAACGCGAACGCGACCTCCTGCACCACACTCCGCACGCCCTCACGATGACGGTTCAACTGCGCCAACACCCGGAACCGGACCGCCTCCAGGCGCGCGATCCCGGCCGACGCGGCCTGCGCCAACGCGACGGAATCCTTGTCGTCCAACACAATCGCGGCATCGTTCACCGCGGCCAGCACCTCGGGATCGGTGAGGCCTTCCAAGAGCGCCACAGGCGCGGAATGAGTATCCACCCCACGAACCTACGACCCACCACCGACAATTCCCGGCCCCACGAACGGCAGACGCATTGCCAATTTTCGGCAACGCACACCTTGCCACCGGCAAGACTCGACCTCACAAGCAACCGGCTCCCCGCGAGCATCAAGCCGCAGCACGCACCCACAGGAAGTAGAAGAGCTCATGCGGCGCCTCGCACGGGAACACGCCGGCGATCTCCAGCCCGGAGGCCGCGATCATCGGCCGGAACACCTCGGGATCCGAAGCCGCCCAGCATTCTTGAAGCAGGACGCTGCCGCCGGGCGCGAGACGGACGCCCACCTGGTCATAGAAGCGCTCATGGATTTCCCAGTCCTTGTCCGCGTAGACCAGCTCGGGCTTGATCCGCCGGAACGTCTCGACGTCTTCGGCGGGCGCGGTGGTCACGTTCATATGCGGCGGATTGCCAACGATCAGGTCCCACTCACTGTCGGCAGGCACCTTGTCGAAGCAATCGCTGTGGAACACAGACACGCGGTCGTCGAGACCGTTGGCCGCCACGGTCGCCCTGGCGGCGAGCACCGCTTCCTCGTTCACGTCGCTCAGCTCGAGCTTCTCGCACAATCCCGCACCCAGCAGGGAAAAGCCGATGAACGCCGGTCCGCAGCACCATTCCAGCAGTCGCGGCACCTTGCCGAACCGCGACGCGACGAAGGGCACGTAGGCCCGGCCGAAGTCGCTGCCGCCGCCGTCGAGGTGATCCGCGTAGCGGACATCCACGCCTTCGCAGTCGACGGTCTCGTACGTGCCGTTAATCGTCATGGACCCAGCCCTCCGGTATGCGAATTCAAGCCTCCAGGCCGCCCATCGGCGCCAGCGGCCGCACTTCGACGACGTTCAGCTTCGCGTCGGGGATCTCCGCCGCGATTTCGATCGCGCGATCCGGACCGGTGCACTCGACGACGTAGTAGCCGCCGAGGTACTCGTCCGAGTCGGTCAGCGGACCGGCGGTGACTTCCCTCCTACCCTCGCGCACTCGGACCGCGTGCGCTTGCGTCCGGTCGGCGAGCGGACCGCCGTAGCAGTGTTCGCCGGAGGTCTTGATCTTCTCGGTGAAGGCCAGATACTCCGCGAGGAATTCCTCCTTGTCCGCCTGTGCCAACGTCTTCCAGCGATCGGCGCTGGTGTGGATCAGCAGCATGAACCTCATGCCGTGGTGGCTCCTTTCAACCGAGCACGCCGGCAAGCCAGCGGGAAAGCTCACCCGGCGCCGGACGCCCGCGCCAGGCGAGATGCGCGTCCGGACGGATCAACAGGACATCGCGCAAAATCCCGTTCGCCGGTGTCAGCGACACAACGTCCTTGTCCCCCAAAACAACTGCCGCAGCGGCAAAGCTCTCGGCGGCGTCCGGCCCGCCGAGCACCGCCCATCTCCCTTGAAGCGCCTCGTGCAACCGAACGGTCATCCCGTCGTCGTCGCGACACAGGATGTCCGGCACACGTTCGCCAGGCTTCAGCCCGGGTCCGAAGCGGCGCTGTGGAGGTGCGGCGAGCGGGCCGCCGCGGTAATGCACACCGAGCTGGGACGCGTTCCGCCACAGGAGGTTCTGCACTCCTCGGGTGTTCATCAACGGCATCACGACACGATCGCGCAGCTGAGCGGTGAACTTGTTCTCGGCCAGCACCAGCCTCGTCACGAAATCGGTGCCCGCGAGGACGCCCCGGGCGACCGGGCGGCGTTCGGCCTCATAGCTGTCGAGAAGTCGTACACCGGCGCGACCCGCGATCACCGACGCGAGCTTCCAGGCCAGGTTCTCGGCGTCGCCGAGCCCGGTGTTCATCCCCTGCCCGCCGAACGGGTGGTGGATGGCGACGGCGTCCCCGGCGAGCAGTCCCCGGCCCTTGCGGTAGGTGTCCGCGAGCCTGCGGTGGATGCGGAAGGTCGAGAGCCACTCGACCTCCCGGATCCCCGTTTCCCGGTACGGGGTGCAGCTGCCTAGCTGCCGCTTGACGAGCGAAAGGATGTCGTCCTGGCTCAGCTCGCCCTCGGTGTCTGATGGGGACGGTCCCATCAGCCGCCAGCGGTCTTCACCCGGGAGCGGGCAGACGCTGATCATGTCCCCGCCGTGCGACCAGCTGCCCATCACCTGCCGATCCAGCCGCCAATCGGCCCGGACGTCGGCGATCAGGAAATGATCCGCGACCGGCACACCGGGGAAGCCGATTCCGGACAGCTTGCGGACCCGGCTGTGCGCGCCGTCGCAGCCGACCAGCCAGCCGGCCCGCACGGATTCCAGCCCGTCCGGGCCGCGCAACGTCACCGTGACCCCGGCGGAATCCGCCGCGTAGTCGACCAGCTCCTGTCCCCAGCCCGGCCGCACCCCAAGGCCGGCCAACCGCTCGCGTAACGCGCCTTCGACCTCGACCTGGGACACGAGCAGCGGCGAGCGTCCGGACGCGGCACCCATGCGGTCCATCGGCATGGTCGAGATCAGTTTCCCCCCGACGTACATCCTGACCTCGCGCAACGGGATCACCTGGTCGGGCAGGTCGGCGAGCGCGCCGAGCCGGATCAGGACCTCGACCCCGCGCGGTTGCACACCGAGCGCCCGGGAGGTACCGATCGGGCCGTCCGCGCGGTCCACCACCCGCACGGGAATCCCCTTGGCCCGCAACCCGCACGCCAGTGCGAGACCGGTGGGCCCGGCACCCGCGATCAGCACGGCGGGCTCGGTCATGCGCGCGCCGCCGCGACCTCGGCCCGGTCAGCCGCGTCCAGCTCCGGATAGACCGGGCAGCCGAACACCGGCTGAAACGGCGCGAAGGTGCGCCAAGCCGGGTTGGCCCGCAGAGCCTGCGCGATCGGATTGTGTTCGCTCCAGAAGTCGCCGCCGAGCAGGCGCACCATGTACATCTCGAGCTTTTCGCGCTCCGCCACCGTGCTCGCCTCGGCGACCGCGCTGATCAGCTCGCTCTGATAGAAGGCGAAGATGAGCCGGACGTAGGTGTCGTACCCGGTCTTGAAGAAGTTCGCGTAGTCGTCGGTGAGCGCCCGCTCCGCGCGGGGATCGGCCAGCACACGGGTGATCGTGTCGGCGGCCCGCGCCGCGGTCACCATCGCGACGAGGGTCCCGCCCGAGAACATGGGATCGCCGAAGCAGCCGGCGTCCCCGGCCATGAGCCAGCCTGGACCTGCCACCTCGTCGGTGTGGTAGCTGTAGTCGGTCTCCACCCGCAACTCCGTCGACGGCCTGGTCCCGGTCAGCCGTTCGACGATCCGGGGAACCCGGGCGACGTGCTCGGCGAAGACGTCTTCCTTCGCGCCTTCGCGGAACACCGCCCGCGGCATCACCGTGCCGACACTGACCTTGTCCCCGGACAACGGGATGGCCCACACCCAGCCGTCGGCGTGACTGCCGATCTGGATGTCGCCCTCGTGTCCGGGGTTGTACCGCTCGTCCAATCCCTCGTAATGCCGGAAGATCGCGACCATCCGCAGGCCGTCCGTCGTCTTCCGGAGCCCGAACCGGTTCGCGATCGTGCCCGCCCGCCCGCTCGCGTCGACCACGAACGAGGCGCTGATCTCGTGCTCGCCGCCCCCGTGGCGGTAGCGGACGCCGGTGATCCGGTCGCCCGTCATGACCAGTTCCCGCACCGACGCGCCGGTGATCACCTCGGCGCCGTTCGCCCGTGCCTTCTCCAGCAGCACCTGGTCGAAATGCGCGCGCTCGACCTGAAAGGTCTCGCTGTGCCTGCCCTCGCCCTGTTTGGAGAAATCGGCGCGGTAGACACCCGGGGTGATGAACTTCGTCCCGGTGGGATCGATGAACTCACCGCCACGTTTGACCACGTATCCCTGTTTCCCGACCGCGTCGAGGAGATCGAGCCGCTCCAGCAGGCCGATCATGTACGGCAGCATCGATTCCCCGATGTGGAACCGCGGGAATTCCTGCCGCTCCAGCACCGCGACGGAATGGCCGTGGTCGGCGAGCGCGGCCGCGCAGACCGATCCCGCCGGTCCGCCGCCGATCACGATGACGTCGAATGCCTTGTCCGCCATGGATTTCCTTCCTGGAGCCGGATTGTTCCCGAATCTAGGCCTGGCAGGCGGGGGCGACAACGTGATCACGACGGGGATGGTTCCACCGGGATGTAACCCGAAACCCATTTCCGGGCCGATGGGCGGAGAGTGGAAGGTCTTCCCTGCCTCGGCGAACAAGACCGCACCTACCGTGACGTCCGTGACTGGTGATCGGGTGACGGACCGGCTGACGGTGCTTGGCGCGGGCGTGATGGGCGCCGGTATCGCGACTTTGGTGCTGGGAAAAGGTTTTCCGGTGCGGCTGATCGACATCGACCGAGCCGCGCTGGACAGGGCACGACGGGATATCGAGGCCCAACTGCGGATGGCGCGGCTGATGGGCGTGAGCGACGGTGACACCGGCCGACTGTCGATGAGCACCGTCACCGCCGACGCCGCGGGGTCGACCGCCGTCATCGAAGCGATCACCGAACGCGCGGACCTCAAAGCCGAAGCGCTGCGCGAAGCAACCCGCATAGTGCGCCCAGGCACGCCGCTGGTGTCCAACACGTCGTCGATCCCGATCGCCGAGCTGGCCGCCGTCCTCGACCGCCCGGAAGACCTCGCCGGTACGCATTTCATGAATCCGGCGTACCTCATCGGCACTGTGGAAGTGGTCCGGGCGGCCGGAACCGCGCAAGTGACGATGGACGCGGTGACCGGGCTGCTTACCGCGCTCGGCCGGGTACCGGTGGTCGTCGGCGACGCGCCCGGGTTCGTGACCAGCCGCATCCTGCATCCGATGCTCAATGCCGCAGCCCGCGTCGTGCAGGCGGGCACGGCCACCGCGGAAGCGGTCGACACGCTGATGCGCGACTGCCTCGGGCATCGCACCGGCCCGCTGCGCACCGCGGATCTGATCGGCCTGGACAACCTGGTCGACTCGCTCACGGTGCTGCACGCCCGGACCGGAGACGAAGACTGCCTGCCCTGCGACCTGCTGCTGTCCAAGGTCCGCGAAGGCAGCCTCGGACGGAAAAGCGGCCGTGGATTCTTCGACTACCAGGAGGCGATGCCATGACCGTGTCCACTGTCGAGCAGGATTTGTTGAGCTATCTGGAATCCCGCACCAAGTCCAGCTGGGAGCCCGACCGCGATCTGTTCACCGCGGGCGGGCTGTCCTCGCTGTTCGCCATGGAACTGGTGGTGCATATCGAGCAGGTCTTCGACGTGGTGATCGCCGGTGCCGACCTGCGGCTGGACAACTTCCGCACGGTGCACGCGATGACGGCCCTGGTGAACCGGCTACGGGAAAACCATGCCGGCTGACCCGCTCGCACGAGCCACGGCACTGATCACCGAACTGGTCGAAGGCCGCGCCGAGGAGTGGGACCAGGCCGGGCTTCTGCCCTCGGACCTGCTCGGCAAACTCGGTCCGGTGCTGTGCGCGCAGGTCGCCACCGAACACGGTGGACTTGGGCTGAGCAGCCGTGACAACGGCGAACTCACCGCGCACACCGGCAGCCTCTGCGGTTCGGTCCGCAGTGTCATGACGTCTCAGGGGATGGCGGCGTGGACGATCCAGCGGCTGGGCGACCCGGCGCAGCGCGCTCGCCTGCTGCCGAGGCTCACCGGCGGGGAACTCGCCGCCGTGGCGTTCAGTGAACCCGGCGCGGGCAGTGATCTCTCGGCGATGACGACTCGGATCCACGACGACGGCGGCAGCGTGGTACTCGCCGGCCGCAAGGTGTGGGTGACCGGCGGGCACTACGCCGACCTCATCGTGGTGTTCGGCCGGTACGGCGACGGAGGCGCCGCCGTGGTCGTCCCCGCGAACGCGCCGGGGGTGCGGGTGCGCCGCATCCCCGATCCGCTCGGCTGCCGGGCCGCCGGGCACGCGGAGGTGGAACTCGATTCGGTGCGGCTGCCCGCGGACAGTCTGCTCGGCGGTGCCGGGCAATCACTCTCACTCCTGGTCACGTCGGCCTTGACGTACGGCAGGCTGTCCGTCGCGTGGGGTTGTGCCGGAATGCTCCGGGGCTGCCTCGCGGCCGCGACGAGCCACGCGCGATCACGCTCCCAGTTCGGCAAACCCCTCGCCGACCATCAGCTGGTTTCCGGGCATCTCGGCAGGCTGCTGATCGCCGAACAGGTCAGCGCGCGGGTCTGTGAGCACGCCAGCGATCACTGGGATTCCGGATCACCGGATGTGGTGATGACGACGGTCCTGGCCAAGCACGTCAGCGCGGTCAACGCGGCCGCCGGCGCGTCGACGGCGGCGCAGGTACTGGCCTCGGCCGGTGCGCACGCCGGAAGTCCGGTGGCGCGGGCCTACCGGGACGCGAAGCTCATGGAAATCATCGAAGGCACCAACGAGTTGTGCCTGGTCATGCTCGCCGGGCACGCGCTGAGCGGGGCCAGTCGGTGACCGGCGACGTGAAGTGTCTCGTCTGGGACCTGGACGACACACTGTGGCAAGGAACCCTGAGCGAAGGTGACCACGTCACGCTGCCGGATCAGGTCCGCGCGACGGTCGTGGAACTGGACGCGCGCGGCATCCTGCAGTCGGTCGCCAGCAAGAACGATCACGATCGGGCGTGGGAACGCCTGGTGGAGCTCGACATCGCCGGGTACTTCGTGCTCCCCCAGATCGGCTGGGGCGCCAAGTCCGGCGCGCTGCGCAGGATCGCGGACAGGCTGGGTTTCGCAGATCACACGATCGCCTTTATCGACGACCAGCCCGCCGAGCGCGCCGAGGTCGCCTTCCACCTACCCGACATCCGGTGTTACCCCGCGGACCAGGCCACCGCGCTGGTCCGGCTGCCCGAATTCAGCCCGTCGGTGATCACCGTCGACTCCAGGCGGCGCAGACTGCTGTACCAGGCCGGGTTCCAGCGTGAAGCCGAGCGCGCCGACTTCCCCGGACCGGACGCCGATTTCCTGAAGTCGCTGTCCCTGGTGATGCGAATCGGCCCGGCCACCGAAGAGGATCTGTCCCGGGTGTCCGAACTGACCGCCCGGACCAGCCAGATGAACGCGACCGGTGTCGTCTATTCCCAGCGGACGCTGCGCGAACTGCTCGCGGCTCCCGATCACGACGTGCTGGTGGTCAGCATGTCCGACCGGTTCGGCCCGCACGGCGCGATCGGCATCGTCCTGCTTCAACGGCATCCGCTGTCGTGGCACCTCAAGCTGCTCGCCACCTCGTGCCGGGTGGTCTCGTTCGGGGCGGGCAGCGCGCTGCTGTCGTGGCTGGCCTGCCGCGCCGCGGCGGCGGACGTCCATCTGGTGGCCGACTTCCGGCGGACCGGGCGCAACCGGATGATGGAGATCGCCTACCGGTTCGCCGGGTTCGACGATCTCCCTCGCCACGGCTGTTCCTGCGCCGGCTCGTTCGACGAGCCTTCCGATGTGCGGCGGATGCACTTGAAACCGGTTGCCCGACCGCAAACCGAGACCATCCAGATCTTGTCGGCGGCACTGGAACGGAATGGACATGGGTGAGCAGATCGGCACCACCGATCGCCTGATCGAATATGTCAGACGGGTCTCCTTGCGCGAGGACGAGATTCTCCGCGATCTGCGCGCGGAGACGGCGCGGCTTCCGGCAGGCCGTCATCTTCAGGTGATGCCCGAGGAGGGACAGTTTCTGGGGATGCTCGTCGGCCTCCTCGCGGCGAAACGAGTCTTGGAGATCGGCACCTTCACCGGCTACAGCACCTTGAGCATGGCCCGCGCGCTCCCCCCTGGCGGCCGGGTCGTCACCTGCGACGTCAGTGCGAAATGGCCGGCGATCGCCGAACCCTTCTGGCAGCGCGCGGGGGTGGCCGACCGCATCGAGGTCCGCGTCGGCGACGCCATCGAGACCTTGGCCGGGCTTCGCACCGAACAGGGCGGCGGCCGGTTCGATCTGGTTTTCATAGACGCCGATAAGGTGAATTATCCTTGGTATTACGAGGAAGCAATGCTTCTCACCCGTCCGGATGGCTTGATCGTCATCGACAACACGCTGTTCCTCGGCAAGGTCGCCGATCCGGACTCGAACGACGAGGACACGCTCGCGATTCGCAAGCTCAACAGCATGCTCCGTGACGACGACCGGGTCGAACTCTCCCTGATCGTGATGGCCGACGGAATCACGCTGGCCAGGAAAAAGTGATGTCCGGCGGAAAAGGAATATCCGACTGCCGGACAACCGGCGACCGAGCGCGACTGATCACGCGGAAGAGCCGCTCCAACGGAGCAACTACGGACACGACCGCGTGTCGGCTGCCGGGCCGAAGCAACTGTGAACATTCCCGTACAGTGGAAAAACAGTGACAAACTCCGCCGGTTTCCGACCGGAGCCGACACCCCCGGACCGGTGACGCGCATGGATTACCTTGACCGGTCCCGACCCCGGCGATAACTTGGGAATCCGGAAGATCGGCGAGCCCACCCAGCGGAGTTCTTGCCATTCAATAAAGACAAGTCCGGCTGAGGCAAGAGTGGTTCTCATCAATCAGGAAAACACAGAACACGAGGACGGATGCGAGATGCTACCACCACTGCCGGCTTTCTTGATCGGACTCGTGATCGCCCCGCTCGCAGGCAAGATGGTGAAGCCACTGGCCCGCGGCGCCGTCCGGGCGTCGGTCGGAGTCGCGCTGGAAGTGCGCAAGATCGCCGCACAGGCAGGCGAGGAGTTGCAGGATCTCGCGGCGGAGGTCAGAGACGCCGAGCAAGCCGAAAAGAAGAGAACAGCACCCTGACCGCCAGTGCACGCGAACTTCTCCGAACACGAAATCGGTGACAGCGAAACATGCCATTAACAATGGGGCGGCGGCACGAAAAGCTGAGCGTGCGGCCGAGGTCGGTCATTCCCGGGCGCCAGCGGTGGGACATCGGGGTGGTGAGCGGACGGCCCCGGCTGGCCGTCGCGCTCGAGACGAACCTGTGCCACGCGCCGGGTGTCCTGGCGGCACGCGCGAACCCGGTCACCGGCAGGCTGCTCGTACGCCACGACTCCCGGCTCACCGGGGAGCAGGTCGGCAAGCTCGTGCTGCAAGCCGTCGCCGCGGTGGTCCGCAAGATCACCGGCTCCCGCCAGGTCGCGCCGACCGGCCAGGGCGAGACCGATAACGGCCTCGCCCTGGTCGCCGTCGGTGCCACGGCGGCGATCGTCGCGGTATCGGTTCCGGCACCTCTCGTCGGGCTCGGCGCCGTGCTCGGCACCACCGCGGTCATCATCCGCACCGCCTGGCGGAAGTCCGAACGCGCGGCCCGGCAGGAGCCGTCGCCACCGAAGTGGGCGAAACAGCCACCGCTGCTGACGATCGTCGGCAGGTACCGCAAACGGTTCTATCTCGCGTCGGCCCTGTCGGTGCTCGGACAGCTCATGGACATGGTCCTGGTGCTGGTCATCGGCTGGATCGTGCTCGTGCTCATCCGCGGGGAGAGCGCCGCGCTGATCGGCATCGGCCTCACCGGTGCCACCACCCAGATCTGGGTACTCGCCGCGGCGGCCGCGCTGGTCTGCCTCGGCCTCGCCGCCCTGTCCTACACGGCGGGGATCCAGTGGCGTGCCCTCGCGCACGACGTCCGGCACGAGTGGCGGGACCGGCTGTACCCCCGCGTGCAGCGCCTCGAACTCCGGCATCTCGAGGACGAACGCACCACCCGGATGGCCAGGCTGCTGACCGACGACATCAATCAGCTGGGCACGTTCCTCGCCTCCTCGGCACACGAGGTCCTGACGCTGACCACCAGCTTTGTCGTTCTCGTACCGGTTTTCCTCGTCTTCGCGCCGCAGATCGCGTGGGTCGCGTTCCTCCCGGTGCCGATCGTCGCCTGGCTCTCGTTCCGTCACCACGACAAGATCGGCCCGGACTACCTGCGCGTCGCCGAGAACGAGTCCGCGTTGAACAGCAGGCTCACGGACAACCTGGCGGCGGCCGCGACGGTGAAGAGTTTCAGCGCCGAGACCCACGAGATCGAACGGGTCAGCGCGCTCAGCGAGCGGTACCGGGACAGCGGCAAGCTGCTCGACCGCGGCGCCGTCTCGTACACCGAGACCGTGCGGGTGTCCGCCACCGTGTCACTCGCCGGGATCCTGCTGCTCGGTGGGCGCGCGGTGCTCGCCGAGACCCTCCGGTTCGAGATCTTCAACCCTCTCGTCGGCCTGCCGCAGCAGGTGCTGTGGAAGCTGCCGAACCTCGGGAACGTCGTCGACGGGTACCAGCAGACCGCGGCCGCGCTGCATCGGCTCCGCTATCTCGAAGAGCTCCCGGTCGAGTCCGCCACGCGCGGCCACCGGCTGGACGTGGCCCGGGTCAAGGGCGAAATGGTGCTGGAAAACGTCACTTTCGGCTATCCGGGCCGCCCCCCGGTCCTGCGCGGGCTGACCATGCGCATCGCGCCCGAGAAGGTCACCGGAATCGTCGGGGTGACCGGTGCGGGCAAGACGACGATCGCCAAGCTCATGATGCGGTTCCAGCGGCCGGATTCAGGACGGGTGTTCCTCGACGGCCAGGACATCGCCGAGATCCGGCTGCGCGATCTGCGCCGGGCGATCGGTTTCGTGGCGCAGGACGCATTCCTGTTCGACGGGACGATCGAGGACAACATCCGCTACGGAAGTTTCCAGGCGGGCCACCGGCGGGTGGTGGACGCCGCCCGGATGGCGGCCGTGGACGAGTTCGTCGAGACGCTCCCGTCGAAGTACGCCACGACGATCGGCGAACGTGGCGTTTCCCTGTCCGGCGGCCAGAAACAACGCGTCTCGCTGGCACGCGCGTTCGTCAAGGACGCGCCGATCGTCGTCCTGGACGAGGCGACGTCCGCGGTGGACAACGAGACCGAGGCAGCGATCCAGCACGCGCTGAAGGATTTCGCGCGGGACAGGACGCTCGTCGTCATCGCGCACCGGCTCTCGACCATCCGGCACGCCGACCACATCTATGTCATGGGCACGGACGGAGTGCCTGCGGAGGAGGGCACCCACGACGAGCTCCTGCGGCTCGACGGCGTCTACGCCTCACTCTGGCGACTGCAGGTCGGCGAGGCCGGTTGATCGGTGACCGAAACGTCCAAACACCACCGCAACCTCACGCCAGGGGGAGACATGCGATTTCAGTTGTTAGGCCCGCTGGAGGTCGTCGACGAAGACAGACCGCTGCCGGTGAACGGCAGCAAGCAACGTGCCGCGCTCGGTTTTCTGCTCCTGCACGTCAACAGCGTGGTCGCCACCAGCACCCTGCTCAAGGCGCTCTGGCCGGTCGAGATGCCGACCACGGGGCGGAAGATGCTGCAGAACGCCGTTTCCGGGCTGCGTCAGTTGCTGTCTCCCAGCGGGTACGACTCGGATTCCACCGTTCTGCTGACGCACGCTCCCGGCTATCTGCTCCGCGCTCCGTCGGACAGCGTCGACCTGAACCGCTTCCACGACAAGGTGAGCGACGGCCGGAAGAAGCTCGCGGACGGCGACTGGCTCCAGGCCGCGAGCACCCTGCGTGAGGGGTTGGCGTTGTGGCGCGGCCCTGTCCTCGCCGATCTCGTCGAACTCGGCATCGACTGGCCGGTGCTGACGACCGTCCGCAACGCGCGGCTGGCCGCGATCGAGGACTACGTCGAAGCCGAATTCGCGTGTGGCCACTATGGCGAAGTCATGCACGAGCTGGAGACGTGGGTCGAGGCGGAGCCACTGCGGGAACGCCTGTGCGGTCAGTTGATGCGCGCGCTCTACCAGAACGGACGTCAAGCCGACGCGCTCGGCGTCTACCGCCGCCTCCGGACCAGGATGGTCGACGGCCTCGGGCTCGACCCCGGTCGCGAGCTGCAGGAACTGGAGCAGGCGATCCTCAATCAGGAACTGGCGATCGAGCCCTCCCGGCCGGTCCCCGCCGAGTCCCCGCGTCCGGTGGAGGTGACCGCGCTATCCCCGAAACCGCGGCGGGAGCCATCCGGGCAGATCGCGGAGCTCAAATGGGTCAGTGTCGTCGTCGTGATGACCCGGTTCGGCCACGACGTCCGCGACGCGGGCCCCGAACACGTCGACGCCGAGTTGCAGCACGTCGCGGCGACGATCCGGGAAGAGACCGAACAGCTCGGCGGCATCATCGGTGGTACCATCGGGCCGCTTTGGCTCGCCCTGTTCGGCCCGGTGCGCTGCCGGGAAGACGACGCCACGCGGGCGGTGCGGGCGGCGCTGGCCATCAGGGACCGGCTGCTCCACCCCACCGGCCGCACCAGCACACTGACCACCGCGGTCGCCGTCGCGACGGGCGACGCGCTCGTCCGCCGACACCAGGGCGACGCCGGCGAACCGCCGATGGTCACCGGCGCGGTGCTCGACCGCTGCCTGCGGCTGCTCACCCGGATCCCGGACAACGAGGTGCGGGTCTGCGCGGAGACCAGATCCGCCAGCGACACCGAGATCGCCTACGCCAACGCCGAAAGCCACGACGAGGGGTCACCGGCCGTGACCGTGCTGCCGCGGCAGTCGCAGGTCCCGTCGACGGCGCCATTCGTCGGCCGGGATCGCGAGCTCGGGATGCTGCTCGGCGCGCTGAACCAGGTCGACACCCGGAGCAGGCCGCATCTGGTCACCGTTCTCGGCGAACCCGGGATCGGCAAGAGCAGGGTGATCGCCGAGTTCCACCACGCGACGTCGGCTCGTGCCAGGTTCGTCACCGGCCGGTGCTCGCGGTTCGGAACGCCGGGCACGCTGGCCGCACTGGCCGATTGTGTGCGGTCCTATTCGGGGATAAGCGAAGTCGACTCCGCGGAGCGCGCGAATCGCAAACTGACCGAAACGGTGACCGGACTGACCGGAGACGAGGCCAGGTCGGAATGGCTGCTCTCCCACTTGCGCGGCCTGCTCGGACTCGGCACGGACACGGAGATCTCGCGCGATTCCTTCCCTGCCTGGCGCCAGTTCCTCGACGCGGCGAGCGCCGAGGAACCGCTCGTGCTCGTCATCGAAGACCTCCATCTCGGCGACGATCTGTTGCTGGACTTCATCGACCATCTCACCGGCAACGCCGGGCTGTTCCCGATACTGGTGGTGGTCACCGCGCGGACCGAGTTGCTGGACCGCCGGCCCACTTGGGCGGGCGGCAAGGCCGGTGCCACCACGATCACCCTCGACCCGCTGTCCGATGAGGACATAACCAGGCTGCTGGCCATCCTGCACGACGGCAGGAGCACCGGTCGGGCACTTCGTTCCTTTCTCTCGCATATCGGCGGGAATCCGCTCTTCGCCGGAGCGTTCGCACGGATGCTGCCCGAGAACGCCGCCGGGGACGGTCCACCCGTGCCGCAACTGGTGCACCGCACTGTCGCGTCCCGTTTGGACAGTCTGCCCGTCGCCGCCAAAACTGTCCTTGTCGACGCCGCGGTCATCCGCTCCGGGATCCGCGCGGACGGGGTGAGCGCGGTGGGCGGCCAAGCGGAGGACGAGGTGTCGGGCGCGCTGGAACATCTCGAACGACACGGCCTGCTCGCCCGCGTCCGCACCAGGGAACCAGGTGTGACCACCTACGAGTTCCGGCACAAGCTGATCCGCGACATCGCCTACCGGACGATTCCTCAGGCCGTCCGCGCGGACAAGCACCAGCGGGCCGCGACCTGGGTCGAGCTCCAGCCCGGGCGGGACGCACTCCTGCTGGAGTACCACCGTTCGAAATCCCTCACCGCGGCCCTCGTGCCTGTGCAGCGCGACGCCGAGATGATCCCTAGTGCGAGGGTCGGTTCGTGAGCGGACTGCGCATACTGTGCACGGTGACCGGTGCTCCCTCACACGCGCGGGAGATGATCCCGGCGGCGTCCGCGCTGGCCCGGGCGGGGCACGAGGTGCTGGTCGCGTGCGTACCCCGGCTCGTCGAGGAGTTCACTTCGGCGGGGCTCGAAGCCGTCGCCGCGCTGCCGGATCAGGCCGAATGCTGGTCGGAGAGCATCGATACCGGCCATGACCAGGTGATCAAGGTCATCGCCGGGCGACCGCTACTCTCGCGCGGCTATCCGGACTTGCTCAGGATAGCCACCGGGTACGGGCCGGACCTCGTACTCCGCGACGGTATGGAGCTGTGTGGCTGCCTTGTCGCGGAGCATCTCGGTGTACCGCATGTGGCGACGCCGTCCGGCGCGGTCAACACTCTGGACCCCGCCTTGATCGCGCCGTTGTTGAACGAGCGCCGTGCCGAATTCGGGCTGACCGTCCAGGACGACCCGCTCGCGATCTACCGCTACGGCCGCATCGATTCACTTCCCCCGCGATACTCGTTCGCCGCAGACGGGATTCCGCCGGCATTGGCCTACCGGCAGCCGGCGGCTGGGAACGGATGCGCGCTTCCTGCCTGGATCACCGAACTCGACCCTGGCAAGCCCCTGGTGTACGGCGCCATCGGCGTCGCATTGCCGATGGCCGCGAAGTCACTGGACAACGGGATCGCGTCGACCATGCCCGCCGATCCGGTGCGGGCGCTGACCGCGCTGGTCGACGCACTGTCCGAAGTGGACTGCGAGACGATCGTGTCGACCGGCGGGGTGCGGTTTCCGCGGTCGGGCACTCCCCCGAATGTCCGGCTGGTCGATCACGTACCACAACCGCTGCTCCTGGAGACCGTCCAGCTGTTCGTGACCCACGGCGGCTACAACAGTGTCCGCGAGGCCCTTCGCGCGGGCGTGCCCATGGTGGTCGCTCCCCTGTTCGGCGATCAGCTCGACAACGCGCGGAAGGTGGCGGAACTCGGGCTGGGCGAGCAGGCCGGTTCTTCCGAAATCGCGGACGTGTGCCGGAAAGTCCTCGACAGTGCGGAGATCACCGCACGTGCGCGTCACGCCCAGCGCGAGTTGCTTGCCCTGCCCCATGTCGACGAGATCGCCGAGAGACTGGTGGCACTCGCCAGGTCGTGACTTTCGCGACGTCAGCGGAGAGCAGGCCCCGGCTAGGAGGCCTTCACGGACTGGGTACACAGGGCTCGGCGTGAGCGGAGGCGTGACTCGCGTGGGTCGTGAGCGGCGATTCGGGTTATTGAGGGGTAAGCCAAATGTGGCGCGTCCCGGTGCGGGTCCGGACTGGCTGACGGAAGCCGGGCCGTGACCACGGGTGCCCACAAGGGACGCCTTCCCGGCGATCAATGTCCGACTTGAGCAGTTTGCCCGGCCTCGCGACCCCGCGCAGGACCGCACAGATCGACATCAATCGGACACCGAGTCGCTAAAACTGTCCTTTATGGACAGTCAGGAGGCGCGCCCCGCCTCCTCGGGGAACCCCTCGCCGGGCACACGGTAGTGAAGGCCTCCTTCACTACCGTGAGGGCAGACAAGGGGGACCTTCACGGCAGCGAGCCGATCACGCCACGTTTGCCTTACCCCGCTATAGAACCCGAAAAACCACTCACGACCACCCGCGCCAACACGCTCTTTGCCTTACCTCTCGAGGGAATGGGCGGGCAGTGGAACCACGGAACTCCCGGACCCGGCCGCCCGCCGGCTAGGCTGGCTCCGGCGGTTCCATCGACACCGATTGGTCCGGTGAAGCAATGCTCGTACTCGGTTTGAACGGGAACTTCTCCGCCGGGAACACCGATCTGGTGGACGGGATGCTGGAGTTCTTCTGCCACGATTCCTCGGCCAGTCTGGTCCGTGACGGTGTCCTGATCGCGGCGGTGGAAGAGGAACGGCTGAACCGGATCAAGAAGACCACCAAGTTCCCGGTCAACGCCATCCGCGCGTGCCTCGACCGGGCGAACGTCCGGCCCGACGAGATCGACGCCGTCGGATACTACTTTCCCGAAGACCACATGGATATGGTCCTCAACCAGCTGTACACCGAGCACCGCGAAACACCGACGCGGTACACCCGGCAGCTGATCAAGGATTGGCTCAAGAAAGAGCTGGACTGGGACCTGCCCGATGACAAGCTCTTCTACAGCCCGCACCATACAGCGCACGCGCTGTCCACCTATCTCCACTCGGGAATGGTCGAGGCACTGGTGGTCATCATGGACGGCATGGGGGAAGAGAGTTCGGGAACGGTCTATCATGCCGAAGGCGGAGATCTGCGCGCCCTCACTTCGTATCCGATCCCGAAGTCCCTCGGATCACTCTATCTCGACGCGACCCGGCAGCTGGGGTACAAGTTCGGCGACGAGTACAAGGTGATGGGCCTGGCACCATACGGCGACCCCAACACCTACCGAGAGCTCTTCGAATCGTTGTATTCCTTGAAGGAAAAGGGAAACTACGAACTCACACCGGGCGCACTCGGGCTCAACAATCTGGGGTCGGCCTTGTTCGGTCACGGAATCTTGCCGAGACGCAAGGGCGAGGAGTTCACCCAGCAGCACATGGACATCGCCGCCGCCATCCAACAGACAGTCGAAACGATCGTCTTGCACGTCCTGTCCTACTGGGCCGAGCTCACCGGTCTACGGAAGCTGGCCTTCGGCGGCGGCGTCGCCCACAACTCCAGCCTCAACGGTGTCATCCTCCGCTCCGGTCTCTTCGAGGAAGTCTTCATCCACCCCGCGTCGCACGACTCCGGAGCCGGGGAAGGCGCGGCGTTGGCGGCCCAGCGACAACTCGGCACCACACACGCCACGCCGCGACGGCTACGCAACGCCGACCTCGGGCCCACGCTCGGTACACCACAAGACATCGAATCCACTCTCCAGGCTTGGAGCCGGTGGGTGGACATCGAAAAGCCCGACGACATCGTCGATCGGGCGGCACAGCTCCTGGCCGACGGGGCCGTGCTCGGCTGGGCACAAGGCGGATCCGAATTCGGACCACGCGCCCTCGGCAACCGCAGCATCATCGCCGACCCACGCCCCAAAACCAACCAGACCCGCATCAACGCCATGGTCAAAAAACGCGAAAGCTACCGCCCCTTCGCCCCGTCACCACCCTCGACGCCGCCGACACCTACTTCGAAATCCCCACCACACAAGGCAACCACGACTTCATGTCCTTCGTCCTCAACGTCCGCCCCGAACACCGCGAACACCTCGGCGCCGTCACCCACATCGACGGAACCGCCCGCCTCCAAATCATCCACCCCGAAACAAACCCCACATTCCACCGACTCGTCACCCAATTCGGCAACCTCACCGGAACCCCGGTACTCCTCAACACCTCGTTCAACAACAACGCCGAACCCATCGTCCAAACCCTCCAGGACGCCCTCACCTGCTACCTCACCACAGAACTCGACCACCTCATCATCGAAAACCACCTCATCACCCGCAAACCCCATTGGACCCACAACCTCGCCCACGCCACCGTCGGCTTCCGGCCGACCACCCGGCTGGCCCGGATCGTGAAGTCCGGTCCGCAGGGGGAACCCGTTGAAGGATGGGAGATCCGGCTCGACTATTCGACCGGTCCGCGGGCCGATGTCTCACCACAGCTGTACGCGGTGCTCAAGCAGGCCGACGGACGAACGCCGCTGAGCGAACTCGGACTCACCCGGGATCTGCACGCGGAGCTCTACAACCTCTGGCAGGAACGCTTCTTCACCCTCACCCCGATTGGCCGGTGAACGAGATGCTGGTGCTCGGACTGAACGGCAACTTCTCCGGCGCGGACACCGATCTGGTGGACGGCATGATGGAGTACTTCTTCCACGACGCCGCAGCTTGCCTGATCCGCGACGGCGAGCTGATCGCGGCGGTGGAAGAGGAACGGCTCAACCGGATCAAGAAGACCACCAAGTTCCCGATCAACGCCATCCGCGCCTGCCTCGAACGCGCGAACGTCACACCCGCCGACATCGACGCAGTTGGCTACTATTTTCCCGAAGAAACCATCGATCAGTCATTGAACTTCCTGTACACCGTGAACAGCTCGGCACCCACCCGGTACAGCCGACAGCTGATCAAGGATTGGCTCAAGCGCGAACTGGACTGGGACCTGCCCGACGACAAGCTCTTCTACAGTCCGCATCACCTGGCGCACGCGCAGTCCACCTTCACCCGCTCGGGCATGAGCGAAGCGCTCGTGGTGGTGATGGACGCCGCCGGCGAGGACAGCTCCGGCACCGTGTACCGCGGCGACGACCGGCGACTGGAAAGCCTCGCGTCGTACTCGATCCCGAACTCACTGGGCAGGCTCTACCTGACCGCGACCCAGCAACTCGGCTACGGATTCGGCGACGAGTACAAGGTGATGGGCCTGGCGCCGTACGGCGACCCCAGCGCCTACCGGGAGATCTTCAAGTCCATCTACACGTTGCAGGAAAAGGGAAACTACGAGATCGCGGCGAGCAATCTCGGCTTGAACGTCGTCGGCCCGACGTTGTTCGATCACGGGATCCTGCCGAGACGCAAGGGCGAGGAGTTCACCCAGCAGCACATGGACATCGCCGCCGGCATTCAGGAAGCGGTCGAAACGATCGTCCTGCACGTCCTGTCCTATTGGGCCGAGCTCACCGGTCTGCGGAAGCTGGCCTTCGGTGGCGGTGTGGCGCACAACTCGAGCCTGAACGGTGTCGTCCTCCGTTCCGGCCTCTTCGACGAGGTCTTTGTGCATCCCGCGTCGCACGACTCCGGCGCGGGCGAGGGCGCGGCACTGCTGGCCGCGCAGCGGCTCGGGGCCGCTCACACCCCGTCCCGGCTGCGCGCCGCAGACTTCGGTCCCACGCTGGGCACCGAAAAGCACATCGAATCCACTCTCCAGGCTTGGAGCCGGTGGGTGGACATCGAAAAGCCCGACGACATCGTCGATCGGGCGGCACAGCTCCTGGCCGACGGGGCCGTGCTCGGCTGGGCACAAGGCGGATCCGAATTCGGACCACGCGCCCTCGGCAACCGCAGCATCATCGCCGACCCACGCCCCAAAACCAACCAGACCCGCATCAACGCCATGGTCAAAAAACGCGAAAGCTACCGCCCCTTCGCCCCCGTCACCACCCTCGACGCCGCCGACACCTACTTCGAAATCCCCACCACACAAGGCAACCACGACTTCATGTCCTTCGTCCTCAACGTCCGCCCCGAACACCGCGAACACCTCGGCGCCGTCACCCACATCGACGGAACCGCCCGCCTCCAAATCATCCACCCCGAAACAAACCCCACATTCCACCGACTCGTCACCCAATTCGGCAACCTCACCGGAACCCCGGTACTCCTCAACACCTCGTTCAACAACAACGCCGAACCCATCGTCCAAACCCTCCAGGACGCCCTCACCTGCTACCTCACCACAGAACTCGACCACCTCATCATCGAAAACCACCTCATCACCCGCAAACCCCATTGGACCCACAACCTCGCCCACGCCACCGTCGGCTTCCGGCCCACCACCCGGCTGGCCGAGCACCTGCGAATCGCCGAGGGCCCAAGCATGACAAGGGAAATCTTCCTCGACTACGCGACCGGCCCCCGCGCCTCGGTATCTCCGGAACTGTTCGCCGTGCTGGAAAAGGCCGATGGGAAGACCACACTGGGCGAACTCGGGCTCACCCAGGATCTGCACGCGGAGCTGTACGCCCTTTGGCAGGAACGCTTCTTCACCCTCACCCCGGCCTGACCTCCATGTCGGTCGCCGGAGAGCTGCACACCGAAATCCGCCGGTTGAGCCTCCGCCTCGCGGACGCTCGCACCGACCCGCTGGTCGAGGCCGGCCTCGCCTGTCTCGAGGCGGCCGAGCGCATCTGTGCCGCGCTCGGCGAACGCTCGGCCGCCACCGATACCTGTCAGGAAGCGCTCAACGCGACCAGGGCCGCGACCTCGGCGATCAGATTCGCTCTAGCGGCCGATCCGGGGGACGGAATCCAGTAAGGCGCGGGTGTACGGATGCCGGGGCTCGGCGAACAACCTGTCGGTGGGGGCCACCTCGACGAGTTCGCCTTGACGCAGCACGGCGATGACGTCGGCGACGTAGCGGACAGCGGCCAGATTGTGCCCGATGAACAGGATTGTCAGCTCCAGTTTGTCCCGCAGCTCGCGGATCAGGTTCAGGATCGCGGACTGCACCGAAGCGTCCAGCGCCGACGTGATCTCGTCCGCGATCAGCACCTCCGGCTCCACCGCGAGCGCCCTGGCCAAGGCCACCCGCTGCCGCTGGCCGCCCGAAAGCGCGCCAGGCAAGACCGACGCCAACGTCGGGTCCAGTTCCAGCAGGTCGAGCAGCCGGGCGACCTCGGAACGCCGTTCACTCCTGCGTAGCCCACGGTGCACGGTCAGGGCCTCCGAGACCGTCTCTCCGACCGTCATCCGGGGGTCGAGCGCACTGTGCGGGTTCTGGAACACCAGGTGGATCCGGCCGCCGAGCCGTCGTCGCCGTGCTCCTTTCGCCTGCGTGATGTCCTCCCCGTCGAGCAGTACCCTCCCGGCCCGCACCGGTGCGAGGCCGACGGCGGCGCGGCCGAGCGTGGACTTGCCCGAGCCGGATTCGCCCACCAGGCCGACGATCCGGCCGTGCGGGACCTCGAGACTGACGTCGTCCACGGCGGTGACTCCTGGATACCGGACGGTGAGCCGGTCGAAGCTCAGGCCGCTCACCGCGGATACCAGCAAGCGACTCGGTGCGACGGTGCGCGTTCGCGCAAAGGCGGTGTTTCGGTGGTGCACCGGTGCGTGCCCCAGCGACAGCGCGGGGCGAACGGACAGCCGTCCGGCACTTCGGCGGGCGGGCGGCCGGGGATGGTGGCGAGCGGCAGGTCCCGGTCGGTGTCCAGGTCGACGCTGGTCGCCAGAAGAGCCGCCGTATAGGGGTGCGCGGGTGTTCTGGCATGCAAGGCAATCACTGGGAGCTCCTCGACGATCAGGCCGGCGTACATGACCAGCACCCGGCCGCTGATCTCGGCGACCACCGCCAGGTCATGGCTGATCAGCAGTACCGAGGCACCGGTGTCGGCATTGATCGAGGCGAGCAATCCCAGTATCCGGCGCTGCACGGTCACGTCCAGCGCGGTGGTCGGCTCGTCCGCGATGACGAGGTCCGGAGTCCCCATCAGGCCCATCCCGATCACCGCCCGCTGCTGCATCCCGCCGGACAGCTCGTGCGCGTACTGACGGGCCCGCCTCGGCGGGTCCTGGATCGCCACGACGTCCAGCTTCGAAACCGCCTTGCTCATCGCGTCCTTTTTGGACAGACCTTGGTGCACTTCGGCGACCTCTGCCAGCTGCCTGCCGATCCGCATAGTCGGATGCAGCGCCGCCCCGGGGTTCTGGAACACCATCGCGAGCGCACCGCGGTCGAGCTCGAGCTCGCGCGCGGACACCCTTCCGGGGTGCGGGACGAGACCGGCCACCGCGAGCGCGGTGAGCGTCTTGCCCGAACCGGACTCCCCCACCACCCCCACGACCTCCCCCTTGCCGATCGTGAGATCCACTCCCCGGACCGGCTGCGCACCAGGGAACTCGACAGTCAGCGACCGTGCTCGCAACACGCTGCCTGGCGAGGCCGGGGCTTGGCCGCCGCCGAACCGGGCTTCTCGTCGCCGGCCGCCCGCGGCCCGCGCGAGGGCTTCGCCGTACAGCTGGAAACCCAGCCCCGCCAGTACGATCGCCACTCCCGGCCCCAGCGCCGCGGCGGGCGAGGAGTAGATCCGGTCCAGGCCCTGGCCGAGCAGCAGCCCCCAGTCGTAGGACGGCGAGCCGACCCCGAGTCCGAGGAAGCTCAGCCCGCTGATGGCCACCAGCGCGAACGCGAGCGACGAAGTGACCGTGATCGCCAGCGGCTCGACGATGTTGGGCAGCACGTGGCGGTACAGGAGCCGGTGCCGCCGTACGCCGAGCACACGGGCGGCGGCCATGAAGTCCGCGTCGGACACCGAGGCGGCCAGAGTCTGTGCCAGCCGGGCGAAGCCGGGCATCGAAGCGATCGCGAAGGCGACCAGCACCCCTGTCGTCCCGGCGCCGAAGACGATGGCCAGGAACATGACCATCAGCAACGCGGGGAACATCAGCAGGATGTCGATCACCGTGCCGATCACCCGCCCGGCGACCGGCCCGAGCACCGACGGCAGCACACCCAGCAGCACCCCGGCCATCGCCCCGAGCAGCGTCGCGGAAACCGCGAGCACTATCGACAGCCTGGTCGCGACGAGAACCCTGGCCAGCAGGTCGCGGCCGAGGCCGTCCGTGCCGAGAAGGTGCTCGGCCGAAGGTGCCTGCCAGATCGCGCCGGTGTCGACGGTCTCGGCCGCCGCTCCCCACATGACCGGACCGATCAGCGCGAACAGCAGGACCACGCCGCACAAGAGGGTCGCGACCGGCGCACGGAATCCCTTCACCGGCTCACCCGTTCCTGATCGTGGAGCGCGGATCGAGCACGGCGAGCGCGAGGTCGACCAGGACGTTGGTGACCAGCACCAGGACACCGAGCAGGAGCACCACCGCCTGGGCCACCGGGTAGTCTTTCACCAGCACCGCTCCGGTGATCTGACTGCCCAGCCCAGGCCAGGCGAAGACGTTCTCGACGAGCACGGTCCCGGCGACCATCCCGGGCAGGAGCATGCCGCCGACGGTGAGGGTCGCGGTGAGCATGCCGGGCAGCGCGTGCCGGAGGTAGATCAGCCGCGCTGGCAGCCGCTTCGCCCGTGCGGTGCGGATGTAGTCCTCGCCGAGTACTTTGCGGCCTTCCACCCGGACGATCCTCGCCAGCAGCGCCGCCGGTCCCAGCGCGAGCGAAAGCACCGGCAGCACGTACGACGCCGGTTCTGCCATTCCCGCGACCGGAACCGCGCGCAATGCCACCGCGAAGACGGCGACGAGAAGGGTGGCCAGCACGAAGTTGGGAATCAGGCCAAGCGTCGCGGACAGCCCGGTGAAGCCGGATTCGACGCCGGGATGCCGGTCGTCTCGCGTGTACACGGCCATGCCAAGGCCAGCGGGGATCGCGATCAGGACCACCAGCGCGAAGGCGAGCCCGGCCAGCGCGAGCGTGTTCGGCAGCCGGGTGGACATGATCGTCCGAACCTCCTCACGGGACACCAGCGACGTGCCGAGGTCACCGCGCATCAGGCCACCGACGTAATCGAAGAACTGCTGCGGGAGCGGCCGGTCCAGGCCGAGTTCCGCGGTCCGCGCCGCGATCACCTCCGGCGGTGCCTGCGCGCCGAGGGCGGCGCGGACCGGATCGCCGGGGACGAGGTGGATCAGCACGAAGGACGCGATCACCACCACCAGCAACGCCACGGTCAGGCGCCCCAGTCTTCTCGCCGTGAACACCACGAGCGGATGCCGGTCCCTCGTCATCCGCGCTACCTGGTCAGCCGGATGCTCGTGGGGGCGATGGTGGTGTCGGCGGCCACCCGGAACCGCGCCTTGCCGGTGAACCAGATCGCCGTGGTCTCGGCGATCGCGAACACGTCGGCCCGCTTCACCAGCGCCGCCTCGGCCTGCTGCCAGACCGGGCAGCTCGCCTCGTCCTGCATCGCGGACGCCTGCGCGACCAGGCGCCGGTACTCGGGATTGTCGACCGCGCCGGCGTTACGTCCTTGCGGCGGGATCGGCCCGGAGAAGAACGGCGCGGCGTCCGAAGGCAGCGAACCGGTGACACCGGCACCGAGCGCGAGCTCCCACTCACCGCCCTGCTGGGTCACGGTGATGAACGCCATGACGGTGACCTCGTCGACGACCGCCTCGGCGCCCAGTTTCTTCCATTCGCCCGCGAGGAACTCCGCGGTCGCGCGCAGCTGCGCGCTCGTGGCGAAGGTGACCACTTTCAGCCGAAGCCGTTTGCCGTCACGCACGCGCACGCCGTCCGTGCCCGGTACCCAGCCCGCTTGGTCCAGCAGACGGGCAGCCGCGGCGAGGTCATAGCCGGGCCGGTTCGTGGAAACCGTGTCGCCGGAACAGAACGCCGCCGGGGGCATCAGCGTCCGTGCTGGCCTGCCTTTGCCCCCGGTGGCCACCGCGGCCGCCTGACCGGGGTCGATGGCGGCGAGTAATGCTTCGCGTACATGCGGATCCGCGGTCGCCCGCCCCGGGCGTTGGTTGAACGAGGCCATACCCGTCACGGCGGGTACTTCCAGTCTCGTCACGTCGGGTCCCGGTGCGCGCACCGAGTCCGGATCCGGAGTGTAGAAGGCATCGACGTCCCCGGCGATCAGCTGGTTGGCCGCGGTCGCCGGGGAAGGGACCACGCTCAGCACGATCGCGGCGGGCACACCGGGCTCGTCGGTCCGGGCTCCGTCCGGCCCCCAGCGGTACCCCGTGCGCACCTCGAGCCGGTACGGCCCGCCAGACGTGTATTGGCTCAGCACATAGGGACCGGTGCCCGCCGACGCCTTCTCGAAACTCGCGGGATCGGCGATCCCCTTCGGACAGACGATCGGCCTGGTGCCCAGCAACCGGACGATGAAGCTGTACGGTGCCGCCATCCGGATCGTCACGGTTCTCGTCGTATCGTCGGCGTTCGCGGTGAAGGCCGGCACGGTGGCCAGCGCGGCGGCGGCCGCCGGGGCGAGCACCGGATCGCGCTGATGGTTCAGCGCGTTCGCGACGTCGGCAGGGCGCAGCGGGGTACCGTCGGAACAGGTGACGTCGTCGCGCAGGGTGAACTCCGCCGATGTCGTCGTCGCGCTCCATTTCGCCGCCAGCCCGGAAACCACCTTGTTCTCGGAAGTCACGTTCACCAGCGAGTCGTACAGCAGCGTCGAGTAGACGGCGGCGACCTGATCGCGATACGGATGGAAGCTCGGTATTTCCAAGCCGAGCACCTGGCGGAACGTGCCACCCTCGGCGAGTCGCACCTCGCCCGGTACGCCGGTACCGCACGCGGACAAGACGAGAAGGGTCAGGAAATACGCCACGATTCTCAGCTGCGCACGTTTCACCGCGAACCTTTCTCCACCGGGGTTCGGAGATCCGGCTGGCCATTCAGAGATTGCTCGGTTCACCTAGGCGGGTCAAGGGAATTGGCCCGATTGGCCTTCGATGACCTCGCAGTGGGCGGAAGCTGGAGTATCACCCCATGGGCATTCCGAAGATCGGCTCCTAAAGTTGTTCCCCATGGATCGAACCGAGCAGCTGGACACTCTCCGCCGCCTGTTCGATCAATGCCGCGCCGGAAAAGGACGGGTCGCACTGGCGAAAGGCGCGGTGGGACACGGGAAGACTTCGTTACTGCGAGCGTTCGCCCGCCAAGCCGATCACGACGGCGCCCTGGTCCTCCGAGCCGGCTGTTCGGAGTTCGAAACCGATTTCCCTCTCGGTGTCATGAACCAGCTTTTCCCGGAGATCGACCATCGCGAAGCACCTCTCCCGAATCTCTTTCGAGAACTGCTGAGCACGCTGCACACTCTCGCGCGAGAAAGACCGGTGGTGCTCGGGATCGACGACGTCCACTTCGCGGACGCCGTTTCCTTGCGTTGCCTCCTCTATTTGGCGCGGCGAACACGGTCGGCGCGGATATTCATGGTTCTCACCGAGGCGGACCGGACATGCCGAGCACATCCGGAGCTGTTCGCCGAGCTCGGCGAACTCGCCCACCGGCTGAGCCTTCCCTCGCTCGCCGCAGCGGAAGCGTCCGAGTGCTCCGGCGGGAACCCCGCGCTCGTCAAAGCCGTCCGCGCCGACAACGGCGTGCCTGGTGAACACTACCGCGAGACCGTGGCGTTCTGCCTGCGCCGCTGCGAAAACGCCGTGCTGGGCGTCGCTCGCGCGCTCGCCGTACTCGGCCCGGAAGCGTCCGAAACCCGGTTGTCCGCGATGACCGGCGGCGCCGTCCGCCCGGCCCTCGATGTGCTGACGAGGGCGGGTCTGCTCAGCGGCGGGTCCTTCCGGCACCCGGCGATGACACTTGCCGTACTCGAAGACCTGACCCCGGCCGAACGCGAGCGAGCGCATCGGCAAGCCGCCGCGTTGCTCCACGAACAAGGCGTGTCCGCGCTCCCCATCGCGAAACACCTCCTGCGCGCGGGAAGCCCAGTGCCGCCCTGGGCACTCGAGGTCCTCGTCGAAGCCGCCGAACTAGCGCTGTGCGACGACGAAGTGGGCTTGGCCGTCGCCTTCCTGACCTTGGCTCATCAGACGCACCCGGACAGGGTCGACATCCTGGCGAAACTGGCCAGGGCCGAGTGGCAGCTCAACCCTTCCTCCGTGCTACGCCACTTCGAGCCGCTACTCGCCGGTCAGCTCTCCCGCTCCGACGCCCTCGACACCGCGCGGCAACTGCTCTGGCACGGCCGGACGGAGCAGGCGGCCGCGGTGTTCGACCGCGTGCGGGAATCCGGCGGCGAGCTCCACGAAGCCGAACTATGGATGATGACCGGCTACCCGAGACGCAGGAGGGCGCGGCACGATCACCCGCCCATCGCGTTGACCGAAATGCTGACGCTCGGCAACCGCCGGGACGCGGTCGCCGAGGCGGACCGTTTCCTGCGCGAGACCCGGCTCAGCCACGCGACACCGTGGTCAGCCGAACCCGCGCTGTCAGCGCTGCTGACCTTCGTCTACGCCGACGAGGTCGACGCCGCCGAAGCCGAATGCGAACGACTGCAGGCGGAAGCGGCCGAACGCGGCGGCCCCACCTGGCAGGCGGGGTTCAGCGCCGTCCGCGCCGAGATCGCCCTCCGGCGAGGTGACTTCCGTTGCGCCGCCGTACAGGCAGACGCCGCCTTGACGCACTTGTCCTCGAAAGCGTGGGGTGTCGCGGTCGGCTTCCCCCTCGGCAGCCTGATCCTCGCGACCACGAAAAGCGGCGAGTCCGGCAAGGCCGCGGCCCAGCTCGCGCGCCCGATACCCGACGCGCTGCTCCAGACCCGACATGGGCTGCACTACCTCCACGCGCGCGCTCACCACCACCTCGACGGCGAGCGTCATCACGCCGCGCTGGCCGACTTCCTCATGTGCGGGAAACTCATGCGCGACTGGGGCATCGACACGCCCGGCTTCGTGGCGTGGCGGTCCGGCGCGGCGGAGGCCTGGCTCGCCCTCGGCAACCGTGACGACGCCAAGCGGCTGTTGTTCGAACAGATGTCCCGGCCCGGCGTCGACGGGACCAGGGCACGTGCGCAGGCGCTGCGAGTGCTGGCGATGACCGGTAAGGAGAGCAAGCGGCCGCAGCTGCTCAGCGAAGCGGTCGACATCCTGGAGAACTGCGGGGATCGCTACGAGCTCGCCCGGGTGCTCGCCGACCTCGGCCGGGTCCGGCACCACCTCGGGGAGCACAAACGCGCACGGATGACGCTGCGTCGCGCGTGGCATCTGGCGAAGTCGTGCGCGGCGGCCCCGTTGTGCCAGGCGCTCATGCCGGAGCCCACCGCGGTCGACGTCGGCGGACAGACCGACGCGGCCAAGCTCGGTTCACTCAGCGAATCCGAACGGCGGGTCGCCGGGCTGGCGGTGGCCGGCTACACGAACCGCGAAATCGCCAGGAAGCTGTTCGTCACCGACAGCACGGTGGAACAGCACCTCACCCGCGTCTACCGGAAGCTCGACGTCAAGTACCGCCGAGAGCTCCCGGCCGACCTGCACGCCGACATGGCCACATCGGCATAAGGAGGTGTCCGCGGCCGTGCCCGAGGACGAAAAGCTGGTCGACTACCTCAAGTGGGTGACCGCGGACCTGCATCAGGCTCGCCGTCGGCTCGCCGAGGTCGAATCCGCGGCGCGGGAACCGATCGCGATCGTGGCGATGGCCTGCCGTTTCCCCGGCGGGGTGCGCTCTCCGGAAGATCTTTGGGACCAGGTCGCGGGCGGCGTCGACGCGATCTCGGGCTTTCCCACCGACCGAGGCTGGGATCTCGCCGGGCTGTACGACCCGAACCCGGACACTGTCGGCAAGTGCTACACCCGCGAAGGCGGCTTCCTCCATGACGCCTCCGACTTCGACGCGGGGTTCTTCGGGATGAGCCCGCGCGAGGCGACCGCTACCGATCCGCAGCAGCGGCTACTGCTCGAAACCTCTTGGGAGGTGTTCGAACGCGCGGGCATCGCCCCGGATTCGCTGCGGGGCAGCGATACCGGCGTCTTCACCGGAGTCGTGTACCAGAACTACGGGAACCGCAACCGGGTCGCCGACGAGTTCGAGGGCTATCTCGCGGTCGGGAGTTCGGGCAGCGTCGCCTCGGGCCGGATCGCCTACACGTTCGGGCTCGAAGGACCGGCGGTCTCGCTCGACACCGCGTGTTCGTCCTCGCTGGTGGCGATGCATCTCGCGATGCGCGCACTGCGTCAGGGCGAGTGCTCGCTCGCGCTGGCAGGTGGAGTAACCGTGATGCCGCTGCCCGGTGTCTTCGCGGAGTTCTCCCGGCAGCGCGGGTTGGCCCCGGACGGCCGGTGCAAGGCGTTCGACGCCGCCGCCGACGGGACGGCGTGGTCCGAAGGCGTCGGTGTGGTGCTGCTCGAAAAGCTGTCCGTCGCCAAGGAGCTCGGGCATCCGGTGCTGGCGGTGGTGCGGGGCTCGGCGATCAATTCCGACGGTGCCTCGAACGGTCTGACGGCGCCGAACGGTCCGTCACAGCAACGGGTCATCGCCGCCGCGCTCGCCGACGCCGGTCTGTCCACTTCGGACATCGACGCGGTCGAGGCGCACGGCACGGGGACCAGGCTCGGTGACCCGATCGAAGCGCAGGCCCTGCTGGCGACCTACGGGCGGCATCGGCCGTCCGGTTCGCCGCTCTTGCTCGGCTCGTACAAATCCAACATCGGGCATGCCCAGGGCGCCGCCGGGATCGCCGGGGTGATCAAGATGGTGATGGCGATGCGCCACGGCGTCCTGCCGAAGACCCTGCACCTGGAAACGCCGACACCCCAGGTCGACTGGTCGTCAGGTGCGGTGGAGCTGCTGACCGATTCCCTTGCCTGGCCGGATCACCACCGTCCTCGCCGGTGTGCGGTTTCCGCGTTCGGCATGAGCGGCACCAACGCCCACGTTGTTCTCGAATCCGTCGCTGAAGCGGACTTTCGCGACGGAGACGCCACTACGGGCCCGTGGCCGGTGGTGTTGTCGGGGGCGGGCACGGACGGAGTGCGGGCACAGGCCGGGCAGATCGCCCGGTTCGCCGACGCAAATCTGGGCGTGGGGATCGGGGATATCGCGCGATTCTTGGCGAATTCCCGCGCTTCACTGGGAGTTCGGGCCGTGGTGGTGGCCGGGTCGGCCGCGGAACTGCGAGAGCGGCTGGACTCGTGCGAGATCGGAATTGCCGACGTAACCGGCCGGACGGTGTTCGTGTTCCCCGGACAAGGAGCGCAGTGGACGGGAATGGGCCTGGCACTCTGGGAGTCCTCACAGGCTTTCCGGGACTCGATGCTGGCCTGTTCCGAGGAGCTCGAAGGGCTTGTCGAGTGGTCCTTGCGTGACGTCCTCGCGGACGAGGCGGCGCTGACACGGGTCGACGTGGTGCAGCCGGTGTCGTTCGCGGTCATGGTGTCCCTCGCCACCGTATGGCGATCGCTGGGTGTCGAACCGGACGCGGTGGTCGGGCACAGCCAAGGGGAGATCACCGCGGCCCACGTCGCCGGGATCCTGACGTTGCGCGACGCTCTCCGGATCGTCGTACGCCGCTCCGCGATCATCGCCCGCGATCTGGCCGGAAAAGGTGGGATGCTGTCGGTGTCCGCGTCCGAAACGCGGGTTCGTGACCTGCTCACCGACACCGTGTCCGTGGCAGCGGTGAACGGACCGGAATCCGTAGTGGTGTCCGGAGATCCCCGGCACCTCGCCGCGCTGACGGGAACCTGCGAAGAACTCGGAATACGCACCCGCACCATCCCGGTCGACTACGCCTCCCACAGCCCCCGCGTCGACACCATCCGCGACGAACTCCTCGACGCGCTCACCGATATCCGTCCCGGTAAAGGAACCGTACCTTTGTACTCCACAGTGGACGATCGCTGGGCTGACGGATCCACAATGGACAATGAGTACTGGTACCGCAATCTCCGCCATCCAGTTGGCTTTCACGCGTCAATCCACGCGCTCGCCGCCGCCGGGCACCACGCGTTCGTGGAGGTCAGCCCGCATCCGGTTCTCACCACGAGTATCGAAGGCACCGTCGAGGACCTCGGTCCCACCGTCGTCACCGGCACCCTCCGCCGCGACGACGGCGGCTGGGACAGATTCCTGACCTCAGCGGGGCAACTCCACACGAGGGGCATCCCCATCGACTGGAAGCTGGGTCGCGGCCCGCACCTGAACCTCCCCACTTATCCCTTCCAACGCGAACGCTACTGGCTGGAGGAACTCGATCCCCCGAAACGCTTGGGCGACCAGGGCACCATCGATTCCTGGCGTTACCGGATCGACTGGAAACCGGTCACGGAGAACCCACCGCCGCCGTCCGGAACCTGGCTGCTGATCACAGCCGACGGGCGGGGCGATGCGGCTGTCAGCGCCGTGCTCGACGGCATGACCGCCTCCGGCGTCCGGGTCGAACGGCTCACCGTGTCCGAACTGGACCGGCCGCACGACATCGGCCCGGTCGACGGTGTGCTCTCCCTACTCGCAGTGGACGAGGCGACCGGTCTGCTCACCCTGGTCCAGGCGCTCGGCGACGTGAAGGCACCACTGTGGACGGTCACTCGCGGTGCCGTCCAGGTGGACGAACACGACGGGACGATCGATCCCCGGCAAGCGGCGATCTGGGGGCTCGGACGTGTCATCGGGCTCGAACTCCCCAGCCGGTGGGGTGGGCTGATCGACCTCCCCGAGGTCGTCGACGCCGAGGCGGTGAAACGACTTCTTGCCGCACTGAACGGAACCGAAGACCAGCTCGCGGTGCGCGCCGACGGCGTCCGCGCGCGGCGGCTCGTCCGCGCCGAGCCGGATGGCGGCGAGGCCGTCTGGGCGCCCCGCGGCACCGTGCTGGTGACCGGTGGCACCGGTGGCGTCGCGGCACACGTCGTGCGCTGGCTCGCGGCCAACGGGGCCGAGCATCTGGTGCTGACCAGCAGACGCGGGCTGCCCGCCGAGGACACCGCTCGGCTCGCCGACGAACTCGGGGTCGCGGTCACCGTGGTCTCCTGTGACATGGGCGATCGTGCGGCCGTCGCACGCCTGCTGGCCGCGCATCCCCCGGATTCCGTGGTGCACGCGGCGGGTGTCACCACCCTGGCCGCGCTGGAGGAAACCGATACCGCCGGATTCGGCGAGGTCATGGCGGGCAAGGCGATCGGCGCCGCGCATCTGGACGAACTGCTCGGCGACCGGCCGCTGGACGCTTTCATCCTGTTCTCGTCGAACGCGGGTGTCTGGGGCAGCGGGACACAGGGCGCTTATGCCTCGGCGAACGCGTACCTCGACGCGCTCGCCCAGCGTCGCCGCGCCCGGGGCCTCACCGCTACTGCGATCGCCTGGGGTGCGTGGGACGGCGGCGGCATGTCCACGTTCTCCCCGAAGATCCAGGCGGGACTCGCCCAGTCCGGGCTCGTCCACATGCCGCCGGAACTCGCCGTTTCCGCACTGGCGCAGGCCGTCGGCCGTGGCGAGACCTGCGCGATCGTCACCGACTTGCGCTGGGACACCTTCACTCCGCGGTTCACCGCGTTGCGGCCGAGCCCGTTGCTCGACGACCTGCCCGAGGCGCGCCGCGCACTGAGCGAGGGTGAACCGGCGGGCGGCGAACAGGCGACACCGGAGTTCGTCCTCCGGCTGCGGGCCACTCCCGCCGCCGAACGGCCCCGGCTGCTGCTGGATCTGGTCCGCACCCACGTCTCCGCGGTGCTCGGGCACGACACGGCCGGGGCTGTGGCGGCGGACCAGGCCTTCACCACGATCGGATTCGACTCGCTGACCGCCGTGGACCTGCGCAACCGCCTGGTCGCCGCGGTCGGTGCGCGCTTGTCGCGCACGGTGGTCTTCGACCATCCCAATCCGCGGGCACTGGCCGAACACCTGCTCGGCGAACTGGACACCGAGCCGACGGTGCTGACGGATCTGGACACGGTGGCGGCAGCGCTTCCGGCCGCGGCCGAGGAAGGATCGCTGCGCTCCCGCGTCTCCGCCCGGCTACGCGAGGTCCTCGCGCAGTGGCACGCGCTGACCGAAGCCGACCTGGACGGTGACGGCGAAGTCGACCTGGACCTGGCGAGTGACGAGGAGATCTTCCGGCTCGTCGACAGCCGCCTCGGCCCTGTGGAGCACTGACCTACTCGAGGAGCAGACCTGCCATGGCGAACGACGAGAAGCTTCGCGAGTACCTGAAGCGCGTACTCGCCGACAATGAGCGCTACCGCAAGCGGCTGCGTGCGCTCGAGGAAAGCGACCGCGAACCGATCGCGATCGTGGCTCTCGCCTGCCGGTACCCCGGCGACGTCCGGTCGCCCGAGGACCTCTGGGAACTGGTGGCACGCGGCGGCGACGCGATCTCAGGCTTTCCCACGGACCGAGGCTGGGACCTGGACAATCTGTTCGACCCCGATCCGGAGAGCGTCGGAAAGTCTTACGTCAGCGAGGGCGGTTTCCTCCACGACATGACGCTGTTCGACGCGGGGCTCTTCGGGATCAGCCCTCGCGAGGCGCTGGTCATGGATCCTCAGCAGCGGCTGCTGCTGGAGACCTCGTGGGAGGTGTTCGAACGGGCCGGGATCGACCCGACGTCCTTGCGGGGCAGCGATACCGGCGTGTTCACCGGCCTGGTCTACTACGATTTCGCGACCCGGCTCCACCCGGTGCCGGACGAGTTCGAGGGCTACCTCGGCACGGGCATCGCCGCCAGTGTCGCGTCGGGACGAGTGGCGTACACCCTGGGGCTGGAGGGGCCCGCCGTCACCCTCGACACCGGCTGCTCGTCTTCGCTGGTGACGATCCATCTCGCCGCACAGTCCTTGCGCCGTGGCGAGTGTTCGCTGGCGGTGGCGGGCGGGGTGACCGTGATGTCGCTTCCGGGTGCCTTCCCGGAATTCTCCCGCCAGCGCGGGCTGGCCCCCGACGGCCGATGCAAATCCTTCGCGGCGGCTGCCGACGGAACGGCCTGGTCCGAGGGTGTCGGTGTCGTACTGCTCGAGCGGCTGTCGGTCGCGCGGGAGCGGGGGCATCCGGTCCTGGCGGTGGTGCGCGGTTCGGCGGTCAATCAGGACGGCGCGTCCAACGGGCTGACCGCGCCCAACGGTCCTTCCCAGCAGCGAGTGATCAAACAGGCGCTCGCCAACGCCGGACTGTCCACTTCGGACGTGGATGTCGTGGAAGCGCACGGAACCGGCACCACCTTGGGTGATCCGATCGAAGCGCAGGCGGTGCTGGCGACCTACGGCCAGGGACGCGACCGTCCACTGTGGCTCGGCTCGCTGAAGTCCAACCTCGGGCACACCCAGGGTGCGGCAGGCGTCGCGGGCGTCATCAAGACGGTGATGGCGATGCGCCACGGTGTCCTGCCGAAGACCCTGCACGTCGATGCCCCGACCTCGGCGGTCGACTGGTCCTCCGGCGCGGTGGAATTGCTCACCGAGGCCCGTGACTGGCCGGAACCACGGCGTGCGGGTGTCTCCGCTTTCGGCGTTTCCGGCACCAATGCCCATGTGATTCTCGAATCCGCCGAAGAATGCGACAACGAACCCGGGGAAAGCAGCCCGCACGAGCACTGGCCGGTGGTGGTGTCAGGAGCGTGTGCGGATGCGGTGCGGGAGCAGGCCCGGCGGCTGGCGGAGTTCCTGCGGGCGAGGCCCGACGTCAAACTGGCCGATGTCGCCCGGGCCTTGGTGAACACGCGTGCGCTGTTGGACCACCGGGCGGTCGTCGCGGGCGATCGGGAAACGGTGCTGGAACGCTTGGCTTCGTGCGATGTCGGGCAGGCCGACGTGACCGGCCGGACGGTGTTCGTGTTCCCCGGGCAAGGGGCCCAATGGACGGGAATGGGGCTGGCACTTTGGGAGTCGTCAGCGGTCTTCCGGGACTCGATGCTCGCCTGTGCCGCCGTGATCGAAGAACTGGCCGGCTGGTCCTTGCGCGACGCGCTCGCCGACGAGGCGATGCTTGCCCGGGTGGACGTGGTGCAGCCGGCGTCGTTCGCGGTCATGGTGTCGCTCGCCGCCGTCTGGCGATCGCTGGGCGTCAAGCCCGACGCGGTCGTCGGGCACAGTCAGGGTGAGATCGCCGCCGCCCACGTCTCCGGCGCGCTTTCCCTCGAAGACGCGCTCCGTGTCGTCGTGCTGCGGTCCGCGATCATCGCGCGTGATCTCGCCGGACAAGGCGGCATGCTCTCGGTGTCCGCGGCCGAATCCCGGGTTCACACCCTTCTCACGGACGCGACGACGGTCGCGGCGGTGAATGGGCCGGAGTCCGTCGTGGTGTCCGGAGATCCCGACCAACTCGCCGCACTCGCCGAAACCTGCGAAGGACTCGGGATACGCACCCGCACCATCCCGGTCGACTACGCCTCACACAGCCCCTACGTCGACACCATCCGCGACGAACTGCTGTCGGCGTTGGCCGGGCTGACCCCGCGGCCGGGCACCGTGCCGATGTATTCCACAGTGGACGGATGCTGGATCAACGGCGCCACTTTGGACGCTGGCTACTGGTACCGCAACCTGCGCCACCCGGTCGGCTTTCACGCGGCGATCCAAGCCCTGGCTGGCGAGGGCCACCACGCGTTCGTCGAGGTCAGCTCCCATCCGGTCCTGACCACGAGCGTCGACGACACCATCGCGGGCGACACACCCACGGTCGTCGTCGGAACCCTGCGGCGCGACGACGGCGACCGGGACAGGTTCCTCACGTCGGCGGGCGAGCTCCACGTCCGTGGCGTCGCGGTCGACTGGCACCTCGGCCGCGGTCCGCACCTGGATCTCCCCACCTATCCTTTCCAGGGCAAGCGCTACTGGCCTGCCGCCGCCCGTCCGGCCGCCGAGGTGGCGTCCGCGGGGCTGACCGCGACGGGACATCCGCTGGTCACCGCTTCTGTGGGGCTGGCCGACGACGGCGACGTCCTCCTGACCGGATTCGTCTCGACGTCCACTCATCCGTGGCTCGCCGACCACGTCGTCTCGGGGACCGTGCTGTTCCCCGGTACCGGATGGGTCGAGCTGGCCGTCCGCGCGGGGGACGAGATCGGGCTGCCGGTGGTTGAAGAACTGCTGGTCGAGACGCCGCTCGTGATTCCGGACGGAGGAGTCCGGCTGCAAGTGCGGGTCGGCGCCGAGGGTTCGTTCAGCGCCTACTCCCGTGCGGCGGACGGTGCCCCGTGGACTCGACACGTCTCCGGTGTCCTGTCAGATCGAGAACCCCAGATCGTCAAAGAGATCTTCGCCCAATGGCCACCCCCTGGCGCGGAACCAGTGTCGCTGGAGGGTTTCTACGAACGTCAGGCCGAGGCCGGTTACGAACATGGACCGGCTTTCCGCGGCCTGCGGGCTGCTTGGAGGCTCGGCGACGAGATCTTCGCCGAGGTAGCGCTGCCGACGGAGACGCATTCCGACACGTCGGGCTTCGGTATCCATCCCGCGCTTCTCGACGCCGCCCTGCACACGTCGGCCGTCGGCACCCCCGCAGACGGGAACCGGATGCTGCTCCCGTTCTCCTGGAACGGATTCACGCTGCGCGCCTCAGGCGCCACGGCCTTGCGCGTCCGAGCGGTCCGCGATGGGTCCGGCGCCGTGTCCCTGACCATGGCGGACGGCTCCGGGCAGCCCGTCGCCTCGTTGGCCTCGCTCGTGTTCCGCCCCTTCGACAAGCCGGCCGCCGCTTCCGGTTCGTTGTTCGGGCTGGAGTGGGTTCCGGTCGAGCTCGAGGCACCGTCCGATGTGGATCTCGTGGTGTACGAAGCGGGCAGTGGTGATGTGCGGGAAGTCGTGTCGGGTGTTCTCTCACGGATCCAGGAGTTCGTGCGGGAGGAGAGCTCGTCGCGTCTGGTGGTGGTGACGCGGGGTGTGTCGACGCCGGTGGGCTCGGCGGTGTGGGGTCTCGTGCGGTCGGCGCAGGCCGAGGAGCCGGGCCGGATCGTGCTGGTCGACCTGGACGACGACCCGAGGTCTCGCGCGCTTTTGTCACAGGTCGCGAGGGGCGGGGAGCCGCAGATCGCGATCCACGACGGACAGGTCCGCGTGCCCCGCCTGGCACGCGTCGAACCCGCCGGCGAGCTGCCGGTGCCGGATGGGACGGTCCTGATCACCGGAGGCACCGGCACCCTCGGCCGGATCATCGCCCGGCATATGGTCGACACGTACGGGATCCGGCATCTGCTGCTGCTCAGCCGCACAGGCGGCACGACCGATATCCCCGGCGCACGCGTGGTCGCCTGTGACGTCGCGGACCGGGACGCGCTCGCCGCCATCCTGGCCGACATCCCGCCCGAATACCCACTGACCGGAGTCATCCACACCGCCGGTGTCCTCGACGACGGCGTCATCAACGCACTGAACCCGGAACGCCTCGACACCGTGTTCGACCCCAAGATCGACGGCGCCCTCAACCTCCACCACCTCACCCGCCACCTCGACCTCACGATGTTCGTCCTCTTCTCCTCCGGGGCCGGGGTGTTCGGAACTCCCGGCCAGGCGAATTACGCGGCGGCAAATGGGTTCCTCGACGGTCTTGCCCGCCAGCGCCGCGACGATGGGCTCCCCGCGATCTCACTCGCTTGGGGACTCTGGGAACCGGCGACCGGTCTGACCCGGCAACTGTCCGAAACCGACCGCGACCGGATGACAGAGGCAGGCGTCCGACCACTGTCCACAGCGGACGGTCTGGCCCTGTTCGACGCCGCCCTGCGGTCCGGCCACGCGATGGTCATCCCCGCCCACCTATGCATGGCGCCCCAGGAATCGGTCCATCCGCTGATGCGTGGTCTGGTCCGGACGAGCCGCCCCACCGCGAGCGGTGCACACCACGACGGCTCTCTCGCGCGGCGTCTCGCCGAACTTCCCGCGCCGGAAGGACGGCAACTGCTGATAGACCTCGTCCTCGCCGAAGCCTCCGCTGTCCTGGGTTACTCCCCCGGTGAAACCATCGACGCCGGACGGGCGTTCAAGGAGGTCGGGTTCGATTCCTTGACCGCGGTCGAGCTGCGAAACCGCCTGGCCTCCGCCACGGGTGTCCGCCTGCCCGCCACGCTGGTGTTCGATCATCCGAGTCCAGTCGCGCTGGCCGAGTTCCTCGCCGAGCAGATACTGGGCGAACGCCGCGAGTCTCGCACTCCGGTGACCACACGGAATTCCGAGGAGCCGGTGGCGATCGTGGCGATGGGGTGTCGTTTTCCGGGTGGGGTGAGTGGCCCGGAGGATCTCTGGGAGCTGATTTATCGGTGCGGTGACGCGGTCGGAGGGTTCCCATCGGATCGTGGCTGGGACCCTGACGAGGTGGGCCGGTGTTCGGCGCGTGAGGGTGCGTTCTTGGAGGATGTGGCGGGGGTTGATGCCGCGTTCTTCGGGATCAGTCCGCGTGAGGCGGTCGCGATGGATCCCCAGCAGCGGCTGCTGCTGGAAACCTCGTGGGAGGTGTTCGAGCGGGCGGGGATCGATCCGGATTCGTTACGTGGCAGCGATACCGGCGTCTTCACCGGCGTGATGTACACCGACTATCTCAGCAGGGCATCCGACGCTTCCTCTGATGTGGAGGGTTTCCTGAGCACGGGAAACTCCGGCAGCGTGATCTCCGGCCGGGTGGCTTATACGTTCGGTTTCGAGGGGCCGGCGTTGACGGTGGATACGGCGTGTTCGTCGTCGTTGGTGGCGATGCATCTCGCGGCTCAGTCGTTGCGGCGGGGTGAATGCTCGCTGGCACTCGCCGGTGGGGTGACGGTGATGGCGACACCCAGGCTGCTGGTGGACTTCAGCCGCCAGGGCGGGCTCGCATCCGATGGCCGGTGTAAGGCGTTCGCGGGTGCGGCGGACGGGACCGGGTTCAGCGAGGGGGTGGGCCTGGTCCTGCTGGAACGTCTCTCCGACGCCCAACGACTGGGGCATCCGATCCTGGCGGTGGTGCGCGGCTCCGCGGTGAACTCCGACGGCGCCTCCAACGGCCTGACCGCACCCAACGGGCCCGCCCAGCAACGCGTCATCCACGCCGCCCTCGCCGACGCCGGACTGGCTCCCGCCGATATCGACCTGGTCGAAGCACACGGCACCGGCACCCGCCTCGGCGACCCGATCGAAGCCCAAGCCGTCCTCGCGACCTATGGCCAGGACCGGAAGACACCGGTGTGGCTCGGTTCGGTGAAATCCAACATCGGCCACACCCAGGGCGCCGCCGGGATCGCCGGAGTCATCAAAACCGTCCTCGCCATGCGCCACGGTGTCCTCCCGAAAACCCTGCACATCGACACCCCCACCCCCGAGGTCGACTGGACCGCTGGCAAGACTGCCTTGCTCACCGAACACCAGGACTGGCCCGAACCCCGACGTGCGGGTGTGTCCTCGTTCGGGATCTCCGGCACCAACGCCCACCTCATCCTCGAACACCACCCCCAAACATCCACAGTGGACACCAGCACCGGATCCTGGCCGATACTTCTCGGCGCCCGCACCGAAACCGCACTCCATCAGCAGGCAACTCGCCTGGCCAGACACCTGCGGACGCACCCCGAAACACACGTCGCAGACATCGCACACGCCCTGCTGAACCGTGCTCGGCTCACCCACCGCACCGCGATCGTCGCCGCCGACCGCGACGAACTCCTCACCGCACTGGACAACCCCACCACCAGCCCCCACACCAGCGGCAAGACCGCGTTCGTGTTCTCCGGTCAAGGCAGCCAACGCATCGGCATGGGCCGCGAACTTTACGACACCTATCCCGTCTTCCGAGACACCTTCGACACCATCTGCGAGCACTTCGAATACCCCCTGCGGGACATCGTGTTCGGCGACACCGAACTCGCCCTGCTCGAGGAAACCCGCTACACCCAGACAGCGCTGTTCGCCGTGGAGACCGCGCTCTTCCGACTACTGGAATCCTTCGGCCTCCGCCCCGACTACGTTGCCGGGCACTCCGTCGGCGAGATCACCGCCGCACACGTCGCCGGCGCACTGTCCTTGGCGGACGCCTGCACCCTCGTCGCCGCACGAGGCACCCTCATGCAGGACCTTCCACAAGGCGGCGCGATGATCGCCATCGCCACCTCCGAACAGGAAGCACTCGCCGAGCTGGCCCATCACGAGACGGCGGGTCTCGCCGCGGTCAACGGCCCGGCCTCGGTCGTGATCTCCGGAGAGGCCCACGCGGTCCAAGCCATCGCGGACCAGTTCGCCGAACGCGGCTGCCGCACCCGGCGACTACGGGTGAGCCACGCCTTCCACTCACCCCTGATGGAACCCATGCTCGACGAGTTCGCCACCGTGTTGAAAAGCATCTCCTTCAACCGACCGGAAATCCCGCTGGTGTCCACGGTGACCGGTGAGCTCCTGACCGACCACACGGCAGGACACTGGATCCAGCAGATCCCGCGGCCCGTCCGGTTCCATGACGCCATCGAAGCCCTGCGTGCCCTAGGAACGTCCACGTTGATCGAGGTCGGGCCCGATGGTGTCCTGGCCGCCGCGGTCGACGAAACCCTGTGCGTGCCTGTCCTGCGACGCGATCGAGGTGAGGTCCGCGCACTACTGGAAGCACTTGCGGCGGTCTGGAGCCGAGGAACCGACGTGGACTGGACGCCGGCGTTCACGGGCGAGTACCGGCATGTCGACTTGCCGACGTACGCGTTCCAGCACGAACGTTTCTGGCTGGAAACAGCACCAGGCAAACGGAAAGTGGAAGCGGCGGGGCTGACGGGCCTCGACCATCCGTTCCTCGACGTCCTGCTCCCCTTGCCCGACGGCGGAGTGGTGTGCACCGGCCGCGTCTCTCAGCGGGACTCCGGACGGCTGTCCGGTGCGGTGGTACTGGACATGGTGATCCACGCCGGCGACCAGGTCGGCTGCCCGGTGGTGGCCGAACTCGTGCTCGACACCGCACCGGTCGTCGGTGACGGCGTCGCCGTCCAGGTCACCGTCGGCGGGCCGGGCGAAGACGGCCACCGGGAAGTCCGGGTGCATTCCCGCCACGACGACCACGCCCGCTGGCAAGAGCACGCCCGGGCGACACTCACCCCGCCGCGTCCGGAACCCGCCCTAGTCCTTTCCGGCGACCACATCGAGGTCGCTCTCGACGACGATCCCGGCGCCTTCGGCATCCACCCCCGACTGGTCGACGCCGCCCTCGATCACCGGCAACCCATACGCTGGCAGGACGTCACCCTGCACGCCGAGGGCGCTCGTCACCTTCGCGTCCGGCGTACCCCAGCCGGAGGGGTCCTCGCCACCGATCGCGGCGACCGGCCGGTCCTGACCATCGGCTCAGTGCGGTTCGGCGAACTGCCCGCAAGCCAGGCCATGGAAGGTTCCTTGTTCGAAGTGGCCTGGGTGCCCACCGATCTCGACCGGTCCACTTCGGACTTCATCGTCTTCGAGGCGGGCGAAGGCGACGCCTGCACGGTCGTGGCACGCGTGTTGGGCGCTCTCCAGGAGTTCGGGCGTGGCGGCGGAACCGATCGGCTGGTGGTCGTGACCCGTGGTCTGGTCGGCCCCGACGGCGGCGATCCGGTCGGCAACGCTGTTTGGGGGCTGGTGCGCTCGGCGCAGTCCGAGGAACCCGGCCGGATCTTCCTGGCGGACGTTGACGACCAGGCCTATCCGCCCCCGCTCGGCGACGGGCCTCAAGTGGCCGTCCGCGACGGAGTCGCCTATGTACCGAGACTGCGGCGCGTAGGCGCGACGCCAAGCCCACGATGGCCGTCCGACGGTACCGTGGTGATCACCGGTGGTACCGGCGCGCTGGGCACGGCGGTCGCCCGCCATCTGGCGACCGAGCACGGGATCAGGCATCTCCTGCTGCTCAGCAGAAGCGGTGGCACCGTGGACGTGCCCGGCGCTCAGGTGGTCCCCTGCGACGTCGCCGACCGCGCCGCGCTCTCGGCCGTCCTCGACGCGATCCCGGAAGAGCATCCGCTGACCGGAGTCGTGCACGCCGCCGGAGTCCTCGACGACGGCGTCATCGGGGCACTGGACCGGAAGCGCCTCGACACCGTGTTCGCCGCCAAGGTCGACGGCGCGGTCAACCTGCATGAACTCACCCGAGACCGTGATCTCGCGATGTTCGTGCTGTTCTCCTCCGCCGCGGGCGTCATCGGCAGTCCGGGGCAGGCGAACTACGCGGCCGCCAATGGCTTCCTCGACGGGCTGGCGTGGCAACGCCGGGCCGACGGATTGCCCGCGACGTCGCTCGCCTGGGGCCCATGGGACACGGGCATGGCGACGGGCGTGGACCAGCGAGGCCCGCTGCGACCGTTGCGTTCGGCCGACGGCATGGCGTTGTTGGACCTCGCCATGGGCACCGATCTGCCGGCACTCGTGCCGATGCGTTTGCACCTGACCGCCGCCGAAGATACGCCGCCACTGCTGCACGAACTGATTCCCCCGAAGCGGCGGCGCGCGGGTGCCTCCGCCGAGGAAACCTTCGCAGTACGACTGCGACGGCTCCGGGGTGACCAGTGCGCCGAGGCTCTGCTGAACGTGGTGCTCGACGCCACCGCAGCAGTACTCGGACATCGTTCCGCCACCACGATCGACCCGGATATTCCGTTTTGGGACAACGGCTTCACCTCGCTGACCGCGGTCGAGTTCCGCAACCGGATCACCGGCACCACCGGGTTACGGCTCAACGCGGCCGCCGTCTACGAGCAGCCGACACCTCGCATGCTCACGACCCACCTGCTCGACGCACTGAGCACCGAATTCGCCGGCGTGTGAAGGAAACCGCATGTTCGAGGTCGATACCTACCTGCGACGACTCGGCTACAGTGGCCCTCGCGAGGCGACTCTTGCCACCCTGCGCAAGTTGCACCGTGCCCACCTGCTCGCCATCCCTTACGACAACACCCGGTTTCCCGAAGACGGTGGTGCGTTGCCGGACAACCTGGCCGACCTCGACCATGACCTCACCTTCGACAAGATCGTGGTCCGCGGCGCCGGTGGCATCTGTTTCGAGCTGAACCTGCTGTTCCAACGTTTACTGGACGAAATAGGGTTCGAAACCATTCAAGTTTCAGCCGGGGTGCACCAAGGCAGGGGAACGTTCAGCCCAGCCCTGTCCCACAGGTTCACCGTCGTGTCACTCGACGACGTTCGGTGGCTCGCGGACGTGGGTTTTGCAGGCCCTGCCTACCTGCTTCCTCTGGAACTCTCGCCCGCTGTGCAGACCCAATACGGCTGCCAGTTCCGGGTGACCGAGAACGATGGGCTGCACACCGTGCTCCGCCGCAGCAGATCCACGGACTGGCACCCGCTTTACTGCTTCGAACTCGATGCTCGCAAGACTTCCGATTGGGACGGCTTCACGAAGCAATTCGAGCGATACCTGGACGATGCTGTGATCGCGAATACCACAATGCTCTGCCGGGCGGACGAACGCGGTCACCGGGCGCTGGTCGGGAGGCGATATCTGACCGTCGAAGACGGCCAGGAGACGGTCATCACACTGACCGATCCACGCGAGTACCAGCGCGTCGTGTGCGATTTGAGTCATTCCATCGACGGTACGTTTTATGACGCGGCACCGAATACGTGCTGCCCTTGAACGTCGTCGTGTTTCCCAAACCGCTCCCCTAACCCGGTACAGGCATTCAGCATGCACCCGATCCGGAAGAACTGCCAGCCGCCGCGATAGCCGCTATACTGCGCGCAGAGGGCTTTGTCGTTCCTCGGCCTGTCCAGGCTTCCGGCCTGGGCAGGCATATTAAATTTTGAGTCGAAATAAGGCCTGCGGACAATCCGCTTGCGCAGCCCTGTCCGCCACTCCGTCAGGCAGCGGGCGAGTTCCGGCAGGACGTGGGTGTAGGTGTCGGCGGTGATGGCGATACTGGAGTGGCCGAGGAGTTTCCTGGACCTGTTTGAGGTCGGCTCCGGCGGCGAGCATGAGCCGTTCTCGATCGACGCGTCGCCCGCCGCCGCACGCAGGTTCGCCTGGTGTTCCTTCTGCTTGATGAGCACGTCGGTCGTAGCGGCGTCGAGGGCGATCACGCGGCCGCTGGCTTCGCTTTTGGGTTCGCCCATCTCGGCCCGCCAGCCGATCTGGACCAGGGCCGCGGAGATCGCGGCGGCACCGTAGGGTTCGGCAACCGGCGGGCAAGGCGTGGGTAAAGCTGCCCTACAAACCGGCGTTGCCCGGCAATATCCCCCGCCGACGAGCCACCACCGGCGCCATCGAGGACCAGCCCCGGTTCACCGTGTGCACGACTCGGACAATGACGTCGAGAGCGGGCTGCGGGACTCGCCGCCGAACAACCACCTCAGTGCGGCACGACGCAGGGCCGGTGGCCGATGCTGCGGCCGCCGGTGAATTCCGGTCGTTTGAGCCATTGATCTCTGCCCGAACATCCCTTGTTGCCCCAGCCGAAAATAGTCATCGTTCACCATGTCGTTAGCCCGAATGGTGACGCTGTCTCGAAAATGATTACTCAATGGCAGCGAAATCACCGTCCCTTCAGAGCTCGACTATGACGATCAGGTCGGCGACTGCGCCGTGCGGGTGATTCTTTTCCGAACTTGTCGCCGGAACGCTGCGATTGCCGTCCGGTGCAGGGAAGGCATAGCGTTCCTGCCGCATTGGCTTGCCCCAGATGAGGAGTGAAGTGATGAGTTCCGGCGACATCGTCCGCGCGACGGCATTGTCTGGCCGACTCGTGCTGTGGGAAGAGTCCGCCCGGGACGGTGCTCAGGGCAAGACGTTGATGAGCGCAGACTTCCGGGTCGAGCTGGCGCGCGCTCAGGGTGCGGTGTTCGGCGCGGACGGGCCGCGGCATGTGGTATTCGCGGCCGGCTTCCCGGCGGTGTGCCGAGAGGAATTCGAAGCCACACGGCGGGTCGCGTTGGAGACTGCGGGTTCGGTAAGCGCCGCGGCCGTGTGCCGGGCGACGCCGGACGACGTCCTGCAGGCATGCCGGGCGGTGGCGGGCGCACCACATGCCCGCGTCATGGTGGTGGTGCCGTCCTCGGACGTGATGGCGGACGCGATGGTGCACGGCACGGCCGCCGAGACGTTGCGACACGCGGCCGGTTTGGTCCGGCTCGTACGGAATTCAGGTACGGGCGTCATCCCCGACGTGTGTTTCGCCGACGCTCCGCGCGGCGATATCGCTCTGCTCGCGAAGTCGGCGAACGAGCTGACAGCGGCGGGGGCAGGCTTGATCGTGGTCGCCGACACCACCGGTGACCTGCTGTACACCCGTGCCGGTGAGCTGTTCGGACAGCTGCAGGCCAGTGTGGACTCCGAGGTCGTGCTCGTCACTCACCTGCACAACGATCTCGGACTCGGCCTGGCGAATACCATCGAGGCGGTTCGCGCCGGTGTCCGCGGTGTCTCCTCGTCGTGGCTGGGCGTGGCGGAGCGCAGCGGGATGGTCGCGACGGAGCAACTGTTGTTCCTGCTGGCTCAGCGTACGGCAGAGTTGCTGGGCGCGGACGCCGATCTGTGGTATACAACGCCCGATCTTACCCGGATCCCGCGGATCGCTCGACGGGTAGCGGAGGAAACCGGGGTGCCGATCAGCGTGACCACGCCGATCGTCGGCACCGGCGTCGGCACCATTTCGACGGGAACGCCGTTCGTGCGGCCGGAAACGTTCCAGCCGTTCGACCCATCGGTGCTCGGCATCGAGCCGACCGTGCTGCTCACCCACCTCGCCAGCAAGCGGGTACTGCGGGCGGTCGCCACCCGGCTCGGATTCGAGCTGACCCGACAGGAAACGGCTGTCGCGCTCGAGTGGGTGAAGTCGGAGGCGTTCCGGCGCAACCATCCGGTCATCCCCGACGAGGAGTTGGCCGAGTTCATCGGGCTCCGCCGGGCGGCGGTACCCACGTGAGCGACGCGCTGGCTCGAGCCAGGGCAGCCTTGCGCGCGGGTGCCGCGGTCGTCCTACCAAACCCGTACCCACTGACCAGCGTGGTCACGGCGAGGGTTCCCGCAGTGGTCAACGAGGCGAAAGGACGACCAGCGACGCAGTCTGTCGCTCTCTGGCTGACGGACGACGAGCGGTGGACCGAGTTTACCGAGTTGACCGATGTGGACGAGCGAACCCGCTCGCTGATGCATCGGTTGCTGGTGGCGGAGCGGGTGACACTATTGGTCCCGCTGCGCGAGTGTCCAAAGTGGGCGGAATCGGCCACGCGCGACGGCAAGGCGCTGGTGTTCGCTGCCCGCTGGTCCCGGCTTGCACCGGTCCTCACGGGAGTCGGCCGCCTGCACGTGAGCAGCGCGAACCGCACGGGCCACGCCCCGTGCGGTTCGCCCGAGCAGGCGCGCAAGACTTTTCCGGAGAAAGTGCACGTGCTCGACATGGACGACGGCCGCCCGGCCGACGGCCGCAGCGCGACGACGACGCTGGAACTGCGCCATGACGGCTCGGTGAGCCACGTCCGAACAGGAGCACAGGACCGGGCCCATGGTGGGCCGGCCGCCTACCTCACGTACCTGGCTCGCACCTACGGCGTCAGAGGATGTCGATGACCTGCACGGCGAAAAGGGCGGGCGGGTCGCCGGTCTTGAGCAGGAAACCGCGGGCACCACCGTCGAGCGCGGCGGCGATCTGCTCGTCGGCGGAGAAAGTGGTGAGCATGAGCACGCCGGTGCCCGGGACGGCGCGGGTGATTTCGGCGACCGCGGCGAGGCCGTCGAGGACCGGCATGACGATGTCGAGCAACGCGACGTCGGGGCGGTGCGCGACAGCCAGTTCGACGGCCTCACGCCCGTTGGCCGCCTGAGCGACGACCTCGATCTCCGGATCGGCGGCGATTCCGGCGCGGGTCAACGGTTCGTCGTCGGCGAGGTCGTTCAGCGTTGACTCAGACGGGCTGAAAAGGTTGGAATATCAGCTGAGTGCTTGAGTCTCGGTCGCCGGCTTTTCCTGGCTAGCCGCCCACGACGCCAAGAGGGTCAGACCGTCCGCGGTCGCCGTCCCGGCGGGTGCGGTGTAGACGGTCAGGAGCAGGCCGGGTTCGGCGGGCAGCTCCATCGACTCGACGTCCAGGTCGAGCTGGCCCACTACCGGATGGTGCACACGTTTGCGTCCGGACCGATGGAGCCGAACGTCCTGAGATGCCCACCGCTGCCGAAATAGTTCACTGCTTGTTGCCAATTCACCGACCAGGGCGATCAGCTTCTCGTCGTGCGGATCGCGGCCGGCTTCCATGCGTAGCTTCGCGGCCACATCGCGGACGATCCGGTCATAGTCGACAAAGAACGCTTTCGCCGCTTCGGGATCCAGATACACGAACCGCGCGGTGTTCGCCGGTCGTCGCGGGTCGGCCAGCATCGGTGAATACAGCGCGCGGGCAAGGTGATTCATGGCCAGCACGTCATAACGGCCGTTGCAGATCCACGCCGGCGCATCGGTGATGGCGTCGAGCACCTGCTGAAGCGCCGGACGCACGGTCACGGCGGGTCGCCGGCGGCGTGGACCGTCGGGCGCCCTGGACTGCCGCGCAAGGTGGAACAGGTGACCGCGCTCGGCCTCGTCAAGCTGCAAGGCGGAGGCCAACGCGTCGAGCACCCCGTCGGAGGCGCCGGCGAGGCTGCCGCGCTCCATCCGCACGTAGTAGTCGACCGATACCCCTGCCAGCAGAGCTACCTCTTCGCGACGCAGACCTTTGACCCGGCGGTTGCCGCCGTAAGCGGACAGTCCGGCCCGCTCCGGCGTGATCCGGGCGCGACGCGAACTCAGGAACTCCTTGATCTCAGTGCGCAGTTCGATCATGACCACCCCTTCACCGTAGGCGCTGTCCGCAGGCGAAGGGAGGTACTGCTGGTACCCCCTTAAGACTCGACTTGGAGGTACTCACGAGGCTTTGCCGTCTCCCGTCGGCAAAGCCTCGTGCCGATGCCTAGGAGGTACCCGATGCGGTCGTGGCGCTGCCGCCGTCGACCGGGACGATGGCGCCCGTCAGGTAAGACCCGGCCCGGCTAGCAAGGAACACGGCGACACCTGCCATGTCGTCGTCGCGGCCGAGCCGACGCAGAGGGGCCATCCCCGCGAGCGTGTCGCCGATTGCATCGATCGTGGCCGCCATCATCTGCGACGGGAACACTCCTGGGGCTACCGCGTTCACCGTGACGTGCTGTGGGCCCAGTTCCCTGGCAAGCACCCTGGTGAGTTGATGGAGTGCCGCTTTGCTGCTGGCGTACGAGTAGTTGGGCGCCCCAGCGACGTGGATGGCGGCGATACTGCCGATGTTGATGATCCGCGCGGGATCATCGGCGGTGCCCGCCCTGCGCAGTGCCGGCAGCAGCGCCTGCACCAGCCAGAACGGCGACTTGAGGTTGAGGTCGATCACTGAGTCCCAGGCCTCGACGGGGAACGTCTCCAGTGGCTCGCGCCACATCGCTCCGGCGTTGTTGACGAGGATGTCCAGGCGTTCCGAGTCGGCCTTGACCAGATCAGCGAGGCGCTGACACTCGTCGTACCTGGACAGGTCGGCGGGGATTGCTTGAACGTCGCCGAATTCGGAGAGCAGACGCTGTACCTCCGCGCACGCGTCTGCCTTGCGCGAGCTGATAACCACGCGGGCGCCCGCCTGCAGAAGGCCGCGCGCGATCATCATCCCGATGCCCCTGGTTCCGCCAGTGACAAGTGCGTACTTCCCACTCAGATCGAAAAGATCTGAGTGAGTGGTGAACTGGTTGTCCGCCATGGGTCTTCGTCCGTTCTATCGTGGAAGCATGTGCTGACACGGTCGCGCGTCGGGTGCAGTGCGTGTACATGGAATGTTGTCGGCGCTTTCGTTCAGAGCGCCTGGGACGGGTTCTCAGGCAGCCGCCGTGCGCGCTCCCGTGGACCTATTACTTCCTCTGTGTGGCTGAGAGCCGACTCAAACAGGTTGACAGGCGTCCTGGACGTCTGGGAGACCCTGGCGATACAGGTACTGTGAGAGCCCCCCTTGTCTTGTGCGCTGGCTCACGCCGCCACAATCCCCTCCTGAACAAGATGGACGGCTCCGGCCAATCGAGATCGGCCGGACGAAACTCGTCGGATCCCTTCGCAGCACGAAGCCGTCGTCCTGGGCAACACCACGGCCAGATCGTCGAGGAGTTCGCGAACGCCGAGCCGACACCGACCGAGCTATCGACGCCACGGTGGGGCGGATGATTCTGACCAGCGCGGCACCGTTCAGCATGACGATGGCCGTTTGTTCCCTCCCCCTGTCCGCGCCGATCCGTGCCTGCCCATCCAGCCCTCGTGCCCGCCCGCCGTCCGACCGGCGGGGCGAGGCGCGTTATACGTTCCATCCGGGCGCGGGTAAGCAGTACGCGGTAGGTGCGGCGAACCATCGGTCGACGTCGGCGGCTGCCGCGCCGTCGAGGGCGTCGTCGCGGGTCGGCGCAGCGCGGCGAACGCCTGCTCGGCATTCCAGTTCCGTAGCAGCATGATCATGCCCTTGGCCTGCTCGATCACCGGCCGTGTTGCCAGCGCGGTGTTGAGCTTGCCGAGCCGTCGCCTGTTGCCAAAGCCAACAATTCGAACTTGTTGCGTCTTCCGATCTACCCGGAGCTTTCCGAGCGCGAGAAGCAAGCAGTCATCGACGACGTGACCTCCATTTCGAGGTCGCGTACGAAAGGACACAACACACGAGGCCGCACACTCCCGTTCACCTAGGAGTGTGCGGCCTTCGTGGCAACCCGTCATCGCATCCGCCGCAACCGCGTTCGCGATGTCGGGTCGACAGGTACTTCTCAGCGACCGGAGTGGTCGATCACGTTCCCGTTCGAACAATTGTTGACGTTGTTGCCGACCCAATCCCCCAATACCGGCACGACCGCGACCTCTTGCAGGCATACGACCGCCGCGGTGAAGTTCCAGTTGTCGGCGGCATCGACCCCACCATCAAAGACGGTGCCAATGGCTTCGATCGGGCCCGCTACGGGACCGTCGGCCATCGCAGGCGCCGCAGCACACAAGGAGAAACCGAGAGCAATGAACAGAGGCGTGACGAACTTGGCGATCTTACGCATGGATTCCCTTCGAAACTGGCCGATCGTCCTCAAGATATCGGCGGAGCACGCATGAGATGAAGCGCCCTATGCCTTTACCCCTGATCGTGTATCGATGAACTGTCCTACCGCGCCGATTCGGTGGGGCGTCGGCGGCAGCCCGGTTGTCAGCCGGCTTCGATCCGGAACGTGTAGTCGACTACGTCGGCATTGTCGGACCAGACGACGAGGAACATCGGCTTGCCCGGATCCGGGTTGGCGATCGGCAGGCCGTAGCACGCGCCGTGCGGTGTGAACACCCGCGGTCGCTCGCCGTCGGCGGACACTCCGAGAGCCACACCCTCGCAGGGGCTTCCGTCCGTGGGGACGATCTTGCCGTCGCCGACCGAGTCGATCCGGTAGGTGTCCACTCTGCCCGGGACGTCGAGCCTTCCGGCGATCCGGTCGCCGATCTTCGCGGGCAACGCACGATGTTTCAGCGTGACCAGCCGGAAACCGTATGGTCCGTTTGCGCTGGTCACGCTGAGCCGGCAGTTCGCCGGTGCGGGTAGCCGGAACTGGTACACGCCGATGAGCACGTGCGTGACGTTCTCGTCGGGACACAGCACCTGCGCGGAGATCTCCCCAGTCACGTCGACCAGTTCGAAGTCCGTCGCCCCGCCGAGGTCGAGCTGATAACTACCCGGCCGGTTCGTCGCCACCTTGCTCCCGTCGCGCAGCGTGCCGAGCGGCTCGGTCTCCTTGTCGGGCGGGGCGGGCGGTGGCGGTGCAGGGGTGGTGGCGCGCTGAGTGTCGCCGCTGGTGACCGCGAAGACCGGCTGGCCGGTCAAGGCCACGTCAAGGATGCATCCGTCCATCAGCGCCGGATTCCGGACTCCTGCCATCAAGCACGCGCCCCGGGCTTGCTCACGCTGCTCGACGGGCAGGTCGCCGGCTTTTACTTCCTTCTCAGGGAACGCGCGGTCGGTGAACTTCTCGGTGTTCTCCCCTGGCGCGTAGTCGAACAGCGACTCTGCCTGGCTGATCCGCCAGCTGTCGCCGAAGGTCCGGTAGAGTTGGTCGAACGACGGCCGCACGGGCACCGGTTTGCCGTCCCTGGTAGCAAGATCGTTGTCGGCGTTACCGTCGAAGTTCCCGAGCAGCCCCATGACCTGACCCTTGCGACCGTCCACAAGAGACACATACAGCCGCAGGCCCCAACGTCCGAGCGGGTCCAGCCATGCCGACGACCCGTCCGGCCATCGGACGACGTAGCCGTCCTCGGCGAGCATGATCGAGCTGCCCCGCCGGACAAGGGCTCCACCGCCAGGCAATGTGCGTTGACCGCGCGCCGGCGTTGTCGCTTCCCCGTTCACCCGGACGACGACGTCGCCGCCGTTCATGGTGAAGGTGACCTTGTCCGGTCCGACCTTGGTGGCCACGGCCGAGTTGACGCTGACCGTGCGGTCGTTCTCCATCGCCGTCTGGCGGCTCTGGATCTCCAGGTCACCGCCGGCGGAGCGGACAGTGGTGAACTCACCGACCGCCTGGAAGTCATAGTGGTAGTGATCGAGCGTGGCCAGATGCGGGTCTCCGTCCGAGCCACCCCCGCCCGAGGGCGGAGCGACGGCGCCCCCGCCACGATCGGTTCCATCCCATCCTCCTTGCGGGATGCCACCGGGGCCTTGCTCGATCGGGAACGGCCTCGCGACCGAACCAGGTGGCTGGGATCGTCCGGGGAAGCCTTTCTTCGTCTTCTGCCCGGTGCCGGGCGGCTTGGCCGGATAGTTCGGGAGGTTGGGCAGCGTCTGCTCCGGCCTGGGGCCGGGCTTCCCCGGCGGCACGGGGTGATGTGTCCGGTCCGGCGGCGGGACCTTGGCCGGGTCGCTGTCGCAATCACCCAGCGACGGCGGAGCCGGTTTCTTTCCGTAGCCGTTTCGTTCCTTGAGGCCGTGCAACCGGCGATACGAGTTTTCCGCGAGCGTCGCGCGTATCTCGGTCGCCTGGTCACCTTCGGGATGTAACTCGTCCTTCGTGTACGGGCACATCGCCTCACGAGCCTCAAGCCAGTCGTAGTCGAGGCCGTGCCCCATGGACCACGCGTGCACCAGCTCGTGGAACAGCGTCGAGCACGAATCGAAAGGCGCCCCATTGTCGTATTCGCCCACCCACGACCTGTCCCAGCCCACCTCCACCTCGTACGGCACCGGAGGGACGGGCTTGCCCGTCTTGGGATCGACTCCCCAAACGTAGTCGCCGGTGGCAAGGTCGCCCACCCAATACGGCCTGGCGAAACTGTTGCCGTCGTGCGGCACGATGCGTACCGCGGTCGTGGACGGATCGTTCAGCCAGTCCATCACGATCTTGATATCGGGTGCGCTCGACGCGTCGGCGTTGAACACCGACATACACCCCGACACCGCCGCAGCGAAGTCTTGCGCGTCCTGTTTCGACTTCGCGGTAGCCCCCTCGGGCGGCATGGGCACCGGATCCAGCTTCGCCTCGGCCGGCTCGATACCGGCTCCGGTCATACCCGCCACGAGCAGGAGCAGCACAAGCCCCGCCGCCGGACCCCGGCCGCGACCCCTGCGCAGGACCAGAACCAACGCCGCCACCGCCACCAGCACGCCGATCCCGATCGCCACCCACAGCCACGGAAACCCCGGGCCGGGAGAGCCGACCGTGAAGGACGCGGTCGCCACCTTCGTCGTCCCCGCGCACTGAGCCGGATCGAGATCCCCGAACGGCGGGACCCCGTAACGAGCGGAAACGACATACGCGCCGGCTTCGGTCACCGGCCAGCTCGCGACCAGGCCACGACCGGTCGGCAACGCATCGGTGGTGCTGACCGCCACAGCCTCGCCGGGTCCGGCGGACGCGCTGCCCAGCCGGAACGACACGGCCTCGCCCGGCTGGACCGTCTTCATACTGCCCCGGACGTAGTCGACCAGCGGCCGATCGGGATACGCCGCCCCCAGCTGGGGCGCCACCGGCTTGCCGTCGCGCGTCACCGCAGTCAGTTGCACCGAACCCGAAGCGATGGTGGCCACCTGGCAAGGGACGGTGCCCCTGTTGGTCACCGTGGCCGTCAGCACGACCCGTTCCCCCGGCACGTACTCGGCTTGCGCCGTCGCGACGGCCAAGTCGAGACCCGCGTCCTGGGCCTGGACCGGCTGAGCCACCGCGGGCGCGAACACGAACCCGATCGCCGCCAGCAGAACAACACGGACAAGGCGTGCCATCGACGTCCCCCGAGAACCAAAGTGATGTGGATCTTGTCCGACGACCCTGCCGCACTCACATGGCAAGCGGAACGTACGCGATGACGGACGACAGTGCGGAGAAGCCCGCCTCAAAGGGCATAAAGCCGGACTGCGCTTCCGTCAGCCGACCGACGCGGTGGTGCGGTGGCCGAGCGCCCGTAGGGTGTCCGGGTGATCGGCCGGGACCACGCCCGAGTACACCGCCGTCCAGCACGATGGACAGCAGTACTGGCGGAACACCACCGGTGCGTCCACGTAGTCGGCGGCGGTCGCGATGATCTGCGGTCCGGCATCCGTGGCCGGTCCTTCGTGGACCGCGACCGCGGGTTCGCCGTCGGCGGTCCGCAGCCGCTCGCCGCAGTGGCCGCACGCCAGGCCTCCGTCCGCGGGCTCGACCAGGTTGTCGTCGAGGCGCCGGGCGCCGGTCAGGTCCGTTTTGCCAAGCGGGACCGTCGGCAGGCCGGAGCGGATACGGCGGTCCTCGCGCCGCCTCACGCGTTCGGCCGATGTCGCGGCCGGGTCGACGACGCCCTCACTCAGCACGACGCCGTACACCTCGGCGGCCGCTGCCTCGGTGATCTTGTATTCACGGAGGTCGCGGGCGACCGCGTCCGGGGCGCGAGTGAGCGGGTCGCCGTAGCCGCCACCACCCTGCCACGTCATCGCGAACACCTCGCCCTGCGCCAGGTAGCTCGACGCGTAGTTCTGGCAAGGCTCCAAGGTGTCGCTCACCTCGTCCAATGTGGACGGCATCCGGCCCTCGGCGAAGAGCGACGCCACGCGGCTCCGCCGCGCCACGACGTCCAGTCCGCTGTTGCCCGGGTGCCCGCCGGCGAGTCCGGTGTTCTGCGCGACGGCCTTACCTGCCGACGCCAGGACCAGGCCCATCGGGATGCTCGTGCCGTGCGGGGTCATCGCGATCGACGCGCCCAGCCCGCCGCGGTGGCGTCCGGGGCCGCCGGAGTCGGGGACTTCGCGCCGCCACAACGTCAGCACCGGGTAGAGGAACTCTGTCATCTCGACGTCGGGGACGCGACCCATCGGGATGCAGAACAGCCCGCCGGTGTCGATGCCGTCGGCGTCCGGGCGCGCGCCGTAGCCGCCCGCCATCGGCTCCATGATGATGCTGAGGAACGGCGCCGGCACCTCGCCACGCTCGTCGAGCCCGGCGATCACGGCCGTGTCCCAAGTGCCGCAACAGGTCGCCTGGACGTTCTTGCCCAGTTCCAGGTCGCGGTCGAGCATCCGGGACAGGCATTCGGCGACGAGGCTGCCGGTCAGCCACGCCGGGCCGATCGGGCCCCGGCCGACGGCGGCGGGGAACGTCGCGTTGTTGATCGTGCCTTCCTCGGTGACGAGGTCGAAGCAGCGCATCAGGCCGCCGGCCGACCACGGGATATCCCCGGCGAGGATCGGCAGCACAGCCAGCATCACGCCGCCGCGCATGCCCGCGTAGGTGCAGTTGATGACGCCCGCCTGCGGGTCGGTGCCGGTGAAGTCGAACGTCAGATGATCGCCGGTCTTGGTGGTGGTGACCGTGATCTTGTGCAGGTTCCGGTCGCCCTCGTGGGACTGGTCCTGGTAGCCGGTCGCCGACCAGCTGCCGTCCGGCAGCGCGGAAAGCTTGTCCCGCAACCGGTTTTCGGCGTCGGACATCATGCGCTTCATGACGGCCTTGACGGTGTCCGCGCCGTACTGCTCGATCAGCGCGTGCAGGCGTTCGGCGCCGACGTTGTTCGCGCCGATCTTCGCGCGCAGGTCGAGCCCGACGAGCATCGGGACGCGCGAGCGGCGCACCCAGAGGTCGGCGACGTCGCGCTGCAGCTGCCCGCCGCGGACCACCTTCACCGGCGGTGTCGGCAGCGATTCGGAGAAGACGTCTTCGGCCGCGGGAGAGAACGAGCCGAGGCCGACGCCGCCGAGGTCGGGCTGGTGGGCGATGGCGCTGGTCCAGGCGAACAGTTTCCCGTCGTGGAACACCGGCTGGTAGACGATGACGTCGTTCTGGTGCAGCCCGCCGCCGACCCAGGGGTCGTTGCACAGGAACATGTCCCCGGCTTCGATGCCCGGGTTGACGGCGCGGTTGTTCAGCGTCCAGTAGATGGCGAGGTCGACTGCGCCGACGAGCATCGTGTTGTAGAGGCCAACCTGGACCTCCTGGCCGAGTTCGTCGGATATGGCGAAGTCGAAGTCGTTGGCGTCGGTGACGATGGGCGAGCCGGACATGCGCTTGAGCGCCTCGCCCATCTCGTCGGTGACCGACCACAGCCGGTGCCGGACGACCTCGTAGGTCAGCGGGTCGAGGGTGTCGATCTGGTCCCGGGTGACACTGTGGACGTCCAAAGAGGACGGCAGCGAGCGCCGCAGCTCGTCGACGTCGACGGGACGGCTGGAGAACTGCTCCGAGCCCGGAATGGGCATGCTCATGAGGCGCTCCCGGCGGTGACGAGGGTGGCTTCTTCGTTGGCGGACGCGCCCGCGCGGATCAGGAGGTTGCCGAGGTGGTCGACGGCGCCGGTGGTGCCTGCGGGCACCACGACGGTCGTCGTCGGCACTTCGACGATCGCCGGGCCGGTCAGCACATGTCCCCTGCGCAGCTCGCGGTAGTCGTAGACGGCGGTGTCGACGTACCCGAGGGACGCGTTCAGGCACACGGGCCGAGTGCCGGTCCGCGCGGCGGACGGGTCGGGTGAGTCCGCGACAGGGACTTCGGGCAGCGCCGGGCTGAACGGCAGGATGCCGACGCCGCGCACCCGGAACGTGATGGCCTGGATTCCGGCCTCGCGGAAGCCGGCCTCCTTGCCGTAAAGCGAGGCATAACGCTCTTCGAAGCCCGCTGCGGCTTCCTCGATCGCCGCCGTGTCCAAGGGTCCCTGGACGACGGCCGTGGTGACTTCGGCGAGCTGCATCGAGTAGCGCATGTCGATTTCGCGGTACAGCTCGACGTTCTCGAACTTCAGGCCCTGGCGGTCGAGTCCTTCGCGGACTTGCTGTTCCAGCTGGGCGAAGTTGCGTTCGGCGCGCTGCGGGTCGAAGGGCACGTTCATCGGGTCGGACAGTTCAGCCGCCAGGATGATGTCCGACGACGCCAGGCCGAACGCGGAGAACGCCGAAGCGACCGACCCGAGCGGGACGACGACCTCCGTGCACCCGACTTCGGCGGCGTACCCGGCGCAGTGGGCCGGTCCGGCGCCGCCGAAGGCGTAGAGCACGAAGCCGCGTGGGTCGTGTCCGGCTTCAACGACGGTCTTGCGCAGCAGGTCGCCCGTCTGCGCGTTCTGCACGGTGTAGATCGCGGCCGCGGCTTCTTCGACGGTGAGGCCCAGCGGCTTCGCGATGCGCGTGTCGATCGCCTCGCGCGCCAGTTCCAGCGACAACGGCTTGCGGCCGCCGAGCAGGCCGCGCTCGGGCAGGATCCCGAGCACCAGGTTGGCGTCGGTGTTGGTCGGCTCGGCGCCGCCGTTGCCGTAGCAGGCGGGCCCGGGGACGGCCTGGGCGCTGTGCGGCCCGATGCGCAGGTTGCCGCCGGCGTCGAGCCACGCGATCGCGCCGCCGCCGGAGCCGATCGCGTCGACCCGCAGCGTCGGCACGTTGATCGGGTGGTGGTTGATGACGGTCGTGGTGTCGCGCACTGGTTCGCCGTCGACCACCAGCCCGGCGAGGAAGGTCGTGCCGCCGACGTCGGTGGAGATGATGTTGCGGTGGCCGAGCTGGTGGCCCAGGGCGACCGAGCCGACGACGCCGCCGGTGAGGACCGAGCCGACCGTGCTGATGGCCGCGGCCGGCGCTTCACGGGCGGCGACCGCGCCGCCGTTGCTCTGCATCACCAGAAGCGGCCCGGTGAGCCGGTTTTCGCGCAGGGTGTCTTCGAGTGTGGTGAGGTAGTCGCGCAGGCCGGGGCCGATCTGCGTGCTCATGATCGTGGTGGCGTTGCGGGCGAACTCGCGGATGCGCGGGCTCACGTCCGACGACAGCGCGACGAAGACGTCCGGGTCTTCTTCGGCGATCAGTTCCCGGATCCGCTGTTCGTGCACCGGGTTGCGGAACGACCACAGCAGCGAGACGGCGATCGCGCGGACGCCGTCGGCGAGCAGTTCGCGGATCGCGGCGCGGGTTTCGTCCTCGTCGAGCCGGACGACGACGGCGCCGTCGCGGTCGACGCGCTCGGTGACTTCCAGGGCGTGCCGCTTCGGCAGCAGCCCGTGGTCCTTCTTCTGCCCCAGCACGTTCTGCAGCTCCTGTGGCGACCGGCCTAGATAGCGGCCCTCGACGTTCATGATGAAGATCGAGTCGCGGTGCCCCTTGGTGGTGAGGAACCCGACCGCCGGCACGTTGCCGGTCACCAGCGCGTTGAGCGACGACGTCGTCCCGTGGGCGATGTGGTGGGTCTCGGCCAGCATCTCCGGCAGCGCCTTGCCGAGCTGCTCGGCCAACTGCTCGAGCACGTCGAGCACGCCCTGCGAGTAGTCGGGCGGAGTAGACGGGGACTTCGCGGCGAGCACGGTCCCGGCGTCGTCGTCGAGAACGGCGTCGGTGAACGTGCCGCCCACGTCCACGCCGATGACATAGGCCATGACTCACGCTCCTCTACGCGATCTACTAACTTTGGCGTAGACTATTCAACACTTGTGACAAAAGTCAACCTCTTGACGACACTCATTCGATGACGTCAAATAGTCGACGTCTACGTCAAACATGGAGGTCGGGATGCAGCCACGCCGGGTCGCGGTGCTGGGCGGAGGGCCCGGCGGGCTCTACGCCGCGCGACTGCTCAAGCTCGCGTTTCCGTCCTGTGAAGTCGCCGTGCACGAGCAGGGCGAGCCGGATACCACCTTCGGGTTCGGCGTCGGCCTGGCCGCCGGCACTCAGCGCAAGCTGGCCGCGGCCGATCCCGACACCCTGCGCGATCTGGTCGCCGCGGGCTGCCGTCACGACATGACCCTGCGGGTCGGCGGCCGGGTCGCGCGGGTCCGCAACGACCGGCTGATCGGCGTCGCCCGCACCGAACTGCTGGCCATCCTGCAGCGGCACGCGGAAAAGGCCGGGGTGAGCCTGCACTTCGGGGCGCGCGAGTCGGCCGCCGACCTTGACGCCGACCTCGTCGTCGCCGCGGACGGGGTCGGCAGTGCGACGCGCGAACAGGGCTCTTTCGGCGCCAGGATCGGCACCGGGCGGGGCCTGTACCTGTGGTGCGGCGCGGACTTCGCACTGGACGACGCCCTGTTCGAACCGGTGCGCACCGAGCACGGCGTGTTCGTCACGCACGCCTACCCGTACGGCACCGGACGCAGCACGTTCCTCATCGAGACCGACGAGGCCACTTGGCGCCGGGCGGGCTTCGACCGTACTCCCGAAGACACGTCGTCGGACGAAGTTTCCTTACGCTACCTGCAAGACGCCTTCGCCGAGACGCTGCGCGGGCACCGGCTGATCGGGAACCGCACGCGCTGGCTGCGGTTCCGGACCGTCCACTGTGAACAGTGGTCGGCCGGGAACACCGTGTTACTGGGCGATGCGGCGCACACCGCGCACTTCTCCATCGGCTCCGGCACGAAGCTCGCGATGGAGGACGCGATCGGCCTGGTCGAAGCACTTCGAGACACCGGCGACCTCCCGAACGCGTTCGCGCGGTACGAAGCGGACCGCCGCCCTGCCGTCGAACGCCTGCAGGAACTGGCCCGCCGCAGCCGGCTGTGGTGGGAGTCGTTCCCGGCGCGCCTGCACCTGCCGGTCGAGCAGCTGATGGTCGCGTATATGACCCGCGCCGGGAATGTACCCCTGGAGCGCTTCGCCGCCACCAGCCCGGACCTCGTCGCCACCGCGCTGACCCAGTACGCCGGGACGCCGCCACCGCCGGACGGGCTCGTCGACTGGGTACTCGCGCGGCGGCCGGTGCCGCCCGCCGGCCTCGTCACACTCGACGAGGTCGTCGACGACCCGTGGGATGACGTCGGCGACGCGGTCGTGGCCAGGGCCCGGGAAGCCCGTGAGCGCGGGGCGCCGGGGTTCAGGTTCACCGGACCGGGTGACCGTGACGCCCTGCTCACCCGGCTGGACCTCGCCGAGCGCGTCCGGCTCGAAGCCGGAGGGCTCATCCTGGTGGAGGGACCCGCCGCGTTGCGGGACGACCTGGCCGCCGGCTTGGTCAGTGCCCGCACGGACCTGATCGAGGAGACCGCATGAGCTGGGGTGACAAGGTCGTCGCCTACCCGGCCGACGTCGTGCGCGCCTACCGGGACGGCGGCCTGTGGGGCACCCGCACGATCGCCGACCAGCTGCACCTGATCGCTCTGGCCCACCCGGACCGCGACGCCGTCGTCGCGCTCGACGGCCGGGTCACCTTCCGCGAACTGGACGAGCGCACCGACCTGCTGGCCGCCGGCCTGGCCGGCCTCGGTCTCGCGCCCGGCGACCCGGTGCTGTTCCAAGCGACCAACCGGCTCGGCACGGTGCTCGCCTGGTACGGCGCACTCAAGGCGGGCTTGGTACCGGTGTGCACGCTCGCCGCGCACCGCGGGCACGAGATCGGCGAGGTCAGCCGCCGGGTCGGCGCCGTCGCGCACCTGATGGAGACGGGCGGGTTCGACCTCGTCGGCTTCGCGGTCGAGCAGGCCGGAGGACACCCGACCCTGCGGCACGTGCTGGTGCTTGGCGACGATCCGCGCGGCACGTCCGTCGAAACCCTCGGCGCGGACCTCGACCCCTGCGCCGCGCGCAAGACCGTCGAAGAGATCCAGGCCGGGATCGGCCCGGACGACGTCGCCGTGTTCCAGCTGTCCGGCGGCACCACCGGGGTGCCGAAGGTGATCCCGCGGCTGCACGCCGAGTACTGGTACAACGCTTTGGCCTACGCGCGATCCTGGGGCTGGTCGCCGGAAACCCGGGTCGCGCACCTGATCCCGATCGTGCACAACGCGGGGATCGTCTGCGCGCTGCACGGCCCGCACAGCGTCGGCGCCTGCCTGATCCTCGGCACCGCCGACCTGGACGCGGCCCTGCCCCTGCTCGCGCGCGAAGCTCCCACGCACGTCCTGCTGGGACACGGGCACTTCCGGGCCGTCAGCCATCCCGGGTTCGCCGCCGCGGCCGCCGCGCTGACGCAGATCGTGCTGTCGGGCGCCAAGGTTCCGCCCGCGTTGTTCGACGATCTCGAGCGGCGCGGCCTGTGGCCGGCCCAGCTGTTCGGCATGGGGGAAGGCCTGTTCCTCACCACCCGCCCCGGCGCGCCGCGGCTCGCGCGGGCCACCACGGTCGGCACGCCACTATCCGATTGGGACGAAGTCCGCGTCCTGGAACCCGGGACCGAATACGAGGTTCCGGACGGCGAAGCCGGCGAGCTGTGCTGCCGCGGCCCGTACACGCTGCGTGGCTATTTCGACGCCGCGGACCACAACGCGCACGCGTTCACCACCGACCGGTTCTACCGCACCGGCGACCTCGCCTCGGTGCAGGTGATCGACGGCAAGCGGTACGTCGCGATCGAAGGCCGGCTCAAGGACGTCATCAACCGCGGCGGCGAGAAGATCAACGCCGAAGAGGTCGAACTGCTCCTGCTGCGCCACCCGCGCGTCACCGGGGCCGCGGTCGTGGCCATGCCCGATCCGCGGCTCGGTGAACGCTCGTGCGCGTTCGTCACCGGCGGCCCGCTCGACCTGCCCGAAGTCCAGCGCCACTTCGCCGAGCACGGCGTCGCGAAGTTCAAGTGGCCCGAACGCGTCGAAGTCGTCCCCGAGATCCCGCGCACGCTCGTCGGGAAGCTCGACAAGAAGCGCCTGCGGACGGAAATCACCGCCAAGCTCGCCGCCGAACAAGGAGGTACCCCGTGACCCCGCACCGGATCGGGCTCGTCGTCCCCAGCTCGAACGTCACCGTCGAGACGGAGATCCCGGCGCTGCTCGCACGGCACACCGAAGCGTTTTCCTTCCACAGCAGCAGGATGCGCATGCACAAGGTGTCCCCCGAAGAGCTGCGCGCGATGAACGCCCAACGCGAACGCTGCGTCGACGAGCTGGCCGACGCGGGCGTCGACGCGCTGCTCTACGCGTGTCTCGTCGCGGTCATGGCGCAGGGCCCGGGCGAGCACGAGCGCACCGAGAAGGCCGTCATCGGGCAGCTAGCGGCGCGGAACGCGCACCCGGCGGTGCTGTCCAGCGCCGGCGCGCTCGTCGAAGGGCTGCACGCGCTCGGCGCTCGGCGCATCGCGCTGGTCACACCGTACCTGCGGCCGCTGGCCGAGGAGGTCGTCGGCTACCTGCGCGCGGAAGGCTTTGACGTCGTCGACTGGGTCGCCCTGGAAGTCGGGGACAACGCCGAGGTGGGCTGTATCCCCGGCGACCGCGTGCTCGCCGCCGCACGGGGGCTGAACCTGGAAAACGCGGACGCCTTGGTCATTTCCGCGTGTGTGCAGATGCCGTCGCTGGACCTGGTCGAGCCCGCGGAGACGGAGTTCGGGCTACCGGTGCTGTCGGCGGCGACGGCGGGGGCGTACGCGCTGCTGCGGCAGCTGAACCTGGCGCCGTGCCTGCCGGGAGCCGGGCGGCTGCTCGCGGGACCTCTACCATCACCAGGATGAGCGGCAGCACACCGCGGAGCGGGCCCCGCGAGAAGACCACCACAGCGCGGCGGGAGCTGGTGGAGAACGAGCTCTACGAGCACGCCACGCGGCTGTTCGCCGAGCGCGGGTTCGCCGGCACCAGCCTGCAGGACATCGCCGACGCCATGGGCATCACCCGGCCCGCGCTCTACTACTACGTCAAGAGCAAGGAAGAAGTCCTCGCGAGGCTCGTCACCGAGGTCACCAACGGGCCTTTGGAAGAGCTCAGTGAACTGGTCGCGCGCGATCTCGACCCGGTGGCGAAGCTGCGCGGGATCGTGGAGATCATCGTCGGCAGGCGGGCCCGGCAGCCGGAGCGGTTCCGGCTGCTCATCCGCTCGGAGGCCGAGCTGCCCGCCGAGCTGACCGAGGCCTACGACGAAGGCCGACGCGCCGTGCTCAAGACCATCGCCGGCGTCATCGACGACGGCGTCCGTGCGGGGCGGTTCCGACCGGTCGACGGCCGGGTCGCCGCGCTCGGCGTGCTCGGCATGTGCAACTGGGTCGCGTGGTGGTTCCACCCCGGCGGCCGCGACACGGCGGACTCGGTCGTGGAGCAGCTCGCCGACATGGCCCTCGGCGCCCTGCAACGCCCTGACCAGCATGTTCTCGACGGCGAAAGCCCGGCCGCTGCCCTGAAGATGCTGCGTCAGGACCTCGACCACCTCGAGCGAATCCTCGACATCTGAGACGTTCAGCACGCGCGTCAGAATATTGACGCAAGCGTTGACTCCCGCGTACCGTGAACCTCACGAGCCAACGCGGGAGGTATGTCATGACCGAACTGGACCACCGGGTGCGGGGTGTCGACCACGTCGCGTTCCCGACCTTCGACCCCGCCGCCACGGTGCGCTTCTACCGGGACGTCCTCGGGTTCCCGGTCGTGCACTCGATCTGCGCGGCGGGCTGGGGCCCGGAGAACCACCCCGACTTCATCCATTTCTTCTTCGACATCGGCAACGACGACCGGATCGCCTTCTTCTACTACTTCGGCACCACACCGGAGGTCGGCGGCGCGGACGGCGCGAAGGGCGACGTCTACGCACGCTTCGGCGCCGAAGTGCCCGAGTACTTCGTACGGTCCCGGCACCTGGCGATCCATGTCGAGAACGAGGAAGACCTGCTGGAGTACCGCCGCCGGCTCGACGCGAGCGACTGGCCGGTCGAGATGCAGATCCAGCACGAGACCATCGAGTCGATCTACACCCACGACCCGAACGGCTACATGTTCGAGATCACCCGCGCGATGCGCCCGGTGACCCCGCAGGAGGACCTGGACGCGAACCTCACCATCGAAGCGCTGCTCGACGTCGTCGGTGAGCCGGAGCCCACGTTCGGGAAGCTGTTCGCGCGCAAGGCGGAGCTGATCGTGCAGCATGCGGCGGGCTGGGAGCCCGCGCGATGACGACGTGGTACGTCCTCGACGTCCCGGAGAACACCGCCGTGGCGGTGATCGCCGCCGAGGCCCCTTCGGTGACCGTGGGGCGGGTCGGGCCGTACTTCGAGATCAGCGCGACCGGCCCGATCGTGGTCGACCGCCGCGCCACCGGGTGCCGTCACGCAGTCTGGTACTCGTGCGTCGCCGGCGTCGCCCGCGACAGCCGGATCACCCAGCACGACAAGAATGCCCTACGCGTGGAGCCGGTGTGAGCGAACGCCTGGGAGCCGGCCGCTACCTCGCCGCCGTCGATCGGCCCGCCTCGACGGTGACGTCGGTACACGAGCTGACCACCGCGGACGGCGCGACCGTGCGCGGCGTCCTGTCCACCGTGCCGGACGCGCGGACGGTGGTGTCCCTGATGCACCCGCGCCAGGACCTCACACACCACCCGCTGGTTCCCTTGCTGCTGCGGGCGGGGGTCGCGGTGTGGACCCAGCACACGCGCTCGGTCAACAACGACCTGAACCTGGTCCACGAGCAAGCACTGCACGACGTCGCCGCCGGCCAGCTCTTCCTGCGGGACCGGGGATTCGCGTCGATCATCCTCTTGGGACACTCCGGCGGCGGGACGCTGTTCGCCTTCTACCTCGAGCAGGCGGCGCTCCCACCCGGCGACCGGATCGCCGAGACACCCGGCGGCCGGCCCACGAAACTAGCCGACGCGCAGATGCCCCTCGCCGACGGCGTCGTGTTCCTCGCCCCGCACCCGGGCCAGGGCAAGCTCCTGCTGAACTGCATCGACCCGTCGGTCGCCGACGAATCGAACCCGCTCTCCGCGGTACCGGAGCTCGACCTCTACGATCCGGCCAACGGTTTCGCCGAACCACCGCGAAGTTCTTCCTACAGCGATGACTTCCTCGCCAGGTACCGGGCGGCCCAACGGGATCGCGTCGCGCGGATCGACGCGGTCGCGCGGGAACACCTGGCCCGCGCGGCCGAAGCCCGGGCGGCGTTCAAGGCGACTGGCCGGGCCGCGGACCGGCGCCGGTCACTGGCCACGAAGATCATCACAGCGTTCCGCACCGACGCCGACCCCCGCACGGTCGACCTGTCGCTGGACCCGAGCGAGCGGCCGTACGGGTCGTTGTTCGGCAAACGCCCCGACCTGATCAATTACGGCCAGGTCGGCTTCGGTCGGCTGACCACCCCGGAGGCGTGGCTGTCGACGTGGTCAGGACTGAGCTCGAACGCCGACTTCGTGCGGTGCGCACCCGGCGTGACCGCGCCGACCTTGTTCGTGGAGCTGACCGGCGACCAGGCCGCCTTCCCCGCCGACTCGCGGCGCATGATCGACGCCCTCGGCGCGGCCGACCTCACGACCACGAGGGTGCGGGGCCTGCACTTCGGCGGTGCGATCGCCGAGGGGGAACCGACCGGCAACGAACTCGCGGCGGCGGACATCGCGGAGTGGCTGGTTGAACGTTTCGATCTGACACCCGTCGACTGACTCGCTCGCGGGGGCAGCACATCGGCCCGGTGATCAGCGAGATCCTGGACCGGTACCAAAAGTATTCCCCATGGCAGCTCCATGCGACGCTCGATGAAATATTCGTTGGCCGGTCAATTCGCTAATGGCCAATGCTTCGGCACACGGCCCTTACGTCGCGTGCCCGGCGTACGTACCAACACAGGTCGGACCGCAATCAGGGCGATCTGGTCTCGAGTGGTCTGCGGCAGGCACGCCGCGACTGTGGGCCGTTGGCGTCCGGGCGCAGCCGGCACTCGCCTCTCCAGTCCACCACGCTGACGCGTGCGCCGGGCACCTGGCTCGGACAACCAGCCTGAGCACCACATTAACGTTCGTTTCAGATTCGCTAGGTACGAAGTCGGTGTCAGACAAGCGAGGTAACCCGTCGGCAGGAGGCTGTTCATGGCCGTGGATGCAGCGCCGTCAGGGAAAGCGCCGCCCGGGCGATCAAGACTTGGGGGCGTCCACCATGGCTCTGGCGACGGCGTACCCGGTCGCCGCCCGTGGGTCGCGCCCCCACAACGATGCGGGGCCCGCCGCGGTCGGCCCGCGCAGCACGCACGCGGGCGACGAAGGCTCGAGCCAAGCATCTCGCAGACGGATACCACACCACACGAACACCAGGAGAGACTGATATGAAGCCCTTGGGACGCCGCAGCTTCCTGACCGCCGCCACGGCACTCGGCATCGGCGCCGGCATCTCCACGCATGCCGTTGCCTCGGCGGCGAGCGACGACAAAACTCCGGACCAGAACGTGGACAAGACCGCGGAAATTTACCGGCGAGACCGGGACCTGCCCTTCGTCGGCGCCGAGGAGACATTTTCGACTCCCGCGTTGTTGAAGCTGAACTCCATCAACAAGGATCACATAGCATTTCTTGAGGAAATCGGCCTTTCGGATCTAGGCCGACGTCGCATCGGCGATATGGACGCGGGAGGACTCAACGTTCAGATCCTCTCTGCGCATACACCGTCCGTACAAAACGTCCCCGGGCGAAAGGGCATCGAATTTGCCTATCGCCTTAACCGGCAACTTGCAGAAGGGCCAATCGTCAATTATCCGGGTCGCTTCAAGGCTTTCGCCACCCTGCCCCTGCAGAGCCCCAAGGCGGCAGCGGACGAACTGGAACGCTCGGTGCGAAAAGACGGCTTCGTGGGCGCACTGACCAACGGACACATCACGAAGAAGTATCTCGATCATCCCGAGTTCGAGCCCGTGCTGGAACGTGCCGTTGCGCTCGATGTGCCGATCTACCTGCATCCCGGCTATCCAGCTGACGACGTCTTCAAGATCTACTACAGCACCACACGGTCCGAATACACGGAAGAGTTCCAAGACTACATCTTCAGCGGGTCCGGATACGGCTGGCACCAAGAGGTGCTGATCCAATGCGTTCGCATGATCACATACGGGGTCTTCGACAGATTCCCCAAACTGAAAATCATCATCGGCCACATGGGCGAAGGTCTCCCCTTCTACTACAAGCGGATCATCGAAGACATGGGCGAGCCGACAAAGAACTCGCTCAAGAAGCCTATCGAGCAATACTTCCAGGACAACTTCTGGATCACAACCAGCGCATTCCCCCAGACCGAACTGCTCGATCTACTGCTGAAGTTCGTAAGCGTGGATCGAGTGATGTTCGCAACCGACTACCCGTTCGCGGACATAAAGGCGCAGACCGACTGGTTCCGCGGACTCGATTTGCCACGCGAAGACAAGGAAAAGATTGCTTTCCGAAATGCGGAGAAACTATTCAAAATGAAAGTGCCCGTGAAGTGACGCGCGGCGCCGGCGCCAATGCCGATACTCCTGAGATCCCCAGCGCGCCGGCCCGCCGATCATCGACAGTGCGGTCCGAGAGGCTGCCGCAAGCCCTGGGCGACAAGCCATGCGTCGGGGTCGGAGCCGAGGCGTGAGATGTCAGGTCGCCTAGGCGGCTGTCCCGGCCCGTCATGCCGATGTGATGACGGGCCGCAGTGATCGATGTCGCCGACATCCCGACTCCGGCACCCATGCCATGCACGCACCACGAGGCCACGCCGTCCTTCCCGGGTGCCGCCGAGGCACCTGCGGGCGGCAGCGGCTATGCGTCCATGTCAACGGTCAGATGGATCTCCCCGCAGGCGACGTAGTGAGAGGTGGCACGTCGGTCGCCGAGTTCGAGGAGAACGGGATCTTCGGCTTGCTGGCCGAAGGTCTGAAACGGTTGATCATCATCGGCGCGTCGGCCCGTTCGTCGTGTGCGCCGATGTGCCCGGAGGGAGCAGTCACTTGGAAGACGTCGTTGTCACTGGGCGGGCGCCCTGCGGGGAGGACGACGTGGGCGCACACTATGTGGTCCAGTGCTGAGCGGCCGCCGAACACCTTGCGCGCCGCCACGAGCTGCCCGATCCGGGTCAGCCGGTTCCGTGCGGCCCACCGCCGGCCGAGGCGACGACCTGGTCCACTTCCTCGGTCCGACTCAGCTGCCCGGCGATCCCCTTCGCCTTGGCCTGGCGGATATGTCCCGGACGTCTTCTGCCCACCGAGGTGCCTGCCTATCCAGCCTTCGCCGTTCTGCTCCCACCGGATCTGCGGACAACCTTCGCCAAGCGCAATCTGCCCGACCCACACCACCAGCTTGCCCCCGGCAACCTCGATAAGCACCTGGTAACGCGGATAGGACACCCGAACGCTGTATTCCTCATCCAACGCCCGGCCAGCTTCGCCAGCTCCTCCTGGCGATCCTGACCGCAGACGAACAACCGCACCGCGTCAATCTCGTTCCACTCCTTAACCGGACCGCCTTCTTCACCACCTCCAAGTCAGGCACACTGTGATCGGTCGCCACGACGGCGAACACACCCGGCTAATGCTCCAGCCACCGCGCGCCCCCAGCCACATCAGAATCCTCATCGCCCAGCACAACACCGACCCGGGACCCCCACACACCTTCACCGCGCTCCACCGACGCACCAGCCGCAACAGCGTCATCACCGCCCATCAGGTCATCGAGGGCGGCCATCAAAGGCTCGTAACTCACCACGGGCTCCACATCAGACTCAAGCCCCAGCCCTGTGCTCGTTTCCCCGGCCGGAACTCCGGTCCCGGAGTCCACAGTGGACGAGATATGAGTGTTCGGGCCCAACTGGCCGGCCATCAGATCACCAGCACTCACGTCATAGTCCGATACACCCTCCTCCCCCTGCGGAACAGCCGGCTGCTTGACCTGCTCACCGCCGGGCTGAACGCCGGCCGATCCGGAGGCCGGATTCCCACTCGCCGTGAGAGCAGCAGGCAGAAGAGCCCGCAAATTCGTCGCCCTCCGCACCTCGACTGAATTCGGCGCGTGCAGAATGGACGCGCCGACGGACGGTTCCTCGATAATCATTTCGACGAGGTCCAGGTCTACACTCCTGACAAGTACATCGGAAGTTTCAACCTTCACCTCATCAAGGCAAATGGTCATATCGAGTATGTCACCCGCGACCCGCTCCCACGCGGCCAAAACCGACTCACAGCAGCCGTGAGCGAATCCTTCAAACGACTCTCACGCTTCCGCAACAACTCCGGCGAACCTTTGCAGGCCGGAGCCGGAAAAGATACGACAGGGATCATTGAAATTTTCGGCGAGAAGGGCCCGCACAGCCTCACTCTGAAAGCTCCTGGGGCGCACCGTCGCGAGAAGATTCACCCGTCTTGGGAGCGTCGAGGGAGCGATGTCCGTCAGGCTCGTCGGTCGCCACATCCGGCAACGACCCCGTGCCGGCCGGCGGATCCCATGACATGTCCTCACTTCCGCCCACGTAAGAGGGGAAGCCCGCATTGAAACCCATCGCCGCGAAAACCTTGGGATCGACCCTTTCCCCGCCCCGTACCCCGTCCAAGGCGACGCCCCTGAACCACTCCTGGTCCTGCCCCGGGAAAGACGACTCCGCTGACGAGTCGAACGCCTGCGACATGAACAAAGAAGACGGATCCCAGGGAATGCCACTCATCTCCCACGACAGTGGGCCTTGCTCCTGCTGCCCGGCATCCGGCATCTCCACATCCAGCGAGACCGGCTGGACACGGCGTCCGGCAACCTCACTCGCGAGCTCCGCGCCCCCGGCTTGCGCGGGCGCGCCCGGCTCACCCGTCGGCTCCTGCACCGACGCACCGCCACCCGCGACACCATCGAGCTGCGCCAAGGCGCCTTCCGGAACCTCCGACCCTCCCTGCTCAAGATCCCACCGCATCCACTTCGGAAGGGTGCCCATCATCTCCTGGAAGGAGAAATCCTCCATGTGGAACGTCTCCACATCCTCGACATCACCGGTGCTGAAGAAGCTGTCGTCGACGACCCCGCCATGCGGCACGTCATCACTGACAGCGGGATCCGCGAGAACCGCCCGGGAAGAACCGGGAACACCGTCACCACCAGAGAACCGCACCATATCGTCAATCGTCGCGACCGTAGCGAACTCGCTGACCGGCTGCCCCGTGCCCGACGAAGCCTTAGGCTGACCCGTGCCCGACGGAGCCTTACGCGCCTCGGTAACCCAACGTGAGACTGTTGAAGGGGCGAGGAGTCGCTCATCGCCAAGCGTGACAATGGCCTCCGCCGTATAACGCCACCGGCCTCGCTCGTCCTTCTGTGTGGCCATGCTCTCCACCCAAGCCCCCACCCACAAGCCGGCGAGACGCGTCAACTGCCCGTTCTCCCTGACGAAAGAGAGGCCGTCAGGCAGCGTGAGCGTGTTCAGAAACTCAAGCAGTGTTTGAGGTCCGGCCAAATAGGCTGGGTTCGGCCTCCACGGCGCGACGTCCTTCATCGTCGCGACAGTCCGGAGCTCACCACTCGCCTGTATCGGAGGCGCCGAAGTCTCACGGACCTCATCCACCCAAGTCCAGACCATGTAGGGATCGAGCAGTCCCTCACCGCCAAGCGCGACAATTTCGTCCGCGTCGTAACGAAATCCACCTTGCTCATTCTTCTCCACTGCCAGTCCGTTCACCCACGCCCGCAACCATTCATTGGAGGCGCTGCCCAATCTCCTCCCCTCAGACCTGTCGAAGGAAATGCCATCAGGCAGAGTGAGCGTGTCCATGTCCAGATATTCCCGTAGCGTCTTCGGCCCCGAAACGTCGGCCGGGTCCGGGCGCCATCGCGCCACATCCCCCAACCTCGCGACAGTCCGGAGCTCACCACCCGTCGATGCGGACGGTAGCGCAACTCGACGGGCCTCAGTAACCCAACTGGCGACTGTACTAGGAACGAGGAGGCCCTTACCGCCGTGCGCGACAATGTCCTTCCCCTGGTAACGCCACACACCTTGCTCATCCCTCTCACTGGCCATGTTTTTCACCCATGCCCGCAACCACAGGTCGGACGCTCGGCTCAACTTCATATCCCCCCTGATGAAAGAAATACCTTCTGGCAACGGGAGCGTGTTCAAATAGTCACGAAAGGTTTTCGGGGCATTCGGGGCGTCTGGATTCGGCCGCCACCTCATCACACGCAGCGGAACACCGGCCAGCAAAAAGTCAGATTCCTTCTCTAGCTTTCGCGACCGTTCAGCACGCGCAGAACCAGCACCAGCCCGAACCACGCCACCCCCCACACCAGAACCAGCTTCAACCCGCAAACCATCAGGCACCGCGACGCCGAGGTCCGCCGGCCGGAACTCCACGAAATCGAGCGGCGCACGCCAGACCTTTATCGCGATCTCATTGGCAAGTTCCTGGGCACGATCTTCGGACAGGCCTCCGGTGAGGTAGCCCGAGACAACTTCAATCACCGCGCGGGTAAACCCGGCACCTCCCACGCCGTCCAAAACCGGGTTCTCCTCGATCTGCGGTATAGCGATGGCCTGAGACACCAAGTGACGAGCGATCCGATAGTTCTTGGTCCCTTGCTTATGCGCCGCCTCGTAGAGACTCTCCAAGCGCACGGCTTCCTGGCGAACCCAGACCAGCGCTCCCTCACGCGCAGACGGGATCGGCGGCCACCCCAGCGCAGGATCCCACTCGCTTTCCCGCACCACACCGCCGACATCCGACGAACCGTCTGCCTGTGGTACCTCGTCGGGTCGTGGGCCGCCGGGAAGAACAGAAGAACCTTCGGCGATCAGGTTGCGGTCTGACAAACCGTCGGTGTTTCGTTCAACAATCGTCGCTGGGCCACGGTGAGACATCGGTCCGTTGCCTCTCTCGTGAGCAAGCAGTTCCTGCAAGACCTTCTCGAAGTCGGCCTGCATATCGGGCGTAGGCTCGCGCAATCTTTTGGCCACCGCGTGAGCGTGCGTCGCCGCGGCCGCGATCTGATCCTGTGCCTGAGCCATCTCTGTGAAGTTCAGGTACTTGCTCGCCCCATAGGCCCGCACTTCCACCACGGCCAGCGGTATGCCGTCGACCACGTCGAAATCGTCCAGCACGGTCATCCGCTGGAAGCAGCGCCTCATCACGTCCCGGTGGTCCTGCTGGTCCGTGAGTGCCGCTTGCATGTACAGGCGCGTGTCGTCGTTACTGTCTTGGAGCCGCTCCTCCACGTCGATGATGGACTGCGATCTCGCACGAGCGACACGGTCCGGGACCCGGAAATTGACCATGGCCACCACCAGTCGGTAGATCTTTCCCGCGAATAGCCGCAGGAACTCCTGGGACTGGGCGGGCAGAGCTCGACGGAGGTCCTTGGGCTCGTGTCGGATCAGGTCGGCTGCGTGATACTTCACCTCATCCGTGCTGGCCGGCTCTACGAAGATCGCTGCGGCATGAATGTAGGCCGACAACACGTGGGAGCGCACGGCCTGCGCCGACAGGTCCATTACCCCGACAAAGCTCCTCGCAAGGTCCATTCGGTCGGAGATATGGCCGAGAGCACGCCAGCTCAGATACCAGGCCGTGACCTCATCGGCGAATCGCACCGCGTCATCGCGGTGGGCCAGTGTGTGCAAGCCCCAGGCACTGGATGTTCGCGCCTGCAGATACTGCCGGAACAGGTAGCCCGTCTCCGCGGGGACACCCACATTGAAATGGATCGCAGCCGAAGCCCCACCAGCCCCCAATGCCGAGGGGCCGATCGTGGCCGCACGACCCAACTCGGTCACCTCCCAGCCCTTCTCCTGAAGGAGCACGTCCGCCAGCGCGGTGGCCGGCAGGTCACCCAGCGCGCCGGATATCCCGGCCAATGCCTCGCCCACCATCCGGTAAACGGCCCTGCCGTCCTCCAACGAAATGTCGCGCGCCTCGCCGGGCAGGTGTGGCATGACCCATAGGACCAGTTCGGGGAGGCCGAACACTTCCCGAACTACGTCTCCTGCGGACGCTGACAGCGCGCTTTGCTCAGTAGCGTGGAGTCGGCCCTGGTCGTCTCGGTAGAAGTCCTGCGTCTCCAGGATCACCTCAGCGCCCCAGCGCCGTGCCAGTACCTCCGTGGCGTGGAGCTCCACCTCCTCGATGTCCATCGGCTTGTCATATTGCAGGTAACGGGCGACGTGGATCGGGTGCGCCCACTCGGCCTCCACGCTTTGGCCTGCCCCCGGCAAGAGGACACCGCTCTGCTGCCCGGTCAGCCACTGCTGTGCGATCTTCGCCCCTTGCACGGACAACAGATCCCGCCACAACGAGGGACCCAACTGGCCGTGAGCCGCACGCACGTCTTCACGCGTCACGACGATCCGCGGCATCCCCAGCCTGCGAAGCTCACCCTCGACCTCGACCACGAGGTTTGACAGTTCCTCCTCGGTCAACTCAGGTACTGCAGGCGCCAGTCGCCCCGGTCCGCCGATCTCCAGGCCTCCACTGGGGGCAGCTTGTCGAACCCGCCCATAGAACGGGATCTGCCACACCATCCCGCCCCCCAGCGGCTTCGCGAAAACGCCTTCCAACGACGCCGACAACTCGAACCCCTGCACACCCTGCGCCGCGCCCGGCAGGTCCGCGGCTGCTAGCCGCCCAACCCAGCCCGAGTGCCCTCGCAGCACCACCCCCGACGACGCATGCACAAGATCATGACCCCACTTCACCCACCCCACTCCCGGTACCGCGTTCGCCTCTCCCGGCTCTCCCGGTATATCGATCCGGCCCCAGCTGGACACCCGGTAAAGCACCACCCCCGCCCCTTCTCTGTCCAGGACCTCGAACCACTCCTGCGGCCCCGACCGGCCGAGCGGCCCCTCTTCCACCAGCGCCGCCTTGCCACCCGCCGAACGCACCGTCCCTGGAACCGACGACCCCACAGGAACCGGCATCGGCACCCGCAGCGATTCACCCGCACCGGGAGTGTCGACTGAGCGATGTCCGTCAGGCTCGTGGGTCGCCACATCCGGCAACGCCACCATGTCCGCCGTCGAATCCCATGACATGGTCTGACTCTCGCCCACGTAATCGGGGAAGTTCGCATTGAAATCCATCGCCGCGAAACCTTCGGGATCAACCCTTTCCCCGTCCCATGCCCTGTCCGCTCCCTCAGCCGTTTCCGTCTCCTCCTGAACCGCACGCGAACGCTTCCGCGCCCGCTCGGTGTGCTTCCGCCATTCGGCCCGCAGGTCCGGCGGCACGCCACCGGCGACATCATCGAGTTGCTCCGAGGCGCCTTCCTGAACCTCCGCCCCTCCCTGCTCAAGATCCCCCCACTGGATCAACGAAGCCCACTCAGGGTCCAGCACCTCGATGCCGAAATCCTCCATGTTGTACGTCTCCCCGAGCCACTCCTCACCCACAACCTCAGCGCGATGCGGCACGTCACCACTGACATCGGGACCCGCGAGAACCACGGGAGAACCGGGGTCGCCCTTACCACCAGGGGACTGCGCGGGCACAACACGATCACGCACCCCGCGGATCCAAGTCTCGACCGTCGGGCGTTTGAGTAGTCCCTCACCGCCAAGCGCGACAATGTCGTCGAGGTCGTAACGCCAATCCGGTCCGTCCTTCTCCGCAGCCAGTTTCTTCACCCACGCCCGCAGCCATGCCGTGGAGGCGTTGTTCAGGCGCTGCTTACCAGACCTGTCGAAGGAGATGCCGCGGGGCAAGGTGAGCGTATCCACGTGATCCTGCAATGTTTCCGAGCCGAACGGGTCGTCTGGATCCGGCTGCCACCGCATCATATCGTCAATCGTCGCGACCGTACCGAACTCGCTGACTGTCTGCCCCGTGCCCGACGAAGCCTTACGCGCCTCGGTAACCCAATGTGGGACTGTTGAAGGGGAGAGGAGTCGCTCATCGCCAAGGGTGGCAATGGCCTCCACCGTATAACGCCACTGGCCTCGCTTGTCCTTCTGTGTGGCCATGCTCTTCACCCACGCCTTCACCCACTCGAGGGCGAGACGCGTCAAGTGCACGTTCTGCCTGCCGAAGGAAAGGCCGTCAGGCAGCGTGAGCGTGTTCAGAAACTCAAGCAGTGTTTGAGGTCCGGCCAAATAGGCTGGGTTCGGCCTCCACGGCGCGACGTCCTTCATCGTCGCGACAGTCCGGAGCCCACCACTCGCCTGTATCGGAGGTACCGAAGTCTCACGGGCCTCATCCACCCAGCGGTCGACGGCCTTGCGGACGAGGAGGCCCTTACCGCCAAGCGCGACAATGTCGTCCTCGTCGTAACGCCACTCACCTTGCTCATTCTTCTCCATTGCCAGTCCGTTCACCCACGCCCGCAACCATTCATTGGAGGCGCCGCCCAACTTCCTCCCCTTAGACCTCTCGAAGGAAATGCCGTCAGGCAGAGTAAGCGTGTCCATGTCCAGATAGGCCCGTAGCGTCTTCGGCGCCGAACCGGCCGGGTCCGGGCGCCATCGCACCACATCCCCCAACCTCACGACAGTCCGGAGCTCACCCCCCGTCGATGCGGACGGTTGCGCAACTCGGCGAGCCTCAGTAACCCAACAGCTGACTGTACTAGGAACGAGGAGGCCCTCACCGCCAAGCTCGACAATGTCCGGCGCCTGGTAACGCCACCAACCTTGCTCATCCCTCTCACTGGCCATGTTTTTCACCCATGCCCGCAACCACAGGTCGGACGCTCGCCCCAACTGCTTATCAGCCCTGGCAAAAGAAACATCTTCAGGCAGCGGGAGCGTGTTCAAATAATCACTAAAGAATTTCAGGGCATTCGGGTCGTCTGGATTCGGCCGCCACCTCATCACATGCAGCGGAACACCGGCCAACACAAAGTCAGATTCCACCTCCAGCTCTCGCGGCCGTTCATCAAGCCCCTCAGGCAGCCGCGCCGTCGGATGGCGTGCATAACCACGCCCGATCAGCACATCCACATCCGCCACCGACACCCTGGACGTGTCCGGTTCACCCGCCGGCTCCGGCATCGACACAGCGCCACCGGCGGCATCCACGAGTTGGCCCCAGGCGCCTTCCTGAACCTCCGCCCCTCCCTGCTCAAGATCCCCCCACTGGATCAACGAAGCCCACTCAGGGTCCAGCACCTCGAGGTCGTAATCCTCCATGTTGTACATCTCGCCGAGCCACTCCTCACCCACAATCTCAGCGCTTCCCGAATCCACCAACTCGGTGCTGAAGAAGCCGTCGTCGACGTCCCCGCCATGCGGGACGTCATTACTGACAGCGGGATCCGCGAGAACCGCCCGGGAAGAACCGGGAACACCGTCACCACCAGAGAACCGCACCATATCGTCAATCGTCGCGACCGTACCGAACTCGCTGACCGGCTGCCCCGTGCCCGACGAAGCCTTAGGCTGACCCGTGCCCGACGGAGCCTTACGCGCCTCGGTAACCCAACGTGAGACTGTTGAAGGGGCGAGGAGTCGCTCATCGCCAAGCGTGACAATGGCCTCCGCCGTATAACGCCACCGGCCTCGCTCGTCCTTCTGTGTGGCCATGCTCTCCACCCAAGCCCCCACCCACAAGCCGGCGAGACGCGTCAACTGCCCGTTCTCCCTGACGAAAGAGAGGCCGTCAGGCAGCGTGAGCGTGTTCAGAAACTCAAGCAGTGTTTGAGGTCCGGCCAAATAGGCTGGGTTCGGCCTCCACGGCGCGACGTCCTTCATCGTCGCGACAGTCCGGAGCCCACCACTCGCCTGTATCGGAGGTACCGAAGTCTCACGGACCTCATCCACCCAGCGGTCGACGGCCTTGCGGACGAGGAGGCCCTTACCGCCAAGCGCGACAATGTCGTCCTCGTCGTAACGCCACTCACCTTGCTCATTCTTCTCCATTGCCAGTCCGTTCACCCACGCCCGCAACCATTCATTGGAGGCGCTGCCCAATCTCCTCCCCTCAGACCTGTCGAAGGAAATGCCATCAGGCAGATGCAGCTCAAGCGTGTCCAGATAGGCCCGTAGCGTCTTCGGCCCCGAACCGGCCGGGTCCGGGCGCCATCGCACCACATCCCCCAACCTCACGACAGTCCGGAGCTCACCCCCCGTCGATGCGGACGGTTGCGCAACTCGGCGAGCCTCAGTAACCCAACGGCTGACTGTACTAGGAACGAGGAGGCCCTTACCGCCGTGCGCGACAATGTCCTTCGCCTGGTAACGCCACACACCTTGCTCATCCCTCTCACTGGCCATGTTTTTCACCCATGCCCGCAACCACAGGTCGGACGCTCGGCCCAACTGCTTATCGGCTCTGATAAAAGAAACATCTTCAGGCAACGGGAGCGTGTTCAAATAGTCACGAAAGGTTTTCGGGGCATTCGGGGCGTCTGGATTCGGCCGCCACCTCATCACACGCAGCGGAACACCGGCCAGCAAAAAGTCAGATTCCTCCCGCGTCAACGGTTTTTCACTCGATGAAGGCGCTCCGCCCAACGCCCCCGACTCCCGAGGCCACATCAACTCCCCCACCAACCCACGCGCCAAACGCTCAGCAGCCAACACTCCCTGCCGAGCGTTCTCATGCCGGTACAGCTCCCACGCGACCAAGGCAACAGCCGCCCGATACCGCGATAGATGAGCACGATCAACCCACGACGACGACTCCACAAACGACCGAGGCGGCTGATTCCGCCGATTCACGATCTTCCGAGCACGCTCGAAAACCCGGTCCGAATCAGTCAGCCCTGCCAGCCAAAGCCCATGCCGCGCCCGCGCCAACGCCTTCCGCCGCGCCGGCAACGGATCCGCTGGATCAGAGAACGCCTCCGGACCGAACAACCCCGCCACCGGCCGCTGCCCGTCCACCCGCAACTGCGCCACACCCAGCGATGCATCCCCCGCCGGCCGCTCGATCGCCCACACCCGCACCCGGCGCAGGATCTCATCCACCGAAATCCCGACCGCACCCGGCGGATACTCGCCCAACCGCGCTCGAACCACCGACTCCACGAGCGCCGACAACGAACCCGTCGGATCCGGCATCCCCGACGACACGAAAACACCACCCTGCAGCAACGGCTCCTTGCCCCGCTGCGCGACCAGAGCGTCGACAAAGCCCTGGACCATCAGCGCAACCACCCGGCGATCGCCGGCGCCCAACCCGCCCGAACCGTCCAGATGCCCCTCCCACGTCACCCGGGCCCGCCCGAGCGCGTTCAAGTCGGCTCCTTCCAGCGCGAGGCCTTCACTCGTCGGCAAATCCGGATACACTGCCCCGCCACCCGATCCCGACGCCTGCGGGCCGACGCCACCACGACGGAGTCTCGCGCCGCTTGGCATAGCGGGCTTTTCCTGCCTCCGCGTTCTCAACGTGCTCAGGTTCAGGCGTTCGACGATCGCTTCCGCCAGTGGCCGTACCGCCTGTGCCGGGTTGTCGAGGCTGCCGGTGAGGGTGTGCAAGGCCGAGGCGACCAGATCGACCGCGTAGTCGTGGTAGTCGAGGCGAACGTGGGCCCCGGGCGCTGTCGCCCGTTCAGGCAAGGGGTCCTCGAGGAACCCGCCCACCAGGTCACGGGCCTGCTGGAAAACGCTGTCGTCGCGGTCCACCCTCGTCAGGACGGCGCGCGCCACCCGAAGCTCGGCACCCAACCGCGCCCCATCCACGCCCGCGTCCTTGACACTCGCCACGATGTTCTCCACCCAGGCCCGGCCCCACCCGTCAGGAACCGAATCCGCCCCCACCTCCGCCAGCACCCTGTCCCGCAACGTCCGCGACCCCGTCCCATCCACCGCCGGCCGCCACCCGGTCACCTCCGCCGGAACAACACCAGCAACGACCTGCTCACCACGCTCACCGGCAGACTCAGCCGGCACCGCACCGGAAACGTCCCGGTCCTGCCGGGGCAAGGTCCGCGACGTCCCGAGATTCACCGAAAGGTCCTCAGCCAGCTTGTGCGCGCGCTCCTTGGGCAACCCTTCGGCCAGATAACGAGCGACGATCACCTTGACCGCATTGTTCAGCCGGACAGCGTCTTCTTGCTCAGGCTTCGGCTTCTCGATCCACACCGGCACCCGATGATAAAGCGACACGATCCCCACGGCCTCCTTCATGAAATCCTCAGCCGGCCGCCCCTTACCCCGGTCAGACAACCCACCCCCATCCTCCACCCACTTCACCGCACCCACACGATCCTTCGGAATCGGCGGCCACCCCAACACCACCCCCCCGACACGAACCACCCCACCACCCACACCAGAACCAGCTTCACGCCGCAAACCACCAGGCAGTACGGCACCGACGTCCGCCGGCCGGAACCCCACGACATCGAGCGGCGCAAGCCGGACCTTCCTCGTGATTTCATCGGTAAGTTCCTGGGCACGTTCTTCGGACATGCCTCCGGTGAGGTAGCCCGAGACAACGTCGATCACCGCTCGGGTAAACCCGACACCTCCCACGCTGTCCAAAACCGGGTTTTCCTCGATCTCCGGGATATCGACGGCATCGGACACCAAGCGACTGGCGATCTGGTAGTTTTCGGTCCCTTGCTTATGCTCCGCCCCATAAATCCTTTCCAAGCGCTCGGCTTCCTGGCGAACCCAGTCCAGCGCCCCCTCACGCGTAGACGGGATCAGCGGCCAGCCCAGCGACGTACCCAGCGCTTTCGCAAGCCCCTTCGACAGCTCCCGAGCCCCATCGACAGAAAGACCCCTGTCCAGATAACCCTCAACGACTGTTTTCGCCTCCGCGATCAGGTCGCGGCCCAGCGAACCGGTGAATGAATCCGGAATCGTCGCCTGGCTACGGTGATACCGCGAAACCAGCTCCTCGGCTTTCTCGGCAAACGGGTTGAGGTGACGATCAGGACTTGCGTCTCGTTCGTATTGGGCCAGCTGACTTTCGAGATACAACCACCTGGGTGCAGATGCCCAGCTCTGCGGAAGTGGTTGCCAATCCGGTTCTGTCAGCGGCTCGGAAGTCCGTGGTTCACCACCCAGCACACCCAATTGACGAGGCAAGCCTACCTTGATACTGAAATCCCTCGCGCGATAGAAAGCCCTTCTTAAGATATGGGCAAAAAAGACACCCCTGCGCGACTCGGAGGCTATTGACCAGGCAACCCAGGCAATCAGGGCGACATATCGCTTCCGGTGCAGATTATGCAGCGGCGGGACCTCGCCGTCGAACGTTCGCGGCTCCTGATTGAAGATATTCACCAGACGGTGAGCCCACCTGAATATCGTTGGCCACCCGAATTCCGTCCCCCCACGCATCCATTGCGCCAAATCCGCACGCACGGTTTTCAGAAGATCATCCGATCTGCGGTCGAATAGTGGCATATTGGGTCCCACTGGCCCGTACAATCCGCCTGGGCGCCGCTGCCCGTCCACGTGCACCTGCACCATGCCGGCCTTGGTGTCGTCCGCGGACACTTCAACGGGCTCGATATGTATCCGGTTCCACAATTCCTCGGCCGACAGCCAGGTACCTCCCAGCTGGTATTCCGCGAGCTTGGTCAGCGCTTCCCGAATTATCAGTTCGCGCATGAGCTCCGGGCTCAGCCTGTGTTCCCCTTGTGCGATGAACAGTCTTGCTCGAACTCTCGGCAAAGACTCGTTCGCGGACGACACGGCAGCGGCATTGACGAATCCGTCCACCATTCGCTCGACTTGGAGCTGGTCGAACAATAGCAGTGTGCCGTACGCGGTCAGTTTCCCGACCCACTTCTCCCGGGCGACCGTCCGGAGTTGATCCACAAGCCAGGCGTCGACCGCGCCGCCGGAAAATTCCTCCACCTTGAGGGAGTCGTACATCCATTCGTCGTGTGTGCGTCTGAGGTCGCTGATGTTGTCAAGCCACGCCCGTACCCACCGCGGGATGGGCACGGGGTCGAGCTCCAGCTGTCTCGCGATCATCTCGAACAAGGCCAGTGGCATCTGCCCAAGACGGGGGACTTTTTCAAGAAGCGACTCGATCTCCGCGTTGGTTCCCCCGCCCCAGCCTGCCGCGAGCCGCCTCGATATCCCGCGCAGGATCAAGAACTCACGCAAATTCCGCGGACCCGTCCCATCCTCCGCCGGCCGGAACTTCACCACGTCGAGCGGCGCACGCCAGAACTTCATCGCGATCTCATCGGAAAGTTCCTGGGCACGATCTTCGGACAAGCCTCCCGTGAGGTAGCCCGAAACAACTTCAATCACCGCGCTGGTCAAACCCACGCCCCCCACATGATCCAAAGCCGGGTTTTCCCTCATCTCCGGGACACCGAGACTCTCGAACACCAAGCGACGGGCGATCCGATAGTTCTCTGCCCCCTTGTTCACCGCCCCGTAGAGCCCCCGGAAGCGCGCGACTTCCTCACGGACCCAATCCAGCACCTCCCCACGCGCAGACGGGATCGGCGTCAAGCCCAGCGTCGGAAGCCCGGTCCAATCCTCATAATCCTCGGCCGTCACCGCGAACACGTTCGGCATCACCACACCACCGGGCGCGTCCGTTTCCGCCGATGGCCCTTGAAGGGACCCAGGCGCGACACGCCGCATAGAGTTTTCCCACGCCACCTGCCAAGCCGGCGTCACACCACCCAGCGCGGTAAAGGTCTCCTGAAAACCCGACAAGTCGAGAAACTCAGACAAACCATCGCGATCTGCATTCACCGACGCAGCACCAGCACGGGAGGATTCACCTACCTTCCGGGGCTCGTCGGGTCGTGCGCCGCCGGGAAGAACAGGCGATACCTGCCGGGCGGCCCACTGGATTCCGGATGTTCCCCTGAGTTCCTCGGACGGCGTGCCGGCGTTCTGCCCGGATCGGCCATTCGCCTGTTCCGTCAGGTATACGCCGACCTGGCCGGTGATGAACGCTTGACCGAAGGCTTCACGCAGGTCGCCAACGAGCTGGCCGAGCCAGGTGTGCCGGCTGTCTAGCGCTTGTGTGCCAAGGTCGGTGTACACGGCACGGAAGTCGGCGAGGAGATCTTCTCTCAACCGATTCGCCACTGGCTCCGGCACCACTACGCCGGAGTGGTCGGCACGCCACGCATCGGCCGGTTCCGCTGTGGCGTCGTCGCCAGGACGGCCGACGGAAGTGCCCGGGCTGCCGGTTCGTGGGCCCAGGTGGAGTGGCCGGGACAATCCCAGCAGCGGCGGGGCCTTGGCGGATGCCTTCAGCACATACGTGCCCGGTTTCGGGTTCCCGCTCCGATCTACCTCGATCCATCCCCCGCCGTTGTCTGCCAGCTTCAGCTGCGGTTTACCGTCGACGTACTCGATTCCCCCCACCCCGGTCGCCGGACCGCCAGCCACCCCCAGCCACACCTGTTCCTCCGGATAGAAAACCGTGCCCCTGAAGGAGCTCGCCAGCCCTGCGGCGAGCTCCGCCAGACCTTCCTGATAGCAGAGGAAGAACCGCACCGCGTCCCGTTTGTTCCAACCGGCGGCATCGAGAGCCTTCGTCACGGTCTCCAGGTCCGGCACGGTATGACTCGTGACCACCACACCGAACACACCCGGCTCATGCCGCAACCACCGCGCCGCCTGCCCCACCTGCGAACCCAGATCACCCAACACCATCCCGGCCTTGATCACACCCACGCCAGCACTCACACCAGCACTCACCGGAACCAACCAACCCGACCCCGGCCCAGCCCTCTCGCCGAGCACGTCACTAAGAGGACCCTCCGGACGACGCATACCCACCCAATCGGACAGCTGGCGCGCAAGCTCGTCGGCTGATGTCGGCATGAAACCACGGTTGTGGAGCTTCGCGGCGACTATCGTGACCGCGGACTTGTACCGGGCACGGTGCCGGGCACGCAGGTCTCGCATCAACGGATTCTGACCGGTGTACTTCACAGGCTCGCAGTTGTACCGAGCCACCAGCCCGCCAGCCTCGACGTAGACCGCGTCATCAGAACGTACCCCGGTCAGCTGCCTCGACGCCTCCTGTAACGTGATGTACTTATAAGAGGAGTCTTTGTTGGCGTCGTCGTAAACGCCAAGGCCATCAAGGTCGCCCGGAAGCTGCTGACCATCCACGTGCAAGTGCACGAGATCGATCCGCGGGTCACCAGTCGGCACCGCACGGGTCCGGATGTCCGTCCGGGCCAGCAGATCCTTCACCGACACCGACACCGGGACCGACGACGCCCGCTTGCGATGCTCTCTCAGCAGAAGTTGTACGTCCGTCTTTATCAGCTGGCGCAGTGGGTCCCGCGAAAAGACCCCCTCCATGGCCGACCAGGCGGTGAGTTGGGACTGCGCCATCGACTTCACCAGCGATCGCTGCGTGCCGCCGACCCTGCCGGGAGTTCGCTCCGCGACATAGCGCACCGCCAACAGGCGCGGCAACGCCCCAGGCTCAGCCTGTACCGCGGCATCGACGAACCCCCGCAGCATCGACCAGACAGTTTCACGGGCGGAAATCCCCACTTCACGGGAACCGTTCAGTCGGAATGTCCAGTCCGTCCGGGCATTCGACCTCAAGCGCATTACCACCCATGGGTCGACCCACCTACCAGACATCGCCGCCACTCCAAACGCCGAATAGCGGTATCTACCGGTCGGAGCAAGTTCGTCCACAATGGACTTGAGCCATTCCTTGATCCATGGATGGAAATGTTCGATGGACAGGGGATCCAGCTCCTGCTGGATCACTTCCAGCCGGACCATCTCCAGCAATTCCGGCGGAAGCTTCTGCCCCAAAGGTGTTTCTGCCAGAAGGCGCTCGACGTCCTCATCCAGCAGGCCTGCCTCGCGATCGCTGAGACTAATCCGCTCCGCGATCCCGCGCCGCGATATGAACTCCCGCATGAACTCCGGCAAAGTCTGCGGCCCAATGGGCTGCCCGTTAGCGTTCGTCGCGGGCCGCCACCCCACCAGCTCGGCGCGGCCCGGCGGAGCGGGAGGCAGCGGCTTGGCGGAACCCTTGTCGGCGTGCGCCGCGCCGGTGGTCGAGGACTCGCCTACTTCAGGAACGGTGTCGATACGGGCTCCGCCGGGCAGGGGGACCGGGTTCCCGGGCATTCCCCGGCTGGTACCGAGTTTCACCGCGAGTTCCGCGGACAGCTTCTGCGCGTCGGGTTCGGACCAGCCGTTGGCCAGGTACCGCGCGATGAGGTCTTTCACCGCGCTGTTCAACCGGACGGCTTCCACGTCCTCCAGATCCGGTTGTTCGACCCATACCGGTACTCGATGAGACAGGGACACGATCTTCGTGGCCTGCACGATGAAGGGCTCGAAGTCCTTGGCCGGGCTCTTGCCGAACCGCCCTTGAGAAAGTCCCCCGTCGTCGTACACCCAGGCACGGGCTTCCTCACGATCCGACGGAATCAACGGCCACTCCCGCACAGCCCCACCCGGGGCGGCGTCCGCGGGCCTGGCAGGCATCTCGTCGTCGAAGATGTCGCGCAAACCGGAGGCGGCCTGGTCGAGCCAGGACCGCCAGTCCTGCTTCCCGGCACTGGCCGGAGCCGTGTACGCGGCCTGGAAACCAGCCATGAACGCGTCATTCAACCCGATGACCTTCTCCGCCGGCACCACCGTGTCGGGGTGGCCGTCACGCCACGTGTCGAGTTGATCGGTGAAGGCGCGCCGCGCGGTGTAGAGCGCGTCGGCCAGTTCCCGTGTGGCGTCGGTGTCCAGGGAGGCAGGGCGTTCCGGTGCGGCGGAAGGCTCTTCCGGGGGACGGGTTCCCGGTTCGCCGCCCAGGGTGGCTGCGGGCCTGGCGGGGATCTCGTGATCGAAGATGTCGTGCAAACCGGAGGCGGCCTGGTCGAGCCAGGACCGCCAGCCCTGTTGCCCGGCACTGGCCGGATCCAGGTACTCGGCCCGGAAAGCGGCCATGAACGCGTCATTCAGCCGGATGCCCACGGCCGCCGGCACGATGACACCGCGGTGGGCGGCACGCCAGTCGTCGAGTTCCTTGATGAAGGCCGCTTGCGCTGTGTCGAGCACATCGGCCGGGACCTCGGCAGCGTCCTGCTCCTCGTCGAACAGGGAGTCACGACGTTCCAGCGCGGCCGGGGGGCGGGTTTCGGGTTCGTCGCCGAGGTTGCGCACGTGTGCGCCGGGGTCGGTGGGCGGGGCGTTGGGCCAGGCGCCGGTGACGTCGATGGTGGGATGCTCGGTCTCAAGGTGGGGATCGGTACGTGTCCCGGGGGTCTCCGGGGTCTGTGGGGTGACGGACTCGTCCTCGACGTCACTACGAGGGGCAGCCGGCGGGGCGTCGGTGTTGTCGCGGGGGGTGTCCTGGTATTGGATGACGTCCGCGGTGATCTCGGGGTCCAATGAGTGCTCAAGGTCGTCGCCGGGGTAGCGGTAGGTGTGCACCTCGCCGTCGTAGCCGCTGCGGCCGCTGCGGGTGAAGGTCTGTGTCCGGACGTCCGGATCCTTGTCCCACCCCGTCCGGAGGATCAGTTTGTGTTCCAGGGCGGGGGTGGGGTCCATCCCCCGCCCGCCCTGCTTGTTCATGAGCAGCACGTCGCCGCCCGCCTTGAGCTCATCGATGATCCGGTCGCGTTCCGCCTCGAATTTGTTGCCCTGCGCGACCTGCCATTCCGAGTTGAGGGCATGGTGCTTGACGCCCAGTTTAGTGAGCATCTCCGACAGCATCGCCACCTGCTTGTTCTTCAGGAGCACGATCAGCTGCGGCTCATCCTTTCGTGCCGCTATGTCCTCGGCGTACATCTGCAACATGCCCTCCTCGGTGAGGGCCCACTTGGTCTTGAAGTACTCCACACGATCTTTGTAATAGCGCGGTATTTCCTTGACCACCGCCGACAGACCCGCCATGGCGAACTCGAGACCGTGACCTTTCGCCGTGCCTGAGGCCCCCACTTTGTGCACGATCTCCTTCCTCGCCAGCAACTCCTGGAAGGTCACGCTCGAGCTGCTCTTGGTGTCAGCCCGCACCCGCAGGCCGAGCGAGTGCTCGATCGCCTGCGCCAGCCCGTTGTTCCACCGGCTTTCGGAGTTGGTCTCCGGATCGAACATCACCTCGTGGTTTTTCGGATCGACGATCAGGATCCCATCCTCTGTCTTGTTGAGCACGTAATGCTCACCCTTGAGGTAAGTCCACTCGGCGAGCGCGGCGTTGTTCAGCCGATGGACCTCGACCTCGGTCAGCGGCCGGTCCAGCAACAGCTCCAGCTTGTCCCGGCCCTGCTCGGTGAGCCGCGCACTCCCGCCCTGCTGCCCCTCCACCCGCCCGAAATCAGCGGCCCCCAGCCAGCCGCTGCCGAGAGTGTTCTTCAGCAGATCGTGCGCGTCCTTGACCAGCTCGGCCACCTCCGGCGACGCCGCATCCCGCGCACCCTTACTCATGATGTATTGCTTGTTCCTATCGCGAGCGCCTTCGTCGACCTCGTCGGCAGCCACTCCCATCCGGAATTCCTTATCAAGGCTTTCCTGCCCCGGGAACTTTCCTTCGTGCTTCAGGTTGTAAAAGGCGGCCTGTCCTTCCGAGCCGTAGAAGATCGTGTGCTTCCCTTTCCGCAGTTCCGTGACCGGCTTGTCCGAGTTCACCCGGTGCACATCCACCCCCAGGTACTCCAGCACCTTTTTATAGAGAGGCATTTCCTTCTGCACCAGCGCTTCGCGCGACGTGGTCACCATGAACGCGTCCAGGGCCGCCATCGCGTTGGCCACCGCCGAGTGAATGAGGAACAACCAGGATTTACCCTCCCCCGCCGCCATCTGGTTGTTGTGTCCCTCGTTGAACGCGTGCGCCGCCGAGACCTGCGTCCAGCGCGCTGTGACCCCCTCCTCCCGAAACATGGACTCGAGCACCGCCGCGAACGAATCCGCCTCGTCCCGGCGCTGATACAACTCCGCCAGCGCCGCGGCATCCAGCTCGGTCAGCCGCCGATGCTCAGGAATCAGCGGGGAAGATCGCTCCACATAGTCATTGAGATACCAGGCCGCGTCATCCGCCTTGTTCGCACTCGCCAGCCACTGCTCGAGCACCGCGGCACCGACCGGTTGCTCGACCCAGCCGGATTTCCCGTCCGGCACGAACGTCACAGGCTGCGGCAGCCGCTTGCCCTTCGCGTCCGTCAGCTGCCTGTAGGCCACCACCGTCTCCACCCCGCCATGGCTGTCGACGACCCTCTCGCTCTTCGTCGGCAACATCACCTGTGTCCCGTCCGCGCGAGTCACCGGACCGACCGCGACCGCCTCGGCCTTGGTCATCTTCGTCGCCTGCACCTCACCCGCCGCAGTACGCGGCGCCGACCACGCCCCATCCCACGCACGACGCTCGACACTCAACCCCTCCTCCACCACCTGCCACCGCAGATCAGGCCCGACCAGGTCGTAAACCTCGTTCTTCAGCACCACATACCGCACCTCACCACCGAGATCGAACAACGCCCGCGCACCCTCCGGCACCACCACCGGCCCCCCGGCGGCCGGCACCGTCCCCTCACCGTCCGCCCGGTACCACCCGTTCCTGTCCCGCGACCACGACGTCCCCAGAGCGGTGAACCGCTTCGGCCACAACACCGTCCCCGGCGGACCCGCGACCACCCCCGGCCGTCCCGGATCCGCGGGCGGCGGCATCTCCCGGGCGTCACCCGCGGTGTCCCGGATCGTGTCCTCGATCGCCGCGAGATCCTCCGCGTCCAGACGGATACTCCGCCCCTCCGCCGCACCACCCAGACTCACCGGCTCCGCCGATTTCCCCTCGACCCCGATGAACCGCAACAGTTTCCCCACCGCCGCGTCGACGTCCCCGGCCCGCCACGACAGCTGCCCACCCCCCGCCTTCGTGCCCACCTCCACCGGAACCCGCCGCATCCCGTCCCGCTCCCAGCCCGGACGAGGCGGCGCCTCCGACACCCACGCGTCGAGCACCACATGCAACTGATCCCCGCCCGGAAGCCGGTACCGGCCATTGATCTCAGCCAGCTTCTTCTCGATGGCGCGCACGAAGGCACTGCGCGCGTTCCCGTCCACCCCACCCTTCTTCGACACCAGCTCCACCGGCACCGACAACTCCCGCACCCACTGCCCCGCTACCTCACTGCGCCTCACGTCGAACCGCAGCGGCGAGATCCCGTCCTTGCCCCCGGTCGAGACTTCCCGCCGCTCACCCCAGTGCCGCGTCGCCGGAACCGAGTCCCGCACGGCATCCCAGGCCGCGGTGGTGACGAACTCAGCCACCGGACCGGCCGTGTGTCCGTCCTCAAAGGACCGCGCCGCGTGGTCGGGGCGGGTCGTTCCGAGCTGCGCCGCCAGCACAGCCGCGGGATCGACACCCGAATCCGCCCGCGACTTGTCCTCCCCGGTCCTGCCAACCGGCTGCCTCTCCGGCGTTCCCACCACGGCAGGCGGCTCACCGGAAGGCCTCAGGCCACGTTGTGCCGCAACCGATTCCGTTGCGGGGCGGGCGTTCTCCCCCGGCGGCCGGGCAGGCTGCGGTACGTCACCCTTCGACGGCTGGGCGGCGGGCGCCGCTTCCGTCCGCGCGGGCCGCTCTCCGCCCTGCTGGGCCTCGCGCACCGGCTGCTGTGCGGGCGAACCGTCCTGACGAGCGCCCGGCGCCGGTCGGGCGGCGTCCTGCGAACCCGGCGCGTTCGCGGCGGAATCCGCGCGACCAGCCTGATTCGCCGCAGGCGGACCGGACACGGGCACCGGCCGCTTGTCCTCGACCACGACGGGCTGCCGCGCACCGTCCTCACCGTTCTCCGGAACCGGACGCTCCGCCTCGGGCTGGTCCTTGACCCGTCCGGCTTCCTCAGGCTTCGGCGCAGGTGCGGCACTGTCGGCCTTCGGTGTGCCCGGCGCTGCCGGGGAATCGGCCTTCGGCGCGGATACGGTGCCGTCGGTTTTCGAAGTAGCGGGCTGAGTCGTGCCTTCGGCAGGGCCGGTGTCGCCGGTCTTCGGCGCTCCTGGCTGCGCCGGACCACCGGCGGTGGCCGCGGCCGGCTGATTCGCCGCGGGCTGCCCCGTCGCCGGAGGACGCCCGTTCTCGCTCGCACCCGGCTGGGCAGGCGTGCCGGTACCCGGATGCCCCGGACCACCAGTCGTACCCGCGACCGGCTGACCCGCAGCGGGCTGCGCGGCAACCGGCCCCCGGCCGTTCTCCCCCGCACCCGGCGAAGCCACCGTCCCGGTACCCGGATGTGCCGGACCCGCAGCCGGCTGGCCCGGCGTGCCAGAACCAGTGTGCGCCGAACCCGCAGCGGCGGGCGGCTGCCCACCAGAACTCGCGGCCGCACGCGCCTCACCGCCGGTGTGAACCTGACCATTGCCCGTACCCGCGGATCCCGTGACCGGACCACCGGTCGTACCCGCGGCCGGCTGGGCCGGCGAACCCGAACCCGCATGCGCCGAACCCGGCTCACCACGGGTACTCGCAGCCGCACGCGGCTCACCACCGGTGTGCACCTGGCCATTACCCGTGACCGGACCACCTGTGCTCGTCGGCACCGAACCAGCGGAGGACGACTGTCCCGAGGGCACCTCGCCGGAGGTGTGGCCGGTCGCGGGAGCGGTGACGGTGGAGGGCTGGCTGGTGAACAGGTGCCCCACCGGTTTACCGCTGCTACCGCTGATCGGCTGCGCGACAACGGGCTGCCCCTCGGGCGCTGCCTGTGTCTCTGAACCCCGCGCCGCTGGGGCCTGGCTCTGCGGGCTGCGCGCGTCGGCCCCGGCTTCTGTCTCAGCCAACGGCTTGATACTCAGCGCCGGTCGCTTGGAATCGCCCTCCGCCTTTTCACCGGAATCGCCGCTCTTCTTGTCGGTATACGACGGCGCCTTTTCCTCCTCCACATAGGACACATAGGACGGTGGCCGCTCCGACGACACCGAACCCCCGTCACCGGACCCGCCCGGCTTCTCCACACCACCCGTCGACGGCATGTGAAGATCGGCCACATCGATCTTCATGTCCTCCCCGCCACCGGACCCGCCCGGCCGATGAGGACGACCGAAACTCGACAACGCCCCTAGGAACCCACCCCAGAACGCTTCCGGATTGTCCAACACCTCGTTGACGACCTTGTTAGACCAAAACATCGTCAGCACCAGCGAGCCCGCGAACGACAGCTCCGCCCCGATCACCATTCCCCGCGGGATCTTCTTCCCCAGGTCCCGCGCCGCCGTCTGCGCCGAATGCACGATGACACGGGCCCCGCCCATCACCCCCCCCGCCGCGGCGCCCCCGATCGCACCCCCGACCGTGGCCTTCCACACCGATTCCTTGTCCAGCTCATCTCGCTGCCCCTTACGCATCTGCACCCGCTGCGTGGTGTAATCCACCACCGTCAGCAGGGCCGCACCGATCCCCGCGGACACCCCGACATCGATCGCCCCCCGCTGGACGAACGGCGCGATCCGCACCATCGCCTGCTTCACACCCTCGAACGTCATCTTCTGCAGCCCCAACGTCGACAGCTTCAGCAGCAACTGCTGAATCACCATCCGCAACGTCAACGCCGTCGTGGCCATCACGATCGGAGCCATCCACGAATAAATCAGAGTAGCCAGCAGGTAAATAATCTGGATGAGCGCCAACGCAGCCGCCACCCACAACAGAACCTGCGCTTTCTCCACATCCGCCGCGGCAGTCCTCAAAGTCTTCGACAGACTCTTCGCATACCCGATAAGCTCATGCAAAGCCTTCACCGCAGACCCGGTCAAATACTCGGCCATCGCCTGCGCGTACTCGCCGTCCATCGACCGGTCCAGGTCAGCCGCCCGCGCCCGCACATCCCGCGCGAAATCCTCCGCCACCGGAACGAAATCCCACCACGCCTGCGACATCGCCCGCATACTCCGGACGTTGCCCTCAGGCCACTCCATCCCCGCCAAGGCCTTCAAAAAACCCTGCAGCTCCTTGGGCGGCTTCACCGGCCCATCACCAGACTCGAGCACCGCCCACCTCCCTCGCTACAGAGTCAGATCACCCTACGAAACAAAACCATCGATCGAGAATCTACTTACCGGACTCGTTCTTCTTCTCCCGAATCGCCTCTCCGAGCCGATGGTCGAACGATTTCGCGTTGTCCTCGTCCAGATCACGGAAATCATTCACCGTGTCCTTGACCCCGTCGGACATCTCGCCCACACCTGTCGACAAATCATTCACCCCCTTCTGCACATCTTCCACACTGGGAACATAACCTTTGGCGATCATCTGGCCCGCCTTGTCATGACCCCAGCAGCCGTCGAACCGTTCCAGAACACGATTCAAGTTGTCCATCGCAGCCGAGAACTCGGCGTTGTCGGACTTCAACCTGCCCAGCATGTCCTGCATGCCCGCAGGATCCAGGCGAAACTCGTCAGCCATTGTCCTACCTTTCCTTGAACGATGTCCCGGGTCGAACAGCTTCCGGCGAACCGGTCACGAAGCCAGCGTGAACGTCCGGCCCGCCGGGGCCGACACCTCCTCGTGCCACTCCTGAAGAGAACTTCGTCATGCGGTTCATCAGGTCGCGTTCCTCGATCACCCGCAGCGCACCACGGCGCCTCCGTTCGAGCGCCCGGTCGAGTTTCGCCAGCACCGCCAGGTCCTGGTCATCCAGCTCACCCGGGGCCGAAACCTCTTCGCCGGGCGCAAGTTCCCGGAACAACGCGGCCAGCCGAGGCGCGGTCAGCTCGACCTCCGGCTCGTCACCGATGACTTCGGCCTCCCGCAGGGCCAAGGCCTTGAAACGCGCACCGGCGAAGAACACGACCTCGTTCACCGGCTGCCCGATCAGCAGCTCCGACGTCCGCCGGGCCGACGCGGGCCAGATCAGGACATCGAGATCCGCCTCCGCCAGGGTCACATCGAGATCCATGCTCCCGACAAGAAACCCGGGCTCGGTCAGGATCGAGCCCGGCTCGATCGCCCGCTCGAGCCCCAACGCGTCCTTGCCCTGCCGGAGCACCGGCCGCCGGTGCGTCGGCAACCGCCGCAGCCCCGAGGCGAGACAGTGGACCTGCCCGTCGATCTCCCCGGCGGCTCCGCCCCGCACAGCGGTGTTCAGATCGTCGAAACCGCCACGGCCACGACCCAGATACAAACAAATCGCGACATAGTCGGCCTTCACCGCCGCCTCGGCCTGACCGCGCATCGACGGCCACGTCGCCAAAGCGGTGTTCACCGAGGCAAGCGCCTCGCCATACTCATCACCGGCAGCCGCGGCGAACCGAGCCTGCTCGGCCGCCGTACTCGCCCGATCGACGACGACGAGCGCGCCCGTGCCGCTGATGGTGGTGTCTTCGAGGGACAACGAGCCACGGCCGTTGAGGCAGATGCCGTTGCCCTGCGCCTTGTCGACCGCGCAGGCACGCATCAGGATCTTGCCTTCGCCGGAGGCGAAGACCGCGGGGTTGTCCTTGTCGGTCGACACGACCGAAATGCCGGAGAGAACGCGGCCGAACCGGTGGCCACCGAAACCGCCACACCGGAACCACTCAGGACGGTCACCGTGCCGGTGCCCTATTCGGCCGTGATGGTCACCGGTCTGGACAACACGAGATTTTCGCTGTATCGACCGGGCGCGACCACGATCAAGGCACCCTCGGGCGCACCGGCCACCGCGTCACCGATGTGCCGGTAACCATGCCCAGGCGTCTGGGTGACCATGATGACGTTCTGGCCCACGTTCCGGCTTCCTTTCACGTCCATCGTTCGTCCCGGGCTTGAGCACACCCGCACAGACTCGACGAAATCTTCATCGGCTCCTGGGCCGATGATCGTGCACGCGGGCGACAAGGTGGGCACACTGGAGACCTTCGGGCAACAAGTCGGACCGAATCGCCGCCGCCTGCCCCGGCGGCGGGCACCATACGTGCACAACACTACGACTTCTGCTCACCCGTCGCGCGCGAACCGGGGAATTACGTCCACGTAAATTGCCCTCGATGGACAACAAAGAGTATGAGTGACCGAACACATACTTCGCCTGCTCAACGAACACAGTCACTACCGGTAATTCTTTGGTCGCCACGCTGGACCTGTGCGGAGTTCCACAGGATCACCACCGAAGGAGTCCGGTCATGCAATCCTTTCGTAAAGCATGTGCCCCACGAACTCGGACCCCGGCCCGCGCCTCCACACGAACCGCGATCGACTACTCAAGATCTCATGACCCGCCGGTGCTCGAATCATCCAGAACAGACATCGGACCCGCTGATAGGAGCGAAGCCAGTACTCACGAATTCTCGGAGCCTACAGCCGTGGGTGCCCGGAATGCGCTACCAGCCGCGCCCGCGATGGCCGGGACCGGGGACTGCGACAACACCCACCGCCACCGCGATGACCGCGATCAACTACGCATGCGGGCAACGCGGACTGCCGTACGTCTGGGGTGGCGACGGCCCACGGAACGACGACAGCGGATCGACTGCTCGGGCCTGACCAAGGCCGCCTACGACTCGGCCGGAATCTCGCTTACCCTACCTCGGGCTCTGCCTCGGCGGCGGGAAATGCACCCCCAAACGCCGCGGATGAACGAAGTCCGGCGGTGTCAGCGAGTGTCCGTGGCCGCGGTACTCGCCCGCGTGGTCTGCTCCGCTTCTGCGGAGGCACCGGCCATCTCGGCCTGAAGCCAGCGGGCCAGCGCCCCGGGAGTCGCGTGATCGAAGACGAGCGAAAGTGGCAACGGCAGACCTGTCGCAGCGCGCAAGCGTTCGCACAGTTCGATCCCGAGCAGGGAATCGACGCCAAGGTCGCGGAAGTTCCGGCTCGGGTGGACGGTACGCGAGTCCTCGTACCCGAGCACCGCCCGCACGTGTTCGCGAACCAGGTCGAGAGCGTTGTGATCCCGTCTCTTCCGCGCCCTGCGAGTCTGGCGCGCTCGGGCTTTGTCGGTGCTCGCCGGCAGCCAGTACCGCTCACCCTGGAACGGGTACGTGGGCAGATCGTAGTAGCGCCGAGGCGCGTCGCCGAGCACCGGGCCCCAAGTGACGGGGCATCCGCGCACATATGCCTCGGCGACACCGGCCAGCACGTCCGGCATGCCGCCGTCGCCGCGACGGAGGGTGCCACGAACCCACACCGCGTCATCTTCCACTGATTCCAGGATTCCCTCGATGATCTCTGTGAGGACGGGGTGCGCACTGACCTCGATGAATCCCCGGTGCCCGGCGGCGTGGGCCGCCCGCACCGCCTCGTCGAACCTGACCGGCTCGCCCAGGTTGCGGTGCCAGTACGTCGCGCCGAGCCGATCGGTATCGACCGCCCGTCCGTCCAAAGCCGAGTAGAAGACCGTGCCGGTCCGAAAGGGCCGGACGTGGGCGAGCCCGGCCAGCGCCTTTCCGCGCAGCGCCACGACGGCGATCGCGTCCTCGAGAGTCAGCGCCCCCGAGACGTGCGCGGCAGCGATCTCGCCTTCGGCCTGACCGATCACCGCTTTCGGCGTCACACCGAAGGACCGCCACAGCTCGGCGAGCGAGACCATGACCGCGAACAGCACGGGTTGGACGACGTCGGCCTGCTCCGGCAAGGGGCCGTCCCGCAGCACCGCGGTCAGCGACCAGTCGACGTGAGAGGCCAAAACGCGTTCACACGCCTCGATCTTGTCCCGGAAGACCGGCGAGGTCCGCAACAACTCGGCGGCCATGCCCTCCCACGATGTCCCCTGCCCAGGAAAGAGGAACACGGGGTCATCCCGGCCGTCGAGAGCGGTCCCCCGGATGACGTTCTTCGCCGGTCGCCCCTGCGCGAGCGCCCCAAGCCCGTCGCGAAAGCCGGCGTGGTCGTTCGCGACGATCACCGCGCGCTCTCGCAGAACGGCACGATCGTGCGCGAGCGAGCACGCCACCGCGTCGGGAGCGGCCTCGGGGCGGTTGTCGGCGAAAGTCGCCATCCTGCCCGCCAGTGCCCGTAAGCCCTTGTCGTCGTTCGCCGACAGAAGCCACGGCAGGGTGCGGGCCGATGCGGGATCAGCCACGGGATGTTCTTCGACCGTGCCCTGTTCCAGGATCACGTGCGCGTTGGTGCCGCTCATCCCGAACGAAGAGACCGCGGCCAGCCGGGGCCGGTCCGGGGACGGCCAACGCTGCCCTTCGGTGAGCAGCCGCATCGTACGGTCCGACCAGTCCACACCGTCACAGGGTTCGTCGACGTGGAGTGTGGCGGGCATCGTGGCGTGCCGCATCGCCATGATCACCTTGATCACTCCCGCGACCCCCGACGCCGCCTGAGCGTGGCCGATGTTGGACTTCACCGACCCGACCCGCACCGGCCTGCCCACGCGCCGGTTCCGCCCGTAGGTGGCGGCGAGCGCGCGTGCCTCGGCAAGGTCACCGACGCGGGTACCGGTGCCATGCGCCTCGACCAGGTCGACGTCGGCCGCGTCCAGCCTCGCCGCCGAGAGCACGCGATCGATCAGCCGCGTCTGTGCCTCGGTGCTCGGGGACAGCAAGCCGTTGCTAGCGCCGTCCTGGTTGACCGCGGAGGCGCGGACCACCGCCAGAATCCGCTGCCCGTCCCGCACCGCGTCCGGCCAACGCCGCAGAACGAGGACTCCCGCGCCCTCGGCCCACGCCGTCCCGTCGGCCGCGGAGGAGAAGGCCTTGCAGCGCCCGTCCGCTGCGAGCGCCCGCTTCTTGGCGAACTCGACGAACATCCCCGGGGTGCTCAGCACCGCGACGCCACCGGCCAACGCGGTCGAGCACTCCCCCGCTCGTAATGCCTGGCAGGCCAGGTGGAGGGCCACCAACGACGAGGATTGGGCGGTGTCGACGGTGATCGCGGGCCCGGATGTGCCGTAGAAGTAGGCGAGCCTGCCCGAGGCGACGGCCACCGAGGAGCCGGTCAGCAGATGCCCGTCGCCTTCCCCCGCGGCCTCGTGCATCCGAGGTCCGTAGTCCTGTGCCGTCGCACCGATGAACATCCCGCAGTCGGCGCCGCGCAGGCTCGACGCGGCGACGCCGGCGTGTTCCAACGCCTCCCAGCTCGTTTCCAGCAACAGCCGCTGCTGCGGGTCCATGGCGCGGGCTTCCCGCGGACTGATCCCGAAGAAGGCGGCGTCGAACCGGTCGGCGTCATCGACGAAACCGCCTCTACCTGGACGATCGAGACGCCAGCCCCGGTCCGCCGGGAATCCGGTGAGGACGTCGGCGCCACTCCGTACGACATTCCAGAGGTCCTCGGCCGATCTGACTCCGCCGGGATAACGGCATCCAATGCCGATGATGGCGATCAGGTCACGGTCCTGCGTCTGGTTCACACCTACACGATGAAGTCGTGAGTGCCGATCTTGACTGTATTGTTGCCCATTTTCCTTTGTGTCTTGTCCAAGAGGTCAGGATGCCGGCACTTCGGAATCGGACTTGGTCACCTGGCTCCTCGAAGTCGCGCTGCGAACACTTGAACGTAAGCAAGACGCGCTGCCGCCGCAAGCGCAGGCTCACGAGGTCCACATCGGACGTCCACGCCGACGTCCGATGTGGACAAACCAGAACACCTGGTGAACGAGAAGGATCGCCCTTCCGAGGGACTGGTCTTGCCGCCTCGGCGGCGCCGTCATCACGATGTGACGTGCGACAGCCCCGCCGGGGCGCGTGACAGGAGGTCCGCCGATGCGCTCCACGGCAGGTGAACTGTGGTTTTTCCTGGATATCAGCACCGGCGACGCCGACCACGCGGGCACCGCCGGTGAGGTCCGTCTACGGCTGTGCGACGCGGAAGGTGTGTGCTCAGTAGAGCAGGTGCTCGGCCAGGCCAATCACGATCATTTCGAGCGAGGCCGCACTGAACGGCACTTCGTTCGCGTCCCACCCGAGTTCGCCGCACCGGACCACATCCGGCTGCGACTGACCTCCGGTGGACGCTGGCTGCTGCACAGCGTGCGGGTGATCACCCCGGACGACCGCAGCAGCTACACCAGCGGCCCCCGTGACGTGTGGCTGACCAGCGACACCGGCGATGACGGAAACGAGGCCACCGTCCGCCTCATGCTCGACACCCAGCACGCCGGCGCCCCCACACCGCCACGGCACGCGCGTGCCTGACAACCCCGAACCGAGAGCCGTCGTCCCGCCGGCCCCGGAGCGACCTGGCCTGGCTGGTACCGGTGGTCCGGGCCCACGCGATGGCGCACTCAGTGGTGAGTGTGCTGCCCTCGTCGAGCTGAACGAACCCGAGAGTGTCCAGTAGTTCCACAGGCTGACCGCGATCTCCAGTCCCGCCCTGGCCTGGCCGGGCTCGCTCAGGCTGAACTCCAGCGCGGTCCGCGGGTTGGCGGACTCACGACGGAATTGGGCGAACCGCCCCGGTGGGAAGGCGGCCATTGGTGTTCTCCTTCGTCGCGCGCCGAAATGTCGCCCACCTCGTCCCACGCAGCGTGACAAGATGGCTACTTGGTCCACGATCCGAGGAGGGTGCCGGTGTCTCGACGGGCGGTTTTGGGGCGGGTGGCCCTGTGGGCGGTGCTGGCGATGGGTCTCGCGGTCATGTGGGGCCGCTACGGAGCCGCGACGGCGACGACCTTGCTGACCATAATCTCGGGCGGCGCGGCTTTGGCGCAGCTCGTGACCGCTCTGCGCTGGCGATCCGCGCAGGACGAGTCGAGCACGTCGGAGCAACTGGACCGGGCCGCCGAAGCGCTGGCGTGGGAGGTGCGCACCCAGTGGGAAGCCGAAGCAGGCCGCAGGCTCCTCGACGAGGCGGATGGCCTGTCGCTGCGCTGGGAAACGAAAAGCGGCTCAGCGACCGGTGATCTGGCGGAGCTCGTCAGCTCGTACGCCGATGCCCCTCGACGGCTCGTGGTGATCGGAGAACCCGGTTCGGGCAAGACCGGCCTGAACGTGCTGTTGACGCTGGAGTTGCTGCGTCGCCCCTCACCGCCGCGGACTCCGGTGTTGTTGCAGATCTCGTCCTGGAATCCGTCGGAGGACTTCCACGCCTGGCTCATCCGCAGCGTTCTCGAGTTCTATCCGTTCCTCGGCAACGAGGCGCGATTCGGTGCCACCGCTGTCCGGGATCTCCTCGCGCAGCACCGGATCCTGCCGGTGCTGGACGGGCTCGACGAGATGGCCGAGGATCGCCGGGCGGTGGCGTTGCGGGCCATCGGGCTCGATCGCCGCAGCGGCGAACCACTGGTTTTGACGAGCCGCACCGCCGAGTTCGAAGAAACCGGGATCGTCCGCGACGCCTTGGTGGTGAAGCTGTTGCCGCTGACGGCGGACACCGCGGCGGAGTACTTCTCGACGTCGCTCCGAGTGCGAGACTCGATCGTTGGGATCCGGTCCTGGCCCGGCTCACCGAGGAGGACGGCGGACCGGTCGCCGAGGCACTGCGCACCCCGCTGATGCTCTATCTCGCGCGCTCGGCCTACGCGGATCCCGGCACCACTCCGGCGGAATTGCTGGACCTTCCCGACGCCCGGCGAGTCGAAGAACATCTGCTTGACGCCTTCGCCGTGCAGGTGTTCGCCTACCGGCCTCCGTCCCCTCTCGCCAGTACGACCCGTCCGTCCCGGCGGTGGGATCCGGCGAAGGCCGAGCGTTGGCTCGCCGCTCTCGCCCGGATGACCGAAGGCGACATCGCTTGGTGGCGGTTGTACCGCACGGTCCCGAAGGCGGTGTTCATCGGCACCGGCATGCTCATCGGCGGATCGGCGTGCACCTTGCTGGGCTGGCTGATGTTCGGTTTGTTCGGCCGCCCCGTCTTCGGTGCTCTGCTCGGTCTCGCGGTCGGCCTCACCGGCGGTCTCGCGCTCGGCTTCGTCCCGACCGAGGCACCGCGCCGGTTCGTACCGCGTGTGCTGCGCCGCAGCGAGCTCACCAGAGACCTGGGATTCGGCCTGATCGGCGCCGTGGTCGGCGGACTGGTGGTGGGCATCCTCTACGGCGGAGGCTTCGGCATCGCGATCGGCCTGGTCTTCGGCGTCGCGTTCGGTGTGGTCCGCAGATTCACCGAACCGACCGAGCCACGCGAGGCGGTCACCCCCGCCAGCGTGATGCGAAGCGACCGATTCGCCGTCCTGTACGCCGCCGGTCTCGGCGGGCTGGTCGGTGCTCTGGTCGGCGCGTTCATGGGCGGGGTGGTCGGCGCGGCCACCCGCGGACTGGGGATCAGGATCGACAATCCGGTCCTGGTCGGTCTGCTGGGTGCGGCGGTCGGCGCGCTACTCGGCGCGTTCGGCCTGGCGTTGATCGTTCAGTCCACCAGCGCGTCGGGACGCTCCACCACCACGCGGGCCTGGCTGGCGTTGCGGGGCGTCACACCGCTGCGGCTCATGACGTTCCTGGACGACGCGCGCCGTCTGGGTGTGCTGCGCCAGGTCGGTCCGTACTACCAGTTCCGGCACGCGCTGCTCCGTGACCGGCTGGCGCGGCGACACTGATCACCACAGGAGTGCCCAGCAGCCAATACGTCCGGCGCCCGGGTGGTTGCAGGCCGTACCGCGCCTGGGGGAACCGCACCCGGGCAGGCGCCCCCGGCCTCAACGTATGCTGGAACTCCAGGTCGCCGAGCCGCCGGTACACGCGTTCCCAACAGGCCACCGGATAGACGAAGTCCAGCCGGACCCGGGCGTCATCGTCGAAGCGCCGCAGCAATTCCCGCACGTCTTCGGGCTTCGTGAGGTCGCAGACCTGTCTGTCCACGGCGAGGCGCATCACCTCGAACAGGCCCTCCCGCAACGACTCCGACCGCTCGGCCAGCCATACCGGCTCGAACGCGTACTGGCGTCGTTCGCCCGCGACCAGCACCATCGCCCGTAATGTCGTGTACACCGCGAGCACGACGCCCCCCACCGTGAACGACTCGCGAAAGGCACCGACGACCACGAATTGGCCCAATGCCACCAGCGCGACCGCCACGGTCGCGAGCCAGAGGGTCACTCGATGCGCCCGCGCGAACGCCGGCTCCCGAAGCATCGTCAGCCCCCGCGAAAGAGCGACACTCCCCCAGCTGGGCGGTGGCAGCGGAATCGGAAGATCGGGGCGGAGCAGGTCCGGTTCGAACGGCGCGCCAGTCGTCACCATTCCCACCGTCCTCGACCGTCAACCGCTGATCAATCCCTGCGACGCCGCTGCCCTGCCTTTTGTATCAGGTTATCGCCCGGCCGCATCAGCACGCCGAAGGGCGTGGACGCGGGCGGTCGCCCGACCCCAAATCCTGGCCAGTGCAATCGAAGAAAGGCTATCCACAGAATGGCGTACAGCACTGCGGAAAAGGGTCGAATCCGCCCATAATGCTCGACGAGCGGCCGTTTCATCACCCGAAATCGCCGACAGATATCACTCAATGTCACCTCGCCGCGGACAGCGGCGGTCTCGATCCCCGCCTGCCGGTCGAGCACCACGTCCTGGTAGTCGTCGAGCAGTTGCAGAACTCCACCGATCTCGCGGATCAGCGTCACTTCACCGTCGCTCATCGCCGGCCGCATCAACGCGAACAGCACGACGACCGCAGCCCCTCCCTTGGCCTTGGTGAGCTCCATCAAGGTCACCGCCGAGATCTCCGGATCGCGCTGAATACGAGATCGCGTCTGATACTCATGCACGGCTGTCAACGCGGTGAAGATCGGATCGTCCCGGCCACGATCGAGACGCCGTTCCACCTCACGATAGAGTTCGCCCAAGAGCCGCTCCACGTCGTTCCGCGGCGCAAACGAACCGCCTTCGAAGAGTGCGGACAATCTTCCGGCGAGATCCTCGGATCCGTACTCGTCGAACAGGTCGTCGTACAAGCGCGCGACCGCGCCTCCGAGCACCGCCAGATCCGCCCTGAACGGCACCCCGGCCACCGCCGCATAGCCCTCGATCAGAAAACTGATCTTGGTGCCCGCCGCGCAAAGCGACCGGTCGACGTGCTCACGCAGGCCAGGGTCGTTCAGCGCCGAATCGACGATCGGGGCAACCACGTCCCCGTACACCGCGACATACTCGGCCGCACGACGACAGACCCTTTTCACCGGCCCCGCCAGCCCCACCGACCTGCCCAGCGCGCCGAGATCCCGCCAGAATCCTCCACCCATCCACTGATATTCAGGTGATCAGCGGAACAAAGTCGAGACCCATGGCGGTACATGTCCCCATCCCCATGCACGATGGGCCGGCCGAGCGGACATCCCTTCGCCAGGCACCGGACCACGAACGCCGTCACCTTCTTCTGCGTTACCAGTGAAGATCGAAGAACCACCTCACGAGCTGTTCGGACTCCTCGCCACTGGCGCCGATTCTCCTCAGCGGCGACATCACCGACCGGCGGCCTGGACCTACTCCCAGGTGTGGAAGCCGCGACCGGTCTTGCGGCCCAGCTCCCCCGCCGTCACCTTGTCGCGCAGGAGCTTCGGCGGCGCGAACCGCTCGCCCAGCGTCTTGTGCAGGTACTCGGCGATCGCCAGCCGCACGTCCAAGCCGACCAGGTCCGTCGAGCGCAGCGGGCCCATCGGGTGCCGGTAGCCCAGCTCCATCGCGCTGTCGATGGCCTCCGCGTCCGCGACGCCCTCTTCGAGCATCCGGATCGCCTCCAGGCCCAGCAGCACGCCGAGCCGGCTGGTGGCGAAGCCGGGCGAGTCGCGCACGACGACATCGGTCTTGCCCAGGCCCCGTACCCACTCACTCACCCGGTGCACCACCCCGTCCGCGGTGGCGGGCGCGTGGACCACCTCGACCAGCTTCGCCGCCGGGACCGGGTTGAAGAAATGCATTCCCACGAACCGGGCAGGGAGGCGCAACGCCGCACCGAGTTCGGCGATCGACAGCGAGCTGGTGTTGCTCGCCAGTACCGCGCGGTCATCGACTACGGCTTCGACCTTCGTCAGGACGTCGATCTTGAGGTCGGCGCGCTCGGGTACAGCCTCGACGACGAGGTCCGCATTCGCGGGGAGTTGCTCGATGTCGTCGACGACGACCAACCGGTCGAGCACGACGGCGGGGTCGATGGTGAGCTTCCCGAGCCTGGCGGCCTTGGCCAGCCCGTCGGCCAGTCGCGCACGTGCCGCGTCGGCGGCATCGGCGCCGCTCTCGACGACCGCCACGCGAGCGCCGCGAGCGGCGAAGACCTGGGCGATACCGGCGCCCATCCGGCCACCGCCGATCACCCCGACCGTGCTGGGGACCTGCCGTGGCGTGTTCACGGTTTGTTCCGTTCCAGGAACCGGGTCATCCGGCCCCGTTCGTCGTCGGATTCGAACAGCACGGCCTGGGCCAAGTCGTCTTCCGGGTTGCCGAGCGCGTAGCCGTCGACCGCGGCGTTGATCGCATTACGCGCGGTCGGGCGATTCAAGGTGACGACGACCCCGTCGTCGCGTTTCTCGACCAGCAGCGTGTTCATACGCGCTCCACCAGCAGGGCGACGCCTTGGCCGACTCCGACGCATAGGGTCGCGAGGCCGCGGCGGCCCGCTTCGCGCTCGAGGCGCCCCAGCAGCGTGACCATCAACCGAGCGCCAGAACAGCCCAGCGGGTGACCGAGGGCGATCGCACCGCCGTCGGAATTGACCTTGGCCTCGTCCAGCTTCAGTCGGCGCATCACGGCGAGGCTCTGTGCGGCGAATGCCTCGTTCAGCTCGACCGCGTCGATGTCGTCGACCGTCAACCCAGTGCGGCCGAGCAGCTTCTCCGTCGCCGGGACCGGTCCCAGCCCCATCACGTGCGGGGCGACGCCCGCATTCGCACCGGCGATGACCCGGGCCCGCGGCGTGAGGCCGTGCCTGCGAACCGCGCCTTCACTCGCGAGGACCAGCGCGGCGGCGCCGTCGGACAGCGGCGACGAGGAGCCGGCGGTGACGATCCCGTCCTTGCGGAACACCGTCCGCAGCTTGCCGAGTTTCTCCAGGGTCGTGCCGCGGCGCGGGCCTTCGTCCACTGTGAACTCGCCGTCCTTCACCGGGACGGGCACGATCTCAGGCTCGAACCGGCCTGCGTCGATCGCGGCGAGCGCCCGCTGATGGCTGCGCAGCGCGAACTCGTCACACTCCTGACGAGTCAGACCATCCAGAAGCGCGACCTCTTCGGCGGTCTCCCCCATCGACAACGCCACCTTGCGCACGTCGGGACCAGCATCCGGCGCTACGGCGTCGTCGTGTGCAGCGAATTCCGGGTTGGTGAAGCGCCAGCCCAGCGACGTGTCGGACACCTCGCCCGGCCGCGCCCACGGCGTCCCCGGCTTGGCCATCACCCAGGGCGAGCGGGTCATCGACTCGACCCCGCCGGCGACCACGACGTCGGCTTCCCCGGCCCGGATCGCCTGCGCCGCGGACGCGACCGCGGTCAATCCGCTGGCACACAAACGGTTCACGGTGTAACCGGGCACCTCGTCGGGCAGTCCCGCCAGCAACACAGCCATGCGCGCGACGTTGCGGTTGTCCTCGCCTGCCTGGTTCGCCGCGCCGAGGATCACCTCGTCGACCGACTCCCCGGCGACGCCCGCCCGCGCGAGGGCGTGCCGCACGACCAGACCGGCGAGATCGTCGGGCCGGACTCCGGCCAATGCTCCCCCGTACCGGCCCTGCGCCGTTCGGACTCCGTCGACCACGAACACCTCGGACATGGCTCTCCTCTTGACATCCGAACAGGTCCCGCTTTTACTGAGGCCATCATTATTTACCGTCCATTCGGTCAGTAAGCAAGGCGGTGGAGCTTCGCGTCACACCTCGAAATCGCAGACTCGGCCCGGACCTTGATCGAAGCCGACGTCGTGTCGTCGACGTCGGGTATTCGCATCGACCGGGCACGCGGCGGGGATGTTTTGGCGCGCATGACGGCGCATTGGCGGGTTCGGCGAGCGGCCTGGGGAACGGTCCTGGAACAATCCCGGACCACGCCCCCCAGGCCGACTCGGCCGAGGACCGCTCGGGCCTCAGTCGCAGACCGTCAGAGGGTTACACATTTCTGTGGTTGAGGGTTGCTGTTCGACGGCGCGTACCAATTCTCATTCGGCGGCGTCACCCCATCCGGTCCGTCGGAGGCGAGAGCCCAGTAGAGCAGCGGGTACGCGGGAGAATAGACCCGTCCCCCGATCCGCATCATCAGCCGGACACGCATCCCGGCGACGCGGTTGACTTTGGCCGTCCAGACGTTGGTGAAGTACGTCTTACCGGAGGACTGCGTGCCGCGGTCGATGTGATTGTGGCCGTCCCAGTTGGTCCGCCCGGTAGTGAGCCGCGCGCCGTCGGAGCACCGCTGGAGCGATACTTGCACATACCCGTACATCGCCATGTTCGCACGGCCGATCAGGCTGGACTTCGCCCACATCTTGACCCCGTCGCTGTAAAGGCAGGAGTGCAGCAATACCGCGTTGGTGGGATCGAAAGGCCACTTCGGCGGCCCGATCGGCTGGGGATCCGCATTCCGCCCGACGTTGCTGACCCAGCACTGCGTGGACTGAATCCCTATCGCGCTGTCCGCTTCCGCCGATGCGACGGACGGCCCGGCGACGACCAGTGCCGCCAACGCCGTTGCCATGCTCAAAACCTTGAATAGCCTCATGTCCGCCCCTTCAGTGTGTACTCGAGTTCCCGTCATGCGTGATCGACCTTGCCGCCGATCGGGTGCCGGTGTCGGCAACCCTGAACAAATCCGAACACCGGCGCTAAGATCGGCCGGGGAGGAACAAATGGGGGAACGGCCGCGTCCGGATGGCCTACGGGCCGCCGACGATCTCAGTGCGAGTCTGCGCGCGTTACGCGAGTGGGCGGGCAGCCCGCCCTATCGGGATATCCGATCGGCGATCGTACGTGCGCGGGCCGCCCGAGGAATTCCCGAAAGTCCCGGGCTCGGGACGGTGCACGGGTACTTCAAACCGGGGCATCGCAGACTGGATGCCGAGCTTGTCGTCGATATCGTCCGGGCACTCGGCGTCGACCAGACGGGGGCGGTCGAATGGCGGCATGCGTGCGCGGTGATCGCCGGGCGGATGAGCGCGGCATCCATTGTCGAAGTCGCTACCCGGCTTCCCCTTGATTCGCCCGATTTCGTCGGCCGGGACATCGAACTCAGCCGGCTGACGACTGCGGCGGCAGGCGGATACCGGGTGATCACCGGCATGCCCGGCGCGGGTAAGACCCAGCTCGCCCTCAGAGCAGGCCACGTGCTGCTGCGGCAAGGGCGATACACGGCGTTACAACTGGTCGTCGACCTCCGCGGTTACACCACCGGGGCACAGCCTGCGGATCCGGCGGCTGTGCTCGACGCGTTCCTGCGGGTGCTCGGCGTGCCGGGCGCACAGGTCCAGCGGCTGGACCTCGCAGGCCGGGCCAAGGCGTTCCGCCGGCTCATCGCGGGCAAAGACGCGTTGCTGCTGCTGGACAATGCCCTCGACGAAGAGCAGATAGCGCCGTTGTTACCGGAGAACGAGTCCTGTCTCACGCTGATCACCAGCCGACGCCGATTCCGTGGCCTGCCCACAGTACCGCTGCATGTCTTCACCAGGACCGAGGCGATGCAGCACCTTGAGCGAGTGCTCGGGAGAAGCCGCGTCCATGCCGAGCCCGCGGCAGCCACCGACATCGCCGAGCTGTGCGGGCGTCTCCCCCTGGACCTCGCCCTCACCGCCGCCCATCTCCGGCGCAAGGCGAACTGGTCGCTCGCCGACCACGTCGCCCGGCTGCGCTCCTTCGAGCGGGACGAAGGCGTCCGGCCCGCGTTCACCGCGTCGAAGGACAACCTGCCCGCCGCGCTGCAACGGATCTTCCGGCTGCTCTCCCTGCATCCAGGCGCGGACTTCACCTCGGCCGACGCGGCGGCGCTCGCGGACATCGACGCCGACGTCGCGGCCGACGCGCTCAACGAACTGAGCCTCGAGCACCTGCTCGAATGCAGGACGCCAGGGCGATACCACTTTCACGACCTGTTCCGGATCTACGCGGCCAGGCTCACCCGGGACGAGGACTCCGAGACCGAACGCCGAGAAAGTCTCACCAGGCTGGCCGGCCACTACCTCCGGGTTGCCCGCTCCGCGACAGCTTTGAGCTACCCGCACGATGACACCGACCGGCCGCGGCTTCCCGTACCGCCGGCATTCGACGACCCCACCAAAGCCAGAACCTGGCTGAACACCGAACTGCCGAACCTCCTGGCCCTGCTCCCCCATGACCTACCCGGCTATGCCCAGGCCCTGAGCACCACGCTCAACCACCACTTGCACACCCAGTCTCGCAACACCGAAGCGGCGAACCTGCACTCCCGCGCGCTCGAACTCGCCGTCGAAGCAGGCGATCCCCAAGGCGAAATTCACGCACTGAACGCCTACGCGACCGCGGTAGGGCAGCTCGGTCACTACGACGAAGCCTTCTCCCTCTTCGCCCGCGCGATCGACGGCGCCCGAACAGGAAAACACCACTCCGCCGAAGCAAGCGGCTGGTACGGCGTGGGTGAAATTCACCGTGCCCAAAGCGCATACGCGAAAGCGGAAGCCGGCTATGAGAAAGCACTCACCCTTGCCCGCGACACGGGCCGTCGCCCCCTCGAGGTGAGCATCTTGATCGGGCTCGCGGACAGCCACCTCATGCAGGGCCATCACGACAAAGCGGAGACCGGCTTCACCGACGCGCTCAAGCACGCCGCCGACCGTGGCCACTCCGCGGCCACGGTCGAAGCGTGGTACGGACTCGGCCTGCTCAGCCAACTCCGTGGCGAGTTCGAAACCGCTCGTGAGCGATACCGGCAAGTCGTCGACATCGCAGGCAAAGCCGGCCACACAGCCGGGCAGCTCAAAGGCCTGCGCGGACTCGGCCACAGCCATCTGATGCTCGGCCACCACGAGCACGCGGCCGAACACTACGAGCACGCGTTGTCGCTCGCGCGAGCCACCGACAACCAGGCGGCCGAAGCCAGCCTGTTGAGCCACCTCGGCGGCCTTCAACGACGCCAAGCGCAATACCGGAAAGCGGAGGTCTCGTACCAGCAGGCAATGGCCATCGCCCAGGCCGTCGGCGACCGCAACATCCACTTCGAGGCACTCTATGGCCTCGGCCGCACCGCCCACTCCACCGGTGACCCCCACCAAGCGGCCCTTCACCACCGAACAGCGCTGAACATCGCCCGCGAACTGCACCAGCCCACCGACGAAGTCCGCGCCCTCGACGGCCTGGCACACGCCCACCACGCACTCGACCACCCCGAGTTGGCGCGCCAACATTGGACGCAAGCCCTGCAACACCTCGACCACCTCGACTGCACGGCCGCCGAAGAAGTGACCGCATCCACCATCCGCGACAACCTTCGACGCATCTCGGCCAACAGCTGAGCGGCCATTCACCTACATCGTCGCGTTTGGGTGGGGTCGTCCGCGGTCAATCTCGTAAACCACCAGCACTCCTGCCACTCCGGGTTGCGGTCAAGCCGGAGTGGCAGCGGGCCGGCTCCCGACGCCGTCATTCGACGCTGGGTACGCCGAAGCGAACCGCCACGGCCTCGGAGGAGACTCACGTGCCAAGAGTGTTCTGGTCAGAACTGATGGCGATCGGGCGGGATGCCATGTCAGGTGAACACCGGACACACGAGGGTGACCGGGCCGTTTAACGCCGTTTCGTAAACGGACTGGAGGTCTCGGTCAACCTACCCGAAGTCATATCCGCCGGGGCCGACTCATTCCGGATAAGGCAAGCTATTTCGAACCTGTTGTCCCGCACCGTCAAATGCAGCAAAGATCTCCACTACCCGCGACGACGTGTGGACAGGCGTCCACGACAAGGGGTTCCGGGATCGGCGCCGGTCCAGTCTGGGCCGTGCGGGAGCGACCTCACGACGCGACGGCCTGCGGCGCCCGTGCGCGATCGCGCCGAGCATCGAAACGCTGATCACCGTCCGGCTGGTCCAGGGCGTGGCGGGGGCGATGATGCTGCCGCAGGGCCTCGGCATCCTGCGCGACAACCTGGCTCCCCGCGATCTCACCAAGGCCCTGGCGATCTTCGGGCCAGTGCTGGGACTCGGCGGTGTCCTGGGCCCGGTACTGGGTGGCGCGCTGGTCGACTGGAACCTGTTCGGTCTCGGCTGGCGCCTGGTGTTCCTGGTCAACGTCCCGGTCGGTCTCGCGGCATTGGTGTTCGCCTGGCGGCTGGTGCCCCGCGGCGTCGGCGTCCGGAAACTGCGCGTGGACGTCGTCGGAGCCGTGTTCGTCGCCGCCGCGTCAGCGCTGCTGGTCCTTCCACTCAACGAGGGACAGGCCGCCGGATGGCCGTTGTGGACGTGGCTTTCGCTGTCCGCCGCCGCGCTCGGCTACGTCGGATTCGCGCTGTGGCAGCGCCGGGTCGTGCGCCTGGACCCGAGGACGAGTACGCGCGGCTGGCCTCCCAGGTCGGTGGCACCTACGTCCACCTCGGCGCGGGCGAGGTCCGGCTGAACCCGTTCGACCTGCCCGTGCACACCGACGCACACGGACGGCGCACCGCACCGCAGGACGCCCTGAAGCGGCGCGCTCTGTTCCTTCACACCGTCCTGGCCGTGCTCTTCGGCACGGAGATCACCGCCGCTGAACGTGCCGTCCTCGACACCGCGATCACCGCCACCTACGCCGGCGCGGGCATCACCGGCGACGTCCGCACCTGGACCCGCCCTGCTCCGCTGCTTCGCGACCTGCGCGACATCCTCGCCACCACCGGCGACCACGGCGACACGGTGGCCGCCGATCTGGCGGCTGGTCGTGGTCGACGAGGCATGGCTGCTCATGCAGCTACCCGACGGCGCACGCTTCCTGTTCCGCATGGCCAAAGCCGCCCGCAAACACTGGTGCGGACTCACCGTGGCCACCCAGGACACCGCCGACGTGCTCGGCAGCGACCTGGGCAAAGCCATCGTGGCCAACGCGGCCACCCAAGTGCTGCTGCGCCAAGCGCCACAGGCCATCGACGAGATCGCCGAGACCTTCGACCTCTCCGCCGGAGAACCGTCACGCACGTCGGCATCGCCATCTCGCCCACCGCCATGATCAACGCTCCAGACTTCGGCCTGCCCGTCCGGATCGATCCTCCGGGCCGCAACCTCGTAGGTGTCACACGCCCAACACCGGCACCAATCCCATAGAGCCGCGGGCGGGAATCGGCCGAACCCTATGAATCCGAGCGGCCGACGACACCCTCCCAGTTTGGTGGCGTAGAGCCCGTAATGGCCAGAGGAATCAGGCCGGCGGCGAGGAATCCGAGAGTGGTGAGGAGAAAAGCGGCCTGGTAGGCGCCCAAGGTCGGAATGACGTGCAGGGTGTGGCTGCTGACGAGGATGGCTCCCATGACGGCGCTGGCTGTCGCTGAGCCTATGGTGCGGAAGACGACGTTCATACTGTTGGCGATTCCGGTCTGGTCGGCTGGTACTGCCATGTTGATGCAGGTGGGCATGGCGCTGAAGGCCAGGCCTGTGCCGAGACCGATGAAGGCGCTGGCCAGATAGATGGCGATGCTGTAGTCGTGACCCGTGATCACGAGCAGCATGGCGACGGCGCTCACCACACCGCCCATGATCAGGCACCGGCGCGGTCCGATCTTCAGGCCGAGTGGGGCGGCGGCCAGGTTGCCCAAGGAGCTGGGCAACAGCATCAGACCGGCACCCAGCACACTGGCGGAGAAGCCGAATCCGGCCTCTCGGGGTGTCTGGACGAACTCGCTTACCATGATCAAAGAGCCATACATGCCAAATCCGGTCAGGGTTGCGGCGATACCGGTAAGGGCGACCGTGCGCCGGGTGAGCATGGTCAGGTCGACCAAGGGGTGGCGCACGCGGCGCTCGACGGTAATCCACGCTCCCAGGCCAATGGCGGTGAGGAGCATCAGCCCGAGGATGCGGGTATCGCTCCAGCCCCAGGTGTTGCCCTTGCTGATCGCGGTCAGCAGTGCACACAGCCAGCTGACCAGCGTGAGGGCACCAAGGAGGTCGACGCCGCGGACGTGGCCGGCCACGCGGTCCGTCGGAACGACCCTTGCCACTGCGAGGAGTGCCGCCAGGCTGAGGGCGAACAGCAGCCAGAAGATCGCCTGATACCCCCACCCGGTCATGAGCACACTGCCGGCCAGAACGCCAAGCCCGCTACCGACGCCCATGCTCGTGCTGATCAAGGCCATGCCCCGGGCGGGCTGAGGGAGGTGAGTGCGGATGATGCCCACCGCCAGCGGGAATACCCCGGCGGTCGCCCCCTGCAGGACGCGGGCAAGCACGAGCAGGGCGAAGGAATGTGTCAGCGCCGCCAATAGGGATCCGGCCACAGGCCCCAGCAGCGCCAGCAGCAGGAGACGCTTGTGCCCGTAGAGGTCACCGAGGCGCCCGAGCAGGGGTGTGAGTACTGCCGATGCCACAAGGTTGGCGATCATCAGCCAGTTGATGTCGGCCGCTGAAACCCCGAAGTCCCGGGCCAGAGACGGCAGCAGTGGCAGGAGTGAGGTCTGCGAGATCGGTAGGACGATCATCGCGGTCAGCAGCGCCACGAGCATGAGCCACGTCTGGCGCTGCTGTCGGGGTGCGGTCATGTCATCGCGTACAACCGCACCGTCGCCGGTAGCTGGACTACCATGCTGGGGCGCGCTGGGGGAAGTGGAACTCATCGCCGGATCAGGTGATCGAGGCATCGCGGGTGGCGGCCTCGCTGAGCGGGATGAGCGCGGACCGGGTGAAGATCATCACCAGGGTGCCGTCAGGCTTGAGTCCCCTGGACTCGAAGGTCACGATCCCGGCTTCGGGGCGCGATTTCGACCGCCGCTTGGCCACCACGGTCGTCTCGGCATACAAGGTGTCGCCGACGAAGACCGGGTTGGGCAAGCGAATGCTTTCCCAGCCGAGGTTGGCGATCGCCTTGGCGCTGGTGCCGTTGGTGCACATCCCCCCGACGATGGACAGCGTCACCAGACTCGAAACCAAGGGTTTACCGAACTCGGTGTGGCGGGCGTATTCGTGGTCGATGTGCAGGGGATGATTGTTGAGCGAGATCAGGGACTGCCACACGTTGTCGGTCTCGGTGATCGTCCGGCCCGGCCGGTGTTCGATGATGTCCCCGACGTCGAACTGCTCGTAGAACAAGCCCTTGTTTTCGCGGTAGCGCCCGCCACCCAGATCTTCAAAGAACGGTACGGATTTCACATCATCCCCTGGAGTTCGAGAATCGCCTGGGCCCTCTTGAGGAACGGCGGCCCCACCATCAACCCATCCACGGTATGGATGCCCTTCGAGGAGGCGTCGAATTTCTTCACCACCTGCTGAGCCCACGTGACCGCTTCTGCCGTGGGGCTGTAGATCTCATTGATGATCGGCACTTGCCGTGGGTGAACGGCGACTTTGCCGGTGTAGCCCATGTCCACCGACCGGCGTGCCTCGGTGCGCAACAGTCCGACGTCGTCGAGATCGAACGTGGGAGCGTCCATGACCTGGATCCCGGCGGCACGGGCGGCCATGACCACCTGTGACCTTGCAAAGAGCACGCTCTCCCACGCCAGGGATGCGCCGATCTCAGCGGCGTAATCGGCCAGGCCGAACACCAGCCCACTCAGTCGCGGACTCGAGGAGACGATTGCCCTCGCGTTGGCCACCCCGTTGGACGTCTCGATCACCGCCCACACCGTCGAGGCGCGGCCTGCGGCAGTGAGGATCCGATCGGCCAACTCGATTTGCTCAGCAGTCTCGGCTTTGGGAATGTGGATGACCACCGGCTCGATCTCTGCGTCACAGACCGCCAGCAGATCTTCCAGTCCGTCCCGGGTCATGAGGCTGTTGATCCTTACCCCCAAGACCTCAGGCAGATCCTCGCTGGTCAGCTGAAGGTATGCCCGCCGAGCCCGTGCCTTTTCGTTGGTCGGGACCGCGTCTTCGAGGTCGATGAGGTTGACGTCGGCTCCACTGGCCCGGCCCTTGCGGAATCGGTCCACACGCAGCGCGGAGGTGACCAACAGACTCCGGCACAACGGAGCATCGAGTAACGAAGTGTCAGACATGGGGCACCACGTCCTTGTCGAGAAGGTCGCACAACCGCTCCAGGTCCGGCCGGCCCACGTCAGCCCGGATCATGACTCGCAGTCCTTCCTTGCCCCGGGCGGTGGTCGGGAAATACACCGGCGCGACGTAGAAACCTTCGTCCAGCAGTGTGTTGGACAGGCCGACGGAAAGAGCCGGGTCTCCCACCACCAGCATGCGAACCGGCATCTGACTGCCGGCCTGGGCGGTGGGAACGCGTTGGTCGAAGTAGGCGAGGTTCTCCCGCAGCTTCCCTTGGAGCACGGCCAGCTCAGGGCCTTCATGGATGCCGATACAGGCCCGGATACTGCCGAGGTTGGCTGTGCTCATCGTCTGCGACCAGCACATGGGGCCGGCCATCGTGTTGACGATGCGCCCGATGTCCTGGCGACCGGTCATAACGATCCCGCCGGTGCACCCGAAGCCTTTGACCAGCGAGCCGGTAATGAGGGTCAGCGGATTGAGTTCACCCACGCGTGAGCGCACGAAGCCCTCGCCCTTGGTGCCCATGACCGACATGGCGTGAGAGTCATCCAGCCACAGGAACAGCCCATAGCGGTCCTGCAACTCGAGAAGGGCATCCATGTCGGCCATGCCGCCGGTGGAATACGCTCCATCGGCGATGTACGCCACCCGCGGATGCTTCTTGCACAGGTCTTCGAGGTAGTTCATGTCGTTGTGCGGGCTGATGAGCACTGGCGCCTCATCGGCACAGACCGGCTTCATCAGGTCCATGCAGAAGTGGGCCCGCTTGTCGAAGACGGTGACTCTCGGTTTGCCGTCGATCAGCGCCCCCGAGGTGACCAGTGGTAGCAGCGCCGCCGTGGCCACAGAACAGGAGATCGCCACGAAGCACTGAGCGTCGAACAACGTCGAGAACCGCTCCTGGACGTCATACATCAGCGACGACTGAATGCGCGTCGGTGCGATGCCAAGCTCAATGATCTGTTCCTCGCGCAGAGCATCGATCGCACCCTGAATCACCGCCGGATGGCGATTGAGACCCAGGTAGGAATACGAGCTCATATTAATGAACTGGCGACCACTTGACCGCTCTACGAGCGACCCATCGGGGCTGCTTGTGGCGTGCAGAGCGATCAGACCGGCGTCTTCAGCCGCCGTCCAGTTCGGCAGGCTGTAGGCCATCATCTTCTCGGTGTTGCGGTACAAGCGGGGGCCGTAGGTTTTCGCCTCACTCATCGCACTTTGTCCTTTCTGACAAGAATCTCCGGCAGCCATCCGTCTGAAATGACTTCCTTCGCCGGCCTCGGCCGCGCACCGGGCTCATGTGCCACACGCCAGCCTGCGGTATCGAGTCTCGTGACATGGTCAAGCCCGTGAGAACGTTCGGTTGATCGTCCGCAAGAGGCAAGGTCGTCGTGAGGCTGCCGGTCTCGATGAACCGAGCCCAAAGCCAGGTCGTACACCTGTCAATGGCCATTCGTTCCTTCCTTTAGAGACTCTTCGCCGCGAATCTGGAATGGCGGGGAGATCTCCGGGCCGACAGCGCACACAGCTGGATAGCTTTCACGCGAACGCTCGGTAAGCGTGGCATGGATCATCCGAAAGACCCGCGCCAGCAGGGATGTGACGCTAGTCATGTTGACCTGTTTCAAATGGTGGATCTGCGCGCTGTCTTAATCTTGCGCGCTGCTCACTTGCGAGATAATCCCTGGCAAGGTGCATGCGTTCGACAAAGACGTGGTCGCGAAGATAAAATTCGTCGCATGTTCCCGGGCGGGTGGCTCGGTGCGTAGATCATACGAATGTCGCAACGTCACAGTTCCTGAACAGGCAGACAACTATGCACCTTCGAGAGGATGGATGGCCGGCGACCCCGTTGCCGAGGTGACCTTCCCGCCCCTGGCACGACTCCAGTCGCACCTCGAGGGCGGCAGGTGCTGATCGTTCTGGGGCTTGCTGCAGCGGTGGGGCGCCGGCCTGACCGCGGGGGCGACCGAGCGGCGCATGGCGGTGCGACTCTCCCAGCAACGGCTGCGGCTGCTGAACACGTCCACCGACACCGCAACGCGGGCCGGGCAGGGCAACGCCGACCCTGAGACCGACTCGAGGGCGTCGGAACTGCCGTCGGTGCGGCGGCTTGCCGCGGCCGGTGTCCTTGCCCTGCCCGGACAGTCCGCGCCCACACCACCGGAGATGGACGGCCCCGCTGGGAAGTTGGGGGGCGCAGAGGAAGGGGTGTCGACGTACCGGTGCTGCGACAAGCACCTCCCCTGCCCCTTCTTCTCTAGCCGGTCCCCGGAGAGGAAGACGGAAAGGAAGCCGGAGAGGTAGTAGGACAAGCTTGTAGGGTCTCACGCCTGATGTCGTAATCTCCCGAGCAATGTCGTGCGGATGCCGTAAACGACATGGCGACGAGATTCGTTCTTACTCACGTCGATGTTCGGCCGTTTGTGTGGTGTCGGCGGCATGTCGGCGCGGCGTGACGCATGCACCGCTGCCGGCGGTGGACTGTGGCTACCTGTAGCCCATCGGCCCCAAGTACGAGCAAGCCTCCACGTCCGGTCCGTTAAATCGTAGCGGGCAATGCGGTACTGCGATGAGACGATGAGCTTGCTCACCTCCGCAGGGCGCACAGCGAAACGTCATCGTCTTCGGTGGTCCAGAGGCATTGGCATGAAGTGTGAGCACGCGCAGTTCTTGCCAGGCTTCCACAACGACAGGCCCGTCGGTGGACGCGCGAAAATCACGACGTCGACATATAGGTCGGTTGCCAGCCGATTTGTAGGCGCAACACGCCGGTTCTGGCTGATCGCCTGGTACCGCTTACCCGGATGGCCGGCGCAGACGGGGAGCACAAAGGTGCAGATGTCCTGACTCGTTGGACCGACCTGGGCCCGGGGACTTGAAGACGTCAACTGGGAATTGTCATGCTGCACCGCGATTTGCTGTCCGATCATGGAGGCCAGGCGAGTGACAACAGGCCGCGAAAGAACCTGGGCAAATGTTGCCATTGATCGTTCGCTGACAACATACCGAGACGTTGCTACGAGGCATCTTAAGCTTGCGAGCAGGACCATTTCAGGGACAGGCGAGCCCGCTGGGCATCAGATCGATCTCGTGGGTTCGCTGTTGGGAGCGTGGGCGGATGAGCCGGTGGAGCGGTTCGACGGGTATCACTCGTTTGCCGCGAACGATGGCTCGCCGGTGGAGTTGTCGTGCGCGATGGCCCGGTCAGGAGCGGAAGTGCGGCTGCTGTTCGAGCCCCTGGACACCCGGCAGGCCCATGAGGCAGGGCATCGCTTCGTGGAGCGATTGAACAAGATCCTGGGCATCGACGTAAGCCGGTTCCACCTCGTCGCGGATCTCTTCCCTGGGTCGCCGTCAGCCGGTTCGTTCTCGATGCTGTGCTCTGCGGCGTTGAGGGTTGGCGGAACTCCGCTGTTCAAGGTGTATGTGAACCCTGCCGTCGGCGAGCCGCGGCCACACCAGGTCATCGGGGAGGCGATGAGCCGTCTGGGACTGTCCGCGCAATGGGCGTTCGTCGCAGAGCATCTGAGGGATGGACTTGGCTCGCTGGAGCAGGAGATCGCGTTGTTCGCGCTGGATCTCGGTGACTCGCCCGAGGCCAGGGTGAAGATCTATCTTCGGCACAGCGGCTGCGGGGCGGAGCAGGTCGAGCGGGTCGCGCGGCTGGCGCAGGACCATCAGCCGGATCTGTTCGCCAAAATCCTCGATCGTCTCTACGGCGCGCCCGTCGACCGCTTGGTGAAGGCTCCGATGACGTGCCTGTCGTTCCTCGGAAACCATCGGGAGCCTGCTTCGGTCACGTTGTACTGTCCGCTAGACCCGAACATCAGCGACGACGCCGAAGCCAGCACGCGAGTCGTGGATCTGCTGGAAATGTCGGGCATCGCACCAGAGCCGTTCGGCGCGCTCGCGACCGCGATCTCCGGCGCCGACCTGGCCGGCGGACGCAGGCTCAGCTGGGTGAGTTACAAACAACCCGCGGATCCCGTGGTGACCGTCTATGCCGGCCTGGACGGCTCGGCGCGGGCCTCGTGATGGGCAGCATTTCCGCCGATGACCACCCGAACGCGGAGATGGTCGTCCTGCTCGACGAACAGCTGTCCGAGAAAGGCGTGGCGCCCAAGGCGAGCGTGCACACCGCGGACACGCCGCTGCATCTGGCGTTCTCCTGCTATGTCTTCGCGTCTGATGGCCGGGTGCTGCTGACCCGCAGGGCACTCGGCAAGAAGACCTGGCCGGGTGTGTGGACCAACTCGTTCTGCGGTCACCCGGGCCCCGGCGAGCCGATGGCGGATGCCGTCACACGACGGGGACGACAGGAGCTCGGCCTCACCGTCACCGAGCCGCGCGCGGTGATCCCGGACTTCCGGTACCGGGCCGTCGACGCGAGCGGGATCGTGGAAAACGAGTTCTGCCCGGTGTGGACCGCCGTCGTGGATTCAGACCCGCGTCCAGAGCCCGGCGAGGTTTGCGAATGGCGCTGGGCGGAATGGGCGGACCTGGTAGCCGCAGTCGGCCGCCTGCCGTATCTGTTCAGCCCATGGGCCCAGCTGCAAGTCCCCCGGCTGCACGCTGCCAGATCGGGGCCGGAACCCCGATGACGCCATCGACGGTTCCCGCCTACCCGATGGCCCGGGCGTGTCCGTTCGATCCTCCGGCCGAGTTGGGGCACCTTCAACGGGCTGCGCCGGTGTCGCGGGTGCGGCTGTGGGACGGCAGTACGCCCTGGCTGATCACCCGGTACGAGGACGTGCGGACGGTACTCGCGGATCGGCGGGCCAGCGCGAACCCGGACCTGCCCGGCTACCCGCACGTGAGTGCCGGCGGTGCCGCGCAGCAGCGGCGGGTGCGAACCTTCCTGGACATGGACGATCCGGAGCACTTGGTCTACCGGCGGCTTCTGGCGGCGGACTTCACGGTCCGCCGCAGCGAAGGCAGGCGAGCCCATATCCAGCAGGTCGTGGACGACCTGATCACGACAATGCTGGCCGGTCCGGACCCGGCCGATCTCGTCACCGCGGTGGCGCTTCCCTTGTCGGTCCGGGTGATCTGCTCGCTGCTGGGAGTCCCCTATGCCGACCGCGAGTTCTTCCAGCGGGCCAGCAACACGGTCGTTTCCAGTCGTGCGTCCGAACAGCGCGTGCTGTCGGCGACCGAGGAGTTGCTCGACTACCTCGCCACCCTGATCGACCGCAAGGCCGAAGAGCCGCGCGACGACCTGCTGAGCAGGCTGGCCGTGGACGAGCTGGGCGCCGGACGGATGACCCGGGAGCAGCTCGCCTCGATCGCCCACGTGCTGCTCGTCGCCGGACACGAGACCAGCGCGAACATGATCGCCGTGGGGATGGCGCTGCTGCTGGCGAACCCCGGTCACGCCGACGCCGTCCGCACCGCCGACGGCCCCGCCACGCTGGCGAACGCGGTCGAGGAGTTGCTGCGTTTCCTCAGCATTGTCCAGTCCGGGCGTCGCCGCGTCGCCCTTGCCGACATGGAGATCGGCGGGACGCTCATCCGCGCGGGTGAGGGCATGGTCGTGGCGACCGACGTCGCCAACCGGGACGAAACCGCGTTCCCAGACCCGGCCACCTTCGACATCGGCCGCCGCGCGCGGCACCATCTCGCGTTCGGTCACGGCACCCACCTGTGCATCGGGCAGGCGCTGGCCCGTGTGGAGTTGCAAGTCGCCTTCGGCACACTCGTCCGCCGCATCCCCACACTGGCGCTCGACTGCCCGGTGGATGAACTGACCTTCAAGCACGCGTCTGTGGTCTATGGCGTCGGAGAGCTTCCCGTCACCTGGCATCGTCCGCGAAACGGTGCCGCACCCGCATCGACCGCAACCAAGGAGATCATCCATGCCCGGACCGGCGACTGACGCGAGCACAGGGCCGGCCACGCTGTCAGACATCCTGATGGCAGCCGTGGACGACCACCCGCACAACGTGATTCGCTACGCGGACCGTGCGGGCCACACCGACCAGACCTACGCGGACCTCCTCGACACAGCACGCCGATTCCTCACCGGACTACGAGGACACGGCCTCGAACCAGGTGACAAAGTCATCCTGCTACTGGACCGGCCGCAGGAAGTCGTCCCGCTGTTCTGGGCCTGCGTACTCGGCGGGTTCGTCCCGTGCGTACTCACGCTCCCTGCGGACCGAGGGCGTTGGCCAGAACACCTCGCCCACGCGCACGGGCTGTTGGAGCCGCCGCTGCTGGTGACGAACGGTACCAAGGCCGCTGATCTTCCCCCCGTCCCCGGCCTCGTGACCGCCTACCTCGACGACCTCGCCGCAGACGAGCCCGCTCGGGACGTCCACCACGCAACGGGCGACGATCTCGCGCTGCTGGTGCTGACCTCCGGCTCGACCGGCGCCGCCAAAGCAGTAATGCTGACACACGCGAACCTCAACGCGTCCATGGCAGCCAAGAACGGCCACCACAACCTGACCTCCGCGGATGTCAGCCTCAACTGGATCACCTTCGACCACGTAGCCGCGCTCCTGGAATGCCACCTCCTGCCGCTGTTCGCCGGGGCGTCCCAGGTCCACGCCGAACCCGCGACGATCCTCGATGACCCGGTCGAGTTTCTCCGGCTGATCTCCCGGCACCGGGTCACCATGACCTTCACGCCCAACTTCCTGCTCGCACTGATCACCAAGGCCATCACGGACGCCCCGATCACTGACGACCTCGACCTGTCCCAGCTGCGGCACATAGTCAGCGGCGGCGAGGCGATCGTCCGCGCCACCGCCGCAGCGTTCCTCGACCTTCTCGAACCCCACGGCCTCCACCGCGGCGCGCTGTGGCCCGCCTTCGGGATGACCGAGACCTGTGCGGGCTGCACCTACTCCCACGACTTCCCCCGGCATGACCACGGTCAGGAGTTCGCCAACCTCGGAACCGCCGTCGACGGCCTGCGCATCCGTGTCGTCGACGACACGGAGCGGCCCGTGGCGGCGGGACAGGTCGGGCACGTGCAGTTCGCCGGTCCGATGATCACCCCCGGCTACTACCGCAACCAGGACGCCACCGCGGCAGCGTTCACCGCCGACGGCTGGTTACGCAGCGGCGACCTCGGCACACTCGACGACGGCCGCGTCACCCTGGCAGGCCGGAGCAAAGACAGCATCATCGTCAACGGCGTGAACTACTACAGCCACGAGCTGGAAACCGCGCTAGGGCGGCTCGACGGCGTGCTGAGCGGATCGGTGGCCGCCGTGCCCATCCGGCCCGCCGGGGCGGACACCGAGCAACTCGCGGTGTTCTTCGCGACCGACGTCGAGGACGCCGATGAGGACGCCCTGCACCGGCTGATCATCACCGTGCGCAACGGCGCAATCCTGCACTGGGGATTCCGCCCCGCCCTTGTCCTTCCCATCGCCGAGGCCGATATTCCCCGCTCCAGCCTCGGCAAAATCCAACGCGCGCAGTTGCGCCGACGGCTGGACAGCGGCGGCTTCCAGGCGCGCAAATCCGTCATCGACCAGCTGGTCCAACGCCAGTTCGGTGGGTTCAGCGAACCCTCCGGCGCGACCGAGACCGCTCTTGCGGAGATCTACGGCGAACTGTTCGGCCTGCCGTTCGGTGAGGTCAGCGCTACCGCCGGGTTCTTCGACATCGGCGGCACCTCGCTGGACATCATCCGCTTCAAGCTGGCACTGGAACGCCGGCTCGGCATCCCGAACGTGCCCGCCACCTGGCTGTTCACCGAACCCACCGTCCGGGGACTAGCCAAACTGATCGACTCCGGCGGCCCGGCGCGGACCGACGAGTATGACCCACTGGTCACGCTGCAGCGAACCGGGGACAAGACTCCGCTGTTCTGCGTCCATCCCGGCACCGGCGAGGTCATGCTCTACGTCAGTCTCGCCAAATACTTCACCAACGAGCGGCCCTTCCACGCCCTACGCGCCCGCGGCTTTAACCCAGGAGAGAGCTTCTTCGCCACCTGGGATGAGATGATCGACTGCTACGTCACAGCGATCCAGGCCGAACAACCACACGGTCCCTACGCGGTCGCCGGCTACTCATACGGCGGCGCGGTCGCCTTCGAAATCGCCAAACGTCTCGAGGCAAAGGGCGAGCACGTCGGCTTCGTCTGCGTCATCAGCCAAATCCCACACATCGGCACGCTGATGCGGGGCAACTACCTGGAACAGGCCACCAGCCTCGCCGCCTACCTCGGCCTGATCACCGCCGAGCAGAAACTGGAACTGCGGGAGAACCTCGCCGACATGGACCGCGACAAACAAGACGCGGGCATCATCGCCGCCGCCTCGAAAACCCGCCTTGCCGAACTCGACCTCGACTCGGACAGTTTCGCGAACTGGGCCGCGCTGGTGTACCGGCTCATCGAACTGGAACGCGACTACCGACCGACCGGCTCGGTCGAAACCCTGACCGTCCTGCTCGAAACGACCCCGGACCACGTCAAAGAGCCACCGATGTGGAGCCCCGACGATGTACGTGCCTGGGACCCGCACTCCCGCAACGCAGCACGATATCTCGACGTGACCGGTGAACACGACATCCTCCTCGGCCCGCGCTACATCGAAACCGTCCAAGCCACCCTCCGGACAGAACTAGACCGCGCACTACCGACAGGCTAGAAGAACCAACCACACCCGCGAGCGCTTGCCTGCCGCGCTCTCGGCAGCTCGGCCGAAGAAATGCCACACAATGAGACCAATCGCCATGTCATCGGGGTGAGACAACCCCGAAAAGCTCAGGTCGCACAACACCAACATGTTACGCGCGATGAGACCCTACGTTGGCAGTCACGCTCCGCGTCGCAGGCCACAGCCTGGCGTTGATGTCGCGTATCCGTCAGGGTTTGTGCGGGTTGCGCACGGAGCCTGCCAGTGCACCCTCATCGGCAGTCACGCCAACGGTATCCGCCCTATCGGCAGGTGATGTTCCGATACCGAAGAAAGAATTCCTCCAGCTATCCATACGCTGCAACCTCTGCCTTGGAAATCTGCTTGCCCTCGGCTGGGAAGCGTGGAGCGCGGGCCCGGATTCGGCCCCATTCGGCGAGGTCTTCGTCTACCGGTGGCCGGATCATGCGGATGTACCTGGAACTGTTCTACCAGCGATTCGACAGGCCTCGCCTCGTGCGCGAACCCTTTGAATGAGCCATGCCATAGAGCACGAGAGCGGGCGTCGTACGCGACGACGGCCTCACTGAACCCCAGCGACGGCCCGGAAAATATCACGAGGAACTACGAGCATGAGCAAGAAAAGTGCGAATTCTTTGTCCACCGCTTGATGGGTTAGGCGTCCTGTTCGATGCGTTCGAAGATGTCGATGTCGGTGGCCTGCTGCCAATCGGGCAGGTCGTCCCAGTCCGCAACGTAAGACGGTTTCGGGTCAGGGAAATGCTTGAAGATCTGCCCGATCCAGCACAGGGCGACGAAACGGCCCTTCTGCTCCGGCGTGAGCTTGGCTGTGGCACCGTTGGTGGCCGTGATGAAGGCGAGAACCTGGTCGTAGACGGCTGTAGCGGCGTCGCGTTCCCAGTCCGGTGTCTCGTCCCAGGGCGTGATGTAGCCGGGTTTCGGTTCGCCGGGATAGTGCTTGGTGACTCCGGCGATCCAGGCTTCGCGGAACACGCGGCCACGGTCGTTGGGCATGGGTTTCCTCCATTTAGGCGACGTGGCCGCGGACGAGGTCAGTGATCTCGGCGTCGAGTCGCTGGATGTTCTTGTCGGCAAGCAGGTCGCGTAGGAGCACCGTCACCGACAGGAATGGGCATTCCGCCAGCCCCTCAGTCGATGAGCGTGAGGGGCTCGGGGCTGAACCGGTCCGCGAGCAGGTCGTCGAGCAGGGAAGGCAGGGTGGCGGGCAGGAGCTTGTCGCGGCACTGCCGCAGTTCGTCCGCCGCCCACCAGCGACGCTCGATCAGACCGGCCTTTTCGTTCTCGGTGGGTTTGAGCGCGACCTGCGGCGCAGTAGTGGGTGTGTGTCCGAGGAAGACGTGCTCGATGCGGTGATGGTCGCGGTCTTTGTAGCGGAAGCGGGATTCGCGGACCCACAGCTTGCGGCCGAGGGTCGTGAGCGTGATCCCGGTTTCCTCGGCGAGCTCACGGCGGGCGGCGGCATCGAGGTCCTCGCCCTCGTCCAGGCCTCCGCCGGGCAGTTCCCACCAGTGGTGTGCGGGGTCAGTGGGGTCGAGGGCGTGGATGAGCAGCATGCGGTCGTCGGGGTCGAGCAGGAGGACGCGGGCACCGATTCGTGGTGTGCTGGTGGAGGCAGGCATCCTGTGGCAGGTCCTCGTGGTCGGCTGGCGGGCATGTGGATCCGGCAGCCGGCGACGACGAGCGGTAGGGCCGAGTGAGTTAGAACAGAGTCGGCTCCGGCTCGGCGTGTGTGGCCGCCGCAGCGGGATCCGACGTTAGCAGCGATGTGGTCGCGGTCATCGACACCCGTACGGCGAGTCCCGAATGGTCGGTGAGCCGGGTCCCGTCGGTCCCCGCTTCCCTGGTCTCGTGGACGTACTCGCACGCGGTGAGCCGCTGTGCCACGGCGGGGGAGCCGTGAGCGTGGTCATAGCGGTATCCCAGATCGGCTCGGCGTGCCCAACTGTGCTCGACGGCGTCGGCGTGCAGGTGCCGAAACAGGTCCACCAGGCCGTGTCGCTCGGTCAGGCCGGTGTAGAAGGAGTACTCGAACGGTGCGAACTGGCCGCGATGCGGGGGGATGTGGGTGGGTTCGAGCCACCAACTCAGGACAGTAGTGGTGAGCCACGAGGGCGTCGGGACCTCGATGCGGGCGTTGCATGATCCTGTGCTCCGGGCTGCGTCCGACACGGTCCGGAACGACTCGGCCGAACGGTACCGGCGAGCCCTTCCCAACCTTGCCGAAAACACGGCCACCCCAGGCGGCGGCCTGACCTCGTCGAGAGGGAATACATTCCCGGTTGAATACCCACACTTCACCAGTTATTGACCCGTATGGCAAATATGTCGCCGAGGGCACCCTGAACCGTCCCCGCTTTCCTGCCGGTGGCTTACTGACCAGTGATCATCTGACCGATGGTTCGGTGTCAGCGTAGTGGGCTGCCTCTGTGGACGCTTCCTCAAGACTGACCCCCTGGCGATTCTTGGGTCCGAGTACTCGTCGCAACACGACCCTTGGTAGAAGTGGGTGTGCTGATGGCGAGGTGTGGCAGGAAACGGCGACTGGAGATCGAGACTCAGTACTGGCAACTGATCTTGTCCGGAATCGGGAGGGTGGAGGCTTGTCAGACCGTCGGGATCGGCCGCAAGACCGGCTACCGATGGCGAGCGGAGAACGGCGACTCGACTGGCGAACGCCGCTCGAGGTCTTCCAAGGCGCGATGGGATCTTAAAAGATCGACACCATTGCGACGATCGCTCGAAACCGCCTCCAGTGATACGCAGGTGATCAGCGGAACAAAGTCGAGACCCATGGCGGTACTTGTCCGTTCGAGTGACCACGCTCGTGATCCAGCACGACGGTCTTGCCCGCCGCGTGGATTCATCAGAAACTGCCGCTTCCGTAGTTGCTCGAGGGACCGCCGTGGTACTTCGACCACATCGGTGGATCACTCGGGTCGTGGGGAAGCGGGATGATCACTTCGCCCGTGAGCCGTGCCCATCCCCATGCCACGGTCTCGTATTTCTCTTTCAACGCGCGAGCGGTCTCCCGCGCCCAATACACGCCGGTGTAGCGATGTTCGGCCCGTTCCGCGGTCAGCGCGGCATGGACCTCCTGCACGGTGTGCTTACTTCCGCCTCCGGCGTCCAGGCTCCTCAGATAGATCCAGAAGCTGCGGCGCCCGCCTGGATGCTTGCGGATCTCGTAGGCCCACACCGGACCGGACACGTCGGCGATGGCGTCCGCACGCTTCTTCCTGGCCTGCTCATCTTCTCGCCGTTTGCGCTCCTTCTCCCGCATGGCGTACTCCTCCAGGTACGCGGGAAGATCATCCATGCTCTGCTGGTGGTCCGCGAGAGCAGCGGCGAAGTCCGACCGCAGCCGCGCGCTTGCCGCGTCATATCCCTTACGCAGCAACCAGTTCCGCCGCGCGTACTTGATCCGCCACCACAGGCCACCCCGAAACGGCGCCCGCCGGTGAAGGCTGACGGCTTCCTCACGTTCCTGCAGGGCGTGGATCTCCGCCAGCAGTCGGCGCGTCGCCGAGCACCAGCGATCCCGGTCCTCCCGACCGGCTCTGACGAGTCTGTCCGAAGTGGAGTACGACGAACGGGAGACCTCGGCGCACAGCACCCTGTTGTGCTTACTCAGTTCGGCCCCGACCACGTTGACCGTCCAGCCGCCCAGCAGGCTCCCGAGTTCGGTGACATAGAAGTCGAATTCCATTGTTTCTCCTTAACAGCACATTGACCACCATCAGTCCTCTCCGCGCAACCAGAACGCATCCTCGTCGGCGAACTCGGGCGAGGCGACGATACGTTCGACGAAGTCCACGGCCGGGTGCCCGCGAAGTTCGGAGACCGTGGCGCCCACGACGTCGAGTGCCTGCAGGTCGGCCGCCAGTCGCGCGTACTCGGCCGGGCCGACGTAGAACACCACGCCGTGCCGGCCCTCGCGCCAGGATGTGGTCTGTGACCGGATGGTGCGGCCGGCCAATTCGATGTTCGGCGTCACCGTGTAGTCGGCGAACATGGCGGCTTCCTGCCGAGCCTGTCGCTCGGTGGTGATCTCATCGAGGTCGGCCGGCCATCGAGCGCGATCGTGGACCGGCTGACCGATGTCGGGAACGAATGACACTGTCACCATTCTATTGAGCAGAACGTCCCAGATGCCCTCGTAGAGCGCGGCTTGAGGGCCATCCACCTCCCAGCGCCGAGAACGCGCTTCCACCGGGTAGTCCGCTTTGGGAGTCACCTGCACGGTGCCACCTTCCTCCTGCTCGTCACCGCGATCAGGGCCGCGGATGGGCGCGCATCGAACGCACCCGCCGCTCAAGTTCCTGGAGGTCACCGAAGTGCCGGCGTTGCCAGCCGACCGTCCTGTTCCCCTGGCGTCCGGACGTGGCCTTGCGGTAGCGGTCGAACCAGTCGTCGGCTCCGGTGAGATGCTCCCGCATGACGTCCGGCGGAACGCCACGCTCGCTGAGCCAGAGCAGTTCTTGCAGCCGGTTGTGGTATTCCAGCACCGCGTTCTGATCGATCGTCAATACTCCGCTCTGGTTGAACGCTCGCTTGTAGCCCTTCGGTGAGTTCCGTGTCGGTGTGACGATCTCGCTCGGCGGTGGGCCATCAGGAAAGCGATTCGTGTCGAAGAGCTGGTCGATGTGTCCGAGTTCGTGCTCCAGGTCCAGATAACGCATTCCTGGTCGAAGTCTGAACTCGAGGTCGGTCCTGATCGTTTCCCCGGCCAAACCGACGAAGCGGCGGATCGCCACCGAAGGGTCGCTCTCGACCGCGACGATCTTGAAGCCCATCGCCTCCACCTTTGCCGTCTCGGCCGCGAAGTCAGGGTGTTCCTCCATCCGCACCGTGCCATGGGCGATCGACTCCGGTGTCGGATCAATGCCGATCTTGGCGCCGGTGCCGACCTTCCCGTTGGTCCCGCCTCGGGCATAACTGAACGCGGCGTGGCCGGCGGCGACAGCGAGAGCGGCGGCCACCGCGACGGCAGAACCGACCGCCGGGTAGATACCGCCGCAGCCGTCGTCTCCCGTGGAGCCAAGGGTGTTGACCAGGCCACCCGTGCACCGGGCGACCGCTGTCGCGGGGGTGAGCAACAGCACGGCGAGCACGATGGTGACGACGTGCCCGACCCTCCGGAGCGTTTGACGCATCAGCGGCCCCCTCCTGTGCGGATTTCGTCGTCGGTCTTGAACTCCTGGATCTGCCGCCGTAGCCGGGTGAAGTCCACCTCCGCCCCGTCGGGGTCCTGACGTGCCTGGTGCCAGTGACACATGCCCAGGTCGAGTTGGGCTTGGTACAGGCGGGACAGCCGGCGATAGGCAAGCGGCCCACCACGCAGGAAGGCGTCGACGAGGGTTCGGAACCTGCGTGCGGGATTGAGCAGCACCGGCAGTTCGGCGACGGTGACCGCGTCGTGCCCACTGTTCGCCTCGTGCCGGAGTTCGATGGCGAGCGCGGTGCTCTGGTAGCGCAGGCCACGGCGCAGCAGCACCAGATACATCACCAGGAGCGGGCTGAGCAGCAGGAGAACCAGGAATGGCAACACGACCATGGCGAACACCGGCTCGCTGACCCGGAACATCAACGGCAGCAACGAGATCAGGCTGTTGTACAGATAGTGGCCGCAGATCGCGCTCAGCAGGCCGCAACCGATCACGACGAGCCTTGTCCCCGGGTTCCGCGTCTGCCGGGCGGCGCCGATCGCCGCACCGACCAGCGCCGAGAAGGCCACATGCATCAGCATGATCCCGACCACCTGCCGCAGCCAGTGCTGATAGACGGCCCCGCCCGTGCCCGGGGCGGACATGTACAACATGGATTCGAGGAAGTTGAACCCCAGGCCGACACTGGCACCGACGACGAGACCGGACACCAGGTCGGTGACCCACCGCCGCGCCACGACGGCGATCAGCAGCACGCCGACGCCCTTGGCCAATTCCTCGAAGACGGGCACTTTGACGCCGTCGATGATCGCGACGAACCGGTTGAAGCCCAGCAATTGATCGCTCAAGGAATTGTACAGGACCGGCAGCGCCATTCCGTATCCGACGGCCACCGCCGCACCCCAGCCGAATCCGGCGATCAGGAGCCGGAAAGGCATCCGCCGATGGCGTTGCATCCGGTGCACGGCCCAGAGCGCGATCGCCGTCGTGGGCAGCGAAAGCAGCGCCGCGGACACCAAGTCCGCCCCGCTCTCGGCCCTCGCGTGGATCATCTTGATCAGAAGCGCGATCGGCGGCAGAGCGCACGCGAGTGCGATCCACAGCTGACTGTTCCTGTCCCGTCGCCGCAGTCGCTCACCGTCGGCGGCACGGCTGGGGTGGAGCCGGTCGCCGCCCAGGATCAGGCACGCCAGCAGCAGGGCACTGAGTCCGGCGTTCATGTTCGCGGTGACCATCTCCGACACCTGGTACTCCGGCCGGACGAACTGCACGGCCGCCACCATCAGATGGAAGGCGGAGAGCGTGGCCAGCGCCGCCGCCATGACCACCAGGGCACGCGTCACCGGTGCGTCAGGGGAGGCGAGCCGGCGATGACGGACCGCTCGATACAGAATGAAGAGCATCAGGAGCCGGATAACCACCAGGAACCCGGCGGTGAACGACCGGGACCGCGTACTCGCCGCGGCTCCGAAGCTCTCGGAGAACGCGCCGGCCTGAATCTCCAAGGCCGGCTTGGTCAGGAAGAGCAGAAACGGCACCAGCGCGAGGACGCCGCCGATCACCGCGCAGATCACCAAGATCCGCCGGTGTGGATCAGGTTCGTATCCCGCAGTCCGGCCGGTGCCCCTGCCTCCGGAAGCACGGATGAGTACCCGGGTCACGACGGACGTACCCCTTCCGGTGACCGGGACCGCCGATCTCTCCCCCGCTGAACGCGGCCGACGAAGGGCCGCGCGTCGTGCACGACCCCGAGCACGCGCGCGCCCACGGCGACCAGCAACGAGGCACCACCGACCCACGCGGAAAGGGTTCCGTCCGACACCGCGCCCGCAGGCTGGGTCGCGACCGCACCGTCGGGGTCGTAGACGACGTCCAGCCGGGTACCCTCACCAGCGGCACGGTATGACAGAGACACGTTCTCCTCGCGTTCTTCCGAGCAGGCGAGGCGATGGTCGTAGTACGTGTCGGTGGTCGTGCTCCAGTGCTCCCCGTCATAGGTCCGGATCGGCACGCGACGGGTCTGGATGTCGAGCACCGTGCAGGACGTGCGGACGCCGCGTTCGGACAACGCCGCGTCGTTCACCCCCTCCCACGCCGCGAAAGCGGCGATCACCGTGGCCGCCGCACCCGCCATGACCCATCCCAAAGGCGCGGCGAGGAGAATGGACGTCAGCCAGAGCAACAAGCCGACGCCGAGCAGGACCCCGCCCAGCACGCGCGACGAGTGCGCGCACAGCCAGGCCCCGGCCAGCGACGACGCGACCACGAGCACCGGCTGGACCACGGCGATGACCGACTGCGGCACCGGTCCACCGGGGTGAAGCCTCATGCGTTCGTCTCCGTCCTGGCCGCTCCGTGCGTCGGCCTTGGACTACTACGGTGGGTGATCAGTCCTGTACGTATCTCGCGCTAATCTTGAATCCGCAGGTAGAGAGGGAGGTGTTGTGGAGGTCGAGTTCGCCGTCCTCGGCGACGTTCGTGTTCGGCTCGACGGACAGGATCTGGACATCGGGCACGCGCGTCAGCGGTCCGTCCTCGCCGTCCTGCTCGCCGAGGCAGGCCACAAGGTGACCGCCGCCCAGCTGGAAGACAGGGTGTGGGGCGAGCGAGCCCCTCGCCAAGCTCGGAACGCCCTCTACAGCTACCTCTTCCGGCTCAGGACCGCCCTGCGGGACGTCGCTGGGTTCGACATCGCCCACCGAAATGGCGGATACGTGCTGGAGGTCGACGTCGAAACCGTCGACCTGCACCTCTTCAGGCGTCTGCTCGGGCAGGCTCACGAAGCCGCCGAAGGCCGGCGGGCGCTGGCCCTGTTCGACCGCGCGCTGCGGCTCTGGCGGGGTGCGCCGTTCGACGAGCTGGACAGCCCCTGGCTGGCGGCGATGCGCGACCAGCTGCAGAAAGAGCGGTACACCGCCCAGGTCGAGCGCCACGACGTCGCACTGAACCTCGGGATGCACGCCGAACTACTGGCCGAGCTGACCACCGCGACAGCGGCGAACCCGTTCGACGAGCGACTCGCCGGTCAGCATCTGCTCGCCCTGTACCGATGCGGGCGCCGGGTGGAGGCGTTGACGCGGTACCGCACGTTCCGCGCCCGGCTCGTGGCGGAGATCGGCGTCGAGCCCGGCGATCAGCTGCGACGTCTGCATCAGCGGATGCTCGCCTCGCAGGTGCCGCCTCCGCCCGCCGCCCAGCGGGCGGAGCAGAACCAGGAGCCGGTGCCACGGCAGTTACCGGCGGCGTCACCGTGGTTCGTCGCCCGCACCCGTGAACTCGGTCTGCTCGACAAGGCGCGAAATGACGCCGCCGGCGTCGTTCTGGTGACGGGTACCGGAGGGTCGGGAAAGACGTCCTTGGCGCTGCACTGGGCGCATCGCGAGGCCCGGCGGTTCCCCGGCGGGCAGCTGTACGTGAACCTCCGTGGGTTCGATCGAGTGGGCAAGCCGTTGTCCCCGGCCGATGTACTGCACGGTTTCCTGGAGGCGCTGGGCGTGCCGGCAGAGCACGTCCCGGCAGGCCCGGACGCGCGGGCCGCGCTGTATCGCAGTCTGCTGGCCCGCCGGCGAGCACTGGTGGTACTGGACAACGCCTACGACGCCGACCAGGTCCGGCCCCTTCTTCCCGGTGGGGCGGATTGCCTCACGGTGATCACCAGTCGTGAGCGGGCCACCGATCTGATCACCCATGAGGGAGCCGTGCCCGTCCGCCTGACCGTGCTCGAGGAGATCGAGGCCGTCTCGCTTCTCGTCAGGCGGCTGGGACCCGACCGGGTGACCGCCGAACCCGACGCGGTCGCGCGACTTCTCGCGCACTCCGCCCGGCTCCCGCTGGCCCTGGCCGTCGTGGCGGGTCGCGCGGTGGCCAACCCCGCCTTCCCGCTGAGCGCACTGGCCGATGAACTGCGCGACGAGCGAGCGCGGCTGGACGCGTTGGACGCGGAAGGCACCACATCGAGCGTGCGAGCGGTGTTCTCCTGGTCGTACCGCACGCTGAGCCCCGAGGCTGCCCGGCTGTTCCGGCTGCTGAGCCTGCACCCCGGCCCCGACGCGAGCCGGTTCGCCGCGGCCGCGCTGGCCGGGATCGACATGTCCCGCACCCGCACCCTGCTGAACGAACTGATACGGACACACCTCGTCGACGAGCACCGCCCCGGCCGCTTCCGCTCACACGACCTGCTCCGCGTCTACGCGGCCGAACTGGCCGAGCTGGAGGACACCGACGAGGAACGGAGAACCGCACTGCACCGATGCCTCGACTTCTACCTCCACACCGGATTCGCCGCCGAACGGCACCTCGCACCGCACTGGCCACCGATCGTGCTCGCCACCGCACAGGACCACGTCCCACATCCGCCCGTCAACGACTACCACCAGGCCATGCAATGGCTCACCACGGAGCACGACACCCTGCTCGCCGCGACGGCGGCAGCCGTCCGCGCAGGCCTCGACGTGCACGCCTGGCAGCTGCCCTGGGTGCACAGCACCTACCTGAGCAGGCGAGGTCATCTGGCGCACCGCGCCGAGTCCCAGCGCACGGCACTGGCGGCCGCCGACCGCCTCGATGACGACTTCGCCCGAGCCACCAGCCGCCAGCTACTCGGCAGGGCCGAAATCCTGCTGGGCGATCAAGACCAAGCCCTGAAGAACCTGCGGCACGCGCTCGACCTCTACACCCGCCTCGGGGACACCATGGGTATGGCCATCACCCATTTCTCCCTCAGCTCGGCCTACGACCTGCGGCAGTGCCACACCCGGGCTCTGCCGCACGCCCACCACGCTCTCCAGCTGTGCCGTGAAGCGGGTGACCACGCATGGGAAGCATTCACGCTCACCGCGATCGGCTGGTATCACGGCAAAGCAGGCCACCACGCCCAGTCCCTCGCCCGCTGCAGCGAGGCCAAACCCTTACTGGACCGCATCGGAGACCGAGACGGCCGGGCCCACAACCTCCACTGCCTCGCACGCGCACACCACAATCTCGGCCAGTACACCGAAGCCGCGCAGGGCTACCGCGACTCCCTCGCCCTGTTCCAAGAACTAGGCAGTCCCTATCTGGAAGCGACAACTCTCGACCACCTTGGCGACGTGCTACAAGCCGCAGGCGACCACCCCGGAGCCTGCGACGCATGGACCCGAGCACTCGAAATCCTTGAACCACTGGCACACCCCGACACCGTCGAGATCGAATCCAAACTCCTCGACACGAGCGCGCGCCGATAGCCGGCGGTGCTGCCGGCATGGCTCGCCGGGGTACCACTGGCCAAGGACCGGCTACGCGAGCACCGTATCCCGTGCACCGCGGGCATGACGGTCCGAGACCTGGCGGCGGCCGCGCACGGCTCGGCCGATCGATCCACAGTGGACGGACTGCTGCTCTTGACGTCCTCTGTGGACGTCGCGCCGTGGTCGGGCGTGGGCACCGAGTTCACCGGCCGTTCGCGTCGTCGGCCGCCTGGAACAAGCGAAGACCCTTCGCTGGAGCCCGATCCGCTGCCGCTCGAAATTCGTCGAATCGAGCCTCGAAGGCCGTTGTGAAGCGGTTTTCGCCTGAAGCCGTGGCCATGACGACGACACCGAACGGGTCACCACACGAAACGGCGGGCGTTGTCGCGGCACGGGGTTCGAGCCCGCCGCTGGAGGCGCCGGCCTGGTGCGCCGAGCGTTAACTGAATCGTGACAGCAGGAGACGCCGGGGGTAAAGGAGGCAGCGGAAGCTTGCGGTATGAAGGAATCGAAGGTGCGACCGGGGACCGCCGCGGGTGCGAAAACCTCGATGGGGCGCGAGCTGATCGAACTCGCGGCGCTGTTCATCGCGGCGGGTGTGGCCCACCTGTTCGTCAGCACGTTGTCGCTCAATCGCGCCGGACCGGTCGTGCTGTTCGGGCTCGGGTTGCTCCTGATCGCCACCTCCGCGTTGCGGCGATGGTGGAGTCACCGTCCGCGAGAGAAGGTGAGTCTCGGCGCGACGGACGAACACGAAGCGGGGACGGGCGTGGCGTGGCGGATCCGCGTCACGGTCCGTGACGTGCCAGGTGCCTTGGCCGGGGTGACGGCCGCGTTGGCGGCGCACCGGTACGACATCGTGTCGATGCAGGTCTTAGCGGTGCAGGACGGCGTGGTCGACGAGTTCCTCCTGCGTGCACCGGCCGGTGCGACGGCCGCGGACATCGCCGCGGTGACCGTATTGGGTGGAGGCCGGGACGTGCGGGTCGCGGCGGCCGACGTCCACGAGTTCGTCGACCTGCCCACCCGGCTGCTGACGATCGCGGCCCAGTCCGCCGGTAGGCGAGACGGGGCCGCGCGGTTGCTGCGGGTCGTGCTGGGTGATTGCGTCATCACCTGGCAGGACACTAACCAAAAACAACGGGAGCGCGCGGCCGACGGGAACGTCGAGGGCACTTCGATGCGGCTGATCGCTCCCGAAGGCGGGCTGATGGTGGTCACGCGTCCGCTGCTGCCCTTCACCCCGGTGGAGTTCGCTCGCGCCAAGGCCGTCCTCGACCTCGAGCGCCGGCTGGCCCCATGCCGATCACCACAACGACCATGAACTCGCCGGACGGAACCCGTCGCGTCGAGAGGCGTATGGCGGGTTCGGCGTGTCGCGACCGATTCAACTCGCAGGCGCAGCAACGACTGCCCGGCTTCAGTCGTCTTTCCACGGCGCCCCCGGCGGGCGGCCAGGATCGCCGTCGCAACGGTGATGGTTGCCGTGGCGAACTGCATGATCTGGGTCGCGACTGTCAAGATCGTGGCCATCCCCACTCCCGTGTCCGGTCCTGCTCGGTTCTACGGGCCACAGTTCCCCAGCACTCGGCCGCACAGCTCGTTTGTCAAACAAGTCATCGGGGTCAACGGGCGTTGGCGCAGGTCAGGCCGGACGATTCGGCGACGACATCAACAGGGTGTCAAACGTCTGAGAGTGGTTCAATGGGCTTGTGAGCGGCCTGCTGGCGGACTTCCTCGGCGACTTGAAGAAGGTGCGGGAGCAGGCATTCGGCACCCTGGCGGCGTTCGCCGAAGAGTTGAACGACCATCCCTTGCGAAAGGGGAAGCGCTCCAACCTTCCCGGCTCAGCCAGATAGGCAACGGCAGCAGGGTCACGAGACCGCCGGACCTCGACCTGGTCATCGCGTGGGTGGAGGTCTGCGCGACGCATGCTCGGCGCACCGGCCGCCCCCTGAAAACATCCGCGGACACGGCGTACTGGCGGCAGCGACCTCGGGAACTGTTGTACGAGTTCGAGCGCACACCCTCACCGGAAGACGGTTCCCCTCAACCGATCGGGCGATGGAGCTGGCGGCGCCTTGGCGTGCACCAGCCCATCGTCGTCGATTCCGTGGAGGCTCTACCGGAGCTGCCGCCCTACGTCGAACGAGACCACGACCGGCACTTGCGCGGGCTGATGAGCGACCTGGCGACCAGCACGTTGGTGGTGCTGACGGGGGAATCGTCCTCGGGCAAGACGCGTACCGCGATGGAGGCGGTGCGGGTATGCCTGCCGGACTGGCCCGTCCACAAGCCGCGTGGTCTGCCCCAGCTGAGCGTCCTGACACCCCGGTCCCCCGCGGTCGTCTGGCTCAGCGGCGATGTCGCAGGACTCGGTGAGATCACCGGACAGCACCACAGCCGCGGAGGTTCTCCCGACGTAGTCGACCAGCGCCCGTTCGTACGGCGCGGCACGGCGTTCATCCTCGACCAGGACCGCACCCCTGGCGCAGTGGGTGCAGTCGGCGCAGTGGCGGTTATACCGTGTCCTTCCGGTGTCCGCGCGGCGTTTAACGGCTGGTTGCTTCATTTCCCGGGATCCCACATCGCCTGGCAAGCAGCGGCCACCTGGTGACACTTTCCTGCCCTCGTCTTCTCGTAGCCCGAATTAGGTGACCTCGATCACGACGCGCATCCGCCGCTCGGTGTCGCCGCCACGTTCGTCGTCCCGCTGGTTGGACAACGATAAGAGGAACTGGCAAAGAGTTAGCCGGGGCACGCCATGCACTTTCTCACCATCGAATTCTGCCACAAACGCGCCGTATTCATGGCATTCAAAGCGCCAACCCACGGCCACGGTCGAACGATTTCACTTTTTAGACAAGCGACTCCATGTCACGCTTGTTCTGCCGACTTCACACTCGAATTCGCTTTCCACACAGGGCCCCCTTTCGGCAAGCGCACCTTGCCGAGGGTCGGAGAATCGCACAGGCACCCTTACCGGGCGGATATCTCAAGTGAGTGTAGCTGTTGAACGGATAGTCCCATAGTTCGGGCCTGACATCGAGACCAGGGCGGAATACATCGCTATCGCTCACCACACCTCCTCGCCGCTGATTCCACGCCGATTCGCGAGCCGGCAAGCGGAGCCAAATGAATCGGCATCCCTGCCGGGATCCAGTAGGCCATGAGCAGAAAGAGTGGGTTAGCGAGAGAGTCTCAGCGATACCATGCACGTTCCACGACGGGAAGCGTTGACGAGGCATCCGAGAGAGGCGTGGATCATGTGGGAAGACGCTCCACAGCGCTCGGTTCGATAGATCTGACACTGTTCGGTTGGTCGCCAGAAAGCTCTACGATCTGCGACGGGAGATCCCTGGCCATCGAGAAGCGCTTTCCGCAGACTGAGTCGGCGCCGGGACGGGCTGTACGCAGCAACTCAGGCCATCGTGTGCCCACACCCCGGCCCTGCGCGAGATAGGCCTCCGTCATGGCATCCACCTCATTTCTGACAAAAGCGTACAATCGTTCAGGTACTGTCGAGTTGAAGGCGTCCGGATTGTAGAACTCGACAGAGTCGCAGATCACCGCGCCGGCGTTGGAAACCACGTCTGGGACCCAAGTGACCTGCCTGCGCGTGAGGCAAGGCTCCACTTCAGGGCTGGCGAACGGGGCGTTCGCGGCGCTGACGAGGACACTCGCACGCAATTCTTCGGCGATGCGAGCGTCGACCACTCCCGATGACGAGCACAAGACGACCGCGTCGACCGACAGCTCCCACCATTTCGCGGTGTGTGGCAACGCGGTACACCAATCGACCGCGGCCTTCGGGTCGGAGTCGTAGGTGTACACCGTGCCCCCCGCGGAGACCAGAAAGCGAGCGACAGCCGCACCCACTTTTCCTATTCCGTGTACCAGGAACGTCGATCCTACGAGCTTTTGCCCGAGTGCCCGCGCGGTACTGGCGAAGACCCCATGAGCAGTCGCCAGGCTCGGGTCGACGGCACTGCCCATGGCCGACAGAATGTACTTGGAACGTTTGTACAGTGTTTCCATATCGGCCGCGGACGTGTTCAAGTCGCAGCCCGTGTAAAGTCGGCCGCACCGTTCGTTGAGCACATCCGCGACGGCGTCGAGCAGTCGTTGGCGATCAACCGTGTGCGGATCGGCTCGCGCGACGATCTTGGCGCCGGAAAAGCCGGTGCCGTACAGCGCGTGCTTCACCGTCATCCGTTCAGCGAGAAGCCGAGCGTCGTCGTGGGCCTGCTCGTCATCGCTGTAGAAGCGGATCCGAAGCCCGCCATTCGCCGGTCCCGCAGTGAGGTCGCCCGCTTCGACCGTGTGAAGGGTCACGTCGTCGTCGAGTCGAATGACCTGCGCCTGATAGTCGGCCTGGGAGTACACAGGCCGCGACGACTGGCGAGGAATGCCGGCGCGCATCAGACGCCCGCCTCGGCGCGGACGAGCCGCCACTGTTCGCGCTTCAGCCGAGCGCCCGAGATGTCGTGGGTAGTCGTACCGTCGACCGCGAGATCGACACAGATCGAGCCGAGGAGGGGTGCGATCTTGAAGACCCATCCGGTGGCACAGACGACGACATCGTCCGCGGCCGGGACGACGTCGGGAAGGAAGTCGAGCAGCAGTTGCCGGGAGAGCGTCTGTGGCTGCGCCGGATCGGTGAACAGGCTGCACACACACGTCGTCGGATCCACCGGCGCTGGGTCTAGGCCCGGCATGTGCTGTGCGACCCACTCGCTGAGACGTGTCACAGTCGCAGGATCCGGACGCGTACGGGAGATCGCTCCGTCAGCCATCACCCGGCTCGGGTAGTTCGCGCCGATCCGCATATGCCCGCCGCGTTCCCAGGGCAGTTCGGGGAAGCCGTAGTAAAGCCCCGGGTCGTCGTGGGCAGACTGCTGAAAGTCGATCCACGTCGGGAGCGGCTCGGAACCAGCACCGCCGGGTCTGACGGCAAAGCATGCGGACACCATCTCCCATACCGTTGTCCGCAGCTCGATACCGAGTACGCGGAGGAGGCTGTTGGTCTCCGGCCCTGCCGCGATGATCAGCTTGCGCCCGTCGATCAGTTCGCCTGCTTCAGTGGTTATCCGCACTCCATCACCGTGGGCAGCGATGTCTCGTACCGCCGTGCCGCTACGCATCTCGACTCCGGCGGTGACACCGGCCCGGTACAACGCTTTCAGCGTCGCTTTCACGTTGGTCGCGGCCCCGTCGGGCTGGAAGAAGCCCGTCCAGCTCTCAGGTATTCCCGTGAATCCGTACTGCTCGGTGATCTCCCCGGCGGTCAGCCGGTCAAAGGGAATTCCGAGGTCGGCCATTGTTCTGAGCACATTGTCGATCTGCCCTTCCGCTCCCGGCGCGGCCGGGTCCCCGAACCAAAGGCAGCCGACCTGGTGGTTGAGCTTCTCGCCGCCTTGTTCCTCCAGTTCTCGCCACAGCGGCATTGCTTCCTGGACGAGCCGGGAAATCGTCGGATCGTCGTACTGCAAGCGGAACTGCCGCGAGAGCCCGCTGGACGCGGTCTCGTCGTGAAAGAACGAGCGTCGTTCGAGCAGCACTGTCCGCTGCCCCCGTCGCGCGGCCGCGTAAGCCGCGGCGAGCCCTACCACTCCTCCGCCGATCACGATGACATCGATCAAGGTCTGCTCAGTCATGGTCCACCTCGGAATCACTTCGGACGAGCTGTGACGCTCTCTTCGACTCGAGTAGCCGGCGACGCAATGCGTCTTCGGGAGCCACCCCGACGACCGTCCCGATGCGGACGACGGTGAGAAGCAACTCCCCCAGCAGGTGCTCCTTCAGCTCAGGCTCACCGCCAGGCGCTGCTTCGACAGCATCGACGGCAGCTCGAAGAGCGGCGGATGCCGAGGTGAAGTCCGGCCGATCCGCGGCCCGTTCGAGGGTTCGCTGTGCCAGGAGGAGCGCCGGGAGCGCTCGCGGTACGCCGTCGAGCGGACGCCTCTCACGCCCGCTCTCGGCCTGTTCTTGCCGTTTTATCGACTCCCAGTTGGCGAGGACTTCCTCGACGCCGTCGACGGCCACACCACCGAAGACGTGCGGATGTCGCCTGGTCATCTTGCCGATCAGCGCACGGCACACGTCGCCGAGGTCGAAGGCGCCTTGCCTGGCTCGCAGCGCGGCATGGAAGAGGATCTGGAAGAGCAGGTCTCCGAGTTCGTCGCAGTGCCCGTCGACGTCGTCCTGGTCAACCGCATCGAGAACCTCGTACGTTTCCTCGAGAAGGTAGGGAAGCACGCTGGTGAGGCTTTGTTCCCGGTTCCAGGGGCAGCCTTCCAGAGGATCCAGCAAGCGGTCCATCAGCTGTGCGACGTCCGCGAACGCCTCCGCCGGAAGACCGGACTCAGGCTCGATCAGACCGGCGACCTGATCCACCTGGGAACGAAGGGCCTCGAGCGTCCCGTTGTTGTCGACGCGCAGCCGCACAGTGGCGAACGCGGCCAACTCCTTGTCGAACGGGTCTTCGTCGGCACTCGGGAAACCCTCGGCTCCGATACGCGCGCGCCGAACGTGAGGGTCGGCGTCGACCTCGACGAACACCGCTCCCAGATCGACCAGGCGGTGGAGATCCGCCGAACATCGTGGCCCGACCACGATGAGTGGGCGTGGATGACGCAGGGCGCGATCGATGAGCCAATCCGGGTCGGCCGCGAGCAACTGCTCCGCCAGCGCCGCCAGGCCGGGCCTCGCAGCAGCCTTGGCGTCGTACTCGTCCAGGGCGTTCGCCGTCATCCCGTGGCGACGCTCGTAGTCGCGGAGAAGCGGCTCGGAGATCAAAGCGATCGTATGCTCGGGAAAGCGTTCCGCGAGCATGCCCGCGACCGTGTCCTTACCCGCGCCTGCCAAGCCGATCACCGCGATGACCTCGGCACTGGTGCCGCGGTTCATCGAGCCGCCTCCGCGAGGTACTTGCTTCCGGGACTGACGAGCCGAATCCCCTGGCGGCAAAGCGGGCAATCATCAGGCGAGAACGCGGGCATGTCTTTGCGCGTCAGCGCTACAAGCGGCACCCCGTCTTCCCACGCGAACGGGGCCCCACGGCGCACCACCAAGGCGGCGACAGCGGCCGGGGCGGCTCCGGCCGAGGCGAGAAGATCGAGAACCTCGACGACCGTTCCAGCCGTGGTGATCACGTTCTCCACGACCAGGACTCGTTGCCCCGGTTTCAGCTTCTGCCCCCGTCGAAGCCGCTGCCGGCCCTCGACGCGTTCGGAGTACAGGAATGGCACCGCTGCCTGACGAGCGAGTTCGAAGCCGAATACCACCGCGCCCGCGGCCGGCGCCACGACGACGTCGAAGCCGGTGACGCCGATCGTGCCGAGTTGCCGCAGGAGAGCCGAACACGCCGCGGTACATGCGCCAGGATGCTGGTGCACTTCCGCTGTCTGGTTGTAGAAGGGGCTGTGCAATCCGCTCGTGAGTTGGAAATGTCCTTCGTGGACCGTGAATCCGATGTCCTGCGGATACTCGCTGTCCACGTGTCAAGCCTTCCCGTGCAGGAGCTGCTGGGCGCGACACAACGCTTCGACCGGGTCGGCGGCGTCGATGATCGGGCGCCCGGCCACCAGAAGTGAGGAGCTCGACAACCGCGGCTCGTCGAAGGTGGCGATCCGTTGCGGCGAATGGTCGTCCGCCTGGTCCGACGCGAAGCGGACCCCAGGGGTCACAACGAAGAAGTCCGGCCCGAACTCGGCACGGACCAGTGGCCCTTCCTCAGGGGAGCAGACGACCCCGTCCAGCCCATTGGCTCGCGCGCGCTCCGCGAGGCGCAGGACGGCTTCCTCGATCTTCTCCGGACTGCCGAAGTAGTCGGCCAGGTAGCGCTCTTGATGACTCACGAGCATGGTGATCGCGATGACCAGCGGCCGATTCCCGTCCGCGGTCTCGTGGGCGGCTTCGACGGCGCGGGACATGGCTTCGTCGCCGGCGAGGGCGTGCACGTCGAAGACATACGGTCGCAGCCGGGCGGCTTGCCGGGCCGACGACTCGACGGTCTGGGGAATGTCGTGGAATTTGAGATCGAGGAAGATCCGCGCACCATCATCGGCCATTTCACGCACAATGCCCGGCCCAGCCGCCATCAGCAGCGGCGGTCCTACCTTGAAGTAGTCGGTGTGCGGCCTGAGCACACGGTACAGGTCGCGAACGCGCTGCCCGTCGGGCACGTCCAGGGCGACGCAGACTTCAGGCCCAGATCCTCGGTCAAAGGTATCGTCGGTCATGGCCGTGCTCCTGTCGGAATCGAGTTTCGACGAGACTTGTCGCGCCGCTGTGCCGATTCTCGGCAGGCCGCAACGAACTGAGCGAACAACGGATGCGGAGCGGTCGGGCGACTTCTATATTCAGGATGAAACTGACAACTCACGAAGTGCGGATGATCGGTGATCTCCATCATCTCGACCAGTTCGCCATCAGGCGATCTTCCGCTGAACACCATCCCATGCTGGGAGAAGACTTCTCGATAATAATTGTTGAACTCATACCTATGCCGATGCCGTTCGGCGATGCGCGGCTGTCGATAGGCATCGAAGGCGCGTGTTCCCGGCAACAGGTCGCACTGATAGGAGCCGAGCCGCATGGATGCTCCCAGATCCGGTAATTCGCGCTGGCCGGGCATGAGATCGATCACCGGGTGCGGAGTGTCCGGATCGAACTCGGTCGAATTGGCTTCGGCGAATCCCGTGACGTTACGGGCGAACTCGATCGCAGCGACCTGTAGCCCAAGGCAAATACCGAGGAAAGGGATTCTTTCCGTTCTGAGCCACCCGGCGCAGCTGATCTTGCCTTCGATACCGCGGGGGCCGAACCCTCCGGGGATCACCACGCCGTCCACGTCCGTCAGCATCGCGGCAGGGCCTTCCGCCTCGACGGCCTCCGAGTCGACATGTCGCACTCGCACGCGGACTCCGCACGCGATCCCGCCGTGTATGAGCGCCTCGTTGAGGCTCTTGTACGAGTCGGACAGATCAACGTACTTGCCGACCATCGCGATGACGACTTCGTCGCGCGCGGAGGAGAGCCGCTGGACGGTCTCCCGCCACAGCCCTAGATCGCTTCGCCCAAGCCCGATGCCGAACCGCGCGCCCAGCAGCCCGTCGAGACCTTGGGCCTGGAGAACCAGCGGCAACTCATAGAGGATCTTCACGTCCGGCGAGCTGAGGACGGCCTCGACCGGCACACCGCAGAACCTGGCGAGTTTGTGACGGAGTCGTTCGTCGAGCGGTTCTTCGGCGCGGGCGACGAGGATGTCCGGTGTGATGCCGGCCCGCCTGAGTTCTTGTACCGAGTGCTGCGCCGGCTTTGTCTTGAGCTCACCGGGGCCGGTGAAGAACGGCACCGCCGCCACGTGCACGACGACTGATCTCCCGATTTCCAATTCGGTTCTGAGCTGGGAGATCGCTTCGAGGAACGGAACCGGCTCGAGGTCACCCACTGTGCCGCCGACCTCGATGATGGCGACATCGAAGCCCGCTCCACAGGCGAGAATGCGAGACTTGATCTCGTCGGTGACGTGCGGGATGACCTGGATCGTCGCGCCAAGATAGTCGCCACGACGCTCTTTGCGCAGAACCGACCCGTAGACCTGGCCGCCGCTGAGGTCGTTGTGCCGCGCCATCGTCGCCGATGTGAATCTTTCGTAGTGCCCGAGGTCCAGGTCTCCCTCCGTGCCGTCCTCGGTGACGAAGACCTCACCGTGCTCCAGGGGATTCATCGTCCCGGCGTCAGCGTTCAGGTATACGTCGAGCTTCTGGAACGTCACCTTGAGCCGTTGGCCTTCCAGCAAGGTCCCGATGGACGCCGCCACCAGCCCTTTGCCTGTCGACGAAGCGACGCCGCCGGTGACGAAGACGAACTTGGGCTTGTGCTCGCTGTTTCCATCGGGAGCGGGCATGCCGTCTTCGAGAAGTTCGCGTTCGGACATTGACTGTCCCTCGATCGCGGTCAGATCCGACATCCTGCCTCCCAAGCACTCGCCAACGCGGCGGCGAGATCGCCTGGACTGGCGCAGTCCCCGACGCGGTGGACAGGTTTCCCCGACGTACGCGCCGGTCGCGTGAACCATTCGTTCTTCTCTGCCCCGACCGCCACTACGACCGCGTTCGCCGCCGGTCCGGCGGGATTGCCGTCGGCAAAACGCGGAGTGCCATCTGCGGCGACGGTGTGGATCTCGGTATTCAGCACCGTGTGGACACCAAGGCGCGTGAGCGCGTCCGTCAGCCACTGACGGTGGTTCGATTCGGCACTGCGTGCCAGCTGGGACTCGCGCTCATAAACAGTGACGGCGTGGCCGAGCTGCGCAAGATGCCAAGCGGTCTCGCTACCCGTGACTCCTCCACCGATCACCGCCACCCGCGCGCCGGAGTCAAGCGTCCCGGTAACCGCTTCTTCTGCCGTCATGACAACGGCGTCGTCGTCGGCGGGCAGTCGACGAGGGTGTGAGCCCGCCGCCAGTACGATCTCCTCGGCGTCGAGAGCCAAGAGATCTTTCGAACTCAGCCGGGTGCCGAGCTTGATCACCACCGGCAGGGATTCGAGCGCGCCCTTCTGATACTCGAGAAATCGAGCCAGATCATGTTTGAACGACGGCCGCGCGGCCGCGACGAGGCCGCCCCCGAGTTCATGGCGCGCCTCGAACAACGTCACATGGTGGCCGCGGACCGCGAGCAGGCGCGCCGCCTCCATGCCGGCCGGGCCACCTCCCACCACGGCCACGGACTTCTTTCGCGCGGCCGGCTTGGCGGTGCTTCTCGTGGCGATCTCCGGTCGAACGTCGCATGTCACCGGTTCGCCATCGATTCCGCGCCGCAGACATCCGTTGTTACAGCGGATGCAAGGCCGTATCGACTGAGGGTGTCCGGATGCGACTTTCGCGACCCACTGTGGATCCGCGTGCAACTGACGAGCCATCGAAACCAGGTCCGCGGCACCGGAGCTGAGGATCGCGTCGAGATGCTCGGGATCGGAGAGCCCGCCGGAGGCGATCACCGGCACTCGCACGTCACGTTTCACTCGTGCGGCCAGTTCGACGAGGTTCCCGCGCTCTCCGTAAGTCGGTGTACTTCTCAGATGCCTGGATTCGTACGTGCCCGCCGAGACGTGGATCGCTTGTACGCCGACGGAGGTCAGCGCGACGGCCAGGCTGGCCGCGTCTTCCGGCCCGAGCCCACCTTCGCGCAAGTCCGAGCCGTTGATCCTCGCGATCAGTGGCAGCCCGTCTTCGGTACCTGCTCGCACGGACGCCACGACCTCGAGCGAGAATCGCATCCGGGCGGCGAACGATCCTCCGTACTCATCCGATCGCTGATTGCGGTCGGGCGCGAGGAACTCCGAGAGCAGGTATCCATGCGCCAGGTGAAGCTCGGCGAAGTCGAACCCCGCGGATCGGGCGCGCTGGGCCGCGCGGGTGAACGATGCCTTGACACCCGCGATTTCGTCGCTGTCAATCGCGTGGAGCGTCCCGGTGCGGGCCTGGCCGCTGACAGACGGTACCCACTGCCGCTGTCCCGCCGGGATTCGCTGAGGCCCGGCATGGCACAACTGCAGCGCCGCGCGAGCACCTGACTTCTGGATCGCCGCGGCGATCCGCGAGAGGCCCGTGACATCCGAATCCTCGCTGGCTGACAACTGGCGAGGCCACGACCTGCTCACCATGCGGTCGATGAACGCGAACTCGACGATCACCAAACCCGTTCCGCCGGCAGCGATTGAACCGTAGTACTCGACCAGCCGATCCGTCACGCGACCCGCACTGGTCGCGTAGTTCGTTGCCATGGCGGCACGTACGACCCGGTTTCGCAGGACATGCGGACCGATCGGTATCGGGCTGAGCAAGACGTCCGGGTAGTTCAAGGCGCCCGAATCGTCAACACGGTAAGGCAAGGGACCACGAGGCACGACATCTCACCCCTACAGAGAACTCTTGCTACTGCTGTCCAGGAGATATGGTCGATCACCGACCTCGAGCGGAATATCCAATGCAGATCAAGAAAAGCCAAGAAGGCATTCTTGCTATTCTATGGTCGACTTATCGGGTGAGAGGAGGCCCAGATCGTGAACAAGTCGCCGACATGGTCATGGCCGGAGGCGCACGCCGCGTCAGCGATGTCATGGGTCGAGTTGGCGAATGACGTTCGTACGCAGAAATTCCCGGCCGCTTATCCTGGAACCTTGTGGCCATCTGACGGTTCTCCTGCCGAGCCGCAGATATCGGTGATGGTCCGGCTTACCCTGCAGTATACGCTGGTAGCGCGCGCTCAGTATCCATCCGACCAAGAACCATCACGCTGAAACGCGGTACTTTAGGGCAACCGTGTTACCTGATAACACATTCGGCGGCTGCTGGAATGGGGACGAAACCTCCGATCCGCGGCTAGTCGTTGTCGATCGAGGCCGCCGACCAACTCGCCCCCCGCAGGCCTAGGATCGGCGTCATGATCACGAACTTCCTGCTCGAGCACTCCGCCCTCGTGCCGGTGGCGATCCTGCTGGTCGCGCTCGTCTGCGCCGTCCTCGGCCATCTGTTCGCGGGCAGGCGACGAGTCCTCTGGACGCTCGCGGCAGTGGCACTCGTGCCGGTCTTCGCGCTGACGCTGGTGCCCACCGGGCGCACGATCGACGAGATCCTGTGCACGGTCCAGTTCTCCCTGCCCACGCTCGGCTCGGTGGAACTCCTGGCCAACGTCGCGCTGTTCCTGCCGCCGGTCTACTTCGCCGCGCTGGCGTCCCGTCGGCCCGTGACGATGTTCGCGGCAGGCTCGGCGCTGTCCGCGGTGATCGAGGCGCTGCAGGCGTTCGTGCCCGCGATCGGCCGTGCCTGCGACACCAACGACTGGATGATGAACACGATCGGCGCGATTTTCGGCGCCCTCCTCGCCGCGGGTACCGCCCGGCTCGCTCAGCCGGGCAGGTCCGCGCGCACGATGTCGTCATAGACGTCGCCGGGTCCGTCTCGCCACCGACGTGATGCAGGACGCCCCACACGGCGTCGAGCGCCGTCTGCACCGCACCTTCGGCCCAGCCCTCCGCCGGGGGCCGGTAGCCACCGTCAGGTAACAGGCTTGCAACTCCGTTCTCTCGGCACGCATGTGAGCGTTCGGCGCTGCACCGGGAGCACTAACGTTCCCATGACGCCTGATGGAGGAGTGGTGGAGTGCGATCACATTGCGCGGTCTACGTGGACGTCGGCTATCTGCTTGCCGCTGCCGCAACGCGGGCGACGGGCACGTCCCTCCGCTCCAGTGTCTTTGTGGACTACCAGTCGCTGATCGACAGTCTCGCCGCACAGGCTTCTGCGGAGTCTGGGCTGCCTTTGCTCCGCATCTACTGGTACGACTCGGCCCCCAATGGAGTGCCGAACACCACGCAGGAGAGCATCGGCTTGCTGCGCCGGGTGAAGCTCCGTCTTGGACGTTTAGGGGTCGGCGGCGAGCAGAAGGGCGTAGATCTTCGAATCGGGCTTGATCTCGCGACGCACGCCCGCAATGCCGCAGTCGACTCCATGTATCTGGTGTCCGGAGACGACGATCTCACCGAGGCCGTTGACGAGGCACAAGCGCACGGGGTACAGGTGACGATACTTGCTGTTCCGACCCAGGAAGGCCGTCCACATGGCGTAAGCCGCCATCTGCAGGGTGCGGCGGACGGATTGGACCTGCTCGATGGCGATGCGCTGGACGCCGCCGTGCGCGCTCGCGCGGTCGCCGGCAGCCCTCAGCAGATTGTCGAACGCAAGCGCGAGGCGACTGTCCCATCCCCATCGGTTCTGGCGAGCGGCAATCGCGTGCCGGAGCCGACGGACACAACCCCGCCTCGCGCGTCGAGCATAAGGACTTCCGAGTCTCCGTCGTCCGTGGTCTATACGAGCACCACCGGCTCCGAGCCCGTCGTCGCGTCGCAGTACCGCGCAGTGAGTGATCATGATCCGGTCATAGACCGAGTCGTCGGCAACGTTCTGAACACCTGGCTCGATGCCGCGCCCGCCAGCCGCCGGACAGAACTGTCTCGCAGCCGGCCATCGATCCCGAGCGAGGTCGATCGTGCCCTGCTCACGGACCTTTCCGACGACATCGGCGTCTACGACCTCAGCCCGGAGATCCGATATCGACTCCGGGAACGCTTCTGGCACAAGGTCGACGAGTCGAGTACGCGCACACACGACGATCGCCGGGTAGCCACGGAGCAGGCCCATGGCCACGAACGTGAAGAGCCAAGATCAACGGAAGATCGGGAAAGTTGAGCGCCCAGCGGACCTGCCAGGCCCGCCCTCTCCGAATCACGAAGACGGAGGCCGGACTCGGATCACAGTAAACGCGAGATCATCTCTTTCATGATCTCGTTGGTACCGCCGAAGATCCGCTGGGCACGGACGTCCGCCCAGGCCCTGGCGATCGGATACTCGGTCATGTAGCCGTACCCGCCGTGGAGTTGCACGCACTCGTCCACCACCCGATACGCACGGTCACTGCACCACCACTTCGCGATCGCCGCGGTGGCCATGTCCAACTCGTCCGCCAGATACGACCGGATGCAGTGATCGACGAAAACCCGGCACACGGCCGCCTCCGACGCACACTCGGCCAGGCTGAACCTGGTGTTCTGGAAATCGAACAAAGTGCCGCCGAACGCGGTGCGCTCCTTGGTATAGGCCACCGTCTCGGCCACCGCGGTCTCCATTGTCGCCACTGAGGTCACCGCGATGATCAGACGTTCCCGAACCAGCTGCTCCATCAACTGGAGTGAGCCAAGCCCCTCCGCGCCGCCGAGCAAGTGCTCCACCGGAACCCGGACGTCGTCAAAGAACAGTTCCGTGGTGTCCTGTCCCGTCATGCCGGTCTTGTCCAGGGGCCGGCCACGTCGAAAACCTTGCCGGTCTGCCTCCACCACCAGCAGCGAGATGTCATAACCGCCAGGCCCGCCCTCCGTCTTGGCGGCCACGATGACCAGATCGGCCTGGCCACCGTTCGTGATGAACGTCTTCGACCCGTTCAGTACGTATTCGGCGCCCTCCCGGACCGCTTTGGTCTTGATGCCCTGCAGGTCCGAACCGGTGCCGGGTTCGGTGATGGCGATCGCGCCGACCAGTTCACCGCTGGCGAGTTTGGGCAGCCAATGGTGCTTTTGCCGGGTCGTGCAGTAGTCCAGCAAGTAGTGCGCCACCATCGCGCTGTGCACGCTGCCGCCCCAACTCGAATCCCCGGCACGGGTCTGTTCCTCCAGCAAGACCGCCTCGTGCGCGAACGTTCCCCCTCCTCCGCCGAATTCCTCCGGGATGGACAGGCAGAGCAAACCGGCCTTCCCTGCCTTGATCCACAACTCCCTGTCGACCTGCTTCTGCGCCGCCCAGCGCTTCTGATGCGGCACCAGTTCCTTCGCGCAGAACGTGCGAGCGAGCTCGCGCAACGAGCTCAGTTCGTCGGTCATAGCCCGACGACGGTGGGATGCGCCGCAGGACGGGGAGTTTCGGTGCCGTCCAGTGCCTGTGCCAGCGTGGCGATCGTGGGGTGGGTGAACAAGTGGGCGATCGTGATGTCGGGGAACTCTCGCCGAAGGTCGGCGAAGACCTGAAGGGCCTTCAAAGAGTCACCTCCCGCTTCCAGAAATCGCTCGTCCAGGCCGATTTCCGCGCGGCCGAGCACGGCGCACCAGACCTTGGCCACCGCGAGCTGAACGCTGGTCCGAACAACCTCCGCACCCGGTGAGGCGACCTGGGCGATCATGGCGTGCAGAGCGGTCAGATCGGCCTTTCCAGTGGGTCCAAGCGGAATGAACGGCACCGTGTGGAGATGACTCGGGACGAGCGCGGACGGCAGGACGGCGCGGAGCCGAACGGTGAGGTCCTCAGGTCGTACCGCGGGCTCCGTGACCACGTACGCCACGAGGTGTGGCGGGGCATCCGGGGTCACCGATTGCGGGACCACCAGAGCCTGGACGACTTCCGGCTGTCCGAGGAGAGCGGCTTCCACCTCCCCCGGTTCGACGCGATGTCCGCGGATCTTGAGTTGCCGATCCGCACGGTTGAGGAACTCGTAATCACCATCGGCATTGCGGATGACGATGTCGTCCGTGCGGTACAGACGTTCCCCGGTGGCGGCTACGATGAATTTCCCGCTGGTCGCGTCGGGATCGTTGTAGTAACCCCTGGCCAGGCATTGCCCGCCCAAATGCAGTACGCCGCTGACGCCGTCGGGGACTTCCGCGCCGTTCTCGTCGAGCACGCAGGCGGTGACCCCTTCCAGAGGTCGCCCGATCGGGATACGGGGACGCTGGACGTCCCGTTCACGAACTCTGTGCTGCATGACTTCGATCGTCGCCTCCGACGGCCCATATGAGTTGAATGTGGGCAAATCGGGTCGTGCCCGCAGGATCGCTCGCGCGAGCCTAGGCGGGAAGGACTCGCCGGCGACGATCACCATCTGGCTGGGCAGAAATCGCTCGAGTCGTTCTCCCCGGCTCAGCGCCTCGAGCAGGGTGGGCGTGTACACCAGGGCATCGACCGGATGACTCGCGAGTTCGGCCGCGAACGCGACAGGGTCCAACAGGGTACGCGGAGAATACACATCCAGACGCCCGCCGGTGAACAACGCGCCGAATACACAATCGAGGCCGAAATCCGCGGTGAACGCCGCGGTGAGGCCGAAACTGCCGGGCTCGATCTCGCCTCTGAACCGCCGGATCGCGGAATGGTGGTTGAGCACCGCCCGATGCTCGACTGCCACGGCTTTCGGCGATCCGGTCGATCCCGAGGTGAACACGAGGTAGGCCAGATCCTCCGGAGAGACATCGGGCTCCACTTCATACGGCATCAGCGGTATGCCGTCGTCGACGGCGAGGCTCGGAAGTGAACCATCCGGTATGCGCCGCTGATGCGACGAGTCGGCGAGGAGGGCACTGGGCCGCACGGTCTCAAGCATGGCCATGAGGCGCCGGTCGGGGTCGGACGGGTCAAGATGGACATAGGCGGCGCCGACCGCCCAGACCGCGAGCATCGACACGACAGGGCGATCCGACCGGTCGTGCAAGGTCGCCACGATGTCGCCTCGGCCGATGCCCTTTTCCCGCAGCCAAGTCGCTATGCCTCCGGCACGTTGGGCGACTTCCGTGTAAGTCGTCGCGGTCGCCCCGCACCGGATCGCTGTACGGCCACCGTCAACCGCGGCCACCTGGTGGAAGATCGCCGACGGCGACAGGATTTCTCGAACTGGGGTCACGACGCGCATGGGCTTCCTAACGGTGTCGAGGGGAAAGGTGCACACCGGCGCCTTGGGAATCACGTGTTACCTGATCGGAATCCGCACGCGGGGCGATGAGCGCCCTCTCGGCGATACCCGAATTGACAAGATCGCTCACCGCGATGCCATGCCCCAGCAGGGCCACTCTCCGCAACAGGGCGCTGTAGTTCTTCAGCCAAACCTGAACGGTCTCACGGGTAAAAGATTCCTCGGCGAAGTGCAGGTTCAAGCGAATCTCCTGACTGTGCACCAGGACTGTCAAGTTCAGTGGCGACGAGGACGAAACTGGCGTGAGTTCGAGTAGTTCGACACCTGGCCCGTCGTCTCCCAAACGGCTCGTCGGCCCGACGGGGGTACCGGAGAACGTGAACGTCGTACTGGCCAGTGGCGCTGTGCCACGTTTGGCGATCCTGCCGATCCGATCGGCGGGCAGGTGCTGGTGCGAAAAAGTCAACAGGGTCATTTCCCTGACAACGGCGAGTAAATCGCTGAACGATTCGTCCGGGCGGACCCCGGCTCGCAAGACGAGCGTGTTCGCGAAATTGCCTACCAGTGGTTCGTCCTCCGGTGCTCGGCCTGCTGCCATCACGGCCACGGTGACCTCGGGTTCTTTTACGATGTCCCAAAGGAGCGCCACCCATGCCGCCAACATCACCATGTGCAGTGTGCTGCGCTCCCGACGCGCGAATTCACGGAGCGAGTCGGCCGTACCGGCGGGGATGGTCAGCTGTGGGTCCGTGGTCCTCGATGCGGCCAAAGACAGGCCGCCCTCGTGTGACGTGTCCGCCGGTAGCGGTGTGTATCGCGAGCCGGCCAGATAACCGGTCCAGAACGCCGTGAGACTTTCGGCGTCGTCCGACAACAGTCGACGTTGGGCGTGGACATAGTCGAAGTACTGGCGCTGTGGGGCGGGGGTCGCGGCAGGTCCCTCGATGAGTTCCTCGAATACCTTGTGCCATCCCCATTCATCCACGAAAAGCTGATGGAAGACGACCAGCAGAACCTGCCGGGTGCGATCGGGGAAACGGACATCGATCAGCTGATACCTGACCGGCGGGTCGTCATAGGGAGAGACGGGCACGGCCGCCATACGGTTGACCTGCTCGAGCAGCTCCCTGCGCCTGTCCAGTTCTGTTTCGCCGGAGATCACCAGTTCCGCCGCTTCCAGCCCGGCCTTCGCCGTCTCGGCCGGGGCGATGACCTGCCGAGGCTCGTCCGGAGTGTCCCGCAAGCTCGCCCGGAGCATGGAATGCTTGCGCACCAGAGAGGTCAACAGATCGGCGAGTACGTCTGGGTCGGCGTCGCCGTCGAGCAGCAGTGCGGCGGGCCGGTTGCAGGCCCCGGGCTCTTGAGCGTTTCCCATCGCCGCCAGGACCGCCAATTGCTGTTCGGACAACGGGCCTTCACCGGCCGACCGCGTATCGGTTTTCGTGGGTGAGAATTCGGGTGCCGCCGCAGCCACCGCGTTGGCGAACGCTTGTAGATCCGGCAGCTCGAAAAGGTCGAGGACGTCGAGGTCGACATCGAACCGCTCGTTGATCAGCGCGATCAGCTGGGTACCGTTCAACGAGTTGCCGCCGATGCCGAGGAATTCGTCGGTCAAGGCGAGACCGGGCTCGCCGAGGACGTCGCGGGCCATCTCCAGCACGATGTCGTCGATGGATCCGAGCAGCGGCCGTGGTGCCTCGGGTTCGGCAGTCTCCTTCCGCGGATGCGCGATCGGCGGCCAGCAGTGCTCTTCGGAGAGCGGAGCGACCGGCAGCTCGATCCGTCGTCGCGGACGGCCGAGCACGGCCTGCCAATCCAAGGCCCGTCCCTGCAGGTGGAGCCGGCACAGCGCCTCGGCGAAGGGGACGGCGGCGGGCAGCAGAGCGGAGAGCGCGGTACCCGGCGTCAGGTCGACGACCGTGCAATCGCCGGGCAACACCGAACTCAAGGCGGCCGCGTCCGGCGGCTCGACGAACTCGCCGGGTTCGGCGACGGCATCGAGAGCCGCGCCCACGCTCTCGCCGTGCGACGCTCGTGCCGCACGGCCTCCCAGTCCATGCGTGAGGAGCAGCGCGGGCTCGATCCCCGAGTCGGCGAGTACCGCCAGGGAACCGAGCATGCTCAGCAGGGCACGCTGCGTCGGCGACCAACGTCCCTCCGGCAGCTGTTCGGCCGCCTCCGCCAAGACCCGTGCGAAGCCACGGTACGAAGCGGCCAGCTGCCTCAACCGGGCAAGAGGCACGTCCTTGAGATCGCCGAGGGCCACGACGACCGGCGTCGTGGCCTGTGTCGGGTGCGTCACTGGTTCTGCCGTGCTCAGCCTGCCGGCGAGATCGTCGGTGTTCCGCACGACCCAGCCGAGCCGGTAGGGGAAGTGCTCACGACCTGCGGCCAAGACCTCGGCCGCGGCCGCCAGATCGAACCCGGCCGCGTCGCGTGCCACCAGATCTCGAAGACGTTCCACCTGCCTGGCCAGCCCGGTCGTGTCCCGCGCGGACAACAGCACCGTGCACTCGGCGGCCTCTTCATGGGCCGGCCGCGCCGTCACAGGCCCCTCTTCGAACACCATGTGCGCGTTCGTCCCGCTCAGGCCGAAGCTGCTGATAGCGGCGAACCGGCTGTGCTCGCCTGCCGGCCATGCCACTACCCGATCGGCGATACGCAGCGGAACCCCGTCGAGCGCGAGCAGCGGGTTGGGCTGCCGGAATCCAGCGGTCGGAAAGATCTCTCCGCCGCGAAACTGCGCGAGGATGCGCATCAATCCGGCGAACGCCGCCATCCCGCCGAGGTGTCCGAAATTCGCCTTCACCGAGGAGAGCCAGGGAACCGACGAGGGTTCATGCGAGGTCGACAGGGCGCCGGCCAGCCCTTGGACCTCGAGCGGATCACCGATTTTCGTCCCGGTGCCATGCGCCTCGATGTAACCGATCGATGCCGCGCTCACCCCGGCTTCCCGCCATGCCGCGGAGATCACCTCGGTCTGGGCACTGGGGCTGGGCGCCGTCAGCCCGGTGGTTCGTGAGGCGTCTTGGTTGGTCGCGCTGCCCCGGATCACCGCGCGCACACAGTCGCCGTCCCGAAGCGCGTCGGCGAGGCGTTTGACCAGGACAAAGCCGCCGCCTTCGCCAGTGGCGAAGCCATCGGCTTCCGCATCGAACGGCCTGCACCGGCCAACGGGGGAAAGCAGGCCGAGCCCGTCGACGTCGGTGCTGCGCTGCGCCGAGTCACCCAAGGCGAGCTCGTATCCGCCGACGAGGGCCGCGTCACATTCACCACGAGCGAGTTTCCACCGGGCCTCGTGCAGTGCGACCAAGAACGACGAACAGGCGGTGTCGATGACCTCGGCCGTCCCTCTGAGATCCAGATGAAAGGCGATCCTGCCCGCGAGGTAGGCGTGCAGGCTGCCGGTCTCGGCGAGGGCCGTTCGCTGATCGCTCTGGGACAGCAGGTCGAAAAGACTCGCCCGCGGCCCTCCATAATCGGCGGACAGCACAGCGACGTTGGCGCCCGCCAATTCCACGGGCGCGTACCCGGCGTCGCCGATCGCCCGCACGGCAAGCTGGAGCATCCGCCTCTGCCGTGGGTCGATCAGCTCGGCCTCGGCCCGGGACAGGCCGAAGTATCGGTAATCGAACCCGGTGATGTCATCGATCCAGCCCGCGCCGCGCTCACCCGTGGAACGCGCGACACCGGTGCTGTCGGCACGCGCGTCCGGTATCTGACGCATCACGTCGCGTCCTGCACGGAGCAGTTCTGTCAGACTCTCCCAGTCATCGCAGCCTGGGAACTCGAAGGCCACTCCGACGAGGGCGACCGCCTCGGGCTCTGCCGTATCGACCATCAATTCTCCACCACTTAATCAGCGAAAGGATGACCAGGGCGATATCCTGCAAAATCCGGATGCCGGCCGGAAACGTGACGGAACGGAAAGGACACTCATTTCGGCGACCTTATCGGCTTCGTGTCCACGACCTGGACATGGCACGATCTCACCAGTGCAGTCTTGCCTCTCCAGTCTCGGCCTACGAAAGCAGGAATTGCCTTACCCGACAGTAGTTTCAGGTCAATTCCGGGTCAACGCTAGGCATCGTGATCTGGTGGGTCAAGCGATGTTTTCATCCCATGGAACAGCACCTTCGACAGCTTAAGCCAGAACAACGCCGAGGCCGCTGGCCACTCAATCGGGGACGCTGTCAGGACGCTATCTTCAACGTCTCCTGCGCCCGGTGGTGGCGGGTGGCGGCGCCAGTCGGCGGAGGACAGGAGCAGGGAAATCGGAGTGGGTGCACGGGTGGCAAGTGTTGAGCTCGGCCTGAACCAGCGGGCCACGGCGGTGATCGAGCGGCTGGCGTGGTGGATGGCCGGCCAGGAGAAGGCTGTCCGCGACGTGCACTGCTGGCCCCTGGTGCGGGACGTGGACGAGAGCGCGCCGCGGCTGGATGTGCCGGCGAGCGTGCCCGGAGCGATGGCAGCAAGCCATCTACAACAGCATCATGGCGTTGGCGGTCAACCGCATCTGGTCGACGACCAGGCGCACAGTGTTCCCGATCCACCCTCTCCTGGTCGACGAACTGGAGGACAGCACGTCCGGCGAGCTTCCGGGACCGATCTTCGACCGTTTGCCCCGCCCGAACCCGCTGGTGCTCTTTCCTCGACCTCTGTCCGTCACCACCGGACGGACACCGCGGCGAGCTTCTCGGGTTCTACGTCTACGAACGCCGCGCAGAGGCAGAAGGCCAATTCTGCTCGACCGACGATCCCGCGCACGACGCCTTGGGGATCATGGCCGCTACCAGTTTGGTGGATGAATACGGCAACGAAAAGGACATGGACCTTACTCGCTTGACCGTGCCCATCGGGCGCGAGCAATTCACGATCGAGGACGCTACCGAGAACACGCTCAAGGCCTTCGGCGCTGAACCGGGCATGGTGCTGACGTCCGGAGCGATGCAGGACTGGGTCAGCACGCTGACGCGCGCCCGGTCAGGAACTTCGCGGCCTACCTGCAAGCAGACATCAACGAACCCAAGATCTCCGCGACACAACTCGCCACCCGAGAGAGCGAGAGCGTGGTGAACAACCCACGACTGCGCAGCCTGCGCGAACGTCCCGTTCCCACCGACATCTACGCAACCGGCGTCGCCTTGCACCTCGCCCACATCAGGATCAGCCAAACAGCACCGTACCCACGGCTGCACTTCCTCGAGGCCACCGACAAAGCCGAGCTGATCTGCGTCGGCTACCTCGGGCCCCATCTGCTCACCCGGTAACGGTCGCCTTCGAATCGCCTGTAGCGGACGTTCAGTGATTCGATCGCGTTCGTGGAGCAGATCATGTGCCGGATTTCAATTCCTTCGAAGGCTCGTCACACCTGACGCAGGCGCACCGGAAGGCTTTGCACACCGTACATCTGCAGCCCCGGATGATACGGCAGTTCGCTCTCCGGGACGGCCAGGCTGAGTTCCGGCAGCAGTGGCAGCAGTTCCCGTACCGCCACTTCCGCCTCCAGCTGCGCCAGCTGCGCGCCGATGCAGAAGTGGATGCCGAGGCCGAAGCCGAGGTGACCGGTGGTGTCCCTGGCCGGAAGGAACTCGTCCGCCCGCTCGAACTTCTCCGGATCACGGTTGGCCGAGAGCAACGAGACCAGAACCGCGTCGCCACGCCGAATCACCACGTCATCCATCTCGATGTCCTCGGCGGCGAAGCGGACGAGCGAAGTGAGCGCCGGGCTGTCGAATCGGATGATCTCCCTGATGGTGGCGGGGATCAGCGATGGATCGTCCCTCAGTTCACGGACCAGTCCGGGCCTGTGCAGCAGGCTGAAGAGGACGTTGCCGATCAGCCGGACGGCAGGCTCGTGTCCGGTGAGCAGCAGCGACGACGCCATCGAGATCAGTTCATGGCCGTCGAGTTTGTCGTCTCCGGTGTCCTTGATCAGCGCGCTCAGGAGATCGTCCTGCGGATCGTCGCGCTTGCGGGCGATGAGCCTGGCGAAATACTTGGTGATCGAGATGAACAGGTCGTTGTCCGCCTGCCCGGGGACCGTGACGGTGAAGAACGTGTCCGCCCACCCCTGGAAGGTGTCCCGGTCGGCGGCCGGGACACCCAGCAGATCGCAGATCGTGGCGGTGGTCAGCCCGCCGGCGAACTCGGTGACCAGATCGAAGGTCTCGTGCCGCACCATGTTCTCGCGCAGTTCCCGGGCGGCCTTCTCGATACCAGGCCGCATCGCATCGACACGACGTTTCGTGAACGGACGGGCCACGAGCTTGCGCAGCCGAGTGTGGTTCGGCGGGTCGTTACTCGCCAGATCCTTCGACCAGAGCTGGGACGTCTCCATGCCGGGTTGCCATCCCGCGGGCAGGCCGACGGCGGTCGGGTCCTTCACCAACCGGGGGTCGGTGAGCGCGGCGGCTCCTTCCGCGTGCCGGGTGATCAGCCAGATGGGGGCCGAACCGGGTGGTTCGCACCGGTGCACCGGCCCGGTCTCCCGTAGTTCGCCGAGCAGGTCGAACGGATTCGCCGCGAAGTCCGTCGTCCTGAGTTTGCCATGCAGGGAGGTGTCGACAGGGCACCGTCGCTCTTGGACGGTGTGGGTGGTCGAAGGGTCACTCACCGAAGCCACTCCCCTGATTCCCCTTGGGGCGTCGAGAGAAGCATCTCGACCACGAGGTTCACGGTCGGGTACTTCCACAGGGTGTCGACACCCAGCGTGATCCCGAACTCGTCCTCGATGTCGACGGCGAGAGCGACCGCGCTCACCGAATCCAAGCCGTACTGGGACAACGGCGTGTCGGCGTCGATCTCGGCGTTGTCCAGTTTCCCGTACTCGGCGGCCCGGGAGACCAGCCACGCACGCAGCTTTTCTTCGTCGATCTGTCGCAGATCGTTCTGTTCGATCATTTCCTGTCTCCTGCACTCGAGTTCAGCGGGTGTGTTGGTAGATCGGGCGCAACGAGCCGGCGAGATAGCGTTCACGCATTTCCCCGCGTTTCACCTTCCCGCTGGTGGTCCGCTGCACTCCGCCCGGGTGGAGGAACGACACGGCGGCGACCTGGGCACCGAACTCGCGGGCCACCAGGTGCACGACCTTTCGCGCCAGTTCCGCCAGATCTTCGGCCGCTGTTTCGCGCACTTCGTGTGTGATGACGACCCTGTCCGGTTCGTCCTCGGGTCCTGGAAGGCGGAAGGCCGCGGTGATCCCCGGCAGTTCCGGGAATTCCGCGTGCAAGGCGGACTCGATGTCCTGCGGGTAGATTTTCAGCCCCCGCACGACGATGACCTCCTTGATCCGCCCGGTGACATACAGCTCCCCGTCGTGACGGAACCCGAGATCACCGGTCCGGAGATACGGTCCGTCGCCCTGAGCGGTCGTCGCGTGGAACAACTGCCTGGTCTGTTCGTCCTTGTGCCAATACCCCTTGGCGACACTGCGCCCGCGCAGCCAGATCTCACCGACCTGATCCTCTTCGAGGGGCTCGAGCGTGTCCGGATCGACGAGTTCCAGATCGATTTCGTGCGGAAAACCGCAACTGACGATCTGCTTGCCGGTTTCGGCCGGGCCGGCGACCTCGAAGGCCCCACCGTCGAGCGCGTTCCGGTCCGCGTCGAGGACCCGCAGGGCGGACGACCGGCGGCTCGCCACGATCAGCGTGGCCTCCGCCAGGCCGTACGCCGGGCACATGTCAGCACTGAACCCCGCGGCGGAGAACTTGTCCGTGAAGCCTCGCATGGTGGACAGGTTGAGCCAATCGGCACCGTTCGTCGCCATTTTCCAGGTCGACAGGTCGAGCCGGGCGACCTCCTCGTCGGAGATCCGGTCGACGCAGAGGCCGAAGGCGAAGTCCGGTGCCGCCGAAACCGTGGCACGGTACCTGTCGATGGTGCGTAGCCAGGAATAGGGGCGCCGGACGAAGGTAGCGGGATCGAGCAGATACGTGGTGCCACCGAACAACAGCGGGCTCAGCAGCTGTCCGATCAGCCCCATGTCGTGGTAAAGCGGGAGCCAGCAGACCAGGCGGATCTCTTCGGGCGGCAGATCCGTGATCTCGAACAGGATCCGGGAGTTGGTCAGAATATTGTCGTGGGTCAGCACGACTCCCTTGGCGTCCCCCGTGGACCCGGAGGTGTATTGCAGGAACGCGACGGTGTCGGGTCCACCCTCCACCGAGGAGAAGTCCGCCGCCGGAACGGGTCCCAGAGCGTCGGTGAACACGGGAACCAGATCGTCGAGCTCCTCTGAGGACAACCAGTCCTGTAGGACGTCGCTGTCGCCGGAGTGGGCCAGGACCACCGAGACATCGGCGTCCCTCGCGATGGCCGTCAAGCGCCGTTTCTGTTGTTTGGAGCGTACGGGCAGCGGCGCCGGAACGGCGATCAGTCCACTGTAGAGACAGCCGAAGAACGCCGCGGCGAAATGTGGTCCGGACGGATACGTCAGCAGGACGCGGTCTCCCGGCCGGGCCAGCCGTCCGAGGCGGGCCGCGACGGCGCTCGCCTCGTCGTGCAGCCGCCGGTAACTCCAGGACACGGTGGCGTCCGGGTCGTCCGGGTCACGGACGAAGGCCACGGCCTCCCGCTCACCATGCTCCCGGACCCGCTCCTGGAAGATCCGCGCCACACCTGGAGCGGTGGTCACGTCGGTCACGGCCGACTCCCTTCCCGGCCGGCTCCGTGGCCGGCCGTAACCCTGGACGGCACCGGTGCCGCCGCACGCATACCGTCGAACGCGACTTCGAGGACTTCCGGCCCGCGCAGACTCGGGGTCGCCTTGTAGACAAGCCGATCCGCCAGCAGCTTCGGCTCGATCACCCGACCTGCGAACGCCGCGAAGGCGGCGGCTCCTTCGGCACGCGCGAGCCCGCCGCCGAGGCAGAAATGCGGGCCCGACGCGAAAGCCAGATGCCGCACGGGTTCTGTCCTGCCGGGGTCGAATTCGTCCGGCCTGGTGAAGACCGCGGGATCGCGATTGGCCGCACCCAACAGGAGGACCAGGAGGTCACCGGCCGCGATCCGCAGTCCACCGACGGTCAGGTCGGAGACGGCGACCCTCGTGGTGATCTGCGCGGGCGAGTCGTACCGCAGCACCTCGTCCACCACCGCGGGCGCCAGTTCCGGGTCCTCGGCGAGACGCCGCAACTGGTCCGGATGTTCCAGCAACGCCCGGACGCCGTTGCCGACGAGGTCGACGGTCGTCTCGTAACCGGCATTGACCAGCAGCACGCAGATGCCGAGGACTTCGCTTTCACTCAGCCGGTTTTCCTCGTCTCCGGCGTACAGCAGGGTGTCGAGTACAGGCCCACGCGGCGCCGAACGTGGTTCCGCGAGCAGCTTCTTGAAGTAGACGAGCAGACGCCCGCCCGCCCGCGCCGCGTTCTCGGTCGCCTCTTGGTCCACCGAACCCATCGGAAGCGGGTACAGCCCACGGGAAAGTGTCTTGGACCAGCCACCGACCAGCTCGTGATCCTCGGCGGGAATGCCTAGCTGGGCGCAGACCGTCGACAACGCCAGCGGCGAGGCGAAGTCCCTGATGACGTCGAAGGGGCCGTCGGCGGGCACCGCATTGAGGAGGTCGTGCACCGTCGCACTGATCCGCGGTACCGCCGGCACGAGGGCCCGCCCGGTGAACGCCTTGGACACCAGGCTGCGGAGACGGGTGTGGTCCGGCGGATCGAGGTCGACGAGCTTCCGGCTCGCCGGACGGATGTCCTGTCGGAAGATCCGCGCGCGACTCCGGTCGCTGCTGATCCGCGGATCACGCAGGATCGCCGAGCAGTGCTCGTGTTTCGCCACCACGACGACCCCGTCCGAAGCCGGATAAGGCGAGGAATCCCGGAGATCGGCGAGTAGCGGGTAGGGCCGCCTCTCGCGCAGGATCTCCGGTAATCGGGCGAAGACCTCTGCGAGGTCGGTGGTCACAGTCCGGCCCCGGAACGAAAGAGCGTGCCCTCCGACCAGATGAAGCGGACCTTTCCCCAGCGGGCGGCGGAAGCGACGTCCGGGAAGAACCCGGATCCGTTGAAGTTCGCACTGGTGTTGCACAACACCGGCACCCCGGTCCGGCGCCGGTAGGCGGTCAGCAGCTCGTGCGCCACCGGGTTCTCCGCGCCGACGGTCTGCAGCCTCGCGCTGCCGTCTACATGCACCACGGCCGGGACCCGCTCGCGCCATTCCGGGCGGACCTGATGCTCGAACAACATGTACGGGTCACGGGTTCCCGGCGAGAACACGTCGGGAGCCGCGTCTTCCAGGCAGATCGGTGCGACCGGGCGATAGGACGCGCGTTGTTTGAGCTCGTTCAGCCTGTCCAGCATCCCGGCGTCGGTCGCCGGAGCGATGATGCTCCGGTGCCCGAGCGCGCGAGGACCGATTTCGGCACGGCCGGTCAGCACGATCACCGGTTCGCCTTCGACGGCGAGCAGTTCGGCCAGTTCGTCGAGCAAGCACGGCGCCGACGTCCAGCCCGCCGGGACTTCGGTATCGGGGACGACCTCCGGGCCCGCGAAGGCCGACCAGTGCAGCGCGCTGTTGCCGGTGCGGTCGATCATCTCCGCGCAGGCCGCGCCGATGGCCGAACCCGCGTCGTTGGGAAACGGCGGCACCCAGACCTCGGAGAACAGGCCGGAGTCCCGGACCCGGGCGTTCCACTTGATGTTCAGTGCGCATCCCCCGGACAGCGCCAGCGGCGTGCCGCGGAACTCTTCGTGCTCGGTGACGAACCGGCGAAGCGCCTCGACCAGGAGTCCGCCGAGGTATTCCTGCATCGACGCCATCAGCGTGGCATCGGAAAGCTTCTTCGGCGCCAGGTCGCGCAGGACGGAGCGGCTCCACAGGTACATGGGCACGACGTCAGTGGGCTGGTGCTTCTCCGAAGCGGCGGCCATGGCGGCCAAGGCGTCGTCGTCCGGGCTCCCCAACGCCGCGTAAGCCATCGCTTTACCGGACACCGGCAGGATCACCGTCTCCAGCTTCCGGACGTCGGTGTCGAGGGCGCCGTCCCCGGTGCGGAAGGGTTCGAGGTGGGTGGCGAAGATGGGGTACAGACCGCCCAAGACGTCCGACAGCCAGCGCAGCGGCCGCAAGGAGCGGCGGACCGGGTCGTAGTGATACAGGCAGGGCGCCATGCCGCCGTCCCACACCACGATGAGCGCGGAGTCACCCCGCAGGGCGAACGGGCTGCTGCAGTAACCCGCCAGCGCGTGGTCGGTCGCATGGCTGAAACTGCGGAACTTCACCGGGCCGTCACCGAACAATCCGGCCGTTTCGAACGGACGGCTGAGCGGGTCGACATCGGTGCCGGGCCGGTCTCGATAAGGGGCCACTGGCACTGGACGCCGTGCGCCGGCGTCGTCGATCACGTGGACCAGGTGGGTGTCCGCTCCCCCGGTCTTTCCCCAGCCGTCGACCGCGATCGACGTCAGGTCCTCCGGCCGCAGCCCCTGTCCGTTGAGGACACTGAGGAGGTCGCTCCACGTGTTCAACGCCGAGTACCGGGCCCGGTTCTCCAGCTTCTCGGCCTCGATCGAGAACAGCAGTCGATCGTCTTCGATAGCGGCCAAGGAGCCGTCGTGGGTGAGCTTCAATCCACAGAAGATCTCGCGCATGGCAGTTCCCCTCAACCGCAAGCCGATTTCCCGAATAATGGGATCATCTGAACGATGGAATCTTGGTCCCATCCTGTGCGGGAAACCGAAAATGTCCAACACTCTGGCGCAGGCTTGCATTCCGGTATAAAACAGTTGCCCCTTCGGGCACTTGACAGGCTCGACCGATCGATCACGTGTATTTCGTCGTGTACTCCACGAAACAGCAGGGTTCGAGGCCCTCGCTGGGCACGTCCTGATCGCCCACTGCCCGCATACCACATCGCAAGAGACAGCCTGACCGCAGCACGGGTGTTTTCGTACACAACTGCAGTAGATCTGGACATATCCCTCTCTTTGAGATCGGCTTCGGTGCCCCTGATCGCCCAACCTGGAGAGCACTGGGAGTCCGATCGGGAGGTTCAGCCTTGGGGACAGGGGATACGAATGCGGCAAGCACACCGGTCGCAATCGTCGGGATCGGCTGCCGTTTTCCGGGCGGGATCGAGGATATGCCGAGTTTCTGGGAACTGGTCGCGTCCGGGACGGACGCGATCGGTGACATCCCGGCCGACCGGTGGCGGATCGGTGACCACTACGACGCGGATCCGGCCGCACCGGGCCGGATGTTCGTACGGCAGGGAGGATTCCTGCGGGATCCGGTCGACGAGTTCGATGCGGGCTTCTTCGGGATGTCGCCGCGAGAGGCCGCCGCGCTGGATCCGCAGCAGCGCCTGCTGCTGGAGATCACCTGGGAATCCCTGGAGAACGCCGGAATCCCGCCGAAGTCGACCGCGGCCGGCAACATCGGCGTCTACGTCGGTGGGTTCACCTTCGACGCGGCAACGCTGCAACTGACCGACTCGAACCGGCATCTCGTCGGCGCGGCCACTCCGACCGGCGTAAGCATGACAATGCTTGCCGCGCGCTTGTCGTATGCGTTCGACTGGCGTGGCCCGGCGCTGACTCTCGACACCGCATGCTCGTCGTCGCTCGTCGCGCTGCATCATGCGGTGGGCGCACTCGCCCGCGGGGACTGCGACATCGCCGTGGCGGCCGGGGTGAACGTGATGGTCAATCCGGTCACCACGGTCCTGATGTCCAAAGGGCAGTTCCTTTCGCCGGATGCCCGATGCAAGTCGTTCGACCACCGAGCCAACGGTTACGCTCGCGGCGAGGGAGCGGGTGTCCTTCTTCTGAAGCCGTTGCCCGCGGCGGTGCGTGACGGTGACCGCATCCACGCGGTCGTGCGTGGCACGGCGGTGAACCAGGACGGCCGCACGCCGGGGATCACCGTGCCCAGCGTGGACGCCCAACGCACGCTGATCGAGCGAGCATGCCAGGTCGGGGACGTCGAGCCCGCGTCCGTCGGGTACTTCGAAGCCCACGGCACCGGCACCGCGGTGGGTGATCCGATCGAGGCGACCGCGATCGGTGAGGTCCTGGGTGATTCCTCGCGTACACATTGGATCGGATCGGTCAAAGCGAACTTCGGGCACACGGAAGCGGCGGCGGGTATCGCCGGGGTGATCAAGGCGGTGCTGTGTCTCGGCAAGGGGCTGATCCCGCCCAACCTGCATTTCGAACGACCCAATCCGAAGATCCCGTTCGACAAGCTTCCGCTGCGTGTGCCGACGGAGATGGTGCCGTTCCCGGAGTTTGCGGGCCCGCGCCGGGCCGGGGTGAACTCGTTCGGCTTCGGCGGAACGAACGCACACGCCATCCTGGAGCAGTGGACGGCATCCGAGCCGCCCGCGGAGACCGAGGCGGAGACCGGTCCGGTTCTTCTGCCACTGTCTGCGCGAAGCCCGGAAGCCTTGCGTGCACTGGTGGATTCCTACGCGACGATGCTGGAAAGTCCGGAAAGCCATTCTCTGCAGAGGGTTGCGCGGGCGGCATCGCGGCAGCGTGAGCACCATCCACTGCGGACATTCGTGGTGGCCGGGGACACGGCGGAGGCGGCGGCCAAGCTGCGGGAGCTGAACTTCGAGCAGAGGCGGGCCACGCGGCCGGGCAATGCCTTTGTGTACACCGGAATGGGCCCGCAGTGGTGGGGAATGGGTCGTGAGCTCCTGGCGACGGAACCACGTTTCGCCGGGGTTGTCGCAGCTTGTGACGAGGTGCTGGCGAAATTCGGCTTGTGCATGGCGGACGAGCTCGGCCGCGACGAAGCCGATTCACGGCTGACCGAGACTTTGTACGCGCAGGTCGCGAATTTCGTGGTGCAGGCCGGGCTCACCGCGTTGTGGCGGGACTGGGGAATCAAGCCTGCCTTCGTCGTGGGCCACAGTGTCGGCGAGGTCGCCGCCGCTTATGCAGCGGGCGTGTACACGCTCGAAGACGCCCTCACCATCAGCTTCCACCGCGCGAACCTGCAGTCACGCCTTGCCGGGCGCGGCGCGATGGCGGCCGTGGACCTGCCCGCGGACGAGGTCGCCGCGTATCTGCGGGACGGCGTCGCGATCGCCGCGGTCAACAGCACGTACGCGACAACGCTCGCCGGCGACCACGACGCCTTGGCCGAAGTGAGCAAGGAACTGACGGACGCGGGAGCGTCGGTGAAACCGCTCCGCGTCGAGGTGGCGTACCACAGCCACCAGATGGAGGAGATCCGCGAACCGCTGCTCGCCGCGTTGCGGGAGATTCGCCCGCGCCCCGCGGAAATCCCGCTTTTCTCGACGGTCACCGGTGACCAGGTCGAAGGTCCGGAACTCGATGCGGATTACTGGTGGCGCAACGTCCGCGAGACGGTCCGGTTCGCCGACGCGTTCCGGCGCGTGCTCACCCGGGCTCCCGGTGCCGTGCTGGAGGTCGGGCCGCATCCGGTGCTCGCGTCCGCGATCGACGAGGCGCTGGCCGACCGGACCGACACCATCGTCCGCCTGGCTTCGTCGCACCGCAAGGAACCACAGCGCGAGTATCTGCTCACCGCGCTCGGTCACCGGTATTCCGCCGGCGCCGATCCGGCCTGGGACCGTGTGCATCCAGGACCGCGTGAGCACCTGGATCTGCCGCATTATCCGTGGCAGCGGGAGCGGCATTGGCTGGAATCGGTGGCATCGCGGGAAAAGCGGCTGGGCACCAGCGACCTCATGCTCGGCGGAAGACCGGTCGCCGGGATCACGCCGGTCCACGACATCGAGCTGTCGACCTCGACGCTGTCCTACCTCGATGATCACCGGATCGGCGAATCCGTGGTGTTCCCCGGTTCCGGTTATCTGGAAGCCGCCCTGGCCGTCTTCCCGGACGACGAGCCGTGCCTGCTCGAAGACGTCGTGTTCCACCGGCCGCTCGTGCTGGCATCGTCGTCGATTCCGACGCTGCGGGCAGGTTTCGACCCGGCACGGCAGCTACTCACTCTCCACAGCCGCACCCAACCCGACGATCCTGTGTGGACATTGCACGCCGAACTGCGCCGCGGCCATTTCGCCAAGGCGCGGACGCCGGAACGTCGTACCGAACTCGCAGGCCTGGTTGAAGGGCTGCCAGAGCTCGGACACGAAGAGGTGTACTCGTGGCTCGGTGGTACCGGCCTGAACTACGGTCCGGCGTTCCGTGCCGTGGAGCGGCTGTGGTGGCGGCAGGAGAGCCGCGAGGTGTTCGCCGAATTGCGGCTGGACACCGCCGAGCAGAAGGGCCATCGGCTACACCCCGTGGTGCTCGACGCGGCGCTGCAGGCGGTGATCGCCGGTGGGCTGATGATCGGCGACGATGTCGAACCCGGCACCTACGTCCCAGCCAGGATCGATGCGCTGCAGTTCTTCCGCAGCCCGGCCACCCGGCTGTGGGTGCACGGCCGGGGCCGCCCCGCCACAAGCCGGGGCCGGATCGAATGCGATCTGTCCCTGGTGACCGACGACGGTGACGTCGTCGCCGAGGTGAGGGGCCTGCAGGCCAGGCGGCTCGCGGAAGCGGCGGACGAGCCGCCGTCGCTGGTCTACGGGCACGTGTGGCAGCCGGAACCGCTACCGGAGGAGTCGGAGCGGCAACCGGACGGCCGGTGGATCGTCATCGGATCGTCGGCCACGGCAGCCGGGCTCGCCAAGGACCTTGCCGCAGCCGGAGCAGGCGTCGTCGCTGTGGATCCGGCCGGTGAAGATTGGCTCGATCGTGTGCTTTCCGTGGCTTCGGCCTGCCGTGGTGTGGTTTACGTCGACAGCTCCGACGCCGATACCGCGTGCGCGCCGGTCGCCGCACCGTTGCGGCTCGTGCAGGAACTGCCGGTCGTGCCCTTGTTCCTCGTGACCACGGGTGCGCAAGGTGTCTCCACGGTGAACCCGGCGGCGGCTTCGTTGTGGGGCTTCTGCCGCGTCGTCGCTGCAGAGCGCCCGGAGTTGCGATGCCGGTTGGTGGATCTCGCCCCGGGCATGTCGGAGGAGGCACTGGTTGCCGAAGTCCTTCACGACGGAGTCGACGAAGTCTCCCTCCGCCCTGACGGCCGGTACGTGCGGAGGTTGAAAAAGGCCGAAGACGGCTCGGAACTCGACCACCTCCGCACGCGCACCGACGTCACCCCCGTGCGGATGGTGTCGTCCGGTGGTGAACTCGGTTTCCTGGCCACCACTCGTCGGCCGCCCGGTGCCGGCGAGGTCGAGGTCCGGGTGTCCCACGTGGGGCTCAACTTCAAGGACGTCCTCAAGCACACCGGGCTGATCTCCTCGTACGCGATCGAGGGCAACCATTCCGGAGAGACGCTCGGGATGGAATGCGCGGGCACGGTCGTCGCGGTCGGCGACGAGGTGACCGATCTCGAAGTCGGGGACGAGGTGTTCGTGCACAGCCGGGACCTGTTCGTCTCGCATGTGACGCTCGATGCGGTGCGCGTGGTCAAGAAACCGGCCACGCTGTCCCCCGCCGAGGCCGCGTCGCTGTTCCCCGTGGCAACCGCGTATGTATCCCTTGTCCGGCTCGCGGACGTCCGTGCCGACGAGCGAGTGCTCATCCACTCCGCTGCCGGCGGCGTCGGACTCGCGGCGGCTCGGATCGCGAAATGGCTCGGTGCGAAGGTATTCGTCACCGCGGGCAGCGCGCAGCGGCGCGATTTCCTGCGCCATGAGGGCTTCACCCACGTCGCCGATTCGCGGTCGCCGTCGTTCGCGGACGACATTCTGGAGTGGACCGACGGCGCCGGTGTCGACGTGGTGCTGAACTCGTTGCCCGGCACCATGATCGACCACAGCCTCCGGGCGCTGAGCACCTTCGGGCGGTTCGTCGAGCTGGGCAAACCGGGAGATGTCGCGGACCACGCGGTGCGGCTCGCCTCGACCCGGCGGGCGTTGTCGTTCCACTCGTTCGACTACGACCAGCTGATGGCCCTGCACCCCTCTGAAGTCCGGCAATGTATGCGGGAGGTCGCTGAACTCCACGAGCAGAAGGTGATCGAGCCGTTGCCGGTCGCCGAGTTCCCGGCGAAGGACGCCGCCGAGGCCTTCCACGCCATGGCGAGTCCTGAGCACCGCGGGAAGGTCGTGCTGTCCATGGCCGACGAGGAAGTGCTGGTGCCGGCATCGTCGTTGCCGGGGACGCCGGTCCGGTCGGATCGGACGTACGTCCTCACCGGTGGTCTCGGCGGCCTCGGCCGGACTGTGGCGCGCTGGCTTGCCCAGCAGGGCGCGCGGCACCTCGTGCTCGTCGGCCGCAGCGGGGCCACCACACCCGCCGCCGAGCAGCTGGTGACAGACCTGACCGCCGAAGGCGTCGAGGTGCGCGTGGAGAAGGCCGATGTCGGCGACCACGCCCAGGTGCGTGCACTCCTCACGGACGTCCGTGCCGACCTGCCCCCGATCGCCGGTGTCCTGCACGCCGCGGCCGATTTCGACGACGTTCTGCTGTCCAACACCGACGCGGCTCGGCTCATCGCGGCGACCCGGCCGAAGGCGAACGGTGCCTGGCATCTGCACCGGGAAACCTTGGACGACAGGCTCGACTTCTTCGTGCTGTTCTCCTCGTTCGCGGCGCAACTGGGCGCGGTCAGCGTGGGCGCCTACGCCACGGCCAATGAATTCCTCAATGGCCTCGCCCGCTACCGGCGCGCACAGGGGCTGCCCGCGACCAGCATCGGCTGGGGAATGGTCGACGATGTCGGGGTCGCGGTGAGCCGCGACGGCTTCGTCGGCGATGCCCTTCGCCGAGTCGGCCACCTCGGCATTTCCCCCGCGAGGCTGGTCACCGAACTGGGAACGTTGCTGCACACGCAGCCCACGGAGGTGTCGGTCGCCGACATCGACTGGCCGCGGTGGGCACGGGCGAATCCACAACTCGCGCCGTTGCCGACATTCGCCTCCGTGGCTCCGGCCAGCGCCGCGGACAGCGGGGACGAATCCGTCGGAAAACGGCTACGGGAGGCGAACCCCGCCGACCGCGCGTCGATGCTGCCCGCGCTCGTCACGCCGTTGCTCCAGCGCACCACGGGCCTCACCGAGCAGCAGCTCGGCGAAGAGCAGGCCGTCGACGTCGACTCGCTCACAGCGGTCGAGCTACGGGTGCTGCTACAGAGGCAACTCGGGGTCGCGGTGCCCGCGGTACGGCTGCAGCGCAGCCTCAGCGTGGGCGTGCTCGCCGAGCTTCTCGTCGACGAGCTGGACCGTGCACAGCCCGAAACTGCCACTGCGCTACACGAGATCACTTCGGCTGACGGGTTGGTGATCTACGGCCACTTGAGCGTTCCCCCGGTCCCTGGACCGCATCCGGCCGTCGTGGTGTGCGCGCCAGGCGAAGGCGGAGCGTTGAACGCCGACGGCGACTACGCGCACCTCAGCGAGCACGCGCCACTGCTCGCCGCCGGGTTCGCCGTCCTCACCGTCGACCAGCGCGGCGCGCCCGGGCACGGTCCCGATTTCACCGCCAGGGCCGAAATGGGCGGCGGAGACGTCGACGACGTCATCGCGGCCACCCGGTACCTCGCCGACCTGCCCGAGATCGACGGCACCCGGATCAGCATCGTGGGCACCAGCCGTGGCGCCTACACCGCGTTGCTGGCGCTGGAACGCCGACCCGAGCTGTGGCGGCACGCGGCACTGCTGATGGGCTTGTACGACCCGGCGATGCTGGTCGCGGCCGAGCAGTCCCAGCCCGGCACGCTGCTCCCGGCGGACTCCGGGTACAGCCCGGAGGACGTCGAACGCTACTTCGGCGCACCGGAACGGCAGCCGCTCGACGGCGTCGGCACGCTCGGCGCGCCGCTGCTGATCGTGCACGGCGACGCGGACTCCGTCGTGCCCCTCGCACAGTCGGAAGAACTCGCCGCCCGGGTACGGGAAGCGGGCCTGCCCGCGGAAATGATCACCGTGCCCGGGTTGGCACACGACAGTGAGCACGACGATCAGGTATGGACCGGTTTGTGGCCCGAGATCGGCCAGTTCCTCCAGGAAGGCACACGATGACGACCAGGACAGAAGCACTGATCATCGGCGCCGGGCTGTCCGGGATAGGGCAGGCTGTGGCACTTACGCGGTCCGGCATCGATTTCGTGGTGCTGGAGAAGGCGCCGGACCTCGGCGGCACCTGGCAGTCCAACACCTATCCAGGTGCCGCCTGCGACGTCGAAGCGCATCTGTATTCGTACTCGCACACCAAGAATCCTTTCTGGCGCTCGACTTACGCCGGTCAGGAGGAAATCCTCGAATACATTCGCGGCGTCGCGGTGCGACGCGGGTTGTTGCCGCGGATCCGCTTCGGCACCCAAGCGGTGAGTGCGCGCTGGGACGAGGACACGGCGGAGTGGACCGTCGAGACCGCGGACGGCACAACCTACGTCAGCCGGTTCCTCGTGCTCGGAGTCGGTGGCCTGCACATGCCCCAGATTCCCGAGTTGCCCGGCTCGGCGACGTTCCGGGGCAGCACTTGGCACACTTCGTGCTGGAACCACGACGTCGACCTGACGGGCAAGCACGTGACGCTCGTCGGCGTCGGTGCCTCCGGGGTACAGGTCGTGCCTCACCTGGCCGAACGAGCCGCATCGCTGACTATCTTCCAACGCACTCCGCCGTGGGTGCTGCCGAAGGTGGACGCGGCGATCCCGGCCTGGCGGCAACGGCTTTTCGCGTCGCTCCCCGCCACGCAATCCTTACACCGGCTGGGGATCTACCTGCGACGGGAGAAACGCGGCTTCGGCTTCCATACCCGGCCGGACCTGCTGCGCGTCGCCGAGCCGATCGTGCGGCGGAAGATCGACGAGCAGATCGCGGACCCGTCGCTGCGCGCACTCGTGACGCCGGACTATCCCCTGGGCTGCAAGCGAGTCCTGTTCTCCAACGACTACTACGCGACGCTGAACCGGCCGGACGTCCACGTCGTGCCCGGCAGCCCGGCCGAAGTGCGCCCGGACAGGATCGTCGACGAGGCCGGCGGGGAACACCGGACCGACGTACTCGTCTACGCCACCGGATTCGACCTCACCGGCTCGTTCGACCGGATCGAGATCGCCGGCACCGGCGGCCGGCTGCTGAAGGAGGCATGGCGGGACGGCATACACGGCTACCAGGGGCTCGCGATGCCGGACTTCCCGAACATGTTCATGGCCGGAGGGCCGAACGGGTTCGCGCCGTACACGAGCGTCGTGTCGAACATCGAAGCGCAGGCCCGCTACGTGGTTCAGGCCATCCGCACGACGCGGTCGGCCGGTGCCCGAGCCTTGACCGTGCGCCAGGACGCGACCGACCGCTTCCTGGCCGAGATGCGGACACGTTTCGCCCGGACGGTCTGGGCGCCCGCCAACTGCCGCAACTGGTACCAGAACGGCTCACAGGGTGGAACGGTCCTCTGGCCGAGCTCGACCCTGCACTATCGCCTGCGCCTGCGCGCCCTGCGCAGGGACGACTACGAATTCCTGCCCGCACGGGAATCCGTTCCATCGGAGAAGTGACTCGAGTTCCGGGTCAGTCGGAGCTGCCGGGCTCCAGCCCCCACACGGGCTCCCAGGCGCGGCGCATCGCGCGGGCGTCGATTCTGCCGAAGCGTTCGTCGATGCCGTCGCGGGCCTCCTGGACACGCCTTCGGACGGAGTCCCAAGGCTCTCCCTCGAGTTGTCCGGCGCGCTTGCGCACGACGCCGTCGATCCAGACGTATTCGACGTCGCTGGGGTTGGCGTAGAAGACGAGGGCGGCGACGGGGTCACGCAGCGTGGCCGTGTTGACCGCGTCGAGCCGGGTCAGGACGATGTCGGCCTTCTTGCCGGGGGTGAGGCTGCCGATCTCGTTCTCGAGGCCGACGCAGGTCGCCCCGCCGAGTGTCGCGTACTCCAGCATCTTCGCCGCGGGGAACCGGGTGCTGCTCGGCAACCCTCCCGGACAGGTCGACTCGTTGTCTCGGAAGCGGGTGGCCTGCAGCATCAGGCGCATCTGGGTGAACATGTCGCCGTTGAAGCCCGAGACGATGTCGACACCGAGGGACGGTTGCCGCCCGGACTTCACGACGCGCTCCAGGACCGGGAACGTGCCGGACATCTGCAGTTCGGTGTCCGGCGTCGTCGAGAGCCAGCCGCCCTCGCGGGCGATGAGGGCGAGGTCGTCGTCGGTCAGGCAGTTGCCGTGCGAGAGCAGCAGGTCATCGGCGAGGGCGCCGGCGTTCGACAGGCTCTCGATGACGTTGACGTCGTCGTTGATGCCGATGGCCGCGTGGAAGGTGATCCGCGCCGGCTCCAGGGTTCGGCTCCAGGCGAGCTCTTCGAGGACCGGCTCCATGCTCGGGAAGGTGAAGAACTCGCTGCTCGCGATGCCGAAGCGCAGAAGTCCGTCATTGCTCGGGAAATGCTCTTCCCGCACCCGCGCGGCGTTGTCGCGGTGGAACCTCTCGATGGGGCCGGCGATTTCCGTGATGATCGCGGTCGGGTCGATGTCCTCGCCCGGGGTGTATCGGGGGTTGCGGTAGACGCCGTAGCCGAAGATGCCGCGGATCCCGGCGTCCTTGAGTCCCCGGACCAAGGCGTCCGAGTGCTCCGCGGAGATCTGCAGGTGGGAGTGGTCGACCACCGTGGTGACCCCGGCGTTGATCGCCTCCAACGCGCCGTAGTGATTGCCGAGATAGGCGTCTTCCACGCGGTAGCAGACGGGGTACATGGTCCGCATCTCGACCATGTACTCGAACAGGCTCCAATTCACGGCCACCCCGCGCAGCAACGACTGCCACACGTGGCGATGGGTGTCGACGAAACCCGGGCTGGCGATCATCCCGCTCGCGTCGACCACCTCGGCATCGTCGGCGTTGATCGACGGCGCGACGCGCTTGATGCGGTCGCCGACGATGAGAATGTCTCCGGTGGTGAGGTCGCGGGTCGACGGGTCCATCGTCGTCAGCAGCGCGTTCTTGATCAGTGTCTTCTTCATTTCGCGGGGTCCCTCTCTCGTTCGTCATTGAATGCGGTCGAGGCGTATGTGCGTGCCGGCGTGGCTACCGGTCTCATGAATCGGAGAGTGCGTCCCAGGGCCGCGGTCGCCGGCTCGTCGTGCGGGCCCTCGGCAAGTCGATCGGTTCCACCCCGGCGACGACCTGGTTCGAGAGCGAGCCGATGCCTTCCGCCACGAGGGTCACGACATCCCCGGGACGCAACGGCGGCGGCTCATCCCGGCCGGTTCTGGCCCAGTACTCCAGCAGGCATCCACCACCGCACGTGCCCGCTGCCAGGACGTCGCCGGGCCGGAGCTCGGCACCTCGCGACGCATAGGCGACGATCTCCTCGAACGACCACGACATGTTGGCCGAACTGTCGCCCCCACCGGGCAGGGGCATGCCGTTGACCTCGGCGTGCATCTCGAGGGCCAGGCGGTCGCCGCGGCGGTAGGGCTCGAGCTCGTCCGCGGTCACGATCCACGGCCCGAGCGTGTTGGCGAAGTCCTTGCCTTTCACCGGTCCCGCGCCGATCTGCATGACCGACGCCATCAGGTCGCGGGCCGACCAGTCGTTGAAGAGTGTGTAGCCCGCGATATGCTCACCGGCCTGCTCGGGCGCGAGGTCCTTGCCCGGCTTGCCGATGACGGCCGCGAGTTCGAGCTCGAAGTCGAGCCGGCGAGATCCCGGGGGCATCTGCACCGGTTCGTCGTGGCCGCTCACGGCGTTGGTGTTGCAGAAGAAGAAGACCGGCTGCTCGTACCACCCCGGGTGAACATCGATCCCGATCCCCTTGAGGCTCCCCTCGACGTGCTCCTCAAACGTGGCATAGTCCCGCAGGGTCTTCGGCTGGACGGGCGACAGCAGCCGGACCGCGGACAGGTCGACGGGGGCGCCCGCCGCCAGGCGCTGGACCAGTAGCGCACGCTCGGACGGGGCAGCCATCAGGAGTTCATCAAGGTCCGCGCCGGGCGTCAGCGGTTGCACCTGATCGCCGTCGACGATGGCGATGGTGACGACTCCGTCGAACTCGATCCGGGCGATCCTCATCCTGCTCCTCCGGTGCGACCGTGCGGGTGGGCGGCAGCGGCCTGGTGCAGGTGGGCCATATGCGCGAATTGCGTCAGCCGGTCAGCGCGCGGGCGCGTCGGATCGAGCTCCTCGTAGACATTCAGCACATTGGCCGCGATGCGTTCGTGCTCGGCCATGTCGGCGAACGGTGCGAGGTCGATGGAAGCGATCGCGTCCTCGAGGCTGAGCCCGTCCTCGAACCGCGCGATGGACTCCGCCTGGACGTAGGTCAGGTAGTCGCGGACCCGTTGCACCCCTGCCTTGTCGGTGACCGGGCCGTGCCCCGGCACCACGGCGACGACGTCGAGGTCGAGGATCAGGTCGCAGGCGGCGACGCACCGCGAGACCGGGCCCTCCCACACCAGTGGCGCGGCTCCGATGAACAGGACGTCGCCCGTGAACAGCACCCGGGCGTCCGGCACGTGGACGAGAACGTCGCCCGGGGTGTGCGCGGGCCCCACTTCGGTCAACCTCACGTGCCTGCCGCCGACGTCGAGGTCCAATGACCCGCTGAACGTGCGAGTCGGCGGCGTGGCGGTGATTCCCGACGGATCGAAGCCGGAGGCCACGGCGCGGACGAAGTCGCCCACCTCGTCCTCCCGGTGCCACAGGCTCGCGAGCTCTGTCGCTCCAGCCGGTGTCATCAGTTCCGCGGCGGCAGCGGAGGCGACGATCTCGACACCCGGCCCGGCGGCGAGCTGGTTGCCGAACCAGTGGTCTCCGTCGGAGTGCGTGTTGACCACCGTCCGGATCGGGCAGTCCTCGGTGAGCGTGCCGAACGCCTCGAGCATGCGCGCGGTGTGGGCCAGGTCGAGGTGGGTGTCCACGAGCAGGGATTCGCCGTCCCCTTGGACCAGGCCGGTATTGCTCTCTCCCCAGTGTCCCTGGGGCAGCAGCCACGCGTAGCAGTCGCCGCCCAAGTGGTGGGGGCCGTTCGAATATCTGGTCATCACGTCCCATCCTGTGCAGACAGTGGGTCGGATTCGCTCAGCCGCGTCCGACGAAGTCCGGGGGACCGACGATGTGCGACGCCGCCGGTCGTGTTATCTCGCTCACTTCTTGTTGCACCCGAGTGCAGGGTGTCGCCGCATTCTGCACTCGGGTGCAGAATGCGTCAAGCGTCACGTCGCGGAAAGCTGCGGAGGCCGGACCTGCGGGGATTGCGCAAACTTGCACCCGGGTGCAGTATGGCCCCTCGCAGGGCGATCAGCAGGGGCCACCACGTGGTTCCAGGAGGCATCGAAAGGGGCGAGCGATGCGCGCGATGGTGTGCGATGACTTCGGCGGACCGGACCGGTTCGACGAGCGTGAGGTCGAGCGGCCGCCGCTCGGCCCGAACAGCGTGCTGGTCAGACTGACCCACGCGGGGGTCAACCCCGGCGACTCCCGGATCCGGCAGGGCCAGTTCGCGCCTCGCGCGCGGCACCACTTCCCGCTCGTGCTGGGGCTGGAGGGTGCGGGATTCGTCGAGGAGATCGGCGTGTCCGGCTCGCCGTTCAAACCTGGTCAAGCTGTGTTCGGCTTCTTCCTGCACGACTACGCGGGCGACGGGACGTACGCCGAGCTGGCGCCGGCCCGCTCGACCCAGCTGGCCGCGGTGCCGCCCGGCGTGTCCCTGCGGGACGCTGCCGCGGTCGCGTGCGCGGGCGGTACGGCGATGGTCCTGGTGGAGGAGCTGCTGGAGGTCCAGCCTGGGGACACAGTCGTCGTCCTCGGTGCCGCGGGCGGCGTGGGTCACTTCGCCGTCCAGGTGGCCGTCGCGCTGGGTGCGGAGGTCATCGCGGTGGCTCGGGCGTCGAACCACGACTTCGTCCGGGAGCTGGGCGCCGCTCACGCGGTCGACTACCGCACCGATAACGTCGCTGAAGCCGTCGCGCGGTTGGTGCCTGACGGTGTCGATGCCGCTGTCGACACCGTCGGCGGAGAGGCTCAGTCGCAGCTGTCGGGCGTGGTGCGTCAGGGTGGCCGGGTGGCCTCGTGCGTCCATGCGCCCACGACCGACGACTTCCGCGTGCGCGACCAGCACTTCCAGTACCGGTTCTTCGAGGCGACCCCCGCCCGCATGGTCCGGCTCAGCGAGCACCTCGCCAGTGGGCATGTGCGTCCGCGGATCACCCGGGAGCTGCCGCTGTCTCAGGCCGCCGAGGCTCATCGCGCGATCGACGCCGGCGCGGTGCGCGGCAAGATCGTCCTGAGGATCGATGACTCACGATGACCCGAGCCCGCTTGCGTCCTGCCCAGGCACTTCGCCCACCATCGACGGACTTCGTCCACATCGCAGGAGATATTCCATGTGCGTGATCATCACCGTGGCGACGACCGGTCCGATCGCCACCAAACTGGACAACCCCAGCCTGCCGACCAGTCCCGAGGAGATCGCCGCCGCCGTCGGCGAGGCTTACGCCGAAGGCGCGGCGGTCGCGCACCTGCACTTCCGCGACGCGCAGGGGCGCCCGACCGCCGACCTGGCCATCGCGGAGCGCACGGTGGGACTGATTCGCGACACGTGCCCGATTCTCGTCCAGATCTCGACCGGGGTCGGCATGGACGTGGAGTTCGAGGACCGCGCCCGCCTGGTGGAACTGCGACCGCAGATGGCGACGCTGAATCCGTGCAGCATGACCTTCGGGGCGGGAGAGTTCCGCAACCCTCCCGCAGAGGTGCGCCGGCTCGCGGCCCGGATGCAGGAGTTGGGCGTCAAGCCGGAAATGGAGATCTACGACACGGGCCATCTCGACGCATGCCTGCGGCTCATCGACGAGGGACTCATCTCCGGCGATCCGCAGTTCAGCATCGTCCTCGGCGTACGCGGCGGCGCGGCGGCCACGCCGGCGAACCTGTACACGCTGGTCGAGCGCCTACCGGACAACGCGGTGTGGCAGATCATCGCGATCGGCAAGGCGAACCTGCAGCTCACCGCCATCGGCCTGGCCATGGGTGGCAACGCCCGCGCCGGACTGGAGGACACGTTGTTCCTGCGCAAAGGCGAACTCAGTCCCGGTAACACGCCACTGGTTCGCCGGAGCGTCAACCTCGCGCGGGCCCTCGACCTGCCGATCGCCTCGGTCAGGCAGGCGGCTCAGCGGTTACAGCTGGACGTACCTGCCGGCATGTGAGGCGGCGAGTGACGCGTCACCGCTATGTTCGGACGCGGACACCCTGCGGACGAGATGGTGCACCAGGGTGCAGGGCGAGTGAGACGAGTGTGTAGTTGAGTGCAGACATGCGCCATACGTCGCACGAAGACGAGGCAATGACCGGGGCGGCAGCCCAGCAGCAAGCAGGGGGCCGACGTGCACTAGCTACGCGAGACCGCCTGTACGCGGCGGCAGCGGCGTTGTTCGTCGAGCGAGGTTACGAGGCCACCTCGATGGCCGACATCGCCGAGCGCGCGGGCACTTCTCGTCGTACCGCGTTCAATCATTTCCCCAGCAAAAGCGATATTCCGATGCTGTGGACACGCCGGATCGCCGACATCGCCGTGGCCCAGGCCGCGGACGCCACGGGCGAGGTGCTGGAACGGGTCCGCGCCTACCTGCACCTGATCAGCGAGATGGTGCAGGCCGAGCCCGAGCTCTCACGGCAGATGATGCTGGGCTGGACTTCCGCCGTCGGGCCTATCCGCTATGAGTCTCAACTGCTCACCGACTTGGCCCCGCTGCTGCACGAGGGCCGAGTACGCGGAGAGGTGAAGCCGGACATCGATGTCGATGTGACGACCCGGGTTCTCAGCGACACGTTGATGGGCGCGACCCTCCGCTGGGTCCGGGAGCGCGACCGCCTGCTCCAGGATATGGTCGGCGAAGGCGTCGAGCTGATCCTCACCGCGGTGCGTCCGCGCTCCTGACGGTGAAGCCACCCAACGCGGCGGCCCCGCATCCACTCCCTGGCTCAGCGCCGAGACCTCTGCCGGGCGCCTAGCGTCACGAAAGGGCATTCGCAACGCGGACTTCAGGGCCCCTCACCGGCGCGGGACGACCTCGAACTGGCCCATCATCGAGTGCATCGCATGGTCCAGGAAGTGGCAGTGGAACGGGTACCGGCCGATTTGAGTGTCGAACGTCGCTTGGATGCGGACGACGTCACCGGGATTCAGACGTACGGTGTCCTTCGGATAGGTGTCGTGGCCAGGCTCCGGCTTCCCGTTCCGATCGAGCACCCTGAACTGCACGAGATGGAGGTGCATGGTGTGCGGGATCCCGAAAGCACCGTCGCCGTTCACGAGTTCCCAGATCTCCGTCGAGCCATGTTGGATAGTCGCGTCCACCCGATTCGGGTCGAAACCCCGGTCGTTGATGAGGAATTCGCCGGTCACGGGGTCGATCCGCAGGATGAAACGCCGGGTCTTCGACACTCGCTCCGGAGCTGGGTTCCGGGACGGCCATCCTGGTATCTCCGTCTGCACCAAGGGCCGGCCGGGAATGGTGAGCTCCGGCTTGTCCCCTGGCCCACCCCCGCCGACCCGGAACTGTATGATGTCCCGCTTGTTCTCGGAGAGGGCTACCACGTTCTGCAGCTCGACGGAGGTTCCCGCCGGTACCGACCGGAAATCCACCAGCACCTCGGCGCGCTCCGCCGGCCACAAGTCGATCTCCTGCCGTACCGCGGGCTCCCGCAGAAAACCTCCGTCGGAGGCGATCTGCAGGAACCGTGCTCCGTTGGAAAGCCGGAACTTGAACACCTCGAGATTCGAGACGTTGATCAACCTGAGGCGGTACAGCCGCCGCTTGACCTCGAAGTAAGGCTGCGGACGACCGTTGACGAGGATCGTAGGCCGGTTCATGAAGTCGTCGGGGACGAAGACGAGTTGGCCCTCGCCGTCCAGTTTCGCGTCCCTGAACATCAGCAGAACGTCGAACTCGCCACCGGGCAGCGGAAGGCGCGCGTCCACCGGATCGGACAACAGGTAGGCGCCGGAAAGCCCGCGGTAGACTTGCTCGCCCTCCAGGTGGTGTGTGTGGTCGTGATACCAGAGAGTGGCGGCCGGTTGGTCGTTCGGATATCGGTACACCCTGGACTGTCCGGGCGCGATGGGATCCATCGGATGCCCGTCACTCGACGCCGGCACGTTCGCGCCGTGCAGATGCACCGTCGCGGGGGAGCCCATGCCGTTGAACTGCCTGACCACCACGGCGCGACCACGTCGGGCGTGGACGGTGGGCCCGGGAAAGCCTCCGTTGAAGGTGAGTGTCCTGGTCCGGACGCCCGGCAGGATCTCGTGCCAGGACTCCGCGATCCGCATGTCGTAGAAATCCGTGTCCCCCGTGCGCCGGGTGGGTTTCAGCACGGGAGGAATCGACAGCGGTATCGAGAAGGGGGGTAGCTCCAGCGGATCGTCAGAGAGTGCGGACGCCAGCTGTTTCGTCGGAAAGACGAGCGCCATGCCGGCGGCGGACCCGAGTTTGATCGCGTCTCTTCTGTTCAACACGTCGATCACCTTCAGGGGAGGGGGTAGGGAGCCATAGGCGCAGGGGCGCCGCGCCGACGAGAGCGAGTACGAAGGAGTACTGCAGTACTGTGATCGCGGCGGACAACGTGTTGCCCGGGGAAATGGCGTTGCCGACGGTCAGCTTCGCCAGGGGAATCGTGGCCGACGCGGTGAAGACGGCGGACATCGCCGCGAAGATCAGCACGGCCGGGATACGTCCCGCCGCCCACCGCCGGGCGGCCGCGCCGGCGAGCAGCACGTTCGCCGTCGTCACGTGTGCGGCGAGCAAGGTGATGCCGAAGAGGTTGGGGACCGCTCGCGCGGCGATGGCGGGAGGCGGGGTGAGCGCCCCGTCCAGACCGGCATGATGTCCGGTGCCCGCGGACGGGGAAGACGACGGGCTCGGTGTGATGTCCAGATACGACGCCCAATCCCGGATCACCCAGGCCATGACCGCCGCGAGCACGATCGCGAACAGGACGAGCGGTGTGACGGGCCGGGAAACAGGTGACGCGGGCCGGGCCGTGATCTCACGTCGCACGAAAGCACCTCCCTGGCCCGCGTCACAACAGCCGGCGGTTCAGTACATCGTGTGTGGATTGGCCGATGTCGCGGGGATTTCTTCCCCGGTTGCCCAGTGCTCCACCAACTTCCCGTCGCGGACGCGGAGCAGGTCGAAACTGACACTGTTCTCGATGTCGAACAGTTTCTCGATGTGGACGATGAGCGCTACCAGATCATGCTCGGCGACGACGATCTTGACGTTGGCCCGGTATTCCGGCTGCACGGCGAACGCGTCATGGATGAACTGGTCCAACGCGGCTTTACCGTTCGGGACATTGGGATAATGCTGGTAGTAGGTGTTGTCGCCGATAAGGCGATCGAGCGCCTGCCGTCGGATTTCGTCGTTCGGCTGGTTGATGATCTCCGCGAAGGCAGCCCGCCCGGCACGTTCGCTTTCAGCGTCCGTGGCCAGCGGCAGCGGCCTGGAAATCCTGGGCGAGCTGAGCGTGGAGAACATGTCGTTGCCGATACCCGGCGGCCGGACGGCTTCGTTGGCCTCCCAGTGCTCGGCGATCTTTCCGTCGCTCAACCGGAAGACGTTGACCTTGGAGATACCGGGATCACCGGCCTTCGACACGAAATGGCTATGCGCCACGACGAGATCGCCTTGGGCCACTGTCCGCTTCACGGAGAACCGGAGATCCGGGTTCCGGTCCCGCAGGCCCGCGTGGTACTGGCGGAAGGCGGCCCGGCCGTCGGCGATCTTGGGATAGTGCTGGATGAGATCGGGACGCACGATCTTGTCGAGGTGGCCCAGGTTGCCGCGGTTCAGCGCGGCGAAGAAACCGAGGATGATCGTCCTGTTCATCGCTTCCTTGAAGCTGGTGGACGAGCCCTGCTGATGCTGCCGTGGCGCGGAAGCCGCGGCCGTGGCGAAGGCGGGCACCATCGCGATGGAGAGAATGATCACCATCGCGATTTGTGAGAATCTTCTGGATCGATGGATCTTTGTCGGCATCTGATCACACTCCCAGTCGGTTACGGCCGTACCAGTACTTTGGTGGCTGCACGCGCGTTCATCGCTTCGTAGCCGGACTCGATGTCGTCCAGGGACACCGACTTGTCGAAGATCGAGCCGGGATTCAGGCTTCCCGCCAGTACTTTTTCGACGAGATCCGGAAGATACGCCCTCACCGGTGTCAGACCGCCGGTGAGAGTGATGCCCCGGAGGAAGACCGGTGAGACGTCGACCATCGGCGGTGCGCCCATCACGCAGACGACCCCGCCGTCCCGGCAGAGCGCGAACGCCGTGGTCTGCGCCTGCGGGCTGCCGCCGCATTCCACCACCACGTCGGCGCCGATTCCTTGGGTGGCCGCACGGACGAAATCGACGGATTCCGCCACGCCTTCGGTTCCGGCGGCCAGCAAGGTATCGGTCGCACCGAATTTCTCACCTCTACGCAGCCGGTCTTCGTGTCTTCCCACCAGGATGATCCGGCCTGCCTCGGCCTCTCTCGCCGCGAGTACGGCACACAACCCGACCGGGCCGTCACCGAGGACGGCGACCGACGAACCCGGTGCGACCCTGCCCGTCCGGATGGCGTGGAGCCCGGTGGCCATCGTGTCGGTGAGGGCGAGCAGGGAGGGCAGTCGTTCGTCGTTCCGGTCCACCGGCACCGTCACCAGATTGGCGTCGGCGAACGGCACCCGGACCGCTTCGGCCTGGCCTCCGTCACCGTCCACGCCGAACATGCCGCCCGAGGCGCAGGCGCTGTACAATCCGGTCCGGCAGGTCGGGCAGGTGCCGTCGGCGAAATTGAACGGCGCGACGACCAGCGCTCCGGGGCGCAGGGTGGAGACGTCGAAGCCGGCATCCTCGACCACACCGACGAACTCGTGTCCGCATCGAGGGCCTTGAACGGGCCCGGGAAGCCCTCGATAGCCGTGGAGATCGGTGCCGCAGATACCGGCGGCGACCACTCGGACGACGGCGTCCCCGGGTTCCCGGAGTGTCGCGTCGGGGACTGTTTCCACGGTCAGCCGATGCTTCCCGTGTAGGACGGCAGCCTTCATGAGGACACCTCTCTGCGGCCCGCGGCGACCGAAACCGGCTCTCCCGGCTCGGGTCACCAGACCGTCCATCACAGCTGCCCTCAAGGCAATACAGTCTGCGATTCCGGCTGTCTGTTCGGGCATCATCGTTGGCTATTTTTCCCCGGCCCCGTTCTTTTCGGCCGCCATCCGAGTCGATTGTGGTAGTTTTCATTTCTTTTCATTGATCCAGATCTCCGGATCAATGAACCAGACTGGAATTCCACTGAACGGCGGTCGCGTACGCGCTGCCCGCCGCGCGAAAATACGATGTTCGCCGATGGCGAGTACCAGTCGAACCTATGCGCGGACGGTTACGAAGAAGCGGGGGAAATAGTGTTTTCAGAGGGGGATGAGGAAGGCCGGTGGCTCGACCCGGCGGGCGGCGTACTCAGGCCGGGCTTGGAACTGGCGGGTTGGCTCGATCTCTACGTGGACTGGCTCCTGCAGTCCGGCGCCGACACCGACGGCACGCGTGCCTGGGAGGAGCGTGTGGATCTCATGATGGGCCTCTCGAACGCCGCCGAGGCCCTCCGTGCGTCGGAACGCTGCGACCACGAATCCGCCGACCGATCGCTGCGTTCGGCTCTCGCGCTCATGCGAGGAATCGACCTCGACCGATTCGCCCTGTCCGTTTACTGACACGAGGTTACCTACGTGGGCGGCAGTTGATTCCCACGCCCGTTCCGTGAAGGACTCCTTGAGGGACTCTGGGTCCCTCAAGGAGTCCTTCACGGATTCGATGATCACCACAGGTGGCACACAAGCACCAGCAGTCACAACGGCTACGCATGAGCCGATGGGCCGCAGTCGTGAGTGGTAATGACGGTTAGAACGACACTTACCACTCACGACCAGGCATCGCACCGCGAAGCAGGATGAAAAACGCTCGGTGAAGGCGCTCGGTCGGGCAGCCTTCCTTGCCGGAAGTCACGGATTATTCCAGGTTTGCTGTGCGAAATATGCGCGCGCAGTACACAGGAGACATGTCAGCCGGCGACGTCACAGCAGCGCATCCTGCGAGGATCGACCGCGTTCTCGATGCCCAGCATCCGTACTTCTACCTCAGCGAGAACACCACGTTGATCAATCCCAGGCTCTCCACGTGGACCGGGATGGTCACCGCGGCGAGTGGGAAGCTGAAGCTCCAGGTGCCTTGGACGGCGAAGCAGGTCCGGGTCGTCACTGAGATCTGTGATGGCGGACCCGAAGAGCTGATCGAGCATTACGACGACGTCATCGAGTTCGGCTACCGGTCCGCGACCGGATCGGCCGCGGTGCTGGATTGGTCTCAAACCCTGATGAGCCCAGTGGACCTGCCGGGGCCTGGCGACTACTGCCTTCGCTATCACGTGCGGGACTTGTCCCGGGAAAGCGAAGAAGCCGGAATCGAGCGGGGCCCGATGGCGGAAGCGCTGGTCCAACTCTGGCCATCGAAGCTCAGCGAGAAGAAGGAACTGCGGATCACCGGGACCTTCGGCAATTTCTGGCATCCCGGGAGCAGGCTGAGGAGCGTCTGGGATGGCCTATAGCGCCTGTCGCTGCCCGGGCACACCCCGGCGGTGAGCAGTTCGGACATAAACAGCGGACTTCGCTGGCCTTGGTCCGGGACCACTCCACAGACTGGTTTCACTGGCCCGAGCGGACTCCGGAGGTGAATATGATGCGTGCCGCGTCGTCCGTGCTCTTGCTCGTCGCCCTGGCCGGCACGGCATGCGGGACCACCGCCCCGTCCGGTGGAACGCCTCCGGAAACCCGATCGTCCACCGTGACCGAGCGGATCCCGGTCGGCTCGGTGGCGCCACGGACGCCGGTAGCGACCCCTCCCACCCCGGTGCCCCCGTTGCCGAGCGCCGAAAGCCCTCGTCCGGACGCCGCCACGCTCTTCGCCGATCCCGCGGCCGTGAGCGCCGAATGGCTACGGCAGTGGTGCACGCTCGACTGGCGTGAGCCGATGAACGCGAATCTCGATCGTGCGGCGCGGTACCAGACTCCGGCCGCGGCCAAGGATGACCGACGGGCCGGCGACAACGAGGACACCTACCGGAGCGTGCGGGAACAACAGCTGAGCAGCGGTTGCGACGAGGTGACCGCGACGGCGAGCCCGGAAGCTCCGCAAAGCGCCAACGTGGCTTATCTGGTGCTTTCGGCCCGGCGCGTCAATTCTTCGGCGGGTGTCGCCTTCGAAAGTGAGCAGGTCCGTTCGGTGCGCCGGGTCCTCCGGCAGACCGACGGCCGCTGGCTGGTCGACATCCGGGTGGAGGCGGGCTGATGCGCCTCAAAGCCTTGTTCGCCGTCGTGGTGCTCCTCGTGGGCGGCCTGCTTCTGGTTCTTCCCCGCCCGGAGAAGGCGGAGGCGTTGAGCTGCACCGGTGCGGCTCCGCCGTCGGCGCAGCCCACGCCGGGGGAAGCCGCCGCCCCCGACCTCGCCCTCCCCCAGCTCGAGGTGGTCAAGAGCATTGTCGCAACCGCGAAGGGGATGGCGATCACGCGGCGCGGTGTCGTGATCGCCCTGCAGATCGCCAGGCAGGAATCCCGGTTCGAGGCGGACGTGGTCGTCGGCCGCGCGACCGGCGCCTTCCAGCAGATCGCCCCGGGACCGGGCAACGCCTACACCGGTTACGACCGGAAGAACGCCGGCATGGCGGCGAAGGGCTTCTTCACCGTGCTGCTCGACCGGGTACCGGGTTACGACACCGACTCCCGATCCAACGCCGACATCGGCCAGGTGGTCCAGGCCAGTGGCGCCGGCGCGAGCAAGTACGAGCCGTGGCAGCCGCTGGCGGAATCCTTGGCGAACGTACTCTACGACGGCACCACGGCGATGACCTGCGAAACCGGCCGAAGCGGACCGACGGCGGTGCGGGCCAACGGCGTCGACGTCGAACTGCCACCGGGCGCGGGCCTGACCGGAACGGTCAAGGCGCCGACCCCGGAAGCGGCACGGGTGCTCGCCGCCGCCCTTTCCTGGCTGGGAACGCCGTACGCCTGGGGTGGCGGGACGGCGGCCGGGCCCTCCCGCGGCATTCGCGACGGCGGTGTCGCCGACGCGAACGGCGATTTCGCCAAGGTGGGCTTCGACTGCAGCGGCCTCATGCTCTATTCCTACGCCCAGGTCGGCGTCTCCCTGCCGAGGACGTCGCGTGAGCAGCATGCCGGGGGCGGGGCCGTCGTGCCATGGGCCTCGGCCCTGCCCGGGGATCTGGTGTTCTACGGCGGCGTAGTGCACCACGTGGCGTTGTTCCTCGGTGTCGTCGACGGCGTCCCCTACATGGTCGAAGCGCCGCAGAGCGGCGACGTCGTCAAGGTCTCCCCGGTGCGCACCGGCGGGGACTTCCGGGCGGAAGTCGTCCGGCCCATTTCAGGAGGAGGGGCTGATCAGCATGTCTGAGCACCCGCCGGGCTACGAAGCCGAACAACCCGTCGACCTGAGCAAGCCGGTCGCCTACCGGCCGCCTCCCGTCCCGGAGCCGCCCACGCCTGCCCGCCGACCGGAAGGGCGCAAGGAAAAGCAGAAGAAGGCGCCTGCGGAGGCGGCACCGGCCGCACCCGAAGCCGTTTACGGGCTCGTCACGGTCGCCAACGTCCAGCCCCGGACGTTCAAGAGCACCGTCGCCCGTAAGCTGCACGCCGGTCTCGAACCCCGCCATGTCAACGTGCGGCTGTGGAACGGTGTCGGCTCGGTCCGGCTCGACGGCCTCGTCGTCGCAGACATGCCCGCCGACCCGCACGGCACCGACTGGCGAAGGCAGAGCTGGACCGCCGACCAACTGGTGATCCCCGTTCCCGACGACCTCCACGCGGCCAGGGCGGCGTGGTGGATGCTCGACCGGCTGGAGGCCGAAGGCCGCCCCGACCTGGTGAGCACGGCGATCGTCGTCGGCATCCAGACCGGCGCACACCGGATGCTCGGCCGGAAGATCGCCAAGACGTTCGCGGCGCGGACGGCGGAGGTCGTCCGCGTCAAACTGCCCGGCGGGGTCGTTCCCGCCGACGACGAAGCACGGTGGGAACCCCTGGTTTCCGTCGTGTCCCGCGCACTCAAACAACTCTCCTCACGAAGCCGCCCCACACAGCTCTCGCTGAGGACCCCGAATCAGATCGTCCACCTCGACAGCCGACTTCACGGGAAGGCCGCGAACCAATGATCCTGCACTTTCTCGCGCAGTCGCCGAACCCCTTCGAAGGTATCGTGCCCAATTTCGACGTCTTCGGCGTCGACTTCAACGCCGCCTGGAAGAAGCTGCTCGGCGGCGCTTGGGGGCTGGCGTTCGTCGTGGTCGCCTTCGGCACGATCCGGGCAACGCTGGAACTTCAGTCCGCGAAGCGGCACGGATATCACACGTCGGTCGCCGAACACGCGGCCTCGCTCAAGCGCTCGGTGATCGGACTCGCCGTGCTGGCGAGCCTGGGACTGATCTTCGGCGCGATCCTGTCCGTCTTCTGAGAGGCATGAGATGCCTGGAATCGACGGCCACGGTTCTCTCGCGGAGTTCGTCCCCGAACCGTCAACCCCGCTCGACGACCTCGCGAACGCGGTACACGCCTCCGCGTTCGACCTCGTCAAACAGGTACTGAACGGCTTGGGGGAACAAGGGAACGTAAATCCGGCCGCACCGGGTTTCCTGACCCAGTACGCCGCCGCGGCCGGCCTCGGCCTGATCGTCATGGCCTTCGCCGCCATTTTCGCGATTTTCCACGGCCTGCGCCGAGGCGGACGCGAAGACCTGCGCGAGTCCCTGTTCAAGTATCTGCCGCTCGCCGTGTCGCTGATCGTGTTCTTCCCCGCCATCGGGGTGTTGGTGTCCAACGTCGCGAACGCGGCCACCGAGGGGATCACCGGCTGGGGCGCCACCACGATCGGCCAGAGCGGTGACCGGGTGGAGAAACTGGCCGGGATCACCGCGGACAAGCTCCCGGGCGGCGCGTTCGTGGGTTTGGTCGTTTCGCTGTTGATAGTCGCCGGCGCGCTCGGCATCTTCCTCATCCTCGCTGTGGAGAAGATCGGCTTGCCGGTCGCCGGGATCATCGCCGGGATCGGCTGGGGCATGCTGGTGCATCCGACGTGGCGGCCGAAGGCCCTGCGGGTGCCCGCTCTCTGGCTCGGTCTCATTTTCGCGAAACCACTGCTGTTCCTGCTGCTCGCCGCAGCGTTCGGTGCCTTCGGAACGGCCGAGGGGGATCCTGCGGGCGTGCCGGGCCTGATCCAGCTCTGTCTGCTGGCCGTCGCCCTCATCGTGTCGAGCGTGGCGCCCTTGCTGATCCTGCGCAGGCTTCCGGCGAGGCGATCCGGGGGGACCGCACGTTCGGCAGCGCGGCCTTCGGCTCCGGTCGGGGTGCGTGAATCGGTGTCCGTGTCCTTGGAACGAGGTCCGACGCTCTTGCCGCCGTCGCTCGACCCTCATCCGATGCGAGCGCGTTCCATCGAGCAGGCCTACGAACAACGGCAACACGAACGGCGAAGTTCGCAGCGTGATCGGGGGCAGGCCGAGCGACGGCAGAACGCGCCCACGACATCGGGTCACCTCGAAGCGGACACCCACACCGAGAAAATCTCGTCTCCACACCTGGGGCGTGGCTGATGCGTACTTCGATTCTGGGCGGGGAGGTCGCCGGTCGCGGCCTGCTGGGCAAAGTGGACGGTCGCACCGGTGCCGCCCTCGGTGCGACCGGGTTGCTGGCCGGCTTGCTGTGGCTGGGGATCGGCGGCGTCGCGGGCACCATCGCGGGCATCGCGGTCCTCCTCGTCGGCGTCATCGTGCTGTACCCGTGGAACGGGCAGCGGTCCGTCGCGACGGGCTGGGTCCGCCGGTGGCGTTTCCTGGTGCGGCGCCGCCGCGGGGTCACGGCCTTCACCGCCGAACCCGACGGCGAGCGGGCGATCCTGCCACCTCCACTCGGCCGCGTGGCGCCGCTGGACCTCGGCGGGACACCACACGAGGACATGTTCATCCTGCGGCATTCCAATCCCGGGGAGACCCCGTACCTTTCCGTGGTGATGGAGGTCGACGGGCAGCCGCAGGGACTGCGCACCGTCGCCGAGTTCGAAGCGGCCTCGGCCCGGTACGGCGTGATGCTGTCCCAGCTGGCCAGGGACGGCTCCTTCCTCCGCGGTCTCCAGCAGATCAACCGGATCCTGCCCCATGACCCGGCGCGCCACCGCGCCTTCGTCGCGGCCAGGGTCTCCGAACGGCCGGGGATCGAGGCCCTCGTCAAGTCCTACGAGGACCTGATCGATCTCACCGCGCACACCGCCGAACAGCATCGGAACTACCTGGTGGCCCGGTTCCCGCTGAACGGCGAGTTCGCCGCGGCCGCCCGCCGGCATGGACAAGGCGAGACGGGCTGGGCCGGACTCGTCCGTGAGGAACTGGCCAGGCTCGCCGATCTGGTGAGCCGGGCGGATCTGGTGCGGCCGCGGGTGTTGGGCGAACAGCGCACCTGCGCGGTCCTGCGATCGATGCAGGATCCGGCGTTCCCGGTAGATCAGCACGAGGGGATCCGCTGGAACAACTGCTGGCAGGACTATCGCGCCGATCGCGGGCATATGACGGTGAACGGCCGCTGGCTGCATCGGGTGGCCGTGGTGCCCAGGGACGGCATCGGCGCAGTGCCGCTCGGCCCGCATTGGCTCGCGCCGCTGCTGGTCGAGGTCAACCCGGCGGTGATCCGGACCCTCAGCGTGCGGATGGAGTTCGTGCCGGCGCGGATCGCCAGGGCGCGAGCCGTTCGTGACGTCACCGTCGACGGGGCCAGCAGGCACAACGCCGCGGAGAAGGGGCAGATCGGTGACGGTACCGACGAACTGCTGCTGTCCGCGTCGCGGCGACGACTCGACGATCTCTCACCCGGCAGCGGTCACCACGGCGTCGACTGGTCCATGTCCCTCTCGGTCACCGCTTCCGACGAGGGGGAACTGGCGAGGGCGTCCACTCGGGTCGGCAACGCCGCGGCCAACTGCGCGATCGGCAGACTGGAATGGCAGGACACTTGGCACGACGCGGCGGCGATCACCACTTATCCGCTCGCACGGGGAATGGCGGTGTCCAGATGACGGTACGGACGACGGCGGGCGCGCCCGGTGTCCCGGCGGCACCACAGGCGCCACACCCGGTGGCCGAGCCGGAGCCGCGGCGGAAGAACCGCCGCGAACCGCGCCGCGCCCGCTGGCTGGACCGGGCGGGCTGGTACGAACCCCGCGAGGCCGGCGCGCGCTCGACGACACGGCAGGCAGAAGCTCTGAACCTGGCTCTCTCCTCACCGCCGACGACGCATCGAGGATTGATCCTCGGCACCGACCGGCTCTCCGGCCAGCTGGTGTGCCACGATCCTTTCATCGCCTACGACGACAAGCTGGTCTCGGCCCCCAACGTCGCGGTCATCGGCGACGTCGGCAAGGGCAAGAGCTCCCTGCTCAAAACGTGGGGAACACTGCGTCAGCTCCTGCTCTCCGGACGGCGTGTGGTCGTACTCGACAAGAAGACCCAAGCGGGACAAGGTGAATACACCCGCCTCGCCCGCGCCGTCGGCGCTCCGTCGATCCGGTTCACCATGGACGGCACCGGAAGCAAGCTGAACCTGCTCGACCCGGTCATCTCACTCGGCGACACGCGTGAGGGTGGTAAGCAGACGGGCCGTCCCACCGGGCAGATGATGCTGCTTCGTGCCGTCCTCGCCGAGGCACTCGGCCGCGAGGTGAGCGAACGGGAAGGCAAGGCCCTGCGGATCGCGCTGTTCGCCGCGACCGGTGACGCGCGGGAACGCGACCGGGTGCCGGTGATCGGCGACGTCGTCCACCATCTGATCAGACCCGCCGCCGAAGCCGCGAAGAACATCGGCATCCCCGTCTCCGAACTGCGCGAATGGGGTTTCGACCCAGCCTTTGCACTGGAACGCATGATCGAGGAGGACCTGGCCGGGCTGGTGGACGGGGAAACCTCGCCCGACGTCCAGCTCGATCACCCCAGCGGCCTGGTCCACTTCGACATCTCCGCGCTCCCCGTCGAGGGGCCGGCCCTCCGGATCGTGATGACGGTGATCAACACCTGGCAGACGAACATGCTCGCGCAGCGTTCACAGCAGCTGATGCAGACGGTGAACATCGTGGAGGAAGGCTGGCACGTCGCGGAGGGCGCGCTCGGAAAGGTGTTTCAGCGCAATACGAAACTCGCGCGCGGTCTCGGCCTGGCGACGATGGCGGGCTTCCACCACGTATCGGATCTGCCCGCGGAATCCGCCGCCCGTTCGCTGCTGCAGGAAGCCGAGACGGTGTTCATCTTCGGACAGTCGTTGCGCAGCGACGCGCTGGCCTGCGTCGACCTGTACGACCTGCCGGCGGGGACCGAGGACACCATCATGGGACTCGGCCGGGGAACTTTCCTGGCCAAGATCGGCTCCGAAGCGCCGCTACTCGTCCAGCACATCCGCTCGCCGGCCGAGATCCAGCTCACCGAAACCGATGACGCGATGACCGGCCGGCGATAGGACCGTGGCGCAAACGCCAGGGACTCTATAGAGGGTAAGGCAACGAGCGTCGGGAACGGCCGGAACGGTCGCCGCTTCCGCATCGAACTGTCGTCTGTGATCGCCAACGACGAACTGCTCCGCTCGGGCGAGAGCCCGGCGTCGTCGGCGAGCCGACGCGTTCGCGGTGGCCGTGGGAAGTGGTCGCCTGAACCGACGGCACGCCGTCCGGCCCGGGTTTGAGCACAGCGACACCCTCGTCGCTCGGAACATCGCGTCGATGGGGCGAGGAGCCAGGACTGCTGGGCCGGTAGTTCGGATTCGGATGGCAACGGCTTGGGTCGCCCGCCTCGTCGACGATCCAGACTTCCAGGACCACCCGTGACGGCAGGTCCTGCGGGTCTTCATCCATCTTGACCTCGGGGTCGATTCGATGCAGCGTCCGATCACCATGAGGGCGAGCATCTGCATCCAAGCGGTTCGTTCTGTAGCGAGGCGAACAATTTCGAGCCAGATCCGGTTGGCGTCGAACCCGTGCAGGGACAGGTTGCGCAGTCCGGTGTCTTGGCGGTGCGGATGCGGTCCTCACAGCGAAAGCGCGAGGCTAGCTACTGAGCCACTGCGCGTTCATGGCTGCACCGTGTTCGCTCGTGATGCGGATCACTCGATCTGCCGAGGCGGGCGCCGACCAGATGGTGATCTCGATGTACTCGACCGGCTCCTCAGTATCCTCCTCGTCTTCCCCCTCGTCGTCCTGGTCACGGCCCCGTGCGGCGTAGCGCACCCGGTACTCGCCCGCAGCGAGATCGAGAAGATACGAGTCGCCGTCACCCCACTCGACCAGGGACGTTTCTTCCCCGGCCTGGTAGGAAACCTCGACTACGTCTTCCCAAGAGTCGTCAAGATCAGGTTCAGCGTCGGTCACGACGACGCGGGCGCCGATGGTCCCGTATTGCGTACCGGTGTCGAAATAGAGCAGGCCTCTCACAGCAGCCCCGCATAGGCCACTGGACTGGCCGGCGAAAGTTCGTTTGACGTTGTCAAAGGCCGCACCGTAGGCGTCGGCTGCTTGCTCGTCGGTCCAGATGTAGAACTGGCCGTAGTCGATCTGCAGCTCACCCTCGTAGAGTGTGCGCATTATGCAGTACCTCTCTATCTCCTGAGCGACGAACTTCAACAGGCTCGCATGCACCCTGAATGTGAAGCACCCTGATACCGACGCGCGTCCTGTCGGTTAAGATGCCGTGAGGCTGCTCCAGGAACTAGGATTTCCTGGAGCAGCCTCACAATCTCGATCGAGCGCTCACTCAGCCCGAAACGAGGCGGTGCAACTCGAAATCGAAATCGATCCAAAGGAATTCTTCGCCGTGGGGTACCACGGCGTGACTGCAGTCCAGCATGTCCTTCAGATCCTCCGCGCCGACCGTGAAGCAGGCCGCGCCGTCCGGGGTCTTCAGATCGATCTGCACCCGCTGGGGGTCAGCGAGCGACGGGCCGACGCGGACATCGCCTTCCCCCGCGGGGGCGAGCAGACCGGCCGCCAGGAGTTCACGGGAGAACAGCCAGTCGATTTCGTTCGGGGTGCCACGCAGGAAGCATGCCTTGATCGCGAACGGATCGCTGGTGGCGTAACTGAGTTCGACGTCGACGGGCACGTGGTCGACATCCGAAACCGCTCGCACGAACACCACATCGTGACTGTGTGTCACATGTTTGATCGCGGCGTTCTCGGACATCGATGGGCTTACTTCGTTGGTCATGGTTCCAGTGTTGCCGCCGAGACTTCATTTCCGCTCAACAGGTCTCGTGCTCGGCTCCAGCGAGGATCCGGCGCCCCAGGGCAACCGGACACCTCCGGTCAGTCGCTGACCCAGCCATGACTCAGCGCCAGTGCGATGAAGCCTTGCCGGATCTCGACGATCTGCTGCCCGGTCAGCATCGGCGCGCCGAGCAGCAGCATTTCGGTGACCTCCTCACGAAGGTCCTGAGCGGTCAGCACGTCGTGGTCACCATCCACGCCGGCAGGCTTTTGTTCAGTGCGAACGCGAACTTCCTGGTTGCCTCGGTCGACCAGCGTGACGTCCGACGCCTTCAACCCGCGAGGTCCCTCTTCGGTGGTGAACCGGACCTGTACCCCGGCCGCGAGACGACGCTTGTCGAAAGTCAGATCGTTCACATGCAGGAAGACATCGTCTTCCCCGCTGTCCGGCGCTACGAAACCGTAGCCCCTCAGCTCGTCGTAGCGGACCACTTTACCGGTCATCAACATGGAGGACTCCCCTGACTTTCTTCACATAGCAGGCATGCGGGTTGCTGCACGCCGTGTTCACTCCGACACTATCTCACCAAACCGGTATTATCGGCGTTGGCAGGCTTGACCGCACCCCAACTCGGGTGCTTCCGGTCTGAAATCGTGTCCGAAATCCCTTTGCCGCGAAGGCCGTCATGCGCGGGATCGAGTTCATCGAGGTGCACCGGCGACACGTATCGGAAGCGCCGCGGGAATTTCGTCAGCCCGGCCCCAACCTCCGGACCTGACCGACCGGACAGTCCCCGGTGGGAATCAACGCGATGATCGGCGTCGAAAGTCCGTTGTCGACATAGGACTGGACACGTTCGCGGCAGAATTCCGGCGTGCCGTGAACGACGAGGTCGTCCACCGCCTCGTCCGGGATCAGCTCCATGGCCTTGCGCCGATCACCGAGCTTCCAGGCGTCGTGCATCGGTTTGAGGTCCGGACCCCGGCCGAGCCATTCGTGGAAGGCGGCATAGACGGGAACGGTCAGGTAACCCGTGATGAGTCTCCGGCCGAGCCGACGCGCCAGGGCCTTGTCCTCGGTGGGACAAACGAAGATCCTGGCTGCCAGCTCGAGTTCGGGGCCGACTTGTTCGCGGATGCGGGGCACGTCACCGGGTGCGAGCCAGTTGGTGATCGCGCAATCGGCCTCCCTGGCGGCCAACCGCAGCATCTCCGGTTTCAGGGCGGCGAGCGCTATTTCCGGTGGCGGATCGACAGGGTGCTCCAAGCGGAACTCACTGATCGAGAAGGTCTCATAGGCTTCGCTGACCTTCTCGCCCGCCAAGGCGGCCCGCAAGAACCGCAGAGTGTCCCGGACCCGGCGGAGCGGAGCCACGTACTCCGTGGCGTTCCATTTCCGCACGATCACCTCGGACGACGCACCGATTCCCAGGACGAACCGGCCCGGCGCGAGGCCCGCCAGCGTGGCCGCGTTCATCGCCAGGAGGGCCGGACCGCGGGTGTACACCGGAGCGACCGCGGTACCCAGCCGTAACCGCGGTGCCCATTGGGATGCCAGCGCCAGGGGCGTGAACGCGTCGGTACCCGCCTTCTCGGACGTCCAGACGTCGGTGTATCCCCAATCCGGAAGCTCTTCGACGATCTTCCGGTGCTCCGCGAGAGGTACGCCGGGCAAAGGGATGGTGAGACCCCACCGTTTCATGCTCTCCTCGAGTTCCGCCGACTTTCGGCGTCGTGCGCGAGTCCGGAAATCCCTGTGCTCCCTACTTGTCAGAGCGTTTACTCGCCTGCGGTCGCCAGATCGGATACAGCGACGGACCGCCGTCCAGGGTGATCGCTTCGCCGAGACGGACCTGTCCGAGACGCTCATACAGAGCCAGATTGCGCAGACAGCTGGCTTCGCCGTACACGCCGGCATCCGCGCCATCGGCAAGGGCGAACTGAGCCATCTTGAGCCTGGTCCCGAGACCCTTGCCCTGCTGACCTGGAACGGCCGACAGATAAGTGCCGTAGAGGTGTGGTGGCAGGTCCCGCGGATGGTTGTCGTTGAGGAGATTCATGAAGGCCACCGCTCGCTCGGCTTGATCGCCCAGCTCGCTTTCCAGTCTCGCCAGGACATCGGCATGGTCCTGCGCGGTGGGCAGGACGGAGGGCGGATAGAACAACGAGGTCGCGCTGAAGTCTTCGATCTGCAGGGCGAGACCACCGCCGGCGAGCGTCGATTCGACGATCACGGTGAAGAACCGCCGATTCGCTTCCGCGCGGCGTTCCGGGTCCGGAAAGATCCACGAGAAGACCGGGTCGTCGTAGAAGGCACGAGCATAGACGTCGATCAGGGCTTCGGCCCTGTCCTCGTGAACACGGCTGATGGTTGGCACGGTGAAGGTTCCTCTCGATTCGGGAAACGAGTTCGGCAGGTCATCGCCGGGCGGGGTGCTCGCGTCGTGCCGCCGCATGTCTCGCGACGTCGGCGTGGGTGCCGAACCACACGCCGGAGTGGGACGCGATATACGAGAGCAGCTCGCGCAGCACCGTGATCCGGGAACGGTGCCCGATGATGTGCGGGTGGAGTGCGAGGCTGAACAGGCCCCCCTCGGTGTAGGCCAGGTCGAACTCGTCCTGCCAGATTCGCAGGACTTCACGCGGCGCCAGTACCTGCTTTCCCAACGCGTCGTCGGGAAAGTACGGAGCGTCGTCGCGGACCCAGGACACCGGAACCTCGGTCACCCCGGTCTGCTCACCGCGATGCAGGAGCTCGTAGGGCTGATCGTCGGCCATGAGGGAAGAGTCGTACTCGAGGCCCAGCTCCCGAATGATCGGCAGCGTATGCGGGGTGAAGTCCCAATACGGGGTGCGCAGGCCGACCGGCCGGGTCCCGGCGGCCGTCTCCATCGCGTCGGCGCAGCGCAGGGCCAGCTCCCGTTCTTGCCCGGCCGTCAGATCGCCGCACTTCTCGTGAATCCACCCGTGGAGGCCGATCTCGTGTCCGTCCGCCTTCACCGCGGCGAGGCCGGCGGGGTCGAGCTCGGTGGACACCACGGGGTAGAAGAAGGTGGCGGGAACGGAAAGCCGACGGAGCGTCTCGAGCACCCGGGGCAGGCCGACGCGCGCGCCGTACCGGCCCTGGGAAAGAAGACCGGGTCCGTCCCCGCCCTGGGAGAGGACGAGGGTTTCATTGTCGACATCGACCGAGATGGCGACGGCGACCGTGGCGTTCCGGGGCCAGACTCCGCGATCCAACGCGTTCGAGGCCCCGACCTCGTCCACCATGGATCGCCACTTCTCTTCTGTCCATTCCCAAGGAAAGGAGTTCGAAGTCGACAAGGTCAAGCCCCTCCCGCTCGCATGGCCAAGGCGTCGATCAACTTCGGCAGGTCCTCATCCGTCGGCGTGGTGACGCGCAGCCCGGGAACGCGCCCGGCTTGATCACCATCGAATACGCGGACCACCACACCCGACCGGACCAACTCCGCGTGATCTCGCACTGGGTCTTCGGACGCGACGAACCGGTAGTGCACCGGCGTCCCCTTCACCACTCCCCCGAACCGGCGGTCCAGCAGCGCCTCCAATACCCGGGCGCCGTCCAGCAGCCGGGCGCGGGTCCATTCGACCCACGCCGAGTCTCGCAGCGCGGCGATCACCACCGCCGAATCGAGAAACGACAGTGGCCAGTTCAAGCGTTCGTCGGCGATCACCTGCCGCAGGCGCGCGTCGCGTGTCCACAGCGCACCCATCCGGACACCGGCCATACCGAGCACCTTGTTCGGCGAGGTGAGCACGACCACGTTGGACAGGTCCGTCGAGGCCATCGACCGTTGGCCGCCTTCGAGGAAGTCGACATATGCCTCATCGACGACGAGGGTGGACCGCGGATTCATCCGGCACACCTCGGCCAGTTCGGCCACCGGGACGTGCAGACCGAGCGGATTGTTCGGGTTCGACACCAAGACGTAGTCGTACCGGGCCATCCCCGTGGCGATCCGGTCGAGCCGGGACCCCACTGTGTCGATCTCGCCGGGGATCGGCGGCAGGTGATTGACGACGCGGCGGATGCTGTCGGTGTAGTCCGGTGTCACGACCGCGATCCGGTCACGCGGCAGCAGCCGGGTCAGGATATGGATGAATTCGGTGATCCCCCGCCCAGGGACCAGGAGTGACGGGTCCACCGCGAGGTGCTCGGCGTAGCCGGCCCGAAACGACGACTCGGCTTCGTAGGGGTGCGGCCGAAGCCGTCGAACGTCGAGGTCGTGCAGGACTTCACGCACCGCCGGCGGCGGACCGTACAGATTCACACACGTGCTCAGGTCCAGACAGGTATCCCTGTCGAGCCCCCGGAGGTCGCCTCCCTGCCGATGCACGGCTTCAGAAGAAAGACCGATCATCAACCCACCTATTCGATCGGCGATATGCGCGCCGACAGCTGAAGTGGGCGGCCACGAATGCCGCTCCACCAATACTTGGATGATCCGAAATTCGGACTTTTCACTGCCCCCAATTGCAGAACCGACCTTAGTCAACTCGGCCAGCCGATACAGGAAAGGTGGGTAACGCACGGACTTTCGTCTATTCGCCGTGCCCGAAAACACCCTCCCCGCGTTCAGGCCCGGCGCTCGCGGCGGGAGCTGAATTTCGGCGAAGGGTGCACATTGGGGCACTCCTTCGCGCTCTTCACGGGCCGAGCAGGCGAGTGGCCTCAGAATGATCCGGAACCGGCGACTTCGGGAGCGACGAATGACGGACCCCTTCACCCCTGAGCTACACGGCATGCTGCTGCGTTCCGCGGGCTGGCTGCCCGACGACATGCTCACCCATGCCCGCGGTCTGCTCGCGGATGACCGATGCGGCGAGGTCGCCCGGCTGCTGATGTTCGCGGGGCGGCGGACGGTCCTTCCCTTGACCGAGGACGACCTCGACGTGCTGGTGGAGCTCCTGGAGGCCGAGGGCGACGACTCCGGTTCGCTGACCGAGATCGAGCTCGCCCCCGACGACGCCGTGCCGCCCTGGCGATTCTCCGCGGAGTGGGCCGAACCCGAGGATGACGAACAGGGCGAGGATACGAACAACGCGATGCTGATCTCCGCGCTCGCCGAGCAGGATCTGCTCGCCGCCGCGGCCGGTGAGCCCGGCTTACGCGGCCTTTGGAGTGCTGTGCGGAGTCCTGTCGACAACGCTCCCTATCCGCTGCCCCGCGTGGTGTACGTGGCCGAGGTCGACGACTCACACGAGGAAGCCGCGGAGCCAGCCGATCTGACCGGGCGTCTCCAGAAGAGCCTTGTCGCCGCCGGCGAACGGGATCCGCAGGTCGAGGTCATCCCACTGGGTACCAACGACCTGGGCTATCAACGCGCCGCCCAGCGGAACGGCAAGTTGATCTGGGCCGCGGACACCGACTCCGACGTCAAGGTGGCCAGGGTCTTCGACAAGTCCGACCCCGAGACGGGCCCCGCCTTCGACCCCGATCGGCCGAAGATCGCCGATGAGGCCGAACGGGAAAGGCTCTGTGAATACCTCGAATCGGCCACTCTGCTGCTCGTCACCGCCGCGAGGCTGGACGATATCGTGGAGCCTGAACGCGGTGCGACGGTGCCGACGAACTTCTACACCGATGGCTCCTGGGTGTGGACCGACTCGGTCACGTACTACCTCCGGGAGCACCACCTGGCGCCGGATCCTGAACTTGTCGCCCATATCAACGAAATCGACGGTCCCCCTCCGCTTCCGGACACCGTGGAGCTCGGCCGCGTCATGGAGGCACTCACCCCGTCGGAAGACAGGGAACCCGCGCAGACCGGCTCGCGATGACGAAGACGAGATCATGAGCAGATTGGGGGATCGATGGAAGCGGTCTCATCCGGCGCGTCTGTCAAGAGACTTGACGGAGTATCACCGAAACTGATCTCGGCGAGCCAGTTCTATCGGGACGCTTTCGCCTGGAACGTCGAAATCGACGGGAAGTCACTTCTCCTGCACCTCACCGGAGGCATGGCCGCGGTCTCGGTGCCGTTCCGGGGTGGAGAGCATCTGTTCGCCGCGACCGCGGCCCTGCCCCGTGGCCCGATGTTGCTGGTCCCCGGCGCCCCCTTCCGGGCGTTCGCGCTCGTGGAATCGGACGACTGTGTCTTCTCGGACGCGGAGTTGCCGAACGGTGTGGTGTTCCACCGGTCCCCGACGAAGGCCCTGCTACCGCCGACGGTCACCCCTCGCGGCGCCGTGCGGTGGCTACGCGAACCTTCATCGAAGGATCGCTGGCTACCCGTGGCGTCCGGTGTCATCGCCGCGCTTTCCCGCCCGCAGAGGAATTCACCCGGGCCCCGCTGATTCGAGCGGCACGCGATGGGCTCAACTGAGCACACCGTATCGGAGTGCGAGCAGGACCATGCGCGACCGATCGCCCGTATGCAGCTTCCTGGAGATCTGGACGAGATGGCCCTTCACGGTGTTCAAAGACAAGCCGAGTTCGACACCGATCTCCCGATTCGACTTGCCATCGGCCACCAAAGCCAGAACATCGAGCTCGCGCCCGGACAGGCCTCGCACGTCTCTCTCGTGCGTTTCGGGCTTGAGACTGTCGCCGGATGGCTCCACTCGCTTTCCGGACACGTCGACCGGCGCGGGATCGAACCTGTCGACCAGATAACCCACCGCCTGCGCCGCGAAGGCCGCGAGCGCCGGGGCCGGATCGTGGTCGGACGCGATCACCATCACGTGTCGTCTGCCCAGCCGGCGCTGGTCCTTGACCAAGTCAGCCGTTTCTTGAGGATCCTGGCACAGGTGGAGCAGCACGAGGTCGTATCCCTCCACCCTGGAGGGATACGTGCAGACGGCGTGGGAAGCCACCGTTTCGGCACCCATGGTCTCCAGCCTGCTCGCCAGGCTCAGCCGCCGCGCCGGATGCGGATCCACCAGCAGTGCGCGAAACCTATGCCCCTGTTGTCCGTCGATGGCCTGATCGCCGTTCTCGGCGCCGACGCGTGCCACGGATTCTGAGTTGTGTGGGTTCATTCTTCTTTCGAACCTTATTTGAGGTTCGACGACTGTCAAGCCGTGGGCCTGAATCTGGAATGAAGCTGCCCGATTTTACCGCCTGTTCACGACACAAGTGCCTGCGCGTACAGAATTTTCTCACTGCTGAGAAGAAAAGCGAAAGTGATGCCTCAAAGACGAGTTTCGGTATCGTCCACGTCGTAGATCTCGCAGCCGGTGATCCTGATCAGCACTCGTCCATCCATTGTGGACGCTTCGTCGACGTTCTCGGCGGCGACGTGATTGAGCACGATTCCGTCGGGGTTCGCGCGGGAGACCGGGCCGTCGCCTCCGGTGGTGAAGAAGTCGATCCGCCCGATGGCGCGGGGAACGGCGAGGAGGTGGACACCGTTCTCGTCCGTTCGCAGCATTCGCGTCCGGGCCAAGGCGTCGAGCAGCACGGACGGGACCGGCGGATTCTCCTGCAGAGCCCGGTCCGACTCGGTCGCCGGGGGAACGAAAACCCACCGGGCGCTCGATCCGCGGGGACCTTCGACCGATTCGGAGGTCGCCTGGAAGACGCCGCCGAGGTAGACGCCGCTTCCCTGCCGATAGTACGGATCGTCCGAGTGCTTCCCGCTGACCCGTACCGCCGCCGGTGGCCGCGGCGCCAGGGGACCCAGTTCCGCGACGCAGGCGAAATGCGGCCGGTCGCGCCGCAGGACCCGGCCGCGCCGGTCCACGACGTCACTGGTGATCCGGACCTCCACCAGCACCTTGTCGCCTTCGTGACCGGTGACCTCCGCCGTCACCCGGTAAGGGCTTCCGGGCCTGGCCTTCGGCGCCACGAACGCGTGAAACCGCAGGTCACGTAAGGCGCTCACAGGGCGTTCCGGAAACAGTTCCGTCGCCGCCTCGGCTGCGACCGTGGCGAGGCCGGTGCCGTGCAGGGTGGGTTTGCCGTTCACGAGGTGTTCGGTGAGGAACCCGGCCGTCCGGTCCCCGAGTTCGAGAATCCACTCCGCCGAGCGGGTGTCGAACCGGTACGGCGTGCCGAGCAACCAAGGCGCCCGCGCGGGACGATTTCGCACGAACCCGGGGAACTGCCGGGAGAAGGTCTCCCGCTCCCTCGGGTTCAGGAACGCGACCAAAGGTTCGGAAGCGGGGAACCGGGTCAGCTCCGCGACGAAGTGGCGCACCCCTTCGGCCGGCTGGAGCGGCGCCATGATCCCGGCTCGCTCGTTGTTGCCCTGCATGAGATCCGAACCACCCATGCCGACCTCGGACCAGATCGGCCACACCAGCGTGCGTTCCTCCAGACCGCGGGCGAACGTGTTCGTCCGGGCGGCACCGTGGAGGAAGTCGTTCCCCGGCGCGTAGTCGGTTTCGCCCGGCAGGCCGACCAGGCCGGCCACCGAGCCGAAGTTGCACCACGAAAGGGGTTGCGCGTCCCCGAAGGCTTCCTTGAGGTTGTGGTATCCGCGCCGCTTCACGTCGCGGATCCGGCGGAGGCCGTCGAGAGTGATCCGCGAGATGTCGCCGCCGTTGTGCAGACCCGCTCCGTGAACGAGCAGATCCACCCGCGGGTCCGTCTCCCGGATCCGCTGGACGGCCGCGTTGACCGCCGAGGCCGAGGTGAGATCGCAGGAGAGATAGTGCACCGCGTCCTCGCCGCACAACGCACGCAGTTCGCGAAGGTTGAGCAGCGATTCGCGGGCGTTGAGCAGTTTGGCGAACCGGGCGTTCAGCTCGCGAACCGACAGGTCCGGCCGCTTCGCGCGTTCCGCCGCGATGAATTCGCCACGAAGGCTGTTCAGCCGGGAGTCCGGCGCGTCGAGGATGTTCGCGGGTACGTCCTGCAACTGCGAGGAGCCGAGGAGCCAGAGGCGGATCCGTTGCCTGGTGGCGAGTTCCTTCATACAGGCCGCGGTGATCCCGCGGGCGCCACCGGTGGTCACCACGACGGCGCCGGGGCGGAGGACCGGACCGATGTCGTCGAGATCCGACGGCGAGGGCACGATCGTGGTCCGCAGCCGCTTTCCGTCACGGTGGATCACGACGGGGTTCCCGCCGTAGTTCGCCAGCTCCCGGTTGACCTCGTCCCAGTCCGCTGTCCCGATGACCACGGCGAGCCGGGCGCCGCGCAGGTCCCACGCGAGGCTGTTCACCATGGCCGAGAAGAGCCCGGTGTCGGGGTGGGGAACGCCGCCCGCGAGCGCGTCGTCGATGACGACGCCGAGCGACCCGCCGTCGTCGATGCGGTCACGGCAGGCCTTCGCGGCGAGGAAAAGCGCCTCGTGGGCGAGCACGAGGTCATCGTTCGCCGAGGTCGGCCAGCCCGTCTTCCCGGTCGAAACGACCATGCGCACGTGGGAGAACCGGCCTTCGCCGAGGGACACCTGTTCTTCGACCGGCACGGCACTGTCCAGTTCCCGGACGACTGCACCCGCTTCGTGCACGGCAGCAGGCACCAGATCCGCGCATCCCGGCTGGGCGAGGACCAGCCAGTCGGGACCGGGCGGGATCGTCCAGCTTTCGTCCGCCGGTTCGAGATCGTCGGCCAGCGAACAGACGTAGCGGTCGTTGTGCCGGACGAGCTTGGTGCGGGCGGGCGCGGTGAGTGTCACCGTCGGAGCCGGGAAGGCCCCGGCGATCTCACGCCGGCGTGTCTCGTCCAGGGTGGCGAGCGCGGTGAGGAGGTCGATCGCACCGTGGGCGCCGAGGTAGTCGCGCCCGGGTATGCCGGGCTCCCTGCCGGACATCACAGGTGCCTCCGTCGAGACCTCGCACAACACCGGCCAGCCTGCCGCGACAGCGTCACCGCGGCGCGCCAGTGCGAACAGGAAGGCCCCCTCCCCCAGTGCCTCCCGGCCGAGGAGCGTCTCCAGTTCCGGGGTGCTGTTGCCGTTGACCGCGAGCACGAGCGCGAGGTCGAGGGTGCCGTCGCGCAGGTACCGCCGTGCGATGTCGACGGCGTCCAGCGTCGCCGCCGGACCCGCGTCCGCGAGCAGCACCGGGCCGTTGAGGTCGTAGTGGTTGGCGATCCTGGCCGGGATCACGTTGCCCATCAGGCCGGGCTGGCTGTCCTGTGTCGTCACGGGCGTCGTTTCCCGCACCAGCTTGACGGCTGCCTCGGCCGCCATGGCGAAGTCGTGTTCGGACAGCCCCGGCGGACTCCAGGACAGCAGATCGTCGGCGTAACAGCGCAAGGCCGTTTCCAGCCACGACGTCGCCGGACCGTAGTGCGCGCCGATCACGCCGGTGGACGGCTCGATGCCGCGCCAGAGCAAGCCGTTCTCCGTCACGAACCGATCGGCGACCTCCAAGGCCATCAACTGTGCCCGGTCCACCGCGTTCGACGCGGCGGGCGGCATCTTCGTGACGCGCACCGGCGGCGCGGGATAGGGCGACGGGAAAGCGGCGGCTTCGGCCGGCGGCTTCCCCGCCCCGAGCCGGTCGAGCACGGTGGCACGGTCAGGTGCGCCGGGAAGTTGCGCGGACCAGCCCACCAGGACGATCGGCTCGTCGTACCGGGGCTCCGGTTTGCTTCGGACCACCGGAGTGCCCTGCGCGGGTTCCTTTCGCAGCAGCAGATGTCCGTTGGTGCCGCCGAAGCCGAACCCCGAGACACCCACGGTGCGCGACGACGCGGGCAGTGGCGTGTCCCGTACCGGGACGGTGACCCGCCGCGCCGCGAGCAGCTCGGCTTCGTCGGCGATGGGCCGTTGTGCGGGTACGACGCCGTTACGCAGACCCAGCACGGCATGGATCACGGAGACGGCGCCCGCGGCCCAGCCGGTGTGCCCGACCAGCGTCTTGTTGGAGGTGCACAACACCGGAACCGCTGGGGCGGCCTCGTCGAGAGCGGAGAGTTCGACGGCGTCGCCGGCCGCCGTACCGGTGCCGTGCCCGACGATCCAGCCGATCTCTTCCGCGGGCACCCGCGACGCCGTGCCCGCCCTGGCCACCGCCAGTCCCTGGCCACGCGCGTTCGGCGCGGCGATGGCGCGGCCCCGGCCATCCGCGGCGGCACCGAAGCCGGCGACGACGGCGAGGACTTCGTCACCGTCGCGCCGGGCGTCGGAGAGCCGCCGCAACGCGACGACGGCGGCACCGTCGGAGAACAGCGTCCCGTCGGCCGACCGCTGGTAGGCGGCGACCTTGCCCGTCTTGCTGAGCCCGGAAAGCTTGCCGAACAGCACGTTGAAGCGTGGAGTGACCATGAAATACCCGCCGCAGAGGGCCAGTTCGGACCGGCCGTCGAGCACCGCGGACATACCTTGGTCGAGCGCATAGAGCGACGACGAACAGGCCGTGTCCACCACCGTGTACGGAGTGTTCCCCGGAAGAAGGCCGTCGATCGCGTGCCGGACGATCCCGTCCGGCAGATGTCCCGCGGCGGGCCCGCGATCGAGGTCGTAGCGGGTCCGCAGCGCGGCACGGAGTTCGTCGAGTGAGACCGGATCGTCGCCCGGCCATTGTTCGGCGAGCCGCCGGGCGTAGCCCTCCACCACCATCGCCTGTTCGAAGTGCTGGTCGCCGTCGGAGCAGGCCCCGATGTGACAGCTGGTCCTCAGGCCACGGGCCGCCGAGGCGGGCATGGCTTGCCGCAGGGCCCTGCGCAACCAGGACGCGGACAGGCTCGACTCCGGTGCGAGGTCGTCGGACCGCCCGGCCCGGACGAAACCGGACACACCGGCGTAGGTGCGGTCCCGTTCTCCCGGCGACGCCGCCCAGAAGGTCTGCTCCGGGTAGCGGTCGCCCGGTGCGGAGAATGCGGGTGTACCGGTCCGAAGCAGATTCCAGAACTCGTCCGGAGACTCCGCTCCTGGGACGACCATGCCCATGCCCACGATCGCGACGCAGTCGTCCTCGGCCTCCTCGGTCACCGGCTCGGTGCGTGCCGGGGCCACGACCCGCGCTCGTCCGCCCCAGGTGCCACCGGCGCGGATCAGCGCGCCGCCCAGCCGGAGACCTCCGTCGTTGACGACCTCTTCGCCGGTCATCCAGGACGACTGATCCGACGCCAGGAACGCGACGAGTTTGGCGTTCTCGTCGAAGGTGCCCAGACGGTTCAGTGGAGTACCCGCGACGGTGGCCTCGAGCACCTTCTCGCTGTCGGGGAAGAGCTCGACGGTCCTGCTCTCCAGCATTCCGGCGGACGCCATGTTGACCCGGATGCCGTACGGCCCGAATTCGACGGCGAGATACCGGGTGAGCTGTTCCAGCGCGCCCTTGCAGACGGCCGGGCAGAGGTAGTTGTCGATCACCACGCTGGTGCCGATCGAGCCCAGATTGACGATCGCGCCGCCGTGTTCCCGCATCAACGGGAAAGCGGCCCTGGAACAGCGGCGGGGCCCGTGCACGTTGGTGTCGATCGCGCGTTCCCAGTCGCGTTCGGTCAGCACCTCCGGCGGTTCGAAGACGCCGCGGGCGGCATTGTTGACCAGAACGTCGAGGCGGCCGTGGCGCTGCCCGATCTCGGCGAACATCGCGTCGACGGACTCGGCCTTCGCGACGCTGGCGCGCAGGCCTTCCGCCGAGCCACCGGCGGAGACGATGGCCTCGACGGTTTCCTCGGCCGCGTCCCGGTCATGGAACCAGTTGACGATGACGTGGGCACCCCGTCCGGCCAGTTCATGCGAGATCGCCCGGCCTTGCCCCTTCGAACCGCCGGTGACCAGACAGATCTTGCCGTGGAAGTCCCGATCGTTCACACCCGCTCACCCTGGCCTTTCAGTTCGACGATCAGTCCGGCGATGGATTCGAGGGTCGTGTAGTCGGTGATCCGGATGTGGTCGGCTTCGGGAACGTCGTAACGTTGCCTGGCCCGTTGCAGGAGTTCGGTCTGGCGGATGGAGTCGATGCCGAGATCGGCCTCGAGTTCCACGCCTGTCTCGAAGACGTCGGCGGGATAACCGACGGCGTCGGCGTAGAGGGTCTTGAGCTCGTCGAGTACGTTCGGCGCGGAGAGTTCCCCTCCCCCGTCATCGGTTTCGATCGACACCGAGGTGTCCCGCTGAGTGGGCAGCGGTTCGACGAACGCCGCCTCGACAGGCCTCGGCTCGGCTGGTGTGACTGGAACAGGCGCGAGCCGGCGCACCTCGTCCAGTACACCCGCGTCATCGGCACGGCGGCGGAACGGAGCACTGGTGCTGGTCCCGGCCACCGTCGCGTTCACCAGGTCCACCAGCGTCGACCGCGCGCCGCACTCCACGAACCGGGTGACACCTTCCCCGCGGATCTCGTGCAGGGCGGCGAGGAAGCGCACCGGCCGGACCAAATGGCTCGACAGCACCTCTGAGACGTCTCCGGGCGTTTCGACGCGACGTCCGAGCACCGGCGAGAAGACGTCGACACGCGGAACGCGGGGATCGACCGTGGCGACCGTACGAGCGAACAGTTCGTTGGCTTCGCCGAGGAGCCGCCGATTGTGGAACGGGTAGGGCACCCGGAGAACGGTGGCTTTGACACCCAGCGCGCCGGCGACGGACGCGAGACGGGCGACGGCCGGCTCGGCTCCGGAGACCACCACCTGGTCGTAGGCGTTGTCCGCGGCGACGGCGAGGCTGCTGTCGGCCGTCGCGGCGACGAGGTGTTCCACTCGTCGCAGGCCGGCTTCGATGGCGACCATTCCCCCGGACACGCCAGAGGCCCGTAGCGCGCGGTCGCGTGCCACCACGAGGGTGACCCCTTCTTCCAGGGTCAAAGCGCCGGAGACCACCAGAGCCGCGAACTCGCCGAAACTGTGGCCCATGAGCAGTGCGGCCGAAAGGCCGAGCTCCTCCCGGTAGAGCCGTGCGGCCACGATCTGGGAGGCGAAGATCGCCAGGCTCAGGGCCGGGACGTCGCTCTCCAAAAGCCGGTCCAAGGTGGGGGAAGCGGGATCGGTGAGCAGGGAGGTCACCCCAGGACCACCTGCTCGCAAAGAATACTCGTCCACTCGGGCGAGTTCGGCGGCGATGCCGGGAAAGGCCTGCCGACTGGCACTGAAGACGCCGGCCAGGTAGGCGCCTTGGCCCGGAAAAAGGAATGTCGAGGGAAGGTGGTCTGCCTGCACGGGGGTCTCCGATGGCTCGATTTACGCATTTCACACCAAAGGGAGCGCTCGGCTCGCACAAAAGACGTTAACACCGTGGCGTGATGAAGGAAATTTTCAGATCATTCTGTATACCGCCAAAGGAAAAACGTGCAACCGTGTTGCATCGTCACCGCGGCGCATGCCACGGCGTCTCCCGTGGTCACAAGGCGCCAGCCAGCCGACGCGGCGAAGAATTTTACACGCGGATCATTTCTTCGTCAAATCACGAACAGGGAACACCGGGTTCTGCGAATCGTTCCGCGAAGCCCTCGAACTTCACCCGAATAGACACCTGAGAATGCGCTCGGTCGTGAAGAATGGCCCGAGAGAGCCTGGAGGCCACATGACGCTGGAGCACGCGGGACCCGATGCGCCTGGTTGCCAAGCCAGGACGGCGTTGGAGATGCTCTCGCGGGGGACCGATCGGCTGGGGACCGCCTCGCAGGCGGAACTCGTGTTCACCGACAAGGCCTGTTCGCAGGATGTGCGCTGCGTTTGGCACGGGATGACCATTCTCCTGCGTGCCGGTGAACTCGAGAGCGCGGACGAACACCTGTGGAGGCTGGAGCACGATCGACGGGGTTGGTGGGACGATCACGTCACCTTGATGCGGGCCGAACACGCGATGCACGCCGGGGATCTGGTGGGGTCACGGGCGGCTTTGGCACGGCTTACCGCTACAGCGCTCCCCGAAAGCCTGCGCGACCTCGCACTCCCCTGCTACCTCGAAGTGCTCGTCGCGGTCAACGAGGCCGAGCTGGCGAACCAGGTCCTTCGTCAGCACGACTTCGATCTGCTTCAACGGAAATGGCCGACCCTGTACCCTCTGCTACTGGCAGTACGCGGCTGGCTTCATCTGATCTCAGGACGGACGGAGCAGGCTTACCGGGATTTGCGCAAGTGTTCGCGGCTTCCCGCCACCGAGGTGGCAGCCACGTACTCGGTCGCACGCCGCAGAGGTGTGCTCGCCCTGGCGGCCGCCGCCACCGGCGAGCACGAAGTCGCCCTCGCCGCGGCCACGCAGGAGTACGAGGTCGCGAAGGCGTGGCGGTCCCACGCCCATCTGGCGTGGGGGCTGTATGTCCTCGAGATGATCGAGGACTCCGATCAACCGTCCGACCGCTTCAGAGATGCCATCGACCTGCTGGAACTCGCCAGATCCCCGTCCGGCATCGCGACCGTCTGTTACGAACAAGGCAAGAGACTGCTGGCATCCGGTGAGCACAGCAAAGGAAGGGCTCACCTCCTCCGAGCCGAAAAGTCGGCTCGGAGGATCGGTGACGCGGTCTTGACGGAGAAGATCGAGAAGCTGCTCTGCGAACTCACCAATTCGGAACAGCGAACCCCGCTGACCATGCAGGAACTGCGGATCGCCGAATTGACACAGAATGGCTACAGCAACAAACAAATAGCCGATCGTCTGGTCCTGACCGTGCGTACGGTCGAATTTCACCTTTCCAATGTTTACCGGAAGCTCGAGATCCCCGGGAGACGCGCGCTGGCCGCCGAAATCCTGCCGTCACGACTGAACTGAAGGGCGCTTTCCCCGCACCGCATGACGCTGTCGGGAAAGTCGGATGGCGGTGACACCGGAGTGACTGCCGGCGGCGACCAAGTGTCCTTTAAGGACTTAAATCGTGACCCTTATGACCGTTTTACCCGCGAATATCCTGTTATGGAGGTCCGTGAAGGCCTCCTTCCCTACCTTGAGAGTAGGGAAGGAGGCCTTCACGGACTTGACGAGGGAAGATCACCGAACCCGCCACCACTTTCCCAACAGCGTCATCGCATGCGGTGAAAGTCCCCCTCACCCTTCAGCACGGCGGACAGGCCGGGAAATCACGTCCTCCACGGACACATAGCCGCCGTTCAGGTGATCCGCCGCTCCGGTGACGACGGCGACCAGCGCACCGGCAGCGTCCTCGGTGGAGGTGAATTTCCCGGCTTCGCGGGCTTTCAGTGTCCACGCGAGGATTTCGTCCTCCCAGTGGACACCTGTCCGACCACGGTCCAGATGAGCCCTGGTGATGCCGGCGTCCACCAGTCCCGGGTCGAACGCGACCGAGACCCGGCCGGTTTGGCCGAGTTCTCCTGCCAGACTGGCGGTCAAGGAGATCAAAGCCGCTTTCGACGCCGCGTAGGCGCTCGCGTTCGGCCAGCTGGTCCGGCCGGCCCGGCTCACCACGTTCACCACCCGACCGGTGAGCGCGGGGGTCACGGCCCTGGTCACGATCGCCGAACCGAACAGGTTGACTTCGACCGTGCGCCGCCACTCCCGCTCGTCGACCATCGACAAGGGGCCGGTCGGACCGGGGATACCGGCGTTGTTGACCAAGACGTCGAGGCCGCCGCACTCATCCAGCATTCGGGTGACGCCGCGGTTCACGTCAGCCTCGTCGGTGATGTCGAACGCCACGTGTGTAGCGGTTCCACCGGCCTCATGGATCTCGAGGACGGTCTTGACCAGGGCATCCTCATCGCGGCCGGCGACGATCACGTTCGCGCCCGTGGCGCCCAGTGCGAGGGCGAATATCCGCCCGAGCCCGCGCCCTCCGCCGGTGACCAGCACGCGCACAGCCGGTGGCCGCACCCGTTTACCGGTAGAGGATCGCGGGATCGCTTGGACCCGTTCGATCGCCCGCACACGTTTGTGCGGAGCGACCCGCTCGGCGACGTATGAGGTGATAGCCGAGAGCGCGACGCTCTCGGCGAGGACGACGAAAGCCTTCGGAATCTCGCCCGCGACCGCGTCGGGCACACCCACGACGTGGGCTTCGGACACGGCGGGGTGGCTCGTCACCACCTCTTCCAGCTCCGCCGGTGAGACCTGATGGCCCTTGTACTTGATCAGGGCCTTCGCTCGCCCCGTGATCCGCAGGAAACCGTCCGCGTCGCGGGTCACCAGGTCACCGGTACGCAGCCAGCCGTCCGCGTCCGCCGAACCCGGGGCGATCTGCGGTCCGCGCAACCACAGTTCGCCGGACTCGGTCCCGTCCTCGGAACCGAGGAACTTGACCTCGGTGCCCGGAACCAGTACGCCGGTGGAACCCTCCGGCACCTCCACACCGTCCGGGCTGAAGCTCACGCACCCCGCTTCGGTCATCCCGAAGCCCTGCACCACCGGCGTGCCGAGGGCCTGGGCACAGCGGGCCCCGTCGGTCGAGGGAAGTGGCGCGCCCCCCGAGACGATCGTCCGCAGCGACGGAAGCGGCCGTCCGGTCTTTCCCAGCTCGGCGATGACGCTGGGGACCAGATAGGCCAAGGAGACCCCTTCTTCCGTGACGGTCCGATGGAAGTCTTCGGCCGAGAACGGGGTGGCACCGATCACCAGGGTCGCCCCGGCCCGCAGTGACGGGTTCATCGCCATTTGCATTCCGTAGACGTGCCGCAGCGGCGGCACCGACAGCACCACGTCGTCACCGTGTACGCGGTGCAGGTGGTCGATCTGGCCGAGGTTCGAGGTGAGGTTGCGATGGGTCACCCGGACGAGTTTCGGCACGCCTTCGGTACCGCTTGAACTCATCAGTACCGCTGTGCGATCACCCCCGGGTGGGTGCTCCGACACCGGTTCGGCCGCGATCGCGTCTTCCCAGGCCGTACCTCCCGGAGTCGACGCGCCGACGCAGACGACCGGCAGCGCGGACTCCGGCGGTCCCAAGGCCGGTTCGGCGATCAGCGCCTTCGCGCCGCTGGAGTCGATCGTGGCCCGCCAGCGGTCCGGGGTGTCCCGCGGGTCGAGCGCGAGCACCGCCCCGCCCGCCGCCAGGATCCCGTGATAGGCGATCACGAATTCGGCACTGTTCTCGGTCAGCACCACCACGACGTCGTCGTCGGTGATCCCGGTACGCCGCAGCCAGCCCGCGAGCCCCGCGACGGCCGCCCGGAACCGCGCGTATGTCCATTCGCGGCGGGAACCCCGGGAGAGATCCACTATCGCGAGATGATCTCCCTTCGCCGCGGCGGACCGCACGACGTGATCATGGAGATTCACGCAGGCGTCCACTTCCCACGCCGCGACCTCCTGTGCCGTTTCCACGGATCTCCTCAATTCTTCTTGCGTGCCAGGGTCAATCCGTCCGCGACGGTGAGCATGACCGACTCGACCCGGTCGTCACTCAGCACGTGCTCGTTGAACGCGCGGATCGCGCGGGCGTTGCCTTCGGCGTCGCGTGACGCCGCCTCGCCCGCGTAAAGCACGTTGTCGGCCGCGATGAGTCCGTTCGGCCTGATCCTCGGTACCAGCGCTTCCCAGTAGCCGATGTAGCCGACCTTGTCCGCGTCGATGAACGCCAAATCGACGAAAGGCTCGTCGGGAAGCTTCCCGAGGGTCTCCTGCGCGGGCCCGACCAGGGTTTCCACCCGGTCGGCCACGCCTGCCTTGGTCCAGGCGCCGACGGCGATCTCCAGCCAGCTGTCGTTGATGTCGCAGGTGATCACCTTGCCGTCCGCACCGACCCCCTCGGCCAGCGCGAGCGTCGAGTATCCGGTGAACGTGCCGACCTCGACGGCGACGCGCGCCCCGGTGAGCCTCGCCAGCAAGGTCAAAAGTGCGCCCTGTTCCGGTGGAACCTGCATCTCCGCCACTCCGCCCAGCGCGAGTGTGGCGTCGATCAGCTCCCGCTGGACGTCGGTGAAGGGCGGCAGCTGGGCACGCACGTATTCGAGCACTTCGGGGGTGAGCAAGACCGCCTTCTCCGGCTGTGTCCCTGCACTCGTCATGCGTTGACTCCTTCCAAGAGTGTCGCCTCGGCGATCGAGACAACGCGGCTGATGTGCTCCGGCAGGTCTTCCTGGAAACGGTTCACCACTTGCCGGTCGTAGATTTCCGTCACCGGGTTCAAGCGTGCGTCCGCGATGATCGCCGAAATCCGTGCTCGCAGAGCAGCCACGAAACCGGCCACGCAGTTCGGGGCCCGGTCCATCAGAAAGAAGTCGTCGACGATCTCCTGCTCCTCCTCGGTTGGCGCCTCGTGGACGTCGTGGCCGGCATCCCGCAGAAGAGACTTTCCGATCGGCACCAGGCGATGGGCGACCGTCATGTGCACAAGCCGGTTGAACTTCAGCGCTTCTTTCAGCGTCGAGCCGCTTTCGGGAACGAATTCGGACAGCTGCGCGGTGATGTGGCGATAGTCGCGCGCCCACGTACCGCTCATCGCCGGGTGCCGCGCCATCATCCGGGGCCGGATCACCGTGGCATAGACCGCCGGTGTACAACTGCCGGCATAAAGAAGCAAGGCCGAGTAGGCGTCGAAGAGGGCGGCGGCCTCGTCGGTGTCGCGACGATCGAGCGCCGAGGACAGCAGCCGCCAGGCCACGAAGGATCCGTGATGGCCGAGAATCCAGCGGTACCAAGCGAACTCGGCCTCCGAGCCGGAGGGCGGTGGTGGCACGGGCTGCACGTTCAGCGCCGCCGGGCAAGTGGCCGCACGCTGGCGTGGCAGCGCACCCGCCGGGATGGCACTTTCCGCCTGACACGGACCGAACTCGTCGAGCGGCAGCGGAACGACGAGCCGAGGGATCACCGGTACGACCATGGCTTCGTCTCCACCTGTCTGTCGAGCACGTCCGCGGCGATCCGGATGTCCTCGTCGAGCGGCCGGTCGTGGATGATCGGATCGATCCGTTCGGACAAGGCGGCCACCAGGTCGGTGCAGCGCGAAGCGGTCGAACCACGATTGTCGAGGTGAGCGGCCTGCCGCAGCGCGACTCCGAGGGCCCCATGCAGCAGGCGTAGCTTCTGGGCCTGCTCGTAGGCGGTCACCGCCGCCTGGGTGCCGAACGGGACCACGTCCTGGTTGTGCAGATTGGTGGGCAGGCTCTGCATGGCCGCCGGTGTGCAGGCCCGCCGCATCGCCGCGACGAGCGAGGTCGACATCACCTGCAGGCCCTGGATCGAGTGCTGCCTGCCCGGCTCGGAGGCGAGCATCGGCGGCCGTCCGCCGTTACGCCCCGGGTCCACCAGCATGTCGATCTGACGCTCCGCGAGGTTGCCGACCTGCGTCACGGCCGAGCTGAGCAAATCGGAGGCGAACGCGGAGGGCTGGCCGAAGAAATTGCCACCGTGGGCGACGAGATCCTCGTCCTCGAAGAACAGCGGGTTGTCGCTTACTCCTCGCAGGTCGTGCGAAACCGTCTCGATGGACCACCCGATCGCCGACCGTGCCGCTCCCAGCAGCTGTGGTGTACAGCGGACGCTGTAGGGCTCCTGCAGGGGCCGGTCCGGGGACGGCGTCGTCCCTTCCAGCCACCACGCCAGTTCCTGTCCGGTGGTCGCGACATCGGGGTGGCCGAAGGCCTTCAGCAGAGAGGGTGCGACGAACGCGGGCGTGGCACCGAGCAGGTCGGCGAGGACCGCGGTCAGCGCGGTCGCGACCTGGAGCGAACGCCGTGCGGACAGCGCCGCCAAGCCGGCCGCGGCCGTCGTCACAGACGTGCCGTTGACCAGGGCCAGTGCGTCACGGCCGTCCAGTTCCAGTGGTGTCAGCCCGGCGACGCCCAGCGCGTCCCGCGCGGGCATCCGCTCGCCGTCGACGTAGGCGTGTCCGACCCCGCGCAGGCTTTGGACCGCGTGGGCGAGCGGCACGAGATCCCCGCTCGCCCCGACCGAGCCCCAGATCGGGATGACGGGCGCGAAACCCGTGGAAAGCATCCGGCATAGCGCATCCACCGTGGACAGAGACGCGCCGGACAGCCCATGAGCCAGCGACCGGGCACGCACGAGGATCGACGCTCGCGCGATGGGGATCGGCAGGTCGGCCCCCTGTCCGACCGTGAGATGCTGCAGGACGTTGTCGCACTGTTCGGTGGCGCTGTCCCGTCCTCCGAAGACGACCAAGGGGCCGAAGCCGGTGGTCGCGCCGTAAACGGGCCGTCCATTGCGGCGGAGCACACCCTCGACGAACTCGCGCCCGCGCGTGACTTGCGCGATCGCATCCTCCGACAACTCGATCGTCGTCGGACGTCCGATGAGGTCCAGCTGCTCCAGCTCGAACGGAGTGGAAGGGTCAAGGACTATGGCTGCGGTTTCAATCGGGCTCATCTGATCAGTCGCCCCTAGCGCTCTCGAAGTGGTCCCTGACCAGATCTTCTGCCAGGATTACCGGCTTTCGCGCAGATCCGCGCGTTTCGTCCAAGGCGATTGCCCGAACAGCCTCACCGGGCCTGTCGGGCGGGCTTTCGGTGTAGCTTCACGCCGAACGAGACGCTCCTGACCGCCCGCCGAAGCCAAGGTCCGAGCGATGTTCCAGTTCGTGGAATCGGGGTTGCAAACCGCTTCCGCAGGTGAACACCTTCGCCGTTCGCCGAGCAAGGCGATCATGAACATAGGGAGAGGCAACCCGTGGACATCGCACTCGTGACCTCCGGCGCTTTTCCCGGCAAAGACTGGTCCGACCGGGACACCCCCTTGCTTCAAGCCTGTCTGGAAGAACAGGGATGCGGCACGCGGATCCTCTACTGGGACGATTGCGCCGGCGTGGACTGGACCGCCTTCGATCTGGTCGCCGTGCAGTCACCCTGGAGCATGTGGCTCAAGCTGGATCAATTCCGCGAATGGGTGGAATCCCTGCACAGCCAGGGTGTGCGACTGGCGAACCCGTATCAGGTCATCGTGGGCGGAATGAGCAAGGAGTACCTGCCGCTGGTCGAGCAGCACGGAGCCAGGACCATCCCGACCACGGTCGTCCGGCCAGGCGAAAGCCTCGGCACGGTCGCGGCGGAGGCGATCGCCGGCGCGGAACGTGACTTCGGCGAACGAGCCGTCGTCGTCAAACCCATCTCGTCCGGAGGCACACTCGGCGCCGCGCGGGTCACCGACGAGCGCGAACTGGTCGCGAAGCTGGCGGACTTCGATCGGGCCGGGGTGACCGCGTGTGTGCAGCCCTACATCCCCAGCATCGACTCCTTGGGCGAACACGGGATCATCATGATCGACGGCGAATTCTCCCACGCCATCACCAAGGACGCCATTCTCTCGGCGGGGCGCGCCGGGACACAGTTCCATCCGAACGCCCGCGCGGGCTATGCCTCACACAGCGAGGATGGCGCCGATATCGACGCCACCTACGAGGCCTATTTGAAGACCGTCCCGGTTCACCCGGTATCGGTACGGCTGGACTTTCTCCGTCATCCCACCACCGGCAGGCTGCTGCTGTTGGAAGTCGAATCGGTCGCACCGGTGAAGTTCTTCCATCTCTACCCGGCCGCGGTGGCACGCTATGCCCGGTCCCTGATCGCCGTCGCGGCCGAGCGCCGAGCCTCGTCCGGACTTGACCGGGCAACTTTCGCTTGAACTCACAAGAAGACCAGGGGGCGAAAATGCCTAATCCATCGAGGTATCACGAAGGCTCGCCGAGCATCATCGCACCGCCTGCGCAGCGGAAGCCGATCAGGAGGAAGTTCAGTCCCAACGCCGGGAATCCCTCTTGGCACGTCAAGGCCTCACAGCCGGTCAACTACGAGGTACGACTGTGCCACCGGGTCTTCGATCTGCGCCGCACCGACCTCCTCGAGGCCGGCGGCCCAGGCGATGGCCGAGCTCGCCGCTTCGTCGTGGTGGACGAAGCCGTGGACAGGGCGTACGGAGCAGAACTCCGGCAGTACCTGGATCACCATGACGTCACGCACGAGATAATGGTCGTGCAGTCAGGTGAGGTGCGCAAAGAAGTCGATATGGTACTGCGTCTCGTGGAGCGGCTCGACACGTTCGGGATCGATCGAAGACGTGAACCGATCATCGTCGTGGGTGGCGGCGTCCTCATGGACATCGTGGGACTCGCCGCGAGCCTCTACCGGCGCGGCACACCCTTCGTGCGTGTCCCGACGACCCTGATCGGTCTGGTCGACGCCGGGGTCGGGGTGAAGACCGGAGTGAACTTCAACGGCCACAAGAATCAGCTGGGCACCTACGCGGCCGCGGAACTCACCTTGCTCGACCGGAGCTTCCTCTCGACACTGAGCCGCCGTCACATCAGCAACGGTCTCGCGGAGATCTTGAAGGTCGGTTTGATCAAGGACGAAGCACTTTTCGGCCTTCTCGAGCGCCACGGCCGGCTCGTCCTGGACGAGAACTTCCAAGGTCTCTCACCCGAGGGAGACGGTGCCGCCACCGCGATCCTCGAAAGGGCGATCAGCGGCATGCTGGAAGAACTCGAACCGAATCTGTGGGAAGAGACGCTGGAACGCAGCATGGACTACGGTCACACCTTCAGTCCCTCGGTCGAAATGCTCGGCCTTCCTTCGATGCTTCACGGTGAAGCCGTCTGTCTCGACATGGCACTGAGCACCGCGCTCGCGTGCGGGCGCGGACTCATGAACGAGGACGAGTGCGGCCGTGTGTTCGCGGTGATGTCCGATCTCGGCCTGCCCACCTGGAGCCCCTTGCACACGCCGGAGGTGCTCGGGCGGGCCCTCCACGCGACGGTCCGGCGGCGCGACGGGCAGCAGCGGCTGCCACTGCCCGTCGGCATCGGGAAGACCCTGTTCGTCAACGATGTCCGCACCGGGGAACTGGCCTCGGCCATCGCGTTGCAACGGGAAATGGCCCTGCGCGGTTCCCTGGAAGCAGCGTGACTACCACAAGGTCTGGCCGCCCTCGATCGCTAGGTTGTGCCCGGTCATGTAGTCGGAGACCTCGCCGGCCAGGTAGACGACAGCGCCCTGAAGATCGGCGACCTCGCCCAGGCGTCCGGCCGGTATGTTCGCGACCCATTCGTCCACCAGGGGAGCGAGCGCCTCGGATTCCTCGATCAGGGCGGTCCTGATGATTCCCGGCGATATGCAGTTCACCCGGATCCCGCGGTCGGCCCATTCCGCGGCCAGGGTGCGGGTCAGACTCACCACCGCGCCCTTGGAAACGTTGTACGACACCTGTTTCTGGGGGTGAGGAACTATCAGCGAAGCCATCGACGCCGTATTGATTATTTTTCCATATCCATTCGGGAACATCGCCTTCGCTTCGTGCTGACAGGCGATGAACACGCCCCTCAAGTTGAGGTTGTGCACCATGTCCCATTCGTCGAGCGTTGTTTCCTCGGCCGCCGAGTTGAGGTTGATCCCCGCGTTGTTCACCGCGATATCCAGCCGGCCGAACGTCTCGACCGTGGTACGTACGAAGTCTTCGATGGAACGTTCGTCGGCGGCGTCGCCGTGGACCGGGATCGCTTCCGCGCCCTTGTCCCGCAACTCGACGGCGACCTCCGCCGCACGCTCCGCGCTGAGGTCGACGACCGCGACCTTCGCACCCGCCTCAGCGAGGGCATGCGCGAAGGCACGGCCGATCCCCTGTCCCGCTCCGGTCACCATGGCGGCCCTGCCGGTCAGCCGGAATCGGTCCATGATCGATCGGCCCGCGGAAGTGGCCTGCGCGCCACCGGATGATTCGTTCATATCTGCACTCGATTCTCGATCGAAGGGTGAACTGCCCGGTCGAACTATACCGAGACGCCGCGCTTTTCCACAGGAATTTCTTTGAGGAGTGTCATGGACCTGCCTTTCGATCAGAGCCGCATGGACGCGCTCATGGACAATTCCGGCGCCGAGGCGATGATCGCCACCACTCGCGTCTCCATCCAGCACTTGCTCGGCGGATACCGGTATTTCTTCTTCGCCAATTTCGATGCGATCGGCGTGTCGCGGTATCTCCCGGCACTCGTCTACTTCAAGGGCGCACCCGAGAAATCCTTTTACGTCGGCTGCGGTAATGAGGAATGGGGGACCTCCGTTTTCCCGCTCTGGGTTCCCGACGTCCGACATCTGTCCTGGTCGAGCGTGGACACGGCCCACTCGATCGTCGACGGGTTGCGGGAGCGCGGGCTCGAGGGAACGACCATCGCCCTGGAGAAGGCTTTCCTTCCCTTCGATGCCGGCGAAGTGCTTCGAACCGAGCTGCCGGGGGCGACCTTCGTGGACGCTCATCCGATCCTCGAAGGTGTCCGCGCGGTCAAATCCGCTCAAGAGCTCGATCTGGTGCGGACCGCTTCGATCGGGATCATCGATTCCATGGCGGCCACCTTCGCCGCATCCCGTCCAGGTGAAACGAAGGCTGAGATCGTCGAGCGGTTTCGCCGGGAACAGACCGATCGTGGACTGGTGTTCGACTACTGCCTGGTGTCGTGCGGCAATGAGTTCAACCGCGCGCCCTCGTCGAGAGTCTGGCAGGAGGGTGAACTGCTTTCACTCGATTCCGGCGGTATGTACCAGGGGTACATCGGCGATCTGGCCCGGATGGCGGTGGCGGGTGAGCCGACCGGTTTGATGCGGGATCTGCTGGCCGAGGTCGAAACGGTGCAACAGAGTGTGCGCGCCGCGGTGGCACCCGGCAGGCGGGGTGGTGATGTCTTCGCCTTGGCGGACAAGGCGCTGGCCGAGTGTCCCCACGCGAGCGAGATGTTCTTCGTCGGCCACGGCATGGGCCTGATCACGCACGAGGTACCTCGGTTGACCGGCACCGGCCCGGTCCCCTACCCCGCCGATCACGCGGAAGCCCCGCTCGAACCGGGGATGGTCCTGTCCTTGGAGACGACACTGTCCAATCCCGAAGTCGGCATCGTCAAATTGGAGGACACGCTGATCGTCACGGAGGACGGCTGGGAAGCCCCGGGTGACGAGGCACGTGGCTGGAACCGTCCGCTTCCGGGCGGCACACGGTGAGTCTGCGCTCCCGCGTCGTCGACGGCGAGCCACTACTCGGCCTGATCCTCAAGATCCCGTCTCATTCCGCGGTGGAATTGGCCGGGTATCTGGGTTTCGACTTCGTATTGCTCGACACCGAGCACGCGTCCGCCGAGACGGTCGAAGTGGAACACCACGTCCGGGCGGGCGACGCCGCCGGTATTCCCCTGCTGGTGCGTGTCGCCGGAAGCGACCCTTCGTCCGCGCTGCACGCGCTGGACGCGGGCGCGGCGGGCATCGTCGTGCCCCATGTGTCGACTGCCGCCGACGCCGAGGCGGCTGTCCGCGCCGCGCACTACCCGCCCCGGGGGACCCGCAGTCTCGCGGTGAGTACGCGGGCCGGCCGCCACGGCACCTCGACCCTGGACGAACATTTGGCCAGAGCCGCGAGCGACACCGTCGTGGTGGTTCAAGCCGAAGACCGGCACTCTGTCCGGAACTGCGCCGCGATAGCCGCGACCGAGGGCGTCGACGCCGTCTGGATCGGCCCGACCGACTTGTCGCTCTCGCTGGGCATACCGGGGGATTTCGAGCATGCCGAGTATCGATCGGCCGTGGACCGGATCACCGAGGCGGTGAAGTCCGCGCCTCGGTGTTCCTTGTGCGCCCTCGTGCATCGGCCCGAGCAGATCAAGGAATGGCGAAAGCGCGGGGCCGGCATCCTCCTGTTCAACTACAACACCGTGGTGGTGGACGGTTTGCGGGACATCGTCGACCGCGCCCGGCAATAGCGGGGTGTGTTACCGGTCAGTGGCAACCACTTAATCATGTTCATGCCACCACATCTCGAGCAGGCGATCAGCGCGGCCGGTCGGTGTGGGAGCCGTGCCGCTGTCGTGCTTGGAGGCGGATCTCGCGTGATCGGACGCCGAACAACGCGAGATCCGCTTCCAAACACGTGAGTCCCGTTTCCACGGTCCCACGAAGACGACACGTTCGGCTTTCGGCTCAGAACATCGGTACTCGGTGAAAATGCCGGTCGCCATCGACGACCAGATCCGCGGCATCGTCCCCCAGTTTCCTCGGCTCAGCCGAGGGAGGGGGCCTTCACGCGCGAAGACGACTATCGTGAGTTCGAGTGCAAGACTCGAACCGCACCGTCCAAAGAGGTGGGCCATGCCTTGATAACGGCCTCCCATGCCCACCTCAGTGGAACCCGTCCGGCCAGCAGCAGAAGCGGCGGATCCCCCCATCGGGTCGCCACGACGGAACCGACACGGTCCGGCTCACCGGAGATCGGCACGTCGTCCGGCAGGAAGTCCAAAGTGTACTTCTGACCACTGACGGTCAGATCGTCCCACAAGCCCGCCGCCGCGCAGGTGAAGCTGCGCACACCACCGCGAGCGTCGCCCGGACAGGGCATCCGCGCGTAGGGATACGCGACGTTGTACTCGCCGATGGTTTCGAACACCACGAACGACGCGTTCTTTTCCTGGTACGCCACAACCATCGGCCGAGCATAGAAGCGACGGCCGCGGGACGCGGAAGGCTGTGCAGGTTCTGCCCGAAGTGGACACCCGTCCTGACCTAGAACACCAGAAGTCCCGATCCGGATGGGCCGAAGGCGGATGCGGACGGCGCGGCAGGCGAGGCGACGGCTCAACCATCTTCGGCTTCGGGTCGAGTTCGACGGAGGGGCCTGCGACCAGCGCGGTTCTGTTCGATGCCAAGAACAGGTGTGGCCTGCCCTTGGTCCATCTCGGTCTTATGGCCGGTAGTTATTGATCTCCACATCTCCCGCTCATGAGTGAAAACCCGACAAGATCGAGGTGTTGGGACAACTTTTCGCGTAGGGGCAGTACGTCATGACATCGTTTGATTCACACAGGGATCATCGCCCTGTGCTTGTCGACACAACGGAGAGACAATGATCAAGAAATCACTCGCCGGAATTCTGCTGGCCGTCGCAGCGTTGGCCATGGCGGCTCCCAGTGCCTCCGCCACGGAAGAAATGGTTTCTCGCGGAACTTACCCCAGTCAAGCGGTGGCGGAGGCAGCCTGTGAAGGTGGAATCCGGGACGGTGCGTGGGATCTGTGCCGCTACCGCATGGCGAATCCGCAGTCCGGAACCGTTGAGTTGCTGACCAATCGCTGATCGGCACCTGGCGAATATCGGCGCCGCGATCACCAACCGGCTGGAACATCATCACGTTCGCCAGAGGCGGCCAGGTGGTGTTCCAGCCGTCGGTCGCGTGTCGTCCATCTGATCACGTGTGTCGTCCCTGAAGTCACGCGAAACCGCCCGACTGCAGGTAATTCGGCTCGCCAACGCGGCGCCGCCAGCACGACGCGAAGGGGCCCGTCAATTTAGTAGTCGATCCCATGGAGCTCCAGCACCGCACGTCCGTCCAGAACCGCGCTTCCCCTGGACGTACCGGTACGCACGAACCTGGCTCCCCGGCATCCCGGAGTGGCAACGAGCCTGGCGATCCGCAGTTCGTCCGGGAGCCGCCCCACCGGTGCGGCGGCCGCGAGAATCGCGGACAGCGCCGGATGTGGCAGGCACGCCGCCGGGGTCGGCGTTCCGCACCACAGATCCTCGTCGGCGTGGGCTCGCACCGCTGTCGACGGCCCCTCGGGAACGGAGGACGGCTCCGGCGGGCGCTCACCGTACTCGAGCACCGCGGTCGCCACCGGGCCGAAGTCGCCGGTCACGGTCACCCGCACTTGCCAGACATTGTCGGCCCATCCGCCGCAGGCATCGAACTCCAACGCCAGCGATTCGCCTTCCGGCCGCAACCGGGCGAGTCGTACGTCCACATCGGACACCGAGAGCAAGTGCTGACGCGGGTGTCCCTCCGGGCGCACCCAGTCGGCGGCGGCGAGGACGTACTCGAGGAGCATGGGCACCGAGAGCTCACCGTCACTCAGGTGCGGGTGTTCGGCCACGAACCACCGATGGCTGGCCCGGAATCGTTCGTGCTCGACGAATCGGTCGACCTCGCCGAGGAACGCCAGTCCGGTGTCCACCCGGAGCCGGTCAGGACTGCCCGCCGGCCAGGCCATCGCGCGCAGTTGATGCGGCCGGGACATCACGCCGAGCCTGCCGAAGTAGCCGGACTCGCCGCTGTGCCCGGTATTTCGACTCACCTCGGCCATTTCGGCGAGCCAGTGCGTGGTTCCCTCCACCGGGTCCATTGTGGAGCCGTACCGGGCGGCGCCGAGGTAGTGCACTATATTGCCGGTGCGTTCCCAGGTCGGCCAGCTGACCGTGTGGATCGGCACACCAGTGCGCCGTGCCGCCCACAGTCCGAGCCTGCTCAGCGCGCCACTGCCCGCCGCGTACGCGGTGTGCCCGACCATTCCGCCGCTCGCCGACATGGACCCCGCACAGGAGACGAAGCGCAACGGCCGCTCCGTGGACGCGCGGGCCGACACTGCATCGAACAGGGTGGTGAAGCCGGTGACCTTCACCTCGACCGCCCGCACCACCTCCTCCGGCGAAAGCCGCGAAAACCGGACTCCTCGGTAAGTGGCGGCGTTGTGCACGAGCACGGTCGGACTCCGTTCCAGCCCGGCCACCAGCCGCTCGACCTGATTCCGGTCGGTGACGTCACAGGGTTCATAGCGGATCAGCGCCCCACGGCCGGCAGCGGCGGCGAGGTTGGCCAACGCCGTCCGTACGAACTCCGCGTCCTCGACGGCACGAAGGCCTTCACGCACGCCACTGGCTGACCCTGCCGCTTCGAGCAGCCGTGACTTGCGCCATGCGGAGAAGCCGGCATCGTCCAGCTCCGCACCGGGTCCGGTCAAGGGGCGCCTGCCAGTCACCACCACGTCCGCCCCGAGCCGAGCAAGTTCTTCGGCCAGTGCGAACCCGACACCTCGGCCGCCGCCGGAGATCAGCACGCAATCGTCCGGGCCCACTGGCGGCTCAGAAGTGGGGTCCGGAAGCGAGGCGGTGATGAGAACGCGCTGAACGTGACGGACGGAATCGCGATAGCCGACCTCCTGCTGTCCGGGCAGACCGGCCTCGATGTCGAGCACCCGGACGATCTCGGCGGGGTCGGCACGGTCGAGATCGATGCTTTTGGTGACGAGCCCGGGCAGCTCGACCATGAGGTTCCTCGCCATCGCTCCCCAGGCGCCTGCCAACGGCTGCGGCACTTCGGTACCGGATCGGCCGAACAGACCATCACCATGGCCGACCGTCAGGTACTGGAAACGGTCCGCCCGCGCCGAGCCCAGCCAGTGGTCGTAGACCGCCTGGAGCGCGGCGGTGGTGGTCGAAAGTGCCTCCCTCCACGCCCCATCGCCCAGCTCGTAGTCCGGCAGACCGGTGAGTGTGAGGTCGACGATGACGTCCCACTCGGCCGCCTCCGCCGACAACTCGTTCACTCGCACGGCCGACCCGGCCGAGGTCACGATGGCTCCGCGGGCCGTGAGCCGCTCCATCACCGCTTCGGTCGTGGGTGTGTGCGCTCCCAACAGAAACACTCTTCGCCCACGGAGACCGCCGGAGACCGGTTCCATCGGGCACGGCACCGGCTCGGTCACCCAGCGCTGCACCGGCCGGGAGAACGAGGTCGTGTCGTAGGCGACCAAGTGTGGGCGTACGGCCGGTTCGTTCTCCTCACCGTCTTCGGCAGGCCGGATTTCCGGCGGCGTCGAAGGAACGGGGTGTTCGTCGAGCGTCCGTACCAGCCCGCTTTCCTGGTGCACGTAACCCAGCACTTCGCCGGTCGCACCGGCGATCCGCAGGACGAGCCGCCCGTCGGCGGCGAACACCGCGCCCCAAAGCCCGGTGTCCGGTCCGGAAGTGGCGCGTAGAGTCAGCTCCTCCCCAGCCAGCGCGACGTCGTTGAGCCCGCCGTAGAAGTCGATCCGACGGACCGCTCGCGGCACCGCTACCGGGCTCCATCCGTCCTGGGCCGTCGTAGCCATCACCTGCGCCAGTGCGTCACAGGCCGCGGAGGGCAGTGCCGCGTGCTCGAACCACCGGCCCACCTCGCGGGCGTCGAGCGTCATTGTGGCCAGCTTCCCCTCAGGACCAGCCTGGACCTGGTTGTTCGCAGCGAAGATCCCGGACAACTCGATGAACGGGTTCGGCAGCTGATAGGGATTGGCCAGCTCCTGTGCTCCGGCGGCACGCGGAAGCCGATCCGCCGCCGGTCGCGGGCACTCGCGTGGCCGGTCACGGAGCACCACCGACATCCGGCAGTGCTCGCGGTCAGTGGCCAGCACCGTCCCGTCCGGAGCCACCACGTCGGTCAGGATCCGGACCCGCACCAGGGTTTCGCCGTACTCACCCGGCACATCCTCTTCGATCTCCGCCACGATCTTCTTCCGCTGTGGTCGCGCCGAAGACCGGAAGACGCGGATGAAGCGGTCCAGAACGAGGTCTCGCACGCCGACCGGCACCCGTCCCGGCACCAGGGCCTTCGCCGCCTGCGCGGCGAGTTCCAGTGCGACCATCCCCGGCACGGTCGGATGGCCGCCGACCAGGTGGTGCTCCAAGTACGAATCTCGACCGATGTCGAAGTCCCGGTAAGCGGAAAGGTTCCGAGGGCCACGCTCGACGATCTCGTCGAACGGCGGCTCCGGTTCGGATTCTCGTTCCGCGGCCGCCCAGATCGCCGTCCGCCGCGGACGCCGCTCGCCCATGACGCGGCGTTCCACCGCACCGAAGTAGGCGAGGGTGGGCACGGCTTCCGTCCTGCTCAGCTCGGCGAGGAAGTGTGCGATGCCCTCCTCCACAGGCATCCGCGACAGATGCCGGTCGAGGACCTCGGCCACGAGTGGTTCGGTGGATCGGGTCGTCCCGTCCCACAGGCCCCAGCCGAAGGTGGTCTCGACCGTCCCCTCCGAGACACCCGCGGCGGTGTAGAGGAAGTCGTTGGCCGCGGCGTAGTCGGTCTCGCCCTGGATGCCGAACAATCCGGCCCCGGACCCGGCGTTGACCCAACGTAGTGGTGGCTTTTCGGCGAAAGCATGTTTGAGCGCGTGATAGGTGTCCACCTTGATGTCCCGCACGGCGCGGAAGTTCTCCAGCGTCTTCGCGGGCAGCTCGGCCGAGCGGATCAGCCCGGAGAAGTTCAGCAGCAGATCGACCGGTCGTCCGCCGTGCGTCGCCAGGAGTTCCTCAGCCACCTGCCGCACCTGAACCGGATCCCCGGAGTCGCACACGTGGTAGTGCACCTTGCCTTCGCCACAGAGCGCCGTGAGACGGGCCAGGGAAACGTGCACCTCCCGTGCCTGGGAGAGCCTTCGCAGCCTGGCGTTGACCGCCGGGACTCCCCCGTTCTCGCCTCGCGCGGCTGCCATCAATACCGCCCGGCGACGGAACCGGTGCGCTTCGTCGTCCTCAGTCAGTTCTTCGTTCTCGTAAAGGGAAAGGTCATTGGTGCCGAGGATGTGGATGACGGGACGGCAGGTCTCGGCGAGGGCGAGCAAGGTGACCATGCCGATACCCCGGCTCGTACCGGCGCCGAGCACGATGGCGTCCGCACCCAGTACCGGCCCTCGCGCCGGCGGCACCGGGGCGAGCCGCGCCCGCTGCACCCAGCGCTGGCGATCGCCGAGTACGACTCCCGGCAGGGCGTGCCACACGCGCATCTCCTCGGCCAGCTGCGCGATGGCCGCGCCCGCCTCCGCGGCGGTCAGGACCACGCAGAAGCGTGCCGTGGTCAGCACCGGCTCCAGCTCCAACGCCTTGACCAGGCCGGTGAACAGGCCCGCATACGGGTGAACCGCACCGTTCCCGTCTGCGCCACCGGCGAGGGCGATGCCGTACGTCTCCAATCCCACGGCGGCTTTGGCGGTCAGGAAACAGGCATCATGCAGCCGGCGTACGGCCGCCGGAGCGGATCCGCGCGCGAGCCAGTCGCTCCACGGCTCCAGGGTCGCGAGAACGCGCACGTGACGGTAGGACCGCCCGGCCAGCATCGCGAGCAGCTCCTCGCCGTCGGTCAGCCGTCGGCCGTCGAGCCACCAACCCGTGTCGTCGCAGCGGAGGACGACCGCGTCTTCCGGCATGGCCTCCGGCACCGGCGCGTGCTCGTCGAGGACCACCAGCGTGCCGGCGGGGAACAGCGGTCCGGCCGGCAGTTCTCGTCTGCGCTCCTCCTCCTGCCAAGACAGCTCGTAGCGTTGCAGCACGGTGTCCGGCATCGACGGCGAGCTGACCCGCAAGCGAGCCGTCCGGCCGTCCGACTCGCGGGCGATGAGCTGCTCGGATGCCTTGCCTGCCAAAACGTCGAGCAGCTCGCGCGCCCCCTCCGCGCCGTAGAGACGAGGAACGCCCCGGTCCCGAATGGTCATGACGTCTCCCAGCGATCTGCGTCAAGGTTCGATGTGAGCGAGCGCGGGAAGAGACCATTCCCGGGCCTTCTGCGACGACGTGACGGCGAAGAGGTAGGCGCCTTCGGCCTCGTCCGTCTGTTCCGACGACCGGTTCCGGAGTGATCGGATCCACGCCGGGTGCGGGTTGGCGCTCACTCCCCCGACCAAGGCCAGCTCCAGGTCACCCACCTCGAGGAACCGGGCGGCGGTTTCGAAGGACCGCAACAGGGACGCCTCTCCCGCGTCGACCACCAGGTTCAGGCCCCGCAGATCGAACTGGTTGGCGATCCGTGAAGCGATCACGTTCGGCATCACCCCTGGCTGGGTGTCCGCGCTGATCGCGGGCCAGGTGCGGTCCACCTCCGACCACATCTTGTCGAGGAAGTCCGCCACCGCGGGCGAGGCTTCCTCGCCCACCGCGGCGCGGATGTCGTCGAAATGGACTCTCAGTTGGGCGCCGTGCATCGCGGAGGTCTGGCCCATGACCCCGAACACGACCCCGGTGTGGTCGCTGTGTCGCGCACACAGTTCCCGCACCGGCTCCGGCAGCCGCGACATGCATTCGAGTGCCAGCAGCTGCGCCCGGTCGATCCGCCTCATCATCGGTGGCGGCAGCGCGACCCCGGCTATCGGGTGAACCGGATAGACCGAGCCGAAAGATGTCTCGCCGTCGGCCGGCTCACACGCCGACCAGCCGATCACCACCAGGGGCTCGGCCCGGGCGGGCTCCGGGGCGGTGGCACGCGGTCGCCACCGCGCGGGCAGGTATTCCGAAACCACGGCCGTCGCGTTCGTACCGCCGAAGCCGAAGGCGGCCACCGCGCCGGTCCGCGCCCGATCACCGGGCCGTGGCCGCCAGTCCGCGATCTGTCGCGGCACCTCGATCATCGATGTCCGCTCCGAAACCCGGGCGGGCAGGCGTTCGAATCGGTGTTGCGGCGGAATCCGGTCGTGACGCAAGCACAACAGGAGATGGATCAACGACACCACACCGGCGGGCCAGCCGGTGTGCCCGATGACGGACTTGTTGGACACGACGGTGACCGGCCTGTCGGCCGCGTACACCTCCGCGAGACCGAGCAGTTCGGCGGTGTCCCCCGCGGGGGTACCGGTCGCGTGGGCGATGACGACGTCGACCTCGCCCGGGCGGGCACCGGCCTTGGCCAGCGCTCGCCGGGCCGCCATGACCTGGCCCGTGGTGGCGGGTGCGTTGATGGCTTTACCCTTGCCATCCGCGGAGAGACCCACTCCACGGACGACGCCGAGAACCGTGTCGCCGTCGGCCAGTGCCCGGGACAGTTTCTTCAGGACCACCAGGCCCGCGCCGTCGGAGAACAGCACACCGTTGGCTTTTTCGTCCAGCGAACGGACTTCGCCGGTGGGCGAGAGGCCGCCCATCTTCGAGAAGGCGACCATGTTGGTGACCTGCATGACCGCCGAGCCACCGCATACGGCGACGTCGCAGCGCCCGGAGGTCAGCTCCCGGATGGCGCGGTCCAAGGCGTACAACGACGACGAACAAGCGGTGTCCACCACATGCACGGCGGAGTCGCCGGGAAGAATCCCCTCGATCGCCTCCTTGGCGATGGAATGCGGCAACGACCGTCCGGCCTCGCCACCGCCACGCCGGAACCGGTCGAGGACACTGCGCTCCACCCGGCCTTTCTCCTCGGCGGTCAAGCCTTTCGCGTGTGGTCCGCCGAGCGCTTCCCGCACCGCGGACACGACCTGCGTCTCGGACAGGTGCTGGCTGCCGTCCGCGGTGAGCCCGACGCAAAAGGCGACGCTGTCGCTCGGACCGATGCTGGTGTGCTCGAGAGCCTGATACAGGCTGTGCCGCAACCACAGGACGCTGTAGTCGGTCGCCGTATCGTCCGGTGCCTCGGCCGCGAGCCGGGGATGCGGACGGAAGCCGGTGATGAGCCCGGATACAGGTTGTTTTCCCTTGTCGGGCACGTCCTCGCGATCCGGGCTGAACGCGGCGGTCACCCACCGATCCGGAGTGGCTTCGGTGAAGAGCTTCGGCCCTTCGACCAGCACGTCCCAGAACTCGTCCGGACTCGACGCACCGGGAACCGCCATCCCCATCCCCACGACGACGACCGGGTCTTCGGTGCTTGCTTCGACCTCCGACGGTTCCATCGGAAGTGGAGGACTTTGCGGCGTCGCCCAGGTTTCGGTGCCCTGCCCCGGCAGCGGACCGCAGACCAGGTCGGCGCCGCCGTCGGCGCTGATCGTCTGCCCGGTGATCCATCGGGAACGGGGTGAGGCGAGAAAGGCGATCAGCTCCGCGAGCTCGTCGGCCTTGCCGAGCCTGCCGCCCAGTGGTGTCCGCGAACGCATCGCCGAGGCGAATTCGGGAAAATCTGGGAACATCCGGCCGCCCGCGGTGTCCAGCAGCCCACCGGAGGCGGTGTTGACCCGGATTCCGGCCGGCCCCAGTTCCACCGCGAGGTACCGGGTCATCGCCTCGAGCGCCGCCTTGGTCACTCCGATCGCGAGATAGTCCCGCATCACCGAGCGAGCACCCACCGAAGACACGTTGACCACGCTGGCCCGGCCGCTCGCGGCCAGCAGCGACCGTGCCCGCTGCACGCAGCGCAGCGGGGCTTTGACGTTCATCGTGAGGGCACGGTCGAAATCCTCCTCGCTGATCCCCGCCGCGGTGCCGAAGATTCCGAGGGCGGCGTTGTTGACCAGGATGTCGAGACGTCCTTCGGCCGCCCCGATTTCGTCCACGATCCGTCCGACGTGCTCGTCCTTGGCCACCGAACCGCGCGCGAGCCGGACGTCCAGCCCCTCCGCCGTCAACCGCCCGACGATCTCTTTGCCTCGCTGAAAGGAGTGGAAGCAGTTGAGATAAACCACCGCCCCCCGGCGCGCGAGCAGGTCCACGACAGCGGAGCCGACCCCTCCCGCGCCACCGGTCACCAGGGCCACAAGGCCCCGTAGCTCCCCCTCCGGAGGAATCATCTACTGCCACTCGTCACGTAGTCGGTGACCTTGGCGAGGGTATCCAGATCGGTACTGCGGAACCCCGGCGCCGGCGCGGGCAGGTCGAACAGCATCCTGGCCTTGGTCAGCAACTCCGTCTGGCGCATCGAGTCGACCCCGAGGTCCGCCTCCAAGGCGGCGTCCTCGGTCAGTACTTCGACCGGATACTCCAGAGCCTCCGCATACAGCTCCTGCAGGCGGGAGAGGACTTCGTGCCGACCCTGGCGCGGCTTCGGCACCGGCATCCCGGCCTGAGCCGTCACCGGAATCGGCAGCCGCGGTCGAGGAACCGGAGCGGGCTGCTCGATGTTCACCAAAGTGGTCACCGCGGACGCGAGCGGAAAGGCGGCACGGACCAGTTTGGTGAGCGTGTCACCCGCGCCCAGTTCCACGAAATACCGTCTTCCCTCGTGATAGAGGCCCAACAGCGTTTCACGGAAAAGGACCGGATGAGACAGATGGAGCCCCAGCAAAGTGGCGAGGTCATCGTCATCGCGGTACCGGCGGCCGAGGATCGGAGAGTGGACCGGTGTGGTGAATGGTGCCGTCTTGTACTCGGCGATTTTCCCGGCCAGCGCCCGTCCCGCCGGCACGAGAGCATCATTGTGGAATCCGTAAGGGGACGAAACCTCGCTGACGCCGATTCCGATCGCTTCCGCCACCGCACGTGCGGTGGCCAGCTCTGCCGAAGGCCCGGACAGCACAGTCTGCTCGGCGGCGTTGTCGACCGCGAGAGCCAACCCCGGCCTTCCCAGGAGCGAAAGCAAGAGTTCGCTCCTGGCCTTACCGCACCGTAAGGCCAGCATCGCCCCTTCCGCGGCGAACGAACGCAGGACATCGCCTCGATCGCAGACGATCGAGGCACCGTCGGCCACCGAGTAGGCTCCCGATGCCACCAGGGCCGCGATCTCGCCGAAACTGTGCCCTACCAACAAATCCGGACTGGTGCCCTGGGTCGCGCGCAGGCGATGAGCGGTGACGGAGACACCATAAATGGCCAACTGGAGTTCGTCGGGATGGCGCTCGAGCATTTCCGCGAGCGAAGGCGCCTCTGGAGCGAATACCACCGAACTGACCGTGCGGCCGGTGCGGAATCGATAGACCTCGTCGATGGTGTCGAACACCTCGCGCACCGTTTCCTCGCCACGCTCCCATGACTCGGCGAGTGTGCCGGGGCGGTAGGCTCCTTGGCCGGGAAACAAACCGACTTCATTCTGTCCGAGATTCATCGTCCGAATCTTCCTTCCGACCGACGCGCGTACCGCAAAGCAGGAAGGCGCGAGACCTTCGATGGTCGGACGGTATCGGACAGCTCTCCACTCCACAGCGATCCATGCCCGAAGAGCGCACCGGATCGCCCTTTCGTCACGCTGTTTCCCGCAGTCGGACCAGCCGGGCCGCACTCAAACCATCCTTTCTTCCATTTCCGCGTCGAGCGTGACCTGAGCGGAGACGGCGCGCGCGACGCCCTCGACCGTCGGCGCGGCGAACAGCGCGGAGAAGGTCGGGGTCACGCCGAGCATGGTCCGTAGCTCCGCGATGAGCCTCGTAGCACGAAGGCTGTCCCCACCGAGGCTGAAGAAGTTCCGGTCACGGCCGACATGGTCGAGGTGAAGCACCCCGGCCCAGATCTGGCCGATCGCCATTTCCACCGCACCCGTGGGCGCCGGTGAATCGTCATGATCCCCGGGCCGGGCGAGCGTCGCGATCGCGGCGCGGTCGACCTTGCCGTTGGCGGTGAGCGGCAGGCTCGCCACCTCGGCCACCCGTTCCGGGAGCATGTGGGCGGGCAAGAGCGTCGCGACGTGAGACCGGATCCGGTCACCGGGAGCGCTGGTCACCACGGCGGCGACCAGCCTGCGTTCGGCGGTCACGGCGGCGGCCGCGCGACGGACCCCCGGCGCGGATTCGAGCGCTGCTTCGATTTCGCCGAGTTCGACGCGGTGGCCGCGGATCTTCACCTGCTGGTCGGCCCGGCCGAGGAACTCCAAAGTGCCGTCCGGCCAAGAACGCCCGAGGTCTCCGGTGCGGTACCAGCGCTCCCCCCGCCGATCGTCGACGAAGCGGGCGGCCGTCAGTTCGGGCGCGCCCCGGTAGCCTTCCGCGACGCCGTCACCTCCGATCCACAGTTCGCCGGTGACCCAGTCCGGGCAATCCCGGCCGAGGTCGTCCACGACGCGGAACCGCTGGTTGCGCAGCGGCGTTCCGTAGGGAATCGAAGTCCAGGCGGGGTCGATCCGACCGACTTCGAACCAGTTCGACCAGATCGCCGCCTCCGTGGCTCCGCCGAGCGCGATGAACCGGCAGTCCGGCGCGGACGCGGCCAGACGTCCCGGAAGGTCGAGCCCGACCCAATCGCCGGACACCAGCACGACTCGCAGCGGCAGGGCCTCACTGGTGGCGGTGAGGAGCATGTCGAGCAGCGCTGGGACGGTGTTCCAGATGGTAACGCCGTGCGCGGTGACCAGCTCGCGCCAGCGGTGCGCGTCACGGCGGTCGTCCTCCTCGATCGTGACGACGGCCCCACCGACCGACAGCGGACCGAAGATGTCGTACACCGACAGGTCGAAGTCGAGCGCGGACACGGCCAGCACCCGGTCCTCGGGGCCGACGGCGAAGCGCTCGTTGATGTCGGCGATCGTGTTCAGCGCCGCCCGGTGGGTGGTCTCGACGCCCTTGGGCTCGCCGGTCGAGCCGGATGTGAAGATGACGTACGCGAGATCGGCCGGAGGCAGGCAGGCGGGTAACGGGTCCGCTCTCGTGGTGAGCAGTTCGGCGGTGACGACCAGGCAGGTTCCCGCCAGGGCGAGCACCCGGTCCCGGCGGGCGGGTGGCTGGTCGATCCCGATCGGCACGTAGGTGCATCCGGCGGCGAGCACCCCGAACACCGCCACCAGCTGGTCCGGTCCCTTGGGCAGCGAGATCGCCACCGTGTCACCGGGCTTCACTCCCCGCGTTCCCAGCAGGGCCGCCAGCCGCAGCGCCCGGTCGGCGAGTTCGCCGTAGGTCAGCGCGCCGACGACCGCGACCCGGTCCGGCGATTCGGCGGCCAGGCGGAAGAACTCGCTGTGCAGCGCGCCCTCGGGCACCGGGCCCGCGGTCGCGTTCACCGCGGCGCGCACCTCCCGCTGCCGGGAGGGCAGAAGATCCGGGACCGGTTCCTGCCAAGGGATTACGGCGAGCCGGTCCACCAGCGACACATAGGCCTCGAACATGTCGTCCAGCAGGCCTGGCGGGAACAGCTCTTCGACCGCGTCCCAGTTCAGGTGGACACCGCCGTCGACCTCAGTGACCTGGTGATCGAGCCACACCTGCGGTGTCTGGGAGACACCCCATACGTTGTCGGCGAAGAGCGTGCTGTCCTCGGGCGGGTCCGCCGAGACGCCCAGGGCGCTGGTGAACACCACCGGCATGGTCGTGTCCGGGTCCCCGCCTGCCCGGGCCAGTTCCCGCAGCACCCAGACGGCCGAGACGTCGCGATGGTCCAGCGCCCCCCACAGCTCCTCCTGGACCTGGCGCACCCGGTCGAGCCAGCCGCCGTCCGGGCCGGGCCGGTAGGCGACCAGCAGCAGCGACGTGAAGTCGCCCAGTACCCGGTCGATGTCCGGATGGACCTCCTTGCGGTCGAACAGCGTGATGTTCAGGGTCAGCTCCGTCCGGGCGCTCCACCGGCCGAGTACCTCGGCGAACGCGGTCAGCAGCACGGCGGACGGCGTCAGCCCGTGCTCCCTGGCCCGATCCACGATCACGCGCCACCTTGCGGGCTCGACGCGCGCGAAGCGCCGCTCGAACCGGGGAGCGGTCACCTCCGCCGGATCCTTGGCCAGCGGGAGCCGCGGCGCCGGCGGAAGGTCCGGCAGCAGCCGACTCCAATAGGCCTCGGCTTCGGCCGTCCCGGCACGTTCGACGCCGAGCACGTAGTCACGGAACGACACCCCGATCGCCGGGAGTTCGAGGTCCGGGTTTTCGTACAGCGAAGCGAGTTCGGCATAGAAGATCAGGATGCTCAGCGCGTCGAGCACGAGATTGTCCATACCGATGGCCAGCCTGGTCCGCCTGCCCGAACGGGCCGCGCGCACGGTGAACAACGGCCATTCGGCCGGATCGAACACGGTATGCGAGGTCGTGTCGCGGAGTTCGTCGAATCCACCGTCGATCAGCTCCACCCGGAACCACGGCACTTCGGGCAGCACCCGCTGATCACCGCGTTCGTCGAAGACGGCCCGCAACATCTCGTGCCGCCGGACGAGCCGGTTCACGGCGGCCTCGAGCCGGGGAAGGTCCAAATCGTCGACGTCGTACTCGCGGTAGAAATGGCACCCGACTCCGCCGAGGGTGAAGCCTTCGTCGCGGCCGAGCCAGTACGCACGCTGGACTTCCGTCGGCGGAAACGGTTCGTACCGCTTTGCTGGGTCGGCCACGAGCGCGAAGCAGGCGCCGTCCACTGAGGACAGTGTGAGCCCGGCGGCGAAATCGGCCAGCACAGGCCGGGCGAACAGATCGCTCAGCGACACACCGGACAGCCCGGCCGTCCGCAGCTTGCCGATCAACCTGGTCGCCAGCAATGAATCGCCGCCGAGGGCGAAGAAGTCGTGCTCGCGCCCGACTTCGCGGCCTTGCAACACCTCCGACCACACGGCCGCGACCGAACGTTCGACCTCGCCGACGGGTGCGGTGATCGACATCCGTTCGCCATCGTGATGATCGTCCAGCGTGCGGGAAAGCAGCGCACGATCGATTTTGCCGTTCGGAGTGAGCGGCAGCGACGGCAGCACCGCGACGACTTCGGGCCGCATCGGCATCGGCAACCGGTCGATCAGGAAGTCCTTCAGCGACGAAGGGTCCGCCGTCCCGGTCACCGCCGCGGCCAGCCTGCCTCCGGTGGTCAGGACCACCGCGGCGGCGGTGACGGAGGGGTGCGCGATCAGCGCCGCCTCGACCTCGCCGAGTTCGACGCGATGGCCACGGATCTTGACCTGATGGTCGTCGCGGCCGAGGAACTCCAGGCATCCTTCGGGTGTGTACCGCACGCGGTCACCGGTCCGGTACCAGCGCGTGCCCGCGAACTCGACGAACTTCTCCTTGGTGCGCAAGGGATCACCTCGATAGCCGCGTGCGACACCCGCGCCGCCGATCCACAGTTCTCCGGGAACCCGGTCCGGCCGGTCACGACCGAGCGGATCGACCACACGGCACCGGACATTGTCCAAAGGCATGCCATAAGGCACACAAGTCCACTGTGGATCGACGACGTCGACCTCGCAGACCGTGGAGTGGATGGCGGTCTCGGTGGTGCCGCCCAGCCCGGCGAAACGGCAGTCCGGCGCGTACTTCGCCAGCCTCCTGGGCAGGTCGACGGGGATCTTGTCACCACCGAGCAGCACCACGCGCAGCGGCAGCGGTCCGTCCGCGACGGTCAGCACCATGTCGAGCAGCGCGGGGGCACAGTTGAGCACGGTGGCCCGATACCAGGTCAGCAGGCCGACCCACGCGGAGGCGTCGCGACGGCCGGAATCGCGGACGCACACCACGGCGCCGCCGGCCGAAAGCGGACCGAACAGGTCGTAGACCGACAGGTCGAAGTCCACAGAGGACAGCGCCAGCGTCCGGTCGTCCGCGGCCATCCCGAAGCGGTGATTGAGGGCGTCGACGGTGTTGACCGCCGCCGCATGAGTGATCTCCACCCCCTTGGGCTCACCGGTCGACCCGGAGGTGTAAATGACGTAGGCGAGCGCGGAAGCGTTGCCGCATACGGGTTCCGAGAGTGGCCGGATCCACTCGACCGGTTCGAGGTCGTCCAGCACCAGGCTCACCCCGGCGGTCTCCAGGATGCGCTCACGGCGTGCGACGGGCTGGTCCACGCCCAGCGGCAGGTACGCCGCGCCCGCGGCGAGCACACCGAGGACGGCGGCCACCTGGTCCGGGCCCTGTGGCAGCGAGACCGCCACCAGATGGCCGCGCCCGGCGCCCTTGGCGATCAGATGCCCGGCGACCCGCAGCGCCCGCGCAGCGAGTTCACCGTAGGTCGTGGATCCCTCCTCGGCGAACAAGGCCGGCGCGTCGGGGCACGCGGCGGCGTGGGCGAAGAACGAATCGTGCAGGGTCCGTGGCCGCCGGACGACAGTCGTGTCGTTGACCTCGGCACGCACGAGCAAGTGCGCTCGCGGGACCAGGTCCACCGGCTCCGACCAGGCGGCTTCGTCTTCGATGAGCCGGTCGAGCAGCGCGCAGTAGGCGGCGAACATGGCGTCCGGCACCCCTGGCGGGAAGACGTCCTCGCGGACGTCCCAGTTCACCAGAAGGCCGCCGTCGAGTTCGGTCACTTGCGCGTCCAGCCACACCTGCGGACCCTGGGAAATGATCCACGCGGGCTCGCCGAAGGCTCCGGTGACCTCGGGGGCGAACAGTTCGCCGAGGCCGAGTGCGCTGGTGTAGACGACGGGAGCGAGGATCTGCTCGCCGTGCAGGCGGGAAAGATCGCGCAGCACCTCGACGCCGGAGTAGGCGGTGTGCGCCACGTCGGCGTGGAACCGCTGCTGCAGCAGGGACGCGCGGTCGGCGAAGTGGCCGGGAGCGGCCCCGTCCCATTCCAGCAGTACCGACGAGGTGAAGTCACCCACCAGCGAGTCGACCTCGTCGTGCAGGGGTTCGCGGTCGAACAGCGGCAGGTTGAGCAGGAAGCGCGGTTCGGCGCTCCAGGCGGTCAGCGTCTCGGCGAACACCGCGGCCAGTGCCATCGCGGTGGTGAGCCCGTGCCGTCGTGCCGAACGCTCGACCGCTCGCACCATCGATGGCCCGAGCCGGCGATGGCGCCGCACCACGGTGGGCTCACCGTCCGACTCCGCGACCGGAAGCCGAGGAGCTCCGGGCAGCGTCGGCAGCCGGGCCGCCCAGTGGTCCCGCGCCGTCTCCTTGCCGTCGTGCCCCCGCTCGGCCAGGTAGCGGGGATAGCTGTAGCTCAAGGGAGGCAGTGTCTCTCCCGCGTAGGCGCGGGAGAGGTCGGCGAGCAGGACGCGCAGGCTCAGCGCATCCGCCGCGATCATGTCCAGGTTGACGTGCACCCGCGTGCGGCCCTCCGGCAGCAGCGAAAGCTGAACGTCGAAGACCTCACCGGAGGCGACGTCCATCCTGCGGTGTGAAAGCGAGGTACGGCGTGCGTCCAGTGTGGACTGATCCGTCCAAGGGTGGACGCGCAGCCCCGGCCACGGAGTTTCGTCGAGCACGCGCTGGGTCCCGTCGTCCAGTACGGCCACACGCAGCATCGTGTGCCGGGCGAACACCGCTCGTACGGCGTTCTCCAGCCGCTGCGGGTCGACCTCGGCGCCGTCGAACTCGTGGTAGAAGTGCGCGTCGACGCCGCCGACCCGCTGCCCCGGCGCGCGGCCGACCCAGTAGGCGTGCTGCATCAGCGCCAACGCGAACGGCGCGGTCTCGTCGATTTCCGCTTCCGCTCGGGTGGTCTGGCCGGTGTCGACGGCCAGCAGGGCACTCCACGCGGCGAGCGTCGGCGTGGCGACAAGATCGGCGAAGGTGACGCTTGCACCCGCCTTTCGCCAGGCTCCGGCCAGCCTCATCATGGTGATCGAATCCAGCCCCAGCTCGATCAGGTTCTCGTGCTCACCGATGGTCTCGCCGGACAGGTCGAGGAGACCGGCGAGCAGCTGCGGGAGATCTCGCGGCGAGATCCGGCCTGGACGGAGGTGGGAACGGTTCACGGTCACGATCGGATCTCCAGTGTGGACAAGGATTCGCGGTCGACTTTGCCGACGGCGGTACGGGGGAACGACTTCAGGACGCGGACCTTGTCGGGCAGTTTGAAAGCCGCGACACCGTGTTCGCGCAAATGTGCCAGGAGTTCCTTGCGGGTGGGTGACGTGCCGCGCGCGATCACGAAGGCACAGCTGCGTTCGCCCATCACGTCGTCGGGGATTCCGACGACCGCGACGTCGTGCACGGCAGGATGACACAACAGGAGGTTCTCCACCTCTTCGACGGGGATCTTGTCGCCGCCGCGGTTGATCACGTCCTTGACCCGGCCCTCGACGACGAGCTCCCCGCTCGGCAGTCGGCGGACGAGATCCCCGCTGCGGTAGAAACCGTCGGCGGTGAACGCGGCTGCGTTGTGCTCTGCGGCCCTGTAATAGCCGCGAATGGTGTACGGACCCCGGACGAGCAGTTCGCCGGAAGCGCCCGCGGGGACCGGCTCGTCGTCCGCGGTCACGATCCGCACCTCGTCGTCCATGCAGAGCGGCCTGCCCTGCGTTTCGTTGACGATGGCTTCCGGATCGCGGAAGCGCGTGTAGTTCAGCAGCCCCTCGGCCATGCCGTAGACCTGCTGAAGGACACAGTCCAACACCGGACCGACCCGGCGCGCGGCTTCAGCCTTGAGCCGGGCACCGCCCGCTTGGAGGAGGTTCAGGCTCGAAATATCCGCTGTCGCTTCTTCGGACTCCTCGGCCGCGTCAAGCCACACCAGTACCAGCGGAGGTACGAGAGCCGTCGCGGTGACACGCTCCGCCTCGATCAGCGGGAACGCCGTCCGTGGGTCCGCGTCCGCGCACAACACGACCGTTCCCCCGGCCGACAAGGTTCCCAAGACGCCGGGACAGGCGAGGGGGAAGTTGTGTGCCATCGGCAGGGCCGCCAGGTAACGCGTATCGCTGTCGAAACCGCACAGCTTGGCACTCGCCCGCAGATTGAATTCGTAGTCGTTGTGAGTACGCGGGATCAGCTTGGGAAGTCCCGTCGTGCCACCGGACAGCAGCAGCACGGCGACGTCGTCCGGCCCGGGTCCGGGGCCCGGATCCCCCTCGTCCGCCACGTCGTCCAGTGCGGTGAACTCGCCTGGCTCGCCGACGACGAACACGTGCTCGATCTCCGGGACTGCGTGCGCCAGGTCCCGGAATTCGGAGGCCACGACATAAGCCACCGGGGTCGCGAGCCGGGCGAGATGCACGATTTCGGTCCGTCGATGCGGTGGCAGCGCGAGTACCGGGATCGCGCCGTTCCGGAACAGCGCGAACATCAGCGACAGGAACTCGGCCAGGTTGGGCAGGTGCACCAGTACCCGGTCGCCATGCCCGATCCCGCGGGCGCGGAGGCCGGCGGCGAGCCGGATCGCCTTCTCGTTCAGTTCGGCATAAGTCCAGCGGCGGTCACCGTCGACGACCGCCGTCCGGGTGGGCCACCGACGCACACCATCGTCGAGCAGCGTGCCGAGGGTGCGGTCCCGCCAGTATCCCCGTGCCCGATAGCGCTGGGCGAATTCAGGCGGCCACGGTGTGAAGTCGTCGGTCATCGCAGCCTCAGCACCAGCGATTCGAGACCGTGCATGGCCGTGCTGTCACGCCAGCGCAGATCCTCCACGGCGGAGAGCACCTCGATGTCGGCGAACCGGTCCAGCAAGCGCCCGAAGGCGATCTCGCCCTCCATCCGGGCCAGCGGTGCCCCGAGGCAGAAATGAATTCCGTGTCCGAACGCGAGGTGACCACCTCGTGGCCGGGTGATGTCGAGCCGGTCCGGGGCAGCGAAGCGGGCCGGGTCTCGGTTGGCGGCCAGCCACGACACCATGACGAAGCCGCCCGCCGGGATCACCACACCGGCGATCTCGACCTCTTCGGTGGTGTAGCGGGGTGAAGACAGGATGTTCGGGGTCTCGTGCCTCAGGAACTCCTCGATCGCGGTCGGCATCAGGCTTCGGTCCGCCCGCAGCAGCGCGAGCTGACCGGGGTTCCGGGACAGGCTGAGGACACCGCCACTGATCAGGTTCACCGTGGTCTCGAAACCGCCGATGAGCAGGACGACGGACACCGCGATCAACTCCGACGAGGAAAGCCGTTCGCCGTCCTCACCTTCGTGCACGAGCTGGGAAAGCAGGTCGTCGCCGGGATTCTCGCGCTTGGCCGCGACCAACGAGTGCAGGTAACCCGCCATCCGCATGGTCGCCGCGCCTGCCTCCTCGGTCGCTCCGCCGTCGACCATCGTCTTCGACCACGCTGTGAACTCGTCGTGGTCCTCGAACGGCACCCCCAGCAGTTCGGTGATGACCCGGATCGGCAGCGGGTAGGCGTAGGACTCCAGCAGTTCCACTGAATCGCGGCCCATCATCGCGTCGAGCAACTCGTCCGCGATCTGCTCGACACGCGGTCGCAGCGACTCGACGGTCCGGCCGGTGAACGTCCTCGCGACCAGTTTGCGCAGCCGGGTGTGGTCCGGTGGATCCAGGTTGAGCAGGTTCATCGCGAAGTCCTCGGAGAACGGGCTCTCCTCGTCATCGCCCAATGCCATCCGATGCATCCGGTCGTATACGCGGTGGCTGCTGAAGCGAGGATCGGCCGCGACGGCTCTGGCTTCCTCGTACCCTGTCACCAGCCAGACGGGCATACCGCTGGGCAGCACGACAGGGCGGATCGGTGCGCTATCCCGTAACTTCGCTCCGACGCTGTGCGCATCTTGGACGAAATCGTCTCCGAGCACGAGCGGTCCGGTTGTGGTCATCACATTCTCCTTGTCCGGCAACGATTCAGCCGAGCCGGAGCTCGGGTCGGTAGAGGTCGAACCAGTGGTAGAGATCCAGTACCCGTTCGAGGCCGGTGCGCAGCCTGCCGGTGACCGCGGCGGGTGCCAGGGCGGCCGCGCCGCGGACCCACCCCGCGTCGAAGATCTCGAACAGCGGATGCCCGGCTTCGGCGAGCACGTCGTTCGCCTGCCGTTGCAACGCTTCGGCGTAACCCGTGTCCTGTGTGGACGGATACGGGCTCTTGACGCGCTCGACGACCACACGGGGCAGCAAGCCGGCGACCGCGCCGCGCAGCAGGCTCTTTTCCCGGCCGCCCTCGGCTTTCATCGACCATGGCGCGTTGTAGACGTACTCGATGAGGCGGTGATCGGCGAAGGGCACCCGCACCTCCAGCCCGACGGCCATGGACATCCGGTCCTTGCGGTCGAGCATCGCGCGCACCAGCCTCGTCACGTGCAGATGACTGCTGCGGCGCATCCGGCGCTCCAGGGCGTCCTCGGTGTCGAGATGGTCGATGGCGGCGACGGCGGTGCGGTATTCGTCGGCGACGTAGGTGCCGATGTCCAGGTCTCGGCCGAGTTCGGGTCGCAGCATTTCGGTCCGATCGCCGGTGTAGGCGTTGCTGAACGCCAGCCAGGGGAAGGTGTCGGCGTCGCGGGCCGCCGGGTGATGGAACCAGGCATACCCGCCGAACAATTCGTCGGCGAACTCGCCCGACAGCGCCACCGTGCACTCGGCCCGGATCGCCTGGAACAACAGGTACATGGAGGAATCGATGTCACCGAGCCCGATCGGCATGTCCCGCGCCGCGACGACCGCGCGCCGCAGGGCGGGATCGGCCAGGGTACGAGAGTCGAGCACGATGTCTCGATGCAGCGAGCCGACATGCGCCGCGACCTCACGGACGTACGGCGAGTCCGGCGTCTCCCGCAATTCGTCCGGGCGGAAATTCTCCTCGTACCCGGCGAAATCCACCGAGAACGTGCGGGCCTTCTCCCCACGCATGCGCAGTTCAGCGGCGGCGAGCGCGGTGACGGCGCTGGAGTCCAGACCGCCGGAAAGCAGGACGCACTGCGGCACGTCGGACACCGTCTGCCGCCGCACCGCGTCTCCGAACAACTCGCCGACCTTCTCCACGGTGGTCGCGAGGTCGTCGGTGTGCGGCGCGGTCTCCAGCCGCCAGTAGGTGGCGTGCCGGATGCCCGCACGGGACACCGTCACGACGGTCCCCGGCTCGACCTCGTGCATGTCCTTCCACAGTGACCAGCCGGGGGCCTTGGTGAAGCCGACCAGCTCACGCAGGCCGCCGGTGTCCACCACGCGCGGGAAACGCGGATTGGCGAGGATCGCCTTCGGCTCGGAGCCGAACAACACCCCGTCGGAGGTGCGGTGGTAGTAGAGCGGCTTCACGCCGACCCGGTCGCGGATCAGCACCAGCTTGCCGTGGCGCTCGTCCCACAACCCGAAGGCGTACATGCCGTTGAGTCGCTCGGCGACCGCCTCGCCCCACTCCAGGTAGCCCCGCAGCACTACTTCGGTGTCGCCGCGGGTGGTGAACCGGTGCCCCCGGCCCTCGAGTTCGGCGCGCAGGTCCTGGAAGTTGTAGACCTCGCCGGAAAACGTGAGCGCGACGGTCCCGGACGGGGCCCGGGCCTCCATCGGCTGTGTCCCTCCTGGCAGGTCGATGACCGCCAGGCGGCGGTGCCCCAGCGCGACATGGGTGCGGATCCAGATCCCGCCCGCGTCCGGGCCGCGGTCGCTCAGTGTCTCCGTCATCGCCTCGATGACGGGCACGGTCGTGGTGAGGTCGCTGTCGAAGGCGACCCAGCCGGTGATTCCACACATGGTTCGTCGTCCTCAAAATCGGTTCGGCACGCGTGCGACGAACACGCGATGGCCGAGGGGGGTCAGGGGATGGCCGTCGCCGGGCAGGCCGAGCACCCGGTCGAGTCCGGCGTTGTCGAGAACGTCGTTCCACTGCGGCAAGGTCAGGAAGGTCGCCCCGGTCGCGGAACGACCGTCACCGGCCTCGGCCATCAGGAACGCCTGCGAGGTCAGGATCCAGAATTCCTCGACGGTGGGTTCGGTGAGCACCAGCCAGCCACCGGAGTCCAGCAGGCCCACCAGCCGGCGCACCGAAGCGTCGGTGTCGGCGGCCGCGTTGAGGACACCGCCACCGAGCACCACGTCGAACGAACCCGGCGGCAGGTCCGGGTCGACGTCGATGTCGAATCTGCCGAACCGCACCCACGGGTACTCGCGCGACCGGATCGCCGCCTGGTCGAGGAACGCTTTCGAGACGTCCGTGTAGAGGTAGTCGACCTCGATCTCGGCCGACGCGAGAGCGGGCAGCACCCGTTCGGTGGTCGCGCCCGTGCCCGCGCCGACCTCCAGCACCCGCAGCGGCCGGTCGGCGGGCCAGCGCCGCGCCAACCCGCCGATGAACGCGCTGACGGCGCGGTGCTGGTACCGGCCGGTCACGTTCTCCCGGTAGACCGCTTCGGCGAGATCCGTGCGCCCTTCGGGGAACAACAGGGTGACCGCGTCACAGGAGCCGTCGAGCAGGTCGGGCAGGCGTTCGGCGTTGGCTCGGGCGTACTCGACGGTGCCGTCCGATCCGGTCGTCTCCCGCCAGGCCCGAGCGGCCTTCGTCCAGGCCCGGTCGAGCGCGGCATCGGAGTAGTCGTCAGCGGAGGGCACCGCGACCAGAAGGCCGTTTTCGCGGCGCAGCAAGCCTTCCGCGATGAGTACGTCGAGCCACCGGCGGATCAGCTTGGGGTGGGCGACGCCCGCCAGCAGTTCGTCCTCGGTAGCGCCGCGGCCGGCGATGGCCCCGCGTCGGCGCAGCGCGTTGAGCATCGACAGCAGCGCGGTGCGACCGAACTCGTCCACCGCGGCGACGGCGGCCGGCAGATCGAGACCGGCCAGTTCGAGGTCGGCTTCCCTGGCGATCCCGGCAAGGAAGTCCTCACCGACATCGACCGGTTCGATCCGTTCGAGTTCGACGCCGAGCGCGGCGCGCACCCCGTCGTCGACCTCGCCGCCGTGATAGCGGACGCGCGTCAGCGCCGACAGGTCGGCGAGCGGGAGCGACGGTTCACCGGCCAGCGCGCGCACGACGGCGGCCGACAGTGTCACTTCGGTGGCACGAGTGCGTTCCAGATGGGCCAGCACCTTGGCGGCGGGCCAGTCCACGGGGATGCCGACCGCCGTCGCGGAGAAGAGTTGCTGTCCCGCGACCGCGAGCGGGGACGACGGATCCGGCAGCGTCGGTCCCGGTGCGAAGCCCGCCTTCACCAGCGCCGCGCGCCATTCCCCAGCGCTCAGGAACGGAGTGCGGTCACGAGGTTCCCGACGGGACAACAGGAACTGCACGGAAGTGAGTGTCGTCGCGGTGTCACGGATCGATTCGGTGAAGACCAGCAGCCCACCCGGTGCGAGCACCCGGCGGATACGGCGCAGTGTCCGGTCGAGATCGGTCGCGTTGTGCAGGACGTTGCCCGCGAGCACCACGTCCACGGTTCCGTCGGCGAAACCCTGTCCGGCGAAACCGGCGTCGATGTCGAGCGGACGGCACGAGAATCCGGGGTCGTCGCCGAACCGTGCGGCGGCCGCGCGGACGGCCGACGGGGACAGATCGGTGAAGGTGTACGCATACTCCTGACCGTGCAACGCCGCCAGCGCGGCCGCGGTACTAAGCCCCGCTCCGCCACCGAGTTCGAGCACCCGCGGCCCCGCCTGCCGGACGATCTCGGCGCACGCGGCGTTGAGATACCCGGTGAACACATTGTCCTGATAGGCGGCTTGCACGTCGCCCGCGCGCAGCATCAGGTCCCGTAGGGGAACGCTATCGTCGAGCAACTGGGGAAGCCGCGCCAGCGTCTCGCGGTGGAAGCGGGCCATCACAGGCGGGAACCCGAGGTCCGCGTAGGCGCGCTCGAACTCCTCCCCCGGCTCGCGGTACTCGCCGGGCGTACTTTCCGGCAGCGCCAGCCGCCAACGGTCCACGAGCCAGCCGTGGCGGGGTGCGACGGCACCAGACGCCGCAGCCATGGCCCGCAGGCCGGCTTCCTCCAGGATCTCCATCGCGGCACGGAAGGTGCCGGGGTCCCGGTCGCCGAGCGCCACGAGCCCGGCCTCGTGGGCGCTCACAGTGCCCCCACTTCGACCGAGGGCACACCGTCGACCACGAAGGGTTCCGCCACACCGCACTCGGCGAGGCGGCCGATCGTGACCTCGGGATCCAGGACGTCGGCCGCGAAACGCCTGCCCTCGGGCACCTCCCGCCGGATCACCGCGAGCACGGCCAACGCGGTCAGCGCACCGGTCAGCGCACCGTTTCCCCTGCCGCGCAGAACGGCCGTCCTGGTGACCGGCTCGCCCGCGCGCACGCCGTCCATCCGCGCCGTCAGGACGACGTACGGTTCACGCCCGGCGAGGTCGAGCTCGCCGGCGCGGCACAGCGCCGCCACGGCGTCGGCCCGGCCGAGGGAATGGACGCGGTCGAAGGCGGCCCGGACATGCTCGCCGGACACCACCGAATACCAGTCGCCCTTGGCCAGCCCCAGCTCTTCGGCCATCCGGACGTTTTCGGCGTCGAGGTAGGGCAGCAGCGACACTTCACCGGGGAAGAACGGCAACGTCATGCCGGTTCGCCGGGTCAACACGCCCGGACGTTTGCCGTGGCGCCACGCGGCCAGCGCCTCACCGTCCCCCACGGCCGCCAGATAGTCGTCGGCGGCGGTGCGGGTGAACCGGTCAAGCACCCCGAGATGCGCGACCAGGCCGTGCACGGTGTCGAATTCCCTTCGCGCCAGCCAGCGTGGCAGCACTCCGGTCAGCCCCGGGCGCAGTCCCGCCCCGAGGACCACGCGGCCGTCGTCCGTCGTACCTTCCGGCTCCGACGCGTCCACGTGGTCGGCTCCCGCCCGGGCCGCGGCCTGGGCGACCCGATCGCCGACCAGGCGGGCGGGCCCGGCGCAGTTGACCAGTACCCGGCAGCCCTCGGCGAACCTGTCCAGTGACGTCTCGTCCCGGTAGTCCACCTCCCGGCTTCCGCCGGTCCGCAAGGGCCCGAGGCCGAGCGTGCGCAGCGTCCGGACGGCGTGCGAGCCGACTTCCCCGGTGGCTCCGACGATCCCGATCATTTCGTCTCCTCTGTGGACACCAGCCGCCAGCCCTGGGTGCGGCGGCGTTCGGTCCAGAACTCGGTGTAACGGCCGTTCGCGGCCAGCAACTCCTCGTGCGTGCCTGCCTCGGCGACACCCCCGTCGTCGAGCACGAGGATCCGGTCGGCGGCGACCACGGTCGGCAGCTTGTGGGCGATGACCAGCAAGGTTGATCGGTCCATCAGGGTGCGCAGCATTTCCTGCACATACCGCTCGTTTTCCGGGTCGAGGGCGGCCGTCGCCTCGTCCAGCAGCACGATCGGCGCGTCCTTGAGCACAGCCCTGGCCACGGATACCCGCTGCCGCTCACCGCCGGAGAGCGACGCGCCCCCCTCGCCGACCTTGGCCGACCAACCGCCGGGCAGCCTGGCCACGATCTCGTCGACGCCCGCGATCCGGGCCGCCTCACGGACTTCTTCGACGGTGGCCCAGGGCTTGCCCACGCGGATGTTCGCCTCCAGCGTGTCGTCGAAGAGGTACACGTCCTGCAGCACGACCGAGAGCTGGGCCATCAGGTCCTTTGTGGACTGTTCGCGCACGTCCACCCCGCCGACGGAGACCGTTCCGGAATCGACGTCGAAGAGCCGCATGATCAACCGTGTGACGGTGCTCTTGCCGGAGCCGGACGGTCCGACGATGGCGGTCATCCCGCGGGCGGGTACGCGGAACGAGATGCCTTTGAGCACCGGAACGCCCGGCTGGTAACCGAAGTGCACGTCCGTCAGCTCGATCTCGCCGGGTTTCGTCGCCGTCCGGGAGACGGCGGGTTCGTCCGCGGGCCGCTCGTCGAAGATCGAGGCGAGCCGCCGCAGATCGTTGGCGGCCATGCGGGTCATGCCGCTGTGCGCGGCGACTTCGGCCAGAGGCCCGACGAACCGGGCGGCCAACGCGATCAGCGCGATCAGGGTCACCGGGTCGAGGACACCGTTCACCGCGAGCACGAGACCGAACGCGATCACGGCCACGAACGCGAGCTGGACACCGAGCCCGTTGGCCAGCAGCCGCGGTGCCGCCATCAGCAGCAGCCTCCGGCCGGCGGTCTTCTGCCCCTCGATCGCCTCTTCCAGTGGCCGGTATCCCTCCGTGGTCCGGCCGAAGGCACGCAGCACCTGCTGGTCGCGGGCGAACTCCACGACCCGGTTGCCGGCTTCGGTCCCCGCGGCGTCGGTGAGTTCTTCGCCGCGTCCGACCGAGTTCACCGCCCACCTGTGCGTGAGCCACAGCACCGGCGCGCACGCGCAGGTCGCCAGCCCCAGGCGCCAGTCGAGCACGAGCATCGCCGCGACGACGACGGCCGGGGTGAGGATCCCGCTCACCAGCGGGGTGAGCATATGCGCGGTCACGTTGGTGACCATCAGCGTGCCGGTGGTGGCGCTGCGGGACAGCCTGCCCACCTTCTCGGAGGTGAACCAGCCCAGCGGCAGCGACGCCACGTGGTCGCCCAGCCGGTGGTGAAGGCTGGTCAGTGTGACCAGCGAGAGGGTGAAACCGTGCATCGCCTGCTGGTAGCGGGCGACGCAGGTGGCGATGACGGCGGCCAAGACCACCGCCAGCCAACGCCACGCCGTGTCGACGTCACCGGTCAGTAGCGCTCGCAGCACCGGTACCAGCGCGACCATCGCCACGCCTTGAAGCAGCGAGTAGGCCAGAAGCCAGCTCAAGTACACCTTCACGGCACGGTGGTGTTCCGGGCCGAGGATCTTCATCAGGTCCCGGATCATCGGGTGCTCCCGTCGGTGTAGGCGTCCCACATCCGGGCGTAGCGGCCGTTCGCGGCGAGCAGTTCGTCCTGGGTTCCCTGTTCCACCACGACACCGCCGTCCAGCACGACGATCCGGTCGACGCCGGCGATGGTGGAGAGCCGATGCGCGATCACGAGGACCGTCCGGCCCCGGGCGAGCACGGACAACGCGTCCTGGATCCGCGCCTCGGATTCCGGATCGGCGTAGGCGGTGGCCTCGTCCAGTACCAAAATCGGCGTGTCGGCGAGCAGGGCTCGCGCGATCGAGAGCCGCTGCGCCTCACCGCCGGAGAAGACGGCGTCTTCGCCGACGACGGAGTCGTAGCCCCTGGGCAACGCCAGGAGGCGGTCGTGGATGCGGGCGGCCGTGGCGGCGGAAACCACCTCCACGTCGGTCGCGTCCGGACGGCCGAGGCGAAGGTTCTCCGCGACCGTGCCATGAAGCAGCCGCACGTCCTGGAGCACGAAGCCGACCTTGCGGTACAGAACCTCGGGGGCGATGCGGCGTACGTCGACACCACCGACCCGGACCTCGCCCGAATCGACGTCGTAGAACCGGGGCACCAGCTTGGCGAGGGTGGATTTCCCTGCCCCGGAGCCGCCGACCAGCGCGGTGACCGTGCCGGGCAGGCAATGCAGGCTGACACCGGACAGGACCGTGTCCGTTCCCTCGTAGGCGAACGACACGTCGACGAACTCGACGTCGTGGCCGAGGGGTTCCAGGGGTTCGTTGGGCACGGGCAGTGGCGGGGTGTCCAGCAGTGCCGCGATCCGGTCCGCCGCGGCGATCGCCTTGCGCTGCGCGGTGATCCCTTGGTTCAGCACGAGCAGGGTGGACGGGATGATCATCGCGACCAGGACCTCGGCCAACGCTTCGACCGGCGTCACCCAGCCCTCGGTGACGAACCAGATCCCGCCCGCGAGGCTGACCAGCGCGACCACCGGCGCGGACAGCGCCAGGGAGGTGAGGGCCTCGAGCCTGAGCATCGGCCGCACCCAGCCCGCGTACTTGTCGCCGAACTCGCCGACGGCGTCGTCATAGGCGCGGTGCGCCCGGTTGACCTGCCCGAACACCTTGATCACGGTGATGCCGTGCACGAACTCCACGATCGCCGCGCTGACCCTGGCCACCCCGGCGTCCAGTTCGGCCATCTTCCGCCCGAAACCGCGCATCATGGAGCCGTAGGCCACCAGGTAGACCGGCAGGGTCGCGACGGCGAGCAACGCGAGCCGCCAGTCCAGCCAGCACAGGTAGGCGATACCGCCCAGTGGCAGCACGACCGCACCGGTCATCTCGACATCGTGGTGCGCCACCAGGTGGTGCAGGTCGTCGATGTCGTCCTGGGCGGCTTTGCGGACCAGACCGGAACTGGTGTCGGAGTACCAGCCGAGCGGCACCCGGCCGAGCCGGTGCACGATCCGGCGGCGCAGCATGGCCTGGAGCCGGTGATCGGCGACATGCGTCACCGACAGGCCGCCGCCGTTGGCCGCCCACCCGATCACCAGCGCGAGGGCGATGATCCCGGCGATCGACCAGACCTCGCCATCGTCGACTGGCCCGGGGGCCAGTAAAACCCGGCCCAGTTCGGCGATGCCGACGAACGGCACCAGCGTGGTGAGCGCGCCCACGGCGGCCAGCACGACGCCCAGGCGGGTCAGGCCCGCCACCGGCGCACGCAACTCGCGCAACGCGCTCATGTGCGTGCTCCCCGGCTGATCGCGGCGCCGAGGTGATGCGCCACGGTATCGACATGGGGCGGCTCGATCACGCTGAAGTGGTTGCCGGGTACGTCGAGCACCGTGAACTTCCCGAGGCAGGTCTCCTGCCAGAACGGTGCGGCGAGGTGGCCGACCCCCGCGGTGATCCCGAACGACTGCTGTTCGGTGGCACGCAGGAAGGTGATGTCACCGGCGTAGGGCTCGGGGTCGAACCGGGCGGCCCGGATGCTGTGCCGGCTGACTTCGAACAGGGCGGGTACCAGTTCCGGGCCGATCGGGATCCCGGCCTGATGCGCGGCGGCCTCGGCGTAGGAAGCGAGCCGTTCGGCCTGGGTGCGTTCGTGTTGCCGTCGCACGGCGGCGGCGACCTTCTCCAGACCGGGGTCGCCGGTCAGCGCGGCCATGGCCCCGGCGGGCACCATGCGGTCGTGCTCGGTCATCAGCTTGTCGATGGCGCGATACACGTCCGCACCGTCCACATCGGACCCGAACACCGCGGCGACCGGATCGAGGTTCAGATTGGGCACGAAAATGGCCTCGTACGCCAGTTCCTCGTCGGTCTCGAGGAACATCGGGATGCTGTCGACCAGGGTCAGGTCCGCCACCACCGCGCCACGTTCGAGCAACCGCCGGGCGACTTCGGTCGCCAGCAGCCCGCCGAGGCAGTAGCCGATGAGCTGGAACTCGGTATGTCCTTCGGCCAGCAACCGGCCGGTGTAGTCGTCCGCGAGCCGCCCGATGAGTTCCTTGGCGTCGATGGACAGGTAGCCGTCGGTGTCGGCGACGGCGATACCCACGACCGGCCCGAGTTCCTGCGCCACCAGCGCGTTCGCCAGCGAGTGGAAATAGTCCATCGTGCCCAGCGCCGAGTGGAAGAGCACCCGGACCGGCCCGTCACCGCTTCCACCGAACGGCACCAGCAGCGAGTTCCCGTTGTCACCGCGCGACGCGATCGACGCCGGGCGGTCCTTGGCGCGCAGGGACGCGGCGAGCGCCGCCACCGTCGGCTCATTGAGCATCTGCCGGAGCAACGTGTCGTAGGCGACGTCCGCCGCTTCCGGCACCTCTTCGCGCAACCGCCCCGCGACACGCGCCAGGATCAACGAGTCGGCGCCCCGCTCGTAGAAGTTGTCGCGCCGCCCGATCCTGGCCAGGCCGAGAGCCTTCGCCCACAGCGCGCCCAGCCGGTCCTCCAGTTCGTCCGGGGTCGCGCCGCCTTCGTCACCCGCGTCGCCGGTGGCGGCGGGACGCCAGCCCGCCAGCGTCTTGCGGTCGACCTTGCCGTTGCCGGTGAGCGGCAGTTCGTCCACGACCTGCAGATGCGAGGGCACCATATGCGCGGGCAGCCGCCGGGCCAGGAACGAGGCCAGTTCGTCCGCCGCGACCGGCGCGCGGTCGGCTTTCACCCGCTTCGCGAACAAGTGGATGCCTTGTGCCGCCTGCGGATGGTCGTCGCCGGGCAGACACAGGTCCACGCCGCCGACCAGGTCGAGCCATTCCTGACGGCCACGCAATGCCGGGCCGTCCATCATGAAACCCTGTGTCAGCAGGATATGCGGATGCTCGACGGTGGGTTCGGTGAACACCAGCCAGCCGCCGGGTCCCACCAGGTCCAGCACCGCTTCCGGCCGCCGCACGCTGTTGAGCACGCCGGCGCAGAGCACGACGTCGAACGAGTTCGGCGCGAAGCCCTGTGACCGGTGGTCCTGGTCGAGATCGAACAACCCGAAGCGCACACCGGGTCGCTCACCGAAGCGTTCCCGGGCCTCGGCGAGGAAGAACGGTGACACGTCGGTGAACAGGTAGTCGACTTCGTGGCCGGCGAGCATCGGCAGTACGGCGTCGGTGGTCGACCCGGTGCCCGCGCCGACCTCCAGTACCCGCAGCGGTCCGCCGGTGTGCGCCGTGGCGATCCGGTTGAGCAGCGCGGCGACGGCGGCGTTGAGGTAGCGGAAGATGGGGTTGTCCCGGTAGATCGCTCGTGCCGGGGCCATGTCGCCCTGGGGGAACAGCAGCTCGAACGGATTCTGCTCGTCGTCGAGCAGTTCGTGCACTCGCTCGACGTGAGCTCGATGGAACGCGAGGAACTCCGGCGTGCACAGGGGATCGTCCTCGAGCAGCCCCCACGCCTCTTCGGCGCTGATTCCCAAGGCGTTGATCTCCGGCGCTTCGCCGAGCAGGTCACGCCAATGGCGAGCCAGCCACTGATGCCGTTCGTGCACCTCGGGGTGACACGCAAGCGCTTCCCGCATCGACGCGAGCGCGGCCTGGTGCAGAAGCCGGACGTGCCTGGCGACCTGAGCGGCGTCGAAGTCCGCGACCTCCCGGTCCGCGAACCGGCCGACCATGGCGAGATCCGGCGTGGCGACCGGTTCCGTCAGTCGGGCGGGTTCGACGAACGCGAGCAGCGCCCGCTCACCGTGACGCTCCCCCGCCACCACCGCCGCTGCCGCGCCCACGGCGTCGTGGGCCAGGAGCGCGGCCTCGACCTCGCCCAGTTCGACGCGGTGGCCCCGGATCTTGACCTGCTCGTCCTCGCGGCCGAGGAACTCGATCTCACCACCGGGGAGATACCGGCCGAGGTCGCCGGTGCGGTAGAGCCGCTCCCCCGCGACCGTGACGAACCGCGCCGCGGTCAAGGTTTCGTCGCCGAGGTAACCCGTCGCCAGTCCGGCGCCGCCGATGTACAGCTCGCCGGTGGTCCACACCGGACAGTCGCGATTTGCCCCGTCCAGCACCCGGAAACTCTGGTTGCCCAGCGGGACACCGTAGGGAATGGAGGTCCAGTGCGGCGGCACCCGGTCGATCGGATGGTGAATGGACCAGATCGCGGCCTCGGTCGCGCCGCCGAGACCGATCACCTCCAGCGCGGGGGCGAACGCCCGGATCTCGCCGGGAAGCGTGACCGGGATCCAGTCACCGGACAGCAGCGCGAGCCGCAATGCCGGAATCGGCACCGACTCCGACGGCAGATAGTGCGCCAGCATCTGCAGTTGCGCGGGCACCGAATTCCAGATCGTGACGCCGTACTCGGCCACGAGCCGCGCCCAATGCGACGGGTCGGCCGGGCGGGCCGGGTCGGGCAGGACGAGCGCGCCACCCACGGCCAGCAGGCCGAAGATGTCGTAGACCGAGAGGTCGAATCCGAGCTGCGCCAGGCCGAGCACCCGGTCGGACGCGGTGACGCCGAACCGGCGGTTGACGTCTTCCACGGTGTTCAGCGCCGCCCGGTGGGAGATCATCACCCCCTTGGGATCGCCGGTCGAACCGGAGGTGTGGATGACGTACGCGAGCGAATCCGGATCGCCCGCGGCCGCCGAGGGGATCTCCGCGGCGGGTACGACGCCGTCGAGCCAGGTCCGGGTCACGACGTGGCCGGCCGCTCCGATGAGCTTGTCCCGCCGCAACGGCGGCTGGGTGGTGTCGACCGGCAGGTAGGCCCCGCCCGCGAGGAGAACCCCGAGTACCGCGGCGATCTGGTCCGGCCCCTTGTCCAGGTTGACCGCGACCGGTTCGCCCGGTGTGACGCCCTGGGCTCGCAGCGCTTCCGCGATCCCGCCTGCCCGGCGGGCCAGTTCGCCATAGGTCACCGTGCCTGCCGGTCCGGTGACCGCGACGGCGTCCGGGGTACGAGCGGCCTGGTCGAACACCTCGGTGTGCAGCAACGCCGACGGCAGCGGAGCGGCGGTGTCGTTGACCCGCGCGCGTTCGCCGGCCTGCCATCTGGGCAACGGCACCAGTTCGGTGCTCAGCCACGCTTCGGGCGATTCCGCAAGCCGGAGCAGGGTGACGTCGAGCGCGGCGAACATGTCCTCGATCAGGCCGTCGGGGAAGATGCCCTGCCGGACGTCCCAGTTGACTTGGAGGCCGTCCGTGTCGTCGGTGACCTGGCAGTCGAGGAAGACCTGCGGGGTCTGGGTGATGCCGGAGCCGGTGCGGCCGCCGAGACCGATCGCGCTGGTGAACACGACCGGCATCAGCGCGGCGTCGCGATCACGGCGGCGGGCGATCTCACGCATCACCTCCACCCCGGAGTACAGCCGGTGGTCGAGGTCCTCGAACACTTGCGCGCCGGTTCGCGCGGCCCATTCGCCGAACGGGATACCGGCCGCGTCCTCCACGGCCAGCAGGCTGACCGACGTGAAGTCGCCGACCAGCCTGTCCACCTGCGGATGCAAGGGGTGCCGGTTGAGCAGGGTGAGGTTGAGGCCGAATCGGGGACGGCGGGACCACCGGCCCAGTACGGCGGCATAGGCGGCGAGGACCGCCGTCGACGCGGTGACGCCGTGGAGGCGGGCCTGCTCCCTGAACGCGTCCCACCGCGACGCGTCGAGTCTCGTGTGATGACGGCGAAAGCGGACCGGCCCGGTCTCGGTGGTGCCGAGCATCGGCAGTTCGGGCGCCGCGGGCAGGTCGTCGACCCTGGCTTGCCAGTACTCCCGGTCCTCGCGGTAGCGGGCGGTTTCGCGCAACCCGCGTTCGGCGAGCAGATAGTCGCGGAACGTGATGTCCAGCGCTGGGAGGACCGCGTCCGGGTCCGCCAGCAGGAGGTCCAGTTCGTCCAGCAGCACACCCGCGCTGGCCCAGTCCGCGATCAGGGAGTCCATCGAGATGTGCAGCAGGTCGCCGTGCGGCTGCCGGGTGACGCGCAGCTGGAACAACGGCCAGACGTCGGTTTCGTAGTGGCGGTGCCCCAGTTCGGCGCGGACGGCTTCCGGTGAATCGGCCAGCGGGACCGGGCATCGCGGCACCTCGGGCAGGACGTGCTGATAGCCGTCGCGCTCCACGACGGCGCGGAGCATGTCGTGCCGTCGTACCAGCTTGTTCCAGGCCTCCTCGACCCGCGCCGGATCCAGCTCGGGGTAGAACACCTCCAGGTAGCCGTGGCAGGCGACGCCGCCGTGACCGAACGATTCGCGCCTCCCCAACAGGTAAGCCGTCTGCACGTCGGTCAACGGGAACGGCTCACAGCGGGCGTCCGCGTCGTGGGTGACGGCCGCGGTTTCGCCGTCACGGGCGAGGAGATCCACGATCTCGTCTTTGTGCGACCGCAAGGTGGCGCGCCACTCGTCGGTGAGCACCCCTCGGGGAGCGCGGAAGCGGATCCGGCCCGCTTCCTGCCAGAGGTCCACCCCCAGCGTCCGCAGCTCGGCCACGATCTCGGATGCGCTCATGCCGGTAGAACTCCTTCGGGGATAGAGGGAACGAGCAACTGGGTGACGAGCACTTCCGGGTCTTCGCCGGAGGGCAGCAGCTCGGCGGTCGGGCCGGACGCGACGACGCGACCACCGGCCAGCACCAGAACGCTGTCCGAGGACGTCGCGGCGACCCACGGGTCGTGGGTGATCAGCAGGAGCGCGAGGCCGAGTTCGGCGCGCAGTCCGGCGAACAGGTCCAGCATTTCGGCCTGGGTCACGGTGTCCAACGCGGACGTGGCTTCGTCGCAGATCAACACCTGGGGGCCGGCCGCGAGCGCCCGTGCCAGCGCGACACGCTGGCGCTGGCCGCCGGACAGCTCGGCGGGTAGCCGGTCCGCCATCCCCGATGGCAGACGGACGGCGTCGAGCAGGCGGGCGATCTCGGCGGCCTGCCCGGCCCGCGAGGTAATGCCCCGCAGCCGCCGCAGGGGTCGGGCGAGGGCGGTGCGGACGTCCTGGCGTGGGTGCAGCGCCTCGGCTGGATTCTGCGGCACCGAACCGATCGCGGCCCGTTCCGCGGTGGACCGCCGTCGGACCTCGGGCGGCAGCTCGGCACCGTGCAACAGCACGGATCCGCTCTCCGGGCGATGCAGCCCGGCCAGGCACCGGGCGAGCGTGCTCTTCCCGACGCCGGACACCCCGAGCACGGCGAGACATTCGCCGCCGCGGACGTCGAAGTCCACATCGGACAGAACTCGTCGACGACCGTAGCCTGCGGTCAGCGACCGTCCACTGAGGACTGCTTCGCGACCGGCGATGCTGTTCCCTCGAGTGGCCGGCAATACTGGCGCGATCGGCATTTCGGCGACGGGGCGGCCCTCGGCGACCTTGCCCCCGTCCAGCACCACGACCCGGTCCACCAGCGCGCGCACGGTGCCCAGGTCGTGGCTCACCCACAACAGGGCGACCCCGGCGGCGCGCAGCCGCCGGATCTCGTGCAGGACCTCGGCTTTCGCGACCAGGTCGAGTGCCGTGGTCGGCTCATCCAGAACCAGCAGACGCGGTTCGCGCGCCAAGGCCGCCGCGAGGGCCACCCGTTGCTGCTGGCCACCGGACAGCTGGTGCGGGTAGCGGCGAGCGAACTCGTCCTCCTCGGGCAATCCGACCCGGCCCAGCAGACCGCGAACCCGTTCGGCCCTGGCGGCGCGCGGGGTCGTACCCGCCGCCGTGAGCAAAATCGAGGAGATCCGGGCGTAGGGATTGAGCGACGCACCGGGATCTTGCCCGAGGTAGCCGATCGTGTCACCGCGGACACCCGGCGCCGGTTCGGGCAGCATGTCCTTTCCCCGCACCGAAATCCGTCCGCCATCGTGCCGGACGCCGGACCGCAGGTGTCCCAGCACCGCCAGAGCGAGCGTCGTCTTGCCGGAACCGGACGCGCCCACCAGGCCAACCGATTCCCCTTCCGCCAGTGCGAGATCGACGCCGTCCAGCACCGGCCGGTCACCGGCCAGCAGCCGCAGACCGGTGATCTCCACGAAAGCGTTCATCCGAGCAACCCCCTGGATCGCCGGGTCAGCGCGTCGGACATGAGGTTGGCGGTCACCGCGACCAGTGCGATCCCGGTGACCGGGGCCAGCAGTGCCCACGGTTGCAAAGCCGCCCCTGGCAACGCTTCCACGATCAGCAGGCCCCAATCCGAAGCCGACGTGCCCAGCCCGAGGAAACCGGCCGCGGCGACCAGGTACACGGCACCGACGAAACGGATGCCGAAATCGGCCAGTACGGTGCCCGCCACCAGCGGCAGCACCTCACGGCCGAGGAGCCACGCCCAGCTTTCGCCACGGGCGACGGCAGCCTCGACATGCGCACGGCCCGTCACCTGTTCCGCCGCCGCACGGGTGATCCGCGCCGACAGCGGCAGACTCGAAAGCGCGACCGCCAGCACGAGCCCCGCCCGGTTCGGCGCCGCGGTGAGCACCAGCAGCAGCACCAGGATCGGCGGGACGGCGGCGAGCAGGTCCAGCGGACGCGCGAAGACCGCTTCCACCCAGCGCCTGCCGGGTGCGGCGAGCGCGGTGAACAACCCCGTCGCCACGCCGGCGCCCGAGCCGATCAATGCGGCGAGCACGCTCGTGAGCAGCATCGGGCTGCCACCGTGCAGCAGCCGCGACAGGACGTCACGGCCGAGCTGGTCGGTGCCGAGCAGGCCGCTCGTCCCCGGCGGGGCGTACGGCGGACCGACCGGCGCCGTCGGCGCATACGGGGCCAGCCAAGGTCCACAAAGGATGATCAGGGCCGCGAGGCCGAAGACGGCCCACTTCGTCTTGGTCACGAGGCGCTCGTCCGCAGTCTTGGCGTCAGCAGCACCACGGCGAGATCCGCCAGCACGAGTGCCGCGAGCATCGCCGCCCCGAGTACCAGCACCAGGGCCTGAACCACCGGGAGATCTCCGGACTGTACGGACGCGACCAGCGGTTCGCCGATTCCCGGATAACCGAAGACCTTTTCCACCAGGACAGCCCCTCCGGCGAACGCGACCCCGGTCACCAGCCAGACCTGCACCGCGACCGGCAGGACCGCTGGGACGACGGCGCGGCGCAGCACAGTCCCTCTCGAAGCGCCGCTCAGTCGCAAGCACTCCACATGCGGGCTGTCCAGCACGCTGCACGCCGAGGCCCGGATCACCCGCACTGCGTAAGCAAGTCCCACCAGCAGCAGGCTGAGCACCGGCAGCACGAGCACGTCCGGATGATTCAGCGAGCTCTCGCCCACCGGAACCAGTGACACCGCGGGTACCAGCCGGAGGCTCACCGCGAAGACCAGCACTAGCGCGCTCGCCACGACGAATTCCGGCACAGACACCAGTAGCAGAGCGCCGGCCGACAAGACCTTGTCCGCCGTCCGGCCCCGCCACGAGGCCGCCGCCAGACCGAGCACGAGGGACAGCGGGACGAGCAGCAGCACCGAAAGGGCGGCCAGGACGGCGGAATTGCCGATCCGGCCGGACAGAATGTCCACGACCGGACGCCCGGACGCGGAGGTGCCGAGGTCACCGCGGAACAGGCCGGTGACCCATTCGCCGTAGCGGGTGAGCACCGGCCGGTCGAGCCCGAGGTGCTGTTTCAGTTCGGCGACGCGGTCGGGAGAGGTGTTCGGGCCGAGCCTGCTGGTGACCGGATCACCGGGCAGCAGATCGACTCCGACGTAGACGACGAACGTCAGCAGCGCGAGCAGCACCGCGCCGGTCGCGAGCCGTCTCGGAATCGATCGGATCACGCCGGCCCGGCCTTACCGAGGTAGGGATACTTGGCCTGATCACGGATCTCGATGCCCGCCACCGTCTTCCGGGCGAGGCTCAGCACGTCGGCCAGTCCCCACACCACGGTGTTGCCCCGGTCCGCCATGACGTCCTGGACGACGCCCCACGCCTTGGCCCGTTCGGCCTCGTCGGCGCTGCCGATGGCCGTGCCGAAAGCGGCGGTGAACTCGTCGTCGGCCAACGCCAGCGGCGGATAGGCGCTGAGCCTGCCGTACATCACGGCCAGGGGAACGGCGCCGCTGGAGAACGCGACCGCGTTCGCCGCCTGGACACCGTCGGGTTCGAAGAACTCCGTCGGACTCACGATGTCCGCGCGAGCCTTGAGCCCGATCTCCTTGAGCTGCTCGACCAGCAGCTGGGTCGAGACGTTGTAGCCGGCCTCCCACTCCGCCGTGCGCAGCACGATCTCCTCGGCGTCGGCGCCGGATTCCTTGACCAGCCTCCTGGCCTGGTCGAGGTCGCGAGCGAGCGGCTGACGCGGCGTGAAGTACTCGGCACCGGCGCACAGCAGGTCGCTGCCAGGTGTCCCGAACCCCAGCAACACGGTGTCCACCAGGGCCTGCCGGTCGATCCCCAGCCGGACCGCCTTGCGGGCCCGCGGATCGTCGAACGGCTTGATGGTCGAGTTGAGCACCCAGCCGTACGCCGTCCGGCTCTGCTCGCCGGCGGTGCGCACCTCGAAATCGTCCCCCGCGACACCGGTTTTCCCTGTGGTGAAGGGAATGTCGCTCGCGTAATCGGCCTGGCCAGTGAGGACCGCATTCACCTTGGCCTGCGGATCGGACAGGCTGAGCAGCACGATGCCGTCCGCCGGAGACTGACCCGCCCAATGCTCGTCGAACCGTTCGAGCCGCGTTTCACGACCCGCCTCGAACGCGGTCACGCGGTACGCGCCGGTCCCGACGGCGGTGGCGCCGCCGAACGTCGCCCCGTTCTTCACCATCTTTCCGGGGAACGCGGCCAGGAACAGTGCGGGGTCACCGACCGGTTTCCGGGTGGGCACCACGAGCGTGAGCGGATCACGAACCCGCACCGCCTCGAAGTCGAAGTACGCGGAGAGCTGGCTGGGGTAGGCACGGTCGGGAGAACTCATGAAGCGGAAGCTGTAGGCGACGTCCTCCGCGGTGAACGGCGAGCCGTCGTGCCATTTCACCCCTTCCCGCAACTTCAGCACGAACGAGCCGTCCCTCGGGCCTGCCTCGACCCCGGTCGCGAGCGCGGGCACGACCTCGCCGCCCCGCAGCATGAACAGCGAGTCGAACACGACATCGCTCCGGACGAGGTCGGCGGGCGAGCCGCCGCCGAACGGATCCAGGCTTTCCGCGGCGCCTCCCCCGGTGAAGACCGCGCGCAGCGTGCCTCCCCGGCGGGCAACGGCCGGTCCGGTGTTCCGTACCGGCCCGGAGGCGGGGGCCGCCGTGCCACAGGCGTTGAGGAAGACGCCCGCTCCTGCCACGCCGGACGCGAGCCAGGCGGTCCGGAACAGGACGCGACGATTTATCGACATGGGATTCTCCTCCGGGTGGCTCAACGAGGCAGGAAACAGGCGCCGTGCAGCAAGGCAGGATCGAGTTCGGCCTTCAGACCGGCCAGTTCCACGGCGCGGATCGCCGTCACGTCCGCGGTGCGGAGCTCGAACTCACCGCCGGCCGTGAGCCGGTCGAACGCGGCGCTGTCCGCGGAAGCGACATCGACGATGACGCGGCTCACCGCTTCGGCGCCGTTGGCGTGCACGACCTTCTCCGGATGTTGCGGCGGCTCGTACGGGGGGACCAGGAACGGCGCCCGATCCTCACGCGGGTAGGTGAACGCGAACTTCGTCGTGGAACCGTCCGGTTTGGTGCGCTTCCAGTCCACGACCCGCCCGGCGCGCCGGAGTTCCTCACGTCCGGCGAGCACCGCGGCGTCGCAGAACCCTTCCGCGGCACGAGCCCAGCGCGTCATCCTCGGCCCCCCGCCCCGGCCGAAGGCCAGGTTCAGCGGCAGCGCCATCAAGGACGCTCCGGGGGGCGTGGTGAGCAGCTCCACGATCGGTCCCGTACGAAACCAGATATGGGCGTGCCGGGCCTTGCGCTCGGCGGAGGCGTAGTCGACGGTGAACCCGAGTTCCCGGAAGTCCCGCACCGCCTGGTGCAGGTCGTCGACCTTCAGCAGGACATGGCTGCACTTCATGCGGGGCCCTTCGAGCCGAGGAGATCGGCCAGCGGGATCGGTTCCGGCTCCGGTGGTTCCACGAGTTCGGGTAACCCGATCCGGGCGGTGAGGTCACTCCACATCCGGGAGACGCCCAGTGCCCACTGCCCTTCTGCCATCCGCCTGCCCGGCTCGGTGGCGTCCTGGCGAAGGTTTCGCAGGCTTCGCGCGACGGCGTCGGGCCAGAGGTCGGCGAACACCTGGTGATAGGTGCCGGGCGGCTCGTCACCGACCACGACCGTGCTGGGCACGTCGAGACGTTCGGTACCCGGCCCGGCCATCACCAGCCTGCCGGTCTCGTCACGGGGCGAGTGCAGGCGCGGATTCCACAGCACCGGGCCGTGGGTGTCGGCCAGCGTCAGCACTCCGCCTTCGCAGCCCACGGAAATCCGATGGAACAGATGGGAGTGATTGTCCGGATCGCCGGGGTGCACCTGGTTCTGCACTCGCACCGTGACCGGCACCCCGCCGACTTCGGCATGCAGACTCACGAACGGTTGCCGCCGCGCGACGTGCACGTCGCCGAACGTCCACGGCCGCAGCCCGCCGGTCATCCGGCCGAGCACGTCCAGCAGCGGGTAGGCGACCTGGCTGTTGCAGGCGGCGTCGATGAAGTCGAGTCGCTGCCTGCTCCGCAGCACGCCGACGGCGGCCAGGAATCTCCGCACCGGCCGGAGGTTCGGGTACAGGGTGTTGACCGCGTAGGCGGCATCGCCCGCTCGCGCGACCCGCAGGTTCGCGGCGATTTCGTCGGCGTGCACCGGATGTTCCTGCAGGACGTGTACACCCCGGCGCAGAAACGCCTGCGCCAAACCGGTTCCCGGCCCGCCGAGCGCACCGGACCGGACGACGACGCAGGCGATTTCCACGTCGTCGGGCACCTCCTCGGCGGATCCGAACAGTGGCACGTCGTAGCGCACGGCACAGGCCCGCGAGTGGTCGCTGCCCCGCGCCAGCACTCCCGCCAGGGTGAAGTCGGGCGCCCCCACCACCGCTTCGAGGTAGATCCGCCCGAACGACGTCCCCGCCACCACCACGCGGGTCACGAAACGCGAGCCGGGACGCGGGCGGGCACCGACGGCACGAGAAAGCGCGACACACTGCGCAACTTCTCCGCCGTCTCTTCGAACTCGCGGTCCGGAGTGGACTGAGCCACGATTCCCGCTCCCGCGCGCAGCCACGTACGTCCGTCGCGGCGGAAGACAGTGCGCAGCACCAGAGCGGCATCCAGCGAGCCATCGGAATCGAGGGTGAGCACGGCCCCGCTGTAGAGCCCGCGGGCGCCGGATTCGTTGCGGCGAATCGACTCGCAGGCCTCCGCCTTCGGGATTCCCGACGCGGTGACCGCCGGGAACAATGCGGCCAGAGCGGCCCACGCCGTCCGGCCCGCCGTCAGCCTTCCGGCCACTTCCGAGGCGAGGTGCTGCACGCTTCCGCGTTCCTTGACCGCCATGAAATCGGCGATGTGCACCGATCCCGGTGCACAGACCCCGGCCATTTCGATGGCGGCGAGCCGCACGGAAATGGCGTGTTCGAAGACTTCCTTGGCATCGCGGTACAACTCGTCACGACGTGCCGAATCGACCGGCGTGTCGCCGTCGAACGCTCGCGTCCCGGCCAGCGGCTGGGTGCGGACGATCCCCTCGGCGCCGACCGCCGCGACGATCTCCGGACTGAACCCGGCGGCCTCCCAGCCACCCGAACGCAGCAGGAAAGAACGCGCGGGCGCGTTCCCCCGGCGACCGGCCACATAGGTGGCGGGCAGGTCGAGTTCCTGCTCCACCGGCACGACACGGGACAGGATCACCTTGTCCAGCAGACCCGACCGGATTTCGGACACGGCCGCCGCCACCGCTTCCCGGTACCCGGACGAGTCCTCGTGTTCGTCGATCGCCACCCGGTCCGGTGTCACCGGGGCCGCCGCCGCGGTCACCGCGTCGGCAAGCCGTCGCTCCAGTATGTCCACTTCGGACTCACTCGCCGCTCGCAGCGTCGCCACGCCGTTCGAGAACCGGATCTCTCGGCGCGGCACCGCGAGATGGGCCAGCTTGCCGTCCGTCTCGGCGGGTTCACCCCCGTGCAGCAGGTGACTCCATTCGTAACCGGCCCACCCGTAAGCCCGCCACCGCGGAACGGTGATGGCGCCGAGCGCCGCCGCCACCGCCGCGTGCGGCCGGTCCTCCGGGAATGCGCTCCGCTGTCCCTCGACGGTCAGTGTCGCGCCCGACGCGTGCACGCTGACGACCGCGGACTCTCCTTCGGCCCAGCTGACCGAGTTCTCGTTCTCGTAGACCATGTGGGGTTCGGTGGAACCGGCGGCCAGCGCGGCCGCGATCTCCACGTGGTCCGGCTCGATACGGACCCGGCGTTCGAACGTCACGAATTACCTCTCTTCGCGGGGAAGGGACGGGCAAGGAGATCCAGCACGGCCGCGGCTTCCTCCAGCAGATAGAAATGCCCTCCCGGCAACACGTGCAGGTCGAACGACCCGGTCGTGTGCGTGGCCCAGCGCTCCGCCTGTGCGGCGTTCACTTCGCTGTCCTCACTCCCGATCACAGCGGTGATCGGGTTGCTCGGCTCCCCACCGGGCAGGTGCCGGTAGGTCTCGGCGAGCCGGAAATCCTCACGAATCGCGGGCAAGAAGACCGACCGGGCGTCCGGGCCGGCCAGCAGAGCACCGTCCGTACCCCCTAGCCCGACCAATTCGGTCACCACCGCGTCATCGGACATCCGATGCACCGCTCCACCCGGTGAATCCGACGGTGCCCGCCGTCCGGACACCACAAGCCGCGCGGGGGTGACGCCGTGGCGGAACTCCAGGGTTCGCGCCACCTCGTACGCCACGAGCGCGCCGAGGCTGTGTCCGAAAAGGACGATGGGTCGATTGTCATACGAGACCAGCTCCGACGCGATTTCCTCGGCGAGAGCGGACATCCCGGTCGCGAACGGATCACCCAGCCGGTCTTCACGGCCCGGATACTGCACGGTGACGACCTCGAAGGCCGGCGTCATGGCGGCCGCCCAGGAATTGTAGAAACTGGCCGCGCCTCCGGCGTGCGGCAAACAAATCACCCGTGCCTCGGCCGCAGGACGAGGCAGGCGGCAGCGTAACCACCTGGACCTCACGCTCATGACTGCCCTCTCGTAGGTCACACACAGTGTCCAGGACTTCATCCGGCCGTCAGCTTATTAACAACGATTATCAGTTTCGATAGAGTGTGGCGACTGACACCATCCCACTCGTCGACTCAGCCTCGCTGGAGAATGTCTTTGCACGCCAAAGACTGACGCGCTCAACTCGAGCGTGCCAGTTGTGGCTCACCGTTGAAGTTAGGCTCCCCTAAGCATGAGAGCAACTAGTTACACTCCGTCAAGTACCTTCGGGCAGAGATCGCCACCACGAAGGCACGATGCCCAAGAGGTCCGTTGGACCGAATGGCGTATGCCTTACCGTCCGGCCGCCGTGAAATGACGTTTCGAATGCGCGCGGACGGGCCCCGTGTACACCCGGATCGACAGAAGCGGTGCGGCGTCTCTCTTCGCGGCGGAGCTGGACCGTCCATCGCAATGAAGGTCGAATCCGTTGACTTACAAAGAAAGGAGAACATCACCTACGTGCGCACCGCCGGCGGCGTCCCCCAAGCGTTGCGAAAGCCACTTTCGCAACCTTCAACGTTGCGAAAGTGGCTTTCGCAGCACCCGAGGCGGCGGGCGAGCGACCCACCCGAGAACACGCCACGTTTGCCTTGCCTCTCTATAACAACCCTGGCGTTCCGCGAATCGCGACCTGGGATCCCGCCGCCGATCGGGCGTTTCGCGAGTCTCGCACAACTGGTCATTGGCGAGAACGCCGGCTACGGCGCCTGGCGCTGTGCCGTGACGCCCGCGAGGATGAGGTCGATTCCGGCGATGAACTGTGCGCGGTCGTCGTGTCCGGGCAGTTGTGAGGCGATATCGGTGACGAAGGGGTACTCGGAGGGATTGAGCTGCTCCCAGCGCGCGGCCTGCTCGCCGAGGAATGTGGACGGGTCACCGTGCTGCAGGACCAGGCGGGCGCCCGCGGCGTACTGGCATGCCAGGCCGAGGACGTGGTTGAGAAGAGCCGTTGCGACGTTGAACTGCGACTCCGGTGGGACGCCGAGTGCTCTGATCTGCTCGCCGAGGCTGTCGAAGATGCGGAGCATTGCGGGCTGCCACGGCTCACGGGCGAGTTGTGCGCCGATCCAGGGGTGGGCCGCGATGACGTCGAACACCTCGGAAGCGATCGCGAACAGTGCCTCCCGCGGGGTGACGCTTCCCGCGACGCCGGTCACGGCTCGCCCGACGACATCGGCGGTCACGGCGGCCAGCAACCCGTCCTTGTCCCCGATGTGCCAGTAGATCGCACCTGATCCGGTCGCCAACCGCGCAGCCAGAGCACGCACTGTCAGCCCACGCTCACCTTCGGTGTCGAGAATGTCGATTGCCGCATCGACGATGCGCTCCCGAGACAGCGCGTCGGTGCGCCTCGTGGTCCGTCGCCCGGTCGTGGTCATGGCTTCATCTTGACACGTATGGAACCGTGCTCCAATATGGAACACGGTTCCAATGCCTAGGAGATGGAGACGTCATGGCTGACTTCGACACCGCAACGCCCTCTTCCGCGAGTCCCGTGACGATCATCGGGGCGGGCCTCGGTGGGCTCACCCTCGCCCGTGTCCTGCACGTCCACGGCATCCCGGCGACGATCTACGAGGCTGAACCGTCGGCGGATGCCCGCACCCAGGGCGGCCAGCTCGATCTGCACGAGTACAACGGACAGCGTGCGATCGCTGCGGCCGGTCTCACCGATGAGTTCCGCGCGATCGTCAACCTCGGCGGCGAAGCATCACGGGTGGTCGACCCGAACGGGGTGATCTTGCTCGACGAGCCCGACGACGGCACGGGCGAGCGTCCTGAGGTCCTGCGTGGCGATTTGCGTCGCATCCTCCTCGACTCCCTGCCCGACCAGATGATCCAGTGGGGCCACAAGGTCACCAGCGTCCGCTCGCTCGGTGAGGGCCGCCACGAGCTGGGCTTCGCCGACGGGTCCACCGCGACGACCGGTTTGCTCATCGGCGCGGATGGCGCCTGGTCGAGGGTTCGTCCGTTGCTGTCTGCGGCCACACCCGAATACACCGGCATGGTGTTCATCGAGACTTACCTGCATGACGCTGACGAGAAGCACGCTGCCACGGCCAAGGTGTTTGGCGCGGGCAGCTTCCTGGCCGTCGCGCCCGGCAAGGGCATCGTCGGGCACCGGGAACGCGACGCCGTCCTGCATGCCTACGTCGCGGTGACCAAGCCGCAGGAGTGGATCCGCGAACTCGAACACAGTGATACGGCGACGATCATCGAGCAGGTCGCTGCCGAGTTCGCCGGGTGGGCGCCGGAACTCACCGCGTTGATCACCGACGCCGACACCGCACCTGTTCTGCGGGCGGTGAACAAGCTGCCGATCGGCCACCGGTGGGACCGGGTCGCGGGTGTCAGCCTGCTGGGTGACGCCGCCCATCTCATGTCGCCCTTCGCCGGGGAGGGTGCCAACCTGGCCATGTTCGACGGCTCCGAACTCGCAGCAGCGATCATCGCGCACCCCGGCGATGTCGAGGCTGCGCTCGCGGAGTACGAGAAGGCGTTGTTCACTCGCAGCGCGCAGTTCGCCGCCGACTCCGACGGCAACCACAAGCTGATGTTCGCCGACGACGCGCCCCAGGGTCTGCTCGCGCTGCTCACCGGCACGGCTGCGTCGGTGATGTCCAGCGCGGACGAATAAATCGCGCAGGTGACGGCCAACTCGTTGAACCCTTCGGCCTCGTTCGTGATCGCGGTGATCTGCTCCCGCAGCTGCAGATCGTTCAGAAAACGCCGCAGCGTGACCACCCGAGTCCGCGAACGCACGATAGAGCCGGTTCTTACGCGAGCGATGTGGCCCGCCGTCGCATCGGGCCGGTGGAAATTCAGGTCCGCCCAGCTCCGAATCCTCGGCGACAGATCGAACCCGAGCAGGCCGGCGAGCCCGGACACCGGGCAGCGACTGCCCTTGCGTTTCGGCGTGAATGGTGTCGGGGTCGAAGTCGTTGTTCAGCAGCCCGTCGACGCTGTGGATCGCCTCCCACGTGGTTTTCCTACCTGTCGATCTGCGAACCGTCGACCGTCCCGTCACCCCCACCCCCGCGACGTCCAGCTCCGCGAGCGCGTTTTTTTCCACGGTGGAGATCTCGTGCGCCGATACGGCGCCGGCCGGTCAGATAGGCGATCCTGACGACGCCGGCATCGGGTGGTCTCGGCGGCGACGTGGGGAACACGCACACCGCTAGCTGCCGACGTGCCACCATGCCTGGCTTGTGCTTGTGCAGAAACACTTTCCGCTACGCGTGGGACGCGAAGGTCCTACGCGACCTGGACGGCGTCCGGGATCCACTCGGCACGCTTGTCCCGCGTGGACCGCACGAACTCCAGGGCGTCCAGCACGTCCCGGTCCGCGCTCGTGGCGACTAGCGCCGGTGCGGCGGAGAGAACACGAGCTGCCGACAGATTAGCGCCATTACCAGGTGTTTGTGGGTAATACGATGTCACGCGGGCAAGGTGGTTGTCAGTTCGCACCTGTCTTTTCCAGGTCTGCTTGTGATGATGAGCGATCTTTGGCGACACTTGGTGGTGCTCTTTCTCCGTCAGGCTGTTGTCGGCCGTTGCAACTGTGGGTAGGTGACCGTTGCTGCTGAGTGGCCTGCCGGTTTTGACGGGGCTTGATGGCAGGGATGTCACGCTCTTCTCCTGGAATGTGGGGGAGGTCGTCGTGCATGCTTCTTTGCCTGAGTTCGCTGGCGTTGCAGGGATGCCGGCTCCTGGTTCCGCGGTGTACGGTGCCGGCGGTTACTACCGTGTTGGGCCGCTGCCGGCGGTCTCGGTTCCATGGGCCGCGGGGCAATCCCAGGTGCGTGTGGTGTGGCGGGCGTGGCCGTGGTTGCCGGCGCTCAATCCGTTTCTTCTCATGGCGCATTCGTCTCCGGCGGACAAGCTGTTCCTGGTGGTGGATGGTGTGGCGCAACCGGTCACGGATCGGGCACTGGGTTCGTGGTTGCGGCTGTTGCCGGAGCTGAGTGTGTCGGTCCGGCCGGTCGAGGACCCGCTGGTGCTGCTGACCTGTAGCAGTGGTTTGCTGCGCCAGCGGCTCGCGAATCAGGTCGGACGCGTGGTCTGGTTCCCGCATGGTGGCATGACGGTGGGTCCCGGGCCGCAAGACCCGGCCGGTGGCGCGAGGTGGGTCACGCCACGGATAGACCTTCACTCGGGTCCGGATGGCCGTGGTGGGCGGTTCAGGTCGGTCTATCCGCAAGGTCCGGCCGGTGACCGAGTGCGGTGGGCCTACCGATCCCGGTTCGGCTCCGATCCCGCCGGCTGGCTGGTCGAGCACTCCGCCTCTCCCGGCAACCGGGCCCCGGCCCGGTCACGCCCGTATTTGTTCGGTGGTGGGAGTGTCCGCGGTCTGTGCTATTTCGACCGGCGTGACTACCAGTCCCGTTCGTCCGCTTTGAACGCACCGCTTGTGGGGTCGTCCCATGTGGCGTGGACGCCGGATGACGCCTACCAGCCGGGGACGGGAACGTCGCGTGCGGTTACGGGTCCTTGGCACAGCCGGGAGCTGGGTCCGCTGCCGTTCGGTCTCGGGAATGTGGCCGTGGTGGTCGGCTATTTCGCCGGTGGCCGGTTCGCCGTCGCCGACCGGCGGGGTGTCAGCTATTGGGAGACGCCCGAGGCCTTCGGCCGGCGTGCGCGTCAGGATCTGGCCAGGACCCGGGGGCCGCTGCCGTCGCGGGTGCTGCTGCTGACCGATTTCGACACCCTGCCCGCGATGGCGCGTGAGCAGGTCGCGCGCGGCCTCGGCGGTGCGGAGCTGATCACCGTGAACGCGCCGTCGACCCTGTTCCTCGACGAAGACACCGGCGGCGTTCCCGCCGCGCGTATCGCGTTGTTGCCCGCGACCAGCGGCGCCACCTCGCCGGCATGGACGGTCACGACCTCTACCGGCAGGTCCACCACACTCTCCCCGGCCCCAGACCGCCGGCGACCAACGCCTTCCACCCAGACACTGATCCAGGACACCGCAAACCCCCAGCCCCGGAGAGTGGGCGGTGCCGGGATACCGGCCGCGCAGCGGCTGCTGGCATGGGCCCCGAAACGCGCCGAACAGCGGCAGGCGGCGCTGGCCCGCGGCGCGGATCTCGCCGATGATTGCGTGCCACTGGCGGCGGAAGGGTTCGCGGCCGCGTACGGACGGACAGGGAACCGCCGCGCGGAGGCCGAGGACGTCACCGGCCAGCAGGTGATCGCCAGCAAGAACTGGCTCGGGCTGATGAACCTCCTGCAAGCCGTCCCCGAGCCCTGGCCCGATCCAGCCACCGTGATCAAAACCTTGGTACAGGGCCCGGAAAGGCTGGCGGTGGTACGCCTGGCCCGGCCAAACAACCATGACCACGTGATCCTGGTCGTGCACGGCAGAGACCCCGAACACCCAGACCGGACAGGGATCTGGCAGGTCGATTTCGCCACCGCACCCGCGGAACGCCGCATCACCCCGACGGAACTGGCCACACTGCTCAGCCACGCATCCGCCGTGGCGTTACTGGACGGCAACGGCCTGCCACTGAGCCTCTCCGACACCGCAGACCGGAACATCCCCGACCGGGCCGCACTCCCCGACCCCGGCGCAAGCCCGGCCGCAACCGGCAACCAACCAACCCCCAACCCCCACGACAACACGGAAACGCCCTCCACCCACACACCGGACGATGCACCAGCCCACACCGGCCCCCCACAAAACAAAGAGCGCCTCAAGCGGCGGCTGGTGGCCTGGCGAAAAGGCACGGACGGCTTCCAAACCCTGAGCGAATACATCACCGCCGACAAAGAACTCCGCACCGCCTTCCCGCTGACCAAGAACAAGAAAAAATTCACCATCCCTGAAACAAGGGAAGCGGTAGAAGAATGGATCCTAGAATTTCTAGAGACACTGCACCCCGGAACTCAACACCCGATCACCCAAAAAGATGTTGCAGCCTGGTCGGGAGGCATCATCTCGAAGGCCACCGTGGGGAGGACATGGACGGCTGCCGACGGACCGGCGACGGAGGCGCCGCCTGAGTTGGTCGCGCGGTTGGTGGCGTGGCGAAAAGGCACGGACGGCTACGACACTCTGAGCGAATTCATTACCGGAGAAGAAGAACTCCGCGCCGCCTTCCCGCTGACCAAATACCAGAGCGGCAAACTCAAAAGTTCTGCAACAAGAAACGCAGTATACAAATGGATTCTCGAATTTCGGGGAATGGAGAAGGACGAAGTCGGCAGCGTGATCACCCGGGACGAAGTCGTGGAATGGTCCGGGGGCCTCATCTCTCAGGACACTGTGTCGACGGCGTGGGCGGCTGCCGGCGTGGCAGGGGCGGAGGCGGCGCCTGAATTGGTCGCACAGTTGACGGCTTGGCGAAAAGGCGACGGCGACTTCGACACCCTGCCGGCATTCATCAAGGGCGACGACCAGCTCCGTGCTGCCTTCCCGCTGGACAAATTCGAGAACGGCATGTTCGTCAGCTCTGCAACAAGAAAGGCAGTACACGAATGGCTCCTCGCATTGAAAGGATGGGTGGTTGACGCCGAAACCGAACGCGAGATCACCCAAGAGGAGGTCGTGGCCTGGTCCGGGGACCTCATAGTTCAGCGCACCGTGTCGAACGTGTGGCAGGCTGCCGGTGGGTCGGACGCGGAGGCAGCGCCTGAATTGGTCGCACAGTTGGCGGCTTGGCGAAAAGGCGACGGCGACTTCGACACCCTGCCGGCATTCATCAAGGGCGACGACCAGCTCCGCGCCGCCTTCCCGCTGAACAAATTCAAGAACGGCATGTTCGTCAGCTCTGCAACAAGAAAGGCAGTACACGAATGGCTCCTCGCATTGAAAGGATGGGTGGTGGTCGACCCCGAAACCGAAACCGAACGCGAGATCACCCAAGAGGAGGTCGTGGCCTGGTCCGGGGACCTCATAGTTCAGCGCACCGTGTCGAAGGTGTGGCAGGCTGCCGGTGGGTCGGACGCGGAGGCAGCGCCCGAGTTGGTCGCGCAGTTAGTGGACTGGCGAAGAGTCAAGGGCGGCCGGCGCACTCTGCGCGCATTCATCACTCGTGACGAAGAACTCTGCGCCGCCTTCCCGCTGGCCAAAAACAGCAAGGGCATATTCACCAGCCCTGCGACAAGAAAGGCAGTACGCGATTGGATCCTCGCATTGAAAGGAATGATTGACCCCGAAACCGAACGCGAGATCACCCCGGAGAAGGTCGAGGAATGGTCCGGGAAGGTCCTCGTGTCTCGCCACACCGTGTCGGAGGTGTGGGATGCGCAGTCGGCGGCAGCGGCGGAGTTGGGCTTGCGTCTGGTCGATGTGGCGCTGGATGGTGATTGTTTTTATGCGGCGGTGCTGCGAACGGTACCGCGCTCGATGTGGGGGCCGCGGTTGGAATCGCTGGACAAGGAGCAGTCGCCGGCGGGCTTGCGTCAAGCTGTCGCGGATGCATATCGGCGGTCGCGTCCTTACGATGTGGCGCTCATTGCCGTGGACGGTCCCGGTATCGAGGACAGAATCCGGACGCCGGGGCACTGGGACAGCGAGAGTGGCGACATCGCGGTGCGACTCGTTCCTGACGTTCTAGATGTGAACCTGAAGACGATCACTCGTGCGGGCGATGTGTCGACCGAGGACGTGACAGTCCACGCCGACCGTTCGACCTACTATCTCGCCCACAACGGCGGCAACCATTATCTCGGCACCGAGCCTCTGACACCGGCCACCGACCAGGCCTCTCACGCAACCAACCCGCGCGAGCCGATCATGGCTGAGCACATCGAGGGGGTGGTGCCGTCGTTGGCCGGTGGCGTTGAGTCTGAGGTGGGCTCGGGGTATCCGCCTTTGCCGGTGGAGGGGGGGAGGATGCGGCGGGGCACCGTTGAGCCTGCCGTAGACGTGGACAAGTGGGTGACCGGGCCGCCGTTGTCCGAAGTGAGCGGCGATGAGTGGGAAGAGTTCAAGAAGCGTTATGCCGCCACGGTTAAAGCCGCGGTCAAGGGCGATGAGGCGGGTAGGCCGCTGGAACTTCCGGACGTGCGCTTGCACCGCTATATCAAGGCATTTCCGGATTCCCATGGCGATGCCGACTTCACACGGGTGGAGGAGCAGTTACGTGCCGCGGCCGAACTCGGCAGTCGGGGGCTTGACACGCGGAAGCTGACCTTCGACCGGCTGACGACTACCAAGCGCGGCGGCAGGCTATTCGAGTTCAAGGTTTACGCCTCGAACAAGAGCGAGCAGTTCTACCGGGCGGCGCGTGAGTTGAATCTGCCCCTCGCTGACCCGAGACAAGAGCATGTGCTGCCTCCCGTCGAAAAGCGTCGTTTGCGGCTGCTGGTTGAAGGGCTTGTTCAGCGGGTGCCGGACAACGCGGACTCGAGGGCGCAGGTGCGTCTCGAGTTGGCTCTGGTGACACTGGCAACCGTCGGAGCGGCTGAGCGGCGGAGGTCGGGGGTGACGGCGGAGGTCGGGGTGACGGCGGAGGTCTATGAGGCGGTGAGGGCGGCTTTGACGGGGGACGCGCCCGACGAGGTACCCGATGCGGAAATAGTGGCGTTCGTTGCGGGGCATATCGCGTTGCAGGTGACCACCACGGAACACAAGGACAAGGTCGGTCTTTTCGCCACGGTCACCGGCCCCTGGCATGAACTGGATGCTCACGTCGAGCCTGAGACGCAACAGGCGGGAGACACGCAACTGAAGCTGCTGCCCAGCAAATATTCCGACCGGGCCTATAATCACCGCGCCGCCCCTCCAGTCGTCGCTCGTCGGAAATTCCCGGCATCTGCGCTGGATTCCCCGATCCCTGATGATCTTTCCTCATTTCTTGATGCGCTGGCAAAAGAGATCAAACGCCGCGATAAGCACGATTTTCAAGCCGTGGATATCAGGTTGCACGTGTCGAGATGGGGTGTACTTATGCCGCCCGATGCTCGCCTGGCTGAGCACGCCCGGCTAGAAGAACTGGTGCTGCGGGCGGCGGGTAAGCATGACGAGGGCGCACGTAAGCTGAACTTCACGTACATTTTTCATCGTCTTGATAAGACGATGCCGACACAGCTGGAAATCGCCAGGCATCTGACTCCGGATTTGAGGGAGGCGCATTATCGGGCGGCTACGTCTTTGACCGAGGGTTTCGTTCCGAAACATACCTTCTTGCCGGCAGCGGGCAGTGAACGAATCGCTCTGCTGGTGTCGGGTTTCGTCGACGGGCTCCGGCGCCAGCAGGCCACCCCCAAGAACCTCCGTATCGCGGTCGTCAACAGGGCCAGTGTAGGTGTCGAAGCTCGTGTCAAGAGTGTGCAGAAAATCGTCCGGGCCGCAGTCGAGAAGATGCTGCCCGGCCCTGAGAACGCTCCCTCTGTCAACCGGATCATGACTGAGTCGGTTCAGATCACCCCGTACCTGGCTGAGCAGAAGGTGGCAGCCGTGGTTTTGGTGGATGTGGTGGCTGATGACGGGGTGGGGGTTTCACCTGGCTCGCCGCTTGCTGGGGTGCAGGACCAGCGGGCACCTTTTGACCGGGAGCATCGTGCCACTGGTCTTCCTGCGGGAGAGCCGACCGAAGTGGTGCCGTTGTCGGTTGATGATATTGAGTCCGAGTTGGGCGCGATGGTCTTCGCGTCACTGCCGGCCGAGGATCCGGCGGGGTGGCGTCGTGGTGAGGATGAGGCGAGTGCGCCGATGTCGGTGGAGGATTTGGGCTTGCCGCCGGTCCCGGATGGTCATGATGGTGCGCTGGAATGGCTGGGCGTGGCGAGCCAGTGGGCTTTGAAGGTTTTTGGGAAGCGGCCTGAGGAGGAGGTTCGGCCTCACTTTGCGACGGCTCGTGGGATTGTGTCGCAGTATCACCGTCTCCTGGCCGCGGAGGAGAACCCGGTCCTGGACGACGTGGAAGTCGACACCCTGACCGGGGCACTGACGAAAGTCATGACAGGCCTTCTGGTCAAGCGCCTTCCTGAGATGCAAGCTCGAGGCGTGTCCGAGACACTCGCACACGCGCTGGGCACATCACGGATGTCCCCAGTCGCGGACCCGTCGCGAGCAAGAAATACATCAGCCGCAGCACCGGCTTCCGCGTCGCAGGGCGCGACCGTGTCGTTCACGGGTGCCGGCAGACCGGTGCCGGTTCAGACGGGGCGGCCCGCGTTCGCGGGGAGCGTCGGACGGCAGCGGCAGGCTTCGGAGGAAGCGTTGTCGTTGGCGCCGGACTGGGTGACGGAGTGGTGGCCTGATTTGTCGCCGGGCTCGCCGACTACGTTGATCGAGTTCCTCGTCGCCAACGACAACATGCTTCCTGAAGACGTGTCGCCGGTACCTGATGAGAACGGTGTTCTTCAGGGGACGGTGCTGATCTGGATACGTGCCTGGTTCCTGAAAGCGCTGAAGACCAGGGGCGAGGAGATCGGCTGGATTGATGCACGCGATGTTGCGGCCGTCATAGAGCTTGTTTCCGCGCAGCCGGTGACGGGCGTGCTTCCAGGCGGAGAGGACGTGTTCTCGGTTCCGGGATCGTTGTTACACGCTGCTCCTGACTCGTCCGTGGTGCCACCGGGAACTCGCGCGGAGGCGCAGGCGGCGATGGCGCGAGGCCGGCAGGAATCGCGGGCTCGTGTCGAGGACAGCGATGATGTGGAGATGGTGGATGCGCCGGCGATGGACGCTTCGCCGCGGGACGGGACAGGCGGTGACACGGATGCGGACACGGGTGGATCGCCTGTCACGGGGGTGCTGGGGTTGCTGAGGGCGTTGGGAGAAGCGGCGGAGGGCGGGGCGACTCATGAGCTGGTCCTGCCTGGGCACGCGCCCAGGCTTGTGGAATGGGCTCCGGACAGGGCGGGGCGGATCATTTTGTCCGGGGTTGGATTGGAGTGGGTGGTGGACGCTTCCGGGCGGTTGCTGTCGGAGGAAGTGGACCTTCCCACGGAGAAGACTTATGGGCATGACCTGGTCGTGCGATGGAATGGCGGCACGGGTGAACTGGTGGTGACCGATCATGGCGAGCCCGCACATGGCTTCACCGTTGCCCGGTATGGAGGAGGGTGGTTGCTTACCGAGACCGGTGGGGACTTCGCGGGCAGCGTCAAATTGTATGACCGGGTGGGGCGGTCTCGCCCGATCGGGGTGGTGGCCGGGACGGTGTTTTCCGGTGCGCGACAGTCGTTGGATGAGGTCCGCGTGTATGGCGAAGGTGGGGTGCGGCCGGTGCCGGACACGTATCAGGCCAGGCTGGAGAACGCTTTCCCGCAGGGGAAAGATGGTTTGTTCCGGGTGCACGCGCGGATACGCACAGCGAAGAAAAACCCAGCTCCGTGGCTGGCGCGAATCAACCCCAAGAGGGATAACTTCACGTTCCGCCGGGATAATTGTTACGATACGGCGTTGGCGCTTGAGCAGACGTGGCGAGGTCAGCCGACGGTCGCGGCCGCTTTATACGCCGAAAACGACGAGCAGGGAAATCTGGTCTTTCCGGAAGAGCCGGTGTCGAAGCTGGATCGTTTCGCCGGTAAGCATCAGGACTTCGAAGGTGAAAGCCTGCGTGATCTGCGCCAAGTGGGTGTCAAGCTTGAGCGATTGGGGCCCGGGGCCAGCGCGGTCGTCACCTTCGATTACGAGGACGCTGAGGGCGAACGGCACGGGCATGCGATCAACATCGTCAACGATGAGGGCACGCTCGTGTATCTCGACATCCAGAATGGTGACATCTGGGCCGACCAGCCCGGGCTTCCTGAAACCCTGTATGCGCAAAGCGAGTACGCGTCATGGGAAATGTATAATCTCAGTGGTTTCTACTCCCACGTGTTCGATCGTGATGGCAACACGATGCTCTACGTCCCGCCTGGGACGGCCATCGTGCCGGGTGAACTGGCCACGCTGCCAAGTCACGCCTCCGCCGTGGCGTTACTGGACGGCAACGGCCTGCCGCTGAGCCTCTCCGACACCACGGACCGGAACATCCCCGACCGGGCCGCACTCCCCGACCCCGGCGCAAGCCCAGCCGCAACAGGCAACCAACCCACCCCCCACGACCACACAGAACAGCCACCCACCCACACACCGGACGAAGCACCAGCCCACATCAGCCCCACACAAAACAAAGAGCGACTGAAACGACGACTGGTGGCCTGGCGAAGAGACACAGACGACCGCTACCACACCCTGAGCGAATACATCACCAACGACGACGAACTCCGCACCGCCTTCCCACTGACCACGAACAGGGCCGGCATACTCAAAGACCTCGAAACTAAAAAAGCAGTAGACGAATGGGCCCTCGCATTACGAAAGACAAGGAACCTCGAAACCAAAGGCCTGATAACCCGCAGGGACGTCGTAGCATGGTCGGGAGACATCATCTCGGAGACCACCGTGTGGAGGATATGGAAGGTTGCGGATGCGGATGCGGATGCAGCGTCTGACTTGGTCGCGCGGTTGGTGGCCTGGAGAAGAGGCACGGGCCCCTACCGCACCCTGAGCGATTACATCACCGGTGACGACCAGCTCCGCGCCGCCTTCCCGCTGGCCAAACACGGTAACGGCGCACTCGTCAGCTCTGCAACAAAGAATGCAGTAATCGAGTGGGCCATCGCATTGAAAGGAATGGCGAGCGAGGCGGAGATCGAGGTATGGTCCGGGTACCTCATAACTCGCTACGCCGTGTGGACTGCGTGGAATACCTCTGCTGGTGGAGGAGCGCGGGAGGTTTCGGGTGGGGGTACTGATGTGGGTGAGGGGGGCAACCATTATCTCGGCACCGAACCTCTTACACCAGCCACCGACCAGACCGCTCACGCAACCAACCCGCCCGCGCGGTCCGTCAGTGGCGCTCCACGGCCGGCCTCAGCCAGGCCGGAACCGGGAAGTTCGGAATCGGAGAACGTTGTCGTTGCTGGGCCGATCACGGCTGAGCACTTTCAGGTCACCCCGGACGTTCGCGAGGGGTATGCAGCCGTGGCTCCGGTGGATGTGGTGGCTGCTGCTGACGGGGCGGGGGTTTCACCGGGCGCCGAGGAGACGGCTGGGGCGGATGTGGTGAACCGGATCGCGGTGTTGGGCTCGCCGCTTGCTGGGGTGCAGGACGAGGGGGCGCCTTCTGTCCGGGAGCGTGGTGCCGCTGGTCCTCTTGCGGGAGAGCCGCGTGGGGTGGTGTCGTCGTTGGTTGGTGATGTTGAGTCTGAAGCGGGCTCGAGTTATCCGCCTTTGCCGGTGGAGGAGGGTGCGGTGCGGTGCGGCACTGTTGAGCCGGCCGTAGAGGTGGACAAGTGGGAGACCGGGCCGCCGTTCTTCGAAGTGGACGGCGAAGGGTGGAACGATTTCAAGAACCGTTATGCCGCCAGGGTTAAAGCCGCGGTCGAGGGCGATGGGGCGGGTAGGCCGCTGGAACTTCCGGTCGTGCGCTTGCACCACCGTTACAGGACAGTTCCAGTTTCCGGCGATGCCGACTTCATACGGTTCGAGGAAGAGTTACGTGCCGCGGCCAAACTCGGCAGTCGGGGGTTTGACGCGCAGAAGCTGACCTTCGACCGGCTGGCGACTACCACGCGCGGCGGCAGGCTATTCGAGTTCAAGGTTTACGCCTCGGGCAGGACTGAGCAGTTCTACCGGGCGGCGCGTAAGTTGGATCTGTCCCTCGCTGACGCGAGGCAAGCACGCGAGTTGGATCAGTCCCTCGCTGACGCGAGGCAAGCACAGGTGCTGCATGCCGTCGAGGTGCGTCGTTTGCGGCTGCTGGTGGAAGGGCTTGTTCAGCGGGTGCGGGACAACGCGGGCTCGAACGACCCGAGCGAGCAGGTTCGTCTCGTGTTGGCTCTGGTGACAAAAGCCGGACCGCTTGAGCGGCGGAGGTCGGGGGTGACGGCGAAGGTCTATGCGGCGGTGAGGGCGGCTTTGCCGGGGGAACCGACCGATAAGGTAATAGTGGCGTTCGTTGCGCGGCATATCGCGTTGCAGGTGACCACCACGACCAACAACGACAAGGTCGGTCTTTTCGCCACAATCACCGGCCCCTGGCATGAACTGGATGCTCACGTCGAGCCTGAGCCGCAACAGGCGGAAGGCACGCAACTGAAGCCGCTGCCCAACCAATTTTACCGCCGGGTCAGCAATCGCCGCCCCGCCCCCCCAGGCGTCGCTCGTCGGAAATTCCCGGTATCTGCGCTGGATTCCCCACTCTCTGATGATTTGTCTTCATTTTTAAAGGCGCTAGCAGCGGAGATCAAACGCCGCGACGAGTACGATTATCAAGCCGTGGATATCAGGTTGCACGTGTGGAGCTCGGGGCATGTAGAGCCCGATACTCGTCTGCCTGAGCACACCCGACTTGAAGAACTGGTGCTGCGGGCGGCCAAGCGTGACGAAGGCGCCCGCAAGCTGAACTTCACGTACGTTGCCCATCGCGATAAGAAGGTGCCGGAGACGCAGCTGGAAATCGCCAGGCATCCGACTGCAGATTTGGGGGAGGAGCATTATCGGGAGGCTACGTCTTTGACTGAATATTTCGTTCCGTATACTTATTTCTTGCCGGCAGCGGGCAGTGAACGAATCGCTCTGCTGGTGTTGGGTTTCGTCGACCGACTTCTGCACCCGCAGGCCACCCCCAAGATCCTCCGTATCGCGGTCGTCAATCCGTCCAGAGTGGGTGCCGACGCTCGTGTGGATGATGTGCAGACAATCGTCCACGCCGCAGTCGAGAAGAGGTTGCCCGGCACTGAGAACGCTCCCTCTGTCAAGCGGATCATGGATGAGTCGGTTCAGGTCATTCCGTACGTGGATCGGAAGGCCGTAGGCGCGGTTTTGGTGGATGTGGTGGCCGATGACGGGGTGAGGGTTTCACCGGCTGTCGACGAGACGTCTGCGGCGGAACGGATCTTGGCGGATGCCGCGGTGTCGGAGCATCGGGAGCGGGAGCCGCTGGGCATCCCGTTGAGGTTGGCTGAGGGGGCTGATGTCGAGCCTGAAGCGGATGTGGTGGGGTGGCGCCCCGATACTGGCGGAGCGAGCACATTGAAGGAGTTCTTGACGAAACCGGGTCAAACGGATGTGGCGGTGAACCCAAGCCTGTTGCGTCAATGGGTGGAAAGTGTGCAGCGGGAGTCTGTGGAGCAGACCGGTACGCGTCTGCCAACGGCCATAATTATTGCCCTGTCCGGCAATCTGGTAAACCGCGGGCAAGTATTGAAATGGAACGAGACCGTTCCCGCGTCCAAATCTGATGATGAGATCAGATTGAATCTTCCCCCTCTGGTCGAGAAGTTCCGACCAGGGAAGGGAGCGGGACGCGTCTCTGATCTGTGGACTTTCTTTCGCAAGAAAGAGGCCGACCTGCCCTTGGCCATCCGACTGGGCCTCGAGAAAGGTCATCGGAACGAAGGGCCGATATTTCAATGGACCCTTGCATGGGCGAGAATTGTCCAGGAAGAGTCCATAAGGCTGACCGGAATGCGAATTCCGACTAATAGGCTTTCGACTTCAATCGGCGTACCCATCGACCTGGGCGTGTTGAAGAAATTGTCCGCCAGCGTGAGGAAAAGTGATTCTGTCAAAGCGTTGGAGATGGCTCCAGATTGGGTTAAGAAATTCCGGCCAGGTCGCGATTTCCGTCACCTGCTGTCTCTGCTGAAGTCGAAGGACGCAGCCGGCGAGTTGCCGCTCGCTGTCTCGCCGGACCCCGATAACGAGAGAGGACGATACTCGCAAGCAACGATGGCGTGGGCGCGTGCGTGCGTTCTGGCTGTGGCCGAGGAAGATCGGCAGAAAGGCCGACCAAGGCGCTCTACGGAGGCGCTGTCGAAGCTGACCGGGGGCATCGCGAGCCCGGGGGCTGTGAACGAGTGGCTGCAAGCCGCGGAAAGGGTGACAGCGGCTCGTGTGGGGGAAGGCTCTGGGGAACCGCTCAAAACCCTCGGGCCCGTCGGGGCTCAGGGTGGAGGAGGTGCTTTGGGTGCAGTCGGGGGCAGCAGGCTGGGTCACACCGGTTCGGTGTCTTTCGGTTCGGTGTCTTTCGGTTCCGACGGTGCGCCGTTTGCGGTCGACCAGGCGAGGGAGGATCTGCAGGTATCGCAACCTGAAGCCATCGTCAGCGCAGGAAGCGATCACGATGTGGAGGACCAGCGGACGTCCTCTGACCGGGAGCATGGTGAGGGTGAGTCGAGTGCGCCGATTTCACTGGAGGATTTGGGCTTGCCGCCGATCCCTGATGCTCATGACGGTGCGCTGGAATGGCTGGGCGAGGCGAGCCAATGGGCCCTGAGGGCGTACGGGAAGCGGCCTGCGGAGGAGGTTCAGCCTCACATTGCGACGGCTCTTCGGATTGTGTCGCAGTCTCACCGTCTCCCGGCCGGTGAAGAGAACCCGGTCCTGGAAGAGGTGGAAGTCGACACCCTGACCGGGGCACTGACGAAAGCCATGACAGGGCTTCTGGTCAGAGGCATTCATGAGATGCAAGCTCGAGGCTTGTCCAAGAAACTCGCACACGCGCTGGGCACGTCACGGGTGCCCCAGGCCATCCAGGACCCGTCGCGAGCAAGAGACACGTCAGCCGCAGCACCAGCTTCCGCGCCGCAGGACACAGCCGTGTCTTTCACGGGTGCGGGCAGACCGGTGCCGGTTCAGACGGGGAGGCCTGCGGGAGAGAACCGCGGAGCAGGGGCGGTCGTGGAACCCACGGAGCCTGCCACTGTTGCCGTGGCAGCCGTCGAGCCTGCGGACGTGGTGAGGTGGCGTCCTGGTGATGGCGGGGTGGACTCGTTGAAGGCGTTCTTGGAGTCCACCGGCCGGTCGGCCAGCGATTCGAAACTGCTGCTGCGTGAGTGGGTGCTGAGTGTGCAGCAGGAGTCTGTGGAGCGGACTGGTATGCGGGTGCCCGAGTGGGTTGTGGTGGCGTTGTCGGGTGGGGTGCTCACCTTTGCGAAGGCGAGGGCGCACAGCATTGACGCTCCACAGGAGCGGCCGGGCTCGATTGCCGAACTGGTTCCGCAATGGGTCAAAGACTTCCGGGCAACCTCGGGAACGACGCAGCTCTTCGATCCGTTCTTGGATTTCCTGAAAGCGAATAAAAAAAGCTTGCCGATCAGCATCTGGCTGGAGCCCATCAAGGGGCAGTATTCGAAGCCGTTGATGCGGTGGTACCGGGCGTGGACGAGGTGGCTGCAGGAAGAGCAACGGCGCCTGGAGGAAGCGTTGTCGCTAGTGCCGACGTGGGTGACCAGATGGGGACCTGGTTCTCAGCATGATCGGCTGATGGATTTCCTCGTGACGAACAAGCATAGGCTCCCCGACAGTGTTTCACTGGTGGCGGATGAGAACGGTGTTCTCCCTGAGCCGACTTTGATCTTGATACGCGCTTGGTTCCTGAACGCGCTGGATCATGGTATCGACGAGAACGGCCAGATTAGCCGGGAGGACGTTTTCGAGCTCCGGGAACTCGTCTCCGATCAGCCTGTCAAGGGACAGCTTCCCAACGGGGAGGATGTGTTCTCGATTCCGGAGTCACTCTCAGCGATCGGACCAAAACGTCGTGCGGAGGCGCAGGCGGCGATGGCGCGAGGCCGGGCGCGATCGCGGTCTGGTGCCATCGGAGAACGCGATGTGCCGATGCGGGATGCGCCCACCCTGGTCGCAGGCGCTGCCACCGCTGGGCCCGCGAACGACCCGGCGACGGTCACGGATGTGCCGACCGAACTGGCGCACGGCTCGCTGACTGACATCGGATCCGCTCCAGAGGATGCGGATGTGGTGGGGTGGCGCCCCGGCACTGGCAGAGGGAGCACATTGAAGGAGTTCTTGACGAAACCGGGTCAAACGGATGTGGCCGTGCAGCCGAGCCTATTGCGTCAATGGACGGAAAGTGTGCAGCGGGAGTCTGTGGAGCAGACCGGTACACGTCTGCCACCGGCCGTAATTATTGACCTTTCCGGTGATCTGGTAGATAGCAGACAAGTAGTGAAATGGAACCTGAACGTTGCCAAGTCCAAATCCGACGATGAGGTCAGATTGAATCTTCCCCCTTTGGTCGGGAATTTCCGGCCGGGGAAGGGGGCGGGACGCTTTTCTGATCTGTGGAAGTTCTTTCGCGAGAAAGAGACCGACCTGCCCTTGGCTGTCCGGCTGGGTCTCAGGGAAAGTTATCGGAACGAAGGGCCGATATATCGATGGACCCTTGCATGGGCGAGAATTGTCCAGGAAGAGTCCATACGCCTGACCGGAATGCGAATTCCGAATAATAGGCTTTCGGCTTTACTTGGCACTTCCATCAACCCGAGGGTGTTGTACAAATTGTCCGCCAGCGTGGGGTCCAGTGATTCTGCTAAAGCGTTGGAGATGACTCCAGATTGGGTCAAGGAATTCCGGCCAGGTCGCGATTTCTCTAACCTGCTGTCTCTGCTGGCGTCGAAGGACGCAGCCGGCGAGTTGCCGTTCGCTGTCTCGCCGGAAAGCGATAACGAGGGGGGACGATACTCGCAAGCAACGATTACGTGGGCGCATGCGTACGTTCTGGCTGTGACCGAGAAAGATCAGCAGGAAGGCCGACCAAAACGCACCGCGGAGGCGCTGTCGACGCTGACCGGGGGCATCGCGAACCCGCGTACTGTGAGCGATTGGCTGCAAGCCGCGGAAAGGGTGACAGCGGCTGGCGTGGGGGAAGACCCTGGGGCGCCGCTCGAAACCCTCGGGCCCGTCGGGGCTCAGGAAGGAGGTGCTTTGGGCGCAGTCGGGGGCAGCGACCTGGGTGACACCCGTTCGGTGTCTTTCGATTCCGACGGTGCGCCGTTTGTGGTTGGGCCGGTGAGGGAGGATCTGCAGGTATCGCGATCTGAAGCCAGTGCAGGAAGCGATCACGATGTGGAGATGGAAGATGCGCCGGATGCTTCGCCGCAGGACGGGACGGCCATGATGGCGGGTGAACAGTCCGGTGCCGGTGACGTCAGCGGAAGTGTTCCGGTTCCCGTTGAGCACCGGGTCCTTGACAAGGGCAGGCAAGAAACCGTGTGGGGCGGCTCCGGGCTCGAGATCGACGAGGGAGCGTACATGTTGCGGGCGGTGAGGCACCAGGTCGAACCTTTCCCGGGCATGGACGACCTGTTCGTCTTGCGTGATAGCCGTGATACGAGCCGGGTCGACGAGCCCTACGCCGACGACAACGGTAACGTGCATCCCACAGTAAAAAGAGGCGCCAATCGGATCACCGCCAAGATGGCGGAGGGCATGTCAATGCTCAGAGGCATCGCCGAGAACGAAGACGGTTCCCGGTTGCCCAAGAAGCTGGCGCAGAAGATGCCTGCCGTGCAACAATTCCTGGAAAAAGGGGTGAAGGAGGAACTGAAAAGGGTGGTTCTGGGTAAATCGTTAAAGTCGCCCCGACTCGAGGTGAGCCTGGTGCTGGAGAAACATGTCAAGAAGCACAGCCGGGGGCTGGCCGACGGGAAACAGCGAGGGGTGCAACTGAGCGCCACCGAGGCGGCCAAGCCCGGGAGGCGCGCCCTGGCAGGGAGCAGAATCGCCGTGAAGGGTTTGTACCTGGGCGGGGTGTTGAGAACACTCGAAGCCCAGAGAAAGTGGCCAGAGAGATACCTGCAGGCCCCGCACTATACTTTCGCCACGCGTTCAAGGGGGACGAACGTCCCCTACATCGCCGGGGAAGGGATGACCAACTCCGTCGGTTTCATCAACGCACCGACCGTACCGGACGTGTTTCCTCTGGAAATCGACCACAGTGCGGTCAACTCACTGCTCATCCCCTTCCAGGTCTTCATCCCGGACAAAAACGACAAAGACCGGGAAGACATGGTCATCGCGTTGATCGTACTGGACAACGCATACGACTCCGTGGATAACGAGGACCGCGTGCTCTGGGCCGAGTACAGTCACGAATTCTTCGACGGGCATCCAGACATCGACGAGGACAGGCTTCCAGTCATCAAAGAGGAAGAGGAATCCGAAGAGGAATCCGAATAAGCCAGGACATCGACTCTGGCATCTGGAAACACCGCGGTTACCGGTGCGCGACGACACCACCCTGCCCGGCTGGGCGCGACGGCTACTGAAGCGCCAATCCCCTGACACCCAACAGCAAGGACAAACCCGAACTGGCTCACCGTGTGTCCTCTGTGGTGAGTTTTCGGAGTTTCGTGAGACGGATGATGGCGTCTCCGAGTTGGAGGAAGGCGAGGAAGTGTTCGGCTTTGCGTTCGCCATGCGGGCGATCCGCACGCCGATGCGCTGCCGCCCGGCGTCGCAGCGCGGGCTGGTCGTAGGCCTTGTCCGCGTGCAGCTCGCCAGGCCGGGCCCCGCCGGGGACCATTGCGGGATCTCACCGCGGGGATGGCCATCATCAGCGGTTTGAGGGCGAGCGGGTCGTGGGTGTTCGCGGCGGAGATCGCGACCGTGACCGGTCAGAGATCCCCTTTTTTGCGCGAACACAGGCGCCGTCCACGATAGCGCGACTCCGGCCGAGCAAACCTCTGTTCCCGAGTTCGTCCAGGCCCCCAACACCGGGATCAACGGCTCACCGAGCCGGTGGACGTGGCTTAGCGCGAAAGAGTTTCCCTTCACCAATGACCTGCAAAGCGAAGGGACGTGCCTCGCGCGCTTGCCACTCAAAGTCACTGAGCCAGCGGCAAATCCTGTGCCTGAGCTTCGTACTTCCGATCCGGCGGGTCCACGATTCCCGGGATTCGGCCCAGCCGGTTCGCCCTGTTACCGGGCGCCCGTCGAGACCTAGTGCCGCCCGAACGACTCGCGAACCGCCGCAACGACGCCCGGATGAGGTCGTCCCGGGCCTGGGAACCGGCCTTGCCACCGTCCGCGCCGAGTTCCGATTCCGCCAGTTCTCGCATCAGGATTCGCCCCCGCTTCTTTTCCTCGGGTTCGACGACTTCGAGTACTTTGAAGGCCGTGCCGGGCAGGAAGACCACCCGGTGCGACAGCCCCTCCTTCGGCTCGATCGACGCGGTGAGCCGTCCGGTCGCCGACCAGACGACCAGATCCGTAGACCCCGTCTCCTCGTCATCGGGCGCGGTCAGCAGGTTGAGAAAGCTCCATTCCGTCAACACGACGCCGTCGTGGAGCAACTCCCACGATCCCGGCACAGGGTCGACGACCGTCGTCGCGACGTTCCGATGCACCGGAAGCTTCTGCAGACCCGCCGCGACGCAGCGGCCGAAGTCCACGTGGGGTCCCTCCGCTCCCCCTCGCAACCCCTCATCGAGGTCAGGATCGTCACCGGCCAGGTACAACCCGGCTGCCACCGCCTCGGTCAGCCCGCTCTCCGACATGGTGCGGTTCGGCGCGAAGCGACGCCATGTCTTCTCCATCTGCTCGGACAACACATCGAATGCCTGCTCCCTTCCCGCTCGTACCGACTCGGGGTCGGCAACGAACTCGGAGGGCAGAGGCCAAGCACGTGCTTCGGGTCGTGGTGAGGGTTGAACGGTAGGCCGGCCGACCTCGACCGAAGGCCCGGATTCGGTTTCGGTTCCGGGCTCCATTTCCGGAACAGGCTCCGCGTCCGGAAGGTCGGGCGGCGATACCGCGTCGGCGGAAAGTTCCACCGGGAGATAGGGGACGTCCGCCGCGGGCTCCGGTGGCTTGGTCTCCTCGGCGAGGTTCCGCAGGAGACGGGAAAGCCGGGGCAACGGCGTCAGCGGTGTGGTGAGATCCGCCGCGAACGGAAGCTCCGCTCGTCGCGATTCCGGTGCCGACGGGACTGGGAACAGCTTTGCGCCGGCCCGGATCGAACTGTCCAGACGATCGAGCAGCTTCGCCGCGAGCGCGTCGTGCCCGTCCAGCGTGGGGTCGAAGAAGACACGGAAAGCTCCGGGGTCGCACGACATCAACCTGACCTCGGCCGCCCGCGCCGGTTCACGATCGGTGCGGAGCCACAACCCCGCCTGCACGACCTCGACGACCGAATCCTGCTCGTACCAGTAGACCCCCGACCCGAGTTCGATCAGTCCGGGGAAAGGCAGACGACTTCGGCGGATCTGCGGAGCCGCGGCCTTGTCCGCATTCCGCCGCGGTGAGAAGGTGATCTGCTCGGCGAAAGTCCGGTAACTGTGCGAGCCGTCTTCGCGCAGCGTGAAGAACTCAGGTGTCTCGGGCGGCCCCACCGGGAGACCGCCGCACAGCACGATCTCCTCGCCGAGGGCGTCCGCCAGTGCCTGCCCGAGTGTCGTATCCGAGGGCACCGAAACATCCCCAAAGCTCAAGAAACGCGTCCTGGCCTGGGTTTCCGGAGGTACCAGAGCCCACCACCCGACGACGTCCTCCAGCGTCACCGGCGGTATACCGTGCCCGCCGAGGACGGCGGTCAGTTCCCGGGGACGTACGCTGAGCCATCGGGTGAGCCGGGCACGATCGGCGTCCAGCCACCGCTGCGGACCATCGGAACGCAGCCAGACTCCCGCGGGCAGCGGTTCGACCAGGAGAGACCGTCCGGTTCGGAGGGGGTCGACGGTGATCGGCACTTCCCACTCCGGCGCGGGGTATCGCCTGCCCAGCCGGGCCGGTTCCCCGCCCGGTCCGCAGCCGACCCAGCCGTTGGCTTCGAACGGCGGCAGGAAGCACCCGCCCGAGCCGTGCGTCAGCACCATCCCATCGGCGTAGATCACCGTCCGGTCGATCCGATCCGCGAGTTTTCGCGCGGTGTCGAGGGTGATGCCCCCGGCTTCGGCGGAGGGGATCAAGCGAAGAGGCCGCGCCTCTTCACCGAGTACCGTCCTCACCGCGTCCGCGATCGAGGGGGCACTGGCACCGGGGTGATCCACGACGACGACGGCGTACTCGGGATCGGCTGCGATCGACGACGCCAGAACCCGTGCCTGCGCCGTGACCTCCCCCGGCCCGTGCACGACCAGCGAGGCACCGATACGCGTGCAGGCCAGTCGCGTCTTGCGTCGGCGGAGGCGGGGCAGCTTGAGGGCCGGCATCGGATTCACCTTTCAAGGTCAAGTCTTGGGAAGGTCATCAGGGCCTTCGGAGAAGAACCGGGCGATCGACGCGTCGATCTCCATCCACTCCGTTTCCTGACCGAACGGCACCAATTCGACCGTGCAGTCGAGAAACTCGGTCAGCTGACGACGGCAGCCGGTCAGTACCGCTCGCCCGCCGGGTGTTTCCAGGTGCAACCACACGAGTCCGGGGTCGTCTTCGCCCGGGTAAATACGGACGTCTCCATCACCCACCAGGAGCGTCATGCCTCCCGCCAAGAGATCGCGCCCCACCACCCAGTCGATGATCCGATCGACTTCGCCGCGGCGAAAGCACAGAGTGACGACCAGTGGGTCCTTGGTGTCATAGTTCAGATTCGCTTCGACCGGCACCGGAGCACACCCCGGGGACCGAACCGTGAAGTCGGCGCGGTGAGAGTGCCTGGAGTGGCCGAGCCGCCCGGCCGCGAGCACCTCGTCCGGCCGACTCCCGTGCCGGTGGCAGCCAGAGCCCTCAGGCGCCGATGACATCGGATCGCCGTTCCTGATTCGACGGCTTGCCGCTGCCCGGCAGACCGGACACCACGGTCGGGCCGGCGGCACGACGATCCTCGAGGCGGCTCGCGAGTTCCGTCTTCCGTCCCGGCTGTCCGCCACGTCGTCGTCGCACCATTTCGCAGTCCCTCCGACCTCGGCCTTCCCGGAATAGGACCGATTTCAGCAAGGACGACTCAACGATTTCTTTATCCGCGCCGTGCATGGGTATCTTCGGGCAGCGGCGACGGACAAGCGCGCCGACCTCGGACCCGCGCTGTTCCGCGAGTGGTAGGGGAACCCGGCTCACGTGACAGGGGTCGCGGGGCGCGCGGTCCCTGGCTGCAACGGCTTCACGAACGTCGAATGCGACCTGACTCACAATAAACCTCAAGTCTTCCTTAAATCGAACTCGAAAGTAGCTCCATCGCTTCCCCTGGAAACTTCTCTTGTTATCCAGAAGTTCAGATTGTCGGCCGAGGCATTGACCCGGCATTCGCATGGCTTCACAGTTCTCTCGCGAGCCACCGACAAGCTCGCCGGCTTGGCACCTTCAATGCTCAGCGGGGCGGCCAGGCCGTCCGTAACCACAGGACAAGAGGCTGAATCCCTGATGCGAACCTCAGGAAAAGAGGGCGTGGCCGCTGCCGGCGTCTCCCACGATGCAGGCGACGAAGGCTATAGCAAATCCCTGAAGCCAAGGCATATCAGCATGATGGCGATCGGTGGCGCGATCGGCACCGGCCTGTTCCTCGGCGCGGGCGGCAGGCTGAACTCGGCTGGCCCCGCGCTCGCGATCGTCTACGCTGTCTGTGGTCTATTCGCCTTTTTTGTGGTTCGCGCCCTTGGCGAACTGGTGCTGCATCGTCCGTCGTCCGGCGCCTTCGTCTCCTATGCACGTGAATTCCTGGGCGAGAAGGGCGCCTTTGTCGCAGGCTGGATGTACTTCTTGAACTGGGCGACGACCGGAATCGCCGACATCACCGCGATAGCGATCTACGCGCATTACTGGTCGATGTTCTCGGATATCCCCCAATGGATCTTGGCACTCGTCATGCTCGCGGTCGTGCTGATCTTGAACCTCGTCTCGGTGAAGATCTTCGGTGAGATGGAGTTCTGGTTCGCCATCATCAAGGTCGGTGCCGTGGTGGTGTTCATGGCGATCGCGATCTTCCTGCTGGTCACCGGCACGCCGGTCAACGGGCATACGCCGGGGCCCCAACTGATCGCGGACGGCGGCGGCATCATGCCGCACGGTCTTCTACCGCTGGTCCTGGTCGTACAGGGCGTTGTCTTCGCTTACGCCGCGGTAGAACTCGTGGGCGTCACCGCGGGTGAGACCGCCGAGCCGGCGAAGGTGATGCCGAAGGCGATCAACTCGATCATGTGGCGGATCGGCGTGTTCTACGTCGGTTCGGTCGTGCTGCTGTCCATGCTGTTGCCGTCGGACGAGTACCGCGCGGGTCAGAGCCCCTTCGTCACCGTCCTGTCCAGCATCGGCGTACCAGCCGCCGGCGACGTGATGAATCTCGTCGTGCTCACGGCCGCGCTGTCCAGCCTGAACTCGGGCCTCTACGCCACTGGCCGCATCCTCCGTTCGATGGCGAAGACCGGTTCCGCGCCCGGGTTCACCGGCGTGATGAACAAGAGCCAGGTGCCCTACGGCGGCATTCTGCTCACCGGTGGCGTTTGCGTGCTCGGCGTCGGCCTGAACTACCTGGTACCGGCAAGCGCGTTCGAGATCATTCTCAACTTCTCCGCGGTCGCGATCGTCGCCACCTGGGGATTGATCGTCATTTGTCACCTTGTCTTCGTGAAGCGCTCGAAGACGGGCTCGGTCGATCGCCCGGGCTACCGGCTGCCGTGGACCCCAGTGACTCAGTACGTCACCCTCGCCTTCCTGGCATCGGTGCTCGTGCTGATGTGGTTCGACGAAGGCGCCGGCCGGGTCACCCTGCTGTGCCTGCCGATCATCGCGGCCGCACTCGTCGTGGGCTGGTTCGCCAGCCGGCGCAAGCGTGAGCAGCTCGCGGGAACCAGCGAGGAACCGGAGTAGCCGTGAGGAGCCTTCCCGGCCTCTGTGCTGGGAAGGCTCCTCACGCGGTATCAGCCAGGCCGCCGATCGACGTCCACGGGCGCCGATCGGTCCCGGTAGACCGTCTCACTCAAGGCGACGACGCGGCCGCGGGTGTCACGGCTCCGCCGCTCGACCCGGAGAACGGGCGCACCGACTTCGACGTCCAGGAGTTCGGCCTGCGATGGTTCGGCCAAGCCCGATTCCGCCGTCTCTCGTACGGTCCGTACGACTATCCCGAACCGTTCTCGCAGCAGCGGGGAAAGGTCGGGAACCGCCAGGTCGGCGGGCACAAGGCCGGGAAGGAGGCCCTCCGGCAACGCGAGATGCTCTATCGCGACCGGTGCGTCCCCTTGGCGCAGGATCCGTACGACGTTCAGTACGGGCGCGCGGTCCTCGAGTTCCAGCCGCGCGGTCCGGGACGGCGTGGCGAAGGGACGCGTGAATGCGAGCACCCGGCTCGACCATCCAGCCTCGCCGATCTCGTGCACCGCACTCGGGGCGGCGACGGGCGCTTCGGCGGCGTCAAGGTTCGAGCCGACGAACGTGCCACGACCGAGCCGGCGGATGACCACTCCTTCCTCGGCCAGTTCTTCGATGACGGCGCGGACGGTGGGACGGGACACCCCCAGCTCGGCCGCGAGGTCACGTTCGGCGGCCACCACGAAGCCGGGGACTGTGTCTTCGAGGAGCCTTATGACATGGCGGCGCACCCGCTCCCGTTTCGGGGAGTAGCGCCGGCTCGATGCCTCGCCGCCGACGGTCACGACAGACACTCCTGCATCGGAGGTCGTGATGGTCTTAATACTCCAGCTGTAGATCGTGATCTTGGTGTCGTCGCTGGTAGTGGCTTGTTTTGGCTCGGTGCTGGTGTCGGCGTCGCCATTGCGACCAGCCCAGGGTGTCGATGGTGGTGTAGGCCGGTTCGATGACGAGTTTGCTGTAGAGGTGCCTGATCTCGTTGCGTGTCAACGAGATCAGGCCCGGGGTGGTGTCGGCGCGGGCGTGAGCGCTGGCGATGGCGAGGAAGGCGTGCGCGAGCATGACCAGGGTGGTCCAGCGATACCAGGAGGTCCAGGTCCTCACCTGATGCTGGTCGAGGCCGGTGAGTTCTTTGCCGGTCTGGAAGGTTTCCTCGATGGTCCAGCGGCGCCCCGCGATCCGGGCGAGCTCGGGCAGCGACGCCGGATGCGGGCTGTAGCAGCGGTAGAACGCGGTCTCGCCGGTCCGCTGGTTCCGGCGCATCAAGGCCCAGTGATGCCCGGATTTCCCGGCCGGGTTCAGTCGGATCCGTGTCCAGAGGTAGTAGCGATGTCCTTTCGCGCCGGGCCCGGCGGAGAGTTTCTGCCACGCTCGTTTCGGGAGCCGGCCGGCCAGCTCGTCGACGCGGACGTTGCTCGGGCCGGGAACACGGTGGTCACAGGCCACGGCCAGCACATAGGCCTGTTCCCGGGTCTCGAGCGGATCCCGCAGCCCAGCGCCGTCTTTGCCGTAGGCCTCGTCCCCGGTCACCCATTTCGCGGGCGTGCCCGCGTCCAACGCACGGATGATCATCGACAAGGCGAGCGCCGACTTCGTAGCGAACCCGGTTCCGGCCGGGACACCCGCGCGTTCCCGCCGCACCGGGTCCTCGGCCCAGCTCTGAGGAAGGTAGAGCTCCCGGTCGATCAGCGTGTGCCCACGCCGCGCGGAATAGGTCAGAAACACCGACATCTGCGAATTCTCGATCCGCCCCGCCGTGCCGGTGTACTGCCGCTGCACCCCGACCGTCTCGGTGCCTTTCTTCAGATCCCCGGTCTCGTCGATGACCAGCACCGCATCCGAATCGGCGAGGTGCTCCAGCACCCAGCCACGCAGGTCATCACGGACGCCGTCGGCATCCCAGCTCGCCCGCGACAGCAGATGCTGCATCCCGTCCGGGGTCCGTTCCCCGACCCGCTCGGCGATCGTCCAGCAATTCACCCGCGACAGCCCCGACAACAGGCCCGCCACGAACCGGCCCGCTCGCCGACGCGGCTCCACCCGCGCGAACCGGCCCGCAACACGACCTAAACCCTCACCCAGCAACGCCTGCCACCGCACAACCTCTACGCTGACAGCCGCGGCCACCACACGATCTTGAGTTGTCCTCACAAACACCCATGATCACTGCGGTGGCCGCACCCATCTCAGCGGGTCACCCAGCACCATCACGAACTACAGCTGGAGTATTAAGACTCGAAGAAGGGAGAAGTTCACATGACTACTCTCCGCCACCATGCTGTGGAGCTGCCAGAGTCTTCGAGGCAGAATCCAGTGCCGAAACTCTCTCGCTCACGTTTGCCGCGATATACCGTTTGATCAGCGCCTAGACTTGCCTTCAAGACGCGGCCGGCGGCGTCGTAGGCGGCTCCGGCAAGGGGATTCCCGCCAACGACGTGCCGATGATCAAGGTCGCGAAGGGTAATAAAGCGCTTATGAAGTAGACGGAGTCACTCTTCCTCATGTCCTGAGACGGGCGGGAGAGAAGGTCGGCACCATGGAAGCCGTGAAAGTCCTGGTACACGCGAGTGACGAGTTCACCGCGGCCGGAGCCAAGACCATGCTGGGCGCCAGTGAGCAGCTTCACCTGCTGCCCAGCGCCCAGGCCGGGACTCCGGACGTGATCGTGGCGGTCGTGGACGGGGTCGTGGGAAGCAGCACCTTCGCGTTTCTGCGTCAGTTCCAGGGCGCCGGCGTCACATCGGCACCCCGTGCGGTGGTCGTCGCCGACCGGTTCCGCGCGGAAGATCTCCTGGTCGCGGTCGAATGCGGGGTAACGGCGTTACTCTCCCGGGCCGAGATCAAAGAGGGCACTTTGCCGTCGGCGGTCCTCGCGGTGGCCCGCGGCTCCGCGCTGATGTCCCACCGGCTTCAAGGCATTCTTCTCGACCAGCTCACCCAGCTCAGGTTCCAGGTACTGGCACCGGCGGGTCTGACGCTGTTCGGGTACGAGACGAGGGAGCGTGACGTGCTCCAACTTATCGCCGAGGGCTACCAGACCGACGAGATCGCCAAGAAACTCGCCTATTCCGAAGGCACGGTCAAGAACGTGCTGTACGGGCTGATGAACCGGTTACGGCTCTCCACCCGATCCCAGGCTGTCGCCTATGCCATGCGGGCCGGCCTGATCTGACCTGCGCGCCAGGGGCAGGGCGTCTGCCGCTGGCCCGATCGAAGTACGAACAGCGACCCGATAGAGGTCACGGCTGATGATGGAGGGTCGAAATGGAACCGGTACGGGTAGCCGTCCAAGCGACGGATTCGATCACGAAGACCGGGTTGACGAGCTTCCTCGAGACCCGTTCCGAGGTCGTCGTCACCGAGGTCGACGAGGTGACCGAGCAGGACGTGCTCATGATCCAAGCGGACCGGATGACCCCCCAGATCGTCGCGGGCCTTCGGCAGGGCTCGTTGGCGCTGATTCCCAAAGTGCTCCTGGTCGGCGAGTTGCGCGAGAACGACGTCCTCAGTGCCGTCGAGTGCCGCGTGGTCGCGGTGCTCCCGCAACCACGCACGTCCGGTGATCGGCTGGTCGAAGCCATCGTGACCGCGGGTTCCGGACGCGGCCTGTTGCCGCCGGACCTGCTCGGCCACCTGCTGGACAGCGTGCGTCGGCTGCAGCACGACGTGCTCTCCCCCAGGGGCCTGAGCTCGGCCGGCCTCACCTCGCGGGAGGTCGATGTCCTCAGGCTCATGGCGGATGGCTGGGATACCGGGGAGATCGCCGAGAAACTGTGCTACTCCGAGCGCACCGTCAAGAACGTGATCTACGAGTTGACCAGCAGGCTCAACCTGCGCAACCGGCCGCATGCCGTCGCCTACGCGATGCAGGCAGGCATCATCTGACCCGGTACGCGTCCGGCGGCTTCGGCCGTCGTCCCCGTCACTCGAAAGCAGGTTAGCGATGAACGAAGCGGGTACGCCTCCCGGGATCATCGAGACAGTGCCGTTTTCGCTCGATGACGTCGACTACGAAATCGACCTTCCCGCCGACCGTGCGACCTGCCTGCGTGAACTTTTGGAGCGATACATCAGGGCGGGGCGACGCAAGCCGGGCTATTACTTCTCTCGCAAGCTGTGACTTCTTTCTTCGGGACCGAGCCGCCACTTGCCAGAGCGGGGCCGTGAATGGCATTCGCAGACTGTGAATGGTCGGTGATGTTCCAACCAGAATAAGGCGACGGTGCAGTGTTCGCAATCGTGGCCGGTCGCTCAGAGCGTGAGCCTCCCTTCTCGCCGTCTGTTGCGGAGACGGGAGCCTTCAGCCCTGGTCAAGCAGGGTCGCGAGTGGCAATGATCGTTCTATTGAAGGGGTAAGCAAGGTGCGTGTCGCGAAAGCCACTTTCGCGACGTCTGATGTCCCGAAAGTGGCTTTCGCGACACGAGCGCGGCCGGGTCCGCCACGAGCCGTCCGCCTGGACACGCGTGTCGTCCGTCTGATCACGTGTGTCGCCCCTACAGTCACGCGAAACCGTCCGACTGTAGGTCGCTGAGACACGGTTGGTTCTCTTGCCCCTAGGGCAAAGGTGGCGCCACGATCGGTGGCGCCACCGGAAAGACGCGAAGGGGCCCGTCACCGCATCAGACGCAGTGAAAGCCCCCTCAGCCCAGCTGACGAGCACACTACCCTTGCCTTACCCCTCGAGTATCCGTCCTTGCCGCTCTCGAACCCGACCAGCGTTAATGCGACTGAGCCGAATCCCCCGTCGGCCACCGACACGGCCATTGCTTCCGGCGCAGAGGTCGCGAACCTAATGAGCGGCGTACGCGAACCGCTCCAGGTCGACCCCCTCCAGGAGGTGGAGCGCCGACCGAAGCATCTCCTCGGCGGATTCGTGATCACAGCGCTCAGAAGTGCGAAGCGCTTCGGCGGCGTTCGACAGGCCGACCATGAGATCCACACGCTGATCTTCGGCCAGCGCGTCGGACTTCCCGGTATCAGCGCGCACCAGCCTGTCGACGTATCGCTCGAGCCAACTCGCCAATTCCAGATGAGGCAGCAGCGCACCCGTGGGCCTGGGCGGGGCCACGGGCAGCTTTCGATTGCTCTTCAAAGGTCGACTACCGATCCCCTGCGAACTCACGATATCCATCCCTCATTGTCGTCGTCCCCGGGCAGACCGAACCCTGTTGTAGAGCAAGGACTTCCTGCCCATGCGGTCGTTCACGACCATTTGCTGTATTGGCAGGTTAGCAGAAGGAAGAACGACTTGAGCCGGAAAACATGTCAACTGCACTAAACGGTGAACAATCCGACGGATATCGAACCATTTCGCCGGATTTAGTTGTCGCACCAGTAGGTAAGACACTTTTCCGCGGCAAGCCAAAGGGACCGGCATCCTGACCGGAACGGAGTAATACAATAGAGCTACTGTGCTACTTCCCATCCTTCCACTCGGATATCAAGAAGTAGCACTGAACCCGACAGAAAACCCGCCGGTACCGAACATTCCATCACCATTTGCCACTCGGCGGACGAGCTCCACGGTTCACGGTGACCGTCGCCCCGGGCCGCGCATCACACTTCTCGCGCGCGAGCAACAACCCGATCGACTGAATGACGCTACGCGCTCACCCCGGCACGCACGCCACGAATCCGAGTGTTCCTCCCCGTGACGCCGGGCCTCGGACCGGCATGAAGAAAATCTTAAGACTGAACATGGAGCCTTCGTCTTGTCCGCACCGACACGGCCCACGAGCGAAAGGGGCGCGATCATGACGAGCTCCACACTGTCCTTGGCCGGAACCGCCAAGGATGTCCGCGACGCCGCCTTGCACTACTGGAGCTGCTTCGGCTGGCCGGTACGGACCAGTTACACCGAAGTTCTCCTCACCCTCCAGCGAGACATGCTCGCGGTGGTCATGGACACCGACCGCGGCGGACCGCTGCTCCGGGAACTGGAGGCAGCGGGGTCGCGTGGCTGCGTGCTGAGCCTGCGTGGCAACGGGGAACCGTGGTGGGCCTTTCTCATCACCGCGCCGGAATCGCGGCGAGTCGCGCTGCCGCCGGGCGTGTGGGTATTGAGCGAAGGCACGGATCTGCCCCTCCCCCAGGGTTCGACCCCGGCGAACGGTGTCGGCTGGATACGCGAGCCCGTCCCCGGCGGAACGCTCTTCGACGGCGACTTGTTACTGGACACCGCAGCCGTCTGAACCATGACAAAACGGCAGGTACGCGAAGGGACCCCGGGCAACCTGGGGTCCGACCACAGTATCTCGCCCAGAAGTTTCGCTTACAGGGCGTAATCGGCAGATCATCACTTCAGGTCATCAGGCCGATCGGGTGAGTTGGTTGGCAAGGCGGCCCTCGAACGACCTGCGGTAGCTGACTCAACCATCGGTACTCGTGAGCACACGGCGGAGGCGAAGATGCACTTGCAACTCGACCTCTTCGGTCCAGTACGAGCCTGGCGCGGCGGCGACGAGATCGTGCTCGGGTCGGCCCAGCGCCGGACCTTGCTCGCGGTACTGGCGTTTCAGGCGAACCAGGTCGTCACCCGGCCGGACCTCATCGACGCGATCTGGGGTGACAAGGCACCGGCGAGCGCCAACGGCAGCATCTACACCTACGTATCCTCGCTCCGTTCCGCCCTCGACCCCTCTCGCACGCTCCGTGACGCCGCCGATGTCCTGGCTTCGAGTGGTCCCGGCTACTGCCTGCGTGTCGACGCGGACGCGATAGACGTCGTCCGATTCGAGAACCTCCGCGAACGAGCCCGGCTCTGCCTGCGCGGGCAAGACGTCGACGGCGCGCTCGCCGCGTTGGACAATGCGATCGGACTCTTCAAAGACGAGCCGATGGCCGGCTTGTCCGGCCCGTACGCCGAAAACCAGCGTGAACGGTTGAGGGAACTCCGGCTCGACGTCGTCGAACGCCGCGCAAGGATCATGCTCGACGTCGGTGAGCATCAGCAGGTGCTCACCGATCTGACGCCGGTCGCCGCCGCGCACCCTGTGCGTGAAGGCCTGCAGAGTCTTCACCTGCTCGCGCTCTACCGTTGCGGGCGCCGCGACGAGGCGCTGGGCGCGTTCGAGCGGCTCCGTGCCACCACGATCGATGAACTCGGCGTCGAGCCGGGCAGCGAGCTCACCACACGTTACGAGCAGATCCGAGCCGATGACCCGGCGCTGTGGAACGGGCAGGTCACCACTCCGCGCGCGACGGTCAGCGCCCCGGCACCCAGTCCCGAGCCTCGCGAACCCTTCGTGGGCAGGCACTGCGAACTGGCCGCTATCCAGACAGCGGTACACGAACTCGGTGCGGGACACGGCTGTTCCGTGTGGCTGGAGGGCGAACCGGGCATCGGCAAAACCGCGCTCGTCGCCGAAGGGCTCGCGCAAGCCGGAGCCGGCAATGTCGCCATCACCGGAGCGGACCGGTTGGAGCAGGACGAACCGCTCCAGGTGGTGTTCGACTGCCTCGACGTCAAAGAGAGCTCGGTGGACGGTAGACGCCGCAAGGTGGCGCGTGCGGCCCGCGATCTCGTCGAAGGGGATGAAGCGGGGGCTGACGAGGTGATCGATCTTGTCGTCGGCCTCGTCGGAGAGTTGTGCCGTGAACGGCCCTTGGTCCTGGTGATGGATGACCTCCAATGGGCGGATCCGGCCAGCCTCGAAGCCTGGCGACGCCTCGCGCTCGAGGCCGACCGGCTCCCCCTTCTCCTCGTCGGTGTGAGCAGGCGGGTGGCCGCCGATCACCGGCTCACCGCGTTGCGCACCCGTGTTTCCATGATGGACACGCACATCCACAAGCTGGCGCCACTTTCGCAGCAGGAGGTCCACGATCTCCTCGCCGCCCGTACCGGTGCCGTCCCGGGCCCGGCGCTGCTCGAACTGGCCGGTACCGCGGCGGGGAACCCGCTCTTCGTGCGGGATCTCGTCACCGCATTGGCCGGGAACGAACCGGCGGAGACCGCGTCCACCGAGGGCGTTCCGGTCGTCCCCCAGCCCGCGCTGGAAGCGGTCGGCCGCCGTCTGGGCTTCCTCTCCGCCGCCGCCTCGGAGCTGCTCCGGTGGGCTGCGCTCCTGGACGGGTCGTTCACTCGCGACGATCTCGCCGCGGCGTTGGGCAGGCCCGCGGCCGAGCTCGATCATGTCGTCGCCGAGGTGGAGGCGGTCGGCCTGATGACCTGCACCCGGGGCAAGCTCGGCTTTCGGCATCCGATCGTCCGCGAGGCGCTCTACGCCCGGACTCCGACCGCGATCCGGCTGGCCTTGCATCGGCAGCTCGCGGAAGCGCTCGCCGACGTCGGCGCCCCCGTGGAACGCGTGGCGTTCCAATTGCTCGCCGCTCCCATCCCGGTCGACAATTGGTTCTGTACCTGGGTGGCGCGTGAGATCTACCAGCTGGCGCCGCGATCGCCGCTGGCGGCGATCCGGCTGCTCCAGCGGGTGAACACCTCCGGGAGCATTCCCCCGGCCCTGCGGGAACCGCTGGGGATCGCGACGGCGCGGATCAAGCTCTGGCTCGAGCGGGACCTCACCGCGGAGGCCGGCCAGGTCGCCGCCCGGACCGAAGACCCCGAAGTGCTCGCGGAGATGCGCTGGCTGCTCGCCTTCTCTCGGCTCCTCCGGGGCAATACCGACCAAACCGTGCAGGGTGTCAAGGAGGCACTGGAAGACCACCGGCTCCCCTCGGCTTGGCGTGCCCTGAACGAGGCCATGCTGGCGCGGGTCCGGACCGGTGGCTGGCCGGCGGACGGGAATCCCACCGAGGAACCGTCTCCTGCCTTGATTCCCTACCAACGGACGATGCCCGCCCTCGATCCCGTGGAGTCCTACTGGCTCGGCCGCTGGGACGCACCACAGAAGGACCTCACACGCCGGCTTCGCAGCGGGGTGACCCTCGCGCGGCACACGCTCGAGAGGTCCGGGGCTTTGCGCCGTCTCTCGGGTGTCGCCGCGGTGATCGCCGCACATCGGGGCAAGCCGGACGACGCGCGTACGCATCTGATGTCCGTATGGGCCTTGGCTCCCGCCGGCGCCATGGGTCACGACGGTGCTGAATTCATGCTGGTGGCCAACGCGATGCTCGCCGAGGCGGAGGGACGGCCGATGGCCGCGTTCGACCTGTTGTCGGGGCTGTTGGAGTTCGAGGACGAAGCACGCTGCCCATGGCTGCCCGGCCTGGTGCGGATCGCGATGGATCTCGGTGAGTACGAGGTCGCCGAGCTGGCGACTTCGTTGTGCGAAGGCGCGCCGGGATACCGAATCGAGGCCCTTCGGTGCCGAGCCCTCGTCGACGGGGATCCCATGACCGCGTTCGCCGCCGCCAAACACCTGCGAACGGCGGCGAACCGTTTCGGTCAAGCACAAGCCTTGGAAGACGCCGCCGCTCTCCTCGTCCGGCAAGGCAAGACGGTCAAGGCCGACGCGGCCTTACGGATCGCTTTGAGCGGTTACGACGGCCTGGGCGCGATCGCCGACATCCAGCGGGCCGAGAAGCGCTTCAGCCACGGCCGCGAGCGGGCCCGCCGATGAGCGAAAAGCCGTTCAGGGTGCAGGCGCTCGGCTCTCTGCGTGCCTGGCTCGGCGACGACGAACTCGAGCTGGGGCCGGCCCGTCAGCGCGCCGTCTTCGCCGCATTGGCGACCAGGGCGGTGACCAGGCCGATCACCAGGGCCGAGCTGATCCAGGCGGTCTGGGGTGACGCCGCGCCGGCCAGCGCGAACGGCAGCGTGCACACCTACATCTCGGGGTTGCGCCGCATCCTGGAACCGAGCCGGACCCGCTGGTCCACCGATGGTCTGCTGGTGTCGGACTCCGCGGGCTACCGGCTCCGGCTCGCTCCCTCGGCACTGGACATCGGCGAGTTCGACACGCTGCGCGAGACCGCTCGCGCGCACTGGCAGGAAAACGACGCCGCCGGCACGGTCGAAACGCTGGACCGCGCGCTGGCACTGTGGAGCGGGGAAGCGCTGACCGGTGTCCCCGGGCCCCATGCCGAGTCGCTGCGCGCCGGTTTGGCCGAACAACGGCTCGCCGCACTCGAACTCCGGGCGGCCGGCCTGCTGGCCTTGGGAGCCCACGAGGACCTCGTCTCCGAACTGACCCTTCTCGTCCGCGAGCACCCGTTACGGGAGCCGCTCTGGCATTCCTTGATGATCGCCCTGCACCGCGGTGGCCGGACCACCGAGGCGCTGGACGCCTTCCGCATGGCTCGCGAGATCCTGCGTGACGAGCTGGGTGTCCAACCTGGACGGCAACTCGTCGAGATCCACCAGCGGATCCTCGTCAACGATCCGGAACTGGCCCCGCCCGTCGCACGTGCGGCAGCCGTCGAGACACTGTCGGTGCTCCCGGGCCCGGTCGCTCACGCTTTCGAGACCCGGAGCGAGACATCGCCCGTCTGTCACGGTCGCGAAGAAGAAGTCGCTGTTCTTCGGCAGCTGGCCGAAGACGTTCTCGACGGCCGCGGCCGGACGGTGTGGATCGAGGGCGAACCCGGCATCGGGAAGTCCGAACTGCTCACCTGTGCGCTCGCGGACGTCCGGGATCGCGGCTGCCATGTCGCCTGGGCCGCCGCCAGTGAACTGGAGCAGTTGTTCCCCTTGCAAGTGGTCCTGGGATGTCTCGGGATGGACGCGAAGCGTATCGGAGGGGAGGCGTTGGCGAACGGCGTTGACCCGGTGGCGGCGACCGCGGACCAGATCCTCGCCCACGTCGACCGGCTGTGCGCCACCGCGCCGCTGGTGATGGTCATCGATGACCTGCAATGGGCGGACGAGGCGAGCGTGCTGATGTGGAACCGGCTCTCCGCGGCCACGAGGCAACTTCCGCTGCTGCTGATCGCCGCGTCACGCCCGGTGCCACGGCGGGAGGAACTGGTGCAGGCGCGCAATGCCGCGGAGGCCCGCGGGCTCGAGATGATCACCCTCGGTCCGCTCACCGTGCCCGCCGCCGAAGACGTCCTCGGTGACCTCATCGGCGCACGTCCCAGCAAGGAACTGTGCTCGCTCATCATCAAGGCCGCGGGTAATCCGCTCTACCTTCGCGAGGTGACGGGTGCCCTGATCCGCGAAGACGCCCTCACCATCGTCGACGGAGTCGCGCACGTGCGGGCGGGTACCGACTTGAACGCACCGGAATCCCTGCGGGACGCGGTCGCCCGGACGCTGGACCTGCTCGGAGACCTCTCCAGGGAGACGGTGCGCCGGGCGGCGGTGCTGGGCATGGAGTTCGGCCTGGCGCAGGTGGCCGCCACGATGGGAAAGATGCCGTCCGAACTGCTCGGTGTCTTCGAAGAAGTGATGGAGCTGCGGATCATCGTCGACACAGGGACACAGTTGGCGTTCCGGCATCCGATGCTCCGTTGGGCGCTGTACAACGAAATTCCCGAGAGAGTCCGGGCCGAGTGGCATCGCCGCGCCGCCGAGTCGCTGGCGAAGATCGGTTCGGGGGTCGAACAGGTCGCCCAGCAACTCGCCGCCGTTCCCGCGGCGGTCGACGACTGGGTGATCAGCTGGCTGGCCGACCATCACGAGTCCCTCGCCAACCGTGCTCCTTCGATCGCCGCCGTCCTCCTGAACCGGGTAGTGGACGAATGTCCGGCCGACGACCCTCGGCGCGAGGCGCTGCTCTCCGCCTACGTTCTCGTCTTGTTCCGGCTCGACCAGGAGCCCTTCGAGCTGGCGCGAGAAGCCATGCTCACCAGCCGTGACCCGGACCGCGCCGCGGAGATGCGTCACCTCGCGGCGGCGATGGCGTACCGCCGCGGGGATACGGAAGCCGCGACGCTTCTTCTGGAGCGCAACGCATCCGGGGAAACCCCGCCGATCTGGCGGGAACGGCGACGCGCCCTGCTGGCGAACTTCGAGCGCGGGACCCTCGACGATCTCGAAGAGGCTTTCAGCAAGGCCTTGCGTTCCTATCGGCGGGCGCTCGCGGTCGGCGAGCCCTATCCGATCGGACACGCGCTGCAGACACTCTGGCTCGTGAAGTCGATCGAGCGCGACCACGAAAGCGCGCTGCGCCATATCGAGCACGCCATCGAAGCCGTGGACGGTCATCGAGAGCACGCGGGGTTCTACTTCGACCTGCTCGACAACCGCCTCTTCACCTTGCAGAATCTCGACCGGCTGGACGAGGCGGGTATGACGCTGCGCATTGCCCGGCGCGCGGCCGCCAAGTATTCACTTCCTCATGGGCTGCAGGTCTCTTCCGCCGTTCACGATTATTGGATCGGCGAATGGGACGACGCGCTGGCGGAGCTGGACACCGTCACCGAGGACGGGCCTGCGATCACCTTCCACGGTCATCGGGAACCCGGCGCGGCCGCCTTGTTGCTGCACGGTGTCGCCGGGTTGATCCACGGACGCCGAGGTGAGCCCGAGCAGGCAGCGGCCCATCTGTATGCCGCCGAAGAGCACATTCCGGTCACCGACTCCGAACGGGAGAGTTGCGACTTCCTGCTGATCGCCCGTTCCATCCAGGCCGAACAGCGTGGCGACCCTGGTCAGGCCGTCGCTCTCCTCAGCCCGATCATGGACACCACCTACGCCGCGATGATGCTGCGGCATCAATGGCTTCCGTGGCTCATCCGGCTGGCCACGGCCCAGGGCGACGACGAAATCGTCACGAGGGCCCTCGGCGTCTGCCGGGAAGAGGCCGCGAAAGAGGGCGTGCCCGCACGTGCGACCGCGGCCGCATGGTGGTGCGAAGCCCTCGTCTCCGGCGACCCCGAGCCCTTGCTGAACGCCGTCGACCACTATGACAAGGTCGGTCGACGGATGGAGCTCGCGTCGGCGCTGGGTGACGCCGCCGTCCTGCTCGCCGGAAAAGGCAGGCTGGACGAGGCGCAGGCGGCGGCCAACGACGCTGTGGCCGGCCTGGACCGTTTCGGCGCGCAATGGGACGTCGAGGCCCTCGAACAGCGCCTGCGAAAGTACGCGATCGTCCCCGGACGGCCGGAGAAAGCCGTCGCGGCGGGCTGGTCTTCCCTGTCCGCCATGGAGCGGGCGGTCGCGACCTTGGCGGGACAAGGCCGCTCGAATCCGGAGATCGCCACCGCGCTGGCGCTCCCCCGCCGCACCGTGCAGGCGCACGTCACTCACGTCCTCGCCGAACTCGGCCTGAAGTCGCGCAACGGTCTCGCCGGATTCACCGATCAACCAGGCAACGCGTTCATCTCGATGACACGCGCGTAGTAGCGGGCACTGTCCTTCACGGTTCGGCGCAGTCCATTGTCGAAGTCGACTCTGACCAGCCCGAACCGCTGCGAGTACCCGAGCGACCATTCGAAGTTGTCCAGGAGCGACCAGACCACGTAACCGCGCACATACGCTCCCGCCTCGATCGCCGCGTGAATCGCGTGTAAATGATCGTGGAGGTACTGCTCACGCTCGATGTCCCGGATCCGGCCGTCCTCATCGACCCGGTCTTCGAAGGCTGCGCCGTTCTCCAAGACCTGTGTCGGCAGTCCTCCCGTGTGCTTGTGGAGCCAGACGAGGAGATCCGTCAACGAATCGGGCGACTGTTCCCACCCGATCGACGTCAGCGGCCCCCTCGGCGGGGTCACATCCACCCCGCGCAGGCTCGGCAACCCGCAGTTGCTCACGGCGTTCACGTCCTCCAGCGGGGTGACCCGGGCCGGGGCGTAATAGTTGACCCCGAGCCAGTCCATCGGCTGCGCGATGGTCTCGAGGTCACCGTCGTGAATGACCGACGTCCAATCACCGAGGTGCCGGCTGTCGGCCAGGACATCCTCCGGATAGCCGCGGCCCAGGGCGGGGTCGAGGAAGAAACGGTTGTGCAGGCCGTCGAACTTCCGCCTCGCCTCGCGATGCCGTTCATCGTCGACGTCGACGAGCGCGGGGGCGAAGTTCAAGGCCAGACCGAACTCCTGCCCCGGCCTGGCCCCCGCGCGCAAGGCCTGCATGGCGAGGCCGTGGGCGAGCATCAGGTGGTGCGCGGCACGCATCGCGAGCACCTCGTCGGTGTGCCCGGGAGCGTGCAGCCCGGTGCCGTAGCCCAGGAACGCCGCGCAAAACGGCTCGTTGACCGTCGTCCAATGATCGACCCGGTCGCCGAGCAATTCCTGGACCAGCGCCGCGTAGTCGGCGAAGCGATAAGCCGTGTCCCTGGCAGGCCAACCGCCGTCGTCCTCGAGCGCCTGCGGCAGGTCCCAGTGGTAAAGCGTCACCGAAGGAGTGATTCCCCGGTCCAGCACGGCGTCCACCATGCGGTCGTAAGCCCCGAGCCCGCGCGCTTCCAGGGTGCGCCCGTCCGGCATCACGCGCGGCCACGAGATCGAGAACCGGTAACCGGGGATACCCATCCCGGCGATCAGTGCGAAATCTTCTTCGTAGCGGTGGAGGTGGTCGCAAGCCACGTCCGCGACATGCCCGGAGTGGATCTTGCCTTCAGTCGCCGTGAAGGTGTCCCAAACCGACCGGCCACGCCCGTCTTCCGTGACACCGCCCTCGATCTGGAAGGCCGAAGTGCCCACCCCCCAGCGGAAATCGGGTGGGAAACGGTACGGCTGCGCATCGTTCATCGGGGTCCTCTCATCTCTTCAAATCCGGGTTCGGCACGCCGCGTAAGGCGCCCTGGACTATGTGCCGCGCCAGCAGGACGAACAGCGCGATCACCGGGATCACCCCGAGTGTCGCGCCGGTGAGCATCAGCGCGTAGTCGGTGTAGTAACCGCTGGCCAATGTCGACAACGCCACCTGGACGGTGGGACTGTCATGCGGGTCAAGGACGACGAGCGGGAAGAAGAAGTCGTTCCAGGCCGCCATGAACGTGAGCATCGCCAGTACGGCCGCCTGGGGCCGGATGGCGGGCAGCCCGACATGCCAGTAGCCCCGGAGGATCGAGCACCCGTCCATGGTGGCCGCGTCGAGCAATTCACGGGGAATGGCTTCTTCGCAGGCCTGACGCATCCAGAACACGCTGAACGCGCTCACCAGGCCCGGCACGATCACCGCCGGGAGCTCGCCGTACCAGCCCAGTTCGCTCACCACCATGTACAGCGGGATGATCCCCAGCTGGGTCGGCACCATCACGGTGCCGATCAGCAGCAGGAACAGCGTGTCGCGGCCCCGGAACCGCAGTCTGGCGAAGGCGAATCCGGCGAGGCTCGACAGCACCACGTTGGACACCGTCACCGTGCCCGAGACGATGAGCGAATTCTGCATCGCGAGCCAGAAATCGACCTTGTCGAAGACCTCACGCACGTTGTCCAGGAGATGTCCGCCAGGAGTCAGCGGCGGAGTCCGCTCGGCGATCGCGGATCCGTCCCTGGTGGACACCACGAACGACCAGTACAGGGGGAAGACCGATCCGGCCACGACCGCCAGCAGCGCACCGTAGACCAAGAAGCCGGGCCGGCGGCGTCGTTCCGCCATCACGACCTCCCGGGGATCCGGCGGGCGAGGACGACACAGGCCGCCGCGAGCGCCGCGCAGACGAGGAACACCACCCAGGCGATCGCCGCCGCGTAACCGGCGTCGAACTGCCCGAACCCCTTCTCGTACAGGTACATCACGATCGTCTGGAACTGCCGGTCGTCGCCGCCGATGCCTGCCACACCGTTGGTGTCGAACAGCTGGGGTTCGACGAACAGCTGCATTCCGCCGATGGCCGAGACGATCGCGGTGAACAGGATCGTCGGCCGGATCGACGGCAACGTCACGGAGAAGAACTGCCGCAGCCGGGAAGCGCCGTCGAGTTCCGCGGCCTCGTACAGCTCCGCGGGCACGCTCTGCATCGCCGCCAGGTAAAGCAGCGCGTTGTAGCCCGCCCACCGCCAGACGACGATCAACGCGATCGCCGCCTGTGCGGACCACCCCTGGGCGTGCCAGTCGAGGGGTGGCACACCGACGAGGCCCAGCAGCCAGTTGATGACGCCGAAGTCGCGTCCGAACAGCTGCCCGAACACCAAGGCGACCGCGGCCACGGAGACCACGTTCGGCAGCAGGACCGCCGATCGCCAAAAGGTCTTGGCGCGCAACGGCCGGTCGAGCAGGGCCGCGATGCCGAGCGCCAGCACTATCTGTGGCACCGTGGCCAGTAACAGCAGGGTGAGCGTGTTGCCGAGCGCGTTGTAGAACTTGGCGTCGCTGAACAGTGCGGAGTAGTTGTCCAAGGCGACGAAACCTTCGTCGCCGTTGATCAACTGCCAGTCGTGCAAGGACACCCAGAGCGTGTAGAGCAGCGGGAACAGCCCGAACACCGCGAAAAGCGCGAAGAAGGGCATGACCATCAGGATCGGCGTGACCCGCCGATCCCATCGAGCCGAGAATCCCCGCTCACGAAGCTGCGGCACGGGCTTCCGTGACCGCTTGGTCCCAAGCCGCGTCGAGTGCCTGCTTGCCGGATTCCACCCGGCCCAGCGCCGTGCCGAACGTCGGGCGCACCTTGGCGTCCTTCAAACCGCGGTAGTTGGGCTTCAGGCTGTCGGCCGACGCCGCGTAGATCCGGCCGATGGGCGCTCCGCTGAAGTACGGGTCGGTCTTGCCGAGGACCTCCGGCGCACCGTAGGCGACCGGTTCGCTGGGCAGGATGTTGGACTCGGTGAACAGTCGTATCTCCTGCGCCGGCTCGGTCAGCCACTTCGCCAGGTCATAGGCCTCGCGCTGATGTTTGCTCTGCGTGGGCACGGTCAGGAACGATCCGCCGTTGTTGCCACCGCCGCCGGGCACCGCGGTGACGTCCCACTTGCCCGCGTTCTCCGGGCCGCCCGCCTCCTGGATCTGCGTGAGCATCCACGCGGGACAGGCGATGGTGGCGAACGAACCCTGTTTGATGGCGACGTTCCACGGTTGGGTGAACGGGGTCACCCGCGCGGTCTGTCCCTTCGCGCCGATCTGCCCGGCGATGGTGAACGCCCGGCGCAAGGCGGGGTTCTGGTCAGCGATGAAGGAGTCGTCCTTGGCCGAGAAGAAGTTCTCCGGTGACTGGTTCAGGATCGCGGTGTAGATACCGCCCGCCGAGTCGGCGAACTTGGCCGAAGGAACCTTGCCCGAGAACAGGTCCCCCGTCTTCGCGTAGTCCTCCCACGTGGGCCATAACGCGGCCACGGCGGCACGCTCGGTCGGCAGGCCCGCCTGGGCGAAGTAGTCTTTGCGGAAGCACATGGCGAGTCCGCCCATGTCCGTGCCGAGGCCCATCACGGTGCTGCCGCCGTTCGCCAGCCCCTGTTCCCACTTCCACTGCGGCCACTGGTCACGCAGCGCGGCGGCGCCGAAACCGGTGAGGTCGACGAACTTGTCCGCCGACTGACGGAACTGCGGCATGTACTGCTCTTCGATCGCCACGACGTCGGCAGCGCCGCGACCCGCGGCCAGCTGGGTCGCGATGCCCTTGTGATGCGCCTCGAAATCAGCGACCCGGCTCTGGATCTTGACCCCGGGATGAGCCGCCTCGTACTCCTTGAGGAGAGGGCCGTAGCCGAACTCGCCGAAGGTGGCGATGCTCAGGTCGATCTCCTTGTTCTCGGGCGGGCTACTACACCCGGCACCCACCATGCCCGCGAGGGCGACGACCACGATGAAGCGTTTACGCCAGCCGGAAGTCATTCCGTTCCTTCCCTGTCACCACGTCACCCGAAAAGACCTTCAAAGCACTCCGGCACGCATCGCGTAAGCGACCGCGTGCGGACGGTTCCGCAGCTTCAGACGGTTGGTCAGCCCGTAGATCACGTTCTTCACGGTCCGCTCCGAGTAACAGAGCTTGTCCGCGATCTCGACGGTGTCGTGACCTTCGGCCATCAACCGCAGGACATCGACTTCACGCGGCGTCAGACCGGCGGAGTCCGGCCCACGCGAGACCAGTGCCTCCCGCTGCAGCCGCCGCACACCATCGAGCAACTGTCCGAGCAGGTCCGCCGGCAGCCGACCTCGGCCCGGCACGACGGACAGAATCGTTTCGACGAGACGATCGCCCGAGGTCTGCGCTCTCGCCAGTACCGCCACCACCCGGCACTCGACCGCCGACAAGATGTCGTTCTCTCTCAGCTCGCTCGCGACCAGCACCTTCGAAACGTGGCCAATGACCGGGTCACCTCGAAGTTCGGCGGCCGTGTGCTGGGTCATCCGGTCGATGTGCACGACCAGGACGTCACACTCGGTCAGCTCGTGCCGGCCGACCACCATCAGTTCGGGGCGGGTTCGCAGGAAACTCGTCAAGCCCGCTTGCATGATCGTGTCGGTCGCCTGCACCGCGACACGTACCGGTTCCGCCATGTGTCCCTCCGAGTTCGGTACCCCGTGCGTGATGAGGATGCGAAATCGGACTTCACGATCTCTTAACGCCCAGGCCAGAGCATGTTTCGAGCACCCGGTCGAACTTCGCGCGGTACCCTAGCCCCCGTGCGGACCACCGTCGGCCAGCCCGTCGAGCAGGCCACGCAGGCCGAGGTCGAAGAGCACATCCGCGTCGTTCACCCAGGTCTGCCCGAGGCACGTCAAGTACCATGCCCCGTCTGGTCCCGCTCCGTCGCCGAAGAGGTCCGCTGCCAATCCGCGGACGAGCGCGTGCAGCAGGACGCGGTGGTGCAGCGCGGTCGACGAACCCTCTTCCTGCTTGACCGGTTCAGTGACCTCCTCGCCCTGCTCGGCGAGCCACGACAGCGGCCCTAAACCGCTCACATCGAACCGCGTCAGCCACGGATACCGCCGATACGCCGCCCATAGCGATCGTGCGGACGATTCGAGCCGGGACCGGCCTCGCAGACCTTCGTCCACAGGCGCGATCCCGGCCAGAACGGTCTTCGCCATCAGGGTGACGAGCTCAGAACGGCCTTTCACGTGGTTGTACAGCGACATCGTCGCGCCACCCAGCCTGGTCGCGACGGCTCGCATCGACACCGCGTCCAGGCCTTCCTCGTCCGCGATCTCGAGCGCGGTGACGACGATGCGCTCACGGGAATTGTCCCGCCTGCGCCCGCTGCCCGGCCCACCGGCGACCACGGTGTACGCGCCGGGGATGGTTTCGACCAGCCCTTCCGTACGAAGGATGGCAACGGCTTTGGTGGCAGTGGCATGCGCTACCTGCCACTCTTCCGCGATCTTCCGGATCGACGGCACCCGGTCACCGGGCTTGAGCTCGCCGTCGCCGATTCGGCGTCGGATCCCGTCGGCGATCTCCCCCGACCACGTTCTCGGCGCCGTCCCTTTCCGCTGCTGCAAAACGCTCCCATACGCCACGATCGACAACGAGTATCCAACAGACAGTTGTGTTTCCGTCCTGGCTCGGTAAAGCGGTTTCGGGAAACTCGGGACAGCAGGGCACAAACACAGACGACCAGGGCAACACCGATCCTTTTCCGGCAGGGGCCCGGGTGTGCCGCGTCAAGGCCCATAAGTCACGGATTTCCTGCCTCGACAGGAAGGCCGGGCTTCTGAAACCTTGAAAGGTGCCCAGCTTCTCGACGACCCGAAATTCGCCTTCACCGATGAACTCGACTTCTCCGGCAAGTTCGCCTCCGAGTACTGACGAAGCCGGCAGGCCGCACTGCAGATGCCTGTCTCGTTCCGGTCGCGCTTGCAAGGGTGTCGTCCGCTATTCCGCGCCCCTGCGCCGTTACGCGCCCTCATGTCGGCAGCACATGCCGCACGAGGAGCGAACCGCTTTCGACCGAGATCCTTTGTGGTCCTCCGTCGGCCAGGTGATCTGGTTGCTCCGGCAAGCCGAACAAGACCATCGTCCTCCGTTGCGGACGATCGAGGTGGCCGGCGCGATGCGGATCCACCACAGCCGCGCGTCCGAACTGCTCAACGATCTGCAGAAACTCCACCGGGTGAGCGCGAAGAAGACGGGCCGTCACGTCAGATGGTCACTCGGCCCCGTGGAACTGCGATCCTGATTCAGGGCCGAAGCAGCAGTCGGCGCGGGTCGTCCTCGTGCTCGCGCACCTTGGTGAGCCCTTCCGCGATACGCGTCAGTGGAAGAATCGCGCCGATGGAAGCAGAGACGTCCAGCCGCCCGCGCTCGGCGAGTTCGACCAGGTCCCGCAGATGACGGACGCGGTATCCGGTATGGGCGATCACGGTCCGGCCTTCGTCGCCCTCGGAGAACGTCCGCATGCCGAATGATCCCTCGGACGCCGTCTTCACCATGACCAGCCGTCCCCGTGCGCCGAGGGCGGCATGCGCCTGGTCGAACGTCGAATCGCTGCCCACGAAATCGAAGGCCACATCCAGCCCCCGGCCTTTGGTGATCGCCCCGATGTAGGAGGCGACACGGTTGTTCGCCGGATCCAGAGCGACGTCCGCACCCTGTTCGAGCGCCCGTTCGCGACCCTCGGGGCGCCGGTCAAGGGCAAGGATCGGCGAGGCACCGCAAATCCGGGCCAGCCGGACCAGGTGATTGCCGATTCCGTCCGAACTCCAGACGCCGACGGCTTCGGCAGGCCGCAGCCCCGCGGCGTCGATGGCACCGTACGTGGTGGACAACGCACCGGAGAGAACCGCCGCGTGCTCGAGCGGCATGGCACCGGGAACGGCGACCAGCGCCGTCGCCGGAGTGACCAGATATTCTGCCAGCGCCCCGTCGTAGTGTTCGCCCATGAACCGCAGGTCGGAGCAGTTGTCCGCGCTGAGACCCTTCCGGCACTCGGGGCAGTTCCGGCATGCCCGGCCGTCCGCGACGACCACCCGGTCGCCGGGTGCCCACAACGCCACGTCTTCCCCGACCTCGGCGATGACACCTGCCGCGCCATGACCCGGCGTATAGACGGGCGTCCGTGGTGCCGGGGAAGCGTCGAACCAGGCCAGATCGGATCCACGGATCCCGCAGGCGGCGACCCTGACCACGACTTCATCGCGCCGTCGCGCCGGCACTGGGACTTCCGCTACTTCCGGATTCCCGGTGACGGGACTGAACCGGACCGCCCGCATGGTGAGGGGAAGTCCATGCTGGATACTCACGGCTTTCGCAGCCCTGCCGCGCCACGCGGGAGGAAACTCGTCAAGGTCACCGGCGCTCCCCTCGATATGGCGCAAAGCCGACGATTCCCAAGTTCGTCAGCGGGCAACTGGCACGGTAACACAGGGAAGACCTGCCATCCGCACGGAAGAAAAGGCACGACGGTTGACCGTTGGGACATTCGGCCGGGCAAGACCCCCAGCCCTCGTCGTACCGTGGGGCATGGCCACGGAAACCAGTGAATCACTCGATCACCTACGCCGTTGCGCCATCGACGGATGCGCCTGGCGCGGTTTGTGTCCCGATCATGACATCGACGTTCACATCGACGCCGACCTCAACCGGCTGATGCGGCTCAGGCCCTTCGGCGCGGGACGCAAGCACCAGCGCTCCGCCGCCCACTACGCCCAGAGCCACCGGGGCAAGTTCGCCGTCACCGTGACCACCATCGAAGAGCGCCGGAAGAATCCGCCGGTGACCGTCCGGCGAAAGCGTCGCATCGTACATCCGGACACGCTCGCGGCAATTCGTGAGCTGACCGCGTCTCTCCGCTATCAGCGCACTGACCCGAGTGCTTCTCCGCGCACTGAAGCGCAGCAGGTAGCCGAAGAGCGAGACCAGGTCTCTCCTGCCGTCGAACCGGTGTTCGTGGAAAGTCAGCCCGACTCGATGCAGGAGCCGGAGCCGGTGAAGCCGAGTCCCGCTCTGCTCGCCCACCTGCGACGGCCGGTCGCGGACGAGCCGGCCCCCGCTCCCGCACCCGCGCCCGCCCCGATCGCGCTTCCCCCTGAGGTTCGGTTCGAGGAACCCGCTTCACTCTTGACCCTCGCCGGTTCGTCCTCGTCCGCCGCGCTGAAGTCGGCGATCGCGGCGATGCGCAAGGCCAGGACGCAACCGAAGCATTCCTGAGCCGCAAAGCCGTAAGCGGCGTTCCAGAGCACGCGAGTGCGGCACTGCCTTTGCCGCACTCTCAGGGCCCCGGCAAAGTCGTTATGGCTGGTCGGCGGGTGAGATTAAGGGGTACGTCAAATCTGGCACACCTTCCCCGGTACATGATGGCCTCCTTCCTTGCGCCAGGCGCAAGGAAGGAGGCCATCATGTACTTCGAGGGATGCCTTCACTACCGTCTGGGCCGACCACCCCCCAGCTGACGTTGCGAAGAGGTCTTTCGCAACCTGCCACGTTTGCCCTACCCCTCAAGAGAACCCTCATTACCACTCACGACCCAGTCGCAAAGCCACGCAAAGCACCTGGATCGGGCACTGCAGCCTCGGAGAGTGTCCCTTGTGGACAGCCGAGAACGCGTCCCCAGGCGTCGCCCGACCAGCGGCAACGACTTTGCCGGGGAGGTTGCCCCACTCGCCGGTATCCGGCAGTCGCCCGCCACGGAAGCCTTCGGATCCGTGGCGGGCGATCTGGTCCATCCGTCAGCCGAAGAAGACCGATGCGACCGCGTTGTCGAAGCCGACGCCGGCGAGGTCGGCGACATCACCGTCGATGACCAGTGATTTGCCCTTGCAGTCCCTCGCGCTCCAGATCTTCAAGGAACCCGCGGCGGCGATCGACGAGGCGACCCCTACTCGGGCGACATTCTTGCAACCGCTTCCGGCCACCCCCTGCGAGGCTTCGTTGTCACTGAAGTCCTTGGCATCGAACAGGACCGCACTGGTCGCCGGCTTCTGCCCCTCCGACGCCGGCGGGGGCGTCTCGCCTGCCGGGGCGCCTTGTCCCGCCGCCTTCCGGCCGTCAGGTGCGACACCGAACCAGGTACCACCGACACCCTGCCCCTTCGTATCACCGGGTGCGGTGTCCTTGGCGAACCGGTACACCGGCCAGCCGCCGATGGTCACCTGCAGGGAACCGTCACTCCGTCGAACCGTGCCCACCGCGGACTTCTTCACTCCGGCGAGAAAGACCTTGCTTCCGGCAGTCACCAGAACCGGCGGCCAGGTCTTCGCGCATTCACCGTCACAGGTGGACTTCGACGGCTTCGCGGTGTCCTTGTCGAAACGGTAGAGCGTAAGGCCGGCACCGTTCACGACGACCGGGCTCAGGTCGCCTGCCTTGGTGGCCTTGAGCTGCACCCACTTCCGGGCGGTGGTCCGCTCCGCGGTGTTCGGTGTCCCGTCCGAGCCGGTGGCCCAGTCCCCCGTCTTCTCTTCCGCGTTGTTCGCCTTGGCCGTGCCGGCCAGCAGCGTGGGGCCGCTGCCGCCTTCTTCGGCCTGCACGGGTGCGGCCGGGGCCGGCGCGGGCTGCGGCGCCGGTGAGCCACAAGCCGCCAACGAAAGCGCACCCACGGTCATCAAGACGGAAATCGACACGAGTCGTTTGCTGAACAATTTGATCTCCCTACACCTGTCCTCCAGGCCTTCCGGAGGAACCCATGCCACCCACACGGATCGATGACCGCGGTGGTTCAAAGGAATTTGACTTTCTCGCGATGATTCCAGCCTGCGACACTGTCAAGAAATCAGTGACTCAGGGGAATGAGCTCGATATTTTCAGGCACCGGATGCCCGGCGAGAGTGTTCCGTGGCTTCGGCGAGCACGGCTTCACCCAGTCTCGTGATCACCGCGGGGGTCGGCTGACCGTACGCCACCTGGTGTTCTTTCTCGATGAGTCCCGCGGCGAGGAGATTGTGCACCGCGGCGTGATCACACCAGCAGCCGTCGATCGTGAGAGCCGGTTCACAGCTGGAGACGAGAACGCCACGCCCGGCAGCGACGGCCCGTAGCATCGCCCGCTCTCGCCGGTTCAATTCGATGCGGACACCGGTCATCACGATCACCATCCCACGCGGTCACCTTTACATTGCTCCAGCTTGAGACGAAAACCTTCATTCTTTCTTCACCAGCCGAAAAGAAGATCACGAGCCTGCTCCGGCATTCGTGACCACGCGACTCCAGGGTGAACGAAAGTCCAGAATCCCGGGTAAGAAGGGGCACACCAGGCCGCCATCGGCCCGGCTGGCCCATAGGGATGCGCGACTCTGGTCCTGCGGGAGGTTTGAGTGCCGTGGCCGGTGTAGAGCAGACCATGTGGATAGAGCTACTAGGTGAGGTGAAGGCCCAGGCGGGAGACCACGAGATCGTGCTGGGGCCACCCCGGCAGCGTGCCGTCCTCGCCATTCTCGCCCTGCGCGCCAACCAGACTGTTTCGCGGGCGCAGCTCATCGACGGAGTATGGGGCGATGCCGCGCCCGCCTCCGTCGAAGGCAGTGTTCACACTTACATTCACGGCCTCCGCCGGGCCCTGTCGATCGCGGACGACGTAGTTCTGACCCGATCCGGGGCGGGCTATCAGCTTGCCGTCGGGGAGCACGAGCTCGACGTGTCCGTGGTCGAGTCCCAGCTCTCCGATGCGCGCGAGCTCGCGCGAGCGGGGCGAGGGTCCGCGGCGGCCGACCTGATAGGTCGCTGTCTCGCACTGTGGCGAGGGAACCCGCTGTCCGGCTTGCCTGGGCCGTTCGCGGAGTCGGAACGGGTCCGCCTCTCGGAACTGCGCTACCAGCTCGTCGAAGAGCGGGCGGAACTCATGCTCGCCTGCGGAAGGCATCGCGAACTGATCTCGGAGCTCTGCGAGGCCGTGGAGGCCGCGCCCTTCCGCGAAGGCCTGCGCGCTCAGCTCATGCTGGCCCTCTACCGCAGCGGCCGGCGCGCGGACGCCTTGACGGAGTTCGAGGCGGCTCGCCGCGTGCTCGCCGACGAGCTTGGTCTCGATCCCGGCCCCGCTCTCACGGATCTGCATCTGCGCATACTGCGCTCCGAGCCGGAACTGGACACGCCGACGGAGACACCGGCGCGGACTCGATCCCCGGTTCCCGCTCAGCTCCCGCACGAAGCGCCGGACTTCATCGGCCGGACGGAAGAACTGGACCAGCTCGAGCAGTGGTGCTCGACCACCCGAGCGAGCGGCAAGGCGCTCGTCATCTCGGCGATCGACGGCGCGGGCGGGATCGGCAAGACCACTCTCGCGGTACGGTTCGCCAGAACCGTCCTCGAAAACTACCCGGACGGTCAGCTGTACCTCGACCTCCGGGGTTTCGACCCCAATCGCGCGCCGCTCAGCACCAGTGACGCGCTCGGCCATCTACTCTGGGCTTTGGGCAGCGCGCGCCGGCGATCCGAACCGGATGCGCTGGCCTCGATGTACCGGACCCTGCTCTCCGACAAGCGGGTGCTGATCCTGCTGGACAACGCCGTCTCGACCGAGCAGGTACGTGACCTGCTCCCTGGCACGTCGAACAGTCTGGTGCTCGTGACCAGCCGCAATCGGCTCAGTGGCCTGGTCGCCAGGGACGGGGCACGCCGGCTGACCCTGGGCCTCTTGACCGAAGCCGAAGCGCTGGAGCTCCTTCGGAATACGATCGGCGGTCAGCGAGTCGACGACGAAGTGACGTACGCTGCCGAGCTCGTGCGTTTATGCGGTTACCTGCCACTGGCCTTGCGGGTCGCGGCCGAAAAGATCTCGGGAGATCCTGACACGAGCCTGCGCGAACTCGTCGAGAACCTGCACGCCGTACAGGACCGGCTGGACAACCTCCACGTCGATGACGACGAGATGACCTCCGTGCGCAGTGTCATCTCCTGGTCGTACACCACTCTCGATACCGAATCGGCCAGGGCTTTCCGCCTGCTAGGCTTGGTCCGCGCCCCGCGGATCGACGTTCACGCGGCGGCCGCCCTGATCGATCGTCCGCTCACCGAAACCAGCGAGATCCTCCATGCGTTGAGCGAACAACATCTGCTCGAACCCGACGCGAACCGGTACGGATTCCACGACCTGATCAAGGTCTACGCCGGTGAGATGGCCGAGATCGGGGAGACGGCGGAGATGCGCCGCCGAGCAAGCCGCGAACTCATGGTCTGGTATCTGCACGCCATGCGCGCGGCACTCCTTCGGCTCATCAAGGACTATCCGCTACCCGCTCTGCGGATTCCGCCATCGGCGCATTCGTTGCCGGAATTCGAGACACGTGAGTCGGCACTGACCTGGTACGAGTACGAAACCAAGAACATCGTCGCCTTGATCGAACATGCCGCAGAGCTGGGTGAACATGAGCTCGTCTGGCAGCTGGCCTGGTGCACCTACAACAGCTTCTATTCGACAGGGCTGATGTCGGAATGGATCCAGCTTCTCACCATCGCACTTGCATCCACCGAAAAACTGCCGAACCCCGGAGCACGGGCTCGCATCCTGATGTTCCTCGGCATCGGAAACTCCCGGCTCGGACGGAACGATCTCGCCGTGGCACATCTGAAACGTGGACTTGCGGCAGTCCGCGAGATCGACAATTCCCACCTGCATTCCAGCATGCTGGCCAATCTGGCATCGACACTGCGCGAAATGAAAAGATACGAAGAAGGTATCGCCTACGCCCTCGAGGCGGTCGAATTGACGACGCACGAATCATCACATTACCAGAAGGCCGGCTGCATCGACTCACTCTGCGAACTTTACGTCGAGTCCGGGCGACCGGAACAGGCGTTACCGTACGCGGAAATCGGCCTGCGAGCCGCTCGCGCCTGCGACGCGGTCTTGCTCGAGGCCAACATGATGGTCAACGTCGCCCACGCGTACCGGGACATGGGCGACTCCTCGAAGGCAATGCATGAATACGAAGCGACACTGGAACTCTGCAGAAGATTGGGTGATCGGTACCACGAAGCTCTCGCCCTGCTGGGAACCGCAGAACTGCACCGCCGGGCGAATCGCTACCCGCCGGCCAGGAAATTCGCGCTTCTGGCATTGGACATCTTCGTCGAGCTCGACGGGGAAGAGGCGGACGTGGCGCGCGAACTCCTCTCTTCCCTTGACGCAGAAGCAGCGTCCTGACCGATCAGGACGGAGATACGGTCACTGAAACGGGCTCACGACCGCCCAAGAGGACGCCTCAGACGCCCAGGTTCAAGTCCGCGACGTACCAGGCCCCATCCCGCTTCTCCACGTTCAGCGTCAGAGTGAACGACTTGCTGTCGCCACTGCCACCGATGAGTTCGAGACTGCGCAGGGTGCGGCCGTCCAGGGTGATCGCCGTGTCCGGAACGGTGATCACGGGTCCATCACCGGTCACACCGATCACCTCGACCTTTCCCCGTGGCGGCAACTCGACACCCGGCTTGGCCCAAGCGTCGCGCAAGGACTTCGCCGTTTCCAAGACAGCCGGGTCATTACACGAAGTTTCGGGATCCTGGTCCGGGGAAGCCACGGGTGCGCTCGCAAGGCAAGCTTCGGTGAAACGCCCCGCCAGAATCAGCGTGACCCAGCGCTCGACCGCGGCTGCAGGACTTCCCGCCCCGGCGGAACTCGAGGATCGGGAGGCGCCGCTTGTGGTCGCGGACGCCTGAGTGGTCGCGCCGGCCGCGCTACTCGCGCCTCCCTTCGCCTGGCCATCGGTTTGGGCGGTTCCGCAGGCGGCGATGCCGAGTGTCATCGCCAACACGGCCCATAGAGAATTCCACCGCGGGGTACCGCGCGTTGAGCCCTTCATTGCACAGAAGCCTCTCTAGTCATACGTACCTCGACCTCGCCATGTTCGCGGGTGACCGGCGCCCCGTCCCTACCTCAACAATTCAGCCCTTCGTTGAGGCACCGGACGACTTCCGCCATCAGGGCATCGGGCATCACGTTGATGAAATCGGCATGGTCGCTCGAGGAACTGCCTTGTTCTTCGCGGAAAGTGTCGATGACATAGTTGGCGTCGACCGGAATATCGTAGGCTACCTCAAGATGCAGCTGAGGGACCGCCAAAGTGTTCGCCGGGCAAGCGCCCGTGGCCATCGGATACACGACATGCGCGCGATGATTCGCGCTGTCGACGGCCGTCCCGTTCCAGCAGCTCGGAAAGTCGAAGACTCGCACCACCTGCTGGCCGGCGGGACAACGTGGATACAGCGTCGTCGTACGTTCACGGCTTCCCGAGCAGGTCCAGTTGGCACTGGCGATCGTCTTGCCCGGCTGGGTGTACGCCTGTGGGTTGCCGACCACGATGCGCAGGAAGGGCGGCATGGCCACGACTGCCGTCGTGAGATTTCCCCGGTACTGGACAAGAACGGAGGAGGGAGTCAGGACGGCCTCCGGATCCTGGTGCCCATGATCACCCGGGACGCGCAACACTGGCCAGTAGTAGCTGGATCGGTCGTTGTCTTGGCAGGTCGTCGGCGCGATGGTGAGGCTCTGTTCTGTCGCGAAGGCGTTCGAGGCCATGTTGCCGACGTAGTCGTGCAAGTGGTGCGCTCCGCCGGCGACACCGGGTCGCGTGATCAAGTTGTCGGAGTTGCGTACGCCCTCGGCGTTGCGCCCGCAGTCGAAGCGCCGGGTCCCCATGGACGCGCCAGGTCGTGGCCGCGCGAGCACGGCCGTCGGTTGCGCCGCGGCTATGGCCAGGAATCTCGCTCCGGCAGGCCGGGCATGCTCCGCGCTCGACCGGCCTGGAAAGCCGAAACACCAACCACTCACGGCGATGGCGGCGAGCACCACGACAACGGCGCCCGCGAGCCACGTACGCCTTGGCCGCTTTTCACCCTGTCGACCACTCACCATTCGACTATGCATGACGGCCGGGAAGAGGGCGCCTCGATTCTGCCTCAATGGCCTGCAAACTTGTCGGACCGACCAAGTTCGAGCGGGAAACCGATGCCTGGCTCGAAAGTCCGGTGGATTCGTCTACCATCATCGCCCGAAAGGACTCCGAGGCCGACGGGAACTACTGGCCGCAGGTCACAGGACAAACACAGGTTTCGCGGGCTGGAACGTACCTGACCTTCGGCCACGGGATTTCCTATATTCCTCATATCACACCAAACGTCACCTTGCCGAAAGGGTGACGACCGGCCGGTTCCGCCTCAGGAGGCAAGAGCATGAGGGCAGCGGTACTTCGTGGAACCGGCCGGGTGACCGTGGATCAGGTACCCGACCCCAAAATCGAGGAGCCTACGGACGCCGTCGTGCGCGTAGTTGCTTCCGGGATCTGCGGGACCGATCTGCGTGGCTATCTCGGCAGGCCAGGACCGGTACGGGGACCGCGTTGCGGACACGAGTTCATCGGCGTGGTGGCCAACGTGGGTTCGTCGGTCCGGTCGATACGTCCGGGAGAACTGGTGGTGGCACCGTTCATGTTCTCGGACGGTGAATGTCACCGCTGTGTTCACGGAGCACAAAGCTCGTGCGCGCGGGGCGGGATGTTCGGTGTCGCGGCGGGTGGCGCACAGGCGGAAGGGGTACGTGTGCCGTTCGCCGACGGCACTCTCGTGCCTGTGCCGTTCGACGAGCACGACGAGCGGATTCCGGCCGTGCTGACCCTCGCGGATGTGATGGCGACCGGCCAGCACGCCGTGCACGCCGGTGGACGGCCCACACCCAAGACGATGGCCGTCGTAGGCGACGGCCCGGTGGGATTGTGCGCGGTCCTCGCCGCGAGTCGGCTGGGCATCGAGCGGATCTTCCTGCTGGGGCACCACGAAGACCGGTTGCGGATCGGACAGAAGTTCGGTGCCACCGACCTCGTCAGCTTGAGAGGCGCCGAGGGCCGGGCCCAGGTGATCGAAGCGACCGAGGGCGCCGGGGCCGGTCTGGTGGTGGAAGCCGTCGGTGAGCAGGACGCGCTGGACACCGCCATGGCGATCTGCGTCGACGGCGGCGCCATCAGTGTGGTCGGAGGGCCACATGGCACCTTGGACTCGATGGCCTGTTCATCGCGGAACATAACCGTCAGCGGCGGCCCGGTCCCCGTCCGCGCCTACCTCCCGGCACTGCTCGGCGAAGTCGTCACCGGCAAGCTGGATCCGAGCGCGGTCTTCGACCGGACCCTCAAACTCGCCGACGTCGGCCACGGTTACCAAGCGATGGTGGACCGCCATGCGACCAAGGTCCTTATCACCTTGTGAGCGTTGGTGAAACCTCGGCCAGAAGCCGCACAGATACGCATCGGACACATATTCGCCTGTCATAGGCACGACGAGCTCGGCAGGACAGGGGAAAAGGGGGGCAAAGACCTTATCTTCATGTACATGAGATCGCCCGATGGGGTTCCACCATGGCCTCGACTATCGGGTATGACAGTGGCCCGCTCCTGCAAGCCGGGGTCCGGAGCGCAGGAGCGGGCCACTGGTTTTCCTTCACTGTCGCGTGACACCTCAGGACGGGCGCTACCTCGGCAAGAGCAACCGAGGGCCACGCTATGCCCACATTACGTCACCGAGACGGGGGCGCGTGGGCAGACAATGTGGACGACAATCCCTGTGGTGTGGGATGAGGAAGCCCCCGACTAGGGCAACGACTCCCTAACCGATCGACGCGGGGGCTTCCTCGCTCACCACTCTCCGGCGCCACATACGAGGTAGTCAAGAGGAAACTGGCCCGGCTGCCCATAGTGATCGACGCTTTGCCCGGGCATGCCCTGCCCCGAGCGTGGTCACTTCAGCCTGAAGTTGACCGTCACCGCTGAACCAGGCGAGAAACGGCAGCGGCCCGCTCTGCTAGCCGGGGCCTTCCGGCGAGAACGGACCGCTGCCCTCCCTATCTCCTCCACGTGGCTACCCCCGAGTGTGGGTGTGCAAGGGGGGCATGCCCGCCACGTGACAATCACCCTAACCCAACCGCCAGTGTCAATATGGGCAGAAAATCATGGCAGACGTCCCTTCCCGGCAGCGCCAGGAAGGGGCGCGAGATCACGGTGCCCGGGTGGGTCGTGAGTGGCGATTCGTGTTCTATAGAGGGGTAAGGCAAACGTGGCGTGATCGGGTCGCTGCCGTGAAGGTCCCCCTTGTCTGCCCTCACGGTAGCGAAGAGGGCTTTCACTACCGTGTGCCCGGCGAGGGGTTACCCGAGGAGGCGGGGCGCGCCTCCTGACTGTCCATAAAGGACAGTTTCCGGCGAATCGCTGTCCGATTGGTGCTTATTCGTCCGGTCCTGGACGGGGTCGTGAGTGGCAATGAGGGTTAGAACGCTATTTGCCACTCACGACCACCTTGCGATACCGGGCAAACTGCTCAGGTCGGACATTTATCGCCGGGAAAGTGTCCCTTGTGGACACCCGGTCGTGGCCCGGCTTCCGTCAGCCAGTCCGGACCCGCACCGGGACGCGCCACATTTGGCTTACCCCTCAATAACGCGACTTGCCACTCACGACCAACCCGACCCAGGCCTCGCCGCCGCCTCCCCTCTGGTACCTGCGGTCGCTCAGAGTCGAGGGGTTTCCACATCGGACGCGCCACCGGCCTCCGATGTGGACTGTGCTGCCTTCGGGCGGTCAGCCCTGGGACAGCAGGCTGCCGAGATCTCGTGAGACGACCGCGAACGCGTCCTCGGTGCGCTCGAGTATTTCGTCGATGTCAGCCGCGGTGTGTGCCGCGGAAAGGAACCAGTTGTGCGTGGGATGCAGGTACACCCCGCGCTGCACGGCCTCGCGGGCCCAACGCGTTCCCACCGAAAAGTCGGTGTCTCCGGCGAAGGTCAGCAAGGGCATCTGCACCGGGCCGGTCTGATTGACTTCGAAACCGTGCCGCGCGGCCTGGGCGTCCAGGCCTGCCCGTAGCCGCTGCCCCGCGCTCTCCATCCTGCTCAGCGCATCGGTTTCCCGAAGCTCGGTCAGCGTCGCGATCGACGCCGCCATCGAAACGGCCGAGTACCAGAAAGAACCGGTGACGTAGACTTCGGACGCCGCTTCGCTGAGTGCGCCGATCCCGGTGACGGCGGCGAGCGCGTAGCCGTTCGCCATCGCCTTCGACCACGCCGCCAGGTCCGGCCGCACCCCGAGTGGTTCCCAGCTGCCACCGAGACTGAGGCGGAACCCGGCACGGACGTCGTCGAGGATCATCGTCGCGCCGGTGCGGTCGCACAGGGTGCGGACGGCACGCGCGAACTCGGGATCGGCCAGCTCCTGGTCCTGTCGCACGTCGTGCCGGAATGGACAGACGACGATCGCCGCGAGGTCGTCGCCCGCCCGGTCTACGGCTCGCCGAAGTGAAGCGATGTCGTTGTACTCGAAGTGGTCGACGTGTGCCCTGTCCTCGGCGGTGACACCGCTCGATCCGGGAGTGCACCATGGGACCGCGCCGTGATAGGCGCCGTGGGCGGTGAGTACCTTGCGACGTCCGGTGGCCGCCCGCGCGATCGTCACACAGGTGGTGGTCGCGTCGGTGCCGTTCTTCGCGAACATGGCCCAGTCCGCGGACGGAATCGTCTCCACCAGCAGCTCGGCCAGTTCCACCATCACCGGTGAAGCACCGTTGACACAGTCGCCGAGTCCCGCCTGAATGTCGGCGGCCCGCCGCACCGCAGGATGGGCGTAGCCGAGCACAACCGGCCCCCAGCCGCACATGAGGTCCAGGTATTCCCGGCCGTCCGCGCCGGTGAACCGGCAGCCGTCCGCGGCCGTCACGTACTGCGGATGGTCTTCGCTGAGCAACGCGCGCGTCATGTGGCCGTACATGCCACCGGGAATCACCGCCGTCGCGCGGCGGCGCAGCGACGTCTCCAGGATTTCGTTCGTCATTGGCGTACTCCGCTCCGGAACGTTTCAGATGGTCGTGTGGACACGTGCGGCTTCGATGGACTCGCGTGCGTTGGCGACCACTGCCTCCGGTGTCAGGCCGAAGTGCCGGTACAACACCTCGTAGGGACCGCACTCGCCGAACCGATCGATGCCGATGATCCGGCCGGCATCGCCGACGAAGCGATGCCAGCTCAGTGTGGCCGCGGCTTCGATCGCGACGCGAGCCCGCACCGCGCTCGGCAGGACGGATTCCCGGTACTCGGCGGGTTGCTCATCGAACCATTCGACGCAGGGCATCGAGACGACACGCGCCGGAGTTCCCTCGGATTCCAGGATTTCCCTCGCCAGCAGAGCGATTTGTACCTCGGATCCAGTGGCGATCAGGATGACCTCGGGGTCTTCGCTCGCCTCGCGCGCCACGTAGCCGCCGCGCGCCGCGTCAGGGTCGAACGGCAGCACCGGAGTGGGTTGCCTGGTCAGCGCGATGCCGTGCGGTGCGGGGTCCTCGAACTGCCTGCGCAGCACCTCCTGCCACACCAACGCGGTTTCGTTGGCGTCAGCGGGCCGCACGACTTTGAACCCTGGCATGGCACGCAGTCCGGCCAGCTGCTCGATCGGCTGGTGGGTCATACCGTTCTCACCGACCCCGATCGAATCATGCGACCAGAGGTGGACCACCGGAAGCCCCATCATCGCCGCCATGCGCAACGCGGGCCGCATGTAGTCCGCGAAGACCAGATACGTACCACCGTAGATCTTGGTGCCGCCGTGCAACGCGACGCCGTTCATGATCGCGGCCATCGCATGTTCCCGTACGCCGAAGCTGACCGTCCGGCCGTACGGGTCGGCGCCCGTGAGCGGACTGCCCGCCGGGAGGAAATGTGAGCCGTCGTCGATCGTGGTGTTCATCGAGGCGGCCACGTCCGCGGCGCCACCCCACAGTTCAGGCAGCACCCCGCCAAGCGCCGCGATCACCCTGCCGGAGGCCACACGCGTAGGAATGTCTTGGCCTGGCTCGAAAATCGGCATTTCGGTGTGCCATCGCCCAGGCAGCCGCCTCGCCTGAACGCGGTCGAACTCCTGCGCTCGCCGCGGCTGGTCCTGACGCCACTGCTCGAACCGTTGTTCCCACGACCGTCGCATCGCGCGGCCGCGTTCACGCGCGCGCCGGGTATGCTCGAGCACCTCTGCGTCGACGTTGAAGTGCCGGTCGGGATCGAAGCCCAGCAGCCGCTTGGTGGCCGCCAGCTCGTCGGCCGAAAAGGGTGTGCCGTGCGCGGTGGAAGTGCCGCCGACGGTGGGAGCGGGCCAGCCGATGGTCGTGCGCAGGACGATCAGCGACGGCCGATCGCGCACGGACTTTGCCTCGGTGAGCGCGGCGAACAGCTCCCGCGGGTCGATGTCCCCGGATGGCGCCGGTCCCACTTCGCGCACGTGCCAACCGCACGCCTCGTGTCGCGCGACCACGTTCTCGGACCAGGACGCGAGCGTCTCGCCGTCGTTACAGATCCGGTTGTCGTCGTAGATCACGACCAGATCGCCGAGTTTCTGATGGCCGGCGAGTGAGGTCGCTTCCAGGTAGACACCCTCCTGCAGGTCGCCGTCGGAGGCCATCGCCCAGATGGTGTGGTCGAAGACCGACTCGCCGGGTTCCGTGTCCGGATCGAACAGACCACGCTCGTAGCGGGCGGCCATGGCCATGCCGACCGCGATCGCCGCGCCTTGGCCGAGCGGACCGGTGGTGGTCTCGACTCCGGCGGTGAGGCCGAATTCCGGATGGCCGGGTGTGACGCAGCCCCAGGTCCGGTAGGCCTCGATGTCGGCCAGTGCCAAGCCGTACCCGGTCAAATACAGCTGGATGTACTGACTCAAGCAAGCGTGACCCGCCGAGAGCACGAACCGATCTCGCCCGCTCCAATCGGGCTGTCCTGGATCGTGCCGCATCACGGCCTGAAACAACACGTGGGCCGCCGGAGCCAGGCTCATGGCGGTGCCGGGATGGCCGCTGCCTGCCCGGTTCACCGCGTCCATCGCCAGTACCCGCGCCGTGTCGACGGCCCGGTGGTCCAGCGCGGACCAGCTCAATTCCTCCACGATTTCCTTTCTCGACGAGAGTGGGATCATGGTCAGCGCAGGTAGAGCCCGCCATTGATGTCGATCGTCGCGCCGGTGATGTACCCGGCTTCGGAGCCGCACAGGAATGCGACGGCCGCCGCGACTTCTTCCGCCGTGCCCATTCTGCCGACGGGAATACCGCTGACCACTTCGGCGATGAGCGCTGGATCGACCTCGCCTCGGATATCGGTGTCGATCAATCCTGGTGCCACGGCGTTGACGGTGACCCCCGCGTGCGCGAATTCCCGGGATACGGCGCGGGTCAGGCCGGCCACCGAACTCTTGGCGGCCGCGTAATGAGCGCCGCCGAACACCCCGCCGCCATTCTGCGCGCTGACCGAAGTGATGTTGACAATGCGGCCGGAATTTCGGCTGAGCATGTCCGGAAGCGCCCTCCGCATCATGTTGAACGTGCCCACCACGCTGACGTCCACCACGGAACCCCAAGTGGCCCCGCCGATGTCGAGGAACCTGCTCGGGTCGGTCGTGCCCGCGTTGTTGACCAGGACGCCGATGGGCCCCAGCCGTGCACTCGTCTCGCGGACGGCTTCGTCGACCGATGCGGGGTCCGTCACATCACAGTGCAATCCCAGTGCGGGAACCCCGTATTTGTCCGCGATCTTCGTCGCGTAGTCGTGGGCGGCGGCCGGGTTCCGCCCGAGCAGCGCCACCGGATGACCGTTCTCGGCGAGCCTCACCGCGATGGCACGACCGATGCCGCGGGCCGTGGTCGCTCCAGTGACTATCGCCGTAGGAATTTCCGTGACGTCCACCGCGTTTCTTCCTTTCCGTGCGTTGGGGACTTTTTCGCCCGGCTGAGGATCGCACGAATGGAGAGACGGAAAAAGCTTTCATTCCGTTTAGCGGAACAGCGGACTCTTGGCGTTCTGAATGGTGGAACAGTGGCTTGGCAACTCGATTCTTCAGTGTCACTGTGCACCGTGTTTAGCGACGTTTCATGAACAGGAAAGAGCCCATGTCAGTCACCGACCTCGTCGGCTATGCGGCTGGAGTCAGTACCGCGGCATCGCTCGTACCGCAGATTTTCCGCATCATCAGGACGACGCGCAGCGCCGGCCAGTTGAGCAGCGCGTTCCTTGTCGTCCAAGGCGTCGCGATCGGCTTGTGGCTGGTCTACGGGCTCAGATTCGGGCAGGCGCAAGCCTTCCAGTACGCGCAGATCGCCGCGATCGGGCCGGTCTTGATCCTCGTGTACCTGACCGTCCGATTCGGCACCCGGTCGCCAGGGAAGGCGATGTCGGACATGGCGGCGATACTCGGGCTTCCCGCCGCCGTGCAGGTGGCCGGGTTGCCGACCGGACAGCTCGGCTGGATCGCGGTGACGGCGACGGCCACCGCGCTGGTGCCGCAGGTGATCCGACTGCGATCCCTCGCGAGTTCGGACGAGATCTCCGGGTACTTCATGGCTTTGTTCGGGGCGAGGCTGTCACTGTGGTTCATCTACGGGGTTTCGCTGGGAAACACGATCTTGTGGGTCTCCCAGCTGGTCACCGCGCCCGCGCTGCTGTACTTCGTGCTGCTGGTCGCGCGCCGGCGGGGCCTGCCGGTCTCCCGTACCCGGCGGCGGGTGGGCGCGGGCCAGGGCAGATCTCGTCGAGCACCGCGAGCACGGCCGACATCATCGGAGCCGTCTGTGCCTTCCGCCAGGCCAAGGCCAGCTGAACGGGCGGCACCCCGGTGAGATCCCGGAACGCGATGCCCGGTATCGGCAACGCTCGCGCCGATGCCGGTACGACGCCGACTCCCAAGCCGCCCGCGACGAGCGCGAGCAACGCCGCCGTGCTGGACGCGCGATGCCCGTCTCGGGGAGTGAAGCCGGCATCCGAACACCCGCGGGCCACAGCCTGGTCGACCGCCGGATCCGCTTCTCGGTAGCTGACGAAATCTTCGTCACGCAGGTCGGACATCAGCACTACCGGCCTCCCGGCTAGCCGGTGGTCCGCACGCATCACCACGATCAGCGGCTCGCTCGCGATCACCTTGGTTTCAAGACCGTCGCCCGCGAACGGCGGGTGGAGCATCCCGATGTCCATCGTATCGTCGCGCAGCCTGTCACACTGGCTGGAACTGGCGAGATCGTCGTGGATCTCCACCTTGGCCTTCGGCAGTCGCCGCTTGACCGCTTGGATGATCGTGGAGAGGTAGAGGAGAGCGGACATTCCGGTGAAACCGATCCGGACGAGTCCCAGTCTGCCGTCGCCGATCAGCCGGACACTGCGGATGCCCAGATCCACCCCTCGGAGTATTCGTTGCGCTTCAGTCAGGAAGAACTCGCCCGCCGGCGTCAGGCGGACCTGCCGTGTGGTGCGGGTCAGCAAGGACACGCCTAGTTCGTCTTCCAGCTGGCGGATCGCGAGGGACAGGGTGGACTGGGTCATGTGCAGCAGCTTGGCCGCCCTGCCGAAGTGACACGTGTCCGCCACCGTCGTGAAGTAACGCAGGTGCCGCAGTTCCACCTTGGTCCTCATCGGTTCCGCCCTACCTCCTGGCCGTGCGCCAGGAGGCACATTTCTCCGGGGCGGGCGAAGGAAGCAAGGAATTTGCCTCAAAAGGCAGTGACGGGATGCGTTTTCGCCAGCGCGAAGCCGCCGGAAGTGAGTCGACAGGCCAATCGTCTGTGTTCGTATTCACACCGGCGTGAGATGGAAAGCATCTTCTCCCGTATTTCGGCCCGCGACATCGCCGCACGCGGTCCTGAAAGTGAAATGGCGGCGAGTCCGCCGCCGCGGATCGTGATGGGTACAGCGGCGGTGAGCAGGCCCGCATTCGTCATGCCGTCATCGTAGGAAAGCCGGAGTGCGGAAGGTTCGGCCTCGGGACGCGGAGACCCGGCGAACAGCAGGACTTTTCCGGAAGCCACCCGCAGTGCGGGCCACCGCCGCCCGAAATCGATCGGCAGGCTGAGCATGCTTTCACCCGGTGGCTCGAACTGGTCGATGCAGCGAACCGAGTCGGCCTCGACGACCATCAGCTGCACCAGCATGTGCGTCGACTCGTACAGTGAAAGCATTCCCTTCAGCGCATGACGGCGCACGATCGCGTGACCGTCGCCTGCCAGGCCCATGGTCGAGTGTCGTTCGCGCAGTTCGTAACCAGCGCTGGTGCGGCGTACTACTCGCTCGGCCTCGAGGGCGCGCAGGAGGCGGTGCGCCGTTGTCTTGGCCAGGCCTGCCTCCCTGGCCACCTCGGCGAGTCCGCATGGAATGTCTTTCCCGCCCAGAAAACGAATTACCCGAGTCACCTTGCCTATGACGCCACGCGATCTCTTCGCTGGATCAGAATCCTTGAGAACGGTCGTGTCCGCGATGGGCATACGGGTATCCGACAATTTCGCTCCCGGTGATTTCGCGCATGAGGCGCTCGCCTGGCGCGGCGCCTTACGACCGTAACATGCGGCCGACAAACGAAGCCAGAGTGAAATATCGATACATTGACGAGAGCGATCAACCGATATTCATCGCCGAAATATGTCCCACTCGTGCTGTGCGGGACAGCCGGATGCCGCCGCGACTTGCCGAGTGGCGGGTCCGCGCCGGGCGCTATTAGTGTGGCGGCATGCGTGTGCTGGTCCTGGAGGACGGCCCGGAACTCGGTGCGGAGATCGCCGGAGGCCTGCGGTCACTCGGGTATGCGGTGGACCTGGTGGCGACGATCGCCGATGCCGATCTCTCGGTCACCGTCAACGACTATGACTGTCTTGTGCTCGACCGGGTCTTGCCGGACGGCGACGGGCTGAAGCTGGTTCGCGCGCTTCGCGGCGCGGGATCGAGGGTGCCGGCGCTGATGCTGACCGCGATGGACACGGTCGGCGACCGCGTCGGCGGGTTCGCCGACGGCGCGGACGACTACCTCGTCAAACCCTTCGCGTTCGCCGAACTTGCCGCCAGGGTCGGCGCGCTGTGCAGACGGACCGAGCAGCCGCGGCCCCCGGTACTGCGCGCCGGCGGTCTGGAAGTGGATACCGCACGCAAGCGTATCCGCCGTGACGGCGTCCTTCTTTCCGTCGGCGCCAAGGAGTTCGCGGTTCTCGAGCTGCTGATGGTCCGGGCGGGTCAGGTCGTCTCCCGCGCTGAGCTGATCGAACACTGCTGGGACGAGCAGGCGGATCCCCTGTCGAACGTCGTCGACGCGGTGATCGCGCAGCTGCGCCGCAAGCTCGGTGCCCCGGTGATCAGCACGGTCCGCGGCGCCGGATATCTGATCGACGGCCCGGCCACGTGACCACCCACGCCCGCATCCGGCTGCGACGGCTGCGGTGGCGGCTCACCGGCTTGTATGCCGTCGGCACAGCGGTGTGCCTCGTGGTGCTCGCGGGGATCGCTTCGGGCATCGACGCGGATTCACGTTCGTCCGAACTCGACAAAGACGTCGACCGGACCGCCACGGCGTTGTCCCGCGCGCTCTATTACGACGACGGCGGTTTCCTGCATCTCGAACCGTTGCGTGAGGATGTGCTGGCAGCGGGTTCGGTGCCCGTCGCCGTGCTCGAGTGGACCACCGGCGGACTGGCCGAACGGTTCCCCGGCGGTGGCGCGGTGGCGCCGGACGTCGCCGCCGTGGCCGAGGGCGCGCGCGGTGGGGAAACAGCGCTGGGCGACGTCAGTGTGAGCGGACAGAGCCGGCGCCTCGCCGCGGCAGGCGTCTGGAACGGTGACCGGATCGGCGCGGTGGTCGTCGCCTACGGTGACCCGGCGGCCGGGCTGCGCGATCACGACGTGCTGGTCCGATGGCTGATCTTCGGCTGCGCGGGCTTGGTGCTGCTCGCCGCGGCGGCAGGCCACCTGCTTTCCGGCCGGAGCATGAGGCCGGCGGTACTGGCCCTCGACCAGCAGGAGCAGTTCCTGGCCGAGGCCGCCCACGAACTGCGTACGCCGTTGGCCACGCTCCAGCTGGTCACCGAAAGCGGCCTGCGTGAACCTGAGCGGGCTACCGAAGCACTGCGCCGGTCGGCCAGGCTGACCGCGGAACTCGGCAGGCTGGTGAGCGGCTTGCTCGTCCGTGCCCGGCTGGCGGCGGGCACGGTCACGGCGGAGCGAGAGCCGCTCCGGCTGGACCTGCTGGTCGAGCAGATCCTCGAAGGTTACGCGGTCCACCTCGTAGCCGAACCCTGCATTGTCCTCGGCGACCCGGATCTGCTCGGGCAAGCGGTGCGAAACCTGGTCGACAACGCCGTGCGCCACGGCGGCGGTACCCCGGTGTCGGTCACGGTCGCCGAGGGGCGGACCTCGGTTCGCGACCACGGCCCCGGCGTCGCCGCGGCGGACCGGGAGCGGATGTTCGAGCGAACCGTGGCGGGAGAGGGCGGTGGTACCGGTATCGGTCTGTCGATCGTGCGCTGGGTGGCCGAACTGCATGGTGGTTCGGCGCGCCTGCTCGCCGCGGACGGCGGCGGCACGGTGGCCGAGCTGGTGCTGCCCGTCCATGCCGTCTCATGATCTTCTCATCGAGGTCTTGCCAAACTCCTGCCATGTCCAAGCTCGCGTTGTCCCTGGCCGCTGTCCTGCTCGCAGCCTGCACCACGGCGTGCGTCTCGCACGTCAGCGCCCCGCCGCCGACCGGCTTCGTCCGAGTCGACCAGGTCGGCTACCGCGCCGACGAAGCCAAGCATGCGTTCCTGATGGGCACCTCCGGCGACACGACGTTCCACGTCGTCGACGAGTCCGGGCGGAAGGTGTTCGCCGGTGTCGCCGGTCCGCGGACCGGCGACTGGAACGAGGAGTTCGCCACGGTGCGGGCGCTGGACTTCTCGGCCTTGACAACCCCTGGCAGCTATCGAATCCTGGCCACCGGAGCGGCGCCGTCGCCGGTGTTCCGCGTCGGTTCGGGGGCCGAGCTGTTCGGTACCCAGGTCGCCGCCAATGTCCGTTTCTTCCAGGCACAGCGTGACGGCGCGAACGTTCTTCCGTCGACGGTGAACCGGAAGCCATCGCACCTCAACGACGCCACCGCGACCGTCTACGCGGTGCCGCGTTATGACGAATCCGGGGGTGAATTGCTCGACGAGCGGCTCACCCCGGTCGGTGGCCCGGTCGATGTCGCGGGCGGCTGGTTCGACGCCGGCGACTTCCTCAAGTTCACCCACACGGCCGCCTACAGCACGGCACTGCTCCTGCTGGCACAGCGGGACGCCCCGGTGGCCGGTCCCGGCCTGGCGGCCGAGACCCGGCACGGCATGGCATGGCTGGACAAGATGTGGGACGACAAGACCGGCACGCTGTACTCCCAGGTCGGCATCGGCGCGGGCAACGAGAACGTGCGCACCGACCACGACGTCTGGCGCCTGCCCGAAGCCGACGAGGCGCCGGGCGCGGACCCCATGCTGGCGCGCAGGCCGGTGTTCCGTGCCGCCGACCCGGGCAAGCCGATCAGCCCCAACCTGGCGGGGAAGGTCGCCGCGGCCTTCGCGCTGACGGCCCAGACCACCACCGGCGACGCCGCTCGCCGTGCGCTCGACAAAGCGGCGAAGATGTACGAGCTGGCCGATCGCGAGCCGGACGCGCTGGTCACCGCTTACCCGCACGCGTTCTACCCCGAAGCGTCCTGGCAGGACGATCTCGAGTTCGCCGCCACGGAACTGGCCTTGGCGGGCAAGGCACTCGGCGACCCGCGCACGGACGGCTGGGTCCGCGACGCCGGGCACTGGGCGACGGCCTACCTGAGCTCGGACACGCGCGGCACCCTGGGTGTCGGCGACGTCAGCGCTCTCGCCCACGCCGACCTGGTCAAGCTTCTCGATGGCGGCGGCACGGCCGTCGAGACCACCCGCGACCGCCTCACCGGCGATCTCGCCCGCCAGCTCGACGACGGCAGGACACGGGCGGACCGCGACCCCTTCCGTGCCGGTGCCGATTACCTCGAGTTCGACGCCGTGCCGCACACCTTCGGCCTCGCCACGACGGCGCTGCTGCATCAGCAAACCACCAAGAACGACACCTACGCCGCATTCGGCACTCAGCAACGGAACTGGGCGCTCGGCGCCAACGCGTGGGGATCGTCCTTCGTCATCGGAGCGGGCAGTGTGTACCCGCGCTGCCCCGAACACCAGGTCACGAACCTCACCGGGCAGCAGCTGACCGGCGCGGCCGTCAACGGACCGAACGGGGCGAACCGATTCGCCGAGCTGAACCGGTTCCCGACCATGCGCCCTTGTGTGGCTGGAGACTTCGCCCGCTTCGATGGTCATGGCGCGCGCTTTCTCGACGACGTCGGCGCCTGGCAGAGCGTCGAACCCGCCGACGACTTCACCGCCACGGCGTTGCTGACGTTCGCGCTCGCGAGCCGCTGATCTCACGAGCCGTGCGACACGGCCGCCCCTTGGGTGGCCGTGTCAGGTGGATGTGAGCGGAGCTCCAAGAGTCGACGATGTCCCCAATGCCACATTGGAGACGCTCAGTGTCTCCAATGTGGCATTGGGGACATCGGGCCGCACCGCGGCGCCGCCGCCATACCGCACCCGTAGAACCGCGCTCAGGCCTGTCGTCACGGGCGGACGGCCATGGCGATCGCCTGAGTGACCTCTGTGATCGCCGGCGTGGCGGTTCCGGGGAGCCGGGCCACGAGAACCCTGCGGATCTCCGGTGGCGCGCCCTGGACCCGCAGGGAAATCACGTCGGGCGAGGCAACCGGCGTCAGGCCTTCCGGAATCGTGGTGACGCCGAAACCTCCGGCGACCAAGTGCAGCTTCGTCAGCCAATCCCTTGCCGTGTGGGCGATGCGCGCTCGGCCCGGCAGGCCCGGCCAGACACCGAGCAGTGGCTCCGAGCTCGATGAGGGGCCGGCGATCCAAGGTGCGTCGACCAATTCGTCGGCGTGTACGGACGTGCGGCCCGCGAACGTGCCGGTGGCCGACGCCGCCACGAGAAGCTCGATGTCCTGAACGGCCGTGATGTGCAGGCGTGGTGACTCGCCGTCCGGTGGCCGGTGCGGTGGGCGAGAGGTGAGCACGGCAACGTCGATCGAACCGGCGCGCAGGGCTCGAGCCAAACTGGGCGTGGTGCCTTCGCGGGTGGAGACCCGAATCCGTGGCGCTGTCCTGGCGAGCCGGGCGAGGGCGGCGGGCAGGATCACCGGTCCGGCGCTGAGAACCGACCCGAGCCGCACCTGGTCCGTACCGCAAGTCTCACCGGTCAGCTCGCGCTCGGCCACGTCGACCGACTCCAAGATCGTTCGGGCATGGCGCAGCAGCGTCAGTCCGCGCTGCGTGAGCCGTACCCCGTCGGTCCGCCGCTCGAACAGCGTGGCTCCGACGCCGCGTTCGAGCGCGATCGCCTGGCGTGAGACCGCGGACTGCGTGTAGCCCAGTTGCGCGGCGGCCGCGGTGAAGCTGCCCGACTCAGCGATCTGACACAGCACCCGGAGGCTCGCACTCGACACGTCCATGCTGACTACGCATACCAGATATGTCAGATCATCGCTTCCCGCATGCCTCCGCCGTGCCTAGCGTGGTGGAGGACGAGACAGAAAGGCTTTCCATGCGAGCAGCGACACTTACCGCGTTCGGCTCCCCGCTCACGGTGCACGACGTACCCGACCCGCGAACCGGTACTGGCGAGGTACTGGTCGAGGTCCTTGCGACCTATGTGCCGCCGTACGCGGCCGAGGTGTTCAGCGGTGAACGGCGCTATCCGTTGGAACCACCTGTCATACCGGGAGTCGGCGGCATCGGCCGAGTGGTGAACGTGGGACCGGACGCGACCAAGCTGAAGAAGGGCGACCTGGTGTGGTGCGACTCGACAGTCCGCGCCCGCGACGACGCCCTGACACCGGATGTCACGCTGCAGGGCTGGAGCTCTCGTGGCGAGGGTGGCGCCAAGCTGGCCCGATACCTGCATGACGGACCATTCGCCGAACTCATGCGGGTTCCCACCGAGAACGTGTATCCCCTACCGGCGGGGACGGCAGCCGATCCCGCACGGTGGTCCGCACTGAGTGTGCACACCATTCCGTACGGAGGGCTGCTGGCCGGCCAACTCGCGGCCGGAGAGACGGTGTTGATCAGTGGGGCCACCGGTAATCTCGGCAGCAGCGCGGTTGCCGTCGCGATCGCCATGGGTGCCGGGCACGTCGTGGTCCCGGGCCGTAACCGGGCCGTCCTCGACCTGCTCGCCGACCGATTCGGCCCGCGGGTGACCCCAATCGAGCTCAGCGGAGACGAAGACACCGACCGCTCCGCCATGGCCGCGGCCACCGACGGCCCCATCGACATGGTGCTCGATCTCCTGCCGCCCCAGGCCCCCAGTTCGGTGACACGCGCGGCAGCCATGACCGTGCGCGAGTACGGACGGGTCGTGCTGATGGGCGGCGTCGGCATGCTCGGCGGCGCGGATCTCGCCCTTCCCTACCCCTGGCTCATGCGCAATTCCGTAACCGTACGCGGCCAATGGATGTATCCGCGCACGGCGAACGTCGGCATGATCCGGCTCATCGCGACGGGTGCGCTGGACCTCACCCCCGAACACCTCACCCGATTCGATCTCGACCAGGTCAACGACGCGATCACCCACGCGGCCGAACACGGCGGGCCCTTCGACCGCACCGTCCTCACGCCACTGGTCTAAACCCTCGCAAAAGCCGTGGCAGCCTACTGGTGACGGGGCCACACTGCCGTTTCGGGCAGTGTGGTTGCCGCCGTGTCCCCACTCGGCCCGAACCTCGGCTCTCTTTCGACGATCGCGCCTAAGCTCACGATTCCGCGCGGCATCGCCCGTGCCTCCGTGGTTCTATCGCAGCAGGGGTCAGTGATGAGAGCGGTCCACCGAACCGTCGTCCTCGTGTTGTCGTTGGTCGCCATCACCGCCGGATGTTCCGGCACCGACGATCTGCCACCCCTCCCGGCGCCGCCGGCCAAGAGCGCAGCCGACCGCGGTGACATCCTGGTGCCCCCGCGGGGTGTGCTCCTGGGGCACTACTACGGCACCGGGAGTATCGAGGAGACCGACGCGCGGATCGGGCGAAAGCCGGCCATCCACCTGTCGTACTACGACTGGTCGACTGATTGGGCCACGTCCGCGGCCACGCGGGCTGATCTCGCCGACGGCCGGATACCGTTGATCAACTGGGAGCCGTTCGGCGTCTCCTTCGATGACATCGTCGACGGAAAGCTGGACGGTGACATCGAGGCGCGTGCCGACAGCGCGAAGGCTCTCGGCAAGAAGGTACTGCTCGATTTCGCCGCGGAGATGAACGAGAGTGCGAGCTGGGGTGGCCACTCCCCCGACAAGTACATCGCCGCCTACCGGCGGGTCCACGATATCTTCGTGAGCCGCGGCGCAGAGAACGTCGTGTGGATCTGGTGCCCCAACAACACCGACAGCCCGAACAGCCCGCCCGCGATGTCCTACTACCCCGGCGACGGTTACGTCGATTGGACAGGCGTCGACGGATACAACTGGGGTACCTCCGAAGAAGGCTTTTCGTGGCAAAGCTTCGAAGAGGTCTTCGCCGCCGCGTACGAGCAACTCGCAGGCTTGCGAAAACCGATCATCATCGGGGAAATGGCTTCCGACGAGGTCGGCGGCAGTAAAGCACAGTGGATCAACGAGGTGGCGCCCACCTTGCGGCAGAGGTTCCCACTCATCAAAGCGGCGGTATGGTTCGATGTCGCCAAGGAGCGGCACTGGCAGGTCAACTCGTCACCGTCTTCCCTCGCGGCCTATCGAGACCTCGCGAAGGACCCATACTTCAACCCGCGCGGGTAAGAGCTCAGCGAGAATTCCTTTCCTGACAGCGAACGAACACGTTGGGCCGTGACACGTTTCACAAATCCGGTGTATACGGAAATTCTTCTCTGAACGTTCGGGCACAGACCGTCACGAGCGGCCAATCGGCTGGTAAAAATAGTCTTTCCACTCGATGCCCGCCAAGGGAACGCTGGCAACCGCCGCGATTTACTATGCGTGTTCACCTTGTCACGACTTTCGGTGGCAGTCAAGCGTCGACGCCCCAGCGCCAGCAATTCAAGGAAGGAACAGTAATGCAATCCAGCCTGCTCACCTCGAAACTCCAAGACTGCGGCTACGAACGCTATAGCCTGGGCTCGATGCTCGACACCGCCTTCACAGACGAGCCACTTCACGATCTGACAGCGCAGTTCGAACAACTCCCGGTGGATCCGTACTCGAAGAACGAAGGCCGTTACCGTCGCTATGGCCGAGGAGTCCTGCTTCCCTGGAACAACCGGTTTTACTGGATGCCCGATGCGGTCGCGGACATGCCGGACGGTTCGAGCGTCAGCTTCAACGACTACCAGCAAGGGCGGCACAACCCGGAATTCGCCGGCGTGGTGAGGCACATGCCTGGACTCACCGAAGCGATCAAGCGGAATTCCCTGCTGACCGAGCTGATCAGGTTCGACTTCGCGCGAACGACTTGGGAAGAGGCCGAACTCTGCCGGCCGTTCCAGGTGGGTGTCCATCTGCTCAAGCTCTCGGTGGACGACCCGGGTGGCCGAGCTGTCGCGTCTCCCGACATGCTGCATCAGGACGGGGAGCCTTACACGTTCGCGCACTTGATCTACCGGCGCGACGCGGAAGGTGGCGAGAACGTGATCGCGACTCCGGCGTCCGCCGGGAGCTCCCCGGACGACGTCGCGACGGAAAATGTACTGGACCGGTTCGTGCTACGCCGACCCCTGGACTCGTATGGGGTCAAGGACGATCTGGTCAGCCATTACGTAGCGCCGATCACTGTCGCGGCCGGCGCTGAGTCGGCTGAGCGCGCGGTACTGCTGATCGACTTCACTCCGATGACGCAGCGCACATGACGAAGCCGCTCGCGCTGGTCGCTCTGGTGGTGGTCGCAGCTGTCTGGGGCGGGACATTCGTCGTCGTCAAGGACGTGACGCAGCAGGTACCACCGATGGACTTCCTGGCCGTGCGGTTTCTTCTCGCGGCAGGCCTGCTGGCGCTGTGGCGTCCCCACCGCTTGCTGACGTTGAGCCGAAAGCAGTGGGGATACGGTGCCCTTTCCGGGCTTTTGCTGAGCATCGCCTACATCGCGCAGACCTTCGGCCAACAGCACACATCGGCTTCGATGTCCGGCTTCATCACTGGAATGTCCGTGGTGTTCACGCCGGTGATGGCGGGCCTGCTGCTCAGGCAACGGCTCGGAACGGCGACCTGGGTCGCCGTGATCGTCGCCACCGCCGGGCTGGGAATCATGACGATACGTGGATTCGCGATCGGTCCCGGCGAGGGACTCACCCTGCTGTGCGCGCTTTTCTTCGCGCTGCACATCGTCGCGCTGAGCAAATGGTCCACCGCCGACCGCGCCTATGCGCTGACCGTGGTGCAGCTGGGCGTGGTCGGAGTGGTTTGCCTCATCCTGGGTGCGCCGAGCGGCATCGACCTTCCGGGTGATCGGAGTTTCTGGATTCCGGTCATCGGGCTGGCGGTGGTGGCGACAGCGGGTGCCTACCTGGTCCAGACTTGGGCACAGGCCAGGCTGCCCGCGGTCGCCGCAGCGCTGGCCCTGACGATGGAGCCGGTCTTCGCCAGCTTCTTCGGCGTCCTGTTCGACAACGACGAGCTGACGATCCGCATCGTGCTCGGGGCGATCCTGGTTGTCGGCGCCATGGCGCTCACCGAGTTCCGCGCCGTCGCGCCGAGCGCGAACCCCCTCGCGGTCGAGCCGGACGCGGCATCGGACGCCGCGGAACGGCGTGACCGGGTGTAACACCGCTCGCCACTGGTGAAGGATACCCCTCCGAATTCTTGACGAGGATCAACTGTCGCGATCAGAAGCGGACAACGCGTTACCGTCAACTGGGGGCACAGCCATGGCAGTAAGCAGCTAAGGAGTTCCAGTGGCCACGAAAATCGATGCCAACGCCGTCCGCGGGGTGGCCGACAACATCCTCAAGATCATGGCCGAGCACAGGGCGACCTTCGAGGCGCTGAAACGCCATTGGCCGAATGCGGGAAAGTTTCCGCTCGCGGTGTGGCTTGAAAGGGTTGCCGATGACCGGCGCAACGCCGTTGGCGCGCACGCTGAGCACCTTGAACTCGCCTTCTTTGGCATGGGCGCGAAGCTGAAGACTCTCGCGGACAAGTTCCAGAACACCGACGGTGAAAACGCGACGGCGATCAAAAATCTGCTTTCCGGTCTTGAAAAGGAGGTTTCCGGGATGATCTCGACCTCCGACCAGAAGACCGAAGAGAAGCAGAGGAACTACTCCGGAAAGGGAACACCTTCGGACGGCGACGGCTACAATGACAATCTGAGTCAGGAAGTCCGTTAGCCCGGAACAACGAACAATGTGAATCACAATCCCAAGCCGAATGCGAACGGCTGGGTTTCGTGGACATGCCTCCAGCAGCCTGTATCCGATCTGTTCGGCAGGAGGTCGACCGCGCTGAGCCGCCCTTCGGTATCCGTACCGAAGGGCGGCTCAGCGCGTTGGACGGGTCAAGTGAGGCCATAGCCGTAGCGCGCGAAGAACACCGCCATGTCCTTGCTCGAAGCTTCGCCGTACAGATTTCGGCTCAGCTTGTCCGCCGCTCGAAGTGCGGACCGATGAGTTCCTCGCACTCAGGTGCCGGCTCAGGTTCGACCGTGTCGTCGAAGCCGCGTGGAAGCCGAGACCGGCGGCAGCCGAAACCCTCAGGCGCCGATGACATCCGAGTGCCGCCCCAGCTTCGACGTCGCCAGGCCGTACCTGGTCTGGCAACCCGCTTTGACGAACAACCTCGTCAGGTGCTTCTCGACGGTTTTCTCGCTGATCCGGACCGCGCGGGCGATCTGCCTGTTGGTCCGTCCGGTACGCACCAGCGCGAGAATGCCGAGCTCGGTCTCCGACAAGGGTTCGCGACCGACTGGCCCGGCAGCCGCCGTGTCCCTGTCGTTTTCGCGCCGCGGTTCCGTGGGGACCTGGCCCAGTTCGGCGAGCACCCGCTCAGTGGAGGTGGCCCCCGCTTCGCCGCTTACCAGCGTCCGCACTGCCTCAGGGAGCGCGGAGAAGCGCGGTGTTCCCTTGCGGGCGAACCATTTTTCCGCCGCTTCGACGACCTCGTCGTATCGAGAGACGTCGCGGTCGCGGTGAGCAAGGCGGGCGAGCCGCAGAAACAGCCGCGACGCACCCAGCTCGTCGCCGGAATCGCGGTGAGTCCGCAGCGCCCGCCAACCGAGTTGGAACGCGTCCTGACCTTCTCCTGTTTCGTAGAGGGCGCCGACCTCGACCCAGGCCCGCAGCAGCGGAAGGTCGCCGTTCGTGGGAACCGTGGCCAGCCACCCGGCAGCGCTGCCTGCTTCGCCCTGCTTGGCGCAGGCCTCCGCCGCGAGCAGCCGAGTGTGCTCGCGCACCAGAATATCGACCGTTGGGTGTGCTTCGAGTTCTTCCACCGCGTCCAGCACCTCCGCCCAAAGACCTTTCGCGTGGGCGGTCCTCGCCCGGTGGTGCGCGGCCAGCGGACCGGCGTGCGGGGTCTGATAGTCCCGGCCCAGCACCGCACGGAACAGGGGCACGAGGTCGCGAACGGCGCAGGCTTCGGCGAGTTCGTCTTCCGGCAGCCTGCAACGCCTGCCCGGCGCGGGCGCCGCGAAGCTGACCTGCCGCCAGATCGGCAGCAGGGAAAGCTCCACGTCCTCCGGTACTATCCGCCTGCCGTCGAACCAGCGGTCGGCGAACCCCACCGTCGCCTCGTCACTCACCAGCATGTCCCTGACGGGTACCGATACCGGACGCCCGAGATGCACGGCGGCAAGGACCGCCGCCACGGCGAGTTCGGCGCGCTCGCCCGCTCCCGGCTCGCCGGCCAGTGCCTCGTGGGTGAAGGTCTCCAACCTCGGGTAATCGGCGGTGCGGACCAGGTGACGGAACAGTTCGGTCTGGCTCTCCGCTCGGTCGGCCGTCCGGCGGGTGTGCCACCAGATCGCATGAAGGTGCGTGGCGCGCTCGGTCGAGTCGGCGGTGAGCGCGCACTCGGCGGACCGCAGCACGCCGACGTGGTCCGCGTCGGGCGGCATTTCACCGCCTGCCGCGGCGATGTGGCCGGCGAGCGGTTGCCGATGCGGGCCGGTCACCTTGCCACTACCCAGCATGCCTTCGGCGACACGGCGATGCAGCCGCCGGACATCGAGTCCACTATGGACCATGGAGGAGCCGATACCGGGTACTCGGCACCGGATACGCCCGTCCGGAGCGCTGTCCAGCAACCCGGCCCTGATGAGCGTGTCGGCCGCGCGGCCCGCTTCCTTCCCCTCCTGGTCACCGTCTTCGAGATGACGGACCTCGTCGAGGAGCACCCCTGGAGGACTCGCCGCGAGCGCGACCAGACGCTTGCCGACCTCCCCGAAGCCCTCGATCAAGTCGGAGAAGGGATGGCCGTCCGGCACCGCGATGGGGCATTCCTCGTCTCGCAAATGGACGAGACCATCGACGACCTCGAGCCGCTCGTCGCGGCGCAGGCCACTCACCGTCGAAAGGATCGCCGCGGGATGCCCCCACAGCGGTCCCAGCGCATGCTGGACCGCCTGCGCCAGCGCGGGCGCGACTCGCGCACCGGCCGCCCGCCGCAGCAAGGCCGTAGAGTCGTCCGGCGAGAGCGGGCCCAGCTCGAGCGTGCGGCACTGTGTCCCGCGGAACGGATCTGAACGGCCTGGCGGCGGCGTGCGACACGACGCGATGACCGTGTGGCCGGCGCGGTGCATCGGCGCCACGGCGAGCGCGGGATCCGGAAGATGGTCGGCGCCGTCGAGCAGGACCGTCACCGGCGCGATGGTTTCGAGCCGGGTGAACAGCGTGCTCATCGCGTGCAACAAGCAGAAGCGCGACCACGGATCGGCGTAGGCCTCTTCCGTGCACGACCCGCCCACGCGCTCCAAGGACTCCGGCAACCTCGAATCGGTTTCGAACTGCTCGTACTGCTCGCGGATCGCCGCGAGCACCGGCCGGAAGCCGAACAGGTCCCACTCGGGCCGCTCGGCGGGGAACGACACGCTGAGCACGGGTGTGCCGCTCGCGGCGAGTGTCCGGCGCACTTCGTCCAGCAGGGCCGACTTGCCACTGCCCGGCGGCCCGGACACCACGGTCAGGCCCGCGGCACGACGGTCCGCGACGATGGACGCGAGTTCCGCTTTCCGTCCCACCAGTCCGCCACGTCGTCGCGACATTTCGCAACCCCTCCGGCCTCGGCATTTGTGGATATCGCCGATTCCAACAAGGACGACTCAATGATTTCTTTATCGGTCCCGCGGGCCGGTGTTTCCGGGCAGACGCGATGAACGGACGCACCCGCCCGGAAAGCGCTCACGCTCAACGACCGAGCGTGGCACGTGCTGCCACCACCGCCTCGACGAGTGCGTCGACATGTTCGCGGCGAGTGGTGTGGTTGTTGATCGCCACCCGCAGATAGACCTCGTCATTCGGGCGACAGACCGTGAGGTGGAAGTCACCGCGCCGGATCAGCTCACGGTGCAGTGCCGTGTTGTAATCGTCGCTGTCAGCCCCCGGGGGCGGAGTCGCCCGGAAACAGCAGATGGGAAGCACAGGGTCGGCGAAGAGTTCCAGACCGTCTGTCGCGAGCACCCGCTCGGCGAGCCGGGCCGCGACGTCGAGATTGCCCATGAGCAGGCGCTCGTAGCCGTCTCGGCCCAGGTGCCGCAGTGCCAGCCACAACCCGAGTGACTTCCACGGGCGAGCGCCCTCCGGGCCGAGGTGGACGAAGTCGGTACGACTGTCATGGCTCCAGTAGTGTGCTTGGTCGGAGAAGCTGCCCGAAAGCCGATCCGGGTCGCGGACCAGCAGGCATCCCAGCCCGTACGGCAGGAACAGCCACTTGTGGGGATCCAAGGTCACCGAATCCGCCAGCGAGAGACCGTTGAACCGCGCCCTGGTCCGCGCGAGATCGGCGAAGACGGCCGCAGCCGCACCGTCGATGTGGAACCACATGCCGTGCTCGGCCGCGATCGCGGCCAGTTCGGTCAGCGGATCGATCGCGCCGGTGGCGGTCGCGCCCGCCATGCCGACGACCGCGACCGGCCGGTGCCCGGCGCGCCGATCGTCGCGTATCCGCTCGAGCAGGGTGCCGACGAGAATTCGCCCGGCCCGATCGGTCGGGACGAGCCGGAGCGAGCGTCTGCCCAGGCCCAGCATGTCCATCGCCCGGGAAAGGGAGTAATGCGCCTCGGCCGAGGCATACACCGTGGCGCGGGGGCCGTCACCGCTGATGCCCCTCTCCCGCACTTCTTCCCCGAGCACGGCGTCTCTCGCCAGCTTCAACGCCGAAATGTTAGCCAGCGTCCCACCCGAGGTGAAGATTCCCGCGGGCAGTGCCGAACCCACCGCGCCCCGGTACCCGATGAAGTCGGCCACCCAGGCAAGGGTCCGCACTTCCATCGCGGTCGCGGCCGGGCCCATCCGCCATGCCGCCGGGCTCTGGTTGAGCAGGGAGGCGATGCTGTCCCCGAGGACGGCCACCGGCAGCGGACGCGGGTGGAAATAGCCGAAGTAGTGCGGATGCGCACCGTTGAGATAGCCGCGGTCCAACACATTCGAGATGATCTCGTCCAGCAGTCCCGGCAAGGGCGTGCCCACTGCGGGCACGGGTCCGGGCACCCGTGAACTCTCATAGAAGCTGTCGTCGTCGGTGAGGACCGGCCGGGCGTTTGGCGTGCGCTGCGTGTCGACCAGCGTGCTGAGGTAAGGACGCACGGCCTCGATGAGATTCTCCCAGTCCACCGCGGACGCGGGTGAAGGTCGGTCCATCATCAACCCTGCTGCTGGCGCGGGACGAGGCCCGGTGAGGTGAGCCGCTTGCCGGCCTCGTCGGTGAGCTGTGACCGGATCCGCCAGAGGTCCGGGTAGAACTGCCGTGTGGTCAGTTTCGCCATGACCTCGATCGACGTTCCGGCCAGCCCGATCGCTTCGGCTCCGATGGTGCGCTCGATGACCTTGAGGTGCCTTGTGCGCCACAGCATGCAGTCGGAGTCGAGATCGACAAGGCCTTCAGTGAGCTGGTAGAGATCTTCGAAACGGCTGTGGTGGACGTAAATCTCACGTAGCGAGACACCCCGCCTGCTCAGCAGCGCGAAGAACTCCGTGCCCAGCAGGCGGGCGACTTTCCGGGTCGCCGACCAGCCGGGCGAGGAGAAACCCGAGCCGTCTTCCAGCTGCGTGCGGATGTGCTGATACGACCACGGCGGGATGTGATCGAGTACATCGAGCTGCCCGATCAGGTGCCCCAGACAGGAATGTGCCCGGCGGAGGTGGCGGATCGCGGACAATGTCGAGCCGGTCCTGGTCGAGACCACAGCGGACTCGAGTTCGTGGGTCAGCAGCTTCAGCCACAGCTCCGACGACTGCTGGACGACAAGGAAGATCATTTCGTCGGGGTGGACGAGCTCACCTGACCGCTGCAGGCTCAACAGCCGATCCGTCTGCAGATATCGCTCATACGCCGTGGACACCTGCCCGTCTTCGACCGGCGTCATGTTCGCTCCTCCGGGAATCGGCGCCCCGCGGCGACCCGGGGCAGGGCCGATCAGGCTTCTGGCGCCACGCTAAAGAGCCCTGAACTGGCCGGGCAAGGCGTGTTCCACCTGAGGGAACGACTTCGGAAACCGATTTCCGCCGTCCGGCAAAGGATACGCGGCTACGACGACGAACCGGGGACTCCGGCGCGGCCACACCCGTGGATCACACGGTCGGCAACGGCCTTGCCTGGTGGAGCCGACCACGCGCCCGATCGGTGACCGGCTGCGCCACACCATCCACCATCAGGAACAGCTTGTCCGCCGGAGACGAATGCGCCATCGGAAGAAACGGATTGAGCGCCGGACACCGTGGAACCAGGATCCGGCATTCCCGTAACGCCAGCGAACTCAGGCAGAGACGTATGCACGACAACCTCCCCCAATTTCCAGGAGAAGAGCGTGACATCCCTGCCATCAAGCCCCGTCAAAACCGGCAAGCCACTCAGCAGCAACGGCCACCTACCACAGTTGCAACGGCTCAGAACAGCCAAAACGGAGAGACAACGATCAAGTGTCACTAAAGGCCGCGCACCATCACAAGCAGACCCAGAAAAGACAGGTGCGAACTGGCAACAACATTGCCCTCATGTGGCATCGTATTACCCACAAACACGTGGTATTGACGCACCTCTGCGAGCTTCTCACCGCTCGATCCGGCGGGTGAGGACGGCTATCCAGACACCAAGATCGCTCCACCTTCGATCTTTAAGCTGCGAAGTGGCTGGGGTTGGGCGTCTTGTCTGTGGCGACCCGTGTAGTCCCGGTGAGGGCGGCAAGTTCCTCGACGACGGCGTACAGGCTGGCTGGGTCCCAGATCAGTCCGCCGTGGCTGGTAGTGACCTCGTGGTGGCGGGCCGCGGGATCAAGGCAACTCCGCCAGTCGACGATGCGATCGTCTCGAGAGTAGATCGACAGGAACGGCACCGTGTGAGGAAACGGGCCGGTGAGGTCGGCTCGTAGTCGCGCGCAACACGCGCCCCACAGGCAGCCAGGGCGCAGCAGGCCCGGCGCACCGATAGCGCCGACGGCACCCAGTGCGGCGATGTGGGCCTTGAGGAGCGGATGCACGGCAAGCATCCGTGTCAGCGGAGAGCCCAGAGTGATCAGGCCACGCAGCAGTTCGGGTCGGCGGACCGCGACAGCGCGGGCGAACTGCCCACCCCGGCTGTGCGCGATCACCACGACTGGGGTCGAGGCGGACTCGACCAAGTCCGCCAGGGCGCCCTCGACCATGCTGGTGGTGGCTTCGCCGCAGCCGACGCCGAACCGGACGGGAGCCACCCGCACCCGGCACTCGAGCCGCCTCAGCAGCTCCTGAAGTGGGGATAGCAGCGTCGGGGTGCTGCCCATGCCGCCGACCAGCAGCACCGGCAGCCCGGCCACCTCCAATGGCGGGATGTCCCACAGGGGATGCCGCTCGACCTCGCGCCGTTGACGGAAGGCCTGCGCCTCGTGCCACAACGGGACCCGTAGCGCGGCCGCCAACCGGGAGAACACGCTTGTGCCCACCGCCGCACTGATCTGCGATGAGCACGGCACCATGATGTTTCGCGTCACCATGCTTGCCTCCTCGACGTCGACTGCCCGATCTGCGTCACACCGACTGGAAACTCTTCATCGGGACACCCACAGCAACAGTGACAGGTTCGCCCCCATCGCAAAACGCAGCAAGCGACGAGGTGCGCAAACGTGAGGCGACCCTGCACCAATGTCACATTCGTGACGACACGCCACCGCAGCGGTCTCGGACGGACGACCTTCGCACCGGAGTCCACACTGAAGTACCGACGGTCGCGCGGAATAGAGCGCCGCCTTGTGGAGAGCAAAGACAACGTACTCGCGTGGAGCGCGGGAAGACGGCTCGCCGAACAATTCCCGCCGCCAGGACACCGGCCCTTGCTACGACACCTTCAACCGGTTCGAAACGGTGCTGCTAGAGCGCCGCCCGAGCACGCCTCACCAATACGGTGCGCTGGTCGCCGTGCGGTCCACGGACCGTAACAAAAGAGCCGGCTCCCGGCTGCTCGACCACCACCATCGAATCCTCGACGAGCGCGGTCAAGACGTGTACGGCGAAGCCTCGAGCAAGGAACTGGTAGGTTTCTTCGCCCGGCACGGTTACAGCAAGCTCGGACAGCCAGTCACTCTCGACAGACAAGACCTGGTCCAGCCGATCTGGCGCGAAGCCCGCCGCACCGACTGACCATGACAGAGCACTCGTACACCGTCGGCGCCGATGGCGAACTGACCTGGACACGGCAAAGAACCACGGACAAGCCGAGGAACATAATCTCGAACCTGCACAAGGCGTCACTGTCCTCTTTGGAGGAACTCGCGCCCCGATGACCGATCGCGGCGAACGGACGAGGACGGTCGCGTCACCGTCCCCGCCCGTTTGTCACGCCACGCTGCTCGCCTGCTGCTCGGCGATCCAGTCCCGGTACACCGTCACGTCGGTCCAGATGCCCAGACCGCTGGCGCACTTCGGGTCCGCGTCACCGTCGCGGCTGGTGGCGCCCACCAGTTCCCACTCGCCCGGCCTGCCCTTGATCTGCGGTCCGCCCGAGTCGCCGTAGCAGCCCATCGCGTCCGGCGTGTCGGAACCGGTGCAGATCTCCTTGCCCGTGGCCAGATTTCGGCAATCCTCCCCCGGCCTGACCTTGGTGTCCAGCTCCTGGAGGATCTCCGGCACCCCGCAGTTCTCGTCGGCGCAGTGCTCACCCCAGCCGAGGATCCGGGTCGCCGTCCCCGTGCCGCCCACCGCCCCGGCGATCTTGATCGGCTTCTCGGTCACGGGTTTGTCCAACCGCACCAACGCGATGTCCCCGCCCGGCGGGTTATGCCCGGCGAAGTCGGGGTGCACGATGATCCGGCTGACGCCGGTCTCGGTGCCCCCGCTGTTGTGCTTTCGCGCCCCGATCCTGGTCCTGATCTCCCCCGGCTGCGCTTTCCTCACGCAATGCGCCGCGGTCACCACCCAGTTCTCGCTGATCAGCGAACCGCCGCAGAAATGGTTCCCGCCCTGTTGCAGCGACACCATGAACGAGTAGTCCTCGGTCGCGTCGTGCCCGCCGATGACGAAGGGCGTCGGCCCATCGGCTGCCGAGGCGACCCCCGGGATCAGCATCGCTCCCGCCGCGGCCAGCCCGACCGCCAAAGTCCCTGTTTTGCGAAGCATTGTCGCGACCTCCCCGCAGACGACGACTTACTACGTTCATCACACTATAGGGCGAAGATCATGACCGGATCGGCTCAGCGGCCGGGTCGATATCGGCCGAATAGTCGACCCGGCGTGACCGCTCCGCACGACTCGGTGTCCCCTTGCAGTCCGCCGCGACGGGCTTGCCACCGGCATCGGCGCCGACCGCGCCGTCGGGGAGAAAGTCGTGGCCGTCCGGACGCCGGGTCGCCGCGTCCAACCGGGCGTTCCTCCGCCGTGCTCCTTGATGTCACCGGCCCCGCCCAGGAAGGCGGCTTCGCCCATCGGGCGGATGGTCTCCCAGATGACGTCGCCGTGGAGGCGGCACGCTCATGCCGTCTCGCGTCGCTCGGAACCCTGCCGCAGGTAGTCCGCGACCGCCTTGGAGACGAGTAGCGGCTCGGCCGTGCGCCTGCCACCGAAGGCCACGTAGTTCGCGATGATCCCACGTCCGCCCATCGGCGCGTTGCCGTTCTCGGTCTGCAGCAACGTGGTGTCGAGGCACACCTCGTGACGCTTGGCGAGCAGTTCGACGGTCTCCGGAAGGTCGCCATACACCATCGCGCCCATCGCGCGTTCGTCGAAGAAGGGCGAGGAGAGGACGGCGTGCAACTCCTCCTGACCGGTGTACCGCAGCACGTTGAAGATCGGCGCGAACAGCTCCTCGAAGTTGGTCTTGACCCCGGCGAGGTCCCGGCTGAGCACGGTCGGTTCCAGGTGCCGCCCGCCGACGTCGACGCGCCCGCCGCGCACGATGTGCGCCGCGTTGCCGTGCAGGTATTCCAGCGCGTAGCCGAACGCCTGCTCGTAGTGCATCGGGCCGTAGTCGGCGTCCGGGTCGTCGTTGGCGCCGAACTTCAGCTCGTCGATCCGCTTGGCCGGCAGGGAGTGGAACTCCTCGCTGACCGATTCGTGCACGAAGAAGACGTCCGGGCCGAAGCAGTCCTGGCCCGAGTTCAGCAGGCGGATGTCCACGGCGTCGCGGGCGGCCAGGTCGATGTCCGCGCCCGGCCCGACGATCAGCGGGTTGATGCCCTGTCCGAAGTAGACGAACAGCTGGGCACCGGCGATCCGGGTCCGGATCTTCTCCGCGTTGGCGTTGGTGCCGGTGAACACGACGAGGTCGGCTTCGGCGACCGGGCCGGAGACGAACTCGCGCTGTGTGCTGACGGAAAGCTGGATCGGCAGTCCGTGCACGGCCGACAGCAGTTCGTGCAGGCGGCCCAGCGCGCCGCGGATGTGGCTGGATGGCCGGAAGACCACGTTCTCGCTGTACAGGCTGGGGATCAGCAGGTACAGCACGCAGGCGTAGTGCGGGATGTTGGACGGCATGAACACGGCCGTCCAGTGGGCGAGAACTCCGTTTCGACCGGCTCGCGCAAGGCTTTCATGTCGACCTTTCCGGTGCGGTCCGATTGAATGGTCCGCGAGATTCTGGACAGCGTGACTGAGCCCGTTTCCTGACACAGGGAAGGAGCGGAGGCGGAGACCTGGATCGCGAGCCGTGCGTCAGCCGCGCCGCGCCCCGGCCAGGAATCGTTCAATGGTGGCCTGGACCTGGTCCAGAGCGTCCCGTTCCTCATACTCGCGTTGGATCCGGCACGCGGTCCGCCGGTAGGCAGGGTCACCGAGGACGGCGTCCACCGCGTTCTTGAGGTCCTCCGGCGCCGGGTGGCCCGTCCGCAGGTTGACGCCGGCACCCGCCCACTCGACCCTGGCGGTCACATCGGGTTTGTCTTCGGTCTGTCCGGCGACGATGAGTGGCACCCCCGAGGAGAGCGCGGTGTGCACCCCGCCGAAGCCGCCGTTGCTGATCATCACGTCGGTGAACGGCAGGACCGCGCGGTAGGGCAGGTAAGACGCGACCCTGGCGTTCGCGGGAACCACGAGCGATCGCGGGACGGGCCTGCCGCCCAGCGTCACGACGACCAGCGCGTCCTCTCTTTCCAGAGCCGTCATGGCGGGTGTGATCAGCTGGTCGAGATCGCTGTTGTTCACTGTCCCCTGTGTCACGAAGATGACCCGCTCGGCCTGCTCGACGTCAACCCACCAGTCCGGTGGGGTGAACTCGCCGACCGTGTCGGGAACGCGCCCGATGAACCGGATGTGCTCGGGCATCCCCGCACGGGGATATTCGAGAGCGGGCGGTCCCATTTGAAGGGTGGCCTGTGGCAGCAGGGAATGCCCGTCCCAATAGAATGGCGCTTTTCTCGTGGCGCCGAGTTCGGCGAGGGTTCGGTCGAGTATCTCCTGAACCGGAATGTACTTCTGGTACTCCGCTTCGTAGAGACGCTTGTTTCGCTGAATTCCTTTCGCGGAGGTGTCCGGCAACATGCCGAGACCGTACGGCGCGGTGTCCTCACTGCCCAGAGCGAGAACGGAAACACCCAGGCCGATCACCCCGGCAGGCCGGATACCAGGGGCACCGAGCAGAGTGGGCCACGTGCCGTGGAAGAAGACTTCGTGGGCGACGACCGTGTCGGCAGGGTCTCCCTCAGCGAGGATGTCCTGCAGTGCCGTGAACTGGTCGGGAATCGGCGGGATGAAGATGTCTTTCGCGGCGAAGTCGTTGTTGTCACCGGATTCGCCGGCCCGCACGAACGCGGGGAAGAGCTCGGGCACGTTGTTCCCGTCGAAGTCCGCCACACCGGGCAAGGCCCGGAAGCGGGCTCCGGTCGGTTCGATGTGATCACGCATGACCCTGCCACTGAGAAAGGTTACGTCGTACCCGAGTTCGACCAGGCCGCGGCAGATCGGCAACAGCGGGAGCGTATGCCCCAGCAGAGGAGTGGACGCCATGATCACTCTACTCATCGTCAGCTCCAGATCGCCTCGGCCGCCGGTTTCCGCGAGGTGGCCTTCACCATCATCGAGTTCGCCATCCGTCAGCGCAACATCACGCGTTTCCAGGCAGGTCGCCGATCGAGATTCAAGGCACTTTCGGATAATCATCTTGACCTTAAGTGCATATCAATTTTCCGCCCTTGCCGCGGTCTGACGGATCACGAAGTATCAGATCCCTGCGGGCACGCGAATTCTCGACGGGCGGGTAATGATGGCGATCACCAGCTCCGACTATCTCCTCGAGCCGCCTCGGACCTCTTTGCTGGGATTGACGTTGCCAGGCCTGCTCGCGGCCAGGGCCGCGAGTGCGCCTGCCGCGCTCGCGGCGACGACCGGCGATCGGCACTGGACGTTCCGGCAATGGCAAGTGGAAACCGACACGCTCGTGGCTGGGCTGCAGCGGCGCGGCGTGCGTCCTGGTTCCGTGGTGGCGGCCCGGCTGCCCAACAGCTGGGAGTTCCTGACCCTGCATACGGCCGTGGCCGCGGCCGGGGCGGTACTGGTGCCACTGCACACCGCATACGGGAAGGCCGAGGTCGACTCGTTGCTCGACCGGGTGACTCCGGAACTGTTCGTCGACCAGCAGGTCTGGTCGCAAGTGCTGGCTGACGGGCAGGGTTGCTCAGCGCGCCCGGTCGAAGTCGACCCGAGCTCGCCGCTCTTGGTCGTGCCTTCCTCCGGTACCACGTCCAATCGGCCGAAGTTGTGCTTGCACAGCCATGACGGCCTGCTGTCCAACGCCGCCGCGGTCGCGGCCGACGCGTCGGTGGACGGCTCGGACGTCGTGCTCAGCGCCGGCGCTTTCAGCCATCTGTTCGGGCTCAGCGCACTGCACGTGAGCCTGGTGGTGGGCGCCGGGCAAGCACTGCTTCCGGCATGGGACGTAGCCCATTTCGCCACGCTGGCCGCAGCCGCCGGCGCCACCGCGCTGTACGCCGTCCCAGCCCAGGTGGCCGACCTGATCACCAGGCAGGCCGAACTGGCGCAGGTGCGCCTGCGAAGCGTGCGCACCGCGGGTGCGGCGACGCCGCCGAAGCTGCGCGACGATGTCCGCCGGACGCTCGGAGCCGAGTTGATCGTGCAATGGGGCATGTCCGAGGTCGGCGCCGGCACGTTCACCCGCACGGAGGACCCCGACGTGTCTGGCTATGTAGGCAAGCCGATCGACGGTGCTCAGGTGCGTGTCGTCGAAGGCGAGCTGCAGTTCCGAGGCTCGTCGCTGTTCCACGGCTACCTCGGCGAGCCGGAGATCACCGAGGTGGCCATCACCGCGGACGGCTGGCTGCGCACCGGTGACCTCGCCCGGCTGGAGCCGGACGGCGGCGTGGTCTGTCTGGGCCGGTCGAGCGAGCTCATCAACGTGGGCGGGCGCAAGTTCGCCGTCCGCGAGGTGGAGGACCTGCTGGCGGAACTGGATCTGGGGCGCATCGCCGTGGTGGGCAAGGCCGACGACCGGCTGGGTGAGTACCCATGCCTGGTCGTGGAACAGCCCGGCGTCGAACTCGACGACGTCGCCGGCGCCCTGCGCGCCGCGGGTCTGGCCGAGTACAAGATCCCGCTCGAAGTGGTCACCGTGGACGAGATTCCGACCACGCCGACGGGGAAGCTGCGCCGCAAGCTGCTCGCGAACCTGATCGCCACCACCCCGGACAATGCCTCCCGCCCGGCTCCGGTGCCGGATCCGCTGACACTCGTTCGCACCTGCGCCGCGCGCGTACTCGGCAGGACCGACCTCATCGCACCCGGCACGACGTTTCACGACTACGGATTCGATTCCGCCGACGCGATCCGGTTCAGCATCGAGTTGAGCAGGGCAGGCGGCAGGTCGCTGCCGACCAGCGTCGCGTTCGACCACCCGACGCCACTGGCGCTGGCGAACCGGCTGCGCGTGGGCGAGCGGTCGGAACTGCCCGAGGATTTCGAGCAGGTCTACCGCCTTTTGACGGACACGAATCCGACGGCCGCCGCCTCGCTGCTGCTGGCCGCGGCGCGGCTGCGGGAGGTCTTCACCGAGGACGAAGCGGCGACGTCTGAGGTGCAGTGTCTCGCCGAAGGGCCGGACTCGCCCATGGTGATCTGCTTCCCGCCCATTCTTCCCCTCAGCGCTCCCACCGACTATGCGGAGTTCGCCGAAGAACTGGCCGGAGCCCACACCGTGTACGCGCTCGAGAACCCCGGCTACACGGTGGGACAGCGGCTGCCCGCCGACCTCGCCGCGCTGGCGGCGGCTCACGAGAGAGCGGTCACCGGCCTGGTGGACGGCGGCCGTCCGTATGTCTTGTGCGGACATTCCTCCGGCGGATGGATCGCCCAGCTGGTCGCCACGCGTCTGGGCGAACGGCCTCCCGTGGGCGTGGTGCTGCTCGACTCGCCTTGGCCTGCTCCCGAGGTCTTCCGTGAAGAGTTCCCCGTGGTGCTGAACATCGCCGTCGACCGGGAACGGTCGCTGGGTGTCAGCGCGGTGGGCATGACGAGGTTGAGTGCGACGGGCAGCTACCTGCGACTGCTGCGTGAGTGGGCCTCGCCCGCCCTCTCGGTGCCGATCCTCTACGTATCGGCCGAAGACTCGCCTTTCGACTGGTCACCGGCACAGCCACATTCCCGCACCGTGGTACCGGGCCACCACATGACAATGCTCCGGCCTGCCGCGAGAGCGATCTCGGATTGGCTCGGTCGTCAGCCGAACCAGGGAGTGCCCGTCGGGCGCGTGCCGACCGCGACCTGTGCCCCAGCAGGCGACTGAGGTTCAGGCGATGGATGCGACGAGGGCGACGCCGAGGCCGACGAGTACCGCTCCGAACACTCTGTTCATGAAAGGTTTCAGCCGACTGTAAAACGATTGGACAGCGGCAGTCGAAAAGATCACGGCAACGAAAGAATGCCAGCACAGCGAAGACACGACGATAGCCAGTGTCGCGGCCACGCGGAGCGCTGAGGACGCCGATGGCGGCACCAGTGTGGTGAGCACGCTGCCGAAGAAGATCACTCCCTTGGGGTTACTCAGCACCGTGACCATACCTGTCAGATAAGTGCGCTGAGGCGAGGCGCCCTGCTCCTTATTGAACTCTGTCACGCCCCTGCGCGCGCCGCGCCACAATTTGACACCCAGATACGCGAGGTAAAGCCCGCCCGCCGCGTGCAGCACGACGTCGAACACCGGCGACCGTCCCAGCAGAGCGGCTGTTCCGAGTGCTCCCAGGCTGGCCAGCACCAGTGTGCCGGTGGTCATTCCGAGGGCCGCGCTGAGGGCAATTCGTCGCGGGCTCGTTGAGGCGATACTGGTCAAGTAGACGAAGTTCGGCCCGGGCGTCATGGTGGCCGCCAGATACACGAAGGTCACCGAGAACAAGGTGGCCGACGTCGAGGTGTTCATGCCCGCCCCGGAGTGTGCCGGCCACGAGGCGGGACCGGCGCGTCCGGGTCGAGGTCGGCGACGACGAGATCGTCGCGTCCGGCGCGGCCCCGAAGGACCTCTTCGGGCGGGAAGAATCCATACCGCGAGACGAGCACGAAGTCGCACCCTGCCTCGTCCGCGGCCAGCGCGTCCTGCCGCGTGTCGCCGAGCAGTACGGCCTCGCCAGGCGCCACGCCCGAGGTTGCCAGGATCTGCTCGATACGCCGGGCCTTGGGCTCTTCGCCCCCGAGAACCGAGTGGAAGGCGGCTCCGAGGCCGGCATGCTTGAGAACGGCGTTCGCCTCCGCAGTGAGTGTGCCGGTGGCCACGTGAAGCGGGACTCCGCGGGTTGACAGGCGAATGACCAATCGGTCCGCGTGGGCGCATAGCGGCGCCCTTGGGTAGGAGGTGGCCAACAGGTTCGCGTAGATGCCGGCGTATGTCAGGTAGAACTCCTCGGCGTTTGCCTCGGCGAGCCCGTGCCGGATGCTTCGGGAGTGGAACCACGAGAAGTGCTCCCGCCGTGATCGGCCGAAGGTGCGGCGGAACTCCTCAACGAACTCGCCGACAAGTTCTTCGGGAAAGGCGGCGAACGTCGCGCGTATGCACTGCGCTTTCATTTCGTTGGAGTCAACGAGAACCCCATCGAGATCGAATATGACGACAGCATGGGCGGCCAGTACATCCTGCAGGCTGTCAGTCACGAATGGACCCAAGCGCGTAATCCAGCGTATCGACGGTGAAGCGGTGCGCCGCCGAACCGGCCAAGAAAGCCATCGCCCGCAATTTCTCTTCGGGCCCGAGGGTAGCGTTCCGCTCGATCCGCTGGACGTATGTGGGGTGTATCCGGTGAAGCCCCGCGAGGACGTACAGTCCGCTCGCACCCCAGCGGTAGTCCTCCATGAGAGGGTGGAAGTGGCGGACGATCAGGTCCAGCAGCGGCTGCAGCTCGTCCGGGCCTGATCCGAGCAGAACCAGGAGCTGTTCGGTGCGAGTGTTGCCCGCGCCGCGCCCCATCCCGTGCACCGTCCCATCCACCCATCGCGCACCTGTTTCAATGGCGACCTGAGTGTTGTGCAGCGCGAGGCCCTGATTGTCGTGGGCATGGATGCCGACCGGTGCGGCTTGCCCAGCGCAGAAGGCACTGACGAGCTCGATCGTGCGTGCTGGGGTCAATGAACCGAGTGAGTCGGCAAGGTAAAGAGCCTCCAGCGACCCCATGTCGCGGGTCGCAGCCAGGCACTGGACGACTTCCCGGGTCGAGGCGAGGTCGATCTGCATGAGGTTCAGACAGACGCGGAAACCGGCGTCTCGGACAGCGGCGACCGCCTCGGCTACAGCTGCCATTTTGTCGTACCGCACAGCGATCCGCACCACGTCCACGGGGAGCGCTCCAGTGGCGAGCTTTTCGGCGAGTCTACGACCTGCCTCTGCCCCAGGCACGCACGCAAAGTCCTCCGCGTCGACCATCGCCGCGAAGCGCAGTCGGTGGTCTGTGGGGAGCGCGGTACGCAGATTCGCGGTGAGCCCCTTGGGCAGCTGTCCATATGGCCCCGCCCGATTCGCAGTGAACCGCACGTAGCCCAGCTCGACCACGTCGATCCCGAGGCGCGGGCAAACAGCCAAGTACTCCTCGACCAGGGAGCGACCAAATTCCCAATTGGTGTGATAGCCACCGTCGCGCAGAGTACAGTCCACAATGGTCAGTGACTCTCGCGACATCTCAGTCACTTCCCCTCCATGTCAGGGAGCAGTCCGGTGAAGGTTGTCACCGGAGCTCCTCGGCGGTCGCCAAGAGATCTGTGTAGGTGCGATAGGTCTCGGCCCACGTCTCGTCGTCCACGACGTGCCGGCTGGGCCCGCGGACGTGCGTGGAACGGATCAGCCCGCGCTCTTTGAGAAAGCGCTTGGCCAGGGCCAGGTAATGGTCAGTGCTGTTCAGCATGTGACACATGAGGTAGGCGAGCGGATGGCCAAGACGTTCCGCATCCCGGCGTCGGCCCTCGTGAAGCAGCCGCCACAGCGTCACCGTGATCTCGGCGATCTCGGTGGCCGGGATCACGCCCGCCAGGCCGCGCCGGTGGCTGTCGAGGAGCATCATGCCGCCATCGCCCTCGAAGATCCGTGCCCGGCCGGCGGTGGCGTCGCGCAGGGCACTCACCCTGGGTGGCGTTGGCTGCGCCTCGGGCTTGAACATCACCCGCTCCTCGCCGTACCGCTCCAGCAGGCGCACCTGCGCGTTGATGGTGAGGGGCCGCTTGGCGAGATTCGGGGCGTGGAAAACCAGCACCGGGATGTCCACAGCCTCGATTACCTGGCTGTAGTAGTCGACCATGCCGTCGTCGTCGAGGGCGACGGTCGCCGGATGCATCACGAGGAGCGCGTCAACCCCGGCGTTCTGGGCGTGCCGGGAGTACTCCACAGCCGCTTCAGGACTTTCTGCCCCTGTACTCATCACTGAGACGCCCCGCCCCTGAGTGGCCATGCCGCACAGTTCCGCGACGCGCAGACGTTCGGTGTGGGTCAGCCGGAGCACCTCGGATACCTGGCCCACGACGAATCCGTCGCAGCCCACGTCGAGATTGTGTGCGGCCTGAGCGAGAAAGTCGTCCTCATCGACCGCGGAACCGTCCTCGGTGAAGGGCATCAGGAGAACGGGTAGCACCCCTGCGACCTTCTGGATGCTCTGGACAGCCCTGTCAGGCAACTCGACCGCCATATCGGACATTTGACCTCTCAAAGTATTTCCGCTCTGGCACGAGACGTCGCAGCAGCATCGAAATGCGCTGCGCCAGAGGTACGATGACCGGTCAAGTGTTCGACAGCGGACACCGAGAGGTCAATGATCGCGCTGGTAATGTGCACCTTCCACCAAAGAGAAAGAACAAAAGCCCGTGTAGTTGATGCAAAGTCAAGAAATGAAAACCTGCTACCCCAAGGGTTCGGCACCTGATCACCAGATTCATCGCCCGGGGTCGCCGACGCTGCCCAGTACTCCAGTCACAGTTCGTGACGATCATGGTTCGTGGGTCGACTATCACTGGTACTGGCCTTGTTACCCGGATACTTCAAAGCGGCGTGACGTCACGGACGGCTTCTACCGAACCGGCGACATCATGGCCGAGGCCGGACCGGACGAGTTGGCCTGGGTCACAGGACAGTAATTCAGAATAAACCCAGGCCCCGGGGAGCGAAGGCAATTTTACCCTTTCGTTCATTTCCTTTGGACGAACGCTCACGCGGGGCCGACACGACTGGTCATCCGTTCGGGAAAACCGGGCAGGTTTCAGCCAGGGGCGTTGCGAGTGCCTCGGCATTGGGGGAGGTTCCAGCCGGCGGCTGCCGGCCATGAGCGACAAGAAGGAACCGATGACCACCACCGAACGGGCGCTGACGGTCAGCGAGACGGCCTTCATCCTCGCGGGGTTCGGCCCGGTCGTGGTCCGCACCTCGTTCACCGGGCATTTCGAGCCGGTGGTGCTCGAAAGCGCGTGGCAGCGGCTCAGCCACGAGTACCCGCTGTTGCGCTGCGGGATTCTCGGAGGCCCAGACGGTTTCCGGCTCGCACTGCGAGACAGCATGCCGAAGGTGGCCAAGGGCGCTGACACGTTCGAGTACGACATCGCTCAACGTCACGAGGACGGTGCGATCAGCCGGTTGTCGCTGTACGAAACGGCTGACACGACGGAACTGACACTCGCCGTCGACCATGCCGTTTCCGACGGGCGCCTGGTGCACATACTGACGCGCACTCTTCTCGACATCTACGGCGCCTTACTGCGCGGCGAAGTCCCGCGGTCCGCACCGCGCCCGGTGTTCGAACCTGGGTTGGAAGAACGCTTCTACGGGCACTACCCGCACGGATGGCCGGAGCCTGCCGGTGTGCCCGGAGAGACAATGGTTCTTTCCGGCAGTGCCGCCACCCCCTCGTCCGGCTTCGGAGTACACCACATCGAATTCGATCCCGGACCGACGGCCGAGGTCGTCGCACTGGCCCGCGCGAGCCGGATCTCGGTCACGGATCTGTTGTGCGGAGCCGTGTCCACCGCGGTGCGAGCACGGCTTCGGGCAACCAGCGACCCCCAGCCTGCGACCTTGTGCATCCCGGTGGATCTGCGCGAACGGCTTGTCCCGCCGATAGAACCGGACGCCCAGCTCTGCGGCGCACTGCCTTGCCTGGTCACCGTCCCGGTCACCACGGACGACCTGCCTGCCGACGTCGGGTCGCGCGTGGCCGAAAGCCTGCGCATGGCTCTCGAACGGGACGAACCACAACGCGCCCTGCTGGCGCAGTGCGTCGCACCCGCGCCCCCGCCGCCCATGACGTTCATGGTGTCGAACATCGGTGTCGCGGAGGATCCCGTGCTGCCCGACGGCCTGCGCCTCACCGGCAGCCGCGTCGCCGCCACACTGCACGGCCCGGTGCCCGCCATGTTCGCGGCCACGGTGAGCGGGCGGCTCATGCTCGATGTGGTCTACGACCGCGCTTTCCACGATCCGGTGGAGATCGGCGCGGTCGTGTCTTCGGTCGAGGCCGCGCTGCGCTCACGCGTGAGCAGCTGACGAGGCGGCGACTACGCCACTCGCCCGGCTTGCCCGAACGAACGTTCCGATGCCGATGATCGGGCAGGTTTCGGTGGTCAGGCGTTGCTTGGCACTTTTCCGCTGCTGGTCCGCGCGCGCAACGCGCTGCAGGCCGACATGTCGTCCATCATCCGCCCGAGCAACTGTCGGCAAACCGGACCATAAGGGGAAGACACGGCGCCGGGCGACGGAAACGCCCGATGCCGTGTCTTCCTGGACAAGTTCAGATGCGGCGTGTCATCAGAGGGAAACCCTCTTCGAGCCATCGGCGTCTGCCTGCTGCATACGCGCGGCACCTTCATGCGCGGTCTTCTTCAGGACCAACAGCGATTCCAGGTTGCCGTCCATGTCCTTGTCGAGGTCATTGCACAGCGACTGGTAGGCGTCCGCGGTGTTACCGTGCCAGTCCGCCATCACACTCCGGACCTGGGAACGCTGGTCGTCGAGGGTCTGTTCGACCTGCGCCACGATCTTCACCAGCTCTTCGAACGCCAATTCGAGCTTTTCGTAGTCATACTTGATAGCGTCGTCAGCCATCGATATTTCCTTTCAAAGACCTGTGCGTCGTTGGGTAGGGGCTCTTAGTTGCCCAGGAAGGCCGACGTGGCGATCGGGAGGTTGTTGACCGCCTTCACGTTTTCCTCGTCGGCCTGGTTCTGATCGGACGCTGCCCTGCGGATGTTCTCCGCCATCGCGGTCATGTGCGCGAGCACCGACTTCCGCACCGCCGTGGTCCACCTCTCGCCCGCCTCCGCAAGCGCCATCGTCAGGCCACTGCGGCTCGACGCCTTGACCTCGTTGATGGTGTGGAGGACGTTGTTGAGCCTGTCGCCGATTTCGTCGCGCTTGGCCTCGTGCATTTGTGCCTGCGCATTGACTGTTGTTTCGCTTACCTGTGTTCCCTTGGGCATGATTCTCCTTGGTGTTCGGTGCGAGACACGTCTACAACCGTCACGTTAGATTTCGAAGTGCCGTGTGGGTGACCATGCGAGTGGAGAGCGGCGAAGGGGCGGAACTCCCCCCATGAACCGCCGGCCCTGGAATCGGCCGAGCGTCTGACGTGCCCGAACGAACGTTCCGATGCCGATGATCGGGCAAGTTCGGTTGCCTGGCGCTTTTTCCGCTGTGAGGGTCACCCGGAACGGGATCGAACCTGGCCGGCCCCACCGACACCGACGGAGGCCTCATCTCATGCGGGACTCGACGGTGCTGATCACCGGTGGCGGCAAGGGACTGGGCCGCGCGTTCGCCGAGGCGCTGGGGCAGGCGGGCGCGCGGGTGTTCGTCACCGGGCGGGATGCCGTGGCGCTGGACGAAACCGTCGAAAAGCTGACCGGGGACGGCATCCTCGTCGAGGCGATCCGCGCCGACGTCGCGGACGGCGGCGCCATGCGTGACGTCGTCGCACGGATCATGGACGGCACCGGCAGGCTGGACGTGCTCGTCAACAACGCCGTCGACCCCGGGCCGGTCGGGCCGACCGCCGAGGTCGACTTCGACGCCTGGTGGCGTGCCCAGCAGGTCAACGTCGCCGGTCCGCTGGTCAGTGCGCAGGCCGCCTTGAAAGTGATGATCCCGGCGCGCCGAGGCCGGATCATCAATCTTGTCAGCCCTGCCGGAATCAAACGCTGGCCATACGCCACCGCCTACTCGGTGTCCAAGGCAGCCTTGGTGAAACTCTCAGAGAACCTGGCCGCCGAACTGCGCTCCTCGGGTGTCACGGTGCTCAGCTACAACCCTGGGATGGTCGACGCCGGGCTCACCAGCGCGGGCATGCGGTTCGCCGGTGACGCCGATCCCTGGCTGAACCGAATCGCCCGTTGGGCGATCGAAGCCCGCGACTCCGGCGCCTTCGTCCCGCTCGAAACCGTCGTCGGTTGCTTGGTGCGCTTGGCACGCGGGGACGCTGACGTTTTGACCGGACACGTCATCAACGCCGAGGACGACCTCGACGCGCTGGTTCACGAGCGAAGGGCTTCGTCAGATGGAAAAGTCACGCAGGCTCGGCGGTAGCGACCTGATCGTCTCGCCACTGGGTCTCGGCAGTTCGACCTGGGGCACGACCACCGACTACGACTCCGCACGTAGCCAACTGGCCGCCTACCTCGACACCGGCGGCAACCTGCTGGACACGGCGGACGTCTACGGCGCCGGTGAAGCCGAACGGATGATCGGCCGGATGTTCGGTGCAGGTGTACCCCGGGATTCCCTCGTTCTGGCCACCAAATCCGCGGGCGTCATCATCGACGGGAGGCCGTCCGCGAACGCCTCGAGCGCTTACCTGCTGAGTGCCTTGAACGCTTCACTTTCCCGGTTGGGCACCGATCACGTCGACCTCTGGCAATTGCACGCGTGGGACAAGAAGGTCCCGATGGAAGAGACCCTCGAAGCCGTCGACACGGCGATCATCTCGGGAAAAGCCCGCTATGTCGGGGTGTGCAACTATTCGGGCTGGCAGACGGCCGCCGTCGCGGTCAGCCAGGCGGGCAAGAACACCGGTCCGCTGGCCAGCGCGCAGGTGGAGTACTCCTTGCTCGAACGAGGCGTCGAACGGGAGGTGGTGCCGGCCGCGACGAACCTGGGTTTCGGCATTCTCCCCTGGGCTCCGCTGGGCAGGGGCGTGTTGAGCGCGAAGTACCGAGACGGCGTACCGGAGGAGCGGACGAACAGCCGGTACTTCAAGTGGTACGTGGGCAGGCATCTCAACGATCGAGCGGCCCGCATCGTCGAGGCCGTGGTGTCCGTCGCCACCGAACTCGGCGTGAGCCCGGTCGTCGCGTCCTTGGCCTGGCTTCGTGATCGTGCGGGCGTGGTCGCCCCGCTGGTCGGCGCGCGGACGACCGAGCAACTCGATGAGACGCTGGCCGGCGCGGACTTCTGCATGCCCGAGGAGCATCGGCGCAGGCTCGACGAGATCTCCGCGCCGCGGAGAGGCTATCCAGAAGTCAGCATCTGACCTGTGGGCAGGACATCGTCATGGCAGAGAACCGACCGAAGTACCTCGCGACATCCCAATACACCGCCTGTCCTTATGCGGTCTTCGACGGACTGCGGGACACGGCTCCCGCAGTACCCGTCCAGGTCAACGGGTTCCGGATGTGGGTCGTCACCGGATATGCCGACGCCCGCACGAGTCTCGCCGATCCCAGCGCGTGCAAGGACATCGTGCAGCACCGGAAGAGAGTGGTCCCGCAGTCCATTCTCCGGCCCGACCACAGCGCCAAACTCGCGCACCGGTCCCGTCGCAGCCTGCTCGATCGCGACGGCGCCGACCACCGCAGGCTCCGGGCGCAGCTGAGCGGAGAGTTCAGCCCGACCCGCGTGGCCCGCCTGCGGCCTGCCATCGAACGCACCGCCACGGCACTGCTCGACCGCCTTCCACTGGGCGAACCGGTCGACCTGATCGCGGCTTATGCCCGGCCGCTGGTCACCACCGTGCTCGCCGACCTGCTGGGACTACCCGCACACGAGCGCGAGGGGTTCCCTGATTGGCAGATGTCGATGCTGACCGGCAGCAGCGTCGCCGAGGCGGAAGACGGCGCCCACCGCCTCCACGAACTCGCACTCCGCATGATCGAACTGAAGAAACACGAGCCGGGAGACGATCTGTTCACCCGGCTGCTGCGGATACACGAGGCGGAAGGCACCATGGACGCCGACGAGCTGGCCTCCACGTTCGTGGTACTGCTCATCGGCGGCTCCGAACCGGCGACCGCCATCGGGACCGGGCTCGCCTTGCTTTTCGACCGGCCGGGCACGGTGCGGAAACTGCTGGCCTCGCCGGATCTGTTCGGCCCGGCCGTCGAAGAGATCGTGCGCTACGAGTCACCGTTCAAGCTGCTGCCCCCGCGATTCTCCGAGAAGCCCCTCGAGTTGAGCGGCGTGGCGATCCCGGCCGGTGAGATGATCGCGGTCTCCCCCGGCGCGGCGAATCGTGACCCGGCCCGGTTCCCGGACCCGGACAACTTCGACATCGAACGCGAAACGCGCGGGCATCTGGGGTTCGGCCATGGGGCGCATCGCTGCCTCGGCGCCGGCTTAGGCAGGCTGGAAACCGAAACGGCGCTGCGGACGCTGCTCACCAGATTCCCGCGAACCCGACTCGCGAAGCCTTTCGCAGACCTGACCTGGCGGCCCGGATCGTTCATGCGCCGCCTTGACGGGTTGCCCGCGATACTCGACTGATCCAGCGACTTCGCGTGCGCGCGACCAGCAAGACGCGAAGGGGCCCATCACCGCATCAGAAGCGGCGAAAGCCTCCTTCAGCCCAGACTACGTGTCCAACGCGCGGTCGCCGGTGATACGGGCCGCCTCACGTGCCGCGATCTCGACACGATCGTGGAACTCGGACCACCCGTCGGGAAGGTTGCTGACCGTGGGGTGGAAGCCGGCGCGGCCATCGATGAGCTCGCGGACGATGTCGGCGTGACCAGCGTGCCGGCAGGTCTCAGTGATCATGTGGACGAGCATCCACTGCAAGGTCACATCGCGCATGCCTTCGGGAAAATGGGGCACCTTGCCGGGTGAGTCGAGATCGAGTGCCGCGATGGTGGCGTCAGCGTGCTCCCACGACCGTTTGTACTCCGCGATGATGTCCTCGCGTGTCTCCTCGGGACGGGCGAGGAAATCCTCTGATTGAGCGCGGTCGACCAGCCACTCCCCCGCGTGGGCGGGTCGGTCGAACACTTCGCCGAAATAGCCGAACTCGTTGCCCGTCAGGTGTTTCACCAGTCCGAGCAGATTCGTTCCGGTCGGGGTGAGCGGACGGCGCGCGTCGTACTCGGACAGGCCGTCGAGTTTCCACACCAGGACGTCGCGCACCTGCTGCAAGTACAGGTGTAAATAGATTTTCGGATCCACGTCTCGACCTTACCTTCCGCGACGGCTGGGAAGCACAGATCGGCGACGGTTTCACGTTGCCCGCTTTCCAGCACGAAGCCACAGCCGGAGCCGCCGTTCGTGGCCTCACCTCCCGCGTCGGGGACTCAGTCATCACAGACTTCGAAACCGCCACGCGCGTACGGGTCGATTCCGCCTTTCCCGACACCGGCGAACTGCGGCTCTACGTGGTGCATCGTGGCACCTACATCCTCAAACGTGAACGCGACACGATAACTGTCGACGCCGGCCAGTTCCTGCTGAGCCGCTCGACCGGGTTCACCGGCTACGACGTCGCCGCGGGCACGACCGCCCAGGTGATCGGGCTGCCCGCCGAGGCGCTGGGCTTGTTCGCCGACGGCACGCAAGCGACCGGCCCGGCCGCCGCCGCGGAAGTTCAAATGCTGCTGGCACACACGAGTGTTGTCCACGCGACACGCGGCGACCTCAGCGATGGTGGCGTCCACGCCAGCCGCAACGCATTGGTGGAGCTGGTCCGCGGGGTTTTGCACGGATATCTCGACGGCGCCGAACCCGGTCTGGCCGTCCCGCTGGTCCACGCGGCCGGCAACCTCGCCGATCAGCTACTCACCGACCCGGACCTGACACCAGCGCTGCTGGCGCGCCACCTCAAGGTCTCGCTGCGAACGTTGCATCGGGCCTTCGCGTCAACCGGCGAGCCTGTCGCGGCGTACATCCGCCGACGTCGCCTCGAGCAGGCGCGTCGCGCACTCCTCTCGCCGTCCCACCCCACGGTTTCGGAGATCGCGGCACACTGGCAGTTCGCCGACAGCAGCCACTTCATCCGGATGTTCCGTCGCCACTACGGCCAGACGCCGGCCCAGTTCGCCCGCGATCACCATCACTGAGCGTTTTCCCCAGGCGCGTATTTCACGCTTTGAGACCTAGCGTCCTGCACCGGAAATTCGTTCTGTAAGTCTGCGGGGGTCGTGAGCGGTTCGCCAGGAGACAGATGTGCCCGATTTGAGAAGTTTGCGTGGTTTCAGGAAGGGTCGTGAGTGGCAATGAGGGTTAGAACGCTCATTACCACTCACGACCGTGCTCAAAAACCGTACACCTAGGCATAGAACAGGCATTTCGTCGTGAGTAGACGTCCTTGGTAGACAGTCCGCGGGATGAACCCGGCCCGAATAGGCTCCTGCCGCGTTTAGTCGACTACCTGCGTCCACGAGGCGGGCCCGGACCTAGACCACGAATTGACGACGCAGGATACTGGACCGCCGCCATTCAGCTGTATTTCCACGCTCGCACATGACCGGCTGAACACCCGGCGCCACGAACAGCCGAATGGGGCGGACCTCCACGGCCCGCCCCATTGACAACCCGACACGCACGAAGGCCGCGAAAGCCTCCTTGAACGCGGGTGCGAATCAGCTCCTGCCCAGTACGTGGCTTTGCGAGTCGTCGTCCTCGCCCCAAGCGCCCTTATCGGCCTGGATCCAGATCTGCGGTTCCCGTTCCTTCTCCTCCTGACCGCCGGGGCTGCCACCCATTCCGCCACCCATGGGTCCCATCGGACCCATCGGCATACCGCCCTGCTGGCCCGTGCCCAGCCCGGCGGGAGCGCCGGTGAGAGTCGGACCACCCTGCGTGCTGATCGGTGCGGCCGCGGAAAGTGGCTGGGTGTCGAACTTGGCGGCCGGGGCCCCGCCCGAGGTCGCGGTGCCCCCGCCGCCGGTCGCGCCGCCGCCGGTCGCGAGGCCCTGCCCGGTCGGCGTGGACGGCGCCAGGAAATCGCGCGTCGAGCTGCCGCTGCCACCACCGCTGCCACCAGCGGTGCTGCTGCCCCCGATGGCGTCGATGGCCTTGTTCGCCGCGGTCTTCGCGTCGGCGAGAGCCTGGCGTTCGGCGGGGCTGTCGTCGGGCCGGGACAATCCGTCGATCGCCTTGGCCGCGTCCTCTTTCGCTTGCGCCAGTGCCTTGTCGTGCTCGGGACCGGTGAGCTCGGGTGAGTCGTTGATCCGGTCGATCGCGTCGTTCGCGGCCTCCTTGGCCGCGGCGAGTTGCTCCTGCCGCTGTGCGTCGTCACCCGGCGAGCCGAGTCCGTCGATCGCCTTGTCAGCGGCGAGTTTCGCGTCCTGGATCTGCCCGAAGTGTTCCGGCGCGGCCATCTTGTCGATCGCGGAATTCATCGCGTCCTTGGCGTCCTCGAGTGCCTGCTTGCGCTCGGGGTCGTCGGTTTCGCAGATGAGGTCGTCGATCGCCTTGTTCGCCGCCTCCTTCGCGTCGAGCAGCTGCGCACGCTCGGCCGAGGCGGCGGGGTCGGTGCCCTCCTGGCCCAGGATGCCGTCGACGGCGTCCGAAGCCGCATCCTTCGCGTCGTCGAGCGCTTGCTGCCGTGCTTCGGAGTCATCGGGCTTCGAGAGCCCATCGATCGCGTCGGCGGCGGCGTCCTTGGCGTCGGCCACGGTGGGTTCGCCGGGGCCGCCGGTGAGGCTGCCCGGCGCTCCCGGGCTGGTCAGCCCGTCGATCGCCTTCTCAGCGGCCCTCTTCGCGTCGTCCAGCGCCTGTTTCCGCTCCGGGTCATCGGTCTTCTTGCCCAGATCATCGATCGCCTTGCTCGCGGCCTTCTTCGCGTCCGCGAGCCCTGCCATCGACGGCGCGAGCCCGCCACCGGCGCCTGTACCCGGATCCGGCGCCCCTCCAACGCCACCCGCGCTTCCAGTGCCGCCGGCCTCGCCCGGCGCGCCGCCGGTCAGGCCGTTGATGGCTCCCTGCGCGGCGTCCTTCGCGTCTTGCAACGCTTGCTTGCGATCAGGGTTATCCGTTTTCGCGGCCAGACCGTCGAGTGTGTCGCCGACGGCCTTCTTCGCGTCGCCCAGCGCAGCGCTCGCGTCCGGTGACAACTTGCCGCCCCCTGTGGGAGCGGCACCGGAGACGGGCGGCGTTCCCGTTGCCGGCACCGGCTCGACTGGTCCCGAGGCGAAGCCCGACGGCTGTTCGCCCTGGCCTGGCTGCGTTCCTTTGGCCGGTACCGGCTCGACTGGTCCCGAGGCGAAGCTCGGCTGCTGATCGCCCGGGCCTGGCTGCGTTCCCGTGGCCGGCACCGGCTCGACTGGTCCCGACGCGTAGCCGGAGTCCCCCTGGGTAGGCCCCGACACGACCGGATCAGGCAACTTGCCCGGGTTGTTCTGGTTGTTCTGGTCGCTGTGGCGATTCCTCGTCTGCGCCTGGTAGCTGTCACCGGGCGCCGCAGTGGTCGTGTCGCCATCCGAGATGTAGAGCGGGACGAGATCCGCGCCGCGGGCGTTGTAGGCGTTTCCGAGCGTGCCCAGAGCGTTCTGCAGATCCTTCAACAAGGCCGCGTCCGACGTCTGCTTGATCTGGATCACCTGGAGCGGCAGCTGCGCGACGACCGCCGCGGCCGCGGCCTGATCCGTGGCGGCGTCGATTTTCCGCTGGGCGTCCGCCTTGAGCGCGGCCACTCGCTGTTCGTAGACCTGTTTCCCGGCTGCCTGAACCTGCCACCAGGTGTTCACGAAAGCTTGCGAAGCACGGCCGATGTTTCCCATGGTCACGTCGAACTGCTTGCCGGTCAGGGTGTCGTACACTTCGTTGCTGGTGTTCAGAATCGAGGTGGCGTATTTCGTGAACGCCTCACCCGTTTCGCCTTCCAGGGCGTCCCCGACGGCCTTGATCTGCTTCGCGAACTTCTCGTTGATGGCCGAGATCGCCCCCATGGCCGCCTTCATGTCCTTTTCGAGATTGTACCAAGCGGTGGTGGCCGAACCGTCCTTGGCGTTGATCAGATCGCTGACAGCAGCCGTGAGCGATTCCAATGAAGTGTATTGTGCAGGGTCGAGCGCGGGCGGAGCAGCCGCGTACTGACCGACCATAGGAGTCTTAGCTTGAGAAGCGGACATACTTAGAGATCCCTGTCTAGACAGCCAGCACCGAGGTCGTCGAACGCGGATTCACGCGGACCGCCCGGTTCCGTTCCCGGCGAATGGTTCATGTGTTGACTACGTCGCGTACACAGTACCTTCGAGACCCGCGATCACGTTCTGGATCTCTTCGGCGTTCTGTCCGTCGGTCTTCTTGTAACGGCTTGAGATCTCCTTGAGTTTCGTCTCCATGTCAGCGAAAACGGCCTTGAGGTGATCTGCGTGCGCGACCACGGCGCCGCGCTGTCCGTCCATGATCCGCTCCAGCCGGGCCGCCGGTTCGAACTTCCCCGCGGTCGGCCAAGGCTGTTTCAGTGCCTCGAAGGCACTCGTGTCGTTCAGCAGCAAGCCGATGTTCTGGCCGGCGGTCGCGATTGCTTCGGCATCGAACTTCGTCGACACGTCAACTCCTTGCTCTCGGGACGGCACTGGCCGTCAAACTCTGTTCACCGTTTCCTTGCACTTGGCGGCCTGTTCGAAGATTTCCTGAACATTTGAGCTTTGCGAAAGCACGACCACTGTTCAAGGATAAATTCCGGACGTCGACCGGAATTCGGTTTTCCGATTTTGGGCGCACACGATAGGGATTCCCCTTGCGAGCGGGCGGTCTGCGATCACGGCCGCGCACCCTGGGCCTGACGCGCCGCGTCGGCACTGAGCACCGGGCCGGTCGGCAGCAGGTCGAGCAGCCGCATCGGCACCCCGACCGCGGCGGACTCGCTGTAGCCGAGCGCGGTGATCGTCGCAGCGTCGGCCAAGGGATACTTCTCCCCCACTTCGGTCACCAGATACGTCACGCCGGCGGCGGCACCCGGTGCGGACTGATCATGTGCGAGCACGCCCCTGCCCGCCGGTATCGCGACCCGGTCTGCCGTCGTCCCTGCCTCGTGTGTGCCCAGTGGAACCGAGGCCTGCGCGACCTGACCGTCGGGGAGCCACTCGGCCACTGTCTGTCCCGTACCCGGGTCATGACGAGCGCAGGGTTGCGAACCCGGCGGCGGGGCGACGATGTCAGGGGGGCTCGGTGGCAGGTCGTTCGCGATACCGGTCGTGGTGGAGATCGCGAGGCCGGTCAAGGCATCCGGGGTGATCTGGATGGCCTCGATCGGCCCATCCGGATAGGCCTGCCGGGTACTCGGCGCGGTCAGCAGGAGTGCCGCGGCGGTGCGGCTGAGCGCGGCCAGGCCGTCCTGGCGCACAAGGTAGTTCTGTTCGGTGCCGATCGCCGGGTTACGCGCCTGGTAGATCTGCCCCACCACACTGGGCCGCCCGCCGATCGGCGGTCCCGGCCGGCCGAGGCCGGGCACCGGTGGCGCGACGAAGTCCGGGCCTTGGGGGATCGTGTTCAGCCACAGCGAAGGCACTTCAAGTGGACGTAGCGCGCCATAGCCGAGGGCGACCGCGGCCGAATCACTCGGCAGTTTGAAGCGCTTCCCACGCGTCACCAGATAGAGCTCCCCGCCGGGAGCGGACACGTAGTACGCCTGACTTTCGGAAAGCGCAGCACCAGGCGAATGTCCTAAAAGGACGCTGACGACCACGTTCTGCGTGGTGGAAGCGGAACCAGGACGCTGCGTGCACACCGTCCACGGAGCGCCGGTCACCTTGTCGGCCGCCGGCAGCGAATCCGGAGCTCCCGCGATCCCGACCGGCTGACCGACCGGCGTTCCGGCGAGTGCCGCCGGTGAGACCGAGGTGAGCTGGCCGCCGGAATTGCCCGCCACCAGCCGGGCGGACGAATAGTTGAGGACGGGGCGAAGCTGACCGGCGAGGTACACGTAGCGGGCACCGCTCGTCTCGTCCATCACGATCGCGCCATCCTGCTTCCAGGAGGAGTTGCCGGAGGAGGGCACGAACAGGCCGAATATCCCGAACACGCCCATGGTCACCGCGGCCAGCACGAACCCGAGAACCATCCCGGTCGTCATCCGCTTGCTCGGCGACTCCAGGTTGTCCGGCTTGCCGTGCGTCACGGCGGCCGCCAGCCGTCCGACGACGAAGAAGTAGGCCTGTACCTGGTCTTTGCGTGATTTCATCAGCCGGCCAGGTGTCGCATGACGCTGTAGACGCCGAGAACCTGCAGGAGGATGGGCAGCACCGCGATGGCCGTGAGCAGTTCGAAGATCTCCACTGCGCGGCCCCAGTAGGGCCGGAACCGCCTACCCGGCAGGCGTTCGCCGCCGAGCAGCAGCAGTCCGGCGACGAGTACCAGCGGGACCACGATCACGAAGCGAGACTCCACCGGCCGGGCCAGACCGAGCCAGGCGGCGACGAGAAGCACGACGAGCGCGGCGGGGGCCAGCACGGCCCAGCGCTGGATCATGCCGCTCGGGTGGCGGGACCGAAGCACCAGCAGCAGGGAGACGACCAGTGCGAACGTGAGATGCCAGCCGTCGGCGCCGCTGTCCAGCATCGGCAGGAGCACGACCTGCGCCGCTCCTCCCCCGACATGCAGTGCCGTCGAGTAGCCGAAGGTCGCCGCTCCGCGATCCACGACCACCTTGTGCGACACCGCGTCGATGTCTTCGTGCAGTTCCTCGGCGCCCGTCGGCAGCATCGGCAGGCTCAACCCGGAAAGGCGGAACGCGGTCGTCGGGATGAACAACATCAAGATCAGCGAGATCACCAAGCCGATGGCGCAAGCCTGCCCGGGGGAGGCCGGGGTGACCGAGCCGATCAAGCCGGTGACCAGCAGCACGACGGTACACAGGATCGCCCCGGCGAACACCGCCGCGCCGTCCGCGACCACCATCACCCCGGCCAGCAGAGCCAGCAGAGCGCCCGCCGCCGCGCCGGTGCCGCCCGTCATGGCGGTGGCCGACGGATCGAGCAGCAGGATCAGATAGTAGCCGGACACCGTGGCGAAACCAGCACTCGCTCCGGCGAGGATCACCGCCGGCACGGGCTTGGCGGCACCACGAGCGACCAAGGCCGCCGCGGCGAGCAGCACCACCGAGAGCCCGGCGGAGAGCAGCACCTGAGCTCCTACAGGCGCGTCGGCCTGCACTAGCCACCAGGCGACCAACAGTACCGCGACGGCGCCCAGCCGGAACATCCAGCCGACCCGGGCCGGAGTCAGCGCGCCAGGGTGCTCGCGCACCTGCTCCGCCAAACCGTCGACCAGGTCGTCGTAGTCGATCGCGGCGAGCTGCTCGGCGCGGGGACGTAAATGAAGGCTCTCGCCGTCCACGGCGCTCAACTGGAGCAGGGTTCGGTCTCCGTCCAGCGCGGCTTCGCCGATTCGCTGAACGATCCAGCCCTCGTGCTCGGCCCCCTGCTCGATCGTCTCGGCGCCGAACTGCGCGAGAATCGCGGGCAGCAGATCGGCGAGCGGAACCTCGACGGGCAGCGCGAGATCCCTGGTCTGTCCATTGAGGACGAATCGTAGGCGCGCCGAACTCGTTGTGCGATACTGTGTTTGCTCTTCCATCAGGTCTCAGGCCCTTCCTGCCGGGTATAGACCCGTGTCCAGCACAACCATTCATCAGGAAAGAAGGTTCCATGCCGGAGAAGCTGACCGTGGATCTGCACCCGGTCTTCCGCAGCGACAGGGACATCGACAAAGCGGTGCGCAACGCGCTGCTCCGTGGAGCCGCGACGCGCGTGGCGGTGGTGGAGATCATTCCCGGCAAGGGGTCGGGCAAACTCACGAACCGGGTGCTCGCGATGCTGCGGCAAGCACATCTGAAGAAGCTCTACCGGCGAGTGGAGATGGCTCCCGGAAACGACGGGAAGATCCTGGTACACCTGTCTTGACAAGCGAATCCCGGAATGGGTCAGCCGCTCTTCTTGTCGCTCTTCTTGCCGCTCTCCGGCTCGGTCTCGTCGAAGGAAAGGGGAACCTTCATGCCGAGACCGTCGAGCCCTTCGATCATCGGCCCCAGCAGCGAGTTCACCATCTCGATCGGGTCGACCTCGCCACTGGCGACCGCGGAGAAGTCCAAACCCGTCATCCCGCTCGTGCCCATGACGCTTTCCACCTTCGCCATCGCCTCGGCGCGGCCTTGGCGCATGACGGCCACGATCTGATGGGCCAGCTGGGCGGGCGCCAGTGAACGATACTTCGATCCGTGGAACGACAGCTCCGACACTTCACCGCGTCCGTCGAACGTCATCGAGAACGAATTGTCCTTCGCGCGGACGGTGGTCGTGCTCTCCTGCCAGATCTTGCTGACCTCGCGCAGCCTTTGCTTTTCGCGCTCGAGGTCGGCCAACGCCTGCTCGACACCCAGATCAGCGTCGTTCAAAGCCGCTGCCCAATCCGTCATCGCCGCTCCTTGCTCGTGAATACCGATTACCTCTTCACGATCGCAGACAAGCCGTTCGAACCGATCGCCATGCCACGGACACGGCCTTTTTTACGGCGATCGCTGCCCTGGGACCCCTTGGTTCAGGCGCATCGCCGGTACCCGGCGCACAGGGGAACTTCGGGCACGATGCCGGGCCGGTTGACCTTTCCGGCTCGGCTCACCGTTGATCCGCCTCGATGATGAAGACGTGGAGAACCACCTCAACGCCGTTCTCGAGGCGGAGAAGCCACTGGTCCTGGTCACCGGGCTCACCGGCACCGGTCGGACGACCCTGCTCGCCCGGCTTTCCGAACGCTATGAGGCCGACCACAGGCACGTCTCGGCGATGCGTTTCACGCCGAGCGGCGACGCCGTTCCGGCCCGGTTCGTTCTGCCGTCCGACGACCGTCGGGGTGAGCCGGCCACCAGGCTTCGGGGCCCGGTGTCCGGCGAACCCGCCTGGGCGACGATCGGCCCGGTCGCGGGTGCTGCCGTGGAACCGGCAGTGGCGCGGCGCGCGGCGCGCGCCGCGACTGCCGCCCTGCATCGCGCAGGCGACAGAACCGTACTGCTGCTCGACGACCTGCAATGGATCGACCGTGACTCCCTCGCGGTGCTCGCAGCTTTGATCCCCTTGCTCGACGGCCGCCGGTTCTCTTGTGTCGGCGCGCTCCGGATTCCCGCCGGTGACGTCGCCGCCCGCTACGGTCCCGAAGCTTTGAACGCCCTCCGCAAGGAGAACCTGGTGCACACGCTCCGGCTGCCTCCGCTGACCAAGGATTCGCTGGCGGACAAACTGAGAAGGTCGCTGGGCGCCACCCCCCACTCCTCGCTCGTCGACCATGTGCACGCACTGACTCGCGGCGTGCACAGTGCGGTCGCCGAGGCGATGGACATGCTGCGCCAGTGCGGCGCGATCCGCGTGGTAAACCGATGCGCGTACTTCGTCCCGGCGATGACGGCGAAGAATTCGACCCCGGCCTGTGAAGCCGTCATGTCGGCATACGCGCTGGGCGAGGCGGAGTGGGACGTGGCGAAGGTCATGGCCTTGCTGTCCCCACTCGGCGATCGCGCGCCCCGGTTGACGGGCACGGTGATCGGTATACCCGAGCAAGACGTGCTGGATCGTCTGGAAGTCCTGCGCCGCGCGGGTGTGCTCCATCGGGCGGGCACGAGCTGGCGCTTCGCCATCCCGCTGCACGCATCCGTGCTGGCCGAGGCCTGCGGGCCGTTCGAACGACGGATGGTGGCCACGCACGCTGTCGAAGCGCTCTGGTCGGGCACCGCGACCTGCGCCGACCTCGAACACCGGGCGAATCTGCTGGCCGCGGCCGGCCGGTCCGTGGATCCGGGGCGGGCGGCGGAGGAACTGATCCACCGGGCGATCGAAGCCGCGGAGGACCAAGCGGCGTCGACGCTCCACTGGCTCGACGCCGCGGTCGAACTGGCCGGTGACAGAGCACAGCGGGCGAAGACGCTTTTGCTGCTCGCCACGGCCTATCACCACAACGGCGACTATGAACAGAGCCTGCGCATACTCCGGCTGGTGCTCACCGACTTCGCGGACGTGGTGAACGCCGACGCAGCCTTCGAGGCTCGCACGCTGCTCCTCCGCGGCCTCAGCGGCTGCGAAGACACCGAACCGCTGCGCGAAATCGCCGACGGCGACCGCCGCGCGCCCGGGGATCCCGGCTTCAGGGCCGCGCTCAGGGCGACCGCCTGCACACTGCTCGACCGGTGGGCGGAAGCCGTGCGCTGGGCGGATACCACTACGCCTATTGTCCACCATGGACGTTCTCACGCCGTTGCCTCGCGTCTGGTCACAGCGCTCGGCGGCCTCTGGCAAGGGCAAACGGAGTTCTTCGAGCGGAGCCTCACGGAACGCGGGCAGTGGCCACTGCGTGAGGTCGCGCGGTTCCACCTCGAACAGGTCGACGCACATCTCACCGGCCTGCTGCTGAACGGCGATCTGGTCCGGGCCGAGAAACTGCTGGCCGACGAGGGGCTTTCGTGGAACGACGCGGGGCCGGCGAACCGGGCGACGGGCGCCGTGCTGCGCGGCGACTTCCCAACCGCGACCGAGCTGGCCTGCCGGAGTGTGGCTTGCCGGTCGGCTCCCGGCTTCGCGGCCGCGACGACCGGGATGTTCTACGCGACGGTCTCGGCTGTGGTCTCCCAGGGCCGCCTCACGACCGCACGCGAGCTGGTGAGCGCGGCCAGGGAAGGCTCGCCGGTCCTCGGCCACTTGGTCGACTTCGCCGAAGCGCTGATCGATCGTGCGCTCGGCGACACAGTGCGAGCGGCCGACAAGCTCCGAACCGCGTTGCGCAAGGCCGACAAGCGCGGCTTGGTGGTCGGCTGCGATGTCGCCCGCGCGGAACTGGCCGACCTGGCTCTCGAACTCGATGACACGAAAACCGCCGAGCGGTGCCTTGTGGAGGCCGACCGGCTGGCGCACACCTTGCGCACGGGCAGGGCCGCACTCCTCGCGTCGTTCGTGCGCGCGGCGGTCACCAAGGACCCGGACGCGGCGACGGAGAGCCTGCGTTCGGCCCATGTGCGCGGTCAGCCATTCGAGCTGTCGGTCCTCATCACGCGGCTTGTGAAGCACGAGATGGCGGACCCTGCTCAGCTCAACGAAGCCTACGAACTGATGGCCGGTCTTGACGCGCTCATGCACCGCGCGAACACCCGCACTCTGATGCAGCTCAAGGGCATCGTCGTTACAGGCCGCCGAAACACACTCGAGGAGAACGAGAGGTTGCTTGCGACGCTCGTCGGCGAGGGGCTGAGCAACAAGCAGATCGCCGCGGCGCTGGTCACGAGTGAAAAGAGCGTCGAAGGGCGGCTGAGCCGGCTGTTCATCCGCAGCGGCTACCGTTCCCGCATCGAACTGTCGAACGCGATCGTCAACGGCGAACGACGCCTTTGACCGGCGGCACCGCCCGGCCGATCACTGATCCTCCGCTTCGGCCGCCGCACGGATCGCGTCGGCCAGTACCCGCATCGACGCCGGTGAACCGGGGTTCAGCAGCACGTCGACCCCGTGCTGGGGCAGCGCGTCGGCCAACTCCTCGACAGTGACGTCCAACCAGCGCACGTCGTCCCCGACTCGCGCGCGATGACCGAAGGAAGTGGCCACCTGGACCGACGGCACGCCGTCAGGGGCAGGTTTGATCAGCGCCGAGCCCTGCTCGTCCGTGGCGATCCCGAGCACGGTGTCACGGAGCACGACGGAGAACTGGTCAGCGACGTCCTGGCCGTCGGCAAGGGCGCGGAGCACGGCGTCCACGGGGTCGAGCGGGGAGCCGGGTGTGCTGGGACGGTACTCCGGATTCGGATGGAAGCGGCTCGGGGCGCCGGTTTCACCGACGATCCACGCGCCAAGGATGACATGCGGTGGCAGGTCGCGCTGCTCCTCGTTCATCCGGAACTCGGGATCGAGCAGCAGCAGCAAACGGGAGTCAGTGGCGTCAGCTGACGCGCTCTCCTCGGATCCTTCGCTCATGAGTTTCCTTTCCCAGCGGTCGCGGTCAGTCGAAAACGTGACGATGGAGCTCGAATTCGAAGTCGATCCACAGGTCTTCGTGACCGCGCGGCACCATCGTGTGACTGCACTCCAGAAAGTCCGTGAAGTCCTCGGCGCAAGCTGTGAAGTGTGCCGCGCCGTCGGGCGTGTTCAGGTCGATCTGCACCGTTTCGGGCGAGTGCGCCGACGGGCTGATCCGGACGTCGCCCTCCCCCACGGGCGCGTCCAGGCCCGCCGTCAGGAGTTCGCGTGAGAACAACCATGTGATCTGATTCGGGGTGTCACGCAGGAAGCATGCCTTGATCGCGAACGGGTCACTGGTGTCGTAACACAGTTCGACATCGACGAGCACATCATCACCACCCGGGATCGCCCGCACGATAACAATGTCGTGGCTGTGTGTCACGTGCTTGATCGAGTGGTTCCGGGATGTCGACGGGGTTGCCTCGTTGTTCATGGTGCCCAGTGTTCCCACCGAGTCTTCATTTCCCCTAAACACGCCGCTCCTGGCCACAGAACCGCCAAATGGTTACCCATGATCGTCACGCTGCGTCACGACCCTGCTCAGCCGCTGCCCCAGCCGCCTGGACCCGACCGGGACCGGCCGCGCCCGATGGACGATGCGCTGGATGCCGGTCGTCAACGCGGGGTAAGTCAAACATGGCGTGGTCGGCGCCGGCGTGGTCGCGAGTGGCGTTTCGGGTTCTATCTGAGCGGTAAGGCAAATGTGGCGTGTTGCGTGCCGGGGACCGGCCAGTCGGGCTGATCACGACCTCAACCGTCCACAAGGGACACCAAGACTCCCCTGATTGCCCGATTTGAGTGCTTTGTACGGGGGTCGTGAGTGGCAATGGTCGTTCTAACCCTCTTTGCCACTCACGACCTCCACCAGAACCGGACATTATGGCACCAATCGGGCACGCAATCGGCGTGAGATGTCTCTTGTGGACACTCCGCACCCCGGAGTGAGCTCGCGCGGCCTGTGCGACAGGGTTCGATCACGCCAGGTTTGCCTTACCTCTCTAAAGTCGGGAAAGCTGTTTCACCTGGCGGTACGAAGCCTGCGGACCGTGCTCGACCGCCACTACGGTTTCGGAGCCGATCCACTAGTGTCGAGGGGCGACGTGACCGACTCAGAGGGCAAGCCGTGGGGCGCCTTGGCCGCGCTGTGCTCGGGGGTGTTCCTCTTCATGCTCGACACGGCGATCGTGCCGGTCACTGTTCCTGTCATGGTTCGCGAGTTGTCGGCAAGCCTGAACTCCGTGGTCTGGGTGACCAGCGTGTACCTGTTCGCGTCGGCGGTGCCGATGCTGTTCACCAGCAAGCTCGGCACGCGTTACGGGCCCAAGCGGGTGTTCGTCGCCGGCCTCGCTCTGTTCACCGCGGCCTCGGTCGTCTGTGGTGCCGCCACATCCATCAGCACGCTCATCGTGGCCCGCGGCTTGCAGGGTTTCGGTGCGGCGCTCATGACACCGCAGACCCTGACGCTGCTCACGCACCTCTTTCCGCCGTCGAGCCGCGGTGTGGCGATGGGTGTCTGGGGAGCGGTGTCGGGTCTGGCGACCGTGACGGGCCCGTTAGTCGGCGGCACACTGGTGGATTCTCTCGGCTGGCCGTGGATCTTCTACATCAACGTGCCGATCGGTGGCCTGGCGCTGATCCTCGCGGTGATGCTGATACCGGACTGGCGACCGCGCGACACCGGACGTTTCGACGTGCCGGGAATCGTGCTTTCCGGGGCGGGTTTCCTGTTGTTCGTGTTCGGGGTGCACAACGGGCAGCGATTCGGATGGGGTGAGGTGTGGGGCGGGGTCACCGTGTCGCAGGTCATCGTGACCGGGCTGATCCTGTTGGTCGCGTTCGCCTGGTGGCAACGAGTAGCCCGGTTCCCCTTGATGCCACTGAGGATGTTCGCGAACCGGGACTTCTCCGTCGGCGTGGTGACGTTGCTCCTCTTCAGTTTCGCCGTGACCGGCATGTTCTTTCCGTTGATGATCTATTTTCAGACCGTGCTCGGTCTCTCGCCTTCGACCGCGGGGATGTTGACGGCGCCCATGTCGTTGTTGTCCGGCACGGTCGCACCGCTCGGCGGTTGGCTGGCCGGCCGGTTCGATGCGAAGATCCTATTGGTGGCCGGTCTTACGCTGGTCGCCGGTGGGTTGACGGTCATCGCGACGATGGTGGCCGCGGGCACAGGCCCCTGGTCGCTTTTGCCAGGGCTCCTCTTGTGCGGGACTGGCATGGGAATCGTGTTCTCGCCGATGAGTACCTTGACGATGGGTTCGGTCCGGCCTGAATTCCTCGGGCCCGCCTCCGGCACTTTCAACATGGCCTTCCAGGCCGGTGGCGTGCTCGGCAGCGCCACTGTAGGCGTGTTGTTGCAGGCGAGGATCGCAGCGGTCCACGAGACCGATCTTGCGACGGCGGTAAAGGAAAGCTTGTGGCTGCCGGTCGGAGTACTGCTGGCGGGTGCGCTGGTCGCGACCGGACTACGCTCCGCCCGGCAGCGGATCGTCAGTCCGTAGAAACGAACCGGACCGGCAGCGAAGTGAGCAGATGCATGATGCCGCCCGGTTGCCACCGGACTCCGTCCTCTCGCACCGTGATCGCCGAACTGGATTGGCGACGAAGAAGGGCGGAGACGGCGGCTTCCGTCTCGACGCGCGCCAGGTTGGCGCCCAGGCACCGGTGGATACCGAAGCCGAACGACAGGTGCGCGTTGTCCATGCGACGGATGTCGAAGGTGTCGGGATCGGGGAATCGGTCCGGGTCGCGATTGATGGCGGGCATCGAGCAGATGACGATTTCCCCGACCGGGATGGTGACGCCGTCGAGTTCGAACGGTTCCGTGGTCATGCGGAACGCGGTGACGTCCAGTGGCGATTCGAACCGCAGCGCTTCGTCCACCATGCCGGGCAGCAGTGACTCGTCTGCCCGCACCGCGGCCAGCTGATCCGGATGTGTCAGCAGCAGGTGCGCCGCTTTGGCGATCAACTGGCTCGCGGCGGTCTGTCCCGCGATCAGCAGGACGAACACCATCGAGCTCAACTCGTCGTCGTCCAGTTCGGCGGCGATCAACCGGGACAAGAGGTCGTCGCCAGGGGCAAGGCGTTTACGCCGCACCAGTTCGGTCGCGTACTGGCTCAACCACTCCGCCGACGCCTGCAGCTTGTCACTGATCAGCAACAGCTCCGAGACGAAGGTGTCCGACCAGTACTGGACGTCCGCGCAGTCCTCTTCCGGGATCCCGATCAGTGCGCCGAGAACGAGAGTCGGCAACGGCTGCGCGTACTCCGGGACGAGATCCACTTCCGTCGAAGTATCCACTTTGGACAACAGGCGGTCGGCGATCTCGTTCGCGAGCGGCCTCATTTCCTGCACACTGCGAACGGTGAAGTTCTGCGCGACCAGCTGCCGCAACCGGGTGTGCTTCGGCGGATCGGTGTTGAGCATGTCCTTCGCCATCACTTCCCGCACGGAAGCGGGAAGCGCGGCAAGCGGAGCCTTCTCGCCCATCCGTGAAGTGTCGTTGGACAGCGTGGTGTCGCTCAGCACCTTCTTCGCGAGGGCGTACTTGGTGACCATCCAAACACTTCGCCCATCGGGGAGTTCGATTTGGCTGACCGCCGACATCAGCCGTCGACCCTGCTGATCTTGCCGGTGAAGTTCATCATGGAACTGTCGTGGTGGACGAACATCGTCGTGTTGACGGTGTTCGCCGCAAGGTCCTCGATGGCGACCATCGACGCGTACCCGCCGTCTTCGAACCGGAGCAGATAGAGGTCTTCTCGTAGTTCGGTCACCGCCAGATCGACCGTCATGGTCGAGCCGTCGGTCGGCAGCACGAAACTGAGCTTGCCCGGTACCCGGTAGTCGTGCTCGAAGGCGATCTCGCCGTAGTCGATACGCCAGATCTGGCCGGTCAGCGGGAAGTCGTTCATGATTCTCTCCCAAAGGGTTGTCGGTGTTCAGGACTGTGGTTTTCACCTGCGGTGGGATCTCGTTTCCACACCAGCGCGAACGAGCCGAAAGGCAGGATCCACACCCACGCCTCGATCTCGTCCGCGCGCCGCGTGGTCGACGTTGTGCGCCGAGCGCAGCGGCGCCTGGGCACGATCATGAAGACTCCTCCGCCGTGGCGTGTACGGACAACCTGTGCCGGAACACGTCGTTGGGGTCCCAGCGTGCCTTGACCCGTTGCAGCCGTGCGTAGTTCTCCTTGTGGTACAAGGCGTGCCAGGGCACACCCGAGGTGTTCCACACCGGATCGGCCAGATCCGCGTCCGCGTAGTTGATGTAGGCTCCGTCGCTCACCTCGCCCGGCACCGGTACTCCGCCTGTCTCGCGGTAAACGTCCCGATAGAACTCGCGAACCCACCGCAAGTGAGAGTCGTCCTCGTCGGGCTGTGTCCAGTTGACTCCGAAAAGGACCTTCAGCACGGAGTCGCGCTGGGCCAGAGAAGTGGCCGTTGGGGCGACCGCGTTCACCCTCCCGCCGTAGGACACCAGACAGAGGTAGGCCTCTGGGTGGGCGTAGTCCGCTGTGGTGAGGTGCGCGTGAACGGTGGCGAACTGGTCGTCGGTGAAGCTTCGGCGCAGATACCCGGATTTGACCTTGGCCCGACTCTGGGCGTCCTGCGGGATCGGATCCTTCGAGACCGTGGTGGCGAGCATGCCCTGCCACCACGACCGGACGGCCCGTATCCGCAGGCTCGGCTCCGCCACCCCCGACGCGAGCGCGTCGACCAAGTCGTCCGCGAGCTTTTCCGCTCCAGGCGCCGAAGCGTCAGTCTGCACATCGAGAACGATCTTGCCCGCGGCCTGATGCGGAATCATCAGGACGCTGTGCAGGGCCGTGGCGGCGGAATCGGGATCGCTGTTCCGCTCGGACCATTTCCCGTGGTTGGCCATGAAGCGCACGAACACGTCTTGGGCAGCCAGATCCGGCCAGTCCCACATCACCAGGTCGCACTGGATCGCCGACGGCGGGGCGGGTAGCGATCGTGCCGGGGCCTCATCGGCCGCGGTCGCCGACCGCAACCAATATCGGGTCACCACACCGAAGCTGCCACTCCCCGCACCGGTGTGGGCCCACCAGAGATCGTGGTGAGGGTCCTTCGGGTCGCGTGTGGCGACGACGGCGCGGGCCTCGCCTTCGTCGTCGACCACGACGACTTCCACCGCCTCGATGTACTCGGCGACCGTGCCCAGGCTCCGAGACAGCGCCCCGAAACCTCCTCCGCCGAAATGCCCGCCGGCGCCCACCGAAAGACAGACGCCCCCGGGGACCGTCACACCCCAGCCGAAGTACAACGTCCGGTAGACCTGTTCCATCGTCGCGCCCGCCTCCACCATGAAGGCACGACGCTCGTGGTCGAAGTCCACATGCGACATCTGCGAGATGTCGATGAGCACCTGGACAGCCGGGTTGTCGACGAGATCTTCTCCGCAATGCCCTCCGCTGCGTACCGCGATCCTCCGGCCCGCCCGTACCGCGTCGGCGACCACCCGGACCACCTCATCGGTCGACCGCACCGGGTGGACCTCGTCCGGACGGTGCGCGAACCGCGGGTTGTGGCCCCGCCGGATCAGATCCTCGTAGCGCGGGTCGCCGGGGACGACCGCGGAGGTGGTGAAGGCGGTCACGGTTCCACCTGGCTCAGTACGCCGCTCATGTGCAGCAGCGTGTGGTCGCGCAGGATCATCGTCGAGGAGACTCGATGTGTCGACAAATCCTCGACCGCGACCACCGACGCGTCCGCGTCCTGGAAGGCGAGTACGAACACATCATCCCTGACGCGTGTCACCGTGAGATCCACCGTGAGCCTCGTGCCGTGTTTCGACACGAAACTGATCTTGCCTGGCTCCCGATAGTCGTGCTCGATCACCAGATCGCCGTAGTCGGCCTGCCAGATCTGCCCAAGGAGAGGGAACTCGGCCTGTGCCGTCGCGTCGATCTCGGTCATCGTCCGCCTCCGTGTCCGTTGAGTCCGGCAGCGGCCGGCGACGTGACGTCGATGAGCGCACCGGACCTGATCAGGTCGACGACCGCGTGGATATCGCTCTCCATCGCCCGGTCGTTGTCGACGAAGGGCGCCCGTTCACGGACCAAGGCATGAGCGGCCTTGGTCCGGCTCGACGCCAGTGCCAACCCACGCAGATCCAAGGCCTGGCACAGGGCGAGCAGGTGGATCGCGGCGACCTCTTCGGCCATCGAGACGACCTGGAAGGCATCCCGCGCGGCGATCGCGGACATGCTGACCTTGTCCTGGTTGTGCGCCTCGGTGGACCGGGAGAACACACTCGCGGGAGCGCTGGTCTTCAAGGCCTCGGCGGTGATCGAGGAGCACGCGATCTGCATTCCCTTGAACCCGTGGTGCAGTCCGGCGCGCCAGTCCGACGAGGTGTGGCGGGGGATCAGGTTCGGCGTCAGCCCGTTGTTGAACTTCTCGTCCACGACGAGTTCGAGCTGGCGGTCCAGCAGGTCCGCGATATTCGCCACGGCCACCTTGAGGGAGTCCATCGCCTGCGCGACATGCCCGCCGTAGAAGTTGCCGCCGCTGTGCACTTCCCGTGCGGCCACGTCGAACAGCGGGTTGTCGTTCGAGGAGTTGATTTCGATCTCCACCCAGCGACGTGCCCAATCAAGCGTGTCCCGCAGGACTCCGACCACGTGTGGAGCGCACCGTACCGAGTACCGGTCCTGAATGGACCTCTTCAGCTCCGCGTATTCCTTGTCTCCCAACCCACCGGTCAGCTCGATGACCTGGCTGTGGTCCAGCGCCAGGTTCGAATCGGACAGCAGCCGGGCGATTTCTCGCGCGGACGCGAGCTGGCCGGGATGTGGCTTGGCCTGATGGATGAACTCCGCGAAGTGTCCTCGGTTGCCCAGCAACGCCTCGGAGGCCATCGCCGTGCTCAGCTCGGCGATCCGGGCCAGCCGGGTCGCCCCCAGGCAGGCCAGCGCCGCGAACGCCGACGAGAACGACGTTCCGTTGATCAGCGCCAGACCTTCCTTGGCCTCCAACGTCAACGGAGCGAGGCCGACCTCGGCGAGCACGTCGCCGGTCGGTCGCAACCGCCCTTCGTAGGTGACGTCCCCCTCGGCGAGCAGGCTGGCGGCGAGGTGGCACAAGGGCACCAGATCACCGCTGGCGCCGAGTGAACCTCGCTGCGGCAGGCGGGGCAGAATCCCCAGATTGAGCTGTTCCACCAGGCGTGTGACGACCTCCGGCCGGACTCCGGAGTTGCCCTTGGCCAGGCAGTTGGCCCGGATCAACAGGGTCGCGCGTACCACGTCGGGCGGCGTCGACGGCCCTGTTCCGTTCATGTGATAGCGAATCAGATTGTGCTGCAGTTCCGCCGACTTCACCGGCGCGACCTGCCGGATCACGCTGTCCCCGAAACCCGTGGTCACGCCGTAGATCGCCTGACCGCCGGCGACGAGATCGACCTTCAGATCGCGTGACCGGCTCATCGCGCGGACGGACTCGTCCCGCAACTCGACGCCACCGCCTTTCACCGCGACAACGTGCAGGTCTTCGAGAGTCAACGTGCTCCCGTCGATCACGGTCGGCGCGCCGGCTTCCCAGGTTCCGTCGAGGGCCGTCTTCACATCCACAGTCATCGAAGCTCCGTTCACTGATGCCGCGCTCACCATCCGACTGGCAAGGCTCGTAACCCGCGTATGCCCATCTCGGTGTTCCACACCGCCTCCCCTGCCGGACGAAGCGTGGGTATTCGCCTGATCAAGGCGCTCAGTTCCTCGTACAACGCCATGCGGGCCAGTTGGGCGCCGAGGCAGAAATGAATGCCGTGCCCGAAACCCAGGTGGCGGTTGTCCTGCCGGTCCAGGACGAGGCCGTCCGCGCCCGCGAACACCGACGAGTCACGGTTGGCCGACGCCATCGATACGAGAACAGGTTCTCCGGCTCGGACGAGTACGCCGCCGACCTCGATGTCCTCGGTGGCGTATCGGGGGAATGGCGCGCCCTCGACGAGTGGCACGAACCGCACCAGCTCTTCGATCGCGCTCGGAAGCAGGTGCGGTTCGGCGACCAGCTTCTCCCACGCACCTGGTTGCCGCATCAGCGCGGTGACGAAATTCGGTACCTGGCTCTGGTAGGCGGGTAGCAGGATGTCGATGCATACGTTGACCAGTTCTTCCTCACTGAGCCGGTCCTGGAGATCACGAGCCGCGATCAGTGCGGTCATGAGATCGTCGCCGGGTTCGTGCCGGCGACGGTGCACCAACTCGGCCATGTAGCCGTTCAACTTGACGTGGTTCGCCCCGAACTCCTCCGCGGACATCGCACCGGTGGAAAGCACGCCCTCGCAGAGCCCTCGGAAACCGTTCCTGTCTTCCGGCGGGATGCCGAGCAGTTCGAAGATGACGGTCGACCGTGCCGGTTTGGCGTAATCCTCGACGAGGTCGATCGGCGGTGTCCTCGAGGCGATCCTCTCGGCCAGGGTGTCGGTGAGCTGGTGGACTTTCGGCCGCAATGCGGCGACCTGCCGCATGGTGAACGCCTTCGCCACCAGCCCGCGGATGCGGGCATGGTCCTGGCGGTCCATGAAGAGAAGACCGCCCCGCTGCACTCCTTCTGTCGTCCGTGGACAGTTCTCGGTCATAGACATGGCTCTGGAGAAACGGGGATCCGCGAGCACGAACCGGACGTCCTCGTACCGGGTGGCCAGCCAAGCGGCCTCTCCATAGGCTTGTTGCACGCGGACGAGGCCTTCGGCGGTGCGAGCCCGGCGATAGGACTCGTTGAGTTCCAAGCCTTCCTCGTCGAACGGGAAGGCCCACACGTCCGCATCCACCGCTGTCATTCCTGGTCCTTCTTGCGGGCGATGGTGAGACCGTCGGACAGCGGCAGCATGACGGTTTCGAAGCGATCGTCCGCGGCCAGGCGCGTGTTGAGATCGCGCAGGGCGGCCGACGCACCCCGGATCAGTTCCGAGGGCGCCAGTTCCGGTGCGAGCACGTATCCGTTGAACAGCGCGTTGTCGACCAGAAGCAGGCCGCCAGGGCGCAGCATCGGCTCGATGAGGTCGAAGTAGACCCCGTAGTTCTCCTTGTCCGCGTCGAGGAACGCGATATCGATCCGGGTCTCCTCCTCGGCGAGTGCTTCCAGCGTCGCCGCGGCCGGGCCGAGCCGGAAATCGATACGGTCGTCGACGCCGGCCCATTCCCAATGGTGACGCGCCACGTCGAGGTGCTTGTCACTGATGTCGCAGGTGATCACCCGGCCGCCGGCGGGGACGCCGCGGGCGAACGCGAGCGCCGAGCAACCGGTGAACGTTCCGAGATCGAGTACGGTCTCGGCCGAGTGCACCTTGGTGAGCAGGGTCATCAGATTCGCCTGCTCCTCGGGCACGAGCATGATCGAAAGTTCGCTCACCTCCTGGGTTCTGTCCACCAGGCTCGTCATCACCGGATCCAGTGGTGTGCCGCTGTGCAGGACGTACTCGCGCAGCACCGGGCTGATGGGAAGATGTTTGAATTCGCCGAATCGACGGCCCATGGTCGCTCCCTAGTAGTCAGACAAGCCGCTCGGGATAGCCGATGTACGGTGTCGAGACCTCGTCCAGCCGGGTCCTGATCTCCTCCGGCAACTCGAGTGATTCGGCGGTCAGAGAGTCCCTGAGCTGCTCCACGGTCCGCGCTCCGACCACGGGAGCGACCACCGACGGCCGATCCCGGACCCACGCCAGCGCGATCGCGACCGGGGCGACATCGAGCTCGGCGGCCGCCGACGCGACGGTGTCGACGATCTCACCGGTGCGAGGCGCGTTGAGGTGATGGCCGACGTACCACCGGAAGAACGAGCTCTTGGTCCTCTCCTGCGGCACACCTGACCGGTACTTGGCGGTGAGCACTCCCCTGCCGAGTGGGGCCCACGGCAACACGCCCAGCCCCAGCGCCGCGGCAGCGGGGACCACCTCGCGCTCGGCGCCACGTTCCAGCAATGAGTACTCGACCTGTGTGCTCACGAGAGATGGTCCGCCACCCAGCCGCTTCCTGGCGGCGAGAGCGGTTTGCCACCCCGCGTAGTTGCAGATTCCGGCGTGCCGGACGCGTCCACTTTGGACTGCGGTTTCGATCGCGGACATCGTCTCGTCGATCGGTGTCCGGTCATCCCATACGTGCATTTGCCACAGGTCGACGTAATCCGTCCTGAGCCTGGTGAGTGACGCGTCGAGCGCGGAAAGCAGCGATTCCCTTCTGGTGTCGGCATCGCCCGGTTTGCCTCCGGCCACTCCGCCGGATTTGGTGGCGAGCACCACCGACGAGCGTGGAACGACCGCTCCGAGCAGTTCGCCGATCACGCGTTCACTCGCGCCCTCGCCGTACACGTCGGAGCTGTCTACCAGGTCCCCGCCCGCTCCCACGAATTCTTCGAGCTGTTTGGCGGCTTCGTCGCGGTCTGTGGTGAGCCCCCAGGTCGCCGTGCCCAACCCCATCCGGGAGATCTTGAGTCCGCTGTGTCCCAGCTCTCGTCGTTTCATGACGGCTCCTGTTGTGGAGTGTTTTCTGTGCCTGAACCGTATCCGTAGCTCCACCGGCGCCGTCGATAGCAAATCGGCCAGTCTGAAGTAGACGAACGGCCAATGAATGCGACGGCCACCTCGGCGATACTGAGCCGATGAGCGCTGCGACGGTGAGTTCGCCCGGTGTCACTCGTGTGGAGCTGCCGGATGGCCGTACCGTGTGGATGGTCACGAAGCACGGCTTGGCGCGGCGGTTGCTGAGCGACCGCAGGCTCACCAGTGATTCGTCCACAATGGGCGCGATGGCTCCACTCGCGTCGCTGCCCACCGATGTCAGGCGGATCATGGAACGCGACATGCTGAGCCAGGATCCGCCGGTGCACACCAGGATGCGCAAGCTGGCGGCGCCGGGTTTCACGACGGGTGCGGTCGCCGCGGTAAGACCCGCCATCGAGCGTATGTCGAGGGAGCTGGCGCAGCGGCTGCGGACGGGGGCGGAGGTGGACCTGGTCGCCGACTTCGCCGTGCCGCTCCCGACCTTGGTGCTGGGCGAGATCTTCGGGATCCCCGCGGACGAGTGCGCACAGGTGCGCAGCTGGTCGGACGTCTTCGCGGCCGGGCTTCTCCCGATCAAGGACACCCTGCGGCCGTCGATCATGTGGCTGAACGACTACGCGAAGAACCTCGCCCGGCAACGGCGGGTGGACCCGGACGACGGCCTCATCACGCGTTTGACCGCGGACCTTGACGACGACGAGGTCAGTTCGATGGTGTTCCTGTTACTGGTGGCGGGCCAGACGGCGACCACGCAATTGATCGCCAAAGGTCTGAGTCTGCTGCTGACCCATCCCGATCAACTCGACCGGTTGCGTGGCGACAGGGCCGTCTTGTCCAGTGCGGTCGACGAGATGCTGCGCTACGACCCGCCGTTGCGCGTGACGGCGTTCCGGATGGCTGTCGAGCGTATCGAAATCGAAAGCGTCGCCATCGACGCCGGCGATGTCGTGATGTGTTCCCTGACGGAAGCGAATCGTGACGGAGAGCGGTTCGCCGAACCGGACCGGTTCGACCTCGGCCGTCAGGACAACCAGCACTTGGCGTTCGGTCACGGCATTCATCGGTGCCTTGGCGCGAATCTCGCCAAGGCAGAGGCCGAGATCGCCTTCGCGACGCTGCTCGACCACTTCGATCGGATCGAGCTCGCGGTGCCGGTCGGCGAATTGAAATGGGAAGATGTGGGAATCATGAACCAGTTGACCGCGCTGCCGGTTCGGCTTCAGAGGAGGAACGCTGATCGGGAACGGGCTCGAACAATCCCGAGTCGCAGGCGATGATCGCCGCTTGGACACGGTTGGCGCAATTCAGTTTGGTCAGCAAATGGCTCACGTGTGCCTTGACGGCGCCCTCGCTGAGGTACAACCGCTGCGCGATCTCCGCGTTTCCGCACCCCTTGGCGAGATGAGCCAGCACTTCACGTTCACGGCTGGTGAGCGCGTCGATCCGGTCTTGGGCGTGGGAGACACGGGTCCGGTTGTACCGAAGAAATCCGTCGGTCATGCGCTGAGCGATGGACGGGGAAATGATCAGCGAGTCCCCGGCGACGACCGCCTTGACGACGTTGATCAGTTCCCGCGGAGGTACCGGCCCCTCGAGCAGGCCTGCCACCCGCCCGGTCAGCGAGAAGTACGCCACCTCGTTGGTCCCCACCGGAGTGATCACCACGATGCGCGTGGCGGGTAGTTCGCAGCGCAGGTTGCGAACGGCGCGCGTCAGCATTCTGTCCTTTGTGGTCAGATCGACTATGACCACATCAGGTCGATGGGTGACGACGAGAGCCGCCAAGCGGCTCGTTCTTCCGGTCTGTGCCGCCACCTCGATGGTGCCGGGGATGCTGAGCACGGCGCACATTCCGGCGCGAAAGATCTCGTCGCCGCCGGCGATAACGACCTTGATCATGTGACTCCCAGTCCGAATTCCGTACTCGCCTGTCGTGGTCGTCCGACCACGACAGGCAGTGAGTCGAGCCTCCGCATGAACATTCCTGGCCGCCAGCGGATCTCGTCGTCCGACGCGGCCAACTGGATTTCGGGGAAGCGGGCGAAGAGTGCCGAGAGCCCGATCGCGGTCTCCAGCCTGCCCAGTTCGGCTCCGAGGCACCGATGGCTGCCGTGGCTGAAGCCCAGGTGCTTGGCCGTGTCACGGGTGATGTCGAACCGGTCCGGATCGACGAACTGAGCAGGGTCGCGATTGGCGGCCCCCGTGGAGATCAGAAGGAGTTCGCCCGCGGGGACGGTGACGTCGTTCAGTTCCAGTGGGTGGTCGAGATAGCGCGGCGTGAGCATCCGGAACGGTGTCTCGAACCGGAGGACCTCCTCGACGCAGGCGGCGATGAGATTCGGGTCGGCGCGCAACCGATCCAGCTCGTCCGGATGTCCCAGCAACACGCGAACGCCACTGCCGATCGCACTGGCGGGTTCGAGTCCGGCGATGAGCAACAGCGTGATCATGGAGATCAGTTCGGCGTTGCTCAGTGCGCCGTCCGAGCCGGCTTCGACCACCGTGGTGAAAAGGTCGTCCTTCGGTTCCGATCGTTTGAGTGCGATCATCTCCTCGGCGAAACTCCGCATCCGGCGTCCGGCGTCCTCCACCTCGGCTTTGGTCGGCGCGGTGAGGATCGCTGTCTCCCATACCGGGAACTCACCACGTGAGCCTTCGGGAACGCCGAGCATTTCGGACAGACAGGTGGCTGAGAGGGGCCGCGCATACGCGTCGATGATGTCGACGGGTTCGCCTACCGGCAGCCGATCCAGCAACTGGTCGGCGACCTGCTGGATCCTCGGCCGCTGTGTGGCCAGCCGGGACGGAGTGAAATACCGTGCCACCACGGAACGCATCCGCCGGTGATCCGCACCGTCCTGATCGAGCATGCTGCGTCGCAGTTCGCGTGGCAGCTTCGGTTTACGCTCGGCGTCGACCAGGTTTCGCCCGACGACCTCGTGACGGTGTTTGACCAGATCGCGATGGAGGGTGGAATCCGCCAGCAGGGTTCGCGCATCCTCGTATCGAGTGATCACCCACATCCGGAAGCCGCCGTTCTCGACGGGCACCGCCGCGTGACTCTTCCGCAGAGCCGCGAGCTTGGGGTAGGGGTCGCGCATGAAGGATCGGCTGAGCAGCGGCATTGGATCCTTGTCCAAGACGGTCACTCCCTCTCGGCGCACGCGCCTGGACTGGATGGTCCGAGTCCACGTGACGTGCAGGACTGCCCGGACTCTACCGAGGCGGCCTTCTCGTACTTGGCGAGGTTTCACCCCTCGGAACTCAGGAAACGTCGAAGTCCGCGACTTGGCCTGAAGCCCGATGTGTCCGTGCTCGACGTTCGGTCCGGTTCAGTCGCTCACCCGCCGCCTCGGGTGCTGCGAAAGTGGCTTTCGCAACGCTTGGGGGACTCCGCCACCCGCGGGCAGAAGTCCGACAGGACACCTTTGCCCTACATTTCGCCGGCGGCTCGCGGCACGCCGTTCTCACTCGGCGGCTGGATCGTCTTCCTTGTGCTCTGAGCGGCCCAGCACGGAGTCCACCATGTCCATGGCCTTCTTCTTCGCGGCGTCGAGATCGGAGGACTCCGCCAGTGGTGCCGAGGCCCGGCGCCCCAGCACATGGGGCACACTGCCCGACCCCTCCCAGATCTTGGGATCGACTCCGAGCAAGCCTGCCGGCTGCCGATCATTGTCCGTTTCGTGGGCACCGCCGAGCATCGGTGCCATGAAACCGCCTGCGGCGCCGTGCATCGTCTCCCCCGGTATCCGGGCAGGCCCGCCTCCGCCCGGGATCACCGGTGTGAGCCCGATCGTGGAACTGGCGTCGAAGGCGCCGGTCACGGGGCGGAAGGCAGGTGAGGCGGGCAACGCACCAGGCAGCGAGGCGTCGCCCACCGGGACACCGGGCGTCACCGGAGTGGCATTGCCGGGAAGCCCCGCACCGGAACCGGGCGGCAACGGGTGCGTTTTCCCGATCTCGGCCGGCGTCGTCGCCGTTCCCGGCAACGCGGACGGTGCGGCGGGTGTGGCAGGTGCGGGTGGGGATGCCACCGTCGCGGTGGCGTGGGCCGGAGCCTTCACCGGTTCGGGGCTCGCGGGCACCGTGGCCGGGGCGTCCGCCGGGATCGGCCCGGCGCTCGCCGCGACCTCCACCTTGGGGACGGACCCCGCGCGGGTCGAAGGGCCATGGGAGGTGATGTCCGCGTTCGGCGCCTTCGGAGTCACCCGTGACTCGTCCGATTCAGAAGCCGTGCTTTCGCCCTCAGACCTTTCCCTCGGCTTTTTCCGCCCTTGATCACGCGTAGCGGCTTGGGTTCCGCCCGGCCGGCCGAGCACCGCGACCAGCGCCCCGGCTTCTCGCCCGTCAAGTGTCACGTCACCCGTTTCGCCCGGTACGACCGGCGCGACCGGCATGCCCTTGCCCAGCACCGCGGGCACCACGTGCTGGGATGCGCAGTTGTCTGAATCGTCCAGCGCCCCCGGCCGGGCGTCTCCGTGCCGATCGGCCTCTCCTGCCGGCAAGGAACCATTCGACGGCACCGTGGCCATGAGGGGCACGATCGCACCGCCACCGTGGGTGCCTGCGCTGTCACCGAATCGGCCGGCGTCACCCTCGATCGGGAGCCGAACGCCGCCCATGACCGGCGTCGCACCGGTCGAAGCGGCCGGAAGCACTCCCTGGTCATTCGCGGCGATACCGATTTCCGCGCCGGGCAACGGAGTGATCGCCGCGCCGACTTCCTGATATGCGATACCGAGTTCGTGCACGATCTGACGCGCGGCCTGGAGATCGCCTTCGCGCTTCTGCGCCTGCAGATCACGGATACGTTGCTGGGCAAGGGTGAGCGCTTCACCCGCCCGGCGAAGTGTCGCGCCGCAGCCAGGGCTGGCCAAGGCCTGGATCACCGTGTTGCCCTGCGCGGAGACTTCACGAACGGCTTCGGCGAACGAGTCGGCGCCCGCGCCCCGCCATGCGTCCCACAGCTCACGGGTCGCGTGTGCGAGGTCGTCCTGCACCTGCTCCAGCCGTGTCACCGCCGCGTCGAAAGCCCGCGCACGCTCGTAGAAGACCTCGGGACTGATCTCGTTGACCAGCTGCGCTAGCTGCTCGAAGGTCAGTGTTTCGAGTGCCGGGTCCACGGTCGGCACCGGTTCGGACGCCGTCACTGATCAGCCCCTGTCAGTACGTTTTCGATGTCGGCCGGAGAACCGGCCGGCTTTGTCCTGTCCTCCGAAATGGACGGTGGCTTCACCGCGTTCGTTGTGCGATGCTGTATTCGCTCTTCTTCAGATATGGCCCTTCCCGCCAGGTCCAGGCCTCATTCCCGGCATCGACGTTAACGTCGGCCGCACCGCGGACGGCCGCGCCGTATCGAGATCCCCGCGATGGGGGGAGAACCACTCACCAAGGGAGAGCCTGTGAGCACCACCCTGTTCGCCCGGCGCGCGCGGCGACCGAAACCGCCTGCCCCCGAGACCGAAACCGAACTTCAGCCACCTCCCGGCGTGCCCGAGAACGCCGGTGGTGGCATCAGCAGCATCTTGATGTACGCGCCGATGGCACTCGGCTCCCTCGCCATGGTGATGATGTTCGTCCGTCCCGGCGCGGGCGCGTTCGCCTACATCGGCGGTGGCCTCATGGTGGTGTCGGCGCTCGGCATGCTCGTCACACAGATGATCCGGAACTCGGTGACCCACAAGCAGAAACTGAACGGGCACCGGCGCGACTACATCCGCTACCTCGGCCAGCTCCGCAAACAGGCCCGCGACGCGTTGAGCGCCCAGCGGAAAGCCGCGCGCTGGATCCACCCGGATCCGCACGCACTGTGGTCGATGGCGATGGGCTACCGGCTGTGGGAACGGCGCCCCGCGCACGACGACTTCGGTGAGGTCAGGCTCGGCCTGGGTACCCAGCGCTCGACGTTCAAGCTCGTCGCCCCGAACAGCCAGCCGATCGAAGACCTCGAACCCCTCGCCGCGCACGCGCTGCGCCGGTTCATGCGCGCGTACAACACGCTCCCGGACGCGCCGATCGCCGTCTACCTACGCGGTTTCGGGCAAATCCAGTTCTCCGGTGACGATGAAGCCGTACTCGGCCTGACCCGGGCGATCCTCGCCCAGCTGGTCACCGCGCACGCTCCCGGCGACGTGCGTGTCGCGGTCTGCGCCACCGACGAGCGCCTGGACCGCTGGGACTGGCTCAAGTGGCTACCGCACCACCAATGCACCGAAAGCCGCGACGCCGCCGGGGCCCGCAGGCTCGCCGCCGGCGAGATCACCCAGGCCGAACTCCTGCTCGGCGGCCCTTCCTTCCCCGGGCGGCCGCGTTTCGAGGCCGACACGCCGATCACCGCGTCCGAGCCTTTCGTCATCCTCTTGCTCGACGGCGTCTCGGTGCCTGCCGACCACCGGCTCGCCGACGAGGGTTATCGCAACACCGTGGTCGTGGACGTCTCCGGATCGCTGCCATGGCAACAGCGGGCCGGGGCGTTGTTCCTGGAGGTCGACGCGGACGAGGTCAGGACCGTCTCGTTCGACCGGGTCGGGAAGCAGCAGACCGCCCGGCTCTGCCGCCCCGACCAGCTGAGCGAGATCGCCGCGAACGCGCTCGCCAGGACGATGGCCCGGTTCCGCATCGGTGAGGTCTCCGAGGACGACGAGCCCCTCGCCGTCGACTACGACCTGGCCACCCTGCTCGGCATCGGCGACGTCGCCACCTTCGACCCGGTGAAGTACCGCCGCGACCGGATGACCGCCAAACGGCGGCTGCGCGTGCCGATCGGGATCGCCGGAACGGGCTCCGCGCTGGAACTCGACATCAAGGAGTCGGCCGAAGACGGTATGGGGCCACACGGGCTGTGCGTCGGCGCCACCGGCTCCGGCAAGAGCGAGCTCCTGCGCACGCTGGTGCTCGCGCTCGCCACCACCCATTCCCCGGAAGACCTGAACTTCGTACTGGTGGACTTCAAGGGTGGTGCTGCGTTCCTCGGTTTCGATCAACTGCCGCACACCTCGGCGGTGATCACCAACCTCGCCGAAGAGCTCGAGCTGGTCGACCGGATGCAGGACGCGCTGACCGGCGAGATGAACCGGCGCCAGGAACACCTTCGCGCGGCGGGCAACTACGCCTCACGGCGGGACTACGAGGCCGCCCGAGCACAAGGCGTGCCGCTCGAGCCGATGCCCGCACTGTTCATCGTGGTGGACGAGTTCAGCGAGATGCTTTCGAGCAAGCCCGAATTCATCGACGTGTTCGCCATGATCGGCAGGCTGGGCCGCAGTCTCGGCGTACACCTGCTGCTCGCTTCGCAGCGGCTGGACGAAGGCCGGATCCACAAGGTCGAGACCCACCTTTCCTACCGGATCGGTCTGCGTACCTTCTCCGCGATGGAGAGCCGCAGCGTCATCGGCGTACCGGACGCCTACGAACTGCCCAACAGTCCCGGAAACGGCTATCTGCGACCGGACACCCAGACCCTGGTGCGGTTCAAGGGCGCGTTCTCCTCGGCCCCCTACCGGCCGAAGCGGCGGCAGACCGGACTAGCCGTCGAGCAGCACATCGTCGCGTTCGGACAGCGGTACATCGAGCCGACGGTGGCCCCGGCTCCCGAGCCTGTCGAAGAGGACCAGCCCAACGAAGCCACCGAGACCATGATCGATGTGCTGATCGGCAGGCTGCGCGGCATCGGCCCACGGGCGCACCAGGTATGGCTGCCGCCGTTGAAGACGTCGGCGACACTGGACCAGTTGCTACCACCGCTGGTGGACCATCCGACGTACGGTCCACGGCCGGTCGGCAACCTGGACACCGCGAACCTGGCCGTGCCCGTCGGGCTTATCGACCTGCCCGCGCAGCAACGGCGTGAACTGCTGGTCGCCGACCTGTCGGGCAGCAGGGGCAACGCGGCCGTGGTCGGTGGACCGCAGAGCGGCAAGAGCACGATGCTGCGCACGCTGATCTGCGGGCTCGCGCTCACCCACACCGCCGAGCAGGTCCAGTTCTACTGCCTGGACTTCGGCGGGACGCTGTCCTCACTCGCGGCGATGCCGCATATCGGCAGCATCGCCAACCGGCTCGACCGCGACCGCGTGACCCGCACCGTACTGGAGGTCACCAACCTGATGGCACGGCGTGAGGGCATCTTCGCCGAGCACAACGTCGACTCGATGGCCACTTACCGGCGGGCGCGGGCCGAGGGCCGCTTCCGTGACCTCGACCCCTATGGCGACGTCTTCCTCGTGGTCGACGGCTGGTACACGATCCGCCAAGACTTCGAGGAGATCGAGGACAACTTCACGGAACTGGCCGCGCGGGGGCTGAGTTTCGGGATCCACCTCGTCGTCGCGTCCAACCGCTGGTCGGAGATGCGGCCGTGGCTGCGCGACGTCATCGGCACCCGGTTCGAGCTCAAGCTCGGTGACCCGGTCGACTCGGAGATCAACAGCCGGTTCGCCGCGACCGTGCCGTCGATCCCCGGCCGCGGCATCACCCCGGACCGGCTGCACTTCCTCGCCGCGCTCCCCCGGATCGACGGCGACGCTCGCACCGACGACCTCGCCGAGGCGACCATGGAAGTCGCTGAGTCCTTGGCGATGCCCACGGCACCGCGCGCACCGCAGGTGCGGCTCCTGCCGCAGACACTGCATGCCCGCGAGCTCCCGTCACCGCACGCCCCCTCGGCAGCGGCGGAGATGCGGATGGCCCTCGGCCTCGAGGACCAGCATCTCGAGCCGGAGTGGCACGACTTCGACGCCACACCGCACCTGCTGATCTACGGTGACGCCGAGTCGGGCAAGACCAACATCCTCAAACACGTCGCCCGCTCGATCGTGGCACACCACAGCAGCGAAGAAGCCCGGATCATGTTCGGCGACTTCCGCCGGGAACTGCGGGACTCCATCCCCGCCGAGTACCAGCTGGAGTACGCCGTGGGCGCCGAAGCGCTGACGACGTCGATCACCGGCGTGGCCACGCTCATCGAAAAGCGCATACCCGGGCCGGAAATCAGCCCGAGCAGGCTGCCACTGCGAGACTGGTGGACGGGCGGGCGGCTCTACATCATCATCGACGACTTCGAGCTGACGGAATCCGCCGGCAGCTACGGCCCGTTGCAGGCGTTGATGCCGATGCTCGCCCAGGCCGCCGACGTCGGCGTGCACATCATCCTCGCGCGCAGCACCGCGGGCGCGAGCCGGTCGATGAGCAACCCGGCGATCCGCCGCATGTGGGAGCTCGGCACGCCCGCGCTGCTGCTGTCCTGTCCCAAGGATGAAGGATCCTTCCTCGGCAACCTCCGGCCCAGGGTGCTGCCGCCGGGACGCGCGCAGTTCATCAACCGCCGCCGGTCGGTCCGGCTCGTCCAGACACCGCTGGTGGAGGACGGCTCACCGGCGACGGGCTGACGTTATGGAGAGGTAAGGCAAACGTGGGGTGTCGCGTACCGGAGGCCGACCAGCCGGACCGATCGTGACCCGCTGGGTCGTGAGTGGCAATGGTCGTTCTATTGAGGGGTAGGCAAAGGTGTCCTATCGGATGCCAAGTCCGTGAAGGCCTCCTTGAGGGACTCTGGGTCTCTCAAGGAGGCCTTCATTTGTGTACGTACGTCCGACCTGCGTGGGAGCGAGAGTCCGGCTGTCGTCGTGGTGGCTGTCCTGGTCTTGAACCTTGATCGTGCCGGTCGTGCCTCGGGGTGGACGACCGAGTGGGGAAGATCCTGGACGTTGGACGGCCGGAATCTTCCCCACTCGCCCAAGACGACAGCCGGCATCAGTTTCACTGCCCGCTTGCCTCACCGGCGGGTCAGCAAATACAGGTTCACCAAGGAGGCCTTCACGGATTTCTGCTCGCGGTGATCAGCGGGGCGAAGGGGACTTTCCCCTCATCGCACGACGGGAAAGTCCCCTTCACCGCAGCTCTTGCGTCCTCGCGGGCGGCGGAGTCCCCCAAGCGTTGCGAAAGCCACTTTCGCAACCTTCAACGTTGCGAAAGTGGCTTTCGCAGCACCCGAGGCGACGGGCGAGCGACCCGCGCTTGACCAGGACCGGAGGCTCCCTTCACCGCATTAGACGCGGCGAAGGGAGCCTTACCCCACGTCAAATACCCGTGCGACGCGAGAACTCGACCACCCGGGCCCGCTTCCACCGGCGGCGCTTGCCGCCGGTGAAAAGGCGGAACACCAGCATTCCGAACAGCGCGATCACCGGCACGGAGACCGCGGCGGTGACCGCGACGGCCTCGCCGGGCCCCTCGGGCCGGACGGGCACCGGAAGCGGCGCGGGCTCGGCCGCGACGACCGGCCCGGCGGTGCCGGCTTCCCCGGGTAGCAGCATTGTCACGGCGGCCAGAGCGTTGACCGTTCCCCAGCCCAGTTGGGCGTCGGGCAGTGCCGCGGCGGGATGGTCCGCGGTCGCCTCCAGCCTGCGCTTGACCTGCTCGGCGGACAGCTCAGGCCGGTAGGCGCGCACGAGCGCGGCGACGCCCGCCACGAACGGCGCGGCGTAGCTGGTGCCGCTGCCCACCCAGTGCCCGGCGCCGCCGGGGCCGATGCTCGTGACCGCGACGCCGGGAGCCATCAACGAGAGGAACTTGCCGGTCTGCGAGAACTCGGCCCTCTTGCCCGTCATGTCGATCGCCCCGACGGCGATGACGGTCGGGTACGACGCCGGATAGGTGACCGGATCTCCTTGCTGTGCGCTGTTCGCCGCCGAGGCGACCAGCACCACGTCGCGACGGGCGGCGTAGCGCACAGCATCGGCCAGGCCTTCGTCAGGGGTATCGGTACTGGCCGAGATGTTGATCACCCGGGCGCCACCGTCGACGGCGGCACGGATGCCGTTGGCCATCTCGACCGCGGTCAGCACGGGTGGCGAGCCGTCCGCCGTGGTGACCGCACAGCGGATCGGCAGGATCGTGGCTTCGGGCGCGACACCGGCGAATCCGGTGCCCGGCCGGACGGCGGCACCGATGATCCCGGCGACGAACGTGCCATGACCGAAGCAGTCGTCGTTCGCCGGCTTGCGCTCCGCGGTGGTGACGTCGACACCGGGTTTCACGCGTCCACCGGACAGCTGCGGACTGTCACCGTCGACCCCGGTGTCGACCACCCCCACGGTGACGCCCGCGCCTTTCGTCAGCGACCACACCCGGTCGACGGCCATCCGCTGCTGAGCCCACGGCACGCCGGTCTCGGAGCTCGCGGGCGGCGGGAGGCACCCCTTCTGCGCGGTCGGCAACGGGGCGGGCGGCTGCTGCGCGGCGGCGGGCGACGTCCACATCGGACTCGCGGCCAGCATGAGTACCAGAACGCCGTAGCGTCCCGCCTTCCCGTTGCCCATCGGAAGTCCTCTCGAGTCCGCTTCGCCGCACCGGTCCCGGACGGCGTACTGGTCCACTACACAGTGGACCCGACGGGACTCAAGGAAATCTTCATCCTCGTGCAGCGCACGCCGCTCACTTGTCGTCCGCCGGCGCGGGCTCGGCCGTCGGATCCCAGGTCACCACGCGCAGGCCGGAAGGGTCCTGGATGTTCTTCGCATAGAGCGCGGTGACCTGCTCGTCGTCCATCTCCAGCGTCTCGCGCATGAACTCACCGGTCAGCCGCACCGCGGCCGGGCCTGCCGGGTTGAACAACACGTCGACCTCATCGGCGAGCAGGCCGACCAGCTCGCCGAGGTCGATCCGCCGCCAGTCCGGCGAGGCGATGCGCTGACGGTGCGGCTCGCCGGTCGCCACGACGACGCAGGGGATGTCGTCCGGCGACCTCGTGACCAGCGGGTTGCCGTCACCGTTCATCGCGATGTCGAACAACGTGTCCCGCAACATCAGCTGGATGTGCTCGGCCTCGGCCTGGCCGCGCATGACCAGCCGCAGTACCGCGTCCAGCGGATCCGACGGCGAATTCTCGTCCGTCGGCACATAGTCCGGGTTGGCCCGGAACTTGCCGAGCTTGCCCTCCTCTTCCACCGGCCACAGGCCGACGACGGCCTCGATCGGCGGCGGGTCGTTCTCGGCGGCCGGACGCCACGCGGGGTCCATCAGCAGGAACCAGTTCTCCAGCGGCCCCTCCGCCTGCGTGCTGTCCGTGGCCTCAGTCATCGTGACCATGATCTCCTTCGTTCTCGGGTGTGCTTTCCGGCCGGTGATCCGGATCGAGTGCGGAATCGTGACGTTGGACGGGCTTCGGCTGGGCGCTGCCGGGGCCGGTACCCGTCCGGGAGCGGTCGGCCGGCACGGTATCCACGTAGGGAGCCGTGGCCGGGTTGTTCGCGAGCTGTCCCGGCGCGAGGGGCGCGAACACCTCGTTGAGCGCTCGAATGGCCGCATATCCCTTGTCCGTCGCCGTCCGGGCGATCTCCTTCTCGCCGAGTTCCGCGGGCGGAAGCAAGACGTCCAGCGTCGCGCAGTCCGCGTCCAGCACCGGGTGCCGAGTCCCACCGGCCGGAACGACGTGGACGATGACGTCCTTATGGCCGATGGGCAAGCCCAAACCGGTCATCCGCAGTGCTTCGGACTTGGCTTCGGCCGAGAACACGGCGACGATGTCAGCACGATACTGGCCGTCGAATCCGGCGATCGTCACCTCGGGCAGGGCGACTCCGTTGCGTCGCCGCCATGCCGCCGCCCTGACCACCCGCCGGGCCATGTCGCGGACGTCTTCGTCATCGGCGAGCTTTCCGACGTCGCCGATGAATCCGACCATCACCGGCCCGATCGTGCTCGCCGCGAGATCACCCAGCGGTATCGGCGGGTCTGCTTTCTCGCCGTCCGCCAGTGCTTCGGTGAAGAAACCGCCGTTGCTCACAGTGCGGGTGCTGGTCTGGTGCGCCACGCGGACTATCTGATCGGCGCCGAAGGTCTTGACCGGCCGGTTGACCAGTCGCCCCCACTCCACCCCGTATCCTCGGGCGACCGTTTCGGATTCGCCGCTCACCAGCACGTTCACCAAGCACTGCCCGAGCGCGGTCGGGCTCTCGGGGTCCGGGTCTGCCCGGCGATAGACCTCGCTACCGTACACGATACGTGCGGCCGACCTGCCCGATAGAACTACGATGTCCCCGATGTGCTGCGGCCGATCGGTCTTCAGCGCGACCAACATCGACGTCGCCAAGCCATGGCCATCGACGTGCCACGGCCGGTATGTGCTGCCGACCCATGGCGAGAGATATGGCGTCCACCGGGTGATCGTCGCGCCAGCCGCGTCCCGTTCGGTGGTTTCTCGGAAGAAGTACGACTGCCGCACCGCGGAGTCGTTGAAGGCAGGCAAGAACATCTCGTGCGCGTCTTTTTCGTCGAGTGGGAAGAACTGTCCGTGGACACCGAGAATGTCGTTGGTCATGGCGTAGCTGAGCACTTCGTCCGTTGTGAGAGGGAGCGGTTTCTGGACCTCGAATACGCTCCCGGCAACAGTGATTCGTCCGGTGGACGACAGTTTCACCCAGCCTTGGGGCTGGTAGATGAACCGTGCGTAGCCTCCGCGCCGCAGACCGCGGGCGATCTCCGCCAGCCCGACGGCCGTGCCGTTCAGTGCGGCGACCACCAGCGGCCTGTTCGTGGCGGCCGCCTCCCCCCGGCCCAGCATCTTCCGCAGGGTGGTGTCGGCACCGAAGATCTCGGCCAACTCCGCTGGGGTGAGCGACAGGCGCTTCCCGTCCTTGCGGAGCGCCTTATACCCCTGCGGACCCGCCCCGGTCAACAGGAACCCCGGAAGCCCCTTCCATGGGGAGTTCTCCGTGTAGGGGGCATGATGACCGTTTTCGACAAGGAATTGTTGCAGGACGTCCGCGGTGGCGCTGGCGGCCCACCGCGCGGCGCGCGCGTAATCGGCTTCGTCGCCGGGGAAGCGAACGAACAACGCGACCGTTTGGCCGTCGACATTCTTCAACACCGCGGTCCGCAGATCCCCGGCCCGCAAACGCGACACCTTCACGAAGCCGGACTGATCAGCGGTGGCGATCCGATCCGCTTCCACCCGCGAGTCTCCCGTGGTCGCGTACACGTCAGGGTACAAACCGCTGTCGTGCAGGGCTCCTGCGAGGTCGAAGCCCAGCCCGCCGAAATTCACCCGCTTACCGCCGTCCCGCGCGACCAGCACCACCGGCCTTGCCGGGTTCGTCTTTATCGCATACCGGAACAGTGGGTCGCTCAACAGGAGCCGCCCGAGTCCTCGGCCGTCCAGCTCCAGCAGCGCACCGGCGTTACCGCGAATCCTGGCGAAGGTGCCGTCCGGTGAATCGACAGCCACGATCAGCGGTTTCTCCGTGCCCCATACCCCGTTGGGACGATCTATACCGCTGTCCGCGGCGCCGAGGAATTCCTCTAGCACCGCAGTTTCCAGCACACCACCTGGCACCGGGAAGCCCCATACCGATTCCGACGCCACGAGCGTCACGTCCCGCCAGGTGGGCACACCGCTTTCGGTGATCTTCCCGCCCTGGGGTAATTCCACCATCATGTTCCTCGCGAAATCATAGGTGCCTGCGTAGTCGTAGGCCTCCCACGGTCCGGCCAGCTCACGCAACCTCGCCAGCAGCCGGGCGTTGGCCCTGCTCGACCTGCCGATCGGCGCTCGCGGGTTCTTCGTGAACAAGAGGAGGGGCGGACGAACCACCTCCCCTGTCATCCGCCGGAACATCGAAGACCCGTAGAGCAGTTCCCCCACCATCGACGGGCTGACCTGCTGGAGGCTGCCATCGGTCAACGGAGTGCCAAACCTGGAATACTCCTTGTCGAGCAGAACCATGATCGGACGGGTCCGGACTCCGTCCGTCGCAGGCGCCCACGGCTGCATCGTGAACGTCGAACTGCCTCCGCTGACCTCGGCCGTGGAGCGCAGGGTGTGGTCGTTCATCACCAGCACCTCATCTCGCAGCCCCCTGGCGCGACGGCCTTTCGAGGCGAAGGCCATACCGAACTGACGCCTGTCCGCGCCTCTCAACGGAATCCACTCGACGTCGTCAGGCCGGATTTCGGCCACCAAGGCGATCTCTCCACCTTGTACGGGCATCGCCCACCCGGTGGCGTCGATGGCCAGCGGCCGGGAGGCCGCTCGCACGGTGCGGAACCGCCCGTCACCCCGCAAAGCCTCAGCGAAGTCCTTGGCCGCCCGCTCGGTGGCGTCCGGGTTCGCCGGATCCGCACCGATCAGCGTCACCGGTACTCTCGGATCCTTAGCGAGCGCACGGAACTTCGGCGTGTTCATCACGTGCCTGGCCAGCGTCGCGCCGTCGACGACGGTGCCGTTGAGAACGAATCCGCCGCCACGCCCCTCGACGAAGACCCGGAACGTCTTGCGGTCGTCCTCCGCCGGCATCGCCTGGTGCAGGCGCTCCCAGCGGACGCTTTCCGACGTGGCCGCCGAGTCGAAACCGACCGCGCCGACGGACGACGCCGTGGGCCTGTGTGCCGATCCGTTTGGCGCGGTCCGCACCGTCACATCGACGGTGACCACGCCCAGCAGGGCATGCACGGCCATGACCTGGGGCATCGGCTCGACACCGGCCAGTTTCCCGCGGAGCAGGCCTGCGACGTACTCGGCTCCCGGCCCCCGGATCACCACGCGCGGCAGCGGTAGTCCGTCGGCGCGCTGGAACCCGATGGCGGTTTTCAGTGCGCTCGCCAGGGTTTCCAGCTCATCCCGAGCACCGGGGCCGTTCAGGCACAGAGGCCGGCCACCCACGTCGAACACGTGCTGACGTCCGAGTTCGGCGTATACCGCGTCGCGCCGGGCCTGTTCGCGGTCTACAAGCGGCTGAACCGACGAGGCCACGCCGGGGGACAAAGCCGGGGACAGCAGGGCGGGCCTCGACGTCACGCCCAAATCGGCGATGTCCCGCACCGGCGCGGACCTCGACGTCACCGTCGTTGGAGGGTGCGCCTCAGGCACACCGACAACGTTCGCGCCGGCCACGAGCCGGATGCCTCCGCCGCCGCGCGTGGGATACACGGTGCCGGTGTACTCGACCGGTGTGGGCGGAGCCTGCCCCGGACGCAGCACCTCGGTGAAGTCACCGCGGCGGACCTCGATCGCGACGGTATCGCTGTGGCCGACAAACCCGTTCGACGCGAAGACGGAAACCGGACCCTCGCCCAGTTGCCAAGCGAGCTTCAGCAGATACGCGGGCGTCCTGCCGCCGGAGGCACCCCGGGTGTCATGCGTCGAGCATTGCAGCAGCAGCAGGTCACTCGCCGGGGACGGATTGTGCGCGCGGTAGATCTTGCTCTGGTACATCATCCGCGCCATGTATTCACCTGAAACCGCCAGTACGTCACCGCGCACGAATTCGTCGTGGGTCTGCATCGCCACGGCGTAGGCGCGTGCGCTGCCGTGTCCCATCGAGATCCAGGTCCGGCGCCCGGCCCAAGGCGATCGGAACAGTTCACGCAGCATGCGAACGCCGTCCCAGGTGACCTTGGTGTAGTAGTCGTGCATTCGGGCATCTCTGGTGTGAAGGCCGAGCAGTTCCATCGCTCCCGCGTCGAAATCCTCGCTGGGGAAGTACTCGCCGAAGGTGCCCCGCCGGGAATTGGTCAGCGAGCGGCTGACCAACTCCCGGGATTCGGGCATCTTCGGCTGATACCGTTGAACCTCACCGCTGATCCGGATCTCTCCATTGGGCAGAAAAGAGACCGGCCCGGTGATGCGGTAGAAGACGCGCCGGTAACCACCGGGCACCATCCCGTCGGCGAACGTGACCAAATCCGCACGATCTGAGCCTTGATCGATCAGCACTACCGGGGTCTTTGCCCCCGATAGCCCGGCCTCTCGTCCCAGCATTGCACGCAAGGCCTTGTCGTCGCGCTGTGAGAGGGCGAGTGCGCCGGCTGGCAATGCTGCCGACCGAGCGTCACTCCGGACGAACAAGTACCCCGCTTCCGGGTGCCGGGCGGCCACCAAGAGCAACGGTGGTTCGCCCGAACCCCAGGGTAGAGGCACGGGCATACCGTCCGGGCCGATGAATCGCAGGGTTTTGGCGGTGACGCTGTTCGCCCAGATGAGAAGGCGTGCCATGGCCGCCTCGTTATCCGGCCAGTGGACGACCCGTGCGAGAGGGCCACCGTCGGCACCATGAAGCGAAGTGACTTTCACGTCACCCGCACGCAAAACCGACACCCGGGTGAACCCCTCACCTGGCGGAAGACGCAGGCCATTGCCCTCCACCGACACCGCGGAGGTAGGGGCGAAAACCTGGTTGAAGAACCTGTGCTTTCTCAGCATGCCGGCGAAGTCGAACCCGAAACCGCCGTGGTCGACCCGGCGTCCGGTGCTGTGCCCGAGCAGGACGACAGTCCGGTTCGGATCCCGTATCAATGCCCTGAATTGGGGAAGCTCCAGCAAAATCGTCGCCGCCGACGCACCGCCGACCTCGCTTGACATCCCACTCTTCAATTTCAGCCTGGCGTACTTCACGAGCGCGTCGAGCACCACGAACACCGGCTCCTGGTCACCCCAAGGGCCCGCCGGCCTTGTTCCCGCCAGCACGCCCGCAGCGAACCTGCGCACCGCCTGTGCATGCGCGTGGCCCATATCGGACACGAACTCGAACACCGGCCCGTACTGCTCGATGCGAACATCCGACGCACGGACGGGATGGGCGGTGAAGCCATTGCCCGCCACCACCATGCTGGTGCCGTATCCGGCAGGCACGAAGGGACCCGAGGCGCTGAAGGCCTGCATGGGCCCGGCCAGCCGGCGCACCGCGGCGAGGAAGCGCTGGTTGAGTCGGTCCGCGGCCGAGGGCACCGACGTCACGGTGTAAAGCACCAGTGGAGGACGCACGCCCCCCATCGCCTGGGAGAAGAAGCCGCTGACGAGCACCGAATGCGCCATTTCGACCGGACCGCGGAGAACTCCGTGCTCCCCGTCATCCCCGGCTGAGAAGGACGGGAGCCCGGCTCCGTCGCTTTCCAAGAACAGGTAGCGCGGCCTGACACGGCCGCCGGTGGTCGCCGGTGCCCACTCCTGCACCTGCTCGACGATCACCGGTTTGCCCGCCCCGTCGAAGCCAGGCCGTCCCACACTCCGTCCGGAAACGTCGGTGGTCAGCAGCATCATGTCGGACACGGCTACGGCGCGGCGGTCATCGGTGAAGAACCCGGCACCTCTCTCCCGGCCGTGCGCGTCGATCAGCTTCTTCTCGCGCAACCGCGAAGGTGGTGTGGAGACGATCCTGCGATCCGCCACATTCAGCGGACGCGGACCGCCGTCGTGGTCGGCGCCGGGCGAAGCAGGGAGGAACGAAACGAGCCGGTATGGCCCGCCGCGATTCAATTCCGTGGCGAACCTGCCGGCCTCGGTCAGGAGAGTCGAAAGAGCCACAGCGGTGCTGTGGACGACGAGCACGACCTCGGCATCCGGATCCGACACCAGCATGTCCGAGTAGCTGCCTGCCCCTTGGACCAGCGCGACCAGAGCAGGTGTGTCGACCACCTCGCCGTCCACGACGAACCCCTGCTCGTTCGCCGTCGCGAAGACATAGAACGACCTCGCCTCTGAGGCGGCCTCCACCGGTAGTGAAGCGTAAAACTCCTCCCACCCGCCGACATCCGCAGAATCCGCCGCCAGCAGCAAGCCACCTGCGGCCGCAGGCCCTGCCGGGAGATAGACGACCGGATTGATGCGCGCTTCCTGGCTGTTCCAGGCCGAGGCCGATTGCACGGAAGCGCGGCTGCCATTGTCGATGCTCGACTCGCTTGCCACCATTTGCCCGGCTGCCGACGGAGCGAAGACCACGCCCCCGTCTTCGGGGTCTGCGCCATCGGGCAACGGCCGCACCGTCCCGTCCAGCAGCACCTCCACCCGGGTGTCGAAGCCTTGCACGCGACCTCGGAAACCGGCGTCATGGAGCAGTTCTGCCAGTGTGACCATCCGGGTGCCGTACTGAGGGCTGCTCACCCGGCAGCTGATGAACACCAGTGACGACCGCTGCCGCCAATCCTGATCACCCAGCAGGTCGAGGCTCGAGAGCAGGCTCACCACCGCACGCTCGTCGAGCGACACTGCCCGACCGCTCTTGGTACGAACCGAGAAACCATTCTCGCCGTGGTGAAGCGCAACCCCGAACTCGCCCTTCACCACGGCACGGTTCTCGAACGCCTCCACCAGGACTTCCCGCTCCTGGTCGCTATGGGGGAACCCCACACCCACCAGCACACCGGAACGCGAACGCAACGGGACGAAGTCCACTTCGGACACATCGAGCTCCCGCGTCGGCCCCGGATCCGGTCGCGCCGCGCGCGGAACGTCCGACGACGGCCTGTCCGATGGTGTTTCGGCATAGGACCTCGCGACGGTGAACATGTTCCGCAGCACGTCGTAGGCGTCGTCCGCGACATGGTGTCGGCCGGCCGCGGCTCCCAGCGTTTCGTCGATGCCTCGCTTGTCGAGCAGTGCGCGAAGCTGGGCGCGCTCCAGCCCGGCGCCGGGCTGGTCACCATACCGGAACGTGTGGCAGGCGAGCGCGCTCAACATGAGGTTGTGCAAGGGGAGCCGTCGGGTGAGTTCGTCCGGCGTCAGCCCCTCCGGCGGCATGACGGCGGACAACAGCCGAGTCCGCAACGCGGTGATCTCGCTGTGTGGGAGCTCGGTGAGCAGTCCGGATGTCTGCTCCACCTGATAGGCCAGCGACACCTGCGAATCCTCGTCGGGCTGTGTGAGGGTGTCCTCGTAGGCCGGAGGGCCGGCGACGCCCGCATGCTCGCTGTAGGCAGGTGCTCCATCGGAGTGCCGTGTGGCCTCGGAATCCTGCGCTTCGGCGTAGGTCGGCAGGTGTTCTTCCCACAGGTCTTCGCTGTAGAACCCCGCGCCCGGCTCGGGGAACCGGCCGAACGGCGTTTCCGGGGTGGCGTCGCGCAGGTGACGGCTGCTCAGCCGGACGGCTTCGGCCGCCTGCCGCACGTCGCCCAGTTCAGTCCAGGCGAATATCGGGTGTTCCTCGTGAAGGAGCAGGTCGGTGAGCATCGTCGTGATGCCTTCGTGGAACGACCGCCGGATCCACTCGGGTGGTCCGCCCGGCACTGTCGGCGGCAGCTCACCCAGCAGGTGCTCGGCTTCCTGCCGGCGCAACTGTTCCCGCCACCGCAGTCGTTCCTGCCACTGTTGCCGGTCATGTTCACCGTATTGTCCGGTTTCCTGGTTCTGCGTTTCCCGGGCGGCGGGCACTTCGCTTCGCCGTTCGTCCAGGCGCGCCTGGGCCTGCACCATCCGTTCCCGGAACCGCGCCAGCTGAGTTTCGGCCCACGCGGCGAGATCATCGAACACACGCAGCCGCTCGAACCCGGCCCGCAATTCCCATGCCAGGTCCTCCGCGTCCGAACCTCGCGACGACGCCGAGGCCACCGAGTCGATCATCGACTGCCACAACCGCTGCTGCTCGATGGCGGTGGGCCCATAGCCCGGCATGGGAGCAGGACGTTCGCCCAGCAATGCCGTCGCCTCTTCCCGCGACGACGTCACCTCCACCCCCGTTTGCCGGTCGTCGACGGGCAGCTGAGCCTCGAACTCCGCCACCGCCTCGGACAGCCGGCCCGGTTCGGCGACCAGCCCGCGTTCGGGAATGGGGGCGGCCGGCCACTCGACCGGCTCTCGCCTGTCCGCCGGATCGTGCCCCAGCGGCACGTCCTCGTCCTGGACACGGTCGAGCAGCTCGTTCGCGTCCGGAGCGGACAGCTCCGTGCGCACCGACCCGGTGGGCGATTCGGGCAGGACGACAGCCTGCGCGGGAACGGGCAACGAAAACGATCCGGGCAACCGGGTCAGCGCCAGCGGCATGCCGGTGTAATGCGTACGGACGCCGGTCAGGCCACGTGCCGACTCGGCGATCTCGCGCAGCGCCGAGACTTCCGGGTCCTCCCAGGCCTCGCGAGGAGACGCGCCCGCGGAGATCAGGTCCGTCAGCAGCGTCGCGATCCCGTCGTGGATGAGCTGCCGGGCAGTGGTGTCAGCGCCGGTCGCCGCGCGGGGCAGCCCGCCGATCAGGGACTCGACGACCTGCCGGGCCGATTCCACCAGCGGCGCCGCGGTCTGCTCACGCTGCCGTGTCCGCTCCGCGGCCGCCTCGACCCGCTCTTCCCACTTCGTCCACACCCGATGGGCGCTCGTCCGGGCCACGGCGGGTGTGGGCTCGTTCACCGGTCCGGCAGCCGCAGCACGCTCGTGCCTTCTGATGGACCGGGCCTGTCCCAAAATCTCCAGCGCGGTCCGGGTGTAATGCGCGCTTTCCGCCGGACCGCGCAGGTCCTCCAGGGCTGTGCGCAACCGCACCACATCCGGACGGTGCCAAGCGACCCGTGGCGCGATTCCCCCGGCGATGCGCGCCGTCAGAATCGACACCAGGCCGTCGTGCAGCAACTGACGCGTCTCCTCGTCAGCCCCCTCGACCGCCGACGGCAACCCACGTGCCAAAACCTCCGCCTCGCCCCGCGCCCGCTTGACCGCTCCCGCGGACTCGGTTGAAGCCTCCTCCAGCTCCTCGATCAGCCCCGACGCCTCCACGATCGCTGTGATCCAGCTTTCCAACACCCGTTCGGAATCGGCGATCAGATCACGAGGCGCCGCAAGTGTCTGCCCCAAGATCTCGGCAGCACTCAACGTGTAGTGCGTGTTCTCGGCAGAACCGCGCAATCCGTCCAGCGCAACACGCAGACGTGCGACATTCTCGTCCTCGTCCCAGGCGTCCTGCGGAGTTCGGCCACCGGCGATCAAATCAGTCACCATGGCAGCCAGGCCGTCGTGCAGGAACTGAAGCGCGTCTTCGTCCATGTTGGACGGCGTGGACGGTAGTTCGCGCACCAGCCGCCCAGCGTCGGCCCGCGCCTGCTTGACAGACACCACGGAGGGACGCAGACCTTCCTCCCGCTCCGTCACCCTCTCGGACGCATCCATGAGCAACTCCGACCAATCCGCCGCCAGGACGATTTCGGCCATTTCGCGCTCGTCGGACAACGCCGACTCTGCCGCTACTGTGGTTCGGTCGTCCACAGTGGACGAGATGTTCGGGCCCAATTCGACTGTCCGCGGCTTCCCCGGAACCCCAGTGGTAGCGGGTGTCACGTATGTCCCGCGCGTCACCTGCCCACCGTGGCGCCAGTCTATCCAGCCTGCGCCGTTCTGCTTCCACTCTGTCCGCGGAGAGCCGTCGACATACTCAATCCGCCCGACCCGCACCTTCAGCGTGCCGCCGGCAACCTCGATCATCACCTGGTAAAGCGGATAGGACACCGGAATGTTGTTTTCCTTGAATTCCTTGTATTCCTCGTCCAACGCCTCGGCCAGCTTCGCCAGGTCCTCCTGACGATTCTGACCGCAGACGAACAACCGCACCGCATCAGCCTTGTTCCACCCCCCTGACTCAAGCGCCTTCTTCACCACCTCGAAGCCAGGAACATTGTGATCGGTCGCCACGACGGCGAACACACCCGGCTCATGCCCCAGCCACCGCGCAACCCCAGCCACATCCGACTCCGCATCACCCAGCACCACACCGGCCCGGGACCCCCACACACCCTTCTCGAGCTCCACCAACACACCACCCTCCAACACCCTCTCGAGGACGGCCTCAAAGCCCTCGTAACTCACCGGCTCAACATCCACCGGCAACCTGTTGTCCTGCTGTGGCCCCTCAGGCGGCGACAAAGGCTGGCGATCCGTCTCCGCTGGGCCGTCGAAGGCCTCGCCATCACTGGTGGCCGGCGGAGCTCCTAGCGCTACCGCGATCTTTTTGACGAACCGTCCGACGCCTTTCACGGGAAATTCGTTGGCCAAATAGCCGGCGGCAACACTCTCCACCACACCCACATCGCTGTCGGCGAAATGATGCAGCGACACGATATTTGTGGCCGTTTCCTGATGACGCGCGAACTCCTCCGTGGACCACGTCCCGTAGTGCTGCTGAGCCTGAGACAACCCACCACCGCCCCGCAGCCACTCCAACGCGGCACGAGGCACCTTCGGGAAGACCTTGTCGTCCAGTTCGGTGTCTCGCCAGGACAACTCCGGTTCCGGCTCGGTGATCGTCTCGCCCAGCACATTATGGTCCGGGTCGTCGACTGTCAGCTTGAGCACCGGCTCCACCGCCGACGCGCCATAACTAACTTCAAGGTGCGTACCCATGAATGTCCACACCTGCTTTTGTGTGGGCCAGTCTGGATCCTGTGTGGCCTGCGGCATCTGATTCCGCATCGCCGCCCGCAACGCCTCGAACACCTGATTCCCCACCTCGGCACTCCGTGGGGACACCTCTCCCGCGGCCACCTCCTCACCCGGCCCCGGGTGAAGCACCAGGAACAGACGAACAGGCCTGTGCCCGGCGCTGCGTGCCACGCGCAGGACGAGTCCCTCCATCAACCATTGCAGCTGCCGCTGCGAAGCCTGCGAGAACAACAAACTGCCGTCCGGCAGGAACGGGATGGTCATCTCCCGCGCCGCCCGGTACGACCGCACAGAACGGCCCGGCGACCGGCGCACCACCACCTCGACCCTGGGCGACTCACCCTCCGCCGCCACCAAAGGCACCCAATCGAAACCGAACCACACCGAGTCCGCATCCACCGCCCAAACCCGCAAACCATCCCGCAAACGCCCATCCAGCTCCCCGCGCAACCCCTCGCCGTACTCCGCCAGCCGATCAGCCGAATCAACAAACCGAATCTTGATCTCCAACGGCTCCCACGACACCGCCTTGAGCGCCACAGCATTCGCCGCGACCTGGTCCACCAGCCCCCTCAGCAACACCTCAGCCGCCCCGGACCACACCGGCCGACCGGACACCGGCAACCCAGCACGCCACGAAAACACCACCTCGGACACCACATCCACCAGGATCATGCTCGTATGCCCCCTACGGATGTAGGGGGTGAGACGGACGTAGTCAGCCATGATCCTATTGACAAGGTCGACGTTCCCGGGCAGCCGAGCCTCGAGCGCGGCGCGGACGATGGCCTTCACTCTGCCCAGACGACGCTCGATGGCACCCGATTCGGACGGGGCGACCACCGCGATGACGAGGACATCACCATCCCCATGCCCGCCCACATGCCGGCCGGCAAAGCCCGTTACCAGCAAGGTGATCCTTTCCCGCGCCGCTTCCGGCACGAGGGAACTATTCAGAACGAACGGCTCGGTCAAGGACCTGGCTGCCCGGTAATACGGCCCACCTTTGTCCTCGGTCCGATGTCTGGTGATACCCACCCGCGTCTGCGTCCCCGCAGGGAGGCTGTGGGTCACGTACGTGAACTTCAGCGCGCTTGTGTCCAGTTTCAAGGCTTTCGCCTTCGCCACCACCACCTCTTTGAGCAAGAGGTGTTCGCGCGTGGGATCACCCGGCAAACTATTTTTTTTCGTTGTCCATACGTGCAAACGGACATCTTCTAATTGATACTTGCCTTTGCGCCTGCCCCACTCCCCGAGAAGCTCGTCGAAGAATTTTTCCGAACCTGCTGCATCATTTTCGACGATCGAGCCCGATTCGTCATCCCACTCTCTTTCCCAACGGGCGCGTTCGGTATCGACACGGTACTCCTCGACCCGGCCGACGAGACGAGTCGGCAACTGGCCAGGCTTTTCCGTTCCAGGTTCGCGGTGATCGTTCGGTTCGCGCTGAAACTCGACGATACTGGTGAAAAGACCGTGGAGAGCAGCCCTCGAATCCGTCTTCTTCGCCAGCACGAAATGCCGCTGGACGTACTCCTCGACATCAGCGTTTGTGTACCTCTCCGGCAGGGCCGCTTTCGCTGCCTCGTAAACCATGGCCGTCACCGCAGACTTCCGCTTACCGAGCGTCTCGAACGTCGTCACCAGCGACAATCCGAAGCGCAGCGGCCGACCAGAGTCCTTATTCGCCCTTTTTTCCTGCAGCTCGACGAACCCGTCCACCTGCAAGAAAAAACGGCGAACATCGACTGCATGCAGCCCACCGTTATACCGAGCGCCAGCGAGGGAGAGGTCCAGTTGATGCGCCTCCCGGTAGTGCTCTTCCGTCTCGTTCGGCGACTCATAGATCCTGACCACTACGTTTTTATCATCTTCGGTTCTGCGCGCTGTACGGTCGAAAGTGAGCTTCTTCCTGTCGACATCACCGCGGGCGGCCTGGGCGGCGTCGCGGAGATTTTCCTCCAGCGTTGCCAAGTCTGCTTTGTCGCTCCTGGATAGCGGCTTACCGGGGTAGTGGCTGTGCAGGCGCGTATCCGGAAGCTCCCGCTTCGGCTGGCTCTTGACCGCGGCCTCGACCAGCTCGGCGTAAGACTTCTTGAAATCGACCCACGCAGGATCCGTGTCATACCCTGGGGTCAACGGCAACGCAACGATCACACTGTCCACTTCTTCGCCGAGCGCGGCCACCTTGCCCTGCCGCAGGGCTCCACCCTCCGGCAAACTCTGATACTCGGCCCCGCCACCCGACCCCGACGCCCGCGCGCCGGCCGAAGAACCAACGTCCACAGTGGACGAGATGTTCGGGCCCAATTGGACTGTCTGCGACTTCCCCGGAACCCCAGTGATAGCGGGCGTCACATATGTCCCGAGCGTCACCTGCCCACCGTGGTGTCTGTCTATCCAGCCTCCGCCGTTCTGCACCCGCCGGATCTGCGGACGACCTTCGGCATCATGCCCAGCCTCCCCGACCCACACCTCCAGCGTGCCCCCGGCAACCTCGATCACCACCTGGTAAAGCGGATAAGACACCTGAATGTTGTATTCGTTGTCCAACGCCTCGGCCAGCCGCGCCAGCTCTTCCTGACGATTCTGACCGCAGACGAACAACCGCACCGCATCACCCTTGGTCCACCCCCCTGCCTCAAGCGCCTTCTCCACCACCTCGAAGCCAGGAACATTGTGATCGGTCGCCACGACGGCGAACACATGCGGCTCACGCCTCAGCCACCGCGCGACCCCAGCCACCTTCGACTCCGCATCACCCAGCACAACACCGGCCCGGGACCCCCACACACCCTTCGCGAGCTCCACCAACACACCACCCTCCAACACCCTCTCGAGGACGGCCTCGAAGCCCGAGTAACTCACGGGCTCAACACCCACCGGCAACCTGTCGTCCTGCTGTGGCCCCTCAGGCGGCGGCAAAGGCCGGCGATCCGTCCCCGCTGGGCCGGCGGGGGCCTTGCCATCACTGGTGGCCGGCGGAGCGCCTAGCGCTTTCGCAATTTTTTTGACGAACCATCCGACGCTCTTCACGGGAAATTCGTTGGCCAAATAGCCGGCGGCGACACTCTCCACCACATCCACATCGCTGTCGGCGAAACGATGCAGCGACACGATATTTGTGGCCGTTTCCTGATGACGCGCGAACTCCTCCGTGGACCACGTCCCGTAGTGCTGCTGAGCCTGAGACAACCCACCACCGTCCCGCAGCCACTCCAACGCGTCACCAGGATTATCAGGCACCTTCGGGAAGACCTTGTCGTCCAGTTCGGTTTCTCGCCAGGACAACTCCGGTTCCGGCTCGGTGATCGTCTCGGCCGGCACATTACGGTCCGGGTCGTCGACTGTCAGCGAGATCCCCGGTGTCTCGGTCGGCGCGCCATCACTAACATCAACAAAGTGTTTGTCGTAGAATTCCCGCACTTGACCCAGCGTGGGCCACTCTGGATCCCACGCCCGCGGCATCCGATCCCGCATCGCCACCCACAGCGCCTCACACAACTGAAACCACACCGCGTCAACCCGCGCATCCCCTTCGTCCTCATGTGCCGGGTGAATCACCATGGTCACCTGAACAGGCCTGTGCCCGGCGCTGCGTGCCACGCGCAGGACGAGTCCCTCCATCAACCATTGCAGCCACCGCTGCGAAGCCTGCGAGAACAACAAACTGCCGTCCGGCAGGAACGGGATGAACATCTCCCGCGCCGCCCGGTACGACCGCACAGAACGGCCCGGCGACTTTCGCACCACCACCTCGACCCTGGGCGACTCCCCCTCCGCCGCCACCAAAGGCACCCAATCGAAACCGAACCACACCGAGTCCGCATCCACCTCCCAAACCCGCAAACCATCCCGCAAACGCCCATCCAGCTCCCCGCGCAACCCCTTGCCGAACTCCGCCAGCCGATCAGCCGAATCAACAAACCGAATCTTGATCTCCAACGGCTCCCACGACACCGCCTTCAGCGCCACAGCATTCGCCGCGACCTGATCCACCAGCCCCCTCAGCAACACCTCAGCCGCCCCAGACCACACCGGCCGACCGGACACCGGCAACCCAGCACGCCACGAAAACACCACCTCGGACACCACATCCACCAGAATCATGCTCGTATGCCCCCTACGGATGTAGGGGGTGAGACGGACGTAGTCAGTCATGATCCGATTGACAAGGTGGGCGTTCCTGGGACCGGGCAGCCGAGCCACGAGCGCGGCGCGGACGATGGCCCTCACTTTGCCCAGACGCTCCCTGACGCCCCATTCGGTCGTGGAGACCACCGCGATGACGAGGACATCACCATCGCCATGCCCGCCCACATGACGGCCGACGAAGCCCGTTACCAGCGAGGTGATCCTTTCCTGCCCCGCTCCGGGCACCAAGGCATTCTTCGGAACGAACGGCTCGGTCAAGGACCTGGCTGCCCGGTAATACGGCCCGCCCTTGTCTTCGGTCGTATGCCTGGTGATACCCACTCGCGTCTGTGTCCGCCCAGGGACGTTGTGGGTCACGTACGTGAATTTCAGCGCGCTTGCGTCCAGTCCCTTGGCTTGAGCCTTCGCCACCACCGACTCTTCGAGCAAGACGTGTTCGCGCGTGGGATCACCCACCAAAGTATCGCGGTTCGTTGTCCATACGTGTAAACGGACATCTTCTAATTGATACTTACCTTCACGCCTGCCCCACTCCCCGAAAAGCTCGTCAAAGAATTTTTCCGAACCTTCCTCATCATTTTCGACGATCGAGCCCGATTCGTCATCCCACTCTCTTTCCCAGCGGGCGCGTTCAGTATCGACACTATACTCAGCGACCCGGCCGAAGAGCTCGGCCGGCAACCGGTCGGGCTTTTCCGTTCCGGGTTCGCGGTGATCGTTCGGTTCGCGCTGAAATTCGACGATGCTGGTGAAAAGACCGTGGAGAGCGGGCTTCTCCTCCTCCTTCTTCGTCAGCACGAAATGCCCCTGGACGTACGCCTCGACTTGTTCTTCTGTGTAGTTCTGTGGCAGGGCCGCTTTCGCCGCCTCGTAAACCATGGACGTCACCGCAGACACCCGCTTAGCGACCGCCTTGGACGTTGTCACCAGCGACAATTCGAAGCGCACCGGCCGGCCAGAGCCCTTATTCACCTTATTTACCAGCTCGACGAACCCGTCCACCTGCAAGAAAAAACGGCGAACATCGACTGCATACAACCCGCCGCTGTACCAAATTTCAGCGAAGGGGAAGTTCAGTTCACGCGTCAACCGGTAGTACAGCTCCGTCTCCCTCGGCGACTCATAGACTTTGGCCACTACTTTTTTCTTGCCATCTTTGGTTTTGTGCGATGGACGGTCGAAGGTGAGCTTCTTCCTGTCGACATCTTTGCGGGCGACCTGGGCGGCGTCGCGGAGATTCTCCTCCAGCTTTTCCAAGGCTTCTGTGCCGCTCTTAGACGGCGCGGTAAAGCCGTAGAAGTGCAGACGCGCATCCGGAAGCTCCCGCTTCGGCTGGCTCTCGTCCGCGGCCTTGACCAGCTCGGCGTAACGCTCCTTGAACGCAATCCAGTTCGCATCCTTGTCATACCCTGGGACCAACGGCCACGGGACGGTCACGCTGCGCTCTTCGGCGGGCGCCTTCCCCTTGCCCTGCCGCAGGGCTCCACCCTCCGGCAAACTCTGATACTCGGCCCCGCCACCCGATCCCGGCGCCCGCGCGCCGGCCGAAGAACCAACGTCCACAGTGGACGAGGTGTTCGGGCCCAATTGGACTGTCTGCGACTTCCCCGGAACCCCAGTGATAGCGGGTGTCACATATGTCCCGAGCGTCACCTGCCCACCATGGTGTCTGTCTATCCAGCCTCCGCCGTTCTGCACCCGCCGGATCTGCGGACGACCTTCGGCATCATGCCCAGCCTCCCCGACCCACACCTCCAGCGTGCCCCCGGCAACCTCGATCACCACCTGGTAAAGCGGATAAGACACCTGAATGTTGTATTCGTTGTCCAACGCCTCGGCCAGCCGCGCCAGCTCTTCCTGACGATTCTGACCGCAGACGAACAACCGCACCGCATCAGCCTCGTTCCACCTCCCTGCCTTAAGCGCCTTCTTCACCACCTCGATGCTAGGCACATTGTGATCGGTCGCCACGACGGCGAACACACCCGGCTCATGCCCCAGCCACCGCGCAACCCCAGCCACATCCGACTCCGCATCACCCAGCACCACACCGGCCCGGGACCCCCACACACCCTTCTCGAGCTCCACCAACACACCACCCTCCAACACCTTCTCGAGGATGGCCTCGAAGCCCTCGTAACTCACCGGCTCAACATCCACCGGCAACCTGTTGTCCTGCTGCTGCTCCTCAGGCGGCGACAAAGGCTGGCGATCCGTCTCCGCTGGGCCGGCGGGGGCCTCGCCATCACTGGTGGCCGGCGGAGCGCCTAGCGCTTTCGCGATCTTTTTGACGAACCGTCCGACGCCTTTCACGGGAAATTCGTTGGCCAAATAGCCGGCGGCAACACTCTCCACCACTGCCACATCGCTGTCGGCGAAACGATGCCGCGACACGATATTTGCGGCCGTTTCCTGATGACGCGCGAAATCCTCCGTGGACCACGTCCCGTAGTGCTGCTGAGCCTGAGACAACCCACCACCGCCCCGCAGCCACTCCAACGCGGCACGAGGCACCTTCGGGAAGACCTTGTCGTCCAGTTCGGTGTCTCGCCAGGACAACTCCGGTTCCGGCTCGGTGATCGTCTCGCCCAGCACATTATGGTCCGGGTCGTCGACTGTCAGCGAGATCCCCGGTGTCTCGGTCGGCGCGCCATCACTAACATCAACAAAGTGTTTGTCGTAGAATTCCCGCACTTGACCCAGCGTGGGCCACTCTGGATCCCACGCCCGCGGCATCCGATCCCGCATCGCCACCCACAGCGCCTCACACAACTGAAACCACACCGCGTCAACCCGCACATCCCCTTCGTCCTCATGTGCCGGGTGAATCACCATGGTCACCTGAACAGGCCTGTGCCCGGCGCTGCGTGCCACGCGCAGGACGAGTCCCTCCATCAACCATTGCAGCCACCGCTGCGAAGCCTGCGAGAACAACAAACTGCCGTCCGGCAGGAACGGGATGAACATCTCCCGCGCCGCCCGGTACGACCGCACAGAACGGCCCGGCGACTTTCGCACCACCACCTCGACCCTGGGCGACTCACCCTCCGCCGCCACCAAAGGCACCCAATCGAAACCGAACCACACCGAGTCCGCATCCACCTCCCAAACCCGCAAACCATCCCGCAAACGCCCATCCAGCTCCCCGCGCAACCCCTTGCCGAACTCCGCCAGCCGATCAGCCGAATCAACAAACCGAATCTTGATCTCCAACGGCTCCCACGACACCGCCTTCAGCGCCACAGCATTCGCCGCGACCTGCTCCACCAGCCCCCTCAGCAACACCTCAGCCGCCCCGGACCACACCGGCCGACCGGACACCGGCAACCCAGCACGCCACGAAAACACCACCTCGGACACCACATCCACCAGAATCATGGCCGGCTGCCCCGCACGGGCGTACGAGATGGGACGGACGTAGTCAGCCATGATCCGATTGACAAGGTCGACGTTCCCGGGCAGCCGAGCCTCGAGCGCGGCGCGGACGATGGCCTTCACGCTGTCCAGACGCTCGTTGGCGCCCGAATCGGACGGGGCGACCACCGCGATGACGAGGACATCACCATCGCCATGCCCGCCTACATGCCGGTCGGCAAAGCCCGTTACCAGCCAGGTGATCCTTTCCCGCGCCGCTTCCGGCACAAGGGATCTCCCCGGAACGGGCGGCTCGGTCAAGGACCTGGCTGCCCGGTAATACGCCCCGCCCTTATCCTCGGTCCAATGTCTGCTGATACCCACTCGCGTCTGCGTCCCCGGACGGAGGGTGTGGGTCACGTACGTGAACTTCAGCGCGCTTGTGTTTAGGTTCAAGGCTTTCGCCTTCGCCACCACCTGCCTTTCGAGCAAGACGTGTTCGAGCGTGGGATCACCCGTCAAAGTAGTTTTTTCCGTTGTCCATACGTGCAAACGGATATCTTCTAATTGATACTTGCCTTTGCGCCTGCCCCACTCCCCGAAAAGCTCGTCAAAGAATTTTTTCGAAGCCTTTTCATCATTTTCGACGATCGAGCCCGATTTGTCATTCCACGTTCTTTCCCAGCGGGCGCGTTCAGTATCGGCATGGTACTTCTCGACCCGGCCGACGAGACCAGTCGGAAACCGGCCAGGCTTTTCCGTTCCGGGTTCGCGGTGATCGTTCGGTTCGCGCTGAACCTCGACGATGCTGGTGAAAAGACCGTGGAGAGCAGCCCTCGAATCCGTCTTCGTCGCCAGCACGAAATGCCGCTGGACGTACGCATCGACCTCAGCTTTTGTGTAGCTCTCCGGCAGGGCCGCTTTCGCTGCCTCGTAAACCATGGACGTCACCACAGACACCCGCTTACCGAGCGTCTCGGACGTCGTCACCAGCGACAATTCGAAGCGCAGCCGCCGACCAGAGTCCTTATTCGCCCTTTTTTCTTGCAGCTCGACGAACCCGTCCACCTGCAAGAAAAAACGGCGAACATCGACTGCATGCAGCCCACTGTAGCTCCGAGCGTCAGCGAGGGAGAGGTCCAGTTTACACGCCTCCCGGTAGTGCTCTTCCGTCTCGTTCGTCGACTTATAGACCCTGACCACTACTTTTTTCTTGCCATCTTTGGCTTTGTGCGGTGTACGGTCGAAGGTGAGCTTCTTCCTGTCGACATCTTTGCGGGCGGCCTGGGCGGCGTCGCGGAGATTCTCCTCCAGCGTTGCCAAGTTGTCTTTGTCGCTCCTGGATAGCGCCCCACCGGGGTAGTAGCTGTGCAGGCGCGTATCCGGAAGCTCCCGCTTCGGCTTGCTCTCGTCCGCGGCCTCGACCAGTTCGGCGTAAGACTTCTTGAAATCGACCCACGCAGGATCCGTGTCATACCCTGGGGTCAACGGCAACGCAACGATCACACTGTCCACTTCTTCGCCGAGCGCGGCCACCTTGCCCTGCCGCAGGACTCCACCCGCCGGCAAACTCCGATACGCGGCCCTGCCACCCGATCCCGGCGCCCGCGCGCCGGCCGAAGAACCAACGTCCACAGTGGACGAGCCTGGGGTATTCGGGCCCAATTCGACTTTCTGCGGCTTCCCCGGAACCCCAGTGGTAGCGGGTGTCACGTATGTCCCGCGCGTCACCTGCCCACCGTGGCGCCAGTCTATCCAGCCTTCGCCGTTCTGCTTCCACTCTGTCCGCGGAGAGCCGTCGACATACTCAATCCGCCCGACCCGCACCTTCAGCGTGCCCCCGGCAACCTCGATCATCACCTGGTAAAGCGGATAGGACACCGGAATGTTGTATTCCTTGAATTCCTTGTATTCCTCGTCCAACGCCTCGGCCAGCTTCGCCAGGTCCTCCTGACGATTCTGACCGCAGACGAACAACCGCACCGCGTCAGCCTTGTTCCACCCCCCTGCCTTAAGCGCCTTCTTCACCACCTCGAAGCCAGGAACATTGTGATCGGTCGCCACGACGGCGAACACACCCGGCTCATGCCCCAGCCACCGCGCAACCCCAGCCACATCCGACTCCGCATCACCCAGCACCACACCGGCCCGGGACCCCCACACACCCTTCTCGAGCTCCACCAACACACCACCCTCCAACACCTTCTCGGGGACGGCCTCGAAGCCCTCGTAACTCACCGGCTCAACATCCACCGGCAACCTGTTGGCCTGCTGCGAACCCTCAGGCTGCGGCAAAGGCCGGCGATCCGTCTCCGCCGGGCCGCCGCGGGCCTCGCCATCACTGATGGCAAGCGGAGCACCTAGCGCTTTCGCAATTTTTTTGACGAACCGTCCGACGGCCTTCACGGGAAATTCGTTGGCCAAATAGCCGGCGACAACACTCTCCACCACATCGCTGTGGTCGAAACGATACCGCGACACGATATTTGTGGCCGTTTCCTGATGACGCGCGAAATCCTCCGTGGACCACGTCCCGTAGTGCTGCTGAGCCTGAGACAACCCACCACCGCCCCGCAGCCACTCCAACGCGGCACGAGGCACCTTCGGGAAGACCTTGGCGTCCAGTTCGGTTTCTCGCCAGGTCAACGTCGGTTCCTGCTCGGGGATCGTTTCGCCCAGCTCATTATGGTCCGGGTCGTCGACTGTCAGCTTGAGCACCGGCTCCACCGCCGGCGCGCCATAACTAACGACAAGGTGCGTATCCATGAATGTCCACACCTGCTCCTTCGTGGGCCACGAAGGACCCCACATTTCCCGCGACACCGGATCCTGTGCCATCGCCGCCTGCAACGCCTCGAATACCTGGTTCGACGCCATGTCACCCCGCGCGGACCCCTCTCCCGGGGCCCTCTCCTCATCCGGCCCCGGGTGAAGCACCAGGAACAGGCGAACATTCCCGGGCTCGGCGTTGCCTGCCACGCGCAGGACGAGTCCCTCCATCAACCATCGCAGCTGCCTCCGTGAAGCCTGTGAGAACTCCAGGCTGTCCGGCAGGAACGGGATGGTCGTCTCCCGCTCCGCCCGGTACGACCGCACAGAACGGCCCGGCGACTTTCGCACCACCACCTCGACCCTGGGCGACTCACCCTCCGCCGCCACCAAAGGCACCCAATCGAAACCGAACCACACCGCGTCCGCCTCCACCCCCCAAACCCGCAGACCATCCCGCAAACGCCCATCCAACTCCCCGCGCAACCTCTTGCCGAACTCCGCCAGCCGTGCAGCCGAATCAACAAACCGCACCTTGATCTCCAACGGCTCCCACGACACCGCCTTCAGCACCACAGCATTCGCCGCGACCTGCTCCACCAGCCCCCTCAGCAACACCTCAGCCGCCCCAGACCACACCGGCCGACCGGACACCGGCAACCCAGCACGCCACGAAAACACCACCTCGGACACCACATCCACCAGAATCATGCTCGTATGCCCCCTACGGATGTAGGGGGTGAGACGGACGTAGTCAGTCATGATCCGATTGACAAGGTCGGCGTTCCTGCGACCGGGCAGCCGAGCCACGAGCGCGGCGCGGACGATGGCCTTCACTCTGTTCAGACGCTCGTTGGCGCCCGAATCGGACGGGGCGACCACCGCGATGACGAGGACATCACCATCGCCCTGCCCGCCTACATGCAGGCCGGCAAAGCCCTTTACCAGCCAGGTGATCCTTTCCCGCGCCGCTTCCGGCACGAGGGAACCCTCCGGAACGGTCGGCTCGGTCAAGGACCTGGCTGCCCGGTAATACGCCTCGCCCTTGTCCTTGGTCCGATGCCTGCTGATACCCACTCGCGTCTGCATCCCCGGACGGAGGGCGTGGGTCACGTACGTGAACTTCAGCGCGCTTGCGTCCATGTTCAAGGCTTCCGCCTTCGCCACCACCTGCCTTTCGAGCAAGAGGTGTTCGCGCGTGGGATCACCCGTCAAAGGACGAGCTTTCGTTGTCCATACGTGCAAACGGATATCTTCTAATTGATACTTGCCTTTGCGCCTGCCCCACTCGACGAAAAGCTCGTCGAAGAATTTTTTCGAAGCCTTTTCATCTTTTGCATTGTTTTCGACGATCGAGCCCGATTCGTCATTCCACTCTCTTTCCCAACGGACACGTTCGGTATCGGCACCGCACTCCTCGACCCGGCCGACGAGACCAGTCGGCAACGAGCCGGGCTTTTCCGTTCCAGGTTCGCGGCGATCGTTCGGTTCGCGCTGAAACTCGACGATACTGGTGAAAAGACCATGAAAAACATACCTCGACTCCACCTTCTTCGCCAGCACGAAATGCCGCTGGACGTACTCCTCGACATCAGCGTTTGTGTACCTCTCCGGCAGGGCCGCTTTCGCTGCCTCGTAAACCATGGCCGTCACCGCAGACTTCCGCTTACCGAGCGTATTGGACGCTGTCACCAGCGACAATTGGAAGCGCAGCGGCCGACCAGAGTCCTTATTCGCCTTATCTACCAGCTCGACGAACCCGTCCACCTGCAAGAAAAGACGGCGAGCATCGGCTGCATCCGGCCCACCGTTGTACCGAGCGTCAGCGAGGGAGAGGTCCAGTTCAAGCGCCTCCCGGTAGTGCTCTTCCGTCTCATTCGGCGACTTATAGACCCTGACCACTACCTTTTTCTTGCCATCTTTGGCTTTGTGCCATGTACGGTCGAAGGTGAGCTTCTTCCTGTCGACATCTTTGCGGGCGGCCTGGGCGGCGTCGCGGAGATTCTCCTCCAGCGTTGCCAAGTTGTCTTTGTCGCTCTCGGATAGCGCCTTACCGCTGTAGTAGCTGTGCAGGCGCGTATCCGGAAGCTCCCGCTTCGGCTCGCTCTCGTCCGCGGCCTCGACCAGCTCGGCGTAAGACTTCTTGAAATCGACCCACGCAGGATCCGTGTCATACCCTGGGGTCAACGGCAACGCAACGATCACACTGTCCACTTCTTCGCCGAGCGCGGCCACCCTGCCCTGCCGCAGGACTCCACCCGCCGGCAAACTCCGATACGCGGCCCCGCCACCCGATCCCGACGCCGGCGCGCCGGCCGAAGAACCAACGTCCACAGTGGACGAGCCTGGGGTATTCGGGCCCAATTGGACCGACTGCGGCTCCACCGGAACCCCAGTGGTAGCGGGTGTCACGTATTTCCCGGACTCCCTCCGCCGCCCACCGTCGCGCCATTCTATCCAGCCTCCGCCGTTCTGCACCCGCCGGATCTGCGGATGCCATTCGGCGTCATACCCGGCCTCCCCGACCCAAACCTCCAGCGTGCCCCCGGCAACCTCGATCATCACCTGGTAAAGCGGATAGAACACCTGAATTTTGTATTCCTCGTATTCCTCGTCCAACGCCTCGGCCAGCTTCGCCAGCTCCTCCTGACGATCCTGACCGCAAACGAACAACCGCACCGCATCAACCCCGTTCCACCCCCCTAAATCAAGCGCCTTCTTCACCGTCGCGATGCTAGGCACAAGATGATCGGTCGCCACGACGGCGAACGCACCCGGCTCACGCTCCAGCCACTGCGCAACCTCAGCCACATCAGAATCCGCCTTACCCAGCACAACACCGGCACGGGACCCCCACACACCCTCATCGAGCTCCACCAACTCACCAGCCGCAACATCAGGGCCCATCACGTCCTCAGCCGCAACATCAGGGCCCATCACGTCCTCGAGTTTGGCCATGAGTTCCTCGTGACTCACCTCAGGCTCAACATCCACCGGCAACCTGTCGGCCTGCTGCGGCCCCTCAGGCCGAGCGTCCATCACATCCCCGAGGGTGGCCATAAGGTCCTCGAAACTCTCCACGGGCTCATCCACCAGCAACCTGTTGTCCTGCTGCGGCCCCTCAGACTGACCGTCCATCACATACGCGAGGAGGTCCTCGAAACTCGCCTCAGGCTCAACCCCCGGCTGCACGACGTGCACCGTGCTCGTTTCCCCGGCCAGAGCCATCGGATCATCGGCACTCACGTCATCGACCGGTGCTCTCTCCTCCCCCTGTGAAACAGGCGGCTGTCTGACCTGCGCACCGCCGGGCTGAACGCCGGCCGATCCGGATGCCGGAATCCCGCTCGCCGGCGGAGCCGCAGGCAGAAGGGCCCGCAAAGCCATCGCCCTCTGCGCCTCGGCTGAACCCGGCGCGTGCAGAATGGACGCGTCGACGGACGGTTTCTCGATAGTCATGTCGACGACGTCCAGGAATCTGTTCGTGTTACGTTGCATGGAAGGTTCGACCTTCACCCCACCAAGGAACGTGTCGATATCGCGTTTTTCACCTGCGACCTGCTCCCACGCAGCCAAGACCGACTCCGCGGCAGCCTTGACCAAACCCCTCAAGTGGGTCTCACGCTCCCCCGCAAGATCCCGCAAACCGCGAGAGTCCTGAACCAGAAGAAACGCAACAGGGCTCATGGAAGGCTTTCTGGCGAGAAGGGCACGCACAGCCTCACCCTGAGCGGCCAGATAAACCTGCTCCAGGTACGCCGCAGGCAAGGCCGCCTCCCTTCTAGCAAAGGCAACAACCAGGACCGTCGAATTACGACAATCATAGATTGTCAACTCATGATCGGCATGCTGCACCAGCTCGAAATATTTCGGCTTGCCCTTGTCGGCTTTCAGTATGGAGTGAATTTCCAAATCTATCTTCACCGGAAGATTCGACACGAAGGAGAAGGCATCATCGCCGGCCACCGCCGACGACGCGATCTTTCTGTCGAGCATCTTCCGCAACTCCTCCCCTTTCGCTTTCAGGCTCGACTTATCTGACTTGGTGGCCAGATGGGCTTCACGGACATAGAGGCGCAGTCGCAGATCAGGATCCATTATCTGTTGCTCTCGGCGCCTCTCGAACTCCCTGCCCAGATCGTCCAGGCCGCCCACTTTCTCTGAATGACCAGACGTCAGGACCTCTGTCCACTTAACAGTCGGCGGCTCATAGACGAGTTCCGTTTTACTTCCCGCCACTTGCTGCGGTTTCCCGAGGGCCTCTGCCAGCCTGAGCTCCAATTCTCGCGCCCCGGCATCCTCGCGCAATTTCCACAGAGTAGGAATTCTGTCAGCCTCAACCAATCCGCCGGACAACCAGGCAATTTCACCAGAAAAGTAGGAGTTCTTCCGATTGTAGAATTTCGCCGCCCAAATGTGCGCCCAAATAAGGGCAATCCCGTCCGAGACTTTCTTCCCGGTCAGGTACTCTTTCAAGTTCTGCGATTTGTTGTTATCCTCGTCAGGCATCCACGAAAGTACCTCTTGGGGAATCAACGTATAGTTCAAAGCGTAGAACCCGTCTAGCACCGCCGCGATTGCCTCGACGAACTGTTCGACGGCCGTCACGGGAAATTCGTTGGCCAAATAGCCGGCGGCAACATTCGTCACCACCTCTACAATGCTCTCGGCGAAACGATGCCGCGACACGATCCCTGCGGCCGTTTCCTGATGAGGCGCAAGTTCCGCCGCGGGCCTCTTTCCGTGCCGCCGCTGCGACAAGCCCCCGCCGTCCAGCAGCCACTCCAACGCGGCACGAGGATCATCAGGGACCTTCGGGAAGACCTTGTCATTCAGCTCGGCGTCTCGCCAAGTCAGCACCGGTTCCTGCTTGGTGATCGTCTTGTCCAGCTCATGAAGCGGTTCGTCGGCTGTCAGCGAGATCGCCGGTATGTCGGTCGGCGCACCACGACTAGCCTTGAAGTGCTTGTCGTGGAATGCCAGCACTTGAGCCGGCGTGGGCCACTCTGGATCCGGCGTGGGCCACTGATTCCGCATCGCCGCCCGCAGTACCTCATACACCTGTTTCCACACCGCGGCAACCCGCGCGTCCACGTCGTCACCATGTCCCGGGTGAATCACCAGGTTCAGAAGAACAGGCCTGTGCTCGTCGTTGCCTGCTACGCGCAGGACGAGTCTCTCCATCAACCATCGCAGCAACCGCTGCGAAGCCTGCGAGAAAAACACACTGTCCGGCAGGAACGGGATGGTCACACTCTTCTCCGACCGATACGACCGCACAGAACGGCCCGGCGACGTTCGCACCACCACCTCGACCCTGGGCGACTCACCCTCCGCCGCCACCACAGGCACCCAATCGAAACCGAACCGCCGCACCGCGTCCGCGTCCACCCCCCAAGGCTGCAAACCATCCCGCAAACGCCGACCCAGCCTCTCGCGCAACCCCGGACCGAACTCCCTCAGACGCGCAGCCGAATCAACAAACCGCAACCCGATAACCAGTGGCTCCCGCGACGACGCCTTCTCCAGCAACGCAGCATTCGCCCCGACCTGGTCCACCAGCCCCCCCAGCAACACATCATCCGCCTCAGACCACTCCGGCTGATCGGACACCGGCAGCAACTCAGCACGCCACGATTGCTGCCCCAGATCGGCCTCCGACCCGGCTTCCCGCGCGGAACTGGAGGGTCCGCCTGTCTCCGGTTCCTTGCCGGGTCGTGTGCCGCCGGGGGCGGTTGTGGTTGGTTGTGGGGTGGGGTTTGTGCTCAGGTTCAGGCGTTCGACGATCGCTTTCGCGAGTGGCCGTACGGTCTCTGTCGGGTTGTCGAGGCTGCTGGTGAGGATGTGCAAGGCCGAGGCGACCAGATCGACCGCGTAGTCGTGGTAGTCGAGGCGAACGTGGGCCCCAGGCGCTGTCGCCCGATCGGGCAGCGGGTCCTCGAGGAACCCGCCCACCAGGGCACGAGCCCGCTGGAAAACACTGTCACCGCGGTCCACCCCCGCCAGGACAGCGCGCGCCACCCGAAGCTCGGCACCCAACCGCCGCTCCCAGTCCGCACCCTTCACACCCTCCACGATGTTCTCCACCCAGGCCCGGCCCCACCCGTCAGGAACCGAATCCGCCCCCACCTCCGCCAGCACCCTGTCCCGCAACGTCCGCGGCCCCGTCCCATCCACCGCCGGCCGCCACCCGGCAACCTCCACCGGAACAACACCAGCAACGACCTGCTCACCACGCTCACCGGCACGCTCAGCCGGAACCGCACCGGAAACGTCCCGGTCCTTCCGGAGCAAGGTCCGCGACGTCCCGAGCTTCACCGACAGGTCCCGAGCCAGCTCGCGCGCGCGCTCCTTGGGCAACCCTTCGGCCAGATAACGAGCGACGATCACCTTGACCGCATTGTTCAGCCGGACAGCGTCCTTCTGCTCAGGCTTCGGCTTCTCGATCCACACCGGCACCCGATGATAAAGCGACACGATCCCCACGGCATCCGCCATGAAATCCTCAGCCGACCGCCCCTTACCCCGATCAGACAACCCACCCCCGTCCTCCACCCACTTCACCGCACCCACACGATCCTTCGGAATCGGCGGCCACCCCCACACCACCCCCCGACACGAACCACACCCCCACCAGAAGAACCCACCTCAGAACCGGCTTCACGCCGCAAACCACCAGGCAGCACAGCCCCGACGACCGGAACCGCGCGCCCCCTGCCCAACGCCGTCAAATCCCATGGCATGGTCTGACTCTCGCCCGCGGGATCGAAGCCAGTCGCCGCGAAAACGTCGGGATCAACCCAATCCCCGCCCCGTGCCCTGTCCACTCCCCCAGCCGTTTCCGCCTCCTGAGCCGCACGCGAACGCTCCCGCGCCTGCCCGGTGTGCTTCCGCCATTCGGCCAGCCGGTCCGGCGGCACGCCACCGGCGACATCATCGAGTTGATCCCCCCACTGGATCAACGAATCCCGCTCAGGGTCCAGCACCCCGAGCCACTCCTCTATGCGGAACGGCTCCCCGGGCCACTCCTCACCCACAACCTCAGCGCCATGCGGCACGTCACCACCGACCTCGGGATCCGCGTGAACCGCCACGGGAGAACCGAGATCGCCCTCACCTCCAGAGGACCGCGCGGGCACAACACGACCACGCACCTCGCGGATCCAGTCCTTGACCGTCGGGCGTTTGAGTAATCCCTCACCGCCAAGCTCGACAATGTCGTCGAGGTCGTAACGCCATTGACGCGATTCGCCCGGTTCCGCAGCCAGTCTCTTCACCCACGCCCGCAACCATTCATTGGAGTCGTTGTTCAGGTGCTGCCCATCAGACCTGTCGAAGGAGATGCCCTTGGGCAAGGTGAGCGTATCCAGGTGATCCTGCAATGTTTTTGAGCCGAACAGGTCGTCTGGATCCGGCCGCCACCGCACCATATCCTCAATCGTCGCGACCGTAACGAACTCGCTGACCGGCTGCCCCGTGCCCGACGAAGCATTACGCGCCTCGGCAACCCTGCGGTTGACCGTCCCCGGGGCGAGGAGTCGCTCATCGCCAAGCGTGACAATGGCCTCCGCCGTATAACGCCACCGGCCTCGCTTGTCCTTCTGTGTGGCCATGCTCTCCACCCAAGCCCCCACCCACAGGCCGGCGAGACGCGTCAACTGCCCGTTCTCCCTGACGAAAGAGAGACCGTCAGGCAGCGTGAGCGTGTTCAGATACTCAAGCAGTGTTTGAGGGCCGGCCAAATCGGCTGGGTTCGGCCTCCACGGCGCGACATCCTCAACCGTCGCGACAGTCCGGAGCCCACCACCCGCCTGCATCGGAGGTACCGAAGTCTCACGGGCTTCAGTCATCCAGCGGGCGACTGCCTTGGGGACGAGGAGGTCCTCACCGCCAAGCTCGACAATGTCCTTCTTCCGGTAACGCCACCCACCTTGCTCATTCTTCTCCATTGCCAGTCCGTTCACCCACGCCCGCAACCATTCATTGGAGGCGCTGCCCAACTTCCTCCCCTTAGACCTGTCGAAGGAAATGCCGTCAGGCAGGTGCAGCTCAAGCGTGTCCAGATAGTCCCGTAGCTTCTTCGGCCCCGGAGCGCCGGCTCGGCCCGGGCGCCACCGCGCCACATCCCCCAACCTCGCGACAGTCCGGAGCTCACCACCCGTCGATGCGGACGGTGGCGCAACTCGGCGAGCCTCAGTAACCCAACGGCCGACTGTCTTCGGAACGAGGAGGCCCTTACCGCCGTGCGCGACAATGTCCGGCGCCTGGTAACGCCATTTACCCTTCTCGTCCCTCTCACTGGCCATGTTTTTCACCCATGCCCGCAACCACAGGTCGGACTCTCGGCTCAACTTCGTATTCGTATCAGCCCTGGCAAAAGAAATACCTTCAGGCAGCGGGAGCGTGTTCAAATAATCACTAAAGAATTTCAGAGCATTCGGGTCCTTTGGATCTCGCCGCCACCTCATCACATGCAGCGGAACACCGGCCGCCTCAAAGTCAGATTCCACCTCCAGCTCTCGCGGCCGTTCATCAAGCCCCTCAGGCAGCCGCGCCGCCGGATCGCGTGCATCACCACGCCCGTTGAGAACACCCACATCCGCCGCCAGCACCTCGGGCATGCCCGGCTCACCCGCCGACTCCTGCACCGGCGCACCGCCACCGGCGACATCATCGAGTTGCTCCGAGGCGTCTACTTGAACCTCCGCCCGCCCCTGCTCAAGATCCGTCCGCCCCAACGGAGACCTTTCCGGGGAGGTGTCCAGCATCTGCTCGAAGTCGAAATCCTCCATAGACACAGCGTTGTCGATGACCCCGCCATCCGGCACGACACCACCGACATCGGGATCCGAGAGAACCGCCGCGGGAGAACCGAGGTCGCCCTCACCACCAGGGGACCGCGCGGGCACAACACGATCACGCACCTCGCGGATCCACCTCTCGACCGACTTGCGATTGAGTAGTCCCGCCCCGCCGAACGCGAGAATGTCCGTCGCCGTGTAACGCCAGTCACCTTGCTCATTCGTCTCCGCAACCATTGCCTTTCCCCACGCCCGCAGCCATGCCAGGGAGTTTTTGTTCAGTGGCCCCTTAGACCTGTCGAAGGAGATGCCCCTGGGCAAGGGCTGCCTAGCCAGGTAACCCTGCAATGTTTCCGTGTAGAACGGATCCGGCCGCCACCGCACCACATCCTCCAGCGTCAACGGTTTCTCACGCGATGAAGGCCCTCCGCCCAACGCCCCCGACTCCCGAGGCCACATCAACTCCCCCACCAACTCACGGGCCAAACGCTCAGCAGCCAACACTCCCTGCCGAGCGTTCTCATGCCGGTACAGCTCCCACGCGACCAAGGCAACAGCAGCCCGATACCGCGATAGATGAGCACGATCAATCCACGACGACGGCTCCACAAACGACCGAGGCGGCTGATTCCACCGATTCACGATCTCCCGAGCATCCGCGAAAACCGGGTCCGAATCAGTCAGCCCTGCCAGCCAAAGCCGACGTCGTGCCAACGCCAACGCCTTCCGCCGCGCCGGCAACGGATCCGCTGGATCAGAGAACGCCTCCGGACCGAACAACCCCGTCACCGGCCGCTGCCCGTCCACCCGCAACTGCGCCACACCCAGCGATGCGTCCCCCGCCGGCCGCTCGATCGCCCACACCCGCACCCGGCGCAGGATCTCCTTCGCCGAAATCCCGGCCGCACCCGGCGGATACTCGCCCAACCGCGCTCGAACCTCCGACTCCACGAACGCCGACAACGAACCCGTCGGATCCGCCATCCCCGACGACGCGAACACACCACCCTTCAGCGACGGCTCCTCGCCCCGGCCCCGGTGCGCGACCACCGCGTCGACAAAGCCCTGGACCATCAGCGCAGCCGCCCGGCGATCCCCGCCCGAACCGTCCAGACGCCCCTCCCACGTCACCCGGGCCCGCCCGAGCGCGTCCGGGTCGGCTCCTTCCAGCGCGAGTTCCAGGTCCTCCTTGGCGCGCAGCCACACGGACCGCGCAACATCAGCCTCGTGAGCGGCCGCGGTCAGTTCGGTACGCGCTCCGGCGAGTTCCTTCGTGACGGCGACGAGCTCCGCCTGCTCCTTGGCCAAGTCCGCAGCCAGCCGCCGTTCCTCGGGAGTACCGGCGACATTCGCGGTGATCCGCGCCCGCTGTGCGGCGAGCCACGGATCCGTCCCGACGTCGCCTGGCCTGCCTGCCACGTCGAGAAGTCGCTGCTCGGCAGCATGCTGGTTGAGCCACTTCTGGTCGGCGGCTCCCTGTTTCCGGTGGAGGGTGATCTCCTTCGCACGCCACAGCGCTGCGGCGTTCCGCACCCTGTCCTGGGCCCGCGTGACCTTCGCCGGAAGCGGGACACCCAGGGCCTTCTCCACGTCCGCGTTGATCACCCTGGGCAGCGCCGAGGCAGGGAGCCCGACCACCACTGCGCTGGTGACGCCGTCCACTTCGGCCACGATCAAATGCTCGGTGTCGAACCTGATCAGGCCACTGCGACCGGTGTCCTGCAAGGTCACCGAGCGCGGTCCCGACGTCGCGCCGGAAAGCTGGCCGCTCGCCGAGGTCGACTCCGCCGCGGCTCCGCCGGGAAGGTGCAGGTTGCCTTCTCGATCGGTGATGGCTCCGTCATCGGCCACCAACGTGGTACCGGAGGTGCCGGAACGCCAGGTCTCGGCGGTGAAGCGATCCAGGTTCGTCGCGGTCTGGTCGAAGCGGACGTGGTCACTCAAGCCCGCGAGCCGCGCCCCGCTCAGCCGCGAGTAGATCTTGATCTTGGCTTGCTGGCCGCCCGCGAGCGACATCGTGTACAGGTCCGGCAGTGGCAGCGAAGCACCTGACGTCTTGACGAGATTGGCCTTGATGGACGTGTTGGTCACCGACGACGCCAGCGTGTACATCGCGCCGGTTTCACTACTGGTCAGCCCAGACTTCGCGCCCGCGCCCCCGAGCGCCACGATGACGCCTTCCCGGATCTCCGCGGCACCGCGGAAGCCTTCCACGACCGTGTCCGCCGGGAGCTTCGTGCCGGCGCTTTGCCACTCCCGCACACTCGCGTCGGTGTGCAGCCCGAGCGGGACGATCGAATTTTCGTGTTTCCCGCCGACACGGCCCGCGAGCCGCTGGTCGTCGGCGTTGACCCGGATCCCGATGGTGTCCGCCAGCGTGCTCGAGGCGATCTCGCGGCCTTCCCTCTCGATCTTCAGCTCCCACCGCAGCCGGACGCGGTACCGGGCTTCGGGCCCGGACGCGGTGGTCGCGCGCATCGAGACGAGGCCCGAACCGGTGACGCGTCGGTCGGTGCGCTCCCGGGTACCACCCATTCCGGCCCCGCCGCCCAGCGCACCGCCACGGTCGGGATCACCGCTGGAGAAGAGGGACCGCCAGCCGGGCCGCAGCCAGCCGCCCCTCGCCTTCGACCGTTCTTCGACGGACTTGTGCTCGACCGAATTGGTGAGCACCTGCTCGATCTCGCTGCCGATGTTCTCGTACCCGTCGAACTCGACTGTCTCCACGGTGGCGCTGAGAAGCACGTTGTAGTCGTCCGACCACAGCACTCCCGGCCGGTGGACACGCAGCGGCACGCCACCGTCGAGCGCGTCGTCGAGCAACGTGCTCGCGCCGTCGGCCAGCTCGTGCAGCCTTTCGGCGGTGCCCATCGCGTCGTCCAGCACGGATTTCGGGATCAGCTCCCGGTGCTTGGCATCGAGATTCGCGCGCAGGGCGGGCACCAGCCGGGAAAGGTCCGGCTGGTCCTCGAGGACGTAAGCGCCGAGCGACCCCGAGGAACCGAACGCCAGTTCCGGAGCGCCGAGCTTCGGCGCCGGCTCACGCGGTTCGGCGGCGGGAAGCAGCCCCTGCGCCCTCGCCTGCCGTTCACTCATCCGGACGAAAAGGGAACCCGGCATGTACTTGTCGGCCCCGGCGGCGGAGACCGCACCGTCGACGAGGCTCTTCTGCCTGCTCTCGACGACCATACGAGCACGAACGTCGTACCGGACGAGCACGGTGCGGCCGTGCTTGGCCGTCTTGTCCTTGTGGTCGGCCATGGTCGCCTGCGCGGTCGCCCGGCTTCGTTTCCTGCCCCAGAACCTGGCCGAGCCACCGAGTGCGATCCGCCCGCCCGCCGACACTGTGTCATGTGCGAAGAAGTTGAGGTTCACGCTCGGCCCCAGCGCCTTCACGCGCGAGGACAACGACGTCGCCTTGGTGCCGCCACTGAAAGTCACCTTGTCGCGGCCCGCGTCGGACACCTGCACCACCACCGGCTTGGTCAGTTCCAGCCCCAAGCCGATGGCTCCGACCCGTGTCATGGTACGACGTCCGTGGCGCAGGCCATTACGACTGAAGGCCAACACCGACGAGGGCTTGAGCAGGGCCCGCACCGTCTCGGGCGCGAACCACTGGTGCACGAGCTGATGTCCCTTGCTGCCCGGGAGCACCAGCACCTCATCGCCGTTCGTGGCGCGGTTGGACAGGTCGACGGCCAGCTCGCCCAGTTCTCCCGCGTGGGCGAACGCCTCCACGTACAGGAAGTCGGGCGCCGGAGTGGCCTTCACGGACAGCTCGTCGATGGTGGGCGTCTCTTCGGGGTCGAGGTGGACGACTTGCGAAGGACCGGGAGCGAACCGCGACGGATCGGTCTTGAAGGCCACGGAGTCGCTGACCCACAACTCGGTCTTGCCCGTCAGCTGCGGCAAGTGCAGCGCGGCGTCAGGTTTGGAGCCCGCGAGGGTGCGTACCTCCGGGGTGGAGCGGAAGGGAGATCCCGGCGTGAGCCGCCGCACCCAGGGCCGAGGGCGCCGGTGGCTGCGGACCTCGACTTCGAGGGCGAGTCCGTGGCTGAAGACCTGAGCCTGATCGGCACCCACCTGTTCGACGGTCACGGCGCTCCCGGCCGCCCCCGCGTTCTTCCGCGACCGGCTGTCCGCGAACCTGACCGGTGTCACCGCGAGGTTGGTGAGAGCGCCAAGGTCCGCCGTACCCACGAAACCGACCCTTGCGCGTGCCTCCGGCCCGACCGCCCAGCCACGCTCCACACCGGCGTTGCCACCGAGCGTGGTGCCCGTGGTCTGGATTCCGGCCACCGTGCGCCCGGCCGCCTGCCCGAGGTGAGTGCCGGTGCCGAGCGTGCCCTTGACTCGTACGCTGATGAACTCGTCGAAGAAGACGCCGCGGCGTTTGACCTGCGCGAAGACACCCGCCCCGAGCAAGCTGTCCAGCCTGCTCATCAAGGGGGTCGCCGAGAACACCGATGCCAGCTTTCGCTGGTTCGACAGGCGTTCTTCCATCTTGTCACCCGAGCCTCGGGTGGTCTTCGCCTCAGCACTGGACCACTTGGGCAGTAGGTCCTCCAGACCCGGGATACGTCGCAGCGCGTTCTCGATCCGGGGCAGGACTTGGGCGGCGATCGGGGTGGCCCCTGCGTGGATGTGCCCACCGGCCGCTGCGGCCGCCAGATAAGGAGGCTCGAAGCGCGGCCCCACGTCGACGAAGCGCTTTTCATAGCCAGGGGGTACCGGCAGGTTCTCGGCAACCGCCTCGTGCAGGTCCAGCCGGACGTACTTCGTCGCGGGCTCTGTGACCCATTCGCCATGGGTGGTCTCCACGGTGACCTCACCCGTCACCCGATAGAGGCCGACGTCGCCCTTGACGTACATGCCGGTCCCTGTGGTGACCGACCGGCCGCTGACCGCGGTGTCGGAAATGCTCGCGGCGACGGTGCCGGTCAACCCGCCATACCCGGCCGCCACCCCGGGAATGCCGCCGCCACCACCGAGGCCGGCGAGCACGTCCGGCCCCGCCTGCGAGGTGAACTCGACCGATTCCTCGGCCGTCGCCGTGTCCTGCGTGCGGGATTCGCCCTCGGCGGGCGCCACTCCGATGAACTCCACGTCGTGCGCCCTGAATTTCATCCGGGCCGCTTCGCGGTAGGCGCCGTGAGGACTCACCAGGTCCCCGGATACCGAGGCCGCCCCTGTCCACATCTCCTTCGACACTGCGCGCACGTACTGGGGGGACGCGAATTCGCGCAAAACGGCGCGGCCGGGTGCCGACAGTTTGGTCACCGACGGATGCAGCTTCGCCTTGACCTTTTCGAACAGCGCCCGCTCGTCGAGCATCACCGCTTCGACGGCAAGGTAACCGATCCGCTTTTCCCAGCCGTTGCGGGGTTTTCCGGACGAAATCGCGCCCGGCTCGGTGATCCCGCTGACCGAATCGGGAAGCAGCAGGGTGACCTCGCCGTCGGTGGTGTCTCGAAGGACACCGCCGTCTTCGCCGGTGAGGGTGATGTAGTACTTCACCGGAACTCTCGCGCTGCGCACCTCGGAATGGGGCCGCCAGATGGTCTGCGCGTTCGAGGACGTGTCGGAGTTGCGCAGTCCGGCCGGCCGCGCCAATTTCACGCCGGCACCCCCGATGGGCAGCCAACCGGCGTTCATCAGCGAGATCGTGGAAAGGCCGAGCCGGTGGAACAAACTTTCCGTGCGAGACTCCTTGTGCCCGAGCACATGCTGTTCCCGTACTTCGCGGACACCCCGGTTGCCCTCACCCGGTACCGCGGCATCGAAGTCCGGCACAGCGGCGACGTGCGCCTCGAACCACTTCTCCCCGACCCGGACCGGGAAGCTCCGGCCGCCCTGGCCCAGCGCGTCGGCCTGGCCGGACGCGTCCGGCCGCGCCCCGAGGAAGGACTCGAATCGCGCGCGGTTCAGCTTGCCGACGATGGCGCTGACTCCCTGGTGCTCCTCGCCGAACGGCGCCAGCATCCCGGCGATGCGTAGGCCGACCTTGTCGCGCCCCTTCACCTCGCTCACCGTGACCAGGCCCAAAGCCCGCCCGTCGCGGGCATACTCCGGCAAGGCCTCCCGGAACGAGCTTCCCGCCGCCTTCTTCTCGCCCACCCGCACATCGGCGGGTCCTGGCGGTGCTTTCGCGGTTTCCCCGGCGGACGGCGATCGGGGCGCCCCCGCGGCGCCTTCCCCGGGCTCGTCCTCCTCTTCGATCGAGGTCAGGCTCGTGTCGTCGTCGTCCTCCTCGGTCGAGGACAGGCTCGTGTCGTCGTCCTCCTCGACGACGAGCCGCTCCCGGTCCTCGTCGAGCCAGATCTCGACGACCGTGTTCCCGTCACCGCGCACGATCGTGGGGGCGGTGGCCAAGCCGAGGTCAACCCGCTGGAGCTGATCCCTGTAGGGAACCCGCAGCTGCTCAAGGCTGGCCAGGTTGTCCAGTTTGGCCATGACCAAGGCACTGAACTGCGGTCTGGACGTCGCGGGATCGCCGATCACGCGATAGCGCACCCAGGGACGGCGGCCTTCCTTGTGCGCGGCGATCAGCTCCCGAACGAGCTCGGCCAGTGGTTTCCAGTATTCGACCGGCACGGCCTCGGCCCCCGCCGGGATCTCCATCCGGACAACGCGCCGCCCGACGCGGAGGGCCGGATCCGCCTGCGCGGCGGCGAGTGCCTTGTCGTACGCCCCCTTCGCACCCCAGAACTTCGCCGCGGCGCGTCGTTCGAAGAGGGGCTCGGCGACGGTTCCGCTGGCGATCTTCGCGGTCAGCGACCTGGCCTTACGTCTGGCCTCAGCCCACTCCTTGTCCCGGCGTGCCAGCTCGAGGAGGCTGTTCTTGAACGATGCGGGCAGCCGGTGGTTCTGATCCTTGCGGCGGATGTGGTAGCCCTTGTCGTAGTCGACCTCGGCCACCTGTGGCTCGCTACGGGTCAACGGGCCGGCCGACTTGCGTTCGGCCACCAGCATGAACCGGGTGGCGTAGGAGAAGGTGGCGGTGATCGGGTCGGTCGCGCCGGGAACGCCGGGCGCCGGCAGCGCGCTGCCCCCCGACTGTCGGGCGCCGTGGTGCTCGTGGCCCGTACCGATGGCACCGCGGACGTCCACTCCGAAGAACAAGGCGCTCATCGCGCCGAAGGTCTGGCGTCCCTCTTCGTAGGTGGTGTGCCCCGGCGCTTGGGGCACCCCCGCGCCCCAGACCGGCAGGGTCATCGCCACGTGGGAGGTTTCGCTCCCTCCGCTGAATTCCTTCGTCCGCGTGGTCTCCGGGTTCCCCTTCAGGGTGATCCGCGCGCTCCCGTGTTCGAGGGTTCCCGGCCCGTCGATCATGGCGTGGAGGGTGAGCTTCACCCCCAGCTCGTCCGGGACGATCAGCTCGGCGCCGGTGGCATCGGCAGGCGAGGTCGTGGCGCTGCCGGCTCCGAAGAGCAAGGGAGCCAAAGCCTTCACGTTGCCGAGTGTGAGCTGCTCCCGGACCAGGGCCAGTGTCCGCGAGTCGAGCTTCCCGCCGATCGCGGCCTCCAGCACCTTGCGGGCGGCGTCGCGCAGATCCTCGATCCGGCCGTCGAAATGGGTGATCCGGAAGTCCGCGGGGTCGTCCGGAAGCGTTGCGGCCCCTTCCGGCTTCCGCCATTTGTCGAGACGATCCTTGCCGGCTTCGCTCGCCGGGCGCCGTGTCACGACGCCTTCGTGCGGCAGGCCGTCCCCGCCCCTTTCTTCCACCGCGGACCGGGTGAGCACCTTGCGCTCGGCGGAGATGTCGGCGATGCGCTCGCCATGCCGTTCGAAGCGGATGTCGAAACCGAGTTCGACGCTGCGCTCGGCCAAGGCACCGCTGACCGTCTCGGTCTGCGTCACCGTATCGGTACGGGTGTTGGTCCGGCTCCGGAACTGACTCAGCCAGTCGACGATGTGCCCGACACCGTAGCCCAGCGTCGTGGCAGGAGCGCCGTGCTTGCCGGGCTCGCGCTCGGCTTCCTGCGCGTCGGATTCCGACTGGAACATCATCGCCGCGGCCGGGACGGTCATGAGTTCGAGGAGGTTGCGCTTCACGGTGCGGCTGGTCGCCGCCCACGCTGACACCACCGACGTCTTGGTGAGGCCACCGTGCACGATGCCGTTGGCCGTCGGCTTGCTCTTCGGCCAAGCCTCGACGACGAGGTCATAGTTCTCACCGGAGAGTTTGTTCTCCAGGCGCAATCTGGCACTGGCGCCACCATTGGCGAGATCGCCCATCGATGTCTGCAAGTTGGACAGGAACATCTCGATCGCGCTGCGGTTGTCATGTCCGGTGTCCGAGGCCGCTGTCCGCATAAGTCGCTCGAACTTCTCAGGGGTCAGCGCGCTCTCCAACTGCGCGTAGAGGCCCGCCGTGCTGCCCGCCGCGTCCGGTTTGTCGGCTTGATGCAGCAGGCCGGTGAGGTCCACTGGCTCGATGATCCCGTCGGCCCAGTTCGAGCCACCGAGGTCGTGGCCCTTCGGGACCTTGCCGATGTGACCGGCAGGCCGGGGAACCACCAAGCCGAAATTGAAGCCACTGCGGCGCGCGTCTTCGGCGGCCTGCTGGATCCGTACCTCGTGCAGTTGCTCGTCGGTCAGCTCTACCCAGATGGCACCCGGCTGCTCCGAGCGGTATGCCGCCGTCTTGACCGGCCGAGTCCCGAAGAAATGCCACCGGTCGATGAGGCCACGTCGGCCCGTCTCCACCGAGACCGTCGTCTCCAACGTGGCTTCGACCTTGTGCAGTTGGCGACGTGGCTCAAGGGTCTGTGACGTGTTCGTCCCTACCTGGATCTTGCGGCTGACGCGCTTGCTGAAGGTGGAGCGCCAAAGGTTCAGCTCCGCGAGGATCGGCCCCACCCCACGCATGACGGTTCCGGGTGGGTGCGCCACCCCTTCGCCGACCACGAAGACCGCGGGTTCGAACTCGTTCGCGAACCCCGCGCTTCGTTCCTTGTCCGACGAGGTCGAGGTCGAAGTTCCCGCTCCCTGCTGCGGTTGGTGCCAATAGGTATTGTGCACAACCGGGTCGCGAAGCCGGTAAGACACCGCCACCGTGGCGATCCGGGTCTCCTTCCTACGCTTCCACCGCAAGCCGCTGATCCACTTCGGACGGTTGAACCTGCGCGAGTCCGACTTGAATGCCGCGACCGAGATCGCCTGGTCGATCAGTGCGGAATTGTCGCCGTCGCGGTACTTCCAGATCGCGTCGCCGTCAGCGCGCTTGAGTGTCCTCCTGACGTCCTTGCGCACTCGGGCCAGCGCGCCCGCGTTCACCGAAAGCACCCGGACACGGTCGAGCGCACGGGACGTGCCGGTCCGGAGATAGTCGGCCTTGTGCAACGGTTTCGACGGCAGCCGCTTCCCCTCGATCGCCGACCCCACCAGCATGGCGTCGCGTTCCGCCTCCGTCAGCTCCAGGACCACGTCGGCGACGATCGTGCGAGGAGCACGGCCGTCGGCGGCGGCCCGCTCGTCGATGATGGGGAGATGGTGGCCCTCGGGGACGTGTTTGCCCCGCTTCCCGATGGTGAGACTCCGAACCAGATCGTTGTATCGCGACCAATACGAACCCGAAACCTTCAGTTCGACCTTCGCGGCGTAGCGATACTTCGGCTCTGGGACGACCGCGCCGGACTCGTCCAGTTCCTTGCCGACGGTGCCGCCGCTGACCAGCTCGGTGTCCCGCGTCCGACCGGTGTCCTTGGTCTTTCCGAAGAACAGCTTGTGGGTGCCGGTCATCATGACCGTGTTGCCCGCCCATGACCCGTAGATTCGTTCCCGGACCCCGCCGGCGACCATCCAGCCGCGACTGGTCGTGTCGCCACTGTGTTCGGTGTCCTTCAGCGTCGTGGTACCCGTGCCACCCTGGACCGGCCCCAACGGTTCCCCGAGTGGGGCCAGCAACCGCGCTTCGATCTCGAAGCCCGCGTGGTACTCGTGGCCGCGGCCCGGCTCGGGCGCCAGCTCGACGATCTGCCGCTGGTCGGCGAGCATATCCGGCAGCAGCCGGGCGAGGTTGTCCTCCGAAACCGCCTCGTCGATGGCCTTCCAGCGTTCGACCTGGCGTTGCAGTTTCCCGGTCAACCCCTTCTTCAGTTTCGGGTCGCCGAACGGCGTCGCGAGCCCCGCGTCCCGCCATGCCCACCGTTTGTGCCCGGGAAGCGTCTTCGCGGAGTCGTGCAACATCGTCTTGAGCCGCGCACTGGCCTCGCCGAGATTCAGCGCTGCTGCCGTTGTGCCGGCACCCGGCTTGGAAAGATCGTTCGCCGCGGCTTCGGACAGAAGACCGGCTTGCCGCGCGTCCTCGCGCTGAGCCCAGCGGATCGCTTCCGCCGCGTCGCGGAACGTCAGCGGCGCCTGCCCCTGCACCCGCACTTGCAGGTCGTATTCCGTCTTGAAGCGGACCACGCTGTCTTCGTAGGAGCGCTCCACCGACAGCTCTGAATCCTGGCCATGCGTGGTCGTCCTGCTCTTGGTGTGTCCAGCGTTGATGGAGGGCCCGGCTCCCGCGCTGACCATGCCGTAGTCGAAGCCCGGTCCGCCCGCGATGAACCCGGTGACGGCTCGGCCCGTCGTGCTGGACGCCGTCGTCGAGCTGCTCTCGGACTCGTGTACGCGGAACTTCGCGCCCTCGATGGTGTCCAGATAAGCGACCTTGCGGGCGACCGCGCGCATCTGCACGTTCTGCGACCGTGAGGAGACGACCCGGGTGAACGGATTCCCGCCGCGGACCAGCGCGTGCGAGGTGACCCAACCCGCGTCCGGGTCGGCCTGCGGCGTCACCGTCATGCTCGGCAGGTTCGCGGCGATGGTGTTCGCGTCGATGAACTCCCACAGCGCTTCGCGCGAGTCCTTGTCCAGTGCGCCGAGGCGGATCAGGAGCTGGTCGAAAATGGCCTGCGACATTCCCTTCTTCACCGTGACGGCTTCGGTGCCCGCCGGGGGCAGGACGTCCGGCATCGGCACGAGGCGTCCCTCGTCACGAAGCCCTTCCGGCACACTGAACTCCGCGGCGACCGGCTTGTGCAACCGGCTGTCACCCCGGAGTTCGATCCTCAGTTTCGAGTCGCCGCTGTCAGGGGTCACGGGCTCGATGATCACCGTCATCGGCAGTCTGACCGAGCGCGTTCCCTGGTAACCGCTCGTGCCCTTCCCGGGCCGCTCCGGCAGCGAGACACTGATCTGTTTCGCGCCACCCAGCTCATGGCCGTGAGCACGGCTGGTCGAGACGTTCGTCGGCAAGGACACGAGCCCCGTGGTGAACATGCCTGGCACCATCGGTGTGAAGAAGATCCAGGTGGTCTGCGGGTTCGTCGTGGTTCCGGTACGAGCACTGGTGTTCCCGGAGCTTCCCCGGACAACCGGATTCGTCGTCCCCGTCCGGTCTCCCGCCTTCTGCGCGTGCCAGTGAAGCTTCTCGACCCGGATGCGGATCAGCCTGCCGCCCATCCTGAACACGCGGCCCTCACCGAAGAAGGAACCCACGTCGGAGCCGAAGGCGTGCTCGAGAGCGGCGAGCTCCGTCGCGGTCGGTTGCTTCGGGGCGAACGAGCCGGCCGAGGCGACGACCTGGTCCACTTCTTCGGTCCGGCTCAGCTGCCCGACGATCCCCTTCGCCTTGGCCTGGAGGAAGTAGGCCGGCACCGCCTGGGCGGTCGCCGGGAGCACCTCGGTCGCCGCAGGCGGCGTCAAGTCTTTCAGTTCGATCGCGGCAGCGGTCGTTACTGGCAAAGTTGGGTGCTTGGCCTTGCTGCTCGATCCCGATGCCCGTGGGCGGGACGGCCCGGCGCCCGAATCATCAACACCAGTTCGGTTGGACCGCGCGCCACCTGGCGTGGGGGGTGTTTTCTGCCTCTGCGTTCTCAAGGTACCCAGCGCCACCGCAAGTTTCAGGGACATCTTCGCGGCACCCCGCTTGGACAAACCCTGCGCCAGATACCGCGCGACAACGTCCTTCACCAGGTTATTCACCTGGAAGGCTTCTACCGCGTGCGGCGGCGGCTCCCCGATCCACCCCGGCACATAGTGATACAGCGAGACGATCTTCGTAGCCAGATCAATATGATCCTTGAAATCCTGCGCCGGCCTCTTCCCGAAGGCACGGGACAACCCGCCACCATTATCCAACCACTCCAACGCCCCCGCACGATCCCGCGGAATCGTGCGCCACGCCTCCTCCACACCAGAACCCGGAACAACATCGTCGTCCACCTCCTCACCGATCATGCGCAACAGGGAATCGACATCCATATCAGCCGTGCCGAGCGCCGACGCGAGCTTCTTTGACATCTCTTCGACAGTCTCCACCGAAAAATCGTTGGCCAGATAAGTCGCGAGGGCAACGTTCAGTTCGTCATTCGGTACGAGATGAGTACGCGACACAATGTCGGCGGCTGTTTCCAGATGGAGTCCGGCATTCGCTTCGGCCGTACTCCAGAGACTCCACTCGTCCAGCCGGCCCCCATCGGCTATCCACGCCAGCGCACCCTCACGATCCTTCGGGATCGTGAGCAACTCCAGCACCGCCGGCATACGCGGAACGTCCGCCATCACGGCATCGTCCGTCACGCTCAGGTTCAGGCGTTCGACTGTCGCTTTCGCCAGTGGCCGTACCGCCTGTGCCGGGTTGTCGAGGCTGCCGGTGAGGATGTGCAAGGCCGAGGCGACCAGATCGACCGCGTAGTCGTGGTAGTCGAGGCGAACGTGGGCCCCGGGCGCTGTCGCCCGATCGGGCAGCGGGTCCTCGATGAACTCGCCCACCAGGTCACGCGCTTGCTGGAAAACGCTGTCGCCGCGGTCCACCCCTGCCAGGACGGCGCGCGCCACCCGAAGCTCGTCACCCAACCGCGCCCCATCCGCGCCCGCGTCCTTGACACTCGCCACGATATTGTCCACCCAGGCCTGGCCCAACCCGTCAGGAACCGGATCCGCCCCCACCTCCGCCAGCACCCTGTCCCGCAACCCCGCAGGAAGCTCCTCCAGCGGCGTCGCCCCGACCAATTCCTTGTCCGCGGCACTCACGTCAGCCCGCGCCAGCCATTGCCTCAGGCCACGCTCCACCACGAACCCGCGCAACGTCCGCGGCCCCGTCCCATCCACCGCCGGCCGCCACCCGATAACCGAGGCGACGACCTGGTCCACTTCTCCGGTCCGGCTCAGCTCCCCAGCCGCAACAGTGTCATCTCCGCCCATCACGCCCTCGAGGGCGGTCAGGAAGTCCTTGGCACTCGCCACGGGCCCAACATCAGACTTCAGCCGAACGCCAGCCACTCCGGAGAACAGTCCCCTGATAGCCTCAGATAGGAGAGCCTGCAATTCCTTCGCCGTCCGCGCCTCGGCTGAATTCGGCGCGTGCGGAATGGGAACGCTGGCGGACGGGTTCTTGAGAATCACCTCGACGAGGTCCGGGCCTGCCAGCTTGGGATGTCGAGCGGAAGGTTCGACCTTCACTTCATCAAGGAAAGTGGCGATATCGACTACGACACCTGTGAGCTGCCGCCACGCATCCAAGACCGACTTCGCTGCAGCCATGACCGAATCCGTCAGGTAGTTCTTACGCTGCTGCTCCAACTTCGGCGAACCGGCGTAGACCGGAGCCAGAAGAAACCTGACAGGACTCATGGAACGCTTTCCAGCGAGAAGGGCTCGCACAGCCTCACCCTGAACAGCCAGGTAAACGCGTTCCAGATGCGCCGCAGGCAAGGCCAATTGCCCTTTCCCGAAGCCGACAACCAGGACTGTCGACTTACGACAATCATCGATCGTCAACCTCTGATCGGCACGCTGCAGCAGTTCGTAACATTGTTTCTTCTTATCATTCGAGCTCAGTATGATGTGAATTTCCAGATCTATCTTCGTCAGAAGATCTGACACGAAGGAGAAGACATCGCCGCCGGCCAACGCCTGCGTCCCGATCCTCTCGTCAAGCATCTCCCGCACCATCGATCCCATCAACTTCAGCTTCACATCATATAGGCCGTAAGCCTTGGCGGAACGATGTACATAAAGACGTAGTCCCAGATCAGGATCCTGTCTCCGTTGATTTCGGCGCCTCACGACCTCCTCGCTCAACGGGAGCAACTTCGACCACAAAAGATCGCGCTCCTGCTCGGTCACTAGCGGTTTTTTAGAACCAGGCGACATGCGCCCCTGCCATATCTCAGCCGGCGGCATCAAGACGAGTTTCTCTTGAATTCCCACCGCTTGCACTGCCGCGTCCTCGCCGGCCTCCGCCAGATCAGACTCCAGTACTTCTCGCGCCTCGCCATTCGTGCGCCTTTTCCACAGAATTTCGATTTCGCCGGCGGTAACAAGCCAGCCGGTCATCCGGGAAACTTCACTAAGCTGGTAACGCTTACCCCAGGGGTCGATCCGATTGTAGAATTCCGCTGCCCATACCCGAGCCCAAATCTTGGCAGTCGCCTCCGAGACCTGACGCTCGGCCAGGAGGTATTTCAAATTCTGCGGCTTGCCTTTATCCCCGTCGGGCATCCACGAACGCACCTGTTCCGGCATCAATACATATCCCGAGATAGCCCCGTCATTCGCAGACCTCTTGTAACTCACCTCGGGCTCACCAACAGACAACTCCCCACCCACACTGAGAGCCACGGGGAGAAGAGCCTGCAATTCCTTCGCTCTATACGCCTCGGCTGAATTCGGTGCGTGCAGATTGGACGCGTCGACGGACGGGTTCTTGAGAATCATCTCGACGAGGTCCGGGCCTGCCTTCTTGGAATGTCGAGCGGAAGGTTCGACCTCCACTTCATCAAGGAAAGTGGCGATATCGACTACGACACCTGTGAGCTGCCGCCACGCATCCAAGACCGACTTCGCTGCAGCCATGACCAAATCCGTCAAATGACTCTCACGCTTTTGCTCCAACACCGGCGAACCGCCGAAGATCGGAGCCAGAAGAAACGTGACAGGACTCATGGAACGCTTTCCAGCGAGAAGGGCTCGCACAGCCTCACCCTGAACAGCCAGGTAAACGCGTTCCAGATGCGCCGCAGGCAAGGACAATTGCCCTTTCGCGAAGGCGACAACCAGGACTGTCGACTTACGACAATCATCGATCGTCAACCCCTGATCGGCATGCTGCACCAGTTCGAAACGTTCTTCCCCACCCTCATCCGCTGCCGATTCCAGCATCGACATGATGTGAGTTTCCAAATCTATCTTCGACGGAAGTTTCAACACGAAGGATAAGGCATCGTCCCCAGCCGCCCGCGTCTTGATCTCTTCGTCGAGCACTCTCCGCGACTTCTCTCCTTGCGAAAGCAGCCTCTCCTTGGATTTCTTGGTGATCTTGCCGCCCAAACGAAGATAATGACGTATTCGCAGATCAGGACCCACTATCCGCTGCGTTCGGCGCTCCACAACCTCTCCGCCCAACTTGGACAACTCCGGCCACAACTTCTCCTGGTCGAGCACTTCCTTCTTTTGACCAGATGTCAAGAGCCCTGTCCATTTCACCGTCGGCGGCCTCAAGACAAGTTCCTCGTTACTTCCCACCAGTTGCAGCGGTTCCCCGTCGGCCTCTACCAGGGAGAACTCCAGCACTTCTAGCGCCTCGCCACCCCTGCGCCTTTTGAACAGAATGCCGATTTCGTCAGCGGTAACCAGCCCGCCGGACATCAGGGACATTTCACTTTGGCCGTAAAGTCTGCCCTTTGTGTTCGTCTGATTGTAGAACTGCGCTGCCCAGACCTGAGCCCAAATCTTGGCAGTCGCCCGCGAGACCTGACGCCCGGCCAGGTAGTCGTTCAAATTCTGCGATTTGATCCTATCCTTGTCGGGCCTCCACGAAAGCACCCATTGCGGCGTCGACGTAGACCCCACTAACACCGCTGCGATTTTTTCGACGAACCGTTCGACACCCTCTGCAGGAGATCCGTTGACCAAATAGTCGGCGGCAACACGTCTTACCACATCTACATCGATCTCGGCGAAACGATGCCGCGACACGATCCTTGCGGCCGTTTCCTGATGAGGCCCGAGCTCCACCGCGGGCCTCTTTCCGTGCCGCCGCTGAGACAACCCAGCGCCGTCCAGCAGCCACTCCAAAGCAGCAAGAGGATCACCAGGGACTGTCGGGAAAGTCCTGTCATCCTGCTCGGTGATCGTCTTGTCCAGCTCATGAAGCGGTTCGTCGGCTGTCAGCGAGATCGCCGGTGCCTCGGTCGGCGCACCACGAGTGACCTTGATGTGCTTGGCGCCGAATTTCTGCACTTGATCCTGCGTGGGCCACTCTGGATCCGGTGTGGGCCACTGATTCCGCATCGCCGCCCACAGTGCCTCAGCCACCTGATACCACACCGCGGCAACCCGCGCGTCCACGTCGTCACCATGTCCCGGGTGAATCACCAGGTTCAGAAGAACAGGCCTGTGCTCGTCGTTGCCTGCTACGCGCAGGACGAGTCTCTCCATCAACCATCGCAGCAACTGCCGTGAAGCCGGAGAGAACAACAAACTGCCGTCCGGCAGGAACGGGATGGTCACACTATTTTCCGCCCGGTACGACCACTCCGGCTGACCGGACACCGGCAGCAACTCAGCACGCCACGATTGCTGCCCCCGACCGGCCTCCGACCCGGCTGCCCGCGCGGAACTGGAGGAGTCGCCTGTCTCCGGTTCCTTGCCGGGTCGTGTGCCGCCGGGGGCGGTTGTGGTTGGTGGCGGGGTGGGGTTTGTGCTCAGGTTCAGGCGTTCGACGACCGCTTTCGCCAGTGGCCGTACCGCCTGTGCCGGGTCGTCGAGGCTGCCGGTGAGGATGTGCAAGGCCGAGGCGACCAGATCGACCGCGTAGTCGTGGTAGTCGAGGCGAACGTGGGCCCCAGGCGCTGTCGCCCGATCAGGCAGCGGGTCCTCGAGGAACCCGCCCACCAGGGCACGCGCCCGCTGGAAAACACTGTCACCTCGGTACACCCCCGCCAGAACGGCGCGCGCCACCCGAAGCTCGTCACCCAACCGCGCCCCATCCGCACCCGCGTCCTTGACACTCGCCACCATGTTCTCCACCCAGGCCTGGCCCAACCCGTCAGGAACCGGATCCGCCCCCACCTCCGCCAGCACCCTGTCCCGCAACCCCGCAGGAAGCTCCTCCAGCGGCATCGACCCGACCAGCTCCTTGTCCGCGTCACCCACGTCAGCCCGCGCCAGCCATTGCCTCAGGCCACGCTCCACCACGAACCCGCGCAACGTCCGCGGCCCCGTCCCATCCACCGCCGGCCGCCACCCGGCCACCGAGGCGACGACCTGGTCCACTTCTTCGGTCCGGCTCCACGCCTCCTCCTCCACACCAGCACCCGGAACAACATCGTCGTTCAACACCGCATCGGCCATGCGCAACAGGGAATCGGAATCCATGTCAGCCGTGCCGAGCGCCGACGCGAGCTCCTTCGACATCTCTTCGACAGTCTCCAACGAAAAATCGTTGGCCAGATAAGTCGCGAGGACAACGTTCAGTTCGTCATTCCGCACGAGATGAGTACGCGACACAATGTCGGCGGCTGTTTCCAGATGGAGTCCGGCATTCGCTTCGGCCGTACTCCAGAGACTCCACTCGCCTAGCCCACCCCCATCGGCTATCCACGCCAGCGCACCCTCACGATCCAACGGGATCGGGCGCAACTCCAGCACCGCCGGCATACGCGGAACGTCCGCCATCACGGCATCGGCTTTCACATCCACGAGGATCATGCTCAAACCCCCACGGGTGTACGGGATGGGGCGGACGTTGGCAGTCATGATCTGCTCGACGCTGTCGGCATGCTCGGTACCGGACACCCGAGCCACGAGCGCGGCACGGACGATGGCCATCACTCTCTGCAGACGCTGGTTGGCACCCTGAGGGGTCGAGGCGACCACCGCGATGACGAGGACGTCACCCTTGCGCTGCGGGCCCAGAAGCCCGTCGAAAAATTCCGATGCCAGCCAGGTGATCCTTTCCTTCCCCGCTTCCGGCACGAGGGCGAACGTCGGAACGAACTGCTCGGTCAAAGACCCGGCTGCCCGGTAATCCAGCTCGCCCTTGTCCGCGGTCCAATGCCTGGTGATACTCACCCGCATCGGCATCTCGGCAGAGATGGCGTGGATTATGTACGTGAACTTCAGCGCGTCTGCGGCCACGCGCATGCGACTGGCCACCAAGTCTTTGAGCAAGTCGTGTTCGGGCGAGGGATCACCCAACTCAACACTCCAGCTAGTCGCCCATACGTCCAAACGGACATCTAATTGATACCCGCCTTCGGCGCACCTGTCCCACTCCTTGCGAAGGTCGCGGAAGAATTCTTCCGAACCTGCTGCATCATTTTCGACGATCGAGCGCGATGCAGCATTCCACTCTCTTACCCAGCGGGCCCGTTCGGTATCGGCACTGTGTCCCTTGACCCGGGCGATGAACTCAGGCGGCAACGAGACGGGCTGCGGGATTCCGGACAGTTCCGTTTCGGGTTCGAAGTAACCGTCGAGTTCATGATCGGGCCCATCGATCCTGCTGAAAAGACCCTGGTATGCCATGGTCGTCGTCTTCTTCTGCAGGGAGAAATACCGCTGAACGTACGCCTCGATATCACCGTTTGTGTAGTGCGCCGGCAGGGCCTCCACCGCCTCGTAAACCTGGGATGTCACCGCCAGCTCCCGCCGCTCGACCGCCGCGGACCCCGTTACCAGGAGCAACCTGAACCGCACCGGCTGACCAGAGTCCCCATCCGCCTCATTTGCCCATGCCCGCTCGGCGAACCCGGCCACCTGCAAGCTAAAACGGCGAAAGTCGGCTGCAGACAGCCCAGGATTTTGCCGCGGGTCACCGAAGGAGAAGGCCAGGCGACGCGCCGCCAGGTAGAACGCTTCCGTCTTGTTCGGCGACTCATAGAGTGTGACCACTACGTTTTTGCCTCTGACAGTATACGATTCACCGTCGAAGGTGAGCTTTTTCCTGTCAACACCATCGCCGACCGACGCGGCGGCTGCGTCGCGAAGATCTTCCTCCAGTCTTGCCAAGTTGCCGCGCTGGGATTCCGTTTGCGTGTACTCGACCAAGCGCACATCCGGAAGCTCCCGCTTCGGCTTGCTCTCGACTGCGGCCTTGACCAGCTCGGCATAAAGGCCCTTGAACTCGACCCACTCAGCATCCTCTTCGTACCCTGGTGTCAACGGCAACACGAGACTCACACTGCGCCGTTCGACGAGCGCATTCGGCCTGCCGAGCCACAGGCCCTTCACCCTGATCTGCGGCAGCCCTTCAGGCGACGGCAAAGGCGGGTGCACGGTCTGGCCGCCCGGCGAAACGCCCAGCACCGCCGCGATATTTTCGACAAACCGTTTGACGCCCTCTGCAGGAGATCCTTTGGCCAAATAGCAGGCGACAACACGCATTACCGACTCTGCATCGCTCCAGGCGAAACGATGCTGTGACACGATCCTTGCGGCCGTTGCATGATGAGGTCCGAGTTCCCTTGCGGTCCTCTTTAAGTATTGCTCCGGAGTCAACCCAGCACCGCTCTTCAGCCATTTCGACGCAGCACGACGACCAACAGGGACTTCCGGGAAGACCTCGTCGTTCAGCTCGGTGTCTCGCCAAGTCAACACCGGTTTCGGCTCGGTGATCGTCGCGTCGAGTACAGGATGGTTCGTCGGTACCTCGACTTTCAGCTTGAGCACGGGCTCCGCGGCCGGCTCGCCATAACGAACCTTAAAGTGAGCCTTCATGAATTTCGACACCTCATCCTGCGTGGGCAACGCCGTCTGCCCCCCTCTGGCCCACATCGCCGCCCGCAGTGCCGCAAACAGCCGCAGTGACACCTCGTCACCCCGCGCGGTCCCTTCCCCCTCGGCCCTCTCCTCACCAGGCCCTGGGTGAAGCACCAGGTTCAGAAGAACACGCCTGCCCTCGTCGTTGTCCTCCACCCGCTGGAGGAACCCCTCCATCAACCATTGCAGCTGCCGCAGTGAAGCTTTCGAGAAAAGCACACTGTCCGGCAAGAACAGGATGGTCAGACTCTTAGCCGCCCGATAGAACCGCACAGAACTGCCCGGCGACTTTCGCACCACCACCTCGACCCTGGGCGACTCACCCACCGCCATTACCGAAGGCACCAGATCGAAACCGAACCGCACCTCGTCCTCGTCCACCCCCCGCTCCCGCAAAACATCCCACAAACGCCCATCCACCTTCCTGAGCAACTCCTCGCCGAAGTCCCTCAGCCGATCAACCGAATCAACAAGCAACAACTTGATATGCAACGGCTCCCACGACGCGTTCTTCAGCACCACAGCATTCGCCGCGACCCGCTCCAGCAGCCCACTCAGCAACACATCATCCGCCTCAGACCATTCCGGCCGATCGGACACCGGCAACTCAGCACGCCATGAAGCCGCCACATCGGGCACCACATCCACCAGGATCATGGCCCTCTTCTTATGGAAGTACGGGATGGGGCGGACATAGTCAGTCAGGATCTGCTCGACACGCTTGGCGTTTCCGCGGCCGAGCCGATTCTCGAGCGCGGCGCGGACGATGGCCAGCGCGCTCTCCACATTCTCCATGGCGCCCGATTCGGACGCGGCGACCACCCTGATGACGAGGACATCACCATTGCCCCGCGGGCCCAGAAGCCGGTCGAAAAACTCCGATGCCAGCCAGGTGATCCTTTCCTGCCCCGCTTCTGGCACCCAGGCAAACCTCGGAATGAACGGCTCGGTCAAGGACCTGGCTGCGCGGTAATACGCCTCGCCCTCGTCCTCGGTCGGATATCTGGCGATACCCACCCGCATCGACCCGTCGGTGACGCTGTGGGTCATGTACGTGACCTTCAGGTCGCCTGCTTTCACGCCCAGGCGCCGGGCCATCAGGCTTTCGAGCTCGCCGTGTTCGGGCAAGCGATCACCTATCGCAGCACTCGGGTTCCTCATCCTTACGTACAAACGGACATCTTCGCGTTGAACCTCGCCTTCGACCCGCCTGTCCCACTCCTTGCGAAGTTCGCGGAAGAATTCTTCTGAACCTGCTGCATCATTTTCGACGATCGAGCGCGATGCAGCATTCCACTCTCTTTCCCAGCTGGCGGATGGGGGAGCGACACCACGCTCCACGATCCGGGCGACGAACTTGATCGGCAACGGAACGGGCTGCGGGATTCTGGTCTGTTCCGGTTCGGGTTCGAGGTAACCGTCCAGTTCATGCACGGGCCCGTCGACCTTGGTGAAAAGACCGTATAATTCACCACCCTCTACCTCTTTCTTCTCCAGCACGAAATACCGCTGGACATACCCCTCGATATCACCTGCCGTGTAGCGCCGCGGCAGGGCTTTCACCGCCTCGTAAACCTGCGATGTCACCGCCAGCTCTCGCCACTCGACCTCCCCGGACCGCGCCACCAGGAGCAACCCGAACCGCACCGGCGGACCAGAGTCCTTATCTGCCTTCTCTTTCTTGTCTTCCTCTACTCGCTCGGCGAACCCCTCCACCTGCAAGCGAAAACGGCGTTCATCGGCGGCAGACAGCCCACTGTGCCGATTGTCAGCGAAGGGGAGGTTCAGTTCACGCTCCGCCCGATAGAACTGTTCAGTCTTGCTAGGCCCATAGACCCTGACCACTACTTTCCTGGCCCCGCGATGGATACGATGTAATCCACGCCCGAAGGTGAGCATTCCCCTATCGACACCATCGCTGGCGGGCTCGGCTGCGTCGCGAAGATCTTCCTCCAGCGTTGCCAAGGCGTCTGCGTCGGACTTAGATATCGCTGCAACGCCGTAGTGGTGCAAGCGCGCATCCGGAAGTTCCCGCTTCGGCTCGCTCTCGGCCGCGGCCTTGACCAGCGTGGCGTAACGCTCCTTAAAGTCCTTCCACTCCTTGTTATCCGCTAGGGCCAACGGAAACTTGACGGTCACACTGGTCTCTACGACGAGCACATCCACCTTGCTCTGCCGCGGGACCTTACCCTCCGGCAAACTCCGATACTCGGCCCCGCCACCCGGTCCCGACGCCCCCGCGTCGGCCGAAGAACCAACGTTCACGGTGGACGAGCCGAGGGTGTCACCGCGCTCCACCAACACACCAGCCCCAAGAGTGTCATCAGGGCCCATCACCTCGTTGAGGGCGGCCTCGAATTCCTCGTACCTCATGTCACGCGCACCATCAGACGACTCAATCTGCGGCGCGTTCTCCTCCTGCGGTGAAACAGCCGGCCGATCGATCTGCGCACCGCCGAGCCGAACGCCGGCCAATCCGGAGACCAGTCCCCCGATGTCCTCAGGCAGACGAGCCTGCAAATCCCTCGCCTTCCGCGCCTCGACTGAATTCGGTGCGTGCAGATTGGACGCATCGACGGACGGGTTCTTGAGAATCACCTCGACGAGGTCCGGGCCTGCCCGCCTGTAACGTCGACCGGAAGGTTCGACCTTCACCCCATCAACGAAAACGGCGATATCGACTACGACACCTGTGAGCTGCTGCCACGCATCCAAGACCGACTTCGCTGCAGCCGTGACCAAATCCGTCAAATGACCCTCACGCTGCCGCTCCAAGTCCGGCGAACCGCTGTAGACCGTAGCCAGAAGAAACGTGACAGGACTCATGGAACGCTTTCCAGCGAGAAGGGCTCGCACAGCCTCACCTTGAACAGCCAGGTAAACCTGCTCCAGGTGCGCCGCAGGCAAGGCCAATTGCCCTTTCGCGAAGGCGACAACCAGGACTGTCGACTTACGGCAATCATCGATCGTCAACCTCTGATCGGCATGCTGCACCAGTTCGAAACGTTCTTCCCCACCCTCATCCGCTAACGATTCCTCCAGCGACATGAAGTGAGTTTCCAAATCTATCTTCGACGGAAGTTTCAACACGAAGGATAAGGCATCGTCCCCAGCCGCCCGCGTCTTGATCTCTTCGTCGAGCACTCTCCGCGACTTCTCTCCTTGCGAAACCAGCCTCTCCTTGGATTTCTTGGTGATCTTGCCGCCATAGCGAATATGATGACGTATTCGCAGATCAGGACCCACTATCCGCTGCGTTCGGCGCTCCACAACCTCTCCGCCCAACTTGGACAACTCCGGCCACAACTTCCCCTGGTCGAGCACTTCCTTCTTATGACCAGATGTCAGGACCCCTGTCCATTTCACCGTCGGCGGCCTCAAGACTAGTTCCTCGTTACTTCCCATCACTTGCAGCGGTTCCCCGTCGGCCTCTAGCAGGGAGAACTCCAGCACTTCTAGCGCCTCGCCATCCCTGCGCCTTTTGAACAGAATGCCGATTTCGTCGGCGGTAACCAGCCCGCCGGACATCAGGGACATTTCACTTTGGCCGTAACGCCTACGCTTTGTTTTCTTCTGATCATAGAACTGCGCCGCCCAGACCTGAGCCCAAATCTTGGCAGTCGCCCGCGAGACCTGACGCCCGGCCAGGTAGTCGTTCAAATTCTGCGATTTGCTTTTATCCTTGTCGGGCCTCCTCCACGAAAGCACCCATTGCGGCGTCGACGTAGACCCCACTAACACCGCTGCGATTTTTTCGACGAACCGTTCGACACCCTCTACAGGAGATCCGTTGACCAAATAGTCGGCGGCAACACGTCTTACCACATCTACATCGATCTCGGCGAAACGATGCCGCGACACGATCCTTGCGGCCGTTTCCTGATGAGGCCCGAGCTCCACCGCGGGCCTCTTTCCGTGCCGCCGCTGAGACAACCCAGCGCCGTCCAGCAGCCACTCCAAAGCAGCAAGAGGATCACCAGGGACTGTCGGGAAAGTCCTGTCATCCTGCTCGGTGATCGGCTTGTCCAGCTCATGAAGCGGTTCGTCGGCTGTCAGCGAGATCGCCGGTGCCTCGGTCGGCGCACCACGAGTAACCTTGAAGTGCTTGGCGCCGAATTCCTGCACTTGATCCTGCGTGGGCCACGACTCTTGATCCTGTATGGCCGACGGCATCTGATTCCGCATCGCCGCCCCCAGTGCCTCAGCCACCTGATACCACACCGCGGCAACCCGCGCGTCCACGTCGTCACCATGTCCCGGGTGAATCACCAGGTTCAGAAGAACAGGCCTGTGCTCGTCGTTGCCTGCTACGCGCAGGACGAGTCTCTCCATCAACCATCGCAGCAACCGCCGTGAAGCCGGAGAGAACAACAAACTGCCGTCCGGCAGGAACGGGATGGTCACACTATTTTCCGCCCGGTACGACCACTCCGGCTGACCGGACACCGGCAACTCAGCACGCCACGATTGCTGCCCCCGACCGGCCTCCGACCCGGATGCCCGCGCGGAACCGGAGGATTCGCCTTCCGGTCGGGCCCGGTCGTATCCCGCGCCGCCGGGGGCGGTTGTGGTTGGTGGTGGGGTGGGGTTTGTGCTCAGGTTCAGGCGTTCGACGATCGCTTTCGCGAGTGGCCGTACGGTCTCCGCCGGGTTGTCGAGGCTGCTGGTGAGGATGTGCAAGGCCGAGGCGACCAGATCGACCGCGTAGTCGTGGTAGTCGAGGCGAACGTGGGCCCCGGGCCCTGTCGCCCGCTCAGGCAGCGGATCCTCGAGGAACCCACCCACCAAGTCACGAGCCCGCTGGAAAACACTGTCACCGCGGTCCACCCCCGCCAGAACGGCGCGCGCCACCCGAAGCTCGGCACCCAACCGCCGCTCCCAGTCCGCACCCTTCACACCCTCCACCATGTTCTCCACCCAGGCCCGGCCCCACCCGTCAGGAACCGGATCCACCCCCACCTCCGCCAGCACCCTGTCCCGCAACGTCCGCGGCCCCGTCCCATCCACCGCCGGCCGCCACCCGGCCACCTCCACCGGAACAGCACCAGCAACGACCTGCTCACCACGCTCACCGGCAGGCTCCGCCGGCACCGCACCGGAAACGTCCCGGTCCTGCCGAGACAAGGTCCGCGACGTCCCGAGGTTCACCGAAAGGTCCTCAGCCAGCTTGTGCGCGCGCTCCTTGGGCAACCCTTCGGCCAGATAACGAGCGACGATCACCTTGATCGCATTGTTCAGCCGGACAGCGTCTTCTTGCTCAGGCTTCGGCTTCTCGATCCACACCGGCACCCGATGATAAAGCGACACGATCCCCACGGCCTCCTTCATGAAATCCTCAGCCGGCCGCCCCTTACCCCGATCAGACAACCCACCCCCGTCCTCCACCCACTTCACCGCACCCACACGATCCTTCGGAATCGGCGGCCACCCCCACACCACCCCCCCGACACGAACCACACCACCAGCAGAAGAACCCACCTCAGAACCGGCTTCACGCCGCAAACCACCAGGCAGCACAGCCCCGACGACCGGAACCGCGCGCCCCCTGCCCAACGCCGCCGACAACTCCGTCAACAGATCCCGGGCACGTTCTTCGGACAGGGCACGTTCTTCTTCTTCGGACAGGGCACGGTCTTCGAACAGGCCCCCGGTGAGATAGCCCGAGACAACTTCGATCACCTCGAGGGTCAACCTCGCACCCCACACGCGGTCCAGCTGCTCATCAGACACGAAGCCACGGGCGATCCGATAGTTCTCGGTTCCATGTTTATGCTCCGCCCCATAGAGATTCTCGAAGCGCTCGGCTTCCTGGCGAACCCAAACCAGCGCCTCCCCACGCGCCGACGGAATCGGCGGCCAGCCCAGCACCGTGCCCAGCGCTTTCGCAAGCTCCTTCGCCAACTCGTCCGCCCCGCCGGCAGAAAGACCCCTGTCCAGATAACCCTCAACGACTGCTGTCATCTCCGCGATCAGGTCGCGGTCCGGCGCACCGGCGAATGGCCCCGGAATCGTCGCCGGCCCACGGTAATACCGCGAAACCAGCTCCTCGGCTAACGGGTTGAGGTGACGATACGGACTCGCGTCCCGTTCGCGATGGGCCAGATCACTTTCGACGTACAACCACCTGAGCGCACCTTCCCGACCCTCCCGAAGTGGTCCCCAATCCGGTTCCGTCAGCGCCCCGGAGTCCCGTAGTTCACCACCCAGCACACCCCTCTGACGAGGCAAGCCGACCGTTTTACTGAAATTCTCCGCACGTTGGAAAGCAGTTTCTAATATAGACGCGTGAATGAAGCCACGGCGCAAGTCAGACGCTATTGACCCGGCAACCAGGTCGGTCAGGGCTTCATATCGCTCCCGGTGCAGATCATGCAGCTTCGGGACCTCACCGTCGAACGTTCGCGGCTCCTGATTGAAGATATTCACCAGCCGGCGAGCCCACCCGTCGACCGTTTGCCACCCGAATTCCGTCTCCTCGTGCTCCCATTCCGCCGATTCCTCACGCGCGAGCCTCAGAAGATTATTCACCTCCGAGTCGGAGTCGGAGTCGGGTTTCGTCGGCCCGTACAATCCGCCTGGGCGCTGCTGCCCTTCCACGCGCACCTGCACCATGCCGACCTCGGGAGCGTCCGCGGACACCTCAATGCGCACGACATGTATCCGGTCCAGCAATTCATTTTCCGATATCCGGTCCAGCAATTCATCGTCCGATATCCGGTCCAGCAATTCATCGTCCGATATCCGGTCCAGCAATTCATCGTCCGACAGCGAGGTGCCATTCACCCTGTATTTCATGAGCTCGTCGCTCGCTTCGAAATTTAGCAGATCGTGCAATGCCTTCAGACTCGCCCCGTGTTCCCCTTGTGCACTGAAAAGCCATGCTCGAACTCTCGGCAAAGACTCGTTCGCGGACGACACAGCGGCGGCACCGACAAATCCCTCCATCATCCCGTGGACTACGAATTTGTCGGACCATGACAGCGTGCCCTCCGCGGTCAGTTTCCCGACCCACTTCTCCCGGGCGACCGTCCGCAGTTTCTCGACAAGCCACCCGTCGACCACACCGCCGGAAAATTCCACAATCTTGCGAGGTTCATACAGCCATGGGGCGCCGAGCATGTCGTCCACGCCGTCGCGCATGTTGTCGATGATGTTGTCAAGCCACGCCCGTACCCACACAGCAGGAACAGGGTCAAGCTCCAGCTCTCGCGCGATCATCTCGAGCAACTCTTGCGGCAGCTGCCCCAGTGGGGTTTCTTCGAGAAGCGACTCGATCTCCGCGTTAGGTTCCCCATACCGGCGTGCTGCGAGCTGCGTCGCTATCCCACGCCGGACCACGAACTCACGCAAATTCTGCGGCCCCGTTCCATCCGCCGCCGGCCGGAACTTCACCACATCGAGCGGCGCACGCCAGAACTTCGTCGCGATCTCATCGGAGAGTTCCTGAGCATCACCTTCCAACATCCCCCCGGTGAGGTACCCCGAGATAACTTCGATCACCGCACTGGTCAACCCCACGCCCCCCACGCGGTCCAATGCCGGGTTATTTTTCCCCATCTCCGGGATATCGATGGAATTCGACACCAAGCGACGGGCGATCTGATAGTTCTCGGTCCCCTGCCTATGCTCCGCCTCATAGAGCCTCCGGAAGCGCTCGGCTTCCTCACGAACCCAGTCCAGCACTCTCCGACGCTCAGACGGAATAGACGGCCAGTCCCGCGTCGTACCCAGCGCTTTCGCAAGCTCCTTCGCCAACTCGTCCGCCCGGTCGACCGAAAGACCCCTGTCCAGATAACCCTCAACGACTATTTTCGCCTCGACGATCAGGTCGCGATAGACCAGCCTATCGTCGGAGCTGAGTTCTACAAACTTCGCTGAACCACGGTAATACTTCGAAACCAGCTCTTCGGCCTTCTCGAAAAACGGGTTAAGATGACGATAGGGACTTGCGTCTCGTTCGAGTTGGGCCAGCCTACTTTCGACGTACAACCACTTGAGCACATCTCCCTGGTCCTGCGGAATTGGTCGCCAATCCGGTTCCGTCAGCGACTCGGTAGGCCGTGGTTCGCCACCGAGTACGCCCACTTGACGACGCAATCCGACCACACTGGTGGCTTCTTTCACATAATCGAGAGCAACTCTGAAGATTTCCTCGGAAGATAAAAATAATTCTTCTGAAATGAGCAAGTCGGACGCTATTGACCAGGTGATCAAGACCTTCAGGGCGTCATATCGCTTCTGGTGCGCCTCATGCCGAGGCGGCACTTCACCGTCGAACGTCCTCGGCTCCTGATTGAAGATATTCACCAGCCGACTAGCCCACCCGGAGATCGTCGGCCACCCGAAGGCCGTTTCCTCGCGCTCCAATTCGGGCAATTCCACACGCGCCTGGGCCAGGTCATTGTTCATGTCCTGGCCAAGTGGCGGCATATCGGGTTTCACCGGCTCGTACAATCCGCCTGGGCGCCGCTGCCCGTCCACGTGCACCTGCACCATGCCGGCCTTGGGATCATCCGCGGACACCTCAATGTGCACGACATGTATCCGATTCTGCAATTCCTTGGCCGACAACCAGGTACCTTCCACCTCGTAGTCCGGGAGCTTGGCCAGCGCTTCCTTGGTTATCAGATCGCGCATGAACTCCGAGCTTGCCCCGTGTTCCCCCTGCGCGATGAACAGTCTCGCCCGGACTCTCGGCAAAGAGTCGTTCGCGGACGACACTGCGGCGGCACTGACGAATCCCTCCACCATCAAGCGGACCAGCTCCTCGTCCGACGGCGCTAGCTCGCCCTCCGCGGTCAGGTTCCCGATCCACTTCTCCCGGGCGACTGTACGCAGTTTCCCCACAAGCCACGCGTCGACCAAACCGCCGGAACGTTTCTCTACCCCGGAGGGTTCATGCATCCATCTGTTGTGTGTGCGAAGGTCGCTGATGTTGTCAAGCCACGCCCGTACCCACACAGCAGGGAAGGGGTCAAGCTCCAGCTCTCGCGCGATCATCTCGAGCAACTCCGGCGGCAGCTGCCCAAGACTGGGGACTTTTTCAAGAAGCGACTCGATCTCCGCGTCAGGTTCCCCGTCCCGGCGTGCTGCGAGCTGCCTCGATATCCCGCGCAGGATCAAGAACTCACGCAAATCCTGCGGCCCCGTCCCATCCTCCGCCGGCCGGAACTTCACCACGTCGAGTGGTGCACGCCAGAACTTCATCGCGATCTCATCGGAAAGTTCCTGGGCACGATCTTCGGACAAGCCTCCCGTGAGGTAGCCCGAAACAACTTCAATCACCGCGCTGGTCAAACCCACGCCCCCCACATGATCCAAAGCCGGGTTTTCCCTCATCTCCGGGACGCCGAGGCTCTCGAACACCAAGCGACGAGCGATCCGATAGTTCTCGGTTCCCTGCTTGTGCTCCGCCCCCTCATGGAGCTCCCGGAAGCGCGCGACTTCCTTACGAACCCAGGCCAGCACCTTCCCACGCGCAGACGGGATCGGCTTCAAACCCAGCGTCGGCAGCCCGTTCCAACCGTCATAATCCTTGGCCGTCACCGCGAACACGTTCGGCACCACCACACCACCGGGCGCGTCCGTTTCCGCCGATGGCTCCTGACGGGAACCAGGCACGACACGCCGCATAGAGTTTTCCCACGCCACCTGCCAAGCCGGCGTCACACCACCCAGCGCGGTAAAGGTCTCCTGAAAACCCGACAAGTCGAGAAACTCAGACAAACTATCCTGAGGTGCCTTCACCGACGAAGAACCAACACCGAAGGGTTCGTCTCCCCATATGGTCTCGTCGTGTCGTGTGTCGCCGGAAAGATCAGGCGATACGGTTTGCGGGCCCAGGTGGAGTGGCCGGGACAATCCCAGCAGCCGCGGGGCCTTGGCGGATGCGGACAGCACATACGTGCCCTGGTTCGAGTTCCCGCTCCGATCTACCTCGATCCATCCCCCGCCGTTGCCGACCAGCTTCGGCCGCGGTTTACCGTCGACGTACTCGATTCCCCCCACCCCGGTCGCCGGACCACCTGCCACCCCCAACCACACCTGCTTCTCCGGATAGAAAACCGTGCCATTGAAGGAGTTCGCCAGCCCTGTGGCAAGCTCCGGCAAACCCTCCTGATAGCAGAGGAAGAACCGCACCGCGTCCCGCTTGTTCCAACCGGCGGCATCGAGAGCCTTCGTCACACTCTCCAGATCCGGCACGGTATGACTCGTGACCACCACACCGAACACACCCGGCTCATGCCGCAACCACCGCGCAGCCTGCCCCACCTGCGAACCCAGATCACCCAACACCATCCCGGCCTCGACCACACCCACACGAGCACTCGCCGGAACCAACCAACCCGACCCCGGCTCAACCCTCTCACCGGACACAGCACCCAGAAGCCTCCCCGGACGACGCAAACCCACCCAATCAGACAGATCGCGCGCAATCAGAAGGGGTGGTCTCCACCCCTGTCCCCACAGGAAACCAGGGTTGTTGATCTTCGCGGCGACTACGATGACCGCGGCCTCGTACCGGGCATCGCGCAAGGCGTACAGCCTCCGCATCAGCGGATTCCGCCCGGTGTACTTCACGGGCTCTCGGTTGTACCGATTCACCAGTTCGCGAGCCCGGCCGAAGACCGCGTCATCAGAAGACACCCCGGCCAGCAGCCTCTGCGCCTCCTGTAGCGCGCGGTATATAGGCGAGGACTCGTTGTCGGGATCGTCGTAAACTCCAAGGCCATAAAGGTCGCCCGGACGCTTCTGCCCCTCTACGTGCAGGTGCACGAGACCGATCCGCGGGTCACCAGCCGGTACCGCACGGGTCCGGATGTCTGTCCGCGCCAGCAGATCCTCCACCGACTTCGCGAACCACGCCGTCCGCTCGCGATGACGCATCAGCCCAGGTGTCACTACCTTCTCTATCAGCTGGTGCACTGGGTCCGGGTCCTGCTGTACTGGGGCCGGGTCCCGCGGAAAGACCCGTTTCACGGCCGACCAGGCGGCGGTGTGTTTGGACGGCACCATCGACTTCACCAACGACCGCCGCGTGCCGCCGCCCCTGCCTGGGGCCTGCTCCGCGACGTAGCGCACCCCCAACAGGCGCGGCAACAACCCAGGCTCAGCCTGCATCGCGGCATCGGCGAACCCAACCAGCATCGACCGGACATTCACTGTGTCGAGAATCCCCGCTACGTCGGAGCCGTTCAGCCGGAACGTCCAGTCCGTCCGGGCATGCCTCCTCAGCTGCTCCACCTCCCATGCGGCGACCCACCCACCAGATATCGCCTCCACATCAACTGCCGTATAGGCGTACGGCCCATAGCCGCGTTCAATGGCCGGATCAATTTCGCCCGCAATGGACTCAAGCCATTCCATGATCCATTCCTGGAAATGCTCAATGGACAGGGGATCCCGCTCCTGCCGGGCCACCTCCTCCCGGACCATCTCCAGCAATTCCGCAGGAAGGTCCCCGACAGGCGTGCCGATAAGTGGCCTGACGTGCTCACCCAGACCGCCCTTGAAGTTTCTGGGACGCAGCCAATTCGCGACCCCGCGCTTTTTGAACTTCCGCATGAACTCCGGCAAAGTCTGCGGCCCGATGGGCCCCCCGTTAGCGTTCGTCGCGGGCCGCCACCCCACCAGTTCGGCGCGGCCCGGCGGAGCGGGAGGCAGCGACCTGCCGGAAACCTTGCCGACGGAAGTGTCGGGATCGCCGGTTCGTGGGCCCAGGTGGAGTGGCCGGGACAATCCCAGCAGCGGCGGGGCCTTGGCGGATGCCTTCAGCACATACGTGCCCGGCTTCGGGTTCCCGCTCCGATCTACTTCGATCCATCCCCCGCCGTTGTCGGCCAGCTTCGGCCGCGGTTTACCGTCGACGTACTCGATTCCCCCCACCCCGGTCGCCGGACCACCTGCCACCCCCAACCACACCTGCTTCTCCGGATAGAAAACCGTGCCCCTGAAGGATTTCGCCAGCCCCGCGGCAAGCTCCGGCAAACCCTCCTGATAGCAGAGGAACAAACGCACCGCGTCCCGTTTGTTCCAACCGGCAGCCTCGAGAGCCTTCGTCACAGTCTTCAGGTCCGGAACGGTATGACTCGTGACCACCACACCGAACACACCCGGCTCATGCCGCAACCACCGCGCCGCCTGCCCCACCTGCGAACCCAGATCACCCAACACCATCCCGGCCTTCACCACACCCACACCAGCACCCACCGGAACCAACCAACCCGACCCCGGCCCGACCCTCTCACCGGACACAACACCCAGAAGACCCTCCGGACGACGCAAACCCACCCAATCGGACAGCTGGCCCGCAAGCTCGTCGGCTGAAATCGGCGCGAAACCAGTGTTGTGGATCTTCGCGGCGACTAGCGTGACCGCGCCCTCGTACCGGGCAAAGTGCAAGTCGTACAGCTTCCGCATCAGCTGATTCCGCCCGGTGTACGCCACGGGCTCTCGGTTGTACTGATTCACCAGTCTGCGAGCCTCGACGAAGACCGCGTCATCACGAGGTACCCCGGTCAGCACACTCTGCGCGTTCAGTAGCTCGCGGTACTTAGTCGAGGAGTCTTTGTTGGGATTGTCGTAAGCTTGAAGGTAATGAAGGTCGCCCGGAAGCTGCTGCCCCTCCAGGTGCAAGTGCACGAGACCGATCCGCTCGTCGCCAGCCGGCACCGCACGAGTCCGGACGTCCGTCCGGGCCATCAGATCCCTCACCGACACCGGGACCGACGACGCCCGCTCGCGATGATCCATCAGCGCAGGTGTCACTGCCTTCTTTATCAGCTGGCGCAGTGGGTCCCGCGAAAAGACCCCCTCCATGGCCGACCAGGCGGCAGTCAGTTTGGGTTGCTCCGCGACGTAGCGCACCCCCAACAGGCGCGGCAACGACCCAGGCTCAGCCTGTACCGCGGCATCAACGAACCCCCGCAGCATCGACTCAACGGCTTGGTTGCCGATATGCCCCTTTACTTCACCGGAGTCGTTCAGCCGGAACGTCCAGTCCGTCCGGGCATTCGTCCTCAGCTGCGCCACCTCCCATGGGGCGACCCACCCACCGGATATCGTCGCCACGTCATCTGCCCAATAGCGGTATCTATCGAGAATATCGCCCGAAATAATGTCGTCCATAATGGACTTAAGCCATTCCCCGACCCAAGCCCTGGTCCATGCGCGGAAGTATTCGACGGACTGGGGATCCATCGTCTCTTCCTGGTCGACCACGGCCTTCCGGACAATCTCCAGCAATTCCTTCGGAAGCTTCTGCCCCAAAGGTGTTTCTGCCAGAAGGCGCTCGACGTCCTCACCCAGCCCGCGCTTGAAATCTTCGGGACGCAACCGATTCGCGATCCCTCGCCGGTGTATGGACTCCCGCATGAACTCCGGCACGACCTTCGGCACGAACCCCGGCACGAACTCCGGCTTGAACTCCGGCAAAGTCCGCGGCCAGGTTCCGTCCCTCTTGGGCCGCCATCCCACCAGGTCGGCCGGGGCCGGCGGAACGCGAGGCAGCAGCTTGCTGGTTCGTGGGCCCAGGTGGAGTGGCCGGGACAATCCCAGCAGCGGCGGGGCCTTGGCGGATGCCTTCAGCACATACGTGCCCGGCTTCGGGTTCCCGCTCCGATCTACTTCGATCCATCCCCCGCCGTTGTCGGCCAGCTTCGGCCGCGGTTTACCGTCGACGTACTCGATTCCCCCCACCCCGGTCGCCGGACCACCTGCCACCCCCAACCACACCTGCTTCTCCGGATAGAAAACCGTGCCCCTGAAGGATTTCGCCAGCCCCGCGGCAAGCTCCGGCAAACCCTCCTGATAGCAGAGGAACAAACGCACCGCGTCCCGTTTGTTCCAACCGGCAGCCTCGAGAGCCTTCGTCACAGTCTTCAGGTCCGGAACGGTATGACTCGTGACCACCACACCGAACACACCCGGCTCATGCCGCAACCACCGCGCCGCCTGCCCCACCTGCGAACCCAGATCACCCAACACCATCCCGGCCTTCACCACACCCACACCAGCACCCACCGGAACCAACCAACCCGACCCCGGCCCGACCCTCTCACCGGACACAACACCCAGAAGACCCTCCGGACGACGCAAACCCACCCAATCGGACAGCTGGCCCGCAAGCTCGTCGGCTGAAATCGGCGCGAAACCAGTGTTGTGGATCTTCGCGGCGACTAGCGTGACCGCGCCCTCGTACCGGGCAAAGTGCAAGTCGTACAGCTTCCGCATCAGCTGATTCCGCCCGGTGTACTTCACGGGCTCTCGGTTGTACTGATTCACCAGTTCGCGAGCCTCGACGAAGACCGCGTCATCACGAGGTACCCCGGTCAGCACACTCTGCGCGGCCTGTAGCTGGAGGTACTTAGTCGAGGAGTCTTTGTTGGGATTGTCGTAAGCTTGAAGGTAATGAAGGTCGCCCGGAAGCTGCTGCCCCTCCAGGTGCAAGTGCACGAGACCGATCCGCTCGTCATCAGCCGGCACCGCACGGGTCCGGATGTGCACCCGGGCCATCAGCGCCCTCACCGACACCGGGACCGACGACGCCTTCTTGCGATGACCCCGCAGCCGAGATGTCACCGCCTCCTTTATTTTCTGGTGCACTGGGTCCGGCGAAGAGACCCGCTCCATGGCCGACAAGGCGGCGGTGAGTTTGGACGGCGCCAGCGATCGCTGCGTGCCGCCGCCCTGGCCTGGAGCTTGCTCCGCGACGTAGCGCACCCCCACCAGGCGTGGCAACGACCCAGGCTCGGCCTGTACGGCGGCATCGACGAACCCGTCCAGCATCGTCCCGACAAACTCCCTGTCGAAACGCCCCGCTATGTCGGAGCCGTTCAGCCGGAACGTCCAGTCCGTCCGGGCATTCGACCTCAAGTCCATTACCACCCATGGGTCGACCAACCCACCGGATATCTCCGCCACTTTACGCGCCGTATAGCGGTGTCCACGGACCGGATCAAATTCGTATATAATGGACTTGAGCCATTCCCTGATCCAGGGATGGAAAAATTCGATGGACAGGAGATCCAGCTCCTGCTGGACCACTTCCAGCCGGACCATCTCCAGCAATTCCGGCGGAAGCTTCTGCCCCAAAGGGGTTTCTGCCAGAAGCCGCTCGACGTCCTCATCCAGCAGGCCTGCCTCGCGATCGCTAAGACTAATCCGCTCCGCGATCCCGCGCCGCGATATGAACTCCCGCATGAACTCCGGCAAAGTCTGCAGTCCGGTGGGCTCCCCGTTTTCGTTCGTCGCGGGCCGCCACCCCACCAGTTCGGCGCGGCCCGGCGGAGCGGGAGGCAGCGGCTTGCCGGAACCCTGGCCGGCGCGCGCCGCGCCGGCGGTCGAGGACTCGCCTACTTCAGGAACGCCGTCGATACGGGCTCCGCCGGGCAGGGGGACCGGGTTCCCGGGCAATCCCCGGCTGGTACCGAGTTTCACCGCGAGTTCCGCGGACAGCTTCTGCGCGTCGGGTTCGGACCATCCGTTGGCCAGGTACCGCGCGATGAGGTCTTTCACCGCGCTGTTCAACCGGACGGCTTCCACGTCCTCCAGATCCGGTTGTTCGACCCATACCGGCACTCGATGAGACAGGGACACGATTTTCGTGGCCTGCACGATAAAGGGCTCGAAGGCCTTGGCCGGGCTCTTGCCGAACCGCCCTTGAGAGAGTCCCCCGTCGTCGTACACCCAGGCACGGGCTTCCTCACGATTCGACGGAATCCACGGCCACTCCCGCACTGCCCCGCCCGGGGTGGTGTCCGCGGGCCTGGCGGGCATCTCGTGGTCGAAGATGTCGTGCAAACCGGATGCGGCCTGGTCGAGCCAGGACTGCCAGTCCTGCTTCCCGGTACTGGCCGGAGCCGTGTACGCGGCCCGGAAATCCGTCAAGAATTTGTCATTCAACCCGATGACCTTCGCCGCCGGCACCACCGTGTCGGGGTGGCCGTCACGCCACGTGTCGAGTTGATCGGTGAAGGCGTGCCGCGCGGTGTAGAGCGCGGCGGCCAGATCCCGTGTGGCGTCGGTGTCCAGGGAAGCAGGGCGTTCCGGCGCGGCGGAAGGCACGTCCAGAGGGCGGGTTCCCGGTTCGCCACCCGGGGTGGTGTCCGCGGGCCTGGCGAGGATCTCCTGATCGAAGATGTCCCGCAAACCGGAGGCGGCCTGCTCGAGCCAGGACCGCCAGCCCTGCTGCCCGGCACCGGCCGGAGCCATATAGGCGGCCCGGAAACCAGCCAAGAACGCATCATTCAGCCGGATGCCCACGGTCGCCGGCACAATGACACCGAGGTGGGCGGCACGCCAGTCGTCGAGTTTCCCGATGAAGGCCGCTTGCGCTGTGTCGAGCACATCGGCCGGGACCTCGACAGCGTCCTGCTCCTCGTCGAACAGGGAGTCACGACGTTCCAGCGCGGCCGGGGGGCGAGTTTCGGGTTCGTCGCCGGGAGCGCGTGGGTGTGCGCCGGGGTCGGTGGGCGGGGCGTTGGGCCAGGCGCCGGTGACGTCGATGGTGGGATGCTCGGTCTCGAGGAGAGGATCGAGACGTGTCCCGGGGGTCTGCGGGGTGACGGACTCGTCCTCGACGTCGCTGCGAGGGGCGGCCGGCGGGGCGTCGGTGTTGTCGCGGGGGGTGTCCTGGTACTGGATGACGTCCGCGGTGATCTCGGGGTCCAATGAGTGCTCAAGGTCGTCGCCGGGGTAGCGGTAGGTGTGCACCTCGCCGTCGTTGCCGCTGCGGCCGGTGCGGGTGAAGGTCTGTGTCCGGATGTCCGGATCCTCGTCCCATCCCGTCCGGACGATCAGTTTGTGTTCCAGGGCGGGGGTGAGGTCCATCCCCCGCCCGCCCTGCTTGTTCATGAGCAGCACGTCGCCGCCTGCCACGGTCTCGGCGAGGATCCGTGCGCGTTCCGCCTCGAAGTTCTTGTCCTGCGCGACCTGCCATTCCGAGTCGAGGGCATGGTGCTTGACGCCCAGTTCAGTGAGCATCTCCGACAGCATCGCCACCTGATAGTTCTTCAGGAGCACGATCAGCTGCGGCTGCCCCTTTTCCGCCGCTATGTCCTCGGCGTACTTTTGCAGCATGCCCTCCTCGGTGAGGGCCCAATTGGTCTCGAAGTACTCCACACGCTCCTTGTAATAGCGCGGTATTTCCTTGACCACCGGTGACAGACCCGCCATGGCGAACTCGAGGCCGTGGCCTTTCGCCGTGCCTGAGGCCCCCACTTTGTGCACGATCTCCTTCCTCGCCAGCAACTCCTGGAAGGTCACGTTCGAGCTGCTCTTGGTGTCGGCCCGCACCCGCAGGCCGAGCGAGTGCTCGATCGCCTGCGCCAGCCCGTTGTTCCACCGGCTTTCGGAGTTGGTCTCCGGATCGAACATCACCTCATGGGTTTTCGGGTCGATGATCAGGATCCCATCCCCTGCCTTGTTGAGCACGAAATGGTCGCCCTTGCGGTAGACCCATCGCGCGAGAGCGGCGTTGTCCAGCCGCCGCACGTCGTCGTCGGTCAGCGCCCGCCCCAGCAGAAGCTCCAGCTTGTCCCGGCCCTGCTCGGTGAGCCGCGCGCTCCCGCCCCGCTGCCCCTCCACCCGCCCGAAATCAGCGATCTCCAGCCAGCCGTTGTCGAGAGTGTTCGTCAGCAGATCGTGCGCGTCCTTGACCAGCTCGGCCACCTCCGGCGACGCCGCATCCCGCGCACCCTTACTCATGATGTATTGCTTGTTTGTATCGCGAGCGCCTTCGTCGACCTCGTCGACAGCCACTCCCATCCGGTATTCCTTATCAAGGCTTTCCTGCCCCGGGAACTTTCCGCCGTTCTTCAGGTTGTAAAAGGCGGCCTGCCCTTCCGAGGTATAGAAGATCGTGTGTTTTCCTTCTTGTAGCTCCGTGATCGGGTTGTCGGAGTTCACCCGGTGCACATCCACCCCCAGGTACCCCAGCACATTTTCATAGAGATCCATTTCCTTCTTCACCAACGCTTCGCGCGACGTCATCACCATGAACGCGTCCAGGGCCGCCATCGCGTTGGCCACCGCCGAGTGAATGAGGAACAACCAGGATTTACCCTCCCCCGCCGCCATCTGGTTGTTGTGCCCCTCGTTGAACGCGTGCGCCGCCGAGACCTGCGTCCAGCGCGCTGTGACCCCCTCCTCCCGAAACATGGACTCGAGCACCGCCGCGAACGAATCCGCCTCGTCCCGGCGCTGATACAACTCCGCCAGCGCCGCGGCATCCAGCTCGGTCAGCCGCCGATGCTCAGGAATCAGCGGGGAAGACCGCTCCACATAGTCATTGAGATACCAGGCCGCGTCATCCGCCTTGTTCGCACTCGCCAGCCACTGCTCGAGCACCGCGGCACCGACCGGTTGCTCGACCCAGCCGGATTTCCCGTCCGGCACGAACGTCACAGGCTGCGGCAGCCGCTTGCCGGTCGAGTCCGTCAGCTGCCGGTAGGCCACCACCGTCTCCACCCCGCCATGGCTGTCGACGACCCTCTCGCTCTTCGTCGGCAACATCACCTGTGTCCCGTCCGCGCGAGTCACCGGACCGACCGCGACCGCCTCGGCCTTGGTCATCTTCGTCGCCTGCACCTCCCCGCCGCCGTACGCGGCGCCGACCACGCCCCATCCCACGCACGACGCTCGACACTCAACCCCTCCTCCACCACCTGCCACCGCAGATCAGGGCCGACCAGGTCATAGACCTCGTTCTTCAGCACCACATACCGCACCTCACCACCGAGATCGAACAACGCCCGCGCACCCTCCGGCACCACCACCGGGCCCCCGGCAGCCGGCACCGTCCCCTCACCGTCCGCCCGGTACCACCCGTTCCTGTCCCGCGACCACGACGTCCCCAGAGCGGTGAACCGCTTCGGCCACAACACCGTCCCCGGCGGACCCGCGACCACCCCCGGCCGTCCCGGATCCGCGGGCGGCGGCATCTCCCGGGCGTCACCCGCGGTGTCCCGGATCGTGTCCTCGATCGCCGCGAGATCCTCCGCGTCCAGACGGATACTCCGCCCCTCCGCCGCACCACCCAGACTCACCGGCTCCGCCGATTTCCCCTCGACCCGATGAACCGCAACAGTTTCCCCACCGCCGCGTCGACGTCCCCGGCCCGCCACGACAGCTGCCCACCCCCGCCTTCGTGCCCACCTCCACCGGAACCCGCCGCAAACCGTCCCGCTCCCAGCCCGGACGAGGCGGCGCCTCCGACACCCACGCGTCGAGCACCACATGCAACTGATCCCGGCCCGGAAGCCGGTACCGGCCATTGACCTCCTGATCCAGCTTCTCCTCGATGGCGCGCGCGAAGGCACGGCGCGCGTTCCCGTCCACCCCACCCTTCTTCGACACCAGCTCCACCGGCACCGACAACTCCCGCACCCACTGCGCCGGCGCCACCTCGCCCGGCCACTCCGCGCCACGCCGCTCACTGAACCGGAGCTGCGTGATCCCGTCCTCGCCCCCGGTCGAGGCTTCCCGCCGCTCACCCCAGTGCCGCGTCGCCGGAACCGAGTCCCGCACGGCATCCCAGGCCGCGGTGGTGACGAACTCAGCCACCGGACCGGCCGTGTGTCCGTCCTCAAAGGACCGCGCCGCGTGGTCGGGGCGGGTCGTTCCGAGCTGCGCCGCCAGAACCGCCGCCTGCACAGCCCCGGAATCGACACCCGAATCCGCCCGCGGCTTGTCCTCCCCGGTCCTGCCAGCCGGCTGCTGCTTCTCCGGCGTTCCCGCCTCACCGGAAGGCCTCAGGCCACGTTGTGCCGCAACCGACTCCGTTGCGGGGCGGGCGTTCTCACCCGGCGGCCGGGCAGGCTGCGGTACATCACCCTTCGACGACTGGGCGGCGGGCGACGCTTCCGTCCGCGCGGGCCGGTCTCCGCCCGGCTGGGCCTCGCCGCGCACCGGCTGCTGCGCGGGCGAACCACCACTCTCCGGACGGCCGCCCGACACCGGTCGGGCGGCGTCCTGCGAACCCGGCGCGTTCGCGGCGGAATCCGCGCGACCAGCCTGATTCGCCGCAGACTGACCGGACGCGGGCACCGGCCGCTTGTCCTCGACCACGACGGGCTGCCGCGCACCATCCTTGCCGTTTTCCGGAACCGGACGCTCCGCCTCGGGCTGATCCTTGACCGGTCCGGCTTCCTCAAGCTTCGGCGCGGGTGCGGCACCGTCGACCTTCGGCACGGGTGCGGCACTGTCGACCTTCGGCGTGCCCGGCGCTGCCGGGGAATCGGCCTTCGGCACAGGCGCAGCACCCTCGACCTTCGGCGTGCCCGGCGCTGCCGGGGAATCGGCCTTCGGCGCAGGCGCAACACCCTCGACCTTCGGCGTGCCCGGCGCAACACCCTCGACCTTCGGCGTGCCCGGCGCAACACCCTCGACCTTCGGCACAGGTGCGGCACTGTCAGCCTTCGGCACAGGCGCAGCACCCTCGACCTTCGGCGCAGGCGCAACACCCTCGACCTTCGGCGTGCCCGGCGCTGCCGGGGAATCGGCCTTCGGCGCGGATGCGGTGCCGTCAGTTTTCGAGGTAGCGGGCTGAGTCGCGCCTTCGGCCGGGCCGGTGTCGCCGGTCTTCGGCGCTCCTGGCTGCGCCGGACCACCGGCGGTGGCCGCGGCCGGCTGACCCGGCGAACCCGCGTGCGCCGAAGCCGGCTGCCCACCAGCACTCGCGGCCGCACGCGACTCACCACCGGTGTGAACCTGGCCATTACCCGTGACCGGGCCACCGGTGCTCGTCGGCACCGAACCGGCGGAGGACGACTGTCCCGACGGCACCTCGCCAGAGGTGCGGCCGGTCGCGGGAGCGGTGACAGTGGAGGGCTGACTGGTGAACAGCTGCCCCACCGGTTTACCGCTGCTACCGCTGATCGACTGCGCGACAACGGGCTGTCCCTCGGACACCTCCCGAGTCTCTGAACCCCGGGCACCTGGGGCCTGGCTCTGCGGGCTGCGCGCGTCGGCCCCGGCCACTTTCTCATCCGGCAACGGCCGGATACTCAGCGCCGGTCGCTCGGACTCGCCCTTCTCCGACACCACACCCTTTTCACCGAAATCGCCGCTCTTCTCGTCGGTATACGACGGCGCCTTTTCATCCTCCACATAGGACACATAGGACGGTGGCCGCTCCGACGACACCGAACCCCCGTCACCGGACCCTCCCGGCTTCTCCACACCACCCGTCGACGGCGCGTGAAGATCGGCCACATCGATCTTCATGTCCTCCCCGCCACCGGCCTCGCCCGGCCGATGAGGACGACCGAAAGCCGACATCCCCCCCAGGAACCCACCCCAGACCGCGTCCGGATTTTTCAACAACTCGTTGATGATCGCGTTACTCAAGGGCACCATCGCCACCTGAAGGCTCGCGAAGCTCCCCTGTCCCAAGAGCACCAATCCCCGCGGGATCTTCTTCCCCAGATCCCGCGCCGCCGTCTGCGCCGAATGCACGAAAACCCGGGCCCCGCCCATCACCATCCCCGCCGCGGCACCCCCGATCGCACCCCCGACCGTGGCCTTCCACACCGATTCCTTGTCCAGCTCATCCCGCTTCCCGCTGCCCATCTGCCCCAGCTGCGTGAAGTAGTCCACCGACGTCAGCAGGGCCGCACCAAACCCCGCGGACACCCCGACATCGATCGCCCCCCGCTGGACGAACGGCGCGATCCGCACCATCGCCTGCTTCACACCCTCGAACGTCATCTTCTGCAGCCCCAACGTCGACAGCTTCAGCAGCAACTGCTGAACCACCATCCGCAACGTCAACGCCGTCGCGGCCTTCACAATCGGAACCATCCACGAAAGAATCAAAGTAGACAGCAGGTAAATAATCTGGATGATCGCCAACGCAGCCGCTACCCACAACAGAATCTGCGCTTTCTCCACATTCGCCGCGGCAGTCCTCAAAGTCTTCGACAGACTCTTCGCATACCCGATAAGCTCATGCAAAGCCTTCACGGCAGACCCGGTCAAATACTCGGCCATCGCCTGCGCGTACTCGCCGTCCATCGACCGGTCCAGGTCAGCCGCCCGCGCCCGCACATCCCGCGCGAAATCCTCCGCCACCGGAACGAAATCCCACCACGCCTGCGACATCGCCCGCATACTCCGGACATTGCCCTCAGGCCACTCCATCCCCGCCAAGGCCTTCAAAAAACCCTGCAGCTCCTTGGGCGGCTTCACCGGCCCATCACCAGACTCGAGCACCGCCCACCTCCCTCGCTACAGAGTCAGATCACCCTACGAAACAAAACCATCGATCGAGAATCTACTTACCGGACTCGTTCTTCTTCTCCCGAATCGCCTCTCCGAGCCGATGGTCGAACGATTTCGCGTTGTCCTCGTCCAGATCACGGAAATCATTCACCGTGTCCTTGACCCCGTCAGACATCTCGCCCACACCTGTCGACAAATCATTCACCCCCTTCTGCACATCTTTCGCGCTGGGAACATAACCTTTGGCGATCATCTGGCCTGCCTTGTCATGACCCCAGCACCCGTCGAACCGTTCCAGAACACGATTCAAATTGTCCATCGCAGCCGAGAACTCGGCGTTGTCGGACTTCAACCTGCCCAGCATGTCCTGCATACCCGCAGGATCCAGACGAAACTCTTCAGCCATTGTCCTACCTTTCCTTGAACGATGTCCCGGGTCGAACAGCTTCCGGCGAACCGGTCACGAAGCCAGCGTGAACGTCCGGCCCGCCGGGGCCGACACCTCCTCGTGCCACTCCTGGAGAGAACTCGTCATGCGGTTCATCAGGTCGCGTTCCTCGATCACGCGCAGCGCACCACGGCGCCTCCGTTCGAGCGCCCGGTCGAGTTTCGCCAGCACCGCCAGGTCCTGGTCATCCAGCTCACCCGGGGCCGAAACCTCTTCACCGGGCGCGAGTTCACGGAACAACGCGGCCAGCCGAGGCGCGGTCAGCTCGTCCTCCGGCTCGTCACCGATGGCTTCGGCCTCCCGCAGGGCCAAGGCCTTGAAACGCGCACCGGCGAAGAACACGACCTCGTTCACCGGCTGCCCGATCAGCAGTTCCGACGTCCGCCGGGCCGTCGCGGGCCAGATCAGGACATCGAGATCCGCCTCCGCCAGGGTCACATCGAGATCCATGCTGCCGACAAGGAACCCGGGCTCGGTCAGGATCGAGCCCGGCTCGATCGCCCGCTCGAGCCCCAACGCGTCCTTGCCCTGCCGGAGCACCGGCCGCCGGTGCGTCGGCAACCGCCGCAACCCCGAGGCAAGACAGTGGACCTGCCCGTCGATCTCCCCGGCGGCTCCGCCCCGCACAGCGGTGTTCAGATCGTCGAAACCGCCACGGCCACGACCCAGATACAAACAAATCGCGACATAGTCCGCCTTCACCGCCGCATCCGCCTGACCACGCATCGACGGCCACGTCGCCAAAGCAGCGTTCACCGAAGCGAGCGCCTCGCCATACACATCACCGGCAGCCGCGGCGAACCGAGACTGCTCGGCCGCCGTACTCGCCCGGTCGGCAACGACGAGCGCGCTCCCCGGCGCCGGGCGAGGAGTGGCCGGACCGGCAGGCTCCGGCGCTCCCCCGGACTCGGCCGGCTCGTGGTTCAGAGGCGATTCCCCCGCCGGCACGGTATCGCCCAGTTTCTCGGAGGCGGTCCCAGAGAGCTCGGCCAGGGCCGGCGGTTCCGCCTCGACCGGCGCGGGCGGCGCTTCCGCTACAGGCTCCTGCTGGGGGAGAGCGGAAGCCGAGCCGGACACCGTCGGCACCGGCGCGGAAGACACCATGAGCGCGGACGGCATGACCGGGCCACCCTGCGGACGTGCGACCTCGGCGACCGGAATGGCCGGTGCAGGCTGGGAAATCGCCGGCGATGAAGGCGCGATCGGGGTTTCCGGGCGCTGCTCCGGCTCGGCAGCGGGTACGGGCCGGGTGGCGATGGCCGGTCTGCGATCGATCAGTTCGCGGGTCTTTTCGTCGAGTACACCCAGCAGCCGCAGACGGGCCACCCTGCGGATTTCCGGGGCGAGTTCCCCGAGAAGTGCTTCCGCTGCGGAAAGCAGGTCCGGCCCGATCAGCTCGCCGGCGGTCCCGAGGTACAGCGTCCAGCCTTCGGGGTCGAACGGCGGCACCGAGGCCGAGGGGTCGCCGGCTCCGGTTCGCAGGACGAGTCCCGACGGTACGACGTCGGCCAGAACCCGGCCACGCCGGTATCGGAGGGCTTCACTCTGCTGCCATCCCTTGGGCGGGGCGGCGGCTTCCGAGACTTCCTGGGTTCCGTCCACACGCTGGAGAAGTTTCACCACGAACGGCCGATAGCGCTTCTCGGCCTCCCTTGGAGATACTGTCACGGTGACGTTCCGGCCGAGGGATTTCACGAGTTCGCTCAACCACGCATGCGCGCTGGTCACTGTGGACAGTGACACCAGCCGAGTCCGGATCGAGGCCAGCCGAACGACCACAGTGGACACGGCGCCGACGTCAGGAGCGATGTCTTGCGCTCCCACGACAATACTCACGGCGGCGGCATCGGCAGGCACCGAGAAAGCCTCGTCGCCAGGGGCTGCGGGACGTCCTTCCGGACGCCGCACCAGCAGGCCTGCCGGTATCGGCTCGACGACCGCGTGCGCCATGGCGACCGGGTTATCCGGAAGCGCCGCTTCCCAAACTGGTACCGGATACCGCTTCCCGCCGAGACAAGCCGGCACTCCCGGGCCGAATCGAAGCCAGCCGGTGCCGCCGGTCCCGTGTCCCGCGTACAGGAACGCGCCAGGGGCGACGACGAAAGAACCGTCCGGGACGTGAACCTCGATCTTCAGCGCGTCCGCCAGCGCCTGCGGGAGGAAGGGATCCCTGCCGAACCCGGGCAAGGCGATCCGTACGGCCTTGACCTCCTGCGCGACCACGAAACGGTGCAGCAAGCCCGGCAACGCGGTGGTCAGCGAGGCATCCTTCGCCGCGTCGGGGGAAACCAGGACGAAAACGTGCCCGTCGACGGCCTCCGGCCAGCCGATCGGCCCACGCCCGGCGTCCGCTTCGCCGATCCGGCGGACCACCACGTGGGCACCGCGCCGTTCGACGACGAAATCACCGGCACCTTGATCCACGATGTCGCGGTTCATCTTGTCTCCCACTCGATCGCTGCGCGTGGACGGACCGGATGGGCCGAGTGTGCGGGTCATCGCACACCCGTTTCCAGGTCACTCGCCGTCAGCAGGGTGAGGTCGGCCGCGGTCACCTCCGGAGTCTCGGCGAGGCGGGACGCCTGCCTGTCCGTCATCCGCTCGAACACACGCCGGGCGGTGCGGCCGTTGCCGAAAGTGCCGTCCTTCGGAATCGCCTCGAAGTAGTCCAGCAGATCACCTGCCGCCGCTTCGTCGAGGCGGTAGTCGTGTTTGGCGCACTGGGTCCGGACGATCGTGACGAGTTCGTCCGCCGTGTAGTTGGCGAACTCGATCGTGCGGCTGAACCTCGATTCCATACCGGGGTTCGATTCGAGGAACTTCGCCATCTCGTTCGAGTAACCCGCGGCGATCACGACGACGTCGTCGCGGTGGTCCTCCATGAGCTTGACCAGGGTGTCGATGGCCTCACGTCCGAAGTCGGGCCCCGTGCCCCCCGAGCCGGAGCTCAAGGTGTACGCCTCGTCGATGAACAGGACACCACCGAGCGCGGTGGTGAAGGCCTCGGTGGTCTTGATCGCGGTGCCACCGATGATCTGCGCGACCAGGTCGGCCCTGGCCACCTCGACCAGATGCCCTTCACGCAGCACGCCGAGCTGGGCGAGCACCTGCCCGTAGAGGCGGGCGACCGTGGTCTTGCCGGTGCCCGGAGCACCCGCGAACACCAGGTGGCGGGCCATCGGCGGGGCCGAGAGTCCCGCGTCCTGGCGACGCTTGGCCATCTTGTTGAGGTTGATCAGCGAGGTGACCTCGCGCTTGACCCCGTCCAGTCCGACGAGTGCCTGCAGTTCCTTGAGCGGGTCGCCCGAGGTCTCGGCACGAGCGGGCGGCGCGGCGGGCGCGGGCCTCGCCGATTCGGCCGAGGCGGACGTGCCGAAAGCGTCAGGGCGGAGGTTGCCGCTCGTGATCAGGTCCAGCACTTCGATCGCCGTGCTGGGCCTGGTCTGCCGCACCCCGCTGCCATGGTTGTCCCGGACGGTGCAGGCCGAAACCCGCACCGCCTCCCTGGTCTCGAGCCGGACGCCATCGGCCTTACCGCCGGAAAACTCGGAATCGGTGACGCTGCCGGAGGCGCCGTCGGAGAACTGGCAGCCCGAGCCGCCACTGCTGTGCACCCGGCAGCGAACCACCGACAGGTTGGCACCGGCGCCGGCGTGGACACCGTCGCCACCCGAGCCGGTGACCGCGCTGTCCGCCAGCGCCAGCGCGGCGTCGACGATCTCGACCCCGGCGGCCCTGGTGTTCCGCACACTCAGCCCGCTCGCGGTCAGCCGGGAGCCGCCGACGATGCGCAGCCCCACCTCGCCGCCTTCGATCTCGACGTTCTCCATCGTGCCCCGGCCCGCGTCGTCGACCTCGACACCGGCGCCGTCCGAGCCGAGGACCCGCAACCGACGGAAGAACGGGTCGGCGGCGTCGGACACCCGGACACCGGAGCGCTTGCTCCCGGCGACGAGCAGCTGGTCGAATTCCGGGGTGGACCGCTCGGTCACCTCAACGCCGATCCCGTCCACTTCCGCGATCTCGCAGTCGACGACCTTGCCGCCCGAGCGCGCGGCGAAGTGCACACCACGGAATCCCGCCGCCCGGACGCGGCACGCGCGCAGTTCCGGCTTGCACCCCTCGGCCACGAAAATACCTTCGGCGCCGACGCGTTCGACAGAGCAATCGTCGAGGACGACGGCGCCCGTGCTGGCGAGATAGAAGCCGATCCCGTCCGCGGCGGAAACGGACAGGCGCCTGGCCTTCATCACGGCCTGCTGCTCTACGGCGATCGCGGGCTTGCCCGTGCCGGTGATGGTGGTGTCTTCGACGGACAACGTGCCACGGCCGTTGAGGCAGATGCCGTTGCCCTGTGCCTTGTCGACCGCGCAGGCACGCATCATCAGCGCGCCGTCGTCGGCCACGACAACGGCGGAAGTTCCCATGCCGGTGAACCGGCAGGACTCGAGCACTCCCCCGTCGGGGGCGGTGACCACGACGCCGGCGCCCACCGCGTTGCGCACCTCGCACTCGCGCATCAGGATCTTGCCTTCGCCGGAGGCGAAGACCGCGGACCAGCCTGTGCCCTCGACAGCGCATTCGGTGAGGCTCAGCTGTCCCTGGGCCACGAAGACCGCGGGGTTGTCCTTGTCGGTCGACACGACCGAAATGCCGGAGAGCGCGGCCGAACTGGTGGCCACCGAAACCGTCACGCCTGAACCACTCAGGACGGTCACCGTGCCGATGCCCTCTTCGGCGGTGATGGTCACTGGTTTGGACAACACGAGATTTTCGCTGTACCGGCCGGGCGCGACCACGATCAAGGCGCCATCGGGCGCACCGGCCACCGCGTCACCGATGTGCCGGTAACCATGCCCAGGCGTCTGGGTGACCATGATGACGTTCTGGCCCACGTTCCGGCTTCCTTTCACGTCTCTCGTTCGTCCCGGGCTTGAGCACACCCGCACGGCCTCAACGAAATCTTCATCGGCTCCTGGGCCGATGATCGTGCACGTGGGCGACAGGGTGAGCGCACTGGAGAACTTCGGGCAACAAGTCGGACAGAAACGCCGCCACCGCCGGCCGCGGCGGCGGGGCACACCCAGCTGGATCGGGGAAGACCGGTTCATACGCCCATGGTGCGGGGCGGAACTTCATTCCGGCTCAATCGCTCGGACGGCGACGGCGGGCATGATACGCGCACGACACTACGACTTCTGCTCGCCGCCGCGCACGGACCGGGGAATTACGTCCACGCAAAGTGCCCTCGATGGACAACGATGAGTCTGAATAACCAACCGTGTGCTTAGCCTGCTTAAACGATCGTAGTCACTACCGGTAGTTCACTGGTCGCCACGCTGGACCTGTGCGGAGTCCCACAGTGTCACCGCCAAAGGAGTCCGATCATGCAACTTTCCGTCGAGGACCTTCGATGACAGTTCGGCAGAAGAATCGTGGTGCCGCGGCCGTGCTCGCCGGTGTCGGCGCGTACGTGCCGCCGAAAACGGTCACGAACGCCGACCTCTCGGCCCATCTGGACACTTCACCCGACTGGATCACCTCGCGCACCGGAATCGAGGAGCGGCATGTGGTCAGCGCGGGCGAGTCCAGTGTCGACCTCGCGGTGGAGGCCGGGAACAGGGCGTTGAAATCCGCCGGGACGGGCACCGTCGACATGGTGGTCCTGGCGACCACGTCGCCGGACCGGCTCTGCCCCGCGGGTGCCCCGGAAGTGGCTCATCGCCTCGGTCTCGGCATCGTCCCCGCCTTCGACCTGACATCGGCCTGCAGCGGGTTCCTCTTCGGCCTCGCCACGGCCCAGGGCCTCATCGCCTCGGAAACCGCGGAATCCGTGCTGCTGGTCGGCGCCGAGGCGTTCACCACCTTCGTCGATCCGGCGGACCGCGGCACCGCGGTGATCTTCGGGGACGGCGCGGGCGCGGTCGTGCTGCGCGCGGGCAGCACGGACGAACCGGGCGCGATAGGACCGGTGAGCCTCGGCACCGACGGGTCGCACGCCGACTTGCTCCACATTCCCTCCGGCGGGTCCCGGCAGCGGTCGGCGACGGGCCTCGGACACGGGCTGGACGTTTCGTCTTGGTACCTCCAGATGGCGGGGAGGACCCTGTTCCAACAGGCCGTCGCACGCATGACGGAGGCTTCGCGTTCGGCGCTGGAGCAAGCCGGTTGGCCCGTGGCCACAGTGGATCGTTTCGTCGGCCATCAAGCCAACCTGCGCATCCTGACCGCGGTCGCCAAACGCCTCGAGATTCCGGCCGAACGGCTCTTCGTCAATATCGATCGGGTGGGCAACACGCTCGCCGCCTCCATTCCGCTCGCTCTCACCGCCGCCGCCTCCGGGGGTGAACTCACGTCCGGCGACCGAGTCCTGCTGAGCGCTTTCGGCGCGGGACTTTCCTGGGGAGGGACCACGCTGGTGTGGCCGGACCTAGTGACCGACGCTCCACTGTGAACCGGTACTCGGCAAGCAAACGAAAGAAAACAAGGAGACCGTCATGACTGTTTACGAGCGCGTCGAAGCAATGCTGACCAAAGCCTTCGGCGTGGAACCCGAGGCCATTTCGAGGGAAGCGACCTTCGACGAGATGGACCTCGATTCCCTGGCGCAGGTCGAGTTCAGTGAAGTCCTGTCCGAGGCGTTCGGGTTCGACCTCGATTCGGAGGAGTTCGTCAAGCTGGAGAACCTGGGCGAGCTGATCGACATGCTCGAGCGGCAGGAGGCACGTGCGTGACTCCACCTTTCGCGGCGGCGGTGACCGGCATCGGCTTGGTGACGCCGGCCGGCATCGGCGTCGACGAAAGCTGGAACTACGTGCTGAAGGGTGAGTCCGCCACGGCACTCGACCCGGATCTGGCCGGATTGACCGTCGATCTCTCGTGCCGGGTGCCCGGGTTCGACCCTGTCGCCGCGGTCGGCCCGAAACGGGCGTGGCGCATGGACCGCACGCAGGCGCTCGCCATCGCGGCCGCTCGGCAAGCGATCGAAGACGCGGGACTGTCCTCCGGCGGCTGGGACGACGCCAGGGTAGGTGTCGTCGTCGGCACGGGCTTGGGTGGCATGGCGACACTCGAAGCACAGCATTCGGCCATGCTGGAAAAAGGCGCCGCCAAGGTTTCCGCACTGACGATGCCGATGTTCCTGACCAATATGACCGCGGGGCAGCTTGCCATCGAATTCGGGGCCCGCGGTCCCAATCTGACCGTGTCCACCGCTTGTGCCTCGGGAGCCACGGCGATCGGCGTGGCACGCGACCTGCTGCGCTCCGGCGCGGCCGACGTGGTCGTCGCGGGCGGCGTCGACGCCGGCGTCACGCCCATGACCGTGGCCGCGTTCACCAAGATGAACGCCCTCTCGGCAAGGCGATCGGACCCGCGCACCGCTTCGCGGCCTTTCGACGCCGGTCGGGATGGGTTCGTCATCGCGGAGGGTGCGGGCATGGTCGTGCTCGAGCACGAAGGGCACGCCCGTGCCCGCGGGGCGCGCGCCAGGGGAAAAGTCGTCGGCTACGGCGCGTCGGCGGACGGACATCACGTCACCGCCCCGGAACCTGGGGGAAGAGGTGCCGAAAACGCGATACGCACAGCGCTCGCCGACGCGGGGATGACGCCCGCGGACGTCGGCTACATCAACGCACACGGGACGTCGACACGACTCAACGACTCGGTCGAGGCGGCCACCATCAAGCGGGTCTTCGGCAACGGACCCGCTGTCAGCTCGACAAAGGGATCGATCGGCCACACGCTGGGCGCGGCCGGAGCGATCGAGGCCATCTATTCGGTACTGGCGCTCGAGCACGGCGTGGCACCTCCCACCGCCAATCTGGTCTCCCTGGATCCGGAGATCGATCTCGATCTGGTCCGCTCGGCGCGCACCGGCACGTACCGGGTCGCGATGAGCAATTCATTCGGGTTCGGCGGAGCGAACGCCGCGCTCCTGTTGGCCTCCTGACAAGGAATTCGAGGAACGAGCCGTATGACTGCACCCACCGCATCGGACACCACCGCCGACCGCTGCAAGGAAGACCTCGTCCGGATCGTCTACGACGGCGAGTTCGCCAGGATCCACCGAGACCTGCGTGCCGTCTTGGCGGACCCGGTCTTCGATCCACGGGAGAACCTGACCAAACGCGAAGCCGGACTCCTGTCTTACGAGCGGACGTTCCGCATGCAGCGCGCGCTGGGCCCGGCGGTCGACCTGGTCGCCGATCCGATGCGGCTGTTCGCGGTGACCGAGTGGTCGAGCCTGCTGGACACCACGACGACCGCGCTGCTGAACAGTCACTACAACCTGTGTCTCGGCGCGATACTGCAGCACGGTGCGGGCCGCACGGATCTGGCCGACTACATCGAAGAGCTCAGCACCATGTCCTCGGTCGGCATGCTGATGGTCACCGAGCTCGGGTACGGCAACAACGTCGCGAACCTCGCCACGACCGCGGTCTACGACCCCGCGACCGAGGAGTTCGACCTCAACACACCTCATGCCGGAGCACAGAAGTTCATGCCGTACACCGGGATCCGGGACATACCCAAGATCGCCATCGTCATGGCCCGGCTGAGGGTGGGCCACGAGGACCACGGCATCTTTCCCTTCATCGTCCCGCTCAGTGACCACAATGGACTGCTTCCCGGGGTGCACGCCGCGCCCTGCCCGGAGAATCCGGGGCTGGCGCTCGACAACGGCATGACGTGGTTCGACCATGTCCGGCTGCCACACCGGAATCTGCTGTCCGGGAAGATGGGGCACCTGGCTCCCGACGGCACCTTCCACAGCGCCGTCCGCGGCCGCCGCAAGCGTTTGACCGAGGCGCTGGACAGGGTGAATCCCGGTCGTGTCAGCCTGGCCGGGTCCATCGTCGCGGCGGGCAGGGCGAGTGCCTACCTCACGGTCACGTATTCGCTCAACCGTCGGACGGCGGCACCGGGACACGGCCGCGAGATGCCGATCATGGGGTACCGCACGCATCAGGTCGCGGTGCTCGGAGCGCTGGCGAAGGTCTACGCGATGACGTGCCTGGTGAACCACACCAAGCGCCGGTTCGCCGAAACGCACGCCGCCGACGTCACCTCACTGGTCAACATCACCAAGGCGCTGGCAGGCTGGGAAATGTCCGAGGTCATCAACACCTGCCGTGAACGGCTCGGCGCCCAGGGCGTGTTCTCGGTGAACCGGATCGCGGACTACGTCGGCATGGCACAGGGGGTGGTGACGGCAGAGGGCGACGCACTGCCCAGGATCGCCACCACCGCGTTGGAGTTGCTGCACCAGACGCCCAGGGTGCCACTGCCCGAACCGCCGGCGACCGGCGAAGGTGACCTGACGGACCCCACGCTGCAGCTGGACTTGATGCGCTACCGCGAGACGCACCTGCGGGAGACCTTCCGCACGAACATGCGGGGATTGGCCGCCTATGAAGGGGAAAACCCCTTCGCGTCGCTGTGGAACGACAACATCACCACCGCTGTGGCGATGGCTCGTGGCCGTGGCGTGCGTGTCGCCATGGAACAGTTCTGCTCCGCCACCACCGACGCGCGAGAAGAGCGAGTCGGCGAGGCCCTGCGCCTGCTGTGCTCCCTGTACGGCTTGCTCGAGATCAATCGCGAGGCGGGCTGGTACCTCGCGGAGGGTGCGCTGACCCCCGCACAGGTCAGGCGGATCCCCGCGCTCATCGACGAGACCGCCGCGGCGCTGGTGCCCTTCTCGGCCATGCTGGTCGGCGGATTCAACCTTTCCGGCGAGCTGTTGCGCGCGCCGATCGCGGCGGACGACTACCTCACCGCGGTGGACCGGTACATCTGGTCTCGGGTGTCGCCGGAGGAGCAGGCGAAGGTGGCGGCCATCCGGCAACGCGACAGCGTCTTCACACTCACCCCGCGCGCCCCGAAGGACGCGGAAACCACCGACGACACGGTCCCCGACAAGAGCGAAACACCAGTTCTGGACCTGGCCTGAGACAACGGCCCGGTCAGTCCCCGTTCAGCCACGACCAAGTTCTGGGGTGAAACGCATGTCGGATCAGGGGCTTTCCTTCGGACGTGTCGCCATCGTCAACCGCGGCGAGGCGGCGATGCGGTTCCTCAACGCCGCCCGCGACCTCGTCGCGGAAACCGGGGCGCTGATCGAGACGGTCGCGCTCTACACCGATGTCGACCGGGACGCCCAGTTCGTGCGGGAAGCCGATATGGCGCACTACCTGGGACCTGCCGCTGCCAAGCCTTACCTCGACTTGAGCGTGCTAGAACGGGCGTTGGTCACGACTCGCGCGGACGCCGCCTGGGTCGGCTGGGGATTCGTGGCCGAGGACCCGCTGTTCGCCGAACTCTGCGACAGGCTCGGCGTGACCTTCATCGGCCCGAGCGCGGCCGCCATGCGCGGACTCGGCGACAAGATCGGCGCGAAACAGGTCGCGGAGGCCGCCGGTGTCCCGGTCGCGCCCTGGAGCCGTGGTGCCGTACCTGACCTCGGCTCAGCGGTCCGGATGGCGGACGAGATCGGCTATCCCCTGATGCTGAAGGCGACCGCGGGCGGCGGTGGGCGTGGCATCCGGATGGTCGCCGATCGAGCCGAGCTGGTCGAGTGCTACGAACGCACCAGGATCGAGGCGCGGCACGCCTTCGGGCACGGTGACGTTTTCCTCGAGCGGCTGGTGACCGGAGCGCGGCACGTCGAGGTCCAGGTGATCGCGGACGGCCAGGGCAACGCCTGGGCGCTGGGCGTGCGCGACTGCTCGATCCAACGCCGCAACCAGAAGATCATCGAAGAATCGGCATGCCCGCTGTTGTCGCCGGAGCAGGAAAACGAGCTCAAGGCCGCGGCCGAGCGGCTGGTACTCGCGGTCGATTACCAGGGCGTCGGCACGGTCGAATTCCTCTACCAGCCGCAAGACCGCACGTTCGCCTTCCTCGAGGTCAACACCCGGCTCCAGGTGGAACACACGATCACCGAAGTCACCACGGGTTTCGATCTCGTACGAGCGCAGTTGCGGGTGGCACTCGGCGGAACGCTCGCGGGGGATCCACCCCCGGCGGTGGGACACGCCATCGAGGCCAGGCTCAACGCCGAGGATCCGGACCGCGACTTCCTGCCCGCACCCGGCAGGGTCGCCAGGTTCACCGTGCCGACCGGCTTCGGTGTCCGGGTGGACACCGGGGTGGCGGAAGGTGATTCGATCCCGGCCGACTTCGACTCCATGATCGCCAAGATCATCGCGTACGGACGGGACCGGGACGAGGCGCTGGGCCGGTTGCGCCGGGCGGTGGCGGGCACCACGGTCGTCATCGAAGGGGGCGCGACCAACAAGAGTTTCGTCCTCGATCTGCTCGACAGGCCCGAGGTGATCAAGGCGTCGGCCGACACGGGCTGGGTCGATCGCGTGCGCGCGGCCGGGCAGCTGCGTGACGATCGGCATCGCGGCGTCGCGCTGCTGGCCGCCGCCGTCGACACTGCGGAAGCACTAGAGGCACAGGACCGGCTGCGGTTCCTCGAGTCCGCCCGTGGCGGACGTCCTCGTGAACACCAGGAAGCCTGCCGTCCGATGGACTTCACCCTGCGAGGAGTCTCCTATCGCGCCCGGGTCGCGCGTACCGCGCATCATCGGCACCTGGTGCGGCTGGAGACCGGCACAGAAGTCCTGACGGCCGAAGTGGAGCTGAAGCGGTTCGACCGCCACACGGGAAGTCTCCGGGTCAACGGGCACAAGTTCCGCTTCGTGATGCACGCCCATCGCTCCGTCCACCTCGTGGAGGTGGACGACATCGCGCATCGGATCAGCCGCGACGACGGCGGAATGGTACGAGCGCCGTCGTCGGCATTGGTGGTGGCCACGCCGGCGGCTCCAGGAGCGGAGGTCGAGGCAGGTGCCGCCTTGATCGTGCTGGAAAGCATGAAGATGGAGAACGTGCTGCGCGCCCCGTTCCCGGCTCGGGTACGGGAATGCCTCGCCGAGGTGGGCGGGCAGGTGGAGACGGGCACGCCGCTGATGCGGCTCGAACCGTTGACCGGGCCCGGCCCTGCCACAGTCGAGCCCGGTCCGGATCTCGCCGGGCTCGAACTGCCTCCGGCTCCGGTCCACGGCACCCTATCCGCACGGATGGCGGCCGCCCTCGGAGATCTTCGGAGCGTACTGCTCGGCTTCGACGTCGACGACTCTCAACGGCGAACCGCGCTGGCGGAATACCTGGCGGTTCGGCCGGAACTCGCCGCGACAGGCCAGTACCCCGTCGAACGGGAAACCGCGCTGCTCAAGATATTCGGCGACATTTCGGCGCTGAACTCCGACAGCTGCGACAGCCCGTTCGAAGCAGCGAGCACGGCACACAGTCCGCGCGAACAGTTCCACCGGTTCTTGCAGACACTCGACGTCGAGAAAGCCGATGTCCCCAGCACGTTCCGGCAGCGACTGACAGAGGTTCTCGGGCACTACGGGATTGACACCCCACAGCGGACGAACGCGCTGGAGGACGCGATCTTCCGGATCTCGGTGGCCGCCCGCCGCGCGACGGAACCGGTGGCCGTGGCAATTCTGCGGCAATGGCTGGTCACTCCGCCGCCCTCAGGACCGGCCGCGGAAGCCGCGTTACCCGTGTTGGCTCGGATCAGCACTGTCACGCGATCTCCGGAAGTCCGTGACTTGGCCGGTTCAGTGCGTTTCCGTTGGTCCGTCCGGCCGGCGGTACGGGAAAAGCGTCTGCTCGTTCAGCGACTCCTCGAGTCCGATTCGGATCCGGCTCCGGTACTGGAAGCGTTGAGCCGCTGTCATGACGAACGGCTGCCGGAGCGCGCACAGGTCCACCGCAGCACCGACGGCACCTTCGTCGTCGTCGCGGACCAAGGGCGCCGGCTTGTCACGGCGCACACGTCCTTCGCGAAGTTGCGGCACGCGGTCACGACGATCAGCGAGAAGGTGCCAGAAGGTCCTTGCGACGTCGACATCTATCTTCGCTGGCCTGGTGAGCCCGAGGACGACGACGTGGTCGCGGCCGAACTCCGCGAGACACTCGCGCCACCGCTGGAAGCGAACCGGCTGAGCCGGATCACCGTGATCCTCGTCGGCCACAACGGCGATCATCATCGCGTTTTCACATTCCGGCCGCCGTCCACACTGGAAGACAGGCATCTGCGGGGTATCCATCCGGACGCGGCCGATCGGCTGGGCTGGGATCGCCTGCGCGAGTTCGACCTCACTCCCCTGCGCCCGCGAGACGACGCCGTCGTCGTCGTTCGTTGCGTCGCCCCCGAGGATTCCGCTGACACCTGGCTACTCGCGGCCGCGCAAGCGTCCATCGCGCTCCCAGGTCTGGACCACGTGGTCGCACTCTGCCTGGACGAGATACGTAGTGCGCGCCGGTCCTGCGCGCCGCCGAAAACCGTGACACGAGGAGACCGGATCTTCATCCACCTGCGGCCACCGGTCGGGCTGACCGTCGCGGAGCTGCACGCGGCCGGGGAGCGGATCCGGGGGACGACCATCGCCACGGGGCTGGAAGAAATCGTGGTCGATCTGCGAACGAAGGCCGAACCGACGGGCTCGCGGCTGCGAATCGTTTTCGACGGTCTCAGTTCGCGGGTGCTGGTCGAAGAACGCCTGGCGGAGCCCGTGCGGCGGCTGGACGACTACCGTCAGCAGGTGCTGCGTGCCAGAGCGGCAGGAGCGGCCCACCCGTACGAAGTGGTGGATCTGCTCACCGGCCCCGGCGGGACGTTCGTCGAACACGACCTCGACGAGGCCGGCTCGCTGGTGCCGGTCGACCGCCCACGGGGGCGGAACTCGGCCGCTGTCGTGGCCGGGGTGGTCTCCGTGCCCACCGAGCGCCATCCGGAAGGCCTCACGCGGGTCGCACTGTTCGGCGACCCGACCAAATCGCTCGGCGCGCTGTCCGAGCAGGAGTGCGCGCGGGTGATCGGGGCGCTCGATCTGGCTGAGCGGCGGAGAATTCCACTGGAGTGGTTCTCCGTCTCGGCCGGTGTCCGGATCTCCATGACCTCGGGCACCGAGAACCTCGACTGGGCCGCGGCGGTGCTGAAACGGATCGTCGAGTTCACTCAGCGCGGTGGCGAGATCAACGTCGTGGTCGCGGGTGTCAACGTCGGCGCTCAACCGTACTGGAACGCCGAGGCGACGATGTTGATGCACACCAAAGGCGTTCTCGTGATGACGCCGTCCTCGACGATGGTGCTGACCGGCAAGAAGGCCTTGGACTTCTCCGGCGGTGTGTCCGCGGAGAACAACCTGGGAATCGGCGGCCACGACAGAGTGATGGGGCCCAACGGCCAAGCACAATACTGGGCGCCGGATCTCGCTGCCGCCTGCGCGATTCTCATGGCGCACTACGCGCACACCTATGTGGCGCCCGGCGAGTCCACGGCTCGCGCCACGGTGACCGCGGATCCGCATGATCGTGACATCTCGCGCTTCCCGCACTCTTCCGCCTCCAGCCGCTTCAGCACGGTGGGCGAGATCTTCTCCGCGGAGGCCAACGGTGACCGGAAGTCCCCCTTCGACATCCGCGCCGTGATGCGGGCCGTGACCGACCAGGACCACCCGGTGCTGGAGCGGTGGGCGGGCATGGCCGACGCGGAGACGGCGGTGGTGCAGGATGCCCATGTCGGTGGTCTTCCGGTGTGCCTGATCGGCGTCGAATCGCACAGTGTGGCCAGGCGCGGTCGGCCGCCCGCCGACGGTCCGGACACGTTCACGTCCGGCACACTGTTCCCGTTGTCGTCGAAGAAGGTGGCCCGTGCGATCAACGCGGCCAGCGGGAACCGGCCACTCGTGATCATGGCGAATTTGTCCGGTTTCGACGGATCACCCGAGTCGTTGCGCAGGCTCCAACTCGAGTACGGCGCCGAAATCGGCAGGGCGATCGTGAACTTCACCGGCCCGATCGTCCTCTGTGTCCTTTCGCGTTACCACGGCGGCGCTTTCGTGGTGTTCTCGAAATCGCTGAACCCGAATATGACGGTGCTCGCCGTGGAAGGCGCGTTCGCGTCGGTCATCGGCGGAGCTCCCGCCGCGGCGGTGGTCTTCGACTCCGAGGTGCGGCGCCGCACGGCGAACGACCCCAGAGTGCGCGCGGCCGCAGACCGGGAAGCGGCGAGTTCCGCCGTACAAGCGGAAATTCGCGCGGAGGTGGCCGCGGAGTTCAACAGGGTGCACAGCATCCAGCGCGCCGTCGACGTGGGTTCGGTCGACGCGATCGTCAGCGTCGCCGAGGTGCGGCCGCGCATCATCAAGGCGATCACCGAGCCTCGTTGAACCGACCCGGCCTGCTTTGTGGACGCACAGCCGTCGGACCGACTGTCGACCTGACCTCGTTCAAAATGTCCACAAGGGACAATTCGTGCCGATTGAACGCCCGGTCTATGACTTTATGTCCGATTCTGCGCGGGGTCGTGAGTGGCGAAGAGGGTTATTGACGGGTAGGGCAAACGTGGCAGGTTGCGAGAGTGGCTTGCGCGACGTCAGCGGGGGCGTGGTCGGCCCAGACGGTAGCGAAGGCCTCCTTGAGGGACTCAGAGTCCCTCAAGGAGGCCTTCACGGACTTGGAAATACGGGCAGATGATACTCAAACGGACAATTTGCCACGGTAAGCGTCCTTTATGGACGATCAGGGGAACCTCAGGCACTGCCGCTTAAGTTCCTGGCATTGACCTTCAGAGTAGGGAAGGGGGCCTTCACGCGGCAGCACAGGGCCCGGGCACGCCACCTTTGACTTACCCCTCAATAGAACGACCATTGCCACTCACGACCCCCAGGCAAAGCACCCAAACCGGACGCAAAGCGGGGCCTGGTGTCCTTTATGGAGGATCGGCGTCCTGTTCCGCGTGCGCCACGAAGCCCCTGCCTTGCCAGCCGACGGGAACAGCCTGTGCCACAGGGCTCGCACCACGACACGTTTGACTTACCACTTTTGCCTTACGACTCAGGACACAAGCCTCGCTTGTCCGGCGATGCACTTTTTTTCACGATGTACGGCCGTTCGTCTCCGATGTGCGAACTCAATGACCAGAACGGTTCCCCTGGCCCCCCGCCTGGGCGATAGTGACCGGCGATCCCGGACATACCCGATCTGGAGGCAACGGTGCCTACGACACCCGAAGCGGCGCCCCGTCGACGCGACAGAACGCACTACCTGTATTTAGCCGTATTGGCCGCCGTGGTACTCGGCGTCCTGGTCGGCTTCGTCGCACCCGGGTTCGCCAAGGACCTCAAGCCGCTCGGCACCGGGTTCGTGAACCTGATCAAGATGATGATCTCCCCCATCATCTTCTGCACGATCGTACTCGGCATCGGCTCGGTCGCGAAGGCGGCGAAGGTCGGCAGGGTCGGTTTGCTCGCGCTCGGCTACTTCGTGCTGATGTCCACCTTCGCACTCGCCATCGGACTGGTCGTCGGCAACCTGCTGCACCCCGGCTCTGGGCTGCATCTCGACCCGGCCGCCGCGAACAGCGCGCACAAGCAAGCCACCACCGCGGCGGGCGGCACCGAGTTCCTGCTCGGCATCATCCCGACGAGCTTCGCGTCGGCGTTCACCAGCGGCCAGGTGCTCCAGACGCTGCTCGTCGCGCTGCTCGCCGGCTTCGCGCTGCAGAAGCTCGGCGCGAAGGGCAAGCCGATCCTGAACGGGATCGAGCACATCCAGCGGCTGGTGTTCCGCATCCTTTCCATGGTCATGTGGGCCGCCCCGATCGGCGCGTTCGGCGCCATCGCCGCCGTCGTCGGTGAGACCGGCTGGGGCGCGCTGCGGAGTCTCGCGGTCATCATGATCGGCTTCTACCTGACCTGCCTGGTGTTCGTGTTCGGCGTGCTCGGCGCGGTGCTGTGGATCGGCGCGCGGGTCAACATCTTCAGCCTGCTGAAGTACTTGGGCCGTGAATTCCTGCTGATCCTGTCGACCTCGTCCTCGGAGTCGGCGCTGCCGAGGCTCATCGCGAAGATGGAACACCTCGGCGTCAGCAAGCCGGTCACCGGCATCACCGTGCCGACCGGGTACTCGTTCAACCTCGACGGCACCGCGATCTACCTGACAATGGCGACGCTGTTCATCGCCACCGCGCAGGACAAGCCGCTGTCGCTGGGCGAGCAGATCTCGCTGCTGGTGTTCATGATCATCGCGTCGAAGGGCGCGGCGGGCGTCAGCGGCGCCGGCATCGCGACTCTGGCCGGCGGCTTGCAGTCGCACCGGCCGGAACTGGTCGACGGTGTCGGCTTCATCCTCGGCATCGACCGGTTCATGTCCGAAGCCCGCGCACTGACCAACTTCGCCGGCAACGCCGTCGCCACCGTGCTGATCGGTTCATGGACCAAGGAATTCGACCGCGCCCAGGCCGGCCGCGTGTTCGCCGGCCAGGCGCCGTTCGACGAGACCACTTTGCTCGACGAGCATTCCGGACCTCCCCCGGAACGGAAGGAAGAGCGGGAGCCCGCGGCGACCGGCTGACGCCGCACGGAGCCGTCCAGGTGAACGCCGCTTCCACAACGTTTCACCGTGGATGTATCCAAGGGATTACGGTGAGTAAAGGTAGTGTCACCGCAGTCAGGGAACGCCCCGCCAAGAAGGATCAGGAAGGCATGACCGAACTGGACAAACCGGATAGTACCGCGGCCGCACTGAAAGCCCTTGAGGCCGCGCGAATGGAACGGGCGCGCCTGAGCGAGCTGGGCCGATGGACCGAGGCGGGCGAAGCCGCCATAGCCGCTTTGCGTCAAGTCCTCTCGCCCGCCAACCCCGACATCGTCGGGCCGGACCTCGGTGGCCTGGTCTATGTGGCGGGAAGCCCCAGACCCGGAGTGCAGACCTCCGGCAGGCACGGGCACCCGGTTCCACCGGAGCGTTTGGTCGCGACGCGCGCGATGTTACTGGTGAACAACGGCAACGACCCGCAGGCGGCCGCCGAGTTCGCCGACCGGGCCCTGCAGTCGTTCAACTGGCGCGACGTCGGCACCTTCTGGTATTCGATCCTGTCGCTCGTCTACCTCGACGACCGTGTCACGGCACTGCGGCACTGTGAGCGCGCCATGACGCGCTCGGGCTGGGCGGCCACGTCGGCGTTGATCGTGCTCCGAGCCCGACTGGCGGGACTCAGCGGCGATCCCCAGTCCGCCGTCCGGCTCCTCATTCCCGCCATCACCCAGGGCCCCAGGGACCAGTTCACCGATGTCGGAGTGGCCTGGGCCGTCGAAGCCCTGGTCGATCTCGGCGACCTCGATCGCGCAGACGACCTGATGCGCACGCATGGTCTCAGCGGCAGCCTGGACGCCGTCACAGACCGTGCCGAAGTCCTCTCGGCGCGCGGTCTGCTGAGCCAGGCGATCGGGCAGTCGGAGTCGGCCTACAAAGACTTCATCGCCTGCGGCCGGGAGCTCGCCGGCTGGGGTGTCACCAATCCGGCCGTCATCCCGTGGCGGTCACGCGCGGCGCTCTGTGCCGCCATCGCAGGCCGGGAGGCCGTCGCCCTCCCACTCGCAGAAGACGAACTCAGCAACGCGACACGGTGGGGCACCGCCCGCGCGATCGGTACCGCATTGCGCACGGTCAGTCTGCTCTACAGCAAGGAGCACGGCGTCAAGCTCTTGAAGAACGCGATCGAACTGCTGACCCGCAGCGGCGCCCGGACCACTTTGCTGGAAGCCCAATATCAGCTCGCGATCAAGCTGAGGCTCGAGGGACGTCATGATGAGGTCCGGTCAGTCCTCCGGAATTTCCGGGAAACGGCGCTTTCGACGTGCAACAAGCACTGGCAAACCCGTGCCGACGAAGCCATACGGCAGTGGGCCGTGGCAGGCGACACTCCGACGGTTACTTCGAAAGAGCGCAAAGTCGCCAACCTCGCCCAAGCAGGCCTGAGCAACGGAGAGATCGCCAAGCGCCTGAGCCTGACGACCTCGACCGTGGAATTCCATCTTTCGAACATGTACCGCAAACTCGCCATTTCCGGCCGAAGCGAGTTGCGTTCGATACCAGTTCCCATCCTCTAGTTCCCCAGGACGGAAATCTCGGTGGATCGTTCGTCCAACGACTCGAACCGGGCCCCGGAACGGGGCAAGGATCTGGAACGTTGATCGCCTTGTTTCCTCCACGCTCGGTTCCGTTGATGAGGAATTTGGGACATCGAACGTCCAGAATCCTTCATGGACGGAGTCTTGGTTCGCACTGGTGCCGGGTGCCGGTGCAATCGACGATGAAGGAATGGGGAAGGTCGCGCAGCATCCCACCGAAGTCGGCGGCAAGGTGGTCGACCACGAGCAGGATGGGACGGCGTTCGAGGATTCGCGCGAGATTGGCCCGCTCCCGGCCGGCGCGGTCGGCCGCGGGGCGGATGAGCCAGCCGGCCAGGTCTGGATGAGCCGCCGCACCGTTCGTGCGCTGCCGCGGTATCCGCGGCGGGCCCGCCGGCCCTCAGCGGGCACCGACGTCGGCACCTCGAGCCGAGTGACGGCGTTGGCGGCGGGCCGATCCTGCAGGCGGTTGAGGCGGGCGCGCACGATCTTGTCGATGGCTTCGGTGAGGTTCGGGAACTTCGGGCAGCCTTTCGCGCCGAAAGGCCGGACTTCAGCGTCCGACTCTTGCCGATCTGGGTTGAACGAGTGCGGCCCGGGCAGTTGTCGGCCACCACACATTCGGTGCGATTCGGCAACTCCGACCTGAAATAGGTTTGAGGGTCGGGTAAAGTCAGTGTTGGGCAGTCTTCACGCCAACTAGCGGCCGCGGGAGTGACTGTGGTACTGAAATTCCGCGGCGGCGCGCACCAGGACGAGAGGTGATGCCGGCGATTACGCAAACCCCCGAATGATGCTATCCGCAGATCGCAGTTCTTGCTCCGCTTCAAAGCTGCGTTTGCGGCTGTACTTCCGGGGTGGTATCCAGTCCATATGAGTGGATAGACGAGGTCGACGGCACCACACTGACATCGGAGCACCGAGAACACTGAATCCCCTGGTCCACATCAGTCGCGCGGACCGAGTCCGAAGGGAAACGCCATGAACAACATCGTTCTTGCGCAGGCAACCGTATCCGCCGGCATCAACCCTGGCCTCGCCGCCATCGGTTACGGCCTGGGTGCGATCGGCCCTGGTATCGGCGTGGGCCTGATTTTCGCCGCCGTCATCAATGGCACCGCACGCCAGCCGGAGGCCCAGGGAAAGCTTCAGACTATCGCCTTCTCGACGTTCGTGCTGACCGAGGTGCTCGCGCTGATCGGTATCGTTATTTACTTCCTCGCCTCCCGTGGCTGAATTTCACCGGCTCGCCATGCCTTAGAAGCCGTTGCACTGAACACCGGATTGGCGATGCCACCGGGAAGGCAACGGAAGTCCACATCGGACGCCCGCGCGGCGTCCGATGTGGACGAGCGAGCCGCGCCGATCGACAACATGGGCGAAGCCGACGGAGCACACTGGATCACCAGGTGCAGACCTTGATCCCGAATCCGCCGTTCGACCGTTCACCCAAGCGGCCGTGTCCGTTCATCGCATCGGAGTTCCCGATCGGGCACAGGTCGAGACCCGCGGTGGGCCGCAGTCACCGGGGCGGCGATGCTTAATCCTGGCTTCAGGTTGACCGGGGAGAATGACCGGCAAAAGCATCGTTGGGAAGGGGCGGGGCGTGCGGATCATGATCGCGGATGACGAGGCGGCCATCCGTGAGTCGCTCGAGCGGGTGCTCCAGGTCGAGGGTTACGACACAAGCACCGTCGCCAATGGTCTCGCCGTGCTCGACGGAATCGATGGCGACGCACCGGATCTGCTGATCCTCGACGTGATGATGCCCCGCCTCGGCGGGCTGGAGACCTGCCGGCGGCTGCGCGCGGCGGGCCAGGATCTGCCGGTGCTGATGCTGACCGCCCGGGATCAGGTCTCCGACCGGGTCGCGGGGCTGGACGCGGGCGCCGACGACTATCTGCCCAAGCCGTTCGCCACCGAAGAGTTGCTGGCCCGGGTCCGGGCCCTGCTGCGCCGCCGTGCGCCGGGCGACGACGAGTCGCAGATCCTGACGTTCGCCGACGTCCGGGTCGATCCCGACAGGTTCGAGGCGTGGCGGGGCGGGCGGGCGCTCCGCCTGACCCGGATCGAGTTCTCCCTTCTGCACATTCTCGTGCGCAACGCGACCCGGGTGTTGCCCAGAGGCGTGCTGGTCGAGGCGATTTGGGGCTACGACATGAGTGTCACCGCCAACAACCTCCAGGTGCACGTGAGCTACCTACGCCGCAAGATGGAGGCCGAGGGTGAGCCGCGATTGCTCTACACCCTCCGTGGCTTGGGGTACACGTTGCGAGAGACTGCTCCGTGAGCGGGCCCGCCGGCCGGGCCCGGGGCCGACTGACCGGTTGGTGGCGCCGGCGGTCCCTGCGGACCAGGCTGACGGTGATCGCCGCGACAGCCATCGCGGTCAGCGTGTTCGCGTCCTTCCAGGTGGCCAGTGAGCTGCTGGCCTGGGAGTTGCAGGACACCGTGGAGGATCAACTACGTGCCGACTCCCGCGTCCTGGCGACGAACGCGGAGCGCGCCGGTCTGGCGCAGGCCGAGCTACCGCCATATCCCGGATCCGGTCGGCTGGTACGGGTCATCCTGCCCGACGGCTCGACCCGGACGCCGGACGGCCAACCCGCGCTTCCCCCGGTCAGCGAGCACGCCGGGCGCGTGGCGCAGGGTGCGTCGGCCGACCTGATGGAGTCGGGTGACCTCGACGACGACGGCTACCTCGTCTACACACTGCGGGCGGGCGGCGGCGCGATCCAGGTGGCCCGCGCCGCCGACGACAGCCCGATCAACGGGTTCGGGTTGGGCATGCTGTTGATCGGGCTGCTCTGCGTGGCCGGCGGCGCCCTTGTCGGGCGGACCGTGGCGCGGGCCGGGCTGGCACCGATCGACCGGCTGACCGCCGCGGCGGTCCGAGTCGCGCACACCCGGGATCTCGACGCCGACATCCCGGACGAGGGTGGAGGGGAGATCCGGCGGTTGATCCAGTCGATCAACGACATGCTCGCCGCGCTCCGGGACTCCCGCCGGGCCCAGCGGCTGCTCGCCGAGGACGCCGCCCACGAGCTCAAGACCCCGCTCACCAGCCTGCGCCTCAACGTCGAACTGCTGATCCGGCTCGATCGGCGCGGCACCTTGGACAGCGCGCTGCCTTCGGAGAGCCGGACCCGGCTGCTCGACGATCTCGGTGCGCAAGTGGCCGAGTTGAGCACCCTGGCCGCCGAGCTGACCGATCTGGCGCGCGGTGACGTCAGCGACGAGAGCACCGAGGTGCTCGACCTCGCCGACGTGGTGATGGCCGCCGCGGCCCGGGCGCGTTCCCGTGTGCCCGACGTCGAGATCGCGCTCGACGTGACCTCCGTGTGGATGAGCGGGCGTCCCGCCGGCCTCCAACGAGCGGTGCTCAACCTCATCGACAATGCCGGCAAATGGTCTCCCGCGGACCAGCCGGTCCAGATCCGGCTCCGTGCCGAAGGCGCGTCGGCAGTGCTCGAGGTCGACGACGCCGGTCCGGGCATCGACGCCGCAGACGTGCCGCGGGTGTTCGACCGGTTCTATCGTGCCGACAGTGCCCGCGCGTTGCCGGGATCCGGTCTGGGGCTGTCGATCGTGCAGCGGGTCGTCGACGCCCACGGCGGCCGGGCCACCGTTGCCCGATCCGCGCGCGGTGGAGCATTGCTTCGAGTCGACCTTCCGGCCGCGGCCCCGCCCGCCCCGATCGCGCGGCCAACCGCCGGGGAGGACACCGCGGTGCGGTGACCTCCCCGGCGGCGCGCTCACCGTTGCAGCGCGGGCTCCTCATCGTCGACGGGCGGCCGTTGACCGTCGGGCCGCTCCACCGGCCGGGACAGCCGGCTCGGCCACCACATCCGCCGGCCGATCAGCAACGTGAGGGCGGGCACCAGGACCGACCGCACCAGCAGGGCGTCGAGCAGTACGCCGAAGGCGACCAGGAACCCGACCTCGATCAGCATCACCAGCGGAAGCGTGGTGAGGACCGCGAACGTGGCCGCAAGGACAATGCCTGCCGAGGTGATGACGCCACCGGTGGCGGAGAGGGCTTTGAGCATGCCCTCTCTGGTGCCGAGACGCACGGTCTCCTCACGGGCCCGGCTGGCCAGAAAGATGTTGTAGTCGACGCCGAGCGCCACCAGGAACAGGAACGCCAGCAGCGGCACCGAAGAGTCGATCCCCTTGAACCCGAGGATCGTGTCGAAGACGAACACGCTGCCGCCGAAGGCCGCGGCGAAGGAGACGATCACGGTCGCCATCAGGATCAGCGGGGCCGCGATCGCGCGCAGCAGCAGCCCGAGGACGAGCAGGACGACGGCGAGCACCAACGGGATCACCAGCTTCTCGTCGCGGCTGGTGGTCTCCTCGGTGTCGAGGTGCTCCGCGCTCGGACCGCCGACGATCGCCTCAGCCCCGCTCACCGCGTGCACCGCGGTGCGCATCCGCTTGATCGTGTCGTACTCGGCGACGGTGTCCGGCGCGTCCGTCGGGAACACGGAGATTTCGGCCCAGCCGCCGCTGGTCTGGCCCGGGACGGCCTGGGCCACGCCGGGAGTGCCCTTGGCGACGTCGAGCACCCGCTCCTGGTACGCCGGCCGCGTGAAGATCGTCATCGGCTGGCCGCCGAGCTCCGGGAAGTGCTGGCGGAGAACGGTGAAACCGGTGACCGACTCCGGTGCGTCCAGGAACTGGTCCTGCTGACGCAGGGCGCCGGTGTTGCCCGCCAACCCGACGGCGAGCACGCCGAGGACTCCGAGCGAGGCGAGCGCCGCCACCCACCGGCGGCGGCTGATGGCGGTGCCAAGCCGTCCCCACAGCCCCGGCTTCTCCGCCACGGCCGTGCCGAACCGCGGGATGGCCGGCCAGAAGATCCGCCTGCCGAGCACCACGAGCAGCGCCGGGAACAGTGTCAGCATGGCCACCAGCGCGCACAGGATGCCGGCCGCACCGATCGGGCCCAACCCGCTGGTGCTGTTCAGGTCCGCGACGAGCAGGCAGAGCAGGCCGGCGACCACGGTGGCCGCGGACGCGACGATGGCCGGCGCCGCGCTACGTAGCGCGTGGAGCATCGCGACCCGGACGTTTTCGTGGTGGTGCAGTGTTTCCCGATATCGAGCGATGAGCAACAGCGCGTAGTCCGTGCCGACGCCGAACACCAGGATCGTCAGCAGTGCCGAGTTCTGGTCGTTGACCACGACGCCGAAGCCCTTGACGAGCAGGTAGACGGTCGCCATCGCGGTCAGTGCGGCCGCGCCGACGGCGACGAGCGGGATGAACCACAACACCGGACTGCGGTAGGTGAGGATGAGCAGGAGCGCGACGACGATGATGGTGATGAGCAAGACCTGCAGGTCGATGCCGTCGAAGACGGATTCCATGTCGCCGTCGATCGCGGCGGGGCCGGTCACGTCGAGTTCCAAGCCGGCGGGGCGGTCCTTCGCGGCGTCACGCACCGGGCCGACGATGGCCTCCGGTGCGCCGTAGGTCTTGCTCACGTCGAGGGTGAACATCATCGCCTTGCCGTCGGTGGAGGGTCTCGTCGGTGGGCCCTCGTCACCCTCGCCGGCCGGGGCCGCCACCTTCGGCGGGTACCGCTTGGCAAGGGTCTCGTAGTGGCGCTCGACCGTCGCGCGGTCGGCGTCGGTCATGCCGCCGGCGCGGTGGTACACGAAGACGAACGTGTTGTCTTCCCCGCCGGGGAGACTGCCCTCCAGCACCGCGACCTTGGTGGACTCGGCGCCGGCCGGCAGGGTGTCGGCGGCTCTGTCGGTGGTGACCGAACTCAACATTCCGCTCAGCGGCACCATGACCACCGCCAGCGCCACCCACAAGCCGATCACCAACCACGGCACCCACCGGCCTGCCAACCGACCGGACGGCGCTTTCCCGGACGGCGCTGCGTTGACTGCCATCACTGGCCTCCTACGTTACATCGCTTATGTGACGCCGACTTCATACCGAGCGAATCTGAAAGGACCGTTAATGACTCCACTGTGGACATAGAGAAGTACCGTGGTACCACCACCCTCCCGAGAATGACGACCGCAGTACGACGAAATGGGACGGAATTAGGCCTAGCGTTCAGACCATGACGAAACCTGATAGTCCACTGTGGAGACTTGGGGCGGCCACCATGGCACTCGCGACGGCGTTCGCCGTCGCCGCCTGCGGGTCGAACGCCGACAAAAGCGCGGCGCCCGCCGCGGCCGGCGCACACAGCGCGCACGCGGGCGGGCCGGCGGCTCCGCCACAGCCGCTGCGCGCCGGTGAGCGGTTCGTCGACCTGAAGATGGCCGAGGCCTACACGCCCACGCCGTCGGGGGACAGCGGCACGGACGAGTACCGGTGCCAGGTGATCGATCCAGGCCTGACCAAGGCGGCGTTCCTGACCGGGACCCAGGTCACGCCGGAGAACGTCGCCCTCGCGCACCACGCCATCGTGTACGCGGTGCCGCCGCGCGGCGCTGCCCTGGTGCGCGAGCAGGACGCGAAGACCCCCGGCGTCGGCTGGCAGTGTTTCAGCGGGACCGGCGTGAAGGGCGCCGACGTGGAGGAAGACGAGCCGGGCGCGACGTGGGTGGACACCTGGGCGCCCGGCGCCTCGGAGACGCTGTTCACCCAGGACGTCGGCTTCAAGCTGGAACCGGGCAGCCTCATCGTCCTGCAGATGCACTACAACCTGCTCGCGAGCGACGGCAAACCGGCCGGGTCGGACCGCTCGGCGGTGCGGCTGCGGCTGACGGACGGCACGCCGCAGACCCGGGAACTCGACACGTTCCCGCTCGACGCGCCGACCGACCTGCCCTGCGCCGCCGACGAGTCGGGTCCGCTCTGCGACCGGGCGGCCTCGATCGCGGACGTGACGAAGCGGTTCGGGCCGGAGGTCGGTGGCACCGCGGACGAGCAACTGGAGGAGTGCGGCCAGAGCGCGCCGAAGCCCGGTAACACCCAGACCTGCGACCAAGAGGTGCCGGCACCGATGACGCTGTTCGCCGGCTTCGGCCATATGCACCTGCTCGGGCGTTCCATCAAGGTCGAACTCAACCCTGGCAAGCCGAACGCCAAGGTCGTGCTGGACGTACCGCAGTTCGACTTCGACAACCAGCGGCTGGTGAAGCTGCCGTCACCGGTGGACATCGGTCCGGGAGACACGCTGCGGGTGACGTGCACGCACGACGCGGGGCTGCGCAAAAAGCTGCCGCAGCTGAGCAAGCTTCCGCCCCGCTACGTGGTGTGGGGCGACGGCACCAGCGACGAGATGTGCACGGGCATCATGACGGTCTCCCCTCGCAAGTCCTGATGAAGCGTCGAACGTGTGTGAGCTCAACGACTCTGAGCTCACACACGTACACGTGCGATATGAAAGGCGACTTCTCTTGTCCCCCAAGCCTTCCCCTGGCGAACCAACGCCACGGGACGATGCACCACCACGGACACCGATCTGGGCATTCCTGCCGCTACGCATCTTCCTCGGCGGCACATTCCTCTACGCAGGCCTCTCCAAAATCCTCGACCCCCACTACCTGGACCACACCTCACCCCTCGGCGTCCACGCTCAGATGCTGCACGCCGCGACCACCTCCCCGATCGGCCCGCTGGTGTCCTTCGCCGCCGAACACGCGACCGTCACCGGCCTTGTCATCGCCTTCGGCGAGATCGCCGTCGGGCTGGGTACTCTGCTCGGCCTGTTCGCCCGTACCGCCGCGGTCGGCGGGATTCTCCTCGCGCTGAGCTTCTTCCTCACCGTGAGCTGGACGACCCGCCCGTACTACTTCGGCGCCGACATCGTCTTCGCAGCCGCCTGGACCCCGCTGGTGATCGCCGGCGACGCGGGCCTGTTCTCCACGACGGCACACCTGCGTGCCGCGATACGCCGTCGCCGCCGGCCGAACCCCGGCCCGGACGACGTCAAGCGACGTATTCTGCTCTGGGGCGGCCTGATCACCGCGACGACCGCTGCCATCGGCGGCGTCGTCGCCCTTACCCGTCGCACCACCACCGACTCGAAACCAAGCCGGCCGACAGACCCCGGAACGAACTCCCCGACGGTGATCGCCGCGGTTTCGGCCGTCGCCGTCGGTTCGTCGACAAGCTTCACCGCACCGAATGGTTCCCCGGCGTACCTGTTACGCCCCTCGACCGACACCTTCATGGCATTCGTCGCCACCTGCACACACCAGGGTTGCCCCATCACACCCGCAGGCTCCGGCTTCAGCTGCCCATGCCACGGCTCCACTTTCGACGGCACCGGACAAGTCACCGGCGGACCTGCGACGAAGCCCCTGACCAAGGTGCCGGTGCACGTCGTCGACGGGCAGGTCACCACCGCATGAACGGCCCAAGCGCTGGCTAAACCGGCCGGATGAGTCTCAGGTCGTAGGCGAGGATGACGGCCTGGATCCGGTCCCGTGCGCCGATCTTGGCGAGGACCCGCCCGACGTGGGTCTTCACCGTCGACTCCGACAGAGTGAACCGTTGCGCGATCTCGCCGTTGGTCAGGCCGCGGCCGATGGCGACGAGGACCTCGCGCTCGCGGCCGGTCAGGGAACCCAGCCGGGGATCCTCCCGCACGGGCCCGCAGAGGTCATCGCCGAGCCGGTCGGCGAACGCGTCGAGCAGCCGCCGGGTCAGCGCCGGCGCGATCACCGCGTCCCCGGCGGCGACGGCCCGGATGCCGGCGAGCAACTCCTCCGGACGGGTGTCCTTCAGCAGGAAACCGCTCGCCCCCGCCCGCAGCGCGGCGAGCGCGTACCGGTCCACGTCGAACTTCGTCAGCACCAGGATCCGCGAACGCCCACCGGCGGCGACGATGCGCCGGGTGGCCTCGATCCCGTCGACGCCCGGCATGCGGGTGCCCATCAGCACCACGTCGGGATGCAACTCGGTGGTCCGCCGAACGGCCTCGGCGCCGTCCTCGACCTCGCCGACGATCTCGGTGTCGGAGGTACGCTCCAGCAGCATGCGAAACCCGAAGCGCCGCAGCGGCTGGGCGTCGACCACGAGCACAGAGATCATGAGCGGCTGCCTTTCAGAGTCGTGTACACGGTCCAGCCGCCGTCCGATGCGGAACTGGCGCTGACCGTGCCGCCGTAGAGCGCGGTGCGTTCGGCCATGCCGGCGACGCCTACTTCATACTTGGCGAACCTGAAACGACTGTTAAACGGCGCGCAGTCCGGTTGGCCACCAGTGCGGGTTTCGCGCCTACTGGCTGCCGAACTGGATGGCTACCGACTGGACGAGTTCCGCTCCCAGTCACGCGAGTTCCGCCTCTGGACACGTGGTATCTGGGCGCAGGACGCCCGTGTCCAGAGAGGTAACTCGCGTGACCAGAGGGGCAACTTACGTTATTGGAAGGGGAACTCGCGTGTTCGAGGCGGGCACAGACTTCCGGTACGAACTTCCGGCGAGCGACACTGAGCCCCCAGGGCCGGATGCGTCCCGCAGACTGTCCACAAGGGATACTCCCTGACCACGAGATGTCCACTCTATGCCTAGATGCACCGTTTCGCGGAGGGTCGTGAGTGATAAAGAGGGTTCTAACCCTCTTTATCACTCACGACCCCTCTCGCGAAACCGTGCGAATTTCTCAAATCGGGCACGTCCATCGCTGAAACTGTGCCTAATGGACAGAAGAGACCAGCTCAGGCAGATCTAGGCTGTCACCCAGCCGCGTGCCCCGGCTGACGAGGAAAGCTCATCCGGCGTCAGCTTTCACAGCGAATCATAGGCCTTCGCATTTTTGAGTTCCCGCCGTCCGGAAACCCCCAACTTCCGGTAGACATTCGACAGATGGAACTCTACGGTTCGAATCGTCAGACAGAGCTTCTCGGCAATCTGCTTGTTCGTATATCCGGTCCGCGCGAGTTGGGCGATCTTGCCCTCCTGGGCGGTCAGTTGGTGCGCCAAACCACTTGAAGTGGCCCCGCTTAACGCATCCTTCGCCTTCTTGATAAGGGTTGCATTGCCGGTCTTCTCAGCCCATTCCACAACGCGCTCGAAATCGCGTCGAGCCGAAGAACCATCCTTCGCGTCGGCGGATTTCAGTCCCGCTTGATAACCTGCCGCAGCGAGCTCGACCCTCGAGTAGGCGACCTCCAGCAAATCGACCGCGTCGGCGAGTGCGTCCACGGTCGCACTGGAGTTCTCGGTCATCGCACACACGAAGAGCGCCCAGCCGACGGCCGACGGGGATCCCCAGGCCATCGCCGAGGCTTTCTCCTGCTCCGCAAGACCCGAGGCGAGCTCGCCAAGCCCGACTCGTGCCGCGGCCAGCGCGGCCAGCCCGCAGCGGTGCATCACGGCGAAATTCGCCGAAAGTTCAGCACCGGGGTAGTGCATACTTTCGAGAAGGTCGACAGTAGCCTGTTTCAATCGCTCCAGCCGAAGCTCATCAGGGCCTGAATCATAATTCGCCAGCGCCAAGTACACCGACCCGCGGACCACCAGGTTCAGCGGGAGGGTAAAAGTTGAATCTGCGATGATTTCATCGAAATTCACTTCGGAAAGAAGCGCGTAAGCCTCCTCCGCGTCATCTGTTGCGACATAAGTGGCAACAAGGAAAGGTATGGCAAGCTGACGAATGAATGCCGAAGGCTCGGCAGCGAGTACAGCCTTGATGATCTTTCGGCCCTCAGTCGGATCGCCGACCAGTCGCGCGTACTGTGATCGCAGCAGAACGATCAGGTCGCCACTCAAACCTGTGCACGTGCTTTCCAGTTTGCGAATCTGAGCGTCCGCGTGGATCAAATCGCCTGAGCACAGCAAAACCGTCACCGCTCGCCAAAGGCACCTCGGGTGCGACCCGCAGCGCTTGTCGTCCAAGGCGAAATCGGCCCATCGAACGGCTCTCAGCCGATCCACCCCCTGCGCCAGCAGCGCAAGGGCGGTCGCCGCAGGGCATTGACCCTCGTGCGAGGCGGGCATACCAGGCCAGGGCGAGTCGAGTTCCGCAGGTAGACGAACGTGCTCACCGGCCAGTCCGCTGCCATCCATGTCAACCATCCCCGTCTTGCGGCCTGCCTGCTCGATCATCGACTGCGAAAGATACTTCCGAACTCTCGTGACGTAGCATAGCGACGGCCGGTCATGCACCGATCACACGATGTAATTCATCGGTCCACGGTACCCAGCGCGCGTCTGGGCCGACGACCCCGTCCCAACACATGTTGGTGCAGGTGTAGCCCACCGCCAGGCCGTGATCAGGATCGGCATACGCGAGGCGGCCACCGGCCCCGGCGTGACCGAACGACGCGGGGCCGAACTGAGGCACGGCCGACCGCGGGAGCTCGAAGCCCAGGCCGAAGCGAAGAGGATGGGGTTCTGGCACGCGGTCGAGCGGCACCGGCAAGGTCAGGTCGTCCGTCTGCGGTGACTTCAGACGATCCACCGACTCGCGCGTCAGCAATCGCACGCCGTCGACAGAACCGATCATCGCCGCATATGTCTTCGCCAGGGAGCGCGCGTTGCCCACGGCATTCACGGCGGGCAACTCCGCCTGGCGACCCGCCGCGCTGTTCAATACCGGGACCATGTCGGCGAGCGACATCGTCCGGTCCACATAGGATTTGACGATGGCGTCGGATTCCCGGAGTCCGAACCCGGCGAGTTGTTCGACGAGTTCCGCTCGTGTGGGGTACTCGATCGTGCGGAACGTCGGCAGGACTCTCGGCTCTTCGGATGTCGGGAGGCCGATCCACAGGTCGAGGCCGAGGGGACGCGCGACCTCGCTGGCGAAGAAGGCGCCGAGCGACTGGCCGGCGACCCGCCGGACGACCTCTCCAACCAGGACACCGTAGGTCACCGTGTGGTACTCATAGGCTGTCTTGGGCGCCCACATGGGCCGCATTCGTGCCAGAGCATCGACAGACGCATCCCAGTCGAGGAGCTCTGAAAAACGTCGTTCGGGTTCGAATCCGGGGAGACCGGCACGGTGCGCGAGAAGGTCGCTCACCCTGATACCGGCTTTGCCGTTCACACCGAACTCGGGCCAGTATTCGGCTACGGGCGCTTCGATATCAAGGAGCCCGCGCTGGGCGAGCAAATGGGTGCACAGCGCCGCCAGCCCCTTGGTGACCGACATGAGTACCACCAGCGAGTCCACGTCGACCGGTCGGCCGCGTATCGGGTCGGACCCCGCGCACAGGTCGACGACGCACTGACCGTCGATGTAGATCGCGAGCTGAGCTGCACCCTCATCCTGCGCCTGAGCGGACTCGAAGGCATCCCGGACGCCTTCCCATCCGCTTGCCACCGTTCCCACCACTGATCCCATCGGCCGCCCTAACACGTTGTACGCCTCGACAGAGTGGGCATGGAGGCCAGGAGCTGCTGGGTGTAGGGGTCGGCCGGCGCCTCGAAAATGGCCGCGGTCGGTCCGCGCTCGACCACGCGCCCCTTGTGCATGACGGCAACGTCGTCGCAGAGGCGCCGTACGACACCGAGGTCGTGCGTGATGAACAGTACGGCGAGCCCGAGAGACTCGGCGAGCCCGCGCAGCAGGTTGAGGACCGTCGCCTGCACCGAGACGTCGAGCGCGGAGGTCGGCTCGTCCGCGACGATGACCTCCGGATCGGTGGCCAGTGCCCGGGCGATGCTGGCCCGTTGGCGCTGTCCGCCGGACAGTGCCATCGGTTTGGCGTCGAGCGTGCTCGACGAAAGACCGACCATGTCGATCAGTTCGGCTGCACGAGTACGCGCCGCTGTTCGGTCCATCCCGCCACGCCGCAGGAGCTCCACGATGGCCTGTCCGACGGTGAGCGAGGGGTTCAGGGCCGACGACGGATCTTGGAACACCATCTGCATACGTCGTCTCACCTCGACCGGACGTTTGAGCGGAAGCACCTCCCCACCCAGCCGGATCTCACCGGACTGAGGCTCGATGAGCCCGACCACCGCCTTCGCCAAGCTGGACTTCCCGGACCCGGACTCGCCGACCACGCCGACGATCTGGCGCCGCTCCGCAGTCAGGCTCACGTGTTCCACCGCCGTATGTGACGTGTCCGCCCTGCGGAGAAACCTGTTGCCTCGGCCATAGGTCACGCAGACGTCATCGATCTCAAGAAGCGGCATGGTCCACTTCCAGGCTGCGTGGCCAACCGCCGTGCTCGACGCCGAGCGAGAACGCCGCCGCCACCTCGTCGGCGCGGACACAACGAAACGTGTGCCGCTCACCTTGCTCACCCCAGGGCACCGCTGCCTGCGTGCATTCCAAAGCAGCCCAGGGACACCGGTCGGCAAAGCGACATCCGACGATTTCCGCAGGTCGCTGCGGAGGAATTCCCTCGATGGCGAAGAGAGGCTCGCCCGGTGGACCGGCAGAAGGACTCGACCTGAGCAGGCCGGCCGTATAGGCGTGGTGCGGGGAGCTCAGGATCTCGTCCGTGTGACCGACCTCGACGATCTGCCCCGCGTACATCACGGCGATACGGTCGGAGATCTTGGAAATGACGGCCAAGTCGTGTGACACGAAGAGCATCGCCAGATTCCGTTCTTCTCGCAGCCGGTGGAGCAGATCGAGGATGATCGCCTGCGTGGTCACGTCCAGCGCGGTGGTCGGCTCGTCACAGAGCAGGATCTGCGGCTCGCAGGCCAGTGCGGCGGCGATCAGGACACGCTGTCTCAAGCCACCGGAGAGCTGGTGTGGATGGCATCCAGCGACGCGCTCGGCGTCGCTGATCCCGACATCCTTCATGAGTTCGAGCGCACGACGATCGGCCGCCTTCCGAGACAGTCCATGATGCTGGACCAGCGGCTCACGCATGGTACGTCGAATGGTGAAGGTCGGGTTGAGCGCCCGCATCGGGTCCTGGAAGATCATCCCGACCCGGCCTCCACCCGTGTCGATCCGGCCGGCCGCCATTTCGATGCCCGACGGGAGAAGGCCCGCGATGGACCGGACGGTCAGGGTCTTACCCGAGCCCGACTCTCCCACCAGGCCCAGACACTCGCCGCCCGTGACGTCGAATGCCACGTCGGTGACGAGTGTGCCCTGCGGCCCCGACAGGGTGAGGCCGGAGACTTCCACAGCCGGCCGGTCATTGGCATCAACGGTCATCGAGACGTTCTCCGATCAGCATGAGGCCCGCGCCGATGAGCCCGATCATGAACCCCGGCGCTGCGATAAGCCACCACTGTTGCTGCATGTACGGCTGGGCATCGGCGATCATCCCGCCCCAGTCGGCTGTCGGCGGCGGTATGCCGAGTCCCAAGTAGGACAGCGACGCCAGACCCAGCAGGACGAACATCATGTCGGTGACCAAGAGGGTCAACGAACTCCTGATCGCATTCGGCCAAATGTGACGGACCAGGATGCGTAGATGGGAAACGCCTCCCAGCCTCGCCGCGAAGATGTAGTCCTCGTTCTTGATTCGAAGTACCGTCGAGCGTATGAGGCGCGCATATCCGACCCAGCCGACGAGAGTGAAGACGACAAGAAGCGGTTTGACGCCGCCCCCGGCAATGGCAACGAGCGAGATGATGAGCACATAGAGAGGAAACGAAAGCACCAAGTCGACCAAACGCGTCACGGCAAGGTCCCAGATCGAGCCGAAATACGCGGAGACGCCTCCCAGCACCGTCCCGACGATGAACGGGATGAAGGCCCCGAGAAACGCCACCCCGAGGTCCACACGTGCCGCGACGATCAGGCGAGAGAACACGTCTCGGCCAAGTGCGTCCGTGCCGAGCCAATGGCTCCACGAAGGGCCGGCAAGCCGACCCAGCAGATCTTGCTCATTGGGATCATGAGGGACGAGGTACGGACCCACGGCAGCCATCAATGCCGCCGCGATCACGATGGCGAGACCGAAACGGAAGCCAAAACGACCGACCGGCATCTTGGCGGAGGAAACCACCTCCTCGATTGCTTGAGTCCCGCCCGTTTCGGCCGACGTGCCGGCCTTCGGATCGGTCATGATGCCCTCACTCTGGGATCGATGAGCGCCGTTAACGCGTCGGACATCAGGCTGAACGAGATCACTACGGCGGCGAACACAAGGGTGATTCCGTTGATCATCGGATAATCGCGCTGATTGACGGCCAGCACCAGACTGGATCCGAGGCCCGGCAATTGGAACGTGTTTTCTATCATCACGGCGCCGAACAGGAGATAGCCGGCTTGAACGGAGACGATCGCGATCGCCGGAGCCGCGGCGTTGGGCAACGCGTGCCGGAGCAACAGTCGCCGACGCGGAACCCCCCGCGAGGCGGCGGCCTCCACGTAACCCGATCCCAGCGACTCCACGAGGTTCGTGCGGAGCACCCGGATCTGGATCGGAGCCAAGAAGATCGCCAGGGTGATCGCGGGCAACACGATGCTCTGCACATGTTCGAGCGTGGTTTCTCCGAAACCGCCGACGGGCAGCCAGCCCGTCGGCAGCGCTATCAGTCGGATGAGCATCAAGCCGCTCCAGAACGTAGGAACCGCGATCGATGCGACGGTGAAATTCCGGATCCAGGCGTCCACCCATGTGCCTCTACGGCCGGCGGCAAGAGTCGCCAGGGTGACTGAGAGAACTATCGACAAGCCGAGACCCGCCGTCAGCAACCAGGCCGTGACCTCGGATCGGTCGGCGATCAGACTGCCGACCGACCTCGAGCTGCTGTACGAGCGACCCAAGTCGCCATGCAACACATTCCACACATATTCGAACCACTGGACCAACAATGGGCGGTCGAGCCCGAGCTCGGCGTTCATCGCATCCACAGCCTCCTGAGAAGCCTGGATGCCCAGCAGCAGACGGGCCGGACTCCCCGGAGCCAGCTGTCCCAAGGTGAATGACACGGCCGTGGCTCCGACGATGAGCAGAAGCGCGCTTGCGAGTCGCTTCATGGTGCCGACCAGCATGTCATCTCCGTATCTGTCGATTCCCCCGCGAACAGCACCCCGCCGAGGTCACGATGCCACCGGCCCGGCTACGTCCTAGGACCCGGTGAGCCAGAGCCCGTCGAACGGCAGTGCTTGTTGGGTCACCGTCTCGAGTCCCTGGTAGCCGGCGACAGTGCCGCTGAGCGCCAGGGAAGGGCTCAAGGACACGGTCGGGATGACCGGCAGCTCCGCGTTGATCCAGTTCTGGAACTTGTCCAGCGCCGCGGCCTGATCGCCTGTGCTCTTCGCGCCCTGGTACTCGGTGAGTGCCGTCTTGGCGACGTCCATGGTCCATCCGCCACCGAAGGCCTTCGTGGCGATGAAGCCCTGCAAGGGGGCGTCTGCCGTGGTTCCGTGGGCACTGATGTTCTGGTAGGCCAGCTCGTACTTCCCAGCGAGAACGTCGTTCACCCACACGCCCTGATCGACTGCTTGCAGATCCAGCTTGATACCGATCTTGGCCAACTCGGCTTGCATGGACTGGACCGTGTTGGCCAGGGTGTCGTCACCGGTCGGGTAGATCACTTTGAGCGTGGCCCCGTCCTTGTAAGACGATGCGGCGAGCAGTTGTTTGGCCGCTTCGATGTCGCCGCGCCTGATCGACGCGGGACGGGCGGAACCGAGAACGCTGGCGGGGACGTAGGTCTCGGTCGGTTTGTCGCCAGGGCCCCTGAGGCTCTTGACGATGGTTTCACGATCGATCGCCGTCGAGATGGCTTGGCGGACCTTCAGGTCGCTGAGCGGTCCCTTACTGCCGTTGATGAAGAACATTTCGGTCGCGGCCCCCGCGGTGTTCACGATCTTCGCGCCGGTGAGGGTGGGGACCGACACCGTCGGAACGAACGGGATCGCCTGGATGCTCTTGGCTTGGTACGCGGACGTCAACGCATTGTTGCTGTTGAACACCTTGAATTCCAGCGTGTCGATATACGGCTTGCCTGTGTCCCAGTAGTTCGGGTTCTTCTTGAGTTGCACGGAAACACCCGGCTGCCGACTACTGAAAAGGTACGGCCCCGCGCCCACAGGCTGCTGAAAGAATTCGCCCTTGCTCTTCCCCTTGAAGTTGGCGGGGATGATGGACGCCTGAGGAATGGACAACATCGCTTCAAGATTCAGCGTAGGCCTGGAGAGCGTGAGCACGACCTGGTCCCCGCTTGCCTTTTCGGAGGCGATGATCTCCTTGTAAAGGGATCCGTAATTAGCGCCCGCCTTGGCCTGCTGGATCGAGAACACAACGTCCTCGGGCGTGATCGGCGTACCGTCGGAGAACTTCGCGCCCTTTCGGAGCGCGATCGTGGCCGTCTTGCCGTCGGCGGACCGCGTCACACCCTGCCCGAGAGCGGGGACCATCTTGTTGTCAACGTACTTGAACAGCTGACCGTTGATGTTCGCGAGGACCAAGGACGTCGTGTCGCCCATTCCGTCGTACGGATCCAGGGAAGTGATGTCGATGGTCAATCCGACATCAAGAGTTCCACCTGGAACCGGCTTGTCATTGCCGGCGTTCGTGCCGGCACCGGAGCCGCCTGTGCAGGCACTCACCAGGCCAACCACAAGTGTCACGATCGCCACGAACAGCGGAATTTTTCGCTTCGAACTCCCGAGACCGCCTAGGGGTCGGCACAGTGGACGCCTGGGCTCGATTTGATTCTCAGTCACGGCCGATCGACCCTGCTTTCCTTGGAACAGGTACCCGGGGATCCGGCTACGGCTAGCAATGGGGGAAGCGCACACACCTCACCGCCGGCTGGCTCTCGTGTCGAGCCGCCAACCGTAAGTCCCTTGGTCAGGGATCCCGCGGTTCTCCGACATGCCGCGGACTCTACTCTCAGACTCAGATAATCCGCAATAGCGGAGTCCGTTACTTATATGCGTAACATCGAGGTCGCCGCCGACCTTCTCGCCGCCCTCCGAGCGGGTCGGGAACGCAGGGCGCGGTGGAGGCGATGTCGGGTACCCGGATGTCGGAGCCGAGTCGGGTCACTCATGCAGCGGCCCGCCCGTTCAGGCTGGAGTTGAAGTGGTGAACCGCCGCGGCGGCGCTGAGGCCGAGTTCGGCGAGACCGCGAAGACCGGGCCGGTCGAGACGGTCGACACGGGACAGCCAACGCAACGGCAGCATGGAAAAGCGGATCGCGGCGGGCGCGTAACCGGCCATCTCGCGATGGAAACGGTGGGTTGCCAGGGCGATGGTGCTGTCTCCGTCGCGAGCGGCGAGCAGCTCGCGGGCGAGGTGGTCCGCGTCGATGATCGCGGTGGCGGCGGCGCGTCCGCCGGTGGGAGGCATCGCGTGCACGGCGTCGCCGAGTGCGGTGACCGGTCCGGCCGGCCACGGCGTCAGGTCCGCATCGGGGTCGGCGGCGTAGAACCGGAACCCGGCTGCGGAGCCGGGGTCGGTGGCGGCGATGAGCTCGAGCACGGCCGGAGGCCAACCACGAACAGTCGACAGCGTGAACTCGACCAGCTCCGGCCCGGTCATCCCCTGCACGGTGACGGGAGGCAGCACCGTCTCGGTGGCACTCAATCCCCACACCAGGGACGGGGCCTCCGTGATGGCCGGGACGGTGGTGCAGGAGGCCGGATCGATTGCCGGGCCACCACTCGGGTCATGGACCTGCATGAACACCGACGCGCCCTTGAGGCCCAAGGCGAGCACCGGCCCATCGTTGACGATATCGGGCAGCAGGGCGCGGGTGCGTGCGGTGAGCGGAGTGCGGGCGGCGATGCCCCCGAACCCGATGGGATCGGCCAGCTCCCGGCCGGCGAGCGAGGCCGCTACCCGGGAGCGGGTACCGTCGGCGCCGACGAGGACATCCGCGGTGTCGGTACTACCGTCAGCGAAGTGGGCGGCGACCCGGCCGTCGGACAGAACCTCGTGAGACACATATTCGGCCCCGAACCGCACCTGATCGTCCAGGCCGTGGGTCAGCAGGGTTCGCAGCGGCACTCGTCCGATCATGAGAGTGTCGGTGCCCTGATCGGAGGGGCGGGTGACCAGCGGGCGCAGGTGGTGGTCAGCCCAGGTGTAGCGGCGAAGCGACGCACGGGAGACCGAGCTTGCCAACAGGGCATGGTAGTGCTGCGGGCTGAGGTGACGACGCAGCACTTCACAGGCTCGGTCGTCGAGATGCAGCCGGTAGCCGCCGGTAGCCCCCACCTGGGGGTCACGGTCGTGGACGGACACCTCGATACCGCCGTGGTGCAGGGCCTGGGCGAGGGTCAGCCCACCGATCCCCGCCCCGATGATCATGACCCGCATGTTGCTCCCTCTTTTAAGTCACATAACGTGATATCAGTCAATGCCGTGCTCGCTACTGGCGCCGACGCCGCGCGTCACTTCACGGGCATTTCATTTTGAACAGTTTCTCTGCATTTCGGAAAGCAATCTTTTCCTTGTCTTTGCGTGGCAAATCGACTCCACGGAACCAGTCGGTCTGCGCCTTTATGTCCGCGAACGGGTAGTCGGTTGCGAACATCACTCGATCCACGCTTACGAACTTCAGCAGGAGATCGAGCAGTTCAGTCTGAGGGAATGCGCTGGTTGTGATCCAGAAGTTGTCCTGGAAGTATTGCTCGATAGGCTTCTTGAGCGAGTTTTTGGTCGGCTCCCCCATGTCTTCGATGATCCGCTTGTAATAGAAGGGAAGACCTTCGCCCATGTGACCGATGATGATTTTCAGTTTGGGGAACCTGTCGAAGACCCCGTACGTGATCATGCGAATGCATTGGATCAGCACCTCTTGGTGCCAGCCATATCCAGACCCACTGAAAATGTAGTCTTGGAACTCTTCCGTGTATTTAGACCGTGTGGTGCTGTAGTAAACCTTGAAGACGTCGTCAGCCGGATAGCCGGGATGCAGGTAGATCGGCACATCGAGCGCGACAGCACGTTCCAGCACAGGCTCGAATTCGGGATGATCGAGATACTTCTTCGCAATGTGTCCGTTGGTCAGCGCGCCCACGAAGCCGTCTTTCCGAACCGCGCGTTCCAGTTCGTCCGCCGCCGCCTTGGGGCTCTGCAGGGGCAAGGTGGCGAAAGCCTTGAAGCGGCCCGGATATTTGGCGATCGGCCCTTCCACAAGTTGCCGGTTGAGACGATAGGCGAAGTCGATGCCCTTTCGCCCAGGGACGTTTTGCACGGACGGTGTATGAGCAGAGAGGATTTGAACGTTGAGTCCCCCCGCGTCCATATCACCGATGCGGCGTCGACCCAGATCCGAAAGACCGATTTCCTCAAGGAACGCTATGTGATCCTCATTGATGGAGTTCAGCTTCAACAACGCGGGAGTCGAAAATGTCTCCTCCGTGCCGATGAAGGGCAGGTCTCGGTCTCGCCGGTAAATTTCCGCGGTCTTGTCCGCGTTCCGGTTCGGAGTCTTGCCGTCGCCCGCTGCCGAGGCAACGGCATGCGTGGAGATGCCGGCGCCGATGCCGAGTGCCGTGGCGGCGGTCAGGAAGCTGCGGCGTCCCAAGGGTTTCATGTCAGTCTCTTTTCAGGTGTTCGCGTGGTGTGATATCCGTACGGCATCCGTCTGCGAGCTGCTTGGATCGAGCCTTCGTCGCCCAGGTCTCCGCCCGTGCATCCACTGCCATGACTGGCCTCCTGCCGACGGGTTACCTCGCTTGTCTGCCACCGACTTCGTACCTAGCGAATCTGAAGCGAACGTTAATGTGGTGCTCAGGCCGGTTGTCCGGACCAGATGCCCGGCGCACGCGTCAGCGTGGTGGACTTCTACGCCTGTTTGACCGCGCGGGTCCGGGCTGGTGCAGCCTCGCGGACCTGCTACGGAAGTAGCGTGCGCTCCTGCTGAACGGCGCACTGGAGCCGAAACATGTGAGCGACCCGATGTGAACACGCCTATACCTGGCGGGTGGACGAGGCGTAACGCCGAGGCGTCTGGGGCCGCCTGAAATCGAGCTCCTCACGCCGGTGCGTGAGGTACCGCAACCCGGCGTTGGCAGAGTCGTGACTTATTGAGGGGTAGGTCAAAGGGGCGTGACCGAGCCCTGCGCCGCCGCGTGAAGGCCCCCTTCCCTCGGCTCAGCCGAGGAAACTCGACCTTCACACCTTCCCCGGTACATGATGGCCTCCTTCCCTACTCTGAAGGTCAATGCCAGGAACCTACTGAGGGGTAAGGCAAATGTGGCGTGTCGTGTGCCGGGGACCGGCTAATCGGGCTGATCACGACCTCAACCGTCCACAAGGGACACCAGAACTCCCCTGTTTGCCTGATTTGAGCGCTTTGCGCGGGGGTCGTGAGTGGCAATGGTCGTTCTAACCCTCTTTGCCACTCACGACCCCTACCGGGACCGGACATTATGGCACCAATCGGGCACGCCATCGGCGTGAGATGTCTCTTGTGGGCACTCCGCGCCCCGGGGTGAGCTCGCACGTCGGTCCGCAACCCTGCTGTCCAGGGTGATCAGCTCATTTCGCCACGGAGGTCGATGGTGTAGATGGTCCGTGAAGGCCTCCTTGAGGGACCCAGAGTCCCTCAAGGAGGCCTTCACGGACTTGATAAAGCGGGCAAAAGGTGATCAATCGGACGAATCGCTCCTCACTGAATCCTTTATGGACAGTTAGAGCCTCAGGAACCGCCGCTTAAGTTCCTGACATTGACTCTGAAGGTAGGGAAGGAGGCCTTCACGACCGTCTGGGTCGACTCACGCCCCCGCTGACGTTGCGAAGGGGCCTTTCGCGATCTGCCACGTTTGCCTTACCCCGCAATAGAACGACCATTATCACTCACGACCCCGCACAAAGCGCTCAAATCGGGTACACAGGGGAGTCCTGATGTCCCTTGTGGACGATGCAGTCCTGATCGGCCCGACACCATTCTTTGTGCACCTCGTCCGGCCCGTCGACAAAGCGCAAGCCGCGAACTCCTGCGAACGTCGCGACCAAGGACCGTCCTGCGAGAACCGGCAACCCCGTGGACCTGGATTGATTTGTCGAGAAATCCACTCCGCTGTGAAGGCGATGTCCGTCAGTGGTGCTCATCGAGTGCGGTGAGTCCGACCTCCAGCAGGGGCTCGACCATCCCGGTGAACTGGTCGAAGCCGGGTCCCACGGTCCGGCCCTGGAGATGGCGGACGTTGATGCCCTGGATGATGGCGGCCACCTTGAAGGCCGCGAGTCCGAGGTGGAAACCCAAGGGCGACGGATCGCGTCCACTCCCCTCCGCGTACCGGTGCACCATCTCGCGTCCCGTGAGGAACCCCGGAGCGCTGGAGGCGTCCGCCACCGCCTCTCCGCCGAACATTTCGCCCAACTGCTGATAGACGACCAGCAGTGCCAGATCTGTGAGCGGGTCTCCGAGCGTGGCCATCTCCCAGTCCAGGATCGCCGCGGCGCGGTGACGTTCATCGATCAGGACGTTGTCCAGGCGGTAGTCGCCATGCACGATGGCGGGCGCCCGATCCGGCGGAACCCGCGCCGCGAGTCGAGCAAGGAGCTCGTCGGCCGCGGGAAGGTCACCCTCGTACGAGGCGCCGAGCTGCCGATGCCACCTCCGCACCTGTCGCTCGAGGAAACCCTGCGACCGGCCGAAATCGCCGAGTCCCACCGAGGCGGGATCGACCTCGTGCAACGCGACGAGGGTGTCGACGAGCTCGGCGGAGATGGCCCTGGTGACGTCCGCCCCGAAGGGTTCGAGCTGTGCCGCCCGGCGGTACGGTGTGCCTCCGACCCGCGCCATCACATAGAACGGCGCTCCGATCACGTCAACGCTTTCGCAGAGGGCGAATGTCTCGGGCACCGGCACCGACGTGCCCTGCAGGGCTGCCATGACCCTGTACTCACGTGCCATGTCGTGAGCCGTCCCGGTTCCTTGACCGAGGGGCGGTCGACGAACGATCCACGTCGACACACCGTCCGTGATCTCGAACGTGAGGTTCGACCGGCCACCCACGAGCAGGCGTCCTGTCAGCGGCCGGCCCTCGGCCGCCAGGGTCGCGGAAAACCACTCGCTCAGCCGCGTGATGTCCAAGCCTGGCAACGAATGCTGTTCCGGCATCAGACGGGCCCAACGTCGACCATGGTCACCCCACACCCGACCCCAGGGTGACGCCGCCGTCGACGACCAGGAGCTGGCCCGTGATCCACGACGAGTCCTCGGACAACAGAAAGGCGACTGCGCTGCCGACGTCATCGGCCTCGCCCAGGCGCTTCAGCGGGTAGGTCGCCGCCACCTCGTCCTCGCGGCCCTCGAAGAGCGCGCTCGCGAACTTCGTGCGCACGAGGGCCGGCGCGACAGCGTTGACCCGGATCCCGGGCGAGAGCTCCAGCGCCATCAGTTCGGTGAGCGAGGCGAGCATGGACTTGCTCGCACCGTAGAAGCCGATTCCGGGCTCCGGCCGGATTCCGGATACAGAAGAGACATTGACGATGCCGCCCCCGTGCTGCTTCATCCAGGCGTGGTACACCTGCTGCGCCCAAGAGAGCGCTGCGATGCAGTTGACCTCGACCACCTTGCGAGCGGCACCGAGGTCAAGGTCCATGATCGGGCCGAACGCGGGATTGATCCCGGTGTTGTTGACGAGCATGTCGACACTGCCGAAGGTCTCGATGGCTCGGCGAACCGTCTCGGCTTGATGGCCGAGGTTGTCGGCCTTGCCGGCGACGCCCAGCGCGACCCGGGCACCACCCAGGCGATCGACCGCGTCGTCGAGCGCCGACGGCGTCCGGGCGGTGATGACCCCCCGGGCGCCGTCGGCGACCAGCCTCTCGGCGATGGCGAGACCGATGCCGCGGCTGGCGCCGGTGATCACCGCGGTCCTGCCCTCCAGTCGCCCGGTCATCGTCGCCTCCGACCGCTCATCGCCCGGTCCTCGGGAGCAGGAAACATGGGGCCCTCCAACAGGTTTTGGGGTATTTACCGTCCGACCGGTCAGGTATAAGGTGGCACACACGGAAGGGACGGCGCAATGGCCCCGTCCGAGGATCCGCCGTCCCAAGGCATTGCGCAGCAATGCGGGAAACCCTGATACCACCGCAGTAGTGGCTCGGCGCTTGCCGTGAGTTCACGAACTCGGCGGGTCTGTCCAAAAAGGAGAATCGATGAGCAATTCGCCTGTTCTGGTCGACCGCGAGGGGGCGGTGGCGATCGTGACGATCAATCGCCCGAGCCGCCACAACGCGTTGACGTTCGAGACCAAGGAGGCGCTCGTCCAGGCGCTCGACGAAGTGGCCTCGGATCCCGAGGCGCGCTCCGTCGTCCTGACCGGTGCAGGCCGGTCGTTCTGCGTGGGACAAGATCTCGCGGAGCACGCCGCCGCGCTCGAGGAGGACCCGTCGACGACGTTCGACACCCTGGACCGGCACTATGCACCGCTCGTCACCTTCCTCACGACCATGCCCAAGCCGGTCGTGGCCGCGGTCAACGGCACGTGCGTCGGCGCGGGCCTCGGTTTCGCGCTGGCCTGCGACCTTCGCGTTTTCGCGGCGGGAGCCACGCTCGGCACAGCGTTCTCGGCGATCGGGCTCACCTGTGACTCCGGGCTCGCGAGCACCCTCCCCCATGCGGTGGGCGCCGCGCGTGCCCGAGAGCTGGTGCTGCTCGGGCGAAGCTTCTCCCCCCAGGAGGCTGTGTCGTGGGGCATCGCCGGCGAGGTCGTGCCCGACGAGGAGGTGATGACCGCCGCCATGGAGTTGGCCGAGCGGCTGGCCGCCGGCCCGACGGTCGCCTACGCCGAGTCCAAGAGGTTGCTCGCGGTGGGCCTCGATCGCACTCTGACCGAGACCCTCGCCGAGGAGGCAAAAGGTCAGATCCGGTGCATCACGACGCGTGATCACCGTGATGCCGTCGCCGCATTCCTCAACCGGGAGAAGCCGACATTCCATGGGCGGTGAGCGGGCGGACGTCACACCTGGGAGGGGTCGACAGTCTGCTCCGTCGTCCCCTCGCCACGGCCGTCGGCAGGCGCGTAGGCCGCGCGGATCGTCTCGGAGTCCGCGCCCAGCACGACCGCCGGAGCGGCCTCACGAGGCGGGGTCCGGCTGAAGGTGACCGGCATGCCCGGCTGCCGAAGCCTTCCGAGCAAGGGATGGTCCACGGACTCGAAGATGCCACTCGCGACCGTCTGTGCGGCGGTGGGAATCTGCTCGATGCCCATGACCGGCGCGGCCGGGATGTCCAATGAATCAAGGACTTCCAGCCACTCGTCGGTCGTTCGAGCCGTCAGGGCATCGGCCACCAACGAGTAGAGCTCGTCGGTGTTGTCGGTCCGTCCACCGATGGTGAGCAGCCGGTCGTCGGCGAGCAGGTCCTCGCGTCCGACCAGCCGGTAGAAGCTGGCCCATTGGCGATCGGTGTAGACCATGACCGCGAGGTAGCCGTCCGCCGTCCGGTACGGCCTGCGGTGCGGGGACTCCATGCGGGCGTACCCCGGCGGCCCCAACGGGGGCTCGAACACGGTCCCGCCCAGCTGGTCCACGGCATTGAAGGCGACCATGGTCTCGTACATCGGCACCGACACCTCTTGCCCCAGACCTGACGCGGCCCGCTCGTGCAGGGCCGCGAGAATGCCCACCAGTGCGAAGACCCCGACGGTCTTGTCCGCGATGGGACTCTTGACGTACGTCGGGACGCCGTCGGCTGTACCGCCCTGCATCGTCGCGATCCCCGCGGCGGCCTGGATGGTGTCGTCGTAGGCGGGCTTGTCCCGCCACGGGCCTCGCTGGTCGAACCCGTGCATCGAGCAGTACACCAGGCCCTGGTTGAGCGGTGAGAGGTCGTCGTAGGCGAGACCGAGCGTACGAGCGGAGGTGGGCCGCAGGTTGTGGCTGAACACATCCGCGTCGGCGATCATCCTGCGGAAAATCCCCGCGTCCGAAGAAGCGGTCAGGTCGAGGACGACGCTTCGCTTGCCGCGGTTGAAGTTCACGTAGAACTCGCCGAGCCCATACCCGGCTCGATCGCCGATGTTCCTGGTGATGTCCCCGCTCGGGCGCTCCACCTTGATGACGTCGGCCCCGAGCTGCGCGAGCAGCAGACTGCAGTACGGGCCCATCAGGGTCGTGCTCATATCCACCACCCGCAAGCCCTCGAGAGGGCCGCGGCTCCGGGCGGTCATCGCGATCCCACAGGCTCGGCCGCGGCGGCGACGGCATCCCCGGCGATCAACGGCCAGTAGCCCTCGGCACCTCCCGCGACCAGCCTCTCGCCCAGTCTGCGCGACCACACGGCCTCGGAGCCGCACTCGTCCCTCCAGCTCCAGAGCTTGAGGGTGAGGTGACCGAGCTCGTACTCCTTGGTCATCCCCATGGCTCCGGTGGCCTGGTGGGTCGCTGCCGCGACGACACCCGCGGCATGCGACGCAACGATCTTGGCCACGGCGGCCTCGACCTGACATTTCTCCGGCTCGAACGTGGTGACCATGGCCGCGCTCCTGGTCGCGACCTGGGCGGCCCGGACCTGCTGGGCCGCGGTGACCAGGTGGGCCTGGACGGCCTGGAAACGCCCGACCGGCCGACCGAACTGGTGACGCTCCTTGGTGTAGCGGAGGGTGAGCCCCACCGCCCTGGCCGCGGCTCCACAGATGAGCGCCGCACGGGTCAGCGCCGCGCGCGCCTCCAGCTCGTCGAACCCCGGCGCCGGTGCCTGCTGGATGACGGCCGCACCGTCGAGGGTGATCGTGTCGCGTCGTTCGCTCGCGAGGTTGCCGCCCGCCTGGATCGCGAGTTCCCGCGGGTCGATCATCGCGACAGCGGGGCCGTCCGGCGAGTCGACGAGCAGCACGATGCGGTGCACATCCTGTGCCCAAGGCACCCGCGGCACCGTGCCGAACAGCCGTCCTCGGTCCTCCCGCACGCCGGGCGCGGGTGCGAAGGTCAGGGGGCCCTCCGGAACCGGCAGCCCGGCGCGCTCCAGCACCCATCCGGCGAGGATCCCGTGCTCGGCGACCGGCCCTCGCACGGCGTGCCGCCCGGCCTCCTCCACCACGGCCAAGGCCTCGGCCAGCGTTCCTCCCTCGGCAGGGTCAGCGGGCACGAAGAGGTATCCGCCCTTGACGAGCGCATCCCATCCGGGGCCGAACCCGTCTGTGGCGTCGACGCCCGCGGGGCCCAGGTCGGTGAGGATCGCCGACACGGCGTCCCGCACGTCGTCGACGTCCTGTTCGCATGAACTCCACGCAGTCACCATCGGGCGTTCTCCAATCCCTTGGCCGCCACACTTCTGAGCACTTCCGTGGTGCCTCCTCGGATCGTGAACGACGGTCCGGTCGAGACGGCCTCCGCCAAGAGGTTCGTGAAGAGGTCAGCCGAGCCGTGCTCGAGCTCGATCTCGGCGGCGACGCGCAGGGTCTCGATGATCTCCTGCTCGAGCTCGGTGCCGAAGTTCTTCACCAGCGCGGCCTCCGCCGACGGCATCGCGCCCTCATCGAGCGCCCTCGCGATCCCGAGCGCCAGTTGTCTCCCGGCTCGAAGCTTCGCGCTGACCTGACCGATCGCCGACGTGTCACGCGCGTTCGCCCCGCGATCGGCGCACCGGCGCACGAACTCGACCAACGGTCCCATGACCGTGAGGAACCGGTCGGGGCCGGAACGCTCGAAAGCCAGCTCGGATGTCGACTGTTTCCACCCGGCACCGAGCTCGCCGAGGACGTTCTCCTCCGGCACGTGGACGTCGTCGAGAATGACCTCGTTGAAATCGTGGGTCCCGTCGATGAACTCGATGGGGCGCGCGGTGACACCTGGGGCGGAGAGGTCGATGATCAGCTGCGTGAGACCTTGGTGCCGGTCTTCATGGATGGAGGTCCTGCAGAGCGTCAGCATGGCGTGGTTCAGGTGCGCGTGGGTCGTCCAGACCTTGGTCCCGTTCACCCGCCATCCCCCGGCGGGGTCGCGTCGCGCTGTCGTGCGCACGGACGCGAGGTCCGAGCCGGCGTCGGGCTCACTCATCCCCACGCAGAAGTAGAACTCGCCGGCGGTGATCCTCGGCAGATACTTCTTCCGCTGCTCCTCCGTCCCGTACCGCAGGATCATCGAGGCGGTCTGCCTGTCCGCCGCCCAGTGGGCGCCGATGGGCGCACCGGCCGCCAGTAGCTCCTCGGCCACGATGTATCGGTCCATGACCGGGGCGCCGGCGCCTCCGTACTCCTTGGGGATGGTCATGCCGACCCAGCCACGCGCCCCGATGGCACGGGAGAACTCCGGGTCGTGAGCCGCCGCGAAGCCGAGCTTGGGCCGGTAGCCGGGCGGGAGAGCCGTTCGCAGGAACTCCCGTACTTCCGACCTGAGGCGGCGCTCGTGGTCGGTCGGTTGGATCGGGCGAAAGATCATTGGCGACGTCCTCGGTCGAGCGAGTGTGAGAGCGGCGAGCGGGCGACTTCGGCCGTCGCCGGCCGGTCGACGACAGCCTCACCGGGGCGCGAGCGGGGAGTGCTCGGCGCGGTGCTGTCACAGTAGGTCAACTTGGCACACTTACGCAATACAGTAAATAAATCCTTATTTACGTACAGCCGCAGCGGTTAAGATACGTAAATGCGTAAATCCATCCTCTATTGCGGATCCGCAGATGCTGTGCTTATGCTCTGGGTCACACTGAAGACGCCCAAGTCGCTCAGCTCAGAGCTCGAACCCCCCACGCGCCCTTCCGAGACGAAGCGACCGTACGCACGGCAGTCCAGGTGAGAACGTCTCGAAAGGAACCAACAATGACGCCCAGTTCCGGCCCCCGCGACGAGGCAGCCACCGCTTCGCGACTCTCCCACGACGTCGTCATCGTAGGCGCCGGGTTCGCCGGGCTGAACCTTCTTCGCCGGCTCCGCGAACGCGACTTCACCGTGGTGCTGCTCGAGGCAAGTGACGACATCGGAGGGATCTGGAACACCAACCGCTACCCCGGCGCACGCGTCGACACCGAGGGTGCTCTCTATCAGTTCACCGACAAGGAACTCTGGGAGGGCTGGGACTACTCGCAGTTGTTCCCCGACTCCGCCGAGATCCGCGCCTACTTCGATTACGTCGACTCCAAGCTCGACCTGCGTAAGGACTGCCGGTTCAACACGCTGGTCACCGCCGCGGAATTCGACGCGACCACCGACTCATGGCGGGGTGAGACCGAGGCAGGCGAGGCACTCACCGCGAGGTTCCTGGTGATGGCGACCGGCACGACCGTCACGCCCTACCAGCCCGACTTCGCCGGCATGGACCGCTACCGCGGCACGCTGGTCCACACGGCGTGCTGGTCCGACGACATCGAACTGGCCGACCGGCGCGTCGCCGTCATCGGCACGGGAGCCAGCGGGGTCCAGATCATCCAGTCGGCAGGGCCGATCGCCAAGACCCTCACCGTCTTCCAGCGCACCCCGAATCTGGCATTGCCCATGTACCAGCAGGACTTCGACGAGGCCGCTCGCGCGGAGATCAAACGTGGCCTCCCTGATCGGTACGCCATGGTCCCGAAGACGTTCGGCGGGATCGACTACCAGTTCGAGCCGGGCAACGCGCTCGACGCCACGCCCGCGGAGCGCGAGGACCTCTACGACGCTCTCTGGGCGAAGGGCGGCTTCAAGTTCTGGATGGGCAACTACGCCGACACCATGGCCGACCCGCAGGCCAACGCCTACGCCTACGAGTTCTGGAAGAAGCAGGTCCGCCGTCAGATCACCGACCCGGCCAAGGTGGAGCTGCTCGCCCCGACGGTGGCCCCCCACCCTTTCGGTGCGAAGCGACCCTCGCTGCAGCAGAACTACTTCCAGGTGATGTGCCGGCACAACGTGGAGATCGTGCCGGTCAAGGAAAACCCCATCCAGGAGTTCACCGAGCGCGGGATCCGGACGGCCGATGGAGTCGAGCGAGAGTTCGACCTGATCATCCTGGCCACCGGGTACGACAACAACACCGGCGCGATGAACGCGATCGACATCCGCAACGCCGACGGCCGCCGCCTCAAGGACAAATGGGCAGGCGGCGTGAACAACTACCTGGGCACGTTCACCAACGACTTTCCGAACTTCTCCTTCCTGTACGGGCCGCAGAGCCCCGGCGGCTTCTCCAACGGACCGACGTCGGCCGAGCTGCACGGAGGCTGTCTCGCGGAGTTCTTCGAGTTCCTGCGCGACGAGTCGATCAGCCGGTTCGAGTCGACGGAAGAGGCGGACCTGGCATGGACCGCGAGTATCGAGGAGATCATCGGAGACATGCTCTTCAGCAAGGTCGACAGCTGGTTCAACGCGGGCAACATTCCGGGCAAGCATCGTCAGCAGCTCCAGTACCCCGGTGGCATACCCACCTACCTGGAGCACTGGGCCGCCGAGCGCGCGTCCGGCTACAGCACCGGCTTAGTGCTCGGCAGCCCGATCCGCGAGCCCTAGGTATCACGGCCGGCGACGGAACGGCCCCCAGCAGGAGTGGAACATGATTCGCAGCGAACTTCTGGACCGGACCGCGTTCTTCATCGACGGAGGCTGGCAACGGGCGGACGACCGCCCCCGGCACATCCAGTTCGAAGCTGCCACCGAGGAGGTTCTCGGGGTGGTCTCCGTCGGAGGCTCCGATGACGTCGACCGTGCCGTGGCGTCGGCGCGAGCCGCGCTCGACAGCGGGCCCTGGGGTCGGACCTCGCCCCCGGAACGCGCGGAGTTCATGCGGCGCCTCGCCGATGCCCTGGAGCGTCGCGGCGCCGAGACCGCCGAACTGGTCAGCCGGGAGAACGGCACCCTCAAGAGCCTCTCCCACGCGGCGAACGTCGTCGGCGGCACATCGATGCTGCGGACGCTGGCCGACTTCGTCGCCTCACATGAATTCGAGGTCGTGCGGCCCAGCCGAGCGGGAGAGACACTCGTTCGTCGAGAACCGGTCGGGGTCGTCGGGGCGATCACGACGTGGAACTATCCCGTGCTCGCGGTGATCTCCAAAGTGGCACCGGCGCTGGCTGCCGGATGCACCCTGGTCGTCAAGCCACCGCTCGACTGCGCCCTGGACGCGTACGTCGTGGCCGATGCCGCCGAGGAGATCGGGCTCCCACCCGGCGTGCTGAACATCGTGGTCGGCGGCCAGGACGCCGCGCAGGCCTTGGTGGCCCACCCCGACGTCGACATGATCGCCTTCACCGGTTCGACCGCGACCGGCCGGGCGATCGGCGAAGTCGCCGGCCGCATGTTCAAGAGGATGACGCTCGAGCTCGGCGGCAAGTCGGCAGCGATCGTCCTCCCCGACGCCAACGTCGACGACTTGGTACGGACCGCCGAGACGGCGCTGTTCAAGAACGGCGGTCAGACCTGCACCACCCACTCTCGCGTGATCGTCCACCGGTCGCGGCGTGACGAGGTCATCGACGCCCTGCGCGGTCTCGCTGATGGCTTCGTGATCGGTGACCCCCTGGACTCCGGCGTCACTCTCGGCCCTATGGCCACGGAGCATCACCGCGACCGAGTCGAGGGCTACATCCGCCTCGGGCTGGCGGAGGGAGCCGGCATCGCGAGTGGAGGTCCGGGCCGGCCAGAGGGCGTCCCACGAGGATGGTTCGTCCGGCCGACCGTGTTCACCGGCGTCTCCAACGACAGCCGGCTCGCGCAGGAGGAGGTGTTCGGGCCGGTCATCGCCGTCATCGAGTACGACGACGAGGACGATGCGGTCGCCATGGCCAACGCCACCCCGTTCGGCCTCGCCGGGATGGTCCTCACCGGTGACGAGGCCCATGGGCTGGAGGTCGCCGGACGCATTCGGAGCGGCACGGTCGGCGTCAACTACTACTCGCTGGACACCGGTTCCCCGTTCGGCGGGGTCAAGAGCAGCGGGATAGGTCGGGAATTCGGTCCGGAAGGGTTGGATGCCTACCTGGAGTACAAGTCCATCTACGTTCGTCCGAAGACCGCGGACTGACCGGGGTGGTCGTGGACGACGACGACGCGGGCGCGACGGGCTCGCGAGCGTCCGGACCTCCGTTGAAGCACCGGATGATCGGCCGAGTGGCCGAGATCCTTGAGATCGCCGCTCGCGAGAGCGACGGCGAAGGTGTCAGCCTCACGGAGTTCTCGCGTCGGTTGTCAGCACCGGTCAGCACGGTGCAGGGCCTGGTGAACGGCCTGGTCGAGACCGGCTATCTCTCCAGGTCGGGTCGCACGTACGTGCTGGGACCCGCCCCCTACGTGCTGCACCTCATCGCTCGCCGCCCGCTGATCGACGTCGTCAGGCACGCCGACATCGAGGCACTGCACGAGGCGACCGGCCGCACGGCTTACCTCGGGATCAACCTGGCCGGAAGGGTCATCTACCTCGACCACGTGACGGGGGACCCGGGGTTCGCCTTCCTGGCCGAGACGCACGCGCCGCGGCCCTTGCTGCGCACCGCCGTCGGCCGCGCGTTGCTGGCCAACATGGAGAAGCGCCGGCTTTTCGAGATCCTCCGCAACGTCGACGAGCAGGACGAGCCGTTGGTGGCACCGTTCCTCCAGGAGAGCCCGGCGATCCGCGAGTCCGGCTATGCGGTCACCAAGGGGCTGGCACTGACCGGGCACTGGGCGGTCGCCGCGCCGGTCCGTGAGCACGGGAAGACCGTGGCCGCCGTCGGGCTGAGCGGCACGCCACAAGAGATGGAGAACGACCTGGACCGCCTGGGCGTCATGCTGAGCGAGTCCGCTCGGCATTGGGAACACCGCGCGTCCCCACGCCCTGATCGGGACCACGGCGATTGAGGACTACGGGAGCGCAGGAAAATTGCGCGTTGCCAGGTTCGCTCGGCAATATCATTGCGACAGCGCCTCCCCGTGCGCAAGATTCGCAACCATTCGCCTCGTGGCTTGACCTAACGTTGGTCAACACGTTCGTTGCTCCCCGAGAGGCGCCACCATGACCAATGTCGACAGGTATTCCACGTCCCCCGAGCTCTCGACGGAGCAGTTCTGGGACACCGCTCGGCGTCATCTCATCCGTTACGGTCCGGCCGGTTTCGTCCCGACGATCATCGAGCGTGCGGAGGGGTGCCGCATGTACGACGAGAACGGGCGGCCCATCCTCGACTTCACGTCCGGCCAGATGAGTTCCCTCCTGGGACACGGGCACCCCGCGGTCGTGGAGACGGTCTCGCGCTCGGTCGCCACCCTCGACCACCTGTTCAGTGGCATGGTCACCCGCCCGGTAGTGGGCCTTGCCGAGGCACTGGCACGGACGCTTCCGGAGTCGTTGAGCAAGGCGATGATCCTCACGACGGGCGGCGAGTCGAACGAGGCCGCCATCAAGATGGCCAAGCTCTACACCCGAAAGCACGAGATCGTCTCGTTCGACCAGTCGTACCACGGGTCGACCCACGCGGCCGGTGCCGCGACCTACAGCCTGACCCGCGCGGGATACGGTCCCGTCGCTCCCGGCAACCTCATCATCCCGACACCGAATTCCTACCGTTCTGTCTTCAGGACGCGGAACGGGGAGCACGACTGGCAAGCCGAACTCGACTTCGGATTCGCGATGGTCGACCGCCAGTCGGTCGGCAGCCTGGCCGCCTTCATCGCCGAACCCATCTTGGGCACCGGCGGTTTGATCCCCCCGCCTGAGGGCTACTTCGCCGCGCTCCGCAGGAAGTGCGACGAGCGCGGCATGCTCCTGATCCTCGATGAGGCGCAGACCGGACTTTGCCGTACAGGAGACTGGTATGCGTTCCAGCACCAGGGCGTCGCCCCGGACATCCTGACGCTGTCCAAGACACTCGGCGCGGGTCTCCCGGTCGCGGCGGTCGTGACCAGCGAGGAGATCGAGGCGACCTGCGCCGAGCGGCGGTTCATGTTCACCACCACCCACGTTTCCGACCCACTTGCCGCCGCGGTCGGCCTGACGGTCGTCCGTACCCTTGAGGCCGAGAAGTTCGACAGCGTCGCACGCAGGCTCGGGGAGCGCCTGACCAAGGGACTGCGCGAGCTGCAGAGCCGTCACGAAAGAATCGGTGACATCCGCGGCCGGGGCCTGTTCCAGGGCGTCGAGCTGGTCATGGACCGTGACACCAAGGAGCCGGCGGACGATTACGGAACCGCGGTCACCGCGGCCTGCTTCGATCGTGGCCTGCACTTGAACATCGCCCAGATGCGCGGGGTCAACAGCATCCTGCGCATCGCACCGCCTCTGACGGTCGCCGAGGAGGACATCGACCTCGCGCTGGACATCCTCGACCAGTCGCTGAAAAGCGCCAAGGACGCCGCGTGACTTCCGAGGCCTACCTCTACGAGGCCATCCGCACACCCCGGGGCCGAGGCCGGGGTGGGGCACTGCACTCGGTGAAGCCGATCTCCTTGGTCACCGGCCTGCTGGCCGAGCTCCGCCGACGGTTCCCCGACCTCGACGAAAGCCGGATCTCCGACGTCATCCTCGGTGTGGTCTCCCCAGTGGGAGAGCAGGGCGGGAACATCGCGCGGACGGCCGTCCTGGCCGCAGGGTTGCCCGACAGCGTGGGAGGCTTCCAGGTCAACCGGTTCTGCGCCTCGGGATTGGAGACGGTCAACCTGGCCGCCCAGAAGATCCGGTCCGGCTGGGACGAACTCGTGATCGCGGGGGGCGTGGAATCCATGTCCCGCGTGCCCATGGGCAGCGACGGCGGCGCCTGGTCGATGGATCCCGTGACGAGTTACGACAGCTACTTCGTGCCTCAAGGGATCGGCGCGGACCTCATCGCGACGATCGAGGGGTTCGGCCGCGAGGACGTCGACGCCTACGCGGCTCGATCGCAGGAGCGCGCCGCGGCGGCGTGGTCTGGCGGGTTCTTCACCAAATCCGTGGTGCCCGTCTGTGACCAGAACGGCCTCACCATCCTCGATCACGACGAGCACATGCGTCCTGGTACGACGGTCGAGTCGCTCCGGAAGCTGAAGCCGGCCTTCGCCACGATCGGCGCACAAGGCGGGTTCGACGCGGTCGCCCTGCAGAAGTACCACGGGATCGAGGAGATCGACCACGTCCACACCGGCGGTAACAGCTCCGGCATCGTCGATGGCGCGGCGCTCGTCCTCGTCGGGACCGAGCGGGCCGGCCAGGATCTCGGTATGGCGCCGCGGGCACGGGTCGTCGCGACCGCCACCTCCGGTGCGGATCCCACCATCATGCTGACCGGCCCGACGTCGGCATCGAGGAAGGTGCTGGCGACGGCGGGACTCGACATCGGCGACATGGATTTGGTCGAGCTGAACGAGGCGTTCGCGTCAGTCGTCCTGCGCTTCCAGAAGGACATGGACGTCCCCGACGAGAAGCTCAACGTCAACGGTGGCGCCATCGCCATGGGGCACCCGCTCGGTGCCACCGGGGCCATGATCGTCGGCACGGCGCTCGACGAACTCGAGCGGCGCGGAGCCCGGTACGCGCTGGTGACGATGTGCGTCGGCGGCGGCATGGGCGTCGCCACGATCATCGAACGAGTGGGAAGACGGCGGAGAGCATGATCGAGTGCAAGCAGGGAGCCGACGGCATCGTCGTGCTGACCATGGACGACCCCATTCGCGGCGCCAACATGATGAACAAGCGCTATCGGGAATCCATGGGCGCCGTGGTCACGCGGCTCGAGACCGAAAAGGACTCCATCACCGGGGTCGTGCTCACGTCGGCCAAGCGGTCGTTCTTCGCGGGGGCTGATCTCGCCGGGCTGCTCACGGCGACGCGGGCCGACGCCCGTCGCGTGTTCGACGAGGTCGAGGAGGTCAAGGCCCAGCTGCGTCGCTTGGAGAGGCTGGGCCGTCCCGTGGTGTGCGCGATCAACGGATCGGCCCTGGGCGGTGGGCTCGAGATCGCACTCGCGACGCAGTACCGCGTCGTCGCGAACGTTCCCGGCGTGCGGCTCGGCCTGCCCGAGATCTCGTTGGGCCTGATGCCCGGGGCGGGTGGGGTCGCCCGTATCACACGGATGCTCGGCGTCCAGCGCGGTGTCGAGCTGCTGTCGCGGAACACCCGGTTGGGCCCCGCCGAGGCGCTGCAGCTGGGTCTGGTGGACGAGCTGGTGGACAGCGTCGACGACCTGCTGCCGGCCGCCAAGCGGTGGATCGTCGCCCACCCGGAAGGTCAGGCGGCGCCGTGGGACCTCGATGATCACGTGATCCCGGGCGGCCGTCCCGACGAGCCCGAGCTGGCCACGACGCTGCCGGCGCTGGCGGCGAACCTTCGCCGACAGCTCAAGGGTGCGCCGTTGCCCGCACCGCGCGCCATCTTGGCTGCGGCTGTGGAAGGGGTACAGGTCGGCTTTGACGACGCCTCGACGATCGAGTCGCGCTACTTCACGGAACTGGCCTGCGGCAGGGTATCGACGAACATGATCCAAGCGTTCTTCTTCGACCTGCAGGAGATCAACACGGGTGCGTCGCGCCCCGTCGGCCTCGAACGCACCACGTTTCACAGGGTGGCCGTGCTCGGTGCCGGAATGATGGGAGCGGCCATCGCCTACCTCTGCGCGAAGGCCGGCATGGAGGTCGTGCTCAAGGACGTGACGATCGAGGCTGCGCAGCGAGGCAAGGAACACGCCGGCCAGATCGCGGCCAAGGCGCTGAAACACGAGAGAAGCCCTCAGGAGCGCTCGGAAGAAGTCCTCGCACGCATCTTGCCGACGGCCGACGTCGCCGACCTCGCCGACGCGGACCTCGTCATCGAGGCGGTGTTCGAGTCCGAGGAGCTCAAGCGGCAAGTGTTCCGTGAGGTCGAGGACGTCGTCCACCCCATGGCGTTGCTGGGCTCCAACACCTCGACGCTACCGATCTCGAGCCTGGCCCGGGGTGTGAAGCGTCAGCAGGACTTCATCGGGATCCACTTCTTCTCGCCGGCCGAGAAGATGCCGCTCGTCGAAATCATCCGCGCCGAACAAACCTCCGACGCCGCGTTGGCCAAAGCGTTCGACCTCGTTCAGGCCATCGGCAAGACTCCGATCGTCGTCAAGGACGGTCGCGGTTTTTTCACGTCGCGGGTGATCAGCACCTTCCTCTACGAGGCGCTCGGGATGCTCGTCGAGGGCGTCGAGCCGGCAACGATCGAGCAGGCGGCATTGCAGGCCGGGTACCCGGCCGGGCCTCTCCAGCTGCTCGACGAGCTCACGCTGCCGCTGATGCGGAAGATCCGCAAGGAGACGCATGACGCCGTCCGGAAGGCCGGGGGTGTCCCGCCCGACGATGGAGCCGGCGTCGTTTTGAAGACCATGGTCGACGTGCTCGGCCGCCCCTCGAAGGCAGCAGGCGCCGGCTTCTACGACTACGTCGACGGCCGACGGACCCGGCTTTGGCCTGGACTGCGCGGCGCATTCGGGACATCCCACTCCGCGCCGCCGTTGGGAGACCTCATCGATCGCCTGCTGTTCATCGAGGCCATCGAAACCCAGAAGTGCTTCGACGAGGGCATCCTGTGCAGCACCGCGGACGCGAACATCGGCTCGATCTACGGAATCGGATATCCCGCCTGGACCGGCGGGGTGCATCAGTTCGTCGTCGGGCACGAGGGCGGACCTGCTGGGTTCGTCGCCCGTGCCGACGAGCTGGCCAAGCAGTACGGGGAACGCTTCGCGGCCCCGGACTCACTGCGGTGAAAGGCTCGCTCAGCGCGGCCGAGATCAAGTCCCGCTGGGCCAGTTCAGGGTGCGCTCGGCCAGGCGGGTGACGTCGGACTTGATCGTGACCATGGGAAAGCGCGACTGGAGCCTGCCGATGCCGGGGAGCGCCATGAGCTTGGTGGTCAGGAACCGCTCGTACGCGGCGAGGTCCTTCGTCGCGGTGAGTACGTAGAAGTCCGGCGAGCCGAACATGCGCCGCGCCTCTACCACCTCGTCGTAGGCGATGAGCTCGGCCTCGAACCGCTTACTGCCGGCCGGCGTTTGGTCTTGCACGTCGATGTCGACGAGCACCTCGAACGAGCGATCGATGGCAGCCGGCGCCACGGCTGCGTGGTAGCCCGTGATGATGCCCTCGTCCTCGAGCCGCTTGACCCGCCTCAGACACGGTGACGGGGTCAGCCCGACGGCATCGGCGAGCTGGATGTTGGATTGGCGGCAGTCGCGCCGCAATTGGTCGATGATTGCGCGATCGATGGAGTCCATGCGCCGATTATCACCCTGAACGAGGATCTCACGCACTTTTGAGCCATCCGAGGGCCGACGGTGGCGTGAAGGCTCCCTTCACGGCGTCTGATGCGGTGAACCACCCACTCGCGGGGCGCGTGCAGCACATCCTCCGCCTGGCCGAGGCGGAGGATGCCCGTATCGTGTGCGGCGGCACCGGGCGGCAGGCGAGGACGCATTCGGGGCGGGACGGTCGGCGTAAATTACTTCTCGTCGGACGTTGGCGGGCCGTTGGGTGGGTTGACGAGCAGCAGGATTGGCCGCGAGTCGGGGCCGGAGGGAATACGGGTGGAAGTGGAAGCCGAGACCGATGCCGTCGTCGCCCCGGAAGCGCAGGGCCCGCCCCTCAAGCACCGGATGATCGCCCGGGTGGCCGAGATCCTCGAGCTCGCGGCCCGCGAGAGCGAGGGGGTCAGCCTCACCGAGTTCGCCCAACGGTTGTCCGCGCCGGTCAGCTCCGTGCAGAGCCTGGTGAACGGACTGGTGGATACGGGCTACCTTTCCAAGTCGGCCCGCAAGTACGTGCTCGGCCCGGCCCCCTACGTCCTTCACCTCATCGCTCGGCGGCCGCCGATCAGCGTCGTCAAGCACAGCGACCTCGAAGCGCTGCACGAGGCGACCGGGCTCACCGCCTACCTGGGGATCAACTTGGCGGGCAGGGCGATCTATCTCGACCATGTCACCGGAGACCCGGCGTTCGCCTACGTGGCCGAGACGCACGCGCCGCGGCCGCTGCTGCGGACCGCTGTGGGCCGCGTCTTGCTGGCCAATATGGACAAGCGTCTGCTGTTCGACATCCTTCGCAACGCGGACGCTCGGGAACAGCCGTTGGTGGAGCCGTTCCTCCAGGACATCCCCGCGATCCGGGAGGCCGGCTACGCCGTCACCCGAGGTCTGGCGGCGAGCGACCATTGGGCGGTGGCCGCGCCGATCCGAGAGAACGGGATAACCGTGGCCGCGGTAGCGCTGACCGGAACCCCGGAGGAGATGAAGGACGACCTCGACCGCCTCGGCGCCCTTCTCCGCGATCGGGCACAAGAGTGGACGAAGCGGGGCCCCGACCCGAGCTGAACCTGGCTGCCCCGGTTCGGCGACGTATGCCCGCCGCGACCATTTGGCAGATTATGTCGCCGCATAGCCGGTTTGCGCACCATCCGTGCTTCCAAGTGGCCGGTCGACGCACATTTCGCAATCATTCGCCGAGTGGTCTGAGCTAGTCTGACTCGTAACTTCGGGTAACTGCGGGACAACAGATGACCACTACCGTCAGGCGGGCGCCAAGGCCAAGGATTCCCGACGGGCGACCGGGCGTGTCGGCTGTCGTGGTGCCGGCCCTTACCGGCACGCTCCTCGCGCCGCCGAGTCGAACCATGATCCACAGCACCAGCAGTGGGTCGAAAGAGTCCGCCACCGCGGCGAGCGAGAACTGCGGCGGGCGCCAACGTCAGAGATCTCCCCGCCGAGCTCGGCCGATAACCGATGTACCTGCATTTCGAACTCGCTGAGGAGAACCATGGCTGAATTTCCGAATCTGGACCCGGAGTTCGCGGACGCGGTCGCCTTGCTCCCAGATCTCGACCTCTCCGACCTCGCCGCTGCGCGCGCGCTGCAAGAAACGGTCACCCAGCCGCTCATTGCCAACCTGTCGTATGAAGGGGTCGACGTCCGGGAGGTTTACGCACCGGGGCTGGGCGACGCTCCTGACGTTCCGATCCGGCTTTTGACTCCGGAAGGCGCGGCTGCCCCCCTTCCGGTCTTGGTCGCCCTCCATGGTGGGGGTTTCGTCCTCGGGAACGCTCAGGAGTTCGACTATCTGTGCCTGGACGTCGTTCGGGAGCTCGGGATCGCGGTGGCGAACGTGGAGTACCGTCTTGCACCGGAGAATCCCTTCCCCCGTCCCCTGGATGACTGCTATGCGGCCCTGAGGTACGTCTACACCAAAGGCAGCGATCTGGGTCTCGATCCGTCGCGCATCGCCATCGGCGGATCGAGTGCGGGCGGGGCTCTGGCCGCTGGTACCGCCCTGAAGGCGCGCGACACTGGCGAAGTTCCCATAGTCTTCCAGTTGCTCATCAGTCCGGCACTCGACGACCGCCTTGGCTCGCCGTCCAGTCTTGAGCTCTTGAACACTCCCGTAGCGCAGCGGCAAAACGGCCTTCTGGCCTGGCAGGCGTACCTCGGTACCGAGTACGCCGGGCCCGCTGATCAACAGGTCTCGATCTACGCTGCGCCGGCACGCGCGGTGGACCTGAGCGGCCTGCCGCCGACATACATCGCTGCGATGGAACTCGATCCTGTGCGCGACGAGGCCTTCGAGTTCGCGCTCAAGATGCTGCGCGCGGGTGTCAGCGTGGAACTTCACTCCTACCCAGGCACCTTCCATGGCTGCATCGAATTGGTGCCGGCCGCCGAGGTCAGTATTCGGGCACAGCGGGAGATCATCGGCGCGCTGGGTAGAGGTTTGCGTGTCCCGGTGGCGGCTCGGTGGCAGCGGTGAAGTGGCGGCATCACATCAAGTCAGGAAGAGGAATGTGTCGTGCTGGAAGTTCTTGATCAACAAGGTGCGATGGGACCCTACTCGACCGCGATTCGTTCGAATGGCTTTGTCCACCTGTCCGGACAGGGAGGACTCGATCCGGCGACCGGCGAGCGGGTACCGGGGGGCATTCAAGCCGAGACAATGCAGACCGTTGCGAACATCGAGGCCTTACTCGGTCGCGCCGGGCTGTCGCTCATGGATCTCGTAAGCGTCACCTGCTATCTCGTGGATTTGGGTGAGTGGGAAATGATGAACCGGGCCTATTCAACAGCTCTCGGGGACGCGCGGCCGGTCCGGACGGCAGTCGGGGTGAGTGCACTTCCGTTCGGCCTGCGGCTCGAGATGACCGCGATCGCAGACGCAGCACGATGACGGGCTCCACGGCCGAGTCGCGTGCACTCGTCGACGGGTTTCACCCCGGCACCGAGGCGCTGAGAGCAACGCGTGAGGCGCTCGACAGCATGGTCGAGAGGTTCCCCCTTCTTGACGCACGGCTGGAAGACCGGGTGTTACGGCTGCAACCTGAGTCATTGCAGCCGTTCGGATCATTCAAGGTCCGAGCAGCACTCACCGCTGTCGACTGGGCCGTCCAAAGCGGGGCAACCCGCATAGTGACCGCCAGCGCCGGCAACTTCGCCCAAGGCCTGACGTTCGCTGCCCGCCGCGCCGGCTTGCCCGTGGACGTGCACGTTCCTGATTCCGCGGCCGCAGGCAAGATCGCGGCGTTGCGCGGACTGGAAGCGCGAGTCATATCGCACCCATTCGACGAATGGTGGACGATCATGTGCAATCGCGACACGGGTGACAACGGTGCGACGTTCGTGCACCCAGTGGCCGAACACTCGGTTCTCCTTGGCAACGCCACGATCGGCCTCGACATCCAAACGGCATGGTCCGAGGTCGAGATCGTCATCGTCCCGTTCGGCGGCGGCGGGCTGTGCGTCGGCGTCGCGGCCGCGCTCGAGGCTCTCGGAAGCCGAGCAGAGGTTGTCACCTCCGAGGTCGCCGGGTCCGCTGCGCTCTCCGCCGCCCTCGCTGCCGGCCACCCCGTCGAGATCCAACGACGGCCGTCCTTCGTCGATGGAATCGGGTCCACGCGAGTTCTGGACGAGATGTGGCCTCTCATCAGTTCGTGCATCACCCGATCCATAGTCGTCAGCGTCGACGAGGCCGCCGCGGCGGTACGCGAACTCGCATTGCGCCACAAGCTCGTCGTCGAAGGTGCGGGCGCCACCGCATTCGCTGCCGCGTGTCGACCGGAGTTCGCCGGGCGTAGAGTCGCCGCAGTGCTGAGCGGTTCCAATATCGACGCTCCCACACTCGCCGGAATCTTGTCCGGGTAACCCCGACTATTTCGCTATCTCGGATTCATTCATACGCAGGCATCCAGGCGGCAAGTCAAGATCAGAGGAAACTCTTAATGGAAGACCACCTGATACTGTTCGGCCGCGTGCTGCCGATCTCCTCGCCTCCCATCGCCGATGGTGCCGTCGTCGTGCGAGCAGGAAAGATCGAATATGTGGGGAGTGCCGCTCGCGCGCCGCGATATAGCAACGCCGAAGAGATCGAAGTGACGGGCGCAATTCTTCCAGGGCTTATTGACGCCCATGTGCATCTCGTCGCAAGCGGCGGTTCCAATTTCAGGGCCGAAGTGGACGGGTTCACCCGCGATGAACTTGTCACCAAAGCGAAATCCAACGCTTGGCGATCCCTCCAGTCGGGAATCACCACCCTGCGCGACCTCGGCGCCCCTCAGGGCGTTGCGGTGAGTATTGCCCGGAGCGGATTCGATTTCGACCCGGAAGGCTCGGACGTCGTTGCGGCCGGGCGCGCCATCACCGCCCCGGGCGGGCATATCGCATATCTAGGTGTAGAAGCAAAGGGCACCGCGGAATTGGCGGACGCAGCGGCTCACGAGTTGAGAGCCGGGGCTGACGGGATAAAATTGGTCGCCACCGGCGGAGTCCTGACGCCCACGGGCGTCGCTGTAGAAGCTGCGCCGTACGACGAAGATGAGCTTGCGGCGGCCGCAGAGGTCGCACTGTCCGAGGGAAAATGGGTCGCCGCTCACGGCATCGGACTCGAGGGAACCAAGAGCGCGATCAAGGCTGGGGCCACGAGCATCGAACACGGCATCTTCCTCGACCGCGAGTCCGTTGACTTAATGGCTACGCACGGCACCATTCTTGTCTCGACACGGATAGCGATCGTACGAATGCTGGAGCACCGGGATCACGTTCCGCCCGACTATCTGCACCGGGTAGCGTCAATCGGCGACAGGTACGTCGAATCGCTGAAGCTGGCCGCAAAGGCGGGTATTCCCATAGCCGGGGCAAGTGACGCAGGAACCCCGTTCAACCCGCACGGGGGCGTTGCCGGCGAGGCGGAACTTCTCGTCAGGGATGTCGGCCTGACAAATGCATCAGCGCTGGAATCGGTCACTTCCATCGCGGCACGGGCACTGCGCCGCGACGACCTGGGGCACATCTCCGAAGGAGCTCCGGCGAATCTCATTGCGACGGCGGAAGATCCATTGGACGATATCACCGCCATCGCGCACGTAGTCAATGTGGTGAAGAACGGCCGGCTGATCCGCAGTACTCGGGACCGTAAATACGCTGACGCAGACGAATAGCCGGCCGCGCTTGGTTACCGTCGACCAGAGTTACACCGTTCGCTTGACCGACCTGCGGAGGGAGTGAAGTGGAAGGTAACACGAGAGCCGACGAGGACACGGTGCGGATAGTCCGCGCCTTGGAGAAGGCGAAGACCAGGCGTGCGGAACTGTCTGGCTTATGCCGCTGGAGTGAAGCCGACGAAGCTGTTCTAGTGGCTCTGCGCGATGCGCTCTCGATCGAGAATGTCGTCGACGCGGATCTGGGCGGACTTGTCTACGTCGCAGGAGGCTCTCATGTGATGAAGTTGCGCGTTCGCGACGAGCGGAGTCAGATATCAACCGCTCGGCTCTACGCCGCAGGAGCCATGTTGCTCGTCAACCGAGGCCGCGAGCCACAGACCGTGGTGAAGCTTGTTCAGCGGGCACTCGAGTCTCTCGACTGGCACGACATGGGGACGCTCTGGTATTTGGTTCTTTCGCTTATCTACGCGGACGACTTGCAAGCTGCCCGCGAACTGATCGATCAGGCGACAACACGAGGAAGCTGGCTCGGATCGCGGGCGCATGCCGCAGCGCTCACACTACTTCGAGCGCGGCTATTGTCGATCAGCGGAGAACCGCATGCGGCGTGGCAGTCGATCGATGGCCTCCTGCGGCAAGATCTGGACCAACAGTTCGGCGAACTCGCGGTGGCCTGGGCCGTGGCCGCGCTGGTGGACCTCGACAGGTTCGATCGCGCCGAAGACCTCCTGATTTCACGCAGACTCGACGGCATCCTGGAGGGCACTGAAGGTCATGTGGAGTTGCTGGCCGCTCGCGGAGCACTCCGCGCAGCCGAGGGACGCCCGCGACTGGCCTATGAGGATTTCAGCAGTTGCGGACGTGAACTTGCGGCTTGGGGTGTCACCAATCCTGCCGTTGCGCCGTGGCGCTCCGAGGCGGCGTTGTGCGCCGCCGCGACAGGGCGACACAGTCTTGCCTATTCACTCGGGAATGAGGAGCTGTTCCGTGCGCAAAATTGGGGTACTCCCCAGACGATCGGGGCGGCCCTTCGCGCTTTCGCGTATTTGTCCGAAAGGGGAACCGACGTCGAACTGTTCAAGGAATCCGTTGAGCACCTCTCAGGCAGTCGACTGAGGTTGATGTTGGTTCGAGCACAGTACGAACTCGGCATAAAACTACTCTTTCGCGCTCGCCCGGAAGAAGGATGGGCGGCCTTGAAAGCCGCGAAGACCGAAGCGCTTTCCATCAGAAGTGTCGCGTGGGCGCATAGAGTAGACGAGGCTGTACGACGATGGGGCCAGGCACCCATGAGAGCGGAGCTGACCTCTCAGGAGGTTCGAGTTGCGAACCTGACTCAGGCAGGCTTCTCGAACAAGGAGAGCTCAGTGCGACTCAAGTTGAGTGTGAGTACGGTGGAGTTCCACCTTTCGAACATCTATCAGAAACTTGCCATTTCCGGCAGGAACGAGTTGCGATCGCTGAGAATCCCTATCTGGTAGAGCACGAAACGATCGAACGCGGGAACCCGGCCGTTGGATCGCTCCGCGTAGGAACTGCACCCGACTGGCTACCGGGTACTACCTCCGGTCCGGTTTCACGATCGCGCATGAACGCCTCCGTGGTTGCCACCACTGGATGTTCCACCACCGGCGATCCACCTGTCGTACTACGACTGGTCGACTGATTGGACCACTTCCGCGCCTACGCGGGCTGGAGTGGCCACTCCCCCGACAAGTACGTCACCGCCTACCGGCGGGTTCACGAGATCTTCGTGAGACGCGGCACAGAGAACGTCGTGTGAATTACAGGCAACTCTCAGGCTTGCGTAAACCGATCATCATCGGGGAAATGGCTTCCGACGAGGTCGGCGGCAGTGTGCGTGCTCTGTGTCGCCTTGAACCACCTGGTGCTACGCCTGCCGATCGTCGCTGCGTGCGGTCCCCTCGGCAGCGTACGGCCACTGCAGCACGACGTGCTCTCCCCACGAGGCGGGCAGCGAAAGCCAGGCGCCTACGTCTCTCGCGAGCGGTGACCGACTTGCGCGCCCTCCTCGAGCGAGGCCCGTGGCGATGCTCGGATTCCCGTCTGGTTCTCGGTGAAGAAGCCTTGGTTCGCAGGGGAAATCCGCGGGCTTCCCCGCAGAGCGCGCCGGAAGACAGCCTCGGCGTCATTTCCGACCGTGCTGCGCAAAAGATCGGTCATCCAGTGCGAGAACTGTTTGCTCTGGGTGAGCCTGGTCGTGATGCCCCAGTTGCCCGCGTTCTCCGTGCCGCGCGCCTCCTGGATCTGCGTGAGTGCCCGCGGCAGGACTGCAGCGGCACTCACCATGCCCGCGAGGGCGGCCATCACGATGAAACGTTTACGCCAGCCGGAAGTCATTCCGTTCCTTCCCTGTCACCACGTCACCCGAAAAGACCTTCAAAGCACTCCGGCACGCATCGCGTAAGCGACCGCGTGCGGACGGTTCCGCAATTTCAGTCGGTTGGTCAGCCCGTAGATCACGTTCTTCACGGTCCGCTCCGAGTAACAGAGCTTGTCCGCGATCTCGACGGTGTCGTGACCTTCGGCCATCAACCGCAGGACATCGACTTCACGCGACGTCAGACCGGCGAGATCCACGCCCCTCGGGTCGACCGAGTCGCATCGCAGCCGCCGCACTCCGTCCAGCAGCTGTCCGAGCAACTCCGCAGGCAGGAGACCACGTCTGGAAACCACGGAAAGGATGGTCTCGACCACACGATCGCCACACGTCTGCGCCCGGGAAAGCACGGCGACCACCCGGCACTCGACCGCCGACAAGATGTCGCTTTCCCGCAGCTCACCCACGATGAGCACCTTGGAGACCTGTGCCGTGACAGGATCAGCTCGCAGGTCGGCCACGAGTTCCTGAGCCATCCGATCCGTATGGACGAGCAGGATATCCTGCTCGGCCAGCTCGCTTCGGGCCACGACGACCAGCTCAGGGCGGCTCTGCAGGAAACTCGTCAGACCCACCTGCATGATCATGTCGGTCGCATGCACCGCAACACGTACCGGTTCCATCGTGTCCTCCCGAGCTCGATACCCGTGAGTCATGAGCATGTGCAACCGGACTTCACGAACTCTCAACTCCCAGACCAGGGCGCTCCCTCGGCGTCATCGATGAACTCGAACATCCCGGCGAACCGGCCGATTGCCGCTCTCAAACCGCCACGCTGCTGATCCGGCAGACCGAGCCAACGCGACGCGGAAAGGCCGTCAGGTCATCTGCCCACTCGGCCAGCGGAAGGATCGCGCTGTCGACGCTGAGACGTCCAATCGGCCGCGCTCGGTGAGTTCCACCAGATCCCTCAGGTGGCGGACGCGGTATCCGGTGGGACCGACGGCGGTCCGTCCGACCGCACCGCCGGAGAACCAGCCCTCGACCAGCGACCCTCCGGAGCCGTTCTCACCAGCCCCAAACGGCCTCGTTCCCCGAGTACCGCGTGCGCCTGCTCGAAGGTCGAGGGGCGACCGATGAAATCGAACGCCATGTCCAATCCGCACCCCTTTCGTGATCTCTTTGATATAGGAGGACACGCGTTTGTTCGAGGGGCCCAGCGCAGCGTCAGCGCCTGGCCAGCGAGTTCCTCGCGCCGTACCGGGACGCCTGGGCCGGACGCCGATAACTCGCGATCCCGCCGGCGACCGCGTTGAGGTCGTCGACGGGGGAAGCGGCCGGGTGTACATCGACAGCGTTGACCACGGGTCCACGTTGGTCCTCGACGGCTGCCCCAGGGTCCGCCTCACAGGCTTCCGACCGCCCCGCAGTCATCCGGCAGTCCGACTTGCACTCACGATCCCACGGGCGACCTGGGCTGGAGGTTCCCTTCGCCGAATTCAGATGCGACGAAGGGACCCTTCTGCCCGCCACCGCGACCGAGTTGCCCCCCTTGACCGACGCCGGAAACCTGAAGCTTCAGGCCTCTGCCGTAGACGGTGTGCAGGAAACGCGGCCTTTCCGCTATCTCACCCAACTTTCGACGAAGCCGGGAGACGTAGGCGTTGACATTGGCCCTCCCGGAGTTATGCGCCCCCCACAACACCTTTTGGAGGTCATGCCGATCGAAGGTGTGCCCAGGACGCCTGGCCAGCGCGAGCAGGAGGTCGAACTCACGCCCGGCGAGTTTCAACAGGCAGCCGTCCAAGGTCGCCACTCTGGCGGCAGGATTGATCCGCAATGCACCGACAACGATATCCGCCTCCACCGGCGGACGTTCCGCTTGCCTGCGAACCATCGCCCTGGTCCTGGCCAGCAGTTCGACTCCGGGCACAGTCGGCGGAAGACATTCATCGGCACCCGCATGAAATATTCGCACGATGTCAGTCTCGTCTTGGTGAACCGTAAGAACGAGAATCGGTATCGACCGAGCCGCGACCAGCTCCTTGACCGTCGCAGCAACCCGTTCCCGACCGGCGGACTCCATATTCAAGATCACACCGACGTACTTGCCGCCACTGATCGCGAGCTTCGCTTCCTTCAGCGACATGACACGATCGATCAAGTAGCTTCTCTGAAGAATCGTCGCCGCACGGCTCCCCGCTTCGACACCATCGCTCAAGACCAGAATCATGTCCATGGGTCTGAGTATGAGCCGAATTTAGCCCGCGACGAAAGCGATCGGAAGCCTCGGATCGACTCCCCCCTGACATCTGCCCAATTTTCGCCACGGAGCGCGTTCTAGGGCACTTCGGATACAGAATAACGACATGGACCAAATCCCGGCCTGCGATTCCCACCTTGGCTACCGTCGAGTACCTGGGCGCTGGGGGTCCCCACGGGGGATCCCCTCCGGCAGGGCGGTTTCTCTCGGTGATTCCTCGACAGCATGGCGTGACAAACGCGAACTCGCGGCCCTCGGTCTTGCCCATCCAGGTATCAAACGTCGAGGAAAGGGCAGATTGCTTGCGGGAAACGACGGCGTCATGACGAAACTGATGGATACCGAATGCTTGCGACGGTTGTCACCGAGACTGTTCGCTCGCGACCCTACCGATGATTCTTCCGACTCATGAGAGGTAAGAGGCTCATGCTGAAGAGATCATCGCGGGCGCTGTGGGTGGCACCACGCTCGCCGCCTCCGCCGTAGGCACACGGCGGGCAGGTGTCGTGGCCGACCGTCCGCGGGACAGGCCTGCTCTGCCAAGGCCATTCTGATGCCTGGCCACAAGCCCGGATCGCTGGTAGTTCTCGTTTGCAACGGAATCCCCATCCGCAGGCGAAGTGCCTATCGTGTTCCTCGCCTGATCATTTCGACGCGGATCGTCACCGACTCACCGCGGAGCTTGCCATGACCGTCGCCCCCGCAGCAAAGCAACTTTCGCCAGACCGCGCAACTCGCACCGAACCCGAACTCCTTCTCGATCTTGTGAAGGCGGCACAACATGAAATGCGTCAGAGCAGGCGCGGTGGCAGAGCCACAGACCGATTGGTGAGCCAAATCTATCCGAGTATCGAAAGCTACTGTCGTCGGCGGCTAGGCGGACACGATCAGCGGTTCTCATCCGCGGAGGATCTCGCCCAGGAAGTCGTCATCGCCGTGCTTCGAGCCATACCGACGTACGATGACAGAGGTTTTCCTTTCATGGCTTTCGTCTACGTCCTCGCCGAACGGAAGCTGATCGACCTCTGGCGAAAGAATTCGCGCGACCGGAGCAGCCCGGTGGCGTCGACACCTGATGGCCCCAGCGGTTCCGTGCTGCCGGAGGAACACCTGGTCACCCGTGAGATGGGTTCCTACCTGAGCAAGCTGCTCGAGATCCTTCCCGACAAGCAGCGTCACGTCCTGTGGCTGCGCGTCGCCGAGGACTTGTCGGCCGCTGAGACCGCCATGCGGGTCGGATCCACGCCGAGTTCCGTCCGAGTCATGCAACATCGCGGTCTGTCCACGCTGCGGAGCCGGCTCGCCGAGCAACGTGAGCTGTCAAGGAACGCCAACGACAGTGCGCCGAGACAAGACGTCCTCCGTCAGCCGCGGCCTACGCGAGTGGCATGAGGGGGAAGCGCCTCGACGACGTCGTGTTCCACGTTTCGACGTCGTCGGGGACAACAGGAGCTCCGCGCCTCAGCACACTGCGTGGCCCTTGATGATCCCGGGACAGTACGAACGTGATCCCGTACCGGCCTGCGGGTCACCAGGCGCCATCCACTCCCACCGTCGTCTTGGTGCGCTCGTTCAGCGCCGACCGGTCGCCGACGCTGATCGAGCCACAGGACCATCGACGGTCACCGTCGTTCAGAAGCCGTACGGGCTTTTCTCGCGCGCCTCGCGAAGAGCGATACCCCACCACAAAAGCTCATCCAGCATGGTCTTGGCAGCTGTGACCGATTCGCCTGGATTCATGAGCTCTCCCTGTCCGTCGAACTGCTCCCAGGCCATATGGAAGCTGACGGTGTCACGCACCGTTACCGTGTGCAGCTCGGCGAAGACCTGGCGCAATTGTTCTACGGCGCGCAATCCGCCGGCCAGACCGCCATAGGAAACGAAACCCACTGGTTTGGCCTGCCATTCGGTGCGGTACCAATCAAGCAGGTTCTTGAGCGAAGCCGGGAAGCTGTGGTTGTACTCGGGCGTCACCACAGCGAACGCGTCTGCTCGCGCCAGGCGAGACGAGATCTCCGACAGCTTTGCCTCCTCCTCCCCGCTCAACCGGCCGGACAGAGTCAACGGCAAGACGTTGTCGGCCAGGTCGAGGTAATCGACCACTACCCCGGTATGTGACTCCACCTGCCTGACGAACCATGCGGCCACTGTCGGGCCGAACCTGCCGTCCCGGACGCTGCTGTTGATGACGGCGAGCCGCATCGCTTTGTCGGTCATGAATTCTCCTTTGTGTGATCTTCGAATACGGCGCTGTTCAGCGCGTCGCGGGCTGCTGTCCCCAAACGGAGAACAAGAGTGTGGCGACGTCGCGTGATCGGGGGTCACCCAGCCCGGCGACGAAGCTGTCCAGATCCGCCGCGGAAACCGCGCCACGCCGGACCAGATCCGGGCCTTGTAAACGCATCCGTGTCCGGATCAGTTCGTCACCCAGTGCGTGTTGCCCTGGGCCGAGCGGGGTTACCCGCAGATCCACCGAATGCAGGCCTGCCTTCGCCAATGTCGAAGGCAACCTCCGCCCCCAGTGCATGTCAGCGTCAGTCGACCGCAACTGGTGAAGATAGGCGTTGGTGACGGCTCGGGCGTGGTCACTGGGAACGTGCTCGGTGGGCAGGTAGTAGAAATCTTCCACAACGATCCAGCCGCCGGGGGCCAGCCAGCGCAGCGCGCGTTGGAGGGCTTCCTCTGGACGTCGCAGGTAGCCGAAGACCGCTCTGGCGAGGATGAGATCAAAGGAATGGGGTTCGAATTCCAGTTCGTGGATGTCGGCTTCGCGCACGGTGAGATTGGGACTTCGGCTCACGTCAAACTGGCGAGTGTCGACATCGACGGCGAGCACGGTCCCCTGATCAACCACGTTCGCAAGCCAGTACGACATCGACCCGGCGCCGGCTCCCACGTCGAGGCAGCACCAGTTCGACTGAACCGGCAGGTTTCGGATGGCTTGCTGTGTCCCGGGATCATAGATGCTTTCCCACAGCTGCGTCAGAACCTCATCGGGTCCCTGCGATTCGCGGCGACGGGCGGCACTTGTCATCGTCTGGCCCCTTCGTGGAGCGAAGCTTCGCTCGCTTCGATTTGCTCGTCAAGAACGCACACGACGACATCCGGCGGCGCCGCCTCTTGCACGACGACTTCGTGGCGCGCTTCAGCGATCCTGGGGTCTGCCATCCACGCGTCGAACGCCCGCTCGTCAACCCACATCGGGCAGTTCACAAACGTCTTACCGTCCTCGCTGACGTACGGTGTCGCCGAAATGAACCCCGGGAACCGCCGCTTCCACTCGCCACTCTTTGTGAGCAGGCCGAGCACCGCGCGGGCCGATTCATGACCCGAGAGATGCCGGGTGGCGACGACGACGATCCCCGGAGTATCGCCGAGAGCAGGTCCTTCGATCCCAACCTTGGGAGCGCCCTCGAACACGCTGAGAGAGTGGACACCCGGACAATCGGACAGACTCCCGCGAGAGCGCGCAGTCGCGAGAAACGCACGGTATGACGACTCGTCGGCCCAATGACTTCGGCGGACGACGGTCGTGCTGTCCAGACTCACACAAATCTGCGCCGAGATGAACCCGCGCGCGAACACGTCGCACGCATGGACTTCGTGCGCCAGAAGATCGACGAACGTCCGCAGTTCGCCCGAGTCCACGATTCTCAGCGTTTCGATGGATGCGAAGCCGACCGGGGAAGCCCCCGGTTTGACCGATGTCACAACGAAACCTCCTGAGGATCGAACTTGCTCTTGTGTTCTTCGGCCCACTCACGAAATGTCCGAGCAGGCCTTCCGAGAATCTCAGCCACGGTCGATGACATGACTTCAGGCTCCCGGGTCAACCTGCCGAAGTAGTCGAGCGCACCGTCCGCATAAGCTGGTGGCCAACCGGTTTCCACCATCTTCGCTCGTGCGACCTCAGCATGGACGTCTTCCCAGCGCAGGCTCCGGCCCAGCACATCGCCGATGATGGAGACCTGCTCACGCTGGGTCAGCACCTCCAGCCCGGTCACCAGATACTTCTTCCCGGCGTGCCCGTCGCTGGTCAGTGCCCGCACACCGATCGCGGCCAGGTCGTCCTCATGTATCGAGGTGCGGGCCGCCTCGCCGTAGGGGAAGCGAACGACGTCACCATTGCTGATCTGGCCGGCGAACCCGAGCGCGTTCGCCATGAAACCCGTGGTACGCAGAAAGGTCCACTCGAGACTCGTTCCTTCGATCAATTCCTCGAGGTAGGCATGACAATTGTTGTCACGACGCTCGAGACCGATGTGGACCCCCACGGATGACACCAGCACGATCCGGGTCGCTTGAGCCTCGATCTTCGCCAGGACGGCAGGTGCCGTATCGACGCTGAGCGTGAAGAAGGGCCACATCCAGAACACGCCGGTGACGCCGTCCAGCGCGGCGTCCAGACTATCCGGGTCAGCAAGGTCGCCATAGCAAAGCTCGACGCCGTCCGGCAGCTTGTCGATACCGGGGTCCCCGGGAAGCACGAGCGCGCGAACCGCGACGCCGGCGTTCAGAAGGTGAACCGCCGCATGGGGCCCCACGTTCCCGGTGGCGGCCGTGATCAATACACGACAACTCATTCTTGTACTACCTCTCTGTTTCTCTTTGAAGGGTGAATCAGACGTGGCGTGTTGTGGGCCAGCGACCGGGTAGTCGGCTTGACCGTCACCCCACCATCCACAAGGGACACCAGAGCCTGCTCGCATGCCCGATTTGAGTGTTTTGTGCCGGGGTCGTGAGCGGCAATGATCGTTCTAACCTTCTTTGCCACTCACGACCCGCGAGCGAACCAGACATTATGACGTAAATCGCACATTTGATCGGTAAGTCGCGTCCCTTGTGGACACCCTGCAGCGGGTCGGCTCGCGCTACGGGGGTTTGATCACGCCACATTCGGCTTACCTCTCAAATATGTTTACGCAGGCCGATCGCCGCGTTGACCAGGCCAACTGCACCGACGCCGGTAACGAGCCAGAACGCAGCTGATGCGGAGAGGGCAAGCAGAGCCGTGACGGCCGCCGTCATCACCACCGCCGCGACTTGGACCACCGTCTGGTAGAGACCGCTGGCGGACATCCGGTCCTCCGCGGCGATTCCGTGCAGCACTTGGCTGTTCAAGGCGGCGAAGCCGAGCGCGAAACCGATACCCACCAGCAGCACGGTGGGCAGCATTCCGGTGAGATACCCCGGTGACGTGCTTGAACTCAGGCTCACCACATAGCCTGCAAACGCAGGGACCGAACCGGCTGCGATCAGCGCCCTCGTCCGGAACCGGTTGAGTAGTCGACCGGTGAAAGGGGCTAGCAGGACCAGCGGGATACTGGCCGGCAGCAAAGCGAGCGCGGCGTGCCAAGACGACCAGCCGGGCAACGTCGACAGCCGGATCATGAACACCAGGAGCAGGCCGATGAACGAGCCGTTGAGGCAAGCGGCACCCACCATCGCGTGAAGTCGCGGGCCGCCGGCGAAAATCGGGCCTCGCACAAGCGGCCGTGACGCCGAACGTTCGACGACGAGCATCGCTCCGACGAGCAGGACGAACAAGACGAATGAACCCGCCACCGGGACGCTACGCCAACCCCGTACGGGGAGATTCACCATGGCCTGGACCAAAGCCGCGAGTGCTCCGGTCAGGCAGCCCGCGGTGAGCGCACCGGAGCCCGGGCGAACTTCGCGGTCTCCACGGTCGGCCGGCACGAGCCTCCATCCGAAGACGAGCAGGACCAGCACCACAGGAGCCGGAAATCCGAGAGCCCACCGCCAGCTCTCTTCGGTCAAAGCTCCAGAAATGAGCAAACCCACCGAAAATCCGCTCGCACCGACCAAGGTGTACACGGACAACGCCCGGTTTCGTTCCGCGCCTTCGCGGAAGGTGGCGCTGATGATCGCCAAGCCGGTCGGCGCGGTCAGGGCGGCGCAGGCACCCCGGCCGATTCGGGAGGCGATCAGTAGCGTTGGGTCACTGGCCAAGGAACTCACCCAACAGAGGGACACGTAGCAGAGCAAGGCCGCGAGGTAAGCCCGGCGGCGGCCGAACCGCTCGACGACGCGATGACCGAACAGCAAGAGACCGCCGAATCCGAGGGCAAAGCCACTGATGAGCCACTGGGCTTCGGCCGTCGGCAGGCTGAGGTCCTTGCCGACGGCGGGCATCGCGACCACGGCCACCGACACCTCGAGCGCGTCGATGAGCATGTTCCCCGCGAGCACGAGCAACAGTCCCCACCGACGGCGATCCGATGGCACGGAAGTGGACCCCGGCATCAGCCGAGCAGTGTTCCGCCACTGGCGTCCACGAACGCTCCTGTCATCCAGCGGCTCTCGTCGGAAGCCAGAAAAGCCACGATATCCGCGACGTCTTGCGGTTCACCTACCCGGCCGAAAGGGGACAGTCGTGCCATCTGCTCGACAGCCTCGGGGATATCGAAGACCGGGTTGCCATTCCGGGTGATCCCCGGAGCGACACTGTTGATGGTGATGCCCCGTTCCGCGAGCGGCTTCGCGAGGTGTAGCGCCAGTTGCTCGACAGCACCCTTGCTCATCGCATAAGCGACCTCGTCGGGATTGGCGAATCGGGTGAGGCCGGACGAGATGTTGATGACCCGTGCCCCGGATGTGAGATTGGACAACGCGCGCTGGATGAGGAAAAAGGGCGCCTTGGCATTGACGGCGATGAGACGGTCGAACTGTTCGGCCGTGGTCTCGTCGGCAGGCACCCCTCCCATCACGCCGGCGTTGTTGACCAGGACGTCGAGTTCGACGGATCCGGTCCGTTCCTTCAGTCCCGCCTCCAAGCGAAGAAAAAGTTCGTGGGCGTCACCGGGCGCACCGAGTTCCGCTTGAACGGCGAACGCACGGCCGCCGTTCTTTTCGATGGTCGCGACGACGTCTTCGGCCATCTGTGTGTTCGCCGCGTAGTGCACAGCCACCAAGGCGCCCTCGTCCGCGATCCGGATGGCGATCGCGCGGCCGATGCCACGGCTCGCTCCGGTGACAAGAGCGGTCTTTCCGGCCAGCCTGTCCATGAGTTTTCTCCGTCCGAAAGAGGTGCTGTCTGGGAGGTCGAGGTGGGTGTCGATGGTTTTGCCCGGCGATCCGAACCACCGCTCGAGCGCGTCGGGCAGTCCGCTCAGACCGTCGTCGCACCAGGCGACATAGCCGTCCGGGCGAACCAAGACGCCACTCGCGGTTCCTGCTTCGGCGACCACTGTGTCGATCCGGTCCGCCCAGGGGGCGGCGTCCCGGCGCAGCCGGGCCAGCCGGTCGGGGTCACCGAGGCGAAGCACCAGCAGCCCTCGGCCGCCGCGGAGTAAAGCCGAGGTACTGGTCTTTCCTTGGTTCACGGTCACGTTCTCGGGGATCGAACGCCGGCCAAGGCGCTCGTCGTCACCGGCTCCGGCGTCGTATCGGACGTCCAGACCGGAGATCATTCCGGCGAGCTGTTGCCGCACCCGAGCGTGACCGAGCAGCTCGCCGAAGAAGACACGGGTCGCATCGACCTCCGGACCGCCGAGCAACAGGGTCGCCTGTGCCTTGATGTTGCCCAGCACTCGTACACCGACCGCGTGTCGTTCGGTGTGGTAAGTGTCCAGCAGTGTGCTCGGTGCTTTTCCTCGCACGTGCAATGCCAGCTTCCAACCCAGATTGGCCGCATCCTGGAGACCCAGATTCAGGGCCTGTCCACCGATCGGCATTTGTGCGTGTGCGGCATCCCCGGCCAGCAGGATCCGGCCTTTGCGGTAACAAACGGCTTGCCGCGAAACATCCGAGAAGGAGTTGATCCACAAGGGAACCCCACCGCCGATGTCCTCACCGGTGACCTGCCGCCACGCTTCGCGGATCTCGGAGAAGACCGGCGGCCCGTCGCGCCGCCCCGGTTGGCTGCCGAACACATGCACCATGATTCGAGTGACGCCGTCCGCCCGCCGAGCCGCGATCGCCAGCCCAGCGGGCAATCGCTCGAAACGCCGGTCGGGAACGTCGATGCCCTCGACGTCGGCCCGGAGAAGTTCGCGGGTGGCGTGCCGGCCGACAAAGGGGATCTCCGCGAGCCGCCGAACGGTACTCTGTTCGCCATCGCAGCCGACAACGAAGATACTCCGAACACGGACCGGCGCACCCTGCCCGGTGACCTCGGCAAGGACCCGACCGGGTCCGACGATGAGGCCGGTGACTTCATGGCCGCGCAGGATCGGGACGCCCAGGGAGGCGGCCCACTGCTGAAGAATCCGCTCCGTCTGTGTCTGTGGGGCCTTCCATTGGCCGGGAAACGGGCCATCCAACGTCAGGTCGAGAGGAACGCCGCCGAAGTGACCCTTGACATCGCCGGGAAGCTCTCCGAACTGTTCCAAGAGTCCCCGGCTGTCCAGGAACTCCATTGTGCGCGCATGCAAGGTGGAGGCCCGCGATTCGGTCGTCGGCTGTGGCAGCCGCTCGATCACGACGACATCCGCTCCGCCGAGGCGCAGCTCGCCGGCCAGCAGCAGACCGACCGGGCCGGCACCGACGACGATCACCTGCGTGTCAAGGAGCACCGAGGACATGATCAGGACGCCCCGGCCAGGCTCACGCACTCATCCGGAGCCCCCAGCCAGCTTTCCAACGCCATCCGAAGGTCACCGTGACTGCCCGGCGCGGCCCAAGCCACGTGACCATCCGGGCGCACCAGAACGGCAGCGGTCCCCGAAAGCGGGTTGTTTGCGGTGTCCCCATGGATTTCCGCGGTCACGACATCCACCTGGGCCGTCCAACCCGCCACCTTCCGGCGGAGCCGCGAGTTGTCCTCGAAGTCGAACAGCACGGTCCGGCCGGTTCGCAATGCCTCGGTACTCGTTGTCCGTCCACGTGAGCCGACGAGGTCGGTCCGGGGCATCCTCCGCCCCAGCAGCGAATGTGTGCCACCGCCTACGCGGTACGTGATCTCGAGGCCGCTGACCATTCCGGCCAGATGACGGCTCACCTCGTCGAACGTGATGAGTTCGGTCAGCACGTCCCGCAGCGGCTGCATCTCACGACCACGGAGGAACAGGAGCCCCTGTGCCTTCGTGTTCAGCAGCAGCCGCTCGCCCACGGGGTGACGTTCACTGTGGTATGTGTCCAGAAGTGCGGGAGAAGCAGTCCCCTGAACGACTCGGGCGAGCTTCCAGCCCAGGTTCACCGCGTCCTGAATGCTGGTGTTCATTCCCTGCCCGCCGGCGGGCAAATGGATATGTGCCGCATCGCCCGCCAGCAGGACCCGGCCGCGGCGGTACTCGGTCACCTGACGGGCGGCGTCACCGAACGCGCTGACCCAGACCGGCTCGCCGTGCGAAATGTCGTCACCGGTAAGCCGTTTCCAGGCTTCCGCCACTTCGCTGTAGTCCGGCGGCGTGATCCGGCGCCGCGGCGGTGCTCCGTGTTCACAGACGATGATCCTGGTGATGCCGTCAGGCAGCCTGCCGACCATGACCATGCCCGCGTCGAGGGTCTCGCCGATCATGCGTGGTTCGAGGTCAAGGCCACGGACGTCGGCGAGGAACATTTCCATGGTCGCCGCGGTACCGGGAAAGTCGAACCCCACTGCTTTTCGCACGGTGCTACGGCCTCCGTCGCAGCCGACCAGATATGGCGCGGACACCCGCTCCGTTCCGTGCGGTCCTCGTACCTCCGCCGTGACGCTGTCACCGTCGTCGGTCAGGGTGAGGAGCTCATGCCCCCGCCGGATGTCGGCGCCGAGTTCGGTGGCCCATTGCTCCAGTACGAGCTCGGTCTGGGATTGCGGCACCGCTTTCGCCGCCTGATGGCCACCGTCGAGCAGGCCGAAATCCACCGGCAATCCACCGAAATGCCCTGCTGTGCTCAGTTCGATGGGACCGAACCGGGGCAGCAGACCCCGTTGATCGAAGACCTCCATGGTGCGAGCGGTGAATCCGAGCCCTCGGGACTCGCCACTGCGGTGCGGCATCCGCTCCAGCACGATGACGGTCGCACCTCCCAGGCGTAACTCGCCGGCCAGCATCAGGCCCGCGGGGCCCGCGCCGGCGATGATCACGTCAGCATCCATTCCTACACATCCCTGGGTCGTCGAAGGAGAACCACACGTGAATTCCGGTCCGGGTCAGCGCCTTGCTTCCGCGTAGCGTTTGGCGTGCTCGAGCGTTGCCCGGCTATTGGCGCCCAATGCTTCACGAATGTAGGCACGTGCCTCGGCTACCCCGGCTTCGGATCCGAGCACCTGTGTGATGGTCTCCGGGTTGATCACCACAGTGTGTTGAGAACTGGCGGTCGTGCCGCCGGTGGCGTTCTCCTCGAATTGCCAGTATCCGGTGTGCAGGGACATCAAGGCAGGCAACGTGGTCTGCTTGTAGTGAATCCTGTCGTGCGGGAAGCAGACTCGGACGGACTCCGTGGTATGCGACGATCCGTCCCTGGTGCGGGTTTCCATCCGCAGTACCTGCAGCCCGGGTTCGTCCTCGGTGAGCACGACACTCGGTACGTGAGGTAGCCGCTCGGCCCACAAGCCGGCCTCGTTGATGAAGTCGTACACGTCCTTCGGGGAACCTGCCACCTCAACCGAGTCCACAAAGGACAGGGTGAGGTCGTCGTCTTCGGTCATCGACTCGATGGTCTTCTTCAACGACGCCAGTTCGCTGCGGCTGTTCCGGTCCACCGCCTCGTCGATCCACGCCAACCCGGCCGCGTCGTCGTCCACGGCGCGGTAGGTGTGCAGCAACCGCAGACGGGTGCCATCGCCGACCGGCTCGACGATCCAGGTGCCACTCATCCGGGCGACCGGTGGTGTGGTCACTTCCTGCCGGAAGGTGATCCGCTGGGCCACTGGGTCCAATCCCCGCCTCGACGTCCAGGTCTTCGGTTCACCGTTGGCGGTGGCCCAGATCCGGATCGTCTCCGCGTTTCCCTCTCGGTCGACACAGTCGACGTGCACCGACGGTGGAAATACTCGCGGCCAGTTCTCCACGTCGGCGATGAGCCGGAACACCGCGGCGGAGTCGGCTCGGATGGTGATTTCATGCGCCACCTCGCGCTCTGGGGCGTTACTCATTTCGGTCTCCTTATCGTCAGAGGCGAGCACAGGTCAGAAGTTGCCCAGACCGCCGCAGACGTTCAACGCTTGAGCGGTGATCGATCCGGCGAGGTCCGAGGCCAGATAGCCGACCAACCCGGCGACCTCTTCGGGTGTGGAGTACCGGCCGAGCGGGATCTTGGCGGTGAACTTGGTCATCACGGCCTCCTCAGTGGTCTGCCAGGCTGTCGCGTAGCCGGCCCGGACCCGTTGCGCCATCGGCGTTTCCACATATCCAGGGCAGACGGCGTTGACGGTGATGCCGGTAGGCGCCAGCTCATTGCCCAGTGCCTTGGTGAAGCCGACCACTCCGTGCTTCGACGCGGAGTAGGGTGCACCGAGCACAACGCCCTGCTTTCCCGCGGTGGATGCGATGTTGATGATCCGGCCACGGTCTTTGGCTCGCATGCCGCCGGCGTTGAGCGTCTCCTTGGTCATCAGGAAGACACTGGTGAGATTGGTGGCGATGACGTCCGACCAGAGGTCGTCGCTGATGTCGGCCGTGACACCGCCACCACTGCGGCCGGCGTTGTTGACCAGCAGATCGATCGGACCGTACCGGGTAACCGCAGCCCGTACCACCGCCTCGATGTCCTTTTTGGACGTGACGTCCGCGGTGCCGCCATCCACCTCCAAGCCATCGGCCCGCATGCCCTCGACGGCCTCGTCCAAGGCCTCCTTACCACGGGCACACAGGAACACCCGGTGGCCCTGCTTCGCTAGGAGTCTGGCCGAAGCCAGGCCGATCCCGCTGCTGGCCCCGCTTACCAACGCGACTTTTCCTTCTTGGAGCATCGTCTTCGCAACTCTCTTTCAGCGATCCATCAGGTCAGGGGGTCTTGGCGGACAGATGTGCGTTGACGAGCGCGACCAGCTCACGTGGCGTACTGGCCGCGGCCATCGCTTGCTCGTCCAAGGACACACTCCACTCCCGCTCGATCCGGCTGGTGGTCTCGAGCAGCGCGATCGAGTCGTAGCCCAACGAGACGAACTCGGTGTCGTCGATTGCGCCCTCAAGGCTCGAGATGTCATCAGCTCCGGCAGCTGCGCGCAGGGTGGCCCGCAGGTGGTCGAGGGTGAACGGGGAAGATCCGGGCATGAAAAGGTTCTGCCTTCCTGATTTGTGCGGGTCTGGTGATCAGTCGAAGGCGCGGACGACCACGGCGGAGTTGAATCCGCTTTGGCCGCGGGCGAGCACGAGGGCGCACCGCACGTCGACAGCTCTGGGCGTCCCGGTGACGAGATCGATCTCATAACGCGGCGACAGAGAGGTGCCGATGGTCGGTGGAACGACACGATCGCGGATGCTCAGAAACGCCGCGGCCAGGTCGAGCGAGGCGGCACCGGAGTACAGGCGGCCGGTTGTCGCCTTGGGCGCGGTCACCGGGACTCCACCGGGACCGAATATCGCCACCAGCGCGTCGGCCTCTGCCTCGTCCAGCGATCGCACAGCCGCCGCGTCCGCGAAGACCACATCGACGTCTTCCGGCTCGATGGTCGCGTCCGCCATCGCCTGCTCGATCGCCCGGCGCAGGCCGGACGGCCGGTCACTTCCCGGCGGCGGATCCATCGTGGCGGCGTGCCCCGCTATCTCGCCGTAGATCCGAGGCGCACCACGATCCCGCGCGTGCCGCTCATCCTCCAGCACCAACAGCGCCCCACCCTCACCCGGCACATGGCCGGCCGCACGGTCGTCGAACGGCAGGTACGCGTTCTTCGGATCCTTGCCAAGGCTTAGCCTGCCGCCGGTCAGCTGCGCGACCCAACTCCACGGGCAGATCGACGCGTCGACCGCCCCACAGACGACCAGTGACGTTCCCCGCCGGATCTGTCTACGAGCTTGAGCGACCGCGTCGAGACCGCCGGCTTGGTCGCTCACCAGCACACTGCTCGGTCCGCGGAGGTTGTTGCGAATGGAGATCTGGCCACTGTTGACCGCATAGAACCAGGCGAACGACTGATAGGCGCTGACATACTGGCTGCCCTTGCTCCATAACGCTTTCAATTCGTTCTGGCCGAACTCGAACCCGCCTGAATGGCTGGCCGTGATCACTCCCGCCTGGAACTCGGGCAGGTCGGCCGGTGCCAGCCCGGAATCGAGGAATGCCCAATCGGCACTGACGAGCGACAGCTGCGTCATCCGGTCGGTCTGCGGCAGCAGGCGGCCAGGCAGATGCTCTTCCGCGGTGAAGCCGCGGATCTCTCCCGCCAGTTGAGCCGGGTAGGGAGCCGGGTCGAAACGGGTGATCCGGTCGATGGCGCTGTGCCCGGCGAGAGTGGCCGCCCAGTATTCGTCGATCCCCAGGCCGGTCGGCGCGGTCACACCCAGACCGGTCACCACGGCCCGGCTGGTGGTCGGAAGGCTCATCGTGCGGCTCGTTCCGGCTTGGCCAATACCATCGCACTCTGGAAACCGCCGAATCCGCTGCCCACGGAAAGCACCGCGTCCGTACGCCAGTCACGTGCGGTCAGTGGCACATAGTCCAGGTCGCACTCCGGGTCCTCGTTGTGCAGGTTCGCCGTCGGTGGCACAACGTTGTGCGTCATACTCAGAACAGACGCGGCCACCTCGATCGACCCGATCGCACCCAGTGAGTGCCCGACCATCGATTTGATCGAGCTGACCGGTGTGCGGTAGGCGTGGTCGCCGAGGCTTCGTTTGAACGCGGCCGTTTCGTGCCGATCGTTCTGTTTGGTGCCGGAGCCGTGCGCGTTGACGTAATCGATGTCCTCCGGATTGAGCCGTGCCTCGGCCAGCGCGACCCGAATCGCTTCGGCCATCTCCTTGCCGTCCGGGCGCAGCCCGGTCATATGGAAGGCGTTGGACCGGCTCGCGTATCCGGCGATCTCCGCGTAGATCCGAGCACCCCGTCGGCGGGCCGCTTCCAGCTCTTCGAGCACGAAGAACGCCGAGCCCTCCCCTAGAACGAACCCGTTGCGGGTGGCATCGAAAGGCCGCGATGCGCCCTCTGGGTGATCATTACGCGGTGTAGTTGCCTTGATGGCGTCGAAGCAGGCGACAGTGATCGGCGAGATCGGTGCATCGGTAGCGCCGGCCACCATCACGTCCGCTGAGCCTTCGGCGATCAAGCCCGCGGCGTAGCCCACCGCGTCCAGGCCCGAGGTGCAGCCAGTGGAGATAGTCGTCCCTGGCCCTTCGGCGCCTACCGTCCAGGCCACTTCGGTGACGAACGAACTCGGAGCGAGGAAGTTGTACAGGTGCGGAACGGCATACTCGTGGTCGACGAGATCAAGACGACCGCCATCGCTGACCGTCCGGTATTCCTGATCCAATCCCATGGTGGCGCCGACCGCGCTGCCGACTGTCACGCCGATTCGTGACGGGTTGACGGCGCCGAGATCCAAGTCGCTGTCGTACACCGCTTCGCGAGCGGTCACGACGGCGAACTGAGCGGCGCGGTCCATTCGCCGGGTCTCCTGAGGGCTCAGTCCGGCTGCCTCGCCGTCGAAATCCACCTCGGCGGCGACTTGGGAGCGGAATGCCGATGCGTCGAAGAGTGAGATCGTCCGAGTGGCGGTCCGGCCGTCGGTCAGCAATTGCCAAAAACTCTTGGCGCCGGCTCCACCGGGTGCGGTGACGCCGACACCGGTGATGACGGCTCGGCCATAGCGTCTGCTCATGGCTGCGCCCAGTCATAGAACCTGGTGGCCATCGCGTCGGCGGGAGACCGCCAGGTGGCGGGGTCATAGGCGGTGATGAATCGCTTGAGGTCATCGCTGATCCGCATGAACCTCGGGTCGGTCTTCGCCCCCTCGATCAGCTCGCCGCCGTTGTCCGCGTCGAAGTCCTGCAGGTGGAAATAAAGCCCGCGGTACTCGAACAATTGGCGCCGTCGGGTGCCCATCAGCTCGGGCATTTCCGTGTTGTCGAAAGCCTCGAACAGCCCGGCCACATCCCGGGCTGCACCAGGCGCGATTTTGGCCACGATCAGTGTGCTGTGCATTGTCTCACATTCCAGTATGGCGTTAAGCTAGTCCGAACCAATGGTCCAAGGCTGCCCGCAGCGGTGCGCTGGTTGTTTGCGCATCGATGACTCGCCTCGATTGCTGCGGCATCGCGAGGACCGACTATGACACGGACAGCGGGCGACCGGAAGGCCTTTGTCCCCCATATAGGGGTAGTTCCACAGGGTATGCCAGCTTCGCGCTCACACGATGCGACCGAGCATTCGACCCAACCTGCCGAGATGGAGTATTGCCCGGGCCCGCATGGGCCCCTAAGCACATCAATGCGACCTCGCCGACAGCTCGGGTCGAACGAATGCGAATGACTATTCGGGCAAAGACTACTTTCTTTAGGTCCAACGCTGTTGACAGCCTTAGATGACAGTCGTAGTAGTTGACAAATCGGCAGCGAGTCGGCTGCCTTGAAGGAGAAAAGCATGTCCGGGTCTCTGCTCTTTGCGACCGGTTACCCTTGCGCGATCATTGGGCGTCCCATTGGCAGCTGCCGACTGTCGTCTCGTGAGCAGTTCGCATCCGATCCGGCCTGGGGACGACCGTGAGCGACGTCGGCAGCCGTCTGACTGGGCGTGAGACGCTCGTCGGAGAAGACGAATGGGGCGGACCGAACGATCCGACTGTGGCATATGCGCCAGGTTTGCCGAAGATCACCGCCTCTCAGCACGGCCCGGCCGACTCCGCACGCCGAAGGGCCGTAAGGGGACTGACATTGAGCAACCGAGGCGCCAACCGGCAACAAACGGTGGCACTTGCGCAAGAAGCCTTGGAAATGTCGGACAACCAGGATGTCGTTTGCTTGTGGTCGGCCGTGATCACCCTTATCCAAGCTGAAGAACTGCAACTGGCCGAGCGGCAGGTCGAGGCTCGGGCCGTCACCGCAGGCAGACAGCGAACGCAGCCACATCAGGCGGCACTAACACTACTTAGAGCGAGGATTCTGGCGCTGACCGGCCAAACCGTCGAAGCCCGCCGTATCCTGACCGGAATGCTCGCCGCCGGCCAAAGGGGTCATCTGGCCGAGGTCTGCGTGGCCTGGCTGGTGGAGATCATGGCAGATCTAGGCGACATCGAGCAGGCTAAGCTGACACTGAAGAACCAAGGCTATTTCGAGCCGGGAAAAGTGGTCACAGACTATTCCTTAGTACTGGCAGCCATGGCCGCTTTGGAATTCGCCGCGGGTTGTTTCGGACGTAGCCTGGACGATTTCCTGGCGTGCGGCAAACTGCTCACGAACATGGCCGTCTTCAATCCTTCGGCCATCAGATGGCGATCGCCGGCCTCGTTGTGCTCAGCCGCACTGGGATACCGGAACCTGGCGCTTTGCCTCGCTCAGGACGAACTCGAAGTCGCCAAGGCCTGGGGCGGAGAATACAGTCATGGGGTCGCTCTGCATGCCCTCGCCATCGCTCAATCGGACAACCGCACTTCCAGAGGACTGCGTGTGGCCACCACGCTCCTGGCACGCTCACCGATCCGGCACGGACAGGTGCGTGTACATTATGATTTCGGCACCCACCTCGCGGAATGCCACCGTCCAGCGGAAGCGCGGAAGATGTTCGACGCGGCTCGCCGGATGGCAGAACTGCACGCGAGTCCGGTTTGGTCGGCCAGGGCGGCCGACGCTGCCGATCGCATGCTCGAGCTGACACCCGGCTCAGCCCTGACACGCGAGGAGATAAGCGTGGCATCGCTCGCGCGCAGCGGGCTGACCAACCGAGAGATATCGCAGCGGTCCAACATCACGGTGAGCACCGTCGAGCAACACCTTTGCAAGGTCTTCGACAAGCTGGATGTAGCGAACCGCAAGGACCTCGCATACGCGATGTTGAACCCGAAACGCCGTCGGGCGCACCTCAAAGCAAGCCAACGGAGGCTACCGCGCGAATCGCTGGCACTGCACGCGCCGTCGTTAAGATCAAAGGTAGCGGCCGCAAACGAACATGCAAAGCCAAGCGTACGTGGCCTCCAAACTGAGCTAATCGGCTTGGAGAGACTGTTCGGCTATCATACTGCCGACCATCGCGGTGTCGATGGATTGTGCTCGGCGGCACGAGCAGCCCAGTTGCTTGCAAGCGGCGAGTCCCGACTGGAAGCCGCCGCGCGAGCGGAATCAGCCCTGAAAGATGAGGGTTGCCTCGAATATGAGGCGTGTGTCTTCTACTCATTGCTGACCTTGATCTGCGCAGACAAGCCAGCCGTGGCAGGATTTTACGCAGCGCGTGTTTCCTCACATTCCGATGGCCGTGACAGTTCGTCGTTGATGCAGATGGTCGCCGTGCTACGTGCGCGTATCCAGCATTTGACCGGAGCGAAGTCCGCCGCACTGGATAATTTCGCCACGATTGTCCCCAATCTTCCGGTATGCACCCTTTCGTCGACAGCGACAGCGTGGTGGGCGGAAGCCCTGGTCGACGCCCACCGCCCGCAGGACGCAGCGCGCATATTGGCCATTCGGGACGGAGAGACGTCGCGCACACTCCTGCCCGGCGGTGACCGGACGTTACTCCTCGTCGCTCAAGCCGCAACAAAAGCCGCGTTGGGAAATCCAGCCGCCGGAATTGATGACTACTTGCAATGCGGGAAAGAGCTGCGCCGCTACGGCTTGACCAATCCCGCGATCGCCTCGTGGCAGAGCGGCATCGCACTGGCCACTCCACATCGGCGCGACAGGGACCAGGCAGGAATGCTCGCGATGGCAGGGCTGACGGCTGCGCGCCGTTGGGGTTCGGCCGCGGCGGTCGGCCGCGCGTTGTATGTCTCCGCCGTGACCTGTTGCACTGGAGAAACGACCGACGTTGTCAAAGAGATCCTCGGGCTGCTGCGAGCGTCGGAGTCAAGGAACGAGCTACTGCGTACCATCGTCCCTCTTGGCTTGCTGTTGACCGAACAAGGCCATTCGACCGCGGCACGCAACATGTACTGTGAAGCGATCCGGCTGAGTGCCGAGTACCGTGATGTTCACGTCGCGAACCTGGCCAGAGCCGCTCTGCAGGACATCAGCTCGCCGAGAAGACTCACTACTCAGGAATTCCGGGTAGCCCGCCTGGCGGCAGCCGGATTCGGCAACGATATTGTCGCCTCCTCACTCTCATTGTCGCGCAGGACAGTTGAAACCCACCTTTCGACAACATACCGAAAGCTCGGCTTATCAGGCCGACGTGAGTTGGTCGGCAGCATGCCCTCAAGCTTCGATCACCGGGGACAGCTGTGGAGCTGAGTTGCCGGTCGACCATTGCGGGGCTGCTTCAACGGCGATCACCTCCCACGACGCACCGTCCCCACGGCGCCGGCAGGACCCTTTCGGTGCTGGCGAAGTCCTGGCCAACGGCTACTGCCAGAGCAAATGGGTAGCCGAGAATGTCGTTCGGGTCGCACGGAATCCCGGGCCGCCGGTCTCCGTGTACCGACTCGACACGATCTCCGGCGCCAGGACAACGGCGCCTCCCAGACCCGCGATTTCGTCTGGCATGCTGTCAAGGACATGATTCAGGCCAGTGCCGTGCCCAGCAGCCTGACAGTCCGGCCCCTGCCGATCTCGTCAGCGCGTGGTGAGTTTCTCGACTGCCTCGGCACCTGCATCAACCGCAAGGCCGAACAGCCGCGCGACGACCTGCTGAGCCGGTTGGCCGCGGACGAGCCGGGCACATCAGGCAAGTCACCGCTCAGGCGGCGAACTCCACGCTTCCGGCGAGCACGGCCTGCCCTGCCGCCGTCACCACGGCAAGTGTCGGCTGCCCGTAGCCGACCTGCCGCGCTCCCTTGATCAGCCCCGCTCCGAGCAGGTTGTGAACGGCGACGTGGTCACACCAGCGACCGTCGACGGTGAGCCCTGGCTCGCAACTTGAGATGAGGACGCCGCGCCCGGCTTCGACAGCCCGCAGTATCGCCCGCTCCCGGCCACTCAATTCGATTCGGACACCGCTCATCACGATCACCGTCCTGATTCGGCTGCTTTGCCAATGACAGATTGCGACGGCGGTCTTCATTCCTTCTTCATCGGCCCACCGAACCTGTCGCCTGTGAGATCAGGTGACGCTTCGTGACGCGGCGAACACGAGGGAGGCTTTCGCTGTGGGCGAAAGTCCAAAGTTACGAGCACGAAAGGGCAGACCAGTCCTGGCTCAGCCGGCTCGGCTACACCGAGTACGCAATTCTGGCCTCGACTGGAGGCTGGAGAGTCATGGCCGTTCGTCGAAGAGTCGGACGTGACGCGCGACTTCCTCGAAAGCCTTGATGCGGAACCCGCGTCGTGATTCCGACGGGCGGGAAGGACGGATCAAGCGTCAGCACTCGGAGGCGGCTCGCTCGATCTGGTTCATGACCGCCCGGTGCGCCAGCAGCATCCTGCCGAATTCGAATGCCACTCGCCTGAGGGCCCTCGCCGCGATCAAGATGTTCACCTGCTTGAAATGTCCGGTCAGTGCCAGCGCCGTCGGACGCTGGGTGCCTGTGAGCGGAACCGCGATGCTGGTGACTTTGTGCACGGCATCGTCGACATGCGCGAGACCGATACGGCGGATCTCCGACAATTTGTCGGCGGCCGGATCGGAAGGGCCCCTGGCGCTCTGCCCCGCCGCCCCGTAGGCGTGAAGCACCTGCGCGATGGCCGTCGAGGGAAAGGTCGAGGTGACCGAGGCCATGCTCGGCAATCTCGGAGTCCGATGCCCGAAGATCTGATTGACGTGTTGCGCCGAGTCGCAGGTCAGCACGCTGATGCTCGCGGTGTGTCCGGTCAGCTGATGGAGATCGACCAGGTACGGCGTGGAGTGCTGCTGAAGCAGCGCGACAAGACCATCCTCACCCCGGCGGGCAGACAGCACCATGCCGCCCGGCCGGTATCTGTCCCCGCTCCTGACGATCATGCCGTGAGCCTGCAGCACCGCGAGAACCCGGTGAACGGTCGCTTTCGCCAGCCGGGTGCGATGGCTGAGTTCGGTAAGGCTGAGCGCCACCTCGCTCGTGATCAGCGACGCCAATACGATCATGGCCTTGTCCATGGCCGTCCTGCCCACGCCACCAGTCAAGCCGTCCAGTTCCTGCTGAGTTGACAAAGACACGTTCATGGGCAAAGTCCAATGGCTCGGCGATCGACATACCTGCCTACCGCCAAGGATCGTATGTCTGTGCCGGATCTTCGGAACCATGGCAGGCTTCTGCCGAGCCTCTTCGTCTAGCAAATCTGCCTCGACCGCCCCCGCACATCGAGCACGATTGACATCTCGGCGCGAAGGCTGTCCAGATCCCGGACCCGCGCCGGCTATCACGCTGTGCCACTGGGCAGCTTCGGGCAGTCATCCGGCACGAATGACTCCGCGTCGTGACGTGCGCAGCCATACCGACCCGCGGCGGTTCCGAACGTGGTCGGCGAATCGAGAATCGTTCCACTCGAACCAGTTCCCCGCACCGTGACCCCTCTCGGGATGTCGCATTTCTTGCACCGGCTGAGGTTCTCCCTGCAGGTGCCCGCGCCCTGGGCGATCGAACTCGACGAACCGGTCCGCACCTGGGGCCGCCGTGGCCACACCCCGCAGACCCCGGTGTCAGACAAGGGCTCAGGGCGGGTCTCAGTCGCTAGGCTGGTATGCATGCGGCCCGGCCGGCTGATCTACCGCACTCTGACTCACCGCGGCCGCAAGGGTGAGCGCCGCAGCTTCGCCGAAACCGACTACGCCGACGATGGCGCTACACGTTATTCGGCGACCAGCCAAGATCACGACCAGCGAACGCGACGACTTGGTCGATCGGTGAAGACTCTTGGCGGCGCCGGGGTGATCCTGGCCACCCCTGACTCGTCTCTCTTGACGACAACGGGGTCCCGATCAGCGACAGCGAAAGCGAAAGCGAAAGCGAATGATTTTACTTCTCCAAAGAAGGGATGACCAGAACAAGGACAACGAATGCGTTCGACGCAATAGAGGAGGCCCAACGTTTTTAGACGCACGCCTTTGGCAGAATTTTACCAGGGACACCGCGCGAATGCCGACTCCGTCAAATACCGACAGCGGGCCGCGGCACGGCCCGCCTGGACGCGACATCCGCACCACCTGGCGTTCCCCGAGACGAACCGCCGCAGCACCCGCCACCTTGCCGTTCGGATCACAGTCCCCGAATTCACCTGTGGCTGGTGATAGGCACCGAGATTCCTGCGTCCCGGCAAGTACCGGCTTCACCTCTCCGGCAATTCAGCACAATCAAGAAATCGCCCCATTTGCGCCGAAATGCCTAAGGCAGATGACAAGAAGATCAGCTAGGTGCCGCGCAACAGGAGAGATATTCCCGGCACTATCAGTTCCAGGCAGCTTTACCCGAGGAAGCCACCGAGACGCAGGAGTCTCCGCGAGAGCGAAGCTCGATCCAGCCGTTAACCCGCGGAACTGTCCAACCCGAGCATTGCAAGCAAGACAGCGCCGTCGGCGTCATCATGCGCCATGCGGCGGACGGTCTGAACAGCGCGAGCGCTGATCGCTCCGTCGGGAGGGCCTGAAACTCCCAGCCCGGCACCGTCCACAAGGGGCAGACCGACAACGGAAGTTTTGGTCCGGAGCGGGTTCTTCTCAGCCATTTACACCTCTTGGCCACGTTCATGCGGTTCAGGAAAGCGGAAAGACTCAGTGTCGCAGTTACGAACGCTCGCTTGCCACCATATGGGTCGGCCCGTCGCCCCGCTGTGCACTTTCGGGCAGCGAAAGGCGTTCCGTGGGGTCGCGGGTTCCCACGCGGTGCACAGGGGAGACCTAGCAAGAACCCACGACCCGCGCCTCAATTTACGCCACCAGGCCGCCCGTTGCTCAGTTCTTTAAAGTGATAAGCAGGCGCACACCCGTGAGCTTCTCGGCGACAGTCGTTCACCGTGGGGCCAAGGAGTCTTAACCGAGGGTGAGGAAGGCTTCGTGGATGTCGTCACGGATCTCCTACCGGATGCGTAGGCGCCGGAATCGCCAGTCGATCGTAGCCGAAGCCCAGTCGGTGACCGCGTGCACACAACGACACACCTAACCGAGCACTACTGGCACCCCTCCGTATCACGGTCGCCGCAGTGCGGCGGTCGGAGTCGACTTCAGCTACAGCGCCTCCGCCTCCTGCTTCATGATCAAGTCGACGCCCGTGTAGCCGCCGTCCACAAGGTAGTTGGCACCGGAAACGAACGACGACGCGTCACTCAACAGGAACTTCACCACTTCGGCGACCTCCTCCGGGCGGGCGTTCCTGCCAAGCGGCGTCATCCGCCCCGCCTCCAAGGACGGGTCCGTCGACATGCCCGTATCGGCCCACCCTGGGGACACCGCGTTCACCCGGACACCCGACGGGCCGAGCACGTTGGCCAGGCTCTTGGTGAGGTTGAGCAGCGCGGCTTTGCTCGCGGAGTACGAAATGGACGAGTACGTCCCGATCATCCCGTCCTTGCTGGCGATGTTGACGATCGAGGAACCGCGCGGCATCGAACCGCTCAGCGCTCTCGTGACCGACAGCACGGCGCGTAGGTTGACGTCGAAGACCCTGTCCCAAGATTCCAGGGTGATCTCGTCCCATTTCTCGAATTCAATGGCGCCCGCGTTGTTGACGATGCCGTGGAAGGGAGCAGACGCCGCGAGGTCGGCGAGCGCCCGGGCCGTCACTGCACGATCGGCGAAGTCGACCTGGACCATCTCGTCGATCCCCGACGAGAGGAGCTCGGCGGCTTCGCGCTTCCCGGTGTTGAAGGTGCCCACCACCTGAGCACCGGCCTGTGCCAGTAGCAGGGCCACGGACCGGCCGATTCCACGCGATGCCCCGGTGACCAGAACACGTCTGTTGTCGAAGTCCATTTACACCATTCACCCTTCCAAAGCGAAGCCGATTTCTTCAACAGGTTCTGCGACGGCGATTCCAGCGCTGATCCGGACCAACACATCCTCGATTCCGGAATGGGTGATGTCGCGATGAGTCACGAATCGCACCTGCCCCGCGATCTCCGAAGCGAGAATGCCGAGTCGCGCCAGTTTCGTGAGCATCACCGGTACCGAGGGCACGGTCGCGAGGACGATATTGGTTTCGGGCCGGTTCACGGCCCAACCCAGCCTTGCCAGCCCGGACGCGAGCGTGCGCGCCTTACCATGGTCTTCGACAAGCTCGTCGATCCGGTCGAGCGCGACGAGACCGGCTGCGGCGAGGACGCCGCCTTGGCGCACACCGCCACCAAGCATCTGCCGAACCCGGCGACCGGCCGCGATGAACTCCTCATTGCCCGCCAACACCGAGCCGACTGGCGCGCCAAGGCCCTTCGAGAGACAGACTTGGACCGAATCGACACCGGTCGTCAGTGCCGATGGCGCGACGCCGAGCGCGACGGCCGCGTTCCACAACCGGGCGCCGTCAAGATGCACCAGAAGCCCGCGATCACGCGCGGCCATGACCAGGCGTTCGTGCTCATCCGGTGAGGTGACCGCTCCTCCGGCCGCATTGTGCGTGTTCTCCAGGCAGAGCAACGTGGTGCGCAGTTCGTTGTAAGCCGTGCCGGTCGGCGGGCACGCGGACCGCACCGCCGATGGCGACGGTCGACCCGGCCCACCGTCATGCGGCATAGGCTCGGGCATGCCGCCTGCCAACCACGCCGCCCCACCCAATTCGTCCGCCAAGATGTGTACGTCACGCGGCGCGAGGAAACGGTCGCCGCGCTGGAGATGAACCATCAGCGCGACAAGATTCGCCATCGTGCCGCTGGGCATCCACAGTCCGGCGGGCATGCCGAGCAGAACCGCGATCCGGCGCTCCAAGACGGCCATCGTCGGATCGGTGTCAATGACGTTGTCGGCCACCTCGGCGCGCTCCATCGCCGCGCGCATCGCCCGGTCGGGCCTGGTCACCGTGTCGGATCGGAGATCTATGGCGCCCTCGCCCGGTTCGGCCACGGCTACTTGATCACTCTCGACCGCGTGCCCAACTTGCGGTATGTGCGCCGGATGTCCCGCGCCAAATTGACCCGCTTGAGCCAGCGATCCGTGCCGTCGTAACGCGGGACGAACGAACCCCGCCCGTGCACCACGCGATAGTTGTCGAGAAAGACGACTTCACCGGGTTCGAGAACCAGCTGCTCGGTGGCAGCCTGGAAGCATTTCGCGGCATCGCGGACAGCATCCTGAGCGACGTCGTCCTTCCCGGAAACGAAGTCGGCGTCGAAGCGCACATAGGGCCGCTCCTCGGGGCCGAAGAACACCGGCCCCTCGTCGACGGCTGATCCCGCGTCACGCCCACTGCCGGTGTGTGAGTCGTCCGGATGGAACTCGAACCGCTGCTCACGCAACAGCCGACGGATCTCCGGTGCCAGTGCGACGGCGTCGGCCCTGACCACAGAGGTGGCGACCGCGTCCGGATTCCGCAGGCACAGCAGTGCGACATAGTCACCACGGCAGGCGTGGTGTACGTCCTCGGTGTGCAATGAGAGAGCAGCGAGGCTGCTGGCGCTGGTGAGCGATCGCTCCGCGTCCGGTGCGGGACACACGTCGTGGACCAGCCGGCCGTTCTGCTGTGTGGCCCAGGTGAACGGATCGCCGACGAGCGAGCCGCACAGGAGCAACACCATCTGCTCCCGCAGTCCGGCACCGGTCCGCTGGGCGGCCGTCCAGCCCGCGGGGGTTGGTGGAAGATCGGATCCGATGGGCAGGCCGGAGACCGAGAAGATTTCGGACTCGGTCACCCGTGATTCGATGAGAAAACTTCTGAGACGCGATGGCAGATTCTCCGAAGCCACCCGAACTTCGTCCAAATGACCGACCAGCTCTCCATCGCTCATCGCGCCCAGCGTGCGATCGGCAAGGCTTGCCACTTCGGAAGACTCCGCCGCGGTCAGTGAAAATCGACGAACCCCCTCCGCGGTCCTCGGTCGAACCGCAGGTTGAAAATTCTCCGGTGTAGTGAGGATCGACATTCGCAGCTCACTCCTATCCTGCCCCAAGGAAGGAACCTTCTCTCCGGTTTCGATGCCGGATCCGGCCAACGAAGCGTAGGGGCGCAAGCCGAAACGAGGACCGGCTCTTTGTCTCAAAAGTCAGCCGGTCTGCCCTCGCGCACCCTCGAACGCGCGGCGGCGGGGACTGCCCGTTTTTCGGTGCTTTCTGCCCGACATGCCGGAGTGAAGACGCCGGCGTGGAGGTGAGGCTGGTGTTGGCACCGGAGGAGGCGCGGCGACTGGTTTAGATCTCGAGGTCGGCGAAGGACTGGGTGCGACAGCCCGGCATCGTGCCGACCTCGTCGCAGGTTCGGTCGGCGCCGGAGTCGGTTCGTTTCGTGACGATTGAATGAACGATTGATTCCTGTGGGCGAGGTTCCGACCCGATGCAGCGGTACAGAGACGCCGAGGGGACCTCGCGGCCTGTGACCGGCCGCTGGGCTGGAAACCTTCGGTCAGCATCAGGAATCCGGACGTGCAGAACCCCGCGCCGCGGGCCGTGGTGCTCGCCAAGCCCCTGCAGATCGGAAAGTTCCCGTCGCGCCTCAGCGATTCGACCGTGCGGATCTCGGCCGTCGCCGCCTGGGCGGCGAACTCCGGGCACGCCTGTGGGATTCGACGAGCCCGCTGCGGCTCTGACCTGGCGCACTCCAGCTTCGGCATCATCGACTGCGACGCCCTCGCACCACGTGACGGTTCCATCTTACTCTCCGTGGTACCACGCGAGGTTCCACCTCTTGGAATCTCGCGTGGTACCACGGAGAATCCCTCGCTAACCTTGTCCTTCTTACTCATGGCCACTGGCTCCGGGCGCTGCAGGCATTCGACGATCACGCGCGGAATCAGCGGCGAGGAGGTGTGGTGAGCAATAGCGATGTATTCCGGCCTGATCTCAACGTCAGGCCCGAACCGTTGGACTACCCGTTCAACAACCACGAGTCACTTGAGGTGTCCGCCCGGTACAAGTGTCTGCGCGATTCACCGACCCTCAGCAGGGTGCGCCTGCCGCGAGGCGACCCTGCGTGGCTTGTGATCGACTACGATCTCGCACGTATCGTCCTGAACGACCCCCGCTTCAGCAGCGCGGCGATCCCTGGGCGTTCGGTCCCGCGCCAGTCGAACTTCCCGGCTGATCCAAATCTGTTGACTCTGAACGATCAGGATCACACGCGGTTGCGCGGCCTGATCACCAAGAACTTCACCAAGAAGCGCATCGAACGCCTGCGCCCGCAAGTACGCGCCCATGCGCGACAGCTCATCGCCGGCATGAAGGATTCAGGCCCACCGGCGGACCTCGTGGAGAACTACGCGATTCCCCTGACCCTGCATGTGATCTGCGAGATCCTCGGAGTTCCCAGACCGGACCGTGCTCGGCTGCGCTTGTGGAGTGAGGCCCAATTCTCCACCAACTCCCTGGCCGCGGAGGAAACCGAGCTGCGATCGCGTCAGCTCAACGATTACCTCGTCGGCCTGGTGGCCGCACGACGTGCCGCTCCGAGCGACGACCTGTTGACAGACCTGATCAACGCACGCGAGGACGACGATCGGCTGTCCGAAGCCGAGTTACTGGTGGTGACCAGGGAGCTGTTGTTCGCCGGGTATGAGACGACCTCGAACCAGATCGCCAACTTCACCAACTTCCTGACGGATCGACCGGATATCTGGAGATCGCTTCGAGATGAGCCGCAACACCTCGAAGCCACGATCGAAGAGTTGCTGAGGTTCGTACCGGTCATGGCCGGGGCCGGCTCGATGCCACGCTATGCCCTGGTCGACGTCGTACTAGGCACGACACAAATCGCGGCCGGTGACGTCGTTCTCGTCTCGATCGGCGCCAGCAACAGGGACGGGCAGGAGTTCCCCGCTCCTGACGTCTTCCGTGTCGACCGTGACCGTAATCGTCATCTGGCCTTCGGCCACGGGCGGCACCACTGCTTGGGAATCGCACTTGCCCGGCTCCAACTCCAGGAGGCCCTCTCCGCGCTCGCGCTCTCCTTCCCGAATCTGAGCGTCGGGGAAATCCATTGGAAGAACCAGGTGATGCGAGGCCCGCGAACGATGATGGTCAACTGGTAGTCGAGACATCACGGCGAACGAGGACTGTTGGCAATGGACGTTAAACAGAAAAGCAGCGGCGAGGTCCCCACAGAACTGGGTCGTATCAAGTCCCGCGACTTGATGACAGATCCTTACGGGACACTGGCCAAGGTCCGTGAATCAAGCCCGGCGTATCCCATAGAAAACAATGGATACCGCATGTGGGCCATCACGCGGTACGAAGACGTACGAAAAGTCCTCGCCGATCCGACCGTTCTTCGTGACCTCGTCGCCCATCGGCATGCGATCAACAGTCACTGCCTGATCAAGGAGCAGCAGCGCGCGCATCTTCCGCACGGGTCCCGACGGAGTTTCTTCGACCGGGACGGTGAGCACCACCACCGCCTGCGTGCCCTGGTCGGCAACGTTTTCACGCCGGCGAAGCTCGCCGAACTCCGCCCCAGGTCCCAGCGGCTCGCCGACGAACTGACGAACGCACTGCCGGTCGGTGAACCGGTCGACATCGCCGCCGATCTCGCCCGTCCCATGGCCGGGACGATCATCTGTGAGCTGCTGGGTATTCCGACGACCGAGGTGAACCTGCTCGCCACACAGGTCACGGAGATGATCACGTCGCCGATCATCAGCGAGATCGAGAAGGCGGCCGAGGAGTTGCACACCTTTTCCAAGGACCTCCTCGCCCTCAAACGGCGCGAGCCCGCCGACGACCTGTGCACCACTCTCATGCACTTGCACGACCAAGGCCAGTTGACCGAGGATGAACTGACCTCGACCTACGTCTTGGTACTGGTCGGCGGCATGGGACCGTCGATCGCGATCGGCAATGGCGCGTTCACACTGCTGAACAATCCAGAAGAACTGGCGAAGCTACTCGCCGATCCCACCCTGTTCGAGAAAGCCGTCGACGAACTCGTCCGATACGAGTCGAACTTTCGCTTCGTGCCACCACGCTATACCTCCGCGCCGATCGAGGTCGGCGGGGTGACCATCCCGGCGGGAGAACTCTTGCTCATCTCTCCAGCGGCGGCGAATCGCGACCCAGACTTCTTCGATGATCCGGACGTCTTCGACGTCGACCGCTCCACAAAGGGACATCTCGGCTTCGGTCACGGTGCGCACCGGTGCCTCGGGGCGCAACTCGGCAAGATCGAGACCGCGACCGCGCTTCGGACTCTTTTCCAACGCTATCCCCGGACCGAGCTGCTTCTTCCCCCTGAGGAGATCCAGTGGCGTCCAGGGAAGTTCGTCCGACGACTTCAGGCGTTGCCTGTGATCCTGAAGGGCTGACGGAGATTGCGGCGCGCACCCGGCGGCGAGCGCGTCGAGGCCTGGCTTACCGACCAAAGATCCGAAGCAGAGGCAGACATCCATGTTCCAGACCGGGCAAGGCTCGATCGACAGTGTCCGCGGGGAGCGCGGCAGCTTGGCCCACATCATGGGTATCGAGATCATCGACATGAACATGAACCGGCTCGTCGGCTCGATGCCCGTAGCCGGGAACCAGCAACCGTGGGGCCTGCTGCACGGCGGCGCGAGCGCGGTGCTCGCTGAAACCTTGGGTACCGCGGCGGCCGCTCTCCACGCGGCAGGACACGGCCGGATCGCCCTGGGTGTCGAGCTTTCGTGCTCACACCACCGCGGTGTCGCCGAGGGCGTCGTCACCGGAGTGGCCACCCCGCTGCATCTCGGCAGAACGATGTCCACCTTCGAAATCAAGATCACCGACGACGTGGGCAGACTGGTCTGCTCCGCCAGGCTCACCTGCGCACTACGCGAGAAACGTCACCAGCCGACCAAGCGGGAACCAGGAGCGCAGAAGGAATGAAGAAACGCGGCATCCCTGGCACTGACATCGAGGTGTCGAGACTGGGACTCGGTACCGCCACTTGGGGCTTCCCTGGCACCGAAGACGACTCCGCCGCCCAAATGCGACTGTTCGCGGACTTGGGCGGCACCTTCCTGGACACCGCCAACGTGTACGGAAACACCCGCAGTGAGCAGGTGATCGGCGATCTGCTGTCAAAGAGCTTCAACCGACGTGACTTCGTGATCGCGACCAAAGCCGGCCTCGTTCCCGGTCGGCCGCCACTGCGCACCGATGCGTCACACGGCCGGCTCCTGAACGAGCTCGACGACTCACTCCGGCGACTCGGCACCGAACACGTCGACCTCTGGCAGATCCACGCCTGGGACTACGAGACGCCGGTCGAAGAGACACTCACCGCAATCGACAAGGCCGTATCCTCGGGAAAGACGCGAGCGGTCGGGGTGTGCAACTATTGCGGCTGGCAGACGGCGAAAGCCGCGACTACACAACAGATACGTGGCCAGGCGGCTTTGGCGACGCTCGAGGTCGAGTACTCCCTGCTGCAGCGGGGGATCGAGCGTGAAGTTCTCCCTGCTGCGGAGGAGTTCGACCTGGGCATCCTGCCCTGGGCGCCCCTCGGGCGCGGAGTACTGACCGGAAAATATGTCGCCGGGATCACCGACGAAAAGGCGAAAAGCAACTTCTTTCGCGGGTATGTCCAGAAGTACGTGGTCAACGACCGTTGTTCCCGCATCGTCCTCGAAGTGGTCGAGTGCGCCCGAGCACTCGGGGTGACACCGGGCAGTATCGCCCTGAGCTGGGCCCGGGACCGGCCTCGTGTGGTCGCCCCTCTCGTCGGTGCCCGGACTGTCGATCAGTTGGAAGAGTCACTTCGTTCCGAGTCGGTCGAACTTCCGGTCGAGCTACGGCAACGCCTCGACGAGGTCTCGGCAGTCCCGATCACGTATCCCGAGCATCGGAATCCGGTCATGTCCAGCAGCTGATCCAGTCCCCCGCTCGCTACCAGGTCGATACAGCAGGCTGCACCTGCGCCAACGTTTCGACCAGCGCGCGCGGATTCGAATGCTTGGCCAGCACATAGGCCACACTGAACCCCAATGCGTGCAGCATCTCCAGCTGTTCGACGATTTCCGCGGACGTCGTTTCTGGAGTGACCTGCATGGTCACGGTCTTCTCGATGTCGTCGTAATCGCGGCCTTCTCGTTCACAGTGCGCCCGAAGAACGTCCAGCTTGCCGGCTGCCCCTTGACGCGCCAAGTTGCACGCGTCGGCGTATCGGGCGACCATGCGAAGCGTTTTCTTCTCTCCACCACCGCCGATCATCAAGTACGGTCGCGGGCGCCTCAGAGGTTGCGGCGAGTTCAGCGTTCGCCCCAACGAATAGTGCTTTCCCGTGTAGGGCGCGTCACCGTCAGCCCACATCTCCAGGCAGATCTGCACCGCTTCTTCAAGGCGCTCGAACCGCTCGGCTGTCGCGGGAAAGGGCACACCGAGTCCTTCGGCCTCGTCCTGGTACCAGGCAGCACCGATGCCGAGGCCTGCCCTCCCACCGGACAGTACGTCGATCGTGGACACCAGTTTCGCAAGGAGACCTGGTTCGCGATAAACGACCCCGGTGACCAGGGTGTGCAGCAAGACCCGCTTCGTGCAGGCGGCCAGGAACCCCAGCGTCGCGTACGCCTCGAGCATGTAGTTTTCGGGCGGACCCAGCGGGGCTATCTGCCACAGGTGATCCATGACGCTGATCCGGGAAATACCGGCGGACTCCGCCTCCTGAGCGGTTACCGTGAGTTCCGCGCCGAGTCGCGCGGTTCCGACCTTCCAGTTGAAGTCGGCGATTTGAAGGCCAAGTTCCAAAGCGATCACTCCGCGGTTCAGTGACGTTGCCGGCCAAGATCGACCCATCCTGCCTTTTGCGGGACTGTACTCCAGTTTGCGCTCCATCCGGCCATGAGAACAAGGTATTCGAACGGGCGTCGTTCCGTCCCGTGGAACGCCTGCTAAGGCCGCTCCAGACGACGTGGTTACAGTTGACGGCGGAGCAAGCTCGACCGACGGCCGACTCGATTGCACGTTCTGGCTCGCCTCGGCGAGCCGACCTTGTGGAGGTGCGGTGATCCCAGCTCGGGCTGCCTCGAAGTCGCCTCCGTCCGAGAGGAACACCGTCGTGAACGACGCCGCGGAAATCCTGGACTACTCCTTCGATGCCCCTCCCGACCCGGACCAGTTCGTTCAAGCCGCGATGAAATGGCACTTCACCCCGGAGACGGGCTCACCTTTCTGGCTCGACCGCCGCACCAAGCTGGACTTCGACCCACTAGCCGACATAAAGAGCTTCGACGACTTGCGATTGTTTCCCAACGTCGTCGACGACCTGCGCACGGCGCGGGTATCAGACCTGGTGCCCCGCGGATACGGTGCGCACCCGGACGTGGTCGGCGTATTCGAAAGCGGTGGCACCACCGGCGCGCCGAAACGTATCGTCTTCCTACGAGACTGGCTGAACCGAGCCCTGACCATCAGCACCAGGGAGTTCGCTGGACACGGCGTATTTCCCGGCGGAAATTGGCTGGCATTGATGCCCGGGCGTCCGCATATGGTGGGCGGCTTTTCCGATCACGAGGCCGTGCACATGGGCGGGCTGAAGTTCTCGATCGACATGGACCCACGTTGGGTCAAGAAGCTCATCGCCGCCGACGATCCCGGCGGAGCCGCCGCTTATTCCGAGCATCTCGTCGAGCAAGCCACCCACGTACTGGAATCGCAGGACGTCTCGGTTCTGCTGCTCTCGCCACCGATGCTCGATCGTATCGCCGGTCGACCGGATCTGGTCGATCTGATCAAGGCCAAGGTCGAAGTCATCATCTGGGGTGGTACCCATATGGACGCCGAAAGCCGCTTCTTCTACCGCACCGAACTCTTCCCGGACAAGAAGATCATCGGCGCTTACGGAAGTACGACGTTCCTGGGCGCGGCCAAAGAACGTCCGGGACTGAGCGCCGACGACATGTGCGTGTTCGACAGCTCCAGCCTGCACCTGACGTTCTCGGTGGTCGACGCCGACACCGGACGATCGGTCGAACCCGGTGCCCGCGGTCGCGTTCTGGTCAATCACATCAGCAAGGCGATGTTGCTGCCCAACAACCTGGAACGGGACACCGCACTCCGATGCGCCCCCTTGTCCGGCCAGCCCGGTGACGCGGTCGCCGCCGTCGAACCGACCGCGTCTCACGACGGTGAAGACGTGATCGAGGGTGTCTACTGATGACGACGACACAGGACCTGCTTCCGATCGACGCCGTCGGCGTCACCGGCCCCTATCGGACATTGCGGCCATACCCACTCCACGACGTCACCGGCCAGCCGGTCGCGGCGCTCAGCCTGGTTCCCACAGGCTACGTGAACCGGACAATGACCGCGCTCCGCGCCACGGACAAGGTCGCCCCTCGCGCGGAACGGCTGTCGGCGATCGAACGGGCCGGCCGGATGTTCGCCGAAGACGTCTTGGGCGGCCTCGGACCGGCCGAATACCAGCACCTGGTGAGCCGAACCGCCGGACTCCCCCTCTCGACGGTCGTCGAGTCCTCCCACAGCATCGCCTTCGCCGCCGCGGGTATCGGCGAGTTCTCCACGGCCGGCCGCCCCACCACGGCGGTGACCGACTGGCAGGACTCGACCACCGGGGAGGGACGGGCTCTGTGGTGCCGCCGAGGCGAGATCCTGACCGTCATCGCCGCCGGTAACCACCCCTCGATCCACACCCTGTGGCTGGAGGCTCTCGCACTGGGATATCGCGTCGTCGTACGACCCTCGACCCGGGAACCCTTCACCCCACAGCGACTGGTCGCCGCGTTGCACGCGGCCGGAATCGAGCGACGGCAACTCGTCTTCCTCCCGACCACCCATGCCCAGGTCGACCAGCTGACCACCTTGGCCGACCTTGCCGTCGTCTACGGCGGCGACGAGGTCGCCCGAAAGTATTCGGCCGACCCCAAGGTGCTCGTCCAGGGCCCGGGACGCTCCAAGATTCTCATCACCAGCGACGTCGCCTGGGAGAAACACCTCGATGTCGTGGTCGATTCGATCGCCGGCCACGGCGGAACAGCCTGCATCAACACCACCGCCGTCCTCACGGAACACGACCCCGCCGAACTGGCCGACGCGGTAGCCCAACGTCTGAGCCTGCTGCGGGACCTACCCCCGCAAGACGTCGAAGCAACCCTGCCAGTCGATACCGAAACCGGTGCCGCACGCCTGGCGGCCTACCTCGAACGGGCCGCCCGAGACGCCAGGCAGATCCTCGGATCGGACGGAGTCGCCACGCCGCTCGGTGATGGGAGCGCGGTACTGCGCCCCGCGTTGCACCTGCTCGAACACCCTCGAGCCCGTCAACTCGGAACCGAACTCCCCTTTCCCTGCGCCTGGTTCGCCCCCTGGAAACCCGCCGACGGTACAAGGCCTCTGCGCAACTCTCTGGTCCTCACCGCACTGACCGAACGAGAGGACTTGATCGGCGCACTCGCCGAGGACCCCACCATTCCCAACCTCCACGTCGGCGCCCGCCCGACGTGCTGGCACCGACCCGGCCTGCCACACGACGGATTCCTGTCCGATTTCCTCATGCGGGCCAAAGCCGTCTCCCGCGCCTGAACCGACCACGAACCCTCGGGATCGGGTCCGAGCGTAGAGAATCGCGACCCCGCAGCGTGCTTTCCGGGCGTTTACGCTTGATCGCGAAATGGATGTTCGACGAACTCAACAGCCGCCGGGAAACTCGACGAGGGTCCCGCGGACGATCAGCTACTCGAATTCGTTTCAGCCTTTTACGCCGACCGACTCTTCAGCCCCGCCAGGAGGGCCACCATCGAGGCCGATCTGGCCACTGTGGACGACAGCGCAGCTCAGGAGCGTCGGGCGAACGTGAGCGCCTCAACGTCAACTGGCAGAGGTGGCCCGCCGACAGGAGACGGTTCTCCGGCACCCGACATCCATATGGTCTAGCTCATCGCGACTGACGAAGGCCCGTTCCTCCTGTCCTGGCCAGCACCATCGCTCCAGCCAGTGAAGCGTGCGCGCCGAACACCGCCGTCGCGACGACGGGCAGCCGATGTCCCAGCCTGCCCCAGGCGCGCGATCGCTCTACGAGTGCCGCAGCTCGGCATTCAAGGCGCGTTCGCTGTCGAGCGTGGGATCGACGATGTCGACCACCTGGCAGTTGCCCGGGAGCGCCTTCGCAACCGGTTCCCATTCACGGCTCCGGGTGCGGTCGATGGCGATGACGCGACCGTCGAGCATCAGCCGTACGACGGCAGCAATGTTCTTCAGTACCACCGATTTCCCGGAGCCGAGTTCGCCGATCACCGCGACGCCGCCGGACGAGTCGTGGGTGGGCCCGTACGTGGGGTCGAGCAGGAACGGCGTGATCGCACCGCCGTCAAGGACCATGCCGAACAAAGCGCCGCTGGGATCGCCGAAGTCAGCGGACGACATCGGGAGCAGCATCGCGCAGTCGCCGGCGAGGAGGTTCTGGCTGCATTCCCGTACGACGAGCGGCGTCCGGTAGCCAGGGAGCAACGCCTGATAGAGCTGCTTCTGCCCACCGAGCGGCCTCTCCCACTTGTACTCGCCGCCCAAGAACATCTGCCGCAGCGTCTTGGCCCGTGCGTCGCACTCATCGGCGGTGTCACCCCACACGCACGCGACGACGCCGACCTCGAGTTCGATTTCGGTGGTGCTCGCGCCCAGTCGGGCGTTCTTATGCTGGATCTCCTCCTGGGCTGAGTGAACGTCCGCGGGTACGCCCGCGGTGTCTCCGCTGTGTTCGTCGTCTTGGCTCATCAGATCGCGGGTGCGGCGCCGGTTGGCCGCGCGAGCCTCGTCGTTCGTCTTCGCCGCAATGCGCAAGGCGTAGTCGACTCCGAAGCCGATGTTCGCCAGCCGCGACAAGATCTCGTGCCCGGGGAAGGTGAACGCGCGGGGCATCTCCGCGAGCACCAGAAAAGCCTGGTAGCTCTCGATCAGTCCCTCGTCGTCCGGGGTGATGCACTTGAGGAACCGCTTGTTCAAAATCTGTAGCGGATTTCCCCGCCGCTTGCCTTCGTCGCTGCGGCCGCCTTCGTCGAACACGGTCCCGCGCAAGGTCACCAGCCGAGCACGACTACGGCCGCGTGACAGGGTCGCGCCGGTGTTGTGCACAGCCGACGCGCGTTCGAGTTGCGGCTCACGAACGCCCCGGACAGGAGCACGACTCAACCACCACAGCAGTTCGGCTTCGGTCGCGGGTCGAAGCGGGATCGCGCCGCCGAGTTCGCGCTCGACGACACGCGCGAGTTCCTGTGCCTCAGCGACGCCGTGAGGCGACGCGGGCCGCGGCGGGAGACCGAGGCCTGCGCTCAGCGCCGCTCCCGCGGCTCGCAGCAGAGCGCGGCCTCCGTCGCCGGCGAGGGGTTTGGCGAGCCAATAGCTACGGCCGAGCACGTCGAGGTCGTCGAGCTGGTCCCACGCGTTGTGCACCGTTTCCGCCCAGTGCGGGTTCTCGTCGAGGTCGATACCGCCGAGGCAGCGCCGGATGATCGCGTGAGGCTGGACCTGCTCACACAGCGACGCCAACATCACCTCGCCGCGCAGGGACTTCATGAACGTGACGGTGCGGTCGTAGAGCTCGTGCAGCTGCTTTCCCGCCGAGCGAGCGCTCTCGCGCGGGTGCGCCCGCCACACCGCCCAGACCGACCCGTCCGCGCAGAACACCAGGTTTCCGCTGATGTCTTGGATCTGGTTCTCCATCACCGGGCTCCGGCAAGCAGCCGCTGCAGTGACGACTCAGGCGCGGAGTTATCCACCGACTTGCCCACAGTCGCACCATGCATGTGGAAACGCGGCGTACACGACACCGGCCGCGCTGGCCGATAGGGCCGTCCGGCCAGCATGCCCGACGACGGCGCGAGCAGGTGTGCCAAGAGGCCGATCAGCCAGCTGGCGGGCGTCCGCGACTCGATCCGCGCGCGGCGGACCGCGATCGCGAACAGCGGCACGCCCCAACGCGCCGGGCCGAGCCAGTCCAGAAGCGGCAGCTTCCACACGATCAGCAGAAGAACGAGGAAGACCACGCCCTGAGTGAGCGTGTACGGGCCACCAGGCAGGTAACCGCCGTCCCGGCCGGGCATCCGCCCGAACATCCTCGGAAACCGGCGCGACCGCGTGTACGACCGTCCGATGAGGACGTCGCCGCGGGTCATTTGGTGAACCAGGCGCCGAACATGCCGGACACGCCGTCGAGGTTGAGCAGGATCCCGAGGAAGATCGCGGCGATCACGCCGTACTTGATCGAGCGGGTGAAGTTGCCCCGTGTCCCGATCAGCAGGCCGATGCCACCCACGACGGCCGCGAGCAGGATCAAGCGGCGAACGGCCTGGTCTCCCCAGGCGAGGTTGGTGTCGATCCAGGTCTTGACGTCGGCTGCGAGCACGATGGTCGACATCTCTTCTCCTATTCCCCGGCCGGAAGCGGAACGGGGTCGATCCGGCTGATTTCCCAGCGGCCCGCCCGCGCGACGAGAGTGAGGGCATAGTCGATCGTGGTGACCTGCCCAAGGCCGTCGTATCCCCAGGCCCGTGCGGTTGCGTGAACCTCGGTTCCGTCCAGCGGCCGGGCCGCCTGGCCAGGCTCGAACGGCTCGTGTGTACGCAGCTCCAACAACTGGACCTCGGCGTACAGTGGAGGAACGATCGCACCGATGTTCGTCCCAGGCGCGACGTAGCGGTTCAGCTCGCCTCGGCCGACCAGGTAGGCGAGCAGAAAACCGTGCACGGACTGACCGATCGGCCCGTTCGGTTCCGCGGTCTCCGGGTAGTCGAGCTCGACCGCGGCGAGCGTGCGCGGACACGCCACTGGCGTCGGAAGCGATGTCGCGACATAGCCCTCGCCATTTCCGACGAGGCTGGCCTCGGCGCAAACCAGCCTCGCCCGGTGCTTGCCGTCGGGTTGCTGCACCAAGACGTCCGCGGCGACCATCACCGACCACGCGCCCAGTCGCGGCGACCAGACCGACAGCGTGCTGGTGTCGACCGGGATCTGCGTGCCGACCGCACGTGTCGACTTCATCCCCGCCGGATAGAAAGCCTCCAGCCCAGCGGAATCGCCACGGTGGGCCGAGAGCCACGATCGGACGTACATCTCCGCCCAGCCCTGCGGCTCGTCAGCCTTGAGCAGCCGCTCGGACTGCGGGGCTTCAGGCGGTGGGCTCGGACGCAGCACCACCAGGCCCACGATCACCGCCAGCGGGCTCGCGATGATCACACACCACCCCAGTACCCTGCCGATCCGGCGAGCCGCAGTGTGAACGATGGACTCCAGCCGGGCATCGGGGATCGCCTGGTTCGTCACCGCGCCTCGATTCCCAGCACCTGGTGCAAGCGTTTGCGCAGCTCTCGATCGTCAGAACCGGCGAGCCCGTCGAGTGCGTCGCAGGCCGGGAACCCGACCTCGTCGAGGAAACGCCGGAGCTCGTCGTACAGCTGCCGATCGAGCATCGTCGACTCGAGCCGCCGCCCCAGACCCCTCGCTCGAACACGAGCGTGGGCAATGAGCAGTTCGCTGGTGGAGAGGTCGGCACGGGGTCCGGTCACGGAAGCTCCCTGAGGTCGGACGGGTCACGGTGTTCAAGACACGCGTGACCCGTCGGCCTTTGATTCACGCCTGACCGGCACGCTGCCATTCACGGCCGGCCTCAGCCAAGGCGCCGAGCGCCCGAGTTCGCCTCCGCGTCGCCGTCGGCTGGCTCACCCCGAACAGCGTCCCGAGCTGGCGATCGGTCGCGACCCCGTCCCGGCCCATCTGTTCCCCGAAGTACCGAGCCGCCAGGATTGCCGCTTCCTCTTCGTCGAGCCATTGCTGCTCGGCCGCCCAGGACAGCAGCTCCAGCAACTCTTCCGACGCGTCCTTGTCAGCCGGCGGCTGATGCACCGCGACGTGGTCCATGGTCACAACGTCGGCGGCGGCTTGCCTGACATCGACACCGAGTGCGCGAAGCGTGGCACTCTGGGTGTCAAAGACCAGGTTGGCCGCGACGTGGTGCCGTCGCTGAAGGGGGTAGCAGCGAATCTGCTCCCACAGGTGCCCGATGACCCCGGCTTGGACATCGGTCTTCGCCTCGTTCGCCGAGACCCCGGCCCCCGTGACACCACGGCGGGCTCCGAAGGTGCCGATCGCCGCCCGGCTCGCCCGGATCACGCGTCCGACGATGCCGGGCACCGCGGGCAGCATGGCGTCCAGCACGACTTCGCCGGCTACGACGCCTTCGTCGCCCGCGAGCGCGGACCGCTGCAATAACGCGTACAGCACTTCGTCGTGGCGCACGTAGTCACGGGTGGCAAGGACCTCCGAAAGCCGTTCGTGAGTACCAGCATCTGCCAGCGCGGGATCTTGCGCCGACCAGGAGCGAAGAGCAGCGTCGAACCGCAAGCGCGACTTCGGGTGAGTGAGCTGACGTTGGAGCGCGGTGAGCGGACTGGAGGTGACGGACATCGTGGCGGCCCTTCGAGTGACGACAAGATCGCCACGAGGCTCGAAGCCGCCCCTCGCTCTTTTCCCTGCTCAGATCCTTGCTCCAGGCCTGGGGCAAGCCATCATTCACCCGATCGGAGTCCGCCGAGACACCGTCGCGAGACCAGGTCTCGGCCGGCCTCGATCCCGCTCGCTCTACTGCCCTCCCTTTTGAACATATTCCCGAACGATGACATCCGCCTCCTCTTCCGTAAGAGGCAACAGTTCGTCCATTTCGTCGATCAGACGATCAAGGTCATCGTCTCTCGTTTTTTTCGCCGCAGCCCGCTCTTCCTGCTGAACTACGGGTTCATCGTCATCATCGCCCCCGTTTGGGCGAACCTGCTTCCTTGACACGTTTACCTCCTCGTCAAGCACGCCTTGGATAAGGACTGAAATTACCGATCCCGAGAGGGAGCTCACTCAAGCCGACCACTTCGTCGACCATCTGCCTCAACCAGGTCATCAATTTTCCCGCCGCATCCGAATGACGCTTTTCGCCGAGTCGCACCGACAACGCCATTTGCAATTCATGCAGGACCCACACCCAAGACCATCGTACTTCGTCGTCTCGAAGTTCGACGGCACCACCACGACCCGGCAACGATTCAAGCACTGTCGAGACCTTCACGCTCGCATCGACGAGACACGTACCGGTATCGAGCAAACCACCAGCCCGCCGGGACTCGAGGACAGCGGAAACCACAGGGTCATCCAAGTCACCTTCGAGCGCACGAGAAATCCGGCAGTGGTAGTCGTTCAGATTTTTCCTCAACCAACGGATTTGCCGCGGGGTGAGAACTCCGATGACGACGTCGCCACATCGATCCCAGCAAATCACTTGATCACCCTCATCGACTCTCCGAATCCACGATTCGACCTGAAGGAACCTGCCTGCGGCTTCACCATTGAATTCGGAAGGCAACCATCAGCCGACGAACTGTCGCGCTCGTTCAAAGCTACGGATGCACGAGAAACTCACAAGTCACTGCTTTAGACTATCACTCGCCTGGCCGACCAGGCTTGCCCATAGAGGCACGCAAGCCAGCCGAAAGTGCCCGGCAATTCTTTTATCGTTACGCTCGAGCATCCGCCCGGGTGCGCCCATATAGCGCGTAGTCGCGGCATTGGAGCGCGGTGATTGACCCAGCTGCTTTGCCCCGATCACGGGGCAAGTCGATCATCACTCGATCGGGGTATCCGCTACCTGATCAAGCCTCCGAGACGAAGTCCAGGCAGGTCTCGACGCTCGAGACCGAGGTCTCGCCCGATCTCGCTCGCTCCGCCACGAGCCCGAGACCACTGCCCCGGCCGACGCGCCATGTCCGCGCTGCATGGAACCGGGCGCCCAAGAACATGTCTCTGTCGATCTCGTTGGATTCGCCGCCTTCGGGCGACGTGTCTCACCGACAGCCGAGCATGTCTCGGCAGAACTGGGGCGGGTACGACATGGACACTGCCGACAACTTAGACCTTCCGGCACCGCGCGAGCCGCTCGAAGCGTCGTCCGACCAGCCGGTTTGGTGCTACCATCAACCACTCAAATCTGGCGATCGCCGATATTCTGGTTACGTCACAACGGTTTCCGCGACCGAGGGCGATCGTCTCCACCGGCGGCTCAACGCCCTGATCGACGAGCTGCTCCTCTGGGCCGTGCATCAGCCCGACCCGGTGACCCCCGAGGACGAATCGACATGACGACCTTCGAACAAGAGGCCGCAGCCCCTCCAGCGCCAGGACGCTACGTTTCCGGCCCCTCCGGACTGTCTGACTACGCGGTTTCGCCTCTAGGCATGCCCGCCGCCTTGCTCCGCGACGAAGTACGCGTCGCGTTCCTGGGGCGAACGTCCACAGAAGACCTGCAAGACCCGCGCCAATCGATGCTTCGGCAGCTGGCCAACTGCAAGTCGGCGATCCCGGACTCGTGGGTCATCGTCGCGCACTTCTACGACGTCGAGTCCGGCCGCATGGAACTCGGGGACCGGGGGCAAGGGGCGGACTACGACCGCTTCGACATCCCCGTCCCACGCGCAGGCGGAATCGCGGACTTGCTCAACCAGGCGCCGAGCCGCACACGAACGTTCGACGTAGTGATCTGCGAAGGCATCAGCCGCGTGGCACGCAGAGCCTTCGAGGGCCTGTCGGTCGAGCGGGAACTCGAGCGGGCGGACGTCCCGCTGTTCGCGTCGAACGAACCGATCACGCTCTCCGGCAGCCGCGCTCAGCGCGTCCTCCAGCGCCGCATCAATCAGTCCATCGCCGAGTACGAGGTCCTCAACACCCTCGAACAGTCCTGGGGTGGGCTGTGCACCCACGTGCGAGACGGCTGGAACATCGGCAAGCCGCCGTACGGCTACAAGGCCAAGGTCGTCCCTCACCCGAGCCCGGCGAAAGCGGAGAAGGGCAAGACCAAGTCTCGTCTCGAACCGGACGGCATACGCGCCGAGACCGTGACCCAGATCGCTCTGTGGCGATACCACGAAGGTCTCGGCTACAACACCATCGCGGACCGTCTCAACGCCGACCTCGAGCGCTACCCGCCGCCGACCGCGCCGAGCAAGTCCCGCACCCGCGGCGCCTGGAGCAAGAGCTCCGTAGCCGGGATCCTGCAGAACCCCAAGTACACGGGCTATCAAGTCTTCAACCGACGCGCCACCACGTCGAAGCGAGGCAAGGTCAACGAGCCGTTCAAGTGGGTGTGGTCACCAAAGCCGGTCCACGAGCCCTTGATCGCGAAGTGGATGTTCGACGAACTCACCAGCCGCCTCGAAGCTCGGCGAGGGTCGCGCGCGGACGCCCAGCCGAACGCCAACCCCAAGGCAGAGCGCACCTACCTCTTTCGCGGAATGGTCTTCCATAGCTGCGGACGACGCATGGCCGGTGACACAAAACACAACAGGCTCTTCTACTACCTGTGCTGGCCGGGCAAGAACAACCGCGGTGACTCCGGACCCCACGCCGGATTGCCGGCAGCCATCCGGCTCCGCGAGGACGAACTGCTCGCAGCCGTTTCAGCTTTCTACGCCGACCGACTCTTCAGTCCAGCCAGGAGAGGCATCATCGAAGCCGATCTGGCCACTGTGGACGACAGCGCAGCTCAGGAGCGTCGAGCAGAACGTGAACGCCTTCAACGCCAACTGGCAGATGTGGCTCGTCGGCAGGACTCGGTTCTGCGGCAGGCGCAGGACGGCGCGCCGGATGATCCGTTCGCCAAGGCGCTTCGACAGAACTACAACAAGCTCGAGGAAGACAAGTCCGCGGCACTGGCCTCGCTCGCTCATCTCGACGCCGAGGACAAAGTCCAGCCGGCGAAGCCCACCTCATCAGACCTGAACCGCCTTGAAGGGCTCCCGCATCTCCAGCTCAATCTGGCCAGAGCGCCTCAGGCGCTGCTTCGCCAACTCTTCGAAATCACCCAGCTCACCGTGAAGGTCCATGGCGCAGGTGACCAAGTGACGATTACCATAAAGCTACCGGTCGATCAGGTACCGGGGACAGCCGTCGCCGCAGAAAGGATCAACGACGCGATGACCTCCACCGAAATGCAAGAAGTCCCGACCGCTACGGTCGGGACTTCTTGGGTGGAAGCTGCGCGTACCCCCGATGGGATTCGAACCCACGCTACCGGCGTGAGAGGCCGGCGTCCTAGGCCGCTAGACGACGGGGGCTAGGATCTTTCTCCTGCTAGAGGAGATTTTCAGTTGTTCACCTGCTGTGTTGCTGCGGAGAAACTTACCAGACCGGGTTTCCCGCCTTCGCAGGGGGGTCACTCTGTGTTTCACTCCGGAGAGTTCTCCAGCTGGGGTACCAGGACTCGAACCTAGACTAACTGGACCAGAACCAGTCGTGCTGCCAATTACACCATACCCCAGTGAGGTACCGTTCCGATCTTGACCGGCTCGGTGCCGCACGAGAAAGAATACTAGAGCACGCTGTTCCGCACCGTGAAAGCGGGGGTCTCCGTAGCGCGCTGAGCAGGGACGCCGAGCTTCGCGAACTCGGAAACGAGCAGCTCAGGCAGCTCGTCAAGGCCGGAGATGGTGTGCACACCCGCCGGGGCGCGCTCGGCGATGCCGTCCCGGTCGAGCCAGACGGCGCCCAGGCCGGCGTCGCGTGCGCCGATGGCGTCGGTGTCGAGCTTGTCCCCGACGTGGACGGCTTGCGCCGGCTCGCAGCCGAGGCCGAGACAGACCGAGTGGAACATCGCCGGGTCCGGTTTGGCTACTCCGAGTTCACCGGCGATCGCCACGTGGTCGAAGAACCGGGCGAGGCCGAGATCGGCGATCTTCTTGCGCTGATGTATGCCCGAGGCGTTCGTGACGGCCGCCACCAGGACACCGGCGGCCCGCAGCCATTCCAGGCATGGGAGGACATCTTCGAACAATTGCCACGAACGGGTGAGGATTTCACGACGACGTCTTTCGAAGCCGGCGACCTGGTCTTCGTCGGCCAAAATGCCGATCTCCGCGAGGAAGCATTCAGTACGCTTGTGATGCATGGTCGCGTAGTCGATTTCGCCCGCGACCACCAGCGCGACATGCTCTTCGGTGATGAGATCCCACAGTGGCCAAAGGTCGTTTTGGCCGGTGAGCGCGCGCAGGCTGAGCCGGATCGCCGCCGTGCAGTCGATCAAGGTGTCGTCGATGTCGAGACACACCAGCCGCAACTCCGGGGGCTCCCAAGGGGCCTCGTCCGCAACGGTCGGCGTGGTTCGTGACGGGGTCCGGGGCACGAGAGCGAAATCCACCAAGTGAGGCTAGGGCACTCAGCGCGATCGCGACTCTGCCGATGAGGTGATTAAGGCTGGTCTGTTCCGGCGCGGGCACTCTACTCCCAGTTGGCGAGATGACCTGTTTTAGTTACCAGGCAACGCCGAACGACGGGCGACCGGGTGAAAGGTCACCGTTCGGCGACACTTCCGGTTCGCCGTGTCACACGCCCCGTGACCGGCGGCGAAAGCCTTACAGGACTTGAAACCCGGACCGTCCACAAGGGCGCGCCGACCTGTCCCTTCCTTTCGACTGTCCTTCCGGGACCGTTCCGGCGCAACCGAAGTCCTGTTTGGACAGTCATCCCGGGTCGTTCACAGGTCGCCGCGGCCGAGCGGTGCCCTCATCGGCGGATCCGTCCGGATGGCGCTTGACGCGACGGCCGGGCAGGTGCATGCTGAGCTTATTCAACAAGTGATGAATAAGGGTTCGAAGGGGTGGGACGAATGCACGAACACACGAGCTGCGTGGTCGTCGGCGGTGGCCCCGCGGGGATGGTCGCCGGGTTGCTGCTGGCCAGGGCCGGGGTCGAGGTCACGGTGCTGGAGAAGCACAAGGACTTCCTGCGGGACTTCCGCGGCGACACCGTGCACCCGTCGACGTTGACGCTGCTCGACGAGCTGGGGCTCGGCGAGAAATTCCTCAGCCTGCCGCACAGCCAGATCACCTATGCCGGCTTCCCGGCCGAAGACGGCACGATGATGCGGCTGGCCGACCTGACCCGGCTGAAGGTGGCGCATCCCTTCGTCGCGATGGTCCCGCAGTGGGACTTCCTGGACCTGCTCGCCGACGCGGGGGCGAAGGAATCCACGTTCACGCTGCGGCAGAGCACCGAGATGACCGGGCTGATCCGGGAACAGGGCCGGGTGACCGGCGTCCGCTACCGCGACGTCGAAGGGAAGACCGGCGAACTACGCGCCGACCTGGTGATCGCCGCCGACGGCCGCTGGTCGCTGGCCCGGCGGGAGGCCGGCCTGGTGCCGAAGGAGTACAACACCCCCTTCGACGCGTGGTGGTTCCGGATCTCGCGGCGAGAGGACGAAATGGAGGGCGGGCTGACCCCGAGGATGCGGAATCGCCGGTTCGCCGTGCCGCTGCCGAGGAAGGGCTACTTCCAGGTCGCCTACCTCGGCCCCAAGGGCGAGGACCTGCGGACCAAGGGCATCGAATGGTTCCGGGAGAACGTGGCCGACGTCTGCCCCGAATTCGCCGATCGCGTGGACGAACTGAAGACGACCGACGACATCAAATTCCTCGACGTCAAGCTGAACCTGCTGCGCAAATGGCATCTCGACGGGCTGCTGTGCATCGGTGACGCGGCACACGCGATGTCACCGGTCGGCGGGGTCGGCATCAACCTCGCGGTGCAGGACGCGGTCGCGGCCGCCACCCTGCTCGCCGAACCACTGCGCCGGGGCAGGCCGTCGGTGGCCGACCTGGCGAAGGTGCGCAGGCGCCGTCTCGCGCCGACGATGCTGGTGCAGGGGCTGCAACGGATGCTGCACAAGAACGTCATGCGGCCGGTCATGGAGGGCAGGCGCAACGGCCCGCCCGCGCCGATGGTGAAGCTGTTCCGCCGCTTCCCGGCGCTGTCCTACTTCCCCGCCCGGCTGCTGGGCCTCGGCCTGCGGCCCGAGCACGCCCCGTCCTTCGCGCGGCGGGCGATGGAGCCGGCCGGGAGCTGAGTGCCCCGAACGCCATGAAAGGTCCTTTCCTTGCGAAATTTGCAAGGAAAGGACCTTTCATGGCACGTGAGGTCAGACGGCCTGCACCGGGTTCGTCAGGGTGCCGATACCGTCGATGGTGATCGAAACCGACTGGCCGTCCTCGATCGGGCCGACGCCCTCGGGGGTCCCGGTCAGGATGACGTCGCCGGGCAGCAGCGTCATCACGCCGGACACGAACTCGACCAGCTCGGGGATCTTGTGCACCAGGTCCGACGTACGGCCGTCCTGCTTCAGCACACCGTCGACCTCGGACCGGAGCGCGAGGTCGGCGGCGTCGATCGAGGTCTCGATCCACGGCCCGAGCGGGCAGAAGGTGTCGAAACCCTTCGCCCGGCCCCACTGGCCGTCGGCCTTCTGCAGGTCACGCGCGCTGACGTCGTTCGCGACGGTGTAGCCGAGGATCACGCTCGCCGCGCGGGCGGCGGGCACGTTCTTCACCGGCTGGCCGATGACGATCGCCAGTTCACCCTCGAAGTCGACGCGGCCGATGCCGTCGGGACGGCGGATGGGCGCGTGCGGGCCGATCACCGTGGTCGACGGCTTGATGAACAGCATCGGGTCCGCCGGGACCTCGTTGCCGAACTCGGCGGCGTGCTTGGCGTAGTTGCGGCCGACCGCGATCACCTTCGACGGAAGGATCGGCGCGAGCAGCCGGACGTCGGCGAGCGGCCACCGCTTGCCGGTGAAGTTGGGGTTGCCGAAGGGGTGCTCGGCGATTTCCAGTACCTGGGCGTCGTCGCCGTCCCCTTCGATCGAAGCGAACGCGACACCACCGGGATGAGCAATTCGGGCTAGGCGCACTCCCCCACTCTACGACCTGTGCGCGGGTGCCTCACTGAGGGACTTGTGCACGAGCGCGTCGCACAGCGCGAGCCAGCTCGCCTCGACGATGTTGCCGTGCACACCGACCGTGGTCCATTCCCGTTCACCGTCGCTGGTCTCGACGAGCACGCGCGTGACGGCGTCGGTGCCCGGATGCCCTGGCAGGATCCGCACCTTGTAATCGGCCAGCTCGACACTGTCCAACCAGGACAGGTGCGGGCTGAGTGCCTCGCGCAGGGCGGCGTCGAGCGCGTGCACGGGGCCGTTGCCTTCGGCGGTGGCGATCACGCGCTGCCCGGCGACGTGTACCTTCACCGTCGCCTCCGAGACGACCTCGCCGTCGGAGCGGTGGTCCAGTACGACCCGGTACGACTCGAGTTCGAACGGCGGTTCGTCGAGGACGTCGCTTTGCGGGCCGTCGGCCTCCCGCCGCAGCAACAGTTCCAGTGAAGCGTCCGCGGCTTCGAAGGACCAGCCCTCGGATTCGAGTTGCTTCACCTTGCGTACCGCGCTTGTCAGCGCTTCGGGCTGGCCGGCAAGGTCGACCCCGAGCTCACGTCCCTTGAGCTCCAGGCTGGCCCTGCCGGCCATCTCGGTGACCAGTACCCGCATGTCATTGCCGACCGAAGCTGGATCGATGTGGTTGTACAGCAACGGATCCACCTTGATCGCGCTCGCGTGCAGTCCCGCCTTGTGGGCGAAGGCCGACGCCCCTACGTAAGCCTGGTGGGTGTAGGGGGCGATGTTCGCGATTTCGGCAAGAGCATGGGAGACCCGGGTGAGCTCGGCGGCGCCTCCGGTCGGGAGCACCTCCATTCCGAGCTTGGTCACCAGATTTCCCGTCACGGCGAACAGATCGGCGTTACCAGCCCGTTCGCCGTAACCATTGGCGGTGCACTGGACGTGCGTCACGCCGGCCTGCACGGCGGCGACGGAGTTCGCCACCGCGCAGGAAGTGTCGTCCTGACAATGGATTCCGAGCCGGAATCCCGTCCTTTCCTTGACCTCGCGGACGGTTTCCGCGAGGCCGAGCGGCAACTGGCCGCCGTTGGTGTCACACAGCACGGCGACGTCGGCACCGGCATTCACCCCCGCGTCGAGCACCTTCAAAGCGGTGTCCGGGGAGAACGCGTAGCCGTCGAAAAAGTGTTCCGCGTCAAGGAAGACGCGGCGTCCTTCGCCGACGAGGAACGCGACGGTGTCCCGCACCATCGCGCAGGCTTCGTCGACATCGACCCGCAGCGCGCGCTCGATATGACGAAGGTCCGATTTGGCCACCAGCGTGATCACCGGTGCCTGGGAGTCGAGCAGGGCCCTCACCTGCGTGTCCTGCTCCGCTTTCGTGCCCGCCTTCCGCGTCGCCCCGAAGGCCACGAGCGCGGCGTGCCGGAGTTTGACCTCACCGGAAGCGACGCGGGCGAAGAATTCCGTGTCCTTGGGCAGCGCGCCCGGCCATCCGCCTTCGATGAACCCGACCCCGAGGTCGTCGAGCAGCCTCGCCACCGCCAGTTTGTCCGTGACGGAGTAGGAGATCCCCTCACGCTGCGCGCCGTCGCGCAACGTCGTGTCGTAGAGGTGGAATGCGTCGCCGAGCGGGGTGTCGGCGGGCTCCGTGCGAGTCACGGGGAACTCCTCATGGTGGCGGCAAAGCTGGTTCGGGCACAAAAAAACCTCCCGCATGGGTGCGAGAGGTTGCGCGCCGGGGGCTCTTGTGGAGCGGTTATCCGGCGCGCTCGGCGATAATGATGGTGCAGGAGGTCACGAACGCATCATGGCACATGCTCCGCCGGGCGTCCACAAGCCGGGCCTCCTATCCCATCCCCTGAGACGTCGCAGGGGCCCCGAACGCCATGAAAGGTCCTTTCCTTGCGAAATTTGCAAGGAAAGGACCTTTCATGGCGCGCTAGGGAATTCGCGCTGGAGAACTACTGCGTGACCGTGCGCACGTTCGACGACACGAGCGCCGCCAGCCGGTCACCGATCGCGTGCGTCGCACCGGGCGACGCCTGGTCGCGGGTGGCGAGGTCGAAGGCCACCGAGGCCTCGATCCGCCGTGCCGCTTCCTTCTGTCCCAAGTGGTCCAGCAGCAACGCGACCGAAAGCACCGCGGCGGTCGGGTCGGCGAGACCCTGCCCCGCGATGTCCGGGGCGCTGCCGTGCACCGGCTCGAACATGCTCGGGTTCCGCCGCGTGATGTCGAGGTTCCCGCTCGCCGCGAGCCCGATGCCGCCGGTCACCGCCGCCGCGAGGTCGGTGATGATGTCGCCGAACAGGTTGTCCGTCACCACGACGTCGAACCGGGACGGATCGGTCACCAGGTGGATGGTCGCGGCGTCCACATGGGAGTAGGCGACCGTCACCTCCGGGTGCTCCAGCGAGACCTCTTCGACGATCCGCGACCACAGCGAACCCGCGTACTCCAGCACGTTCGTCTTGTGCAGCAGCGTCAGGTGCTTACGCGGCCGGGCCTCGGCCCGGTTGAACGCGTCGGTCACGACGCGCCGGACGCCGAACGCCGTGTTGACGCTGACCTCCGTCGCGATCTCGTGCTCGGTGTCCTTGCGCAGCAAGCCACCGTTGCCCGCGTACGGGCCTTCGGTGCCTTCCCGCACGACGACCATGTCGATCTCGCCCGAGTCGGCGAGCGGGCCGCGCACGCCCGGGTACAACCGCGCGGGGCGGAGGTTCACATGGTGGTCGAGCTCGAACCGGAGCCGCAGCAGCAGCCCACGCTCCAGAATGCCGCTCGGCACCGTCGGGTCGCCCACCGCGCCCAGCAGGATCGCGTCGTGCTGCCGGAGTTCACCGAGTACGGACTCCGGGAGCAGCTCGCCGGTGGAGTGCCACCGGGCGGCGCCGAGGTCGTAGTTCGTGATCTCCGCCGCCGGGACGACCTCACCGAGCACCTTGAGCGCCTCGGAGACCACTTCGGGCCCGATCCCGTCTCCTGGGATCACCGCGAGCCGCATCCACACACCTCCGTAGACCAGGCCACCGGCAGTCCGGATGGCCCATCCGCAAGAAAACGCCAGCAGCGGAAGGTTACCGGCTGTAGCCCGGTAGCCGTAGCCGCACCACCCTTATGCCGGAACCTCCCACAGAGCGAGACAGCCGAAAGGGTGAAAACAAGAAGGGACGCCCTGGCGGAAAGCCTGCCGCCAGGGCGTCCCTCACCTCATCGAACGCGGATTACCGCACCGTGGATCAGCCGACCCCGATCGGCTGACGTCCGGTGTGCCTGCCGCCGTTGCCCGGCCGGTCGACACCCGCGTTGCCGCCACCGGCGTTCGCCTGGATCTTCACCACGTTCGCCCGGTTGCCCGAGGCGTTGTGGTGCTCGATCGCCAGCAGGCCCAGGACGGTGTCCTGCGCGGCCGTGTTGCGGTTGACCACCAGCGCGGTGCCCGGCTTCGCGACGTAGCCCAGCGCGGAGTCGCCGCCGCCCTGGACCGAGTACGCGGGAGCCAAGGCGTCGAACGAAAGCGGCGTGCCGACGTAGTCGATCGTCGACGAACCCGCACCCGGCGCCGCGTAGAACCCGGAGGTCCCGACGGTGTAGCTGATCTTGTGCGACGCGGCGTTCGGGTCGATGCCCAGTGCCGCGATGCTCACCGGCAGCACGACGACGTTGGTGTCGTACACGTTCGTGTCGACGTCGCCGAGCTGGCCGTTGACCGGCTGGATGTCCACCTGCGGGAAGCCCGGCTTGAGCGCCACGGTGACCGCCACGAGGACGTCGGTGGACGTCACCTTGGTCACATAGGTCTCGAAGTCCGGCTGCCCGTCGCCCGTGGTGTCGATGTCCACGAACGGCGAGGTGTTGCTGCCCATGTTCGCCAGGTCGCTCCAGGTGGTGAGACCGAAGGCCAGCAGCGCGTTCTCCGGCGTGCCCTGTGCCTTGGCCAGCGGAGCCGTCGACGCCGCGCCGACGTAACGCAGGTCGCCGCCCTTGGCGGTCTGGTTCAGCGTGCAGTCGGTGGTGACGTCGCCGTCGCACTCGGGCAGCTGCGGGGATTCCGCCTGCAGTTCGAGCACGCTGATCAGCGAGCGGTACCGCTGCGGGCCGGTGCCCTGGTCCACGCCCTTGCCGGTCAGGTTCAGCACGGCCTGGTCCTGGCCCGCGCCGAAGTTGACGTTGCCCGGGGTGTTGATGGACGAGACGGGCTTGGGCGCGGAGTACACCGAGAGCCGCAGCGGAACGGTCGTGCCGCTCTTCGGGGTGAACGCGATCCGGCCGGAGGCGTCCGCCACGAACTGCCGGGCGAGGCCGACCTGGGTCGCCACCATGGTCGGGTCCATGACCTTGCGGAGCGCCTTGGGGTCGGCGATCTTCAGGGTCACCTTCACCAGCGCGACACCGCGCGGGCTCAGCTTCACGGTCGGCTTGTCCACTGTGTACTCGACACCGGGGAGCGAGTTCACGGCTTCGTAGCCAACCGAGTACTCGACTGGCTTGATGCCCTTGTTGACCACCTTGACCGTCTTGGTCAGGGTGACCGGGCCGCCCGCTTCGACGGTGCCGAAGTTGACCGTGACGAAACCGGGGTTGTCGACGACGTAGGCCAGGACCTGGTTGTCCAGCGCGGCCTTCGCGTCGATCCGGCCGCTGCCGACGCGCTGCGGACCGTAGACCCGGCCCGAAGCGTCGTGGATGTCGTGCCCGGCGGTGTTGATGACCGAGGCCTTGACCTCCTCGACCGACCAGTCCGGGTGCGCCTGACGGATCAGGGCGGTGATACCCGAGGTGTGCGGAGCCGCCATCGACGTCCCGGAGATGACCAGACGGCCCGCTCCGCTGCCTGCCAGCGCCGACGAGATCGAGTCACCGGGCGCCGCGACGTCCGGCTTGACGGCCGGGCCACGCCCGCCACGCGAGGTGAACGAGCTCGGGGTGTCCACAATGGACTGATCGAAGGTCGGCACGGACACGCGGCCCTTGCCGGTCATACGGATCTGCAGCGTGCCGGCGGTGGCCGCCGGGCGGATCGAAGCGGTCGCGCTGCCGGTGAACTGGAAGGTCGGCAGGGCCGCGTTACCGGCGATCCCGGCCGAGAAGTGCTCCAGCGTCGAGGTGAACAGCGCGCCCTTGGCACCGGCCGCCTGCGCGTTGTTCGAGCGAGCGCCCGAACCGCAGGCGCGGGTCGCGTCGTTGTCGTCCCATTCGAGCAGGACGATCTTGCCCGCGGCCTTCGCCTTGTCCGCCGCGGAGTACGGCTTGCAGCCGGCGGCGTTCTCGGCGGAGAGGGTGACCACCGGCGCGGTGACGTCGAGCGTCTCGTAGGACGCGTAGTTCTGGCTGAACTGCCCGGTCTTCGGGCCCTTGACGCCGTCGGGCGCGACAGCTTCGACGGCGTCGCGCAGGACGGACGCGTCACGGCTGCTGGCGACGGTCAGCGCCTCGGGCGTGTTGCCCGGCGCGCCACCGACGTCGTTGAGGTCGCCGCCGTTGCCCGCGGAGAACACCGGGACGACGTTGTTCGCGGCGATCTTGCGCACGAACAGCGAGTCCGGGTCGTCCGGGGTGGCGAAGTCGCCGCCCAGCGACAGGTTGACCACGTCGAGGTGGTCGGTGAAGTCGCCGTCACCGTCCGGGTCGAGCGACCAGTCCAGCGCCTGCGAGGTGACGTTGGTCGAGCCGTCGCAGCCGAAGACCTTGATCGCGTACAGCAGGGCCTTGGGCGCGGTGCCCGGGCCGATCTGCATCGCTTCGAGCTTCTTCTTGTTGAGCTTCTTGTAGTCGCCCGTGAAGGTCTTGCCCGCTTCGTCGACACCGAATCCGGCGACCGTGCCCGCGACGTGCGTGCCGTGGTGGCCGCAGGCGAGCGGGTTGGGGTCCGGCTTCGGGACCTTGAGGGCCGGGTCGTCGCTGCCCGAGTCGTAGGCGTCGCCGACGAGGTCCACGCCGCCGACGACCTTGTCGGTCGGGAACGCCGGGGTGGCCTGGTCGCGGTTGATCGCCTTGTACGCCTCGGCGGTGCCCGGACCGCCGAAGTCGGCGTGGGTGTAGTCGATGCCGTCGTCGATCACGCCGACGCGGATGCCGTCGCCGTAGCGGCCGGTCTGCTGCCACGAGGCGAGCGTGTTGGTCAGCTGGACCGCGCTGGAGTTGGTGCGGGTCTTCGGCACCACCTTCTTGACCGAGACGACGTCCGGGCGCTTCGCCAGCTCGCGGATCTTCGCCGCGTCGGCCGTGACGACCGCGCCCGCGACCGCGTTCGAGGTCTGGGTGACCAGCTGGGTGCCGGCGTCGGCGGCCTTGAGCTGGCCGACGACCGAGTTCACCGTGGCGGCGGCGTCGGCCTTGGCGACCTTCGCGGCCTGCTTGGCCTTCTCCTTGCCGGCGCCCTTGTTCTGCTCGGCGTTGAAGGCGTCGACGGCGGGCTGCTTGGCCAGTTCGACGAAGGCGGTGATCTGGCCCTGAGCGGCCTTGAGCTTCGGTTCGACCTTGCCCTGGAATCCGTTACGGTCGATCTTCGCCGGCTTGACACCGTCCGCGAGGGGGACATCCTGCGCGGAGGCGGTGGCCCCGGTCACGGATGTCGCGAGCAGTGCGGCGAAGACCGCGGCCGATGAGCGGATGGCCCATCGGGGAACGCGGGATCTGTTCATGAGTATGTGCCCTCACTCGAGGCCTTGACTCGGAACCTGCCTGCCGCTCGAACACACCCCCGACGGTGAGCCCCGGCGCCGCGCCGTGCCCTTGACGACGCGATGGTTCGGCCTCGCCGCAAAAACCTATCGGCCCATCCGCCCGACTTCAGTAGGCATTTTTCACCGTTATTGAATCTTGCTCGCGTTCGCGAACCCTGCACCTACAACGACCGCAGTTGGTCGACTAATCGCGAGGAAGCGCGTGAAGGCCCCCTTCCCTCGGCTGAGCAGAGGGAAGGGGGCCTTCACGCGCTTTTCAGGGCTTGCGGGTCAGCCGAAGTTGACCGCGCGGATGGTGTGCGCGCCCACGGTGGCGCCGATCGGCTCCAGCAGGTGGGAGTCCACCGAGCGGTCCACGCGCAGCAGCATCACCGCGTCCGCGCCGTCGGTGGTCTGGCTGATCTGCGCGGCCTCGATGTTGATGCCCGCTTCGCCGAGCAGCGTGCCGACGCGGCCCATGATGCCCGGACGGTCCGGGTACTCGAGCAGCAGCACGTTGCCCTCGGCGCGCAGGTCGAAGTGACGGCCGTTGACCTCGACCAGCTTCTCGACCTCGTCCTTGCCGGTGACCGAACCGGACACCGAAAGGGTCGCGCCGTCGGCGTAGACCGCGCGGACGGTGACCAGGCTGCGGAACTTGGGGCTTTCGGGCTCGATGACCAGTTCGACCTGGACACCCAGTTCCTCCGCCACCCGCGGCGCGTTCACGAAGGTGACCTGGTCCTCGACGACGCCGGAGAACACGCCGCGCTCGGCCGCGAGCGGCAGCACGCTGACGTCCTCAGTGGACAGCTCGCCCTTGACCACGACGGTCACCGAGGCCGGGGCCTTCGGGTTGAGCGCGGTCAGCACGGTGCCGAGCTTCTGGGTGAGCGAGAGGTACGGCCGCACGTGCTCGCCGACCGTGCCGCCGCCCGCGACGTTCACCGCGTCAGGCACGAAATCGCCGCGCAGCGCCAGCAGCACGGACTTCGCGACGTCGGTGCCCGCACGGTCCTGCGCCTCGGCGGTCGACGCGCCCAGGTGCGGCGTGACGACGACGTTCGGCAGGCCGAACAGCGGGCTCTCGGTGGTGGGCTCGGTGACGAACACGTCGATACCGGCGCCGCCGACGTGGCCGGAGCTGACCGCGTCCGCCAGCGCCTGCTCGTCGATCAGGCCACCGCGCGCGGCGTTGACGATGATGACGCCCGGCTTGACCTTCTTGAGCGCCTCGGCGCCGATCAGGCCCTTGGTCTCCGGGGTCTTCGGGAGGTGGATGGAGATCGCGTCGGCGCGCTCCAGCAGCTCGTCCAGCGTGACCAGCTCGATGCCGAGCTGCGCGGCGCGGGCGGCCGAGACGTAGGGGTCGTACGCGATGAGCTTGGTGTCGAAGGCGGCGAGCCGCTGCGCGAACAGCTGGCCGATCTTGCCGAGGCCGACCACACCGATGGTCTTGCCCTGGATCTCGACGCCGGAGTAGGCGCTGCGCTTCCACGCGCCGCCCTGGAGGCTCTGGTCGGCGGCCGGGACGCGGCGGGCGACCGCGAGCAGCAGCGCGACCGCGTGCTCGGCGGCGGAGACGATGTTCGACGTCGGCGCGTTGACCACCAGCACACCGCGTTCGGTGGCGGCGGGGACCTCGACGTTGTCCAGTCCGACGCCGGCGCGGGCGACCACCTTGAGCGAGGTGGTGGCGGCGAGGACCTCGGCGTCGACCTTGGTGGCGGACCGCACGAGCAGCGCGTCCGCCGTCTTCACGGCTTCGAGCAGCGCGGGGCGGTCCGTGCCGTCCACATGCTGGACCTCGACCTCATCGGAGAAGACACTCAGCACGGAAGGCGCGAGCTTCTCGGCGATGAGGACGACGGGCTTGTTCGGCTTGGTCACGATACGGCTCCCACTATCTGGTCTGTGCCTGCGACTCGGGGTTGATTGGCTTCTCGGCGGGAAAAAGTGCCTCGAAGCGGTTGACGGTCACGCCGTTGTGCCCGGTTGCGCCGCAGTTTAGACCTGGTGACAAGGGATTGTTAACTCGCCCGTAATCCGGCGAAAACGAGGTCGAGGAGCCGTTCGAGGCGGTTGTCACCCGAAAGGTGTTCGCTGGCCCAGGAAAGCGCGTGCAGCACCACGAGGATTTCGCTCACTGTGACGTCCGCCCGAAGCTCCCCCGCGGCCTTCGCACGTTCCACCAGCTGGGACACCTGATCACGCATGGCGTGACAGGAGGCGTACAGCGGCGACGTCTCGTCGTTGAGGACGTCGACCATCAGCTCGGGCAGTCCGCGGTAGCGCGCCGACTGCTCGCCCATCCCGGAGAGCCAGGCCTTCAGCGCGTTCAGCGGCTCCGGGGAGTCCAGGAGTTCACGGGCCACCGCGGCCTGCGTGTCGAACCCTTCGCGGAGCACCGTCTCGATCAGGGCCTCCCGCGTCGGGAAGTGCCGGTAAAGCGTCCCGATGCCGACGCCGGCCCGGCGCGCGATCTCTTCCAGCGACGCCTCGACCCCGTGCACGGCGAAGGCGTGCCTCGCCTCTTCGAGTAGGCGCTCGTAGTTGCGCCGGGCGTCCGCCCGCATCGGCTTCTTGTCGGTGTCCATCGCGCTCCCGAGCCTAGTCTCGACAAATCGGAGGCAGCCTCCGTATATTCGGCGGCGTAACCGGAGGCTGCCTCATGTTAGCTGGAGAGACGAGAATGAACCTGATCGAAGAGACACGGGACCGGCTCGGGCCGGTCGGTATCTGGTTGCCGCTGGGCCTGGTCCAGCCACCGCCCGACGAGGAACGGCGGGCGACGCGACGACTGGAAGAGCTGGGCTACCGCACCGTGTGGGGTGGCGAGGGGCCGGGGAACCGGGAGCTGTTCGCGCACAGCGCCCTCGCGCTCACGGCCACCGACCGGGTGGTGATCGGCACCGGGATCGCCAACATCTGGTCACGGCCCGCCTACACCACCCACGCGGGCGGGCGGACGCTCGCGCACGCGTTCCCCGGCCGGTTCGTCCTCGGCGTCGGGATCGGGCACGCGAGCCAGGCGGCGAAGACCGGTTCGGACTACCGGCCGCTCGAACAGACCCGTGAGTACCTCGCGAAAATGGACGAGGCCGCGGCCGAGTTCCCGGCACCCGTGCCGTTCCCGCGGATCCTCGCCGCCGTCGGCCCGAAGATGCTCGAACTCGCCAGGGATCTGACGGACGGCGCGCATCCGTTCGCCCAGCCCTTCGAGCACACGCCGTACTCCCGCGAGATCCTCGGACCGGACAAGCTGCTCGTCCCGACCCATTCGGTCCTGCTCGGCGACCGGGAGCAGGCGCGAGCGAGTGTCGCGAACGACATCGCGCTGATGAAGCGGTACGACGTCCCGCACTACTTCAAGGGCTGGAAGCGACTGGGTTACACCGAAGCGGACATCGACGGCGTCAGCGACCGGCTCGTGGACGGACTGGTCGCCTGGGGTGACGAGGAGAAGATCGCTCGGCGGATCAAGGAACTCGTCGACGCCGGCGCGGACACCGTGCTCGTCAGCCCGGTCGGCCACGAACTCGATGTACTGGTTAAGCAGCTGGAACGGCTGGCCCCTGCCTTGACGGCGGTGACCAGGTGAGCGTCGGGATCTGGACGTTCTCGTTCGACGGCAAGGAAATCGGCGAAGTCCGCGACGCCGCCTCGGAGGTCGAAGAGCTGGGGTTCGACACGTTGTGGTTCGGGGAGTACCTGGGACGCGAGGCCTTCACGCAGGCGGGTCTGCTGCTCGCGGCGACCTCCCGGCTGAAGGTCGCCACCGGGATCGCGCGGTTCGACCAGCGCGAACCGGCCACTGCCGCGGCCGCCGGACGCACTCTCGCCGAGGCCTATCCCGGGCGGTTCATCCTCGGCCTTGGCGGGCACCGGCGGGGCACGAAACCACTGGAAGCCATGCGCGGCTACCTCGACGGCATGGACGCTGCCGAACTGTCCACACCGGACTCCCCGCATCGGCGGCTGCTGGCCGCGCTGGGACCGAAGATGCTCGCCCTGGCGGCGGAACGCGCCGACGGGGCACATCCGTACTTCGTCCCGGTCGAGCACACCGCGCAGGCGCGGGAGGTCATGGGGCCGTCGGCTTTCCTGGCCGTCGAGCAGGCTGTCGTCCTGGGTTCGGACCGGGAACTCGCGCGGCAGCACGTGTCGGCGTACCTGGGACTGGCGGCCCACCATCAGGCGAATCTGCGGCGGTTCGGCTTCACCGAGGAGGACTACGGCTCGGATCGGCTGGTCGACGCGCTGGTCGCCGTGGGGGAAGAGGCGATCTCCGCGCGGATCCAGGACCATCTGGACGCGGGCGCGGACCACGTCTGCCTTCAGGTGCTGACCGGGGACGAGGAGATCCCGCTGGCGGAATGGCGGATTCTGTCGGGGGTGGGCGGTAGCGTGCGGAAGCGTGACGTCACCGGCTGAACTCGCCTTCGAACAGGCACGGCAACTGATCGACGCGCGAGACCTCTCCGGGCTCGCGCGCCTGGTCGGCGACCTGCCCACCCTCGTCCACGCGCACGGGAAGAACGGGAACGACCTGCTCGGCATGGCCGCCGCGACCCGTGACGAGCGGCTGTGCCGGATCCTGCTCGACCACGGGGCCGATCCGGCGTCGGCCAACGTGCACGGCTGGACGGCGTTGCACCAGGCCGGGTACGTCGGCTCGCCGCTGCTGGTCACGATGCTGCTCGACGCGGGCGCCCCGATCGGCGTCCCGGCTCGCGGCGACGGCGGGACGCCGCTCGTGGTCGCGCTGTTCTGGGGCCACCGCGAGGCTGCGGAACTGCTGGCTTCGCGCGACCTCGCTCCCGGCAACCTGCGCGTCGCCGCCGGTCTCGGCCGGGCCGACCTGCTCGACGCGTTGCTCGCGCCGGACGGCACGCTCTCCCCGGCGGCGGGCGCGCATCGCGAATTCCACCGGCCGCACAGCGGTTTCCCGGAATGGCGGCCGAGTGACGATCCCGCCGAGATCGTCGACGAGGCACTCGCGTGGGCCGCGCGGAACGACCGCTCCGACGCGGTGCGGACGCTGGTGGAGCGCGGCGCGAAGGTGGACGCCGACGTCTACCGCGGGACCGCGCTGACCTGGGCCGCCGCCCAGGGGAAGGCCGAGGTGATCGGGACGCTCGCGGAACTGGGCGCGGACGTGAACCGTCAGGGCACCTTCGGCGGGCTTTCCCACGGCGAGGGCGTCACGGCGCTGCATCTGGCCGTGCAGGGCGGGCATGTGGACGCCGTCCGGGCCCTGCTGGCGGCGGGAGCGGACCCTTCCCTTGAGGATTCGTTGTACTCGTCGTCGGCCGTGGGGTGGGCCGAGCACTTCGGGCAGGCGGAGATCCTGTCGCTTCTTCGGGAGGCCTGAGCGCGCGCCATGAAAGGTCCTTTCCTTGCAAATTTCGCAAGGAAAGGACCTTTCATGGCATCCCGGCACCCGCCACCCCTGTCCCGATCCTGACGACGCTTGGCCCTCCCGAGCCTCGCCGAAGTACGACGCCCGCCGAACAATGGGCCCATGCGAGCCATCAGCCAGAACCGCCTCGGCGGACCCGAAGTCCTCGAACTCGTCGACGTCGAGCGACCCGTCCCCGGCCCGACCCAGATCCTGGTCCGGGTACACGCCGCCGGCGTCAACCCGGTCGACTGGAAGACCCGCGAGACCGGCGGGATCGGCCCGATGGGCGACCCGCCGTTCATCCTCGGCTGGGACGTTTCCGGCGTGGTCGAGGAGGTCGGCGCGGGCGCGTCCCTGTTCTCCCCCGGCGACGAGGTCTTCGGCATGCCGTCGTTCCCGTTCCAGGCCGGGGCCTACGCCGAGTACGTCGCCGCGCCGAGCCGCCACTTCGCGCGTAAACCGTCCACTTTGGACCACGTACACGCGGCCGCGGTCCCGCTCGCGGGGCTCACAGTCTGGCAGAGTCTCGTCGACACGGCGGACATCCAGCCGGGACAACGGGTCCTGATCCACGCGGCGGCGGGCGGGGTCGGTCACCTCGCGGTCCAGATCGCCAAGGCACGCGGGGCGTACGTGATCGGCACGGCCAGCGCGGCCAAGCACGATTTCCTGCGCGGCCTCGGCGCGGACGAACTCATCGACTACCGCACCGCGGATTTCGCCGAGGAGGTCCGCGACGTCGACGTCGTCCTCGACACGATCGGCCTGGAGTACGGGCCGCGGTCGCTCAAGACGCTTCGCCGCGGCGGCAGGCTGATCCAGCTGACCCGCACCATCGACGAGCGGCTGCCCGAACTGGCCGCGGCCGCGGGCGTCATCACCGCGTTCACCCTCGCCGAGCCGGACCGCACCGGCCTGCTGGCACTGACGGAACTGGTCGAAAGCGGACGGCTCAAGCCGACCATCGACACCGTGTTCCGGCTGGAAGAGGCGGCGAAGGCGCAAGAACTCGTGGCCGCGGGCCGGACCACGGGGAAGGTCGTACTCGCCGTCGCCGACTAGGGCCGAGCGTGTACTCGACCTGTACGTTTACTGGACAGGGCAGTGCACGCTCACGAACATGCGAAGTACTGGCGAACAACTCAAACGCGCGGCACTGCACACGCTGTCCGGCGGCTTCATCACCGTGGCCTTCGGCCTGCTGGGAGCCGCGGCCGCCGAAGCCAAGCCGGAACTGATCAATGACGACGGCAAGGTGGTCAAGCTCGCCCCCGATACGGCATCACCACCGCCGGCGGCGGCGGAAGTGCGGCGGTCGGCAACCAACGCCGACGCCCGCGAAGACAGCCCCGCCGCACCCGGACACGCCGACACACCCGAACAAAAGAACGCCCGCCGCCCCTATGAACCACCAAAAGCCGACCAACCCGCACCACCCCCTGTGAAAGCGACGCCACCTCCGGCGACGCAGCCGTTCGTGGGTCCGGTCGGCCCGGGGAAAACCCGGCCGAACGCGCCGGTCCCACCGACGGCCAAACAGAGGGATCATGAAAAGTCGCCCGAGAAGTCGCTTATGCAGAGAATCGTGTCGGACGCCGGTGAGAGCGCCAACCATCCCCTCAAGGTCGGGGCGGCCGCGGCGGGCGGCGTCGCCGACGCTGTGACACATATGGTGAAGACGGCGCCGAGGCACGCTTTACCCGGCGGCCAGAAGGTCAATATCCGGAATCCCTATCTGGAAAAGGTGCGGGCCGAGGCGGCCGCCAGCAGGGCGTATACCGACGAACGGCGCAGCCTGCGCCGTCAACCAGGCGGCATGACCGCCAAAGACCGCGCGCGAGTGAACCGTCTCGACCAGGATGCGCAGAAAGCGGTCGACAACGGCAAGAAAGCGTTCCCGGCGCGGCCGGAGCCGAGCAAAACGGCCAACCTGATCAAGAGCGCGGCGAAAAGGACGCCCGTCGTTTCGCCTCTGATGGCGACCGGCGTCGGTATCTATGAGGCCGCGGTGGAGGGCAAGCCGTGGGATGAGGCGATCGCGGGCGCGATCGGCGCGATCGGCGGCGGTATCGCGGGCGCGGTTGTCGGAGCCCCCGCCGGGCCGCCAGGTGTCGTGGGCGGGTCGATGGCAGGCGGATTCTTCGGGAGCTCCGTAGTCGAAAACCTGTACAAGGAGGCCAAGAAGCAACCCACGGATCCCATGATCTCGCAGGGGATGATCCGCTACGGAATCGGAGGCCGCCGCTAGCCTCGGCGTTGTCCCTCCGGAGCACAGGTAGACAAGTGGAGTCTGCAGTCCGTATCGTCAAGGCGGACTACAGACTCCGTTTGTCTGACTGGGAGGATCCATGACCACACCCCGCGACGTCTTCGACGAGCTTTCCGAACTCGTTACCACCCGACGGTGGGACGAACTGTTCGAGCTCTACGCGGAAGACGCCGTCGTCGAGAATCCCCAGCGCCCGCCCGTGCCGTCCCGGTTCGAAGGTCGCGAGACGCTGCGGAAGATCTTCTCCGGAGGGTTCAACGTCCGCATGGAGCGGGCCGATGTCCTGATTCACGGGACAACCGACCCAGAGGTGATCATCGCCGAGTACCGCAACATCGGCGAAGTACTCGACACCGGGAAATCCTTCGACATCGCCAATGTCCAGGTCCTCCGCGTGCGCGACGGCCTCATCGCCCACTCACGGGACTATCACGACTACCTGCGCCTCACCGCGGCGCGCGAGGGCCTGGAGGAACTGGCGAAGAGCTTCGAAACCGCGGAACGGGAACTGACACCTGTCCCGCCACGGCCCACGTCGACGGCGGATCCGAAGAGCCCTCGCGGGGTTTTCGAGCGGCTCGTCTACGGCGTCGCGGACGGGGCGTGGACTGAGTTGTCGGCGCTCTACGCCGAAGAAACCCATGTGACGCACCCCTTCCTGCCCGGCGCGAAGACGCTGAGGAGCAGGGCGGATCTGCATGAGCATTTCAAGTTCGGCGAGGAGGGCGAGGTCCGCTTCCAGGTCCGGGATCTGGTGATCCACGAAACCCTCGACCCCGAAGTGGTGATCGGCGAGTTCGACTATCAGGGCACGGCGGGCGAAAGCCCGGAATTCCGCGTCTCCAACATTTTCGTGCTGCGCGTACGCGATGGGCTGATCGTCGAATCGCGTGACTACGCCGACCATATCGCCATCGCGGCCGCCACCGGACGCCTGAAGGAACTGTTCGCCCTCGTTTGAGGCGAAAGCTAGCCGGGGAGGTTGAATTCGCCGTCCCGGACGCCTTTCACGAAGGCGTCCCATTCGGCGGGCGTGAACACCAGGACGGTGCCGTCCGGATTCGAGGACTGGCGCATCGCGGTGTAGGTGACGCCGTCGGTGTGCGGCACGAAGGCGTACTCGACGCAGTCGTCGAGGTCGGCGCCTTCCGGCTCCGCCCGGATCCACTTCGCGTCGCTCATGTCCAGTTCGTGCCGGATGTGGGCCTTGTCGTCCACCGGTTGCTTACTCATGGTGTCCACAGTATCGCTTTCCGCTGCGCAAAACGAAGGGGCCCTTCGAGATGAAGGGCCCCTTCGCGGTGACAACTAGGCGGTCTCGGTGATCGGCCGGTCCACCCACGACATCAGGTCGCGCAGCTTCTTGCCGGTCTCCTCGATCGGGTGCTGGTTGCCCTGCTCCTCGAGCTTGGTGAAGTTCGGCCGTCCGGCCTCGTCCTCGGCGACCCATTCGCGGGCGAAGGTGCCGTCCTGGATCTCACCGAGGATCTTCTTCATCTCCTCCTTGACCGCCGGCGAGATGACGCGCGGGCCGCGGGTCAGGTCGCCGTACTCGGCGGTGTCGGAGATCGAGTAGCGCTGGCGCGCGATGCCGCCCTCGTACATGAGGTCGACGATCAGCTTCAGCTCGTGCAGCACCTCGAAGTAGGCGATCTCCGGGGCGTAGCCCGCCTCGGTGAGCACCTCGAAACCGGTCTGCACCAGCGCGGAGGCGCCACCGCAGAGGACGGCCTGCTCGCCGAAGAGGTCGGTCTCGGTCTCCTCGGTGAAGGTCGTCTTGATGACACCCGCGCGGGCGCCACCGATGGCGGCGGCGTAGGACAGCGCGAGCGCCTGGGCGTTGCCTGAGGCGTCCTGCTCGACCGCGATGAGCGCCGGGACGCCCTTGCCGTCGACGAACTGGCGGCGGACCAGGTGGCCCGGGCCCTTCGGGGCGACCATGGCGACGTCCACGTTCGCGGGCGGCTTGATCAGGTCGTAGCGGATGTTGAAGCCGTGGCCGAAGAACAGCGCGTCGCCGTCCTTGAGGTGCGGCTCGATGTCCTTCTCGTAGATGGCGCGCTGCTTGGTGTCGGGCGCGAGGATCATGATCAGGTCGGCTTCGGCGCTGGCCTCGGCCGGGGTGAGCACGCGGAGACCCTGCTCCTCGGCCTTGGCCCGCGACTTCGAGCCCTCGGGCAGGCCGATGCGGACGTCGACGCCGGAGTCGCGCAGGCTGAGCGAGTGCGCGTGGCCCTGGCTGCCGTAGCCGATCACGGCGACCTTGCGACCCTGGATGATCGAAAGGTCCGCGTCGTCGTCGTAAAAGATTTCCACTGCCATGAGGGGTACTACTTCCTTTCCTGACTTACTGACTAAAGACTTCTAACGGGCGGAGGTGGCGGTGATGGACCGGGCGCCCCGGCCGACCGCGACCATTCCGGACTGGACCAGTTCGCGAATGCCATAGGGCTCCAGCATCCGCAGCAGGGCACCGATCTTGTCCGAAGTGCCGGTGGCTTCGACGGTGAGCGCCTCCGGGGACACATCCACCACTTTCGCGCGGAAGAGCTGAACCGTCTCGAGGACCTGGCTGCGCACGGTGTTGTCGGCCCGGACCTTGACGAGCAGCAGTTCGCGCTGCACGGCTGTGGACTTTTCCAGTTCCACGATCTTGATGACGTTGACCAGCTTGTTGAGCTGTTTGGTCACCTGTTCGAGCGGTAGCTCCTCAACGGCGACCACGATCGTCATCCGGGACACCTCGGGATTCTCCGTGGGCCCGACGGCGAGGGATTCGATGTTGAAACCACGCCGGGAGAACAGTCCGGAAACCCGCGCGAGGACACCGGGTTTGTTCTCCACCAGAACGCTCAGGGTGTGCACGCTCATCGGGCGTCTCCTTCTGTGGCGGAGTTCAGCTCTGCCTCGGCGGCGACCTCGTCGTCGTCGAAGAGCGGGCGGATCCCGCGCACGGCCATGATTTCGTCGTTACCGGTGCCCGCGGCCACCATGGGCCACACCTGGGCATCCTTCCCCACCACGAAATCGATCACGACGGGGCGGTCGTTGATCTCCATGGCGCGCCGGATGGTGGCGTCGACGTCCTCCTTGGTCTCGCAGCGGAGCCCGGCGCAGCCGAGCGCCTCCGCGAGCAGGGTGAAGTCGGGGATGCGGTGCTTGTGGGTACCGAGGTCGGTGTTGGAGTACCGCTCCGAGTAGAAGAGGTTCTGCCACTGGCGGACCATGCCCAGGTTGCCGTTGTTGATGACGGCGACCTTGATCGGCGCGCCTTCGATGGCGCAGGTGGCCAGTTCCTGGTTCGTCATCTGGAAGCAGCCGTCGCCGTCGATCGCCCAGACCTGCTTGTCCGGGACGCCGAACTTGGCGCCCATCGCGGCCGGGACGGCGAAGCCCATCGTGCCGAGCCCGCCGGAGTTGATCCAGGTGCGCGGGTTCTCGTACTTCACGAACTGCGCGGCCCACATCTGGTGCTGGCCGACGCCCGCGGTGTAGACCGCGTCCGGGCCGACGAGCGAACCGATGCGCTCGATGACGTACTGCGGCGAAAGGGTTCCGTCCTCGGGCCATTCGTAGCCGGCCGGGTAGTCGTCACGCCAGGAACCGACCTGCGTCCACCAGTCCTTCAGATCCGGCTTCGCGGACTTGTCGGTCTCGGCGCGGACGGCCTCGATCAGCTCGGTGATGATCTCCGCGCAGTCGCCGACGATCGGCACGTCCGCCTTGCGGTTCTTGGAGATCTCCGCCGGGTCGATGTCGGCGTGGACGATGGCGGCGTCCGGGGCGAAGGAGGACAGCTGCCCGGTGACGCGGTCGTCGAAGCGGGCGCCGAGGGCGATCAGCAGATCCGCGCGCTGCATCGCGGCGACGGCGGCGACCGAACCGTGCATCCCCGGCATGCCGAGGTGCTGCGGGTGTGAGTCGGGGAACGCGCCGCGCGCCATCAGCGTGGTGACGACCGGGATCCCGGTCAGCTCCGCCAGTTCCATCAGCTGACGCGAGGCGTCGGCCTTGATCACGCCACCACCGACGTAGAGGACGGGGCGCCGCGACTTGCTGATCAGGCGGGCGGCCTCGCGGACCTGCTTGCCGTGCGGGCGCAGCGTGGGCCGGTAGCCCGGCAGCCGCATCTCCGTCGGCCACGAGAAGGAGGTCATCTCCTGGAGGACGTCCTTGGGGATGTCCACCAGGACCGGGCCGGGGCGGCCGGTCGAGGCGAGGTGGAAGGCCTCCGCGATGGTGCGCGGGATGTCGATGGGGTCGGTGACCAGGAAGTTGTGCTTCGTGATCGGCATCGTGATGCCGCAGATGTCGGCTTCCTGGAAGGCGTCCGTGCCGATCAGCGCGCGGGACTGCTGACCGGTGATGGCGACCACCGGGACCGAGTCCATGTTCGCGTCGGCCAGCGGGGTGACCAGGTTGGTCGCGCCGGGACCCGATGTGGCCATGCACACCCCGACCTTGCCGGTGGCCTGCGCGTAGCCGGTCGCGGCGTGGCCGGCGCCCTGTTCGTGGCGGACCAGGACGTGGCGGACCTTCGTCGAGTCGAGCAACGGGTCGTACGCCGGGAGAATGGTGCCGCCGGGAATACCGAACACGACTTCGGCGCCCACCGCCTCGAGCGAACGGACGAGCGACTGCGCGCCCGTGACCCGCACCGGGGTCCCGGCGGGCGGCGCCGGCTTGGGTCGTGCTCCGGCGGTACCGGAGTTCGCATCAGCTCGCGAGGTGGCACTAGTCATCGCTGTTTGCCTCGTCTTGTCTAGTCACTCGTTCGGGTATTCATTGGCTGGTTCGGCGATTGAAATTGTTCCAGGCAACAAAAAACCCCCGCCGACCGGAGTGGTCGCACGAGGGTCGCGCGTCGACGCAGCGGAGACTTCCCTAAGCGTCGACGCGCTTGGGAAGTACGAGGCCGGTCTGCGTTGTCACGAGAGTGAAGCTAGTCGGTCGCCGTCAAGAGTGTCAACTCTGCGGGACGGCGATTCCGCATGCTGGACACCTCGGGGGCGTGGCGCGACCCGCGTTCGAGGCCCGGAAGGCGGCGGTGCACCATCTTTGACGTGGCAGAAGAAAAGCAGCGGGAACAGGCGAACGAGGACCGCAAGGCCGTCTTCAAGATCCCGAACACGGCGTTGCTGGCGATCGCTTTCCTCGTCGTCTGTGTGACGCCTGTCGCGTTCGGCGACGTGCCGTACCTCCAATGGCTCTACCTCTTTCCCATCGCGCTGGCGGTGTTCGTGATCCGGACCCGCACGACCGCGACGGCGAAGGGACTGGAAGTCCGCACGATGTTCGGGCGGCGGGACTTGCCGTGGACCGCCCTCAAGGGCCTCGCCATCACCGACAAGGCGAAGGTGCAGGCGGTGCTGAAGGACGAGACCAAGGTCGCCCTCCCCGCCGTGCGCACCCGTCATCTTCCGGTGATCTCGCTGGTCAGCGCGGGCCGGATGGCCGATCCTTCCGGGCTGACGGACGACGTCGCCGAGGCCGGGGAGAAGGCTCCGGAAAAGAGCGGGGGTTCCGGGGAGTAGGATTGGTAGGACCAGTTTGGCGCCGGTTCGCCCGGCAGCGCCTGGTCCCCTCTCACACCTTGGAGTCAGCCGTGCCTCAACTCCGTTCCCGGACCACCACCCACGGCCGCAACGCGGCGGGCGCGCGCTCACTCTGGCGCGCCACCGGGATGACCGACAGCGATTTCGGCAAGCCGATCGTCGCCATCGCGAACTCGTACACCCAGTTCGTGCCGGGACACGTGCACCTCAAGGATCTCGGCGAGATCGTGGCCGACGCGGTGAAGGAGGCGGGCGGCGTCGCCCGCGAGTTCCACACGATCGCCGTCGACGACGGGATCGCCATGGGACACAGCGGAATGCTCTACTCGCTGCCCTCGCGCGAGATCATCGCGGACTCCGTCGAGTACATGGTGAACGCGCACCAGGCCGACGCGCTGGTCTGCATCTCCAACTGCGACAAGATCACCCCGGGCATGCTGAACGCGGCCATGCGGCTGAACATCCCGGTGGTGTTCGTCTCCGGCGGGCCGATGGAGGCGGGCAAGGCCGTGGTCGTCGGCGGGGTCGCGCAGGCGCCCACCGACCTGATCACCGCGATCGCCGCGTCGGCCAGCAGCGAGGTCGACGAGGACGGCCTGTCCATTGTGGAGCGTTCGGCCTGCCCCACCTGCGGTTCGTGTTCGGGGATGTTCACCGCGAACTCGATGAACTGCCTGACCGAGGCGCTCGGGCTCTCCCTGCCGGGCAACGGCTCCACCCTCGCCACGCACGCCGCCCGCCGGGCGCTGTTCTCCGACGCCGGGCGCACGGTCGTCGAACTCTGCAAGCGCTGGTACGAACAGGACGACGAAACCGCGCTCCCGCGCTCGATCGCGTCGAAGAAGGCGTTCGAGAACGCGATGGCCCTCGACATGGCGATGGGCGGTTCGACCAACACGGTGCTGCACATCCTCGCCGCCGCGCAGGAGGGCGAGGTCGACTTCACCATCGACGACATCGACGCCATCGGCCGCCGGGTGCCGTGCCTGTCGAAGGTCGCGCCGAACTCGGACTACCACATGGAGGACGTCCACCGCGCCGGCGGCATCCCGGCCATCCTGGGTGAGCTGTACCGCGGCGGGCTGCTGAACACCGACGTCCACTCCGTGCACTCACCGGACCTCGAATCCTGGCTGTCCACTTGGGACATCCGCGCGAAGGAACCGTCGGCGCGGGCGATCGAGCTGTTCCACGCGGCGCCCGGCGGGGTCCGGACCACGGAGGCGTTCTCCACCGAGAACCGCTGGTCCTCTTTGGACACCGACGCCGAGAACGGCTGCATCCACGACGTCGAGCACGCCTACACCAAGGACGGCGGGCTCGCGATCCTGCGCGGGAACCTCGCCGAGAACGGCGCGGTCATCAAATCCGCGGGCATCGACGAGGAACTCTGGCATTTCGAGGGCCCGGCGCGGGTGCTGGAAAGCCAGGAGGAGGCGGTTTCGGCCATCCTCAAGAAGGAGATCCAGCCCGGTGAGGTGCTGGTGATCCGGTACGAAGGGCCGGCGGGCGGCCCCGGGATGCAGGAGATGCTGCACCCGACCGCGTTCCTCAAGGGCTCGGGCCTCGGCAAGAAATGCGCGCTGATCACCGACGGCCGGTTCTCCGGCGGTTCGTCGGGCATCTCGGTCGGGCACATCTCGCCCGAGGCCGCCGCGGGCGGGACGATCGGCCTGGTCCAGAACGGCGACCGGATCCTGCTCGACGTCCACGAGCGCCGTCTCGAACTGCTCGTCGATGAGGACGTCCTCGCGGAGCGGCGCGCGAAGATGGAGGCGAGCGAGCGGCCTTGGCAGCCGGTCTCCCGGAACCGGCCGATCACCGCCGCACTGCGGGCCTACGCGCGGATGGCGACTTCCGCCGACACCGGCGCCGTGCGCGACCCGAACAAGTAAGCCGGTACTCGGTACATCCGGCTGCCATGAAAGGTCCTTTCCTTGCAAATTTTGCAAGGAAAGGACCTTTCATGGCACGCGCGGTGGGCGGAACGAGCGCATTTAATCCTCTGGATGCGGCTCGTTCAGAAGCCTCAGCGGCACAGGACGATCACCACGACCGAAGCCGCGGCCGTCAGCAGGAGCCCGATCAGCCCGAACGAAAGCGGCCGCTTCCGCCACGGCGTGTTGACGTCCAGCGAGATCCGCCCGGCGCCCGCGAGCAGGACGGTCAGCGAAGCCGCGCCCAGCAGGAGTTCGAACTCGAAGCCCTGCCCCTCCTTCTGGAAGAACCCGCCGCCGAACTTCACGAACACGATGTTCGCGCACACCCCGAGCAGCGCCGCGGCGCCGACCGGGGTGAACAGGCCCACCAGGACGAGCGCGCCGCCGAGCACCTCGCTGATCCCGGTGATCCACGAAAGCAGCGTGGTCTGGCTGGTGTACCCGAAGTTGCCGAGCACCCTGGCGAAGCCGCCGACCCCGGGCCCGCCGAAAGCGCCGAAGAGGTGCTGGAGCCCGTGCGCGCCCATGGTCACGCCGAGCACGACCCGCAGGACGAGCAGACCGAGATCGATCCCGCCCCTGGTCTCCACCGGGTTCGGGCCGCCGTCGGGGTCGGCCACGTCCGAGATCATGCTGGTCTGGTAGTCATCGCTCACGCGCGAAGGGTAGGGGAAACAGGCCCGTCAGGCGACCGAGACGCGGCGCGATCCGGCGTGACGACTCAGAACAGGGTCGCCGGCCCGACCGGTTCGGGCTCGGGTAGCGGGTCGAGGCCGGGCACCAGGGCCCGCACGTCGTCGTGGAACCGGCGGGCGAGCGCCGGGGCGTCGTCGTTGTCGGGGGTGTGCACGAAGATCGTCGGCGACCGGCCCTCGCGCAGCCATCCGGCGGCCACCTCAGTCCACGGCCGCCACCCCTCGACGGTCTCCTCGACCGAGTCCCTGCCCAGGTAGCGCACGATCGGCCGGTCGGTCAGCGCCCGCGTCCGGCGCGGCAGCCGGGGTTTCTTGGACCAGGTCTCCCGTTCGATCTCGCTGGTCGGCGGGCGCTGGAAGAAGACCGTGGTGTCGAACGGCACCCACTCGGTGCTCACGGCGGCGAGGGTCCGCTCCAGCACCGAAGTCGACTGGGCGTCGGTGTAGAAGCCGGGATGACGCACCTCCACGGCGCGCCGGACGCCCACGGGGAGACGGCGCAGGAAACGCCCGAGCGTGTCCACGTCCGACGGGCCGAACGAGGCGGGCAACTGGGTCCACAGGACCGCCCGGTCGCCGAGTGGTTCGACCGCGTCCAGGAACGCCCGCATCTCGGTCTCGACACCGGTGAGCCGTCGCTCGTGCGTGACGGTCTTGGGCAGCTTGACCACGAACCGGAAGCCGGGGCCGGTCTGCCGCGCCCATGTCGCGACGGTGTCCCTGGCCGGGGGCGCGTAGAAGGTGGTGTTGCCCTCGACCGCGTTGCACCAGCCGGCGTAGGCCCGCAGCCGCTCCCCGGTGGGCAGCGATCGCGGCAGGAACCGCCCGGCCCACGCCTTGTGCGTCCACATCGCGCAGCCGACATGAAGATCCGCCACGCCCGTCACCCCCGTTCAGTACTCGCCATGGACCAGGTTCTTCGGCAGCTCTCCACTCAGATAGTGGCTCAGTTCCCGGGCCACCACCGCGTAGGCGCGCTGCCGCACCCCGCTCACCGCGCCGCCGACATGCGGCGTCAACAGCAGTCCCGGCACCTCCCAGAGCGGATGGTCCTCGGGCAGCGGCTCGGGATCGGTGACGTCGAGGGCGGCGCGGAGGCGGCCGGAAGCCAGTTCGGCGACGAGCGCGTCGGTGTTCACGACCGGCCCCCGCGACACGTTGACGAGGATCGCCCCGTCCGGCATCGCGGCCAGGAACTCCGCGTCGACCAGGCCGCGGGTGTGCTGGGTGAGCGGCACCATCAGGACCGTGACGTCGTGCTCGGGCAGCAGGCCGGGAAGTTCGGCGACGCCGTGCACACCCTCGCGAGCGGTCGTGCCGACCATCGTGCAGCGCACGTCGAACGTCTCCAGCCGACGGCGCAGATGCCTGCCGAGGTCGCCGGCCCCGATGATGAGCGCCCGCTTGCCCTGCAGGGTGTCGGTGGTCCGGCGTTCCCACCGGCGCTGTCGCTGGCCGTCGGAGAAATCGTGGAGACCGCGGTAGATCGCCAGGAGGACGGCGACGACCCACTCCGCCGAACTGCCGCCGTGCGCGCCGCGGCAGGTCGACAGCAGGACACCGTCCGGCATCTTGCCGATCCAGTCCTCGGCCCCGGCCACCAGCAACTGCACGAGTTTGACGTTGGGCAGGGCGCGCCACAGTTCCTCGCTGGGCCGGTCACCGGTCACGAGGACCTCGGCCTCGGCGGCTTCGGCGGGCGCGGGCTCTCCCCGGCGGTACACCACCGGACGCACGCCCTCGATCTCCGAAAGCGCGGCCACACCCTCTTCGTCGGGCACCAGGACGGTAACGGTCATGATCACCACGGTATCCAGTGCCGCTTACCCGTGGCTCACGCGTGCCCACCTAGGCTGGACCCGTGCGTACCCGGTACCGGCGGAAATGGACTTCGCCGCTGGCTCTGCTGGCCTGCGGCGCGCTTCTGCTTTCCGGCTGCGCCAAATTCGACAATACGGCCGCCGGGCAGAACTTCACCCCGGTGAACCCGCCATCCCCCGAGGTCCCGCCGCAGGTCGGCCCCGGTGGCGAGGCGGGCGATTCCGGCCCCGGCCGCGGCAACGGCGGCTCCAACCAGACCCCGACGCCGGTACCGCCGCCGCAGGGCTGCAAGGACTTCGACAAGGCGGTCCTCGCGACCTGCCTGGACACCGTCGCCGCCGTCGCCGGGATTCCCGGTGACGGCAGCGCGCCCAGCGCCCTCGCCGGTGAACGCAAGAGCGGCCGGATCCTGCTCGCGGCCGCGGAGAAGGAGCCGGCGGCCTGGGCGACGATCCCCGTCGACGGCTCCGGCGACGGTGGGCTCACCTCGCTCGCGGTGTCCCCCGGCTTCGCGGAAGATCAGCTCGTCTTCGCCTACATCACCACCCCGGCCGACAACCGGGTCGTCCGGCTGGCGAAGGGGCAGGCGCCGAAACCGGTGCTGACCGGCATCCCCAAGGGCCCCACCGGCAACCGCGGCGCGATCGGCACCGACGGCAAGGGCGCGCTCCTGGTCGCCACCGGTGACGCGGGCAACCCCGGACTGGCGGCCGATCCCGCGTCGCTCGCCGGGAAGGTCCTGCGCATCGACACCTCCGGCAAACCGGCGCCGGGCAACCCGACGGCGGGTTCGGCGGTCTTCTCGACCGGCGTCCACTCCCCCGGCGGATTGTGCCGCGATCAGGCCGGTTCCCGCCTCTGGCTGACCGACAGGCTGGCGGACAAGGACGTCGTCTACCGCCTGAGTGCCGGCCAGCCGCTCACCACCCCGGCGTGGAGCTGGACCGACAAGCCCGGTGTGGCGGGCTGCGCGGACTTCGTCGGCGCTGTCGGCTATCTGTACGTGACGACGTCGATCGCGGGGAACCTGCAGAACCTGCCGGTCACCCCGGACGGCGCGGTGACCGGCAAACCCAGCCTCTCCCTGGACGGCAAGACCGGGAAGCCGCCGAAGACCTTCGGCCGCCTGGCCGGTATGAGCATGATCAGCCCGCAGCTCGCGGTGGCCGGAACCGTCAACAAGGACGGCGGCGCGCCGGTGTCGAGTGACGACCGCGTGGTCCTCATCTCGCCGACCATCGGCCGCAGCGGCGGCGGCAAGGACTGAGCGACCCTCCCCGCGCATCCAGAGGACTGAACGCGGGGGCGCGGTCAGGTGGTCGGCCGCGGGAACTCCGGCGGGGTGAACCGCACGAACGCCGGTGCCATCGGCTTCTCGTCGAAGTTCTCGCTGAACAGCTCCGGGACCAGCCGGTAATCGGGACCGAGTCCGTTCGCCGCGGCGTTGAGCGGACGCGGGCCGGTGGACGGCCAACGTCCACTGTCCACACGGGACACCAGGGTGCGCAGCAGGACGATCTCCTCCGCGGCGTTGAACGAACAGTGGCCGCCCCGCTCGACGTAGGTCCGGCGCAGCCGCTCCGGATCACCGTTCCGGCGGACCTGGTCGGCGTACCAGCGGGTCTGATCCGAAACGGCGCCGCCGTCACCGGTGGTGTGCACGGTCAGCACGGGTGACGGCGTGGTGCCCGCGGCCACGGCGTGGCGCCGCAGGTAGGCCTCCGCCGCCGGATCCGCGGAGATCCTCGGCGCCGCGGCGAGCCGGTCGAGGTCGGCCGCCAGCTCCACGCCACCGGCCTGCCGGTAGGCGTGCCGGACAAGGTCGCGCCGGGCGGAGCCGTCGAGCATGCGACGGTAGTCGATCCCGGTGTTCCACGAGGGGTTCCCGCCGGCCCGGCGCTCGATTTCGGCACGTGCCGCCGGGCCGTACCCGTTCACGTAGGCCGCGGTGACCCAGATCGCCTGCTGGGCGAGCCGGTCCGACGGCGCGGACGGCTCCGGCTGGTGCGCGAAGACCCAGCCCGGGATGTTGCCGAGTGCCCCGGCCAGCGCGATCCGGGCGCGTCCCGAGTCGGTCTTCTGTGCTTCCGCCACGATCGCCGACAGCGCGGCCTGGGCGGCTTCGGGGTCGCGCGGCCTGACCAGGTCGATGTCCGCGTCCGGCGCCAGGAGGGTCTTGAGGACGAAGAGCATGTCCAGCGCGCTGTTCCAGGTGCCGTTCGCGTCGTATTCGCCACACTGCGTCAGCACGCCGTCGAAACGTCCGGGGTTGTCCTCGGCCAGCTTCAGTGAGATCACCGCGCCCATGGACATCCCGCTGGTGATGGTCCGCCGCGGCTTCCCCACGTTGGCCTGGAACCAGTCCAGCAACGCGACCTGGTCGATGAGCGCCTCCTCGATGACGTACCCGAACACGCCCTTGTAGTTCGACGCGGCGAGCGCGTAGCCCTGATCGAGCAGCCAAGCCTCGGTCTCCGGCCGGGTGGCCAGCTGGATCCGCTCCGGCGGCCATTCCTTCACATAGAGCCCGTGGCTGTACAGCACCAGCGTGCCGTTCCAGCGTTTCGGCACTTTGACCAGGTATCTCGCGCCGTCGATCGTTCCTTCGTGTGTTCGCCACGGCTCCTTCGCGGCAGCAGGGGCCGCGGTCAGCGCGCTGCCGAGAAGGAGCGTGACGAGGACGGTGACGAAAGTCTTCAGCGATCGGTTCATGAACCCATGATATGTGACCAAAAGGTCACGTATCAAGGTGCGACGAACCCTTACGCATCCAGAGGACTAAACGCGGAAGGGTGGTCAGCGGCGGGTGCGGGTTTCGGCGCGCACGAGCCGGACGTCGAAGAAGGCGACGACGGCCGAACCGACGGCGGCGAGCAGACCGAGGTAGCGGCCGAGGCCGGTACCGATCTCGATCCCCGCCGCGGAGAGGATGCCCCGCTGGTCGGCGTCGAACTGCCAGTCGAGGGTGACCCAGCCGAGCACCATCAGCAGCAGCGCGCCGATGGCCGCCATCAGCCAGAGATGCGGCAGACCCGCCCGCCGGACCGCGTCGACACGGCCGAACAGCACGACGGCGAGACCGGGCAGGAACACCAGGAAGAGCGGCGCCCAGGCGAGGAATCCCGCGTGCCACGCGTCTCGCGTGACATCGTTGGCGGGCAACGACGTCAGCGCGTCCTCGATCTCCGGGCGCGACGCGGTCAGCGTCGTCCACGGCAGGAACAGGGCCACCAGCGCGAGCAGCCCGGCCGCGAGGCCGAGCCACTCACGCCAGGTGACCTTCTTGAGTGCGAGCTCAGGCACCGACTCGCTCGACGATCAACTCGCGGACTCGCTTCGCGTCGGCCTGGCCCTTGGTGGCCTTCATGACCGCGCCGACGATCGCCCCGGCCGCGGCCACCTTGCCACCGCGGATCTTCTCGGCGATGTCCGGCTGCGCGGCCAGCGCCTCGTCGACCGCCGCGATGAGCGCGGAGTCGTCGGAAACGACCTTCAGGCCGCGCTTCTCGACGACCTCGGACGGCGAACCCTCGCCGGCGAGGACGCCCTGCACGACCTCCTTGGCCAGCTTGTTGGTCAGCTCGCCCGATTTCACCAGCCCGATGACCTCGGCCAGCTGCGCCGGGGTGATCGCCAGCTCGGCCAGTTCGACCTCGCGGGAGTTGGCCTCCTGCGCCAGCGTGTTCACCCACCAGCTGCGGGCCTCGTCCGGCGTCGCGCCCGCTTCGACGGTCGCGGCGACCAGATCGACCGCGCCGACGTTGAGCAGGTCGCGCAGCGCCTCGTCGGTCAGGTTCCACTCACGCTGGATGCGCTTGCGGCGCTCCGACGGCATCTCCGGCAGGGTCTTGCGCAGTTCCTCGACCCATTCGCGCGACGGCGCGATCGGCACCAGATCGGGCTCCGGGAAGTACCGGTAGTCCTCGGCGGTCTCCTTGGTGCGGCCGGGCGACGTGGTGCCGTCGGCCTCCTGGAAGTGCCGCGTCTCCTGCTTGATCGAGCCGCCCTCGGCGAGGATCGCCGCCTGGCGCGTCATCTCGTACCGCACGGCGCGTTCGACGCTGCGCAGCGAGTTGACGTTCTTGGTCTCGGTGCGCGTGCCGAACTCGGTCGCGTCCTTGGCCATCAGCGACACGTTCGCGTCGCAGCGCAGGGAACCCTGGTCCATGCGGACGTCGGAGACGTCCAGCGCGCTCAGCAGATCCCGCAGCGCGCTCACGTACGCCCTGGCGACCTCGGGGGCGCGCCCGCCGGTGTGCTCGATCGTCTTGGTGACGATCTCGATCAGCGGCACGCCGGCGCGGTTGTAGTCGAGCAGCGAGTGCTCGGCGCCGTGGATCCGCCCGGTGGCGCCGCCGACGTGCAGCGACTTGCCGGTGTCCTCCTCCATGTGCGCGCGCTCGATCTCCACGCGTACGACCTCGCCGTCGTCCAGCGTCACGTCGAGGTAGCCGTTGAAGGCGATCGGCTCGTCGTACTGCGAGGTCTGGAAGTTCTTCGGCATGTCCGGATAGAAGTAGTTCTTCCGGGCGAACCGGCACCACTCGGCGATCTCGCAGTTGAGCGCGAGGCCGATGCGGATGGCGCCCTCGACGGCCTTGCCGTTCACGACCGGCAGCGAGCCGGGCATGCCGAGGCAGGTCGGGCACACCTTGGTGTTGGGCTCACCGCCGAATTCGTTGGCACAGCCGCAGAACATCTTGGTGTTCGTGTTCAGCTCGACGTGCACCTCGAGGCCCAGCACCGGGTCGAACCGCTCGATGACGTCGGCGTAGTCCATCAACTCAACCACGGCGGTCACTTCTTTCCTCCCAGCTCCGGAACCTCGTGCACCAGCGAGCCACCGTTGGCGGCGTCGCGCGCGACCTCGTAGGCGGCGCCGACGCGGTACAGCCTGTCGTCGGCCATCGCCGGGGCCATGATCTGCAGGCCGACCGGCAGGCCGTCCTCATGCGACAGTCCACTCGGGACACTCATCGCGGCGTTGCCCGCGAGGTTCGACGGGATGGTGCACAGATCCGCCAGGTACATCGCCATCGGGTCGTCGACGCGCTCGCCGATCTTGAACGCCGTGGTCGGGGTGGTCGGCGAGACCAGCACGTCCACCTTTTCGTACGCGGCCTCGAAATCGCGCGTGATGAGCGTGCGGACCTTCTGCGCCGAGCCGTAGTAGGCGTCGTAGTACCCGGAGGACAGCGCGTACGTGCCGAGCATGATGCGGCGCTTGACCTCGGGGCCGAAACCCTTCTCCCGCGTCAGCGACATGACCTCTTCGGCGCTGTGCGCGCCGTCGTCGGAGACGCGCAGGCCGTAGCGCATTGCGTCGAACCGGGCGAGGTTCGACGAGCACTCGCTCGGCGCGATCAGGTAGTACGCGGGCAACGCGTAGGTGAAGTTCGGGCACGAGACCTCGACGACCTCGGCACCGAGCGAGCGCAGCTGCTCGACCGCGGCTTCGAAGGACCGCAGCACGCCGGGCTGGTAGCCGTCACCGGCGAATTCCTTCACCACGCCGACGCGGACGCCCTTGAGGTCACCGGTCAGGCCCTGGCGGGCCGCGGCGACCACCGGCGGGACCGGCGCGTCGATCGAGGTCGAGTCCATCGGGTCGTGCCCGGCGATGACCTCGTGCAGCAGGGCGGCGTCGAGCACCGTCCGCGCGCAGGGACCGGCCTGGTCCAGCGACGACGAGAAGGCGATGAGGCCGTAGCGGGAGACACCGCCGTAGGTGGGCTTCACGCCGACGGTGCCGGTGACGGCGCCCGGCTGGCGGATCGAGCCACCGGTGTCGGTACCGATCGCGATCGCGGCTTCGAAGGCCGCGATGGACGCCGAGGAGCCACCCCCGGATCCGCCGGGGATGCGGGCGTGATCCCACGGGTTGTGCGTCGGGCCGAACGCGGAGTTCTCCGTGGAGGAGCCCATCGCGAACTCGTCCATGTTGGTCTTGCCGAGCACCACGACCCCGGCTTCGCGCAGCTTGCGCGTCACGGTGGCGTCGTACGGCGGGATCCAGTTCTCCAGCGTCTTGGAACCCGCGGTGGTGGGGATGCCCTTGGTGGTCAGCACGTCCTTGAGCGCCAGCGGCACCCCGGCGAGCGGCGACTTCGGCGCGTTGCCCTCGGCGACGTCGGCGTCCACCGCGCGGGCCGCGGCGAGCGCGCCCTCGGTGTCCACGTGCAGGAACGCGTTGATGTGCTCGTCGACCTCGGCGATCCTGTCCAGATGCGCCTGGGCGACCTCGACCGCCGAGACCTCACGGGCCTGGATCTTGTCCGCCAGCTCGGCGGCGGTCAGCTTGATGAGTTCGGTCACTGCTCTTCTCCCAGAATCCGCGGCACCCGGAAACGACCCTCTTCGGCGGCCGGCGCACCGGCCAGCGCCTGCTGCTGGGTCAGCCCCTGTCGGACGACGTCTTCACGGAAGACGTTGGTCAGCGGCACGGCGTGCGACGTGGGCGGGACGTCCTCGCCTGCGACCTCGCTCACCTTGGCCACCGAGTCCAGGATCTGGTCGAGCTGGCCTGCGAAAACGTCCAGCTCTTCTTCGGTGACGGCAAGCCTGGCCAGCTTGGCGAGGTGTGCGACCTCGTCGCGGGAAATGTTGGGCACGCGGGTGACTCCCGGGGTGTGCTGTGCGGGTTCTGTCGGAAGCTGCAAGTCTATGGTGGCGGCGTCGGCGGACTCGACTGGGTTATGCCCGCGGCCGGCACTCCGGCTCGGGCAGGGCGCTTCGGGTAAGGAGTGGCTGGTTCGTTATCCCGTGTCACGGACGTCGGGTCCCACGACGCCGTCCGGTCTGTCACAATCGGCGCCCGGCGTAGCGCGTTCCACGGCGAGGCTGGAACGCCTGAGGCGAGAGGGGCGCGTGTGTCGTTCCTGATCCGGGTCCAGTTACCGGACACCCCGGGGACCCTCGGCGCGGTCGCCACCGCGCTCGGCACCGTCGGCGCCGACATCCTGAGCGTGGACGTGGTCGAACGCGGCGGTGGCATCGCCGTCGACGACCTCGTCGTCGAAATCCCCTCCGGCAGGCTGCCGGACGCGCTGATCACCGCCGCCGAAAGCGTCGACGGCGTGGAGGTCGACGCCGTCCGCCCGTACGCCGGGGTGCTGGACACCCACCGTGAACTCGAACTGGTCGAGGAGATCGCCGCGAAGCCCGCTTCGGGGCTGGAGATCCTCGCCGAAGGTGTGCCTCGGATCATCCGGGCGGGCTGGGCCGTCGTCGTCGAACACGCCGAATCCGGCGCTGTCCGGCTGGCGTCGTCCAACGCCGCGCCCGAGACGCCGATCACCGATCTGCCGTGGCTTCCGCTGGAACGCGCCACCATCCTCGACGCGGAGGAGGCGTGGATCCCGGAGACGTGGAAGGAACTGGGGACCGAACTCGCGGCCACGCCGCTGGGGAAGCCGGGGAAGGCGCTCCTGGTCGCGCGGCCGGGCGGGCCGAACTTCCGCGCGGCCGAGGTGGCGCGGTTGGCGCACTTCGCGGGGATCGTCGCCGTGGTGCTGGACAGCTGAGGCTCGCGTTTCGTCCTCTGAATGCGGTAGTTGGCAGCGCGAACTACCTGGACCCTCACGCGCGCTATGAAAGGTCCTTTCCTTGCAAATTTTGCCAGGAAAGGACCTTTCATAGCGCATCGGCAGGGCGGCTCACGAGTCGAAGATCGCCTCGGCGTTCGCTCCCGCGAGCAGTTCCATCACGATGGGCTCAGAGGTGACGATCATCTTCGGCTGCGCGGCAAGCTCGACGACCAGATCCCGCGCGCGCGTCGCCCCACTTGCGAAGGAATCGATCCACACCGAGCTGTCGATCAGGCAGCGTTGTTCACGAGGCATCGCGTACCTCGTCCAGATCCGCTTCGTGGCCGATCCCTTCCAGCGCCAGGATGTCGGCGGCGGTGATCACCGGCGGCGACCAACTCCTCGTCGATATCGATGTTGGTCCGGCTCATACGCCGAGTTCCAGGCCGTAGGCGACCAACGTGACGCCGGGATGCGGCTCCCAGTCCCGTTCGGGCAGCCGCGTGAAACCGAGCCGCTCGTAGAGCCGGTGCGCCCGCTCCATCGTGACCATGCTGCACAGCACCACCCGGTCCACGCCCAGCTCCCGCGCCCGCTCGATGACCGCCCTGGTCAGCGCTTCGCCGATACCGCGTCCGGTGGCCGACGGCAGCACGCCGAGCATGCGGAACTCCAGTTCGCCTTCGCGGGACAGCTCGGCGAACGCTGTCCCCGGCCGCGCGATGGTGACCGTGCCGACCAGGGTGCCGTCGCCGTCCACCGCGACGAGCAGTTCGGCCAGCTCGGCGCGCCGGGCGGCGTCGAGGAGTTCGGCCGCGTAGCCGACGCCCTCGACGAGTACCCGGTCCGCGGCGTACGCGGCCAGGGTGAGTTCCCCGACCGCCTCCAGTTCGCCGGCGCGCGCGGGCCGGATCTCCAGGTCACTCACCGCTGTCCTCCTCGTCGGTCGGCAGCGCGAGTTCGGCGGCGGCCTCGGGGCCGCTCTCCAGCAGCACCCGGAAGCCGTTCTCGTCGAGCACCGGCACCTTCAGCTGGACGGCCTTGTCGTACTTCGTCCCCGGCGCGTCGCCGACGACGACGAACGCCGTCTTCTTCGACACCGAACCGGCCGCCTTGCCGCCGCGGGCCATGATGAACTCCTTGGCCTCGTCACGGGAGTAGTCGTTCAGCGAACCGGTGACGACGATCGACAGGCCTTCGAGGTTGCGCGGGATGGACTCGTCGCGCTCCTCCTCCATCCGCACGCCCGCCGCGCGCCACTTCTCGACGATCTCGCGGTGCCAGTCGACGGCGAACCATTCCGCCGCGGCGCGCGCGATGGTCGGGCCGACACCGTCGACGCTGGAGAGTTCCTCCTCCGAGGAGTTCTCGATCCGTTCCAGTGAGCCGAATTCGCGGGCGAGCGCCTGCGCCGCCGTCGGGCCGACATGCCGGATCGACAGCGCGACGATGACCTTCCACAGTGGACGGTCCTTCACCGTTTCCAGGTTGTCCAGCAGTTTGCGCCCGTTGGCCGACAGCTCGCCCGCCTTGGTGCGGAACAGGTCCACCTGGAGCAGCTTTTCCTCGTCCAGGTCGAAGATGTCGCCTTCGTCGTGCACGACACCGGCGTCCAACAGCGCGACGGCGGCCTCGTAGCCGAGTACCTCGATGTCGAACGCGCCCCGGCCGGCCAGGTGGAACAGCCGCTCCCGCAACTGGGCGGGACAGGACCGCGAATTCGGGCAACGGATGTCGATGTCGCCCTCCTTCTGGTACGCCAGTTCGGTGTCGCAGTTGGGGCAGCGCAACGGCATGATGAACTCGCGCTCTTCACCGGTGCGCGCGTCGGCCACCGGGCCGAGCACCTCGGGGATGACGTCGCCCGCCTTGCGGATCACGACCTTGTCCCCGATCAGCACGCCCTTGCGCTTGACCTCTTCCTGGTTGTGCAGCGTCGCCATGGACACCGTCGACCCGGCCACCTTCACCGGCTCCATCACCGCGAACGGGGTGACCCGCCCGGTGCGGCCGACGTTGACCTGGATGTCCAGCAGGGTGGTGATCGCCTCTTCCGGCGGGTACTTGTAGGCGATCGCCCAGCGCGGCGCGCGCGAGGTCGTCCCGAGACGGCGCTGCAGGGCGACCTCGTCGACCTTGATGACGACGCCGTCGATCTCGTGCTCGGCGTCGTGGCGGTGCTCGCCCCAGTATTCGATGTGCTCCAGCAGTTCCTTGCCCGAACCGAGCACCTTGCTGTGCGGAGAGACGGGCAGTCCCCAAGCGGCGAGCGCGTCGTAGGCCTCGGACTGGCGCTTCGGCTCGAACCCGTCACGTTTGCCGAGCCCGTGGCAGATCAGCCGCAGGTTCCGGGACTTCGTGATCTTCGGATCCTTCTGCCGCAACGATCCGGCGGCGGTGTTGCGCGGGTTCGCGTACGGATCCTTGCCCGCCTCGACCATCTTCGCGTTGAGCGCCAGGAAGTCCTCGACCCGGAAGTACACCTCGCCGCGGACCTCGACCAGCGCGGGCACCGGGAACTCGTCGGTACCCGTCAGCCGCTCGGGCACCTGCTCCAGGGTGCGGACGTTGAGCGTGACGTCCTCACCGGTACGGCCGTCGCCCCGGGTCAGCGCGCGGGTCAGGCGGCCGTTCTCGTACAGCAGGTTGATGGCGAGCCCGTCGATCTTCAGCTCGGCGAGGTACTTCGTCGTGCCGATCTCCTTCTGGACCCGCTCGACCCAGGTCTCGAACTCCCCCGTGTCGAAGACGTTGTCCAGGCTGAGCATGCGCTCAAGATGGTCGTGCGCGACGAACTCGGTGGAGAACGTGCCGCCGACGTTCTGCGTCGGCGACTCCGGCGTCACCAGTCCCGGATGCTCGTCCTCGATGGCCTGGAGTTCGCTGAGCAGCGCGTCGAACTGGCCATCGGACACGATCGGTGAATCCAGCACGTAGTACCGGAACTGGTGCCCGCGGATCTCCTCCGCCAGCGCGGCATGACGTTCACGAACCTCGGCGGGGACGTCGGTGACGTCCTGCGCGGGCTCGGGGTTTTCGAGATCCGAGGGGGTAAGTTCGCTGCTCACGGTACTGAGCCTAGTCGTCGGCACCGACATTTCCGGACGTCCCGCCGCCGAGTCGGCCGACCAGTTCGCGCAGTTCCAGCAACGTCAGCTGCCCCTCCTGCGCCTCGGTCACCAGCTCGACCCGGCCCAGCCGTTCGGCCGCGACGCGCTCACCCAGCGTGGCGTCCAGCGGCAGGAAGGTCATGGTCGTCCGGGTCTCCGGCCGCAGTTCCTCGATCAGCGGATGGAACACCGTGACGTCCACTCGTCCGGCTGAATCGTCCACCTTCGCGGTCACCCGGACGTCGGCGAGCGCGATCCGGGTCTCGCCGAGATTGACGGTGACCTCACTCGGATCGGGGACCGGCGGTACCGAGTCGTGGTACTCCCAGATCGCGTCCTCCGGCGGCGCGGCGGCCTTCCACGCGTCGGTGTACGGGCGCAGTTCCGGATCCTCCTGACCGGTGAGCACCAGCGAATAGATCGCGCGATGCCCACGATCGAGGGAGAAGTGCAGCCTCGGATGCAGCGCCTCGACGATGGTGCAGAGGTCGTGTTCCACCCGGTGCGGCTCGCGGTCGCCGAGTGCGGCGCTGACCTCCGGCAGGAGTTCGGACCACGCCTCCCAGAACCTCACCGCCGCGGCGGCCGCGTCCTCGGGAATCGGCTGCTCCGGCCAGGCGGTGCGGGGGTCGGGAACGTCCTCGGACTTGCGGGAGCGGCGGAACAAACGCATGGAGGGCACGCTACCGCGCCGGTCACCAGCCTTCAGGGGGTTCGACGAAAGCCTTGCCCGCCTCCCGGCTGAGCGTCAGCGCGCGGCGCATCCACTCGGGGGTGGCACCGGCCAGACCGCAGGCCGGGGTCGGCACGACGCGTTCCGCGAGGAGCTCGCGGGAGAACCCGAGCCGGTCGAAAAGCTTGAACACGGGCGCGACCAGGTCGCGCAGGACCACCGGAACACCGGGCTCGGCCGTGGGGACGAGGCCAAGCATCAGCGTCGTCCCGGCGTCCAGCGCCTCGCCGATTTCATCGAGCTGGGCGGGCGAAGCGCCCTTCAAGAGGGAGAAGTCGAACGCGATCGCGTGGGCGCCCGCCGCGCGCAGCAACGAGATCGGCGGCTTTTCGGCGCAGCAGTGCACCGCGACCGGCTGCCCGGTGACGCGCTCCGCCCCGGCGACCACCGTCGAGAGCAGCTCGCGGGCCTCGGGCGCCGGGACGGCGGGGACGGTGCCGTATCCGGACGCCGTCGGCAGATCGCCGCCGAGGACCGCCGCCAGCGACGGTTCGTCGAACTGCACGACCACCGGCGCGCCGACGCGCGACTTCAGTTCCGCGACATGTTCGGCCAGCCCGTCCAGCAACGACGCGGTGAAGTCGCGCAGCGCGCCCTTGTCGGTCAGGATCCGGTGCCCGCGCGGGAGTTCGACGTTCGCGGCGAGCGTCCAGGGCCCGGCGACCTGGATCTTGAAGACCGGCGGCGCGGCACCCGCCTTCTCCCTGGCCTCCTGGACGGCGTCGAGATCCCAGTTCATCAGGTCGACGGCACGGCGGTGGTCGTGCCCGGGGCGGGCCGCGACCCGGTAGCCGCTCGGCACCACCTCGACGGCGAGATCGACCAGCAGCGCCGCCGTCCGGCCGATCACGTCGGCGCCGACGCCGCGCGCGGGAAGCTCGGGCAGACACGGGAATTCGGGCAGTTCACCGAAAACGATGGACGCCGCTTCGACCGGATCGGTTCCCGGCAGGGAACCGATCGCGGTCGCCGCGCCCAGAGGCCAAGGTCGTTCGTTCACACCCGGATTCTCCCCTTGGTCGGCGTCCGGCGGGGAGGCGGGGCACGCCGAGACACGGACATTCGACGCAATTGCCGTCGGCGGGCCCGCGGGGGCGCCAGGCGCATTACGCTGACCTGCCATGACGAGCTCTCCCCAGCCCGCCGGCTGGTATCCCGACCAGCAGAACCCCCGGGTCTACCGGTGGTGGGACGGGCAGGCCTGGACGGCCGACACGCGACCGTCCCACGACGCCGAGATGATCGAGCTGGACATCGAAGGCGCGCATGCCCCGGACAAGGTCCGGGCGCAGGTCGCGAAGGGCACCCAGGGCCGGGGTGGCGGGGTCACCGGGGGCGGGACCCTGTTCTCGGAACCGGTGCTGGTGGTCAACCAGCGCGCGAAACTCATCGAGATGGCAGCCGAGTTCGGGGTCTTCGACCAGAACGGCAACCGGCTCGGCGGCGTCGTCCAGGTCGGGCAGAGCACGCTGAAGAAGGCCATCCGGCTGCTGACGAACTACGACCAGTTCCTGACGCATCGCTTCGAGATCCGCGACGCGAACCACAGCACGGTGCTGAAGGTGACGCGGCCGGCGAAGGTGTTCAAGTCCCGGTTCCTGGTGACGAAGGCCGACGACTCGCCGATCGGGGAGATCGTGCAGGAGAACGTCTTCGGGAAGATCCGGCTGGGTTTCGTGGTCGACGGCCAGAAGGTCGGCGGGATCTTCGCGGAGAACTGGCGGGCGTGGAACTTCGCGATCAAGGACCACGCCGACGTCGAGATCGCGCGGATCACGAAGACCTGGGGCGGTTTCGTGAAGGCCGCGTTCACCACGGCCGACAACTACGTCGTCGAGATCCACCGGCCGCTGCGGGATCCGCTCGCCTCGATGGTGGTCGCTTCGGCGCTGACCATCGACACGGCGCTGAAGCAGGACGATCGCTGACGCCCCGCGTTTGTCGAGGCCCATGCGTTTAGTCCTCTGGATGCGGTAGTTGCCCGCGCAAGGACCGCATCCAGAGGACTAAACGCATCAGGGGCGAGTGACACGGGTCTCACCCCGCACAAGTGGACACTCGGCTTCCGGCGGCTCAAGGTGGAAGAACTGGGCGGCACGCTGGAGTGCGTCCGGGACGGAGGTCACCATGGAGCCGTTGCCCGAAGACGGCGAACGGGACTGGGCCGAGCCAGGCGTCTACACGGTTTCGCCGGGGGTTCACCGGATCCCGCTGCCCCTGCCGCACGACGCGTTGCGCGCGGTCAACGTCTACGTCGTCACCGACGGCACCCGCCTGGTCCTCGTCGACTCCGGCTGGGCGCTGGAGTCGGCCCGCGAGCGGCTTTCGCGCGGGTTGAAGGCGCTCGGCGCCGACCTCGGTGACATCGACGAATTCCTGATCACCCACGTCCATCGCGATCACTACACGCTGGCCGTGGAGCTGCGCCGCGAGTTCGGCGGCAAGGTCGGGCTCGGGAAGCTGGAGGAGGCTTCCCTGGTGCGCTCGGGCGATCCGGACCGCTTCCCGATGGAGGCGCAGGTCGGCCTGCTCGAACGGTGTGGCGCGGGCCCCGTGGTCGAGGAGCTCGCCAAGGCCTTCGGCGGCGTCCGGCACACCGAGGCGCATCTGTGGGAACAGCCCGACGAATGGCTCTCCCCCGGCAAGCGCACGATCGTGCCCGGCCGCGAGTTCGACATCGTGCCCACCCCGGGCCACACGGCCGGGCACGTCGTCTTCGTCGACGACGAGGCGGGACTGGTGTTCTCCGGCGACCACGTGCTGCCGCACATCACGCCGTCCATCGGGTTCCAGCCGGTGCCGGTCGCCCTGCCGCTGAGCGACTACCTCGACTCCCTGCGCCTGGTCCGCGAGATGCCGGACCGGCGCATGCTCCCCGCGCACGGCCGGGTGACCGACAGCGTCCACGCCCGGGTGGACGAACTGCTGGAACACCACCGCGACCGGCTCGAGGTCATGGGTGCCGAGATCACCGCGGACGTCACGACGGCGTACGAGGTCGCGCTGCGGCTTGGCTGGACGCGCAGGCTGCGCAAGCTCGGCGAAATGGACCCGTTCAACCAGATGCTCGCCGTCCTCGAGACCGGTTCGCATCTGGATCTGCTGGTGGCGCAAGGGAAACTCACCGCGACCGAGACCGAGGGCGTGCGACACTACGCCGCATGATCATCCGTCCAGCGCGCCGGGAGGATGTCGCGGCGATCGTGGAGATGCTCGCCGACGACCAGATCGGCGCGACCCGCGATTCGACCGACGACCTCACGCCGTATCTCAAGGCCTTCGAGGAGATCGACGCCGATCCCGGGGAGCTGCTGATCGTCGCCGACGACGACGGGGAGGCCGTCGGCACGCTTCAGCTGTCGATCATTCCCGGCCTGGCGAGGAAGGGCGCGCTGCGCGGGCAGATCGAGGCGGTCCGGGTCCGGGCGAGCCATCGCGGCTCCGGGCTCGGCGGTGAGCTGATGACGTGGGCGATCGACGAATCCCGGCGGCGGGGCTGCGCGCTCGTGCAGCTGACGTCGGACGTCACCCGCGAGGACGCGCACCGGTTCTACGAGCGCCTCGGTTTCGTGGCGAGCCACACCGGCTTCAAGCTCAAGCTCTAACGGGTGCCCGAGATCTTCGCGCTGCCCAGGACGAGGTCGCCTTCGGCCGCGTCGGGGCGGTACAGCACGACGACCTGACCGGGTGCGACCCCGCGCAGCGGCTCACGGAGCTGCACGGTGACCGAGTCACCCGAAACCTCGGCGACGGCCTCGACGATCCCGCCGTGCGCGCGCACCTGGACGACGCATTCGGTGGGCCCGTCCAGCGGGCGCTCGCTCGGCCAGATCGGGCGGTCCGCCTCGATCACGTTCACGCCGAGGTCCCGCGCGGAACCGACCTTCACGGTGCCCGAAACCGGCTCCAGCGAAAGCACGTAACGCGGCCGCCCGTCCGGCGCCGGCGCCTCGATGCCGAGGCCCTTGCGCTGGCCGACGGTGAACCCGTGCACGCCGGTGTGCTCACCGAGCACCGCGCCGGTCTCGGCGTCGACGAGCTGCCCGGGACGCTGGCCGAGCCGCTTCTCCAGGAAGCTCTTGGTGTCCCCGTCGGGGATGAAGCAGATGTCGTGGCTGTCCGGCTTGTTCGCCACCGAGAGGCCGCGGCTTTCGGCCTCGGCGCGGACGTCGGTCTTCCACGAATCGCCCAGCGGGAACAGCGAATGCCGCAGCTGTTCCGGGGTGAGCGAAGCCAGGACGTAGGACTGGTCCTTGCCGGAGTCGACGCTGCGCCGCAGCTCGGGGACACCGTCCACAAGGGACAGCCGGGCGTAGTGCCCGGTGGCGACGGCGTCGAACCCGAGTGCCATGGCCTTGTCCAGCAACGCCTCGAACTTGATCTTCTCGTTGCAGGTGACGCACGGGTTCGGCGTCCGGCCGGCGGCGTACTCGCCGACGAAGGTTTCGATGACCTCTTCGGTGAAACGCTCGGCGAAGTCCCAGATGTAGAAGGGGATGCCGAGGATGTCCGCGGCGCGCCGCGCGTCACCCGAGTCCTCGATCGTGCAGCAGCCACGGGATCCGGTGCGCAGCGTGCCGGGCTTCGCCGACAGCGCCAGGTGCACCCCGACGACCTCGTGCCCGGCGTCCACGGCGCGCGCGGCGGCCACCGCCGAGTCCACTCCCCCGCTCATCGCGGCCAGTACGCGCATCTTCCTCACACCTCTTGCTTCTGCGTCTGCTTGCGCATTCCGGCGAGTCCCGCCTGCCTCGCCCTGTCGACGACGCCCGCGATCTCCCTCGAAACCGCTTCGACGTCTTCCGGCGTCGACGTGTGCCCGAAGGAGAACCGCAGCGAACCGCGCGCGGCCGCCGGATCGGCACCCATGGCCAGCAGCACGTGGCTCGGCTGCGCGACCCCCGCCGTGCACGCCGATCCAGTGGAACATTCGATGCCCTTGGCGTCCAAGAGCATTAACAGGCTGTCACCGGCGCACCCGGGGAAGGTGAAGTGGGCGTGCCCCGGCAGGCGCTCGCCCTCGCCGCCGTTGAGCACCGCGTCCGGCACCTCGCGCCGGACGGCCTCGATCAGGTCGTCCCGCAGTTCGGCGACGCGTTTGGCGTACTCCTCACGGCCTTCGACCGTGGCCTTCACCGCCGTCGCGAAGGCGATCACCGCGGGGACGTCGAGGGTGCCCGAACGCACGCTGCGTTCCTGGCCACCGCCGTGCAGGACCGGCACGCACGCGGTGTCGCGGCCGAGCAGCAGCGCGCCGACGCCGTACGGGCCGCCCAGTTTGTGCGCGGTCAGGGTCAGCGCGGCGGCCCCGCTCCCGGCGAAATCGACCGGTACCGCGCCGACGGCCTGGACGGCGTCGGTGTGCAGCGGGATCTCGTGCTCGGCGCAGACGGCGGCCAGCTCGCCGATCGGGTTGACCGTGCCGACCTCGTTGTTCGCCCACATCACGGTGGCCAGCGCGACCGTCTTCGGGCTGTCGCCGATGGCTTCGCGCAGCGCTTCCGGCGTCACCCGGCCCGTCCGGTCGACCTCGACCCAGACCACCTCGGCACCCGCGTGCTGCTCCAGCCATTCGACGGAATCGAGGACGGCGTGGTGCTCGACGGCGCTGCACAGCACCCGGCGCCGCCGCTGGTCTTCGCCGTTCCGGGCCCAGAAAATGCCCTTGACCGCGAGGTTGTCGCTCTCCGTGCCGCCGCCGGTGAAGATCACCTCGGACGGCCGGGCGCCCAGCGCCTCCGCGATCACCTCGCGGGCCTCTTCGACCCGGCGGCGGGCCCGGCGTCCCGAGGAATGCAGTGCCGAGGCGTTGCCCACAGTGGACAGCGCCTCGGACATGGCCGCTACGGCTTCGGGCAACATCGGGGTGGTCGCCGCGTGGTCGAGATAGGTCATCGCACCCACCAGGGTAGACCGCTCCGGGCCGTGACCAAGCCCACCCTCACCTGGCGGTGGCGGCGCTCATAGGAACCCGCGTCCGTGATCGCGTCGACAGGGCGCTCGTCAACGAATTCACCGACCTGAACGCGGGCCGGGTGCCCTGCCCCCGCGATCACGGGGCCTGCGGCCGGAGCGGGTTCGCAAGATCAGCTCCGCGATCAGCGACGGTCATCCCCGACGGCCATCGGCCGGTCAGCCGCACACCCAGCAGCGCGAGCCCGGTCAACAGCAGCGAGAGCACCAAGATCGCCACCGAAGGCTCCTTCGCCGAGGCGATCGAGGCGAGCAGGACACCGCCCAAACCGATGGTCAGCGCCGAGCCGACCCAGTCCCCGAGCTGCAGCGCCGAGGTGTTGAACCCGCGTTCGGCCTCGGGTGAGTAACGCAGGAGCAGGACCGAGATGGCGGGCATCGCGATGCCCATCCCGGCGCCGCCGACCGCCGACGCCACGAAGGCCATCCAGCCGGGGAACGAGGGCAGCGGAACGAAGGCGAAAATCGCCAGACCGGCCGCCACCAGCGCGAACCCGGTCCGTAGTGACGCTTCGCGAGACCAGTCGAGGTGTCGGCCCTGCAGCAGCGACCCCGCCGACCAGCCCAGCGCGGTCACCGTCAGCGGCAGGCCGGCCAGCGCGGGGCTGTAGCCGTGAACCTCGCTCATCGTGAGCGGCAGATAGGCCTCCATCCCCGCGTACGCGCCCGCGATCAGCGCGCGGGAGGCGATCACCGTCGGCAACCCCGGCCGCGACGTCAGCGTGCCGGCGGGCAGGAGTTTGCGGAGCGCGTACGCCAGGGCGATCAGCCCCGCGGAGCCGTAGGCCAGCGCCGGGAGCGACGGATGCTGCGCCGCCCAGGTGAGCGCGGCGACCCCGAGGGCCGCGACCACCGCGGGCACCACCCCGGCGCGGTTCGCGGACGTACCCGGCACGTGCCTCGGCAGTTTCCGGGTGACGAGGACCAGCAGGGCGAGCCCGATCCCGGTCAGCGGGATCAGCCCGAGGAAGACCCAGCGCCAGCCGAGGCTCACCGTCACCACTCCGGCGATCGAAGGCCCGATCACCGCGGGCAGCACCCACGCGGCGGCGTTGGCGGCGTAGATCACCGGACGTTCGCGGTCGCTGAAGGTGAGCGCGATCAGCAGGGACACCGAGACCAGCAGGAGACCGGAGCCGAACCCCTGCAGCCCGCGGCCGAGCAGGAGCGACGGCATGTCGTGCGCGAGTCCCGCGACCAGCAGCCCGGCGGCGAACAGCGCGGTACCGGCGAGCAGCGCGGGCGCCGGGCCCCTGCGGTCGCCGATCCGTCCGGAAAGGACGGTCGCGACCACGCTGGCGACCAGGAACGTGGTGAAGGGCCACGCGTACAGCGCGAGGCCGTCGAGGTCGGCCACCATCGTCGGCATCGCGGTGGCGACGCCCATGCTTTCGAACGCGATGAGCGTGACCATGAGCAGCAGCCCGATCGTGGTCACCCGGTGCTCCGGTGTCCAGAGCACACCCTTCGGCTTCGCCTTGCCCCCAGTGATCGTCATGCCACGATCCTGCTACCTCCAGTCCGGTGGAGGTCAAGCGCCGACGGACTCCAGGCGCAGCTCCCGCGCCAGGATCGCGGCTTCGCCCCGCGACGTGACTTCGAGCTTCCCGAGGATCTTCCGCACGTGGAATTTCACCGTGTGCTCGGTCAGCATCAGCTCTTCGGCGATCTGCCGGTTCCGTTTCCCGCGCGCGATCCCGGCGAGGACTTCGAGTTCACGCGGGTTCAGCCGGTCCAGCGGGCGCAGGTCCGGCGTTTCCTGGACACCCAGCGGCAGGACGGCGGTGATCGTGGCGCCCCAGCCGGGTACGGCGTCGATCTCCCAGCGGCCGCCGAGCGGGGTGATCCGTTCGGTGAGACCGGTGGCGGGCACGGCGTCGGCGACGTCCTGGCCGTCGTCGCGCACGGTGATCCGGAGGGTCTGGCCGTCGAGCCGCCAGGACGCCCGCACGCGCGTGCTTTCGCGTTCCAGCGCGGTGAGCACGAGGCCGCGGGTGACCGTGCGCGCGGTATGCGCGATGTCCTGCGGCAGCGGCCGCTCGTCGCCGGGCCCGGCGAGGTCGACGGTCACGTCGTTGTGGCGCACCAAGGGATCCAGCTGCGCGGCGAGGGTGTCGAACGCCGAGGACGCCGGTTCCGCCGAGAGTTCCTGATCCCGGTCGGCGGTCGAGCGCAGTTCGACGAGCGCGGCGGCGGCGAGATCGGTCGCGGTGCGCCGGGCGACGGCGTCGTCGAGCCGCCGGGACCGCAGCACCGAAAGCAGGGACGCCAAGGTGGTCGCGTGGGTCTGCCCCAGATCGGTGATCGCTCTGGCCCGCGCGGTCGCCGCCGCGATGTTGCTCTCCAGGACGGCGGGCTCGGGGTCGGTGGCGCGCTGGGCGGCGTTCACACTGACGATGTCCCACAGCTTGGCGACGAATTCGAGCGCGCCGCCCTCGATGTCGTCCCCGTCCGGGACGAGCGCGATCATCGCGCCCTTGCCGATCACCGGGGCCGAGGTCAGGACGACGAGTTTCCGCCGCTTGCCGCCGAGCGTCCCGTCGGCCACGACCGCCTGGCCGGGGACACCGAACGCGGCCAGCCCGCGCAGCTCGGCACTCGTGACCAAGCCGGTGATCTCCGGATCACCGTGGACCTTGACCGGCAGGCGGGAGCAGTCACCGGTCTCCATCGCGGCGGCGCGATGCGGCAGGACGGCCGCGGCGGTCTCGGAGAAGCGCGGCAGCAGTTCGGGGCGCGGGGCGGCGAGCATGTACTCGACCTGGCCCAGCACGGACAGCGGATCCATGACTCCACAGTAGGCGCGTCCCGGCGCGGGGCCGCTGCTCTCCCGGCTAGTGAACACTGCTCGTCCGAGCGGTTCGGGCGGGACGCGCACACCGGTTGACTGATCGTCAGCGAAGAAATCCGACAAGGAGTGAACATGCGAGCGATCACCATCACCGAGTACGGCGACACGGACGTCCTGCGGTCCGCCGAGGTCCCGGTGCCGGAGCCCGGCCCGGGTCAGGTGCGGGTCGCGGTCAAGGCGGCGGGCGTCAACCCCATCGACTGGAAGATCCGGTCCGGTGGCATGGCGGAGGTCCGCCCGGTCGAGTTCCCGCACATCCTCGGCCTGGAACTGGCCGGCGTGGTGGACGCGGTGGGCGAGGGCGCCGGATTCGCCGTCGGCGACGAGGTCTTCGGCTGGTCCGACACCGGGACGTACGCGGAGTACGCGCTGGCGACCAAGGTCATCCGCAAACCCGCCGGGCTCTCGTTCGCCGAAGCCACCGCGCTGCCCATCGCCGGGGAGACGGCGTTGCGGGTGCTGGGCGAACTCGAGGTCAAGCCGGGCGAGACGGTCGTGGTCCACGGGGCGAGCGGCCAGGTCGGCCGGTTCGCGACCCAGGCCGCTGTCGCGCTGGGAGCCACGGTCATCGGGCTGGCGGGCGCCTCGTCACTGGATGAGGTGAAGGCGCTCGGGGCGATCCCGGTCCAGTACGGCGAAGGCTGGGTTTCGAGGGTTCACTCGGCCGCGCCGGACGGCGTCGACGCGGTGTTCGACGCGGCGGGCTTCGGTGTCTTGGGTGACTCCGTCGCGCTGCTCGGATCGCCCGACCGGCTGATCACCATCGCCGACCCGGCGGCGTTCGCCCAGGGGCTGAAGTTCTCGGCGGGCGGGGAGGAAAGCGCCGCGGTGCTCGAAGACCTCGTCTCCCGTGAGCTGAAGATCAAGCTGGGGCGCGGTTACGCGCTCGACGACGCCGCCGCGGCGCACCGGGAGAGCGAGACGGGGCACGCGGGCGGGAAGATCACGCTGACCGTGGGGTGACGCTGAGCTTTGTCAACCCCCACGCGCCATGAAAGGTCCTTTCCTCGCAAAATTTGCGAGGAAAGGACCTTTCCTAGCGCGCGCTGGTTACTGAGAGGGCACTTTCACGACCGGAGCCGGAGCGGAAGCGACGCGACGCCGCCGCTGCGCCGGGATCTGCACCCGCCCGAGCGCCGCCTGTACCGCGGATTCCGCCAGCGCGGCCAGTTCCCGCCGGTCGGCGGCGCGGCCCGGCGCGATCTCCGGGCACACGTGCACCTCCAGCACCAGACCACGCAGGGCCGCGACCCGCCGCAGCGAGGCGATCAGCGACTCCGGTCCGATGAACGCCGGCTGCGTCGTTTCCCGCCCGTCGGCGAGCCGGAAGCGCAAAGCCAGCGGCCGCACCGGGACACCGCCGTCGATCGCGGCCTGGAACGTCGCCGGGCGGAACCGGCCCGAGCCCAGACCGCACCAGGTGGTGCCCTCCGGCGTCACGCTGACGAGTGATCCGCCGCGCATCGCGTCGGCCAGTTCGGCCATCGTGGCGGGCAGGGTCCGCAGGTTCTCGCGGTCGAGGAAGATGCTGCCGCCGCGGCGGACCAGCAGGCCGAGTACCGGCCAGGTGCCGACCTCCCGTTTCGCCAGCGCCCGCATCGGCTGGATCGCGTTGATCGCGATGATGTCGAGCCACGAGATGTGGTTGTTCACCACCAGCGCGCCACGGCCGGGCACCGCGCGGAACCGTTCGTCACCGAGTACGCGCAGCTTCACCCCGAACGAGCGAAGGATCCCCGTGAACAGCAGGCGCACCAGCCGTTCCCGGGGCATGCCGCGCAGGACGAGCACCAGCGGCGCGCTCACGAAGGCGCCGAAGATGACGCCGATCGCGGCGGTGAACCGCAGGACGCGGCGCGGGAACGGGACCGTCGGCGCCCCTTCGCTCAGGCAGCCGTCGCCGCAGGGCGACTTCGGCATCCAGGCGTGGCTCATCCCTGCACTCCCAGGAAGAACTTGAGGTACCGCTCGTCGACGTTGTGCAGATCCAGCACGACGAAGAAGTCCGCGACGCCGAAATCGGCGTCCAGCGCGGGCGGGCCGTAGGTTTTCGCGCCCAGGCGCGTGTAGCCCTTGATGAGCGGCGGGAGGATCGCCCGCGACGGCCGCTCGACGTCCTCATACCGCCACGGGTTCAGCGGCGTCACCCGGTGCGCTTCGTCCGCGTAATGCTTGGTGCGCAGGACATCCCAGACACCCGCCGCGTAGGCGCCGCCGTCGGTCAGCGGCACGGACGCGCAGCCCGCGAGGTACCGGTGCCCGGCCAGCAGCATGTAGCGCCCGATCCCCGCCCAGACGAGGCTCACCACGGCACCGCTGCGATGGTCGGGATGCACGCAGGAGCGGCCCGTTTCGACCAGCGAAGGCCGCAGTGAATCCAGCGCCGTCAGATCGAATTCACTGTCGGAGTACAGCTTTCCCGCCAGTGCGGCCCGATCGGGCGGCAGCATCCGGTACGTGCCCACGATCTCGCCGGTGTCGTCGTCCCGCACGACCAGGTGATCGCAGAACTCGTCGAAGTAGTCGACGTCGAGGCCGGGTTCGAGCGAATTGAGCTTCGCCCCCATTTCCTCGGCGAACACCTGGTGACGGAGACGTTGCGCGGCAACGACTTCTTCGTTTCCGTTGGCCACCAGAAGGGAGTACCGCGGCGCGTCGGCCGGGAGTGCGGCACCTGCCTGGTCAGTACTGACGAGGAGCTGTGACGTCGTCATAACCAAGGTCTACTCCTTGGTTGGTACCAACGACAATGCGCCCGATGGCCGATTAGTGCACGTTCAGTTAAATGCGGGTTCTCAGGCTTCTCTCAGGATGGAAGATCACTTCCGGGTAACAGAAAAGGGCCGTCCGGGACGAATCCCGGACGGCCCTCTTCGAGCGGAAGATCAGCCCTTGCGCTTCTGAACCTCTTCGGTCAGCTGCGGCGCGACGTTGAACAGGTCGCCCACCACACCGAAGTCGGCGATCTCGAAGATCGGCGCTTCGGCGTCCTTGTTGACCGCGATGATGGTCTTCGAGGTCTGCATACCCGCCCGGTGCTGGATCGCACCGGAGATGCCCAGCGCGATGTACAGCTGCGGCGAGACCGTCTTACCGGTCTGGCCGACCTGGAACTGCGCCGGGTAGTAGCCCGAGTCGACGGCCGCGCGGGAAGCACCGACGGCGGCACCGAGCGAGTCGGCGAGCGCCTCGACGACGTCGAACTTGTCGGCCGAGCCGACACCGCGGCCACCGGAGACGACGACCGAGGCCTCGGTCAGCTCCGGCCGGTCGCCGCCGACGATCGGCTCGACTCCGGTGATCTTGGCGGACTTCGCCGGGTCGCCCGCGGGGACCTCGACGGTCTCCTCGGCGGCGGCACCTTCGGCCGGGGTCGCCTCGACCGCGCCCGGGCGGACCGAGATGACCGGGACACCCTTGGTGGACTTGGACTTCACGGAGAACGCGCCACCGAAGATGGACTGGTCCACGCTGCCGTCGCCGTTCACGCCGACGGCGTCGTACAGCAGACCGGAGCCGAGGCGGACCGCGACCCGGGCGGACACCTCCTTGCCCTCGGCGCTGGCCGCGACGAGCACGGCGGCCGGGGAGGTCCGCTCCGCGAGCGCGGTGAGGACGTCCACCTTCGGGGTGACCAGGAAGCCGGTGGCGTTGTCGCCCTCGGCGACGTACACCTTCGCGGCGCCGTGCGCGGCGAGGGCTTCCTTCGCCTTGGCGGCGGTGCCGGTCGGGCCGACGACGACCGCGGACGGCTCACCCAGTTCACGAGCGGCGGTCAGCAGCTCGAGCGTGACCTTCTTGACTTCACCGTCGACGTGGTCGACGAGGACGAGTACTTCAGCCATTTCCCTATTCCTCCTCGAAACCTGTCTCAGATGAGCTTCTGCGCGACCAGGTAGGCGGCCACCTTGCTGCCGCCGTCACCCTCGTCCTCGACGCGCTCACCAGCGGTGCGCGGCGGCTTCGGGGAGGCTTCGAGCACCGACGACCAGGCGTTGCCGAGGCCGACCTCGCCCGCGTCCACGCCCAGGTCCGCGACGGTCAGCGTCTCGACCGGCTTCTTCTTGGCGGCCATGATCCCCTTGAAGGAGGGGTAGCGCGGCTCGTTGATCTTCTCGCCGACGCTCACCACCGCGGGGAGGTTCGCCTCGAGGTGCGTGACGCCGTCCTCGGTGTAGCGGTCGGCCTTGATCGAGGTGCCGTCGACGGTCAGCTCGTTCACGTGGGTCAGCTGCGGCAGGCCGAGCAGCTCGGCGATGATCGCCGGCACGGCGCCACCGCGGCCGTCGGAGGCCTCGTTACCGGTGATGACCAGGTCGAAGCCTTCGACCTTGGAGATCGCGGCGGCCAGCACCTTGGCGGTGGCGATCGCGTCGGAGCCGTGGAGAGCCTCGTCCGAGACGTGGATGGCCTTGTCGGCACCCATGGACAGCGCCTTGCGGATCGCGTCGGTCGCGCGGTCGGGACCCACCGAGACGACGGTGACCTCGCCCTCTCCGGCTTCCTTGATCTTCAGGGCTTCTTCGACGGCCTTCTCGTTGATCTCGTCGAGCACGGCGTCGGCGGATTCGCGGTCAAGAGTGTTGTCGGCACCGGAGAGCTTCCGCTCCGAGTAGGTGTCCGGTACCTGCTTGACCAGGACAACGATGTTCGTCATGGGTCTACTTCGACCTCCCGTTGGTGGCCGGCGTCGGCCACGGGGCAACAGCTCTACTGGCCGGTAGATTAGGGCCATTTCACCGCCGCGGCCCGCCGAGGTGACCTCATTCACCTGGATGCACGTTTTAATGGGACCATCGTCCAGGTAGTTCACCCAGAAGTGAGTGTAACCGGCCGACTAACCCGAACGGCCGTATTCCGGGGTACTCCCGGCGGGGGCGACGGGCTAATCTGCCGCACCATGCGTTCCATTCCCGGCCCTGTCGCCGTGATCACGGACTCGACCGCCTGCCTTCCCACTTCGGTCGCCGAACGCTGGGGGATCCGGATCGTTCAGGTCCAATTGCAGGTCGGAGACCAGTTCGAAGACGAGAACCGCTGCGACCGCGAAGACATCATCCGCGAACTGCGCGCCGGGACGCCGGTGAAGACGGCGCCTCCCGAGGTCGCCGCGTTCTTCTGGGCGTTCCAGGACGCCGCGAGCAAGGGTGCCTCGGCGATCGTCAGCATCCACATCTCGGGGCGGATGTCGGAGACGGTGAACGCCGCCCGCGAAGCCGCCCAGCAGGTGAGCGTGCCCGTCCACGTCCTCGACAGCGGGACCACCGGGATGAGCCTCGGCTTCGCGGCGACCTCGGCGGCCAAGGTCGCCGCCGCCGGCGGTCAGGCCACCCGGGTCATCGACGCGGCCGAGCGCCGGTTCCGCGCCAGCCGGGAGATCCTGTACGTCGACACCCTGGAGTTCCTGCGGCGCGGCGGCCGGATCGGCGCGGCGCAGGCGTTCCTCGGCTCCGCGTTCTCGATCAAGCCGCTGCTGACACTGAAGAACGGCGAAGTCGCGCCGCTGACCAGGGTGCCGGGTCAGCGGCGGGCACTCAACAAACTCGTCGACCTCGCCGTGGAATGCGCGGGCGACCAGGAGGTCGAGGTCGCCATCACCCGGTTCGGCCCGGACGAACGCGACCTCGAAATCGGCGGACGGCTGCGCGCGCGGGTGCCGCATATCGTCGACAGCACCCTGGTCGACGCGAGCATGATCCTCGGCGCCCACCTCGGCCCCGGCGCCATCGGCATCACGGTGTCGCCGGTGTAGCCCGCCTGCCCGGGATCAGGGCCACCACCAGCGGCAGCACCGCACCCAGCGCGGTCGTCACGATGATGAGCACCTGGTCCACCGGCTCGAAGTGCGAGACGTGGCCAAGGTGGTAGAGGAAATGCGGCAGTCCGAAGAGGAAGGTCGCGAGCGCCGCGAGCCTGGCCACGGCGGTCGTCCCGATCACGGCGGCGCCGAGCAGGATGGCGGAAAGCGCCAGGTTGAGCCCGCCGAAGTCGCGGAGCAGGTGTTCGTTGAAGGGGCCGTCCATCGCCACCCAGCCGGTGCGGAAGCCGGGGAAGTCCTGGTAGAAGCCGCTGGGACTGAGCAGTGGCCACAGCCCGACCGGCAGTTCGATGAGGCCGAAGACGACGAGCAGTACGCGGGTGATTGTCCGTTGCATACCCCCTGGACAACGCGGCGCCACGAAACGTGACACGCGCGTTTAGTCCTCTGGATGCGTTTCGCCCCCCATGCGTTTCGTCCTCTGGATGCGGTAGTTGCACGCGCAAGGACCGCATCCAGAGGACGAACTGCGGCGGAGCGGGAAGTGACCGGCCGGTAGGGTCGCGGCGTGACCACCCCAGCCACCAGGGCCGAAGCGCTGCACCTCACCGGTGAGCGCACGGTGCCCGGCATCGCCGAGGAGAACTATTGGTATCGCCGCCATGAAGCGGCGTATCACCAGCTCCTGCCGCTGTGCGCGGGCAAGACCGTCCTGGAGGCGGGTTGCGGCGAGGGCTACGGCGCCGGGCTCATCGCCACCGTCGCCGAACGGGTGCTCGCCCTCGACTACGACGTCCCGACCACCGAGCACGTCGCCCGCCGCTACCCCGGTATCGGGGTGGCCAGGGCGAACCTGGTGTTCCTGCCGCTGCGGGACGCCTCGGTCGACGTCGTCGCGAACTTCCAGGTGATCGAGCACCTGTGGGACCAGGGCGCCTTCCTCGCCGAATGCCACCGCGTGCTCTCCCCCGGCGGACGGCTGATCGTCACCACCCCCAACCGGCTGACCTTCACCCCGGACAGCGACACCCCGCTCAACCCGTTCCACACCAGGGAACTCGCACCGTCCGAATTGGACGAACTGCTCCGTGATGCCGGTTTCGAGGTCGAGACACTGCACGGTCTGCACCACGGCGAAGGGGTCCGCCGACTCGACGTCAAGTACGGCGGCTCCATCATCGACGCCCAGCTCGACGTCGTCATGGGGCAGCTGCCCGGCCAGGCGACCTGGCCGCCGGAACTGCTCGCCGACGTCGAAGGCATCCAGGCGGCGGACTTCGCCATCCACGGCGAAGACCTCGACTCCAGCCTCGACCTCGTGGCCGTGGCGGTGCGCGCATGAGCGAGTACGAGGGCACGTTCTGCCTCGTCGTGCACAGCCATCTGCCGTGGCTGCCGCATCACGGTTCCTGGCCGGTCGGCGAGGAATGGCTCTACCAGGCGTGGGCGCATTCCTATCTGCCGATGGTCGATCTCCTGGACCGCTTCGCCGACGAGGGCCGCGAGGACGTCCTCACCCTCGGCATGACACCGATCCTCGCCGCGCAGCTCGACGACCCCTACTGCATTGGCACCTTCCACGACTGGCTCGGCCACTGGCAGCTGCGCGCCTGGCACGCGTCCACGCTCTGGCGCGGCGACCCGCTGCTCCGCGAACTCGCCGCGAGCGAGTACCGGACCGCGATCACGGCGTCGGAAGCACTCGAAACCCGCTGGCGCCATGGTTTCTCGCCGATTCTCCGGTCCTTTGTGGACTCCGGGACGATCGAACTGCTCGGCGGCCCGCTGGCGCATCCGTTCCAGCCACTGCTCGACCCCGCCGTCCGCGACTTCATGCTGCGCGGCGGCCTGGCCGACACCGCCCTGCGGATCGGACAGCGCCCCGAAGGCATTTGGGCCCCGGAATGCGGTTACGCGCCGGGCATGGAGACCGGTTACGCCGCCGCCGGAGTCCAGCGCTTCATGGTCGACGGCCCGTCCCTGCACGGCGACACCTCGGCGGCGCGCACCGTCGGCGATTCCGACGTCGTCTGCTTCGGCCGGGACCTCGAAGTCACCTACCGCGTCTGGTCGCCGAAGGCCGGGTATCCCGGCCATGCCGCCTACCGCGACTTCCACACCTGGGCGCACGAGGTCGGTCTCAAACCGTCCCGGGTGACCGGCAAGACCATCGAGCCGCCGGACAAGGCCCCGTACGACCCGGCGATGGCGGCGGGCACACTCGGCGGCCACGTCCAGGACTTCGTCGACACCGTCGTCGCGCGGCTGCGCTCGCTGAAGGCCGAGCACGGCCGCGAGTCGCTCGTCGTCGCCGCGTACGACACGGAACTGTTCGGGCACTGGTGGCACGAGGGGCCGGCCTGGCTCGAAGGCGTCCTGCGCGCGCTGCCCGAAGCCGGGGTCCGCGTCACGACACTGAAGGGCGCGCTCGAAGCGGGCCACCTCGGCGGGAAGGTCGACCTCCCGGCGTCGTCGTGGGGTTCGGGCAAGGACTGGCGGGTCTGGGACGGCGAACAGGTCGCGGACATGGTGCGGGACAACACCGCGCTGCAGCACCGGATGCTCGACCTCGTCACCGGAATGGACACCACGCGCCGCGACGCCGTCCGCGACCAGGCCGTCGCCGAGGCGATGCTGGCGCTTTCGAGCGACTGGGCGTTCATGGTCACCAAGGATTCCGCCGCCGACTACGCGCGCCGCCGGGCGAAGGTGCACACCGACCGGTTCGACACACTCGCCGCGCTGCTCCGGGAAGGCGCGCACGAGCGGGCCACGGAGACCGCGGCCGCGTTCCGGCGCGACGACGGCCCGTTCGGGCATGTCGACGCGCGTGACCTGCTGAGGAAATGACGAAAGGGGAACCATGGGGATCCACGACATTCCACTGAAGACGCTGGCCGGCGAGGACACCACGCTCGGCGCGCTCGAGGGCAAGGCCCTGCTGGTGGTGAACGTCGCCTCGAAGTGCGGGCTGACGCCGCAGTACACCGGTCTGGAGAAGCTGCAGGAACGCTACGCGGACAAGGGTTTCTCCGTCGTCGGGTTCCCGTGCAACCAGTTCGCGGGCCAGGAACCGGGTACCGCCGAGGAGATCCAGACCTTCTGCTCGACGACGTACGGGGTTTCGTTCCCGCTGTTCGAAAAGCTGGACGTCAACGGGGAAGGCCGTCACCCGCTCTACGCCGAGCTGACCAAGGCGGCCGACGCGGAAGGCGCCGCCGGGGACGTGCAGTGGAACTTCGAGAAGTTCCTCGTCGCCCCGTCCGGCGAGGTGGTGGGCCGGTTCCGCCCCCGCACCGAGCCCGAAGACGCCGAGATCACCAAGGCGATCGACGCCGTGCTCGGCGCCTGAATCACGATTTCCCCCGGCAGCGGGCGGTTCACCGGATTATTCCGATGAACCGCCCGTTTCCTTTTCCACGAAAGAAGGGACCAAAGTCCCTAAAATGCCTCGCCGGCTCCCACGATGGCCGGTGGATCGATCACAAACCCTTGTCCTGAAAGGAAAACACAGCATTCGACGGTGGACTTGTCCACCCGATTGCACTATGGCGCCACTGTGGGCACTGGAGAAGACTCGCCCAGCGGGGCTCCCTGTAATCCGTCCGAAAATCGCGGGAAAGTGTGGCCGACGTGATCGAAAACAATATGATCCCGGATGAATTCCTCTCACTGGCGAGCGTACAGGCGGCCGAGGAGGACGCACTGCTGGGCAGACAAAACGTCGTGGGTGTCGCACTCGGCACCAAATGGACGGGTGGCAGGGACACCGGCGAGAAGGCGATCACGGTACTGGTCGACACGAAGATGCCCCACGAGATGCTCCGCGACGACGACCTCATCCCCGCGACACTGGCCGGGGTGCCCACCGACGTCCAGGAAGTCGGCGTGCTGCAGGCGGGCCGGAGCATCGCCCCGCCGAAGGTGAACGGTTCCGCCACGATGCTCGAAGAGCCCCAGTCGCCGTCGCTGGCCCGCCCTGACGAACTCGCCCGTGAGCAGGTCGGCCCGTTCACGCTGGCCAAGCGGTTCCGCCCGGCCTTCGGCGGGCTGAGCGTCGGCCACTTCAAGATCACCGCCGGCACGTACGGCACCGCCGTCTACGACGCCACCGCGCTGCCCGGCAAACCGCCCAAGTACTACATCCTGAGCAACAACCACGTACTGGCGAACTCGAACGCCGCCGCCATCGGCGATCCGATCCTGCAGCCCGGCCCGTTCGACGGCGGCATCGTCCCCACCGATGTCATCGCCAGGCTGAGCCGGTTCGTGCCGATCAAGTTCATCAGCCCCGGGCAGCCGGTGCCGCTGAACTTCGTCGACGCCGCCATCGCGGAAGGCCAGTTCCACGACCTCGACCGGCGGATCTTCTGGGTCGGCGATCTCAAGGGCACGAACGTCGCACCCGGCGTCGGCACCGTCGTGCAGAAGACCGGCCGGACGACGAACTGGACGACCGGGCGGATCACGAACATCAACGCCACCGTGGACGTCAACTACGGCGGCGGCCGGGTGGCCCGGTTCGCGCAGCAGCTGCTGACCACCGACATGTCCGCGGGCGGCGATTCGGGCAGCCTCGTGGCGGACCTGAGCGAGAATGCCGTCGGCCTGCTGTTCGCGGGTTCGCCGGTGGTGACCGTGCTCAACCGGATCACGCTGGTCGAGGCGTCGCTCGGGATCAAGGTGCACCCGTAGTGGCGGACGATTCCGATGTCGAGGCCGCGCTCGTCTCGGCGGCGCGGTGGCTCGACGATGTCCCCGGGGTGGTCGGGGTCGGGCAGGGCGAGGCCGAGGGGTCTCCCACGATCGACGTGTGGATGACCCCCGGTCACGACCCCGGGCAGCTGCCTTCTCAGCTGCTCGGGGTGCCCGTCCGGGTCCGGGACCCCGGAGGTCCGGTCGAGGCGGGCGGCTGACCTATTTCGCGCCCGCTTCGAGCACGGCGGCGGATCTGGCGGCCACGACCGCCGGATCCGCCTTCACCACCCGCCGGTCGTAGGTGAGCAGGCCGTTGACCTCGTTCTCGACGTCCGTGGTCTGCGTGTAGATCGCGCCGGAGAGCCCGTTCCGGGCGATGAGTCGTTCGAGGGCCTCGCTGACCTCGGCATAGCGCTTGGTCAGCTCCGCCCGGGTCGGCGTCATCTCGTAGGCCTGCGGTTTCCCCGGCCAGCGGTGTTCGTCGAGGACCAGGCCGAGACCGCCGTACTCGCCGTCGACGAGCACCCGATGGTCCTTCACCGCGGGTTTGCCCGGCCCGACGTAGGTGTGGTCGTCGTAGACGTCGCCCGCCCCGCTGTCCGGCCGGGAGAAACAGCAGTTCACCCCGCTGTTCGCGACGACGAGCCTGGTGGGATCGAGTGCCTTCACCAGCGCGGCGACGCGGGCGGTGTCGAACTCGCCCCAGCCCTCGTTGAACGGCACCCAGCCGACGATCGAGGTCACCCCGCGCAACTGCTCGATCATCTCGGTCAGTTCGGCTTCGAACCGCGCCTTCGCTTCCGGCACCGGGTCGGGCGCGGGCCCGGGCGGGCCGTCGAAGGAGACGGTGAGCGACGGCATGTCCTGCCAGACGAGCAGGCCCAGCCTGTCCGCCCAGTGGTACCAGCGCTCCGGCTCGACCTTGACGTGCTTGCGGACGAAGTTGAAGCCGAGCTCCTTGGTCTTCTCCAGGTCGTAACGCAGGGCCTCGTCGGTGGGCGCGGTGTAGATCCCGTCCGGCCAGTAGCCCTGGTCGAGCGGGCCGTGGAGGAAGGTGATCCGGCCGTTGAGCGCGATCCGCGGCCTGCCTTCGGCATCGGTGACCGTCCCGATCGTGCGCAGGCCGGTGTAGGACTCGACGACGTCGAGCACGGTGCCGCCTTCGTCGAGCAGGCGGACTTCGAGGTCGTAGAGGTACGGGTCGTCAGGCGTCCACAGACGCGGCGAAGGCACCTCCGCGCGCAGAGGGTGTCCCGCGTCCCCCGCGACGCGCGTCACCTCGCGGCCGTCGGGCTCGCTGACGAGCACCTCCACCCGCACGCCACCTGTGACCTTGGGCACAACCGTCACCCCGGTGAGGTCCGGGGTCAGGCGGAGATCTTCGACGCGCGCGGACGGCACCGGCTCCAGCCAGACGGTCTGCCAGATCCCCGACGCGGCGGTGTAGAAGATCCCTTTCGGGTCGTTGCGCTGCTTGCCGACGGCGTGCGTCGAGGCGTCGGTGCGGTCCTTCGCGCGGACGGTCAGTTCCTGCGATCCGGACGGGCGCAGCGCGTCGGTGATGTCCGCGCTGAAGGCGGTGTACCCACCTTCGTGCACGGCCACCTCCTGGTTGTTGACCCAGACCGTCGCGGACTGGTCGACGGCGCCGAACCGGAGCATCACGCGCTGACCGTCCCAACCGGACGGCACCTGGAAAACCTTGCGATACCAGAGGGTTTCGTCGTGCCGCCCGATACCGGAGAGGGCCGACTCCGGCGGATACGGCACCAGGATCCGCTCGCCGTACCCGTCGCGGCCGGGCGAGCGGCTCCCCGCGTACTCCCAGACGCCGTTGAGGTTCAGCCAGCGTTCGCGGACCAGTCGCGGGCGCGGATATTCGGGCAGGGCGTTACCGGGTCCGACCTGCGCGGACCACGGGGTCGACAGCACCGGTTCGACGGGTTCGAAGGCCGGACCGGCCGCGTTCACCGAGGACGTCATCAGCCCGATGGTGGCAAAGATCGCCGTCGCTGTCGTCCTCACGAAGACCATGATCGACTTTACCGCCGTGGGTGATCGCCCCGTCCCGGCGAAGACCGACTCACGAGTAACCTCCACCCATGCGCGTGCTGATGTTGTCGTGGGAGTACCCACCCGTGGTCGTCGGCGGACTCGCACGGCACGTCCACGCCCTGGCCAGGCACCTCGTCCGGCAGGGGCACGACGTGGTCGTCCTGTGCCGCCACACGGCCGGTACCGACGCCGAGACCCATCCGCGGACCGATCGCGTGGTCGAGGGCGTGCGGATCATCCGGGTCGCCGAGGACCCGATGCACGTGACCTTCGAACGCGACCTCGTCGCGTGGACGCTGGCCATGGGGCACGCGATGATCCGCGCCGCGACCGACCTGCTGCGAACCTGGCAGCCGGACGTCGTGCACGCGCACGACTGGCTGGTCACCCACCCCGCGATCGCGATCACCGAGGCCGCACGGGTACCGCTGGTCGGCACGATCCACGCCACCGAGGCCGGACGGCACTCCGGCTGGCTCTCGCATCCGCTCAACCAGCAGGTTCACTCGGTCGAATGGTGGCTCGCGAACCGCTCGGACGCGCTGATCACCTGTTCGCAGGCCATGCGCCGCGAGGTGGCGCACCTGTTCGAGGTCGACGGCGACGCGGTCACCGTGATCCACAACGGCATCGAGGAACGCAGCTGGCAGGTGCCCGCGGACGAGGTCGCGCACGCGCGCGAGGCCTACAGCCCGTCCGGCGCGCCGCTGCTGCTCTACTTCGGACGGCTGGAGTGGGAGAAGGGCGTGCAGGATCTGCTCGCCGCGCTCCCCCGGATCCGTCGTGCCAAACCCGGGACCCGGCTGGTCGTCGCCGGCAAGGGCAGGCATCTGGAGGAACTCATCGAGCAGGCGCGCAAGCTGCGCGTCCGCCGCGCGGTGGACTTCGTCGGGCATCTGTCCGATCGCGAGCTGCGTGCCGTGCTGGCCGCCGCCGACGCCGTCGTGCTGCCCAGCCGGTACGAACCGTTCGGGATCGTCGCGCTGGAGGCCGCCGCCGCCAAGGCACCACTGGTGGCTTCGACCGCGGGGGGGCTCGGCGAGGTCGTCGTGGACGGCGAGACCGGCCTGGCGTTCAGCCCCGGCGACGTCGATGCCCTCGGGGACGCCGTCGAGGCCGTACTGGACGACGAGGTCGCCGCGGCCCGGCGGGCGCTGACCGCGCAATCGCGCCTCGCCGCGGACTTCGACTGGGGCCGGATCGCGGAGGCGACCGTCGCGGTCTACCGGCGGGCTCGCGTCGGGGAACCGGTGGAGCTGGGCCGTCCGAAGATCGCGACGGGGAACGCCTTCGAGCCGTGATCGGCCCGCCCGCGTTTAGTCCTCTGGATGCGGAGAAACGCATCCAGAGGACTAAACGCGGGCGGTCGGGCGGTGAGGCGAGCAGCACCCTCGGGTCGCGAGGGGCGCGACCCCGGGGCTGCTCCAGGTGACGAAGATCAGAAGTGGCAGGGCCGGACGCAGTCCGGCTGCGCCGAAACCGCCACCGAGGCGGACACCGCCGGTGCGGCGACGGCGAGGGCGAGGACGGCGAAGGCTGCGGCCAAGACGGTTCTCAACTGCTTCTTCATGGTGGCTCCTCGGGAATCCGGGCGGGAAGTGCACCCGGGCAGAGCATCCGCGCGAGGCGTCCCCGAAACAACGGGGGTATCAGTAGGTACCCGTACCTATTCGCGGTCCGTGACCGGTTCGTCCTGGTCCCGGGCCGGGAGCTCCCGCACGTCATGAGGGGTCCCCATAGGACGAATTCCGTCCTATGGGGACCCCTCATGACACTCGCGCGCCCGACAGCGCCACCGGAAGAGCGCGCGTGAAGCGGGGTCCGGCGACGGGGAGCCTCCGCCGCCGGACCCGATGGGCCACACCGTCCCAAAACCGGTGTGGAACCCGGCCGCCCCGCGTCAGGTAGGGGCGGCCGGAGCCTGGTGTCAGTGCGTGGTCAGGTACCGCGCGTACGCGCCGGTGGTGAGGAAGCTCGGCAGCTTCTCGCCCAGCGCGGTCTCGGTGAAGATCTCGTAGGCGTCCCCGAGCCGGTTGTCCTCGCCCAGTTCGGAGCGCACCGAGGCCAGCTCTTCGTCCAAATAGGACACAGTGAGTTCGCGGGTGAGCGCGGTGCCGTCTTCGAGCTTCGTGCCGTTGCGGATCCACTGCCAGATCTGGCAGCGGGCGATCTCCGCGGTGGCGGCGTCCTCCATCAGGTTGTGGATCGCCGCCGCCCCGGTACCGCGCAGCCAGGCGTCGATGTAGCGCAGCGCGACATTGATGTTGGCGCGGACACCGCCTTCGGTGACCTCGCCGCCCGCGCTGGCGACGTCGAGCAGGTCCTCGGCGGTGACGACGACGTCCTCACGGAGCTTGCCGAGCTGGTTGGGCCAGCCGCCGAGCACGCCGTCGAACACCTCGCGGCAGACCGGGACGAGGCCGGGGTGCGCGACCCAGGAGCCGTCGAACCCGTCGTTCGCCTCGCGTTCCTTGTCCTGGCGGACCTTCTCCAGCGCGGTCGCGTTGATCTCCGGGTCCTTGCTCGGGATGAACGCGGCCATCCCGCCGATGGCGTGCGCCCCGCGCTTGTGGCAGGTGCGCACCAGCAGTTCGGTGTAGGCCCGCATGAACGGGACGGTCATCGTCACCTGCGCGCGGTCCGGGAGCACGAAGTCCGCGCCGTGCGAGGAGAAGTTCTTGATGACGCTGAAGATGTAGTCCCAGCGGCCGGCGTTCAGCCCGGCGACGTGCTCGCGCAGTTCGTAGAGGATCTCCTCCATCTCGAACGCGGCGGTGATCGTCTCGATCAGCACAGTGGCCCGGATGGTGCCGCGCGGGATACCGAGTTCCCGTTGCGCCAGCAGGAAGACGTCGTTCCACAGCCGCGCTTCGAGGTGGTTTTCGAGCTTCGGCAGGTAGAAGTACGGGCCGCTGCCGCGGGCCAGCAGCTGGCGCGCGTTGTGGAAGAAGTACAGGCCGAAGTCGACCAGGCTCGCCGAAACCGGGCGGCCGTCGATGCGGATGTGCTTCTCCACCAGGTGCCAGCCACGGGGGCGGGCGACGATGGTCGCGGGATCGTCACCGATCGTGTAGCGCTTGCCCGCCTCGGTGGTGAAGTCGATGTTGCGGCGGATCGCGTCGAACAGGTTGAGCTGCCCGTCGATCACGTTGTGCCAAGTCGGCGAGGTCGCGTCCTCGAAGTCGGCGAGCCAGACCTTCGCGCCGGAGTTGAGCGCGTTGACCGTCATCTTGCGGTCGGTCGGGCCGGTGATCTCGACGCGGCGGTCTTCGAGACCGGGCGCGGCCGGGGCGACCGACCAGCTGCTGTCGTCGCGGATGGAGCGCGTCTCGGGCAGGAAGCCCAGCGGCTTCTCACCGGACTGCAGCTCCTCGCGGCGGGTGCGGCGGGCGTCGAGCAGCTCGCGGCGCCGACCGGCGAACGCGTTGTCGAGCTTGGCCACGAAGTCCAGTGCGGCCGGGGTGAGGATCTCGTCGAACCGGTCACCGGTGGGTCCGCAGACGTCGATCCGGTAGTTCAGCTTCTCAACCATGGTGTGCCTCCGCTGGGCTTCGCGAGAGTTCGGAGAGGGAAGGTGGTGGCGGTCTCCCGCTGGGGGTCGGGAGACCGCCACCTGGCACCTACTTGCGAGGGATCAGAACTGTTCGGCCTCGGTGGAGCCGGCGAGCGCGGTGGTCGAGCTGGCCGGGTTCAGCGCGGTCGCGACGTTGTCGAACCAGCCGGTGCCGACCTCGCGCTGGTGCTTCGTGGCGGTGTAACCGCGGTCCTCCGAAGCGAACTCGCGCTCCTGCAGGTCGACGTAGGCGGTCATGCCCTCGCGGGCGTAGCCGTGCGCCAGGTCGAACATCGAGTAGTTCAGCGCGTGGAAGCCGGCCAGGGTGATGAACTGGAACTTGTAGCCCATGTGGCCGAGTTCGCGCTGGAACTTCGCGATCGTCGCGTCGTCCAGGTGCTTCTTCCAGTTGAACGACGGCGAGCAGTTGTAGGCCAGCATCTGGTCCGGGTACTTCGCCTTGATGGCCTCGGCGAACTGGCGGGCGACCTCGAGGTCCGGCTTGGAGGTCTCCATCCACAGCAGGTCGGCGTACTGCGCGTAGGCCAGGCCGCGGTCGATGCAGGGGTCGATGCCGTTGGTGACGGTGTAGAAGCCCTCCGCGGTGCGCTCACCGGTGGTGTACTTCTGGTCGCGCTCGTCGACGTCGCTGGTCAGCAGGGTCGCGGCCTGGGCGTCGGTACGGGCGACGATCAGCGACGGCACGTTCAGCACGTCCGCGGCGAGGCGGGCGGCGTTAAGCGTGCGCTCGTGCTGCTTGGTCGGGATGAGCACCTTGCCGCCGAGGTGGCCGCACTTCTTCTCGGACGCGAGCTGGTCCTCCCAGTGCACACCCGCGGCACCGGCGGCGATCATGCCCTTCATCAGCTCGAACGCGTTGAGCGGGCCACCGAAGCCCGCCTCGGCGTCGGCGACGATCGGGGCGTACCAGTCGGTGTCGGTGTTGCCCTCGGCCCAGTTGATCTGGTCGGCGCGGCCCAGCGCGTTGTTGATGCGGCGGACGACGGCGGGCACCGAGTTGGCCGGGTAGAGACTCTGGTCCGGGTAGGTCTGGCCGGAGAGGTTGGCGTCGGCGGCGACCTGCCAGCCGGACAGGTAGATGGCCTTGAGGCCGGCGCGGACCTGCTGCACGGCCTGGTTACCGGTCAGGGCGCCCAGCGCGTGGATGTAGTCCTCGTTGTGCAGGAGGTCCCACAGCTTCTCGGCGCCGCGACGGGCCAGCGTGTGCTCCTCGACCACGCTGCCGCGCAGCTTGACCACGTCAGCCGCGGAGTACGACCGCTGCACGCCCGCCCAGCGGGGGTCGGTCTCCCACTGCTTGGTCAGTTCGGCGGCCGCCTGCTCCAGCTGCTGCGCGTGCTCAGTCATCGGATTCTCCCGGTGTTGCGAAGTTTGCGAGTGATCGCCTTGCCTGACCAGACCCTGACATGACAGGGGAAATCCGATCCAGGCCTCCAATTTGCCAATTTCTGCGAAGCTTCCGTAGCATCTTGCAAAGGTTGCGAATCACTGGTTCGCAAGCTGAACGAAAATCCACGGGCTTGACCGTTCACTGAATCGTTCAGGCCCGGAAACCTTGCGGACAGAGAGGCCTGCGTGGACAAAACCTTCGCCGGAGCGAAGCTTCGGCATCTGCGCGAAAGCCGGTCGATGAGCCAGGCGGATCTCGCCCGTGTGCTGGAGATCTCACCCAGTTACCTCAATCAGATCGAGCACAATTCGCGTCCGCTGACCGTTCCCGTGCTCCTTCGCATCACGCAGGCGTTCGGAGTGGACACCGAGTTCTTCGCGAACAACGACACCGCCCGGCTGGTCGCGGACGTGAAGGAAGCGCTGCTCGACGAGGTCCTCGGCGTGGACGTCACCACCAGCGAACTGAACGACCTCGCCACGAACCTGCCGACGATCGCCCAGGCCCTGGTCAAACTGCATCGCAGCTACCGCAACGCCGTCGAGAACACCGCCGCGCTGACCACGGAGAACGGCCTCGGCCTGCACGGCAGCGCGGCGACCGCCCTGCCGCACGAGGAGGTCCGCGACTTCTTCTACGAACGGGAGAACTACGTCGCCGAACTGGACGAACGCGCCGAGCGGATGGCACACGACATGCCGCTGCAACGCGGCCAGGTGCTCGCGGCGCTGAAGGAGACGCTGATCCAGCGCTACGGCGTCGACGTCACGAGCGAAGGCATCGACGAGGCCAGCGGCGAACAGCACCGGTACGAACCGGGGCCGCGGGTGCTGCGGCTGGCGCCGAGCCTGCGCGTCGGGCAGCAGGCGTTCCGGATGGCCTCGCAGATCGCGCTGCTGGAATACGACGACCTGATCACCGAACTCGCCGACTCGTGGGCGTTCTCCGGGCCCGCCGCGCGTTCGCTGGCGAGGGTCGGGCTGGCGAACTACTTCGCGGGTGCCCTGATCCTCCCCTATGGACCGTTCCTGGCCACGGCGGAGCGTTTCCGCTACGACATCGAGCGGTTGTGCGACCATTTCGGCGTCGGCTTCGAGACCGTCTGCCACCGGCTCTCGACCTTGCAGCGGCCGAAGAACCGTGGCGTGCCGTTCTCGTTCGTGCGCGTCGACCGGGCGGGGAACATGTCGAAACGCCAGTCCGCGGCCGGTTTCCACTTCTCCCGCGTCGGCGGCGCCTGTCCACTGTGGAACATCTACGAGGCGTTCACCCAGCCGGGCAAGATCCTCTCCCAGATCGCGACCCTGCCGGACGGCAAGAGCTACTTCTGGATCGCGCGGACGGTGTCCCGCAACATCGGTGGCTACGGCAGTCCGGGGAAGACGTTCACCGTCGGGCTCGGCTGCGAACTACGGCACGCGAAACGGCTCGTCTACTCGACCGGTCTCGACCTCGACGACCGCGCCGCCGCCACCCCGATCGGCATGGGTTGCAAAGTCTGCGAACGCCCGGCGTGCACGCAGCGCGCGTTCCCCACGATCGGCAAGCAGCTGACCGTGGACGAGAACACGAGCACCTTCGTCCCGTACCCGGCGGTGCCCAAGACACCTTGAGCCGCCTTGATCTCCCTGGCAGGGTTGCCGACGACGGCCGCCTGCGACGGCGGCCACCGCACTGGGGAGAACAACATGATCTTGGTGACCGGGGCAGGCGGGAACGTCGGCTCGGAACTGACCGGAATACTGGCCCGCGGCGGACATCCCGTCCGGGCGCTGGTCCGCACACCGCGGCCGCTGCCCGACGGCGTCGAAGGCGTGCCGGGCGATCTCAACGAACCAGCGAGCCTGAAGACCGCGCTGGACGGCGTCCGGGCGGTCTTCCTGCTCGGCGGCTACGACGACATGCCGGGCGCGCTCGCGGTGATGCGGGACGCGGGCGTCGAGCAGGTCACGCTGCTCTCGTCGCGGTCGGTCGCCGGCGGGCACGCGGACAACGCCGTCGCCGGGATGCACATGGCGGCCGAGGCGTCGGTGCGCGCGTCCGAACTGGCCTGGACGTTCCTGCGGGCGAGCGGGTTCATGTCGAACACGCTGCAGTGGATCCCGCAGCTGAAGGAGGGCGACGTCGTCCGCGAGCCGTTCGCGAACGTGCCGGTGGCGACCATCGACCCGTACGACATCGCGGCCGTCGCGGCGGAATCGCTGACCACGCCGGGGCACGAAGGCCGGGCCTACGCGATCACCGGACCGGAGGCCCTCCGGCCGGCCGAGCGGCTGCGGATCCTGGGCGAGCTGCTGGGACGCGAGCTACGGCTGGCGCCGCTTTCCGACGAGGAAGCCCGGGTGAAGATGAGCGCGGAGATGCCGGAGAAGTACGTCGACGCCTTCTTCCGCTTCTTCGCCGAGGGCGAGTTCGACGACTCCGAGGTGACTTCCGCCGTCCGGGACCTCACCGGCCGGGAGCCGCGTCCGTTCGCGGACTGGGCGCGAGCGCACCTGGCCGCCTTCCGCTAACCCGCGTTTAGTCCTCTGGATGCGGGGGGTGCCCACGCAAGTACCGCATCCAGAGGACGAAACGCGGGCGAAAGCGGGCGCGTCAGACCAGGAAGTGGAAGAGCGGGCTGCCCGGTTCCACCCGCTCCACCTGCAGCGGGCTCACCTCCAGCCGGTGCAGCAGCCCTTCGAGGTCACCGGCCCGCGCGAGTTCGATGCCGATCAGCGCCGGACCGGTCTCGCGGCTGTTGCGCTTCACGTACTCGAACCGCGTGATGTCGTCGTCCGGCCCGAGGACCTCGTCGAGGAACCGCCGCAGCGCGCCGGGCTCCTGCGGGAACCCCACGAGGAAATAATGCTTCAGTCCTTCGTGGATCAGCGACCGTTCGAGCACTTCGCCGTAGCGGCTGACGTCGTTGTTGCCGCCGGAGACGACGCACACCACGATCTGCCCGGGGTCGATCTTCACCGTCGCGCCCAGCGCCGCGGTCGCGAGCGCGCCGGCGGGTTCGGCGATCACGCCGTCGGACTGGTACATCGCGAGCATTTCCGTGCAGATCGCGCCCTCGGCGACGTCGGTGAGTTCGACGCCGCCGTCGCGGACCAGCGGATACGTCACCGATCCGGCCAATGCGACCGCCGCGCCGTCGACGAAGGTGTCGACGGCTTCGAGCCGCACCGGCTCACCGGCGGCCAGCGCGGCCGCCATACAGGCCGCGCCCGCCGGTTCGACGCCGACGATCCGCATCTCCGGCGCGCGTTCCGCGGCCCACGCGGCGATACCCGCGAGCAGCCCGCCACCGCCGACCGGCACCACCATGACGTCCGGGATGAACCCGAGCTGCGCGACGACCTCCATCGCGACCGTGCCCTGTCCGGCGACCGTCTCCGGCGCGTCGAACGCGGGGACCAGCGTCGCGCCGGTGCGCTCCGAGTCCTGCTTCGCGGCCGTGAAAGCGTCTTCGTAGGTCTCGCCGACGACGATGACCTCGATATGCGAACCGCCCAGGGTCGCGATCCGCTCACGCTTCTGCCGGGGAGTCGTGCCGGGAACGTAGACGCGGCCGTTCGCGCCGAGACGGCGGCACGCGTACGCGACACCCTGCGCGTGGTTGCCCGCGCTCGCGCAGACGACGCCGCGCTCCCGCCGGTCCGCGTCGAGCTGGACGATGAAGTTGTACGCGCCGCGGATCTTGTACGAACGCACGGTCTGGAGATCTTCACGTTTGAGCCAGACCCGGGCGTCGACCCGCGCCGAGAGCCGCTCGTTCGGTTCCAGCGGCGTGCGGGTCACCACCCCGGCCAGTCGTTTCGCGGCCTCTTCGACCGTTCGGGCGCTCACCGTTTCGATCCCTTGCACGGATGCTGAATGTACTGACCGCCCCGGCCCACGACGGAGAGTGGTCCGAGTCCAGTGCACGGCTTGTCGGTGGTCTGTGGTCCACTGGTCGCCATGGTGAGCAAGGTCGACGGAGTCCGGAGTCTCGATGCGTTGCGCGAGCTGGTCCACAGTGGCGCGGAGCCCGAGTACCAGCTCTTCTACGGCCACACCCCGCTCAAGAGCGGCCGGGTCAACGCGGCCTGCCTGAGCCAGTGGTGGCACGCGCCGTTCGTCGCGGGCGGCGAGCGGTACCCGACGGCCGAGCACTACATGATGGCGAGCAAGGCCGAACTGTTCGGCGATTACGAGGCCGCGGAGACCATTCGTCAGGCGCCGGACCCCAAGACCGCCAAGATCCTCGGCCGCGAGGTCGCGAACTTCGACGCGGAGAAATGGGAACGGCACCGCTACGACATCGTCGTCGACGGCAATCTGGAGAAGTTCCGCCAGCACGCCGAACTACGTGAGTTCCTGCTGAGCACGGGCGACAAGGTGATCGTCGAGGCCTCGAAGATGGACCTGGTCTGGGGCAGCGGCGTCGCCCGCGACGACAAGAACGCCACGCGCCCCGACTACTGGCGCGGGCAGAACCTGCTGGGCTTCGCGCTCATGGAGGTCCGGGAGCAGCTGCGCGGCTAGTTGCGGGCCCCTGTCTCCAATGTGGCATTGGAGACACTGACCGGTGACGCGCTGTCAGGAATCGACGCCCAGCGTCTTCTGAAGCGCCTTGTTCGCCTTACGCGCCATGTCCGCGACAGCCTCGCGACGCGCGGCGTCGGCGGCGTAGTCGTCTTGCCGGTTCCGCACCACACGGGCAGGCGAGCCGACGGCGATCGAGTAGTCCGGGATGTCGCCCCGCACCACGGCGTGCGCGCCGAGGACGCAGCCGCGGCCGACCCGGGTGCCCTTGAGCACGGAGACCTTGGTGCCGATCCAGGTGTCGGGCCCGATCCGCACCGGCGATTTCACGATGCCCTGATCCTTGATCGGGACGGTGATGTCGGTGGTGACATGGTCGAAATCGCAGATGTACACCCAGTCCGCGACGAGCGTGGCCGCGCCGAGTTCGATGTCGAGGTAGCCGTTGAGCACGTTCTGGCGGCCGAACACCGCCTTGTCCCCGATGCGCAGCGAACCTTCGTGGCAGCGGATCGCGTTGCCGTCGCCGATGTGCACCCAGCGGCCGATCTCCAGGCGCCCGTAGCCGGGACGGCAGTGGATCTCGACGTCCTTGCCGAGGAACACCATGCCGCGCAGGATGATGTGCGGATTCGCGATCCGGAACTTCAGCAGCCGCCAGTACCGGACCAGGTACCAAGGTGTGTACGCGCGGTTCCGCAGCACCCAGCGCAGCGAATCCGCGGTCAGGAACTTCGCCTGCCTCGGGTCGCGACGGGCCTGGCCCCAAGCGCGGAGCCTCGACAACGCGGGCGCACCCCACATGGACGTCATACCGGTGACCGTAACCTGTGATCAGGCCGCCGACCGCAAAGGGGAGCACGCGCATGGGCACCAAGCTGATCATCGACACCGACCCGGGGGTGGACGACGCCTTCGCGCTGGCACTGGCCACGCAGTCCGAAGACGTCGACCTGCTGGGCGTGACCACGGTGTTCGGCAACGTCCCGCTGAGCCACACCACCGCCAACGCGCGGCGCCTGCTGCGGCTTTTCGGCCGTGACGACGTGCCCGTCGCCGCCGGTGCGGCGCGGCCGCTGGTCTACGACAACGCCAAACCCGCCGGCTTCGTCCACGGCGAGGACGGCCTTTCCGGCCACGCGGACACGCTGCCGGAGCCGACGCGCCCGCTCGACGAACGCGGCGCCGTCCGCCTGCTGGCGGATCTGCTCGAAGCCGCCGATGAGCCGGTGACCATCGCCCCGATCGGCCCGCTCACGAATATCGCGCTGCTGCTGGCCGCCCATCCGGAACTCCGCGGGAAGATCGGCCGCATCGTCATCATGGGCGGCGGCGTGACCAGGGGGAACTCCACCACGGCCGCCGAGTTCAACATCTGGAGCGACCCCGAGGCCGCGCGCCGGGTGCTGGCGGACGAGGACGTCCCGACGGTGCTGGTGCCGCTGGACATCACGCACCAGTGCTCGATCGACACCACCTGGCTGGCCAAGCTCGCCGCGTCCGGCCCGCTCGGCGCGGCGCTCGAAGCGCTCACCCCGACCTACGTCAAGCATTACAGCCCGATCCTGGGTTTCCCGGGGATGGTCATGCACGACGCGGTCGCGGTCGCCGAGGCGATCCGGCCGGGCATCCTCGACACCGAGGCGTACCCGGTGGACGTCGAATGCGGCTTCGGCCCCGCCCGCGGCGCGACCCTCGTGGACCGGCGAAGGCTGCGAAGCACCGATCCGCAGGCCGTACCGGGCCGCACCATCGACGTCGCGCTGACCGCCGATGTCGAAGCCGTCCGCGACTTCGTCCTCTCTCGCCTCACCGGGGGTCTCTGATGGAAGAAGCTCCCTCCCGCCGCCGCAGGCTGCCGGTGATCATCGCCGCCGTCGTCGTCGCGGGCGCCGCGCTGGTCGCGGCCATCACCTTCGCGCCGAAGGACGGGCCGAAGCCGGAAGCCGCCGCCGTCCAGTCGTCGGTCCCGCCCGCGCCGCCGACGTCGTCCGCGCCCGCGGAAATGCCGAAGGAACAGCCGAAGGTCCCGCAGCAGATGGGCCAGGAATTCGACGCCTGGGTGTCGAAGACGAGCGGCTGGCTCGACATCCCGCTGCGCGCGATGACGGGCTACGCGAAGACCACCGTGGCGCTGAGCAAGGAAACGCCGGGCTGCCGCCTGTCCTGGGTGACGCTGGCGGCGCTCGGGAAGATCGCTTCGGACCACGGCCGGGTCACCGGTTCGAGCCTCGGCGCCGACGGCGTGATGACCGCGCCCCTCGGCGCGGTCGAGGTCCGCGACTTCTACAACAAGGTCGTCTCGTCCGCGAACGCGAGCGGACCGCTGCAGCTGACGCCTGCCGTGTGGAGCCGGTTCCAGGCCTCGGCGAGCGGCGGGAAGCCGAACCCGCAGAACATCGACGACGCCACCCTCACCGCCGGACGCGCCCTGTGCGCGGGCGGGCGCGATCTCGGCCAGGGCCAGACGTGGTGGAACGCGGTGAGCACGCTGCAGCCCGCGCCGCTGCTGATGCACCGCACCCTCGCGACGGTGAACGTCTACGGCACGGTCGGCCAGAGCCCGCAGCCGCCGAACGCGGCGGCGCTCAGCGCGGTCAACTTCGCCATCGACAAGATCGGCCTGCCCTACGTCTGGGGCGGCAACGGCACCGGCGGCGGCGACCCCGGCTTCGACTGCTCCGGGCTGACAACGGCCGCGTACGCGAGTGCCGGCGTCAAGCTCATGCGCACCGCCCACACGCAATACCACAGCGTGAGCAAGGTGACCGATCCCCAGCTGGGCGACCTGATCTTCTACGGCGAGCCGAACACGAAGATCCACCACGTCGGGCTGTACATCGGGAACCAGCAGATGATCGACGCCCCGCAGACCGGGCAGGCGGTGCAGGTGCACACCTACCGGAAGCGGGGCGACGATTACGCCGGAGCGGGCCGCCCGACGGCCTGATCGGCCGTAGGGTGGCCGCGTGTATTCACCGATCCCCGTCCTGAACGAGCTGAAGGACCTCCACGACTCGGCCGGTGACTTCCTCGCCGACGGCTTCGAGCTGTACGACTACGACGACAAGGGCCAGTTCCCCGCAGAACTGAGCGACCCCGAGTTCCTGTCGCGGGTCATCCCGTTCGCCCAGGCGAACGGGAGTGGCTCGACCTACGGGATCTGGCGGTCCTCCGACGAGCCGGACCTCGCCCTGCTGCCCGTGGTGGTCTTCGGCGACGAGGGCGGTGAGCAGGTCGTCGCCCGCGATTTCCGGGAGTTCCTGTGCCTGCTGGGTTTCGACGCCGAGATCACGGTCGACCACGACTCGGCCTACTACTACCGGGACGAGAACGACGGCCACAGCGGCTCGCATGAGGACTTCGTCGAGTGGCTTCGGGAGCGCGGCCTGACGCCGTCCGAGGATCCGGACGGCGTCGTGGCCGCGGCTCAGAAGATCCACGGGGAGCGATTCCGCGCGTGGATCACGCCGTTCTACGAAAAGGCAGGCTGGGCCTGACTCAGGACTTCCGCTGCGCGTTCTCGAACATGGCGAGCAGCCGCTCGGGGACTTCGTCGCCGAAGATGCTTTCGATCAGGAAGTCCTCCTGGACGGGCGTTTCACTGCGGACGAACATGGCCAGTTCGTACTCGGCCAGTGCGGCCTCGACGTCGTCGGGACGTGCGGCGAGGGCTTTGCCGAGTTCGGCGCCGTCGAGCATCGCCAGGTTGGCGCCCTCCCCGTTGGCCAGCGCGAGATGGGCGGCGTCGCCGAGCAGGGTCACGCCGGGAACGCGCTCCCACCGGCATCCGGACGGCAGGGCGAAGGCGGGGCGGTGGATCGGCGCGCCGTCGCTTTCGGTGATCAGCGCGGTCAGCTCCGGTGTCCAGCCGTCGAACTCCGCCGCGATCCGCGCCTTGGCCGCCTCGGCATCGGCGAAGTCGATGTCGTCGAACCAGTCCAGCGGCTTGGTGAGTTCCACGTACGCGTGCAGGGTGTCACCGCTTTCGCGGTGGGCGTTGATGCTCTGGCCCGCCGTGGTCCCGGCGCCGAACATCGATCCGCCGCCGACCGTCTTCGCCACGGCGGTGTGCCGCGTGTCGGCTTCGTACAGGTAGGTCTCGATGATCGACGTGCCGCTGTACTCGGGGACCGCGTCGGTGAGCAACGGCCGGACCCGCGACCACGCGCCGTCCGCGCCGACCAGGAGCCCGGTGACCACGGTGCCGCCGTCGGCGAAGGTCACCTCGTGGCGGCCGTCGCCGAGCGTCCGGGCGCCGACGACCTTGTGTCCCCAGCGGACGGTGCCTTCGGGGAGCGAATCGAGCAGCATCCGCCGCAGATCGCCGCGCTGAGCTTCGGGACGGCCGCCCGTGCCGTCGTCGCCTCGCTCGAACAGGACGCTGCCGTCGAAGTCCAAGACCCGCAGTGCCTGGCGGCCTTCGAGGATGATGCCGCGGAACTCGTCCATCAGTCCCGCCGCCTCGATGGCGAGCTGGCCGTTGTAGTCGTGGATGTCCAGCATCCCGCCCTGCAGCCGCGAGGTGGGCGACGCTTCCGTCTCGTAGACCTCGGACGGGATGCCGTGGACGTGCAGGACGCGGGCCAGCGTGAGGCCGCCGAGACCGGCGCCGATGATCGTGACAGGGGTGTGCATGGTGGCTCCTCGGTCAGTACTGGAATGACATTCCAGAGACTGCCGACGGCCACTGGCAGACAGCGCACACGACGCTGGCACCGGTCTGGCACGCCCTGTCAGCCGAAGAACTCCGAGTCAGGCCTTGTCGTGCACGGTGACCACATAGCCGTCCGGGTCCGAGAAGGCGAACGTGCGGCCGAACGGCCCGTCGAACGGTTCGGTGAGGATGGTGACGCCTGCCGCGACCAGCCGGTCGTGCACCGCCTGCGCGTCGTCGGCGTGGAGCCAGAGCGCGACTCCCGCCCCCGGCCCTGGCGAGAGGGCGTCGAGATCCATCCCCGGCATGGGTTCCCGCACCGCGAACGGGATCGTCTCGGTGCCGAACACCACCGCGTGCGGCGGCGCGACGGGCAGTCTCCGCAAGCCGAGCTGCGTCTCGTAGAACGCGGCCGCGCGGTCGAGGTCGCGTACCTGCAGCGAAAGGAAATCGGGTCCGGCCACGGTCATGTCGTCCTCCATCAATGTCAGCGTGTTGACATCAACAACGTATGTCATGATGCTGACATGAGTCAAGACGAGACGGTCGGCCCACTGGACCAGGCGGTGGGGTACATGCTGAAACGAGCGGCGACGGCGCTGCGCGTGGCCATGGAGACCGCCTTGCGCCCGCTCGATCTCACCGTGCCGCAGTACTCCTGCCTCGAAGTGCTCTCGCAACGACCGGGGCTGAGCAACGCGGAACTGGCGCGAGCCGTCTTCGTCACCCGGCAGTCGATGAACCTGGTGCTGCGCGGTTTGCAGGACCGCGGCCTGGTCACCCGTCCGGCGACAGCGCCCCAGGGCCGCGCCCTGCCCAGCACGCTCACCCCCGCCGGGCAAGCCCAGCTCCGCACCGCCAGTGGCCTCGTGCGAGCGGTCCAGAACCGGATGCTCGAACCGTTTTCGGCGGGCGAGCGAGACAGGCTGCTGCACGATCTCATCGCCTGCGCCGACGCGCTCTCACCTCCGGACGCCGAGTGACCGGTGTGGCTCAGGACCTCGGACTCACCAGCGTCTCCGGTTTGAACGCGTAAACGTCGGCGCCCTGGACGAGGACATGCCATTCACCGCAGACCTTGTCCGTCCGGCTTTCCTGGCCCTTCGGCCACCAATGGGCGACCAGCGTGGCCGCCTGCGTCGCGGCGGGGCCCGGTGCGCAGACGGCGGGCAGGTTCCCGCCGGTGAACCGCAGGAGCCGCTCCGAACCCGTGGTCCGGATGACCTCGGTGATCGACGCCGCCTCGTCCGGCACCCACTCCGGCAGCCGGGCGTCCTTGTCCCGCTTGCCTTCCGCGCCGGTCGTGTAGCCGACGGTCTTGACGTGACCGTTCGCCTTTTCGGTCAGGCCCTCTTTGAGTCCGCATCCGGTCAGCGCGACCGTCGCCGTCGCGGCGGCGAGTATCGCCGCGGTGCTCTTCGTGTTCATAGGATCGAGTCAAGCGGGTGCGAGCGGCCGGGGGATCGGTCTTTCGGTTCCCGCCGGGCGGCCATCCGGCCGATCTTCACGGCGGATAACCGCCAGTGTTCGCGGCCGCCTTACCCGAAAGTGTGATCGTGACCCGAACAAGTGATGCCCTGTCCGTCCTCAAAGGCATGTACGCGGCGGAAGCCGGTTACTTCGCCGCGGGCGGCCCCGGCAAGTCGTCCTTCGCCCCGCTCGCCCCGTTCTTCTCCCCCGATGTGGTGCTGCGTCAGGCGGACGGCCTGCCGTACGCCGGAACTTGGCGCGGCCACGAGGGAATGGAGCGATTCTTCCTCGCCATGAGCGACACCTGGGAGGTGTTCGACATGGTGGAGCAGAGCTTCCTGAGCGACAACAGCCCACTGGTCGTCCTGACCCACGTCCACGTCCGGGCCAGGGCGACCGGCCGCGAACTGGACTTCCCGATCCTGCAGACGATCACCGTCGAAGACGGGCGCATCACCGAGGTGTGGCCGTTCTACTGGGACACCGCGGCGATCGCGGCGGCCTGCACGAACTACCATTCCGCGGATGACCGCCTACCACGATCTTGACCTGTTCGAGGAAGCCGCTTCCCTGCCGGAGCGGCAGCAGAAGATCCTGCTGACCATCCGGGAATGGGTGGTCGAGCACGGGTACTCGCCGAGCACGCGCGAGATCGGCGAAGCGGTCGGCCTGCGGTCGACGTCCACGGTGTCGAAGCATCTGGCCGCCTTGGAGGAGAAGGGTTTTCTCCGCCGCAGCAGTTCGATCTCCCGCCCCATCGACGTACGCGCGTTCTTGCACGGCACCACGTCGCGGGAATCCACAGAGGACTCCGTGCCGGTCCCGGTCGTCGGTGACATCGCCGCGGGAACGCCGATCTCGGCCGTCGAGCACGTCGACGACGTGATGACCCTTCCGCGGGAACTCACCGGCCGGGGCAACGTCTTCGGACTGCGGGTGCGCGGTGATTCGATGATCGACGCGGCGATCTGCGACGGCGACATCGTCGTGGTGAAACAACAGCAGGAGGCGCATTCCGGCCAGATCGTCGCCGCGATGATCGACGAGGAGGCCACGGTCAAGGTGTACCGCCGCCGCGACGGCCATGTGTACCTCGAACCGCGCAACCCCGCCTACGACGTCATCGACGGGGATCGCGCGGCCGTACTGGGTGTCGTGGTCTCGGTGCTTCGCAGCGTCTGAGGCTTCCACCTCAGGCGGCGAATCCGAGCACCAGCGACGCGGCCACCGGGGCCATGTACATCAGCGGGAACGCGACGTGCGAAGGCCAGTGCGCGCGGAGCACGGTGATCACGGCGCCGGCGAAGTACAGCACCAGGCCGATCCCGGCCGCGACCCCGATCGCGGGCACCCACAGGCCGACGACCAGGCCGAGCGCGCCCGCGGCCTTCGCGACGCCGAGCCGGTTCCACCATGCCCGCGGGACGCTGTAGTCGGCCAGCGGCTGCACGACCCACTTGGCGCGGAAGAAGATCGAGGCGGCCGAGAAGGCGGCCATGAACGCTCCGACGAGGGTGACGATGACGTAAGCGGTGGACATTTCGTTTTCTCCCTTGGTTTCCGGTGCTTCGTCGGGTTGACCCCCGCCCCCGGAACGATGTGACAGCGCGGCGCGTGAACCAGGTCACATCCCGGCGGGCAGGTTTTGGAGCAAGTGCTCTGTTACTGTCGCCCCATGGCCCGCCCCCGTGTGCACGATCTGGACCGGCTGCTCGACGCCGCCGAGCGGCTCGTCGTCGAGGTCGGCGCCCCCAGGGTCACCGTCCGGTCTCTCGCGGCCGCGGCGGGCGTCCCCAACGGCACGATCTACCACGCCTTCGGCTCCCTCGGCGCACTGCTGGCCCGCGTCTGGCTCCGCGCGGCGGGCGGCTTCCTCGACCTCCAGACCGAACTGGTGGACGATGCGGAAGATCCCGTCTCGGCGGTCGTGGCCGCCGCGGGCGCACCGGCCGAGTTCGCCGACCGGAGGCCGGAAGCGGCTCGGCTGCTCCTCACCGTCAAGAAGGAGGACCTGCTCGGCCCGCAGGTCCCCGACGATCTCGCCGGTGCACTCCTGGCTCTCGACAAACGCCTGGTCGCGCTCCTGATCAGGCTCGCCGAGGGGCTGTGGGACCGACGGGACGCCCAGGCCGTCGAGGTACTCACCACCTGCGTGGTCGACCTGCCGACGGCCCTGTTCCGCCGCGCGTTCACCGCGGGTGAACCGATCTCCGAAGACTCGCGTGCCCGGCTCGCCGCCGCGGTCCGCGCCGTACTCCTGCTCCCACCCCGAAAGGACCGCGCTGATGCCCGCGCTGCGCACTGAAGCCCCGGTGTTCGTACTCGACCTCGGCGACGACGAGAACCGCTTCTCGCCGTCGTGGCTGGAGACCGCGCACTCCCTGCTGGACACCGTCGTCGCACATCCGGACCCGGCGGTGCTGGTCACGACGGGCTCCGGGAAGTTCTATTCGAACGGGCTCGACCTCGAATGGCTCACCGCCCACAGTGACCAGGCCGGGAAATACGTCGCCGACGTCCACGAACTGCTGGCCCGCGTGCTGACCCTCGGCGTGCACACGGTCGCCGCGATCAACGGGCACGCGTTCGGCGCCGGGGCGATGCTGGCGATGGCGCACGACTTCCGGGTGATGCGCGCCGATCGCGGGTACTTCTGCTTCCCCGAGGCGGACATCAACATCCCGTTCACACCGGGGATGGCCGCGCTGATCCAGGGCAAGCTCACCCCGGCCGCCGCGGTCGCTTCGATGACCACGGGACGCCGTTTCGGCGGCACGGACGCGCGCGATCTCGGGCTCGTGGACGCCGTCGCCGAGGAATCCGCCCTGCTCGAGTACGCCGCCGACGTGGTCCGTCCGCTCGCCGGCAAGGACCGCGGCACCCTCACCGCGATCAAGACGACGATGTTCACCCCGGCCGTGACAGCACTTCGCTCCGAGTAAGGGCACAATCATCGATTGTGAGCGAAGATATTTTGCGCGCCGAGGATCCGGACGTCGCCGAAGCCCGCAACGGGGACGACGCGGCGTTCAACCGCCTGGTAGAGCCGCTGCGCCGCGAGTTGCACGCCCACTGTTACCGCATGCTCGGCTCGACCCACGACGCCGACGACGCCCTGCAGGACGCCCTCCTGCGGGCCTGGCGGGGACTGGAACGGTTCGAGGGCCGCAGCTCGATGCGCACCTGGCTCTACACGGTCGCCACCCGCACCTGCCTCGACACCGCCGCCGCGCGCGGCAAGCGCGCCCTGCCGATGGACCTCGGCCCGTCGAGTGAACGCGCCATGCTCGAACACGCCCCGGTGACCGAGGTCGCGTGGCTCGGCCCGTACCCCGACGGGGCGCTCGGCCGCGGCCCGGCCGGCCCTGACACCCGGTACGAGCAGCGCGAGGCCGTCGAACTGGCCTTCGTCGCCGCGCTGCAGCACCTGCCCGGCAACCAGCGGGCCGCGCTCCTGCTCTTCGACGTCCTCGGCTTCACCGCCGCCGAAATCGCGTCCACAATGGACACCTCGGTCGCGGCGGTGAACAGCGCGCTGCAGCGCGCGCGGGCGATCGTGGCCGAGAAGGTGCCCTCGCCCAGTCAGCAGCAGACGCTGCGGAAACTCGAAGACGCCAGGGTCCGCGAGATCGCCGCGGACTTCGCCTCCGCGCTGGACCGCGGCGACGCCGACGCGCTCGTGGCGTTGCTGACCGAGGACGTCACCTGGTCCATGCCGCCGCTCACGCATTGGTACCGCGGCATCGAGGCCGTCGCCGACTTCGCCGTCGAGGTCCCGATCGGCCGGTGCCCGAGCTGGCGCAACGAGATCATCACCGCCAACGGCCAGCCCGCCGTCGCCTGTTACGTCGGCGAGTCGGCCGACGCCACGCACCGGGCCTGGTCGATCAACGTGCTCTCCCTCCGGGACGAGCGGATCTGCGAGATCACCTCGTTCCTCGACTCGGCCCTCTTCCCGGCGTTCGACCTCCCGCTGACGAAACCCTGATCACTCCTCAGCATGACAACGGCGGCCGGACCGGGCCCGAACTGCCACGATGGCCGCCATGCTGAAGATCGATCCGGTGGTCAAGGCCGTCGCCACCGTGCTGGCCGTGGTGATCGCCGCCGGGCTCGGCCTGTGGTTGCACGCCGCCGACCGGACCGACGGCGACACCGGGCACTGGGCAGGCTCGCGCGCCCCGGACCGGATCGAGGTCAACGCGTCCGTGCTCAGGGTGGACGCCGCCGCACGAGAAGCGGTACTGCGCGTACTGGTCGTCCCGGTGGGCAGGTTCGGCGAGGACGACGGCGTCGCCCCGGCGGGCGAACTGCGGCTGCTGAACTCCTCCAGCCTCCGCGGCGACCACGTCTTCCCCGCGCATCAGCGGATCTCCAGCCTCGATCTCCCGATCGCGCTGACCGGCGGAGCCGTCACCGACTACCCCTTCGACGGCTACGAGGCGCGGATCGAGTTCGCCGCACTCCACAACGGGGAATCCGCCCCGGTGCTGTTCACACTGGACAAAGTGGACAGTCTGTTCTCGTTCTCCGTCAAGGATTACCGCGCCTGGAACGCACAAGGCGGACTCGACGTCCGGTTCGCCCGCTCCACCAGCGTGCTGGTCTTCGCCGTCTTCATGATGATCACCATGTGGGGACTGGCCATCGCGGTGTTCTTCGGCACGCGGCATCTGATCACGCGACGGCGTGGCCTGGTCTGGCCGTCGTTCGGGTTCATGGCCGCGACGCTGTTCGCGCTCGCCGGATTCCGCAATCTCGCCCCGGGTTCACCACCGATCGGCTCACTGCTGGACTACACGGCCTTCCTGTGGGCGGAGGTCGTCATCGCGCTTTGCGTGGTCGTGGCGGTGGTGACCGGCGCGGTCACCGAAAACGGCAAACCGGACGCCGGATGAGCATGATGGAGGGATGCGCGCGAAGGTGTTGATCAGGCTGGCGGTGGCCGTCACCATCGTCGGTGTGGTCTTCGGTGGCGTGTTCGCCTTCCAGCGCAAGCTGATCTACCTGCCGACCGGCGGTCCACTGCCCGCCGCGGCCGGCGTCCTGCCCGGCGGCCGGGACGTCACACTCACCACGTCGGACGGGTTGAACCTCGCGAGCTGGTACTTCCCCGCCCCGGGCGCGAAGGCGGCCGTGCTCGTCGCGCCGGGCAACGCCGGGAACCGGTCGTTCCGCGCACCGCTCGCCCGCGCGCTTACCGGGCGCGGGCTTTCGGTGCTGCTCCTGGACTATCGCGGCTACGGCGGCAACCCCGGCGAACCCTCCGAAGAGGGGCTGGCGCTGGACGTCCGCGCCGCACGGGACTTCCTGGCGCGCGAGGCCGGGACGCCGTTGGTGTACTTCGGCGAAAGTCTCGGTTCGGCGGTCGTCACCGAACTCGCCACCGAACATCCACCGTCCGCGCTCGTCCTGCGCTCGCCGTTCACCGACCTCGCGGCGGTCGGGCAGCGGCACTACCCGTTCCTGCCGGTCCGATGGCTGCTGCGGGACGAGTTCCCGACCCGGGACACCGTCGCGCGCGTGAAGTCGCCGGTCACCGTCGTCTACGGCGCCGCGGACTCGATCGTCCCGGCCGGGCAGAGCCGCGAAGTGGCGAAAGCGGCCGGCGCCAGGGTGGTCGAAATCCCCGGCGCCGACCACAACGACCTGGTGCTCTCCGAGGGGCCGGAGCTGGTCGACGCCATCGTGGGGGCGGTCCGCTGACTGGCTCAGGCCCGCCGAGCGCTCCGCCGCAGTGACAAGGAGTGACCGGGGTTGAGCTTGCGGCCGAGGCGGTCGGCCTTCGGCCAGCGGACGTCGGTCGCCCAGCCCGCCTTCTCGAACAGCCAGATCAGCCGCGCGGAGATGTCGAGCTGTCCGCGACGGACGCCGTGCCGGGCGCCGGTGGGGTCGGCGTGGTGGGAGTTGTGCCAGGACTCGCCCATCGAGGCGATGGCGAGCGGCCAGAAGTTCGCGGATTTGTCCCGGGCGGCGAACGGGCGGTCACCGATCAGGTGACAAAGCGAATTCACCGACCAGGTGACGTGGTGCAGCAGCGCCACGCGGACCAGGCTCGCCCAGAAGAACGCGGTGACCGCACCCCACCACGACAGCGTGATCACGCCGCCGAGCACGGCGGGCGCGAGCAGCGTCACGACGGTGAGCAGCGGGAACAGGCGATCGATACGGACGATGTCGCGGTCCGCGAGCAGATCCGGGGCGAAGCGCTGCGCGTTGGTCTTCTCGCGATCGAACAGCCAGCCCATATGGGCGTGCCAGAAGCCGCGGGCCAGCGCCGCCGGACTGGTGCCGAAGCGCCATGGGGAGTGCGGGTCGCCCTCACGGTCGGCGAAGGCGTGGTGGCGCCGGTGGTCGGCCACCCAGCCGATGACCGGCCCCTGCATGGCCATGCTGCCGGTGACCGCGAGCGCGATCCGCAGGCCGCGGTTGGCCTTGAAGGCGCCGTGGGTGAAGTAGCGGTGGAAGCCGATGGTCACGCCGAGGCCGGTCAGGAAGTAGAAACCGGCGGCGAGGCCGAGGTCCACCCAGCCGAGCCCCCAGCCCCACGCGAAGGGGACCGAGGCGGCCAGTGCCAGCAGGGGCACCACCGCGAACAGCTTGACGAGGAAGTTTTCGGTGTTGGACTGCTCCCCGGACAACAGGGGCTGTGGCGCCTGCCTCTCGTCGCTGTCCGGGGTACTTAGAACTGAAGTCATTTCGTCGCTTCTTGTCGATTGCCGGGACTGTTACCGGCTGTGTCAGCCGGTGTCACGGCGCGACGCACGGAAGGCGACGCCCGCGACGAATTCTGCGCGAGCGTGCTTGGTCAACACGACACCCAAAACGTTGGACTCGTCTGGTCAACGAACGACGTCGGCCGAAGGTTCCGGTGTGGGATAAGAGGGTTCGCGAAAAAGATCCAGGTATCGCTCGCCCTGAGGGGTGGCTTGGTCGTGTCGCTCGACCTGAGTGTCGAGCGGGTGGCTGAACAGCGCACTGTCCATGCTGTGAGTTTTGACGGTGAAACCTTTCGAATGGGGACCGCTCATCCGCGGTCTTCGGCGAGGCCGGGGGCGAATTCCGCCCGTCTCGTGCCGGATCGGCGTCACGCTGCGAGCGGCGCCGACTCCCAGGGTACACGCCCCGGGGCCGAAACCCCAGGGCGTCACCTCCGATCAGCCCTTCGAGGGCACCGTCACGTTGAGTGCGGTGACGATGGCTTCCTCCTCCGCGGCGAAATGCGCTTCGAGCGTGCTCGCGAGCGCGTCGAAGTCGTCGCGCAAGCGGACAGGGTCACTCTCGCCGTGAACGTACCCCTCGACGAGGTCACGGATCCGCTTCTGCAGCGTCGCGACGACGACGTGGTCTTCGCCGAGCTTCGTCAACGTTGGCGCGAGCACCGGAAACCGTTGCGCCAGCATCGGAAACGCGCCCATGTCCTCGCCGGTATGGTGTTCGGTCAGTGCCTCGCAGAACGAAACACAGTGCGCTCGCAGGGTTTTCCCCATACTGAGCGAATCCGTGCGTCCGGCGACGACGTCGTCGATCCCGGTGCGCAGCGTCTTGAGTTCCCCGCGCAGCCACTCGTGGACCTCCACCACGAAGTCCCCCATCCCCCGCACCCGGTCGTCGATCCGGTGCAGGATCACGACGGGCAGTTCCCTCGACGTTTTCGCCTGGTACTCGGCGAATCCCGGTTCCGCGGCGACGACCTTCGCGAACAACGCGGCACGCTCCTGCGCGGCTGGAACGGCCGCGATCGCCTCGTAGGTCTCGGTTCCCGTCTCGACCGTGACCCGGTGGTCGCGCCGGATGTTGTGGTACCAGCCAGGATGCTTCGGTGCCCCCATGTTCGAAGCGACGACGACGGTCACGCCGTCGATTTCGAGGTATGCCAACGGATTCGTGCGGCGTTCGCCGCTCTTGGCGCCGACGGTGGTGAGCAGGATCAGCTCCTGCCCCTCGAACATCCCGCCGAGCTTTCCCTTGTGCTGCCTGAATTCCTTGATCACCTGATCGTTGAAGCCGGTCAATGCGGTCCTTTCCCGTCGACGTGTCGACAGGAGGGCGGCACCGCCACCGTGAGAAGGGCACGACGACAGGAACCCACTGGTACGCAGGGGTTTTCGAGCACACCGCATGGAGGCGTCTTCCCACCGCGAAGGGATGGGGAATACGAGAGACGGTGTGTGCCGATCTCCGGGTGGCTGAGTAGCCGCTACCTCCATGCGTAGGCCCATACGGGGCTCGAAGACGACGCTAGCACAAGGTCGGCTGCTCGCGCACCTGCCCGACGAGGCCCGGACCACGAGGCATTCCTTAGGTCGTGGCCAGCGAAAACAGCCCTCAGGTGGTATGCCCCGAGTGGGGCTTTCAGCCAGCCTCTTCCAGCACCGCCCGGATCACGTGCCGTGCGTTGTCCGCCATCGTGGGGTTGGTCTTCCGGTAGTACGGCAAGGCGATCAGCGCTTGCGAAAGCGTCCTTCCGCGGCCGCGGCTCCAGGTCGCGTCGTCCACGCGCAACGCGTCGCGGAAGACGTTCCGCTCCTCGGCGGGCAGCAGATTCCATGCCGGAAACAGGTCACAGGCCGGATCACCCACCCCAAGGCAGCCGAAGTCGATCACCGCGGAAAGCCTGCCGTCGTCCACCAGGAGGTTGCCCGGCATCAGATCGGCGTGCAACCACACCGGTGGCCCGTCCCGGTCCGAGGCTCGCAAAGCCTTCTCCCAGAGGGCGGCGATGGCGTCGCAGTCGACGTTCTCCTCCTGAATCACGCGTAACCGCTCGATGGCCGCCCGAGTCGCCGCGTCGAGCGTCACGAGCGGCCCGCCGCGATAGGCCCGTGGTGCCCCCGGCAAGGTGATCCTTCGCATCGCGTTCACGAACTCCGCCAGGTCCTCGGCCAGTAGGCGGGGCCGGCTCAGCGCCCCCGCGCGAGGGTTCTCCCCCGGCAACCAGCGGTACACCGACCACCGCCATGGGTAGCCCTCGGCCGCATGCCCCTCCCCGACCACTTCGGGAATGGAGGTGGGCAACAGAGACGCGATACGGGGCAACCACTCCTGCTCCAGCGCCACGTCCTCGGCACCGCTCTTCCCGAGCGGCAGCCTCACGACGAGGTCGTCACCCAGCCGGAACATGGCATTGACCGTGCCTCCGGACGGCCACCGTTCGATCGGCAGCCCGTCCCAGTGGGGGAACTGTGCCGCGATCAACCTCCGGACGAGATGCTCGTCGACGGGATTCGTCTGTCCAGCGTGCACGAGAACCATCTGACCGCCGGAAGCACTCCTCGTCAAACGTTTTCTTGTTCTCCGATCAGGAACTCCGTGCCAAGCCAAGGATTTCCGGCCGAACCGCGTACTTTCGCCAATGCCGTCCCGGGTCTGGGATCAAGCGCCGATGTTCGAGATCCAGCAACCCGGAGAGACTTTCCACCTCGGCCACCACGACACCGTCCGGCGTGAGGAAGTCCTGGACGACCCGTGACACCTTGCCCGGCTCCCAGTCGAATCGGGTCAGGACGTCGATCCGCGCCCGGGCGCGCAGCTCGCGGCGGAACCGGATCGTCGTTTCGAGGTTGACCGGGCCGAGGTTCCCGGCCTTGAGCGCCAGCGGATCCACCCCGGCCGCCCATACGCATTCCCAGCGCGCGTGATCCGCGTATGCGAGATAGGCGGGGCCGCGCACGTGACCGTTGATGTCGAGATCGTCCGTGCGGATGTCGATGGTGACGCGGAAAGGTTCAGCCACCGCACGATCTTCGCCGCCGCCGTCGGCTCAGTCTGGAACGTTTCGGCCAGTCCAGGATCGCACCAGCGCGCCAGGCGATACTCCGGACAGGCGCCGACACTCACGCCCGAGATGGGACTGATCCGCGTAGCCCAGCTCGGCGGCGACGTCGGCGAGCGACGAACGCTTCCGTGCCACGGCCTCGACCCGATTGAGGAAGCCATGGAACCGCAGCACCCGCTGCAGTTCCTTCGGGCCGACGCCGACTTCGTGCCGCACGTGCCGCCGAAGACCACGTTCACTGACACCCAGATCGGCCGCCACCTGATCGGTACGAGCACCGGGTGAACGCAACGCGCGAGCGGCCGCGACCGGCAGACCGTCCAGCTCGACATCATGGATCCGCTCGGCGACCAGCGCCTCCAGCGCCGCCCGCGCCCCGGCGGGCGTCGCGCATTCGGCCAGCCTTGATTCCGCGCGACGGGCGCTCGCGGCCCACAGTTCGCGCAACGGGGTGGCTCCCGGCGCCAGATCCGTCATCGGCACCCCCAGCACCGCGCCGCCGACGCCGCACCTCAGGCGGAGTCCGACAGTCCAGTCGACCGGCGGCAGCTCATGCCGCAGCACACCGCCCACCGTGGTGACCGCGGTGAGCCCTCGCCCGTCCCAGACGAGATCCACGCAGCCGTCCGGGAACACCCGCAGCGGACGACCGCGGCCGACCCGGCCCGTCCAGGCGCTCTCGACCACCCCGGCGACCACCGCGACCGGCGTGCTTTCGTGGTAGACCGACCCACCCGAACGGCGACGCAGCGGAACACCCACGTCCGGCAGTATGCCCCCGCCCACCGACAAGATGCGCGCCACTTGATCTTGCTGGAGACTGCCCAGCGTGCTGCGGCCCGTCCTCGACCCGTCACCCGCCGAGTGGATCTCCTCCAGGCTCGGCGGGACGTTCGGCGCGGCCAGCCGCACGGTCCCCCGCGACTATGCCGCCTACGCCCGGATCTGCCATCCGGCCGAGCGCGACCGCGGTGGCTGGGCGAGCTGGAGCGAAGCCGCCGCCGAAACCGGACGGCGCGTCCACGGCGCCATGCAATGGCACGCTCTCGTGGGCTCCCCGGATCCGGTGAACCTCACCGGCTCGCTCTGGCGAGGCTCCCCACCCGGCCGCGGCAACCTGCCGTCGCACAGCCTCACCGCGCTGCTGGCCGTCCTCGGCGACCATACGTCCACTTCGGATACCTGGTTCTGCCTCTGGGAAGGCTACGGCTGGGCCGACGAGGCCACCCTTTCCCGCGAGCAGCTGGAAGCGCCACGCCTGCGGCATCCCGGTCGCGACTACCTGCTGTTCACCGGACCACTGACATCGGCGACGGAACTCGGCTGGCGGCCGCGGCCGAACTGGTTCGAGGCGCAGTCGCCCAACCTGTTCTGGCCCGACGATCGCGCGTGGTGTGCGGCCACCGAGATCGACTTCGACTCGACCCTCGTCGCCGGCGAGGAGGCCCTGATCGACGCGCTCGTCAAAGCGCCCGGTCTGGAAGCCTGGCGCATCGAACCCGACACCTCACTCGCCGCGGACGCCGACCGGATCAACCACCTTCCCTGACGGCTACGCGGAGTGATCCCAGGCCGCAATCCAGAAGAACCCCCCGCGCGGGGCTGCGTGCAGCACGAGCGCCCAAGTCACCGGTACCGAGAGAACCGTCGTGAGTGGCGAGTGTCGTTCTAACGGCACTTACCACTCACGACCCCCGGACCCCAGGACGAGGGGGCTGAAGGGGCCCTTCACCGCATGCGACGCGGCGAAGGGCGCTTTCCCCGCATCGCATGCGGGGAAAGCGCCCTTCAGCCCGCGGTGGGCTTCAGCCCGCGGTGGGCGTCAGCGTGGCACGGCGTCAGCGCTCTTCGATCGCGTCCACCTTCGACGGGTAGAACGCCACGTGATCCTTGATCTCGGCGACCGCGTCGTGCGGTGCCTCGTAGGTCCACACGGCGTTCTCGGCGACGCCGTCACCGGTGCGGATGCTGTAGTACGACGCGTCGCCCTTGAACGGGCAATACGTCGAGTGCTCCGTCCGCTCCAGTACGCCGAAGTCGACGTCGGCGCGGGGGATGTACTGCGCCGGCGGGTAGTTCGCCTCCTGCAGCGTCAGCGCGTTCGCACTGTCCGCCACGACCTTCCCGCCGACCGTGACGACCACCCGCGCCTTGTTCGGCGCCACCGTGATCGGGTGGTCCGCGCTGGGCTTCAGCACCTTCTTGTCAGACATGGATCAGCTCCCTCGGGGGTTTCCGATACCGGGCACAGCGACGGCGCCCGCGCGGATATTCCCCTCAGGGCAGGTAGTACATCGGGTTCGGCAGCTTCACCGGGAACTCCGCGTAACCGCCTTCGAGGTCGCTGAACTGGTCGCCGAAGTTGAGCACGATGGTCGCGCCGGTCGCGGCGATGTGCTTCCGCGTGCCCGCCTTGTACTGCACGGTGGTGCAGGTGAGCCCGCACGGCAGGTAGTCCGGCGCGGTGGTCTTCGGCTTGAAGAACGCCCCCGCGGGTGCCGGGAAGCCCTCGTTCGCGAGGTTCTTGAGCGACTGCGGGCCCTGGAACTCGTTACGGCCGGTCAGGAAGTAGATCTTGACGCCGCGTTGCGCCGCCCAGTTCGCCAGTTCCAGCACCGGCTTGTTCGCGACGAAGGTGCCCTTGTCGATCGCTTCCTGCTGCTTCTTCGGGTCGAAGCCGAAGTCGTTGTCGGCCTCCCAGCCGTAGGTGATCTCGGAGGTGTCGTCGACGTCGAGCACGATGGAGGGGTTCTTCACACCGTGGTCGAGCCGCCGGTTCAGGTAACGCTTGGCGTCCTCGACCTGGCGCTTGGTGTCGGAGACGAACCGGCTGGTGTCGGAGTACCGGTGCTTGCCGTCGCTGCCGACGACATCGCCGTAGTAGGCCTTCACGTCGAGTTTGACCTGGCCGATGTTGGCGGGCTCGTGACCACGCCGCCAGGAGGCGTCGTCGGTGTTCGCGACGGCGGTGGCGCCGCCCGCGAGGACGGCTCCGGCGGCCGCGGCGGCGGCCAGTTTCAGCAGACCGGTGAACCGGCTCATGGAAATGCTCCTCACGTCAGCTGTGCGCGGCAAAGGAACGCTACTCCAGAACGACCGATTCTGGTCAGTACCAAAGTCGCTTCTTCACCACCGCGAGGTTTCAGCTTGCGGCGCAAGGCATCCGGGTCTATGTCGAGACCGCGGACGAGGATCTCCAACCGACCGATATCGTGTTTTTTCAGCAATACACGAAGATTCTTCTCACTGTACGGTCCGTACTCGAATACCCGGAACGCCCGGATTCCCGGCGGCGGAGCGTCCCCGGTCAGGTACGCGATGCGTTCGTCGAGCTGCCACAGGCCGTGCCGTGCCGCGTAATGCCGCACGAGTCCGGCCCGGACGACGGCGCCGTCCGGGTCGACGATCCATTCACCCGGGTCTCGCAGGGGAATCTCGTCGGGGTCGGCGTCGGTCACAGTCCACTGTGGACCGTCCGAACGCAACACCGTCGCCCGGCGCGACACCGCCGAGCCAACGCCGCGCCACAGGCACGCCTCGCGGACCTGACCGTCCAAAGAGACCAGTTCGACCTCGTCCGCCCAGGGCGCGATGGAGAAGTCGAGCCCCGGCGCGCATTTGACCGACAGTTCGCGGCCCGGGTACGCCTCGACGAGCCCGTCCAGCGGCGGCAGGAAATCGGCGGGTTTCCACGCCCGGCGTCCGGCGGAGTCACGGCGCGCGGGATCGGCGACGACGACGGAAGACCGGCTGACCGGCCGCAGCGCGTCGGCCCGCACCAGGACCGGCGACACCCCGGCCTCGGCGGCGTTGTGCCGCGCCATCGCCAGCCGGACCTCGTCGAGATCCGAGCCCAGTACCCGGGAGGCGACGTGGGCGATCTCGATCAGATCCGCGCCGACGGAACAGGTCACGTCGTGGACGTCCCGGCCTGCCAGCCGCGCGGCCCGATGCCGGGCGACCGCGGTGGCACTGGCCTGCTGGAGCGCGTCGCCGGTGAACAGCCACGAGGTCGCCGAGTCCAGTTTGGACGACGACTTCCGCCGCAGCACCACCGTTTCCAGTACCGCGGCCGCGTGGTCCGGGGCGATCCGGCGCACGGCGGCGACGTCCGCGATACGGGTCTTGTCGGTCAGCGGCAGGGACGAGCATTCGGCGAGCGCCGCGCTTCCCGCGCCGGAGCGCAGGAAGGCGACGTCGTCGAGGGTGAACTGATACGGCAACCTACGGCCGCTTGGTACCGGTGATCATCACGTTGTAGAACAGCTCGCGCGGCAGCACCTTGGCGAGCAGCTTCTTGTCCAAAGCGGACAGCCGCAGCCAGAGCCGGTACGCGAACAGACGCCACCGCAAGGTCAGTTTCTCCTGCGGCACGGCGGCTTCGAAGGTCCGGATCGGCCACCCCGCGAGCGCGGCGGCGAACTCCTCGGTGACCGCGCGGACGTCCTGAGCGCCCGCGCCGCGGGCCATCGACTCGAGTTCCGACGGATCGAACGTGTGGATGTCGACCACGGCCTCCAGCGCGGCCGCGCGAGAGGACTCGTCGAGTTCCTCCTGCGGACGGCGCCAGCCGTTCAGCACCGGGAGCTTGGTCAGATTGGTGGTGAGGTACCAGGTGATCTGGCCGAGTTTGCGCGCGTAGAAGTCGCCGACCTTGGTCGGCTCCCCCGCGAACACGAACCGGCCACCCGGCTTCAGCACCCGCAGCACCTCGGCGAACGCCGCGCGGACGTCCGGGATGTGGTGCAGCACCGCGTGCCCGACGACGAGGTCGAAACTGTTGTCCTCGTACGGGATCCGCTCGGCGTCGGCGACCCGGCCGTCGACGTCGAGGCCGAGGTTCTCGGCGTTGCGCAGCGCGACCTGGACCATGCCCGGCGAGAGGTCGGTGACCGACCCCTTCTTGATCACGCCGCCCTGCATCAGGTTCAGCAGGAAGAAACCGGTGCCACTGCCCAGTTCCATCGCGGTCGGATACGGCTGGCCGTCCTCACCGGCGACCGCGTTGAACACGTCTGTCGCGTAGGAGATGCACCGCTCGTCGTAGGAGATGGACCATTTTTCGTCGTAAGTCCCGGCTTCCCAGTCGTGGTACAGCACGTTGGCGAGCTTGGGGTCGTCGAAGGCGGCCTTGACCTCTTCGGCGGTGGCGTGCGGGTTCGGCGCCGGATCGTTGACCTGGGTCATCGCGCTACTTCCCCTCGAAGGTGGCTTTGCCAGGGCCGTTCTCGATGAACGACTTCATGCCGTTGCGCTGGTCTTCGGTCGCCCACAGCGCGGCGAAGAGGTGCGATTCGAGCTTGAGGCCGTTCGCGAGGTCGGTGTCGAGACCGCCGTCGATGGCGGCCTTCGCGGCGCGGAGCGCCACGGCCGGGCCGTTCGCGAACTGCGAGGCCCACTTGTGCGCGGCGGCGTAGACGTCGTCCGGCGCGACGACCTCGTCGAGGATGCCCAGCGCCAGCGCCTCTTCGGCCTTCACGAACCGGCCGGTGAACACGAGGTCCTTGGTCTTGCTCGGGCCGATGAGCCGCGCGAGGCGCTGCGTGCCACCGGCACCGGGGATGACGCCGAGCTGGATCTCCGGCTGGCCGACCTTGACGTTGTCGCCGGCGATCCGGCGGTCCGCGGTCAGCGCGAGTTCGAGGCCTCCGCCCAGCGCATAGCCGGTGATGGCCGCGACGACCGGCTTCGGGATGTTCGCGATGGTGGCCAGCGACGCGGTCAGCGCCGCGCCGAACTTCGCGATCTCGGGGTAGGTGCGCTCGGCCATCTCCTTGATGTCCGCGCCGCCCGCGAAGGTCTTCTCGCCGCCGTAGAGGATCACGGCACGCACGTCGTCGCGCTCGGAGGCCTCACGGGCCGCCTCGGCCAGCTCGGCCTGCACCTGGTTGTTCAGCGCGTTGACCGGCGGGCGGTCCAGCCGGATCGTGCCGACCCCGCCTTCGACCTCCAGGCTTACGAACTCTCCCACGCCGTCCTCCTTAACCGTCCAAGACAGAGTGCAGGCTACCGGTCAGTACGACCCGTCAACGGCGACGGGCGAAGAAGCGATCACCGGAGCGTTCGAGCAGCAGGTCCTGGTCGAACGTCTTGGACAGGTTGTCGCTGGTCACGACGTCGTCGACGAGACCGGAGGCGACCGCGCGGCCGTCGCGCAGCAGCAGCGCGTGGGTGAATCCGGGCGGGATTTCTTCCACGTGGTGGGTGACGAGCACCATGGCCGGGGCCTCCGGGTCGAGCGCCAGCTCCGAAAGGCGCGCGACCAGGTCCTCGCGGCCGCCGAGGTCGAGTCCGGCGGCGGGCTCGTCGAGCAGCAGCATCTCCGGGTCGGTCATCAGCGACCGCGCGATCAGGGTCCGCTTGCGCTCGCCCTCCGACAGCGTGCCGAAGGTGCGCTCGGCCAGATGCGGGATGCCCAGCGCGGCCAGCAGTTCGCGGGCGCGGTCGGTGTCGAGGCTGTCGTATTCCTCACGCCAGCGGCCGACGACGGCGTATCCGGCGCTCACCACGACATCGAGGACGCGCTCCTCACCCGGCACCCGCTGGGCGATCGCGGCCGAGGTGAACCCGATCCGCGGGCGCAGCTCGAAGATGTTGACCTTGCCGATCCGGTCGCCGAGCAGGTCGACCGTTCCCGAGGTCGGGTGGAGTTCGGCCGCGGCCAGCCGGAGCAGGGTGGTCTTGCCCGCGCCGTTCGGGCCGAGCACCACCCAGCGCTCGTCCAGTTCCACGGTCCAGTCGAGGTCGGCGAGGAGGTCGTTGCCTGTTCGGCGGACCCCGACACCGGTCATCCTCACCACGAGGTCGTCAAGTTCGCTGGGCTGGATCGGCTCGCTCACGCGCCCATTGTGTCCGCACACGCGCGCGCGTGTGCACCGGGCCGCCGGTCCGCGGAAAGCGGCTGGTCCAGGGAGTGGGACGAGACCACCCGGGCGCGGTGGCTGTGGCACCATCGGCGTCGTGATCAGGTCCGTGTCCGCCGCCTTCCCCGTCATCGGGGGCTCTTTCTGGCGCCGCCGGACCATCGACCTGCTCCTCGTCGCCTCGTGCGGGTGTACCACCGCGCGACACGGCTGAGTTTCCCTTCTTCCGACGGCACGTGTGCCGTGGTTCCGTGTCGCGCCGCGTTCGGCCCTGCTACCGAGCCCGCGAATCTTCACGAGGAGCCCTACGTTGACCACGTCCATCACGCCCCGCCAGGACTTCGAGATCCACCCTCGGCTGACCGACCCGCTGCTCCCGGACCTGCTGCGCCCCGAACGCCTGCTCTGGACGCCCCGGGAGCTGGCCGAGCTGACCTCCACCGTCGCGACCGAACTGACCACGAGCCTGCGCGACCTGCTGCGGTTCGACGAGGAACGCCGCTGGTGGGCGCGGCTCGCGCTGACCGACGGCGTCGAACTGTGGCTGCTGTCCTGGCTGCCCGGCCAGCAGACCAAACCGCACGACCACGGCGGCGCGTCCGGTTCGTTCACCGTGCTGCAGGGCGAACTCGGTGAGGAGTACCGCTACCCCGGCGGCCCGATCCGGCGCCGCACGCATGTCGCGGGCGAGGCCATCGGCTTCGGCGCGGGGCGCGCGCACCAGGTGACCGGTATCGGCACCGAGCCCGCCGCCAGCGTCCACGCGTACTCGCCGCCGCTGGTCGCGACGCGTGAGTACGTCACACTCGCCGACGTTCCCGCCGAGATCCCCTCGCTGGCCCCGATACTGGGCGCATGAGCGAGCTTGCGAGCGAATCGATGACACAGTGCGCCGCTCATGCAACGCAAGGCGACCGGCTACGAGGAGTAGGCATGAGCGCGATCGAAGAACTGCTGGCCTCCGCCCGGTCCGGCGTGGACCGGCCGGAGGCCGGGCGGGCACTGCGGCTGCAACGCGACGGCGCCCTGATCGTGGACATCCGCCCGCAGGTCAACCGGGTCGAAGAGGGCGAGATCCCGGGCTCGGTGATCGTCGAGCGGATCCACCTCGAATGGCGGCTCGCGCCGGACAGCGAGTGGCGGCTGCCGGAGGTGAACGCGGATTCGACGGTGATCGTCGTCTGCAACGAGGGGTACGCGTCGAGCCTGGCCGCCGCCGACCTGCGGCGGCTCGGCCTGCCGGGTGCGACCGACCTCGAAGGCGGGTTCCGCGCCTGGCGCTCGGCCGGCCTCCCGGTCCGGGAGGGTGGCACGCCCGCGGTCCCCTAGCGGCGGACCGTCAGCCGCGCGATCGAGTCGGGGGAAAGCGGAAGCGCCGCCTGGATCCCGGCACCGGGCACCGGACTGGGGTTGACCAGGACGCCGGTCGACACGCCCCGTCTGGCGGCCGCGAGCACGACCTCGCGGCCGGTCCGGTGCCGGACCCGGCCCCAGCCGGCGCCGGTGGCCGCCCGGTACTCGGCGAGCAGGCGCTCGTCGGTGAAGACGCAGAACCAGTCGCCGTACCCGCCGAGACGGGCCGGGATCGGTGCGCCCCCTTCGTCCGCCGGGCCCCACACCGTGCCGTCGAGGAACATCCGCATGGCCGTGGGCCCGGGGGCGGGCGCCTCCCGTTCCGGCCGGACGTTTTCGGCGATCCACCGTGCGGCCAGCCGGAAATCCTCGCCGGTGAGGTCCTCCTGGAAACCGTCGAGGCTGTTCTTGACGTTCCCCAGGAACTCGTAGAACCGCCGGGTGCAGGTGCGCTCGGAAACCGCGACACGGCCGCGGCCCACCATGGCCCGGATCCGGCCGACCATGCCCGACGCGCCGTCCGCCGGATCCACGCCGAGGTTGTAGGCGGTCCAGACGATCTCGGGCATCAGCGGGTCGGCGAACCGTTCGAGGACGCGGTTCAGCCGCAACAGGACGATCTCGCGAACCCGGCCGGGTTCGGCGTCCTCGGCGATACCCCAGATGGCACGCAATTCGGGTCCGAGTGCCTCGGCCAGCCCGTCCTGCCGGATGCCGGCGCGGGCGTGGATGTGGTGCAGCCGGTCTTTGGCCCGGCGCGACGTTTTCGTTTCCTTCGCCGAAGCCACCATTCCTCCGCGTTTCCGGACAGGAACGGCAAAGTCTATTTCACCGGCGTTTTCCCCATTGTCCGCTGGAAAGCGAAGATCAGGGTTTTTCTTTGTCCGGCACCGGCTTGACAACCCGCGAAAATGCGTTTAGTCCTCTGGATGCGGTAGTTCGTAACCCGAACTACCGCATCCAGAGGACTAAACGCAGGAGATGGGAGGGTGGTCAGGCCAGGACGACGCGGGCGAGTTCGGCGGGAGTGGCGAGCAGACGGTGTTTGGGCAGCACCCGGACGGTGTAGCCGATCGAGCCGGGATGCGGCAGCTTCAGCCGCGCGGCGAACGCGCCGATCCCGTCGCCGGACATCCCGACGGTGACCGGGTCGCTCAATTCGTCCCCGTCACCCACCTTCCCGACCACGGCCTGAACGTCCACTTCGGACGGATCGAGACCGGCGAGATCGATCCGCGCCCGGATGGTCACCTCGGTGCCGGTGACCATCGGCGCGTTGTCCTCGACGAGCAGTTCGGTGTCGAAGACCCGTACACGCGGCCAGGAGACGTCCAGTTTGGTCCGGTAGTCGGCCAGCGACAGCGCACCGCGGTACCCGTCACCCGTCGCCTCCGCGACCATCCGTGACGCGGGCAGGTAGCCGGACTCGACGTACTCCCGCACCATCCGCGACGCCTGCACACGCGGCCCCAGGCTCTCCAGCGTGTGCCACACCATCGACAGCCAGCCGCCGGGCACGCCGTCGGCGTCGCGGTCGTAGAACAGCGGCGCGATCTGGTGGCCCAGCAGGTCGTAGAGCGCTGCGGCCTCCAGTTCGTCACGGCGCAGCGGGTCGGTGACGCCGTCCGCGGTCGGGATCGCCCAGCCGTTGCTGCCGTCGTAGCACTCGTCCCACCAGCCGTCGCGGATGGACAGGTTGAGGCCGCCGTTGAGCGCGGACTTCATCCCCGAGGTCCCGCACGCCTCCAACGGGCGCACCGGCGTGTTCAGCCAGACGTCGCAGCCGCGGTAGAGGTAGCGCGCCATGGACATGTCGTAGTCCGGCAGGAAGACGATCCGGCGCCGCACCTCGGGATCGTCGACGAACCGGACGATCTGCTGGATCAGCTGCTTGCCGCCCTCGTCGGCCGGATGCGATTTGCCCGCGACGACGAGCTGGATCGGGCGCCGCTCGTCCAGCAGCAGCGCGCGGAGGCGCTCCGGGTCGCGCAGCATCAGCGTCAGCCGCTTGTACGTCGGCACGCGGCGCGCGAAGCCGACCGTGAGCACGTCGGGGTCGAAGACCGTGTCGGTCCACCCGAGTTCGAGCGCGGACGCGCCGCGCTGCATCCACGCGGCCCGCACCCGCCGCCGCACCTCGGCGACCAGCTTCTCCCGCAGTTCCCGCCGCAGTGCCCACAGCTGCTCGTCGCTGACGCCGTCGCGCAGCGGCCTGCCCTGGGTGCCGTCGAGACCCCACTCCTCGTGGTTGCGGCCGAGCAGCGCGCTCAGCTCGCGCGCCACCCAGGTGGGCCCGTGGACGCCGTTGGTGACCGACGAGACGGGCACCTCGTCGAAGTCGAACCCGGGCCACAGCCGGGAGAACATCCGCCGCGACACCCGGCCGTGCAGTGCCGAGACGCCGTTCGCGCGCTGCGCGAGCCGCAATCCCATATGCGCCATGTTGAACAGGCCGGGGTTGTCCTCCGCGCCGAGCGCCAGCACACGGCGCGGGTCGACGTCCGGGACGAGCCTGCCGTCGGTGAAGTACCGCTGGACGAGGTCGACGGGGAACCGGTCGATCCCGGCGCTGACCGGGGTATGAGTGGTGAACACGGTGCCCGCGCGGACGGCGGGCAGCGCCTCGTCGAACGCCAGCCCGTCGGCCTGGATGATCTCGCGCGCGCGTTCCAGGCCGAGGAACCCGGCGTGGCCTTCGTTGGTGTGGAACACCTTCGGCTGCGGATGCCCGGTCAGCTCGCAGTAGCGCCGCACCGCGCGGAAGCCGCCGATGCCCGCCAGGATCTCCTGCCGGATGCGATGGTCGGCGTCTCCGCCGTAGAGCCGGTCCGTGACCGCGCGCAGGTCCTCGTCGTTGGCATCGGTGTCGGTGTCCAGCAGCAGCAACGGGATCCGGCCGACGCGGGCCTTCCAGATCTGCGCGTGCAGCGTGCGCCCGGCGGGCATCGCGACGTCGACCAGCACCGGCTTGCCGCCGTCGGTCAGCAGTTCCAGCGGGAAGGCGTTGGGGTCGATGACCGGGTAGTGCTCGACCTGCCAGCCGTCGAGCGACAGTGCCTGCCGGAAGTACCCGGCGCGGTAGAGCAGGCCGACGCCGACCATCGGCACGCCGAGGTCCGACGCCGCCTTGAGGTGGTCACCGGCGAGCACGCCGAGGCCGCCGGAGTAGTTCGGCAGCGCCTCGGTGACGCCGAACTCCATCGAGAAGTACGCGACGGCGGAGGGCAGGTCCGCGTCGTTCTGCTTCTGATACCAGCGAGGTTCGGCGAGATAGCGGTTCAGATCGGCGACCGCCTCGCGCGCGCGGGCGAGGAAGTCGTCGTCGACGGCCAGCTCGTCGAGCCTGGCCGGTGGCAGGGCGGTGAGCATCCGCAGTGGGTCACGGACCCGGTTGAACAGCTCCGCGTCCATCGACGCGAACAGGTCACGGGTGGGCGGATGCCAGGTCCAGCGCAGATTCGTGGCGAGGTCACCGAGGCCGGAGAGCGACTCCGGCAGGCTCGCGCGGACGGTGAACCGGCGGACTGCTCTCATGAGGAGCGACCATATCGCCACGGTCCCCACCTCGCTCAAGACCCACTTCGGGGATTACCTGCACGCTCGCCATAAGCGCTGGGTATGGTCCCTGCTTGCCGGAGTACGCGGCCCGGTCGGGGCCCTGACGACAAGCGAGTGAACATGATCCAAGGGGGAGTGCTGGGCTTTCGGCGCCCGGCTCTGATCGCGGTCGTGGCGGTGCTGGCCCTCGGGCTGAGCGCCTGCAGCGACAAGGGCGGCACCGGAACCGGCAAGGACGGCAGCCAGCCGGGAGCCGGGGACATCGCCGGACTGCCGGTCACGCATTTCGAAAGCGGGCTGAAGCCGGACGCCCCGAAGCCGGACCTGCAGGTCCGCAACGAGGACGGCTCCGAAGACGACACGCTCGCCATCGCCGCGATCGCCGACGCGCAGACCTACTGGACCGAGGTCATGCCGCGCGACTTCGGCCAGCAGTACGAGCCGCTGAAGTCGCTGCTGTCCTACAGCGCGCGGTCCGACACCGAAGAAACCGAATGCGGCAGCGTCAAGGGCCTGGTCAACGCCTTCTACTGCCCGCCGGACGACTCGGTGGCGTGGGACCGCGGCGTGCTGCTGCCGATGCTGCGCGAGCGGTTCGGGAAAATGGCGAGCGCCGTCGTGCTCGCGCACGAACTCGGCCACGCCGTGCAGTACCGGCTCGGCGAGAAGGCCAACATCAAGAAGAACACCCCGTCGATCGTCAAGGAACAGCAGGCCGACTGCTTCGCCGGCGGCTACTTCCGCTGGGTCGCCGAGGACAAGAGCAAGTTCTACCGCGTCTCCACCTCCGAGGGCCTGAACCAGGTCATGGCGTCGCTGTTCCTGATCCGCGACCAGGCGGGCACCAGCGCGACCAAACAGGGCGCGCACGGCACGGCGTTCGACCGCACGTACGCGTTCCAGGTCGGGTTCGAGAAGGGCCCGAAGGAATGCGCGGCGATGAACGAGGAGAACATCAAGGCGCGGATCACCGAGCGCCCGTTCGACAAGGGTGACAAGGGCAAGGGCGACGCGAAGCTCGACGCCCAGATCATCGGGATCCTGAAGAAGAGCCTCGACGACGCCTTCAAGGGCGCCGGCGTCCCGGGCCCGGAGATCACCGAGGACGGCAACGGCAGCTGCCCCGGCGGCGTCAGCACCCCGCCCGCGTCGTACTGCGCGTCGAACAACACCGTCAGCATCGACATGGCCAAGCTGCGCGAACTCGCCCAGCCGGTCGATCAGCAGGCGGAATGGGAGAGCGGGCACAGCGAGGGCAAGGGCGACTTCGCAGCGTTCTCGGAAATCGCGTCCCGCTACGCGATGGGCATCCAGAAGGGTGTCGGCGCGTCGATCGACAACGCGAACGCCGGTCTGCGCACCGCCTGCCTGGTCGGGGCGTGGGCGAAGGCCAGCTCGGTGCCGGGCGCGACCCTGCGGCTTTCGGCCGGTGACCTCGACGAGGCCATCTCCGACCTGCTGAGCCCGGAAAGCCTGGTCTCGGCCGACGTCAACGGCAAGCGGGTGGAGAACGGTTTCGAGCGGATCGAGGCACTGCGGAAGGGCTACCTGGAAAGCTCGTCGGTGTGCTCGACCCAGTACGGCTGATCGGCCTGACCGGTCCGGTCACGGCTTCCTGAAGTGTTATGAACGGGACTTTCATTGCAAATTTTGCAATGAAAGTCCCGTTCATAACATCCGGGCCTTGCGAACCCGGCAGGCCTCAGTAAAGGGCGCTCGCCAGATCCCGTCGCGCCTTCATGACCCGCTCGTCCGCCGAGTCGAACAGTTCGAACAGCGCCACCAGGTGCTCCCGCACCTTGTTGCGGTCGTCGCCCGCCGTCCGCCGCACGGCCGCGATCAGCCGCGCGAAACCCGCCTCGGGCTGCTGGCCGGCGACCTCGAGGTCGGCCGCGGCGAGCTGGGCGTCGAGGTCGGCCGGGTCGGCGTCGGCCTTCGCGATCGCGTCCGGGCCCGCGGCTTCGGCGCGCGCGGTGAACTTGACCTGGGCGAGCGCGGTCTTGGCTTCCTCGTTCGCCGGCTCGACGTCGAGGATGCGCTCGTAGGCCGCCTGCGCCGCGGCGAAGTCGCCGCGTTCGAAGGCCTCTTCGGCCTCCGTGAACCGCGGGTCCTCCGGCTGTTCGACGCCGCCGCCGTTCTGCTCGGCGGCCGCGATGCCGGGGAGCTTGTCCCGCAGCGCGTCGAGGAGCGAACCGAGCCACTTGCGGATCTCGGGTTCGGGCAGTGCGCCGGAGAACGCGTCGACCGGCTGGCCGCCGCCGATGGCGATGACCGTCGGGATCGACTGCGCGCCGAAGAGCTGCGCGATGCGCGGGTTGGCGTCGACGTCCACCTTCGCGAGCACCCAGGCACCGCCGGACTCGGCGGCGAGGCGCTCCAGCACCGGGCTGAGCTGCTTGCACGGCCCGCACCATTCGGCCCACAGGTCGACGACCACCAGCTGCCGCAGGGATCGCTCGACGACCTCGGCCTGGAAAGTCGCCTCGGTGACTTCGATCACGGCGTCGCCTGCCGTCGCACCGCCCTCCGCCGAGGGCCGCGGCGGCGCCGGGGGCTGTTTCTGACTCGCTTCTGCTCGTGCCTTGAGCGCGGAAAGGTCGACCGCGCCGGAAAGCGCGGCGGACATCGCCGCCGTCTTCGCTGCTGATCCGCGTGGGTGTGTCACGGTTCCATCCTGGCACGCATCTCCGAGCGTTTCACCGCAGGTGCCCCCGGCTGCCCGCTTGGCAGGACGGGCCCGTTCCGGCAGGCTCGCCACGAGGGGGTGATCGACATTCCGACCCGCAGGACGGCCACCGTGGCCGTCGCGATCGCCATCGCCGTCACGTGGGTGGCGGTGATCACGGTACTGATCGTCCATCAGCCCGACCCCGGCGTCGGCAGTCCGGGGCAGCTCCGGGAGGACCTCACCACCGCGCTCAACCGGCACGACGTGGAGGCCCTCTCCGGGCTCATCGACTACCCGCCCGCGGCGGCCGGCGACTTCGCGAAGTCCTATATCGACGCGTTGGCCGACCGCGGCGCCCACGACGTGACGGTGAAGTTCGCGCCGAACGATCTCGCGCCGACTTCGGCGACCGTCAGCGGGAAACTGGGCGATGGCAGTTCCTTCGGTTATCCGGTCGCCATCGCGGTGAAGGACAAGCTGTGGATGGTCTCCTTCACCCCACCACTCCCCTGACTCATTCGCTCAGGTGCTTCTCGACGCGCTCCACCTTCGCGGTCAGCTGCCCTTCGTAACCCGGCCGGATGTCGGCCTTGAGCACCAGTCCGACCCGCGACGAGCCTTCACCCGCGGCTTCGACGGCCCGTTTGACGACGTCCATGACCTCGTCCCAGGAGCCTTCGATGTTGGTGAACATGGCGTTGGTCGAATTCGGCAGGCCGGACTCGCGGACCACCTTCACCGCACGGGCGACCGCTTCGCTGACCCCACCGTCCTCCTCGGACGCGGACGGGCTGACACTGAAGGCGACGATCATGTTCTGCTCCTCGTTCAGACGCTTTTCCCACGCATAACACCCGGTCGTGCGGCGTGGCACGGGTACCCGCTGGTAACTTCGAACGCCATGAGCCGTCCGTTGCCGTTCGACCCGATCGCCCGCGCGGCGCAGCTGTGGGAGGCCCGCATCGGGCCGTCCTCGACCATGGCCGCGGTGACCGGGATCATGCGCGTGCAACAGATCATCCAGTCCGCGGTGGACGGCGCGCTCAAACCCCACGGACTGACCTTCGCCCGGTACGAGGCACTGGTCCTGCTGACCTTCGCGCGCGCGTCCCATCTGCCGATGCGCGTGATGGGCGAGCGGCTGCAGCTGCACCCGACGAGCGTCACCAACATCGTCGACAGGCTCGAAAAGGACGGGCTGGTCAAGCGCGTCCCGCATCCGACCGACCGCCGCACCACCTTGGTCGAGATCACCGACGAAGGCCGCGTACGCCGCGAAGAGGCCACCAAAGCGGTCACCGAAATCGACTTCGGGCTGACCGGGCTCACCGGCAAGCAGACCGAGCAGCTGACCGAGCTGCTCACCAAGGTCCGCAAGGCCACCGGCGACTTCACCGAATAGCGCGTGAAGGCCCCCTTCCCTCGGCTGAGCCGAGGGAAGGGGGCCTTCACGCGCTTTAAAGGAAGATCAGGCCGCGACGGTTTCCGGGGTCTTGGTGAACAAGCCGACACCGCCGTGCGACAGCCGCTGCGGGCCGTCGAGCTTGCCGTTGCGCAGCGCCCAGGACTCGAACAGCCAGGTGAACAGCGGCGGGATGCTGGAGAGCAGCGCGAGGATCAGGGTCTTCGGGCGCCAGCCGAGCGGCTTCGCCACGGAGAGGGAGACCAGCACGTAGAGGACGAACACGACGCCGTGCACCATGCCGAGGACGGGAACGCCGCCCTCGCCGAGCTTGACGGCGTACTTGAGGAACATCCCGACCAGCAGCCCGGCCCAGGAGAGGGCTTCGGCTACCGCGGCCACGCGGAATACTAGAGCGGCCTTGCTGGACACTTTCTCCTCCTGTGGGGTCTCACCACTACGTGTACACATATGACTACGTCCGACGAGCACTGTCCAAGGCGGACTCGCCAAGAACGTCAACAGCGCTGTCGGACGTGGTAATACCAGTGTGAGGCGTGACGCCCCTCACCGGAACACCGGGGGCCGTGATGCTCCTCACGACCCCCGGTACGAACCGGTCTAAACCAGTCGGATCACCCGGCGCACGGTGACTTCGGCGCGTCTTCCGGACCGCTCGCCCAGGTGGCCTTGGCGGCGTCGGCGGTGAGCTTGAAGTCCAAAGTGGTCCCTCGCGTCAATTGTTCCAAGCCGACATACGCCCGCTGCGAACCGGATCCCAGCCCTTGGACGTATTGGAGCTTCGCCGGGTCGGCGCCGTCGGCCTTGATCGTGATGTCGCGGCCGTTCTCCAGATGCACCACCGACTTCTCGAACCTCGGCGCGTTCAGCACGAACTGCCCGGTCCCCGGCACCGCCGGGTACAACCCCAGCGCGCTGAAGACGTACCACGCGGACATGGTCCCGAGGTCGTCGTTCCCGGTGACGCCGTTCGGCGCGTTGGTGAACAACGTGTGCGCGGCGCGCACCACGGCCGAGGTCTTCCACGGCTGCCCGGTCAGCGTGTACATCCAGGGCGAGTGCAGATCCGGCTCGTTGTTCGGGTTGTAGCGGAACTGGTTGTAGTAGTTGTACGGGCCGACGACCCATTCCTCGCGCACGGTCTTCGCCGGATCCTTGACCAGATCCCCGTAGGCGAAGAAGTCGTCGAGCCGCTTGCCGACGTTCTCCTTGCCGCCCATGCGTTCGACGAGACCGGGGACATCCTGCTGGGTCAGCCACTGGTACTGCCACGACGTGCCCTCGTGGAATCCGTCCTGGCTCTGCGGGTCGAACGGCTTGCCCACCGGGCTGAACCAGTCTCCCCCGGAGACCTTGGGCCGGTAGAACCCGGTGAAACCGCGGTCGGTCACCGAGGGATCCCACAGGGTGCGATAGGTGCGGGCCTTGTCGGACAGGGCTTTCGCGTCCGCCGTCTTGCCGAGGCCGGCGGCCATGATGGACAGCGAGCAGTCGGCGAGCGCGTACTCCAGGGTGGCGGAAGCGCCGTGGTTCGGGTCGGTGTCCTGCCCCTTCTTCGGGAAGTCCGGGTCGTACTGGACGAACCCGTCCTTCTGGTAGCTCGCGTTACCCGAACGGCCCTGGAACGGCGACGACGCGGGCGGGATCTCCCGCGAGTTCTGCAAAAGCGCCTGGTACGCCTTCAGTTCCTGCCCGGACAGCGCACCGAACCGCCACAGGTCGACCAGGAACGGCGTGACCGGGTCGCCGGTCATCGTGTTCGTCTCCTGGTTCGCGTACGCCCAGCGCGGCAGCCAGCCGCCCTGGTCGTGGATCGCGAGGACGGATTTGGCGACGTCCTTCGCCCGCGACGGCCGCAGCAGCGCGAGCAACTGGTTCTGCGTGCGATAGGTGTCCCACAGCGAGAAGAACTCGTAGTACGTCCAGCCCACCGCCCGATGGATCTTGTCGTCGAAACCGCGGTAGCGGCCGTCGGCGTCGTTGCCGGTCAACGGCTGCAGCAGCGCGTGATAGAGCGAGGTGTAGAACACCGTGCGGTCGTCCTTGGCCGCGCCGTGGATGTCCACTGAGGACAGTTCCTTGCGCCAGGCGCGCTGGGCGCCGTCGCGGACCGCGTCGAACGACCGGTTCTTCTCGGACGCGAGGTTGAGCCGGGCACCGGAAGCGTCCACATGGGAGATCGCCGTCGTCGCGGTGACCTGCCCGCCGCCGAAGGTCAGCCAGGCGCCGCGCAGGCCCTCGCCGCCGGCGGACTCCTTCGAACCCGGCGTACCGCCCGTCGGCGACCAGGTCCCGAACGACTTGAACGGCTTGTCGAACGTCGTGGTGAACCAGGTCTTGTACGGCTTCCCGCCGCAGAACGCCTGGGACTCCACCATTCCTTCGACCGTCCGGTCCCCGACGACGCGGATCTGGCTCGCCGTCACCGGTTCCTTGTCGTTGGCCTGGCCGACGTTGACGAAGACGTTGGCGTCCCCGGATTTCGCGAAGGTGTAGCGCTCGACGCCGGTCCGCGTGGTCGCGGTGGTCTCCGCGTCGACGCCGCCGTAGCCGGTGAGCCGCACCTTGTAGTAGCCGGGTTTCCCGACCTCGCCCTCGTGGGTGTAGGGCGACGCGTACTTCTTGTGGTCGAACGTCCCGGGCTTGCTCGTGTCGAACGCCGCGCCGGGGCCGACCGTGCCGGTGGTGGGCAGGGTCGACACGAGGCCGCCCTGCTCCCAGCAACCCGCGCCGGACAGGAAGAAATGCCCGAAGCCACGGATCGCGGTGTCGTCGTAGCGATAGCCGGCGTAATGCGACGAGATCGGGCTGACCTGCGTCATCCCGAACGGCGCCGAAGCGCCGGGGAAGGTGTTCCCGTCGTCCTTGGTGCCGATGAAGGTGTTGACCGCGTCCACGGGGTCGCCACCGGGCGCCGCCGCCGCGACGGGCGTGAAAAGCCCGGCCGGGACGACAAGCGCGGTGAGCAACCCGGCGACGCGGGTCGAAGTGCGTGCAGGCATGGGAAAGGCCGCCTCCTGACAACGTTGTCGCTGCCTGCTCACCTTCGACAAGAACAGACCACCTGGTCAAGAGGTCCGCCAAACCCTGTCCGATTCAGGACAGCGGGAGTACGAAAGCCGCGACCCGGACCGTGCCGCTCCCCGACTGCCGCAGCCCTTCCAGGACGATCTCGGTCGGCTCGTCCTCGATGTCCAGTTCGACCATCTCGCGGGTGACGTCCTCGCCCGCGCCCAGCTCGGTGGCCAGCGAATCGCCGTCGATCAGCAGGCGCACGCGGCCCACGGTCCCCGCCCCCGCGACGGTCTCGACGATCAGCCGCACCCGACCAGGCGTGACGAAAGCGCGCAGCAGGGGTTCCCATGCCGTGGACTCCGTGCCGGGCCAGTCCGACGGCCTCGCGGGCGCGAAGGGCTCGCCCAGCGCAGGCCCCGGGGACACCGGCCGGTAGAACTCGCTCATCACGCCAGTATCGAGGTGGGCAATAACGGTTCGAACTCGGAAAGTGTCTTCCCGGCGAACCGGGCATTGACATCACCGCGTCGCTGGCGTTCAATTCCCGCCACTATGACAACGTTGTCTTCCAGCGGCCCGGACAACGGCCACCGCACCACCAGCCGACGGGCCACGATGAGTGACGTGGCCCGGCTCGCCGGGGTGAGCATCAAGACCGTCTCGCGGGTCGTGAACGACGAGCCCGCCGTCCATCCGGACACCGCCGAGCGGGTCATGGCGGCCATCGAGCAGCTCGGCTTCCGGCGCAACCTCGGCGCGCGGAACCTGCGGCGCGGTTCCACCACCGGGACGATCGGCCTGATCGTCGAGGACGTCGGGAACCCCTTCTATTCGGAACTCAACCGGGCCGTCGAACGGATCGCGACCTCGTTCGGGCGCCAGGTGCTGACCGGTTCGTCGGAGGAGAACTCCGATCGCGAACGCGAGCTGGTCCTCGAGTTCTGTTCCCGCCGCGTCGACGGCATCCTGGTCGTCCCGGCCGGGATGCAGCACGGCTATCTGGTCCCGGAGATGCGCGCGGGCACGCCCGTGGTGTTCCTCGACCGGCCCGCCGGCGACATCGTGGCCGACACGGTGCTGGTCGACAACATCGGCGGCACCATCGAAGCGGTCGCCCATCTCGCGAAACACGGCCACCGCCGGATCGCGTTCCTCGCCGACAGCCCGGACATCTTCACCGCGGGCGAACGCCTGCGCGGATTCCGGGAAGGCTGTGTCCGCAACGGGATCCCCTACGACGAGAGCCTCGTCGTGATGCGGACGCCGACCGCCGAGAGTGTCGGCGACGCCGTGCGGCGGCTGCTCACCGGGCCGAATCCGGCCACCGCGGTGGTCGCGGGCAACAACCGGGTCGCCGTGCACCTGCTGCGCGCGCTCGCGCACGCCGAAAAGCGGCCCGCGATGATCAGCTTCGACGACTTCGAACTGGCGGATCTGCTCGATCCGCCGGTCTCCGTGATCGCGCACGACGTGAGCGCGTTGGGCCGGGCGGCCGCGGAGCTGCTGTTCGCCCGGGTCCAGGGAGATCAATCCGCCCCGAGAAAGGTAGTTCTGCCCGTGCATCTCGTAGCCCGCGGTTCCGGGGAGGTCGCCCCTTCATGAGCGGCCACCTCGAACCGATCCGCCTGCCGGCGAACCAGCCGCCGCAGTTCTACCGCGGCGGGGACGCCATCGCCGCGTTGCGGGGCGCCCCTTCCGAGAGCAAGTTCGGCCCCGAAGACTGGGTCGGCTCGGCGACCACGATGTTCGGCCAGGAGACCAACGGCCTGACCAAGCTCCCGAGCGGGGTCTGGCTGCGCGACGCCGTCCGCGAGAACCCGAACGCCTGGCTCGGCGCCAAACACGTCGAGGCACTCGGCGACTCCACCGGACTGCTGGTGAAACTGCTCGACGCGGGCCAGCGGCTGCCGGTGCACTTCCACCCGTCGGACGCGTTCGCCCGGCGGCACTTCGACTCGCATTTCGGCAAGACCGAGGCGTGGATCGTGGTCGGCACCTACGGCGACGACCCGCGCGTCTACCCCGGCTTCCGGGAGACCGTCGACAAAGCGACGGTCAACGAATGGGCCCGCACCCAGGACGCGCCCGCCATGATCGGGGCGCTGAACAGCGTCGCGGTCACGCCCGGCGACACGGTGTACATCCCGGCGGGCCTGCCGCACGCCATCGGCGAGGGCGTGTTCGTCGTCGAACTCCAGCAGCCGACCGACTTCTCGCTGACGCTGGAGTGGCGCGACTTCCTGGCGAACCCGGAGAAGGCACATCTCGGGATCGGGTTCGAAACCGCCATCGAGACGCTGGACACCTCGGGCTGGGACGAAGAACGGCTCGGCTCGATCGTCAAGCGCACCGCGGCAGACGCGGCGTCCACTGTGGACCTGCTCGCCGACGGCAGTGACGCGTTCTTCCGCGCCGATCAGCTCCGTCCCGCTGTTTCCGGTAGGTCGACAACGTTGTCACTGGATCCGTCGTTCGCGGTACTGGTCGTCATGGACGGTTCGGGGACGCTCCGCACCGAACACGGCGGCGAGTACGCACTGAGCAAGGGCGAGACCTACGTGGTCCCGTACGACGCCGGTCAGGCAGGCGTGGAAGGCGACGTCACGGTCATCCGCTGCAGGCCACCGGCACCGGAGAAGAGGGAGCGGTCGTGAGCGAACTCCTGCTCGACGCACAGGACCTGGTCAAACGCTACGGTTCGGTGGAAGCGCTGCGCGGCGCGTCGTTCCAGGCGCGGGCCGGTGAGGTCACCGCGCTGATCGGCGACAACGGCGCCGGGAAGTCCACTTTGGTCAAATGCCTGTCCGGCGCGGAGCAGCCGACGTCGGGCAAGATCCTGCTCGACGGCTCCGAGGTGGTGCTGGACTCCCCCACCACGGCCCGGCGGATGGGAATCGAGACGGTGTACCAGGACCTCGCGGTCGCACCGGAACTCGACCCGGCCGCGAACCTGTTCCTCGGCAGGGAGATCCACCGCAAGGGGATCCTCGGCAAGCTGGGGATGCTGGACAAGAAGGAGATGCGCCGCCAGGCCGTGGACGAGTTCCAGCGGCTCGGCGTGACCTTGCAGAGTCCCGACGTCCCGATCGGCTCGCTGTCCGGTGGGCAGCGGCAGAGCGTCGCGGTCGCGCGCTCGGTCGTGTGGGCCTCGAAGGTCGTGTTCATGGACGAGCCGACGGCGGCGCTCGGCGTGGTGCAGCGCGAACGCGTGCTGGACGTGATCAAGAAGGTGCGGGACAAGGGCATCGCCGTCGTCCTGATCAGCCACAACATGCCGGAGGTGCTTTCGGTGTCCGACCGCATCGAAGTACTGCGGCTCGGCAAGCGCGTCGCCCGGTTCACCGGCGCCGACACGAAACTCGAAGACCTGGTCGCCGCCATGACCGGGGCGCTCGTACAAGAGGAGGCGGCGTGACCGTGTCCACTCCGGCGAAGAAGGACCCCGGGATCCAGACCACTGTGGACGGTGGCTTCGGCAGGCGGTCGATCGGCCAGCGGCTGATCGGGGCCAACACCTTCTGGATCGCGCTGGTGCTGCTGGCGCTCGTCATCGTGTTCACCGCGATCGCGCCCGCCGAGTTCGCGACGTTGTTCACCTTCCAGACGCTGCTCATCGAGACCTCGGTGCTGCTGGTGCTCTCGGTCGGCATGACGTTCGTGATCATCACGTCGGGGATCGACCTCTCGGTCGGTTCCGTGCTGATCTTCGCGGGCATGGTGGCGGGCAAGACGATGGAGGCGCTGAGCCCGGACGGCGACGCGACGAAGGCCGGCTGGGGCGTCATCACCGCCGGGCTCGTGGCGGCCGTCGTCGCGGGCACGATCTGGGGCCTCATCAACGGTTTCCTGATCGCGGTGGCCAACATCCCGCCGCTGATCGTCACGCTCGGCACGATGGGTGCCGCACTCGGTGCCGCGTACCTGCTGAACAACGGGTCCGACGTGCGCAGCGTGCCGACCGAGCTCAACAAGACACTCGGCTACGGGACCTCGTTCGGCGGGGTGCCGAACCTGGTGCTGGTGGCCGTGGTGATCACCCTGATCGGTGCCTGGCTGTTGCACACCACCAAATTCGGCCGCTACACCTTCGCCGTCGGCTCCAACGCCGAGGGCGCGCGCCGGGCGGGGATCGGGGTGACCGCGCATCTGCTGAAGGTGTACACGCTCACCGGTTTCCTCGCCGGTATCGCCGGTTTCCTCTCGCTGGCGTACTACGCGTCGACGACGATTTCGGCGCACACCACGGACAACCTCAACGCCATCGCCGCGACGGTGATGGGTGGCACGAGCCTCTTCGGCGGTGTCGGTTCGGTGCTGGGCACGGTGATCGGCGTGTTCATCCCGGCCGTGCTGAAGAAGGGCTTCAACATCACGCAGGTCCAGGACTTCTGGCAGATGATCGCGGTCGGCGCGGTGCTGATCGCCGCGGTCTGGTTCGACCAGCGGCGCCGTCGTCGCCGCAATTCTCGTTGACCCTCCCCGCCCCACCACCACCTCGACGGAACTGCTTCGCAACGTCAATTCATATCCGAGCACAAAGAGGTGCAATCACCATGAAGAAGACCCTGCTCGTCACCGGTGCCGCCGTTTCCGCGGCTCTCCTGCTGACCGCCTGCGGCGGCGGCACCGTCGGCGGATCGTCGTCGGGCGACTCCGGCGCCAAGACCACCAGCAAGAAACTGTCGCTGATCCCGGGTGTGCAGGCCGAGCCGTTCTACATCTCGATGCAGTGCGGCGCCGAGGCCGAAGCCAAGAAGGCGGGCTACGAGCTCACCACGCAGGCGCCGCAGAAGTTCGACGCCGCCATGCAGACCCAGCTCGTCAACGCGCTCGGCTCCAACCCGCCCGCCGCGCTGCTGATCGCGCCGACCGACGCGCAGGCGATGCTCGCGCCGATCCAGCAGGTCAAGTCGCGTGGCGCGAAGGTCATCGAGGTCGACACCGCGCTGAAGGACACCAGCGTCGCGGAGTCGTCCATCTCCTCGGACAACGCCGAGGGCGGCAAGCTCGCCGCGAAGACGATGGCGGAACTGGCCGCGGGCAAGACCGGTTCGGTGCTCGTGCTCGACACCATCGCGGGCACCTCGACCACGAACACCCGCGCGAAGGGCTTCGAGGACGAGCTGAAGAACTACCCGAACCTGAAGTCGGCGGGCGTGCAGTTCACCCAGAACGAGCCGGACCAGGCCGCGTCCAAGGTGACCGCCGCGCTCGCGTCCACCCCGGACCTGATCGGCATCTTCGCGACGAACCTCAACACCGGCGAGGGCGCCGCGACCGGCCTGCGGAACGCGGGCAAGATCGGCGCGGTCAACCTGATCGGCTTCGACGCCTCGCCGTCGGAGATCGAGGGCCTGCGCAAGGGCGAGTACCAAGGCCTGATCGCGCAGGACCCGGCCGCCATCGGGCAGCAGGGTGTGCAGCAGGCCATCGCGGCGCTGGAGGGTAAGCCGGTCACGCGCAACCTGACCGCTTCGCTGCACTCCATCACCAAGGCGAACATGGACGCCAACGCGCAGTACTTCTACAAGCAGAGCTGCTGACGCGTTTCGGTAACGCCATGAAAGGTCCTTTCCTTGCAAAATTTGCAAGGAAAGGACCTTTCATGGCGTTCGGGACCCACTCACTCCGCGAGCTCGACCACTCCAGCAGGCGCGAAGAGCGTGAGGGCCGCATACAGCCTGGCGCCCCCACCCAGGTGACCCAGCGCGTACGCGTACTCGTCACCCTCAAGCAGGAGATCCGGCCCGGAACCGGTCCATTCGAGCCGGTAGTGCCACCAGTGCATCCACCGCCCCACCCGCCGCTTCTCCCGCCACACCCGCAGCCGCGTGACCTCGGTCCACCGGACCTCGAAAACCCCCGGAACCGAGAACCCCGCAGCGGAGATCACCAGCGATCCCGCCGAACGCCGCAACCCGAGCAGGATCAGCCCCGCGAACCCCAAGCTGAGCAGGCCGAACAGCAGGCCATAGCCGATGTCCCGCGCCAGCCCGGCCAGCGACACGACGACGGCCGCCAACCCGCCCGCGCCGAAGACCACGAATCCGACGAGCGCGAGCCGTCGCATCACGACGTCGAGCCGGAGCACCACGGCATCCCCAACGACCATGCCCGGAGCGTAACCGCCGGAACCACCCACCGACGTTAGGATCTAGCCCTCGACGTCGCGGAGGGAGGTGGCCGATGAGCACCCGCCTGCCCTGGCGCACCGTCCCGGCCGCCGATCCGGTGCCGGTACTCGCCGCCGCCCAACGGGTCTCCGACGATCTCATGGACGGCCTCGCCGGCCCCCGCGTCCGCCACGCGACGCACGGTCTCCGGCGGCTGTTCGGCGTCCCCGGCCTCGGGCTGACCGACCTCTCCGGTTCGCTGATCTGGTCCGGCCGTCCCGCTGCCGACGACGTCGTCGTGGCGGCGCTCGACGAGGTCCTCCACTCCGAGACACCGGTGTCCGAGCCCGGATTGCTGGCGCTGCCGCTGCACGTCCACGACGAACTCGCCGGTGTCCTCCTGGTCACCGAAGGAAAGACCGCCGTCGCCCGCCAGGCCGCCGAACTCGTCGTCCACGCGCTCGAACGCGGGCGGCTGGAGGCGTCCGCCGAGCAGGCCGCGGAGGCGGAACTGCGCGCGCTGCGGGCCGAGATCTCGCCGCACTTCGTCTACAACGCGCTCACCGTGATCTCCTCGCTGGTCCGCTCCGATCCGGATCGCGCGCGCGACCTGATGCTCGACTTCGCCGAGTACACGCGTTACAGCCTCGCCCGGCACGGCGAGTACACGATGGTCGCCGAGGAGTTCCGCGCCATCGAGACCTACCTGGCGCTGCAGCGGGCGGTCCTCGGCGAACGGTTGCGGGTCCAGGTGCGGGTGGCGCCGGAGGTGCTGGCCGTCGCGGTGCCGTATCTCGTGCTGGAACCGTTGGTGGAGAACGCGATCCGGCACGGGATCGAACCGCGCTCCGAGGCGGGGTTCATCCAGGTACAGGGAATGGCGGAAGGGAACGACTGCGTGATCAGCGTCGAGGACGACGGACTCGGCATGGACCCCGCCCGCGCGGCGGCGATCCTGGCCGGGCGCGGCGACGACGGCGTCGGACTGGCCAATGTGGACAAGAGACTGCGCAGTGTCTACGGGCCATGGTACGGACTGACGGTCGAAACCGAGGTCGGCGCGGGCACCCGGGTCGTGGTGCGCGTGCCCCGTTTCCAGCCGGGGGTGCTGCCGTGACGAACGGGCTCCGGGTACTGGCGGTCGACGACGTGCCGCCCGCCCTCGACGAACTGTGCAGCCTGCTGCGCGAAGCGCCGGAAGTCGCCGAGGTGGTCGCGGCCGGTGACGCGCTCAACGCGCTCAAACTGTTGCAGGGCAGTCACTTCGACGCCGTCTTCCTCGACATCTCCATGCCGGGACTCGACGGGCTCGAACTCGCCTCGCTGCTGGCCCGGCTGAACGAGCCGCCGGTGATCGTGTTCGTCACCGCGCACGACGGCCACGCCGTGACCGCCTACGGTATCGGCGCGGTCGACTACCTGCTCAAACCGGTCCGCGCGGAACGGCTGTCCGCCGCACTGTCCAAAGTGGTCCGGATGGCGGGCAACCAGGCCGAAGAGCAGAAGCCCGCGCCGGACGCGATGTCCGCGCTGCCGGTGGAATCCGGCGGCCGCACGCGCTACGTCCGGCGCGACGAAGTCCAGTTCGTCGAGGCCCACGGTGACTACGTCCGTCTGCACACGAAATCCGGCGTCCACGTCACGCGAATGCCCATCTCCCGGCTCGAAGAGTATTGGGAGGGGACGGGATTCACCCGCGTGCATCGCGGCTTCCTGCTCGCCGTCGACGCGGTACTGGAACTGCGCAGCGACACCACCGGCGGACTGCTCGCGCATACCGAGGCCGGTGACGTGCCGGTGAGCCGCCGCCACGCGCGTGACCTGCGCGACAGGCTGCTCGCCGCCGCGCAACGCGGTGAACTTGGCCCGGGGAACCGGCGGTGAGCCGCGTCAAACGGGTCGCCGTCACCAGTCCGCAGACCCGGCTCGCGCATTCGCGGCGCCGGTCGCGCGGCCGCTGGCGGGTGCCCCGGCTGGCGGCGAACGACGCCGAACGCGCCGACAGGCTCTACCGGGCCCAGCGCCGTCGCGGGCTCCCCGCGCTGGCAGGGATGTTCGGGCTGGTCTTCGGGCTGCCGCTGGTGTTCGGCCTGTTCCCCGGGCTGGATTCGGTGCGGCTGCTGGACATCCCGCTGTCCTGGCTGATGATCGCGATCCTGCCGTATCCCGCGATGGCGCTGCTGTCGTGGTGGCAACTGCGCCGGGCGGAAAAGATCGAGGACGACTAGTGGTCGCGGTGCTGTCGGTGGCCCCCGTCGTCCTGATCACCCTGCTGATCGGGTTGCGCGGGGTCGCCGCCATGCGCACGACGTCGGACTTCCTCGTCGCCTCCCGCCGGATCTCGCCACTGGTCAACTCCGCCGCGGTCTCCGGCGAATACCTGTCCGCGGCGTCGTTCCTCGGCGTCGCCGGGCTGGTGGTGAAGGACGGTATCGGCGCGCTCTGGTATCCGGTCGGGTTCACCGCGGGCTACATCGCGATGCTGGTGCTCGTCGCGGCGCCGATGCGGCGATCCGGCGCGCTCACCGTGCCGGACTTCGCCGAAGCCCGGCTCGCCTCGCCCGCGCTGCGCCGCCTCGCCGCCATCGTCGTCCTCGTGATCGGAACCCTTTACCTGGTACCGCAGTTCCGCACCGCGGGGCTGGTGCTCACCGCGGTCGGCGGGACGCCGTACTGGGTCGGTGTCGTCATCGCGGGCACGGCGGTCAGCGCGACACTGGCGCTCGGCGGGATGCGCGCGGCGACCTACGTCCAGGCGTTCCAGTTCGTGCTGAAACTGCTGCTGTTCCTCATCCCCGCGATCTGGCTGGTCTCCCAGATCTCGCCAGAGGAGCGGTCGGCTTCGGTGCATCCGGTGGAGTTCACCCACTTCGCCCGCGATACCCAGCTGTCGTTCGAGATCGACGTGACGCTGACCCTGCGCGAGCCGACCACCCTGCTCAGCCCGGAGAAACGCGTTGTGCCGCCGGGAGAACTGACCGCCAGGAGCGGTGAGGTACTGGAATTCGCCAAGGGCACACCGGTTCCCGCCGTCCGCGGTGGCGCCCCGCTGGGCGGGCCGGACTGGCAGCGGCCGCTGCTCGACCTCGGCGACCACGGCTACCCGCTGCTCGGGACCTGGGCGATCCTGATCGCGACCATGCTCGGCACCATGGGCCTGCCGCATGTCCTGATGCGCTTCCACACCAGCCCCGACGGCCGCGCCGCCCGCCGGACGGCGGCGATCACCGTCGCCCTGCTCGGCGTTTTCTACCTGTTCCCAGGGATTTACGGAGTGCTCGGCCGGGTGCTCGTGCCCGAGCTGTACGTCTCCGGCGCGACCGACCTCGTCGTCGTCGCGCTGCCGTCGCAGGTCGACCAGGGCTGGGCCGGTTCGCTGTTCACCGGGCTGCTGACGGCGGGCGCGTTCGCCGCGTTCCTCGCGACGTCGCTCGGGCTCCTGCTGGTGATCTCCGGCGCGGTCGCGCACGACCTGATGCCGGGCGGGCTGCGGCGGCTGCGCTGGTCGGTGCTCGGCGCGGCGGCGGTGATGGTCCTGCTCGCGCTGCCCTCGGCCAGATTGGACGCGGGCGTGCTCGTCACCTGGGGCTTCACCGTGGCCGCGTCGACGTTCTGTCCCTTGCTGGTACTCGGCATCTGGTGGAACCGGCTGACCGCGGCGGGCGCGATCAGCGGTGTCCTCACCGGACTGGTCGCGTCCTCCGGCTCGATCCTCGTGGCCCTGTTCGGGCCCGCGCTGAGCGGCCTGCCCGCGATCCTGGTGTCGCAGCCCGCCCCGTGGTCGGTTCCACTGGCATTCGGCGTAATGCTCGTGGTTTCCTTACGGGGCAGGCCTCCTTCCTGGTCAACCGCCGCCATGTTGCGGCTGCATCTGGACGATCGCACAGCCGAAACCCCTTCGTCGTGGTCTGAGTACCGTTCGTCGACCGTTCGTCGTCTCGGCAGGCGTTTGAACCGCTGACGGTTCCGGTCCGCTTGAGCCCTCCTTAACGTGGCGCGGAACACATTCGCGGCGCGGCGAAGGGAAGACGATGTGCGTACGGATGCATCGGGCTTCCCCCGGTCCCCCGGCCGTGCTCGTTCTCGTGGACAGCAAGGAGACCACCATGAGCACCGAAACGGACGCACCCAGTCCGCCTGAGACCGATTGGGACAAGGCCCACGACAGCGCCGAGTTCAAGGAGCTGCGTTCACGGCTGCGCCGGTTCGTGTTCCCGGTGTCGGCGCTGTTCCTCGTCTGGTACCTGCTGTACGTGCTGCTCGCCGACTACGCGCACGGCTTCATGAGCACGAAGCTCTTCGGCAACATCAACGTCGGCCTCGTCTTCGGCCTGTTGCAGTTCGTATCGACCTTCTTGATCACCGGGCTCTACGTCCGCTACGCGAACAAGAAACTCGACCCCATCGCGGAGAAGATCCGCACGGACATCGAGAGTGAGACCAAATGACCCTCGCCGCCGGAGTCGAGGGCAGCAGCCCCGCGCTCAACATCACCATCTTCGGTCTCTTCGTCCTGGTCACGCTGTTCGTCGTGTTCCGGGCCAGCCGGAACACGAAGACCGCGTCGGACTACTACGCCGCCGGCCGCGCGTTCACCGGTCCGCAGAACGGCGTCGCCATCGCGGGCGACTACCTGTCCGCCGCGTCGTTCCTCGGGATCGCGGGTGCGATCGCCGTCTACGGCTACGACGGTTTCCTTTACTCCATCGGCTTCCTGGTCGCGTGGCTGATCGCGCTGCTGCTGGTGGCGGAACTGTTGCGCAACACCGGCAAGTTCACCATGGGCGACGTGCTGGCCTTCCGGATGAAGCAGCGCCCGGTACGGGCCGCGGCGGCGACGTCCACCCTGGCCGTCTCGTTCTTCTATCTGCTCGCGCAGATGGCGGGTGCCGGTGGCCTCGTCGCGCTGCTGCTCGGGATCGAGAGCAAGGCCGGGCAGGCCGCGATCATCGTGATCGTCGGCATCATCATGATCGCCTACGTGCTCATCGGCGGCATGAAGGGCACCACCTGGGTGCAGATCATCAAGGCCGCGCTGCTGATCGCCGGTGCGCTGGCGATGACGGTCTGGGTGCTCGCGCTGTACGGCTTCAACTTCTCCGGGCTGCTGCAGGGTGCCGTGGACAAGGCGGGCAAGGCCGGTGAAGCGCTGCTCGGGCCGGGTAACCAGTACGGGAAGACCGGCACGACCAAACTCGACTTCCTCTCCCTCGGCATCGCGCTGGTGCTCGGTACCGCGGGTCTGCCGCACGTCCTGATGCGCTTCTACACCGTGCCGACCGCGAAGGAAGCCCGTCGTTCGGTGGTCTGGGCGATCGCGCTGATCGGCATCTTCTACCTGTTCACCCTTGTGCTCGGCTATGGCGCCGGCGCGCTCGTCGGGTCGGACAAGATCAAGGCGGCGCCGGGTGGCGTGAACTCGGCCGCTCCGCTGCTGGCGCTCGAACTGGGCGGGCCGATCCTGCTCGGCCTGATCGCGGCGATCGCCTTCGCGACGATCCTCGCGGTGGTCGCGGGCCTGACGATCACGGCGTCGGCGTCGTTCGCGCACGACGTCTACGCCAACGTGATCAAGAAGGGCAAGGCGTCCCCGGCCTCGGAGGTGAAGGTCGCCCGGATCACGGCGCTGGTGATCGGCGCCGTCGCGATCCTCGGCGGCATCCTCGCCAACGGGCAGAACATCGCCTTCCTGGTGGCACTCGCGTTCGCTGTCGCGGCATCGGCGAACCTGCCGACCATCCTGTACTCGCTGTTCTGGAAACGCTTCAACACCCAGGGCGCGCTGTGGAGCATCTACGGCGGTCTCGCGGTCTGTGTCCTGCTGATCGTCTTCTCGCCGGCGGTCTCGGGGAAGCCCGTGGACCCGAAGACCGGTAAGAGCGCCTCGATGATCCAGGGCGTCGACTTCCACTGGTTCCCGCTCGACAACCCCGGCCTCGTCTCGATCCCGGTCGCGTTCTTCCTCGGCTGGCTCGGCACGGTCCTGTCGAAGGAGCACAACCAGAAGAAGTACGCCGAGATGGAGGTCCGCTCCCTCACCGGTGCGGGCGCAGAAAAGGCGATCGCCCACTAGTCGCCGGGGCGTGCGGCCGGGCATCCTTTACGCCCCCCGGCCGCACGCCCCGGTTCCCATTTCCCTAATACGGCAGCTTCCCCGCCGCCAGTTCGGTCAGTTTCGCCCGGAGATCGGCGCGGACCGACTTCCACAGCCCGGTGCCCAGCGAGATCCGCGCCACCCCCAGTGTGGCGAGCGCGGAGAGATCGGGGCCGCCGGGAAGCGGCATGGCGTTGACCGCACCGGGCGCGACCGCCTTGACGAAGTCGCCCAGCACTTCCGGCGACTTCGCCAGGATCGGGTAGACGCAGTCCGCGCCCGCTTCGAAATACGCCTTGGCCCGCACGATCGCCTCGTCCAGTACGGCACGCTCGTCGGAGGCGCTCACGAAGACGTCGACGCGGGCGTTGATCACCAACGCGTCTCCGGCGGCCTCACGCAACTTCGCGATCTGATCCGCCTGTGTCTCCAGCGACCGAAGTCCGCCCGCGACGTGATCGGTGTCCTCGTAGTTGCAGCCGACCGCCCCCGCCTCGGCGAGCCTCGCCGCGAGGTCTCCCGCTTCGAGGCCGTAACCGGACTCGACATCGACCGTCACCGGCACCGAGACCGCTCGCGCGATCCTCGTGGCCGCCGCGAACATCTCCTCGACAGGCGCGGCCTCCCCGTCGTCGTACCCGAGAGCCTTGGCGATGGCGAAGGAACTCGTCGCCACGACGGGGAACCCGGCGGCTTCGACGAGACGCGCGCTGTCGGCGTCCCACGCGTTCGGCAGGAGCAGCGGCGTGCCCGCGACGTGCAGTTCCCGGAGCCGTGCCGTGGTCATTCGGCGCGCTCGGGCAGCGGGGCGTGGCTGGTCACGCACATCCGGTTCCAGCTGTTGATCGCGATGGCCTCCCACACGACCGCGCGGTACTGCTCCTCGGTGAAGACGCGCGTGGCCTCTTCGTAGACGTCGTCCGGGACCTCGTGCAGGGTCGCCACGTTCGTGATCGCCTCGGTGAGCGCGAGCGCGGCCCGCTCCTGTTCGGTGAACAGTTCGGTCTCGCGCCAGCCCTGCAGCACGAACAGCCGACGCGGCGATTCCCCCATCTGCAGCGCGTCGTGGGAGTGCATGTCGAGACAGAACGCGCAGTGGTTGATCTGCGAGGAACGCATCTTCACCAATTCGAGGATCTTCTGGTCGACACCGGCGTTGGCGGCGGCCTTCTCGACTTCGGCCTGCAGTTTGGCCATGGCCTGGTAGATCTCGGGCACCCGTTTGCCCACGTGGATTCGCTTGGTCATGACCTTGAATCTAGCGACAACTGGCCCACGAGTATGGTCCAGTCACATGGCAGAATCGTGGTCCAGTTCGGGAATAGACGTCCATCTGGACTGGCGTCCCGAGAGCGGCCGGACCGGACTCGCCGCGGCGATCCGCTCGGCCATCCGGGAGGGACGCTGGCAGGCGGGCGCGGCGGTGCCTTCGACCAGGGCCTTGGCACAGGACCTCGGAGTGGCGCGGGGAACGGTCACCCGGGTCTACGCCGACCTCGCCGCCGAGGGCTATCTGCGGACCTCGCAGGGCGCACCGACCCGCGTCGCGACGGCGGGCGCGCTGCCCGCGTCACCACCGAGGCCCGCCCCGCGCGATCCGGCGCCGCGCTGGGACCTGCGTCCCGGCAGGCCGAATCTGTCCGCCTTCCCCCGGGCGGCCTGGCTTGCGGCGACCCGGCGGGCGCTGCACCGGGCGCCGATGTCGGCGTTCGACTACACGGCCGAATCCGGGGCGGCGGAACTGCGGGAGACACTCGCCGCGTATCTCGCCCGCAGCCGCGGCGTCGTCGCCGATCCCGAGCGCATCCTGGTGTGCGCCGGGTTCTCGCACGCGATGGCGGTGCTGGCCCGGGTCCTGCACGCGCGCGGGGCGGACGAGATCGCGTTCGAGAACCCGTCGCTGCACATCTACCGGGAGATCGCCGCGGCCAACGGGCCCAGGGTGACCGGTGTCCCGGTGGACGATCACGGGATCACGGTGTCCGCTTTGGACAGTCCGGCGGTGGTGGTCACCCCGGCGCATCAGTACCCGCTGGGAGTCACCCTCGCCCCGGGGCGGCGGGCGGAACTCACCCGCTGGGCGGCGGAGACCGGCGCCGTCGTCATCGAGGACGACTACGACGGCGAGTTCCGGTTCGACCATCAGCAGGTCGGGGCGTTGCAGGCGCTGGCGCCCGAACGGGTCGTGTACGTGGGGACGACGAGCAAGACGCTCGCGCCGTCGCTGCGACTGGGGTGGATGGTGCTGCCGCGGTTCCTGGTCGAGCCGGTGCGCGCGGCGCTGGCCGCGAGCGGGGCCCGGCCCGCGCTGCTGGACCAGCTCGCGATGGCCGAACTGATCGAATCGGGCGCCTACGACCGGCACATCCGCCGATGCCGCGCCGAATACCGCTCCCGGCGGGACCGCCTGCTCGCGGCCTTGCCGGATTCCGTGCTGCCGCAGGGCATCTCGGCGGGGGTGCACCTGGTGCTCCAGTTCCCGGGCGAGCTGCCCCGGGAGATGGAGGTGATGGCCGCCTGCCGCCGCCGCGCGATCGGGCTCGAAGGACTCAGCGGCTATTGGATCGGCGAGCCCCAGCGCGAAGGACTCATCATCGGCTACGGGGCCGCCGCGAAGCACGCCTTCACCGGCGCCACCCATGCCCTGCGCGAAGCCATCTTCGAGGTCACCTGACGCCCCCTCCCCGCCCGTATTTCGTCCTCTGGATGCGGTAGTTCGTACTGCCAACTACCGCATCCAGAGGACGAAACGCATAGGGGGTCAGCAGTACCAGGGGCGGGCGCGCAGGATGTCGGTCTTCAGGACCGGGGCGCCGTCGACCGGCGCGGGGTTCTCCGGCGTGGGCTGGACGCCGCCCGCGGCGACCTTGTCGAGGGTTTCGAGACCGTCCGGGCCGACGGTGCCGAAGATCGTGTAGTTCGGGCGCAGCGCGGAATCGCCGTACACCACGAAGAACTGGCTGCCGTTCGTCGCCGGGCCCGCGTTGGCCATCGCGAGGACGCCGCGGGCGTACACCTTCCGCGCGCCGGTCGGGTCGGTCGGCGCGGGCGGCAGGCCGACGGGCAGTTCGTCCTTGTACTTGTAGCCGGGGCCGCCCTCGCCGGTGCCGCTCGGGTCACCGCACTGCAGCACCTTCAGCGTGGGGTACGCCGTCAGCCGGTGACAGGTCGTGCGGTCGTAGAACCGGTGCACCGCCAGATGCAGGAAACTCTGCACCGTGCACGGCGCCTTCGCCCGATCGAGGGTCAGGTCGATCTTGCCCTGGTTGGTCTTCAGTTGTACCGGCACCGTGCCCCGGCTCGGCGTGTGCCGAGGGTCCGGCGGCAGCGGGACGGGCCGCGCGGCCGGCTCCTCCGGGGTCTCCGTGTACTGGCACGGCCCCTTCGTGACCTTCGGCGGCACGGCCTCCGCCGACGCCGTCCCGGTACCGGCCGCGAGCATCAGCCCGGCACCCAGCACGCTCACAACGACCTTCGCGATCCTCTGCACGGTTCCTGCCTCCCAGCCGTGGACGAAGAAGAGAGCATAGGGTGAATCCCCGCCGTTTCCACAGGTCCGGAAGTAGGTGCGCGGTTAGGGTCGGAGCCGTGGAGATCGCCGAACGACACCAATGGCAGCTGAACGCCCTGACCTTCCTGTACGCGTACACGCAGTACGTCCTGGTGCACGAGAGGGTCATGGCGGGGCTGCCGCCGGACAAGCCGGCCGAACTCGACAAACCGCGCGTCCTCAGACTGGCCAAGATCGTCGACGACATGATCCTCGACTTCCGCAAGGAGGACGGGCTGACCGATCTCGAACGGCGCCGCGTCATCCGGCTCGCCAGGGAGATCAAGTCGCACGTCCGCGAGAAGTGGCCGCCTCGCGACCCTTCACTGACCGAGTGGATCGCGTCGGCCGCGGCGCATTTCTACTGCGAGGAGCACATCAACAACGGCTACGTCCGGATGGGCCGCGTCTTCGACCCCGACATGGCGGACAGGTTCCTGGAGCGCGTCGAGTTCTGCCGGGGGCAGACGGTCACGATCACGAACTACGCCAACAAGGTCGCCGACGGCGAACAGCTCACTTTCGGCGAGACCAACCAGCTCGAAGTCTGGAAAGAGGACGCCATCGCGCATCTGGACAACCTCGACAGCGACTTCGGCGACATCAAGATGTACGTCGAATTCTGAGCGGCGAAGCCTGCCCGGTCGGCCAGACTTGCCTGTCTCAACGGACCCGCGAAACCGCGGGAAATTGACACTTTCCTCCCTTGATCGAGATGCTCGGTTCCGCACGAAGCACACTCCTTTCGTCATTTCGTTCAAAGGAGAATTAGGTGATCTCGAGCAAGAAGGCGGCCCGGCGTGTCCTGGCAGCGGCGGCCGCCGCTGCCGCCGCGTTCAGCATGCTGGTGCCGACAGGCACCTCGTTCGCCATCGACCACATCCCGTGCCGGGACGGGGAGAACTTCCTGAAGATCTGGTCCCACCTCGGCGGGAGCACCAGCGTCGACTGCTACGCCAACCGCGGGAGGATCGGCTTCGGCGGCTGGTGGATCGACAGGATCTACACCGGCAACAACGACCTGATCTACTACGACAGCAACGGCGCCGACGTGAGAATCAACCGGTGGACCGATATCAGTTTCCCGAACCGTCCGCCGAAGGTCCGTGTCATCGAAATCCTCTGAAAGCCTCGTGAGTGGTGATGACGGTTAGAACCGTCATCACCACTCACGAGCGGAGTTCGGCTATCAGTTCGTCGGCCGCCGCGAACGGATCGATCTTCCGCGCGACGACGCGTTCGGCAAGTTCGGCGAGCCGGTCGCCGGAGCGCAGGTCGACGATCTCCGCGCGCAGCCGCTGGACGGCGATCGCCTCGACCTCGTCCCGCGCCCGCGCCGCGCGCCGCCGGGGCAGTTCTTCCCGCTGGACCAGCCAATCGTGGTGGTCCGCCAGCGCGCGGACGACGTCGTCGACGCCTTCACCGCGTGAGGCCACCGTTCGCACGATCGGCTGACGCCAGCTCGGGCCGCGGATCTCCCGGCGCACCAACGAGATCATCTGCTTGAGGTCGTGCACGGTCGCGTCGGCGCCCTCGCGGTCGGCCTTGTTGACCACGAACACGTCCGCGATCTCCAGCACCCCGGCCTTCGCGGCCTGGATACCGTCGCCCATCCCGGGCGCGAGCAGGACCAGCGTGGTGTCGGCCAGTTTCACGACGTCCACTTCGGACTGGCCGACGCCGACGGTCTCGATCAGCACGACGTCGAAACCGGCCGCGTCGAGCACGCGGACCGCCTGCGGGGTCGCCCACGACAGTCCGCCGAGATGCCCGCGGGTGGCCATCGACCGGATGAACACGCCGGGATCGGTGGCGTGTTCGGTCATCCGGATCCGGTCGCCGAGCAGCGCCCCGCCGGAGAACGGCGACGACGGGTCGATCGCCAGCACCCCGACCCGCAGGCCCTGCGCCCGCAAAGCCGTGAGCAGCGCGGACGTCGATGTCGACTTGCCGACACCGGGTGGACCGGTCAGGCCGATGACACGCGCGTTGCCCGTATGCGGAGACAACTTGGCCGCGACCTCGGGCAACTGTGGATGGGCGTCCTCGACCAGCGACAGCAACCGGGCGATCGCGCGGGGGACGCCGTCCCGCGCGCGACCGACCAGTTCGTCGATATCCAGCTGTACCGGCAAAGGCTTACGGGACGCGGAGCAGGAGCGCGTCACCCTGGCCGCCGCCACCGCAGAGCGCGGCGGCACCGAGGCCACCGCCACGACGGCGGAGTTCGTGGATCAGGTGCACGGCCAGCCGCGCGCCGGAAGCGCCGATCGGGTGCCCGAGCGCGATGGCACCGCCGTCGACGTTGACCCTGTTCACGTCGACGCCGAGCTTGTCGGCCGACACCAGGCCGACGGCGGCGAACGCCTCGTTGATCTCGATCAGGTCGAGCGCGTCCGCGGTCAGCTTCCCCTTGGCCAGCGCGGCCAGGATCGCGTTCGACGGCTGCTCGTGGAGGCTGGCGTCCGGGCCGGAGACCACGCCGTGCGCGCCGATCTCGGCGAGCGCGGTCAGGCCCAGTTCCTCGGCCTTGGCCTTGCTGGCCACGACGACCGCGGCGGCGCCGTCGGAGATCTGCGACGCCGAACCCGCGGTGATGGTGCCGTCGGAGGCGAACGCCGGGCGCAGCTTCGCGAGGCTTTCCACGGTGGTGTCGGCGCGGACGCCTTCGTCCTTGGAGAAGACGACCGGGTCGCCCTTGCGCTGCGGGATCGACACCGGCGCGATCTCGGCGTCGAAGCGGCCGGCCTCGATGGCGGCGGCGGCACGCTGGTGCGAGCGCGCGGAGAACTCGTCCTGCTGCTCACGGGTGATTCCGTAGCGGCTGTTGTACTTCTCCGTCGACGCGCCCATCGCGACCTGGTCGAAGGCGCAGAACAGGCCGTCGTAGGCCATGTGGTCGACCAGCGTGGTGTCGCCGTATTTGAAGCCCGCGCGGGACTTCGGCAGCAGATGCGGCGCCTGGGTCATCGATTCCTGTCCGCCCGCGACGATCAGGTCGAACTCGCCCGCGCGGATGAGCTGGTCGGCGAGCGCGATGGCGTCGAGACCGGAGAGGCAGACCTTGTTGATGGTCAGCGCCGGGACGGTCATCGGGATACCGCCGGCGACCGCGGCCTGACGGGCCGGGATCTGGCCCGCGCCCGCGGTGAGCACCTGGCCCATGATCGTGTACTGGACGGCGTCCGGCGAGACACCGGCCTGTTCGAGTGCCGCCTTGATCGCGAATCCGCCCAGTTGCGCACCCGAGAAATCCTTCAAGGAACCGAGCAATCGCCCGATCGGTGTACGGGCGGCACCCAGGATCACGGAACCGGACACGGCGTCCTCCAAGCATCGGCGCAAGGGCAATAGGCGGTCTTCGAGACCATACCCGCGTCACGGCCTTCTTGATGGAGCCAGTGTGAGGCGGCGCACGCCGGTCCGCCCGCCCGCGCCTCTATCCTGCTCTGCATGAACCAGGCGCTGAAACCGTTCGTGACCGCCATCGACCACGTGGGCATCGCGGTACCCGACCTCGACGCGGCGATCGCCTTCCACACCGAGCATTTCGGCCTGGAGGTGGCGCACGAGGAGGTCAACGAGGAGCAGGGCGTCCGCGAGGCGATGCTGCGCGCGCCGGGCACCGCCGGGACCGAGACCGCCATCCAGCTCCTCGCCCCGCTGCGCGAGGACTCGGCGATCGGCAAGTTCCTCGCGAAGAGCGGCCCCGGCCTGCAGCAGCTGGCCTATCGAGTGTCCGATGTGGACGCCGCCGCGGCGGCGCTGCGCGCTCAGGGACTCCGGCTGCTCTACGCCGAGGCCAAACGCGGCACCTCCAACAGCCGGGTGAACTTCGTCCACCCCAAGGACGCCGGTGGGGTGCTGGTGGAGCTGGTCGAACCGGCCGACGGCGGTCACTGACCGCGCGTCAGCGCCTCGGCGATGAAGAGGACCTCGCGATCGATCTCGGCGGGGTCCCCGTCCTCGCTGTGCCGTGCCGTCGCGTGCCGGTGACTGACCGCCCTCGCGAGCAGCCCCGACGCCGAGTCGATGTCGGCGACCGGGAGTTCGCCGCCGGTCGCGGCGACGATCACCGCCTTCACCTGGCGGACCAGTTGCTGGAACCGTTCGGCCAGCGCGTCGCGGACCGCGCGATGGGTGTCAGCCTCGCGCCACAACAGGTGTGACAGCGCCAAGGAGCGGTTGAACCGCCTGTCGAGTTCCCTGACGAGGCCGCGGAGGCTGCCCGCGAGGTCGCCGGGGACGACCACGACGGCCGGTTCGATCCGGGCGTCGGGCAGTTCCGCGACCAGGGCGGCCAGTAGATCCGACTTGCGCCGGAAGTAGTAGTGCACCAGCCCTTTGGGCACACCGGCCCGTTCCGCGATCCGCGACGTGGGGGTCGCGTCGAAACCGGATTCGGCGAAAAGCGCCTCCGCGGCTCGCAGGATGCGCTGTTTCGCCGAATCCTCTTTCACGCCGTCTCCTCCTGGGTCAGTGCTGTCCCGCCGTCTTGTGCGTCGCCTGGGCGATCGGCATCGCCGCCGCCCCGGCCACCACGGTCAGGACGCCACCGATCCAGGCGGTCCAGGACGCGCCCATGAGGTCGGAGTAGCCCATCACCCATGGCGAAATGAACAGCAGCGCGCCCAGCACGATCTGGATGCCTTCGCCGTAGACCATGCCAGGCATCGCGAGCGACGCGAGGCCGTCGAGGGCGACCAGCGCGCCGAGGACGACGAGCGTCCACATGGCGGTGTTGTCCGTGGTCATCCAGAGGGGTGAAAGCGCGACGACGACACCGATGACCACCTCCGCCCAGTCATGGGGACGGGTCCAGGGGCGCGTCGTGGGTTCATTCATGCGTGCTCACCTCCGAGAATCGACGAAACCTGCAGGTCGGAGAGATCTCCAAGGTCGATGGTCCGCTTGGTTGGCCGGCCGGTCAAGAGCGGTCGATAACACTTCGGGATGTGGACGTGCTCCACGTCTCGTACAGTTGTGGACTTGGTTACCGGTGAGTAATTTGTGCCGCTAACGCCGTCCCCCTTTTCGCGGAGGTACCGATGTCGCAGCTCGGCGAGATCCAGCAGGCCATTCTGAACGATGACCTCGGCGCCGTGGCGTCGCTCGACGTGCCGGAGACCTACCGAGGCGTGACCGTCCACAAGGACGAGGCCGACATGTTCCAGGGCCTCGAAAGCCGCGACAAGGATCCGCGCAAGTCGCTGCACGTGGACGAGGTCCCGACGCCGGAACTCGGCCCCGGCGAGGCGCTGGTCGCGGTCATGGCGAGCGCGATCAACTACAACACCGTCTGGACCTCGATCTTCGAGCCGGTTTCGACCTTCAAGTTCCTGGAGCGCTACGGACGGCTTTCGCCGTTGTCGAAGCGCCATGACCTGCCCTATCACGTCGTCGGCTCGGACCTGTCCGGCGTCGTGCTGCGCACCGGACCCGGTGTGCACAACTGGAAGCCGGGCGACGAGGTCGTCGCGCACTGCCTCAACGTGGAACTCGAAGGCCCGGACGGGCACAACGACACGATGCTCGACACCGAGCAGCGGATCTGGGGCTTCGAGACGAACTTCGGCGGGCTCGCCGAGATCGCGCTGGTCAAGGCGAACCAGCTGATGCCGAAGCCGGGCCACCTCACCTGGGAGGAGGCCGCCTCCCCCGGTCTGGTGAACTCCACGGCCTACCGCCAGCTCGTCTCGCGCAACGGCGCCGACATGAAGCAGGGCGACGTCGTGCTGATCTGGGGCGCCTCGGGCGGCCTCGGTTCCTACGCGACGCAGTACGCGCTCAACGGCGGCGCGATCCCGGTGTGCGTGGTCTCCAGCCCGGAGAAGGCGGAGATCTGCCGCAAGCTGGGCGCGGAGCTGATCATCGACCGCAACGCCGAGGGCTACAAGTTCTGGAAGGACGAGCACAACCAGGACCCGAAGGAGTGGCAGCGGTTCGGCAAGAAGATCCGCGAGCTGACCGGCGGCGAGGACCCGGACATCGTCTTCGAGCACCCGGGCCGGGAGACCTTCGGCGCGTCGGTCTACGCCGCGCGCAAGGGCGGCACGATCGTCACGTGCGCGTCGACGTCGGGCTACATGCACCAGTACGACAACCGCTATTTGTGGATGAACCTGAAGCGGATCATCGGCAGCCACTTCGCCAACTACCGCGAATCGTGGGAGGCGAACCGGCTGATCGCGAAAGGTCTGATCCACCCGACGCTGTCGAAGACGTACTCGCTCGAAGAGACCGGCCAGGCCGCGCTGGACGTGCACCGCAACGCCCATCAGGGCAAGGTCGGCGTGCTCGCCCTTGCGCCGGAAGAAGGTTTGGGCGTCCGCAACCACGAATTGCGCGAGAAGCACCTCGACGGGATCAACGCGTTCAGGAACGTTTAGCGCGCCAGAACGCACTTTCGCCGCGTTGGAGTGGGTGCTCACCCTTCCGTGACTCCAGCTCGACTACGGTAGAAGGATGAGCCTTGGCGAGGAACGGGAGCTAGTGCCGCTGGGAGCCGGCTTCGACGTGGCGAAGCGCGGTTACAGCCGTGCACAGGTCGACGAACATCTCGAGCGGCTGGACGCCGATCTGAAGATGCTCACCGCCGATCGCGATGCCGCCATCGCACAGGCGGGTGACCTGGCACGGCAGCTGGAGATCGCGCGCGGCGAGATCGCGGACCTGCGCGGCCAGGTCGACAGGCTGGCCCAGCCGCCGACGAGTGTCGAAGGTCTTTCCGAGCGCCTGCAGCGCATGCTGCGGCTCGCGCAGGACGAGGCCGCCGACACCAAGGCGCGTGCCGAGGCCGAAGCCGGCCACATCCGCGCGAAGGCGGAGACCGACGCGAGCGCCATGCGCGCCCGCTACGAGCAGCTGCTCAACGAGCTCGATCTCCGCCGCAAGGAGATGGAGGCCGAGCACCGCGGCGTGCTCGAGAAGGCCCGCGCCGAGGCCAAGGAGATCACCGACAAGGCGAAGGCCGAGCGTGACAAGCTCGACGCCGAGTCGCAGCAGCGCCGCACCCAGGTCGAAGAGGACTTCGAGATCGCGATGGCGTCGCGGCGTACCGAAGCCATGCACGCGCTGGCCGAGCAGGAGGCCGCGAGCAAGGCCGAGGCCGCCCGCCGCGTCCGCGAGGCCACCGAGGACGCCGCCGCCATCCGAGCGAAGGTGCTCGAAGAGGAGACGGCAGCGAAGGCCGACATCGAACGTCGCCAGCGCGAGTCCGTCGCCGACGCCAACAAGCGCAAGCAGGACTCGATCACCGAGGCCAACGCGCGGCTCGCCGAAGCGGCCGACGAGGCCCGCCGCCGCGTCCGGCAGGCCACCGAGGAGTCCAACCGGCGGATCACCCAGGCCACCGAACGGGTCGAAGCTCTCCGCAAGGTGCGCTCCAGCCTGGCCGAGCAGGTCCGCACCGCGCGGACCGCGCTCGCCGAGGCGACGCACGTGCTCGGCGACGAACCGCATATCCCGGCGGATCTGAAAGCGAAGCCGTCCCCCGACTCCGAGGCCACCGTGCAGCTGCGGACGGCCGATGTGCCGAAGGCCACGTCCGGCGCGAAGCCTTCACCTCGACCTGCGGCAGCGCAGAAACCGACTGGCGAGTAACCTTCTCACCCGACCGTGCTCACGACGGCCTGCGGGCCGGTCGCCGAGCGGTTATCGTCGCTGCTCGCACGCAGGTGCGGCAGACAGATCGGTGGAGGTTGCGGATGGCTGCATATCGGACCGTGGTCGTGGGCACGGACGGATCGGATTCCTCGTTCGCCGCGGTCGACCGGGCGGCGAGCGTCGCCGGGGACTCCGGAGCGACCTTGGTCATCGTGTGCGCCTACTACCCCGCCAACAAGGGTGACGTGGAGAAGGCGCAGGACGTCCTCGGTGACGAGGCCTACCAGGTCGTGGGCTCGGCACCGGCCGAGGACACCCTGCTCTCCGCCCGCGACCGGGCCGCCAAGGCCGGCGCGAAGGCCATCGATACCGCCGCTGTCGTCGGCGACCCCGTCGACGCGCTGCGCAAGGTCGTCTCCGACCGCTCCGCGGACCTGCTGGTGGTCGGCAACCGCGGGCTGAACACGCTCGCGGGCCGCATCCTGGGTTCCGTGCCGTCCGAGGTCGCCCGGAAGTCGGGTGTGGACGTGCTCATCGTCCACACCACCTAATGACCGATTCCGGCGAGCCCGACGCGCTTCAGCAGCGTCTCGAACGGATCCTGCTCGGCGGCCGACGCAAGTACACCCGGCTCGAAGTCGCCGAGAAGGCGGGCGTTCCCGAAGAGCGTTCTCGGCGGCTTTGGCGCGCGCTGGGCTTCGCGACCGTCGATGACGACGAGGTCGTCTTCACCGACGCGGACATCGAGGCGATCCGCACCGCCGACCAGCTGATGAACTCGGGCCTGATCGAGCCCGGCATCGAGCTGGCGGTGACGCGCGCGCTGGGCCAGCACCTTTCGCGGCTCGCGGAGTGGCAAGTCCACATGCTGTGGTCGATGATCACCGAGAACAAGGACATCGGCACCAGCGAACGTCAGATCGCGCGGCTCGTCGACAGGCTGCTGCCCGAGCTGGAAAAGGTGCAGAACTTCGTCTGGCGGCGGCACCTCGCGGCCTACGCGGGACGGGCGTTCGCCTTCCCCGACGAAGACCTCGAAGCCAGGACCGAGGTCGTCGGTTTCGTCGACATGGTCGGCTACACCCGGCTGACCAGGCAAATCGGCGAAGACGAGCTGAGCGCCGTCCTCGACCGGTTCGAATCCGTCGCCACCGAGGTGGTCGCCGAACACCACGGCCGGATCGTGAAGATGATCGGTGACGAGGTGCTGTTCGTCGCCGATTCCGCCTTCGACGGCGCCGAGATCGCCCTGACGCTGTCCGAACGCGCCGAGGCCGACGAGACCCTGCCCGGTGTGCGGGCCGGCATGGCGTCGGGCCGGATCCTCAGCCGGTTCGGCGACGTCTACGGCTCGGTCGTGAACCTCGCCGCCCGCCTCACCTCGACCGCGCGGCCGGGCACCATCCTGATCGACAAGGAGCTGGCCACCGAGCTTTCGGGGGTCGAGGAGTACGAGGTGCGGGCCCGGCGACCGGTGTCGGTGCGGGGCTACAACCGGCTGCGGCCTTCGTCCCTGCGGCGAGCGCGGGAGCGACCTTCCGGCATGTTCGCCTCCTCGCAGCAGCTCGCCGCGGAGATGCTGGGACTGGTGCCCGGCATCCCTCCCGCTCCGGACGCCTCGGCCACGCCCGAGCCCGAGAGCGTCGAGGACGCCACGGCGGACTCGTCACCGCCTCGGCCGCGCCCCAAGCGACGCCGACGGCGCTGACGCCCTCGCGCCGGCCCTCGCGTTAGTCCTCTGAATGCGGAGGTCAGGCGGGAAGCACGGCGTATTGCCGCACGTAGAGGTCGGTGTAGGTGACCGGGCCGCGCGGGCCGGGGACCTTGTCCAGGTTGATGCCGGTTTCGGGGACGGCCAGGAGCTTGAAGCCGTCGAGCAGCCGGGTCGGAGCGTTCCAGAAGACGCCGGTGCCGGTGTAGGCGTCGAAGAACGCGTCGGCGGCTTCGCGACTTTCGGTGGCGATGCCGGCGGCCAGTCCCGAAGTCCGCTCGTTGGCGATCTCCGCCGCTTCGGGCAGGTCCTCGACCTTGGCCACGGTGACGGTCGCCTCGCGGTCGGAGTCGAGGGCCCATTCGTAGCCGATGGCGTGCTCGTGCGGGGCGAGCGACGGCGTGACGCCCCGTTCGGCCAGCGCGCCGGAGATGGCGGGCCAGACGCGGTCGTGGGCACCCTCGTGGATCAGCAGCAGGTTCAGCCGGTTGCAGACACCGAGCCTGTCGAGGCTGTTGAAGACCAGGTCGCGCACCTTGTCGGTGTCGGCCGCTTCGTCGACGTACAGCACGCCCCCGCCATCGGCGTGGGCCAGTGTGCGGACGCCGTGGACGGCCGCCTCGGTGGCCAGCGCGCGGGTGCTGTCACCGCTGCCTCGCAGGATCACCAGCGGCACGAGCGCGGGGAAACGCACCAGCGCGGAAGCCGCTTCGCGCTCCGCGCGCGGCACGAGCTGGATGACGTCCGGGTCGATACCCGCTTCGACGAGCGCGGGGGCGATCACGGTCTCCCGCAGGCGCTGGGCCGAGCCGAGCGCGGCGGAGCCCGTGCGGAGAACGCCGCCGTTACGCGACTTCACCAGCTGCGAGGCGACGTCCACCGTGACGTTCGGGCGCGCCTCGTAGTTCGCGCCGATCACACCGACCGGACGGCGCCGTTCCACCAGTTTCAGCCCGCCGTCCAAAGTGGACACGTCGACGCACCGCTCCTGGTGCGGCGCACCCGCCAGGAGGCGGAGCTGTTCGGCCATGCCGGTCAGCCGCTCGGGGGTGATGGTGAGCCTGTCGAGCAGACCCGCGCTCATCCCGTCCTCGCGCGCCTTGGCGATGTCGGCCTGGTTCGCCTCCAGTACCGCTTCGGCGTGCTCGACCAGCTTGCCCGCCATGGCGTTCAGCGCGGCGTCGATCGCCTCGGCGGACGCGGCGGCCAGCGACGGCGCGGCCCGTTTCGCCGATCGAGCGCATTCCTCGACGGCCTTGGCGACCTCGTCCATCTGGTGACTCCTTCCGCGCGGAACGAGCCACCAGTCTGCCGTACCGCCCCGGTCAGGCGACGGTCGGCTCCAGCAGCCACAACCCGCCCGCGAAGAGGCAGCTCACCGTCAGCACGGCCATCACCAGCACCCACAGCACCGCGGGCATCCCGGTGAGCCTGCCGAGCTGATCGGCGTCGGAATCCCTCGCCGAGCCCCGGCGGCGCTTGATCTGCAGCTCGACCACCGGCCGGACACCGCCGAACAGCAGGAACCAGGTCAGCAGGTAGACGAAGATCGCCTGGAACCACGACGGCGCCACCAGCGCGACCAGGCCGAGCACCACCGAGCTGATGACCACCGCGAACACGCCGTAGGTGTTGCGCACCATCACCAGCACACCCAGCAGCATCAGGGCCATCACGATCAGCACGACGGTGATCAGATCCGACGACAGCAGCCCGGCGAACACCAGTCCGAGTACCGCGGCCGCCGGGTACCCGGCCAGCGCGGTGAACGCCATCCCCGGCCCCTCGGGTTTGCCCCGGGAGACGGTGACGCCGGAGGTGTCCGAATGCAGCTTGATGCCCTGCAGCCGCCTGCCGACCAGCACCGCCGCGAGCGCGTGGCCCGCCTCGTGGACGAGCGTGATCAGGTTGCGGGCGATCCGCCAAGGCCTGCCCGACAGCACCACGAGCAGCGCGAGACCACCGGTGACCAGGGTGATCGTGCCGGGCGGGGTGGACTGGGCGATGTCGGAAACCGTTTCGGCGGGAGACGAGCTCACCTCATCAGCTCACCACAAGCCGGATATGTCCCGTGTCAGGCGGTCATCGAACCCCCGATCTCGCGCATGCGAAACTCCCGGTCGTTGCGCAGCGCGAAGGCGACCCAGCTGCGGAACGGCCGCCACGCCATGGAGAGTTCTTCCAGCTCCTCGGTCTCCGCCCGCGGCAGGTCGTACGCGGTCCGGATGGCCTCCTGCACCCGCGGCTCGTCTCCGGGGAAGACGTCCGGATGCCCGGCTCCCCTGATGAGGATCAGCTGCGCCGAGAACGGGCCGATCCCCGGCAGTCGCTGCAGCCGGCGCAAGGCCTCCGGCACCGGCATGGCGCGCAGGTACGTGGCGTCGAGCAGACCGTCCTTGGCGGCGTTGGCCACCGCGCGCAGCCGCTCGGCCTTCGCCTCCGTCAGGCCCGGCCCGGCTTCCACCCCGGCGAGGACGTCCGGCGCCGGGAACGACCGGAGGATCCGCCCGCCGACGTCCACCGGCCTGCCGAGTTCCTCCGCGAGCCGCCGTTTCACCGCGGCCGCGTTCGGCATCCGGGTCCGGTGGCTCAGGATCGCCCAGCAGGCCGCTTCGTAGGGCGAGTGGAACAGGACGGGCCGCAGCCCGGGGAACTTCCGCTGAAGGCGGCCCACCACGGGATCCGTGGCGCCGATCTTGGCGAATCCGACGCCGTCGACGTCCACCGAGAGGATCCGCCGCACCTGGGCGCCGACCTCGACGGCGAGCGCTTCTTCGGCGAAGACCTCCACTTCGATCGAGCCGGGTGATCTCTGTCTGACGGCCGCGCCGACGTGTTCCCAGCCCGCTTCCACCGGGAAGGCGAGGCGCAGGGTGCCGGGTTCGGCGGCGGCGTCGGCGCGGCACGCCGGCCGGAAATCGGTCAGGAACCGGATGGACTTTTCGAGGTCGAACGGGCCGCGCACCGGGATGCGGAGCGTGGTCGTCTGCTGCAGGGTCGAGCCGGTCATTTCGGGCTCCTTCGGCTGGGAACGGCGACTCCCTCCGACGTTAGAGACGGCCACCGACAGTTTCGGGCCGCGGCGCCGGGGATGTCGCGAACGGGCCGGTCATGGCAGATTCTCGGCTGAGGACGTGAAGGGAGCAGCCATGCCTGACCAACGCGAACGTCTCTTGAGCCTGCTGCAGCCGGGCACCACACCCACCGGAGGACGGGACGGTTTTCTCGATCTGCTGGGCGAAATCCCTCAAGCGGGACCGCCGACCGGACTCGCGCAACGGCTGATGCGCACGTCCGCCGTCCCGATGATCTACGAGCGGTATTGGCGTCCGGCGCTGGGCAGGGTCGCGAAAGGACTGACCGGCCCGAGCATGGCGGGCGAGGTCCGCATCGCGATCGAAGCGCTCGGCCTGAGCCCCGGCAAGGTCGCGCTGGACGTCGCCTGCGGCACCGGCCGGTTCACCCGCGCGTTCGGCGAAGCGGTCGGCCCGGACGGGCTTTCGATCGGGCTCGACGGTTCGGTCACCATGCTGGAGAAGGCACTCGCCGCGCCCAATCCGGCTTCGGTGGCCTATCTGCGTGCCGACGCCGTCGATCTGCCCCTCGCGGATTCCACTGTGGACGCTGTCTGCTGCTTCGCCGCGTTGCACATGTTCGCCGACCCGGACGCGGCACTGGACTCGTTCACCCGCGTGCTGAAACCCGGTGGCGCGCTGGTGTTGCTGACCAGCGCCCGGCACAACGACCAGCCGATGCGGCTGGCGGACACCGTCCTCGGCAGCCTCAGCGGGCAACGGATGTTCGATCGCGGCGAAATAGCGGCGAAGCTGTCCCGGCGCGGATTCGATCGCGTGAAGGAGCGGTTCTCCGGTGTCACGCAGATCGTCTCGGGAGTGCTACCGGTTAACATCCGGCCATGATCCGCTCTGAGCACGCTTCGCCGATTCCCCCCGACGACGGCTATCTCCGTTCGCTGGTCGAAGCGACCGCCGACGCCGTCGCCGCGGCCGAGCCCCTCGGTTCCCCGCATGACGGCGCGGACGCCGCCACGCGGGACGCCGTCGGCGCCGAGATCCGCGCGCTGACGGCGGAACTGGTGGAGCTGAGCCAGGACCTGCACGCTCATCCCGAAGAGGGTTTCGCCGAGCACCGCTCGGTTCGCGCGCTCGGCGAGCTGCTCACCCGCCATGGCCACGAGGTGACGATCGGCGCGGGCGGCCTGGACACCGCCCTGGTCGCGACCACTCCCGGCAGCGGTCCGCATATCGCGGTCCTCTCCGAATACGACGCCCTTCCCGGACTCGGCCACGGCTGCGGGCACAACGTCATCTGCACCGCGGGCGCGGGCGGTTTCCTCGGCGCGGCGGCGGTCGCCGAACGACTGGGCGGCCGGGTCTCGCTGATCGGCACGCCGGCGGAGGAAGGCGGTGGCGGCAAGGAGACCCTGGCCCGCGCGGGTGTCTTCGACGACGTCGACGCCGTGCTCATGCTGCACCCCTTCAGCCACGACATCGCCATGCACCCGTTCCTCGGCAGGCGTCAGCTGGAAATGGTGTTCCACGGCGTCGGCGCGCACGCCTCGGCTCAGCCGTTCATGGGACGCAACGCGCTCGACGCCGCCGTCGCCGCGTACCAGGGCGTCGCGGCGCTTCGGCAGCATCTGCCCTCCAGCGACCGTGTCCACGGCGTCTTCACCGACGGTGGCGCGCGGCCGAACGTCGTCCCCGAACGCGCCGCCCTGATGTTCTACCTGCGGTCCGCTCGGCCGGAGACGCTGCGCGACCTCGCCGAGCGGGTTTCGGCGATCGCGCGCGGCGCGGCGGAGATGACCGGCTGCGGCGTCGAACTGCACTGGGACGCCCAGCCCGCGTATCTGCCGATCCGGTTTAACACCACGCTCGCCGGTCGCTGGTCGGTGCATCAGGTCGACGCGGGCCGCAAACCGCTGCCGCCGGGGATCGTGCCCGAATTCCTCACCGGCTCGACCGATCTCGGCAACCTTTCCTACCGGATGCCCGCGATCCACCCGATGATCGCCATCGCCGGACCGACGACCGCCTTGCACACCAAGGAGTTCGCGGCCGCGGCCGGTTCCCCGGACGGCGATCGCGCGGTCGTCGACGGTGCGCTGGGCCTGGCGCTGACCGCCGTCGACTACCTGGCCGACGCGGAACTCCGCGCGGCGGTGCACGAGGAGTTCGATGCCTCGGGCGGGGCATTGGACGTTCCGGCGTTCTTCGACTGAGGATTCTTCTCAGGAAAGCGCAGGGGGTTTCCACAGGCGGCTCACAAGTAGGGGCGCGAATCTGGTGCCATGACCGAGAACGAGAGTCGGCCCGGCCCCGCCTCCACCGGTGGGCACCAGCCGCCACAGCACCCCGGATACAGCACTCCTTGGCAGGCCGCGCCGAATCCGCTCTTCACCCCGGCTCCCGCGCCACGGAAGAAGGCGAGCCGCGTCGCCGTCCTCGTCAGCGCGACGGCACTCGGCGCCGCCCTCGTCGGCGGGATCGGTGGCGCGGCGATCGTCGGCCTCGGATCGACGCCGTCCGCGTCCGGTACCGGTACCTCCGCGGTCGCCAACGGGCAACCGGTCGGGAACACCACCTCGGGTGACGTCAGCGCTGTCGCCGCGAAGGTGACCCCGAGCGTCGTCCAGGTGAACGTGACCACCGGACAGGGCGAGGCCGTCGGATCCGGCGTCATCCTGACGGCGGACGGCCGCATCCTCACCAACGCCCACGTGGTCGCCGACGCCGAGGGCGACGTCACCATCACGCTTTCGAACGGCAAGCAGTACAAGGCGAGCGTGGTCGGCGCGGACACCAAGGCCGACATCGCGGTCTTGCAGGCGAAGGACGCGAGCGGGCTGACCCCCGCGTCGCTCGGCGACTCCAGCAAGCTCGTCACCGGCCAGCAGGTCGTCGCGATCGGTTCTCCCGGCGGGCTGCAGAACACCGTGACCACCGGGATCGTGAGCGCGCTGAACCGCAAGCTCGACGAGTTGAGCGGTGGCCAGGGCCGGCGTTCGCCCTACAGCCGGACCGCGAACGAGAACGGGCCGAGCTACACCGCGATCCAGACCGACGCCCCGATCAACCAGGGCAACTCGGGCGGGGCGCTGGTGGACGCGCAGGGAAACGTCATCGGCATCAACTCGGCGCTGTACAACCCGGCCTCGACCGGCAGCATCGGCATCGGTTTCGCGATCCCCATCAACGACGCGAAGAAGATCGTCGAGCAGATCGTCGGCTGACCCGGCCGTCTGGACCGCTTTCAGGGGGCGGCCCAGCCGGCACTGTCGTGAAGGCCTCCTTGCCTACCTTCAGGGTAGGGAAGGAGGCCTTCACGGACTTTCAGAGTTCGTAGGTGAGGGCGAAGGTGTGGTTGCCCTCGTCGTCCTGCGTGATCGTGGCGGTGCCGGTGATGCCGGACAGTTCGCCGTGCCCGGAGCCCGGCAAGACGATCAGGCGATGGCCGTCCTCACCCGCCGAGTGGTGCAGGACGAAGCCGCCCTTGCGGCCGTCGACGGACACGGCAAGCCGCTCGAAGGCGACGTACGCCCTCGACGTCCCGCTCACCGCCGTGAGCATCTCCACGGCGCTGGTGCCCTCGACCCCGCCGGTGAAGGTCTTGGTCAGCAGCACCCGTGAGAACTCGGTGTTCTCAGCCTTCTCGGTGGCTTGCGGGTCCCAGCCGTCCACGGTGAACGACGCTGTCGCGATGTTGGTCATGGCGCCCACCCTGCCGGAGATACCTGACAGAACCCGTCAGGTATTCCTCAGCGCCTCCGGTTCCCGAACAGCCCTCGCGTGATCTCCCGCCCGAGCGCGCTCGCCGCGGACCGGAGGAACGACTTCACCGCCGGGTTCTTCATGGCCTGTTCGACCATTCCCGGCGCTTCCTTCTCCGGTTTCGGAGCCGGAGGCGCTTCCGGCGGGGCCTCGTCGGCGGGCGGCACGGCCACCTTCGCGGCGAGCTTCTCGTACGCCGACTCGCGGTCGATCGTCTCGGAGTACTTCGCGTGCAGCTCCGAAGACGTCGTCGCCGCGGAGATCGCTTCGGCGCCGATGGACCCCATCTTCGAACGCGGCGCCCGCAGCCGCGTCCAAGCGACGGGCGTCGGCGCACCGCGTTCGGAAAGGACGGTGACGATCGCTTCGCCGATACCGAGCGACGTCAGGGCCGAGTCCAGCTCGTAGTGCTTCGTCTTCGGGTACGTCTTCACGGTCTTCGTCAGCGCCGCCTGATCCTCGGGCGTGAAGGCGCGCAACGCGTGCTGGATCCGCGCGCCCAGCTGCGACAGGACATTGTTCGGGATGTCCGTCGGAAGCTGCGTGCAGAAGAAGACGCCGACCCCCTTCGACCGGATCAGCTTCACGGTCTGCTCGATCCGCTCCAGGAACGCCTTCGACGCGTCGTTGAAGAGCAGATGTGCCTCGTCGAAGAAGAACACCAGCTTCGGCTTGTCGAGGTCGCCTTCCTCGGGCAGCTCCTCGAACAATTCGGCCAGCAGCCACATCAGGAACGTCGAGAACAGCGCGGGCTTCGACTGGAGGTTGTCCAGCTCCAGCAAGGTCACCATGGCCTTGCCGTCGACCTGGCGCATCAGGTCGTGGACGTCCAGCTCAGGCTCGCCGAAGAAGTCCTCCCCGCCCTGAGCCTCCAGATTGGACAGCGCCCGCAGGATCACCCCGGCCGTCGCGGCCGAGACTCCGCCGATGCCCTTCAAGTCCTCTTTGCCCTCGTCGCTGGTCAGGTGCGTGATGACCGAACGGAGGTCTTTCGTGTCCAGCAGCGCCAGGCCGCGCTGATCGGCCCAGTGGAAAATCAGGCCGAGCGTCGACTCCTGGGTCTCGTTGAGCCCCAGCACCTTCGACAGCAGGATCGGGCCGAAACTCGTGATCGTCGCCCGGATCGGCGAGCCCTTCCCGCCCGTGCCCAGCGACAGGAACTGCACGGGGAACGCGGCGGGCTCCCACTGGTCACCGAGTTCTTCGGCGCGCCGGGCGATCTTGTCGTTGCTCTCGCCCTCCGCGGCCAGGCCCGACAGGTCGCCCTTCACGTCCGCCAGCACCACCGGCACCCCGGCGGCCGACAACTGCTCGGCGACCAGCTGCAAGGTCTTCGTCTTCCCGGTACCTGTCGCGCCCGCGACCAGGCCGTGCCGGTTCAGCGTCGCCAGCGGCAGGCGGACCGCCGCCCCGGCGTCGGCCTTGCCGTCGATCACGACGGCACCGAGCTCGACCGCCGCCCCCTCGCTCACGTACCCCTGCGCGATCTCCTGGGCTGGACCCTGTTCGGCCACTGTCGCTCCCTGGTCTGTGATACGGCTCACCTGAGGATGCACACGCTGCCAGTAAGCGGCCCGACCCGCACGTCGCGCGCCCTGAATCCCCGGGTCGGGTTAGGGTTCCGGGGTGAACGACCGCCTAGTCTGGATCGACTGCGAGATGACGGGGCTCGACCTCGGCAAGGACGCGTTGATCGAAATAGCCGCGCTGGTGACCGACGCCGAGCTCAACGTCCTCGGCGAAGGCGTCGACATCGTCATCCACACCGACGACGAAACCCTCGACGGCATGCCGGAGGTCGTCCGCGAGATGCACGCGCGCTCCGGCCTCACCGAAGAGGTCCGGCGCTCCACGGTCACCCTGGAAGAGGCCGAACAGCGCGTCCTCGAGTACATCCGCGCCCACGTGCCCGAGGCCAACGTCGCCCCGCTCGCCGGCAACTCCATCGGCACCGACCGCGGCTTCATCACCCGCGACATGCCCTCCCTCGACGGCCACCTGCACTACCGCATGGTCGACGTGTCCTCCATCAAGGAACTCGTCCGGCGCTGGTACCCGCGGATCTACTACGCCAAGCCCGAGAAGGGCCTCGCGCACCGCGCGCTCGCCGACATCAAGGAATCCATCGGCGAGCTCGACTACTACCGCCGCGTCGCCTTCGTCCCGCAGCCCGGCCCGACCACCGAACAGGCCAAGGCCGCGGCCGCTGAAGTGCAGGAACGCCACTAACCGCAACCCGTTGCGGGCCCCGGAAACGGGCACGCTAATATAGTGCGGCCGAGGTGATGGGGAAGCTTCCCGAGCCCGGCGATGGTGGGCGTAGCTCAGCTGGTAGAGCACCTGGTTGTGGTCCAGGAGGTCGCGGGTTCGAAACCCGTCGCTCACCCCATCACCCCAGTCTGTTCGGGGCTCTTGCGAGCCCCTCCCAACAGGCTGGGGTTTCGCCTTTTTTTGGGGGCCGAGCCCCCAAGCCCCCGCCGGAGGGCTGCGCCCCCGGACCCCCATCACATCGGTGCCGTCAGTAGCCCAGGGGCGGGAGTGCGTCGTCCCCGAACGTCATGAGGGGTCCCCATAGGACGAAATTCGTCCTATGGGGACCCCCCATGACACCAGGTCAGTTCCGGTCGCCGCCGGTCTTCCAGTCGTCCCACGACATCTGCCACACCGACCAGCCGTCGGTCGGCTCCAGCACCTGCGGACCCGAGTTGGCGACCGTGATGATGTCGCCCTTCTTCGAGATGTCCATCAGCCACTTCGCGTTCTCGGTCGACAGGTTGATGCAGCCGTGGCTCACGTTCCGCTTGCCCTGCGAACCGACCGACCACGGCGCCGAGTGGTAGAAGATGCCGCTGTTCGACATCCGCACCGCGTACTTCACGAAGGTCCGGTAGCCCGCCTTGCTGTCCGTCGGGACGCCGTAGGTGCTCGAGTCCATCGTGTAGCCGGTGTGCTCGCTCATCACGGTGTAGGTCCCGGCCGGGGTGCTGCTCGACGGCTTGCCCATCGAGATCGGCATCTGCTTGACCTCTTGGTCGTTCACCACGACCTTCATCTGGTGCGTGCCACCGTCGGCGGTCGCGACCAGTTTGTCGCCGACGACCACCTTGGCGGGCTTGTCCTCACGGCCGAAGGTGTTGTTGCCGAGGTTCTTGCCGTAGATCGCCGCGTTGACCGAGATCTTGGTGCCCGGCTTGAAGTACTCCTTGGGCCGCCACATCACGGTCTTCTCGCCGAACCAGTGGAACGCGCCCTCGGTCTGCGGTTCGGTGACGATCTTCAGCGCCTTCTCGGTCGCCGCCTTGTCCGGCACATTGGCGGTGAAGGTGAAGATCAACGGCAGGCCGACACCGACCGTCTCGCCTTCGACCAGGTTGATCGAGACACCGATCTGGCGACCCGGCTTGGCCGTGGAGAACGTCGAGGTCGCGGTGACCGGTTTGCCGTCGGTCCCGGTCGCGGCCGCGGTGACGGTATAGGTCTTGCCGTAGCCGAGCGGCTCCGCCGACTCCCAGCCCGAACCGTCTTCCTTCGGCTTGCCCGCGACGACCTTGCCGTCGGCACCGGCGAGTTTGACCTCGCCCACCTTGCCGTCGGCGACGGCGACCGTGACCGGCTCACCGGGCGCCACGTCCGCCGCGCCCTGCGCCGGGGTCAGCGTCATCACGGCGGGCTTCGGGGCCGGAGCGGCCGCACTGCTCTGCTGCGAACCCCCGGGAGCGCCACCCGGCGACGGCGATTCACTCGACGGTGTACTACTGCACGCGGCGAGTGTGAACCCGGCCACCACAGCCACCACAGCCACCCGCGACCGCCCCGTCGCTCCCCAGACCCTCATGCACACCGCCCGTTTCGCGTGGTACCAACCCCAACGTCTGGCTATAGTCTGCCTGACCGGCCGCAACGCCTGCGGCCGGATGGCCGAATCCGTCCCCGCGACGCCCACGGCGGCCGAAGGGGACCCCCCTGAAACGGGCCCCAGCAACCCTGTGTTAATGTTTTCCACGTCGCCGAGGGGAACACCAAAGCGGCGGGAACAAGCAAGCGCCATTAGCTCAATTGGCAGAGCAGCTGGCTCTTAACCAGCGGGTTCGGGGTTCGAGTCCCTGATGGCGCACACTCAAGCCCCACGTTTTCGGATTCGATGACGTGGGGTTTTGTGCTATGTGGACGCATTCCCTCCACTTCCTTATTGTCCATTGTGGTCTGATCCGGTCGCTTCGGCCCGCGGCGAGGCGGCTTCAAGCAGGACCGTGGGGATCAGGCCGCATCATCGCGTCGATCGCGAGTGCGGCCGACCCGAGCCGGCGCGCGATTAGTCGGCGGCTGCGCTTCGTGCTTCGATCTAGTTCGACGGCGGCTGAGCCGACGGGTGACCAGGCTGGGTGTTGCCGGGTTGGGGGTTCGGGAAACCCTGCTGTGCGGCCATCGGATAGTTGACCGGCCCCGGGTACGGCGCGACGCCGGGTTGCCGAGACTGACGGCCACTCTTGAGGACCGCGATCGCGACCAGGAGCCAGGAGAGCAGCGCGGCGGCGTCCAGTGGGACGCCGACACCCAGGAAGATCAAGCGGATTTCGTCGGCGGTGAGCCGCTCGGACGCGGCCCAGGACGGCAGGTTCAACGCCACGAACTGCCAGATGATGCTTGCCACCGTGGCGACGAGCATGACGACGAAAGCGCCCACCATCAGGCCGGAGACTCCCTTGGCGCGTCCTCTGATCGAGAAGATCAGGCCGAGGATCCCCACCACGAGCAGCAACACCCGCGGAATCGCTTCGATGGTCGTGTACATCACGTCTGGCATGCCTTGCCTTTCAGGACTCTCCGCCGGGATCGAGCGCCCGGTCCACGCCATGGCGATCCTAGGCGTGACGACGCCCCGCGGGGGCGCGTTCGGTGCACATCGGCCGTGGGTCGTATTCGACGGCGGGTCAATCGGCGATGGCCTTCTCACCGTCCCCAGCGAGCCGGGACCGGCGCATGCTGTAACCGAAGTAGATGAGCAGGCCGAGCGCCATCCAGCCACCGAACACGATCCAGGTCGCGCCATCGAGGCTGAGCATCATGTAACCGCAGCACAGCACCCCGAGGATCGGCGTGACGGGAGAGAAAGGCACGCGGAACGAGCGCGGAGCCTCGGGCTGCCGCCTTCGCAGCAGCAGGACGGCGACGTTGACCAACCCGAAGGCGAACAGCGTGCCGATGCTGGTGGCGTCGGCCAGTTTCCCGAGCGGGATGAACGCGGCCAGCGCCGCGACGAAGCCGGAGACCACCAGGGTGTTGACCCGGGGAGTCCCGGTCTTGGGATCCACTTTGGACAGTGAAGCGGGGACGAGGCCGTCCCGGGACATCGAGTACAGGATGCGCGTCTGTCCGTAGAGGACGGTCAGCACGACACTGGAGATCGCCACGATGGCGCCGACGGCCAGCAGTCCGGCCCACAGCGGGTTGTCGGACACGGCACCGAGCACATGCGACAGCGCGGCCTCTTGGCCGTCGAACTCCTGCCACGGCAGCGCGCCCACGGCCGCCACGGCGACCAGGCAGTACAGCACGGTGACGATCGCGAGCGAGAGCAGGATCGCCCTCGGCAGATCCCGTTGCGGGTTCTTCGCCTCTTCGCCCGCGGTGGAGGCCGCGTCGAAACCGATGTAGGAGAAGAACAGTTTCGCGGCGCCGGCGCTCAGCCCGGCCAGGCCGAGCGGCAGGAACGGGGCGAAGTTCGCCGCCCGCACCGCGGAGAACGCGATCGCGCAGAACAGCACCAGCGTGCCGATCTTGATCACGACCATGATCGCGTTGGCCCGCGCGCTCTCCTTCGCGCCGGACAGCAACAGGACCATGGCGAGCAGGACGACGACGATGGCCGGGACGTTGACGATCCCGCCCGAGCCCGGTGGCTGGCTGAACGCGTCGGGAATGGCGAAACCGAACGCCAGCCGCAGCAACTCGTTGAGGTACTGCCCCCAGCCGACGGCCACCGACGCCACCGAGACGCCGTACTCGAGCACCAGGCACCAGCCACAGACCCAGGCGACCAGTTCGCCGAGCGTGGCGTAAGCGTAGGAGTAGGACGACCCGGACACCGGGATCATGCCGGCGAGTTCGGCGTAGGAGAGCGCGGAGAAGAGCGCGGTGATCCCGGCGAGCACGAACGACAGCACGACCGCGGGCCCCGCCACGGGTACCGCCTCGCCGAGCACGACGAAGATCCCGCTGCCCAGCGTCGCGCCGATGCTGAGCATGGTCAGCTGCCCGAGCCCGAGGGAACGCTTCAGCGTGCCGTGATCACTGTCGGCGATGAGATCGGCGACCGGTTTCCGCCGCACCGCCGCGGCTCGCAGAGTCATGCCGAGGACCGTATCCGCCGCGCTGAACCGGGCGGCCGCCAGGACCCCGGCGTGAGATCAGTTTCCGTGTTCGGCCCAGCTCGGCAGGTCGCGGGCGACCTCGGCGGGGGATGGCATCCGGGCGATCTCCTCGGCGATCGCGCGGGCCGCGTCGCGGTGGGCGGTGTTTCCGTAGTGTGGCAGTAACTTCTGGGCTTGGTCGGCGATGGCGTCCGCGGTGATTTCGGTGGGCAAGAGGCGTAGCGCGGCACCCGCGGCACTGAGGGCCTCGGCGTTGGCGAACTGGTCGGCTCCTTGAGGAAGGACGAGCTGAGGGGCGCCGACGGCGAGCGCTCCGAGGGTCGTGCCGCTGCCGCCGTGCTGCACGACCACGTCGACGTGCGGCAACAGGTCCGCCTGCGGTATCCACGCTCGCACCGTGACGTTGTCCGGCACCGGGCCGAGTTGTTCCGGGTGGATCCGGCCGGAGGCGAGCACGACGTGCGCGTCGAGCGCGGCCAAGCCATGGATGGCCGTGGTGAGCAGTTCCGGCGTGCCGAACGCGGTGCCGAGCGTCAGGTAGATCAACGGTCGCGAAGTGCGTCCGGAACGCCACGGGAGCGGCGCCGGTTCGGAATAGGCGATGGGGCGCAGTGCGATGCGCTCGGCCGTCGCGAGGAACTCCTTGTCCTGTAAGGACTGTGGGCAGATGTCGAGATGTGGCCGGGCGGGAACCGCCGGGCGCTGGAGTCCGATTCCCTCGGGGAACATGCGGCCGAAGCCGTGCCAGAGACCGGGAATCCCGGCGCGCTGCGCGGCGATGGCCGCCCCCGGCTGGCCCCATTCGTGGACGACGAGGTCGGGCCGTAGCCGCGCCAGTTCCGGTTCGAGATCCTCGGCGTAGATCTCGTAGAACGCATCCGCCGGGCGAAAGGGCCGGAGTCCGTTCCTGCGCAGGGGCACGTGGACGTGTTCACCGACGGCGAAGTGCACCTCGTGCCCGGCTTCCCTGGCGGCGATCGCGAGCGGGATCAGGGGGTAGGTATGGCCTGGCGACGCCAGGCTGGCGAAGAGCACGCGCATGACAGCGGACCACACTCCAGATGTTTTCGACAGATGTTCAGATCATCTGAATGATGATAGCCGGGTGCCGCGGGCACGGCCACACTGGACCGGTCGGACCCGGCTCATGCGCGAAGCGAGAATGAGGACATGGGTTACTGCCTGCACGCTGTCGTCGCCACCCATCCGCTCCTGAGCAAACTGGTCGTGGATATCGACGACGCACACATCGTGCCGCTCGGACAGCACCTTTCACTGATCCCCGTGACCGACGCGGTCTTCGATGCGGTCACCATCACCGACGCACCCCTGCCCACCGGATTCTGGAAGCTGCCCGCAGGGTTCGACCGCAAGCTGGCCGCTTGTTCGACGGACGGTCCCGTGGCCTACATCGAGGCCGAGTACTTCGGAGGGACAGGCTCGCAGAACGCCCAAGTGTGGGACGCCGGGCACGGTGCCCTCGGCCCGCTCCACCTCGCTGAGAACCAGCCGGCCTCACCTGACGGCAGCCCGATCTCCCAAGCGCTCCGACGCCTCGGGGTCGACAAGGGCGATCATTACGACGAGTTCGACGCGGTCAGGCTCAACCGGCATCGCGACACCGATGACTGGCTCGACCACCGCGGTTGATCACGGCCACTGGCCGAAACCAGCATCGTGCCGTGGAGCCCGTTACCGCTGGCCGGTAACGGGCTCCACGGATCAAGTCAGCTCATTGGACGGTGAGACTGTATTCGGTGGTCCCGGTTTTACCGGTGCTGTCGGTGGCGGTGATGGTGATCTTGTAGACGCCGGGCTGGAACGGCGCGGCGATGGACATGCGTGAAGTACCGCCCGGGGCCACAGTGGACGGCTGGAACATCGGGTTCATCGTCAGCCCGGTCGCGGTGAGTGTGCTGTTGCCCGTTCCCCCGGTGACGGTGACGGTCGCGTCGACGAACGAGCCGGATTTCACCGTTCCCGCGCCGGGTGAGACGGCGGGCTTGGGCCCGTCCGTGGTGCCGCCGTCGCCGACGGTCAGGGTGTAGTCGGCCGACTTGGTGCCGGACGCGCCTCTCGCGGTGACGGTGATCCGGTGCGTGCCTTTCGGAGTGCTCGCCGCGGTTTCCACGGTGAGTTTGGCGACGTCGCCGGAAGTGACGGACGAGCCGGGCTGGAACGTGGCCGTCGCGCCGTCGGGCAGGCCGGTGACGGACAGGTCGAGCTTTTCGGGTCCGGTGTCGCCCGCCTTGGTCACGACGGAGGTCGAGATGTACTTGCCGGGTTCGGTCTTGCCCGCCGCCGGACTGAGGGAGACGCCGAATTTCCCGTCCCCGGGCTGCGTGCCGCCGATCTCGCCGCGGGCCCAGTCGCCCATCTCGTTGGTGAGCCGGGCCATGATGCTGTAGCGGTCGCATCCGCCCGAGCCCCACGAGACGACGCCGACGATCACACCGTCCACGATGAAGGGCCCGCCGCTGTCGCCGGAGCAGGTCGCGGTGCGCCCGTCGTCGTAGCCGACGCACACCATGAGGTCGGGGTTCACCCGCACGTTGAACACCTGGCAGGTGTTCGCGTCGTTGACCGGCATCGTGGTCTTGTAGAGGACGCCGGATCCGCCGTTGGCCGAGGTCCGCCCATAGCCGACGGCGGTGCCCGACTTCCCCGGTGCGGTCAGCGCGGCATCACCCGATCCGGCCACCTTGGCCCACTGACTCTCCGGGACGGGCAGGTCGGTTTCGGTGGTGATCACCGCGACGTCGTAGCCGGTCTGCCAGGAGTTCGGGCCGGTGTAGCGGGGGTGCACTTTGTAGGAGGCGACGGGTGTGCGGAAGGTTTCGTCGCCTGGAGTGTTCAGGTCGTCGTCGCCGTAGAGGTAGCTTTTCGCACCGCCGACGTCGATCATGCAGTGCGCCGCGGTGACGATCTTGCGTTTGCCGACGACGGAAGCGGTGCAGGACTGGCCCTGTGGGCCGCCGCCACCCGCACGCAGACCCGCGATGATGTAAGGGTTTTCCCGCACGGTCGTCCGTTGTCCGTTGACCACCCGGGTGCCCATGTCCGGGGGCCGCAACTGGTCGGTGGGTGTCGCGGCGATGGCGGAGGGCCCGGCGTCCGCCGTGTCGATCGCGGGCAGGGTGATCACGGCCAGTGCCATGGCGAAGGCGATGACCAGACGTGCTGTTCTCATCGTGCTCCTCGGTTCGCAGGGACGTTCCGGTTCAGAACGTGATCGACCAGCCGGTCAGGGTGCCGGTGTCGAATCGGTGGATGTCGCGGACCTGGAGCTTCCAGGTGCCGTTGGCGTTCTCGCCGGAGGCGTCCACGGTGAAGGTCTGGTGCACACCGCCGCTGTCGCCGATCCCGCCCGCTCGTTTGAGAGGCCGCGTGGCCCCGCTCGGTCCGACCAGGTCGATCGCCAGGTCCGCGGAGTAGGTGTGGTCGATGTCCACCCGGACGGCCAAAGCCGCCGAAGCCTTGCCGTCACAGCTGCTCTGGGTCACGGTGTTGCCCACGGTGGCCCCGGCGTCGGGGATGGACACGTCCTCGTCGTTGGACACGACACCGCATTCGGGCGGCGTGCCTCCTCCGATGAACCCGGTGTAGAGCACCGCGTCCGGCGAGCCCGCGCCGGGATCGGTCACCAGTCCCGGTGAGGCGTTGCGGACGAGGGCGTCGCGTACTTGCTGCGGGGTCGCGCCCGGATTCGCGGCGAGGTACAGCGCCGCCGCCCCCGCGCCGTGTGGCGAGGCCATCGAGGTACCGCTGCCGGTACGGTAGCCACCGGTGTGGTCGGAGGAATAGATGTTGCCGCCCGGGGCGAACAGGTCGACGCATTTCCCGTAGTTCCCGCTCCGGCCGCCGCCCTGGTTGATCCAGCCGACGGTCAGCGCTTCGGGGGTTCGGCCGGGGCTGGCCGTGCAGGCGTCCTGGCCGTTGTTGCCCGCGGCGACAGCGACCACAAAACCCTTGTCCACCAATGCTTTCACTTGAGCATCGCCGACTCCGACGGTGTCCATGACCAGGCTCAGGTTGACCACGGCCGGTTTGCTCCCGTTGGCCGCCACCCATTCCAGTCCGCTGACGGTGGCCGAGTCCGGTCCGGAACCGCCGCAACCCAGCGAGCGGACCGCGACCACCTTGGCCTTCTTGGCGACGCCGACGGTTTTGCCCGCGATGGTGCCCGCCACGTGGGAGCCGTGCCAGAAGCAGTCGGTCGCGTCGCCGTCGTTGTCGATGAAATCGTGGCCGTGCGTGGCCCGGCCCTCGAATTCGGTGTGCCGGATGCCCACGCCGGAGTCGACGACATAGGCGGTGACGCCCTCACCGGCGTTGGGGTAGACGTACTTCTTGTCCAAGGTCTTCGTGCGCTGGTCGATCTGATCCAGCCCCCACGAGGGCGGGTTCGGCTGCTCTCCGGCGGCACGGGCGACACCGTCCTGGTGCACCGCCTTCACCGCCGGGTCGGCGGCCAGGCGCCTTGCCTGCCGCTCGCTCAGGTCCCGGACCGAGAAACCGTTCAGGGTCAACGCATAGGTGTCGACCACCGCACCGCCGTAGCGCTGGGTCAACGACGCGGCCCCACCCTGCGCGGCCGCCTGCGCGCCGTCCCGGAGGACCACGATGTAGCGACCGGCGAGAGGCTGCCGGGCTTGCACGATGTCGCCTTCGGGCGTCGCGGCCGACGCGGCGGGACTCACCGCCACCAGTGCGGCCGCGATGCCGAACAGACGTAACGTCATTCGGGCCTTTTGCATCTCTCCTCCATCTCCCGTGTGCGCCTGGCGCACCGCTTCACCATTCGGCGCGGGCGGAGGGGAAACAATCGTGGTGAGACCCCGGAGGGGTACGGCATTACCGTGATCAGGGTTACGTGCTGGAGACGGTCCGACGTATCGTTGCGGCCTCCTGGAACCGGCGTGACCAGTGCGGAGGTGGCGATGGGTGTGTCTCCGTCGACGCGCGGACGATCCGTCCCGATGGTCGGCCGGAGCGCGGAACTGGACGCCTTGTCCGACCTCGTCACGTGTCCGCCCGCGGTGGCGTTCCTGGAAGGTGAGGCGGGGGCCGGGAAGACCACTTTGATCGGTGCGCTCGCGACGACGGTCCGCGGCCGGAATCTGTGGCTGGCCGTCGGTACCTGTCAGCCGCTGGAAGAACCTTTCCCCTATGGTCCGTTGCTCGACTGTCTCGGACGAGCCGGGGACAGGGTGGCCCATCCCGATCCGGTGACCGGCGCACTGCGCGGGCACCTGCCGGAACTCGCCGATCTCCTGCCGCCGGAACCGCCGCCGCTGGACCGGCCGGAGGCCGAGCGCCATCGGATGTTCCGTGCGGTCTGCGCCCTGGTGCGCACGCTCGGGCAGGCCGTGCTCGTGGTCGAAGACGTGCACTGGGCCGACGAAGACACCCGTCAGGTGCTGAGATTCCTGCTCGCGGATCCACCGCCCGGACTGTCGCTGGTCCTGACCTACCGGCGTGAGGAACTTCCCGGTGATGCCCCGCTGGGGCCGGTCGTGCACCCGCCGTCCGAGGTCGCCACCGCGCATCTGGGTCTCCGCCCCTTCGAGGAACCGGAGGTCCGGAGGCTGGTCGAAGTCGTGACCGGCGGCGGCGTTTCGGAGTCGTTCGCGACCGCGGTGCTGCACGAGACCGGCGGAATTCCTTTCGTGGTCGCGGAAACGGCCCGTGCACTGCGTGACCGGCTCGTGGACACCCGGATCGAGGGGGCGGTGGCGGGCCGGGGCCTGGCCACCGTCGATGTGCCCGTCCTGGTGAAGGAGTCGATACTCGAACGACTGCACCGGCTGATCGAACCGGAGCGCGCGGTCGCCGAGGCGGCGGCCGTGCTGGGCGACGCGGCACCGGCGGAGGTCCTCACCGCGGTCGCGGGGTCTTCCGGAGTACACCCGGTGGTGGGTTTGGTGCGTTCCGGTGTGCTGACGGAAGGCCCGCCGAACCGGTACGGCCTCCGGCACGACATGGCGCGGCGGGCGGTGTACGCGGCTTTGCCGGGACCGCGCCGACAGGAGCTGCACCGCGCCGCGGTTCGGGTGCTGGCCGACGTCGCCGGATGGCCGGTCGCGCGGCTCGCCCGGCACTGTGCCGAGGCGGGCATGCGGGAAGAGTGGTTGCGATACAGCGAAAGCGCCGCGGACGCCGCTGCCGAGGCGAACGACATGTCCGTCGCGGTGGACATGCTCTCCCCAGTGGTCTCCGACCGCGAGGTGCCCGCCGAGGACTTGAACCGGCTGGCCACGAAACTCTGCGGGTACGCGCTGGCGGGACTGCCCGACGCCGGGGTGATCATGCGCATCGAGGCACTGCGATCAGACCCCAGGCTGGTCGCCGCCGTGCGCGGCGAAGTGCGGCTGTGCTTGGGCATCCTGCTGGTGCGCGAGTCCCGATTGGACCGTGGATGCGCCGAAATCGCCGAGGCGATAGAGCTTCTCGGCGACCAGCCCGAGCGGGTCGCGTCCGGGATGGCCCTGCTTTCCGTGCCCTACCTCGACATCTCCACCGTGGCCGACCACCGAGCCTGGCTTCCGCGGGTGGAGGACCTGCTCGCTCATCTACCGCGGCGCACCGCGCGCACGGCGGTGCTGGCCACCGTGCTCGGTGGGCGGCTCATCGTCGGGGACCCGGACAGCTGGGACCGGATCACCCTGCTGCCCGCGCCCGACGACGTCGCCGACCCCGCTGAGCTCAGGCATCTCGCCAGGGCCCACACCAACCTGGCCGACGCGTGCTCGTGGATCGGCCGGGACCGGCAGGGGCGGACGTTCCTGCACACCGGGCTGGCACTGGCCTCACGGGTGGGCGCCGATTACGTGGTGGCGACGGCCGAAGCCACCGAAGCCCGGCTGGATTGGCTGGCTGGCGAGTGGTCCGGCCTGGCCGAGCGGGCACAGGCGCTGATCGGTGTCTATTCCCCTCTGCCGCATATCGCGAACGAACTGAACCTGGTCATCGGCTGGCTGGCCGCCGCCCGCGGTGACTGGCTGACCGCCGAACACGGATTCCACGCCGCCCTCGGCACCCACCCGACGGCGGTGCTCCCGGTGGCGGTGGCCGCGGCGGGCGGGATGGCCGCCATGCTGCTCAGCCGGGACGACGCCACGGCTCGCGGCCACGCGGAGCGCGGACTCACCCTGTTGCGCGCGAAGGGCTCCTGGGCGTGGGCGGCCGAGATCGTCCCCCAGGCTGTCGCATGTCACCTCGCCGACGACGAGCCCGACGCCGCGCGACAGCTGGTCGCGGAGGCCGAGGAAGGGCTGGACGGCATCGACGCGCCCTCGGCGCGGACGGCGCTCACGGTGTGCAGGGCACAGCTGGCCGCCTCGACGGGAAATCACGACGAAGCGGAACAGCACTACCGTGACGCGCGGCTGCGCTACGACGAACTCGGGCAGCGCTACCGCGCCACGCAGTGTGCCGACCGGGCCGCTCGCGTCTCCGGCGCCGATCCCGCGGTGTTCCGCGAGCTGGCCGTCACGTTCGACGCGCTGGGCGCCACCGTCGACGCCGCCCGCTGCCGTCACCACATCCGCAGCACCGGCACCGTCATCCCCTCCGTCCGTGGCCGCCGCAGCTACGGAACGCAGCTGTCGCCACGCGAACACGATGTCGCACGCCTGCTGGCCAACGGCCACACCAACCGGGAGATCGCTCAAGCCCTGTTCATCTCACGACGTACCGTCGAGGACCACGTCGCCAACGTTCTCCGCAAACTCGACGCGTCCTCCCGGCACGATGTCCGAATCTGAATCCGGCAGGCGTTAGTCGCCCGGGGTGGCGGCTATGGGGGAATTCGACGCGTGCCTTAGGCTCGACGCCCTCGTTACCGGAAGGGCACCAATGGCATCGATAGTCGGAGTGCACGGGATCGGCCAGCAATGGCTTGGGAGACAGCAACTTCTCGCCGCCTGGGGTCCGGCACTGGGCGACGGACTGGAGCGGGCGGCCGGCCGACGGCCGATGTTTTCCGACCTCGATATCGCCTTTTACGGAGATCTTTTTCTTCCGGCGCGGAATGGTGCCACGGATTCCGTCGTCACCAAATCCGGAGTTCCCGATTCCGTCGAGGACCTCGACCTCAGCACCGAAGAATGGGCCGACCTCGCCGAGGCCCTCGCCGAGCTGGTCACCCCGGCCGAGATCGCCGCTGCCGCCGCCGAGGTGCCGAAGGGATTCGGTCGCTTCCCACGACCGCTGCAGGCACTGCTCGCGGCGATCGACCGCCGGTACGGGGCGGCCGCCGCGGTGCTGTCCATCAAGGAACTCCGGCAGGTACGCCGGTATCTGCGCCAGCCGTCCGTCCGTGAAGCCGTCGACGACCGGGTGCGGGAGATGATCCCGGCGGACTGCAGGGTCGTGATCGGCCATTCGCTCGGTTCCGTGGTCGCCTACGAACTCCTGCGCCGAAATCCGGGACTCGGGGTCGAAATGCTGATCACCGCCGGTTCGCCCCTGGCGTTGCGGATGGTGCGGGACAACCTGCGGGTCGAGCCCCTGCCCGTCCCGGCCTGGGTCAACATCCGCGATCCTCATGATCCGGTCGCCTGTGGCGGGGAGCTGCGCGCCTGGTGGCCACAGATCGGCGAAACCGACGAGATCGTCGTGGACAACGGGGCGAAGGCCCATTCCGCGGAGCGGTATCTCAGCCGCCGTCAGACCGGCGCCGCGCTCTTGCGGGTGGCCGGCAAATGACCGGCGACAGCATTCTCCGCAGGCATTTCGTGGCCATCGCGACGGCGGAGTACGACGACCCGAACTGGCTACCCCTGCCGGTCGGCGAGGAGGTCGCGGCCCTGCGCGCCTGGCTGTGCGCGGACCATCTCGGCGGACGCCGATTCGAGCACCGTTTTCCCGAACTGGCCGACAGTCCGGCGAAACGGGACATCCAAGCCGCACTGGAAAACCCTCCCCCGGAAGACCGCTGGCGGGACGCCGACGCCGCGGTCGTCTTCGTGACCGGGCACGCCGAGGCGGTCAACAAGGCGCACCATCTGATCCTGAAGGAGACCGAGTCGAATCGGCGGGGCGCGACCGCTCTCGCCTCGTTCGACCTCTTCAAATGGCTCGCCTGCACGGATGTCACGCACCTCGTGGTCATCGTCGACACCTGCTACGCGGGCATGATCATCGGCGAACTGGCCAAACTCGACCAAAAAGCTCCCGAGTCGTGGGTGATCCTGGCCAGTGCCGCGGAGACCCAACAGGCAGGCACCGGAGTGCTGAGCCGGGCGATCACCGCGTTCCTCGACAAACTCGCCTCCCGGGAGGGAGCGCAGTTCGGCCACGCACCCCATCTGTCGGTGGAAGACCTTCTCGACGGACTACGGGAACACCTCGGCCGCAGCCAGATAGCCGAGGCGGTCACGGGGCTGTCCCGCCGATCGCCGCACGTCTGTCTGCCCAACCCGCACTACCGCCCGGACGCCGTGGTCGAAGTCTCCCCGGCCCGGCACGACCTCGCGCTCTCCCGGCAGGATCTGCGCACCCACTGGGGACCCAAGGCACGAGGCGTGGCCACGGACGACGAAGCCGGCTGGCTGTTCACCGGCCGCGCCGAACTGATGCGGGCGCTGATCGCGGCAGCCACCGGCGAGCCCGGCACGACGGTGATCACCGGAGCGGCCGGCAGCGGGAAGTCCGCGGCGCTGGCCCGTCTGGTGACCCTGAGCGATCCGGAGTTCCGGCGGGCACACGCCGCGGAACTCGCCGTCGTCCAGGACGACCTGATGCCGCCGTCGGGCGCTGTCGACGTCGCCGTCGTCGCGACCGGAAAGCTCGACACCGAAGTCCTCGACCACATCCTGCGCGCCTTCGAGCCGGCGCACCGCGACAGCGAGCACCCGGGTGCCAGCCTCGACGAACGTCTCGCCTCGTGGCAGGCCCGGTTACGGACGAGCGACCGGCGGGTGACCGTGGTCGTGGACGCCGTCGACGAAGCCGCCGCGCCGCGTAGCCTGCTCACCACGATCATCGCCCGGCTCGAGCCGAATCCACGGGAACCCCGCGTCCGGTTGCTCCTCGGTCTGCGCTCACCGGGCGGAGAACGACGGGTGGATCAGGTGCGGTACGCCACGCCTCCGCTCGCCGACCTCGCCGAGACCCTGTTCGCGTCGAACCGGATCCGGGTCGACGAGGCGCCGTGGTGGGACCCCTCCGACGTCATCGCCTACGTCGCCGGGATCCTCCGGAACACCGCTGGTTCGCGATACCTCGGCGACGACGGCACCCGGACCGCCGAGCTGGCGGCCGCTGTCGGCGGCCGGGCGGGACGGTCGTTCCTGTTCGCCCGCCTCGCCGCGACGTCACTCGCCCACGGCATGCTCGGGACGTCGTGGCGCGAGGCCCTTCAGCAGGGCGTCACCGGCGTCTTCAAGGCCGATCTCCACGGCACCTTCGCCGTCCCGGCCGACCGGCACCGGGCGATCGTGCTCCTCCGGGCGATCGCGTTCGCCCGCGGTGCCGGACTGCCGTGGCGGAAGATCTGGCCCCGCGTGGCGAACGCGGTCGGCGACAGCGACTACGAATTCGGCGACACCGACATCTCCTGGCTGCTCGATTCCCGCCTCGGCGCGTACCTGGTCACCGACCGGCAAGACGACGCGACCGTCTACCGGCTCTTCCACGACCTGCTCCGTGACACCTTGCGGGACGACTGGCACGAACTGCTCGACCAGCCGCCGCTCGAAGCCGACTCCCGGCCCGCCGTCGAGGCCAGGATCACCCGCGCGCTCGACGATTTGAGGACGCAGGGAAGCCCTCCGCCCTACGTCAGGCGGCACCTCGTCGAGCACGCCGCCGGCGGTGGCGTGCTCGACGGCACGATCCTCACCGAGGATTTCCTGCCCTACGTCGACGTGGCACGGTTGAGTTCGGTGACGGCACGAGGCCCGAAGCCGGAAAGCCCGCTCCTCAGGCACTGGCGCAGCACTCCCCAACTGTCCTCATTGGACTCCGCGCCGATCAACGCGGACGCGTTGCGCTTCCGCCTCGCCGCCGAGGGATATCACACCGCGAGGGCCGTCCGGCGCGGTCCGGGCTGGGAACCGCGGTGGCTGAGATGGACATGTGAGCAGGCGGAAATCATCACCCGATGCTCCGGTCCGGTCCGGGCGCTGGCTGTCGCGACCTTCGCCGACGGGAGACAGATCGTGCTGGTCGGCGGGGATGACGGCGCCGTCGGTCGCTGGGATCCGGTCGCGCGGGAGCAGATCGGAGATCCGCTCCTCGGCCACACCGGCGCGATCGGCGCGATCGCCACCATCACCCTCGATGACGGCCGGACGGTGGCCGTCACCGGGAGCACCGACGGGACGAGCCGGGTCTGGGATCTCGCCGCGGGCACGCCGATCGGGAAACCCTGCGCCTACGAAGGCGCTGTGACATCCCTTGCCGCATTACGCCTCCCGGACGGGCAGGTGGTCGCCGTGATCTCGGACGACAAGGCGAACGCCGTCCACATCCGGGATGTGGTGACCGGCGAACCGATGCCCTCTCCCGCCAAGGTGAGCGGATACCGGGGTTCCTCCCTGACCGTCACGGTGCTCCCGGACGGCAGGGTGCTCGCGCTGGCGGTGGCGCCTGGCGGTGCCGTCCGTGTCTGGGACCTCGTCACCGGAGATTCCGTTCACGTGTGGAACCGGGTGACGGGCGATCGGGAAAACGTCATGCGTGACCCCTCGTTACTCAAGAACATCCGCGGCACCGCGTCCGCCCTCACCGCCGGTGTGTCCCCCGACGGGAAGCCGGTGGCGGTGGTGGGCGGCACCGGCGGCGAGCTGTGGTTCCACGACCTCGTCTCCGGTGACGAAATCCTGACCTGGGCGATCCCGGAGAAGCACACCGTCGAGGCGATGGCGCTGGTCGACATGCCAGGAGGCAGGGGCAAGAGCCTCGTCGTCCTCGCCGGGCGGCTGTGGATCGCGGCACTCGGCGAGGAGCGGCTCGCCTTCGACGCCATCGGCAGCGGCGTGCTGATGCTGCACTCGCTCGCGACGATCGTGCTCCCCGACCGAAGCGTCGCCGCGGTGACGGGAAGCCATGACGCCGCTGTCCGGCTCTGGCACCTGACCGCCGACGCGACCTCGGCCCGGGGCGAGGCCGAGAGGGTTCGTGCGTTCGCCACGGGGAGGCTGCCCAACGGCCGGGAGATCACCGTGCACAATCTCGGCGAAACCTTGCGCGTCGTCGATCTGCGCAGCGGCTCGGAAGTGCGGACGCTCGAGGAGGGCAGGCGCGTCAACATCGTCGAAATCCTGACCCTTTCCGACGGCCGGGTCGTGGTGGTCAGTTCCTCCGGATGGGATTCGCTGATCCGCGTGTGGGATCTCGCCACCGGGGATCCGGTGTCGGAGATCTGGACCGGCCATGGCCTGGGGGTCACGGCCATGACCACCGCAGTGCTGCCCGGCGGGCGGGCCGTGGTGATCAGCTCCGGCAGCTTCGGCAGCGGTGTCCATCTGTGGGACCCGGCCTCCGGCGCCTCACTCGGCCGAGTCTCCCGCGGTCCCTTCGCGGGTGCCCGGCGAATCGAATCCTCACCGGGGTCCGACGGCATGGTGAACTACGAGATCGGGAGCGAGGAGCATCCCTGGAACGGCTACTTCGGCATCCAGATGACGCTCGCCACGGTGCTTCCCGACGGCCGGGCGGCAGCCCTCGCGAGCGGCGACGACGGCACCGTCTGCGTCTGGGACCTCGTCACGCGCCGCCGTCTCGGCGACGTCAACCTCGGCTGCTCGATCTCCGCGGGCGTCGCCCTGACCTGGCCCGACGGCCGGAGTGTGGCGGTGGTCGGCGGAAAGGACGGGATGCTACGGGCGGTGGACATCGCCACGGTCCGGGTCATCGGGACACCGATCTCCGCGCACAGCGGTCCGGTGGGGGCGCTCACCGCCGTCCGGCTGCCGGACGGCCGACCGGCGGTGATCAGTGCCGGTCACGACGGCGTCGTCCAGGCCTGGGATCCCGTGTCCGCGCGATCGATCGGCCACCCGCTCCTGCTCGACAGCGACGTCTTCACCCTGCACGGCGTCTCGCGGCGCAAGGCTCCTCAGCTCCTGATCGGCGGAAACGGTTTGGCCTGTATGGAACTCCGGCTCGACGAGCATTGACGTGAGCGCTGTGAACGACGCGCTCACCCAGAGATGAGCAGCCAGTCGATCACCACGATGACCGAGAACACCGCCGCGCCCACAGCGATCCCAAGCCACGGGGACCTACGACGCCGGTCGAAACGCGTAACACACAACCCGGCAAGGACAATCGAGGCGATCCAGCCGGCCAGCGGAAGCCAGAACGCGACATTCTGACCAGTGCTGGTGCACAAGAACGATTTGTCACCCGGCCGACACGAATCACTGCTCATCGCCCCGCCCACACCGAGTGTGAACGCCACCAGTCCACTCACGAGCACCAACACCACGCACACCACCGCCGTCAGCCCGCGACGCGCCGATGATTCCGGAGTATCCAGCGCACTCACCCTCGAGTGCTTTTCGAAGCAGGCGCCCCGCCGGCGTGTTGCTTGGCCGCGGTCGTCAAATGGCAACCGGTCTCGATCGAGATCACCGTGGTCTTGTCCGTCGACAGTGTCACGCTAGCCAGGTACTGGTCTTTCAATTCGAACTCGAACGCCGGCGGCTTGTTCACCTGCAGTCCCGGCTTGTCGAACCCATGTGCCGCGCCGACCTCGGTCACGATCCGCGTCGCGGCCTGCCACTGCTCGCCCGTGACCGGTTTCGGCGCGATGAGGAAGCTCAAGAACATGCGGACAGCGTCCCGGCTATCCACCCCGGGGAACTCGTTCGCACACCCCGACTGGCGCCCATCCTGCTTGTCCACCCAGCCCGTCACCCCGAGTTCCGTGGACAGTCTCGCTTGCAGGGCCTGACGGAGCTTGTCGTAGTGCGCGACCGCCTCTTCGATCGACGGCCTACGGGAGAGCTCGGCGTACTGATCCTGACTGGGCATCGACTTCTCCGAAGATGGTGTTCCAAGGTACTGCCCGCTATCGCTGCAGGCCACCACCGACGACAGCAGGCCCACGGTCATGATCACGGCAAAAGAGACTCGGCTCGGCATGAGAAACACGTCTTCCTAGCGTGCGGCGACAGTCAGCTGCGGCATACCCGCAACGACAGCGGCGATATTGTGCTTGCTGGTCGAATCAACCTCACCGGGCATCGTCTTCGTGTACTCGCTGTGCCCATACGACGCGGCCAACGGCGCACCATCGGCGCCTACCTCGGCATCAGCCGACAGCTGATTCATCCCCTCCATCGCATACGGTGCCCGGCCATACCGCCACGTCTCCGGCACATACCGGGCGACCGCGTCACCCTCGGCCGTGATGTTGTAGGCGTGCCCGTCAGGCACCTTCAAATCGTGGGCGGTGTTGTCGGTCCCGAAATGGTTCGCCACACCCGGACTGCCGAACACCACCGCGTCATCCACCCCGGTGCCGGCGTGGGTGAGACTGATCCCGGTCACAATCGACCCTTGCGAATGCCCCAACGCGGTCAGATGCGGATCGGTCGGGCGCGAAGCGTTGATGCCCTGATCGAACTTCGCGAGCTTGTCCCCACCGACGTCCACGTTCTCCGCGGTCGCCAGCCCCACCAACGACGCTGGATCATCGAGCGTGGACGGCTCATAGCCGATCCAAGTAATCGTGGCCACCGAACCGCCGCCCTGGGTGGCGAGCATCCGCTCAGCACTGCGCGCGACACCATCCAGGTCATCAACGTAGCCGCGCATGTTCCCGTCGACCGTGGAGTTCATACCCGGAGTGAACACCGCGACATGCTGCGCGGTGTCGACATCGCCGTTCGCGATCGCCGCTTTCGGATGGTCGCCGGTCAAATCCAGCGACATCAGCTGCCGATTCGGGTTGAGGCTGCCATCCGGATCGTGCATCATTCCGGTGATCGAGTCGATCGCCTTCACCCGCTCCTCGAGGCGTGCGATCTCATCCGAGTCGCCATCCTCCCGACGCAGCCGCTCCAGCTCCGCGGTGAAGCCCCGTTTCTGCTGCTCAAGCAGGTTCAAGTTCGCGCTGCTTCGGTCCACGGCTTTCACCCCGTCCCGGTTACCGACCCAGTCCGGGTGCTGCGCGATCAGCTGCTTGCGCTGTGATTCGGACAAGGCGGCCCACCACGCGGCGTTCATCGACGGATCCGCACCCACCGGCGGAGGAGTCAGCACCGACAAGGCACCGTTCACCGCCCCCGAGTTACCGGCCGCGGCCAGACTTGTGTTCTCGTTGTCGTTCCCCGTGGCGTCGATGACATTCCCGGCCTCGATCCGCCCCAGTACCGCGCACAAATCGTCGTCGATGTCGGTGGCTTGCCGTAAGACTTGCTCGACCCGGTCTTTCAGCTCCTCGGCGAGCCGGGCGCGTTCCTCCGCGACCAGCTGTTCTTGCTCCGGCGGCACTTCCGGCATCCCGTTGTCGATGACCGCACCATCGGCCGCGATCGTGAAGTGGTTACCCGAGGCGATCGTCTCGGCTTCCCGTACCCCGTTCCGCACACCGGTGATCGCGTCCCCAGTATCGCCCGCCGCGCGGCGCAACGCCGCGATGTCCGCGGCGTACTCCTCCAGGCCGTCGATGATCTGATTCACTTCGACGGCCGCCGCGCCGGCCGCTTCACCATGCCAGCCCTCAGGCGTAGTGATGTCGCGCAGATCATCCGAACACGCCACCAGCTTGTTGTAACCGGCGTTGATCGCTCCGACCGCCTCCTGCAACACGGCCGGATTCCACCGCTTCGCTTCCCCCCACGTGACCATCAGCCGGCCTTCACCGGCCCCGGCACGGGCACCGTGATGTCCGCCGCCGCGGTCGCGTCCTGAGCCGAATACAAGTCCGCGGCCTTCGCCATATTCCCGGCATGGGTATCGAGCCGGGCTTCGAAACCCGCCTGCCGGGACACCAGCACATGCTTGACCCGAGCCATCGCCAACGCGGCCCGCGACCCCGGCATGCCAAGATCGCCCGTCGGCACGGCGGCCGGGCAGCCGGCTCCGCGCAGGCCCTCGACGACCCGTCCGGCGGCCTGACTCGCGCCGCGGATCTTGCCGACCACCACCCGATAACCCGTCACGAACGCCTCCCCGCCGTCGGTAACCACTGGTCACCATACGACAGCGATGCGTATCCGCTCAACCTGTCAGACCACCCGTGAACAGCGAAAACGATGGTTCAAGCAGATCTCCCCAAAATCAGGTAGGTAGGACTACTCATTCCTGAGCGTCGGATACCGAATCGCCGGAATCCGGAGGTTTGCTCGCCCGCGGCCATGCGCACGGCAGTCCACTCAAGGAAAGCGGACGCCGATCTGACGATGGTGTACTCGAACCAGAGCAAGTGGCTCATGGAGACGCGCCCGCCACTGTCCACAGTGGATGACGATCCGGGCAGCGGCGCCCCACCACGGGCGAGGTCCTGTTGCCCAAGAGCCACCGGCCTCAACGAGCGGGTGTCTGACCAGGACGGGTCAGATGACGCAGACGGGCCCCTGTCGGCTGTGACAGTTGACCAGGGGCGGTCGTGGCGGCGTCAGCGAGCACCGAGGTGAGAACCGATTCGATCGCGGCCCCGGTCGAGTATTCGATGGCGATAATTCTTCACCGCGTGACAGTCGAGGGCGAAATCGACGGTGACAGCGTCAGCGTGAAGGCCCAACGCGCACCTTCCCCTGCGGCACCTGACGACAGGAATCACGTTCGCCCAGCAGGGACCGAGAAGAAGCCGGAGGGGAGACAGCCTGGTCGTGAGTGGCAAGTGTCGTTAGAACGACACTTACCACTCACGACATCCACGTAGATGACCGGCCGGCGGCGCCGGTGTAGGCTGCCGCATATCGTCACCAGGCGTCAGTGACCGTTCCGCTCCTGACCTGGTTCGACTTCGGCCGTGATGTTCTGTCCGGCCACTTCCCTCCCCCGGCTTGTCGGCCTGGTCCTCATCCCTGCCCGAGAATGGAGTGAACCCATGCGTACCACCAGAATCACCGATGGCGTCGAGCGAGTGGTCATCGAGAACACGCTCGATCGCAACCGCGAAGCCCTGATCGAGACCGCGCGCGGCTTGTCCGAAGCCGACGCGCGCCGACGGCTCGTACCGTCGTTGACGACGCCGATCTCGTTGCTCAAGCACGCCGCGGCGGCTGAGCGCATCTGGTTCCAGCGATTCTGGGCGGGGCTCGACGAAGCCGACTGCGACGGTTACTCGAAGCGGGACGAGGGCACCTTCACCGTCACGGACGACGAGACCCTGGCGGACGTGATCGCCGAGTTCGAACGGGCGAGCAAGCGATCACGGGAGATCGCCGGCCGGTTCGACCTCGACGACACCAAGACCTTTCCCGGTGAGGGAACGGTCAGCCTGCGCTGGACCTTGCTCGCCATGATCGAGGAATTCGCCCGGCACGCGGGGCACGGCGACATCCTTCGTGAGCAGATCGACCAGAACCGAACCCGTTAGCTGGGGTCAGCGCCGGGCGAGAACCCGCTTGGCCAGCCATCCGGCGTAGACGGCCAGTCCCGCCACCCCGGCCTTCCGGGTCGGGCCCGCCGCGATCGCGAGGCCGATGGCGAGTTCGGTGGCGCCGTTGCGATAGGTCCAGTTCCGGGTGTCGGTGGCGAACGCCATCCGCGTCACGGGCTCGAAGGCCGCCGGGGCGGCGAAGTGGGCGAGGCCGGTCGCGGCGATACCGAGGCCGAGGACCTGGCTGGTGCGTGAGGACATGGATCTGCCTTTCCTGGTCAAGTTCAGCCGAGGACGCCGGCGCGGCGCCACAGCCTTCGGCTCGGGCCGCCGATGAGGCCGATTTCGGTGAAGTGGTCGACGGCCTTGGCCGCCCATGCCGCCTTGGTCCGGCGCCAGTGCGGGTTCGCGGAGGCGGCCTGGCGGGCTTCGCGCGGGTCGAGTCCGACGGAGGTGTATGCCTTGGGGTGCAACAACTCCGACGTCGCGACGAAGGCCATGGCGGCGATCGCCCAGCGGAGGAGTTCGCGGCCGACTCGGCCGTGCCTTGCCCAGGCCCTGCCCAGTTCGTCCTTGGCGAAGCTGATGTGACGTGCCTCTTCCAGGACGTGGATCCGCGAGATCATCCGGATCATCGGCTGCAGGCTGGGGTCACGCATCATCTCGCGCTGCATGCCGTCGGCGAGTTCTTCGACGTAGATGGCTCCGGCGAACAGCAACGCCGGTCCGCAGAGGGCGCCGAACACCTTGCCCGCCCGGTGCGCCGAACGGCTGGGGCGCCGGACGACGCCGCCCGTCTTCGCGATCGAGCGGGCGAACATGGTGCTGTGACGGCATTCGTCGGCGATCTCGGTGAGCGCGTACTGCGCGTTGCGCGTCGTCGGGTCGCTGTTGTACACGTGGCGTACCAGGCCCTGCATCAGGATCAGCTCGAACCAGATACCCGACGCCGCCGCGGCCGCGGCCTCCTGACGGCTCAGTTCGCCGCGCTGCCCTTCGTCGAGCCGGTCCCACAATGCGGTGCCGTACAGGGAACAGCGTTCCGGCGCCTTTCCGTACGCGCCGTCGACCAGTGGTGCCAGCCAGTCGACATCGACGTCGGGATCGTAGGAGAACCGCGCCGAGGACCGTTGCAGGCGCTCGGCGACCCGCTCCCGCTCGTCGGCCGAGCCGGTGTTCGCGGTCATGACGACCTCCTCGAATCGGTGTTCTCCGGCAGCGGTCCGCCGCCGTCCGGGATGACCTGGCCGGAATCCCGGTAGGCCACCGCCTCGTGAAAACCGTCGCGTTCGGCGAACTCGCGGAACCAGCGGCCTTCCGGGGTATGTCGGGTGATGCCGTCGAACAGCGTCGCGAGGGTCTGGGTGCCGGACAGGCCCATGTTGTCGTAGGCCTGGTTGATCATCAGCTTCTGCATCACCAGCTGATTCGTCGGCACGCCGGCCATCCGGTCGGCCAGTTCCTCGACGGCGGCTTCCAGTCGTTCGGGTTCCACCGCGTCGAGCGCGAGTCCCCATTCCGCCGCCGTGGTGCCGTCGATGGTGTCGCCGGTGAGCAGCATCCGTTTCGCTCGCTGGGCCCCGACGCGGTAGACCCACATCGCGGTCGTCGGGCAGCCCCAGACCCGGGCGGGCGGGTAGCCGATACGCGCGTCGGACGCCATGATCAGCACGTCGCAGGAGAGCGCGATGTCACTGCCCCCGGCGATCGCGTGCCCCTGGACCTGGCAGATCGTGGGTTTCAGCGACCGCCACAGGCTGAAGAAGTCGTCGGTGTTGCGCTTCATCACCCGGTAGTCCTTGACCGGATCCCAGACCGGGCCCTGGTTCCAGCGGCCTTCGGCGTCCTGCTCGGCGAACTGCTTGAGGTCGTAACCCGCGCAGAACGACCGGCCTTCGCCCCGCACGACGATCACCCGGGCCGCGTCGTCCTCGTTCGCCAGCTCCACGGCCTGCCGGATCTCGCCGGGCATGACGTCGTTGATCGCGTTGAGCCGCTCGGGGCGGTTCAACGTCAGGTAGGCCTTCCGGTCCTGGACGCGGTAGGTCAGCGTCTCAAAGGCCATCGGAGCCTCCCAGCGCGCGAAGGGTGAACGTGACCAGGTGCGGGATCGTGTCCGGGCCGCCGTCCCCGGCCAGGGGGCCGACCAGCATTTCGGCGCCCGCGCCGACCAGTGCCGCGGCGGTCGCTTCCGCGTCCTGCGAGGGCAGCAGTCCCCTGGTGACGCCGTCGGCGATCGTCCTGGCGAAGACGTCGCGGAACGCACGGCGGAAGACCAGCCGTTCGGCCTCCACCACGGCGTCGACCGGTTCGGCCAGCAACGCGTACGCCAGCCGCGGCGCCTTCAACGCCCGGCCCGCGAAGGTCTCGATCACCGCGACCACCCGCTCCCGGACGTCGCCGTGGGACGCGGCCGCTTCGACGGCGGCGACCTCCCGGGAGACGACTTCGCGGAAGACCTCGACGACCAGCTCGGCCTTGGACGGGAACTGCCGGTACACGCTGCCGGTGCCCACCCCCGCCCGCGCGGCGACCGCGGCCATGGAGCAGCCCGCGTAGCCGGTTTCCGCCAGCAACGCGATGGCGGCGGCCAGGATCTCGCCTCGCTGCGAGTCCAGCCTGGCCTGCGTTTTCGGGGTACGTCGGTATGGCACGCAAGGAGTGAAGCACGGATTCCGCACTTCAGCAACGCCCGTCTTGTGAGCCCTTCGCCATGCCGGGCGTCCACCGGACGAGGGTTAGCCCGAATCGTCCAACGCCCGGGGAGCGGGACCGAGTACGTTCGGGTGGTCGGCGCAAACGGGCCGGCCCTGGGAAAGGGACATGATGGATCAGTTCCGCGACACCACGTCGGCGTTGCGGGAGCTCACCGAGTCGATCCGGCTCGACGAGTCCCGCGACGAGCTCTTGGCGCGGGTGGCGAAGAAGGTGATCGGCCTGCTGCCCCAGGCGGACGCGGCCACCGTCACGCTTTACGAGGACAACGATCCGAGCACCGTCGCCGCCACCGACGAGTCGCTGCTTCCCCTGGACAAGGCCCAGTACAGCGCGGACGAGGGCCCTTGCCTGACCGCGGCGAGCAGCGGGACCATCGTCCGGACCCGGCTGGAGACGGCGGCCGGGCGCTGGCCGGATTTCGCGGCCGCCGCCGAGCAGCTCGGCGTCCGGACCAGCCTGTCCTGCCCGCTGTTCGTCCCCGACGAGGGGCACGGCTTCAAGCGGCGCGACACCGAGCCGCTTTCGGGCGCGCTCAACATCTGGAGCTACACCGAGAACGCGTTCGACCCTGTCGAGTCGGCGCTGATCGCGATGTTCACCTCGGCGATCTCGGTGATCATCCTGACCGCGTCCCGCTGGGCCGCCGCCGAGAAGCAGGCGGAGACCCTGGTCGCCGCACTGGAGACCAGGGACACCATCGCCACCGCGAAGGGCATCGTGATGGCGCGTCTGGAACTGAACGCCGACGAGGCGTTCCGCTGGCTCACCGAGGCATCGCAGCACACGAACCGGAAGATCCGGGAGATCTCGGTGCTGATCGCCGAAGACCCGGGAGCCGTGTTCGGCCGCTAGACCGTTTCCTGGGTGATCGAGATCCGGCGGTTCTCCCGCGACGACTCGAGGCCCGCTTCCGCGAGCCGGATGCCGCGGACGCCTGCCATGAAGTCGTAGGGATGCGGCGTGTCCTCCACGACATGCCGGATGAACTGCTCCCACTGCGCGCGGAACCCGTTGCCGAACTCCTCGTTGTCCGGCACCTCCTGCCACTGCGCGCGGTAGGACCGGGTCTCGGCCAGATCCGGGTTCCACACCGGCTTCGGTGTGGCCTCCCTCGGCTGGATGACGCATTTGTGCAGGCCCGCGACCGCGCTGCCGCGGGTGCCGTCGACCTGGAACTCCACCAGTTCGTCGCGGTGCACCCGCACGCACCAGGACGAGTTGAGTTGGGCGATGACCCCGCCCTCCAGCTCGAAGATCGCGTACGCGGCGTCGTCGGCCGTGGCCGCGTACCGCTCGCCCTTCTCGTCGACGCGCTCCGGGATGTGGATGACGGCCTTCGCGGTCACGGCGTTGACGGCCCCGAAGAGGTTCTCCAGCACATAGTTCCAGTGGCAGAACATGTCGACGACGATGCCGCCGCCGTCCTCGGCACGGTAGTTCCAGCTCGGACGCTGCGCGCTCTGCCAGTCGCCCTCGAAGACCCAGTACCCGAACTCGCCGCGCACGGAGAGCACCTGGCCGAAGAAGCCGCTGTCCATCAGCCGCTTCAGCTTGAGCAGGCCGGGGAGGTACAGCTTGTCGTGCACGACGCCGTTCTTGACCCCGGCCGCCTCCGCGTGCCGCGCCAGGGCCAGCGCGCCCTCGACCGACTCCGCGACCGGCTTCTCGGTGTAGATGTGCTTGCCCGCGTCGATGGCGCGGACGATCGACTTCTCGCGCACGGCGGTCAGCTGCGCGTCGAAGTAGAGCGGGAGGTCGTCGTCGCCGAGCGCCGCGTCGAGGTCGGTGGTCCAGCGGGACAGCCCGTGCCGGGTGGCGATCTCTTCGAGCTTGTCCGCGTTGCGCCCCACCAGGACCGGCTCCAGCTGGACCCGTGACCCGTCGGACAGTTCGACCCCGCCCGCCTCCCTGATCGCCAGGACCGAGCGCACCAGGTGCTGCCGGTAGCCCATCCGCCCGGTGACGCCGTTCATCACGACGCCGAGTTTCCGCGTGGTCATCCGTTCTCCTTTGAAAGCGCTTTCTCACTACCGGGACTCAGGACCCCAGGGCCCTCCTTCGCGAGGTGGGATCAATCTTGAAAGCGCTTTCTCATGGTGTCAAGTAGCCGGAAGACGATGGGGACTTTCCCCACATGACACGCACTTCCGCAGTCAGTCCTCTGGATGCGGTAGTTGCACGTGCATGTACCGCATCCAGAGGACTGAACGCGGGAGTCAGGCGCCGGTCACCTCGATCGGGTCGAAGGTGACGCGGGTGACAAGGGCGTCGGACCACCGGGCTTCGAGCCCGGAAGGACCCGCGGTGACCTCGACGTCCTCCTGCGGTTCGGCGGAAAGAGAAGCGAGGGCGGCGAAGATCGCGGTGCCTTCGGCGTCCGCGGTCAGCCGCGGGACGACGGCCCACCGGGTGAACGCCGTGCCCTGGGGCGCGCGGAGTTCGTCCTGCCCGGTCCAGCCGAGCAGCGGTCGCAAGACCGACTCCCCCGGACCGGTGGCCCAGCCGGTGAGTTCGACCCTGGCGCCGGGCGGTGCGCCGAGCACACGGTGCACCCGCAGTTCGTACCGGCCCCGCGCGACCGTCACGCTCTCGACCCGCAGGCCCGGCACCATCGGCGGCCCGGACGCGAACACCGGGTTGTGCCACGACGCCGCCCACCCCCAGCCGTCGCCGTTCCCGGCACCGATCGGCTGGATCCGGCGGCGGGCACTCCGCACGCCACCGACGACGACGGCGAAATGGTTGTCCCGGACATTGCCCGCCGCCGTCGGGCCCGTCCGGGTCGAGTAGGCGTGCCGCGCGTACAGCGGATCCTCGCCTTTGGCGGAGTCCGGTTCGTGCGGGCGGACGTGGTCGCTGCCGTGGTTGTGCAACCGGACGACGCCGTCGGCCCCCGTCGTCTGCACGAGTAATCCGGCGGACGGGATGGCCAGCACCGTGTCCGGGCCTTCACTCGGCGCCGTTCCCTCGACGTCAGTCCACAATGGATCGTCCGGCGACGCCAGCAGGCAGACGAACGCCTTCGAGGCCCAATAAGGGGAAGCCGGTCCCGAGTAGTGCTGCAACGACGCGTCATGCGGTCCGTGCCAGCCGAGGCTCAGCAGTCCGTCTTCGCCCACCGAACCGCGGTCGAGGAAGTACCTCAGCGTCCCGCTCATCAGGCGACGGGAGATCCCGGGATCGAGCGGGGTGTTCCCGGTGAGCGCCCCGAGGCCGATCGCCGACGCCGCGGCGAACCGGTAGGTCAACGAGCGTCCGAAGTAGACAGGGGCCCCGTCACCGCCGAAGAACAGGCGGAAGCCCGCCAGATGCTCGCGCAGCCTTCGCCCGTGGACGGACGGCTCCCCCGTCAGATAGCCGTCGAGCACCGGGTACAGATGCAGGGCCCAGCCGTTGTACAGGTCGAAGGCGCGGCCGTCGCCGTCGGCGTACCACCCGTCGCCGCGATACCAGGTTTCCAGCAGGCCAAGCGCCCGCTCGCGGGCACGGGCGGTTTCGGCGTCGCCGCGGCCGACCGCCTCCAGGAATCCCGCCACGGTCGACGAAAAGAGGTACCAGTTGTTCGGCGCGGGCACATGCCGCAGCGCTCCCCGGAGCCAGTCCTCGACCCGGTCCTGCACCGCGGTGTCGAGCCGGTCCCACAGCCATTCCCTGGTCAAGCGCAGGCTCAGCGCGACGGACGCGGATTCCACCATCGGCTGGCCCTGGACGTCGTGGTCCAGGATGAGCGGCCACGATTCGGCGTCCTCGCGGCCGGGGTCCCGGGTACCGGCGGTGATCCCTTCGGCGTAACGGCCGAGCCAGCCGTGCGGATCGTCGCCCTTGGCGCCCGCCACCCGGAACGCGGCGGCGAGGAAGGTGCGCGCGTAGCCCTCCAGCCCGTCGGAGCGGACGCCGCTGACCGACGGCCTCCCCGGCAGATCGAGGAACGCGCCACCCGGGCTCGCCCAGCGCCAGGCCGCGCCGAGCAGGCCGTCCGCGACCGCCTCCCAATGCCGCCGCGTGTACCCGGTGTGCGGGCTCAGTTCCCTGTCCTCAGCGGGGAGCTTCATGCGATCCTTCCCAGCCTCTCGCGCTTGACCGGATGCGCGAATCCCTCGCCCGAGACCCAGCGCGTGACCTCGGCGACGGCGAGGTCGGCCAGCCGCCGCCATTCGTTGCCCTGTGATCCGGCCAGATGCGGGGTGATCAGCACGGTCTCGATAGTCCACAAAGGATGGTCGCGGGGCAGCACCTCGGGTTCGGTGACGTCGAGCACGGCCCTGATCCGGCCGTCGGCGGTGACGTCGGCGAGCGCGTCCTGATCGACGACCGCGCCGCGCGCGGTGTTGATCAGGACGGCGTCGGGGCGCATCGAGGTGAGCAGCTCGCGGCTGACCAGGCCGCGGGTTTCGGGCAGCAGCGGGGTGTGCACGCTGACGACGTCGCCGCGGGCGAACAACTCGCCGAGCCCCACCCGCTCCACGCCGAGTTCCCCCACGTCCGCGTCGGTGACGTAGGGATCGTGCAGCAGGACCCGGAGATCGAACGGCCGCAGCAGCTCGATCACCCGGCGCCCGATCAGCGATGCGGACAGGATTCCCACCGTACGGCCGAAATTGCCGACGTCGGACGGGGTCGAGAGCCAGTCCTCCCGATCTCGGGTCTTCCGGTAGTCGCGAGCGCTTTCGAAGACGCGCTTGCCGGTCAGCAGGATCATCGACACCGTGTACTCGGCCACGGGAAGCGCGTTGGCCGACGCGGCGGACGCCACCTCGATCCCCCGGTCCCAGCACTCGCCGGTGACGTGCCCGTGCACGGAACCGGCGGTGTGGACGATCGCGCGCAGCCGGGGTGCGGCCGCCAGCGCGGCGGCGTCGAGCGGCGCGCAGCCCCAGCCGGTGACCAGCAGCTCGACGTCCCTCAGCACGTCGAGCGCTTCGGGAGTGGTGAAGTCGTCGAGCACCGGATCCGCGACGAGGTCACAGACCCGGCCCAGTTCGGCCAGGGGTCCGGGGGTGAGCACGGCGGCGGCGGCCTCCTTGCTCATCGCCAGTGCGGCACGAACGGTCACTTGACCGCCCCCGCGGTGAGCCCGGACCGCCAGAACCGTTGCAGCAGCGCGAAAGCGAGCACCAGCGGGATGACGGCGAGCAGCGACCCCATGATCACCACCGGATAGTACTCAGGCGAGACCGACGCGGAGCTGTTCCACGAATAGAGACCGAGGCTGACCGGGTACAGTTTCTGGTCCGACAGCATGACCATCGGCAGGAAGAAGTTGTTCCAGATCGCGGTGAGCTGGAAGAGGAAGATGGTGACCACTCCCGGTGCCAGCATGCGCAGGGCGACCTTCCGGTACATCTTCAGCTCGCTCGCGCCGTCGATCCGCGCGGCTTCCAGCACCTCGCCGGGAACGTAGCCCTGGCTGAAGATCCGGCCGAGGTAGACGCCGAACGGGTTGAACAGCACCGGGATGAACACCGCCCAGAAGGTGTTGACCAGGCCCGTTCCCGAGGCCATCAGGTACAGCGGCAGCGCGAGCACCGTCTGCGGCACCATCACCGCGGCCAGCACCAGCCCGAAGAGCTTTTCCTTGTGCCGGAAGCGGTACTTGTCGAAGGCGTACCCACAGGCGATGCTGACCAGCGAACTGATCGCGGCGCCGACGACGGCGTAGAGCAGGCTGTTGAGATACCAGCGGCCGTAGATCCCGCCGTCCATCGAGAACAGGTCGCCCACGTTCTTGAGGAACGAGAATCCCTTGGCGGAGAAGAGATCACTGCCGAAGAGCGCGTCGCGGTCCTTCGACGCGGCGAGGATCAGCCACAACATCGGCAGCACGGTGTACAGCACCGAGACACCGACGACGAGGTTGACGGCCGACCGGCCCAGCAGCCGGGGCCTCAAGGCGGGAGCGGTCATCGGTCGTTCTCTCCCCGGTCGCGGTTGGACCAGCGCGTCACGCCGTAGGACAGCGCGATCGTGCAGGCCAGGAGGATCACCGACGCCGCCGCGGCCAGCCCGTAGTTGTTGCGGGTGAAGGCGGCGTCGTAGATGTACATGCTCGGCGAGAAACGGGCGCCGACCATCGGCGTCGACTGGCTGAGCAGCATCGGTTCGGTGAACAGCTGCAGTGCCCAGATCAGCGAGAACAGCACGACCATGACCACCGACGACCGGATGAGCGGCGCCTTGATGCGCACGGCCGTCCGGACCGGGCCGGCGCCGTCTACCACGGCGGCCTCGATCACCTCGCGCGGGATCGCCTGCAGCGCGGCGTAGAAGACCACCATGTTGTAGCCGAGGTTGCTCCACAGCGCGATGTTCACGATCGACGGGACGACACCGTGCACACCGAGGAAGTTCACCTCGATGTCGGCCTTGCCGAGCAGGTCCAACACCGGGCTGAGGCCCGGTGTGTAGAGGTAGATCCAGATCAGCGCGGCGATGATGCCGGGGATGGCGTGCGGCATGAACAACGCGAGCTGTGCCGACGCGCGCAGCCTGGCCGCGCCGGAATCCAGCAGCAGCGCCAGCACGAGCGAGCCGACGACCAGCAGCGGGATGTAGAGCAGGCAGTACAGGACGACGACGCCGAGTCCACCGAGGAACGTCGGATCGGACAGGACGGCGGCGTAACTGCGGAACCCGGCGAACACCGTGGCTTCCGGGCCGAACCCGAGCCCTGGCTGGTCGTCGCCGAAGAAACTCAGCCAGACGGCGGTGCCGACGGGGATCAGGAAGACCGTCACGAGCAGTGCGAAGAACGGGGTCATCAGCACACCGGCGGCGAAATGCTCGCGGCGGCGTGATTTCACGCGTGGCGTGTTCTCCGCGGGCGGCCGCGCGACGGGTGGGGACAGGGTCGCGGTCATCGAGGGGGCACCACCTTTCTCTTCCGGCGGTTCAGGAACTGTGTTCGGTGGTGGCCAGGCCGAGTGCCTTGAGATCCGGCATCGTGCCGTTGTGCGCGTCGCGGACGGCGTCGAGGATCGTCCCGTCGCCGCCGCCCGCCTTCGCGAAACCGTCCTGCATGACCCGGTTGGTCGCGGTCATCCGCGGTCCCCAGGTCCAGCCGTCGCGGATCTTGCCTGCTTCCTCGGAGAAGAGCGTGTAGATGTCCTGGCCGCCGTAATACGACCTGTCGAACGCCTGCCTGCCGACGTCGACGAGCGCGGACGCGACCGGGTACTGGCTGCTGGCCCCGCTGGAGAGCCGGGCGCGCAGGGCGTCGGGATGCGAGACCTGCCATTCGATGAATTCCATCGCGGCTTCGGGATGCTCGCTGTCCTTGGTGATGGCGAAGGTGGACCCGCCGTGCGTGCCGACGGCCGGGTTCGCCGGATCCCATTGCGGCATCGGCGCGATCGCCCACCGTCCTTTTTGGCCTGGCCGCGCCTTCATCTGGGCGCCCGCGTCCCAGGCGCCACTGAGCTTGGTGAGCACCAGGTTCTGGGCGAGCTGGGCGTCGTACTGTCTGCCGGAGGCGGCGTTCACGAATACGAGTTGGTCGTCGATCAGGCGCTGCCAGCAGTCGGCGACCTTACGGGTCGGGGCGTCGGCGATCGAGACGTTCCACGCGCCCTCGCGGGTGTCGAACCACTGGGCGCCGGCCTGCCAGGAGAACGCGGCGAACTGCGTCGCGCCGTCCGTGGGGAACACACCCACCCTCGAAGCGGGCAGCTTCTCGCGGACCTTGCGGCCCAGATCCGCGTAATCGTCCCAAGTCCGCGGCACCGCGAAGCCGAACTTGTCGAACAAGTCCTTGCGGTAGTGCAGAACCATCGGTTCGACGTCGAGCGGAACGGTGAACACCCGGCCCGCGAAGGTGGTCAGCCCCAGCGCCTGCGGCAGCAGTTTCGCCCGCAGGGAGTCACTGACGAGATCGGTGATGTCCCTTGCCACGCCGTCGATCGCGAAGCCGGGCACCTGCGGGTATTCGATGGTGGCGATATCGGGCGAGTTGCCCGCGCGGGCGGCGTTGCTCAGCTTCGCGTAGCCGCCGAAATCGGCCGACGGGATCTGCTGGAAGACGACCTGGATGCGGTTCTGCGCCTTGTTGAACGCGTCGACGACCTGCTGGCTTCCCCGCAGCGCGGACCAGAAGACGATCTTGACCGGCCCTCCTCCCGAAGCCGCCTTGGGCGGCGCCTTCGAGGTGCAGGCACCGAGGGCCGCTCCGAGGGGGAGAGCGAAAGTCGCGGCGAGAACGGACCGTCGGCTCGGTCGACCAGGCATCGATGCCTCCTGCGATTCGGATATCGCATTCTGATCAGCTGAGCGTTTTACGGTCAATAGTTTCGCTTAACACGGTCAAACGATCAGATCGACTTCGTCGAGCCCCTGATCTTCAGTTCCGGCATCAGCTGGACGCGCTGAGGCGGACCGTCACCGGCGAGCCTGCGGAGCAGCTGCTCGGCGGCCACCCGTCCGACCTCGGCCTTCGGCGGCGCGACGGCGGTGAGCGGAGTGCTGCCGAGCGCCGCGACGACGTCGTCGTAGGCCACCACCGAATAGTCCCGCGGCACGTGAAGCCCGGCTTCGGCCAGCCGCTCGACGAGCATCAACGCGTCGACGTCGCCGTGCAGGACCGCCCCGGTGAACCCGCGCTCGCCGACGAGTTCCGCGAGTTCGCCCTCGTCCTGCGGCGGAGCCGAGTGATCGGGGCCCGCGTCCGGAGCGCTGAGGATCACGGCGCTCTCTTCGATCTCCGGCCTGCCCGCGATTTCGGCGAACGCGGCCCGCAGGGCGCGCGCGGTCGGGCTGTCGTCCCTGGCGGCGAGCACGATCCGCTTGTGCCCCAGTGAAACGAGGTGATCGACCGCGAGGTGGACGCCGTACCAGTGGTCGGTGCAGACGGAATCCGTCGCGTGCAGGACGCTGCCCGGGCGCGGGCGCCGCTCCATCACCACGGTGGGCACCGGCATGTCCGCGATCCAGCCGTAATCCGCCTCTTCCGCTTCGGCGGTGCGCCAGCGGGGCGCGATCAGCAGGCCGCGCACGTCGTCCGCGAGCACCCGTTCGACGATCGAATGCTCGGCGCTGCCTTCGATCCGGGGCGCGATGTGCAGGACCACCCGCATCCCGGCTTCTTCCAGCGCGGACCGCGCGCCGTGCACGGCCTCGTTCAGGTAGGCGTGCCGCTCCGGAACCACGAGCGCGACCGTGCCACCGCCGACCTCGTGCTCCGCCTGCGCCACGACATGCGGCACGAGGGCCTTCGCCACGCCGTGCCCGCGCCGGAGCCTGCCCTCGCGTGCGAGGCCTTCGACGTCACGGCGCACCGTGACGACGGAGACCTCCAGTTCGGCGGCGAGGTCGGTCACCCGCGCCTCCCCGCGCGCCTCGACGGCCGCCAGAATCCTCCGGCGCCGGTCGCCACCCAGCTCTCGCATCGCCCTGCCTGTTCGTTTGACCGTTTCAGCCGAGCATAACGATCAACGACCGGGCGTCAAGAAACGGGCTCCGTCTCGTGCCCCACCCGCCACCGCCGCCTTTCGTGATGGCGCGGGGTCACAGCCGATCCGGCTGAGGTCGTGTGTGGAGGATTTGGGACGGTGAACGTCCTGAATCCTCCACGCTCGGTCTCGTTGACGAGGAATTCGGGCACGACGGGCACGATCCGCGCGACGATGTGGGAATCCGGACACTCAACGTCCCGATTCCCACATCGTCAAGCCCCACAGCCGCGAAACCACCACCTCACGCAGATCAGGCGTAGGCAGGTAGATACCGGTCCGCTCTAACCGTCATTACCACTCACGAGACGTAGGCGCGGACGGCGTCGAGGTACTCGGTGATCGCGTCCCGGTTGCGCAGCAGGCATTCGGCGCGCCGGGTCATCCGATCCCGTTCGCTCTCCAGGGTTTCCAGCATCTCCGGCGTCGCGTCCGGGAAGTAGATCTGCCGGGGCTTGTCCAGGCAGGGCAGGATCTGTTTGATGATCCGGGTCGGCAGTCCGGCGTCGAGCAGGCCGCGGACCTGGATGACCCTGTCGACCGACGACTCGTCGTAGTCGCGGTAGCCGTTGGCCTGCCGCTCCGAGACGATGAGCCCCTGTTCTTCGTAATAGCGCAGGAGTCGGCGCGACGTCCCCGTGCGCTCCGACAGCTCCCCGATCCGCATGTGCGCCACCTCACCCCGGCAGGCTTGACCTTGACACCTATGTGATGGTTCGAGCATACGGACCATGACTCCGAAACTCCCACTCGGCGCGCTCCTCGCGCTGACCACGGCGGCGTTCGTCACCGTTCTCACCGAAGCCCTGCCCGCAGGGGTGCTGCCCGCGATGAGCGCCGGACTCGGTGTCGGCGAAGCGGCGACCGGACAGCTCGTGACGGTGTACGCGATCGGCACCGCGCTCACCGCGATCCCCTTGTCCGCCGCCACTTCGGGCTGGCGCCGCAAACGCCTGCTGCTGACCGGGGTGGCCGGTTTCGCCGTCGCCAACACTGTCACGGCGCTGTCCACGAACTACCCGCTGACCCTCGGCGCGCGTTTCGTCGCCGGAGTCGCCGCGGGCATCGTATGGGCCCTGCTGACCGGTTACGCGCGGCGGCTGGCGCCGGAACCGGTGCGGGGCAAGGCGATCGCCGTCGTGATGACCGGTATCCCGCTCGCCCTCTCGCTCGGCATCCCCGCCGGAACGTTCCTGGGCGGCGCCTTCGGCTGGCAGGTGACGTTCTCGATCATGTCGGCGATCGCACTCGGCCTGCTCGGCTGGATCGCCCTGGCCGTCCCCGATTTCCCGGGGCAGGACAAGGGCGGCAGGCTTCCCGTACGCCGGACCCTCGCCGTGCCCGGCGTGGCCGCGGTCCTGGTCGTCACGCTGACCTTCGTGCTGGCGCACAACATCCTCTACACCTACATCGCCACCTTCCTCGAACACGTCGCGATGGGCGGCGCCGTCGACCGGATCCTCCTGGTGTTCGGGCTCGCGTCGATGGTCAGCATCTGGATCGTCGGCCTCTTCATCGACCGGCGGCTGCGCTTCCTGACCGTCGCGAGCACCCTCCTCGTCGCCCTCGGCGCGACCATTTTGGCTCTACTGGGCGAAAACCCGGCGCTGGTCTACCTCACGGCGACGTTGTGGGGGCTCGGCTGGGGCGGCATCCCGACACTGCTGCAGACCGCCGCCGCGCAGGCGGGCGACAAAGGCGGTGCGGCCGACATCGCGCAGGCCATGCTCGTCACCCTGTGGAACGCCGCCATGGCGGGCGGCGGGATCGCCGGTGGTGTCCTCCTCGCCGGCTTCGGCGCCGGGGTGTTCCCCTGGAGTGTCCTGGCGCTGCTGGTGCCGACGCTGGCCGTGGTGCTCCTGGCCCGGCGGAACGGGTTCACAGCGGCAGTTCCGGATGGCTCCGGATCGCCTCGAGAACCAGGTCGACAGCGGCGCGAGGCGCGGAGCCGCGCCGGATCGCCGCGGTGATGGAGCGGGTGACCGGCGTCGCGAGTTCGCGAGTCGCGACGCGGTAGCGCTTGTCGACGGCGAGGCCGGGCAGCAGTGCGATGGCGAGCCCGGCCTCGACGTGCTGCAGGGTCATCATGTAGTTGCTGAACCGGCACACCACACGCGGCTCGAATCCGGCCTCGCGGCAGAGCCTGGTCGCGAGGTTCGCCATGTACGACCCGGGGACGTCGAACGCCCAGGGTTCGTTCGCGTAGGCGGCGAGATCGGCGCGGCCCCGGCCCACCGCCGGATGGCCGGGCGGGATCACGAGCACGATCGGATCGGCCGCGAGCGGCACGAGGTCGACATCCGGTCCCAGCGGCTGCTCGACGAAATCCGTGGTGGTGATGATGACGTCGACGTCGCCCACCCGGAGCGCGGGCAGGCTCGCGTGCGGTTCGAGTTCGAGCAGTTCGATGTCCAGCTGCGGATGCGAGCGGGCCAGCCGGGTCACGGCGGGGACGGCGATCGTGTGGATCGCGCTCTGGAAGGCGCCGACGCGGACGAGGCCCGCCGGCGCTTCGCCGAGGCTGCGCAATTCGGCCTCGACGGTCTCCATGTGGTCGAGGATCGCCCTCGCGCGGCGGGCCAGCATCAGCCCGGCCGGGGTCAGCCGGACACGGCGGCCGGTGCGCTCCAGCAGTTGCGTCCGCGTTTCGGCTTCGAGGACCGCGAGCTGCTGGGACACGCTGGACGCGCTCAGGTTGGCCGCTTTCGCGACCGCGCGGACCGTGCCGAGGGTGTCCAGCCTGCTCAGCAGGCTGAGCCTCCAGGGGTTGAGCATGGGACCATTGTTGTACGGATCAGGCGAACAGCACAGCCGGAATTGTGAGCTGGACGTGTCGCTCGGCGGCGTCTTACCGTCGGGACATGGCTGCTCCGATCACCGACCTGTCCACCGCGGACCGTTTCTGGGCCGACGCCGACCGGCACCTCGTGCGCTACGCGGGGGCAGGCGACTTCACCCGCGAGATCATCGACCACGCCGCCGGAAGCTATCTGTTCACCGAATCCGGACGGCGGATCCTCGACTTCACCTCCGGGCAGATGAGCGCGATCCTCGGTCACTCGCATCCGGAGATCGTCGCCACCGTGCGACGTCAGATCGGCTCACTCGACCATCTCTTCAGCGGGATGCTGAGCCGCCCCGTCGTCGACCTCGCCCGGCGGCTCGCCGAGACTTTGCCTTCACCGCTGGAAAAAGCGTTGCTGCTGACCACCGGGGCGGAATCGAACGAGGCCGCGATCCGGATGGCGAAACTGGTGACGGGCAAGCACGAGATCGTGTCGTTCGCCAGGTCGTGGCACGGGATGACGCAAGCGGCCGCGAGCGCGACCTACAGCGCGGGCCGCAAGGGTTACGGCCCGGCGGCACCGGGCAACTTCGCGATCCCCTCGCCGAATTCCTACCGTCCGGACTTCGTGGACGGTGACGGCGGGCTCGACTGGCGGCGCCAGCTGGACTTCGGGTTCGAGATGATCGACGCCCAATCCGTCGGCAGTCTCGCGGCGTGCGTCGTCGAGCCGATCCTCAGCTCGGGCGGGATCATCGAGCCGCCACCCGGATATTTCGCCGCTCTGCGGGAAAAATGCCGCGAACGCGGCATGCTGCTGATCCTCGACGAAGCCCAGACCGGCTTGTGCCGCACGGGAAACTGGTACGCCTTCGAACGTGACGGCGTCGTCCCCGACATCCTGACCCTGTCCAAGACGCTGGGTGCCGGGCTCCCGCTGGCGGCCGTGATCACGAGTGCGGAGATCGAGCAGGAGGCGCATGACCGCGGCTACCTGTTCTTCACCACGCACGTCGCGGACCCGCTGGTGGCGGCCGTCGGGAACACCGTGCTCGACGTCCTCACCCGCGACCGCCTCGACGAACGCGCCACCGAACTGGGCGCCTTCCTCCGCCGCGGCCTCGACGATCTCGCCGTCCGCCATCCCGTCGTCGGTGACATCCGCGGCCGGGGACTGCTGGTCGGCGTGGAACTCGTCGTGGACCGCGCGACGAAGCGGAGTTCGGACGAGCTGGGCGCGCTGGTGACGCGACGCTGCCTGGAGCTGGGGCTGCACATGAACATCGTGCAGCTGCCGGGGATGGGCGGGGTCTTCCGGATCGCGCCGCCGCTGACGGCGACGGAGGAGGAACTGTCGGAAGGACTCGCGGTGCTGGACCGGGCCATCGGGGACGCCTGCGCGCAGTTCTTCCTCTGAGCCATGAGTCAAGGTGGTCGTGAGTGATAAAGAGCGTTAGAACGCTACTTATCACTCACGACTCCGTCCCGAAACCACGCAAACTGCTCAAGTTGGACACCTGTGTCCGGAAGGTGTCTCTTGTGGACACCCGGGGTCGAGGCCGGCTTCCGTCAGCCAGTCCGGACCCGCGCCGGAGCACTCCATATTTGCCTTATCTCTCAATAACAGTTCATCAAGCTGCCTTTCCAGCCAAATCAACCTCAAGGGACGGAGTCATCCGCCTGGTCGGCCACGGCTTCTCTTGAAGAGGTAAGGCAAACGTGGCTCAGTGTCAGGGTTGGTGTGGGCGAGTCGCATCCTGGCCTGGTTCGCGGCCGCAGGTTTCGTCGCCATTTTTTGGCGACGGCCATGAGGACGCGGCCATCGCGGGTCGACTCGGGTACCAGGCGCCTTTGCCTTGCCCCTCAATAACACTCACGACCACCCTGAGCATTTAGTCGACTAATGGCTATCCCGTACCGGAGGCCGAGAAAGCCCTCAGCAACCGAGCCACTTCACCAGGCCGGTCCAGAAACGGAGAATGTCCAGCACCCTCCACGATCTCCACCAGCGCCCCCACCGCCGAATACCGGGCAGAAGTCCTTTCACAGTCATAAAATCGATCCCGCCGCCCGAGAATGACCAAACACGGCAACCCGAGTTCCGCGATCTGCGCGTCCAAGGGCCGTGCCGCCAGCAAGCGCGCCCGGTCCACGAGCACGACCCGGGCCATGGCGGGCGCCGTGACGGCGTGATCGACCAGATCCTGCGCGGGATCATCGAACAGGACCCCGCGCCGGAGCCTGGCCGCGAACCGGCCCCAGCGCCGGCGAGCGACCATCCGCACCACCGCGCTCGCCATCGGCAACAGCACCGAACTTCCCGGCGGGAAGGACGCGTAGCTGTAGTCCGGCGCCTGAGCGATGACGACGATTCCGCGCACGCGCGGCGAGATCCCGGCGAGCGCGACGGCGACGTCCGCGCCGAAGGAATGACCGGCCACCAGGACGTCCTCGACGCCCAGCGAGTCGAGGACGTCCGCCACCATGCGCGCCTGCGACACCGCGTCTAGACCGGACGAACCGCCGGTGCACCCATGCCCCAGCAGATCCACCCGGATCACGTGATGCTCCGAAGAAAGGTCACGCGTGAGCCGGTCGAACCAGTGCACCGAGCCGCAATACCCGTGCAGCAGCACCAGCGGCGCGCCCGCTCCGTCCTGCCGGACATGGACGGCGACGCCGTTCACGTCGAGGATGTCGCCGATCGGAAGACGTCGCACGCCCCCAAAGTAGCTCAGACGGGCGCGCGCTCCGGCTTGCGGGACAACAGGAAGGCCGCGATCCCGGCGGGGAAGAACATGAGCACGCCGTAGATCCCGGCGGGTACGGCCATCGCCTTGTCGCCCAGTACGGAGATCGCGACGGCGATCGCGAGGGTGGCATTGTGGATGCCGATCTCCATCGCGGACGCGATCGACTGCCCGCGGTCCACCTGGAACAGCCGCGGCACGAAGTAGCCGATCGCGAGGCTGAGCACGGAAAGCGCCAGCGCCACCGGCCCGAGCGTCCCGATGTTGTCCACCAGGGTCCGGAATTCCTGCGCGATCGCGGCCGCGATCACCAGTACGAGCACCACAGCGGACCCGATCTTGACCGGTTTGCGCATCCGCTCGGCCCAGCCGGTGAACCGGCCCCGCACCGCCATCCCGAGCACGACCGGGATCAGCACGATCGCGAACACCTGCACGAATTTCGACGGCTGGAGCCCGAGCGAGGTGCCGCCGTCGAGGAACTCCGCCAGGTTCGCCGACGTCCCGCCGGGTGAGGCGACGAGCAGCATCATCCCGACCGCGAGCGCCCCGTCGAGGCCGAACAGCAGGATGAGGCCGACGCAGAGCGCGGGCAGCACGATCATCTGGCACACCAGCGCGACGACGGCCGCCTTCGGGTATTTCAGCACCCGGGTGAAGTCGCCGACGGTCAGGGTCAGCCCCAGTCCGAACATGACCAGCGCCAGCGCGATCGGCAGGAGGATCGAGAACATCGCCGAACCCATCCAGGGGCCTCCGTCCGATATGCCGTTTTTCAGATCGGCATCGTGTCAAGCGGCGACAGCACCGTCAAGGCACCGAAACCGCGGCGTGACCCCACTTGACTTTTCCGAGAGCAGTGCTCACTATTGTTACAGCTTCTAACGAACTTGAGATGCGATCATGGAGGTCGAGATGGACACGCTCACCGAGGTAGTGCTGCCGGGCAAGGTCGAGCCGGAAGGTCTGGAGCTGCGGGAACGCCCGCTCCCCGCGCCAGGACCCGGACAGGTCGTGATCGCGATGGAGGCGACCGGGGTCTCGTTCGCCGAACAGCAGATGCGCCGCGGCAAGTACTACGACCAGCCACCGTTCCCGTTCGTCCCCGGTTACGACCTGGTCGGCACGGTGCTGGCCACCGGCACCGGCGTCGGCCGCGAACTCGCCGGACGCCGGGTCGCCGCGCTGACGAAGACCGGGAGCTGGGCCAGTCACGTACTCCTCGACGCCGAAGACGTCGTCGAGGTCCCGGACGGGCTCGGTGCCGCGGAGGCCGAGACCGCGGTGGTCAACGGGATCACCGCCTGGCAGATGCTGCACCGCAAGGCCCGGGTGCGCGCCGGGCAGACGATCCTGGTCCACGGCGCCAACGGCGGGGTCGGCTCGCTGCTGGTGCAACTCGCCGCGCGGGCGGGTGTGCGGGTGATCGGCACGGCCTCGGCGCGGCACCACGAAATGTTGCGGCGCCTGGGAGTCCTGCCGATCGACTACCGCACCGAGGACGTCCCCGCTCGCGTCCGCGAACTGGCGCCCGAGGGCGTCGACGCCGTCTTCGACCACGTCGGCGGCGCGAGTGTGGTCGCGTCGTGGCGACTGCTCGCCCGCGGCGGAACGCTCGTCGCGTACGGCAGCGCCGCCACCCGTGACGACGAGGGCTCCAAGCAGTTGCCCGTACTCAAGATCCTCGCCCGTGTCCTGCTCTGGAACAGCCTGCCCAACGGCCGCGCCGCGTACTTCTTCAACGTCTGGGCGGGCCGGTCCTTCGCGAAGAACCGCTTCCGCGCCCGTCTGCGCACCGACCTCACCCAGGTTTTCGCCGCGCTGAAGGACGGCACGATCACCGCCCAGGTCGCCGCCCGGCTGCCGCTGAACCGGTTCGCGGAAGCGATGCGACTGGCCGAATCCGGGACGGTCGCGGGCAAGGTGGTGCTCACGCCGTAAGAGATCGGTAAGCGCGCCAACCCGGCATTCCGGACTCCGCACGCGGTTGAATGACGCCATGAATCGCAAGCGGGTGCTCACCGTCCTGGCGGTGGGGCTGGTCGTGGTGGTGGCGGCGGGGCTGTACTGGTTCCAGCCCTGGAAGCTCTGGGTGAACGAAACGGTCCAGGAGGCGCTGCCCGCCGCCCCGGCCCCGGCTCAGACCTCGGCACAGGCTTCCGCACAACCTTCCGCGAGTGCCGCGCCCGCACCGAAAGAGCCCACGGTGGTGGCGACCGGCGAACTGATCAGCCATGAGCACGCGACCAGCGGCGGCGTCCGCATCCTGCGCGCGGCCGACGGCTCGCTGGTGCTGCGCCTGGAGAACCTCGACACGAGCAACGGTCCCGATCTGCGGGTCTGGCTCACCGACGCGCCGGTCCTGCCGGGTAAGGACGGCTGGTTCGTCTTCGACGACGGCGCGTATGTGAGCGCCGGGAAACTCAAGGGCAACAAGGGAAGCCAGAACTACATCCTGCCCGCGGGCACCGATCTGGCGCGCTATTCGAGCGTGACCATCTGGTGCGATCGGTTCAGCGTCTCCTTCGGCGCGGCCGAGCTGACCAAGTCCACTTAGGCGAGGCGGTCGACCGCGTACTCCATCTCCGCGCGGACGGCGCGCAGATCGATTCCGCCGGGGTCGATGATCGAGGCCACGGCGATCCCCCGCAGCTGACCGACGAGTGCCGCCGCGTACGCGTCGGGGTCGCGGACGCCGGTGATCGAGCCGTCCGCGAGTCCGGCGGCGACGGTCTGCGCGATGGCGAACCGGTACCGGCGATCGGCCTCGGTCATCGCCGACCGCACGGCCGGATCGCCGACGGTCGCGTCCGTCCACAGCACCACGAACGCGCGGTTCAGCGGCGGCATGTCGGTGAGCAGCTCGAAGAAGATGTCCAGCAGCGCCCGCAGCATGTCCATCGGGCTGGGCGTCAGACCACCCGTCCGGGTGGCGACGGCGGCGCCGAAGACGTCGGCGAACTTCTCCGCCGCGAACTCGACGAGCCGCTGCACCAGCGTCTCCTTCGAGCCGAACAGCTGGTAGACGACGCCACTGGGATAGCCGGTCCTGGCGCAGATCATGCCGATCTTCAGCCGGGCGAAGCCGGCCTCGCCGATGAGACGGGCGGCGGTGTCGAGAATCCGCGTCCTCGCGATCTCCTGATCTCGCTGGACCTGGCGCTCCTCGGCAGACGAGTCCACGCCGCGATCCTCCCACGACTTCCGGCCCATCACCTCTCGACGCGGCGTACGATCCGGACATGAAGATCGCCTTCGCGGCCGACGACCGGAACGCCACCACGGACGCCGTCCGGGCCTTCCTCGCCGAGGCGGGTCACAACGTGATCGCCCCGGTGACGTCGGAGTCGTGGCCGGATCTCGGCGCGGCGGTCGGCAAGGCGGTCGCCGACGGCGAGGCGGACTTCGGCGTGGTGATGTGCTGGACCGGGACGGGCACGGCCATCGCGGCCAACAAGGTCCCCGGCGTCCGCGCGGCGCTGGCCTGGGACACCTGGATCGCCGCGGGCGCGCGCAAATGGAACGACGCCAACGTGCTGGCGCTGAGCCTCAAACGGCTCGCCCCCGATGTGGCTGTCGAAATCACCGACGTGTTCCTTTCCGGTATCGCACCCGACCCCGACGAATCGGCGAATATCGCCCGGCTCGGGGAAATGGACGAACCTCGCCGATAGCGGCACCGAACCAGTGAACGACTAACGCTGTCGAACGTATTAGGCCGTTCGCAGGAAAATCACCACTCTACGTAGTGACGCTTCCCATATTGGTCCAGACCACGTACCGTCTCCCGCAACAAAGCGTTCCGCCATGGAGGTGGTCGATGAAGACGCATCCCCGCCTGCCCGGCTTCGGCCGAGGCAACGCGATGTCGCTGATTTCGCTTTGACGGAATCCTCTCCAAGATCATTTCCCTGCACCGGGTTGTAAGGAGTGAAATGTCGAGAAAAAGATGGCATCTGATCGGTCTGTTCACGGCCGTAGCGGCGCTGGCGGTCGGTCTGGTGACCGTCCCGGCGAACGCGGCGGGCGGGGTCGGAGCCTCGCTCACCAAGGGGTCGGACTGGGGGTCCGGCTGGGAGGGCAAGTACACGATCACCAACAACTCGGGGTCGAGCCTCGCGACCTGGACCGTCGAGTTCGACCTCGCGGCCGGGCACTCGATCGCATCGCTGTGGGACGGTAGCTACACCGTCTCCGGCCAGCACGTGACGGTGAAGAACACCTGGAACGGCAACCTTTCCAACGGTGGTTCCACCAGCTTCGGCTTCAACGTCAAGTACTCCGGCGCCTACAGCGCGCCCGCGAACTGCAAGATCAACGGCGGCTCCTGCGACCCGGGTGGTGGCACCCCGACGACGACGCCGACCACACCCACCACCACGACGTCGAATCCCCCGACGTCGACCAGCACGAGCAACCCGCCGACCACGACGACGACCTCGAACCCGAACCCCGGCGCGAAGAAGAACCTGGGCTACTTCGTGCAGTGGGGCGTCTACGGCCGCAATTACCACGTGAAGAACATCCACACCTCCGGTTCGGCGGCCAAGCTGACGCACATCAACTACGCGTTCGGCAACGTCACAGGAGGTTCCTGCACCGCGAATGACGACACCTACGCCGACTACGACAAGTTCTACGACGCCGGGTCCAGTGTGGACGGTGTCGCGGACACTTGGGACGCGGGCGCGCTGCGCGGGAACTTCAACCAGCTGCGCAAGCTGAAGAAGATGTACCCGGGCCTGAAGGTGCTGTGGTCGTTCGGCGGCTGGACCTGGTCCGGCGGCTTCGGCCAGGCGGCGAAGAACCCGGCCGCGTTCGCGGAGTCCTGCTACAAGCTGATCAAGGACCCGCGGTGGGCCGACGTCTTCGACGGCATCGACATCGACTGGGAATACCCGAACGCCTGCGGTCTTTCCTGTGACACCAGCGGTCCCGCCGCGATCAAGAACGTGGCACAGGCGCTGCGCACCAAGTTCGGCTCCTCGTTCCTGGTCACCGCCGCGATCACCGCGGACGCCAGCAGCGGCGGCAAGCTCGACGTCGCCGACTACGGTCCCGCTTCGGCGTACTTCGACTGGTACAACGTCATGACGTACGACTTCTTCGGCGCTTGGGCGGCGCAGGGTCCGACGGCCCCGCACTCGCCGCTGACGGCCTACCCCGGCATCCCGCAGCAGGGCTTCAACTCCGACGAAGCCATCCAGAAGCTCAAGGCCAAGGGCGTTCCGGCGAGCAAACTGTTGCTGGGTATCGGTTTCTACGGCCGAGGCTGGACCGGCGTGACGCAGGACGCCCCGGGCGGCACCGCGACCGGCGCGGCACCGGGCACCTACGAGGCGGGCATCGAGGACTACAAGATCCTCAAGAACAGCTGCCCGTCGACCGGCACGATCGCGGGCACCGCGTACGCGAAGTGCGGCAACAACTGGTGGAGCTACGACACTCCCGCGACCATCAACGGGAAGATGGGCTGGACCAAGAACCAGGGTCTCGGCGGCGCCTTCTTCTGGGAGCTCAGTGGTGACACCTCGAACGGTGAACTGGTCACGGCCATGCGCAATGGCCTGAACTGAGAGGCTGACAGTGGCTAAGCGGACTTGGATCCAGGCCGTGGGCCTGGCCGCCGCTGCCGTGACGGCCGGCGCGGTCCTCGTGATCGCGCCGGCCTCCGCGGCCGGCGGCGTCGGTGCCGCCTTCAGCAAGGGCTCCGACTGGGGCTCGGGCTGGGAGGGCAAGTACACGATCAGCAACAACTCGGGGTCGAACCTGCCCGCCTGGACGGTCGAATTCGACCTCCCCGCGGGACACTCGATCGCTTCGCTGTGGGACGGCAGCTACTCGGTCTCCGGGCAGCACGTGACGGTGAAGAACACCTGGAACGGCAACCTTTCCAACGGTGGCTCGACCAGTTTCGGCTTCAACGTCAAGTACTCCGGGGGCTACGTCGCCCCGGCGAACTGCAAGATCAACGGTGGTTCCTGTGATCCGGGCGGTGGCGGCCCGACCACGACGCCGACCACACCCACGACCACCACGACCACGACCTCCCCGACGACGACCACGAGCAACCCGCCGCTGCCCGGCGGCCGTGGCGCGCCGTATCTGTACATGGGCTGGGGCAGCCCGCCGAACCCGCAGACGGTCATGAACGCGACCGGGATCAAGTGGTTCACGATGGCGTTCGTGCTCTCCTCGGGCGGCTGCAACCCGGCGTGGGACGGCAGCAGGCCGTTGCAGGGCGGTGTCGACGCGAACGCGATCGCGCAGATCAAGGCCGCGGGCGGGCAGATCGTGCCGTCCTTCGGCGGGTGGAGCGGCAACAAGCTCGGCCCGAACTGCTCGACGCCGGAAGCGCTCGCCGGCGCCTACCAGAAGGTGATCGACGCCTACGGTCTCAAGGCGATCGACATCGACATCGAGAACACCGACGAGTTCGAGAACGCGACGGTGCAGGACCGTGTCCTGAACGCGCTGAAGATCGTGAAGACGAACAACCCCGGTATCCAGACCATCCTCACCTTCGGCACGACGACCAGCGGCCCGAACTCCTGGGGCCAGCGGCTCATCGACCAGTCGAAGGCGCTGAACGCCGGAATCGACGTCTACACGATCATGCCGTTCGACTTCGGTGGCGGCGCGGACATGTACGGCAACACCATCAGTGCCGCGAACGGCCTGCGGGACAAGCTGAAGTCGACGTTCGGGTGGAACGACGCCACGGCGTACGGCCATCTGGGCATCAGCGGGATGAACGGTCTTTCGGACCAGCGGGAAGTGACGAGTCTCGACACCTGGACCCGGATCACCAACTGGTCCAAGACCAACAAGATCGCCAGGCTGGCGTTCTGGTCGACGAACCGTGACCGTGGCTGCCCGAACGGCGGGGTCGCCGAGAACTGCAGTGGTATCGCACAGAACGACTGGGACTTCACGCGGATCACCGCGGGCTTCTGACGTCCCTTCTCCCCGAAGTATCCCCGAACTGCGGGCCCGCACCGAAGCTGCACGGTGCGGGCCCGCTCCATGTCTCTCTCCCGCTCCCCCTCCCGGGTTTCGTCCTCTGAATGCGGTGGATGCACACGCAAGTAGCGCGTCCAGAGGACGAAACGCGGGGGTCAGGGCAGGGCGTTCAGGAAGGGTTCGTGGGCGTTCTGGAATTCCCAGCCGTAGTACCGGTCCCAGTTGATCGACCACGTCATCAGCCCGCGCAGCGCCGGAGAAGCACCGCCGCGCAACGTGTACGACCCGCACCCGGAGTTCTTCACCAGGCAGTTCAGCGCCGCGTGCACCGCCGCCGGCGCGGTATGCCCGTTGCCCGCGCTCACCGCCGCCGGCAGCCCGAACGCGATCTGGTCCTCCCGCAGCCCCGGGAACCGGAACCCGGTCGACGCCACGGTGAACCCGGCCTTGACCATGTCCGTCATCGCGATGTGGAAGTCGGCGCCGCCCATGAAGTGGTACTGGCCGTCCAGGCCCATCACCGGTCCGGAGTTGTAGTCCTGGACGTGCAGCACGGTCAGCGCGTCACGCATCGCGTGGATGACCGGCAGATACGAACCGGTGCGGTTGTCGGCGCCGCCGAGACCGCCGTAGTACTGGTACCCCGTCTGGACGAAGAACGTCTCCGGCGCCATCGTGAGCACGAATCCCGCGCCATACCGGGCTTTCAGCGTCTTCAGCGCCGAGATGAGATTGACGATCACCGGCGTGGTCGGGTTGCGGAAGTCGTTGTCACCGGAATTGAGATACAGCGAATGTCCCTCGAAGTCGATGTCGAGCCCGTTCAGCCCGTACCGGTCGATGATCGCGGAGACCGACGAGACGAAAGCGTCCCTCGCCGCCGTCGTCGTCAGCTGCACCTGGCCGTTCTGCCCGCCGATGGAGATCAGGACCTTCTTGCCCTGCGCCTGTTTCGCGCGGATCGCGGCGACGAAGTCCGCGTCGCTCTCGACGGCCGGGCATTCCGCCACCGGGCAGCGGGTGAAGCGGATGTCGCCGGAGGTCACCGACGTCGGCTCACCGAAGGCGAGGTTGACGATGTCCCAGGCCGCCGGGACGTCGGCCATCCGCGTGTAGCCGGAACCGTTCGCGAAACTCGCGTGCAGGTAACCGATCAGCGCGTGCTTCGGCAGGCCGGTGTCGACGCAGCCGCCGGTCGTCGCGCCTGCTTCCGCGGTCTTCGGCGATTCACCCGCGCTGTTGTACGCGGCCACCGAATAGCTGTGCGAGGAACAGGCCGTCAGCCCCGAAACGGTGGCCGAAGTCCCGGTCACCGTCGCGCGCACCGTGCCGCCTTCGTACACGCGATACCCGGTCACCGTGCCCGCCGACGCTCCCCACGAGAGCGCGATCGACGAGTTCGTCACCGTGCCCACCGCGGGATTCCCCGGCGCGGGCGGCGCTCCCGGGGTGCCCCCGCCGGGACCGTCGAGGCTGATGTCGTCCGCGTAGAAGGTGCCCGACCCGTACCAGCCGTGGACGTACACCTCGGCCGTCGTCTGCGTCGACGACGTCGTGAACGAAAGCGAAAGCTGCGTGTACGCGGTCGCGGCGGTCCAGGTCGACGGTCCGCCGGTGACGCCGAGGTACACCGGGTTCCCGTTCACCCAGGCGGACACCGCGTAGGTGGTGTTCGGCTGGACGGATACCGTCTGTGCGCATTTCCCGGTCGTCGAACCGGGCGTCACCGAGACGGCGTAACCGCCCGAACGGACCGGTGTGGTGACGGCCGCGCCCGCCGCGCACGCCCAGCCGGACGTCGAACCGGCCTCGAAGCCGGGATTGAGGAGCAGATTGGCCGCGTTCGCGGTGCCTCCGCCGGTGATCAGTCCGGCGAAGGTGAGCACCAATACGGCCAGAAAGGCCAGGGATCTGGAACGCCTCATCGCGATTCCTCTCCGATCATGGGCGGCAGGCTGCCGCATCCGGTTAATTGTCTAGACCAATATGGCCGAAGTCCAGAGCCAGGACGCACTAGGGCCGAAAGACCCGACTACTCCGGGCTGCTTTACCGGTGTGACGCGCGTACGCGCTCCGTAACGTCGTCAGTGCCAAACAAGGGCTGGGGGCTTAAGGGAGGTGGGGATGATGGGAACGCACAGGTACACACCGAGAACGGCCCATCCGGCGTGATGACCGTGTCCGAAGCCGTCCGTCCGATCCATTCGCCTCGTCCGGAGGAACCGGACGGCGAACTGATCCGTGCGGCCATCGACGGCGACCGGCGCGCCGTCGGAAGCCTGCTGGCGCTTCTGCGGCCGATCGTGTTCCGGTACTGCGCGGGCAGGCTGGGCGGGACGACGCGCGGCATCTCCAGCGCCGACGACTGCGCGCAGGAGGTGCTGATGGCCGTCCTCCTCGCCCTGCCGCGCTACAACTACCGGGACGACAGCTTCCTGCCCTACGTCTTCGGGATCGCCTCGCACAAGGTCGCCGACGTCCGGCGGAACCTCGCCCGCGACCCGTCCGCGCCGGTACCCGACCCGGAACCCGACCAGGACGGGCCGTGGAACCCGACCTTCGAAGAGGTCGAGAAGGCGGATCGCAGCCGCCGGATGTCCCGGCTGTTCAAGTTCCTTTCGGCGAAACAGCGCGATGTGCTGGTGCTGCGCGTGATCCTCGGGTTCAGCGCCGAGGAGACCGCCGTCGCGCTCGGCATGGCGAGCGCGGGCGCGGTGCGCGTCACCCAGCACCGGGCGCTCAACGAACTGCGCCGGGTCCTGCGCGAGGATCCCGGTTTCGCCGACGGATTGGCGCTCTTCTAGGAAGTGGGCTTGCGGCGCTGGGAGGCGTAGACGGCCGCGGCGGTACGGCGTTCGAAACCGAGCTTGTGCAGCAAGGACGACACGTAGTTCTTGACCGTCTTCTCCGCCAGGTACAGCTTTTCCGCGATCTGGCGGTTGGTCAGCCCGTCGGCGATGTGGTCGAGCACCCGCCGCTCCTGCGGGCTCAGCTGTTCGTACCGCGGGTCCGGGAGGTCGCTCCCGCCGCGCAGCCGGTTCATCACCGACGCCGTCATCGTGCTGTCCAGGAGCGATCCGCCCGCGGCGACCGTGCGGACGGCCTTGACGAGCGCGCCGCCGGAGACCTGCTTGAGCATGTACCCGGCCGCGCCCGCCATGATCGCGCCGAACAACGCGTCGTCGTCCGAATAGGACGTCAGCATCAGGCAGGCGGGCGGCGGGGTGACGGACGAACGGATCTCGCGGCAGACGCTGACCCCCTCGCCGTCCGGCAACCGGACGTCGAGCACCGCGACCTGCGGTTTGACCGCGGGGATCCGCACCAGCGCCTCGGCGGCCGTGGACGCCTCACCGATCACCGTGAGATCGTCTTCGGCCTCGAAGACTGTCTTCAGGCCGGTGCGGACGAGTTCGTGATCGTCCAGCAGGAACACCGAAATCGTCATCCCACACTCCCCTGTCGGGCCGGCAGTTCCACCGACCAGTCGAGCCTCGTCCCGCCCTCCGGCCGCGCTTCGACGCTGAACGACCCGCTCCAGCGGGCCGCGCGTTCGGCGAGGTTCGCCACCCCGCTGCGATGGCCGGGAGCGGCGGGCATGCCGACGCCGTCGTCCACCACCGAAAGCTTCAGCCACCGCCCGTCGCGATCGACCGAGACGTCGACCGAGACCGCCGTCGCCGCGGCGTGTCTGACCACATTGGACAGTGCTTCGCGCAGGGTCGCGATGAGATCGGAGCGGACCGAATCCGGCACGGTCGAATCGAGCGGCCCGTCGAAGCCCACCCGGGGCTCGGCCGAGCAGCCCGCGTCGAGCGCGACGCGCAGCAACTCCGACCGGAGGCTGCCCTGCGCCTCGGCGGGTTCCTGCAAGGAAAAGATGCTGTTGCGGATCTCGCGGATCGTGCGGTCGATCTCGTGCGCGAAGCCGGTCACGCGGTCGGCGACGGCGGGCCCGCCCGCCAGTTTGCCGAGCCCCTCCAGACCGAGCCCGATCGCGAACAGCCGCTGGATCACCAGATCGTGCAGGTCGCGGGCGATCCGGTCCCGGTCCTCGAAGACGGCGAGCCGCTGCCGGTCCTGTTGCGCGCGGGCGAATTCGACCGCGAGCGCGGCGTGCGCGGCGAAGGTCTCGGCGAGCTGGACGTCGTAGGCGGAGAACGGGGTCTTGTCGCGGAACTTCGCCACCAGCAGGACGCCGAGTTTCTCCTCGCCCGCGATCAGCGGGACGGCGACCGTGGAGTCCAGGTCCTTGACCGCCGCGGGCATCACGGCGCCGCGTCCGCCCTGGTACTCGACCACCTTTTCGCCGTAGTCCCGGACCACGACGGGTTTGCCGGTGGTGAACGCCATCCCGGTCGCGGTGCCCTCGGCAGGCACCGCGATCCCGGCGAGCCGGTCCGCGTCCGGCCCCGGCGGCTCGACGATCTCGAAGACCAGCATCCCGTCGCCGCGAGGACGGGCCACCGCCCCCGTGGTACCGCCGGCCACGACGCGGGCGCGTTCGGCGATCAGGCGCAGAGTCGCGGTCAGATCCTGGTCGGTCAACAGCGCGCCGGTGACGTGATAGGAGGCTTCGAGCCAGCGCTCACGCCGCTGCACCTGGTCGAACAGCGCGGCGTTCTCGATCACCACACCGGCCGCCGCGGTGAGCGCGACGAGCAGGTCTTCCTCGGATTCGGTGAAATCCTCACCGTCCGGTTTGCGGGCGAGATACAGCATCCCGAAGATGCGGCCGCGCAGGCGGATGGGCATCACCCGGGACTCGGCCTCGGGCGGCGGGGTCTCCCACGCGTCGCCGAACCGGATGAACTCGTTCGAATCGAAGACGCTCAGCGCGCCGAAAGGCGCGCCGGTCAGCTCACAGGCGGATTCGACCATGCGCCGCAGCACGTCGGAGAGGCTGAGATCGTGGGCGATCCCCGCCACCGCGTCCAGGATTCTGGGCGCCTTGGCGTCACTCGCCGCACTCCCCCGCCGCACTGGCGTCACCGTCCCGGGGTAACTCCCCGGGCAGTGGGGTCAGGAATGACAAACGCGCCCGGATCGCTCACCTGGTGCGTCGATCACGGACAGTGCTTCGTTACTGCGAACGCCGAGGATCCTCCGACCGGTTACCGACTCGATCGGGATCCGCAGGTACCGCGCGTCCGTCTGAGAGGTCCAGCAGCCCAGCGGCAGGTCCGCGAGCTCGGCGATCACGATCGGATCACGCACCTCGGAGGCACGGCCCAATACGGTGACGAACCAGCCGGAGCCCAGGTCGTCGGTGAACTCGTCGACGGCGAAAGCGACCACGCTGTCGAGCACTCCGGCGAACAACGCGCTCTGTGACGGCGTCCGGACCACGATCGCGCCGTGGTGGACCGCGAACCGCGCGGGCTGGATCGCCGGCAGGGCGCGGGAGGTGAACACCACCCGGCCCAGCCCGGCGCCCGCGAGTCTCGCGAGACACTGCTCGCGATCGAGCGTCTCGAGACCCAAGGAGTCTGACATCGGCGTCCCCGCGTTCTCGTGGCCCAGTTGGCTTCGAGGTCCACGGTCCCCGGCTTACCGACTCGCCGGTAGGGCCGATGGACCCGGCCCGCGCGGGGGATGCCGGGCGTTACGCCTTCGGGGAAAGCAGGACGACGGGGATCTCCCGCTCGGTCTTGGTCTGGTACTGCGCGTAGTTCTTGAAGTCGGCGGTGATCTTCGGCCACAGGCGCGCCCGCAGCTCGCTGTCGGCGACGCTCGCGACCATCGGCTGCGGGGCCTGGCCCTTCAGCGTGACCTGGACCTCGGGGTTGTCGCGGAGGTTCAGGAACCACGCGGGGTGCTGGTCGTCGCCACCACGGGAGGCGACGATGACGTACGCGTCACCCTCGCGCAGCGGCGAGGTCAGCAGCACGGTGCGCGGCTGGCCGGATTTACGGCCGATGGTGGTCAGTTCCAGCACGGTCATCCCGGCGACCTCCCAGCCGGCGCGGCCGCCACTGACCTTCTGGATGACGCGGTGGACGGCGTTCATGGTCTTCAAGGCGAAATCACTGGGCATGCGGAGAAGACTACTCCGCTTTCATCGTGACTTCGATCCCGTCCAGCAGAACGGCCAGCGAGAGTTCGAAGGCCTCCCTCGCCTCCTGCTCCAGATACGGCACCGTCTCGTCCGCCATCCGGAACGCCCGCTCGCTCTCCATCCAGGTCAGCGTCGGGAACCGCTCGGCGAAATCCGGCGAGACCTCTTGCAGGAGCGCCGACCGCGCGTACCACCATTCGTCGTCGGTCTGCCCGGTCACCTTCTCCGCGGTCCTGGACTCGGCGACCGTCCTCGCGGGCTCGCGGACACACGAATACAGCGCGCTGACCAGCCTCCGCAGCACCACCGGCGACAGCCCGGTCCGGCGCAGGATCTTCACCAGCGCCTCCAGCACGACGTACTCGTGCGGCCCCAGCACCGGCCGCGCCGACGAGACCTGCAGGACCCAGGGGTGCCGCAGGTAGAAGTCCCACAGGTCGTACGCCCACTGAGCCGCGTCGGGCCGCCAATCGCCGCCTTCATACGAGGTGGGCAGTTCGGCGAGCGCCTTGTCGTACATGAGGTCGATCAGTTCGCTCTTGCTCGGGACATAGGTGTAGAGCGCCATGGCCGTCCGGCCGAGCCGGTCGCCGACGGCGCGCATCGACAGGCCCGCCATCCCTTCGACGTCGGCGATCTCGATGGCGGCGTCCACGATCAAATCCACCGACAGGCCCGGTTTCGGGCCGGGGCGCTCGACCGACGGCGACGCCGTCCGCCACAGCAGGGCCATCGACTTCCGGGGGTCTCCCTGCGCCGCGTAGACGACCACTTGCCAACTCCTTACAGCATAAACTAACCTCTGCTACCCTCACTTTACAGGCTAAAGAGTTTCAATCAGGGGAGAGCCATGCCTTCGGCCGCCGACAGCCACGACATGATCCAGGTGCGCGGAGCCAGAGAGAACAACCTCGCCGACGTCTCGGTCGACATCCCCAAACGCCGCCTCACCGTCTTCACCGGTGTCTCCGGCTCGGGGAAGTCGTCCTTGGTGTTCGGCACCATCGCCGCGGAATCGCAGCGGCTGATCAACGAGACCTACACCGCGTTCATCCAGTCCTTCATGGCCCCGGTCGGACGGCCGGATGTGGACGCGCTGCGGAACCTGAGCGCCGCGATCGTCGTCGACCAGGAGCGGATGGGGACCAACTCCCGCTCCACGGTCGGCACCGCGACCGACGCGCACACGATGCTGCGGATCGTCTTCAGCAGGCTGGGAAAGCCGCATATCGGCACTTCGGGGGCGTTCAGCTTCAACCTGCCCGAGGGGATGTGCCCGGAATGCGAAGGCCTCGGGAAGGTTTCCAGCATCGACGTCGACCAGCTGGTCGACAAGGAGCTTTCGCTCAACGAAGGGGCGATCACCGTCCCGAACTTCGCGCCGGGCGGCTGGTACTGGAAGGGTCTCGCGGAGTCCGGTTTCGTCGATCCCGCGGTCAAGCTGAAGGACTACACCGCTCAGCAGTGGGAAGACTTCATGTACAAACCCGCAACGAAGATGAAGCTCGGCGGGATCAACACCAACTACGAAGGCCTGCTGGTGAAGGTCCAGCGGCTGTTCCTGGCGAAGGACAAGGAGGCGACGCAGGCGCACATCCGGGCGTTCGTCGACCGCGCGGTCACCTTCGAGCGCTGCCCGTCCTGCGACGGCGCCCGGCTCAACCAGGCGGCGCTGTCGTCGAAGATCGACGGGCTGAACATCGCGGACTGTTCGGCGATGCAGATCAGCGATCTCGCCGACTTCGTCCGCAAACTCGACGACCCCTCGGTCGGCCCGCTGATGCAGACCCTGCGCGGCACGCTGGACTCGCTGGTGGAGATCGGCCTCGGCTACCTGAGCCTCGACCGCGAATCCGGGACGCTCTCGGGCGGTGAGGCGCAGCGCGTGAAAATGGTGCGGCACCTGGGTTCCAGCCTCACCGATGTCACCTATGTCTTCGACGAGCCGACCGTCGGGCTGCACCCGCACGACATCCAGCGCATGAACGGGCTGCTGCTCCTGTTGAAGGACAAGGGGAACACGGTCCTCGTCGTCGAGCACAAACCGGAGACGATCGAGATCGCCGACCACGTCGTCGACCTCGGCCCCGGCGCCGGGCCGAACGGCGGTCAGATCTGCTACACCGGCGACGTCGCCGGGCTGCGCGCGTCCGGCACCTTGACCGGGCGGCACCTCGACCACCGCGCTCGCCTGCGCACCGACGTCCGCACGCCGACCGGGCAGCTCCCGATCCGGAACGCGAACCGGCACAACCTCAAGGACGTCAGCGTCGACATCCCGCTCGGGGTGCTCACCGTGGTCACCGGGGTCGCCGGTTCGGGCAAGAGCTCGCTCATCCACGGCTCACTGTCCACAAGGGACGACGTGGTGGTGCTCGACCAGTCGGCCATCCGCGGCTCGCGGCGGAGCAACCCGGCGACCTACACCGGCCTGCTCGACCCGATCCGCGCCGCGTTCGCCAAGGCCAACGGCGTCAAGGCGGCACTGTTCAGCGCGAACTCCGAGGGCGCGTGCCCGAAGTGCAAGGGCATCGGGCTGATCTACACCGATCTGGCGATGATGGCCGGGGTGGCGACGGTCTGCGAAGAATGCGAGGGCAAGCGCTTCACCGCCGAAGTGCTCACCTATCGCTTGCGGGGCAAGAACATCAGCGAAGTCCTGGCGATGCCGGTCGCCGAGGCGCGTGAGTTCTTCACCTCGGGACAGGCGCGGACGATCCTGGACCGCCTTTCCGACGTCGGCCTCGGCTACCTCGGCCTCGGGCAGCCGCTGACGACGCTGTCCGGCGGAGAGCGGCAGCGGATCAAACTGGCCATCCGGATGGCGGAGAAGTCGGCGACCTACGTCCTCGACGAACCGACCACCGGCCTGCACCTCGCCGACGTCGACCAGCTGCTGGGCCTGCTGGACCGGCTGGTGGACGACGGGAACACGGTGGTGGTCATCGAGCACCACCAGGCCGTGATGGCGCACGCGGACTGGATCGTCGACCTCGGCCCCGGTGCCGGCGTGGACGGCGGGGAGATCGTCTTCACCGGCACCCCTGCCGATCTGGTCGCTTCCGGTGAGACCCTCACGGCCCAGCACCTGCGCGCTTACGTGGGCAAGTAGGGCGGTCGCGCGTGTTATGAACGGGACTTTCATTGCAAATTTTGTAATGAAAGTCCCGTTCATAACACAGAACGGCGAGCACGAACCGCTTCACGAAGGGCCGCTGCACCGGTCAGCCCCAGCACCCCCAACGCCAGTCCCGAAGTCACCATCTCGGCAGGCGAAGCAGCCAGCGGCGAAACCCCGGTCACCGACTCCACCCCCACGACGGCGGTCAGCAGCGTGTAGCCGCCGATCGCCACCCACCCCAGCCGCACCCGCCGCCGCTCCGTCCAGTCCGCGAACCGCAGCAGCCAGGCGAGCCCCGGCAGGATGAGGATCGCGTGCATCGCCACCGCGTGCAGCGGTTTCAGCGCGCCCGCGGTGGTGTACGCGGCCTGCGGGTTCCCGCCGCGCGCCTCGACGACGCCGCTCGCGATCATCGCCGCGCCCGCGCCGAGCGCCACCAGCAGCGCGACCAGCCCGAACCGGACCGCGAGCCGCATGCTGGCGGTGGTCTCCCCTTCGCCGCGCATCGCCGCGGCCGTGAACGAGACCGCCGTCAGGATGATCACGCCGCCGCCCGCCGCGAGTGTCGTCGACACCGCGTTGTCGAAGCCGGTCTCGAAGTTGAAATGCGACGGCACGCCTCGCCAGGCCTGCATGCTCACCAGCACTGTCTCGACGACACTCGCCCCGGTGAAGACACCGAGCAGCGCGTTCCGCACCCGTGGCCGCACCGCGACATACGAGGTCGCCCACGCCACGGTGGCCAGCGTCAGCCCGAACGACAGGCCGAACGTCACCGCCTTGCGCATCGACAGCGGCCCGGTCCAGGAGCCACCCGACGCGATCAAGACGACCGCGTGCACGACGCCGCTGAGGAACAGGAGCGCCCCGGTCACGTAGGCGACTCGCTCGATCGGCCGTAATTCCTTCATGTCGAAGAGTGTCTTCCGAGGCGCCGCGAAAAGCGTCGGCCGAGAAGCGACATCGCGCGTACGCCCGCCTACGTACCTGAGACACCCCTCAGCGAGATCGGCGGTAGAGACCAATGGTCTGTTAGTCTGGCCGGCATCATGCCCCGCATTCTTGTCCGCGTTCTCACGCTGATCGCCGTCCTCGCCCTCCTGTTCGGGGTGCCGTGGTGGACGGTCGTCGGCGCCCCCGAACTCCCGGCCGCGCTCGAGTACCTCGGCACGATCCTCTTCGCCGTCTCGGCCCTCGCCTTGCCCGCGTGCATGGTCCTCGGCCACGGCCCGTGGCAACGCGACCTCGCGGCGAAGATCGGCGACCTCGCCCTCGGGCTGATCTGGCTGCTGTTCTCCTTGTCGGTACTCGGAAACGTGCTGCGCCTCGTGCTCGCCCTGTCCGGAGTGGACGGTGCGGCGGAGATCGTGTCCGGTGTGATCGTGGCGAGCTTCGTGGCGCTGGCGGCGTACGGCATGGTCGAGGCCAGGCGCGTTCCGCGGCTGAAGGAACTCGACGTCGTCCTCCCCCGCCTCGGCGCCGGGCTCGACGGTCTCCGGTTCGCGATCATCACCGACACCCATTTCGGCCCGTTGAACCGGACGAGGTGGTCGGAGAAGGTCGTCGAGGTGGTGAACGAACTCGACGCCGACGTCGTGGCGCACGCGGGCGACCTCGCGGACGGTTCGGTCGCCAAACGCGAGGGGCAGGTCGCGCCACTGGGGAAGGTGCGCGCCAAACTCGGCAAGTTCTACATCACCGGCAACCACGAGTACTTCGGCGAAGCGCAGGCCTGGCTCGACCATATGCGCGACCTCGGCTGGGAACCGCTGCACAACCGGCACGTACCGGTGCGCCAGGGCGGGGACACGCTCGTCTTCGCCGGGATCGACGACCCGACGGGCGCCGCCTCCGGCCTGCCGGGGCACGGCCCCGATCTCCCGGCCGCGCTCGACGGCGTCGCCGCGAACACCCCGGTCGTCCTGCTCGCCCACCAGCCGAAGCAGGTCAAGCAGGCCGTCGAGGCCGGTATCGACCTCCAGATCTCCGGGCATACCCACGGCGGCCAGATCTGGCCGTTCCATCTCCTGGTCCGGTTCGACCAGCCGGTTTTGGCCGGTTTGTCCCGTCACGGCGAGCGCACGCAGCTGTACACGAGCCGCGGCACGGGCTTCTGGGGACCGCCGCTGCGGGTCTTCGCGCCCAGTGAGATCACCCTCCTGACCTTGCGAAAGCGCGTTTAGTCCTCTGGATGCGACGCCTTCGGGTCTCGCACCGGTGCCACCGACAATTTTTTTTGTCTTGACAACTGAAGCGTTCGGAGCGAGAGTGGTGTCCAACGAACCCCGCTCCGAAAGGCCGAGACGATGACCATCGCCGCCACCCGAACCCACGCCGCGATCCCCACCCGCGCCCTGCTCGCCTGCGGCGCCGTCTCGGGCCCGCTGTACTTCCTGACCGCGTTCGCCCAGGCCGCCGTCCGCGAGGGCTTCGACCTCACCAAGCACCCGGCGAGCATGCTGAGCAACGGCGACGCCGGCTGGATCCAGGTGACGAACTTCCTGGTCACCGGGGTGCTGATGATCGCGGGAGCGGTCGGCCTGCACCGGAGGATGGAATCGGGCAGAGGGAGCGTCTGGGGTCCACGACTGCTGGGCGCCTTCGGGGTCAGCCTGCTTTTCGCGGCGGTCTTCAAGGCCGATCCCGGCAACGGTTTCCCGGCGGGCACCGGCCCGGCGACGATCAGCACCGCGGGGATCCTGCACATGGCCGCCGGCTCGATCGGCTTCCTCTCGCTGATCGTGGCGACCTTCGTGTTCGCGAGCCGCTTCTCCCGTGAGGGACACCGCGGCTGGGCCGTCTACTCCCGCGCCACCGGCATCGCGTTCTTCTCCGCTTTCGCCGGGATCACTTCCGGCAACGCCAACGCCGTCGTGATGCTCGCCTTCTGGGCCGCCGTACTGCTGGCCTGGGGCTGGGTCACCGCCGTCATCGTCCGTACCGCCCGCTGACCCGATCGAGGAGAATCCCCGCCATGAGCACCGTGACCTCGCAAGACGGCACCACCATCGCCTACACCCGCACCGGCTCCGGCCCCGCCGTCATCCTGGTCGACGGCGCGATGTGTCACCGCGGCTTCGGCCCGGCCACGCCGCTGGCCGCCGAACTCGCCCCGCATTTCACCGTCTACACCTACGATCGCCGCGGCCGCGGGGAAAGCACGGACACCGCGCCGTTCTCGATCGCCCGCGAAGTCGAGGACATCGCCGCGCTGATCAAGGAGGCGGGCGGCACCGCCCACGTCTACGGGATCTCGTCCGGCGCCGCGCTCGCCCTCGAAGCCGCGAACGCCGGGCTCCCGATCACGAAACTGGCGGTGTACGAGTTCCCGCTGGTCGTCGACGACACCCGCCCGCCGGTCCCGGCCGACTACGCGCGGCGGCTGGAGACGGCCATCGCCGCCGGGCGGCCCGGCGCCGCGATCAAGACCTTCATGCGCGAGGGCGTCCGGGTTCCGGCGCCGGTCGTGTTCATGATGCAGTTCATGCCCGCCTGGCCGAAGCTGAAGAAGGTCGCGCCGACCCTGCGCTACGACGCCGCGCTCTTCGACGGCCTGCACGACGGCACCCCGCTGCCCGAGGGCCGCTGGGCGGGCGTCACCACCCCGACGCTGGTCATGGACGGCGGCAAGAGCCCGGCGTGGATCCGCAATGGCGTCGCCGCGCTCGCGAAGGCGGTCCCCGGCGCCGAGCACCGCACGATCGAGGGCCAGACGCATATGCTCAAGCCGAAAGCGGTGGCCCCGGTCCTGGTCGAGTACTTCACGAGCTGAGGCCCGCTACCCGCCCGCCGGCGAACTGGCTCCCTGCACCAAGAGTTTCGCGGAACCGGTTCCGTCGGCGGGCACCGTCCAGACCCCCGACTCCAGGCCGTAGGCCACGGTCCGGTCGTCGAGCCAGGCCGCCTGGTCGTCGACACTGCGCGTCTCCGCCAGCAGGGTCTCCCGACCGGAAGCCAGCTCGAGGACGGCGAGCCGCCACGGCGCCGCAGGATCGGCGGAAACCCGCTTCTTGAAGGCGATCCGCTTACCGTCCGGCGAAAGCGACGGGCATTCGACGTTCTCCCGGACCATCCTCGCGACGAGCTTTTCGTAATCCGCCTCGACGAGGTACGTCTTCCCCTTCGTCCCCACGGTCGCGTAGAACCGCTTGCCGTCGGGGGCGAAGGTGATCCCCCAGTAGTTCACGTCCGAGGCGTAGTAGGGCTTGCCGTCGAGCAGGAGCCCCATCTCCTCGATGCTCTTCATGAGGTTCCCGGTCGACAGGTCGAGTATCCCGGCCCTGGTCGAAAACCCGTTCTCCGCATAGGAATCCCCATTGACGAAGAGCGTCCAGTAGACGAGTTTCCCGTCCGGCGAGACCCGCCCGCGGCTGGGTGTGCCGGGGAGTTCGACCCGGCGGATCTCCTTCAGGTCCTTGTCCAGCACGATGACGTCGGTCATCGGCGGCAGCACACCCGGCTGCGCGGCGAGGCAGAGCGCCGTGCCCGCCGAGGTGGCGAACCGGTCGCAGCTGAGACCGGCCACCTTCCTCGGTTCGCCGGGCCGATCGGCCGGAACGGTGGCGAGGTGCCCGAAGTCGGGGCCTTCGGCGGTGTTGCGGAACAGCAGTTGTCCCTTGGCCTGCACCGAAATCGGCTGCCCGGTCACGACGGCGACCGAGTTGACCGCCGGCCCGCGGTCACGGGACTGGAGTCCGAAGACGACGGCCGCCGCGATCAGGACGACGACCGCCGCCGCCACGCCCAGGATCCGCGCCCTCATGCGTATGTCCTCAGTGGACGGAGAATGGCGGCCGCGACGACCGCGATCGCCAGCGCGCCCGCGGCGACCAGGACCGCGGCGTGCAGATCCCACGCGGTCCACGCGAGTCCGAAGAGGACGGAGGCGAACATCCGGGTCGTCGCCTGTCCGGTCTGCACCAGCGCCAGTCCGCTCGCCCGCTGGTGTTCGGGCAGCAGCGGCCCGGCGGCGGCCATCAGGACACCGTCGGTGGCGGCGTAGAAGACGCCGTGCAGGATCAGCGCCAATACCGCGAGCACGCCACCGTCCACCGGACCGAGCAGCGCCAGCAGCGCGGCGACCAGCGCGATATGCCCGCCGAGGAACACCTTCCAGCGGCCGACGCGGTCGGAGAGCCTGCCCAGCGGCACGGCGAGCAGCAGGTAGACACCCGCGGTCCCCAAGGGCAGCAAGGGAAAGAAGACGGCGCCGAGTTCCCAGCGCCGTTGCAGGACGAGGTACAGGAACGAATCGCTGAGGGTGACCAGGCCCAGCAGCGCCGCCCAGACGCAGATCCGGCGGAACGACGCCTGCCGGATCAGTCCGGCGGTCTCCCGCAAGGAGACCTTGGGGCGCTCGGTCCTCGGGCCCGGTTGGTGGTCCTTGACCAGCAGGACCAGGATGATCACGCCGATCGCGGCGACGCAGAAGCTGGTGAAGAACACCGAGTCATAGCTGCCGAGGCTGAGCCACAGCACGGCCATCGCGACCAGCGGGCCGAGGAAGGCGCCGAAGGTGTCCATCGCGCGGTGCACGCCGAACGCGCGGCCGAGATGTTCGGGATCGCTGCTCAAGGTGATCAGCGCGTCCCGCGGCGCGGTCCGGACGCCCTTGCCGGTGCGGTCGGCCGCGAGCACCGCCCCGATCGCCACCGTGGACGAACCCGCCAGCATCAGGCCGATCTTGCCCAGCGCCGAGAGTCCGTAACCGAAGCAGGCGACCGCCTTGAGCCGCTGCCACCGGTCCGCGAGGTGCCCGCCGACGAGCCGGACGACAGCGGTGACGCCGGAGTAGAGACCGTCGAGCACGCCGAACTGCAGCGGGCTCAGGCCAAGGCCGAGAACGAGGTAGAGCGGCAGGACCGCGGTCACCATCTCCGACGAGATGTCGGTGACCAGGCTGACCAGGCCGAGCGCGACGACGTTCCCGGTGACGGCCCGTTTCACGCCGCTCTTCGGGACTTCCGCCGCGGCGTCCGCTCCTCTACTGGTGGCGATGTACATGGAGACCTCCAGCGCCGCGAGAAGGGTGCCGGGTCGCGGTGCACACAGCCGCGACCCGGCACCTGATCGCGAGGATCAGTGGCAGGTGTAGGTGGGAGAGGAGTCGATGGTCTTGCCGTCCAGACCGACCAGCTGGGTCGAGAAGGCGTTGTCCGACATGTTCAGCTTGAGCACGCCGTAGGTCGAGATCGCCTTCGCCGTGGCCGGATGCAGCGTCTTGACCGGATACAGGGTCGCCCCGCCACCGCCGCCGATGATCTGCACCGGACCGGCCGCGTCCTTCGCCCCGGACGCGTTCTGCGGATAGAACCGCTCGTAGTGGTGGTCGTGCCCGTTGAGGACCAGATCGACCTTGCTCTGGACCAGGGTCTCCCAGAGCGTGGCCATCTTCGAGTTGTCGCCGTGGTCACCCGAGGTGTAGCGCGGGTGGTGGTAGTACGCGGCGACGCAGGGCTTGGTGTTCTTCGCCAGGTCCTGCTTGATCCAGTTCAGCTGCTCGTCGCTGATGGCGTTCGCGACCAGCCCGGGAGAGAACTCCGTGCTGTCGATGGCCACGAAGTGCCAGTTGCCCATTTCCCAGCTGTAGTAGGTCTTCCCGTTCGGGGTCGCGATATTCCCGAAGTACTGCTTGTAGGCGCCCAGCGGGGTGTGGTCGTAGGTCTCGTGGTTGCCGGGGACCGGGTGCATGATGCTCTTGTACTTGCCCCAGGTCTTGTCGAAGTAGCTCGTGAAGTCCTCGATATGGGCGTCGTCGTACTGGTTGTCGCCCATGGTGATCACCGCGGCCGGGTTCATCTGGCCGACCAGCGCGGCGGTCTTCGGGTGGACGCACGAGGACGAGGAGGCGGTGCACTGTTCGGCGATGTCACCGGAGGCGGCGAGGACGAACGAAGAACTGCCAGCCTGTGTGGTCGCCTGGATCTGGTTGCTGGCCGCCGAAGTGTTGCCGGCGGCGTCCTTCGCGCGGACGGTGTAGGTGTACGCGGTCGAGGCACTGAGCCCGCTGTCGGTGAAGGCCGTGGTCTCGGTCGTGCCGACGACCTGACCGTTCCTCAGCACCTCGTAGCCGGCGACACCGACGTTGTCCGTCGAGCCGGTCCACGTCAGGTCCACAGTGGACGAAGTGATCGCACCGGCCGCGAGGTTCGCGGGCGCGGTGGGCGCCTGCGTGTCACCGGACGAGTCCGACGTGCCGTAGACCTGCATCTCCCAAAGGGAATAGCCGTAACTGGTGGCGCGTTTGGTGCCGACGAGACGCAGGTACCGGCCGCGGCCGGACAGCCCGGTGAGATCGTCGGTCCCGCCGTTACCGCTGGTGACGGATTTGATCGTGGTCCACGCCGAACCGTCGTTGGAGACTTCCAGCCGGTACGCGGTGGCGTAGGCCGCTTCCCAGTTCAGCTTGACCCGGTTGATGGCCGAAGGGCCGCCGAGGTCGACGCGGATGAACTGCGGGTCCACCCCTTCGGCGCTCGCCCAGCGGGTGGTCGTCTTGCCGTCGACGGCGAGCGGGCCGCCGTACGACGAGTTCTCCACCGACGAGACGAGGACGGGTTTTCCTTGGGACAAAAGGACGTCAGCGGCTTGCGCGCTTCCGCTGAGCAGCGTCGGCAACAGGATGGCGGCCGCGCCTAAGGTCAGTAGTCTGGTTCGGGCCTTCACATCGTTCTCCCCGGGATCCGTGGCGGCGGGTAAGAGGGACGGGTGCGCGGCGTTGTTCTTCGAATACTGTTCGTTTGGTAACTTTCCTAACGAATGCGTACGGTAATCCGTACCACTCAGTGAGTCAAGACATAGACTCGTCCCATGACCGGTGCCTTGATCTTCGACTTCGACGGAACGCTGGTCGACACCGAGGCCGCCGTCCTCGTGGCCTGGCAGGAGACCTTCCGCGAACGCGGCGGCGAACTCCCCCTCGACGTCTGGCACACCGTGATCGGCACGCAGCACACCGCCGCCGCGATGTTCGAGCTGCTGGCGAAGGACGACGAGCACCTGGACAAGGTCGCGATCCGCACCGGCGTCCGCGCCCGGGTCACCGAGCTGCTGGCGTCCGAAGGGCCGCGTCCCGGCGTCAAGGAGTACCTCGAAGACGCGCATGAGCAGGGCCTGCGGCTGGCCATCGCGTCCAGTTCGACCGGCGACTGGGTCGCCACCCATCTGAACCGGCTGGGGCTCGCGGACGCGTTCGAAGCAGTCCTCACCGGCGACCTCCACGAGGCGAAGCCGAGTCCGGACCTCTATCTGGCCGCGCTCGCGGCACTGGACCTGCCGCCGTCCGAAGCGATCGCGTTCGAGGACTCGCCGCACGGGGTCACCGCGGCGAAGGCCGCCGGGCTGAAGTGCGTCGCGGTTCCGAATCCGATCACCGCCGTGCTGAACTTCGACCACGCCGATCTCGTCCTCGACTCGCTGGCCGACGAACCGCTGAGCGCGTTGCTCAGCCGCTGAGCGTTTCCGTCAGCCGGGCGAGGAACGGGCGCTGCCCCTTGAGCAGCTTCTCCTCGGCTTCGGCGAGCCCGAACCAGGCGACCCTGTCGACCTCGGGGAACTCCTGCGTCCGGCCCGACCGCGGCGGCCACTCCATCTCGAAGGTGCCGGGGACCACCTGAGCGGGATCGAGGTCCCCCTCCACCGCCCAGACCGTGACGACCTTGCCGCCGGACTGCTTCACCTCACCGAGCGGGAGATACTCCCCCTCCGGCGCTGGCAGGCCCAGTTCCTCCTGGAACTCGCGCCGCGCCGCGGCCTCCGGCGTCTCGCCCGGTTCGTACTCGCCCTTGGGCACCGACCAGCCGCCCGCGTCCTTCTTGGCCCAGAACGGTCCGCCCATATGCCCGAGCAGTACTTCGGTCATCTCGCCCGACCTGCGGAAAAGCAGGATCCCGGCACTCGTCTTACCCGCCACGGCGTCCAGTGTGCCCTTGCTCCGACCGGGTGATGCGAGGCGCCTCGGAAAAAAGTTCCGGCAGCGATGTCGAAACGCGTCGTGCCCGTACGACGCGTTGTCAGAAGCCGCCTCACAGACCCTCTCGGAAGGACCAGAACGATGACGCAGACCATCACCTCCACCGGCACCGCCACCACGACCACCGCCACCAGCCGGTCTGCCAGGGCACAGGGCGCGATCCAGTCGGCCGTCCGGATCGTGGTCTCGTTCCTCTTCCTTTGCCACGGCCTGCAGGGATTCGGCTTCTTCGGTGGCGTCGACGGTGCCGGCGGCTCGGTCGAACTCGGCTCCTGGCCCGGCTGGTACGGCAGCGTGATCGAGGTCGTCGGCGCCGCGCTCGTGCTGGTCGGCCTGTTCACCCGGCCGGTCGCCGTGCTCCTCTCCGGCGTCATGGCCTACGCCTACTTCACCGTCCACGCGCCGGAAGGCCTGCTGCCGCTGCAGAACATGGGCGAGCTGTCGACCCTCTACAGCTGGATCTTCCTGTTGATCGCCGTGATCGGCCCGGGCACCTTCGCGCTCGACACGCTGCGCCGCCGCCGTCGCTGAGCGAGAAAACAAAAGGGCCCCTTTCCTGGAACGACTCCAGGAAAGGGGCCTTCTTTTCATGTGCGCACAACGTTGTTGGGGTCAGACGAGCCGTGGTATTACCCACGAAAGAAAGTTCCCTTCAGACGGGCCCATCCGTCATCCTGAACCCCTATCAATGGTTTAGACCATCTTGAGCCGGAAGGATGTGTCATGACCCAGACAACCGCCGCCACGGGTGCCGAGATCGACTCCAGCAGAACGAAGTGGCAAGGCCTGACCCTCTCCATCGTCCGTGTAGTGGTCGCGTTCCTGTTCCTCTGTCACGGTTTGCAGAAGATGGGCTTCTTCGACAAGCCGGCCATACCGGTCGGCACCTGGCCAGGCTGGTATGCCGGGGTGATCGAGCTGGTCGGCTCGCTGTTCATCCTGGCAGGCCTGTTCACGCGCCCGGTCGCGGTGCTTCTTTCGGGCACCATGGCCTACGCGTACTTCGTCGTTCACCAACCGGACGCACTGCTGCCGTTGCAGAACAAGGGGGAAACGGCAGCGCTGTACTCCTGGATCTTCCTGCTGTTCGCGGTGGTGGGACCGGGCACTTACGCGCTCGACACCCTGCTTCGCCGCCGTCGATCCTGACCGTTCCCGAATGCCGTGAGGGACGCTTTCCCGGTGAAAATTACAAGGAAAGCGTCCTTCACTGCACTTTTTTCGCCGGGAGGTTGCGAGGGGCGGAGCGAGATCTTGCCCCGCGAGTAGTCGACTGCTCGCGTGGGTCGTGAGTGGTAAGTGCCGTTAGAACGACACTTACCACTCACGACCCACGCGAGGGGCCCCTTACCCGCGTCTCACGCGACGAAGGGCGCTTTCCCCGCATCGCATGCGGGGAAAGCGCCCTTCAGCGAGCGAGTGTCAGCGGACCTGAGGCAGTCCCGCCGCCAGGTCGGACAGCGCCAGCACGTGCTCCATCAGCACGGTCAGCACCTGCTTCGTCGAGTCCCGTTCCCGCGCGTCGCACAGCAGCAGCGGGACGTCCATGCCGACGTCGAGCGCCTGCCGGACCTCTTCGGTGCCATAGCGATACGCGTTGTCGAAGCAGTTGACCGCGACGACGAACGGCAGCCCGCGCCGCTCGAAGAAGTCGACGGCCGCGAAGCAACTGTCGAGCCGCCGGGTGTCGGCCAGCACGACGGCGCCGAGCGCGCCTTCGGCCAGTTCGTCCCACATGAACCAGAAGCGGTCCTGTCCCGGCGTACCGAACAGGTACAGGATCAGCTCGGGGTTGATGGTGATCCGGCCGAAGTCGAGGGCGACCGTGGTGGTCGTCTTCTTCTCGACACCGGTGAGGTCGTCGACGCCCTCGGACGCCGCGGTGATGACCTCCTCGGTGCGCAGCGGGGGAACCTCGCTGACCGAACCGACCATCGTGGTCTTACCGACCCCGAACCCGCCGGCGATGAGGACCTTGACCGCGTTCGCGGTCAAGGATCGCCGGGGCTCAGAGTTTCCGGATGCCATCAAGAACCGCCTGGAGTACGTGTTTGTTGGGGGTGTCGGTGACCGGGGTCGCGGTGCGGAACAGCACGAGGTTCTGTTCGATGAGGTCGCTCAGCAGCACCTTCACCACCGGCAGCGGCAGGTCGATGCGCGCGGCCACCTCCGCGACGGAGGTCGGTCTCTGGCACAGGTTGAGGATCCGCCCGTACTCCGGTTCGAAGCCGGCGACCTCGTGCGCGGTGCGCATGGCGACCACCAGGGTGATCAGGTCGAGGCCGATCGTGTCCGAACGGGTGCGCCCGCCCGTGACGGCGTACGACCGGACCAGCGGCCCGGCCTCGTCCTCGAACCACGACTCGTGCCGCCCGCTCATGGCGACGTGGGAGTCGCGGCGCGGGGCGCCGAAGTGAGCACCGCACCGACCCGCTTGACCATCAGGTTCATCTCATAGGCGACGAGGCCCATGTCCGCGTCCTCCTTGGCCAGCAGCGCGAGACACGCGCCGCGGCCCGCCGCGGTGACGAACAGGAAGGCGTGGTCCATCTCGACCATGGTCTGGCGGACGTTGCCGCCGCCGAAGTGCCGTCCCGTGCCCCGCGCGAGGCTCTGGAACGCCGACGCCACCGCGGACAGATGCTCGCCGTCCTGCTCCGACAGGTTGCCGGACCGTCCGATGAGCAGACCATCGGCCGACAGGACTACCGCCCTGTCGGCACCGCTGACCCGCTTGACCAGGTCATCCAGCAACCAGTCGAGTTCACTGACTCCCGCGTTGGCCATCTAGTCACGATCTCCGTACATGTCGAGGTCGGTGTAGTCGTCGGTGGGTTCGGTGTCCCGGGCACGCCGGGTTCCCTGCTGGAACGCGGCGAGACGGTTCCTGGCCAGCTCGGGGGTGTCCTCGCGGATCTCCTCCTGCTGGGCGGCAGGCCGGTCCTCCATGAGCTGGGGTACCAGGTTCGCCTGACGTCGGCGCTGCGGCAGCGGTGGCCTGCCGGGCGCCTCGGGGCCGGGTCGCCGGGTCTGCGGCGCGCGGCTGTCCTGCGGTCGGGTTTCGGCGGGCGGCCACGCCGGCGGCTGCACCGGTTGCGGCCGGGCTTCGGCCCGCGCGGGCTCCGGCCGGATCGGCTCGGGGCGCGGGGTTTCGGGCCGGGGCACCCGCGGCGGACGCGGGGGCAGCGCGGAACCGGGCTGCTCCGGGCTCGGCGGTGTCTGCGAGACCGGGGCCTGCGGGGCGATCGGCATCGGCACCGGAAGTTCGGGCCGTTCCGCGGGGATCTCGGTCCGGTGGCGGGCACGGCGGCCCGGGCGCAGCGGTGCGGCGTCCGGCACCTCGGCGCTCTCGGGGTCCACCTCGTCCTCCGGCTGATCGGTCGGGACCGGCGCGAGCAGGTCGGTGCGGACGAGCACGATGGCCCTGGTGCCGCCGTACGCGGATTCGCGCAGGTGCACGGAGATCCCGTGGCGGGCGGCGAGCCGCGCGACCACGAACAGGCCCAGCCGTGGCTCGGCTGACAGGGCCATGATGCCGAAGTCCGGCGGATCGGCCAACATCGCGTTCAGCTCGGCGGCCTGTTCCGGCTCGATACCGAGCCCTTGGTCCTCGACCTCGATCACGACACCCTTGCCGACGACGTTGCCGCGCAGCTCGACCCGCGACTGCGGCGGCGAGAACGAGGTCGCGTTGTCGATCAGCTCGGCGAGCAGGTGCACGAGGTCGCCGACGACCGGGCCCTGCACCGCGATCGCGGGCATCTTGGCCGTCTTCACCCTGGCGAAGTCCTCGGTCTCGGCCGAGGCACCACGAGTCAGCTCGGCCAGGGTGACCGGCTTGCGCCACTGACGGCCGGGCTGGCCGCCACCGAGGATGATCAGGTTCTCCGCGTTGCGGCGGGCGCGGGTGGAGAGGTGGTCCAGCTGGAAGAGCGTCTCCAGCTGCTCCGGGTCCTCCTGCTTGCGCTCGGCCTGGTCGAGCACCTTGAGCTGGCGGTGCACGATGACCTGGCTGCGGTGCGCGATGTTGAGGAACACCGCCTTGGTGCCTTCACGGGTCCGCGCCTCTTCGACGGCGGCCGCGATGGCGGTCTGCTGCGCCTTGTTGAAGGCCTCGGCGACCTGGCCGATCTCGTCGTCGCCGTGGTCGAGGAAGTGACCCTTGTCGTCGAGGTCGACGGGCTCACCGGCCCGCACGCGGTCCACCAGTTCCGGCAGCCGGATCTCGGCGACGTCGAGGGTGTCCTCACGCAGCCTGGCCAGCCTGCCGATGAGCCGGTTGGACAGCCGCAGGGCGATGACGAACACGCCGATAGCCACCAGCAGCGCGATGGCCGCGGCGATGGCCGAGGTGATCAGCGTCCGGTCGGCCTCGTCGATGGCCTCGGTGGTGGCCGCGCCACTCTGCTCGACGAAGCCGCGCATCATCGCGTCGCCGACGCCGCGGGCCGACTGCAGCCAGAGCTGCTCGGGCACCGGGAGGGTGGCCTTGCTGTTCTGCAGGAAGGTGTTCTCGACCGTGTTGACGGCCTTCCACGGGTCGCTCGCGACCAGCTGGTCGAACTTCGCCTTGACGCCCGGGGGCATCCGCGTCACCGACGACTCGAGCAGCGACCGGTACGAACCGACCTGGGTGACGTACGCGCGGTAGGTCTCGTCGGTGAAGCCACCGCCCGCCACGGCCGCGGCGGCGAGCGCGTTCGAGCGCTGCAGCTGGTCGATCGCGGTGAACAACGGCACCGCGGTGATCCGCTGGTAGGCGTTCTCCGCGTTCGGCGCGTCCTGCGCGAGCCCGGTGAGACCCTCGACGAACTGGTCGAGGATCTGGTTGTAGTAGGTGAAGGCGTCGAGCAGCGGCAACTGGCCGGAGTCGGCCGACTGCCGGATCTGCGGCATCTTCTGGAAGAGGCCGTTCACCGTGGCGATGCTGCGCTGCACGCTGTCGGGCGAGTCGCCGACGAACGTCTGGAGGTAGGAGGCGACGCCCTGGGTGGCGGCGTCGGTCTTGGCACGCTGCTCCACGAGCGCGGCGTGCTGGGAACGGTCGCCTGCCAGCTCGCGCAGCGTCAGCCGCCGCTCCTCCTGGATCTGGGCGAAGAACGGAACGGCTGGTGCTTCCGAGCCCCGGATCCGCTGCGCGTAGTCACGGCCGTTGACCGCGTCGAAGATCAGGTACCCGCCGATCGCCAGACCGACGAGCATCAGCGCGATGCTCGGAATGAGCGCGATCGTCAGAACGCGCGAACGAATCGATGAGCCGCGGCCTCGTCGAAGGGGAATTTGCTTCACCGTGGTCCGTTTTCCTTCCGGCAGTTTGGTGTCGGGTCGCCGGGGATCTCTTCACCCGCGGGATCCGATAGCCGGATCAACACAGCGTGGTCCGCTCCGCCCGCGAAGACGCTAGGAGACCCAAACGGGTGAGTCAAGTCCAGACGCGAAGGGTAGTCACGTATTGCGGTGACTCCCTGACAAGAGGGCCGCGGACCTCGAAAGTCCACCACGCGCGCGAGGCGCCCACCAGGGCGTCCAGTCGATCGGCCACCTGGCGGTTTACCGCAGGCAGCGGCTTGATCGGCGCTCGTCGGACACGATCAAGTCACAGCGAAGGGGAACGGCGTCCTCGCGGGAAAGCGGCTGAAAACTACACGCCGTGACGTCGCTCACGCTTTCGGACGAGAGCTCCACATACCGTTCGGTTTGCGAACGACTTCGCCCCGAAGGAACGCCGCCGTAACGCCGTTCGATCCGCGGAATCGAGAATTACCACCGCTCATTGCGGACGAATCCGCGAAATGATCTTCGCGGGTCCGGACAAGCTCGTCTTCGAGGAGCGTGTCGACCTTCCTGGACGCGTCCCGGAACATCCGGACGACCGCCCAGCACAGCGTCGCCACCCCGCAGAGCAGGATCGCGACGAGTACCGTCTCGACGGGGTAGCGTGCGCCGAATTCGTTCAGCAGGAAACCGGAAGCCACGCCGAGCGCGGCGACGAGGACATGATTGAGCGACACGTTCCCCTCCTTCTCCCGACGCCGTGGCCCGCGCCTTACCATCGAGACGGGCGACGCGGGCTTTCCTTACGCCACAGGGGAAGGATCTACGTCACACTCGCCGCGACAGCGAATAACGAGACTAACAGCGAATTCGCGGTAGATCGCTTTTTCTCCCCCGCGAGGGCGAGACGATCACCTTTTTGCCACCGAGCCCCGAATCACGTTCACTATTTTCGCGCGGGTGCCTGTCGCGCACGTTCGCTTCACCGTTACTTCGAAAACGCTCGAAATCACCGGACGCGAAGTTCCCGGAGCGTGGTCACGGCGCGGAGCACCTCGCCGTAGGTGGTGTAGAGCGGCGCCAGCCCGAACCGCAGCACGTCGGGCGGGCGGAAGTCGCCGATCACCCCACGTTCGATCAGGGCCGCCATCGTCTTGGCCGCGTCGTCGTCGACGACCGAGATCTGGTGCCCGCGATCGGTCCCGCGCGGGGTCGCGATCGTCGCGCCGTCGAGGAGTTCGTCCGCGCACCGGAAGAAGAACCCGCCGAGCGCGAGCCCCTTCTCCCGCAGCACGGCACGATCCACGCCGTCCCAGACGTCGAGGGCCGCGTCCAGCGCGAGCAGGGAGAGGATGTCGGGAGTGCCCGCCCGGCCCCGCGCGATGCCGTCGTGCGCCTCGTACGCGCCGCGCATGGCGAACGGATCGCGGTCGCCTGCCCAGCCGGCCAGCGGCTGCTCGAACCGGTCCAGCCATTTCGTTGCCACGTAGAGGAAAGCGGGTGCGCCGGGGCCGCCGTTGAGGAATTTGTAGGTGCAGCCGACGGCGAGGTCGGCACCCGTCGCGTCCAGCTCGACCGGGAGCGCTCCGACGCTGTGGCAGAGATCCCACAGCGCCAGTGCCCCGGCGCGGTGCAGCGCCGCGGTCAGCTCGGCCATGTCGTGGACGCGCCCGGTCACGTAGTCGACGTGGTTGATCAGCGCGACGGCCGTCCGCTCGCCCGCTTCGGACGGCATGTCCTCGGCGACGACCCGGCGCACCGTATGCCCGGTCAGGCGGGCGACCTCGTCGGCGATGTAACCGTCGGTGGGGAACGTGTCCGCGTCGACGAGGATCTCGTCGCGGCCCGGGTTGAGGCGGGTCGCGGCGACCAATGCCTTGAAGAGGTCCACGCTGGTCGAATCCGCTACGACGACCTGTCCCGGCGCGGCCCCCACGAGCGGCGCGATCCGCTCGCCGACCCGCACCGGGGCCTCCCACCAGCCCTCCGACCAGGACCGGATGAGCCGGCCGCCCCATTCCTCGCGGACGACGGCGGCGAGCCGCCCGGCCACGTGCTTCGGCGGCGCGCCCAGCGAGTTGCCGTCGAAGTAGGCGATCCCCGGGTCGAGGTCGAATTCGTTTCGCTTGTGCGCCAAGGGATCGGCGGCGTCCAGTGCCGCGGCTTCGGCTACGAGGTCAGTCACGGCGGTAATCGTCGGCGAGTGTGTTCCAGAAGTCCAGCTCATACGCCTGGAACAACCGCGCGTGGGTGCGAGCGTCCTTTTCGGACAGCCGTCCGGCGTCGAGCGCGGCCTGCACGGCCCGCACGGCGAGGTCCTCGAGGTCCGGCGACGGCGCGCCGAAGAAGTCGAAGAAGGCGCACGCCTCGTCGGCGAAGCCGTACTGCTCCCGCATCGCCGCGGCGATGGCGGCGCAGTACCGGCCGAAGGCGGCGAAGTTGGCGACGATCGCGACGATGACCTCGGCGGGCTCGCCGTTGAGCGCCAGCCAGGCGACGAACGCCGGATACGCCTGGCAGCCCGCACGCGGCTCGAAGCCGGGTGACTCCTCGGCGAGCGCGGGCAGCTTGCCGAGCGCGAGGCCCTCGCCCGAGGCCAGCATCGCGAAGAACTCCCGGGCACCCTGCTCCTGCGAGCGCGACGCGAGCATGAGGAAGCTACGCCAGTCGCTGCGGACGATCCGGTACTCCTCCGCGGCGATCGCGGCGAAGACCTCCCGCGCCGCCTTGCCCTTGGCGACCAACGGGACGAGCCGGTTGTCGTCGTCGCGGGGAGCGAGTTCCGCCTGCACCGCGTCGATCAGCTCACGTGCCGGACCGGTCATCGTCAAGGCTCCTCCTCGTTCGGAACTGACGCGGTGAAAACGGAAAAGGTGGACATTTCGCAGGCCGCGACCGTGGCCGCGATTCTCTATCCACCACTGCCGACAGCGCTTACAGTGTGCCTGATCAGGCAGCATCGAGGAGGCCAGCGTTGACCACCCAGCCGACCGTCGCCGAGCAGATCGAAGGCCAGACCATCCCCGCCCTGCTTCACCGCAACGCCCAGGAGTTCGGTGAACTGCCGGCGATCACGTCACTCGACATCGAGGGCAAGCCGACCCTGAACTGGCGTGAATTCCGCACCGCCATCGCGGAGGTGTCGCGCGGACTCGCCGGACTCGGGCTCGGCAGCCGCGACCGGATGCTGATCATGGCACCGAGCAGTCCCGAGCACCTGATCGCCGACCTCGCCGCCGCCCATCTCGGCGCGATCCCTTGCACCGCGTACGCGACGCTCAGCCCGGAGCAGATCGGGTTCGTCGCCCGGCACAGCGCCGCCGGTGTCGTCGTGCTCGCCGGTGCCGACGAACTCGGGCGCTGGTCCCAGGTTCTCGACGACCTGCCCGCGCTGCGGCACGTCGTCCTGCTCGACGCGTCCGTGGTTCCACAGGACGACAAGAGGTTCCTGTCGTTCGCCGACCTGCGGGCGGCGGGCGCCGAACAGCACGCGGCCGATCCGGCGGCGTTCGAGACGGCGTGGTCCGCGATCACTCCGGACGATCCGCTGTCGATGATCTACACCTCCGGCACCACCGGCGACCCCAAGGGTGTCGTGCTGTCCCACCGCAACGCCATCTACCAGGCCGCCGCCGTCCAGCGGCTGCACGATTCGCCGATGCACGCCACGAACATCGCGTACCTGCCGCTCGCGCATATCGCCGAACGCGAACTGTCGATCTACATGCCGATCGTGTGGGCCGGGCACGTGCACACCGTCGGCGACCCGTCCGCCGTCGTCGGCGCGCTGGGCCAGGTGCATCCGAAGAGCTTCTTCGGTGTCCCGCGTGTCTGGGAGAAAATGGTCGCCGGTCTGAAGAACCTGCTCGGTTCGGTGCCGGAGGACAAACGCACCGCCCTGCTCGGCGCCAACGAACTGCTGCAGCAGGGCTACAAACTGCGCAGTGACGGCAAGGAGGTGCCGCCGGAACTGGCGGAGAAGATCGCGCAGGCCGACGCGGCCGCGCTCGCCCCGGTGCGGGCCATGCTCGGCCTGGACCAGGTCGAGGTCGCCTCCAGCGGTGCCGCCGCGCTGCCGGTGGAGATCCTGTACTTCATCGCCGGGCTCGGCGTCGAGATCCAGGAGGTCTGGGGCCTGTCCGAGACCACCGGCGCGGTCACCTCCAACACGCCGTCCGCGTTCAAGGCCGGTTCGGTCGGCCGTCCGCTCGAAGGTATCGAGGTGAAGGTCGCCGAGGACGGCGAACTCCTCGTCCGCGGCGCGATCGTGTTCCTCGGCTACCTGCAGGAGGACGGCTCGATCAAACCGGACGTCGACGCCGACGGCTGGCTCGCCACCGGCGACATCGGCACGATCGACGAACGCGGCTTCGTCACGATCACCGATCGCAAGAAGGAACTGATCATCACTTCGAGCGGCAAGAACATCGCCCCGACGAAGATCGAAGGCCTGCTCAAGGAACACCCGCTGATCGGGCAGGCGGTCGCGATCGGCGACGACCGGCCGTACGTCACCGCGCTGATCGTCGTCGACGACGAGATCGCGCCGGGCTGGGCGGCCGCGAACGGCGTCCAGCTCACCGAAGGCGAATCGCTCGCCGACAACGCGCGTGTGCTCGCGGAGATCGAGAAGGCCGTCGAGGCGGCGAACGCGCGGCTGGCGCGGATCGAGCAGATCAAGCGGTACCACGTGCTCCCGAAGGCGTGGACGCCGGAAAGCGGTGAGGTGACCCCGACGCTGAAGCTGAAGCGGCGGATCATCAACGACCGGTACGCACCCGCGATCGCCGATCTGTACGCGGCCGCGCCCGAGCCGGAACCCGCTCCCGCCGCCGGCTCCTGATCCAAGCCGGTCCGTGAAGGACTCCTTGAGGGACCCTGAGTCCCTCAAGGAGTCCTTCACGGAGTACAGCCCGGTCTCGAAAAGGGTCGCCACCAGGGCACCGCCGCTGCTAACTTGCCGCCGTGGATCTCTTCTCCCGCTCTTGGGCGGCGCTCCTCGCCGCCGTCGCCGAAACCCCCGACGAAGACTTCGCCAAACCGTCCGGCTGCGCCGGCTGGCTGGTGCGGGACCTGGTGTGCCATCTGGTGATCGACGCCCAGGACGTCCTGATCACCCTCGCCACGCCCGCCGAAACCGAACCGACGCGCAACGCGGTCACCTACTGGGAGGTCACCGGCAAACCGCCCACCGGCGAGGACGATCTCGACGCGCTGATCGTCCGGCTCGCCGCCGCGTACCAGGAACCCCGCTTGCTCAAGTTCCACCTCGACGACGTCGGTTCCGCCGCCGGCCGGGCCGCTGACCTCGCCGATCCGGGGATGCGGGTCGGCACCCGCGACATCGTCCTGTCCGCGGGCGACTTCCTTTCCGCGTACGTCCTGGAATGGACGCTGCACCACCTCGACCTCGTCGCGCATCTCCCGCACCGCGACGGTCCCGCCGCCGACAGCCTCGCCAAGACCCGGCAGATCCTGGAGCAGCGCACCGGGGAGAAGTTCCCGGCGTCGTTCTCCGACACGGACGCGCTCCTCGTCGGCACGGGTCGCCGCGAACCGACCGACGCGGAGAAGGCCGAACTCGGCGACCTGGCGGCGAAGCTGCCGTTCGTCGTCGGCTAGGCGATACACCTAAGCCGTCCGGGTGGACTCCGTCCACTTGCGCAGCCGGGGCGGGACACGCTTTTCGAGGCCGTAGTTCTCCAGATGCGCGCTGAAGACCTCGTCGAAGGCGCGCTGCACGGTCTCGGTGTCCCACACCGGCCGCTCCAGGATGGGCTGCTTCAGATACGGCTGCCCCATGACGTGCAGCTGCGGTCCGTTGCAGCGGATCATCTGCCCGGTGATCCCGTCGGATCCGGCGCCGAGCAGGAAGAGCACGACCGGCGCGATCCGCGACGGCGTCCGGTCCGGCGGGCACGCCCGCAGCGACCGTTCGGACTTCCACACCATCCGGGTGTGCGCGAGCGGGCAGACCGCGTTCACCCGGATGCCGCTCTCCTCCAGGTCGAGCGCCCAGGAGTAGGTCAGTGAAGCGACGGCGCCCTTGCTGGCGGCGTAGACGCCGAGCTTGCGCTGTCCGAGCGACGCGCCCGACGAGATGTTGACGATCGAGCCGGGGGTGCCACGCGCGACCATCGCCTTGATCGCGGCGAGCCCGGTGTACATGACGCCGAGGACGTTGACCTCGACCAGTTCGCGCGCCTGCTCGACGTCGTCCTCCCACGGCAGGGCCTCGTAGTTCAGGCCCGCGTTGTTGACCAGCCCGTCGATGGCGCCGAACTCGCCGACGCAGAGGTCGATGATCTCCTGCGCCTGCTTCGGATCGGCGACGCTGTGCCCGCTGGCGACCGCCCGGCCGCCGAACCGGCGGATGTTCTCCGCCGTCCGCTCGGCCAGCGCGGCGTCGATGTCGTTGACCACGACGGACCCGCCCGCCCTCGCCACGTGCACCGCGAACGCTTCGCCCAAGCCCCGCCCCGCCCCGGTCACGACGACGGCCTTGTCGTCGAGCAAACCGTTCATCGCCTTCACCCCTTACCGCCCGGCCGGCCTCCACCTCCAGACCGGTCTTCCCTCAGTGTTGGCCCATTCAGCCCAACCGGGGCGACGGCGGCGGCGAACGGCGGGCGAGCTGCGCCGAGCGAGTGCGGACCGATCGGCGCGCAGATACCCGCGCACGAGTCAGAGCGGCGTCACCCACCGGTCAGACGGCGTAGCTCGATCGGCCTAACAGGCGAAGGATTCGCGGCTCTTCTGTTCGTCTCGCTGTAGCCAGAGGCATACTGAACGTTGTTCGGCGGGACATTAACTGTGACTCCCTCGTCGGCCGTGTACCAGGGCAGGCCAGAATGCAAGGGAGCTGAGTTCACCCGATCGGGGGGAGGTGGTCACGGAGTGAAGACGAACGCGGCGCCGCGGATGACCGCCGCCCTGGCGAACCGCGAGTTCCGCGCACTCTGGCTCGCCGAGGTGCAGTCCCTGATCGGGGATCAGCTCACCATCGTCGCGCTGGCGATCCTCGTCTACGACCGCACCGGCTCCGCGCTGCTGTCGGCGGTGGTCTACTCCCTGACCTTCCTGCCCGCGCTCGCCGGCGGTCTCGGCCTCTCCCAGCTGGCCGATCGCTACCCGAGGCGCACCGTCCTCGTCTTCTCGTCGCTGATCCAGGCGGTCCTGATCGGGGTCATGGCGATCCCCGGCACCCCGCTCGCCCTGCTGTGCGGGCTGGTGGTGCTGGCGCGGCTCGCGAACGCGCCCGGCAACGCGGCGCAGAACGCGCTGACCCGCGAGGTGTTCACCGACGACGACCTCTATCTCAAGAGCCAGGACATCCGGGGCATCTCGACCAACACCGCCATGCTGCTCGGCCTGGCGGGCGGCGGATTACTGGTTTCGCAGGTGGGCGCGAGCTGGGCGCTGGCGCTGGACGCGGCGACGTTCCTGCTGAGCGCGGCCGTCGTCCGGTTCTCCGTCTCCCGGCGGGCGGCGGCGTCCGACGGCGGTGGCAGCTGGTTCGGCGCGGTGAAACAGGTCTTCGGCAACCGTCACCTGCGGGTACTGGTCTGGTTCTCGTGGCTGGTCGGCCTCGCCGTCATCCCGGAGGGGCTCGCCGCACCGCTCGCCGCGGAGATGGGCGTGGGGAAACAGGCCGTGGGCTGGCTGCTGGCGGCCGATCCACTGGGCTTCGTCATCGGCGCGTTCCTGCTGTCCCGGTTCGTGTCCGCGGAACAACGGCGAAAGCTGCTGGGTGTGCTGGCGGCACTGCCGATGGTCGCCCTGATCGCCTTCGTGCTCAAACCGGGGTTGATCCCGGCGTTGCTCCTGCTGGCGGCCGCGGGTGCGGCGGGGGCGTATCTGATCACGGTGAGCGCCACGTTCATCACCTGGGTCCCGAACGAGCTCCGGGGCGGTGCGGGTGGGGTCTATCGCACGGGGTTGCGGGTGGCTCAGGGCATAGGGGCGGGACTCGGCGGGCTCGCCGCCGATCGGCTCGGGGCGGCGACCTCGGCCATCGCACTGGCCGGTGTGGTCGGCCTGCTGCTGGCCGTCCTGGTCGCGCTCAGCTGGGGGCACATCAACGGAACCAGCCCGGAACCGTTGCTGTCATGACGAATCCACACTGGACGACCCCTGGGGCGGCACGGCCGCCCGGCGGGTTCGTACTCGGAAATCTCGACGACTGGACACTGCTTCGGCACCTGGGTCTTCGGTACATCGGCGAAAAGAAACGACTCTCGATCAGAAGTCACGGCTCGACACTGGCACACACCTCCCGGTCACCTCGCTGCGAACTAATACCTTGTCCGGGCTCAGAAGTCACGACTGGACACTATCCGTCACCCCTTCCACACCGCGTCTCGAAAAACATTCAGCCGTCAAGATCAGAAATCACGGGACACGATTGCCACCTCCGGTCCGTGTTCGCGGGCAAGGCGAGTCAGGGGCACACCCGTGCTGCCGCCCTTGCCGGTGCCGAACAACTGATGCGATGGGATGATACCGGCCGTGGAATACGAACGGTGTATCAGTCGGTACCGGTGAGATTACTCAGCCGTGCCGTCCGCGCGGAAAAGAGGTAGCAATTGCCAGCCGAGACCGGCGACCGTCGCCAGCACGGCGACGGCACCGGCGACCTTGCCGGACGAGCGGCGGCAGCCGCCGCCGGGAGCGGTGTACCGGTGACCGAACGCGGGCAGGCAAGCCCGGAAGGTGACCAGGCCGAACCGCCGCGACGCCATCCCTACGATCCCAGGGTGTGGGCGCTGTGGCAGCGGCCGAAACGGTTCATCGCGTTCCTTTTCGCCATGGAGGCGATCGGAATCGCGATCATGGTCGTCGCGACGGTGAATTCCACGAATCCGGGAAAAATCGACTGGGTTCGGTTCGCGATTCTCGCCGTCGGGGCCACGGCGCATATTCAGCTGACCCAGCGGCAAGAGGAAAGGCGGCGCGACCGCAGCCGCACCGTTCTCATCGACCTCACCGCCGTCTGGACATTCCCGGCCGCGGTGATCCTGCCGCTTTCACTGACCCTTTCCATCATCGCGCTCGTCCGAATACAGCATTGGTTCATCGCCCGGCGCCCGGCGCACAACTTCGTGTTCTCCTCGGTCACCCACGGCGTTTCGGTGACTTTGGCATCGATCACGTTCGCGGCGTTCGGACCGCATGAATGGGGCCGGATTTCCGGCTGGGGCACGCTCGGCGAATTCGGTGTCCTGATCATCACCGGGATGGTCTTCGAGGCGGTGCAGATCGCCTACATCGGCGGTATCCTCGCGATCGGCTCGCCGAAGCGGCCGTCGGTGTCGACCGTACTGGGCAACGCGGCGGACAACCTGCTGGAGGCCATCACGATCGGCCTCGGCGCGGTCACCGCGGTACTGCTGTTGATCATGCCACCGATGGTGATCGTGATGGCCGTGGTGACGGTGGTGTTCAATCGCCTCGCGGAGATCGACCAACTGCAAAACGACGCGCGGACGGATCCGAAAACCGGCGTTCTCAACATGCGCGGCTGGTCGGAGTCCGCTGATCGGGCGCTGGGAAGGACCGCCCGATCGGACGACAACCTGGCCCTTCTGATGATTGATCTCGACCACTTCAAGTGGATTAACGACACATATGGACACCCCGCGGGCGACGACGTCCTCCGCGATGTGGCGCGGAAATTGGACGAGGTCACCCGGCCCGCCGACGTCATCGGCCGGTTCGGCGGCGAGGAATTCCTGGTCCTTCTGCCGGATATCGACGAAACGGCGGCGAAACTCGCCGCGGAGCGAGTGCGCACCGCAATCGCCGAACTGCATATAGTCACTACCGACAAACGCGGCAGCCGCGTCACCATCTCGGGCCGGACTACCTCGATCGGGGCGGCACTGTTCCCTCGTCACGGTGAATCCCTGGAAGAACTGCTGCACTCCGCCGACGCCGCCGTCTACGTGGCCAAGGAGAACGGCCGTAACCAGGTGCGGTTCGCCCAGGACGTCGACCGGCCGCCCCCTCCCGCAGGCATGCGTTCAGAGGACTGAAGGCGAAACCCGGGGGGTTAGCCGGATGTCGGCCACGCTCGGCGGATGGCACCCTGGACGCCATGCCAGCGACAGCCGACGCCGACGCTCGTCCTGCCCGCATCAGGCGGCCATGGTCGACTTCGGGCTGGTTGCTGCTGGTGACGGTGCTGGTGTTCGGCTTCGGCTTGATCGCGTCGCGCCCCGCCTCGCCGCCGGACCAGGGACCACCGACGGGTGACATCCTCGCCGCGCAGAACACGGTCGACGCGCTGGTGCGCCCGGGCCCGGTCGAAGCGGCCATCGCCAAGCTGCCCGCCGACTTCACCGCGGTCAGCGGGATCACGCCGGGAGTGATGACGGCACGGGACGGCACCGTACGCGCCGTCCACACCGACGGCGGCTGCTCGGCACCGTGGGGCGACGACAACACCAAATGGGACTACGCCGTCCCCTGCAAGGCCCACGACCTCGGTTACGACATCCTCCGCTACGCCGAACGCAAGGGGCACCCGCTCGGCCAGGAGGCCAGGGCCGCGCTCGACGACCGGCTCTCGTCCGACATGCACCACGCCTGCGTGCTCAACCCGATGGACTCGCGCGGCACCTGCGAGGTCGTCGCCTCCCTCTACACCGCCGGTCTCGTCCTCAACTCCTGGCACCAGCGCTGGGGGCCGCCCGTCGGTGACCCGCTCGGCCCGATGATCGTCGGGGTACTGGTGATCGGCGCGCTGCTGGTGTTCCGCCTCCGCGGCTGGGTCCGCACCCGCCGGACCACTGTCGCCCTCCCCCGCGAGCCGCGGCCGGTGGCCCCGGTCGGCCGGTGGGCGCTGCTCGGCGTCGCCGGGGTCGTGCTGATGCTGCTCGGCGAATCCGCCGTCGCGCTCGCGCACTGGGCGGGCGCGCCGGAGCGGTCGTTGTGGCCGTTCACCTGGCTGGCGCAGCTCTGCCCGCTGATCTTCTTCGCGGTGGGCCGGATCAACGAGGCGGGCTGGCGCTCGATCCGCGCGACCGGCGGCCGCTATCCGCAGTACCTCGCCGACCGCGCGAGCCCGCTGCTGCGCCCGGCGCTGATCTTCGCCGTCGTCGCGCTGGTCGTCCCGCTCGCCCTGGAGGTGCTGGGGATCCCGACGGGCACGAACGCCACCGTCATGCGGATCGCGCTGCACCCGCTCTGGCTGCTCGGCGTCTTCCTCCTGACCGTCGTCCTCGCGCCGGCGCTGCTGGCGCTGTATCGCCGGACCCGGACCGCCTCCGTCGCCGGGCTGCTGGCCCTGACCTTGGCGAGCGAGGCCGCGGCGCAGTGGTCGGGCTCGGCCGTCCCGCGCTACGCGGAGACGTTGTTCCTCGCGCTGTTCGTCCAGCAGCTGGCGTTCGCCCACGCCGACGGCGTCCGCCCGCCGCGGGCCGTCCTCCTGGCGACGGCGTTCACCGGTGCCGCCGGACTGGGCCTCGCGGTCGCCGTCCGCGGCGAGGGGGCGATGCTGCTCGGCGGTCCCGGCGCCCCGGCCGCGCTGTCGGGTCCGCCGTGGGGAGTGCTCCTGCTCGGCCTCGTACAGCTCGGGCTCCTCGGCCTGTTCGCGCGTCCGCTGGCCCGGCTCGGCGAACGGCAGGCGATCGCCGCCACCGCCCGACTCGTCCTCCGCGCCCCGATGAGCCTCTACCTCGGCTTCCTGTCCGCGATGCTGCTGCTCGTGGCGGTCGTCTACCTGCCGGGTCCGGTCGTGGACGGGCTCAGCTGGCTGGCCCGGCCGAGGGTCCTGCTCGCGCTCGCGCTGCTGGCCGTGCCCGCCGCGCTCGTCTTCTGGTGGTTCGAACGGCATTCGGGACCGCAACAGCGGGCGGTCGACGAGCCCGGCCTGCGTGCCGCGGTGTTCTGCCGCGCCGCGGCGACGGTCGGGATGGCGTACGCGATGCTCGGCGTGTTCGGGTTCGCGCTGACCCGGTTCGGCGGCGCCTCGGCCGACGCCGACCTCCTCGGGCTCCGGCTCGGGCCGGTCCAGAGCCTGGTCAACCTGCTCCTCGGGGTGTACCTGCTCCACACCGTGCGGAACGGCACGAGCCGGATGACCGGGACCTGGCTGGTCTGCGCGATCGCGTGCGCGCCACCCCTGATGAGCGCGCTCGACGGCAAGCAGGTCAGTGCCGCGTCCGTCGCGCTGCCCGTCGCGACGATCGTCGTCGCGATGCTCGCCGCGGCCGCCACGCTGGTCCCGGCGCGGGCGGCCAGGCGCGTACTCCCCTGAGTCACACAGCGCTGACCAGGCATTCTCCGTACCATTGAGCGCAAACCGGTGGTGCGTGCCACATCTTCGGGGGGATGTGTAATCCTGCGACAACCCTCGACAGGCACCATGCGTCCCTTGAAGAGACCGTCAGCCGGTAACGAACAGAAGGAGCAGACCGCGTGGAGTACCCGCCTCGGAATGGGCAAGGGGACCGTCGTCCCGCCCGGCCTAGGCAGGACGCGCCCGGACGCGTTCCTCCCCGTCCGGCCCCGCCTCGTGGATCCCGCCCGGCACCCGCCCGCCAGGCCGCGGGCGCGCCGCCCCGGCGCCCGGAACCGCGGCGCGCGCCCCGCCGGTCGTTCAGAGGGCCCAAGATCGCGCTGGGCCTCGTCTCGCTCCTGGTGATGGGGCTGACCGGGTACGCGTGGGCCGCGATGGACGGGCTGACCTTCGCGAACGTCGGCATCGGCTCCGACGAAGGCGACAAACCCGCCGACGGCGCCCGCGACATCCTGCTCGTCGGCCTCGACAGCCGCACGGACGCGCAGGGCAACCCGCTGTCCAAAGAGGTCCTCGCGCAGCTGCGCGCCGGGCAGGCCGACGGCGAGCTGAACACCGACTCGCTGATCTTCGTGCACATCCCGAACGACGGTTCCAAGGCCGTCGCGATCTCGCTGCCGCGTGACTCCTATGTGGACATCCCCGGCGGCTACGGCAAGCACAAGATCAACTCGGCCTATGCCCGCGCGATGCTCGATGAACGCAAGAAGCTGCAGGCGAACGGCGTATCCGACCCGAAGGAACTCGACCAGAAGGCCAACGAGGCCGGGGCGAAGACGCTGATCAAGACGGTCGAGAAGCTGACGGGCTCGACCATCGACAACTACGCCGCGATCAACCTGCTCGGCTTCAGCGAGATCACCCAGGCCATCGGCGGGGTCGACGTCTGTCTCAACGACGACGTCAACGACCAGTTCTCCGGCGCGAAGTTCAGCAAGGGACAGCACACCATCTCCGGTGTCGAGGCGCTCGGCTTCGTCCGCCAGCGCCACGGGCTGCCGCGCGGCGACCTCGACCGGGTCGTCCGCCAGCAGGTGTTCATGGCCGGGATGGCGCGCAAGGTGCTCTCGGCAGGCACGCTCACGAACCCCGGCAAGCTCAACGACCTGATCACGGCGATCAAGAAGTCCGTCGTGCTCAACCAGAACTGGGACGTCTTCGGGTTCGCGCAGCAGATGAAGAGCCTGACCGGCGGCCAGCTCGAATTCCGGACGATCCCGATCGTCAACATCGAGTACAAGACCCCGGAGGACGGCGTCGCCATCCAGGTCGACCCGAAACAGGTCAAGGACTTCGTCCAGGGGCTCGCCGGCCCGCAGCCCGGCGAGCAGCCGCCGCCGCCCGCCGAGTCGCCCAACAAGGCGACCACGGTCGACGTCCGCAACTCGACGACAAAGGACGGATTGGCCGCGACGGTGCTGAAGCAGCTCGTCGACAAGGGTTTCACCGCGGGCGACACGGCCACCGCCAGCGCGCGCAAGAAGACGGTCGTCTGGGTCGCGAAGGGCCAGAAGGAGGCGGGCCAGGCGGTCGCCGACGAACTCGGCGGCAACCCGACCGTCCAGGAGGACAAGAGCGTCGAAGCCGGGCACGTGATGGTCTTCCTCGGCTCGGACTACAAACCGGCGAGCGGCGCCCAGGGTTCCGGCTCGTCACAGAACGTGGCGGGTTCCTCGGCCGCGGCCCCGCCGCCCGAGCAGTCCGACGAGAAGCCGATCACCGCCGAAGGCGTTCCCTGCGTCAACTGACGTCCGCACCGGTCAGGCGTCCACCGCCACTCACGTGCCTCTGTACCGACGCCTCAAGGCCGCCGCGTTAACCCGTTCGGACCAACGGGCCAAAATCCGGCGAAAAAGCACCCCCGAAACCGCGTAAGAGCGGAGGGTCTGCCGACTTTCATTCACGTGAGGGCGCTCATCCCCTTGGTCACCGGGGGTGAGCGGTGGAGAAGGTTGGCAAGGCAGGGGTTGGGGAGTGCTGATCGACGCTGAGGCCTATCAGCGGATACTCGGAGACGAGCTCCGCAAGCTCCGCCGTAAGCGTGGCTGGACACGCAAGGAGCTGAACCAGCATCTGCAGAGCGAGATCTCGCTCCAGACGCTGGCCACCTACGAGCTGGGCACCCGGCACTGTTCCGTGGTGCGGCTGGTCGAACTGTGCGTCGCGATGGACGAATTGCCACAGGATCTGCTGGCCAAGGTGCATCGCCGCGTATTCGTCGACGAACCGGGCCGGGTCCGGATCGACCTGCGCCTGGTGATCAAGGACGACCAGGAGGAACTGCTCCCCCTGCGACGGTGGGCGGACGATCGCCTCAAGCGGTCGGGCGACGCCGGGAGTGCCGAGGTCAACCTCGACTTCCCGGCGCTGGAACGGATGGCCGAGCTCTGCGGCATCCCCACCGTCGATCTCATCGGAAGGCTTCGCCGGCTCAACCCCTCATGAGCGCGGCTCTCCCTGGTCCGTGAAGGCCTTGCCCCCCATCTGGGCTTTCACGGACCTCCCCCTTTTGCGCGTGCTCAGCCGAGGAGTTCGTAGTCCTCGCGCCGCACCTTGCGGGTGTCCAGCCAGTATCGCCAGGTGAAGCCGGGCCAGATCGTCCGGTTGACGCCCTTCGCGTCCAGGTACCAGCTCTTGCAGCCGCCCTGGGTCCAGATCCCCTTGGCGAGTTTGCGCTGGATCTCGCCGTTGAACCGCTCCTGCGCCTCCGGCCGCGGGTCGAGCGCCTTGCCGCCGGCGAGCCGCAGCGCCTGTGCGACGTAGGAGATCTGCGCCTCGATCATGAACACCACGGAGTTGTGCCCCAGCCCGGTGTTCGGGCCGAGCAGGAAGAACAGGTTCGGGAACCCGGAGACGGTTATGCCCTGATAGGTCCGCATCCCTTCGGCCGCCCACTCCTTGCCGAGGTTGCGCCCGTCCCGGCCGATGATCTCCAGGTCGTCGAAGGCGTCGGTGACGTGGAAGCCGGTGCCGTAGATGATCGCGTCGACTTCGTGCTCGACCCCGGCGCCGTCGACGACGCTGTGCTCGCGCACCTCCTTGACGCCTTCGGTGACGACATCGACGTTGTCCCGCGCGAGCGCCGGGTAGTAGTCGTTGGAGACCAGGACCCGCTTGCAGCCCATGGTGTAGTCCGGCGTCAGCTTCCGGCGCAGCTCCGGATCCTTGACGCTCTTGAAGATGTTGCGCTTCGCGATGCGCTGGCCGATCTTCATCACCCACGGCTGCCCGTTGAAGCCGATCGCCCGCGCTTCGAGTCCCCAGTAGAGGACATCGCGGAAGGCACGCTGCAGCAACGGAACCGACCGGAATGCCTTCCGCACGGCCTCCGGCATCTCGCGGTCCGGCTTCGGCATGATCCACGGCGGAGTCCGCTGGAAGAGCGTCAGCTCCTCGACGTCCTTAGCGATCTGCGGGACGAACTGGATCGCGCTCGCGCCGGTGCCGACCACGGCGACCCGCTTGCCGGTGAGGTCGTAGTCGTGCTCCCACCGCGCGGAGTGGAACGCGCGCCCCTTGAAGTTCTCGATACCCGGCAGTTCCGGGATCTGCGGCAGGTGCAGCGCGCCGACCCCGGCGACGAGCGCGGGCGCGACGAACTCGTCGCCCGATTTCGACGCGACGTGCCAGCGGTTCTCGTCGGCGTCCCAGCGGGCGCCGGTCATTTCCTGGCCGAAGCGGATGAAGCGGCGAAGGTCGTACTTGTCGGTGACGTCTCGCATGTAGCGCCAGATCTCGGGCTGCGGCGAATACGCGCGGGACCAGCCGGGGTTCTGCTCGAACGAGAACGAGTACATATGCGAGGGGATGTCGCAGGCGCAGCCGGGGTAGGTGTTGTCCCGCCAGGTGCCGCCCACGTCGTCGGCCTTCTCCAGGATGACGAAGTCCTCGCGGCCCTCTTTCCGCAGCTGGATCGCCATGCCCAGCCCGGAGAAGCCGGTCCCGACGATGACGACACCGGTCTCGGTGCGGTTGCCCATGACCCCGACCTCTCGTTCGCATTACCTGTTACCGGGAGTACACCTTACTCGAAGTAGGTTACCTTCGGTAGAGTGTTGTGGTGACGACGGTGAAGCGCAAACGCATGCCACGAGCGGAGCGGATGCGGCAGATGATCGAAATCGCCGAAGAAGTCTTCTCCGAACGCGGGTACGGCGCGGCGTCGATGGACGAGATCGCCGAACGCGTCGGCGTCTCGAAACCGATGCTCTACGAGTACTTCAACTCGAAAGAGGGACTGCTGCTGGCCTGCATCCAGCAGTCCAGGGCGGCGCTGCGCGAGGTCACCGAACAGGCGACGGTCGGCGCCGCCACCGCCGAAGAGGCACTGCAGCGAGGGCTGCTCGCCTTCTTCGTCTTCATCCGGGAACGGCGGCAGGCCTGGTCGCTCCTCCGGCACGAAATGGCGCTCATCGGCACACCGGCCGCCGACGAGATCGAGCAGATCCGGCGCCAGCAGACCGATCTGATCGCCGCGCTGATGGGCGGTTACTTCGAAGTGGGCGACGACCTGCGCGCCGAGGCGTCCGCGGAGTTCGTTGTCGGGGCATGCGAACGGCTCGCGATCTGGTGCGAGCGACACGAGGACGTCAGCCCCGAAATGGCCACCGGATACGCGATGGACGTCCTCTGGTCTGGCCTCTCGGCGAGGGCTCGCTGAAGCGACTGTGAAGATGCGCGTGCATTAGGCCATTCGGTCGTCACTCAGAGCACATTGCCGCCAGTGTCTTGTGACACAGAGTTGTCCTACTGTATCGATGACACTGTAGAAACTCTGATGGACAGTTACGGCCCTCGTCAGGAGGGGGCGCCACCACCCGAAAGTGGCGTCATGACGGTGTCGTGGCGAAGTCCACAGAGAGACGCATGCTCGCGAGGAGAGGGGTGAGGCGGATGACCGAACCGATCACCGCGTCGTACGTCCAGGAGGACGACGATTGGAAGGTCACGGTCAGCGGCTCCGGTAAGGAACTGACCGGTCGCGCACCGGGCATCATCGCGGCTCGGGACCGGGCCGACCAGCTGGTCGAGAAACTGTCCCCGCCCGAACGGTCGACCGTGGTGCACCTGCTCAACGGCAGTGCGCTCGAGTTCACCGCCGCCTACATGACGGCGAGGCTCACGCTTCCGGAGATCGAACCGCTCGTGGTTCCTCCCCCGGCGAACGGCAAGGCCAAGGAGAAGACCAGCGCCAAGCCGCCGGTGCCCCAGGGCAAGGAACTCCCGAAGGCCGTCGACGAGGCGAAGAGCACGAAGAAGGCTGAGCCCGCCAAGACACCTGCCAAGGCGGCCCAGACCTCCTGAGACCTACTTCAGGAGCTTGCGGATCAGCAGTACGCCGATCAGCACCGCCCCGCCGATGAGCGGGTACTTCACCTTGGGCTCGTCCAGCTTCGCGCGCAGGCCGGTCTTCGCGGAATCCACCAGCTTCGCGGGGTTCGCCTTCGTGCCCAGCTGGTCGAGCGTGGCGACCAGCGCGTTCCTGGCCTGCTCGATCTCACGCTCGATGGTCTCGGGATCGCGAGCCACGTGTCCTCCTCGCCGCAACGTACCTGCAGGGGCCCCACGTTAGAGGACGCCGACCCCACGGGCGGCATCGGCCACGCCGAGGAAGGCCGATCGTGTCGCACGATACGATTTCGAGGCGGTACTGGGGCCCGTAGCCCAATTGGCAGAGGCACACGGTTTAGGTCCGTGCCAGTGAGAGTTCGAGTCTCTCCGGGCCCACCCCAGGCGTCGCGCGAGGTATCACCGGGGCGCGAGAACGATCCTGCCGAAGACCTCACCGGCGTCCATTTCCCGGTGTGCCTGGACGGCTTGCTCCAGCGGCAGCACGTCGTGCACCACCGAGGCCAGCTCGCCCCGGCTCGCGGCGGCGAACAACTCGGCGGTCATGTCGCGCCGGTCGGTTTCGGCAACCGTGTCCGCGCTGAAGGTCGCGAACGACAGCGACTTCCGGAACGCCGCGAACAGCGCCATGGCGAAGTCGGGCGGCGGATAGCCCGCGACCGCGCCGACGGCCACCAGGCGGCCGTTCGGATTCAGCTTGCCGAAGAACGACGGCAGGTCCGCGCCGGCGGCGATGTCGATGATGACGTCGTAGCCCCCCGGGCCGTCTCCCTCGCCGGCCCGGTCGAGTACGTGGGTCGCACCGAGTTCGCGCAGCCGCTCGCCCCGTCCGGCCGACGACGTCGTGACAGCCACCGCGCCGGCACCGGCGCGGGCCGCGAGCTGGACCGTCATGATCCCGATGCCGCCCGCCGCGCCGCGCACCAGCACCGACTCGCCGGGGGCGAAATGGGCATGGCGCAGCCCGAAGTGGCCCACCATCCCGGAGGTCCCGAGCGTCACCGCGTCGACGGCCGACAGGTTCGCGGGGAGGGGGATGAGCGCTTCGGCCGGGGCGATCGCCTGCTCGGCGTAACCGCCGCCCAGGCCGATGAACGCCCAGACGCGCTGACCGGCCAAGGACGGGTCGACGCCATCGCCGACCGCGGCCACGGTGCCCGCCACCTCACCACCGAGGATGTGACCGTCCGCGAAACCCGCGTCGGCGATGACACCGCTCCGGATCATCACGTCGACACCGCCCACACCGATCGCTTCGGTCTCGATGCGCACCTGCCCGGCGGCGGGAACCGGATCGGGGAGGTCGATGACCGCGAGACCATCCGGGCTTCCGAACGCCCGCACCGCGACTGCCTTCACTTGCCGTCTCCATTCCTGGGATCTCGGGGAACTCGACGGCGGACGTTAACGGACGCAGGCGTCCGTTTGGCTAAAATGAGAGAGTGCCCGATCGTTTGCCTCAGACGCTGCGTTCCGACGCCAGGGACAACCGGGAACGCATCCTCGACGCGGCCCGCACCGTGTTCGCCGCCGAAGGCCTGAACGTGCCGATGCGGGAGATCGCGCGCAGCGCGGCGGTGGGCCCCGCCACCCTGTATCGCCACTTCCCGACCAAGGAACTGCTGGTCACCGAGGCGTTCAAGGACCAGATGCGCGCCTGCTACGCCGTCGCCGACGAGGGGCTCGCCGATCCGGACCCGTGGCGCGGCTTCCGCGGCGTGATCGAAAAGCTCTTCGAACTGCAGGCGCGCGACCGAGGTTTCGCCGCGGCCTTCATGACGACCTTCCCCCGCGCGCTCGATTTCACCGCGGACCGTGAACACGCCCTGAACTCGATCGCCGAACTGGCGCGGCTCGCCAAGGAGGCAGGCCACCTGCGCCCCGACTTCGTCCTGGACGACCTGATCCTCGTGATCATGGCCAACAGCGGCATCCACGCCGCCTCACCGGCCACGCGGATCGCGGCTTCCCGGCGCTTCGCCGCACTCGCGATCGACGCTTTCCGGGCTACGCCTGTGGCGACGTCTTAGGCGCGCGCCGAGTCCCGCCGAGATGTGCCCTCAGGCTCAACGGGCAGTGGCCACCCGGCGAGCCGTCTCGACCAGGGCCTGAGCGGCGCGGCCCGCGCGCTTGAACTCGTCCGCCGTAGCCGGGGTGTGGCTGTAGCCCGCCTTGGTCTTGAGCTTGAGCAGCGTTCTCAAGTCCTTCGCGCATTCCCTGTCGGCCTGGGCCAGCAGACTGATCGCTTCATCGTGATTCTCACCCTGCGCGTGCTCGCCCAACCTGGCACAGCAGATGACGTCGGACGCCGCGATTCCGGCGTGGACACACAAGGTCACGTAGGCGTCGGTGACGTCCTCGTGCTCGTCGGCGAGTTCGCGGATCATGTCCGCCGCCTCGATGAACTGGTTCGCCTTGTGCAGACGCCCTCGCTGGACGCATCCATCGCACCGCCTGGTGCGCATGTCAGCCTTTTCCCTTTCGCAAGTGGCCGGTCAGCCATGTCCTGCTCCCGGCAACGGTGAGCCCGTCTCGTGCCACATCGCGCAGCACGGCCTCGGCGTACCCCCGGTCCGCGAGTTCGGCTTCCGTGAACTCCAAGGGGCGAGTGTCGTTGCCGGTCCAGCGAGTCACCTCGACAGCCAATTCGTGGACCTGCGTTTCCCACTGGTCGTCGTCGGCGTCATCGGGCCGGATCAGCAGAAGGTCCACATCGCTGTCCTCCGTCATGCCGCCGCGTGCCGCTGAGCCGAACACCGCCGCATAGACCGGCGGGAGCTCCCAAGACTCCAGCCGGTCTTCGATGCGTTCCAGCAGTGTCTTTTGGATCCGGGCGAGCCCGATAATGTGCTCCGCCGCGAGATGCTCACGGTTGAGCCGGTACGCGAAGGCGTTCCCGACCCGGTCGGACAGCACGACTCCCTGCTTCGTCAGGCGCCGCAGCACCTTTCGGATCCCCTCCTCCGAGTGCCTCGCCAGAAGACGATGCAGCTGCCCGGTCGTGAAGATGCCGTCATGGTTGGCGAGCACGGCGAGGACGTCGCCGTCGAGCGTGGGGGTGACCGTCATCAACGGTCGGCTCAAGTCCACGATCCCACTCCTGGAGCAGCCTTCGAGCTGCCGACTATAGTGCTGGTTGCCCAACTATAGTACATGTACCAGTCTCATAGTTGGCTTGGCCGCATCACCCGCGAGGCCCGAGGATCAGCGCACCCGGTCGTAGACCACGGCCATCTCCCCCAGCTCCCCGACCTCCTGATACGCCAGCTTCCACTTCGACGCCGGCAGGCCGGCGACGAACAGCCGCTGTCCGCCGCCGGTGATCTCGGGGCAGATCATCAGGTACAGCCGGTCGATCAGGTCGTCGGCGAGCAGGGCCTTGATGACGCTCGCGCTGCTGTTGACCAGGATGTCGCCCTCCCCCTCGGCCTTGAGGCCGGCGACGACCTCCGCGGCGGGGGCGTTCACCACGCGGGCGCGGTCCCAGGGTGCCTCGGTCAGCGTCTTCGAGAGGACCACCTTTTCCGCGTCCACCAGCCACTTCGCGTAGGCGCGGTCGCGCGGGTCGGCGTTCTCGTCGCCGGCGACCATCGGCCAGAAGCCCAGGAAGCCCTCCGCGTTCAGTCTGCCGAGGAGCGCCGTCGTCGCGTTTTCGTGGATGCGGGCGAGGTGTCCCCGCGCGACGTCGGTGGTCGCGTACGAGACGATCGCGCCCATGTCTCCGGGGCCGCCGGGGCCGCTGTAGTGGCCGTCGAGGGTGAGGCTGATGTTCGCGGTGACGCGGCGGCCGGTCGAGTTCGTCATGTCATTCAGTCCTTTTCCTGGATGAGTCGGGCTGCGAGGTTGTCGAGCACCTGGCCCCAGCCGGTTTCGATCCCGGCGATGAAGGGGACGGCCTCGACGGTGGTTTCGGTGATGCGCAGGTCCAGCCGGAGCCGGGTGCCGCCCGGCGTCTCGGTGAACCTCAGGTCGTAGTGACCGGTGAAGAAGGTTTCCCCCTTGGCGTCCAGCACCGAGAGGTCGAACTCGAGGTGTTCGAGCTCCTTCGCGGCGTGGACCTTCCCCGCGGAGCGGTAGCGCCCCTCGGCGTCGCGATAGTCGAGAACGGCACGTCCGCCCGTCCACGGCTCGATGACGCAGTCGGTGACGGTCATCGACGGCGGCGCCCACCAGGACGCGAGCAGCTCCGGCTCGGTCCAGTGCCGCCAGACGACGTCCCGCGGCGCGGACAGCGCGCGGTCGAACGAGAACGCGCGTCCGTCCGCCCACCGGTCCCGGTCCGCGACCGCGGTTTCCGCGTCGATCGCGGACCGGTAGCGCGCGAGGACATCCCGCTCGCCTTCGTTCGCCGTGATGGTCGCGACCAGCGCGCCCAGCCGGTTTTCGAGTTCCTTCAGCGGAGCCGCCTCGACCGCGTAGACGCGACGCTGCCCGAGCGGGAAGACCGTCACGAGACCGACGCGGGCAAGGGTCTGGAGATGCTTGGTGGTCTGCGGCTGCCGAAGGCCGGTCAGCTCGGCGAGCTCACCGACGGAACGAGGCCGCTCGGCGAGGAGTTCGACGATGCGCCACCGCGCTCCGTCTCCCAGTGCTGCTGCGATCTGCTCCATGCCGAGAAGTATTCACTCAAGAGAATATTCTTGTCAAGGAATATCTTGGACCCGGAATTCCAGGAGGCTCCGCTGGTCGGTGAGCGTGGTGACGGAGTCGAAGACCAGGCCGTCGGTGGCGGCGAGTTCGCGAAGCTCGTCGAGACGCCGCTCCCTGCCGCCGTAGAGCACGAGCATGACCAGGTCCCACTCGGTCTGGGCGCCGAGTCCACCGACCGCCTCGATGACGAGGACCCGGCCTCCGGGGCCTGCCGCCTCGGCGCAGCGGGCCAGGACACGGTGCGCGTGCTCGTCGTCCCAGTCGTGGAGGATGTCGGACAGCAGATAGGCGTCCGCCCCCGCCGGGAGCGGATCGAAGAAGCTGCCCGCGGTCACCTCTGTCCGGTCTTCGAGGCCCAGTTCGCCGAAGGTCTTCCGGGCGCCCGCCGCGGTGGGTCCGAGGTCGACGAGATGGCCGCGCACAGAGGGGTTCGCCGTGAGGATCGCGGCGAGCAGACTTCCGTGGCCGCCGCCGACGTCGACGATCGTGCCGAAGCGGGACCAGTCGAAACCGGCGACGAGGCCGGGGATCTGCGCGCTGAACCGCTGGGTCATCTGCCGGTCGAACGACTCACGCAGCCGGGGATGTTCGGCGAGGTCTGCCCAGAAGTCCTGGCCGTAGCGACGGGGGTACGCCGCCTGACCGGTGGCGACGCTGTGCGCGAGTTCGACCATCGCCAGTTCGCCGCGTCCGCCCGCCGCCTCCATGTCCAGGAGCCCGGCCAGGCCGTTGCCCGCGTCGGCGCGGAGGTTCGCGCCGTACTCGGTGGTGCGGTGGCCGCTCGGCGTCGCTTCGAAGACGCCGAGCGTGGTGAGATGCCCCAGCAGCAGGCCGAGCGCGAGCGGGGATTGGCCGAGTTCCACCGCGAGTTCGTCGGCGGTCGCGGCCTCGCCGGACAACCGGTCCGGCAAGCCGAGGGTGACCGCCACCCGCAGCGCCATCGGCGTCGTCAGTCCGGCCAACCGGAGGAGTTCGTTCCTGTCGTTGTCATGGTTCGCCACGAGAATGCACTGTGTCAGCGCGGTCAAGCGGAAATCAGGGCACGATCTCCTTCAGCGCGCCGAAACCGCGATCCCCCGCGACTTGAGCCGTTCCGCCAGCACCGGCGCCGGCGGCCCGTCGACGTGGGCGCCGACCAGATCTCGTCGACACCCGCCGACAGGAGCAGGTCGATCGAGGCACCGAGACCGAGGATCCCGGCGATGTTCGGCATCCCGCCTTCCAGACGGCGGGCGGTGCCGTCCGGCGCGTACTCCAGGTTGTCCCATTCTTCCCGATGGGAGACGGAGTTCCAGCCCGGCTCCAGCGGCCGCAGCAGGTCCAAACAGGACTCCCGCACAGAGAGCACGCCGCAGCCCTGCGGGCCCAGCAGCCATTTGTGCCCGTCGGCCATCGCGAAGTCGACACCCCAGTCCGCCAGCCGCGGCCGAACTGGACCCAGCTGGTCACCACGAGCTTGGGCGGCGGACCCGCGGCGATCACCTCGGCGAAGGCCTCGGTGGTGAGCCTGCCGCCGGGACCGTCCGGGCGCACCTGGTCCACCACCACACCGCGATCGGCGAGCGCGAGCCTCGGGTACAGCGTCGACGGGAATTCGAGGTCCGGGATGACGACGCGGTCGCCCGCCGCCCACTCGAGTCCGTTCGCGACGAACCCCAGGCCGGTACTGGTGTTCTTGACGAAGGCGACGTCGCGAGCGGGCACCCCCATCAGCGTCGCGGCCGAAACGCGGGCCCGTTCGACGGCCTCGCTGTGGGCAGTGGGCAGATCCCGGCGTGATTGAGATAGGCCCAGCGGTTCGCGGCGGGAAACCGCTCGCGCGGCAGCGGAGTCATCGGATCCTCCTTAAGTGAACACCGTGTCCACTTCACTGCGCCGAAGCTAGCCGATAACCGGTCACGGTGTCCACTTCCATCGTCGATCAGGGCTCCAGCGTCTGCCCGGTCATGCCGATGGTCTCCACTGCCTCGACGTAGCTCCGCGCGACCTCCGCCGCCGGGGTGCCGCCGTCCGGTTCGCCGAGCGCGGCCAGCGTTTCGCTCACCCAGCCCGGGCTGACCGCGTTGACCCGGAGGCCGCGCGGCAGTTCGCGGGCCGCGGCGGCGACGAACGCTTCGAGGCCCACGTTCGTCAGCACGCCGAACGCGCTGCCACGCAACGTCTCCGGGATCCGTCCCGCGGTCAGCGTCACGGAACCGCCGCCCGGCAGCCGGGGGATCGCGTGCCGCAGCAGAAACACCTGGCCGAGCAGTTTCCCTTGCAGCCCTTGGACGAACTCCTCGTCCGTACCGCCGTCGACCGGGACGAGCGAGCCGCTTCCGGCGCAGCACACGACGTGCTCGATGCCCGGCTCGGCGTCGAACAGCGCGTCGAGGGTGCCGGGCCGCTCGACGTCCACCCGGAACTCGCCGGAGCGGGACGCGGGGAGCACGGTGTGCCCGCGCGCGGTGAGGGCTTCGGAGACCGCGGTCCCGATGGTTCCGGTGGCGCCGACCACGAGGATCTTCAACGGTGTTTTCCTTTCGAGAAGGGGATTCCTACCCCGCACGGTAATCAGGTTGCGGCCGTGCCGGGCCCACGGGAAGGATCCGCCGGGTGCCCGCATCGCGTTCCGCCTTGTCCCGCTGGCAGTTCGACCTGACCTGGTCGCTGTTCGAGTACCACCTCGCCGAACTGAAGCCGGAGGACTTCCGGTGGGAGCCGGCGGAACTCTGCTGGACGGTGCGGCCGGACGGCAGGCCGGACTGGGCCGACACCGAACCCGATCCCGTCCCGGTCCCCACGATCGCCTGGCTCACCTGGCACATCGGCTGGTGGTGGAGCGTCGCACTGGACCACGCGAACGGACGGACTCCGCGTGAGCGCGAGGAAATCACCTGGCCCGGCGAAGACGACACCATCGCCTGGCTGCGCGGGCTTCGCGACCAATGGCTGGCCGTGCTGGATCGCTCGACCGACACAGACCTGGACGCGCCGTCCGCCTACCCTTGGGGCGCTGAAGCCGGGCTGACCTTCGCGCACACGGTCACCTGGGTGAACTCCGAACTGATGAAGAACGCGTCCGAGATCGGCCAGCTGAGGTTGCTGCGCGGCGCCCGCCCGTCGTGAGTGGTGATGACGGTTAGAACCGTCATCACCACTCACGAGGCTGGAGGGAGTGCACAGTGGAGCTGGATCTGGGCGCGGTCCGCGCGTTCGTCGCGGTGGCCGAAGACCGGTACTTCGGCGAGGCGGCGATCCGGCTGGAGGTGAGTCAGCAGGCGGTCTCCAAACGGGTCGCGAAGCTGGAAGCGGATCTCGGCGTACAGCTGCTGTCGCGGACGCGCGGAGGGGCCGAGCCGACCGAGGACGGCGAGGCTTTCCTCAAGCACGCCCGGGCGCTGATCGGCCTCGCGGACCAGGCCGTCGAGCAACTCCGGGGCAGGCGCCGCCCGCTGCGCGTCGACGTCCTCGGCACGCGGCTGGCGACCATGGAGGTGATCCGGGCGTTCCACGCCGACCACGACGTCGAACTGGAACTCGTCACGCCGGGGCTGGGCGCGGAGCGACGGCCGATGCTGCCCGATTCGGTCGACGCCGCCTTCGCCCGCGTCAGCACCGTGAGCGATCCGGCGATCAGCCGCACGCCCGCCTATCTGGAGCCCGCGAACCTGCTGGTCGGCAGGCGGCACCCGCTCGCGCGGCGGCGACGGGTCGCGATGGCGGAACTCGCCGGGCTCACGGCCTGGATGCCGTACAGCGCGCGGGCCAGCGAATGGGCGGAGTTCTGGCAGGAGCTGTGCCCGGCGTTCGGCGTCCTCGTCGACACCGGCGGACCGAACTTCGGGCTGGAGCACCACATCGAAGTACTCAGTACGGCAACGGACCGCGTGGGTTTCGTCGGCGCGAAGATGCACGTGCCCTGGCATCCGGACGTCGTCCAGATCCCGCTCGTCGATCCGACGCCGGTGTACCCGTTCTCCCTGCTGTGGCGACACGAAAACAGGCACCCGACGCTGTCGCTGCTGGTCGAGCACGTCCGGTCCGGCTACCGGCCCTTCGACGCGGAGCGGCAGTGGCTTCCGGAGGGCGACCGGGCGGCCATGAGCATCTAGAGGACCAAACGCTTGTCTAACTATACGAACGGTCGTACGTTTAGTTCATGACCTTCGCACTCGTCCAAGCCTTGGCCGTCGCCAAGAGCAGGCAGGACATCCCCGCGGCGCTCGACCTGCTGCATCCCGACATGACGCTCGAAACCCCGGCCTTCGACGCTCGTCTGCTGGGGCACCGCGCGGATGACCATGACCGGTGACCGGTTCGGCGTCGTGCCCAACGGCGATCGCGCCGAACTCCCCGTCTTCATCCAGTTCACCTTCGCGGACGGTCTCATCTCGTCCGAACGGTTCTACTTCGACCTCTCCGCGCTCTGCGCCCAGTCCGGCGTCTCGACCGACGCCGTCCGGCGGACGGTTTTCGGCTCATGACCACGCGGGTGAGGGACCTCGGCGAACTCCGCACGGAACTGCTCTTCGACATCGTCGTCGACCTGCACCCACGGTTGGACATCGGTGGCGGCCGGGTGTTCTTCGGTGCCGCAGGCGGCACGTTCGAGGGCCCGGACCTGCGTGGCGAGGTCCTGCCGGTCGGCGGCGACTGGGCCGTGTTCCGGCCGGACGGCACGATGACGCTCGACGTCCGCCTGACCCTGCGCACCCACGACGACGCGCTGCTGCACATGACCTACGGCGGTCGCTGGCGGATCCCCGCCGAACTCCGCAGCGAACTCGCCGACCCCGCGACCCGGCATCTCGTCGACCCGACCCGGTACTACTTCCGGACGAACCCGCTTTTCGAGACCGGTTCCGAACGCTACGCGTGGCTGAACGACGTCGTCTGCGCCGGTTCGGGCTACCTGGTCGAAGGCGGGGTCGCCTACCGCGTCGCGAAGATCGGCTGACTCAGAGCCAGCCGTTGGCGGTGGCGACCCGGAACGCCTCGGACCGGCCGGCGACGCCCAGTTTCGTGACGACGGCCGAGAGATGGTTGCGCACCGTGCCGGCGGAAAGCCCGGTACGACGCGCGATCGCGGTCACCGGGGTGTCGAATTCGGCCAGCCGCAAGACTTCCAGCTCACGCGGGGTCAGCGGGCAAGGCGGCGCGGTGAGCGCGTCGGCGGCCAGCGCGGGGTCGACGTAGCGGGAACCGGCGTGCACCCGGCGGATCACGTCGGCCAGCGCGCCGCCCGGCGATCCCTTGGGAAGGAAGCCTTTCGCACCCGCGTGCAACGCCTGCCGCAGATGGGGCGGCCGCCCCCGGCCGGTGAGGATCACCACGGCGCAGGACGGCAGGGCCTTGGCCAGCTCGGCGGTGACCTCCAGGCCGTCGAGTCCCGGCATCTGCAGGTCGACGACGGCGACGTCGGGCCGGTGCGCGCGGGCGGCGTCGACGGCGGCCCGGCCGTCGGCCGCCCGCGCGACCACTTCGAGGTCCTCCTCCAGCTCCAGCAACGCCGCCAGGGCGTCCCGGATGAGGTCCTCGTCGTCGGCGAGCAGAACGCGGATCACGGCGCGGGAACCGAGATGTCGAGGGTGAAGACGTCGCCCTCGCGACGGGTGCGCAGGGTGCCGCCCAGTCCGGCGAGCCGTTCCGAGGTACCCCGCAGCCCGAAACCGAGCCCGTCCGCGACGGCCTTCCCGGCGCCGTCGTTGGCGATGGTCATCCGCACCTCCTCCGGATCCCGGCGGATCTCGATCGTGCACCATCCGGCGGTGCTGTGCCGCAGCACGTTCGTACAGGCCTCGCGCAACGCCAGCGCGAGCTGGGTCGCCGTCCCGGCGGGCGGGTCGTCTTCCGGCTGCCGCACGGTACAACGGATCCCCGCGTCGCGGAGCACGTTCTCCACTGCCAGCAGCTGATCACCGAGGTCCACTTCGCGATAACCGTGGACGGCCTCGCGGACCTCGGACAACGCGGACGTCGCCAGGTTCTGTGCCTCCGCCGCCTCGCACGCCGCCCGTTCCGGATCGGTGCCGCTCAACCGGGCGGCCAGTTCCGCCTTGAGCGCGATGACCGCCAGGCGATGGCCGAGCAGATCGTGGACGTCGCGTGCGAACCGCAGCCGTTCCTCGCTGACCGCGAGCCGAGCCCGCGCCTCCCGTCCGGCCCTGGCCTGCAGGAGCAGATCCCACAACCGGGACGGCAGCACGATGGTCGCGAGGATCGTGCCCGCGAGGGCGGCGGCGATCAGGCCGTGGACGAGCGGGGAGCCGCCGGTGAACACCCCGGCGACCACCGTCGCGGCGACGATCACCGCGGGCGCCACCCAGCGGAGGCGTCCCGCGAACAGCAGCGGCGCGAACCCCGCCGCGGCACCGCCGAGCCACGCCCAGGTGAACATGTCGCCCGGACCGGCCGGGGCGACGAGCGGGATCGACACCGCGGTCGCCGTGGCGAAACCCCAGCGCCGGACGGCGGGCGATCGCTCCGCGAACAGGGCGACGGCGTAGGCGATGGCCAGGATGAGCAGTCCAGCCACGGCGAGCCACTGCCGGACCGGCTCCGGCTCGCGGAACACCGCGACCACCGGCACCGCGAAGCATCCTCCGGCCATCACGGCCACCGCGGCCAGGATCATCGACCGGACACCGCGCAGCCGGTGGTCGCCGTCGGCGAGGTCGGTGAGGTTCCCGGTCACGGCCCCGATGCTAGAGCTCACCAGAACACCACGATCGTGACGGCGACGACGAGGTCGACCACACCGCACCACTCCGACCACCAGCGCGGCGCGACCGCGTCCGCCCGATGATGCGCGAAGTCCCACACCGCGTGCGATCCCCAGGCCGCCGCGATCACCCAGCGGGCGAACTCCGGGTCGGCGTTCGCCGCCACCACGGCCAAGGCGAAGTAGAAAGCGAACCCGGCGACCTGGATCGCCAGCAGCCGTCGATCGCGGAAGCTTCCCCGGATCACTCCGAAGAACAGGTACGCCGCCGGGAGGATCAGCATGACCCAGGACAGTGGCGCGGCCGGGTCGCTCCAGGCACTCATGGTCATGGCCAGCGCGATCCAGGTCGGCGCGCGATGGCCGAGTACGTCGACGAGGGGATGCGCACGGTGATCACCGTGCGGGAGCGAGTACTCCTGACGGTGGATCAGCATCGCGATCGCCATCGCGGGCAGCATCAGCGCGTGACCGCCCATGAGGACGTCCTCGCCGGGGATCAGGCCGGACCAGTGCGGGACCAGCAGCAGCAGGTACGGCACGTACATCGCCGCCGCCATTTCGAGCACCCGCGCGCGGCCGTGCCCGCGGTAGAGCATCCAGACCGTCATCGCCACGGTCATGTCGGTCGCCGCGGCCAGCGCCGCCACCTCGGTTCCGGGCGCCTCGGGCCAGAGCGGCGCGAACAGTTCCATACCCACGAACATCGCGACGGCCATCTCGATCGCGTGCCGGGCGAAGTACCGCCACCGGGGCGCCGTCCTCGGTTCTTCCAGGGAAAGTGTCATGGGACGAGCGTCGCCTGCGGCGGTGCGCGATTCCCATCGGCGATGTTCACGGGTCACCCGTGCGGATCCTCACGGGTGACCCGTGTGCACGATGCGCGAAGGGCCGCCGGTACGGAAAAGTGAGGTCATGGGCGAGGGGCTGATCGGCGCGCGGGTGACCCGGCAGGAGGACGTCCGCCTGCTCACCGGCCGGGCGCGGTACATCGACGACGTCACGATGCCCGGGCTGCTCGAAGCCGCCGTCCTCCGCAGTCCCCTGCCGCACGCGCGGATCGTGCGCGTCGACGTCACGGGCGCGAACGCCCATCCCGGTGTCTTCGCCGTGGTCACCGGCGAAGACGTGCTGTCGTGCACGAAGGCGCCGCAGCCGGTGATCTGGGCGAACCTGCCGGACATGCGGATCCCCGAAACCCACGCGCTGGCCGTCGGCAAGGTGCGGTATCCCGGCCAGGGCGTCGCGGCCGTCGCGGCGAAGGACCGGGCGACCGCCGAAGACGCCCTGGAACTGATCGAGGTCGAATACGAGGAACTCCCCGCCGTCAGCACCCTCGAACAGGCGCTGGCGGACGGCGCCCCGAAGCTCTACGAAGACTGGCCGGGCAATATCGCCGGGACCGGGACGATCCCGGTGGGTGACGTGAACGCCGCGTTCGCCGAGGCCGACGTCGTGCTCACCGAGTCGTTCCGCTTCGCGCGCCAGATGGGTACGCCGCTCGAAACGCGGGGTGTCGTCGCGACCTGGGACCCGTTCACCGACCGGCTCGACGTCTGGCTCTCCACGCAGGCGCCCAACCTGGCCCGGGAGTTGCTCGGCGAGGTCTTCGGGCTTTCGATCGACAAGATCCGCGTGCGCACCCCCGACGTGGGCGGCGGCTTCGGGAACAAGTTCGACTTCTATCCCGAAGAGGTCGTCGCGACGATCCTCTCGCGGCGCACCGGGAAACCGGTCAAGCTCATCGAGGATCGCGCGGAAAGCTTCGTCGCCACCGCGCACTCGCGCGAGCAGAAGATCGACGTCGAACTGGCCGCCAAGGACGACGGCACGATCACCGGCCTGCGTGCCACGGTGTACGGCGTGCTCGGCGGTGTGCTCGGGTCCGCCGGCGCCAGCCCGTGCTGGACGACGACCGCGTTGCTGACCGGGCCGTACGCCATCCCGAACGTGGAACTGAGCCTCGTCGCAGTGATGACGAACCGCTCGCCGTACGGGTCGTTCCGCGGTTACGGGCTGCCGAAGGCGAACTTCGTGCACGAACGGCTGGTGGTGCGGCTGGCGAAGCGCCTGGGGATGGACGCGCACGCGGTACGGCGCAAGAACTTCATCCGACCGGAGGCGTTTCCCTACCAGAGCCCGGTTTTCGTCTACGACAGCGGACGCTACGAAGACTGCCTGGATCTTTGCCTGAAGGCCGTCGAAGAGGCGGGCTGGGCCGAGCGACGCGGGAACGGGGTCGGCATCGGGTATGCGTTCCACAACGAACTGACCGGGTTCGGGCCGAGCCGGATCATCAATCTCGCGGGACTGGGGCATTCCGGCTTCGACGAGGAGGTCGTCCGGGTCGACTCGACCGGGCACGTGACCGTCCACACCGGACTGTCCGCGATGGGCCAGGGCCTCCACACCACGCTGGCACAGGTGGCCGCGCAGACACTCGGCGTCCCGCTCGACCACGTCACCGTGCTGTCCGGCGACACCGACAGCTGCCCGTACACCGGATACGGCTCGGCGGCGAGCCGGGGAGCGGCCGTCGGCGGCGCGGCCGTGCTGAACGCGTCGGCGCGGCTACGGGCGAAGATCTTGCGCGTGGCGGGCCACATCCTGGAGGTCTCGCCGGATGATCTGTCCCTCGACGACGGAGTCGTCTCGGTGAAGGGCGTGCCGGGCAAGGAGATCACGCTGGCCGCGATCGGCGACGCGGCGTACCGGCGACTCAACGGCGTCTGGCCGGAAGACGAGACGCCGACCCTGGAGGAACGCGAGGTCTACGACCCGGTCAATGTCGCGACCTCGTTCGGCTGCACCGCCGTACTCGCCGAAGTCGACCGGGAGACCGGCGTGGTGACCCTGCTCGACTACCTGATCGCGCACGACTGCGGCACCGTGATCAACCCGACGATCGTGGACGGGCAGCTGCACGGCGGCGCGGCGCAAGCGATCGGCGGGGCGCTGTACGAGGAGCTGGTCTACGGCGCCGACGGCCGGATGGAGACCACGTCGTTCACCGGCTACCTGCTGCCGACGGCGACCGAGATCCCGTCGTTCTCCGTATCCCATATGACGACCCCCGCCGAGCACGTTCCCGGTGGCTTCAAGGGAATGGGGGAAGCGGGTGTGATCGGCGGTGGCGCGGCGATCGCGCACGCTGTCGAAGACGCTTTGCGCGAGTACGGTGTCGAGATCACTTCGCTGCCGATCACGCCACCCCGGCTGCTGGCCGCGATCAAACGGGGAGCCCGCCGGTGAAGGCCGCGCCGTTCGACTATCTCCGGGCTTCGTCGCTCGATGAGGCCATCGAGGCGCTGGCGGAGACGCCGGACGCGCGGGTGCTGGCGGGTGGGCAGAGCCTGGTGCCGTTGCTGAACCTGCGTCAGGTACGGCCCCCACTGGTGGTCGACATCAACCGCCTCGACGGGCTTTCCTTCCTGCACAAGGAGAACGGACGGCTGGAGATCGGCGCGCTCACGCGGCATCGTGTCGTCGAGACGTCCGCTGTCGTCCACTCCGAAGTCCCCCTGCTCGCCGAGGCGCTCGGTTACGTGGGGCATGTGGCGATCCGGAATCGGGGCACCATCGGCGGCAGCCTCGCGCACGCCGACCCGGCCGCGGAGCTGCCCGCGGTGATGGTCGCCCTCGACGCCGAGTTCCGCGTCCACGGCCCCGAAGGCGAGCGGCTGATCACCGCGCGGGACTTCTTCCTCGGTCCACATCGGACGGCGCTGGGCCCCGGCGAACTGCTGACCCGGATCTCGGTGCCGTCGCACCGAGGCGGTAGCGCGGTCGAAGAACTGAGCCGCCGAAGCCGCGATCTCGCACTGGTCGCCGTCTTCGCCACCGTGACGATGTCCGGCGGCGTCTGCGAAACCGCCCGGATCGCCATCGCCGGCGCGGCCCCCACGCCGATCCGCGCCACCGCCGCCGAAGAGTCACTCACCGGCCGTGCCCTGACGGCCGACGCGATCGCCGCCGCGGCCGACCTCGCCGCCGGCGCGACGGATCCGCCCGGCGACCTCCACGCCCCGGCCGATTACCGGCGCGAGATGGTCGCGGTCCTCACCCGGCGGGCGATCACGCGAGCGAAGGAGGGCGCATGATCACGGTCACCCTGACGGTGAACGGGCGGACCTACCGCGCGGACTGCGAACCGCGGCGGACACTCGCCGACTTCCTCCGCCACGACCTGGGTTTCACGGGGGTGCACGTCGGCTGCGAACACGGCGTCTGCGGCTCGTGCACGATCACCCTCGACGGCGCGAGCGCGCGATCGTGCTGCCTGCTGGCGGTGCAGGTGGACGGGGCGGAGATCGTCACGATCGAGGGGTTGGCGTCGGACGGCGAACTGCATCCGCTGCAGGAGTCGTTCCGGAAGCACCACGGGCTGCAGTGCGGTTTCTGCACGCCCGGGATGCTGGCGACGGCGAGGGAACTGCTGAAGGACCATCCGGACCCGACGGACGCCGAGATCCGGCAGGGGATCTCGGGAAACCTGTGCCGGTGCACGGGTTACCAGTTCATCGTGGACGCCATCCGGGACGCTGGTCGTGAGTGGTAAGTGTCGTTCTAACGACACTCGGCACTCACGACCACCTCACCCACGATCAGCCGACGATGTCGATCTCGAAATCCACGTTCGAGCTGTACTCGAAGTCGACCCACACCGCGCCGGGCAGGGCGTACCGCCGGTGCGAAACCGTCTTCGGGTTGAACCCGGGCGTCTGCAAGGGATTCCCGCCGACACCGACCTTGTCGCTCCCCCAGGCGTAGATGTTGCCCTGCCAGACGGGCGCGTCGGTGATGCCGTCGCCGTCCACGCGCGGACGGACGATGATCGCGGCCGTCTCGCTGCCGGAGAGCAGCAACCGCACGGACGTGGTGGACGGACTGGCCGGTATGGTCCTGCGTTCCATGAGTTCTGTCGTCCCCTTCCGCTTCGGGGCGGCGCCGCCGCCGGTCAAGTGGGCGTTCGTGTAGGACTCGTTGAGGTCGACACTGCTCGCCTGGATACCGGGGATCCGGCCGGCGTCCGAGTACTGATGCAGGTCGTAGCGGCCCGCGGCGGCGTCGGGTTTGGCGCCGTAGCGCGCGATCCAGATGACCAGGTCCGGAACGCCGAACCGATCCGGGCGCAGCATCTTGGCGAGTGAGTTGTTCATGTACACACCGGGCCGGAACCCGTGCCCCGCGACGCGGTTGCAGAACCTGATCGAGAAGTCCCGCTTGCGCGCGTCGGGGATGTTCGGCGCGCTCGAACCCGGCGGGTTGTCTTCGAGGTCGAGCATCGGGGCGCAGCCTGTCGCCCCCAGCCGCCGGACCTCCGCGATGAACACGTCGGCCTGCGCCTCGGGTGACGGGCTCGCCTGGGCGAAGTGGTAGCCGCCCACCGGGATCCCCGCGGATCGCGCGCCGCGCACCAGGGCGTCGCCGGTGTGGCGGCCGCCGTTCGGCAGGCCGCCGCCGTCGGTGAGCTTGACGAAGACGAAGGACACTCCGTGCTTCTTGACGGCCTGCCAATCAGTAACGGATTGAAAGCGGCTGTAGACATCTATTCCCAGCGCCATCGTTACAGCCTGAAGGGCGAACCGGTTGGACAAAAGGGCCTAGCGGGCGATAACTGGTACGCCCGATTCGCCCTTTCGGGCGGCGCCTCCCCGGCTGACCGGACTCACCCGTGCCCGTACTGTGACAGCCATGGCGTCTCGAAGCCCTTTTCGCTGGATGACCCGGTGGGCGGACTGGTTCGAAGAACGCGGCGTCTACGTCCCGGGCGAGGAGAGCCGCGCGGTCGACCCGATGCGCGATTTCGGCTGGCTGATCGTGGCCTGGGTGTCCGGTCTGGCGATCTTCATCCTGTTCTTCGCCTTCGCCGTTTGAGCCCGTGGCCGCTGTGCCACCGAGGTGACGACTGTCACTAGCCGTACCCCTGCGATCACGGAACGGCCACGGCTGTACACCAGGTGCGCCTCAACCCGGCCGCGCCGCTGCTTTCAGCTGAGAAAGACCGTCACTCTGGACTCTTCGGCACTAATACCTACCTCGAACGGCCCACCCGACCCGCCGACTGGAGTAACCGCACATGGCGCCCCCGCGCACCCCGAAGCTCTTGATCGCCGCCTGCTCGTTGCTGCTGGCGACCGCGTGCGGGGTCCCGGCACCGGAAAAAGGGGCCGCCGCGCTCGGTGCCGACGCCCCGGCGCACGGGCTGGCCGCGACCCACGCGGAAGGCGACCTCACCTTCGGCGCGCCGCACCGGTTCGCGACCGGGGTCACGATCTCCGTGTCCGCGCCGAAATCGTTCCGCCCCAGCGTGTCGGCGTATCCGCAGAGCCCGCGCGCGGTGGCCTTCGGCATCGAGGTGACGAACGCCGGTGACGGGGTCTACCGGCTTTCCGGCCTGTCCGTGACAGGCGAGGTCGACGGCGAAAGCTCGTCGGTCAAACAGGTCGTCGATCCGGTGCAGGGCTACAACGGCATCGCGGACGCGGGCAAGGACGTCGCACCCGGCCGGTCGGTACACCTGAACCTGGCGTTCGCCGTTCCGGACAAGCCGGTGCGCCTGCGTCTGCAGGTACGGCCGAACCCCGCGGAACCGGTCGCCGCGACCTACTGTGGGAAGGTCTGAGGGCGCCGGTTCGCTACCGTGTGCGTCATGACCGAGCAGCGACTCTCCCCCGGCGACAAAGCGCCCGACTTCACCCTCCCCGACAGCGAGGGCAACGACGTCAAGCTCAGCGACTTCCGCGGCAAGTCGGTGGTCGTGTACTTCTACCCGAACGCCGGAACCCCGGGCTGCACGAAGCAGGCCTGCGACTTCCGGGACAGCCTCGCGCAGCTCAACGACGCCGGCTACCAGGTTCTCGGCATCTCCCCGGACAAGCCCGCGAAGCTGGCGAAGTTCGTCGAGGCGGAGGGGCTGACCTTCCCGCTGCTCTCCGACACGGAGAAGACCGTCCTCAAGGCGTACGGCGCCTTCGGCGAGAAGAAGAACTACGGCAAGGTCTACGAGGGCGTCATCCGCTCGACGTTCGTGGTCGACGCGGACGGCAAGATCGCGGTGGCGCAGTACAACGTCCGGGCCACCGGGCACGTCGCGAAGCTGCTCCGGGACCTCTCCCTGGCGTAACGCCTCGTGAGTGGTAATGACGGTTAGAACCGTCATTACCACTCACGAGAGTCAGCCTGCCAGCTTCCGCAGCTCTCCCACCAGCGCCCGCAACGCCCGTCCCCGATGCGACGCGGCGTCCTTTTCGGACGGTTCCAGCTCCGCCGAGGTCCGCGTCTCACCCTCGGGCACGAAGATCGGGTCGTAGCCGAAGCCGTTGGTACCACGGCGTTCCCGGATCAGCGAGCCCCGCCATTCCCCGCGCACCACGGTCTCGTCGCCGCCGGGGACGACCAGCGCCGCCGCGCAGACGAAAGCCGCGCCCATCCGCTCGTCGGGGGTGTCGGACAGCTGCGCCAGCACGAGGTCCAGGTTCGCCTCGTCGTTCCCGTGCTTGCCCGACCACCGCGCCGACAGCACGCCGGGCATGCCGTTGAGCGCGTCCACGGCGATACCCGAATCGTCGGCGATGGCCGGGAGGCCGGTCGCGGCGGCCGCGTCCTGGGCCTTCGCGAGCGCGTTGCCCTCGAAGTCCGGAGCGGTCTCGGGCGCTTCGGGGAATTCGGGGACGTCGGCGAGACCGATGACCTCGACGCCCTCGATCCCTTCCGCCACCAGGATGCGCCGGAGTTCGCCGAGTTTCTTGGCGTTGCGGGTGGCCAGAAGCAGCTTGGTCACTTCGCACCCTTCTTCTTGTCCGTGCGCGGCTCGGGCAGTTCGCCGGGGTACGGCAGCGCGAGCGCCTCGGTCTGCAACCGGGTCAGCTCCTCGCAGCCCGCGAGCGCCATGTCCAGCATCGTGTCCAAAGTGGACCGCGCGAAGGTGGCGCCCTCGCCGGTGCCCTGCACCTCGATCAGGGTGCCCGCGTCGGTGGCGACGACGTTCATGTCGACCTCCGCGCGCGAGTCCTCCTCGTACGGCAGGTCGAGACGCACACGGCCGTCGACGACGCCGACGCTGACCGCGGCGACCGAGGACGAAAGCGGCTGCGGGTCGGCGAGGCGGCCCGCGGCGCCGAGCCAGGTGACGGCGTCGGCGAGCGCGACGTAGCCGCCGGTCACCGCGGCCGTGCGGGTGCCGCCGTCGGCCTGGATGACGTCACAGTCGATGACGATCGTGTTCTCCCCCAGCGCCGCGAGGTCGATGCAGGCGCGCAGGGACCGGCCGATCAGCCGGGAGATCTCGTGGGTGCGGCCGCCGACGCGGCCCTTGATGGATTCGCGGTCGCTGCGGGTGTTGGTCGCCGACGGCAGCATCGCGTACTCGGCGGTGACCCAGCCGAGGCCGGAACCGGCCCGCCAGCGAGGGACGCCTTCGGTGACGCTCGCCGCGCACAGCACCCGGGTGTCGCCGAACTCGATCAACACCGAGCCCGCCGGCCACCGCTGGAAACCGCGGGTGATCTTGATGTCGCGAAGCTGGTCGTCGTTCCTGCCGTCTTTTCTCGCCACGGCCGTCACTCTAGAACCCCGCGTCAGACCTCGTAGACGGCGCCCTGCTCGACCAGCTCGGCGGCGGGGAACCCGACGGCCGCCTCGGCGAGGATGGCGTCGCGGTCGGTCCAGGGCGCGACGTGGGTGAGCAGCAGCCGCCCCACCCCCGCCTTGCGGCCCAGCTCCCCCGCTTCCTTGCCGGACAGATGGACACCGGCGGGACGGTCGGGCGAGTCGGTCCAGGACGCCTCGGACAGCAGGACGTCGACGCCGTCGGCGAGTTCGGTCAGTGCGTCACAGATGCCGGTGTCGCCGGTGTAGGCGAGCGTCCGGCCGCCGTGCGCGATCCGCAGGCCGAACGCCGGGGTCGGATGGTCGACCGGGATCGCGGTGACCTGGAACGGTCCGATCTCCATCGGCTCGGTCCGCAGGACGTCGAAGGCGAAGACGTCGGAGAGGTCGGTGATCGCCCGCTCCTCCTCGTTCGCCGCGTAGGCGTAGGCGAGCCGCTCGTGCACGTCCGACGGCCCGTACACCGGCAGGCGGCGCGGCCGCCGCGGATACGGCAGCGCGGGGTGGTACCGCCGCATGACGGTCAGCGCGCTGACGTCGGCGCAGTGATCGGGGTGCAGATGGGAAAGGATCAGCGCGTCCAGATCGAACGGGTCGCGCAGGGCCTGCAGCCGCGCGAGCGTCCCGTTGCCGAGTTCGAGCCCCAGGACGAACCCGTCCGCCTCGATCAGATAGCCGGACGCGGCGGCGTTGGGCCCGGGGATGCTGCCGCAGCAGCCGAGGATCGTGAGACGCACTGTGACACCTTAAGCGCGGAATCGGCTTTTTTACGCGCTGGTGGGAGCCAGCACACCCGGAGCGAAACCCATGAACCGCTGAGCGAGTCTGGTGAACGGCTCGGCGGATCCGGTGGCGACGAACTCGTGCCTCGGCGGGGTGTCGCGCTCGGCGAGGAGGTCGTTCTCGGTGAGGACACGCACGAGGTCACGCGCGGTTTCCTCGGCGCTCGACACCAGCGTGACGTCCCGGCCCATGACGATCTGCAGCACCCCGGACAGCAACGGGTAGTGCGTGCAGCCCATGACCAGCGTGTCGACCTGGGCGTCCAGCAGTGGTTCGAGATATCCCTGTGCGAGGCCGAGCACCTGACGGCCGGTGGTGATCCCGCGTTCGACGAAGTCCACGAACCGCGGGCACGCGACGCTGGTGATCTCGACGCCCTGCGCGGCGGTGAACGCGTCGTCGTAGGCGCGGGACCGGACGGTGCCCTCGGTGCCGATCACCCCGATCCGGCCGGATCGCGTGGCGGACACGGCCCGGCGCGCGGCCGGGAGGACGACCTCGATGACGGGGACGTCGTAGCGTTCCCGCGCGTCGCGAAGACAGGCCGCGGACGCGGTGTTGCAGGCGATGACCAGCGCCTTCACCCCGCCTTCGACGATGTCGTCCAGCGCCTCCAGCGCGTACTTGCGTGCCGTCGCGATGGGAAGCGGGCCGTACGGGTTGCGGGCGGTGTCGCCGACGTAGCGCAGCTGCTCACCGGGCAGCTGCTCCAGGATCGCCCTGGCGACGGTGAGCCCGCCCACCCCGGAATCGAAGACGCCGATCGGGGCGTCGGCGCTCGGCTTGGTCACACGGCGAGGCTACCGGGACCGGCCGTCGGGCTCTTCTTGGCTCGGGACCTGTCCATCCTCGCCACCACCCAGGCCGCGAAGACACCGGACAGCGCACCGAACAGGTGGCCCTGCCAGGAGACGCCCGGATCACCCGGAAGCAGTCCCCAAAGCATCCCGCTCCAGATGCCCAGCAGCAGCACGGCCACCAGGATCTGCCCGGCCGCGCGGTTGAAAATACCCCTGACCAGCAGGAACGCCAGCCAGCCGAAGGCGACGCCGGAAGCGCCGACGGTGACCGTGTTGTCCGGCGCGATCAGCCAGACACCGAGCCCGGAGAGCACCCAGATGATCGCCGTGACCAGCACCCACCGGCCGATGCCCGCCGCCATCGCGAGGAAGGCGAACACCAGGACCGGGACGGTGTTCGAGAGCAGATGACCCCAGCCCGCGTGCAGCAACGGCGCCCAGAGCACGCCGTCCAGCCCGGACAGGTCGCGGGCGAGGATGCCGCCCTGGTCGAGGTCGGCGGGCAGCACGACGTCGACCAGCTCCACCAGGTAGAGCAGCACGGTGAAGGCCAGCGCCACGATCGCGGCGGCCTTCGGGTTCGGCGGCAGGACGCGTTTGGCCGGATCGGTGCCGGACGACTCGCTCGCCGGGACCGGCTGGGGAGGCAAAGTGGTCACCTCCCCAGGCTACGGCCGGTCCGGGCGGGATCGCCTCCGTGAGAACCCTGATTTGTCGGTGGGGACCGCTACGGTCGGTCGTATGGGGATCTCTTCTTCCGAGCACGTCGACGTGCCCGCCTACCTCGCGCGACTCGGCCTCGGGCACGAGCCGCCGAGCCTCGACGCGCTCTTCCGCCTGCACCGGGCGCATGTGGAACGGGTGCCGTACGAAGATCTCGAAGTCCAGCTGGGCCGGGTCACCTCGCTGGATCCGGCGGTGTCGTTCGGCCGGATCGCCACCGGGCGCGGTGGCTACTGCTATCACCTCAACGGTGCGTTCTCGGCCTTGCTGAAGGCACTCGGCTACCAGGTCACGCGGCATCCCGGCGGGGCGCACACCGCTCAGGAGACCGCCGGGATCCACCTCAACCACCTGGCGTTGACGGTGACCGGGCTGCCGGAGACGCCCGAAGTCGGCTGGTTGGTCGACGTGGGGCTCGGCGACGGCATCCACGAGCCCCTTCCACTGCGTGAAGGCGAGTACAAGCAGGGGCCGCTGGTGTTCCGCATGCGGACGTCGGAGATCACGCCCGGCGGCTGGCGGTTCGACCACGATCCGCAGGGAAGTTTCGTCGGCATGGATTTCGCCCCCGAGACGGCCGTGATGCCGGACTTCGCCGAGAAACACGTCGAGCTGTCGACGTCCGAGAACTCCGGGTTCGTCCGCACGCTCGTGTTGCAGCGCCGGGACGCCGAAAGCCTCGATTCGCTGCGCGCGCTGACGCTCACCCACCTGCCGGGCGGCAAGACGGTGCTGGAATCACCGGCCGAGTGGTGGACGGCGATCGAGGACGTCTTCGGGGTGCGGCGTGGCCTGTTCACCGATGAGGAGCGGGACAGGCTGTGGCGGCAGGCCGTCGCCCAGCACGAGCGTCACCTCGCCGGTGCGGAAGGGAGCGAGGCCTTGCCGAGCGCGTAGTCCACGGCCGCTTCGGCGTGCAACCTGGTGGTGGGGAAGGTGGGCACCGGGCTGTCTTCGGGACCGACGAGCAGCTCGATCTCGGTGCACCCGTAGATGACGCCGTCCGCGCCCGCGTCGACGATCCGCGCGATGATCTCGCGGTACCGCTCGCGCGACTCGTCGGTGACGACGCCGTGGACGAGTTCGTCGTAGATGATCCGGTGCACGGTCTCGCGGTCTTCTTCGTTCGGCACGAGCACGTCGAGCCCGTGCGCGGCGAGGCGTTCGCGGTAGAACGGCTGGGCCATGGTGAAGCCGGTGCCCAGGAGCCCGGCGCGCTTGACGTTCTCGGCTTTGATCGCCGCGGCCGTGGTGTCGGCGAGGTGCAGGAGCGGGATGCCGAGGCCGTCGGTGAGCTGCTCGGCGACCTTGTGCATCGTGTTGGTGCAGAGCACGACGAAGTCCGCTCCGGCCGCTTCGAGCCCGCGCGCGGCGCGGTTCAGCTCCCGGCCGGCGTCGTCCCAGCGACCTTCGGCCTGCATCGCCTCGATTTCCGCGAAGTCCACGGAGTAGAGCACGGTATGCGCGGAGTGGTACCCGCCGCGGAATTCACGGACGCGCTCGTTGACCAGCCGGTAGTACTCGGCCGACGATTCCCAGCTCATCCCGCCCAGCAGCCCGATGACCTTCATGCCCACCATCGTGCCAGCGCCGCGCGTGCCGTACCGCCAACGCTATGAAAGGTCCTTTCCTTGCAAAATTTGCAAGGAAAGGACCTTTCATAGCGCGCGAGCAGAGGTGAATCAGGCCCAAAGCTGCCCGTCAAGCCGCTCGGCCGCTTCGTCGAGCGAACCGGAGTAAGCGCCCGTCGAGAGGTACTTCCACCCCGCGTCCGCGACCACGAAGGCGACGTCGGCGGGCTTGCCCGAAGCCGCGGCCTTCTCGGCGACAGCCAGCGCGGCGTGCAGCACGGCACCGGTCGAGATCCCCGCGAAGATTCCCTCGTGCTCCAGCAGCTCACGTGTCCGGCGAAGCGCGTCGTAAGCGCCGACGGAGAAGCGGCCGTTGAGCACGCTCGCGTCGTAAAGCTCCGGGACGAAACCCTCGTCGAGGTTCCGCAGGCCGTACACCAGTTCGCCGTAGCGCGGCTCGGCCGCGATGATCTGCACGTCCGGCTTCGCCTCGTGCAGGTAGCGCCCGACGCCGACGAGGGTACCGGTGGTGCCGAGGCCGCCGACGAAATGCGTCAGCGTCGGCAGGTCCTTGAGCAGTTCGGGCCCGGTTCCGCGATAGTGCGCGTCGGCGTTGGCCGGGTTGCCGTACTGGTAGAGCATGACCCAGTCCGGGTTGGCCTCGGCCAGCTCCTTCGCCCGGCGCACGGCCTCGTTGGAGCCGCCCGCGGCCGGGGAGAAGACGATCCTCGCGCCGTACGCCTGCAGCAGCTGCTTGCGTTCGGTGGAGGTGTTCTCCGGCATGACACACACCAGCCCGTAGCCCTTGAGCTTCGCGGCCATGGCGAGCGCGATCCCGGTGTTGCCCGACGTCGGCTCCAGGATCGTGGAACCGCGCCGGAGGGTGCCTTCACGCTCGGCGGCCTCGATCATCGCCAGTGCGGGGCGATCCTTGATCGAACCGGTCGGGTTGCGGTCCTCCAGTTTCGCCCACAACCGCACGTCGTGGGTGGGCGAAAGCCGGGGCAGGCCGACCAGCGGGGTGCCGCCGAGCGTGTCGAGCAGCGACTCGAAGCGAGCCATGGATCAGCCTCCGGCCACGGCGGGCAGGATGGTCAGCGTGTCGCCGTCCTTGACCTCGGCCTCGAGACCACCGGAGAAGCGGACGTCCTCGTCGTTGACGTAGACGTTGACGAAGCGGTGCAGCTTCTCTTCCTTGACCAGGCGGGCCTTGAGACCGCCGTGGCGGGACTCGATGTCGTCGATCACCTCGAGCACGGTCTTGCCCGTCGCCTCGACGGACTTCTCGCCGCCGGTGTGCGTACGCAGGATGGTCGGGATGGACACGGTCACGGCCATGGTTTTCTACCTCCGGTGGGTTCTCTACTACGCAGACGTTCGGTCCGGCCCGGGTTATTCCGGGTCCGGGGTTCAGCCGATGATCTCGACGGGCTCCTCGGTGATCTCCCCGTCCACGATCCGGTACGACCGGAACTGGTGCGAGTCGGGGTCCTTGGTGGAGACGAGCACGTAGTGCGCGTCGGGTTCCGAGGCGATCGAGACATCGGTGCGCGACGGGTAGGCGTCCGTGGCGGTGTGCGAGTGGTAGATGACCACCGGGACCTCGCCGTTCGCCTCCAGTTCGCGATGCAGCCTGAGCTGGTCCATCGAGTCGAACTGGTAGAACGTCGGCGACCGGGCCGCGTTGACCATCGGGATGAAGCGCTCGGGGCTGTCCGACCCCTCGGGGCCGGCGATCACCCCGCACGCCTCGTCGGGATGGTCACGGCGGGCATGGGCGACGATCTCGTCGACGAGGTCACGGCGGATCCGGAGCACATCCACATCTTAGGTGCTGGACGCAGCGGGTCCACACTCTGAGATTGCCGCCACTCGCCCCCGCGTTTCGTCCTCTGGATGCGGTCCTTGCACGCGCAACTACCGCATCCAGAGGACGAAACGCGGGGTCAGGAGAGCGCTTCGGGCCAGACGTCGCGGTAGGCGCGCATGCCGCCGGCCGAAGTGGCGTTCAGCACGCCGTGCACCATCGCCCGCCCGAACACCCGCGCCGCCGCCGAGCACAGCGTGTCCAGCACCGCCGCGCGCGCCGTGGCCGCGATCGGCCCGGCGCCACCGGGCAGTTCCCGCTCGCCGGTCGCGAGCGCGAAGACCGTGTCACCGTCGAACATCGTGTGCGCCGGCCGCACGGCCCTGGCGAGACCGTCCTGCGCGGCCACCGCGAGCCGCCGCGCCTCCGCCTTGGACAGCGCCGCGTCGACCGCGACCACGCCGATCGTCGTGTTCAGCCCGGCCGCCTTCGCCTCGACGTCACCGGGCCGGTCCGGCCAGCGGACGCCGAACTCGCCTTCGACCTCGTGATCCGCCGCGAACGCGCGACCGGTCGAGAGATCCACCGCCTCCCCGGCGGCGTTCACCGCGGCGACGACGCCGACCGTGAACTCCCCGACGCGCTCCGAGGCCGCCCCGATCCCGCCTTTGAGTGATCCCGCCTTCGCCCCGGCACCCGCGCCGACGGTCCCCAACGGCACCGGGCCCGCCGCCGCGGCCTCACAGGCGGCATAACCGAAGGACGCGTCCGGGCGGTTGCCCCAGTCACTGCGCGGCAGGTCGAACAGCACCGCCGCGGGCACGATCGGCACCACCTCGTGCGGCTGTGTGCCGACCGGGATGCCCAGATTCCGCTCGGCGAGCCAGCGCATCACACCGTCCGCCGCGGCCAGGCCGTACGCGCTCCCGCCGGACAGGCAGATCGCGTTCACGTGCTGGACCAGGTTCTCCGGCTCCAGCAGGTTGGTCTCACGGGTCCCGGGCGCGCCGCCGCGCTGGTCGACGGCCCCGACGGCGCCGCCGGGGACCAGTACGACCGTCGTCCCGGTCGCCCAGCCGTCACCGACCCGCTCGTGGTGCCCGACCAGCACCCCCGGAACGTCGGTGATCATGACGTCAAGGACTGGATGAGGGTTTCCTGCACCCAGGTCAGCCAGTGGTAGACACCCAGATGCGGCGCGCGAGGGTCGTCCTCGGGCAGCTCGTCGGGCATGTCCTCGGTGACGTCGAGCGCGGTGCCCAGCGCGAGCCGGACGTCGTTGAGCGCGCCCAGCCAAGCGTCGGCCTGCTCGAAGGTCAGCCGCACGTTCCCGCCGTCGCGCGGCAGCGTGTCCAGCACGATCTTGGCGACGCCGACCTTCTTGTCGAGCAGATCCGGCTCGTGGATCGACCGCATCGCGGCGGCCGAGTCGATGTCCTCGCGGGTCGGGTTGTCCGGGTCCAGCTTGTGGAAGTCCGGCAACAGCCGCGAGAGCACGGGATCGTCCGGTGACTCCGTCGGGCCCGTCCGGATCCCGGTCAGCTCGGCCAGCTCGTCCTGCGGCGCCTCCTCGGCGCGCGCGGTGAGCATGTCCTCCAGCTGGCTGACCAGGCCACGGAGGACCGCCGCCTCCTGCTGCTCGAACCCCGCGACGATGGTCTCGCCCTTACGGCGCCATCCGTTCACGATGGCTGCTCCATCGTCGCCCAGAGGCCGGCGGCGTGGAGCTTCGCGACGTCGGTCTCCACCTTCTCCTTGGAACCGGAGGACACGATCGCCTTGCCCTTCTGGTGTACGTCGAGCATCAGCTTCGTGGCGTGGTCCCGGCTGTAACCGAACAGCTTCTGGAACACGTACGTCACGTACGACATGAGATTCACCGGATCGTTCCAGACGACCGTCCGCCAGGGACTGTCCTCAGAGACGACTTCTACTCCCTGTGGATCAACCTGCGTCTGCTCGGATGCGACAGGCGTGGACATGCACTCCATGGTGTCACGGGCCCCACCCGGTATGGGCTGGCAGGTCCGGCCATGTGGGTGAATAGGCTGGCCCCATGGGTTTCCCCGAGGCGGCCACTGGCGCCAGCACCGCGCTGCTCACCGACCACTACGAGCTGACCATGCTGGCCAGCGCCCTCTCCGACGGGACCGCGGACCGGCCCTGTGTGTTCGAGGTCTTCGCACGTCGCCTGCCCGACGGGCGCCGCTACGGCGTCGTCGCGGGCACCGGCCGGGTCCTCGACGCGATCGCGGACTTCCGGTTCACCGACGCCGAACTGAGCCAGCTGGAAGCGACGGCCGTCGTCGACGACGCCACTCTTTCGTGGCTCGCGGACTACTCCTTCTCCGGGAACATCGACGGCTACGCCGAGGGCGAGCTCTACTTCCCCGGCTCCCCGATCCTGACCGTCACCGGTTCGTTCGGCGAGGCCGTCGTCCTGGAGACGCTGATCCTCTCGATCCTCAACCACGACAGCGCGATCGCCTCCGCGGCGGCGCGGATGTCGGGCGCCGCGCACGGCAGGCCGATCATCGAGATGGGCGGGCGCCGCACGCACGAGTACGCCGCCGTCGCCGCCGCGCGGGCCGCGTACCTCGCCGGTTTCGCCACCACCTCCAATCTCGAAGCCGGACGGCGCTACGGAATCCCGACCCGGGGCACGGTCGCGCACGCCTTCATGTTGCTGCACGACAGTGAAGAGGCCGCGTTCCGCGCCCAAGTGGACAAGATGGGTGCCGATACCACTCTTCTGGTGGACACCTACGACATCACCAAGGGGATCGAAACGGCCGTCCGGGTGGCGGGGCCCGAGCTGGGCGCGATCCGCATCGACTCCGGTGACGTGGGCCCGCTGGCCCGCAAGGCGCGCGAGCAGCTGGACTCCCTCGGCGCCAAAGACACCCGCATCGTGGTGTCCGGCGACCTCGACGAACACGCCATCGCGGCACTGCGGGCGGAACCGGTCGACGCGTACGGCGTCGGCACCTCGGTCGTCACCGGTTCCGGCGCGCCGACCGCCGGGATGGTCTACAAGCTCGTCGAGGTCGACGGCAAGCCGGTGGCCAAGCGCAGCGCGCACAAGGAGTCCCGCGGCGGCCGGAAATCCGCGCTGCGACGGCACCGCGAGACCGGCACCGCCGTCGAAGAGGTCATCTGGACCGCCGCCTCGGCGGTACCGGAACGGGGACCGAACGACCACGAATTGCAGATTCCGCTGGTCCGGGACGGCCGGACGGTGGATGATTTGCCCACGCTGGACGACGCGCGCCAGCGGCTTCGGCGTGCGCTGGTGAGCCTGCCGTGGGAGGGCCTCAAGCTCTCGCACGGGGAGCCGGCCATCCCGACCGTATTCGTCTAAAGAGAGTTCAGGAGCAACACATGGGGACCGCCCTGATCGTGGTCGATGTGCAGAACGACTTCTGCGAAGGCGGGTCGCTCGGCCTGCCCGGCGGCGCCGCGGCCGCCGAAGGGATTTCGAAGCTGGCCGCCGAGGGCGGCTACGCGCACGTCGTCGCCACCCGTGACTACCACATCGACCCGGGCGACCACTTCAGCGAGACGCCGGACTTCAAGGACAGCTGGCCGCGGCACTGCGTCGCGGGCACCTCCGGCGCCTCGTTCCACCCCGCGCTCGACGTGGTCCCGATCAGCGAGGTCTTCTCCAAGGGCGAGTACACCGCCGCGTACTCGGGCTTCGAGGGCAACGCGCGGGACGGCAAGACGCTCGACGCGTGGCTGAAGGAGCACGACGTCACCGAGGTCGACGTCGTCGGCATCGCGACCGACTTCTGCGTACGCGCCACGGCGCTCGACGCGGCGAAGGCGGGCTTCACCGTGCGAGTGCTGCTCGACCTCACCGTCGGCGGTTCGCAGCCGACGGTCGACGCCGCGCTCAAGGACTTCGACGAGGCCGGCGTGACCTACACCGGAAAGGCGCCGGTCCCTTCCGCATGATCCAGCACGACCTCCAGGACACCCTGATCGAAAACCGGCTCGTCGCGATTCTGCGGGCCGCCGACGCGAGCCGCTTCGCCGACGCGGCCATCGTGCTGCAGGCGGCGGGCGTCCGGGTGCTCGAAGCGGCGTTGACCACGCCGGGAGCCCCGGAAGCCATCGCGACCATCCGCGAGAAACTCGGCGACGACGTGCACATCGGCGCCGGCAGTGTCCGCGAGGTGTCCGATGTGGACACCGCCGCGGACGCGGGCGCGACATTCCTGGTCACGCCGACGGTGAATCCGCTGGTGCTGGAGCGCTCGCACGAACGCGGGCTGCCGGTGATCTGCGGCGCGCTGACCCCGACCGAGATCGACCAGGCCTGGCGCCTCGGCGCGGCCGCGGTGAAGGTGTTCCCGGTCGCCGCCGTCGGCGGGGTCGCCTACCTGCGCGCGATCCGGGCGCCGATGCCGGACATCCCGCTGGTGCCGACCGGCGGCGTCCACCTCGCCGACGTCGCGAAATACCTCGAGTCGGGTTCGATCGCCGTCGCGGCCGCCACGCCGCTGCTCGGTGACGCGCTCACCTCGGCCGGGTCGCTTACGGATCTGGCGACCCGGGCGAGCGAGTTCGTCGCCGCGGCGGCGAAGTACGTCTCGCGCGTCTGACCCGCTTCGCTCCGCTCGCTCCCGAAGTGTCATGAGGGGTCCCCATAGGACGAAAATTGTCCTATGGGGACCCCTTATGACCATCCCGGTACCGAAAGAGATCAGGGCGCCTTCTTGCCGTACGGGTCGCACCGCGCGGTCCCGAGGTAGATGTCGCCCTTCGCCGGTCCGCCGCCCTGCGGGAACAGCTTGATGTGCAGCATGTGCGTCACGAGACTCCCGTCGGGCGGCGTCGGCGTGACGGCCTCGTTGACCGTGAGCGACGCCAGCGCCGTCCCGCCCTTGCCGCCGGCGATGGTCAGCCGGTAGTTCTGCGGGATGTTCTCCGGCAGCGTGAAACCCGTGATGTCGCCGAACTCGATGTAGCCGAGGCTGCCATCCTTGGTGGTACTGCACTTCGCCAGGAAGGTGCGCACCTTGATCACCGGCCCGCCGAAGCGCTTGAGCAGCGTGGTCTCGAACCGCCGCCCGCTCGCCTCGCCGACAGCCACCGTCCCGGTGCGGCCGCAACGCGACTCGCCGCCGTTGAACCGGGCGAAGTCGCCGATCGACCCGCCCGCGGTCTTCGCGGTCGACGGCCCGTCGGCGTCGCACGGCGCCAGTTCGCCGGTGGTGACGTGTTCGTCGTCGATCTCCACGTCGACCGAGCCGACCGACGCCGACGCCGACGCGGGTGCCGGTTCGGCCGACGCCACCGGGCCTCCCGCCGCCAGCGCCGCGGTCAGCAGCGTCACCGAAAGCAGCCTTCCCGCCGTCCTGGTCTTCTTCATGACTGGCAGCTTCCAGCAAGAGCCTGACCGGCGCAGGGCCACGCCACCCGGACGAGTGGACCGAGCCGGACCGTGAGGTGGCCGACATTCGGTCCGCACTCCGTCTTCTGACGTTAACCTCGGTTCACATTCGTGTACTCATAGGAGGTCTGAGTGTCTTCGCTGTCTGTGGCCGGCCACCGTCCGGTCCTCGCCGACCTCGTTCCCGGCGCCCTCGTCCGTGACGCGATCCTGGTCGCCGGTGGGGCCGCCCTCACCGGCGCGGCCGCGCAGCTCGTCATCCCGGTGCCGGGCTCGCCGGTGCCGATGACCGGCCAGACGTTCGCCGCCCTCCTGGTCGGCGCGGCGCTCGGCTGGAAGCGCGGCGCGCTGTCGATGGCGCTGTACCTGGCCGTGGGCGCCGCCGGTGTCGGCTGGTTCCAGGACGGCTCCTCGGGTCTGTTCGGCGCCAGCGCGGGCTACATCGTCGGGTTCGTCTTCGCCGGTGCTCTGGTGGGCGCACTCGCCGGCCGTGGCGGCGACCGCACGCCGCTGCGCATGGCGGGCACGATGGTGCTCGGCAACCTCGTCATCTACTCCTTCGGCGTGCCGTGGCTGGCGGCCTCGCTGGGCGTCAGCCTGTCGACCGCGGTGCAGAAGGGCGTCGTGCCGTTCCTGATCGGCGACGCGCTGAAGATCGCCGTCGCGGCCGCGCTGCTTCCGGGCACCTGGGCGCTGGTTTCTCGCTTCCGCAAGGACGCGTGACCGGCCCTTTCACCGCCCCACGCGCTGCAATGAAAGGTCCTTTCCTTGCGAAATTCGCCAGGAAAGGACCTTTCATTGCACGGTGCGGGCGATCTTGACGGTGGGCCCGGCTATCGTCTTGTCCCGTGCCCAACCGTGCTGATTTCCCCGGCGTCCTCGAACTCCTGACCCATGCGGTCGAGTCCGTGGGTGGTGCCGAGCGCGAAGGCCAGGTCCGGATGGCGGACGCCGTCGGCCGCGCCATCCGCACCGGCGAGCACCTGGCCGTGCAGGCGGGCACCGGCACCGGGAAGTCGTTGGCCTACCTCGTTCCCGCGATCCGGCACGCGGTCGAGAAGGAGGCCACGGTCGTGGTCTCCACGGCCACCATCGCGCTGCAGCGCCAGCTGGTCGACCGCGACCTGCCCCGGCTGGCGAAGGCGCTGAAGAAGCCCCTCGGCCGCGAGCCCACCTTCGCGATCCTCAAGGGCCGTCGCAACTATCTCTGCCTTCACCGGCTCGATTCCGGCGCCCCGGACGAGCCGGAGGATCAGCAGCTGTTCGACCCGTTCGCGGTCTCCCGGCTGGGCAAGGAGGTCACGCGGCTGCGGGAATGGTCGTCCGACACCGAGACGGGCGACCGCGACGAACTGGTCCCCGGCGTCTCGGATCAGGCGTGGCGCCAGGTTTCCGTCACGGCCAAGGAATGCCTCGGCGCCTCGCGCTGCCCCATCGGCACCGACTGCTTCGCGGAGCGGTCCCGCGCCGAAGCGGGCAAGGCCGACGTGGTGGTCACCAACCACGCGCTGCTGGCGATCGACGCGCTGCAGGGCTACCAGGTGCTCCCGGAGCACGACCTGGTGATCATCGACGAGGCGCACGATCTGGTCGACCGCGTGACGTCCGTGGCGACCGGCGAGCTGACCAGCGGCATGGTGTCCGCCGCCGCCCGGCGCTGCGGGAAGCTGGTCGACGAGGAAGTGGCCGATCAGCTGCTGGAGGCGAGCGACGGGCTCGCCCTGATCCTCGACGACCTGCCCGCCGGCCGGATGGATTCGCTGCCGCAGGCCCTCTCCGGCGCGATCCCCGCCGTCCGCGACGCCGCGCACCGCTGCCTCACCGCGCTCGGCAAGGACCGGAAGGAAGAGGTCGACGAGGCCACCGCCCGCAAGCTGGCGCGGTCCCTGCTCGAAGAGGTCCACGACACCGCGGTCCGGCTGCTCGAAGCCTTCGACGACGACAACGCGCATCAACGCGACGTCGTCTGGCTGACCGGGGACCGCTTTTCCACGAACCCGCGCCCGCCCGCGCTGAAGGTCGCGCCGCTCGGCGTGGCGGGCCTGCTGCGTGAGCGCGTGTTCAACCAGCACACCACCGTCCTCACGTCGGCGACGCTGACCCTGGGCGGCACTTTCGACACCATGGCCCGGCAATGGGGTCTCCCGCCCGGCGGGGCCAGGGTCGAGAAGGCACCGGGTGCGGCGACCGACAAGGCCGCCCCGGCCGACAGCGACGACGCCGACGGCCCGAAGTGGACCGGCCTCGACGTCGGCTCGCCGTTCGACCACAAACGCAACGGCATCCTCTACCTGGCCAAGCATCTGCCGCCGCCGGGACGGGACGGACTGCAGCCTTCCACGATGGACGAGCTGGCCGAGCTGATCGAGGCCGCGGGCGGGCGCACCCTCGGCCTGTTCTCCTCGATGCGCGCGGCGAAACAGGCCACCGAGGAGATGCGGGAACGGCTCGATCTGCCGATCCTCTGCCAGGGCGACGATTCCACCGGCCTGCTGGTGCAGAAGTTCTCCGAGGACGCGCGCACCTGCCTGTTCGGCACGCTGTCGCTGTGGCAGGGCGTCGACGTGCCAGGCCCGTCGCTGCAGCTCGTCGTGGTCGACCGCATCCCCTTCCCGCGCCCGGACGATCCGGTCTCGTCAGCCCGGCAGCGAGCCGTGGAAGCCAGGGGCGGCAACGGTTTCCTCACCGTCGCGGCGACACACGCCGCGCTGCTGCTCGCGCAGGGCACTGGACGGCTGCACCGCTCGGTCACCGACCGCGGCGTCGTGGCGATCCTGGACTCGCGGCTGGCCACGGCCCGCTACGGCGGATTCCTGCGCGCGTCGCTGCCGCCGTTCTGGCCGACCATGGACCCGAAGGTCGCCCGCGACGCGCTGCGCCGCCTCGACGCCGCCGCCCCGGCCTGAGTGGCCTGGGACACGGCCGAGTACCGTTAACGGAACGCCGAAGACAGGGAGAACCGGTTGTCCCACGAGTCGCCCAACGCACAATCCCGGACCGTCAGCGTCGATGACACCGGAGTGCGGCGCCAGCTCGCGGACGGAAGCGAGGAAGCCGTCACGTGGTCCGAGCTGTCCGCGGTGGTGGTCAGAGTGATCCCTGAAGGCCCGTGGAAGGAAGACGTCTTCTTCATGCTCGCAGGCACCGACGGGAAGGGCACCGCGATCCCCAGCGGCGACCCGGCCGCCGACGCGCTGATCGAGCGGCTGCAGACGCTGCCCGGCTTCGACAACGAGAAGTTCATCGAGGCGATGACCACCGACGCCGACGAGGCATACGTGGTCTGGAGCGCCGAAGGCCACCCCGCCAAACACTGACCCCCGTGCTATGACGGTCCTTTCCTTGCGTCGTGAGTGGTAAGTGTCGTTAGAACGACACTTACCACTCACGACTAGGCATGATCGTTACAGGGCCGGTGATGGGCGCGGTGGCTCTGACCGGTCTGGCACGAGCAAGGTCGCGACCCGGGTAACCGCCCGACCAGGCCGTACCTCGCAAGTAGTCGACTAATTGCGACGGTCCGCACCCCATCAAGCACTAGAGCCAAGTGCTATGAAAGGTCCTTTCCTTGCAAATTTCGCAAGGAAAGGACCTTTCATAGCATCCGGGCACCTACTCGACCGGGAAGCTTTCCGTGACCGGGATGCCCTTCTTCAGCGTCCGGCTCACCGTGCACAGCCGCTCGATGGCGCGGTCCACCGCCGCCGCGAGCGCCTCACGGTCCTCCCCGGAAAGCGACGACACGTCGACGTCGAAAGCGACATGGACGGCGTCAAGCTCCGAAGCGCCTTCGCGCTGGTCCGCGGTCACGCCGACCCGGAACTTCGAGTCCGCGCCGATCCGGCGCGTGATGAGGTTCTCGGCGGTGACGGCCGAGCAGCCCGCCGCCGCGATCTGCAGTAGTTCGGACGGTGAGAAGGCGCCCTCGGCGCCCTTGCGGCCGATCACGACCTCGGCACCACGTTCGTTGCGGCCGACGAAGCGGTGCTCGCCGTCGCGCTGGACTTCCAAGGACACGGTTTCCCTTTCAGCTCGTCGCTGCCATGACCCGCTGCGCGATGACGGTGACCGTCCCCGGATCCACCTCGGTGAATCCCGCGTCCCGGACCGCGACGACCCCGTCGCGCCGCCACGAACCTTCCGGATCCTCGATCGGGCACAGCGCCTTCCAGACCGCGACCGGCGGCGTCCGCACCGAGCACCGGAACCCGGTCTCGGCCCAGGCGGCCCGTTCGGCTTCGTCCAGCAGCGAGGCCAGGATCATCGTCGCGTGCCCGACCTGGGCGGCCCCCTTGCCCACGGTCATCGCGACCTCGGGGTTCAGCAGCAGTCGCGGCACACCGTCCGGCGCGGGCCCCGGCTCGTCGGCCGGGAGTTCGCTCCCGGAGATCTGCAGCCGCGAGACCTCTTTCGGCGCGTCGACGACGCGGCCGGGCAGCAACGCCCGCGCCTCGGCGCCGTCGACCTCGATCGTGATGCCCGGCAGTTCCTGCACCGCGTGCCAATGCGCGCCCCTCGCACGGCGGGCGACCTTGCGGATCCGGCCGTCGACCCACGCCTTGAGCGGATCGTGCCATTCGCCCTCGGGCTCGGCGCGTTCGTCGAGACAGACCGCGATCGCGGCCGCCGCGGCCGCCTCCAGCAAAGCGGTGCGGGACGGCGGTTCGGCGCGTTCCATCCGCAGGATCACCGGCATGGCGCGGACTTCGGCGGGATCCTCGTCGGAGGTGTCCACCGTGTCCTCGGCGGGAAGGCCCAGCCAGTACGCGTAGCGCGCGGCAAGCGGCTCCAGCACGCTCATGGCCGTGACAGTTCGAGACCGTCGGCCGCGTCGGCCGCTTCGATCTCGCCCCGCGTGACGCCGAGCAGGAACAGCACGGCGTCGAGGTACGGATGCGAAAGCGCGGTGTCGGCGACCTCGCGCAGCGCGGGCTTCGCGTTGAAGGCGACACCCATCCCGGCGACGGAAAGCATGTCGATGTCGTTCGCCCCGTCGCCGACCGCGACGCACTGCTCCAGCGAGATCTCGTACTCCTCGGCGAAGCGGCGCAGCGCCGTCGCCTTGCCCGCGCGGTCGACGATCTCCCCGACCACCCGGCCGGTGAGCTTGCCGTCGACCACTTCGAGCTCGTTCGCGGCGGCGAAATCGAGGCCGAGGTCGTCCACCAGGGACTGGATGATCTTGGTGAACCCGCCGGAAACGACCCCGCAGCGGAAGCCCATCCGCTTCAGCGTGCGGATGGTCGTGCGCGCGCCGGGGGTGAGTTCGATCGACGCGGCGACCTCGTCGAGCACCGTCTCCGGAAGGCCTTCCAGCAGCGCGACGCGGCGCTCCAGCGATTCGCCGAAGTTCAGCTCGCCACGCATAGCGGCTTCGGTGATCTCACGGACCTGGGGCTCGACACCGGCGTGCGCGCCGAGCATCTCGATGACCTCGCCCTGGATGAGCGTGGAGTCGACGTCGAAGACGACGAGCCGCTTGGCCCGGCGGGCGAGTCCGGCCCGCTCGACCGAGATGTCGATACCCGCCTCCACGGCGGCGTCGGCCAGCGCGGTCCGCAAGGCGGCGTCGGCTTCCGGCGTGTCCTGGGCGAGCGAGGTGTACAGCTCCAGCCCGGTGACCGGGTAGTCGGCGACGCTGCGGATCGAGTCGATGTTGACGTCCAGCGCGGCGAGACGGCGCGCGACGTCGGAGAACGCCCGCGCGGTCACCGGGCGGCCGAGCATCAGCAGGACATGCGTCGAGTCCTTCTGGCCGATGGCGAACGGGTCGGCGCCGATGGCCGAGCCGATCTTCACCTCGACCTGCATCCCGACCGACGCCATCGCCTGCTCGACGTACTCCTGCAGGCCCTCGGGGTCGCGGTAGACCCCGGCGAGCACGCCGAGCACCAGCTGGCCGCGGATGACGACCTGCTCGACGTCGAGGACGTCGACGTCGTGGCGCGACAGCACGGCGAACAGGACCGAGGACACCCCCGGCTTGTCGGGACCGGTGGTGGTGATGAGAACTGGTGTCTGCGTCACGGGCTCAGTCTCTCTCAGCCGAGTATGAAAAAGGCGCGTGCCTTGCCCCTGTGTGAGGCAAGGCACGCGCCGATTCCGCTTATCGGGTCACTTCTCGCTGGAGTTGTCCTTGGTGTGGTCACCCGGCATGGCCGCCTCGGTGAGCACCTGGGACGGCGCGCGGTGGGTGTTGACCTTCTGCTTCCCGAAGAAGCCGATCTCACCTTCGGAGTGGATGCGCTCCATCATGTGCGGGTAGTGCAGCTCGAACGCCGGACGCTCGGAACGGATCCGCGGCAGCTCGGTGAAGTTGTGCCGCGGCGGCGGGCAGGACGTCGCCCATTCGAGCGAGTTGCCGTAGCCCCACGGGTCGTCCACCGTGACGATCTCGCCGTACCGGTAGCTCTTGAAGACGTTCCAGATGAACGGCAGCGTCGAGGCACCGAGGATGTACGCGCCGATCGTGGAGATCGTGTTCAGCGTGGTGAAGCCGTCGGACTGCAGGTAGTCCGCGTACCGCCGCGGCATACCTTCGGCGCCCAGCCAGTGCTGCACCAGGAACGTGGCGTGGAAGCCGATGAACGTGGTCCAGAAGTGCCACTTGCCGAGCTTCTCGTCCATCATGCGGCCGGTGATCTTCGGGAACCAGAAATAGATCCCGGCGAACGTGGCGAACACGATCGTGCCGTAGAGCACGTAGTGGAAGTGCGCGACGACGAAGTAGCTGTCCGACACGTGGAAGTCGATCGCCGGCGCGGCCAGCATGATGCCGGTCAGACCGCCGAAGAGGAACGTGACGATGAAGCCCATCGAGAAGATCATCGGCGTCTCGAAGGACAGCTGACCCTTCCACATCGTGCCGATCCAGTTGAAGAACTTCACGCCGGTCGGGACCGCGATCAGGAAGGTCATGAAGGAGAAGAACGGCAGCAGCACGGCACCGGTCGCGTACATGTGGTGCGCCCACACCGCCACCGACAGCGCGGCGATCGCCAGCGTCGCCCAGACCAGGCCCTTGTACCCGAAGATCGGCTTGCGGCTGAAGACCGGGAAGATCTCCGACACGATCCCGAAGAACGGTAGGGCGACGATATAGACCTCTGGATGGCCGAAGAACCAGAACAGGTGCTGCCAGAGGATCACGCCGCCGTTCGCGGGGTCGAACACATGCGCCCCGAGATGCCGGTCCGCCAGCAGGCCCATCAGGGCCGCGGTCAGGATCGGGAAGGCCAGCAGGATCAGGATGCTGGTGACCAGGATGTTCCAGGTGAAGATCGGCATCCGGTACATCGTCATACCGGGGGCGCGCAGGCAGACCACCGTGGTGATCATGTTGACGCCACCGAGGATGGTGCCGAGACCGGAGACGACCAGACCGGAGATCCACAGGTCGGCGCCGACGCCGGGCGAGTGGATGGCGTCCGACAGCGGGGTGTAGGCGAACCAGCCGAAGTCGGCGGCGCCACCCGGGGTCAGGAAGCCGGACATCACGATGAGGCCGCCGAAGAGGTACAGCCAGTACGAGAACGCGTTCAGCCGCGGGAAGGCGACGTCGGGCGAACCGATCTGCAGTGGCAGCACGAAGTTCGCGAAGCCGAAGAGGATCGGCGTCGCGTACAGCAGCAGCATGATCGTGCCGTGCATGGTGAACAGCTGGTTGTACTGCTCCTGCGAAAGGAACTGCTGCCCGGGACGCGCCAGCTCGGAACGGATCAGCATGGCCATCGCGCCGCCCACCATGAAGAAGGCGAACGACGTGACCAGGTACATGATGCCGATTTGCTTGTGGTCCGTCGTGCGGAACAACCGCAGCAGGTACGAACCCTTAACCGACTCGCGCGCGGGGTACGGGCGCGTGGCGATCGGCTTGGGGGCTACGGCCGTCACTCCTGCCTCCAACACTCAAACCTTGTGGTGGTCAATTTCCGGTCGCCGGGGCGGGTTCTCCGACCCACTCCGACGGCTAGTGGGGATCGTAGCCCTCACTACCGACAGTCGCGCGCACCGGCTGGCAAGATCGCGCCGTGACCGACGAACACACGCGTGCGGGAGTGGCCGCGGCGGTCGCCGTCGGTGACCGGTACGGGCTCCCGACAGGCACCCCCGCTGTCCTGCATTTCAAGTCGAACGTGCTGGTGAGACTGGGTCCGGTGGTGGCGCGGGTGCCGGGCACGACGCGCCTCGCCCGGCGGGCCCCCGAGGACTGGCTCGCGCGCGATGTCGCACTGTCGGAGTACCTCACGGAACGTGGTGTGCTCGTCGTCTCACCCACCACGGATCCCCCGGCAGGCCCGCATTTCGCCAACGGTTTGCCGGTCACTCTCTGGCATTACACGCCCCATGAACCGGGCGAAACCCTGTCGCCGCGCGAGGTGGCGGAGTCGCTCGCCCGGGTGCACGCCACGCTCGCGGACTACCCCGGCGAGCTGCCCGAACTCGGACCGGTCGACGACCTTCGGGTCCTGCTCGACCGGCATGGTCACACGATGGACGGCGCGGTGCCCCGGCTGCGCGAAGAACTCGCACGGGTCGCGGCGACCCTTCCGGCGGACGGTGCCCGGCCGCTGCACGGTGACGCCCATCGGGGGAACGTCGTCGCGACGGCGGCCGGACCGTGCTGGCTCGATTTCGAGGACACCTGGCGGGGACCGCTCGGCTGGGACCTCGCCGTCCTCTACGCGGACCTTGGCGCTTCGGCTCTCTCCGCGTACCCGGCCGAGGTCGCCCCTTCGTCCCTTGAGCCGTTCCTCGCGTTGCGTCGGTTGTTCGAAGTCGCCTGGCGGTTCGTGATCGCGCAGCGGTTTCCCGAGCGACGCGGGGAGGCCGAGGCGGCCCTGGAGCGCTACTTCCGGCGCGTTTAGTCCTCTGGATGCGGTAGTTCGCACTGCCGACCACCGCATCCAGAGGACTAAACGCGGGAGGGGGTTAGACGGCCGCCAGCAGGAGTTCCGCCGCCACCTCGACCCCGTCCGTCCGCACCTCCCCTCCGACCCGGCGCGCTCGCTCGGCCACCTCCGGCCGCAGCACCTCGGCCAGCGCGAGGGTGAGCGACTCCGCGTCCGGCTCGCCGGTGATCGCCGTCCCGACCCCGAGATCGCGGACACGCTCCGCGAAGTACGGCTGGTCGAACATCCGCGGGACGAGCACCTGCGGTACCCCGGCCCTGGTCGCCGCCGTGGTCGTGCCGGCGCCACCGTGGTGCACGGCCGCCGCGACCCGGGGGAAGAGCGCCTGCTGGTTGACGTCCCCGACGGCGATGCAGTCGGGTTCGTCGTCGATCAGCGCCAGTTCGGCCCAGCCGCGCGACACGATGGCCCGCCGCCCGTGCGCCCGCGCCGCCTCGATCATCGCCTTCGCGATCTCCTCCGGGGCGCGGATGCTCCCGAAGCCGAAGTAGACCGGCGGTTCCCCGGCGTCGAGGAACGCCTCCAGCTCCGGGGGCAACGGGCTGTGGTCCGGCAGGATCCAGGCGCCGGTCTGGTGCACGTCCAGCGCGGACGGCCCCCGCCACGGCGCCAGCACCGGATCGGCGGCCAGCCACGGCCGCTCGGTGAAGATGTGCCCGCGGACGTCGTCGACCGGCGGCAGGCCCAGCGGTTTCCGCTGCGCGTTGAGCACACCGCCCCAGTGCTCGTTCCACCGTCGTGCGTCTTCGGCCCATAAGGACGGGATGGCGGCATCGGGATTCTCCGGCGCCCATCCGGTGAAAACGGGCGGACGATGGTGCAGCGAAGGCAGCGTTATCGGGCAATAAGCGGTGAAGAAATACGGAATCCCTTTCCACTCCGCCACCGAATGGGTGGCGATGTTCAACGCCATTCCCGCGACGACGGCGTCGCAGCCCTCTGCCGCCTCCGGCAGCGTCTCGAACTGGTCGACGACCATGGCCTCGGCCATCCGGCGGCGCCCCTCCGGCGAAGCCATCGCCTTGGTCATCGCGGAATCCGGCTTCGCGGTCGACCGGAGCCCGGGCCCCAGCGGCGCGAAGGAGATCCCGAGACCTTCGGCCCATTCACGGAAATCCGGCGGTGCGCAGAGCCGGACGTCCTCGCCGAGTTCCCGCAACCGCACCGCCAGAGCCACCAGCGGCTGGACCTCACCCCTTGTCCCGATGGTGGACAGGAGTACACGCATGGGAATCCCCCTTCGGAAAATGTGAAGGGAGGAATTGTGGACCGGGAATGGGGGCTTGCCGCAAGCCCCCGGGTCCGCTATACCTTTAAAGGGGCGAGGGAGCCGTTATTTCGCGGGGTACCAGCCCAAAATCGCTTCGACGACTCCGGCCGGATCCTCCAGCGGCGTCAGATGCCCCGCCTCCGGCAAGACGACCAGTGTCGCGTCCGGCAGCGTCTCCACCAGGGTGTTCGCCGCGTCCAACGGGGTCAGGCCGTCCTCTTCGCCGACGACGACCAATGCCGGAACCTCCGCCGAGCGCAGGGTCTCGACCGAATCGGGCCGTGCCGCCATCGCGCGCGCCGCCCACGCGATCCCCGACGGCGGCTGCGACGCGATCAGTTCACCGAGCCGTGCGGCGACCTCCGGCCGGTCCGCGCGGGTCTTCTCGGCGAGCAGTCCCGGCGTGACGGCTTCGGCGAGCCAGCCGACACCTTCGGCCTCGGCCCGGGCCGCGACGTCGTGCCTGGCTTGCGCGGCCTCGGGGGTGTCGGCCGTCGCCTTCGTGTCGATGAACACGAGTCCGCCCACGCGTTCCGGTGCGGCGCGCAGCACCGCCATCGTCAGATAGCCGCCCATCGAGCAGCCGCCGAGCACGACCTTGTCGAGTTCGAGCCGGTCGAGCAGCGCCACGACGTCGCGGGCGGCGTCGTCCAGGTCCGGCTCCCGGTCGGTTTCCGGCAGCGGGCTGCGGCCGAGCCCGCGCTGGTCGGGAGTGATCAGCCGGAGGCGCGCCGAGAGCGGTGCGCGGACCGCGTCCCACATGCGGGCGTCGACGGGAAGGCGTGCAGCAGTACCAGCGGGAGATCCGTCATGGCGATAATTCTGTCGCACCCTGGCGCTACCGTCGGAACCGTGCTGACAGAGATCAAGACGGAGAGACTGTTGCTCCGGCGGCTGCGCGAGGCGGACCGCGAGAACATCGTCGCGCTGCAGGCCGATCCGGAGACGAACAAGTTCAACGTCGTACCGCATACCGTCGAGGGCGCGCGGGAGCTGTACGACGCCTGGATGAAGCAATGGGACGAGCACGGCTTCGGTTATCTCGCGGTGTCCGCTTTGGACGATCCGGAGGTGATCGTCGGCTTCGGCGGCGTCCGCTATCACGAGTGGAACGGCGAGCGCGTGCTGAACCTCGCGTACCGCTTCTGGCCGTTCGCCTGGGGCAAGGGCTACGCGACGGAGATGGCGGCCGCCGTCGTGGAATGGGCGGAACGGGAGATCCCCGAGGTCCCCGTGATCGCCAACATCATGGTGGCCAACGAACCGTCGATCCGGGTCGCCGAGCGGCTCGGGTTCAAGATCCACACGGAGGAGGAGTTCGAAGGAGCACCGTCACTGCACATGCGGCGCTGACTCACCAGCGGCCGGGACGGCGCCGGGACCGCGCGTCCCAGCAGGCCCGGTGCCAATGGCGGCGGTCGGCGATCCCGCCGGTGTCGTCGGCGGGCCAGACGACCAGATGCGGGGTCCCCGGCCGGATCTCGTGGTCACAGCCAGGGCAGCGGTAGTCCTTGGTGGCTTGCGCGCCGGGCACGGTCCGGACCAGCCACTCGCCGTCCGTGGCCGACTCGGAGCGCGCCCAGCCGGTGGACGCGCCGAGGTCTGGGCGTCCACCGCGATCGGGCCGGTTACGTCGAGGCACGCCGAAACGGTATCCGGAGCCGGGGCTCAGCCGCCGAAGTAGGCGCCCGGCGTCACACCGACCGCCCGGCGGAAGGCGACGACGAACGCGCTCGGCGAGGAGTAGCCGATCCGGCGGGAGACGGCAGTCAGCGGCATGCCCTCGGCCAGCAGCGGCAGTGACGCGCGCAGCCGTGCCTGTACCCGCCACGCGCCGAACGTCGTCCGGCATTCGGTGAGGAACAACCGCGCGAGCGTGCGTTCACTCGCGCCCGCCTCACGGGCCAGGTCGGCGAGGCCGCGCCGGTCCGCCGGATCGGCGATCACCGCCCGCGCGACGGTCAGCGCGCGGGCATCGGACGGCATCGGCACGTTGATCGGGACGACGTCCACCGCTTCGAGCAGGTCGAACGCGACGGCTTCGGAGCGGCGGCGGGCGTCGTCATCGAGGTCGGCCGAGCCGAGATGCTCCAGCAGTTCCCGCAGCAGCGGCCGGACGGCGACCAGCGTCGGCACCGTCCAGCGCACCGGGCACCGGTCCGTCGCGGCGTAGATCCCGCGCAGCGCGGCGTGCGCGGTGGCGCCGGTGCGATGGCGGACGCCCGCGGGGATCCACAAAGCCCGGGTCGGCGGCAGCACCCAGTGCTGCTCGCCGACGCTCACGTTCAAGATCCCCCGTGCCGCCCAGGCGAGCTGGTGGCCGTCGTGTTCGTGCCACGGAAGCCACGCGCCGGCCGGCAGGTCCAGCTCGCCGAGCACCATCGCCGTCGGCATCGGGGGAAGGTGGCCGTTTCCCGACATCGGTTGGCAGCCTATCGCCTACCGGTCACGGCTAGCTTCGGATTCATGCCGATGAACCTGGTACACCGCAAACTCTGCAGTTCCGCGCTGTGGGCGAAAGCCGTCGCGGCGGAGATGCCGGGCAACGTCGCCGGCTTCGATCTCGGCGACTCCGTCCTGGAGATCGGCCCCGGGTACGGCGCGACCACCCGCGCGCTGGCCCGGCTGGTCCCCCGGCTCACCGCCGTCGAGATCGACGAGACGTCGGCGGAGCTCCTCCAGCGGGAGTTCGGCGAGCGCGTGCGGATCGTCCACGGGGACGGCGCCGCGATGCCCTTCGAGGACGGCGAGTTCTCGGCGGTCGTCTGCTTCACGATGCTGCATCACGTGCCGACGACGGCGCTGCAGGACGCGCTCTTCGCCGAGGCGTTCCGCGTGCTCCGCCCCGGCGGTGTCCTGCGCGCGATCGACAGCTTGGAGAGCTTGCCGTTCCGGCTCCTCCACATCGGCGACACGCTGAACGCGCTCGACCCGGTCTCGCTCTGGCCCCGCCTCACCGACGCCGGCTTCACCGACATCAAGGTCGACCACGTCCCGAAGCGCTCCGTGCGGTTCTCCGCCCGGAAGCCCCACTGATCGCGTTTAGCCCGCTAAACGCGCTCTGTCAGCCGCGCGCCAGGACCAACGGGACCAGTTGTTCGGCCGGGGTCAGCGAGCCGTGCTGACCGACCAAAGAGGACTCGACGGCCTCGGCCAGTTCCCGCACGAGCCCGAAGCGTCCCTTCGACGCCACGACGACGTCGCCGATCCGCGGCCGGACGCGATCGGAGACCGGCCCGAACCAGCCCGCCTCGACGGCCTCGTCGCGCGACAGGATCCACGCCCGGTCACCGATCACCTCGCGCCAGGCCGCGAGCACGTCGGCCTCGGCACCCGGTTCGCTGTAGACGTGCCGGGCCCGGACCTCGCCCCCGATGGCCCGGACGCCGCCGAGCAGCGCGGGCGTCTCGTCGATGTCGAGCGCGCCCTCGACGGTCACCATCCCGTGATCGGCCACCACCGCGAGGAGCGCGCCGGACGGCAGGCCGTCCACAATGGACTCGACCAGCCTGTCGACCTGCCGCAACTGCATCCGCCACGGCGACGAGCCCGGCCCGTAGACGTGGCCGAGCATGTCGAGTTCGCTGTGATAGCCCCAGCAGAACGCCGGCCGCGTCTGGAGGCACCGCAGGATGCACGCCGCCAGGTCGCCGAGCGCGTGCACGCCGACGTACCGGCCGCCGGACTGGGTCGCGCGGGTGAGCGCGGTGTCCGCGAACTTCGCCGACGAGACCACGCTGGTGGTGATCCCGGCGGCCGCCGCGCGTTCGAACGTGGTCGGCAGCGGCTGCACCTCACGCGGCGGCAACGCCCCGCGGAGATCACCGCCGTCCACGTGACTGCTCCAGCGCAGGGCGTTCAGGACACCCGCGCCCGGAACCTCGAAGGTGTAACCGACCAGGCCGTGCTCCCCCGAGGCCAGCCCGGTCCCGATCGCGCCGAGCCCGGCCGCGGTCGTCGATGGGAAACCGACCCGCAGCGGCGACTTCGCCAGCTGCGTGAGCACGGGCGCGTCGGCGGCGTGCTCGGCCAGCAGCTCCCAGCCGAGACCGTCGATGAGCAGGACGCAGGCGCTGGACGCCTCGGCGAGGCTCAGCGAGTTGGCGAACCCGGTGGCACCGAGGGCGGAGAGGACGGACGGGACGACTTGGCCGAGGTGCGGCACATGCGCGGCGACAGGCAGTTCCACCCGGCCAGCTTGCCATCCCGGAGACGGGAAGGAGATGGGATAATGCCAGGCATGCCGACCTACGCCTACCGCTGCCGCGAATGCACCGAGACCTTCGAACTCCTGCGGCCGATGAGCGAGTCCGGCGCGCCCGCGCCGTGCCCCGAGGGCCACCAGGACACCGTCAAGCTCCTGACCACCGTCGCGCTGACCGGATCGGCGTCCGGCCCCGCCCCTGTTCCCGCAGGTGGGGGCGGTGGCTGCTGCGGAGGCGGCTGCTGTAGCTGACCACCCGATCGGGTGGCTATACGTGTGACGAAGTAGCCAACGGGTACTCCCCTCCCACCAGTCTGGAACCTCCAGTGGTGGAAGGGAGCAAGTCCAGTGGCCACATCAGCACTGGCGGCCGTCGATTTCGGTCAAGGCGTGTCCAGCGCCTGGAGTTCGGTCGCCACCTTCGTCCCCAAACTGCTCGCGTTCCTGGTCATCCTGTTCATCGGCTGGCTGATCGCCAAGGCGCTCGCCAAGGCCGTGAGCATGGTGCTCGAAAAAGTCGGGTTCAACCGCCTGCTCGAACGAGGCGGCTTCAAACAGATGCTGGCGCGTAGCCAGTTCGACGCGTCGAACATCATCAGCAAGATCGTCTACTACGCGATCCTGCTGATCGCCCTGCAGTTCGCGTTCGGCGTGTTCGGCCCGAACCCGGTCAGTTCGCTGCTCAACGACATCGTCGCTTGGCTGCCGCGCGCCATCGTCGCGATCGTCATCGTGGTGATCGCCGGCGCGATCGCCAAGGCGGTCAAGGACCTGGTGGCCAACGCCCTCGGCGGCGTCTCCTACGGCAAGGTGCTCGCGACCATCGCGTCGGTGTTCATCTGGGGTCTCGGCGCGATCGCCGCGCTGAACCAGATCGGGGTGGCCACCGCGGTCACGCTGCCGGTGCTGATCACCGTGCTCGCCACGGTCGGCGGGATCGCCGTCGTCGGTGTCGGCGGTGGCCTGATCAAGCCGATGCAGCAGCGCTGGGAGACCTGGCTCGGCCGGGCCGAGGCGGAGATCCCCGCCGCGAAGGCGCAGGCCGAGGCCTACCAGCGCGGCCGCGAGGACGCGCGCCGCTCGGGTGACGTGCCGACCGAGCAGACCACCGTCCACCAGCCGGTGTCCGCTGGACACCACGCCGCCGATCCGACCCGGACGCAGCAGGCCGGCGGCGGGATGCAGACCGGCGGCGGGATGCCCGCGCCGCAGCAGCAGTTCCCGCCGAACCAGGGTCAGGTGCCTCCGCACCAGGATCCCGGCCAGCGGCCCCCCGGTGGGTCAATGCCCCCTCCGCCGGAGTACCGCTGACCTGCAACGGGAACGGATGGGGTGACCGGCCGCCCTATCCGTTCCCGGTCGGCAGCGCTCGCGGATCGTCCATGGTGGCGGCCAGCGAGCACACGCCGACCAGGCGAGCGGTCAGCCAGTCGCTGGTGTTCCACGCGGCCAGGTCGGCCGGGGCACGGAACGTCCAGCCCCTGGTCCGGGCCTCGTCGAGCAGCCCTCGCGTGTAACCGGCGAGGAGTACCACCCCGGCGACCGCCGCCGAACCTTCGACCCCCGCCGCGAGGATGTCCCGTACCGCGGCGGAGTGCTGATCGAAGACGGCCGACAGCCCGGGAAGGGCCGCCGCGGCGGCGAGTCCGGCGACGCCGATCTGCTCGTGAAGCCGCGAGAGCGTGCTACGAGCCGAAGATTCCACCCAGGACGACACCAGATCTTTCACCCGACCAGGTTAGCCAGGCAGAGCGATTTGTCGACATCCGCGTGATCACGATCGCAGCGGCGTTCAGCAGGCCTTGAGTGCCTGGTCCAGGTCGTGCCACAGATCCTCGACGTCCTCCAGCCCCACCGACATGCGGATGAGCCGGTCGGTGACGCCGGCGCCGTGCCGGTCGTCCTCGGCGACGATCCGGTGGCTGATCGACGCGGGATGCTGGATGAGCGAGTCCACGCTGCCGAGACTGACGGCCGGGGTGATCAGCCGGACCGCGCCGATGAGCGCGTGCGGATCGCCCTCGACCTCGAACGCGATCAGCGGGCCCCCGATGCTCGGATAGTGCACCGCGGCGACGTTCGCGTGCGCCCGCAACCGCTCGACGAGTTCGGCCGCCGTCGCGGCCGCGGCGTTGACCCGCAGCGGAAGCGTCGAAAGCCCGCGAAGCAGCATGTACCCGGCCAACGGGTGCAGAACGCCTCCGGTGGCGAAGCGGATCTGACGCAACATGCCGGCGTCTTCGGCACCGCAAGCGACCACGCCACCCATGACGTCGCCGTGGCCGCCGAGGAACTTGGTCGCGCTGTGCAGGACGAACCGGGCGCCGTGCCGCCCCGGCCGCTGGAGCACGGGAGTCGCGAAGGTGTTGTCGACCAGCACCGGGACGTCGCCCGCGGCACGCACGATCTCGGCGATGTCGACCTCGCGCAGGGTCGGGTTCGCGGGCGTTTCGAGCAGCACCAGCCCGGTGTCGGGCCGCAGCGCCGAAGCGAGCCCTTCCGGATCGGCCCAGGTCACCTCGGTGCCGAGCAGTCCGGAGGTGAGCATGTGGTCGGTGCAGCCGTAGACCGGGCGGACGGCGACGATATGCCGTTTGCCCTGCGCGACGGCGGCGAGCAGCGACGCCGACACCGCGGCCATACCGGTGGCGAACGCGACGGCGTCTTCGAACCCTTCGAGTTCGGCCAGCGCCTTCTCGAACCGTTCGACGGTCGGGTTGCTCAGCCGCCCGTAGACCGGCAGACCCGACAACGAGCCCGTGGTGGCGAACTCGTCGATGCGGCTTGCCTCTTCGACGCTGTCCCGCGACGGGTAGGTCGTGGACAGGTCCAGCGGAGCGGCGTGGACGCCGAGATCCGTGAGATCGTCACGGCCGGCGTGGACGGCTCGGGTGCGGAGCGTTGCGGTCATACCGAGATGGTGCGGTTTTCTCCGGATCGGAAGCAATATCCTCGGATATCATTCGCCGATGTCGGATTCTGTCGAACTGAGCACGGTCGACCTCCGGATTCTGCGGCTGCTGCAGAACGACGCCCGGATCTCGAACAAGGATCTGGCAGCTGAGGTCGGCATCGCGCCTTCGACCTGTCTCGACCGCGTCAACCGCCTTCGCGAGTTGGGGGTGATCACCGGTCAGCGCGCGGAGGTGGACGCCGCCAAACTCGGCCGCCCGCTCGAAGCGCTCCTGTTCGTCCAGGTCCGGCCGCACCGGCGGGCACTGGTGGACTCGTTCGTCGAGCATCTGCTGGCGCTGCCCGAGGTCCGCGCCGTCTACCACCTGACCGGACCGGACGATTTCCTCGCGCACGTCGCCACCGCTTCGGCGACCGAACTGCAACGGCTGGTGCTCGACGAACTGACCGCCCGCGACGAGGTCGCCCGGGTGCACACGAACCTGGTCTTCCAGCACTGGAGCGGGGGACCTTTGCTCCCGCCCGGCTGAACGGATCGCCCGGGACGGGTCCCGGGCGATCCTCACCCCCGGCTAATCGAACTCGATCGAGAAACCGATGCCCCGCCGGTTGTTGGGACAGTAAGCGGTCGAGCCACGCCGGTCGCCCAGCCAACGCCACTGCCCCGGCGTCTCACCACCGCCCTGGCAGGTGATGCGGAACCGGTAGCTGGCCGGTCCCTTGCCGTCGCACCACCCCGAGTGACGGCCGGTCGGCACCCGGTCCTTGTTCCAGGTGCTGCACGGCGGCGCGGCGACCCGGTCCGTCCCGGCCTCCGCCGCGTTCGCCTGCACGGCCCCCGCCCCGGTCAACGCCAGTGCCGACACGAGCACCATCGTGGCGCGTGCCGTCCGTGATCGGTGAAGCATTCTCATCTCGTCCTCCCTCGAACCGAACTGAACCGACCGCGCCGAGCCTGGCGACGGCGGTGGAGGGCGAACAAGGTGCGAGGCCGTCCGGATGTGTCCCGATCCGTCCGGATGCGGCCGGACCGCAGGTCAGTCGATGCGGACCTTGAAGGGATGCGTGACGTCGGCGGGGCAGGTGAAGACGTTCAGCACTCCCCGCCGGTGGAACGACCAGCCCGCCGGCTCGCCTTCGGTGACCTCGCAGCCGCAGCCGACCTCGTGCTCCTCCGTGGCCAGCGCGATCGTCTGCCGCAGCTCGGCGCCGCATTCCCGGCAGTCCAGATCGGCGCGCTCGGTCGCCGACCAGGCCGTCCAGCCGCCGATCTTCGAGTACTGCCCCAGCTCCGGCCAGCCCTCCGGATCGTCGCCCGCGCCTTCGGGGATGCCGAGCGCGGCGCGGGTCTCCGGCGGGAAGTCGCAGAGGCGGGGCAGCTCGTCGATCGAGCACGGTTCGAACACGCAGGGCACCGGCAGGAGAGCGGCGTCGGCTTCCTCGGGCGCGGGCGGCGGGTCCGCGATGTGCTCGACTTCGCCGGAATCGCGCCACACCAGCCGCACCGCGGGCCCTTGGTGACGCGGGCTGTCGTGCTCCATCGGGCAGAACAGGATCTGCAGGACATCGGTGCCCTCCGGGAAGGGCAGCTCGGGGAAGTCGCCGCGGAAGAACTGCGCCGCGCTGACCATCACCGGCACCGGGCCGTCGAGCCGATGCCCGCTCTTCCAGGCGTCGTCGGACGCGTCCGGGTCCGGCGGCCAGGTCACCGGGCATTCCGGCCACGGCTCGTCCGACGGCCAGAGCAGCGGGCCGCCCAGGTGGCTTTCGTCAGGGCGCGGCTCGCCCGGCGCGGGGTGCAGCCGGATGGCCGTCCGGACCAGGTCGTTCAAGCCGGGGATCGGCATCCCGTCGTATGTCAGCTGGCGCACCCCGGCGAGCTTAGAGGTCCGGCAGCGGATCTTCAGGTTTTGCCGCGTCACGCATGATCTCCGCGTCGGCCGCGTGCACCACCGAGACGTACTCGTCGTCGATCTCGTAGTCGACGCCGCAGAACTTGAACCACGGCGTGGTCTCGGTCCGCACCGGCCCGATGCGGTGACCGCGCAGCGTCGTCGCGACGACCCGTTTCGGTGTCTTCCTCGACCAGTACCCCGTCGTCAGCACCGTGATCGTCTTGCGGGTCACCACGAAGAACACGCTGGGAGTGGTACTGCCGAGGATGTCGGCGGGGAACACGTACTGGATGTCGTCGTCCGGATCGAGGAATCCCCTGATCCGCTCCCTGACCCCCGAGGAAACCGGCATACCGTCCAAACTACCGGCCGGGTCACCTCTCGTGAGTGGCAATGACGGTTCTAACCGTCATTACCACTCACGAGGCCCTACCTGGCCGAGTAGTCCTTGAAGCCCTTCCCGGTCTTCCGCCCGAGCCGCCCCGCGGTCACGAGGTGCTCCAGCAGGGGCGCGGGTGCGAAGCCCTCTTCGCGGAACTCGTTGAACAGCGTCCGCTGGATCGCCAGCGAAACGTCCAGCCCGACGACGTCGAGCAGTTCGAAGGGGCCCATCGGCAGCCCGCAGCCCACCTTCATCGCGGTGTCGATGTCGTCGGCCTCGGCGTAGTGCGCTTCGAGCATCTTCACCGCGTCGTTGAGGTACGGGAACAGCAGCGCGTTGACGATGAAGCCGGCCCGGTCGCCGCAGTGCACGGGGTGCTTGCCCACCGCTGCGCAGACGGCGTCGACGGTCGCGACCACGTCGGGCGCGGTGGAGATGGTCGAGACGACCTCGACCAGTTTCATCACCGGCGCCGGGTTGAAGAAGTGCACGCCGACCACGTCCGACGGCCGCGAGGTGGCCGCCGCGCAGGAGATGACCGGGAGCGACGACGTGGTCGTCGCCAGGACCGCGCCCGGTTTCACGACGTCGTCGAGAGCGGCGAAGACGGCCTGTTTGACGGCCAGATCCTCGGCCACCGCCTCGACGACGAGGTCGACGTCGGCCAGTTCGTCGAAGTCCACCGCGGGCGAGATCCGGCCGAGCGCGGCGGCGGCGTCCTCTTCGGACAGTCTCCCCTTGACGACGGCCTTGTCCAGCGACTTCTTCACCTTCGCGACCGAAGCGGCGGCCTTGTCGGCGCTCCGCGCGCGCAGGATGACCTCGTAGCCGCGTTTCGCGAACACCTCGACGATGCCGGTCGCCATCGTCCCGGTCCCGACGACGCCGACCTTGCGCACTTCCCTCGGCGCCACCGTGTCCACTGTGGACGCGGTGACCGCGTCGGTGACCGTCGGTGAATCGGGCTCGTCGTAGGTGTAGAACCCCTGCCCCGTCTTCCGGCCGAGCAGGCCCGCGGTGATCATCTGCTTCAGCAGCGGCGCCGGCGCGTGCAGCCGGTTGCGGGACTGGTGGTACATCGTGTCGAGGATCTCGTACGCGGTGTCCAGCCCGATGAGGTCGAGCAAGGCCAAGGGCCCCATGGGATATCCGCAGCCGAACCGCATCGCCGCGTCGAGATCCTCACGGGTGGCGTAGCGCTGTTCGTACATCCGCACGGCATGGTTGAGATACCCGAAGAGCAGCGCGTTGGCGATGAACCCGGCGCGGTCGCCGATCACCACCGGCGTCTTGCCGAGTCGTTCGGCGAACGCGACGACGTCGGTGATCACCTCGGGCTCGGTGACCACGGTGCGGACGATCTCGACCAGTTTGAGGATCGGCGCCGGGTTGAAGAAGTGCATCCCGACGACCTTGCCCGGCCGCGCGGTGTGCACCCCGATCTCGGTGATCGACAGCGAGGAGGTGTTGGACACGAAGATCGTGTCCGGGCCGGTGATCTTGTCCAGCTCCGCGAACACCTCGGATTTGGCTTCGAGGTTCTCCGGGATCGCCTCGATCACCAGGTCCACATCGGACAGTTCCGTCAGCGACGTGGTGTAGGAGATCCGGTCCAGGAGCGCGCTCCGGCCGTCGGCGTCGAGTTTGCCACCCGCCACCGCCCGTTCGGTCGAATGCTCCAGATGACCCCGGCCCCGGCGCACGCCGTCGTCGTCGATCTCCACGGCGACCACGGACACGCCGCTTCGCGCGAGCACCTCGGCGATCCCGGCACCCATGGTGCCGAGACCGATGACTCCCACACTCGAGATTTCCCGCGCCACAACCGGCCTCCGGAGGTTACTCGCTGGTAGTTTTCTCCGATCGTGCCATGCCGGGACGCGGAAAGCAGCGGCTGTCACCCTCCTAATCGAGTAAGTGTCACTCGCCGAAGAGGGCTGATGGGTCCGTGAAGGCCCCCTTGAGGGACTCGTGTTTGTTTACCCACTGCTCCGGGCTCGAGTTCCAGGGGCCGCATGGTGCGTGGGTCGCGAGTGGTGAGGAGCGCGGATGCCTCATGCACCTCACCTGGGCGCTCGCACCGACCCACTCCTCGCAGCAACGCCGTGAAGGCCTCCTTGAGGGACCCAGAGTCCCTCAAGGAGGCCTTCACGGATTTGAAAATATAGACAGTCGGAGAAGCGCCCAGCGCCTTCGGCTCACTCGCCGAAGTTCTGCTCGACCAGCTCCTTGACCTTGGTGAGCGCTTCGTCGGCCTGCGCGCCCCGCGCCCGGACCTCGATCCGGTCGCCCTGACGTGCGCCGAGGGCCATCAGCGCGAGCACGCTGTTGGCGTCCGCGGTCTCCTCGCCGAGCCGCACGGTGACCTCCGCCTCCAGCCCCGCGATGCTCCGGACCAGGACCGCCGCGGGCCGCGCGTGCAGCCCGACGTCGTTGCGCAGCGTGAGTTCGACACTGCTTTCGCCGTCCTGCGCACCGCTGTCGAACGTCAGATCCGGCGGGGCGCCCGCCGAGGCGGCGGCTTCGGCGACGGCCTTCCGGTCCGCTCCGCCCTGCGCCGCGACGGCGGCGGCGATCGCGCCCTCGACGAGCGGCGCGTCCACGACCACCGCGGCCGACGGATCGGCGAGCGTTTCGACGGCCAGGTCGGCGGTCATCTGCGCGCTGCCGAGGTCGTACAGCAAAACGACTCCCGACCCCGAGTCGGCGCGTTGCGTGGCCGCGACGACCTCGTCGTAATCCGTGCCGATCCCGCCGTCCGGCAGGCCGCCCGCCGCCGCGATGGTGACGTCCGGCGCCATCTGGGCAGCGAGTTCGGCGAGCCCTTCGGCGAGTTTGGCGCTGTGGGAGACGAGCACGATTCCGACGCTCACCGGGCGGCCTCCGCGAACGCGCGCAGCAGCAGCGCCGTCGAACGGGCACCGGGATCGAGATGGCCTTTCGCGCGCTCACCGAGATAGGACGCGCGCCCCTTGCGTGGCACGAGGTCCACAGTGGACTCCGCACCCTTGTCCGCGGCGTCGGCCGCCGCGGTCAGGATCGACGCGATATCCGAACCGGCGGCCTCCTCGGCGGCGGACACGGCCGGGATCAGCGCGTCGACCATGGTCGCATCCCCGCCGACGGCCTTGCCGCGCGCCTGCACTCCTTCGAGCGCCGCGCGCAGTGCCTCGACGAGCAGCGGACCGTCCACTTCGGCCGCGGTGCCCAGTTTGCCCGACGCGCGCAGGAAAGCCGTACCGTACAACGGGCCCGCCGCCCCGCCGACCTTCGAGATCAACGTCGTGGCGGCGAGTTTCAAGACCGCGGCGGGGGTTTCCGGCGTCGCGGTGTCCAAAGCGGACACGATCGCGGTGAACCCGCGGTCCATGTTCTCGCCGTGGTCGGCGTCGCCGATCGCGCGGTCGAGGTCGATCAGCTCGACCCGATGTTCGGCGATCACCGTGGCCGCCGCCCGCAAGGCGGCGGCGAGCGTCTCGGCGGTGCAGGCCATCTCAGACTCCCCACCTCAGGGCCGGGGTGTGCACCGGCGCGTCCCACAACTCGGTCAGCTCGTCGTCCAGTTTCAGCAACGTCAGGCTCATCCCCTGCATCTCGAGACTGGTGATGTACGGCCCCACCAGGCGCCGTTCGACCACGATCCCACGCTCGGCCAGCAGCCGCTCGGCGATCCCGTGCGCCAGATACAGCTCGACCAGCGGGGTGCCGCCCATCGAGTTCGTGAACAGCAGGACCTTGTCGCCCTCGCCGAAAGGCAGGTCCGACACCACCGCTTCGACCATGCGCGCGACGAGTTCGTCGGCGGACACGGTGGGCGTCCGCTCGATCCCGGGTTCGCCGTGGATCCCGATGCCGAACTCGATCTCGTCGTCGGCGAGGTCGAAACTCGGCTCGCCCGCGTGCGGCACGGTCGGCGCGGTGAGCGCGACACCGATCGAGCGAACCTGGCCGATCACCTTGCGCGCCAAGGCCTCCACCGCGTCGAGCGCGTCGCCGCGTTCGGCGGCGGCCCCGGTGATCTTCTCCAGCAGCACCGTGCCGCCGACCCCGCGGCGGCCGGCGGTGTACGTCGAATCCTTGACCGCGACGTCGTCGTCGATCACCACGCTGCGCACGTCCAGCCCCTCGGCGGCGGCGAGTTCCGCGGCGGTCTCGAAGTTGAGCACGTCCCCGGTGTAGTTCTTCACGATCAGCAGCGCGCCCGCGTCCCCGGTGGTGGCCTTGACCGCGGCCTCGACGGCGTCCGGCGTGGGCGAGGTGAACACCGCGCCGGGGACGGCGGCCGTCAGCATGCCCTGCCCGACGAAGCCGCCGTGCAGGGGCTCGTGCCCGGAACCGCCGCCGGAGATCACCGCGACCTTGCCCGGTACCGGCGCGTCCACCCGCACCACGATCGCCGGATCGTCCTCCACGCGGAGCACGTCGGCGTGCGCCGCGGCGAGCCCCCGCAAGGATTCCGCGACCACCGTTTTCGGGTCGTTGATGATCTTCTTCAAGGTGGCCTCCGGCACGTCGGCGGGTGGGGGTGTCCCCTTCCTACCTCCCGCGGCCGGATGCCGCCAGCGTCAGGGCTTCGGCAGCTTCGAGATCACCGATTTGGCGATCTTGACCGCCTTCTCGCAGGACGCCACTTCGTCCTTCTTCTCGTCGTAGTTCTGGTAGATCACATTGGCGATCTCGACCTGGTCGTCGACCCAAGGCTTGTGCTGCCACTCCACCTTGCACTCGGCGGAGCTGCCTCTGCCCACCTTCTGGTATGCGGTGACGCCGTCGATCTGGATCTTCTTGCTCCCGTCGCGTTCCTCGGGCGGCAGGCCGTAGCGGAAGCCGATCGAGATCCGCGGGTTGGAACCCGGCGTCCAGTCGCAGGAGTGGAAGGTGGTCAGCGCGGTCGCGCCGTGCGGGGCGACCTCGTTGAGGACGGCGGTGTCCGCGGCGGCGCACGGGTCGACCGCGGTCAGCGTGCCCGGCGTGGACGGGTACTTCGCCGGGGAGGCGTGCAGGCTCTTCACGGCCTTCGCCGCCACCGCGCGACCGGTCGCGCACGGGTCGCCGCCGTCGTAGGTGACCGAAAAGCTCATCCCGCGCTCGGGTTTGCGCAGCGTCATCACGCCGACTTCGCAGCTCTTGCCGTCCTTGGCCTTGCGCTCGACCTGCGGCAGCCCCTCGACCGCCGTGACGGTCACGCCGTTGGTGGAGACGTAGGTCGACGCGCCGATGTCGACGCTGACCGAAAGCTCCTTGCCGCCGGCGTCGATGACCTTCGCCCGGCAGGAGCCGAACGAGGTGAGCGACGGTCGCGGATCCTCCGGGGTGCCGAGGCTGCTCAGCACGTCCTTGCCGACCAGCGGGCACGGGTCGATCGTGCGCATCACCGCGGGGGTGACCGCCGGATCGTTGATGTCCCCGCTCGGCACCTCACCACCGGAACCGGCTTCGGCGGCGACGGTGGTACGGGCGAAGTTGGACTTGCCGAGGTTCTGTCCGCAGGCCGACAGCGCGCCGAGGGCGGCGACCAGGGCCAGCGCGGACGCGATCCGGCGACGTCGAGCGTTGAGCAGCACGACGTGCACGGTAGCCGGACCGCCTCGCCGCTGTCCGGACAACCCGGCTATTCGCCGCCCTCGCCGGTTTCCGTTGTGGGCGGCACCACGATGGGCCGCAGCTTCGCCCACAGCATGAACAGCGCCGCGAACACCAGCATGCCGATGCCCGCCCACAGGTTGATGTTGACGTCGGCGGCCTTGGCGCGCTCCTCGGCGGTGGTGAACCAGATGCCCATGATCGTGAGCACCAGGCCGTAGCCGCCGATGAGCAGGGCGATGATCAGCCGGATGTCGAAGACGCCGGCCTTCTTGGGAGCTTGGGAAGCAGCCATCTCCGGCCTCCTAGAAGATGATGTTGAGCGCGATGGTCAGGATCAGCACGATGCCGGCGAGCAGGCCCGGCTTGCGGTACCAGCCCGCGTCGTCGCCGGTTTCGTCGTGCTTCAGCGACTCCTTCGGGGTGAGGGAGTAGACGAGGCCGACCAACTGGGCCTCCGGCTTCGGCGTGGTCGCGAGCGAGACACCGACGCTGACCGCGATGTCGACGACGAACGCCGTACCGGCGGCCACGAAGCTGATGCCCTGCCCGGTGAGCCCGAGGACCCCGGCCTGCGACAGCAGCCACACGGTGATCGCGGACGCGGTACCGGACACCAGGCCGACCCAGCCCGCCGTCGGCGTCATCCGCTTCCAGAACATGCCGAGGATGAAGGTGGCGAACAGCGGCGCGTTGAAGAAGGAGAACAGGTCCTGCAGGTAGGTCAGGATGTTCCCGGAGTTCGACGCGATGAACGCGGTGCCGATGGCGAGCACGGTGCCGATGGCGGTGACCATGCGGCCGAGGCGGAGGTAGTAGCCGTCCGACTCGTTCTTCTTCACGTACGACTGCCAGATGTCGTAGGTGAAGACGGTGTTGAAGGAACTCAGGTTCGCGGCCATACCGGCCATGAAGGACGCGAGCAGACCGGCGAGCGCGACGCCGAGCATGCCGTTGGGCAGCAGGTCGCGCATCAGCAGCAGGATCGCGTTGTTCGCGGTGACCCCGCTGGGCGCGTCGCCGCCTTCGAGCAGGACCTGCTTGTCCTGGACGTACTCGGACACGGTGACCGCGGCGATCATGCCGGGGATGATGACGATGAACGGGACCAGCATCTTCGGGAACGCGCCGATGATCGGCGTCCGCCGCGCGGCCGACATGCTCTTCGACGCCATGGCCCGCTGGACCTCGACGAAGTTCGTCGTCCAGTACCCGAAGGACAGCACGAAACCGAGACCGAAGACGAGACCGAGGACGGAGAGGAAGCTGTTGCCGAAGCCGGTGAGGTTGTCACCCGGCCACGAGTGGAGCTGCGCCTCGCCGCCGGGGCTCGCGGTGACCTTGTCGACCAGGCCCTGCCAGCCGCCGACCTTCACCAGGCCGACGATGGTCAGCGGCAGCAGCGCCGCGACGATCACGAAGAACTGCAGGACCTCGTTGTAGATCGCGGCGGAGAGGCCGCCGAGCGCGGTGTAGGAGAGCACGACCGCGGCCGCGACGATGATCGACACCCACAGCGGCCAGCCGAGCAGGAGGTTCACCACGCTGGCGAGCAGGAACAGGTTCGCGCCGGCGATGAGGATCTGCGCGCTCGCGAAGCTGATGCCGTTGACCAGGTGCGCGGGTTTGCCGAACCGGCGGAGCATGAACTCCGGGACACTGCGGACCTTCGAGCCGTAATAGAACGGCATCATCACGATGCCGAGGAACAGCATCGCCGGGATCGCGCCGATCCAGAAGTAGTGGACGGTCGGCAGGCCGTAGAGCACGCCGTTGGCCGACATGCCCATGATCTCGACCGCACCGAGGTTCGCCGAGATGAAGGCGAGGCCGGTGACCCAGGCCGGTAGGGAGCGGCCGGAGAGGAAGAAGTCGAGGCTGCTCGAAACCGACCTTCGCGCCATGTACCCGATGCCGAGTACCAGTGCGAAATAGAAGGCGAGCAGGACGTAGTCGATAGGACTTGCGTCCAGCCGCAGGTTCGCATCGGCCAGCACGTGCAACCGACCCACCTCCATAGTGAAAATGTCCACGAGAAACGCCGGTAACGCGTCAATCGCGGACCATACTGCATGGATTCAGGAACGGCAGTGCGGGCGTCGGAGTCTGCCCGGATGTCCGTTCCACCTGCACCTTGCGGACTCCGGGGCACCCCATATCGCGCCCGATTTCGCCTGGTCTCGACCGGTAAGCCCGGAAAAGGGCCGTTCCCCGGCGTCTCCGCCGGGGAACGGCCCTTCCCGTGACCGGCGGGGGTTTACCGGTCCGTGGGCAGGCCGACTTCGCCGTCCTCCTTGATCAACCGGGCGAGGACGTCATCCGGCATGTAGGTGCGATGCGGGTAGCCGGGGCCCCACGAGTTGAGGAACGGGACGGCACCGAGTTCGTCCGCGCGCGGATTGCCCAGCACCTCGTGCACCTCGTCGACGGTCTTCGCCCAGCGGAAGGCCTGGATACCGTTCTTCACGTCGGGCGTGTAGGCGGCCCGCTTGACGTGGTCGTCGTCGGCGTAGGTCTCCGACCACGGGACGTGGCCCAGTTCGAGCAGGACCTCGGCGGCGGCGCGGCACGAGGTGCCGTTGTTGTCACCGGGGTTGGTCTCGTCCCATTCGTCGCGCATCTTCGCCTGGTCCCAGAGCCACCGTGCGGCGTAGAGGTCGCCGTTGAACAACGTCATACAGCGCGACCAGCCGAATCCGACGCAGGCTCCTTCCCTGCCCTGGTCGTAGAAGGTGTACTGGGTTTCCCCGTCGGTCGATTCGCCGGGTTCGAGGCAGACGCAGTGCCCGCCGCGGATCCGGGTGAGCGATTTCGCGCCGCGCTTCGCGACGAAGAACTCGCCGGACTTCTCGTCCTTTTCCGGGACGTCGAATTCCTTGTACCAGTTGACACCGATGACGACCGGTGACCGGGTGGGCCGGTCTTCGGTGGCCAGCGCGGTCAGCGGATAGCGCTCGATGTGGCGCCAGTCGTCCGGGATGAACCGGCCGAGACGATCGTCCACCGGGTCGCTGCCGATCGGGCGATAACGCATGGGATCCTCCTATCCCTCATCCCACCGGAATACCGCCGGCGAGTTCACTGCGGCACAATCTTTTCCAGAAACCGCCGCGCGGCCTCCCGCCCGTTTTCGAAGAGGCGCTTCTTCTCCTCTTCGCCGAGCCCGAAGTCGACGGCGGAAACACCGGTCGTGTCGACGTACACCGTCCGCCGGTTCACACCTTCCTCGTGCAACCGGTAACGATTCCAGTCCGACATCAGGGTTTCGAGCGAACCGATGGCGATCCGCAACGCGCTCTTCACCGGTTTGTCCCGGCCGCCCACCGGTTCCCCGGAAAGCTTCACTCCCCAGGTCGGCCAGCGCGCGGGCTTCGAGTCGGTCCGGTCGAAGACGGTGATCGGGAAGTTCGACAGCAGGCCGCCGTCGACCCAGGTGACGGTGCCCTCGGGGCGAACGTCGAACTGCACCGGCCGGAAGTAGAACGGAATGGACATCGACGCGCGGACGGCGTCGACGATCCTTTCCGCACCGGGATCGCGGCCGTACTGGGAATAATCCCAAGGCAACCGGACGAGCACGCGGCGGGTCAGGTCACTGACGTGGACGACGAGGGAATACCGTTGATAAGAACGCAAAGTACCTTCGGGATCCTCGATGGCGAGATCGGCGAACGTGCGCACGCCGACCTCGTCCAGCAACGGCGTGAGCCATTCGGCGAGATAGTCACCGGTGTGCATCCCGTCGTGCAGGATCAGATCGAGACCGTCGCCGATCGGGCCGGTGACCTTGTCGAGCAGGGACTGCTCCTGGAACCGGCGGCAGTCCATGTCGTTCATCACCGCTTCCAGCCCGCCGAGGTCCTTCCCGGCTTTCTGGTAAGCGGCGACCAATGTCGCGACGATCGCACCCGCACTCGTCCCGGCGATGCGCGGGAACGAATAACCGGCTTCGTGCAACTCCAGCACGGCGCCCAGTAAGCCGATGCCTTTGACGCCGCCGCCTTCCAGCACCAGATCGACATGCTTGCCGGAATCAACCATGGCCCATCACCCCTGCACCCGCGACCACCGGTTTTCGGTGGTACCCCTCGCGGAAATCGAGTGTGACACAGCGCAAGACCGAGGAATCCGGCGTTCACCCGAATGGCACAGAAATAGCTGGTTCTTTTGACGGATGCGCCGAGTTCGTTAATTTCCCGCCGCCCTTTAGGGCATTCTGTGGCGCGAGAAAGAATGCAGATACAAGCCGAAGGACTCGATTGGATATCGGCCTTTCAACGCCCGCCCGTCATGCATGTAGTCCTCTGGATGCGGTACTTGCGCGTGCAACTACCGCATCCAGAGGACTACATGCGTGGGTGGGGGCGTCAGAAGAGGCGGAACTCGTCCGACTCGATGCCGCGCAGCGCGTCGTAGTCCAGCGTGAGGCACCGGATCCCCCGGTCCTCGGCCAGCACCCGCGCCTGGGGCTTGATGATCTGCGCCGCGAAGACGCCCTGCACCGGCGCCAGCAGCGGGTCGCGGTTGAGCAGTTCGAGGTACCGCGTCAGCTGCTCGACGCCGTCGATCTCGCCACGTCGCTTGATCTCGACGGCGACACTGGCGCCGTCGGCGTCACGCGCCATGATGTCGACCGGCCCGATCGCGGTCGGGAACTCCCGCCGCACCAGGGTGTAGCCCTCCCCGAGGGTCTTGATGTGCTCGGCGAGCAATTCCTGCAGATGCGCCTCGACGCCGTCCTTCTGCAGGCCCGGTTCCGCGCCGAGTTCCTGGGCGTGGTCGTGGAAGATCTCGTCGATCGTGATGACGAGCTTCTCCCCCTGCTTGTTCTCGACGATCCACAGCTTGCCGTCCTCGATCAGCCAGCACGGCGGGCTCATCCAGTTCAGCGGCTTGTAGGCACGGTCGTCCGAGTGCACGGACACCGAGCCGTCGGCCTTCACGAGCAGCAGCCGCGTGGCCATCGGCAGATGGGCGGTCAGACGGCCGGCGTAGTCGACCTGGCAGCGAGCGATCACTAGGCGCACTCCGCGAGGGTAGGACAAGCATGGCGATACTGTTCGCATGGACCCCGTTCAGCGTGTCAGCTCGCGTGAGGTGTACCGGAACAACTGGATGACCGTGCGCGAGGACGTTGTCCGGCGGCGCGATGGTTCCGAAGGGATCTACGCCGTCATCGACAAACCCACCTGCGCCGTCGTGATCCCCTTCGACGGCACCAGGTTTCAGCTGGTCGAGCAGTTCCGCTACCCGCTCGGCCAGCGGCGCTGGGAGTTCCCCATGGGCACCGCCCCCGACCTCGCCGACGTCCCTCCGCCCGAACTCGCCGCCCGCGAACTGCGGGAGGAGACCGGGCTGATCGCGGGGTCGATGACCGACCTCGGCCTGACCGACGTCGCCGCCGGCATGTCGAGCCAGCGCGGGCGGGTGTTCCTCGCCACCGATCTCACACAGGGTGAAGCCCAGCGCGAGATCGAGGAGCAGGACATGCGGACGGCGTGGTTCGAACGCGAGGAGTTCGAGAAGATGATCACCTCGGGTGACATCACCGACGCGCAGACGCTGGCCGCCTACACGCTCCTGCTGCTGCGCGAACGCGCGTGAGCGGCTCCCCCCGATGTTATGAACGGGACTTTCATTGCAAATTTTGCAATGAAAGTCCCGTTCATAACATCGGCGGAGCCACGCGTGCGGAGGTCAGTCCGGCCAGACGGGCGAGCGCTTCTCCAGGAAGGCCGCCATTCCCTCACGCGCCCCGGGCAGCTGCGACGCCGACGCCATCACTTCGAGCGCCAGCGCGTAGGCGTCGGCCTCGGGCCGGTCCAGCTGCGCGTAGAGGGTCTGTTTCCCCATCGCCTTGCTCGCCCGGCTCCCCCGCGTCGCACGCTCCAGCAGGGAAGCGACGGCTTCGTCCAGTGAGTCGTCCGGGACGACGCGGTTCACCAGACCCCAGTCCAGCGCCGTCGCGGCGTCGATGACGTCGCCGGTGAGCGCCAGTTCCATCAGGCGTTTCCGCCCGATCGAGCGGGCCACCGGCACCGCCGGGGTGTGGCAGAACCAGCCGCCCTTGCCGCCGGGGAGGGCGAACCCGGCGGATTCGGCGGCGACGGCGAGGTCGCACGTGGCCACCAGCTGGCAGCCCGCGGCGGTCGCGAGCCCGTGCACCCGCGCGATGACGATCTGCGGCACCGACTGCATCGTGCCCATGAGGTCCGTGCACAGCCGCAGCAGCTCGCGCACGGCCATCAGGTCACGCGCGGCGACGTCGCCGAAGTCGTGTCCCGCCGAGAACACCGGTCCGGCACCCGCCAGGACGATGCCGGTGGCGTCGGTCTCCCCGGCCTCGCGGAACGCCGCGAGCAGTTCGGCCAGGTGGTCCGCGGACAGCGAGTTCCGCCGCACGGCGCGGTTCATGGTGATGGTGACGGTGTCCCCGTCCCGTTTCACGAGGATGTGCTCGTACTCGGCCATGCTTCGACGGTAACCGACCGGAACGTCCGGCGATACGAATCGGGTCCGACGCCGACGTCGGCGCGGAGCCGTCGCCGCAGGTTGGCGGCGGTGCCGAGACCGGACCGCTGCGCGACCCGCTCGACCGGGAGTTCGGTCGTCTCCAGCAGCCGCCGTGCGAGCCGGACCCGTTGCGCCCGCAGCCAGCGGCCCGGTGTCACGCCGGTGGCCGCCGCGAACTCGCGGTGGAAGGTGCGCTCGCTCAGCCCGGCGTGGCCGACGAGATCCTCGACGCCGATGTCCTCGGCGAGCCGCTCCAGTGCCCAGTCCATTGTGGACGAAACGCTCGGCCGCGACGGCCTGGGCGGCAACGGGTTGTCGACATACTGCCGCTGACCGCCTTCGCGCGCGGGCGGCATCACCAGCCGCCGGGCGAGCGCGGCCGCGACCTCGGCGCCGTGTTCGCGCCGCACCAGGTGCAGGCACAGATCCAGGCCCCCGACCACGCCCGCGGACGTCAGCACGGCTCCCTCGTCGGTGAACAGGACGTCCCGCTGGACGACGGCGTCGCGCGCGGCGGCTTCGAGGTCGTCCAGCAGCCGCCAGTGCGTGGTGACCGACCTGCCGTCGAGCAGCCCCGCCGCGGCCAGGGTGAACGCCCCGGAACACAGCGACGCCACGGTGCTCCCGGCCCGGTGCGCCTTGCGCAGCGCGGCGACGACGGCCGCGGGCACTTCGGCGTGCGGATCGACCCGGCCGGGTACGAGAACGAGTTCGCAGCCGTCGAGCCCGTTCAGCCCATGGGTCGCTTCGACCCGGCCGAACGGATGGGTGGCGACCGTCGCCCGGCTCGGTGCGCAAAGCCGTACCTCGAAGGGGCCGATACCGCTGTCGGTCCGGTCGACACCCCAGACCTCGCCGATCACGCCCACGTCGAAGGACCGGCTGCCCGGCAGGAGGAGCACGCCCACGGTTCGCATGGCAGAAAAGTACCGCATCGCGCGTCTCCTGCCACTCCCCGACGGCCGGGGGACAGCGGAGACTCGAAGCCATGACCACTGAAGAAACCAAGGCCCTGCTCGTGATCGACGTCCAGCGCGGCTTCGACGAGCCGGTGTGGGGACCGCGCGACAACCCCGGCGCGGAGGCCAACATCAAGGCGCTCGTCGACGCTTGGCAGGAGCGGGGGCTGCCGATCGTGCTGGTGCACCACGACTCCGTCAAACCCGGCTCGTCGCTGCGGCCCGGCCAGGAGGGCAACCACTTCAAGCCCGAACTCGACGGCGTGCGCGCGGACCTGGTCTTCGGCAAGAAGGTCAACTCCGCCTTCCACGGCGACATCGACCTCGACGGCTGGCTGAAGACGCGCGGCATCACCTCGTTCGTCCTCGCCGGGATCCAGACGAACTTCTGCTGCGAGACCACCGCGCGCGTCGGCGGGAACCTCGGCTACGACGTGACTTTCGCGCTCGACGCCACGTTCACCTTCGACCTCGCCGGGCCGGACGGAAGCGTCCTGACCGCCGGCGAGCTGTCGAAGGCGACCGCGACGAACCTGCACGGCGGCGGGTTCGCCACGGTCACCTCGACGAAGGAGATCCTCGGAACGCTCTAGGCCGTGTCCTGTAAGTCTGTTCGATGGGCTTCGTGATCCAGGTGGTTCCTGGCGGCGCGGGCGGATCGGCCTCGTACCGGGTCGTACTCGGCCGCATCCGCCCGTGCCGTCAGGGGCCGCCTGGGCGCGAAGACCGCGAACAAGACTTGCAGGACACGGCCTAGGCCCGGTCGATCACGGCCTTGAGGAACCGCCGTGTCCGGTCGTGTTCCGGATCGCTGAACAGCTTTTCCGGCGGGGCGTCCTCCAGCACCTGTCCCTGGTCGAACATCATCACGCGGTCCGAAACGTCTTGTGCGAACTGCATTTCGTGCGTGACGCAGAGGATCGTGATGTCGGTGGACGTCGCGATCTCACGCAGCACGCGCAGGACGTCCGCGACCAGTTCGGGATCGAGGGCCGAGGTGACCTCGTCCAGCAGCAGCACGTCCGGTCGCATCGCGAGCGCCCGGGCGATCGCGACGCGCTGCTGCTGCCCGCCGGAAAGCTGCGTGGGATGCGCGTCCTTCTTGTCCGTGAGCCCCACCATTTCCAGCAGTTCGACCGCCCGCGACTCGGCTTCGTCGCGAGGGACACCCAGCGAGTGGACCGGCGCCTCGGTGATGTTCCGCAGCACGTTCATGTTGGGGAACAGGTTGAACTGCTGGAACACCATGCCGATCCGTTTCCGGACCGCGCGCAGGTACTTCTCGTCCGGGCGGACGAGTTTCCCGCCGCGCTTCATATGGCTGAGGTAGTCACCGGAGACCTCGATCGTGCCGCCGTCCACCCGTTCCAGGGTCATCAGCAGCCGCAGGATGGTCGTCTTCCCGGACCCACTAGGCCCGATCAGCGACACGAACTCCCCCGGGGCGACGGTGAAATCGAGGTCACGCAGCACGACGTGGTCACCGTAGCGCTTGACCACGCGGGAAAACCGGATCATCGGCGAATCAACTGTGGGCGGCACGACGCTCCAACCTTCTCACCAGAATCGAAGCCGGCAGGCTCACCAGCAGGAACAGCACCCCGGCCAGGGTGTACGGCTCGATGACGCGGAACGTTTCGGCGCCGACCTCTTTCGCCCGGTTGAGCACGTCGAGGACGCCGATCCCCAGCAGCAACGGGGTTTCCTTGAACATCGAGATCGTGTAATTGCCCAGTGCGGGCAGGACCCGCGGGACCGCTTGCGGCAGGACGACCGCCGTCCACACCCGTTGCCGCGGCAGGTTCAGCGCGGTCGCGGCTTCCCACTGTCCTTTCGGGACTGCCTCGATCCCGGCCCGGTACACCTCGGCGGCGTAGGTCGCGTAGTGCACGCCGAGCGCCACGACACCGGTGACGAACGCCGACATCGTGAAGCCCGTCAACGGCGGGACCAGGTAATAGATCGCGAAGACCTGGATCAGCAGCGGCGTACTGCGGACGAACTCGATGAACAACCGGACCGCTTGCGACAGCACGAGGATCCCCGTCCGGCGGATCAGCGCGAACACCAGGCCGAGCGCGTAGGCGACCACCGAGGCGAGCAGGGTGATCTCGACGGTGACGAGAAGCCCCTTCAGCAGCAAGGGAATCGAGTCGAACGCCGCTTCCCAGCTCCAGTCCATCACACACCCCCCGCCGTGGCCGTCATCTTGGCGGGTGCCCGGCCGAGCCGCCGCGCCGCGAACCGCTCCAGCGTCCGCATCCCGCTCGCGATCATGAGCGCGAGCAGGAGATAGAGCACGAGTTCCGTGCCGTAGATCCAGGCGATCTCGGCACTGAACACCGGCCGCAGCAATTCACCTTGCCGCGCCATCTCCGGAACGGCGATGAACGAGAGCAAGGCGGTGCTCTTCAGCAATTGGATGAACAGATTGGTGAACGGTGGCAGCATCTCCGCGAACGCCTGCGGCAGGATCACCCGGCGCATCCGCTGCGCGGGCGACAGATTGAGCGCGACCGCGCCCTCGAACTGCGCTCGCGGGACCGAGTTCACCGCACCGCGGACGATCTCCGCGCCGTAGGCCCCGTGATTGAGGCCCAGCACCAGGATTCCGGCGAACATCGGCACCAGCTGGAAGCCGATCAGCACCGGCAGCACGAAGTACAGCCAGAACAGCTGGACGACCTCCGACGTGCCGCGGAAGATCTCGACGTAGGTGCGGGAGATCCCCCGCACCAGCCGGGACGGTGAGCGCAGCGCGAGCCCCGAGACCAGGGAAAGCACCACGGTGATCGCGATCCCGCCGAGAGCGGCGGTGACGGTCGCGGTCAGTCCACTGAGGATGGACGAAATGATGTGCGATACCGACGACGACATGACGTCCGCCCCGTCACACCGCGCAGAGTTTCTCGGTGGTGACGTCGGCCTTCGGCAGATTGTCCGCCGAGAAGCCGAACGGCGTCACGATCCTGGTCCATTCGCCGCTGTCGTGCAGTTTCTTGAGTTCGGCGTTGAACGCCTCGCGCAAGGGGTTGTCGCCCTTGCGGAAGACGAAGGCACCGGCGGAGACGACCGGCTTGCCGTCCTTGACCGGATCGAAGCCCGGCGTCACCTCCGCCGCGGCGCCCGGGCTCTTCGCGAGGACGTCCTTGAGGGAGATGTCGGTCAGCGCGGCGCAGTAGACCCGGCCGTCGGTGACCGCGCGGAGCATGTTGTCCTGCGAATCGAGGGTGACGATCTGGTCCTCGGCGACCCCGGAATCGGTGGCATAACCCTTTTCGACGGCGGCCGAGAGCACGGCGACCTTGACCTTCTTGGCCGCGATGTCCTCGAACTTCCGCACCTGCTGCGGATTTCCCTTGGGTACCAGCAAAGCCGTCAGCGCCGAGTAGTCGGGGATCGAGAAGGCCGCGGCGTCACACCGCTCCTTCTTGATGTTCATGCCCGCCGCGACGACGTCGTACTGCCTCGCGTTCAACGCGGGGATCAACTGGTCGAACGAGACCGCGCTGGCTTCGACGTTGTCGATGCCCATGGCCTTGAAAACGGCACGGGCGACTTCCGGCGCTTCTCCGGTGACTTTGCCGCTCTGATCCGTGAAACCGTAGGGTGCTTCGTTCGCGATACCGATCTTGATCTTCTTCGAGTCCTTGGCGGCCTGCAGCGCGTCTCCCGACGACGTCGAAGTGCACGCGGACAACAGAACCGGTCCACCGATCGTGACCGCCCCCAGAACGGCGGACCGCCGGAAGAACTCCCGCCTCGACCACTCACCGTGCGCCATAGCAGCACCTCTTTTCGATTAATCGGTTTAATCGAAACGTAGGTGGGTACCTTGACGCGGGCAGTGTGAGCGGGTCACCCACCAGCCGCCGTTATTCGACCGTGATCGACGGTGACGTTATGTGCTCAGGCCGTGGCGCTCCCGCACCAAACCGACAATTCCGTCCATGATGTCGGTGAGTTCGTAGTCCTTGGGCGTGAACACCTTCGCGATCCCGCGCTCCAGGAGGATTTTCTCGTCGTCGGGCGGGATGATGCCGCCGACGATGACCGGGATGTCGCCCGCGCCCGCGGCCCGCAGCCCGTCCACGACCTGCGGCACGACTTCGAGATGCGAACCCGAGAGCACCGAAAGCCCGACCACGTGCACGCCCTCCTGGACGGCGGCCGCGACGATCTGGTCCGGGGTCAGCCGGATCCCCTGGTACACCACCTCGAAACCGACGTCGCGCGCCCGCACGGCCACCTGCTCGGCGCCGTTGGAATGCCCGTCGAGGCCGGGTTTGCCGACCAGGATCCGCAGCCGCTCCCCGATTTCGGTACTCGTGGCCTTGACCCGGTCGCGCACGCGGCGGAGCTCCTCGTTGCCCTCGCCTGCCGCCGCCGAGGCGGAAACCCCGGTGGGGGCCCGGTATTCGCCGAACACCTCACGCAACGCCCCCGACCATTCACCGGTGGTGACCCCGGCGCGGGCGCAGTCGATCGTGGCCTCGAACAGGTTCTCCGGGGTCTTCGCGATGGCCTTCAGCTTCTCCAGCGCCGATTCGGCGGCCGCGTTGTCGCGGTGCGCCCGCCATTCCTCGATGGCGCTGACGGCCTGTTTCTCGACGGCGGGGTCGATCGTTTCGATCGCCTTGGCGCCTTCGGCTTGCAGCGGCGACGGCTCCGTGGTCTCGAACTTGTTGACACCGACCAGGATCCGCTCGCCGTTCTCCATACCGCGGCGGTACTCCGCGAGCGAGGCGACGAGCTGCGACTTCATGTAGCCGCTCTCGACGGCCGCCACCGCGCCGCCGAGATCCTGCACCCGCGCGATCTCCTCGCGCGCGCCGGCCATGATCTCGTCGACCTTGGCCTGGATGACGTGCGAGCCGTCGAAGATGTCCTCGTACTCCAGCAGGTCGGTTTCGAACGCCAGCACCTGCTGCATCCGCAGCGCCCACTGCTGATCCCACGGCCGGGGCAGGCCGAGCGCCTCGTTCCAGGCCGGCAGCTGGATCGCGCGGGCCCTGGCACCACGGGAAAGCGAGACCGCGAGCATTTCCAGCACGATGCGCTGGACGTTGTTCTCCGGCTGGGCCTCCGTGAGCCCCAGCGAGTTGACCTGGACGCCGTAGCGCAGCCGCCGCGCCTTCGGATCCGTTACGCCGTAACGATCCCGGGTGATCTCGTCCCACAGCGCGGTGAACGCGCGCATCTTCGACATCTCTTCGACGAACCGCACCCCGGCGTTGACGAAGAACGAGATCCGCGCGACCACCTTGGCCATGTCGGCCTGCTCGACCTGCCCGGAATCCCGGACGGCGTCGAGGACGGCGATGGCGGTGCACAGCGCGTACGCGACCTCTTGCGTCGGCGTCGCGCCGGCCTCCTGCAGGTGGTAGCTGCAGATGTTGATCGGGTTCCACTTCGGCACGTGGTGGACGGTCCACGCGATCATGTCGGTGATCAGGCGGAGACTCGGCCCCGGCGGGAAGATGTAGGTACCGCGGGAAAGATATTCCTTGATGATGTCGTTCTGTGTGGTGCCGGTGAGTTTGGCCAGCACCTCGTCCACGTCGCGGCCCTCGGCTTCGGCCTGCTCGCGCGCCACGGAGACGTAGAGCGCCAGCAGCCACATGGCGGGCGCGTTGATCGTCATCGACGTGTTGGCCTCGGCGAGCGGGATGCCGTCGAAGAGCCGCCGCATGTCACCGATATGCGAGACGGGGACGCCGACCTTGCCGACCTCGCCCTTGGCGAGCTGGTGGTCCGGGTCGTAGCCGGTCTGCGTCGGCAGGTCGAAGGCGACGGAAAGACCCGTCTGCCCCTTGGCGAGGTTGCGCCGGTAAAGCTCGTTGGACGCGGCCGCGGACGAGTGACCGGCATAGGTCCGCATCACCCAGGGGCGGTCCCGTTCACGGTCCGTGGGATAGGGCACGGTACACCTCCGGCGCTGGACGACCGTCTGAGTGTACCGGCCGGTAACATCGGCCGCGCAGTTGAATCGAACACAGTCGGGTCATTCTCCGACCGCGTGGACCTCTGGCGGCTCGTTGCGCTGCCGCGCCTCTTCGACGGCCTTCGCCAGCTTCTCGCGCACCTTGCCGACCTCACTGACCCCCACCAGGATGACCGGGGCCTTCCGGTCCTTCCCGTGACCGGTGCCGTAGTTCGCCGACGCCCACGCCAGCACACCGAGTTTGCCGAAGGTGATCGTGCCGGTCTTGCCGGGGCCCGGGGTGACGACGGGATCGTCCAGCTCCGCCAGCGGCGCAGACTCGTCCTTGCGGCGTACCAGCGAACTGGTCGCGATGACCCGGCCGTCCGTGACGGCGTAAGTGGTCGAGGCGAGCCGGAGGTACCGGATGAGCGGCCTGCCGGCGAGATGGAACACGCCCGCGACGGTGAGCACGAACCACGCGACCACGTGGAACGTCGTTTCGTGGTGGTAGACGAAGAACGCGGTGACGCCGCCCAGCCAGAGCAAACCGAACGGGACGTTGAAGTAGTCGCCGGGGTTGAAGAGGGGCCTGCGTACCGGGTGCCCGGCCCAGATGACCCGTTCGCCTGGAAGGAGGTCGATCTGCCCCTCATGCATGCCAAGGCACATTACCCGTGACTCGCACGGGTGGCAGTGTCCGTTCGTCGGTCTCCCGCCGCACCACCGAAGGAAGAGCGCCCCGCTAACTCGCCGGACAATGTGACCGAAATCCGCGAGACTCGTCCGCGCGCGGCGTCTAGCGTGAGCCACTGTGACGTGGAGTTCGTACAGCAGCTATCTGCTCATCGCGGTCCTGATCGTCCTCGCCCCCGGCCCGGACACGATGGTGATGCTCAAGAACTCGCTGTCCGGCGGCAGCCGCGGCGGATTCCTCGCCACGGCCGGGATCTTCGTGGGCAACGTCGTCCAGGGCACCGCCGCCGCGCTCGGCCTCGGGGTCGTGATCGCACAGTCGCAGCCCGTGTTCGTGACGCTCAAGTGGCTCGGCGCCGCCTACCTGGTCTTCCTCGGCTTCCAGGCGCTGCGCGGCGCGTGGCGGGGCGACTACACCGGCCTCGCCGCGGTGAAGCAGCAGCGCGCGAGCGGGTTCCGCAGCTTCCGGCAAGGCGTCCTCTCCAACATCACCAACCCGAAGGTCCTCGTGCTGTACCTGTCGGTGCTGCCGCAGTTCCTCGACCCCGCGACGACGTCGACGTGGCACGCGCTGCTGCTCGCCTACACCGTCGCGGTGCTGGGCTTCCTCTGGCAGGCTGCCCTGGTGTTCTTCGTGCACCGAGTGCGGACCTGGCTGGAACGCCGCAAGGTCCGCCGCGCCCTCGACGGCGTCACCGGCACCGCACTGGTCGGCTTCGGCGCCGCATTGGCCTTCGAGTCATGACCTGGGGCGCATATGGTGGCTTCGCGCTGATGATGCTGGCGCTTGCCCTGGTCCCCGGACCGGACAACATGGTGGTGCTGAAGAACGCGCTGTCCGGTGGTGTCCGCGGTGGTGGCTGGGCGTGCTTCGGTATCGCGGTCGCGAACCTGGCGCAGGCCACCGCGGCCGCGCTCGGGCTCGGCGCCGTCATCATGAACTCGCGGCCGGTCTTCGAGGCCGTGAAATGGGCGGGCGCCGCGTACCTCTGTTATCTCGGAGTGCGGGCGCTGATCGGCGCGTACCGCGGGGACTACGAGCACCTCGCGGAGAACGCCGCCGCGCGCCGGAGCGGGTTCCGCCGCTGGCGGGAGGGCTTCCTCTCCAACGTCACCAACCCCAAGGTGCTGGTGCTGTACCTGTCGGTGCTGCCGCAGTTCCTGACCCCGGGCGTCACCACCACCGGGGACGCCCTGCTGCTGGCCTACACGATCGCGGCCGCCGGCACGATCGCCCAGCTCTTGCTGCTGTTCTTCGTGCACCGGGTGCGGACCTGGCTGGAACGCCGCAAGGTCCGCCGCGCCCTCGACGGCGTCACCGGCACCGCGCTGGTCGGTTTCGGCGCCGCGCTCGTGTTCGAGTAACCCCTTCGGTCGTTCACGCGATACTCCGTATGTCGCAATGGCGCGACTTCAGGAGGCTTCGATGAACAAGAAGACCTACGGCGTTATCGCCGGAGCCGCCTTCTCCCTCGTCCTGTTCGGCGCCGGCCCCGCCGTCGCCGGTGAGCACGGCAACGGCGCTACACCGCCCGGCCACGCTCAGGACACCGCCAAACCCCAGCCACCGTCCAAAGCGGACTTCTCCGGGCACGGCGCGAACAAGCACGGGCCGTACGACTCCACCAGGGACGGTTCACCGTCCGCCAACGGCAACGGCGGTGGCGACGCCGTCGGGAAGCCCTGCGCCGGCTGCGTCGGCAAGGCGGACAACAAGAACCCGCCCGGGCAGCTGCCCGGGGGCTCCGACGCGAACGCGGGCTACGAATGCGACCGCAACCACGGCGTCGGGCGCGGCAACCCGGCACATACCGCCTGCGTGCCGGACCGGACACCGCCCGCCACGAAGCCGCCTGCCGGCCCTCCCCCGCCCGGGGGACCGCGGGCCGAGACCGCGCCTCCCGCGGTCCTGCCGGTGGCGGCCCCCGCCGCGGCCGCCGCACCCCGCGCCGACGTCGCCGTGGCGAGCTCCCCTTCGCTGGCCAAGACCGGTTTCGATCTCGAACCCGCGCTGCTGGCCGGGCTGGGCTTGCTGACCATGGGCGGTGCCGCGGTGTTCGCGGGTACCCGGCGGCGCCGGGACGCGTGACTACTTTCGGCGGATGACTTCCGGCCGTCCACCACGTTGAATCCCGTCTCCAGAAGCACCGAGCCGAGGAGGCCGTCCGTGAGGTTCACCCCTGCCGCCACCGTCGCGGCGCTGGCCGCCGCCCTGCTACTGGGCGGGGCCGACGCCGCGACCGCGATCAACTCCTACAACGCCACCCCGGCACCGGAGCGCACCGAAGTCGGCGCCCTCGTCGCCACCTGGGACAACGACGGCGACCCGGCGACACCCGACCGGGTCGACTGGGTGTGCTCCGGCACCATGGTCGACGCGGACACGTTCCTCACCGCCGCGCACTGCACCACCGACTGGCCGGCCAACGTGCGGTTCTTCGTTTCGCTCGACCAGGACGTCCAGGCGGGTCTCGACGCGGCCGCGAAGAAGTACCCCGGCGATCCGGCGGCGATCGCCAAGGCCGTCGCCGTGGAGGGCGTCGCGCACAGCGAGCCCGGCTACCCGGGCAACTCCGCGGACTCGCACGACATCGCCGTCGTCCAGCTGCCCGCGAAACAGGTCGCCGCACGCTGGAGCTTCACCCCCGCGAAGCTGCCCAGCGCCGGTCAGCTCGACAAGCTCGGACCGCAGGCGCTGAACTCGACGCCGTTCGTGGTCGCGGGATACGGCACGCAGGAAGCCGTGAACGGGCCGGGCGGGCACACCCATCCGGGCGGCGGCGTCCGGATGAAGGCCCCCGTCACCTTCGACGCGCTCAACAAGACCTGGGTCCGGCTCGCCATGACGGCGCCCCAGGGCAACGGCGGCGCGTGCTACGGCGACTCCGGCGGGCCGAACTTCGCGACCATCGGCGGCGTGCGTGTCCTGGTGTCGACCACCATCACCGGTGACGGGCCCTGCTACGCCACCAACGTCACCTACCGGCTGGACTCACCGACGTCCCGCGACTTCCTCGCGGCGTTCGTCGCCCTGCCCTGATCGCGCGTGAAGGCCCCCTTCCCTCGGCTGAGCCGAGGGAAGGGGGCCTTCACGCGCAAACGTCAGGCTCGTTCGGGCTCGCCCGAGACCCGCTCGATGCGGGCACCCAGCCGGTTCAGGTTCTCCACGAAGTGCGGGTAGCCGCGGTCGATGTGGAAGACGTCCCAGACCTCGGTGACACCGTCCGCGCACAGCCCGGCGAGTACCAGCCCGGCGCCCGCCCGGATGTCCGACGCCCACACCGGCGCGCTGGAAAGCCTCTCCACCCCGCGGACGACAGCGTGGTGGCCGTCGGTACGCGCGTCGCCGGAGAGCCGCATCATCTCCTCGATGAAGCGGAACCGCGCCTCGTAGATGTTCTCGGTGATCATCGACGTCCCGTCGGCCACCGCCGAGAGCGCCACCGCGAACGGCTGCAGGTCGGTCGCGAAACCGGGGTACGGCAACGTCACCCAGTCGACCGCCTTCGGGCGTTCGGCCTGGGAGATCCGGAAACCCTTCTCGTCGAACGTCTCGACCTCGGCGCCCGCCAGGCGGAGCTTGTCGAGGACCAGGTCGAGGTGGTGCGGGTTGACGCCGCGGACGGTCAGGTCGCCCCGGGTCATCGCGGCGGCGAACGCCCAGGTCGCGCCGACGATCCGGTCGCCGATCACGCGGTGCTCGGTCGGGTTCAGCTTTTCGACGCCCTCGACGGTGAGCGTCGAGGTGCCCGCGCCCTCGATCTTCGCGCCCATCTCGATGAGCATCGTGCAGATGTCGACGATCTCGGGTTCGCGCGCGGCGTTGTCGATGACCGTGGTGCCCTCGGCGAGTACGGCGGCCATCAGGATGTTCTCGGTGGCACCGACACTCGGGAAGTCCAGCCAGATCTGCGCGCCGCGCAGGCCCTCGGCCTTCGCCACCACGCAGCCGTGCTCGATGGTGCTGGTGGCGCCCAGTTTGCGGAGGCCGTTCTGGTGCATGTCGAGCGGCCGCGAGCCGATCGCGTCACCGCCGGGCAGCGCGACGACGGCCTGCTTGAGCCTGCCGACCAGCGGCCCCAGCACGCAGACGGAGGCGCGCAGCTTGCCCATCGCGGCCGAGTCGGCGCGGTGCGACAGCTCGGCGGGGGTGGTGATCTTCGCGGTGTCACCGTCGATGACGACGTCGCAACCCACGCTGCGGAGGACGTCGCCCATCAGCGGGACGTCCAGGATCTGGGGGCAGTTCGTGATGGTGGTGGTGCCCTCGGCCAGCAGGGCCGCGGCCATCAATTTCAGGACACTGTTCTTCGCCCCGACCACGTCGACCTCGCCGACCAGCCGTGCTCCGCCGTGCACGTCGAAGTGCTCACTCATGGGCGCCAATCATGCCCTCTCGTCCCGATTTGCCTTACGCCGGGCCGGTAGAGTCGGTTTCATGGTCGTTCGCATCAACCGCGTGTACACGAAGGTCGGCGACAACGGCACCACGGCGCTCGGGGACGGCTCGCGAGTGCCGAAGACGTCGCCGCGGCTGGCCGCCTACGCCGATGTCGACGAAGCCAACTCCGTCATCGGGCTCGCCCTCGCGATGGGCGGTCTGCCCGCCGAGATCGCCGACGTCCTGCGCGGGGTGCAGAACGATCTCTTCGACGTCGGCGCGGATCTGTGCGCGCCCATCGTGGAGAACCCGCCGTACGAACCGCTGCGCATCACCGAGCGGTACATCGAGCGGCTCGAAGGCTGGTGCGACGAGTTCAACGAGCGCGTGCCGAAGCTGACGTCGTTCATCCTGCCGGGCGGGACCCCGGGGGCGGCTTTCCTGCATCAGGCCCGCACGGTCACGCGCCGGGCGGAGCGCTCCGGCTGGGCGCTGTACGAGGCCGAGCAGGCCGCGACGAACCAGCTGGCGATCAAGTATTTGAACCGGCTTTCGGACCTGCTGTTCATCCTGTCGCGGCTGGCGAACCCGGACGGCGACATCCTCTGGCGGCCCGGCGGCGGGGACTGAGGAAGCGATTCGGCACCTGGTCGCGGTCCCCGCGGGTGCGGATACCGCGACCAGGTGCCGAATCGCGTGATGGAGTGAAGCTCAGCCCTGTTCTCGTGCTGCCCAATAGCGCTCGAGGTCGACGTCGGGCGTGCCGTCCTTGCCCGGGTCGATCGCCTTCATCGTGATCGTGTCCTCCAGGGACACGGACTCGGGAAGGTGGCTCCAGCGGTTCGCGTCCTCGCTCTGAGTCATGGTCCGAGAATAGACGGGGATCACGTCCAAAGCCCGGTAGAAATGCCGGTCGACCGCGTTTCGTCCTCTGGATGCGGTGGTTCGCAAACCGAACCACCGCATCCAGAGGACTAAACGCCCCAGGAAGCGCGGAGCGCGGCGAGGGCGTCGTGGAAACCGGGGAAAGTCTTCTTCACGCAACCCGGATCGTCCAGCGTGATCCCGGGCGTACGCAGCCCCGTGACGCTGAACGCCATCGCGATCCGGTGATCCCGCCGGCACTTCACTAGCGCCCCCGTCGGCACACCCGGCTGGATCTCGATCCAATCCCGCCCCGTCTCGACCGAGACGCCCATCGCGCGCAGGTTCTCCTCGCACGCGGCCAGCCGGTCGCATTCCTTGATCCGCGTGTTGTAGACGTCCTCGATCCGCACCGGCCCGTCCGCGAACGGGGCGATGGCGGCGAGCGTCGGCACGGTGTCGGAGATGTCGCGCATGTTCACCGTGACGCCGCGCAGCCCGCCCGTCCCGGTCACGGTGACGGCGTCCTGGCCGACCTCGACGTCCGCGCCCATCTTCCGCAGGACCTCGACGAAGGCCAGATCCCCTTGCAGGGCATCGGCGCCCAGCCCCGGCACGGTCACCGAGTTGCCGGTCAGCGCCGCGGCCGCGAAGAAGTAGCTGGACGTCGAAGCGTCGGGCTCGATCTCGTAGCGGCAGGCCCGGTACGGCGCGGGCGGCACGACGAACGTGTCACCGTCCCGGACGACCTCTACGCCGAAGCGCCGCATCATCGCGACGGTGATCTCGACGTAAGGCACCGAGACGAGGTCAGTGACGGTGATCCGCAGTCCCTCGGCGGTCAGCGGGCCGACCAGCAGCAACGCGGTCAGGAACTGCGACGACAGGCCCGCGTCCAGGGTGAGGTCGCCGCCCTTGATCCCGGCGGCCCGAACCACCAGCGGGTGATGGCCCGGCGAACCCTCGAAGGTGAGGTCGACGCCCAGTTCGAGCAGCGCGTCGGTGAGCGGCCCCAGCGGCCGGGCGCGCATCTGCTCGGACGCGTCGAAGCGGAAGGTCCCGTGCCCGGCGGCGGCCAGCGCCGGGAGGAACCGCGCGGTGGTGGCGCCGTCCCGGCAGAAGACGTCGGCGCGATCGACGGCGGGGCCTTCGGGCCTGCCGGAAATGGTCCACTCCGCATCGGAGCGGGAGACCTGATAGCCGAGCTTGAGCAGGCCTTCGGCGAAGCCCTCGGAGTCGTCCGAACGCAGCGGCCTGCCCAGCACGGTGGTGCCGTGGGCGGCGGCCGCGAGGAACAGGCCTCGGGCGGTGATCGACTTCGAACCGGGGATGTCGACGATGGTCACGGCGTGAGCATACGACGTGCGCGCGGAACCGATTCAGGAAGCGCGGGGCAGCCGACGGCCCGGCGGGGCCGACTCGAGCCAGGAAAGGAAACCGGTGAGGGCGCCGGGGCCCATCGCGATCTCGATCGCCTCCTGCGTGGCGGACTCACACCGCAGGACGATCGAGCCTTCCGGGACGGCGTACGCCTCCGTGCCGGACGGATCGCGCCGGTCCGCGATCTCCATGCTCACGCGTTCGAACACGCGATCCGGGCCGGTCCGCAGGCTCCAGACCCGGAACCAGACGAACTGCTCGCCCTCGTAGCGGCCCAGCCCCAGATGCCAGCTGGACCGCGCCTCGTCCGGACGCCACCGCAGCGCGACGCTCACGCCGCCACCGCGGCGCATCCGGACCCATCGCAACGAATACCAGGCCGCGAGCACGGCCAGGATGGTCAGGGCCCCGAGAACACCCACGGCGATTTCCACGGCCCGGCCCCTGTCCTTCGCCCGGTCAGACTGACTGACCGGCCGCGCGGAGCTGGGCGGTCGCCCTAGCCCGCTCTTGCTCGTCTTCGCCGCTCAGCGCCTTCTTGGCCGCATCGACGTCGATCTCGTCCGAAAGCTCCGCGCTCTCGGCGAGGATGCTCACGCCGGTCGCGGTGACCGACAGGAAACCGCCGTGCACCGCGGCGGTCACGGTCTCGCCGTCCGTGGTCGTCACCTTGACGACGCCACCCTCGACGAGCTGCCCGAGTACAGGCTCGTGACCGGCCATGATGCCGATCTCGCCCTCGGTGGTCTGCGCCACCACGAACGTGGCGGTACCGGACCAGAGACGGCGCTCGACGGCTACCAGCTCGACAGAAATCTCAGCCACGTAGCTTCCCTTCACCTCAGGTGCTGCCACCGAGTCTAATAGTCAAAGTTCCAACTATGCGAACGGCGGGACCAGCGTCCACAGTAGACACTGATCCCGCCGCTCATCGGAACATCACTTCTTGGTGATTTCCTTGTACTTCTTCTCGAGGTCTTCGAGGCCACCGATACCCAGGAACGCCTGCTCCGGGTAGTGGTCGAAGTCGCCCTTGGTGATGCGGTCGAACGACTCGATGGTCTCCGCCAGCGGCACCGTCGAGCCCGGGATCTGCGTGAACGCCTCGGCGACCAGCATGTTCTGCGACAGGAACCGCTCGATGCGGCGCGCGCGCTGAACGGTGAGCTTGTCCTCTTCCGAGAGCTCGTCCATACCGAGGATCGCGATGATGTCCTGCAGCTCCTTGTACTTCTGCAGGATCCGGATCACCTCGGAAGCCACCCGGTAGTGGTCCTCACCGACGATGGCCGGGTCGAGGATGGTCGACGTCGACGCCAGCGGGTCCACCGCCGGGAAGATGCCCTTCTGGAACACGCCACGCGAAAGCTCCGTGGTGGCGTCCAGGTGGGCGAACGTCGTCGCCGGGGCCGGGTCGGTGTAGTCGTCCGCGGGGACGTAGATCGCCTGCATCGAGGTGATCGAACGACCACGGGTCGAGGTGATCCGCTCCTGGAGCTGACCCATCTCGTCGGCCAGCGTCGGCTGGTAACCCACGGCCGAAGGCATGCGGCCCAGCAGGGTCGACACCTCGGAACCGGCCTGGGTGAACCGGAAGATGTTGTCGATGAAGAGCAGCACGTCCTGGTTCTGCACATCGCGGAAGTACTCCGCCATGGTCAGCGCGGACAGCGCGACCCGCATACGGGTGCCCGGCGGCTCGTCCATCTGACCGAAGACGAGGGCGGTGTCGTTGATGACGCCGTCCTCGGACATCTCCAGGAAGAGGTCGTTGCCCTCACGGGTGCGCTCGCCGACACCGGCGAACACCGAGGTACCACCGAAGTTCCGGGCGACACGGGTGATCATCTCCTTGATGAGCACCGTCTTGCCGACGCCGGCACCGCCGAACAGGCCGATCTTGCCACCCTCGACGTACGGGGTCAGCAGGTCGACGACCTTGAGGCCGGTCTCCAGCATCTTGGTCTTGCCTTCGAGCTGGTCGAAGGCGGGCGGATTGCGGTGGATGCCCCAGCGCTCGAGGTCGTCGCCGTAGCCGGGCTCGTCGAGGCACTCGCCGAGCGCGTTGTAGACGTGGCCCTTGACCTTGTCGCCGACCGGGACCGTGATGGGGCCGCCGGTGTCGGTGACCTCGGCGCCACGGACCAGGCCGTCCTGCGGCTGGAGCGAGATGGTGCGGACGAGGTTGTCACCGAGGTGGCTGGCGACCTCGAGCGTCACAGTCTTGCGGAGCTGCTCGAACTCGATTTCGACCTTGAGCGCGTTGAACTGGTCGGGAACGGAACCGCGCGGGAATTCGACGTCGACGACCGGGCCGGTCACCGAGACGATGCGCCCCTTGGCACGGGCTTCAGTACTGGTCATCAGTCATCACTTCCTGCTGCGGTGAGAGCGTTCGCTCCACCGACGATTTCGGAGATCTCCTGGGTGATCTGCGCCTGGCGGGCCTGGTTCGCCTCCCGCGTCAGCGTGTTCACCAGTTCGTTCGCGTTGTCCGACGCCGCCTTCATCGCGGTACGGCGGGCCGCGAGTTCGGACGCCGCCGACTCGAGCATCGCCGCGAAGATCCGCGTGTTGATGTACTTCGGCAGCAACGCGCCGAGCAGCTTCTCGGCACTGGGCTCGAACTCGTAGCTCGGGAGCAGGCTTTCCGGCTTCTCCTCTTCGCCCTCGACGTACTCGACCTCGAGCGGCGCGACGCGCTTGGCGACGGGACGCTGGGTGAGCATCGAGACGAACTCGGTGTAGACGACGTGGATCTCGTCGACACCCAGGATGCCGTCGGCGTTGCCCGACTCGTCGTCGGCGCCGTTCAGGAACGACTCGACGATGAGCTCACCGGCCTCCGCGGCGTTGACGTAACCAGGCTGGTCGGAGAATCCCGTCCAGCTTTCGGTCACCTCACGCCCGCGGAACCGGTAGAAGCTCAGGCCCTTGTTGCCGGTCACGTACAGCACCGGCTCCTTGCCCTGCTCACGCAGCAGCGTGAGGAGCTCCTCGGTCGCCTTCAGCACGTTGGAGTTGTACCCACCGCACTGACCCTTGTCGCTGGTGATCACGAGGACCGCCGCGCGCTTCGGGTTCGGACGCTCGACCAGAAGCGGGTGGTCGAGGTTCGCCGAGGCTCCGGCCAGGGCCGAGAGCACGTTCGTGATCTCGTCCGAGTACGGCCGGGAAGCCGCGACCTTCGCCCGCGCCTTGGTGATGCGCGCGGTGGCGATGAGCTCCATCGCCTTGGTGATCTTGCCGATGGACTTGGTCGCCTTGATACGCGACCGGAGTTCTCGGAGTTGTGCGGCCATGAGCTATCAGCTCACTTCTTCGGGGCGGGCTTGTTGACCTTGACGGTCTCCTGCCCGACCTTCTCGGCGTCCATCGCGTCGGAGACCTCGACCAGGCTCTTGCCCTCGGAGGTGGTGAACTCCTTCTTGAACTCGTTCACCGCGTCGACCAGCCCGGAAGCGGTCTCCTTGGAGAACTTGCCCGACTCGCGGATGTCCTTGAGGAGCTCTCCGTGCTTGCGACGCGCGGAGTCGACGAACTCGTCGCGGAAGCGACGCACGTCCTCGGTGGGAACGGTGTCGAAGTGACCGTTCGTGCCGAGGTACACCGTGACGACCTGCTCCTCGACCGGGATCGGCGAGTACTGCGGCTGCTTGAGCACCTCGTACAGGCGAGCACCACGCTCGAGCTGCGCCTTCGACGCGTCGTCGAGGTCCGAAGCGAAGGCCGCGAAGGCCTCCAGCTCGCGGTACTGCGACAGGTCGATACGGAGCGAACCCGAAACGTCCTTCATCGCCTTGACCTGCGCGGCACCACCCACGCGGGAAACCGAGATACCCACGTCGATGGCCGGGCGCTGACCGGCGTTGAACAGGTCCGACTGGAAGAAGCACTGACCGTCGGTGATCGAAATGACGTTGGTCGGGATGTAGGCCGACACGTCGTTCGCCTTGGTCTCGATGATCGGGAGACCGGTCAGCGAGCCCGCGCCCAGCTCGTCCGAGAGCTTCGCGCAGCGCTCGAGGAGACGGGAGTGCAAGTAGAAGACGTCGCCGGGGAAGGCTTCACGGCCCGGCGGGCGGCGCAGCAGCAGCGAGATCGCGCGATAGGCGTCGGCCTGCTTGGTCAGGTCGTCGAACACGATGAGGACGTGCTTGCCCTCGTACATCCAGTGCTGGCCGATGGCCGAACCGGTGTACGGCGCGATCCACTTGAAGCCGGCGGAGTCCGACGCGGGGGCCGCGACGATGGTGGTGTACTCCATCGCGCCGGCGTCCTCGAGGGACTTCTTCACCGCGGCGATCGTGGAGCCCTTCTGGCCGACCGCGACGTAGATGCAGCGAACCTGCTTCTTCGGGTCGCCGGAGTCCCAGTTGGCCTTCTGGTTGATGATCGTGTCCACCGCGACGGCCGTCTTACCGGTCTTGCGGTCACCGATGATCAGCTGACGCTGGCCACGGCCGATCGGGGTCATCGCGTCGATCGCGGTGATACCGGTCTGCAGCGGCTCCGACACCGGCTGGCGCTCGACCACCGAAGCGGCCTTGACCTCCAGCGGACGACGGTCGGTGGTCTCGATCTCGCCGAGGCCGTCGATCGGGGCGCCCAGCGGGTTCACGACGCGGCCGAGGTAGCCCTCGCCGACCGGAACCGAGAGGACCTGACCGGTCCGCTTGACCTGCTGGCCTTCGACGACGGTCTCGAAGTCACCGAGGATCGCGGCACCGATGGAGCGCGCGTCCAGGTTCAGCGCCACCCCGAGGACCCCGCCGGGGAACTCGAGCAGCTCGTTGGCCATCGCCGAGGGAAGGCCCTCTACGTGGGCGATGCCGTCACCGGCGTCGATGACGACGCCAACTTCTTCCCGGCTCACGTCCGGGGCGTAACTCGAGACGTAGTTCTCGATCGCGCTACGGATCTCATCCGAGGAGATCGTCAGCTCCGCCATTTCAATCCCGCTCTCGCTTCGTTCGTGCCAGTGTGCAAAGTCGTTGTTGTGGGGTCAGCCAGCCAGCCGGCGACGCAGGGCGTCGATACGCCCCGCGGTGCTGCCGTCGATGACCTCGTCGCCGACGCGGACGACGAGTCCGCCGCCCAGTGACGGGTCGACCTCGACGTGCAGCGCGAGCTGCCGCCCGTAAAGGGCGTTGAGCTTCTCGCTCAGCCGAGCGTGCTGCTCGTCGGACAGCGCGCTGGCGCTGGTCACCTGGGCGACCGAGCGCTGACGGCGTTCCGCGGCCAGCTGGACCAGCCGCTCGAGGGCGTTGGCGACCCCGCGTCCCTTGGCGCGCAGGACGACCTGCTCGACGAGGGTCTCGGTGACCACGTCCACCTTGTCGGCGAACAGGGTGCGGACGAGGGTCCGCTTCGCCTCGGCGGGAGCGGTCAGGTCGGACAGCGCCTGTTCGAGCTCCGGCGCACCCGCAACGATACGAGTGACCCGGAACAGCTGGTCTTCGACAGCGTCGATGTTCCCGGACTTCTCCGCACTGGTGAGCAGCGCCGAGCGGCCGAGGGCCTCGAGCCCGTCGGTCAGTTCGCGCGGGCTCGACCAGCGGCTGCCAGCCACGGAGTCGAGCACCTGCAGGGCCGGCTCGGAAACCTTGCCCGCGAGGATCCCGCGAGCGAGGCCGATCCGGGCTTCGGGCGTGGCAGAACCGTCGGCGACGGCCCGGCGCAGGCCGATCTCCCGGTCCAGCAGGGCGACGACCGAAAGCAGCTCGTCGCCGACCGTCGCCGGGTCCGTACCCGCGGCGGCCAGTACCTCGCCGAGACGATTCTCGGCGAGGTCGAGCGCTTCACGGCTCGCAGCATGCAGCGTCATTCTGGTCTACTTTCCCGCTCCGTTGGAGGCACCCGCGGTCTCCAGCTCGGCAAGGAACCGGTCCACGGTGCCGTGACGGCGCGCGTCGTCCGCGAGCGACTCGCCGACGATGCGGCTGGCCAGCTCGACGGAGTTGCGGCCGAGTTCGGCGCGCAGCTCGGCGATGATCTGCGCCTTCTGGGCCTGCAGCTGAGCCTGCCCCTGGGCGACGATGCGCTGGGACTCGGCCTCCGCCTCGGTGCGAAGCTCCGCCTTGATCTGCTCGGCTTCGAGCCGGGCGTCGTCGCGGATCTTCGCGGCCTCGGAACGGGCTTCCGCCAGCTGCGCCTTGTACTGCGCGAGGTTTTCTTCGGCTTCGGCCTGTGCCTTCTCGGCTCGCTCGATGCCACCCTCGATCAGCTTGGTCCGCTCTTCGTATGCCGCCTCGAAACGCGGGACGACGTACTTCTTCAGAACGAACAGCAGCAGAAGGAAGGCGATGAAACCGAGGATGAGCTCGGGAATGTGCGGCACGATCGGGTTGGGCGGCGCTTCAGCGGCGGCCAACGCCAATTCGGTCTTCAGCACAACGTCTCCTTAAGCGATGAGCGGAACTCAGCCTTAGGCGGAGGCGAGGAAGTAGATAACAATACCGATCAGCGCGAGCACCTCGGTCAGCACGAAGGTGGAGAAGGCGATGCTCTGCAGCTTGCCCTGGGCCTCCGGCTGACGGGCGGTACCGTTGATGACCGCGGCGAAGATCAGACCCACACCGATACCGGGGCCGATCGCGCCGAGGCCGTAACCGATGGCGGCGAGACCCGGGTTGATGTTGGTAGCGGCCTCGGCAGCCTGCGCAAGAACGATGTTGCTCACGTGCGTTTCCCTTCAAACTCGGTCCGCGCGACTCACGCGGATCGGGGGCTTTTGGTGTTTCTCAGTGCTCCGACGCCAGCGCGGCGCCGATGTACCCTGCGGACAGCAGTGCGAAAATGTATGCCTGCAGGACCTGGATGAATGCCTCCAGGAAGGTCATCGCGATGGCGAAGAGGAACGCCACCGGCGACGCGACCTTCACGATTCCTTCGCCCTCGGTCAGCAGGAAGCTCCCACCGAGCGTGAAGACCATGATGATCAGGTGCCCGGCGAACATCGCCGCGAAAACTCGGATCGCCAGCGTGGCCGGGGCGATGAAGAACTTCTGCGCGAACTCGATGGTGGAGTACAGCGGCAGAACGAACCCGGGAATACCCGCCGGCGCCAGTTCCTTCTTCAGGTAGCCCTTGAAACCGTGGCGTTTGAACCCGACGTAGTGGTACACCGGGTAAACGACAAGGAACGCGAGGGCGACCGGGAAGCCGATTCGCGCCATGGTCGGGAACTGGAAGAACGGGATGATCCCGAAGATGTTGTTCACCAGCACGAAGCTGAACAGACCCAGGACCAGCGGAATGAACGGCTTGAAGTCGGCAGAGCCGATCTGTTCCCGCGCGATGTTGTTGCGGCCGAAGTTGTAAATCGATTCGGCGATGAACTGTCCCTTGCCCGGGACGACCTTCAGCCTGCGCGACGACACCATGAAGTAGGTGACGAGGATGATCAGGGAGATGACCACCAGCAACATCGGCTTGGTGAAGCTCAACCAATAGCCGGAGCCGAACAACGGCGGTAGGTTGAAGTCTTTGACGCCAGGCGGCGTGAACTCCGCACCCTCGGCTAGTACCAGCGCGCCCACTGGGCTCCTTCCGGTTCTCCCGGCCGGCGTTCACTCCGCCGGGGGAATCGTCACGATCTGGACTTAACGTACCCGACACGTATCGGGCCGTCGGAGGCGGCCACCCCACGTTGTGCTGAACACGGTTTCACGTTCCGCACACGAGGATTCTCGATGCAGTGCTCCCGGGAGACAGACGCCTACCAGCGGGTAAGAGGGGACGATTCAACACCGTCGCCACACTGCTGTTCGGGGTTCGTCATCAGGAGCCGGCAGCCGAGGCCGCCGCCCATACGCGGACCATATCAGCAGGTACCGACGGGCCGTACAGGCGTACTACATTGCCCCCGATCAGCCGAGGACCTAGGTCCCGTCCCAGGCCAGGACCTCGGTCCCGCGATCAGCGGGAGGCGGGGATGATCGTCGGGATCTTGGTCTTGCGGAACGCCGCGAACTCCACGGCCGCGGCGACGAGAATCGCGACGATCATGGTGACACCCAGCGCCATCGGCTGGATCGAGGTCACTCCGCGAAGCAGGCTCAGCGCCGCGAAAAGCAGGACGATCTTGAGCACGTAACCACCGAGAGCGATCACCATGACGAACATCGGGTCCATCCCCGCGCTGAAGCGCATGAGGCCCAGCGTCGCGAGCGCGGACACGATGGCGAGCACGCCGCCGATGACCGAGCCGAGCAGGCCAGGGAGTCCATTGAGGATGGTGAAGACCACGACGCATACGAGCACCGCGGGCGGGACCAGCATCAGGGACGCCTTCATCATCGCGTTGGCCGCCTGCAGAACCACCTTGGCGTGGGGGTTCTCCTCCGCCTCGACGGTCTTCTCGGTCTCGCTCACAGAAAGCTCCCTGGTCGTCTCAGCCCGCCAGTGTAGGCCCGTGCCGGTTTCGGCTTTCAAGCAGTCCGGTTCCGCGAACGCAGCCTGGGGATGACCGACACCAACGTCGCCAGCAGGAAACCGAATCCGACAATCCAGAAAACCGCGACACTGTCGAAGAGTGTCACCGAAACCGCGCCGAACGCGAGCAGGCCCGCCCACAAGTAGATGAGCAGTACCGCGCGGCGCTGCGAATGGCCGATCTCCAGCAGGCGGTGGTGCAGGTGCATCTTGTCCGCGGCGAACGGGCTCTCGCCGCGACGGGTACGGCGGACGACCGCCATGATCAGGTCGAGCATCGGCACGAACAGCACCGCGGCGACCACGACGAGCGGCGAGAGCAGCGCGAGCGCGTCCTTACCGCTGAACTGCGGGTACGGCACACGGCCCGACGCGGACGTCGTCGCACCGGCCAGCATGAGCCCGATCATCATCGAGCCCGAGTCGCCCATGAAGATCTTCGCGGGCTGGAAGTTGTACGGCAGGAAGCCCAGACAGGCCCCGGCGAGCGTCGCCGCGATGAGGGCGGGCGGGTACGCGCCGACGTCGCCGCCCGAAGAGTCGAGCAGGCCGAGGGAGAACGAGCACGTCGCCGCCGCGGCGATGAAGCCGAGGCCGCCGGCGAGCCCGTCGAGGCCGTCGACGAAGTTCATCGCGTTGACCATGACGACCACCAGCACGACGGTCAGCAGCGCACCCTGGTTCTTGTCCAGCACCAGCACCTGGCCGAAGGACTCGCCGCCACCGCCCCACGGGACCCAGAAGGACACCCACTGCACGCCGAAGATCACCAGGATCCCGGCGCACATGACCTGACCCGCCAGTTTCGTCCAGGCGTCCAGCTCGAACCGGTCGTCGAGCGCGCCGATCAGGGAGATGACCCCCGCGGCGAGCAGGACACCCAGCGAGTCGAAGGAGAAGTCGAAGCCGCGGCTCAGCGCGGGCAGCTGGTGCGCGAGCCCCATCGCGGCGGCGACACCCAGGAAGATGCCGATGCCGCCCATCCGCGGGATCGGGGTGACGTGCACGTCACGGGCCCGCGGGTTGGCGATCGCCCCGATCCGGATGGCGACCCGGCGCACCACGCCGGTGAGCAGGAAGGTAACGGCCGCCGCGGTGAGGGCGACGAGGAGGTATTCCCGGATCGGGAGGCCTTGCGTGGGAGGCATGGTGCGTTACGCCGCCGAGGTCCAAGTCACCTGAACACGCTACCGCGCTGGGGGGATACGGCGGCCAACGGTACTGACACCCGGTGAATCAGGCGAGTGACTCCGCGGGCACACCCAGTACTTCCGCGACCGCCGCGCGGCTGACCGCGCCCTCCCGCAGGATGACCGGGTCGTCGCCGGTGAGATCGACCATCGTGGACGGAACGGGCTCACCGGACGAGCCACCGTCGAGATAGACCGCGACGCTGTCGCCGAGCTGGTCGACCGCTTCCTGTGCGGTGGTGGCGGGCGGCTGCCCGGAGACGTTGGCGCTGGAGACCGCCATCGGGCCGACGTCACGCAGCAGTTCCAGCGCGACCGGGTGCAGCGGCATGCGCAGCATCACCGTTCCGCGTGACTGGCCCAGATTCCACTGCAGGCTCGGCGCGTGCGGAAGGATGATGGACAGGTCGCCGGGCCAGAAGGCTTCGATGAGCGCGCGGGCCTGCGGCGGCGTGCCGAGCACCAGTCCGTCCACAGTGGACCAGGAGCCGACGAGGACACCGACCGGCATGTCCGGGCCGCGGTTCTTGGCCCGCAGGAGGGATTGGACGGCGCCGGCGTCGAAGGCGTCCGCGCCGATGCCGTAGACCGTGTCGGTCGGGAGGACGACGAGGCGGCTGGAGCGCACCGCGCTCGCCGCCGCGGCGAGCCCGTCGGCCCGCGTTTCACGCTTGCTGCAGTCGTACACCGCACTCATGGCAGATGAGCCTAGCCTGCGGCCTCGTGAGTGGTAATGACGGTTAGAACCACCATTACCACTCACGAGCCGACTCGGATCAGAAGGCGCTCGCCTGGGGACGGCGGGAGGGCGGCCGCGCGTGCGGTGAGCCCTTTTCACCTTTCGGTGAGGCGGACGGGACAGCGGCACGGGTAGGCCCTGCACCGAGCACACCGTGCTGGTCGTGAGTGTTGAGTGTCGTTCTAACGACACTCAACACTCACGACCAGCCCCCGGACCTCAGACTGCGGCGGACGGCGGGGTCACGAGCCCACTCGGATCAGAAGGCGAACGCGGTACAGACCGACGTCGCCGTCTTCGCCGGGTCGGCGATCGACGTCGCGGTCAGCTTGATGTGCGCGACGTGGTCACCGCCCGCGGCCCGCTTGGCGTGTGCCGTCGCCGAGGACCGGCCGCCGAACGGGACGGTGGACAGCTCGTTCGGCAGCCGCACTTCCCAGCCCTTCGCGCTGGTGGACGCGCTCAAGCGGTAGGTGTCGGTGTCGTACGGCGCCGCCGCACCCTTCGCGTCGCCGGTGTTGAACACCGGGAACGAGCAGCTCGCGAGGCCGTTCCTGGCGAACGCCGGGGCCGACGGCCACAGCGAGACACCCCTGGCCTGCGCTCCGGCGCCGTCGAGCGAGGCCACCGTGACGACGTAGGACAGCACGCCCTTGCGGTCGCGCTCGACGTCCGAGACCAGGAACTTCAGCCGGTTCGCCTGATCGGTGTACTCGTACTTGCTCGCCGAACCGGTGCCCGCCTTGAACGCGGCGTCGTTGAGCTGGCGGTAGTCGCCGATGGGGATCGGCACCGGGGTGCCGTCCGGCTTCTTGTAGTCGGTCATGCCGATGTCGGCCGGGTTCGCGTCGACGATCCATTCGAACGGCGCGTTGTCCTGGTTCTTGGTCTTCGCGATGAGGACACCGGAATCGGGTGCGAAGGAATCGCTGCCCATCCGGTCGACGACCTCGACGGTGTAATTGTTGTATCCGCCGCCGTCGCAGAACGGATCCTTCGAGCGGTCGCATTTCGGCGAAAGGTCCCCGCCGGTGAGCGCGATGTTGATCCCGCTGTACGCGCCCTGTCCCGGCAGCACCGAACGCGCCGTGATCCGCGCCGAAACCGGGCCGGACTTCGCGAGCTGGTTGCGGTCGAGTTTGAGCACGTCTTCGGGGTCGATGATGTCGAGCTTCATCTTGGTGCGCAGCATGTGGTGCGCACCCATCGAACCGCCCTGCGTCGCCGGGATCTGCCAGCGGGTGTGCGGTCCGCCCGGGCCGTTGAAGGTGCCGCGGGACATCATCTCCCACGGCCCGGTGTACGCACGGGACGGCGGGTTGCCGAACGGGTTGTTGTAGTTGTCGCCGATGCCGAGAATGTGGCTGAATTCGTGCGCGTAAACGGCCTGACCCGAGCTTTCCGCCTGGGTCGAGGAGCCGGTGACCGCGTTCGGCCAGATGCTCGACGCGGATTTCCACGACGTCCACGGAACGTACCGGGTGGACGCGGCGTTCGGCATTCCTTCGACACCGGGGCCGAATTCGTCGGGGACGTTGCCCGGCTCGCCGAATTTCATCACGCCGAATTCCTGCCAGGTCGAACTCTCGTCCTGACCGGCGGAAAGATAGAAGATGAAGTCGAACTGCTTGGCGACGTCACCGACGTCGGCCCGCCAGGCCGCGCCCGCGTCCGCGCGCAGGTCACGCTTGCAGTTCGCGGTGGGCGGGCAGGCGTCCGGCTGGAACTCCATGCCGTATTCGAAGGACTTGCCCGGCAGCCGGTACGGCCCGAACGCGGTCAGTTCGACGCCCAGCCTGCCGCCGGAGTCCTCCATCCAGTATTCGTTGATCGTGTGGCCGTGGTTGAGCGCCTGCGGCTTGTTGAGGAAGTCCTGGTAGAACTTCGCGACACCATCCCGGGGGATGTTGCTGGCGGCGGGGCCGGGGTTGCCGAACACCGTCGAGTGCGGGGCCTGCGTGACGGCGAATTCCTGATCCGGGTAGTCCGCGAGCACCACGGCGCCCTTGAACATCCGCTTGGTCGGCTTCAGCGCGGGATCGGCCCAGTTGGTGCCGGGTGGCTTGCGGTAGTCGTCCCACGTCATGTGGTCCTGGTTCTCCCAGGTCGACCCGTCGATCGGGGCCGGCCAGCCCCGCACGGGCGCCGCGGCGGACGCGGGCTCGGCGAGAAGGCCCGGCAGCAGTACGGCGGTGGCGAGGACGGCGAGTGTTCTGAGTGGGGTTCGTCGGAGAGACGATCGCATCGGGGTACACCTCCCAGTCGGACCGCCGATCAGGCGGCCTTGGTCGACGTTAGGAGGTGGGCTTTGCCCTGGGCACCGCCGGAAGTCGTGAGTCCCGCTAACTACCCGGCGCCGCTCTCCCGCGTTTCGTCCTCTGGATGCGGTGGTTGCACGCGCAAGTACCGCATCCAGAGGACGAAACGCGAGGGGAAGGACGTCAGGAGACGCGCAGGGCGGTGACGAACCGAGGGCGTCCCGCGAGGTCGAGGTGCCCCTGGACGTCGGTCAGCACCCGGCGCGCCCGGACCAGCGCCGGGACGGCGGAGCCGTGCGTGTCGTCGTGTTCGATCGCCATCCCGCCGGTGGGCCGCAGCAGCCGCGCGGCGGCCGCGATCGCGTGCCGGATCACCGCCAGGCCGCTCTCCTCCGCGAACACCGCCCGCGCCGGGTCGTGCTCGGCGACCTCCGGCGGCACCGGCGTCCCTTCCGGCACGTACGGCGGATTGCACAGGACCAGGTCGACGAGTCCGTCGAGTTCGGCGAACATCGTGCTGTCCGCGACGTCGCCGGAGTACAGCCGGATGGGCGTGTCCCCCGCGTCGGCGTGGACGTCGGCGTTGTGCCGGGCCCAGGCGAGCGCCTGGGCGTCGATGTCGACGGCGTAGACGACGGCGTCCGGCCGCGCGTGCTGCACGGCCAGCGCCAGCGCGCCGGAGCCGGTGCACAGGTCGACCACCACCGGGTACTCGCGTCCGTGCAGCAGTTTGAGGCCCCATTCCAGGAGCAGTTCGGTCTCCGGGCGCGGGACGAAGACCCCGGCGCCGACGTTGACCGTGATGTCGCCGAGCGCGGCCCATCCGGTCAGGTACTGCAGAGGGATCCGTTTGGCGCGCTGGTTCACCAGCTGGCCGATCGCGTCGATGACCGGCGGGTCCACCAGCGGCACCATCGGCAGGCGGCCGCGGTCGACGCCGAGGACATGGGAGGCGATGATCTCCGCGTCCGAGCGCGGTGACGCCACACCGGCCTCGGTGAGGATCCGGGTCGCTTCCATGATGGCGAGGCGCAACGGCTGCCGGTTCACTGATGTTCCTTCACAGAGTCAAGCCTGACACACGAGGCACGCGTGCCGGGGTCGATACACGCGGGCTCAGGGTATCGATTCCCTTCAGCGCACCCGCCACGAGAGCGACGACAACGTCAGCGCCGCTTCGGCCACTCGCCGCGCGAGGTCGGTCTGAAGGCTCTTCGTCGCCGAAGCGATCCATTCGTCGACGTTTTTTACGCCGATATCGCGGTACTCGACGGCCTGAAGCAGCATCTCGAGCTTGTCGGCGTCGCGCGCGTACAGGGCCTCCGGGCTCTGCGCGGTTTCGTACTCCTCGACGGCGTCCCGCACCGAGTCACGGGCGGCGCCGGGCAGGGCCGACGTCTGCGCCGCGGTGATCGCCCGCGGATCCGGCTTCTCGACGAAACCCTTGATCGTATGCGGGAGGTCGCCGGTCCGCGTTTCCTGCGTGTCGTGCCAGAGCGCGAGGTACGCCGCCCGCGCCGGGTCGGCGCCGCCCTCGGCAGCCAGCAGCCCGGCCAGCTGCGCGACCCGCGTGGTGTGCTCGGCGACGGATTCGGGATCACGGACCCCGGCCTGCCACCAGCCCGCCCGCCGGATCCGCTTGAGCACGCCGAGTTCGAATCCGAATCTGGCCAGGGCTTCCACACTGCTCCCTACGCGTCGACGACGAGATATCCGGCCAGTGTCCCCCGCCGCTGCCGGAGCGTGTCGATCCGGTCGTCCATCTCGGCCAGTTCACGGCGGATCTCCGTCACCACCGTCGGGCACAGGTCCAGTTCCGGGAGTTCCCCGTTCGCGCAGGGCAGCACCTTGGCGATGACCTGGGTGCTCAGCCCGGCCCCGAGCAGCGCGCGGATCTGCCGCACGGTGGTGACCGCGTCGTCGTCGAAGGTGCGGTAGCCGTTGGAATCGCGCCGCGAGACCAGCAATCCCTGTTCCTCGTAGTAGCGCAGCAGCCGCTGGCTCACGCCGGTGCGACGGGACAGCTCGCCGATCAGCATGTGACCCCCATCATCCGTGGTTGACCTTCACATCGATGTCAGTACTTAACGTCGCCGGCATGACGAATCATTTCGCTCACGTCGTCCGCGGTTCCGGCCCCGGCCTGCTGCTCGCCCACGGTGGCGGCGGCAGCGTCGAGGGCAACTTCGGCGCCATCCTCGACGACCTCGCACGCACCCACACCGTCGTCGGCCCCGACTATCCCGGCTCCGGGGCCACGCCGCGCGCCACCGGCCCGCTGGACCTCGACTCCGTCGCCGACGAACTCGTCGCCATCGCCGTCGACGCCGGGCTCGAACGCTTCGCGATCCTCGGCTACTCCCTGGGTACCGGCGTCGCCGTGCGGATCGCGACCCGGCATCCCGAACGGGTCACCGGCCTCATCCTGACCGCCGGGTTCACGAAGCCGGACAACCGGCTCCTGCTGGCCGTCGACATCTGGCGCGAGCTGCTGGACGGCGACCGCAGGCTGCTGGCGAAGTTCCTCACCTTCGCCGCCACCGGTGAGCGGCATCTGAACGCCCTCACGCCGGCTGAACTCGAAGCCGCCATCGACGGGCTGGCCGGGTACATCCCGGCGGGCAGCCCCGAGCACGTCGGCCTGGTCGCCGGCGTCGACACCCGCGCCGAGCTGGCCGGGATCTCGGTCCCGGCCCTGGTCATCGCCACGACACAGGACGGCCTCGCCCCGCCCGCGCATTCCCGCGAACTCGCGGCCGGGATCCCCGGTGCCGAACTGATCGAGATCGAGGCGGGACACGGCATCGGCGTCGAGGCCCGCGACGAATGGCTCGCCGCGATTCAAAAGTTCCTCGACGCAAGTGTTGGAGAGGGTACGAACTGATCACCCTGCGGAATCTTCTAAGGTGACGCGGGTGAAGATCCGGGAAATCCGACTGACCCTCGGCGTGTTTTTCGCCGCCCTCGGGGTGTTACTCGTGCGTTTCCTGGTGCCGCGCCCGATCGGCATGGCGGACAACGGCGACGGCTGGCGCATCCTGTGCCGGCTCGGCGCCCGCGAACTCGACAGGCCTTCGGAGTACTTCGTCCGCTTCTCCTACGGCCCCGCCCCGGCCTGCAACAGCGAGTACATCTCCAGCCAGAGCTGGATCGACAAGATCGCCAGTGAGATCGGGCAGCTGCTCGGCTCGTCCGCGATCCTGAACCTGCTCGTCCTGGGTGTGCTGGGCTGCCTGCTGGTCGCGGGCGGGATCGCCGCGATCGTCGTCGGCCTGCGCCTTTCGGCCCGGAACAGCGTCATCGCCACGGTCGCGCTGCTGCTGGTCGCCGCGGACTCGGCCTTCTTCGGATACTTCGCCTCCGTGCTGAGCGAGGGCGCCGCCTTCGTCGGGATGCTCCTGCTCGCCGGCGGGCTCCTGCTGATGCACCGCACCGGGCCGTGGCGCTACACCGGCGCCGCGGTCACCGTGCTCGGCGCGATGATCGGGATCAACGCGAAGTCGCAGACGCTGCTGCTGATCCCGCTGTTCGCGCTCGCGCTGCTGTTCGTCCGCCCGCCGGGCACCCGGGGCCTGGCGCGGTGGGCGCTGCCGCTGGCCGTCCTCGCCGTCGTCGGCACGGGTACCGCGCTGGTGCAGGGCGCGGGCGACTCGGCCAACGCGGAATACCGCGAGGCCAACATGTACCACGTCGTGTTCAACGGAATCGTGGACGGCAAGCACGACACCGCCGGCGATCTCGCCGCGCTGGGCCTCCCACCGGAGTTCGCGAAGTACGTCGGCACGGGCTGGTGGAGCGCGAACGCGGCCTGGCGCTCCCCCGAGTACGCCCAGTACCGCGACAAGATCAGCCGCCGCAATGTCGCCCAGTACTACCTGGAGCACCCGGTGCGCGTGGTCGAGATGCTGCACCGGTCCGCGCAGGAGACGCTGACCGCGCGGGTGCCGAACCTGGGCAGCTTCGGCGAGCACGCCGGGCAGCCGCCGCTCGCCAAGGAGTACCGGATCCCCGTCCTGTCCGGGATCACCGGCTGGATCGCGCCGCTCGGCCTGTTCGCCCTGCTGCCGATCTGGCTGCTCATCGGCTGGGCGGGCTTCCGTGCCTTCCGCAACCGCACCGGCCGCCGTGACGTCGGCATCGTGGTGCTGATGTTCCTGTTCTTCGCGATGGGCCAGCTCCTGGTCTCCGGCCTCGCGGAAGGGATCGAGAACGTCAAGCACCAGCAGCTGACGATCTACCCGACCCTGCTGGCCGCCGCCTTTGCCGCCCTCTCGTTCCTGCCGCGGCGCAAAGAGGAGCCGCCGGTCGTCGAGGAACACAAGCCGGAGACGGCGTCCGTCTCGGGTTGACGCTCATCCGCAGACTTGCGCCTTGTCGGGATTGCGGTCGTAGCGCAGTCCGCTTCGGCCGACGGAGTGGATCAGGTTGTCCCAGAAGCGTTCGAAGGTCAGCGGTGCACGGACGGAGTCGAGCATCTCCTGAGTGTGCGAGCAGGCCAGGGTTCTCCGGATCGCGTCGAGATTGTCCTGCTTGTACTGGCCCCGTGCCGCCAGGTCCTCGGTCGGTCCTTCGGCGAGGCCTGCGACCTCCCAGTTGGAACCGGCGAACTTGCTGTGCCCGATCCGTCGCCCTGGCACGGTGGTGCTGTGCGCGGCCACCGGGTTGGCGAGCCCGATCGGGTCGTGCACCCACACGTCGAGCGGCAGCAGCATGCCAGGGCCGCCGATGTTGAAGTAGCTGAGCACGTCACGGCCGTTCGCCGAGGGATACGCGACCCAGCCCGTGGGGGGCGCGTCCACGTGAACGGCCGGGGCCTGCTGCGCGGCAAGCTGCCTACGCGCGTCGTCGGCCATCTCCACGAACAACCGGAAATCCCGCGCCAAGATCGGGTACTCCGTCCCGCTGGCCGCGACGTAGGCGGCGCGCTCGTCGGCGATGACCTCACGCTCGTCGATCGGTTCCTCGAGTCCGGCATAGGGGGTTCGTAGCCAGCCACCGGCGACCACAGCCCAGACGGCGACCGCGACGACCGGCACGAAAGTCAGCCTGGTGACCCTGATCGCCATCACCGGTAGCAGCAGACAGAACGTCGCCGGAAGCAACATCCTCCCGTGCATGAAGTCGCCACCGACGCGGACGACATACGCCGCCAGCATGACGGCACCCGCCAGCGGCACGGCCACCAGCACCACGATCTGGCGATTCACGGACTTCCGCCAGATCAAGGTCACCCCGGCGAGCAGACATCCGGCGATCGGGATCCACAGCAGATAGGGGTCGGTGAAGTCGCCGAAGTACGCCCATCCGCTGTCCCACAAAGCCTCGGAGGCTTCCTTCACCAGCGCCGTGTTCGGCGTGATCAGACCGTAGTAGCCCATCCGGAACACCTGATACGACGCCGGAAGCACAGCCGCGGCCGCCAGCGGAACCAGAGTATGGCGCCAGCCCCGCCACGTGAGCACCAGCAACCCGGCCATCGCCGTCAAGCTGAACAGAGCGAGATCCGGGCGCACGAGCGGACCGAGCCCGATGACCACCGCGGTCGACCACACCGGGCCGAACGGCCGCTCGGTTCCCCTGCGCACCAGAAGCCACCACGTCCCGCCGAGCCACAGGCCGATCAGCCCGGTCTCCAGACCAGAGGTCGCGAAATCACGAAACGGCGGCAACGCCAGGACGACCAGTGCGCCAGCCGGGAACACGAAGGTGGACGCGGCAGGCCCGGCGAGCCGCCGCGCCCCGTCGAGCCCCAAGAACAGCCCCCCTGCCGAGAACACCAGCCCGACGAGCACCGCGATCCACTCAAGGCTGATGCCCGGGATCCAGCCGACCAGGACAAGTACCGCCGTCCATAGCGTGCTGGTGTTGGCCTCGACCCGCTCGCCCACGTTGAAGACCGGGCCGTTACCCGCGAGGATCTGCCGGACCGTCCGCAACACGATCAGCCCGTCATCACTCATCCAGCGTCGCTGCCAGGCCAAAAACACAAAGGCCACGAGCGTGGCCGCCATTACGCCCCAGTTCCACATCCGAACACTGCTTCGAATGCGAATTTCACCGGCCCCGTCGGGCAGGGATACGGATTCAGCGGTGACTGTGCTCAACTGGTTCTCCAGGTAACTGAAAGACGAACAACCACCCAGAGTTCCGTGACGCGACAACGCTGTCGATGACTGGGCAAGACCCGTAAACGATCTTGCCTCACTCTATCGTGTACACGAAATGGACGTGCGCCGGGCAGGGCAATGGCGCTCTGCCCGGCGCAGGACGGACAAATCAGAATCCGAGCGCGAACGCCCTTGGCACGGTCACCTCTTCACCGAAGGCGAAATCGCCATGCCACAGAACGGACGCACCGACGAACTTCGTCCCATCGGACGCCCCGACATACACATCGCCCCTGGTGCCGCGCGTGTAGGTCACGATGTCAGCCTTGCCGTCACCGGTGAAGTCACCGATCGCGGGCAATTCGGTCCCATAGGCGAAGTTGTCGTGCCACTTCACCGAATTCCCGACGAATCTCGTGCCGTTCGAAATCGCCACATAGACATCGGCCGCCGTCCCACGCGTGAATACCGCGATGTCGTCCTTCCCGTCGCCGTCGAAATCGCCCGACGCGGGGATCTCGTCACCGAATGCGAAGTCACCGTGCCACTGAAGCGAATCGCCCACAAACTTGGCGCCGTCCGAAAACGCCACGAAGACGTCGCCCGCCGTGCCACGGGTGAAGGTGGCGATGTCATCCTTGCCGTCACCGTCGAAATCACCCACCACGGGAACCTCGGCGCCACCGGCGAATCGGCCGTGCCACTTCACGCCGTTGCCCACGAACTTCTTACCGTCCGACAACGCGACATAGACAGACGCAGTCGTCCCACGCGTGAAGACCGCGATGTCGTCCTTCCCGTCGCCGTCGAAGTCACCGACCGCCGGAATCTCCTCGCCGAACGCGAAATCGCCGTGCCACTGCTGCGAGTCACCGACGAACTTGCCACCATCTGACAGCGCCACATACACGTCGCCCAGCGTCCCCCGCGTGAAGGTCACAACGTCCGTTTTGCCGTCCCCGTCGAAGTCACCGGCCAGCGGTACCTCGTTGTTCGTCGCGAACCGGTCATGCCACTTGACCGAATTGCCCACGAACTTGGCACCATCGGACACGGCGGCGTAGACATCCGCTGTGCTACCGCGGGTGAAGGTAGCGATGTCATCCTTGCCGTCACCGGAGAAGTCACTCACCGTGGGGACCGGCGTGGTCGCCGAAGCCACGCCGGACGCCAGATCCGTTCCGTTGGCCAGCGTAGTGACGACCCGGTAGTACAAGGTCTTCTTGGCGGGCAGGGACTTGTGGATGAAGCTGGTTCCAGTCGTCGAACCGATGCGGCGAGCCTCGGTCACTGGAACCGAGGGCTCCTCTCCCGCGTAGACCCGGTACGTCAACTGACCCTGACCCGAGACCGGCGCCCACGTGACCGTGATCGCGTGATCGACCGCCTTGACCGTCGTGACGAAGGTCTGCTGCCGAATCCACTCGCCAAGATCGTCGGTGCGCGTGGCCGTCGTGCCCTGCTGCGTTTCGGTCACGGCGAGACAACCGTGCTGCCAGGAAGTGCTCACCACACCTGCCAACTCGGCGCGGCCGGCAACCTCCCGGAAGACCGCACCCCCGGCGTCACCCTTGCAAGCGTCCGCACCGTTGTCTCCGATGAGCGGGATCTCGGTCGCTGTCGGCGTCCCGACGGCGAAAAGTGCCGAGTGCAGCTTGTCGGGCACCCACTCGGTCGCCGTGCGACCGTAGCCCGCCAGCCGCAGTTTCTCTCCACTCGCGGCGGCGGCGCCCACGGGAACCGGCGTGATGTCGGTGATCGTCGCGTCCAGCCTCGCGAGCATCACGGCTCGACTGGGATGAGCCACGAGGTTCGTCACCTTGGCGACTCGACCGGCGGTACCGGCGAGATTGGTCCGGCCCACAGTGACCGTGGCCGGCTTGGCCGGGACGCCACCCTGCGGATTTCCGGCGAAACAGGATGCCGACGTGATGACCCACTCGGACGCCACCAGAGCCCCGCTACAGGCGGCACCCTCAGTGTTGATCTTGGCGGCGAAGGCGTAGCTCCCGTCCGCCGCCGGAGCGCCACCGGTGACGGCGTTCGCGGTCGCAGCGGCCAGCAGACCACCTACGAGCAAAGTAGCGGTGAGCGCGCCGAACCCCGCGACTCTCGAGCGATGCATCAAGACTTTCCCCTCAGATCGTGATGGCGAGCGAGTCAGCCGACTACGTCGAGCTGCAGAAGCGTGGTGGGCTGGTTCCCAGGACCCGCGCCCACGCCGACGGGAGTGTTTCCGCTCGGATTGACATCGACGACCGTGCGCTGGCCCGCATCCGTCGTAAGCTCGGCCTTCGCCTTGTGACCCGCGCCGGACACCAGGCCGTCACCCCGGATCTCGAACACGGCTGGGATCTTCAGCTTCAGCTGCCCGGTGGCTCCGAGGACCTTGAAGCAGACCAAACCATTCTGCCCTACGGATTCCGTAGTCCGAACCTTCATCAGGCCAATATTTCCCTCGGCCGGTGTCGCGCAATCGGCGAACACGATATGCCCATCACCGGAGATCAGCGTCACTCCATATGTCGTAAAAATCTCGTCCGCGCCGGGGTAGGCAAAATTCTCAACCAACGAAGTTTGCACGTCGGTCACCCCTTGCGCCTCGGAACGACTCGACTGCCCGGCAGTGACACCGCCAATCAGAGCAATCGTCACCGCCCCCAAAGCCAACAACACGTTCCTGAACTTCATAAGGCCTTCCCCCATCTCCGCAGGTGGTCACGTACTACGACCGCCTGACTTATCGACGAGAGGGATGAACCGTTATCGCACACCGAGGTGATCCTAATCACATTTTACTGTAATCTTGCTCTGTGTAGCGTTGGAGATACTCGCTCAAATTCAGTGCGATACAAATATTCCCATGGCGCGGAAACGCGTACGGCGAGTCACACCGCAAGTCAACCTGGGGAGCTCACGGTGCGGATTTCAGCAAAAAGACGCAGCAGACCAAGAATCTTATTCGCGACGCTTGTCAGTGCGATACTTGTCGGTTCTCTGACCATTGTTCCGCCTGCGACGGCAGCCCCTGAACCGGCAGCCGAAGAAAACGCGGGCGAGCGTGCTCAGGTCGTGGCCCTGTGGCGTACCGCCGGGCCGACGGTCCAAGCAGCGGCCGCCCGAGTCCTTGCCGGAACCGACTCGGAGATTCACGCGTTTCTGACCACCGAGTTACCGCGGGCGATGAAGCTCGATGAGCGCATCAGCGTCAATCGTATGCTCGCCGCAGGCGGAACCACCACCAAAGCCGCCGCCCAACTGGCCCTGGATTCGACCAGCGCGGAAGCGCTGACGACATTCCTGAAAACCGGCTGGCAGGCGCCGTCGGCCGTGGACCTGCGCATACGCGTCAACCAGATGTTCGCCGCGGGCGGCCCCGAGGTGCGCAAGGCGGCGCAGGCCGCATTGGACGCCGATACCACCGAGGCGTTGCAAAAGTTCGTGGAAGAAGGCTGGAAGCGGCCGCACGAGAACGACCTACGGATCCGAGTGAATCAATTCCTCGCCGGCGGCGGCACGGAAGTGAAGAAGATCGCTCAACGTTCCTTGGATGCCGGAACGGTCGATGCCTACAACCAATTCCTCGATCATGATCGAGCCATAGCCGAATCGCGCGACGAAGAAGCGGCCACCATCGAGCAACTGGCCAATGCCGCCAAAGACGCGGGCGAACTGGCGACAAGAGAGACTCAAGCCGCGAAAGACGCCTCCGCCCGCGCAGTAAAGGAGGCCGAGCTCGCGAAGGCCGCCGCTCAGGCGGCGGCGGTGGCCAGCGCGAACGCCCAAGGCAATGCCGAGCTGGCCGCCTCTGCCGCGACACAGGCCGCCGAGGCTGCCAACAACGCCGCGATCGCGGCGAAGGAAGCCATCCGGGCCGCGAACACCACGAGCTCCGCCGCTCGGGTAGCAGCCGGGGCCGCTTCTCGCGCCGCCGCGGCTGCGCTCAAGGCCGGCGATGCGGCCTCGAAGGCATACTCCGCGGCAGCATCGGCAATCACCGGTGCGGTCGACGCCGAGGATGCCAGCCGCGCAGCACAAACGGCACGTGGAGCAGCGGTCGGCGCCGAGAAAGCGGCCGAAGCGGCTGGACACGCGGGTATCGCCGCCAACAACGCGAAGGCGGCGGCGGACTCCGCCAGCGCGGCAGGCAGCAGCGCCGCAGACGCGGCACGGGCGGCGGTGGACGCGGGCAACAACGCCGCCAAGGCCGGCGCGAACGCGGCGAAAGCACGAAAGGCGGCCGCTGACGCCCAGGCAGCCGCCGCTCGTGCCGACCGTGCGGCGCGTGCGTCCAGTGCCTTCGCGGCAGCCGCCGCAGCAGCGGCGTTCACGGCTCGCGACGCCGCCAACCGGGCCGCGTCGGACGCCAGGTCGGCGGCCGACGCGGCGGAAGACGCGGCCGCTCACGCGGGTAACGCCACTGACGCGGCCCAGCAGGCCACCAACCATGCGAATGCGGCGACACAAGCGGCACAAGCCTCCGTCGCGGCGGCCAACCGGGCGACGGATGTTTACAAAGCTGCACGAACCGCCGACGCGGAACGCCTGGCCGTCGAGACGGACCAGAATGTCACCACAGCTCTGTCGGTGAGCACGGCGATCGACCGGCTCAACGTGATCAACCGCTGGAATGCCACTCAGGTAGAGCTGCGCTCCGCGGAGACGAACCGGCTGATCGCAGAGGCGACAGCGGAAAACGCCGACCCTGTGGTCGCTGTTCCCAAAGCTCGCAAGGTCGCCATGGCCTTGGCGTCCACCGGTGGTGGCTCGTGGACGAAGACGGCGGCGAGCGACGCCTTGGCCGGTAATGACGCCATCGTGATGGAGTTCGTGCGGGTAGGTATCGCCGTCGCCGCGGGACAAGATGACAGGACAACACTCCGAAACCTGATCCTCACCGGGACCGAGGGATTCAAGACCGCCGCGGAAGCGGCGCTCGCGGGCAGCGATTCGGCTGTACAAGCGTTTCTGCGCAGCCAGGACTACCCTGGTCGCGAGAGCGACGACCGAATCGCGGTGAACCGTGTCCTCGCCACCGCTCAGCAAAATGGCAGTGCCACGCTCCAAGCCGCGGCGCAAAAGGCTCTTGACACCGGAACCGCCCAGGCGTTGCGCGGGTTCCTGAAAACAGGTCAGTTCAGTGCCTCGAGCAGCGACGAGCGAATCAAGGCGAACCAGATCCTGGCTTCACCTGGCAGCGGCCCGGAGTTGAAGGCGGCCGCGCAGGTAGCGCTGGACGGTTCCGCGGGCATGCTGCAACAGTTCCTGGCGGTCGGTCAGTACGCCGCGGCGCAACGAGACCAGGACAGTGCCACCCACAACGCCGCGATGGCGGGTCATCTGGCCCGGGCGGCACAGTTCGCGACAACCGCGACACAAAGCGCGAACGAGGCGCAAGCGACCGCCGCGACAGCACGCGGCGCCGCCGCTGAGGCAGTAGGCTATGAAAAGCAGGCGAAAGCCGATGCGGCCCAAGCTTCGGTCTACGCTCAGAACGCCGCGAAGTCGGCTCGTGATGCCGAGGCGTCCGCTACGCAAGCCGCCCAGTCTGCCGCGACCGCTCGCAATGCGGCGAATTCGGCCAAGGAATCGGCACAAGACGCCTCGCGCTCCGCGGCCTGGGCAACAGCCTCCGAGCGCCAAGCGGCCAGTTTCGCCGCTGAGGCATTCAGGTTCGCGTATGTCGCGTTCAACGCCGCCTTGGATGCAGGAAAGAGTGCCCGCGACGCGGCGACAGCTGCCAGCGACGCCGTTGACAGCGCCATCAAGAAGGTGAACGAAGCCAGAGGAAAGGCAGCGTTCGAACAGGGCATGAACTGCCAGCAGTACAAGGCGATGTCCCAGAAGTTGTACGACGACTGCATAAATCTGATCACGGCGTCCGATTTCGATAAACGGACGCTGATGCTCGCAAACGGCGCCGAATGCGAGCGTCTCTACAAGAAGGGGACCGAGAAGCACCAAGGGTGCCTGCTCAATGTCCTCAGTCCCAGCTTCGCCGCGGATCAAGCTCTCGCGATCCTGCAGCCTGTTCTCGACGAATCGGCGAAGTTCCTCTTCATGGTCGCGAGCATCGAAGCCGCAGGACTGTGCGCGCTCATGGAACCCTGTGGGCTTCTGGCATTATCCATCGTTCCCGAAGGAACAGCGTTCACGTCGTGGTTGACCGCCGCCGGGGCCGGAGCCCTCGCCGCTTCGCGCGTCGGGGCCATGCTCGAGAGATCGGGCGTAGAGACGCATGCTACGCAAGCGCGTCTCGCCGAGGCCTTGGCAGGCCTCTTGAAGCTCTGCAAGACGAACAGTTTCACCGGTGACACCCCGATCCTCCTATCCGACATGTCGAGAAAGCCGATCAAGGATATCCGCGTCGGCGACAGGGTACTGGCCACCGATCCTGCCTCCGGCAGATCGGCTGGCAAGCCGGTCACTCAGTTGATCAACGGCCAAGGCTCGAAACACCTGGTCGAGATCCGACTCGCCGACTCCGCGGACGGATCGGTCCTCCGAACCACCGATGAGCATCCGTTCTGGAACGAGGACACCCGCTCGTGGGTTTCCGCGAAAGACCTTCGGCCGGGCTCGCACCTGCGGAACTCATCAGGGACTTCGGAGCGGGTGGCTTCGGTCCGAAGCTACGACGAGTCGATTCAGGTCTTCAATTTCACCGTCGCCGACCTGCACACCTACTACGTGGCTACCGGAGCAACATCCGTATTGGTCCACAACACCGGTTGCACAGACATCGCCTTGGGGCGCGACCTCACGGTTGACGGGATTTCTTCGCTGGAACTTTTCGCCTGGGAATTAGGCGCGGCTAGCTACAAGCATTGGGACAGAGGAACACCATGGTACCAGCATATTTTGAACGCCATTGAAGATGGAGTAACCAGAATCCACTTCAATCTTGACGGAATTCCCGACCCCATCAAGTTCGCAAATGGCGGCATCAACCGAAACCCGCGTACCGACTTTGGACACCTTACCGCCTGGGAGCTCAACGAGATCAGGAATGCGGCACACTCCTGGAACAGGGTCATCTTCTACTGCAAGGGAAAGGTAGTGGTCAATCCGTTCAACACCGGAGGCCAGCCAGTAAAGCCATGCTCTTGAACCGCAAGGTAGACTGCTCACCACACGTAACCGGGAGGCGGTGTCCAATCTCTTCAGACAAGCAGTCAGTCGACCTGAAGTGGTCCAGCGATCGCGCGTTCAGCCTGTGGCAGTACACGCTCAGTCACTCGCAATTGTTCTTTCATGGCTACAGCGAAAGTAGCGACGACGTCATTCAGGTCTTGTTCGACGGTGTCGAGAGAATTGAATCGGACCGTCACTACCTGCCACCATTCGGGTTCACTTTCGTCGAAGAGCACGGAAGATACCCCGGAGTTCTTCACTTTTCCCGCCTATTGGTCAAGTTGATCGGCGCCAATTCCGACGGATTCGTGGCAGCTTCCGGAATCCGCATCACCAGGAATTCACGAGAAGGCGAAGAACTCGAGTTGTTGTACTTCACATCGAAAACCGAGGAAGATCAACGTTCTTCCTGAACAGGCACCACGTGCGCGTGGTGGATCACTACGATCCACCACGCGCGCTGTGGGCGTGAACACGACGGCCCGATCGCCAACCGCTCCTGTCACCCGTAAGCTGGAAGCACCTGTTGTCGCCGAAGGGCTCGCGAAATAGTCATGGATCTCCGAGAAACGGAAGCCGTCACGCGGATATCCGCGAGTATCGGGACGGACGATTTCGCGGTGGCCATCGAGCTGGGCGAGCGGCTGATCGGCGAGTTCAAGGCCACCGAGCTGGAGATCTGCCGGGCGGACCCGGAGGATGGCTGGAAGGGTTACTCGGTCTCCGTCGGCTATCGCACGGCTCCGGCAGACGACGAGGAGCCTGCCGAGACCCTGCAGCGCGCCGCGGTACCGGCACTTTTCCACTTCGGACTGAACGCGGAGTTCTTCCTGATTCGCGGAACGCCGGAGACCGGCCAGTACGGTAGCTACGATGCCAACGACACCCAGGCCGACGGCTACACGGTCTATTCGCTCATAACGACCTTCGGCGGCACCGACCCGCGCGAGCCAGCGCACGTTCCCCGGCACGATTTCACGCCGCGCGCGGAAACCGACGTTGTCTCACGGGTGCATCTTTACGTTCCCACCGACGACCTGCAGACCGCCGTACGTCTGTGCGGCGCGGCCGCGACGGACATTTCGACGTCGCTGATCAGGATCAGCACGGACGCGGGGCCCTGTGAAGCGGTGCTGCTGTCAGCATTCCCGACAGGCGCCGGAGAGACCGGCGCGGAAGCGCTCAGCCGGGTCGAGAACGAGGTGACCAGCCGGCTTTCCGACGTGGGCATGTCAGTCCGGGCCATCCACACCGGACTGGAAGACGACCCGTTCACCACGGAACCCGGTTAGCGGGCCTTCCCTTTGCCGGCGAGATACGCCAACCGTTCCGCGTCGGTGCGCCGCTGAGCGGTGAACGGCTGCTGGGCCGCGAGCCGAACTGACCGAGTCCGGACGAAGAAGCGTTCTCCGGCAAGGCATCCAGCACCCACGGGACCAGTTCCCGCGGCGCGATCCACCCGCCCCGGGAAGGTGGTCGTCGCAGCAGAGGTAGTAACCGAGCAGTGATCGCCCCGGCATTGAGTCGGCGGAAGCCCAGTTCAGCTCCGCTCACCTGGCCAGTTCCGCGACCCACGGGGCATCCCGTCGGCCGAAGCGTTCCACCAGAACTACGGATACGACGGATTGGTGACACGAGGACGATGTCGCCTGGTATCGGCCCGTCAGCCCGCGTGGGCGGCGAGCCGTTCCTCGCGGTCCGCCGTGATGAGCGCGTCCAGCACACCGTCGAGGTCGCCGTCGAGGACCTGGTCCAGGTTGTACGCCTTGTAGTTCACCCGGTGGTCGGCGATGCGGTTCTCGGCGAAGTTGTAGGTGCGGACTCGCTCGGAGCGGTCGACGGTGCGGACCTGCGAGCGGCGCGCGTCCGACGCCTTCGCGGCGGCCTCCTCCTCGGCGATCGCCTGGAGGCGGGCCTGCAGCACCTGCAGGGCGCGGGCCCGGTTCTGGATCTGCGACTTCTCGTTCTGGCACGAGACGACCACGCCGGTCGGGAGGTGCGTGATCCGCACGGCCGAGTCGGTGGTGTTCACGCTCTGGCCGCCGGGGCCGGAGGACCGGTAGACGTCGATGCGCAGGTCGTTCGGGTCGATCTCGACCTCGACGTCCTCGGGTTCGGGGTAGATGAGCACGCCGGACGCGGAGGTGTGGATGCGGCCCTGCGATTCGGTGGCGGGCACGCGCTGCACGCGGTGCACCCCGCCTTCGAACTTCAGCCGGGCCCAGACACCGTCGACGTCGGCCGAGCGGCTCTTGATGGACACGGTGACGTCCTTGAAGCCGCCGAGGTCCGAGTCCACCGAGTCGAGCACTTCGGCCTTCCAGCCGTGACGCTCGGCGTAGCGCAGGTACATGCGCAGCAGGTCGCCGGCGAACAGCGCCGACTCCTCGCCGCCTTCACCCGATTTGATCTCCATGACCACGTCGGAGCCGTCGTACGGGTCGCGCGGCACCAGAAGCTCGGAGAGCTTGGCCTCGAGTACGGGGATCTTGGCGGTGATCTCCTCGGCCTCGGCCGCGAAGGCGGCGTCTTCCGAGGCGAGTTCTTTCGCCGCTTCGAGGTCTTCGCGGGCGGCGTCGAGCTCACGGATCGTCTTGACGACCGGGCTCAGCTCCGCGTACCGGCGACCGAGCTTGCGTGCGCGCGCCTGGTCGGCGTGCACGGACGGGTCGGCCAGCTGCTCTTCCAGCTGGGCGTGCTCTTCGAGCAGACCCTTCAGCGAACTCGAATCCACCACTTCACCTCTCAACGGCCTGGACGGACAAAACCATGAAAAACGGCGCCCACCCGGACATGCGGGTAGGCGCCGTCGTTCAAGCTACTTGGCGTCTTCGGCCTTCTTGCGCTTGCCGTAGCGAGCCTCGAAGCGCGCGACGCGGCCGCCGGTGTCCATGAGCTTCTGCTTGCCGGTGTAGAACGGGTGGCAGTTCGAGCAGATCTCGACGTGGAGCTTGCCGGAGGTCTTGGTGCTACGCGTGGTGAAAGTGTTACCGCAGTCGCAGTCCACGTTCGTGACCACGTACTCGGGGTGAATACCGCTCTTCATGGTGTCCTCTCTCGTTGGCCCCGGGTCCCCAGTGCGGGGTGAACCGGTGCCGGACTTCAGCGGATGATTTTGCCAGATGCGCTGGCAGTGGGGTTAACGCACCCCTCCCCCGGCATATTCCATCACGTTGAGTTATCAACTATCGACGCCTGGTTGTACGGAATTTGTATTCGTTCACGAGACGGTCCTCCAGTTGGTTATTCCTCAACAGGAGGTACTGATCATGCGCACCATCCTCGCCAAGGTGGCGAAGCCGGCGTCCGTCGCCGCGCTGGCCATCGCGGCTCTCGCCATCGCTCCCGTGGCCGGGGCCGCTCCGGCCGCTCCCGAAACGGGCACCGTCATCACCGCCGCCGACATCAACCCAGCGGCCGGCACGTTCACCACGGTGCCCGAAGGCGACTTCGCGATCCAGGGCGCCGGGGACGGCACGCCCGCCGGCGCCGTCCAGTGGTTCAAGAACCACGCCGGTTCCACCGCGTACCAGGGCCTCTGCGAGAAGGCCGTCGAGAACGCCTACGGCACCACCGGCGTCTGGGCCTCGGCCAACGCGCACTGGAACGGCGCGAGCCCGAAGCACACGACCGGGACGCCGCCGAAGGGCGCCTTCGTGTACTGGAACATCAGCCAGTGGGGCCACGTCGGCATAGCCGACGGCTCCGGCGGGATCTACGCCTCCAGCATCGGCGGCAAGATCGGCCACGCTTCGAGCGTGCACTACTTCAACAACTACCGCGGCTGGACCCCCGCCGCTGTGCCGCACCGCTGAGCCTTTCGGGCTCGTGAGTGGTAATGACGGTTCTAACCGTCATTACCACTCACGAGACGCGACAAAGGGGCCCTCCGCCACAGAGATGCGGCGAAGGACCCCTTCGGCTTGTGTCAGTCGTCGTCGTTCGAGCCGAGGGCCGTCTTCGAGACCTGCATGAGGAACTCGATGTTGGTCTTCGTCTTGCGCAGTCGCGAGATGAGCAGGTCTATGGCCTGCTGCGAGTCCAGCGCGTGCAGCACCCGGTGCAGCTTGTGGGTGACCGCGAGTTCGTCCGGCGAGAGCAGCAGGTCTTCCTTGCGGGTACCGGACGGGTTGACGTCCACCGCGGGGAACACCCGGCGCTCGGCGATCTTCCGGTCGAGCTTGAGCTCCGCGTTACCGGTGCCCTTGAACTCCTCGAAGATGACCGTGTCACCGGTGGACCCGGTCTCGACCATCGCCGTGGCGAAGATCGTGAGCGAGCCGCCGTTCTCGATGTTGCGCGCCGCGCCGAGGAAACGCTTCGGCGGGAAGAGCGCGGTCGAGTCGACACCACCGGAGAGGATCCGGCCGGACGCCGGGGCCGCGAGGTTGTACGCACGGCCGAGGCGGGTGATCGAGTCGAGCAGCACGACGACGTCGTGGCCCATCTCGACCAGGCGCTTCGCCCGCTCGATCGACAGCTCCGCGACCGACGTGTGGTCGGACGGCGGGCGGTCGAAGGTCGAGGCGATGACCTCTCCCTTCACCGACCGCTGCATGTCGGTGACCTCTTCCGGACGCTCGTCGACGAGGACGACCATCAGGTGGCACTCGGGGTTGTTCGTGGAGATCGCGTTCGCGATGTCCTGCATGATCGTGGTCTTACCGGCCTTCGGCGGCGACACGATCAGCGCACGCTGCCCCTTGCCCACCGGCATCACCAGGTCGATGACACGGGTGGTGAGCTTGTGCGACTCGGTTTCGAGACGCAGGCGCTCGTTCGGGTACAGCGGGGTCAGCTTGGTGAAGTCGGGGCGGCGCTTGGCCTCGTCCGGCTCCAGGCCGTTGATCGAGTCGACGCGCACCAGCGGGTTGAACTTCTGCCGCTGCTGCTCACCGTCACGCGGCTGACGCACGACACCGGTGATGGCGTCACCGCGGCGCAGGCCGTACTTGCGGACCAGCGAAAGCGAGACGTACACGTCGTTCGGCCCGGCGAGGTAGCCCGAGGTACGCACGAACGCGTAGTTGTCGAGCACGTCCAGGATGCCCGCGACGGGCAGGAGGACGTCGTCCTCGCGGATCTCCGTGTCGGGCGAACCGCCCTGCTCGCGGCCACCGCCGGCACCCCGGCGGCGACGGTCGCGGAAGCGACGGCCGCGACGGCCGCCTTCCTCGTCGTCGTCACCCTGCTGGCCCTGGCCCTGACGCTGGCTGTTGTCCTGGCCGCCCTGCTGGTTGCGCTGGCCCCGGTTGTCCTGGCCCCGGTTGTCCCGGTTGCCATCACGGTTGCCGTCGCGGCCGCCGTCCCGGTTGCCCTGGCGGTTTCCGCCCTGCTCACCCCGGTCGCCACGTTCGTTGCGCTCGGCGCGGTCGCCACGCTCGTTGCGCTCGCCACGCTCACGCTGGTCGCCGCGTTCCCGCTGCTCCCCGCGCTCACGCTGCTGGCCACCCTGGTCGGGCGAACCCGCGGCGCGGTTGGAGCCGCGACGACGACGGCTGCGGCCGCCCTCTTCCTGCTGCGGCTGGCCGTCCTGCTGGCCGTTGTCCTGCTGGGCGAGCCGCTCGGCGGACGGCGCGGAGCCGTTGTCCGTGACCTTCTCCGCCTTCTCGGCGCGCGGGGCTTCGGCCGGAGCGGCTTCCACCTTCGGCGCGTCGGCCTTCGAGGCCTCGGCCTTGGGCGCTTCGGCCTTGGGAGCCTTCCGTGGTGCTTCGATCCCCTCGAGCGGAAGCGTTTCGCTCGCCGCGGCGGGGGACTTGCGCTTGGTCTTGCCCTGGCGCTCGCGAATGGCCGCGATCAGGTCGCCCTTACGCATACCCGTCGTCTCGCCGATGCCGAGGTCCCCAGCGATCGAGCGCAGTTCGGCGACGGTCTTGCCGGTCAATCCGCCGACCGTGCGCTTGGGAGCGACGACGCCGTTCGACTCGGCGGCGCCACCTTCGACGTCGCTCAAAAGATCGGTGTTGCTCACAAATGTCCTTCCTGACCGATCCACGCCTCCAGGTGGATCAGCGGACCGCCGCTCGCGTCCGATTGCGAAACGGCGTAATTGGCCCCCGATACGGGCGAGCAACTCCTCGGCCGTGTTGAACACAGCTAGAAGGCCTCCAGCACAGGGGTTTGCGTCCTCCAAATGGAGGAAGCGGAATTCGGCACCGCCGGAACCGGGAACCCGCCTGCGTCCCTCCGCCACTCCCGTTTGCCAGACGGTGTGCGGAACTGGCGGATCAACGAAGGATGCGGGCCAAGGATGTCACTGTTCACCTGGACCGGCACCGGGTGCGGAAACGCACGGTGATCGAACGCCCCCGAGGGTAGACCGCGCCACGGCCCGGTGCAACAACCACCCCCCGCGTGGCGGTCCGGGGCTCCCGCACGTGACCGAGGCTTTACTGAGCCGCAACCTGAACGCCGCCCGGATCGATCGGCAGCTCGGTGACGTCGAAAGATGTAACGTCGACAGCGGCCGGGAGTATTCCGCCGGTGGTCAGCGCGAGCACGGTCGGACCGGCCCCGGAGATGGCCGCCGCCACCCCTTCGGCCCTCAGCGCGCGCACCAGTTCACTGCTCGCCGGGTACGCGGATGCCCGATAGTGCTGATGGAGCCGATCTTCGGTAGCGGAGAGCAACAGGTCGGGGCGCGCCGTGAGCGCGTGGACCGCGAGCGCCGCACGGCCCGCGGTGAACGCCGCGTCGGCATGCGGGACCCGGTCGGGCAGCAGTCCGCGCGTCGCGTCGGTCGAGGACCGCAACGCCGGGATCGCCACCACGGGCCGGATGTCGTGATGCGGCTGGAGCCGTTCGGCGCGGAACCGCTCGCCTTCGTTCCAGGCCACCACGAAGCCGCCCAGCAGGCTCGCCGCGGCGTTGTCGGCGTGTCCCTCGAACTCGGCCGCCAGCTGCAGCGCGTCGTCGTCCAGGGCCTTCTCCGCCAGCGCGTACGCGGCCGCGACACCGGTGACGACGGCGGCCGCCGACGAGCCGAGGCCGCGGGCGTGCGGGATGGCGTTGAAGCAACGCAGGTGCAGGCCGGGCGGCCGGAGCCCGAGATGCTCGCAGCCCCGCCGGAAAGCCCGTACGACCAGATGCGATTCGTCGGTCGGCACGTCGTCCACGTCACCCGCGCCGGCGTCGATCACTTCGATCTTGAGCCCGGCGTCGGTGATCTGGAGTTCGACCTTGTCGTACAGCGCCAGCGCGAGCCCCAGCGTGTCGAACCCCGGGCCGAGGTTCGCCGAAGACGCCGGGACGGTGACCTTGAGCAGCGTCATCGCAGGTCCAGCGCGGCGGCGACGGCGGTCGGGTCGACGGCGAGCGGCTCGACCTCGACGTTGCCCTCCAGCGCCGTGGCCGGGTCCTTGAGGCCGTGCCCGGTGACGGTGCACACGACGGTGGAGCCCTTCGGCAGGCGGCCGTCGGCGGCCGTGGCGAGCAGGCCCGCGACGCTGGTCGCCGAGGCGGGCTCGACGAACACGCCTTCCTTGCGGGCGAGCAGGCGATACGCCTCAAGGATCTTCTCGTCGGTGATCGCTTCGAAGAGCCCCGAGGAGGCGTTCTTCGCCTTCATCGCGCCGTCCCAGGAAGCGGGGCTGCCGATGCGGATCGCGGTCGCGATGGTATCCGGATCGGCCACCGGCTCGCCGTGCACGAGGGGCGCGGCGCCCGCCGCCTGGAAACCGAACATCCGCGGGGTGTTCTTCACCACACCGTCACCCGCGTACTCGGAATAACCCGCCCAGTACGCGGTGATGTTGCCCGCGTTGCCGACCGGGAGACAGTGGATGTCAGGTGCCCGGCCGAGCGCGTCGCAGATTTCGAACGCCGCCGACTTCTGGCCGGCGATGCGCACCGGGTTGACCGAGTTGACCAAGGTCACCGGGTAGTCGATCGCGGTCTTCTGCGCAAGTTCGAGACAGTCGTCGAAGTTCCCGTCCACCTGCAGGATCCGCGCGCCGTGCAGGACGGCCTGGGCGAGCTTGCCCATCGCGATCTTGCCCTGCGGGACGAGCACCGCGCAGGTGAGCCCGGCACGCGCCGCGTAGGCCGCGGCCGACGCCGACGTGTTGCCCGTGGAGGCGCAGATGACCGCCTGGAGCCCGCTGGCGAGCGCATGCGTGATGGCCACGGTCATCCCGCGGTCCTTGAACGACCCGGTCGGGTTCGCCCCTTCGACCTTGAGGAAGACCTCGCAGCCGGTGAGTTCCGAAAGGTGCGGCGCGGGCAGCAACGGGGTGTTGCCTTCGCCGAGGGTGATCACCTTCGCGCCGGACGGGACCGGGATCCGGTCCGGGTAGGCCTGGATGATTCCTGGCCATGGTTGGGGAATCACTGGTCTTCGCCTTCCACCCGCATCACACTGACGACCTGGTTCACCACATCGAGCTTGGCAATGTCGTCCACAGTGGACCGCAGTGCCGCGTCCGGCGCCAGATGGGTGACGACGACCAGGCTGGCCGTGTCGTTGGCGTCCCGCTGCCGCACCGCGGCGATGCTGACGCCGTGCCCGGCGAACGCCTGGGCCACCTGGGCGAGGACGCCCGCTCGATCGGCCACGTCGAGACTGACGTGGTACCGCGTCGGCGTCTGGCCCATCGGCCTGACCGGGAGCGCGGCGTGCGCGGATTCGCGCGGGCCACGGCCGCCGACGACCCGGTTTCGAGCCACCGCGACGAGGTCGCCGAGCACGGCACTCGCGGTCGGCGCGCCACCGGCGCCCTGACCGTAGAACATGAGCTCACCGGCGGCGTCGGCCTCGACGTAGACGGCGTTGTACGCGCCGCCGACCCCGGCGAGTTGGTGGTCGCGCGGGATCATCACCGGATGCACGCGCGCCGAAACGGATTCGGTGCCGTCGTCGGCGGTGACGCGCTCGCAGATGGCGAGCAGTTTCACCGTGCGGCCCAGCACCTTCGCCGCGGCGAGGTCCGACGCGGTGACGTCGGCGATGCCCTCGCGGTGCACGTCGGAGGCCGTGACCCGGGTGTGGAACGCGAGCGAGGCGAGGATCGCGGCCTTGGACGCGGCGTCGTAGCCGTCGACGTCGGCCGTCGGGTCCGCCTCCGCGTACCCGAGCCTGCTGGCCTCTTCCAGCGTTTCCGCGTAGCCCGCGCCGGTGGAGTCCATCGCGGAGAGGATGAAGTTGGTGGTGCCGTTGACGATGCCCATCACGCGGGTGATGCGGTCACCGGCCAGCGATTCGCGCAGCGGGCGCAGCAGCGGGATCGCCCCGGCCACGGCCGCCTCGAAGTACAGGTCCACGCCGGACGCGTCGGCGGCCTCGAACAGCTCCGCCGAATGCTCGGCCATCAACGCCTTGTTGGCCGTGACAACGGACTTCCCGGCCTTGAGCGCGTCGAGCAGCCACTGCCGCACCGGCTCGATCCCACCGACCAGTTCGACGACCACGTCGACGTCGTCGGAAGTGACGAGCTTCGTCACGTCGGAGGTCACCAGTTCCGGCGGCAGCTCGGGGTGCTTGTCGGGACGCCGGACCGCGATCCCCGCCAGCTCCACCCTGGCACCGGCCCTGGCGGCCAGCTCCTCGGCCTGTTCGGTGAGCAGCCGGACGACCTCCCCGCCGACCGTCCCGCAGCCCAGGAGGGCGACCCTGATCACACGTCCGTCCACAGTAGACACTTGCTAGACCTCCAGGCGCAGCATGTCGTCCGTCGTCTCCCGCCGCAGCAGCACGCGGGCGCTGCCGTTGCGCACGGCCACCACCGCGGGCCGCGGCTGCCGGTTGTACCCGCTGGCCATCGAGTAGCAGTACGCCCCGGTGGCCGCCACGGCGAGCAGGTCGCCGGGAGCAAGAGTGTCGGGGAGCCAGCAGTCCCGGACGACGATGTCGCCGGACTCACAGTGTTTTCCCACGACCCGGGACAGCGCGGCGGAGACCTGGCCGTCCCCGTCGTCGTCCGAGGTCCGGGATACGAGACGGCAGTCGTACACCGCGTCGTAGAGCGCGGTGCGGATGTTGTCGCTCATCCCGCCGTCGACGCTGACGTAGCGCCGGGCGGCCTTGTCGCCGAGCGAGACGTCCTTGATGGTGCCGACCTCGTACAGGGTGATCGTGCCGGGACCGGCGATGGCGCGGCCCGGCTCGCCGGCGATCTTCGGCACCGGAAGGCCCGCGTACTCGCATTCCTTGCGGACGATCTCGCGGATCTGCGTGATCATCTGCGCGGGCGGCGGCGGGTTGTCCTTGTCGGTGTAGGCGATACCGAAACCACCGCCGAGGTCGACGATCGCCAGCTGGTCGAGCAGGTCGGTGCCGTGTTCCTTGGCGAGTTCGGCCAGCAGGCCGACCACCCGGCGGGCGGCGACCTCGAAGCCGTCGGCGTCGAAGATCTGCGAACCGATGTGGCTGTGCAGGCCGATCAGCTTCAGCGACGGCGCGTTGAGCACGCGGCGCACGGCCTCGGCCGCGTCACCGGAGGCCAGCGAGAAACCGAACTTCTGGTCCTCGTGCGCGGTCGCGATGAACTCGTGGGTGTGCGCCTCGACGCCGACCGTGACCCGGATCAGCACGTTCTGGACGATGTCGTGCCGGGCGGCGACATCGGCCAGCCGCGCGATCTCGTAGTAGGAGTCGACCACGACCGTGCCGACCCCCGCCTCGATGGCGGCTTCGAGTTCGGCGACCGATTTGTTGTTGCCGTGGAAGGTGATCCGCTCGGCCGGGAAGTTCGCGCGCTGCGCGACGGCGAGTTCGCCGCCGCTGCAGACGTCCAGGCTCAGCCCCTGCTCGGCCACCCAGCGGGCGATCTCGATGGACAGGAACGCCTTGGACGCGTAATGCACGAGCGCCGGGTCGTCGAACGCCTCGGCGTAGTCGGCGCAACGCGACTTGAAGTCGGCCTCGTCGACGACGAACAGCGGCGTGCCGTACTTCTCGGCGAGTTCGCGGACGTCGACGCCGGCGATGCGCACGACACCGTCTCCGCCGCGGAAGGTGTTACGGGGCCAGACCTTCGGATACAGCCTGTCGAGTTCTTCGGGACTCGACGGCGGGAAACCGGAAGCGTCGGCGTGGGGGTAGACGTCGGCGTGGCGGGGGCCCGCGGGGTGAGCCATTGCTTTTACATCCGTTCCGGAGCGGAGACACCGAGCACGGTGAGGCCGTTCGCCAGCACCTGGCGGGTCGCTTCACACAGCGCGAGCCGGGAAAACGTGAGAGGGGTGGTCTCCTCGTCGCCCTTCGGCAGGACCCGGCCGACGGCGTTCCACTTGTGGTAGGCGCCGGCGAGTTCTTCGAGATACCGGGCGACGCGGTGCGGTTCGCGCAGCTGCGCCGCTCGGCGGAGGACGGTCGGGAATTCGCCGATCGTGCGGATCAGATCGCCCTCCGCGGGCAGCGTAAGCAGACCGAAGTCGACGTCGCCATCGAATTTGAGCCCGAGGTCGGAAGCGTTGCGCTGCAAGGAGGCCAGCCGCGCGTGGGCGTACTGGACGTAGTAGACCGGGTTGTCGTTCGAGTGCTTGCGCAGCAGATCGAGGTCGATGTCCAAAGTGGAATCGACGGAGTAGCGGATCAGCTCGTAGCGGGCCGCGTCGACCCCGACGGTGCCGACCAGGTCCTCCATGGTGATCACGGTGCCGGCCCGTTTGCTCATCCGGACCGGCTTGCCCTCGGAGACCAGGTTGACCATCTGGCCGATCAGCACCTCGACCACGGCCGGGTCGTCACCGAAGGCGGCCGCGGCGGCCTTGAGCCGGGCGATGTAGCCGTGGTGGTCCGCGCCGAGCATGTAGATGCAGAGGTCGAACCCGCGCTTGCGCTTGTCCTGGAAGTAGGCGAGGTCACCGGCGATGTAGGCCGGGTTGCCGTCCTTCTTGATGACGACGCGGTCCTTGTCGTCGCCGTGTTCCTTGGACTTCAGCCACCAGGCGCCGTCTTCGAAGTACAGGTTCCCGGAGTCCTTCAGCTGCTGGACCGACGACTCGACCGCGCCGGACTCGTGCAGCGAGTTCTCGTGGAAGTAGACGTCGAAGTCGGTGCCGAAGTCGTGGAGGCTCTGCTTGATCTCGGTGAACATCAGCTCGATGCCGACCCGGCGGAACGTCTCGGCACGCTCGTCGTCCGGCAGCGACAGCGCGCTCGGCTCCTGGCGGATGACCTCGGCGGCGATGTCGTTGATGTAGCCGCCCGCGTAGCCGTCCTCCGGCGCGGGCTCGCCCTTGGCGGCCGCGATCAGGGACCGGACGAAGCGGTCGATCTGCGCGCCGTGGTCGTTGAAGTAGTACTCGCGGGTCACCAGGGCGCCCTGCGCGGAGAGCACGCGGCCCAACGCGTCGCCGACCGCGGCCCAGCGGGTGCCGCCGAGGTGGATCGGGCCGGTCGGGTTCGCCGAGACGAACTCGAGGTTGATCTTGACGCCGGCCATCGCGTCACCGAGGCCGTACTTCTCCCCCGCGTCGAGGACCTGCTGGACGATCTGACCCTGCGCGTCGGCGGCGAGCCGCAGGTTGAGGAAGCCCGGCCCGGCGACCTCGGCCGAGTCGATCCCGTCCGCGGCCGCGAGCGCCTCGGCCAGCGCGTCGGCGAAGTCGCGGGGCTTCATGCCCGCCTTCTTGGCCACCTGCAACGCCAGGTTGGTCGCGTAATCGCCGTGCTCGGGGTTGCGGGGACGTTCGATCGTCACCTTCTCCGGCAGCACGGAATCGTCGAGGCCGCGCGCGGTGAGAACCTGCACGGCTGAGTTACGGACCAGGTCGGCGAGAGCTGCGGGAGTCACTCGCGGAATTCTAGGTGTGACCAGGTCCGGGCTTCGCAGCGACCGCCGGAAGGTGTGAGCCAAGCCGGTGATCTTGCGGCTGTTCACCGTGATCAGACGCGCGGTCTCTACACTGGCCCGCGCAGGGACCACCCCCTTTGGAGAACGCAGGAGCCATGGCTAACGGGACAACCAGAAAAAAGGGCGCGCCGAAGAACGCCATGAAGGCAGCCCGTAGTTCCGTCGTGTCCAAGAAGGGCACGCCGTGGGGCACGATCATCGCGGTCGTCGCGATCGTCGCCCTGGCGGCCTCGGTGGTCACCTATTACATGGTCGCCTCGGCGCCTAAGCGTGAGCAGAAGACCCGTGAAGAGGCCGCGGCCGCCTTCGCGCCGTCACAGCAGGACCCGGATCCCTCCAAGCGGATCAACGGGGTCGTCACCACGAAGTACGAGGGCAGTGTCCACGTCACGGCCGCCGAGCGCGTCGCCTACGACAAGACCCCGCCCTACGGCGGCCCGCACGACCAGGCATGGGCCGCGTGCAACGGCGTCGTCTACCCGAACGCCGTCCGCAACGAGAACATGGTCCACGGTCTCGAGCACGGCGCGGTCTGGATCGCCTACAACCCGCAGCAGGTCACCGGTGAGCAGCTCGACCTGCTGAAGGTCCGCGTCGAGGGCAAGCCGTACACGGTGATGTCGCCGTACCCGAACTTGGACAAGCCGATCTCGCTGCAGTCCTGGGGTCACCAGCTGAAGCTGGACAGCGCTTCGGACGAGCGCATCGACCAGTTCATCGCCGCCCTGCGCACCAACCCGTACGGCGCGTACCCCGAGCGTGACGCCACCTGCGACGCGCAGATCGAGCCGGGCGAGTTCAACCCGGCCCCGCCGGGACCGGACGCCAAGCCGATGGACTACAAGGGCACCGCGGGCACGCAGCAGGACGGCCAGCCCGGCGCCGGCCAGCCCTCGCAGCCGCCCGCCAGCCAGCCGTCGGCGCCCGCGACCAAGTAAATGAGCCAGATGGACCCCGATCTCCAGTACGTCGACGAACCGGACGACACTTCGCGGTCGGCCAAGAGCCGATGGCTGGTGATCGGGGCCGCCCTGGTCGTCATGCTGATCCTGGGCTTCGGCCTCGGCGCGCTGACGACCAGGCTGATCGACTCCGATCCGGAAGCGACGACCCCGGGGGCGGGCTCGGTCGAGGTCGGCTTCGCGCAGGACATGTCGGTGCACCACCTCCAGGCCGTCACCATGGCGGGCTGGGCGCGGGACCACACGACCGATCCGGCGATCAAGACCCTCGCGTTCGACATCGAGCGCACGCAGACCGGTCAGGTCGGCCGGATGAAGGGCTGGCTGGGCCTGTGGGGCCAGCCAGAGCAGGCGACCGGCGCCTACATGACCTGGATGACCGAACCGATGCCCGGCCACCCCGGGCACGGTGGCGCCGACGCGAAGCCGTCGAACGGCACGCCGATGCCGGGGATGGCGACTTCGGCCGAATTGGCCAAACTGCGGTCGCTGACCGGCAAGGAGATGGACGTCTTCTTCCTTCAGCTGATGTTGCGGCATCACCTGGGCGGGACGGCGATGGCGCAGTACGGCCACGACCACACTTCCGTGCCGGACGTGAAGTCGCTGACGCAGAGCATGCTCGTCTCGCAGGGCGCCGAAGTCACCCTGATGAAGAGCCTGCTGCAGGAGCGCGGCGCCGCTCCCCTCCCCGACTAGAACGCGTTTCGTCCTCTGGATGCGGTAGTTCGCGTTGCCAACTACCGCATCCAGAGGACGAAACGCATGACGGGGCGGGAGTTACCAGGAGAGTTCCCGGCAGCGTCGCGCGCACTGGGGCACTTCTATCTGCAGAGTCGCGTGCTCGATCGAGTAACGGTTCGCCAAGAGGTTCTGCGCCTCGGTCAAGACCGCGGACTGCTCGACGGTCGGCGCGATCGTGAGGTGCGCCGACGCGACCTCCATCCCCGAAGTCAGCGTCCAGACGTGCAGGTCGTGGACGTCCTCGACGCCCTTCAGCGCGCCCAACTCGGTCTGGATCCCGGCGACGTCGACCCCCTTCGGCGCGTGCTGGAACAGGATCCGCAGCGCGCGGCGGGCGAGGGCGTAGGTGCGGGGCAGGACGAACAAGCCGATCGCGACACCGATGATCGGGTCGGCGTAGCGCCAGCCGGTCAGCAGCGTGATCGCGCCGCTCAGCAGTACGCCGACGGAGCCGATCAGGTCGGCGAGGACTTCCAGGTACGCGCCCCGGACGTTGATGCTCTCCTCGGCGCCCTTGCGCAGGATCAGGAACGAGACGATGTTCGCGACCAGACCGGCGGCCGCGGCCAGCAGCACGGGCAGGCCGGGCACGGCGGGCGGGTCGCTGATCCGGCCGACGGCCTCGAACAGGACGTAGCCCGCGACGCCGAACAGCAGGATGGCGTTGGCCAGCGCCGCGAGCACCTCGGCCCGGTAGAACCCGAACGTGCGGGTGTGGGTCGGGCCGCTGCGCCTGGCCAGCATGATCGCCGCCAGCGCCATACCGACCCCGAGGACGTCGGTGAACATGTGCGCGGCGTCGGAGATCAGCGCGAGCGAGCCGGTGGCGAACCCGACGATGAACTCCATGACCATGAAGCCGGCGCCGATGAACAGGGCGATCGTCAGGCTCTTGAGGTAGCGGCCTGACGCGCTCGACGGCGAGGCCGTCCCATGCCCGTGCCCGTGACCCATTGCTCCGCCTCTCGTGAAGTCGACAGGCCGAATATATTGTCACATGCGCATATGTGCAATACAGGTGAGCCTAAGTTCACCATGTCTTAAGCCACACAAGGAAGCCATCCCCCAGGAGGGCCTTCCCGAAACCTGGAACCGACACGGACTGCTACCGAAGCGACCGGAAGAACCCCCTCACCTGGCCGACAAAGGCCTCAGGCTGCTCGAACGCGGCGAAGTGACCGCCCTTGTCCAGCACCTCGTACCAGCGGAGATCGGTGTAGCGCAGCTCCGCCCAGCGCCGGGACGGCCGGATGTTCTCGCGGGGGAAGATCGAGATCCCCGAAGGGACCGCGACCTCGGAGACGTCCCGCTCCTTGTTCTCCCAGTAGATCCGCGCCGACGACGCCGCGGTCCCGGTGAACCAGTAGACGGAGATCGCGTCGAGCATCTGCCGCCACGACAGCGCCGTCTCCGGCGAGCCGTCATTGTCGGTCCACGCCCAGAACTTCTCGGCGATCCACGCCGCCTGCGCCGCCGGCGAGTCGGTGAGCCCGTAGCCGAGCGTCTGCGGGCGTGTGGCCTGCTGCTGTGCGTACGCGGAGCCGACCTCCCGGAAGCGCGCGAAGTCGGCGATCGACTCCTTTTCGGCCGCCGTCGGCTCCCCCAGCTTGGCCGCGTCGTACGCGACACCCGCCATGTTCACGTGGACGCCGAGCAGCCGTTCCGGGACGAGCTTGGCGAGCATGTTCGTCACCCCGGCACCCCAGTCGCCACCCTGCGCGACGTAGCGCTCGTAGCCGAGGAGGTCCATCAGCTCGTCCCAGGCCCTGGCGATGCGCTCGACGTTCCACCCCGTCGACGACGGCTTGTCGCTCCAGCCGAAGCCGGGGAGCGAGGGCGCCACGACATGGAACGCGTCCGCGGGGTCGCCGCCGTGCGCGGCGGGATCGGTCAGCGGGCCGAGCACGTCGAGGAACTCGACCACCGAACCCGGCCAGCCGTGCGTGAGCACGAGCGGCGTCGCGTCCGGCTCCGGCGAGCGGACGTGCAGGAAGTGGATCCCCAGACCGTCCACAGTGGTCTTGAACGCCGGGAAAGCGTTGACCCGGTCCGCCAAACCGAAGTCGTAGTCCTCGGCCCAATACCGGCACAGCTCTCGCGCGAAGTCCAGCGGGACACCCTGCTCCCAATCGTCCACCGTCGCGGGCTCGGGCCAGCGTGTCGCACGCAGCCGGGTCCGCAGGTCGGCGATGGCGGCTTCGGGGATCCGCACCTCGAACGGTTCGATCACGACGTCCTCCCAGTTCGTTGGTCCACCCCAACGCTAGCGGCTGACGGGACCTCTCCGCAGCGACGACCGAAGCGACTGGAAACGCTGGTCAGAGGCACGTAAGGCGCCTTCGTCGCCCGTGCTGCACGACACCGCCGCGTTTAGGACCACCGCGCGCGAAGACGCTGGACGGGATGCGCTAAGCTTCCAACGTCGCCCAGGCGGCAACGCCCTCGTAGCTCAGGGGATAGAGCACTGCCCTCCGGAGGCAGGTGTCGCAGGTTCGAATCCTGCCGAGGGCACACTTCTGACGGGAACAAGATCATCGGCCGCAGCCGGTGAGCCTTGTTCCCTTTTTTGCTGTTCGCGCTGTTGTGCGACAAGTGCCTCCAGGACAGGAAACAGCGACGATCGGCGCGTGATCTCGGCGGAATGCCCGACGCGTGGCGGGTGATCCCGTTGGTGGCGACCAGAAGGATGGTCGACATGGATCCCGAACTTGAAGCATTCGTCCCGTTCTTCCCGCGGGCCGACCTGACCGACCCGGTCGCCGACCGCAAGATCTACTCCGAGCTGGCAGGCGCGCGGCCGGTACCGGACACGACCGGAATGGAGATCGAGGACCGCACGGTGCCCGCCGATCCGGACGTGCCCGTGCGGATCTATCGCCCTCTCCAGGCACAGGGCGCCATCATCTGGTCGCACGGCGGCGGACATGTCATCGGCGACCTGGACACCGAGCACCCGTTGGCGATCCGGATCGCCGACGGGGCAGGCGCGGTGGTGATCTCGGTGGGCTACCGCCGGGCCCCCGAGCACCCGTACCCGGCCGCCCTCGACGACGTCTACGCCGTGCTGACCTGGGTGGCCGAGAACGCGGCCGAACTGGGCATCGACCCGGAACGGATCGCGGTCGGAGGCCACAGCGCGGGCGCGAACCTCGCGGCCGCGGTGGCGCTGCGGGCTCGCGACGAACAGGGACCCGCGATCCGCTTCCAGGTGCTCAACGAGCCCGGACTCGATGACCGGCTGGAGACGTGGTCGGCCCGGAACTTCACCGACACGCCCTGGCTGTACCGCGACAAGGTCGCCCGGTCATGGACGTACTACCTGGGCTCCACGCCCGCCACGCAGTACGCCGCACCGGCTCGGGCCACCGACCTGTCCGGCCTGCCACCGGCCTACATCGCCAGCGCGGAGTTCGACCCGAACCGTGACGAGTGCATCGCCTACGCGCTGCGGCTGCTGCAGGCGGGCGTGTCGGTCGAGCTGCACCAGTGGCCCGGCACCTTCCACGGATCGGGGGCGGTCCCCGCCGAGGTCTCGCAGCGGCAGTTCGCCGAAATCACCGCGGCCGTGCGCCGCGCCCTGGCCCATTGAGAGGACGAATCTTGAAGATCCAACTGGTGGCAATGGCAAGCGTGGCCGCACTGGTCGTCGGTGCGAGCACGGCGGCAGCGGCCCCCACGCCCAGTCTCGATCGCGCCGCACTGCAGTCCACATTGGACGCTGTGCATCGCGCCGGAATGCCGGGCGTGTACGCCGAGGTGCGCGATGCGGGCCAGACCTGGCGCGGCGCGTCCGGGGTCGCCGATGTCCGGACCGGCCGCCCCATCCGGGCGGACATGCGACAGCGCGTCGGCAGCATCACCAAGACCTTCGTCGCCGCCGCGGTCCTGCAGCAGGTCGAACAGGGCCGGATCCGGCTCGACGCGCCGATCGGCGGCTACCTGCCGCACCTGGTGCCGGGTGAACGCGGCAAGAAGATCACGGTTCGCATGCTGATCAACCACACCAGCGGCCTCGCCGAATACCTCCCCTATGCGTACCCGTCGTTCAAGGCGTGGCCTTCGCTGCCGGATATCTCGGCGCAGAGCGTGGACGACAACCGGTTCAAGCAGTTCCGCACGGCCGACCTGATCGAGATGGGGGTCCAGGCGCCCGCCACCGGCGAGCCCGGGAGCACCCCTGGGGTGTACTCGAACACCAACTACCTGTTGCTCGGCGAGCTACTGGAGCGGGTGACCGGCACCACGGCCGAGCGGTACATCACCCGCAACGTCATCGAGCGCGCCGGGCTCCGGCACACCGAGTTTCCGGACGGTCCGTGGATCAAGGGGCCGCACTCGCGGATGTACGAGGCACTGTTCGGCCTGGTCGACCCGCCGCGCGACTACAGCGTCTACAACATGTCCTGGGTGATGATGGGAGCCGGTCTGGTCTCGACCGTCGAGGACCTCGACCGCTTCTTCAGCAAGCTACTCGCCGGCGGAATCGTGAACCGGTCGTCGCTGGCGCAGATGCAGCAGACGGTCCCGGTCATCGCCCAGGACGGGCAGCTGATCGACTACGGCCTGGGGCTGCACAAGGCCGAGATCCCCGGCTGCGGGACCTTCTGGGGCCACGACGGCTCGACCTGGGGAGCGCAGTCGGAGTCCTGGATCCGAGCCGACGGGAAGCGGCAGATGTCCTTCGCGGTGAACCTGTCGCGGTGGAACAAGCTGGACTCCTCCGGGAATCCGCAGCCCCACCCCATCGACGGCGCGCTGTCGGCCTTCAAGCAGCGCGCGATGTGCGATGTCCGCGACTGACGCCGCCGTGATGGTCCTGTAGGTCCTCGGCGCTGTCGCGAGTCTGGCGCCGCTGCCGGCGGTCGTCGAACCGGGCGCACCCTGTTGTCACCTGACCTGGTGATCGAGGCACTTGCCTGCTGTCAGGTAGTGAAGGCCTCCTTCCCTGCCTTCAGGGTCAGGGTCCCCGCGCGACGATGTGGGAATCTGGACACTCAATGTCCCGATTCCCACATCGTCAAGCCCCGCAGCCGCGAAACCACCACCTCACCGGCCAGCGGTGCCGACGCTGGAGTTGCGTTCTCGGGCAAGGCGCAAGGTTCGTACGGGCAAGGTTGATGCCCGGTGGTCCGCGAAATCGGCGGCGCTGCCCTAGGCTCCGCGTCGTCGGCCCCTTCCCCAGTGGCGACCCTGTCGGATCGAGCCCGAGGCGGCGCATGCACCCCAATTTCGAAGCTGGCGAGGACTTCGCTCTGCTCTTGGAGCGGGAGGCCAGGAAACTCCAGGAAAAGGCCGGCGCCCTGGCCGCCGCGTTCACCGCGTCCGCCTCCACGGCACGGTCCGCGGACGGTTCGGTGACGGTGAAGGTCGAGGCGAACGGCTCGCTGAGCTCGATCGAATTCGGCAACCGGGCGTGCGCGCTGGGCCCGGCGAGACTCTCCGCGCTCGTCATGCAGACCGTGCGCGAGGCCCAGCGCATGACCGCGGTGCGGGTCGCGGAGTCCTACACCGAGATCAACGGCGACGACGAGGCCGCGCAGCTGGTCCGCACGTTCCTGCCGAAGATCGAGGACGACGAGGAAGCCGTCCCGGACCACCCGGAGCAGAACAAGTGGGCTCCGGAGGCGCACGACGAGCCGCCGCAACCGGGCCGTTGGACCCCGCCACCACCGCCAGCGAGCCCGCCGAAGCCACCGGCACCGCGGACCCGGCGGCCCGCCAGCCCCGACGACGACGAAATGAGCCCGTGGTGAGCGGATTCGACGTCACGACGGAGGCGCTGAAGAAGTACGCCACCCATCTCGACCAACTCGAAGAAGCGCTGCAGAAGAGCGCCGACATGGTGGGCAGCTGCGTCGCCGACCCCGGCCTTTTCGGCATCTTCGGCGGCCAGGCCTACGGTGCGGGCGCGAGCATGCACTGCGCCAAGGCGCGCGACCAGCTGCACAAGTATTCGGAGAACGTCCAGGAGTTCTCGGACAAGGTGCGTGACGCCGCGAAGAAGTACGAAGCCAACGAACAGGAAACCGAAAAGCTGATCACCGCCGCCGGTGACGGGATCGGGGACGTGAAGGTCAAGTGAGCGACGAATACCACCGCAACGATTTCGGGAACGGCAGCGGGGTCCACGCCGACGACTTCAAGGATCCGAAGAACAATTTCCTCGCAGGCAGCGGGGACACCGCGGGTGCGGGCTTCTTCGATTCCGCGTTCGGCCTGAAAAGGGCGGTCGACGAAGGCGACAGCCTCAGCATCGGCATGGCCTCGGCCGGTATGGCGATCGAGATCCTCGGCATGGTCCTCGATCCGATCGGATCGTTGCTCACCGCCGGGATCGGCTGGCTGATCGAGCACATCGTCATCTTCCGCTGGCCGCTGGACTTCCTGCTGGGCGACCCGAAGGGCATCGAGGCGGCCAAGGCGGCGATCTACGCCGAGGGCCAGGCCGTGAAGCAGTGGTCGGAAGACCACGCGAAAGCCACCAAAGACCTCATGGAGTCCTGGGAGGGCGCGGCCGCCGACCAGTTCCGGACCGACATGGAGGGCGTGGCCGCGCAAATCGACGCGCTCTCCGACTACGTCAATTTCGCCGGTAAGCAGATGGGCATCGCGGGTGCCATGATCGGTGCCGTCCGCGGCATCGTCCGCGACATCATCGCCATGACCCTCGCGGGCATCCTCAAGGCCGCGATCGTCGCGGTGGCACTGGCACCCGTCACCTTCGGCGGCTCGATCATCGCGGCGATCACCTCCATCATGACCACGGTCGGCGTGGCCATCGCCAAGATCGCCAAGCAGATCGCCGACGTCGCCAAGCGGCTCGCCGAGATGCTCAAGCTGCTGGCGAAGACGCGCGGAAAGGCCGACGAGGTCGTCAAGCTGAAGCTCAGCGGCAACATCGACAAGATCAAGGTGCCCAAGCCCGGTTCCGGGGGTGCCAAACCACCGCCGAGCGGCGGCGCCGGTGGGCACAAGCCGATCGAGGACGTGAAGAAGCCCGGCCTGTCCACGGAGAAACCGAAGAAGCTCAGCGACATCGCCACCTGGGTGGTGCGGGACAAGCTGTCGAAGATGCCCGACGCCACCCCGGAGATGATGAAGAAGTTCGACTACTGGACCAGCATGCCGATGCCCGAGCTGACCAAGAGGCTCGGCAAGAGCGCGGAAGTGCTGGAAAAGGTGGTCAAGATCCTGAGCGACCCGACCTACGGCGCCTCGGGGATGGCAGGCAAGACCGTCATCGAGATGATGAAGTCCATCCCGCCCGCCGCGAAAGAGCCGCCGCCGGAATGATCACCGGCACCGGAGCCCCGTACCGTTCGCGGTACGGGGCTTCCGTGTTTCCGGTCAGCGGCAAGGGCCGGCTTCGGCGGCGGTCTTGAGGTCCTTCAGCCAGATTTCGAGGCCTTGGCCGAGCATCTCGGTGGAAGTGGGCACGTCCTTGTCGACCTGGGGCCCGGTGTGGCTCTCCTCGGTGCGGACGATGACGCCGCCGGGGACCTTCACGAAGTTCCAGACGTGGATGCCGTCGATATGCATGCCGCCGGGGCCGTCGAGGGGGCCGGTCCAGCGGATGCACTTGCCGGACTGGAGCTGTCGGACGGTCGAGGTGATGACCACGTCGCCGGGCGGGAAGGGAGTGCCGGGCGGGACCGGAATGGTCCACTGGAATTGGGAATGCTTACGCAGCGGCCCCGGATCCAGGCGCTTCATGGTGATGGGGATGACGGGGTTCTGCCAGGACGGCCAAGCCTCCACATCGGTCTGCAGATTCCAGATCGTGCGCAGCGACGCCTTGATGAAGGTCTCGGTCCGATAGTGCACCTGGGCCGCCGGATCGATGCCTTTGCCCTGGCAGGTAAGCGAAGCGGGCTTGGTGTCGTGAGCGGAAGCGGCGGCCTGGGCGGGCACCGTGCCGCCGAGGACCCCGGCGATGGCCAACGGGAGCGCGAGCAGGGCGGCGCGCGCTCCGGTGCGAGTTCCGAACATGATCTTCCTCCGATCCCCGGCTGCTCCCGCCTGCCGAGTTAATGGTTCTTGCTGTAGTTAGAAGCTATAATCAGGCGGAGGTGGGTGTCAAGAGGAAGAGTGAGAGGTTCTAACTGGGGTAAGTCAAAAGTGAAGTGACCGAGTCCTGTAGCGCGTGAAGGCTCCTCGATAAGGCACGGCGCGTCCCACGAGTGTCCCTTGTGGACAAGCAGCGTGCTGCTGACTCCCGCCGCCCAGTCAGAACCACGCCATATTGGGCTTACTCTCTACAACCAGAGATGTCCGATGGCACGGCTGTCCTCCACGTCGGTGGCGGCCGACCGGCCACTGTCACCGAGTCGGCCAACCGTTACTCTCGGCAAGCTGCGGTGAGCCACACATGTCAACGCACCTTGGTGGGCGATGGAATCGAGGGTGACCGATGTTGACTCGCCGGAGAACCTGGCAGGGACGGGCGATGCTCCGTCCCGGCATGCTGATCTACGCGGGTGAGATCGCGTCCGCGCACCGGCATCGGCACGCCGCGGTGCAGATCGTCGCCACTCGTGACGTGGTCGAGTTGCGCGACGCGTCGGGCGACAGGGCCCGCGGCGGCTCGATGGTGATTCCGGCGGGTGCGGAACACGAGATGGTCGGCGGCTCGGCCGGGCTGCTCGTGTTCGTCGATCCGGCCGGGGTCACCGGGCACGCGCTGACCGCGCGGGTGCGGCGGACCGGGCTGCCTGTCGACTCGGCCGCGGCATGGGCCGCCGCGGGGCTGGCACCACCCGACGTCGAGTTGTCCTCCCTCGAACCAGCGCAGTGGGCGGACCGGCTGCTCGGTGAGGTCGGGGGTGACATTCCGCCGCGCTCGGTGCACCCGGCGCTGCGCCAGGCGATGGCCCTGCTGCCGTCGATGCTCGACGGTGAGGCCGGACTCGCTCGGCTGTCCGCGGCCGTGGGTCTGTCGGCATCGCGACTCGGACACCTGTTCGGCGAAGAACTCGGATTGCCGTTTCGCGCGTATGTGCGGTGGGCCCGGCTCCAGCGCGCGATCGATCACGCGCGTGCGGGTGGAACGCTGACCTCGGCGGCGCATGCCGCCGGGTTCGCCGACAGTGCCCATCTCACCCGTGTCAGCCACGAGATGTTCGGCCTGGCGCCCTCACATCTGGTCGGCACGGTGCGCTGGTGTGAGCCGGATCGCGAGGGTTAGCGAGTTCGTTCAAGCCGCCGCCCGCCTGTGACCAGCAGGCTTTGGGCATGCGAACACTCGTCAGATACGGCTACGTGCCGTTCATGCTCCTTGCCGTCAACGGCGCCGGCGTCGCCATCGCCGCGGCCGGGGCTTCCAAGTTATGGTTGGTCGGTCTGGTCTTTCTGGCCATAGCCGTGTCCTTCGCCGCCGAGCGCGTCCTGCCCTACCGGCAGGAGTGGAACGCGGCGCGTGGCGACGACCGGCGCGATGCCGTCCACGCGGCGGTCAACGAATCTCTCACGATCGCCAGTCTTGCCGTGGTGCCCGTGCTCACCGCGATCACCCCGTTCGACGGGATCTGGCCCGGCGAGTGGCCGTTCGTCGTGCAGGTGCTGGCCGCGATTCTCGTGGCCGATCTCGGGATCACGCTGGTCCACCTGGCCAGCCACAAGATTCCGGCACTGTGGCGGCTGCACGCGGTGCACCACAGCGTGAAACGCGCCTACGGGTTCAACGGGCTGATGAAACACCCACTGCACCAGACCCTGGAGACCGCCGTGGGATTCACCCCGCTGATTCTCCTCGGCATGCCCACCAGTGTGGCCTACGCGGTCGCACTCTGCGCCGTCGTGCAACTGTTGCTGCAACACTCCAATGTGGACTATCGGGTCGGGCCGCTGCGGCTCGTGCTGGCGCTGAACCAGGCTCACCGCTTCCATCACCTGAAATGGGCGGGCGTCGGCGACGTCAACTTCGGACTGTTCACACTGCTCTGGGATCACCTGCTCGGCACCTACTCCTACGATCCCAAGCGTCAATTCACCAGCGACGACCTCGGTATGGCCGCCAAGCCCAACTATCCGGACGCCTACTTGGCCCAACTCGCCGAACCATTTCGTTCCAGCGGGGCCTGCACGTCCGACGACGCGAAGGCGCCCACCGAACCGGCAGCGCCCACTTCACACTGACCGCCCGCGTGAGCTCGCTGCAGGCCACCGCCTGCAGCGAGCTCACGTGTTTTGTCAGCGCGGCAAGCACGTGGAGCCGCCGCGGCGCCTCCGTCGCGCAGCGCCGGGAGAACCAGCCGATGGGGTCCGCCCCGGCCGTGTACAGCAGCCGGACGAGCAAAACCGGGCGCACCCTCTTGTGGACGCCCGGAGCTACTTCCCGAACGAGCCGACCAGCGCTTCGGGCGCGTCGCGCTCGGCCTGGAGCTTCCAGAAGGCGTCGGCGAAGACGTCGGGGTGGATCACCTCGGGCTCGAAGTCCAGCGGCCCCGAAGTGAGCGTCAGATGCGGAACGCTGCCCTCGATCAGCGCCCCGACGTTGACGGCTCCGGCGTAGACGCCCTTCTCGGCGAGCACGGAATTCAGATTGTGGAAGTAGTTCCGCAGCGCGGCCTGCGCCATCCCGGCGTTCCCGAGGAACGGCGCCGGGTGCAGACCGGATTGTCCCGCGGTGAAGAGGATCGCGCCGTCGCCCCGTTCGGCCATCCCCGGCAGCACGGCGCGCACCAGCGCCACCGCGGACACCAGGAACCGGTCGAGGATCAGCCGCAGGTTGTCCGGATCGACGTCGAGCACCGGCACGATGCCCTCCCCCATGTTCCCGCCGCCGGGATTGAAGGCGGCCACGTCGATCCGCCCGATGGCGGCGACGGCCGCCTCGATCTGCTCGGGTTCGTAGACGTCGGCGGCGAACCCCGTCGCTTCGATGCCGTCGCGGGCGAGTTCGGCGACGAGCGCGTCGAGGTTCTTCGTGGTCCGCGCGACCAGCGCGACGCGGAACCCCTCCCGGCCGAAGCGCCGCGCGAGCGACAGCCCCAGCACCGGTCCGGCGCCGAAGATCGCGAGCGTCTTGGTCATGTCGTCCTCCCAGAAGAATTAAGTTGAGGATGCCCTCAACTTCTTCGAAGGTACACACAACTTGAGACTGCCTTCAACTTGGCTAGGATCCCGGCATGGCCAAACCACTGCGGAAGGACGCTCAGCGCAACCGCGACCTGCTGGTCGAGGCCGCCAGGGGCCTTTACGCGGTGCGCGGTCTCGACGTCGCGCTCGAAGAGATCGCCAAGACGGCGGGCGTCAGCATCGGCACGCTGTACAACCACTTCCCCCAGCGCGCGGAGCTGGTGAACGCCGTGTTCGCGGACCGGACGAAGACCGTCGTGAGCATCGCGGAACACGCGCTGGCCCTCGACGACCCCTGGGCCGGGCTGACGCATTTCGTGGAACGGATCTGCGAACTGCAGGCCACGGACCGCGGCTACAACGAACTGGCCTCGACCCGGCCACCGCCGGCTGGCGATCACGAACGCGGGTACGAGCTGATGACCCGGATCGTCGACCGCGCCAAGGAGAGCGGCGCGCTGCGCGCCGACTTCACCCTGGAGGACATGGCCTTCGTGACCTGGGGCATCGCGCGCACGGTGGAGGCGACCGCGGCCGTCCGCCCGGAGGTCTGGCGCCGCCACCTCGCGCTCTTGTTCGACGGGATGCGGGCCACGGCCGCGAGCCGGCTGCCGGAACCACCGTTGCGGCCCGAGGAGCTGGCGCGGCTCATGGGGGACTGCGGCTGAGAAGCCGTGGCAACCTCCGGCCCCTTCGGTGCGTATTCACCCCGGAGGGAGATCCCATGAAGACGAAACTTCTGCTCGTATCCCTGATAGGTGCGTTGTCCGTGGTGACGGCGTGTTCGGGGGAAGCGCCGCAGGCGGCACCCGCGACCGTCACCGTCACCCCGTCGTCCCCGGCACCCACGTCCCCTGCCGGGCCCGACTCGAAGACGGTGGCCTGGCTCGACGGGATGTGCGGCGCGCTGTTCGGCTATATCAAGGCCAGCAACGATTACGCGAGCAAGCAGGGATCGGGTGTCGAGGTGACCCGCAGCTGGCTGAGCGAAGACCTCGGGGTTCGCGCCGGACTCGCGGGCAAGGTCGTCGACGAGCTGGCCACCCTGCCCGCGTCACCGATCCCGGGCGGGGACGCGGCGAAGAAGTCCACTGTGGACCGCTTTGTCGCGGCACGGGACGCGGCGGCCGAAGGGAAACGGAAACTCGACGCGTCCAAGAGCAAAACCGCGCTGGACCAGGGACTCAAAGCCCTGGAAGCGGCTCAGAAGCCGCTGACGGAGACCACCGATCCCTTCGCGAACCTCAAAATGGACTCGCCGGAACTGCTGGCCGCCGCCGCGGCCGCCAAGAAATGCGCTCCTTCCTCCTGAACTCAGGCCGGCGGGGTGAAGCCGGGCGGCATCGTCATCGGCCGCCCGGCGTTCAACCCGCCGTCGACGAGGACGGAAGTACCGGTCAGGTAGGCGAAGTCCGGTGAGGACAACGCCAGCACGGCGGCAGCGATCTCCTTGGCCTCGCCCATCCTCCGCAGGCCGTGGACGTTCAGCGGCCCCCAAGCCTGTTTGAACTGCGCCCACAGGTCGTCCGGGAGCCCCGGTGGGCGCACCAGCCGCGTGTCGGTCGTCCCCGGGTCGATCGAAAGCACCCGGATACCCTTGGCGCCGTAGTCCAGCGCGGCCGCGCGCACCAGGCCCTGGACGGCCCGTTTGCTCGCGGTGTAGGCGGCGTGGCCGGGCCGGGTATGGTCCGCCTGCGAGGACGCCGTGCAGACGATCACCCCGCCGCCCGCCTTCAGCAGATGCGGGACCTCGTACTTGATCGCGAGGAACATGCCGCGCGCGTTGGTGCGCTGGACGTCCTCCCAGTCGTCGAGGGAGATCTCGTGCACCGGCTTCGCGAGATGGATCCCGGCGTTGTTGAACGCGATGTCGAGCCTGCCGTATCGGCGGACGACGTCGTCCACGAACGCCTGGACCTGCTCCGGCACCCGGACGTCCGCCTTGAGATAGGTCGCCTCCCCGCCCGCACGGCGGATCTCCCGCTCGACCTCGCGGCCGAGTTCTTCCCGCCTGCCACAGAAACCGACCTTGGCGCCGGCCGCGGCGAAGGCGATGGCCGTCTCGCGGCCGATGCCCGACGTCGCCCCCGTGACGAGCACGACCTTGCCCGCGAACCGGCCCCTGCTTCGCTGAGCTTCCTGCGCCGTGGCGGTGTTCCCGGCCAGCATCGCCACACCGGCGGCCGCCGCACCCCCGAGTACCGCCCGCCTGCCCACTGCTTCGCCCACAGTTCCTCCCAGATGGATAGCTTCACTTCCCGAAACAGAAAGTAGAGCTATCCATCTGAGAGAACTCTCAAGAACCGGGGAACGGCTCGATCTCGGGGGTGATCCCGCCCGCCGCGGCGAGCGCACGATGCAGGGCGAGTTCCGCCGTCGGCCCCTCGGCCAGCACGATCCCGGTGCAGGACCGCTGATCCGCGAGGTGCCGGATCTCGTCACCGGGACTCGCCGTCGGGTACCACTCCGGCGCGCCGGGCAGGCCGGGCAGCCGATCGAGCCCGGACCAGCCCTTGAGCACACCTTCCATCGCGGGATACGCCAGGACGAACCCGATCCCGGGTCCGCCGCCGATTTCCTGGGTGAGCAGTGCGGGTTCTTCGCCGAGTGCCAGGGAGATCATCGCCGAATAGACGTTGGTGCCCAGCGACCGGCACAGCGCCTCGCCGAGCATCGCCCCGCCGATCCGGATGTTGATCTCGACGACCTCCGGCCCGTCGGCGGTCAGGACGAATTCGGTATGCGCGAAGCCCTGCTCGTGCCCGGCGGCCTTGAGCACCTGGCCGATCCATTCGGCCAGCTGGGCGTGCTCGGTGTGCGGGAAGGCCACCGGGAACGCGGCGGCCTCCTCGCGCCGCACGGGTTCCGGCGACAACTGACGGGACAGTATCCCGAGCAGCCTGGTCCTTCCTTGCCAGGTAAGGGTTTCGGCGCTGTAGAGCGGACCGGCGAAATAGGGTTCGGCGATCAGATGCCCCTTGAGCTGCGTTTCCTTCGCCGCCAGCCTGACTCGTTCGAGTTCGGCGGCGTCGCGGACCAGCCATACCCCGCGTGACGACGTACCCGAGGAATCCTTGACCACCAAAGGGAAGCCGAGTTCTTCCGCGACCATCACGGGCGCCGGTCGGCCGCGGGTGAGCCCGTGTTCGTACAGCAACTCGCGCACCGCGCCCTTGTCCCGCAGTACGCGGACGGCCGCCACGTCGGGACCGGGCAGGCCGAATCGGGCGGTGAGTTCGGCGCCCGGCAGGGCCCAGGTGTCGGTGGAGTTGATGATCCCCGCGAGATCCGGGATGGCGCGCAACGCGGCTTCGCAGGCCGTGAGATCGGTGGTGTCGATGTCGACGACCTCGACCCTGTCCGGGCCGAGCATCCCGAGTTCGTAGCGGTAGATGTCACGGTTTCCGGTGAACAGCACCAGCTTCCGCCCGGCCTCCGCCGCCGCGTCGGCCAGCCTGCCCAGGCCGAAGGTGAGCGCTTCCAGCAGCACGATGGTCATGACGCTCGTTCCTTCCGGTACAACGGTTGTGCGGGTTTCCCGAAGCGGCGCCGCCGCCAGTCCATCGCCGCCCACGGCAGGGCGAGGTCGTCCAGTGAGGCGATCTCACGCGGCGCGAGCCCCGCCGGATCGAGCGCCTCGCGATGCCGGGCGAAGACCCTTGCCGTGTAACGATGTCCGGTGTCGGCACCGATCACGACGTGGGTCCGATCCGGGTTACGGGCGGCCTCCCAGCCCGCGACGAGATACGCGGCACCGGTGGAAAGCCCGGCGAACACGGCGTGCTCGCGCATCAGGCCGACGGTCGCGGCCATCGCGTGCACGAAGTCCAGCCAGTGGATCCGGTCGTACAGCTCGTGGTCGACGTTGTCGAACGGGATGGCCGAGCCGATCCCCGCGATGATCGCGTCCGGATCGGTGAACCGCTCACTGCCGAACGTGACGCTGCCGAACGGCTGGACCCCGATCAGGCGGACGTCCGGATCGCGTTCGCGCAAGCACCGGGCGATCCCGCCGGTCGAGGCGCCGGTGCCCACGCTGCCGACGACGGTCAGCGGCCCGGACGGCAAGGCGCGGGCGACGAGACCGGCGACCTCGCCGTAGCCCAGGTAGTGCACGGGATCGTGGTACTGGCGCATCCAGTGCATGTCCGGATGGCGCTCCAGCAGTTCGTGCACGCGGGCGACCCGGCGCCGCTGATCGAGGCGGAGGTCCTCCGACGGCGGCATCTGGTCCACCGTCGCGCCCAGGATCTCCAGCTGCGAACGCATCGTGAGGTCGACGGTGGTGGACGCGACGATGTGGCACCGCAGGCCGTAACGGTGACATGCCATCGCCAGCGCGAGCGCGTAGATCCCGCTGGAGCTGTCGATCAGCGTCTGTCCTTTTCGGACCACACCGTCGGCGAGCAGCGACCGGACCGCGCCGAGCGCCGCGTAGACCTTGAGGGTTTCGAACCGGAGCAGCACGATGTTCGGCGCGATGCGGATCAGCGCCGGTGTCTTGATCGCGTCGGTGACGTGGTCGTGGATCAGCCCGGTCATTGCGATCACCGGCCGATCGAACGCAGGTACGCGGCCAGCGATTCGGCGCCAGCCGCGTTGCGCGGCCCACTCACGAGATCGCCGTAGGAGATGACGTGGAACCGGTTGTCGCGTACGGCGGGCGTGTTCTTCAGCTGTGGCGCCGATTTGATGAACGCGATCTTGTCCTGGGCGGGCTGGTCGGCGTAGTCGACCACGACGATCACCTCGGGCTCCGCCTTCACCACCGCTTCCCAGCCGACACTGCCCCAGCCGTCCTGGAGCTCACGGAAGACGTTCGTCCCGCCCGCGGCGTCGATGATGTCGTTGGGAGCGGCGTGTTTCCCGGAGGTGAAGGGCTGATCGGTGCCGGAGTCGTAGACGAACACCTTGGCGGGCGGGGTCTTCGGCGCTCCGGCACGGACCTTGTCGAAGCGCCCCTTCAGTTCCGCGACCAGTTCGTCGGCCCGCTGGCGGACGCCGAAAATGTCACCGAGGTTGCGCAGATCGGTGTAGAGCGCCTCCAACGGCGTCACCTCGGCCTTCGCCGCCGGGTATTCCCAGCAGGTCTCGGTATGCAGATAGCTGCGGATGCCGACCTGGTCGAGCAGCTTCGGGGTGATCCCGCGTTCCTCGCTGAACCCGGAGTTCCATCCCGCGATCACCCAGTCCGCCTTGGCGTTGACCAGGATCTCGCGGGTGACCCGCGAGGTGCCGAGCCGTTCGACCCGCCCGTAGTCCTCCTTCCACGGCGAACCGGCGATCGACGGGTCGCCGAGTGAGTTCATGACGTACCCGCGCATCCGGCCGGCGAGCCCGAGCGCGAACATCTTCTCGGCGCCGGAGACGTCGTAGGCCACCGGACGTTGCGGCGCGGGGAAAGTGACCTGTGCGCCACAGTTGGTCACCGTGGCCTGCGCCGGCGCGGTGGGCCCGGCTTCGACCTGGGCACCGCAGGCGCTCAGGAGCAGTGCCGCGGTGAGGAGCGCGGTCACCCTGGACGGCTTCATCGTGAGATCCCCTCGGTTTCTTCGGTCGAAAGGTCGTAGAGCAGCTGAAGTGCGCCGGTCGCGGGATGGGTCACCGGCGTGACCTGGACGCCGAACACCGCGCGGACCGTTTCGGGCGTGAGGACTTCGGCCGGGGTGCCGCAGGCGGCGAGGGATCCACCGCGCAGCAACGCGATCCGGTGACAGACGGCGGCGGCGAGGTTCAGGTCGTGCAGCGCGACGAGCACGGTGAGCCCGCAGTCGCGCAGGAACTTCAGCAGTTCGACCTGATGGCGGACGTCGAGATGGTTGGTCGGCTCGTCGAGGATCAGCACCTCCGGCTCCCCGACCAGCGCCCGCGCCACCAGCACCCGCTGGCGCTCGCCGCCCGAAAGCGTCAGCACGCTGCGCTGGGCGAGGTGGGTGATGTCCATGCGGCGCAACGCTTCCCGGCACAGCGCGCGTTCGCGGGCCGAGAGCCGGAGGTTACCGCGCTGATGCGGCGACCGGCCGAGCGCGACGACCTCCTCGACGGTGAAATCCAGATCCGCGCGGCTGTCCTGGGTGAGCGCGGCGATCCGGCGGGCGGTGTCGCGCAGGCCCTGCTCCGCGATGTCGGCGCCGTCGAGCAGGACGACGCCGCTGGACGGCGTCAGCGCCCGGTAGACACAACGCAGCGCTGTCGACTTGCCGCTGCCGTTGGGCCCGAGGAGGCCGACGACCTCACCCGCGCCGACGTCCAGGTTGAGCGCGCGGATCAACGTCGAACCCGCGACTTCGACCGACAGTTCGCGCAGGGACAACATCAGCGGCCCCCGAACGCGTAACCGCGGCGCCGCATCACCACGAGGAACACCGGGACGCCGATCAGCGCGGTGATCACGCCGAGCGGCAACTCCTCCGGCGCGACGAGGGTGCGGGCGAGCAGGTCGACCCAGACCAGGAAGACCGCGCCCACCAGCGGGGCGAGCGCGAGTACGCGACGGTGCCCCGAACCGGCGACCATCCGCACCACATGCGGCAGGACCAGCCCCACGAACCCGATCGATCCGCTCACCGCCACCAGCAACCCGGTGACGATCGCGGTGAGCAGGAAGAGCCAGCGGCGCAGCGCCGCCGCGTCGATGCCCAGGCTGATCGCGGTCTCGTCGCCCATGGACAGGACGTCGAGCGCGGTGCCGTAGCGCAGGAGGACCACGATCGCGACGACCACCCCGAGCGCGGCCAGCGGCAGGGACGCCCAGGTCGCCGCCCCGAGGCTGCCGAGCAGCCAGAACAGCACAGTCTGCGCGGCCTGGCCGTTCGGTGAGAGGTAGACGAGCACGCTCATCACGGCCTGGAAGGCGTAGGTGAGCGCGACGCCGGTGAGCACGAGACGCAGCGGCGTCAGGCCGAATTTGCTGCGGGCGGCGAGGTACACCAGCGCCGTCGCGCCCAGTGCCCCGAGGAACGCGGCCGTGGACAGCGCCAGCACCCCGAGCCCGGCGAACAGGCCGAACACCACGACCGCGGCCGCGCCGACCGAGGCACCCGAGGAGATCCCGAGCACGAACGGATCGGCGAGGGCGTTGCGCACCAGGGCCTGCACCGCGACCCCCACCACCGCGAGCCCGGCGCCGACCACGGCCGCGAGCAGGACGCGCGGGGTGCGGACCTGCCAGACGATCGAGTACCCGGTGACGTCGTCGGCGGTGATGGTGCCTCCGGTGATCGCCTTTCCCAGGTAGCGCAGGACATCCGGGAGGGCGACGGTGGTCGGGCCGAGCGCGATGCCCGCGACCAGCGAAAGCACGAGTGCCGCCGACAGCAGGATCACCGGACCGGTGAGCCGGAGCGATCGGACGGTCTCGTCGTCGGGCTCCGCGAAGAGGCGGAGCGGCTCAGCCCGCACGGACGCCACGCACGATCAGGCGGCGCGCGCTGTCGTCGTACGGCGAGCCGTCGAAGTCACCGAAGCACTCGACGTCCGTGAAGCCCACCGCCTCGAACAGCGCCTTCAGTTCCGCGGCGCTGTACAGGAAGGACAGAATCGACGCCTGCTTCACTTCGCCGTCCCGGACCAGGGTCCAGTCGGTCTTGAGGCGGGTCCAGTCGTCGAGAATCGTGTCGCGCATGAACACCGTCCCGCCGTCGATGTCGACCGCTTGGGGGCGGCCCACCCAACCGGCCAGCACCTCCTTGCCGAGCACGTCGACCAGCAGCGAGCCGCCCGGCGCGAGACTGGTGAAGGCGTTGCGCAGCACCGTCCGGTTGTCGCCGGGCTCGGTGAAGTAGCCGAACGACGTGTACATGTTGATGATCAGGTCGTACGCGCCGGGCTCGACGTACTCGAGCATGTCGGCCTGTACGAGCTTGACGCTGACTTCGGCCGCTTCACACGCTTCGCGCGCGCGTTCGAGCATGGCCGGGCTGAGGTCGACGCCGGTCACCTCGGCGCCCTTCTTCGCCAGCGGCAGGACATGGGTCGCCGGGCCGCACGCGAGATCGAGCACCCTCGCGCCCTCGGCGACCTTGAGCAGCGGCGACGTGGCCGTCAGGCGCTCGGCCTCTTCGGCCCGGCTGGGCGGGAACATCACGTCCGCGAAGCCGACCCACAGGTCGTCGTCCTCGTACCAGTGCATCTCTCTCCGCTCGCCGGGCCACAGGATCCAGCCCCACAAGTCGTCGGAAGGTCGTCCTCGGTTCCCGGGGTGGCGACCTTTCTCGTGGAGTGATCACGTTCGCCACGCTGCGTGCCGGGCGGCAGTGGTCTGGACCGCCGACGTTCCGCTTCGCAGCGTAGCCGTGCCGTTCCCCGCGAATCACTCTTCAGTATTAAGTTCGTCGTTTTATTGTTGCTTAAAATTACGAACATGTGTTCGAATTTCTTTGGTATTATGGAGTCGTGTCCGAGACGATCCTTCCCGAGTTGCCGCAGGAGTTGTGGCGCGCCGGCAAGCTGGAGCTTGCCCATGGCGTGCAACAGTTCCTGCAGGTGATCAGGGTCGCCACCGCTGGGCTGGGGCAGTATCTGGCGGAGATCGAGTCTCGGGGCGCGAAAGACCTGTACGGGTACGGATCGACGATCAAATGGTTCGCCGATGTGGCGGGGCTTTCCTTCGGTGAAGCGCGGCCTGTGGTGAATCGCGCGATCGCGCTGAATCCCACACGAGGGTTGGATGGGACCGAGCTTCCGCCCTCCGCGCCCGCTACCGCTGCTGCGGCTGCGGAGGGGGCGGTCGGGGACGAGCGGATCCAGCAGATTCTGGACTTCCTGGCGAGCTTGCCGCTCGATACGTCGGCAGAGGACCGGGAGAGCGCGGAGAAGACTCTGGCCGAGCTGGCCCGGCACGCGGGTCCCCGGCAGCTGGCGGAAGCCGAGGAGAACATACTCGGCTGGCTCGACCCCGATGGTGCTGAGCCGAAGGAGCCTGAGCCGAAGCAGCCGCGTCGCGAGTTGACGTTGGAGCGCCGCAAGGACGGGTTCTGGAAACTGAACGGCCTCCTCGACGACGAAGCCGGTGCCCGCACCGCCGCCGCCCTGGAGGCCCACGCCGCGCCGCGCCCAGTGGACGAGTTCGGACAGGCCGATCTGCGGACGAAGTCCGAACGTCTGGGTGATGCGTGGGTGGACCTGGTCGACCTGGCGATCGCCTGCCCCGACCGACCGGGGACCTCCGGCTACCGGACCCTGGTGCATGTGACCGTCGGCCTCGACGAACTCAAGTCCGGCCTCGGCACCGCCTGCGTGGACTACGTCGGAACAATGACCGCCCGCGAGGCCCGCATGGCGGCCTGCGACTGTCTGATGCTGCCGGTCGTTCTCAACGCGGCTGGTGAGCCGCTGGATGTCGGGCGCCTGAGACGGTTCGTCACCCCCGGTCAACGCCGAGCCCTCAACATCCGGGACGGGGGCTGTGCGTTCCCGGGCTGTCATCGGCCGCCGAAGAACTGCCACGCCCACCACATTCACCACTGGGCAGACGGCGGACCGACCGATCTCCGGAACCTGACCCTGCTGTGCGGGTTCCACCACCGGCTGATCCACCACGGCGACTGGGAAGTCCGCATGGCAGCCGATGGGCTACCCGAGTTCATTCCACCCCAGTATCTGGACCCGCTACGACGAACCCGGCGCAACACCCTCCACCGCGCCGTTGCTTAACCCCGCACCACCGAGGAGCCCGCGCCAGCCACACCGGCGACGGGCCCCTCGCCATGCCCACACCCCCTCGGCCAAGCCCTGAGCGCATTTAGCCGACTAAACGCGCTCCCCGACCGCACCGGACCGGGTGGATCGTGAGTGCTAAGCGCCGTTCTAGTGAGGGGTAAGTCAAAGGTGGCGTGACCGAGTCCTGTAGCGCGTGAATGCCTCCTTCACTACCTGGCCGCGGTTAGTCGACTAAATGCATGGAGGGCGAAGGGTCAGAGGGTTCCTTCCTCTGATTCGCCGGGCACCAAGGCGGCCAGTTCTCGCGCGACTCCCTCCACCGTCGGCTCGGCGAACAGCGACCGCAGCGGCAGGACGACGTCGTAGCGCTGCCGCACCGTCTCCAGCATCCGGGTCGCGCGCAGGCTGTCGCCACCGAGTGTGAAGAAGTTCTGCCGCCGCCCGACGGTCTCCAGCCCCAGCAGTTCCCTCCACAGCCCGGCCACCGCCGGTTCCCATTCCCCCTGCGGCTCCTCCATGACCTCGACGGGCGCGGGCGCGGCCAGTGCGGCGACCGCGGCGCGGTCGAGTTTCCCGTTGGTGCTCAGCGGGATCCGGTCCACCGGGACGAGGCGTTCCGGCACCATATGCGACGGCAACCTGGTGGCGGCGTCGGCGAGGACACTGTCCACTTCGGACGTTCCGGTGACGGCAGCGACCAGCCGCCGGTCCGCGCCCGTGCCGTGGACCGCGGCGACGGCCTGCGTGACGCCGGGCGCTTCGAGCAGCGCCGCCTCGATCTCGCCCAGTTCGATCCGATGGCCGCGGATCTTCACCTGCTGATCCCGCCTGCCCAGGAACTCCAGGGTGCCGTCGGGCCAGTAGCGGCCGAGGTCGCCGGTCCGGTACCAGCGCGTGCCGTCGACCTCGACGAACCGGTCGGCGGTCAGGTCCGGGGCGCCGCGATAGCCCCGCGCGACACCTGCGCCGCCGATCCACAGCTCGCCGGGCACCCAGTCCGGGCAGTCGCGTCCCAGGTCGTCGACCACCCGGAAAGCCTGGTTGCGCAACGGTTTCCCGTACGGAATGGACCGCCATGGCGGGTCCACCTCGGTCACTTCGGTGAAGTTCGACCAGATCGACGCCTCGGTCGCCCCGCCGAGCGCGACGAACCGGAGGTCGCCTGCCCGGCCGGGCAGGTCGAGGCCGACCCAGTCACCGGAGACGAGCACGAGCCGCAGCGACGGGACCGACGGCGCGACGACCAGCAGCATGTCCAGCAGCGCGGGCACGGTGTTCCAGATCGTCACCCCGTGCCCGGTCACCAGTTCGTGCCAGCGCCGCGCGTCGCGACGGTCGTCCTCGTCGATCGTGACGATCGAGCCGCCCACGGAGAGCAGGCCGAAGACGTCGTACACCGACAGGTCGAAGTCCAGCGCCGACACGGCGAGCACCCGGTCGTCCCCGCCCACGTCGAAGCGCGCGTTGAGGTCGTCGATGGTGTTCAACGCCGACCGATGGGTGATCTCGACGCCCTTCGGCTCGCCGGTCGAGCCCGACGTGAAGATCACGTACGCCGACTCGTCGGGATCGGGCATCGCCGCGGCGGGCAACGGCGGGAACGACGCCGCGGCGGCCGGGACGACGGCGACGGCCGTGCCCGCCCGGGACGTGTCGTCGGTGATCGCCAGCCGGACCTCCGCCAGTTTCAGGATGCGGTTACGCCTGGCGGGCGGCTGGTCGACGCCGATCGGCACATACGCGCATCCTGCCGCGAGCACCCCGAGCACGGCGACGACCTGCTCCGGGCCCTTCGGCAGCACGACCGCGATCCGGTCGCCGGGTCGTGCCCCCTGAGCGAGCAGCGCGGACGCCGTCCGCAGGGCCCGTTCGGCGAGTTCGCCGTAGGTCAGGCTTCCCACCAGCGCGACACGGCCGGGATCCGAGGCGGCCAGCCGGAAGAAGTCCGCGTGCAGGGCGCGCTCCGGCAGCGGGCCTTCGGTGGCGTTGACCGCTGCCCGCACCGACGCCTGGGCGGCGGGCAGCAGATCGGCCACCGGCGCACGCCAGTCCTCGGTCACCAGGAGGTCGATCAGCTTCAGGTACGCCTCGAACATCACGTCGAGCAGCCCCGGCGGGAACAGTTCGTCGACGGCGTCCCAGTTGATCGCGATCCCGCCGTCGGCCTCGGTGACCTGGTGGTCGAGCCACACCTGCGGGGTCTGCGAGACACCCCAGACCTGGTCGGCGAACAGCCCGCCGGACGACCGGTCCGCGCCCACGCCCAGCGCGCTCGTGAACACCACCGGCATGACGACCTCGGGGTCGCCTGTGGCCCGGGCGAGCTCCCGGCGCAGGTGCACGGCCGAAACGTCGCGGTGGTCCAGCGCCGCCCACAGTTCCTCCTGCACTCGGCGGGCGCGATCCAGCCAGCCGTCGCCGGGTTCGGGCCGGTAGCCGACGAGCAGCAACGAGGTGAAGTCGCCCATCACCCGGCCGATATCCGGATGCACCTCGCGGCGGTCGAACAAGGTGAGGTTCAGCGTGAGGTCGGCACGGGCGCTCCACCGGCCGACCACCTCGGAGAACGCGCTCAGCAGCACCGCCGACGGCGTCACGCCGTGCTCCCGCGCCTGGTCCGTGATCTTCGTCCACCGGCCGGCCTCGATGACGGCGGCGCGACGGCTGAAGCGCGGCACGCCGACCTCGGCCGGTTCCTTGGCCAGCGGCAATTGCGGGGCGGGCGGCAGTGTCGGCAGCTGCTCGCTCCAATAGCGCTCCGCCGCCGGGGAAGGAGGCGGGGTGGAGAGGACGTAGTCACGGAACGACAGGTCGACAGGCGGCAGCTCGGCGTCTGGATCCTCGTACAGGGCCGCGAGTTCGGCGTAGAAGGTGAGGATGCTCAGCGCGTCGAGCACCAGGTTGTCCATGCCGATCGCGAGCCTGGTCCGGTTGCCATGCCGTACTCCGCGAACCGTGAAGAGCGGCCAGGAGGACGGGTCGAAAACCTGATGGGACAAGGCCTCCCTCAGCGCTTCGGGCGTCTCGTCGGTCACTTCCACCCGCAGCGGGGGTACTTCCGGCAGAATCCGCTGATCACCACGTTCGTCGAAGACCGCACGGAGCATTTCGTGCCGCCGGATCAGCTTTCCGAGCGCGTCCTCCAGCCGCGGCACGTCGAGATCGTCGACGTCGTACTCGCGATAGAAATGACAGCCGATGCCGCCGAGGGTGAACCCGCTGTCCCGGCCGAGCCAATAGGCGCGCTGGACCGGTGTCGGCGGGAACGGCTCGTGCCGGTTCTCCGGATCGGCGACCAGGACACCTCTGTCCACAATGGATCTGTCGATTCCGAGTGAGGCCGCGAAGTCCCTGAGCACCGGGGCGGCGAACAACGCGCTCAGCGAGACCCCGGTCAAGCCGTCGGAACGGAGCCTGCCGATCAGCCGGGTGGCCAGGAGCGAATCCCCGCCCAACGCGAAGAAGTCGTGCTCGCGACCGATCCCGGGGACCCGCAGGATCTCGGCCCAGGCGGCGGCGACCAGGCGTTCGGTCTCCCCTTCCGGTGCGGTGACCGGACGCTCGTCGCGATGTTCGGCCAGCCTCCGCCGCAGTGCGGCCCGGTCGATCTTCCCGTTGGCGGTCAAGGGGAACGCGTCGAGTGCGACGACGACGTCCGGCAGCATCGGCGCGGGCAGGCGCTGGGCGAGGAAGTCCGTGAGCCCTTCCGGCGAACCGACCATCGCGACGGCCAGCCTGCCGTCCTCGGTCACCACTGCGACGGCTTGGGACACCTCGGGATGCGCGGCCACCGCGGCTTCGATCTCCCCCAGTTCGATCCGGTGGCCGCGAAGCTTGACCTGATGATCGGCCCGGCCGAGGAAGTCCAGCGTCCCGTCCGGCAGGTACCGGGCCAGGTCGCCCGTGCGATACCAGCGCGTGCCGTCGACCTCGACGAAGCGATCCGCCGTGCGGTCCGGATCGCCCCGGTAGCCGAGCGCGACACCGGCGCCGCCGATCCACAGCTCGCCGGGGACCCAGTCCGGCCGGTCCCGGCCGAGGCCGTCCACCACTCGGCAGACGACGTTGTCCAGCGGTGTCCCGTACGGTACGCAAGTCCACTGTGGATCGACGACTCCGACTTCGAGGACTGTCGAGTGGATCGCGGTCTCCGTCGTCCCGCCGAGACCGGCGAACCGGCAGCCGGGCGCGCGGGCGGCGAGCCTGCCGGGGAGATCCGTGGTCACCCGGTCGCCGCCGAGCAGCACCACCCGCAGCGGCAGCCCTGGCAGCTCTTCGGTCACCAGCATCAGCATGTCCAACAGCGCGGGGACGCAGTTGAGCACCGTCGCGTGATGCCGCCGCGCCAGCTTCGCCCAGACGGTCGCGTCACGGCGACCTGTGTCGCGCGGGCAGATCACCGCGCCACCCGTCGAAAGCGGGCCGAAGATGTCGTACACGGAGAGGTCGAATTCCAGCGCGGACAACGCCAGCGTCCGATCCCCTGCGCCGATTTCGAAGCGGGCGTTGAGGTCGTCGATCGTGTTCACCGCGGCCCCGTGGGAGATCTCGACTCCCTTCGGCTCTCCCGTCGACCCGGAGGTGTAGATGACGTACGCGAGTTCCGTGCCGAACTCGGGTCTCGCCAAGGGATCCCCGGACGACGGGAGCGAGTCGAGTACGAACCGGACGCCCGCCGACGAGAGGATGCGTTCGCGGCGCGCGGGCGGCTGATCCACCCCGACCGGTACATACGCGCAGCCCGCGGCGAGGACCCCGAGTACCGCCACGACCTGCTCCGGTCCCTTGGGCAAGGACACCGCCACGAGGTCACCGGCGTCGACTCCGCATGAACGCAGATACCCCGCGACCTCCAGCGCCCGCGCGGAAAGTTCGCCATAGCTCATGACGCCGTCGGTCTCCCACAACAACGCGGGAGCGCCGGGATTCGCCTCGGCGAGTGAGAAGAACGGTTCGTGCAGCGTGTGCGCGGGCCGGTCGACCGTGGTGTCGTTGGCGATCGCGCGCACCTCGGCCTGGGACGACGGCAGCAACGGCGGTACCGGCTTCGACCAGGCCTCGGAACCGGCGAGCAGCCGATCGAGCAAGCGGCCGTAGGCGGCGAACATCGCCTGCGGCACCCCGGGGACGAACGCGTCCTCGCGGACGTCCCAGTTCACCAGCAGGCCGCCGTCGAGTTCGGTGACCTGCGCGTCCAGCCACACCTGCGGGCCTTGCGAAATGATCCAGACGGCGTCGCCGAAACACTCGCGGACCTCGCGGGAGAACAACTCGCCCAGCCCGAGCGCGCTCGTGTACACCACCGGCGCGAGTACCTGTTCCCCGTGCGAACGCGAGAGATCGCGCAGCACCTCGACGCCGGAGTACCCGGTGTAGGCGACGTCGGTGTGGAACCGGTCCTGCAACCTCCGCGCGCGTTCGGCGAAGGTGCCCGGCACGCTCCCGTCCCATTCCAGCAGGACCGACGAGGTGAAGTCACCGACGAGGGCATCGACGTCCTCGTGCAGTGGATCGCGGTCGAACAACGGCAGGTTGAGCAGGAACCGGGGTTCGGCGCTCCACGCGGTCAGCGTCTCGGCGAAGACCGCGGCCAGTGCCATGGCGGTGGTCAGGCCGTGACGCCGGGCGCCGTGTTCCAGCGTCCGGACCTCGTCCGCGGTGAGCTTCCGGTGCAGCCGGGTCACCCGGGCGGTGGCACCGGGCTGCCCGGCGACCGGGAGCTGCGGCGCCCCGGGCATGGTCGGCAGCCTGTCCCGCCAGTGCTCCGCACCCGCACCGGCACGGCGGCGTTCGGCCAGGTAACGCGGATAGCTGTAGTCCAGCGGCGGCAACGGTTCACCCCGGTAGGCGCGGGCGAGATCGGCCAGCAGGACCCGCAGGCTCAGCGCGTCGGCCGCGATCATGTCGAGGTTGACGTGCGTCCGGGTGCGGCCGTCCGGCAGCAATGACAATTGGACGTCGAACACTTCGCCCGCGCCGATGTCCATCCGGCGATGGGACAGCCGATCACGCAGCTCGTCCAGCACAGAGAGGTCGGTGACGTCGCGGAAGTCGTGGACCCGCAGACCCGGCCAGCCACCCGGTTCGGCGATGCGCTGGGTGCCGTCGTCGTTGATCACCACCCGCAGCATCCCGTGTCGCGCGAGTACCGCGCGCACCGCCGGTTCCAGCCTGCCCGGTTCGACGCCGGTGCCGTCGAACTCGTGGTAGAAGTGCGCCGCGACCCCGCCGAGCCGCTGTCCCGGTTCCCGGCCGACCCAGTAGGCGTGCTGCATGAGCGCCAGCGGGAAGGTTCCCGATTCGTCCACAGTGGACTCGCACACCGGCTCGGGTTCCGGGGCGCCGTCGGCGAGGAGCTTTTCCCAGGCCGAGAGGGTCGGCGTGGTCACCAGATCGGCGAACTTGACCTTCGCCCCGGCCTTCCGCCAGCCACCGGCCAGCCGCATCATCGTGATCGAGTCCATCCCCAGCTCGATCAGGTTGTCGTCGGCGCCGATCTCGTCCAGTTCGAGCAGTTCGGCGACCTGCCCGCGCAAATCTTCGACAGACACGGAAAAGTCCTTTCTCACCAGGTGACGGGCATGCTCAGGGGGCCGCGGAAGAAGGTCGCGGTCTTCCACTCGATCTCGCCGGCCTGCCGGAGTCCCGGCAACCGGGTCACCAGTGCCCGCACCGCTTCCTGCAGCTCGACACGGCCGAGCGGCGCGCCGACGCAGTGGTGGATCCCGTACCCGAAGGCCAGATGCCCTTGGGCGTTCCGGCTCAGGTCGAGCACTTCCCCCTGCTCGAAGCGCGCGGCGTCACGGTTGGCCGAGCCGATCGACACCAGCACCGGCTCTCCCTGGCGTACCAACGTTTCCCCGACCTGAACGTCTTCGGACGGGTAGTGCGCGAACATGGCGCTCGACGCCAGCGGGACGAACCTGAGCAGTTCCTCCACCGCGTCCGGGACCAGCTCCGGTTCGGCACGCAACCGGGCGAGCTGATCCGGATTCCGCAGCAGTACATGGAGGAAGTTCGGGATCTGCGACGCCGTCGCCTCGTACCCGGCGACGAGCAAGGCGATGCACAACAACATCAGGTCCTTTTCGGACAGTTCGTCGTCGGCGTCACACGCCTCCACCAGCGCCGAGATCAGGTCTTCGGCCGGTTCCTCCCGGCGCTTCACGATCAGCTGTGTGAAGTAGCCTGCCAGCTCACCGAGTTTGCGCTGCACCTCCTCAGGCGGGAGATCGGTGGCGAGCAGGGCGTCGTTCCACAGCCGGAACCGTTCGTGATCCCGTGCCGGCACCCCGAGCAGTTCGCAGATCACCGAAATCGGGATGGGCAGGGAGAAGTCCTTGACCAGATCCGCGGGTGCGCCGACGTCCTCCATCAGGTCGATCAACTCGTTCGCCAGCCGCCGGACGTGCGGCCGCAGCCGTTCGACCCGCTGCGGGGTGAAGGTCTTCACCGCCAGCCCGCGGATCCTCGTAAGTTCCGGCGGGTCCATGGTCACGATCCCGCCGGGGATCCGCGACAGCGCACGCGGCGCGTCCCGCCGGTGCGCCTCCGCGCGGCTGAAGCGACGGTCGGCGAGGACCTGCTTGGCCTCTTCGTACCGCGTCACCAGCCAGGCGGGTTCACCGAACGGCAGCCGCACCCTGGTCAGGCCCGGACGCTCGCGGGCTTCGGCATAGCCGTCCGCGAGTTCGAGCCCGGTGAAGGAATTGAAGGGATAGTCGAACGCCGTCATGAGCGGACCTCCTGTCCGAGTGCGCCGCGATCGACTTTGCCGAGGCCGGTGCGGGGGAAGGACTCCACGACGCGGAGCTTGTCGGGGATCTTGAACGCGGCCACGCCGAGACCGGTCAGATGCGCTACGAGATCGCGCCTGGTCGGCGGTGTGCCCTTGGGGATCACGAAGGCGCAGGTGCGCTCGCCCATCACCTCGTCGGGGAAGCCGACGATCGCGACGTCGTGCACGCCGGGATGGGTCAGCAGCAGGTTCTCGACCTCTTCGACCGGGACCTTGTCGCCACCGCGGTTGATCACGTCCTTGTCGCGTCCTTCGACGACCAGTTCCCCGCCGGGAAGCCGCCGGACGAGATCGCCGGAGCGATAGAAACCGTCCTCGGTGAACGCCTTCTTGTTGTGCTCGGCGGCCCGGTAGTAGCCGCGGATCGTGTACGGGCCCCGGACCAGCAGCTCCCCGACCTCGCCGTCGGCGACGGGTTTCCCGGCCCGGTCGACCACGCGGACCTCGTCGTCCGGGCTGAGCGGACGCCCCTGCGTGCCGGTGACCAGTTCGTCGGGATCGTCGAGACCGGTGTAATTGAGCAGCCCCTCGGCCATCCCGTACACCTGCTGGAGGGCACAGCCCAGACCAGGCCGGACCCGGCGCGCGGCCTCGTCCTTGAGGCGCGCGCCGCCCGCCTGCACCAGTCGCAGGCTGCTCAGATCGGTGCCGGTCTCCTGGGCCGCGTCCAGCCAGACCAGGACCAGCGGCGGGACGAGCGCGGTGGCGGTGATCCGCTCGCGTTCGATCAGGCCGAACGTCGTCTCCGGATCGGCCGACGTGGTGAGCGTGACCGTGCCGCCCGCCCAAAGCGTGCCGAGCACACCGGGGCAGGCGAAGGCGAAGTTGTGCGCGGCGGGCAGTGCGGCGAGATAGCGGGTCTCGCCGTCGAATCCGGCCGCTTCCGCGCTGGCACGCAGGTTGTAGTGATAGTCGTCGTGGGTGCGCGGGATCAGCTTCGGCAGTCCGGTGGTCCCGCCGGACAGCAGGAGGACCGCGACATCACCGGGTTCCGCTTCCGGAATGTCCACAGTGGTCTCCGCGGCCAGGTCCTGGAACCCCGTGAACTCCTGCGGCTCCCCGACGATGACCACGTGCTCGACCCCGGTCAGCTTCCGGGCGAGCGGGCGGTGATCGAAGCCGCCGTGGACGTCCGGCGCGACATAGGCGACGGCCTCGGCGAGTGCGGCCAGGTGGATGATCTCGTTTTCCCGGTGCGGTGGCAGGGCGAGCACGGGGACGGCCCCGACCCGGAACAGACCGAAGACCAGCGCCACGAACTCGGCGAGATTCGGCAGGTGGACCAGGACCCGGTCACCCCGGCCGATCCCCCTGACGTGGAGTCCGGCGGCGACTTGACCAGCCCAGTCGGCCAATTGTCGATAAGTCCACTTACGATCGCCGTCGACGAGCGCGACGCGGTCCGGCCACTTCGCGGCGCCGTCGGTGAGGATCGAGCCGAGCGTGCGCCCCTGCCAGTACCCCTTGGCGCGGTAGCGATCGGCGAACTCGGGCGGCCAGCCGGTGAAACCTTCCATGGTCAGTCTTCCTTCCGGGGCGGTTTGCGTGCGGCGAACACGCGGTGGCCCAGTGGTTCGAGCGGATGTCCGGTGGCGGGCAGGCCGTCCGCGCGGAGGAGTCCGGCGCGGTCGAGGACGGCGTTCCACTGCGGCAGCGTCAGGAAGCTGGCGCGGTCCTCCGCCCGGTCGTCGGCGGCGTCGGCCATGAGGAACGCCTGCGAGGTCAGGATCCAGAACTCTTCGACGGTCGGTTCGGTGAGCAGCAGCCAGCCGCCGGGCACGAGAAGCTCCGTCAACCGGGCGACGGACGCGTCGGTGTCCTGGGCGGCGTTGAGCACTCCACCGCCGATGACGAGGTCGAACGACTCCGGCGAGAAGCCCTGGTCCGCGATCGGGACGTCGATGTCGAACCGTCCGAAGTGGACGCGGCGGTCCTCCTTCAGCCGCTCTCGCGCCTGGTCCAGGAAGTACGCCGAGACGTCGGTGTACAGGTACTCGACGTCGTCCAGCGCCGGGAGCACGTGTTCGGTGGTGGCACCGGTGCCCGCGCCGACCTCGAGGATCCGCGCCCGCCGTCCGGCCGTGATCCCGGCGGCCAGCGCGCTGACCGCGTGGTGCTGATAGCGGCCGGTCACGTTCTCGCGGTAGAGCGCCGCGGCGAGGTCGGTCCGGCCCTGGGGGAACAGCAGGTTGACCGCCTGCTCGCGACCGGCCAGCAGCTCGGGCAGTTTCCGCGCGTTGGCCATGGCGTAGTCGACGGTGCCCGCCGAGCCGACGGTGTCGAGCCACGCCTGCCGAGCCCTACGCCACGCTCCCTCCAGTGCCTCGTCCGAGTACTCGGCCGGATTCGGCACCGGCTGATGATCCTCGGTCAGCAGGCCCTCGGCCTTCAGGACGTCGAGCCAGCGTTTGAGCAACCGCCGATGGCCGGGAGTGATGGCGAGGATCTCTTCCTCCGGCCTGCCCAGAACCGGGCGGAGCACGTTGAGCATCGACAACAGCGCCGTGTGCCCGAAATCTTCGACCGCCCGGACGGCGGCGGCGAGGTCGACCTGCGCCAGAGCCCGGTCCGCGGCGGCACCGGCCGCGGCGACGTCGAGCCGCGTTTCGGGGGCCGTATGCCGCACGACCTCGACCCCGAACGTGTCCCGCACGGCGTCGGCTTCCGCGTCGGTGAGCCATCCGGTGCTCTCGATCCGGCGCAGGCGCGGCAGATCCGCGAGCAGCGCGGCCGGATGATCCGGCAGCTCCCGAAGCGTGGCCGCGGACAAGACGGCGTGCTCGGCGCCGGTCCGTTCGAGATGCGCGAGGACCTTCGCGGAACTCCAGCCGACTGGGATCTCGTCGGTGGCCACGGCGGAGAACAGGCGTTGCCCCGCGACGGCGAGCGGGGAATCCGGTTCGGGCAGGACCGAGTCCAGGGTGAACCCGGCCGCCGCGAGTTCGGCCCGCCAGCCGGGTTCGTCGAGGAACGGCGCGCCCGCGCGGCGATCGGCCGTGCCGGGCCGGGGCTTCCCGGCCGGAGCGGACAGCAGGAAGGCCATGGACGTCAGGAGGGCGTGGTTCTCGTGACTGGACTCGGTGAACACCAGCCTGGCGCCGGGTTCGAGCAGGCCGCGGATCCGGCGCAGTGTCCGGCCGAGATGCGCCGCGTTGTGCAACGCGTTCCCCGCGAACACCGCGGACGCGGCCGTGACCCCCTGATCGCCGAAGTCGCGGTCCATGTCGTGTACCGCCGTGGCGAATCCCGGCCGATGCCGGTACCGCTCGGCCGCGGCGACGGTGAACCCGCGCGACACGTCGGTGAACAGGTACTTCCCTTCCACCGCCGGAAGGATCGTCGCGGTGGCGAGCCCTTCGCCGCCGCCGAGCTCGAGGACGTCACGGGCGCCGCTGAGCACGTGCGCGGCGGCCGCGTTGAGATACCGGGTGAACACGTTGTCCTGGTAGGCGGCCAGCTCCGCGGCGTCGAACAGGTCGAACAACGTCACCCGGTCGGCCAGCAGATCCGCCAGCCTGCTCAGCGTCACCCGGTGGACCGCGGCCATCGCGGGCGGAAAGCCCAGTGCCGCATAGGCTTCCTCGAATTCGGGACCGGGCTCGGCGGCGTCGGGCGACGTGTCTTCGGCCGACAACGCCGCGCGCCAGCGTTCGGCCAGCCACTCGTGCCGGGGCGCCGGAACACCCGCGGACAGGGCCGCGGCCATCGCGCGCAGGCTGATCTCTTCGATCACCCGCAACGCCTTCGGGATGTCTTCGCCGTTCACAGCGCGCCCTCCTCTTCCAGCACGAGACGGCTCAGCGGGTGGTCGAAGACGCCGACGTCGACGGCACCCAGTCCGGCCAAGCCGTCCACAAGGGACTGTGGCCGGAGGACGTCGCCCGCGAAGTAGGAGCCGGGCGGGAGTTCGTCACGTTCGACCGCAGATACGGCCAGCGCGACGACGGCACCGGTCACCACACCGTTCCCCTTCGCGCGGAGCACGGCGGTGCGGCCGTCGGCTTCGGCGATCAGCACCACGCGTGGCGCCCGGTCGGCGAGGTCGAGACGACTCGCCCGGCACAGGTCCGCCACCGCCTCCTCCCGGCCGATCCCGTGGACCCGGTCGAAGGCACGGCCGACGTGGTCGCCGGCCAGCACCGTGTACCAGTCACCCTCGGCGACGCGCAGTGCCCGCGCGAGCCGTTCGGCCTCCGGGGTGAAGTACGGCAACAGGGTCACCGGCTCCGGGAAGAACGGCAGCGTGACCCCGGTTTCGCGGGTCAGCGCCCGCGAGCGCCGTTCGCCGCGCCAGGCCGCCAGCGCCTCGCCGTGACCGGCGGCGGCCGCGTGCAGGTAGTCCTCGGCGGCCGAGCGGCTGAACAGATCCGAGACACCGAGCCAGACCTTGAGGCCGTGGACTTCGGCGTCGCGGGCCAGCCAGCGGGGCAGCACCGCGGTGAGCCCGGGTTGCAGACCGGCCGACAGCAGCGCCGTCCGTCCACTATGGACGTCGACCGGTTCGTCACCGGACGCGTCGACGTAATGCGCCCCGGCCCGGCGGGCCGCCTCGGCGACCCGGTCACCGATGGCGTGCGCGGGTCCGGCGCAGTTCACCAGCACCTCGCAGCCGGAGGCGAACCGGTCCAGCGAGGCCGGGTCCCGGAAGTCCGCGACGGCGGATCCGGCCGCGCGCACCGGGCCGATCCCGAGCCGCTCCAGGAACCCCACCGCGTGGCGGCCGACGTCGCCGGTCGCGCCCAGTACGCCGATCACGCGCCACCCACCAGACGCCAGCCCCGCGCTTCCCGGCGTTCCTGCCAGAAGCTCGTGTACCGGCCGCCCGCGGCGAGGAGGTCTTCGTGTGTCCCCGATTCGGCGATCTCCCCGCCGTCGAGCACGAGGATCTGGTCGGCCGCCATCACCGTGGGCAGCTTGTGCGCGATGACCAGCAACGTCGAGGTGTCCTTCAGAGAGCGCAGCGCGTTCTGGACGTACCGCTCGTTCTCCGGGTCGAGCGCCGCGGTCGCCTCGTCGAGCAGCACGATCGGCGCGTTCTTGAGCAGCGCCCTGGCGATCGAGACGCGCTGGCGCTCACCGCCGGACAACGACGTGCCGCCCTCGCCGACCTTGCTCTGCCAGCCGCCCGGCAACCGGTCGACGATCTCGTCGACCCCGGCCAGCCTCGCCGCCTCCCGTACGTCCTCGTCGGAGGCGTCCGGCCTGCCGAGCCGGATGTTCGCCTCCAGGGTGTCGTCGAAGAGGTAGACGTCCTGCATCACCACGGACAGCTGCGCCATGAGATCCACAGTGGACAGATCGCGGACGTCCGCGCCGCCGACCGAGACCACCCCGTCGTCGACGTCGAAGAACCGCATGACCAGTCGCGTGATCGTGGTCTTGCCCGAACCGGAGGCACCGACGATCGCGGTCATCGTGCCCGGCGGGATCCGCAGTGAGACGTCGCGCAACACCGGTTCGCCCGGCCGGTAGCCGAAGGTCACCCCGTGCAGTGCGACCTCGCCCGGCACCGCGCCCGGCCGGGACTCCGCCGGTTCCACCAGCGGTTTCTCGTCGAAGATCGCGGCAAGCCGCCGCAGATCGTTGGCCGCCATGCGCAGCATCCCGCTCTGCCCGGCGAGTTCGCCGAGCGGGCCGGTGAACCGCGCCGCGAGCGCGAGCAACGCCACCAGCACCACCGGATCGATGGACCCGCCCGCCGCGAGCGACACCCCGACCGCGATCAGCGCGGCGAACGCCAGTTGCGCGGCGAGGCCGCTGGCGAGCAGGCGGGGCGCCGTCGTGCGGAGCATCCCGCCCCACGCCTTGCGCTGCTTTTCGATGGCGTCGTCGAGCGGCGGGTAGCCGTCGGTCGTCCGGCCGAACGCGCGCAACGCCTGCTGGGTGCGGGCGAACTCCACGACCCGGCTGCTGGCCACCGTGCTCGCCGCGTCGGTCCGCTCCTCGGACCGGCCGACCGACGTCGCCGCCCAGCGGTGTACGAGGTACAGCACCGGCGCGCACAGGACGGTGGCCACGGCGAGGCGCCAGTCGAAGAAGAACATCGTGATCGCGACGGTCGCCGGCGTGATGGTCCCGGTGGCGACCGGGGTGAGCAGATGCGCGGTGACGCTGGTGACCATCAGCGTGCCGCCGGTGGCGCTGCGGGAAAGCCTGCCGACCTTCTCCGACGAGAACCAGCCCAGCGGCAGGCTCGCGACATGGTCGCCGAGCCGGGGGTGCAGGCTGGTCAGCGTGACCAGTGACAGCGCGAACCCCTTCATCGCCTGCCGGTAATGCGCGACGCAGGCGAGGACGACGATCACCGCCGTCACCAGCAGCCTGCTCCACGCGTCACCGGGCGAACCGCTCAGCAGTGCTTGCAGTACCGGGACGAGCGAAGCCATCGCGAGTCCCTGCAACACGGCGTACGCGGCCAGCCAGGCGAAATAGCCGCGGATCGCGCGGCGGTGTTCCGGCCCCATGATCGCCAGCAGATCCTTGATCATCGGACGCCCTCCTCGGCACCGGCGTGCGCGTGCCACATCCGGGCGTAGCGGCCGTCGGCGGCCAGTAGTTCTTCGTGGGTCCCGGATTCGGCGACCACCCCGCGGTCGAGGACCGCGATCCGGTCGGCTCCGGCGATGGTGGCCAGCCGATGCGCGATCACCAGTACCGTGCGGCCGCGCGCGAGCGTGGACAGCGCCTGCTGGATCCGCGCCTCGGATTCCGCGTCGGCGTAGGCGGTCGCCTCGTCGAGGACGAGCACCGGGGTGTCGGCGAGCAGCGCCCGGGCGATCGAGATCCGCTGTGCCTCGCCGCCCGAGAACACCGCGTCCTCACCGATCACCGAGTCGTACCCCCGGGGCAGCGCGAGGATCCGATCGTGGATCCGCGCGGCCTCCGCGGCGGCTTCGACCTCGGCGTCCGTCGCTTGTGGACGGCCGAGACGCAGGTTGTCGGCGACGGTGCCGTGCAGCAGTTGGACATCCTGCAGGACGAAGCCGACCTTGCGGTACAGCACTTCCGGCGCGATCCGCCGGACGTCGACTCCGCCGAGCCGGACCGCGCCGCCGGTGACGTCGTAGAACCGCGGTACCAGCTTCGCGAGCGTCGACTTCCCCGCGCCCGAACTGCCGACGAGCGCGGTCACCGTGCCGGGACGGCAGACGAGGCTGACGTCCGCCAGCACGGTCTCGCCTTCGTTGTACCCGAACGAGACCCGGTCGAACTCGACCAGATGTCCCCGGGGTTCTTCGGGTTCGTCCACGATCGGCAGCACCGGCGTGTCCAGCAGCGCGCCGATCCGTTCGGCGGCCGCCACCGCCTTGCGCTGCGCCGTGAAGCCGTTGTTGAGGGTGAGCAGGGTGGACGGGATGATCATCGCGACCAGCACTTCGGCGAGGACGTCGACCGGGCTCACCCAGCCCTGTGCGACGAACCAGGTCCCGCCGGCCAGGCTCACCAAGGCGATCACCGGCGCCGAGAGAGCCAGCGACGTCAGCGCTTCGAGCCTGAGGATCGGTCGAACCCAACCGGCGTACCGCTCGCCGTAGTCGACGACGGCCTGCCGGTAGCCGCGGTGGGCACGCCCCGCCTGACCGAACGCCTTGACCACGGTGATGCCGTGCACGAACTCGACGATCGCCGCGCTCACCTTCGCGAAACCCGAGTCGAGTTCGCGCATCTTGTCGGCGAACCCGCGCATCATCGAGGCGTAGGCGAACAGGTAGACGGGCAACGTGACGATCGCGAGCAGCGCGAGCCGCCAGTCCAGCCAGCACAGGTAGGCGATCCCGCCGAGCGGCAGCACGATCGCGCCGGTCATCTCGACGTCGTGGTGCGCCACCAGATGGTGCAGCTCCTCGACGTCGTCCTGCGCGGCCTTGCGCACCTGCCCGGAGGTGACGTCGGTGTACCAGCCGAGCGGCACCGCGCCGAGCCGGTCCACCATCCGGCGGCGCAGGAGCGCCTGCAACCGCGCGTCGGCGATATGGGTCAGCCACAGGGCGAACCCGTTCAGCAGTGACCCCACGATCAGCGCGGCCACGACGACGAGCGCGACGGTGGTGAGCCGCCCGCCGTCCGGTGGGCCGTCCTCCAGCAGCACGCGCCCGAGTTCGGCGAGCCCGGCGAACGGGACGAGCGTCGTCAGCGACCCGATCGCGCCGACGAACATGCCGAGCCGGGTCAGCCCGGCGACGGGTCGCCGCAGTTCCTTCAACGGGGTCATGCGGTCACTCCCGAGGTGATGGCGGCGCCGAGATGGGCGACGACGACGTCGACGTTCGGCGGTTCGATGACGCTGAAATGGTTGCCGGGGACGTCGATCACGGTGAATTCGCCAAGGCAGGTCTGCTCCCAGAACGGCGCCGCGAGGTGCCCGACCCCGGCGGTGACGCCGAACGACTGCTGTTCGGTCGCCCGCAGGAAGGTCATGTCGCCGACGTACGGCTCGGGGTCGTACCTGGCCGCGCGCATGCTGTGACGGCAGACGCGGAACAGCGCCGGGACCAGTTCGGGGTCGACCGGGATCCCGGCCTGTTTCGAAGCCGCTTCGGCGTATTGCGCCAGCCGGGTCTCCTGGTCCAGTTCGTGCCGCCGCCGGACGGCCGCCGCGACGGCCTCCAGTCCGGGGTCGCCGGTGAGCGCGCCCATCGCCCCGGCGGGGACGTTCCGGTCGTGGTCGGTCATGAGCTTCTCGATCGCCCGGTACACGTCGGCACTGTCCACATCGGACCCGAAGACGGCGGCGACCGGATCGAGGTTGAGGTTCGGGACGAAGATCGCCTCGAACGCCAGCTCTTCCCCGGTTTCGAGGAACATCGGGATGCTGTCGACGAGGGTCAGGTCGTCGACCGGCACCCCGCGTTCCAGCAACCGCCGGGCGACCTCGGTGGCCAGCAGCCCGCCCAGGCAGTAGCCGATCAGCTGGAACCGCGTGCGCCCGGCTGCGAGCAGCCGGTCGGCGTAGTCGTCGGCCACCCGGCCGATCAGCCGTTTCGGGTCGATCTCGCAGTAGGCCTCCTGATCGGCGACGGCCACGCCGATCACCGGCCCGAGTTCCTGTGCCGCCAGCGCCTTCCCGAGCGACTGGAAGTAGTCCAGGGTGCCGAGCGCCGCGTGGAAGAGCACCCGCGCCGGGCCCTCTTCCCCGCCACCGAACGGAATCAGGAGCGCGTTGCCCGACCTGTCGGAGTCATCCACAGGTGTGGACAACGGTTGTGCACGCAGGGCCCTGGCCAGCGCGGACACCGTCGGCTCGTTGAGCATCTGCCGCAGCAGCGTGTCGTAGGTGAAGGGCCCGGCCTCCGGGATCTCCTCGCGCAACCGCCCGGCGACCCTGGCGAGCACGAGGGAATCGGCGCCGCGGTCGTAGAAGTTGTCGTCACGGCCGATCCTCGGCAGGCCGAGCGCCCCCGCCCACAACGCGGTGAGCCTGCCTTCCAGTTCGTCCGGCGGGCCGTCCTCGGCGGCGAGGTCGTCGTCGGGGAGGACCGGCCGCCAGCCCGCGAGGGTTTTGCGGTCGACCTTCCCGTTGCCGGTAAGCGGCAGTTCGTCGACGACCTGGACGTGTGCGGGGACCATATGCGCGGGGAGCCGTTCGGCGAGGAACGCGGTGAGGTCGCCGGCGGTGACGTGGCACCGATCGGTCTTGACGCGAGTCGCGAACAGCCGCATCCCCTGCGCGGCCTGCGGATGTCCGTCGCCGGGGAGGACGACGTCGGCGTCGACCAGACTCAACCAGTCCTCTGTGGACAGAAGCGGGGTCGCGCCGGTGCGGTGATCGCCACCGCCGGGTTCCATCATGAAGCCCTGGGTCAGCAGGATGTGCGGGTGTTCCTCGGTCGGTTCGGTGAACACGAGCCAACCACCGGGTGCCAGGAGTTCGGTCGCCGCGGCGATGGCGGCCGCCGGATCGCGGGTGCTGTTCAGGACGCCCGCGCAGAGGACGACGTCGAACGAGTTCGGCGCGTACCCCTGCGCCCGGAATTCCTGGTCGAGGTCGAACAGGCCGAACCGGGCGCGCGGGAACTCCTCGCGGGCGGGAGTGAGGAAGAACGGCGTGAGGTCGGTGAAGAGGTAGTCGACGTCGAAGCCTTCGAGCATCGGCAGGACCGCCGACGTCGTCGCCCCGGTGCCCGCGCCCGCTTCCAGCACCCGCAGCGGCCGGTCGCTCGCCGCCGCGATCCGGTTCAGCAGCGCGGCGGCGCCGTGGTTGAGATAGCGGGTGATGGTGTCGTCGCGGTAGATCGCCCGCGCGGTGTCCAGCCGTCCCTCGGGGAACAGCAGCTCGAACGGGTTCTGGTCGCCGTCCAGCAGGGCGTGGATGTGCTCGACGTGGAGTTCGTGGTAGCGCACGAACTCGGGCGTCGCCAGTCCCCGTTCGACCCGCCGCCATGCCTCGGCGACCAATTCGGGAGTGGCGTCGGCGAGGCAGGTGTAGTGGCCGTCGAAGCCGAGTTTCCCCGCGGCGGTGAGGAGAACGAGCCAGCGGCGGACCAGCCAGTGGTGCTGTTCGTGGATCCTCGCCGTCTCCAGGACGCCGTCCGCGTCCTGCGGTGTCTCGAACGCGCCGCGCTCGGTCAACGCGGTGAGCATGGACAGCAACGCGGCCTCATGCAGATCGCCGACATGCTCGGCGACCTGGTCTTCACCGATCCCGGCGACCTGGCGGTCGGCGAACTTGCGCACGGTTTCGGCCAGCCGTGGCGGAACTCCATCCTTTTCGGACTTCCGTGCGGGCTCGGCGAAACCGAGCAGCGCGCGTTCACCGTGCCGATCACCGGTCAGCACGACCGCGGCCGCGCCGACGTCCTCATGAGCCAGCAGCGCGGACTCGACCTCGCCGAGTTCGATGCGGTGGCCTCTCAGCTTGACCTGATCGTCTTCGCGGCCCAGGAACTCGATCTCGCCACCGGGCAGGTAGCGGCCGAGGTCACCGGTGCGGTAGAGCCTGGTCCCGTCGTGCGTGACGAACCTCGACGCGGTCAAGTCCTCATCGCCGAAGTACCCGAGGGCGAGACCCGCACCGATGATGTACAGCTCACCGGGAGTCCACACCGGACAGTCGTGATAGGACTCGTCGAGGATACGGAAGCCCTGATTGGTCAGCGGCTTCCCGTACGGGATGCTCACCCACTCCGGATCGACTTCTTCGATGGGATGGAAGATCGACCAGATCGCCGCTTCGGTGGCCCCGCCGAGGCTGACCAGACCGGCGTTCGCCAGCTTCGCGAACTGCGCGGGCAGCGTCACCGGGATCCAGTCCCCCGAGAGCAGCGCCAGGCGCAGACTCGGAATCGCCAGCGGCTCGGATTCGAGGTAGTTCGCCAGCATCTGGAGCTGGGCGGGCACCGAGTTCCACACCGTGACGCCGTGGTCCGCCACCAGCCGCGCCCAATGGGACGGGTCGCCCGGCCGTCCCGCGTCCGGTAGGACGAGGGCCGCCCCGGCCGAGAGCGTGCCGAAGATGTCGTACACCGACAGGTCGAACCCGAGCTGCGCGAGCCCGAGCACGCGGTCCCCGTCGGTGACGCCGAACCGGCGGGTGATGTCCTCGATGGTGTTCCGTGCCGCGCGGTGCGTGATCATCACGCCCTTGGGCTCACCGGTCGAACCGGACGTGTAGATCACGTACGCCAGCGCGTCCGGATCGCCCGGCTTCACACCGGGAATCTCGTCGGCGGGTTCGAGCGTGTCGACGTCGATGACCTCGACGCCGTCCGGCCGCCCGACCCAGGATTGGCTGAGCACCACCCGGACCCCGGCCAGGGCGAGGACTTTTTCCCGGCGCAGCGCGGGTTGTGTGGTGTCCACCGGCAGGTACGCGCCGCCCGCGAGCAGGATGCCGAGTACCGCGGCGACCTGCTCGGGCCCCTTGTCCATCACGACGGCGACGCGGTCCAGTTCCTTGCCACGCAGGGCTTCCGCGACCGCGCCGGCCCGGCGCGCGAGTTCGCCGTAGGTCAGGGTCCCGGCGGGTCCGGTGACCGCGATCGCCTCGGGCTCCCGCGCGGCGCGGGCGAAGAACTCTTCGTGCAGCGACGTTTCCGGCAGCGGCGCGGCCGTGTCGTTCACCGCGGCGCGTTCGGCGGCCTGCCACTCCGGCAGCGGAACCGGGCCGGTGCCTTCCCAGGCGTCACCGGACGCGGCCAGGCCGAGCAGGTGGGTTTCGAACGCGGCGAACATGTCGTCGATCAGGCCGTCCGGGAAGATCCCCCGCCGGACGTCCCAGCTGATCGCGAGACCGCCGGCGTCGTCGGTCACCTGGCAGTCGAGGAACACCTGCGGGGTCTGGGTGATGCCGTACCCGGTGGGCCGGTCACCCGAACCGAGGCCGATCCCGCTGGTGAACACGACCGGCATCAGCGCGGCTTCGCGGCCGCGGCGGCGGGCGATCTCCCGCACCACCTCGACGCCGGAGAACAGCCGGTGGTCCAGATCGGTGAACAACCGCTCGGCGAGCCCGCGGGCGCGTTCGTGGAAGGGTTGCCCTGCCTGGTTTTCGACCGCGAGAAGGGTCACGGAGGTGAAGTCGCCGACGAGCTTGTCGACCTGCGGATGCGTCGGCCGCCGGTTGAGCAGCGTCAGGTTGAGCCCGAACCGGGGCCGCCGGGACCAGCGGCGGAGCACGTCGGCGTAGGCGGCGAGGACGACGTTCGACGGCGTGAGACCGTATTGTTTCGCCCGCTCGCACAACGCCGTCCAAGTCGGGGCGTCGAGCCGGGTGTGCCGTCGTTCGAACCGCACCGGACCGGTGCTCTCCCCCGGTTTCCTCGGGAGTTCGGGCGCGGCCGGCAGCTCGTCGACGCGTGCCTGCCAGTACTCGCGATCGCGGCGGTACCGGTCGGTGTCCCGCAGAGCCCGTTCGGCCAGCAGGTGGTCGCGGAAGGTGATGTCGAGCGGCGGCAGCTCCGCGTGAGGGTCGGCGAGGAGCGTCTCGAGTTCCCCGAGGAGGATCCCGGCGCTCGCCCAGTCCGCGATCAGCGAGTCCATGGAGATGTGCAGCGTGCCGGGGGTGACGTGCAGGTCGAACAGCGGCCAGCGCGTGGTCTCGTGGACGCGGTGCCCCAGTTCCGCGCGAACGGCGGCCGGATCCTCCGACCGGCCGACGCGGAAGCGCGGCACCTCGGGCAGGACATGCTGGTAGCCGTCCGGCTCGACGACCGCCCTGAGCATGTCGTGGCGGGCGACGAGGATGTTCCACGCCTCCTCGACCCGCTCGGGCTCCAGACCGGGGTAGGCGACTTCGAGGTAGCCGTGACACGCGACTCCGCCGTACCCGAAGGGATCCTGCCTGCCCAGGAGGTACGCGGTCTGGACGTCGGTGAGCGGGAACGGCTCGTGGCGGGCCTCCGCGTCGTGGCTGATGGCCTGCTCGTCGGTTCGGAGGAGGGCGAGGATCGTCGCCTTGTTCGCTTTGAGGGTCGCCTTGTGCGCGTCGGTCAGGACGCCGCGGGGAGCGCGGAACCTCAGCTGCCCGGCCTCGGCCCACAACCGGACGCCCAGTGCGCGCAGCTCGTCGATGATCTGCTCGGTCATACCAGCGAAGCTCCTTGTTCGGTTCGGGACGGGTCGCTCAGCAGGCGGGCGATGACGCGGTCCGGGTCGGCGCCCGCCCCGGCCAGTTCGGCGGTCGGCGCGGTGAGGACGGACCGGCCCGCGTGCAGTACCAGCAATCGGTCCGATGTGGACACCGCGACGGCGGCGTCGTGGGTGATCAGGACGACCGCCAGGCCCAGTTCCGCGCGGAGTCCGTTCAGCAGGCTGATGACTTCCGCCTGGGTTTCGGTGTCGAGCGCGGAGGTGACCTCGTCGCAGATGAGGACTTCCGGTTCCGCGGCGAGCGCCCGCGCCAGCGCGACGCGCTGCCTTTGCCCTCCGGACAGTTCTCCCGGCAGCCTTCTGTCCATTGTGGAGTCGAGACCGACCGCTTGGAGCAGTTCGGCGACCCTGGCGTCCTGCTCCGCACGGGACTTGACGCCGCGCAGCAACCGCATCGGGCGGGTGAGCGCGGTGCGGACGGTCTGGCGCGGATGCAGGGCTTCCGCCGGATTCTGGGCCACTAGGGCGATCGCGGCTTTCTGGTGCTTTTCGCGGTCGCGGACGTCGGGTGCGAGCGGGTCGTCGTGGAGCGTGACGGTTCCCGAAGTGGGGCGGTGGAGCCCGGCGAGGCAGCGGGCGAGGGTGCTCTTGCCCGCGCCGGAGACACCGAGGACGGCGAGGCACTCACCCGGGCTGATACTGAGGTCGACTTCGGACAGGACCGGGGTTCCGCGATATCCTGCGGTGAGCTTTTCGGCCCTCATGACCTCGGTTTGGGCGCCCGCGCGCGCCATGAAAGGTCCTTTCCTTGCAAATTTTGCAAGGAAAGGACCTTTCATAGCAGTCTCGGGACCGGAAACCCGGCCCCCGTCGAGCATCACGACCCGGTCCACCTGATCACGGACGGTGGCCAGGTCGTGCGTGATCCACAGCAGCGCGACGCCGTCCTCTCGCAGCCGCCGGATCTCGGCGAGCACCTCCGCCTTGGCCAGGAGATCCAGTGCCGTCGTCGGCTCGTCCAGCACCAGCAGCCGCGGCGAGCGCGCCAGCGCGACGGCGAGCGCGACCCGTTGCTGCTGCCCGCCCGAGAGCTGGTGCGGGTACCGGCGCGCGAGGCTCGCGGGCAGCGCGACCCGGTCCAGCAGGGTGTCGGCGAAGTCGCGCGGCACCCGGCGGCCGGCGGCGGTCCGCAGGATCGAGGCGACCCGGGCGTAGGGGTTCAGCAGCGAACCCGGGTCCTGCCCCAGGTAGCCGACCGGGCCGGTGACCTCGACCGTTCCGGCGGTCTGCCGGACACCGGGCCGCTGGTGCCCGAGCACCGCCAGCGCCAGCGAGGTCTTCCCCGCGCCCGACGGCCCGGCCAGCGCGACGGCCTCGCCCTCGGCGATCGTCAGGTCGACCCCGGCGAGGATTTCGTGGTCCCCGGCCGACAACCGAAGACCGGAGATACGCACCAGGCTCATGTCAGCCGCTCCGCGGTCCGGTTGGCGGCCACTGCGAGGATCGCGATCCCGGCGACCGGGACGAGCAGCGCCCACGGTTGCAGCGCGGCGCCGGGCAAGGCCTCCACGATGAGCAGTCCCCAGTCCGAGTCCGAGGTGCTGAGCCCGAGGAATCCCGCCGCCGCGACCAGGTAGACCGCCGTGACGAACCGGACGCCGAGGTCGGCGGCCAGCGGACCGGCCACCAGCGGCAGGACTTCGCGCCCCAACAGCCAGGTCCAGCGCTCGCCCCTGGCGATCGCGGCTTCGACGTGCGCCCGGCCGCGGACCTGTTCGGCGGCCGCCCGCGCGACCCGGGCGGAGAGCGGGATGCTCGCCACGGCGACCGCGAGGATCAGCCCGGTGCGGTTCGGCACGGCGGTCAGCACGAGCAGCGACACCAGGATCGGCGGGACGGCGGCGAGCGTGTCGAGCGGCCGCATGAGCACCGGTTCCACCCAGCGGCGGCGCGCCAGCGCGGTGACCAGGCCGATCGCGGCGCCGAGACCCGCGCCCGCGAAGGCGGACACGAGACTCGTCAGCAGGAGAGGCCTGCCACCGTGGAGCACGCGGGAGAGGACGTCGCGGCCGAGGTGGTCGGTGCCGAAGATCCCGCCGGTCCCTGGTGGCGAATACGGCGGGGCCACCGGCTCGGTCGCGGAATGCGGCGCCAGCTCGGGTCCTAAAAGGACGATCGCGAGCAGCAGGAGCCCCGCCACGACGAGGGTACGGCGGATCATCGCGCGCCTCCCGTCCGCAGGCGGGGGGTCAGCAGGACGACGGCGAAATCGGCCAGCAGCAGCGCCAGCAGCATCAGCGCGCCCAGGACGAGTACGACGGCCTGCACCACCGGCAGGTCCCCGGTCTGCACCGAGGACACGAGCAGCTCGCCGATCCCCGGATAGCCGAACACCTTCTCCACCAGCACCGCGCCGCCGACGAGCGCGACCCCGGTGACGAGCCAGACCTGGACCGCGACCGGCAGCACGGCCGGGACGACGAGCCGTCGTGCCAGTACCGGCCAACGCACCCCGTTGAGCCGCAAGAACTCCGCTTGCGGTCCCGAAAGTGTTTGCGCCGCCGCGCCGCGGATGACCCGGACCGCGTAGGCGGATCCGGCCAGCACCAGGCTGGCCACCGGCAGGACGAGCACCTCGGGATACGCGAGCGGACTCGCGCCGGCGGGCAGCAGCGACACCGCGGGGAACCATCGCAACGTCACCGCGAACAGCAGCACCAGCCCGCCCGCCACGACGAACTCCGGCACGGACACCAGCAGCAGCGAGCCCGCCGAGATCGTCTTGTCCACGGCCCGGCCGCGGCGCCAGGCCGCCCACAGCCCGAGTCCCAGCGAGAGCGGGGCCAGCAGCAGGACGGCCAGCCCGGCGAGCAACGCCGAGTTGCCGACCCGGTCCGAAAGCAGCTCCGTCACCGGACGCCCGCTCACCGACGTCCCGAGATTTCCGCCGAACAGACCGGAAACCCAGTCGGCGTAGCGCACCGGCAACGGCCGGTCGAGGCCGAGCCGGGCACGCAACGCGGCCGCCTGCTCCGGCGTCGCGGAGATCCCGAGCCTGCTCGTGACCGGGTCGCCGGGCAGCAGGTCGACCCCGGCGAACACCAGGATCGACAACGCCACCAGCATGCCGAGCCGGGTCACGAGTTTGCGGGCCAGACCCGTCACGCCAAACCCGCCTTGCCCAGATACGGGTACTTGGCCTGATCCCGCACGGTGATCCCGGCGACGGATTTGCGCGCGAGGCTCAGGACATCCGCCTGGCCCCAGACGATCGTGTTGCCGCGGTCGAACATCACGTCCTGGACCTCGGCCCACGCCCGGGCGCGGACGCCCTCGTCGGTACTGGCGATCGCGGTGCCGAACGCCGCCTTGAGCCGCTCGTCCGGGAACGCCAGTCCCGGGAACCCGGTGAGCCTGCCGTACATCACCGCGAGCGGGACGGCGCCGCTGGAGAACGACACGCCGTGCGCGGCGGCCACCGCCTCGGGCCGGAAGAACTCGGCCGGGCCGACGATCTGCGGTTTCACCACGAGCCCGATGGCCTTCAGCTGCTCGGCGAGCAGTTGGGTGGAGGCGTTGTAGCCGATCTCGTACTCCGCGGTCCGGATGGTCACTTCCGCGCTTTCGGCCCCGGCCTCGCGGACGAGCCCGCGTGCCTTGTCGAGGTCGCGGGCGAGCGGTTCCTTGGCGGCGAAGTACTTCGCGCCCGCGCAGAGCAGGTCGTTGCCCACCGAGCCGTAGCCGAGCAGGATCGTGTCGACCAGCGCCTGCCGGTCGATCGCCAGCCGGACGGCCTTGCGGACGCGCGGATCGTCGAACGGCCTGAGCGCGGGGTTGAGCACGAAGCCGAACGCGGTGCGGTTGTTCTCGCCCGCGGTCCGGATCTCGAGGTCGGCGTTGGCGACCCCGGTCTTGGCCGTGGTGAAGGGGATGTCCCCGGCGAAGTCGGACTGTCCGGTAAGAACGGTGTTCACCTTGGCCTGCGGGTCGGTGAGGCTGAGCAGGACCAGCTCGTCCGCCGGTGCGGCGCCGCCCCAATAGCCGTCGAACCTGGCGAGCCGGGCTTCCCGGCCGGCTTCGAACGCCGTCACCCGGTAGGCGCCGGTGCCGACGGCGGTGGCCGCGGTGAACGACGTCGCACCGTCCTTGACCATCTTCGCCGGGAAGGCGGCCAGGAACAGCGCCGGATCGCCGAGTGCCTGCTTGGTGGACACCTCCAGGGTCAGCGGATCCCGGACCCGCACCGCCGCCGAGTCCACAAAGGACCCCAGCTGACTCGGGTATGCCCGTTCCGGCGCGTTCATGTAGCGGAAGCTGTAGGCGACGTCCTGCGCGGTGAACGTCGACCCGTCGTGCCAGTGGACGCCCTCGCGCAGGCGCAGCACGAACGAACGGCCGTCCGGCGCGGGTTCCGCGGCCAGCGCGAGCCCGGGCACGACCTCGGCATTGTCCAAAGTGAACAGTGAGTCGAAAAGGACGTCGTGGCGCACGAAGTCGATCGGTGATCCGCCCGCGTACGGGTCGAGGCTCTCCCCGGCGCCGCCACCGGTGAACACGGCCCTCAGCACTCCACCACGCCTGGCGGCCGAAGTTCCGGCACCGGCGACCGGGGCGGACACCGGAGCCGAAGTACCACAGGCGGCCAGCAGGAAACCGGCACCGGCGATTCCGGCGGTCCGGAACAGATCGCGGCGGGTGAAGGACATGGTGCTACTCCAGGGTTCTCGGGGGTGGTTCAGTGGATTTCGGCGCCGTGCAGCAAAGCGGGATCGAGCGGACCGGACAGGCCTTCGAGTTCGATCGCGCGGATCCGGGTGGTGGCCGCCGTGGTGACGGCGAACGCCGGATCGCCGCCGGTGATCCGGTCGAAGGCGGGGCGATCGGTCGCGGCGACGTCGATCACGACGGTGCGCAGGCCCTTCGCGCCGTTCGGATGGTCGACCTCCGGCGGATGCTGCGGCGGGTCGTAGGGGCTCACCAGGAACGGCAATCGATCCTGGCGGGGGTAGGCGAACTGGAACCTTGTCCGCTCGCCGTCCGGTTTGGTCCGGGTCCAGCGCACCACCCGGCCCGTCCGGATCCCCTCCGCCCGCAACGACTTCACCGGACCGGCGAGATCCGGCTCGTCGATCAGCACGGCGACGTCGCAGAATCCTTCGTTCGCCACGGCCCAGCGCGTCATCCGCACCCCGGCGCCGCGGCCGAACGCGAACTCGATCGGCCACTTCAGCCGGTGCGCTCCCGGTGGCGTGGTCAGCAGTTCGATGATCGGACCGTCCTCGAACCAGATGTGCGCGTGTTTGGCCTTGTCCTCCGCGCTGGCGTAGTCGACGACGAACCCCAGCTCACGGAAGTCGCGCACGGCCTGATGCAGGTCGTCGACCTTCAGCAGCACATGACTGCAGCGGGCCATCATCACTCCTTTGTGGACAGAGCGGACCAGGGGATCTCGGCGGGCACACCGGGATGGATCAGTTCGGGCAGCCCGATCGCCGCGGTGAGGTCGCGCCAGGCCGTCGAGACGCCGAGCGCCCACTGCCCGGACGCGGCCCGCCGTGCCGGTTCGTCGATGTCCCGGCACAGCTCCCGCAGGCTCTCGGCGACCGCGTCCGGCCAGAGATCGGCGAAGACGTCGTGGTAGGTGCCGGGTTCCTCGTCGCCCAGCGGCACGGTGGTCGTGACACCGAGGCGTTCGGTCCCCGGCCCGGCCATCACCAGCCGCCCGGTCTCGTCGCGTCCGGCGTGCAGCCTCGGATTCCACAGCACGGGTCCGTGGGTGTCGGCGAGGGTGAGCACGCCGCCTTCGGCACCGAGGGAGATCCGGTGCAGCAGGAAGGAATGGTTGTCGGCGTCGTCCGGATCGACCTGGTTCTGCACGCGCAGGGTCACCGGGATCCCGCCGACGACGGCGTGCAGCTGCCGGAACGGTTGCGGTGTGGCGAGATCGGCGAACGGGAACGCCTGGACCGCACCGAACGCCCAGGGCCGCAGCCCGCCCGCGATCCGGCCGAGGACGTCGAGCAGCGGGTAGGCGACCTGGCTGTTGCAGGCGGTGTCGATGAAGGCGATCTCCTGCCGTTCGCGCAACGCCTTCGCCGCGGCCAGGAACCGCCGGACCGGCCGCAGCCGGGGATACAGCGTGTTGACCGAGTACGCGGTGCCACCGGCGCGGGCCGCCCGCAGGCAGGCGGCGATCTCCTCGGCGTGCACCGGATGTTCCTGCAGCACCGGGATTCCCCGGCGCAGGAAGGTCTGGGCCAGTTCCGATCCGCTTCCTCCCAGCGCCCCGGAACGGACGACCACGCAGACGATATCGATTTCCGGCACCTCGTCCGGCTTGGTGTACAGCGGAACCCCGTACCGGCGGGCGCAGTCGGCGGAGTACGCGCTGCCACCGGCGAGAACGCCCGCCAGCTCGAAGGATTCCGGATCCGACCGGACGGCGTCGAGGTAGATCCGGCCGAACGCGGTGCCCGCCACCACGACCTTGCGCCGGGTCACGGGAGCACGGCCGTGGCCAGTGCGGGCACCAGGAACCGCGAGACACTGCGCAGTTTCTCGCGAGTCTCCTCGAGTTCACGGTCCGGAGTGGACTGTGCGACGATCCCCGCTCCGGCCCGCAACCACGTCCGTCCTTCGTACCGGAATACGCTGCGCAGAAGCAAAGCCGCGTCGAGCGAGCCGTCGGCGTCGGCGGTCAGGACGGCGCCACTGTAGAGCCCGCGCGGTCCGGATTCCAGCCGTCCGATGGCTTCGCACGCCGCCGCCTTCGGGATGCCGGAGGCGGTGACGGCGGGGAACAACGCGGCCAGCGCGTCCCAGGCGGTCTTGCCGTCGGCCAGGTCACCCGCCACGTCCGAGCCGAGATGCTGGACGCTGCCGCGTTCGCGGACCGACATGAATTCGCTGACCCCCACGGAATCCGGGGCGCACACCTCGTCCAGTTCGGCCGCGGCGAGCCGCACCGAGATGGCGTGCTCGAAGACCTCCTTGGCGTCGCGGTAGAGCTCCGCACGGCGGGCGACGTCGAGCGCGTCGCCGTCGAGTGCCCTGGTCCCGGCCAGCGGCTGGGTCCTGGCGCGGCCGTCCGCGGTCACCCGCGCGACGATCTCCGGGCTGAACCCCGCCGCCTCCCAGCCGCCGAGCCGGAGCAGATAGGAACGGGCGGGATCGTTGCCGCGCCGCCCCGCGAGATATGTGGCCGCGAGGTCGAGATCACCCTCGACCGGGACCACCCGGGACAGGATCACCTTGTCGAGCTTGCCCGCGCGGATGTCACCCACCGCGGCGGCGACCATCTCCCGATACGCGGCCGCGTCATGGTCGAGGTCGACCGGGACCCGAGCGTCCTCAGGCGGTTCGGGGGCGATGGCGACGGCGAGGCGATCGGCGAGTTCATCCACTTCGGACTCGGTGGCCGCGCGGACCAGCGCGCTCGCACCGTCGAGCCGGACCTCTGCCCGCGGGATCATCAGGCAGGCCAGCGGACCCGGCGCCGAAGCGGTGTCGTGCAGGACGTGCGCCAGTTCGAAAGCGGCCCATCCGTACGCCCGCCAGTCGGCGATCCCGGCCGCGGCGAGCGCCTTTCCCACGACGTCGAGCGGCTTTCCGGCGAACTCGGTTTCCCGGTCTTCGGTGATCAGCCTCGCCCCGCCGTCGTGGAGTTCGACCGTCGCCCAGGCGTTCTCGGCCCACGAGACCGTTCCCCGGTTCTCGTAGCCGACCTGGACGCCGGGCCGGTCCCTGGCCAGCGCGGCGAGCGTGGTGACGGCGTCGGCGGCGAGCGGGATCCGCCGCTCGGCATAGCGGTATCGCGACAACACGGAACTCCTTGTCAGAAAAGAGGTCAGGCCGCTGCGGGGATGGCGCAGGCCTCGACCAGCAGGGCGAGCACGGTCTTCTCCCGCGGTATCAGGTAGAAGTGGCCGCCGGGCAGGACATGCGTGGTGCACGTCCCGTTCGTCGTGTGCCCGGCCCAAAGTCCGGCGCGGCGGGCGTCGACCTCCGTGTCCTCGTCGCCGACGAGGACGGTGAGCGGGCAGGACGGCTCGCGGCCGGGGAGCCGGCGGTAGTTCTCGGCGAGCCGGAAGTCGGCGCGGATGGCGGGCAGGAACACCGACCGCGCGTCCTCGCTCGCCAGCAGTCCGGGTTCCGTTCCCCCGAGCCGGACCAGTTCACCGACCAGCTCGTCGTCGGACAGCAGGTGTTTCGTGCCGCCGGGCGCGTCACCGGGTGCCCGTCGCCCGGAGACGATCAGCCGCGCGGGCGGCACGTCGCGGCGGGTGAGTTCCCTGGCCACCTCGTAGGCGACGAGCGCGCCGAGACTGTGTCCGAAAAGGACGGTCGGACGGTCGGCCAGTGGTTCGAGCGCGCGGGCGATCTCGTCGACCAGTGTCGACATCGACGTCAGGGGCGGCTCGGCCAGCCTGTCCGCGCGACCCGGATACCGCACGGCGGCGACGTCGATCTCCGCCGGGAGCTTCGTGCTCCACGGTGCGAAGAACGCGGCGGACCCGCCGGCGTGCGGGAAGCACACCAACCGCGTTCCAGCCCGCGGCCTCGGTCTCCACCGGTGCAGCCAGACGTCACCCGTTCTGCCATCCGCTCCCCCAGACATCGCGTTCCTCCCATACCCGCAGTGACCGCTTCCCCTCAACCCCATCCCACGTTAGAGTAATGACAACGGTTTTCATAGTCGAATACGTGAGGTGTATCGGTGATCTGCGACGCGATAGTTAAGGTAGCCTTACCTAACTAGAAGGGAAGCCCGTGCGCAAGACCATGGCGCCACTACTCCTCGCGGTACTGGTGGTTTTCTCCGCCCAGCAACTGATCACCCCGATCCTGGCGCCGCTCTCACGGCGGCTGGATCTCACGGAAAGCCAGCTGGGGCTGGTCATCACCACGGCCGCGATCGCGCTGACCATCGCCAGCACGCTCTGGGGACGGGCGCTCGACCGCGTCGGCGTCCGGAAGGTGCTGCTCGCCGGGCTGGTGCTGGCTACCCTCGGATTGACCGGGTTCGCCGTGGCCTCGGCACTCGGCCTCGCCGAGGTCCTGTCGTCGTCCTCGGTGCTCGCGCTGATGCTCGCGACCCGGAGCCTGTTGTTCGGGGCCGGGATCGCGGCCCTCCCGGTCGCGGCGCTCGCGGCCGCCAGCGCGGCGACGTCCAACGAGGCCGACCGGACCAAGGCCGTCGGCCTGGTCGGCGCGGTCCAAGGCATCTCGCTGGTCCTCGGACCCGCCCTCGGCGGGGCGCTCGCCGTCGTTTCACTGACCCTGCCGCTTTATCTGGCCCCGGCGTTGACCGCGTTGCTCGCGATCTGGGTGTTCGCGACCGCGGGCCGCACCCCGCACGTCCGTCCGGAAGGCCCTCGCGCGGCCGGGGTGAAACCATGGGACGCGCGGCTCTGGCCGTTCTTCGCGATCGGTTTCCTGTTGTACCTGTCACTCGGGCTAGTCCAGGTGATCACCGGCTTCCTCATCGCGGACCGGCTGAACCTCGCGCCGGAGAAGACCGCGGGCTCCGTCGGCGTCGCGCTGTTCGCGGCGGGACTGGTCCTCGTGGCCGTCCAGGGCGCCGTCGTCCCGAAGCTCGCCTGGCCGGCCGTACGGCTGATGCGCGTCGGCGCGCCGATCGCCGTCGCGGGGTTCGTCCTGCTCGCGTTCGCGGGCCAGCTGTGGTCGATCACCGCCGCCTTCGCCGTCCTCGCGCTCGGCCTCGGCCTCGCGCTCCCCGGGTTCACCGCCGCGCCGACGCTGATGGTCGGGCCGGAGCAGCAGGGTTCGGTGGCGGGCCTGGTCAACGCCACGACCGGGGTGACGTTCATCGTGGGGCCGCTGCTGGGCACCGCGCTCTACGAGGCCGAACCGACGGCGCCGATCTTCGCCGCCGCCGGTGCCGCGGCGGGCGCGTTGCTGCTGGCGTTGTTCTCACCGGCGGCGCGGCACCTGGAGTCGAAGGCGAACGAGGCGGTGACAGTCTCCAAGTAACCCTCGTGAGTGGTAATGACGGTCCTATTGAGGGGTAAGTCAAAGGTGGCGTGCCCGGGCCCTGTGCTGCCGCGTGAAGGCCCCCTTCCCTACTCTGAAGGTCAATGCCAAGAACTTAAGCGGCAGTGCCTGAGGTTCCCCTGATCGTCCATAAAGGACGCTTACCGTGGCAAATTGTCCGTTTGAGTATCATTTGCCCGTATTTCCAAGTCCGTGAAGGCCTCCTTGAGGGACTCTGAGTCCCTCAAGGAGGCCTTCACTACCACGTTTGCCCTACCCGTCAATAGCCGTCATTACCACTCACGAGCGACCGGGCACCTGGCTGGGGGAGAATTCCGGCGACCGTGTCCGGTCTGGTCCGGCGGCTCCGACGTCTCCGGCAGAAGGCACCGACACGGTGCCGGCCGAGAGGAGAAATCGTGAAGTACATGATCATGATGTTCGGGTCGCAGAAGGACCTCGACAGCATCGGCGGCACCTGGAGCGCCGAAGACATCACCGCCCTGCACGAGTTCATGGCCAAATGGAACAACGACCTGGTCGAGTCGGGCGAGTTCGTCGACGCGCAGGGGCTCACCCAGCCGGCCCACGCCCGCCGTATCTCCCTCCGTGACGGCGCGCCCGTCGTGACGGACGGGCCGTACGCCGAGACGCAGGAGGTCTTGGTCGGCTACACGACCGTCGACTGCGCGAGCTACGACCGCGCGACCGAGATCGCGGCGAAGCTGGCGGACACCCCGTATCCGGAGGGCACCGACCTCGGCCGCGACTGGTACGTCGACATCCGGCCGTGCGCCGACAGCTTCGAAGAGCTGGAGCTCTAGGTGCCGGAGGGTGGCACCGAGGAGCTGCTGCGTGCGCTGTCACCGCAGGTCCTCGGTGCCCTTGTCCGCCGGTACGGCCACTTCGACCTGGCGGAGGACGCGACGCAGGAAGCGCTGCTCGCCGCCTCGACCCAGTGGCCTGCCGAAGGAACACCGGACAATCCGCGGGCCTGGCTCATCACGGTCGCCTCGCGACGGCTGACCGATCTGCTCCGCGCCGAGCAGGCGCGGCGCCGTCGCGAGGACATCGTCACCCAATGGACGCTGCCGGAGGAGCAGCTCGCCCCGGCGGCGGACCGGCGCGCCGCCGACACCGACGACACGCTCATCCTGCTTTTCCTGTGCTGTCACCCGTCGTTGTCCCCGGCGTCGCAGATCGCGCTGACCCTGCGGGCGGTCGGCGGTCTCACGACGGCGGAAATCGCCCGCGCGTTCCTGGTCCCCGAGTCGACGATGACCCGGCGGATCAGCCGCGCGAAGACCGCCATCAAGACCAGCGGCGTCCCGTTCGGCATGCCGCCGGAGGCCGATCGCGCGGCGCGGCTCGACGCGGCGCTCCACGTGCTGTACCTGATCTTCAACGAGGGTTACGCCAGTACGTCAGGTCCCGATCTGACACGGAGCGAGCTTTCCGCCGAAGCCATCAGGCTGACCAGGATCGTGCACCGGCTCTTGCCGGAAGACAGCGAGGCCACCGGGTTGCTCGCGCTGATGCTGCTCACCGACGCCCGGCGTCCGGCGAGGACAGGGCCGGACGGCGTCCCGGTCCCGATGTCCGAACAGGACCGGAGCCGCTGGAACGGCGAGTACATCGCGGAAGGGGTCGCGCTGCTGTCCGAGGCGTTGCCGCACGGCCCGACCGGGCCGTTCCAGATCCAGGCGGCGATCGCCGCGCTGCACGACGAGGCACCGGACGCCGAACGGACGGATTGGCCGCAGATCGAAGCCCTGTACGGCCTTCTGCTGCGGCTGTCCGACAATCCCGTGGTGACGCTGAACCACGCGGTCGCCGTCGGGATGGCCCAAGGCCCGCGGCAAGGTTTGGCGGCGTTGGAAAAGCTCGGCGACCGGCTCTCCGGCGACCACCGGTTCCACGCCGCCCGTGGCCATCTGCTCGAAATGGCCGGGGACACCGCCACAGCCGTCGAGTCCTATGTGGAGGCCGCTCGCCACGCGGCGAGCCTGCCGCACCAACGGTATCTTCACGCCCGCGCCGCCCGCCTGCGGGACTCGTGAGTGGTAATGACGGTTCTAACCGTCATTACCACTCACGAGTCTTTGCTTGCGGCACCGGGGTTCTAGCAGCTGAGCAGGAGCCCGGTGATCGCGGTGCAGGTGGACGACGCGGTGTTGTTGGCCGCGTTCGGGTCGGTGACGGAACTCTGCGTGATCTTCGCGGTCGTCTTGACCGGGCCGAGCGTCAGCAGTCCGGCGGCCACCGAGAACTTGGCCGTACCACTGGATCCGGTCGCGATCGAGGAGAAGTCGCAGTTGACGATCTTCGTACCGCTCGGGTTCGAGCAGGTGGACGAGCCGGTGAAGCGCAGCCCGTTGCCGAGGGTCGAAGCCACCCGGATCCCGGACGCCGTGGCCGGACCCGCGTTCGTGACCTTGACCGTGTACTCGACCGACGAGGTCAGGATCCCGCGCGGCGACGCGGTCAACGTGACACCGAGGTCGGCCGTGGTCGGGACGTCGGTGATGGTCAGCACCGGACCGTCGAGGATCTCGAAGCTGTAGTTGTCGCCGACGAACTGGTGCTGCAGGGTGACACTGCCCAGGGCGGCGTCGTCCTTGACCCGGAAGGTGAACACCACGGTCTTGCTCTGGCCGGGTGTCACGGTGCCGACCCCGCCGCGGATGCTGCTGCCGAGCATGTCGCAGGCGAAGGCGCCGGGACACGAAACCAGGTCGACAAGCGCCGGCAGCGAGGATTCCTTGCCGTAGAGGGTCGCCTTGCCCCCTTCGATGGTCGAAGTCGGGTCGGCGTTGTAGACGGTCTGCGTGACGGTGAACGTCTGTCCACGTTGGACTGTGGTCGGCGAAACCTCCACCGCGCTGGTCGGCGGCGCCGCGAGCGCGGAAGCCGGTGCCACCAGCATGATCGTGGCCACAGCGGCCACCAGAGACAGAAGTGAGGCTCTTCGAAGCTTCATCGGTTCTCACTATTCCGGTCGGGGGGCGTCGCGCCGATCGGTGCGGACAACGATCAGTCGCCGCAGAACGGACATTCGTTACCGCCGTCTCCCGCCAAGTGGCCCGCCGCGTTCACCCGCTCGGGGTAACCCAGTCGCGTCTTCCCCTCCTACCGCGCCGAGATCCGTTCGGCGAGGCCGAAGGCGGCGTACATGGCCGGGTCCACGAAACCGGAGATCTCGAGAATCCGTCCCGCCGAGAGCGTGAGCACAGTGACGGCTCCGAGGCCCAGCTCCTCCGCACCGTGTTCTCCCTGGTAGGCCACGAAAGCGAGCTGCCCGTTCGCGTGGATCGGGAACAACTTCCACCGCGTTTCGGCGACCCGTTCACGCAGGAAACGGCCGACGGCCTCCCGGCCGGAGAACCAGGCGGGCAACGGCGGCATGGTGAACCGCGCGTCTTCGGTCAGCAGTTCGAGCAGCGCGGGGACGTCGGCCCGTTCCCAAGCTGTGACAAAAGCGTCGACCAGCTCCCGCTGTTTGTCCTCCCCCAGCTCGCGCAGGATCGCCTGCTGACTGGGCCCGCCGACCCGGTCGTCCAGGCTCTTGCGCGCCCGCTGCAGCGCGCTGTTCACCGAGGCCACCGAGGTTTCCAGCAGGTCGGCGACTTCGGCCGCGGAGAAGGCGAGGACGTCACGCAGGATCACCACCGCACGCTGCGTGGCAGGCAGATGCTGCAGCGCGGCGACGAACGCGAGCTCGACGCTTTCCCGCAGTTCGTACCGGGCTTCGGGATCGAGCCCGCCTTCGAGGAGATCGTCCGGGTAGGGCTCGATCCACACCGATTCGGTCACCGGCGATCCCTTGCCACGCGCCGAGAAGCGCGTTCTGCACCGCGTCCTCCGCGTCCTGGACACAGCCGAGCATCCGGTAGCAGTGCGCGTGCAGCTCACGGCGGTACGGCTGGACGAGACGGACATCACCGAGCCCTGCCATGCCTGGGGCGAGGAAATGGCGCGTCGCGGTATCCGCGTCAACGGGATGGGACTGCGCCCGCCCGAGTCGGGGACCACGATCCGCGTCCGCGGCGGCAAAGCGCTGCTCACCGACGGCCCGTTCGCCGAGACCAAGGAACAGATCGGCGGCATCAATATCCTCGACTGCGAGAGCCTCGAACAAGCCGTCGAGGCGGCGAAAAGTCATCCGTGGGCCGCGATCGGCACCATCGAAGTACGCGAAATGCTTTAACCGGTGATGCGCACGGTGACCTGGTTGTCGGCGTAGGTGTAGGCCACGTACTCGAATTCGACGCCCGTGCGTTCGACGTACTCCAGCCACGCCTTGTGTTCGTGCTGCTGCCAGCCGGGGTAATTGAAGAACTCGTCGAAGTGCACGATGCTGCCCGGTCGCAGACGCGGGCCTGCCAGATCCAGCACGGTTTTCGCCGAGCTGTACAGATCTCCGTCCACGTGAAGGAAATCGACGACGCCGTCGTGCTGCTCCAGGAATCCGGGCAGTGTGTCGGCGAAGAGGCCGACGACGAGTTCGGCGCCGGGAACGTCCGGGAGATCGTCGCGGGCGAACGAACCGGCGGGCATCCCGTTGAGCCAGTTCTCCGGCAGACCCTGGAACCAATCGAAGCCATACGTCTCGACACCGCCGCGCGCCTTGGCGATCACGCGCAAGGTGTTCCCGCTCGCGACGCCGAATTCCAGAGCCATTCCGCCCGACGGGGCAAGGGAAAGCGCGTACGCGAGTGTCTCTTGTGGACGAGCGAAGTGGCGTGTGCCGGTCAGCTGCTCGCGAGCGAACCGATTGCTGTCCCGCGCCGCTTCCTGATCGCCGGCGTAGATCATGTCGCGGCGGCTCCGGATCTCGAACTCGATGACGCGATCGAAACAGCGATCCCCTTGCCGGACGATCTCCGCACGCAGTTCCGCGGCGACCCGGTTCAGCTCTTCGGTATAGGGATCGTGGAAGCGCCGGGCGAGCCGGTGCAGGCCGCGGCCGAGGGTGCCACGGGCCGAATGGCGCAAGGTGTTCAGGGCCGAATGGGGTACCAGGTGACGCATTCCGGGACGATACACCAGCACCGTTCGGGTGAACGGCTTCAGAACACCGGGGCCGGTTTCGTTGCGGTAACCGAGGGATCCGCTCCTACCATCGCGTTCGCCGCCGGTGATCGGTCACCGGCGCGGAAAAGGGAGCACGATGAGCAAGATCGTCATTTTCGGGGCAGGCGGCCGTGGCGGACGCCGTGCCGTCACCGAAGCTGTGAGCCGCGGGCACCAGGTGACCGCCGCCGTCCGGGATCCCCGCCGTCACGCGGATCTCGCCGGTGACAACGTCACGGTGATCGCCGCCGACGTCACGGTCGCGGACGACGTCGCGAAGGCCGCCGCCGGGCACGACGCCGCGATCAGTTCCATCTATCGCGCGGATCTCCCGGCACAGGAGTACTACCCGGCCGCCGCGCACGCCCTGATCGACGGCCTCGGCCGGGCCGGTGTCGCGAGGCTCGTCGTCGTCGGCGTCGGATCGGCGCTGGAGATCGCACCGGGTGTCGCGTTCCACGACCAGCCCGGCTGGCCGGCGGAACACCGCGAGTTCTCGCTCGGGCACACGGCGGAACTGGAGGTCCTCCGTGCGTCCGGCGACGCGCTGGACTGGGTGGTCATCGCGCCGCCGCCCGCGATGATCGACGAACACGCCGACCGCACGGGCGAGTACCGCAGCGGGGATCACCGCGTGCTGCCGCGCGCCGAGGACGCCGGACCGTTCTCCTACGCGGATCTCGCGGTCGCGCTGGTCGACGAGATCGAACGGCCGAAGCATTCGAAGGAAATGGTCGCCATCGACCACTGAACCCCTGATGCGCGTGAAGGCCCCCTTCCCTCGGCTGAGCCGAGGGAAGGGGGCCTTCACGCGCTTGAGAAGCGACTAACGCTCCGGGGTGTCGCCACCGTTCTGCTGCTCGGCCAGGAACCGCTCGAACTGGTTGCCCAGCTCCTCCGCGGTCGGCATGTGCTCGACCGACTCCGCGAGCAGGCTCTCCTTGCCGGACGCCTCCATGAACGTGTCGTACTGCCGCTCCAGCGCGCGCACGACGTCGGCGACCTTGTCCGATTCGGCGACCTGCCGGTCGATCTCGGCGTCCGCCTCGCGAGAGGCCTCCCGCAGATCCGCGTCGGGCAGGTTCAGGCCCGTCGCTCTGGCGACCGCTTCGAGCAGGTGCAGCGCCGCGCTCGGGTACGTCGACTCCGCCAGGTAGTGCGGCACGTGCGCGGCGAAACCGGCGGCGTCGTGCCCCCATTCGCCGAAGCGGAACTCCAGGAGGGCCGCGATGCTGCCCGGAACCTGCATCCGGTTCGGCAGCGGCCGGTGCTCGCCGACCAGTTCGTCGCGGGTCGCGTGCGCGGTCACCCCGAGCGGGCGGGTGTGCGGCGCGCCCATCGGGATGCCGTGGAAACCGGTGGTGAGCCGGACGTCCCAGCGTTCGACCAGGCTGCGCACGGCCGCGCAGAACCGCTCCCAGTCGTGATCCGGTTCCGGGCCGGTGAGCAGCAGGAACGGCACACCGTCGGCGTCGTGCAGCAGGTGGACGACCAGTTCGGGGGCGTCGTAGGCCTCCCAGTGGTCGATGGAGTAGGTCATCGTCGGGCGGCGCGAGCGGTAGTCGATGAGGCGGTCGACGTCGAACCGGGCGATCACCCGGTGCTCGGACGAGTTCAGGAGGTGTTCGGCGACGAGCTTGCCCGCCGAACCCGCGTCCATGAACCCGTCGAAGTAGTGCAGGAGCACCGCCCCGCCGAGGTCAGGGACGTCCGAGTCCACCTCGTACAGGTCTTCCGGGTCCAGCGCCACCAGATCCTCCAGCGTTCGTGCTTACAACCGTCTCAGGGTGGCAACGCCCCGACAGGGGGCATCCATTCCGCCGATGGTGGCCGAGATCCTATCCATCCCGTGACAGTTGTCGTGGGCGGTCCACATCGAAGTGGTGCAGGCTGGAGGGGTGACCGAGGAGACAGCACCACCCGTACGGCTCAGTCTGCGCCCTCCCGCCAACCGGGTGAGCCGTCGCGCGATCGGGTACTGGACGGTGTGGGCCGCGGTCGGCTGGGCGGTGCTCATCGGGATCCAGGCGGTGTTCGTGCTCACGAGCGACGACCCGCCGGCGTGGCTCACGGTGACATGGGTGATCTCGTGCGTGCTCGCCCCGCTGCATCTGCTGGTCATGCCGCAGTGGCGGTACCGGATCCACCGCTGGGAGGTCACCGGCGAGGCCGTGTACACCCAGGAAGGCTGGCTCAAACAGGACTGGCGGATCGCGCCGATCTCCCGGATCCAGACCGTCGACATCGAACGCGACCCCGTCGAGCAGCTGTTCCGGCTCGCGAAGATCACCGTGACGACGGCGTCGGCCGCGGGGCCGGTGAAGATCGCCGGTCTCGACCACACCGAGGCGCTCGCGCTGGCCGCGGAACTCACGAAGACCACCCAAGCCACTCCCGGCGACGCGACATGAGCACCGCCGGGGTGACCGCAGACGACACCGAGCTGACCCACTGGCACCGCCTCGACCGCCGGATGCTGCTCATCCGGCCGGTCCTCGACCTCGTCAAGTCACTGCCGGTGCTGATCGGGACGGTGATCCTCGGGCGGGGCAACGGCTGGGAGTGGTTCGGGCTGGGCATCACCGCGCTGACCGTGCTGATCGGGATCTCGCACGTCCTCACGTCGCGATACCGCGTCGCCGACGGTCAGGTGGAATGGACCACGGGCCTGTTGCTGCGCAAGCATCGCGCGATCCCGCTGGACCGGGTCCGCACGGTCGACGTCACCTCGGAGCCGAAGCACCGCCTGTTCTCCCTCAGCGCCGTGCGCATCGGCACCGGACGGCATGCGCAGGGGCCGGGCTCCGACCAGCTGGTGCTCGACGCCGTCAGCGAGACCGAGGCACAGCGGCTGCGCACGGTTCTCTTGCACCGCAAGGAAGTCGTCATCGACGACGAAGCGGCGCCCGCGCCGGAGCAGGTCGTGGCGGAGGTGGACCGGAAATGGCTGCGGTACGCGCCGTTCACGTTGTCCGGGCTCGCCGTGGTGGGCGCGGTGTTCGCCACGGTCTGGCATTTCGCGCATCAGCTGAACATCGCCCCGGAGAATGTCGGCCCGCTGCGGGAGCTCCTGGACGGGCTGGCCGGCACCGCGGTCTGGCTGATCATCGTCGTCGCGGCGGTCGCCCTGCTGGTGGTCGTCTCGCTGCTTTCCGTCGGCGGGTACGTCCTTTCGTTCTGGAACTTCAAGCTCACCCGGGAGACGGAGGGCACCCTGCACATCCGGCGCGGGCTGATCACCACGCGTTCGGTGTCCATCGAAGAGGATCGGCTTCGCGGCGTCGAGGTGAAGGAACCGCTGCCGCTGCGGCTCGCGGGCGGGGCGCGGCTCACCGCGATCGCGGGCGGGCTGCGCGAGGGCAAGGGCGGGGACAAGGGCGGCGGTCTCCTGCTGCCGCCCGCGCCCGTCGGCCGGGTCCACGAGGTCGCCGCCGAGGTGCTGCGGGAGAACTTCGACCCGGCCACCGTGCCGCTGAACCGGCATCCGCGGCGCGCGCTGACCCGGCGGCTCACGCGGGCCGTCGGCGGCGTGCTGATCCTGGCGGCGGTGCTGGCCGGCCTGGCGTGGATCGAGTTCCTGCCGGGATGGATGTGGCAGGTCACGCTGGGCTTCCTGCCGTTCGCCGCGCTCGTGGGCTGGGACCGCTACCGCAATCTCGGCCACGCGATCGTCGGGCGGTACCTGGTCAGCCGCTCCGGTTCGCTGGCCCGGTCGACGGTGGCGATCCGGCGCGAGGGGATCACCGGGATCGTCGTCAGCCGCTCGTTCTTCCAGCGCCGCGCCGGACTGATCACCGTGACCGCGCCGCTCGCGGCGGGCAGGGGCGGCTACCAGGTGGTCGACGTCGGCGAAGCGGCCGGGCTGGCGATGGCGGAGCGGGCCGCGCCCGGCCTGCTCACCCCGTTCCTGCGGCGCACGCCTCAGCGATAGCCGGTGACGTCCGCCGGCTTGCCCGGATCCTGGACCTCGACGAGGTAGCGCCAGCAGTCGGGACGGCTGCCGTCGAGGTCGGTGAATCCGTATTCCCGCGCCAATTCACCGCTGGACACCGATTTCCCGTTCCAGCGGGCGACGTCCGCGTCACCGGCGAGCGCCGCGACCGCCCTGCCGACGAACGCCGGGCTTTCAGAAATGGCGAAATGTGGTTGCACCTTCGTCGCGTCCCGCCAATTCTCTTCGGTGACCTGATAAGCGTCGAGCATCGCTTCGGAACGCAACCAGCCGGGGGTGACCGCCACCGCGGTACCGCCATGCGGTTTCAGTTCGTGGCCCAGCGCGAACGCCATCCGGTTCACCGCGGTCTTGGCGAGATCGTAGAAGAACGAAACCCGGTAGTTCTCCGAGTTGTACGCGGTGGTCCCGTCATTGACCTCGACGACCAGCGCCCCCGGTTTCCTGATCATGAGCGGCAGCGCGAAATGGCTGGTGATGGCATGGGTGTCGATGGCGAGCCGCAGGGTGCGCAATCCGGTGTCCAAAGTGGACTCCCAGACCGTTTTGCCCCATTCGATGGGCGCCCCGTAGATATCGTTGACGAGTACGTCCAGCGCACCCTGTTCGGCGTCGATCCTGGCCACCAGCTCGCGAACCTGCGCTGCCTCCAAATGGTCTACACCGATGGCGATCCCCCGGCCGCCCGCCTCGTCGACGAGCGCCGCGGTCTCCTCGATCGTCTCCGGGCGATTCATTTCCGATCTCCGGGAAGCGGTGCTGCGGCCGGTCACGTAAACGGTCGCGCCCGCCGCCCCCAGCCGCACCGCTATTCCCCGCCCGGCCCCGCGAGTCGCGCCGGCGACCAAGGCGATCTTGCCCGCCAATGGCTTTTCCATGCGTCCGAACCTAGCAAGAAGTCCGCTTGTTCGTGGACCAAAGTCCCTGGTCCGCAATTCACACAATGTGCTACTTTCTTGACTCTTTGTGATTGCCCCGGCGAGAGGTCGAGATGACGCCTGCCGCACGATCCCTGGACACCACCGCTCCCCCGAAACGCACCCCCGGCGCCAGCAGCTCACGCAAGGTCCTGCAGCTCCTGCTTTCGTTTTCCGAACGCCGCTGGGACGCGAGCGTCGCCGAACTCGCCGCGAGGATCGGCACGCCGGTCGCCACGACGTACCGCTATGTCGCACTGCTGAAGGAACTCCAGCTCCTGGAGGAGGGCAAGACCGGGCGCTACCACGTGACGAGTCAGGTGATGCCGCTCGCGCGGGCCGCGCAACTGGCCAACGATCTCGCGCGGCTGGCGCGTCCGGCGATGGAGGAGGCCGCGCGCGATCTCGGCGAGACCGTCCTGCTGTTCCAGCATTTCGGCGACGCCGCGGTCTGCGCGGACCGGGTCGAATGCGAACGCGCGATGCGGTTCACCTTCCAGCCCGGCCATTCCGTCCCGCTCGGCGCGGGCGCGTCGGGCAAGATGCTGCTCGCCATGCTCCCGGAAGAAGAACGCGAGCGGCGGCTTTCGTCGATCGTCCAGCGTCGCGGGCCCAGCGTGCGGGAAGAGGTCAAACGCGCCGGTGCCAACCGGTACGCGGTCAGCTGGGGCGAACTCGACGACGGCGTCTGGTCGTGTTCGGTGCCGATCCCGAGCTCCGGGCACCGGCCCGCGGTGCTGAGCCTCGCCGCCCCGGCCACCCGCATCGGCGACGACGCGAAACGGGCCGCCATCGTCGCGCTCCAGTCGTACGCGAACCGGATCCACCGGGCCGTTTCGTCGTTTTCCCTCTGACGCGCGGGTAATTCGCGCGCGCCGGCATCGGCGGCGGAGTAGAACTCGGTCCGTGATCCGACTCGCCGTCCCCGAAGACCTGCCCGTGCTCCAGGACATCGAACGCGCCGCGGGCGAACCGTTCCGCGCGCTCGGCATGGCCGCGATCGCCGACGACGACCCGCCCTCGCTCGCGGATCTCGCGGCGTACCAGAGCGCGGGCCGGGCCTGGGTCTGCGATGACGGCGAGGGCCCGGTGGCATACCTGATCGCCGAGGTCGTCGACGGCCACGGCCACATCGAGCAGGTGTCCGTGCATCCGGATCACGCGCGGAAGGGCCTCGGGCGGCGGCTGATCGACCACGCCGCGGACTGGTCGGCGCGGGAAGGCCTCGCGGGGCTGACGCTGACGACGTACGCCGAGGTGCCGTGGAACGCGCCGTACTACTCCCGGCTCGGCTTCGTGACGCTTGGCGAAGGGGAACTCACCGACGGTCTGCGAGCCATCCGTGCCCAGGAGATCGCCCGTGGACTGGACGCCTGGCCTCGGGTGACGATGCGGCGATGACGGCTCGGCCACACTGAAGCCATGGAGTACGTCGGTCAGGTGCCCGCCCCGCCGCTCGACCGGTTCATCGACGACATCTACTGTCTGACCGGGGTGCCGCGCCATCGCCGGCTGAACGTCCCGCCCATGCCGTCGGCCCATCTGTTCCTCAATCTGGGCGAGCCGGCGCGCCTGTGGGACTCCGACCCTTCGGTGCCGTCGGCCGTGTTCTCCGACGGATGGTTCATGGGCGTGTGGACCAGGCGTTTCCTCGTCGAATACCCGGCTCGGGTGCGGCTCGTCGGGGTGCATTTCAAACCGTGGGGGATCTCGCCGTTCGTCGCCATGCCGCCCGCCGAACTGCGGAACCGGTGGGTGCCCGTCGACGACGTCTGGCGACGCTCCGTCGACCGGATCCGTAACCGGATCGGCGACCTCGCCTCGGCCACCGCGACCCTGCGGGCGGTGGAAGACGAGCTGCGATCGCGACTCGCCGAAGCACCTTCGCGCGGCCTGGAGCTGGTCCAGCACACCGGAGGATGGCTGGAGACCTCCCACGGCGTCGTCGCGGTCGGCGCACTGACCGAGGCCGCCGGGGTGAGCGGCAATCACCTGGCCGCGCAGTTCAAGGCCCATGTCGGGATCACCCCGAAGCGATTGGCTCGGATCTACCGGTTCGCCCGGTTGATCAATTCCGTGGACACCCTTCGCCCGATCGACTGGTCGGAGTACGCCCACGCGGCGGGGTATTTCGACCAGGCCCACTTCTGCAGGGAGTTCAAGGACTTCACCGGCCACACCCCGACGGAGTACCTGGCCCTGCGGCGCCGGTTCCCCGCCGACCGGGACTTCCCGCCGGACAACGGCCCGATGCCGGCCGAGTGATTTTTTACAAGACCGGGTCGCCGCCGAGCCGGAAAGATCGGAAGGGAACGCGCGAGAGACTCGAGGAGACGCTGTGGGCTCGGTGATCATGCACAACGTGGTGTCGGTGGACGGCTTCATCGCCGACAAGAACGACGACGTCGGCCCGCTCCACGAGTGGTACTTCAACGGGGACACCCCGATCGAGGGTGACGACGAGTTCGACCATTCCGGCTCCGGGAGCCCCTTCAAGGTTTCGAAGGCGTCGGCCGAATACGTCCGGTCGACGTGGACCGCGATCGGCACGATCGTGATGGGCCGCACCTTATTCGACCTGGTGAACGGCTGGGAGGGCCGTCCGCCGACGGGCGACCACGTGGTCGTGGTGTCGCACCGGCCCAAACCCGAGGGCTGGCACCCCGAGGCGTCCTACCATTTCGTCGACGACGTGAAGGCCGCGATCGACAAGGCGCAGGAGCTCTCGGGAGACCGGCTCGTCGCCGTGAACGCCGGTGAAGTGGGTGGCCAGATCCTCGCGGCCGGGCTCGTGGACGAGGTGGCGATGGACGTGGTGCCGGTCGTGTTCGGCTCGGGGAAGCGCTACTTCGGCGGCATCGACGGACAGCATCTGCTGGAGGATCCGCACGTGGTCATCCAGGGCGAGGGGGTCCTCCACCTGCGGTTCAAGGTGCGCCGCTGACCCCGATGGGGTGGACGGCTACCCCGGGCGGGGGACTCGATTGGCCGCACCAGTCGAACGTGTGTTCTACTGTCCGCGCCGGCCCCGGAGGGGGAAGCTCCGCGGGCCGGCACCGGAGCAGAGGAGACACGGATGGCGGTCAAGATCACCCATCTCACCAATGGCCAGCAGGTGCGTTTCGCCAACGCTGACGGCGCCCGCCGCTACGCCGAGATCATCGGCGGCGGGGTCGACAAGTGGCGGTTCACCGTGGTCGGCGGGCCGGAGTTCCCGGAATTGTCGGGGCGGGTCGTCAACGTGCCGGTATGGCGTATGACTTCCAGGTGATACCGGGATCACCGCGTTCCGTCCTCTGATTGCGGTACTTGCACACGCAAGGACCGTGAGCCGGGGCTTGAGGCGGACGTGACATGAAAGGCCCTTTCCTCCTGAATTTCGCGAGGAAAGGGCCTTTCATCGCGTTCCGGCCTAGGCCAGCCGGTCCAGTGCGCGCGGCAAGGCCGTCGCGAGCAGGTCGAGTTCGGCCTCCCCGGCGATCAACGGCGGCGACACCGCGATCCCCTTCGCCAGGTTCCGCACGAGAACACCTTCGTCCCGCGCCAGCCGCTGCAGCCGGTTCGCCGCACCGGGGTTCGCCTCGATGACGTCCGCCTTCAGCTCCACCGCGCCGAGGAAGCCCAGTCCTGCCCGCACTTCCGCGACCAGCGGATGCGACGCCAGCCCGGAAAGCGCGTCCGCCAGCGGTTTCTCCAGTTCCCGTCCGCGCGGGATGAGTCCGTCGCGTTCGTAGATGTCCAGCGTCGCGTTCCCCGCGGCGCACGCGACCGGATGCCCCGCGTACGTCGCGCCGTGCCGCAGCACCGGCGCACCCGGTTCGCCGGTGAAGAACGGCTCGGCCACCCGCGGCGCGACGATCAGCGCGCCCAGCGGGATCGTCCCGCCGGTGATGCCCTTGGCGGTCGTGATCATGTCCGGTTTCACCGCCCAGCGGTCGATTCCGAACCAGGTCCCCAGCCGCCCGAACGCGGCGATCACGCAGTCCGCGACGAACAGCACACCGTGCTCGCGGCAGATCTCGGCGACCCTTTCGATGTACCCGTCCGGCGGCAGCAGGACGCCGCCCGCGCCGATCACCGGTTCGCAGAAGAACGCCGCGACGCGATCCGGCCCGACCCGCTGGATCTCGGCTTCGAGCGCGTCGGCGCTGTCGTACGGGACATGCGAGATGTCGCCCGGCAGCGGCCCGAAACCCGCCGCGTTGGCCGCGATGCCGCCGACGGCTGTGCCGAACCCGTGCGTGCCGTGATACCCCTGCACGCGCCCGATGACGTGCACCTTCTCCGGCCGTCCGGTATGCGCGAAATACGACCGGGCGATCTTGACCGCGGTGTCGATGACATCGCCGCCACCCGAACCGAAGAACACCTTCGAACCCGGTTCCGGCGCCAGCGCGGAGACCCGCTCGGCGAGTTTCAGCGCGGGCTCGTTGGCGTTGTAGCCGAAGAGGTTGTAGGAGTCGAGCGTCCGCAACTGATCCGCGACGGCCACCGCGATCTCCTCGCGCCCGTGCCCGAAATTCGCGTACCAGAGCGACGCCGTCGCGTCGAAGTAGCGCTTCCCCTCGTCGTCCCAGACGTAGGAACCCTCGCCGCGGGTGATGACCAGCCGGTCGCCGTCGACCGCTCCCATGTCCGCGAAGGGGTGCCACAGCGGATTACGCGCGGATGCCGACGACACCATGATCTTCCTCCTCGTGCTCGTGCCCCCATCCTCACCCGGATCAGCCCCCGGCGCGAACACTCCATCGTGCACAGTTCGCGCCGCGGATCTGGCCGGTCTGTCGGCGCACCCTCCGGTGAATTTCCAACACCATCCCAACGGCTCTTGACCTGCCGCGGTCGAGTCCTGTTTGTTGATGAGTGAGTTTGTTCAGAGTTGAGCATTCTGGGAGGAAACTTATGCGTCGTCTCGCTGGCGCGCTCGTCGCCGCCTGCACGCTCACCGCCCTCTGCGCCGTCCCCGCGACGGCCGCCGAAAGCCCGCCACCACCGGCCGCGACCCCGCCGATGGGCTGGAACAGCTGGAACAAGTTCGCCTGCGACATCAACGAAGGACTCATCCGGGAGACGGCGGACGCCATGGTGTCGTCCGGGATGAAGGACGCCGGCTACCAGTACGTCAACATCGACGACTGCTGGGCGGAGAAGAACCGCACCGCCGACGGGAAATACGAACCCCATCGGACCCGGTTCCCCAGTGGCATCAAGGCCTTGGCCGACTACGTGCACGGCAAGGGCCTGAAACTCGGCATCTACACCAGCGCGGGCACGGAAACCTGCGCGCGGACGATGCCCGGTTCGCTCGACCACGAAGAGGTCGACGCACAGACGTTCGCGGACTGGGGTGTCGATTACCTCAAATACGACAACTGCCACAACCAGGGCCGTCCCGCACTGGAGCGGTACACGAAAATGGGCGAGGCGCTGAAGAAGACGGGCCGCCCGATCGTCTACGCCCTGTGCGAGTGGGGCCAGAACAAGCCCTGGGAATGGGGCAAGAACGCGGGCGCGCAGCTGTGGCGCACCACCGGCGACATCAGCGACAGCTGGTCGAGTATGACGAACCTGCTCGATCAGCAGGTCGGTTTGGAGGGCTACGCCGGGCCGGGCGGCTGGAACGATCCGGACATGCTCGAAGTCGGCAACGGCGGCATGACCGACACGGAATACCGCTCCCACTTCGCACTCTGGTCGCTGCTCAACGCGCCGCTGCTGGCGGGCAACGACCTGCGCTCGATGTCCGAAGCGACCAAGAAGATCCTGCTGAACAAGGATCTTCTCGCGGTCGATCAGGACTGGGGCGGCAAGCAGGGCCACAAGATCCGCGACGACGGCGACACCGAGGTCTGGGCGAAGCCGATGTCCGACGGCTCGGACGTCGTCGTGCTGTTCAACCGCGGTGGCGCGCCGGCGACCGTGTCCGCCACCGCCGCCGAGATCGGTGCCCCGGCTTCCTCCGGTTACCGGGTCCGGGATCTGTGGACCGGCGGCGAGACCGACTCCGCCGGGGTCCTGCGGGCGGGACTGCCGAGCCACGGCTCGGCGGTCTTCCGGGTCTGGCCGTCGAACCAGCCTAAGGCCGCGCCGCATACGACACTTTCCCTGGCATCGCCCGAATACGCCGCCGCCGACAAACCGTTCACCACGACGCTGCGGGTGTTCAACGACGGCAGGACACCGGTCACCTCCGGCAAGGTGAAGCTGACGGTCGGCGCGGGCTGGACGCCGGATGGTCAGACCGAGGTACGGATTCCCGCTGTCGCACCGGGAAAGTCGTGGGAGCGGAGCTGGACCGTCCGCCCGTCGTCACCCGGTGGTGACCGGGTCGAGGTCTCCGCGCGGATCGACTACCGGACGTCCTGGGGTGCGCGATCCCTGACCGCGACCGGAAGCGCTCCCCTCGTGAAACCACCGGACGCCGGGACGAGCGCGCTGTCGAAGGCGGTGTTCATGACGGCGGAGAACGGTTACGGGCCGGTCGAACGCGGGACCAGCAACGGCGAATCGGGCGCCGGTGACGGACACCGGATGAGCATCGGCGGGGTGACCTACGACGACGGGCTGGGCGTCCACGCGCCGTCGAAGGTCCGGCTCTACCTGGGCGGCGGGTGCACGTCGTTCGTCTCCTCCGTCGGGGTCGACGACGAGAAGGCCGGGGGCAGCGTGGCGTTCGAGGTCGTCGGCGACGGCAAGCGGCTGGCGAACACCGGCGTGCTCAAGCGCGGCCAGGCCGCTGAGCGGATCTCCGTGCCGTTGAACGGGGTCCAGGAGCTCCATCTGCTCGTGACCGACGGCGGGGACGGGGTCGACTCCGACCACGCGGACTGGGCGGGCGCGACGCTGCGCTGCTGAACCTCGTGAGTGGTAATGACGGTTCTAACCGTCATTACCACTCACGACTCCCGGCGGTCGTAAGCGGTCAGGAGCTGCTTTTCGGCGTCCCGCAGGTACTTCTCCAGCGCCGTCTCGGCCGGGCCGAACCGGCCTCGCTCCAGATCGCGCAGGATCCGCTCGTGCCGCTCCAGGAACGGCTCGAAAAACGCGCGGGTGTTCTCCGCCAGCACGAAGAAAAGCCGCGTCTCCGCCAGCACCTGACGCATCGTCGTACTGACCCGTTCGCTGCCCGCCAGATCGCCCAGCGCCTGATGGAACGCGATGCTCGCGGTCCCGACGGCCTGCCAGTCGCCTTCGTCCGCCGCCGCCCGGCCCCGGCGCACGGCTTGTGCCACAGCCCGGAGATCCACAGTGGACAGTTCGGCCGCACGGCGGAGCGCGCCGCATTCGGTGACCCGTCGCATGACGTAGAGATCCGCGATGTCCCGCGCGGTCAGCTCGCGCACGAAGACGCCGCGGTTGAGTTCGTGCACCGCGAGCCGTTCGTGCGCCAGCAGCTGGAACGACTCGCGCAGGGTGTTGCGGGAGACGCCCAGTGCGGCGCTGATCGAAGGTTCGGAAAGCCTCGACCCTGGCGGGAAGACCCCTTCGGTGATGCGCTGGCGCAGGATCTCGGCGACCCGTTCCGCTGTCCCGCTCCGTTCCAGCAAGGCTCTGTCGCGGGCCAGCGTCTCCTCGGCGGCGGAAGTGGACATGGCGTTACCTGACACCGAGTTCGAAGTCGAGGCTGTACCGGTTCCCCGGCATGGCACCGGCGGCCTTGGCGCCGTCGATCGGCAGCGCGACACCGTTGATGAACCGCGATTCGTCACTCGCCAGGAAGACGACGGCCTTCGCGACCTCCCACGCCTCGCCGACCCGCCCGGCGGGGGTGCTCGCGACCAGTTGATGTTGCCTCGCCTCGAAATCCTCGGGTGAGGCGAGCGTGCCGCGCAGCATGTCGGTGTCGATCGCGCCCGGGTTGACCGTGTTCGCGCGGATCCCCTGATGCGCGTGCGCGACGGCGATCGACTTCGTCATGCCGACCAGCGCGTGCTTGGTGGCGTTGTACACCGGGTCGCCGGGGCGGCCCATCACGCCGCCGTTGGACGACGTCGTGATGATGCTGCCCGCCTTCTGTTCGATCATCCGCGGCAAGACCGCCCGGGTACCGAGGAAGGCGGCGCGGACGTTCAGCGCGAAGATGTTGTCGAACTCCGCCAGTGTGGTGTCGGCCAAGGGCTTCCCGAGATGGATACCGACGTTGTTGAACAGCACGTCGATCCGGCCCGCCTCGGCCAGCACGCCGCGGACGAACTCGTCGACCTGTCCCTCGTCGGTGGCGTCCACAAGGGAGTGAGTGGCGCCTTCGACAGCCTCCGCGGGTTCGCGGATGTCGCTGGTGAACACGGTGGCGCCCTCGGCGACGAATTCCTTCACCGTGGCGAGACCGATCCCCCTGGCGCCACCGAAGACCACCGCGACCTTGCCGGCCAGCCGACCCATGCTCATCTCTTCCCTCTCGACGAAACCGCTGTGTAGTCCTCCGGGAGCCGCACCAGTGCCCCGGGTTCTCCGTGATAGGTGACCTCGACGCCGTAGAGTTCGCGTGCGGCCGCCACGGAAACGTAACCGTCGACGACGTCGGCGAGCACGGCCTCCGGCTCCCGTTCGAACGGGTCGCCGTATCCGCCGCCACCGGGCAGGATCACATCCACGACGTCGTCCGGCCGCAGGTTCACCCGGCTCTTCGACGGCAGGCCGGCTCCACCGGAGAGCCCGAACCGGCCCGCGGCCCCATCATGCCCTGAGTCCACTCCGGACGCCGGTCGAAGGACTCGATCGACGTTCCCGTTGACACTCCAGGAAATCTCGCCGCGGGCGGCCATGGAGGTGCGCTGACCGAGACCGCCGCGCCATCGGCCGGCACCACCGGAATCGACCCACAGGACACGTTCGCGCTGGACGAGCGGCGCCATCGTCTCGATGACCTCTGTCGGCGTGGACCGCAGCCCGCTCGGGAACCCGGTGGTGCTGAGACCGTCCTTTGTGGCCCGTGCGCCGATCCCGCCGGTCTGGAAGACGTTGAGCATGAACTCGGCGCCCTCGGCGTCGGTCCCGCGCCAGATCGTCATCCACAACGCGTCCGCGCTGTGCGCCAAGGCGTTGCCGGGAAGCGCTTCGCGCAACGCGGTGATCAGCAGCGAGGGCAGGAAGTGCCCGATCAGATGCCGCGACGCGACCGGGGCGGGTGGCGTGCAGTTGAGCACCGATCCCGGCGGCGCGGTGACGTGCACCGGCCGGAACGAGCCCGCGTTGTGCGGTACTTCCGGCGCTATGGCCGCCTTGACCGCGAACGAGGCGTACGCCCGCGTGTAGTTGAGGACGACGTTGATCCCGCGCCGGCTCTGCGGTGACGATCCGGCGAAGTCCAGGTGGATCTCGTCGCCGTCGATGGTCACGGCGACCTTGAGGACGACCTCTTCGTCGTCGAACCCGTCGGTCAGCAGCTCGCTGGTGTACGTGCCGTCCGGCAGTTTCGCGAGTGCGTCACGCAAGGCTCGTTCGGAGCGGTTCATGATCTCCGCGGCGACGTCGTCCAGCGTGTCGAGCGCGAATTCCTCCAGCAGCCGCACCAGGCTGGCGGCGCCCACCTCGTTGCCGGTGACCTGCGCGTACAGATCGCCGATGGTCTCTTCCGGGGTGCGGACGTTCGCGCGGATCAGCAGTTCGAGATCCGCGTTGACCTCTCCCGCGCGGAGGAACTTCATGATCGGCAGGCGCAGTCCCTCTTCGAAGACCTCACTGGCCTCGGCCGAGACCAGCCGTCCGCCGATGTCCGGGGCATGGCAACAGGAAGCGAACCAGGCGACCAGCCGCCCCCGAAGGAACACCGGCGTGGCTACGGTGATGTCGTTGATCTGCCCGGCCGTCTGCCACGGATCGTTGGTGAGCAGCACATCGCCCGGCTCCAAGGTTTCCGGCGGATAGGCGGCGACGAAATGCCGCAGCCCGGTCGCCATCGCGTTGATGTGACCGGGTGTCCCGCCGACGGACTGGCCGATCATCTCGCCCCGCGAGTCGAACACCGCGCAGGCGAGGTCGAGCGATTCCCGTACCACGGCGGAGAACGCCGTGTTGACCAGCGCGTTCTGCTGTTCGGCCAGAATCGAGTGCAGCCGGTTTCCCAGCACGCCCACCAAGATCGGGTCGACGCTCACACCGTCACCACCAGACTCGCGTCCTCGCCGACGACACAGTGGGCGCCCGGCGGAATCACCACTGTGGACTCCCGTTCCTCCACGATGGCCGGACCTTCGACGCGATCGCCGGCCCTGAGCCGATACCGGTCGAACACCGCCGTGTCGACAAAACCACCCGAGGCCGGGAAATACGCCGGACGGCTCCCCTTGCGTGCGTCGCCTTCGGCCATCGTGCCCGCTAGTTTCAGCGTGACGTCGGGGGCAGGGCCGCTGGAGACGACCCGCCAGTTGAGCACTTCGATCGCGACGTCCGGACCGGTCCGCCGATACAGCGTCCGATAGGCGTCGGTGAACGCGTCGAGCAGTGAATCCGGCCAGTCCCCCTTCTCGACCGGCACGCGAATTTCGTAGCCCTGTCCGGAATACCGCATCTCGGCGATCCGGCGGTGCGTCACCTTCGCACCGTCCACACCGGACTTCTCCAGCAGTGCCGCGCCCTCGGCCTCCATCTCGGCGAACAGTGTCTCCACCTGTTCCCGGGAAAGATCGAGTACCGCCGCGCGTGCCGACCGCACGAAGTCGAAGGCCAGTGGCGCGGTGAGGAACCCCGCCGCGCTCAGCACCCCGGCCGCCGGCGGGGCGACCACCTCGGGTGCGCCGAGCGCCCGTGCCACCCCGACGCCGTGCACCGGACCGGCCCCGCCGAAGGTGAACATCGGCAGCTTCGCCGGATCCTTGCCCCGTTCGACGGCGTGCACGCGGGCGGCGTTCGCCATGTCCTCGTTGACGCTGGTGTGAATACCCCAGGCGGCCTCTTCGACACCGATGCCGAGCGGTCCGGCGATCTTCGACCGGATGGCCTCGCGCGCGCCCACGGCGTCCAAGGTCATTCCGCCGCCGAGGAAGTACGCGGGATCCAGATAGCCGAGCACGAGGTCGGCGTCGGTCACGGTGGGCTCGGTGCCGCCTCGCCCGTAGCAGACCGGGCCGGGTTCGGAACCGGCCGAATCCGGGCCGACGGTGAGCAGGCCGAGTGCGTCGATGCGGGCGATCGAACCGCCGCCGACGCCGATCTCGATCATGTCGGTGACCGGGACCTTGACCGGCAGCCCGGAGCCCGGCAGCAGCCGGTACTTCCGGTCCACTTCGAACTCGTGGGTCACCAGCGGAGCGCCGCCGGAGATCATGCACAGTTTCGCCGTGGTGCCGCCCATGTCGAAGGCGAGCAGATCCTCGACCCCGGCCGCGGAACCGATGGCGGACGCGGCCAGTGCCCCGCCCGCCGGACCGGATTCCAGGATGCGGATCGGATAGCGGGCGGCGGTGTCGACGGTCGCGATCCCGCCGTTGGACAGCATGATGTGCGGCGACGGCCGCACCCCGGCCTCGTGCAGACGCCGTTCCAGGTCACGCAGATAGCGTTCGGTGAGGTCCTGGACGTAGACGTTGGCGACCGTGGTGGAGGTGCGTTCGAACTCGCGGATCTCGGGGACGACCTCGCTCGACAACGCGATCCGGAGCCTCGGCGCGACGTCCTTGAGCACCTCCGCCGCCCGGCGTTCGTGCGCGGGATTGGTGAAGGCGTGCAGGAAACAGAGCGCCACCGCGTCGATCCCGCGGTCGTCGAGTTCGCGGGCGAGGCGCGCGACGTAATCCTCGTCCAGTCCGGTGTGGATGGTTCCGTCGGCGAGGATCCGCTCGGGGACGTCGAATCTCAGATGCCGCGGGACCAGGGGCGACGGCAGCTCGATGAGCAGGTCGTACAGCTCGTACCGGTGTTCGCGCCGCATCTCCAGCACGTCACGGAACCCGGCGGTGGCCAGCAGCGCGGTACGCGATCCCTTGCGTTCGATGAGCGCGTTCGTGACCAGGGTGGTGCCGTGTACGAACTGCTCGACGTCGCCCGGGTCCAGTCCCGCGTCGGCGAGTGTCCTTTTGAGACCTTCCTCGACCGCGCGGGCGGGTTCGTCGTGCGTCGTCAGCACCTTGCCGACGGCGACGACACCGGTTCCGTCGAGGACGCAGAGATCGGTGAACGTGCCGCCGATGTCGACGCCGACGCGAAGCCCGGTCACGAAGATTCCTTGCGGTACCAGCGCGGGGACGTGTTGAGTGGCGGCGCCATCTTCGCCCGGACGACCAGCACGTTCGGCTCGTCGGACTCGACGAACTCGCCGAGCAGCCGCCGGAACGCGCGGCCGAACCCGGACACCCGGTCCGCGTGGACGCCGAAGGACCGGGCGAGACCGACGAAATCGGGGCTGTCCCAGTCGACACCGCGCCGCGGCAGCCCGGCCCGGTCCTGGTCGTAGCGGAGCATCCCGTAGCCGCCGTCGTCGACGATGATCACCGTGACCGGCAGCTGTTCCTGCGCGAGCGTGGCGAGATCACCGCAGGCGAACAGGAAACCGCCGTCCCCGCTGACGCAGATGGCGCGCCCGGTGCCCGCCGCCCCGGCGCCGAGCGCGGCCGGGAAACCGTAGCCGAGCGTGCCCCAGCCCATCGGATAGGCGAGCTTGCGCGGGGCGCGGACGCGGTGGAACCCGCCGATCCAGTACCCGGCGACGCACATGTCCGCGACCACGACGGCGTCCTGCGGCAGCACCTCGTCCAAAGTGGACAGCATATCCGCGGCCTGCGGTTCCTCTTCCTTGATCCGCTGCCGGACCCGGGCGGAAACCTTGGCGAGCCTGCCGACCAGGGCCGCTATCCCAGGCCGTTCCTCGACTTTCAGCGCCTCGGTGAGCACCCGCGCGTCGCCGACCAGCGTGATGTCCGGCTGGTAGTTCTTGGCCGCGTCGTCGGGATCGACGTTGATCGCGATGAGCTTCTTCGGCTTCGGCATCAGCCAGTTCTGCGTCATCAGCCCGTCGAAATCGGTGCCGATGGCGAGGACGACGTCGGCCTCGTCCCACAGCGCGCCGACTTCGGGCGCGTGGACCGGGTTCGGAGCGAGACAGGGATGATCGACCGACAGGAGCCCGCGCGCGCCGAACGTCGTGAGCACCGGCGCGGCCAGCCGTTCGGCGAGTTTGCCGATCGCCTCACCGGCCTCGGCCCGCAGCGCGCCGCCGCCGGCCCAGATCAGCGGCCGTTCCGCGGTGGCCAGCACCGCCTCGGCCTCGCTGAGGTCCGGGATCTCGGCAGGCCGCGCGTGCGACCGCGGCGGACGACGGGCAGGCGTCCGCTCCGCGAGGAAGTCGGCCGGGATGCCGAGATAGACCGGCCCGCTCTGCGGCTGGAGCGCGAGGCGGGCCGCGCGGTGCAGGGTGGCGGCGACCTGATCGGCGCTCTGGACGGTGAACCCGGCCTTCGTGACCGGCGCGAACATCGCCTGCTGGTCCGAGGTCTCGTGCAGCACGCCGCGGACCACGCCGGGCCGCCGCAGGGTGGACGGGATGTCGGTCGCGATCACCAGCATGGGCGCGGCCGAGGCCATCGCCTCGCCGACGGCGGCCAGCGTGTTCGCCGCACCGGGCCCGGTGGTCACCAGCGCGATGCCGAGTTTCCCGGTCGCGCGGGCGTAGCCGTCGGCCGCGTAGCCTGCCGTCTGCTCGTGGCGGACCCCGACGAGCCGGATGTCCGTATCGGCCAGCGCCTCCCATAACGGCAGGTTGTGCACCCCGGGGAGACCGAAGACGACTTCGGTCCCCAGAGCGGTCAGCGCGTCGGCGAGATGCTGGGCTCCGGTGGGTGCAGGCACCCCGCCGATAGTGCCAGATCGTTCAACGATCCAGCAACCATCGGCGTAGCCGGCACCGTGCGGTGTGTTATGAACGGGACTTTCATTGCAAATTTTGCAATGAAAGTCCCGTTCATAACACCGCCCGGAGGTGTCCGGTACCTCGAACGGGGCCTAGGAGTACAGGCCGGCCGAGTAGTTGGCGGGATCGTAGTACGACTCGATCTCCGCCAGGCTCTCGTCCGGCCGCTCGAAGGTCCTGGCGAGGACCGCCCGCGACGGCATCGCGTCCGGCGTCCAGGTCTCCGGGGCCCAGAGCTTCGACCGCATGAACGCCTTCTGACAGTGGTGGAAGATCTCGTCGATGTCGACGACCAGCGCGAGCTTCGGCCGGTTCCCCTTCACGATCATGTCGTCGAAGAACGGCGCCTCCCGCACGAGCCGCGCCCGTCCGTTGATCCGCAGCGTGTCCCCGCGCCCCGGGATGAGGTAGATCAGCCCGACGTGCGGATTCGACAGCACGTTGTGGAATCCGTCGGCGCGGCGGTTGCCCGGTCGCTCGGGGATCGCGATCCGCTTGTCGTCCAGTACCAGGGTGAACCCGGCCGGGTCGCCCTTCGGCGAGACGTCGCAGGTGCCGTCCGCCGCCGACGTCGCGATCAGCACGAACGGCGACTCCGCCAGCCACCGCCGGTCCATTTCGTGCAGTTCCGCCCGCGCCTTGTTCGCGGTCCGCTCCAGCGGCGGCGGCAGGATCTCGCGCAGCTCCGCCTCGGTCGTGACCTCGATGATCCCGTCAGACAATGTTGTGCTCCCTCGCCACGGCCCGGTCGCCGGCGAACCGGCGGACGTCGAGCTCGGTGATGTCGATACCCGGGGCCCTCCCCAGGTAGAGGTCCCGCACGAGCTCCCCCACGGCCGGGCCCATCTGGAACCCGTGTCCCGAAAACCCGGTCGCGTAGAAGAACCGCGACAGGTGGACGCTTTCCCCCACGATCTGGTTGCGGTCGGGGGTGACCTCGTACAGCCCGGCCCAGCCGCTGCGGATCCCCGCGTCGAGCACCGCGGGCACCCGCCGCGCGGCGATCTCGGCGAGCTTCGGCAGCCAGTCACCCGGCTGGTAGCGGGTGTCGAAGCCGGGGTCGCCGTCCCCGTCGCAGAAGGACATCGCCAGGCCGAGGCCCTCGCGGTGGAAGTAGAACGCCGACGGCATCTCGATGGTCAGCGGGACGGATTCGGGCAGATCCGCGACCGGTCCGGTGAACACGACCTGCCGCCGGAACGGCCGCACCGGCAGTTCGACGCCGGCGAACTCGCCGATCCGGCCCGACCAGGCGCCCGCCGCGCAGACCACGGCGTTCGTCGACACGATGCCGTCGCTGGTCCGGACGCCGGTGATCTCGTCGCCGTCGCGCTCGATCCCGACGACCTCGACGCCGGTCCTCAGCACCGCGCCCTGTGCGCGCGCCGCCCGCGCGTAACCCTGGACGGCGGAGTCCGGGGTGGCCTTCGCGTCGTCCGGCGACCACAGCGCCGCGACCACGCCTTCGATGTCGATCAGCGAGGAGAACCGCCGCGCTTCGGCCGGTTCGACGAGTCTGCTGCGGACGCCGTAGGAGTTCTGCAGGGCGGCACAGCGCTCGAATTCGGGCAGGTCCGCGGGATCGGTGACCAGGTACAGGTAGCCGTCGCGGCGGAAGTCGATCTCGGTCCCGTACGTCTCGGCGAAGGAGGCGTACTCGGCCAGCCCGCGCAGCCCGATCTCGATGTTGACGTTCGTGGTGAACGAGGACCGGATCCCGCCCGCCGCCTTCGCCGTCGAGCCCGCGCCCAGGCCGTCGCGTTCGAGCAGCAGCACCGAGACCCCGGCGGCGGCGAGCCGGTACGCGCAGGCGACCCCGATGATGCCGCCGCCGATCACGACGACGTCGGTGCGTTCAGGAAGTGGCTCCATCCGTGTCCCCGATCCGTTCGTCCTCGGGCGGCGGTCCCGGCGGCGTGCCGTCGCCGAACGGGCGACCGCCCAGCTGCTCCCGGTGATGCGGGGTCGTCCAGCCGGACAGCTCCGGTCCCAAAGGGACGATCCGCGTCGGGTTGACCTGCTCATGCACCGCGTAGTAGTGCCGCTTGATGTGGTCGAAATCGACGGTGTCCCCGAAACCCGGCGTTTGGAAGAGGTCGCGGGCGTAGGCCCACAGCACCGGCATCTCGGTCAGTTTGTTCCGGTTGCACTTGAAATGCCCGTGATAGACCGGATCGAAGCGGACGAGGGTGGTGAACAGCCTGATGTCCGCTTCGGTGATCGTGTCACCGACGAGGTAGCGCTGCCTTTCGAGACGTTCGGAAAGCACGTCCAGCATGACGAAGAGCCGATGATAGGCGTCTTCGTACGCGGCCTGCTTGGTCGCGAAACCGGCCTGGTAGACGGCGGCGTTGACGTCGGCGAACACACCCGCGTTGACGTCGTCGATCTCGTCGCGCGACCGCTCGGGATAGAGGTCCGGCGCGCCGGACCGGTGGAGACTGGTCCATTCGGTGGAAAAGTCCAGGGTGATCCGCGGGTAGTCGTTGGTCACCAGCCGCCCGCTCGGAATGTCCACAATGGCCGGCACGCTGATCCCGCCCAGATAGTGCGGATCGGCCACGTGATACGCCTCGGCCAGGTATTTGATGCCCAGCACCGGGTCCCGGCCATCGGGATCGAGGGTGAACCGCCAGCTCTTGTCGTCCTGGATCGGGTCGGCCACGGCCACACTCAGCGCGGACTCGAGGCCCAGCAGCCGCCGGACGATCAGCCCCCGGCTCGCCCAGGGACAGGCCCGGCTCACCACCAGCCGGTATCTTCCCGCCTCGACCGGCCAGCCGTCGCGGCCGTCGGCGGTGATGCGCGCGTCGAAATGGTTGGCGGACCGACGGAACTCACCCGTCTGCGGATCGGTCGGGATCGTCATGTACGCCACCCTAAAGCGTGAGATGGTGGTTTCGGTGTGCGTAGACTCTCGCACCCGGCGTGCCCACACGCCGCCGCGCGGAAGGTGGTCCGACGATGCCGTTCATGCCCGTGACCGACTCGATGTTCCTTCTCGTGGAGACGCGCGAACATCCGATGCACGTCGGCGGCCTGCAGCTGTTCAAGAAACCCGAGGGCGCGGGGCCGGATTATCTGCGTGACGTCCGCAAGACCATGCTCGAATCCGACAACATGCGCTCGGTGTTCCGCCGCCGTCCCGCCCGGCCGGTCAACACCGCCGGGCATATCGCCTGGGCGACCGACAACGATCTCGAGCTCGACTACCACTTCCGGCATTCGGCGCTGCCCCAGCCGGGCCGGATCCGCGAGCTGCTGGAGCTGACCGGGCGCTGGCACGGAACCCTGCTCGACAGGCACCGTCCCCTGTGGGAGATCCACCTGGTGGAGGGGCTGCAGGACGGCCGGTTCGCGATCTACAGCAAGATCCACCACGCGCTGATGGACGGCGTGTCGGCGCTGCGGCATCTGCAGGGCACGCTGTCGGACGATCCGGCCGATCTCGACTGCCCGCCGCCGTGGGGCTCGCGACCCAAACCGGACGGCGGCCGCAACGGCAAGGCGTCACCGTCGATGCTCCGCACCGTGGGCAAGACGTTCAACCAGCTCGCGGGGATCGCGCCCGCCGCGATGAAGGTGGCGCGGGAGGCGTTCCAGGAGCACACGCTCACGCTGCCGTCGCAGGCGCCGAAGACGATGTTCAACGTTCCGATCGGCGGTGCCCGGCGGTTCGCCGCGCAGTCGTGGTCGCTGGACCGCGTGCGCAAGGTCGCCACCGCGGCCGGGGTCTCCCGCAACGACGTCGTGCTGGCGATGTGCTCGGGCGCGCTGCGCGACTACCTGATCGAACAGAACGCGCTCCCCGACGCGCCGCTGACCGCGATGGTCCCGGTTTCCTTGCGGCGCAAGGACAGCGGCGACGCTTCAGGGAACAACATCGGCGCGCTGCTGTGCAACCTCGCCACCCATCTGACCGATCCGGCCGCCCGGCTCGCGACGATCAACGCGTCCATGCGGAACGGGAAGAAGCTCTTCTCGGAGCTGACCCCGCTGCAGACGCTGCTGCTGTCGGGGATCAACGTCGCCCAGCTCGGCGCGTCACCGATCCCGGGTGTCGTGAACAACACGAAACCGCCGTTCAACCTGGTGATCTCCAACGTGCCGGGGCCGCGCAAGCAGATGTACTGGAACGGCGCGGCGCTCGACGGCATCTACCCGGCGTCGGTGCTGCTCGACGGGCAGGCGCTGAACATCACGCTGACCAGCAACGGGGACAACCTGGACTTCGGCATCACCGGCTGCCGCCGGAGCGTCCCGCACCTGCAGCGCATCCTGACCCACCTCGACACCGCTCTCGCCGAACTGGAACACGCGGTGTCCGTCGGGCGCGGCTGACCTCGCGTTCAGTCCTCTGGCTGCGGTAGTTCGACACTGAACTACCGCATCCAGAGGACGAAATGCGGCTGGGCTAGCTGCCGTCAGAGGCGTAGATGGCGCCCGGGGTGATCGTGTACAGCTGACCATCGGGACCGGCGACCTCGTCACGCGTACGGCCGAGGTTGGTCCACAGCTTGCCGCCGTTGCCGTTGACGTCGAGCTTGTAGGTCCCGCCCTTGAGCGAGGCCATGTACAGCGAGCCCTTGTACGCCGCGAGCCCGCTCGGCGTCGCCGAGGACGTCGGCCAGGCCTTGACCGGGTTGGTCATGCCGGCGGTGTTGCACGGGCCTTCGCAGGTCGGCCAGCCGTAGTTCTTGCCGGGCTCGATCTTGTTCAGCTCGTCGAGCTTGTTCGCGCCGATGTCGGTGTTGTACAGCTGGCCGTTCACCCAGGTCAGCCCCTGGACGTTGCGGTGGCCGTAGGAGTAGACGCGGCTGTTGAACGGGTTGCCCGGCGCGGGCGCGCCGTCCGTGGTGACCCGCAGGACCTTGCCGCCGAGGGAGTTCTTGTTCTGCGCGTTGGCGCCGTTCTGGCCGTCGCCGGTGCCCGCGTAGAGGTAGCCGTCCGGGCCGAATTTGATCCGCCCGCCGTGGTGGTACTGCGAGCCACGCGGGATGCCGGTGACGATCGGGGTCGGGGTCTGGCCCAGTTTCAGTTTGGCGATGCGATTGTCCGAACTGGTCGTGTAGTAGATGAAGACCGTCTGGTCGGTGGCGTACTGGGGCGAGACGGCGATGCCGAGCAGGCCGGCCTCCGCCGTGACGCTCACCCCGGGGATGGTCTGCACCGTGGTGACCTTGCCCGCCTTGTCGATCTTGCTGATCGTCTTGGCGTCCTTCTGCGTGAAGAGGCCGGTGCCGTCGGGCAGGAAGTCGATCGACCAGGCCTGGTTGAGCCCGCTCGCGATCTGCTTGATCGCCTGGACGGACGGCGCTTCGGCCGCGGCGGCCGGTACGGCCACGATCGACGCGGCCGTCACGGCGGCGAACGTGGTGGCGAGAGTACGACTTAAGGGCATGAGACGCCTCCTTCAGCTACACCCCTGGAGCCCGGATGGCGGCGGATGACGGATGGTCGGGGTGCACCCGTCGAGTTGGATACAAACACACCGCCGGACGAAACGGACACCACTGGACGGGCTAAGGCAAGCGCTTACCGTTAACCGTTGCGTGCGCCGAGCGTGACCGGCGGGACGGCTCGATCGACCATAGGTAGGAAACTTTACAAAACTCCACGGGAACTTGGTGCTTACGTCTGGTCAGAATCGGCGGCCCGCTTCTAGGGTGACGGGGCTCGGCCCTGTTCGATCCCATGTGGACGTTAGGAGCGGAAATGATCGAAACCATCGAGGTATGGACCACCCCCGACTTCGTCGAGTACGAAACCCCCATGGAGGTCACCGCTTACGCGGCCCGCATGGAGGACTGATTTCACATCCGGTGGTGGGGGCCGTTCCCCCACCACCGCGCCGCCGTCCCGATCAGCGAGCCGTTGGAGGCAGCACGGTGTCCCTCATGTCGTCGTCGGATTTCATCGCGGCCTTGCGCGGACTTTCCCACCGTTATTGGGGCACACATCCCTTCCACCAGCGGATGCACGGCGGCGAACTCTCCGAGCACGAATTGAAGATCTGGGCGGCGAACCGCTGGTACTACCAGTGCGTTCTCCCGCAGAAGGACGCGGCGATCATCAGCAACTGCCCCTTGCCGGAAATACGCCGGGAATGGCTGGACCGGATCGTCTATCACGACGGCGCCCAAGCCGGGGACGGCGGAATCGAGCGGTGGCTCCGGTTGTGCACCGCGGTCGGGCTCGACCGCGAAGAGGTTCTCGATCAGCGGCACGTCGCCCCCGGTGTGCGCTTCGCCGTCGACGCCTATGTGAATTTCGCCCGTACGAAACCTTGGCTTGAAGCGGTCGCTTCGGGGCTGACCGAAATGTTCGCCGGCCACCTCATGCAACGACGCGTCGCCGACATGCTGGCGAACTACCCGTGGATCGCCCGGGAAGACCTCGCCTACTTCACCAACCGCATCGACAAGGTCTCGGGCGAGGGCAAGGGGACCCTCGACATCGTCGTGCGGCACGCCGTCACCCGCGAGCAGCAGGAGAAGGCGATCGCCGCGTTGTCGTTCAAGACCGACGTGCTCTGGTCCATGCTCGACGCCATCGAGCGCGCCGCGGCGAAGGAGTAGCGATGTCCGCCATCACCACCGGCTCCGTACCGCGATTGCGGCGCGGGGTCCGGCTGAGTTATGACCAGACCAGGGAAACGCATGTCCTGCTGTTCCCCGAAGGTGTGCTCGTCCCGAATCCGACGGCGGCCGCCGTGCTCCGGCTCTGCGACGGCACGGCGGACGTCGCCGCCATCGCGGCCAAGCTGGGCGAGCGCTACACGGGTGTGCGCGAGGAAGAGATCCTGGACGTCCTGTCCCGGCTGGGAGATCGGCGGATCGTCGAATGGAGCTGAACACCTCCACCGCGGCGGCACCGCTGGGGATTCTGGCCGAGCTGACCCATCGTTGCCCGCTCCACTGCCCGTACTGCTCCAATCCGGTCGAGCTGGCCGCCCGCGAAGACGAACTGTCCACAGAGGAATGGAAGTCCGTGCTCTCGCAGGCGCGGGAACTCGGCGTGCTCCAGGTGCACATGTCCGGCGGTGAACCACTCGCCCGGCCGGATCTGCCCATCCTGGTCGAGCACGCCACGAAACTGGGCTGCTACGTCAACCTGGTGACGTCCGGGCTGGGGCTGACGGAGTCCAGATTGGACGATCTCGTCGAACGGGGCATCGCGCATATCCAGCTCTCCGTCCAAGGCGCGACCGCCGAACGCGCGGACCGGCTCGCGGGCGCGCGGGCACACGATCGGAAACTGGTCGTCGCCGGACTGATCAAGAAGGCCGGGCTGCCGCTTTCGGTGAACGTCGTCCTGCACCGGCAGAACCACGACCAGCTGGCCGGGATCATCGAGCTGGCCGAGAAAATGGGCGCGGACCGGCTCGAACTGGCCAATACGCAGTACTACGGCTGGGCGTGGGAGAACCGCGACGCCCTGATGCCGACCAGGCGCCAGCTCGACGAGGCCGAGCCGATCGTGCGCGCCGCCACCGAGCGGCTGCGCGGAAGCATGGAGATCATCTACGTCGTCGCCGACTACTATGAGCAGTACCCGAAGCCGTGCATGTACGGCTGGGGAGCGCGGCAGCTGACCGTGGCGCCCAACGGCAACGTGCTGCCGTGCCCCGCGTCGACCGCGATCGAAACGCTGGAATTCGACAACGTGCGTGACGTACCGCTGGCGCGGATCTGGTACGAATCCAGTTCCTTCAACGCCTACCGCGGCGAGGACTGGATGCCGGACACCTGTGGGACCTGCGAACGGCGTTCGATCGACTTCGGCGGCTGCCGGTGTCAGGCGTTCCAGCTCACGGGTGACGCTTCGGCGACGGATCCGGTCTGCTCGCGTTCGCCGCATCGCGACGTCGTCGACCTCATCCTCGCCACCCCGCCCCGGACGGACGAGCTGGTCATGCGGGCGCCCCGATGAGGGTGATCCTGCTCGGTACCGCGGCGGGTGGCGGTTTCCCGCAATGGAACTGCGCCTGCGCGCTGTGCACTTCGGGCGCGCCACCGCGGACACAGGACTGCGTCGCGGTGAGCGCGGACGGCGAGGGCTGGTACCTGCTCAACGTTTCCCCGGACATCCGCGCGCAGATCCTCGCCACACCACCGCTGCGCGCCGGGCCGGGACCGCGGGAGATCCCGCTGCGCGGGGTGCTGCTCACCGACGCCGAACTCGATCATTCGCTGGGCCTGCTCATGCTGAGGGAGGCGGGCGGGCTCCCGGTGTGGGCACCGGACACGGTGCTTCGCGCGCTGTCCGACCAATTCCCCGCGCGGTCGATCATCGACGGCTACGGTGGCTGGGAATGGCTGTCCACCTCGGAGATCACCATCGACGGCCTCCGGGTGAGCGTGCTCCCGGTGAGCGACAAGCGGCCGAAGTACGCGCGTTCGTCCACTGAGGACGGACCATGGGTGGTGGCGTACCGGATCGAGGACGTGCGGACCGGCGGCGTCCTCGTGTACGCGCCCTGCCTGAAGAGCTGGCCGGACGGCTTCGACGAATTCACCCGCGACGCGGGTCTCGTGCTGCTGGACGGAACCTTCTACGCGCCGGACGAGATGTCGGCGGCCACCGAGGCGAAGGTCGGCGACGGCGCGCAACTGGCGATGGGGCATCTGCCCATCACCGGCAGTCTCGCGAGACTCCGGTCTGGCCCACGGTGGGCCTTCACGCATCTGAACAACACGAACCCGGTCGTCGACCCGGCCTCGCCGGAGCACGCCGCCGTGCTGGACGGCGGCGCTTCACTTCCCTTGGACGGTACCGAATTCAAGCTCTAAGCGACGCCTTCGGGACTCGCGCCCGCGACAGGGACGGCGTCGGCGGTGAGCCGGTCGATCTCCGCGAGGTCGTCCGCGGTCAGGTCGACGTCGGCCGCGGCGAGGCTGGCTTCGATGTTGGCCGCCTTGCGCGCGCCCACGATGGCGACGTGCACGCCAGGCTGGGCGAGGGTCCACGCGATCGCGAGCTGACTGACCGAGATCCCCTTGTCCCCGGCGAACTCCTTGAGCCTGTCGATGACGGCGAGGTTGCGCCGGAAGGTCTCCCCGGTGAAGGCCGATGACCGGGACCGCCAGTCGGTCTTCTCGAACGTCGTCTCCGGCGTGAAGGCTCCGGTGAGCAGGCCACTGCCCAGCGGGCTGTAGACGAGCACACCGATGTCGTTCTCCCGCGCGTACGGCAGCGGATCGGTTTCGATGTCCCGGCGGAACAGGTGATACGGCGGCTGCAAGGTTTCGACCGGACGGGTCTTGTCGAAGTCGGCGAGCTGCGCGGCGTCGTAGTTCGAGACACCGATGTGCCGGATCTTCCCCGCGTCGACGAATTCCTGGAGGATCCCCGCGGTCTCGTCGGCCGGGGCGTCGGAATCGGGCCAGTGGATCTGGTAGAGGTCGATGTGGTCGACGTCGAGGAAGCGGAGGCTGTCCTCGATCCCTTTCGTCAGCCACTCGCGCCGCGAGTCGCGCGGCCGCTCGGAACGCGGCTTGATACCGCCCTTCGTGGCGATGACGAGGTTGTCGCGGTCGCGCTTGAGTTCCTCGCGCAACGCCTTCCCCAGCATCGCCTCGGATTTCCCGAAACCGTAGGCCTGGGCGGTGTCGAAGAAGTCGACCCCCGACTCGCGGGCGTGGTGGATGGCCGCGATCGCCGCGTCCTCGTCGAAGGAACCCCAGTCGCCGCCGAGCTGCCAGGTGCCGAAGGCGATCCTCGACACCTTGAGACCGCTCCTGCCCAATGTCGTCGTACGCATGCCTTCAGCACAGCACAGACATCGGATCACCGCACCGGATCTCCCGGCCAACGAAACCCCCAAATAACTGTTTGACGGTCAGTGTCCCGGCAGTCGATACTCGTCCCCATGCCCGATTCCCCCAGCCTCGAAGGACTTCGCGTCCTCGCCCATCCGGTGCGGCTGCGCATTCTGTCGCTTTTGACCGGCGTGGCGATGAGTGCGGCCGAGGCCGCGCGCGAACTCGGCGAGACACAGGCGAACGTCAGCTATCACGTGCGAAGGCTGCACGAGGCCGGGTTGCTGGACGTCGCCGAGGAGGTCCGGATCCGGGGCGGGCTGGCGAAGCGCTACCGGCACGATCCGGAGTCCGGCAGGCGGTTCGCCTCGACGAATCCGCGGGAGGAGCAGCTGCTCATCACGACGATGGCCGAAGAACTCAGGCGCCGCAGCGAATTCCGCGTCCTCGGCGAACACGGTTCGATGACCGACGCGGAGATGTGGGTCGACCGCGAGACCTGGGAGAAGGCGCTCGGGCACGCGCGCGAGCTGAGCAGGCTTCTGCATTCGGCCGCGCGACCGCCCCGGACCCGCGGCACGATCCCGGTCAGCGCGACGGTCGCGATGTTCGAGATGGCGCGATCGTGACGTCACTGCGCGAGCCGCTGCGCCATCACAACTTCCGCTGGCTGATCGGCGGCCGGACCTTCGGCGAGTTCGGCAACGCCGTCGCCCCGCTCGCCTTGGCGTTCGCGGTGATCGACCTGACGGGATCGGCCGTCGACATCGGCATCGTCGTCGGCGCGCGTTCGGTGGCGAGTGTGCTGTTGCTGCTGTTCGGCGGGGTCCTGGCGGACCGGCTGCCGCGATCGGTGATCCTGCAAGGCACCGAAGTCGCCGCGACGCTGACCCAGGCGACCATCGCGGCGAGTGTCCTTTGTGGATTCGCGTCGATCCCGCTGCTGGTCGCGCTGAGCGTGGTCAACGGCGCGGTGGCCGCGATCTCCGCACCGGCGTCGGCGTCACTCACCCCGTTGACGGTGCCCATCGAACTGCTGGCACCGGCCAACGCACTGGGCAGATTGCTCTCGAACTCCGGCCGGATCGCCGGCGCCGGGATCGGCGGCCTCCTGGTCACCGCGGTCGGCCCGGGCTGGGCGCTCGGCGGGAACGCGCTGCTGTTCCTGGGCTCGGCCCTGTCCTACCGGCGGATCCGGCTCAACCGCCGGGAACGGATCCCCGGCAGCCGTCCGCTGTCGGAACTCGCCGAAGGCTGGCGCGAGTTCCGGTCACGGACCTGGGTGTGGGTCGTGGTCGTCCAGTTCATGGTGGTGAACGCCGTCATCGCCGGCGGGATCGCGGTACTGGGCCCCGTCGTCGCCGACAGCACTTTCGGCCGCTCCGGGTGGGGATTCGCCCTCGCGGCGCAGACGATCGGCTCGCTCGTCGGCGGGATCCTCGTCGCGCGATGGCAGCCGAGGCGCGCGTTGTTCGTCGGGGTCGCGGTGATCCTTTTCGAGGCTCCGCCGTTGATCCTGCTCGGCCAGGCACCCTGGCTGCCCCTGCTGCTGGCGGCCATGTTCGTCTCCGGCCTGGCCATCGAGCAGTTCGTGGTCGCGTGGGACGTCTCTCTGCAGGAGAACGTGCCCGAGGAGAAGCTCGCGCGCGTCTACTCCTACGACATGCTCGGTTCCTTCATCGCCCTGCCGCTGGGACAGATGGCGGCGGGGCCCGCCGCCCAGCACTTCGGGGTCGGCACGACGCTGCTCGCGTGCGCCGCGCTGGTCGTGGCCGCCACCTGCCTCGCGCTGTGCAGCGGGCAGGTGCGGGGCCTGGTCCGCAAGACCCACGCCGCCCACCCTTGACCGCGCGGGCGATAGCAAAGGTCCCTTGCTCCCTTTCCGCTGGTCACGGCCAGGGACGGACCTCCTCGAGCAGTTTCGCGACCGCGAGCACCAGGTCGTCGGAGTGCCGGGGGCCGACGATCTGCAGCCCGACCGGGAGACCGCTGGAGGTGCGCCCCGCCGGAACGCTGATGGCGGGCTGCTGGGTCATGTTGAACGGGTAGGTGAACGGCGTCCAGTCCGGCCAGCCGCTCAGCCCGCTGCCCGGCGGCACCTCGTGCCCGGCCTCGAAGGCGGGGATCGGGACGGTCGGCGTGATCAGCACGTCGTAGCGGGTGTGGAACTCGCCCATCAGGATCCCCAGCGCGGCCCGCTCGGCGTTGGCGCCGAGGTAGTCGCTCGCCGAGAAGGTCTTGCCGAGCTCCCACACCTTCCGCAGCCCGGGGTCGACCCTGGTCTCCGCGCCGGCGGGGAAGGTGTCCAGCCACTTGGCCGCGCCCGTCGACCACAGGATGTCGAAGGCGGGCTTCGGGTCGGCGAAGCCGGGGTCGGCCTCTTCGATGTGCAGGCCCGCGTCGCCCAGCGACTGGACCGCCGATTTGACGATCGCCGCGACCTCCGGGTCGACGTCGACGAAGCCGAGTGTCGGCGAGTAGGCGGCGATCAGCCCGCGCACGTCCCGGCGGACGGCTTCACGGAAGGTCGAGACGGGCGGAGCGAGCGCGGCCGGGTCGCGGTGGTCGGGCATCGCGAGGACGTCGAGCATCAGCGCGGTGTCGTCTACCGAACGCGCCATCGGACCGGCGTGCGACAGCGGGCCGAACGGGCTCGCCGGGAACAACGGGATCCGGCCGTGTGTCGGTTTGAGGCCGACGATTCCGCAGAACGAGGCCGGGATCCGGATCGAGCCACCGCCGTCGGTGCCGACGGAAAGCTCACCCATCCCGGCCGCGACGGCCGCGGCGCTCCCGCCGCTGGACCCGCCCGCCGTCTTCGACGGGTCGTGCGGGTTGCGGGTGATCCCGGTCAGCGTGTTGTCGGTGACGCCCTTCCACGCGAGTTCCGGGGTCGTGGTCTTTCCCAGCAGTACCAAGCCGTTCTCACGAAGACGGGCGGTGACCGGGCTGTCGACGTCCCACGGCTGATCGGGGTCGATGCAGCGTGAACCGCGCAGCGTCGGCCAGCCCTGCGTCAGGAACATGTCCTTGATCGAGGCCGGGACACCGTCGAGCCAGCCGATCGGGTTGCCGTCGCGCCACCGGACCTCGGACGCCTTCGCCTGCTCCAGTGCGCGTTCGGCGTCGACCAGGCAGAAGGCGTTGGTCTCGCCATCGCGTTCTTCGATGACACGCAACGCGTTCTGAGTGGCCTCGACCGGCGACAGCTCTCCGGTGGCATACGCGGCGACCAGCTCGCTCGCGGTCAACTTGGTGTCGTTCATCCGGCCCCTAACCTTGGCGAAGCGTCTCCGACGGCACGTATCCGAGCTGCTTGTCCACGACGTTGCGCAGCGGCTCCCCCGCGCGCCAGCGACGGAAGTTGTCCGCGAACACCTCTACCAGAGTATTCCGCCAGCCGACGAAGTCGCCCGACATATGCGGCGAGATCAGCACGTTCTCCATTGTCCACAAAGGACTTTCAGCGGGCAGCGGTTCGGTGTCGAAGACGTCGAGCGCCGCACCGCCGAGCCGCCCGTCCCGCAGCGCGCCGACAAGGTCGGAGGTGACGACCAGTTCGCCGCGGCCGACGTTGACGAACCGCGCGCCGGACTTCATCGCGGAGAAGGCCTCGGCGTCGAACATCCCCTTGGTCTGTTCGGTCAGAGGCGCGACCGCGACGACGTAGTCCGCCTCGGGAAGGTGACTCTTCAGCTCCGAGGACGCGTAGACGTCCCCGAAGTCGGGATCGTTCACGCACGCCCGGCGCCCGGCGCCGGCCACTGACATCCCGGCGGCCCGCAGCAGCCGCGCGATCGACCGGCCGATCGGCCCGGTGCCGACCACGAGGACCCGGCGGCCGGAGATCCGTTCACTCTCCCGGTGCCGCCATTCCTTCCGCCGCTGCAGCTCCCACGACCGAGTGAAGTCCTTGGCGAACGCGAGGACGACACCGAGGACGTACTCGGCGATCGCCCCGTCGAACACCCCCCGCGAGTTGGTGAGCATGACATCGCTCTCCCGCAGCCCAGGGAAGAGCACGGGATCGACACCCGCGCTGGCGATATGCAGCCAGCGCAGCCTGTCGGCCGCGTGCCAGGCGCCGGGAACCGCCGTCGAGAGGAAGTCGTAGACGAAGAGCGCGTCGGCTCCTGATAACGCATCAGCCAACCCGGCCTCGTCGGTGTAACGAACCACCGCTTCGGCTTCGATAGCGCGCATGTCCGGGGGGCGTGCGCCGCCGCACAGCACCGCCAGCACCGGGGTCTCCGAGCCGATCACGTTGACACCGTAAAAGTGACTCGTATGATTGTCAACAATCCGAGGAACGACCCCCGGAGCACCGGACCTGTGACTGCAGAAGTTCTCCGGAGGCTGAGACTTGGATTTCGACTTGTTGGAGTTCGAAGGGCCCTTGGCGCAACGCGGCATCGGCATCATCGCTCCCTTCGACCTGGCGCTGGAGCGCGAGCTGTGGCGCTGGGTACCGATGGAGGTCTCCCTTCATCTGGCACGGACGCCGTACGAGCCCGTGCCCGTCAGCATGGAGATGGCCCAGCTCGTCAGCGACAGCAGGCACCTCGCCGCCGCCACGAGAGACGTGCTCCACGTGGAGCCCGAAGTCGTCGCCTACCTGTGCACCTCCGGCAGTTTCGTCAACGGCGTGGACTACGAACGCTCCTTGACCAAGGCGATCTGCGACGCGGGCGCTCCGGACGCCGTCACCACCTCCGGAGCGCTGGCCGAGGTCCTGCACCAGCTCGACCTCCACCGGGTCTCCGTACTGACGCCCTACGACGGCGACCTGACCGGGAAGCTGCACGACTTCCTGACCGAACTCGGCGTGCGCACCGTGTCGAGCGACCACCTCGGCCTGGGCGGCGGCATCTGGAAGGTCAGCTACCGGACCATCGCCGAACGCATCCTCGCCGCCGACCACGCGGACGCCGAGGCCATTTTCGTCAGTTGCACCAACCTCCCCACCTACGATCTGATCGAGCCGCTCGAAAGCGCGCTCGGCAAACCCGTCCTCACCGCGAACCAGCTCACGATGTGGGCCTGCCTCCGGCGGATGAACCTGCCGATCGTCGGGCCCGGCAAGTGGCTCCGCGAGGTCGATTGACCTCTTCCCCTACGATTGTCGACAATCTGCCTCCGGAGGTTCCGTGCCCATCACGCCGCTCACCCCACCCGAGCCACCGTCCGAGATCACCACGATCGGGTTCATCTACCCCGATCACGCGGCCGAAGACGACTACCCGCTCGCGGAGCAGCTCCTCGGCGGGGACATGGCCGGGATCAAGCTGCCTGTCGAGCACATCTACGGAACCGATCTGCACGCCGTGCCCGAACTCCTCGACCTCGGCAGCGAAAGCCGTCTCGCCGATGGTGCCGCGCTGCTGGCCAAGCACGAACCGGACGCGGTGGTCTGGGCATGCACCAGCGGCAGCTTCGTCTACGGCTGGGAAGGTGCCCGGGACCAGGCCGACCGGCTGGCCGCCGTCGCGGGCGTCCCGGCGTCGAGCACCTCCTTCGCCTTCGTCCACGCCGCTCAGGCACTCGGCGTCCGGCGGGTCGCTGTCGCCGCCAGCTATCCGGACGACGTCGCCCGGCTGTTCGTCGACTTCCTCGGCGCCGGCGGGATCGAGGTGGTCTCGATGGGCAGCGCGGACATCGACACCGCCGCCGAGGTCGGCGAACTCAGCCCGGAAGCCGTCGTCGAACTCGCGGTGAGCCGCGACCACCCGGCTGCCGACGCGCTGCTCGTCCCCGACACCGCCATGCGGACGCTCGGCGAGATCAACACGCTCGAAACGCGGCTCGGCAAGCCGGTGCTGACAGCCAATCAGGTCACCGTCTGGGAAGGTCTGCGGCTCACCGGGAAGTCCCCGCTCGTCCGCACCCTGGGCGCACTGTTCGGGCAGAGAGGCAACTGAACCATGTCCTTGCCGGATATCGAGCCGGTCAGCCGGGAATCGACCGCCGGGATCATCGCACGCCAGCTGCGGGACGCGATCATGACCGGCGCTCTTCCTCCCGGCACCCAGCTCGGTGAAACCGAATTGGCCTCCCGGTTCCAGGTCTCGCGGGGACCCTTGCGAGAGGCGATGCAGCACCTCGTCTCCGAAGGGCTCCTGCGCAGCGAGCGGCACCGCGGCCTGTTCGTGATCGACCTCGAGCCCGGCGACGTCTACGACATCTACTCGGCGCGTTCGGCCATCGAACGCGCCGCGATGCTGCGAGCGCTGCGCGGTGACCGGAAGAAGGTCGCCGACGAACTCGAACAGGCCGTCGGGGCGATGGCCGTCGCCGCCGGCGACGACGATCCGACCGCGCTCTCCTGGGCGGACCTCCGCTTCCACGAAGCGCTGATCGCGGCCTCCGGCAGCAAACGGCTCATGCGCATGGCGCGGACCCTCCTGATCGAGACCCGGATGTGCCTCACCGCGCTGCAAGGGACCTATCAGCAGGTCGAAGAGCGGGTCACCGAGCACACTCGGATCATCGAGGCCCTGCGCGCCGGCGACGAGGAGACCGCGCTGTCGCTGCTGGAAGCCCATATGGAGGACGCGGTCCAGCGGCTGGCCCCGGGGACCAGCCTGCGAGAGGGCGAAGCTCCCGCAGTGCCTTGAGGACTCAGCCACGGCTCCGCGCTCCCAGCACCGGCTGCCCGCCCGTCCCGCCGCGGAATTCCCTGTCCCACGGCCAGTTCCCGTGCTCGTCCTCGTAGACCAGTTGCAGGGCGCGGAAATCGGAGCCGTACAGGAGGACGGCGGTGAGCAGGTGCGCCGACGGCGTGCCGAGCGGGACGACCTCGAACGCGGGCCATCCCACCGCCGCCGGCAGCACCTCGCCGGGTTCCGGCGGCCCCGACCGGACCACCTCCTGGGCGAAATAGTTCAGCAGCTGTCCGGATCTTCGCTCTCTCAGGCCGGTGACGACCAGTTCCGGCAGCCCGGCGTCGGTGAGCCCGACCGTGTAGGCGAAGCCCGGCTGGGCGGCCGCGCGCTCGACGGTCTGCACCATCCAGCCGTACTTCCGGATCAGGGGACGGACCTCTTCGACGAGGTAGTCGTCGCGGGTCTTCCCGGGGTTGTCGCAATGCCAGCACATCGGCACTCCTCCAGTCGTCGAATTCGATGATCGACACTGTGCACCGGGGCACCGACAAAAACCGACGGCTCGGAAGCCCGAGCTCCACTTCCGACTCGACGGCGACGTGATGAACGGGACTTTCCTTGCAAATTCCGCAAGGAAAGTCCCGTTCATGACATCACCGGCGAGAAAAGTGCCGCGCGGGACTTGACACACCGCTATGCGGATGGTTCAAGATAGAGCGGCGACCACCGCGGAACCGAGTTCGGCGGTGGTGGACTTCCCGCCGAGGTCAGGGGTCCGGACGGCACCCTCCTCGAGCACCTTCTCCACCGCCGCGTGAATATCTTGTGCCGCAACGGTTTCCCCGAGATGGTCAAGCAACATCGCCCCGGCCAGGATCTGCGCCACCGGATTCGCGATGCCCTGTCCGGCGATGTCGGGAGCACTCCCGTGCACCGCCTCGAACATGGAAGGAAATTCACCGGAAGGATTGATATTGCCCGAAGGCGCCATTCCGAGCCCGCCCGTCACGGCCGCCGCCAGGTCGCTCAGGATGTCGCCGAAGAGATTGGAAGCGACCACGACGTCGAGCCGGTCCGGCGCCTGCACCATCCGCGCGGCGAGCGCGTCGACATGGCATTGTTCGGCTCGCACGTCCGGATACTCCGAAGCGATTTCGGAAAAGATCTCGTCCCAGAACGGCATCGAGTGAATGAGCCCATTGGACTTCGTCGCCGAGCAGACCCGTCCCGTCCTCGTCTTCGCCAGCTCGAAGGCGTAGCGGATGATCCGCTCCACCCCGACCCGCGTGAACACGGATTCCTGTAAGACGAACTCGTTTCGCTGACCACGATTGTGCCTGCCGCCGATCTCCGAGTACTCGCCCTCGGAGTTCTCGCGGACGATCACCATCTCCAGCTCTTCGGCGTCGCGGCCGGCCAGTGCCGAGGTCGTCCCCGGCAGCAGCCGGACCGGCCGGAGGTTGACGTACTGGGTGAACGCACGGCGCACCGGAATGAGGAGGCCCCACAACGAGACATGGTCCGGGACGCCGGGGAAGCCGACGGCACCGAGGAAGATCCCGTCGAACCGGGAAAGCTGCTCGATACCGTCCTCGGGCATCATCGAACCGGTCTTGGTGTACCGCTCACAGCTCCAGTCGAATTCCTTCCAAGACAAGGAGAAACCATGTGACGCCGCCGCACGGTCGAGGACCTTGCGAGCCTCGACCGTGACATCGACGCCGATCCCGTCGCCGGGAATGCTGGCGATCCGGTAAGAATTCCCTGCTCGAGAATTCCCTGCTTGAGAAGTCCCTGCTTGAGAAGTCACAGAGCCACCGCGATGTACTTGGTCTCGAGGAACTCGTCGATGCCGACGGTGCCGCCTTCGCGACCGAGCCCGGACTGCTTGATCCCACCGAACGGTGCCGCCGGGTTCGAGACCAGTCCCTGGTTGAGGCCGATCATGCCGGCTTCCAGCCGTTCCGAAACCCGCAGCGCCCGCTTGAGATCGGAGGTGTACACATAGGACACGAGACCGAATTCGGTGTCGTTCGCCGCCGCGATGGCCTCGTCCTCGCTGTCGAACGGAGTGATCGGGGCGACCGGCCCGAAGATCTCTTCCGACGCCAGCTTGGCTTCCTTGGGCACGTCGGTGAGCACCGTGGCCTGATAGAAGTTGCCTGGACCGTCCACAGTAGACCCACCGGTGAGGACGCGCGCGCCTCGATCGACGGCGTCGGAGACGAGGCCGCTCACCTTCTCGACCGCGGCTTCGTCGATGAGCGGGCCGACGACGACACCTTCCTCGGTGCCCCGGCCCATCGGCAGGGCCTCCATGCGCTCGGTGAGGCGGCGGGAGAACTCGCCGACGATGCCTCGCTGGACGTAGAAGCGGTTCGCGGCCGTGCAGGCCTCGCCGATGTTGCGCATCTTGGCGGTCATCGCGCCTTCGATCGCCGCGTCGAGGTCGGCGTCCTCGAAGACCAGGAAGGGCGCGTTGCCGCCGAGTTCCATCGACGTGCGGAGCACCTTGTCCGCGCACTGTTCCAGCAGCTTCCGCCCGACGCCGGTGGAACCGGTGAAGGACAGCTTCCGGGCGCGGCCGTCCCGGATCAGCGGTTCCATCACGCCGCCGGAGTCCGACGTCGTGAGCACGTTCAGCACACCTTCCGGCAGGCCCGCTTCGGCGAGGATCGCCGCGAGGGCCAGCATCGAAAGGGGGGTTTGCGCGGCGGGTTTGATGACCATCGTGCAGCCGGCCGCGACCGCGGGGCCGATCTTGCGGGTGCCCATCGCCATGGGGAAGTTCCATGGCGTGATCAGCAGGGACGGCCCGACGGGCTGCTTCGTCACCAGGAACCGGCCGGTCCCGTTGGGCGCGACGGCGTAACCACCGTCGATCCGGACGGCCTCCTCCGCGAACCAGCGGAAGAACTCGGCCGCGTAGGTGATCTCGCCCTTCGACTCCGCGAGCGGCTTGCCCATCTCGAGGGTCATGAGCAGCGCGAGTTCGTCGGCGCGCTTCACGAGCAGCTCGTAGGCGCGGCGAAGGATCTCACCGCGTTCGCGCGGGGCGACGTTCGCCCAGTCGGCCTGCGCGGCGACGGCGGCGTCGAGCGCGCTGACGCCGTCCGCCGGTGACGCGTCGGCCACCTCGCACAGGGCTTCGCCCGTTGAGGGGTCGAGAACGGGGAAGGTCTTCCCGTTCGCCGCGGGCACCCACTTCCCGCCGATGAACAGTTCCTTGTCGACCGCCGCGACTACGCCGGCCTCACTGATCGAGGTCATCCCAACGCTCCTCCATGTTGTCCCGAACGCCATGCTATGGATATTGTCAACAATCGACAACAGCTCAGCCGACCTAGGAGCGCAGCCCATGGCCCAGCTATCACCGCTGCTCAAGCAGGCAACGCCGGTCGTGGTCGACCACGGTGAAGGGGTGTACCTCTACGACACCGATGGCAAACGTCACCTGGATTTCACCGCCGGTATCGGCGTGACCAGCACCGGCCACTGCCACCCGCATGTGGTGAGCGCCGCGCGGGAACAGATCGGCAAGCTCATCCACGGCCAGTACACGACGGTCATGCACAAGCCGATGCTGGAGCTGACCGAGAAGCTGGGCGGCGTCCTGCCGAAGGGCCTGAATTCCCTCTTCTACGCGAACTCGGGCAGCGAGGCTGTCGAGGCGGCGCTCCGGCTGTCGCGCCAGGCGACGAAGCGTCCCAACGTCATCGTCTTCCAGGGCGGGTTCCACGGCCGGACGGTCGCGGCGGCGACCATGACCACCTCGGGGACCCGGTTCAGCGCCGGGATCTCGCCGCTCATGTCGGGCGTGCACGTCGCCCCCTTCCCCTACGCCTTCCACTACGGCTGGGACGAGGAGACCGCGACGAAGTTCGCCCTGCGGGAGCTCGACTACCTGTTCGCGACGGTCTGCGCGCCGAACGAGACGGCCGCGTTTTTCATCGAGCCGGTGCTCGGCGAGGGCGGGTACGTCCCGGCGAACACCGAGTTCCTGGCCGGTCTTCGGGAACGCGCCGACAAGCACGGCATCCTGCTGGTGATGGACGAGATCCAGACCGGCTTCGGCCGGACGGGCAAGTTCTGGGGTCACGACCACTTCGGGGTGCGCCCGGACATCGTGCTCATCGCGAAGGGACTCGCGAGCGGGTTCCCGATCTCGGGCATCGCCGCGTCGGAGGAGTTGATGGCGAAGGCGCTCCCCGGTTCGCAGGGCGGGACCTACGGCGGCAACGCGGTGGCCTGCGCGGCGGCGATCGCCACGCTCGAGGTGATCCAGCGGGAGGGGCTGGTCGAGAACGCCGCCGAACGCGGACGGCAGCTGCTCGAAGGGGTGCGCGTGATCGCGGACAAGTCGCCGTCGATCGGCGACGTCCGGGGGCTGGGGCTGCTGGTCGGTTCCGAATTCACCACCCCGGACGGCGAGCCGGACACCGCGAAGGCCCAGGCGGCGCAGAAAGCCGCGTCCGCCAACGGGCTGCTGCTGCTGACCTGCGGGGCGTACATGAACGTCGTCCGGATGGTCCCGCCACTGGTCGTCAACGCCGAGCAGGTGGACGACGCCCTGCGGATCTGGGGCGACGTCGTGGCGGGGGTCGAGTGATGGCCCGCTACATCACGATCACCCTCGACAAGCGCGGGGTGTCCTGCCGGGCCCGGCTGCTCGACGCCGAGGCCCCGCGGACCTGCCGCGCGGTCTGGGACGCGTTGCCGCAGAGCGGTTCCGCTTACCACGCGAAGTACGCGCGGAACGAGGTCTACACCCTCGTGCCGCCCTTCGCCGAGCCGAAACCCGGCCGCGAAAACCCCACGGTGACCCCGATCCCGGGCGATGTCGTGTACTTCGGCTTCGAGGCGTGGGAGATCGGCAACCCGGCGTACGGCTACGACGAGGGCAGTGAGGCGCACAGCGACCAGGGCGCGACGGACCTCGCGATCTTCTACGGCCGCAACAATCTGCTGATCAACGGGGACGCGGGCTGGGTGCCCGGCAACGTGTTCGCGACCATCGAAGAGGGGCTGGCCGAAATGGCGGAAGCCGCGCAGGATCTCTGGCTGCGCGGAGTCGAGGGCGAGACGCTTTCGTTCGCACGGGCGTGAAACCCGTGGGCGGTAAGGGATCCTCCCCTCACCGCCCACGGGCCGGCACGCCTCCCTGGCTTACTGTCGTTCGCCTTCGAGCCGGTATTCGACGCCGCCGACCTCTCCGCCGCGCTGGTCGACCTGGGTCACGTGGACGGTGTACTGCCCACCCTCCGCTTCGGCTCCGGCGGTGAAGTTCAGCCTGGCGTCGACCTGTTCGCCCGACTTGAACGTCAGTCCGCCGATCCGGGCCCGCTGCGGGTTCACGATGGCCAGCTCGGTCTCGCCGACACGTTCGATTCCCTCACCCTTCGCGCCGCCCGCCCGCCAGCGTGCGGCGAGATCGGGACCGAGGTCGATGGTGATCCGCCCCGGGCCGGTGAACGGCCTGCCCGGCTGGGTGAAGACGAGGTCGCCGACCGTGGTGGGATCGGGACCGTCCCAGCCGAACACGATCGGCCTGAGCTGCGGAATCTTGATCTTGAACGGGATCACGTTCACGTTGTGCCAGGCGAGGTTGTTGTTGTTCCGCGTGTTCGTGGCCGTGCTCAGGCCCTCGGTCGGCAGATCGGTCGGTGACAGCCACCGGGCCAGCAGGCAGAAGTGCGAGCCGAACGGCACCTTCCACGGGATGACGACCCGTTTGACGCCGTAGGGCACGCTCACGTCGGTGGCCGAACCGATGTAGTTCCACTGGCTCGACCATTGCGCCACGGTGCCTTGTTTCGTGTAGTAGAGCTGCAGCGTGCCCTTCTCGAGCGCGTCCCCGTACGGGCCGGGATTGTTCAGGAAAACGTGGATGTAGGCGGTGCTTCCCTGGACGACCGGCTGGTCGGCGGGGCACGGGGTGCCCGGCGAGTTGCACACCCGGATGTCGGGGCTGGAGTAAAGCGAACCGGTCGAGGGCTCGAACCCGACGTCGGACGTGTTGTCGCGGATGAAGACGTCGGCGCGACCTTCCGGTGCGGCTTGCACGGCCGGTGCGACGCCCGCGAACAGCGTCGCGACCGCCAAGACGGCCGAGGCGAGCAGCGTTCGGCGGCGGCGCTGATTCCTGAGGATCATGGTCCCTCCTTGGGCGGAACATTCGATCCACCGACCGTCGGCCAAGCCGGTTGTGGCGGGGTTGTCGAGATCGTGTGCCCTAATCGGCCGATTTGAGTGGGTCTTGACCCGGATACGCTCACCGGGGTCACCAGCCGGAGGGAGCGGGGGTGCCCGGGCCAGGGGAATTACGGGTGCTGGGCCCGGTCGAAGCGATCGGCCCCACCGGGCGGGCGGAGCTCCACGGCGCCCGCCAACGAGCCGTGCTCGGCGTCCTCGCCCTGCACGCGGGCACGGTCGTGCCGATCCCGCGGCTGGTCGACGTCCTCTGGGGCGAGGACCCGCCCCGCACCGCGGTGAAGACCCTGCACAGCCACGTCGCGAGGATCCGGCAGGCGCTGGAGGACTGCGGATTCCCGCCGGTACTGCTGACCCGTAAACCCGGGTACGTCCTCACCGTCGCGCCGTCCTCGGTCGACGCTCTCCGCTTCGAGGAAACACTTCGTGCCGCCAAGGGGAACGCACCCGGCCAGGCGGTCACGGCGTTGCGCGAGGCGCTGCGGCTCTGGCGTGGCGAAGCGTTCGCGGACGCCGAACTGGACGGCTGGGGGCTCCGGGAGGTCGAACGCCTCCAGGAACTGTGGCTGTCCGCTTGGGAAGAACTCCTGCACGCGGAACTCCGGCTCGGCGACCACGAAGAAGTCGTCCGGGAACTGCCGCGGCTGCGGGCCGGGCACCCGTACCGCGAACGGCTCGCCGCGCTGCACATGCTCGCCCTGCATCGCTGCGGCAGGCACGCCGAAGCACTCGAAACCTTCCAGTCCGTGCGCCGGGGACTGGCCGAGGAGTTCGGCGCCGATCCCGGACCGGAACTGGTCGAACTGCATACGGCGATCCTTCGCCGCGCACCCGAACTCGACGCTCCCGCCCGCGGCACGGCGCCCGCCCAGCTTCCCGCCCGCGTCGGGCATTTCACCGGACGACAGCAGGAACTCGCTTCGCTGGACCGGCTCCTCGACGAACCCGAGCCACCGGTCGTGGTCATCTCCGGCGCGGCCGGGATGGGTAAATCCGCGCTCGCCGTGCAGTGGGCGCACCGTATCGCGGACCGTTTCCCCGACGGCCAGCTCTTCCTCGACCTCGCCGGGCACGACCCGCGCGAGGCCGTCTCACCCGGCGACGCGCTCGCACATCTGTCGCGTGGACTCGGCCTCCCCGACGACCGCCTGCCCGACGCGACGGCCGAACGCGCCGCGCTCTACCGCTCGCTGCTGCACGGCAGGCGGTGCGTGATCGTCGCGGACAACGCGGGCGGCGTCGACCAGATCCTGCCTCTCGTCCCCGGAACGGCGAAGGCGATGCTGATCGTGACCAGCAGGCAGACCCTCGCCGCACTCGGCAGCAGGCACGCCGTCCACGTACTCGCCCTCGACGCGCTGGCCGACCCGGAATCGATGACCCTGCTCACCCGGGTACTGGGTGCCGATCGAGTCGCCCGCGAACCCGGGCAGGCGGCGCGGCTGGCCAGGCTGTGCGACGGGATGCCGCTGGCGCTGCGGATCGCGGCCGCGCGCCTGACCGGTGAGCCGAACCGCCCGATCGCGGACCTCACCCACGAGCTGACCGGCGCCGGCCGCTTGGAAACCCTTGCCGTGCAAGGAGATTCCCGAACTGTCAAAACCGTGCTCGCAAGCGCGTACCTGCCGTTGGACCACGCTTCGGCACGGGTGTTCCGGCTCGCCGGGTCGACTCCGGGGACGTCGTTCGGTTCGGCGCTCGGAGGCGCGCTGTGCGGGGTGTCCGCCGAAGCGGGCCGGACCGCGTGCGCCGCGTTGTCCGCCGCGCATCTGATCACCCCGGACGGACCGGACCGCTATCGCTTCCACGATCTGATCCGCGAATTCGCCGTCGCGTGCGCTCGCGCCGACGAAACGACGTCGAGCCGCGCCGAAGCGGCGGACCGGCTGATCGACTGGTATCTGCACGTCGCCGCCGAGGCGAACCGGATCATCGACCCGAACCGCGACCTGGTCACCCCGGCGCTGCGCCATCCCGCGCCCGAGCGGCCGTTCCCGGCGGAAAGGCGTGCGGCACTGGCGTTCCTGGGTGCCGAACGCGCGAATCTACTGCCCGTGGTGCGCTTCGCGCGCGAACACGGCCGCAACACCGCCGCCTGGCAGCTCACCTACCTGCTCACCAGTTTCTACGACACCACGGGCGGCTGGAACGAGCGCATCGGCCTCTGCCGCGAGGGTGCCGCGGCGGCCGCCGAACTCGCCGATCCCTTGGCGGAAGCGGAAATGCTGCGCGCGCTGGGCGCGGCCTACTTCATGACCCGCCGGCTGACGGACGCGCTCGAAACCAACGCCCGTGCGTTGAAGGCCGCCCGTGCGGCGGGTGATCTCGAAGGCGAAGGGCATATCCACAACAACACCGCGAACGCCTACGCCGCGTTGCGCCGGTTCGACGAGGCCATCAGCGCGTACCGGCTCGCGGTAGAGCGGTGCACCGAGGCGGGCAACCGGCTCGGGCGCGCGCTGTCGCAGCGCAACCTCGGCCATGCCTACATCCGCCGCGGCCAGGCGATCGACGGTCTCGCCCCGCTGGCGGCGGCGCTGGAGACGTTCCGCGAACTCGGCAACGCCCGGCTGGAGGCCGCCACCCTGGACACGCTCGGCGAGGCCTACGGGGAACTCGGCGATCACGAGGTCGCGCTGGAGCATCTCGGCAAGGCGCTGGCCGCGTCCCGGGCGATCGGAGACCGGTGGCAGGAATGGGAATCGCTGCTGCACGCCGGCCAGGTCCACCTTTCCCGCCGCGACTTCCGGGCCGCCCGGGACGATTTCGATCAGGCCCTGGTGATCAGCCGGGACGTCGGTAACCGGCACAGCGAGGCGGCCGCGCTCGACCGGCTCGGCCGCGCCCACCTCGGGCTCGGTGATCTGGCCGCCGCGCGGGAGAACCTCGAACACGGCCTCGCGGTCCGGGCCGGGGTTCCCGATCCGTATGAAGAGGCTCACCTGCGCCGCGACCTCGGTGATCTCGAGGCGCGATGCGGCGACACGGCCGCCGCGGCCACCCACTGGGCCCGAGCGATCGAGCTGTACCGGCGGGCGAACGCGACGGCCGAGGCCGATCTGGTCACCGGCCGGGGCTGATCACCACCGTCGAGGTCGCGTACACGAGCTTGCCGTCCGACGGTTCGAAGAACTCGACCCGCGCCTTTCCCGCCTGATCCGGCAAGACCGTGAACTCGGCGTATCCCCTCGTCTGCCCGGGCTGGAAGACCACGACACCGTCCTTCACCGGCACATGGCCGGAACCTTCGGTGCGATAGCGGATCGTGAGTGGTCCCGCCAGCCACGGCCGGGAGAGCACGACCGGCACCTTGCAGCCGCCGCCCTGGGCGAAGGCGGGCGGAACCGACCAGCAGATCTCGCCTTCCTGCGTGGTGGCCAATGGTGCGGTCTTGACCGCGTCGTCGTCGGCCACCCAGGCGACGCCGACGCTATGGCCGATCCGCAGGCCCTTCGCATCGGACAAGCGGAGGGAGAACATCTCGTCTTCTTCGACGCCGGAATCGGCGCGGACCCGGACCGGCACGGTCTGGGTGACCGTCCTGCCCGACCAGACGAGGGTGCCGGCGCTCGGCAGGTAATCGACGCTTTCCTTGGCGATGAACGCCGGATCGACCGGCGAGCCGTTACCTTCGATCGTCCGGTATTCGACCGAACCTTGCGGCGCGCATCCGCCGTCGGCGATCGAGACGGTGAAGAAGAGGGTGGTGTACCCGGCGCTCGTCCCCTCGGCCTGGCTGACGCCGCTGACGTTCACCACGGGCGCCGTACAGCCCGCCTGCCCGCCCGCGGCCGTCGGTACCGCGAGCCCGAACAGGACCGCGAGCGCCGCTCCCAGCGTCGCGATCCGTCTCATTCTTGGTCCCATCGAGCGTCCACCCCTTCCGGCGGGCCGCCGCGGCCCGCTGCGACATGGGTAACCGAGTGAGGTTGTCGCGAGGTTGTGACCACGGGACAACAAACATGAAAAGGATTCATAGCCGTCGCCGTCCACTACGTACTACGCTTCGGTAACCAGGCAATGAAGCGCGAGGAAGGGCTGCCGATGGGCGATGTTGCGGCACGGTTCGCCGAGATCGTCGGGGACACGAATCTGCTGGCCGGTGAGGCGATCCCCGAGGACTACGCACATGACGAGGCGTTGACGGCCGCCCCGCAGCAGCCCGCTTACCTGGCGAAACCGGGAAGCGCCGAAGAGGTCGCCGAGCTACTCAAGGCGGCGGCTGAGTTCGGCGTGCCCGTCACCGCGAGAGGGTCGGGCACGGGGCTCTCCGGCGCCGCACGGCCGAGCGCGGACGGCATGGTGATCTCCTTCGAGCGGATGAACGCGATTCTGGAGATCGACGCCGAGAACCACGTCGCCGTCGTCCAGCCCGGCGTCACACTCTCCGAATTGGACGAAAAGGCCGCGAAGGCCGGGCTCGGCTACACCGTCTATCCCGGGGAACTGAGCGCGAGTGTCGGCGGCAACGTCGGGACGAACGCGGGCGGGATGCGCGCGGTCAAGTACGGCGTCACGCGGCACAACGTCGTGGGCCTCCAGGCTGTGCTGCCGACTGGCGAGATCATCCGCACCGGCGGCAAGACCTCGAAGGTGTCGACCGGGTACGACCTGACGCAGCTGATCATCGGTTCCGAAGGCACGCTCGCGATCGCGACCGAGGTCATCGTGAAGCTGTACCCGCGCCTGCCGCACGGCGCCACGGTGCTCGCCCCGTTCGAGACCTTCGACGAGGTGATGACCGTCGTACCGAAGATCATCTCCACCGGGCTCGCGCCGCATATTCTCGAATACATCGACAACCTGACCCTCGCCGCGATCAGCTACAACGAGAAGCTCAGCCTCGGCGTGCCGGACTCCATCCGCGACACCGCGCAGGCGTATCTGGTGGTGGCGCTGGAAAACCGAGACAACGACCGGTTGCACGCCGACATCGAGGAACTCGGCGGCATGCTGGGCGAGCTAGGCGCGATGGACGTGTACGTGCTCGAAGGCAACTCGGCGCGCAAGCTCATCGAGGCCCGCGAGAAGGCGTTCTGGACAGCCAAGTCGGTCGGGGCCGACGACGTCATCGACGTGGTGGTCCCGAGGTCCGCGATGCCGGAGTTCCTGCGGAAGACCAGGGAAATGGCGCTGTCCCGCGAGTCGGGCGCGCTCGGCTGCGGGCACGCCGGTGACGGCAACGTCCACCTCGCCATCTTCTGCAAGGACCCGAACAAACGGAAGCAGCTGCTGACCGACATCTTCGCGCTCGGCATGGAACTCGGCGGAGCGATCTCCGGCGAGCACGGTCTCGGGACGACCAAGTCCGGCTATTTCCTCGAACTAGAGGACCCGGCGAAGATCGCGTTGATGCGCCGGATCAAAGAGAGCTTCGACCCGGCCGGGATCCTCAATCCCGGCGTTCTTTTCCGTGAGAGGGCTTGAAAAGTGAGTGAGATGAACGGCGCCCAGTCCCTGATCCGCACGCTCGTCGACGCCGGCGTCGACGTGTGCTTTTCCAATCCCGGCACTTCGGAAATGCACTTCGTCGCCGCACTCGACACCGTGCCCGAGATGCGCGGGGTGCTCGGCCTGTTCGAAGGCGTCGTCACCGGCGCCGCGGACGGGTACGCGCGGATCGCCGGCAAACCGGCGGCCACACTGCTGCACCTCGGCCCGGGTCTCGGGAACGGGCTGGCGAACCTGCACAACGCGCGCCGGGCGCACACCCCGATCGTCAATGTGATCGGCGATCACGCGACCTACCACAAGCAGTACGACGCCCCGCTCGAATCGGACATCGAGGCCGTGGCCGGTTCACTCGACGGCTGGATCCGCCGCTCCGAGCACACGAAGGACGTCGGCGCCGACGCGGCCGCGGCGGTGGCCGCGTCGCAGGACGCCCCCGGACAGGTGGCGACGCTGATCCTCCCGGCCGACGCGTCCTGGGGCGAGGGCGGCGAGATCTGCGCGCCCATCCCGCCGCGGATCCCGCAGGCCGTCGACGCGACGACGGTGAAGAACATCGCCGAGGTGCTGGCCAGTGGCGAACCGGTCGCGCTGCTCGTCGGCGGCAGCGGCTGCCGCGAGGCCGGGCTGCGCGCGACCAGCCGGATCGCCGCCGCGACCGGGGTGAAGGCGTTCGTAGAGACGTTCCCCGCGCGACTGGAGCGCGGCGAAGGACTGCCGACGATCGAGCGGCTGGGCTACCTCGCCGAGCAGGTCGCGTACCAGCTCGACGGGATCAAGCACGTGATCATCGCCGGGACGAAGGCGCCCGTGTCGTTCTTCGCGTACCCGGGCAAGGCGAGCGACCTGGTGCCCGAAGGCGCGAAGGTCCACGTGCTGGCCGAAGTCGGGCAGGACGTCCCTCGTGCCCTGAACGACGTCGCGGAGCTGGTCGCGGCCGAGACGGAGCCGGTGCTTCAGGAGGCATCGCGGCCCGCGCTGCCGTCCGGGCCGCTCACGCCGCAGAACTGGGTCGACGTGATCGGCGCGCTGCTGCCGGAACGCGCGATCATCGCGGACGAGGCGAACACCTCCGGTCTGCTGCTGCCCGCCGCGACCGCGGGTGCGCCGCGGCACGACGTGCTGACCCTGACCGGCGGCGCGATCGGCTACGGAATGCCCGTCGCGACCGGTGCGGCCGTCGCCGCGCCGGACCGGCCGGTGATCAACCTGCAGTCCGACGGCAGCGCGCTGTACACGATTTCCGCGTTGTGGACGCAGGCTCGGGAAAATCTCAACGTCACCACGGTCCTGCTGAACAACCGCGCGTACGCGATCCTGCGGCTGGAGCTGCAGCGCGTCGGCGCGGACGCCAGCGGCCCCAAGGCGAACGAACTGCTCGACCTTTCGCGGCCGGACATGGACTTCGTCAAGATCGCCGAGGGGATGGGCGTTCCGGCGACGCGGGCGACGACAGCGGAGGAACTCGCCGAGCAGTTCCAGCGTGCGCTCGCCGAACCGGGACCGCATCTGATCGACGCGATCATCCCGCCGCTGTTCTGAGCGGAGCGACGGGGTAGCGCGCCAGGAAAGGTCCTTTCCTAGCAAATTTTGCGAGGAAAGGACCTTTCCTAGCGCGCGGGGGGTTAGTGGGCCGAGGCGACCAGGGGTTCGGGGTGGCGCTGTTTCGGGACGAAAGCGGTCAAGACGAGGCCCAGAAGCGCCGCGCCGGCGGCGACCACGAAGCTCAGCCGGAATCCGGTCGCGGACGGGACGGAGACGCCGCCGACGGTGATCGCCAGTGACGAGAGCATGGTGGCCATCACCGCGCTGGACGTCGAAGTGCCGACGGAGCGCATCAGCGAGTTCAGCCCGTTCGCGGACGCGGTTTCGGTGACCGGGACCGAGCCCATGATCAGCGCGGGCATGGCCGCGTAGGCGATGCCGACCCCACCGCCGATGATGATCGACGCCACGATCAGCTCGAAGGCGTTGTCCATCAGCACCGTCGCGAAGAGGTACCCGGCCGCGATGGTGACGGCGCCGCTCATCAGGGTGGTCCGCGGTCCGTACCGCTCGATGAGCCGAGCCGAGACCGGGGACAGCAGGAACATGACCAGCCCGTTCGGTGCCAGGCAGAGCCCGGCCTGCACCATCGTCAGGCCGAGGCCGTACCCGGTCGAGGCCGGAGCCTGCAGCAGCTGCGGGAACGACAACGCCAGCGAGTACAGCGCGAACCCGATCATGATCGACGCGAGGTTGGTGAACAGTACCGGCCGCCGTGCGGAGACGCGCAAGTCCACCAGCGGGTCGCGGCGCCGCAGCTGGTAGAGGCCCCAGACCAGCAGGATCGCCACCGCGACACCGGCGAAGCCGAGCGTGCGGACGCTTCCCCAGCCCCATTCGCTGCCCTTGACGATCGGCAACAGCAGGCAGACCAGCCCGGCCGTCAGCCCGAGTGCGCCGAGGTAGTCGAACGGCGCGGGTGTCTTCAGCGGCGACTCCGGGATCACGAACAGGATCAGCAGGCCGCAGACCAGGCCGAGCCCAGCCGACGCCCAGAAGAGGACGTGCCAGTCGGCGTTCTGCGCGACCAGCGCCGACACGGGGAGCCCGATCGCGCCGCCGACGCCGAGCGTCGAACTCATCACGGAGATCGCGGCGCCGACGCGTTCGGGCGCGAGTTCGTCGCGCATGATGCTGATGCCGAGTGGGATCGCGCCCATCGCGCAGCCCTGCAGGCCGCGGCCGACGACCATCAGCGCGAGCGAACTGGTCAGCGCGGACACCACCGAACCGGCGACCAGGAAACCCAGGCTGATCAACAACAACCGGCGCTTGCCGTAGAGATCGCCGAGCCTGCCGCTCACCGGCATCACCACGGCTCCGGCGATCAGGGTCGCCGTCACCACCCATGACGCGTCGGCCGGGGTCGTGGTGAGCAACCGGGGAAACGCCGGGATGAGCGGGACGACGAGCGTCTGCATGAACGAGGCCACCAGCCCGCAGGTGGCGAGCACGACGACGAAGAGCCGGGGCGAAGGTGCCCGGCCTACCGGATTCACCATGCGCGTCCCATGATCCGACCTTACACAGCGCCTCCCTCCATCGTGAACCTCTGACCGACGGGATCACAGCCAGGTGCGGACCCCGCCATGACCCGAGCAGGTGCCCCGGCGATTCTGGCTGTAGCTATAGGAACCGTCCTTGCAGAGAGCGGTCGCGCCGTCGGCCGCGCCCGGCCCGGCCGACGGCCGGTGGACACAAACGCCGTCGGTATTGCGGTAATAGTCGCTTCCGCAGTCCGTCAGGTCCGGCGCCTTCGCCGTGGGCGTCGTCTTCGGACGCGTTTTCGACGGTGGCGGCTGGACCGGTGTGGGTACCTCGACCGAAGTCGGGGTGGACTGGGCGAGTGGCTCGGGGGTGGGCGCCGACGTGGGTGGCGCCCAGCTGCTGGTCGGCGACGGCGACGTCCGGACGGTGCTGCTCGGCGAGCCCACCTTCCCGGTGGGCGCGGTCTCCACGCCACAGCCACCGGCGACGAGAATGCCTATCGCCAAGGCCATGCCCAGCTTCATCGTTCTCTTCGGCAAGACGACCTCCCCAGCACTTGGTAGTGCCGCGTAGTCGGGAGATCGTCAGCCGGTGTTACGGCCGCCGGAGGGTCAGTCGACCATCGTGCCGCAACTGATGTTCAGCGCCGTCGCCGTCATGCTGCGCGCGTGATCCGACGCGGCGAAGGCGGCGACCCGGGCGACGTCGTCCAGTGATGCCGTTCGCTTGAGCATCGTCGACTCGGTCATGTCGCGGATGGCGTCTTCGAGTCCGGCGTCCGCCGGGATCGTCTCCGGGATCCCGCCGGTGCGCAGGGTCAAGACCCGGATACCGTGCTGGCCGAGTTCGCACGCCAGTCCCCGGCGCAGCGCCTCCATCGCGCTGAACGCGACCTGCAGTCCGCCGAGGTGATACCCCGGCAGCGGATCACCGTCGCCGCCGAACATCAGGATCACCCCGGAGCCCTGCCCGATCATGTGCCGGGCGGCGGCCCGCGCGGTCAGGAAGTTCGTCCGCACCGCGGTCCGGACCGGGCTCTCGAGGTCCGCCAACGACATCTCGACCAGCGGAGTGCCCTGGACGTCGTTGTGCGTGATCACGTTCATCGAGATGTCGACACTGCCCGCCGAAGAGGCCACCGCGGCGGCATGCTCGTCGATGGCCGTTTCGTCGAGCGCGTCGAACTCCGCCGTCTCGGCTTTCCCGCCCGCGGCACGGATTTCGTCCGCCAGTGCGTCGAGCTTCTTGAGCGTGCGGCCGGTGAGATGGACTCTCGCGCCCTCTCTGGCGAACCCGCGGGCCACCGCGCTCCCGATTCCGCCCGCCGCCCCGTAGATGATCGCGTTCCTGCCTTCGAGCAACATCCGGTCCTCCTACTTGCCGTCGAGCGTGATGAGACCTTCGGGCATCCCCTCCAGGTAGACCTCGGTCCACAAAGGAACCCAGTCGTCGATCTCGTGGAACCGGCGCAGTTCGGCCACACCGCTGAGCCAGCCCATCCACGAGCCGTAGGGCGGTTTCTCCTCGGAGAATCCACTTTGGACAAAGGTCAGCTTCGTCCCGCCATCGGAGTCTTCGAGTTCCCACGAGGTGACGACACCGTGCTGATACGCGAGCGACATCCTGGAGCCGGGTACCAGATCGACGATCTTCGCCGGGGCGGGATCCTGCTCCAGCGAACCCATCGCCCACCGGCCGCCGACCTCGACCTCCGCCTCGATCCGCGCGCCGAACCAGCGGGTGAACACACCGGGATCGGCGATCGAGGCGTAGACCTCGCCTCGCGGCGCGTCGATCAGTACTTCTTCGCTCATCAGGGGAGAAGTCAGGTCGCAGCGGGCGGTGAGCGAGCGGCCTTCGACGTGATCGACCAGGTTCGTCACGGACAGCGCCCAGAACGTGTGCATCATGCCGAGCGGCGAATCCGGGTCGGCGAGCAGCGCGTCGAAGTCCGGCAAACCGGTCTGGCTGAACGACAGGGCGGTCGTGTCCCCGTCTTCCGTCAGCGCGATCTCGACGACCGTATCCGTCCCCTCGACCGTCCAGGCGAACCGCAGGACGTTGTCCTCGGCCAGCAACAGTCGTTGTCGCGGACGATCGCCTTCCGGCGTGTAGCGGCCCCAGAACTCGTACCGGGACGGCAGCTCGACTTCCGCGTACTCGGAAAGCCACGTCCGTAAAGCTTCGGCTTCGGTCAGCGCACGCCAGACCTCGTCGATCGGCGCGCGCACGCGCACCCGGAATCTCGTCGGTTCAGTCACGGGCATCTCCCTTCGGGTAACAGGCCACGGCGAGCTTGAAGGCGTCGCCTTCCGCTCCGCCGTAGCGGGTGAACAGGTCCTGCAAAGTCGTCTTCAGTTCGTCGAGGAACTCCTGGCGCCGCTCCGGTTCCACCCGGATCTCGCCGGAGACGCCGATCGACGGCAGTTCCGGCGCGGTCCGGTCGAGCGCGGCGACGTCGGACTGGACCTCCTCCATGAGGTCCACCAAGTAGCCGAGGCTCAGCTCGTCCCGCGCCGCCCTCGGCCCGATCCGGCCGACCAGGGCGGGCGACAACCAGTACGAACGCGCTGTCGCCTGGTACACGCCCTCACTGACGGCACGCACCTTCCGCTCCGACACCTGCTTCACGAGCCCGGCGTCCACCAGGCGTTTCACGTGGTAGTAGACCCGCTGCGGGGTCTGATCCAGCACCGCGGCCACCTCGGTGCAGGACCGCGGCTCCGCCAGTTGCCGCAGGACGTCCACCCGCTGTGGTTTCAGCAACGCCTCCGCCTGGTCCATCCGCTCCAGGTACTCGACGTCCTTCACAGCACCTCACCCTCGATCACAAAAACAAGTTTGAACGTAAAAATCCATTTTGTCAATCGCGCATGTGAAAGCCCCCTACCACTGGAACCCAGCGGCAGGGGGCTTTCAGGCGTTAGAGCAGGCGAAGCGACTTACTCGTAGATCTCGCCCTTCGCGGCCTTCTCGACCAGCGACGCGGGCGGGGTGAAGTGGTCGCCGTAGCGCTCGGCGAGCTGCCGGGCGCGGTCGACGAAGCCCTGCAGGCCACCCTCGTACTGGTTGATGTACTGGATGACACCGCCGGTCCACGCTGGGAAACCGATGCCGAAGATCGAGCCGATGTTGGCGTCGGCGACGGTTTTCAACACGCCCTCGTCGAAGCACTTCACGGTCTCGAGCGCCTCGGCGAACAGCATGCGCTCCTTGAGGTCCTCGAACGGGACCTCGGCGCTGCCCGACTTGAACGCGTCGCGCAGACCCGGCCAGAGCCCGGCCCGCTTGCCGTCCTCGTCGTAGTCGTAGAAGCCCGAACCGGTGGAGCGGCCCTTGCGGTCGAACTCCTCCACCATCCGGTCGATGACACCCTCGGACGCGTGCGCGTTCCAGGTGCCTCCGGCGGCCTCGATCGCTTCGCGCGTCTCCTTGCGGATCTTGCGCGGCAGCGTCAGGGTCAGCTCGTCCATCAGCTGCAGCGGCGGGGCCGGGTAGCCGGCCTGCGCACCGGCCTGCTCGATCGAAGCGGGCTCGACACCCTCGCCCAGCGCGGCGACGGCCTCGTTGAGGAACGTGCCGATGACGCGCGAGGTGAAGAAGCCGCGGCTGTCGTTGACGACGATCGGGGTCTTCTTGATCTGGAGGGTGTAGTCGAAGACCTTCGCCAGCGTGGCGGGCGAGGTCTTCTCCCCGCAGATGATCTCGACCAGCGGCATCTTGTCCACCGGCGAGAAGAAGTGGATCCCGATGAAGTCCTCGGTCCGCTGCACGCCCTCGGCGAGCGCGGTGATCGGGAGGGTCGAGGTGTTCGAGCCCAGCACGGCGTCCGGGTTGACGAAGCCCTCGATCTCCTGGAAGACCTTGTGCTTCAGCTCGACGCTCTCGAAAACGGCCTCGATCACGAAGTCGACGCCGGCGAAGTCCTCCGCCTTATCGGTCGGCTTGATCTTGGCGAGCAGCGCGTCGGACTTCTCCTTCGTGGTCTTGCCACGGGAGAGCGCCTTCTCCTCCAGCTTGACCGCGTAGCCCTTGCCCTTTTCGGCGCCTTCGAGGGTGACGTCCTTGAGCACGACGTCGATACCGGCCTTCGCCGAGACGTACGCGATCGCGGCGCCCATCATGCCCGCGCCGATGACACCGACCTTCTTGGCCGTGTACTTCTCGAAGCCTTCCGGCCGCGAGCCACCGGAGTTGATGCTCTGCAGGTCGAAGAAGAACGCCTTCGTCATGTTCTTCGAGACCTGGCCGGTGGCGAGGTGCACGAAGTAGCGGGTCTCGACGGTGATCGCGGTGTCGAAGTCGACCTGCGAACCCTCGATCGCCGCGGCCAGGATCGCGCGCGGGGCCGGCATGTTCGCGCCCTTGATCTGCTTGCGCAGGTTCGCCGGGAACGCGGGCAGGTTCGCCGCGAAGCTCGGGTTCGACGGAGTGCCGCCCGGGATCTTGTAGCCCTTGACGTCCCACGGCTGTACGCCGGCCTCGGGGTTGGCCTTGATCCACGCCTTCGCCGCCGGGACCAGTTCCTCGACGGTGCCGACGAGCTCGTGCACGAGGCCGAGTTCCTTGGCCTTGGCCGGACGGTGCCGCTGCCCCTGCAGCAGCACGTTCAGCAGCGCGCTCTGGATGCCCAGCAGCCGCACGGTGCGGACGACGCCACCGCCGCCGGGGAGCAGGCCGAGGGTGACCTCGGGGAGGCCGATCTGGCTGCCCTTGACGTCGGCCGCGATGCGGTGGTGCGTCGCGAGCGCGAGTTCGAGCCCGCCGCCGAGCGCGGCGCCGTTGATGGCGGCCACGACCGGCTTGCCCAGCTGCTCGAGCCGGCGCATCTGGCTCTTCATCAGGGCGCTGCCCTCGGTGAGCTCGGCCGCGTTCTCCGGTTTCGCCTTGATCAGGTCGTTGAGGTCGCCACCGGCGAAGAAGGTCTTCTTGGCCGAGGTGAGGACGACACCGGTGATGCTGTCCTTCTCCGCCTCCAGGCGGTCCACGACCACGCCGAGCGACTCGCGGAAGTCGGCGTTCATCGTGTTGGCGGACTGCTTCGGGTCGTCGAGGGTGAGCACGACGATGCCGTCGGCGTCCTGCTCCCAGCGGATGGTCTTCGCTTCAGTCATTGTCTCTTCCTCAGACCCGCTCGATGATGGTCGCGACGCCCATGCCGCCGCCGATGCACAGGGTGACCAGGGCGCGGCGCGCCTGACGGCGCTCCAGCTCGTCGACGACGGTGCCGACCAGCATCGCGCCGGTGGCGCCCAGCGGGTGACCCATCGCGATGGCGCCGCCGTTGACGTTGACCTTCTCCTCGTCGAGGTGCAGGTCCTTGATCCACTTGAGGACGACCGAGGCGAAGGCCTCGTTCAGCTCCCACAGGTCGATGTCGTCCGGGGTGAGACCGGCGAGCTTGAGGACCTTCTCGGTGGCCGGGGTCGGGCCGGTGAGCATGATCGTGGGCTCGGAGCCGACGGTCGCGGTCGCCACGATGCGGGCGCGCGGGGTCAGGCCGAAGTCCTTGCCGATCTGCTCGTTGCCGACCAGGACCACCGCGGCGCCGTCGACGATGCCGGAGGAGTTGCCGCCGGTGTGGACGTGGTTGATCTTCTCGACCGAGTGGTACTTCTGCAGCGCGACGGCGTCGAAGCCGCCCAGCTCGCCGATGCCGGCGAAGGCGGGCTTGAGCTTGCCGAGGCCCTCGATGGTGCTACCCGGGCGACGGTGCTCGTCGTGGTCGAGGATCGTGACGCCGTTGATGTCCTTCACCGGGACGACGGACTTCGCGAAGTAGCCGCCGGACCAGGCCGCTTCGGCCCTTTCCTGCGAACGCACGGCCCACGCGTCGACGTCCTCGCGGGAGAAGCCCTCGATGGTCGCGATCAGGTCGGCGCCGGTGCCCTGCGGGACGATGTAGTTGTCGTACGCGGTGGCCGGGTCCATGAACAGCGCGCCGCCGTCGGAACCCATCGGCACGCGCGACATCGACTCGACGCCGCCCGCGATGATCAGCTGGTCCCAGCCGGAGCGGACCTTCTGCGCGGCGGTGTTGGTGGCTTCGAGGCCGGAGGCGCAGAAGCGGTTCAGCTGGACGCCGGCGACCGACTGCGGCAGGCCCGCGTTCAGCGCGGCGGTGCGCGCGATCACGGCGCCCTGCTCGCCGACCGGGGATACGACGCCGAGGACGATGTCGTCGATCACGGCGGGGTCGAGGTTCGGGTGCCGGACCTTCAGTTCCTCGATGAGGCCGACCACGAGATCGACCGGCTTGGTGCCGTGGAGGGCACCGCCCTTGTTCTTGCCGCGAGGCGTACGGATCGCCTCGTAGATGTAGGCCTCGCTACTCACAGAAAAACTCCTCCGCAGTACGGCGCTGTATCGGGGATGGACACAGCCGGGTCGTACCGGCCGGTAGCCATGCTAATGGGCATTAACATAAACCGCGATAACCCCATGGTGTCAATGGGTTGCGATCCACGCAACCGACGCTATCGTGTGTTCACCTATGGATCACCCGACCGAGCGCCAGGCCCGACCGCGCGACCGCAAGGCCCAGCTGGCAGGCCTCGCCGCGGAGCTGTTCCGCGCCCGCGGGTTCCACGGCGTCGGGATCAACGACATCGCCGCCGCGGCCGGGATCACCGGGCCCGCCCTGTACCGGCATTTCGCGGACAAACAAGCGGTGCTGTCCTACGTCGTGCTCTCGGGTATCGACGAGATGGAGGCGGCGACCACCGAGACGCTCGCCGACGTCGATCGCCCCGTTCCCGCCCAGGTCAAGGCCCTGTTGGACACCCTCGCCGCACAGGCCGTGGAGCGGCGTGAAGTCGCCGCGCTGTGGCGCTGGGAGGGCAGGCATCTGCCCCGGGAGGGCCGCCGGGAGATCCGCCGCCGGTCCGGCGCGGTGCTCGCGGCGTGGTCCAAGGCGCTGCTCGCGCTGCGCCCCGAACTGACCCCCGACGACGCCGAACTGCTGTGCTGGGCGGGCCTGAGCGTCTTCGGCAGCGTGTCGGTCCATCACACGTCCGTGGCGAAGAAACGCTTCGCGCAGATCCTCGTGCAGCTGGCGGAGTCGGTGCTGCATGTCACACTGCCCGAACCCGCCGAACCGCCGGAAGACACACCGTCGATCGCGCTCGGCGAGCCGTCCCGCCGCGAGCAGATCCTCGCGGCCGCGACCGAGTTGTTCGGACAGCGCGGCTTCCGCGCGGTGAGCATGGAGGAGATCGGCGCGGCGGCCGGGATCGCCGGACCGAGCGTGTACCGGCACTTCCCCAGCAAGGCCGCGCTGATGGTGGCGATCGGGCACCGGGCGGCCGACCGGCTCGCGCTCGCCGCGGAACGCGCGTTGCGGACCGACGACGAACGCGACGCGCTGCGCAGGCTGGCGGCGTCCTATGTGCACACCCTGCTGCACACGCCCGAACTGCTGGTGTCCTTCTCCGGCAGTCCCATGGAGCTGCCGGAACGGGACAAGGCGGATCTGATCCGGGTCCAGCGGGACTACGTCGCGCGCTGGATCGCGCTGACGTCGGAAGTCCGGCCGGAGCTGAGCCTGCGTGAAGTGAAGATCACCGTGCACGCGGCGCTGACCATCGCGAACGACCTCGCGCGCACCCGGCGGGTCAACGGCCGTCCGAACATCGAGGCCGAGCTGACGACGCTGATGCACGCGGCGCTGGGTGTCTGAAAGTCAGCTCTCGGCAAACTCGCGTGTGCCGCAAAGGCGCGAAGGGCACGATGTGCGCGTGCCCACGAAACGCGGCCTGCATCTGGTGACCCGGGAAGAAGACCACAAGGTCACCACGCTGGAACTCTTCTTCGACCTGGTCTTCGTCTATGCCATCACCCAGACCACGCAGCTGATGGCCGATCACCTCACCCCGCTCGGCATCGGGCAGGGGGTGGCCATGATCGCCGTGCTGTGGTGGTGCTGGTGCGCCTACGCCTGGCTGGCCAACACCCTGCACGTCGACCGGGGCATCACCCAGCTGGCGATGTTCACCGCGATGGGGACGATGTTCCTGGTCTCGCTGACCATCCCGGAGGCGTTCACCGACCTGCCCGGCGGCCTGTACGCGCCGCTGATGTTCGTCGGCTGCTACTTCGTCGTGCGGCTGCTGCATCTGATCGCCTACCTCGGGGCCGGGCGGAACGATCCGGAGCTGCGCAAGACCGTACTGAAGATGTTCGTCGGCCTGCTCCCGAGCGTCGCGCTCCTGACCGTCGCGGCCTTCTTCTCCGGCTGGGTGCAGCTCGGCATCTGGGCCGCCGCCCTGCTCGCGGACTACGTCAACGTCTTCCGGACGCGCTCTTCGGATTGGCGGCTGCACCAGCCCGGCCACTTCGCCGAGCGCTTCGGGCTGATCGTGATCATCGCGCTCGGCGAGTCGATCGTGGCGATCGGCATCGGGATCAGCTCGTATCCGATGTCCTGGCCGATCACGCTCGCCGCCGTCTTCGGGCTCACCCTGGCTTCGGCGATGTGGTGGATGTATTTCGCCGTCGTCGCGCACATTTCCGAGCGCAACCTCAAACGCGCGGACGGCGTGGAGCGGGTCCAGATCGGGACGGACACCTACACGTTCCTGCACCTCCCGCTCATCGCCGGCATCGTGCTCGTGGCACTGGGGCTGAAGAAGACGCTGCTGTACGTGTCCGACACGGTGCACCACAGCCTCTCCGACGGCCTCCACGGCACGCCGATCTGGGCGCTCACCGGCGGGCTCGCGCTGTACCTGATCGCGTTGAGCGGGCTGCGGCGCCGCAACCTGGGCGCGTGGAACATCCAGCGGCTGGTGCTCGCGGTGGTCCTGCTGGCGGCGACGCCGTTGCTGGAACTGCTGCCCGCGATCGCCCTGATCGGCGTGGTGGCGGTGGCGACGGTGGGACTGGTGACCTTCGAGCGGACACGGCTGAAGAAGCTGCCCGCGCCTCGTGAGTGGTGATGACGTCGCGAAAGCTGGCGCGCCGTGAGTAATCCGGGCCTCCACGGCCACCGAAATCACTCACCGGCGTGACGTTCGCCTCCCCCGTGGTAGCGCTTCCGCCCGAGGAGAGTTAACCTACTCGTGAGTAGGTAGCGAGGCAGGGAGACTCACCGTGGGTGCGCCTAGGAAACGAGACGCGATGGGCCTTGGCCTGTCCGCGCTCACCCGGCTGGCCGGGAGCAAGGTCATTGAACGGGCAGGACTGCGGAAGCCCGTGCAGAACCTGGTCAGCGCCGGGACGCGGAACGGCTTCCGGGTCGCCGGGGCGGCGGGAAGGACGTTCAAGTCCGCCCAGCGGCTCGGCAAGCCCGCGCGGCTCGCGCCGGCGGAGGACACGGGACTGTTCGATCTCACCCCGAGTGAGGATCAGCAGCTCATCGTCGAGACCGTGACGGAGTTCGCGGCCGAGCAGCTGCGGCCCGCCGCGGCCGACGCCGACGCGAAACTCCAGGCGCCCGAAGGCCTGCTGAGCCGCGCCGCCGAACTCGGGATCACGCTCGTCGGCATCCCCGAGGAGCTGGGCGGCGTCGGCACCGAGCGGTCGGTCGTCACGAACGCGCTGGTCGCCGAGGCCCTCGCGCACGGCGACCTCGGCCTGGCGGTCGCGGTGCTCGCGCCGTCCGCGGTCAGCACCGCGCTGGTGTCCTACGGCGACGAGCAGCAGCAGGCGGACTACCTGCCCGCGTTCGTCGGCGAGAACGTCCCGGCCGCGGCGCTGGCGCTGGCGGAGCGCACGGCGCTGTTCGATCCGTTCAAGCCCGCCACCAAGGCCCGGCGCACCCCGAAGGGCTACCAGCTCGACGGCGTGAAGTCGCTCGTCCCGCGGGCCGCGGACGCCGAACTGTTCATCGTGTCGGCCGACCTCGAAGGGCGCGGCCCGGCGCTGTTCCTCGTCGAGTCGTCGAACTCCGGCGTCACCATCGAGTCCGAACCGGCGATGGGCCTGCGGGGCGCGGCGACCGGGAAACTGCACCTGGAGAAGGTCGCCCTGCCCGCCGGAGCGTTGCTCGGCGGCGGCAAGGCCGAGGTCTTCACCGAGGTCGTCCGGCTCTCGCGGCTCGGCTGGGCCGCCCTGGCCGCCGGGACCGCCAAGGCCGTCCTCGACTACGTGGTGCCCTATGTCAACGAGCGCAAGGCGTTCGGCGAACCGGTGAGCCACCGCCAAGCCGTCGCGTTCTCGGTGGCCGACATCGCCATCGAACTGGAGGGGCTGCGGCTGGTCGCGCTGCGCGCCGCCGCCCGCGCCGAACAGGGCAAGCCGTACGCCCGCGAGGTCGCGCTGGCCCGGAAACTGGCCACCGACAAGGGAATGCAGATCGGCAGCGCCGGGGTGCAGCTGCTCGGCGGGCACGGGTTCGTCAAGGAACATCCGGTCGAACGCTGGTACCGCGACCTCCGTGCCGTCGGCGTGATGGAAGGCGCCGTCCTTCTCTAGGACTTGCGAAAGGCAATCATGATCAACCTTGAAGTTCCGAAGAAGGCCGGCACCCTGATCAACCAGGCGTACCAGGCCGCGGCCGAGGTGTTCCGGCCGATCTCGCGCAAGTACGACCGCGCCGAGCACACCTACCCGGCCGAACTCGACATGTTCGCCGCGCTGCTGGACGGGCTGAACTCCTCCGGTGAGGGCGGCGCGGGCGCGGCGGGCGTCCGCCGGTCCGAGAAGAACGAGAAACCGGGCAACCGCAACGGTTCCAACCTCAACATCGTGCTCGGCACGATCGAGATGTGCTGGGGCGACGTCGGTCTGCTGCTGTCGATGCCGCGTCAGGGCCTCGGCAACGCCGCCATCGGCTCGGTCGCCACGGACGAACAGCTCAAGAAGTTCTCCGGGCTGTGGGCCGCGATGGCGATCACCGAACCGGACTGCGGCTCGGACTCGGCCGCGATCACCGCGACCGCGCGCCTCGACGGCGACGAGTACGTGATCAACGGCGAGAAGATCTTCGTGACCGCCGGTGAACGCGCCGACGCCGTCGTCGTCTGGGCCACCCTCGACAAGTCGAAGGGCCGCGCGGCGATCAAGTCGTTCGTCGTCGAGAAGGGCACTCCCGGCTTCGAGGTGGTGCGCGTCGAGCACAAACTCGGCATCCGCGCCTCCGACACCGCCGTACTGCGGTTCGAAAACGTCCGGGTGCCCAAGGAGAACCTCCTCGGCACACCGGAGATCGACACCGCCAAGGGTTTCGCCGGGGTCATGCAGACCTTCGACAACACCCGCCCGCTGGTCGCCGCCATGGCGATCGGCGTCGCCCGCGCGGCCTTGGAGGAGACCCGGAAGATCCTCACCGAAGCCGGGGTGACCATCGACTACGACAAGCCCGTCCACAGCCAGCACGCCGCGGCCGCGACGTTCCTGCAGCTGGAGGCCGACTACGAAGCGGCGTACCTGCTGACCATGGAATCGGCGTGGATGGCCGACAACCGCAAGCCGAACTCGCTGCAGGCCTCGATGGCCAAGGCGAAGGCGGGCCGCTCGGTCGTCGAGATCACGCTGAAATGCGTCGAACTCGCCGGAACCCTGGGCTACACCGAGGAATCACTGCTGGAGAAGTGGAGCCGGGACGCGAAGATCCTGGACATCTTCGAAGGCACGCAACAGATCCAGCAGCTGATCGTGGCGCGCCGGATCCTGGGCAAGACGAGCGCGGAGCTCAAGTAGCCGCGTGAAGTGCCATAAGGGGTCCCCATAGGGCGAGTTCGGTCCTATGGGGACCCCTTATGACACACGTGCGGGGGCCCGTGCAGCTGCACACAGCGTCCGCATCGGCACGGTTTTCGTTTATCACCAACAGAGTCCACGACCACGACAACACCATCCGGCGACCCTCGTGACGGGCCGGGCAGGGGTACCCTCTTAGTTTTCCCTGCCCGCCAAGGCCGGAGTCGCGATGAGACTCTCCGCTCGACAGCTCTCACCCGTCACGCACTGGTGCCTCATCGTCCTCAGCGTCACGGCCTGCTACTTCGCCACCGCCCAGATCGGCATCCAGTGGGCGATCGTGCGGGAGCAGATCTCGCCGCTGTGGCCGGCGGCCGGGGTCGCGCTGGCGGTGCCGATCCTGCTCGGCCCGCGGTTCTGGCCGGGGATCACCTTCGGCGCGCTCCTGACGAACATCACCCTCGGGCCTTCGCTGCTCGCCGTCGTGGTGATCTCCGTGGGGAACACGCTCGGCCCGCTACTGGGCTACTACCTGATGCGACGGCGCGGGTTCCGGCCTCAGCTCGACAGGCTCCCGGACGTCGTACTGCTGGTCGTCGTCGGCGCGATCGGGGGCACGGCGATCAGCGCCTTGATCGGCACCGGCGCGCTGGTCACCGGAGGCGGGCTCGCGGCCGCCGACTTCTGGCCGACCGCGCTGGTCTGGTGGACCGGCGACGCGATGGGCGTCCTCACCATCACCCCTCTCTTGCTGCTCGCGCGGAGATTCCGGCCGCCGAGGCGGATTTCCCTTGCCCGCTGGGCGGAAGCGGCCACGCTCGGCGTCGGCACCCTCGGCGTGTCGATCCTCGCCGGGACCAACCCGCCCAAGCTGTTCGTCGTGTTCCCGGTGCTGATCTGGGCGGCGCTGCGCTTCCGGCAGGCGGGGGCGCTGCTGTGCTCCCTGTGCGTCTGCGTCTTCACGATCTTCGCCGCGGCACGCGGCCTGGGACCGTACGGCGGCTATGAACTCGCGCACAGGATGCTGCTGGCCCAGGCGTTCAACGCGACGGTGGGGCTGACGGCGCTGACGCTGTCCACGATCGTCCTGCAACGCGACCGCGCGACCGCCGAGATCACCGACGCCTGGCGTCAGATCACCGAAATGGTCGACCTGATCGCGCCGCGCCAGTCGTTGCGCAGCGCGATGACGACGCCGCGCGAACCGGGCAAGGGCGACGAACTCGCCGGCTAAGTGGTTGCCATCGGAAGTCCTTCGGGGGTATTCGGCGGATCCAGGTTTCCGCTGGGCGTGCGGCCGCGAGGGCCTCGTACCGGGGTTTGTACTCGGACCTTGCGGCCGTGCGTCCAGCGGGAGGCTGGGCCGTCGAGACCCCCGGAGGACTTCCGATGGTGATCACTAAAGACTCAGGCGACCTGCTCGTCGAGGAAGCGGTCGAGGTAGCGCCACGTGGTCCCGCGCGCCTTCCGGCCGGTGAGGACACCCAGGTGCCCGCCGGGCGCCGTCTCGAAGGTGACCGACGGCGAGTTGTCCAGCAGTCCGGTGAGCCGCTCGACGGCACCGCGCGGCGCGATGGTGTCGTTCTGCCCGGCGATGACCAGTGTCGGCACCTTGACGCCGGACAGCGCGATGATGCGGCCGTTGAGGTCCACTGTGCCCTCGGCGAGGTCGTTGGCGCGGAAGAACCGGTGGTAGATCTGCCCGAAGGTCCGGCCGGGGTAGGCGATCATGTTGTCCATGAAGTGGTCGACGGCCTCGATCTGCGCCAGGTAGTCCCGGTCGTCGAGATTCTTCAGGATCGCCAGCGGTTTGGTGATCTCCTTGCTGATCCCGGTCGCGCGGAAGACGCGGCTGACCAAATAGGACGGTGCGCCGCCGAGCACGCGGTAGATCGGGGTCAGCAGGTGGCCGCCGGTGAGGTCCACCAGCGGGCGGAACGGCGCGATCAGCGGGATCGCGGTGAAGTCGAACGGCGACGCGATGGTCGCGATCGACTCGATCGGCAGCTCGGGCTGGTCGGCGGCGGTCAGCAGGGAGAAGATCCCGCCGAGGCACCAGGCGATGACGTGCACGCCCTGGCCGCCGGAGTCCTCGCTGACCTTCCGGATCGCCCGCGGGAGCACCTCCTCGATCCAGTGCTCGATGCCGAGGCGCCGGTCGGAGAAGGCGACGTTCCCGTAGTCGACCAGGTAGGTGTTGCGGCCGCCGTCGACCAGATGCTCGGCCAGGCTGCATCCGCGGCGCAGGTCGAAGCACAGGGCGGGCGCGGCCAGCGGCGGCACCAGCAGCACCGGCGGGCCGGACGCCGGGGCCTTGCCGTTGGTCAGCCGGTACACCGACCGGTTGGGGCCCTGGTCGATCAGGACGCGCGGCACCGGGCGGAGATCGGCGACACCACCGTGCAGCACCTTCCCGACGACGTTCGACGCGGCGGCGGCGAGCCGTGCCGGGGGTGTTGCCATGAGGTGCCTCCTGGAGGGATGAACGCGGTAAGACGCAATCTTGCCGCCTACGGGCGCACGACTCAACACCGTCGCCGTTCCAGGCCGTCCACTTCGGACGGTCGCTAGGCCGTCCGAGTTAAGAGCCGGACTCCTTCTCCGCCGCCGGGGCGCTGCGCGCGGCCCGCGATTCGTACTCCGCGCGAGCACTGGAATGCGTTGCCGAGGCCAGAATCCGGTCGCCGCCGAGCGCGCGGACCAGCCCTTCGCCGACCCGCCGGGGAAGCAGCCGTGTGATCCTGCCCATGGCGTCCAGCGATCCGGGAACGAAGACGTCGAATTTGGGACGGCGCAACGCATCGGCAATGGCCTGCGCCACATCTTCCGGCCCGACCGACTTGAAGAACTTCGCCTCGCCGAGTCCGCTGGCCAGTTCCGTGCGCACGACGGCGGGCATCACGCACGAGACCAGGACACCCGTCCCGCGCAGCTCCAGATGCACCGATTCCGACAAACCGACGACCGCGTGCTTCGTGGCGCAGTAGGTGGCCGCGCCGGGGAAACCGGCCTTCCCGGCCATCGACGCGATGTTCACGATGTGGCCGGTGCCACGCGGGCGCATTCGTTTGACCGCTTCCCTGGTGCCGTGGATGACCGCGTGCAGATTGATCTCGAGCAGGCGCCGGGTGGCGGCGTCGTCCTCTTCTTCGAGCGGCGCGAGCGGCATGATGCCCGCGTTGTTGATCAGCACGTCGATCGGGCCCACGCGCCGCTCGACCTCGTCGAGGAATTCGGTGAAGCCCTGGGTGTCGGTGACGTCGAGCGGCAGCGCCTCCGCCCCCAGCTCGGCCGCGGTCTTCTCGGCGAGGACCTGGTCCAGGTCGCCGATGACCACCTTGGCACCGAGCCGGGACAGCGCCGTCGCGGTGGCGGCTCCGATGCCCTGCGCCGCTCCGGTGATCACGACGACCTTGCCTGCCAGGGAACGTTCACGCTTGGCCATGCTGGGCTCCTCTGCGACTTCACTGTCCGGGGCACTGTTGGCGATGTGCCAACTATGGTGCACCGGACGCCGCCACGACGCCAGTCCTAGGGCCGCTGCTCGAACACCTGCCCGATCCAGCCGTTGACGTCGAAGCGTTCCGTCGGCTTGAAGCCCTGGCTCTCGTAGTAGCGCTGCAGGTCGCCGTCGCCGCCGGCCCAGCAGTCGACCCGCACCAGCCCGATGCCGCGTTCCCGCGCCTCGGCCAGCGCGAACTCGATGAGCCGCGAGCCGACCCGGTGACCGGTGAACCGGCGCGAGGTCAGCAGCAGGCCGATGTAGATCTCCGGCTCGTCGACCGGCGGGACATGCGGGAAACGGTCACCGAGGATGATCGCCCCGGCCACCTGGCCGTCGATCTCGGCGAGGTACAGCCCCGGCCCGTCGGCCATCCCGCGGACCCGCTCGACCCGCTTCGGGATCGTGGACCACGGCTCGCTCCCCCACTGCCCTTCGCTGCCGCGCGAGGCCAACCACGCGACGACCTCGTCGAACATGTCCAGCAAGGTTCGAAAGTCCCCAGAACCACCCTGGCGGATGATGAAATCGCTCATTTCTCCGTTCTACAACATCGTGAGGACACGCGGGCCTTCTGTCGTGATGGCGACCGTGTGCTCGACATGCGCGGCCCGGCAACCGCTCGCGGTGTGCAGCGTCCAGCCGTCTTCCGCGGTCCGGTACTCGTCGGTGCCGTCCGCGATGTACATCGGCTCGATCGCCAGCACCAGGCCCGGCTTGAGCCGCATGCCGCGGCCCGGCCTGCCCTCGTTCGGCAGATGCGGGTCCTCGTGCATCGCGCGGCCGATGCCATGGCCGCCATGGTTTTCGAGGAGCCCGTACCCGGCCTCGCGGCCGACGGTCCCGACGGCGTGGGAAATGTCGCCCATCCTGCCGCCCGCCAGCGCGGCGGCGATCCCGGCGGCCAGGCCACGCTCGGTGGTCGCGATGAGTTCGAGGTCGGCGGGGTCGGCGGCGCCGACGACGTAGCTGATCGCCGCGTCACCGTGCCAGCCGTCGATGTAGGCGCCGCAGTCGATGCTCACCAGGTCACCGTCGTTCAGCCGGTAACCCGACGGGATGCCGTGGACGACGGCGTCGTTGACGCTCGCGCAGATCACGCCGGGAAACGGCGTCGGCGCGGAGTGCGGCCGGCAGTTCAGGAAGTTCGGCTTCGCGCCGGCGTCCCTGATCACCTGCGCGGCGACCTCGTCCAGCTCCTTCAAGCCGACACCGATCACCGACTCCTTCTTCACCGCTTGCAACGCCTGTGCCACGACCCGGCCGGACTCGCGCATGGCGTCCAGCTCACCAGGGGACTTCAACTCGACCATGCCGATAACTATACCGGTATAGTTATCGGCATGGTCAAGCGCGACCGGCCACCCTGCGCATCCAGAGGACTGAACGCGTGGGTCAGGCGACGCCGAGGTGCCGCGCGATCAGCATCCGCTGCACCTCGGAGGTGCCTTCGCCGATCTCCAGGATCTTCGCGTCCCGGTAGAACCGGCTCACCGGGAACTCGTTCATGAAGCCGTACCCGCCGAAGATCTGCGTCGCGTCGCGCGAGTTGTCCATGGCCGCGTTCGACGCGACCAGCTTCGCGATCGACGCCTCCTTCTTGAACGGCTCGCCGCGCAGCATCTTCGACGCCGCCGCGTAGTACGCCAGCCGCGCGGTGTGCGTGCGCACCTCCATGTCGGCGATCTTGAACTGGATCGCCTGGTACTCGCCGATCTTGTGCCCGAACGCCTCGCGTTCCTTGACGTACCGCAGGCATTCGTCGACACAGCCCTGCGCGAGACCGACGCTCAGCGCGGCGATCGCGACCCGGCCTTCGTCCAAAATGGACAGGAACTGGGCGTAGCCCCGGCCCCGCTCGCCGACCAGGTTCTCCGCCGGGACGCGGACGTCGTCGAACGACAGCTCGTGCGTGTCCGAGCAGTTCCAGCCGACCTTGGAGTACTTCGGCGCCACCGCGAAGCCCGGCGTGCCTGCCGGGACGATGATCGCCGAGATCTCCTTGCGCCCGTTCTCCTTCACGTCGGTGACGGCGGTGACCGTGACCAGTTTCGTGATGTCGGTACCGGAGTTGGTGATGAACGATTTGCTGCCGTTGATCACCCAGGTGTCGCCGTCGAGCTTCGCGCGGGTGCGGGTGGCGCCCGCGTCCGAGCCGCCGCCCGGTTCGGTGAGCCCGAACGCGCCGAGAGCGGTCCCCGCGCACAGCTCGGGAAGCCACTTCTCCTTCTGTTCCTTGGTGCCGAACCGGTAGATCGGCATGGCGCCCAAGGAAACCCCGGCCTCGACGGTGATCGCGACCGAGGAGTCGACCCGCGCCAGTTCCTCCAACGTCAGGCACAGCGCGAAGTAGTCGCCGCCCATGCCGCCGTACTCTTCGGGGAAGGGCAGGCCGAACAGGCCCATCTCGGCCATTTTCGCGACGATCTCGTACGGGAACTCCTCCCGCTCGTACAGGTCGCCGATGACCGGGGCGACCTCGGAGCGCGCGAACTCCTCGACCGTCTTGCGCAGCGCCTCGTACTCGTCATCCAGCCGAAAGTCGATCATTGGTCATCCTTTTGGGGTGTCACAACGGCTACCGTCTCGTCCAGCGCGACCTGTTGGCCCGCCCGGACGGGGAGTTCGCTGACCACGCCGTCGATCGGCGCGGTGATCGTGTGCTCCATCTTCATCGCCTCGACGACCACGAGCGGCGTCCCCGCGCTCACGACGTCGCCGGCGGCGACCTTGACCACGAGCACGGTGCCGGGCATCGGGCTGGTGACCGGTCCGGCGCCGCCCGCGGCACCGGCGGCCGAGCGCAGCCTTTCCCGCTCACCGATCGCGAAGCTGTGCCCGTCCCGCGCGAGCCAGACGGTCTTCCCGCGTCCGGCGGCGTGCCGATAGCGGTGGAAACCGGTGGGATGCCGGACTTCGAGCAGATCGCCGTCGCGCCGCGCGGAAACCCGCGCCGGGGCACGCCCGTCGACACTGACGAGCGCGTCCGCCGGGGTGCCCTGCACCCGCACGACGGCTTCGGAGCCGCCGGATTTCAGGGCGAAGTCGATCCCGCCGGACGCTCCGAGCCGCCAGCCGTCGGGAACGTCCCAGGGATCGACGACCGGCCCCTGGGGCTGCAGGGAAAGCAACCTGTCGAGCGCGGCGGCCACGAAGAACTCCGGCGGCACCTCTTCGGAGACCAAAGTGGACAGTCGCCGGTCGACGAGGCCGGTGTCGAGCTTGCCGTCCCGGACGTCGGCGTCCGCGAGCAGTCCGCGCAGGAACGCGACATTCGTGCCGACGCCGAGCAACGCGGTGTCGGCGAGCGCCAGATCGAGCCGGTGCAACGCGGCCGCGCGGTCCGGCCCCCAGGCGATGACCTTGGCCAGCATCGGGTCGTAGTTCGAACCGATGACCGCGCCCTCGCTCATCCACGAGTCGACGCGCACGCCCTCGCCGGACGGTTCGTGGACCGCGAGCACGGTTCCGCCGGTCGGGATGAAGCCACGGGCGGGATCCTCGGCGTACACGCGGGCTTCGACGGCGTGGCCGTCCAGCCGGACGTCGTCCTGCGACACGGTGAGCACGTCGCCCGCGGCGATCTTGACCTGCCACTCGACGAGGTCGAGCCCGGTCACCAACTCGGTCACCGGATGCTCGACCTGCAGGCGCGTGTTCATCTCCATGAAGAAGAACTCGTCGGGCGCGGTGGCCGAGACGATGAACTCGACCGTGCCCGCGCCGACGTAACCGACCGACCGCGCCGCTTCGACGGCGGACGCGCCCATCCTCGCGCGCGTGGCTTCGTCGAGGAGCACCGACGGCGCCTCTTCGATGATCTTCTGGTGCCGCCGCTGCAGGCTGCACTCGCGCTCACCGAGGTGGATCACGTTGCCGTGTGTGTCGGCGAGCACCTGGATCTCGATATGCCTCGGCGTGGTGACGAACCGCTCCATCAGCAGGGTGTCGTCGCCGAAGGAACCCTTGGCCTCACGGCGCGCGGATTCCACCGCGTCGTCCAGTTCGGACAGTGCGGTCACCAGCCGCATCCCCTTGCCGCCACCACCGGCGGACGGCTTGAGCAGCAGCGGGAACCCGACCTTTTCCGCGGCGGCCGCGAAACCACCCTCGGGAATGTCCACATCGGACGCGCCGGGCACGACCGGGACACCGGCCTTGGACACCGTCGCCTTGGCGCGGATCTTGTCGCCCATGGCGTCGATCGCCTCGACCGGCGGCCCGATGAAGACCAGCCCGGCTTCCGCGCAGGCGCGGGCGAATTCCGCGTTCTCCGCGAGGAAACCGTAGCCGGGGTGGACCGCCTGCGCGCCGGTGTCGAGCGCCGCCTGGACGATCGCCGGGATGGACAAATAGCTTTTCGCCGCTTCGGCCGGGCCGATGCGGACCGCCGTATGCGCCTCGCGGACGTGCTTGGCGTCGGCGTCCGCGTCGCTGTAGACCGCGACCGATCGGATGCCGAGCCCCTGCAGCGAACGGATCACGCGGACGGCGATCTCCCCGCGGTTGGCGACCAGAACCGTGTCGAACATGCTCACATCCTGTGTTTTCCGGCGGCGCGCGATCGCGAACGCGTAGCCAGGCCGCTCGTTGGGAAATCAAACTCAAGGCGCACGACAGCGGCGGCCTGCCTCCACGTTCGCGAGTCCTCCGGACGGGCCGCGCGCCGGCTTCGGTCGATTTGAGCGGTCCTCCGCATCGTCGCGCTCACATCCGGAAAACGCCGTAGTTGACATCGGACAAAGGCGCGTTGGCCGCCGCGGAGAGCGCGAGACCGAGCACCTTGCGGGTGTCCGCCGGGTCGATCACGCCGTCGTCCCACAGCCGCGCCGTCGAGTAGTACGGGCTGCCCTGCGCCTCGTACTGCTCGCGGATCGGATCCTTGAAAGCCTCTTCGTCCTCTGTGGACCATTCGCCGCCGCGGGCCTCGATGGCGTCGCGGCGGACCGTCGAGAGGACCGACGCCGCCTGCTCGCCACCCATCACCGAGATCCGCGCGTTCGGCCACATCCACAGGAACCGGGGCGAATACGCGCGGCCGCACATCGAATAGTTGCCCGCGCCGAACGAACCGCCGATGACGACGGTCAGCTTCGGCACCCGAGCGCAGGCCACCGCGGTGACCATTTTCGCGCCGTGCTTCGCGATGCCGCCTGCCTCATAGGCGCGGCCGACCATGAACCCGGTGATGTTCTGCAGGAACAGCAACGGGATCGAGCGTTTGTCGCACAGTTCGATGAAGTGCGCGCCCTTCATCGCGGACTCGGCGAACAGCACGCCGTTGTTCGCGACGATGCCGACGGGATGGCCGTGGATCCGGGCGAACCCGGTGACCAGCGTCGAGCCGTACTCCTTCTTGAACTCGCCGAACCGGCTGCCGTCGACGATCCGGGCGATCACCTCGCGGACGTCGTAGGGCACCCGCGGGTCGGTCGGGACGACGCCGTACAGCTCGTCCGGGTCGGCGGCAGGCGCCTCGGTCGGGAGGACGTCCCACGGGCGGGGCGTACGCGGTCCCAAAGTTGACACGATCGAGCGAACAATGCGGAGCGCGTCGGCGTCGTCGTCGGCCAGGTGGTCGGTGACGCCGGACTGACGCGAGTGCACGTCCCCGCCGCCGAGTTCCTCGGCCGTGACGACCTCGCCGGTCGCGGCCTTCACGAGCGGCGGGCCGCCCAGGAAGATCGTGCCCTGATTGCGCACGATGACCGCTTCGTCGCTCATCGCCGGGACGTACGCGCCGCCCGCGGTGCAGGAGCCGAGCACGGCGGCGATCTGCGGGATGCCGCGCGCGGACATGGTCGCCTGGTTGTAGAAGATCCGGCCGAAGTGTTCACGATCCGGGAAGACCTCGTCCTGCCTCGGCAGGAACGCGCCGCCGGAGTCCACCAGGTAGACGCACGGCAGGTTGTTGTGCAGCGCGACCTCTTGGGCGCGCAGGTGCTTCTTGACCGTCATCGGGTAGTACGTGCCGCCCTTGACCGTGGCGTCGTTCGCGACGATCACGCATTCGCGGCCGGAGACCCGCCCGATTCCGGTGATGATCCCGGCCGCGGGCGCTTCGTCGTCATACAGTCCGGTGGCGGCCAGCGGGGACAGCTCCAGGAACGGCGAACCCGGGTCGAGGAGGGTGTCGACCCGGTCGCGTGGCAGGAGTTTCCCCCGCTCGACGTGGCGGGCGCGGGACTTCTCCGTGCCCCCGAGCCGGGCCGCGGCGAGCCGCTTGCGCAGGTCCTCGACCAGCTCGGCGTGGGAGGTGACGCTGCGGGCGTACTCGTCGCTGCCCGGGTCGGCGGAAGTGCTCAGTACGGGTGTGTCCATGGCTCCTCGTCGCCAAGTTAGCCGTCGTTAACTTGCCTGCGTAGGTTAACGCCCACTAACCCACTCTGTCCACCAGGCGGGGGCTGAAGGACGCTTTACCCGCATGACATGCGACGAAGGGGCCCTTCACCGCGTGACATGCGGTGAAGGGCCCCTTCAGCCCTCGCTACGGAAAATCAGCCGATCGCGGAGACCAGCGTGTTGTAGTAGCCGCCGCGCTGCCCGGCGACGGTCGGGTGGTACGAGTTGACGATCGGCCAGGTGAGGCTGTGCAGGTAGTCGTCGGCCGACGAGCAGATGTTGTGCCCGGTGAAGGCACCGCGCACGTCGACGAACTTCGCGCCGTTCGCGGACGCGCGGGCCGAGAGCACCGACGCCAGCGCGTCGGAACCCGAGTTGATCGCCGTGCGCTTGGTGTCGCTCAGTCCGACCGAGCACGAACCCGGCACCGTGTAGAAGCGCGGGTACCCGAGGACGACCAGCTTCGCACTGGGCGCCTTCGACTTGATCTTGCTGTAGACGTTGTCCAGCAGGCCGGGAAGCGTGTTGTTCACGTAGGTCTTCGCGGTGTTGACCCGGTTGACGCAGGTCTGGTCACTGCCGGTGGTGCAGGTGGTCATGACGTCGGCGAAACCGGCGTCGTTGCCGCCGACCGAGACCGTCACCAGCGTGGCGCTGGAGGTGACGTTCGCGATCTGATTGAGGACGTCGCCGGTGCGCGCCCCCGAGCACGCGACGAACTTGAAGGTGGTCCCGGCATGGGCGTTGGCCCACAGCTGGGGATAGGCGTTGGCGCTGCGCATGCAGTCACCCGAGTTCCCGTAGCTGCCGGCACCGACGCCGGACGAGTACGAGTCGCCGAGCGCGACGTAGTCGGTGGCGGCTTGCGCGGTGCCGGCAAGACCGAAGGTGGCAAGGACGGCGACCCCCAGGGCCGCACCTAAACGAGTGAAGGAAAGAGCTTTGATCCGAGCAGGGACGGCCATGGTCACTCCTTCGTGACAAGTTAACGAGACACAGCATTACCAGGTGGTAGCCCCACGCAAAAGGGTCATTTCCCCAGGTAACCCGCTTGGCCCAGGCTGGAAGTACGGCCGCGTGTTAGCGCTCGCTAACACGCGGCCTTAATATGGCCAGATGCCGGCGAACCCCACCCCACTCGTGAACGGCGAGAAGGCGAACAGGCGTGAACAGATCATGGCCGCCGCCGCCGAACTCTTCGCCCACCACGGTTTCCACGGCGTCGGCATCGACGACATCGGCGCGGCCGTCGGCATCTCCGGGCCGGCGCTGTACCGGCATTTCCGCAGCAAGGACGCGATTCTCGGGGAGATGCTGAACTCCATCAGCCGCTATCTCCTCGACGGCGGGACGGCGAGGGCGAGCCAGCGGGACGAGCCGGGCGAGGTTCTCGAAGCATTGGTGAATTTTCATGTGGACTTCGCGCTCGCGCATCCCGCGTTGATCACCGTCCAGGAGCGCAACCTCGCCAACCTCACCGACGCCGACCGCAAGCAGGTCCGCGCCATGCAGCGGCAGTACGTCGAGGTGTGGGTGCGCGCGATCAGCGACGCCGTCCCCGGCATCGGCGAGCGGCAGGCGCGGTCGGCGGCGCACGCGGTCTTCGGGTTGATCAACTCGACGCCGTACAACCGCCATCTCGGTGACAGCGAACTCGCCGAAATGCTCTGCCGTCTCGCGCTCGGCGCCCTGCGCTCGGCCAAGTGACCCCGTCCGGGTTTCGGCCTGTCGCCACTTTTCCGTTCTCTGGTGTTTGATAGGCACGTGGAGCCGGACAGGAGCGAATACGAGCGGAGGCTCGTCGAGAAGGCGCAGCGTGCGCTCGTGGCGATCAGCCTCGGGGACGACGCCGAGGCGCTCGACGAGCTCACGCCGACCGCCGTCGAGCCGAAGGCCCGCTCCGAAGAGACCAAAGAACTCGTGATGATGCTGTTCGGCGAATGCAGCGCCATGGTGTCGACGCTGGGTGATGGAGGAAGTGCCCCGGTCAAGGTCCAGGTGTTCGACGAGGACGGCGAAGAGGTCTCCATCGACCAGGCCGACCCTCCCGTCCGGACGGCCGTGCGCACGCTGCTGGCCGAGGTGCACGGCAACAGCGAAGCCGCGCAGGAGCAGGTCGAGATCGCGCTCGCCAACGCCGCCCCGGACGAGGTCGACAGCCTGGTGCTGCAGGCCCTGCGCTGGACGATCCGGCTTTCGGTGGAATGCCTCGACCGGGATCTGCCGGTGGCGCCCTGGATCTCGGACGCCGTCGCCGACTAAGCCACGCCCTGAGCCTCGGGAGTGGTAATGACGGTTCTAACCAACCCTCACTTGGGTACCTACTCGTAGCCTGCGGCTTTGCTCGCGGTGAAGTACGTGATGGTCGAGTTTCCTCGGCTGAGCCGAGGGATGGGGGCCTTCACGCGCTACCGCTGTGACTGGTGGTGCCACTGAGCCTGTGGCGATGGTGCGAGCCGTCCGTGAAGGACTCCTTGAGGGACCCTTGAGTCCCTCAAGGAGTCCTTCACGGCCAGCCGCTAACGAACCTACCCCTGGCAGGTACCTAAAACACCCTTGGTTCTAACCGTCATTACCACTCACGAGCCCCTTCACCAAGTTCGCGATCTGCTCGGTCTCGATCAGGAACGAGTCGTGCCCGTAGGGCGAGCCGATGACGGCGAACTCGGCGCCCGCGACCCCGTCCGCGATCGCCCGCGAGTGGTAGAGCGGGTAGAGCCGGTCACTGTCGACCCCGGCCGCGATCGTGCGCGCGGTGACCCTGGCGAGCGCGGCCTCCACGCCGCCGCGTCCGCGGCCGACGTCGTGGGTGTTCATCGATTCGGTGAGCACCACGTAGCTGCCGGCGTCGAACCGGCGGGACAGCTTCCCGGCGTGATGGTCCAAATAGGACTCGACCGCGAACCGGCCGCCGTGCAGTGGATCCTCTTCCTCCTGGTATCGGCGGCCGAACCGTTGCGACAGTTCACCTTCACTGCGATAGGTGACGTGCGCGATCCGCCGCGCGATACCCAGCCCGGCGTGCGGGCCGCCGCCGGGGAGGTCGTGGTAGTCGCCGCCGTGCCAGCCCGGATCGGCGCGGATGGCGTGCAGTTGCGGTGCGGCCCAGGCGATCTGGTCGGCCGAAGCCTGCGCCGTCGAAGCGAGGACGAGCAGGGCCTCGACCCGGTCCGGGGTGCTCACCGCCCATTCCAGCGCGCGCATCCCGCCCATGGAACCGCCGAGCACCGCGGCCCACCGGCCGATACCCAGCGCGTCGGCGAGGACGACCTCGGCGGCCACCTGATCCCGGACGGTCACGGCGGGAAACCTGCTGCCCCAAGCCTTTCCGTCCGGATGCCGTGACGACGGGCCGGTCGAACCCTGACAGCCACCGAGGACGTTCGGGACCACCACGAAGAATTCGTCCGTGTCGATCGCCTTGCCCGGTCCGATCAGGCCGTCCCACCAGCCGGGGCTGACGTGGCCTTCCTCCGCCGGTCCGACCGCGTGGCTGTCCCCGGTCAGCGCGTGTTCGACGAGAATCGCGTTGGAGGCACGGGAATTCAGTGTTCCCCAAGTTTCATAGGCGAGAGTGAAACGCAGCTCCGGCCCGGTTTCGAGCACCTGGACGCCGGTGACGAACCGGCGCCGTCCAGGCGGATCTCCCTCCCGCCACGCACCGGTGACGGGAGGGAGATCGGGAGCCTGCGTCACAGAGCCGCCTTGGCCGCCCGGAATCCGGCCTCGAGGTCGGCCTTGAGGTCCTCGATCCCTTCGAGTCCGACGGCGAGCCGCACGAGCCCGGGCGTGACCCCGCTCGCCAGCTGCTCCTCCGGGGCGAGCTGGCTGTGCGTCGTCGAGGCCGGATGCACGATCAGGCTGCGGACATCGCCGATGTTGACCAGCTGACTGTGCAGTTCCGTACCGTCCACAAAGGCTCGTCCGGCGTCGGCACCGCCGCGCAGGTCGAAGGACAGGACAGCGCCCGCGCCCTTCGGCAGGTACTTCTTCGCCGCCTCGTGATACGGGCTCGACGGCAGTCCGGCGTAGTACACCTTCTCGACCTCGTCGCGCTGCTCCAGCCATTCGGCCAGCGCCTGCGCGTTGGACACGTGCCGCTCCAGGCGCAGTGACAGCGTCTCGATCCCTTGCAGGATCAGGAAACTGTTCAACGGCGCGATCGCGGCACCGGTGTCACGCAGGATCTGCACCCTGGCCTTGGCCGCGTACGCGCCGGGTCCGAGCGCCTCCCAGTACTTGAGGCCGTGGTAGCTCGGGTCGGCCTCGGTGAAACCGGGGAAACGCGCGGGATCCTTGCCGAAGTCGAAGGTTCCGCCGTCGACCAGCACGCCGGCGACCGTGGTGCCGTGGCCGCCGAGGTACTTGGTCGCCGAGTGGACCACGATGTCGGCGCCGTGCTCGATCGGGCGGACAAGGTACGGCGTCGGCACGGTGTTGTCCACCACCAGCGGGACGCCCGACTCGTGCGCGGCGTCGGCGACCGCGCGGATGTCCAGGACGTTGCTGCCCGGGTTGGCCAGCGTCTCGGCGAAGAACAGCTTGGTGTTGGGCCGGACAGCGGCCTTCCACTGCTCGATGTCGTCCTGGTCCTCGACGAACGAGACCTCGATACCGAGTTTCGGCAGTGTGTAATGGAAGAGGTTGTAGGTACCGCCGTAGAGCGACGGACTGGAGACGAAGTGGTCGCCCGCGTTCGCGAGGTTGAGGATGGCCGCCGTCGTCGCCGCGGACCCGGAGGCGAACGCCAGCGCCGCGACACCGCCTTCGAGCGCGGCGACGCGCTGCTCCAGGACGTCCTGCGTGGGGTTGTTGATCCGGGTGTAGATGTTGCCCGGCTCGGCGAGGCTGAACAGGTCGGCACCGTGCTGGGTATCGCGGAACACGTACGAGGTGGTCTGGTAGATCGGGGTGGCCCGCGCGCCGGTGGCGGTGTCCGGCGCCGCGCCCGCGTGGATCTGCTTGGTATCGAACGACCATCCGTCCGCGCTCATCGCGATTCTCCTAGCGGTTCAAGGGTTTCGGCTGTTGTGACCGAAGCTAGCTCCGCCGGACGGAGCACCCAAGCACTCTCAGGAGGTGGGATTCCGTTCCTGAAGGGCGAACCGGTTGCCCTCGGAGTCGACGAACATCGCCCACCAGCCCCAGGGCTGCTTTTCCGGACGGGCCGTGAACTCAACGCCTTTCGCCGAAAGCTCCTCGTACGTCTTTTCGAGGTCGTCGGCGTAGAAGAAGAAATTGGCCGTCGGCAGTTCGTCGCGGACCTCGAACCGCGCGCGGTCCTCCGGCGCGGTGCTCAGGATGAGCGTCGTCGCGCCATCCGCGGAACCGACTTCGACCCATCGGTTCCCTTTGTCGTCGTACGGCGCGTCGGTGGTGATCTCGAATCCGACGACCTCGGACCAGAACTTCTTCGCCCGCTCCTGATCGGTCACTCCGACGACGATCTTGTGCACGCCTTGAATCGCCACGTCCGGCTCCTTTGTATCCACCATGGATATAACGAGATCGGAGTGTATGCTGCTCGAATGGCCGACGGCAACCCGCAGCTCACCCCCGCGGCGTTCCAGACCCTGCTGGCGCTCGCGAACGGCAAGGGCGGCCGCGCGCACGGGTACGCGATCATGGGTTTCGTCGACGAGGTGAGCGGCGGCACCACCCAGCTCGGGCCGGGGACGCTGTACCGGACGCTGGCCCGGCTCGTCGCCGACGGCCTGGTCGAAGAGGCTCCTGACGCGAGCGAAGACCAGCCTCACGACTCACGCCGCCGCTATTACCGCCTGACCCGCGCGGGCCGCGACGTCGCCGCCCGCGAGGCGGAGTTCCTGAGCAGGCTCGTCGCCGTGGCAGGCCGGGCCGGGCTGCTGAAGCGGGCGGAGTCGGCGTGAACCGGGCGCTCGGCTTGGTGCCGCATCTGTTCGTCAAGGACGTCGACGTGTCGCTTTCCTTCTACAGCAAGGCGTTCGGCGCGGTGGAGCTGTTCCGCAACGTACTGCCGAACGGCGTCGTGCTGTTCGTGGAACTCGCCATCGGAGACGCACGGCTGATCTCCTCGGGCGCGCGGTGTTTCGCGGGGGCGCGGGTGGAGGCGCCGGTCGAGGAGATGTTCTTCCACTGGGCGCTGACGACCAAACGGGAGCAGTACACACCCGAGGACATCGACGCGAGGACCCCACCCGAGGTCTGACGTGTGCGGCGCTCCCACCTGCTGGACAATCGCCCCATGGTTTCCGTGCGGAGCGTGGTCGATCGGGTCGGTCCGACGCTGTTGTACGCCGTCGGAGTCCCCGAAGAGTCCCCCGCCGTCGGCGACGTCGTCATCGCCGAACCCGGCAACACGCTCGCCGCGGGTGACCTCGTACTCGGCGTCGCGATCACCGAGACCGCGGACGCGGCGGAACTCGTCAAGCTCAGCGCGTCGAAAGGCGCCGCCGCGGTGCTGCTGAAACCTCCGCTCGCGGCGAAACCGTCGGTGAAACGGGCGGCGAAAGCGGCGGACATCGCGTTGATCGAAGTACGCTCGGCGGCTTCGTGGGCTCAGCTCGTCTGGCTGCTCAGGACCGTCCTCGACGCGCTCGCCGACGAGTCCGACGCGCTGGAGGACGGCGGCGGTCCCGGTTCCGGCGACCTGTTCCGGCTCGCCGACGCGGTCGCTTCCGTCGTCGACGCGCCCGTCACCATCGAGGACACCAACTCACGGGTTCTCGCCTACTCGGCCCGGCAGGATCTGACCGACTCGGCGCGCGTGTCCACGATCATGGGCCGCCGCATCCCCGACGACGTACTCGCGCGGTTCCGCTCGCGAGGGGTGTTCCGCGAGCTTTCCCGTGGACGGCAAACGATCTTCGTGCCCGCGCAGCGCGACGGCACACTGCCGCGGCTCATCGTGCCGATCCGGATGGGCGGGGAGCTGCTGGGCTCGATGTGGGCGGTCGTCGCGGGCCCGGTCTCCGACGAACGCGCGGCCGCCTTCGCCGACGCGGCACCCGTCGTCGCGCTGCACCTGCTGCGCCGCCGCGCGCACACCGATTCGCAACGCCGGGTCTCGGCCGAACTCCTGCGCGCGGTGCTCGAAGGGAAGGCCAGCCCGCGCAAGGCGATCGCCGAACTCGACCTTTCCGAGGAGCCGCACCGCGTCGTCGTCATCGAGGTCTCCGGCGGCGACGGCCGCGACGACGAGGGGCTGCGGCTCGCCCTCCTCGAACGGATCTCGCAGGGCGTCGGCAGGCGGCCGGTGGCCACCGAACTCGGCGGCGTCCTCTACGCCGTCGTCCCGGACGGCGACGGCTGGGGCGAACTCCGGGCCGCGCTCGAAGCCCTGCCGTCGTCGAGGAGGGGCGGGACACCGCGGGCGGCCGCAGGCTCGGCCTGCGAGATCGGCGACCTCGCGACGTCGCGCGCCCAGGCCGACGAGGCGTTGGGCCTGCTCCGCGCCAAGCTCGTCCCCGGCCGCGTCGTCGCCTTCGACGAGGCGTGGACGGCCCTTTCGCTGCATCGCGGGGCGACGGCGGCGAGTACGGCGAAGGTCGCCGAACTGGGTCCGCTCGGTCTGCTGCGCGCGCACGACGAAGCCCACGACAGCGGCTACGTCGACACGCTCTACCAATGGCTCCGCTACCCCGGCGACCCCCGCGCGGCCGCGAAGGAACTCCGGATCCACCCCAACACCCTGCGATACCGCATGCGACGGCTGCTCGACCTCGTACCGCTGGATCTCGACGATCCCGACGTCCGGCTGGCGTTGCTCACCCAGCTCGTTTCCCTGCGGTGGAGTTGATTCCACTACAAACTGCTCGATAACGAACACTTTGTAGTTCGACAAAAGCGTGTGCAGACGTCAGGAAAGGGTCTTTCAGGACTTATATCGTCGTGAAAGACCCTTTCCTGACATCCGGCGGCTAGTGCGCGCTGGCGCGATATCCGTCCTCGATGGTCTGACGTACCGCGGCGAGCAGATCCGCGCCGGGGTAAAGCGGCAAAAGCACACCGGGTCCGCCGTCGACCCGGAGCGCGGCTTCGTAGCCGTGCCCGGGAGTTTCGACCAGGCCAACGATGACATCGGCCGGATTGCCTTCGGTGTCGACGGTGCGGACACGCCGCTCCCGCCGCCAGTCCTGATTTGTCATGCGCAACAGAATGGCAGCTTACCGGCCAGTAAGATCAACATCTTGACTCGATCGTGCTGCATTTACCGATCCGCAGGTTGCACGGCCGCGTCCACCCCCAGCGAACGCGGCCGTGCGTCAAACCCGATAACCGAGGTCGTCGGCGACGAATCGCTTCGGCACCATCCGGATCCAGACGGTCCCTTTCACCTCGGGATCATCGTGCAGGTAGGAACGGAATCGCGCATCCCATTTGACCTCGTCCGGCCCGAGGTACCGGCTCAGCAGCCGCCGTCCACGGGGGACGTCGAACGGCAGCACCTCCGCCTCGCCTCGCGCGAGCACCTGCCTCACCAGGCCGGTTCCGACGTCACAGACGTCGACCGTCAGCGCGATCGACGGCGACTCGCGGACGAGACCGGCCAGCCGCGCCCAGGGTCCGGTGAGGATCCAGAACGCCCGCTCCTCCCACAGATACCAGGTCGGGCGCACCGTCGGCCCGGCCGTGGCGACCCTCGCCGTCAGCGGACCGGCGAGGAATTCGTCGACGTCGAACATCAGATCTCGAGCAACGTCTTGCCGACCGTGCCCCGCGACTGCATCGCCGCATGCGCGTCCGCCGCCCGTTCGAGCGGGAACCGTTGGCCGATCACGGGTTCCAGCCGTCCCGCGGCGGCTTCGGCGAGGGCGGACTCGGTGAAGGCCCGCATCTCCGACGGCCCGCCGAGCCCGCGGATCACGGTGACGCCGCGCGCGGCGGCGTCCTCTTCGGACACTTCGGTCCACGATCCGCTGGACAGTCCGTGGATCAGCATCCGTCCGCCGGGCTTCACCAGCCCGAACGCGGCCGTCCCGACCTCACCCCCGACCCCGTCGAACACGACGTCGACCTCGCCCGCCTTCGCCGCCCAGTCCGGCTCCCGGTAGTCGATCGCCAGATCGGCTCCGCGTTCGCGGACGTGCTCGACCTTCGCCGGACCGCCCGCCGCGCCGACGACCTCCGCACCCGCCGCCTTGGCGAGCTGGACGACCAGCCCGCCGACACCCCCGGCCGCGGCCTCGACCAGCACGCGCTCCCCCGGCTGGATCCGCGCGGCGGTCACGAGCGCCGTCGCCGTGCGGCCGTCGGCGAGGATCGCCACCGCCGCGTCCAGCGCCAGGCCGTCCGGAACCTCGAAGACGGACTCGGCGGCGACGGCGACGCGCTGCGCGTATCCCCCGGAGCCTCCGGTCGACGTCACGACGCGTTTGCCGACCAGCGCGAGGTCGGCCCCCTCGCCGACGGCGCTGATCACGCCGCCGACGCCGTTGCCGGGGATCATCGGCGGCTCGGCGCGGAACGGCCCGCCACCACCGGCCCGGAACTGCGTCTCGACGAACGTGATGTTGGCGTATGCCACCTCGATCAGCACCTCGCCCGCTGCGGGCACCGGATCGGGGGCATCGCCCGCGACGAGCACTTCGGGCCCGCCGAACTCTTTCAACCACACGGCTCTCATATGACCCAAGGTGCAAGCTCCAGCTGACTAGAGGTCAAGCGACTGTGCCAGGAGAACCACGATCAGGTCTTGAGATTGTCACTCGCGCACGATGACACCGCCGTCCGGGTGCATCACCGTGAGTGGCAGCACCCTCTAGTTAACCCGCCGCAGGAGGCATCCAGTGCGTATCGCCGTCCCCCGTGAAATCAAGAGGCACGAATACCGGGTGGCGCTCACCCCGGCGGGCGTGCACGAACTGACCGGGCGCGGCCACGACGTCTTCGTCGAGACCGGCGCCGGCCTCGGGTCGTCCATCACCGACGAGGAGTACGTCGCCGCGGGCGCGAAGGTCCTCGCCACGGCGGAGGAGACCTGGTCCGAGGGCGAACTCGTGCTCAAGGTCAAGGAGCCGATCGCCGAGGAGTACCCGCGGCTGCGCGGTGACCAGGTGCTGTTCACCTACCTGCACATCGCCGCCGACCGGCCGCTGACCGACGCGCTGCTGGCCGCGGGCACCACCGCGATCGCGTACGAGACGGTGCAGACCCCGAACCGCGCGCTGCCGCTGCTCGCGCCGATGTCCGAGGTCGCCGGGCGGCTGGCGCCACAGGTGGGCGCGTTCTCCCTGATGAAGCCGAGCGGTGGCCGCGGCGTGCTGCCCGGCGGTATCCCCGGCGTCCACCCGGCGCGCGTGGTCGTGATCGGTGGCGGTGTCGCCGGTCTCAACGCGGCACGGGTCGCGCTCGGCCTCGGCTCGGACGTCGAGATCCTCGACACCAACGTCGACCGTCTCCGCCAGATCGACAACGACTTCGGCGGCCGCATCCGCACGGTGACCTCGAACGCGCTGTCGGTCGAGCAGGCCGTCCTGGAGGCCGACATGGTCATCGGCGCGGTGCTCGTGCCGGGCGCGAAGGCGCCGAAGCTCGTCTCTAACGAGCTCGTTTCGCGGATGCGTCCCGGCAGCGTGCTGGTGGACATCGCCATCGACCAGGGCGGCTGCTTCGCCGACTCGCGGCCGACCACGCACGACGAGCCGACCTACAAGGTCCACGAGTCGGTGTTCTACTGCGTCGCGAACATGCCGGGCGCTGTCCCGCGTACGTCGACCTACGGGCTGACCAACGTGACGCTGCCGTACGCCGTCCAGCTGGCGGAGCACGGCTGGAAGAAGGCGCTGCAGGCCGACGCTTCGCTGGCGAAGGGCCTCAACACGCACGCGGGCGCCCTGACCAACGCCCCGGTCGCGGCCGCGCACGATCTGCCCGCCACGGACCTGGCCACCGTCCTGGCCTGATCCCCACCCAAGCCACACTCCCACGCGAGGGGCCTTTGCCACCCCAGTGCAAAGGTCCCTCGCTCCTTTTCTCGTGAGTGGTAATGACGGTTAGAACCGTCATTACCACTCACGAGACCCAGCACCCACGAGCCCTATACGCACTCCGGGCCCACCACTCACTGGCCAGGGCGCTGTGCGCCCGACGCCACCCACTTCCCACCGGCAAGGGCGCCCCGCGCTCGAAGCCACCCACCCGCCAACCGGCGGCGGACGCACCGTCGGGGCTCCGGGGGCTCGGCCCCCGGGAGATACGACGAAGCCCCACCTTTGGGAAGGTGCGCAAGCACCGACCAAGGTGGGGCAAAGGGGCTGAGGGCGGCCCGCTCAACCAGCCTGGGGGTCACTGGGAGCGGGCCGCCTCCTACATCGTAGGTAATAAGTCGCCGCCGCGCTGCATGGGGTTGCCATGTCGTTCGAATTATTTCTTCACAGATTGCCTCGACAGTCGGTGAACTTTCCCTCTCCACGACCTAAAACCGGTAGTCAGCGGCCGTTCGGCCCAGTGACGGCTGCGCTGGGGGACGGAGTCGTCACGGCATCGAACGTGATGAAGGTCGCTTTCGGCGGATTGACCCCTTCCGCGGGTGCGGACTCACCGCGTACGGCAGGATGTCGCGTGATCGGCCTTCGTCAACAAAAGGGGACGGTATGCACGACGGCAGCGGCCGCATCGCGGTGCAGAATCTGAGCAAGCAGTTCGGTGCGGTCAACGCGGTCCAGAATCTGAGCTTCACGGTGGAGCCCGGTTCGGTGACCGGCTTCCTGGGGCCCAACGGGGCCGGGAAGACCACGACGCTCCGGATGCTGCTCGGGCTGGTGACGCCCACGAACGGCACGGCGACCATCAACGGGCGCCCGCACGACCAGCTGGGTAATCCGGCCAGGGTCGTCGGCTCGGTGCTGGAGAACGAGGGCTTCCACCCTGGACGCACCGCGCGGAATCACCTGCGCGTGTACTCCGCGGCGATCGGGATGCCGGATCAGCGGGTGGACGAGGTCCTGGGCCTGGTCGGCCTGTCGTCGGCGGCGGACCGCAAGGCGGGCGGGTTCTCGCTCGGTATGCGGCAGCGGCTGGCGCTGGCGACGGCGTTGCTGGGGAATCCGCAGGTGCTGGTGCTGGACGAGCCCACGAACGGTCTCGACCCCGAAGGCATCCTGTGGCTTCGAAACTTCCTTCGCGCCTACGCGCGTGAAGGGCGCACGGTGCTGGTCTCGAGCCACCTGCTGAACGAGGTGGAGCAGACGATCGACCAGGTCGTGATCATCAGCCAGGGCATGACGCGCTACAACGGCTCGCTGGACCAGTTGCGCAAGAGCAACCAGTCCCGCGTGCTGGTGCAGTCCGCCGACGCGAGCGGGCTGGTCGCGGCGATGCAGGAAGCGGGCATCACGCAGGTCTCGCCGATGCCGGACGGGCGCGTCGCGGTCTCCGGTGCGACGGTGCAGCAGATCGGTGACATCTCCGCCAAGGCGAGCATCGCCGTCTACGGCATGCAGGAGGAGACCGCGGATCTGGAGCGCATGTTCTTCCAGCTGACCCAAGGGCAGTACGCCGCGCCTCAGCCCGGCATGCAGGGCCCGCCGCCGGGCTACCAGGGTCCGCCCCCGGGTTACCAGGGCCCGCCGCCCGGTTACCAGGGTCCGCCCCCGGGTTATGCCCCGCAGAACACCCCGCCGCCCGGGTTCGCGCCGCCGAACACGCCGCCGCCCGGATTCGCGCCGCCGCAGCAACAGCACCAGCAGCAGTTCCAGCAGGGCCAGCAGCCCCAGCAACAGCAGTACCAGCAGGCGCCCCCTCAGCAGGCGCAGCAGCAGGGTCAGAACGAGGGCTGGGGAGGCCAGGGCTGATGGGCAACCTGATCAAGGCGGAGTTCCGCAAGACGCTCACGCTCAAGGCGTGGTGGGCGCTGATGATCCCCGCGGTGGTCTTCGCGTTCGCGTTCGCCCTGTTCTGGGGCATGGTCACCAACGACTTCAGCGACTTCCTCGGCCGCTCCGACACCCGTGAGCTGACCGAAGCGCTCGGGATCTCGACCGGCGAACTGCCCGTCGGGCTGCTCGCGCTCGGGCACGGCATCAACATCGGCACGATGATCCCGATCATTTTCGGGGTCTTCGCGCTCGCCGGTGAGTACACGAAGAAGACGATCACCACGACGTTCCTCACCGCCCCGAACCGGGTTTCGGCGCTGAGCGCGAAGATGATCACCTACGTGGCCTGGGGCGCGATCTACGGCGTCATCATCGTGGCCGCGGCGAGCCTCGGGACCGTGATCACGGTCGACAGCGAGCGTCTCCCGACCGCGGGTCAGTGGCTGGGCGTGCTCGGCGCGGGCGTGCTCGCGACGATCCTGGCGACCCTGTTCGGTATCGGCGTCGGCGCCGTGTGGCGCAGTGTCATCGGGAGCATCATCACGCTGACGATCTGGATGCTCGTCGTCGAGAACGTCCTGGTGTTCGTCTCGTTCGGCGCGTGGGACATCACGTGGCTCGGCGGGGTCCTGCCGAACGGCACGGTCAACGGCATCGTGGGCGCCATCGGCGCGGAAGCCTTCGGCGCCGCCGGCGTGAAGGTGCCGGGTCTGCAGGACGAGACGGCGTGGGCGCTGCAGTACGCGGCGGGCGCCCCCGGCGCGTTCTCGTGGTGGGCGTCCGCGCTCATCTTCTTCGGCTGGACGATGATCTTCTTCCTGGCAGGCTGGGCCGTGAACCAGAAGAAGGACATCACGTAAGTCGCGGCCACACGCGCCATGAAAGGTCCTTTCCTTGCAAATTTTGCAAGGAAAGGACCTTTCATGGCGTTCGGCCCTGCGCGAACCGGACGATCTTGTCGGTACCGCCGCCTAGGCTGACGGGGTGACCACTGCTCCACCTCGCCCGCGTCAAGCCAGCCCGGCACGTGAGACGGCCCCGGTACCCACCGGAGGCTGGATCCGGCGGCTGGCTGCTTCGTGCTGGAAACACCCGTGGCTGGTCGTGTTGTCGCTGGGCGCGGCGATCATCGGCGTCGGCCTCCAGGCCGCCGGTCCCCTGCTGATCCGCGAAGCGCTCGATGACGCCGTCGCGGGCGAGACCTCCCGCCTCGGCCTGCTCGCCGCCGTGATGGCGGTGGTGCAGGTGCTGACCTTCGGCAACGCCTTCGCCCGGCGGTACGTCGGCGGACGGCTGGCCCTCGACGTCCAGCACGATCTGCGCCGCCAGGTGTTCAACGCGGTCTCCCGGCTCGACGGCGGCAAGCAGGACGCGCTGCGCACCGGTCAGGTCGCCTCGCGCGCGATTTCGGATCTGCAGCTGGTCACCTCGGTCTTGATGCAGGTGCCGCTGTCGGCGGGGTCGGTGATCTTCGCGCTGCTGTCGCTGGGCGCGATGCTGTGGATGTCCCCGACGCTGACCCTGATCGCGATGGTGGTCGCTCCCGCGATCGCGATCATCATGGCGGTGAGCCGGAAGCGGCTGTTCCCGGCGACGTGGGCGGCGCAGCAACGCGCGGCCGATGTCGCGCAGCAGGTCGAGGAGACCGTCACCGGCGTACGCGTCGTGAAGGGCTTCGGTCAGGAAGCGCGCGAAGTCGCGAAGCTGGAGAACACGGCGAAGAAGCTCTTCGCCGAACGCATGCGCGCGGCTCGGCTGTCCTCCCTGCCGACGGCCACGACGGCCGCGCTGCCCGCGGCGGGTCAGGTCGCGGTACTGGCGGTCGGCGGCGTACTCGCGCTGAAGGGCGAGGTCAGCCTCGGCACCTTCCTGGCGTTCGCGACCTACCTCTCCATCCTGATCGGCCCGGCCAGGATGATCTCCAGCCTCGTCGTCCAGGCCCAGCTGACCAGGGCCGGAGCGGAACGGGTCAACGAACTGATCGACGCGCAGCCGGACGTCGTCGACAGCCCGGACGCACGGCCCTTGCCCGACGGCCCGCTCGGCGTCCGGCTGGAGGATGTCTCCTTCGGCTACACGCGGTCGGATCCCGTGCTCGACGGCCTTACGCTGGAAGCCCGGCCGGGCGAGACGCTGGCGCTGGTCGGCACCGCCGGTTCGGGCAAGTCGACGATCTCCCTGCTGCTGCCCCGGTTCTACGACGTGCACAGCGGTTCGGTCCAGGTCGGCGACCTCGACGTCCGCGACGTTCGCCAACACGACCTGCGCAGCGCCATCGGCGTGGTCTTCGAGGAGGCGTTCCTGTTCTCCTCGTCCGTGCGCGACAACATCGCCTACGGCAGGCCGGACGCGAGCGACGAAGAGATCCGGGCGGCCGCGCGGGCGGCGGAAGCGGACGAGTTCATCCAGCGGCTCCCCGACGGCTACGACACCCTCGTCGGCGAGCGCGGCCTGACGTTGTCCGGCGGTCAGCGGCAGCGGCTCGGCCTGGCTCGGGCGCTGATGACCGATCCGCGCGTGCTGGTCCTCGACGACGCGACCTCGGCCATCGACACGGTCACCGAAGCGGCGATCTACGACACGCTGCGGTCGGTCACCCAGAGCCGGACGACCCTGCTGATCGCGCACCGCCGGTCCACCCTCGCCCTCGCCGACCGGATCGCCGTCCTGGACAAGGGCCGCGTCGTCGACGTCGGCACGGAGGAGGAGCTGCTGGCGCGGTGCCCGCTGTTCCGCGAACTCGTCGCGGGCCCGGGCGACGACGTCGAGGAACCGCATCGCTGCGAGGGTCTCGACTGCGGCCCCGCCGGGATCACCCCCGCCCTCTGGCCGCGCCAGGAAGACGCGGATGAGCTGGCAGGGGAGCGGCGGAAGGGCTCCGGCGGTGAATGGGACGTCGACCTGCCGCCGAGCGGCGAGCTTCTCGAAGGCGTCCGGAAGCTGCCGCCCGCCACGGACACCCCGCGGTTGCCGGGCACGGACGTCACCGCACCCGAGCCGAAGTTCCGCCTCGCCCGCCTGCTGAAACCGGTGCGCGGCCCGCTCGCCGTGGTGATCGGGCTGGTCGCCGCCGACGCGCTGGCCACCATCGCGATGCCCGCGCTGTACCAGCACGGCATCGACAACGGCGTGCGCGCCGGCGCGGAGGCGGTGATCTGGCTGGCCGCCGGCATCGGCGCGCTGGTGATCCTCGCGGACTGGCTGGTGGTCTACCTCCAGACCAAGATGACGGCGCGGGTCGGCGAGACGGTGCTGTATTCGCTGCGGGTACGCAGTTATGCCCATCTACAACGGCTCGGGCTCGACTTCTACGAACGCGAGCTGTCCGGGAAGATCATGACCCGGATGACGACCGACGTCGACGCGCTCTCGACGTTCCTCCAGACCGGTGTCGCACAGGCCGTGGTCAGCGCGCTGACCCTGGTCGGCATCGCGGCGGCGCTGATGATCACCGACATCGGGCTCGCGGCGTACGCGCTCGCGGTGCTCCCGATCCTCATCGTGGCGACGGTGATCTTCCGGCGCGCTTCCTCGAAGGCGTACACCGAAGCCCGGGAACGCGTCAGCGTGGTCAACGCGGACATGCAGGAGAACGTGAGCGGGCTGCGGGTCGCGCAGGCGTACACACGCGAGGAGCGGACGGCGGAGAAGTTCGCTTCCCGCAGTGACGAGTACCGGCGTTCCCGGCTGCGCGCGCAGCGCTATGTCGCGACGTATTTCCCTTTCGCGGCAATGCTTTCTGGACTGGCCGAGGTCGTGGTGCTGATCGTCGGCGCGAACCGGGTCGCGGCGGGCACCCTGTCGGCCGGTGTGCTGGTGGCGTTCCTGCTGTACCTGGGCCAGTTCTTCTCGCCGATCCAGCAGCTGTCTTCGGTTTTCGACGGCTATCAGCAGGCGCGGGTCGGCCTGACGCGCATCGGGGATCTGTTGCGCACGCCGACTTCCGTCCCCGAAGCGGAAAACCCGGTCGCGGTCCCGGAGCGACTGCGGGGCGAGGTCTCCTTCAAGGACGTCGACTTCGCGTACACCGCGACGGACGAGCCCGCCTTGACCGGGCTTTCGCTGGAGGTTTCGGCCGGGGAGACGGTCGCCTTGGTCGGGGCGACGGGCGCCGGGAAGTCGACGGCGGTGAAGCTCGTCGCGCGGTTCTATGACGCGACGGGCGGCGTGGTCCGGATCGACGGGACCGACATCCGCGAGTACGACCTGGCCGCGCTGCGCGCGCGGATGGGCGTGGTGCCACAGGAAGCGCATCTGTTCTCGGGGACCGTCGCGGACAACGTGCGCTACGGCAGGCCCACCGCGACGGACGCGGAGGTCGAGGAGGCGGTCCGGTCGGTCGGCGCGCTCGACGGGGTCGCCGCCCTCCCGGCCGGTTTCCACCAGCCCGTCGGTGAGCGCGGACGGTCGCTTTCGGCCGGACAGCGGCAACTCGTCGCCCTCGCCCGCGCCGAACTCGTGGACCCGGACGTCCTCCTGCTCGACGAGGCGACCGCGGCCCTCGACCCGTCCACCGAAGCCGCCGTCCTGCGTGCCACGGAACAACTCGCGCGCCGCCGCACGACGTTCGTCGTCGCGCACCGCCTCGCCACCGCCGCCAAGGCCGACCGGATCGTGGTCCTGGACCACGGCCGGATCATCGAACAGGGCACGCACGCCGAACTCCTGGCCGCGGACGGTCACTACGCGCGCCTATGGTCCCTGGGCTGACAACGATGCTCCGCGTTTAGTCCTCTGAATGCGGGGCATCGCCCGGCGGGCAAGGGAATTTCGGTCGCGCGCGAACACCCACGCGTGTCAGCATCACGGCAAATGAACGACGAGATCCCGGCGCGGCAGATCCGCGCCGTCCACACCGAAACCACGATCCGTGTCTACCAAGCGTATTCACCGGCCATCGCCGACGCCGCCCTCGAAGCGGGCACGTTCGCGCCGCCGTTCAAACGCGAACGGATGACCTGGATCAAGCCGTCCTTCCTGTGGATGGCGTACCGCTGCGGCTGGGCGGCCAAGCCCGGCCAGGAGCGCGTACTCGCCCTCGACATCACTCGCGAGGGTTTCGCCTGGGCGCTCGACCACGCGGCGCTCAGCCACTACGACCCGGACGTCCATCCCGACCGGGAGACGTGGCGCCGCCAGGTCAAGACCAGCCCGGTCCGCGTCCAGTGGGACCCGGAACGCGGCATCCGGCTCGGTCCGCTGAAGCACCGCTCGCTCCAGATGGGGCTGAGCGGCGAAGCCGTCGATCGCTATGTCGACAAATGGATCGCCGCGGTCACCGACGTCACCGCGACCATGCGCGACATCGGCGCGCTCGTCGCCGCGAACCGCATCGACGAGGCCGAAGCGCTGCTGCCCGCGGAGCATCCTTACCCCCGCGTTTAGTCCTCTGAACGCAGAGGGCTCAGGACCGCCAGGCGAGGCCGCTCATCCCGGCGACCTCCAGGTCCCGCTCCGACGCCCACCGGAAGGTCCCCGGCCGGACGTGGACCCCGGCCGCCACCGCCCAGTCCGGCTCGTCGGGCTCGACGTGCTCCATCTCCTTGAAGTCGGAGAGCGTCGGCCACACCGCGCAGCACGAGTCGCACATCAGCACGACCTTGCCGGATTCGGTGACCAACGGGCGCACGCGCCCCTCGTCCCAGAACGACGGACACTCGTCCAGCCACATCGGCTGCCACCACCTCGCGGGCGACCGGCGACCGGCACGACACCGGCCGCATCCTCCAGCCAGCAAAGCCCGCCGACGTGAACTCCAGGCTGTCCTGGCACGACCACTTCGCCAAGCTTACCCGACAAAACAGTGACCTGACCTGCACAGACACCGACAGCGACAGCAAAGGTCCCCCGCTCCCCCGAGTGGCCGCGACCCCTTCACCCGCGTGGCCTGTTTTCGATCTCTTGATCGAGTCAGTGACCCATCACCTAGTGCGCCACGCCTCACACAGGCCAGTTCCATCACACGGCCGCCACCGAGGGGGTTAGCCTGGTAGGCGCATCAGCGGTGTTCAAGATCTCGAGACGGATAGAGGCGAGTCCAAGCCGTGTCCAGCAGCAGCCCTGCGTCACAATTCGGCCCCAACGAGTGGGTCGTCGAGGAAATGTACGACCAGTTCCTCGCCGACCCCACCTCAGTCGATGCCGCCTGGCACGACTTCTTCGCGGACTTCAAGCCAACGCAGGCCGCGCAGACGAAGGCTGACGACGCACGTCAGACCGTCAAGGATGGCCCGGGCACCAACGGCCAGGCCTCCACGCCGTCGCCGCAGACGGTCCGCAACGCCGAGTCCACCGCGAAGCAGACCGCTCCGAAGACGGAGGCGAAGGCGCCCGCGAAGCCGGCCCCGAAGACCGAAGCGAAGGCGGCCGCGCCCAAGGCGGCCCCCGCGAAGGCCCCGGCGAAGGCTCCCGCCAAGCCGGCCGAGAAGGACGCCGAGCCGGAGTCGAAGCAGCTCCGTGGCGCCGCGGCCGCGATCGCGAAGAACATGGACGCCTCGCTGTCGGTGCCGACAGCGACGAGTGTGCGCGCCGTCCCGGCGAAGTTGATGGCCGACAACCGCATCGTCATCAACAACCACCTCAAGCGCACGCGCGGCGGAAAGATCTCCTTCACGCACCTCATCGGTTACGCGATGGTCCGTGCGCTGAAGGACTTCCCGAACATGAACCGGCACTACCAGCTGATCGACGGGAAGCCGTTCGCGATCACGCCGGAGCACGTGAACTTCGGTCTCGCGATCGACATGAAGGGCAAGGAAGGCTCCCGCACGCTCGTCGTGGCCTCCATCAAGGCCACCGAGAACATGACCTTCATGCAGTTCTGGCAGGCCTACGAAGACATCGTCAAGAAGGCCCGCACCGGCAAGCTGACCGCCGACGACTTCGCCGGCACCACGATCTCGCTGACCAACCCCGGCGGGATCGGCACCAACCACTCGGTGCCGCGGCTGCAGGCCGGTCAGGGCGCGATCATCGGCGTCGGCGCCATGCAGTACCCGGCGCACTTCGAGGGCACCAGCGAGAAGGCCCTGGTCGACCTCGGCGTCTCGAAGATCATGACGCTGACCTCGACCTATGACCACCGCATCATCCAGGGTGCGGAGTCGGGCGAGTTCCTCAAGCGAATCCACGAGCTGCTGCTGGGCGAGGACGGCTTCTACGACGACGTCTTCACCAGCCTGCGCCTGCCGTACGAGCCGATCCGCTGGGTCGCCGACATCCCGGACGGCCCGGTCGACAAGACCGCGCGCGTGATCGAGCTGATCGACGCCTTCCGCATGCGCGGTCACCTGATGGCCGACACCGACCCGCTGAACTACCGGCAGCGCAGCCACGCCGACCTCGACGTCCTCTCCCACGGCCTGACCCTGTGGGACCTGGACCGCGAGTTCCCGGTCGGCGGCTTCGCCGGCCAGGAGCGGATGAAGCTGCGTGACATCCTCGGGGTGCTGCGCAACTCCTACTGCCGCACCGTGGGCATCGAGTACACGCACATCCTCGACCCCGAAGAGCGCCGCTGGATCCAGGACCGCGTCGAGATCCCGCACGAGAAGCCGGACCCCGCCGTCCAGAAGTACGTGCTCTCGAAGCTCAACGCCGCCGAGGCGTTCGAGACCTTCCTGCAGACCAAGTACGTCGGCCAGAAGCGGTTCTCCCTCGAAGGCGGCGAGACCGCGATCCCGCTGCTGGACACCATCCTGGACAAGGCCGCCGAGCACGAACTCGACGAGGTCGTCATCGGCATGCCGCACCGCGGCCGCCTGAACGTGCTCGCGAACATCGTCGGCAAGCCGATCGCGCAGATCTTCCAGGAGTTCGAGGGCAACCTCGACCCGGGCCAGGCGCACGGCTCCGGTGACGTGAAGTACCACCTCGGTGCCGAGGGCAAGTACTTCCGCATGTTCGGCGACGGCGAGACCAAGGTGTCGCTGACCGCGAACCCGTCGCACCTGGAGACCGTCGACCCGGTCCTCGAGGGCATCGTCCGCGCGAAGCAGGACATCCTCGACAAGGGTGGCGAGGGCTTCACCGTCCTCCCCGTCCTCATGCACGGCGACGCGGCCTTCGCGGGCCAGGGTGTCGTGGCCGAGACCCTGAACCTGGCGCTGCTGCGCGGTTACCGCACCGGCGGCACCGTGCACGTCATCGTCAACAACCAGGTCGGCTTCACCACCGCGCCCGAGCACTCGCGGTCGAGCCAGTACGCCACCGACGTCGCGAAGATGATCGGCTCGCCGATCTTCCACGTGAACGGTGACGACCCCGAGGCCGCGCACTGGGTGGCCAAGCTGGCCGTCGACTACCGCCAGGCGTTCCACAAGGACGTCGTGATCGACCTGATCTGCTACCGCCGCCGCGGCCACAACGAGGGCGACGACCCTTCGATGACGCAGCCGGCGATGTACGACATCATCGACACGAAGCGTTCGGTCCGGAAGACCTACACCGAATCGCTGATCGGCCGCGGCGACATCTCCGTCGAAGAGGCCGAAGCCGCGTTGCGTGACTTCTCCAGCCAGCTGGAGCACGTCTTCAACGAGGTCCGCGAGCTGGAGAAGCACCCGGCGAAGGCCAGCCCCTCGGTCGAAGAGGAGCAGCAGGTCCCGGCCAAGGTGCCCACCGCCACCACCACCGAGGTCATCGAGCACATCGGGGACGCGTTCCTCAACGTGCCCGAGGGCTTCACCCCGCACCCGCGGGTCAAGCCGGTCATGGAGCGCCGCCACAAGATGTCCCGCGAAGGCGGCATCGACTGGGCGTTCGGCGAGCTGCTCGCGTTCGGCTCGCTGGCCATGGAAGGCCGCCTGGTGCGGCTGTCCGGCCAGGACTCCCGCCGCGGCACCTTCACCCAGCGCCACTCGGTGCTGATCGACCGCAAGAACGGCCAGGAGTACTCGCCGCTGGCGAGCCTGGCCGAGGGCCAGGGCCGCGTGATGATCTACGACTCGGCGCTGTCCGAGTACGCGGCGGTCGGCTTCGAATACGGCTACTCCGTGGCCAACTCCGAAGCGCTGGTCATGTGGGAAGCGCAGTTCGGTGACTTCGTCAACGGCGCGCAGACCGTCATCGACGAGTACATCTCCTCCGGCGAGGCCAAGTGGGGCCAGCTGTCGGACGTCGTGCTGCTGCTGCCGCACGGCCACGAAGGCCAGGGCCCGGACCACACCTCCGGCCGCATCGAGCGCTTCCTCTCGCTGTGCGCGGAAGGCTCGATGACCGTCGCGGTGCCGTCGACCCCGGCGAACTACTTCCACCTCCTCCGCCGTCACGCGCTCGACGGAGTCAACCGCCCGCTGGTGGTCTTCACCCCCAAGTCGATGCTGCGCAACAAGGCGGCGACTTCGGCGGTCGAGGACTTCACCGGCCAGTCGAAGTTCATGTCGGTCATCGACGACGCCGTCGTCGACCCGTCGAAGGTGCGCAAGGTCCTGCTGACGTCGGGCAAGCTGTACTGGGAACTGGTGGCCGAGCGGACGAAGCGCGAGGCGAACGACATCGCGATCGTGCGCGTCGAGCAGTACTACCCGCTGCCGAAGAAGAAGCTGGTGGCGGCGCTCGAGCGCTACAACGGCGCGCCCGCGGTCTGGGTCCAGGAGGAGCCGGAGAACCAGGGTGCGTGGCCGTTCTTCGGCCTGAACCTGCCGCGGAAGCTCCCGGAGGTGTTCTCCAGCCTGGACGTCGTGTCGCGGCGCCCGATGGCCGCGCCGTCGGCCGGTTCGTCCAAGGTGCACGAGGTCGAGCAGAAGGCGCTGATCGCTCGGGCCTTCGACTGAGCCACTGATCGCGCGTGAAGGCCCCCTTCCCTCGGCCACGGTTTGAATGACCAGCCGAGGGAAGGGGGCCTTCACGCGCTTCAGGTGTCGAAAACGGTGGGTCCCGTTCGTGTAGGGGTAAACGAACCGAAGGAGACACCATGAAGACGCTGCTCGACGGCCTCAAGCTCCCCGAATCCGCCCGCTGGCACGACGGCCGCCTGTGGCTCGCGAACTGGGGAACCGGCCAGATCCTCGCCGTCACGCCCGACGGCGAAAGCGAAGTGATCGCGACCGTGCCGACCATGATGCCGATCACGTTCGACTGGCTCCCCCACGGCCGCCTTCTCATCGTCGACGGCCCGAACGCCCGGCTGCTCAACGCGGATTTGAGCACCTACGCCGATCTCTCGCCCGTCGCCTCCCTCTGGAACGAACTCGTCGTCGACAGCCGCGGCAACGCCTACGTCAACGGCTCCAGCGACCTGCAGCAGCCCGGCGTCATCGCCGTCGTCACTCCGGACGGCGAAGTACGCCAAGTCGCCGACGGCATCCTGTTCGGCAACGGGATGGCCATCACACCCGACGAAAAGACGCTGATCGTCGCCGAGTCGTACGGCAACCGGCTCACCGCGTTCGACGTCGCCGAGGACGGTTCGCTGTCCGGCAGGCGCGTGTGGGCGGAACTGGGCGGCGATCACCCCGACGGCATCTGCCTCGATGCCGAGGGCGCCGTCTGGTACGCCGACGTGGCGAAGAAGCACTGCGTCCGCGTCCGCGAGGGGGGCGAAGTGCTTCAGAAGGTCGAGTCCGACCGAGGCTGCTTCTCTTGCACACTCGGTGGCGAGGACGGGCGTTCGCTCTACGTCCTCGCCGCCGAATGGCATGGCTGGGACAACCCGTTCGGCGATGGGCCGTCTGGACAGGTCCAGGTCACGGGGGTCGGCCATTGAGAGGTAGGGCGAATATGGCGTTAACCGGTGGGGTCCGGACTGACTGATGGAAGCCGGGCCGCGACCCCGGATGTCCACAGGACATTTTCCTGGTGGCAGATGTCCGACTTGAGCAGTTTGCGTAGTCTCGCGAAGTGGTCGTGAGTGGCAAAGAGCGTTCTAACCCTCTTTGCCACTCACGACCCCGCTCAGGACCGTACAAATAGAAATAATCGGACATCGATTCGTCGCAAACTGTCCTTTATGGACAATCATGGGGTGCGTCCTGCCTCATCGGGAGCCCCATGCCTGTCGCCTGGTGACGAAGGCCTCCTTCACTACCGTGAGGGTAGGTAAGGAGGCCTTCACGGCAGTGAAGCCGGACATGGCCCGTTCGCCTCACCTGTCATTGACCGATCGCCTCGGAGGTCGCCTTGGCGACCTTCAAGGCGTTCTCCTTGCACACGGTCTGGTTGACCGTCCCGGACGGGTCGGGGCCGGTCACGACGACCTCCGCCTCGACGTTGCCCTGGTAGAACTTGATCTGGCACTGGCTCGACGAGTCGAGCTTGGCGTAGACGGCTTTGGTCGCCTTCGCCATGGTGGGGATGAGGACGCCGCCGTCGTTCACGGCGTTCTCGATCGAAGCCTTCGCCCAGCCTTCACCGGCGCCCGAACCCGGCTCCTTCGACTTCGACAGGTACATCCCGACCATCGCCGAAGGCGCGTTCGGTTCGCGCCAGGTGCAGAACGAGCGGGTGTAGGTGATGTCGTTGTTCGAGGTGCTCGCCGGTTCCTCGCCCTTCGGCGGTTCGAGCGGCGGCAGGTTCCGCACGCCGCTCCCGATCTTCTGGCAGGCGGGCATCGTGGAGTACTTGTCCGGCGGCCCGGTCTTCTTGGACGACGTCGGCGCCCCGGCGGAAGAAGACGGGCCGGAGTCACCGGACAGCAGCAGGAAGGCCCCGACCCCGCCACCACCGAGCACCACCACCGCGCCGATCACGAGCCCCACGATGAGTCCGGTGTTCGACTTCTTGGGCGGCGGTCCATAGCCGGGAGGCGGATACCCCGGGTATCCCTGCGGCGGGTACGGCTGTTGAGGTCCCTGCTGATAGGGCGGTCCGGGCTGCATGCGCAGAGATTAAGGCCTCGTCACCGTCCAGATAGGACGAACGGGGCAACTGGGGGCCGAATCACCCTCCGGAGACGGGAAGGCCCCCTTCCCAGCAGGAGGAAGGGGGCCTTCACGTACTCCAGGGATGGATCAGACGGTCAGCGACCAGCTGTTGATGTAGCCGGTGTCGACCCGGTACACGTCCTGCACCTTCAGCTTCCAGGCTCCGTTCGCGGCCTCGGCCGAGGCGTTGACGGTGTACGTGGTGTTGATGTTGTCGGACGAGTCGTTGCTCGAACCCTTCAGGCGGTACGAGGTGCCGTCCGGCGCGACCAGGTCGATGACCAGGTCACCGACGTAGGTGTGGACGATGTTCACCGCGACCTTGGTGGTGCCCGAAGCGTTGCGGGCGCAGTTGGCGACGTTCACCGTGCTGGTGACCGCGGCACCGGCGTCGGGAATGGAGACATCGGTGTCGTTGGTCTGCGTGCCGCAGGGCGTCGGCTCGGGGCCGGGGCCACCACCGGTGCCGGTGTAGAGCAGCACGTTCGGCGAACCGGTGCCCGCGTCGGTCACCTTGCCCTTGGTGCCGTTGTTGACCAGTGCGTCGCGGACCTGCTGCGGCGTGGCCGACGGGTTGGCGGAGGCGTACAGGGCCGCCGCGCCGACGACGTGCGGGGTCGCCATCGAGGTACCGCTGATGGTGTTGGTGCCGTTGTTCAGCCAGTCCGACGTGATGCCGCTGCCCGGCGCGAAGATGTCGAGGCAGCTGCCGATGTTGGAGAAGCTCGACCGGGCGTCGGTGCTGGTCGTCGAGCCGACCGTGATCGCTTCCGGCGTACGGGCGGGCGAGGTGTTGCAGGCGTTGGCGCCGTTGTCGTTACCGGCGGCGACACCGTAGGTGATACCCGCCGCGATCGACCGCTGGACGGCCTGGTCGAGGGTCGCCGAAGCGCCGCCACCGAGGCTCATGTTCGCGACGGCCGGCTTGACGGCGTTCGCGGTCACCCAGTCGATACCGGCGACGACACCCGCGGTGGTCCCGGAACCGGAGCAGTTCAGCACGCGGACGGCGACGAGCTTGACGCCCTTGGCCAGACCGTGCGCGGTGCCGCCGATGGTGCCGGCGACGTGGGTGCCGTGGCCCTGGCAGTCCGTGGCGTCGTTGTCGTTGTCGACGGTGTCACGGCCGTGGGTCGCGCGCCCGCCGAAGTCGGGGTGCGTGGTGAGGATGCCGGTGTCGATGACGTACGCGGTGACGTTCGACGCCGTGGTGCTGTAGCTGTACTTCTGGTCCAGCGGAAGGCTTTGCTGGTCGACCCGGTCCTGGCCCCACGACGGCGGGTTCAGCTGATCCGTCGAAAGCGAGACGACCTGGTTCTGCTCCACGTAGGCCACCGCGGGATCGGCTGCGACCCGCTTCGCCTGTTTCTCGGTCAAGGTGCCGGAGAAGCCGCGAACCGACGAGGCGAAGGTCTTCTCGACCGTGCCGCCGTGGCGGTTCGTGACGCTCTTCGCGGTGGCTTCGACCGACGAGCCGTCCTTCAGCACGACGATGTAGCTGTCCTTGATCGCCTTGTCGCTGCCGGCGTTGACGATCGAACCCTCCGCCGCCGAGGCGACGGTGGTGCTGCCGAGCGCCGTCAGCACGGCGACCGCCGCCGCCACACCGAAGGCGGGCAGGCGTCTCTTCAGGGTTCCCAGGGAATTGTTCAAGATATTCCTCCCAGGCAGGGTCGACCCACGGACGTGGAAAGGCCCGTCGGATCTTGGGGTGACTCAGAGGTGGAGCGCGTTCCACTTAGGAGCGCAGGCTGAGACTAAGTCGCGGTTTCACCCCAAGGAAGACCTTGCATTACCGACATGCCGGGGGTAAAGGACGCGCTTCAAGCGCAGGTGGGACACCGTTCAGCCCCCGCCTTTAGTCGCGTTTTGCGCCCGTACGGCCCACGAAGAATTGGGGATCCGCACACCTGGTGGTCGCTTTCCCGCCCACCGGTCGTTTCACCGGCGTGGAAGTACACACGGATGGCCGCCTACGAAAGTCGCGACCTCGCCGCGCGGAAATCGATTTCCATCCTACCTTCGGATGGAGCATGCTCGTGCCCATGTTGCTCAGACAGGAAATCCCGGCCGACCGCGAGGCGATCCACGCCGTCCACCTGGCCGCGTTCGCGAAACTCAGTGTCCCGGTGGTCGAGGCGAAACTCGTCGACGAGCTGCGTGACGACGGCGACTTGATCGCCGCACTGTCCATCGTGGCCGAACGCGACGGCGAAGTCGTCGGACATGTCTGTTGCAGCCCGGGGTGGATCGGCGAGGACGGGAAGTCGGCCGTCGGTCTCGGCCCGCTCGGTGTGCTGCCCGAGTACCACGCCTCCGGTATCGGGTCGGCGCTCGTGCACGCGGTCCTCGGCGCGGCCGACGCGCTCGGATACGGTGCCGTGGTCCTGCTCGGCGATCCGCGCTACTACTCCCGTTTCGGCTTCGTCCTCGCCGAACAGCACGGGATCACGCCGCCGGTCGCGGAATGGGCGCAGCATTTCCAGGTCCGCACCCTTCGCGCGCACGATCCCGGTCTCCAGGGCACGTTCCGCTACTCGCCCGCTTTCGACCGCCTCTGACCCTCCGCCCCCTCGCGTTTCGTCCTCTGGATGCGGTGGTTGCACGCGCAAGTACCGCATCCAGAGGACGAAACGCGAGGGGTCAGGAGGGCGCGAGGAGGTTGTTCCGCCGCAGGAAGTCCTCGGCGACGTCGAGCGGGTTGCGTTTCTCCTGGCTGAACTGGACGTTCAGTTCAGTCAGCTGATCGGTCGTGAGCACCGCCGAAACCCGGTTCAGTGCGTCGACCTCCTTCGGTGACAACGTCCCCTTCGCGACGAGAGGCACGATGTTCTGCGCGGGGAACATGTTCTTGTCGTCCACCAGCGGCACGAAGCCGTTCGCGGCGATCGTCGACGACGTGCTGAACAGGTCGGCGACCTGGATGTCCCCGGACTTCAGCGCGGCGACCGTGACCGGACCGCCGGTGTCGGTCGTGCGGATCTCGGCGAACTCGCAGCCGTAGAGGGCCTTGATCTTTTCCTTCCACCGGCTGCTCCACTGGCCGGGGCCACCGAACACGAGGTCCCGGCAGCGCGGGCCGAGGTCGGAGAACGTCCTCACCCCGGAATCGGCGAGTTCCTTGCGCACCACCAGAAGATCCTTGTCCTCGGCGGGCGCCTGGTCGAGTATCTCGAATCCGGACGGCAGTTTCCGCTTCAACTGGGCGTAGACGTCCTGCGGTGTGGTCGCCTGCGTCTCCTTGTCGAAGTACCGCAGCAGGTTCCCGCTGTAGTCCGGAACCACCGAAAGCGACTTGTCCTGCAATGCCTTGACGACGACCTCGCGGCTGCCGACCGGCGGGCGCACGGTCACGTTCTCCGCACCCGCGTTCCGCAGCGCGCCGGCGTAGATCTGGGCCAGCAGAAGACTTTCCCCGACGTCGGACGCGCCGATGATGATGTCGCCGGTCGCGCCGCCCTCGGCACCCCCGGCGAGCGGGTTACCACAACCCGTTGCCAGCAAAGCGATCCCGGCGAACAGCGCCGCCACCGTCCGCCTCATACCTTCGCCTTCTTCCCGCTCGCGGCCTGCGCCAGCCGTACTCCCCTGGGTACCAGCGCGCGCTGGACGCCCGCCAGGACGAGATCCAGCGCGACGGCGAGCAACGTCGTCAGCACCGCGCCCGCGACCACCTGCGGATAGTCCAAAATGGCCAGTCCGTCCAGCAGGAACCGGCCGAGTCCACCGAGTCCGACATAGGCGGCGACGGCGGCCGTCGCCACCAGTTGCAGCATGGAGTTCCGCACACCGCCGAGCACCAGCGGCAGCGAGATGGGCACCTCGACCTTCCACAACCGTTGCCAGCCGGTCATCCCGATGCCCTGCGCCGCGTCGACCACGCCGTGATCGGTCGCCTGCAGGCCCGCGTAGGTACCGGCGAGGATCGGCGGGATGGCGAGCACCACGAGCCCGATGATCGTCGAGATCTCGCTTTCGGTGAAGAGCAGGAACAAGAAGGTCACCAGGCCGAGCGTCGGCAGCGCGCGGATCGCGTTGCCCCCGCTCACCAGGAGTACCGCGCCGCGGCCGGTGTGCCCGACGTACAGCCCGAGCGGGATCGCGATCAGCAGCGCGAAGCACAAGGCCAGCACCGTGTAGCCGAGATGCTGCAGCAGCCGGGTGAGGACACCGTCCGTGCCCTGCCAATGGGCCGGATCGCCGAACCAGTTCAGCACGTCGCCGATCATTTCGCCCCCGCCGTGGTCGCCACCCGGTCCCAGGGTGTGAGGAGATCGCGCAGCCGCACCAGCACCAGATCGACGATCAGCGCGAGCAGCAGCGTCGCGACGATGCCGACGACGATCGGCGAGAAGTACTCGCGCTGGAAGCCGTCGGTGAACAGCACGCCGAGACCGCCGGTGCCGATCAGCGCGCCGACGCTGACCAGGCTGATGTTGCTGACCGAGGCCACCCGGATCCCGGCGGCGAGCACCGGCACGGAAAGCGGCAGTTCCACCGTGAGGAACCGGCGCGCGGGTTTGTAGCCGACCGCGGTCGCCGCCGCGACCACATGCGGCGGGACGGCGTCGAGCGCGTCCAGCACCGGGCGTACCAGCAGGGCGGCGGTGTAGACGGTGAGCGCGACGATGACGTTGACGCTGTCGAGGATCTTCGAACCGATGATGCCCGGGATCACCACGAACAACGCCAGCGACGGGATCGTGTACAGCAGGTTCGACACCACCAGCAGCACGGACCGCACCGCGGGGAACCGATGGCCGAGCCAGCCGCCCAGTACCGCGATCAGCAGGCCGAGTACCAGCGGCACCAGCGAAAGATAGACATGGTCGAGCAGATCGCCGAAGAACTGCGCCCGATTGTTGGCGCTGCCGAGATAGCGCCCGAGTTCCCCGAAGAAGTCGCCCATCAGGAACCCAGCGGCAGCGCTTCGATCACCTCGAGGACCTGCTTGGCTCTGACCACACCGAGGACCTTGTTGCCGGAATCGACGACGACGCCGAGACTCGCGGGCGACGACAGCGCCGCGTCGAGCGCGCCGCGGACCGGGGTCCCCTGCACGTACAGCGATCCGCCCGCGACGAGGTCACTCTCGGTCAACTCACCGTCCACAGAGGACTGAGGGCGGAGCCAGCCGCGCGGCTGGCCCTCGGCGTTCACCGCGAGCAGCCACTCGTCGGACGGCCCCGGCGCCGGCTTGCCGACCTCGACCCGCTCGACCTCCTCGACGACGATGCCGTCCGCCGAGAGGAAGGAGAGCCCGCGGTAGCCGCGGTCCTTGCCCACGAACGACGCGACGAAGTCGTCGACGGGATGGCGCAGCACGTCCGACGGCGTGCCGTACTGGGCGAGCACACCGCCCACGCGGAGTACGGCGATCTTGTCGCCGAGCCGCACGGCCTCGTCGATGTCGTGGGTGACGAACACGATCGTCTTCCCCAGCTGTGACTGCAGGCGCAGCAGCTCGTCCTGCAGTTCCTCCCGCACGATCGGGTCGACGGCGGAGAACGGCTCGTCCATCAGCAGCACCGGGGAATCCGCCGCGAGCGCCCTGGCGACACCGACGCGCTGCTGCTGGCCGCCGGACAGCTGCGCGGGGTAGCGCTTGCCGAGTTCCGTGGGCAGGCCGACGGTTTCGAGCAGTTCGGCCGCGCGTTTGCGGGCCTTGCCCTTGTCCCAGCCGGACAACAGCGGCACGGTGGCGATGTTGTCCAGGACGGTCCTATGTGGAAAGAGACCCGCGTGCTGGATGACGTAGCCGATGCCGCGGCGCAGCAGGGCCGGGTCGCCGTCGCTGACGTCCTTGCCGTCGAGCAGTACCGTGCCCGAGGTCGGCTCGACCATGCGGTTGATCATCCGGAGCGACGTCGTCTTACCGCAGCCGGACGGCCCGACGAAGACGGTGATGGTGCCGTCGTCGGCGGTCAGGTTCAGGTCGTCGACCGCGACCGTCCCGTCCGGATACCGCTTGGTCACGCCACGGAACTCGATAGTCACGTGTCTCTCCCCATGTCTGGTCGAAAAACCGTAGCCCAGATCTTGCCTGTTGGCACGGTGTCTCAAGCAGCGGGTCACTAGGCTGAGGCCCGTGAGTTCTCCCGTCGATGACGTCCTGGCTGCGCACGGTGTCCACGTGCGACCGCTCCATCAGGTGATTTCCCTGCTCCGGGCGGATTGGCGTGATCTCGGCGAGCTGATCCGGATCAGCACCGCGCCACGCCGGAGTGTCGAAGACGTCCTGAACGCGCTCGGCGACGACCTCGAACGGGTCGAGTCCCGCTTCCGGCTGGCCCCCGCTGCCCGCGAGAAGTACGCACGCTTCGAGGTACGGGACCGGAAAACCGACCCCGACCTGCTGAAGACCATCACCAGCTACGTCGAGAACGTGCCCGCTCCGATGGCCGCGCTCGACCACGTCCAGGCAACGCCGGAGACCGTGCTGAACCGCGCGCTGTGGCTGGACGAGCGGTATGACCTCGGCACGGCGAAGCTGCTGTTCCTCGGCGACCACGACCTCACCTCCTTGGCCGTGCGCACGCTGCGGCCCGACGCGGACCTCACCGTCGTCGACCTCGACGATCGCGTTCTGGCCTACATCGACGAACTCAGCGAGCGATCGATCCGCACCCTCCACACGGATCTGCGGGTCGGCCTGCCACCCACCGTGGCCGGGCGGATGGATCTCGTGTTCAGTGATCCGCCTTACACCCCCGAAGGAATGGGCCTGTTCGCCGCCCGCGGGGTCCAGGCGCTCGCCGAACCCTCGGACGGACGACTGCTGCTCGCTTACGGTTACAGCCCGCGACATCCCGCTCTGGGTGCACAGGTGCAGCGGGCGCTCGCGACACTCGGGCTGACCTTCGAAGCGATCCTGCCGGACTTCAACCGGTACTTCGGGGCGCAGGCGATCGGGAGCGCGGCGGACCTCTACGTCTGCCAGCCGACCGCGAAGTCGAAGAAGAACCGCGGCGGCAAGGGGAAGGCCGCGATCTACACGCACGGGCCGCAGTCGGTGGAGTCCGCCGGGGCGGCCAAGCCGTCGCTGCTCGACAAACTGCACGAGATCGCCGCCGAAGGCGGGCTGGCGCTGGAATCACGGCCGGTCGACTGGTCCGTCTCCGGGCCGGAGGGCGACGCGGTCGCGATGGACCTCTCGGCCGACCCCGGCCCGTGGCTCCTGCGGACCCTGCTGGGCACCAACGCGCGACGGCTGGCGCTGCTGGTCCCGAACTCGCATCCGGACCTGACCAACGCCGAGGCGCAGGGCGCGCTGCACCGGCTGGTCGGGGCGAAGTACCGGCTGCGGCTGCTGCGCAGCACCCCGGACAACCGGCACGCCGTCGTCGTCGCGGACGCCGTCGAGCATCCGTCGGAGCTGCTGACCCGGGCACACGCGCGGCTGGCGAACGTCTCGCTGGACGTCCCGTCGGACCTGACGGACGCGCGGCTGATCGACCTGCCGCGGCACCGGCTGACCGAACTGCTCAACTGAGTTCTGCTCGGCTGGGGAGCGCAACCCCGGATGTTATGAACGGGACTTTCATTGCAAATTTTGCAATGAAAGTCCCGTTCATAACACGCTGAAAGCCGCGAAAGTGCCGGTCACACCACGCCGTCGGCCTCGGCGGCCTTCGCGACCGCAGCGGCCACCTCGGGCGCGACCCGCGGGTCCAGCGGGCTCGGGACGATGCGGTCCGGGCCGAGATCGTCCTGCGCGACGGAGAAGATCGCCTCGGCCGCGGCCAGCTTCATGTTCTCGGTGATCGCCCGCGCGCCGGAGTCGAGCGCGCCGCGGAAGACGCCGGGGAACGCCAGCACGTTGTTGATCTGGTTCGGGAAGTCGCTGCGCCCGGTCGCCACGATCTTGGCGTACCGCGATGCCACGGCCGGGTGAACCTCGGGATCCGGATTGGACAGTGCGAACACGATCGCGTCGTCGGACATCCCGGCCAGGAGCGTCTCGTCGATGGTCGCCCCGGACAGGCCGAGGAAGACGTCGGCGCCCTTCAGCGCCTCACCGAGTCCGCCGCGCAGACCGGCCGTGTTCGTGGTCTCGGCCAGCTTCCGCTTGATCGGGTTCAGGCCTTCGCGGCCCTCGTGGATGATCCCGCGCGAGTCGAGCACGGTGACGTCCGCAACGCCGGCGTTCTGCAGGATCCTGGCGCAGGCCACACCCGCCGCGCCCGCTCCCGAGACGACCACGCGCTGACCGGAGATGTCCTTGCCGAGGACCTGGTTCGCCCCGCGCAGCGCGGCCAGCGTGACGATCGCCGTACCGTGCTGGTCGTCGTGCATGACCGGGCAGTCGAGGGCCTCCTTGAGCCGGTCTTCCAGCTCGAAGCAGCGCGGCGCCGAGATGTCCTCCAGGTTCACCGCGCCGTACGACGGGCGCAGCCGGACCAGGGTTTCGATGATCTCGTCGACGTCGGTGGTGTCGAGCACCAGCGGGATCGAGTCGAGCCCGCCGAAGGTCTTGAACAGGACCGACTTGCCTTCCATGACCGGCAGCGAGGCGCTCGCGCCGATGTCACCGAGACCGAGCACCGCCGTACCGTCGCTGACCACCACGACCAGCCTGTCCGCCCACGTGTACCGCTTCGCCTTGGCCGCGTCCTCGGCGATCGCCCGGCTCACCTTCGCCACCCCAGGCGTGTACGCGACCGAAAGGTCACGGGGCGAGGAGATCGGGCGTGTCGCGGCCACGGAGAGCTTGCCGCCCTCGTGTCCTTCGAAGATCTCGGTGTCGGTCACTGGCGTGGTCATCGTGGTTCCCGTCATTGCTTCCGCCGTGTCTAAGGACGGCGGAGTCTCGATTCGAGCGTAAGTCACTGCATTCTCCTGGGACTGCGAGCGGGGGAACTGGTAGATGGGCAGGCCGAAGGGCATGGCCCGGCCCACCTGGGGTAACTCGTCCTCCGACACGGCAGCCCAGCGCGGTAGCGCCGGCCTGTCGGCGAAGCGTCCAATCGGCCATCGGTGCCGTGGGTGTGGCGACGGCCGCGGACGCAGCGGTCCGATCATTGTGACAGGACCACGGACCAGTGTGCCCCTCTGGTGCGGTTGATGTCACAAACGGGCCCGGCTTTCCGCAGCTCAGGAGTGGTTTCCCAAGACGTCCGTCCGGCTTGGGAAGGCGGCGCCTGCCCTCGTTAGCATGGACGTCATGCAAGCCAGGCGCCTCAGCATCCCCGAGTGCTTCGAATTCACCCCTCGGGTTTTCCCCGATCACCGCGGCCGGTTCGTGGCGCCGTTCCAGGAGGAGGCGTTCATCAAGACGGTCGGGCATCGGCTTCGCCTGGCGCAGACCAACACCAGCGTTTCCCGGCGTGGCGCCATCCGCGGCGTGCACTTCGCGGACACGCCTCCCGGGCAGGCGAAATACATTTACTGCGCCCGCGGTTCGCTGCTCGATGTCGTCGTCGACCTCCGTGCCGGCTCGCCCACCTTCGGCGAATGGACGTCCGTGCTGCTCGACAGCACCGAGTACAAATCCGTCTACCTCGCCGAAGGCCTCGGCCACGCCTTCATGGCGCTGGAAGACGACACGGTGATGGTCTATCTCTGCTCCGAGCCGTACAACCCGGCGGCCGAGCACGGCATCAACCCGATGGACGCCGACCTCGCGCTGCCGTGGCCGCACGACATCGAACCCCTGCTGTCCGAAAAGGACACTGACGCGCCCAGCCTCAAAGAGGCCTTGGAGCAGGGAATGCTCCCCCGTTACGACGAGTGCGTCGCGTACTACGAGAAGCTGCGGGCCGAAGGCTAGGGCAGCACGTCCTCCCGCAGCACCCGGTCCACGTTCCGTTCCGCCAGCGCGGTGATCGTCACGAACGGGTTCACCCCGGTACTGCCCGGGATCAGCGATCCGTCGGTCACGTAGAGATTCCGGTAGCCCTTCACCCGGCCGTACAGGTCGGTGGCCTTGCCGAGCACCAGCCCGCCCAACGGGTGATACGTGAACCGGTTCTCGAACGACCGCGTATCCCCGAACAGATCACTCCGGTAGATCGTGCCGTTCGCCCGGTTGACCTTGTCGAACAACGACTTCGCCGCGTCGATCGACGGTGTGCCCTGCGCGGCGCTCCACCGCAGTCGCGCGGAATCACTGGCGGCGTCGTAGGTGAAGTGGCCGCGTTCGGGGTTCTTCGTGATCGCGAGGTACAGGCTCAGCCACGTCTCGATCCCGGCGGGCACCGGCGCGACCTCCGCGAAGACGGGGTTGACCGGGTCGTCCCACGCGTCGATGCCGAGCGCGGGCATCCCCGACTGCAGTGAGCCGCCGAGGTCCCACGCGTGGTTGGCGCGGCCCAGCATCACGTTGCCGTTGGTCCCCCAGCCGCGGCCGACCTCGTCGTTCAGTTCGGGCAGCGTCCCGGTTTCCCGCGCCCGGACGAGCAATTCCGTCGAACCGAGACTGCCGGCGCCGAGGAAGAGGTACTTCGCGCCGAGCTGTTTCCTCGCCACGACCGTGCCGTTCTCCGCGGTTTCGTGCACTGTCAGCACGTAGGTGCCGTCGGTCTGCCGCGTGATCCCGCGGACCTGGTGCAGCGTCTTGATGGTCACGTTTCCGGTGCCGAGCGCGGCCGCGAGATAGCTCTTGTCGAGGGAACGCTTGCCGTGGTTGTTGCCGTAGATGACCTCGGACGCGAGCGCCGACCGCGGCACCGTGCCCGCTTCTTCCTGTTTCAGGTACTCGAAGTCGTAGACACTGGGCACGAACACCGTCTTGAGTCCCGCTCGCCCCGCGGCCTTCCGGGAAACCCTCGCGTAGCGGTAGGAACGGCAGGTCTCGAACCACCGCGGGTCGATGTCGTTCACCCCGAGGGCCCGGTTGGCCCGGGGAAAGTACGTCCCGTACATCTCGTCCGCGTCGACGGCGGGCAGGATCTCCTCGAAGTACGACCGCCTCGGCGTCACGGCCATCGCGCCGTTGACCAGCGAACCGCCGCCGACCCCGCGGCCCACGTAGACGGACATGTCGCCGTAGTTCACCCTGTCGAGGACACCGGGGTACCGATCGATGTTCCGGTTGGCCAGGTCGAGCCAGAGAAAGGACGCGAGCGGGGCCTGCGTCCGGTTCTTGAACCACATGGCCCGCCGGTCGGGCTGGAGCATGTCGCAGAAGACCTTGCCGTCGGGGCCGGGTTTCGCCCACAGCTTGCCCATTTCGAGCATGACGGTGGGGATCCCGGCCTCGCCGAGGCGGAGCGCGGTGACGGCGGCGCCGTATCCGGTGCCGATGACGACGGCGGGAGCGAAACCCTGCGCCGGCTGCGCGGCACGCGCGGTGGAAATCGTGGTGAGCCCGAGAGCGGCGGCGGAGTTGAGTGCGGTGAACCCAAGGAACGTGCGGCGCGACAGTGGGGACATGGGCCGATGATCACCCGCCGCTTCCGGCCCCTTCAAGACCGAATCCGAAGACAATTCGCGTCAGCTGGGTAAACACCGTTAATGTTCACTCGAACGTGGCGATTTCCGGGATCCCCTGGGGGCTTTCCCCGATGTGGCCACAAGCGGCGCAGACCACTCTTTTCGGTCATGAGACGTCTTCTCGCAGCGGCCACGGCCGCACTGTCCGCCGCCGCCCTCTTCGCTTTCCCCGGCCTCGCCTCCGCGACGCCGTCACCCTTGCCCGACTTCGACTTCTCCGCGTGCCCCGCCCCGCCGGCCAACGCCGATCCGGGCACCTGGCGCTGTGAAGCCTTTGTCTCCCAAGGAGTCCTGACCGTCGGCGACCGGGAGATCACGCTCGGGGAGATGCGGCTGACGTTCTCCGAGGGTGAAGTGGACGGGAAGTACGCGCAGGTGTTCGGCGAACTGCGCCACGCTCCCGCCAGGATCGATGGCGCTTTCGGCGCGAGCATGCAGCTGAAGTACGGCGGCTACTCGGACTTCCAGTCGAACGACGAACGCCGCGGCGAACTCGACTTGTACGCCGTTCTGCGGCATCCCTTGCTGCCCAAGGGATGCACGCTCGGGACGTTCGACACCCCACTCCACTCGGTCGTCAAGGACGATCCCGCGGTGCCCTTCGAGGTGCTCTCGCAGAACCCGAAGACGGTGAAGTTCGGCGTCGTGGACACACAACTCGCCCTGCCCCGCACGACCGGTTGCGGACGGCTGGCGCCGGTGGCCGACCGCCTGCTCGGCCTGCCGTCACCAAGCGGGGCGAACACCCTCAAGCAGACGACCTACGTGCGGTTCAAGGCCCTCTGACCACCGCGTTTCGTCCTCTGAATGCGGCGCTGGGGTCGTGAGTGGCAAGTGTCGTTAGAACGACACTTACCACTCACGACGCAAGTCGGCGAGGTGTTCGGTGACGCGATCGAGGAACCTCCTCAGCGAGTTCGTCACCGTCCTCGAACACCTCGATCGCCATTCCGGAATCCTGGCATGCCGATCCGCGAAGGTGCTCACTTCTTCTTGGTCACCCAGATGGTGATGGTCGCGGTCACGACGACCTTCCCGTTCGTGTCCGTGATCGTCACCGGTACGGGAAGCTCGAAACCCTCGTCGCCGAATTCCGGCAACCCCGGCAGTTCGGCGACGGCACGGAGGCCCGTCTCCGCCTTCGCGACGTAGGCGACCGTCATCCCCTTGGGCAGCCAGCGATGCGTCGTCGGGACGGTCGCCTCGGCGAGCATGCCCATGGCGATCTCGGCGAGGTTGCACGCCGCGATCGCGTGAAAGGTCTTGATGTGGTTGTAAACACCCCACCACTTCGGGGACGTCACCTCGCACCGGCCGGGACGCAGTTCGCGCACCGACGGGAGCACCGTCCGGAAGTACGGCACACGCAGGCACATCGCCGCCGAGAACAGCTGTTTGCCGACCGGCTTGCCCGCCAGCCGGTTCCACATCGCGTAGGTCGGGTTCTGCGCCATCACGGTCTCCTCACCATGTTACTCGTCGGTAGCATAACCGGACCGCAGGCTATATTCGCAACGTGGCACATCGGCTCTTCCTCCTCCGGCACGGTCAGACCGAGTGGTCCGTCAACGGGCGGCACACCGGACGCACCGACATCCCGCTCACGACGGCGGGCGAAGGGCAGGCCCGCGCGGCGGGTGGTTCCCTGCGCACGGTGCTCGGCGGCGCCCCCGCGCTCGTCCTGTCCAGCCCCCGCACCCGCGCGCTCCGGACGGCCGAGCTGGCCGGGCTGCGCGTCGACGAGGTCACCGAAGAGCTGGCCGAATGGGATTACGGCGACTACGAAGGCATCACCACACCGGTGATCCGCGAGACCGTTCCCGGGTGGACGGTCTGGTCGCATCCGATCCCCGGCGGTGAAAGCGCGGAGGACGTCAACACCCGCGCGGACAAGCTGATCGACCGCGTCCGCGAACCCCTCGGCAAGGGCGACGTGATCCTGGTCGGGCACGGGCACTTCAGCCGTGTCCTGGTCGCGCGCTGGATCGGGCTGCCGTCGACGGCGGGCGTCCACTTCGGACTCGACCCGGCCGGCATCGCGGTACTCGGCGACGAACGCGGCGAGCCGCAGATCGAACACCTCAACCTGCTCCCCACCACGGAGGATTAGTGTCCGACGAGCGCATCCGGCGCATCAAGGAAGAAGACGTCGACGCCGTCGTCCGGCTCGTCTACGACCTCGCCGAGTTCGAACGCGCCCCCGACGAATGCCACCTCACCCCCGAGCAGCTGCGCACCGCGCTGTTCGGCGAGGCCCCGGCACTGTTCGGCCACGTCGCCGAAGTCGACGGCGAAATCGTGGGCTACGCGCTCTGGTTCCTCAACTTCTCCACCTGGCGCGGGGTGCACGGCATCTACCTGGAGGACCTCTACGTCCGCCCCGAACAGCGCGGCTCCGGCCTCGGCAAGGCACTGCTGGCCACCCTCGCGGCGGTCTGCGTGGAGCGCGGTTACGCCCGTCTCGAATGGTCGGTGCTGAACTGGAACCCGGCGCAGGGGTTCTACAAGTCCCTCGGCGCGGTGCCGATGGACGAGTGGACCGTGGACAGGCTCACCGACGAGCCCTTGAAGGCACTCGCCGCCCAGGTCTAGCCGTTTGAGCGCGGTCGCCGGATTCCGGCAAAGTCGCATAGCTGCTGGTCCGTGCCGCTCCCAAGACGGCGACCGACGTGAGGGGTGTGTGGATATAGGGACGTTCAACGTCCCTATATCCACACACCCCTCACTAGCGGTAATGCTCACGCGCCGCCAGCCACAGCGAGTGACCACATGGGGCGAAGGCGCGGTCACGTGACGAAACCGTGCGCCTTACCCAAAACGGGCGCCTGACCTTGACTCACCTTCCCCGCTCCCGGGTGTGCCGGGGCTCTGGGGTGTGACCCGCGTCCATGAAGGAATTGGGACACTCACCGTCCCAATTCCTTCATCGTCGGCCTGCCGTGATGAATAGTCGCCAAGGCGAGCGTGCCGGAACCACATCCATACCGCCGACCTCGAGTCCCACGCAATGACCCGCAGGTCCACTGCCCGGCGGCACAGGTCTAGCGGCCGTCCTGCTCCTCGCGCTCACGCCGTGCCGCACGACCTGCGGCGCCGTCGCGTTCGGCGGCTTCTTCCTCGGTCTCGCCTTCGCGCAGCCCGAGCGCCCAGGCACGCGACGGGCGGCGGAACAGCAGCACGATGACGCCGACGCCGATCAGGCCCAGCGGCACGCCCCACAGCGGTTGCCCGGAGGGGCCGGCGCCGTACCAGCCGACGCCGACCAGGATCAGCGCAACGACCACCCCTGGCGACCTCGCCCAGGTCTTCCCCAGCACCAGGCCGGCCGCGCAGGCCAGCGTCCCGGCGGCGAGAACGAGGTAGTAGGCGACCTCGGCCACCAGGTTCTCCGGTCCGGCCTGGCCGTTGACCAGGAGCAGGACCGCGAACACGATCAGGGCGAGCCCCGGCAGCGCGGTGATGATCCCGGCGAGGCGGACTTCGCGGGGCGCGGGCGAGAGCTTGTCGGCGATGGACACGGCGAAACAGCCTTCCAGGCTTCCGGACACGGAGCTCCACCAGGGCGGGTCACCGTACGTGAGCACATTCGATCGTATGCCACCCGGACGGCCGGTTTCCCCTGACCGCCGGGTGGGAAGAATTGGAGGCGTCGTCGATGAGCGGGCGGTCGGCCCGGGTGCACTTGTCACGACGCGCTGTCATCCCCGGCAGTGAGGAGGGACGCCCGCCACAGGGTCACCAGGTGCAGCTTCGAGGACGCACGTGCCGTTGAGCTTCGCGTCACCTGACGCTCCCCTCTTCGGGCCGAAGAGGCTTACCCTGCGGTAGTGCGTGCCATCCTCGTCGTGAACCCCCAGGCCACCTCGACCACCGCAGGTGGCCGTGACGTGCTGGCGCACGCGCTGGCCAGCCAGGTGAAGCTCGACGTCGTGGAGACCGACTACCGCGGCCACGCGATGGCCGTGGCGCGCTCCGCCGCCCGCGACGGGATCGATCTGGTGGTCGCCCACGGCGGCGACGGCACGGTCAACGAGGTCGTCAACGGTCTGCTCGCGGACTCCGACGGCGATCCGGCCGAAATCGGCGATGTCCCCATGCTCGGGGTCGTGCCGGGAGGCTCGGCGAACGTCTTCGCCCGCGCACTGGGGATCGCACACGATCCTGTGGAAGCGACCCATCAGCTCCTCAACGCCATCGAGAACGACCGGAACCGCGCGGTCGGCCTCGGACTCGCCGACGGCCATTGGTTCACCTTCAACGCCGGCCTGGGCTGGGACGCCGACGTCGTCGGCCGCGTGGCCAAGCGACGCGGCAAGCAGACCACCGCGGGGCTCTATCTCCGGGCCGCCGTGGCGTCGCATCTGCGGCCCCCGCTCGGCAGGCCACCCCTCACCGTGCGGATCCCGGGTGAAGAGCCCACCGAAGTGCTGACCGCTTTCGTGTCCAATACCGATCCGTGGAGTTACCTGGGTGACCGTCCCGTTCACCTGAACCCGGGCAGCTCGTTCGACACCGGATTGGGCCTTTTCGCGTTGAGCGGTCTGGGATTGCCCACCGTGTTCAAGCATGTACGGCAGGCATTGCTCACGAAGAGCAACCAACGCGGACGACGTCTCCTTCGTCACGATGACCTGCCGATGATCCGCATCGACGCTGCTGAACCGGTAAACTTCCAGGTGGACGGCGACCTCGTCGGCCAGCGGACGAGGGTGGAGTTCTTCAGCGTCCCGGGAGCACTGACAGTAACCGTCTGACGACCGGACCGCTGATCGCCTGCGGCAAAGTACGACCTGCCGCTCATCGACGCAGAACCTCCGCTCACCGCATCGGCCTTCCCTTGGGGAGACCGTTTCGGAACGAAACCGCAGGTCAGGAGCGTCGCTCGGCCGGGTGAGCTGACTCACCGATCTTCAGAAAACCCTTGTCGAAACGGGTGCTTCGTGAAAGCATTCACAAGCACCCAAAAAAACGACCGCCATGACGACTATGGCGCGGAGTACCGCGCCGTTATGAAGGAGCTCAGAAACATGGACTGGCGCCATGACGCGGCCTGCCGAGACGAGGACCCCGAGCTGTTCTTCCCCGTGGGAACCAGTGGTCCGGCTCTGTCGCAGGTAACGCAGGCGAAGGCCGTGTGCCACCGCTGCACCGTCGCATCCGACTGCTTGGCCTGGGCATTGGCCAGCGGGCAGGACGCAGGCGTCTGGGGCGGGATGAGCGAGGACGAGCGACGGGCCCTGAAGCGCCGTCGTACGCACATCGGCACGCGTACCTCCGCCTGAGTCTTCAAGACTCAGCACTCTTCATCTCAGCATCACAGCGCAGAACTTAAAGTAGCGACAACACCCCAAGCTTCGGGAAATCCCGCGGCGTAGTGGCTGTATGGCCCTGCGTTGCGAGGTGACACGTACCCGACTTGAGCTTAACAAGCGAGGCCGACACGCCCCCACGGGGGTATGGCTTCACTGGACTTTCACCAAGTCCTCCCGCGGAACCGTTGCAGGGCCGGCGCCACTTCTCTTCGGGCGCCGGCCCTTAAACGTGTCCGGGTGGGACAGTCCACTGAGGATGATCAAAGAGGACTGTCCACTACGGCCGGTTCAGAGCCTGCGCGAAAGCGGGATCCGCAAGGCCGCCTCGGTGCCCACCCGGCGGCCGCCCGATTCCTCGGATTCCCCGCGCAATCCGCGCAGGGACAGCGAACCGCGCAGTTCCGACTCCACCAGCGTCCGCACGATCTGCAGTCCGAGACCGTCGCTGCGTTCGAGGGAAAACCCCGAAGGCAGTCCGCGCCCGTTGTCCCGGATGACGACGTCGAGCCAGCGGGCCGACCGTTCCACCACGAGTTCGACCTTGCCGGGCCGTCCGCCGGGGAACGCGTGCTCGATGGCGTTCTGGACGAGTTCGGCCAGCACCATCACCAAGGGCGTCGCGATCTCGGCGACGACGACGCCGAACGAACCGGTGCGTGAAAGCCCCACCTGGGATTCGGCCGTCGCGACCTCGCCGACCATCGGCAGGACGTTGTCGAGCAGTTTGTCGAGATCGACCCGCTCGTCCACGGAGATGGACAGCGCCTCGTGCACCATCGCGATCGACGAGACCCGGCGCACGGACTCGCCGAGCGCCAGCCGCGCCTCCTCGCTGGAGGTCCGGCGCGATTGGAGCCGCAGCAGCGCGGCCACGGTCTGCAGGTTGTTCTTCACCCGGTGGTGGATCTCGCGGATGGTCGCGTCCTTCGACAGGAGCGCGCGGTCGCGGCGCTTCACCTCGGTGACGTCGCGCACCAGCACCAGCGCGCCGGCGGCCTGCCCGGCCGGGCGCAGCGGCAGCGCACGGAACAGCACGACGGCGCCGCGGCGTGAATCCGCCTCCGTACGGCTGCTGGGCTTGCCGTCGAGCGCCTCGATGATCCGGTGCGAGACCTCGGTGGCGTCGAAGGGGTCGCGGATGAGCGACCTGGTCAACGGCGCCAGCCGCTGCCCGACGAGGTCGGATTCGTGCCCCATCCGGTGATAGGCCGACAACCCGTTCGGGCTGGCGAAGACCACGGTGCCGGTCGGGTCGAGGCGGATCAGGCCGTCGCCGACCCGCGGGCTCGTGTGCGTGTCCGTCTGGTTCCCCGGACTGGGGAAGGTGCCGTCGACGATCATCTGGCACAGGTCGCCCGCACTGCCGAGGTAGGCGATTTCGAGCGGGCTCGGCACCCGGGAGGCCGCCAGGTTGGTCTCGCGGCTGAGGACGGCGATCACCGTGCCGCCGAACACCACCGGGATGGCCTCGCGGCGCATCGGCAGGTCGCGGTACCAGTGCGGATCCTCTTCACGGCAGATCCGCACCTCGCGGCTCGCCTTGGCCAGCTGCGGATGCTCGTCCACGGTGAACCGGGAGCCGACGACGTCCTCCGGATGGGCCGTGGGCGCCGTCGTCGGGCGTGCGTGCGCGACACAGACGTAGTCGCCGCCGTCGGGCTGGAGTTCTTCGGAGACGGCGACCCAGAGTAGGAAGTCGGCGAAGGAAAGGTCGGCCAGCAGCTGCCATTCGGCGACCACGGTCTGGAGATGATCCGCGGCTTCGCCGGACAGACCGGTGTTCTCGGCGAGCAGATCGGAAAGGGTGGACACGTCCCCATCCAAGCAGGGTGAGGGCCGCATGACACACTGAAGAGGTTGACCCTGGCCCCGTGGTGTCGTATCACCCCGCGAGGGCCACTTGGACAAGGAGTGGAACATGTCGAAGCGCGCCCGCAAGCGTCGCGACCGTAAGAAGAACGGCGCGAACCACGGCAAGAAGCCCAACGCCTGATCATCGATCAGACGGCGAAGGCCCCCGCACCGATCCGGTACGGGGGCCTTCGCGTGTCCGAAGCGCTTATTCGAAGGTCTGCTCGATCTTGAGCTCGGTGCGCTCGATGGTGATCGCGCCCTTGCTCTGCACGGTCTGGCGGATCGAGGCCCGCAGCCGGGACTTCAGGTCGTCCGGCGCGTGGTCACCGCCGCACTTCCTGGCGAGCAGCTGCTTGATGTGCTCGTCGATGCCGTATTCCTCGAGGCACGGCGGGCAGTCCTCGATGTGCTTGCGCAGGGCCGCGTCGCGCTCGGCACTGCACTCCTTGTCGAGCAGCAGGTAGATGTCGGCGAGGGCTTCCTCGCATTTGACCTTGTCGTCCGCGCCGCTGCAGTAGTCGTCGGTCATCGCCCCGCCACCTCCTGCTGTTTGCCGGCGCGGATGAAGCCCCGCTCACGGGCGACGTCGGCGAGCAGGTCACGGAGCTGGGCGCGGCCGCGGTGCAGCCGGGACATCACGGTGCCGATGGGCGTGTCCATGATCTCGGCGATCTCCTTGTACGCGAAACCTTCGACATCGGCGAGGTAGACCGCGAGGCGGAACTCCTCTGGCAGCTTCTGCAGCGCTTCCTTGACGTCGGCGTCGGGCAGGTTGTCCATCGCCTCGACCTCGGCCGAGCGCAGCCCGCTGGAGGTGTGGCTCTCCGCCTTGGCGATCTGCCAGTCGGTGATCTCCTCGGTGGGCTGCTGCACCGGCTGGCGCTGACGCTTGCGATAGCCGTTGATGTAGGTGTTCGTGAGGATGCGGTACATCCACGCTTTGAGGTTCGTACCCGCCTTGAAGGAGGCGAAGGCCGCGTACGCCTTCAGGTACGTCTCCTGGACGAGATCCTCGGCGTCGGCGGGATTCCGGGTCATCCGCATGGCGGCCGAGTACAACTGATCGAGCAGGGGCATCGCGTCCCGCTCGAAGCGCTCGGCCCGCGCGGCCACCTCTTCGGCGTCCGTGCCCGTTTCCGGCGCGGGATTCTGCGTGCTCGGCAAACCGTTCCCTTCCCGATCGGCGTCGATGCGCTTGTGCGCATGAGACGTCGCCGAGTTTACGCGCGGGCGGATCACCTGGCCGCCCGGCGTGCGCGGGATCAGGATTCGGGGAGCTTCGAGTGTGGTGGACACGTGCCTTTCAACAGTGCGGCCCGGCCGGGCATTCCCGGGCACGCTCGTAGACTCCGCCCATGGCAGGCAAGGGAACCCCGGCGACGGCGCTGCTGGCGAAGCAGAAGGTGCCGCATGTGCTGCACGCTTACGAGCACGATCCGCGAGCCGAGTCGTACGGCCTCGAAGCGGTCGAGGCGCTGGGGCTGGATCCCGCGCGGGTGTTCAAGACACTGGTCGCCGAGGTCGACGGGAAACTGACCGTCGGCGTGGTCCCGGTCACCGGTCAGCTGGATCTGAAGGCGCTGGCGGCGGCCGCGGGCGGGAAGAAGGCGAAGATGGCCGACCCCGCGGCCGCGCAGCGCGCGACGGGGTACGTGCTCGGCGGGATCTCCCCGCTCGGGCACCGGAGCCGGCTCCCGGTGGTGATCGACGCCTCGGCGGAGAAGTTCGAGACCGTGCACTGCTCGGCCGGGCGCCGCGGCCTGGAGGTCGAACTCGCGCCCGCCGACCTGGTGCGGCTCACCGGTGCCGTGCTGGCCCCGATCGCCGCCTGATCTCCCCCTCGCGAGGGAGGGAGGTCGGTCCGCGGCGGGAAGATCACCAGGCCGGACTCGGGAATCGTCATCGGCAAGCGAACGACGACTCCTGGGGAGCCACGAAATGACCGACACCGTGCCCGGCGTACCGAAGTGGGCGAACCTCGCCGCACACGCGACGCTGCTGGCAACCCTGCCGTCCGGGTTGTGGCGGATCGCGATGGGGCTGGGCATCCCGGTCGGGTTCACCGCGCAAGGACTGGTGGAGTTCGGCATCCCCGGCTGGGGCACGGCCTACGTCTTCGGGCTGAGCATCCTCGCCGAGGCGCTCGCGTTCCTCACCCTCGGTCTCGTCCGGCCGTGGGGCGAGGTGTGGCCACGGTGGATCCCGGGATTGCGCGGCCGCCCGATCCCGCCGCTCGCGGCGATCCTCCCGGCCGCGGCGGGGGCGACCGCCCTGACCGCGCTGGGGGTCCAGGGGCTGTTCGGCTGGGCCGAGGCCGGTTCCTCGATGGCGCCGGGGAGCTGGGAGACCTCGCCGGTCTACGGCGTCGTCATGGCCGCCTGCTACGCCCCGCTCCTGCTCTGGGGTCCGCTGCTGGCTGCCGTCACCGTGCACTACGCCCGGCGACGGCTCTCAGGTGAGCGGCCGCAGCACTCGCTCGAGCCACTCGGCGGCCGCGCGTGACACGCCTTCGAGGTCGGCGCTGAGGTTGTGGTCGCCCTTGAGCACCACGATCTCGTGATGCGGGCCGCCTTTGGGCAGGCCGAAGGGGTCGCGTTCCCCCTGGACCACCAGGGTCGGGACCTCGACGGCGTCTAGTTCGGCCTGCCGGGTCTTCTCCGGCTTCCCCGGCGGATGCTCGGGGAAGGCCAGGCAGAGCACCGCCACCGCCTGGCCCGCCGCGGCCGTCCGGCAGGCGACTCGGGCGCCGGAGGACCGGCCGCCGAACACGATCGGGAGATCGTCGAACCGCGCGGAGATCTCGTCGGCCACGGTGAGCCACGCGGTGTCGAGCTGTGTGGCCGGAGCGGGCGCGCGGCGGCCCGCGACCCGGTACGGCTGCTCGACGAGCGCGACGTGCACCCCGGCCGCCTGCGCCGCCCGCGTGACCGCGACCAGGTCCTTCGCGCCGATGCCGCCGCCCGCGCCGTGGCCGAGCATCAGCACGGCGATGCCCTCCTCGGCGCAATGCAGCTCGGCCCGCGCGGGGCCGTAAGCGGTGTCGATCTCCAGCTTCGTCATGGGCTCGGCAGCTCGAAGAGCGCGCTGTCGCCGGCGGGTTCGACGCGCTCCAGCAGCTCCGGGCCGTTGTTGCGGACGTTGTTGACCAGGCTGGACACCGGCCGCAGCTCGATCGTGTCGACCAGCTCCACCGGGGGCGGGACGAGCAGGTCGGTGACGTCGGGCAGGTCGGGGTCGAGCCAGGTGTCCCACTTCTCGCGCGGCATCAGCAGCGGCATGCGGTGGTGGATGTCGGTGAGCCTGCCGACCGAGTCGGTGGTGATCACCGAGAAGGTGATCAGCGGGTCGGCGTCCTTGTCGTCCTTCGGCCGCCAGCTTTCCCAGATGCCGGCGAAGGCGAGCGAAGCGTCGTCGGGGCCTGTCATGAAGAAGGGCTGCTTCTCCTTGCCGTCACGGCGCCACTCGTACCAGCCGTCGGCCGGGACGAGGCAGCGCCGGGCGGACACCGCCTTCTTGAAGGACGGCTTCTCCTTCGCGGTCTCGGCGCGCGTGTTGATCATCTTCGAGCCGATTCCCGGGTCCTTCGCCCAGAACGGGACCAGGCCCCACCGCATCATCCGCAGCGACCGGACGGCCGGTTCGTCTTCGAGCACCGCGCCGTCGGCGTCCCGCGGATGCCGCTGCACCACGGTGACGACGTCCTTGGTCGGCGCCACGTTGTGATCGGTCCGGATCCGGCCTTCGGTCAGGTCAACCGCGGCGAACTCGTCGATCAGCGCGGCGGGGTCCTTCGTGGCGGCATAGCGCCCGCACATGCGAAAACCTCCTCGTCGAAGAGCCATCGTTACACGCTCGCCGGACGTTGGCGAGCGGCATGGGATCATTCTTCCGCGGTGTTCGAAGAGCAGGAGGCGGTTTGTCGGGCAAGGACTGGCGCAGACTGGACGAATCCGATGTGCGGATCCGTCCCGGCAAGGGCACCAGACCGCGCAGCAAACGCCGTCCCGAGCACGCCGACGCCTCCACCGCGATGGTCATCGGGAAGGACCGGGGGCGCTGGACCTGCGCCATCGACGCGGATCCGAACCGGGTCGTCACCGCGATGCGGGCCCGCGAGATGGGCCGGGTCTCGGTCGTCGTCGGCGACACGGTCGGCATCGTCGGCGACGTGAGCGGCAAACCGGACACCCTCGCCCGCATCATCCGGGTGGACGAACGCTCCAGCGTGCTCCGCCGGACGGCGGACGACACCGACCCCTTCGAGCGGGTGGTCGTCGCCAACGCCGCGCAGCTGCTGATCGTGACCGCGCTGGCCGATCCCCCGCCGCGCACCGGGTTCATCGACCGCTGTCTCGTCGCCTGCTACGCGGGCGGACTCGACCCGATCCTGTGCCTGACGAAGGCCGACCTCGCCAGCCCGGACGAACTCCTCGCCGGGTACGCGGGCCTCGACATCCCGGCCGTGGTCACCCGGCACGACGAGCATCCGGACGAGCTGACCGAGCGGCTCAAGGGCCGGGTCACCGCGCTGGTCGGGCATTCCGGGGTCGGGAAGTCCACTTTGGTCAACCGGCTGGTGCCGGACGCCGGACTGGCGACCGGTGTGGTCAGCGCGGTCGGCAAGGGCAGGCACACGTCCGTCGCCGCGGTCGCGCTCGCCCTGCCCGGCGGGGGCTGGGTGGTCGACACCCCCGGCGTCCGCTCGTTCGGGCTGGCGCACGTGACCGCCGACGACATCGTGCTCGCGTTCGAGGAATTCGCCGAGGCCGCCGAGGAGTGCCCCTCCGGCTGCGGTCACCTCGGGCCGCCGTCGGATCCGGACTGCGCCCTCGACGACGTGGTCACGGAGGGTCACGCTAGCTCGGAGCGACTGGTCTCTCTGCGCCGCCTTTTGGGCTCCCGAGCAGGTCACGAAGACGATCGGTAACTAATTTCGGCGAGCCGCGATAACCCGTTCGGATTAGATCAACTTTTCTGAGGGGTCCTTTTGAAGCGCGTAACCATCCTCGCCGCCATCACGACGGCCGCCGCACTGGTGCTGTCCGCTTGCGGCGGCGAGACGCAGCCCGGCGCGGCTGCCCCCGCTTCTTCCGAAGCGAAGAGCTCACTGTCGTCGCCGCTCGGCGACTCGATCCAGCTCGCGGCGCTGACCCGCGAGAGCACCAAGAAGGCCAAATCGTCGAAGATGACGATGGAGATCGTCGCGGGCGCCGAGAAGAGCACCGCGTCCGGACAGGGCCTGTACGACGGCGAAAACAGCAAGCTCGCGATGATCATGGACAGCGACGGCAAGAAGCTCGACATGCTGTTCGTCGACAACGCGCTGTACTTCAAGCTCGACGCCGAGGACAAGGCCGAGCTGAAGACCGACAAGGCGTACGTGAAGATCTCGCCCGAGGGCAAGGATCCGATCTCGCAGCTGCTCGGCAAGATGATGTCGAAGGCCGTCAAGGACAGTGACCCGGCCCGTACCCTCGAGCAGATCTCGAAGGCGGGCAAGATCACGAAGTCGGACCAGGTCGAGCTGAACGGTGAGCTGACCAACCACTACGTCATCGACGTCGACGCCCGGAAGGCCCTCGCCCTCGTCATGGGCGAGATCGGCATCCCGGTGCCCGCCGAAACCCTCAAGCAGCTCGACGCGAAGCTCGAGGGCAAGAACGTCGCCATCCTCACCGAACTGTGGCTCAACGCCGACCAGCTGCCGGTGCAGGTCATCTCGGACCAGACCGCGTTCGTGAAGGCCATGGGCGCCCCCGGCGACGGTGTCGCCAAGACCACGGTCAAGTACACCGACTGGGGTGGCCCGGTCACCGTCGCCGCCCCGCCCGCGGACCAGGTCGGCGACATGGCGGAGATCATGAAAAAGGGCGGCCGGTGACGGGCACCACGGTCAAACTCGTCGCGGCGGCCGCGGCACTGAGCCTCCTGCTCACCGGCTGCGGCACCCGCCCGGACGCCCAGGTGGAGAACAAGGGCGGCGAGCTCGCGCTGGCCACCCCGTTCACCGACGCGCTCGGCCTCGTCGAAGCCGCGAAGCAGGGGACGCGCAAGTCCAAGTCCTCCAAGGCGACCATCGACGCCGTACAAGGAGACTCCAAGGTCACGGGCACTTTGCTGGCGTACTACGACGGTGTCGCCACGAAGGTCGACGCGAACCTGACCGCCGACGGCGAATCCGGCATCCTGCGCCTGGTCGACCAGACCCTGTTCGTCAAGCTCCCCCCGGCCGAGAAGGCCGAGCTCAAGACGGACAAGAACTGGGGGAAGATCGACCTGAACAGCGAGGACCCCAGGACGAAGGCCATGGGGAAGGCCATGCTGAAGTCGTTCGAGATGGGCGACCCGGCGAAGCTGCTGGAACTGGTCGAAAAGACCGGCAGCATCATCAGGTCGGAGCAGACCCAGCTGACCGGCGTCCCGGTGAACCACTACTTCGTGGAATTCGACGCCAAGAAGCAGTTCGACCTGTTCCTCGGTGACGAAATCCCCGCCGACCAGCGGGCGAAGATCGAGAAGCGGTTCGAAGGCAAGGATCTGCGGATCCCGGCGGAGCTGTGGCTCAACGCCGAGCAGCTGCCGCTGAAGATCACCATGGACATGACCTCGTTCATGAAGTCGATGGGCGGTCGCGAGACCGGCGAGGCCAAGTCGACCTACCTCTACAGCGACTGGGGCACGCCGGTGGACGTCACCGCGCCGCCCGCCGCCGAAGTCGGCGACTACCTCGAAATGGCGAAGAAGGCAGGCCGCTAAAACCAGGCCTCGCGCGTGAAGGCCCCCTTCCCTCGGTCACGGTTTCGAATGACCAGCCGAGGGAAGGGGGCCTTCACGTTCCGCGGTTCACTGGCTACGGTAGTGGTACAGACCATTCACCCGAGGGAGTCCTATGCGTGCCACCGGATTCGCCGCCGTCTGTACCGCTCTCCTGCTGCTGGGCGGCTGTTCCTCCGACCAGGAACCGGCGGCGCCCCCGGCGGCCGCCGACGCGGCGCAGCTGGCCTCGGCGGCCGGTGCGGGCACGCAGAAGGCCCGGTCGTCCAAGATCGCGCTGGAGACCACCGCCGAGGACGGCCGCAAGGTCGTGGTGACCAGTTCCGGGCTCTACGAAGGGCCGAACAGCAAGTTCTCCATGGTCGCCGAGGTCGCGGGCGAGAAACGGGACCTGATCTTCGCCGACGGCGTCCTCTACTACCACCTGTCCGACGCCCAGGTCCAGGAACTGAAGACCGGCAAGGAATGGGTCAAGATCACCGCCGGTGGCAAGGACGCGATCTCCGCGGCCAACGGCGAGCTGATGACGCAGGTCGTCGAGACGATGGATCCGACGCGCACGATCGACCGGATCTCGAAGTCCGGCAAGGTCGTCAAGTCCGACCAGGCCGACGTGAACGGCACGGTCACCACGCATTACGCCCTCGACCTCGGCGGGGCGCCCGCCGAAATGTGGCTCGACGGCGAACAACGCCCGGTACAGGTCAAACTCGGCAAGGCCACGGTCAAGTACGACAGCTGGGCCTCGGACGTGGTGATCATCGCGCCGCCGCCCGAGGCGATCGCCGACAGCCGCTGAGCCATTCCCCCGATCGGGGGGCGAGCCGCGGCTGTGTTTCGCTTGGGTACCCGCTCTTGAAAGCAGGTCCTCATGCGGAAAACGGCACTGCCAGCCGTCGTGCTCGCCCTCGGCGCGCTGCTCGGCGCGTGCGACGGCGAAACCGTCTCGTTCGCCGACGCCCGCGCGCTCGCCGACGGGACCACGTCCGCCATCGACGGCAAGGCCGCGAAGTTCGCCACCGACGTCACGGCGGGCGCGATGCGCTCGAAGAGCCAAGGGCAGGCCCGGGTCGCGCGAGCGGGTACCGCGCTGACCATGACCACGGACTTCCTCGGCGAACCGCTCGAACTGAGGCTGATCGACAAGGTCGTCTTCGCGAAGGTCCCCGAGAGTGCCCGCGAGGACGTTCCCGGCGGCAAGCCGTGGGTCAAGGTGTCCGCCGACGGCGCGGACCCGTTCTCCCAGGTCGCCGGCGGCAGCATCGACCAGCTGGCGAAGCAGAACGACCCCGGCCGCGCCCTCGACCAGATCCGGCGGGCGGGGACGCTCGTCGAGTCCGGGCACGCCGAACTCGACGGCGTGTCCGCCGAGCACTACCGGCTCGATCTCGACGTGGCCGCGCTGGGCGGCGACCTGCCTGCCGGGCTGTCGGCGGAGGCCGTCGGGGAGCTGGGCGGCAAGCTCGGGAAGCTCCCCATGGAACTCTGGCTCGACGGCGCGCATCAGCCGCTGCGGGTGGTGCTCGATCTCGCGCCGGTCCTCGCCGCGTCGGGCGTACCGGACAGCGCGCAGGCCAGGATCACCACGCGCTACACCGACTGGGGGACGCAGGCCGAGATCCAGGCGCCGCCGCCGGACCAGATCGGGGAAATCCCGGCGGGCTGACCCTGTCACGTTCCGTCCAGCTCGCGTTTCGTCCTCTGGATGCGTTCCTTGCGCGCGCAATTACCGCGTCCAGAGGACGAAACGCGGGCGTGGGTTACAGGAGTTCCAGGAGGAAAGGGAGTTCTTGGGGCGCGTACCAGGCGAGTTCGTGGTCTTCGGCGTCGCCGAGGGTGAACTCCGCGTCCGGGTCGCCGAGGTCGGCCTGGTCGATCACCGCGGCGGCGGCCCGCACGGACTCCGCGGCCTCGGCCGCGTCGACGTGGATCGCGGCGACGTCGGACATCTTCACCGGTCCGGACAGCCGGACGACGGCGGCGTCGAGATCCGGGCGCAGCGTGACGTCGTCGATGTCGGCCGAGATCACCACCCGCCGCGGCTCCGGCTTCTCCTCGGCCGCGATCAGCCGGAGCGACGCCCTCGCCGCGTCGAGCAGCGCGGCGTACTCGAGTTCTTCGTCGGATCCGCTCGCGTAGGACTCCCGCAGCGCCGGCGTCAGCGCGAACCCGGTGCCACTGCGCGCCCGGAGCTCACCGGCGGTCTCGAGATCACGGAGCATCGCGATCGTCCCGGGAAGATAGACCCTCACCAGTGCGCACCCTTCAGTTCTTCCAACGATTCCTCGATCATCCCGGCGAGCAGGTCCACATCGGACACGGCCTTGCGATCGCCGTTCAGTCCGAAGTAGACACCGCCGTGATAGGAGGTGACCCCGATCGCCAGCGCCTGATTGCGCACCAGCGGCATGACCGGGTACATCTCCACCATCTTCGCCTGTCCCGCGTAGAGCGGCACCTGCGGGCCCGGCGAATTCGTGATCAGCACGTTGAAGATGCGGCCCGACATCGACCCGGCGGCCCGCGCACCCAGCGAATGCAGTGTCGCGGGCGCGAAACCGCCGACCGTCAGCAGGCCGCGCGCGGCGACCGAGCGGCCCGAGTCGAGGTGATCCGCCATCGCGTGGCCGATGTGCTGCAGCCGCAGGACCGCGTTCGGCTCACCGACCGGCAGATCGACCAGATAGGCGTCGACCTGGTTTCCCACCAGCGCGGGCGTCGAGTACTCGGCCGTCTCGGCGTCGCGGACGGCCATCGGCACCAGTGCGCGGACCGTGGTCGTCGCGGTGAGGCTCGACCCACGGGAGAGCAGCCATTCCCGCAGCGCGCCGGTGATCGCGGCCAGCACGACGTCGTTGACCGTGCCGCCGTGCGCGGCGCGGACCTTGCGGTAGTCCTCCAGCCGCGTGCGGACCACGGCGAACATCCGGCCGCCGGAGGTGCGGACGTTGAGCGGCCCGGACGGCGCCGGATGCACCATGGTCTTCAGCGCCGACGCGACATCGCCGACCGTCTCGGACACCTTGCCTGCCATCGCGGCGGCGTCGTGGGTGATGGACCGGACGTTCTCGACCAGCTCCGTCGGCCGCTGCACCGTCTCGGCGACCGCGTCGAGGATCAGCTGTGTACGGCTCGGTTCGCGGCGCGGATGCCAGGTGTCGTCGAACGGTTCCGGCTCCTGCGGGGTGGCGTCGAGGATCAGCTGCCCGATCTCGATCGTGCCGAGCCCGTCCACAACGGACTGATGCGTCTTGGTCACCAGCGCGATGCGGTCCCCCGCGAGGCCCTCGACGAAGTACGCCTCCCACAGCGGCCTTCCGGGGTCGAGCCGCCTCGACATCAGCCGCGCCACGAGATCGAACAGCTGCCCGTCGGAGCCCGGTTGCGGCAGCGCGGACCGGCGGACGTGGTAGTTGAGGTCGAAGTCGACGTCGTCGACCCACACCGGCCGGGCGAGGTGCCCCGGCACCTCCAGCACCCGCTGGCGGTAGCGCGGCAGGAACGACAGGCGCTGCCCGATGAGGTCCAGCAGCTGCTCGTAGGTGAAGCCGTCGCGCGGCCGTTCGAAGATCGCCACGCCACCGACGTGCATCGGGGTCGAGTGGTCTTCCACGTACAGGAACGAGGCGTCCAGCGCGGAGAGGCGGTCGGGCATGAGCCGATCCTTACACAGTGGGACACTCGCCGGTGTGGGTGATGACTCGGTGATCTCGCCGAAGGACCGGTTCCTGACGGTGTACGGCCGGAAACCGGTGCTGGAGGCATTGGACGACGCGGCGCTCGAGGTGGACAAGGTGATTCTCGCCGACACCGTGCGCGGGCCGAACGCCGCCGAGATCCAGCGCGCCGCCAAGGCCGCCGGGGTGCCGGTGCAGCGGGCGAGCGCGCACCGCGTCAAGGTGCTGGCCGGCAACGGCAAGCAGGACCAGGGCGTACTCGCCGACGTCGTCGCGCCGCGGATGCGGTCGCTGCACGCGGCCCTGTCCGAGAGCAGGCCGCCTTCCCGGGTACTGCTGCTCGACGGGATCACCACCCCGGCGAACGTCGGGATGATCCTGCGCACGGCGACCGCCGCCGGGCTGGAGGGTGTCGTCGTGCCGCGGCGCGGGGTCGCCGCCCTCGACCCGATGGTGGTCAAGGCCTCGGCCGGGGTCGCGTTCCGCGCGCCGGTGCTGCGGTGCGGCAGCGCGCGCGAGGCCGCCGAAATGCTCACCGAGGCCGGGTACGGGATCTACGCGCTGGGCGCTTCGGCCCGCGATTCGGTGTTCGACGTCGAACTGCCGCAGCGCGCGGCGTTCGTGCTGGGCGGGGAAACGAACGGCGTCGGCGCCGAGGTCGGCGAACTCGTGACGGAATGGGTGTCGATCCCGATGCCGGGCGAGGTCGAGTCGCTGAACGTCTCGGCCGCCGCCGCGGTGCTGTCCTTCGAGCTGGTGCGCCGCGCTAGGGCTTCAGGAACCGCTAGGGCTTCGGGAACAGGGCGCTGAGCTCGGTCAAGGTCTCCTCGACCGACGTGTGGTGCACCCCCGCCATCCCGGCGGCCACCGCCGCGCGGACGTTGTGCGAAGCGTCGTCGACGAACGCGCACCTTTCGGCGGGCAGGTCGAGCAGCCCCGCGGTGAGCAGGTAGACCTCACGCTCGGGTTTCGCGACGCCGACCTCGCCGGAGAAGACGAGCGCGTCGAAGAACGGGTCCAGCGTGCGCTTGGCCTCGTCCGACGCCCCGGGGGCGTTGGAAAGCAAGGCCGTCTTGATGCCGCGTTCCCTGGCCGCCAGCAGGAAGGCGTACAGCTCGTCCGCGCCGGCGTCTGTCAGCACCCCGACGTAGTCGATGACCAGCCCTTTCAGCATCGGCTCACGGTACACAAGCGATCACCACCCGGTTCATCCTCTCGGGCGGTTCCTGTCGCCACCTCGCCCACCGCCGGGCCCTGAGTTGCTGGGCGTGGCCGAGGGGGCCGCGGAGGGGGACGACCTGATGACTTCGTACACATTGAGACGGCTGAAACCGTGTGAACCGGCCTACCGGACCACGAACCGCCCGGACGGGCCGACGCACCGGGCGCCGACGCCGGACAACCAGCTCGTCCTGGACCTGCGGCTCCCCGGCAAGGAGTTCGCCGAGATACCCCGTACCGAACCCGGGCCGGACACGCTGGACGGGCGGCAGGTGGGCAGGCTGCTGACCACCATCCTCGAAGCCTGCGACGGGCGCCGTCCGGCGGCCCAGATCGAGCCGATCCTCGACCCCGCCCTCCACCCCGTGCTGATCGCCCGCAGCCGTCAGCGTCCGCCGGGCGGCTACCGGCCGAAGTCGATCCACCTGTGCCATCCGGCGGACGGCGTCATCGAGGCCTGCGCGACCGTCGAGCAGAACGGCCGCTGCCTCGCGCTGGCCGCGCGATTCGAGCGGACCCCGGCGGGCTGGGTGTGCACCCGCTTCCACCTGCTGAAGCCGCCGCGACGCGTCTCCGCGCTCCGGCTGGCGGCATGAGAAAGGGGCCTTCACCGCGCCGGTCGCGTGCGGTGAAGGCCCCTTTCCCTGTCTGTCTTAGCGGCGCGGGCCCTTCTTGCCCTTCTTCTGGGAGGCGCGCTGCGCGGCACGGCGCTCCCGGCGGGTCCCGCTCTGGTCGCCGCCGTCGCTGCCGGCACTGTCCGAATGCGACTCGACGCCGCCGTCCTCGGACGGGCCCGACATGGTCAGCCCGGATCGCGAACCACCGCCGAGTCCCTTGCCGCGCAAGGCGGACGGCACGGATTCGGTGTCGGTCGCCGGACCCTGCGGAGGCGTCGGACGGGCGTGGCGCCCGTCGCCGTTGGCCTGACCGTTCCCGGAGGCGACCCCGGCGGGCAGCGCCGCCGCGGACTCCGGCGCCGGGGCGGCGGGCTCGGCCTGCTCGACCTGGAGGTTGAACAGGAAGCCGACGGCCTCCTCCTTCAGCGACTCCAGCATCGCGCGGAACATGTCGTAGCCCTCGCGCTGGTACTCGATGACCGGGTCGCGCTGCGCCAGGGCCCGCATGCCGATGCCCTCCTTGAGATAGTCCATCTCGTAGAGGTGCTCACGCCACTTGCGGTCGAGCACGGTGAGCATGACCTGGCGCTCCAGGCTGCGCATCGCGCCTTCGCCGACCTTGGCGTCGATCTCGGCCTCACGCTCGTCGTACGCGCGGTGAGCGTCCTTGAGCAGCGCCTCGCGCAGCCCGTCGGCGTCCAGGTCGTCGTCCGCGGTGAGCTCTTCCCAGGTGACCTTGACCGGGTACAGCGTCTTGAGCGCCGTCCACAGCTTCTCGTGGTCCCAGTCCTCGGCGTAACCCGAGGAGGTCTCCTCGGTGACGTACGCGTTGATGACGTCGACCAGCATGTGCTCGATCTGCTCGCGCAGATCCTCGCCCTCGAGGACGCGCAGACGCTCGGCGTAGATCACCTTGCGCTGCTCGTTCATCACCTCGTCGTACTTGAGGACGTTCTTGCGGATCTCCATGTTCTGCTGCTCGACCTGCGTCTGCGCGCTCTTGATCGCCTTGGAGACCATCTTGTGCTCGATCGGCACGTCGTCCGGCAGCCGCATGGTGGTCATGACCCGCTCGACCATCGTCGCGTTGAACCGGCGCATGAGCTCGTCACCGAGCGACAGGTAGAACCGGGACTCGCCCGGGTCGCCCTGACGACCGGAACGACCGCGGAGCTGGTTGTCGATCCGGCGGGACTCGTGCCGCTCGGTGCCGAGCACGTACAGCCCGCCCGCCGCGCGGACCTCCTCGGCCTCGGCCTTGGTCTCCGCCTGGATCTCTTCGAGCACCTTCGGCCAGGCGGCCTCGTACTCCTCGGAGTGCTCGACCGGGTCGAGGCCGCGCTGGCGCAGCACCTCGTCGGCGATCAGGTCCGGGTTGCCACCGAGCACGATGTCGGTACCGCGGCCCGCCATGTTGGTGGCGACCGTGACCGCGCCCTTGCGCCCCGCCCTGGCGACGATCAGCGCCTCCCGGTCGTGGTGCTTGGCGTTGAGGACCTCGTGCGGGACCCCCAGCTTGAGCAGCAGCTTCGACAGGTGCTCGGACTTCTCGACACTCGTGGTGCCGACCAGCACCGGCTGGCCCTTCTCGTGCCGCTCGGCGATGTCCTCGGCGACGGCCTCGAACTTGGCCTGCTCGGTCTTGTAGATCAGGTCGGCCTGGTCGGCGCGGATCATCGGCTTGTTGGTCGGGATCGGCACCACACCCAGCTTGTAGGTCTGGTGGAACTCGGCCGCCTCGGTCTCGGCGGTACCGGTCATCCCCGACAGCTTGTCGTAGAGCCGGAAGTAGTTCTGCAGCGTGATCGTGGCGAGCGTCTGGTTCTCGGCCTTGATCTCGACGCCTTCCTTGGCCTCGATCGCCTGGTGCATGCCCTCGTTGTAGCGGCGGCCGTGCAGGATGCGGCCGGTGAACTCGTCGACGATCAGGACCTCGCCGTCGCGGACGATGTAGTCCTTGTCGCGCTTGTAGAGCTCCTTGACCTTCAGCGCGTTGTTCAGGTAGCCGACCAGCGGCGTGTTCGCGGCCTCGTAGAGGTTCTCGATACCGAGCTGGTCCTCGACGAAGGCGACACCCTTCTCGGTGACACCGACGGTGCGCTTGCGGATGTCCACCTCGTAGTGGACGTCCGGCTTCATCAGCGGGGTCATCCGCGCGAACTCGATGTACCAGCGCGAGGACTGGTCCGCCGGGCCGGAGATGATCAGCGGCGTCCGGGCCTCGTCGATGAGGATGGAGTCCACCTCGTCGACGATCGCGAAGTTGTGGCCGCGCTGGACGCAGTCTTCGAGGCTCCACGCCATGTTGTCGCGGAGGTAGTCGAAGCCGAACTCGTTGTTCGTGCCGTGCGTGATGTCGGCGGCGTACTGCTGGCGGCGGACCTCCGGCGTCTGGTCGGCCAGGATGACCCCGACCTCGAGACCGAGGAAACGGTGGATCCGGCCCATCCATTCGGCGTCACGTTTGGCGAGGTAGTCGTTCACCGTGATGACGTGCACGCCCTTGCCGGAGATGGCGTTCAGGTACGCGGGGAGGACCTGGGTCAGGGTCTTGCCCTCACCGGTCTTCATCTCGGAGACCTGGCCGAGGTGCAGCGCGGCACCGCCCATCAGCTGGACGTCGTAGGGCCGCTGGCCGAGCACGCGCCAGGCCGCCTCCCTCGCCACCGCGAACGCCTCCGGCAGGAGGTCGTCGAGTGACTCGCCGTCCGCGTGCCGCTTACGGAACTCGTCGGTCTTCGCCCGCAGCGCCGTGTCCGAAAGTTCCTTGACGTCGTCTTCGAGGGTGTTGATGTGATCGGCGATGTTGCGCAGCCGCTTCACCATCTTGCCCTCGCCCGCGCGGAGCAGGCGGTTCAGCACCATCCGGTCGACCTCACTAGCTGAATTGTGATCGCACCCGAGCCGATCCCGGGCAGTCTCGTATGCGGCGGCGCCGGGTTACGCACCGCCATCCGACCCCCATCGTAGGGAACACCTCGGTGTTCGCGCACGCACCGTCGGTCGGTACCTGACCGGAGAGGGACATATCGCGCCTGATCCGGACATGACGGCGGCCCACACGCGAACACGTGCGGGCCGCCGTTCGTGGACGTTGCGGGCGTGGGAGGCCGGCTAACTCAGCCGGATGACGCCGTAGTCGAAGCCTCGCCTCCGGTAGACGACGCTCGGGCATCCGGCGTCGGAGTCGTTGAAGAGGTAGAAGTCGTGGCCGACCAGTTCCATCTCGTAGAGGGCCTGGTCCACCGTCATCGGTACCGCGTCGTGTTTCTTCTCGCGGACGACGCGACCGGGCTGATGTTCGGTCACCCCGTCATCCCAGCGCTGTTGCTGGGGCATCTCGAAGTCGTCACCGCTCTCGACAGCGAAACCGTTGGCCATGGGTTCGGCCTCTGGCGCTTCGAGGACAGCGGTGCCTGCCAGATGTCGGGTGTCGGTGGTCATCCCACCGGCGACCGCGATCGAAGTCGCCTCGGCGACGGATTCCGGGCGGCTGCGGCCGTAGTGCACGCGCCGTCGGTCGTGTGTCTTCCGCAACCTGTTCTCGAGCTTGTTCAGTGCGGAATCCAGCGCTGCGTAGAAGTCGCCGGCACACGCTTCGGCGCGTACGGCGGGGCCTCGGCCCTTCCCGGTGATTTCGACGCGCTGGCAGTTCTTCGACTGCCGGCGATTGGGCTCGTGGAAGAGCTCCACGTCGTAACGGATGACCTTCTTGTCGTAGCGCTCTAGCCGGGCCAGCTTTTCGCTGACGAGTGCCCGATAGTGGTCGGGCACCTCCACGTTGCGGCCCTTAACGACGATGTCCATACACGACCTCCCTCGCTGAAATGACTGCGAGCTGTAGATGTGTTCACTAGGGCGCCGGTAAAGCGGGGACGAAGCCCGGATCGCGGGCGATGAGGGAACTCGGCATGCGGCAACGACGTCTCGTGTCGGATGTCCGAGCGCGGACTCAGCGCGGCTCCGGCGCCAGGGACATGGGCTGGTCACCTCCCTGCCTGCCGGGATTGCTGATAGCGCTGCACGTTAGCCGCATCACGCCGCGAGCAACAGCCCCCGAGCCGGGGGATATCAGGACGTGAGACCTCGTCACCGCACGCGACGACGACCGCTTGGACAGCGGGACAATCCGGCCTGTCGGGCGTCGTCCCCGTGAGTTGTTTTCACGCGGACGGCGCAAGTCTTCGGACAGGAAAAAGCCGAGGGTGACGCTGCCCGGGCAATCCGCCGCCACCCCGGTGGAGTGGCGGGCAGTTGGAGTGTTCCCCGGTAGCTGCCTCATATCCCGTCAACGCCCTTGTACCCATTCTCGTTCCCGATCATTCATCACTCTTGTAGGTGACCTTCCGATCACCCGGCGGCGGCCAGCGCGATCACCGCGGAAACGTGAATTCCGCTTGCGTCCAAAAGGCGCGTACAAGCGGCGGCCGTCGCTCCGGTTGTGATCACGTCGTCAAGAAGAATGACCGGCGTCCCCCTCGGCGGGGCGGTTCCGGCGGCGATCCGGATACGCCCGTCGAGATTCGCCACCCGCTCGGTTTTGGACAGTCCCGCGGCATCACGGACGCCGGCCTTGAGCCTGAGCACGGGCGCCACCGTCGCGTGTTTTCCGTGCCATGCCAGGTGTTTCGCGCATTCTTCGGCCATGCGCTGGACATGCGGTCCACCCCGGACTCGCGAGGCGTGGCGTCTCGACGGGACCGGGACGAGACAGCGATCCGGCTCAGGGAGCTGGAGCAGGGCTTCGGCGATGGCCATGCCGAGGGACGGCGCCAGATCGCGCCGCCCGCGTTCCTTGTAGGCGAGGATCAGGCGGCGGGCTTCGTCGGCGTAGCGGGCCAGGGCGTAGACGGGGACGAGGCCGATCGTCGGGGCGCGAGTGATCTCGCTGAGCGAACCCCAAGCGGTCTGACAGGTGGGGCAGCACGGGGCGCCGGGGGCGCCGCAGGCGGCGCAGCGGGCGGGGATGAGGAGATCCAGGAGTGCGGACATGGAGCGAGTGTCGGGCGGGGCTCCGACAGTTCTGGGGTCCGGTGTGTCATGAGGGGTCCCCTTTGGACACTTCTGGGCGTCAAGGGGCCGGTGACGCGTCCTCGGGGTGCCGCTGGGGTGCCGTGGGGACGGGAGAAGGGCAGTCGAGGAGAAGGTGCTGGTGCCGCTAGAGTTGGTAGTGACGCTAGGAAAGCTGGCGATACTAAAGGTCCCTTGCTCCCCTTTTCGGTGGGGCAGGCGGGGGTCGTGGACGGAACACCGCGCGTCGATGAAGGAATTGGGACGTTGAGTGTCCCAATTCCTTCATCGCCGAGCCCGGTACCCCGCAAGACCGTCACCTTCGCGCAGGTCAGCAGTGGGTACGCGAAGAGCAGCCCTTGTGGACAGTCACCAGGTGCGAGGTCTCCTCGGCGAGTTCGCGCCGCGCCCACAAGCAGGCGAAGCCACCCTCCCGAGCACCGTGAAGTCCGCGAAGGACTTCTTCCCTACCCTCAAGGTCAGGGCCCCGGCAAAGTCGCAGAGTCGCTGGTCGGCGCTTCTCCGGATGTGGCTTCGCTGGTGCCTGCGGGATTCGAGCGTGGAGGATTTGGGACGTTCAACGTCCCAAATCCTCCACACTCGAGCTGCCGGAGGTGCGCTCAGCCGGGGTAGAACGGATCCGCGTCGGTCACCGTATGCGCCTGCGGCCGCCAGACCTCGCCCAGTTCCGAAGCGACCCACAGCCCACCCGCGTCCGCGACCAGGTTCGGCCTGCTCGGCGCCGCGGTGACGCCGTGGACCGGCGGGGTCAGGTTCGAGCCGCTGAAGGGGTCCATCCGCTGCCCGTCCAACGGCACCTTGACCACCGGCAGGGAGCTGGACGACGTCGCGACGATCAGGTGGTCCTGCGTCGCCCAGTCGACGTCGACGACGTCCTTGAGCTGACGCTCCTGCAGCGAGCGCGGCGCCCGCAGCGCCACCGAGTCCGCCGTCCGCACGATCGAGGCGATCACCAGCTGCCCGTTGACCACCGCGGCCAGCCGCGATCCGTCGCGCGAAAGCCGCAGTTCGGTGATCTGGCCGAGCCCGGTGAGCATGGTCGCGTCGACGCCGGCCTTCACCCAGCGCCCGTCCGCGGCCAGCGTGACCCTGGCGACGGTGTTGTGGTCGACGACCGTCCAGACCTCGCCCGAAACCCCGCCGCTGCCGCGTGCGATCGGCCGCCAGGTCGGACGGCTCAGGCTGCCGCCGAACAGGTCCACCGAGTCGAGGTCGCGGTTGAGGTCGCCGACCCGGAGCCACTGCCTGCCGTCGCGCTCTTCGACGACGGCGAGCCGGTTCCCGTCGACGGACTGCGCCGCGCTGACGACCTTGTAGCCGCCGTTGCCCGCCGGTCCCCCGACCGGGGCCCCGTCGCCAAGCGACCGGACCCGGCCGTTCACCGTCATCAGCCCGCGCAGGCCCGAATTGGGCGCGATGTCCGCGTTGTACTCGGGAAGTTCGCTGGCACGCCAGTATTCGTGGTCCGGCACCAGCGCGGTGCCGTCGGCCAGCAGCCGGATCCGGCTCAGCGTCACCGTCTGCAGCGAGAGGACGATCTGCGCGGCGATCAGGCTCCGGTCCGCGGAGCTGGCCCCGCCGACGCCGGTCAGCGCGACGTCCAGGGTCCCGTCGTCCGTGCTGCGCACGTTGGTCTCGGTGGTGACCTGGTCGCCGAGCAGGTCCTTGACCGCGCCCTTCAACCCTTCCGACGGTCCCTGCAGCACCAGGTCCATCACCCGCCCCGGCAATCCGGACTGCGGTTTCGCCGCGACGTACCGGAGGTCGGGGACGAAGGCGCCCGAGTCGGGCGAGTAGAAGCTGATCGGCACCCGGAAGTAGTTGACCGAGAAGTCCTCGTCGGTGATGACGAGCTCCTGCGGCGGATCCACGATCCGCCATTGGCCGTTCTGCTGCTTCCGCACCTTGAACTGCTGCGAGTACTCGGCCTTCAGCGGGATGAACGCGCTGTCGGGGCTCAGGGTGCCGAGTTTGAACCCGCGGACGTTCACCAGCTGCTCGTCCGGGTTCCCCTGCGGTGACGAGGTGTCGTAGACCGTGCCGAAGGTGTCGTCGATGATCGTCCGTCCGGGCGACGGCTTCCAGGTGCGCCGGGCTTCGTCGTCGAGGTAGACCCGCGCGTTGTCGTTCCCCGTCCCCGGGATCGCGGAGCTGCGGATGAACTGGCGGGTGACGGTCAGCGAGTCGATCCCGGCCTGCGGTTCGGGGACGTCCACCGGCGCCTGCGGGGGTTTGTCCCCGGAGACGACGACGGGCTGGGATTCGAGCGGGATGTTCGCGCAGCCTGCGACCAGCAGGAACACCGCCAGCAGGGTCAGCAGCCGCTTCACCGGCCGACCTCCTCGGGCTCGGCGAGGATCGCGTCGGGCGCCGGGCGGACTTCGAGCAGTCCGGACGACGAACCGTGCGGGTCGCTCGCCTTGTGATCGGGCGGCGGCAGGATCAGCGGGCTCTCCCCCATCGGGGTGTCCTGCCGCCTCGGCAGCACGAGCCGGAAACAGGCGCCGTGGCCGGGCTCGCCCCACGCGTCGAGCACGCCGCCGTGCAGGCGCGCGTCCTCCTGGCTGATCGCGAGGCCGAGTCCGGTGCCGCCGGTCCGGCGGTTGCGGGACGGGTCGGCGCGCCAGAACCGGTTGAACACCAGCTCCGCCTCGCCGGGGCGGAGACCGACGCCGTGGTCGCGCACGGTGATGGCGACCGCGGTCTCGTTGACCGCCAGTGTCAGCACCACCGGGTTTCCTTCGCTGTGGTCCACCGCGTTGGCCAGCAGGTTGCGCAGGATCCGCTCGACGCGGCGCGCGTCGACCTCGGCCGGCGCCTCTTCCTCCGGCAGCACCAGCTCGACCGCGCTGCCGGCGTTGCCCGCGATCACCCGGACCTGTTCGACGGCCCTGGTCGCGATCGGCCGGACGTCGATCAGCTCGGCGGACAGCTCTTCGACACCCGCGTCGAGCCTGCTGATCTCCAGCAGGTCGCCGAGGAGCGCTTCGAACCGGTCGAGTTCGTCGACCAGCAGCTCGGTGGAGCGGGCGAGCCCGGCCGGGAACTGCTCGCGGGACGCGTGCAGCACGTCGGCGGCCATCCGGACGGTGGTCAGCGGGGTGCGCAGTTCGTGCGAGACGTCGGAGGTGAACCGGCGCTGCAGCCCGCCGAAGTCCTCCAGCTGCCGGATCTGCCGCTGGATGCTCGCGGCCATCTCGTTGTAGGAGACGGCGAGTTTGGCCAGATCGTCCTCGCCGAGCACGGCGAGCCGCTGGTCCAGCGCACCGCCCGCGAACTGCTCGGCCGCCGCGGCGGCCTGCCGGACCGGCCGGACCACCTGCCGGGTGACCAGGTTCGTGATCCCGGCCAGCAGGAGCAGCAGCACGAGACAGCCGACCAGCAGCGTGTTCTGGACGGTCGAGACGGTGTTCTGCTCGCTGGTGAGCGGGTAGAGCAGGTAGAGCTGGAGCGGGTTGATCATCGTGGTCACCGGGGCGCCGACGATCAGATACGTCGTCTTGCCGCCGTCGGCCTCGGTGACCGTGTGCATCAGGTAGCTGACCTGTTCGGTCTCCACGAACTGACGCAGCCGCACCGGCACCCGGTCATAGGGACCGGCGGCCACCGGCCGGATCGACTGATCGCGGCCACCGGCGGCCAGCACCGGTTCGAAGGTGCCCGCGGCACCCGCGCCGTCCTGCGACGTCGTCGTGCTGGAGATCTTCTTCAGCGCGTTGTTCAGCCGCGCGACCATCGCTTCGGTCGATTCCGCGCCGACGCCGACCAGTTCGCTGGCCGCGGTCTCGACGACCGCCCTCGTCTGCGCGATCGCCGCGTTCTGCTTGGTCTCGAGCAGCCGTTCGGTGATCTGGTTCTGCAGCACCATGCCCAGCACGAACACCACGGCGGCCGACAGGGCCAGCGTGGACACCGTGACCCGGAACTGCAGCGAATGCCGCCACAGCTCGTTGGAGGCGACGGCCTTGCCGCGCACGAAAACCACGATGCGCCGGAGACGGCGCATCGTGGTTTGGGCGAGCTTGGCCGAACGTCCACTCATGGGGTGATCACGGCGGGCCGGCCTTGTAGCCGACGCCGCGAACGGTCAACACCACCTCGGGGTGTTCCGGGTCCTTCTCGACCTTCGAGCGCAGCCGCTGGACGTGCACGTTCACCAGGCGGGTGTCGGCGGCGTGGCGGTAACCCCACACCTGCTCCAGCAGCACCTCGCGGGTGAACACCTGACGCGGCTTGCGGGCGAGCGCGACCAGGAGGTCGAACTCCAGCGGGGTCAGCGGGATGGCCTTGCCCTCCCTGGTCACCTCGTGGCCGGGGACGTCGATCGCGAGATCGCCGATCGTCAGCGACTCGGCGGGCTCGGCCTCGGTACGGCGCATCCGGGCACGGACGCGCGCCACGAGTTCCTTCGGCTTGAACGGCTTGACCACGTAGTCGTCGGCACCCGACTCGAGCCCGAGGACGATGTCCACGGTGTCGCTCTTGGCGGTGAGCATCACGATCGGCACCCCGGACTCGGCCCGGATCGCCTTGCAGACGTCGATGCCGTTCATCCCGGGCAGCATGAGGTCGAGGAGGACCAAGTCCGGTTTCAGCTCACGAAGCGCGGGCAGCGCTCGTGAGCCGTCGGCCACGACGGCTGTGTCGAACCCCTCCCCACGCAGCACGATGGTGAGCATCTCCGCGAGAGCAGGGTCGTCGTCGACGACCAGAACACGTGCCTTCATAAAGCTATGTTCGCACTAGTTTCCCCGCGCGAGCGCGCGACCCGGCGATGTGACCACCAGAAAGATCATGGAATCGGGCAAATTGCTCCATCCGAGTAGGGTCTTCGTGCCCTAGAGGGAACGCCGCAGCCTGGTGAAGGGGCGCGGTGAATCGATCGCGAACACGCCGGTCAGGACGTCATCCCGGTGGAAGGCGGCCACGAAACGCTTCGACGTGACATCGCCCTCGACGATCCGGACGTCTTCAGTGGCCACTCCGGCGAACTGGATCCGGTGTCCGTACTGATCGGACCAAAAGTAACCGTGCCGGGCGAAATGCGTGACGGTCGAACCGGCGAGCAGATTGGCGACCGCGACAGCAGGCTGGTCGTTCGCGGCCGTCCAGTGTTCGGCGCGGATCCGCCTGCCGCGCAGGGGGCAGCGGTACCGCGCGACGTCACCCACCGCGATCACCCGGGGATTCGCTGTGACACAGCCGGAATCGACCAGCACCCCGTCGTCGACGGCGAGCCCGGAACCGGTCAGCCATTCAGTGACCGGCCGCGCGCCCACTCCGGCGACGACTAGGTCCGCCGGGATCATCCGGCCGTCCGCGAGCCGCACGCCGGTCACGCGATCGGTCCCGGTGAGACCGGCGACGGGAACCCCCGCGAGCAGCCGGACATCGTTCTCGGCGTGCAGCGCCCCGCACACCGCGCCCATTTCCGGGCCGACGACCGGCGCGAGCGGCACGGCCATCGCCTCGATCACGGTGACGTCGTTGCCGAGCGAGCGGCACGCGGACGCGACCTCCGCGCCGATGAATCCCGCTCCGATGACGACCACCGAAGAGGGTCCGGCCGCTAGGTCGCGTTTCAGCGAGGTGGCGTCCGCGAGCGTCCGCAAGGTGTGAACGCCTTTCAGATTCCTTGCCGCGCCAAGGGTTCTGGCCACCGCTCCGGTCGCGATGACATAACCGTCCGCGGCGATCGTGGTGCCGTCGTCGAGCACCACACCGTCGCCGCCGAGCTTTTCGGCGCGCACGCCGAGGTGCCATTCGGCTTCGAGCGCGTCGAGACCGGCTTGCCCGGCGAGGGCGAGATCGTCGGCGGAAACCTTACCCAGCAGGAAATCCTTCGACAGCGGCGGCCGATCATAGGGCGGTTCCGCGCCGATCATCACCAGCCGCCCGCCGAAACCCCGTGCGCGCAGTTCCTGCGCCGACCGGAGTCCAGCCAGTGACGTCCCGACTACGGCGACGGTTCTCAGAGCCTGTTGGCGGAGCTGAAGTCTCACCTCGAAAAGGGACCGAACGCGTGAACCCGCCCCGGCCGAAGGCCCCGCTATCGCGGTGGCAGGACGCCCTGATCCGCCATCGAGAGACGGAAGACCAGGCAGCGTGCTGCCGACGTCGATCGCGGACGCGGGTTCACCACAGACACTCAAGCCACTTCCTGGCGCGCCTCGGTGTCCACGTAGATCACGCCGTCGGCGACGACGACCGGGTAGGCGCGAACGGCGTCTTTCGCGGGAAGGCAGGCCGGGACGCCGGTCCGCAGGTCGAACCGCGCGGCGTGCAGCGGGCATTCGACGAAGCAGCCCTCGATCCAGCCGTCGGCGAGCGACGCGTCCTGGTGGGTGCAGGTGTCGTCCAGGGCGTAATACCCGCCTTCGGCATGGAAGACCGAGACGGGAACCGGGCCCTCCACGCGGAGAGCCTCACCCTCGGGAAGTTCGGAGACGGAGCAGGCACGGATCATCGGGGCCTCCGGGGAAAGGACCGACGGTTTGTTGATGTTGCGTATTACGAGACAAGACGTGCTCTGCGCAACAATCGCCCCCGAGGGGCCGGTGCGTCAAGGGATTCGCCCACTCAGCCGAACGGATGCGGGCGAAACGGCTACTGTTGCGTCATGCGGAACCAGGACACGGGGAACGCAACACCCAGTCAGGTGCAGTCCGTCGACCGCGCGATCAGCGTGCTGGAACTACTGGCACGCAACGGGGAAACGGGGATCACCGAGATCGCGGGCGAACTCGGCGTGCACAAGTCGACGGCTTCCCGCCTGCTGAGCGTCCTGGAATCCCGAGGCCTCGTCGAGCAGCTCGGCGAGCGCGGCAAGTACGCGATCGGCTTCGGCGTCGTCCGGCTCGCCGGCGCCGCCACCGGCCGGATGGACCTGGCGAAACTGGGCAGGCAGACCTGCCAGGGACTGGCGGAGACCCTGGGCGAGACGGTCAACATCGCGATCGCCGACGACGGCGTCGCGATCAACATCAGCCAGGCCCGCGGCTCGGCCGCGATCACCACGCAGAACTGGACCGGCCAGCGCACCCCGCTGCACGCGACGTCCAGCGGGAAGGTCTTGCTCGCGTACATGGGAGACGTCGAGCGCAAACGTTTGCTCCGGCGGAAACTCGAACAGTTCACGCCGCGGACCACGGTCGATCCGGACGAGCTGACCGTGGAACTGGAGCGCGTGGCCGAGGACGGGTACGCGGCCTGTTTCGAGGAGCTGGAGCTGGGGATGCACGCGGTCGCGGTGCCGGTGCGCGGGCCGGGCGGCGACGTCGTCGCGGCGATGAGCGCGTCCGGCCCCTCGTACCGGCTTTCGAAGCAGCGGGTGCGGCAGATCGTCCGGCCGCTGACCGAGGCTTCGGCGGACCTCTCGGCTCAGCTGGGGTACTTCAGCGACTGAGGTGACCGGTCCTGTCACGCCCCTCCAGCGCGCCATGAAAGGTCCTTTCCTTGCGAAATTTGCAAGGAAAGGACCTTTCATGGCGCGCGCGGGTTGAAGCAGCCGACTGTTTCGGCTCTTGACAGCGTGCCCGCACGTGCCGCACTTTGTTGCTGAAGACGGAACACCGCGCCTCATCCGCAACAACGCCTGTCACCCCGATGCCCGTATGTCCACTGTGGACGCCCATGGGCAGGCAGGAGGTTCCCTCACCATGTCCCCCGGACCCCGTGTGGTCGTGATCGGCGCCGGTATCGTCGGCTGCGCGATCGCCGACGAACTGACCGAACGAGGCTGGACCGAGCTCACCGTGCTGGAGCAGGGCGACCTGTTCACCACCGGCGGGTCCAGTTCGCATGCGCCCGGCCTGGTCTTCCAGACCACCGCCTGCCGCGCGATGACCGGGTTCGCCCGGTACACCGTCGCCAAGTACGGCGCGCTCGACCTCGACGGGAAGCCGTGCTTCCGGCCGGTCAGCGGGCTGGAGGTGGCCACGACACCGGAACGGCTCGCCGATCTCGAACGACGGCACGGCTGGGCGACGGCGTCGGGGGTCGAAACCAGGCTTATAGATCCGGCCGAGTGCGCCGCACTGCATCCGCTGCTCGATCCGGCCAAGGTGCTCGGCGGGTTCCACATCCCGTCCGACGGCCTGGCCCACCCACTGAGGGCGGCCGAGGCGCAGGCCCGCCGCGCGATCGGGCGCGGCGCGAAGTTCCTCGCGCGCCAGAAGGTCGTCGGCATCGAAAGCGCGGGCGGCCGGGTCACCGGCGTCACCACCGGGACCGGGAGCTTCCGCGCGGACATCGTGCTCTCCTGCGCCGGGATGTGGGGCCCGCTGCTCGGCGAACTGGTGGACCTCGCGATCCCGCTGGTCCCGATGGCGCATCAATACGCGCGCACCAGTCCCCTGCCGTCCCTCGCCGGCGTGACCGAGGAGGCCACCCGGCCGATCCTGCGGCACCAGGACGCCGATCTCTACTTCCGTGAGCACGTCGACAGGATCGGTATCGGCGCCTACGGACACCGGCCGATGCCGGTGCCCGCCAAGGAGATCGGTACCGGAGAGGGGATGCCGTCGGAACTGGCGTTCACCCCGGCGGACTTCGAGACGTCCTGGGCCGCCGCCGTCGGCCTGCTGCCCGCGCTCGGCGAGACCAAGGTCGAAGAGGGCATCAACGGCCTGTTCTCGTTCACCCCGGACGGGATGCCGCTCCTGGGCGAACATCCCGATCTCGACGGGTTCTGGGTCGCCGAAGCCGTCTGGATCACGCATTCGGCCGGGGTCGCGCGGGCGATGGCGCGGTGGCTGGTCGACGGCCAGCCCGGCACGGATCTGCACGGCTGCGACCTCGCCAGGTTCGAGAAGGTGCAACTGGCCCCGGACTATGTCATGGCACGCAGCTGCCAGAGCTTCGTCGAGGTCTACGACGTCATCCATCCCTTGCAGCCCATGGAAGAACCGCGGCCGCTGCGCACCAGCCCGTTCTACGAGCGGCAGGTGGCACTCGGCGCGTTCTTCCTCGAAGCGAGCGGCTGGGAACGGCCGCACTGGTACGAGGCGAACGCGAACCTGCCCGAGGTCGACCTCGTCCCGGCCCGCAACGACTGGGCCGCGCGGTACTGGTCACCGATCGGCGGCGCCGAAGCACTGGTCGCGCGGCAGCGGGCCGCGATGTTCGACATGACATCGCTGAAACGCGTGGAGGTCACCGGCCCCGGCGCGCTGCCGTTCCTGCAGACCATGACCACGAACCAGCTCGACAAGAAGCCCGGTTCGGTCACCTACACCCTGCTGCTCGACGAGGACGGCGGCGTGCGCGGCGACCTGACCGTGGCCAGGCTCGGCGCCGAGCGGTTCCAGGTCGGGGTCAACAGCGCCATCGACATCGACTGGCTGCGGCGGCATCTGCCCGGTGACGGCGCCGCGCAGATCCACGAGACCACCCCGGGAACCTGCTGTATCGGCCTGTGGGGACCGCTCGCGAGGGCGGTGCTGCAACCACTGTCCACAACGGACTTCTCACACCAGGCCATGGGCTACTTCAAGGCGAAACAGGCCTACATCGGCCAGGTCCCGGTGACCGCGATGCGACTGTCCTATGTGGGCGAACTGGGCTGGGAGCTGTACACGAGCGCCGATCTCGGACGCGAACTGTGGGACACACTCTGGGAAGCCGGCCGAGAGCACGGCGTCATCGCCGCCGGACGCGACGCCTTCTCCAGCATGCGGCTGGAAAAGGGCTACCGCCTGTGGGGCACCGACGTCACCACGGAACACGACCCGTTCGAGGCCGGACTCGGCTTCGCCGTGCGGATGGACAAGGGCTACTTCATCGGCCGGGACGCGCTGGCGGGCCGCTCGGAAGACACTGCCACGAGGAAGCTGACCTGTCTCACCGTCGACGATCCGTACTCCGTCGTACTCGGCAAGGAACCGGTGTACGCCGAAGGCCGTCCCATCGGCTACGTCACCAGTGCGGCGTACGGCTACAGCGTCGGGAAGAACATCGCGTACGCCTGGCTTCCGGTGGAGTTCACCCAGCCGGGCAGGCCACTGGAGATCGAGTACTTCGGCGAGCGGATTCCCGCCGTCGTGGCACGGGAACCGCTGTTCGACGCCGGCATGACCCGGCTCAGGAGTGCCGCATGAGCGCTTACGACGTCATCGTCATCGGCCTCGGCGGGATGGGCAGCGCGGCCGCGTATCGGCTCGCCCGGCGCGGGCAGCGGGTGCTGGGTATCGACCGGTTCGCGCCGGTGCACAACCTCGGATCCAGCCACGGCGGCTCGCGGGTCACCCGGCAGGCGTACTTCGAGGATCCGGCGTACGTCCCGCTGCTGGTGCGCGCGCACGAACTCTGGGACGGGATCGAAAGCGACTCCGGCCGCGAGATCTTCACCCGCTGTGGCGGGATCATGCTCGGCGGCCCGGATTCCCGGACGGTGTCGGGAAGCCTGCTGAGCGCGCGGAAATGGGGGCTGCCGCACGAGATCCTGGACGCCACGGAGGTCCGGCGCCGGTTCCCGACGATGAACCCGGCCGAGGACGAAATCGCGCTGTACGAAGAGAACGCCGGGTTCGTGGTGCCGGAAGCCAGTGTGGCGGCGCATTTACAGCTGGCCGCGCGGGCCGGAGCCGAGCTGCACCACGAGGAGAAGGTCCTTTCTTGGCACCAGACGGTCACCGGTGTCCGCGTCGGGACGTCGCAGAACTTCTACACCGCCGGGCAACTGGTGATCTGCCCCGGCGCCTGGGCCCCGGAACTGCTCACCGAACTCGGTGTCGAATTCACCATCGAACGCCAGGTCCAGTACTGGTTCGCGCCCTCGGGCGGGGCGGAGCCGTTCCGCGCCGAACGGCATCCGATCTACGTCTGGGAAGGCGAGAACGGTCGTCAGTTCTACGGCTTCCCGTCACACGACGACGCCGGGAGCGTGAAGGTCGCGTTCTTCCGCGGCGGCGGGACGTGTACGCCGGAGACCATCGACCGGACGGTGCACCCCGAAGAGGTCGCCGAGATCTCCGCGTTCGTCGGCCGGAAGATGCCGTCGCTGCCCGGCTCCTTCCTGCGCGCGGCGACCTGTATGTACACGAACACCCCGGACGAGCATTTCGTCATCTCCCGTCATCCCACCCACGATCGCGTGGTGATCGCCTGCGGGTTTTCCGGGCACGGGTTCAAATTCGTGCCCGTGGTGGGCGAGGTGCTCGCCGATCTGGTGGTGGACGGCACCACCGCGCATCCGATCGCCCTGTTCGACCCCGCCCGATTCGCCGGAGTCCCGAGATGACGAGTCTCATCCCCACACTGGCGGGCGGCTACTACACGGATCCCGGGATCTTCGCGGCCGAGCAGGAAAAGCTCTTCGAGCGGAAGTGGTTCTGCGCCGTGCGTTCGGCGGATCTGCCCTCGGCGGGAAATTTCCGGACCGTCCAAATCGGACGCGAAAGCGTCATCGTCAGCCGGGGCCGGGACGGCGGGCTGCGGGCGTTCTTGAATGTCTGCCGTCATCGCGGGGCGCGGCTGTGCACCGAGGAGTCGGGCACGGTGAAACGGGCGTTCCAGTGCTCCTACCACGCCTGGACGTACGAGCTCGACGGGAAGCTGATCGCGGCGCCGAACCTGGCGAGCCTGCCGGACATCGACCGCACCGGCTACGGACTGCACTCCGTGCGCTTGCGGGAATGGCTGGGCTACGCGTGGGTCTGCCTCGCCGCGGACCCGCCGTCGTTCGAGGCCGACGTCGTCGGCGCGGTCCGCGAGCGGCTGGGTGACGTCGAGTCGATCGAGCGCTACGGCCTGGACGGGCTTTCGGTCGGGCGCCGGATCACCTACGACGTCAAGGCGAACTGGAAGCTGATCGTCGAGAACTTCATGGAGTGCTACCACTGCGCGACGATCCACCCCGAGCTGACCGAGGTGCTGCCGGAGTTCGCCGATGGATACGCGGCGCAGTACTTCGTCGGGCACGGCGCCGAATTCGGCGAGGACGTCGACGGGTTCACCATCGACGGCGGTGCGGGCTTCGCGCGGCTCGACGGCGTCGCGAGTGAGCAGGACAGGCGGTACTACGCGATCACCATCCGGCCGCAGGTGTTCGTGAACCTGGTGCCGGACCACGTGATCTTCCACCGGATGTACCCGCTCGCGCCGGACCGGACGGTGGTGGAATGCGACTGGCTGTACTCGAAGGAGGTCGTCGAGTCCGGCCGGGACGTGTCGAGGTCGGTGGAGTTGTTCCACCGCGTCAACGAGCAGGACTTCGACGCTTGCGAACGCTGCCAGCCCGCGATGGCGTCCCGCGCCTACGCCGGAGGCGGGGTCCTGATGCCCTCGGAGCACCACATCGGTGAGTTCCACACCTGGCTACTCACGCATCTAGAGGACTGAACGCGGTAGTTGCGCGCGCAAGTACCGCATCCAGAGGACTAAACGCGGAGGGTGGCGGCCAGGGCGGCGGCGTCGACACCGGCGACGCCGTCGAGGACGTGCCAAGGCGCGAGCCAGCCCGCCGCGGCGAGTTCGTCGTAGACCACCGAGCACCGCTTCTGGAGCGCGTCGTCGGTCTCGAAGGAATCCCGGGCACGGGCGGCGTCACCCTCCGCGCGGCGCTGCGCGCGTTCGGCGGCGACGTCGGCGGTGACCCGCAGCAGCAGATGCGCGGCGGGCACCGGCAGCCCGAACCGGTCGATCTCCAGGCCGCGGAGCCACCGGACGAACTCACCGTCCGCGCCCTGGTGGAGCCGGGCGGCGCCGTACGCCGCGTTCGACGCGACGTACCGGTCGAGCAGCACGACGTCGTGGTCGCCGAGCCGGGCGCGGATCTCGTCCGCCGCGCCCCGGCGGTCGAGCGCGTAGAGCATCGCCATGCCGTACACGGAGTCGGCGAGGTCGCCGTGCCCGCGGTGCAGCGCCTCGTGCACGAGGTCGGCGTGCACGCTTTCGCCGTAGCGCGGGAACGCGATCGACGTGACGCTCGCTCCGGCGGCGTTCAGCGCACCGGTCAGCGCGTCGGCGAGCGTCCGTTTCCCCGCGCCGTCCAAACCTTCGATCACCACGAGTCGTCCCACACCGGACACCCTATGACGCCGTGGTCGACCGGCGGGCCAGACGGGTCGCTCACGCCCGGCCCACCGGTCCGCTAGGGGACGCGCCGCTTCGAGTGCAGGAAGAAGCCGGCGATACCAATGAGGAGCAAGCCGCCGAAGATCAGCAGCGGGACGAAGCCGGTGTCCTGCGCGTCGGGCGCGGGACCGCCGTCGCCGCGAGGCATCACCTGGGCGTTGTAACCGCCGGCCTTGCCTTCTTGGGCGTAGGGCGAGCCCGCGAGCATCGCGCCGTACCGGCCGGAGACCGTCTTCTGGTACTCCGCGAGCGTGGCCGACGTACCGGCCGTGTAGCCGCCGGCGCCCGCGTCGAGCAGCGTCACCCGGCCGTCGCGCAGCGCGTACCAGGCGTCGACCTGGGGTTCGTGGAGCAGCGTCGCGCCTTCGGGCAGCCGCCGGGCCAGCGCGCTCTCCCGGTCGCCCGACGCGATGTTGCCGACCCGCCAGGCGCCGTCGTCACCGCGGACCGACCAGAGGGTGGCGGTCTGCCCGTCGGACGCCGTCACCGGGACGGCGACGTACGCCAGTTGCCCGGCGACCGCGCCGTCACCGGCGACGAAATCCCTCGAAAGCTCGTAAACCGGGAAGGTCTCATCGACGACGCTGACCGACGGCGCCTGACCCGACCCACTCGTCTGGGTGAAGAAGCGACCGATTTCGGCACGCAGCGTGGGATCGTCGGCAGCCGCCTTCGCGGCGGCGAGATCTTCACTAGACAGTTGGTCCGCGCGCGCTCCGGGCGCCGACATCAGCAGGACCATCGCGACCAGGCCGGCGAGCCCGAGGATCCGCCGCGCGCTCATCGCCGGATCCCGGTGAGGGTGTGGGTCCAGGTGAAGGACCGGTTGCCGGCGTAGAAGTCGTAGGTCGACCAGTTGTAGCGGTTACCGGTGGGCAGTGGATCCCCCCACGAGACCCACTTCCGGCCGGTGTCGTAGCCGTAGAGGACGTGCATGTGGCCGCCGCCCGCGGCCCAGCCGACCCGGGTCTGCACCGGCTGACCGGCACCGGTCTGGGCCTGCACGGCGGAGTACGCGATGCGGCCCTTGACGTAGTTCCCCGGGGCCGAGAAGCCGAGCTTGCCGAACGCGTGCCGGACGTCGCCCAGCGTGCCGGGGCGATCCGCGCAGTCCGGGCGCCGCTCGTCGTGGGCGATCCGGCAGAATTCGTTCTGGGCGACGGTCACGCCGTGGTGCGCGGCGATGGTGTTCCCGGAAGCCGCCCAGCACCACTGCGACTTTTCCTGTACCTGCATGACGATGGGGTTCTGGAAGGCGGGGAGTTGACGGACCGGCGGCGAGGGCAGCGCGCTCGCCGGGGTCTGGACCGCGAGCCACGCCGCGAGAGTCACGGCGCCCGCGGCGCAAACCCTGCTCGAGAACACAGGCACGACGGGCCTCCTGGTCACCATGGCGAACCAATGTGGTCACAACGGTGAACAGAAGGTTCACGGAGAGCAAGATGGGCACTCGGCGGAACGGACCGTTCCGGGGCGTTTCCACACCCCGGAACGGTCACTCTTCCGGGGTCAACCACCCCGAACGGGGGACGTAGTGTTCACAGTGCGCTGCTAACGTGAACGTTCCGCAGTGTTCACGCTCAGCGCACACACTGGTCTGGTGAAAGGACGAGCGGTGACACGAGAGAGTGCTGATGCGTTCTCAGCGGGAAAGCACGCCTCGAACGGGGCAGACGCGCTCTCGGCGGGGAAGCGTGCTTCGACCGTGGACACCTCGACGATGATCGACGGAACACGGCGCCAACCACTCGAAACCCTGCCCAAGGAGCTGGTCGAAGCCCTGCGCAGCGGCGAGTTCCACCATGCGCTGCGGCAGGCGATCGCCTACCGCGGCCTCTCGCTCGCCCGGCTCCGCGCCCACCTCGGGCTCCGCGGCGTCCAAATCGGACAGTCGACGTTGAGCTACTGGCAACGCGGATTGCGCCAGCCGGAGGTACCCAAGGCGCTCCCGGCGGTCCGCGCCCTCGAATCGGTGCTGCAACTGCCCCCCGACGCGCTCGTCGTGCTGATCGGGCCGAGGACGGGGCGGGCGCGCGGGCATCAGATGGCCGCGTCGTTCCACGACATCCGGTCCGGCGACATGGGCTCGATCGTCGACCAGCTGCTGGCCGAGCTGGGCGCGTATCCGTCGTCCAACCGCTACAACGCCGATCTGGAGATGCTCGCGGTCCACGACACGATCACCTTCGACGCCGCGCACCGGCAGGTCTCCCTACACACCCGGCTGGTGTGCCGGGCGCGCCGCCACGGCCCGGACCGGTACGTCACCGTCTACAACGGCGATCCCGGCTGCCATATCGGCGACGTCGAGCTGATCACCGCGGAGGGCTGCCGCGTCGGGCGGATCCGGCGCAACGCCGAGGCCGAGACCATGGCGACCGAACTGCTCTTCGACCGGAAGCTCGCCGAGGGCGAGATCCACGTCTTCTGCTTCGAGGTCCGCGACGACTCCGGCACCGCGTCGCCCGGGTACTTCCGGATGCTGCGGGACCAGTGCTCCAGCTACCTCGTGCAGCTGAAGTTCGCGCTCGGCGCGCTGCCCGCCCGCTGCACCCGGCAGTTCCGGACGCGCGACGACGCCGTGCCCGTCGAATCCGAGGAGCTGCCGTGCGACATGGGCGGCGTGACCAGCGGCTACTTCAGCGACGCCGGGCCGGGGCTGGCCGGCATCGAGGTCGAGTGGCGCTAGCGCGCCATGAAAGGTCCTTTCCTTGCAAATTTTGCCAGGAAAGGACCTTTCATAGCAGCTGTCAGTACCGGTAGTGGTCCGTCTTGAACGGGCCTTCGACGTCCACGTCGATGTACTCGGCCTGCTCCTTGGTCAGCTTCGTGAGCTCGCCGCCGAGCGCGTCGAGGTGGATCTTCGCGACCTTCTCGTCGAGCTTCTTCGGGAGGCGGAAGACCTCCTTGTCGTACTCCTCGTACTTGGTGAACAGCTCGATCTGCGCGATCACCTGGTTGGAGAAGCTGTTCGACATCACGAACGAGGGGTGCCCGGTCGCGTTGCCCAGGTTCAGCAGACGCCCCTCCGACAGCACGATGATGCTCTTGCCGTCCGGGAAGACCCACTCGTCGACCTGCGGCTTGATGTTGATGCGCCGGATGCCCGGGTAGCGCTGGAGGCCCGCCATGTCGAGCTCGTTGTCGAAGTGGCCGATGTTGCCCAGGATCGCCTGGTGCTTCATCTTCGCCATGTGCTCGACGAGCACGACGTCCTTGTTGCCGGTGGTCGTGATGATGATGTCGGCCTCGCCGAGGACGTTCTCCAGCCGCTTGACCTGGTAGCCGTCCATCGCCGCCTGCAGGGCGCAGATCGGGTCGATCTCGGTGACGATCACCCGAGCACCCTGGCCGCGCAGCGATTCCGCGGCGCCCTTGCCGACGTCGCCGTACCCGCAGACGACCGCGACCTTGCCGCCGATCAGGACGTCGGTGCCGCGGTTGATGCCGTCGATCAGCGAGTGCCGGATGCCGTAGCGGTTGTCGAACTTCGACTTGGTCACCGCGTCGTTCACGTTGATCGCCGGGAACAGCAGCTCACCGGCCGCGGCGAGCTGGTAGAGCCGCAGCACGCCGGTGGTGGTCTCCTCGGTGACGCCGCGGATGCCTTCGCCGATCTTGGTCCACTTGCCGGTGTCGGCCGCGACCGAGGCGCTCAGCAGCTGGAGGAACACGCGGAACTCGTCCGAGGTGTTCTCGTCCGGCGAGGGGACGACGCCCGCCTTCTCGAACTCGGTTCCCTTGTGCACCAGCATGGTGGCGTCGCCGCCGTCGTCGAGGATCATGTTGGGACCTTCGCCGTCCCAGGTCAGCATCCGCTCGGTGCACCACCAGTACTCCTCCAGCGACTCGCCCTTCCAGGCGAACACCGGGACACCCTTCGGCTCCTCGGTGGTGCCGTGCGGGCCGACGACGACCGCGGCGGCGGCGTGGTCCTGGGTGGAGAAGATGTTGCAGGAGGCCCAGCGCACTTCCGCACCCAGGGCGACGAGGGTCTCGATCAGCACCGCGGTCTGTACCGTCATGTGCAGCGAGCCCGAGACCCGGGCTCCCCGCAGGGGGTACACCTCGGCGTACTCGCGGCGCAGCGCCATCAGGCCGGGCATCTCGTGCTCGGCGAGGCGGATCTCCTTGCGGCCGAACTCGGCGGCCTCGAGATCGGCGACGGCGAACTCGATGCCGTTGCGGGTGTCGTGCCGCTTCGCAACGCTTTCGGGGGTCATATGTGCGCTTCCTCCAAGGATGGATGACATCGGAACAGTACCGTTGTCGGCTCAACGCCCACTGGAACGGTTTGGAGGCCTTCACCGTGGTCATGCCGGGTCCCGACACCCGCGTCGTCGAAATACGCGTACCCGGGCTAGTGGGCACGAGCGGTGAAAGCCTGCTGGATTCGACGTCGGTGGTCGACGTCGCGGGCGACGGGATCGGCAGGCTGATCCGGCCGTCGGACCGGCTGCGCCGACCCGCTCCCGGTCCGGTGCTGCCCGCGCTCGGCCGTTCGATCCCGCGCATCCTCGAAGGCTACCTGTGGAGCGGGATGACGTCGGGGGGCGCGGCCAAGGCGACCTGGGCGCTGCTGTTCCCCTTCTCGCTGGCGAACGTCGCGCACTGGATGCTGCCGCCGGTCCCGGAGGGCAAGCGGTTCGCCGCGGCGCTCGGCACCATCTGCCGCGCCGTGCTGCGGGTGGCCTCGCTGCTGCTGACCATGTTGCTGATCAGCCAGCTCGCGGTGGTCTCGCTCGACCTGTTCGCCGCGCAATGCCTCGCGCCCGGCTCGGCCTGCCTGCCGGGCGCGCCGTCGTTCCTGCGGGATTTCGCGCCGCTGCGGACCGCGATCGGCGTGCTGCCGCTGCTGGTGCTGATCTTCGTCCTCGACCGGATCCCGTCGTCGGACTGGCGTTCACGGAACAGGCTGCACCGCGAACACAGTTCTAGCCCGCTGCAACCGCAGGATCTGCCGCGGACACCCGGCCTGCGCACGCTGCACACCGTCGCCGCCTTGACCTGTGTCGCGCTTCCGTTGCTCGGCGGGCCGTTCCGGCTGCCGACGGCGACGTTCGACCTGGTCGTCTGGATCTGCGCGCTGGCGCTCGTCCTCGCCGCGCTCGTGGCCTCGACGGTCGGCTTCTCGGCCGGGCCGGTGGTCCGCGGCGGGCTGATCGCGTTCGCCGTCGCGCTGGTCGGGATCGCCGTCGTCCGCCGGACACCGCTGCCCGCCGGGCTGACGGGTGGCGGCCTCGGCGGAGCGGACGGGACGGTCGAAGCGCTCGGCGCGGCGATGGTCGCGGTGACCATCCTGTTCGCGCTGCTGCTCATCCCGGCGGCGTTGCTGGGCCGTCCCACCTGGAAGCATCTGCCGCACCGGTTGCGGCCGTGGCTCGGCGGCTGGGCCGCGGCCCCGGTCATCGCGCTCGCCGGTCTGCTCGGCGGCGGTTTCGGCGCGGGACTCGCGGTCGCGCTGCGGCAGCTGGTCGGCGCGAACGATCTACGGCTGCCCGACACCTACGTCCTGGTGACCGTGCTGTGGGGCGCCGGACTCGCCCTCGCCGTCGTGCTCGGTGTGCTCGGCTTCGCGGTGGCCGTTCCGCTGCGGCGGCTGCGGCGCGGCATCCCGAAGATCGTCGAGCTGATGGAGATCGGCAAAGCTCAGGAAGAGGAGGCCGCGCGCGTCTGGGCCCGCGCCTCCTGGGAGCGCAAGCATCTGCACCATCTCGCGCTCACCGTCGCGCTGGCGATGGCGGCGGGCGGCGGCGCGCTTTTGGTGGTGCGGTTCGGTTTCGGGCATCTGCCGGGCTGGTTCACCCCGCTCTCGACGATCGGCGTGTTCGCCCTCGGCGCGCTGGCGGCGGGTCTGCTGCGAGTCGTGTTCGCCGCCGCGACGACGCCCAAGCGCAGCCGTCACCTCGGCGCGCTCGCGGACTTGGTGTGCTTCTGGCCGCGCGCCGCGCATCCGACCGTTCCGCCGAGTTACGCGCTCAAGGTCGTCCCGGAACTCGCGGACCGGGTCAAGGAACATCTGGCCGATCCCGGCACCCGGGTCGTGCTGTCCGGGTACAACCTCGGCAGCCTGCTGACCGTGCTCGCCGCGGCGCGCGTGATCGCCGATCTCCCGCCGGAGGACCGCGAACGCGTCGGGCTGCTGACCGCGGGCTCCCCGCTGCAATGGGGCTATCAGCGGGCCTTCCCCGCGATGCTGCCGCAGGCACAGCTCGCCGGGCTGTACGAAGATCTCGACGGCCGCTGGCGGGCGCTGTGCCGCGGCACGGACATCTTCGGCGGCGGCGTCACGACGTGGCGGCATCGCGTGGTGGGCGGGAAACTGCTGGGCGACGGCTATCTGCCCGGCGGCGGTACGGGGCCGCTGGCCGCCGAAGCCGACGAGCAGGGTGTCCTCGTACTCGGCGGCGATCACTGGTTGCCCGACCCGATGCGCGGGCCGACCGGACGGCACCGCTGGGCGCCCGGCGTCCTCAAGCACACCGACTACGTCGTCGACGCCGAATGGGACAACGCCGTCGCGATGGCCGCCGGACTCGGCCGTCCCCGCCCGACTAACCCTTGGGGCGAACAGGGATCGCTCTTCGGCGACTTCCCGCAGATGCGCTGAAGGCCCCCTTCACAAGGAAGAGGGCCTTCAGACATTAGCTAGCTTCAGTTGGCCTTGCGGCGCACGCGCAGCAGGACCAGGACGCCGGCACCGGCCAGTACCAGCAGGCCACCGGCCCACAGCAGCCAGGCGTTGTCGAAACCGGTGTCCGCGAGGCCGCCGCCGTTGCCACCGTTACCGCCGACCGCGGGGGCCGGGGCGGTGGTGCTGCTCGGGGCTTCCGACGTCTGGGTCGGCTTGCCCGAGGTGGTCGGAGCGGACGTCGGCGGCTTGGCCGTGGTGGTCTTCGTCGGCTCGGTCGGCTTCGGCTGCTCGGTCGGCTTGGTCTTCTTTTCACCGCAGGCGAACCAGTGGCTGATGTCGGCCTGCTGGCCGCCGCCGTTCATCGGCGAGCGCAGCTTCTCCCACGGCGGGGTCGCGGCGAGGCCACGCTTGCCGGGCTCGTAGATGTTGTAGCCGTCGCCGCCCTTGACCACGATCGCGGTGACGGTGACACCTTCACCGACCGCGGTGATGTTGAGGTACTTGTCCTTCTCGGTGCCACCGGTGAAGGTCAGGTCCTTCGTGGAGATCTCGGTGCCCGGGAGCTTGGCCTTCTCACAGGTGCTGACGTTCTTCGGGGTAGGGATGGCCCGGCCGTCGTCGGTGTGGCACGCCAGCGCGGTGCCCGTGACACCGAGCAGGGCGGCGGTCGCCAGCGCGACGACGGTGGCGGCGGAGCGGACACGCCGTCCGGTGATGATCTGCATTCAGAGCTCTCCTGTACCGATCGGGGGACAAACGAGCAAAGCGAGGTGCCTCTTTAGGGGTGAAGGTCAACTCGCGGTGCTTCTACACGAGCCCCGTTCACCCACCAGGGGGAAGTAAGAGCCCGGACGCTATCGCACACCGATTTCACACCGAAACCGGGGCCCCGAACGGCGCGGCCCACCATCCACAAAGGAATGGTGGGCCGCCGAAACGAGAATGATCAGTCCGATACGGACGTCGTGACCTCGCCCTTGTTCTGCTTGCCGAGAAGCGAATGACGACGGCCGTAGGCGAAGTAGATGACGACACCCAGCGCCATCCACGCCAGGAAGCGCAGCCAGGTCAGCACGGTCAGGTTCAGCATCAGCCAGACACAGGCGATGATCGCCAGGATCGGGATCACCGGGACCCACGGCACCCGGAACGCGCGGGGCAGATCGGGCCGGGTCTTGCGCAGCACCAGTACGCCCGCGGAGACCAGAACGAAAGCGAAAAGCGTCCCTACGTTGACCATTTCCTCGAGTTTGTCCGCCGGGAAGAACGTGGCCGCGACCGCGACCAGCCCGCCGACGACGATGGTCGCCCGCTTCGGCGTGCCGTGCTCCCCCGTCTTCGCCAGCCCGCGAGGCATCAGGCCGTCACGCGACATCGCGAAGATGATCCGGATCTGGCCGAGCATCAGCACCATCACGACGGTCGTCAGACCGGCGAGGGCACCGACGGAAATGATGTTGGCCGCCCAGTCGACGCCGTTGGCCGCGAACGCGGAGGCGAGCGTCTTCTTGCCGCCGTCACCCGCCGAGGTCGCGAGATCCTTGTAGTTCACCATGCCGACGACCACGAGCGACACGGCGACGTACAGCACCGTGACGATGGCGAGCGAGCCGAAGATGCCCCGGGGCACGGCCTTCTGCGGGTTGCGGGTCTCCTCGGCGGTGGTCGCGACGATGTCGAACCCGATGAACGCGAAGAACACCAGCGACGCCGCGGCCAGCAGGCCGAACACGCCGAACGCGCTGCTGCCGCCACCGGCGACCAGCGAGAACAGCGACTGGTCGACCCCGGTGGACGCCGATTCCGCGGCGGGCTGCGCGTCCGGGATGAACGGGGTGTAGTTCGACCCCTTGATGTAGAAGATGCCGAGCACGATCACGAACAGCACCACCGCGACCTTGATCCCGGTGATCACCATCGAGAACCGCGACGACAGCTTGGTGCCGACGGCGAGCAGCGTCGCCAGCACGAGCACCACGAGCAGGGCGCCCCAGTCGACCGGGACCGGACCGATCTCGAAGGTCGTCTTCGTGCCCTTGCCGAAGATGTAGGAGAGCACGGTTTCGAGGTACGCGGACCAGCCCTTCGACACCGCGGCCGCGCCGACCGCGAGTTCGAGGATGAGGTCCCAGCCGATGATCCACGCCATGAACTCGCCGAACGTGGCGTAGGAGAACGTGTACGCGCTCCCGGCCACCGGGACGGTCGACGCGAATTCCGCGTAACAGAGGGCGGCCAGCGCGCAGGCGATGGCCGCGAACACGAACGCGAGCGAGACCGACGGCCCCGCGAAGTCACCGGCCGTCCGCGCGGTGAGGGTGAAGATCCCGGCGCCGATGACGACGGCGACGCCGAAGACGGTCAGGTCCCACGCACCCAGGTTCCGCCTGAGCTTGGTCCCCGGCTCGTCGGTGTCAGCGATCGACTGCTCGATGGATTTCGTACGCCACAGACCGTTCCCGGGCACCCTTGACCTCCTACACCTCACTGCGGTTCCACGGACCCTATCTCCCGGCCGACACGCGAGCGCGGTGGGAGAGCAACGAAGTAGGCAAAGGTCGCGACGGTAACCGGCGCGACACGGACAGTTGCTCCGAACGGCCGTCACGGTGCGGTGGTTCGGGCGGCTTCTCGTGAGTGGTAATGACGGTTCTAACCCTCATTACCACTCACGACCGACGTGACCGGGCGATTGCTTGCGGTGGTGTCCTGAAGGCTCCCTTTGGGACGGTGAACGTCGGTGCGACCGACCTCGTCGATGAGGGAATTGGGACGTTGAGTGTCCCAATTCCCTCATCGACGAGCCACCGCCACACAGCGTGCGGCCCTCGGGGCGCGAGCCGGAGCAGTGGGTAAGCAAATGCGGGCCCCCGAAGGGCCCCTTTGGGACATCTTTCGGCAACCGGGCCCAGGCCGCCTGGGCGGTCCGGGTCGCTGGAACGACAGCTGGGCAACCTGCGGTGGTTCGGGCGGCTTCTCGTGAGTGGTAATGACGGTTCTAACCCTCATTACCACTCACGACCGACGTGACCCCAGGCCGGCTCAGGCCAGCGCGCGGTCCAGGTCCGGCTCGAGGTAGATCAGTTTCGCCGTCGGCACCTTCGCGCGCACGCGCGCTTCGGCGTCGTCGATGGCTTGCGCGATCTCGGCGGTCTCCAAGCCGGGCACCAGCGCGAGCTTCGCGGCCACCAGCATCTCGTCCGGGCCGATGTACAGCGTGCGGATGTGGATGACCCGCTCGACCTTGCCCGCGGCGAGTTCGTCGACGATCGTGTCGAGGTCGGGCCCGGAGGCGCCCTCGCCGATCAGCAGGCTCTTCATCTCGATGATCAGGATGATCGCGATGACCCCGAGCAGCAGGCCGATCATCAAGGTGCCGATGCCGTCCCACACCGGGTCGCCGGTGATGACCGAAAGGCCGACGCCCGCGAGCGCGAACACGAGGCCGAGCAGCGCGCCCGCGTCCTCCAGCAGCACCACCGGCAGCTCCGGCGTCTTGGCCTGGCGGATGAACGCCCACCAGCCCACGTCGCCCTTGATCTTCTTCGATTCCTGGATCGCGGTGTAGAAGGAGTACGACTCCAGCCCGATCGCGACCACCAGGATGCCGACGGCGACCAGCGGGGACTTCAGCGCCTCCGGCTTGCTGATCTTGTGGATGCCCTCCCACAGCGCGAACACCGAGCCGAGGGTGAAGAGCATCAACGCGACGATGAACGAGTAGAAGTACCGGTCCCGTCCGAAGCCGAACGGATGCGTGCGGGTCGCCTTGCGCTGCGAGGTCTTCTGTCCCAGCAGCAGCAGGCCCTGGTTCGAGGTGTCCGCGAGCGAGTGCACGGACTCGGCGAGCATCGAGGACGACCCCGTGATGAGGAAGCCGGTGAACTTCGCGGCCGCGATTCCGGCGTTCGCCACGAGCGCGGCGATGATCGCCTTGGTTCCGCCACCTGCAGACACGTGCAACTCCCCGATAGTGTCCCGATATGCCGGGTTCGAAGGCTAGCAGTGCAGATGAGCCCCGGTGCGCCGGGCGGGACAGGTCACAGAATTGTCGGCACCCCTCGCTAGTCTCGCCCCTCTCATGACCTGGGGAGGTGCCCGTGCCGCGATTCGGCGTGCTCGGACCGTTGACGATCGAGGGCCCGTCCGGGCGGCGCACGACGCCGCGCGGCGATCGTCAGCGCACCCTGCTGGCCGTCCTCCTGCTGAACGCGAACTCGTCCGTACCGGTCGACGTCCTGGTCGAAGCGCTCTGGCCGGAGACGCCGCCCAAGTCCTACGCCTCGAATCTGCACACCTACGTCTCCCGCCTGCGGGCCCGGATCGAAGGGCTGGAGATCGAGCGCGATCCCCTCGGCTACCGGCTGACGGTCGAGCCAGGCGAACTCGATCTGCTGTCCTTCCGCGAGGCCGCCGCGGCGGGGAAGGCGGCGGCCAGGGCGGGCGATCCGGCGGCGGCCGCCGGGCACTATCGCCGCGCGCTCGCGGAATGGCGCGGGCCGGTCCTGTCGGGACTGCACGTCCCCCACCTCGACGCGGACGTCGCCCGGCTCGAATCGGAACGTCTCGCCGCCTTCGAGGACTGTGTCGACGCCGAACTGTCCGACGGCAGGCACGGCGAACTCACCGGCGAACTCCAGGCGATGATCACCGAACACCCGCTGCGCGAGCGGCTGGCCGCGCAGCTGATGATCGCGTTGCACCGCGCCGGGCGGCAGGCCGATTCGCTGGCCGTCTACCGCGGCCTGCGCGCCACCCTCGTCGAGGAACTCGGCGTGGAGCCCGGCGCCGAGGTCCGTCGCGTGCACGCCGCCGTGCTGCGCGGGGAGGATCCGGTGCCCGCCGTCACCACGGCGCCGGTCTTCCCGATCTGCCAGCTCCCGCCGGACATCGCGGATTTCGCCGGCCGCGAAGGCGAGATCGCGCGGCTCTCCGGACTGCTCGGCGACGGCGCGGGCGTCCCGGTCGCGGTGATCACCGGCGAACCCGGCGCGGGCAAATCGACCCTCGCGGTCAGCACCGCGCACCGGCTGCGCCGGTCCTTTCCGGACGGCCAGCTGTTCGTCCCGCTGGCGGGCGCCTCCTCCCCGCGCGACCTCGCCGACGTCCTCGGTGATCTCCTGCGCGCGCTGGGGGTCACCGGCCCCGCCATCCCGGACGACGTCGAAGCGCGGGCGGCGGTCTACCGCGGTCGCCTCGCCGACAGGCGGGTCCTCGTGGTGCTCGACGACGCCGCGGGCCCGGATCAGATCCGCGCGCTGCTGCCGGGAACACCGGGCTGCGCCGTGCTGATCACCAGCAGGCAGCGGCTTTCCGGGCTCGCCGGGGCGGATCGCCTCCACCTCGCCCCGCTGTCCGGCGCTGAGGCGATGACCCTGCTGGAGCGGCTGGCCGGGCCGGACAGGGGCGGCGCCGAACGCGCGGACGCGGAGCGGATCGCCAAGGCCTGCGGCAATCTCCCGCTGGCACTGCGGATCGCGGGCAGCAGGCTCGCCATGCGGCCGGGGCTGCCGCTGGGGAAACTCGCCGCCAAACTGGAGGACGAGGTCTCCCGCCTCGACGAACTGCGGGTCAGCGATCTCCAGGTCCGGGGCAGTATCGCGTTGAGCTACCAGGCGCTGAGCCCGGCCGCGCGGCGCGCGTTCCGGCTGATCGGCCGGTGCCGCACCCTCGACCTTCCCGCGTGGGCGGTGTCGACCCTCATCGACGACACCGCCGACGAAAACGCCGACGAGGCCATCGACGAACTGGTCGAAGCCAGCCTGCTCGATCCCACCGGTCTCGATCCGACCGGTGAGCAACGGTTCCGCGTGCACGACCTCGTGCGCGTGTTCGCCACCGAACTCGGCAGGGAACAGGAAACCCGCGCCGAACGGGTGGCCACCGTCGCGAAGGTGTCGGACGCGGCGCTGTGCCTCGCCGACACGGCGGCCCGCCGTCTGCCGAGGACGGTGCCGATGCCGCTGTCGGATCAGGACGTGCCCGCGCAACCGCTGGCACCCGAACTGGTCGAACGGCTGTTGCGCGATCCCGGGGCGTGGTTTTCGGTGGAGCGGGCCAATCTGGTCACCGCCGTCTCGTCGCTGTGCGCCGTCGGCTGGCGGCGGAAAGCCTTGCGGATACTGGAAAGGCTGAGTGCGTATCTGTATCTGCACAGCCATTTCACCGATATGCGGACGGCGTACGAGACCTTGCGCGACGCCGCCCGTGAGGCGGACGACGGGCATATCGCGGTCATCGCCGAGGCGAATCTGGCGGTGTTGCTGCACGCCCGCGGCGAGTACGAACGCGCCGCCGAAGGTTACCGCGAATGCTCGAAGGAACTGGCGGCGCTCGGCGACAGTTCCGCGCAGGCGTGGGTCGAGACGAATTTGGCGCATTGCCTCGTCGGCCTCGGCCGGGCCGGGGAATCGCTGCACGCCGCGACCCAGGCACGCGCACTGTCCACTGTGGAGGAAACCGGCCCGGGGGCGTACGCGCGACACGCGGAATCCGCCGCGCTGCACCGGCTCGGCAAGGTCGCCGAGGCGCTGGAGATCGACCGCAGGATCCTCGTGCACGCCCGCGAACACGGCGACGAACGTCAGCTCGGCGTCGCGCTGCAAGGGCTTTCGTGGTCCCTGATGCTCGACGGACGTCCGGAGGAGGCACTGGAGACGATCGAGGAGTCGGTCCGGATATTGCGCCGGACGACGGCGAAATCGGCGCTGGCGAAGTCGTTGCGCACGCAGGGCGCGATCCTCGCGGGAGCCGGGCGGCGCGTCGGCGCGGTGAAGGCCTACGAGAACGCGCGGCGGCTGGCAGGCGCCCTCGAAGAGCGGCCGCGGGAGCTTTCGTGCACCCGCGCCATCGCGGCGAGCTGGATCGGCGACGGCCGGGCCGATCGCGCGATTCCCGTGCTGCGCCAGTGCCTCGACGAATTCCGTGCCATGGGCGGGAAACCCGCGACGGGCCTCACCCTGCACGTGCTGCGCAGGGCGTACGAGGCCGTCGGGGAGACGAAGGCGGCCGAGGCGGCGGGTGAAGAGGCGAAGCGATTGGAAGTCCCCCACGACGCCAACGCTTCGACCCTCGTCCGGTTGCTGTTGTCGCTCACCGAACCCGCCCCGGCCTGACCGGGTGGTGCCCGACCCCTCAGACGAGCACCACCCGGAAATCACTGTGCGGCGAACCGCGGCTCACGCCGGTCCGCGGAGAACCAGGCCAGCACGATCACCAGCGCGCCGTTGGCGGCGGCGTCCCACGCCGACGGCGAGGCGGGTTCGAGCCGTGCGACCGCGAACGCGTTGAGCAGGCCGGCGACGGTCAGCATCACGCGGGTGGACTGCGCTCCGGTGACCACGAGCGCGGCGGTCAGCAGCACCTGCGCGCCGAGCGTGACCAGCACCACCAGCGGGAGGTTCAGCCGGTTCTCCGCCTCGGCGGCGAGGCCGTGCAGGCCGGAACCGGCGGCTTTGACGGACTCGATCACCTCACCGGCGATCCCGGCCATCGCCCGCGCCGAGAGGACCAGGTCCTGGCCGTCCGGCAGCAGGCGCACCCTGTCGACGACGGGGACGAGCGCGGTCACCACGGCGAAGCCGAGCGCGGCGAGAAGGACGCCGGGGCGCGCGGGAACCCGCACCCGGTAAGCGCGTCCGCTCGCCGCGTCGGAAGGGGAAGTCACTGCTGGTCACTCCTTGGCTATCGACATCCGGGATGAGCCGACGCCAAGCGCCGGGTCACCCCTTCGGGCGATAGTCGCGGAACCCACCACACGGAACGCACACACTTCGGCCCAGCACCCCCTGCGTTTAGTCCTCTGGATGCGGTACTTGCGCGCGCAAGTACCGCATCCAGAGGACTAAACGCAGGGGTGGAGGGAGGTCAGCAGGTGCCGGCGGTGGCGCGGAAGACCTGGGTGCGTTCACCGGAAAGCGGCTGGACGCGCACGGCGGGATCGGCGGCCGGGAGCCACACCGACTGGCCGCGCCGGAGTTCGACCTGCTCGCCGTCGTCGGCGGTCACCCGCAGGCTGCCCGCGGTGCACAGCAGGATCTGCGGCCCGACATCGTGGACGGCGACCTCGCCGTCGTCCCCGGCTTCCCATTCGATCCGCGACAGCTCGAATTCGGGCGCGTCGGTGCGGTACACCGACATCCGCGCCTCCTGCTCGCCGCTCTGGACCGGCATCTCACCGCACGCGAAGTCGACGACGCGCAGCAACTCCGGCACGTCGACGTGCTTCGGGGTCAGCCCGCAGCGCAGGATGTTGTCCGAGTTCGCGAGGATCTCGACGGCGGTGCCGTGCAGGTACAGGTGCAGGTTCCCGGCGGGCAGGTAGATCGCCTCGCCCGCGCTGAGGGTGAGCCGGTTGAGCAGCAGCGCGGCGAGCACACCCGCGTCCCGCGGATGCGATTCGCCGAGTTCCAGGATGGTCCGGCACTCGACGTCGAACTCGCCGCGTTCCTGGACGTGTCTGACGCACGAATCGAGGACCTCGGGCAGCAGCTCGTCGAGCGCCGCCTGCGGCAGCGTGATCCAGGTGGTGAACAGGGCGCGCAGCCCGGCGGGATCCGGCTGGGCCTCCAGCAGCACCGCGTACTTCGCCAAACCGGGCGTTTCGATCGCCTTCAGCAGCGAGATCGTGCGCTCCGGGTCACGGAAGCCCGCCAGCGCGTGGAACTCCGTCAGCGCGCAGACGAGTTCCGGCTTCGCCGTCGGATCCGGGTAGTTGCGGTTCGAGGCGTCGCGCGGGATCCCGGCCGACTCCTCGCGCGCGTACCCCTCCGCCGCCTGCGCGGCCGACGGGTGCGCCTGCATCGAAAGCGGCTCCTCGGCGGCGAGGATCTTCAGCAGGAACGGCAGCCTGCCGCCCCAGCGATCGGCGCAGCTCGTGCCGAGCTGGCCGACGGGATCGGCTTCGACGAGCTCCAGCAGGCTCCGCTCGGTGCCATCCGGGCCGATGACGTGGGACGGGTCGCCCGGGTGGGCGCCCATCCACAGTTCCGCCTCCGGATGCGGCGCCGGCACCGGACGCCCCAGCAGCTCGGGGATCGTCGTTCTCGATCCCCACGCGTAGGGCCGCACGGCATTGCGCAGCAGCTCCACTGTCACCTCAACTCCTCGCCGGGCACGGGTGGTGCCGGCCCTCATTCCTTCACGTCGCGCGCGGGGCTCACGCCGTTGCGGGCGTGTACCTCCCGGCGCCGCCGATGCTGCCGACGGCCAGCCCCAGATAGACCGCGGCCAGCTCGAAACGCAGCGCGAGAACGGCCGCACGCACGATCTCGTCCGTTTCGATCTCTTCGGCCGGGGCGAGCACTTCCGAACCGGGCAGCAGATCTTCCGCCTGGTAGCGGGCCGCCTCCGTGGCGGGCCCCGTCCGAACCGAGAGGAGCAACACCCTCGGCGGCAAGCCGACCCCCTCCTCCGGGTCCGCGAAGATATCGCGCTCCGCTCCCCCGGACAACGCCGCACGCCGCAAAGCGGGCCTGGCCAGCGCCTGGCGGTAGTCCTCCACGTCACAGACGAGTGCCGCGTGGGCGGCGAAAGCGTGGGCCGCGTGCTCGCCGACGGCGACCGCGACCGGGTCCAGCCCCCACAGGAGCGGTTGCCGATCGGCCAGCTTCAGCGCCATCGCCTTGGCCGGATTCGCGAACGAATCCCTCGCCAGGTAGTCCTTTTCGGCTTCCGCGTCGAGGTGATCGGCCAGCTGCTCCAGATCGGCCACCAGCAGGCCGAGGGCGTTCGCGGTGAGCAGCGCCGCGGCGAGCCCGCGGGGGAAGGCCATCTCCGGCGGCACCGGGAGCCTCGGTGCGAGCAGCAGTCCCTTGCCCGCGATGGCGGCCGCGACCGGCCCTTCGGCGGGCGCGGACAGCACGACGCGCGCGCCGAACCGGGCGGCGCGTTCCAGCGAGGCGGCCAGTTCGCGGTCACCGGCGTCGTCGGTATGCGCGAAGACGACGTCGAGCGCGCCGATCCAGCTGGGCACGACCTCGGCGACCACCACCGGCACCGGGCACGACGGGGCCAGCAGCGCGGCGACCAGCCTGGTCAGCGTCCGGCTGACGCCGGGCCGGTCGATCAGGACGAGCGAGCGCGGGCGCCCGACGTCGAGACGATCGCTCAACTCGATCTCGGCCGCCGCTTCGGCGGTCGCCCTGACCTGGGCGCCGGCCATCGCGGCGGCACGGAGAAGCCCCGCGCTGTCGGCCTCGGCCAGCCTCGCGGGGTCGTCGAGCAGGGAATCGTCAGGGACCGTCGGCATGAGCGCCATCCGGGGTCGTCGGCTCGGTGGCTTCGTCCAGCAACAGTACCGGGATTCCATCACGGACCGGATACACGCGACCACATTCCGTGCAGGTCAGCGCATCGGCCTCCGGGTCCGCCGTCGTCCCCGTCCGCAGCGGTGCGTGGTCGGGGGACGGGCAGGCCAGGATCTCCAGCAGCTGTGCGTCAAGCGTGACGGCCATGATTACTCCCTACCTGTGGGTACGTCGTGGATGCCACCTTCGAGACCAAGTGATGTCCCTATGTGTGTTTTCACGACACATTCGTTACCCACGGACTATCGCCAGTACGTCTTCGGTCAGCGCCCGGACGGCCTCGGCGTCGGCGGCCTCGACGTTCAGGCGGAGCAGCGGCTCGGTGTTGGACGGGCGGAGGTTGAACCAGCCGCCGCCCCGCAGCTGCACGGTGAGCCCGTCCAGCTCGTCGATCTCGACGCCGTCACGCGCACCGAAGGCGTCCTTGACCGCGATCATGCGCGCGACCTGGTCGTCGACGGTCGAGTTGATCTCGCCGGAGGCCGCGTAGCGCGAGTACTCCGCGGTCAGCTCGGACAGCGGGCCCGTCTGCTCGCCGAGGGCGGCGAGGACGTGCAGCGCGGCCAGCATGCCGGTGTCGGCGCGCCAGAAGTCGCGGAAGTAGTAGTGCGCGGAGTGCTCGCCGCCGAAGATCGCGCCGGTCTTGGCCATCTCGGCCTTGATGAACGAGTGCCCGACCCGGGTGCGCACCGGTTTGCCGCCGTGCTCGGCGACGATCTCCGGGACGCCCTTCGAGGTGATGAGGTTGTGGATGATGGTGCCGCCCGGCTCCTTCTCCAGCTCACGGATGGCGACCAGCGCGGTGATGGCGCTCGGCGACACCGGCTCGCCGCGCTCGTCGACGACGAAGCAGCGGTCCGCGTCGCCGTCGAAGGCCAGGCCGGCGTCGGCGCCTTCTTCGCGCACCTTCGCCTGGAGGTCGACGAGGTTCTTCGGGTCGAGCGGGTTGGCCTCGTGGTTCGGGAAGGAGCCGTCGAGTTCGAAGTACATCGGCACGATCTCGATGGGCAGGCCCGCGAAGACGGTCGGCACGGTGTGGCCGCCCATGCCGTTGCCCGCGTCGACGACGACCTTCAGCGGACGGCTGCCCGAGAGGTCGACGAGCTTGCGCAGGTATGCCGCGTAGTCGGCGAGGACGTCCTTCTCGGTGACCGAACCGCGCTGGCCCGCGAAGGCGGGGACGCCCTGCTCGACGGTGTCGCGGATCTCCGCGAGACCGGAGTCCTGGCCGACCGGCGCCGCACCCGAGCGGCACAGCTTGATGCCGTTGTACTTCGCCGGGTTGTGGCTGGCGGTGAACATGGCGCCCGGCAGGTTCAGCGACCCGGACGCGAAGTAGAGCTGGTCGGTGCTGGCGAGGCCGATCGTCACGACGTCGAGGCCCTGCGAGGTCACGCCGTCGGCGAACGCGGCGGACAGCTCCGGCGAGGAGTCGCGCATGTCGTGGCCGATGACGATCGCGTCCGACTCGGCCTTGATCAACAGGGCGAACGCCGAACCGAGGTCGCGGACGAGTGCCACGTCCAGCTGTTCACCGACCACGCCGCGAATGTCGTAGGCCTTCACGATGCCCGAAAGGTCTGGCACGCCTGCTCCCCGCCAATAGTCTCGTTACAACGCCCTCTGGCGCGCTCGAAAGCCTACCGGCGAGCCCTCGCGTCAGGCGCGGCCGGGCAGGACGCGCAGGTGGCCGCGCCTGCCCGAGGGGCCCTCGGGTTCGGGGCCCGGCGCGGGCTTGTCCGAGCGGCCCGCTTCGCGGACGGCCTCGGCCAGCGCGGTCAGCTCGTCGGCGGACGGGTCCGGGGCGGCGAAGGCCCCCTCGTGCCGGACGACTTCCCAGCCCTTGGGCACGGTCAGCCGGAGGGCGTGGGCTTCGCAGAGGTCATAGGAGTGCGGCTCGCTCGCGGTGGCCAGTGGCCCCACGACGGCTGTCGAATCGCTGTAGGCATACGTGAGCGTGGCGACAGCGGGTTCGAGACAACCCGTTCGCGAACACTTTCGTACGCTCCGCACGATCGAGAACGATAGCGCGTCGCGGGCCCGGCGTACCGGCGACACGCGCTTCGACTCGCCGAGCGCGTACCCTACGGATCGTGGCGACGGCTCGTGATTCCCGACAGCGACGGCGGATGCGCCGGGACCGGCACGGCCGGGGCCTGCGCGGAGCGTTGTATCCGTCGACCCTTCCCGCGGCCGCCAGCAGGGCGGAAAGGTTCGACGCGCTGGTTTTGGACGCGCTCGAACCGATCGAAGCACGCTGGCGGCACGAGCTGACGAAGCTCGACGTCGCCGTCGACGACGTCCCCGAAGTTCGCTCGGATGGAGCACCGAGCGGAGTGGACGGCGTGCTGCACGACGGCGCCGTCCCGCTCTCGCGCCTCGTCCCCGCCGGCGTCGACCGCGCGGGCCTGCCGACGCGCGCCCGCATCGTCCTCTACCGCCGCCCCCTCGAAGCGCGCGCGAAGGACCCGGGCGAACTCGCGGAACTCGTGCACGACGTCCTCGTGGAACAGGTCGCGGGCTACCTCGGCGTCGAACCCGACGTCATCGAAGGCGAATAGCCCCTCCGCCCCTACCCCAGCGCCAGTACCCCAGCCCCCGCCCTTCCCCGGGGGCGTCCCCAGCCCAGCGTACCGCGAGGGACCGACGGGACCTGCGAAAACGGCGCTGAGGCGCCGGGTTGTCCACAACCGGAGTGGCCTGTGGATAACTCGGCCGCGCAGGCGCTCACACCAGCTCCAATGTCCCCAATGTGGCATTGGTGACCTTGAGCGTCCCCAATGCCACATTGGGGACATTGGAGCCCAACGCGCAGGGAAGGACCGAGGGCCAGAAGGACGCTCAACGTCACTGCCGGACACTTGAGGCTGGCGGCATGGAGAGGTTCCGGCACGTTCGCCCTGGTACGAAGGTTGCGGTCCGGCGGTTGGTGAAGCGCGTGAAGGCCCCCTTCCCTCGGCTGGGCCGAGGGAAGGGGGCCTTCACGCGCGGGAGCCCAACGGGCAGCGTCAGGAGCGAGCGAGACAGCCGGCGTCGCAAGGGCCTCCTTTGGGACGTTCAACGTCCCGAAGGAGGCCCTTGCGACTTCCGCAGGAAGCCCAGCTCACGAAAGCGAAGGTCGCCGCCGCGTGGGCACAGCGGTCAGCAGCGTGAACAGCACCGCGGCCACCTGCGCCAGCAGCAGCAGGTTCCGCGTGGTGCCCTGGTGCTCCACCACCACCTCCGAAGGCTGCGGAGGCACCGAGACGGCGACCTGGTGGCCCCAAGCCCGCACGATCGGCACCGTCTTCCCGTCCACACTCGCCTGCCAGCCCGCCTCGAACTCCGCGGCCAGCACGAGCAGCCGCCCGGTCGGCCCCTCCGACACGCGCACCCGCACGTCCGGCAGCCCGGCCTGCACCGGCGCCACCCCGGGCGCCGCCCCCGGCGCGCCCTTCCCGGTCACGGCCGCCTGCGCCAGTTCCGGCGAGATGAGCGCGACCTGCCCGGCGGCGGGCAGCAACCTCAGCACCGGACGTCCGTCCGAGGTCGGCGCGGCGGGCGCGACCAAGTCCGGCGCGAGCGCGGTCAGGCCGTTCACCCCGGCGGGCAGCACGACGTACTGCACTCCGGAGGCCGCGGCCGCCGCGAAAGCCTGCTTGACCGCGTCCGGCGAGCCCTGCAGCAGGTCCCGGCGCCACGCGGCCAGCCGGTCGGCGCCGCCGGGCGTCGGGGCGAGTTCGTCGTCGCCGTAATTCGGCAACCGCCCGCCGGTCTGCCGGACGGGTTCCCCGATCACCAGCACCGAGCGCCCGTTCGCGGCCAGTTCCGCCGAGATCTCCGGCGCCAGCGCGGGCCGGGCGCCCGACCGCAGCGGACCCTCCCGGCCGGCGACGACGGCGCCGGTCGCCAGCGCCAGCAGCACGAGCACCCCGGCCACGGCCGTGACCTTCGCCAGCCACGGCGCCGGTTCGACACTCACCCCGCCACGCCGCCAGGTCGCCAGCACCGTCCACAACAGTCCCGCGGAGATCACCAGCAGCGGCACCCCGGCGTACCCGGTCGCGTGCGCGCCGCCTGACATCGGCGTCACCGCCACGAACCGCACGGCCACGAGCCCGAGCACGCCCAGCGCGACGACCGCGACACCGGCGCCCGCGCCCTTCGACGGCCGGATCACCAGCGCGACGATCGCGGCCGCGACCAGCACCACCCCGATCGGCCAGGCACCGGGACCGCCGGGATCCAGCCCGGCGAGATCGGCCCCCGAGGCGGCCGTGGCGGCGCCGCCGAGTCCGTGCAGCAGCAGTTCCGGATTCCTCAGCAGCACACTCGGCCACGGCAGCAACAGCGCCAGCGGCAGGAAGACCACGATGCCGACCGACGCGATCCGCCGCGCGAGCCCGGTCGGCGAAGGCAGCACCACGAACCCGATCACCAGGCCGACCAGCGCCAGCGCGTGCGCCAGCGGCGAGAACGCGCCGATCAGCGCCAGTCCGATCGCGCTCAGCGCGGAAACGTGCAGCCACCGCGAATCCGCGCGGACGAGCAGCCCCACGATGCCCGCGATCACCAACGGCAGCAGCAGATGCACGACGACGACGTCGAGCCGTCCCTGAGCCACCGAAGCCGTGGCGGCGGGAAGCACGCCGTACGCCGCCGCGACGACGGCACGCACCCATCGGCGCACGCGAAGGTGCCGAGTGGCCACGTACGCGCCCAGCGCGGCGAGCGGGATGTCACCGATGAGCAGGATCGCGACCAGCGCCGCGGGTCCGCCGATCGGCGTGAAGAGCGCGCCGAGGGTGCCCAGCACCGGCAGCGTCGCCGGCGCGGGACTCGCCGTGCCGCCCGCGATCGCGTGCCACGGTGCGAGATACGACGACCAGATCTCGCCGAGCCCGCCGACCGGCAGCAGTTTCCCGCCGAAGAGGTCCAGTCCGAGCCGCGAACCGTTGACCACGAAGGCGAGCGCCGTCAGCACGACGAGCATCAGCACCGGCGGGGCGAACACGGTCGCGCCGAGGACCCGCTTCCGGTCGACCTCGACGAAGACGAGCTCCGGTTCCGGACGGCGCCCGCCGTCGCGTGGCACCGGCGACGGTTTCGGCCTGCCCGCGACGGGTTCTTCGGTGGCCTCGGGGACCGCGACCGCGACGACCGCGCTGGGCCGTCGCAGCCCCGTGCCCCGTGAGCCGACACCCCGCATCGCCCCGGCGGGCAGCGCGCCCGGGCCGACAGGGCGATCCTTCCCCGCCTTCAAGGCTTCCGGCGGGATCCAGGCACCTTCCTGATCCGCGGTCTCCGGCACCGTCCCGAGCGCGAAATCCCGTTCGACGCCACGCCGGACGAGACCGACGACACCCGCGCGGACCGCGTTGCGGACCCGCGTCATCCGTCCGGTGAAGAGACCTCGGACCGCTCCCGGCCCGCCGCTCTTCCGGCGTTCGGCGCGGGCCGCCCGCAACCCGCCGCGACCACGCAGCAGGTACCACGTCGCCGCGAGTTCCGCGCCCGCCTCACCGGTCCGGCGCAGCAGCAGGAACGCGAGCGCGCGCAGCACCGCGAAGAACGGGATTCGAAGAAGGCCGAACCAAAACGACGGCGCGGAACAATTGACCAGGAACACCCGGAGGCCGTGCACGCGGTTGGCCGTGGCGAGCGAGATCCCGAGCGCGTCCGGTTTCCGCTGACCGGTACTGAGCGCACGGGCGTGCCGGAGCCGGGCCGACGGCACGGAAAGCACGCGGCCGCCCGCGGCGTTCGCCCGCCAGCCGAAGTCGAGATCCTCGCGCAGCAAGGGAAATCCCGGATCGTAGCCACCCAGGTCGTGCCAGGTTTCCCGGCGCACCAGCGATCCCGCGCTCGGCACGGCGAGCACCGCGGTGGCGGTCTCTTCCGGCGAGATCTGCTGCCGGTGGCCGATGGCGTCGGTCGACAACCCGGCTTCGACGATCAGCCGCGGGTCGCTCCAGTCCACCGCGAGCGGACCGAGCACCGTCGCCGCGGGCTCGTTTTCGGCCGCTGCCAACAGGTTTTCGAGACAGTCGGGTTCCGGCGCGCAGTCGTCATGCAGCAGCCAGACCCAGCCGCCGGGGTCACCCCAGCGTTCGACGGCGTGCTCGACGGCCTCGCCGACGGCGGCACCGAAGCCCACGTCATCCGAAAGTGTGAGAATCCCGTCCAGGACCGGAGCCTCGTCCGGACCTCCGACGACGCCTTCGGGCGCGGCCGCTTCGGCGAGGATCTCGGCCGTCCGGTCGGTGGATCCGGTGTCGACGGCCAGCACGTGCCGTGGCCGCACCCCGCTGCGCCGCAGCGCGGAAAGCGCCAGTGGCAACCAGTTCTCGCCGTTGTGACAGACCACAATGGCCAGAACGGGGACCGTGCGCAGTGCGGGTGAGACGGCAGTGCGGGACAACGGGCACTCCAGAGGTGGCGGCGAAGTCGAGTGCCGCCACCCTACGACGCGACCCTGTCACCCGTTGGTGGCCCCACTGTGTGGAACAAGGACCGTGGAACAAGGAGTGAGTGGAACAAGGACCGGGCAGGAAGCGATCTCCGGCGCACTGGGGGTGCCGGAGATCGCTGTCACACAGCTCGTTTCTTCAGTTTCCTACGCTCGCGTTCGGAGAGCCCGCCCCAAATACCGAACCGCTCGTCATGCGCGAGGGCGTACTCGAGGCACTCGTCCTTGACCTCGCAACCGAGGCAGATCCGCTTGGCTTCGCGGGTGGAGCCGCCCTTCTCCGGGAAGAACGCCTCCGGGTCCGTCTGCGCGCAGAGGGCCCGTTCCTGCCAGTCCTGCTCTTCCGCGGAGGCATCGTCGAAAAGTTCGGTGAGATCTCCCAGTTGCTGCTCCGGGACCTCGCCCCAACCCACGACTTGCCCCCATTCCCTTCCATCTGCTTCCAACCGCACGTCCGCCTCCTCGCTGTCCACGCACTCCCCAGGCTGGCGGTGTTGAAACACCATCCGCCGCCCCCTTCCAGCGACGAATGACATCACTGTGATTACACCCGTGTAGTGCGGTCAGGTCAAGCGGAGTAGCGAGTTCGGGGGATACCTCGGCCTCATCGCGCAAGGGGACACGCCGAGAACTTCACATCGGGCATACGGAAGACTGGAGGGGTGCAGAGATCAGCAGTGCGGCCAAGCCCGATCTTCCTCGGCATCCTCGCGGTCACCGTCCTGGGCGGTGTACTGGCGGCTTTCGGTGACGCGACCACGCTTTCCGGCCAGAAGTACGACCCGTTGCTCGTCACCGGGGTGGTGCTGCTCGTCGCCGGCGGCTGGGTGGCGTCACTGACGCTGCACGAATTCGGGCACGCGATCGTGGCCTTCCGCGGCGGCGACCACAGCGTCGCCCACAAGGGTTACCTCTCCATGGACGTCCGGAAATACACGGATCCGGCGCTGTCCATCATCCTGCCGTTGGTATTCCTCATCATCGGCGGCATCCCGCTGCCGGGTGGCGCGGTCTGGATCGAACACGGGCGCCTGCGGTCACGCGGCGTCCAGTCGTGGGTGTCGCTCGCCGGGCCGCTGAGCAACCTCGCCGTCGGCGTGGCACTGACGCTCGTCGTCGCGCTGGTACCGATGTCGGCCGGGCTGGTGATCGGGCTCTCGTTCCTGGCACTGCTTCAGATCGTCACGTTCCTCTTGAACATCCTGCCGATCCCCGGCCTCGACGGCTGGGGTGCGATCGAGCCGTACCTTTCGCCCGGCGCGCGCGAGTTCGGCGCGAAGGCCCGGCCGTGGGCGCCGCTCGTGCTGTTCGGCGTGCTGTTCCTCGTGGACGAAGCGAGCCGCCTGTTGTGGCGAGCGTCCTTCGCGATCTTCGACGCCGTCGGCGGCTACACGCTCGCGGCGCAGTACGGACAGGTCGCGTTCATGTTCTGGAAGTAGTTCAGGCGCCGTCGGGGTGCTCGGTGAACCACTGGTGCGCCCGCTTCCAGACGCGTTTGAGGCCGGACCGCTCGCCGAGGTAGTCGCCCGCCATGCCGACCACCGGGAGTTTTCCGAGCACCCGGTGGAAAAGACGGCCGTGCGGACGCTTCTCCAGTTCGTCGACGATGGCCAGCAGCCCGCGGCCGAGTCGCCACAGCGTGCCCGCGGCCGCCTTGAAGGTGATCTTGCCGTGCTTCTTCTTCGCGTCGTCGAGTTCTTCGGTGAGCTTCGCCGCTTCGTCGTCTTCGGCGGCCTTGTCGTGTTCGGCGTGCTTACCCGCGGCGATCACCGGATCGATGTCGCGTTCGAAGAGCACCCACGCGATCAGCCGGACACGGGCGCCGACGTCGGTCACGCCGTACTCCCCCGCGATCGCGCACAGCAGGACTCCTTGGGACGCCGAGCCGAGCGCGTCCTGAACGGGCAACCGGTCGGCGAGCGCGCCGCCGAGACCGGGGATCGCGGTGATCAGCGCGGTGACCCGGCCGACCCGGTTGACCCACCAGCTGGTCCGCTGGTAGTTCGACATCTCGGCCCAGGCCGCGGTGCCGGGCACCTTCACCGAGGTGATCCCGTCGAGCAGCTTGTCCTTGAGTTTGGGCTCGACGCCTTCCAGCGCGTCCTCGCGCCGTCCCCTGGCCTGCAGGCCGAACGGATCCGCGTCGCGCAGCGCGTCGACCATCGGACCGCAGGCGCGGACGAACGGCCGCAGCACCGCCACGACCTGGCGATCCGAAATCGCTTCACCCATCTTTGACTCCCTTGCCCGCCTTCGCCGCCGTGCCCAGGCCTCCGCCCAGTACCAGCGCACCCGGCAGGGCACCGCCGCCGATCAGCAGCAGCGCCCGCCAGTCCTGTACCAGCACCAGATCACCACCCGGACCCGTCATGCCCATCCCGAGTACGACTAGTACCCAGACGAGTAGCGGAATCACCGAAAAGGACGGACGGATCACTTTCGCGGTCGTCCGCACCAGCAGTGGTGTGGTGAGCACGGCGAGCACCACGGTCACCGGCATCGGCGCGTCCCCGAGCTTCGGCAGCACGATGCCGTCGAGCCGGAGCGGCAGGAAGAACAGTTCGAGCAGCCCGAGCAGGAGCGCGTCGAAGCACAGCAGGACCAGCAGCCCACGCTGGCCCGCCGTGAGCGGCTGGGGCGTGACCGTCACTTCGCGAGTCCTCCGAACAGGTCGGCCGCGGCACCTTCGGCCGGTCCGTGGGCGAGCACGAAGTACTCGTTCGGGGTGATCGGCTGCGCGACGTCGTTGCTCAGCGCGAAGTGGTCGGCGAGCCGCGGCGGCGCGGGCACGCTGACCTGGGTCTCGTGCGCCCGCAGCGCGGCGACCTTCGCCGGGAGATACGCGGAGACGTCGAGGACGGTGGTGATCGACTCGTCCGGCGTCACCGGCAGTTCGCCGTCTTCGGGGACCTTGAACGGCGACTGCCCGCGCAACGCGGCGAGCCCGGCCGCGACGGCGTCGCGTGAAGAAACCGTGTGGAACACCCGCTCGACCGACGCGGCCTTCGGCGCGGCGGCCATCGTGATCTCGTGCGCGCGGATGTGGTCGGGATGCCCATAACCCCCGAAAGCGTCATAAGTGACCACGACCTGAGGACGGACGTCGTCGAGGATCTCGGCGAGCTGAGCCACCTGCTCCTCGATGTCGCCGCCGGAGAACGCGCGCGGATGGGCCGCGGACGGTGTCCCGGCCATCCCGGAGTCGCGCCAGCGGCCGATGCCGCCGAGATACCGGTGCCGGGAGACGCCGAGCGCGGCGCACGCCGACTCCAGTTCGCCCGCGCGGTCCCCGCCGAGCTGGTCGGAAGCCCACGAACCGAGGCCGCTGAGAAGCGGCGGGATGATTTCGCCTTCCTCACCGAGCGTGCAGGTGACGACGGTCACGTCGGCGCCTTCGGCCGCGTAACGCGCGATGGTGCCACCGGTGGTGAGGCTTTCGTCGTCCGGATGGGCGTGCACCAGCAGCACTTTGGCCTGAGCGGAGATCACGGCTTGAAGACTAATTCGAACACGGCGGGCTTTCCTTTATAGGGTGTCGGGAACGGAAGCCCCGAGCACCGACCTTAGTCGGGCGACTCTCGGTTATCCTCGCGCGAGTCATGGCCCTTGCGCCGTGACCATATGTACCCCCACGAAGGGCATCTTGGTGAGCACTGAAGCAGCATCGTCGGACCTCGGCGGCGTGTCGGGTTCGGTTCTGTCCATCTCCGACCTGAGCGTCTCGTTCCCGACCGACGAAGGCGTGGTCGACGCCGTCAAGGGCATCGGTTTCGACGTCAAGCCGGGTGAGATCGTCGCGGTGGTCGGCGAATCCGGCTCCGGCAAGTCGGTGACCTCGATGTCGGTGCTCGGGTTGCTCCCGAAGACGAGCCGGATCGCGGGTGAGCTGCGCCTCGGTGAGCGCAACCTGGCCGACCTCAAGGAGAAGGAACTCCAGAAGATCCGCGGCAACCAGGTCGCGATGATCTTCCAGGAGCCGATGACGGCACTGAACCCCGTCTACACGGTCGGCTGGCAGCTGCGCGAGGCGCTCCGCTCGCACCAGGACATCTCGAAGGAAGCCGCCGACAAGCGCGCCATCGAGCTGCTGGAGATGGTCGGCATCCCGAACCCGCCGCTGCGCTTCAAGCAGTACCCGCACCAGCTCTCCGGCGGTCTGCGCCAGCGCGTCGTCATCGCGATGGCGATCTCGTGCGACCCGAAGGTGATCATCGCCGACGAGCCGACCACGGCGCTCGACGTCACCGTGCAGGCGGAGATCCTCGGCCTGCTGCGCAAGCTGCGTGACACCCTCAACACCGCCATCGTGCTGATCACGCACGACATGGGCGTCGTCGCCGACCTCGCCGACCGCGTGGTCGTGATGTACCAGGGCAACATCGTCGAACAGGCGCCAGTGCGCGACCTGTTCGCGTCGCCGCAGGTGGAATACACCCGCAAGCTGCTCGCCGCGGTGCCGGTGCTGGGCCAGCGCCCCGAAGGACGCCGTCTGCTCGACGACTCCGGCATCGACGCCGACAGCGACGAGGCCTCGAAGATCGCCGAGGACATCCGCCTCAAGGACGCCGAACTCGAGGCCGTGATCGAAGCGGACGCGCCGGCGCTCGAGATCAAGAACCTCGTGCTGGAGTACCCCGGCCGCCGCGGCCAGGCGAAGAACCGCGCGGTGGACGACGTCTCGCTGAGCATCGCCAAGGGCGAGATCGTCGGCCTGGTCGGGGAATCCGGTTCCGGCAAGTCGACCGTCGGCCGCTGCGCGATCCGCCTGCTGACCCCGACCGAGGGCACCGTGTCGATCGCGGGCAAGGACATCACGAACATGTCGAACAAGGAGCTGCGCCCGCTGCGCCGCTACTTCTCGATCGTGTTCCAGGACCCGGCGTCCACACTGGACCCGAAGATGACCATCGGCGAGTCGATCGCCGAGCCGATGGTGCTGCACAAGTTCCTGCAGGGCAAGGCCCTGAACGAGCGGGTGGCGTCCCTTTTGGACAAGGTCGAGCTCGGCGGCCACTACCGCAACCGGTACCCGCACGAACTCTCCGGCGGCCAGCGCCAGCGCGTCGCCATCGCGCGGGCGCTCTCGCTGGACCCGGCGCTGCTGATCGCGGACGAGCCGACCTCGGCGCTGGACGTGTCGGTGCAGGCACGCGTGCTGGACCTGTTCCTGGACCTGCAGCGCTCGCTGCAGTTCGCCTGCCTGTTCATCAGCCACGACCTCGCCGTCGTCGACCTGCTGGCCGACCGCGTCGCGGTGATGCAGCACGGCAAGCTGGTCGAGGTCGGCACGCGGGACCAGGTGCTGCACTCGCCGCGCGAGGAATACACCCGCCGTCTGCTCTCGGCCGCCCCGGTCGCGGACCCGGTGCTGCAGGCCGAGCGCCGCGCGGCCTGGGAGGCGGGCAAGCTGGCCCCGGTGGCCGACTGACGCTCCGTAGTACGTGAAGGCCCCCTTCGCTGCGCTAGACGCGGTGAAGGGGGCCTTTCACGTCGCGAGAGTGCTGGTTCGGGATGCGGCGTGCCGGTGACCAGTCTCGATGTCGGACGGTGTCGCTCACTGTGTGGATTTTGTTGCGTTAGATGAAGCAAATCCACACAGTGCCGCACGACAGTCCCTGTGACGACCAGATCCGAAGAGGGTGTGTGGAAATAGAGACGTTGAGTGTCCCTATTTCCACACACCTCTCACTCACAGTACCCCTCACGCGCCACCAGCCACAACAGGTGACTGTATGGGATGCAGGCACGGTCTCCACGGAGACGCTGAAGCCCACCGCCAGGAATCGGGTGGCGCACTCCGCAGCGAAGTGTCATGAGGGGTCCCCATAGGACGAATTTCGTCCTATGGGGACCCCTCATGACACCCCCCGGGTGCCCAGCCGCCAGTTCCACCCCGAAGCGCGTGAAGGCCCCCTTCCCTCGGCTGAGCCGAGGGAAGGGGGCCTTCACGCGCTAAAGAGGGCCTTACGCCTTCATCCGGCGCTGCCGCGGGTCGAAAGCGTCCCGCAGGCCGTCACCGATGAAGTTGATCGTCAGCGAGATCAGCACCAGCACGATGAACGGACCGAAGAACAACGCAGGCCGGTTCTGCAGCTGCGAGTAGTTCTCGAGGATGACGCGGCCGAGCGAGGTGTCCGGCAGCTGCACCCCCAGCCCGATGAAGGACAGCGCCGCCTCGATCAGCACGGCCTGCGCGATCGCGAGGGTCGCGTTGACCGTGATGAGACCGACCATGTTCGGCACCAGGTGCTTGAACACGATGTGGAACGTCCCGGCACCGGACGCGCGGGCGGCGTCCACGAATTCACGCTGGGACAACGACATCGACTCGGCCCTGGCGATCCGCGCGATCGGCATCCAGCCGAAGGCGGCCAGCACGATCGCGACGATGTACCAGGTACCGCCGCCGAACACCTTCGCCAGGATGGCGGCGGCGGCGATCTGCGGAACGATCAGGAACAGGTCCGTCACCCGGGAGATCGCCGAGTCGGTGAAGCCGCGCAGATATCCCGCCATGGCACCGAAAATGGTGCCGATGGTGGTGGCGACGATCGACACGATGAGCGCGATCAGGAGCGAGTACTGGGTGCCGCGCAGGATCTGCGACACCATCTCCTTGCCGACCTGCGTGGTGCCGAGCGGGTAGTCCCCGCTGGGCTTGGCGAAGGACGGGAAGGAGCTGTCCTCGTAGTCGTACGGCCAGAAGATCGGCATGATGATCACGGTCAGCACGAGCAGCAGCAGGATCGCCGTGCAGACCATCGCCAGCTTGTGCCGCAGGAACTTGCGCAGGACCAGCTTGCCCTGGCTCCGGGGCTCGGGCAGCGCCTCCGCGGGAAGCTTGCCTTCGGCGGCGGCCGCGGAGTCGTCCGCCGCGATGAGGGAGTTCAAGTCAGCCAACGCGAATCCTCGGGTCCAGGATGCCGTACATCAGGTCGGCGATCAGGTTGGCGACGATGATGCTGCTGGCGATGAGCACCAGCCACCCCATCATCACCTGAGTGTCGTTCTTGACCACGGCTTCGACGAGCAGCTTGCCCATGCCATTCCAGTTGAACACCGACTCGGTGATGATCGCGCCCGAAAGCACGGCACCGAAGTTGACGGAGAACAGCGTGGTGACCGGGATGAGCGCGTTCCGGAAGGCGTGCCGGAAGATGACCCGGCCGTTGCCGAGGCCCTTGGCACGCGCTGTCCGCACGTAGTCCGCGTTCAGCGTCTCCAGCATCGAAGCGCGCTGGAACCGGCTGTACGCGGCGAAGCTGATCGCCATGATGGACAGGGTGGGCAGCAGATACGCGCCGACATAACTGGCCAGGAAACCGCCAGGTCCGTCGAAGTTCAGCGATTCCGGACTCGTGGTGCGGATCCAGGGATTACCGAGCACATCGGACAGTCCCAGATCCCGTACCCAGCCGTTGAACTGGATCGCGTAGCCCTTCAGCACGATGGCGACACAGAAGATCGGCATCGAGAACAGCAGGAAGGCCAGCGTGGTGGCGACGTAGTCGATGATCGAGTACTGCTTGACCGCCGCGACCACACCGACGAGGACGCCGAGGATGAGCGCGAGGATCTCGGCTCCGACGACGAGCTTCAAGGTGACCTCGAACGCGGCCATGACCTTCGGGAACACCGGGGCCTGCGCGTTGCCCTGGGCGATGGAAACGCCCCAGTCGCCGGTGATGAAGTTGCCCAGCCACGAGAAATACCGCGGGATGATGCCCTGGTCGAGCCCGAGCCGCGCCGCCGTCTCCGCGAGTACCTGCGGGTTCATGGCCGGGTTGCTCTTCAGCTCGGCGAGCGGGTCGCCGGTGCCGGCGACCATGATGAAACACAGAAAAGTCCCGACCAGCAGGACGGGAATCGATATCGCCAGACGGCGAAGAATGTAGATCACCAGGTTCAACGAACTGCTCCTCATCCGGGCCTGGTCGCCGAAGTGCTGGACCGTCGCCCGGTTGTCCACCGTAGTGGCGGTAACCCTACGGTCAACAGCTACTTCCGGCGGGTAGGGGGGCCCGGCTTGTGGCCGGACCCCCTTACCACCTCCGATTGCCTCGGCGAGAGGTGAAAAAGCGGGGCCTAGACCCTACTTCTTCTCCCACTCACCGGCGTTCCACAGGACACCGTTGTACGACTGCATGTAAGTGCGGTCGATGCCCTTGAACGCCCACATGGACGGGGTCTGGAACAGCGGCAGGGTCGCGTACTCGTCCGCGATCGCCTGGTCGGCCTTCTGGTAGCTCTCCAGCTGGACGGCCTCGTCGGTGGCCTTGACGGCCGCCTCGAACGCGGAGTCGATCGTCGGGTTGGACAGGCCCTGGTAGTTCTGGCTGCTGTCGTCGACCCGGGTGATGTAGATCGACTTCTGCTCGGCCTTGAACGGAGCGGCGGACCAGCCGAAGAGCGCGGCGTCGTAGTCGCTGGCCGCGAGACGGCCACCCTTCAGGAAGTTCGCGTCCTGGTCGTCCGTGATCTCGATACCGGCGAGCTTGGCCTGCGAGATGATGATCTCGACGGTCTGCTGACGGCGGGCGTTCTGGTTGTGCGAGATCTTGAACGACGCGCGCTGGCCGTCCTTGGCGAAGATGCCGTCGCCACCCTTGACCCAGCCGGCGTCGGACAGGGTCTTGGCGGCGGCTTCGGCGCCCAGACCGGCCTTGCTGCTGTACAGGTCCTTGAAGCCCTGCTCGCCCGGCATGAACACGATGCTGTTCAGCGGGGTCGCGTCGGCCTGGACCTCCTTGAGGAGCTTGTCGGTGATCTCCTGGCGGTTCACGACCTCGAAGAACGCCTTGCGCAGGTTCTTGTCCTTGAACATGCGCTTGTAGTTGAGGTCGATGTGCTCGAAGGTCAGCTGCGAGGCCGAACCGTAGGTGACGCCCTGAGCGGAAAGGCTCTTCAGGGTGCCGGCGGCGGTGGCGTCGGGCTGGGTCGAAGCGGCGACGTCGATCTCACCGTTCTGCAGCGCGGTCGCCATGGCCTTGGTGTCCTCCATCGCCTTCACGACGATCTTGGAGGGGCCACCCTTGCCACCGATCCAGTTCGGGTTCTTCTCGAGCGTGACGGCCTTCTGGTTGGCGTCGAACGCGGTGATCTTGTACGGACCCGAAGCCGGCATGTCCTCGGCCTTGAACTGCTTGAAGCCGTTCGTCCAGAAGTCACCGGCGGCCTTGAGCTGGGCCGCGTCGCTGGTCGGGGTCAGCTTCGTGATGTCCGGGACGTTCGCCTTCTTCTCGACGATGTGCGCGGGCATGATCGCCGTCGAGTTGAAGAGACCCTTGTAGTCCAGGTACGGCTCGGTGTACTTGGTCTCGAAGGTCAGGTCGTCCTTGCAGGTCGCCTGGTTGATCAGCTGGTAGCCGGTCGTCGAAGCGGCGAGGAAGGCCTGCTTGCCGTCGGAGGTCTTGGCGGCACCCGAGTGCGACAGCCACGACAGGTACATGTCGTCGCAGTCGAACGCTTCGCCGTCGGACCACTTGACGTTCGGCTTGATCTTGTAAACGACGGTCTGCGGCGACTTGGAGGTGACCTCCCAGGAGTCGAACACGTCGTTGTTCAGCAGCACCTTGTTGTTGCCGTCGAGCACATCGGCGCCGGCGAGCACGGCGGTCAGGATGTAGGTGTTGTACGACGTGTTGGTGTCGGGCGTGTCGTTGTTGTAGCCCGAGTACCCGTCGTCGATACCCACGGTGACGGTGCCCTCGTACCCCTTGAGGTCCGCGAGCTTGAAGTTTTCGCCGTTTTGCGCCTTGCCGATCGCCATGCTCTTGATGTCGGTCGACGACCCGTTCTGGTCGGAACTACCGCTGTCGCCACCGCTGCATGCGCTCAGCACAAGCGCGGAGGCCGCGACCAGCGACCAGGCGGAGACTGCCTTGGACTTCCTCATGAAGTGTGCCCTCCTAGCACTGGGTTCCTGAGATCGGAACAGGACCCCACACCGCTCCGGTGAGATGGCCCGGAGCCTATGACACGCCAAGCAACCTCATTTGGCGCACTGCGGGTGCACGCTAGAAAGGAAATGCACTAACAGTCACCAGTTGCGGGGCGATCGTGACCAAAGGGTAACTTCCGGCTGACTTCGAGAAATATATTGGTTACCAGGAGGAATCAGTCCGCCACTCGAACGTGCCGGGAAAGGTCACCCTCCGGCGCGAACTTGACCGCGATTCGGCTACTTCGGACCGCGCGTCCAGTTCACCGCCGACCCGAAAGGGCCCACCATAGGAGGACCAGCGGTTACTCCGGAAATACCAGAGCCGATGGCGAGGGTATCGGCCAGCTGGAACAACGGAATGGCAACATTCCGGCGCCACAATTCCGGTTCGAGGGTCGAAAGCGCGTCGGCGGCGGGCGTGGTGCCGGTCAGGGCCGCGTCGATCGACGGCTGCAGGGCCGGATCGCAGAAGCCCAGCGGGTTCCCCGGCACGACCGCCTTGGTCTTGTCGACGAGCTGATCAGGCCTGCAGCCGAAGGCCGACGCCAGCACCGACGCGGCGTCCGCACCACCGGTGGCCTGGCCGATCACGGCGATGTCGATGCCGACGTTGCCCGCGCCCTCCGCCGTCGTCTGCTGGATCCCGTTGAGCACCGGCATGGCCAGCAGCGTCGAGAACAGCTCCCTCGGCTGCGGCGCGATCACGTTGACCTCGATCCCCGCCGCCACCAGTTGCGCCGTCAGCTCCTTGGCGATCGTCGCGTACGGCTCCTGTTTGGCGGGCGAGGCGACGACCAGCGAAAGGTTCTTCCCGTTCTTGCGCCAGGTCCCGGCTTCCTTGGTGTACCCGGCGGCCTTGAGCAGTTCCTCGCCCTTGACGGGGTCGGCCGTCGACGGCGGACCGGGCGCCGGGATCGTCGGCTGGAAGCCGGTGCCCGACGGGACGCGGACCTGGGCGTCGGCGCGGAGCTTGTCCGACGGGCCGCCCTCCGCCGCCTCGGTGATCAGCTTGCCGCGGTCGATCAGCGCGGTGACGCCTTCGCGCACCCGGGGATCCGACAGCGTCTGGCTCACCGGCCGCAGGAGGATCTGCGCGACCGTGGGCCGGGCGACCGTGTGGAGCTGGACGGCGGACCCCAGTTCGCCGAGCCGTTTGAGGCCGGTGCCGCCGGTCCTGGTCATCACGAACTGGTCGTTGCCGCTGCGCAGCGCGGCCAAGGTGCCGTCCTCGTCGGCCGCGCGCAGCACGATCCGGTCCAGCGCGGAGGGTTTCTCCCAGTAGCGCTCGTTGCGCTCCAGGATCACCTCTCCACGCGCGGTGTCGATGCTCTTGATCGAGTAGGGGCCGGCCACGGCCGGGAAGGTGGTCGCCAGCGCGCCCTGCCAGCCGTTCGGGGCGTCCTTGAGCAGATGGGCGGGCAGGAGGTTCGCGAACAGCGTCTGCCAGCCGGGGTACGGCTTGCTGAAGCTGACCTCGACCCGCTTGCCGCCCTCTCGCGACTGGATGTCGGAGATCAGGCGGTAGCCCGCGGCGCCGATGACGCCGGGCTGGTCGCGCATGGCCTCGCGGAGGTACGCGAAGTCCTCGGCGGCGATCGGCGCGCTGTCGGACCAGGAGGCGTCCGGCCGGATCGTGTACGCCACCGTGAACGGCTGCTGCGAGACGACTTCGGCGGACTTCATCAGGTTCTTGTCCAGCTCGACGCTGCCGTCGTCCTTCGGGCGGAACACCGACGGGAGCAGGAGCTGCGAAAGCGCCGACGTCACCTGGGAGGCGTCGGCGAGGTTGTGGGGGTTGTAGCCGCCGAGGACGTCGTCGACACCCACGACGACCTGCGAAGGCGTCTTCGTGGTCGAGGAGCTCACCGGGGAGGCCGAGGAGCTGACCACGGGTGGGGGCGGGGTGTTGCTGCAGGCGGCGAGGAGCACGGTCGCGCACGCCAGTATGGGCGCCGCTGTGTTCACTAACCGCACGCGTGAATCCTCCTGGTTTGTCCCTCGCCATGCTGCCACGATGATCCGTACCGCCGCTGCGAGATTCCCATATCGGCCCGGCCGTCGCCCGACCGCCTGCCGTCCCTCTTCCGGTGGACGTGCGGGAGGCCCGGGAGGTTCCTGCTCAGGTCATGGGAAAACGTTTAGCTTCGCGAACTAGCCGCCCGCTAGCTTGCCGGGGTGACCAAACGCGCGCTCGTCCTCGTGGTCGTGCTCATGTCCACGTTCACCTTCCCGCTGACCATCACGGGCGCGTCGGTCGCCCTGACCGACATCGCGGACGATCTGGACGCCGGTCTCGCGGCCACCCAGTGGGTCGTCAACGGGTACAACGCCTGCTTCGCGAGCTTCCTGGTCTTCGCGGGTTCCCTGGCCGACGTCCTGGGCAGACGCCGGATCTACGTCGCGGGTCTCGCGCTGTTCGTCGGCGGCGGGATCGCCTGCACCGTGGCCGGGAACATCGTGGTGCTCGACGTCGTCCGCCTGATCGCCGGGACCGGGGCGGCCGCGGCGGTGACCGGCGGGCTGGCGATCCTCACCGAGACTTTCCAGGGCGCGGCGAGGACGAGGGCGTTCGGTCTGGTCGGGACGGTGCTCGGCATCGGGCTCGCGTTCGGGCCGTCGATCGGCGGCCTGCTGGTCGATCTGCTGGGCTGGCGGGCCGTCTTCGGCGCCCCGGCCGCCGTGGCCGCCCTCGTGCTGGCGCTGACGCCGCTTCTCCCGGCCGTTCCCGGGACGGCCGGGCGCCGGATCGACTGGGCGGGCGCCGGGCTCTTCACGGGCGCGATCATGCTGCTGATCTTCGCGCTGGTCGAAGCGGGCGAACTCGGCTTCGGGCATCCGCTCGTCGTCGGCGGACTGCTGCTGGCCGCCGTGCTCGCGGTGGTCTTCCCGTTCGTGGAGCGGCGGCGCGCGGATCCGCTGTTCGACCTCGCCCTGCTGGCCAACCGCGGTTTCACCTCGCTCGCCGTCGCGGCGGGCGCGCTGGTGACCATCCTGGTGCCGCTGCTGGTCTACCTGCCGTCCTACCTGATCGAGGTCGTGCGGCTCGGGGCCGGGGAGGCCGGGCTGTGGCTGCTGATGCTCACCGCGCCGACCGTGCTGTTCCCGGCCGTGGGTGCCGCGCTGGCACGACGGCTGCCGCCGTCGTGGTTCGTCGCGGGCGCGGTCGCCGTGAGCGGGGCGGGCGCCTTTCTGCTGATGACCATGAACTCCTCGTCCGGGGTGCTCTCGTTGCTCGCCCCGCTCGTTCTGGTCGGGGCGGGCACCGGATTGACGATGGGATTACTGGACGGTTTGGCAATCGGTTCCGTCGGCCCGGAACATTCCGGAACGGCGACCGGAATGTTCACCACCGCACGATTGGCGACGGAAACGATCGCGATCGCGGTTGTCGGTGCCGTTCTCGCGTCGATTACCGGAGGGAAGCTGTCCGGCGAGTCCTATACGGACGCATTTCGGATCGTTTGTTTCGCGCTGGGTTGTGTCGGCGTTCTCGGCGCGGTCTCCGCGGCCGTCCTCTCACCGCGCCGGGAAGGCGTTCCGGTGTTGTGAACGGGGGGTCCAAAAAGGAACGCGGAAAAACGCGGGAAATCGAATTTCTCACCGCCGGAGCCCGATCAACTACGGAGAGTAATACTGCGGGCCTTCTGGCCCGACTCGGTACTGACCGCGCGTGAAGGCCCCCTTCCCTCGGCTGAGTCGAGGGAAGGGGGCCTTCATGTACTACGAGCTACGGGAGACTAGCCCCGGTTCTTGTTGCGGTTGCGCTCCTTGGCGCGCTGGTTGACGTCCAGCGTGACCTTGCGGATCCGGACGACGTCCGGCGCGACCTCGACGCACTCGTCGACGGAGCAGAACTCCAGCGCCTCTTCCAGGCCCATCTTGCGCGGGCGGGCCAGCGTCTCCATCACGTCGGCGGAGGACTGACGCATGTTGGTCAGCTTCTTCTCCTTGGTGATGTTGATGTCGAGGTCCTCGGCGCGCGGGTTCTCGCCGACGACCATGCCCTCGTACACCTCGGCGCCCGGCTCGACGAAGAAGGTGCCGCGGTCGGCCAGCTGGATCATCGCGTAGGCGGTGATCGGGCCGGAGCGGTCGGCGACCAGCGAACCGGAGTGGCGGGTGCGGATCTCGCCCGCCCACGGGAAGTAGCCCTCGAACACGTGGTTCGCGATGCCGGTGCCGCGGGTCTCGGTGAGGAAGTCGGTGCGGAAACCGATCAGGCCACGCGCCGGGAGGACGTAGTCGAGCTTGATGCGGCCCGAACCGTGCCCGCCCATGTGCTCCATGCGGCCCTTGCGGGCGGCGAGGAGCTGCGTGATGCCACCGAGGTGCTCTTCCGGGGCGTCGATCGAGAGGCGCTCGAACGGCTCGTGCAGCTTGCCGTCGATCATCTTGGTGACCACCTGCGGCTTGCCGACGGTCAGCTCGAAGCCCTCACGGCGCATCTGCTCGACGAGGATCGCCAGCGCCAGCTCGCCACGGCCCTGGACCTCCCAGGTGTCGGGACGCTCGGTCGGCAGCACCTTGATGCTGACGTTACCGATCAGCTCCTGGTCCAGCCGGGCCTTGACCAGTCGCGCGGTGACCTTGTCGCCACCGCTGCGGCCGGCCAGCGGCGAGGTGTTGACACCGATGGTCATCGAGATCGCGGGCTCGTCGACGGCGATCCGGGGCAGCGCCTCGGGGTTCTCGACGTCGGCCAGCGTGTCACCGATGGTGATCTCGGGGATACCGGCGATGGCGACCAGCTCGCCCGCGCTGGCCTCGGTCGCCGGGACGCGGGTGAGCGCCTCGGTGACCAGCAGTTCGGAGATCCGGACGTTCTGGATGGTGCCGTCCTCGCGCATCCAGGCCACGGTCTGGCCCTTGCGCAGGTTGCCGGAGTGGATGCGGATCAGCGCGATCCGGCCGAGGAAGTTCGACGCGTCGAGGTTGGTGACCAGTGCGCGCAGCGGGCCTTCCTTGTCCGCGAAGGGCGGCGGCACGTGGCGCAGCAAGGTCTCGAACAGCGGGTCGAGGTTCTCGCTCTCGGGCACCGCGCCGTCGGCGGGCTGCTCGAGGCTCGCCTTGCCGGCACGCGCGGAGGCGAACACGACCGGCAGGTCGAGGATCGCGTCGAGGTCGGCGTCCTCGATGTCACCCGCCAGGTCGAGAAGCAGGTCGTGGGTCTCCTCGACGACCTCGGAGATCCGGGCGTCGGGGCGGTCGGTCTTGTTGACCACGAGGATCACCGGCAGACCGGCTTCGAGGGTCTTGCGCAGCACGAACCGCGTCTGCGGAAGCGGGCCCTCGCTGGCGTCCACCAGCAGGACGACGCCGTCGACCATGGCGAGGCCGCGTTCGACCTCACCGCCGAAGTCGGCGTGGCCGGGGGTGTCGATGACGTTGATGGTCACCGGGCCGTTCTCGGTCTCGCGGTGGATGGAGGTGTTCTTCGCGAGAATGGTGATGCCCTTTTCCCGCTCGAGCTCCCCGGAGTCCATCACGCGGTCGACGAGTTCGGCGCGCTCCTCGAAGGCGCCGGACTGCCGGAGCATGGCGTCGACGAGGGTCGTCTTGCCGTGGTCGACGTGTGCGACGATGGCGACGTTGCGCAGGTCGGGCCGTGTCTTGCCGGAAAGGCGGCCGGCATCGACTGCGGTGGCGCTGGCTGCGGGCACGCGAAGGCTCCAAAGGTTTCAAGTTCGGGTGTGGTGCCCGCGCCGCCTCGAATGCTCACTCACGCGATCGAGTAACGTCGGCCGACTTTGGCCATACGCGGACCACACCAGGGTACCTGTAGCCGAACTGTGAGCACCCCCACGCCCCAAGATCGGTTAGCCTCACCTAACGTGAGAGGGCGTGGCGGGCGCCGCCGACGGAGTCCGACGAGGAGCGCGAGTGGGCAAGAAACAACCCGACGACCCGCACAAGCTCGTGCGCAAGTGGATGAAGTCCGGCAAGGTCAAGAAGAAATGCTGCCGGTCCAAATCGCGCTGCGGCAAATGCCCCGTTCTCGCCCTCAAAAAGGCGAAAACGAAGATCACGAAAGCGGCCTGACGAGGACGTCGGAAAGATCGTCAGCGCACCACCGCCTCGTTGACCGCCCGCAGTTCCGGCGCGGTCCGGGTCGGCGAGAACTCGATCACCTCGTAGGCGGCCATGTGCTTGACCGAGAAGGGGTCGGTCGCGAGGATCGCGTCCAGCTTTCCCCTGGCCATGGGCCTGGTGATGATGACGCCGCCGATGCGCGGGTTGCGTCTGCCGGAGGCGAGGAAATGCCCGTGCTCGTACTGCTTGGTCAGCCACTCGGCGTGATCAGGGAGCACATAGTCGATTTCTTCGATGGGTGCCGTGTAAGTCAGCAGGACGACATACATGAGATGAAGGTAGACCCGGATCCGCAATGTGACGGGCGTACTGCCCCGGCTGATATGAAGTGTTGACGCGACATGCCCGGAATGAGTGACTCACCCCTTATTCCACGTCGCGTTCAGTCCTCTGGATGCGGTGCTTCGGCGTCGAACTACCGCATGCAGAGGACTGAACGCGGAGGCTGCGGTACCCTCCCCGGTATGCGCGCGCAGAACGCCCAGTGGTGGCCGCCCTCCGGCGGCCCCGAAGTCCTGCGCTGAACCAGACGAGCGCACCACCAGGCCGCCCCACCGGGCGGCCTTTTTCGTGCCCGGACCCTGGGGCGGCCCGAATCCGGAAGGAAGAAGGCAGATGATCAGGTTGTCCGGGATCACCCCGTCCGGCCACGTCCACGTCGGGAACCACCTGGGGGCCATCTCCCGCTGGGCGGACGAGGGCGGGCCGGACGACCTGTACTTCGTCTCCGACCTGCACGCCATGACGAATTCGCACAATCCGGCCAAACTGCGCTCGATGGCCTCCGAACAGCTGGCCGTGCTGATCGCGGCCGGGATCGAGCCGGACCGCGTGTTCGTGCAATCCGACATCGCCCGCGAGCTGGGCGCGCTCAACTGGGTCCTCGAATGCACCTGCAACTACGGCGAGGCCGCCAGGATGATCCAGTTCAAGGAGAAGTCGAAGGGCCGCGCCGGGGTCCGGCTGTCCCTGCTGACCTATCCGGTACTGATGGCGGCCGACATCCTCCTGCAGGGCGCGGACGAGGTGCCGGTCGGCGAGGACCAGCGGCAGCACGTCGAGCTGGCGAGAACGCTGGCCAAGCGGTTCAACTCCACCTACGGCGACGTGTTCACCATGCCGAAGGCGGTGCTGCCGCCCGCCGGCGCGCGGGTCATGGACCTCGCCGAGCCGACGCGGAAGATGTCGAAGTCCACGAAGGAAGAGGCCGGGGTGATCTTCGTCCTCGACGAGCCGGACCAGGTCCGGCGGAAGGTCAAACGCGCGAAGACCGACGGCGGCTCGAAACCGGCCTACGCGCCGGAAACGCGGCCGGGGATGGCGAACCTGCTGGACATCCTCGCGGCCTGCGTCAAGGAGAAGCCCGAAGTCCTCGCCGACCGGTTCGACTCGTATGGCCAGGTGAAGGAGGCCGTCGCCGACGCCCTCATCGAGGAACTGCGGCCGGTCCGGGAACGGGCGCTGGCACTGCTGGCCGACCCCGGTGAGCTGGAGCGGGTCCGCAAGGCGGGCGCGGTCCGGGCGGCGGAACGGGGTGCGCACCGGCTGCAGTCCGCGCTGCGGCTCATCGGTGCCGGCTGAAGTTCCGTGAAGGCCTCCTTGAGGGACTCTGGGTCCCTCAAGGAGGCCTTCACGGACGTCCGAGCAGGGCGTGCAGCGCGGGCAGGAGGACGCGGTCCGCGGGCAGCCAGTCCAGGTCGTCGAGGTCGCGCGCGGAGACCCACCGGACGTCCTTGTGCTCCACCGCCCGCGGCTCGTCCCCCGTCGAGACCAGCGAAGCCGCGTAGATCCGCAGCACCTTCCCGCCCGGCAACGGGACGTCGTCGCCGACCCGGCCCCCGACCGTCACCGCGACGTCGAGTTCCTCCAGGCATTCACGCGCCAGAGCGGCCTCGTCGCCTTCGCCGTCCTCGACCCGTCCGCCCGGCAATTCCCACTGCCCGGCGTGGTCGGCGGGCCAAGCCCGCTGCTGCGCCAGCAACTGTCCGTCCCGCACGATGGCGGCGCCCACGATCACCACGGGCACACCCTACTGAGGCCGCGCCGCCTGCCAGACGACCTGGAAGCGCGCCCCGCCATCGGGTGACTCGCCGACGCGCACCCGGCCACCGCGCCGCCGGACGGCCTCCGCGACCATCGCCAGCCCCAGCCCGGTGCCACCGGACGACCGCGCCCGCGAATCGGACACGCGGTAGAACCGGTCGAAGACCCGTTCCCGGTGTTCCGGCGCGATCCCCGGCCCGTCGTCGTCGACCACCACCCGCACGGTGGAGCGCGCCGCGAGCACCGACACCACGATCTGCCCGCGCGCGTAGCGGCAGGCGTTGCGCAACAGGTTGCTCAGCACCAGTTCGACCTCGGCGTGCGTGGCCAGCGCCCAGGCGGTGCCGACGGTGCCGCTCACCCGGACCTCCGGCGCGTCCGAAGACACCCGGGTCATCCGCGCGACCGCCGCCCGCACCTCGCTCACCAGCTCGACCGGTTCCGCGGGCGGGGCCTCGCCCGCGTCCGACCTCGCCAGCGCCAGCAGTCCGTCGAGCAGCGCGGAAAGCCGTTCCGCCTCCTCGAGGACGTCCGACAGCGTCTCCTGGGCGAGGTCGGGATCGGGATTGGTGACGGCGACCTCGGCCTGCACGCGGATCGACGCGACCGGCGAACGCAGTTCGTGCGCGGCGTCCCCGGTGAACCGCCGCAGCCGCTCGGCGCCCTCCTCCTGCCGCGCCAGCAGCGCGTTGAACTCCTCGGCCAGCGCGCGGAGTTCGTCGTGCGAATCCGGCAGCGGCAGCCGCGCGCCCGGCGGGAGCGCCCGCACCGAACCGCGCATCCTGGCCACCGGCCGTAGCGCGAACCGCACCAGCAGCCACGTCGCGATCCCCGCGCCCACCGCGCCGACGGACGCCACCATGTACAGCCATAAGCCGCCTGAGTGCACCGCCGTCGCGAAGCCGACAAGCCCCGCCCCCGCGACGACGAGCCGCTGCTGGCCATCGGGCGCGGTGACGACGGTCCCGGCCCATCGCCAGCTGTGCTCACCGCCGGTCGTGATCGATTCCCCCGCCTTCAGCGCGCGGATCTCGGCGGGCCCGAGGTTCGCGGGCGGCAGACCGTCCACCGGCCCGCCCCCGGTGTCGAGCACGCGGACGGTGACCGCCGATCCCGACGGCGTCCGCCCGGCGGCGACATCGGCCGTCGCGGTAGCCAGCTGAGCGCCGAGTTCGTCGTCGACCGAGCCGATGAGCAGCGGCTGGAGGTTGTCGCCGGCGACCGCCGCGAGCCCGAGCAGGAAACCGAGCGTGACGGCCGCCGCGAGCAGGGTGATCCGGACCTGGAGCGAGCGGCGGCGCCACCAAGACGGTGAGCCGATCACCCCTGTCCCGCCGGCGCGATGACCTCGTCGAGCTGCGGATCCGAGGCCAGGTAGCCGTGCCCGCGCACGGTCCGGACCAGGGCACCGGCGCCGACGGCGTCGAGTTTGCGGCGCACGTAACCGACGTAGACCTCGACGACGTTGCGGGTCGCGGCCTGTTCGTCACCCCAGACCGCGCGGAGCAGTTCGTCTTTGGTGACGACTGTCCCCGCCCGGCCGGCCAGCACCTCCAGCAGCGCGAACTCGCGCGGGCTGAACGCGACCTCGACGCCGTCGTAGCGGACCTGCCTCAGGCTCCGGTCGACTTCGAGCGCGCCGATCCGCAGTGGCCCGCGGGTCGCGTCCGGCGACGTCCGCCGCAGCACCGCGCGCACCTGCGCGACCAGGACGACGAACGAGAACGGCTTCACGAGATAGCCGTCGGCGCCGAGGTCGAGGCCGTCGGCCTGGTCGACCTCGCCGTCCTTCGCGGAGATCATCAGCACCGGTGTGGTGACACCGAGCGCCCGCAGCCGTTCGAGCACGCGGTAGCCGGAAAGGCCAGGAAGCATGATGTCGAGCAGGACGACGTCGAAGGACCCTGTCTGCGCGAGCCGCAGCCCGCTGGGCCCGTCCGCCGCCGTGACCACGTCCATGTCCTCGGCGCGCAGCCCGCGCAGCAGCGCCTTGCGCACGCCGGGCTCGTCGTCGACCACCAGTACTCGAGGTTTCACGTCACTCATCATTCACGGTTTCACCAGCTCACGCGCGACCTCTCAGCGCCATCTCAGCTCGGGCGGCGGAGTCTGAGTGGTGTCTCAGCGTTTCCGGGGAAGCGTTGTCGCCAAGACCCGAGCACACTGGGGTTCGGGGAAACAGGGAGAGACAGCATGGATCCGAAGAGGAAGGCCCTCACCGCGGCGGTGGTGGGGACGGCACTGGGTGTCGGTGGGCTCGCCGTCGTCGCGATGCCGGCCACCGCGGGTGACGCGCCCGTCTTGCCGCAGATCAGCGCCGAGGAGCTGGTGCAGTCCACGCTCAACGCCAAGCCGCCGTCGTTCGACGGGAAGGTCAAGGTCAGCAACGACCTCGGCCTGCCGCAGATCGGCAGCACGCTGCCCGGTGTGTCGGCGCTCAGCATCGACTCGGCGCAGGTCTCGACCGACGGCGCGGGCAAGAGCAAGGTTTCGCTGACCGAAGGCTCCTCCCAGCAGACCATCGTCAAGAACGGCGAGACCGTCTGGGAGTACAACTCCAAGGACAACTCCGCCACCAAGATCACCATCCCGCCGGAACTGGCCAAGGAGCACAAGGACGCCGTCGAGGGTCAGGCCGTCGACCCGGCCACCGCGGCCGCCGAACTGCTCGGCAAGGTGCGCGAGAGCAGCACGATCGCCGTCGACGGGACGTCGGCGGTGGCCAACCGCTCAGCCTACGAGCTGGTGCTGACGCCGAAGCCGACCGAGCGGACGCTCCTGCGCGAAATCCGCGTCGCGGTCGACTCGCAGACGCGGCTGCCGCTGCGGCTGACGGTGCTGGCCAACGGCACCGCGTCGCCGGCGTTCGAGGTCTCGTTCAGCGAGATCAACTTCGCGAACCAGCCCGCGTCGAACTTCGAGTTCACCCCGCCGAAGGGCGCGAAGGTGACCGAGAAGACCGCCGAGGTCGACCCGAAGAGCCGTGAGCTCGCCGAGCAGGCGAAGAACGACGCCAAGGTCGTCGGCGACGGCTGGGACACCGCGATCACCGGCAAGATCCCGGCCGACGCGCTGGCGAAGGCCGGTAGCGCCAAGGACGGGGAAGGCCGCCAGGTCGACCCGAAGGCGCTGCTTTCGCGGTTCGCCAAGCCGGTCAGCGGCGCATGGGGCAGCGGCTGGCTGGTGACCACCAAGGTCGGCAGCGGTGTGCTGACCGACGACGGCCGGTACGCCGTCGGCGCGGTGCCGGAGCAGGTCCTCTTCGAGGCATTGGCCGCGAAGTGACCACCACGTTCGAAGCCGGGGCGGACGTCTCCCAGGAGGCGTCCGCTCCGGCGGTACCCATGGCGGCCCGCACCAGGGGCCTGCGCAAGGTCTACGGCCGCACGGTGGCCGTGGACCACGTCGACCTCGACGTTCCCGAAGGCGCCGTGCTGGGGATGCTCGGCCCCAATGGTTCGGGCAAGACGACGACCATCCGGATGCTGCTCGGCCTCGTGCGCCCCACCGAGGGCGAGGTCGAACTCTTCGGCAAGCGGATGCCCGACGAGGCGGCGCACGCACTGCCCGACGTCGGCGCACTGGTCGAAGGACCGGGTTTCCACCCTTTTCTTTCCGGGCGGGAGAACCTGCTGCGCGCGGCCGCGGCCGAACCGAGGCTGGCTTCGGCCGGGATCCCCGGAGCGGTCGACGCGGCGCTTGAGCGGGTCGGCCTGAGCGGCGCCGCGAACCGGCGCTACAAGGGGTATTCGCTGGGGATGAAGCAGCGGATGGGACTGGCGAGCGCGTTGCTCGTGCCACGGCGGATGGTCGTGCTCGACGAGCCGACCAACGGCCTCGACCCGGCCGGGACACGGGAGATCCGGCGCATCATCGGTGAACTGCACGCCGACGGCGTCACCGTGCTGGTGTCGTCGCATCTGCTGGCCGAGGTCGAGGCGACCTGCACGCATGTCGCGGTGCTCCAGTCGGGGAACGTGATCGCCCAGGGCGAGCTCGCGGAACTGCTGGAGTCGGGGAACGCGGCACTGCTGGTGCGGACGCCGGACGCCGAACTCGCGGTGGAGACGTTGCGGGAGCACAGGATCGGCAGCAGGCTCACCCCGGACGGCGTCCGCGTGGACCTCACCGCCACCGAAGCTCCCGATGTGCTGCGGCATCTGGTCACGGCCGGGGTGGCCGTGCACGAGGCCGCCAGGGCACGGACCGGACTGGAAGACCTGTTCGCCCGGCTGACCCAGCCGGAGTCCACTGTAGACGGTGAGGGGGAGTCGTGACCCACGCTCTGGCCGCGGCACCCGCGGCGAGGACGGGCCAGGACAGCGTCGGCCTGCTCCGGCTGTACCGCGCCGAACTCCGCTGGATCTTCCGGCGGCCCCGCACGCTGGCCGTACTGGGCCTGCTCGCGCTGATCCCGGTGATCATCGGCGTCGCGCTGACGCTCGTCGACCCGGCGGAGACGAGCGGCGGCGGTGGCGGCGACAGGGACGGCGCACTGCTCGCCTCCGCGGTCAGCAACGGGTTCATCCTCCCCGTGGCGGCACTGACCATGACGCTGGGGCTGCTGCTTCCGCTCGCTTCGGCGATGGCCGGGGCGGACGCGATCGCCGGCGAGGCCGCGCACGGGACGCTGCGGGGCTGGCTGATCGCCCCGGTCGGCCGGGGCAGGCTGCTCGCGATCAAGGCGTTCGGCGTCGCGACGGTTTCGACGATCGCCGTACTGGCCATGACCTTCACCGGTTTCGTCACCGGGCTCGTCATCAGCGGCACCGATTCGATGTTCACCCTGACCGGCTCGACGCTGAGCGTCTGGGACGCGCTGGGCCGCATCCTGCTCGTGGCCGCGTGGGTGATCCTGCAGCTGTGGGCGGTCGGCGCGGTCGCGCTCGCGATCTCGGCGTTCACCGAACACCCGATGCTGGTCGTCGCCTCGGTGCTGGCCGGGACGATCGTGTTCACCATCCTCGGCTTCCTGGACGCGGTTTCGTGGCTGCATCCGTTCCTGCTCAACGAGAACTGGGCGCAGGCGCCGGCCTCGGTGCTGATGGACCCCCTCGACACGGCGATGCTCGGCGAGGGCGCGCTGCGCGCCGCCTGCTACATCGCCATCGGGCTCTCGATCGCCTACGCGAGGCTCACCACGCGGGACGGGTGACGCCACTCCCGCGTTTCGTCCTCTGGATGCGGTAGTTCGTGTACCCAACTACCGCGTTCAGAGGACGAAACGCGGGAGGTGGGCGACGCCGTCCGGGTCCAGAGCGAGCCGGACGGTGTCACCGGGGCGCAGATCGGCGGTCACCGGCGCGACGGCGTCCACAGTGGACAGATCCCCGCCGGGTGCGACGACGAGCCGCACGTGTTCCCGCCGGTGCACCACCGCCGTCACCTCACCCTCGACCCCGTTCTCCGCGACCCGCAGACCGTGCGGCCGCAGTCCCAGCCGGACCGGGCCGTCCTTGACGTCGGGAAGCGTGACGTCGCCGAGCACGGTCCGCACCGTGCCGCCGGACGCCTCGCCGTCGACGAAGGTCGTCACGCCGAGGAACCGCGCCACTCCCTCGTCCACCGGCTGCCGCCAGACGCGGCGCACCGCGCCCTCCTGGCGGATCTCACCGTCGTCGAGGACGGCGACCCGGTCGGCCAGCGTGAACGCCTCTTCCTGATCGTGCGTGACCAGCAGCGCGGTGATCTTGCTGCGCCGCAACAACGCCGCGAGGTCGATCGCCAGCTGTTCCCGCAGTCCGGCGTCCAAACCGGACAGTGGCTCGTCCAGCAGCAGCAACCGCGGTTCCGGCGCCAGCGCGCGGGCCAGCGCCACTCGCTGCGCCTGCCCGCCGGAAAGCTCGGTCACCCGCCGCCGCTCGTAACCGCTCAGCCCGACCAGGTCCAGCAGCGCGCGGACCCGCCCGGTGTGCTCGGCGCGCGGGACGTCGTGCATCCGCAGACCGAACGCGATGTTCGAGGCGACGTCCTTGTGCGGGAACAGCTGCCCGTCCTGGAACACCAGCCCGAACCCCCGCCGGTGCACCGGCACGCCGGAAAGGTCATCGCCGTCCCAGCGTACCGTGCCCGAGGTCAGCGGCTCCAGCCCGGTGATGGCCCGCAGCAGCGTCGACTTCCCCGAACCGGACGGACCGAGCAGGGCCAGCACCTCGCCGTCGGCGATGTCCAGCCGGGCGTCCTTCACCGCGGCGAAAGATCCATAGTGGACAGTCAGATCCCGTACCGACAGCGACACTAGAACTCCCCTACCGAATTCTGCCCGCGGACCGCGCCGAACCGGTCGATCAGCACCACCGCCGCCACGGTCACGATCATGAGCAGCGCGCAGGCCGCGTAGGCCATCTGGTTGTTCAGCTCGCCCGGCCGCGAGATCAGCGTCGCGACGGCGACCGGCAACGTCGGCGCGTCCGGCCTGGCCAGGAAACTCGTCGCGCCGAACTCGCCGAGCGCGACCACATAACCGAAACCGGCCGCCGCGACCAGCGATCGCGCCGTCAGCGGGAGGTCGATCTCCCGCCACACCCGTGCGGGGCTCGCACCGAGCGTCGAGGCGGCCTGCCGCAGCCGGACGTCGACCGAACGCAGCACCGGCAGCACCATCCGCACGATCAGCGGGATGATCACCAGCGCCTGGGCGAGCGGGACCAGCAGCGGCGACGTCCGCAGGTCACCGGGAAGCGCGTCGAGCGTGATGAGATAGCCGAACCCCACAGTCACCGCGGACACGCCCAGCGGCAGCATCAGGGCGGCGTCCATCGTCTCGCCCATCCCCCGCGCCAGCCTGCCCGGGGTGCGCCGCAACGCCACCAGCACCACCGAGGCCAGCACCCCGACGATCATCGCGAGCAGCGTGGCGTCGAACGCCGTCCGCAGCGACATCGAAGCCGCGTCCCAGCCGGAAACCTGGAGCGCACCACGGGTTCCCCGGCTGCCGAGGGCTTCGTACCCCGCCAGGCTCCAACCGTCCGAAGTGGACACGGACTCGACGAGCAGTGTCACGATCGGCGTCATCAGCAGCGCGATCACCGCCAGCCCCGCTCCGGCGGCCCACCACTCGCCCCCGCGAGGACGGCGGGCTGTCTCACTCCGCGCCCGCAGCCGCACCGCGTTCTCGCGGCGGCGCCTGGCGAGCGCGCCCACGACGAGCGCGGCGACCACGGCCGCGAACTGCACGAGCGACAGCGCGGCCGCGCCGGAGAGGTCGAGCAGTTCGACCGTGCGCAGGTAGATCTCCGTCTCCAGCGTCCGGTACTTCGCCCCGCCGAGGATGAGCACGACCCCGAAGCTGGTGGCGCAGAACAGGAACACAACAGCCGCGGCCGACGCGATGGCGGGCGCGAGCGCGGGCAGCGTCACCGTGCGGAAGGCACGCCACGGCGACGCGCCGAGCGCCCGTGCAGCGTCCACGGTGCGCGGGTCGAGATGGCTCCACAACCCGGAAACCGTGCGCGCGACGACGGCGACGTTGAAGAAAGCGTTGGCCAGCACCAAGGGCAGCAGCCCGCCGTCGGGCCAGAGCGCGCGGAAGGCGAGGCCGACCACGACGGTCGGCAGCACGAACGGCACCAGCACGAGCGTCCGGACCAGCGCCACCCCCGGCAGCCGCACCCGTGCGAGAAGGAACGCCACCGGCAGGCCGGCGAGCACCGCGACGACCGTCGAAGCCCCGGCACTGGCGAGGGTGAACCCGGCGAGCTTCCAGGTCAGCGGTTCACCGATGGCCGCGGCGACCCCGCCGGAGCCGAAACCCCGGCCGATGATCGCCGCGACCGGCCAGGCGAAGAACACCACGAGGAAACCGAGCGGCAGCACGGCGAGTGCGGCCAGCCCGGCGCCACGGGAAGTCAGCCTGGCGGTGTTCAGCCTTCGAACAGCGTGCGCCACTGGGCGATCCACTGCTCGCGCCCGGCCTGGATCTTGGCCGGTTCGAGCGTCTTCGGCTGTTGCGGCAACGGCGCGGCCTGCGCCCAGCCCTGCGGGAGTTCGACACCCTGGCGGGCCGGGTAGACGTACATGTTGCTCGCCACGGTCACCTGGAACTGCTGGGACAGCAGGAAGTCCACCACCTTGCGGGCCTTCTCGACCTGCTTGCCGCCCGCCAGCACGCCCGCGTACTCGACCTGGCGGTAACAGGTGTCCAGCAGCGCCTTCGTGCGCGGCTTGCCGTCTTCGCCGATCTCGGCGGCGGGCGACGACGCGTAGGAGACGGCGATCGGCCGCGGGCCCTTACCGGAGGAACCGGAGAATTCCTTGGTGTAGGCCTCTTCCCAGCCGCTGACCGTCTTGAGGCCGTTGGCCTTCAGCTGCGACCAGTAGCCCTGCCAGCCCTGCTCGCCGAACTGCGCGATGGTGCCGAGCAGGAACGCCAGTCCCGGCGACGAGGTCGCGGGGCTCTCGGCGACCATCAGGTCCTTGTACTTGGCGTCGGCCAGGTCCGCGAACGACTTCGGCTCCGGGATCCCCTTGTCCGCGAAGTACCGGGTGTCGATGTTCACGCAGACGTCGCCGAGGTCGACGGCGGAGAGCCGGTGCTCGGGGTCGATCGAGTAGCGCTGGGGGCCGCGATCGGCCTCCGGGCTGGTGTACTGCTCGAACACACCCTCGGTGAGCGCGCGGGAGGCGAACGTCGAGTCGATGCCGTAGGCGACATCACCGATCGGATTCGCCTTGGTCAGCACCAATTTGTTGGTCAGCGCGCCCGCGTCACCCTGCTTGAGCACGGCGATCTTGATCCCGGACTGCCGCTCGAACGCGTCGAGGACGTCCTGCGGGGCGAGCCACGAATCGTGCGTCACCAGGGTGACGGTCGTCGGCCCCTGCGGGCCCTCTCCCGAGTTCCCGGAGAGCGAGCAGCCCGCGACGAGGGCGGCCACCGTGCCAGCCGCAACGAGCGTGCGGAGGGCGCGTTTCATCTAGCCTCCTACGTTTTCAAGGGGGGACCCGTGGCAAACGTGCAGCGTAGCCGACGGCGTACCACCATGGAGTCATGGCGGAAATCTTGAACGACACACAGGCCGACGAAGCCGTGACGAAGCTCTCCGGCTGGACGCGCGACGGCGTCACGATCGAGCGGACGGCGAAGCTGCCGAGCTTCCCGAAGGCCATCGAAGCGGTGGACAAGGTGGCCGAACTGGCGGAGGCGGCCGACCACCATCCCGACATCGACATCCGCTGGCGGACGGTGACGTTCCGGCTCAGCACCCACTCCGCCGGAGGGCTGACGGAGAAGGACTTCGCGCTTGCCTCGCAGATCGACGGGGTACTCGACGGCATGTGACGTCCGCGACGATCGCGCCACGTCGCCGCTTCTCGGACGTCCTTCCAGTAAGGAACAACGAGAAAGGACGAGTGATGACGCAGGCGATCGTGGTGGGGTTCTCGGCATTCGGCGCGATGGTGGCCGCTGCGGCCGGGGTGCTCTGGTACACGGCGCGCGAGCGGCATCACCAGCACGATCAGTGATCTTGATCACACCGACCCCGCGAAAGTAACGCGGAGGCTGATCAACGCGCTGTTCCCGGCGGACCTGTCGCTTCTCTCCCCCGGGGAACCGCCGTGAACAACGCCTCCATCACCGCCGCGCAGCGTGCTTGGGTGACCGTCTTCGCCACCGCCATCACGCTGCTGGCGATCGTCGTACTGGGCCTCCTCGGCTAGCTTTTCATCCCGAATACGCCTCACGGGCGGCGACAAGCTCCGGAAGGTGCTTAGCCGCCCACTCGCGGCATGCCTCCATCGCCGGGAACAGCGTCCGGCCGAGTGCGGTGAGTTCGTATTCCACCCGCGGCGGCGTCTCGTCGTACGCCGTCCGCGTGATCATGCCGTCGCGCTCCAGGGCCCTGAGGGTCTCCGTGAGGACCTTCGACGTGACTCCCTTCAAGGGCACCCGTAGTTCGGAGAACCGGCGCGGCCCCTCTTCCAGGCACAGCACGACCAGGCCCGCCCACTTGTCGCCGATCCGGAACGGCGACAGATTCGACGGGCAGCCGGGCGCGAACATGTCGGGGCTCAAAGGCTTCACCCGTCCGAAGTTACCCTCGTCCACGCCGCCAGTTCGGGCGCGGCTTCCCGGTAGCCGCGCGAGCCGACGGACATCGCGATCACCAAGTCGTACGCGTCGTCTTCCGGTGCGTCGAGGTCGTGCCCGTTGAGCCCGTAGAAGACGAACGTCGACATCCAGGCCAGGCGCTTGTTGCCGTCGATGAGCGGATGGTTGCGTACGACCGACTCCAGCAGGACCGCGGCTTTCTCGTGCAGCGTCGGATACGCGTCCCGGCCCATCACCGAAGCCTGCGGCCGGTGCGCGGCGGAGTCGAGCAGCCCTAGGTCACGAACCTTGGGCACGCGGAGATCTTCCGCGAGCGTCAGGAGGTCTTCGACGGTGAGATACTCGATCACTGGGCGAGACGGTCGAGCAGAGCGGCATAGCGCTCTCGGCCGTCCTTCGACAGCGCCCGGACACGATCGTCGCGAACGCGGCGCCCGGCGGCCTCGGTGATGGCACGGACCGTGGCTTCGTGCTTGCTCACGCCGTCGGCCTCGGCCAGCAAGGCGAGAGCGCGCTCCTGCTCGTCGTTCAACCTCAGGGTCATGGCCATACCGTCGATGATACCACTCTGGTAGCACGCTCGACGCGTATTTTGCCTGGGTGAGCGTCGAGACCCTCGGATACTCCGAACACCGCCAGGTGTGGCACCGCTTCTACGCGGACTTCGCCTTCCGGCCCAGCACGGACCGGTTCCAGTGGCCAGGGATCAGCGAGCCGTCGGGTTCGGTGACCTGGAGCCTGACCGCCCTCGACGACGACCCGGAGTACCGGCTGGACCGGCTGGTTTCCGTGGTCCGACGGGGCCTGACCGCCTGCGCCGACGAGCTGTACGCGCTCGATTGGCACCACGACGCGTACCGGTTCCCGACCGCCGCGAAGGACTGGCCGCTCAGCCCGTTCCCGGACGGCGACTACTACATCTACCTCACGCCGGACTTCCGGCTCGGCACGTTCGGGCATCCGTGGGAGTACACGCTCTGCGTGTTCGGAGAAGCGCTGGTGACGGCGATTTCGGCGGAGCTCACCGAAGTCCTCGGCGAGCCCCTACGCAGGTCCGCGTAGACCGGATTGCCGCTTCCGGGCCGACGCGCCGCACGGCCGGCGGACGGGACTCTTCAGTGGCATCCGAACCAGTGAGGAGATCCACCATGAACCGTTCCACCGCGGCCGTCGCCAACGCCTTCTTCCTTTTCCTCGGCGTCGCCGGCCTGATTGTCCAGATCGTCTCCGGCGTCCCCGGATTTCCCGACGTCCCGCCCGGCCCGTTCATCCTCGGCGTGACCGGGATCCTCGTCCTGACGTTGTCCGCCCGGTTCCGCTGGATCCTCTTCCTCGGCGTCGCCGCACCGGTGTTCATCCTGGTCGGCGCCCTGCTCGAAGGCTCGTTCTGGGGACGGCTCGCCGACGTGGGCGACTTCGGCCCGTTCGCCGGGACCGCGCTGCTGATCGGCGGGGTGATCGCGGCCGCGGCCTGCGGCGTCGCCGCCGTCTCCCATGCCTACCGCCGGGTGGCCGTGCGCTGAACCGGAAAAAGGGGACGATCGGAGGTTGCTCTCCGGGCCCCGCGTCTCTTAGCTACTCGAACGAAGGTTCTTCGAGAAGTGAGGGGTGTTCCATGGCAGGTCTGCGCAGGCGTGAGGTGCTCGCGGGCGCGGTGGCATTGGCGGGCGCGGCGACGATCGGGCTGAACCCCGGCACCGCCGCCGCGGCGACGCAGCAGCGTCCGGGCGCGCAGTTCCCGCCGTCGCTGGACTTCGGCGACTATCCCGTGGTCGCGCGGGTCCGGTCGCGGCGGGCGCTGGAGCATCTGCGGGTGCTCAGCGACAGGATCGGCCCCCGGATCGCCGGCACCGAGGGCGAACTGCGCGCCAAGGACTACATCGTGAAGGTCCTGCGTGACCTGCGCTATCAGGTCACCGTGCAGCCGTTCCCGATCGCCGACAAGTTCCTGGGCGGCCTGTCGGTCGGGAGCGACAGCTGGCAGACCGGTTCGTCGCCGCAGGGCGCGCAGGACGTCACGCGCGAGGCGGTCGTCGTCGACGCCGGTGACGGAACCACCCTGCCCGACGATCTGACCGGCAAGATCGTGCTGATCGCGGCGGTGGCGAACAAGGCGGACGCCTACCTGACGGCCGCGCAGCGCGGTGCGGTCGCCGTCCTGCTCGGCCGGATCGGCGCCGACCCGGCGCGGAAGCTGTCCGCGTTCTCCCCCACGCTGGCCACCCCGGTGACCATCCCGGTGCTGGGCCTGGCCCAGGTCCAGGTGGAACGCTTGCGGGAGCGGCTCGCCAAGGGCCCGGTGACGGTCAAGGCGTCGGCCGTCCACCACAAGAACCTGACGTCGCACAACATCATCGCCGAGCGGCCCGCCACCTTCCCCGGCAAGGACGACGGCGTGGTCATGGTGACCGCGCACTACGACAGCGTCCCCGGCTCCCCGGGAGCGAACGACGACGGCAGCGGCACCGTGCTGTGCCTGGAACTCGCGCGCGTGCTGCGGTACCTGCCGACGAACAAGACGCTGCGGTTCGCGCTGTGGGGCTCGGAGGAGTACGGGCTGATCGGTTCGCGGCACTACGTCTCGCAGCTGTCCGACCCGGAGGCGAAGCGGATCGCGGGCTGCTTCCAGAACGACATGGTCGCCACCAGCTGGGACCCGGCGATCACCTACTGGCTGCTTTCGGTCGACGGTGCCGACAACGCCACGACCGCGGCCGTCAACGCCGCCGCCAAACGGCTCGGCTACGACCCGCGGGTCAAGGGCCCGGTCGCGCGCGGTTCGAGCGACCACGTGCCGTTCTTCGAACGCGGGATCGCGTCAGGCAACTTCAGCTGGCGCGGTGAGACAGGCCCGGCGCTGTTGGAGCCGACCTATCACACGCCGGAAGACACCATCAAGGACAACGTTTCGCTTGAGCGGCTTCAGGTTTCGCTGGAGCTGATCGGGTCGGCGGCGTACAACCTGCTGCGGAAGTAGCGCGGGCTCGTGAGTGGTAATGACGGTTAGAACCGTCATTACCACTCACGAGATTCACCTGAGCTGTCATTCTGATTCGGTGACGCCTTCGCCCGACAGACAGGACCCGCCGCCCGCAGCCTCACCGACGACCATCACCCAGTACCAGATCCTCGCCACGCGGCGTCAGGCCTTCGACACGCTGATGTGGCAGGTACCGGCTCTGTCCCTGACGGCGCAGTCCTTTCTCTTGTCGCTCGCCTACGGATCGCAGTCGACATCCTTCGCGGCCGCTGTAGCCGGTCTGCTCTCCGTGGCTGTGTCGGCGATGTCGATCCAGTTGCTGCTCCGCCAGCGACAGAACGAGGTAACCGACTCGCTGCTGCTGCACCGCATCGAACAGGAGCATGGCTGGCAGGAGATCTTCGCGACGGGCGAAGTCAGGGCACGGAACGCAGGCCGGAGCCGTCGCCGGGTGATCCAGATCCGGTCATACCGGATCTGGACTGGCGGGTTGGCGCTCTTCGGGATCGCCGGCTTCGTGGCGTTCCTGCGGGCCGTTCTCTAGCGCTGGGTCCGGTATCGCAGTACTAGACGTTGAAGCGGAACTCCACCACGTCGCCGTCCGACATGATGTAGTCCTTGCCCTCCATGCGCACCTTGCCCGCGGACCGGGCGGCGGCCATGGAGCCGTGCTCGATCAGATCGGCGTACGAGACGACCTCCGCCTTGATGAAGCCGCGCTCGAAGTCGGTGTGGATGACGCCGGCGGCCTGCGGGGCGGTCGCGCCCTGCGGGATCGTCCAGGCGCGGGACTCCTTGGGACCGGCGGTCAGGTAGGTCTGCAGGCCGAGGGTGTGGAAGCCGGCCCGCGCGAGCGAGTAGAGGCCCGGCTCGTGCTGGCCGACGGACTCCAGCAGCTCGCGCACGGACTCCTCGTCGTCCAGCTCCAGCAGCTCGGCTTCGACCTTGGCGTCGAGGAAGACCGCGTCCGCGGGGGCGACCATCTTGGCCAGCTCTTCGCGACGGGACTCGTCGGTGAGGATGCCCTCGTCGGCGTTGAAGACGTAGAGGAACGGCTTCGTGGTGAGCAGGCTGAGCTCGCGCAGCGCCTCGAAGTCGACCTCGTTCCTGGCCTGGAACAGGGTCCGGCCCGCGTCGAGGATCTCCTTGGCCTTGACCGCGTTGTCGAGGGCGGGCTTGGCTTCCTTCTTGGTCCGCGCCTCCTTCTCGAGCCGGTGCAGTGCCTTGTCGAGCGTCTGCAGGTCGGCGAGGATCAGCTCGGTGTTGATCGTCTCGATGTCGCTCGCCGGATCGACCCGGTCGTCGACGTGGATCACGTCCGGATCGTCGAAGACGCGGACGACCTGGCAGATCGCGTTGGCCTCGCGGATGTTCGCGAGGAACTTGTTGCCGAGCCCCGCACCCTCGGACGCGCCCTTCACGATGCCCGCGATGTCCACAAAGGACACGACAGCGGGCACGGTGCGCTCGGAGCCGAAGACCTTGGCGAGCTCGTCCAGCCGCGGATCCGGGAGCGGGACGACGCCGACGTTGGGCTCGATCGTCGCGAACGGGTAGTTCGCCGCGAGCACGTCGTTGCGGGTCAGCGCGTTGAACAGGGTGGACTTGCCGACGTTGGGCAGGCCGACGATACCGAGGGTGAGACTCACGGGCCAGAAGTCTACGTGCCACCCGCTCCCGCGTCCGGCGGCGGGCGCCGAGGGCTTGATCGCGGTGTCGGATTTCCGCCAGCCGAGCCCTCGACCTGGTGGCACGATCGAAGACATGACCGAGCAGACCCTGGCCGAACGGGCCGTATGGCGCGACACCGAACGGTGTTACCGCGCCGTCGCCGCCCGTGATCCCCGGTTCGACGGACAGTTCATCATGGCCGTCCGCACCACCGGGATCTACTGCCGCCCGTCCTGCCCCGCGTCGACGCCGAAGCAGCAGAACGTCCGCTTCTACCCGACGTCCGCCGCGGCACAGGCCAACGGCTTCCGCGCCTGCCGCCGCTGCCTCCCCGACGCCGTTCCCGGCTCGCCCGACTGGGACATCCGGGCCGACCTCGCCGCGCGGGCGATGCGGCTCATCACCGACGGGACCGTCGAGCGCGACGGTGTCCCGGGGCTCGCACGACGGCTGGGTTATTCCGAACGTCAGCTGGGGCGCGTCCTCACCGCGGAACTCGGCGCCGGACCGCTCGCGCTGGCCAGGGCACACCGGGCGCACTCCGCGCGGCTGCTGATCGAGATGTCCGGGCTTCCGCTGACCGACGTCGCGTTCGCGGCGGGCTTCTCCAGCGTCCGCCAGTTCAACGAGACGATCCGTGAGGTCTTCGCGACGACGCCTTCGCAGCTTCGGGCCGCGAGCCTGCGTCGCGGACGCCGTAAGACCGAGGAAACGCCGACCGGGACCCGGCTCAGCCTGCGGTTGCCGTTCCGTAAGCCGTTCGACGCGGACGGCGTGCTGAACTTCCTGGCCGACCGGGCCGTCCCCGGCGTCGAGCACGTGACGCGCGACGAGTCCGGGGTGACCGGCTATGCCCGCACGCTGCGGCTCGCCCACGGCACCGGCGCGGCGCGGCTGACGACGAAGGACGATCACGTCCTCTGCGACCTGCGGCTCACCGATCTGCGGGATCTCAGTAGCGCGGTGGCCAGGATGCGGCGGCTGCTCGACCTCGACGCCGACCCCGAAGCGGTCACCCGGGTCCTCGGGGCCGACCCGGCGCTCGCGCCGCTGGTCGAGGCGATCCCGGGGATCCGGGTGCCGGGCGCGGTCGACGGGGACGAACTCGTGCTTCGCGCGATGCTGTCCCCGGCCGAGACGGCCTCGCTCGCCGAAGCCCTCGGCGAGCGCGTGCCGAGCTGCGACGAGTCACTGGAAGGACTGACCACGGTGTTCCCGACGGCGGCCCAGGTCGCCGAACACGGTCCGGACCGGATCGCCGCGGTGGCCGCGGCGCTGGCGGACGGCGTCGCGGTCCACGTCGGCCGTGACCCGGTGGAATTACGGGCGGAGCTGCTCGAACTTCCCGGGATCGGGCCCCGGACCGCGGACTACGTCCTGATGCGCGTCCTCGGCGCGCCGGACGTCCTGCTGACCGGCGATCCGGCGCTGCGCCGAGGGGCGGCCGCGCTGGGAATCGCCGACGACGAAAAGACGCTGGCCGAACGCGGGCGGGCTTGGCAGCCCTGGTCCTCGTACGCCGGCATGTACCTGTGGCGCGCTTGAAAGGGAAGATGATGAGCATCGCGTATTGGTCCACAATGGACACGAAGATCGGCCCGTTCACCGCCGTGGTGGCGGGTGACGGAGCCGTACTCGCCTCGGGCTGGACGGGCGACGTCGGCGAACTGACGCCGTTGATCTCGCCGTCACTGGCTCCCGGCGAGGTCAAGCAGCGGCGAGACCTCGGGCCGGTGAGCACCGCGATCCGCCGGTACCACGACGGTGACCTGGACGCGGTCGCCGATGTCGAGGTGCGGCAGCGGTCCGGCGCTTTCCGGGAGCACGCTTGGGAAATCCTGCGGAAGGTGCCCGCCGGTGAGCCGGTGAGCTACGCGGAATACGCGGCGCTGGCGGGGAATCCGTCAGCCGTGCGGGCGGCCGCTTCGGCGTGCGCGAAAAACGCGGCGGCGCTGTTCGTGCCCTGCCACCGGGTGGTGCGGACCGGCGGCGCGGTGGGGAACTTCCGATGGGGTGTGCCCGCGAAGCAGTGGCTGCTGACCCACGAAGCCGCCTGATTTCTGCCCGCGCGCGTGTTATGAACGGGACTTTCATTGCAAATTTTGCAATGAAAGTCCCGTTCATAACACCGGCGACCCGGGTCAGGCGGCGTGGATCTCCACGGTCGACCCGGTGCGCGCCTTCCGGACCCGCAGGCGGGTCGGGATCCGCTGCCGCAACTCCTCGACATGCGAGACCAGCCCGACCACGCGCCCACCGGCGCGAAGCTCGTCGAGGATGCTCATGACGATGTCGAGCGTTTCGGCGTCCAGGGTGCCGAAGCCCTCGTCGATGAACAGGGTGTCCAGTAGCGCTCCGCCGGTTTCGGCGGCGACGACGTCGGCGAGGCCCAGCGCCAGCGAGAGCGACGCGAGGAAGGACTCGCCGCCGGACAGGGTCTTCGCGGGCCGGACGGTGCCTGAGTAATCGTCGAGCACGTCGAGTCCGAGCCCGCCGCGAGTACCGCGGGCACCGGCCGCGTCCGAGTGCACGAAGGAGTAGCGGCCCTGGCTCATCGTCCGCAGGCGGGCGGTCGCCGCGACCGCGACCTCCTCCAGCCGGGCCGCCAGGACGTACGAGCGCAGAGACATCTTTCGCGCGTTCTGCCCGCGTCCGTTGACGACTTCAGCCAGCGCCTTCAGTTCGAGGTACCGCTCCTCGACCGGCGCCAGGTCAGCCATCATCGACGTCATCCGCGCCGCCAGCCCGGTCAAGTCCGTGTGCCGGGTCGTGGCCGTCCTCAGCGCCACGAGGGCCTGCTCGGCCTCGCCCCGGGTTTCCCGCGCGGCTTCTTCGGAGGCGGCGACGTCGATCTCGTCCTCCGGCGAGATGCCGAAGAGTTCCGGTTCGGCCAGCGCGCGCCGCTCGGTCTCCTCCATCACCTTCGCGTCGGCGAGGCTGTTTTCCAGTTTCGTGATCTGCTCGTCCGGCCGAGCCGCGGCACGCATCTGGTCGAGATCCGCGAAACCCTTGGCCCGCAATGCTTCCTCGACCAGTTTCGCCTGCTCGTCGCGGCGCTCCCTGGCACCTGCGACGGCGAGCCGTGCTTCGGCGAGCGCGTCGAGGCGGGCCGCGAAGCCCAGCAGGTGCCGACGACGAGCGGCGACGTCGGAGAACTCGCCGCGGGCGCTGTCCAGCCGTCGTTCCCGTTCGGCCAGCCGTTCCGTGAGGCCCCTGACCTCGGTCTCGACCTCGACCGCGCTCCGCTCGGCGGTGCGGCGGCGTTCGGTCAGCTGCTCGATGTTCCGTTCCAGCGTGACGAGCCGGGTTTCGAGCGCGGGCTTGCGACCGGCCTTCTCGGACAGCGACGCGACCAGCTCGCGCGCCTCGCCGAGACCGGTCCGCAGTGTTTCCGCAGTGTGCTCACCGAGCCGTTCGACCAGGGCCGTCAGCCGGTTTTCGGCTTCCAGCAACGTGGCTTTCGCCTTCTCGCGCCGCCCGTCGGCCTGTTGTTCCACGAGTTCGGCGCGACGTTCGTCTTCAGGATCGACCAGCCCGCCGGTGTGCTTCGCGGGCGCCGGATGCTCGGTCGCGCCGCAGACCGGGCAGTCCTCGCCCGCGTGCAGCCCGGCGGCGAGTTCGGCGGCCATCCCGTCGAGGCGGCGCTCGCGCAGGTCCAGGCGGTGCTGACGGGCCTGCTGGTGGAGGTCCACGGCCTCGCTGACCGTCGCACGCGCCCGCTCGACGACCTGCCGGGCCTTGGGCAGCTCGTCGGCGTCGCGGAGCAGGGTGGTCAGCTCGTCGACGCGGACGCGGGCACCGTCGAGTTTCGCTTCGGCTTCGGCGGCGGCGGTCACCTCGGCGCGCAAGGCCGCGACCTTTTCCGGGGCGGAATCGAGTTCGGCGGCGAACTCCTCCGCCTGCTTCTTCGCCTTCTCCACGGCCGCGTTCAGCTGCTCTCGGCGAACCAGATCCCGTTGCTGCTGCTCACTTTCCGCCACGAGTCCGGCGAGTGCCCCGGCCTCCTCCCGCACCCCGCCGGCGCGAGCGCGGAGCTCGGCGGCGGAACCGTCCGCGGCGTCGGGCACCTCACGGGCCCGGAGGGCTTCGGTGGCTTCGGCCTCCGCGAGCTGAGCCAGCCTGCGTTCGAGGAGATCGGCCTCCGCGACCACGCCCGCCGCACGGTGGGCCGCCTCGACCTCCTCTGCCCACTCCGCGCGCTGCTCGGCCTGCTCGGCGATGGCCGAAAGACGGGTGTACGCGGTCCGCACCCGGCGGATGCGCTCGGCGGTGGTCCGGTTCTCCTGCCAGATCGCCTCGGCGGTCTTCGCCGCCGTCCTCGCCTTGCTCTCCCGTTCCCGCGCCACGGCGACGCGCTCAGCCGATTCGGCGAGGACCTCTTCGACCCACTCGGCCTGCCCCTCTTCGGGCGCTTCCTGCTGGGCGACCTGCGCGAACCGCGCGACCCACTCCCGCAACGACTGCTGCCGCGCCTGCAGCTCACGGCCGCGTTCGGCGCGCAGGTTCGCGAACCAGTCTTCGACGCACGCGAAGCGCTCGGTGCCGAACAGCCGCTCCAGCAGTTCCTCCCGCTCGGCCGTGCTCGCACGCAGGAACCGCGCGAATTCGCCCTGCGGGAGCAGCACCACCTGGAAGAACTGCTCGTGCGTCATCCCGATGAGCCGCTCGACCGTGCGCGCGACGTCGTCGATCCGGGTGATGCCCTCGGCGACATGCCCGGCGGGCACCGTCCCGACCCAGTTCAGCACCGCCTTCGCCTGCTGAACGGTCATTCCCTCGCCGCGGCGCTTGGGCCGCTGGTATTCGGGGTTGCGCGCGATCCGCATCCGCTGGCCCTGCACGGTCAGTTCGAGGACGACCTCGGTGACCTGGTCGGGCTCGGCGAGATCGCAGCGCAGCCGCTTGACCTCACCGCGAGCGCCGGGGACCGTGCCGAACAACGCGAACGCGATGGCGTCGAGCAGCGTCGTCTTCCCCGCGCCGGTGTCGCCGTGCAGCAGGAACAGCCCGTCGGCGCCGAGCGCGTCGAAGTCCACCACCTCGCGGCCCGCGTACGGGCCGAAAGCGGCGACCTCCAGCCGGTGCAGCCTCATACTTCGCGCTCCCTGCCCGCCGCGCCGAGAGCGGCCAGCACCAGGCGTTCCTCGCTCTCCGACGGCGCCGAACCACGGCAGTCTTCGAGGAAGCTACGGGTGATCTCGACGTCGGATCGCCCGCGGACGGCGTCGGCGTACTTCAGCGCCGCGCCGTCGTGCCCGCCTTCCGGCTGCCAGTCCAGGTGGACGGCGTGGGGGAACCGCTCCCGCAGTTTGCGCATGGCGTCGATCGGGCGGACCCGGTCGGTGATGGTGAAGGAGAGGAAATGTTCGGTGAGACCGTCGTGTTCGGGGTCGGCCAGCAGATCCGCCAGTTCGCCGCGGAGCGTCGCGAGCTGCCGGGGAACCGGCAGTTCATGGCGCCGGACCTCGGCGAGGCCTTCGGCGTCGAGGTCGACGAGCCACACCGATTTCCGTTGGCGTGTCTCGGAAAACGAGTACGCCAGCGGGCTGCCCGAATAGCGCAGGTGCTCGGCGAGGGTCTGCGGGCCATGGAGGTGGCCGAGCGCGACGTAGTCGACGCCGTCGAACACCGAACCCGGCACCTGCTCGACACCGCCGACCGCGATGGTCCGCTCGGATTCGGTCGGCTCGCCACCGGTGACGAAGGCGTGCGCGAGCACCACGGACCGGGTCCCGGAAGGCCGCGTCGCGAGATCCGCCCGGATCCGCCGCATCGCCTCGGTGAGGACGCCGGTGTGGCCGCGGGCCTCGGGCACTCCGAGGGCGTGGCGCGCGGGCTCCGGTTCGAGGTACGGGATGCCGTAGAGCGCGACTTCGCCGTGTCCGTCGGGCAGGAGCACCGGTTCGGCCAAGCCGTCGATCGTGGCGCGCAGGTGCAGTCCGCCCGCCGCGGCGAATTCGGCGAAGGCGCCCAGCCGCGGCGCGGAGTCGTGGTTGCCCGGCGTCATCACCAGCTGGGCCCCGGCCTGACGGAGCCTGCCCAGCGCGGTGGTGGCCACGCGGACCGCCTCCGCCGAGGGCACCGCGCGGTCGTAGATGTCCCCGGACACGAGCACGACGTCGACCGACTCGGCGACCACGAGATCGGCGAGGTGACCGAGCACGGCTTCTTGCTCGGCGAGCAGATCGGCGCCGTGGAAGGTGCGGCCGATATGCCAGTCGGACGTGTGCAGGAGCTTCACGCAGCCCAAGGTAGGGCCGCGCACCGGCCGGAGAGCGGAGGCGCGCCCTTGGTGCGGCCGAGGTTTCCGACACGCCGGGGACGGCGCAGGTCAGATACGGAGCGCGACCGCGCCGCTCCGTTTTTGTCGGTGGGTTCCGCCATGATGTCCCCCGACTCGGATCCGAAGGGGAGGTACCGGTGGCGACGGTGATCACCACCGCGGCCGTCGTGCTCGCGTTGCTGCTGCTCGTGGCCGTCGCGCTGCTGTGGCGGCTGTACAACGACGGCATGCGGCGGGCGGACGCGGCGGCGAAACTGGTCGCCGCCGAACGGTCGAAGCTGGATCAGCAGCAGCTCGCGCTGCGCCGGTACGAAGTGGCGTTCGCCTCGATCAGCGGCCGCGGTGAACTGGGCGAACAGGTGCTCCTGGAGACCGCCCGCGCGCTCGGGCTCCGCGAGGAGCTGCACTTCACCCTGCAAACGGACCTGGCAGGCGGCGGCGCGGCGAAACCGGACATGGTGCTGCGGGTCGGCGGCGGGCGGACGGTGCCGGTCGACGCCAAGGCGAGCATGGCCTGCTGGGCCGAAGCGGTCGAGACCAACGACCCGGAAGAGCGGCTCGACGCGCTGCGCGTCCACGTCCGGCAACTGCGGTCGCGAGCGGCCGAACTGGCGGGCAAGGGCTACCAGCGCTGGGCCGACGCGATCTACGGGACGATCATGTTCGTCCCGTCCGACGCCGCCGTGGTGGCCGCGCTGGACACCGATCCGGAGCTGCTGCGCTGGATGCTGGACCGGCGGGTCTTCCTCTGCGGGCCGACCGGTTTCGCCGTGCTGGCTTCCGCCGCGCTGTTCGCGGCGACCGAGCGGGCACTGGTCGAGGACGTCGAGCAGGTCCGGGCGGGTGCCGCGGCCGCGCACCGGGCCGCGGGCAACGCGGTCGACGCGCTGAACCTGTCGAGCACCCACCTGCAGCGCTTCATCTCGGCACGACGACGCGAACTGGAGGCACTCGAGAGTTTCCGGAGCACGGTCTCCCCGCTGACGGACGCGGCGGGCAGTCCGGCGCCGGTGCCACTGATCAGGAAGGCGGACGAACTCCCCGCCTCGTGAGTGGTGATGACGGTCAGCACCAACCTGTGCCTTAGATCTCCCCTGTGCAGCTGACCCCAAGCGTGGTCCGTGAAGGCCTCCTTGAGGGACGCTGGGTCCCTCAAGGGGGCCTTCACGGACTCGATGACCGCCACAGACGGCCCACAAGCACCAGCAGTCACAACAGCTGCGCGTGAAGGACCCCTTCCCTCGGCTCAGCCGAGGAAACTCGGCCTTCACACTTTGCCGCGGACCCAAGACACCGGCATCGCGCCTCCCCGTCTCGTGAGTGGTAATGACGGTTAGAACCGTCATTACCACTCACGAGGCGACCCAGGCAGAGCCCTCACCACCTGCGGTTACGGAACCGGAGGCTCCGTTTCGGCTCACCTGACAACCTTGTCGCGGCCCCGCTCGTACTCCCTCCAGGAAGAGCCCGGGCAGTCCGTCCGGGTGGTCCGGAATGACCACTACCAGGCGATAGACATACCGCCTGTTGGCGGTATGTCCGCAGCTTGGATATACGGTGGGGCCTGTGACCGCGATTCGCGATCGCCAGAGCGATCCTGATGCCGACGACGTTCCCGTTGCCTGGGACGAGCGTCCCCTCGTCGGCGCCAGGCGTGGGCTGCCCTGGTGGGCGGCCGTCCTGGTGGGCTTCGGGCTCGCCATCCTTGGCGCCTTCGTCGACATGATGATGCAGAAGGACCTGGGCCTGCTGTTCAAGGCGTGCTACGCGCTCGGCGCGGTGGCCGCCGTGGTGGCCGTGCAGCGCCGCGGGCTGTTCGGCCCGATGGTGCAGCCGCCCCTGGTCCTCGCCGTGACCGTCCCGGGGGTCATCCTCCTGACCTCGGACGGCAGCAAGGGCACGGACCTGCTTTCGAGAGCCTTCGACGTCGGCCAGCCGCTGATCAACGGCTTCCCGACGATGGCCATCACCACCGGCGTCACCCTGGCGATCGGCATCTTCCGGATCTACCGCGAACGCGATCCCGACGCCCCGGTGAAGCTGAAGTCCGGTGCGAAGCCGGAACGCCGCGACGAGGGCAAGCCCCCCGTCAAGCCCGCTGCGGGCAGGGGCCGTCCGCCCGCCCGGAGCGGCCAGACCCCGCCCCCGCCCTCGCGCCGGGGTGCGCCCCGGGATGACGCGCCGCCGCGCCGCCGTCCCGTCGACGACGAACGCCGTCCTCGCCGCGACGCCGAACCCGGCGCCCGCAAACCGCCGCCCCCGGGACGTCAGCCCCGGCGGCCGCGGCCACCCGAAGACGGCGAACCCCGCCGGCGCGACCCCCGTGGCGAAAGCGCTCCCGGTGCCCCGCGCCGCCGCCCGCCGCGGGCGGACGATCCGCGCCGCGGTGGCCAGCCGCCCCGCCGCTCCCGCCCCTGGGACGACGAGCGGTGAGCAAGGGACCTTTGCTCTCGCCTAAGCCTCTGACCAGCGCTTAAGCCGAAGAAAGGGCCGTTCGAGGAGTTCCTCGAACGGCCCTTTTCGTCTCGGGGGGCTCAGGCCTTGGCGGCCTTCCGCAGCTCGTGCGGCAGCGCGAACGCGATCTTCTCGTTCGCCGTGGTGACCTCGTCGACGTTGTCCCAGCCCCGCTCGGCCAGCCACGCCAGCAGGTCCATGACCAGCACCTCAGGCACCGAAGCACCACTCGTGACACCGACAGTCTCGACGCCTTCGAGCCACGCTTCGTCGACTTCGTGCGCGAAGTCGACCAGGTGCGACGCGCGCGCCCCAGCCTTCAGCGCGACCTCGACCAGACGCTTCGAGTTGGACGAGTTCGTCGAGCCGACCACCAGCACCAGGTCGCATTCGGCGGCCATGGCCTTGACCGCGACCTGGCGGTTCGTGGTGGCGTAGCAGATGTCGTCGCTGGGCGGGTCGGCCAAACCGGGGAACCTGTCCCGCAGCTGGTCGACGCGCTCCATGGTCTCGTCAACCGAAAGGGTGGTCTGTGAAAGCCAGATGACCTTCGAGGGGTCGCGGACCTCGACCTTGTCGACGTCCTCGGCGGTGTCGACGAGCTGCACCTTGTCAGGAGCCTCGCCGGCGGTGCCTTCGACCTCTTCGTGGCCTTCGTGACCGATCAGCAGGATGTCGTAGTCGTCCTTCGCGAACCGGTTGACCTCCTTGTGCACCTTCGTCACGAGAGGGCAGGTCGCGTCGATGGTCCGCAGGTTGCGCTCGGCCGCCTCGGCGTGCACCGCGGGCGAGACGCCGTGCGCGGAGAACACCACCAGCGCGCCTTCCGGCACCTCGGAGGTCTCGTCGACGAAGATCACCCCGCGTTCGCGCAGGGTCTCCACGACATGCCGGTTGTGCACGATCTCCTTGCGCACGTACACCGGAGCGCCGTAGAGCTCGAGTGCCTTTTCGACGGCGATGACCGCGCGGTCGACACCGGCGCAGTAGCCGCGAGGCTTCGCGAGCAGGACACGTTTGCCACCTGCCGGCACACCGGACTCGGTGATCGTCGGACTGCCGGCTGGCGTGATTCCGGGACTCGCAGAACTCATGACCCCCAGGGTACGGGCTGCCCCGGGGGCACCTCGCACTCACGTTCAGGTGACCTGCGATCCCCTCTAAAGTATGTGCGTGGAGTCACGTCCTGTGAGCCGACCCACCCGTTCGGTTGGGCAGGATGGACCAGATACGGCAGGCTAGACGTATGAAGCCTCTCCCGCTCCCCCTCCGGGTCGCCGCGGGCCTCGCCGTCACCACCGCCGAGCGGGTTCGCGAACTTCCCAAGCAGCTCACCGGGCTCCCCGTCACGGTGGTCAGCCAGGTGCTCCAGTTCTCCATGCGTGTGCAGCAGCACGTCACCGAGCTCGCGATCAAGGGCGACGACGCGCTGTCGGGCCTCCGTCCGGTCGAGGACACGCCCAGCTGGGCCACCTTCGACGAGGACCTGCCGCCCGACCTCGGCGAACGCCGCTATGAACGCGACTCGTGCGTGATCCCGCTGCACGAGGACGCCGAGGTCCCCGAGCCGCGCGCCGAGACCAATGGCCGCCTCCACGACCTCGAAGCGCTCACCGAAGACCCCTGGGCCGAGGAGGAGCGCGCGCTCGCCGAGGACCACGCCGACGGCGAGTTCGACAGCGTGGGTGCCCCCGTAACCTCCGGCCCCGCCGGGCTGAGCGACTACGACACGCTCACCCTGCCGCAGCTGAGGGCCCGCCTGCGCCGGTTCGACCTGGCACAGCTGGAGGAACTGCTGGCCTACGAACGCGCGAACGCGGACAGGGCGTCGTTCGTCGGCATGCTCGCGCGCCGGATCGGGAACGTGAAGAAGGCCGACGGCGACGGCGCGGAAGGCCAGTGAGCGCCGAACCCACCTCCGTCGCGGCGGGTCCGTCCACCACCGCCGAGAACCCGTGGCCGGTCCGCACGGTCGCCCGCAAGGTCGGCGAATGGATCAACCGGCTCGGCGCCGTCTGGGTGGAAGGCCAGGTCACGCAGATCTCGGCCCGGCCGGGCACCAACACCGCCTTCCTGACGCTGCGCGATCCGTCGGCGGACGTCTCGATGTCGGTGACCTGCCCGATGGGCCTGCTGCGCACGATCGAACCGCCGCTGCGCGAGGGCGCGAGCGTCGTGGTGCACGCGAAACCGACGTTCTTCATGAACCGCGGTTCGCTGAGCCTGCGCGCCAACGAGATCCGCGCGGTCGGCATCGGCGAACTGCTCGCGCGGATCGAGCGGCTGCGACGGCTGCTTGCCGCCGAGGGCCTGTTCGCGCCGGAGCGCAAGCGCAAACTCCCGTTCCTGCCCAAGGGGATCGGCCTGATCACCGGCCGCGCGTCCGCCGCCGAGCGCGACGTGCTGGTGAACGCGCAGGCACGCTGGCCGCATGTCGCGTTCAAGGTGATCAACACCGCCGTGCAGGGTTCGCTCGCGGTACCGCAGATCCTGCAGGCACTGTCCAAACTGGACCGTGACCCCGACGTCGACGTCATCGTGATCGCGCGGGGCGGCGGCAGCGTGGAAGACCTCCTGCCGTTCTCCGACGAGGCGTTGTGCCGCGCGGTGTCGGCGGCGGGGACCCCGGTGGTCAGCGCCATCGGGCACGAGCCGGACACCCCGCTGCTCGACCACGTCGCCGACCTCCGCTGCTCGACGCCGACCGACGCCAGCAAGCGGATCGTGCCCGACGTCCGCGAGGAGACCCAGCGGGTCCGCCAGATGCGCGACCGCGGGCGCCGCGCCCTGCACGGCTGGGTGGACACGCAGGTCAGGCTGCTGAACCAGATGCGCAGCCGTCCCGTGCTCGCCGACCCGCTCGGCCCGGTCCAGCGGCGTTCCGACGACGTCGAGATCCACCGCGAACGCGGGCGCCGCGCGATGCTCACCCTGCTCGCCAAGGACCAGGCGGAGATCGCCAGCGCCCGCGCGCGGCTGACCGCGCTCGGCCCGGCGGCGACCCTCGAACGTGGTTACGCGGTGGTGCAGTACACCGACGCCGAAGGCAACCTCCAGGTACTCCGGTCCGTCTCCGAAATCGCGGGCGGCGCGAAACTGCGCGTCCGGGTGGTCGACGGCGCGATCGGCGCCGTCGTCTCGGACGGACCGGAGGAGGATCGTTGACGGCGAGTTTCCTGCCTTTGACCGTCGATGCCGCGAAGCGCGCGGACGCCCCCGAGGTGCTGCGCCACGCACTCCTGACCGACCGGGCGGCCGCCGAATGCTGGACGGTCTTGCTGGCGGGCTGTGAGTTCTCGACCAAACGGGATCTCGACGCCCGGTTGCGCAAACTGTCGGAGGCCACGGCCGAGCACGTCGGCACCCGTTGGTGGTTCGCGGACGGGGCCGGGCACCGCAAACGGGTGGCGCGGGCCCAGGAGAACCTCGTCACGGCGATCGCGGAGGGTGACGGTCAGGAGTTCGCTCTCGCCTTCGTGGGTTACGACAACGCCATGGCCGGCGCGGTAGTGTGCGCGGGTATCGGCAAGCACCGACGTCCGGTAGAAGGAAGCACAGCGTGAGCAAACCCGGTGGCGAGACCGCCGAACTCGGCTACGAGCAGGCCCGCGACAGGCTGGTCGAGGTCGTCCGCGAGCTGGAGGCGGGCGGGCTGTCCCTGGAGCAGTCGCTCGCCCTGTGGGAGAAGGGCGAGCAGCTGGCGAAGGTCTGTGAGCACCATCTCGAAGGCGCGCGCGAGCGGATCGAGGCCGCCCTGTCGTCGGTGGAGGAAGAGACCGGCGACGGTCAGTGACGTTCACCATGCTCTCAGGTCGCCGCCGGACCGTGGGTATCTGAGAGACTGGGACCCCGCCGAGTTCCCTGACCCGGGAGGCCTCATGCCCACCCCCACCTCGTCCGCCGGCTCTTCTCGACGCCCTGAAGCGCCCGATCGCAACCTCGCGATGGAATTGGTCCGCGTGACCGAAGCCGCCGCGATGGCCGCGGGCCGCTGGGTGGGGCGCGGGGACAAGATCGGCGGGGACGGCGCCGCCGTGGACGCGATGCGCCAGCTGGTCTCGACCGTGTCGATGCGCGGCGTGGTCGTCATCGGCGAGGGCGAGAAGGACGAAGCCCCGATGCTGTTCAACGGGGAAGAGGTCGGCAACGGCGACGGACCGGACTGCGACGTCGCGGTCGACCCGGTCGACGGCACGACCCTGATGGCGAAGGGCATGCCGAACGCGCTGGCCGTGCTCGCCGTCGCCGAACGCGGCGCGATGTTCGACCCGTCCGCGGTGTTCTACATGGAGAAGCTCGCCGTCGGCCCGGACGCCGCCGGCAAGGTCGACCTGGCCGCCCCGGTCGCGGAGAACATCCGCCGGGTCGCGAAGGCCAAGAACTCCAGCGTTTCCGACGTCACCGTGTGCATCCTCGACCGGCCGCGCCACGAGCGGCTGATCAAGGAGGTCCGCGACGCGGGCGCCCGGATCCGCTTCATCTCCGACGGCGATGTCGCCGGCGCGATCGCCGCGGCCCGGCCGACCACCGGCGTCGACATGCTGCTCGGTATCGGCGGTACCCCGGAAGGCATCATCGCGGCCTGCGCGATGAAGTGCCTCGGCGGCGAACTGCAGGGCCGCCTGTGGCCGAAGGACGACGCCGAGCGCGAGAAGGCGCTGGCCGCGGGCCACGACCTCGATCGCGTCCTCGGGAACGACGATCTCGTCCGCGGCGACAACGTCTTCTTCTGCGCCACCGGCGTCACCGACGGCGACCTGCTGCGCGGCGTGCACTACCGCGCGGGCGGCGCGACGACCCAGTCGATCGTGATGCGGTCGAAGTCCGGCACGGTCCGGATGATCGACGGCTACCACCGGCTGACCAAGCTCCGCTCGTACTCGTCCGTCAACTTCGACGGCCACCTCGACGATTCACTGGAAGACGACGTCGTTCCCCCGCTCCCCTAAGGAGAATCCGTGCTGAAGCGCGTGCTCGTGGTCCTGCTGGCGGCGATGGTCTTGACGCCGGTCGGGCAGGCCACGGGCGCGGGCGACCTCGTCGGCGGCAGAGAGGCCGACGAGCCGTATCCGTTCGTCGTTTCGCTGCATTCGGCCTCCGGTAAGGCTTTCTGCGCCGGGGCGCTGATCACGGCGGAGTGGCTGGTGACGGCCGGGCACTGTGTCGAGGGCAAGAACGCGGCGAATCTGAGCGCGCGGATCGGCAGCAACGACAACACCACCGGCGGCGAAATCGCGAAACTCGCCGAGATCGTGGTGAACCCGGCCTACAACCCGGCGCCCGAACACGCGGGCGGCGATCTCGCGCTGGTGCGGCTGGCCGCTCCGGTGAAGACCGCCCCGATCCCGATCGGGACCATCGTCGCGCCGGGGACGCCGACGCGGCTGCTCGGCTGGGGCCAGACCTGCCCGACCTCGGGCTGTGGCAAGGGCACGGCGAAACTGCAGCAACTGGACACGAAGATCGTCGAAGGCGTGCGCTGTACCGCGAAATTCGACGGCGCCGTCGAGTTGTGCACCGACAATCCGGGCGGGAAGTCGGGTTCGTGCTACGGCGATTCCGGTGGGCCGGAGATCGCGAAGGTCGACGAGAAGTGGGTCCTGCTGGGGACGATCAGCCGTCCGGGCAACGCTGACCCGGTCTGCGCCACTTCGCCTTCGATCGCTACTTCGGTGGTGGCTTACGCGCAGTGGATCGCGGAGAAGACCGCGCCTCCGGTGCCCGCTCCGCCCACTCCGCCTGCTTGAGAGATGTTATGAACGGGACTTTCATTGCAAATTTTGCAATTAAAGTTCCGTTCATAACACTCACTAGATGCGGTGAAGGGGCCCTTGCCCTCATCTCACGCGGCGAAGGGCGCTTTCCCCGCGTCGCATGCGGGGAAAGCGCCCTTCAGCCCCGCCACGGAATCTCGGCCGAACTCCGCAGCTCACGGACGAATAGGGGGACCGGAGAAGCGTCCAGGAAAGGCGCGCGATGGGCAGTGGGTCCAGGTGGTCGTGAGTGGTAAGTGCCGTTAGAACGACACTTACCACTCACGACCAGCCTGGCCCGCGCGCTACTCCGCGTTGCTCGAGTGCCCGGGGAACAGGTGCGCGTCCGGGTCCAGCAGCACCGCGATGTTGTTGACCGCCGTCGCCGCCTCGCCGAACCCGGTCGCGATCAGCTTCACCTTCCCCGGATACGCCGCGACGTCACCCGCCGCGTAGACGCGTTCCCTCGCTGTCGCCATGGTCGAGTCGACCGCGATCGCGCGGTGGTCGATCCGCAGCCCCCAGCTTTCGATCGGCCCCAGATCCGCGGTGAAGCCGAGCGCGGCGACCACCGAATCTGCGGGCAGCACCTCGGGTTCGGCGTCTTTGACCTGGACCTCCACCTCCGCCAGGGTGCCGTCGCGGTCGAGGAACCGGGTGACCTCGGCGTCGGTGATGATCCGCACGCCGAGTTCCCGCACCTGCCGCACGATCGATTCGGCGGCGCGGAACTTCGCGCGCCGGTGCACGAGGGTGACGCTCGCGGCGACCGGGTGCAGGGCGAGCACCCAGTCGAAAGCCGAGTCCCCGCCGCCGACGACGACCACGTGCTGACCGGCGTGCGCCTGCAGCGACGGCACGAAATGGACCATGCCGCGGCCGAGCCAGCCGTCCCCGGCGGGCAGCGGACGCGGAGTGAACTCGCCGATCCCGGCGGTGATCAGCACCGCGCCCGCGCGCAGGACCTGTCCGCCGTCGAGCGTGATGGTGACGCCGTCTTCGACGCTTTCGAGTTTTTCGGCCTTGCGCCCGAGCAGATACGCGGGTTTCCACGGCGCCGCCTGATCGAGCAGGCCCTGCACCAGATCCCGGCCACGGACCTCCGCGAATCCGCCGACGTCGTAGATCATCTTTTCGGGGTACATCGCGGTGACCTGCCCGCCCGCCTCCGGCAATGAATCCACGACGGCCATCGAAAGACCGCGGAATCCCGCGTAATAGGCGGCGAACAGACCAGTCGGACCTGCCCCGATGATGACGAGGTCGTACGACGTTTCCCCAGCGGACTCGCTCATTCGGCACTCTCCCGGCCGGTGGTGGGCGGCGTGATCGAGAACACAATCGATCCTAGCCCTCGCGTGCCGAAAGACACGGAGCGCGCCTGGTGTCCCTGCGCGAAACTTGAGACATGGCTGAACAGGAATTCCGGATCGAACACGACACCATGGGCGAGGTGCGCGTCCCCGTCGACGCCCTCTACCGCGCGCAGACGCAGCGCGCCGTCGAGAACTTCCCGATCTCCGGCCGGGGCCTGGAGCGCGCCCAGATCCGCGCGCTCGGCCTGCTCAAGGCGGCCGCCGCGCGGGTCAACGCGAAGCTCGGTGTGCTGGACACCGACGTCGCCGAGGCCATCGCGAAGGCCGCCGACGAGGTCGCCGAGGGCAAGCACGACGCGCATTTCCCGATCGACGTGTTCCAGACCGGTTCCGGGACCTCGTCGAACATGAACGCCAACGAGGTCATCGCGACACTCGCGTCGAGGGCGCTGGGCCGCGACGTGCATCCGAACGACCACGTCAACGCCTCGCAGTCCTCGAACGACACCTTCCCGACGACGATCCACGTCGCCGCGACGGAAGCCGTGCTGTCCGACGTCATCCCGGCGCTGGAGTACCTGGCCGCCGCGATCGAGACGCGAGCGGCCGAGTGGGCGGACATCGTGAAATCCGGCCGTACGCACCTGATGGACGCCGTCCCGATCACCTTCGGCCAGGAGGCGGGCGCGTGGGCGTCACAGGTCCGGTTCGGTGTCGAGCGGCTGCGTTCGGGCCTGCCACGGCTCGGTGAACTGCCGATCGGCGGCACCGCGGTCGGTTCCGGGCTGAACGCGCCGGAGGGGTTCGGCGCCGCTGTCTCGCAGGAGCTGGCTTCGGTGACCGGCCTTCCGCTGACCGAGGCGCGCGACCACTTCGAGGCGCAGGCGACGCAGGACAGCGTCGTCGAGACGTCCGGGCATCTGCGCACCGTCGCCGTGTCCCTGAACAAGATCGCGAACGACCTGCGCTGGCTGGGTTCCGGCCCGCGCACCGGGCTCGCCGAACTCGCGCTGCCGGATCTGCAGCCGGGCTCCTCGATCATGCCGGGCAAGGTGAACCCGGTGATCCCGGAGGCGACGCTGCAGGTGGTCGCCCAGGTGATCGGGAACGACGCCGCGGTCGCCTTCGCCGGCGCGGCGGGCAACTTCCAGCTCAACGTGAACCTGCCGGTGATCGCGCGCAACGTGCTCGAATCGGCGCGGTTGCTCGCGGCGGTTTCGCGGCTGCTGGCGGACAAGGTGTTCGCGGGCGTGACGGTGAACGCCGACCGCGCGCGCGAGTACGCCGAGGGTTCGCCGTCGATCGTGACGCCGCTCAATAAGTACATCGGCTACGAAGAGGCCGCCGCCATCGCGAAGCAGGCGCTCAAGGAGCTGAAGACGATCCGCGAGGTCGTGCTCGAACGCGGTCACGTCGCGAACGGCAAGCTCACCGAGGCCCAGCTGGACGAAGCGCTCGACGTGCTTCGGATGGCGCGCGGAGGCCGTTAAGCACCGAGAGCGACCACGGCCGCGTGGAGCGGTGAGGCGAGCGAAGCCGCCAGCCCCTCCGACGGCGGCGACTCGGTGAACAGGTGCAGCCAGGTCAGCACCGGACCGAGCAGCAGGGCGTGCACGAGCGCTGGATCGGGCCGTCGCGAGAGTTCCCCTCTCGCGACGGCCCGATCCAGCATTTGGACCAAAAAACCACGTTCACGACCGAGGAAGACCTCCGCGAACCGTTCTTCCAGCACCGGATCCGCCCTGACGTCGGCGAGCAGTGAGGGCAACGCCTTCCGCAGTTCCACACCGTCCAAAGAGGACTGGATCACGGCGAGCACCGCCGCCACGTCGCCCCGCAGCGAACCGGTGTCCTCCGGTGGTTCGAGGTCTTCCGGATGGATCACCGCGGTGAACACGAGTTCCGCCTTGGACCGCCACCGCCGGTAGACCGCGGCCTTGCCGACCCCCGCCCGCGCCGCGACGGCGTCGATCGTGCAGCGCTGGTAACCGGTTTCGGTCAGCAGCGCCCGCACGGCCTCGCGGACCGCGTCGTCGATTCCTTCTTCCCTCGGCCTGCCTCGCACCATGGAGCCAGTTTACGAGACTGACAGTTCCGTATATCGTCCGGGTATGACCTGGACCAGAACCTCCCGCGAAATCCTTCCCTGCCCGCCGTCCGCGCTCTGGGCGCCGCTGGCCGATTTCACCCGGTGGCCCGAGTGGGACCCCGACCTCGTCAGCGTCGAACTGCACGGTCCCGCCGAGGTGGGATCGACCGGTTTCCTCGTACCGACCGGATTCCGCGGCCGGTTGCACTCACGGGTCGCCGAGCCGTTCACCATCACGTCGCTGGCCCAGCACCGCGAGATCGCCTTCCGCCAGCCGATCCCCTTCGGCGCCATGGATCTCACGCTGAGGCTCACCGCGGTCGGCGGCGGGACGGAATTCGTCCAGGAGGTCACGTTCGCCGGGCCGCTGCGCGCGGTCATGGTCGGGATCATCGGCGGTGACGTCGTCAATCACTTCGACGTCAAGTGCGCCCGGCTCACCGACCTCGCGGCGGCGCAGGCCGATCACGACGCCTGAAGACACCAGCGCGACCCCGATCAGCTGGGAGAAACGGAAATCCTGCATTCCCAGCGCCAAGGAGACGGTGAGCCCCGCGACCGGCATCAGCCCGACCAAGACCCCCGCCCGGTCGGCGCCCAGCACCGAAACCGCCGAGTACCAGAGCACGAACGCCAGCGTCGTGACGACGATCGTCAGGTAGCCCAGCGCGATCAGTTCCCGCCCGTCCGGCAACGCCCACGCGCCGGACGGATCGGCGATCGTGCCCGCCACGGCGCCGCCGACGCCCGCGACGCAGCAGCTCCAGGTCGCGGTCGCCATCGGCCCGAGCCGGTCAAGCAGGCCGACGGCCAGCAGCGTGAACAGCGCCTCGCACACCATCGCCAACGCCGCCAGCACCAGTCCCTGCCACCGTGCCGCGCCGCCACCGGAGAGCACCGCGATCCCGAGTCCCGCGAGGATCGCGCCGGTCACCGTGTCGAGCGACGGCCGCCGCCCCGCCGCCAGCGGGGCGGCGATCGCGAGCACGAGCGGCGTGCCACCGAGGAACGCGGCGACCAGGCCGGGTTCGGCGTAGCGCTGCGCGAACAGCAGGCACGCCTGGAAACCGATCATCCCGGTCGCCGCGACGGCGATCAGCGACGGCACGTCGCGCAGCGCGGGCAGCGGCATCGGACGTCCGAGCAGCCGCGCCCACCCCAGCAGGAGCACCCCCGCCAGCGCGTAGCGCAGCGCCTGTCCGGTGATCACCGGGTAACCGTCGAGCATTCCCGTCACCGGCACGGACGCGCCGACGATCAGCACCCCCAGTACGCCGACCGTCACACTTCTTCGTTCGCTGTCCATGCCTTCACGATGTCGGCGTTTTGGTCCGAAGCACAGGGCCAGATCGCGGCGGAGTGACAGGACCATAAATCGGCGCAACCGGAACCGGCGCGGTTTCCGTCTCCGGGGTATGCGCCTGGGGATCGTTTTCATGCCGTTGTTCGTGCTGGTGGCCGCCTGCGGTGGTGGGCCGCCGCCACCGTCGGATCCGGGCACGCTGCTCTTGCGTGCCAAGACCCACGTCGGCATGCCGAGCCCGAAACCCGCGCTGCTGCCCGAATTCAGTCTCTACGGCGGCGGGAGGCTGCTCGTTCCCGGTGAATCCGAGGGGGCCTTGCAGGTCGTCCGCGAGAAACACCTGGACGACGAGGCGGCGAGAAGCGTCTACGACGCGGCTTACGACGCCGACCTCGACCGCGACGAATACGTGCCCAACGACGTGATCGATGGCTATCTGCTCGTCTTCACGCTGTACGGCGGACATCAGGTCCGCGCCTCCACCCCGGAGCGCGAATCCGGTGGCAGGCTTGAGGAACTCGCCGATTTCCGGGAAGACCTGGCCGAGGTCGCGAAGGGCGCCACTGAGGCCGCCGGCACCTACCGGCCGACCCGGCTGGCCGCTATCGCCTGGGCGTCCTCTCAGCATCCCGAGACTTCCGATGTGCGGCCGTGGCCCTTCGCGCCCTTCACCGGTACTCGACACGTCGACGGCGGTCTCTGCGTCGTCGTCGAAGGAGAAGCCGTGCGCGAGGCCGAGAAGCTGGCGCGGTCCGCCACCGCCGGGACGCGATGGCGGACCGCGGAAACGACCTGGCTCGTCGTCTTCCGCCCCCTCCTGCCCGACGAGAAGTCCTGCGCGGATCTGGTCGTCCCACCGCAGGGCTAGGCACAGCCTGGGTCTGTCAGGACCAGGCACGCACCCGGCGGGGTCCGGGATACTCGACGGCATGAGCGACACGGCCGAACTGGGCGAATTCCTCAAGGCACGCAGGGCCGCGCTGGACCCGGCCGACCTCGGCCTGCCGACGGGGTTCAACCAGCGGCGGGTCGCCGGGCTGCGGCGCGAGGAGCTGGCGCAGCTGGCCGGGATCAGCGTCGACTACTACACGCGGCTCGAACAGGGCCGGGCGCGCAACGTCTCCGATTCGGTCCTCGAATCGCTGAGCCGGGCGCTTCGGCTGCACCGCGACGAGGAGACCTACCTCCGCAATCTCGCCGCGCCGAAACGCAAACGCCTCGCGCGGCCGCGGGCACAGCGCGTCCGGCCGGAACTGCAGACGATGCTGAACGCCCTCCACTCACCCGCGTTCGTCTTCGGCCGCTATCTGGACGTGCTGGCCTGGAATTCGCTCGGCGGGGCGCTGTCGTTCGACTTCGCCGCCTGCGGCCCCGGCGAGCGCAACATCCCGAAGATGTTCTTCCTCGACGAGAACGCGCGGGAAATGCATCCGGAGTGGGAGACCGTGGCGAAGGAGGTCGTGGCGAACCTGCGATCCGAGAGCGGGAAGTACCCGGACGACCCGTACCTCGCGCAGCTCGTCGGCGAACTCTCCCTGGGCAGCGAGGAGTTCCGGAAACTGTGGGCGAAGCACACCGTGCGCGAGAAGGCGCACGCGTGGAAGGTGATGATCAATCCGATCGTGGGTGAACTCCGGCTGCGCTACGAGACGCTGCGGCTGCCGGACGATCCGGACCAGGCCCTGGTGATCTACACCGCCGAGCCCGGCTCCGACAGCGAACGGGCGCTCGGCCTGCTCGCGAGCTGGGTCGCCGATCCCGCGCACGCCTGATCGCCCTTTCTCAGCGGGAGGCCGGGAGGGCTCCTTGAGGGACTTGTATTTGCTGACCTACTGGTGTGGCCGGGAGTGGGGTTCGGGACGGTGAACCTCTCGGCTCCTCCATTTCTCACCTCGTTGATGAAGGAGCTGGGACGTCGAACGTCCCAAATCCTTCATCAACCGCGCCCTGTTTCGTCTCCGCGCTGGCTTTGAGAAACTCAGCACCACCGGGCGCAACAGCGGCGCATGAAGCCCCCTTCACGCGGCTCAGCTGAGGAAACTCGACCTCCACACCTTCCCGAAGTCCTTGAAGCCGGCGGCTCAAAGCCAGCGACCCGGTCACCACCCGCGCACGCCTGACCGCCCGGCACGCGCTTCACCGCGAAACTGTCGGTGCCCCGGGTCATGATGGACCCATGTTGCTCACCGCGGTGGTGACCGCTTCGGCCGAACTGGCCGCCACGAGGTCCAGGAAGGCGAAGATCGCCACCCTGGCCGCGCTGCTGCGCGCCGCCGACGAGCTGGAGCTTCCCGCCGTGGTCGCGTTCCTCACCGGGCAGCCGACGCAGGGCCGGATCGGCACCGGGTGGCGGACGCTGGCCGAGCTGAACGCGGCTCCGGCCGCCGAGCCGTCGTTGACCGTGGCGGAGGTCGACACGGCACTCGGCACGGTGGGGGCGGCGTCCGGTTCGGGCTCGGTGAAGCTGCGCGCGGAGACGTTGCGGGCGCTGTTCACCAAGCTGACCAAGGCCGAGCAGGAGTTCCTGTTCCGGCTGCTCACCGGCGAGCTGCGGCAGGGCGCGCTCGAAGGGATCATGGTCGACGCCATCGCGGCGGCGTCGGAGATCCCGGCCGAAGACGTCCGGCGGGCGTTCATGCTGTCCGGGCAGCTCCCGGTGACAGGCCTGGCGGCGATGACAGGCGGCAAGGAGCGGTTGGCGGAGTTCAAGCTGGCCTTGGGCAGGCCCATCCGGCCGATGCTGGCGTCGCCGGCGGAGTCGCTGGACGAGGCGATCACCGAACATGCCGAAGCGCTGGTCGAGTACAAGATGGACGGCGCGCGGATCCAGGTCCACCGCGACGGCGACGAGGTGCACGTCTACACCAGGACACTGCGGGAGATCACCGGCAGCGTCGCCGAACTGGTGGAACTCGTGCGCTCCCTGCCCTGCACGTCGGTGGTGCTCGACGGCGAGACGCTGGCACTGACCGACGACGGCAGGCCGAGGCCGTTCCAGGAGACGATGAGCCGGTTCGGCAGCACGCGCGAGGAGCAGGTCAAGGCGTTGCTGCTGCGGCCGTACTTCTTCGACTGCCTGCATCTCGACGGCGTCGACCTGCTGGACGCGCCACTGTCCGAACGGAACGAGGCTCTGCGCAAGGTCGCCGGGGAGCACGTCATCCCCGGCGAGATCGCGCCCGCCTCGGCCGAAGGGGTGCTGGAAGCGGCGATGGCCGCCGGGCACGAGGGCGTGATGGTCAAGGACCTCGCGTCGCCGTACGCGGCGGGCCGTCGTGGGCGGGCGTGGCTCAAGGTGAAGCCGGTGCACACGATCGACCTGGTCGTACTCGCCGCGGAATGGGGACACGGCAGGCGCACCGGCACGCTGTCGAATCTGCATCTCGGCGCGCGTGACCCCGACGGCGGGCCGCCGATCATGGTCGGCAAGACGTTCAAGGGGATGACCGACGAGCTGCTGGCCTGGCAGACGAAGACGTTCCAGGAGATCGAGACACACCGCACGGATTGGACGGTGCACGTCCGGCCGGAGATCGTCGTCGAGATCGAACTCGACGGGGCCCAGGTGAGCACGCGGTATCCGGGCGGGCTGGCGCTGCGGTTCGCGCGCGTCGTGCGGTACCGGCCCGACAAGGAGGCCGGCGACGCCGACACGATCGACACCGTCCGGGGCCTCCTCAAGCCTTAGAACCCGCGTTTCGTCCTCTGATCGCGTTCCTTGCGCGTGCAAGTACCGCGATCAGAGGACGAAACGCATCAGTAGCAGCGGTCCGAGGAGATCCGGTACGTGTAGTTGTTCGAGAGGTTGGAGGTCACCTCGAACCGGATCTTGTGATAGACCGGCGGCTCCCCGAGCACGCCGTGCTTCACCGTGCGCTCCTTGCCGGGCGCGATGGCCCCGCTCCAGATGCCCTTGTCGAAGACGTCGTCGATGATCTGGACGAGCATTCCCCGGTAGTCGTGGTTGTGCACGGTGATGTCGATGCTCTGCCCCGCGCTCACCTCGACGACCTTGGTCGACGCGCCCATCAGCGGCCCGCCCTCACAGACCTTCGACGCCGCCGAAGCGGACGGTGCCATCAGCAGGGTGCCGGCCAGGGCGACCGGGACGACGGCGAACAGCTTCTTCTTCATCGGTTCCCCACAACGGTCTTGACGACATTGGACTGGACGGCGAGGTCGAGGCCGATCTTCATGTTCCCGCCGCAGTAGGCCTTCTGGCCGTTCTTGAAGTGGACGGTCAGATCCCCGGCGCATTCGAAGACCTTGACGTCCCAGGTACGCGTGCCCGGCTTCAGGCAGATCGCGTCCTTCCCGGCCCGGCGCATCCAGCCGTGATAGCCGGATTCACAGGTAATGATCGGATCACTGCCCGAGGCGGACGACGGCGCCGCCTGCGCGGCGGTCACCGGCAGGAGCGCGACGGTGAGCGCTGTCCCGGCCAACGCGGCGACCTTGACATACGGACGCATGGATTCCCTTTCCGCAATTAATGTGAGAGTGTTTCGGAAAATCCCCATCCGGAATTCCGGACGCCGATGACGTTAAGGGCGTCCGTGATCACTCGGGAAGCGAATCGCGACCAGGAAATGGCCATGGCCATTGAAAGAACGTCCACGCAGGTCAGCGCTTTGGCCATCGGGCCGGATGGTCAAATGACGCGGACCGAGAAGTACACCGCGCGGGCGTGCGGCAGCAGGATGTGGCCCTGCTCGTCCGCCATCTTCCAATAGACCTGGCAATGCCCGGGGTTCTCGGGCGCGCGGACGTCGACCGAGACCCGCACATGCTCGCCGGGCGCCGTCTGCGGTACCGGCACGCGTTCGGGCGTGACGCATTCGCCCGGATTGCCGAACGAGCCGGCGCGGACGAGATAGCGGCCGACCCATCCGACCGTTCCCGCGTTGCGCAGTTCCCACGTCTTCACGAACGCCGACCCGGCCCGCACCTCGCTGCCATCGGGCACGGTCACGTCGGCGACGAATTCGGACGCGTCACCGACGGGAACCGAGGGCGACGCGGGCCCGAAAGGATTGACGAAAACCAGCACCAACGCCGCTGCGAGGACCAGCGCCACGGCCCCCGCGAGCACGAACGCCGTCCGCCGCGCGCGTTCGGGAGCGGGTTCGGGCACGGGACCGGCGGTCAGCGCGTCACGCGCGCGTTCCCATTCGCCGCGCCAGGTGTGGCGGACCTCGTCCTCGTCATCGCCCAGCACCCCGACGGCGAGCACGCGCACGAACTCCCAGGACGTCTCCCAACTGGGCAGATGCCGTCCGCGCGCGGCGGCGGAAAGCGCGGACTTCGAAGCGAGCGCGCCGTACTCGTCGCGCATGCGGTCGTAGGAAGGGTCGCCCGCGGCCCGTTTGAGTTCCCAGAGCCGCCGCGCGAACCCGGCGACGGGTCCGCTGTCCTCCGCCGGTCCACGGGCGACCCGCCCGCGGCGCCCCGGCTCCCGCTCGACGTCCATCGCCTCCACGATATGACCCGTCGAGCGGGATTCCCCGGCGGCGGCCCGCCCCGATCGAGTGGCGACTTGCGGTGGTGACGGGACGTTCCCGCCCGGTCACCCATAAAGTAGGCGAAATGCAGGCTTCCAAGATCGCGCGTGCCTGGTTCGGCGCGACAGCGCTGGTGGTGATCGCCGGTCTCGCCGCTCAGATCCCGGTCTCGGCGGGCACCACGGGCGGCACCTTCCAGACCCCGGCCGGACGGGTGGCCAACCTGCTGGCCTTCTTCACCATCGACTCGAACATCCTGGTCGGCGTCGGCGGGCTGCTGCTCGCGCTCGGCGTCGCGGGCCGGTCGACGCTGTCCGGCGTGCTGCGGCTCACCGGTCTCGTCGGCATCACCGTGACCGGCGTCGTCTTCCAGGTGGCGCTGGCCGACCTCTACGACCTGCACGGCTGGGCCGCCTTCGCCGACACGATGCTGCACAAGGTGTCACCCCTGATGTGCGTCGCGGGCTGGCTGCTGTTCGGGCCGCGCGGCCAGCTGTCGTGGCGGGTACTGGGGTGGTCGCTGCTGTACCCGCTGGGCTGGCTCGCGGTCACGCTGGTGCGCGGCGCGTTCATCGGGTTCTATCCGTACCCGTTCGTCGACCCCGGCATCAACGGCTACGGCGGGGTCGCCTTCAACTGCGTGCTGATCGGCGTGCTGTTCACCGGGCTCGCGGCGGCCGCGGTCGGCTTCGACCGCACCTTCACCCGCCGCGACGAGCCCGAAGACTTCGCCGAGGACGAACTAGCCGCGGACCCGGCGGAAGGCGTTGAGCGGATCCGCGACGCCGGCACGTACTAGCGTCCGCACCGCGCCGAGCCGCCGGTCCACCGGTTTCCCGGCGGCGACCCGGTGCATCTGCTGGGTGTGCCACTGGATTTCGAGCAGGCTGTCGGCCAGCCGGATCCCGGTCCGCGGGGCCTCGCGCTCGGCGCGGACGTCCTCGCCGCGCAGCAGCCGCCCTGGCAGTCCCGGGTCGACGATCAGCGGCCTGCCGAGGCCGACGACGTCGAGCGCGCCGGACCGCAGCGCGGCCGCCATGCCGTCCGGGCTGGTGAAACCGCCGGTGACCATCAGCGCGACGTCGGTGAGCTGCCGGGCTTTCGCGGCGTAGTCGAGGAAGTAGGCCTCACGGCTGGCGGTGCTCGCCCGGCCGGGGCCCATCATGGCCGCCTTCTCGTAAGTGCCGCCGGAGACCTCCAGCAGGTCGATCCCCGCTTCCCCGAGTTCGCGGACGACTTCGAGCGATTCCTCCTCGCTGAAACCACCGCGCTGGAAGTCCGCGCTGTTGAGCTTGACCGCGACCGGCACGGAGTCGCCGACCTCGGCACGCACGCGGGCGACCACTTCGAGCAGGAACCGGCGCCGCCGCAGGGCGTCGCCACCCCAGCCGTCGGTGCGCTGGTTGGTGAGCGGCGACAGGAACTGCGAGACGAGGTAGCCGTGCGCGCCGTGGATCTGGACGCCGTCGAACCCGGCGTCGACGACCGTGCGCGCGGCCACGCCGAAGCGGTCGATGATCGCTTCGATCTCGTCGCCGGTGAGCGCCCGCGGTGTCGCGAACACGGATCGGATACCGCGGTCGCCGAACGGCACCGCGGACGGCGCGACGGGCTGCCGGGAAAGGAATCGCGGGCTCTGGCGGCCGGGATGGTTGAGCTGGACCCACACCCCGGCCCCGGTCCCGTCGGCCGACCGCGCCCACGACTTGAACTCGGTCGCGTCCGGCTCCCGCGGCACCGCGACGTTGCGCGGTTCGCCGAGCGCGGTGGGGTCGACCATGACATTGCCGGTGATCAGCGTCCCGGCGCCGCCCCGCGACCACGTCCGGTACAGCTCGGCCAGTTCCGGGGTGGGCCGGTTGCGGCGATCGCCGAGTTGCTCGCTCAGCGCGGCCTTGGCCAGCCGATTCGGCAGGATCGCGCCGCACCGCAGTTCGAGCGGCTGGGCCAGCAGTTCCTTGGACTCGCTCATCGCGCTTCCTCCCGCCGTTACCTACTGAGCAGTATCCCTACTCGAAGTAACATACTCGCGGTATGTCGAGTACTCAAGGTGTGCCGACGCCGAAGGGGTTGTCGATCACCTCGACGACCAAGTCGACGATCATCAAGGCCAAGTCACCGGACACGTGCACCTGGCGAGGAGCGACCTTGACGGGCTGCCCGAGCGCGAGGATCCCGCCGTTCGCGGCCCGGCGGGCTCGGCGGTCAACGGCACACTGAGTGAATGCGTCATGCGGACAGCGAAATCGGGCCACTGGACGACGCTGGTCCTCCGTGAGCTGATGGGCGGAGCCCGGTCCTTCGGCGACCTGACCGCGCGAGGCCTCGCCGTCCGCGAGGAACTGCCGGGCTTCCCGAGCCGGACCAGCTCACCCCGGCAGGACTCGCCCTGCGGCCGCTGTTGATCGAGCTGTACCGCTCAGGCTCGGCGCTGCTGGCGGAGTAGCCGGGGCGCGACCGGCTCCACCCGTGCCCGCGTCTTCACCTCGTCGGCCATCGCCCGCGCCCACGCCTGCAGCCCGGGGACGTCGATCCCGTGCGGCCGCGCCTCGCGGAACGGCTCGATGTTGACCGCGCCGCGCTCCAGCAGCGAGGCCGCGCCGTTCCCGTTTCCCCTGGCCACGTGGGTCAAGCCGACAGCGAGCTGCGCGAGACCGCGCCAGAGCTCCCGGTCGGGTCCGCCGGTGGTCTTCCACGCGTCCTCGAACACCTCGTGCGCGTGAAACGGGCGGCCCGCGTCGAGCAGGCGCTGGGCCTCGGCGATGGTGTCCTCGGGGGTCCGTTCGATGCCCTCTGGCTGCCGCTCGACCCCGTCCGCGCCGTACGGGAGCGGCCTGCCGAGGCCGTCCCGGGGGCGCGCGTTGCGGGCTCGTCCGGCTTCGTCGCGGTCCCGGTCGGTCATGCCGCCATTGTCCCACGCGGGTATCCTGGGGCCTCGTGCGCTTTCTCGACGGGCATCGGCCCGCTCACGACCTGACCTACGACGACGTGTTCCTCCTGCCGAACCGTTCGGACGTGGAGTCCCGCTTCGACGTCGACCTGTCCACTGTGGACGGCACCGGTGCGACGATCCCGATCGTGGTGGCCAACATGACCGCCGTCGCGGGCCGCCGGATGGCCGAGACGGTCGCCCGGCGGGGCGGGCTCGTGGTCCTGCCGCAGGACGTCGACGTGGCCGCGGTCGCCGACATCGTCACCTGGGTCAAGAGCCGTCACCCGGTGTGGGACACCCCGCTCGTGCTGACCGGCGGGGACGCGGTGGCCGACGCGCTGAACCTGGTCGGCAAACGCGCCCACGGCGCCGTCGTCGTGGTGGACGAGGACGGCAAGCCCGTCGGCGTCGTCGACGAAGCGGCCTGCGCCGGTGTCGACCGCTTCGCGCGGCTGGCCGACGTCGCGGAGCCCGCCGTCGTCACGGTCCCGCTGGACACCCCGCCGCGTGAGGTTTTCGAGCGCCTGCACGACCACGGTGGCCGTCTCGCCCTCGGCATCGACGAGAACGGCAGGCTCGCGGGTGTCCTGACCGAGATCGCGGCACTGCGCGCGGAGATCTACACCCCGGCCGTCGACGACGGCGGGAACCTGCGCGTCGCCGCCGCGATCGGCGTGAACGGCGACGTCGCGGCCAAGGCCGAAGCCGTCCTCGCGGCGGGCGTCGACGTGCTGGTCGTCGACACCGCGCACGGGCACCAGGAGAAGATGATCTCCGCGCTCAAGGCCGTCCGTTCGGTGAACCCGCGGGTCCCGGTCGTCGCCGGGAACGTCGTCACCGCGGAGGGCACCCGCGACCTGATCCACGCGGGCGCGGACGTCGTCAAGGTCGGCGTCGGCCCCGGCGCCATGTGCACCACGCGGATGATGACCGGCGTCGGCCGCCCGCAGTTCTCCGCCGTCGCCGAATGCGCGGCCGCGGCCCGCGAACTCGGCAAGCACGTCTGGGCGGACGGCGGCGTGCGGCATCCGCGCGACGTCGCGCTGGCGCTCGCGGCAGGCGCGTCCGCGGCGATGGTCGGCTCCTGGTTCGCCGGTACCCACGAATCCCCCGGTGACCTTCGCTACGACGAGCAGGGCAAGCCGTACAAGGAGTCGTTCGGCATGGCGTCGAAGCGCGCCGTCGGTGCCCGCACGCGGACTGACAACGTCTTCGAGCGCGCGAAGAAGGGTCTGTTCGAAGAGGGCATCTCGGCGTCGCGGATGGCCCTGGACCCGGCTCGCCCCGGCGTCGAGGATCTGCTCGACTCCATCGGCTCCGGTGTCCGGTCGGCCTGCACGTACGCGGGCGCGCGGACGCTGGAGGAGTTCCACGAGCGCGCGGTGCTCGGCATCCAGTCGGCCGCTGGTTTCGCGGAGGGACGCCCGCTTCCCGCTGGCTGGTGATCCCGGGCCCGGATAGCACTATGGTGCACCGGGTGAGGCCCCTCAGACGGATCGTGGCGGCGGCGCTGGACCGCCGCCGCCACTCCGACAACGACGAAATCGCCGAACTCCGGTCCCTGATCGCCGCCCAGGCCGCGGAACTGGAGCGGCTGCGCGGAGTGCTGGAGCACCACACCGCCTGGCTGCAGGACCACGGCGGGGCGCTGCGGGACGCCGATGCCCGCACCACCACGGTGGAAGCCCGGCAGCGCGCCCTCGACGAGCGGCAGGAAGCGCTCGACGGCTGGCTCGACGGCCACGACACCGCGTTCCACGGTCTCCACATCCGCACCGAACAGCTCGAAGCTGCCCGTGACGTCCGCACCTTCACCCACTGGCTCGATCAGCACGAACTCGCGGCCACGCCGAAGATCTCGATCGTCCTGCCGACGCACAACCGCGCCGAGCTGCTGCCGCGCGCGATCGCTTCGGTCGAGGCACAGCGTTATCTCAACTGGGAACTGGTGATCGTCGACGACGCCAGCGCGGATTCCACGCCCAAGGTGCTCGCCGCCCTCGAAGACCCGCGTATCCGGACGATCCGCGTCGCGCACGGCGGGGTCTGCGCCGCCCGCAACGCGGGGCTGGCCGAGGTCACCGGCGACGTCGTCGCCTACCTCGACGACGACAACACCATGCATCCGTTGTGGCTCAAGGCGTTGGCCTGGGCGTTCGGTGGGCATCCGGAGATCACCGCGGCCTACGGCGGTTTCGTCATCGACGACATCGGCGGCCTGCCGACCCTGTTCCTGCGGCGATACGACCGGGAAACGCTGCTGGAGGAGAATCTCGCCGACATCGGCGCGGTCGCGCACCGCGCGGGCCTGCCCGAGGCCCGGTTCGACGAGTCCTTGGTCGAGATGGGCGACTGGGACCTGCTCCTGGCGTTGACCGCGGACCGCGATCCCCTGGTCATCCCGGCGATCTCCTGCTACTACTCGACGGCGTCCGAGGACAGGCTTTCCCACGGGCCCACCTACGACACCGACTTCGCGGCCATCCGCCGCAAACATTCCGGAACCGAGGACACCCCGTGAGCGAACCCGCCAAGATCCTCGTCGTCGCCCTCGACGCGTGCGACCCCGCCACGATCCGTGAACTCGCCGCGGCCGGCGAAGTACCGACGCTGGCACGCCTGCTCGAAAGCAGCGCGTCGGCGACGACGCACAACCCGTACGGCCTGTTCGTCGGCTCGCTGTGGAGCAGTTTCTTCACCGCCCGCACGGCCGCGCGGACCGGGTTCCACTGCTGGGAAGAGGTCGACACCAAGACCTACGAACGGCGGTTGACCAGCCCGCTGGAAATCCGGGGCACCCCGTTCTGGGAGACGCTTTCCGAAGCGGGCAAACGCGTCGCCGTCCTCGACGTCCCGCATTCCCGCGCGGACAAACCGCTCAACGGCGTCATGGTGAGCGAATACGCCTGCCACGACAGGCATTTCGGCTTCCACACCTCACCGCCGGAACTGGCGAAGGAGATCGAGGCCGAGGTCGGGCTCACGCCGATCCTCACCGCCGAACCGGATCTGGTCCGCGACTGGGCCCCGGACGACTACCTCCACCGCGAAGGTCCACATCGGACACCCGGCGAGGAACGCGCGCTGACCCACGGGCTCGTCGCGGGGATCGGCCAGAAGACCCAGGTGTCGACCAAGCTGCTCGCCGAAGGCGGCTGGGATCTTTTCCTTTCGGTGTACGGAGAATCCCACAGCATCGGCCATCAGCAGTGGCATCTGCACGATCCCGCGCACCGCGACCACGACCCGGCGCTCTCCGCCGAACTGGATCCGATCCGCTCGGTCTACCGGAGCCTCGACACCGCGATCGGCGAGCATCTCGCCCTGGCCGGACCGGACACCACGGTCTTCGTGCTACTGAGCCACGGCATGGGGCCCAGGTACGAGGGAAGTCATCTGCTGCACGAGATCCTGCGGCTGCTCGACGAGGTCGAGTCCGGCGGGCTTCGCGGCAGTGGCCCGATGACACTGGCCAAACGCGCGTACTCCGCGCTACCCGGTCCACTGAGGACGGCACTGGCGTCCGCGGCGATGCCCTTGCTGCGCAAGCGGCTGGCCGCGGCACCCCTGCCGGCGGTACCGAACTGGGCGACCGCCGAACAGCGGTCGAAGCAGCGTTTCTACCTGTCCCCCAACAACTTCGTCTTCGGCGGCGTGCGGATCAACCTCGTCGGCCGCGAACCGCATGGCGTCGTCCGGCCGGGCGCCGAGTACGAGGCCGTCTGCGCGCGGCTGACCGAGGACCTGCTCTCGCTGGTCAACGTCGCGACCGGAAAGCCTGTCGTGCGCGAGGTTTCGCGCACCAGCGACCACTACGACCGCGAGGCCGACGACACCCTGCCGGATCTGCTGATCGACTGGGCACGTACCGGTCCGATCGAAACGGTGTGGTCGCCCAAAACCGGTGTCGTCTATGGCCCGGACGAGCATTGGCGCACCGGCGACCACCGCCCGGACGGACTGCTGCTCGCCAGTGGGCCGGGTTTCGAGCCGGGCGCGAAGCTGCCGGATCTGGACGTCGTCGACCTGGGCGCGACCCTCTCCGCGATGCTCGGCGTCGAACTCACCGACGACGTGGACGGACGGCCGCTCCCCTGGGCGAAACCGGTCACCTGAGCGCCATGAAGACCGCAGGAGCGAGGTGTCCGCGGGGCCGGGATCGTCGATGAAGGAATCTGGACACTCAACGTCCCAATTCCTTCATCGTCGCGAAGTGTTCCGTCCGGAACCTTGATCAAAGGAGGATCCGGGCCACGCAACGTTCTCGATCCTCCGTTGATCAAGGTCGCGCCACTCGGCACCTACGGCCTGGCGTTGCTCTCAAAAGCCTGGTCGTGAGTGGTAAGTGCCGTTCTAACGACACTTACCACTCACGACACCCTTGGCACCTCAGGGTGAAAGCGCGCGCTAGCCGTGGTCCTCCAGCATCTCGGTGACCAGTGCCGCGATCGGCGACCGTTCGGACCGCGTCAGCGTGACGTGCGCGAACAGCGGATGCCCCTTGAGCTTCTCGATCACCGCCGAAACGCCGTCGTGCCGCCCGACCCGCAGGTTGTCACGCTGCGCGACGTCATGCGTGAGCACGACCCGCGAAGCCGTGCCGAGCCGCGAAAGCACCGTCAGGAGCACATTGCGCTCCAAGGACTGTGCCTCGTCGACGATGACGAACGTGTCGTGCAGCGACCGGCCGCGGATGTGGGTCAGCGGAAGCACCTCGAGCATGCCGCGGTCGAAGACCTCGTCGAGGACGTCCTGGCTGACCAGCCCGCCGAGGGTGTCGAACACCGCCTGCGCCCACGGCTGCATCTTCTCGCTCTCGGAGCCGGGCAGGTAGCCCAGATCCTGGCCACCGACCGCGTACACCGGCCGGAACACCACGACCTTGCGGTGCTGGCGGCGTTCCATCACCGATTCCAGCCCCGCGCAGAGCGCGAGCGCCGACTTTCCCGTACCGGCGCGTCCGCCCAACGAGACGATGCCGACATCGGAGTCCAGCAGGAGATCCAGCGCGACCCGCTGTTCGGCCGAACGGCCGTGCAGCCCGAACGCCTCCTTGTCACCCCGCACGAGCCGGATCCGCTTGTCCGCGGTGACCCGGCCCAGCGCGCTCGAACTGCCCGCCAGCAGCCTCAGGCCGGTGTGACAGGGCAGTTCACCGACCTCGGGCATCCCGAACTCCGCCGGATCCACGGAAGACCCGCTGAACAGCGCGTCGACCAGGGTCTGCGGCACGTCCACGTCCGCCATGCCCGTCCAGCCCGAGGGCGTCACCTCCTGCGCGCGGTACTCGTCGGCTTCGAGGCCGACGGCGCCCGCCTTGACGCGCAGGGGGATGTCCTTGGTCACCAGCGTGACCGACGCGCGTTCCGCCGCCAGGTTGAGCGCACAGGCGAGGATGCGGTGGTCGTTGGAGTCGGTGCGGAAACCGACCGGGAGCACCGTGGGGTCGGAGTGGTTCAACTCCACCTGCAAGGTTCCGCCGTGCTCGCCGATCGGGATCGGCGCGTCGAGCCTGCCGTGCTGACGACGCAGGTCGTCGAGCATGCGAAGCGCTTCGCGCGCGAACCAGCCCAATTCGGGGTGGTGACGTTTCGCCTCCAGTTCACTGATGACGACCAGCGGGAGCACGACCGCGTGTTCGGCGAAACGAGTCACCGACCAGGGGTCAGAGAGCAGGACCGACGTGTCGAGCACGTAAGTGGACCGCTGGGATTCGGGCGAGATCGAGGCTTTCTCCGGGCCAGGGGCACCGGTCGAAGAACGGCCAGAGGCCTTGCGGGGTGAACGCTGCGCAGTCACGACGGCATCTCCCTCGTGGGCGTGGCACCACGCCCGCACTCGCTGGGCCGGGCACCTCCCTGGCTAACCGCTCCTTCTGACGCTCTCCGCGTCAGTCGGCACGGCCGCGAGGGCCGGGTGCCGGCCCCCTCGTGCATCCACTGGGCGGCTCAGCCGCCCTGTCGACAACCGCCACGACCAGGGCCTCCCGCGAGAGTCCGCATGGGACGCGAACCCTCACTTCCGGAAGGTACCTGCGTCCGGGCGATCGCGCAGGCAGCCACCACGGTGATTCGCCAAACCGTCATCTCACTGTCGGTCGCCTGACACCGACGCCGAGTCACCGTCACGGTGGGTAATGATGATCTCCATTCAGGGACGCTCGTTGACGCGACCTGGTCGGATTAACGCGACAGAGGGCGTTCACCCTACGAGACTCAGGCTTCTACCACGCTTCGTAGCGGAGCGCATTTTGTGACCTGGACAGTGAACCGGACCGAGTGAAGACGGCCATTTCGGGCTCACACAATGGGCTTACGAGACGGTCACAAAGCCTGAATAGCGAGTAATTTTCTCACTGCGGGACACCCCCACCGGATTTCGGTGCCCCCGATCCCTGAATATCTCTACCAAGGAGTGTGCGAAGTGCTGAAGAAGGCTGGTTTCGTTTCCGCCGTCGCCGCGGGCATCATGATGGTCGGCGGAACCGCGTTCGCCGCGACTGGTGACACCACCGGCACCCCGGACCCGACGTTCGGCGACGCCTACAACACCTTCATCGAGGGCGGCGGCGCGCTGGGCTACGGTGCCGCTTCGCTGGTCGCCGGTGCCTACGCGGGCATCGCCACCACCCCGGCCCTGATCCTCCACTCGCTGGAGCACCACCACCACTGATCCTCAGTGTGGACGTCGAAGGCCCCGGAGTGCACGCCGGGGCCTTCGTCATGTCCGGTCAGGAACCGAAGCGCCGGTGCCGCCACGCGTAATCACGCATGGCGCGGAGAAAATCGACCCGGCGGAACGCGGGCCAATACGCTTCGGTGAACCAGAATTCCGAATGCGCGGATTGCCAGAGCAGAAATCCGGAAAGCCGCTGCTCACCCGAGGTGCGGATAATCAAATCCGGATCCGGCTGGCCGGAGGTGTACATGTGTTCGGAAATATGATCGACGTCCAGGATCTTCGCGAGCTCGCGGATCGAGGTGCCCTCGTCGGCGTGCTGGAGCAGAAGCTTGCGGACCGCGTCGGCGATCTCCTGCCGCCCTCCGTAACCGACCGCGACGTTGACCTCCATCCCGGAGCGCCCTTCGGTGCGCTCCGCGGCCGCGCTGAGGGCTTTCGCGACCTCCGGGGGCAGCAGGTCAAGGGCTCCCACGATGCGGAGCCGCCACGGTGTGTGCGGCGCGGCCAGCTCGTCGGTGACGTCGGTGATGATCTTCAGCAGCGGGCTCAGCTCCTCGGCCGCGCGGCCGAGGTTGTCGGTCGAGAGCAGCCACATGGTGACGACCTCGACATCGGCCTCGTTGCACCAGCTCAGGAAGTCGGCGATCTTCTTTGCGCCGGCGCGATGGCCGTCCGCTACGTCGGTGAAGCCCGCTTCGCGCGCCCAGCGACGGTTACCGTCCAGCATGATGGCGATGTGACGCGGATGGCGTCCCTTGGCCTGCTGGATCAGGCGCCTGCCGTAGGCGCTGTACACGACGTCTGACAAGAAGGACCGAAGACTCACGCCACCGGAGGGTACGCACCCCGCGCGTCCCAGTGGGACGCGCCACGGACACTGGCGAAAAACCTACGGTGCCGTAACCTGAGAGAGTGAGCGTAGAGTCCGAACAGCAGCCGTCCGGCCCCGCGCCCTTGGTGGACACCCGTCCTCGTTTGCGTGGCCACATCCACTTCTGGTCCTTCTTCGTCGCAGTCGCCGGAGCGGTGACTCTGATCAGTCTCGCGGCGTCCACTGTGTCGCCTTTGGCCGCTTTGGCCACTTCGGTCTACGGCCTCACCGTGCTCGGCCTCTTCGGCGTCAGCGCCCTTTACCACCGTCGCTTGTGGAGCCCGCGAGCATACGAATGGATGAAGCGCGCCGACCATTCGATGATCTTCCTGTTCATCGCCGGCACCTACACGCCGTTCACCCTTCTGGCGATGTCCCAGCCGACCGGGTACATCGTGCTCGCCATCGTCTGGGGCGGCGCGATCGGCGGCGTCACCCTGAAGATGCTGTGGCCGAACGCGCCCCGGTGGCTGGGCGTGCCGATCTACATCGCGCTGGGCTGGGTCGCCGTCTTCGTCCTGCCCGAACTCGGCTCCCACGCCGGCATCGCCGCGCTCGTGCTGCTCTGCGTCGGCGGGCTCTTCTACACGCTGGGCGCGGTGTTCTACGCCGTCAAGTGGCCGAATCACTTCCCGGAAACGTTCGGCTACCACGAGTACTTCCACGCGTGCACGGTTCTCGCGGCGACGTCTCACTACGTCGCGATCTGGCTGGCGATGTACTCCTAGCCGGCCCGGTACTCGTCCAGGAGCCGGAAGAACACCTCCAGCGGCTCCTCTCCCTCGGCATGCGCCTGAATGGCGAACGCCCAACCAGCGGACATCGACCACCCGAAACGGCTCTGCACCCACTGGGCGAAGGGGCCGTCAGGCCACATCACGGGCTTCTCGTCGATCCCATGGACGTCCAACGCGACGCTGTAGCCGATGAGGATGTTCTCCAGCGCCCGGAGAGAGCCGTCCCTGATCCACATGCCCGGCCGCAGCCTGATCTGGGCAAGGACGTCGTAGACGTCCTGACATCGGTCGATCGGTTTCGGGCGGCCGGCGGACGCGGCTGTCATGACCCGGATTCGACCAGCGTGACCAGGACGGACACAAGCGTGTTCCCTCTGGCACAAGAAAGTGCCTTCTTCCAGCGCCGCGGAACCTCGGCCATGATCACCGCATGACCAAGAACGCCCCGCCCCGCCCCCTCGACGAAACCGCCCTCAGCGCATTCCTCGCCGAGCACACCTTCGGTGCCCTCGCGACCCTCAAGCGCGACGGCCGTCCGCACCTCTCCACCGTCCTCTACGACTGGGATCCCGGAACCCGCGAGGTCCGGATCAGCACGACCGAGGACCGCCTCAAGGTCAAGCAGCTCCGCAACAACCCCACCGCGTCGCTCTACGTCTCCAGCGCCGACCACTGGAAATTCGCGGTCGTGGAAGGAAAGGCGGAACTCTCCGAAGTCACGCGGACACCCGAAGGTGAACGCAGGCTCTTCATTACCCTCAAAACCGACAAACTCTATGGAACGGCCCTCGACATCGCTTAGCGTGCACCTGGAAAAGGCCAGGTGAGGAGACGCCCGATGTGGGAAAAGCGGATGGAGTGGCCGCTCAACGCCGCCGCCGTGCTGTTCCTGGCCGCCTACGCGTGGCCGATCCTCCAACCCTCGATCGGGGACACCGGCCGGCTCTGGTTCGAGGTCGTCACCTGGCTCGCCTGGGCGGTCTTCGCCCTGGATTACGGCGTCCGCCTCAAGCACGCCGAGGACAAACGGGTCTTCCTGAAGAACAACATCTTCGACCTGCTGATCATCGTGCTCCCGCTGATCCGGCAGCTGCGCCTGCTCCGGCTGGTCACCGTGCTGAACGTCCTCAACCGCAACGCCGGCCTGTCGCTGCGCGGCCGGGTCGTGGTCTACACGGTGGGCGCGACGGCGCTCATCGTGTTCTGTTCGGCGCTCGCCGTGCTCGACGCCGAACGCGCCGCGCCGGACGCGCCGATCACCGACTTCCCCGACGCGGTGTGGTGGTCGATCACGACCATCACCACGGTCGGCTACGGCGACCGCTATCCCATCAGCGGCACCGGCCGTATCGTCGCGGTCGGGCTGATGGTGGCCGGGATCGCGCTGCTCGGCGTGGTCACCGCCACGCTGGCGTCGTGGCTGATCCGCCGGGTGGCCGAGGCCGACGAGAACGCGCAGGCCGTCACCCGCGAACACCTCGACGAGCTGACCCGCGAGGTGAAGGCGTTGCGGGCCGAACTCGCCGAGCAGCGGGCCGGGCTCAGTCCCGCAGCATCGGAGCCGCTAGGTACTGCTCGGGGATAGCGAAGGCGTCCACGAGTGTCCGCGCGTGCGGGCGCAGGTCGGCGCACAGCGCGTTCACCGCGGCGGTGACGGCCTTCGACCGGCCGGAGGTCAGGCGGCCGTGTTCGAGGAACCAGCCCCGGTCGGCCTCGATGTTCGCCAGCGCGTAGAGATCGCAGACCCGCTCCAGCAGCTCACGGGCGTCCGGGTCGGCGCAGCGCTCGATGGCGTCGACGAACGCTTCCAGCACCACCCGATCGACGTGTACGCGCCCGGCCCGCAGGACGTGGTCCTGGGCGTCGTTGAAGACGCCGAAGGGATCCGAAGCGGCCTTACGAAGCCTCTGCGCGACGCCGCCGAGCACGTGCTCTTCGCGGTCTTCGAACAGCTTCAGGTGCCACTCGCGCGAGTACAGCACGTCGCTGTCGTCGGCTTCGGTGAGCCGCTCGACGACCTTCCGCGCGGACGTCCGCTCGATCACGGCCTCGACGAACTGCTCGGCCACGAACCGCGCGGTCGCGAGCGGGCTCAGATCCTCGAAGTGGTCCTTGTAGCTGGTCAGCAGACCTTTCGCGACCAGCTGCAGCAGCACGGTGTTGTCACCCTCGAAGGTGGTGAAGACGTCCGTGTCGGCCTTCAGCCCGGCGAGCAGGTTCTCCGACAGATAGCCGGAACCGCCGCACGCCTCCCGCGCGGTCTGGATGGCGGCCGTCGCGTGCCAGGTCGAGACGGCCTTGATCCCGGCCGCACGCGATTCCAGTTCGCGTTGCTCCTCCTCCGGCGCGTCTTCGGCGATGTCGTGAAGCTTCGCGACGAGGGTTTCCTGCGCGAAGTGCAGCGCGTACGACGTCGCCAGCGCGGGCAGCAGTTTCCGCTGGTGGGCGCGGTAGTCGAGGATGACGACCTCCTCGCCTTCCGGTCTCGCGAACTGCCGTCGTCGTTCGCCGTATCGGATGGCCAGCGTCAACGCGCGTTTGGTCGCGCTGCCGGCGCTGCCCGCGACGCTGACCCGGCCGCGGATGAGCGTGCCGAGCATCGTGAAGAACCGGCGGCCGTCGCTTTCGATCGGGCTCGTGTAGGTGCCGTCCTCGGCGACGTCTCCGAAGCGGTTGAGCAGCGCCTCGCGCGGAACCCGCACCTGGGTGAAGGTGAGCCGTCCATTGTCGACGCCGTTGAGACCGGCCTTGCGGCCGCAGTCCTCGATCTCGACGCCCCGAGCCTTCTCGCCGCGGATCGGCACCAGGAACGCGTGCACGCCGCGCGATTCGCCACCGGTGATCAGCTGCGCGAACACCACCGCGAGTTCGCCGTCGCGGGCGGCGTTGCCGATGTACTCCTTCATCGCGCCGCGGTCCGGCGTGTGCACGACGAACTCACGCGTGGCCGGGTCGTAGGTCGCGGTGGTGCGCAGATGCTGGACGTCCGAGCCGTGCCCGTGCTCGGTCATCGCGAAGCAGCCCAGCAGCTCCAGATCCTTGATCTTGCGCAGGTAACGCTCGTGGTGGCGTTCGGTGCCGAGCAACTGCACCGCGCCGCCGAACAGACCCCATTGGACCCCGGCCTTGACCATCAGCGAGAGATCGCCGAAGCCCAGCATCTCGAACGACATCACCGAGCCGCCGACGTCGCCGCCACCGCCGTACGCCGGGTCGAAGCCGAGCCCCGGCCGGTCGGTGCGAGCGAGCAGGCGCAGCCATTCGAGGACCTGGGCGCGGTGCGCTTCGATGTCGAGGGCAGGGTCGCTGGCGGGGTCCTTGAAGTCCTCCGCCGCCATCTGTGCCCGCACCGCGCGGCGGAGTTCCGCCCACCGTCCATCGAGGACGGTGGTGAGCGCGTCCGGGTCGATCTTCGCGGGAAGTCCTGGTGTGTCCACGATTCCTCCGATGCGGTGCGGTCTTCGCCCAGCCTGCCGCACCGCATCGGGGAGCGCAGGACGAATCAGACCGGGCGGCCGTTGATCGTGGTGTTCTCGAACCGCAGGTCGTCGATGTGTTCCAGGGTGTTCTTCGTGTTCGCGACGCCATCGAAGCGGCAATCACTCACCCTCAGGCCATGGACGTGTGAGTTCGGCAACCCCCGCACGTTGAACGCCGCTTGGCCGCATTTCGTACTGGACGAGTTGCTGATGGTGAACGGCCCGAACCGCGGCACGTAGGGGCCGGTCTGGCCGTTGTAGTCCGGGAGGACGTACCCGATCGAGCGCACGAACGTGCCCGAAACCCGGTCGAGGTTGATGTTCTCGGTGAAGCCGCCGCGCAGGGTGTTCGACTTGACGTACAGCGCGTATTTCGTCTCGCCGGTGACCTTGAGCCGGTACGCGTAGACGTCGCGGATACCGCCGGTCTGCTCACTGCCGCAGGTGATCGCGCCCCAGTTGCCGTTCATCACGCAGTCCGCGACGACGATGTTCTGACACGGCACAGCGATCCTGCGCCCGTCCGCGTCGCGGCCGGATTTGAGCGCGATGTTGTCGTCGTGGGCGCCGAGCACGCTGTTCACGATCACCACGTGGTCGCAGGATTCCGGGTCGCACGCGTCGGTGTTGGAGTGGGCCGGGTTCGGATCCGTCTTGACGCCGTCGATCGTGACGTTCCGGCACAGTGTCGGATGCAGTTGCCAGAACATCGGGTTCTTCAGCGTGACCCCCTGGATGAGCACGGTGTCACACGCGTACGGCTCGACGAACGCCGACCGCATGGCGTGCCCGGAGCCGGGAACGACCCGCTTCTCCGGCGGGGTCCCCTTGGCCACCAACGATTCCAGGTACTCGCGGTCCTTGCCCCTGTTCCATGACGACGTGTCGTTCGCGTCGAGCGTGCCCGGCCCGGTCAGCGCGATGTTGGACTCCTTGTAGGCGTAGACCATCGGCGACCGGTTGACGCACTCGATGCCCTCGTAGCGGGTGAGCACGTTCGGGAACTTCGACGCGTCGGAGCCGAACTTGAGCACCGCCCCAGCGGCCAGGTGCAGGTCCACGTTGCTCTTGAGGTACACGGCACCGGTGACGAAGGTGCCCTTCGGCACGACGACGTGTCCGCCGCCCCGCGCGTTGGCCGTCTCGATCGCCTTCCTGATGGCGGCGGTGTTGTCGGTCTTGCCGTCGCCTCTGGCACCGAAGTCGAGGACGGAGTACGTCCGGTCCGGGAAGACCGGGAGCTTCGTCCGCGCGACGATGTCATTGGCCGCGGGCCAGGGAAGCACCGGGACCGGAACCCCGTACGGGGCCGCCGAGGCGGTGGGCGCGAGCATCGTGCTCGCGGCCACCACGACGCCGCCCTTGATCAGCTGCCGCCGGGTGAATCTGCCGTCCATGACGCCTTCTTTCGCGAGAGGACTTCGGTCAAGACGGCGGAATCGGTGACTGTAGGGCAGAACCCGGCCTCAGGAAAGGTCCGGTCCCTGTGAGCGGAGATCGTCGACCTTGGTCATCGCTTCCCGGAGTTCGGCGAGCCAGGCGTCCGCGTGCTCCCCGACCAGCCGGACCGCCCAGGCCAGCGCCTCCGACCGCGAACGCGCGACACCCGCGTCGACGAGGGTGTCGAGTACCAGGCGTTCGGGCTGCCGCAGCCTGGTCATCACCGGTGCCGAATGGGTGGTGAAGAGCCGCCTCGTGCCGCCGAGGCTCGCGCCCCAGGCGACCTTGCGCTGATACCGGTGCTCGGCCTGGCGCGCGATCTCGATGCGCTCGTCGCGCGTCTCCTCCCGGAACCGGCTGATCCGGCCGTCTTCGGCCGCCGCACGGGCGGCGTCGTCGGCGTATTCGCCGGTGAGGGGCTGGAGTTCGCCGACGATGACGATCTCCTCGCGATCCACGGTGACCTCGGGGTCACCGGCGAACCAGCCGTCGGGAAGCCGCCCCCCGAACCACGCCGCCGCGTCGTCCGCCGACGGGATGTCCGCCTGCTGCCAGCCGCCCCGGCCTTTCCAGCCACCGCGTCCCATCTGCCTCGCCGTCCTGAAGTAGGTGTGCATGCTCGCCTCCGCGATTACATGATTACAACGCTACCGACGCTACGCCTGCAATCGTCGAGACACACTCGTGTTCTCGCCCGGCGAAACCCGAGGCAACCTGATGGCCTGCGCGGACGTGTCCCCACCAGCAGTTGACGGAAAAGGGGAACCTCATGCTGAAGAAGGCCATGATCGGCGCGCTCATCGTCGGAGCGGCCCAGCTCGCCGTGATCGCGCCGGCGGCGGCGACCGAAACCAAGGACGTGTCCTGGTTCTTGGCTCCGACCGAAGTCGAGCCCGGTGGGGAGATCTACGCCGAGACTAAGGCCGCGATGGGCGGTTGCGGACCGGCGACCCCGGTGACGTCGCCGGGGTTCGCGGCGCCGCTTCAGTGGACGATCGGCGGCAACTGGGGGAAGACCGCCGGTTACGGCAAGGTCGGCAAGACGCCGGGCAAGTACACGGCGACGTTCACCTGCTCGGACGGGACGAAGACCTCCCGCACTTTCACCATCATCGGAACGCCGCCGACCACGAAGCCTCCGACTACGAAGCCGCCGACGTCCACGAAGCCGCAGAAGCCTGCGAAGTCCACTACGGCCAAGCCGAAGCCGAAGCCGCAGGTCGCGGTGAAGCCGGTCGGGGCCCCGCAGACCGGCGGAGGCGCCTTCGGCCCTATGGGGTGGGAGTGGTGAGCTGACCCCGCGACCGCCGGGACTCGCGCGTGTTATGAACGGGACTTTCATTGCAAATTTTGCAATGAAAGTCCCGTTCATAACACGTCAGGTGAGCTGAGACCGCAGTTCCTCGGCCGTCGTGACCGGACGCTCGCACACGTACCCACGGCACACGTACGCGGCGACCGAGGCGTCCACCAGCGGGCGCTCGGCCAGCAGCGGCACGCCGTCGGCGTCCGGGACCCCGGCGACCACGACGGCTCCGTCCGGCAACGACGCGACAGCCGCGGCCAGCAGATCCGCGCGCGAAGCGGCGTCCGGCCCGACGACGGCGACCTGCACCGGACCGGCCGCGGCGGCTTCGGCGACGGAGAGCCAGTGCCCGGCGAAGCGCGGCGCGTGGGCGGCGAGCCGGCCCGCACGCGCCAGCGCCCGCTCGGCCGCCTCGCGGTAGCGGCCCACCTGATCGTGCCCCGCCAGCACGGACGCGGTCAGCAACGCGTTCGCCAGCGCCGAAGCCCCCGACGGACTCGCGTTGTCGGTCGGGTCGGAAGGCCGCTGCACGAGGACTTCCGCGTCGTCGGCCGTGTCGTAGTAGGCCCCGGGCGAGTCCGGGATGCCGAAATGCGCCAAGGCGAGGTCCAGCAGCGTGATCGCGTCGGCGAGCCAGCGCGGCTCCCCGGTCGCCTGATGGAGTTCGAGCAATCCCTCGGCGAGGCAGGAGTAGTCCTCCAGCACCCCCGCCGTGGTCCCGACGACGCCGTCGCGCGAGGTCCGGCGCAGCCTGCCGTCCACGAAATGGGTGTCCATCAGGAAAGCGGCCGCGCGGGCCGCCGCGTCGATCCACTGTGGACGATCCAGCCGGGTGCCCGCCTTGGCCAGCGCGCCTATCGCGAGCCCGTTCCAGGCGGCGATGACCTTGTCGTCACGGGCGGGCTGAGGACGTCCGTCGCGCGCGGCCAGCAGTGTCCGGCGGACCCGCTCGTAACGCTCCGCGTCTTCGGGATGCGGCTCACGCAGCCGCAGTGTCGAAGCACCGTGCTCGAAATTGCCCCGCTCGGTCACCTGGAACAGCTCCGCCGCCCAAGCACCGTCCTCCGCACCGAGCACCTCGGTGAGCTGCGCGGGAGTCCAGACATAAGTGAGCCCCTCGACGCCGTCCGTGTCGGCGTCGAGCGACGCGGCGAAACCGCCTTCGGCCGTCCCGAGGTCCCGCAGCAGGAATTCCGCGGTCTCTTCGACCGTCCGGCGCGCGTACCCGAGCCCGGTCACGCCGTGGAACTGAGCGTAGAAGCGCAAGAGCAACCCGTTGTCGTACAACATTTTCTCGAAGTGCGGCACTTCCCAGCGCGCGTCGACCGAGTAGCGCGCGAACCCGCCCGCGAGCTGGTCGTTGAGTCCGCCGAGCGCCATCGCTTCGGCCGTGCGCTCGACCATGGAGAGATCGGAACCGGTCCGCTGGTGGTGACGGAGCAGGAAGGTCAGCGCCATCGTCGGAGGGAACTTCGGCGCTCCCCCGAAACCACCCGTCTCGGCGTCGTAGTCCTTCCGCAGCGCCGAGACCGCGGAGCCGAGGGCCTCACCGTCCACAACGGACTCGGGAAGCGGACCGCTCTTCTCCGTGAGATGCGCGATGATCTGCCGGGCACCGGAGCGCAGTTCCTCCGGGCGCTCGGCCCACGCCTCGGTGACCGCGACGAGCAACTGCGAGAACGACGGCATCCCCGGCCGCGGTGACGGCGGGTAGTAGGTCCCGCAATGGAACGGCTCGCCCTCGGGGGTCAGGAAACACGTCATCGGCCAGCCGCCCTGGCCGGTCATCGCCTGCGTGGCGGTCATGTACACCGCGTCGATGTCCGGGCGCTCTTCGCGGTCCACCTTGATGTTGACGAAGTTCGCGTTCATCAGGGTCGCGGTCGCTTCGTCCTCGAACGACTCGTGTGCCATGACATGGCACCAGTGGCAGGCCGCGTATCCGACCGAAAGCAGGATCGGCGCGTTCCGCCGTTTCGCCTCGGCCAGCGCCTCTTCCCCCCAAGGCCACCAGTCCACCGGGTTCTCGGCGTGCTGCAGCAGGTAGGGGCTGGTCGCGGCCTTCAGGCGGTTCGACATGTCTCCAGGGTCGCACGCCGAAAAGCAGGAGCGCACGACGGCCGACTGCGCGACACTCACCCGGTGCTACTGACCATGACGACCACCCGGAACCCGGCCACCGACCTCGGCTTTCTCCTGCACAAACATCCAGGGAAAGCGCAGTCGTTCCCACTCTCGGCCGGGACGGCGCACGTCTTCTACCCGGAGGCGTCGGACGAGCGCTGCACGGTCGCGCTGCTGGTCGAGATCGATCCGATCGACCTCGTGCGCGGCGGCGGGACGTCGTTGACCCAGTACGTCAACGACCGGCCGTACGCGGGTGGCTCGTATCTGGCGGTGGCGCTGCGGGCGGTCTTCACCACGGCACTGGCCGGCCGGTGCGTGAACCGGCCGGAGCTGGTCGACGAGCCCTTCTCGCTGGAGATCCGCGTGCCTTCGCTGACCGCGCGCGGTGGCGCGGAAGCCGTCCACAAGGTGTTCGAACCGCTCGGCTGGCAGGTCGAGGCGAAGCCCATCCCGCTCGACCCCGAATTCCCGCAGTGGGGTGACGCCCGCTACGTCGACCTTCGGCTGACCGGGACGCAGCGAGTCGTCGACGCGTTGCGGCATCTGTACGTCCTGCTGCCCGCGCTCGACGGGGACAAGCACTACTGGGTCGGCCAGGACGAGGCGGACAAGCTGCTGCGCGCCGGCGAGGGCTGGCTCGCCGGTCATCCGGAGCGGGACCTGATCACCAACCGGTACCTCGAACGGCGGCGCCCGATCGTCTCGTACGCGCTCGCTCAGCTGGCCGAAGCCGACGACGTCCCGGCCGAGGCCGAAGCCCGGGTCACCGAGTTGCCGGACCGGCCCGAACCGCTGGCCGTCCAGCGGCACGGGAGTGTGCTCGCAGCGCTCCGGGCGGCGGGCGCGCGGCGTGTGCTCGACCTCGGCTGCGGTGGTGGCGCGCTGCTGCGCGTGCTCCAGAAGGAGCCGTCGTTCACGGAGATCGTCGGTGTCGACGTCTCCGCGAGCGCGCTCGACATCGCGGAGAAGCGGCTGAAGGACAAATCGCGGGTGACGCTGCGGCAGTCCGCGCTGACCTACGCCGATCCGTCCTTGGCCGGATACGACGCGGCGGTGCTGATGGAGGTGATCGAACACGTCGACGAGGAGCGCCTGCCGGCGCTGGAGCACGCCGTGTTCGGTGTCGCCGCGCCTCAGACCGTGCTCGTCACCACGCCGAACGCCGAGTACAACCGGCACTTCGAATTCCTCGAAGAGGGCCGCTTCCGGCATGCCGACCACCGTTTCGAATGGACACGGGAGCAGTTCCGTTCGTGGGCCGAGGGTGTCGCGTCGCGGCGCGGCTACGACGTCCGTCACCTCCCGGTAGGACCCGTGTCCCAAGAATCAGGACCGCCGACCCAGATGGCGGTCTTCACGTCTCGAAAGGAGGCCGGGGCATGAAGCTGACCATTCCCGACATGTCCCTCGTCGTGCTCGTCGGGGCCTCCGGGTCCGGCAAGTCGACCTTCGCGCGCACGCATTTCGCGCCGACGCAGGTGCTGTCCAGTGACTACTTCCGCGGCCTGGTCGCCGACGACGAGAACGATCAGAGCGCGTCGGCCGCCGCGTTCGACGTGCTCCACTACGTCGCGGCGAAGCGGCTCGAAGCCGGCCGGGTCACCGTGATCGACGCGACGAACGTCCAGCGCGGTTCACGGGCGAGCCTGCTGAAGCTGGCGAAGGAGTACGACGTCCTTCCGACGGCGATCGTGCTGGACCTGCCGGCGAAGGTCTGCCAGGAACGCAACGAGTCCCGTCCGGACCGCGACTTCGGCGAGCACGTCATCCGCCGTCAGCGCGGCGAACTGCACCGATCGCTGAGGTCGTTGGAGCGTGAGGGTTTCCGCCGCGTGCACGTGTTGCGGAGCGAAGCCGAAATCGCCGAGGCGGAGATCGTCGTCGAGCCGCTGCGCAACGACCGCCGCGAGCTGACCGGGCCGTTCGACGTCATCGGCGACGTCCACGGTTGCCGCGAGGAACTGGAGGAACTGCTCACCGAGCTGGGTTACGTCGACGGTGTACATCCCGAAGGCCGCACCGCGGTGTTCGTCGGCGACCTCGTCGACCGCGGCCCCGACACCCCCGGTGTGCTGCGCCGCGTGATGGCGATGGCCGAGGCGGGCAGCGCGCTGGTCGTCTGCGGGAACCACGAACAGAAGCTGGTCCGCGCGCTGAACGGGCGCAAAGTCCAGGTGACGCATGGGCTCGCGGAGTCACTGGAGCAGCTTTCCGCGCAGGACGAGGACTTCCGCGCGAAGGCGCACGCCTTCTGCGAAGGGCTCATCGCGCACTACGTCCTCGACGGCGGCAAGCTCGTCGTCGCGCACGCCGGCCTGCCCGAGAAGTACCACGGACGGGCGTCGGGCCGGGTGCGGAGCACCGCCCTCTACGGCGACACCACCGGCGAGACCGACGAGTACGGCCTGCCGGTACGGCTGCCATGGGCACGCGACTACCGCGGCACCGCCATGGTCCTTTATGGACACACACCGACACTGGAACCGGAGTGGATCAACGGGACCATGTGTCTCGACACGGGCTGCGTCTTCGGCGGGAAGCTGACCGCTTTGCGGTACCCGGAACGGGAAGTCGTCTCGGTCAAGGCGAAGAAGGTCTGGTACGAACCGGCCCGCCCGCTCGAACCGGCGCGGCCGCTGGGCGGACGCGAGCCCGCGGTGCTGGAACTGGGCGACGTCACCGGTAAGCGGATCATCCAGACGCATCACCACGGCCGCGTCGGGGTTTCCGCCGAGCAGTCGGCGGCGGCCCTCGAAGTGATGAGCCGGTTCGCCGTCGACCCGCGCTGGCTGCCGTACCTGCCACCGACCATGGCGCCGTGTTCGACGTCCACTTCGGACGGTTACCTCGAACACCCTGAGGAGGCTTTCGCGGAGTTCCGCGCGGCGGGTGTCCAATCCGTCGTCTGCGAAGAAAAGCACATGGGCTCGCGCGCGGTCCTGCTCGTGTGCCGTGACGACGACGTCGCGCCCGCCCGGTTCGGGATCCAGGGTTCCGGCGCGGTGTACACCCGCACCGGGCGCCCGTTCTTCACGCCCGAACAGAACGCGCAGCTGCTCAGTGGTGTGCGCGAAGCGGCCTCAGAGCTGTTCGAGGAGCTGAACACCGGCTGGCTGCTGCTCGACGCGGAGTTGCTGCCGTGGAGCGCGAAGGCGGGTTCACTGATTTCGAGCCAGTACGCGGCTGTGGGCGCGGCGGCTCAGGCCGTGCTGCCCGCCGCCGTCGCTTCGCTGGACGCTGCCGCCACTCGCGGGATCGACGTGTCGGAGCTGCTGACGCGGACACGGCTTCGTGAGTCCACTGTGGACGCGTACCGGCAGGCCTACCGGCGTTACTGCTGGCCGACCGACGGCCTCGACGGCGTCCGGCTCGCGCCGTTCCAGGTGCTGGCGTCGGAGGGCCGGTCGTACCACGACCGGCCGCACGAGTGGCACCTCTCGCTGCTGGACCGGCTCACCGGCGACCTGTTCACGCGCACCCGGACGCTGGCCGTCGACACCACGGACCCGGCGTCGGTGGCACGCGGCGTCGAATGGTGGCTGGAGCTGACCGGCGCGGGCGGCGAGGGCATGGTCGTCAAACCGGCGGCGAACCTGACCCGCGGCGCGCGCGGGCTGGTGCAGCCGGGGGTGAAGGTGCGCGGGCGGGAGTACCTGCGGATCATCTACGGGCCCGACTACACGCTGCCGGAGAACCTCGAACGGCTTCGCAAGCGGGGGCTGGCCCGGAAGCGGGCGCTGGCGCTGCGCGAGTACGCGCTGGGGCTGGAGGCGCTGGAGCGGCTGGCGCGCGGGGAACCACTGTGGCGGGTGCACGAGTGCGTGTTCGCCGTACTGGCCCTGGAGTCGGATCCGGTCGACCCGCGGCTCTGACGCGCTTCAAGAATGTTATGAACGGGACTTTCATTGCAAAATTCGCAATGAAAGTCCCGTTCATAACACGCTCAGTCGGACTTGGCGGCCGGTTTCTCCGCCTTCGCGGCGGACTCCTCGGTAACGACCTTCTCCTCGCGCGCCCCCTCGGCAGGCGCATCCGAAGCCCCCGAAGCATCCGAAGTCTCCGAACCGGCCGAAGCCGCCGCCGGTTCGTCGAAGCTCTCCGGAAGCCGCTTCAGGTGCTTGGTCATCGACCTCACCAGCAGCGCGACGGCGATCAGGAAAAGGATCAGGATCAGAAAACCCACCGGCGACGACTTGCCGAAGTCCTCACCTTGGCCGCCGTTGTCGCCGTTGCCGGGCTGCTGCGCCAGGAACTGCGACGACACCGTCACCGGAACGACGGCGAACGCCGGCACCACGAAACTCATTCAGCCCACCTTCTCCTTCAAACCGGCGAACAGATCGTCCTCCGGCAGCGTGCTGTCCACCAATGAGCGGACCAGCTCGTACTCCTCGGTCGGCCAGACCTCGCGCTGCAGGTCGCGCGGGACGGCGAACCAGCGGCTGTTCGGGTCGATCTGGGTGGCGTGCGCCTTGAGGGCCTCGTCACGCTGCTCGAAGTAGTCGCCGCATTCGACGCGGGTGGTCACCCGCTCCATGACGTCGGCCTTCTCCGGGTCCCACGACTTCAGCCACTCCTCGTACGGCGACTCCAGGCCGCGCGCGAGCAGCGCTTCGTGGAAGATCGTCATCCTGGCGCGCGAGAAGCCGTGCACGTAGTACAGCTTCAGCGGCTGCCACGGCTCGCCCGCGTCCGGGTAGCACTCCGGCTCACCCGCGGCGTCGAAGGCGGCGACCGAGATCTCGTGCGTGCGGATGTGGTCGGGGTGCGGGTAGCCGCCGTTCTCGTCGTAGGTGACGATCACGTGCGGGCGGAACTCGCGGATGACCTTCACCAGCGCGCCGGTGGACTCCTCCAGCGGGACGACCGCGAACGAGCCCTCCGGGACCGGGGGCAGCGGGGCGCCTTCGGGCAGGCCCGAGTCGATGAAACCGAGCCAGACGTGGTTCACGCCGAGGATCTTGGCCGCGCGGGCCATCTCCTCCCGGCGGATCTCGGTCATGTTGGCCTGTACTTCGGGACGGTCCATGGCGGGGTTCAGCACGCTGCCCGCTTCGCCGCCGGTACAGGTCACGACCATGACCTCGTGTCCTTCGGCGGCGTACCTGGCCAGCGTGGCGGCGCCCTTGCTCGACTCGTCGTCAGGGTGCGCGTGCACCGCCATCAGGCGGAGGCGTGACTTCGGCGGTTCATCGGCTAACACCATGCTCCGAACGTCCCCTTCTCGTTCCGTATTCCCCTGCGACCCTGCCTGACGGCCCGCGCGGCCGGGCGCGGATACTCGAGGGGAACCACTCGCATACGGCTCCATTGTCCCTGCGAGCACGACGACACCAACCGGGAGGCCCGGGTTGAGCACGGGACAGGATGCTCCCACCGCGGAAAGCACCCGGACGGACCTGCCCGAGGGCCGCTACGGCAAGCCCCGAGCCGCGCGGCCGTCACGCTGGCGGCGCCTGGTGTTCGGCCTGGTCGCGCTGCTGGTCAGCGGCGGCATCGCCTACGTCGCGTACCTGAACTTCGGCAGCGCGCCCATCGAGGGCGAGCGCGTCTCGTTCGATGAGAAGCCGGGCGACGCGATGGAGATCACGATCAACGTGACCAGGGACGATGTGAACCGTCCCGGGGTGTGCGTCGTCCGGGTCCGGGACAAGACCGGAGCGGAAAGCGGCCGCAAAGAGGTCCTGATTCAGCCTGGTTCGAAGCACAGCAGGGTGACGACCACCATCAAGAGCATCGGAAGGCCGGTCACGGCTGATATCTTCGGGTGCTCATACGACGTACCACGGTACCTGTCAAGGCCATAGCGGCCAACGGGGTGAAACGGGCGCCCAACGCCGAGGCGCGACCGAATTCGACCGGCGGCGATACCTCGCGCCGTGTTACTCTGATCTACCGGCACGGCCCAAGACGGGCCGTGTTTTTCCTTTATCTCAGCCAGGCCGACGCGCCATGCCGGCCTGGTGGCCGGCTTGTACACCCAAGCCTGGCAGGCCCTACTAGGAGATGGTGACCGTGAGCGACACAAAGGTGACCTGGCTGACCCAGGATGCCTACGACAGGCTCAAGCAGGAACTCGACCACTACATCGAGCTCCGCCCGGTCATCGCTGCGAAGATCAACGATAGCCGGGAAGAGGGCGACCTCAAGGAGAACGGCGGCTACCACGCCGCCCGCGAAGAGCAGGGCCAGCACGAAGCCCGCATCCGCCACCTCCAGGAGCTCCTCCGTTCGGCCAAGGTGGGCGAGCCGCCCGCCAACGACGGCAGCGCGGGACCGGGCAAGGTCCTCACCGTGCGCTACGACGGTGACGACGAGGACGAGAACTTCCTCTTGGCGACCCGCGAAGAGGGCACCGAGGGTGACCTGGACGTCTACTCGCCGGAGTCGCCCCTCGGCAAGGCGCTGCTCGGCGCCAAAGAGGGCGAGACCCGTGAGTACGAGCTGCCCAACGGCAGCATCCAGAAGGTGACGCTCGTCAAGGCCGTGCCCTACACCGGCAAGTGAGCCTCCGCGCGCCCGGCCCTATATGGCCGGGCGCGCATATGAGCCATTAGCGTGACCCCCGGAGAAATCTGGAGGGAAACGATGAGTGAGCTACCGATCTGCGTCGCCTGTGGCATGCAGTACGCGGAACCCCGGTCCGACTGCCCCATCTGCGAGGACGAGCGTCAGTACGTCCCGCAGGCGGGACAACGGTGGACCGATTTGAAGACCGTACGCGAGAGCGGGACGTACACCGCGCGCGTCGAGGAGCAGGGACCCGGCCTGATCGGCGTCGGCTCCACCCCCAACTTCGCCATCGGCGAGCGGGCGCTGCTGATCAAGGCCGAATCCGGCAACTTCCTGTGGGACTGCGCGGGCTACCTCGACGACGACCTCGTCGCCAAGGTCCGTGACCTCGGCGGGATCACCGGCATCGCGATCAGCCACCCGCACTACTACACGACGATGGTCGAATGGGCCCACGCCTTCGACGTGCCCGTCTACCTGCACGAGAACGACCGGCAGTGGATCGGCAGGCAGGACCCGGCGATCAAACTGTGGAGCGGCGCGACCCTCGACGTGGCCCCCGACCTGCGGCTGCTCAACCTCGGCGTGCACTTCGACGGCGGGACCGTGCTGCACTGGCCGGGCGGGGAGAACGGCCGCGGCGCGGTGCTCGCGGGCGACATCCTGCAGGTCATCCCGGACCGCCGCTTCGTCGGCATGATGTACAGCTACCCGAACCTGATCCCGGAGCGCCCGGAGGTCGTCCGGCGCGCGGCGGAGATGCTCGAACCGTACGCGTTCGAGGCGATCTACGGCGCCTGGTGGGACGCCATCATCCGCACCGACGGGCACGCGGCCGTCCAGCGGTCGGCGAAGCGCTACCTCGCCCAGGTGCTCTGACGTGCTCGTGAGTGGTAATGACGGTTCTAACCGTCATTACCACTCACGACCGGGCCAGGCGTTCCAGCAGCGGCCGCACCCGCGGCGGAACCGGCGTCGACAACGCGATCGACGTCGACGTCCGCCGCACGTACGGCGCGCCGACCACCTCGTCGACCACCCGTTGCAGATCGTCGTTGTTGCGCGCCACCATCCGCACGAAAAGGTCGCCCTGACCGGTGGTCGCGTAGACCTCGCACACCTCGTCGATCGCCGAGAGCGCCTCCACGACCTCGGCCCGGCGGCCCTGCGCGATCTCGAGGACGGCGAACGCGGTGAGGCCGTACCCCATCGCCGCGAGGTCCAGTTCGGGCGGGAAACCGCCGAGGATCCCGCGTTCGGTCAGCCGGTCGAGGCGGGCCTGCACGGTGCCCCGCGCGACGCCGAGACGGCGCGCGCATTCGAGCACGCCGAGCCGTGGCGAGTCGGTGAGCAACAGCAGCAGCCGCGCGTCCAGCGCGTCGAGCGTTTCCGGCATCGCCCCTACCTCCTACACAGTTTGTCCACTATGACAGCACCGGCCCCGCCATCACTGGACATAGTGTGCAGCAAAATCTTTGACCATTGCACATTTTGTCCCGTGCTCGGATGCTTCTGGGCATGACGCACACAGTGGAACCCCAGGGTGCTCTTGACGACGTGAGCTACGACCAGCTGCGTCAGCTCGTCGGCCTCGTCGACCACGACTCTTCGACCGACCCCTTCCCGGTGAAGTCGATGGACGCGGTGGTGTTCATCGCGGGCAACGCCACGCAGACCGCGTGGTTCTACCAGGTCGCGTTCGGCATGCAGCTCGTCGCGTACTCGGGCCCGGAGACCGGGAACTTCGACCGCAAGTCGTTCGTGCTGAAGTCCGGCTCGGCCCGCTTCGTGATCACCGGCGGCGTCAAGCCCGACTCCCCGCTGCTGGACCACCACCGCCGTCACGGTGACGGCGTCATCGACCTCGCGCTCGAGGTCGCCGACGTCGACCGGTGCATCGACCACGCCCGCGCGCAGGGCGCCACCGTCCTCGAGGAGCCGCACGACGTCTCCGACGAGCACGGCACCGTGCGCGTCGCCGCGATCGCGACCTACGGCGAGCCCCGCCACACGCTGATCGACCGGTCGAAGTACACGGGCGTCTACCTGCCCGGCTACGAGCCGCGCGAGAGCAAGATCGTCCGCCCCGAGGGCGCGCCGAAGCGGCTGTTCCAGGCCGTCGACCACTGCGTCGGGAACGTCGAACTCGGCAAGATGGACTACTGGGTCGACTGGTACCACCGCGTCATGGGCTTCGTGAACATGGCGGAGTTCGTCGGCGACGACATCGCGACCGAGTACTCGGCGCTGATGAGCAAGGTGGTCTCCAACGGCAACCACCGCGTCAAGTTCCCGCTCAACGAGCCGGCGATCGCGAAGAAGAAGTCGCAGATCGACGAGTACCTCGAGTTCTACGGCGGCGCGGGCTGCCAGCACATCGCGCTGGCCACGAACGACATCGTCGCCACGGTGAAGGCGATGCGCGCGGCGGGCGTCGAGTTCCTCGACACCCCGGACTCCTACTACGACGACCCGGAGCTGCGCGCGCGGATCGGCGAGGTCCGGGTGCCGATCGAGAAGCTCAAGGAGCACCGCATCCTGGTCGACCGCGACGAGGACGGCTACCTGCTGCAGATCTTCACCAAGCCGATCGGCGACCGCCCGACGGTGTTCTACGAGCTCATCGAGCGGCACGGTTCGCTCGGCTTCGGCAAGGGCAACTTCAAAGCCCTGTTCGAGGCCATCGAGCGTGAGCAGGAGCGTCGCGGCAACCTCTGACCCCGGCAGTTCGCAGGCGCGAAAGGGCTCTTCATCGCACTTGGTGCGGTGAAGGGCCCTTTCGCTACGTGAGCGGCCCGACTTTGTCGGCGCGGGGTGGTACACCGGACACGGCCTAAAATGGCCGACGAAAATCTCAACGCTCACCGGAACCGGTGGCGTCTTCGGACCGTCAGTGTGAAGACGTCAGCATGCAGCTTGTGGAAGGGTCCCGATGCCGGACAACGTCGACGCCAGCGAACAGATGGTGGACAACTGGACGAAGCAGATCCAGGAGACCGCCGCGCGCTATCAGGCGATGGCGGCGCGCATGCAGGGGCAGACCGTGACGGAGCGGTCGAAGGACAACACCATCGAAGTGACGATCGACTCGAAGGGTCTGCTCACGAACCTGGTCATCTCCGAAGCCGCGAGCGGCAAGCGGATGGCCGAGGTCTCGTCGCAGGTCATGCGGCTCGTCCAGCTCGCGCAGTCGAAGATCCCCGAACTGCTGCAGCAGGCGATGGCCGAAACGGTCGGCACCGGCGACGAGACGGCGAGCCGGGTGATCGCGGAAGCCCAGAGCACCTTCCCCGAAGCGCCGCCGGAGGAGGACATCGCCCCGCCGGAGCCCGAGCGGCACCACCGCTTCGGCCCGGAGGAGGAAGAGCCCCCGCCGCCCGCGTCGGCCACACCGCCGCAGCCGAAGCCGATCCCGCGGCGCCGCCGCACGCAGGACGACGACGAGGACGATTTCGGCGGCAGCATTCTTTCTTAGCCGTACATCCGGCCGGGTAGAGGGGAGACACCATGGCAGGCAAGGGTTACGAGCTCGGCTCCGACCTCGACGCGCACGCCAAGCAGATCGACGGCATCGCCGACGGCCTGCGGACGGCGGTCGACGCCGCACAGCAGGTGAGCATGCCGACCGACGCGTACGGCATCATCTGCCAGCCGTTCCGGATGATGCTCGACCCGGTCGAGCAGTTCGGCATCGACGCGCTGAACAAGGCGGTCGAGGCCGCGACGGCGGTGGCGAACAACGTGCGGTCGGCGTCCAACGCCTATCACGCGCAGGACGAGAACTTCGCCGCGGAACTCAAGAACGTGCAGGTGCCTGACTGATGCCCGAGGGGAATCCGCTCGTCGCGAAGGCGCCGACGGACGGCGACGGCCCGGGGCCGCTGACGGCCGGGAACAGCGAATACGGCTACGCGGCGGGAATCGGCGTCGCCGAGTCGGCCATGGACGCCTTCAACGGCATCTCGAACGGCGACTGGGTGGGCGGCGGGCTCGGCGTGCTGAGCCTCGCCGGCGAGATCGCCAGTGCCGCGATCGACCCGTTCGGCTACCTCATGTCCTCGGTCGCGTCGTTCCTGATGGAGCACATGCAGCCACTGAAGGACATGCTGGACGCGGTGGCAGGCGATCCGCCGGTGATCCAGTCGTACTCCGAGACCTGGGGCAACGTCGCCAAGAAGCTGGAAGACACCCAGGTCGAGTTCTCGAACACGGTCAAGAACGGCACCTCCGGCTGGACCGGCGAGGCCGGCGACCAGTACCGCAAGCAGGCCGCGGAACAGGCCGAGGCGATCAGCGCGGCGGCGACGGTCGCGGGCGGGATCAGCACCGTCGTGATGATCTTCGGCGAGATCGTCGCGTTCGTCCGCGAGTTCATCCGCCAGCTGATCGCGGACGCGGTCGGCAAGCTCATCGCGTGGGTCATGGAGACGGTGTTCTCCCTCGGCTTCGGCACGCCCGTCGTGGTCGCGCAGGCCGTCACCGCGATCGCCAAGTGGGCCGCGAAGATCGCCGACAAACTCAAGGAACTGTGCGACGCGATGCGGCGGGTCTCGCCGCTGCTCGGCAAGCTGGTCGACGTCTTCGAGAAGATCATCAAGATCTTCGGCAAGATCGCGGGCAAGGTGACCGGCCTCGACGCGCTCAACCCCAAGAACATCAAGGCGGGCGGGTTCGTCCAGCGTGGCGGCCGCGGCGGCGGCTCCGGCGGGCCCGACGGCGGCGGCACGGGTTCGGGGAACGGCCCGGACGGCGACGGCTCCCACGGTTCTGGCGACGGTTCCGACGGCTCCAACGGCTCCGATGGCGACTCCGGCCGCTCGGGCGATTCCGGCTCCGGCGATTCGGGGTCGAACGGCTCGAACGGTTCCGGCGGCTCTCGCCCGGGTGATTCCGGCAGCGATTCCCCGTCGAGCACCGCCCGCGGTGGCGACGGGGGCGGCTCACCGTCCACAAGGGACAGTGGCGGTTCCCCGTCCCGCTCGGACGGCGGATCTCCCGGTCGCACAGGCGATGGCGACACACCGTCCACTTCGGACGGCAACCTCGGCAGGGCGCCGGACGGCGGCGGTTCGTCACCGCGGTCCGACGGCGGATCCCCTACCCACACCGGCGATGGCGGCTCCCCCAGTGCCGCCCGCGCCGACGCGCCCGCCCCGCACACCCGCACCGACGGCGGCTCGCCGAGCCCGGCCCGTGCCGACAGCGGCCCGGCGCCGCAGACCCGGACCGACACCGGCGGGTCGCCGAGCCACACCCCGGACGGTGGTTCCCCGGCACCGCATACGCGCACGGACACCGGCGGGTCGCCGGGCCACACCCCCGATGGCGGCTCCCCAGCCCCGCACACACGCACCGACACCAGCGGTTCGCCCACCCACACCCCGGACAGCGGCTCCCCAGCCCCGCACACACGCTCGGACACCGGCGGTTCCCCCAGCCACACCCCCGATGGCGGCTCACCGGCACCGCACACGCGCACGGACACCGGTGGGTCGCCCAGCCACACCGGCGACGGCGGTGTTCCGCCCCGGACACACGGCGGTGACGGCGGCGGGACGCCCACCCCGCGGTCCGACCCGTCGCCCGGCCACCACGCCGGCAACGACGGCGGCAGCCCCACCCGCCCGACCGACAGCGGCACCACGACCAGCGGTACCGCGCCCACGGCGCCGCGCCTCGGCGACGCCGGTCCGTCACACGTGCCTTCGCAGCGCGGTGGCCCCGGGGGCGACAGTTCGCCCGGTGTCCCGTCGCAGGGTCAGCCGGTGGCCGGCGGCATGCCGCCCCAGGGCGCTCCTGGCGGCGGTACTCCCGGCGGCACCCCGGGTTCGCCCGGCAGCAGGCCGCCGGGCGGTGGCTGGACGGGTACGCCCGGTTCGCCGCGCACCCCGGACACGCACGCCCCGCGCACTCCCGACACCAACACCGGCCCCAGCCGGGGTCCCGGTCAGACCGGTCCCGGCGGGCGGCCGAACCAGCCGCATCAGCCGCAGCCGGTGGCCCGTGGCAACGACTTCGGCCCCGGCGCGCAGCCGCACACCGGCACACCGGGCACGCACGGCCCCGGCTCCCGGCCCGGCGGCACCGGTCCCGGCAACACCGGGCCGGGCGGCCGCGGCCCCGGTGGCCACTCGGGGCCGCCGCATTCGCCGGACGGTCACGGTCCCGACGGGCACGGCCCGCGCCAGGACCCGAACGGTCATCCCGACGGCTCACCGCACGACCGCGGCCCCGACGACGGCCAACCGGACCGCCCGCTGACCCCGGACGAGGTCAACCAGCGGCATTCCGAGAGCACCCCCGCGGGCAGCTCGTACCACCGCGGCGACCCCGACATGGGCGACCTGCCGCACCGCGTCCAGCCGGACCCGGACGGCCGCTACACCGTCGACGTGCACGTCACCCCGGACGGGCACGCCCGGATCGGCAACCGCACCTACACCCCCGAGGAATTCGCGGACATCCTGCGCCGGAACGGCGATTACGACGGCCGTCCCATCAGGCTGATCGGCTGTGACGCGGGCTCGAACGACTTCGCGCGCCGTCTGTCGCGGGAACTCGACACCGAGGTCATGGCGCCGAGCAGGCCGGCGTGGACCGACTCGAACGGACGCGTCTTCTCGTCCGACTACGAGATCGGCCCCGACGGCCGCACCCGTCCCCGGATTCCTCCGAACGGCGAATGGGACATCCACAGCCCCGACGGCACCGCCCGCCGGGCGAGCGACGACGGTTTCACCCCGGACACCTCGCACGCGGACAAGCAGGACGTCGACGCCGACAGCGCCCGCAGCCGCGGCGACGGCGACGAACCGCCGGACCGGGACGCCGACACGTCGACCAGCGGTCAGGGCAACCAGCCGCAGCACCCGAACCGCAATCCCGAATCTCGTCAGCAGGAACAGGACCTGCTCGACCCCGACCGGCAACGGGAACGCCGCCAGAATCCGCAGCGGGTCACGGACTTCACCCCGCAGTCCTCGGGCGATCCGATCCCGGTCCGGCCGAACGACCCGCCCCCCGGCGCGCCCCGTGCGCCACGCGCGCACGAGCCGTTCCCCGGCAACCAGCGGCTCGAGCCGAACCGGAGCTACGAGGTCCGCGACGCCGACGGGAACCCGCGCGGGACGTATCACACCGACGGCACCGGCCGAGTCACGCATATCGACACCAGCCAGCCGAACGTGCCGCACCGGATGCCGGACGGTTCACCGAATCCCGACTACCGGGCGAACCCGGATCTGCTGCACGCGCAGCCGAACACGACCTACCGGGTCGAGATCGACGGCGAGCACCAGGTCTTCCGCACCGGCGACAACGGGATCCCTGAGCCCGCCGTCCGGTTCCACCGGCCGGACTTCCCGGCCGACAGGCACGTCGACATCGGCCCGGATCATCCGGGCTCGCCCACCCCGCCGCGACCCGGCCAGCCGTTCGTCGCCCGCACCGACCTGCAGGAGAACACCGCCTACCGGGTGCACGACAGCAACGGCGACTACCGGGGCACCTACTACACCGACGGCAACGGCAGGGTCCGCTGGGCGGAGGTCGAATCCGGCCGGATCGCGCGGACGAACCCCGATCTCGCCAACATGCCGAGGGCCGACATCGGCGAGGTCCGGCTGGTGCAGCGGATCGACCCCGACGCGGAGACTCCGCCCGGTGTACGCAATCCGCAGGACTTCGAAGGTTCGACCAGGCGGGACGTCACCCTCGACAAGAACAAGTCGTTCTTCGACGACCACACGCCGCCGTTGGAACCGAATTCGCGCTACGTCGTGGAGAGCGAGTACAAGGACGGCGACAAGACCGTCACGAGGCAGCGCGCGGTCTACTGGACCGACGAACACGGCAACATCCGGCTCGCCGAGACCTACCAGCCGCACCATCCGGACCTGAACTACCCGAAGCCGAACATGGTCTACAACGTCGACGGCGGGCGGTTCGTGTACGAGACGGGGCCGGAGGTCGGCAACCGCCACACCAGCCGGTCCTACGACACCGACACGGTCGCGCACACGAGCCACGACTTGGAACGCGCGGACAAGCACGAGATCGACCGCCGGGACGAGTCCTCGCAGAAACGCGGTGGCGGCGTCGAAGGCAAGGAACCGGAGCTGGACGCCGACGGCAACCCGACCGGCCGCAACATCAACAAATACGACGGCGGGCATATCGCGGGCAACCAGTTCCGCGGTCCCGGCGAGTTGCTCAACATGCTCGGCCAATGGCGCGCACAGAACCAGGGTCTGCACTCCGCCGGTGACGCGCACTGGTACGCCTTCGAAAGCGATCTGTCCGACTTCCTCGACCCGAAGAAACACACCGACGGCGCGACGCGGAGCATCGAGCAGGTCGACACGTTCGCGCTGCGCGCCGACGGCGACCGGGCGCCGCACACGTTGCAGGTGCGGTGGGTGGAGAATGTGACCGACGCGGACGGGAACGTCGTCCGCACCGTGCGCATCCGGAGTTTCCCGAATGTGCCACCTAGCGCAGGCTCAGGAGCAGGGGGCGGTACGTGATGGCGATCGACGCCACGCAACGGCAGGAGCTGACGAACGAGGTGGGCATCGCCCTCCTCGACGCGGCACCCGAAGGCTGGCGGCGCATCGACCTGATGTGCCTGGCCAACATCGACGTGCACGACCTGGCGCTGACGGTCCTGATGAACGACGGGTCCAACCCGGCCGTGCTGATTCCCGAGGAAGTACGCCAGAGCCTGCTCCGGCTGCGCGAAGGCATGCACGAGCCGGACAAAGGCACCTGGTTCTCCGCGCGGGTGATCCTCGACCCGCCGGGAACGATCTACGTCAAGTACAACTACGACTGGGATCCCTTGTGGAATCCGTCGATCGCGACCGAAGGCTGGGCACGTGACCTCGAAGCGTTCCCGCGCGACGAGCAGCACATCCCGGACTGGCTGAAGGCGAAGCTGGCCGAAGCGGAAACCGCGGAGGAGAACCGATGACCGCCGCGCAGGAACCGTTCGGCGCCAAGGAACAGGACCGGATCTGGAGCCTGGTCTCCAATCTGGTGACCAACTTCTGCCCGGCGGACTGGTCACAGGTGATGATCACCTACCGCGCCGTCGGCGATTACACGGAACTGTCGGTGATGGTCCGGCGGGCCACCGACGGCGGGTTGAACCGGTGGACGCCGCGCCCGGAACTGGCACGGTTGCTCGCCGAGCTGCGGACCGGGATGTACCGGCCGGGCCGGGGAACGTGGAACGAGGCCACCGCGCACGTCTACCTCGATTCGCGGATCGAGTCGGGTTACGTCTGGGATCAGGAACCGACGTGGGACGGCGAGCCGTCCACGGCGGCGTTCGTGCGTGAACTGGCCGACTTCCCGCGCGACGCGGGAATGGTGCCGGACTGGCTGGCGGAGCGCGCGGGCCGGGCGGCGGTCGCGACCCTCGCCGGGGAGTCCGACGCGGACACCGCGGCCAAGGAGGCGCTGGCCGCCGCCGATCAGGCCGCCGTCGAACTGGAACTGGACCCCGCGCGTTACCGCATCGGCGAGATCGCGGACGGCGCCTGGTGCCTGGTGCCCGAGGGCGGTCGCTGGTCGGTCTTCTGGGCACAGGGCGAGGACCGCGTCGCGCGAACCGACTTCGCCACCGCGTGGGAAGCCGCGCGGTACTTCACCGGACACCTCTACCTGAACCGGTCCGCGTTCCGGGACGAACTGCCACCGGATGCCAAGCGGCCGACGTCGGCCTGGCCGATCCAGCCGATGAGCGACGACGGCGGACTCTCGCTGTACGAAGGAAAACGGCTGGTGACCCTGCCGCCGGGGACCGAGATGGACCGCTACGGCGATCCGTCGGGCAACACGTTGTTCGCCGCCCGCACCGAGTTCACCCACCGGTCGCACAAGGCCGAGCGGGCACAGCGCGAATACCACCTGTACCGGCTGGTCGAGCCGGTCCGCGCGATCACCGGCACCGCCGTGCCCTGGTACGAACAGGCCGGTGGCGGTACGGCGTACGTCCTCGCCCGTTCGGTCGCGGATCTGCTCGCCGACGGCTCCCTCGTGGAGCTCGAGCAGGCGACCACGCAGCCCCCGCCGCCGCAGGTCTGAGGGGAGTGCCGATGACCGCACCAGGACCGCTCACCCCGGAACAGCAGCACCAGATCATCGCCCAGATCGGCAACGGCCTCGCCTCGATGGCCCCGGCGGGCTGGCGGCGGCTGCGGACCGAACACCGGGCCGTCGGCAGGCATCTCGAGACCGACGTCCTCGTCACCGGGCCGGACGGCGTGACCTATTCCCTCGCGCCGCCGCCGGAACTGATCCAGCTCCTCGGCACCCTGCGGTCCGGGATGTACCAGCCCGGTCAGGGCACCTGGCTCAGGGCGACGCTCACCTTCGACCCCGTGCAGGGCACATCCGTCGATTTCGCCCTCGACCAGGAGCCGGCCTGGCGGCGGCCCCCGCCGCCGATCGGCTTCCAGGACGAACTCCGGTTCTTCCCGCGCGCCGAGCAGTACATCCCGTCCTGGTTCAGGCAACGAGCAGGCCTGGAACCCGCCCAGCCTGCCGAGCCCTTGGTGGCGACCCCGCCCGCGGAGGCACCGGAGGCCTTGAAGTCCCCGCGTGTCTACGACGGACTCGACGAATCGGGCCGTCCCGTGGTGGATCGCGAGCCGCTGTCCCCCGCCGAGCGGGACCGCGTGCTTGAGTACCTCGACGGCGCGCCGGTCGTGCTGGCGTCACGGACCTACGACGCCGACGCCTTCGAACCGGACCGGGAACCGTTGGTACCGCTGAACTTCCGCACGGACGGCCGATGGTACTGGCCGGGCGCGGTCGCCTACTATCTGCGCGAGCACGACGTGGCGCCCGATCCCGAACTGCTCACCCACATCCGGGCGCTGCGGTTCACCTTGCCGGAGGTCGGCGAACCCGAACGCGAACTCGCGGTCGCCGCCATCACCGGCCAACCGTCCAGTTAGGACCTGCCGCCTGTCCGTCAACTGGCGCTTGGCACGCGCGCCGTCCTTGGGACAGGACTCGCGCGTGTTATGAACGGGACTTTCATTGCAAATTTTGCAATGAAAGTCCCGTTCATAACACGTCACCCCTCACACTCGCGCTCAGACGACCGTCCAGCCCGCCTTCTGCAGCGCCTCCGCCACCTCGGTGCAATGCGAAGGACCGCGGGTCTCCAGCGCGAGCGAGATCTCGACCTCACCCAGCGCGAGACTCCCCGAAACCCGCGAGTGCTCGACGTCCAGCACATTCGCGCCCAGTTCGCTGACCTTTGAGAGCACCGAAGCCAGCGAACCCGGCCTGTCCGGCACCCGGAGCCGAAGTTTCAGATAGCGGCCGCCCGCGGTCATCCCGTGGCGGACGATCTGGAGCAGCAGCACCGGGTCGACGTTGCCGCCCGAAAGGATCGCCACGATCGGCGGGGCGAAGGCGCCCGGATGTTGCATCAGCGCCGCGACTCCGGCCGCGCCCGCCGGTTCGACGACCAGTTTCCGCCGTTCCAGGCAAAGCAGCACCGCCCGCGAAAGCGATTCCTCGGTCACCGTCACGATCTCGTCGACCAGTCCGGCGACGTGCGCATAGCTGACCGGTCCCGGTTCACCGACGGCGATCCCGTCGGCCATGGTGTGCATCTCGCGTAGCCGGACCGGCGCGCCCGCGGCCAGCGACGGCGGATACGCGGCGGCCTCTTCGGCTTGGACACCGATGATCCGCACATCCGGGCGGAGCGCCTTCACCGCCGACGCGACGCCGCCGACGAGCCCGCCTCCTCCGGTCGAGACCAGTACCGTCCGCACACCGGGAACCTGATCGAGGATCTCCAGCCCGACCGTGCCCTGTCCGGCGATGATGTCCACGTGGTCGAAAGGGTGGATGAACACCGCCCCGGTGCGCTCACCGAACGCGATCGCCTCGGCCAGGGTCTCCTCCAACACCTCTCCGTGCAGATGGACGTCGGCGCCGTAGCCCCGGGTGGCGGCGAGTTTCGGCAGCGGTGCGCGCTGCGGCATGAAGACCGTCGCCTTCGTGCCGAGCAGCGCCGACGCGAGCGCGACGCCCTGCGCGTGATTGCCCGCGCTCGCCGCGACCACCCCGCGGGCGCGTTCCTCGGCGGACAGGCCGTGGATCCGGGTGTACGCGCCGCGGATCTTGAACGAACCGGTGCGCTGGAGGTTCTCGCATTTGAGATGGACCGGGCCGCCATGGAGCTTCCGGAGATCTCTGGCGTGCTCCATCGGAGTCACGCGTGTCACGCCTTCCAGCAGCTCACGGGCCGCCCGGACCTTCTCGACGTCGACCAGTTCCATGACCGGATGATGCCAGCTGACGGATACGTCACGTGACAAGTTCACTGTCCGGGTACTCTTGACGACAGCGGCGAAGGCGATCAGGGAGTGCGCATGGCACGGGGGAACATCGGCAGGGTCCGGGCGACCCGTTCCGCCGGGATGCTGCCGGTCGTGCTGGCCCTCACCTCGGCCGCGCTGCTGACCGGCGCCGCCGTCTACACCGTCGATCGCGCCGGCTGCGTGGATCCGGGCCAGTACATCCGGCACGACAACCACATCGAACTCGTCGGCGGCTGCGTCGACGGTTCCGAACTGCCCGTCGCGCCGCAGGGGACCTCGCACGAAGCCGATTCGCAGCTCGACGGCGTTCAGCCCAGCAACTACCGCCCCTGACCGGGCACTTCTCCTCGCGACACCACGCTGACCTGCAAAAAGAGAGCAAGGGACCTTTGCTGTCACTTAGTTAGCATGGGTACGCTAACGATAGCAAAGGTCCCTTGCTCCCCTCCTGGGCTCGGCGGCGGTCAGCCCAGGGCTTTGGCCAGATCGTCGATCAGGTCACTGCCGTCCTCGATGCCGACGGACAGGCGCAGCAGGTTGTCCGGCACCTCCAGGGTGGACCCGGCGGTGCTCGCGTGCGTCATCCGGCCCGGGTGCTCGATGAGCGATTCGATACCGCCCAGCGACTCGGCGAGGATGAACAGCTTCGTCTTCGACGCCACGTCGAGAGCGGCCTGCTCCCCGTCGACGTGGGTGAACGAGATCATCCCGCCGAAGCGCCGCATCTGCTTCGAAGCGACCTCGTGACCCGGGTGCTCCGGCAGGCCCGGGTAGTAGACGTGCTCGACCTTCGGGTGCTTCAGCAGCATCCGGGCGATCAGTTCGGCGTTGTCGCTGTGCCGTTCCATCCGCAGCGCGAGCGTCTTGATCCCGCGCAGGGTCAGCCACGCGTCGAACGGGCCGGGCACCGCGCCTGCCGCGTTGCGCAGGTAGAACAGCTGCTCGCGCAGTTCGTCCTCGTTGGTCAGGATCGCGCCGCCGACGACGTCGGAGTGCCCGCCGAGGTACTTCGTCGTCGAGTGCAGGACGACGTCGGCACCCAGCGAAAGCGGGTTCTGCAGGTACGGGGTGGCGAAGGTGTTGTCGACGACCAGACGGGCGCCGGCGCCGTGCGCGACCTCGGCCAGCGCGGCGATGTCGGCGATCCCCAGCATCGGGTTCGTCGGCGACTCGCACCAGATCAGCTTCGTCTCCGGCCGGATCGCGGCGCGGACCTCGGCGATGTTCCCGAGATCGGCGACCGTGTGCTCGACGCCCCACAGGCTGAGCACCTTGTCGATCAGCCGGAACGTGCCGCCGTACGCGTCGTTGCCGAGCACGAGGTGGTCACCGGGGCGCAGGGTCGCCCGCAGCAGGACGTCGCTGGCCGCCATTCCCGACGCGTACGCCAGCCCATGCCGGGCGCCTTCGAGTGCCGCCAGCGCGACTTCCAGCGCGGTCCGTGTGGGGTTCGCGGTACGGGAGTACTCGTAGTCGCCCTCGCGCGTACCGCCGACGCCGTCCTGCGCGTAGGTCGACGTCTGGTAGATCGGCACGATGACCGCGCCGGTCCGGGGATCAGGGGTCTGCCCGGCGTGGATCGCGCGCGTCTCGAAGCCCAGCAGAGAGTAGTCGTCGGCCATACGGTCCAGGGTACGACCACCACCTCGAGATCCCATCGTCTGGGATGGAACTCACCACTGCCCGGGTGGCGGACCCGGCTGGTGCGGCGGCGGATGACCGGGTGGCGGGTATCCGCCCGGCGGCTGGGGATAGCCGAAGTTCTGCGGCGGCGTGAACACCGCGGGCTGCTTCCCGGCCGCCAGCCAGCGCCCCGTCGGCGGGATCAGCGCCAGCACGATGGTCGCGATCGCCGGGATCAGCAACTGGACGATCAGCCCGAGGAATCCGTAGACGACCGCGACTCCTCCGTACGCATAGACGATGTCCGCCCCACTCGCGCGCAGGATGATCGAGACGATCCCGAAGAAGATTCCCGCGCCCGCGCCGATCACGACGAGCATGCGCCCGGTGCTCTTGCGCCGGAGCAACAGGATCCCGCCGATCAACAGGAGCACCCCGACGGCGAGGTCGAGGATCCCGCCGACGATCAAGTACGGCCGCACCCGGTTGAACAGCAGGATGATCATCCAGACGAGACCGGACAAGAACCACACGCCGCCGAGGATCGCGAGGATCCCCGCGATGACGCCGGTGGCACCGTTCGGTTTCCGCGCCATTCCCGGCGGCGGATAGCCGCCGGGTGGCGGATAAGCGCCTTGCGGCGGGTATTGCTGGAACGTCATCGCTCCCCCTGTCGAGATCCTCGCCCCATCCTGTCAGCCTCGCTACCAGCCGGGAAGCCGATCCTGCTTGGGCGGCTCCTCGTCCTCACGCCGTTTCCCCTCCAGCCAGTCCGAAGTCGGCCGGATCACCGACAGCACCAGAGCGGAGACCGCGGTCGCGAACACCATGAACGCGACGACGTCGTCCTTGACGAGCGGCTGCCCGTCCACCGTGGCGAAGAAGTAGGTCTGGATCTCGCCGTTCGCGAGAACGGAGACCGCGAGCGCGAGGGCCGTCCCGGCGACGATGAGGACGCGACCGAGAGGTTTCCGCAGGAGCAACAGGACACCGCCCACGAACAAGGTCACCGCCAGCACCCCGTTCCAGGCCGCCCCCACGAAGTACGGCGGTGACGCCTCGAGCAACGCGAGTTGCACGCCAAAGGCGCCCGCTTCGGACAGACAGCGCATGCCACAAAGGAAAGCGAGGACGGCCGCGCCGATCGCGGTCGCCGAAGACTGGTTCTGGCTCATGGAACTCCCCCAGGTCGAGCCGAGTCCGGAAGCCTCAGGATCTCACCAGCCGGGCTGCTGGGGAAACTGATTCCGCGGCCGGTAGGGCTGGGCGGGGGACGGCCGCCAGCGCAGATACTTCAGCGTCGGCGGGATGATCGCGAAGATCAGCGTGAACGGGGCGAACGCGAACATGACCACCCTGACCACGGCGATGAATGTCTTGAATTCGAACTGCAGGCGGAAGTACACACCGTAGGTCCCGTTGAACGCCAACGGTTCCACCAGCACGGCGGCGATCACCAGCAGCGAGCCGAGCACCAGGAGGACGGCGCCGGCGACCGAGCGGAAGAACGCCGACAGCGCACCGATCAGGAGGAACAGCGCGGCCAGCAGGTACAGCCCCAGCATGGTGAGCACGAGACCGGGCAGATTGCCGATGCTGAACCCGGACGGCAGCCTGAGGAAGAAGTAGATCGGGATGTACCCGGCGCATCCCGCAGCGACGAGACCGAACAACGCGGCGATGATCGCCGTCGCGCCGGTCGGCCGTGCCTGCGGTGCGGGGTAGCCGAAATCGCCCGGTCCGGGCTGCTGCGCGGGATATCCGTACGGACCGGTCACGTCGCCCCCATCAGCCGGTGTGGGTTAACGGCGCTCACCCTAGCCCGGTGTTCCCGGTCATGGCTGGCGTTTCGGGAGACCCCGGTGAAAACGCCGACGCCCCCGGCCGAGTGGCCGGGGGCGTCGGTGAGCGAAACGTTCAGTGGCGGTGACTCACCACTGCTGCGGCGGCTGACCGGGCTGCTGACCCGGCTGACCCGGCTGGCCGAAACCGCCACTGGGCGGCCCCTGCTGGCCGGGCTGCTGGCCGAAACCACTCTGCTGCTGCGGTTGGCCGAAGCCGCCCTGCTGCTGCGGCTGCTGGCCGAAGCCGCCCTGCTGCTGACCCGGCTGGCCGAAGCCACCGCCGGGCTGGCCGGGCTGCTGTTGCTGCTGGCCGAAACCACCTTGCTGGCCCGGCTGCGGGAACCCGCCCGAAGACGGGCCGGGCTGGCCGTAGGGATTCTGCTGCTGCTGACCGTACTGTCCGGGCTGACCCGGCTGGCCGAAGCCACCCTGCGGCGGACCGCCGAACCCACCGGGCTGGCCGCTCTGCGGGGCACCGAGTACCGAACCGCCGCCACCGAGGCCGACGAACTGCGCTGTCCCCGGGATCAGGCCCAGCACACCGATGATCAGGATCAGGATGCCGAAGATCAGGTGCGGCAGGCCGATGCCGATGCCGACCTTGTCACCCAGCGGCCCGAGCTCGCGCTTGAACTCCTCCGACGGCGTCGTGCCGAGCAGCAGGAGCAGACCGAAGAGGAACAGCAACGCGCCGGACGCGGTGACCGCGATCGGCACGATCTTCTTGAGCGAGGCCGGAAGCTTGCCCACCAGGGCGAGACCGGCACCGGACGCCGTCGCGACGAGCGAGGCGACCAGCAGCAGGATCACGTACAGCCAGACGACGCCGGGACCGACCGTCCCGGCCTTGTCGAGGAACTGCTGCAGTGCCTCGTCGCTCGGCGCGTTGCCGAGGCCTTCGGAGTAGTCGCTGGCGTCGCCGAAGTACACGAAGCTGAAGATCAGCGCGAGAAGACCGAGAAGGCCGACCAGGCCACCGGCGATGAACCCGAACATCGGGTTCCCGCCGCCGCCACCGGCGGGAGCGGGGCTGTAGCCCTGCGGCGGTCCACCGAAACCGGGCTGCTGGCCGAAACCGCCCTGCGGCGGTCCGCCGAAGCCCTGCTGCGGCTGGCCGAAACCGGACTGCTGCTGTCCCTGCGACGGGTCGAACCCGCCCTGCTGGGGACCGCCGAAGCCCTGCTGCTGACCGAAGCCGCCCTGGGCGCCGTAGGAACCGGCGGCCGGGTTGTCGGCCGCGCTCGGCGGCGGGGCGTACGGGATGGCGGGCGGCTGCGAACCGGGCGGCACGAGCTGGGTGGAGTCGGCGCCGGGGGCTTCCCCGCCCCCGCTCACCGGCTGCACGACCTGGGTCGCGTTCGCGTCACCGGAGCCCTGCTGCACCGGCTGCACGACCTGCGTGGGCTCCGGCGTATCGCCGAACCCGCCACCCTGGGGCTGCTCATACGAAGGCTGCCCGTACTGCGGTTGCCCGTAGTCGGGCTGCGCGGGCTGGCCGGGCTGCACCACCTGGGTCGGTTCCGGGGAACCGAACGGGTTGTCTTGCTGCGACTGGGGGCCACTCGGGGGTCCCTGCGGTGGCTGGGCGCCACCCCAAGGCTGATTCGGTGGCTGCGGAGCACTCATTTGGGTCTTGAACCCCCTTGACGAGGACATAAAAGTTCAACTCACCCAACACGCTATCGGATAGCCGGGTGGGCCGCTCGTAACGCCCCGGCCCGGCCATCCGATGGAATGCCTCTTTACCGTCCCGCGAGAAACGCGAGCAGGTCGTGACGGGTGACGACGCCCGCCGGCTTGCCGTCGACCAGCACCAGCGCGCCGTCGGCGCCCGACAGCGCGTTCATCGCCGAACCCACCTGTTCACCGGCGCCGATGGTCGGCAGCGGCGGCGACATGTGCTGCTCGAGCCGGTCGGCGAGCTGTGCCTTGCCGGTGAAGAGCGCTTCGAGCAGATCGCGTTCGTTGACCGCGCCGACGACCTCGGCCGCCATGACCGGCGGCTCCGCGCTGACCACGGGCATCTGGCTGACGCCGAACTCCGAAAGGATCGCCACCGCTTCGGCGACCGTCTCGTTCGGGTGGCTGTGCACCAGGCTGGGCAGCGAGCCGCTCTTCTTCATCAGGACGTCGCGGACGGTCGCGCCGCTCGAATCCGGCGGCAGGAAGCCGTAGGAGGACATCCAGCTGTCGTTGAACACCTTGGTGAGGTAGCCGCGGCCGCCGTCGGGCAGGAGCACGACGACGACGTCGTCCGGGCCGAGTTCCTCGGCGAGCTTGAGCGCGGCGGCGACGGCCATCCCGCACGAGCCGCCGACGAGCAGTCCTTCTTCGAGCGCGAGGCGGCGCGTGATGTCGAAGGAATGCGCGTCCGACACCGCGATGATCCGGTCGGCGATGTTCCGGTCGTAGGTGTCCGGCCAGAAGTCCTCACCGACGCCCTCGACCAGGTACGGCCGCCCGGATCCGCCGGAGTACACCGAACCCTCGGGGTCCGCGCCGATGACCTGGACGCGGCCGTCGCTGACCTCCTTGAGGTACTTGCCGGTGCCCGAGATGGTGCCGCCGGTGCCGACGCCCGCGACGAAATGCGTGATCTTGCCCTCGGTCTGGCGCCAGAGTTCCGGGCCGGTCGAGTGGTAGTGGCTGGCGGGGTTCTCCGGGTTGGCGTACTGGTTCGGCTTCCAGGCGCCTTCGATCTCGCGCACGAGGCGGTCGGAGACGTTGTAGTAGGAGTCCGGGTGCTCCGGCGCCACCGCGGTCGGGCAGACCACTACCCGGGCGCCGTAGGCCTTGAGCACGTTGCGCTTGTCCTCGCTGACCTTGTCGGGGCAGACGAACACGCACTTGTATCCCTTGCGCTGCGCCACCATGGCCAGCCCTACACCGGTGTTGCCGGACGTCGGCTCGACGATGGTGCCGCCGGGCTTCAGCTCGCCCGAGCGCTCCGCCGCTTCGATCATCCGCAGCGCGATGCGGTCCTTGACGCTGCCGCCGGGGTTGACGTACTCGACCTTGGCCAGGATGAGCGGTTGCAGCCCCTCGGCCAGTGCGTTCAGCTTGACCAGAGGGGTGTTGCCCACGAGGTCCACGATGTGCTCGACGTAATCCACGTGGACAGCCTAAACGCCGCAGGTCGGGATGTGTCCACTCAACCGGCAGCGTCACCCGGCGCCGGAACGCGCCATCGGAAAGAGTGGTGTCGGTCGCGTTCACCTTTGACCCGCACCTCCCTCCGGTGGAGGATGCGAGGTGAGCAACCGCTTAGCGCGTGTCTGGATCGAGAACAAGGGAGTGTCGTTCCATGCCCGAAGCCGTCATCGTCTCCACCGCCCGATCCCCGATCGGCCGCGCCGGCAAGGGATCGCTGGTGAACATCCGCCCGGACGATCTCACCGCGCAGATGGTCCGCGCCGCGCTCGACAAGGTCCCCGAACTCGACCCGACGCAGATCGAAGACCTCATGCTGGGCTGCGGTCTCCCCGGTGGCGAGCAGGGCTTCAACATGGGCCGTGCGGTCGCCGTCGAACTCGGCTACGACCACCTGCCCGGCTGCACCATCACGCGGTACTGCTCCTCCAGCCTGCAGACCACCCGCATGGCGCTGCACGCGATCAAGGCGGGCGAAGGCGACGTGTTCATCTCCGCCGGTGTCGAGACCGTTTCGCGCTTCGCCAACGGCAGTTCGGACTCCTGGCCGAACACGCACAACCCGCTGTTCGCCGACGCCGAGGCCCGCACCGCGCAGGTGGCCGCCGAGGGCGCCGACAGCTGGACCGACCCGCGCGAGAACGGCGCGCTGCCGGACGTCTACATCGCGATGGGCCAGACCGCCGAGAACCTCGCGCGGCTGAAGAACGTCTCGCGTGAAGAGATGGACGAGTTCGGGGTGCGTTCGCAGAACCTCGCCGAGAAGGCCATCGCGGACGGCTTCTGGGCCAAGGACATCACCCCGGTGACCCTGCCGGACGGCACCGTGGTCTCGAAGGACGACGGCCCGCGCGCCGGCGTCACCCTCGAAGGCGTCTCCGGCCTCAAGCCGGTGTTCCGCCCCGACGGCCGGATCACCGCCGGCAACTGCTGCGCGCTCAACGACGGCGCCGCCGCGGTGATCATCATGTCCGACACCAAGGCTCGCGAGCTGGGCCTGACGCCGCTCGCCCGCGTCGTCTCGACGGGCGTTTCGGGGCTGTCGCCGGAGATCATGGGCTACGGCCCGGTCGAGGCGTCGAAGCGGGCGCTCGCGCGCGCCGGGATGTCGATCGGCGACATCGACCTCGTCGAGATCAACGAGGCGTTCGCGGCGCAGGTCATCCCGTCGTACAAGGACCTCGGGATCGACCTCGACCGGCTGAACGTCAACGGCGGCGCGATCGCCGTCGGCCACCCGTTCGGCATGACCGGCGCGCGGATCACCTCGACGCTGATCAACTCGCTTCAGCACCACGACAAGCAGTTCGGCCTGGAGACGATGTGCGTCGGCGGTGGCCAGGGCATGGCGATGGTGCTGGAGCGCCTCTCCTGACCCGCTGACCAGCGAAAAGGGAGCAAGGGACCTTTGCTGTCGTTAGTTAGTGCGCTAACGAACGCTAGCAAAGGTCCCTTGCTCCCTTCCGGGCTTAGCGCCTGAATTGGAAGTCGACGCAGACGCGCCACAGCGACCCGACGCCCTCACGACCATCCGCACAGGACGCCTTTCCAGCAAAAGTGCCCGTTTTGGACAATTTGCACGGTTTCACGCCGGGGTCGTGAGTGCTAAGTAGCGTTCTAACCCCACTTGGCACTCACGACCCCCGCCCCCGCGCGAATTCCGACGCGGAACCCCTAGTGGGTCATGATCGGCGGCGCCGCGGGGACCTCGCCGCCGGCCGCGCCCTCCGGCAGCGCGGGCTTGGTCTTCGGCAGGAACGCCGCCGGGACCAGGCACAGCGCCAGCAGGATCATCGACCACAGGAACGTCGTCGAGAACGAGTCCGCGGCCAATCCCGCGGCCACCTCGTGCGTGGCCGGGTTCATGATCGCGCCCGTCGCGGCGAGCTGCCCCTGAGCGGTCGGCACGCCGAACTTCCCCGCCAGCTGCGCGGCCAGGATGATCGACAGCACCGCCGCGCCGATCGCGCCCGCGGTCTGCTGGAAGATGTTCGTCGCCGTCGACGCCCTCGCCATGTCCTTCGGCTCCAGCGTCTGCAGCGCGGCCGAGGTGATCGGCATCATCGTCGCGCCCATGCCGAGCCCGATCACGAACAGGGCCGAAAGCAGCAGCCAGTACGGCGTCGTCGCGGTGACCTGCGTGAACGAAATCAGCCCGGCGAGCATCAGCACGAGACCGGGCAGGACGATCTTCCTGGCGCCGATCTTGTCCGCCAGCCTGCCCGCGATCGGCATGGTCAGCATGGCGCCGAAACCCTGCGGCGCGAGCAACAGCCCCGCGTTCATCGCCGACTCGCCGCGGGCGAGGACGAAGTACGTGGGCAGCAACAGCATCGCGCCGAAGAACGCGACGCAGAAGAACGTCATCGTCACCATCGCGATGGAGAACGACCGGTTCTTGAACAGCTTCAGGTCGACCAACGGGTTCGAAACCCGGTTCGCCCGGAGCACGAACGCCACCAGCAGCACGATCCCGGCCAGCGCGGGCAGCCAGACCTCCACCGCGCCGACACCGCCTGCCGACGGGATGTTCGAGACACCGAAGATCAGCGCCGCCAGTCCCGGCGACACCATCAGCATGCCGGCGAAGTCGAACCGCTCGCCGGGCTCCGGCCGGTCCTTCGGCAGCAGGCGCCAGGCCAGCAGGATGGTGATCAGGCCGATCGGCACGTTGATGTAGAAGATCCAGCGCCAGCTCACCGCGTCGACCAGCCAGCCGCCGAGGATCGGGCCGCCGATCGGGCCGAGCAGCATCGGCACGCCGAGCACACCCATCACCCGGCCGATCCGGTGCGGCCCCGCAGCCCTGGTCAGGATCGTCATACCGGCGGGCATCAGCATGCCGCCGCCGAAGCCCTGCAGGACGCGGAAGGCGATCAGCGATTCGACGTCCCAGGCCATCCCGGTGAGCATCGAGCCGATCAGGAACAACCCGATCGCCGTCAGGTAGAGCCGTTTGGTGCCGAACCGGTCCGAAGCCCAGCCGGTGACCGGGATGACCGTGGCCAGCGCCAGCATGTAGCCGGTCGCGACCCACTGGATGGTGTCGAACGACGTCTGGAACTCGATGGTCAGCTTCTGGAGCGCGACGTTGACGACCGTCGTGTCGAGGATCGCCATGATCGCGCCGAGGATGACGACGCCGGCGATCTTGAGCACGCCTGCGTCGAGTTTGTCTCCGGCGGGCGCGGCCGGACCTTGCGTTGACATGTGAAACCCGTCCCTGGTGATCAGCGGACGCGACGACCCCCGCCGGTCGCGACTGCGAGCTTGATGCCCGGCGTCTGCGCCGGGCCTTCCCCATGACGCTTGTGCACTGATACACAAGCGAGAACAGGTTGCCGAGCGTAGCCGAACACGGGTTTTACTTGCCAACTTTTTCCCCGTATGCGGGCCGAAAGGGCAAGCCCGCATACGGTTTGTCACACTGGGTGATCAGCAGATGCCATCGGTCGGGGCGGGGTTGCCGAGTCCGAAGAGGGGCCGCAGCTTGAGCCCGATCCAGGTGCCGCCGAGCGCGAACACCCCCCACAGCCAGCCGTGCAGGCTCCCGACCGAGATACCCCCGAGGTAGGCGCCGATGTTGCAGCCGCCTGCCATCCGCGCGCCGACGCCCATGAGGATCCCGCCGAGCACCGCGGCGAGGGCGGTGCGCCACGGGATCGAGCTGTGGATCTTCCACGCGCCCGCCGCGGCGGCGGCCACGCCCGCGCCGATCATGATGCCGATGTCGGTGAGGCTGTTCTTGTCCTTCCAGATCGGCGCCGCCAGCGAAGCCGCGTTCGCCTTGAGCCGCCAGAATTCCCAGGTTTCCGGGTGCAGCCCGAACACCTGCAGGATCTTGGCGCCCCACAGGCTGAACGCGCTGGTGACACCCCAGATGCCGCCGGACACCAGGAAGACCGCGCCCGCCAGCACCCCGAGGACGACGGCGCCGACGAGGATCGGCCAGGAACCGCGGAAGACGCGCGCGAAGCCGTGCGCGGTCGGAACGGCGCCGACCGGCGGTGGATTGCGGCGCTTCTGCACGAACCGGGTGCCCAGCACGATCGCGGCGAGGACGGCGACGGTGATCGCCCACGAACCGAACCAGCCGACGTGGTCGGCGAGCAGGATCCCCTTGAACTCCGGCCAGCCCGAAAGCAGCGGATACGCCCACGTGTAGAGGACCGAGCCGGTGATGAACCCGCCGAGGGTCAGCACGATCGCCGACTGCCCGGAGCCGACCGCGAACAGCGTCCCCGACGCGCACGCGCCGCCCAGCTGCATGCCGATGGCGAAGATCGTCGCGCCCACGAACAGCGCGAGCCCCAGTCCGCCCGCCGTCGGATTCGGCGTGCTGCCGAACAGACCGGAACCGGTGCCGACGATCAACGCGATCAGCGTCGCGGCCGTCCCGAGCAGCAACGTGTGCGCCCGCAGACCCTGGCCGTTACCGACCGCGATCAGCTGGCGCCAGGCCGATGTGAAGCCGAAGCGGGAGTGGAAGAGCGCGAGCCCGAGCAGCAGCCCGAGGATGAGCAGGACACCGAACTTCGCGCCGTGCGCGGCCCAGACGTACCAGGTCAGACCGACGGCGAGGACACCCGCGACCGCCAGCGGCACGGTCTTGACCGGCTCCTCCGGTTCCGGGACCGGGGCGGCGCAGGAGGTCGGGAAGTCGAGGAGTTTCTTCGCACCGGCTTGGGCTTCTGTCGTCGCCACCAGGACTCCAGATCGATCGGCGAGGTTGGGGACGAGCAACGTTAGGACCGGTGACCGCCCGGTCGCAGCCCGTCCCACAGTGTGCGACGAACGGACGCGCCCGCAGGCCCGGATGGCGGCGGCGATACCAAAGGTCCCTTGCTCCCCCGGAAGCGCGCGAAGGCCCCCTTCCCTCGACTCAGCCGAGGGAAGGGGGCCTTCACGCGCTTCGGGCTACTTGCCCACTTTCAAACAGATGGTGGTCGGCGGAGTCGAGTACGACCGCACGTGCGTCGCTTCGGTGCCTTCACACACGGCCTCGTCCACGACGTTGGCGACTTTGAGCAACTCCGCGTCCTTGGTGGGGTCGGTGCAGGACACCTTTTGGTAGCCGGCGGTGGAGGAGTTGTAGCCCGTCAGGCAGTCACCCTGCTTGGCGTTGACCGCCAGGCACAACTTGTACGAGATCCGGCCGGTCATCGAGATGCTGTCGTAGTCGCCTTGCGGGCAGGCCTCGTCGCCACCCACGCGGGCGGCGATCTTGACGTTCGCCTCCGGGGCGCCGCAGTCGGCCTTCTTCGGCTCGTCGGCCGTCCGCGAGAACTCGGTCACGCTCAAGCAGTCGCCGGCCTGGGCGTTGCCCGTCCCGGTGAAGTAGTTGAACAGGAAGAGTCCGCCGCCGACCGCGACGACGAGCACCGGGATGGCGAAGCGCAACCAGCCGAGCTTGGACCGCTTGGGCGCCACCGGCTGACCGCCGGGAGGCGGACCGAAAGCATCGGGCTGTCCCACCGGCATTTGGCCCCCAGGGGCCGGCTGGGAAGTGGTCACCGAGAAACCTCACAGGTGTGAAGAGGAATAAGAACCCCGGTATCAAACACGTACCGTGATCAACGCCACCCACCGGCCCCCCGAACGAGTGAAAGCCCCTGGTCGAGGAAGCTATTTCAGACTCTTGACGCAGACCGTCGAAGGCGGCGTCGAGTAGCCCTTGAGGTGGGTCGCTTCCGTGTCGTCACAGGAGGCGGCGCCGTCGACCACCTTCACGACCTCCGCGTCCTTCGCCGGATCCGAGCACGGCACCTTCTGGTACGCGACGCTGTCGGCCAGGAAGTTCTCGAGGCAGTCGCCCTGCTTCGCGTTGATCATCATGCAGAGCTTGTACGAGGAGAACGTCTTGTCGACGGTGAGCTGGTCGTACTCGCCCTCCGGGCAAGCCGCGCCGGTCTCGGTCTTCGCCCCGGCCTTCGCGTTGGCTTCGACCGAACCGCAGTCGGCCTTGGCCGGATCCTCGTCGACATCGCCGAACGTGGTGACCGCGTAGCAGGCACCCACCTGAATGTCGTCCGTGCTGGAGAGGTACCCGACGATCCACGACGACGCGCTGAGCACGACGAGCGCGACCGGTACCAGGACACTCACCCAGAACCATTTGGATCGCTTCGGCCTGACGGGTTCGCCGCTGTGCTCGGTCATGGGGTCAGGGTATGCACGGGAACGGAAAAGGGCGCCCCGATCGCTCGGAGCGCCCTTTCGCGAAAGACCTGCGTCAATCGTTTTGGAAGTACGACAGCAGTCGCAGGATCTCGAGGTACAGCCAGACCAGCGTGGTCATCAGGCCGAAGGCGGCGAACCACGCCCACTTCGACGGCATGCCTTCGCGGATCATCCGGTCGGCCTGGTCGAAGTCGAGCAGGAAGCTGAACGCCGCGACACCGATCACCACGAGGCTGAAGATGATCGCGATCGGCCCGCCGTCACGCAGCGGGTTGAAGCCGAAGAAGCTGGTGATGAGGTTGACCAGCATCAGGATCGCGACGCCGACGACGGCGCCGATGATCCACTTCGTCAGCTTCGGGGTGACCTTGACCGCACCGGTCTTGTAGACGACCAGCATCGCGATGAACACACCCGCGGTACCGATGATCGCCTGAATCGCGATGCCGGGGTAGAGCAGTTCGAAAAGGCCGCTGATGGCACCGAGGAAGACACCCTCGGCAGCCGAGTACGCCAGCGTGAGCGGGCCGCTCGGCTTCTGCTTGAAGATGATCACGAGCGAGATCACGAGGCCGACGAGCATGCCGCCGACGAGCGCGCCGATCACGGCGCCGGGGATGGCGGTGATCTTGCCCGAAGCCGAGGTCGAGACCTGGCTGATCGCCCAGATTGCGGTGAGCACACCGGTCACCAGCGCGGTGCCGAGGCTCAGCGCCGTCTTGATGACGACGTCGTCCACGGTCATCGGACGGTCGTCGGCGCCGGCGGAGGTCTGCGGAGGACCGTAGCCGGGCACCCCGCCCTGAGGTTGGTTGAAGCCTACGTTGGGTCCGTACTGAGCCGCGCCACGCGGCAGGTTCCGGAACGCCGGGTTGCTACTGGATCGCACCTGATCCTCCTGGATCTACTGGCACCTGCATCGGGTTCAACGACCGCGGGGGCCGCCCGGTTCCCGTCGAAGTAAAGACGACTTTACTCACATTCGGGGCCGAGCCCATCTCCCCCACCGTATGCGGCGGAGATCACCGACCGTTCACCGATACCCCACCTGATGCCGTATTGCCAAAACCGCTGCTCACCCGCCACCCTCCACGGTGCGTGTTCGGATAATCACCGAAGGCGTGTCGGGGAACCTATCGATCGTGTGACCTGCGTCGACGTAAAGGCGCCGACGGCAGAACACGGCCAAAGGAGTCAACACACCATGGGGTGGACCACACGCCCGAGCGTGCGTTCGCGCGCCTTGACCAGCCTGATCGCGACATGCCTGCTCGGCGCGCTGTCCGCCACCGTCGCGGCGACACCGGCCTCGGCCGCCAAGCAGGAGGGCGTCGGCTACGAAGTCACGCCCGGTCAGACTGTCGACAAGAAACCCAGAGCACGGGACTGGCTCGGTTCCTACGTCGTCAACGGCAAGCACGTGTTCTGCGTCTCCTTCCAGCTGAAGGCGCCGGACACGAACGAGAAGTACGAGCCCGGTGACGAACTCCTCGACAAGTGGGGCGCGAAGCTCCCCGAGGACACCGCGGCCAACATCTCCTACCTGCTGCTGCGCTACGGCGGCACCCAGGACAAGGCCGAGGCGGCGGCGCTCGCGCACCTGCTGCACTCGTGGACCTCGAAGCCGCGTTCGGCCGCGGATCTCGATCCCGCCCTGCCCGCGGAGAAGATCGGCTACGACGTCCAGAGCCACCTCGACAAGCTGAAGGCGCAGCACGCCGACGCCGCCACGGCCGTCGAGAAGCTGACCAAGGACGCCGAGGCCAACCGCGGACCGTGGAGCACCGCGATCGCGCCGCCGAAGGATGACCAGCACATCGGCACCGCGGGCGAGTGGACGATCAGCGTCAAGAACGCCAAGGGCAAGGGTGTCTCCGGCGTACCGGTGAAGCTCACCCCGTCGAACGCGACGATCGACAGCGGTGAGAGCACGAAGCCCGCTTCGACGTCGACCGCCAAGGCCGAGAAGGCCACCACGGTGAAGACGGGCGAGGACGGCACTGTCACGGTCAAAGTGACGCCGACGGGTGACCAGCCGAAGCTGGCCAGTTCGCTGTCCGCCCCCGCGGACCGGCCGTACGTGCAGTTCCCGGTCGAGACCGGGGTGCAGAAGGTCGTCTCGACCGGCGGCGAGAAGGAACTGAAGGCGCAGGGTGTCGCGGTCGTTTCGAAGCCGGGCAAGGTCCAGGTGAGCAAGGTCGACGCGAAGACCGGCAAGGGCATCGCGGGCGCGGCGCTGCGGATCACCGCCAAGGACAAGACCGCGGCGGCGGTCGGCCACGACGGCAAGCCGCTCAACGGCACCGACGGCAAGCCCGCCGTCGTCACCACCGAAGGCGAGAACGGCACGGTCACCGTCGAGAACCTGCGGACCCCGCAGGAGATCTGCGTGATCGAGGTCAGCGCGCCGCCGGGCTACACCAACGCGTTCGACCCGAAGAATCCGCCGTCCGCCTGCGGCGAGGTCAAGCCGGGTGAGACGCTGGCGCTCAAGGTCGCCAACACGCCCAACGAGGTACCGCGCACCATTCCCGCCGGCGACCGGCCGGTGGCGATGATGCAGGGCACCGTCGAGAATTCGGCGTCGACCGCCGGGATCCTCGGCGTCGGCGCGCTCGCGCTGCTCGGTTCGATCTCGGTGGGCGTGGCCGCGCGGCGGTCTTCGCGACGCTAAGAGGGTTCGGAATGTCAGTACGCCGCGGGTTCGCGCTGGGAGCCGTCACGGTCCTGTGCGCGGACCTGGTCGCGGCCTTGATCATCTGGCCGCCGACGACGGTGGTGGCGGGGACGGCCCAGCCCGTCTCCGTCCCCGTCGCGGGCGGGGCACCGGCCGCGCCCGCGCAGCAGGAGGTCGCGCCTCCGCCGGAGATCGTCCCCACGACCCCGGCCACGGCCCCGCCGCCGCCGTCGAAGGAGCCCGAAGCCCCGAAACCGCAGGGTCCGGGGACGATCAGGCTGCCCGCGGGTGGCGCGGCGAAACTCGTGCGCAAGGAACTGGGGCCGGGTGCGGAGCTTCCGGTGCCGGAGAACCTCGGCGAGGTGACCTGGTGGGGCGCGGAACTGAGTTCGGCCACCGGGGCGAGCGTGTTCGCCGGGCACGTGAACTGGAAGGGCGCGACGGGTCCGTTCGCGGAACTGTGGAACGACCGGATCGGCGGCGCGGTCACCGTGGTCGACAAGACGGGGAAGTCTTGGCAGTACAAGGTTTCCCAGCTGATCACGCTGAAGAAGAACGAACTGCCGCAGCGGGCCGACGAGTTGTTCGGCCAGTCCGGTCCACATCGGATAGTCCTCGTCACCTGCGGCGGCCGTTGGGTCGGCGGGGAGACCGGTTATGCCGAGAACCGGGTCGTCATCGCCGACCCGGCCTAGTTACCCGTGAGTAACTTCACCGGCGCCATGGTGGTCAGCGTCGTCGTGATGCAGCAGAATGCCGGTGGACGCGGGCGAACACGGTGAAGGGTGAAGCAGATGGCGACTTTTCTGGTGACCGGGGCGACCGGACTGATCGGGCGCCAGTTCACCCGGCTGCTGCTCACCAGGGAGGACGTCGACAAGGTCGCGCTCGTCGTCCGCCCGTCCTCACAGGACAAACTCGCGAAACTCGTCAACTCCTGGCCGCATCCGGAGCGCGTCACCCTCGTCACCGGTGATCTCGGCGAGCCTCTGCTCGGCGTCAGCGAAGAGGATCGAGAGAAGCTTCGCGGTGTCGACAACGTCGTGCACCTCGCCGCCCTTTACGACCTCACCGCCGACGACGAAGCCAGCATCAAGGCCAACGTCGAAGGCACCGCGCAGGTGATCTCGCTCGCCGCCGACCTGAACGCCGGCTGCCTGCACCACGTGTCCTCGGTCGCCGTCGCCGGTGACCACGAGGGCATGTTCACCGAGGAGATGTTCGACGTCGGCCAGCGGCTCGTCACGCCGTACCACCGCACGAAGTTCGAGGCGGAGCGCCTGGTGCGCGAGCAGCAGGACGTGCCGTGGCGGGTGTACCGGCCCGCGGTCGTGGTCGGGAACTCCGAGACCGGCGAGATGGACAAGATCGACGGCCCGTACTACCTGTTCCCCGCGATCAGCAGGCTGGCCGGCCTTCCCGACCTGCCGATCGTCGGCCCCGACCTCGGCGACACCAACGTCGTCCCGGTCGACTACGTCGCCGAGTCGCTGCTCGCGCTGGTCACCACCAAGGGACTCGACGGGCGCGCGTTCCACCTGGTCAACCCGGAACCGCAGCCGGTCGTCTCGGTGTACAACGCCTTCGCGAAGGCGGCGGGCGCGCCGACGATCTCCGTGCAGCTCAACGAACGCGTGTCCAAAGGCATCGTCAACCTGGTGAAACTGAGCGAGCACATCCCCGGTTTCACGATCGCGCGCGACGCCGTGCTGGAGCGGCTCGGGATCCCGCCGGTACTGCTGGAGACCATGGCCTTCCCGTCGGTGTTCTCGTCGGCGTCGACGCGCAAGGCGCTCATCGGCTCGGGTGTCGAGGTGCCGCGGATCGAGGACTACGCGCCCACGCTGTGGCGTTACTGGCGTGAGCACCTGGACCCGTTCCGCGCCCGCAAGCACGGCCCTCGCGGCGAGCTGGACGGCCGTCGCGTGATCATCACCGGCGCGTCGTCGGGGATCGGGCGGGCGACCGCGATCAAGGTCGCGGCGGCGGGCGGTGTGCCCCTGCTCGTGGCGCGGCGCCAGCACGAACTCGAAGAAGTGCGGGACGAGATCATCGCCGCGGGCGGCACCGCGTCGGTGTACCCGGCCGACCTGACCGACGAGGAATCGGTGCACAAGGCCGTCGACGCGATGCTCGCCGAACACGGCCGGATCGACATGCTCGTGAACAACGCCGGCCGGTCGATTCGCCGGTCGATCAAGCTTTCGTACGACCGGTTCCACGATTACGAACGCGCGATGGCGATCAACTACTTCGGCGCGGTGCGGCTGATCCTCGCGGTGCTGCCACATATGTCCGAGCGCAAATTCGGGCACATCGTCAACGTCTCGTCGATCGGCGTGCAGGGAATCGCGCCGCGCTTTTCGGCGTACGCGGCGTCGAAGGCCGCTTTGGACTATTTCTCCCGGATCGCCGCGACCGAGACCCACGGTGACGGAATCACCTTCACGACCATCCACATGCCTCTCGTGCGCACCCCGATGATCCGGCCGACGAAGATTTACGACGCGTTTCCGACGAAATCGCCGGATCAGGCGGCGGACATGGTGATGAAGGCGCTGAAAGACCGCCCGAAGCACATCGGCACGCCCGCCGGGCAGGCGATCGGTCTCGCCTACACACTCACCCCCGGACTCACGGATGCCGTGGCCTACCAAGGTTTCCGCGTGTTCCCGGACTCCGCGGCCGCGGGTGGCGGCGGCGGGCTGAAAATCGGGAAGGGCGAGCAGCATCTGTCACGGGCGGCGGTCGCACTCGCCCGGCTCAGCCGCGGCTTCCATTGGTGACACTGCGCACACGGGTGGCGGCCGTTCAGGTGAGGGATCCCAGCTGAGAGCCGACACACGTCGGTGAATCACGAAGCCTGGCAACGGCGACGCCGGGTACGCAGGTACCGTCGTGACCATGGTTCCCGAGCGAGACAACGGCCTGTTGCCCCTGCGGCGCGAGTACACCCAGGCCTGGCACGGCTTCGACCGGAACGAAGTGCGCCAGTATCTGGATCATCTCGAAGCGCAGGTGCATCGCATGATGACCGACCGCGACGCCGCGATCGCGCAGGCGACGGCGGCCACGCGTGAACTCGAAACCGTGCGCCACGAGGTGGCGAAGCTCAACGCCAGGATCGAGGAGCTGAAGAAGCCTCCGGAGCGGCTTGAAGACCTCGACGAGCGGATGCAGCGCACCGTGACGCTCGCACAGGCGCGCGCCGCGGAGATCACGAAGCGTGCCGAGGTCGCGGCCGAGAAGCACTGGGCGTCCTCGAGCGAGGCGTCGAAGAAGCTCCGTGAGCGCTACACGCGGCTCGTCGCCGAGCTGGACAAGCAGGCGGACGCGCTGCACTCCGAGCACGAAAACGCGCTCGCCGAGACGCGGGCCGAGGTCCAGCGGCTCACCGTCGAGGCCGCCCAGCGCCGGGAACTGCTGGACAACGAGGCCGAGCGCAAGCGCCGGAAGATCGAACGCGAATTCGATCAGACGATCGCGGCCCAGCGCGCGGCGCACGAGAAGCACATCACCGACCAGCAGACGGCCAGCAAGAACCAGGCCGAACGCCGGATCGCGGAGGCCACCGCGGAGGCCAAGCGCCGCATCGACGAGGCCACGGCCGAAGCCAAGCGCCGGCTCGACGAGGCCACGACGACAGCGGCCCAGCGCACGACGGCCGCCCAGCGGAAGGTCGAACGGCTGGCCGAGATCCGCGAGCAGGCCCGCAAGAGCCTGCTGCAGGCCGACGAAGTCCTGAAGGGCAGCGAAGCGATGCTCGCCGCACTGCCCGAGGAGTCGGTGATCCCGCACGCTTCGAAGCTCGTCGGGGGCGACAGCAAGCCCGAAGAGACGAAGCCCGCGGGCAAGCCCGCCGAGCCTCCCGCGTCGAAGGCCGCCGCCCCGGCCAAGCCCGCTTCTCCGGCGCCTGCCGCCGCTGCGCCGAAGAACGGGCAGAGCGACCAGAACGGTCCGAAGGCCAACGGGCAGAAGCCGTCGCCCGCCAAAACCGGCTCCTGACCAGCGCGAAGTAGCAAGGGACCTTTGCTGTCACTCTCTTTTGGAGAGCGATAGCAAAGGTCCCTTGCTCTCTTCGGGGGCGGTGCTGGTCCGGGTCCGGTGTCTCGAAGGCCCCCTTTGAGACGTTCACCGTCGCAAAGGGGGCCTTCGAGGCACAGCCGCAAGTGACCGTGTCTTATTTGAGAGGTAAGGCAAACGTGGCGTGATCGACTCGATGCCGTGAAGGTCCCCTTGCCTACCCTCAAGGTAGCGAAGGAGGCCTTCACTACTTGGCGACCTACGTGAGGCTCCCTCGCGAGACGCACGTTCCTGAACGGGGTCGTGAGTGGTAAAGAGCGTTCTAACGCTCCTTGCCACTCACGACCACCTCGCGAAACCGCACAAACGCCCCAAGCCGGACACTTGTTTCAGAAGAGTGTCTCCCGGAACCGCGGCCCGGCTTCTGTCAGCCAGCCGGACGCTCGCCGGGGCACGACATCTTTGCCTTACCCCTCAATAAGTACCTACGTGGGCGGCGGTCCCTCCCCGAATGGTGCGGGGCCAGGGGTTGGCCGCTTCGAGCTGGGCGGCGAGGCCGAGGAGGAGCGCTTCCCCGCCGGGTGCGGCGACGAGCTGAACGCAGGCCGGGATGCCCGACGGGTGCACGCCCACCGGCACCGACATCGCCGGATAGCCCGCGAGATTCCAGAACCCGGCGAAACCCGCGACGCGCACGGACGGCAGCACGTTGGTGAGCCACCGGCTTCGGTGCCAGGTGCGGGCCTTGAGCGGAAGTGACGCGAGCATGGGCGTGATCAGCACGTCGTGCTCGGCGAAGAACTCTTCGGCACGCTCCAGCCAGCGGTCGCGGGTGCTCTCCCGGACCCGTGTCGCCAGCAGGCGGCCGAGCCGGACGTGTGCCCGCGTCCGGGGCTGAAGCGCGGCGAGGTCGTATCCGTCCGCTTGCTCGGCCGGCCCCGCCACCCAGCGCGCGAAGAGACCTCCCACGGCTCCGGCGGTGTACCGGGGCGTTCCGCGCACGACGGTGTGCCCGGACGCGCGGAGCAGGTCTCCGGCCCGCGTGACGGCTCGGCTGAACGCTCCCGGCAAGGGCGCCCTGGTCAACGGGACCTGAGTCGACAGAGCGATGCGGGACCGCTTCGGGTCGGTGGGGTCCGCCAGGCCGGGTTGTCCGGCGAGGACGGACATCAGCACGGCCGCGTCGGCCACGGTGGTCGTCATCGGGCCGTGGGTGGACAGCCCGAACCAGCCGTTCTCCCCCGGTATGCGGACCACGTCCTTACCCGGCTTGAGACCGACGATCCCGCAGATCGCGGACGGCAACCGGATCGAGCCCAGGCCATCGGTGCCGTGCGCGATGGGCACCAGCCCGGCGGCGACCGCCGCGGCACTGCCCCCCGACGAACCGCCCGCGGCGTAGGACGGATTACGCGGATTACGCGCAGTCCCGTCCGGACCGTCACTCGACGGCCAAACGCACAGTTCCGGCACCCGGGTCAGGCCGACGATCACCGCACCGGCCGCGCGCAGCCGCCGCGCTATCTCGCCGTCCTCTGTGGACACCGTCGAGGAACCCGCTCGCGAACCCCATGAGGCGTACTCGCCTTCGACCGCCGTGACGTCCTTGACCGCGATCGGGACCCCGGCCAGGGGCAGATCGGCCAGGTCCGCGCGTTCGGCCACCGCCGCGGCCTCGGCGAGCGCCTCGTCGGCCCGGACAAGGCGGAACGCACCGATCACTCCGTCCGCCGCCTCGATCCGGGCCAGCGCCTCGCGGGTCACCTGGACCGGATCGAGTTCCTTGGCACGCACAGCCGCCGCGATCTCCACTGCCGTCTTGACCATCCCCGCACTGTAGATCGGGCGGCGAAGATCAGCTGCGCGCCGAACAGGCGAACTTCGCCGAGTCCGGATCGAACGCCGGGAAGTCGGTGTAGCCGTCAAGCCGGGCGCCGTAGTAGACGTCGTGGTCCGCCGCGGCGAGCGGGGCACCGAGCGCGAAGCGGGCGGGCAGGTCCGGATTCGCGATGAACAGCCTCCCGAAGGCGACCACATCGGCCAGCCCGGACTCGATCAAGGACTCACCCTCCTCCCTGGAGGTCGGCTCTTCGGAACGGAGGTTCGCGATGAGCGTCCCGGGCCACAGCGGCCGCAGATGAGACAGTGCCTCGGCCTCCGGGGTGTCGATGACGTGCAAATACGCGAGTTCGTACCGGCGAAGCTCCGCGAGCAGCCGTGAGTACACCTCCTTCCAGTCGTCTTCCACGATGTCGTTCTCCGGGTTGCCCGGCGAGATCCGCAGGGCGACCCTGGCCGCGCCGATCTGATCGGCCACGGCCGCCACCACCTCGAGCGGGAACCTGAGCCGGGCGGCGACGGAACCGCCGTAACGGTCCTGCCGAAGGTTGGTGTTGCGGGCGAGGAACTCCTGGATGAGATATCCGTTGGCACCGTGGAGTTCCACGCCGTCGAACCCCGCGTCGACGGCCTGGCGTGCCGACGTGGCGAAGTCCTGGACGACCTCGCCGATCTCGTCCTCACCGAGCGCGCGTGGCTCGACCGTGTCCATCCACTCGTCGTCCACGAAGATCCGCCCGGCCTGACGGACCGCCGACGGAGCCACCGGCGTCCGGCCCATCACGCCGGGGTGACTGACCCGGCCCGCGTGCCAGAGCTGCGCGAAGATGCGGCCGCCTTTCTCATGGACGGCGTCGGTCACCGCACGCCAGGCCTCGACCTGCTGTTCCGTCACCAACCCTGGGATGCCCGGGCCGCTCTTGCCGGTCCGGTGGACCCAGACACCTTCACTCACGATCAAGCCGGCGCTCGCGCGTTGCGCGTAGTACTCGGCCGTCAGCGGATGCGGGACGCCTGTCGTGTCGTCGGCACGTCCCCGGGTCATCGGGGCCATCGCGATCCGGTTCGGCAACTGGATCGCAGGGCCGCGGAATGCTTCTAGCAACCTCATGAACGCGAAGCTAAACCCTGACACCGGCGTCACGGTCAACCGCGGATTCCGCGGCTAATGTGGACTCATGCGGATCGGCGAGCTGGCGGAGCGGACCGGCGTGAGCGTGCGCTCGTTGCGGTACTACGAAGCGGAAGGGCTGCTGCATCCCGATCGATGCGTCAACGGCTACCGGACCTTCACCGAAGACGACGTCGCCCGGGTCCTGCAGATCCAGCTCTTCTATTCGGCCGGGTTGTGCAGTGGCAAGATCGCGGAGCTCCTGCCCTGTGTTTCCGGGGACGACACGCATTTGGTGCCTTCCCCGGGGATGACCGACGAACTGGAGATCGCCAAAACCCGGATCCAGAACCAGATCTCCTTGCTCACCACCTCGCTGTCGGTTCTGGACAGGGTGCTGGCCGCGGCCAAGGGGACCGGCACGGCGGAAGTGCCGGTTCCTCCCCGGCCCGTCCGGCGGCACCGGGGCATCCATGTCTGACCGCGCCCACGGTTCCATAACCAGGCGGTAATTCACGGCCCGAGAGCTGCGCAAGCAGGTACTAACAGGCATGCGAGCGCGTACGAACGGGCAACTGGGGTTACCGTCGGTACCGGCATGGACGACGACTGAAACGAGCCGATGAGCGCCGGGCGACCGAAGACGACGAAACGATGGGCCACCGTCATCCTGGGAGCGGCCACCGTTCTGCTCACGAGCGTGCAGTGCGGTACGGCGAACGAGCAGGCCGGATCGGCACAGCCGGCGGGAACGGTGCCACCACCGCGCGGCAGCGTTTCGAACCCGCCGAGCACGAGCCCGCCCTCGCCGTCACCGAAGGCCGAGCAAGTACCCGTGTCGGGCTGTGAAGCCGTCATCGCCAAGATGAGCCCCCGGCAGCGGCTGGCTCAGCTGGTGGTGGTCGGCGTGAACGCAGGGGACCCGAAGGCGACGGTGAAACTGGTGCGCGATCACCAGGTCGGCGGGATCTTCCTCGGCGGCAACGAGACTGCCCTGCTGCAGAACCGCGCGCTGGACGAGGTCCAGCGGGCGGCGAAGGTCCCCGTGTCGGTGGCGATCGACGAGGAAGGCGGCCGCGTCCAGCGGATCGACGCCCTCGACGGCGCCATGCCGAGCGCACGGAAGATGGCCACGACCATGACACCGGCGCAGGTACGGGCGAAGGCCGCCGAACGCGGCCGTCAGATGCGGAACCGCGGCGTCACCGTCGACTACGCGCCCGACGCCGACATCACGGAACAGCCGGACCGCGACATCGTCGGCGACCGGTCGTTCGGCGCGAACCCCGAGGTCGCGCGCAAGTACGTCCTGGCGTTCGCGCAAGGGTTGCGGGACGCCGGGGTGCAGCCGGTGCTCAAGCACTTCCCCGGCCACGGGCACGCTACGGGCGACTCCCACAAGGGCTTGGTGCGGACTCCGCCACTGACCTCGCTGCGCAAGGTCGACCTGGTGCCCTACCGCGACATCGGCGAGTACGGCGAGGTCGGTGTCATGGTCGGGCATCTGGACGTGCCCGACCTGACCGGCGGCCTGCCGTCGACCCTGTCGGCGCCCGCGTACCGCCTGCTGCGGAAGGACTACGCGTTCGACGGCCCGGTGATCACGGACGATCTCGGGGCGATGAAGGCGATCACGTCCCAGTACCCGCTGCCGACGGCGGTTCTCAAGGCCTTGCAGGCAGGCGCGGACCAGGCGTTGTGGTCCTCCGGCGGCAACATCGACACGGTGCTGGCCAAGCTGGAGCAAGCGCTTGCGTCGGGCGAGCTCCCGGCCGCCCGGGTGGATGAGGCACTGACCAGGGTCCTCATGGCGAAGAAGGCCTGCGGCTGACCCGCGAAGCCGCCGAAAACACAATGAACACAATGCTGACCAGGCAGGCGCGGGGAGTGACCCTGATCACCACCCCGTCGCCCGATCAAGGAGGATCGCGTGCCTGGTCCCACGAAGTCCCTGCGCCGTCTCGCGCTGACGGCAGCCGCCGTGGCCGGACTGAGCCTGTTCGCCGCACCGGCGTCGGCAGCGCCGTCGCCGATCGACAGCCCGGTGCCGACCACCGGCTGTGACCGTCCGTCCCCGGTGCCCCCGGGCATGACGACATCGCGGACCCTGACGTCCGGCGGTCTGGTCCGCGAGTACACCGTGCACGTACCCGCGCGGTACCGGCCGTCGCGGCAGTACCCGCTGGTGTTGTCGTTCCACGGTCACAAGCGGACATCGAAGTACCAGGAGGAGCTGTCCGGGTTCTCCGCCTATGACGCGATTTCCGTTTATCCGCAAGGACTTCCGGGCACCGACGGCGAGGCGGCCTGGACCGGCGCACCCTATTCGGCGGCCGCCGACGACGTGCTCTTCACCAGCGACCTGCTGAACACGCTCCAGCGGGAGCTGTGCGTCGACTCCCGCCGGATCTACGCGACGGGCAAATCGAACGGCGGTGGCTTCGTCGGCGTCCTCGCCTGCCGGATGCCGGGCCGGATCGCGGCCTTCGCGCCGGTCGCCGGGGCGTTCTACCCGCAAGGCGGACAGTGCGCCCCGTCGCGCCCGGCGCCGATCCTCGATTTCCACGGCACCGCCGACGCGACGATTCCGTACGGCGGGAATCCCGCGAAGGGCCTGCCGACACTGCCGGCCTGGCTCGCCGGGTGGGCGGATCGGAACGGCTGCTTCCCCGACCCGGTCCAGTACTCCCCGAAGACCGGCGTCACGGTCCAGCGCTGGATCGGCTGCTCGCTCCAGCACTACCGGATCGAAGGCGCCGGGCACGTCTGGCCGAGCACGGCACCGAACAACGACTCCGCCACACCGACCGTCATCGACGCCACGCCGGTCATCTGGCGCTTCCTCCTCGCCCACCGGCTGCGTTAAGGAAACGTCGATTTCCTTGCCGGGTCCGCCCCCGCGGCGCTATCGTTCGACTGACCGGATGACCAGATAAGCGAATTTGGTCACGAAGTCAGAGGCTGGGAGCGCACGTGGCAGAACGTCCGGACCGCACCGCCGGCCGCGCCGATCGCATCCTCGACGCGGCCGGCGTCCTGCTGACGCGGCTGGGCTATCGCAAGGTGACCATCGAGGACATCGCGAACCAGGCGGGCATCGGGAAGGGCACGATCTACCTGCACTGGTCCACCAAGGAGAACCTTTTCCACGCGTTGCTCCTGCGTGAATCCCTTCGCGCCGCAGAGGCGCTCCTCGAAGGGCTGGCCGAAGATCCGGAAGAGGTGCTGCCCCATCGTTTCCAGCGGGCGGCCTTCCTGTACACCCAGCGGAATCCGTTGCTCGGCGCGCTCGTCTCCGGCAACACGGAACTGCTCGGCCGGCTGAAAAAGCACCCCTTGCAGGATCAGGACGCCGTCGTGACCGAGCGGTACCTGAAGACGATGACCGACCAGGGCCTGCTGCGCGACGACATCCCGAACCTGACCTACGTCCTGCGTTCGGCGGCACTGGGGTTCTACCTGATGGACAGCTTCACCACCGAGGGCGACGAACTCACCGCCGAGGAGAAGGCCGACGCCCTCGCGCACATCATCCGGACGGCCTTCGAGCCGCCGGAGAAACCGTCCCCGGCGAACCTGGCCGCCACCGCGGCCGAGGTGACCCAGGCGTTCCTGGATCTGATTTCGACCTATCGCGCCTGGATCTACCGGCAGGACGGAACAGAGGGGCCCGTCTGATCCGAGCTCCTTCACCCGAAAAGAAGGGGGCACGTCATGACCACACTCGCCGAAAACTGGGGAATCCACGAAAGCCAGTTCTGGCTTCGCGGTGAATTCCCGGCCGACCCGGTCCGTTTCGACCCCGAAACGGGCATGTGGAACGTCTACGGCCACGCCGAGGCACTGAAGACCCTGAGCGACCCCAAGGTGTTCTCCTCCGACACCGTCCGTCTGGTCCCGCCGGAGATGGCACCGGACAAGGACCTGTTCGTCGACGGCAACCTGCTCCAGATGGATCCGCCCGACCACAAGAAGCTGCGCACCCTGGTGAGCCACGCCTTCACCCCGAAGGTCGTCGCGGACCTCGAACCGCGGATCGCCGCGCTGACGAATGAACTCCTCGACGCCGTCGACGGCGAGGAGTCGATGGAACTGGTGACGAGCCTGGCCTATCCGCTGCCGGTGATCGTCATCGCCGAACTGCTCGGCGTTCCGGCGAGCGATCGCACCCTGTTCAAGCAGTGGGTCGACACGATGCTGAACAACAGCCAGCAACGGTCACTGATCAAGCAGACCGAGGAGGACAAGAAGGCCTCCGACGAATCGGTCGAACAGTTGAAGAACCTGGTGAACTACCTGTCCGAGCACGTCGACGACAGGCGGCGGAACCCGCGTGAGGATCTGCTGACGAAGCTGGTCGAAGCCGAGGTCGACGGCGAAAAGCTCACGCAGAACGAAGTCGTCAACTTCGCGAACGTGCTGCTGCTCGCGGGACACATCACCACCACGATGCTGCTCGGGAACACGATGCTGTGCCTGGATTCCCATCCGGACGAGTACCGGCGCGTCCGGGAGGACCGTGCGCTGCTGCCCGCCACGATCGAGGAATCACTGCGCTTCCTCAGCCCGTTCGCGCTCGTCGCCCGCGCCACGATGACCGAAGTCGAACTCGGCGGCCAGGCGATCCCGGCGGACAGCATGCTCGCCATCTGGATCGCGGCCGCGAACCGCGATCCGCGCACGTTCGAGGATCCGGGCACGTTCGACCCGGCCAGGACGCACAATCCGCATCTGGCCTTCGGCCGCGGGATCCACTTCTGCATCGGGGCACCGCTGGCCAGGCTGGAGGGCAAGACCGCACTCGGCATCCTGCTGGACCGGTTCCCGGATCTGCGCACCGATCCCGGCGTGCCGCCGTCGTTCATCCCCAGCCCGAACATGACCGGGGTGAACGAACTCCGGCTGCTGCTGAAGCCTTAGCGGTCGGCGAACCGGGAAGCGAGCGGGACCACCACTCGCGGAATCCGCTTCCCCGGCGTGTACCGCAGTTCGGTGATGTTGCCGTTCGGCACGAGGTAGGTGTCGGCGAACGTGCGGAATCCGCGCATGGCCTCGCTGTCCGGGGTGGTGATCCCGGTCAGCAGCGACCACATGACCGCGCGGATGAAGAGTCCGTGCGTGAAGACGGCGATCGGCCCGGGTTCTCGTTTTCCCACCCTGGCCAGGAATTCCTGAGTCCGGGTGAAGAGCCCGGCGAAGGATTCCGCGCCGTTCACCGCGTGGTGCGGATCGGCCCGGTCCCAGTACGCCTCGGTGTACGGCCTGCGGATGGCGGTGGTGGTGACCTGTCCATGGAGTTCGCCGAGAAAGGTGAACTCCTGGACAGGCCACTCCTCGCAGTCCGCGCCGGGGAACCGCGCGATCGTCGGCTCGGCGGTCTGTCGCGCCCGCAAAAACGGCGAAGTCACGATCAACCTGGGCGGTTCGGCCAGCGATTCGGCGACTTCGGCGGCCTGCCGCCTGCCGAGTTCGGTCAGCGCCGAAGCCCCCGGGTCACCACCCGGGAGACCCGCGTTCGTCTCGCTTTCCCCGTGTCTGATCAACCACACCCGTGCCACGATCGCCTCCTAGACCCCGTGTGCACCGACGATCGCACCGAGTGGAGTTGATCGCGACTTCCAGGATGCGTAATCGCCGTGGAAGTGACGCGGTTCTCAGCGGTCGAACTGCCCCGGCTTGCGTCCCTCACCCGCGGGACCGCGGTAAGCCTGCGCGATGTCCAGCCAGTGGTCCGCCAGCGCGCCTTCGGCACGGACGTCGAGGTCGTCGCGGTGGCGGCGCCGCGTCACCAGAAGGCAGAAGTCCTCCGCGCTGCCGCTGATCCGCTGCATCGAGTCCTCGGGGCCGAACGTCCACAGTTGCCCGGACGGCGAGGTGATCTCGAAGCGGAACTCCTGCTCCGGCGGGGTCAGGCCCCGTGCCTCGTAACCGAAGTCCCGCACCCGGACGGCGAAACCGACGAGGTACGCGAGCCGGTCGGTCCGCTCCGGGCGCACTCCGAGCGCGTCCGCGACGTCCTGGCCGTGCGCGAACAGTTCCATCATCCCGGCGCAGGCGAGGATGGCCGGCGGCAGCGGGTTCACCAGCCAGGGCACCACCTGGTCCGCCGGGACGGCGGCGAGCGCCTTGATCCCGGCGTCGCGTTCGGCGCGCCACCGGTTGAGCACGACCTCGTTGGGGTCCCCGAGGTAGTCGTCGAGGGCCGCGTTGACGGCGGCGTCGAAACCACGCGCCATCGAGCTCTTCGCCAGTTCGGCGAACTTCCGCGGTTCGGCCGCGGAGAGCCCGGCGATCTTGAAGATGAAGGAAAGATGGGCGATCTGGTGCTTGACCGACCACCCGGCCGCCGGCGTGGGAAGCGCCCAGCCCGCGTCATCCAGATCGGACACCAGGGCGTCGACCTGTTCACCCTCCGTGGTGAGGTCCCTGATCACGTACCGGAAGTCAGTCACCGTGCCGTCCTCTCGCCGTTTCCACCCTTCCCGATGATGCGGACCCGGCGCGCCGTCGTCTTCTCCTCACGAGCCCCGGCGAAAATCCGAGCTTGATTCTGGAGCCGGGTCCAGGTTCTACCCTCGGTACATGCGAACCGAAGCGACCACGGCGCTGACGATGTCCCAGGTGACTTCGCGTGCCGGAGTACGACCGGACACGGTGCGCTACTACGAGCGCATCGGCCTGCTGCCCACCCCGGCGCGGACGACCGGGGCGCACCGGCGCTACGACGAGGGCGTCATCGACAGGTTGCGGTTCATCCGCGGCACCCAGCGGCTCGGGCTGACGCTGACCGAGATCGGCGACCTGCTGAGCGTGCGCGACACCGGGGTGTGCCCGTGCGAACCCGCCGAAACCATGCTGGAACGCCATCTCGCCGAAATCGACGCCGAGATGAAGCGGCTCGGCGCGCTGCGCGCCGAACTCACTTCCATGCTGTCCGGGATGACCGGCGCGAACTGCGCCGATCCGCTACCCGGCGCGTGGTGCCCACCCGACCGCGAACCCGGGAAGGAGGTGGCTGACCATGCGTAACGACGACTGGTGCGATTGCGACTGCGGCACCGGCTGCTGCTGACCCGCTTCGGCGGGACCGGCCGGGCTTGACGTCACCCGGCCGGCCATCCGAGGTCAGTCCTGCGGCAGGAGCACCGTCTTGCCGATCCGGTCCTTGCAGACTTCGGCCGAATAGGCCATCAGCCCACCCGCCTGCGCGTCCCGGAAGAGCCGCTGGATCGGCGAAGTGCGCAGGAAACCCGAGCCACCGCCCGCTTTCAGCGCCAGCTGGGCGACATCACGGGCGATGTCGTTCGCGAGCACCTTCGCCGTCATGGTCGCGGGCAGGAACTCCGGCGAGTTCTGATCCGCCAGCCACGCCATGTTCCTGGCGTACATACGCGCGGCTTCGAGGCGGGTGTGGACATCCGCGACTTCGAACTGGAGCCATTGCATTTCGGCCAGCGACTGCCCTGTCGCCGGAATGACGCGGCCGCGGGAGTGTGTGATCAGGGCGTTCTCCGCCGCGTCCGCAATTCCCAGGGACAGGAAGGCGAGCCCGGCCCCGATGTGGTTCGGGCGCCGTGCGGCCGACGGCGGGCACCTGCGGTCCTCCCGCAGAACCGTGCCTTCGAACGAGACGAGCTGACTCCGGCTGGCGCGCAGGCCCATGGTGTCCCAAATGGGCACGAAGGTCATCGTGTCGTCCGGAGCGACGCCGAAGAAGGTGGGTGCTCCGTCGACGAGCGCGTTGACCAGGAAGTGGTCGGCGGCCTCGCAGCCGGAAACGAACCGCTTGGCGCCGGTGAGCCGGAACCCGCCGTCGACGGGCTCCGCGACCTGTTGCGGCATCAGGAACATGTTCCCGCTGCTCGGTTCCGACAGCGCGTTGGCGAATCTCTTGCCGTCGATGAGTTCCCCGGCGTAGAAGCGGCCGACTTCGGGAGTGGACAGCTGGACCAGCCCGACGGCGGCGCCGATGTGCATCACCCAGATGCAAGCCGTCGAAGAACAGGCGGCGCTGAGGATCCGCACGATCTCGCCGTAAGCCCGGTAGCTCAGGTCCTCACCGCCGAACTCCGCGGGCAACGTCGCCCTGTCGAGGCCGGTGGCGTGCAAGGCACGGAGATTGGCGATGGGCAACTCGGCCGTATCGTCGAAGCCTGCCGCTGTCGCGGCGAAGTCCTTCGCCAGTTCAGTGACGGTTTCGATCCAGTGGCGTTCCCGCGCGGGCGGGGCGAACGGATGGACGGACTCGGTCATGCCCCGCATCATGCCGGAAACGCGAAGGCCTCCTCGCCACCCCGAGAATGGCGAAGGAGGCCTTTCACGGTCCGGCCGTCACACTCCGGTGCAGGCGGCCGTGGCGAATTCGCCGGAAGCGGTCTTGGTCGAAACCACCGCGCCGTCCACGGTGATCTTGCAGCTGACCGAACCGCCGGTCTCGCCCGTGCTGACGGTCAGCGTGCCGCCCTTGTAGACACCCTTGTTCTCGACTTCCTTGTGCCACGGCAGCGCCGGAACCGTTTCGGTGACGGGGTTGAGCACCTCGCCGTAGATGACCTCGACGTTCGTGGCGTCGCCGGTGATCTCGTAGGACACCTTCGCGGTGCGGTTGAGTTCGTTGTTGACCTCGTTCACGGCCGCGTTGAACACGAAGATCCACACCACGCACACCACGAGCCCGAGTGCGGACAGCGCGATACCGGTGATGGAGAGCCCCTTGTTGGAGGCCTTCCCGTTCTTGACGCGGACGAGTCCGATGATCGAGAAGATCAGGCCGAGGATCACCAGCGGCCAGGCGATGACGCCGACGAACGGGATCGGGGAGAAGACCAGCCCCACCAGGCCGAGGACGAAGCCCGTGACACCGATGCCGTTGCGGGGCGGCATCGGGGCGGCGGGGGCTTGCGGGGCCGGCGTGTAGGGGGTTTGCTGGGTCACGGGGTTTTTCCTTTCCAAAGGGATGAACGAGGCGGCATACAACCAGCGATCGCGGGGTGGCCGCGTCGTCCTCGGCGCTTGAACCCGTTACGACGAAAGTCGTAAATCGCGCTTCTGGAAGGACCTGTTCCGCTGATGCGAAATGCCTGGCGGGCCTGCGTACGCTCAGCGCATGGGAAGGCGTGTGCTCGGTGTGGTGCTCACCGTGGTGGCTGTCGCGGCGTGCGTGATCAGCAGCATCTTCGTCTTCAGCACCCACGGTTATCTCCCGGCGACCCGGTCGTTCGACCCGACCTGGTGGTCCGCGCTCGGCTTCTTCACCGGGATCGCGGCGGCGGTCATGCTCTGCTGGCGGCACAAATGGCCGGAGCTCGTCGTCGCCATCGCCTTGGTGCCACCGCTTTGTTTCCGGTCCGACGCGCTGGCCGCGTTGATCGCCCTCGCCGCGTTGGCCGCGCGCCGTCGCGACCGTCTCTTGTGGACAGGCTCCGTACTGGTCTATCTCGCCACGGCGTGGGCGTTGTTCGGTGACGCCAACCGCCATCCCGACGTCACCGTCGCCGGGCAGATCGTCGGCAAGCAGTTCTCCGCGGTGCAGGTGATGGGGACGCTGACGGTCGCCGTCGTGATGACGGCAGTGCCGCTCACCGTCGGGGTCGTCCGCGGTATGCAGGACAAGCTCGCGGTCCGCGAGGCCAAGGAAGAAGAACTCCGCGCCGAAATGACCCGTCGCGCGGAACGCACGCGGATCGCCCGCGAGATGCACGACGTCCTCGGGCACCGGCTTTCCCTGTTGTCACTGCAAGCCGGTGCCCTCGAAGTCACCAAAGGACCCGCGACGTCGGAAGCGGCGAAGACCGTCCGCACGACCGCGCGCCAGTCACTCGAAGATCTGAGACAGGTCATCGGAGTCCTCCGCGACGGCCAGGGTTTCGCCGGAAACGGCGAGAACGGGCCCCATCCCGAACCGCCGCAGCCGACGCTGGCGGACATCCCCGAACTGGTCGCCAACGCCCGCCGGGCGGGGCTGGGGGTCAACGTGACGATCCTGCTGGACGACGCGGGCGGCGCGCCGGCGTTGCTCGGCTCGACCGCGTACCGGATCGTCCAGGAAGCGATGACCAACATCCTGAAACACGCGCCTGGCGCCGCGGCCGAGGTTTCGGTTCGCGGCGGGCCGGGGAACGGGCTCGTCGTCGAAGTCGTCAATCCGCTGCCCGCGACGGTCACCGCGGGGAAACCACCGGGCGCGGGCACCGGACTGACCGGGATCGGCGAACGCGTCGGCCTGATCGGCGGAAACGTCAGTGCCGGACCCACCGAGGAGCGCACGTTCGCCGTCCGGGCTTGGCTGCCGTGGGGACACCACTAACCTGACCGGGTGAACCAGCGCCCACTGCGAGTGCTGCTCGTCGACGACGACCCCCTCGTGCGAACCGGCTTGTCGATGATCCTGTCCAGCACGGACGACATCCGGGTCGTCGCGGAAGCGGGCGACGGGGACGAGGCCGTGCCGAAGGTGACCATGCACGCCCCCGACGTCGTCCTGATGGACATCAGGATGCGCCGGATGAACGGGCTCGCCGCGACCGCCGCCGTCACCGCCCTGGCCAATCCGCCGAAGGTCCTCGTACTGACCACCTACGATCTCGACGAATACGTCTTCGACGCGCTCGGCGCGGGCGCCTCCGGGTTCCTGCTGAAGGAGGGCTCGCCGCAGGAGATCATCGACGCGGTACGCGTGGTCGCGGCGGGCGAGGCGATGTTGTCGCCGCGGACGACACGGAAACTCATCGGCCACTTCGTCGCGACCAGGATGAGCCCGCGGCGGCACCACGCGCAGGCCGGGCTGGCCACGTTGACCGAACGCGAACGGGAGATCGTCACCGCCGTCGCGCGGGGCGGGACCAACGCCGAGATCGGCGCGGAACTGCATCTGAGCGAAGCGACGGTGAAGACCCACATCACCCGGATCTTCGCCAAACTCGACGCGACGAACCGGGTCCAGCTGACGATTTTCGCCTACGAAGCCGGGCTTGTCGCTCCCTGACGATCCGCGGCGAGCAACCCGGCGGCGACGGTCGCCCAAAGCACCACCGCGCCACCGAAGCCCGGCACGAGCTGCCACGCGGCTGCCCAGCCCACGATCGCGAGCACGGCGGCCAGCACGGCGACGGCACACAACAAGGCGCTCAGCACCAGAAAACGCCGTGAGCCGAACAACTTCGCGAACGGCAAGAAGTGCAGGCCGACCACGAACAGCACCCACGCGGGCACGGCTTCCGGCACTTCGAAGACCGCCGAGAGCACCCGCGCCCCGGCGAAGATGCCCACCAGCATCAGCAGCACGGCGATGCCGTACTGCTTGCCGAATGGACTTTCCTCCCGGCCTCCGCCCGAGGGCAGCCCGGCACCCCGGCGGGCGGTCAGGGCGAGCCAACCCGCCAATGCCAGCACCGCGACGACACCCACGACGACCAGCGGCGCCGACCCGGCGGAGGAGGCTCCGAAGAACCACCACCCGGCACCGAATCCCACACCGATCGCGGAACTGATCAGCAAGGTGATCAGATGCCCTTTGGTGAACTGTCCGTCCGTCATCTCTTCCGGGTCTCCTCCTCCCCCCGGAGCGGAACACTACTTGGGCGGGTGACGGTGTCAGGCGAGTCCCGCGAGAATGTCCGCGACCTCCTGTGGCCGGATCAAGAACCCGACGTGGCTGCTCTCGACCGAGTGCGCGTCGGTGGGGTTGTCCGGGGTGAGCGTGTCCGCCTCCTTGATGAAGCGGTCCTGCAGCGCGATCGGCAACGACCGGTCCTCGGTGAGCCTGATGTAGGTGCGCAAGATCCGGCCCCACGTGGCGGCGTCGGCGCGTTCGCTACCGGCATCGAGACTCTCGTCCGGTTCGAGGGTGTTGAGGTAGGCGAAGAACTCCTGCTCAGTACCGTCTTCGAGCATCGCGGTCTTCAACGCGGCCAGCAGCTCGGGATCGGCGGTACGCCAGTTCATCCGGAGCGCGCCGATCGCCGCGGGGTCGGCGACGACGACCCCGCCGACGTCGTTGAGCGCGCTGCTCGCGTACTCGGGCCCCTGCATGTATTCGCCTATGGTCGCGTCGACGCAGCACCACGCGGAGATGTAGACGATCCGGTCGATCAGTTCCGGGACAGCGTTGCCGGCCCCGGTGAGCGTGGCACCACCGCGGCTGTGCCCGACCAGGACGACCGGCCCGTGCTCCGCGACCCTGCGCACGACCTCCACCACGTGGTCGACAGCCTCGGCGTGCGTGGCCCCAGCCATTTTCGATGGCTCCGTGGACAACGCTTCGAGGTCCTGGGGCGCCTGGTAAGCCGCCGGGAAACCGGCGGCGAAGCCATGTCCGGGCAGGTCGACGGCCAGCGAGCGGTGGCCGAGCAGGGCTAGTTCGCGTTGCAGTGGGCCCCAGGTGAACGAGCCGCTGTTGGAGCCGTGTACGAGAACGTAGGTCGGAGTCACGGTCCACATTCTGGCATCGCGACTTTGCCGTCGATGATCACGAGCGGACGGCGTCACTCAGTCCGCGATGAACACCTGGCCCGCCCCGTCGAACCGGTAACCGACCCCGCGCACGGTCGTGATGGGCGCCAGCACGGGTTCGAGTTTCCCGCGGATCTTGCGGATGTGGACGTCCACGGTCCGCCCGTTACCGCCGGACAGCCCCCACACCCGCGCCATCAGCGTGAGGCGGTCGAAGGCGCGGTCCGGATTCCGGCTCAGGAACAGCAGGAGGTCGAACTCCAGCTTGGTGAACTGCAGTACCTCACCGCACAGCAGCACTCGTCGCGAGTCCGGCTCGATGCGCAGTGGTGGCGCGGACTCGCCGAAGCGTCGCCGTCGTCCGGCGAGTTCGATGACCTGCCCGGAATCCGCTTGGACAGTCCGTGTCGTCAGGGTCAACCCGACAGTGTCCTCAAAGGACTCAAGCAGGCGCGCGGCGATCGCGGCGGCATGCTCCGAGTCGGTGCTCACCCGAAGCGCCAACGTCAGTTCGACGGTCGGCTCCCCGGGCACCACGGCCGACTGCGTCATCTCACACCACCCGGACCGGATGCCGGACGACCGCGTCGAAAAGGTAGCCCTGCGTGTTGTACGGAGTGACATCCGGCTGAGTGACGCCGGAGATGTCCGTGGCCCGTGCCCGTAGCGTATGAACGCCGGAAACCCTGGGACGCCAAGGGATCTCCCAGCGTTGCCAGCCACGATCCGCCGCCGCGCCGACGAACCTCGCCTGCCGCCAGCCGTCGCCCGCGTCGACTTCGACCCGCCGGATCCGGCCGTTGCCTGACCACGACCTGCCGCGCAGCACCTGCCTGTCACCGGCCGCGAATTCGGCGTTCCACGGCAGTTCGAACGCGCTCTTGACCACCTGCCGGGTCACGACCGTGCCCTCCGCCGGATAGTCCGGTCCGAGCAGCCGGTAATACTGGGTGTTCCACGGCGACACCAGTGGCGTTTCCGAGACTTCGACGCGCCCCAGCCATTTGATCGACGAGATCCCGACCCACGAGGGCACGACGAGCCGGACCGGATGGCCGTGGTCCGGCGGCAGCGGACGCCCGTTCATCTCGTAGGCCAGCAAAACGTCCTGCAACGCCTTCGCGACCGGCAGCGGGCGGCGGACCTTCCCCAGGTTGACCCCGCCGGTCACGTAGTCGGCGTCCAGCCCTTCTCCCAGGACGTCCACCGCGTGCCGCGTCAGCCCCGCCTTGGCGAGCACGGTGGCGAGCCGGACGCCGCGCCAGCGTGCGACTCCGATCGCGCCGAGCTTCCACGCCGTGCCGGACACCGCCTGTCCTTGCTGGCCGGTGAAGAAACTCCGGCCGTTGCCCGCGCATTCGATGGCGCAGGTGATCGTCTCCGAAGGCAACCGGAGCAAGTCGGCATAGGTGAACTCGACCGGCCGGTCCGCGGTCGGCGCTCCGCGCAATCCGGTGCCGAAAAGCTTCAGCCGCCACGAAGCGGCGTCGATCAGCGGGGTCGAGGTGTGGTTGCGGACGAAGAACCGATCGACCGGCGTCAGGTATCCCTGCCCGCTCAGCGCCTCCCAGCGCGTTTCCGCGTTCGTGCCGTAGACCTCGAAGATCTCCGGAGGCAAGGGCTTCACGATCGGCCCGGCCGCCGACGCCGCGCCCGCCGGGAACGTTCCGAACGCCGTCAGCGCGAGTCCGCCACCGGCCGCCAGCCGGAGCATCCTGCGTCGCGGCATTCCGTCACCTCGCGCCTGTCCCGTACGCCACTGGGTGAGCCGCGTGCGGTCGTAGGTCACTTCGTCGGTCGGGCCGGTTCCGGTCATGCGGGCCATTGTCGGCAGCGGCCGTCCGCGCGGACCAGCACGTCCACAGAGCGGAACTGCTTGTGCCCCGGACGGGGATCGAACCCGCACTGTGTCGATTTTAAGTCGACTGCCTCTGCCAATTGGGCTACCGGGGCACGGACAGCTTAAGCGATGGCCATCAGTTCGCCGCTTCAGTACGCCGATATTCGAGCCACTGGAGGCCGCTCTCATTCCAAACGGCCTGGTACTCCTCGAACTTCTCGGTGATCACCCGGGGATCGATCTGATCAGGCGGGGTCGACGCGATGTAGAAGCTGAGCTCGTCGCGTAGCCGATAGAGCCGGAATTGGACCTCTTCCATCAGCACCCAAAGAGACCGCCAGGCGAAGAACGGCTCGAGCGCGCCGACCACGGTCGTCACGGCGACCAGAGCGAACGCCACACCGGTCCAGCCGTTGAGGTTCTGCAATCCGAGAATGATCGTGGATACTGCGGAGAGCGCCAGTATCAGCAACCTGATCGACACGGCTCGCCACCGGAAACGCCTCTTTCGGGAGCGGGCGTGCGCGTTGTCGCGCTCGATCCTCTCCAGGACGTGCTTCGCCAGGTCGGCCGGAGCGAGCCCGACGGCGAGCGGAACGGCGGGTATGGGCTTACGAAAACCTGGCACCGGTTCACCCTAAAGCCGTGAAGGCCTCCTTCCCTACGCTCAAGGTAGGGAAGGAGGCCTTCACGGCAAGCGGGGAACTCAGGACTTCGACAGCCTGTCGAACTCCTCGCGCGGATTGTTGATCTGACCGAGCGAGATCACCTCGCGCCGGAACAGGCCACCGAGCATCCAGTCGAACAGGATGCGGATCTTGCGGTTCCACGTCGGCATCGCCTTGAGGTGGTACGCGCGGTGGAAGAGCCAGGCCGGGAAGCCCTTGATCTTCAGGTTCAGCGCGTCGGCGACACCCTTGTGCAGGCCGAGGCTGGCCACCGCACCCAGGTTCTTGTGGTAGTAGTCCTTCGGCTTGCCGCCGCGGATCACCTTGATGATGTTCTTCGCCAGCAGACGCGCCTGGCGAACGGCGTGCTGCGCGTTCGGCGGGCAGGTCGCGGTCGGGTCCTGCTCGGTGCGCGAGAGGTCCGGCACGGCGGCGTTGTCACCGGCGGTCCAGACGTCGGGGTGCCCGACGACCTGCATCGCGGCGGTGGCCTCGACGCGGCCGCGCTTGTCCAGCGGCAGGTCCGAGCTGGCGAGCACCGGGTTCGCCTTCACACCGGCGGTCCAGATGATCGTGTCGGTGTCGAATTCGGTGCCGTCCGAAAGGACGACGTGGCCGTTCTCGAACGACTTCGCCGCTGTCGACAAATAGACTTCGATGCCGCGCTTCTCGAGCTGCTCGACGGTGTACACACCGAGCGTCTCGCGCACCTCGGGGAGGATCCGCCCGGCCGCCTCGACGAGTACCCAGCGGATGTCCTCGACCTTGAGGTTCGGGTAGTAGTTCTCCACCGCGAAGCGGGTCATGTCCTCGAGTTCGGCGAGCGCCTCGATACCGGCGAACCCGCCGCCGACGACGGTGAACGTCAGCAGGCGCTTGCGCTGCTCGGGATCGAGCGTGCTGGCGGCCTCGTCCAGCTTCGTCATGACGTGGTTGCGCAGGTAGATCGCCTCACCGATGGTCTTGAAGGCGATGCCTTCCTCGACCAGGCCGGGGATCGGCAGGATGCGCGCGACGGCGCCGAGCGCCACCACGAGGACGTCGTAGTTCAGCTGCTCGACGTGCCCGTCGGCGGCCTCGACCGTGACGGCCTTGCGCTCGTGCTCGATCTTCGTCACCCGCGCGGTGAGCACGTGGCAGCGCTTGAGCACGCGCCGCAGCGGCACGACCACGTGCCGCGGTTCGATCGCACCGGCCGCCGCCTCGGGCAGGAAGGGGGCATAGGTCATGTGCGGCTGCGGGTCAACGACCGTCACGGACGCTTCGTTGGCCCGGAGCATCTTCTGGAGCCCGTACGCCGTGTAGAGCCCGACGTATCCACCACCAAGGACGAGGATCCGTGTCGGTTCCGACTTAACACCAGCCATATTTCTATAGTCGCACCCATCTGCTGAGATCGCTCGTAGACCCCATCCGGCTGTGACCAGCGTCGCCACGGCTTCCGCACCGATTCAGTTCAGGCCGGCCACCGAGGTCGCGGCGGTGAGTACGTCGCACACCATGTCAAGCGTCAGCCGACCGGTCTGGACATTGCGCTGCGACACGTGGTAGCACCCGAAAAGCCGCAGGTCGCCGAGGCCTACCTCGGCGCCGTGGCCGAATTTCGGGCGTGGCGCGGGCACCGGCCAGCCCGCCTCGGCGAGCACCGGCAGCAGCGCCTGCCAGCCGAACGCGCCGAGGACCACGACGGCCTTCAGCGTCGGTTTCAGCAACGCGAGTTCGGCCGCGAGCCAGGATCGGCAGGTCTCCCGTTCCTCAGGTGTGGGCTTGTTGGCGGGTGGCGCGCATCGCACCGGCGAGACAATCCTGGTCCCGCGCAGCTCCAGACCGTCACCGATATGGGTCGACGTCGGCTGCGAGGCGACCCCGACCCGGTGAAGCGCCTTGAAGAGAACGTCACCGGAGGGGTCGCCGGTGAACATGCGGCCGGTCCGGTTCGCCCCATGGGCCGACGGGGCGAGGCCGACGATCGCCAGTGACGCGTCCGGCGGGCCGAAACCGGGCACCGGCCTGGCCCAATAGGTCTCGCCGGCGAAGGCGGCGCGTTTGACCACGGCGATCTCCTCGCGCCACGCGACCAGCCGCGGGCACGCGCGGCAGCCGATGACCTCGGCGTCGAGTTCGGCGATCGACGAGAACTTCACCGGGCGAGCGCCTCCTTCAGGGTGTCGCGGGCGAGGCGGTCGGCGTGCCGGGTCGTCTCCGGCTGACGGAACGCGGGGCACAGCCTCAGCACCTGACGGCACGCGTTGTCCAGCGAGATCTTGTGCCCGACGGAGACGTAAAGCGGCTTCACGCCGTCCTGGGTGCGCAGGACGGTGCCGACCACCTCACCGCCGTCCGTCAGGGGCGTGCGGGCGCCGCGCTCCCGGCCCGGCTCGGCGTGCTCGCCGATGAACCGGGTCTTCCCCACTCCGACGGTCGGCAAACCGGTCACGACACCGACGTGGCACGCCAGCCCGAACCGGCGTGGATGGGCGAGCCCGTGACCGTCGCAGATCAGGAGGTCCGGCGTGTGGTCGAGGGCTCGCAAGGCGTCGATAAGCGAGGGCAGCTCGCGAAAGGCGAAAAGGCCGGGTTCGTACGGGAAGGAGACCTCGGAAACCACGGTTCGCTTTTCCACGACCCGGAATCCGGCGGTTTCGAGCGTGACCGCGGCGGCGGCGATGAGGTCACTCTCCTCGTCGTAGGCGACGTCCAGCCCGGTGACCGTGACGATCTCTTGTGGACAGCGATCCTCGAGTTCGACCAGGCCACGCAGGGTCTCCTGGATTTCGATCGCTTCGGCGACGGTGTTCGGGCGATCATGCGCCGTGACGATGTCCACCCGTACAGACTGCCAGTAAGTTGGGACCATGCCGGACACCAATCCCGATGAGAAGGCCACCGACGAGAAGGACACCCCGTCGGTGGAAACCAAGGTCGAGCCGATCGACGACCTGGTCACCACGAAGCACACGCTGACGCTCAAGCGCCGGAAGCTCGCGTACACGGCCCAGACCGGCCGGATCGTGCTGCGGAAGGAGGTCATCACCGACGGCAAGTCCGAAGGCCACAAGGCCAAGGCCGAAGTGTTCGTGACCTCGTACACGCTCGACGACGCGGATCCCGGCACCCGGCCGGTCACGTTCGCGTTCAACGGAGGGCCCGGCTCGGCGAGTGTCTGGCTGCACATGGGCCTCCTCGGCCCGCGCCGTGTCCTGTCCGGCGACGTCGACGACCCGGTCGCGCCGCCCTACGGGCTGACCGACAACCAGGAAACCCTCCTCGCGCACAGTGACCTGGTGTTCATCGACCCGGTGTCGACCGGCTACTCGCGTGCGGTGGACGGTGAGAAGGCCAAGGAGTACCACGGGTACACCGCCGACATCGAGTCCATCGGCGAGGTCATCCGGCTGTGGGTCTCGCGCAAGCAGCGCTGGCTGTCACCGAAGTTCCTGGCGGGCGAGTCGTACGGCACGCTCCGCGCGGCCGGGCTGGCGGCGCATCTGCAGGAACGCCACGGGATGTACCTGAACGGGCTGCTGCTGATCTCGTCCGTGCTCGACCTGGGCACGCTGCGGTTCACCGAGGGCAACGACCTGCCGTACACGCTCTACGTGCCGACGTACGCGGCGATCGCGCACTACCACGGCCTCCACGGCGACCGCCCGCTCGACGACGTCCTCGCGGACGCCGAGGACTTCGCGGCCAAGGAACTCCCGTGGGCTCTCGCGCGCGGCGCACGTCTGTCCACACAGGACCGCGCCGAGGCGGTGGCGACACTCGCTTCCTTGACCGGTTTGAGCGAGTCCTATGTGGACCGTGTCAATCTGCGGATCGAGCATGTCCGGTACTTCACGGAACTCCTGCGGGACAAGGGTCTCACCGTCGGCCGGATGGACGGGCGGTTCACCACCTGGGAACCCGACGGTGGCCGCGAGCACATGAGCGACGACCCGTCGATCTCACGGATCATCGGCGCCTACGCGAGCGGCCTCAACCACTACGTACGGGCCGAACTGGGTTACGAAAACGACCTTCCCTACGAACTCCTGTCGATGGACGTGTTCAAGACCTGGTCCTACTCCGACTTCGAGGGGCGCTCGGTGTCCTCTGTGGACTCGCTCGCTTCCGCCATGCGAGCGAATCCACATCTGAAGATTCACGTCGCTTTCGGGCATTATGACGGCGCGACGCCTTACTTCGCTTCGGAGCACGTGTTGGCGCACCTTCAGATTCCCGAGGAGCTGCGGGAGAACATCGACACGGCGTACTACCCCGCGGGGCACATGATGTACGTGCACGAGGAGTCGCGGGTGCGGCAGTCGAAGGACCTGGCGAAGTTCGTGAAGGCCGCTTCGGGGCAGTAGGAGCCTCCGCACGCGTGCTGCGAACGGTACTTTCACGCCTGCGGAACGTGTCATGAGGGGTCCCCATAGGACGAAATTTGTCCTATGGGGACCCCTCATGACATTTGGCGACCAAGACTGTCGGTGGGTTACCTGACGATGGCAGCGTGAAACTCACGAAACTCACCCAGTCAGAAGCATTTCTCCTCCAGCACAGCAGAAAGGGAGTGATCACCGCCAATCAGCTGGAAAAGCTGGGCATACCGCAGCGGACCACCTATCGAAGATGCCAACCCAACGGGCCTTGGACACATCTCCTGCCAGGAATCGTCCTCTTGGCTCGCGCTCGGCCAACGGCACGACAACGAGTGGAAGCCGCCCGGTTGCACACGGACATGCTCGGGATCGTCACTGGATTCGAAGCCACCCGCCGGTACGGTCTTCGCACCGTTCCCGACGACAGTCTGGTGCATGTGCTCGTACCTCATACGCATCGCTTTTGTGACAAGAAGTTCGCGATCGTCGAGAGGACAAGGTACTTCCCGGAGCCCGTCCACTTGGACGGTGTCCCCTTGAGTCCCCCCGCACGTGCTGTCATGGACGGTCTGCGGAGAATCCGGCAGCAGGATGTGGTCAGCGCAGTGCTCCTGGAAGCCCTGGAGAGCGGATTGTGCACCTACGATGAACTCGCGAAAGAGCTGCTGGAGGGCAGCCAGCGAGGCACGGCTCTGCCCCGCGCCACTCTCGCCGAGCTACAGGCAGATATCCGATCGGTCCCCGAAATGGACGCAGCATCTCTGTGGAAACGCGCCGGCCTGCCCGCCTCCGTGTCCAATGTCAGGTTGTTCGATCAGCAGGGCCGGTTCATCGGGATGCCCGACCGGTGGTGCGACGAGATCGCCATGGCATGGGAAGTCGATTCCTGGCAGTACCACCAGCGGGGCCGTCACTACGCGAAAACGCTGGAACGCAACAACCGCTATGCCGCGAACGGGATCATCGTCGTGCAGACGTTGCCCAGCCGATTGCGCACCGACCCGAAAGCGGTCATCGCCGAGTTGAGGGCGGGCGTCAAAGCCGCGAAGCGACGACCGCGACCTGACATCCGTGTGGACTCGCGACCCGTCCGCCGAGCCTCGTAACCCGTCCCACCTGGGTGTGTCATGAGGGGTCCCCATAGGACGAATTTCGTCCTATGGGGACCCCTCATGACACTCTCGACCCACGCCGCACGAGCGGCGCGGCGGAACCGAAGCATCAGCCTCGCAGGTACTTCGAGCCTCGCGTAACGGCCGACCAGGCGTCGACGGCACCGTGGCCGTAGAAGCCGTTGAACGAAGCGTCACCGACGCAGGTCGCGGTGAACGACGCGTCTCGGCCTTCGTCCAGGTAGTCGACAGTCCGCGGCACCGGGCAGGCGATGTCGGAGGCCGTGCCCTCGAGCACCCGCTGCACCGCGTCCGGGTCCATCCCGAAGTCGCGCGAACCCTTGCCGTACTGCGAAACGATGAGCGCGGCGACACCGGTCGCGTGCGGCGACGCCATCGACGTCCCCTGCAGCCACTGGTAGTAGCCGACGCGGCCGTCGGCGGTGGTCGCCTTCTGGATGCCGGCGGTGACACCGTCTGGCGTGATGTTCCCGGCCGCGTCGATGTTGCCTTCCGCGACGCCGACGTTGCGCGGGTACGTCGAGAGGATCTCGTTCTCGAGCGTCCGGAACCACGGGGTGCCGAAGCCGTCACGGAAGTATCCGCCGGGCGCGGAGACCGAGATCTGCTCGACGCCGTAGTTCGAGTAGTCCGCCTTCGCCTGCGACGGCCCGAAGGACGAGACGCCGATCGTGTGCGGGCCCTCGACGGGCAGCGAGAGGCAGCTCGCGTTGTCGATCTGCCGCGGGTGCGTGCTGTTCGACGGGTAGTCCGGGCTCGAAGCGTCCGGCTGCGGGGCGCCGAGGTCGCTGTGCTGGTTGCCCAGCGAGACGACCTGGCTGACGCCCTTGCGGTGCGCGTAGTTCAGCGCACGGGTCGTCGCCTCGATGATGGTCCGCTGTTCCGCCTGCTCCGCGGCCGAGTCGGCCGGGTTGGAAGCGCAGTTGTAGAGCCAGGGGTCGGTGTAGAAGCTCATGTTGACGACGTCGACACCCGCGTCGCCGGCGTAGGTGATCGCGTCCACGGTCGGCTGCAGGAAGAAGAAGCCCGAGTCCTGGCCGGCGCGGAGGTTCACCAGCGTCACGTTCGGCGCGACGCCCGAGACGCCGAAGCCGTTCGCGGCGGCGCCGATGGTGCCGGCGACGTGCGTGCCGTGCCCGTTGTCGTCGACGTCGGTGGGGTCGACGCAGCCGCGGTACTCGCACGGTCCGTCGACGGGCTCACCGTTCACGTCGGCGACGATGTCCTTCGTGAAGTTCCGCGACGCGGCCCGGTCGAAGTTCGGCGCGATGTCCGGGTGACTCGCGTCGACACCGGTGTCGATGATGCCGACCTTCACCCGCTTGTCGCCCGGCTGGACGGTGCGCGAAAGGTCCGAACGGACGGATTTGAGACCCCAGAGCTGACCATCGAGCGGGTCGAGCCCGGCGGACTGGGCCGAAGCAGCCTTCGGCGCCGAAGCAGCCCCGCGGCTCTCCTTCTCGACGGCGTTCGACTTGACCTTCGCCTTGTCGCTCTTCGGCGCGGAGCCGATCGGCTTCGCTTTGGCCGCACCGAAAACCGAACGGTCCGCGGAGACGCGCTCGGCGAACCCGTTGGCGGGCGCGGTCGCGGTGATCAGGCCGACCGCGGCGTTGCTGGTCACGACGGTGCCGCCGGCGGCACGGATCGCCCGTTCCGCCGAAGCGACGCTTTGGCCGTCACGGGCCAGGACGGAGAATTCGGTCGTCGCCCCGGAAAGCCGCGGTTGGGCGGACGCCGCCGGCGCGGCGACGATGGCACCGAACAGCGGTACCGCCAAGGCGATGACGAGAGATCTGGGTCTTTTCACTTCATGCCTCCTGAAGAACACGATTCGTGCAAACTACGCGAGCGATCTCCTCATATCAACGAAGTCCCTACTAAAGTCAGGGGACGACGGTTTTTTCCTCCGCGAAATGACAGGCCGACAAATGTCCACCGGCCCGCGTGATCAATTCGGGTTCCTGTTCGGCGCAAATGTCCTGCGCCTTCCAGCACCGGGTGCGGAATCGGCAGCCCGACGGCGGGTCCAGCGGGCTCGGGACGTCGCCTTCCAGGCGAATCACCTGCCGCTGCCCACGCAACGCCGGATCGGCGACCGGGACAGCGGACAACAGCGCCTGCGTGTAGGGATGCGACGGATGTTCGTAGATCTCCTCTTCCGTCCCCATTTCCACGATCTTGCCGAGATACATGACCGCGACCCGCGTGGAAAGGTGACGGACAACAGACAAATCGTGTGCGATGAACACATAGGAAAGGCCGAATTCCTTCTGCAGTTCACCGAGCAGGTTCATCACCTGCGCCTGGATCGAGACGTCCAGCGCCGAAACCGGCTCGTCGCAGATGATGACCTTCGGCCGCAACGCCAGCGCCCGCGCGATGCCGATGCGCTGCCGCTGCCCGCCGGAGAACTGGTGCGGATAGCGGTTGATGTGCTCGGGATTCAGCCCGACGACGTCGAGCAGCTCCCGCACCTTCGCCGCCCGGGAACCCTTCGGCGCCACCTCGGTGTGGATCTCGAAAGGCTCGCCGACGATGTCGCCGACCGTCATCCTCGGATTCAGCGAGGTGTACGGATCCTGCAGCACGATCTGGATCTCGCGCCGCAACTTCCTGAGCCCGGATCCCCGCAACGCGAAGATGTCACGGCCTTCGAAGGACGCGCGCCCGCTCGTGGGTTCTTCCAGACGCATCAGCACCTGGGCCAAAGTGGACTTGCCGCAGCCGGATTCCCCCACCACGCCCAGGGTTTCGCCGGGCATGAGATCGAACGAAACCCCGTCGACGGCCTTCACATGACCTATCGTGCGTTTGATGAGGACCCCGGCTCGCACCGGGAAGTACTTCACCAGGTTTTCGACCCGCAGAATGGGCTCAGACACGGTCGCTCACCACCTCGTCGGCGAAGTGACAGGCGCTGACCCGGCCGAAACCGAGGCTTCGCAGGGCAGGCCGTTCCGACTCGCACCGGCTCTCCGCCCGGGGACAGCGCGGATGGAACGGGCAGCCGGGCGGGATGTTCAGCAGGCTCGGCGGCAGGCCCTTGATGGTCTCCAGAGTCTGTCCTTTGAGGTCCAGCCGCGGCAGGGAGGCCATCAGCGCCTCGGTGTAGGGATGCCCCGGCGAGCGGAACAACTCGGTGACGTCGGCCTGTTCGACGATCCGGCCCGCGTACATCACCGCGATCCGGTCGGCGACCTCGGCGACCACCGCCAGGTCGTGGGTGATCAGGATCAATCCCATCCGCCGTTCAGCCTGGATCTCCGCCAGCAGGTCCATGATCTGGGCCTGCACGGTGACGTCCAGCGCGGTCGTCGGCTCGTCCGCGATCAGCAGGTCCGGGTCCAGCGCGAGCGACATGGCGATCATCGCGCGCTGCCGCATCCCGCCGGAGAACTGGTGCGGGTACTCGCGGACCCGGCGGGACGCGGCGGGGATGCGGACGATCTCGAGCAGTTCGATCGCGCGTTTGCGGGCGTCCTTTTTGGACATACCGAGCCGGACCCGCAACTGCTCCTCGATCTGGAACCCGACGGTGAAGACGGGGTTCAGCGCCGAAAGCGCGTCCTGGAAGATCATCGCGATCCCGCCGCCCCGCACCTCACGCCGCCGCTCTTCGGTGGCGGTGAGCAGGTTCTCGCCGCGATACCGGACGGCGCCGCGGGTGACGACGGCGGGCGGGCTGTCGAGGATCCCCATCACCGTCTGCGCCGTAACGCTTTTTCCCGAACCCGATTCTCCCAGCACGGCAAGGGTTTCCCCGGCGTGCACGGAGTAGTCGACGCCGTTGAGCACTGTGGCGACACCGTCCGAGGTCCGGAATTCGACGTGGAGGTCTTCCACTTCGAGCAAGAGTTCGTTGTCCACAGCCGCTCACCGGGCCTTCGGGTCGAGCGCGTCGCGGATCCCGTCACCGAGCATGACGAACGCGAGCACGGTGATGGTCACGAACCCGGCGGGGAACAACAGCATGTGCGGGATGACCCGGAAATAGTCCCGGGCGTCGCTGATCATCACGCCCCACGAGACGACCGGTGGCCGCACGCCGACGCCGAGATAGGCCAACGTCGCCTCCGCCCCGATGAAGGCGCCGAGCGCGATGGTCCCGTAGACCAGGACCGGCGCGATCGTGTTGGGCAGCAAGTGCCGGAGCACGATGCGCGGTGTGCTCGCGCCGAGCCCGCGGGCGGCCTTGACGTAGTCGAGTTGCTTGGCCACCAGCGTCGCCGACCGCATGATGCGCATCGCCACCGGCCAGCTCAGCGCCGCGATCGAGATCACCACCTGCACGATGATGGTGACCGCGCCGGGATTCGTGCCGGGAGCGTTGAACGTCGTCAGGATGACGATCGCGCCGAGCACGAACGGCAACGCCGCGAAGATGTCGCCGACGCGGGAGAACAGGCTGTCGACGAGACGGCCGTAATAGCCGGCGACGATCCCGACGACCGAGCCGATCAGGATCGTCAGCACCGTGGCGAAAACACCGACCAGCAACGACGCCCGCGCGCCGTGGATGGTCCTCGCGTAGACGTCGTAACCCTGGTTGTCGTAGCCGAACCAGGCGTCCGCGGACGGCCCTTCGTTGGCGTGCGTCAGATCGCTGAACCCGGCCGGACGGGAACTGAACAGGTCCGGCGCGATGGCGATCAGCACGATCACCAGGATGATGACGGAGGAGATGATGAAGGTGGGCTTGCGGCGCAGCATCCGCCAGGCGTCGCCGCCGAGGCTGCGCGGTTTGTGCGCCAGCGCGGAATCGTCGGCGACACCGGCCGCCGCGACGTCCACAGAGGACACGCCACCGGCCACATTGGGGTCAGTCATAACGGATCCTCGGGTCGAGAACGGCATAGAGCAGGTCGACGGTGAGACTCACCAGCAGGTACACCATCACCAGCAGGACGACTACCCCGGTGACGGTGGCGCCCTCCCGGTTCTGGATACCGCGGAAGATGAGCCCGCCGATGCCGTTGATGTTGAACACGCCTTCGGTGACGATCGCCCCGCCCATGAGCGCGCCGATGTCGGTGCCGATGAAGGTCAGCACCGGGATCACCGAGTTGCGGAGCAGGTGCACGCCGACGACGCGGCTGCGCGGCTGGCCTTTCGCGACGGCTGTGCGGACGTAGTCGGCGTGCCGGTTCTCGGCGATGCTCGTCCTGGTGAGCCGGGCGATATAGGCCATGGACAGGCTGCCCAGCGCTATGCCGGGCACGATGAGTTCGCCGACTCCCGCGTCCTCGGACACGCTCGCGTCGATGAGGCCCAGTTCCGAACCCAGGACGATCTGCAGCACGATCGCGGTGACGAACACCGGGATCGAGATCAGGAACGTGGTGGACATCAGCACGAGGTTGTCGAGGAAACCCTTGCCCCGCAGGCCGGTCAGGATGCCGGCGGCGAGCCCGATGATCGCCTCGATGGCCACCGCGATGAGCGCGAGCCGGACGGTCACCGGATAGGCGTTCGCGATCAGCTCGCCGACCGAGACGCCGTTGAAGGTCTCCCCCCAGTCGCCGGTGAACAGGTTGCCGAGGTATTTGAAGTACTGGACGAAGATCGAATCGTCGAGATTGAACTTCGCGGTCATCATCTCGATGTAGGCGGGCGGGCAGGCGACCTGACCGCATTTGCCGGCGAAGGGGTCGCCGGGCACGGCCCACACCAGTGCGTAGATGAGGAACGTCGTGCCGAAGAAGACCGGGATCAGTTGGAGTAGGCGACGGAGGATGTACTGGGACATGGGCGTGCCGTCCTGAAGATCGCGTGGTGGGAGCTGAGGGACCGGCGGGTCGTGAGTGGCGATTCGGGTTAGAACCCGAATCGCCACTCACGACGCACGAAGCCCGCGCGGTGCTCTACTTCGCGGCGACCTCTATGGACGAGTAGTCCGCGAGACGGCCGAAGTCGAGCTTCGCGACCTTCAGCCGGTTCGACTTACCGCCGACGCCCTTCTCCTCCCACACCGGGATCTGCGGCAGGTCCTTCGCGATCAGGTCCTCCGCCTGCTGGTACAGCTTGATCGCGGCCGCCTTGTCGGCGGTCTGGTCCGCCTGGTTCAGCAGTGCGTCGACGGCCGGGTTGTTGTACGTCGAGTCGTTGGACGAACCGGTGCTCTTGTAGCGCGGGTTCAGGTAGTTCTCGATCGACGGGTAGTCGGCCGACCAGTCGGAGCGGCCCATGCCGGTCAGCTTCCGGCCGTTGACGATGCTGCGCCACTGGCCGAAGTCGGTCGCCGGGACGAAGTCGCATTCGACGCCGAGCGCGTTCTTGATGCTGTTGCACGCCGCGACCAGCGGTTCCTTACGGCCGCCGTCCGCGTTCGAGGCGATGGTCAGCTTGCCGGTGTAACCGGACTTCGCCCAGAACTCCTTGGCCTTCACCGGATCGAACTTGCAGAACTCGCAAACCCCCGGCCGGTAGCCCTCGATACCGCGCGAAACGTAACCGTCGGCGGGCGAATAGGTGTCGTTCATGACGGTCTTGACGATCTGCTCGCGGTCGATGGCCAGCGAGATCGCCTTGCGCAGGTCCAGGTTGTTGTAACCCGGGACGTAGTACGGGATGGCGAGGGCGCTGATGCCGAGCAGGTTGCCTTCGACCAGCCGCTCACCGAGGTCGGTCTTGTACTTCCCGCCTGCCTTCGCCGCGGGCGGGAGCGCCTCCATGAAGTCGAGGCGGTTGCTCAGGAGATCCTGGTACGCGGTCTCCTGGCTGGTGTAGATGCGGACTTCCAGGTCCTTGAACTTGACCTTGTCCTCGCCCTGGTACTCGTCGTACCGCGTGAGCTTCATGTTCTGGTTGGGCGTGCGCGAAACGAACTTCAGCGGACCGTTGCCGATGGGGGCCTTGGCGAACGCCTCCGGGTCGGCGAAGAACTTGTCCGGCAGCGGCGCGAAAGCGAGATAACCGATCTTGGTGGCGAAAACGGAGAACGGGCCCTTGAGCGTGACCTGGAATTCGTAGTCGTTCACGACCTTGAGGCCGGACATCTCCTTGACGGCCGGCTCTTTGGCGCTGATCTCGTCGTAGCCCTGGATCTGCTCGAAGAACGACGCGTTCTGCATGCCGTTCTTGCCGTTCGCGCTGTAGTTCCAGGCATCGACGAAGTTCTTCGCCTTGACTTCGGTCCCGTCGTGGAACTTCCAGCCCTTTTTGATCTTGATGTCGAAGACCTTCGAATCGGTCGTGGTGATCGATTCGGCCATCAGGTTGTACGGCTCGGCGGTGTCGGATTTGTAGCCGACCAGCGCCGAAAAGACCGGCTTGAGGGCCTTCGACCCGCCGAGTTCGTTGGTATTGGCGGGAATCAACGAGTTCTCCGGCTCGGTGCCGTAGACCGAGACCGCCGCATTGGAGTCTGTGGCGCCGGATCCCTTGTTTTCCGTGGACCCACCACCCCCACAGGCCGTCAGCAGCATGGCCGCCGTGGCCACCACCGCCGTCGCTCCCCAGAACCCGCGTGAACCCCGCATGTCCCCTCCAACTCTCGTCGTCGGATCGTTCGGCGAGCGCGGGTCGCGCTCAGCCGCCCAGAAGGTGAGACGACGCTATGGGACAGGTGAAGCCGATCACAGTGCGTTGGTGTTGCAAATGTGTGACGGTCTCGGGCACCACCCGGTTAGAGCACGACCTTGGTAGGAACGAAGCTGGACCGAATGGGCTAATCCGGACAGGAGGTCACCACGTGATCACCGACAGAAATGGCGTCACGTAAGAGAAATCGGCAAATCAGGCGAGCGAGAGCGCGATGCCGTCCAGGATGTCGTGCTCGGAGACGACCAGTTCGCCGGGACCACTGCGCGTGGCGAACTGCTCGGCCAGCACCTGCACGATCACCGAACCGCCGCCGATGACGTCCACCCGGCCGGGGTGGATCACCGGATTGGCGGCCCGGGTCGCGTGGTCGGCGGTCAGCAGGGACTGCGCGACCCGGTCGATGTCGGCGCGGGAAAGCTTGGAGAGGTGGGTGCGCTCGGAGTCGTACTCCGAGAGGCCCTGCGCCACGGCCGTCAGGGTGGTGACCGTGCCGGCGACGCCGATCCACGTCTTCGCGGCCGAAACGTCCACGACGTCGAAAGCCTCGGTGAGGACCTTGGCGGCCAGCTCACGCGCTTCGGCGATCTCGGCCGCCGTCGGCGGGTCGGACTTCAGCGCGCGTTCGGTGATCCGCACGCAGCCGATGTCGACCGACTTCGCGGCGATGACCTCCGCCTGGCGGCCGTCCCAGGTGCCGACGACGAGTTCGGTCGAGCCACCGCCGACGTCGACCACCACGAACGGACCGTCGTCCGGGTCCTGCTCGCCCACTGCGCCGGTGAAGGACAGCCGGGCCTCTTCGTCGCCGCTGATGACCTCGGCCTCGGTGCCGAGCACCTCACGCGTCATCGCGAAGAACTCGTCGCGGTTGCTCGCGTCACGGGTCGCCGACGTCGCGACCATGCGGACCTTCTCGACGCCCTTGCGGCGCGCGGCGATCGTGTAGTCGGCCAGCGCCTTGCGGGTGCGCTCGAGCGCCTCGGGGGCCAGCTTCCCGGTGGCGTCCACACCCTGGCCGAGGCGGACGATCCGCATCTCGCGGTGCAGGTCGCGCAGGTCGACCGTCCCGTCGTGGCGGGGGGTCAACTCGGCGACGAGCAGGCGGATGGAGTTGGTCCCACAGTCGATCGCGGCAACACGAGGCATGCCCGGAGATTACAGCGGAGCGAAGCTTCTCCGTTGAGGGTGGTGGCGGGGGCATGGATGAAGGCGATCAGGTGGGTTTGGTGCTGGGGCTCCCTGACGTCACCGTCGTCGTCGTTGTGGTCGTCGTCGGTGAGCTGCAGGTCGGCGGCGGCGGTGATGGCGTCGTGGTCGCCTGGCTCGGGCTCGAGGTCGGTTGTGTCTCCGTCACGGTGACTGTCGGGCAGGGCGGCAACTTCGAGGGCGTCGTCGTCTTGGACGGCGAAGACGAATTCGTCGACGGCGGCAACGTGCTCGACGGCGGCGGCGTCACCGAACCGGGCGGCGTCGGCGGCACCGGAGGCGGCGGGACCGAAGCGGGCGGCGGAGCGGCGGCGGCGTTCGGCGCGCCGATGGGCACCTTGCTGTCCGGCGTCGGCAGCACCCCAGTGCGGTAGGCCTCGGCCCAGATCAGCACCGTGTTCACGTAGGTGTCGGAGTTGTTGTAGCGGTACACCGCCGCGCGCAACTGGTCCGGTTTGGACAGATCCAGTCCACCCGAGCACAGGTAGCGGCCGGTGCCCAGCGCCGCGTCGAAGATGTTGTTCGGATTGGATTCGCCGTCGCCGTTCCCGTCGGAGGCGTAGCGAGCCCAGGTCGACGGGATGAACTGCGTCGGCCCGACGGCGCGGTCCCAGACCGTGTCGCCGTCGTACTTTCCGCCGTCGCTGTCCGGGATGGCCGCGAACGGACCGGCGCCGTTGAGCTGCGGGCCGAGGATCGGTTCGAGGGTGTTGCCCTTGGCGTCGACGAAGCCGCCGCGAGCGTGGTTGGACTCGATCCGGCCGATGCTGGCGATGAGCGCCCAGTCGATGTGACAGCCGGGCTGTTCGGCGATGAGGATGTCGGCGGCGTTGCGGTACGCGGCGAGCGCGGTGACCGGGATGCCGAGCGGTCCGTTGGGGAGTTCGTCCGCGGGGAGCGGGAGCGGGGTCGGCGCGTTCGGCAGGCTTCCGTCGACGCCGATCTGCTGGACGAGCGGGTTCTTCGGGTCATAGCCGCCGACGAGGGCGACGTTGTCGGAATGGATCGTGCTCGCCGTCGCGATCCAGGTGCCCGTGCCGATCACCGCGGCACAGGCCGGGACGATGGCGAGGACTCCTCCGGTCACCGCGGCGATCGTGCGGTGCCGGAGACAGAGTCTCCGGACATGACCGTTCACCGCGCCTGGCACGTGCCTCACGCGCATACCTCAGAACCCTCCCGGCGGATCGCGACTCGGCGATCCGGTTACTTGCCCACCCCGACAACCCGCAACTGGTGCATAGCCTGCCGCATGCGGTGACCGGTTTCACCCCATAGGGAGAAGGAGTTGACCGACAACGGGTGAATTAACCCACCTGGAGGAACTATCTGTACAGCGGGGGCGGGTGTTACCCCTGGCAGTCGCCCGACGGCCACCCGTTCGACTTAAGCAGCGCGAGAGTCTCGTCCCCGAAGGGGTTCACGCCGGGGCCGACGGCGAGCGTATGCGCCAGGTGGACGTGCAGGCACTTGACGCGTCCGGGCATCCCGCCCGCGCTGACCTCGTGGCCGAGCGATTCGATGGCGTCGCGTTCGGCGAGGTAGCTCTCGTGGGTCCGCTGGTAGGCGGCCGCCAGCTCGGGGTCCTCCGCGAGCCTGTCGGTCATCTCCTTCATCAGCCCGGACGCCTCGAGGGTGCCGACCATCGAGGTCAGCTTCGGGCAGGTCAAGTAGTAGAGCGTCGGGAACGGAGTGCCGTCGTCGAGGCGGGGACTGGTCTGCACGACCGACGGGTGGCCGCTCGGGCAACGCGCGGCGACGGCGCGCAGCGCACGGGGTACCCGGCCGAGCTGTTCCGCGATGATCTCGCGGTCGGCGTCGGTCACAGGCTCATAAGAAGACTTTTCCGTGCGGTTCACGCCCATAAGGGTAAACAGGGAGCTTTAGCCGCCCGCGACCTGATCCCACAGCTTCTCGTACCAGGAGCCCGCGGGCACCGGCTGCTCGCCTTGCCGGCCCTGCTCCGGCGCCTTGTCCTCGGGCAGCTGCACGATGTACGGCGTCTCACCGGGTTTCACGAAACCGAAGCGCTTCCGGGCCTCCGCCTCGATCTGCGCGGGATCGCTCAGCTCGGCCTTGCGGCCCTCCAGCTGGGCGACGCTCCGCTGCAGTTCGGACTGCAGCTGCTGCTGCTCACTCACCTCGGACTTCTGGCTGAGGTAGGTGCGCAGCGGGACGGCGATGGTGAACGCGAGGGCGCACACCACGATCGCCACCACCGCGGCCCGGCGGGTGGTGGACATGCCGAGCACCTTCGCGGCGCCCGATGCCCTTTTCGCCGCCAGGCTGCGGCGCAGCCGGGTTCGGGCGCGGACCTCCGTCGTCGTGGTCCGCCGGGCGCGCTCCGGTCGGCGGCCCCTGCTGGAGCCACCGCCGTCCGCGCGCCCGCTACGACGGGTCCGCGCCCTCCCCCGGTCCGCCATAACCGATTACCCCTCCGGGGTGAACCGCGGGAAGGCGAGGTCGCCGGCGTAACGCGCCGCGTCGGCGAGGGTCTCCTCGATCCGCAGCAGCTGGTTGTACTTGGCGATGCGCTCGCCGCGCGCCGGGGCGCCGGTCTTGATCTGGCCGACGCCGGTGGCGACCGCCAGGTCGGCGATGAAGGTGTCCTCGGTCTCGCCGGACCGGTGGCTCATCATCGACTTGTAGCCGTAGGAGGTGGCCAGCGAGATCGCGTCGAGGGTCTCCGACAGCGTGCCGATCTGGTTGACCTTCACCAGCAGCGCGTTCGCGGCGCGGCGGGTGATGCCCTCTTCGAGGCGGTCCGGGTTGGTGACGAACAGGTCGTCGCCGACGATCTGGACCTTCTCGCCGACCTCGGCGGTCAGCTGGACCCAGCCGTCCCAGTCGTCCTCGCTCAGCGGGTCCTCGATGGACACGAGCGGGTAGTCGCGCAGCAGTTCGGCGTAGTAGGCCGACATCTGCTCGGCGCTCTTCTTCGCGCCTTCGAAGGTGTACGCGCCGTCGGAGAAGAACTCCGTCGCGGCGACGTCGAGCGCGAGCGCGACGTCGCGGCCCGGGGCGTATCCGGCCTTCTCGATCGCCTGCAGGATCAGGTCGAGCGCCTCGCGGTTGTTCTTCAGGCTGGGCGCGAAGCCGCCTTCGTCGCCGAGACCGGTGGCCAGGCCGCGGCCCTTCAGCACCGACTTCAGCGAGTGGTAGACCTCGGTGCCCCAGCGCAGGGCCTCGCGGAACGACTCGGCGCCGATCGGCGCGATCATGAACTCCTGGATGTCCACATCGGTGTCGGCGTGCGCGCCACCGTTGAGGATGTTGAGCATCGGCACCGGCAGCACATGCGCGTTCGGCCCGCCGAGGTAGCGGAACAGCTCCAGCTCGGCCGACTCCGCGGCCGCCTTCGCGACGGCGAGGGAGACGCCGAGGATGGCGTTCGCGCCGAGGCGGGACTTCGCCGGGGTGCCGTCGAGGTCGACCAGCTTCTGGTCGACGATGCGCTGGTCCACGGCGTCGGTGCCGACGAGGTCCGGGCCGATTTCGTCCAGGACGGCCGCGACCGCGCGCTCGACGCCCTTGCCGTTGTAGCGGCCGGTGTCGCCGTCACGCAGCTCGACGGCTTCGTGTTCGCCGGTGGAGGCACCCGAGGGGACCGCGGCCCGCGCCAGCGTGCCGTCGTCGAGAGCCACCTCCACTTCGACCGTCGGGTTGCCTCGCGAGTCCAGAATCTCGCGAGCGCCTACCTGCTCGATGAGCGCCACGCCATGCTCCTCATGTGGGTTGTGCCTGCGGTGACGGGCCCCAGCCTAGCCGTCGGCGCCGTTCACCCGTTGGAGGCACGCGCCACAGCGCTCACTCCGCGGGGTCACTCCGAGGGAGGTTCGTCCGCACGGACTTCGCGCCAGCCCGACGGCAGCTCGACGGTGTCGGAGAACTGCTGCCAGAAAGTCCAGCTGTTGCCGCCGATGTCGGAGACGGTGAACACGCGGGCGCCGTAGGGCTGATCCTGTGGCGCGTCGAGGCCGGCGTCGTCGCCCAGCGCGGCGCGGACCCGCTCGTACTGCGCGTCGACGTCGGGGACGTAGACGATGTTCAGCTGGCCCACCGGGCCGTCGACGCCCTTGGCTTCCCAGTACTCGGGACCGACCCCGGCCAGCTGGATCTTGGCCGGACCCGCGCACAACGTGGCCTGGAACACCTCGCCCGACGCGTCGGCGAAGCGCACTTCCTCGGTGAACCCGAACACTCTGACCAGCCACGCGACGGCTTCGGTCGCGTCGGCGTAGTAGAGGTACGGCGCGAGTCCGAGGTAGCCGGGCTCGCTTTCGGGCCTATCCGCTTCGGCACTGCTCATGGCGAGACAGTCCACCATGACCGTTTCAGCTCCTCGTGAACGACCCTGCCCAGGCGTATCGTGGAGCGGACCATGATGGATGCCGAACCCGACCCAGAACCCGGTCCGGACTCGTCCGGCGAATCCCGGTTCCGTGCCTTCCGGCAGGCGGAGGCACTGGTCGAAAGCCGCAGGCCGCTCGACGCCCTCAAGGCCCTCGAGCCGCTGCTGGAGGAGGAAACCGACAAACCGAGCGTGCAGCTGCTGGCGGGGCGCGCGTACTTCCACTCCGCACAGTTGCGGCGGGCCGAGCGCGCCTTCACCCGGGTGCTGGAACTGGATCCCACCGATCATTACGCCCGGTTCGTGCTCGGGCGGACCCTCCAGCGCCTCGGCCGGTTGACCGAGGCGCTCGCGCAGATGCGGATCGCGTCGGCGATGCACCCGATCCCGGAGTATCTGGAAGCGATCAGCGAGGTCAGCGCGCGGATCGCGCTGCGGGACTGATCCGGTCGCCGTCGCCAGAGAGCGAGGGACCTTTGCTCTCATTTCGACTTGGCCCGCAGGTGGGCCCGCTCCCCCTGCTTGCCGAACAGCACCAGCAGCTCCACCGGCCCCGGCCCGGCGCTCCCGAACCAGTGCGGCACCCGCGTGTCGAACTCGGCGGCCTCGCCGGGTCCCATCGTGAAGTCGCGGTCGCCGAGCACCGCCCGCAACCGTCCACTGAGGACGTACATCCATTCGTAGCCCTCGTGCGTCCGTTGCACCGGTTCGATGTCCTCGACCGGGATCAGCAGTTTGAACGCCTGCGGCTGCCCCGGCTGCGCGCTCAGCGACCAGGCGGTGAACCTGCCGAACTTCTGCGGTTTCATCCGGACCCGCGGATCGGACGGCTCGGGTTCGCCGACCAGTTCGTCGAGCGGGACCTGATGCGCTTCCGACAACGTCAGCAGCAGCTCCAGGGTGGCCTTCCGCGCTCCCGATTCGAGCCGGGAGAGCGTGCTGGCGGAGATCCCGGTCGCCGCCGAAAGAGCGGAGAGGGTGGTGCCGCGTTCCTTGCGGAGCAGCTTGAGCCTCGGTCCGACCTCGGCGAGTCGCCGTTCGATGTCCTGCATGACCCCAGTTTGCCAAATCGGCAATGAACTTTGCCAGATCCCGGCCGGATGCGGATGCTCGGGATCATGAAGAACGAATTCGACGTAGTGATCATCGGTGGTGGCGTCGCGGGTCTCAGCGCGGCACTGGTCCTGGGCCGGGCACGGCGAGAGGTCGTCGTGATCGACGCCGGTACCCCGCGCAACACGCCCGCCGCGCACGCGCACGGTTTCCTGACCAGGGACGGCATTCCACCCAAAGAACTGCTGGCGATAGGCCGCGACGAAGTCCGCGCGTACGGCGTGGAAATCGTCGAGGACGTCGTCCACCGGTTACGGCACGACAAGGCGGTGGAGCTGGCGAGCGGCCGGGTCGTCAGGGGCCGCCGGATCGTGGTGACCACCGGGCTGGCCGACGAACTGCCCGACGTCCCGGGCGTCGCGGAGCGGTTCGGCACCGACGTGCTGCACTGCCCGTACTGCCACGGCTGGGAAGTGCGTGATCAGCGCTTCGGCGTGCTGGCCACCTCCGAGAAGTCGGTCCACCAGGCGCTGATCGTGTGGCAGTGGAGCAAGGATCTGACCTTCTTCACGCATACGCGGCAGATCTCGGCCGAGGACAGGGCGAAACTGACCGGGCTCGGTATCCGGATCGTCGACGGCAAGGTGTCCGAACTCGCCGTCGAGGACGATCGGCTGACCGGTGTCCGGCTCGTCGACGGCGAACTCGTCGAACGCGATGTCGTCTTCGTCGGCCCGAAGTTCGTCCCGCACGACAGGCTGCTCGCCCAGATCGGCTGCGAGCGCACCGAAGACGGCTTCGTCAAGGTGGACGCCCAGGGACGCACGAACGTGGACGGCGTCTGGGCGGCCGGGAACGTCGTCGATCCGATGGCGCAGCTCGTCGTCGCGGCCGGCGACGCCTACCGGATGGCGTCGGCGCTCAACTTCGATCTGGTGCTCGAGGATCAGGGCGCGACGCTGGCGTCCGCGTAGGCGTCGGCCGCGCTGAAGACTTCCTGGATGTAGGGGACGGCCGGGTTGAACACCCGCATCGCCTTCCACCAGCCCACCGGGGTCGCGATGTCGTCGCCGTCGGCGCACAGGTAACGAGCGGTGGCGAGGGCGGCGTCGTCGAGGTTCTCGGGATCCGGCCGTTTCCCGTCGCCGGTGGCGCGCATGGAGTGCTTGGCCCAGACATCGGGGGCGAGCGTGATCGGGCCCGGCCTGCCCTGCGCGGTCTCGACGTGGGAGACCCCGGCGAGGGTCGCCCACGAGAGGTGACAGCCCGGCTTCTGCCGCCGGAGCCACATCTCGGCCCGGCCGTAAGCGGACAGGTCGGCGACCGGGAGCTTGGTCTTCGCGGCGACCCGTTTCGCCCAGGTCTCGAGTTCGGCAGCGTCGGACACGGTGGGCCGGTCGGGCGGGGCGGCGAGCCCGGCGCGCGGCGTCGCCACCCCCGGCTGCGGTTTCTGGTCGGGCACCGCGAGCACGGGCTGGGGTGCCGCCGGCGGGGGCGGTTCCTCCCCGCCCGGCCGGTGCACGCCGACGGTCATGATCAGCACCACGCCGGTGAGCACGAGCCCACCCGCGAAAGCGAGCCTGGGGACGTACGGCGGCAGAGGACGCGCGAGGCGCTCCTCGGTGTCGAAGCTCGACTGGGTGGTTTCGGCCACCCGGTCAGGTTACTTCGCGCCACTCCTGGGCGATGACCCATTCGGTCTACGAAGCCAACTGACGGTTAAACGGATCGCCGACCGGTCCTCGGCGGCCGATTCGTTATGCGATCGCCCTAGGTCGCGCTGACCTGGGGATGCGTCCGACGACCGCGTCCGATCAAGGCCTCATCAAGCGTTTCGTCCGCTTTCAGACCACGTCACTCCCGCTGGACTTTCAGGGAAGCCTTACCTAAAACCAGGAGGTTCAGTCAGGACGACGACCAGGGAGAACGACGTGTGGTTCGCGAGTGCGCTCATCGGCCTGCGTGAAGGTCTGGAAGCCGCCCTCGTCGTCAGCATCCTCGTCGCGTTCCTGGTCAAGACCGACCGGCGGCACGCGCTGCGCTGGGTGTGGCTCGGCGTCGGCGTGGCGGTCGTGCTGTCGGTCGGGGTCGGCGCGATCCTCACCTACTCCACCGCGCAGCTGTCCTTCGAACAGCAGGAACTGCTCGGCGGCACGCTGTCGATCGTCGCGGTCGGGTTCGTGACGGCGATGATCTTCTGGATGCGCAAGGCGTCGAGGACGATCGCCGCCGAACTGCGCGGAAAGCTGGACGAAGCGCTCGACGTCGGCCCGCTCGCGGTCCTCGTCCTGTCGTTCTTCGCCGTCGGGCGTGAAGGCCTGGAAACGGCGGTGTTCTTCTACTCCACGGTGCAGACCGCCCAGGGCGGGACGACCGAACCGCTGATCGGCTTCACCGCGGGCATCCTGGCCGCGATCGTGCTGGCGTACCTGATCTACCGCGGCGCCGTCCGCTTCGACCTCGGCAAGTTCTTCACCGTCACCGGTGTCCTGCTGGTGTTCGTCGCGGCGGGCGTCCTCGGCTACGGCCTGCACGACCTGCAGGAGGCCGCGTTCCTCCCCGGTTTGACCACGCTCGCGTTCGACGCGTCGGCCGTCATGCCGGAGACGAGCTGGTACGGCGCGCTGTTCAAGGGGATCTTCAACTATTCGCAGCAGACGACGGTGCTGCAGGCCGTCGCGTGGCTCGCGTACGTGGCCATCGTCCTGCCGCTGTTCCTCAAGCCCAAGAAGAAGACCGTGGCGACTCCCGCCGCGGCCGCAGTTAAGGAGTGACCCCGTGTCCTTGCCTCATCGGATCCCGCTCGCCGCGCTCGCCGGTGTCGGCGCCTTGGTGCTCACCGCCTGCGGTGGCGGCGAGGGCACGCCCGCGGCCACCACGGGCGGCCCGATCAAGGTCGAAGCCTCCGACAGCGCCTGCGCCGTCTCGGTGAACACCGCGAACGCGGGCAACGTGACCTTCGAGATCACCAACAAGGGCAGCAAGGTCACCGAGTTCTACCTGTACGCCGAGGGCGACCGGATCATGGGCGAGGTCGAGAACATCGCGCCCGGGCTGAACCGGCGTCTCATCGTCGAGGTCGCCGAGGCGGGCAAGTACCAGACCGCGTGCAAGCCGGGGATGACCGGCAACGGCATCCGGGGCGATTTCACCGTCACCGGCGGAGCGGCGAAGCAGGCGGACCCGAACTCGCAGAAGGCGCAGGCGGTCAAGAGCTACGCGGAGTACGTCGCGAACAACACCAAGGCGCTCGACGAGGAGACGGGCAAGTTCGTCACCCTCGTGAAGGCGGGCAAGGTCGACGAGGCGAAGGCCGCGTACGCCCGCACTCGCGTCTACTTCGAACGGGTCGAGCCGGTCGCCGAGAAGTTCGGCGACCTGGACCCGAAGATCGACGCACGCGAGGCCGACCTCGAACCGGGCCAGAAGTTCACCGGCTTCCACCGGCTGGAGAAGGACCTTTGGGTGACCGGGCTCCAGCCGGACGCCAACCAGATCGCGGACCAGTTGCTCGCCGACGTCAAGGAACTGGTCACCAAGTCGGCGTCGATCGAACTGAACGCGCTCGACCTGGCCAACGGCGCCAAGGAACTGCTCGACGAGATCGCCACCGGCAAGATCACCGGCGAGGAAGAGGCGTTCTCGCACACCGACCTCTCGGACTTCCAGGGCAACCTCGACGGCTCGAAGGCCGCGATCAACTCCCTGCGCCCGCTGCTGCAGGCCAAGGACCCGGCCCTGGTGTCCACTTTGGACAAGGAGTTCGGCAACGTGCAGGCGCTGCTGGACAAGCAGCGCGAAGGTGACGGCTTCAAGCTGTACACCGCGCTGAGCCAGGATCAGATCAAGGAGTTCGCCGCGGCCGTCGACGCGCTGAGCGAACCGCTGAGCAAGGTCGCGGAGGTGGCCGCGCAATGACGGACACGGAGCACACCCGGGTCTCCCGCCGGAAACTGTTCGGCATGGCGGGAGCGGGTGCCGCTCTCGTCGGTACCGGCGCGGCGGCCGGGATCGGCGCCAAGAGTCTCGCCGGCGGCGACAGTCCGGCGCAGGCCGCGCAGAGCGTCGTCGAGTTCCACGGCGAGCATCAGGCCGGGATCGTCACGCCGGTGCAGGAGAACCTGCATTTCGTCGCGCTGGATGTGACGACGAAGGACCGCGAAAAGCTGGTCAAGCTGCTGCGGACGTGGACCGACGCGGCCCGGCGGATGACCGCGGGCCAAGAGGTCGGAACCGGGGGCGCCGTCGGTGGCGCCCCCGCCGCGCCGCCGAGCGACACCGGTGAAGCGCTCGATCTGGCGGCGTCGTCGCTGACGCTGACGATCGGCTTCGGCCCCTCGCTGTTCGACGACCGGTTCGGGCTGGCCCCGAAACGGCCCGCCGCGCTGATCGACCTGCCTCTTTTCCCGCAGGACAAACTCGATCCCGCCCGCAGCGGCGGCGACATCTGCATCCAGGCGTGCGCGGACGATCCGCAGGTCGCGGTGCACGCGATCCGGAACCTGGTGCGGCTGGGCTTCGGCGTCACCGCGGTGCGCTGGTCGCAGCTCGGGTTCGGCCGCAGTTCTTCGACGTCGCGGGCGCAGTCCACGCCGCGGAACCTGTTCGGGTTCAAGGACGGGACGCGCAACATCAAGGCCGAGGAGACCGACGTCCTGCGCGACCAGGTGTGGGCGACGGCCGAAGACGGGCAGCCGTGGATGGCGGGCGGGTCGTACCTGGTGGCCAGGCGGATCCGGATGCACATCGAGACCTGGGACCGGGAATCGTTGAAGGGCCAGGAAGGGATCGTCGGCCGGTCGAAGGGCGCGGGCGCGCCGCTGGGCCAGGCCGCCGAATTCGACACCCCCGATTTCCAGGTCGGCGGCGCCGGCGGCGAAAAGCTGATCCCGGAGGACTCGCACGTCCGGCTGGCCTCGCACGAGAACCTGAACGGGGTGCGGATCCTGCGCCGCGGCTACAACTTCGTCGACGGTTCCGACGGTGTCGGGCATCTCGAAGCGGGGTTGTTCTTCCTCGCCTTCAACCGGGACACGCGCAAGCAGTTCGTGCCGATGCAGCAGGCCCTGTCCTCGAAGGACGCGATGATGGAGTACCTGCAGCACACCGGTTCCGCCCATTTCGCCGTGCCGCCGGGCGTGCGCGAAGGAGGTTTCTGGGGCGAGGGCCTGTTCGCTTGACCTCTAGTTCGGTAGAGGTCGCAGACTGGGTTCCATGTTCAGTGAAGCGGAACTCGACTTCCTCGCCACCCAGCCACTCGGACGGCTCGCGACGGCACAGCCGAACGGGACTCTGCAGGTCAGCCCGGTCGGCTATGCCTACAACCCGGAAACCCGGACGATCGACATCACCGGCTACGAACTGGCGAAGAGCAAGAAGTTCCGGAACGTGGCCGCCAACGGCCAGGCCGCGTTCGTGGTGGACGACATGCCTTCCCAGGACCCGCCGAGGATCCGCTGTCTCGAGATCCGGGGCCGCGCCGAGGCGTTGACCGGCGCCGGTACCGCCGACGGTCATTTCGACGGCGCGGTGATCCGGATCCACCCGTCGCGGATCATCAGTCTCGGCGTCGACGATCCGGACCACGACCCGCTCGATCTCGTTCCGCACAACCGGAACGTCTGACGGAGACGCACGGTTCAGGCGTGAGCGGAGGCTTCCAGGAGGTCGCCTAGAGCGGAGCGGGCTTGGGTGAGGTCGGCGATGCGGGCGTCCAGCTCGGCGTACTGGGTTTTGAGGTGGTCGAGAACGCAGGCCTGGAGTCCGGTGCCGTCACCGGCGAAACAGGGCATGAGTTCGTGGATGACCTTGGTCGGGAGCCCGGCGGCGAGCAGGGTGCGGATGCGGGCGACGGTGGCCGGGGCTTCGGAGTCGTAATGACGATGGCCGCCTTCGCTGCGGCTCGAGGTCAGCAGCCCCTGGGCCTCGTAGTAGCGAAGAAGGCGTACAGCCACGCCTGTTTCGCGGGACAGCTCGCCGATCTTCATGTGACCCACCTCATGGGGCAGCGACTTGAACCTGACATTGATGTCACATTCTACCGTTGATCGCATGACGACGACTTCGACCGCACCAGTTTCGCTCTACGGTTTCCTGACCCCGAAGCCCGGACATGCCGACGAGCTGAGGAAGCTCCTGTTGGACCTCGTCGAGCCGTCCCGGAGACACGAGGGCAGCCTTCAGTACCACCTCCACGAACAGGAAGACGGCCGGTTCTTCCTCTACGAGGTTTGGCGTTCGCAGGAGGACCTCGACCGGCACAACGCGACCCCGCTGCTGCGCGCCTTCATGGACGAATTGCCTGAGCACCTCGAAGGAGCGCCCGAGGCCTACTTCGGCACGATGAGGAGTTCCTATCCAGCCACCGTGGTCGTTGATTGACGACCACGGCGTTCAGCGACGGTTACCGAAGACCGCGTAGCTCCCCAGTCCCACCACGGCGAGCACCACCGCGGTCCACGTAGCGGCGGCCACCCCGGCGGGCTGGAAGAGCCAGGTCACCACCGAGTGCACGGTCTCCTCGCTCGACGTGGTGACCCAGACCACGAACGACACGATGAACACCAGAAGCGGCAGCGTCCACCCGAAGGCCCCGCCGAACAGCACCGCGGCGATCCCGACGAGACCGAGCAGCCCGCCCGCGTTCCGCACGATGACCTCCACCGGGACCCGCTCCGCCTCCCACAGCCGCGGCAGCAGCGCGGCACCGAGGCCGAGACCGCCGATCAGCAGGAGATGCAGGGCCCGGCGAGGCACCCAGCGGATCGCGGCGGTCCGGTCGAGATCGGTGTCCTGCCCGCTGAGGCCGATGGCGGTCACCGCGATCGCCACCAGGAGCGCCAGGGAGACCGGGATCTCCGACCAGCGGTCCCGCGCGAGGAACCAGACCACGGCCATGCTCACCACCAGCCCCGCGAAGGACGCGGGCATGGCACGGGAGCGGGCGTACAGCACCGCCCATCTCATCGGGTGCCTCCGACGAGGACGTCGAGCTGGTTGCCCTGGCAGGTCAGCGCCGCCTGTCGCAGCGCGATGATCCGCTCTCGCTGCACATCGGGAGGAAGAGCACGGAAGGTCTCCCACTTCCGTGCGACCTCGTTCTTCGTGTCTTCGCTCAGCCAGGAAGCCCCGGACACCTTCCACTCACCGAGGAACCAGCTCGACGAAATCGACCGCGCGGTGAGCTCGTCCAAAAAGGACCGATTGACGCCGTGGAGGCTGTAACAGGTCGGCGTCCCGGCACCGGCGACCAGTGTCCGTGTCATGTCGTTCGAATTCAGGACCGAACGGATGGACCAATCCACCAGGTCCACGTAGACGGTGTCGGCGGCACGCGGCGGCACCTCGTCGTAGCCCAGCCGCCGGTCCAGTACCTCGACCTTGACCGGCGCGTCCGGCAGAGTTCCCAACAGCCGCAACGCTTCCTTGCCCGGCCCGGCGAGGCGAGGCAGCTCGGCTTCGAGCATGCGGGGGACGCAGACCGGGCCGTCGCAGACCATCTCCGTCGCGGCCGGGTCGGCGACTTCGGCTTCGGCCGTGGTGCCGGGAAGAACGGGCAGGGCGATCACGGCCGCCGCCAGTGCGGGGACGACGGCGAGCCCCTTCGCCCGCTTGGAGCGGGCAGCCAGCAGGAGGAACCCGGTCGCGGCCAGTCCGGCGAGCCAGACCCCCTGCCCGAGATCCAGCCGGCCCGCGGTGGTGCTGAACGGATCCCGGACGACGTCCATCGCGGGAGAGAGCAAGGAAACCCGGAACGGCACGATCCCGGCCAGCGCGCTGCCCTCGGCCCCGGCGAACTGGAACAGGAGCACGGCCACGAAAGCGGCGACGGCGACCGCGGGCGCGGTCAGCGGATGCGGCAGTAACCGGCCGATCCCGAGCCCGAGCCAGGCGCCCGCGAGCATCGCGAGCACACCGACCACGACGATCGGGAGCCAGCCGAAGGTGAAGAACCCGCCATTGAAGGCGGCCTGGGCGGCGCCGACCGCGAAGATCAGCAGGTAGCCCGACGTCAGCAGGCCGCCCAGCGCACCGGCGAGTTTCGCGGCCCGTTGCCAGCCGGGACGCGGCATAGTGGTCATGAGTTCGACCGTGCCGGACCGCTTGTCGCGCATACCTTGGATGACGCCGGCGCCGATCGCGATCGGCCACAGGAACACCAGCAGGAACCGGCTCCACTCCGCGGCGTGCGTCCAGTGCTCGTCCCAGGCGAGCGGCGCCTTCGTCCACGGACCGCTGAACGAATAGAGGAAGCCGAACGCGACGACGAGGATCGCGAGCGTGGCCCAAGGGGCGATGGAACGGCGGGTTTCGGTCCGCAGGACGCGTGTGTTCACCAGTTCCCCTTCCCCGGCTCGTGCCCCAGCAGCGCCGAATACCCGCGCTCGATCGGGCTGTCGCCGACGTACTCCTCGCTCCCGGCCGCGGCCAGTTCGTCCGGCGTGCCCTGGAAGACGAGCTTCCCGTTTTCGAACAGGACGACGTCGGTGCAGGCCGTCGCCACGTCCTCGACGAGATGCGTCGAGACGACGACGCAGGCGTCCCGGCCCAGTTCCTGCATGAGGTCCCGAAACCGCACGCGCTGCGCCGGATCGAGTCCGGCGGTCGGCTCGTCCAGCAGGAGGATGTCCGGATCGTTGACGATCGCCTGCGCGATCCCGACCCTCCGCACCATGCCGCCGGACAGCGTCTTCATCTTGTCGTCGGCGCGATCGGCGAGGCCGACCCGCTCGATCGACCGCTGCACCGCCGCCGGGATGTCCTCTTTGGACATTTCCTTCAGCCAGGCGATGTACTCGACGAACTCGCGGACGGTGAATCGCTTGTAAAAACCGAAATTCTGCGGCAGATAGCCGATACGGCGGCGTAGGCGGCGCTGATCGGTGAATCCCCCGACGGATTCACCGAGCAGCGCCAGCCCTCCCTCCGCCGGCCGGAGCACCGTCGCCAGTGCCCGGATCAGCGTGGTCTTCCCGGCGCCGTTCGGGCCGAGCAGACCGTGCACCCCCGTGCCCAGTTCCAGGTCGAGCCCGTTCACGGCGAACTTGCGTTTGCCGACCCGGACCTTCAGCCCCTCCGCCTTGATCTGCCACGCGTAGGTCGTCGGCGCGACCTCCGCGGCCCCGACAGCACGCATCATGTTCTCCCCTTCGTTCAACGTTCGGATCCGGTGAGCAGGCCGAAGACGCTCCGGCGGAGCACCACCACGACCGCGGTCACCGCGAAGATCGCGCCCCACACCGGGAGCAGGCGGGGTTCGAGCGCGGTGGCACTCCCTTGCGAAGCCACCGCGGGCGCCAGGATCACCGCCACCCAGACCCCGGCGAGGACATAGGCCGCCCGCACCACCCCGATCACCCCGCCGAGCGCGAGCGTCCCGGTGGTGAAGGCCAGGCTCGGCAGGAGACCGAGCCCGAATCCGCCGCCGCCGAGCCAGCTCGAGAGGCCTTGGATCGGCAAGACGACGGCGAGGACCGCCGTCGTCCGGCGGAGCAGCAGGTAGAGCCCGGCTCTCGGCGTCGAAGTGACGAGTTCGTACGCGGGGTCGAGCCCCTTCGCCCACGACACCGCCACCCCGAGCACCGGCAGTACCGGCGAGAACAACTGGACGAACGAGTAGCCCTTGCTCCCCGTGAACCCGACCCCGTCCAGCAGGAGGCCGATCGCCGGGATCAGGAGGATCATCACCAGCCACGGCAGCATCACCGGCGTCACCCAGGTGTGCAGCCGTCCGGACCACCGGCTCCGCATCGGGCTCGGCCCCGTTTCGGCGAGTTTCGGCCCCAGCCCGGCCCAGACGTCGTCCACCAGCGCCGACACCGACGGCAGGCTGACCGCGGCCAGCCTCCCCCGGCATTCCGCGCACGATTCGAGATGGGCTTCGACCGCCCAGACCTCGTCACCGGCCAAGCCGTCGTCCCCGGCGACGTACCCGGCGAGGAGCTGTTCGGACACGTGTTCCTTGTTCACGACAGCGCCTCCCGCATCGCGATCCGAGCCCGCCTGGCACGGGTTTTGACGGTTCCTTCGGGCACGCCGAGCAGGACCGCGGTCTCGCGGACGGTCAGCCCGTCGAGCACCATGGCCTGCAGGACCTGACGGAGTTCGGGAGCGAGCCGTCGCAGCGCGTCACCGACGTGGTCGCCGACCGCACCGGCCAGCGCCTCGTCCTCGGCCGCGGGTGAAACGGCCGTTTCCGCGACCGGCGGCGGTTGCGCGTACTTCGCCCGGCGACGGAAGGCGTCGACCAGTCGCCTCGCGGCGATCGTCCACAGCCAGCCGACGGCGCTCCCGCCGACGGCCGAACCGGCGAACGCGCCGGCCGCGCGCCAGACCGCGAGGTAGGTCTCCTGCATCACCTCGGCGACGATCTGCTCGTCGGCGCAGCGACGGCGCAGGCGCACGGCCAGCCACGGCGACGTGCGGCGGTAGAGCTCCTCGAACGCCGCGCGGTCGCCTTTGGCGGTGCGGCGGACGAGCTGCTCTTCGTCCGGTTCCGTTCCCTTCACACCCGGCAAGACGCCGAAGTCGCGAAATCGGTTCTCACTCGATTGTGTTCTGGATCACAGCGGCCGGGTGGCCTCCGCCGCCTTTTCGTCGAAGGCGGCACGCGCGGCGAAGATCTGGTCGACGTTTTCGACCGCCCATTCGGCGACGGCGTTCGTCAGCTTCCCGACGTCGACGCCGAGCGGGGTGAGGCCGTACTCGACCCTCGGCGGAACGGTCGGATAGACCTCGCGCCGGATCAGCCCGTCGCGTTCCAGGGAGCGCAGGGTCTGGGTCAGCATCTTCTGCGTGATCCCGTCGAGCAAACGGCGAAGTTCACTGAACCGCATCGGCCGTTCATAACGCCGGATCGCGCCCAGGACGTACAGCGCCCATTTGTTCGCGAGGACTTCGATGACCGTGCGCGAAGGGCAGTTGCGTCCATGCACGGCCACCCATTCTTCGAACATGCGCCGCTCGGCGAAGGTACCCATGAGGTACCTAGATACCATTCGGGTGCCTACTTCACAACGGGTACCGATGGCCGACATGCTCGTTTCCATGCGAAAGATCCAGCAGGTCTCCTTCGGCGGTCCCGAGGTCCTTCACCTCGTCGAAACCGGGAAACCCGTTCCAGGCGACGGCCAGGTCCTGGTGCGCGTCCACGCCGCCGGGGTGAATCCGGCGGATTGGAAGATCAGGAACGGGCTGGTCATCGGCGAACTGCCGCTGACCGTGGGACTCGATTTCTCGGGTGTGGTGGCCTCGGCCGGAACGCGGTTCCGGCCGGGGGACGAGGTCTACGGCGTCACTTTCCCGCCGAACGGCACGTACGCCGAGTACGTCGTCGTCGGCGAGGACGCGATCGCGGCGAAACCGAAAAGTCTCGATCACGTCGAGGCGGCCGCGCTCCCGATCGCGGCGCTGACCGCTTGGCAGCCGTTCACCCGCGTCTTCCCGGTCGGACCGGGGCACCGCGTGCTCGTCCACGCCGCGGCGGGCGGGGTCGGACACCTCGCCGTCCAGATCGCGAAGGCACGCGGTGCGTACGTCATCGGGACAGCGAGGGAGGCGAAGCACGCGTTCCTCCGGGACCTCGGCGCGGACGAACTCATCGACTACACGACCGGCGATTTCGCGAAATCGCAGGTCGTCGACGTCGTCCTGGACCCGATCTCCGGGGATTACGGTCCTCGTTCCCTGGACGTCCTCGAACCGGGCGGTTCGCTGATCGACATCGTCGGGCACGGTCCGGACCGGACGGAGGTCCGGCGGAAGGCCGAGGAACTCGGTCTCCGTTTCGACGAATTCCACGTTTCCCCGTCCGGAGCGGATCTGGCCGAAATCGCCACTTTGGCCGACGCCGGCTCACTGCGGGTTTCGATCGCCGACGTCCTCCCGCTCGAACAAGCGGCGAAGGCGCACGAACTGAGCGAATCCGGACGCGTTCAGGGCAAACTCGTGCTGACGCTCTAGAACTTGTGAAAACGCCCTAAGGCCAGAACTTGCGCCAGCCGTCGGCTTCGAGCGTGGTCGGTTCGAGACCGGCGTCGCGAGCGGCCTGCTCGGCATCGCGGATGTCGTGGGCGAACTGCTTCGCGACGGCGCGGAGTTCGCCTTCGGGATCGATCCCCGCGCGACGAGCGGTCGCGGCCACCCGGAACAACTGGGCCGCCGCTTCGGAACCACCGGGGAACAGGTCGAGCGGGATCCCGGCACGGCCGCTGCGCTGCCCGAGCTTCCCGGCCAGCGCCACGGCGGGCTGCCCGAGCGCGACGCCGTCCACAATGGACTGGCGGCTCTTCTCGGCCTGTTTCAGTTCTTCCCATTTGAGGTTCTGGTGGTCGACGGTCTCGACCCGCGGGGCGTCGGTGAAGACGTGGGGATGCCGTCCGACGAGTTTCGCGACCAGGTCGGCGGCGACCTCGTCGATCCCGAACGGATCACCCGCGTCCTCGGCGGCGATCCGTGCGTGGAACAGCACCTGGAGCAGGACGTCGCCGAGTTCCTCGCGCAGGGCCGCGCGGTCGCCCTCCTCGATCGCGTCGAGCAGCTCGTAGGTCTCCTCGACCAGGTACTGGCGCAGCGACTCGTGCGTCTGGACGGCGTCCCACGGGCATCCGCCCGGCGAGCGGAGGCGGTCCATCACCTCGGCGGCCTCGACCAGCGGCGGCACGGGCGCTTCGAACACCCGCGCGCCCGCCCTGATCAGCGCCGCGGCCTTCGGTTCCCTTCGCGAACCGGCGATGAGCACGAGGTCGCGCACCTGTGCGTCACCGAGCGCGGGAACACCGAAAACGGCGGGATCGACATCCGATGCCGCATAGACGGCGTCGCTGCTTCGCAGGATCGGGAGTGCCGCGGCGGGCAGGGTCGCCCCGTGGGCGACCACGACGACGGCAGTGCTCACCGTTGTTGCGGGGTGGCACCGTGCACAGGCAGCACGATGCCCTTCTTCGAAGCTTCGTTGGGCGCGAGGTCCATGCCCACAACATCCCACACGCCGTAGCGCGGGTTCACCTTGAGGTCGGCCTGCTCGAGGTACGGCTGGAGGAGCCGGACACCGACGCCTGCCAGCTGCTGGGCACTGGGCTGGGCCGCCTGATCCGACGCGACCGGCTTGTCGGCGGTCCGCTCGCGCATCACGACGACGACCCACAGCGGCTGCTGCGGGGTCGGCTGGAACGCGGCGACCGTGTTGGGCTGGATACCGAACAGGACGGTGGCCGCGGTCGCGGGCGACTGCATCGCCGGCAGCTTCTGGCCGACGCCCGCCTGCGTGTCGGTCGTCTTCTGGTCCTGCTCGATCAGCTCGGCGGCCGCGTTCGGCGACGCGGCGAACCGCTGCGCCTTCTCGATCGCCTGCTCGCGCAGCTTGTCCGCGTCGGCGCCGGTGGCGTCGGTCGAGGAGACCGAGCTGAAATCGAACGTGACGCTGAGCTTGTCCAGGTACTTCATCGCGAGCTGCGTCTGCAGCGCGGCGTCGATCAGGGCGTCGCGGTGATCCCGCACGCGCGCGACGAGCTGCTGGACACTGATCGCGGGGTCGTCCTGCTGCTTGGCCTCCATCGGCTTCGCCAGCGGATCGTTCTGCAACGCGGACACGACGAGGGACTCGTCGACCCGGATGCCCTCGCGCTGGGCGGCGCGTTCGGTGAGCTCGTGGAGGATCTCCTGGCGCACGATCTCGCGGCCGACCAGATCGAGCTTGTGCTCCTTGGCGAGCTGCTGCCCGTACGGGTGCTCACGGACGGCCTTGTCGATCATCTGCTGCACGCGATCCACCGAAACGGACTTGCCGTCGATGAGCACCGCCGCACCGACCTGCCCCGGTCCGGCATTGCATCCGGCGAGAAGGAGAGAACCGGCAAGAACCCCGACCAGCGCGCGACGGCGCCCCATGATCCGCATCACAGCGCATACCCTCTCATACCGGCCTCGGTGAGAGAACCAGGTTGTAGCTCGGGATTTCGGTCGGTCACGCGACGGGCGCCGGCGCCTTCATCAGATTCGTCAGCAGTTTCGCGCACCAGTCCAGCAGTTCCTCGTCCCGCAACGGGGGCGCGCCGATGCGGCCACCGGCCGCGCCCTCGGTCGGCTTCGGCACCGAAACCGTGTTCGTCACGGCCTTGTAGAGAGCCTTGGGATACAAGCGCTTCAGCCGCACCAGCTGCGAATCCGCCAGCGGCAGCGGCGCGAACCGGATCGAAGTGCCCTGGACCGCGACCTCGGTGACGCCCGCCGCGCGGCAGGTGTGCCGGAACGTGGCGACCGCGAGGAGCCGCCGCACCGCGGCGGGCGGCTGGCCGTAGCGGTCGACGAGTTCTTCGCGCACCGCGTCGAGCCCGGCCTGGTCGGGCGCGGCCGCGATCTTGCGGTACGCCTCCAGCCGCAGCCGCTCCCCCGGGACGTAGTCGTGCGGGATGTGCGCGTCCACCGGGAGGTCGACCCGCACGTCGGCGAGCTCTTCCTCCTCCGGCGTGTCCGCGCCCGCGTGCCGCCGGAACGCGTCGACCGCTTCGCCGACGAGCCGCACGTACAGGTCGAAACCGACGCCCGCGATATGCCCGGACTGCTCGGCGCCGAGGATGTTGCCCGCGCCGCGGATCTCCAGGTCCTTCATCGCGACGGCCATCCCCGCGCCGAGTTCGGTGTTCTGCGCGATGGTCGCCAGCCGGTCGTGCGCCGTCTCGGTGAGCGGGGCCTCCGGCGGGTACAGGAAGTACGCGTACCCGCGCTCGCGTCCGCGCCCGACCCGGCCGCGCAGCTGGTGCAGCTGCGCCAGGCCGAGCAGGTCACCACGCTCCACCAGCAGCGTGTTGGCGTTCGAGATGTCCAGCCCGGTCTCGACGATCGTGGTGCAGACGAGCACGTCGTACTCGTTCTCCCAGAAACCCTGGATGATCTTCTCGAGCTTGTCCTCGTTCATCTGCCCGTGCGCGGTGACGACCCGCGCCTCCGGCACCAGCTCGCGAATACGCTTCGCGGCCTTCTCGATCGAGGAAACCCTGTTGTGCACGTAAAAGACCTGGCCGTCGCGCAGCAGTTCGCGCCGGATCGCCGCACCGACCTGCTTGTCGTCGTACGCGCCGACGTAGGTCAGGATCGGATGCCTGTCCTCGGGCGGGGTCAGGATCGTGGACATCTCGCGGATCCCGGCGAGCGACATCTCCAGCGTCCGCGGGATCGGGGTCGCCGACATCGTCAGGACGTCGACGTGGGTCCGCAGCGCCTTGATGTGCTCCTTGTGCTCGACGCCGAACCGCTGCTCCTCGTCGACGATCACCAGGCCGAGGTCCTTGTACCGGATCCCGGTCTGCAGCAGGCGGTGCGTGCCGATCACGATGTCGACGTCGCCCGAGGACAGCTGTTCGAGAATCGCGTCGGACTCGGTCTTGTTAGTGAACCGCGAGAGACCCCTGATCTTCACCGGGAACGAGCTCATCCGTTCGGTGAAGGTGTTGAGGTGCTGCTGCGCGAGCAGTGTCGTGGGCACCAGCACCGCGACCTGCTTACCGTCCTGCACCGCCTTGAACGCCGCGCGCACCGCGATCTCGGTCTTGCCGTAGCCGACGTCACCGCAGATGACGCGGTCCATCGGGACCCCGCGTTCCATATCCGCCTTGACCTCGTCGATCGCGGCGAGCTGATCGTTGGTCTCGGTGAACGGGAAGGCGTCCTCGAGTTCGCTCTGCCACGGGGTGTCCTGCCCGAAAGCGTGCCCGGGCGCCGCCTGCCTCGCTGCGTAGAGCTGCACCAGTTCGGCGGCGATCTCCTTGACCGCCTTCTTGGCCTTGGCCTTGGTGTTCTTCCAGTCGGACCCGCCGAGTTTGTTCAGCGTCGGCAGCTCGCCGCCGACGTAGCGGGAGACCTCGTCGAGCTGGTCTGTCGGCACGAACAGCCGGTCGCCGGGATGCCCGCGTTTGGAGGAGGCGTACTCCAGCAACAGGTACTCACGGGTCGCGCCGGCGACGGTGCGCTGCACCATCTCGACGAACCGCCCGATGCCGTGCTGGTCGTGCACGACGTAGTCGCCCGTCTTGAGCGCCAGCGGGTCGACGGCGTTGCGGCGCCGCGACGGCATCTTGGTACTGAAGTCCTTTGTGGACGTCCCGGCGCCGGAACCCCGGCCGGTCAGATCCGACTCGGACAGGACGACCAGCGCGCGCTCCGGCGACACGAAGCCGTCCGAAAGACCGCCGCACGTCACCGTGACGACGCCCGCCGTCAGCGGACCGGTGATGCCTTCGGCGAGCGACGCGGGCACCTCACCCGCCGACAGCTGCTCGACCGCGCGTGCCGCGGTGCCGTGCCCGGCGACGACGAGCACGGCCGTCCCGCCCGCGGCCGTATGCGCGCGCAGATCGGTCGTCGCGCGCTCGACCTCGCCGCGGTAGTTCGGCGCGGCCTCGACCGAGACGCGGTAGACGTCGGGATCGTCGCTGGCCAGCTGCGTCAGCGTCCACCAGGGACGCTTCGTCTCCTGAGCGTGCTTCGCGATCTCCGCGAGGTCCCGGTACGCGGAGGCGCCGAGATCGATCGGCGCCTGACCGCCCGCGGCCGCCGTGGTCCAGGACGCTTCGAGGAACTCCTGTCCGGTGCGGACCAGGTCGGCCGCGCGGGCGCGGATCTTCTCCGGATCGGCCAGCAGGACGTGCGTGCCCTCGGGCATCGCGTCGGTCAGCAGGTCCAGCTCGCCCTCGCACAGCACGGGGATGAGCGCTTCCATCCCCTCGACGGGGATCCCGCCGGACAGCTTCGTGAGCATCTCGGTGAGCTGCGCGTCCGCCTCGTACGTCGTCGCCAGCTCGGCCGCCTTCGCGCGCACCGGCTCGGTGAGCAGCAGCTCACGGCACGGCGGGGCGCTGACGTGCTGGATCTCCCCCGGCAGCGACCGCTGGTCGGAGACCGCGAACGCGCGGATCTCGCTGACCTCGTCGCCCCAGAACTCGACCCGCACCGGATGCTGCGCCGTCGGCCCGAACAGGTCGAGGATGCCGCCGCGCACGGCGAACTCGCCGCGCTTCTCGACCATGTCCACCCGCGTGTAGGCCAGCTCGACCAGCCTGTCCAGCAGACCTTCGAAACCCTGCTCCTCGCCGACGACCAGGTCGATCGGCGCGAGTGACCCCAGTCCGGGCGCCATGGGCTGGATGAGGCTGCGCACGGTCGCGACGACGACGCGCAGGTCGTCGTCACCGGTCTTGAGCCGGTGCAGCACCTCCAGCCGCCGTCCGACGGTGTCCGCCCGCGGGGACAGCCGCTCGTGCGGCAGCGTCTCCCAGGACGGGAAGTCGGCGACGGCTTCCTCGCCGAGGAACGACTTCAGCGAAGCGGTCAATTCGTCGGCCTCGCGGCCGGTGGCCGTCACCGCGAGCACGGGGCGGCCGGCGCCCTCGTCCGCGGCGAGGGCGGCCGCGACCAGCTGGCGGGTCGCGATCGCGCCCTGCAGCTCGAGCAACGGGGCGCCGGCCCGCTCGACGACCCCGCGAAGGGCCGGATCGGGAAGGATGGCGTGAAGGAGTCCGGACAATGGAGCGTTTGTCACCGTCCCAGCCTACGTGGGGGCACCGACAGTTCGCCGCGCGATTACCTGGGCAGGGCGTCGACGACCTTCGGGAGCTGCTCGTCGAACTCGGCCGGTTCCTGCGTGGCGATGCGGATCAGCACGTGTTCGGCCCCCGCGTCCTGGTATTCGCGCAATCTGTCGGCGACCTGCGCGGGGCTGCCCGCGATCAGCACCTGGATCTTCTCGACGAAGTCCAGCGGGACGCCGTAATTCCGCTGTGCGTAATCCTCCAGCCGTTCCCGGGCCCGGATCGGGTCGTCCTCGATGAGGACCGTCGCGAACAACGCGGGTGTCACCGGCCGTACGGCGGCTTCGCGGATCTTCGCGAGTCCGTCGGAGTAGTCCGCGACGTCGGGCGGATACGGCAGCCAGCCGTCGTAAAGCCGCCCCGCGCGTTCCAGCGCGCCCGGGGTGAACGCGGCCAGCCACACCGGCGGGCCACCCGGACGGTGCGGCTCCGGGTACTCCGGAAGGGTGTCGTAGTGCAGGACGTCGCCGTGGAACGGACCGCTGTTCCCGGCCCAGACATGCCGCCACAGCGCGACGATGTCGTCGAGCCGCGCGCGGCGGCGTTCCCACGGCACGCGGGTGAAGGCGAACTCGGGTTCGCTGCGGCCCGCGAAACCCGCGCCGACCGCCAGCGTGACCCGGCCCTGGCTGATCAGGTCGAGGGAAAGGATCGCGTTCGCGGACAGGAGCGGATCCCGCAGGGCCGGGAGCAGCGCGGCGGTACCGAGGGTGACCCGCTCGGTTCTGGCGGCGAACGCGCCGAGCAACGTCAGTGGATCGATGGGCGCCTTCGCGAGGGTGTCGCCGACCCAGACCGAATCGAGGCCGAGGCGTTCGGCTTCGACCGCGATGGCGACCATTTCCGGCGCGGTGCGCCCGGCGTCGAGGATGGACCGATAAGTGGGGACGACCAGACCGAATTTCTGCCGGAAGCATCTCCGCGGCGGGGAATGGCCTCAATTCCTTCGAGGGAATGGCGGCGGCGCCGTCGCCTCGGCCAAGATGACGACCATGGTTTCCGGATTCGGCCCCGCGCTGCGGGGCTGGCGTGAGCGGCGGCGGCTGTCCCAGCTGGAACTGGCGCTCCGCGCCGGAACCACCCAGCGGCACGTGAGTTTCCTCGAAGGCGGCCGGTCGATCCCCGGCCGCGGCCTGGTGCTGCGCGTCGCCGAATCACTCGAACTCCCGCTCCGGGAACGCAACGGTCTGCTGCTCGCGGCCGGGTTCGCGCCGGGATTCCCCGAAACGAAACTGGACGATCCCGGGTTGAAGCCGGTCCTCGACGGCATGCGGCGGCTGCTCGACGGGCACCGGCCGTATCCGGCCATCGTGGTCGACCGCTACGGCGTGCTCGTCGCCCGCAACGACGCGCTCGACCTGCTCTTCGAAGACGTGGCACCGGAGTTGCTGGAAGAACCGGTCAACACCTTGCGGCTCGCACTGCATCCGAAGGGGATGGCGCCGCGCGTGCGCAATCTCGCGGATTGGGCCCGGCACATCCTGGAGCGGCTGACGCAGGAGATCGCGCACGCTCCCGACGAACGGCTCGCGGCGCTGCTGACCGAACTCGAGGGATACGTTCCGGCGCCCGGACCGCCCGGCCCGGATCACCTCGGGTTCGCCGTCCCGATGCGCCTGTCCACTTCGGCCGGTGAACTGCGGCTGATCACGGCCATCACGACGTTCGCGACCGCCGCCGACGTCACCGTGTCGGAGCTGAAGCTGGAGACGTTCCTGCCCGCCGACGCCGAGACGGCCGAGATCCTGACCCGTTAACCCAAGGCGGCGCCGGCATGGCCCAAGAGCAGCTCGGCACCCGCCCACACCACGGCCGCGCAGACACTGCCCGGCACGAACCGCCGGTACGGCATCTCGGCCGCTCCCGCGATCCGCGGCACCACGGTCCGTACCCCGGCCAGGCAGCGCCCGGCGATCACCGCCGGGACGCCGTAGCGGACGACGGCCCGCTCCACGCGGTCCCACCGGTCCTGGCCGAACCGCCGCCCGAACCGCGTGGTCCGCAGACGGGGGCCCAGCTTCCGCCCCTCCAGGAACGCGATCTGGTCCCCGGCGACCGCGGCGCCGATCGCGACCGTCAACGCCAGCGCCAGGTCCAGCGTGCCTCGTCCGGCGAGGAAACCCATGAGCAGCAGGCTGGACAACGTCGGCAGTACGATTCCCGGCAGCAGCGCGGTTTCCAGGAAGATCAGCGCGCCGCAGACGAGGTAGACGAGCACGGGCGGCGCCTCAAGAAGCGGCCGTAACAGGTTGTCCACTACGCCTCCCGGTCCTCTGCGGCAAAGCCGCGCGGTGCACGAAGGCGGGCGGAAGGTTCGGCCAGACCAGCGGGGTCCGGCCGGTCACCGCGAACCGGTCCCGCAGCGCCGCGGCGAACCGGCGGGCAGGCGACGTCCAGGCGGCGTGCGCGTAGGCGAACGTCGTGAACCGTCCGTGCGGGGCGAGGACTTCCGTGACCTGGTCGAGGATCCGCAGCTGCCGTTCGCCGGGCATGACCGTCCACGGCAGCCCGGACACCACGACGTCGGCGGCCTCGTCCACATACGAACACAGGTTTTCGGCGGACCCCTCGACGACCTCGACGTCTCGATGCCGGGACCGGAGTTCCCGCGCCAGCCGCGGGTTGATCTCGACCGCGATCAGCCGCGCACCAGGCGGCAGGCGGCGGACGACGGCGTCGGTGAACACACCCGTCCCGGGACCCAGCTCGACGACGAGCCCCGCGCTTTCCAGTCCGAGACCCGCCGTCATGGCCTCGGCGAGTTTCGGTGAACTGGCCGCGACGGCCCCGGTCAGGACGGGATGGCGGAAGAATTCCCTGGTGATCGACATGTTCCCGACGCTAGGAACGGTCCTGGTGGCCCCGCGTCGGCCACGTCGGCCGGGTCCGTACTCCCGTGGGAGGACCCCGGCGGTACTCCAGGACGACGCGCGTTCGTACCGGCCGGAGTTACGTTCGAACGGTGCGATGGCTTCTCGACCGGTTCCGCGCCCACCCGTGGGTGACCGACCTTCCCCTGTACGCGTGGTTCGTCTTCCTCGCGCCGACCGGGTCGTCACCGGTGCCCAAAGCCGTCCTGCTGGTGCCGTATCTCTTCCTCGTCCCGTTGCTGTGGCGGCGGCGTCACCCCGAGATCGTCGCCGTGCTGATCGTCGCCGGGGTGACAGCGCAGTACGCCACGGAGATCTGGGCCTACGACCGCGGCCGGGGCGAGCTGGCGATGGCCGTCGCGCTTTACACGCTGGTCCGCGCGGGAAACCGCCGGTTCGGCGCGCTGATCGCCGTCTGGATCGTCGCGCTGGACATCGCGTGGGGTCTCGGCTGGGGAGTGACCACCGACCAGGGAGCCGGTCTCGCCATCGTCGTGACGCTCCCGCTGCATGTCGCGGCGTGGGCGCTCGGAGAGTTCTTCCGTGCGCGGCAACGGCTTTCGGCGGAGGAGACGTCGAAGGCGGAGTTGGCCGCGTCCGAACAGGAGGCCCGCGCCCGTGCCGCCGTCGCGGAGGAGCGCACCCGCATCGCTCGCGAACTGCACGACGTCCTCGCGCACAGCGTGAGCGTCATCGTGGTCAACGCCGAGGGGGCGAAACTCATGCGCGACAAGGATCCCGACGTCGTCGACCGGACACTCGACACGATCGGCAAGGCGGGTCGCGACGCCCTCGCCGAGCTGCGCCGCCTGCTGGAAGTCCTCCATGCCGGCGAAGCCGCCCGAAGCCCGCAACCGACCGTCGCGGAGCTTCGCGACCTGGTCGCGCAGGTCAGCGCGAGCGGGCGGGAGGTGGATCTGCAGGTCACCGGGGACGCCGAAGGGCTGCCGCCGAGCGCCGCGCTGCAGACGTACCGCATCGTCCAGGAGTCGCTGACCAACATGCTCAAACACGCGCCGGGCGACGCGAGCGGCCAGGTCGAGATCGATTTCGGCCACGAAGGCCACCGCCGGAACGTCCGGATCGAGGTGACGAACACGGGCGGGACCGAACCCGTCGCGCCGCGGCTCCCGTCGTCCGGCCGGGGCATCGCCGGCATGACCCAGCGCGTCGAGATGTTCCACGGCAGCCTCGACACCGGACCGACCCACGACGGCGGCTACCGGGTCGCCGCGCGCCTGGTGGTGGAGGCGGGATGACCACGAAGGTACTGATCTGCGACGACCAGGAGCTGGTCCGGGTCGGGATGGGGATGATCGTCACGAGCCAGGACGACCTGACCGTCGTCGGCGAAGCCACCAACGGCGCCGAAGCCGTCGAAGCCGCCGAAAGACTGCGACCGGATCTGGTCCTGATGGATGTCCGGATGCCCGTACTCGACGGCGTGGCGGCGACCGAGCGGATCAGCGAGTCTCTTCCCGACACCCGCGTCCTGATGATCACCACGTTCGACCTCGACGAGTACGCGTATGCCGCGTTGCGTGCCGGTGCCAGCGGCTTTCTCGTCAAAGACGCGCCTGCCGACGAGATCCTGGTGGCGATCCGAGGTGTCCTTCGCGGTGACTCCATGGTCTCGCCTTCGGTGACGAAACGGCTGCTCGACCGCTACCTGGACGACGAACGGGACTCTGGTGCGAGCGCGCGGCTCGAGACACTGACGGAACGCGAAAAGGACGTCCTCTCGCTCATCGCGCGCGGTTTGGCGAACGCCGAGATCGCCGCGAAGCTCTACATCGGGGAGACGACGGTGAAGACCCACGTCGGCCGGATCCTCGCGAAACTGTCGCTGCGCGACCGGGTCCACGCCGTCGTGTTCGCCTACGAAAGCGGTTTGGTTCGCGCGGGCGGTTGAGCGCGGTGGCATGCTGATGCCATGCGCACTACCGCGGTCGTCGCGTTCGCCTCCCTGTCCTTGCTGGTCACGGCCTGTTCCGGGGCGTCGAGCGAAACAGTGCAGAGCGCGCCGCCGGTCACCTCGAAACCCGCCGTGTCGAAACTGAAGGTCGAGCAGGTGACGGCCGGGCTCGAACACGGCTGGGACGTCGGCTTCCTGCCGGACGGGAAGATCCTCGTCACCCAGCGCCCCGGGAAGCTTGCCTTGGTCGACGGCGGCACGAAACGCGACGTCACCGCGGACTTCTCCGACGTCCACGTGCGCGGCGAGGGTGGCCTGATGGGGATGGTGATCAGCAAGGACTTCGCGACGTCGCGCGAGTTCATCACCTGCCAGACCCACAAGGAGGGCGACACTCCCGTCGACATCCGGCTGGTCACCTGGCGGCTTTCCGACGACGGCGCGAGCGCCACGAAGGTCAAGGACCTGCTGACCGGACTACCGCTGAACCCCAGCGGCCGTCATTCGGGCTGCCGTCCCGCGTTCGGCGCGGACGGCGCGCTGCTCGTCGGCACCGGCGACACCGCCCGCCCTCAGCACCCGCAGGACCGCACGAGTCTCGGCGGCAAGGTGCTGCGCGTCGACGCGAAGACGGGGAACCCGTTGCCGGACAACCCGTTCATCACCTCGGCGAACCCGAACGAGCAGCGCTTGTTCACCTACGGGCACCGCAACGTCCAGGGCGTGACGGTCCGGCCGGGCTCCGGCCAGGTGTTCACCGCCGAGCACGGGCCGACCATCGACGACGAGGTCAACCTGGAACGGGCCGGCGCGAACTACGGCTGGGACCCGTCGAAGGGCGGCACCGAGACCAGCTACGACGAAAGCGTCCCGATGACCGACAAGCAGCGCTTCCCGGACGCTGTCAGTCCTTTGTGGACGACCGGTGAGATCACCGAGGCGATCTGCGGCGCCGAGTTCCTCACCGGATCGCAGTGGGGCGCGCTCGAAGGCTCGCTCGCCGTGACCGCGCTGAAGGGACAGAAGCTGCTGCTGTTCCGCCTCGACGACACCGGCAAGGTCACCGAAGTGACGCTGCCACCGGAGTTCGACGACAAATTCGGCAGGCTGCGCGCCGTCCGCAGCGGCCCGGACGGCTCCCTCTACATCACGACCTCGGAAGGCGAAGACGACAAACTGCTGCGCGTCACCCCGGGTGCCTAGCGGCCGAGGTACGCGCCGCCGTTGACGTGGACGACCTGACCGGTGACATGCCGCGCGGCCGGGCTCGCCAGGAACGCGACCACTTCGGCGACGTCGGCGGGTTCACCGGCGCGTTTGGTCAGCGTGTTGCCGATCAATGTCGCGCGGCGCTCGTCGGAAAGCTTGCCGCGGAAGAACTCGGTGTCCCCGACCAGACCGGGCGCGACGACGTTCGCGGTGATCCCGCGCGGCCCGAACTCCCTCGCCACGTCGGCGTTCCACGCCTCCAGCGCGGCCTTGGCGGCGCCGTAGGAACCGGCTCCGGTGCGGGCGGCGATGGACCCGATCGTGACGATCCGCGCGCCGTCGGCGAGCCTGTCCCGCAGGGCGCGGGTGACCAGGACGGCGCTGAACACGTTCGCGTCCAGATTGGCCTGCCAGCTCGCGGCGAACGCCTTCAGGTCATCGGCGGGACCGGTCTGGAAATCGGTGTTTCCGCCGGCGTTGTTGACCAGGACGTCGACCCGCTCCGGCAGGTCCGCCAGCGCCCGCTCCACCGCGTCCGGGTCGGCCGCGTCGAACGGGACCGGGTTCGCGCCGAGCAACGCGGCGGCTTCGGTGAGGACCTGTTCGCGGCGGCCGGTGATCGTGACGCGGTCGCCCTGCGCGGCGAACGCCGCCGCGACCGCGTATCCGATCCCGGTTCCACCGCCGGTGACCACGATTTCCCTGTGCTTCCCCATATCTCCAGCATAGGGACACTAGGCTTCCCCGCATGACGAAGATCGACCCGGCGACGACCGCGCTCGTCCTGATCGACCTCCAGACGCGGATCGTCGCGCTCGAAACCGTCCCGATCGAAGGCGCCGAAGTCGTCTCGAACGCCGTCCTACTGCGAGACGCCTTCAGCGCGGCCGGTTCACCGGTCGTCCACGTCCGGGCGCACCGGCCGGATGTCGGCGAACAGCCGCTCGGCAGCGAAGTGGTCGCCGAACTGACGCCCCGGGAGGGCGAGCACCTGATCACCAAGCACACGATCGGCGCGTTCTACCGCACCGGACTCGACGAACTCCTGCACCGGCTCGGCGTGAAGACGCTCGTGCTCGGCGGGATCGCGACGGAGTACGGCGTCGAATCGACTTTGCGCGCCGCGATCGACCACGGCTACGAGACCATCGCCGTCTCGGACGCGATGGCCGGGATCGCCGCGATCTCCCACGAATCGGCGATCGCGAAGGTGTTCCCGCGGCTGGGCGAAGTGCTCACGACCGCCGAGACCGCCGCGGCGCTGGGCTGAACCATGATCGACAAGATCGCGTGGCTGCACCTGCGGGACGGCCGGATCCTGAGCACCCGCTCCCGCGGCAAGTCCGTGTTCTACCTGCCCGGCGGCAAACGCGAAGCCGGTGAAAGCGACGCCGAGACCCTGATCCGGGAGATCCGCGAGGAACTGACCGTCGAGATCACCCCGTCGAGCATCGCGCCCGCCGGGATCTTCGAGGCGCAGGCCGACGGGCATACGACGGGCATCGTGGTCCGGATGACCTGCTACACCGCCGAATTCGCCGGAACACTCACGGCCAGCAGCGAGATCGACGAGGTCGCGTGGCTCGGCTACGAGGACCGGGGCCGGGTCTCCGCGGTGGACAAGATCATCTTCGACCACCTGCGGGAGACCGGTCTTTTGCGCTGACGCCTACTTCAGTTCGTCGAGGCACAGCACGCGTTCGCGCGGGATCAGCCCACCCACACCCGACGCCCACGTGAGCTTGATGTCCGTCGCCACAACGGAGGCGCACGCCGTGGTCCCGATGGAGACGTCGGGTTCCCTTTCGATGGCGAGCACCTTGAAGTGCGCTCCCGCGCAGTCCACCGTCTCGAGCTTCTTCGCCGCGAAGGCATCCCCGGGGAGGCAGTCCCCGACAGCCGGCAATCGCGCGCCCGGATTCTTGAGGTTCTCCAGACAGAGCAGGATGCCGTCGGAAGCCGTCTGCCTGCCCTGGAAGTAGTACAGGTCGGCGGTGGGGTACTCGTCGCATTCGGACCCGCCCGAAAGCAGTATCCCGCCTTCCGACTTCCCGCCCTGCTTCCCGACGACCTTGAAGTTCGCTTCCGGCGTCCCGCACTCGACGTTTCTGATACTTTCCGCGTTGTCGACGTTGCCCTTGAGGCAGGCGCCGACCTCGGTACGCGCCGCCGTCAACGGATTCTCGACGAAGATCCCCAGCAGGACGATGCCGGCGATGACACCCAGGACGATGACAGGTTTCAGCCACGTTCTCTTCTTCCGCGGAGCCGTCGGTTCCACGGCGTATGCGGGATGGTTCTCCACGGTACTTCCCCCAGCTGGATGATCTCTTGGGGAAGCTAGCGCTCATCGCCCGGGAAACGTTACAGCCGCGCGACCGACGTCTCAGTACAGCCGCAGCTTCGGTTTGTGCTCCAAATTGGACAGACCGTTCCAGGCGAGGTTGACCAGATGCGCGGCGACCTCGTCCCGCTTCGGTTTCCGGGCGTCGAGCCACCATTGCCCGGTCAGCGCGACCATCCCGACGAGTGCCTGTGCGTACAGCGCGGCCAGCTTTTCGTCGTAGCCCCGCGCGGCGAACTGCTGCGCGAGGATGTGCTCGACCTGGCTCGCGATGTCGTTCAGCACCGTGGAGAACGTGCCCGTCGAACTCGCCACCGGTGAATCCCGCACGAGGATGCGGAAACCGTCGTGCGAATCCTCGACATAGGAGAGCAGCGCGATCGCCGCCTGCTCCAGCATCACCCTCGGGTGTCCACCGTGGAGGGTGGAGACCATCCGGTCGAGCAGCAGTTGCGTCTCGCGGTCGACGACGACCGCGTAGATGCCTTCCTTGCCGCCGAAGTGCTCGTACACCACCGGTTTGGAGACGTTCGCGCGATGCGCGATCTCCTCGATGGAAGTGCCCTCGAAACCCTTCTCCGCGAAAAGGGCCCTGGCGACGTTGAGCAGTTGCTGCCTGCGCTCGGTCCCCGTCATCCGTACCCGGGCCACCGGGGCGACAGGACGCGCCCCGGTGACCGCTTCACGTTTGCTTCGCCGTCTCCCCGCCATTCGAGAAGACTAACGCGACCTCGCTATTTGCTTTCGGCGGCGATGCGCGCGAGGCGCTGCGGGGTCGGCCAGCGCACGTCGTAGGCCCAGCCGAACTTCTCGAAGATCCAAATGAGCCGCGCGGAAATGTCGATCTGTCCGCGCTGCACGCCGTGCCGGGCCGAGGTCGGGTCGGCGTGGTGCAGGTTGTGCCACGACTCGCCGAAGGAGAAGATCGCCAGCGGCCAGAAGTTGGCCGACTTGTCACGGGCGGCGAACGGGCGCTCACCGATCATGTGGCAGACCGAGTTGACCGACCAGGTCACGTGGTGCAGCACGCAGACCCGCACCAGCCCGGCCCAGAAGAACGCGGTCACCGCGCCCCAGAACGACCAGGTGATCAGTCCGCCGAGGATCGCGGGCAGCACCAGGGTGAGCAGGCTCCACAGCCAGAACAGGTCGTCGACCTTCTTGATGGCCGGATCCTTCACCAGGTCCGGCGCGAAACGCTCCGCGTTGGTCTGGTCGCGGTCGAACAGCCAGCCCATGTGCGCGTGCCAGAAACCCTTGGCGATGGCGACCGGTGACGTCCCGAACAGCCACGGCGAATGCGGGTCGCCGTCGCGGTCGGAGAAGGCGTGGTGGCGCCGGTGGTCGGCGACCCAGGTGATCACGGGGCCCTGGACGGCCATGCTGCCGGCGATCGCCATCGCGACGCGCAGCCACGGCTTGGCCTTGAACGAGCCGTGCGTGAAGTAGCGGTGGTACGAAACGGTGATACCGAGTCCGCTGATCGCGTAGAAGACCACGAACAGGCCGACGTCGACCCACGTCAGTCCCCAGCCCCAGGCGAACGGGACGGCCGCGAGCAACGCGGCGAGCGGGAAGATGACCCCGAGATAGACCGAGAGCTGCACGCCGCTCGATCGATGTCCTTCCAGGACCGGCTTGGGGCCCTTCGCGGGCGTCTGGGAACGGTCGAGGGTAGCCGTCATGCAGTCACTTCTTTTCTCCGTGCAGCCCTCAGGTGACCCTAAGGGTGTCCTTACCTACGATGCCGTAAGTTACGGTACAGGAGGTTTCGCCCCCTGGGGAGAGGCCGCGGCCGTGAGGTAACCCCCGGGCGCGCGCGGGCGTCTCCGGCATGGCTATCCTGACCAGGATCGATCCGCCGTAGTGTAATCGGCAGCACTTCAGATTTTGGTTCTGACAGTTCAGGTTCGAATCCTGGCGGCGGAGCAGACGAACAGATGACCAGCGGCGTTTTCAACGGTGGGGGTGTGTGCGGCTGACCGAGGACGCGATCGACCCGACGACCAGCAGGCGGCCGGCGCTTGCGGAGATGTCCGACGCCTGGCTCTACGGTCGCGCGCGCGAACTCGGTGCGGCCATCCAGCGCGTCGGTTTCACCGAACAGCTGGACATCGTCACCAGCCTCGACGAACTCCTCGACGAGACACAGCGCCGCGGCGAACCCCTGCTGGTCGCCCAGTTGCTGCGGTACTCCGCGATGGCCAGGCTGGTCACCCGCGGTCTCGCCGCCGAAGCCGAACCCAGGCTCGACGAGATGCTCGCGCACACCAGGCGGCACGGTCTCGCGCTGATGCGGGCCGACGCCCACGCCATGCGCGGTCGCCGTCTGGTGATCGCCAAGCAGGAGGACGCCGCCCTCACCGAGATCGCCAGGGCGCTGGCCATCCTCGACGACTCCGCGGTCCCGGACCGCCAGGTCGGCAGGCGCAACTGGGACCGGATGCTGTCCACGACCCTGGTCGACTGCTGGCTGGTGCTGAACCAGCTGGGCGTCTACGAGGCGGCCGAAGAGGCCATCGCCCGCGCCGCGCAGGCGATCCGCGACAGCGCGAGCCCGCACGAGATCGCACTCCAGCTGATCAACCGGGTCAAGATGCTGCTGGGCTGGGGCCTGCGGCTCGAACGCATCGAGCGGTACGACGAGGGAGCGGACAAGTTCCGCACCGCGGCGTCGATGGCGCAGGCCGCCGAAGGCCCGTTCACCGAGTCGCTGTTCCCGCGCAAGGCCGGGGTGCCCGCGATCGACCAGGTCGGCGTGCTCGCCGCGGCCGCCGCACTGGCGTCACCCGATTCGTCGCATATCGAACGGCTGCACGGGCTGCTGCATCCGGAGCTGGTCTTCCCGCACGAACGCGAGATCATCGCCATCGCGCTGGCCCGCTGCCTGGACAACTCCGGTCGCCGCGAGGACGCGCTGCAGGTGCTCAAAGAGGTTCGCGAGGACAACGAAGAGGGCTCGCTGCCGTCGATGCGCCTGAACCTCGCCCGGGAGCTGGCCCGGCTCGACACCACGCCCGACTACGCGTCCGGCGCGAGCCAGTCGCTGATCGACTACGCGACCATCCTGGAAGCGGAGATGTGGTCGCTGCGGGAATCGCAGATCGCCACGCTCAACGCGCGCCGGGAGCACGAACGCCTGTCCGCCGAGCACGGCGCGATCACCCAGCAGGCCCTGCAGGATCCGCTCACCGGCCTGCCGAACCGGCGCGCGCTCGACGAAAAGCTGCGTTCGCTGGCGTCGTCCGCGGACGCCCAACCGCTCGCGGTCGCCCTGGTCGACCTCGACGGCTTCAAGGACGTCAACGACAAGCAGTCGCACGCCGAGGGTGACAACGTGCTCCGTGTCATCGCGAGCACGCTGCGCGACGCCCTGCGCGGCGACGATGTCGTCGCCCGGTACGGCGGCGACGAGTTCATCGTGCTCCTACCTGGGGCTCCGGCCTCGGCGGCGAAACAGGCGCTGGGTCGTTCTGTGAATGCCGTCGCATCTCTGCCACACCATCTTTCGCACGGCGTCACCCTCTCCGTCGGCCTCGTTTCGCTCCGCCCGCAAGAACGGGCCGAGCAGGTGCTGGCGCGCGCCGATGCGGCCATGTACCAGGCGAAACGCGGCGGCGGGAACCAGGTTTCGTCGGTGAACTCGATGGCCGTCGATCCGGTGACCGGATGGCCCGGCGAGGATGCTCCGACCGACCCCGCGTGGGACGCCGAGCACCCCACGTAGGATCAATGCCCGACAACCACCGTTGGTGAAATGTTGGGAGCGCCGTGACCGGCCCGCTGAGCACGTTGATCCTCGCCGCGGGTGAGGGCACCCGCATGCGTTCGTCCACCCCGAAGGTGCTGCACCCGATCGCCGGCCGTCCTCTGGTCGAGCACGCGGTGCGGGCCGCCGCGGGGCTGAACCCGGAACACCTGGTCGTGGTCATCGGCCATGGTCGCGACTCGGTCGGCGCACGGCTCGCGGAGGTCGGCGAGGCGCTCGGCCGCGAGGTCGTCACCGCCGTCCAGGAGGAGCAGAAGGGCACCGGCCACGCCGTCTCGTGCGCCCTCTCGGCGCTGCCGGACGGACTGACCGGCACCGTCGTCGTCAGCTACGGCGACGTCCCGCTGCTCGACACCGAAACGCTCGGTTCCCTGGTCGCCGAGCACAACTCCACCGGAAACGCGGTCACCGTGCTGACCGCGGTCGTCGCGGACCCGACGGGTTACGGCCGGATCATCCGGGACGAGAACGGCGTCGTCACCTCGATCGTCGAGCAGAAGGACGCCACCCCCGAACAGCACGAAATCGCCGAAATCAACTCCGGCGTCTACGCCTTCGACGCTTCGGTGCTGGTCGACGGGCTCTCGAAGCTGTCGACCGACAACGCACAGGGCGAGCTCTACCTCACCGACGTCCTCGGTATCGCCCGCGGCGACGGCAAGGGTGTCGGCGCGCTGGTCATCGACGACCCGTGGGTGACCGAAGGCGTCAACGACCGCGTGCAGCTCTCCGTGCTCGGTGCGGAACTGAACCGCCGGATCGTCCGCGGCTGGCAGCGGGCGGGCGTCACCGTCGTCGATCCGTCGAGCACCTGGATCGACGCGGGCGTGACCCTCTCGCGCGATGTCGTCATCGAACCCGGCGTCCAGCTCAAGGGTTCGACGTCGGTCGGCGAAGGTGCCCAGATCGGCCCGGACAGCACGCTGGAAAACGTCTCCGTCGGCGCGGGCGCGTCCGTGGTGCGGACCCACGGTTCGGATTCGGAACTGGGCGACGGCGTGAAGGTCGGCCCGTTCACCTACCTGCGGCCCGGCTCGAAGCTGGGGACCAAGGGCAAGCTCGGCGCCTTCGTCGAGACGAAGAACGCGGACATCGGCGCCGGGACGAAGGTTCCGCACCTGACCTACGTCGGCGACGCGACCATCGGCGAGAACAGCAACATCGGTTGTTCCAGCGTCTTCGTCAACTACGACGGCGTGAACAAGCACCACACCACGATCGGCTCCCATGTGCGGCTCGGCGCGGACAACACGTTCGTCGCCCCGGTGACCATCGGCGATGGCGCTTACAGTGGGGCAGGCACCGTGATCAGGCAGGACGTGCCCCCGGGCGCGCTCGCCGTGTCGACCGGGCCGCAGCGCAACATCGAAGACTGGGTGTCCCGGCGCAGGCCGGGTACACCCGCGGCGGAAGCAGCTTCCGCCGCGAAGCAGGACACCACCGCCGTGTCCGATTCAAATAAGGGAAACGACGGGGAGTCGCCAGCATGAGTTCGAAGTCCGGCACACCGAAGAAGAACCTGATGCTCTTTTCCGGGCGCGCGCACCCGGAACTCGCGGAGGAGGTGGCCAAGCACCTCAACGTGGCGGTCGTCCCGCAGACCGCGCACAACTTCGCCAACGGGGAGATCTTCGTCCGGTTCAACGAATCGGTGCGCGGGACCGACGCGTTCGTGATCCAGAGCCACCCGGCGCCCATCAACGAGTGGGTGATGGAGCAGCTGATCATGGTGGACGCCCTCAAGCGGGCGAGCGCCAAGCGGATCACCGTGATCATGCCGTTCTACCCGTACGCGCGGCAGGACAAGAAGCACAAGGGCCGCGAGCCGATCTCCGCGCGCCTGATCGCGGACCTGTTCAAGACCGCGGGTGCCGACCGGATCATGACGGTCGACCTGCACACCGCGCAGATCCAGGGCTTCTTCGACGGCCCTGTCGACCACCTGCTCGCGCAGAACGTGCTGGCCGCGCACATCAACAAGACCTACCACGGCGAGAACATCACCGTCGTCTCGCCGGACTCGGGCCGCGTGCGGCTGGCGGAGAAGTGGGCCGCGCAGCTGGGTGACCGGCCGATCGCGTTCATCCACAAGACCCGCGACCCGGACAAGCCGAACCAGGCCGTCGCGAACCGCGTCGTCGGCAAGGTCCGCGGTCAGCTGTGCGTGCTGATCGACGACATGATCGACACCGGCGGCACGATCGTGAAGGCCACCGAGGCCCTGCTCGACGAAGGCGCCGCCGACGTCGTCATCGCCTCGACCCACGGCATCCTGTCCGACCCCGCCACCGAGCGGCTGTCGAACTGCAAGGCGCGCGAAGTGATCGTCACCAACACGCTGCCGATCCCCGAGGAGAAGCGGTTCCCGGGCCTGACCGTGCTGTCCATCGCGCCGCTGCTGGCGCAGGCGATCCAGCAGGTCTTCGAGGACGGGTCGGTCACGTCCCTCTTCGACGGCAACGCCTGATCGCAGCGAAGCAAGGGACCTTTGCTATCGCTCTCTCCCGGAGAGTGACAGCAAAGGTCCCTTGCTTCGTTTTCGGCTCCTCGCGAAACGGGACGCGCCCAGCCACCCCGCATGGCTAGGTTGCCGTTCATGGGGAAATTCAAGTTCGGCGTGAACCTGTGGGGCGCCGAGAGCCGCGCGGACTGGATCAAGAAGTGCCACCGCGTCGAGGCCCTCGGCTACGACGTCATCTCCGTGCCGGACCACCTCGGCCCAGGACGGAACGCGCCTTTCCCGGCGTTGACGATGGCGGCCGCGGTGACCCAGCGTCCGCGCGTAGGCACCCTCGTCTCCAACGTGCCCTTCTACAACTTCGCGCTCTTCGCCCGCGAAGTCGCGACGACGGTGAAGATGACCGGCGACCGTCTGGACCTCGGGCTCGGTTCCGGCCACATGAAATCGGAATTCGACGACGCCGGCCTGCCGTGGATTCCCGCCAAAGAACGCATCGAGTACCTCGCCGAGAGCCTCGGCCACCTGCGCGAACACTTCGCGAGCGAAGGGGTCACGCCTCCACCGCTGCTCCTCGCGGGCAACAGCGACGGCGTCCTGTCCCTCGCCGCCCGCGAAGCCGATATAGCCGGCTTCGCGGGCCTTCGCCAAGCACCGGGAAAACCGCCGGGCACGTTCCGTCTCGACGACGCCGAGCGCATGGACGAACGCGTCGCCTTCTTCCGCTCACACGCGAACGGCCGAGAACCCGAAATGAACATGCTCGTCCAGCGAGTCGTCGTCACGGACGACAGACGCGCCGCCGCCGAGTCCTGGCGTGACCAGGACGACGACGGCCTCGACGTGGACAGGCTGCTCGAAACGCCACAATTGCTGTTCGGGACCGTCGGCGAGATCGTCCGGCAGCTCCAAGAGCGTCGCGAAAGGTACGGCTTCTCCTACATCACGGTGTTCGAACCGATGCTGGAAGTGTTCGCGCCGATCGTGAAGAAACTGTCCGGTCAGTAAGCGACGCAGAAACGCTGACGGCGGCGCTCCGGCTTGTCGATCTCGTCGACGAAGGCGATCGCGTAGTCGGCGCCGCTGATCTTCGAATCGCCGTTTTCGTCGGTCAGGAGCACGTCACTCCCGAGCCGGAATTCGCCGGTTCGCTCGCCCTCGGCCCACGCGCCGAACTCGGCGGCCGGGCTGAGGTAGAACCAGTCGATGTCCTCGGGAAGCTCGCGGAACGCTTCCAGCACCTTGGCGTGAGACCCCGCTTCACCCTTGTACTCGTCCGGGAACTCGGGGGTGTCGATCAGCCGCGGTCCACCCTCGGCCACGTGCAGGCTCCCGGCGCCGCCGACCACGCCGATCCGGGCGCCGTTGTCCTTCGCGACGCGGGCGATCGAGGGCACCGCGTCCAGCAGACCGCTCTGCCCGTGAACCGCGATCACCAGGACGTCGGCGCCCTTGGCGACTTCGGCCAGGAACGCCTCGTCGTACAGCGACCCCGCGCGGGTCCCCTCGCCTTCGGCGTTCCTCGAAACCGCCAGCACCTCATGCCCACGGCCACGCGCTTCGGCGGTGATCTTCCCGCCCGCGTACCCGGTTCCTCCGAACACGACCAGCTTCGCCATCACGTTTCTCCTTAGATCGGTGTCGACACCGATGCTAAGAACGCAAGATCGGCTACTTCAACGTATGCAACGCACCCCGAGGTGAGTATGCAGGTCAACCGCCCAGCGCGGCGAACTCGGACTTGAGCTTTTCGCGTACTCCGTTCACGTCGACCGGAGCCCGGACCTCACCGCGGGCCGACGGCTTCGCCTGGACCTGATAGCTCGCGTTCCGATTCGGCAGCCTGAACTTGACCTCGCAGGTCATGCTCGTCGTGGTGTCCGGCGCCGCGTTGGCGTCCGCCGTGCAGGTCTGGGCCCCGAGGGACTGGGCGCTGAACTCGACGGTCAGCATCAGGTGCACGGGCGTCCCGCTCGCGCCACCGATCACGGTGTTGGCGACGTCGATGGTCGCCCGGCAGGTGCCGACGTAATCCGTGCAGTCGAGTTTGTCGTTGACCACGCTGACGCTGACCTGGGTGAGCGCGTCGAACGGCTGCCCGATCCCGCCGATCGCGCCGTCGAGATCGGTCTGGAGCTTTTTGAGCGCGTCCCCCGTGAGCGGCTCGACCCGCATCTCGGCGCCGAGCGTCTTGCCGCCCGCCGCGTCGATGAGGGAAGGCGCGAAACTGATCACGCGGTGCGGCGCCGCGGTGGTCACCCGCAGCGCGCCGAGCCCGCTGCCGACGTCGTAGACCTCGGTACCGTCGGGCAACTTCGACCGCACCGGATCGGTCAGCCGGTTCATGGCGGACACCGCGGTCCGAAGCGTCGACGCGGCCTTACGCGGGTTGAGCACCTCGACGGCGTTCACCGGGAGGTCGCTGCTGTCGGTGCGGACCCAGTTGGTGCCGTACTGGTCGCTGTTGCCCAGGCCGTGCGCCTTCCAGTACTCCGGCGTCGCCGAGAGGTACAGCTGCTTGTCGGCCGCGACCACGTTGATGGCCTGGCCATCGACCGGCAGCGCACCGTGCGCGCTGCCGTTGCGCGTGATCCGGAACTGCAATTCGGCGGGTTTGCCGACGGCATCCTTGATTGTCGACTTGTAGACAACGACAGGCGCCTGTTCAAGCGCCTTCAACGCGCTCTCGACGGCGCCGCGCTGCTCCGCGCGCCGGTCCACCCGCTGCTGCTCGGCGGGCGAGATCCCCGCCGCCCCGTCGATCGCGACGTCGCAACCGGCCACGAGGCAGCACAAGACGGCGACCGCGCCGATCCTCAACCGTCGTGCCGGCATTTCGCCCCCTGTGTCTCGCGTGCGAAGAGATCACACCTTAGGAAAGGGGTCGCGCACCACCGCATCCGCGGGTTCCCGAAGCAGCTGTCACCGACTTGTCACCTGAACGAGCCACCCGGCGGGACCCCCGCGCGACCGGTTGGTCTACACTTTCCCGGTCTCGGCGAGGCGGGTTCCGTGAGCACCTGGTGCCCGACGTGATCGACGCGGCGGCTTGAGTGGCCACACGCGGTCGAGCACGCCTGTGGAATTCGCCGCCGAACACCAGAACCGCCCCGAACCATCCCCACCTCAGCATGCTTTAGCTGAACATGTTGGTGAATTGAAGGAGTGCTACACCGTGTCCGAGGTACGTCTGTCCGTCGAGCCCCGCACCGAATTCGGCAAGGGTGCCGCGCGCCGCACGCGTCGCGCCGGCAAGATCCCCGCGGTGCTGTACGGGCACGGCTCGGACCCGCGCCACTACGCCCTGCCCGCCATCGAGTTCGCCCGCGTCGTGCGTGAGAACGGCAGCAACGCCGTCATCACCCTCGACCTCGAGGGCAAGAGCGAGCTGGCGCTGACGAAGACCATCGTCGTCCACCCGCTGAAGAACTACATCGAGCACGTCGACCTGCTGGTCGTCATCCGCGGCGAGAAGGTCACCGTCGACATCCCCGTCGTCGTCACCGGCACCCCCGGCCCGGGCACCCTGGTCACCACCGACCTCGACGCCATCCAGATCGAGGTCGAGGCGCTGCACATCCCCGAGCAGGTCGAGGTCTCGGTCGAGGGCGTCGTCGCCGGCACCCAGATCAACGCCTCGGACGTCGTCCTGCCGAAGGGCGCTTCCCTGGTCACCGACCCGGACGCCCTGGTCGTCGCCGTGAACGAGGCGCCGTCCGAATCCGCGCTCGAGGGCGACGAGGGCGAGGCGGAGGAGACCTCCGCCGAGGCCGCCGAATAAAGTCACTCGTGTGACCGAAGCAGTACTTCCCGGGGCCGGCGAGCAGATTCTGCTCGCCGGCCTCGGCAATCCCGGGCCCCAGTACGCGGGCAACCGGCACAACGTCGGCTTCATGGTGCTCGACGAACTCGCCGGCCGCGTCGGCGGCAAGTTCAAAGCCCACAAGAGCGGTGCCGAGGTACTCGAAGGCAGGCTCGCGGGGCAGCGAGTGGTCCTGGCCAAGCCGCGCTCGTACATGAACCTCTCGGGCGGCCCTGTCGTGGGCGTGGCCCGGTTCTACAAGATCCCGCCGGCCGGTGTCGTGGTCGTCCACGACGAGCTCGACGTCGATTTCGGTGCGCTCAAGATGAAGCTGGGCGGCGGCGACAACGGACACAACGGTCTCCGCTCGATCACCAAATCTCTCGGCACGAAGGACTACTACCGCGTCCGTTTCGGTGTCGGACGCCCTCCGGGACGACAGGATCCGGCGGATTTCGTACTGAAAGACTTCTCGACGGTCGAGCGTAAAGAGCTCGCTTTCGAGATCGATCGTTGCGCCGACGCCGTTGAAGCGCTTATCAGCACGGGGCTCGCGGCGGCGCAGAACACCTTCCACGCTGGGTGAATCAGCTCACATGGCGGTGCGTTACCTCTCGTCACTCGAAGGCGTTTCACCACGCCCCTGATCGAGTCGTGGAATAGCGTGAGCTCTTCCGGGGAACTCTCAAACCCGTTAGGACGGAATGCGGAGATCGCATTCCCCACCGAACCGGAGAGAGTTTCATGTCGTTTACGGCCGAAGACATCACCGGCGCCAGTTTCCCGAACGCCCCGATCGGGCGGCGCGGATACGCCAAACACGAGGTTGACGCGTTCCTTCAGCGAATCGCGGACACCATCTCGGACCGGGACGACCTGACGGCGGCCGAGGTCCATCACGTCATGTTCTCGCGCCCGTTGATCGGGAAGCGCGGCTACGACGAACGCGACGTCGACGAGTTCCTCGACAAGGTCGAAGAACAGCTCGCTCACAGGACCGGACAGCAGGTGCTCGGAGTTCCCGGCGCCCGCGAAGAGGACCAGTTGACCGCCGAACGCGCCGTTCCGGACCGCGGCCCCGTCGAGTTCCTCCAGGAGCGCTAGTGCCCGTCACCGCGTTCGAGGCAAGAACCCGGCAGTTCGACCGGGCACCCATCGGCGCCCGGGGTTACCACGAACCCGCGGTCGACGCCTTCCTCGAACGTGTCGCGGCGACCCTCGACGGCGAAGACGACCTGTCGGTTTCGGACGTCCACAACGTGGCGTTCGCCAAAGCGCCGCTTTCGAAACGAGGCTACGACCCGGCGGCCGTAGACGCGTTCCTGCGGGACGTCGAAGGCACGCTTGCCGGGCTCTCCCAGTCCGCCGGCTACCACATCGCGCCGGCCTTGGAACACACCCACACCCGCAAGCCGCTCTGGCGGCGCCGCTGACGCACGGGAGGTGCAGCGAGAGGGCCGGGTCCGCGATGTTCGCGGACCCGGCCCTCTCGTGTCAGCTGGTGGCCGCGTTCTTGGCGATCTTGTCCGCGAACTGGATGGCGGTCGCGGCCCGCTTCACCTTGCCCGAAGGCGTCTTGGGCAGACTTCCCGCAGGAAGCACGACGACCGCGAACGGCCGCATATCGACGGCGTCGCGCACCTTGGCCGCGACCTCCTTCGCCAGCGCCTTCTCGGTGTCAGGATCCCCGGCGAGTTTCGATTCGACGACGACGGCGAACCGCTCCCGGCGGCTGCCCGCGTCGATCCGCACGGCCACGGCGTTCCCCGCCCGCACCCCTTCGACCGACGTGGCCGCCCGTTCGATATCGGTCGGATACAGGTTCCGGCCGCCCATGATGATGACGTCCTTGCGACGACCGCAGATCACGATCATGCCGTCGACCAGGTAACCGAGGTCACCGGTGAGCAGCCAGCCGTTCTCGTCCTGTGTCGCGAGCGGACCTTCCATCGTCAGGTAGCCCGGCGTCACGGCCTCGCCGCGCAAGCGGATCTCCCCGACCTGGCGCTCACCGAGAACAGTGCCCTTGTCGTCGACGATCTCGGCCTCGAGCCCATCGAGCGGTGGCCCGAGCACGGCGAAGGAGCGGACCTCATCGGTCCCGCGCCGCGGGTCGTCCTCCGGCACCGGCACCGCCCGGTTGTCCGTTTCGAGCGCGTCGGCTTCGACAACGTCCAGCGTCAGCCCGGTGAACAACGGCGCGAACGAAACCGCGAGAGTCGCCTCCGCCATGCCGTAGGCCGGGAAAACACATTCGGCGGGCATCTTGAACCGCGCCCCCGCCTCGACGAACGCCCGTACGGCCGTTTCGTCGATCGGTTCGGCGCCGTTCAGTGCGATCCGAAGCTTCGAGAGGTCGTACGCGTTGTCGTCCTCGACGCGCGCCATGCGCCTGCCCACGATCGCGTACGCGAAGTTCGGCGCGGCAGTGGTCGTCCCGTTGTACTTGCTGATCAGCTGCGGCCAGATCAACGGCCCCGACAAGAACTCGAGCGGCGTGATCTTGACGAGCTCGACGCCGAACGTCATGGGAACGGTCAGGAAGCCGACCATTCCCATGTCGTGGAAGGTAGGCAGCCACGAAACCATCACGTCGACGTCGAAATCGAACTCGGCGCGGTCGACCATCGCCTTGACGTTCGAGTACAGGTTTCCGTAGGTGATCTGAACGGCCTTCGGATCGGCCGTCGACCCACTGGTCAGCTGCAGGAGCGCGGTGTCGGACTCGGCTGTCGGAACGGCCTCGGTCAGGGGTTCGGCCTCAAGCAGTTCGGTGATCACCCGGAAGGCGATCCCATGCTCGGTGAGCACCGGCGCCAGCTGATCGAACGGCTCACCGAGCAGGACGAGACCGGACCCGATCATCCGCAGTACGCGAACGGTGTCCTCGGCCCACTCGGCCAGATCGGTGCGCTGGGTCGGCTGGTGCAGCATCGTCACGCTGCCGCCGGCGAGCCACACGGCCTGAACCGTCGGCGCGATCAGCGATGGCGCTCCCGCCAGGACCGCCACCGCTTTGCCTGGCTCCAGCCCTCCGGCGACCAGGCCCCCGGCCACCCGCATGGCCTGCTCGTGAATCTCGGCCCAGGTACGCCGAACCGGCTCCTTGGGCTCACCTGTGACCATTCCTCGCTGCTGACCTCGCCCCGCCGCGGTGGCGACGAGCGTGTCCACGAACCGACTCATGCGCGTCACAGTACTGTCCGCCCGAGAACGACCGCTCGCCGTCGAGTGAACTCACTCGATCGCTTCGGAGGTCTCGAGCCACTGGGCCTCGACCTCCTCCTTCTCCGTTTCGACGGCTTTCAGTTCAGTGTTGAGCTCGATGAGCTTCGCCGGATCGGTCGCGGCCGCGAGCAGCGCCGCGTGCAGCTTGCCTTCCTTGGCGTGCAACTGGTCGAGCTTGCGCTCGAGGCGGGAGAGTTCCTTCTGCGCCGCCCGCTGTTCCGCGGCGCTCTTCTTGGGCTCGGAAGGCTGTCCGTTGCCCGATTTCCGGTCGGCACCGGCCTTCGCCAGGCTCTTGGTCCGCCGATCGAGATACTCCTCGATGCCGCCCGGCAAATGGGTCACGTGCCCATCTCCGAACAGGGCGACGATGGTGTCGCAGACGCGTTCCACGAGGTACCGGTCGTGCGAAACGACGACAAGGCTGCCCGGCCACGAATCGAGCAAGTCTTCCAGCTGCTGCAAAGTGTCGATATCGAGGTCGTTCGTCGGTTCGTCGAGCAGCAGCACGTTGGGTTCGGCCATCAGCAGCCGGCACAACTGCAGGCGGCGTCGTTCACCACCGGACAGGTCTTCGACCGGTGTCCACTGCCTCGACGCCGGGAACCCCAGCTTTTCGGCCAGCTGCGACGCGGAAAGCTCCTGCTTGCCGAACACGACCCTTCCGGAGACCTCCTCGATCGCCTGGAGGACGCGAAGGTCGCCCGGCAGATCATCGAGCTCCTGCCGTAGGTGCGCGAGACTGACGGTCTTCCCCTCGATGCGGCGCCCCGTCTCGGGCTCCGTGTCACCGCCGAGCAGCTTGAGCAACGTCGTCTTACCCGACCCGTTGACACCGACCAGCCCGATCCGGTCACCGGGCCCGATCCGCCACGTGACGTGGTCGAGCAAGGTGCGGTCGCCGGCGGTCAGGGTGGCGTCCTCGACTTCCAGTACGGTCTTCCCCAGCCGTCGCCGCGCGAACGCCTGCAGTTCGACCGAGTCGCGCGGCTCCGGGACGTCGGAGATCAGGGCCTCGGCGGCTTCGACGCGGTAGCGCGGCTTCGAAGTCCTTGCCTGTGGACCGCGACGTAGCCACGCGAGTTCTTTGCGCGCCAGGTTCTGCCGCTTCTCCTCGGCCGTCGCCGCCAACCTCGCCCGTTCCGCCCGCGCGAAGATCCAGTCCGCGTAGCCACCTTCGTACTGTTCCACGCGACCGTTGGCGACCTCCCAGGTCACACTTGCGACGGTGTCGAGAAACCACCGGTCGTGAGTGACGACCACGACGGCGATCTTGCGGTTGAGCAGGTGGTCCGCCAGCCACCGCACACCTTCGACGTCCAGGTGGTTCGTCGGCTCGTCGAGGACCACGAGGTCCAGCTCGCCGGTGAGAGCCGCGGCCAGCGCGACTCGACGCCGTTCACCGCCGGACAGGTTCTTCGTCGGTGTGTCGACACCGAGAGCGGTGATCCCCAGACCATCCATAATGGACCTGACTCGCGCGTCGGCCGCCCATTCGTGCTCCGCGCCGTATCGTTCCAACACGACGTCGCCGATGGTGCTGCCGCCGGGAAGTTCGGTTCGCTGGGTGACGACGGCCATCCGCAAGCCGCGGACGTGACTCACCCGTCCCGTGTCCGGCTCGCTGATACCCGCGAGAACTTCCAGCAATGTCGTCTTCCCGCCCCCGTTGAGACCGACGACGCCGACGCGCTGCCCCTCCGCGACACCGAGCGAAACACCGTCGAGCAGCGGGCGCACCCCGTAGGACTTGCTCACCGACTCCAGGTTGACCAAGTTGGCCATTCCTCAGCCGATCCTTTCCGAAAAGCTTGCACCACAAGGAATTAGTCGACGTCCGGTTCGGACGTCCTCACGCATGTACTCGAGGCGGCGCCGGGCGCGGCGCGTCATCCCCACCGACCAGCCGGGCGCCGGGTACCGGCCCATGCGCGACCCGCACCGTCCGGCACACTCCCGCTCCGGACAACTCCGCGGCGACCTCGACCGCCGACTGGGCGTCCGCGCAGAGGAACGCGCAGGTCGGCCCGGACCCGGACACGGTGCCCGCGAGCGCCCCCGCGTTGACCCCCGCCCTCAACGTGCGCCGCAGGCCAGGACGCAACGAGACGGCAGCCGCCTGGAGATCGTTGCCCAGCAACAGTGCCAACTGCCTCGGATCACCGGACGCCAGCGCTTCGACCACCGGCGTATGCGAACCGATCCGCGGCGGAGTGCCCTCTTCACGCAATCTGTCCAGTTCGCCGAACACGCGAGGGGTCGAAAGACCACGCTGGTCGAACGCCAGCACCCAGTGGAAGGTATGCCGAGACAGGACCGGTACCAGTTGCTCACCCCGGCCCGTTCCCAGCGCTGTCCCGCCATAGAGAGCGAAGGGGACATCGCTGCCGAGCTTGGCGGCGATACCGGCCAGCTCATCGCGGGAGATGTCGAGCTTCCAGAGTGACGCGAGCCCGACCAGGGTCGCGGCGGCGTCAGCGCTACCGCCTGCCATCCCGCCGGCGACCGGGATGCCTTTGCGAAGTACCACGCGGACCTTGGATTCGCCGTCCGCCTTGCCCACGTGGGCCGCCAGCGCCTGCGCCGCCTTCCACGCCAGGTTGTTGGCCCCGGTCGGTACGGAACCTTCACCCTCGCCATAGACCTCGACGCCGGGGTCCTCGGTGACCGCCACGGTCACCTCGTCGGTCAGGGAAAGCGCCTGGAACACGGTCACCAGCTCGTGGTAGCCATCCGGACGTACGTCACCGACCGACAGGTGCAGGTTGACCTTGGCGGGAACCCTGACGGTGACTGGGGGCGGTACGACGGCGAGCACGAGTCAAGCCTACGTGGCCGCTCCACTTGTGCTGTCACCAGGAGAAAAGAGAACGGGACGAGTCAGACACGAGCGGGTTGTCCTGGACGAAATCCGTCCAGGACAACCCGCACGTGAAGGATTCAGGCAGCGACACCCTGCGGTCCGCGGACCGGGTGAGTCACGTGACCGCCCCGTTCGGCGATCCAGGCGAGGGCGGCATCCGCGTGCTCACCGCGCACGCCGAGGCGGAACCGGCCGACCGGCGTGTCACCGATGCGGGTCAGACCACCCCCGATGGTGGCGAGTTCGACGTCGAAGCGACCGGCGGCCTCAGGAAGCAGCGCGCCGACCGACGCGAAGCCGACAAGCACGACGTCCACCGCGCGGTCGTACTTCGAAGCCTGCGCCCGGCTGGTCTCGATCGAAGGCAGGAGCGCTTGCGCGGTCCGGCTGTTCGGGTCGGAGACCAGGTCGAGCACGGTCCCACGTTCGATGATCGCACCGGCCTCGAGAACCGCCACGTCATCGCAGACACGGCGAACCACGCTGGCGTCAGGTGTGGTGAGCAGCACGGTCACGCCGAGCTCCGCGCGCGCACGGTCGAGCACGGTCAACACCGCCCCGGACTCCTCGGGCCGCACACCCGCGGTCGGGTCGTCGGCCAGGAGCACGGACGGCCCAGCGGCCAAGGCCTTGGCGATCGCCACCCGACGCAGCTGCCCCTCGGACAACTCACCCGGTCGCTGCCCCGCGCGCGGGGTGAGTCCGACGAGGTCGAGCAGGTTGCCGACCCGGGTCCGGCGCTGCGGGCCGTCGAGGCCGAGCTGCTCGAGCGGTGACGCGATGTTGCCGGCGATGGTGCGCTCCGCGAGCAGCTCCGGCTTGGTGCTCACGACACCGACCTGGCGGCGGATCTCGCGCAGGCGGCGTCCGTCCAGGGTGCCGGTGTTGAGGCCGTCGAGCCGGACGACGCCCCGGTCAGGGCGTTCCTGCAGCCCGATGCAACGAGCGAGGGTCGACTTGCCGGAGCCCGCCGGACCGACGACTCCGAACAGCGAGCCGGCTTGGATGTCCACGCTGACGTCGCGTAGGGCGACGACGGGATTTCCGTTGAGGGGGAAGGACTTGGACAAGTTTTCGACAGTGATCACGAAAGGCTCCATGCGAATGGGGCGCCGCTTCTTTCGAGCGCGCCAACCGTCACCGATTAACCGTCCAGACCGGACGGATTTCAGAGGTAAGGGAAAGACTCAGGCAGTAACGGTGGAGCGTCGACACGCACTTACCGTGCGGCGACCTTCATCGACGACACGTCGCCTGGTCAGCAGGAGCGGGTGGGTGACCCTGTTCATTAGGCACAGCCTCCATCGGTCCTGGCGGTAGCACCTGCCCTGTGGAGGGTGGTTGCTGCGACTTCGGCGAGCCAGGTCTCTCAGTCGCTCGGGATGGCTCACTGAGTAAAACCGATCCCACTGGATGAAAGCAAGCGCGTAGGCGCAGATCACACGTCTGGTCGCGTCCATACTACAGGATCTAGTGTCCAGAATATGGGAAAGCGGTAGCGTTCCCGGCTACCCCTCGAGGCCCCTGCCTGCTAAGACAGGCTAGAGCTGCGCAAATCGAGAAGAGGGTTTACGCCGTCGTGCTGACCTGGGCCGGCATCTGCCGGGCGGTGCCCTTCATGCCCACCCGCTGGTCACTCGGCCGCTGCGGCGATACGAGCGAATTGATGAACATCCAACTGCTCGCCGCGCGCCTTGGGGTCGACACCCGCCTTCTCGAGCAACTCCCCCGCGCGTTCGGCGGAACCGGCCCATGACGCCAGCGCCGCGCGCAAAGTCTTTCGCCGCTGCGAGAAGGCGGCATCGACGACCGCGAACAGTCGCTGCCGATCCACGGACCACACCAAGTCGCCACGTTCGAAGGCGACCAATGCGGAATCCACATTCGGCACAGGCCAGAAGACCGATCGGGGCACCGCGGCGACTTTGCGCGCCTTTCCGTACCACGCCAGCTTGACGCTGGGCACGCCGTACGTCCGGCTCCCCGGCCCGGCGGCCATCCGGTCCGCGACCTCGGTCTGGACCATCACGAGACCGCTGGTCAGCGACGACAGCTCGGCGAGCAGGTGAAGCACGACGGGAACTGCGACGTTGTACGGCAGATTCGCGACAAGCGCCGTTGGCCGTTCGGGCAGGTCCTCCGCCTTGATCCGCAGCGCGTCCGCCTCGAGGACCGTCAGCCTTTCGGCCCCGCCCCGCTCGGACACCGTGTGCGGCAACCGTCCGGCCAGGACGGGATCGATCTCGACCGCGACGACCTTGGCGCCGGTCGCGAGCAGACCGAGCGTCAACGAGCCGAGCCCCGGTCCGACTTCCAGCACGACGTCGTCTTCGCCGACCCCCGAAAGGTCGACGATACGGCGCACGGTGTTCGGATCGTGCACGAAATTCTGGCCGAGCTTCTTGGTCGGACGTACGTCCAGCTCGGCCGCCAACGCCCTGATCTCCGCAGGCCCGAGCAGTTCAGTCACCTGACGATCGTAGCCAGCCCCGGTGGGCCACGATTGGCCGGTGGACAACGTCGCACTCGAAGGTGAGAAAGTCCGGCTGCGTGACTGGCGGCCGTCGGATATCCGATCGCTCCGCGACCTACTCGATCCCGCTCGGCCATGGCATAAGACGAACGGCCCGTACTTCGGCCTTCCGTCAGCCGCGGATACCGAATCGGCGGCGCTCAAGCTCACCACGGCCGAGTCGGAACGCCCCGACCCTCGCAGCAGCCTTGCGGTGACAGACCTGAGCGACGGCCGGTTGATCGGTCAGGTCAGCTGGTACTGGGAGAGCAGGCAAACCGACTGGCGACGACTGGGGCTGGCCATCTACGACGAGCGCTATTGGAACGGCGGGTTCGGCACCGAGGCCTTGCGATTGTGGACGACCTACCTGTTCTCCCGCACCGACGCACTCCGCCTGGACTTCGCCACGTTCTCGGGCAACCCGGGAATGATCGCCGTCGGACGACGGCTGGGGTTCGTCGAGGAAGGCCGGTTCCGGCGCGCTCGGCGCTGGTCTGGCGGTGTGCACGATGCCGTTGTCTATGGAGTCCTCCGTGAGGAGTGGGAGCAGATGAATGGCGCCAGGCCCCGTTCCCCCGAAGCTCCACCGCATCATCCTTAGACCGTCTCCGACGCAACCTACGTCCTCCTACGGAGTGATGGGAGCAAGTTCGGGCTGCCGGAGCGTGATCATCATCCACCCGATCGATACCGTGCACTTGTTCGAATCTGGCCCGACAATCGAGGGATGACCAGTACAAACATTCCCAACACCTTCCCGCTCAACCTGCCGGAAGGTGACCCCGATCTGCTTCTCGACGAGTTGCAGACTCGGCTACGCGAAGGGCGACGTCTGTTCGCCGAAGTCGGCCAGATCCTGGCCGAAATCGAGTCCCGTGGTGTCCGAGACCTCTACGGATTCAACTCGATAGCCGTCTTCTATGAGCATGTGGCCCGGGTCCCCCGAGCCGAGGCGAAGAGGGTGGCCGATCGAGCGCTGGCTCTCAACTCGAGACGGACGCGCGACGGGACTTCGACTCCGCCCGTCGCGCCTTTGACCGGAGCCGCGGCCGCCACGGGCGCGCTGGCCGATGGCGGCATCGACCGGATCGTCACGGTCATGAGAAGGCTGCCGGAGCACATCGCCCCGAGCGCCCGGCTCGAAGCCGAAAAGGACCTGGTCGATCTCGCCAGTGTCGCAAGACCACGCGACGTCACGATTGCCGGAACAGATGTGCTCGCGCGTCTAGCCCCTGACGACAACGACACCCACGACCCGACCCCGAGAACTCCGCGAAGCGAGTTCTGGTTGCGGCAGAAACGCACCGGTCGCTGGGACATGCGCGGCAACCTCGATTCTGAGACAGGCGCTCGTCTGAACGCGCTTCTCGTGCCGTTGGCACAACCGGCCCCGGACGGGAAAGCCGACAGCCGTACGCCGGCGGAGAGACGCGGTGACGCTTTCGCAGAGATCGTCGATCTTGCGGAGAGCAGCCCGGACGTTCCTATGCCTCGGCAGACATCAGAACCGCTCACCGAGCGGCCTGAGCCCGCGGAGCCGGTCGAGAAACCGGCGAACAGCTCAGGTACCGCCCAGCCGCGAGAACGAGGCGACCAAAGCCGGCACAGAGGCGACGACAGCGCGCGATCGGACAAGGCTCACGGCGTGGCCCACATACGACCGCCGCGCTGGTGGTTCCGTCTGTCGAGGTCAAGACCCGGCACCGAAACCTCATCGCCGGCGCTTGATCGATCAGTCGTACAGATCTCCGACAAAAACGCTACGCACTCTCAGCAGCGAAAAACGGCCTGAAGGCCACCCTGCGGGAGGAACCCACACGATGGCCTTCAGGAAAGGAGAACGATCTGGCGTCAGGCCTTCTTGCCGCAGTGCGGCCAAGCGCTGTAGCCGCCACGGTCGTCGCGCACCTTCTCGGCGACGGCAATCTGCTGGGCCTTGCTGGCCTGGTGCGGGTACGCCGCGTACTGCGAGCCGCCGTAGGCATCCCAGGTGCTCTTGTTGAACTGCAGGCCACCGTAGTAGCCGTTACCGGTGTTGGCGGCCCAGTTCCCGGTCGACTCGCACTGCGCGATGCGGTCCCAGGCGCCGGCGTCACCGATGACCGGGTCCGCGGGCTTCTTCGTACCGACCTTGATGATCTTGGGCTTGGCCTCGGTGATGACCTCTTCGGAGACCTTCTCGCGGCCGACCTCTTTGCCATTGCGCTGGGTGACCTTGTAGGTCACGGTCTTCTGGCCAGGGGTACCCGGGTCTTCGACCTTGGTCTTGCCCTTTTCGAGCTCCGGGTCGTCGACCTTCTGCTCGGGCGGTGCGATTTCCTCGTTCTGCTTGACCATGGTGACGCCGGTCCGGCTGACGTGGACCTCGGCGCCGTCGACCAGCTTGACGTCGAGACCGCCGACGGCCTCGTCGTCCGGGCCGAGGGTCATCCGCAGCTCACCAAGGAATTCCTTGGTGGTGACCGAGTTGGTCTGGACCTTGCGCGGTTCGTTCGCGCCGTCGTAGAGCGTGACGTTCTTGAGAGTCTTGACCTCGACAGTGGCGCCCTCGAGCGGGAGTTCGCCGTTCTGCGGCATCGAGGTCCAGGTACCGGACTTCGCGAGATCGGAGCGGCCGAGCTGGTTCAGGGCCTCGCCCAGATTGGTCGCGCGAACCCAGGATTCCTGCGCTACGCCGTCGACGACCAGGTTCAGCTTGCGGCCGCGCTCCAGCTTGATGACGCCGCCGTCGCCGACCTCGGCCTGAGGCGAGGGCGAGAGCGAGTCGTGGGCGCCGACCGAAAGGCCAGCGTCTTCGAGGACCTCACCGACCGTGTCACCGAAGCTGTGAACGGTCCGCTGCTGGCCGTCGACGTCGAGCGTGACGCTCTTGTTCATCGCCATCGCGGCCGCGCCGCCACCACCGAGGGTGAGCAGCACCGCCATGACGGTTCCCTTGAGGAAACGCTTCTTCCACACGCGGGTCGAGTTCGAGATGACCTCGTCCTTGGTCGCGGCCTTCATCGGCGCGCCCGCGGTGCGGTCCTCAGCCATCTCGTCCGGAATGACGATCGGCGGGAGCATGGTGGTCTCGGCGCTGATGAGGCGGATCAGCTCGTCGACGTCGACGTCGATCTCGGCCATCAGGGCATCGGCGTCGGGGCCGAGGGCGGCCAGGACGTCCTGGTGCGTGATGCGCGGATCGTCGGAGTAGTCCAGCTCGCCGTACTGAGTGTCGCGGTCGAGCACGGCAACCGAACCGGCGGAAGCGAAGGTGTTCGTCTCTACGCCGAGGCGCGAGCCATCCTGCCTACTGCTACCAGTCACTGGGTCGTTCCCTTTCCCAAGACGTCAAGGAGCTCGACAACCGCTCCATAACGTCCTTCGTCTCGATGCGCACTTTGGCACACCTCTAGAAGTCCGACACCCGCAGCCAGCGCCATCGTCACGGTTCCAGGCCGTACCGCTCCCGGTTCCGCTTCCCCGACGTGCACTGACGTGACTGTGGGCGTAACAGCCGGAGACCGCATGAGCGGGCACCGACCGGCACGATCACGGGACAGTAACGAACCTCGCCGGGTTGCGCAAACACCGCCCGGAGTGTCGTGACGTTGGTCACTCATCAGAGTGGACCATTGATGATCACTAATGTCGCAATCCGTTCAACTGGAGGTGACTCTCGGCAAACGGAAGACCCGCTCGGCGGTCACTCGCACCGATTCGGCCACCTCATGTACAGCCTCGCCCCTGAACGAGGCGAGGTGGCGAACGGTGTAGGCGGCGCAGTAGGGCTCGTTCGGTCGCCCACGGAAAGGATGAGGTGTCAGGAACGGCGCGTCCGTTTCGACGAGGTACTGGCCGACCGGAACGATCCGTGCCGCCTCATGAAGTCCGCGGGCGTTGCGAAAGCTGACCGTTCCAGCGAACGAAAGTACGTATCCCGCGTCGATGCAACGACGAGCCACGTGCTCGTCCCCTGAGAAACAATGGAAGACGACCTGCTCGGGCGCGCCCTCTTCGTCGAGGATCCGGAGGACATCGTCGTGGGCGTCTCGATCATGGATCATCAGGGGCTTACCGATCCGCTTGGCGAGATCGATGTGCCACCGGAAGGCGTCCTGCTGTGCGTCGTGAGGCGAGTAGTCCCAGTAGTAGTCGAGGCCGGTCTCGCCGACCGCGACCACTCTGGACTCCTTCGCGAGACTCTCCACTTCGGATTTCTCGGCTTCGCCGAAATCCTTGGTACGCGTGGGATGGATCGCGACGGCGGCCCAAACCCGGGAGTCCCAAGTGGACGCCTGCGCGGCCCAGCGAGCGGCCGCGAGATCGTCCGCGACGGTGATCACCCGCGAAACACCCGCGCGTTCGGCGCGGTCGACCATGGCGGTGACATCAGCCGCGGTGACCGCGCCGCACGCGTCGAGATGGGTGTGCGCGTCCACCACCGAAACCGGCAACCTGTCCGGGATCGGTGGCAACTCCTTCTTCTCTGTGCTCATCGACTGATCACTTCGAGATCGGCGCCCATTCGGGGCCGGTCTCGCCGAGTTCCGGATCCAGTTTGGCGAACAACGGGGTCGGCTTCTCCAGCGGCTTCCCGACCTCGATCGGCACGGACTTCCAGCGCGCCTGCTCGGCCTTGTAGTCCCCGGTCAGGATGGGGTTGATCCGGCCGGGGATGTCGAGGTCCTCGACTTCCTGCAGTTCGGGCTGGGCCGCCCAGACACCGGAACCGCCGAGTGCCTCGTGCACCTTCTGAGCCGAGTGGGGCAGGAAGGGGGTGAGCAGCGTGTTGGCGTCCGAAACGACCTGCAGAGCGGTGTGCAGGACGCTGTCACGACGAGCGGGGTCGTCCTTGAGCTTCCAGGGCTCCTGATCCGAAAGGTAGCGGTTCGCGGCGGTGACGACGCGCATGGCCTCGCTCGCCGCCGCTTTGAACCTGGACCGCTGGAGGTGAGCGCCGGCGGTGTCGAATGCCTTGCGGGAGAGCGCCTTGAGTTCCTCGTCGGCGGCCGTGGGGGCGTCCGGACGCGGAATGGCACCGACGTTCTTGTGCGCCATCGAGATGGACCGGTTGACGAGGTTGCCCCACTCATTGGCCAGCTCGAAGTTGGTCCGGCGGACGAATTCGTCCCAGGTGAAGTCGGTGTCCTGGGTCTCGGGACCCGCGACCGAGATGAAGTAGCGCAGGGTGTCCGGGCCGAAGTCGCGCAGGAAGTCGTGGACGTAGATGACCGTGCCACGCGAGGTCGAGAACTTCGAGCCGCTCATGGTGAGGAACTCGCTGGAGACGATCTCGTCCGGCAGGTGCAGCTTGCCGTACTTGCCGGGCTCGCCACCCCGGTCGCCCTCGCCGTTGTGACCGAACAGCAGCGCCGGCCAGATCTGGGCATGGAAGGTGATGTTGTCCTTGCCCATGAAGTAGTAGGCGCGAGCGTCCGGGTTGCTCCACCACTCCTGCCAGGCATCCGGATTGCCGGACCGGCGCGCCCATTCGACGCTCGCCGAGAAGTAGCCGATGACCGCGTCGAACCAGACGTAGAACCGCTTGAGCGGCTGGTCACGCCAGCCCTCCAGAGGGATCTTCACGCCCCAGTCGAGATCACGGGTGATCGGCCGCGGCCGCATGTCGTCGATCAGGTTCTTGGTGAAGTTGAGGACGTTCGGACGCCAGTCGGTCTTGCTGGACAGCCACTTGCCCAAGGTGTCGACGAACGCGGTCAAGTCGAGGAAGTAGTGCTCGGTCTCGACGAACTTCGGCGTTTCACCGTTGATGCGGGACTTCGGGTTGATCAGTTCGGCGGCGTCGAGCTGGTTGCCACAGTTGTCGCACTGGTCACCGCGGGCGCCGTCGTAGCCGCAGATCGGGCAGGTGCCTTCGATGTACCGGTCGGGCAGAGTGCGGCCGGTCGAGGGGCTGATCGCGCCCCGGGCTGTCTTGGGGACCACGTAGCCGTTGCGGTGCAGCGCGAGGAAGATCTGCTGGGTGACCTCGGCATGGTTACCCGTGGTGGTGCGGGTGAACAGGTCGTAGGTGAGACCGAGCCCCTGCAGGTCCTGGCCGATCTGACGGGTGTACTTGTCCGCCGTCTGCTGGGAGGTCAGGCCTTCCTTGTCGGCCTGGACGGTGATGGGGGTGCCGTGTTCGTCGGTCCCGGACACCATGAGCACCCGGTTGCCGACCATTCGCTGATAGCGGGAGAAGACGTCGGACGGGACGCCGAATCCGGACACGTGGCCGATGTGGCGGGGGCCGTTGGCGTAGGGCCAGGCCACCGCAGTCAACACTGGGGTGCTCATGCTTGTTTAGCCTACGGACGTCGTCTAAGGCATTGTTGTCCGGGAGAGGATCGGAGGCCTCGGTGTCCGCCACGCGTCTGCTGGTGCTGGGTGTCGTGCGCATGTACGGGAAGGCACACGGCTACCAGGTCCGGCGCGAGCTTCTCTCGTGGGCGGCCGACAAATGGGGCAATGTCCAGCCGGGTTCGATCTATCACGCGCTGAAGAAGATGACCTCTGAAGGGCTCCTGGAACAGGTCGAGGACGTCGAGGCGGGCAGTGGGCCCGACCGGACCGCCTACAAGCTGACCGAAGACGGCGAGACCGAGTTCCTCGTGCAACTCGGCAGGGCCTTGTCGAGTGATGACGCGACCGGGTACTCGCTGTCGGCGGCGGTCACGTTCATGCCGAGCCTGCCCCGCGCGCAGGTGCTGACCCTCTTGAAACAGCAGCTGGCGAATATGGAAGCACACGCTCAATCCACCCACTACGCCCGTGAGCACGCGATCGACCTGGGCAAACCGCCCCACGTCAGCGAGCTGTACCGACTGTGGAGCGCTCACGCCGAGGCGAACGTGACCTGGATGAGGGACCTGATCGGCCGCCTTGAAGCGGGCGAATACGTGATGCTGGGCGAAGGCGACGACGAAGTCGTGTTCGGCACGCCACCCAAGTAATCAAATTTGACTGCCGGACGACCTTTAGGGCACAGTGCGTCCGTTCACTAGTCAAGTTTGACTAGTTGGATCCGGAAAGGAGTACTCATGATCAAGGCACGCGGCCTTGAGCGGCGGTTCCGCCGCAAGGGCCGCAATGGGGGCGAGGTCCACGCCGTCAAGGGCGTCGATCTCGACGTGTCGGCCGGAGAACTGGTCGGCTTCCTCGGACCGAACGGTGCGGGCAAGACCACGACCCTGCGCATGCTCACCACGCTGCTCAAGCCCACGGCGGGCGAAGCGACCGTCGGCGGCTGCGACCTGCTCGCCGACCCGCTGGGGGTGCGCCGGCGAATCGGCTACGTCGCACAGGGCGGCGGCACCGCGCCGGAGAGCAAGGTCGTCGAAGAGATCGAGTTCCAAGGTCGGCTGTACCGGATGAGCAAGGCGGAAGCCCTCGCGCGCGGGGCCACTCTCGCGGAACAGCTGGACCTCGCCGGACTCGACCAGCGGGCGACCAAGACCCTGTCGGGCGGGCAGCGCCGTCGTCTCGACATCGCGCTCGGGCTGATCCACTCGCCCGGTCTCGTCTTCCTCGACGAGCCGTCGACGGGGCTCGACCCGCAGAGCCGCGCGAACCTGTGGGACCACATCCGCAGGCTGCGCGACGAGCAGGGAGTCACGGTCTTCCTGACCACGCACTATCTCGACGAGGCCGACGCGCTCTCCGACCGGCTGATCGTCATCGACGACGGGAAGATCGTCGCCGAAGGCACACCGGATTCGCTGAAGGCGAGGGTTTCAGGCGACAGCGTGGTCATCGGGGTTTCACCGGACTCGGCAGCGGAGACCGCGGAGGTCGCGGGCCGGCTCGAAGGGGCGCACGAAATGACCGTCACCGACGACACGGTGCGTTTCCGGGTGCCGCGCGGGGACACCGCGATGCCCGAGTTGCTGCGCGCGCTGGACGCGCGGGGTATCACGATGACGTCCATGCAGGTGCACAGGCCGACGCTCGACGACGTCTTCCTGACTCTGACGGGCCGCAGCCTGCGTGACGCCGAAGAGGGCGCGCCTCTCGGCGACGAGCCGGCGAAGGAGGCCACACATGTTGCATGACACCTGGTTGATCTTCCGCCGGGACATGCTCGCGGCGTTGCGCAATCCGACGTGGATCATCATCGGCATCATGCAGCCGTTGCTGTATCTGTTCTTCTTCGGACCGCTTCTGGTGAAGGCGCTCAACGCGCAAGGCCTGTCCGATGTGGACGGCTGGATGATCTTCACCCCGGCGATCATCGCGCAGCTCGCGTTGTTCGGCAGTTCGTTCGTCGGGTTCGGTCTCCTCGCGGAGTATCGCTCGGGCGTGGTCGAGCGCATGCGGGTCACTCCGGTGAGCCGGGTGGCGCTGTTGCTGGGCAAGGTGTTCGCCAACGCGCTGCAGACCGTCGTCCAGGCTCTGCTCATCATCGCGCTGGCGTATCTGGTCTTCGACCTGAACGCGCCGTTCGGCGGCGTCGTGCTCAGCCTGGTGATCGTCTTCCTTCTGTCGATCACGCTGGCGTCGTGCTCCTACGCGCTGGCACTGACCCTCAAGAGCGAGGAAGCCTTCCCGGCCTTGCTCAACGCGGTTCTCATGCCGTTGCTGTTGCTTTCCGGAATCCTGATCCCGATCACCGCGGGATCGGCGCCGGATTGGCTGTACACGATTTCCCGCATCAATCCGTTCCGGCATGTCGTGGACGTCGAGCGGAACACTTTCCGCGGTGACTTCTCGATGGACGCGCTGTTCACCGGGAGCGTCGTGGTGCTGGTGATGGCGGTTCTGGCCATCTGGTGGGGCTCGCGGACGTTCCAGCGAGAAAACGCCTGAGACACGCTGTACCGAAAGGTCACCTTGCGGCCGCTCCGCGGACGTAAGGTGACCTTTCCGGCGTACTGGGGCGAAATTCGAGGCAGGTGACTTTGATCGATCCGGAAGGTGAGCACGGCGTCACCCTGTCCCACCGAGAGACGGTGACGGACTGGGCGGCGGTGCGTGGCGCCGACATCCGGTTCGCCTCGGTCACCGTCAGCGAGAACACCAACTGGCGGGACGTCGCCGCGGAACGCAATCTGACGGGCGCGCAGCACGCCGGAATCCACACCGGTGCGCGGCACTACGCGCGCCCCGGCGCGGTCCACGATCAGGCAGACCATTTCGTGCGGACGGCCAGCGCGCTCGGGGCCTTCGCCCCCGGTTCGCTCGCGCCCGCGCTCGAAGTGGAGGCGCCCAGCGTCGACGACAGGTTCATCAAGGCGTGGATCAAACATGTCAGGCAAGCCGCACGCGTCGAACGGGTCCTGGTGTACGCCGGACTCGACTGCTGGACGAACCGCCTGCACCCGGACAAGTGGGCGGACAGCGAAGTGGTGTTGTGGCTGGTCAGGCACAACGAAATCCCGGGAAGACCGGGGTGGTTCCATTCCCGGTTGGGCCTGCATCAGCATGGCTTCGGCACCGGGCTGCCCGGGGTGGAGGGGCCGATCGCCCAGGACGCCGTGGTCTACCCCTTCACTCTCGGGGATGTGCTCCTGTAGCGATTCACTCGTGACGATGGGTGCGCTCAGTGTCACCGACGTGAGTCTTCGTGGTAGCGGATGTCACTTTCCGGGAGGCGCGGGTTGCCATTTCGACTGCTCGGACAGCGACAATGTCGCGTGCGGTTGATGTGCCGGAAACTGCGGACGGACGTCGCGCCCGAGCGGGCGCTGGCGGCTCTCGGCCTGCGCGCCAAGACCCTCGGATCCGCTCCTCCGGCGGCGCTTTGCGGAGAGTGGTTCTCCTCACGCGCGGTCATCGCGCTGTGTGCTTCCCCGTCTCCAGTCCGGAATGTGGCCGAAGCGTTCGCGATTCCCACTCGTCTGCCCATGGTCCGTGACGCCGTGCCCGGCGCGGTCGGGGGCGGCTGGTTCGGTTACCTGGGTTATGACCTGACCGATCCCTCGCACCGTTCGGGCGAGCTTCCACCGGCGGCCTGGGGCTGGGTCGACCGGGTACTGCGGCTGGACCTGGACGGTTCGTGGTGGTTCGAGGCTTTACTCGCCGACGACGACCCGGATCCGGTCGGCGAGGTTTCCGCGGTCGAATCCTTGCTCGACGAGCCCCTCGAAACCACGAGGTGGAACTCCGGTCCGCTATCGCGTCCGCTGCCGTCGGAACATTACGACGCCGTCAAGGCATGCGTGCACGCGATCGAGGCCGGCGAGCTGTTCCAGGCGAACATCTGCGCGCGCTTCACCGGGGAATTCGACGGCGACCCGATCGCGTTGTTCGCCGAAGGGGTGCGGTGCCTGCCCGCCCGGCGGGCGGCGTTCCTCAGCGGCGAGTGGGGCTCGATCGTCTCATTTTCCCCTGAGCTTTTCCTTGCGCGGCATGGACGAAATGTCCGGTCGACGCCGATCAAGGGCACCCTGCCCCGGCGGAACGCCGACGACGATCACCTCGCGCAGCGACTGCGGGAATCGACCAAGGACGTCGCCGAGAACGTCATGATCACCGACCTCGTCCGCAACGACCTCGGACGGGTCTGCGCCACCGGCAGTGTGCGCGTACCGGAGCTGCTCAAGGTCCGGCCCGCGCCGGGGGTCTGGCATCTTGAGTCCACTGTGGAGGGATTGCTCGCCGACGGGATCGACGACGCGGATCTGCTCGCGGCCACCTTCCCGCCGGGCTCGGTGACGGGCGCGCCGAAGATCCGGGCGCTGGACCTGATCGCCGAACTGGAACCCACGGCGCGCGGTGTCTACACGGGCGCGATCGGGCTCGCGTCGCCGATCGCGGGCCTGGAGCTGAACGTCGCGATCAGAACCTTCGAAATCCACGACGGCACGATCGCGCTGGGAGTCGGCGGCGGGATCACCGCCGACTCCGACAGCGAAGCGGAATGGCAGGAATGCCTGCACAAGTCCGCTCCGCTGGAGCGATTGCTCGGCTGACCTACTTGGCGGGGTCCAGCAGGAGCTTGCCGGTGGTCCCGCGCGAACGCAGGGCTTCGTGAGCGGCGCGGGCGTCCGACAGCGCGTACTCGCCACCGGCGATGGCACGCACCTGACCCGCGAGGGCCAGCGAGAAGAGGTCGTCCAGGGCGCGACCGAACTGGTTCCCCGGCAGTTTGAAAACGTGCGGCAGCCACATGCCCGACACGGTCGTGCTGTGCCCGAGGAGGTTGCGGGCTTCGATCGGCTTCGGCTGCCGACGGCTGGCCATGCCGTAGAACGCGAGGCGGCCGAACGGGGCGAGCGCCGCGATGCTCTGATCCGTCACAGAGCCGCCGGTCATGTCGAGAACGACGTCGACGCGTTTGCCGCCGTTCGCTTCCCGAAGGGCGTCGGTCATGTTCTCGGCGCGGGAATCGATGGCGACGTCGGCTCCAAGCTCGAGCGCGAGGGCGCGCTTCTCGTCACTGCTGGCGGTCGCGATGACCCGGCCCGCTCCCCAAGCCTTCGCCAGCTGGACGGCGATGGAGCCGACACCACCCGCGGCCGCGTGCACGACGACGGATTCGCCAGGTTCGAGGTGCACGTTCTTGCGCAGCAGGATCGCGGCGGTGGTGCCTTGGACGATGAAGGAGAGCGCGGTCAGGTCGTCGACGCCGTCCGGCACGCCGAAGGTGGTGACCTCGTCCGCCACCGCGCGCTCGGCGTAGCCGCCGCCACCGTTGAGCAAGGCGACGACGCGCTTGCCGTCGGCGGTCCGGCCGACGACCTCGCCGCCGGGCACGAGCGGGAGCTTGCTCGGCGCGAGGTAGGAGTTCTCGGCTTGGTGCGTATCGGCGTAATTGACGCCGATACGGTCGACGTCGATGAGCAACTGACCAGGGCCGGGAATGGGATCGGGCAGGTCGACGAGGTTGAGCACCTCGGGTCCGCCGAATTCGGTCACCTGTACTGCACGCATCCGCATCCTCCTCGTCGAGATGAGACATTCTTGCATATGTCTCATTCATGAGACAGGTCGTGATATGTTTCACTCATCGAAACCGCACTTGAACGCCAGCTGACTTCGCCGCGCCCGGACGCCGTGCGCGCGTTCACGATCGCGCGCTCCTGGTTCCTGGCGGGACGCCGCGTGGACATGCGCGACCTCGCGGGCGAGCTGGAGATCAGCCGCGCGACGCTGCATCGCTGGGTCGGCGGCCGGGATCAGCTGCTGGGCGAGATCCTGTGGTCGATGACCGTGGAGGTGTTCGAAGCCCGGGTCCCCGGCAAACTCGGCCGCGGCGCCGAAGGGATCGCGGAACTGATCGGCACCTTCGTGCGGACCGTGAACGACTCGAAGCCGTTCCGGGAGTTCCTGCGCAACGAGCCCGAACGGGCGCTGCGGATCCTGACGACGAAGGCCAGCGTGGTGCAGAGCCGGGCGATCGCGAAGTTGAGCGAGTTCCTGGACGAAGAGGTCGCGGCCGGACGGCTCGCCCCGCCGCTGCCGGTCGAGGACCTGGCCTACCTGCTGGTCCGGATCGGGGAGTCCTTCATCTACACCGACGTCATCACGGGCGCCGAGCCCGACTCCGCGAAGGCTCACGCGGCCGCGAAGGCCCTGTTGTCCTAGCCCTTATTTACGGGACGCGAGGACGGCGTCGTAAAGCTCCTTCTTCGACACTCCGGTGGCCTCGGCGACTTCGGCGGCGGCGGACTTGAGCCGTTCGCCGGCGGCGACTCGCGACGAAACTTCCGAAACCAGGTCCGCGACGCTCACCGAGCGCGGAGGCGCACCCGCGAGGACGACGGTGATCTCCCCCTTGACCCCGTCGGCGGCCCAAGTGGCCAATTCCGGAAGATTGCCGCGTTTGACCTCTTCATACGTTTTGGTCAGCTCGCGGCAGACGGCGGCGCGACGGTCGGAGCCCAGGACCTCGGCGGCGTCGGAGAGCGTGCTGGCCAACCGGTGGGGCGACTCGAAGAAGACGACGGTGCGGGGCTCGTCCTTCAGCGAACCGAGCCACTTCGCACGTTCGCCGGGCTTGCGCGGGGCGAATCCTTCGAAACAGAAGCGGTCGCACGGCAGGCCGGAGAGGGCGAGCGCCGTGGTCACCGCGGACGGGCCGGGCAGGCAGGTCACCGGCACTTCCGCCTCGACGCACGCCGCGACCAGGCGGAAGCCGGGATCCGAGACGCTCGGCATCCCGGCGTCGGTCACCAGCACCACCGTTTCGCCCGACCGGAGCGATTCGAGCAGTTTCGGCAGGCGGGCGGTCTCGACATCCTCGTAGAAGCTGACCACGCGTCCGACCGGCGAGACGTCGAGGGCGGTGGTCAGGGAACGCAGGCGGCGGGTGTCCTCGGCGGCGATCACATCGGCGGTCGCGAGGGCTTCGGACAGGCGCGGCGAAGCGTCGCGGACGTCTCCGAGCGGGGTGGCTGCCAGCACGAGGCGTCCTTCGGTCATTCCCGAAGGTTAACCGGTTCACGGATCCGGACACCGAGTTCACTCTTCCGCCCGTAGGATCAGGCCCCGTGACCGCGCTGCTGACCCGTGACAACGAGAGCGTGCGGCCGGATCCGGTCGACGCGCTCCGTCCGCCGAACGACCGGGAGGCCACCCTCCTCGGCCGTGGCATGCCGACCGACCGCCTGCGCGGCTGGATCGTCACGCTGGTGCTGACGCTCATCGGCGGCATCGTCCGGATCCAGAACCTGGGCACGCCCACGGACAAGGGCACCCCCGTCTTCGACGAGAAGCACTACGTCCCGCAGGCGTGGCAGATGCTGCGCAACGGCGGTTACGAAGACAACTACGGCTACGAGCTGATCGTGCACCCGCCCCTGGCCAAGCACCTCATCGCGATCGGTGAATGGCTGTTCGGCTACAACGCCTGGGGCTGGCGGATCATGCCCGCGCTGGCGGGCACGCTGATCGTCTTGCTCACCATCCGGATCGCCCGGCGGCTCACCCGGTCGACCCTGCTCGGCGCGGTCGCCGGGATCCTGGTGATCAGCGACGGCGTGCTGCACCTGCAGTCGCGGATGGGCATGCTCGACATCTTCATCGCGCTGTTCGTGCTCGCCGCGTTCGCCTGTGTGCTGTGCGACCGCGACCAGGTGCGGCGGCGGCTCGCCGTCGCCGTCCGCGAAGGCTGGATCAACGAATCGCGGTTCGGCCCGAAGCTGGGTTTCCGGTGGTGGCGGTTCGCCGGTGGCCTGATGATCGGGCTGACCTTCGGCGTCAAGTGGTCGGCGCTGTACTACATCGCCGCGTTCGGACTGCTCACCGTCTTCTTCGACGTCGCCGCACGTCGCGCCGCCGGGGTGCAGCGGCCGTGGGCGGGCACCCTGCGCCGCGACGTGCTGCCCGCGCTGTGGGCGATCGTCGTCATCCCGATCCTGGTGTACCTCGCCTGCTATTGGGCCTGGTTCGCGAGCGAGACCGCGACCGACCGAAACTACGTGGCGATCAAGGACATCGACCCTGGTTTCTGGGCCTGGATGCCACCGGCGCTGCGCTCGCTCGGCGACTACTCGATGAACGTCCTCGACTTCCACGCGAACCTGGTCACGCCCAAGGACAAACCGCATCCGTGGGAATCGAAGCCGTGGACCTGGCCGATGGGATTGCGGCCGATGCTCTACGCGTACGCGGGCGGGACCGAAGCGACCGGTTGCGGCGAGTCGACCTGCGTGCGGGCGACGATGCTGATCGGCACGCCGGCGATGTGGTGGCTGGCCCTGCCGATGCTGGGCTGGAGCCTGTGGCGGTCGTTCTTCCGCGCCGACTGGCGCTACGCCGCCGTGCTCGTCGGCTACTTCGCCGGTTACCTGCCCTGGTTCACCAACCTCGACCGCCAGATGTACTACTTCTACGCGACTCCGCTGGCGCCGTTCCTCGTACTCGGGTTGACGTTGATCCTCGGCCAGATCCTCGGCAGCGCGAAACGCGGATTCGAACGGCGGGGTACCGGACTGCTCGTCGTCGCCCTCTACGTGGGTCTCGTCGTGGCCAATTTCGCCTGGTTGTGGCCGATCCTCAACGGCAACGCGATCACGAACGAACACTGGAACGCCGAGTTGTGGCTGCCGTCCTGGAAGTGACCACTACCGGTTGACCCAAGACCCAGCGAAACCACTGAAAGCGACTTAGACTCCCGTCCGAATTGAGGACTACTGGGGGTCATCATGTCTCGTTGGCCGTATTTCGTGGCCATCGCCCTTCTGCTCACCGGATGCTCCAGCGCCATCGACGGCACGGCTTTCCGCGAAGGTTCGGCACCGGGTGCGAGTGAAACGAAGTATCCGAAGTACAAGCCACCCGCCGACGGATCGGGTTTCAGCGACCAGGTGCTCGATCAGCCGCTGGCCCTGCCGTCCCGACAGGGTGAAGAAGGCTGTACCTGGCTGGATTCGATCAAACCCGACCTGCAGCCGCTCGGCCTGATCAGCACCAAGGGGGTGCTCAGCGGCTGCCAGTTCGTGTTCCCGAACAACAAGGGCGCGCAGGTGCACGCCTACAGCCCGTACAGCTGGATCACGCAGGACTCCGCGGTGATGGAACCGGTGGAGATCGCCGGGATCAAGGGCCGGACCTACGCCTTCGACCCGGAACCGGCGACGTTCTGCTCGGTCAACATGGATGTCCGCGCCTACGCCTCGATCGCTGTCGACGCCTATGACGTCGACAGCGACGAAGCCGGCAGCCGCGCCGAACACTGTGAACTGGCGAAGAAGGTCGCCGAAGTGGTGTTGAAGAAGTTCGTGCCGCTCGCCGGTGGCAAGCCCGCGCCGGGCACTGTTCAAGAGCCGCCGGCGGAGGCACTGGAGGACGCTGACATCTGTGAGGTCGTCAAGTTCACTCATACGAACTATGCCGGGATCAACGCCGGCCGCGAAGGCGCGCAGAAGGGCGAGAGCCCGCTTGGGCCGACTTGCACTCACGAAGTCGCCTACGCGAAGGCTGTGGGGATGTACACGACCGGCATGGGCGGCCTCGAGGCCGTGCCGCCGAAACAAGGCGCGGAGGTGCGGAACGGGATGTTCGGCACACTGAAGGCCAGGTTCGAGCAGACCGAGGAGACCTGCGCCTTGAGCGTCCAGCTGAGCAACGGCCAGGTCGTGCAGGTCGACTTCATCGGCAAGAAGAAGGAAGCGATGAACCGGACCTGCGTATCCGCCCAGCTCATCTTGTCGGTGTCGATGCTCGCCCTGATCAACGGTGACGGCTGATTTCCCGATTCAAGTGTGACACTTGGGCATTAGTTGTTACTCTCCCCTGGTCAGTAGCAGTTCGACAGGGGGCACCATGACTATCCGACCGCTCGGAATGACCTGCGCGGCAGCGGCACTGTTCTTGCTCGCGGGCTGCGAAGAGCAGACACCGGGCACCGCGGCACCGCAGCCTTCGGCCGTTCCGAGCACTTCGGTGGCGCCGAGCAGCAGCTCGAGCGCGCCTACGTCGACCACGACTCCCAGCGCGACAGTTCCTTCGGCGACCGCCGCGACGGTCACCAAACCCGCCACCGGCGGCGCGGTGGCGCACACCCCGGAAGGGGCCGCGACCGTGATGGAGGAGTACCACCACGCGTTGGGCGACAAGGACCTCGACACCGTCTGCCGGATCACCGCGCCGGCGTTCGACGGCGGGATGAAGGAGTGCCGCAGCCTTACCCCCATCCAGTTCGAGATGTTCACGCCCGCGGATTTGAAGAATCTGAAAGTCACCCGGGTCGACCGGACGAAGGTGAAGAGTCAGGGGCCCGACCAGGTGATCGTCCCGCCCGAGGCGATCGCGCCGAAGGCGACGATCATGGACGGCGACCCCAAGATCTTCACCATGGGCTGGCGCGGGGGGACCTGGGTCATCATCAAGTGAGAGAGCAAGGGACCTTTGCCAGCGTTCGTTAGCACACTAACTAACGACAGCAAAGGTCCCTTGCTCTCTTTGCGCAGGTCAGCGCGGGTGGCGCTGCGGCTGCGGCTGGTGGTGCGGTTGCGGCGGGCGGCGCGGAACGATCTGCGTCACCGGGCCGTCCGGCGATTTACCCGCGCGGGCCAGCCAGCCTTCGACGTCGCGCCGCACGGCGGCGAGTGTCGGACGGCGGCGGGGTTCCTGGTCCAGCGACGCGATGAGGATCCGGGCGTGGGCGCTGCGGTTCGGCAGCTTCGACACCGGTTCGGCGCGGGCGGCGGCCATCAGCGCGGCCATCGGGGTCTCGCGGGTGCCGCGCGGCGGCTGGCCCGACAGCGCGTAGCTGACCGTCGCCGCGAGCTGCCAAGCGTCCGATGCCGGGCTCGCCGGAGAACCCATCGCCTGCTCGGGGGCGACGAAGTCCGGCGTGCCGATCATCATCCCGGTCGCGGTCATCTTCGAGTCGCCCTGGCTGCGGGCGATGCCGAAGTCGATGAGATGGGCGAGGCCGTTGCGGTCGAGGATGATGTTCGACGGCTTGAGGTCGCGGTGCAGCACACCCTTCTCGTGCGCCGCGGCGAGCGCGCCCGCCATGGTCGACCAGAGCCGTCCGGCGGCGATGTCGTCGAGCGGGCCCTGCGAGTCGACGATCTCGGCCAGCGATCTGCCTTCGAGGTATTCCATCACCAGCGCGAGCCCGTCGGGCTCCTCGACGAGGTCGTACACGCGGACGCAGTTGGGGTGGTTCACCACGGCCAGCGCACGGGCCTCGCGCTGCATCCGCTCCTCGGTGTCCCGGTCCGGCGCGTGCGCGATCTTCAGCGCGACGGTGCGGTTGAGCTGGGTGTCGACCGCTTCCCAGACGGTGCCGAAACCACCGTGGCCGAGCCGCCGGACGCGCTTGTAGCGGCTGCCGCCGGAGTTACGGGAACCAGGGGGCGCCGGGACCGGACCCGGCATCGCGGCCAAGGCGGGCGGTTCGGGTGTCTGCGCCAGCGCGGTCGCCGGGTATTGCTTGGGCGGCGGGGGCAGCTGCTGCTGCGGCTTCGGGGCGGGCGGCTCCGGGCGGTACGGCTCGACCTTCGGCCGGGGCTGCGGATCCGGCCGGTTGATCACCGACCAGGCGGGCGGGCCGACCAGTGCGACCGGGATCAGGCCCAGCACGCTGAACGGCAGGAATCCGAGCCAGAAGTGCACGGCGGTGTTCGCACCCATGCCGACGCTCGCCAGCACCATCAGGACGAACGGGATCCAGAAGAACCGCGAAGGCCACTTCGGACCGCGCCGGAACGCGGTGCGTGCCTGCAGCATCACGAACAGCAGCGACAGCGCGGGCAGGCCGACCAGCAGGATCAGATAGAAGACGTAGCCCAGCTGCATCCCGTTCGGATAGAACAGGACCTCGTAGACGTTCTGGCCGCGGCCGAGGTACTCGCTCTGCTTGCCGATCAGCGGGCTGTAGTCGGTGTTGAACGTCGACAGATCACTGGCGGAGAAGCCGGATTGACCGCCTGACTTCGTCGAGGCCGCCTCCTGGTAGACCTGCGACGCACCGGTGGCCAGCAGCCACGGCAGCAGGAAGACGGCGACCACGCCGATCCCGCCGAAGACGGACAGGGTCACCACGTCGTAGCGATTGCCGGTGCCTTTGCGGATGATCGCGACGACCATCGCCCCCAGTGCGGGCAGCAACGCGACCAGCGCCCCCGCGGTGCTCGTCGCCCACACCCAGTCCCCAGGCCAGATACCTGGCCCGAACAGGCCGTGCGCGAACGAAAGCAGCGCGCTCGCTAGTCCCATGGACCCCGCTCCCCTCGCTAGTTAAGGCCGTTTCCGGCCGTTTTTCCCTAGTTCAGCTTAGGACGCTCTACGCCCTTACAGGGTTGCCGGGTTGTCGCGGCCGTCTCTTCGCCGTTACCACCAGGCATTAGCGCTGCCGGAAGTCCATGATGGGGTCCGTACCCGAGCGCGAAGGAGCATTCGATGTACGCGGAGTCGTACCAGCGGAGCCTCGAAGACCCGGAGGGTTTCTGGCTCGAAGCCGCACAAGCGATCGAGTGGACCCGCCCGCCGACACGGGCCCTCGACGCGTCGAAAGCACCCTTCTACCGCTGGTTCCCGGACGCGGAGCTGAACACGGCCTTCAACGCGCTCGACCGGCACGTGCGGGACGGCCGCGGCGAGCAGACTGCGCTGATCTGGGACTCCCCGGTGACCGGTTCGGTCCGCCGGTTCACCTACACGGAATTGCTGGACGACGTCGCCCGGTTCGCCGGCGCGCTCGCCTCGCTCGGCGTCGGGAAGGGCGACCGCGTCATCGTCTCCCTGCCGATGGTGCCCGAGGCCGCGGTCGCGATGCTCGCCTGCGCCCGGCTGGGCGCGGTGCACTCGGTGGTGTTCGGCGGGTTCGCGCCCAAGGAACTGGCGGCGCGGATCGAGGACGCGAAACCCAAGGTGATCGTGGCGGCCTCGTGCGGGATCGAACCGACCCGGGTGGTCGAGTACAAGCCGATCATCGACGAAGCACTCGCGGGAACGGCACATCAGCCGGACAAGGTCATCGTGCTGCAGCGAGAACGGGCACGCGCCGAACTCGGCGAACGCGACGTCGATTGGCACGAATTGGTCGCGAAGGCGGTTCCCGCCGATCCGGTGCCGGTCGCCGCGACCGATCCGCTGTACATCCTGTACACCTCGGGCACCACGGGGAAACCGAAAGGCGTCGTGCGCGACAACGGCGGGCACGCGGTCGCGCTGGCCTGGTCGATGGGCGCGATCTACGACATCGAGCCCGGTGACGTGTGGTGGACGGCTTCCGACGTCGGCTGGGTCGTCGGCCATTCCTACATCGTGTACGCGCCGCTCCTCATCGGATCGACGTCGCTGATGTACGAGGGCAAGCCGGTCGGCACGCCTGACGCGGGCGCGTTCTGGCGCGTCATCGCCGACCACGGAGTGAAGGCGTTGTTCACCGCGCCGACGGCGTTGCGGGCGATCAAGAAGGTCGACCCGGACGCGGACGAAATGAAGAAATACCAGCTCGGCGGGTTCAAGACGCTGTTCATGGCGGGGGAACGACTCGATCCGGAGACCTACCTCTGGGCGCACGGGAAGCTCGGGGTCCCGGTGATCGACCATTGGTGGCAGACCGAGACCGGCTGGCCGATCGCGGCGAATCCGCGCGGTCTGGAGCCGATGCCGGTCAAACCCGGTTCCGCGACGAAACCGGTGCCGGGCTGGGACGTGCGGATCCTGGACCAGGCGGGCGAGCCGCTCCCGGCCGGGAAGGAAGGCGCGATCGCGATCAAGCTGCCCCTGCCGCCGGGTTCGCTGCCGACACTTTGGCAGGACGACGAGCGGTATCGGGAGGCGTACCTTTCGCGGTACGACGGGTACTACCTGACAGGTGACTCCGGATACGTCGATGAAGACGGCTACCTGTTCGTCATGGGCCGCACCGACGACGTCATCAATGTCGCGGGTCACCGGCTTTCGACCGGTTCGATGGAGGCCGTGCTCGCTTCGCATCCCGCCGTCGCCGAATGCGCGGTGATCGGGGTCCGGGACCAGCTCAAGGGTCAGCTTCCGCGCGGTTTCGTGGTGCTGAAGTCGGGGGTCGACACCGATGCCGAAACGCTCAAGTCCGAATTGGTCGCGCTGGTGCGGCGCGACATCGGCCCGGTCGCCGCGTTCCGTGCCGTGTCCATTGTGGACGCGCTGCCGAAGACGCGCTCCGGCAAGATCCTGCGGAAGACCATGCGGGGCATCGCCGACGGCCGCGACGAACAGGTGCCCTCGACGATCGAGGACGCGAGCGTTCTCGATGCACTGAAAGCGGTGTTACGCGGCGAGTGAACCGGTGACCGGTACGCCGTCGTAGTCCGATCGGGTGTTGTCCCGTTTCCCCTATTGGTCTATACCTCCAGGAGAAGAGAGTCTCCAGTTCCCGACCGGAGGTGCTCCATGAGTAAACGCCTGTCCAGAACCGTGCTCGGCGTCGCCGTCCTGAGTCTCGTGACCTTCGGGCTGCCCGCGACGGCGAGCGCGGACCCCGCGACGGCACAGCGCGCGAAGGCCGAACGGACCGTCGCCGACGTCGTCCCCGCGCCGGTCGAAGCGAAACCCGACCCTCGCGCCGACTTCCGGCTCAGCCCCGCGACCGTGATCCGCACCGACCGCGACGGCAAACAGGTCGCCGACTACCTGGCCGGACTGCTCCGGCCCGCCACCGGCTATCGGCTGCCCGTCGTCAGCGGTCACCGCGGCGGAGGACCCGCCATCTCGCTCGAAACCGGCCACGCGGGCGACCGTGTCGGCACCGAGGGCTACCAGCTCAAGGTGTCCCCCGCCGGCGTGACACTGAAGGCGAACACCGACAAGGGCCTCTTCCTCGGCGTGCAGACGTTGCGTCAGCTGCTCCCGTCGGCCATCGAGGCGAAAACGGTCCAGAAGCGTTCATGGGTGGTCTCGGGCGGCACCGTGCTCGACTACCCGCGCTTCGGCTACCGCGGCGCGATGCTCGACGTCGCCCGGCACTTCTTCACCCCGGCGCAGGTCAAGCTCTACATCGATCAGATCGCGCAGTACAAGATCAACACGCTCCACCTGCACCTGAGCGACGACCAGGGCTGGCGGATCGAGATCAAGAGCTGGCCGAAGCTGGCGACCGTGGGCGGGCAGACGGCCGTCGGCGGCGCTCCCGGCGGCTACTACACGCAGGAGCAGTACAAGGACCTGGTGCGCTACGCGGCTTCGCGGCACATCACGGTCGTTCCCGAGATCGACATGCCGGGGCACACCAACGCGGCCCAGCACTCCTACGCCGAGCTGAACTGCGACGGTGTCGCGGTGCCGCCGCGCACTGACACCGAGGTCGGCTACAGCTCGCTGTGCATCAACAAGGACATCACCTACAAGTTCGTCGACGACGTCATCCGCGAACTGTCGGCGATCACCCCCGGGAAGTACCTCAACATCGGCGGCGACGAGGCGCACGCGACCACTCCGGCGGATTACCAGACCTTCGCCAAGAAGGTCCAGCCGATCGTCGCGAAGTACGGCAAGCAGATCACCGGCTGGCACGACATCGCCAAGACGAACCCGCCTGCTTCGGCCATCCCGCAGTACTGGGGCACGACCGATACGGACGCCAATGTCGCGGCGGCCGCGCAGCGGGGCAACAAGATCCTCATGTCGCCCGCCAACAAGGCGTACCTGGACATGAAGTACAACCCGCAGACGCGCCTCGGCCTGGACTGGGCCGGCTTGATCGAGGTCAAGACGGGCTACGACTGGGATCCGGCCACGTACCTGAAGGGGGTGACGGAGCAGAACGTCGCCGGGGTCGAGGCGCCGCTGTGGTCGGAAACGCTGGTCACCAGTGACGACATCGAGTTCATGGCGTTCCCGAGGCTGCCCGGTTACGCCGAGATCGGCTGGTCGCCGAAGGCTTCCCGCACCTGGGACGCGTACCGGCTCCGGCTGGCGAAGCAAAGCCCGCGGTGGGTTCAGCAGGGAATCGACTTCTACCGGTCCACTCAGGTCGACTGGAAGTAGCGGCTCGCGAATGCCATGAAAGGTCCTTTCCTTGCAAAATTTGCCAGGAAAGGACCTTTCATGGCGCGACCGCGGCGTCGAGGCGGGCGGTGATCGCGGCCCGCGCCAGCGCGTACGGCTCCGCGCCGCCGAACATGACCGAGTCCGCGTTCGCGGCCCGGCCGAGGGCGTGCAGTTCGAAGGCCAGCCGGTCCACGTCGACGGATTCGCGCAGCTGCCCGGCCTGCCGGGCTTCCACGACCGTCGACCGGATGAACCGGGCGAAGGCCCGGCTCGCCTTCGCGACCGCGTCGTGGACCCGGCCGGTCCGCGCGTCGAACTCGGCGCCGGTGTTGAAGAAGAAACAGCCGCCGGGGAACACCCGGCGTTCCGAATAGTCCAGCCAGTTCGCGCACAGCGCGCGCAACCGGGCGATCCCGGGCTCGATCTCCATCGTCGGGGCGACGACGTTCTCCGCGAAGATCGCGCTCGCCGTCTCGACGGCCGCGAGCTGCAGGTCCTCCTTGGAGCCGAACAACGCGAAAACGCCGGATTTGCTCAGTTCCAGCTCGGTGGCGAGCCTGCCGAGGGACAGTCCGTCGAGCCCTTCGACGGAAGCGATGTCGACGGCACGCCGCAGCACGATCCGCCTCGTCGCGTCGCCGCGGGCCACCCGGCCGTCAACCGGCATTCCGTTCCTCCCGACGCCGTTTCGCCGATTCCAGGCCGTCACGGTACTGCCGGGAGAGCGCGGGCGCCGCGAGCACCCGGTCCAGCAGCGCCCAATAGGCGGCCTGGCGATCATCGGTCAACTGGGCGACGTTGGTGAACGACGCGACGTACACCTCGGCGATCGTCGGGTTCGCCGGATCGGATTCTTCGAGCGTCATGCGGCCCGAAGTGGGGACCTCACCCGTCCGCAGTACGCGCAGGTACCAGCCGCTGCGGCCGGAATCGATCATCGCCGGGATGACGTCCTTGCGGCCGGTCTTCATCGCGAGCTTGAAACACGGCGTCCGCGGCTGCGAGACCTGGACCAGCGCGTCTCCCCAGGCCCAGACGTCGCCGACGCGCACGTCGTACTCGTCGGCCCCCACCACCGACACGTTCTCCCCGAAATCGCCCGTGGCCACCGGGAAACCCTGCTCCGCCCAGGCCGCGTAATGCGTGGCGGGATAGACGTAAACCGCCTTGTCGACGCCGCCGTGGACGGTGCGGTCGGCCTGGTCGTCGCCCGCCAGATTGATCTCGCCCAGCCGCAGAACGGGCGTCTCCACCCGCGATTTCGCGATAGCGCTGTAAACCGGGACATCGCGCTTCGTCCCCAGCACCGACGGCCGCCCCACGAAGACCTCGTTCACTTCCAGAGTGCTCACACCCTAGATTATAGCACGATCGTTCGTATATTTTACCTCCATGGACTTCCTCGCTTTGACGACCCGGGCCCATCACGCCACCGGAACCACGATCGCCGGAATCGGCGCGGACGACTGGGACCGCTCGACCCCCTGCGCCGAGTGGACCGTCCGCGACATCGTGAAACACCTGATCGACAACAACGAGCGGGCGGCCGCACAGGCGGCAGGCCGTCCCCGCACGACCCGCTCGACGACAGTCGACAACCTCGTCAACGCCTACGAAGAAAGCTCCGCCGAGTTCCTCGCCGCCTTCGACGGGCAGGCACTGAAGAAGACCTTCGACTTCGGCAAATTCGGCCCACTGCCGGGCAAGAACGTCCTGGCCGTCCTCTTCGCCGACAACCTCGTCCACGGCTGGGACCTCGACGCCGCCCTCGGCCGCGCGCATCGCTGGGACGACGAACTGGCCACGGCCGCTTTGGGCGTGGCCAGCCGCTTTCCCGACGTAGCGCCGGTGCGCGGGCCCGGCGGCGCCTTCGACCACGCTGTCGAGGCACCGCCGGACGCCGGTCCGGGCGAACGGCTCATCGCGTTGCTGGGCCGTTCAACTCCGCCGATTCCTCGTCGCTGAACAGCCGGGAACGGACCAGGAAGCGAACACCTTCCGGCGCCTCCAAGGAAAATCCGCTCCCCCGGCCGGGCACGACGTCGATGGTCAGATGCGTGTGCTTCCAGTACTCGAACTGGGGTCCCGACATCCACACCGGAACGTCGTCGATGCCTTCGACGCTCAGGTCACCAAGATGGACATCGGACGCCCCGGTGCGGAACTCGCCCGCCGGGTAACACATCGGGGCGCTCCCGTCGCAGCATCCGCCGGACTGATGGAACATCACCCGGCCATGGAGCGACACCAGCCGCCGCAGCAGATCCGCGGCGGCCGGTGTCAAACCGACCCGCTCGGCCATCAGAAGAACCCGAGCGCACTGTCCGAATAGGACACCAGCATGTTCTTGGTCTGCTGGTAGTGATCCAGCATCATCTTGTGGTTCTCGCGCCCGATCCCGGACGCCTTGTAGCCGCCGAAGGCCGCGTGCGCGGGATAGGCGTGATAGTTGTTGACCCACACCCGGCCGGCCTGGATGTCGCGGCCGGCCCGGTAAGCGGTGTTGCCGTCGCGTGACCAGACACCGGCACCGAGGCCGTACAGCGTGTCGTTGGCGATCTTGAGCGCGTCGGCGTAGTCGTCGAACTTCGCCACCGAGACAACCGGGCCGAAGATCTCCTCCTGGAAGATCCGCATCTTGTTGTCGCCCTCGAACACCGTCGGCTGTACGTAGTACCCGCCGGACAGTTCCCCGCCGAGGTCGCTGCGCTCGCCACCGGTGAGGATCTTCGCGCCTTCCTGCACGCCGATGTCGATGTAGGAAAGGATCTTCTTCAGCTGGTCGTTGGACGCCTGCGCGCCGATCTGCGTCTCGGTGTCGAGCGGATGACCCTGCCTGATCTTCTTGACCCGCTCGACGGCGTCGCCGAGGAACCGGTCGTAGATGCCGGACTGGATCAGCGCCCGCGACGGGCAAGTGCAGACTTCGCCTTGGTTCAGCGCGAAGAGCGCGAAGCCCTCCTGCGCCTTGTCGTAGAAGGCGTCGTTGGCCGCGGCGACGTCGTCGAAGAAGATGTTCGGGCTCTTGCCGCCGAGTTCGACGGTGACCGGGATGATGTTCTCGCTGGCGTACTGCAGGATCAGCCGCCCGGTGGTGGTCTCGCCGGTGAACGCGACTTTCCGCACGCGAGGGCTCGACGCGAGCGGTTTGCCCGCCTCGACGCCGAATCCGTTGACGATGTTGAGCACGCCCGGCGGGATCAGGTCGCCGATGAGCGACATCAGCAGATGGATCGACGCCGGGGTCTGCTCGGCGGGTTTGAGCACGATCGCGTTGCCGGCGGCGAGCGCGGGCGCGAGCTTCCAGACCGCCATCAGCAGCGGGAAGTTCCACGGGATGATCTGGCCGACGACGCCGAGCGGCTCGTGGAAGTGGTACGCCACGGTGTTGTCGTCGATTTGCGAGATGCCGCCCTCCTGGGCGCGCAGCGCGCCGGCGAAGTAGCGGAAGTGGTCGATCGCGAGCGGGATGTCGGCGGCGAGGGTCTCGCGGACCGGCTTGCCGTTCTCCCACGATTCGGCGACGGCGATCGCTTCCAGGTTCCGTTCCATCCGGTCGGCGATCCGGAGCAGCACGTTCGCCCGCTCGTCCACCGACGTCCGGCCCCAGGCCGCGGCGGCGCCTTCGGCCGCGTCGAGCGCGCGGTCGATGTCGGCGGCGGTGCCGCGGGCGACCTCGGTGAACACCTGTCCGGTCACCGGGGTCGGGTTCTCGAAGTACTGGCCGCTCGCGGGCGGTACGTACTCGCCGCCGATGTAATGGTCGTAGCGCGACTCGTAGCTGACGACGCTGCCTTCGGTGTTCGGTGCCGCGTACTTGGCCATCTTTCCTGCCTCATCGCTAGGGGTGACGGATGGCGGCGAAGGTAGGCCGGGAGGGGTTGCACGCACGTTGCAACGAAGTGAGGCGGGTCACCTATTCTCGGAAAGGTGGCGGAGCGGCCCGGTGGTGAGGCGTCGCCGCGTGACCCTCAGGCGTACGCGCGGCTGCTGAAGGACGTCCACGACGCCGTCCTCTCCGGTGGTCCCGCGCCGCGTTCGCCCAGGTCGATCGTGTCGGCGTCGTGGGATCGCTCGCTCGCCGCGCATGTCGATCCGGACACGGGCGTCGCCCCGCTGGTCTACGACTCCAGCGAACTCAGCGGGCTTCGCGAGGAGCATCCGCTGGCACCGGTGTTGCCGATCCTGCGGCAGACGCTGGTGAGCATCGCCGACGACGCCGAGCACATGATGATCGTGACCGACGCGGCCGGGCACATCCTGTGGCGCGAAGGCGCGTCGGGCGTGCTGCGGCGCGCGGACGGCGTGATGCTCGCCGAGGGCACCCGGTGGAGCGAAGACGTCATCGGGACGAACGCGATGGGCACCACGCTCGCCACCGGGGAGCCGGTGCAGATCTACTCGGCCGAGCATCTGGTGCGGACCTATCACGGCTGGACCTGCGCGGCGGCGCCCGTGCACGATCCGGAGACCGGCGCGCTGCTCGGGTCGATCGACGTCAGCGGTCCACTGCGGACGGTCCATCCCGCGATGCTCGCGCTGGTCACGGCGGCGGCCCAGCTCGCCGAAGGCCAGCTACGGGCCCGGCTCGCGATGCGCGACGAACGGTTGCGGCTTGCGAACATGACCCACCTCGAAGCTCTACGCGGTGCGCCGGGAGCCCTGCTGTCGGCGCAGGGACGGGTGCTGGCGGCCGAATCCTGTGGTGATCTTCCCTCCACTGTGGACATCCGGCGCGGCGGCGGCGAGGTCACACTACCCGACGGACGGCTCGGCACGGTGGAGCCACTGAGCGAGGGCTACCTGCTGCGACTGCGGAACCGGGGCCCGGCAAGACGGCCGCGGCTCGCGCTGGAATTCCTCACCGACGGCCCGCCGTCGACCACAGTGGACGGTCGTGAAGTGCCGTTCACCTTGCGGCACGCGGAGATCCTCACCCTGCTCGCCCTGCATCCCGGCGGTCTCTCGGCGGAACGGCTGGCCCTGCTGCTCTACGGTGAGAGCGGCAACCCGGTGACGGTGCGCGCGGAGATCCACCGGCTGCGGACGCAACTTGGTTCGGACATCGTGCGGACGCGGCCGTACCGGCTCTCGGCCGACGTCGACGCCGACTTCCTCCGCGTCCGGGCCGCCCTCAAGCGAGGTGACGTCACCGGAGCCGCGGTCGCGTTCCGCGGTCCGCTGCTGGCCGAGTCGGAGTCGCCCGCCGTGCGCGAGGAGCGTGAGTCGGTGACCGCGTCGGTCCGGCGGGTCGTGCTCGGCGGCCGGGACGCGACGGCGCTCTGGTCGTACTGGGAGACCTCGTGCGGGGCCGATGACGTCGAGATCGTCGACGCGCTGTGCCGGGTGCTCCCGGAAGACGATCCGCGTCGCGCAGTCGTGTGCGCGCATCGGAGCCGCCTGGACCACTGAGTGGACAGCGTCTACACGAGTTTGATAGACAGTGTCTACAAGGTGAACTCGCGGTTACGGAGATCTGGATGGGCTACCAACGTTTCGTCGCGCTCGGCGACAGCTGCGCCGAAGGGCTGGCCGACCCGCATCCATCCGGTGGCCACTACCGCGGCTGGGCCGACTTCGTCGCGGGACGCCTCGCCGAGGACGAGCCCGAATTCCGCTACGCCAATCTCGCGGTCCGCGGTCGCAGGCTCGACCAGATCCACGCCGAGCAGACCCCGGCGGCACGCGGGCTCCAGCCGGATCTGATCGCGCTGTTCGGCGGCGGAAACGACGTGATGAGCCGCGGCTGGGACGCGCGGACCATCGCCCGCCGCGTCGACACGGCCATCCGTGCCTGCACCGAGATCGCGCCCGCCGTCGTCACCTTCACCCTCAGCGACATCTCCCACCGCATGCCGATGGGCCACCGCATGCGACCGCGCATCACCGCGTTGAACGACGCCGTCCGCGAAGCGTCCGTCAGCTACGGCGCGACGCTCGTCGACCTCTGGCTGGATCACGCCGCGCACGATTCCCGCTATTTCGGCCCGGACCGGTTGCACCTGTCCGAACAGGGTCACCGGCGCCTGGCCGGCCACGTCCTCGGCAAGCTCGGCGTCGAGCATGACCCAGCCTGGCTCGCGCCGCTCCCCGGTTCGGCCGGACGTCCCGGCCTGCGGGCCGACCTGCGCTGGATGACGCGGGAGGTGCTCCCGGTCGCGTTCAGCCGGTTCCGCAACCGGCTCATCGGCCGCCAGCCCGGCGACGGCTTCCTGCCCAAGCGCCCCGACCTCCTTCCCGTCCTCGAGGAGACCCGGTCGTGGGCGCCCGAACCCGCCTGATCGACACGGCGGCGAACCTGCTGGCCGAGGCAGGCGTCGCGGCCGTGACTCTGCGCGGGATCGCCAAGGCGGCAGGCGTCTCGCACGGCGCGCCCTTGCGCCACTTCACCGGCCGCGCGGCCCTGCTCTCGGCCGTCGCCACCCGTGGTTACACCGAACTGCTCGACCGCGGCACCGGCCTGCCCGCCACGACGCCACGCGAACGGCTCATCGCGGCCTGCCACGGCTACCTCGACTTCGCGCTGGCCAATCCGGCGATGTTCGAGCTGATGTTCCGCCGCGACCTCATCGATCCGGCGGATCCCGAACTCACGCGGGTGAGCAGCGCGGTGTTCGACTTCTTCGCCGCGCTCGTCGGCGACGTCCAAGACGACGGATGGCATCCCGCCACCGATCCACGGCTGCTCGCGGCCTCGCTGTGGGCGTCGCTGCACGGGCTCGCCCAGCTGTGGCTCTGGGGCGGGCTGGCGGGTGCGAGCTTCGCGCCGTCCCCGGAAAGCGCGCTCGCCGTCACACTCGACGCCTACCTCGGCCCGGTCAGCGGGATCCCCTCACCCTGACGGCCGCTTGTCCAGACCATTCGCACGGGTTCTCATGGAGACGCCGGTTTGTTGCCGGTAGCAACATATCCGCCGTCTCCGTCTCTCCGCCAAGCAGAGGAGCGTGCGATGAGAACCCGGAACCTGTTCGGTGTCACGGGTGCGGTGGCCGCCGCACTCGTGATGATCGCCGTGGCGATGCCCGCCGTCCCGGTCGGACACGGCACCCACGACGGCAAGGTGAACCACGACGCCCACTTCTTCGTGCCGTCCGCGGAGCAGACCGAGGCGATCGTCGCCCAGCAGGCGCTGGCCCCGGTGCGCGGTTCGGAATTCCGCGCCGACTGCTTCAGTTCCCATCGGAAGGGTGACGACCCGATCGTCTTCCCCGGTCGAGCCGGGGTCTCCCATATCCACGAGTTCTACGGGAACCGGACCGCGAACGCCGGCTCCACCCTCGAATCGCTGAGCGCGGGCACCACGAACTGCGATCCGGTCGTGGACCTTTCCTCGTACTGGACGCCGACGCTGTACAAGAACGGGCAACCGATCGCGCCGGACCGCGTCACCGTCTACTACCAGGGCATCACTCAGATGGGGAACGCGATCGCGCCGCCGCGCGGGCTGCGTTACGTCATCGGCAACGCGGGAGCGACCAGTCCCGACCAAAACCCGTACGCCCGCTGGTCCTGCCTGGGCGCGCCCGAGTCCAGCCGGGACTTCCTGACCTGCCCTCCCGGTTCGAAACTCCAGACCTATTTGGACTTCCCGACGTGCTGGGACGGCGTCCGGCTCGACTCACCGAACCACCGCGACCACATGGCCTTCGCGCTCGGGCAGACCTGCCCGGCCGGTTATCCGAAAGTGGTCCCGCGAGTCGAGCTGCTGATCACCTATCCGGTGAACGGTGGCGGGCTCACCCTCGCCGGGACCCGCGACGGCGCCCTGGTCACCAACGCGCCCGGGTACACGTTCCACGGCGATTTCTTCAACGCCTGGAACCAGAACGAACTCCAGCGCCGGGTGAGCACCTGCATCAACGGCGGTTACGTCTGCGGCACCGACGGCGAGCCGATCCAGCAATGACCTTCCGGCGGGTGCTCGCTCAGCCGAGCACCCGCCGGAAGTCCTTGCCCAGCACGGCTTTCGCCGCGTACCAGCCGCCCATTCCGTGCACGCCCGGTCCCGGTGCCGTCGCGGCCGAGCAGAGGAAGACGCCGCCGAGCGGGGTCCGGTGCGTGTTCCACCGCGGGACGGGCCGTCCGAGCACCTGCCGCAGGTTCACCGCCCCGGTGGCGACGTCGCCACCGGGGTAGTTCGCGTTGTACGCCTCGAGTTCAGTCGCCCGGAGGCATCGGCTCGCCAAGATCGTGTCGGAGAACCCCGGCGCGAACCGCTCGATTTGTCTCCGCACGACGTCGGTGACATCGCGCGGATCCCCGTTCGGCACATGGCAATACGCCCACACCGGCCGTTTGCCCGGCAGCCCGCGGGACGGGTCGAGCGCCATCGGATCGGACACCAGCACGAAGCGGTCGTCCGGATCTTCTCCGCGCACGATGGCGTTTTCGGCGGCGTACACCGCGTCCCGCGTCCCGCCGAGATGAACGGTGCCCGCCTTGCCGACCTCCGGCACCGACCACGGAACCGGTTCGGACACCAGGAAATCGACCTTCGCGGCGCCGGGTCCGTAGCGATAGGACTCCAGCGCCTTCCGGTATCGCGGAGGCAGCAGATCGCGGGCGATGTCGAGGAAACCTCGCGGGGCGATGTCGAGGATCACGGTGCGCGACTTCGCCAGCTGCCGCAGATCCGTGACCCGGCTGCCGGTGTGGATCCTCCCGCCGTGCGCACGGAGGTCGGCGGCGAGTGCCTCGGTGATGGTCTGGCTGCCACCGCGGGCGATCGGCCAGCCGGTCGCGTGCGCGAGATGGGCCAGCAACAGCGTCGCCCCGGCCGCGGCGGGCGAAGGCTGCCGGCCCATCACATGCGCGGAGACGCCGGAAAGCAGCGCGGGCGCCTCCGCACCGGTGAACAGGCGGCGGTCCAGCCCGGAGGCGAGCATCGCCATCCGGGCGGGCAGGAGGGCGGCGACCCGGGGGTCATGGGGTGGATGGCGGAGGTCGCCGAGCAGGAGTTCGGTCAGGTCCTGGCTGCGTTCGGCGAGCGGGCCCAGCAAGCGGCGCCACCGCGGGCCGTCCGCGCCGAGTGCGTCACAGGTCCGGTCGAGATCCTCGTACGCGAGTCCTGCCCGGCCGCCGTCGAGCGGATGCGCGTACGCGATTTCGGGCCGCAGAAGTTCGACCCCGTGCGCGGCGAGGCCGAACCAGCGGAAGAACGGGGACGCGGCGGCCATCGGATGCCCTGTCGCGCAGATGTCGTGGCGGACGTCGTCGTCGAACAGCGGTGCCGTCCGCGTTCCCCCGCCGATCACCACCGCCGCCTCGTGGACCTCGACCGACCGTCCCGCCCTGGCCAGCAGGACCGCCGCCGCGAGCCCGTTCGGACCGGAACCGACCACCGACACCTCGGCCGACATGCCACCCCCTTGCCGGGTTCCGAACATCTGGTCGAATATTGTCGGACCCCTCTCCTAGGGTGACCCACTCCAACCCAATCAGGAAGGGGGGCCATGCCCGACCATGACACGCTGCTCGCACGCGTCCGGAAACTTCTCGCCAAGGCGGAGGACCCGGCCGTCACCGAGGCCGAAGCCGAGTCGTACAACACCAAGGCCGCCGAACTGATCGCCCGGTACGGCATCGACCAGGCACTGCTGGCCGCATCCGGGGCGAAGGCCGACGAGATCACCCAGGTCTCGATCCCGATCGACAACCCGTACAGCCGGGACAAGGCGGGACTGCTGACGAACATCGCGCATCCGCTGCGGTGCCGCGCCCTGCTGCACCGGCTCGGCCAGTCCGTCACCGCGGTGACGGTGTTCGGTTTCCGGTCCGATCTGGAGCGGGTCGAGCTGCTGTACACGAGTCTGCTGCTGCAGGCGACCACTCAGCTGACCAGGGTCCGTCCGGAGAACCGTGTGTTCGCAGGCGAATCGCTGGCCGCGTACCGGCGCACCTGGCTGCACGGGTTCTCCGGCGCGGTCTACGAACGGCTCCGCAACAGTGAGGACACCGCGGCCCGCACGCATGGCGCCACGCCGGGCCACCGCTCCGCGGAACTGGTGATCCAGGACCGGACGGCGATGGTCAAGCAGGCGTACGACGAACGGTACGGTGATCTGCGCTCGGCACCGCCGAGGCGACTGTCCGGCAGCGGCTATCTCGACGGGCACTCCGCCGGCGAGCGCGCCAACCTCAACCCCACCGGCCTCACTGGACGGCGCCGCGCGCTGCCGGTACGTTAGGTGATCTGAAAACCACCTCGTGAAAACAAGTGTCCTCGGGTCTACTGAGGACATGATCGTGATCGAAGACCTGGCCACTCGGCCTGAGCTGCGTGAGCCCGCGCTCGGCCTCGGTGGCGTCGGCGGCGAATTCCTCAAGCATGACCAGACTGGCCTGCTGGCGAAATCGTCCCATCTGGCCGGAGTACTTCCTCGTCCTACTGGAAGACGGCGTCCCGGTGGCGAGAGCGGCCGCCGTCCCGGTCGGCTTCCCGACGGCGGAACGCCCGGAACTGCCGGACCACGGCTGGGACGCCGCCCTGATCTGGGCCGCGGAAGACCTGATGAGCACCCGTGAGACGAATACGCTGATGGCACTCGACGTGATGGTCGCGCCAGGCCGCCGCGGTGCCGGCCTGGCCACAAAAGCGTTGGCAGCATTGAAAGAGCGCGCCTTGACGAAAGGGATGCGCAACCTCGTCGCGCCGGTCCGCCCGGCCGGGAAGGAGAACGAACCCGGACTGTCCTTTAAGGACTACATCGCCCGCCGTCGTCCGGACGGACTGCCCGAGGATCCATGGCTGCGCACGCACGAGCGGCTCGGTGCCCGGTTCGTGAAGGTGGCGCCGTTCGCGATGACGGTCACCGGAACCTTCGCGCAGTGGAAGGCGTGGACCGGCGTGGAACTCCGGGACGGTCTCACCGCCGTTCCAGGCGGGATCGCGCCGATACTCGCCTCCTCGGCACAGGACGTGGGCGTCTACGTGGAACCGAACGTCTGGATGGAGCACCTGGTAGCCGGAGTCGGCACCTGCTAGATTTCTTTGGCATGTGCAGGAGCTCGGCATGACCGCCACCGGACCGACCGGCGACGAGTTGCTGCGGCTGCTGGGGACCCTGGCGAATCCGCACCGGCTGCGGATCGTCGCGGCGCTCCGCGCGGAGCGCGCGTACGTGAGCCAGCTGGCGCGAGAACTCGGCATCAGCCGGGCACTCATGCAGCTCCACCTGCGCAAACTGGAGGCGGCCGGGCTCGTGTCGGCCACCCTCGAGCTGTCGGAGGACGGGAAGGCGATGAAGTTCTACGAGGTGAAACCGTTCCTGGTCGAGCTGAGCCCGGACGCCATCGCCGCCGCGGCGCCGACGCTCAGTACTTCGGCACTCGGTACTTCCACACAGGACGGCGAGCAGGGGGAACGACCGTGAAGTGGCATCAATGGCAGGAGGTCGCCGGACTGGTCGGCATCTTCGTGTTCCTCACCGTGGTGATCACGGTGGTCGTCTGGCAGTTCGGCGCGACCGTCCGGGCCAGGGGCGCGCTCGCGCGGGAACAGGAATACCGCAGGCTCGCCGAAAAGGCGGTCCAGGCGCAGGAAGAGAACGAACGCAAACTCACCGAACTCGACGGACGTCTCGCCGATCTCCAGAAGAGCGTGGGGTCGGTCGAGCGGATGCTCAAGGAGGTCGACTGACCACCCGTACACCGGTGTGAAAAGGCCCTGGGCCGCCGAGCGGCAACTCGACGGCCCAGGAAAGAAGAAGCAAAAACCTCGCCCGAGGCATCTCACTCCTTCACGCAAAGGACTGTAGTTCATGCTGCCCGAAAACAACTCGCGCGCTCCGGTGACCGAGCGGATCGCCACCTGGTCCCTGCGGCATCGCGCGCTCACCCTCGTCGGCTGGATCGGCCTGGTACTGATCGCCCTGGCGGCCGGAACGCTGCTGGACGGCGAAAGCCGTCGCAGTACCGACCCCGGGGAATCCGGCCGCGCGCAGACCGCCTTGAACGCCCAGAACACTTTCGATCCCTTACGCGAGAACGTTCTCGTCGAGGCGAAGAACCCCGGTTCGCCGCCCTTCGCCGCCGACGAGGAGGTCCGGCGGGCGACCGATGACCTGGTCACCACGCTCACCCGGTCCGGAGCCGTCACCGAGGTCCGGTCGCCGCTGGCCACCGATGGCGCCGACCGGGTCTCGGGTGACGGCCGGTCCGGTCTGGTCGGCTTCTCGATCGCGGGCGGGGAAAAGGCCATCCGCCCGAACTTCGAGACCGCGACGGCGCGGGTCGAGGAGGTTGCGGCCCGGCATCCATCGGTGCGGCTGGGCCTGTCCGGCGATCTCAGCCTCTCCTCCGTGGTCGACAAGGGCATCCGGCAGGACGTCCAGCGGTCGGAGTTCCTTTCCCTGCCACTGACGCTGGTGATCCTGCTGATCGTGTTCGGCGCGCTGGTCGCCGCGTCGGTCCCGTTGCTGCTGGCCGGCACGAGTGTCGCGGCGACGTTCGGCTTCCTCTCCGTCGTCGATGACCTCACCCCGATCAACAGCGCGACAACGGTGATCACCCTGCTCATCGGGATGGCGGTCGGTGTCGACTACTCGCTGTTCTTCCTCAGGCGGCAACGAGAAGAACGGTCGTGGGGCCACTCGGTCGACGACGCGATCCGGGTCTCGGCGAGGACGTCCGGCCACGTCGTGGTCGTCTCCGGCGTCACGGTCGTGTTGTGCGTGAGCGGGCTGGCGATCACCGGGCTCGACAACTTCACCGGACTCGCGATCAGCACGGCGTTCGTGGTCGGCCTGGCCGTGCTCGGCGCGGTCACCGTCCTGCCCGCGCTGCTCTCACTGCTGGGCGACAAGGTCGATCGCGGCCGGATCCCCTGGCTGGGCAAGCGGCGCACCGCCGCGGAGAACTCGCGGTTCTGGTCCGCGACGGCACGGGCGGTCACCCGGCGGCCGGCGCTGTGGGGCGGGCTCGCGACCGCGCTGCTGATCCTGCTCACCTTGCCCGCGCTCGGCATGCGGCTGCAGGATCCGACACCGGCGGAGAGCCTGCCGCGATCGCTGGCGACGATCGACGCCGCCGTTCGCACCCAGGAAGCCTTTCCCGGGGTGGTCTATCCGGCGACGGTGGTGCTCACGGCGAAGGGCGGCGGACCGGTCGACAGTCCGGCGTTGCGGTCGGCGATCACGGATCTCGACCGGCGGATCGGCGAAACCGGTGGCGCGCTGAACAAACCCCTCGCGGTCGCGAATGTCGACGAAGCGGTGGTCCTCCGCGTACCGCTGTCCGGCGCGGGCCGGGACGCCGAGGCCGACGCCGCGCTGGCGAAACTACGCACCGAGCTGCTGCCCGCCACGGTCGGCGAGGTGGCGGACGTCGAGTACGCGGTGTCGGGGCGCACGGCGAACGCCCGCGACTTCGCCGACCGGGTCCTCGAGCGGATGCCGCTGGTCTTCGGGTTCGTCCTGCTGGCCGCGTTCGTGTTGCTGCTGCTGGCTTTCCGGTCCGTGGCGGTGTCGCTCGTGTCGATCGCGCTCAACCTGCTCTCGATCGGCGCGGCCTACGGCGTGCTCACCTGGATCTTCCAGGACGGGCATTTCGCTTCGCTGCTGGGTTTCACCCCGTACGGCGGGGTGGTCGGCTGGCTGCCGATGTTCATGTTCGTCCTGTTGCTCGGCTTGAGCATGGACTATCACATCTTCATCCTCAGCCGGATCCGTGAACGCCGGGCCGACGGCGCCGTCGCCGCCATCATCCGCGGTACCGGCACCAGCGCGGGGGTGGTCAGCAGCGCCGCGGTGATCATGGTGGGCGTGTTCAGCGTCTTCATCACGCTGAGCGCGATCGAGTACAAGATGATGGGCGTCGGGATGGCGGTCGCCGTGCTGATCGACGCCACCCTGGTCCGTGGGGTGCTCCTGCCCGCGTTCCTCGCGCTGCTGGGAGAACGGCTCTGGCGGCCGGGCCGTAAATCCCTCGCACCCGCACGCGTACCGGAACTATCGTCGCCGAATGCCTGACGCGCTCTTCGCCCACGCCCGGCTCGCACCGATCTACGACGCCTTCGACGGCGCTCGCGACGATCTGGACCACTATCTCGCCATCATCGGCGAGCTCGGGGCCAAGAGAGTGCTCGACGTCGGCTGCGGGACCGGCTGCCTGGCCGTTCTCCTGGCCGGACGCGGGATCGAGGTCGTGGGGGTCGATCCGGCCGAAGCGTCCTTGGAGATCGCGAAGGCCAAGGACCCGGAAGGGAAGATCACCTGGATCCACGGTGACGCCGAAGCGGTGGGCGAGGTGGGTGCAGATCTCGCCGTGATGACCGGCAACGTGGCGCAGGTCTTCCTGACCGACGACGTATGGAGGCGGACTCTCGAAGGCATCCACACCGCACTGACACCGGGTGGGCATTTGGTGTTCGAGATCCGGCGTCCCGGTCGCCGTGTCTGGGAGGACTGGGCCGTCGACACCGCACACGACACGCGTGACGTCCCGGGTGTCGGCGAGGTCGAGCAGTGGCGTGAGGTCACCGAGGTGAACCTCCCGTTCGTCTCGTTCCGGTACACCTACCGGTTCTCCGACGGGGAGGTCGTCATCTCGGATTCGACCTTGTGGTTCCGCGAGCGCGAAGACCTGGAGGCCTTGCTGGGCGAACACGGCTTCCGCGTCCTGGACGTCCGGGACGCCCCGGACCGTCCAGGACGCGAGTACGTGTTCATCGCCCAGCGCGGCTAGAGGATTTCGCCGTCCGGAATGGTTTTCGGACCGGTGATCTTCACGTCGCCCCGGACGACGACGTTCTTGCCGAAGGTGACGTCGCCTTCCACTTCGAGGCTCGTGCACTCCTTGAGCGAAGGAGCGGAGGGGATACGCGCGTCGAAGTCCGGCAGGAGCTTGTAGTACTCCTTGCTCAACGAGACGACCGGCGGGGTGGTGAACTCCGGGATCAGCTCCCCGCCGGGGTCGAGCACGTAGGCGTCGGAGCGGACGACGAGCAGGTCGTCGGTGGTCTTGACCGGCGCGAACCGGCTGCGCGGGATCTCGATGGCCCGCGCGCCCTCGACCGAGCCGATCGCCGCGCCCATCGCCGTTTCGAGCTGGATCACCGGGGTGCTGGCGGAATCGGCCGGATCGACGGTCTTCCGGTTCACGATCAGCGGCAGCACCGGGGCCGCCGGATCGGCGTCCTGCAGTTCCTTCAACCGTTCGAGATCGAACCAGATGTTGTTGGTGTTGAAGAACCGCCATTTGGCGACATCGCCGAACGAGTCGTCGCCGTCGGGGACCTGCGCGGATTCACGCAGGACGATCCGGCCCGCGCGCCGCGCGAGATGCCCGCCCTTGCGGTCGGCCGCGGTGCCGAGCACGGTCTCCATCGCGAAGGGGATGTTCTCCTTCGCGAGCCAAGCGGCGATCCGGGCGTCCGGGAGCGCGCCGAGGTTGTCGGCGTTGGACACGAAGCACCAGCGGATGCCCTGTGTCAGCAGCAGGTCGAGCATCCCGCTCACCGCGAGCGCGATGTAGATGTCGCCGTGTCCCGGCGGGCACCATTCGAGTTCCGGGTTGGCAGGCCACTCGACGGGCCGCCCGTCGGCGGTGATCTTCGGTTCGCGGCCCTGCAGGAAGTCGGCCGGGATGACCTCGTCGGCGAGATCGGGATACCTCTTCAGCAGCTCAAGCGAAGGCTCGCGGGTGCCCGCCGAATTCATCAGGATCAGCGGAAGCCGGGCGTTGTACTTCTCGCGGGTCGAGAGCACCTGCATCGCGATGACGTCGAGGAACGTCTTGCCCGGTTTGATTTCCAGCAGCGATTTCGGCCCGGTGAGCCCCATGCTCGTGCCGAGTCCGCCGTTGAGCTTGAGAACGGCGGTGCGGTCCAGCACCCGGCGGGCTTCCTCGGCGTCCGGCTCGGGCAGATCCACGAGCCTGCTGATGTCATCGAGAGGTTCGAGTTCGTTTCCCGGCAATTCACCGGCACCGGGTTCGGACAGCTGCTCGATGCGCCTTCGCAGGGCGGCCAGTTCCATGGCGTGTGCCCCGGCGGAACGCATTTTCGACAGCGTTTCGGCGAACTGATCGGACAGGTGCGCGTCAGAGCTCATTGTGCCCTTTCTGAACCACTGCGTCGGGGCGTCAGTGTATTACCGGTCTCGGGGCCGCCCCCTGATCCGGGGTCAGCACTCCGGTCATCCTGACGTCGTGCGGTTCCGACGGCAGCGCGTGCACGAGTTCGACGTCCCGGACGACGGCGATCAGCGCGGCATCCGGCGCGGCGAAGGCGAGCGACCGGTCGTAGTACCCGGCACCGCGGCCGAGCCGGACGCCTTCGTCGTCGACAGCGAGCGCGGGGATCAGCACCAGATCGGCCGTCCCCAGCGTGTCGGGACCGAGCCGTCGCCCCGTCGGTTCGAGCAGCCCGCGAAGCCGGCCCGGCGCGAGACTCGACGGCCCCTCGTAGGCGGCCCAGCCGAGCGGCCCCGGTTCGGCCGGGACGATCGGCAGCAGCACCCGTTTGCCCTGGTCGGCAAGTTGATCAAGGAGCAGTGTCGAGCCCGGTTCAGTCCCGAAGGGGACGTACGCGCAGACGACCGCGCCCGGCAGGAGGGCGGCCGCGGCGGCCAGCGAAACCGCCTCCCGGGCCCGGTCTTCGGGCACCTGCGAACGTCGTTCGGCGGTTATCCGGGAACGCCACTCCGCTTTGCTCAGGTGCTCATTGCCGGGCTTGCCCACGTGGTCAGGTTAGGCTTCACGCCTATGACAGGCGCAGCGACCACCCCGGCGGCACGAACCATGAGGAGCTTGCCCGATCGGGCGATTTCCACGGCTTCGGACCGCATCACTCCTGGTAACGGTGGTGAACTTCAGTTCACCGACGGGCCTTCATCGCGTGCCTGGTCGAACGAACGGATCGAGATCCCCCAGTCATGACGGAGCCCATCGCCGAAGCGGCCGAGACCGAAGACGCGGGACCCTTCCGTTCCGTCGAGGATCAGATAGCGCTGACCCTGGACGCCGCGGTACGTCCGCGCCCGGTCCGGGTCGCCATCTCCGAGGCCCAAGGCCTCCTGTGCGCCGAAGAGGTCGTCGCCGAACACGCGCTGCCCGGTTTCGACCAGGCCGCCGTCGACGGTTACGCGGTGCGAAGCGTCGACGTCCGCACCGCGGGCCAGGAGCCGGTGGTGTTGCCGGTGGTCGGCGAGATCGCCGCCGGTTCGCGCCAGCCGCGACGGCTGCAACCGGGACAGGCCGTGCGCGTGGACACCGGCGCGCCGCTGCCCACCCTCGCCGACGCCGTCGTCCCGACCGCCTACACCGACGGTCACCAGGCCAAGGTCACCGTGCACAAGTCGGTGCCGTCCGCCGGTTACGTACGCCGGACCGGCGAAGACGTGCAGATCGGCGACGTCGCCGTGCGCAAGGGCGACACCATCGGCTCGGCCCAGGTCGGCCTGCTCGCCGCGGTCGGCCGCGCGAAGGTGCTTGTCTACCCGCGGCCGCGGGTTTCCATCGTGTCCGTCGGCGACGAACTGGTCGACATCGACCGCACCCCGTCGGTCGGACAGGTCTACGACGTCAACTCCTACGCCCTGTCCGCCGCCGCGCGGGACGCGGGCGCCGAGGTGAGCCGCGTCGGCATCGTCCCCGGTGACCCGAAACGGCTGCGCGAGATCGTCGAAGGCCGCCTGCTGATGTCGGAGATCGTCGTCGTCGCGGGCGGTGCCGGCGGGAGCGCGGGCGACGAGGTGCACGCCGCGCTGTCCGACCTCGGCCACATCGACATGACCCGCGTCGCCATGCACCCCGGTTCGGTGCAGGGTTTCGGCAGGCTCGGCCCCGATTCGGTGCCGACTTTCCTGATCCCCGGCAACCCGATGAGCGCGCTCGTCGTGTTCGAGGTCCTGGTCCGCCCGCTCATCCGCGCCGCGCGCGGCACCCGCAACCCGCATCGCCGGATCGTCGGCGCGCGGCTGCTCTCCCCGATCACCTCGACCAAGGGCCGCAAGGGCTTCCTGCGCGGGCAACTGCTGCGGGACGAGGGCAACGGCGAGTACTTGGTGCAGCCGCTCGGCACTTCCGGCGCGCATCTGCTCGCCTCGCTGGCCGAGGCGAACTGCCTGATCAACATCGACGAGGATCTCACCGAGGTCGCCGCGGGCGAGCAGGTCAAGGTGACCTTCCTGGCCCAGCGAGCGTAATGGGCGCACCGATTTCCGGCGTCGCGTATCCGATCGAGAGCAGGCATCCGGGCTGGCCCGCGAAACTCGGGCCGCTCCGGGTGCCCGCCGGGGTACTGGCCGTCCGGCCGGTCCGGCTGCGGGACGCGGGCGATTGGAGCCGCATCCGGCTGAGGGACCGCGAACACCTCGAGACGTGGGAACCGACCGGGGTCGGGCCGTGGCCGGATCGCAACGCGTTCTGGTCGTGGCCGTCGCAATGGGCCGCTCTGCGCGGACTGGCCCGGCGCGGGCAATGCCTCCCGTTCACCATCACGGTGGATGGACGCTTCGCCGGACAGATCACTGTGGGTAACGTCATCCGGGCCTCGCTCCGGTCCGCCTGGATCGGTTACTGGGTGTCATCGGACATCGTCCGCGGCGGCGTCGCGACCGGCGCCGTCGCCCTCGTCACCGATCACGTCTTCGATTACGGCGGACTGCACCGCCTTGAGGCGACCGTCCGCCCTGAAAACACCCCCAGCCTGCGAGTTCTCACCAAAGTCGGGTACCGGCAAGAGGGCCTTTTCGAGCGCTATCTCGACGTCGCGGGCGGCTGGCGGGACCATTTCTGCTACGCCATCACCAAGGAGGAGACCGGTCACGGACTGGTGTCCCGGCTCGTCGCGAAGGGCCTCGCGGAGCGCGTTTGACCCCATCACTGAGTCGTTCCAGTGACCGCGTTACCACAAACTGTGAGATTCACCTAATTTGGTGATGCATTTTCCGTGATCGAAACCGGCGAGTCTGCGCGTCGTGTGTGACTGTTGTGGCTAGCGTGACTACAGCAGTGGATCGGGGGAGGTGACGGGAGATGCCCAGTTCGGTGATCATCGTCGCGCTCGCAGCGGCATGGCTCGTCGTTCTCGTGCCCATGGTCGCCCGCAAGCGCCAGCAGGTCGCACGGACGGCGGACTCGGCCTTGGCGGCGCGAGTCGTGCGGAGCGGGAGCACACGCCACGAGGGACCGGAGGAGTTCGCCATGGCGGAGAACACGGAACCATCGGTAGAGGACGACCTGGCCGAGCTCGAGGCGGAACTCGACGCCGACCTCGAAGACGAGGAACCGGAAGCCGAACCGCTTCCGCAGCCCTCGCGCGCGCCCCGCACCGAAAGAGAACGCCAGAGCGCGGGCTACCGGCCCGGCCGAGGCGGTTTCGACCCCGAGGCGGCGGACATCGCGGCCCGGGCCAAGTACGCGTTCCGGCAACGGGTTGTCATCGCGCTACTGGTACTCGTGGTCACCACCGCGGTCGTCGCCGGCTTCCTGACGCCGATGGTCTGGTGGGCCAACGGTGTCGTCGACGCCGTCCTCATCGGCTACCTCGCCTACCTGCGCCGCCAGGTGCGGATCGAGAACGAGATCCGGCAGCGCCGCCTCGCCCGCTACAACAGCACCCGCGCCCCGCGCCGCCCGTCGCTCGACGACGACGAATCCCACGACGACATCGAGGTCGTCGCCGCCGAACGACCTGAAGTCGTGGAGCGCAAACCGTCCCCGATGTCCCGTATCCGGCGCCAAGCCGTCGTCGTCGACCTCGACGACGAGGACCCGGCCTTCCACGAGCTCGACGAGCCCGGGACCAGGCCGTTCCGCCGGGCCGCCGGAGAGTGACCCCCCGTTTTGGGGCTCCATGAGCCACTGATAGGCTCATGGAGCTTCAAACAAGGGGCAAGCTTCACCAGGGGCTGTAGCGCAGTTGGTAGCGCGTCTCGTTCGCATCGAGAAGGTCAGGGGTTCGATTCCCCTCAGCTCCACATATGAAGTTGTAGATGAACCCCCTGAGCGCTTGGAAAACCCAGGTCAGGCGCTCGCAGGGGGTTCATCTGTGTCGGGGGCATGGCCGCGGCACGTTGGGTCGCTTACTAGAACTTCGGTCGGGCTGTCTGGATCTTGACCCAGGTCGACATCCAGATTTCTTGCGAGCTCAACGAGCACCTTGGCGATCTTGTGTGCGTATGGTGGATCGTGTCGCACACCCCGAATCCTGATCTTCGACACTCGGGTTCGGGGCTTGTGTCCCCGCTTCTTTGGTTCGACCATCAGTGTCACCACCCTGTCGCGACGGCTTGTTGGTCACACAGGTGGGGAAGAGGACGTTGCTGGTCGCCAGCGAGCCTGCTGACGCTGATTTGAATCTCTCATCGAGGATAAGCTCGCAGCATTCGGATGTCTCCTCCTGTGAGGGCGCTGCAGGCGACGGTTCCCGCTGGGGACGCCCAGCTCGTACAGGACTGCCCTGACTTGGTCGCCAGTGATGAGATCCTGGACTTGATCGGCCTCAAACTGAGGGGCTAGTGGTGGTTTGGGCTGGTCGCCGGGTGATGAAGCCCGGCCCGTTGGGTACGGCAGCTTCCGGAGCAGGGTGTCGCGCGACGGCAACTCACTTCGCGAGGGTCCGGGCACTATCGTTGAAGCGGTCGATCCAGATATCACCCTTCGTAGTGTAATCGTCACGCAAAGTCACATAAGGATGGATGCCGCAGAATGGACAGGTCGCACGCACGTTTTGCCGTGGGCTCGCGCACAGGCGCGGGTCTTGAGGTAGGCGGGGGGGTGGCGTGGTAATGGCCCTCAAGAAGTCGGACTTGTACAGCTCGCTCTGGCGTAGCTGTGACGAGCTGCGCGGCGGCATGGACGCGGGCCAGTACAAGGACTACATCCTGACGCTGTTGTTCGTGAAGTACGTGACAGACAAGGCAAAGTCCGACCGCACCTCCTTGATCGACGTCCCTGATGGCGGCTCCTTCGATGACATGGTTGCCCTCAAGGGCGATAAGGAGATCGGCGACGGGATCAACAAGATCATCGGCAAGCTCGCCGAGGCTAATGGGCTGGAGAAGGTCATCGACCTGGCCGACTTCAACGACGAGGAGAAGCTCGGCAAGGGCAAGGAGATGCAGGACCGGCTCTCCAAGCTGGTGACGATCTTCGCTGACCTGGACTTTCGGGGCAGTCGCGCTGAGGGGGACGACCTGCTCGGCGACGCCTACGAGTACCTGATGCGACACTTCGCCACGGAATCTGGCAAGTCGAAGGGCCAGTTCTACACGCCAGCCGAGGTCTCCCGCGTGCTCGCCAAGGTTGTCGGCATCGGGCCGGGTACCCGGCAGGACCACACGGTCTACGACCCCACGTGCGGGTCGGGCTCGTTGCTCCTCAAGGTTGCCGATGAGGCCCCTCGCGGCATCACTATCTACGGTCAGGAGAAGGACAACGCTACCTGGGCACTGGCCAGAATGAACATGATTCTTCACGGCAGCGAGGACGCGGACATCCGTAAGGGTGACACGATCACGAGCCCACAGTTGATCACGGGCGTGCAGCTACGGACCTTCGATTTCGCCGTTGCCAATCCGCCGTTCTCGATCAAGTCGTGGAGCAACGGCCTGGAGAATGAGTACGGTCGATTCGAGTTTGGCCGGCCACCGGAGAAGAACGGCGACTACGCCTTCCTGCTACACATCCTCAAGTCCCTCAAGAGCAACGGCAAGGCTGCGGTCATCCTGCCACACGGTGTGCTCTTCCGTGGCAACGCCGAGGCCAACATCCGCAGGGAGCTACTGCGTCGCGGCTACATCAAGGGCATCATCGGTCTGCCCGCCAACCTATTCTACGGAACCGGTATCCCGGCGTGCATCATCGTTCTCGACAAGGAGAACGCCCAGGCTCGGACCGGCGTGTTCATGATCGACGCCTCCAAGGGATTTATCAAGGACGGCAACAAGAACCGCCTCCGTAGCCAGGACATTCATAGGATCGTCGACGTCTTCAACAAGCAGACTGAGATCGAATGCTACTCACGCATGGTGCCGCTGCACGAGATCGCCGACCCGAAGAATGACTACAACCTCAACATCCCTCGTTACATAGACTCCTCCGAACCTGAAGACATCCAGGATCTCCACGCGCACCTGCACGGTGGGATTCCGGACCGCGACCTGGACGCGCTCAGCAGATACTGGGACGCCTTCCCCAGCCTGCGTACCACGCTCTTCAAGCCAAACCGCCCCAGCTACAGCGATCTGGCAGTCAGCGTGGCCGAGGTGCAGCAAACCATCCTCGACTCCGACGAGTTCCAGAAGTTCACCACCGATGTGCGCGGCCAAGTGGACGACTGGTTCGCCGCACACCGGCCGATCTTGCAGGCGCTCAACGCGGAGACAGTCCCCAAGGACCTAATCGCTCGCATCGGCGACGACCTTCTTGCCCGGTTCAAGGACACGCCGCTGCTCGACGAATACGACGTCTACGAGCAACTCATGACCTACTGGCACGGCGTCATGCACGATGATGTCTACCTCATCATGAACGAGGGATGGCTCGATGCGGCAAAGCCTCGCAAGACCATCGAGGACAAGGAGCGCAAGCTCTCTGAGGATCCCGACCTCGAGGTTGGCGCCGGCCGCAAGAAGACCAAGTACAAGATGGACCTCATCCCGCCGGCACTGGTCGTCGCTCGCTACTTCGCGGACGAGCAGGCCGAGGTCGATTCGCTGAATGCGACGGCCGAGGAGGCAAGCCGCGCTGTCGAGGAGTACATCGAGGAACATGCCGTTGAAGACGGCCTGCTTGCCGAGGCTATGGACGACAGCAAGGTCACTAAGGCCCTTGCTTCAACCCGACTGAAGGTGGCCCGGCATGAAGGGGCCGACCCGGAAGAGATCAAGGCGCTGCAACACTTGATCAAGCTGTACAACGACGAAGCCGTCGCCAAGAAGGCCGCCAAGGAAGCCCAGGCCGCACTCGACCTGGCGACCCTCCAGAAGTACGGCGACCACACGCTGCCCGAGGTCAAGGGGCTTGTGCTCGATGACAAGTGGCATTCAACGGCTGCTAGCCGCGTGGCCTCTGAGGCTGAGTCGCTGACGCTCACCCTCGTCGCGCGAATCCAGGAACTCGGTGAACGATACGCCGAGACGGTCAGCGCGCTCGATGCTGAACTTGAGAAGCTCGAAGCCAAGGTTGCCGGGCACTTGGCAGATATGGGGGTCGAGTGACTACGGCCAGCTCGACAACCACCAGCACTGGCCCGAACGGGTGGCGCAAGGTGCGGCTTGATGCGATCGGAACGATCGTGACAGGGAGTACACCTCCAACCCATGATCGAACCTACTACGGGGGCCGGTGGATGTTCGCGAGCCCGGCGGACTTGGGACGATCGAAGTACGTCAGGACCACAGTCAAGCGGTTGTCGCGCAGTGGCCTTGCCCGATCACGTTCAATCCCTGCTGGTTCGACACTCTTCGTGTGCATTGGCTCCACAATCGGCAAGGTCGGTCTCGCCACCGAGGAGCTGGCGACCAATCAACAGATCAACTCAATAATCCCTGGCGCGGAGATCGACAGCGAGTACCTCTACTACGCGGCAACAACGCTCTCGTCCGTCGTCCGCAGTCGGGCTGGCGAGCAAGCTGTTCCGTTGGTTAACAAGTCGGAATTCTCAGCCTTTGAGATTCTGCTGCCTCGGTCCGACGAGCAGTGCCGAATCGCTTCGTCGCTACGCGACGCAGATGATCTGATCGCTGCGCTGGAAAGGATGATCGCCAAGAAGCAGGCGATAGCGCGGGGCGTAATACAGGAACTCCTGACCGGCCGCACCCGACTCCCCGGATATTCTACACAGTGGCGCCAGGCTCGCGTTGCTGACCTACTAGAGTTCAAGAACGGGCTCAACAAGGCAAGTCGGTACTTCGGATCGGGAACCCCAATCGTCAACTTTATGGACGTCATGAACGGGCCTATCGTCACGGCTCGTGACGTAGGCGGCAAGGTGACGCTCACGAGGGACGAAATTAAGCGCTTCTCGGCGCGACGCGGCGACATCTTTTTCACCCGCACCTCTGAGGTAGTCGAGGAAGTCGGGACCGCAGCGGCGTTGATCGATTACATCCCCCACGCCGTCTTTAGCGGTTTCATCCTTCGTGGCCGACCGCGAACCACAGAAGTGGATTCCCGGTTCCTCGCTCATCTGTTCCAACTCGCCGCCGTGCGCAAACAGGTCCTCTCGACCGCGACCTACACAACGCGTGCTCTAACGAACGGGGGATCGTTGGGTCGGGTCACCGTCAACTTGCCAGCGGTCGAAGAACAGTCAGCCATCGCCGACGTGATCGCTGACATCGACCACGAGATCGGTTTGCTCCGTGAACGGCTAGCCAAGGCACGAGACGTAAAGCTCGGGATGGCGCGAGAGCTGCTGACTGGTCACACGCGCCTGCCCGCCAAGGAGTGCGCGGCATGAATACCGAGTGGGCGTTGAAGGAGCTTGAAAAGTTCATCGACCAGACCGTAATGCGCAACGCAAGTGGCGGCGGCCTCATTACTACGAGGAATGTAACGGCCGCACCTGATACCGAGGTTACCCAGCAGGCGCAGGTGGTCGAACAGATCCTTGATCGCGTCATCCCGGGGTGGTCGTCGAAATATAACGAGACTCGTAATAACCGGTGGACCGGCCATCGCGAAGCAGCGATACGTGCGCGTGAAGCTTTGCTGCGCAAGCAGGAGCTTGATGAGAATCTCGGCGAGAACGCGCCAGAGCTGTCAGCTGTCGAACTGCATCCATGGGTCTGGAGTGGTGCACGATCTCTCTGGCAGTCGGGCCACTATCGAGAAGCTGTCGAGGGCGCGATCAGGAAGCTCAATGCCGAGACTCAGAACAAGGTCGGCCGTCGAGACGTGAGCGAGACAGACCTGTTCAAGCAGGCGTTCTCGATGGATGACCCGAAAGCTGGTAAGACGCGTCTGCGCCGCATGAAGGACCACGGCAGCGACACCTACAAGTCAGTGCAGCGCGGTGCGATGAATCTCGCCGAGGGTGTTTTCGCTGGTATCCGGAACCCTCTTAGTCACGAAGTCGACCAAGAGCTCAGCGAGCAGGAAGCTCTTGAATATCTTGCCGCGTTGAGTGTCCTCGCTCGCTGGGTTGACGCTGCGACCGTAGAGCGTGCGGAGGGTGAGTCGTGAGCAATGTAGGCCAGCCCGAGCGCAAGGCGCAGGATCGTGTAATTGCACTGTTCCAAGAGTCGCTGGGCTACGAATACCTTGGTAACTGGGGGTATCGCGACGGGAACTCGAATGTCGAGGTTGAGCTGCTTGCGCAGAATCTCCGTGCCCGCGGTTACAACGATAATCTCATCAACAAGGCCGTCGACAAGCTGAAGAGCGACGCTTCGCTCGGCGGCGGCCGTGACCTGTATGAAGCGAACCGTGACGTCTACGGTCTGCTGCGATACGGGGTGAAGGTCAAGCCCGGCGTTGGCGAGCAGACGGAGACGGTGTGGCTCATCGACTGGGCACGTCCGGAGGCCAATCACTTCGCCTTGGCCGAGGAAGTGACGGTGCTCGGCCAGCACACTAAGCGCCCGGACATCGTGCTGTACGTCAACGGTATCGCGTTCGGGACTATCGAGCTCAAGCGCTCGAAGGTCGCCGTCTCCGAAGGCATCCGGCAAAGCTATGGGAACCAGCGGCCCGAGTTCATCCGGTCGTTCTTCACGACGGTGCAGCTCGTGATGGCCGGCAACGATGTGGAGGGGCTGCGCTACAGCGTCATCGATACGTCGGAGAAGTACTGGCTGGCGTGGCGTGAGCCTTCTGACATCCTTGCCCCTCTCGATCGTTCCTTGACGCAGCTCTGCTCGAAGGCGCGTCTGCTTGAGCTGGTCCATGACTTCATGGTCTTCGACGCGGGGCAGAAGAAGACAGCTCGGCATAACCAGTACTTCGGCGTCAAGGCAGCCCAGGAGCGTATTGCCAAGCGCGAAGGCGGCATCATCTGGCACACGCAGGGGTCTGGCAAGTCGCTGACGATGGTGTGGCTGGCCAAGTGGATCCGCGAGCACCAGTCGGATGCCCGCGTTCTTCTCATCACCGACCGCACCGAGCTGGACGAGCAGATCGAGAAGGTCTTCAACGGGGCCAACGAGTCGATCTACCGCACCAAGAGCGGCGCCGATATGCTGGCCACCCTCAACACCAGCGACGAGTGGCTGATCGGTTCGCTGGTCCATAAGTTCCGCGGCTCTGAGGACAGCGCGGCTCGCGACCAGGCCGTGAGCGAGTTCATCCGCGAGCTGAACGCGAGTTTCCCCAAGGACTTCCGTGCCAAGGGCAACATCTTCGTCTTCGTCGACGAGGCCCACCGAACCCAGTCGGGCAAGATGCACGACGCCATGAAGGAGCTCTTGCCGGGCGCGATGTTCATCGGCTTCACCGGTACACCGCTACTCAAGGCGGACAAAGCAACCACGATCGAGAAGTTCGGCAGCTTCATCCACACCTACAAGTTCGACGAGGGCGTGGCTGACGGCGTCGTACTGGACCTGCGCTACGAAGCGCGCAACATCGACCAGGAACTGACCTCCCCTGCGAAGGTCGACAAGTGGTTCGAGGCCAAGACCAAGGGCATGACAGACCTCTCCCGCGCGGAGCTCAAGAAGCGCTGGGGCACCATGCAGAAGGTCGTCAGCTCCGAACCGCGTGCCAGGCAGATCGTCAACGACATCCTGCTCGATATGGAGATCAAGCCGCGCCTGTCGGATGGCCGTGGCAACGCGATCCTCGTCAGTTCGAGCATCTACCAGGCGTGCAAGTTCTACGAGCTGTTCACGCAGGCTGGGTTCAAAGGCAAGTGCGCCATCGTCACGTCATACGAACCGCAGGCGAGCGACATCGCCAAGGAAGACTCCGGCCACGGCGCCACTGAGCGGCTGCGCCAGTACGAGATCTACCGGCAGATGCTGGCCGACCACTTCAACGAGCCTGCCGACAAGGCGATGACCAAGGTCGAACAGTTCGAGAAGGACGTCAAGGACCGTTTCGTCAACGATCCGGGACAGATGCGCCTGCTCATCGTCGTCGACAAGCTCCTCACCGGCTTCGACGCGCCCAGCGCGACCTACCTGTACATCGACAAGAAGATGGCCGACCACGGCCTGTTCCAGGCGATCTGCCGGGTCAACCGCCTCGACGGCGAGGATAAGGACTACGGCTACATCGTCGACTACCGTGACCTATTCAACTCGCTTGAGTCCGCGATCACCGACTACACCGGCGGTGCCCTGGAGGGCTACGAGAAGAAGGACATCGAGGGACTTCTGTCCGACCGGCTCGAGAAGGCTCGGGAGGACTTGGACGAGGCACTGGAGAAGATCCGGGCGCTGTGCGAACCAGTCGCACCGCCGAAGAACACGGTGCAGTACCAGCACTATTTCTGTGCCCGTGAGCATGGCAACGCCGAGCAGCTCAAGGCCAACGAGCCCAAGCGAGTTGAGCTCTACAAGTCTGTTGCCATCGTGACCAGGGCATACGCCAACCTCGCCGATGAGATGAGCGCCGCAGGCTACAGCGACGGGGAAGCCGCTGCGATCAAAGACGAGATCGTGCACTACGCCAACGTGCGTGATGAGGTCAAGCTCGGTGCTGGCGAGAACGTCGACTTCAAGCAGTACGAGGCTGGCATGCGCCACCTGCTCGACACCTACATCAGTGCGAGGCCGTCCGAAGTGGTCTCCGACTTCCAGGACGCCGGCCTGATCCAGCTGATTGTTGAGATGGGGGCCGGTGCTCTCAGCAAGCTGCCCGCGGGCATCAAGAAAGAGCCCGAAGCGGTGGCGGAGACGATCACCAACAACATTCGCAAGCTCATCATCGATGAGCGGGCGATGAACCCGAAGTACTACGACAAGATGTCCGAGCTGCTTGACGCCATCCTCGAGGAACGCCGCCAGGGGGCGCTGGACTACCAGGAGTACCTTGCGAAGTTGTTGGAACACGCGACCAAGCTCGGTAAGGGCGAATCAGATACTCCGTACCCGGAGTGGGCCAACAACGGTGCCCGCCGTGCCCTGATCGACTTCTGTTATCCATCGATCAAGCTTGCGATTGACATCGACGCAACCATCTGGCACACCAAGCCTGACTCGTGGGTGGGCAATCCGATCAAGGAGAAGAAGGTCAAACGCGCGCTCGCCCAGACGTTGCCTGACGACTTCGACCGTCTTGATGAACTGTTTGAGCTGGTAAAGGCACGTCATGAGTACCGCTAGTGCCTACTTGACCGTCCGCGGGATTAACATCGACGTCGTCTACAAGGACATCAAGAACCTGCACATCGGTGTCTACCCACCACTGGGACGCGTCCGAGTCGCCGCCCCGCATCGGCTTGACGACGACCACGTCCGGTTGGCCGTGATCCAGCGGCTGCCGTGGATCAAGCAGCAGCGTGAGCAACTTCGCTCGGCCGCGCGCCAGTCCGAGCGAGAGATGATCACGGGCGAGTCTCACTACGTGTGGGGAATTCGCCGCCGAATGAAGGTGATCGAGCGCCCTGGACGGGCTCACTTCGAGGTAGACGGCGAACGGTTGCTGCTCTATGTTCCGGCAGGCACCACGGCAGAGCGCCGACGCGAACTGATTGATCGTTGGTACCGGGAGCAACTACGACAAGCGATCCCGCCTCTGATCGCCAAGTGGGAACCGAAACTGGACGTGTCGGTGCCGCGCTGGACCATCAGACGAATGAAGACCAAGTGGGGTTCCTGCAACCCTGGCAGCGGGCACATCTGGTTCAACGTCGAACTCGCCAAAAAGCACCCAGACTGCCTGGAGTACATCGTCGTCCACGAAATGACGCATCACCTCGAACGCAACCACGGACCGCGCTTCACCGCACTCATGGATAAGTTCATGTCGAACTGGCGAAGCCTTCGTGATCAGCTAAACGAGGCGCCACTAGGGCATGAAGAATGGAGTCAGACTGTATGAGTGGGTTGCACGGCTGTTGACTGAGCATGGACGATCGCGATTACGATCGCGGCCGTCCGTGGGTGTCTCGCGTGGGGATGCCGCGTTCGCGCAGCTTGTTCAGCACGGTGGTGTGGTTGACGCCGAGGTGGTCGCCGACTCGCGCCAGGGACCAGCCGAGGTTATAGAGGTGGACAGCGTTGTCGATCTGCTCGGCGGAGAGGCTGCGTCGGCGCATCGGCACACCGTGCCGGTGGAGGATGTTGCTGACCGTTCGCCGTTCGATGCCGAACCGGGCACCCAACTCGTACACCGTCGCCCCGGTCTGGTATCCGGCGATGAGTTCCTGAACCTGATCAGCGTCGAGTTGGCGTGCCCGCCGTGGTTTGGGTCGGTCGACGGGCGGAGCCGGTGCAGCGCGGTCCGGGAGCTTCCGGAGCAAGGTCTCCAGGGCTTCTACCTGGGTTTTTGTGTTGTAGTAAGCTCCCCCAAGGTCCACAGATAGAAAGCTCGTGCTCGCGGAGAGTGCGAGCTTTTTCTGTTCCGCGTGTCTTGTGGGGGCCGAGCCCCCGGACCCCCCGCGTTCGGTTGCGTTGATCGGTCTGGGGTCCAGGTTCACAGCAAGGGAAAGGCCCTTCCCGGGGAATCGGGTAAGGGCCTTTTCGCTGCCCGTCGGCCTCTGTTCGAGAGGGGTCGTGCCGGCATCACTCCAGTGACGTGTCGCCGAAGTGTTCGAGCAGCAGCCGCAGGCCGCCGACGAGTTCGGCCCATTGCGCCGGTTCCAGATCAGGCAGGAGATCGGCTTCGTTCTCCAGATGGAGCACGAAGACCTCGTCAACGACCTGCCGCCCCTTACCGGTCAACCGGATCTTGACCGAACGGCGGTCGTCGCCGTCGCGCACTCGCTCGACCAGCCCCTTGGCCTCCATCCGGTCGATGCGGTTCGTGATCGCCCCCGAAGTGACCATCGCGGCTTTCAGCAGCGCGCCCGGTGTCAAACCGTCAGCTTCCCCGGAGCGGCGGAGGGTGGTGAGCACGTCGAACTCCCACGACTCCAGGTCGTGCCGGGCGTTGAACTCCTTGAGCTTCCGGTCGAGGATCCGGGAAAGCCGCTGAACACGCCCGATCACCTCCGCGGGCCAGAGCTTGTCGTCGAGGTCCGGCCGCTCGTGCCGCCAAAGCGCGATCACCGCGTCCACCGCGTCGGCCATGACACGCTCCAATCGTCTCAACATTAAGAGACTTGACATTGACAGAACTCGCTGTTGTTATCTCAACGTTGAGATTATCAGTGAGGAGACACCATGGCGATCATCGCCGAGCGGCCCGTCGCCCCGGACGGGCCCACAGCCGGGAAACCGACGCTTCGTGACGCCGGGCTCGCCGCACTGGCACCGGCCAGCTGGGGCACCGTCTACGTCGTCACCGCGACCCTGCTGCCCCCGGACCGGCCGCTACTGGCCGCCGCGCTGCGAGCGCTCCCGGCCGGCCTGCTCCTGCTGGCGCTGACCCGGCGACTCCCGCACGGGTCCTGGTGGTGGAAGACGGCGGTACTCGGGATGCTCAACTTCGGCCTCTTCCTGCCGTTGATCTTCTTCGCCGCGTACCGCCTTCCCGGCGGTGTCGCCGCGACGCTCGGCGCCCTGCAACCACTGCTGGTGGCCTTGCTCGCGCTCCCGCTGCTCCGCGTCCGGACACCGGCGCCGATCCTGCTCGCGGCGATCGTCGGCGCCGGCGGTGTCGCCCTGCTGACCCTTTCGGCGGAAGCCCGGCTCGACCCGCTCGGCCTGATCGCCATGCTCACCGCTGTCGGGCTCATGGCCGTTTCCCTGATCCTGACCAAGAAGTGGGGCCGCCCGGACCATCCGCTGGCGATGACCGGCTGGCAGCTGACCTTGGGCGGTGCCGTCCTCGCCCCGGCGACGATCCTGTTCGAAGGCCTCCCCGAGTCCCTGACGCCCGCCAACCTGATCGGCTACGGCTACATCGGCGTCGTCACCACCGCGCTGGCCTACCCGCTGTGGTTCCGCGGCATCGACCGCCTCGCCCCCGCGTCGGTGTCCCTGCTGACGCTGACCAACCCCCTGGTCGCCACGGTCGCGGGATTCCTGGTGCTCGACCAGACCCTCACCGGCTGGCAGCTGACCGGATTCGCCGTCGCCCTCACCGCTTTGACACTCAGCCAGACCCTCGCCCGCCCCAAGAACTGATGGAGGAACCGATCGCGATCGCCGGTGCCTCACCGGGCGCCTTCGGTTCGGTGGCCGACGTCGTCCTCGCACTGCGACCACCCGTGGATTCCCCACTCACTCCGGGTGGCGGCAACCGAATTGTGGAATTTTCGCGCTGACTCCGGCGCCGTTCACAATGGGGTATCAAAGGCAGGCTTTGTTCGGTACCGGCTTGAACTCGTCCCGAGATTCGGCCGATCGGCAGCCGCGGTCAGTAATTGCGCGATTATCCCGGCATGACAAGGTTGCCAACTACGAATTTCGTGTGGCGACAGCGACGTGGACCCGCGAGGAGCATCCGCCAAGAGCGTGACGGCCCGACAGAATGACGTCTCAGATACAGAGATCAACCGTTCCTGCGATGAACGGCCGATCTTTTGCGGCAAGTAGCGGTGCACGTGCGACTGCACGGCTGACTGCAGCCGCAGACGCCCATGAAAGGCAACTGTCACACGACTTATCACTCGGAAGAACCGCGTCGACTATGCTTACCCCGAAGTAACACTTCGACCGATCACTGAACTCGCACCAGAAGTAATGTCAATTCACACGTTCGGGTGTAGAGTAGGAACTCGTGCCGCCTGAATACGCTTTTCGTATCGGAGCGGGCCTGACCGCTCGACCGTTCAACCTCATTTAGAGACCGGTCGGCGATTAATCATGTCCGGGACTCGCTCTCGGCCCTGATCTTCTGCAAGCTGGCTTCAGCGACAGCCGGGAGGCGAGTCGGGCAGCCAGTGCTTGCCTCGCTCTCCCGCACTCTTTTCAGAGTAGGACGTGGCCCCCTGCGCGAACAGGGGGCCACGTGTGTTCGTCGCGATACCAAACCCCCGCATAAGAGATAAGGAGACGCAAGAACATGACGACCGTACCGGTTGCTACCGGGGAACCGCCAGAGAAACCATCGCCCGATCCGGTCACAGGCCCCCTCGAACGGGGATCGATCACGCCGATCGAGGCGCCGGAGTACGTCAGCTTCGACGAATTGCTCGATGCCGCGTTCGTCCTCCAGCCGCCGTGCCGTTCGCATTCCCGCGGTTGGCTGGGTATGGCGGATCGCGTCACCTCGGGCGAGTGGAAGCACACCTGGCAAGCCGTCGTGCTCATCACCGTCGTCGGCGTCGTCGCCTCCTGCGTGCTGCTGGCGGGTTCCGTGCTGCTGCAAGCAGCGGCGCTTTCGGTGACGGGGCTCGGCGCGTTGCTCTGGTTGAGCAGGCGTAACGCGGACCGGGCACCGCGGCAGGCGTAGCCCTTATCGGCCCAAGACAACGGGAATATGCCGTGCCGCTGCTGTTACCAGCGGCACGGCATACCCAGCTCGGGCGGCAGAACGACCAGCCGCCGTCGCCGCTTGTGGGACAGGTTCCACACGTGGCTCTGATGCGGCTTGTTCAAGTCGGTCACGTATTCACTCGGTTGCTTCATGAGCGACTGCGGGCTGTCGACGTGAGACGACCTCGTATGCACCGTCCGGGGTACGTGTCCGGGGCGGGTGGCGCCGCCACCGGGCCTCAGACGCGCTGCTGGATACGGATCAGGTTCCCGGCGGGGTCGCGGACGGCGCCGTCGCGGAGGCCGTAGGGCTGGTCGGTCGGTTCCTGGATGATCTCGGCGCCCGCCTCCGCGAGGTGCTTGAACAGGCCGTCGAGGTCGTCCGACGAGAACAGGATGCTCGCGTAGGTGCCCTTGGCCATCATCTCGGTGATGACGCGGCGTTCGTCCTCGGTGATGCCGGGATCGACGGCGGGCGGGTGCAGCACGATCGACACGGGCTGCCCCGGCGGGCCGACGGTGATCCAGCGCATGCCGTCGTAGCCGACGTCGTTGCGCACCTCGAAGCCCAGGATGTCGCGGTAGAACGCCAGTGCGGCTTCGGGGTCGTTCTGCGGGAGGAAGCTCCCGTGAATGCTGATGTCCATGGCGATCACGCTAGGTGAGGCCGGTTTCCGGCGCTTCTCGATTCCTGATCGGTCCGGCAATACGGGAGTCTCCGGGGACGCCGTCCCGGTGCGAGGCTGGAGACATGTGCGGCATCACCGGGTGGGTGGATTTCGGGCGGGATCTGACGCGGGAACGCGACACGGTCGAGGCGATGACGGACACCATGGCGAAGCGGGGGCCCGACGCCGGCGGGATCTGGCTCTCCCCGCACGCGGCGCTGGGTCACCGGCGGCTGTCCATCATCGACCTCGACGGCGGCCGCCAGCCGATGACGGCGGGTACGGCCGTGCTCACCTACAGCGGTGAGGTCTACAACTTCCGTGAGCTGCGCGCGGAGCTCACCGGCCGCGGCCATCGGTTCGACACCCGCAGTGACACCGAGGTCGTCCTGCGCGCCTACCTCGAATGGGGTGACGCGTTCGTCGACCGGCTCAACGGGATGTACGCGTTCGCGATCTGGGACGGCGGCGAGCTGCTGCTGGTCCGCGACCGCATGGGCGTCAAGCCGCTCTTCTACTACCCCACCGCGGACGGTGTCCTCTTCGGTTCGGAGCCGAAGGCGATCCTCGCCAACCCGCTCGCCGAACGTGTCCTCGACGCCGACGGCCTGCGGGATCTGCTCTCGGTGGCGAAGAATCCCGGGCACGCTGTCTTCCGCGGGATGCGCGAGCTGCCGCCGGGGCATACGCTGCGGGTCCGCCGCGATGGGCTAGACCTGCGGAAATACTGGTCGCTGCAGGTCCGGGAGCACCCCGATGACCTCGCCACCACGGTCGCCAAGGTCCGGGAACTGCTGGAGGACACCGTCACCCGCCAGCTGGTCGCGGACGTGCCGCTGTGCACGCTGCTGTCGGGCGGGCTCGACTCCAGCACGCTGACCGCGCTCGCGGCCAGGACCTCCGACGTCCGGTCCTATTCGGTCAAGGTGACCGACCAGCCGGGCGACAACCTCGACCACGTGCACGCGCGGCTGGTCGCGGACCACGTGGGGACGCGGTACGAGGAGATCCTGCACACCACCGTCGACCTTCTCGCGCCGCCGGTGAAAGCGGCCGTGCTGACCGCGTACGACCTGCCGATCGCCAAGGGCGACGAACACGCGTCGCTGCACGAGCTGTTCCGGCTGGTCCGGGAGCGGTCGACAGTGGCGTTGTCCGGAGAATGCGGCGATGAGGTCTTCGGCGGTTACCGCTGGTACCGGAACCCCGAGGCGGTCTGGTCGGGCACCTTCCCGTGGGTCCATTCGGGACGGAGCCGCCACGAGGGGCTCGACCTGCTTTTCGCGCCGGACCTGATGACGAAACTCGGGCTGCGTGAGTACGAACGCGACAGCCATGACTCCGCCGTCGCCGAACTGTCCACTGTGGCCGGTGAGGATCCGCTGGAGGCCCGGATGCGCGAGGTCACCTACCTCGGGCTGACCCGGCACGCACAGGTGCTGTTCGATCGCAAGGACCGGATGAGCATGGCGGCCGGGCTGGAGGTGCGGGTGCCGTTCACCGACCATCGGCTGGTCGAGTACACCTTCAACGTCCCGTGGTCGATGAAGAACTTCGACGGCCGGGAGAAGAGCCTGTTGCGCGCGGTCGGCAAGGAGCTGCTCCCCGCCGAGGTGCTGAACCGCGCCAAGACCCCGTATCCGTCCATTGAGGACGATTCCTACGACCGGATCCTGCGTGACCGGCTGCGGAAGCTGATGCTCGCGAAGGACGAACCACTCTCGCCGCTGCTGAACGACGAGTTCCCCGCGGGACGGCTGACGCGACCCGCGCTGGAGACCACGCTGCAGCTCAACGACTGGCTCAAGGCCTACCGCGTCCGGCTGGTGCTCTAGCTCCGATACGCGTTCAGTCCTCTAGATGCGGGGGTGTGCCGCATCTAGAGGACTGAACGCATGAGGTGTCAGAGGGCGACGACGTGCGCGTCGTGGGGAACGGCGCCCCTGGTGTCCAGCAGCAGCCGCGCGCCGGAGGCGAGGACGTCGACGTCGTAGGCGGCGTGCTTCTGCAGCAGGATCGTCAGATCCGCCGACGCGAGTTCCCCGGACAGGTCGGTCACGCGCGGGATCGCGTCGCCGTGCACGCGCCAGTCCGTGACGTGCGGATCGTGGTAGACGACGTCGGCGCCCAGCGCCCGCAACCGCGCCGCGACCGGTTGCGCGGGTGACTCGCGCTGGTCGGCGATGTCGGGTTTGTAGGTCACGCCGAGCAGGAGCACGCGCGAACCGCGCAGCGCCCGGCCGGATTCGTTGAGCATGTCCTGCGCCCGTTCGACGACGTAACGCGGCATGCGCGAGTTGATCTCCTGCGCCAGTTCGACGAACCGGAACGGGTAGCCGAGCGTGCGCACCTTGTACGACAGGTAGTTCGGGTCGATCGGGATGCAGTGCCCGCCGACGCCCGGCCCCGGCCGGAACGACTGGAAGCCGAACGGTTTCGTGGCGGCGCACGAGATGACGTCCCACAGGTCGATGCCGAGTTCGTGGCAGAACACCGCCATCTCGTTCACCAGCGCGATGTTCACGTGCCGGTAGGTGTTCTCCAGCAGCTTCGCCATCTCGGCCTCGCGCGTCCCCTTGGCGGGGACGACGTCGTCGACGAACCGGCCGTAGAACCCCGCCACCGCGGCGGCGCACGACGACGTCAGGCCGCCGACGACCTTCGGGGTGTTGCGGATGCCGTAGACGGCGTTGCCGGGATCGACCCGCTCCGGCGAGAACGCCAGGCAGAAGTCCTCCCCCGCGCGCAGCCCCGACCACTCCAGTATCGGGGCGACGACCTCTTCGGTGGTTCCGGGATAGGTGGTCGATTCCAGTACCACCAGCGTTCCCGGCTTCAGCTGACGGCTGACCGCCTCGGCTGCCGCCTTCACCGCGCCCAGATCCGGTCCGCCGTCGGACGCCAGCGGCGTCGGTACGCAGATGACGATGACGTCGGCCGAGGCCAGCACGCCTTCGTCGGTGGTCGCGGTGAATCCCGCCTCCACCATCGTCGCCACGTCGGCGTCCGGGATGTCGTCCACATGCGACAGTCCGGTGTTGAGCGCGGCGACGACGCGCTCGTTCTGGTCCAGGCCGGTGACGGTGAGCCCGGCACGGATGGCTTCCCTGGCCAACGGCAGCCCCACGTACCCCAGGCCGATGACCGCGAGATCCTTCTGCACGAGTGCCTCCTAGATGCGGGTCCGCAGCGCCAACAGGCACGCCGGGAGCGCTATGAGTGCCACGAAGGTGAAAACCACCCCGTAGACGAGGCCGCCGGAATAGCCGACGGCGGTACCGACGTTGAAGAGCGCGCCCGCCGCGCCGATCATCACGACGCTGCCGAGCCCCTGGGAGACCTGCATGGCGGCCGAGTAGCGGCCCTGATCCTCCGGCGGGCAGTGGTCGAACGCGAGCACGGTGAGGCTCGGCAGCACGAGCCCCATGCCGAACCCGGCGACGATCAGCGCGACGCTGGCGGTCATCGGCGGCGCGAAGCCGAGGACGCCGAAGATCGCGATCAGGCTGGACCCGGCGATCACCGCGGACCCGAGCAGCACCAGTTTGTGCCGGGGCACCTCGGACCAGGGGTGGCCCTGCAGCCACGCCGCGCCCGCCCACAGCAGCGTGGCCCCGGTGAACGAGATCCCGGCGGCGGTGACCGAGATCTGCCGCTGGTTGATCAGCATCAGCGGGATGTAGGACTCCAGCGCGAAATAGATACCGGAGGCCAGCCCGCGCAACAGGATCGCCGCGGGAATGCCCCTGACCGCGCGCAGTGTCCCGGCGGGCAGCAGCCGGGGAACGCTGATCACCAGCGCGATCACGCCGGCGAGCGCGAACAGGAGGTGCACCGGATCCAGCCCCGAGGCGCCGAAGTGCAGGATCCCGGCGGCCACCGCGACGATGGTCGCGGCCCGGACGAGCCCCGGCGGGGTCGACCGTTCCGCGTCGGCCACCGGGGCGAGCCGCCGCAGGAACCCGAGCGGGATCAGCGCGGCGACCGAGACCAGGATGGCGAGGCCGAAGAACACCCAGCGCCACGACAGCAGTTCGGTGACGGTCCCGGCGATCGCCGGGCCGATCATCGACGGCACGATCCAGCAGGTGCTCATCAGCGAGAGCGCCTTCGGCCGGAGCTTCGACGGATACGACTGCGCGATGGTGACGTTGAGGCCGACGACCACGACGCTGCTCGCGAAACCCTGCACGCAGCGCCCGGCGATCAGCTGCCACACCGTCGTCGCGGTCCCGGCGAGCAGCAGCCCGGCCAGGAACAGGCCCAGCCCGAGCACCAGCAGCGGCCGGGGACCGCGTTTGTCGGCGATCTCGCCGGCCAGCACGCTGCCGAACAGGCTCATCGTGACGAACCCGCCCAGCGCCAGCGCGTACACGGTGAGCCCGTCGAGCTGGCCGACCGCCACCGGCAGGGTGGTGACCAGCGCCAGCGCGGCGAACCCTTCGAGGAACATCACCGACGCGAAGCCGATGGTGCTCGCCCGGTACTCCTTGGAGAAGATGCCCGCCTTCGCCGGGACGACGTCCTCCTCCGTCAGCGGCGCGGCGGTCATTCGATCGAGGTCATGATCGTCATGGTCAGGGACTCCAGCGTGCCCTGGACGCCGTCGGACGACGTCCGCACGGCCTCCAGGAAGCGCTCCAGCTGCTCGGGGGTGAACCCGGCCAGCGGGGCGAGCGACGGATCAACGGGGTTGGTCACAGCGCACCTCGGTGTTCGACGGATTTGATCTGCGGTTTTCCGGCCGGGTCGAGGAACTCCCGCATCGCCGCGAGCAGGAGCAGCGCGTCCTCGCGTTTCGTGTCGGGTGCCCCGCCGGCGAAGAAGGCGGCGATCCTGGCGTACTCGTCCTCGCCGATCTCCTTGCGCAGCAACATGAGCACGGTCCGGTTGACCCGCTGCGGGAAGTACAGCTCCTTGGCGATCTCGAGGAACCGCTCCCCCGTTTCCGCGGCGAAGGCGCCTTGCTCGATCCCGGCGGCGATGGCGAAGCGCATGTTGACCATCGGTTCGGACAGCGCCGAAAGATTCTCTTCGTCATAGGTGACGGCGACCTCGTCGTCGGCGTCGATCCGCCCGGAGAAGTACTCCTCGTAGATCTTGCCGACGCCGACCATGCCGAACGGCGAGCATTCCGCCGCCCGCAAGGCACCCATACTCGACGAACCGAACATCGTGACGCCGCGGTCCATCGCTTCGAGCACCTCCTTCGGCGAGATGCACAGGCTCTGCAGGAACCGGCCGTCGACGATGCCGATGGCCTCCGGCGGCTCCGGCCGGGCCAGTAGTTCGGCGAGGTCGCCGCGTTTGACCGGTGGCAGGAACTCGACGTCGAGTTCGGCGGAAGCCGCTTCCCGGTCGATGCTCGGGCCGATGAAAACCACTGCGCGCATGAGAGATCTCCTAGGCGGGCTTGGAAAGTTCGGCGGCGCGCTTACGGGCCGACAACTCGACCAGCGCGTTGTTCCAGACCGTCGCCCCTCGCGGGCCGATCTTGCAGTGGTCGACGGCCCACGATTCGAGCCGCGGCACGATCACCCGCACGACACTGACCGGGATCCCCGGCGGGGAGAGGTCGACGGCGAGCGCGCGTTCGATACCGGCGGCGCGGATCCGGTCCAGGATCAGCTTGATGTCGGTCATCACGTCGTCGGTGGTCCACGACGGGATGTCGGCGAACGCGACCTGTTTGCGCATCGGCTGCCAGGCCCACGCGCCCTTGTCGATGGTCGCCGAACGCTGGACGTGGTTCTGGTACTTGGACACGTTCTCGGTCGGGAGCCGGATGTCCTCGCGCATCGCCTGGATGTCGACCGCGCGGCCCTGCGCGCATTCGGTGATGGCGCGGATGAGCGCGACGTTCGCGTCGGGATGCGTGCCGAACCCGCCGTGTCCCTGCGACGTCGTCGGGCCGAGGTCTTCGGAGGTGGCGGCGAGGAAGCTCGGGATCTCCAGATCCGAGGTGATGTGCACGATCCGCATCTTCAGCCCGGCGTCGTGGAACTTGTCCACGAGGGACTTCGCCAGCGGTGGCAGCGAGTCCAGGTCGACGTGCGGATGCAGTTCCCGGAGGTGGGAAGTGATGTGCTCGGGCTGCGGCTCGACGAAGATGCCCTTCTCCAGCACCTGCGCGAGCTGGCTGCTCACGAGTTCGGCGTTGGTCATCGAATCGCGTTCGATGAGTTCGGTGAGCGCGTGGCAGATGGCCTCTTCGAGACTGTTGCCCGACGCCAGTCCGTTGGTGGAAAGCACCTTGTAGCAAGGAGGTTCGTGGAACTTCAGCCCGTAGACGGCGGAGGCCTGCGGGATCAGGATGGACTCTTCGTTGATCAGGTCGTACGCCTCGACCCACGAGATCGGGAGATCGTCGCGGTAGTGCGCGGAGAGCTCCGCGTTGTTCTCGCGCGGGTCCAGCACCGTGCGGCCTTCGGCGACCAGCTCCTCGTAGGACGCGATGACCTGCGGCCGCACCGGAAGCGCGGCGGAGAACCGCTCGATCGCCTCCATCGCCGCGGACGTCCTGGCGTCCATGTTCGTCAGGCCCTTGCCGTTGTACACCGAGATGATGTCGTTGGAGCGGGGCGCGATGGCGTTGTAGACCGGGATGCCGACCCGGTCGAGCCAGGTGATCTCCGCGACCCGGGTGACCCCGGCGCGCCGCAAATGCGGTTCGATCCGCGCGTAGGTCTGCTCGGCGGTGAACTCCCGGTGCACCCCGCCGCCGCCGACCTTCGGAACGCTCTTCCTGAGTTTCATCGCACTCCCTCGTATCCGGCCTTCTCGGGGACCGCTTCGGCGAGCAGTCGCTTCCAGGCTTCGGTCTCGCGCTCCGGATCGGCCGAAGCGCGGCGGGCGGCGCATTGCCGCCGCAACTGCGTGTAGAGCCCGTCGCGGTCGTGCTCGGCGGCGTCGAGCACGGCGGCCAGCGCGGCCGCGTCGCCGACGGGGAAATAGCCCGCGTAGTCCTCGCCGAGCAGCCCGACCGAACCCGGGATGCGAGTGGAGACGATCGGGACGCCGGCGGCGAGTGCCTCGGTGACGACGTTCGCCCCGCCCTCGTGCCGGGACGTGAGCACCAGCAGACGGCTGCGGGCGAGGACGGCGAGCGCTTCGGGGCGCGGCAACGCGCCCAGCCACGAATAGCGCGGGTTCCCAGCGGACTCGGCTCGCAGCCGGTCGCCGATGTCGTCCTCGCGGACACCGCCGACGTGGGTCACGGTGATCCGGGACGACGGCGGCAGCAGCCGCACCGCCTCGCTCAGCCGCAGCGGATCCTTGACCGGCCTGGCGTGCGCGAGGAACGCGATTTCGAACCGGTCCGCGGCGGGCGCCTCGCCGGAGATCGACGGCATGGACTGGGTGATCACCCTGGTCCGGCTCCGCAACGCCTCCGGGACCTGCAGAACCCCTTGCGGCTGCAGAACGACGACGCGTGCCGCGGCTTCGAGCAGGGCCAGGTCGACCCCGCCGCTGACCAGGTCCGGATAGAGATCGGTGCCGGTCAGCGCGATGACGATCGGGGCGTCCGGGCAGGCGGCGCGGAAGGCCCGGATCGCGGCCTCGCTCTTGCGGGCGTGCAGGGCGATGAGCAGGTCGTAGGTGTCGCCGTCGTAATCCTGGACCACCCGGACCTCGTGGCCGAGGTCCCGGAGCAGACTCGCCCAGCGGCGCGCGGTGACGCCGTTCCCGTAGTCGCTGGCCGCCGGGACCGGGCCGGCGACGAGGATCCTCATCGGTCCCAGTCCGTGTCGTAGGCCAGCCATTTCCCGAAGGTCCGGACGGCTTCGTCGGCCGGGATGGTGGCGGTCCAGCCGAGTTCCGCCGCGGCGAGCCCCAATTTCAGCACGGGTGTCTCCGAGGGGTCGGTGACCTGCTCCGTCGGCACGGCGCGAACCGCGGCGCACACGACCTTCGCCAGTTCGTTCCCGGTGAGCGTGGCCGTCGCGATGTCGTACACCGGCGAGACCGGCCCACCGGTCAGCACCGCGTCGATCGCGCTCGCCAGGTCCCGCACGTCGGTGAACTGGTGGACGCGATCGGGATCGACCGGCAGCGGCTTACGCGTCCACGCGAGCTGGATCCACCGAGCCACCAGGGAATCGTCCGGGGTGTGCGGACCGATCGGGGTCGCGAACCGCAGGACGTGCTCCCGGGCACCGGTGTCGACGATGGCGCAGAAGACGTCGCCAGGATCGTTCTCGTCGCCGAGGTGGACGAGCCGCGTCGAGGCGGACGGGTTCTCGCCGTCGACGATCTCGTGGCCGAATTCGGCCAGCAGCCCGGCCAGATGGTCGGTGAGCGTGCCGCCCGGGCCGGTGATCGCGACTTGGAGACCACTCCGGGCGGCTGGACGGCGAGGGCGGGCGGCACGCGCACGTCCCGCGGCGAAGGCCTCGATCGCAACTTGGTGGTGTGAAGCCGTGATCGCCTCGATCTCGGACGCGGTGTACTGATCGCAGAGACCGCCGGGACCGATGCTCGCGAGGGCGAGATCGAGCGTGTCGCCACCGGCCGCGTCCACAGAGGACAGTCCCATGGCGAACGCGGTCAGCCAGGTCTGCCAAGCCCCTTCGGAAAGGTCATCGCCGCGCTCGAATTCGGTTCTGCACTCCTGCGGCGAAATCCCCGATCGCCGCAGGAGCCGTTCTGTTCCGAGGTATTCCCAGTAGCCACCGGACCGCACGGCGCATTCCGACGTGACGTGCTTGTGGAAGGGGATCATCTCGGGCTCGGCGATCGCGCCGCCGACGACGGCAGGCGCGACAGCGGAGAAACACGAAGAACGCCGGAGCCCGTGCGCGTCATTGCCCGCCACACTGGGCAGGCCGGAATGCTGGACGGTGTTGGGCACGGCGATGCGGATCGGTACCCCGATGGCCTTCAGGTACCGGAACATGAGCACGTCGCACGGCCAGCCTTCCGGGTGCGCGTCGGCGTAGGGGGCGTAACCACGCGCGGCCGCCGCGGGCAGCATGATGGCGACGCACGGCGCGTATTCGTTGACCGCGGTCGCCCACGCGGCACCGGCGGCCGCGGCCATCCGCACCGCCGCGCCATTGCGGGAGTTCCAGTTGGCGTAGAAGGCGATGGCGTCGCCGGGCAGCTGTCCGGCCGCTTTCCGCGCGTGCTCGAAGAAACCGTCCGCGAGTTCGACGTCGTCCTGCAGCACGAGGAAGTGCGTGGCGTCGCCGGGGACACTGCTCCACGCCAGTTTCGCCGTCCGCAACGCCGTCGGCGGCCCGTCCGGCTCGGGGTCGAGCACCACGCGCAGCGCGCCGGCGGGGTCGAGGCGCGCGAGTTCCTCCGCCGCTTCCCTGCGTCTGGGATGCGCCATCACGGCGCCGCTGAGCCGGATCTCGGTCATCGATAACCCCCACCTGTTTTCACGGGCACCGGAAAAGTGTGGCAGCGCCTATAACGCAAGCTCATCTCCGTGGGTGCGCGTGGGACGGAATGGTGAAGTTCTCCTCGATTGCCACCCTTTTCCTCACCCGGGATGGATGACGTTTTCACGGGTAACCTCGGTATGAGTACACAACACCGACAAGAGGGACGGCGCGATGACGCAAATCCTGTTCGTGTGCGTGCACAACGCGAGCCGGTCGCAAATGGCGGCCGCCCTGCTGAAGCATCACGGATTCGGCAGGGTGACCGTGCGGTCCGCGGGCTGCGACCCGGCGGAACGGATCAATCCACTGGTGGCGGGAGCCTTGGCGGAATGGGACGTCGACATTTCGGCGGAGGTGCCGAGCCAGGTGACCTACGCGGACGTCGCGGCGGCGGACATCGTGATCACCATGGGGTGCAAGACCTATCCGATCGCCGAGGGGACGCGCTACGTCGAGTGGGTCGTCCCCGATCCGGAAACCGAAGGGGTCACCGGGATCCGGCCGTTGCGGGACGATATGGACCGGCGTGTCCGGGAGCTACTCGCGTCCCTTGTGGACAGTCCCGTACACGTCTGACACGAAGCGCATGCGACGAAGGGCGCTTTCCCCGCATCCTATGCGAGGAAAGCGCCCTTCAGCGCGTGAGATGAGGCGAAAGGCCCCTTCGGTCAGGCTTTGCGGCCTTGGACGATCAGTCGTTTGGCGCGCTTGTCGTACGGCGCGCCGTCGAAACCGCCGTAGGCTTCGATGTCGGTGAAGCCGGCGTCCTCGAACAGACGGCGCAATTCGGCGGCGCTGTAGATGAACGACTGGATATGCGCGGAACGGGCGACCTCCCCGTCGACCAGCGTCCAATCGGTCCGCAGCTTCGTCCAGTCGTCGAGGACGCTGTGCCGCATGTACGCGATGCCGTCGGGCTGCGGGAAGGCGTGCGTACGGCCGATGTTCTTGGCGACGATCTCCTTGCCGAACACCTCCAGCAACAGCTTTCCGCCCGGCGCCAGACTGGTGTGCGCGTTGCGCAGCACCTGGAGGTTCTTTTCGGCCTCGTCGAAATAGCCGAACGACGTGTACATGTTCAGCACGACGTCGAATCCGCCGGGGCGGACGAATTCGAGCATGTCGCCCTGGACGAGTTCGGCGGAGACATCGGCGTCGGCGGCGGCCTGCTTGGCACGGTCCAGCACCGGGGCGTTGAGGTCGACCCCGGTCACCTGATATCCCTTGCGGGCGAGCGGGACGACGAACCGGCCCGGGCCGCAGCACAGGTCGAGCACCCGGGAACCCGCCGGGAAGGCCAGCAACGGGGACTCACGCACGAGTTCGTCGGCCTCGGCCGTCAGGTACTGCGGCCACATCAGTTCGGAGAAACCCGACCACAGGCCATCGTCGGAGTACCAGGTCATTTTCGTCCTCCCTAGGGCGCCATCAGGCAATGTCCCGATTCTCGGCCGACCGGTACCCGCTGCCTCTCCTCGACTGCGCGCGAGGACGGGTAGCGCAAGACGGAAGAAGAGAACGCCGCCGTGCTCGGCGACCATGAACTCTTCACATCGCGGTCGTGCCCTGATCACTGTTCGTGATGAACGCCCGGCGACACAATGAAGGGCAAACGGACCATCCGGACCCTGTGGGTCCGTCGTTCAACGGCGCCAGGCCGCCCAGAGATGTCCGGCGCGAAACCAGAAAGGTCTGCTCATGACAAAGGTCCGCGACGGGGATCCAGCGATCGAAGCATCCGGTTTGACCAAGATATACGGCGACAAACGCGCGCTCGACGGTCTCGACCTCACCGTTCCCGCGGGAACGGTCTACGGCGTCCTCGGCCCGAACGGGGCGGGGAAGACCACGTCGGTCAAGGTGCTGGCGACGCTGCTGCGTCCCGACGGAGGACAGGCCAAGGTCTTCGGTCACGACGTCGTACGCGAGGCGGACGCGGTCCGTTCGCGCGTGAGCCTGACGGGTCAGTACGCCTCCGTGGACGACGACCTGACCGGCACCGAGAACCTGATCCTGCTGTGCCGTCTGCTCGGCCACGGCAAGGCCGCCTCGAAGGCGCGCACCGAGCAGCTCCTGAACGCCTTCGGGCTGACCGAAGCGGCCGGCCGTCAGGTGAAGAACTACTCCGGCGGTATGCGGCGGCGGCTCGACATCGCGGCCAGCATCGTGAACACCCCGGATCTGCTCTTCCTCGACGAGCCGACCACCGGGCTCGACCCGCGCAGCCGCAACCAGGTCTGGGACATCGTGCGCGCGGTCGTCAAACGCGGCACCACCGTGCTGCTCACCACCCAGTACCTCGACGAGGCCGACCAGCTCGCCAGCCGCGTCGCGGTCGTCGACCACGGCAAGGTCATCGCCGAGGGCACGCCGGGCCAGCTGAAGGCGTCGATCGGCGTCGGTGCGATCCACCTGCGGCTCCGGCATTCGAACCAGCGGACCGACGCGCAGAACGTGCTTTCGCGGTTCCTGGAGCAGCCCACGCTTTCGGAGCACGACGAGGTCCTGGTCAGCGCCCGCATCCCGGGTGTGGAGGGCGACGCCGGCATGGCCGAATGGGCTTCCAAGGCCCTCCACGAGCTTTCGCTGCGGGACATCGTCGTCGACGAATTCTCGCTCGGGCAGCCGAGCCTCGATGAAGTGTTCCTCGCGCTGACCGACCGTCCCGCGACGGCGGACCCGGAGCACGCCGCCAAGGAGGGGGCGAACCGATGACTTCCACCATCAAACCGACCGAAACGACCGAAGCGGCCGAGGAAACCCGGCCTGCCGACGTCGCCGCGCTCGACGCGGTACTCGCGTCGGTCGACCGGCCCAAGCGCCCCAGCGCGATCTCCGCCTCGCTCACCTTCGGCTGGCGGGCCGCGCTGAAGATCAAGCACCTGCCGGAGCAGCTGTTCGACGTCACGGGCTTCCCGATCATCATGACCGTGATGTTCACGTACCTCTTCGGCGGCGCCATCGGCGGTTCGACCGAGGCGTACCTGGACTACCTGCTCCCCGGCATCCTCGCGATCACCGTCGTGATGATCACGATGTACACCGGTGTCGCGGTGAACAGCGACATCGCCAAGGGGGTCTTCGACCGCTTCCGGACGCTGCCGATCTGGCGCCCGGCCACGATCGTCGGTTACCTGCTCGGCGACTTCCTCCGCTACCTCATCGGCTGCGTCGTCATCATCGCCGTCGGCCTGATCATGGGCTACAACCTGGGCAGTGTCGCCGGCACTGTCGGGGCCGTCGCCCTGCTGCTCGTGTTCTCGTTCTCGCTCTCGTGGATCTGGACGTTCCTCGGCCTGTCCATGCGGTCCGAAAAGACCGTGATGAGCGTGAGCATGGTCGCGCTGTTCCCGTTGACCTTCCTGTCCAACGTCTTCGTGCAGCCGTCCACGATGCCCGGCTGGCTCGAAGCCGCGGTCAGCTGGAACCCGATCACCCACCTGGTCACCGCGATGCGGGGCCTGATGAGCGGCAGCCCGAACGCCGGCGAGATCATCTGGGTACTGGTCGCCAGCGCCGTGCTGATCGCCGGATTCGGCTCGGCCACGATGGCCGCCTACAAGCGGAAGTAATAAGGAGAAAACGAATGAAGTACATGGTCCTGCTCTACTCGCATCCCGAGCCGTGGGGTCACCCGGTGGAGGAATTCACCCCGGAGTTCGCGAACCTTTCCGCCGACGAGCGCAAGAAGCACTTCGAGGCATTCGAGGCACTGCTCGGCCGTTTGCACGAAAACGGTGAGCTGGTCGGCGGGGAAGCACTCGGCGACCCCGCCAAGGCGAGCCTGTACTCGGCCGAATCCGGCTCGGTGAAGAAGAGCGAAGGTCCGTATTCGGCGACGAAGGACCACCTCGCGGGCTTCTTCCTGATCGAGGCCAAGGACCAGGCGCGGGCCGACGAGATCGCCGCGGAGTTCGCCGCTCCCGGCCAGAGCGTCGAGCTGCGGCCGATCTGGACCGGCGGCGAGTAGACCGCGCACGAAAGGGCCGGACCGAGTTCGCTCGGTCCGGCCCTTTTTCGTGCTCAGTTCAGGAAATCCGCTTGGTCAGGTGCACGGTGACCTTGTCGCCGATCTCCTTCTGGATGACCTTCCGGAAGGGCTTGCGCAGCGGCAACATGTGGACGCCGCCGCCGATCGGCAGCATGCTGGCCTCGTAGTCGTGACCGTCCACGGTGCCGCTGACCTTGACGGCCTTGCCGGTGCCGAAGAACTCGGCGGAGTCCGGCATGTTCACGCACGGCCAGCCGCTGTTCCCGTCGGGAATGACTTCGGCCGTGAAGGTGATATCGATCGCTTGCGGTGTCTTGTCAGCCATACTCTCAGATCTTCCTAGTCGTAGTTGAGTGGAGAATCAAGTCCGCGGCCTTTTCGGCGATGGCGATGACCGGGGCGTTGGTATTACCCCGCACGATCGTCGGCATGACGGAAGCGTCCACGACACGAAGTGATTCTATTCCCAAAACCCGCAATTGCGCATCCACGACCCTGCCCATGCCACAGGTACCCACCGGATGATGCCCGGTCAGCACGTTTCGCCGGGTGAAAGCGAGCAGATCCGCCTCGGTGTCGGAGGCGGGCGCGGCGATGGCGTCGAGCGTGTAGGGCTTGAGCGCGACCTGCCGGGAGAGTTCCAGGCTGATCCGCACGCCCTCGACGGCCATCGCGAGATCCTCCGGATCGGCGAGGTAGTTCTGCACGATCTTGGGTTTGGCGGTCGGCTCGGGGCTGAACAGGGTCACGTTCCCCCGGGTGCGTGGTTTCGCCACGGAGGCGCCGAACGAAAGCGCGTGCCGGGACGGCGGCGAAAGGAAGCCGTCGGAGATCATCAAGGGCATACAGATGAACTGGAGATCCGGCGCGTCGCCGGTGGTCGTCACGAAGCCGCCGGTCTCCGGGCCGCCGGAGGTGAGGAAGCCGCTCGCGTCGCGTTCGTATCGCTCGGCGTGCTGGGGTTCGCCCGCCGCGAGCAGGCTCACCGGCCGGTCGTGGCCGAAGCTCAGCCAGACATGCGGATGGTCCTGGAGGTGCCGCCCGACCTCGGGCTGGTCGACGACGACCGGCAAGCCGAACGCGCGCAGGTGATCGGCGGGGCCGATCCCCGAATGCATCAGGATCTTCGGCGAGTTGTAGGTGCCGGCGCTGATGATGACCTCACGTCCGGCGCGGATCTCGACGAGTTCGTCGAGCCGGTTGCCGACGATCCCGACCGCCTTGCCGTTCTCGACGAGCACCCGGTGCACTTCGAGGTCGGTCTCGACGGTGAGGTTCGGGCGGTGCAGCACCGGGCGCAGGAACTCCGACGCGGTGCTGGCGCGGCGCCCGTCCCGTTGCGTGACCTGGAACGCCCCGAATCCGTCCTGTGTCGCGCCGTTGAAGTCGGGGTTGTGCCCGTAGCCCGCCTCGATCGCGGCCGCGGTGAAGGCGGCGGAACTGGGGTTCCCCGTCCGGCCGTCGCTGACCCGCAGAGGGCCGCCGACGCCGTGGAACTCGTCCTCACCGCGCTCGTTGTCCTCCGACCGCCGGAAGTACGGGAGCATCCCGTCGAAATCCCAGCCCGGCTGACCCCATTCGTCGAAGTCGGCGCGGTTGCCGCGCACGTACGCGCCGCCGTTCACCGACGTACCGCCGCCGAGCACCCTGGCCTGCGGCAGGTAGATCCGCCGCCCGCCGAGGTGCCACTCCTGATGGGTGTCGAAGTCCCAGTCGTACCGGGTCTTGAAGAACTTCCCCCCGGCGACGGGAACCTGGAAGTTCGGGTGGTCGTCGGACGGGCCGGCTTCGATGAGGACGACGGTGACGGAAGGGTCCGCGCTCAATCGGTTAGCGAGGACACAACCGGACGCACCGGCCCCAACCACGACAAAATCGAACATATCGGGAATTTAGCAATCCGTTTACGTTCAGGGATTCTCCTCGGTTGCGGGAAGAACTCCTGGATCCTGCGGCAATCGGCGAGAAGACCCCGGCCGCGGCCTCACCTAGCGTGGGTCGTGTCTGATGCCGGAATCCGCGGAGGGAACGCCGAAATGACCATCGCTAGCCAGGCGCAGGGGCAAGCGGCGTACGCCGCCGCGCTTCAGGCTCTGGACCGGAAGCACCTCATCCACCCGCACCAGAACCCGACGCGGACCGAACGGAACATCTTCGTCCGCGGCAAGGGATCCGTGGTCTGGGACGCCGCCGACGTGCCGTTCATCGACGGGATGGCGGGCGGCAACTGGGTGGTCGCCGTCGGCCACGGGCGGGCCGAACTGGCGGAGGTCGCGGCGGCGCAGGCGGAGAAGCTGGAGTACTTCTCGCTGTGGCGCGAATATTCGAACGAACCGGCGATCCGGCTCGCCGCCCGCCTCGCGGAGCTGGCCCCGCCCGGGATGAGCAAGGTCCACTTCACCAGCGGCGGTTCGGACGGCACCGAGGCGGCGATCAAGATCGCGCGGCGCTACCACTTCGAACGCGGTGACGTCGGCCGGACCTGGCTCATCGGGCGGCATTTCGGTTACCACGGGACGACTTTCGCCGGCGGCGCGGTCAGCGGCATGGACGACATGCACTACGGCGCCGGGCCGGTAATGCCGGAGGTCACCAAGGTGAGCCCGCCCATGGTGTCCCATCCGGAGATGTTCGGCGGGGAGGATCCGACCGAGTTCCTCGTGCGGGAACTGGAAACCGAGATCCTCCGGATCGGACCGGAGAAGATCGCCGCGATGATCGGCGAACCGGTGATGGGCGGCGGCGGCGTCATCGTGCCGCCGTCGGACTACTGGCCGCGTATCCGCGCGCTGCTGTCCCGCTACGGCATCCTGCTGATCGCCGACGAGGTCATCACCGGCTTCGGCCGCACCGGCGAATGGTTCGCCTCGGCGCACTACGACCCGGACATCATCGTCACCGCCAAGGGGATCTCCAGCGGCTACGCGCCGCTCGGCGCCGTCCTCATGCGCGACGAGATCGGCGAGACCATGGTGGGAAACCCCGAGAAGTTCTTCTTCCACGGGCTGACCTACTCGGGGCATCCGGTCGCGTGCGCGCTGGCGCTGGTGAACCTCGACATCATCGAACGGGAGCACATCCTCGGCCAGGCGCCGAAGATCCAGGGCTGGTTCACCGAAGGCCTCGACGGCATCCGGGACCTCCCGATCGTCCACGACGTGCGCGTGCACGGCGCGATGGTCGGCATCGAACTGGTCGCGGACCCGAACACCGGCGAGCCGATGCCGTTCGACCGCATGGTCGCCCTCATCGACGACCTGCGCGGCAAGCACCGCGTCCTGGCCCGTGACTACGGCCCCACTCTCGTCGTCGGCCCGCCGCTCGTCCTCGAACGGGAGCAGGCCGCGGAGATCTCCACCGCCATCACCGACGTGCTGTCGCGGGCCATCGTCCGCTGAGCCGCCTTAGAAGGGACCCTGTCGTGACTCCGTTCAAAGTGGACATTCCACAGGAAGCCATCGACGACCTGCGCAGACGGCTCGGGGAAACCCGCTGGCCCGCCGAGACACCCGACGTCGGGTGGACCCGCGGGGTGCCGCAGGCGTATCTGAAGGAACTCGCCGAATACTGGCGCACCGAGTACGACTGGCGCGCCACCGAGGCGAAGATCAACCAGTTCCCCCAGTCGATCACGAACATCGACGGGGCGAACATCCACTACCTGCACGTGCGGTCCCCCGAACCGGACGCGACGCCGATGGTGATGACCACCGGCTGGCCCAGTTCGATCATCGAATACCTGGACCTCATCGGGCCGCTGACCGACCCACGCGCCCACGGCGGTGACCCGAAGGACGCCTACCACCTGGTGATCCCGACGTTGCCCGGCTTCGGTTTCTCCACGCCGCTGACCCAGCACGGGTGGACCGTGCCCAAGATGTCGGAGATCTGGGGCAAGCTCATGGCCGAGATCGGCTACGAGCGCTACATCGTCCAGGGCGCCGACTGGGGCTCGTTCATCTCCATCATCCTGGCCGCGATGAAACCGGAGAACGTGCTCGCCGCGCACGTCAACTTCCTCGTGACCCCGCCCGCCGACGCGAGCGATCTCGAAGGCCTGAGCGAAGAGGAACTCGAACTGCTCGACCCGTACATGTTCCCCGCGCCGGGATACATGGTCGAGCACGCGACCCGGCCGCAGACACTGAGCTACAGCCTCAGCGATTCGCCGGTCGGGCAGCTCGCCTGGTACATCGAGAAGTTCCACGGCTGGTCGGGTGCGGTCGATTCCCCGGAAGAGGTCTTCGACCGCGACGATCTGCTCGCCAACGTGACGCTGTACTGGCTCACCGGGTCGGCGGGCAACGCGGCGCACTTCTACTGCGACAACGCCCAGTTCACCCGGACGTCGGCGACCCCGCATCCCGAACTCGCCGTCGCGCATCCGAGATTCGAGGAGTACAAGACCTTCGTGGCCCCGCTGCCGCCGATCTCGACGCCGATCGGTGTCGCCGCCTACAAGTACGACATCATGGAGCCGATCCGCACCTACGCGGACCGGGCGTTCTCCGACATCGTGCAGTGGCGCCGTCTCGACCGCGGTGGTCACTTCCCCGGCCTGGAGGCGCCCGACCTCTTCCTGGACGACCTGCGGCAGTTCAAGCGCGCCTTGCTCGCCAGGGGCGTGGGCCGTGGCTGAGCAGGCGGAAGCGAACATCGAGAACCTCGACTACGGCAACCGGGATCTCCCGATCGAGAAGGTGCGATCGGCGGACGGGACGACCATCGCCTACGAGAAGTCGGGCTCCGGGCCGCCGGTGGTCATCATCGGCGGCGGCCTGAACGAGAAGGCGATGCACGCCGAACTCGCCGAGGGCCTGTCGGAGAACTTCACGGTGTACAACTACGACCGCCGTGCCCGCGGGGACAGTGACGACAAACGCGTCGGACCGTACACAGTGGACTGTGAGATCGAAGACCTGGCCGCGGTCATCGAGGCCGCAGGGGGCACCGCCAACGTCTTCGCGAATTGCACCGGCTCGATGATCGCCGTGCCGGCGGCCGCCCGCGGCGTCCCCATGATCAAGCTGGCCATGTACGAACCGCCGTACAGCGGCCCGAAGGTCCCGCCCGGCTACACCGACGAGCTGACGGCCCTGCTCGAAGCGGGCAAGATCAAGGAGGCCGTCTCGCTGTTCCTCAAATGGGACGCGCTCTTCACCGAGGACGAGATCGCGTTCTTCTCGACCCATCCGATCTGGCCCGCGTTCGAGGCGATGGCGTATTCCATGCCGTACGACTCGATCCTGTCCGACGACGCGGACCGCGTGCCGGTCGAGGAGCTGGGCGCCATCACGGTACCCAGCCTGGTCCTCGGCGGGAACAAGAGTCCACAGTGGATGAAGGAGATGTGCCAGGCCGTCGCCGACGGGATCCCGCGGGGTGAGTACGTCACCATGGACACCGCCGGACATCTGATGGACGACACGCTGGGCGCGGAACTGCTGACGAAGTTCTTCCGCTGATCCGCAAAAAGACTCGTGAGTGGTAATGACGGTTAGAACCGTCATTGTTACTAGTCAGGTGGTTGCGGGTCGGGTTGGTAGCCAGGGGTTTCCGGTGATGGCGTCGCGGAGCGCGGTGAGGGTGTTGAGGCCGTGTTTGCGGATGGTGGAGATGTAGGAGCGCACGGTGAGCCAGGTGGTGGCGCCGTGGTGGGTGCGCCATCCGCCGGTGATTTTGAGCTGGGTTTTGGTCATGCGGATGTCGCGTTCGGCCTGGTTGTTGGTGAAGGGAACGGTCAGGTCGAACGCGAACCGCAGGGTGTCGCCGCGGTATTTCTCGAGTCGTTCGAGCAGGCGGCGGGCCTGGGATTGGGTGGGTCTTCCGCCTTTGGGGTGGCCTCGTTGGTTGCGCGGATGCAGGTCCAGGCCGGTGCGGACGTGGGTGTCGTAGCGGCCGGTCATCGGTGTGAGGACGTCGTCGGGGATCTCGGACAGGTCCAGGTCACGGGCGGTGTGGGCGGCGGCGTTGAGTTCGTCGAGGACATCACTGAGCCCGGTGGGCCAGGCCTGATCGGGATGGGTCTCCGCCGCGGCTTGGAGCTCCCGCTGGTGGTGGGCGTTGCAGAGGGCGTGAGTGAGGTCGTAGGTGCGGTAGGAGTGGTAGCCGTCGTGCACCGCGATGCCGGCGAAGCCGTTCAGGATCCCGAACGCGTCGATCGCTTCGCGGCCGCGTTTGTCATGCAGGAAATAGACGGTCAACCACAGCGTGCTGGCCGAGTGGAGCCACCTGTTCTTGCCGAGCACCCGGACACCGGTCTCGTCGAAATGCGCCAACGGCGCCGCCACGATCGCTGCCTGAACGGCCTCGACGAACGGGGCCAGCCCGGGCGCGAGACGCCCCAGCACCGAGCTGACCCAGCCGGTGGACACCGCCATACCGGTCACCTCGGCCAGCAGTTCAGCGGCACGGGAGATCGGAAGATGCTGATAGGTCAGCAGATACGCGGCCAACGCGGTCACATTCGGCCCATAGCAGGCCGCAGCGGTGGCCTCGGCCGGGGCGGGCGCGGTGGTCAGCACCCCGCACCGGCAGCGACGTTGATACAGACGATGCTCGGTCACCACCGGGACGATCTCGGGCAGATCATGCACCTGACGGCGCACCACGCCCACATCCGGACGGCACGACAGCCCTGTCCCGCAGCCCGCACATGCCGACGGAACATGATCAACCACGGTGCCGGGATTATCGACCAGTGTCAGGCTCGCGCCCGGCGCCCCGGGTTGTTTCCCTTGCCCACGACCGGTTTTCCGGCGCAACGACCTCGGCGCCGGCTTGACATACACATCCTGCGACGGCGGTTTCGACGAATTCCGCGACGTGGTCTTCAGCTGCCGTTCCAGCTCCCCGACCCGCGCGGACAACCGCTCCACCTCGGCCCGCAACACCCGGATCGTCTCCGCCTGAGACACGACCAGAGCAGCCAACTCGTCATACGACGGACGCTCACCCCCGGCCACGTGGTGATCATCGCAGAACCATGATCACCACGTGACCGGGACCTGACTAGTTACCCGTCATTACCACTCACGAGTCTTTGGGGGTCAGTCGCGCGGCGAGTTCTGGTAGGCGGCCAGCTTCCAGACGCCGTCGCGTTCGACGGCGAGCCAGGAAGCGCGGATCTTGGCGTTCTCGGCGACCTCGGTCTCGCCCGGGCGGATCACGCCGCCCTCGGTCAGCAGCAGGACGACGCCGGGGCCGATCTGGCGGACGTCGAACGGGGTGCCGGTGACCTTGGTGCCCTGGTAGGCGGTGGCGAACGCGCCGCCCATGAACTGGGCGATGTTGTCGCGGCCCTTGACGTACACGCCGGGCAGGATCATCGTGCCGTCCTCGATGAACACGTCGGCGAACGCCTGCGCGTCGTGGCGGGCCCACGCGTCGACGATCTGCCCTGGCAGGGCGGCGACCCCGGTGGTGTCGGCGGTAACGGTCATCGGTCTGTCTCCTGTCGTTCGTTTCCGTTGTGGTCACTGGAGAAGCCATAGGAGCCGATGAGCGTGGCCCCACTGGGTACCGGTCCTTCCGGAGCCCGTTCGCGGATGCCCCGCTGGAACTCGTGGAAGGCAGCCGAAGCGGCGAGGGGATTCCCGTCGCCCTCGACGACACCGACGTGGACGAAACTCACCCCGTCGTCGAGTTTGAACGACGCGTAGCTCAGCCCTCCGGGCTGTTCCCGCGCCAATTCCGCGAAGACGGCTTCCACCAGTTTCTCGTTCTCACCGGCGGATTCCTGGGTCGTCTGGTACCGGACGACGAACGCCGAACCCATTGGCGTGCTCCTTCCTCGTGGCGCGGAGGTCCACAACGGAAACTACGCGGTCGCCAGGCACCGGAAAACCGCCGCGGAACAAGCTCGCAACCCCGGAGAAGCGCTACGCAAAGCGGGAGAAGAGGACAGCCACCGGCGGGCATAGCGTTTTTCGTAGTCGTCCACGCACCTCGATCACCGAAAGGCCTACGCCAATGGGAACGAAAATCGGCGATCACGCCGTCGTGCTCGGGGGCAGCATCGCCGGGATGCTCGCCGCCCGCGTGCTTTCCGACGCCTACCGCCAGGTGACCGTCATCGAACGCGACGACCTCACCGCGGCCGGGACGAATCTGCGCCCGGCGATCTCGTGGGCGATCCACATCCACGCCCTGCTGGAACGCGGACGGCTGATCATCGAGGACCTGTTCCCGGGGTTCGTCGACGACATGATCAAGGCGGGCGTCCCGGTCGGCGACTACGGATCGACCTGCCACTACTACTTCAACGGCGAGATGTTCGCCGTGACCGACACCGGGATGGCCTGCGTGGCCGCCAACCGCCCGGTGATCGAGCACTTCCTGCGGTCCCGCACGCTGCCCCGCCCCGGTGTCGTCCTGCGCGAGCGCACCGACATCATCGGCCTGGTCGCGAACGACGGCAACGAGCGCATCACCGGGGTCCGGGTGCAGAGCCGTGACGGCGGCGCCGAAGAGGTCATCAGCGCCGACCTCGTCGTCGACGCCAGTGGCCGCGGTTCGCGGTCCCCGCGCTGGCTCGAAGAACTCGGCTATGAGAAGGCGCCCGAGGAGAAGGTCCAGATGGACCTGACCTACACGACGATGGACTTCGTCGGCCCCCTGCCCGTCGACCCGCTCGGCGAGGACATCGCGCTGGTGCCGACCGCGACGCCGGGCTTCCCGCGCGGCGGCATCTTCGCGCGCCTGGCCGACCGGTACGCCCTCACCCTCACGGGTATCGCGGGCGACCGGGCGCCGACCGACCACGACGGCTTCCTTGCCTACGCCAAGACGTTGCCGGTCAAGGAGGTCTACAACGCCATCGAGAACGCGGAGCAGCGCGCGCCCGCCGGTTCGTTCCGGTTCCCGGCCAGCGTCCGCCGTCACTACGAGAAGCTGAGCCGGTTCCCCGCCGGCTACTTGATCCTCGGTGACGCCGCCTGCATCTTCAACCCCGTCTACGCCCAGGGCATGACGGTCGCCGCGATGGGCGCGGACGTGCTGCGCAAGCACCTCGAAAAGGGTGTCGAGCCGTCGTTCCGCGGGTATTTCCGCGACCTGGCCAAGGCGACGGACTCGCCGTGGATGATGTCCGCCTCGGCCGACCTCGGGTACGAGTCGGTGCGCGGGAAGCGCACGCTCGCGACGAAGATCGGCAACGCCTACATGTCGAAGGTGATGGCGGCGGCCGCGAACGACCCGGTGGTGGCGCGCGGGTTCATGCGCACCATCTCGCTGATCGACCCGCCGCAGGCGCTGATGAAGCCGTCGATGATGCGCCGCGTCCTGTTCTCCGGCGGTGCCAAGAAGACCGCGACCGTGACCACCCTCCCCACCGCCCGGCCCGACACCGGCGAGGCCGAGCGTCCCGCGGCCTGATCCGCTTTTCCTTCGCTAGCGAACAAGGAGTTCCGGTGACTCATCTCCAGGCGGCGGGCGACGCCGTCAGATTCCGCTGGGCCGCGCTGGTCCTGTTGTGCGCGGCCAACTTCGCGGTCCTGCTGGATTCGCAGAGCGTCATCCTGGCGTTGCCCTCGCTGGCACCCGACCTCGGGATGGCGCCCGCCGACGCGCAATGGGTGCTGAGCGCGAAGCTCATCACCTTCGGCGGCCTGCTGATCCTCGGCGGCCGGGCGGCCGACCACTTCGGCAGGCGCCGGGTCTTCATCCTCGGCACGGGGTTGTTCCTCGTCGGCTCGGTGCTCTGCGGTCTGGCGTGGAGCCCGGCCGTGATCATCACCGCGCGGGCGCTCAGCGGGATCGCGGCGGCGCTGATGGTGCCGACCGCGCTGTCGATCCTGATGAACACCTTCCCCGAGGGCAAAAGCCGCAACACCGCCCTCGCGGGCTGGTCCGGGATCGGCGGGATCGGCGCGACGGCCGGCCTGCTGGTCGGCGGGCTGCTGACCCAGACCCTGGGCTGGCAGTGGGTGTTCTACGTCAACGTGCCGATCGCGGTGCTGGTCATGCTGCTCGCCCCGGTGCTGCTGCGGGAGAGCCGCGATTCCGGCAAGCGCCGCAGCCAGGACGTCGCGGGTGCCGTGATCAGCACGCTGGCGCTGGTCGCGATCATCCTCGCCGTCGTACAGGCACCGGTCTGGGGCTGGACGAGCGCGGCGACGCTCATCCTGTTCGCCGTCGCCGCCGGGCTGCTCGCGTTGTTCGTGGCCGTGGAGAAGCGTTCGGCGTCGCCACTGGTACCGCTCGCGCTGATCAAACGCCCGGCGCTCGCGGGCGGCAACCTCGTCACGGTCGCGATGGGCATGGCGGCGTTCGGCCTGTCGGTCACCATCTCGATGTACGGGCAGGTCGTCCTCGGCTACAGCCCGCTGGAATTCGGGGTACTGCAATCGGTCATGCCGACGCTGGCCTTCGTGGGCGCGTACGTCGGCCAGTCCGTGGTCACCCGGCTGGGCTTCCGGCCGGTCGTCGCTGCCTGTCTCGTCCTGCTCGGCGCCGGCTGCCTGCTGCTGGCCCGGGTGCCGGTCGACGGCAGCTACGTCCCCGACATCCTGTGGGGGCTGGTCGTTTTCGGCCCCGGTCTCGGCGCCGGGATGGCGGCCGCTTCGGTGGCCGCGCTGTCCAAGGTGCCGCAGGCGGACAGCGGTGCGGCGTCGGGGATCAACGTCGCTTCGTTCCAGATCGGTGGCGCGCTCGGCGTCGCCGTGGTCACCTCGGTGTCCACGTCGTTCACCGCCGCGCCGGGCGGGCCCGCCGAATTCACCGTCGGCCTGCGGGCCGCGTTCATCGCGTGCGTCGCTTTCGCCGTCATCGGCCTCGGGGTCACCGCGACTTTGTTGCGGGGCACCAAGAAGCGGCACCTGCGCAGTATCGACGGCCAGGACCGGCCCGACCGGGACGATCTCCCGCTCGCCGGCTGACCGACGTCACGTGGCCGAAGGGGCCTTTCCTCTCGTCACATGCGGCGAAGGGCGCTTTCCTCGCATGCGATGCGGGGAAAGCGCCCTTCAGCACCTCGGCCCGACCGACCCCGGTCCGAAGTCCGTGAAGGCCTCCTTGAGGGACTCTGGGTCCCTCAAGGAGGCTCGGAGTCATGGGGTTGTTGCAACACCGTCTGATGGAGGGCGGGGTTGTGGTGGTGCGGGTTCATCGGTGGTTGCCGCGGTCGGTGCGGGTGGCGTTTTGGGAGCAGGTCCGGGCCGGGGTGGCGGCGAAGCCGGCGGCCCGGGCGGTGGGCTTGTCCCCGACGACGGGGGTGCGGTTGTTCCGGCAGGCTGGCGGGGTGATCGGTAACGCACCCACCCGGCCTGGTCCGGTCCGGTTAAGCCTGGCCGAGCGGGAAGAGATCGCCTGCCTGACCGCGGCAGGGCAGGGGCCTCGCGCGATCGGGCGGGTGATCGGCCGCCCGGCCTCGACGGTGTCACGCGAGGTGGCCCGTAACACCGGCACCTCCGGTGCCTATCGGGCGGTCAGTGCCCAGCACGCGGCTGAGGAACGCGCGAAACGCCCGAAGGTCGCGAAACTGGCCGCGGACGCCTCGTTGCGCCAGGTGGTGCAGGCCGGACTGGACCGGAAATGGTCCCCGCGTCAGATCTCCCGGAGACTGGTGCTGGAGTTCCCCGACCGGCCGGAGATGCGGGTGTCACACGAAACGATCTACCAATCCTTGTATGTCCAGGGAAAGGGTGCGCTGCGCCGCGAACTGACCGCCGCGTTGCGGACCGGGCGGGCACTGCGGATGCCACGCCGTCAGGCCCAGGCCCGCCGGGAACGCACCCCCGGCGGGCTCAAGGACATGGTCAACATCTCCGCCCGGCCCGCCGAGGCCGCCGACCGCGCGGTCCCCGGGCACTGGAAGGCGACCTGATCCTGGGCAAGGACAACAAGTCCGCGATCGGAACCCTGGTCGAACGCTCGACCCGGTTCGTGATGCTGCTGCACCTGCCCCACGGACGCGACGCCGCCACCGTCGCTCACGCCATGACCGAGATCATCCACACCCTGCCACCACTGCTGGCCAAGTCCCTGACCTGGGACCAAGGCAAAGAAATGGCCCACCACCAGCAGATCACCCTGGCCACCGGCCTGGACATCTACTTCTGCGACCCTCACGCACCCTGGCAACGCGGCACCAACGAGAACACCAACGGCCTGCTCCGCCAATACTTCCCCAAAAGCACCGACCTCACCCAGCACACCCCAGCCGACCTCGCCCGCGTCGCCACCGAACTCAACGGACGACCCCGAGAGACCCTCGGCTGGCACACACCCGCCGAAGCCCTCGAAGCACTACTCTCAGACCAACAAACAATGCGTGTTGCAACCACCATGTGAATCCGCCAGGCCTTCACGGACCGCGATCAGAGGCCTCGGTGCAGGGCCTCGATGTATTCACGGTGGTCGGGCAGGCTCGCGGAGTAGATCTCGCGTTCCTTGTCGATCTGCTCGAACATCTCCCACGCCGCGGCGTCGTTCATCAGCTCCACCGACGGCGGCGCCTTCCGGAAGTCGAAGTCCATTCCGGACAGGATCGCCCACAGGCTGCGTGTCTCGAACAGCCGCAGCTGACTGCCGTCGGGGATGATGACGCTGTCGGCGTACTCGGTCAGCTTCTCTTCGAGGCTCGCCGGGATCGGTGCCTCGCGGACGGCACGCCAGAACTCCGTGTCGTCCCGGTCGGTGAGCGTGTAGTGCATGACGATGAAGTCGCGCATGTCTTCGAAGGCGCCGACCATCAGCTCGTTGTAGCGGGCCTTGCGGCGTTCGTCGAATTCGACGTCCGGGAAGTGCAGCACGAGCAACGCCAGCTGGTACTCGATGAGCGCGATCGTGGTGGATTCCAGCGGCTCGACGAAACAGCTCGACAGGCCGACTGCGACACAGTTGTTCACCCACGAGCGCCGGTTGTGCCCGACCCGCATCTTGATGTGGTTGCCCGGCACGTCGTGGTCCCGGCCGCCCAGGTGCTGCCGCAACTGCTCCTCGGCCTTCTCCGGCGTGGTGAACGCGCTGGAGTAAACGAAACCAGTTCCGTCCCGGTCGGCCAGCGGGATCTCCCAGATCCAGCCGTCGGGTTTCGCGGTGGCGGAAGTGTACGGCCGCAGGCCGCCGTCCAGGTGCGCCGCGGGCAATGCGACGGCGGAGTCGCACAGGAGGACGTCGTTGGCGCTGACGAACGGTTCCTTCAGCGTCTCGTTGATCAGCAGTCCCCGGAATCCGGTGCAGTCGAGGAAAAGATCCGCTTCGATCTCGCCGGCGGTGTCGGTGACGATCTTCTCGATCGTGCCGCGCGGGTCAACGGTCACCGACTTCACGTCCGCCGAAACGTGCTTCACCCCGCGGCCGGTCGCGAGTTCCCGGAGGTACTTGGCGATCAGCGCGGCGTCGAAGTGGTAGGCGTAGCGGTAACCCGGGTCCGGCGCGTCTGTGCCGGGCAGCGGTTTCGGGGCCTTGTTGAGCTCGCACAGGCGCTGCAGGGCCATTCCCGCGTCACCGAAGGTCTCCCGGACCCGCGTGTCCCCGGCCAGCCGCTGCTTCAGCCAGAAGTGCGCGAGCGACACACCGCGGCCGAACCGCTTGTGGAACGGCTTCTCGTAATTCGGCACCGCGGGTTCGGGAACGGTGAAGAACGGGTGGTAGTACGTGTGCCCGTCGCGGCCCTCGTGCGGTTTGCGCCAATCGTTGAACCGGACGGCGGACTTGAAGACCGCGTTGGTCTTCGGCATCCAGTCTTCTTCTTTCATGCCAAGGAAGGAGAAGGTGGTCCGCAAGGTCGGGACGGTGGCCTCGCCCACCCCGATCCTCGGGATCCGCGGCGATTCGACCAGGGTGATGTCGATCTTTCCGCCGAAGGCGCGATTGAGATAGGCGGCGGACAACCAACCCGCCGTCCCACCCCCGACTATCACTATCTTTTCGATGGGACGTGCCACGGAAGTACTCCTTTGCGGTCCAGAAACCCCCATTGAGCTGCGCAAACGAGCGTAGGTTCCGATCGCACGATCGGGCAGGGCCCGGCTCACCTCTTCCCGGTGAGTTACACCCTCGCGATCATGAAGTTCACCCCAACCGGACACCAGGGCACGGATCGCCACTGGACGATCCGTGCCCGATGCCTATTCCATAGTGCGATGGCCGTTAATTGAACGAGATGGCGACCCCGGCCGGACCATTACCCGCGGCGTCGGCGAGACCGACGACACAGGTGACCGCGGCACAATCGACGGTGCCGTACGAAGTGCCGTCGAAAAGAATTCCTTCGAAGCTCTTCTTGACGGTCAGCGGAGTGGACAGGGTGCCGTCGGCGCCGGCGGTGGCGTCGACCCGGCCCGTCGCGTTGCAGGCGAGCACGCCGGACTGCACCTCGGCACATTCGCCGACGGTGTAGACCGCACCCGCCGTCAGCCCCGCCGCACCCACCTGGACCACGGCATTGTCGGCCAACCCGGAAGACGGAGTCACCGTCGCGGAAGGCGCTTCGGCCGAAGCGGGCGCCTGGAAGGCGACCAGCATGCCGAGAGCGGCGGCGGTACCGGCGACGGCCTTTGCGAAAACGCTTTTGCGCATGCCTGTTTTCTCCTTTGTCGGGGTTATTGGAGTGAATAGCGTGGGAGATATTTTCGAAGTGTTCCCCAGCGCTTCCGGTAATAAAGTTACGGATCTTCGAGGTTGCTTGTCAACGAATTCTATTAGCAACTTGGGAGAAGCGGGGCGATCTTGAATGCCGATACCCTTTGCGCACTATGTCGGATTCGCCCTCCGCCGGGCGGCCCGGCCCCGCGGTATGCGGGCAAGCAGGGAGATGGCATGGCGGTGGCCGGGACCTAGCGTGGGAAGCGGGTTTCGACAGGCGGGAGATTCGGGATGGCGAACCAGGAAACCGCGGCCAGCCTCGACAACATCGGGTTCGGGGCGCGCGGTCTCGTACTCGAACATGTGACGTCGGCGGACGGGACGCGGATCGCCTTCGAGAAGTCGGGGCAAGGCGCGCCGGTGATCATCCTCGGCGGCGGGCTCAACGAGAAGGCCATGTTCGCCGATCTCGCCGAGCTGCTCTCGGAGGATTTCACCGTCTACAACTACGACCGGCGCGGCCGCGGGAACAGCGAGGACAACGGCGGACTCGCCGGGTATTCGGTCGACCGGGAGGTCGAAGACCTCGCCGCGGTACTCGAAGCGGCAGGTCCCGACGCGGCGATCTTCGCCAACTGCACCGGCGGCCTGATCGCCATGCGGGCGGCGGCGCAGGGCGTCCCGATGGGGAAGATGGCGCTCTACGAACCGACCTACGGCGGCCACCAGCTACCCGAGTCCTATATGGACGATCTGGAGCGGCTGGTCGCGGCCGATCACCGCACCGACGCCGTCGCGCTCTTCCTGAAGGAGAACGTCCGGTTCAGCTCGGAAACCATCGAAGGGTTCAAGTCCCTTCCCATCTGGCCCTCGTTCGAGGCCATGGCCCCGACGACGCTCTACGACTCCATCCTCGACGCGAACCACGAGTACGTGCCGTTCGACCAACTGCCCGGGATCAGGGTGCCGACCCTGGTCATCGGCGGCCGGGAAAGCCCTTCCTGGCTGATCGACAACTGCCACGCCCTCGCCGACGGGCTCCCCAACGGCCAGTACGTGTGCATGAACGAGGGGCATCTGTTCAACCAGAAGGCGGGCGCCCCGCTGCTCACGGTGTTCTTCCGGTCCTAGCCAGCACAACCTTTTTCGATCGTTGAGGAGAAGATCCGATGGAAAGCCGCTGCCCTTACACCTTGGACATCGCGGGTACGGACATTCACGCGGAGAGTGAGGCTCTCCGCGCCCAAGGGCCGGTCACCCAGGTCGAACTGCCCGGCGGGGTGATCGGGTGGTCGGTGACCGGGTATCAGGCGGCCCGGCAGGTCCTGTCCGACACCAGGTTCGCGAAGGACCCGCAGAAGTGGACCAAGTACACCGACGGTGAGATCCCGTCGAACTGGCCGCTGATCGGCTGGCTCCTGATGGACAACATGACCACCAACGACGGCGAAGACCACATGCGCCTGCGCAAGCTGGTTTCCCGCGGTTTCACGCCGAAGCAGGTCGAGCTGACCCGTCCGCTGATCGAGAAGATCGTCGACGACCTGCTGGACGGCCTCTCCACCGCGGGCCCGGACGAGGTCATCGACCTCAAGGGCCGGTTCGCCACCCCGCTGCCCGCACGGGTCATCTGCGACATGTTCGGCGTGCCGGAGGCGGCCCGCGCGTCCGCCCTGCGCGGCGCCGGCGTCAACGTCACCACGACCACCACCGGTGACGAGGCCGAGGCGAACGTCGAGCTGTGGCACCAGGAACTGACCGAACTCGCCGAGTTCAAACGCGAGCACCCCGGCGACGACCTGACCAGCCTCCTGCTCGCCGCGCGCGAGGAGGACGGCAGCAGGCTCACCGACGAGGAGATGGTCGGCACCCTGCACCTGATGCTGGGCGCCGGTTCCGAGACGCTCATGAACGCGCTCAGCGCCGCCGTCGTCGCGCTGCTGAGCCAGCCCGAGCAGAAGGAACTCCTCGACAGCGGCCAGGTTTCCTGGGACGACGTCATCGAGGAGGCGCTGCGGGTCAACGCCCCCGTCGCGCAGCTGCCGCTGCGGTACGCGCTCGAGGACGTCGAGGTCGCCGGGGTCACCATCCGCAAGGGCGACCCGGTGCTGATGGGCTTCACCGCCATCGGCCGCGACCCGGAGAACCACGGCGAGACCGCCGGGCAGTTCGACGCCACGCGCGCCGACAAGACCCACCTGTCCTTCGGGCACGGTGCGCACTTCTGCCTCGGCGCGCCGCTGGCCCGGCTGGAGCTGCGGATCGCGCTGCCCGCGCTGTTCGCCCGTTACCCGGACCTGAAGCTCGCGGTCGCCGCCGACGAGCTGGAGCCGCAGGGGACGTTCATCATGAACGGCCACAAGGAGGTCCCGGTGCGACTGGGCGAGCCCTCGCTGGTCCGGTCATGACCGCGGGGTCGGTCCACGACGCGCCACTGGCCGTGGTCACCGGCGCGTCGTCCGGTATCGGCGCGGAGTTCACGCGGGTGCTGGCCGCGCGCGGTTACCGCGTGCTGGCCGTCGCCCGGCGCGCGGACAGGCTCGCCGAGCTGGCGAAGGGCTCCAACGGCTTCATCGTCCCCGAAGTCCGTGATGTCACCTCCGAGGGCGCGGCCGAGGCGATCCTCGGGCGTGCCGAAGAACTCGGCGGTGCCGACCTCATCGTCTGCAACGCGGGCCGGGGTTCACGCGGCCGGTTCCACGAAACCGATCCCGCCGACGCGCTGGGCATGATCCAGCTCAACGTGACGGCGAACGTGAACCTGGTTTCGCAGGCCGTCCCCAAGATGGTCGCGCGTGGCTCCGGCGGTTTCATCGTCGTCGCGTCGAACCTGGGCTTCTTCGCCACCCCGAACATGGCCGTCTACGGCGCCACCAAGGCCTTCCTGCTGTCCTTCACGGAGTCGCTGTCGGCCGAACTCGCCGGCACCGGCGTGCGGGCCATGGCGCTGTGCCCAGGGGCGACCTCGACGGAGTTCGGCGACGTCGCCGGGCTGGGCGACACGGTCGAGAAGACCCCGGGCTTCACCACCGCGGAAGAGGTCGTCCGCGGCGGCCTGAAGGCCTGGGACGCCGGACGCACGATCACCGTCCCCGGAACGGTCGCGCGCCTGCTCACGGCGTTCCTGGCTTACTCGCCCAGGGCCCTGTCACGCCGGATCATGGGCAAGATCTTCACCGCCGGATGACCACTATCGGGTGAATGTCTGAAACCGCCGGGCGCGAGCGATGAGTTCGCGCCCGGCCCGGAGTCCAACCCTTGACGCCACCCGACGGGCGGGAAGATCAAGGGAGGACGACCGAGATGACCAGCAAGAACGAAATCACCGTGACTGGCGGCCGGCTGTACTACGAGGTCCGCGGCGACGGACCGCTGCTGCTGGCCATGGGCTCACCGATGGGCGCGGACGCCTTCGCCCCGCTGGCCGACGCGCTGGCGGACCGGTTCACCGTGGTGACCCATGACCCCCGGGGGATCTCCCGGAGCGCGCTGGACGATCCGCGGGAGGACTCGACACCGCGGCTGCGCGCCGAAGACGTCGTCGCGATCCTCGACGACCTGGGCGCCGAAACGGCCGACGTGTTCGGCTCCAGCGGCGGTGCGATGACCACGCTCGCGCTGGCCGCCCGCCACCCCGGCCGGATCCGGACGGTCGTCGCGCACGAGCCGCCGACGCTGAACCTGCTGCCCGACGCGGTGGACCGGCACGCCGAGGTCGACGAGATCGTGAAGACGTTCGAGACCGACGGCCTCGAGGCCGCGTGGCGGATGTTCCTGAGCACGTCCGGCTACCAGGAGGACGAGGCGGGCCCGCCGCCGAGCGACTCCCCCGAGCAGGATCTGGAGGACGGGCGCCGCTTCTTCGTCCACGAGCTGCGCGAGACCACCCGTTACATCCCCGACCTCGACGCCTTGCGCGACGGCCCGTTCCGGGTCGTGGTCGGCCTCGGCGCCGACTCCGGCGGCCTGCTCACCCGGCGGACGTGCGCCGCGCTCGCCGACGAACTCGGCGTTCCGGTGGTCGAGTTCCCCGGTGACCACGGCGGTTTCATCTGGGACCCGGAAGGTTTCGCGAAGCTGCTGGGCGACATCCTCATGACCGAGAACGTGCGGATCCCGCTCGCACGGGTGTGACCGGGAGGGCCGGGAGCGCCACCCCTCGGGGCACTCCCGGCCCGGCCTCGGTGACCACTCAGTACTCGACGACGGCGGCCTTCTCCGCGGCGGCGAGCAGTTCCCGCGCGATCCGGCCCGCCTCGTCCGCGGTGAGGATCAGCGGCGGTGCGAGCACCACGTTCTTGGCCGTGCGCCGGACGAGCACCCCGTTGTCCCGCATGAGTTTCCGCACGTGGGCGGCCCGGCGTGACCGGTCCATCTCGACGGCGATCATCAGGCCTCGGCCGCGGATGTCGGTGACGCAGTCCAGCCGCCGCAACGGTTCCAGCGCGGCCAGCAGCTGGTCACCCCTGGCCTGGACGTTGGCCAGGATCTGTTCCTTCTCGATGTAGTCGATCACCGCGAGCCCCGCCGCGCACGCGGTGGCGTGCCCGGAATGGGTGTGCCCGTGCACGAACCCGGCCCGCTTCTTGTTGCTGTCGAAGACTTCGAAGACGTGCTGAGTGGTGGTGACGGCGCCGAGCGAGATGTACCCGGCCGCCAATCCCTTGCTGGTGGCCAGGATGTCCGGCTGGACCCCGGCGTGCTGGTGCCCGAACATCAGGCCGGTGCGGCCGAATCCGGTCGTCACCTCGTCGAGGACCAGCAGGATCCCGTGCTCGTCGCACAGTTCCCGGACGCCGCGCAGGTAGTCCTCCGGCATGACGTAGGCGCCACGTGACTGGACCGGCTCCACGAGGACCGCCGCGGTGCGCTCGCCATGGCCGTCGAGGAAGTCACGCAGCGCGCCGATACCCGCTTCCGGGCCGGGGACGGTGACGAAGCCGCCCGGGGTCAGCTCGCCGGCGATCGGTGACGGCGCCCCGGCGGTGGCGGCACCGGCCATCGTGGCGCCGTGATAACCGTTGTGCAGTGAGACGATGAGCCCGCGCTCGGGGGAATCGAGCACCGCCTGGTAGAAGCGCGCGATCCGGATCGCGGCCTCCATCGCCTCGGAACCGCTGTTGCAGAAGAAGGTCCGGGTCAGCGCCGGGCCGGCCAGCTCCCCGATCCGTTGCGCCAGGCGGATCGCCGGGATGTTGGCGCCCTCGCCCATGTCGTAGGTCATCAGCTTCGCCACCTGCGCGGCGATCGCGTCGACCACCGGACGGCAGGCGTAACCCAGCGTCGCGTTGAACCCGGACGATTTCGCGTCCAGGTAGGTGCGGCCGTCCGCGTCGGTGACCTCGCAGCCCTCGCCGGACACCGCGACCAGCGTGTCCGGGCTGACCCGGCTCGGTGACCACGGATGCCACAGGTATTCGGCGTCGACGGCGAGCAGTTCCGCCTGCCCCTCGGTTTCGCTCATTCCGCTCAGCCTCTCTGCTTAGTGCGCCAGCCGGGCGCGCACCGGGATGGAATGCCAGGCCCGCAGCGTGTTGTTGAGCCGCCGCTCCCCTGGCGCCGCCAGTTCGAGCGTCTCCACGCGTTCCGCGAGCGCGGTGAGGAGACATTCGGCCTCGAGCCGCGCCAGGTTCTGCCCGACACATTGGTGGAGCCCGAATCCGAAGCCCACGTGCCCGGACGGGTCACGGGAAAGGTCGAACTTCTCCGGGTCGCTCCAGCGCCGGGGATCCCGGTTGGCCGCGCCCAGGAACATCAGCACCTTCGCGCCGTCGGGCACCACGTGCTCGCCCACTCCGACGTCGCCCACCGCGGTGCGGAAGAACGTCTGCACCGGCGACGCCCAGCGCACGGCTTCGTCGAACGCGATCCGCGCCAGCGACGGTTCGGCGCGCAGCCGCGCCCACTGCTCGGGATGGGTGACGAGCGCGTGCATGACGGCGGCGAGGGCGTGGACCGTGGTGTTGAACCCGGCCGCGAACAGCGAGCGCACCACCCCCGGCGCCTGTTCGTGGGTGATCTCGCCGCGATCGGCGGCCGCCCAGATCTGCCCGCCGAGGCCGTCTTCGGTGAGCGCGTCACGCCGGCAGTGCTCCATGACCCACGTGGTCAGGAACTTCGCCTGGGGCGCTCCCGCGGCGACGAGTTCGTTGCGGGGCCCGAACGCGTTGAGCAGGAAGTCGCTGAAGGGCAACAGGTTCTCGCGGCCTTCTTCGGGCAGGCCCAGCGCGTCGCCGACCGCGCGCGGCGGGAACTTCTCCGCGATCGCCGTCACGGCGTCGAATTCGACCGTACTGCCCGGGGTGCCGTCGAGCACCTTGCCGACCATCTTGTGCGCCTTGGCCATCCATTCGGCGCGGAGCCTGCGCTGCGCGCGCGGGCCGAGCAGATTCGCGAGCACCCGGCGCGGCGCGTCGTGATGCGGCGGGTCCGCCTCGACGACGATACTCAACTGCCGCCACGGTTTCTCGGTCCGGAAGTTGGAGAGGCCCACCCCGGCGCCGGACTGGAACCCTTGCCAGTTGCGCAAAGCCGCGTACACCTCGTCATAACGCGCGACGGCGTAGATGTCGTGCGCGCTCAGGTACACGAGCGGCCCGGAATCGAGCAGCGCCTGCTCCAGCGGATACGGATCCGTCAGCACCTCGGTGCCGAACGGGTCGATGTCGATGACGGGCAACGACGTCATGGTCACGGCCTCCGGGGCTTACAGGTCCAGTACGAGCCGGTCGGTGCACGAACGTGAAACGCAGGGGAACATGCAGTCCCCCGCCGCCCGGTCCTCGGCGGTGAGCAGGGCGTCACGGTGGTCGACGACGCCGTCGAGGACCGTGGTCTCGCAGGTACCGCAGACACCCTCCATACAGGACGAAAGCAGATCGACGCCGACCGTGCGCATCGCGTCGATGACGGTCATGTCCGGGGTGACGGTGACCGTCGCCCCGCGCCGGGCCAGCACGATGTCGAACGGCTCGTCGCGCACCGGCGCGCCCTGGTCCGGCGCCGAGAAGCGTTCGGTCCACAACGTCGGCGCGGGCCAAGGGGCGCAAGCGTTTTCGACGGCGTCGAGCAGTCCGGCCGGGCCGCAGCAGTAGACGCGGAGACCGTCACGGACTTCGCCGAGCCAGGCGTGGAGATCCGGTCGGCCCTGTTCGTCCTCGGGGACGATGTGGACTCTGCCGCCGTAGGGTGTCAGCTCGTCGAGGAAGGCCATGGAGCCGCGTGTCCGGCCGCCGTAGACCAGATTCCAGTCCGCGCCGGTGAGTTCCGCCTGGTGGATCATCGGGATCAGCGGGGTGATCCCGATGCCGCCCGCGATGAAGAGATAATCCTTCGAAGGCACCAAAGGAAAGTTGTTACGCGGGCGGCTGACCCCGACGGTGTCCCCGGCCTTCAGGCGATCGTGGACGTAGGCGGAACCGCCCCGGCCGTCGGGCTCACGGAGCACTCCGACGCGGTATTCGTAGGCGTCCCAACGGTCCCCGCACAGAGAGTACTGACGGGTCAGCCCACCGGGCAGGACCAGGTCGATATGCGAACCGGGCGTCCAGTCGGGCAGGCGCGCGCCGTCCGCGGCCTTGAGGACCAGTGAGACGACGCCCTCGGCGACGACGTTCTTGGCCGCGACGCGCAACGTCGTCTGCACCTGCGCCGCTACGGCGTCCTGCATCGTGACCCGCCCTCCGCTGAAGTTCGTGTTCTCCACGGTTCCACGGCGGGCGAAGGTGTACGTCTCCCTGAATGCTCGGTCCGTTGCCGGGGCTGAGCAATCGGGAATATTGTTCCCGGAGGTGCGCGGGGCGGACCATCGGGTGTCTACGTCGATCCCTGGAGGACGCATGTCGCATATCACGGTGGATCCCACCAAGCCCGGAATCATCGGCCTGTTCGCTTTCCGCCCTGAGACCGCGAAACCGCTCGGCGAACTGGTCGAGACCCTGCTGCGCGGCCCGAGCTCGCTGACCACCGGCGAGCGCGAGCTGATCGGTGCCGTCGTGTCCCAGGAGAACGACTGCCGCTTCTGCGCCGAGGCACACGGCGCGTTCTCCGCCGCGCAGATCGAAGGCGGCGCCGAAACCGTCGCCGCCGCCAAGGAGGACATCGCCTCCGCACCGATCTCGGACAAGCTCCGCGCGCTGCTGAAGATCGCGCTCGCCACCCGCGAGAGCGGTCACTCGGTCACCGGCGCCCTGGTCGAGAACGCCAAGGCCGCGGGCGCCTCCGAGGCCGACATCCACGACACCGTGCTGATCGCCTCGCTGTTCTCGCTGTTCAACCGCTACGTCGACGGGCTCGCCACCGACGCCCCCGACCAGCCCGAGTGGTACGCCGGTGCCGCGCAGGCGCTGGTGGCCGGCGGCTACGGCGCGATCTCGGGTGCCGCGCAGGCCCAGGCCGCCTGATCCTTCCCACCGAGCGGGGACACGACGACGTCGTCGTGTCCCCGCTTGTTTTTTCGGTGGGTTTTTCGTGGCGATGTCGAAGGGCGTCGAGTGCGTTCGTAGCCAGGGTGAGAGGCAGGTAACGAGCCGGCCGCACCCGAGGAGGACGTCATGACCGCCACCTACACCTTCGACATCTTCTGCAGCCTCGACGGCTTCGGCGGCCACACCGGTGACTGGGGCGGCTACTGGGGCAAGCAGGGCTCTGAGCTGCTCGAACGCCGCCGCGGCCTCTACAGCGAGCCGCAGCGGATGGTCTTCGGGGCCACCTCGTACCGGGAGAACGCCGAGATGCTGGCCGCGATCCCCGCGGCGGCCCTCGACCCCTGGGTCACGCGGATGCGGGAGCTTCCGGCGACGGTCGTGTCGAGCACCCTGCGGGAGCCGCTCGACTGGCCGGACGCGACCATCGTGAGCGGCGACGCGGTCGACGTCGTGACCCGGCTCAAGAAGGAGTCGGATGTCCCGTTGCGGTCCCACGGCAGTCTGTCGTTGAACCGGGCGCTGCTGGACGCGGGCTTGGTCGACTTCGTCCAGGTGACGATCTTCCCCGTGCTCACCGGCCGGACCGGGGTGATGCCGATCTTCCAGGGGGTGGCCGACTTCGACCTCGACCTGGTCGAGAGCCGGACGCTCGACGGCCACACCCAGGAGCTGATCTACCGCCCCACGCTTCACGCCTGAGACCCTGCCCCGCACCGGACTCGTGAGTGGTAATGACGGTTCTAACCCTCATTACCACTCACGAGCCCACTGTGCTGCGCAAGCGATGACGGCTAAGCCGCCCGAGGCACCACCGGCTCCGGCCCGGGGTCCGCGGTGGGCGCCGAGGCACGCACCGAAGCGGGGGCCGTGGCCGCGGCGAAGACGACGATCACGGCGAGGGGGACCAGCAGCAACGTCAGCGCCGTGCTGATCCCGAATGTCTGCGCGAGCCAGCCGAAGATCGCCGGACCGGCGAGCACCCCGGCGTTGTGGAGCGTGCTGTACCGCGCGATGGCCAGGCTGGTGTTGGACTTCGTGCCGTGCCCGACCGCGCTGGAGATGATCGGGATCGCCACGGCGAGCCCGACCCCGGCCATCGCGAGCCCGGCGAGGCCGAACCACACGCTCGGCACGACGACGGCCACCAGGACGCCCGCGCCGGTCATCGCCATACTCCAGCGGACCAATGCCACGGCGCCGAAGCGCCGGTGCAGCCGGTCCCCGACGAGCCTGGTCCCGGTCTGCGCCACGATGAAGGCGAAGTAGCCCAGCGACGCGATGTTCGCCGCCGCCCCGCGTTGCTCGCTCAGGAACACGCCGCCCCAGCTGGACACCGCGCCTTCGCACAGCGCGACCGCAGCGCCGAGACCGCCGAGGACGATCACCGCGCGAGTCCAGCCGGACAGGAAACCGACCTTCGGCGCCTTCTCTTCCGCGGGCGAAGAAGCACGCGCCTCGGTCAGCAGCCGGCGTCCGCTGAACAACGCGATGACGACGAGCACCACCGAAACGACCCAGAAATGCGCGCTCAGCGACCATTCCGCGCGCACCGCCAGCACCGTGCCGCCCGAACCGAGCAGCGCGCCGATGCCCCAGACCGCGTGCAGGCTGTTGAGCACCGGCCGCCGCGCCCGCCGTTCCACCTCGACGCCCTGCGCGTTCATGGAGACGTCGAGGAGGCCGGCGATGACACCCCACGTCAGCATCCCGAGCCCGGCGGTGAGCGCGCCCGGCATCGCCGCCATGAGCGGCAGGAACCACGGCAGGACAAGGGAAGTGACGCGGATGACGGCGCGGCTGTCGAGATGGTTCGACAGATGTCCCGCCAGCTGCATCGCCAGCAGCACGCCGACGGTCTGGGCGAGCAGCACCATACCCAGTTCCGCGAAGTTCAGCCCGAGTTCGATCCGTAACTGCGGCACCCGCGCGAACCACGAACCGAGCATGATCCCGACCATCAGGAAGATGCCCGAAATCGCGATCCGCTGCCGCCGCACGTCCTTCACCGGATGGATTTCCAGCCCGCTACTCATCGCCGCTCGCCACGCCGGACGTGTCCCCGAACCCGGCCTCGCCGGTCCAGCTGCCCACCTCCACGTGCGCGTTGAACGGTTTCCCCTCGGCGTTGCGCATCGGCGGCCGCCGGTGCGCGAGGTGCAGGAAGACATCGTCGTACTGCGTGACATCGCCCGCCGCGGAAATGCGGTAGAGCATGTCCTCGTCCTCGCCGCCCCAGCCCTTGTAGCGTTCGTCGAAGCCACCGATGCGGTGGAAGATCTCCGGCCGCGTCCACAGGCACGCGCCGGGGACGTCGCGCAGCAGCAGTCCGCGCGCCCCGGCCAGCGGCGCCTCCGGGGTGTTCTCGCCGCAGCGCCGTTCGATCAGCCAGTCGCTCGACGGCGCGTCCAGCGACAGCATCTCGGTATGCGGCAGATGCGCGTCGGCACGCTGGTCGGCGAAACGCGCGTGGTTGCGCTCCAGGAATTCCCGGTCCACCAGGATGTCCGCGTCGAGCAGACACAGAGTCCTTGCCGCACCGAGGGTTTCCCGTACGCCCACGTTCAGCGTCCAGGACTTGTTGAACAGGCCCTCGCCCTTGATGTGCACGTAGTGGTCGGCCAGCGGCTCGACGACGTGCTTCCAGCGCGGCTTCTCGTCGAACTCGACGACGGTGACGCGGTACCGGTCGGCCGGGAAGGTCTGGTCGCGCAACGCGAGCAAGCAGGCGGTGAGGTTCCGGATCCGGCCCGCACCGTCCCGATCGGACAGAGGGACGACGACGAGGATCTCGTCGCCGGTGCCGGACGGCCGCGCGCGCACGCCGCCCGCGAGTTCGACCAGCCTGTCGAGTCCGGCGGGTTCGGCTTCCGGTTCGTAGAGCCTGCCGCGGAAGTAGTTGATGTAGACGTTGTCGTCCGCGGCGTCGGCCTCACTGGCCAGTTTCCCGGCCAGCTCGGGATTTTCGTCGAGCAGCGCGACGACGCGCTCTTCGAGACGCCGTTCGGCGAAGGTGTCCGTCGGCTGCGCGACGAGCCGCCGGTACGCCAGGTCGTGGCCGATCGCGGCTTCGAGCGGGTCGACCACGGCACGGTAGAAGCGTTCGCTGTGCATCCAATAGTCGGCGGCGACGTCCGGGACGGCGGGATCGTTGGCCAGGACGACGTACCGGACGATCCGCCCCGCGAGATCCGCGCTCCCCGGCTCGGCCTTCCAATAAGCCGATGCCGAAGCGAAGGTCTTGCCGCCCGTGCGGGTCGGCCGGATCTGCATCGGATTGGTCGCCCGTAACACGCACATCGGGCTGCAGTCACAGGGATGCGGTTGCACTGCTCCTCCGTCCCTCGGTTTCCTTGATTACTCGGATACCGAGCGTGACAGTCGGTCGCGGGGCGGTACGTCTTCTTGATTGCCGACAATCTCGAAGACTTCCGGCTTCTCGGCGGTCTTTTCCCGGCGCAGGAGAAAACGCATCAACGGACCCGTGACAGCCGTCGTCACGACGGCGACCAGGACGAGAATGGTGAACCCCAATTGGTTCACGAGACCGTACTTCAGCCCGATGGTGGCGACGACGAGTTCGGTGACACCCCGGCAGTTCATCAGTGCGCCGAGCTGGATCGCCTGTCTCCCCGGCAATCCGGCCAATCGTGCCGCTCCGCCGGCGCCGAGGAATTTGGTCAGCTGCGCGACCACCAGTACCCCGAGGAACAGCAGCCAATGCGAAAGATCCGAACCCAGCAGCCCGATCGACGTGCTCAGGCCGACCAGCGCGAAGAACAACGGCAACAGGACGACCAGGGTGAAGCCTCGCAGCTGGTCGCTGATCCGTTCCACCACCGGGCAGTCGCGGGGGACGGCGGTCCCGAACAGGAACGCGCCGAGCAGCGCGTGCAGGCCGAGCAGCTGGGTCAGCACGGCGAAACCGAGCGCGCCGACGAGCAGCACCACGGTCATCACCTTGTCGGATTCGATCCGGGTGACCAGCCCGCTCAGCACCCGGCGGACGACCACCTGCGTTCCGACGACCAGCACCACGGCCAAGATCGCCGTCGTGACAGGATTTCCGCCGCCATGGGCTCCGGTGCCCACCAGGATCAGGGTGAGGGTGAGCCAGGCGACGCCGTCGCCGATCGCCGCGCTGGTCAGGGAAAGCGCACCGAGTCCGGTCCGGTCGATCTTGAGGTCGACGAGGATCCTCGCCAGCACGGGCATGGCGGTGATGGCCAGCGCGAGCGCGAAGAACAGGACGAAGCCCGCCTTCGGGGCGCCGTCCCCGGCCAGCACGGACGCGGCCGCGAACGCGACGCCGATCCCGGCGACGAACGGCAGCCCCATGCCGCCGAGGACCACCGCGCCGACCAGCGACTTCCGCTCGATCCGATCGGTCCGTAGTTCGCAGCCGAGCAGGAACATGAACACGACGAGGCCGAGTTGCGCCGCTTTGTCCAAACTGGACAGTACCTCCGGCGAGAACAGCCACGCGCCGCCCGCCGGCCAGATCAGGCCCAGCACCGAGGGACCCAGCAGGAGCCCGCCGACGATCTCGCCGAGCACCGGCGGCTGGCCGACCCTGCGCAGCACCTCACCGCAGAAATGGCTGACCAGCAGGATCGCGCCGACGGCGAGCAGGAACCGCGTGATCGGTTCGACGGCCATGGGCCCACCTCTCCAAAGATGCGCCGAAGGGCGCGGGCGGCCGGGAAGGCCACCCACGCCCTTCGGCTGGGGATCAGGCCGCGTCGGCCTGGTTTTCGCCGGCCTCGGCCAGTTCGGCAAGGCTGGTGTAGATGTGGTCGGACACCGCGGCCACGGTGGGCTTGGCCCACAGGATGGTCGGCGGGAGGTCCAGCCCGTAGCGTCGCTGCAACCGCACCCGCAGCGCCACCGTCATCACCGAGTCGACCCCGAGTTCGACCAGCGGCCGCTTCAGCTCGATGTCGCCCGCCTCCAGGTTCAGCTCCGCCGCCACCTGCTCGCGGACGTCGCCGGTGACCTTCTCGCGGGCGTCCTCTTCGGACAGATTCGCGAAGTCGACGGTGAACCCGTTGCCCGCGTTGGCCTCGGCACTCTCGTCGACCACCGTGAGCTCACGGAACATCGGCAGCTTCCGCTGATGCGGCGGCGTCGGCAGCACCCGCAGCACCGCTTGGTAGTCGGACGAGAACCGGTCACCGAACGCCCACGCCCGGAACGCCTCCGACGCGGAAACGGCTTCCAGACCACGGGAGTTCGCTTCGAGCATGGTCGTCGCGATGTCCTGCGACAGACCGACACCGCGCCACGCCGTCCAGCCGAGGCTGATGGTGTCGTTCGTGCCACCCGAGTTGCGATGCGTGGCCAGCGCGTCGAGGAACGAGTTGGCCGCCGCGTAGCTCGCCTGCCCGGAAAGGCGGGCGAACTGGCCGCACGAGGAGAACAGGACGAAGAAGTCGAGCGACCCGGCCGGGAACAGCCGGTGCAGCACCAGCGCACCCCCGACCTTCGGCGCGAACACGTCACGCAGCCCGTCCTGGTCGACCTTGTCCACCAGCGCGTCGTTGACCACACCGGCGGCGTGGATGACGCCGGTCACCGGCGGGAGACCCAGCGCGCCCGGCGCCAGCGCCGCCGCGACCGCGTCCTCGTCGGTGATGTCGAGCGCCAGCACGCCGACCGTGACACCCAGCGCTTCGAGCCCGAGGACGCTGTCGATCTGGTGCCGCACGTCCGGGTCGGTCACCGAAGGCCATTCCGCGCGCGGCGGCAGGCCACGGCGGCCCGCCAGCAGCAGACGGCGGGCGCCGCGGGCGACCAGCCAGCGGGCGACCTCGAGCCCCAGCCCGCCGAGACCACCGGTGATCAGCACCGTGCCCGAAGGCGAGCAGTGCAGCGGTGAACCGTCGGCGCTGCGGGTGATCTGGCTCAACCGGGCCACTTCCGCGCCATCCCCGGTCAGCGAGATGACGTCCTCGTCACCGGCCGGGCCGCGGAAGACCTCGATCAGCCGCGCACCGAGGTCCGACGCCGTGCAGTGCTCGACGTCGATCGTGCCGCCCCACAGTTCCGGGTGCTCGCCGGCGATGATGCGGCCGACACCCCACAACGGGCCGTGCGCGACGGAACGTTCGTCGGTGCCCTGACGGACGCCGCTGGTCACCGCCCAGATCCGCTGGCTCGCGACCTTGCCCTTCGACGTCGCCTGCAGTTCCGCGATCCGCTGCGCGGTGCGGATGAGCGACCACGTCGCGCGTTCGGTCGCGTCCTCCAGCCGCTCGCCTTCCACCGCCCGCGAAGGCGCGACGACGACCGCGCCCGGGTTCGCGAACAGTTCGGCGGTGAGGTCGAGCGGTTCCCCGTCGACGGCGACCTCGACCGCGCTGGCGGTGACGCCCGCCGCGGTGAACTGCTCGACCAGGGTGCCGGTCGTGGCGGGCGGGCCCACCACGACGATCTGGTCGAGGTCCGAGGCCAGCGTGGCTTCGGGCAGTTCGTGCCAGGTGATCTCGTGCACCAGGTCGCGCGGCAGGACCGCGGTGCCCAGATGCTCGACGGCGGCGAACTTCAGGCCGGTGACCTCGCTGATGATGTCGCCGTTCTCGTTGGCGACCAGCACGTCGACGGTGTCTTCCGGCGACTTCGGCGAACGCACGGCGTGCACGATGATCCGCGCGGGCGGCTCACCCTTCCACGCCACCTTCTCGATGCCGCGCGACATCCACAGCACGGTGGCGTGGCCGGGCGAGACCACCATCGCGCTGATCGTGAGCGCGGCGTCGATCACGTGCGCCCAGCTCGTCGCCAGCTTCGCGGGCGGCGCGACGCAGTCCATCAGCGCGAGCTGCTCGACGTCGTCGTAGTACAGCTCGCTCATGGTCCACGGGAACGCGTAGCCCTCGACACCCATCCGGCCGAACATCTCGTCGGCCTTCGTGAGCGACCCGCTGGGCAGGCGGTCGCGGATCGTCGCGAACTCGATCCGGCCCTCCGGCACCTTCGCGCTCGTGTCGATCGAGGCGGTGGTGTGCGTGATCCACTCGTCGCTGTCGGCGCTGGTCTCGTCCGCGACCCGGGTGGCGAGCGTGAGGGACCGGCCCTCTTTGACGATCTGGACGATCCGGGCGGGCTGTACGGCGAGCGGGGTGCGCAGCACGATGTCGGTCAGCGCCGGCGCGATCTCTTCCTCCGCCGCGAGGGCGAAGGTGTTGATGATCGACGCCGCCGGGGTGACCTCGACCCCGACCAGGCCGTGGCTCTGCGGATACGGACGGCTGTCCATGTCGAGCCGGGTCTGCCAGACCTGGCGCGACGGCGCGCCGCTCACCGTCATCCGGCCGCCGAGCAGGCTGTGGCTCTCCGGGTCGTGCCCGCTGCCGAGGCCGGTGTCGGCGCCGGTCTCCGGGAAGATCCAGTACGGCCGGTGCTGCCACGCGGCCGCCGGGATGCCCAGCAGCTCACCCTCGGGGAAGTCGCGCGTCCAGTCGATCTCGACGCCCTGGACGTGCAGCTTGGCGAGGTTGTGCAGCAGGGTGCCGACCTCGTCGGTGTTGCGCCGCAAGGTGGCGCAGCCCGCGAGGTCGTCGATGCCGAGGCTCTCGGCGGTCTCGATGATGGAGTGCGAGACGACCGGATGCGACGAGATCTCGACGAACACGCGGTGCCCGTCGGAGAACGCCGCCTGGACCGCTTCGGCGAAGCGGACCGGGTTGCGCAGGTTGCCGGCCCAGTAGTCGCCGTCGCGGGCGACGTCGGAGCGCGGGTCGGTCAGCGCGGTGCTGTAGAGGCTGACCGACGGCGTGCGCGGGTTGAGCTGCCGCGCCGCCGTCGCGACCTCTTCGAGCACCGCGTCCACGTGGGTGCTGTGGAAGGCGATGTCGGTGTCGACGACCCGCATGTCGATGCCCTCTTCACGCCACCGCGTGACGAGTTCCGCGATCGCGCCCTTGTCCCCGGAGACGACGGTGGACGTCGGGCTCGCGGAGATCGCCGCGACGAGGTCGGGGCGGTCACCCAGTTTGGCCTGGACCTCGGCGAAGGACAGGCTCGCCAGCACCATGCCGCCGTCACCCTCCAGCCGCTGCAACGCGGCCGCGCGGCGGCAGGCGAAGCGGGCGGCTTCGAGCAGGTCGAGCGTCCCGGCGGCCACCGCGGCGGCGATCTCGCCGACGGAGTGCCCGATGATCGCGCCCGGTTTGACACCCCGGCTGCGCCACACCTCGGCGAGACCGACCTGCATGGCGAAGGTCAGCGCCTGGACGTGCGCCGCGGTCCACGGGCCGCCGTCGAGGATGGCCTCGCGCGGCGTCCAGCCCAGCTCCTCCTGGAAGACCCCGGCCAGCGAGTCGATCGTGGCAGCGAATCCGGCGTGCTCGGCCAGCAGCTGACGTCCCATGCCGGACCACTGCGAACCGTGCCCGGAGAAGACCCACACCGCGCCGTCACTCTGCTGCCCCGCGCGGGCCAGCAGGATGCCCGAAGCGGGTTCGTCGACGGCGAGCGCGCGGAGCCGCTCGGCCAGCTGTTCGGTGGAGGCGGCGATGACCGTGCCCCGCTGCGGAAGGTGCGACCGCCGCTGCGAAAGCGTGTACCCGATCGACGAAAGCGAGGCCTCGGGGTTCGCGTCGATCCAGTCCGCGACCGAACCGGCCAGCGCGCGAAGACCCGCTTCCGACATGGCGGAGATCGGGAAGACCTTGCGGGTGCCGTCGCTGCTTTCCTTGGCGGGCTTGACTTCCGCCTCGGTCCGCGGGCCCTCCTCCAGTACGACGTGGGCGATGGTGCCGCCGACGCCGTAGCTGGAGACACCGGCGCGGCGGACGTGCTCACCGGCGGGCCACGGCGTGGTCTCGCCGACCAGCTTGAGACCCGAGGCCGGGTCGGAGATCGCCTCGTTGGGCTCGGTGTGCAGGCTCGGCGGGATCTGCTCGTGGCGCAGCGCGAGCACGGTCTTGATCACGCCGGTGATCCCGGAACCACCCTCGACGTGCCCGATGTTCGGCTTCACCGAACCGACCAGGCAGGGGTTCTCCCCGGCACGCACGGCGCCGATCACGGCCGCCAGTGCCTCGACCTCTTCACCGTCCCCGGTCGGGGTGCCGGTGCCGTGCGCCTCGACGTAGTCCACAGTGGACGGATCGACCCCCGCACGCTCGTAGACCTCGCGGAGCATATGGGCCTGCGCCTCGGCGTTCGGTGCCATCATGCCCTCGGACCGGCCGTCCTGGAAGACGCCGCTGCCGCGGATGACGGCCTGGATCGGGTCGCCGTCGCGGATCGCGTCCGAAAGCAGCTTCAGCACGATGACCCCGGCGCCCTCGCCGCGGCCGTAGCCGTCGGCGTTCTTGTCGAAGGCCTTGCTGCGGCCGTCCGGCGACATCGCGCCGGCGCCCTCCAGCGCGACGTTCAGCGCCGGGGTGGCCATGATGTTGACGCCACCGACGAGCGCGATCGACGTCTCGCCGACACGCAGACTCTGCGCCGCGATGTGCAGGGCCGTCAGGGAACCCGCGCACGCGGTGTCGACGGCCATACTCGGGCCGCGGACGTCGAGGAAGTAGGAAACGCGGTTCGCGATGCCGTAGAACGTCGTGCCGTTGACCGCGTACGCGCCGGTGAGGGGGATGTCCTCCAGCAGACGGCGGCCGTAGTCGTTCGAGTTCGCGGCGACGAACACACCGGCGTCGGAGTTGCGCAGCGACAGCGGCGGGACACCCGCGTCCGCCAGCGCCTCCCAGGCCAGTTCGAGGATGAATCGCTGCTGCGGGTCGAGGAAGTCCGCCTCACGCGGGGAAATGCCGAAGAAGTCGGCGTCGAACCCCTCGATGTCGTCGAGGAAGGAACCGCGGATCGTGGTCCCCCTCAGGATGGCCGTGGCCTGGGGGCTGCTCGCGGCGTAAGCCTTCCACCGCTTTTCGGGCATGTCGCTGACGGTGCTCTTGCCATCGGCGAGGAACTCCCAGAACTTCTCCGGGGAGTCGAGGTCTGGAGCGAACCTGCAACTCATACCGATGATCGCAATGGCTTCGTCGGGTGCTTTGTACTCGCTCAAGTCCTCGCTCCTCGAAATAGGTCGCCCGACCGGAGACAACACAAAATTCCGGCGCCTCTTTGTACGGACAGCGTCTGCCTTGACGGTGGTCTCCGGCATCTCCTCGACTGCTTGCGCGGGATCCTCGAGCGATCCCCGAGTGCGAGCGCAAGGTTCGAGACGCCGGTACGCCCGCCCCGTGAGAGTGTCCGATCGGGACCCATATCGAGGAGGAGCCATGCCGGGATCAGCGGGACGGTCGACCGGGACGGGAGTCGTGCCGTGGCCGAGAAGCGTCGCGGACCGCTATTTCGCCGAGGGCTATTGGGAAGGCCGGTCGCTGGGGACGCAGCTGGCCGAAACCGCGCGCAAGTACCCGGACGAGGTCTGCCTCGTCGACGGGGAGGTGCGACTGACGTTCGGTGAGCTGCTGGCGAAGGCCGACGGAGCGGCGATCCGGATGAGCGCGGCCGGGATCGGCGCCGATGACCGGGTCGTCATCCAGTTGCCGAACTGCTGGGAGTTCGTCGTCACCACGGTCGCCTGTCTCCGGCTCGGCGCCGTTCCGGTGTGGACGATGCCGCAGTTCCGCGAGCACGAGATCGGCGGCATCCTCGCCAACGCCGAAGCGGGCGCGATCGTCGTCCCGGATGTCCACAAAGGATTCGACCATCAGGCGCTGGCCCGTGAAGTCCTGCCGGACGGGCTCGTGTTCGTGGTCGGCGAGGACGTCCACCCTGGCAACATCGACCTCCGGGCGTTGTTCGTCGCGGACGAACCCGCCGAAGTCTCGCAAGCCCTCGACGCGGCCGCCCCGAACGGGGACGCCGTCGCGACCTTCCTGCTCTCCGGCGGGACGACCGGGCTGCCGAAGCTGATCCCGCGCAGTGGCAACGACTTGAGCTACATGATCAAGACCGCCTCGGAGATCTGCCGGTTCGGCCCGGACACCTCGTACCTGGTGGTGCTGCCGCTCGGACACGGATTCGCCAATACCGGTCCGGGTATCCTGGGCGCGCTGCTGTCCGGCGGCCGGGTCGTCATCGCGCCGTCCCCGGCGCCGCACCAGGCGCTGCCGTTGATCGAAAGCGAGCGGATCACCGCGACTTCCGCGGTGCCGGCGATCTTGCATCGCTGGATCGAATACCTGGACTCCGCCCCCGGATTCGATCTGTCCACTTTGGAAATGATCCAGATCGGCGCGGCCAAGCTCGATCCCTCGCTGGCGGCGCAGGTGCGGCCGAAGCTCGGCTGCACGCTGCAGCAGGTCTTCGGGATGGGTGAAGGACTCCTGTGCCTGACCCGGCTCGACGATCCGGACGAGCTGATCCTGCACACCCAGGGCAAACCGATCTCGCCCGGGGACGAACTCCGGCTCGTGGACGAAGAAGGCGTCCCGGTGGCGCCTGGTGAGCCCGGGTTGCTGCTGGTCCGCGGCCCGTACACGACTCGCGGTTACTACCGCTCCCCCGAGCTGAACGCGCGCTCGTTCGTCGACGGCGGCTGGTACAACACCGGCGACATCGTCCGGCTGACGCCCGAGGGCTATCTGGTGGTCTCCGGGCGCGAGAAGGACGTCATCAACCGCGGCGGGGAGAAGATCAACGCCGAGGAGATCGAGACCTTCGCGCTGGAGGTATCCGGTGTCGAGCACGCGGCCGCGGTCGCGATGCCGGACGCGGAACTCGGCGAGGTCGTCTGCCTCTATGTGGTCGCCACCCGGCCGGTGGCCCTGCAGGACGTGCACACCCTGATGCTCGCCGCGGGCGCCGCGCGGTTCAAGCTGCCGGAGCGGCTGGTCGTCGTCGACGCCTTGCCCGCCACGGGAATCGGGAAGGTCGACAAGAAGGCGCTGCGGGCCGACATCGCGTCACGCCTGACTGAGGAGCTGAAGGGAACCATCGCCGCATAGGACGCGACGAAGGGGACTTTACCCGCATGCGATGCGGGTAAAGTCCCCTTCAGCTCAGGCCTTGCCCAATTCCACAATGGACATATACGACTTCTGGCCGACCCGGTGCGTCCCGCGCACCCTGAGCCCGGCCATCCGCGCCAGCTCCGCCAGCTCGGAGAGGCCACGTTCCTTGCCACCGTTGTAGATGAGCATGCGCAGGTCCATCCCGGTGTTCGGCGTCTCGCCGTCGGAGCCGATCGCCTCGACGAGCAGGACGACGCCGTCGTCACCGGCCGCCTCCGCGCAGCGCTTCAGGATCGCGACGGACGGTTCGTCGTCCCAGTCGTGGATGATCGCCGAAAGCACGTACGCGTCCGCGCCGGCGGGCAGCGGGTCGAAGAAACTTCCCGGTACGACGTCGACCCGTTCGGACAGACCGCTTTCGGCGAAGCGTTCCCGCGCGTTCGCCGCCGGCCCCGGCAGGTCCACCAAGGTGCCGTGCAATCCGGAATGCTTGGTCAGCAACGCTTCCAGGAGTGCGCCGCTACCGCCCGCGACGTCGACCACATGTCCCAGGTTTCCCCAGTCGTAGGCGTCGACGATGCCCGAGTTGTCGAGCGCGATGTGGTGGCCCATCAGCGCGTCGAACGACGCCGAGAGCGCCGCGTCCCCGCTGAGGTCGTCCCAGAACGGCACGCCGTGGCGCACCGAGTAGGACTCCTCGCCGGTCTTCACGGCATGGGCGAGGTCGACGAAACTCAAGTCCCCCTTGCCGATCGCGCCGTTCATGTCCAGCCATTTCCGCTTGCTGCGGGGATGCCCGTCCCGGAGCTGCTCACCCAGTTCGGTCGCGGCGTACCTGCCCGAGGCGTCCTTGGTGAACAGACCGACGGTGACCAGATGCAGCAGCAGGCGGTCCAGCGCCCCCGCATGCGTGCCGGTGACCGCGGCGAGCGCGGCCGGGGTGCGCGCCCCGCCGTCGATGTGGTCGGCGAGCCGCAGGGTGGCCGCCACCCGGACCGCCATCGGTGTCGCCAGATCCGCCAACGCCCTCAGCCCGACGCGCCCTGCTTCGTCGACCGACATTTGTGCTCCTTTCGCCCTCCGGTCAGGCTAGGGGCGGGAAGCGTGCCGAGGCTTATCCACGACTGCTCGCAATCCGGAAGAGGCCGGGCACCGTCCGTGGCCGTTACCGTCGTTGCCGAGGAGAGGGCAGTTCCCCGGACCGGAGGTCGCATCCCGTGGCACACCACGATTTCGAACCCCGGCTGTCGATCCCCGGACGCGGAGCCGTGGCACTGCCCGAACTCGCCGGAACGCTCAGCGTCCGCGACCGTGACCTCGCGGACGCTGAGCGGGACTTCGGCGGCCACGTCCACCGGCGGCCGCTCGCCGTCGCCTTCCCGGCCACCGCGGTCGACGTGGCGGCGCTCGTGAAATTCGGCCGGGCGCACCGCATCCCGGTCGTCGCCCGCGGCGGCGGGAATTCCGTCGACGGCCAGGCCTTGGTCAGCGCCGGGATCGTCATCGACATGTCGACGCTCGGCGGGGTCCGCCCGTTCGGCCCCGACCGGATCAGCGTGGACGCCGGCGCCCGCTGGCGCGCCGTCGTCGACGCGACGCTGCGCACCGGCACCGTCCCGCCGGTACTCCCGGACTATCTGGAGCTTTCCGTCGGCGGATTGCTGTCCACCGGCGGTTTCGGCGGCGCGAGCCACCGGTTCGGCTCGCAGGCCGACAACGTCCACGATCTCGACGTGGTCACCCCCGACGGCGAACTGGTGACCTGTTCGCCCACCGGCAACGCGGACCTTTTCGACGCCGTGCGCGGGACGCAGGGACGGCACGGGATCATCACGCGCGCCACCGTCGCGCTGACCCGGGCGCCGTCGACGGTCCGGCGGCATCGCCTGACTTATCACGATCTCGGCGCGTACCTCGGTGATCAGCGGCGCCTGGTGGACGAACTGCGTTTCGAGCACGTCGACGGCCAGGCGCAGTACGCGGACGGACGCTGGCGTTTCGTGCTGGAGGCGGTTTCCCCGCAGTCGCCGCCGATCGACGACCTCCGGCACGATTCCGCCGAGATCTTCGAGGTGACCTACCGGGAGTTCGTCGACCGGCTCCGGCCGATCGAGGCGCAACTGCGATCGGCCGGTTCGTGGTACCACCCGCATCCGAGGGCGAACGTCCTGCTTCCCGGCGCTCAGGCCGAAACGGTGCTCGGCGACGCTTTGGCGGACCTGACACCCGATCTGCTCGGCGTCGGCGGGAGCGTGCTGCTGTACCTGTTCCCGACGGCGCGTGTCGCCGCGCCCCACGTCCCGAAGGCGCGGGATCCGTACACCGTGCTGTTCGGTGTCCAGCGCACCGCGCCGCCCGGCGATCTCGCGACGCTGCGACGGATGCGTGAGGCCAACGCCGCCCTGCACGCGACCGCCCGACGTCTCGGCGGGGCGAGCTACGCCTACCCCTTGGCCGCCACGGACGCCCAGGCCGCCTGAATCGCGGCGACACCGCGGTCGACGTCCGCTTCCGTGGTGGTCCAGTTGGACACGGCGATCCGCATGAGCCGCCGACCGTGCCAGGTGGTCGCGCCCATCCAGCATTCGCCGGACCGCTGCACGGCTTCGACCACCTCGTCCGTCTTGTCGCCGAAACTCACGAGAACCTGGTTCAGCACCACGTCGTTCACGACCGTGACACCTTCGATCGCTTCGAGCCGTTCGGCGAACCGGCGGGCCAGAGCGCAACAGCGGTCGACCAGCTCGGCGAGTCCCGAGCGGCCCAGTTCGCCGAGCGCCGCCCACGTCGCGAACCCCCGCGCCCGGCGCGAGGACTCCGGCACGAAGTCGCCCGGCGCGCGCACGCCACCGTCTCCCTGCCCGGTCAGGTAGGCGGCCGTGACCGACATCGCGGCCCGGTGCGAGTCGGGATGGGCGCAGAAGGCGTACCCACTGTCGTAGGGCACGTTGAGCCACTTGTGCCCGTCGACCGCCCAGGAGTCGGCCTGTTCCACCCCCGCCACCAGAGGACGAAACGCGGGGCTGGCGGCGGCCCACAGCCCGAACGCGCCGTCGACGTGGACCCAGGCGCCGTGCTCGTGGGCGATCCGGATCGCGGCTTCGAAGTCGTCGAAGGCGCCACTGTTCACGTTTCCGGCCTGAAGGCAAACGATTGCGGGCCTGTCAAGGACTCGTTCGAGATCGGTGACGTCGATGGTGCCCTGCGCGTCCGCGCGCACCGGATCGACGGCGTCGGTGCCCAGCCCGAGGAGGCGCAGGGAACAGTCGATCGTGGCGTGGCGCCCCTCACCGGCGACGACCCGGAGCGGCGGCGCCCCGTTCAGGCCGCGGCGCTCGACGTCCCACCCGGCCTGAGCCAGCAGATGATGGCGGGCGGCGGCCAGGCAGACGGTGTTCGCGCCCTGCCCACCGGTCACGAACCCGAAGGAAGCGGTGGACGGCAGACCGAGCACGTCCTTGAGCCATTCGCCAGCCACTTCCTCGACGATCGCGGCGGCGGGTGAGGTGATCTTGTTGAAGGCAGGCTGGTCCCACCCGGTCGTCAGCATGTCGGCCGCCGTCGCGGCGTCGAGCGCGCCACCGACGACGAAACCGAAGTACCTCGGCCCGGTGGTCGCCACCAGCGTGGGCTCCACGGCGTCGGCCAGCCGCCGGATCACGTCGACGGGCGGAGCGGGCTGTTCGGGCAGGTCACCGAGCTTCTCCCGGACGCCGGTCGTGTCCTCCGGGAAGACCGGCGCCCCGGCCACGTTTTCGCGGTAATCGGCCACGCGGGCGGCGACCTCGGCCAGCAAACCTCGCAACTCACTCATCCGACGGCTCTCTTTCGATCGTCGCGAACCAGGCGGGCGCGCCGTTCTCGTCGTGGAACCTGGTCCGGACGCGCTGCCTTTCGATGGTCTTCACCCGCCATCCTCGACCGAAGGGAGCCGTCAGCGCTTCCCGTTTTACGGGGTGGGGCCCGGCGTTCTCGCCTTCGTCGCTGAAACACAGGATGAACAGCGTCCCCTTGGTGACCGCTTCGAGGCTCTTGACGTACTGGACGCGCTCGTCGGCGTCGAAGGTGTGGAAGAGCCCGCAATCGAGCACCGTGTCGAATCCGCGCCCGAGCCGTGCGTGGCTGAAGGGGCCTTTCCTCTCATCGCATGCGGCGAAGGGCGCTTTCCTCTCATGCGATGCGGGGAAAGCGTCCTTCAGCCCCCGACGAACCCAAACCACGGTCCGTGAAGACCTCCTTGCCTACCGTGAAGGTCACGGTAGGCAAAGTCGGCATCGCGCAGATCGGGCACCGCTTCGTCATGGGGCAGGCCGTCCATGAAGGAATTGGGACGTTCTATGTCCCAATTCCTTCATGGACGCGGGGGCGGTACGACACCTCGCGCCGACCAGAACGACCCGCGGCTCGCTGAAGGCACCCACGTAGTGAGACCTGCCCGGAACAGGCACGGGACAAGTAGCGTGACCAGGCCGTCATGTGACCTTGGGAAACCTTGTTTGACCTGCGCCGGAATGCCCCGGTACCGTGTTGTGTTAGCACTCTTGTCGGCTGAGTGCCAATGCACGAAGGAGCAGCAGTGCCCACCTACCAGTACGCCTGCAAGGAATGCGACCACGCTTTCGAGGCCGTGCAGTCGTTCTCCGACGCCAGCTTGACCGTGTGCCCGCAGTGCTCGGGCCCGCTTCGCAAGGTCTTCAGCTCGGTCGGCGTGGTCTTCAAGGGCAGCGGTTTCTACCGCACCGACTCGCGCGACTCGAAGGCCAGCACGACCTCGGCCCCGGCCAAGAGCGAGACCAAGTCGGAGTCGAAGACCGAGTCGAAGTCGGAGAGCAAGAGCCCGGCATCCTCCTCCACGGGTACGACGAAAACGGCCGCCGCCGCTTCCTGACGTCCCGAGTTGTCCACAGGCCCCCGGTTATCCACAGCCGGGGGTTTTCGTTCTTTCCAGGCCCGGCACCGGCCCCTAGCGTCGAGATCATCACCGATCGACGAGGGGGAATCCCGTGTTCCACGATCTGCCCGTCCTGCGAAGACTCCACGGCAGGCCCGCGCGGCTGCTCCGCCGCTGGCTCGCCCTGTCCCTGCTGTTCAGCGGCCTGGTCGCGCTCTTCCTGCCCGCCTCGGCCCGCGGTACGCCCGGCACCGCGACCGTGGTCTCCGCCCGCGACCTGCCCGCCGGGGCCTTGCTGCGGCCCGGCGACCTCAAGCTCGTCGACCTCCCGGAGGACGTCCGTCCACAGGGCGCCCTCGGCCAGACCGTCTCGGCCGAAGGACGGCTGCTCGTCGGAGCGGCGCGGGCGGGTGAGCCGCTGACAGACGTCCGCCTGCTGGGAGCGGCCATCCCCGGAACGGGTGATCCAGAAAGCTCGACCGTGCCGGTGAGACTCGCCGACGCCGGGATCGCCGAACTCCTGCGGCCGGGTCAGCGGGTCGACGTCGTCGCGGCCGCCGAAGCCGGCCGGGAGGCGTCTGTGCTGGCCAGCGCGGCCGTCGTGACGGCCGTCGGCGAGCAGGAGGCCGCCGGGACGAGGAGCCCCAAACCCGGGAGCAAGGGACCTTTGGTGCTGCTTTCCCTGCCGTCCGCGATCGCGACACGGGTGGCGGCCACCTCGCTGGAACGGTCCATAACGGTTACCCTCCGCTAGCTCGCGCCTGCCCCGGCGGGCGCCTGCGTCCCCCCGGTACGGACGGGACGGTCGGCACCGTCCCAGGTGAAAGAGGAGAGCGTCTTGCTCAAGGGTTTCAAGGACTTCCTGATGCGCGGGAACGTCGTCGATCTCGCGGTCGCGGTGGTCATCGGCGCCGCGTTCACGTCGATCGTGACGGCGTTCACGAACGGCCTGATCAAGCCGCTGATCAACACCATCGGCGGTTCGGACGCCGCCAAGGGGCTGGGCTTCAACATCCTCAGCGCGAACGACGCCACGTTCCTCGACTTCGGTGGCGTGATCAACGCGGCGATCAACTTCGTGCTGGTGGCCGCTGTCGTCTACTTCGTGATCGTGCTGCCGGTCAAGCACATCCAGGAGCGTCGCAAGCGCGGTGAAGAGGCGGGTCCGACGGAGCCGACCGACGTCGAGCTGCTCACCGAGATCCGCGACCTGCTGCGCGCCCAGCAGAACCGCCAGGGCTGAGCCGGATCACCGGTCGTGGTGAGGCGGCCGGTTCTCCAGGTACCACGAGTCGGAGTCCGGGGTCCGCCGGCCCGGCTCCCGCTCGTCGGAGGTCGTGTCCGGCAGGACGTCGCCGAAGATCTCGTCGACCCGGCGGCGTGCCGCCGAGGCCGCCTTCGAAGGGCGCTTGTCTTCGTCTTCACCTGGCATGACGTTCATTTTCGCACCGGTCGCGGGTCCCGCCGACCGGTGGGACCATCAGCGCATGAGCATTGTCGACAAAGCGAAGGGGCTGGCCGCGCAGGCCATCCACAAAGCGGAAGAGGTCGCGGGCGAAGTCCGCGAGAAGGCCGGGCCGCTGGCCGAGAAGGCGGGCGACGTCGCGGCCAAGGGCGTCACGGTGGCGTCCGCCGGGGCGAACAAGGTCACCGGCGGCCGGTTCGAAGACAAGATCGGCAAGGTCACCGAGAAAGTGGAAGGGGTGCTGCACCAGGACAAAAAGGACGAGCCCGGGACTGAGCCCGGACCCGCCCCCAAGAGCTAGGCCTCTTCGAGACCGGAAAGCTCGTCGATCACGTACGGCACCAGCGACGAGAGCGTCGCCATGCCGTCGCGGACGGCCGCGCGCGAACCCGCGAGGTTGACCACCAGCGTGCTGCCGGAGACGCCGACGAGCCCGCGGGAGATACCCGCGTCCACCGCGCCGGCGGCGAGGCCGGACGCGCGCAGTGCCTCGCCGATGCCCGGGATCGGACGGTCGAGCACACCGGCCGTCGCGTCGGGCGTGCGGTCGCGCGGGGAGACCCCGGTGCCGCCGACGGTGATCACGAGGTCGGCGCCGCCGATCACCGCGGTGTTGAGCGCGTTGCGGATCGCGGCCGTCTCGGCCTCGACCACCACGACACCGTCGACGATGAAGCCCGCTTCTTCGAGCAGCTCCGTGACCAGCGGTCCCGTGTTGTCCTCGTGTTCGCCATGAGCGACGCGATCGTCCACGATGACCACCAGTGCGCGGCCCAGCCGTTGTGCGCTCCGTTCCATACGCACACCGTATCCGGTTTCGGCTGATCTTCGCTCCCGCGGTGTCACGGGCCACGAGTTGTGACGATTCCCTGACGTGAGCGGCGGATCCGGCGCCGAAGGCGAAGATCGCCCTTAGCGTCGGGAGCGTGCGAACACTGGTAACCGGCGGGGCCGGGTTCATCGGCTCCCATATCGCCGATCTGCTGTCCGATCAGGGCCACGAGGTCGTCGTCCTCGACAACCTCCTGCGGACAGCGCACGGTTCGTCGCGCCCACCCGCCTACACCGAGCGCCACCGGTTCCTGCGCGGCGACATCACCGATCCGGAACTCGTCGCCGGGTTGCTGGACGGCGTGGACGCGGTCTGCCATCAGGCGGCCGTCGTCGGGCACGGGATCGACCCGTCCGACGCGCCGTCCTACACGCTCAACAACGACCACGGCACCGCCGTGCTGCTCGCCGCGATGCACGCCGCCGGGGTGCGGAAACTCGTGCTCGCCTCGTCGATGGTCGTCTACGGCGAAGGACGCTACGAATGCCCCGCACACGGGATGGTCCCGCCGTCGCCGCGCAAACGGTCCGATGTGGACGCGGGGCGCTTCGAGCCGGCCTGCGCCACTTGCGGGAGCGAACTCGGCTGGCGGCTCGTCCCCGAGGACGCCCCGCTACAGCCGCGAAGCACCTACGCGGCCACGAAGCTCGCTCAGGAGCATCTGGCGGCGGCGTGGGCCCGGCAAACCGGCGGAACGGTCTGGGCGATGCGCTACCACAACGTCTACGGACCGCGGATGCCGCAGAACACCCCATACGCCGGGGTCGCGTCGCTGTTCCGCTCCTCCTTGCTGCGCGGCGAGGCGCCCCGGGTACTGGAGGACGGGAAGCAGCAGCGCGACTTCGTCCACGTCCACGATGTCGCGAGGGCGAACGTCCTCGCGCTTCACGCCGAAGGCCCCGAAGGCGAACTCACGCCGCTGAACGTCTGCTCCGGGGAGCCGCACACCGTCGGCGAACTCGCCGAAGAACTCGCGAAGGCCTGCGGTGGCCCGGCCCCGGTGATCGCCGGTGGCGCGAGGCCCGCCGACGTCCGGCACGTGGTCGCCGACCCGGGACGCGCGGAGCGGCTGCTCGGGTTCAAGGCGGAGACCGGTTTCGCCGAAGGCATCGCCGGCTTCGCCACCGCTGAACTGCGGGAACCGGCAAGCCTCTGAAACCGGGAACAGACCGGGCCCCCGCGCGGTTGTCGTTCGCGGACAACGTGGAACGACCTTGGGGGTTTTGTGGGCATCACCGTCGGCGACATCGAGATCGAGGCACTGGGCGACGGTCTGATAAGGCTGCCGCTCGCCTTCTTCCCCGGTCTCGACCCGGACGCCCACCCGGACGTGCTCGACGAAGACGGCACCGTGCACGTCCCGACCGGCGCGTACCTGATCCGCGGCAACGGCCGCACGATCCTCGTCGACACCGGACTCGGCCCGCGCGAATTCGCCTTCCCCCAGGGGATGACACCCGCCAAGGGCGATCCCACCCCGCCGATGGGCACGGGCGGCGACCTCGCGGCCGCGCTGGACAAGGCGGGCTGCCCGGTCGGCGAGATCGACACCGTCTTCCTCACCCACCTGCACAACGACCACATCGGCTGGATCGCCCCCGAAGGCGAGCTGACCTTCCCCGGCGCGCGGGTCGTGTTCGGGCAGCTCGACTGGGAGGCCCTGATCGAACCGGCCGGGACGGGCGAATGGGGCCGGGTCGGGATGGAGACCGCCCGCGGTGCGGGCCTGACCGAGGCGATCAGCGGCGACGACGTCCCGATCGCCCCCGGGATCGTGGCCCGGCACGCTCCCGGCCACACGCCGGGCCACTACGTCCTCGACATCACCGCGGACGACGAACGCCTGCTGCTGCTCGGCGACGTCCTGCACACGCCCGCCCAGCTGACGGACACGCGGGTGAGCTTCCTGAGCGACGTCGACCCGGACCTCGCCCTCCGCACCCGGCAACGGTTCCTCGCCGAAGCCGAAGAGACCGGCGCGATCATCGCGCCGGCCCACTTCCCGGACATGGGCTTCCTTCGCCTCTGAGCCCGGTTGCCGAAGGGCCCTTTCCCCTCATCTCACGCGGTGAAGGGCGCTTTCCCCACGTCGGATGCGGGGAAAGCGCCCTTCACCTCCGAGCCCCGGTCACTTGCCGCAGAGCACCTTGTCGGTGAGCATCTGGTCCGCCTTGTAGTACGCCTGCCCCAGGTCGGCCGCGGAGTCCCCGTAGGTCATCGACAGCTCGTAGGTCCTGCTGCCGTCAGGGGTGCTGGCCATCAGCGTCCCGTAGCCGTGGAAGCCGCCCATGCCCTTGAGGACGGTTCCGCAGCTCGACTCCTGCACGTACAGCCCGAGGCCGTAGCCGCCCTTCGGATGCGGTTTGCGCATCTCGGCCAGCAGCGGCGCGGGCAGGAGCCGTCCGCCGAGCAGCGCGGAAAAGAACGTGTGGAGGTCCTTGGTGGTCGAGATCAGTTCACCCGCGCTGGACGCCCAGGAGGGGTTCTGCTCGGTGATGTCGACCGTCTTCCACTCCCCGGCCTCCTGGTAGCGGTAGTACCCGTGGGCGTGCGGCCCCGGGATCCCCGGCCACGTGCCCGGCACCACGGTGTCCCGCATCCCGAGCGGCCGCAGGATCCGCCGCCCGATCTCGTCGCCGTAGGGACGGCCGGTGACCTTCTTGATCACGAGCCCGGCCAGCACGTAGTTGATGTTCGTGTAGGTCCAGTCCGTCCCCGGCGCGAAGAGCGGCGGCTTGGACAGCCCGAAGCGCACCAGCTCCTCCGGCTGGTAGGTGTGGTAGCGGTTGTCGAGGAATTCCTTGCCCTGCAACGGGATTCCCGGCACGATCGTCCCGTCGGGCAGGATCGCGCCGGTGTAGTCGAACAACCCGCTGGTGTGCTGCAACAGCATCCGCACCGTGATCCGCCGGTCGAGGCCGAACTCGGGCAGGTAATCCGCCACCGGCGCGTCCAGCCCCACCTTGCCCTCGCCGACCAGTTGCAGCACGACGGTGGACACGAAGGTCTTGGTGTTGCTGCCGATCCGGAACCGTCCGTTCGTCGGCGGTTTCGCGGCCTCGCCGAGCTTGCGCACCCCGGCGCTGCCGGTCCAGTCGCCGCGCGCGTCGTGCACCCGCAGCTGCGCCCCGGCGAAACCCGAGTCGGCGATCTCCTGGACCATCGCCCGCAGCTCCGGGCGATCCTTCCCGGCGGTGTCCGCGGTGGCCACCCCTGGCAAGGCCGCCCCGGCCAGCAACGCCGCCGCCAACGCCGTGGCCCCCACTCGCCGGATGGCCCGGCGCTTGTCGTTCTTGGCTGTGATCGCTGAAGTCGTCATGGCCGCTACGTTCGCCGTCCGCGCTGACACCGCGGTGACACGGCACTGACACGGTCAGGACGTCGAGAGCGGCAGCCGGACCTCGAAGCGGCAGCCGGGCCCGTGGTTGCGGACGCCGATCCGGCCGCGATGGGCCTCGACGAGCCCCTTCGCGATCGCCAGCCCGAGCCCGCCACCGCTCGCCAGCCCGCCGCGCTCGGGTGTCCGCGCCCGCGTCCCGCGGAACGCGACGTCGAAGACACGCCCGATCTCGTCGTCGGGGATCCCGCCGCAGCCGTCGTCGACGGCCAGCAGGGCCTCGCCGCCCTCGATACCGAGCTGGACCGCGACCGTCCCGTCCGGCGGGGTGTGCCGGACGGCGTTGGACACCAGGTTGCGCACGATCCGCGCCAGCTCCGGATCGCTTCCGGAGACGACCGGCCAGGCGTCGGCGTGCTCGACCATCCGCACCCGTTTCTGCCCGGCGAGCGGCGCCTGCGCGGCGACCGCGTCGCTCACGACGTCGCGCAGCGGCACGGAAGCCATGGTCAGCTCCAGTGCGCCGGCGGTGATCCGCGACAGCTCGAAGAGGTCGCCGACCATGCCCGAAAGCCGCGTGGTCTCCCCGCTGATCCGCCGGGCGTACTCCGCGACCTCGCCGGGATCGGCGACGACGCCGTCCGCGACCGCCTCGGCCATCGCCTGGATCCCGGCCAGCGGGCTCCGCAGGTCGTGGCTGATCCACGCGACGAGTTCGCGCCTCGACGCTTCGGCCGCGCGCTCCCGCTCCCGTGCTTCGCGCTCCCATACGCTGCGGCGCGCGATGACCCGGCCGAGTACGAGCGCGGCGGGCACGGTCACCAGCGCGACCAGCAGGCAGACCAGCGTCATCGTGGTCAGCGCGGGGGTGAACATGAACCCGCTGATGCCGAGCACCGCGACCAGCGTCGCGAGCACCGGGATCAGCACGAGGGTCGTCATCGTGCCCGCCAGCGAACCGCGTCTGAGCAGGTACAACACCAGCCCGCCGAGCAGCACCACCGGTAACGCGAACAGCAGGGCGAACGGCAGGATGTGCCAGGCGTGCGCCAGCATCTCGCCGAACGACTCACCCGCGCCGATCATGGCCGCACCGGGTCGTACCGGTAGCCGACACCCCATACGGTGGCGACCCGGACGGGTTTCGCCGGATCCTTCTCGATCTTCTCCCGCAACCGTCTCACGTGGACGGTCACAGTGGACTGATCGCCGAAGTCCCAGCCCCAGACCTTTTCCAGCAGATCGGCACGGGAGAACGCCACCCCCGGATGCGCGAGGAAGAACGCGAGCAGATCGAATTCCCTGCTGGTCAAGGGAAGTTCGACGCCGCCGATCCTCGCCTGCCGCGCGGTCATCTGCAGGCGGAGGTCGCCGTCGGCGAGTTCGGTCGCCGCCGGTTCGGGCCTCGGCATCCGGGCCCGCCGCAGCACCGACGCCACCCGCAACGCGAGTTCCTTGGGACTGAAGGGTTTCGTGACGTAGTCGTCGGCGCCGAGCTGGAGCCCGGCGATCCGGTTCTCCTCCTCACCGAGCGCGGTCAGCATGACGACCGGCACCTGGCTCACCTGCCGCAGCCGGCGGCACACCTCGAGCCCGTTGAGCCCGGGCATCATCACGTCGAGCACCACGAGGTCCGGGCCGGTGGCGGAGAACAGCCGCAGCCCCTCGGTGCCGTCCCCGGCGACGTCGACGTCGAAACCCGCGACCTCCAGGTACCGCCGGACGACGTCCCGGACGGTCTCGTCGTCGTCGACCACGAGCACACGGCCCTGCTCGGTCATCGCATCCCTCTCACCAGCTCGTCAGCACCAGATGGTTCACCACCAGCGCCGTGGCCGCCTGCGCGGCGAGCCACCACCGCCGCCGGAGTGACGGCAGCAGCGCGACCGCGGGCAGCAGCCACACCTCGAACGGTAGCCAGATGCGCTCGACCTCCGCCTTCGACAGGCCGGACAGGTCGGCGAACGCGATCGTCAGCACCGCGGCCGCCACGATCAGCGTGACCGGGTCCCGGAACGACCGCCGGGGTCCGGCCAGGAACTCCGCACCGGTCCGCCGCGTCCCGGCGATCACGGCGGGACCGAGCGCGATCAGCACCGCCGCGACATCCGCCCACACCCAATAGGAGTATGGGCGCAGCGTGGCGATCCCCTGGTAGTAGCGCTCGACCACCAGGTGATAGCCGTCGAGCCACCAGAACCCGGTCAGCGCGAACGCCGCGACGACCGCGGCCACCCCCAGCGCGGCGAGGAGCAGGATCCGCCACTGGCGCGTCAGCGCGACGACGGCGAGCGCGATCAGGCCCAGCAGCACGAGACCGTAGGAGAGGAAGAGCCCGAATCCGAGCAACAGGCCGGCGGGCAGGGCGAGGATCCGCCGCCGGGCCGCGAGCGCGAGGAGCGCGATCCCGGTGGCCGTCACTCCGGCGAAGAGCCCGTCCGCCGAGACCCCGATCCAGATCGCGCCGGGGGTCAGGACGGCGAACGGCAGGACCGTCCGTGCCGCGTCCTGCCTGCCCAGCGCGGACAGCGTCACCGGGACGGCGACGACGACCAGGCAGCCGACCAGCACGACGAACGTCGAGGCCCAGGCACCGCCGTGCAGCCCGAGCCGGTCGAGCCAGACGAAGACCAGCGTCGCGCCCGGCGGATGCCCGGAGACATGCGTCGTCCACGAGTTCGGCTGGTAGTCCAGGATGCGCGAGGAGAACTCGGCCAGCATCCGGGGGATGTCGGTGATACCCGGTACCTCGTGCAAGTACTCGTGTTCGGTGGTGAGCCTGCCGGTGAAGCCCCGGGTCCAGCCGTCGATCATCGCCAGCGAAAACGTCCATGCCAGTGCGGCCACGTAACCGAGTGCCAGCAGCGGCCGCCAGCGCAGCCGGGCGGCGAGCGAGGGACCTTTGGTGACGACCACGAGCGCGAGCACGACGGCGGCGACCGTCCCGGGGCCGACGTGCGGCGACCACAGCCCGAACAGCGGCGGCGCGAAGGCGTAGATCACCACGCCGGAACCGGGACGGTTGTAGTGGAGGCCGACGGCGATCGCGGCGGCCACCACGAACATGGCCAGCCCGACGGCGATCAGATCGGCCCGGTGTCCCTTCCGGACGGACGCGGTGGGGGCGGGCTCGGTGACTGTGGACATCACCGGCACCATAACCACGTTTTCCACGTCCGACGGCCCGCGGACGCCGTCCGTCAGAACTCGGTAAGACTCACCTCGCCGGTCGCGACGCCACCAGGAGCAGGCACAGCACCGCCACCGCCGTGACGATCCCGGCGACCAGCAGCATCGGGTCGAGCGAGGGCTCCGACGCCGCCGCCTGCTGGGTGACCGGCTGGGCGGGCGCGGTGGTCTCGGTCTCTGAAGGCGCCGGAGCCACCGGGGCCGAGGACGCGGTGCTCGACGGCGGTGCGCTCGCGGGCGCGGACGTCGCGGGGCGGGCCGATGTGGTCTGCTTCGGGGGCGCGGGAGCCGGTTGTTTCGTGGGCGTCTCCGCGGCCAGCACGGTGACCGACGCGCGCATGTCCGGATGCACCGAGCAGTAATACGAGTACGTTCCCGGCTTTGTGAAGGTGTGACTCCAGCTCTGCCCGGCAGAAAGCTGCGGACTGCGGAACGCGACCGGCGCGCTCGTCGTGACGACGTCGTGCGGCGCCTGATCGTGCTGCATCCAGGTGACGGTGTCCCCGACCCGTACGGTCAGCGATGCCGGGCCGTAGGCGTAGTCCTGCATCATCACCTGCTGCGTGGCCGCCTTCGACGGCGGAGCGAGGTAGATGGCTTGCAGGATCAGGAAAATCGCCGCACACGCGAATCCGGTGAGCCGCCTCATCGGACGAACTCGATCGCGATCTCGACGTGGACGCGGCGGGCGAACCAGGGCGCGCGCCGTGGCCGAGGCAGGACTCCCTTGGCCCACAAGACGATCCGTTCTTCATCGACGTAGCGCAGATCTCCCTCCAGCACGAGGCCGCGGCCGCCGACCCGCCCTTCGATCAGCACCCGCCTCTCGTCGACGACGAGTTCGTCGGAGGTGAACGTGAGCACCTTGGCCGGACAACGTTTCAGGATCGGACGCCGGAGCGGCCGCGGATAGGTGCGCAGCGACGGGACGTCGAGTTCGACGAAGAGCGCCGGTTCCTCGGAGATGTCCAGGTATCCCGCCGTCGCGGCGAATCTGCCCCGTGCCAAGGGGAAGCGCAGGAACCTGATCGACGGCTCGATGACGCAGCGGTCCGGGCGCAGCCGGTGGCCGGCCTGGACCTGGACGGGCAGGAGTTCGGTGTCGGACATCGCTCGTCTCCGCGGGAGGGGAACGTGGATACTGGCGAAGGGCCCGGCCGGCCGCTTACCGGCCGGGCCCCCCGATTCAGCGGCCGGCCTGGTTCAGCAGCTCGCCTGATTCAGCAGCGGGGTGAGCACGGTTTCGAGCCACACCGTATGCGTCTTGATGTACTGGTCGAGGTTCAGCAGATCGGTGACCTGCTGGCCGAGCGACGTCTCCAGATGCGCGGACTTGATGTGCGCGATGATCGGGGCCAGCGTGTCGGCGACGACCTTGTCGGCCGAACCGTCCAGCACCGGGGCGAGCACGGTTTCCAGCCACACCGTGTGGGTCTTGATGTACTGGTCGAGGTTGAGGATGTCCTGCACCTGCTGGCCCGGTGAGGTCTGCAGATGCGCCGCCTTGATGTGGTCGATGATCGGCTGGAGCACTCCCTTGGGCACACAGGAGCCCCCGCCGGGACTGGTCGGCGGCATCGAGTGCGACGACGTCGGCGGCTTGCTGCTGCTCGTCGAGGTCTGCGGGGCGCTCGTCGGGGTCGGCTGTGAAGTCGGCGGGGTGCCCGAACCCTCCACCTTGACCGACGCCTTCATGTCCGGGTGGATCGAGCAGTAGTAGGAGTAGTCGCCCGCCTTGGTGAAGGTGTGGCTGAAGGTCTGCCCCTTCTGCAACGTCGGCGACGTGAACTTCTCCGGGCCGTCGGTGATGACGACGTTGTGCGGCGCGGTGTCGTGGTTGGTCCACGTCACCGTGTCGCCGACGGCGACGGAAAGGCTCGCGGGGCTGAACTTGTAGCCCATCATCTCGACCGTCTTGGCCGCCGCCGGCGCCGCCGCGGGTGCCGCCTTCTCCTGGGAAAGTCCCTGGTACAGCGGAACCGCCAGCGGACCCTGCTTGGACAACGCGGCGAGATCGACGTCGGCGGTCTGGGCGGTGTCCGCCTGCTGCCCGCCCCGCAGGGTGGCGAGGCTGAACAGCGCGACACCCAGGGCGAGGATCGCCACCGCCACCGGCCAGGTCCGCCGCGCGGGCACCACCGGCGGGGCCTCGGCGGCGGGGTTCTTGGGCTCTGGGTTGTCCATGAAGGACACTCCTTTCTGTAGGGCGGTCACCGGCCGGGGCTGGCCGTGACGAGGAGGCTCGCCGCGAGGAGGACCGCGATGACGAGCGCGGTCTCGGCGGCGACGGAATAGACGAAGGGGCGGACGGTGGCGGCGTCCCCGCGCAGGACCACCGCGAAGTCCAGCCGCCGGGAGACCCAGCTCTTGCTGCCCTGCGCGATGACGAGGACGATCGCGAGGACGAGCAGCTTGACCAGCAGCGTCCTGCCGTAGTCCGTTGTGGACAGTCGATGCCAGCTGCCGACCGTCTGCCACGCGAGTACGACCCCCGCCGCGATCACCGCGAACACAGACAGCATCGCCAGCCGGGAATAGCGCGGCACGACGGCGGCGAGTTCCCCGGGATCACGCCGGGAGAGCACGCCGAACAGCAGGACGGCCAGTCCGCCGATCCAGGCGCAGATCCCGGCGAGATGGACGAGATCCGCGATCTGGGTGAGCAGCGGCCGCGTGCTCTCGACCGCGTGCCCGGTCAGCCCGGTCGTGCGCAGCAGCCCGAGGGTCACCACTCCGGCACCGACCCGCCAGGCCGTCGAACCCGCCGCCGCCCGGCCGCGTTGCAGCAGATCCGCGAGGACGACCCCCGCCAGCAGCCACAGCAGCGCCTTCGCGGACCAGACGCGGCCGAACTGCGTGTCGAGTACTTGCCCGAGCAGGTCCCAGTCGAAGAGATCGGCGGCCGGACGTTGTGCCGACCACGCGCCCTGGAGGCCGAGACCCGCGACGGTGCCGGCGAAGCCGAGCAGCCAGCCGATCCCGACGACCTTGCGCGCCCGGCCTTGCGCGGCGCCGTCCGGCCAGAGGAACGCGAGGAAGAACAGACCGCCGGTGAACAGGGTCATGCCGAAGTAGTCGACACAGCGGGCGAGTACGTACCAGGTCTTGACCATGACTTACCGGACCGGCGCGGGGACGTTTTCGAGGACGACCGTGCCGTCGGGAGCGCGGCAGTACCCGAGGAGGGCCGCGCCGAGGCCGTCCGCGCCGCTCACCCCGAGGCCGCCGGTGACGCCGCCCAGTAGCGGGAGCGCGGCCACGGTGTCCAGAACCTGTTGTGCCGCACCGGGTTGACAGGCGGGCAGCTCGGTACCGGGCGGCGGCGGTGGCGGTGGCGGTGGCAAGGGCGGCGTGCTCGACGGCGGATCCGGATGCGGATGCGGGGGAACAGGATCCGGGACGGGCGCCGGGGGCGGGACCTCGATGCCGCCGGGTGGTGACGCGGGCGGGGCCACCGGGGCGGGGATGTCGGTGACCGGAACCGCCGGCAGGGAAGGGATCGGGGCAGGAGCCGGTGGTTCACCACCGGGCAAGGGCGTGGCGGCGGACGGCGGGGTCTGGGGCTGGGCGAGTACCGGCGGGCTTCCCGCGGCCGTCCCGGGTTTCAGCCCGAGTCCCGAGGCGTAGCCGACCACGATCACGACGGCACCGGTGAGGCCGGCCGCGATCAGCTGATCACGACGCGGGGCGATTCCTCGCAAGGCCACGAATGCTTCCTCCCATACGGAACGAGAGAGAGAATCGAGCGGAAAAGGGGAACGGGCTCGATGGGCCAGAAGAAAACCAGGTGCCGCGTTACCCGGCATGATCGTCACATGAAGCCCAGGTAAAGTAACTCGGCTCCGTACGGCCGGACGGCTGTGAGTTCGGCGGCCGAATGCGCGATCGGCACGGCCATTCGAGTGAAGCGCGGGTGCGCCGTGTCCGATTCCGCGTCTTCTTTCCCGAAAGGCTGTGAGTTTTCGTTAACACGGTTGTTGCGCGAACCCCCGCCACCGCAACGCGTCCGACCATTCCGTCGCCGACCATGGGCTCCCATTCCCGTCGTCGACGTAATCGTGAGGAAGAACCATGTCGCTTTCCCCGCCATCGGCACGGAATCGGTCGCGCGGCGCCTTCCTCGCCGCACTCGTGCTGTTCACGACGCTGGCCGTCGCCCAGCCGGCCATGGCGCACAGCGTGCTCGTCTCGAGCGATCCGGCGAAGGATTCTTCGATCGCGTCTCCGCCCGCCGCCGTCACCTTGGTGTTCAACGAGCCGCTCGATCGCGGCTTCACCGAACTGACCGTCCTCGGCCCGGACGGCTCTTCGCATTGGGAAGGCGGGGCGCCCGTCGTCGCCGGAGAGAAGTTGTCCGCCTCTCTCCGGCCGTTGGGGGCCGCCGGGATCTATACGGTGAAGTACCGCGTGGTGTCCGCGGACGGCCATCCGGTTTCGGGTTCGGTTCCGTTCACGCTCACCAAGGGGGGTGCGGGGACGGCGGCGGCCGAACCGGTGGTGCGGACCGAAACCGCGGTCGCCGCTCCGGCGACCGATGACGCGATGCCGGTGTGGCCGTGGATCGCCGGTGCCGTGCTGATCGCGATCGCCGGGGCGTTCGTGGCGCGGCTGATCGCGAAACCGTGAAACGCGGCACCTTAGCCGGGCGGTCCGCGCCGGGCGGGGTGCGGAAGCGAACCGTCAGCACTCGGTAAGAACTTCGCGGCCGTCATGATTCGGTAAGCACGGCAAGGGTTTTCGTCCGTCCACCCCGGACTTACCGTGCTGTTCGTGAACGATGACCGGATCGACGTCGTGCTTCCCTGTCTCGACGAGGCCGGTGCCCTGCCCGGGGTACTGGCGACCCTGCCCGACGGCTACCGGGCGATCGTGGTCGACAACGGTTCCAGCGACGGTTCCGCCGGGGTGGCGGCCGGGCTCGGGGCGAAGGTCGTCCACGAGCCGCGGCGCGGCTACGGCGCCGCGGTGCACACCGGGCTGGAGGCGGCGACGGCGGACATCGTCTGCTTCGCCGACGCCGATGGTTCACTCGACCTCGCCGAACTGCCGGTACTGGTGGACGGTCTCGCCGAAACCGATCTGGCGGTCGGACGACGAGTGCCGACCGGCCCCGGCGTCTGGCCGTGGCACGCGAGAGCCGGCAACGCGGTGGTCTCGACCCTGTTGCGGCTCAACGGGTTACCGGTCCATGACATCGCGCCGCTGCGCGCCGTCCGGCGGCGGGCGCTGCTCGACCTCGGCGTCACCGACCGCGCCTTCGGCTACCCGCTCGAACTGCTGATCAAGGCACGGCGTGCCGGCTGGCGGGTCGCCGAGTTCGACGTGTCCTACGGCGAACGCGCCAAGGGCACGAAGTCGAAGGTCTCCGGTTCGCTGCGCGGCACTCTTCGCGCCGCGAGGGACTTCGGGCGGGTGCTGAGCCGATGACGTTCTGCCTGCTGATCGTCGCCAAGGCGCCCGTACCCGGGTTCGCGAAGACGCGCCTCTGCCCGCCCGCGACACCGGAACAGGCCGCCGGGATCGCGGCCGCCTCCTTGCTGGACACGCTCGAAGCCGCGCTGCTGACGCCCGGGGCACGGGTGGTCGTCGCGCTGACCGGCGAACTCGGCGAGGCCACGCGCGGCGAGGAGATCGCCGCGCTCCTCGAACGCACGGCCGTGATCCCCCAGCGTGGCAACGGTTTCGATGTCCGCCTCGCCAACGCCCACGCCGACACGGCGGCGGGTCATCCGGGCCTCCCGGTCCTCCAGATCGGCATGGACACCCCGCAGGTCACCCCGGACTCCTTGGCCGCGGCCGCGGAGGCGCTGGCCACCGAGGACGCCGTCCTCGGGCTCGCGGAAGACGGCGGCTGGTGGGCGCTCGGGCTCATGGATCCCTCGCACGCCAAGGCACTCGCCGGGGTCCCGATGTCCAGCGCCGATACCGGCCGGGAGACCCTGCGCGCGCTGACCGACGTCGGCCTGCGTCCCGGCACCCTGCCCACACTGTCCGATGTGGACACCATGGCGGACGCGTGGCGGGTCGCGGCGGCGGCACCGCACGGCCGGTTCGCCCGAGCGGTCGCGGAAGTCCGGTGACCGCCTTCGACCGCGGCCTGCTCGGTCACCGCTGCTGGCTGGAACTGGCGACCGGCGAACGCGTCGACCTGCCGGTGGAACGCTGGACGGCCATCCCGTGCGACGGCGACGACGTCCTCCTCGACGCCTGCGCAGGCCCGACCCTCGACATCGGCTGCGGCCCCGGCAGGCTCACTGCCGCGCTGACCGAACGCGGCGTCGCCTCGCTCGGCGTCGACATCTCGGCCACCGCCGTCCGGCTCACGCACGCCAGAGGCGCCGTCGCGCTTCGCCGAGACGTCTTCGACCGTGTCCCCGGCGAAGGACGCTGGCGGCACGTCCTCCTCGCCGACGGGAACATCGGCATCGGCGGCGATCCCCCGCGGCTGCTGTCACGCGTGGCCGAACTGATCGCCGACGGCGGGACCGTGCTCGTCGAACTCGACCCACCCGGCCGCGGCATTCGCCGGGACCGGGTCCGGCTGCGGCCCGACGACGACGGCGCCTGGTTCACCTGGGCGTGGGTCGGCGTCGAAGCGATCGCCGGACTCGCCGCCCGGACCGCGTTCCGGGTCTCCTGGTCCACCCGTCGAGGCCACCGCTGGTTCGCCTGCCTGGAGAAATCATGAAGTTCCGCTCCGCCGCGCATGCCGAACGGGTGACTTCCCGGATCGGGCTCGCACTCGCCGTCACGTTCACCTTGTGCTTCGTCACCGGCCTGCTCAGCCATCTCGTCCAGCATCCGCCGTCGTGGTTCGGCTGGCCGAGCCGCCCGGTCTGGCTCTACCGGGTCACGCAGGGGACGCACGTGCTCTCCGGGATCGCGTCGATTCCCTTGCTGCTGGCCAAACTCTGGAGTGTCTACCCGAAGCTGTTCGAACGCCCGGCGATCCGCGGCCTGGCGCACGCGCTGGAACGCCTCTCGATCCTGGTGCTCGCGATGGCGGCGTTCTTCGAACTCGTCACCGGCCTGTTCAACATCGCGCAGAACTACCCGTGGACGTTCTACTTCCCGCAGCTGCACTACGCCGTCGCGTGGGTGGCGATCGGCTCGATCCTGGTGCACGTCGCGGTGAAGCTGCCCATCGTCCGCCGCTCCCTCGCCACGGAGCCCGAACCCTCGCGACGTGCCTTCCTCCGCACGACCTGGCTGGCCGCCGGTGTCGCCGTGGTCGCCACGGCGGGTGCGACGGTTCCGTTGCTGCGTAACGTTTCCGGCTTGTCCTGGCGCAGCGGTAAGGGACCGCAGGGCATGCCGGTCAACCGGACGGCCGCGGCGGCCGGTGTCCTGGACGCCGCCCGCGACCCGGGCTGGCGTCTGTCGGTGGTGACGCCGGGCGGCACGAAAACCTATTCCCTGGACCAGCTCCGCGCCTTGCCGCGGACTTCGGCCGAACTGCCGATCGCCTGCGTCGAAGGCTGGAGCCAGTCCGCGCGCTGGAGTGGGGTCTCGCTGCCGGAGTTGTTGCGGCACGCCGGAAGTACGCCCGGTACGCCGGTGCGGGTGTTCTCGCTGGAGAAGGCCGGGATCTACGGGATCAGCGAACTGCCCGGCGAGCACACCGGCGACGACCTCACCCTGCTGGCGCTGGAACTCAACGGCGAGGCCCTCGACGCCGACCACGGCTTCCCGTGCCGGATCATCGCCCCGAACCGGCCCGGCGTCCTGCAGACGAAATGGGTCACCCGGTTGGAGACGCTGTGAAAACGCTGCGGCTGTTGCTGTTCCTGCCCGGACTGGGCGCGCTCGCCTGGGGCGCGGTGCTGTTCGCCGAGTACGCGTTCCCCTTGCGCGCGGACGTCTTCGGGACCCTCGGCTGGCTCGCCGGCGGCCCGCTCGTGCACGACCTGCTGATCGCTCCGCTGGTCGGCGTCGTCGGGCTCGCGCTGAGTAGCGTCCTTTCGGACCGCTGGAAGACGCCGGTCAAAACGGGGGCGGTCCTCACCGGGGTGCTGACGCTGCTCGCGGTGCCGCTGCTGTGGCGCCCTTTCGGCGGGGCCACGAACCCGGGCCTGCACGACGCCGACACCGGCACCGGCCTGCTCGTCACCCTCGGCGTCGTCTGGCTGGGTGTGCTCGTGGCCGGCACCCGGAACGCAATCAGAGGACTAAACGCGAAAAAAGGCCACGCGTGACCGGGATTGGCAGCCGGTCACGCGTGGCCTTCGGTTCCGGCCCGCTGGGGGTTCGAGCCGGGGCTGGTCTCGGCCGCGCACTGCGGCCGAGCGTCTGGGAATTCTCGCTTAGTTCGGCGTGACCGGCTGGCCGCCGAGGGTCACCTCGACCACCTTGTCACCGCCGAGGGTGAACTTGACCTTGTCGTTCGGCGCCCGGGTGCGGATCTCGGCGACGAGCGCGTCGGCGTTCGGGATGATCCGGTCGTCGAGCTTCGTCACGACGTCACCGGATTTGAGGCCCGCCTTCTCCGCGGGGCTGCCCGGCGAGATCTCGCCCAGCTGCGCTCCGCCCGTCGGCGCCGTCTGCACGCGTGCGCCGATGAAGGTCTGCGTCGCCTGGCCGGTGTTGATGATGTCGTCGGCCGTGCGGCGCGCCTGGTCGATCGGGATCGCGAAGCCGATGCCGACGTTGCCGCCGGTCTCGCCCTGGCTTTGCGCGGACTTCGGGCTGTAGATCGCCGAGTTGATGCCGATGACCTGGCCCGCCATGTTCGCGAGCGGGCCACCGGAGTTACCCGGGTTGATCGCCGCGTCGGTCTGCACCGCCGACATCACCGTGGTCTGGTCACCGCCGCCACCGGCGCTCACCGGCCGCTTCAGTGCGCTGACGATGCCCGAGGTGACCGTGCCCGCCAGTTCGAACGGCGAGCCGATGGCGACCACCGGCTGCCCGACCCGCAGGTCGTCGGACCGGCCCAGCTCCACCGGGGTCAGCCCGCTGACGCCGCTGACCTTCACCACCGCGATATCCGTCGTGGGGTCACGGCCGACGATGGTCGCCGCGCCCTTCTTGCCGTCCTGGAACACGGCCTGGATCTGCCCGCCGTTGGCGGCGACCTCGACGACGTGGTTGTTGGTCAGCACGTAGCCGTCGGTGCTGAGCACGAAACCGGAGCCCTCGCCGGCCCCGGATCGCCCGGAGACCTGCAGCTCGACCACGCTCGGCGACAGCTTCTGCGCCACCGACTCGACCGAACCGGCAGGCACGTTGCCCGTCTGCTGGGCGGGCTTCGGCGCGTCGAGCGCGTTCACCGAGCCACCGCCCGCGGCGTCCCCGGTCAGGTAACCGACCGTGCCGCCCGCGACCCCGCCGACGACCAGGGCGATCGCCGCGACACCGGCGAGCAGCTTCCCCGAAGTGGACTTCGAGGTCTGCCGCTGCTGCGGGATCGTGTAGGCCGACGGACCCGGCTGGCCGTGCTGCTGGCCGTAAGGCGCGTGCTGTGCCTGGGTCTGGTGCGTCTGGGGCTGCTGTGCCTGGGCCTGTGGTGACCACGGGTTGTACTGCTCTTGGGGGTAGGCCTGCTGCGCTCCGGTCTGCGGAGTGGCGTGGCCGCCGAGCCCGGTCGCGTCAGGCTGCTGCGGGGCGGGCTGCGCGGCCCAGCTCGCGCTCTGCTCCGCGTCCGGCTGAGCACCGGCGGGCCGTGCCTGCTCGGCGTTCTGGCCGCTGGGGTCGTTCTCGGTCATGTCTCTACCTTGCGGGATGGTCCTGAGAAGTTCCTGAGCCAATGCTGTGCATCGCACATGAAGTATGGCCCCGTCAGCGGGTGGCGCGCAGCCTGTCCGCGATCTGCTCGGGGGTGGCGTCGTTGATCCACACGGCCATCCCGGACTCCGAACCCGCCAGATACTTGAGCTTGTCCTTGGACCGCAGGACCGAGAACACCTCCAGGTACAGCCACCCGAGTTCGCGATCGCGTTTCGCCGGTGCCTGGTTCCAGGCCGCGATGTAGGGCAGCGGACGCTCGTAGAGCCCGTCGCAACGACGCAGGACTTCGAGGTAGACGTCGGCGAACTCGTCACGCTCGGCGTCCGACAGCGCCGGGATGTCGGGCACCTGGCGATGCGGCACGATCTGGACCTGCACCGGCCAGCGCGCGGCGGGCGGCACGAACGCCGTCCAATGCTCGCCCGCGACCACGACGCGCGCGCCGGATTCCCGCTCGGCGGCGAGGACGTCGCCCATCACCGGACGGCCGTGCTCGGCCTCGTACGCGCGGGCGACCTGGAGCATCCGCTCGGTCTTCGGCGTGACGAACGGGTAGCCGTAGATCTGGCCGTGCGGATGGTGCAGCGTCACGCCGATCTCTTCGCCGCGGTTCTCGAACGGGAAGACCTGCTCGACACCGTCCATCGCGGACAGTTCGGCGGTGCGGTCGGCCCAGGCGTCGACGACCGCGCGGACCTGCTTGGCCGTCAGCGCCGCGAAGGAACCGTCGTGATCGCTGGTGAAGCAGACGACCTCGCATCGGCCGACGCCCGGTGCGACGGGCACCAGTCCGGCTCCGTCCACTGTGGACGTGTCACCGATGACGTGGCGGGCGAAGGAGGGGAAGCGGTTCTCGAACACCGCGACGTCGTAATCCGGTTCCGGGATCTCGCTGGGCTTCCCGGGTTTCGTGGGGCACAACGGGCACAGGTCGGCCGGCGGTTTGTAGGTCCGCGTCTGCCGGTGCGCGGCCATCGCCACCCACTCGCCGGTCAGCGGATCGCGCCGGATCTCCGACGCCGCCGCGACCCGCGGCAGGTCACGGGTGTCCTCGGCGGTGCGCTCGGGCGCTCCAGGCGAGTCGAAATAGATGATCTCCCGGCCATCGGCCAGGTGCCTTACCGTGCGCTTCACGCTTCTTCAGCCTCAGCCGTCTCCGCCGTTTCGGCGATCATCAGCTCACCCGCCTGCTCGGTGAGCGTTTCCCTTGCGTTGTCGGACAAACCGTCGTCCGAGACGACGACGTCGGCCTCTTCGAGACCGGCGATGGTGGAGATCCCGACGATGCCCCATTTGGTGTGGTCGGCCAGCACGACCAGCCTGCGGCCGGCTTCGACCAGCGCGCGGTCGGTCTCGGATTCGGTGAGATTCGGCGTGGTGAAACCGGGGCCGTCGGCCATCCCGTGCACGCCGAGGAAGACGACGTCCAGGTGCAGCGAGCGCAGGCTCTGCACGGCCACCGGCCCGACCAGCGCGTCCGACGGGGTGCGGACGCCGCCGGTGAGGACCACCGTGCGATCCGGCTGGTTCGCGCCGCGCAGCACGTCGGCGACCTGGATGGAGTTCGTGACGATCGTCAGGCCGGGGACCTCGTCGAGCGCCCTGGCCAGCGTCCACGTGGTGGTGCCAGCGGAGATGCCGATCGCGGTGCCCGGCCGGACCAGCCCGGCCGCCACGGCGGCGATCGCTTCCTTCTGCGCGCGCTGACGGACGGATTTGGCCTCGAAACCGGGTTCGTCGGTGCTCTTGCCCACGATGGAGGTGGCGCCGCCGTAGACCTTTTCGACCAGGCCGCGACCGGCGAGCACGTCGAGGTCGCGGCGCACCGTCATGTCGGAGACGCCGAGCCTCGCGACGAGGTCGCTGACCCGGACCGCCCCGGTCCGGCGCGCCTCTTCGAGGATCACCGCCTGTCGTTGCCGCGCGAGCAAGAACCCTCCCTGGATCAACTACACAAAATCCTACACGAATAAACATGCCAGGACGAGCCGCGCCTCCTGTCACCATGGGGCCATGGCCAGGCTTCGCGACGTCGTCTTCGACTGCCACCACCCGGCTTCGCTGGCCCGCTTCTGGGCGGCCGCGCTCGACGGCTACGAAGTCGCACCCTATGACGAGGAAGAGCTTGAGCGCCTTCGCTCGCTGGGTTTGTCCGGTCCCGAAGACGATCCTTCGGTGCTGGTCGAAGCATCAACGGGACCGCGTCTGTTCTTCAACCTGGTCCCGGAGGGAAAGATCGCCAAGAACCGCGTGCATCTGGACCTGACCGGCGACGACGTCGAACGGCTCGTCGCACTGGGCGCGAAGGTGCTCGCGCACCCCGAGGACGGGCTCGTCGTTCTCGCCGATCCGGAAGGGAACGAGTTCTGTCTCGTTACTCCGACGCCGTCTGCTTGACGCCGTCGATCGGGATGTTGCGGAAGCTGAGCACGAACAGCGAAACCGCGCCGAAGAAGAGCGCGATGTCGGCGACATTCCCGACGAACCAGCCGTTGTAGTCGATGAAGTCGACGACGTGACCGCGCGCGAAGCCGGGCTCGCGGAAGAGCCGGTCTCCCAGATGCGTCGTCGCGCCACCGAGCAGCAACCCGAGCGAGATCGCCCAGCCCGCCGAGCGGACCTTGCGGGAGATCCACAGCAGCGCGACCACCGCGGCCGCGGCCAGGACCGCGAAGATCCAGGTGGAGCCGGCCCCCAGCGAGAACGCCGCGCCCGGGTTGTAGAGCAGCCGGAACCGGATGAAGTCGCCGATCAACGGGATCGGCGCCCGGTCGGTGAGGGCGTCGACGGCCCACCATTTGGTCAGCTGGTCGGCGGCCAGCAGGACCGCGGCCACCAGCAGTGTCCACAGCAGACGGCGGGGCGGCGGCTCAGGCGCGTTCTCGGTGCTCATCACTCGTCAGGGTACGGGCGGCGCCGAGCGCGTTGAGGGCGGCGGGGAAACCCACGTAGACGGCGAGATGCAGGATCGCCTCGATGGCCTCCCGCAGCTCGCCCGCGTCCCGTGCTTCCCGAAGGACGTCGGACAGCTCCGGCGCCACCCCGCCCTTGGCCGTGTACACCGCGATCAGCCTGAGCCGCCTGGTCGTTTCGTCGCCGGAGTCCAGGTCACCGCCGACATTCGTCACGGCGGTCCGGTGGAACCGAAGCTGCGCTTCCGCGTACCCCAAGGCTTCCAGCGCGGCGACCGTCACCAGCTGCCGCTGTGCCAGCGAAAGCCCCGGACGCTGGTAGACGCCGCCGTAGACGAAGGCGACGGCCTCCTCGCCGAAGTCCGTCGCCTGGACGCTTTCGAACAGCTGCAGCACGGCGGGGTCCTCGACGCCGCCGAGCAGGCGCAGCAGTTCGAGACCCTTGTCGTAATCACCCATCAGGCAGGGGCTCCCGGGAGTCGCATGGTCATCAGCGCGCCGCCCGCGGGCGCGCGTCCGGCGTAGACGTCGCCGCCGTGGCGCTGCGCGGCATGCTGGACGATGGCGAGGCCGAGCCCCGAACCGGGCAGGGTCCGCGCCTCGGAAGAGCGGTAGAAACGGTCGAACACCTTCGGCAGGTCCTCGTCGGCGATCCCCGGCCCGGCGTCCTCGACCTCGAGCACCGCGGTGCCGTCGCCGACCGGGTACAACCGGACCCCGACCGTCGAGCCCTCCGGCGAGAACTTCACCGCGTTGTCCAGCAGGTTCAGCACCGCGCGTTCCAGCGCGCTGGTGTCGCCGGTCAGCACCCACGGCTGGAGCGAGACGTCGAACTCGATCTCGCCCGCACGGCGGCGTGCCCTGTCGAGCGCGCGCTCGACGACATCGACCATCTCGACCCGCTCGTGCTCGATCCGCGGCTCGTCCTGGCGCGCGAGTTCGACGAGATCGCCGATCAGCTGGGTCAGCTCGTCGAGCTGGCCGCGGATGTCGGCCTCGATGTCGCTGCGGTCCTCATCGGACAGCGTGCGCGCCCCCGGCCTGCTCGCGGACAACAGGAGTTCCAGGTTCGTGCGAAGCGACGTCAGCGGCGTCCGGAGTTCGTGACCGGCGTCGGCGACGAGCTGCCGTTGCCGTTCCTGCGATTCGGCGACCGTGCCGAGCATCGTGTTGAAACTCTGGGTGAGCCGGGCGAGTTCGTCGTCGCCGCTGACCGGGATCGGCCGCAGGTCACCCGTGGTGGCGACGCGTTCCGCCGCCGACGTCAGCCTGTCGACCGGCCGCAGGCCCGCTCTCGCGACGGCCGTGCCCGCCGCCGCGGCGACCAGGATCCCGGCGCCGCCGATCAGGAACAGGACGACGGAGAGTTCGTTCAGGGTGCGTTTGGTCGGACCGAGCGACTGGGCGAGCACCATCGCCTGCCCCGCACCCTGCGGGAGCGCGACGACCCGGCTGTCGGTCCTAGGGTCGGTGCGCAGGGAGAACGGTGAGGTCCCCGAAGCGACCGCGATCTCGTCCGGACCGTAGGGCGGGCGGCTCCCGGACTGCGGATAGGTCAGCCGGACCTTCTCCCCGACCGTCAGCTGGCCGATCTGCAGGTCCGCGCTGGCCAGGAAGGCACCCGGCACCTGCTGCAGCTCGGTCTGCACCTGCGGCGAATCGACCGCGGCCTGCGCGCGGGCCAGCAGGTTGTCGTCGACCTGCTGGTAGAGGTTCTCCTTCACGACGAGATACGCGCCGAGTGACACCAACGCCACCGCGCCCGCCACCGAAACGGCCGCGAGCAGCGTCACCCGGCCGCGGAGCGAGAAGCGCCGCGTACCCCAGCGGTCGCCGCGCGGATCCTTTTCGGACCCGTCGGCGACCTCGACCGGGTCTGTCACGGCGGGGTTTCCCTCAGGACGTACCCCACTCCCCTGACCGTGTGGATCAGCCTCGGTTCGCTCCCAGCCTCGGTCTTTCGGCGCAAATAGCCGACGTAGACCTCCAGTGCGTTGCCCGACGTCGGGAAGTCGTATCCCCATACTTCCTCCAGGATCCGGCTACGAGTCAGGACGTGTTTCGGGTAGGAGAGGAACAACTCCAGCAGCGCGAATTCGGTCCTCGTGAGACTGATCTCCCGGCCGGCGCGGCGCACCTCGCGCGTACCCGGGTCCAAGGTGAGATCCGCGAACGACAGGATCTCGGCGTTCTGCCCCGCCTGCGGATCCGGGATCGCCCGGCGCAGAAGAGCGCGAAGGCGAGCGAGGAGCTCTTCGAGCGCGAAGGGCTTCGGAAGGTAGTCGTCGGCACCGGCGTCGAGACCGGACACGCGGTCGGAGACGGTGTCCCGCGCCGTCAGCACGAGGATCGGCAGGTCGTCACCGGTGCTTCGCAGCCGTCGGGCCACCTCCAGGCCGTCGAGCCGCGGCATCATCACGTCGAGGACCATCGCGTCGGGTCTGTTGGCGATGATCGCTTCCAGGGCCTGCGCGCCGTCCCCGGCCAGTTCCACCTGGTACCCGTTGAACTCAAGGGATCGCCTGAGTGATTCACGGACGGCCCTGTCGTCGTCCACTACGAGGATGCGCATGACGACAGTCTTACGCAGCGTGCTGAGACTCGCCTAAGAACACACACAGAACAAACAAAGGAAATCCGGCAGTCCAGAAGACGTTTCAGCCGGTCTCGGGCCCTTTTGCAACAGGTGCGTTCCATCTACGCCACAAAGCGAGCATCCGGACCCCCACCACGGCGGCGGCTGCTACGGCCGTCACGGGCCCCGGCGGCAGTCGCAGAGCGTGACCGATCACGACCAGCACAGCCCCCGCGAGCGCCGCGACCGCGTAGATCTCCTTCCGCAGCACGAGCGGGATTTCCCGCAGCAGGAGATCACGCACCGCACCGCCACCGATACCCGTCGTCATCCCGATCAGGCACGCCGCGTAGGGAGTCGCGCCCGCGTTCAACGCGATGGTGGTCCCCGCCGTCGCGAACACCCCGAGCCCCAGCGCGTCGGCGAGGAGCACGCCACGCCGCAGCTTCGCGATCTGCGGATGGAAGACGAACACGACCAGCGCCGTCCCGCCACAGACCGCGAGGTAAGGCCACGTCCGCAGGGTGGTGGGCGGCGTGATCCCGAGCAGGACGTCACGGATGATCCCGCCGCCGAGCGCGGTGGTCAGCCCGACGACGACCACCCCGAAGACGTCCAACCTGGACCGCACCGCCGCGAGCGCACCCGAAGCCGCGAACGCGATCAAGCCGAGGAACTCGAGCGCGGTGAGGATCATTACTGGTCGAGCAGGCCACCGCGGTAGGCCAGCAGCGCGGCCTGCACCCGGTTCGCCGCGCCGATCTTGGACAGGACGGCCGAGACGTAGCCCTTGACCGTGGCCTCGGACAGATGCAGTCGCCCGCCGATCTCCGCGTTGGACAACCCCTGCCCGATCAGCCCGACGACCTCACGCTCCCGCTCGGACAGCGACGCGAGCAGCTTGCGCGCCGGCTGCGCGGCCCGCTGCTCGTCCCGATGCGACTGGACCATGCGCGCCGCGACCCCCGGATCCAGCACCGCACCCCCGCGCGCCAGGTCCCGGACCGCCCGCAGCAGCGCCGCCGGGTCGATGTCCTTCAGCAGGAAGCCGTTGGCCCCGAGCCTGAGCGCGAGACTGACGTAATCGTCGATGTCGAACGTGGTCAGCATGGCCACGGTCGGCGGGTCCGGCAGCGCGAGAATGGCCCTGAGCGCGCGGATGCCGTCGTCAGGGGACCGCATCTTGATGTCGAGCAGCGCGACGTCAGGGTGGTACCGCCGGGCGACCTCGACCGCCGATCTCCCGTCGCTCGCCTCGCCCACGATCTCGATGTCGGCAGCGCCCGACATCATGGCACGCAGGCCCGAACGGACCAGTTCCTCGTCGTCGGCGAACATGAGCTTGATCAACGAAGCCCTCCGGCAGCCGGGGGAGCGGCGTCTCGCGTCCCGTTAACGAAGATTACCTACTGTTGTTCAGGGTTTCGAAACCAGACACGTACGAGTGACCCTCGCGGGTCATCTGTGTCGATCTAGCGCTCGATTCAGCCCTGGTTTGCTGGTCCCGAGTCTGGCCGCCGGGCCGCGGATCCGCAGGTCGAGTGTCACTAGTCGGCCAGTGTCCCTCTTCGGCCGCATGCTCCTTCTCGGGCTCGTGGGCAACCGCCGTTCGGGTGCTCCGGGCACTTCACCTCGGCGGCCGCATCGTGACCTGACCTCACGCACGGCCGGACCCGGCGACCCGGTAGGCTGTGCCCGGCAGTACATGCCCTCGTAGCTCAGGGGATAGAGCACCGCTCTCCTAAAGCGGGTGTCGCAGGTTCGAATCCTGCCGGGGGCACACCTTGACCAACAGGCCGTTCGTCACATCACCGAGTTGTCAGTGGACCGGCCGGCACCGTTCCTTGGCCGTTCAGTCCGGCCCGCGCCTGCGTGTGGAACCAAACAAGGGTTTCCAGCACCACCTTTTGCGCCGCCGGATCGGCGAGCACGGCAAGCGGGAAGCCAGGCCGCAGTCCGATCTTCGCCGCCGCGATCGACACGCCCGGCGCCTGATTCAGGCGTTGCCGCAGCTCGTCGCGCAGCGCCAGCTGGTCAAACGGCGCACGGATACGCAGATGCTGAAAGACGACCTCGAATTTGCCGCTCGGGTAGAGCGTCGCTGGCCAGATGTTGCCACCCGCCTCAGTCTTCTCTCGAGACAAGAGAAAACAAGAGGTCTCGTTTCGCCCAGTACCGAACTCGGGTCGACCGCCCATCTCGGACCAGCTGTCAAGTAAACGCAACGTTGCGACGGCTACTTCCGCGGAGTGGTGGACTTTCAGTTGTTCGATGAAACGTTGCTTCAGGACACCCTGGTCGGCAGTCGGCTCGAGAGTCGTGGATGGATCGACTGGCTCCAGTTCGACGAGCTGCGCGAGTTCTTCGAGATTGATCCGCTGAGCCTCCGATGCCCGACCGAAGGAATCGAATTCGACCCCCTCCGCGCGCAGCAATTCTCGCGGATCGTCATCGCGGTCCGGCTCGGTCCACTTGAACCCCGGAGACACGTTGCCTCCGGTCTGGAGCACCCGATGGGCGTTGGGAGCTTTCACCGAGGCCAGCCGTGTACCCACCGCAACAGGATGACTGCCGATGATCGCGGCCAAGTCACCGTAAGTGGTCCATGTACCCGCCGGAAGCTCGGCGAGAACCGTATTCATCAGCCCCCACGCGGTACCGGAATCTTCGCCGGCGTCCGCAAGTGGCGCTGGCCAGGCCTTGCTGATCCGCTCGGCGAGCGAGTCGGCACGATTCTGGATCTCGACAGGCCCCCAGCGCTCGTTCTGCGCGATCTCCTGATTCATCGCCAAGCCACTGGTGGCCAGAAGCTTGCGCTTCACTCCGAACGCGCTGTTGCTGAGTTTCGCGTTGTAGCCGGTCAGAGTGAGGTTGCCGAGGGTATGCATCAACGACTTGTGGACATCCTCGTAGTTTTCACCCGGCTTGAGATCCTCGCTCACCATCGCCTGCCAGTCCTCTGTCGAGGTCTGCGGAAGCACATGTTCGATCGTCAGTGTCGTGAGATCGACGGGCTCCTTACTGTCGTACGTCTCTTCGAGCCAGCGCAAGATCAAAGATCGTTGGTTCGGACGTCCGTTGAGATAGTACGGAAGTGTGCGCAAGCTCCGGCGAACCTCGTCATCGCTCGCATAATGCTTGCGCCCGGCCGAAAGATACTTGTGCACAGCCTGATCGACAGGTAGGTCTCCAGGCATCTCCGTCACGATGGACAGGAGAATACGGTTCAGATTCGCTGTCGCCCGCCCGATCAAGAGCCGCCGGACGAAGAAGCTCTCCACGTACAACATCGCGGAGGCGATCTCTTCGGAACTTGCCGTTCCAGCCTCACGACGATCAAGCAGATGCAGGAGCAACGGCGAGACCGTGGTACTACCCCACTCCCGTAGCCGGATCAACCTGGACCGTACGGACACGTCCGGCTCGAGCGACGGGTCAAGTATCAAACGAAGCAGCGCGCCCAACCGGCTGAAGCGGGCTACTTCCTCCTCGATTTCCGCTTCGCTATGGAATCGATCAAGCCTTGCCTGTTGCCCCGCATAGATCTCGGTTTGCTTGATGCGCGCGTCCCGCTGAACTAGGTCCAGCCAGAACAACAACTCCAAATTCTCTCGCGACAGTTGATCCTGCAATGGCAACCACAACGAGTGGTAAACCTGCTCCCCACGCGTCGGCATACGCATGAACAGGTAGTTCCGGAGGAGATCCCCCTGAGTCAGCCGCAGGCCCGTGTTGTTCAACGACTCGAAGATACGATGTGCGTTATCACCATGATGAGTTGTGACGGAGACCAGAGCGAGGCCGGATATCACCGCATTCTCGATGCGCTCGATGTCCAACTCGTCATCTGGATCGTCGACTCGCACAAGTTGCGCCGCGAAGTACCGGTAAGCCGCACCGACGGGGTCCGCTCCACCTGCCTGCGGCGTCGAGTCGATGCACGCGCGGTAGGCCGCCGCATCTGCCTGCGTCGGAACGATTTTGAGACGGTGAGGCTCCGGGCTGTAAGTGTTGATCAAATACCGATCGTTGATACGGTCACGATGGCGAGAATTTTTCTCAGTAGCAGCGCGGTGATCGCGAACCGCACACAACAGCAGAGTGAGCGTGGTCAGCCGTTGCTGGCCGTCGACGACGAGAAAGTCTTGTACTCCTGTCGGGCCGTTTCCAGGACTTGGCGCGAGCACGACCGAGCCGATGAAATGTGTGGCGTTCGGGTGGCCGACCCGGTCCTCGGCCAACTGAACGACGTCTTCCCAGAGGCGGGCCAACTGCTTTCTATCCCACGAGTAGGTTCGCTGATATAGCGGCACTCGGTACTGCTTGGTTCCCTCAAGCAGCTCCTGCAACGTTGTTTCCCGTGCGGCGACCATTTCGGACCCTCCCCTGGTTTTGCTGTGTTTCGACTCTAGTGGACATCCCGGGTGGCCGATAACCTTGCCGTCCACTTGCTTTGCCTGGGCGGCGAGCGCGGCGACGACCAGCCCACGCGCACTCCACCGGTCAGATCCCCTGTAACGCAACATCGATGCGATGCGAGGCAGCGAATCCACGAGCGGTTGCCGACGGCCGAGAAGCAGGCGCACTGACAGGCGAGTCACCCAACGTACAAACTACTGTCGAGTAGCAGGGTCACAAGATCGTCATCAAGCGCTATCATTGTCGGCTGATGAGACCGGGGAGGGTCCTTTTGTACACAGCAGAGATCAACCGACGACGGCCCGCGTGCCTGCTTTTGCTCATCGACCAGTCCTTTTCCATGTCAGAGCCATGGGGGACAGAAGGCCATTCCAAGGCCGAGGCCTTGATGGCCAGCGTCAACCGGTTGCTCGGTAACGCGGTCATCCAGTGCAGCAAGGGCAGCAACAAGATCCTCGACTACTTCGAGGTCGGCGTGATCGGGTATGGCGCCGACGTCCAGTTCGCCCTACACGGCACAAGCATCGACCGGCCGTTGCTGCCGATCAGCGAAGTCGCCGCCGGTCCACTGCGCGTCGACGAGGTCCTCCAAAAGGAATCGGACGGAGCCGGCGGCATAATTCAGGTTTCAAGGTCGTTTCCGGTTTGGGTCGACCCGGTCACCAACGGCCCCACACCCATGGTCGAAGCCCTGCGCATCGCGGAAGGGGTTCTATCGGCATGGTGCGCTGAGCATCTGACCAGCTTCCCGCCGATCGTGATCAACCTGACCGATGGCGTCAGCACGGACGGTGACCCTCGTGTAGCGGCGGACAAGATTCGTGCTGTCCGAACCGACGACGGTCCCGCACTCATGTTCAACGTGCATCTCTCGAGCGCTGTGGTCAACGAGATCGTATTGCCGAATGCCGCGGACACTCTTCCAGACGACTACGCCGCGATGCTGTTCTCGATGTCGAGCGAGTTACCCGTGCAGATGGCGGAAGCAGCCGCCGGACTCGGCTACAAGGTGCAGCCAGGCACACGAGGATTCCTCTACAACGCGAAAGCGACATCGGTGATCGAGTTCCTCGACATCGGCACACGGCCCATCAACCCCGGTGGCTTCCCGGAGCTGCCTCCGGCATGACCCGACCTCCGGCATACCGAGCCGTTCGTCCATTGCGCGTCGCAGTACGTACGACGGCCAAGCAGGACAGAGGGCCGTGCGAGAACGAGGACAGCGCAGCCGCGGATATCAACGCAGGCCGCTTTGCCTTGTCCGATGGCGCTTCGGCCGCTGCTCGTGCCGAAGTTTGGAGCCAACTTCTCACCGAGGCCTTCGTCAGTGGTGGAGACCCCCTCAAGAGCAGCACGTTGTCCGCGCTGCGGCGAAGTTGGCGAGAACGCGTATGCGCACCAGATCTGGCGTGGTATGCGAGGGAAAAGCTGGCCCAGGGTTCAGCGGCCACTTTTCTAGGCGTACGAGTCGAAACGAGCGGCTACACCATAACGGCAGTCGGTGACTCCTGTTTGTTTCACGTCTCCGAGCGTGAGCTGGTGCTCGTCGCGCCGCTCACAGACTCGCGGGAGTTCACCCGCTTCCCCGATCTCGTGCACACCTCTCCGGACACCCCCGTACCGCTAGAGCACGTCTGGTCGGGAGGCGGACCGCTTCGCGACGGCGACGTCTTGCTGCTCGCGACGGACGCCGTAGCGAAGTACCTGCTACGACAGCATCGCGAAACAGGAGAGCTCCCCGCCATCCTCGATCATCTCGCGGACGAGGAGCAGTTCATCGAGTTCATCACACGTGCTCGGGAACACGGTTTGGAGAACGACGACTCGACAGTGTGTGCGGTGTGGACGTGAAGCTGCCACAGCTCATCGATTACCAACAGGCCGTGCAAGCAAGGACGTTCGCTGACCCGTTGCTGAACGGCGGCCAGCCTGTACTCACACCACTGAAGCAAGCCTCGGTGGCAAGTGGAGGGTTCGCCTTGACCTTCGAGGTCCGGGCTGGAGGCAGGCGGTTCGCCGTTCGCTGCTTCCATAAACAGAGCAAGCGCTTACGCGAGCGGTACACCGCAGTGGCCGAGTTCGTACAACGGCATCGAGGTGGCCTTGACTTCCTGACCGACGTCGCCTACGTGCCAGAGGGCATAAGGGTGAACGGTGGTGTCTTTCCGATCGTCCGAATGCCGTGGGTCAACGGAGAGCGGCTGGACAGTTGGATAGAGGACCACCTACACGAACCCCACCGCCTCGATCGGGTCAGCAAACAGCTGGTCATAGCGGCCACGCGGCTCCGCGCCGCAGGCGCAGCCCATGGCGACCTTCAACACGGCAACATACTTGTCGACAGTTCGGACCGTGTCCAGCTGGTCGACTACGACGGAATGTACCTCCCAGCCTTGGCTGATTTCGGCGCGGCAGAGTACGGACATCGCAACTACCAGCACCCCGATCGTGGCCACAGCTACGACAATCGACTGGATATGTTCGCAACTGCCGTGATCGACCTGTCGATGGGCGCTTTGAGGTACAACCCCTCGCTGTGGGAGGAATACAACACGGGGGAAAACCTCCTTCTCGAAGCCGAAGACTTCGCCGACCCCGCCAGGTCGGAGGTTTTCGGCAGACTCCTCGAGATCGAACCTTTGGCCGACCAAACCCGGCGGCTCATGGACGCATGCAAGGCCGGCTTTTCCGCGGTTCCAACCATCCTCGCTGGCGAGCACGCCACCGGACCGAGCAGCCGAACCGGGCCTCGCCGATCACTTGGCCCTCGCGCGCTCGACGCGCACGACCGCGACGCACTCTTGGCTTGCGTCGGCGACCATGTCACGATCGTCGGCCAGGTGACCGATACTCGTATCGCCCATACCCAGCGGACCACGACGACGTTCATCAATTTCGGCAACTGGCGCCATGGCGCCTCCCGGATCGTCGCTTGGGGAAAGATCAACAGGGAGATCGAGGCGAAGTTCGGGAAACAGGCAGAGGCTTTGCGCGGATCATGGGTCATGCTGAGCGGGATGGTCATGCAGTTCCACTCCAACGGGAGCGATGCTCCCTGCCCGCAGATCGAGCTGAAGCGCTTCCAGACACTCCGCGTAATCAGCGAAGCTCAAGCCAAGGCGTATTTGTCACCACCGCCGGAGCCAGAGGCCGCCCCGACCACACTGCCGCCCCCTGCGGTGCAGACCGAGTCCGGTCCCGAGCCTGCTCAGCAGGACGCTCCTCCCGCTTCAGGTGTTTATCGGTGGAAGGCTCCACCCAAACCGAGTACTACCGAAGAGGACCTCACCCGTCGCCTCGATCAGCTCTACTCGTCTCCGAGCTTCATTCGCCCGACGGCTCCTGCCTCCCCACCGCAGCCGGCACGACCACAGCCTCCTGCTCCACAGCCTCATCCGCCACCGGCTCCACCTGTCTACTTGCCGCCGCAGCCACAGTCGGCTCAGCCTGCGGCGAAGGCGGCCCGAGCCGGTTGGCGGCAACGCCTACGTGCATGGTGGCGGTGGTGACATGGCGACACGGAACTACCCGATCGACGACCTGGTCACGGCGATCCGGTACGAGGTCGCTGCCATACTTTCCGGAAGCGGCTCAGATGCCGAAAAGACCACACTCCGTGACGGAAGCCTGCTGGCCAGTACCGATGCGGGCTACGACTACGTCTTCTCGGCCCCGAAATGGCAGCCCGCGCCTCGCAACCGGTACCTCCTGCGGCCATCGCGGTCGCGGAAACAGTGGTCCCGAGCGACCGCCTCGCTCATGCCCGATGGAAAGATCAGACTGACCTCCACGACCGATTGGGGCCAGAACCCGGGCAGCATGCAACTCCGCGCCGACGACACGGCGACACTCGAGCTGCTTGCCGACCGCATCGCGACCATTGGTGACGATCCCAAGTCGTTCAATACAACGACGGCGTCGTGGATTTTCGGAGAGGGCTCCCCGAGAATCGGACGTTGCACCGAGATCGCTCGGCTTGTACAGGGCTACGAAAAACTTGGACTGAACAGCAGACAACGGCTGGCGATCGACCATGCCCTGGGGAGCGACATCACGTTCATCTGGGGACCACCTGGCACCGGGAAAACGGACGTCCTCAGCCGCATCATCGAAGGCTCTTACAGGCAGGGTCTGCGAGTGCTTTTCTTGGCGCCTACCCATGTCGCGGTCGACCAGGCTTTGGAGCGCGTCTGCGAGCTGTTCGAACACGAGGACCAGTTCATGTCCGGCCTGGTCCAACGCAACGGCGAGATCGCCGTCCCATCACTGGAGCGACGGTACGGTCCGGCGATCAGATCCAGTGACATCGCGGCCCGGTTGACGACAGAGCTGACCGCACGCATCGACGAGACCACCGCGCGTCTCAAGAACGTTCGCGCCGGCATCGAGCTGCATCGGCAAATCCAGACCGCCACGGTCGAGCGTCACGAGTTGGAGGAGCGCGCACGGCAACTCGCACTCACTGTCTCCGAACACGATCTCAGCTCACGACGAGAGGAACAGGCGGCATCCGACTGCACGGCGCGGGCAGATCGCCTGGAGGGTCAGGCCGGTATGTTCGCGGGGCGACGTGAAGAGAAGATCCGCTCCTTACGACTGAAGGCAAGCCGACACTTGACAACGGCCGAAGAGGTCCGTCTGTTGCGTCGAGCCGGTGATCAAGACCTTCTAGCCTGTAATGCGGCTCTGGACCTTGTGGTTCAGCAGCTGCAAGACCAGCTGCCCCGGCTATCCCGTATTCAGCCGCTGGCGCGCCTCAGGACGATGGAACGCGACCTGACTGATGCACTGACCTGCTTCGAGAAGGAACGAATGGACATCGCGGCGGCGGTACGGGACCACTGCCGGGTCATGGGCGCGACCGTCTCTAAAGCTGTGCAGTCAACTGCGCTGATGCCCGCGATCGACCTCGTGATCATCGATGAGGCCGGGATGGTCGACCTGCCTTCAGCCTGGTATGCGGCCGGGCTGGCGGCGAAGCGGGTCGTACTTGCCGGAGACTTCCGACAGCTTCCTCCGATAACGCATGGCTCGACCAGCAGAACTGCCACACCGGCCGAACGCGACCACTCGAAACGGTGGATGGACCAGGACGTATTCACCGCAGCGGGGCTCGTCGACGCCTCCGGAACGGCGAAACCTGACTCTCGAATGATCTGTCTCGACTCGCAGTACCGGATGCGTCCGGAAATCTGCGCGGTGGTGAACGCGGTTGCATACCCGGACAGCCCGCTCCGCACACTTCGGAACGATGTGAGCCGGTTGCCGGATTCGCCTTTGCTCACGGGGGCGGTCGTACTCGTCGACACTTCCGCCCGACGAGTCCCGAACACCCGCGGCAACTACGGCGCACACAAGACCAACCCGGTGCACGAAGCCGTGATCCACGAGTACATCCGCGGACTTCAGTACGACACTGTACTGCCAGGCCGAAAGGCCGACACCGCCGCAGATGGTGACCGCGTCACCGATCGTCTCGCCGTAATCGCGCCTTACAAAGACCAGGTGCGGTCCCTGAAAGCGAGTCTCCGATACCGTTTCGGTGAACCATACGAGGGACTGGTGGACACAGTTCACAGGTTCCAGGGAAGCCAGCGACCCGTCGTGGTCATCGATACGGTCGCCGGCGCCGGCGACGAGCTCGGCATGTTCTACGCGGAAACCGGGTTGTCGTCGACAACCTGCCGCCTGCTGAACGTCGCGTTGAGTCGTGCGCAGGACCACCTCGTCGTCGTTGCGGATGTGGATTTCCTCGGTGAGCGCCTCCAACCCGGGAGCGAAGCCGCACACATGCTCGACCATCTGGTGCGCCATGCCGACCGCATCTCGGTCGACGACCTGGTTCCCGTACGTGAAGCCGCTGATCTGTCCGGCCTGTCCAAAGAGGAACTTGCTCGCCCTGCCTTCTTCCCCGCGGATGAAGTACCTCGCGCCATCGAATGGGATATCGACCACGCCGTACGCAGCCTGGAGATCTACTCTCCTTTCCTTGATCGGCGAGCGGTAAAACGATGGCTGGGCCGACTCGCCCCGCGGTTGGCGAACGGGATTCAGGTCACTGTGTTTACGCGACCGCCCGAGGAAGAGACGGTTGCGGTCCAACTCGCAGAAGACTTGCGAGCGGCCGGTTGCGAGGTGTCGTACCGCGAACGTATGCACGAAAAGGTCGTGATCGTGGACGGGATCGTGCTGTGGCATGGCTCGCTCAATCTTCTGGCGAATACCGGGCCGACAGACCTCATGATGCGCATCACCGACGTGAGTGCCTGTGAGCGGGTGCGGCGGATCATGACCACCGCGCGCAGGGAACGACCGCTGGCGGCACGCCGGTTCCGGAGTGGCCCTAGTCCGCAAGTCGGAACCGCGCAGAAAGTCAGTCCTGGCGATGTGATCGAGGGGCGACTGTATCTGCAAGTACCGTACGAGGAGCGGCACGAGGCCAAGCGGACGGTCAAGGCGCAGTGGGACGCAAAACTCAAGCTTTGGCATGTCGATGAGAATGTCGCTCTTACGCAAGTCGCCCGCTGGTTGCCGACGACGAAGTCATGATCTTCAAAGGTTTCCGCATCACCTTCTTCGAAGGACATGCTGTTTTGCTCAACCATCGCTCGGGCGTATCGGATGGGCCAAATCCGAAGGCTCAGGTCCATCGCCTGCCGGCGAAGGGAAGCGCCAGCGAACGGATGCGCGAAATACAGGAGCGCAAGAGCCTCTTGTTCGCCGAATTCGCACGCAAGAGCGAAGCCAAGGAAATCGCCGAGCAACACCGCCTCAGCATCAATTCCTAGATCACGAGTGTCACCGACACCGGACGGCCTGATGCCGCACCCGGCGCGGGCTCAATTCCGGTCTCGTCGTAGCGTCAGCTCGCTCAGCCACCTGCGGGACGGCCGTCCGGGTCCGTCATCGTTATGGCCCCACCTCGCGCTTGCAGCACCACATCGGCCCGGTACTTGCCCTCACCGAGGGCGGCGAGAGTTCCGAGGCTGACCATCCGCGTAGTGGTGCCGTCACGGTCGAACACCAGCAGATTGCCGTCCTGGATGTAGTCCCCACTGTGCGTACCGTCGCCCTCGACCGTGACGGGCCTACCGAGTTCGCGTTCGATCCGCGCGCCTGAAGCGGGGCCGGTGAGGACCTGCACTGACGTCCAATCGCCGGGTGCCAGTTCCTTGAGCGGTCGCGAGCCGCCTATTCTGGCGAGATCGCCGATCGTCTTCTCGAGACCTTCGTCGAATTCCACTGTCACTCCTGGGGTACTCGTACCGCAGCCCGCCACGAGGGCGAGAAGGGCGAGCAGAGTCACGATCAAGCGCATGGTCAGTATTGGTCCGGAGTCGCCGACGGATCGCCGGGGTCATGGTCGTCATTGCGCCCCGGATTGTCCGTTGGCCAGGGCTTGTTCTTGGTTTCGCGGGTCTCGCCTGGAGGCGATTCATTGGACGATACCAGTGTGTCGTTCTTGTCGATGACCACCATTTTGCCGTCCTTGACCGCCTGTTCGACCAGGTTCGCCAACTCCTCCGGACTGGCGTCCGGGTGGGCCCGGGCGATCGAGCGGCCGACTTCGTTGTTGTGCAGGTCCATGGCCACGGGGACATGGTGGCTGCTCGGGTTCCGTTCGTGCGCCGTGGCGAAGTCGCGGGCCCATTCCTCTCCGTACCGCTGCGTCATCATCGCGTTCCAGTAGGCGTGGCGGAACGCGTCGGCGTGCCCGTCGGTCAGGCCTTTGCCCTCGAACTTGCCCTCGGCGACATGCAAGGCGTCCTGCCGAATGTCGGCGAACTCCTTGAGCCCGAGCAATCCTTTGCGCATCTGCAGATCGTCGAGCAGTTTGGCCTCGGCTTGAGTGATCTTCTCCTTCGTGAAACCCGCCCGCTCCGCGAGCCAACCCGTCAGACCACTCGGCCACACAGTGGTGCCGTCCGTCCTGACCTGGTACTTCCCAAGGAGCTCGCGGTGCCGTTGTTCGTCGACGATGCGGTCTTCGCCGGCCGCGGCGGCCGCCGCCAACGTCGTCGCGCCATCGTCACCGATCTCGCCTGCCAGGATGCGCTTGAGCACGGAGTTCAGTTCAGTGTCGATCTGGTCGGCGCGGGCCAGGATGGCTTCCACCTCGACTTGCAAGAGCACACTGGAGAGAAAGCCGGTGGCTTCCTCGGTCTCGACGACCTTGCTGTCGTCGATCCGGAAGCCGTTCTTGGCGGCGAAGTCCTCTGTCGTCTCGACGCTGCGTACCAAATCGCGCACCGCCTGCTCCGTGTCATCGATGATCTTCACGGCGGCGGACAATCGCGCCGCGAGGTCCTCGAGTTCCTGACATCGGACGCGAAGATTCTCGGCCGCCGCGTCCGCTGCTTCCCCGGCCCACCCGGCGGGCTTGGCACCCTCGATCTCGTCCTGCAAGCCGAGCACCTGGCGGTTCTGCGCGGCCAAGTGGTCACCGATCTGTCCTATCCCTTCAGCCTTCCACCGGCTGACATCGGCCCACGTGACCATCATCGACCACCTACCCCGTCGAATCCCTGCTCACCTGCGTCATCCCGAACCCGGTACGCAGTCGCGGCAGTGGTCAGCGACGCCGCATAGGAATCCACAGCCTTCGCCCAGACGCCGATTGAGTTCTCCCAATGCGGACCAAGCTCGGTAGCGGTCTTCGCGGACTCCGTACCGGTCAATGCACCGGAAAGTGCTGTCACCCTCTCCAGATCCAGTTCACGAACGATTACTGCGGCACGCTTTGCCTGATCAGCCGCGTCGCGCAGGGTTTTCGGATCAGCTTCGAACCCGGTCATCCACCCCTCCCCCTCGACTTGAGGCTACTTGTCCTGTTTGGGAGGTTCAAGCATTGCGCGGATTCGATTCAGTCGGCAGCTACCGAAGTTTCCGCAGACGGCAAAGCAGGCAGTAGGCCAGGAACCGCATCAGGTTGCCTGCCATGAAAACCGGCATGCTGGAGCCAGCCATGCGGCAGCCAGCCACCCGTAACCAGTTGTGGATGCTGCCGATGCTGATCGAGCGCCCAACTCACGAACACCAGCTCCGCGTAGTCCGACTGCAGAAGCCGCGAAATGGGACCGTTGGTGCTCTCCCCGGTGAAATGCAAAGTCGCGGGGGCCACGATGCTCGCTGCGGTGATAGCACTCCAGTGCCACCTGAGTACCTGCGGCGTATACATGTAGAAGCCGTAGCTGCTGACATAGAGGGAACCTCGGACTATAGGCACCCATCGAGGTACGGCAGCCGCCTGCGCAGCTGTGCGTGCCCGAGACTTGGCGACGGCTCCACCGATCAGCGAGCCGGCGACCAAACCCAGCCCTACCGCTCCAGTGCCGAAGACCATCGGCGTATTGACTTGCCAACTTCCGTCCCCCAGTGGTCGAAAGTCGGACAGAATGAATTGCCCTACCGCCCACAGCCGTTCGTCATCGGCGTTGACCGCCGGAAAGGGCGCGAGCACTTCCGGCGTCTGACTGAGATCGTGCCCGCCCGCCAGCATGGCCGCGAGATAGCACGTGTAGCGCAGCACCTCGTCGCGCTGGGTCCACGGCGGAGGCCCGCTTGTTTTCGTTTTCTTCTTCCCCATTCCGAACCCCCTCCGGCGATCCCGGTGATCAACGTACGCCGCAGGATAGCAACAGCCCACGAACCCGGATCAGGGAATACTGGTGCACCACGCACGTGTCGAAACCCTATAAAACAGGAAGCTGGACGACATAAATCCGCACCATATGTGGGCCTGTGCCACGCTTTTCGAATTTCAGGCTTCGTGAAAATCGCCGAGGCGATGAGCTTCGGCCGAAGGTTCCATGACGGCCGGCCAGTGCGGCTAGGTGACACAGACCAGTGTCATGCCCTCATCAGCCACGTAGATCACCTAGTCGGCACGAGCCTTCGTCGGCCCTGGAGGACCTTCGACGGTGAAGGTGCCGGAAGTGCTGACGAGCGCCTCGTCGCAGGTCCTCTTCCAGAGGTTCTTCCCACCTTCCCGTAGCGTCCGAAGCTGACTGACATGGCCGCCGTGCTTCCCACCGCAGGATCCGGTCCGGTAGAGCGGGCGGACACGACTCGCAACCGGCAGAAGATCGTCCGCGCGACGGCCAGGCTTGTGACAACCAAAGGGATCGACGGGCTCGCGCGGCGAAGGCCGACGCCGGGGTCGGGACTGTGTATCGGCGGTTTCCGACAAAGGTGCATTGGCGCAGGCGTTGCTCGTCGAGTACGAATGCGAGTTTCAGGAGGCGTTCATCAGCGGATCGCCTCCGTTGGGACCAGGCGCGCCGCCAGAAGAACGACTCAAAGCCTTCATGGATGCGTACGTCGACAGACTCAAGTCACACGGGCACTGTTGATGGCCGCGGAGACGGAGAGGCCGATGGCGCGGTTCGTCACCGACGCATGCCGGCTACACCACAGTCACCTGGTCATATCGATCAGTGAAATCGAGCCAGCCATCGATGCGCACTTCCAGGCAGACGCGTTTCTCGCACCGCTAGCGGCCCAGTACGGCTACCAGCGACGAAGCATGACGCCGGACCAGATCAAGCGGGTCTACGAGATCTCCACTGGCCCGACACGTAGAACCCCGTCATCCAGCGGCACGCACCGCTTCCCACCTCTACCCCGCAAAGAGCGGAAGGTGCCAGGCTCGTAGACGACGTCCATCCAAGCGCAAGGATTAGCGAGCCGGTGCACCTCGAACCGCACCGGACCATCGCCAGAATCCAACGTGACCACAGACCCCCGCGGCAAAGCATCCACATCGAACCCCGAAAGCACGATGTTCCGCCGAGCAAGCAGCGGGTCACCAGGCACGGAAGCCGAGAACAACGTCACCGCGGCCTCGCGATGGGCGGAGTGGCCGAAGTACCGGTCCCCCACCAGCCCCAGCCCCGCGCGCACCTCGACGTGGTCGCGCGAGACCGGAGCAGGATCGGGCCGAGGGCCGTCGGAGGGACGGCCCTCGTAAGCGTGCACGGAAGAGACGTGCAGCGCGACGATCAGCGCTCGCCCAGTTGCCATTCCGGCCGCACGTAGTGGCAGGTGTAGCCGTTCGGGATGCGCTCCAGGTAGTCCTGGTGTTCGGGCTCGGCTTCCCAGAAGTCGCCGGCCTGGGTCACCTCGGTGACGACCTTGCCCGGCCACTTGCCGGAGGCGTCGACGTCGGCGATCGTCTGTTCGGCGATCTGCTTCTGCGTGTCGTCGGTGTAGAAGATCGCCGACCGGTAGCTGGTGCCGATGTCGTTGCCCTGGCGGTTGCGGGTCGTCGGGTCGTGGATCTGGAAGAAGAATTCCAGGATCTGCCGGTACGACAGCTGCGCCGGGTCGAAGACGATCTCGATGCCTTCGGCGTGCGAGCCGTGGTTGCGGTAGGTCGCGTTCGGTACGTCGCCGCCGGTGTAGCCGACCCTGGTGGAGACGACTCCGGGGTGCCGGCGGAACAGGTCCTGCATACCCCAGAAGCAGCCGCCCGCGAGAACAGCCTTTTCCGTCACGATTGATCTCCTCTGGTCGTTGACAACCAGTACAACGTGTCCGGGCGCCCCTGTCATCCCCGCCCAAGTGTGACGGAACGCTTACGTTCACCGTGCGTCTCACGCTAGGTGAAAGCCCTGATCGCGGTCCTCGCCCTCCTGCTGGCCGGCTGCGCGACCCCAGAGCCGGCTCCGTCACCCGAGGACGCCTTCCGATTCGGCGGGATCTCGATGCCCGCGAGCGGGAAAGTCCTGGAGACGAAGTACGACCGGGGCATCGACTCGAGGTACCAGGTCGTCCTGACCCTTCCGGCGGAGGACGTGCCCAAGCTGCTCGAAGCGTCGAACTTCGCGCCCGGGGTCATGGCGGACGACCGGCTCGTCAACGGGCGCCGCGTGGTCCGGAAGGTCACCGTCGAGGGGACCACCGTGCACCTTGAGCTGTTCACGACCTGAGTACACAGCGTGAAAAAGATGGGCCGTTCGGACTCGCCTGGGTGACCCCCTAACGTGTAGCTCCACGCACCACCGCCGGAGGCCGCATGGATCCGATCCGTGTACCGCCCGAAATGTTCCGTTTCACCGACGGCAGCAAGTCCGGGCTTCCCCTGGCGATCCTGCACGTCTTCGGTGAGGCGAACGAGCGGCTCGAGACGGCGCTCGGTATCGACGACATCCGCACGCGGCTGCGAGAAACCGGCTGGCTGGAGACGCTGGACGACGAGGATCTCGCCAAGGCGCTGGAGCAGCTGAGGAGCCAGAGCCACCTCGACATCGTCCAGAATCACGCGGGCGACTACCGGACGGCGTCCGAGTACGAACGCCGCAATCTGCAGTACTCGCTCACGCGACAGGGTGAAGCGGCGCTCGCCGGGATCGTTCGCGCGAACGAGGTCCTCGCCGGGGCCGGGGCGCTGCAGACGGCGACGCTCGACGCGCTCGGCGAGCGGCTCGGCGAACTGGTCAGGCAGCTGGAGGACGGCACCGACAGGCGCGTGTTCAGCACGCTCGCCGAGATCGAGAGCCACCTCGAATCGTTCCGGGACAACACGAAGCGGTTCAACGGCGACCTGCAACGCCTGCTGCGCGCGGAAGCGGACCTCTCGACGTTTCACGAGGTCAAGGCGTCCACGGTGGCGTATCTGCAGCAGTTCCTGAACGACCTGGAGCATCACACCCACACCATCGCCACCCGCGTCAAGGAGATCGACGAGTACGGCGTCGAGCGTGTGCACCGGCGCGCGCTCAACGGGGCCGCCTTGCCAGGTCCGGATCAGCGCTGGCTCGAAGTGCGCAAGGCGCGTTGGGACGGGCTCCGCGCGTGGTTCCTGCCCGAAGACGGCGCGACGCCGCGGGTCGAGGACCTCCACCAGGTCGCGCGGCGGGCGATCATCACGCTTCTCCAGGTCCTGGACCGGATCACCGAATCGCGGCGGCGCGCGAGCAGCGCGGTCGCCGATTTCCGGGAGCTGGCACGGTGGTTCACCGTCGTCCCGGCGCAGGAGGACCTGCATCGCCTGTGGTCCACGATGTTCGGGCTCAGTTCCGCGCGGCACGCGCATCTCGCCCACGCCGACCCCGAGGTGGTCAGCACGACGGCGTCGTGGCTCGACGCGCCCCCGGTCGAGGTTTCCGAGCTGCTTCGGTCCGCGGGCCGCACCGAGCGGTTCACCAGGACCGGAAGGGTCCGTGACGTCAGCGCGATCCGGGCCGCGCGGGTCCGGCAGGCGATCGCGGAACGTGCCGAACTCGAGGCGGCGTGGAGCATGCTCGACACCGGCGGGGTCGTGCGGCTTTCGGCGTTCGAGAAGCTGGACCACACCGTCTTCGAGCGGCTGCTGGACCTGCTGGGCCAAGCGCTCGGCAGCAGCCCCGGCACCGGCGGCACCCGCCGGAGCACGACGTCCGACGGTCAGATCGAGATCATCCTGAGGCCGCCGCACAACGGCGCGGTCGCGCGCCTCACCACGACGAGCGGCGTCTTCCGCGGGCCCGATTACGAGATCGAGATCAGCACGGCCGGAGGCGGTGCGTGAGCCTCACGAACCAACTGGTCATCGCGGAGCGTGAGGAGGTCGCTCGCGGGATCCGGGCCCTGCTGGCCAAGCCGCTGATCGGCGAACGCGGCTCCCCCGAGACCTTCGACCTCATCCGGCGCCGCCGCGAACCCATCCGGCAGTGGTTCGACTACTACTGCGGCTGGACGCTCACCGTCGAACCGCGGCTCGGCTACGCGCGGCTGGTCAAGGTCCGCGCGTCCGCCGACCCCACCCGGCCGGCCCGGCGCCTGCGCTCCGGACGCGCGGCGTTCGACCGCCGCCGCTACGTGCTGCTCTGCGTGGTGGCGGCCGAACTCCTGACCGTGCCGGTGACCACCATCGGCCTCCTCGCCGACCGTGTCACCCGCGCGAGCGCCGCCGACGACCTCGTCACCACCTTCGACGTCACCAGCCGGGCCGAGCGCATCGCGTTCGTGGACGTCCTCAAACTGCTGGAGTCCTACGGCGTCCTCACGACGGCCGACGGCGACGCCGAGTCCTTTGTGGACGAGACCACGGCGAAGGTGCTGTTCCGGGTCGACGCGACGCTGCTGCTGCGCCTGCTCGCCGCCCCGGTCGGGCCGTCGCAGCTCGCCGTACCCGCCGACGACGTCGCGCTGCGGTTCGAGGAACTACTGGACGCGGTGTCGTACGAGCAGCGCTACGGCCTCTCCTCAGGCCGCCACGAGGACACGCCGAACGCGTCCGACGTCCAGCGGAACCTGTGGCTCCGGCATTCGGTCTTCCGCCGTCTCGTCGACGATCCCGTGCTGTACTTCGCCGAACTCACCGCCGAGGAGCGCGCGTATCTCGGCTCGCCGACCGGGCGTCAGCTGCTGCGCCGCGCGGCGGAACAGGGCGGGTTCGTCCTCGAAGAGCGGGCCGAGGGGGTGCTGCTCGTCGACGTCGACGGCATCGCCACCGACGAGCGGTTCCCGGACGACGGCAGCAACGCGAAGGTCGCCGCGCTCCTGCTGCTCGACGTGCTCGACGAACCGCGGACGACCGACTACCTGCGGGGCGCCACCGCGAAGCTGCTGAAACGGTTCCCGCGCTGGGCCAAGACCTACCGGGGCAAGGACGGCGTGCGGCGGCTGACCGTCGACGCGCTCGCGGTGCTGACCGGCTTCGGGCTGGTCCGCGTCGAAGCCGAACTCGTCCGGCCGCTCCCGGCCGCCGCGAGATACACCGACCGGGACCCCGGCCGGAAAGAGGAGGCGACGTGACCGTGACGAGGTGGATCCCGTCCCGCGCGGGCATCCTCAACATCTGGCGCTACTACGACGAGATCTTCGAGTTCCACGACGGGCGCCTGCTGTTGCGCGGCCCCAACGGGAGCGGGAAGTCCAAGGCGCTGGAACTGTTGCTGCCGTTCCTGTTCGACGCGAGCCTGCGCGCCAACCGGCTGTCGACCTTCGGCACCAGCGAGCGCAGCATGCACTGGAACCTGATGGGCGAAGGCGCTTCCGGCGCCACTCGTGTCGGATACGTCTGGCTCGAATTCCGCCGGGGCGAAGACGACTGGTTCACCTGCGGCGCCCGGCTGCAGGCGAGTACGCACACCAGCACGGTGCACGCCGACTTCTTCACCACCGGGCTGCGGGTCGGCGACGGCCTGCCGCTGGTCAACGAGGCGGGCCAGCCGCTGACCAGGAACGCACTGGAGGAACACCTCGGCGAACGCGGGACCGTGCACGCCGGCGCGGCCGAATACCGCACCGAAATCCGCGCGAAACTGTTCCCCGGCTTGAGCGAGCAGCGCTACGACGCGCTGATCACCGCGCTCCTCCAGTTGCGGATGCCCAAACTCTCGCAGCGGCTCGACCCGAGCCTGCTGTCCAACCTGCTGTCCCGCGCGCTCCCACCGCTGGGACAGCAGGAGATCGCGGACCTCGCCGAGGGGTTCGAACGGCTCGACGCGCAACGCGAACGGCTGGGCTCGCTGGAGACCGAGGTCGACGCGACCCGCGCGCTCGCCGCGCGGCAGAAGACCTACGCCCAGCGCGTGCTGCGCGCGGGCGCCGCGAACCTCATCGCCGCGACCACCGAACTCGACGAACTCGCCGCGGCCGCCCGCCGTTCGGCCGAGGAGTACGACGAGGTCGCCGCGCGCAAGGAAGCCGCCGAGGAACGCGCGGCGAAGCTCGAAAAGGACGTGGAGGAGGCCGAGGCCCGTATCTCGGGGCTGACCGAATCGGAGTCGTACCGCAAGGGCCAGGAACTCGACAAACTGCGGCAGCGGACCCTTTCGGCGAAGGAGCAGGCGGAAACGCTCCGCGCGGACGCCGACCGGCTCCGTGCCGAGGCGGACGCCGACGAGGAGCGATCGCGGGCCGCGCAGCAGGTCGTGAAACGGCAGGCGGATCTCGTTCGCGCGCAGGAGGCCGACGTCCGGGCCGCGGCGACGCGGGCGAATCTGGCCGGGGTGCACGACGAACTCGTCGCGGGGCTTGATGAATCGACCAAGCAGGGTGAACCGGCCCGGCTCCGCCCGCTGCTGCAGGCCGCGGTCCGCGGGAAACGTGAGCAGGTCGAGGCCGTCGCCAGGACACTGGACAAGCACGAGCGCGCCGTCGCCCGCCGTCACCAGGCCGAGGCGGATCTGGACCAGGCGAGGTCGGATTTCTCGGTCGCGCAGGACAAACTGGATCTCACGACGGCGACCCGCGAACTCGCGTTGAGCGATCTGCGCACCCGGCTCGCCGAATGGGCGATCGGCTGCCGCGAGCTGCGTTTCCCCGACGCGGAAGCGCTCGTGCGGGAGGCCGAGGCGGAAGCCGCGCTGCTGGACAAGGTCAGCGCGGTCGCCGAGACCGTGCTCGAAGACATCATCCGGCAGGAGGCGGCGACGGGCGCCGCGCTGGCCACCGCGCGCACCGAACACGACGAACTCCTCGTCGAGGCGGGTGTGCTCGAAACCGAAGACGTCCTCTTGCCCACGTCGCCGCGCACCCGCACGGCGGACCGGGCCGAGATGAGCGGCGCGCCGCTGTGGCGGCTGGTCGATTTCGCCGTCTCCGTCCCGGAGGACGCGCGCGCCGGGATCGAAGCCGCACTCGAAGGCGCCGGGCTGCTGGACGCCTGGGTGAACTCGCACGGCGTCGTCGACGGACACGACGTACTCGCGGAAACCGCGACGCTGCCGTCGGTTTCCGGCCGTTCGCTCGCCGACGTCCTCGTGCCGGAACCCGACGCGGAACTCGCCCCGGCGAAGATCCGGCGGGTGCTGGAAGCCATTGCCTTCGACGACACGCTGCCGCCGGGGCCCGCCGCGATCGGCGCGGACGGCGGCTGGCGGATGGGCGGGCTGACCGGGAGCTGGGAGAAGCGGAGGCCGGCGTACATCGGCTCGTCGGCCCGCCGTCACGCCCGCGAACTCCGCATCGCCGAACTGCGGGACGAGATCACCCTCCGCGAGAAGACGATCGCCGAGCTGGAAGGCGAACTGGCCGCCCTGCGCGGCAGGCGCGAGCTGATCAAGATCGAACGCGCCGCCCGGCCCAGCCACGAGGATCTTCTCGCCGCGACTGGAGAACTGACCAGGGCCGAGGCTGATCTGACCGCCGCGGACGCCGTCGTCCGGCACCGGGAGACGACCGTCTCCGCGCTGGAGACCGAGGCCAAGAACGCCCTGCACGAGCTGACCGGCCAGGCTTCGGAAAACGGGCTGCCGACCGAACGCGCGCCGCTGACCGCGCTCGCCACGGCGCTGCGCACCTATTCCGACCAGGGCGAGAACTGGCTGTACGAGCACGGGATCCTGCGTGCGGCGAGCCAGCGGGCCGAAATCTTCGCCGAACAGGCGGCACGCTCCGAGGCGAACGCGGCCCGGCGCGAGGAGGAGGCCGCCGAGGCGGAGGCCGAGCGCACCAAGCTCACCGCGATGCTCGACGCCATCGAAGGCACCGCCGACACCGGCCAGCGCGAGGTGCTCGCCGAAATCGACGGCCTGCGCACGAAACTGCGGGAACTCGGCGACGAACTGCGTGCCGCGAACCGCACGGTCACGGATCTCGCCGTCCGCCTGGGCGCCCTCGGCGTCCAGCGCACGACCGACGCGCAGGCCCGCGAGGACGCCGCAGCGAAACAGGACGCGGCCGCGCTCCGGTTCCGGAAACTCGCGACCGGGGTCTTCCCGGCGGACGGCGGGATCGAGGACCTCCCGAAGTTCCAGGCCACCTTGTCCGCGTCCGAAGGGGTGCAGGCCGCGCTCGACACGGCCCGGCTGGTGGCCGCGGCGTGGCCGTCCGTGCCGCACGCCCCGAGCAATCTCGGCGAGGCACTGCACCGGCTTTCCGAGGCCGTGCACACCTGCCGGAACACGCTCAGCTCGCGCGCGGAACTCGATCTGGAGACCGACGAGGACGTCCAGATCTTCACCGCCGTCGTCGACGGGCTGCGGGTCGGCGCGGCCGAACTGCTGAAGATCCTTTACGCCGAGGCGGAACAGAGCAGGCACGAGATCACCGACCGCGAGAGCGATCTGTTCGACAAGACGCTGACCGGTGACACCCGCCGTCATCTCGCGGCCCGCATCCGGCAGGCCAACGACCTCGTCGACGGGATGAACGCGCGCCTGGAACGGGTGCGGACCGCGTCCAGGGTCGCCGTCCGGCTGGTCTGGCAGGTCTCCCCCGATCTGCCGCCGGGCACCAAGACCGCGCGGGACCTGTTGCTGAAGGATCCGGACCAGCTGACCGCCGAAGACCGCGTATCGCTGCACCGGTTCTTCCGCGAGCGCGTCGAGCAGGCGAAGGCGGACGACACCGCGACCAGCTGGGAACAGCAGCTCGCGCAGGTCTTCGACTACACGTCCTGGCACCGGTTCGTGGTCAAGGTGGACCGCGCCAACGGGGCGGGCTGGCAGCTGCTGACCAAGAAGCTGCACGGCGCGCTTTCCGGTGGGGAGAAGGCGATCGCGCTACACCTTCCGCTGTTCGCCGCCGTCGCCGCGCACTATCAGGCCGTACCGGAGGCGCCGCGGGTGATCCTGCTCGACGAGGTCTTCGTCGGCGTCGACACCACGAACCGGGGGCAGGTCTTCGGCCTGCTGTCCGCGCTCGACCTCGACCTGATGCTGACGTCGGACCACGAATGGTGCACCTACGCCGAACTCAGCGGCGTCGGGATCCATCAGCTGATCACCGGCGGGGACGGCGACGACGCGGTCACCACGGCCCGGTTCACCTGGAACGGGCACGACCTCTTGCCCGCCGAACCGCATTAGGCACTTGAGATCGGCGCAGGCCGTCCGTGGTCGTGAGTGTTGAGTGTCGTTAGAACGACACTCGTTACTAGTCAGGTGGTTGCGGGTCGGGTTGGTAGCCAGGGGTTTCCGGTGATGGCGTCGCGGAGCGCGGTGAGGGTGTTGAGGCCGTGTTTGCGGATGGTGGAGATGTAGGAGCGCACGGTGAGCCAGGTGGTGGCGCCGTGGTGGGTGCGCCATCCGCCGGTGATTTTGAGCTGGGTTTTGGTCATGCGGATGTCGCGTTCGGCCTGGTTGTTGGTGAAGGGAACGGTCAGGTCGAACGCGAACCGCAGGGTGTCGCCGCGGTATTTCTCGAGTCGTTCGAGCAGGCGGCGGGCCTGGGATTGGGTGGGTCTTCCGCCTTTGGGGTGGCCTCGTTGGTTGCGCGGATGCAGGTCCAGGCCGGTGCGGACGTGGGTGTCGTAGCGGCCGGTCATCGGTGTGAGGACGTCGTCGGGGATCTCGGACAGGTCCAGGTCACGGGCGGTGTGGGCGGCGGCGTTGAGTTCGTCGAGGACATCACTGAGCCCGGTGGGCCAGGCCTGATCGGGATGGGTCTCCGCCGCGGCTTGGAGCTCCCGCTGGTGGTGGGCGTTGCAGAGGGCGTGAGTGAGGTCGTAGGTGCGGTAGGAGTGGTAGCCGTCGTGCACCGCGATGCCGGCGAAGCCGTTCAGGATCCCGAACGCGTCGATCGCTTCGCGGCCGCGTTTGTCATGCAGGAAATAGACGGTCAACCACAGCGTGCTGGCCGAGTGGAGCCACCTGTTCTTGCCGAGCACCCGGACACCGGTCTCGTCGAAATGCGCCAACGGCGCCGCCACGATCGCTGCCTGAACGGCCTCGACGAACGGGGCCAGCCCGGGCGCGAGACGCCCCAGCACCGAGCTGACCCAGCCGGTGGACACCGCCATACCGGTCACCTCGGCCAGCAGTTCAGCGGCACGGGAGATCGGAAGATGCTGATAGGTCAGCAGATACGCGGCCAACGCGGTCACATTCGGCCCATAGCAGGCCGCAGCGGTGGCCTCGGCCGGGGCGGGCGCGGTGGTCAGCACCCCGCACCGGCAGCGACGTTGATACAGACGATGCTCGGTCACCACCGGGACGATCTCGGGCAGATCATGCACCTGACGGCGCACCACGCCCACATCCGGACGGCACGACAGCCCTGTCCCGCAGCCCGCACATGCCGACGGAACATGATCAACCACGGTGCCGGGATTATCGACCAGTGTCAGGCTCGCGCCCGGCGCCCCGGGTTGTTTCCCTTGCCCACGACCGGTTTTCCGGCGCAACGACCTCGGCGCCGGCTTGACATACACATCCTGCGACGGCGGTTTCGACGAATTCCGCGACGTGGTCTTCAGCTGCCGTTCCAGCTCCCCGACCCGCGCGGACAACCGCTCCACCTCGGCCCGCAACACCCGGATCGTCTCCGCCTGAGACACGACCAGAGCAGCCAACTCGTCATACGACGGACGCTCACCCCCGGCCACGTGGTGATCATCGCAGAACCATGATCACCACGTGACCGGGACCTGACTAGTTACCGACACTCAACACTCACGACCACTTTGCCGGCCGTACCGCCCTTGGGCTGAGCGGCCCAAAGCGGGCCGCTTTCCGCGCTTCTTCCTTGTGCGACGCGGGATGGCTCGCTACGTTCCCATCGATGGGGCCGACGGCGGTGCGGATCCAGATGCTGGGTTCGCTGCGCGTGTGGCTCGGCCGGGAGGAACTCGACCTCGGCCCACCGGCCCGCCGCGCCGTGCTGGGGTTGCTGGTGCTCGCCGGCGGCGAGGCGACCTCCCAGCAGGACCTGGTCGACGCGCTCTGGGGCGAACGGCCGCCGCGCAGCGCGGTGAACGTCCTCCAGACGCATGTCAAACACCTGCGACGGCTGCTGGAACCCGATCGGCCGTCGCGGTCCGGGAGCGAGATCCTGCCGCATGTCGGCGGCGGCTACGCGCTGCGCTGGGACGCCGTCGACGTCGACCTGCCCCACGTCCGGGGGCTGATCGCCGAGGCGAACGACGCCCTGCGCGACGGCGAGACGGGCCGCGCCGCCGCACTGTTCGGTGAGGCCCTGCGCCGGTGGCGGGGTAAACCACTGGCCGACCTCCCGGTGCTCGCGACACATCCCAAGGTCGTCTCCCTCGTCGCGGAACACCGTTCGCTGCTCGCCAGGTACGGCGACGCGATGCTCGCCATCGGCGCCGCCGAGGAGGTGCTGACGGAGCTGGTCGAGGCCGCCGCGGACCAGCCGCTGGACGAGCCGGCACAGGCCAGGCTGATCCGGGCGTATCACGGCGCGGGCCAGCGGGCGACGGCTTTCCGGCTCTACCAAGAGGTTCGTGAGCGGCTCGTCGAAGAGCTGGGTGTCGAACCCGGCCCCGAACTCCTCGCGGCGCACGCCGCCCTTCTCGACGACGGGGGTCCGCTCCCGGCCGCGAACCCGCGTCCGGCCGTCCGGGTGCCGCGTCAGCTGCCCGCCGAACCGCCGGGGTTCACCGGCCGCGCGATCGAACTGTCCCTTTTGGACGAACTGGTGCCGGAACAGCGTGACTCCGGCGGCTCGGTGGCGATCGCGGCCATCACGGGTACGGCGGGTGCCGGGAAGACCGCGCTGGCCGTGCGCTGGGCGCACCGGATGAAGGACCGGTTCCCCGACGGGCAGTTCTACGCGAATCTGCGCGGGCATTCACCCGGCCCGCCCGCGACGGCGCTCGAAGTGCTCACGCGGTTCCTGTCCGCCCTGGAGATCCCCGCCGAACGCCTGCCCGCGGACACGGAGACCGCGTCGGCGCTGTACCGGACGCTGATGACCGACCGGAAGGCCTTGGTACTGCTGGACAACGTCGACGGCGTGGAGCAGGTCCGGCCGCTGCTGCCCGCCGGGCCCGGCTGCCTGGTGCTGGTGACCGCCCGCGACCGGATGGCCGGTCTGGTCGCCCTGCACGGCGCCCGGCGGCTCACGCTGGACATGCTCGATCCCGGCGAGGCACTGGAACTGCTCGCGCGGATACTCGGTCCCGAACGGATCCAGGCCGAACGCGAGGCGGCCGCCGAGGTGGCCGGGCTGTGCGCGTATCTTCCGCTCGCACTGCGGATCGCGGCGGCCAACCTCGCCGACAATCCCGGAAGCGGCATCGAGGATTACGCCATCGAGCTGCGCAAGGGCAATCTGCTGGCCGCGCTCACCGTGCCCGGTGACGAACAGATCGCCGTCCGGACCGCCTTCGACCTCTCCTACGCGGCCTTGCCCGCGGAAACGCGGCGGCTGTTCCGGCTGCTGAGCCTGGTGCCGGGCAACGACATCGGCGTCGAGGCGGTCGAAATCCTCACCGGGACGAGCCGGGCGGGCGCGATGCTGGACGCGCTCGCGGGCGCGCATCTGGTCGAGCAGCACGCCCCGGGCCGCTATCACTTCCATGACCTGCTTCGGCGCTACGCCGCGGATCGACTGGAGTCGCGGGAATCCCCGGCCGAACGCGAATCCGCCCGCCGACGGCTGCGCGAGTGGTACCTGCGTGCCGTCGACCACGCGGCGAAACAGAGCTACCCGCACATGTTCCGCACTCCGTTGTCCGTCCCCGACGGCCCCCTTCCCGCCGTGGTGAAGGAAAACGCGTCGGAATGGCTGGAGACCGAACTGGCCAACGTCGTCGCCGTCGCCGAGGACACGGCGCGGACCGGGCCGCGTCCGGTGGCCTGGCTGCTGGCCGACGCCCTGCGGGGGTACTTCTGGATGTCCTTGCGCCAGGTGGAATGGCGGGCCGCCGCCGGAGCCGCACTCGCCGCCGCCGAGGAGGACGGCGACCTCCGCGCCCGCGCGTCCGCCCGGTTCAGCCTGGCCGACCTGAATTTCCGCCAGGGCCGGTACCGGGCGGCCGTCCGGCACTACACCGGCGCGCTCGTGCTCGCCCGGCGAGCGGGCTGGGTGGAGGCACAGGCCGCGGTACTGGGCAATCTCGGCTGCGCGTACTGGCAATCCGGACGGCTGCCCGCGGCCGCGGCGCGGTTCTCCCGGGGACTGGAGTTGAGCAGGCGCGTCGGCAGACCGGCCGGGGAAGCCGTCGCGCTCGGCAATCTCGGGCTCGTCCACTGGGAGATGGGCGATCTGCCGCGGGCGGCCGGGCATTACGTCCAGGCCCTGCGCCGATATCGGCGGATCGGTTCGCGTTATGGCGAAGCGATCAATCTGAGCAACCTCGGACAGGTACAGCACGCCCGCGGCCGCACCGCCGAAGCGGCGGGACTGCTCACCAGGGCGCTCAGCCTGCATCGCGAAGCCGGGAACCGGGCCGGAGAGGCGGAAACGCTCGGCAGGCTCGCCGCCGTGTACGCCGATCTCGGGCGGATCCCCGAAGCGCTCGATCACGCGCGTGACGGGCTGCGGCTGGCGCGGGAGACCGGCGAACCACGTGGGGAAGGCGAAGCGCTCATCGCGCTCGCCGGGGTGCACCAGCGCGCGGGTCACCGGCCGGACGCCCTCCGCCGGTACCGGCAGGCCCTGGCGCTGCTGCGGGAGACCGGCGACCGGTACCCCGAGATCGACGCGCTCATCGGGCTCGCGACCGCCACCGGCGACGTCGGCCAGGCCCGGCACGCGCTCGCCCTGGCCGAGCGGGCCGGCTACCGGGCGCTGCGCGACCGGGCGGCGGCCGCCGTCGACTCGATCCTCCGCGGCTGACTCACGTCCCGGCGACGTCACCGCGGGTGTCGTAGCCGCCCGCCGGGTCGAAGGTGACGATGACCCACGGGTTGACGCCGTGCTCCTTGCCCGCGCCGTCGAGGCAGGAGAACTCGCTCATGTCGAACGCCCGCCAGGCGGCGCCGCCCGGCTCCCGGCCGAGGGATTCCTCGACACGGCCGACCCAGCGGCAGGCCGGGTCGAGCACCAGCGGGGTCACCGACGGCTGGGCCCAGACGATCGTCCCGGCGTCCGCGCACCACGACAGGTCGAACGTGTAGGTCCACCTCCCCGGGTCTTCGAGTACGACAGGTTTGATGGTCTTGACGCCGGAAGCGCAGTCCGGGATCGCGGCGGACGCCTCGCCGGCGGCGACGAACGTGAGCCCCGCGCATAGGACCGCGGAACCGGCCAGGACCTTCATGATCGTCATCGTGCCCCCTGAATCCGTTGTCCTCACACTGTTCCGCCGGTTCCCCCCGCCCGCAATCCGCCGGACGCCGGACGAGCCCACCCACGGTCTGAGCCGGGAAGTCAGCCCCCGAGCCGATCCGGGGACGCGTCCGGATCGGCAGGCTTCCCGGTATGGAAACCGACTACGTCTTCCCCGGCCGCCGGATCGCCGCGGTCTCGATGGTCCTCGGCCCGATCCTGCTGCTCACCGGAACGCTGCTGCGCTCACCCTTCGACTTCTTCTTCCCCAGCCAGCTCAGGGCGATGAGCGAGCATCCCGCGCTGACGACCGCGGCCTACACCTGTTTCCTGGCTGGCAACGTCCTGCTGTGGCCCGCGATCATCGCGCTCGCCACGAAGATCGGGCGGACCAGACCGGCACTGGCCGCCTGGGGCGGCGTGTTCGTCCTCATTGGACTCTTCGAGCGGACCTTCCACGCCGGGATCGACCAGGCCGCGCTGAGCCTCGCCGGACGCCGCGGCGCCGAATTCGCCGAGAGTGTGGTCGGCGCGTCGTACCAGGACCTGCACCTGTTCAGTTTCCTGTCGTTCACCATCATGTTCGGCTGGTACTTGCTCGCCTTCGCCGCCTATCGCGCGAAAGCACTCGGCGTCGTGGGATCGATCGGGTTGGCCACGATGGGACTTCTGCCGCTCGGGGTGCTGAAGGGCACCGAAATCGTGTCGATCATCGGCACCGCGGGGCTTTGTGCCGCGTTGGTCCCGGCCGGGGTCCGCGTATTACTGGAAAGTCCCAAACCGGATCGGAAGACGGTACTTTTGACGGCTTTGGCGATTCCGGCATTGGGCGCGCTCGCTTTCGCGAGCACCTTGGGATAAGGATTTCCCGTGCGGCCGTCAGGCCAGCCGCACGGGAGCTTTTCCTGCCCTGTCACCGGATTCGTGGTCGTGTCCCGCCGGGAGGCAGCTCATCAGCAGGACGAGCCCGACCGCCCCGAGAAGCATGTGCCCGGCGACGATGCACAGTCCACAGAATCCGATCCACAATGAGATCTTCATTCTCAGATGGTAGGGCCGTTCCCGGGGACGGGGCCCCGACTTGGGAAAGACTTAAGGTCTCCTTTGGGCAAAGGGTCCGTTCGGCGCACGCACGTAATGCACCACCAGCGACACCGTCGCGGCCAGGAAGACCACCTGCATCAGGCTGCGCGGCACCAATTCGTCCATCGTCGAAGTCACCGGCCCGTTCAGCGCCTTGTACACGTTCGCCGGGAACATCCCCAGCAGCAGAACGGTCAGTCCACCCGCCGCCCACGGTGCCGTACGCGACCACAGGATTCCCGCCGCGCCCGCCAGCTCGAGAACACCGGTGACGGTGACCAGCAACGCCGGGGCGGGCAAGGCGGGCGGCACCATCGCGATGAGTTCCTCGCGCATGCCGACGAAATGCGCCGCCCCGGTCGTGACGAACAGCGCCGCGACGCCGCCGCGCACGGCCACCGGCCAGGACCGCAGGCGCCGCACGCCCACCGCTCCGAGCAGGGACAACGCCGCCGTGACGACGACCAACATGAGGACGGGGACGAGACCGGGATCCATGACCGACGCCTTTCGGGCAGTGAAACTTTCCACTGACAAGATGCGCCGTTGCGGACCATCTTGTCAATGACTAGATTCATCGGCATGAGTCCGTACCACCATGGCGACCTCCGGCGGGCCGTCCTCGACGCCGCCGTCGCGGCCATCACCGAACACGGCCCCGCCGGGATCAGCCTCCGCGACCTCGCCCGGCGCGCGGGGGTCTCGCACGCCGGGCCGGTGCACCACTTCGGCGACAAGGCCGGCGTGCTCACCGCACTGGCCGCCGAGGGATTCGGGCTGCTCGCGGACGCGCTCGCCGCCGCCGAGGAGCGCACGCGGGACTTCGTCGAGGTCGGGGTGGCCTACGTGCGGTTCGCGATCGAGCATCGCGCGCATTTCGAGGTGATGTTCCGCCCCGATCTCCACCGCGAGGACGACGCGGCACTGGTCGCCGCACGCGACCGCGCGGGTCTGCTGCTCACCGGCGGAGCGTCGTCGGTCAGCGACGACGCCATGGCGGGAGTCGCCGCGTGGTCGCTGATGCACGGCTTCGCGAACCTGTGGCTCACCGGCGCGCTGCGCACCGAACACCTCGAGGATCCGGACACCGCCGCCCGCGCGATCGCCCGGATCCTCTTCCCCTGACGCCCGGGATCAGACCTGCGCGGTGGGCATCACGGTGACCTGCTGGAGGTTCACCCGCGCCGGGAGCGAGGTCAGGAACGCCACGGTCTCGGCGATGTCCTCCGGCTTCAGCCAGGTCAGCGTCTCGCGCACGCTGTCGAGCCATTCGATCGCACCAGGGTCGGTGACGTGACCCTGCAGCTCCGTCTCGACCAGACCAGGCTCCACCGCCGCGACTCGCACACCCTTCGGCCCGAGGTCCGCGCGAAGGTTCTTCGAAAGGTGCGTGACGTACGCCTTCGAAGCGACGTACACGGCGAAGGACGGGAAGACGGCCTGCGCACCGATGGACGAGGTGTTCACCAGGTCCGCGACGCCCTTTTCGGCCGCCGAAGCGACCAGATGCGGGACGAACGCGCCGATCGCGTTCATCAGGCCCGACATGTTGACGTCGATCATGCGCTGCCAGTCGGCGGTCGCGAGTTCGTCGATCGGCGCGGCCAGCATCACGCCCGCGTTGTTGAACAGCAGGTCCGCGCGGCCCAGTTTCGCCTCGACCTCGGCCGCCGCGGCCCGCATCGCTTCGGCGTCGGCGACGTCGGCCGCGAGGACGAGCGCGGTCCCGCCGTCCCGGTCGATCTCCTTGGCGAGCGTTTCCAGCCGGTCCGCCCGGCGGGCGATGAGCGCGACCGCCGCTCCGGAGGCGGCGAGCCGCCGTGCGGTCGCCTCGCCGATCCCGCTGGACGCGCCGGTGACGACGGCGACCCTGTTCGCGTGCCGTGCCGGGGAGTTCGTCATCTCTGTCTCTCCTAAGTGGACTCGTTGTCGCGTTCTGAGTCCAGGAAACCGGCTACGGCGCGGAGATGGCACGGTCTGTCCGACCTGGGTCTGCCAGTACCAGGCAGGACTCAGGCCGCGAGCGCCCCGAGGACGAGAGCGGCGTGCTTGCGCCAGACGTCGTCGCCCTGCGAAGAGGTCAGCTCGACGATCCGGCCGAGCGCGAGGATCTGCAGGCCGATGTCGGCGGAGGTGATCCCGGCCCGCAGGCGACCCTCCCGGTGCGCGCGTTCGACCAGGTCATCGAGGCTCTCGGCGAGGTGCGCGCGGCAGGCTTCGAGTGCGCCTTCGGTGACGGTGAGCCCGTCGAGGAACGCGCGATGACGAGCCATCATCGCCAGGGTCCGCTCGACGAACAGCCCGATTCCCTCCCACGCGTCCTCGGCGGCCTTCGCCCGCTCGGAGACGGCCGTCCACTCGGCCACGTCCTCCTCCAGCACGGCTTCGACCAGGTCGTCCTTGGTCGGGAAATGCCGGTAGAGGGTGGCGACGCCGACGCCCGCCCGCCGCGCGATCTCCCGGACGTCGGTCGCGAGACCGCGTTCGGCGAAGGTCTCGCGCGCGGCCTCCAGCAGTTGCGCCCGGTTCCGCGCCGCGTCCCAGCGCTGACGTCGAGGAGTGGTCATACCGGAATCCTACCTGTTCCGGAACGCATGTTTCGGATACGGTAGTTTCCGGATCACTTGTTCCGGAACAGGAGGCGACCATGTCCACGATCGTGATCACCGGGGGAACCGACGGACTCGGCCGCGCGCTGGCGGCCCACCGGCTGCGCGCGGGCCACACCGTCGTCGTGGTGGGCCGTAGCGAGACGAAATTCCGCGAGCTGGCGAAGAACGGCGACGCGCACTTCGTCAAGGCCGACCTTCGCGAAGTCGCGGAGAATCTGCGCGTCACCAAGGAGATCGCCACCCGGTTCCCCGTCGTCGACACCCTGGTACTGGGTGCCGCGTACGTGCACCGAGACCGGCAGATGACCAGCGAGGGCTTCGAACACAACTTCGCGCTCTACTACCTGAGCCGCCACATCTTCGCGTCGGAACTCCAGGAGGTCCTCGGCGCCGCCGAGCGGCCGCTGATCCTCGACACCACCGTTCCCGGCGCGCCGGAGGACGCCGTCCGCTGGGACGATCTCCAGCTGGAACGGGGCTATAGCTGGAAGATCGCGAACCTCCAGAGCCGTCGGCTCGGTCTGTTGTCCGCGTTCCGGCTGGCGTCCGACCACGTCCGGTACGTGCTCTACAACCCTGGTTTCGTCCGCACGAGCCACCAGGGCGCGCTCGGCAGGACCTCACGCGCGATGGTCGGTGTCCTCGCGAAACTCCTGGGCACCCCGCCGGAGAAGGCCATCTCGCCGATGCTCGACCTCATCGAGAACCGGCCGGAAGTACCGCTGAGCGCCTACCTTCGCGGCAAGCGCCTCGAACTCGACGCCGCCACCGCCGAAGAAGCCGAGCGGCTCCATCGGGAAACCGCCCGGCTCCTGGGGGAAGTCGCTAAACGAACTTGAGATGCGAGCGCCGCCGCAGCCGGAATCCCGACGCGACGGCGACCGCCGCGAGCAGCACCGCCATCGAGATCACCCCGTGCACACTTCCCCTGGTCAGGTACCCGATGTCGGTATGGTCGATGGCGTAGGTGCCGATCTCGCGACTGGACCAGAACGGCAGCAGACGCGCGATCAGGCTCGACGGATCGGCCATCATCTGCAGCCCGACGACGGCCAGCAGGACCAGCGTCCCTTCGAGTTCACGCGGCAGCACCGCGCTGAGCGCGAGCCCGAACGGCGCCGACACGGCGACCGTCAGCACCATGATCAGGGCGACCGGGCCGTACCGGACGTCGTGCTGGTCGACGAGGATCAGCACGAAGTACGGTGCGGACAAAAGCGTTCCGACCGTCCACAGTGCACTCAACCGGCCGAGGTACAGGTGATGGGAGCGGTAGCCCGAAAGCCGCAGCCGGGGTTCCATCGCGCGGCTCGCGCTTCCGGCGAACAGCGCGGCGGTGCTCAGCGCCCAGCCGAGGCCGAGGCAGACGAACCGGATCGACTGGCCGAGGTGGTCACCGCTCCTGCTCAGGTAGAACACCAGCGGCAACAGCAGGAGGATCAGCAGGACCGCCCGGCGGCGCAGGAGTTCGCGCAGCGCCATCTCGGCGATCGTCAGTACCTTCTTCACGCGACCGCCTTCCTGGCCGGGGAGAGTTCGAGCACGGTGTCCACCTGGTCCAGCCGGTTGAGCAGATGGGTGACCACGACGACGGCTTTGCCCGCCTCCCGCCATTGCCAGACCTGGTGCCAGAAGTCGAGGTAGGTGCCCTTGTCGAAACCCTGGTAGGGCTCGTCGAGCAGGAGGACGTCCGGTTCGCCGAGCCCCGCCAGCACCAGGTTCAGTTTCTGCCTGGTCCCGCCGGAAAGGTGCCGCGCCTGCCTGCCGCGTCCCGGCGTCCAGTCCAGGGCCGAGGCACGCGCGTCACCGACGCGGACAGCCTCCTCGCGCGACATCCCCCGGCCCGCCCCGATCAGCACGAAATGCTCACCCGCGTCGAGGAAGTCCGCCGTACCCCCGTCCTGCGGGCAGTAGCCGAGCGAACCGCGGACGCGGACCTCACCCTTGTCCGCCCCGGTCAGTCCGGCGCAGATGCTCAGGAAGGTGCTCTTGCCGCAGCCGTTCGCGCCGATCACCGCGGCGACCTCTCCCGACCGCACGACGAGGTCGACGCCGGTCAGCACCGGACGGCGGCCGTACTTCTTCGTGATGCCCCGCGCTTCCAGCAGCACCTCACCCGGGCGGCGCCGGGGACGCCCCACGCTGTCGGCCACGGCCGAGGCGTAGGCGGGCGGCGGACCGAAGACCCGCATCGGATCCCCGCCGCTTTCCCGCAGATGCACCGCCGCCTCCGCGACCACCTGCCGCGCGGCGTCCCCGCCGACGCCGCGACGGCGCAGTTCGTGCGCCAGCGCGGAAAGCCAGCCGTCGTGGTTCATCTTCCCTCCCGCAAGATCGAGGCCACCCCGGCGGAGAACTCCTGCCAGTCGGCGGTGGCGTGCCGCAGTGTTTCCCGGCCCGCGGCGGTGATCCGGTAGTACTTGCGCGCCGGCCCGGCCGTGCCGTCCCGCCAGCTCGCGGTGACCAGGCCGAACCGCTGCAGCCGCAGCAGAACCGGGTAGAGCGTGCCGCCCTGGATGGGGCCGAGGCCGGCGGCGTCGAGCGACTGGGCCAGCTCGTAGCCGTAGGACTCGCGCTCGGCGACCAGCGCCAGCACACACGGCGCCAGCACTCCCCGCAGCCATTGGCCTCGCCGGTCCTGATCCATGACGAGCAATGTAGCAGTACTACCTAGATAGCACTACAAGCTAGTCTGACCTGCGACAATACGTAGCCGAAGAAAATCCGGGAAAATATCGCCGCCGCTGTCGAATCGGTGGGACGCCCTTCGTATAGGGGGTGACAAACCGCTCCGAACGAGGAGGACGCCATGACCCAGTACCTCATCAGCCTGTACCAGCCCGACGGCCCCACCCCGCCGCCGGAGTTCCTCGAACCGATCGCGCGCAAGCTCCAGGCGCTCAACGAAGAGATGCGGGCAGCGGGTGTCTGGGTGTTCGCCGCCGGGCTGCACCCGCCGACCACGGCGACGGTGCTCCAGGCCAAGGAGAGCGGCGACATCGTGATGACGGACGGCCCGTACGTCGAGGGCAAGGAACATCTCGGCGGCTTCACCATCGTCGAGGCGCCGGATCTGGACGCCGCCCTCGACTGGGGCCGCCGGATCGCCGAGATCACCTACCTGCCGATCGAGGTCCGGCCGTTCCAAGGCGAGGAAGACCCTTCGTGCGTTCCCTGACCACCGAGGACATCGGCCGGATCTTCACCGAGGAGTACGGCCGCGCGGTCGCTGTCCTGGTCCGCGTCTTCGGCAGCATCGACATCGCCGAAGAGGCGGTCCAGGACGCCTTCGCCGCGGCGGTGGACCGGTGGCCGTCCACCGGTCTGCCGCCGAGCCCGGCCGGCTGGATCATCACGACCGCCCGCAACAAAGGCATCGACAGACTGCGCCGAGAAGCCGCACGCGACGACAAGCACGCCCAGGCCGCGCTGCTCCACGCGGGCGACGAAGCGGAGGAGGAGGGTCCCGTGCGTGATGACCGTTTGCGGCTGATCTTCACCTGCTGCCACCCCGCGCTCGCCCTCACCGCGCAGGTCGCGCTGACGCTGAAGCTGCTGGGCGGGCTGACCACCGGCGAGATCGCGCACGCGTTCTTCGTCCCCGAAAGCACGATGGCGCAACGGCTCGTGCGGGCGAAGGGCAAGATCCGCGACGCGAAGATCCCGTACCGCGTCCCGGACGACGCCGACCTGCCGGACAGGCTGCGTTCGGTGCTCGCCGTGGTGTACCTGGTGTTCAACGAGGGCTACACGGCCAGCTCCGGCGAACGGCTGGTGCGGGAGGATCTGTGCGCCGAGGCGATCCGGCTCGGCAGGCTGCTGGCCGCGCTCATGCCCGACGAACCCGAGGTCACCGGGCTGCTCGCGCTGATGCTGCTCACCGAGTCCCGCCGCGCCGCCCGCACCGGCGCGGACGGCGACGTCGTACTGCTGGCCGAACAGGACCGGTCGCGGTGGAACCAGGAACTGATCGCCGAGGGGCAGGCGCTGGTCCGCGGCTGCCTGCGGCGGAACCAGCCGGGGCCGTACCAGATCCAGGCCGCGATCAACGCCGTCCACAGCGACGCCGACGGCACGGAAAGCACCGACTGGTCGCAGATCGTCCAGCTCTACGACCTGCTGCTGACGATGAACCCGACGCCGGTCGTCGCGCTCAACCGGGCCGTCGCGGTGGCCGAAGTGGACGGTCCCGGCGCGGCACTCGACGTCGTCGACGGCCTGAAACTGGAGAAATACCACCTGTACCACGCCATCCGCGCCGATCTGCTGCACCGGCTCGGCCGTCCGGCGGACGCGGCACAGGCGTACGAGGCGGCGATCCGGCAAGCGGAGAACAGCGCCGAACGACGTCTGCTGGCACGGAAACTGGCCGCGATCAGTCCTTGAGCAGCCGGGCGGGGCCAGGCCCTTTCGCGGCGAGGAAGTCGGCGGGATTGACCAGGACGCACTGGTCGAAGGACAGGCAGCCGCAGCCGATGCATTCGGTGAACCGGTCGCGCATGCACTCCAGCTGCTCGATCCGTTTGTTGAGTTCGGCGCTCCAGCATTCGGAGGCACGGCGCCAGAACGCGTGATCCGGCGCGGCGCCCTCGGGAAGGAGGCTGAGCACGCCGCCGATCACCTCCAGGGGGATGCCGAGGTGATGCGAAGCGCGGATGAACGCGACGATCCGGAGGGTGCTGCGCGCGTACCGGCGCTGGTTTCCGCTGGTGCGCCTGCTCTGGATGAGCCCCTGACGTTCGTAGAACCGCAGGGCGGAGGTGGCGACACCACTGCGCCGCGACAGTTCCCCGATGGTGATCTCGGCAGGCAGTTCGGACATGTCCGCCATCCTAGCTTGACTTAAACCCTTGTTTAAGTTCGAAGCTGGAGACATGACAGCACAGGGGACATCCGAAATGACCATCCACACCGGACACTGGCCGACGCCGAGCGGCGACCTGGTGGCGGTGGCACGGGAATGGCCGGACGCCGACGCGGCACGGGCGGCGGTCGCGAGTCGTTCGGCCGAGGGGCTCGTTTCGGCCACCGCGTACGAGGGCATCGACCACGACGGCGCCTTCACCTACGAGCAATGGACCAGCGAAGACGCCATCCAGGACTTGGACGGCGCGCCCGTGTTCCGGCTCTATCGCGGGCAACGCGGCGAGGGGACGCCCGGCTGCCTCGTGATCGTCTCGGTCGAGTTCGAAGGACCCGACGAGCGGCGGCAGCGCGACTGGATCGACCTCGTCTTCACCGCGCTGGCCTCGGAACCCGCGCGGCCGGAAGGCGGGATCTCGGGGTACTTCCACGTGAGCACCGACGGGACCCGGGTACTGAACTACGCCGAATGGACCAGTGCCGAGGCCCATCTCGCCGCGCTCGCCGCCCCCGGAGCCGACGGCATCGGGACGACGGACGCGTGGAAGAGGGTGCAGAACTTCCCGGGGATGTCGGGCGGTTCGGTCAAGCGGTACCGCCCGATCCTTTCGGCGGTGGCGGCATGAAGCCGATCCTGGTCGCGGGAGCGACGGGCAACGTCGGCTCGCAGGTGGTCGCCCAGTTGCGGGCGCGGGACGTCCCGGTCCGGCCGCTGAGCCGGAACCCACCGGCCGACGGTGTCCGCGGCGACCTGGCGAAACCCGAGACGATCGCGCCGGCACTCGACGGCGTCGACACGGTGTTCCTGATGCTCTCCGGCCCCGCCGAAGCGCTCGTGCCCACTGTCTCGCTGCTCGGCGAGCGAGTGAAACGCGTGGTGTTCCTTTCTTCCGGCGCCGTCGACGATGCACTGGCAAAGCAGGACAATCTCATCGGCGCCTGGCATCGGACCGTGGAAGAGGCGATCGAGGCGACGGGCGTGGACTGGACCTTTCTGCGTCCACACGGGTTCGCCACCAACACTCTGGGCTGGGCGCCGTCGATCCGCGAGGACGGCGTCGTCCGCGGGGCGTACGGCGAGGCGTCGATGACGCTGATCCACGAACGCGACATGGCCGCGGTGGCCGTCGAGGCGCTGACCGGCGACGGGCACGCGGGGGCGAAGTACGTCCTCACGGGCACGCGGTCGATCACGCATGCCGAGCAGGTGCGGATCCTCGGCGAGGCCGCCGGCCGCCCGGCGCGCTGGGAGGAGATCAGCCCGGAAGCCGCGCGGGAGGCGATGCTCGCGCGAATGCCGGACTTCGTCGTCGACACGATGCTGTCCGGATTCCGGGCGATGGTGGACAACCCGGGCGAAGTCACCACGACCGTCCAGGACGTCACCGGCAGGCGGGCGCTGGACTTCGAGGTCTGGGCGGCCGACCACGCCGCGTCGTTCCGGTAGCATCGGATTCGTGTCGACACCGGTTCATGCCGCGGCGGTCCACTAGCCGCCGTTCCTGAAAACGCCCCCTCGGAGCAACGCCCGCGGGGTCTATTCGCCGCGGGCGGAAACAGGAACGGAAACCATGAACCCTCTGTCCACAATGGACTGCGGTCGGCGCTGGCTGACCACAACCGGCACGAATCCACCACGCCGCGTCGTCGAAGTCGGCGACGAACTCACCGCCGACGAGGCGCTTCGGCTCGCCGTGTCAGGCACCGGTCTCGCCTGGCACGGCGACTTCCAGAACGCGCGTAACCTTCTCTCCGCCTTGGGCCGCCGTTGCGCGCCAACGGCCGGGAAATCGTTCCAGGACCAGCGAAACCGGCAAGCACGCCGAGCAAGAATCCTCGGCAGGCTGCTGGTTCCGCTGGAACCCGGACACGTCCTGCGGCTGCGTCGCGGTCCGGACGTCCGGGACGCCTGCACCGAGGTCTACGGGCCTTCGGAAACTCCGTCGCTGGTGTCCCTGCGGGAACTGCTCGGCGTCATCGGCGCGCACGAGTGGCGAGTCAAGGGCGTCCAGATCCCGGCGCTCGACGCGAAGATCCATCCGCACTATGGGGTCTTCTCCCCCGTCCGCGGCGAGTACGTCGACCTGGTGGCGAGAACTCCCTTGCCTACCAAGGAACTGGTGTTCGACATCGGCACCGGGACCGGCGTGCTCGCCGCGGTGCTCGCCCATCGCGGCGTCGAAAGGGTGGTGGCGACGGACAGCGAACCCCGCGCGCTCGCCTGCGCGCGGGAGAATTTCGAACGACTCGGCTTCGAGGGAATCGAAACCCTCGAAACGGATTTGTTCCCGCCCGGACGCGCGCCGCTGATCGTCTGCAACCCGCCCTGGCTCCCCGCCCGTGCGCACACCCCGCTCGAACGGGCCGTCTACGACCCGGGGAGCCGGATGCTCAACGCCTTCCTTGACAGGCTGCCTCGGCATCTCACCCCCGGCGGGGAGGCCTGGCTGATCCTCTCCGACCTCGCCGAACTGCTGGACCTGCGCCCGCGCGAGCAGCTGACGACGGCGTTCGCGCGCGCCGGGCTGGAAGTCCGGGGACGGGTGGACGTCCGGCCGCGGCATCCCCGGGCGACCGATCCCCGCGATCCACTGCACGCGGCCCGCGCGAAGGAGGTGACTTCGCTGTGGCGTCTCGCCGCGGGGTAAGGCAAGTGTGGTCGGGAACCCGGATCACAAAGCCCCCCATCACAGCGCGAGCAACGCCCGCGCCTGACTGATGAACACGCGGGCGGCGGGGCTGACCGGCCCCTCCGTCCGCCACGCGAGCGCGAGTTTCGCCCGCAGCCCGGCCGGCCGGGTGATCTCCATGGCGTGCAGTTTCGTGTAGTAGGTGGCCAGTGACATCGGCACGACGGCGACGCCGAGCCCGCGTCCGACCAGTTCGGCGACGACGTTCGGGTCGCCCGCCTCCAGCGTCACGCGCGGCCGCGCGCTGTCGGCGAGGAAGGCCGCGTCGACGATCGCGCGCATGCCGGTGCCCTTCGGCAGGCTCACCAGCGAACGGTCCTCCAGCTCCGACAGCGTGATCGTGGCCCGCGCGGTGAGCGGATCGTCCGGCCCGGAGATGGCGACCAGCGGCTCGTCGAGGACGACTTCCAGGCCGATCCCCGGCGGCGGTTCGCCGGAGACGCCGATCAGCGCGAGGTCGAACCGGCCGTCGGCGACGCCCGCGAGCAGGACGTCGGAGGTCGCCTCGGCGAGCGTGATGTCCACCGCCGGATGGCGCTCGTGGAACCGCGCGAGCAGATCCGGCAGGTTGACCGGACCACGCGAGGACACCATGCCCATCGCGACCTGCCCGCGGACCAGCCCGGTGAGATCGTCGACGGCCTGCCGCACCCCGGCGACGGCGGCGAGCGCGGCCCGCGCGTGCGGCAGCGCGGCGGCGCCGACCTCGGTCAGCCGGACAGCCCGCGCCGACCGGTCGAGCAGTGGCTGCCCGAGTTCGCGTTCGAGACGGCGGATCTGGGCGCTGACGCCGGGCTGCGCGACGTGCAGCCGCTCGGCGGCGCGGGTGAAGTTCGCTTCCTCGGCGACCGCCACGAAGTATTCGAGCTGACGCAGTTCCATAACCGATGATTATAGTTGTCAGACAAACTAGATCTTGGACTTCTGGCCGGATCGAGATCAGGCTGAGGTCATGACCGAGATGCTCCGCCCCGGCGATGCCGAATACGACCAGGAACTCGCCGGCTTCCAGATCGCCGTACCCCGTCGACCCGACGTGATCGTGCCCGCCGCTTCGGCCGCCAACGTCGTCGAGGCCGTCCGATACGCCGGGGAACACGACCTCCCGATCGCCGTCCAGTCGACCGGGCACGGCGTGGCCGTCCCCTTCGAGGGCGGCGTCCTCGTCACCACCCACCGCATGAACGGCGTCCGGATCGACGCGGCGACGTCGACCGCCCGGGTCGACGCGGGGGTGCGCTGGGGTGCCGTCATCGAGGCGGCCGCCGAGTACGGCCTCGCGCCGCTGAGCGGCTCGTTCCCCGGCGTCGGCGTCGTCGGCTACACCCTCGGCGGCGGGTTCAGCCTGCTCGGCCGCCGGTACGGCCTCGCCGCCGACCAGGTCACCGCCATCGAGGTCGTGACCGCCGACGGCGAACTCAGGCGCGCCACCCCGGACACCGAACGGGACCTGTTCTGGGCACTGCGCGGCGGTCGCGACAACTTCGGGATCGTCACCGCGCTCGAGTTCGGGCTCGTCCCCGTCACCCGTCTCTACGGCGGCAGCCTGCAATTCGGCACCGAATCGCTGGCGACAGTGCTCCATGTCTGGCGCGATTGGGCGGCGGAGATGCCGCGCGAGATGACGTCTTCGCTGGCCATGGTCCCGATGCCGGACCTGCCGATGGTGCCCGAGCCACTGCGCGGTAAGCATGTCGCCCAGATCCGGATCGCCTACCTCGGCGACGCCGCCGAGGGCGAACGTCTCGTCGCACCGCTGCGCGCCGCGGCCCCGCTGCTGGGCGACACGCTCGCCGAGATCCCGTTCACCGAATCCGGCTCGATCGCGAACGAGCCGCCGTTCCCGCACGGTTACCGCGCCGACAACGCCACCGTGTCCGAACTGAACGACACCATGCTCGACGCGATCCTCGAGCACGCCGGCCCCGGCGCCCCGGTGCCGACCGTCGTCCTGCTCGACCTGCTCGGCGGCGCACTGTCCGAGCGTCCCGAGCACCCCGGCGTCGACTGGGACCGCGAAGCCCGCTTCACCGTGCGGGCACTGTCCGTAGTGGACGACGCCGGAATGGTCGCGATCAAGGCCGCGCACGAGAAGCTGTTCGACGCGCTGAAGCCCTGGTCGACCGGCAAGCTCCTCACCTTCGTCTACGGCGACAGCGACGCGGGCACGGAAGCGTCCAAGGTGTATTCACCGGCGGATCTGCGGCGCCTCGCCGAGGTCAAGGCGGCCGTCGACCCGGCGAACCGATTCCGGCTGACGCATAACGTCGAACCGGCGCGTGACGCTGGGTGATCTCCGAAAACCGCAGGTGAGAGGCCCCTATCCGGGGCGCAGGCGCGGTGGGCGGCCCCCGTATACTTCCGGGCCGAAACGCCATTAGGGGGCACCGTGCGCACTTTGGACCATGACGAGTTCCTCGCCATGCGTCGCTTTCCCGCTCTCGACGGGTTGCGCGCCATCGCCGCCACCATCGTGATCCTCTTCCACTTCGCGGGTCCGAAGTGGAGCTGGCTTTCCGGCTGGGTCGGGGTCTACATCTTCTTCGTGCTGTCCGGGTTCCTGATCACGACGCTGCTGCTTCGTGAGCAGGACCGGACTGGACGGATCTCGCTTTCGGCGTTCTACCTGCGCCGGGTCTTCCGGATCCTGCCGCCGTACCTGGTGATCCTCGGCGGCATCGTGGTCTTCGTGTGGCTGCGCGGCGAGTTCATCGCCCGCGAGTTCCCGCACGCGCTGAAGTACTACCTGACGTTCTTCAACGAGTTCCTGCCCGGCAGCAGGCCGAACGGCGCGGACAACTTCTTCAGCGGCTCGTGGACGCTCGGCATCGAGGAGAAGTTCTACCTGTTCTGGCCGTTCCTGCTGGTGGTCGCGGGTGCCGTCGGACTGGCCGCGGCGTGGCGCAAGCTCGCGCTGGCGATCGCCGCGTTCGCGGTGATGGCGGGCCTGGTCGGCGTCACCAGCGGCTGGGTCCTCAACGGACCGCAGGTGCCGATCTACCGGTCGACCGTGCACTACGCGATCCTGCTGATCGGCTGCGTGCTGGCGATCGCGATGCACTACCGCCGGTCCTACGCGGTGATCAAACCGCTGACGCATCCGCTCGCGGCGATCCCGGTGTTCGGCGCGTTCGCGCTGCTGCACGTCAACATGGAAAGCCTGTGGTGGGAGACCGGCAGCAACCTGGGCCTGCTGATCGCCTACGGCCTGCTCTCGGCGATGCTGCTGGTCGTGCTGGTGTCGCCCGGCCCGCTGCGCTGGCTGCTCGCGACCCGGCCGATGCGCTTCGTCGGTGAGCGGTCGTACTCGCTCTACCTGCTGCAGGGTCCGGTGCACTTCGCCGTGGTCGCGGCGATCCCGCCGCTGGGCGAGCACCGGATGATCAGCGCGCTGACCGTGTTCGCGGTCGGCCTCGCGATCGCGGACCTGATCCACCGCTGGGTGGAGCAGCCGATGATCACCACCGGCAAGAAGCTGATCGCGCGCCGCCAGGAGCGCAAGGCCCTGCGTGCGGCCGAGGCCGAACTCAAGGCACCCAGCGTCGTCGAAGCGCCCAGCGCCGCGCGCTGACCCCGCGTTGCGTCCTCTGGATGCGGTACTTGCGCGTGCAACCACCGCATCCAGAGGGCTAAAGGCGTGGGGTGATCAGCGGGAGATCGTGACGATCGGGATGACCCGGTCGGTCTTCTGCTCGTAGTCGGCGAAGCCCGGCATGAGGCTGACCATCTTCGCGTACAGACGGTCACGCTCGGCGCGGTCTTCGAGGACGACCGTCGCGGTCGCTTCGAACTTCTCCGTACCGACCTCGATGGTGACCTTCGGGTTGGCGACGATGTTGTGGTACCAGGCCGGGTTCTTGTCCGACCCGGCGTACGAGGCGGCGACGATGTACTTGCCGTCCTCCTCCGCATACGCCAGCGGCGAGGTGCGCGGCTCGCCGCTCTTCGCCCCCGTGGTGGTGAGAAGCAGCAGGGAGCCGCCCTCGAACGGGCCGCCCACCTTGCCCTCGTTCTCGCGGAATTCCTTGATGATGTTCTTGTTCCAGTCGAGCGTTTCGGACATCGTTCCTCCTGTGTGGATCTCCGTCGCCGAGGCTACTCAGTCCTCGCGGCTTTCGCGGGCCTTACGGCGCTGGGCTTCGGCGCGTTCCCGGCATTTCCGCAGGAACTCTTCGTCGTCCTCGGCGCTCGTCGCGGCGAAGCGGCCCGGCCGGTCGTACTCCGGGAACGACGGCGTCTCCCGTTCGTAGCGGCCACGTGGGGCACGGACGGTGTGTTGCGGACGGCCGGCGACCAGCCAGACGATCGAGCCGATCAGCGGAACGAGCAGTACCAGCAGCAGCCACATCCCCTTGGGCATGTTGCGGCAGGATCCGTCGTCCGTGGTGATCACGTCGACGATGCAGAAGATCCACAGACCGAGTGTGAGAACGCCGAATAGACCATTGAAATACAGCATCGAAAGACTCCCCAGTTCCAGCTGACCGGGGTAATTCTTAGCACAGCGAGGCGTCGAGAATTCCCGCAGCCACCTGGAGGGCCTGAGCTTTTCCCGGACAGTGCTTGGGCCCTGCTCCGAATGGCCGCTCCGTGAGGTCCACTTCGACGACGTCCCCGCCGACCCACCGCCGCGTGATGCGGACCGGCGGATCCTCGCGCAGGACCCGGTCGAGCAGGGCGGCGACGTCCTCACCGGGCCGGTGGGCGGCCCGCGCCTTGATGATCAGCTTGGCCGTGGCGTCGCAGGCCTGAACCAGGAGCCCGATCCGGGCGGCCGTCCGCTCGTCGACGACGCCACCACAGGTTTCGATCAGCCGTCGCATGGCCGCCTCCGCGTCCGCGCCCGGTTCGGTATGCGGGTGGTAGCAGGCGGAAACCGCCGCGATGTCGCGGGAAACGTCCGGCAATCCCAGTTCCGCGGCCAGGACGGCGACCGGGACCGTCCAGGCGATCCGGTCCGCCGGTTCGTGCCGTAACTCCCGGGTGAGCGCGAAGGCCTTGTCCCGCAAGGACCCCATCGGCGCGAGTTCGCCGACGACGAGCGCGCGCCGCCGGGCATGGTCTTCGGGACGGCTGAACCGGGCGACGTTCGCCCGCAACCACTGGACGCCACCCGGCTCGACGTCCTCGGGCACCGGCGGGACGGGGGCTTCGATCAGCGGATTCTCCATTCCGCCACGCTAAGTGCGGAACGCTTCGGTCACGGCCGAAACGTCAGGCCGCGGAAGCGGGTGGCACGTTGTTATGGTGACCAGGTGACGGCCGTGTCGGAGGCAACCGAAGTCGACGGCGCGGGGCGAACGGCGCAACCGCGTCAGCTCATCGTGACCGTGTACGGCCTCTACTCGCGCGGCGAGGGCGGCTGGCTTTCGGTCCGCTCCCTGATCGACCTGCTGGCCGGGGTGGACGTCGAGGAACCCGCCGTCCGGTCGTCGATCTCCCGGCTGAAGCGGCGCGGGATCCTTTCCGCCGTACGCCGCAACGGTGCGGCGGGCTACGAACTCTCCGAGACCGCGCTCGCGATCCTGCGCGAAGGCGACGAACGGATCTTCCGCCGCGAACGCGCCACCCCCGGCGACGGCTGGCTGCTGGCGGTGTTCTCCGTCCCGGAAGCCGAACGGCACAAAAGGCATATTCTTCGCACCCAGCTCGCGCGACTCGGTTTCGGGACCGCGTCGTCCGGCGTCTGGATCGCGCCCGCGCATCTGCGCGACGCGACCTCCGACATGCTGCGGCGGCTCGAACTGGAGGGGTACGCCGACCTCTTCCACGCCGAGCATCTCGCGTTCGGGGACGTGCGGGACAAGATCCGCGAGTGGTGGGACCTCGACCAGCTCGAATCGCTCTACACCGCTTTCCTCGACGAGCACACGCCCGCACTACGCCGGTGGCAGCGGCGAAAGAGCACGGACGAGGCCGAAGCCTTCGCGGACTACGTCCGGGTGCTGACCGACTGGCGGCGGCTGCCCTATCTCGACCCGGGCCTGCCCGCGGAACTGCTACCGCCCGGCTGGGCCGGGATCCGGGCCTCGGACCTCTTCTTCACGCTGCACTCACGGCTGGGCGAAGCCGCCGCGGCACACGTGTCGCGCACCCTTCCCAGCTGAGGTTCTCAGGCGACCACCGCGAAGCCCTGCACCTCGACCAGCGCCTCGGCGTCCCAAAGCCGGCTGACGCCGATCCCCGCCATCGCGGGGTACTCGCTCCCGGCCAGCCGCTTCCACACCGCGCCGATCTCGCGCGCGTGGGCGCGGTAGTCGTCCATGTCGACGATGTAGATGGTCACGCTGCACAGATCCGACGGCTCCCCGCCCGCCGCGCGCAACGCGGTGAGCAGGTTGGACAGCGCGCGTTCGAACTGCTCGACCACGCCGTCGCCGACGATGCGGTTCTCCTCGTCCAACGCCGTTTGACCGGCGAGGAAGACGAACCGTCCGCTCGCCGCGACGGCGTGCGAAAAGCCGGAAGGGCGGCCCAGCCCGGGCGGATTGATGCGCTCCATACCGGTGAGCATATCCCGCATCGTTGACGGTCGTACATACCGCGACATACCCTGGGCGGCGTGCGTATCGCGGTGTTAGGCGGCGGCCCGGCGGGGCTCTACTTCGCCACGCTGGCGAAACAGCTCCATCCCGATCACGAGATCACCGTCTGGGAGCGCAACGCGCCCGACGACACCTTCGGGTTCGGGGTGGTGTTCTCCGACGAGACCCTCGGCGGCATCGAACACGCCGATCCGGTGATCCACGCCGCGATGCGGCGGGAGTTCGCGCGCTGGGACGACATCGACGTCCACTTCCGCGGCACGGTGCACACCTCCGGCGGACACGGATTCGCCGCGATGAGCCGCAAACGGCTGCTCGGCATCCTCCAGGAGCGGTGCGCCGAACTCGGTGTTGACGTGCGGTTCCGCACCGCGGCGCCGAGCGCGGCCGAGGCGAGCGCGGACTATGACCTCGTCGTCGCGGCGGACGGCGTCAATTCGCCGACCCGCGCCGCCTTCGCCGAGAGCTTCCGCCCGGACATCCAGACCCGCCGCTGCCGCTACATCTGGCTCGGCACGGATCTGGTCTTCGACGCCTTCAAGTTCCACGTCCTGGAAACCCCGCACGGGATCATGCAGATCCACGGCTACCCCTACAGCGACACCGCGAGCACCTTCATCCTCGAACTGCACGAGGACGTCTGGCAGCGCGCGTTCGGCGAGATCGCCGCGACCTCGCTCGCGCCGGGCGAGAGCGACGAGAAGTCGATCGCCCTCATCCGCGAACTGTGCGCAGACGTGCTCGGCGGGCACCAGGTGTTCGCCAACAACTCGAAGTGGACCGCGTTCGCCACCGTGCGCTGCGCGAGCTGGCGGCACGAGAACGTCGTCCTGCTCGGCGATGCCGCGCACACCGCGCATTTCTCCATCGGCTCCGGCACGAAACTCGCCATGGAGGACGCGCTCGCGCTCGCCGCCTGCCTGCACGAACAGCCCGGCACGGACGAGGCGCTGAGCGCGTACGAAGCCGAGCGCCGCCCCGTCGTCACCTCGACCCAGCGCGCCGCGCAGGCGAGCCTGGAATGGTTCGAGAACCTGGGCCAGTACACGCATCAGGACCCGCCGCAGTTCACGTTCAACATCCTCACCCGCAGCCGCCGCGTCACCTATGACAACCTCAAGCTGCGCGATCCCGAGTTCGCCACCGAGCTGGACACCTGGTTCGCGTCCACTTTGGACACCCAGGTCCGGCCGCCGATGTTCCAGCCGTTCCGGATCGGGAACCTGGACCTGCCGAACCGCGTCGTCGTCTCACCGATGGACATGTACTCCGCCGAAGACGGCGTCCCGACCGATTTCCACTTGGTACACCTGGGAAGCAAGGCGCTCGGTGGTGCCGGGCTGGTGATGACGGAGATGGTCTGCGTCTCCGAAACCGGCCGGATCACGCCGGGTTGCGGCGGCCTGTACACCGAGGAACAAGAGCAAGCGTGGGCCAGGGTCACCGGCTTCGTCCACGGGAACACCAACGCGCGGATCGGGGTCCAGCTGGGCCATTCCGGGCGCAAGGGTTCGACGAAACTGATGTGGGACGGGATCGACCAGCCGCTGCCGGAGGGCAACTGGGAGATCTGCGCCCCGTCCGCGATCCCGTACAGCGAAGCGAATCAGACCCCGCGCGAACTCACCGAGCCCGAACTGCGGGAGATCCGTGACCAGTTCGCGCATTCGGCCCGCGCCGCCGCACGTGCCGGGTTCGACCTCCTCGAACTGCACTGCGCGCACGGCTATCTGCTTTCGTCCTTCCTCTCCCCGTTGACCAACCGGCGTACCGACGAATACGGCGGCTCACTGGAGAACAGGCTGCGCTTCCCGCTTGAAGTCTTCGACGCCGTCCGCGCGGCGTGGCCGGCCGACCGGCCGATGACCGTCCGCATCTCCGCGACCGACTGGTACGACGGCGGGATCGACGTCGACGACGCCGTCGAGATCGCCCGCGCGTTCGCCGAGCACGGCGCGGCCGGGATCGACGTCTCGACCGGCCAGGTCGTCAGCGAAGAGAAACCCCAGTACGGCCGCAGTTACCAGACCCCGTACGCCGACCGGATCCGCAACGAGATCGGGCGCGAGTACGGGATCGCGGTGATCGCCGTCGGCGCGATCTCCTCCTACGACGACGTCAACTCGCTCATCCTGGCCGGCCGCGCGGATCTGTGCGCGCTCGGCCGGACCCATCTCTACGATCCACAGTGGACCCTGCACGCGGCCGCCGAACAGGGCTACCCGATGCCGTGGCCGAAGCAGTACGCGGCGGGCAGCCGGAAACCGCAGGGCGGCCGCACCGACGGGCCGAAGCCACGGCTCGAACTTCTTCGCTCGGGGGAACCCGGCACCGCACACGCCCGCTGGCGACCTGGGAGCGACCGATGACCGCCTTCGCGCTGAACCCTGACCAGCAGGCCTTCGCCGAGGAAGTCCGGCGGCTGGGCGCCGAAAAACTCCGCCCGCTGGCCGAATCGGGCACCGAAGGCGCGGTGAACCGGGCACTGCTCAAGGAAATGGGCGCGCTCGGCCTGCTCGCGCGGCTGTTCCCCGGCGTCGACGGCGGCAGCCCGAGCCGGGAAGCCGCCGCGATGGATCTCTGCATCCTGCGGGAATCCCTCGCGAGTCAGAGCACCGAGGCCGAGACGGCGTTGGCGCTCCAGGGTCTGGGCACCTACCCGGTGCTTCAGTCCGGACAGGACTCGCAGGTCTCGAAGTGGGTCCCGGCCGTGGCCGCGGGTGACGCCGTCGCCGCTTTCGCGCTCACGGAACCGAACGCGGGCTCGGACGCGGCCGCGCTGGAACTGGCCGCCGAACCCGACGGTGAAGGCTGGCGTCTGACCGGCGAGAAGATGTGGATCTCCAACGCCCCGGAAGCCGATTTCTACAGCGTTTTCGCCCGCACCACCCCGGAAGCGGGCTCGCGCGGTGTCTCCGCGTTCGTCGTCCCCGCCGATCGCGCCGGGCTTTCCGGTGAGCATCTCGACCTCGTGAGCCCGCATCCCATCGGGACGCTGGTGTTCGACGGCGTCCGAGTCGAGCGGGACGAACTGCTCGGCGAGCAGGATCGCGGTTTCGGCGTCGCCATGCGGACCTTGGACCTGTTCCGGCCGAGTGTCGGCGCGTTCGCCGTCGGCATGGCGCAGGCCGCGCTCGACGCCGCCGTCGCCCACGCCCAGCACAGGATCGCGTTCGGCGGGCCGCTGCTGAAGCAGCAGACCGTGGCGCACACCCTCGCCGAAATGGCGACGAGGACCGAGGCGTCCCGGCTGCTGGTCTACGCCGCGGCCGCCGCCTACGACGCGGGCGAACGGAACCTCGCGGGCCGGGCCGCGATGGCGAAGCTGTTCGCCACCGAGACCGCCCAGTACGTCGTCGACTCGGCCGTGCAGATCCACGGCGCGCGGGCGCTGCGGCGAGGGCATCTGCTCGAACACCTCTACCGCGAGGTCCGGGCGCCACGGATCTACGAGGGCGCGTCCGAAGTCCAGCGGACGATCATCGCGCGATCGCTGACTTCTTCCTAGCCGGACGGGGCCTTATTTCACCAGTTAATACATGGCGGGGGTTAAGGTCGTGGGGCATCCTGGATCCCTACGCCGCCATCAGATGGGTATCGCATGCCTGCCAAGCGCACCACCGTCCGTGACCTGCGGCGGCACAATCGTTCCCTCCTGCTGTCGAAACTCTACTTCGACGGTCCGCTCAGCCGCCACGAATTGAGCGGTCTGACCGGTTTGAGCGCGGCGACCGTCAGCAACGTGACCGCCGAACTCGGCGAGGAACACCTCATCGTCGAAGCCGGGCTGGTCGAGTCCGACGGCGGCAGGCCGCGCGTCCTGCTCCGCGTCGACCCGGCGTACGGCCACGTCGCCGGCGTCGACATCGGCGAGACCGGGGTGAAGGTCGAACTGTTCGACCTGACCATGAACCGGCTCGCCACCGTCGAGCATCCCCTCGCCTCGCCGCGGCCCGACGCGGCCTCGGCGGTGACCCAGGTGGCTTCCGGGCTCCGGGAAGTGATCGCGGAATCGGGGATCGACGAGGCGACCGTGCTCGGCGTCGGCATCGGCGTTCCCGGCACCGTCGAACAGGGCGAGGCACTTCGCGTGCACGCGCCCACCATCGGCTGGAAAGAGGTCCCGCTGACGGATCTGCTGCGCGCGCAGGGCATCGACCTCCCGTTGTTCGTCGACAACGGCGCGAAAACCCAGGGCCAGGGGGAAATGTGGTTCGGCGCCGGCCGCGGCGCCCGGCACGCGGTGATCATCCTGATCGGATCCGGGGTCGGTGCGGCCGTGGTCACCGACGGCACCACCTACCGCGGTTCCACCAGCAGCGCGGGCGAATGGGGCCATACGACGATCGTCTACGGCGGACAGGAATGCCGCTGCGGATCGCGCGGCTGCCTGGAATCCTACGTCGGCGCGGAGGGCGTCCTCGCGCGTTATCGCAAGGCACGGGGTGGAAAAGCCGTCACGGGCGAGGACGAGCAGTCGCAGTTCGCCGCCCTGCTGGAGTCGGCGGGCAAGTCCAAGGCCGCGGCCAAGGTGCTGGAGGAGACGGCGGGTTACCTCGGCGCGGGGATCGGCAACCTGATCAACCTGTTCAACCCGGAGCGGATCGTGCTTGGCGGCTGGGCCGGACTCGCGCTCGGCGAGGACCACCTGCCCGAGATCCGGCGCGCGGCGGGCGAGCACGCGCTCAAGCACGTGTTCGACCAGACCGAGATCGAACTCGGCAGGCTCGGACCGGACGCCGTCGCCATAGGAGCCGCCACCCTCCCGGTCGCCGCTCTGCTGGAGCAGGGCGCGGACCCGCGGACGGCCGGGTCGAAGCGCGGCACGGCCGCCTGAAGGACGCTTTCCCCTCATCTCACGCGGCGAAGGGCGCTTTCCCTGCATCGCATGTGGGGAAAGCGCCCTTCAGCCCCGCCTTAATTCGAGGTGGAAAATTACCGGCCTCGACGTCTTGTCGCAGTGGTAGAGACCATGCATACTTTGTTGTCAGGCACAACAAAGTAGTTCTGCCACGCGCTTTCCGTTCTCCCGCGCGTCCTGCCGCGCGGGGTCCCCAACGGTCAGAGAGGCGACAACGATGTCCATCTCACCCCGCTTGCGCCGCGTCGTCCAACGGACGGCGGCACTCCTCGCCGCCGGTGTCCTGCTCGGCTCACTCCCTGCCACCGCCCAGGCCCCGGCCTCCGAGGCGGCGGTCTTGGCGGCCACCTTCACCGACGACTTCACCGGTCCCGCCGGCGCCGGGATCGACAGCTCGAAATGGCATTTCGAGACCGGCGACAACGTGAACAACCACGAGCGGCAGTGGTACACGTCCGGGACGAACAACGCGGCGCTCGACGGGCAGGGCAACCTGGTCATCACCGCGAAGAAGGAGAACCCCGGCAATTACAACTGCTGGTACGGCCGGTGCGAGTACACCTCGGCCCGGCTGGCCACCCAGGGCCAGTTCACCCAGACGTACGGCCGGTTCGAAGCGCGGATGAAACTGCCGCGCGGGCAAGGGATGTGGCCCGCGTTCTGGATGCTCGGCGCCGACATCGGCAGCGTCGGCTGGCCCAACAGCGGCGAGATCGACATCATGGAGAACGTCGGCTTCGAGCCGAACACGGTGCACGGCACCCTTCACGGCCCCGGGTACTCCGGGGCGGGCGGTATCGGCGCGGCCTACAACGGCCCGAACTTCTCCGACGACTTCCACACCTACGCCGTCGACTGGGCGCCGAACCAGATCAAGTGGTACGTGGACGGGAACCTTTACCAGACCCGCACCCCGGCCGATCTCAACGGCAATCGCTGGGTCTTCGACCATCCCTTCTACCTGATCCTGAACCTCGCGGTCGGTGGTTACTGGCCGGGTGACCCGAACTCCAGCACCGTCTTCCCGCAGCGCCTCGTCGTCGACTACGTGCACGTCACCTCCAGCGGCACGGCGGGCAACACCGGCCGGATCACCGGTATCGGCGGCAAATGCGTCGACGTCGCGGGCGCGAACACCGCGAACGGCACGCCCATCCAGATCACCGACTGCAACGGAAACGCGGCGCAGAACTGGACCGTCGGCGGCGACGGCACGCTCCGCGCGCTGGGCAAGTGCATGGACGTCTCTGGCGGGTCGACCGCGGACGGCGCGCCCGTACAACTCTGGGACTGCAACGGTTCCGGCGCGCAGCGGTGGGCGATCAGTGGCGCCAGGGACATCGTGAACCCGCAGGCGAACAAGTGTCTCGACGCCACCGGCAACAGCTCCGCGAACGGGACGAGACTCCAGCTCTGGACCTGCTCCGGCACCGCCAACCAAAAGTGGACAACCCCCTGACTCCGGCGCATTTAGCCGACTAAACGCGATGGTTGGCGTCGCGAACTACCGCGTTTAGCCCGCTAACTGCGACACCCCGGCCCCGGCCCCGACCCGGTCGCGTTTAGCGGGCTAAACGCGATGGGCGGCGTCCTGCGGGTCAGGTTCGCGGCCTTCGTGCCGGGGTGATCCCTAGTGGCACGGGCGGATGCGCGCGAGTGTCATGAGGGGTCCCCATAGGACAATTTTCGTCCTATGGGGACCCCTCATGACATACGGGACGAGACCTACCCGGCCACCGGCACCCGGACGACCGTCACGAACCGCGAAGCCCCAACCCGTCGCGTTTAGCGGGCTAAACGCGACGGTTGGCGTCGCGGGCGGGCGCAGTTAGCGGGCTAAACGCGGTCAGGGGTGCTGGGCGCGTTCGGCATAGGCCTCGACGAGCTGGGTTTCGGCGTCGGCGAGGTACTGGGCGAGAAGCGTCTCGGCACCGGAGCCGTCGCCCGCCTCGATACGTTCCAGGATCTCCGCGTTGCGCTTGAGGTACGGCTCATGGAAGCGCCGCGGGTCGGCCATCATGTGGAACACCAGCCGCAGCTCGGCGAAGATGCCGCGCATCAGCTCGTCGATCCGTTCACTGCCACCGAGCTCCGCGATCACCGCGTGGAACCGGATGTTCGCCGTGCCGAGATCCTGCCAGCGCTCACTACGCTCGGCGAGCCTGCCGTCCTCGACCGTGCGCGCGAGCTTCGCGAACGTCGGCGGCTTCTCCGTCACCCCACGGACCGCCGAGCACTCGACGACCTTGCGCACCTTGTAGAGGTCGACGACGTCCTCGACGGACAGCACCCGCACGAAGACACCGCGATTGAGCTCGTGGGTCAGCAGCCGCTCGTGCGTCAGCAGCCGGAACGCCTCACGCAGCGTGTTCCGCGAGACGCCGAGCGCCGAGCCGATGTCGTGCTCCGAAAGCCGCACCCCCGGCAGGAAGAACCCTTCCGCGATCCGCGTGCGCAGGACGCCCGCGACCCGTTCGGCGGTGCTGGTGCGGCTGATCATGCCGCGATCCGCTTCGAGTCCTTGCACCGATGCAGGACCACCCTCCGCGATCGTCACGTGACCGATCCTACCTACCGACAAGAGGTCCAGCCAAGGATCCTCTTGTGGAATTGTTGAACAATACCTACAGTTGCTCTCCATGTGACCCGTGCCACGATGGGCTTCACCTCTGGAGGTGCCGATGGACGCGACAGCCACTACCGAAGACACACGCCCCTTCGCCTGGTTCCGCACGCTCGGTTCGCGAGGCCGCCGGGCCTTCGTCGGCGCGTTCGGCGGCTACGGGCTCGACTCGTTCGACTACCAGACGCTGCCGCTGGGCCTGGCCGCGATCACCGCCTACTACGGCCTCTCCGGCGGCGAAGCCGGCCTGCTCGGCACGACGACGCTGGTGGTGTCGGCGATCGGCGGCATCGGCGCGGGTGTCCTCGCCGACCGCATCGGCCGCGTCCGCACCCTTCAGATCACCATCGCGATGTACACGGTCTTCACCGTGCTCTGCGGGTTCGCGCCGAACTTCGAGACGCTCCTGATCTTCCGCGCCCTGCAGGGGCTCGGTTTCGGCGGTGAGTGGGCCGCCGGCGCCGCGCTCGTGGCCGAGTACTCGCAAGCGAAGTATCGCGGCCGGACGGTCGCCTTCGTGCAGAGCGCCTGGGCGGTCGGATGGGCACTGTCGGTCGTCGTCTACACCGTCGTCTTCAGCCTGTTCAGCCCGGACATCGCCTGGCGCGTCATGTTCTGGACCGGCGTCATCCCCGCGCTGCTGGTGCTGTGGGTCCGCCGCAACGTCCAGGACGCGCCCGTCGCGGAAGCGGCCCGCGCCACGAAGAAGGAACGCGGTTCGCTGGCGGGCATCTTCAAGCCGGACCTGCTGCGCACGACGTTCTTCGCGGCGCTGCTCGCCACCGGCGTCCAGGGCGGTTACTACACGCTCGCGACGTGGCTGCCGAGCTACCTCAAGACCACCCGCGGCCTCACCGTCATCGGGACCGGCGGCTATCTGGCGTTCCTGATCTCCGGCGCGTTCATCGGCTACGTCACCGGCGGTTATCTCACGGATCTCTTGGGCCGCAAGAAAACCTTCCTGCTGTTCTCCGTGTTGTCGGCGGGCCTCATCATCGCCTACACGCAGATCCCGGCCGGCGCGAACACGCTCGTGCTGTTCCTCGGCTTCCCGCTCGGGTTCTCGATGTCCGCGATCTTCAGCGGGTTCGGCGCGTTCCTCGCCGAGCTGTACCCGTCGGCGCTGCGCGGGACCGGGCAGGGCTTCACCTACAACCTCGGCCGGGCCATCGGCGCGACCTTCCCCGCCGTGGTCGGTTTCCTCGGCGCGGGCGGCGCGATGGTGTTCGGCGCGGTCGGCTACGGCATCGCCGTACTGGCCCTGCTCGGCCTGCCCGAGACTCGCGGCCGCGAACTTCTGTGACCACAATCGGACGAGGAGGCACCGCGATGACCACCTTCGACGAACCGGCGACGATGACCCCGCGCGAGGCACGCGCCCTGTTCCGCGCCGGGACGGCCCGCCCGACCACCGGCTGGGCGAACGGCTTCACCCAGACCAACCTGATCGCCGTCCCCGAGGACTGGGCTTACGACGTCCTGCTGTTCTGCCAGCGCAATCCGCAGCCCTGCCCGGTGCTCGACGTCAGCGATCCGGGCGACCCGTCGACCCGGCTGGCGCCCGGCGCGGATCTGCGCACCGACCTGCCGCGCTACCGCGTCTGGCAGAACGGCGCGTTGTCCGGGGAGATCTCGGACGCGAGCGGACTGTGGCGCAGCGACATGGTCGCGTTCTCGATCGGCTGCAGCTTCACGTTCGAATCGGCGCTGGCCGCCGAGGGGATCCCGCTGCGGCACGTCGACCAGGGCCGCAACGTGGCGATGTACGTGACGAACCGCGAATGCGTCCCGGCGGGACGGCTGCACGGGCCGATGGTGGTCTCCATGCGGCAGATCCCCGAAGACCGCGTCGACGACGCCGTGCGGATCACCCGCGGGATGCCTGCCGTGCACGGCGCGCCCGTGCACATCGGCGACCCCTCCGCACTCGGCATCGCCGATCTCGCCCGCCCCGATTTCGGGGATCCGGTCGACGCCGAACCCGGTGACGTACCGGTGTTCTGGGCGTGCGGCGTGACCCCGCAGGCGGCGCTGATGGCCTCACGGCCGCCGTTCGCGATCACGCACGCGCCGGGCTACATGTTCGTGACCGACAAACTCGACAGTGAGTTCAGGGTGGCCTGATGGATCTCAACAGTGACCTGGGCGAGGGTTTCGGCGCCTGGAAGATGGGCGACGACGACGCCATGCTCGACATCGTCACCAGCGCGAACGTCGCGTGCGGCTTCCACGCCGGCGACCCGTCGGTGATGCGGCGCGTCTGCGAACGCGCGGCGGCACGCGGCGTCGTCATCGGCGCCCACGTCGCCTACCGGGACCTGGCCGGATTCGGGCGGCGGGCGATGGACGTCGCCCCCGCCGACCTGGCCGACGACGTGCTCTACCAGATCGGCGCGCTCGACGCGTTCGCGCGGGCGGCCGGGACGCGGGTGCGGTACGTGAAACCGCACGGGGCCTTGTACAACACCGCTTCCGTGGATCCGGAACAGGCGGCCGCGGTGGTCGAAGGCATCCGGCGTTTCTATCCCGCCCTCGCGCTGCTGTGCCCGCCGAACTCGGAAATGGCCAAGCAGGCGGAAAAGACCGGGTTCCCCGCGTACGCCGAGGCCTTCGCGGACCGCGCCTACACCGCGGAAGGTCTTCTGGTGTCGAGGAAACTGCCGGGCGCGGTCCTCCACGACGCCGACGAGGTGGCCGACCGCGCGGTCGCGATGGCGACCACCGGCAAGGTCGTCGCGGACGACGGGACCGAACTGACACTCGAACCGCATTCGCTGTGCGTGCACGGCGACACCCCGGGCGCCGTCGAGCTGGCGCGCCGGATCCGCGCGGGGCTCGGCGCGTCGGGTGTCCACATCGGATCGTTCCTGGAGACCGCGTGATGCGAGTACTGCCCTATGGGGCGCGTGCCGCCATGGTCGACTTCGACGATCCGTCGGAGGTACTCGGGCTGCACGCGTCACTGGAGCAGGATCCGCTGGACGGCGTCGTCGAACTCGTCCCGGCCGCGCGGACCCTCCTGGTCCGGTTCGATCCGGGCCGGACGCACCACGACAGACTCGCGGGCGCGATCCTCGACCGGTCCACTGTGGACGTTTCGCCCCGCGAAGCCGCCGAGATCGTCGTTCCGGTGCGCTACGACGGCCCGGACCTGGCCGAAGTCGCGGCCGCCGCGGGCATGTCGGCCGAAGCGGTCGTCCGGCGGCACGAAGACGGCGTCTACGTTTCGGCCTTCTGCGGCTTCGCACCGGGTTTCGCCTACCTGACCGGACTCGACCCGGCACTGCACCTGCCGCGCCGGGCGAGCCCGCGTACCCGGGTGCCCGCCGGTTCGGTCGCGATCGCGGGCGAGTACACGGCGGTGTACCCGCACTCGTCGCCCGGCGGCTGGCGGCTGATCGGGCGCACGACGCTGCCGGTGTGGGACGTCGAACGGGAGCCGCCGAACCTGCTCGCGCCGGGTACCCGGATCCGGTTCACTTCATGACGGCGAAGATCGAAGTCGTCCGCCCCGGGGTTTTCGCCACCGTGCAGGATCTCGGACGACCGGGGCTGGCCGCGATCGGCGTCGGCCGGTCCGGCGCCGCCGACCGCGGTTCGCTGCGGCTGGCCAACCGGCTGGTCGGGAACCCCGAGGGGCACGCGGCGCTGGAACTGGTGCTGGGCGGTCTCGTACTGAGGTTTTCGGCGCCCGCGACGGTCGCCGTCACCGGTGCGCCCTGTTCGATCACGGCGGGCGGCCGGGCCGCCGGTCCTTGCTCGCCGATTTCGGTCGGCCCCGGCGACGAACTCGTGCTCGGCATGGCCGCCCGGGGTTTGCGGTGCTACGTCGCCGTGCGCGGCGGCATAGCCGTCCCCGCGGTGCTGGGCGCCCGCGCGACCGACACCCTCGGCAAACTCGGCCCGCCCGCCCTTTCGGCGGGGATGACCCTGCCGGTGGGCCACCGGGTGCTCGACCATCCCGGGGTCGACCTCGCTCCCCGTGCCGCGGTCCCGGACGAGCCGGTCCTGCGGGTGACTCCGGGGCCACGGGTCTCGTGGTTCGTCCCCGGCGCACTGTCCACTTTGGTCTCTTCGCCGTTCACCGCCACGGCTGACGTCGACCGGGTCGGCGTACGGCTCGAAGGTCCCGAGCTGGCGCGGGCGCGTGAGGGCGAATTGCCTCCCGAGGCCGCGGTGCCGGGCGCGTTGCAGATCCCGCCTTCGGGGCAGCCGATCCTGTTCCTGGCCGACCATCCGGTGACCGGGGGCTATCCCGTGCTCGCCGTGGTCGACGAGGCGGACTTGGACCTGGCCGCCCAAGTACGACCAGGCCAACGGGTGCGCTTCAGGCCTTACCTACCCTCACAGTAGCGAAGGAGGCCTTCATCACCTGGCGACAGGCAAAGGCTTCCCGAGGAGGCAAGGGCACCTCCCCGCGACTGTCCATAAGGGACAGTTTCCAGCGAATCGATGTCCGATTTATTTCTATATGTACGGTCTCGAAGGGGGGTCGTGAGTGGCAATGAGGGTTAGAACGCTATTTGCCACTCACGACCACCTCGCGAGACCGTGCAAACCGCTCAAGTCAGACATCTAGGGTCGAAAATGTCCTTTGTGGACACCCCGGGTCACGCCCCGGCTCCGGCAGCCAGTCCGGGCCTGCCCGAGACACGACTTGTTGGCCTTACCCCTCAATAAGTCCGGAGACCCGCAAAGTGAGGTTCAGCCGCCCTGTCAGCCCCAGCGCCGGGTCGGCGGTCCCGGGCAGCACCCGCGGCACCCCGTGGTAGGCCAGCCGCGACTCCCCGCCGAACACGAACAGGTCACCCGACCGCAGATCGACGTCGGTGTAGGGCCGCCCGCGATCGGACGTGTTCCCGAACCGGAAGACGCACGCGTCCCCCAGGCTCAGCGAGACGACGGGCTCCAGCGACGCCTCGTCCTTGTCCTGATGCAGTCCCATCTTCGCGGCGGAGTCGTAGAAGTTCACCAGCGCGATGTCCGGCTCGTACGAGGTGGACCCGTAGGCGTCGTGAACGGCCCGCCGCCCGAGATCGCCCAGCCAGCCGGGGAACGGGAGCACCGGGGAGCCGTCGTCGGTCATCTTCGAGTACCGGTACGGGTGCCAGTGCCAGCCTAGGCAGACCGTCCGCACGGACATCACGCCGCCGTTCGGCAGCCGCGTCCGCCGGTAGCCACGCCAGCCGCGGCAGGCTTCGACCAGACGCCGTTGCTCGTCGAAATCGAGCCAGTCGGGGATATGCACGGCACCGGGAGCGACTTCGGCCCTGGGTCGGGGGATCAGCGCGTCCACACGTCGAGTCTGCCAGGACGCGCGCCGATGATCCGGTGGCCCCGCACCATGACATCGGCCGCCGAAAACCACGTCAGTACCCGCTTGATCAGCGAGGGACGATTCCGCGTACACCCGATCACAGGGAATCACCGATCTCCACGACGGTCACCCCGGCTTGGGCCGGTACCGGATCGTTCATCCGCGCCAGCACCGCCGGGACGTCGTCGAGGCCGACCCGCTTGCCGATCATCCCGGCGAGATCGATCCCGGCGGTCTCCACCACCCGCAGCATCTCGGGGTACTCGTGTGCCTGCAGCCCGTGGATGCCGACGATCTCCAGTTCCCCGCCGATCACCCGGTGCATCGGGATCGGCGCGATGCCCTGCGCCGGCGGCATCAGCCCGGCCTGGACATGCCGTCCCCGCTTCCGCAGGCTGCCGATCGAGGCAGCGCACGTCGTCGGCGAGCCGAGGCAGTCGAGCGAGACGTGCGCACCGCCGCCGGTCAGCTCCCGGACACGCGCGGCGACGGCTTCGTGGCCCTCGAACGCCGACGCGTCCACGGTCACGGCCGCGCCAATCCGCGAGGCCAACGCCCTGGCCTGGGGAGACGGATCGACGGCGACGACCGACGCACCCGCCGCGACGGCCAGCAGGATCGCCGAAACGCCCACCCCGCCACAGCCGTAGACCGCGACCCACTGGCCAGGCCGGACCCCGCCTTGGCGCAGCACCGCGCGGAACGCCGTCCCGAACCGGCAGCCCAGCGCGGCCGCCTCGGCCGCCGACATCGAGTCCGGCAGCGCCACGAGGTTGACCTCGGCGTTCTCGATGGCGACGTACTCCGCGAACGAGCCCCAGTGGGTCGCGCCCGGCTGGAATTCGCGGTCGCAGATCTGCTGGTCACCGGCCGCGCACTGGGCGCAGGTGCCACAGGCGCAGACGAACGGCACGGTCACCCGGTCCCCCACCGACCAGCCGCGGACGCCTTCGCCGAGCGACGCGATCCGGCCGGCGAGTTCGTGCCCGGCGACGTGCGGCAGCTTCACCGACGCGTCGTGCCCCTGCCAGGAGTGCCAGTCGCTGCGGCACACCCCGGTCGCGTCGACCGCGATCACCACCCCGCCCGGGGTCACGGACGGATCCGGCACCTCGCGTACCTCGGGCAGCACCCCGAACTCCTCGAAGACGACCGCCCGCACCGCATCTCCTTCACGTTCCGGTCTCGCGGCCCCGCTGCATCACCAGGCCTTCGCCGGGCACCGTACACCGGGCGGCCCGCCCGCGCGGCGGTCCCAGCAGCCGCGACAGGGACTCCGGGGGTACCCCGAGGATCTCCTCGAGATTCTTGAGCACCAGCAACGACTCAGGCCGTTCGGGACGGCAGCGCCCGGACTGCCAATGGCTCAGTGTCGCGAGGCTGATCGAGCACCCCCGCCCGCGCAGCCGGTACCGGATCCGGTCGAGACCGAGACCCCTCGCCCTGATCGCCGCCCTGAGGGCGTCCGCGAACGGCCCGCTCTCCAGCAGCCGTCTGAGTTCACGTCCTTCCGCCACCCCCCGGTCGATGGTGTGTGTCCGCTGACCGGTCATCGTCATCGCCTTCGTAAGCTCGCTAGCCACCCGGAATAGCGCAGCCTAGGCGCGCGATCACATGATCGGAAGGGTCTTGGATCACCTATCCGCCCGGCATGCGGGTGACATACCGGGACCGAATTATGCAGGGACGTAGGGAAAATTCCCACCGCGCGAGCCGTCCGAAATGTGTCCACAGTGGACACGTGACACGGTTCAGCGAAGCTCGACCGACAACGCCTGCGCGATCTCCTTGCCGATGGCGTGCGTCGCCGCGTCGGGCGGCGAACCGACCTTGACCACCATCGGACCGCCGAACGGCTGGCGCTCGACGACCTCGATGCGCTCGCCGAGGCCGATGGCGTGCTCGGTGAGGTAGCGCAGGAGTTCCGGATCGGTGTCCCAGACGCGGACGATCTCGCCGACCGCGCCGGGCGGGAGGTCGTCGAGGATGCGCATCGGCAGCTCCTCGACGCTGCCGTCGGGGGCGGGGATGGGGTCGCCGTGCGGGTCGCGCACCGGGTTGCCGAGCTTCGCCGCGATCCGCTCGACGAGCCTGTCCGACACCGCGTGCTCGAGCGCGTCGGCCTCGGCGTGCACCTCGTCCCAGGTGTAGCCGAGCTCGGACACCAGGTAGGTCTCGATCAGCCGGTGGCGGCGGAGCACCGAGCGGGCGAGCTGCCTGCCCTCGGTGGTGAGCTCGATCCCGCGGTACGGGACGTGCGCGACCAGCCCCAGCTGGGACAGTTTGGTGACCATTCCGGAGGCCGACGACGGGCTGACCTCCAGCCGCCCGGCCAGCGACGTGTTGGTGACGGCCTCACCGCGTTCCACCAGCCCGTAGATCACCCGGACGTAGTCCTCGACGGACGACGACCTGCGGCTTGCCCCTTCACCCATACCCTGGAGTTTACGGCTTGCCGCTCCTCAGCGGCTCACCCCGCGTGCGGCCGCCAGCGGTACCGGATCCAGCCGGGGACGGGCTCGGCGCCGAGCTGGGCGTAGAACGCCTCGCCCTTCTCGTTGCCCTCCTGCATGTCCCATTCGACGCGGCCCGGCGTGCGCGCGCTCAGCTCGTTCAGCAGCTCCCGCCCGAGACCGAAGCGGCGATGCTCCGGGCGGACGAAGAGGTCGTCGAGCCAGATCCCCGGCCTGGCCTCCCAGGTCGAGAAGTTCCAGCTGCAGAAGGCGAAGCCCGCGACCGTGTCCGGCTCGTCCGGCGGGGTGGCGAGCAGCACCCATGCCTTCGGATCGGGCCCGAAGAGGAACCCGGCCATCTCCTGGCGGTCGAGTTTCAGATCGTGTTTGTCCTCGTAGACGGCGTGCTCCTCGATGAGCGCGCAGATCTCCTCGATGTCGTCGGCGACCGCGTCCCGTACCGGCATCCCGTTTCAGCTCCGTTCGTAGACGATGTCGCCGCCGACGGCGGTGGCGACGACGTGGATCGAATCCAAAGTGGACTCGTCGGTCGGATCGGCCGAGAGGACCGCGAAGTCCGCGAACTTGCCGGGCTCCAGCGTGCCCAGGTCCTTCTCGGCGAAAGCGGCGTACGCGGATCCGTAGGTGTACGCGCGCAAAGCTTCGGCGGGGGTGAGCCGCTCATCGGGACCCAGCACGACCCCGGACGCGGTCTTCCGGCGCACCATGTCGGCCAGCGCGAGCAGCGGCGCGCCCTCGACGACCGGGCGGTCCGAGCTGGCGGGGAGCACGCATCCCGCGTCGAGCAGGCTCTTGAGCCGGTAGCACCACGGCTCGCGTCCGGGGCCGAGCGCGGCCCGCATCCCGTCGCCGATCTCGTTGACGAACCGGCCCTGCGGTGAAGCGATCAGCCCCAGCGAAGCCAGCCGCTTCAGCTCCTCGGGCCGCAGCACCGCGCAGTGCTCGATGCGGTGCCGGTGATCGGGCCGCGGGTGTGTCTTCAGCGCGGCTTCGTAGGCGTCGAGCACGACCGTGATCGCGCGGTCGCCGATGGCGTGCGTCGCGATCTGCCAGCCTGCCCGGTGCGCGGCGGCGATCGTCCGCGCGATCTCGTCCTCGGGCACCTGGAAGTAGCCGACGTTGTCCGGTTCCCCGGCGAACGGCTCGTGCATCGCGCAGGTCCGGCCGATCAGCGAACCGTCGGCGAACAGCTTCATCGCGCCGATCCGCAGCCATTCGTCGCCGAACCCGGTGCGCATCCCCAGGTCCAGCCCGAAGCCCGCGCCGGCGTCCAGCTCATGCAGCACACTCGCCGCGACCATCACCGTGCTCCGCACCCGCAGGACGCCCCGATCGCGCGCCAGCTGGTACGCGGCGAGTTCGGCCGGGGTCTCCCCCACGAGGCCCCCGCCGATCCCGGCCTCCTGGACACTCGTGATCCCCTCGGCCAGGTAGCGCTCACTCGCCCTGTCCAGCCCGCGGACGACCCGCTCGACCGGCGTCGGGTAGGTCAGCGGCCGCAGCATGAGCTGGGCCTGTTCCCGCAGCAGCCCGGTCGGTGAACCGTCCTCGTCGCGGACGACGTCGCCGCCCACGGGCACGTTTCCCAGGTCCAGCCGCTCCAGCACCGCCGAGTTGACCACGGTCATATGCCCGGACGTGTGCTTCAGCCGCACCAAGAGGCCCGGGGCGGCGCGATCGAGGCCGTACCTCGTCGGATGCCCGCCTTCGAGTTTGTTCTGGTCGTAGCCGCTGCCGATGATCCACGAGCCCGGCGGCAGCCCGGCCGCCCGCCGCGCGACGGCCTCGTACACCTCGTCCACGCTGCGGCAATCCGAAAGCGGGACGTCGTCGAGGGACATGCCGAACCAGGCCATGTGGTTGTGCGCGTCGTGGAAACCGGGCACCACCACGGAGCCGCCGAGGTCCACCCGCCGCTTCGCGGAAAGCGCGGCCGCGTCCTCGCCGAGGGCGACGATGCGCCCGTTCAGGGTGGCAAGCGCCGCGGATTCCTCCGTCCCGGTGAGGAATCGCGCGTTCTCGTAGACCGTGTCGACCCGCATGGTTTCGACCCTATCGATCGATCGATCGTCTCGTCTAGGCTCGGTGACATGAGCACCGTGGACTACGCACTCGACGACGGCATAGCGCTGATCTGGCTGAATCGCCCCGAACGACTCAACGCGGTGGTCGCCGAACTGGTCGACGACCTGCTGGAGGCCCTCGACGCGGCCGCCCGCTCCGACGCGCGCGCCGTCGTGCTGGCCGGTCGCGGGCGAGCGTTCTGCGCCGGCCACGATCTCAAGGAGCCCACCCCCGAGGGTGATTCACGCCCGCGACTCGACCGGCTACAGGACGTGACACGCCGCCTTCGCGGGCTCCGTCAGCCCGTCATCGCCGCGGTCCACGGCTACGCGATCGGCGCGGGCGCCGAGTTCGCGATGGGCTGCGACCTGATCCTCGCCGCCGAAGACGCGGTGTTCGCCTTCCCCGAGGTCTCGCTGGGCCTGAGTGTCACGGGTGCCGCGTCGCGGCTGCTGCCGTTGCTGGTCGGGCCGCTGAAGGCCAAGGAACTCCTGCTGCTGGGCGAACGGGTGAGCGGCACCCGGGCGCACGAACTCGGCCTGGTCAACGCCGCCGTGGCGGCCGACGACCTGATGGACACCGCACTCGACTGGGCGGCCAGGATCGCCGCGCATCCGGCCGCCGCGGCCACGATGGCCAAACGCGCCCTCGATTCCGGCATCGACAGCTCCCTCGACGCCGCCCTCGAACTCGAAGTCAGCCACGCGCTGATCACCGAGCACTCCGCCGAGGTCGCGGCCTCGGCCGAAGCCTTCCGGAGCCGGACATGACCTCACTCGCCGGGATCGAGACCCTCGCGGGACTGACCACGAGGGCCGCCGCGCTCTGGCCGGACAAGACGGCGTGGATCTTCGACTCCACCGGGGAGCGTTTCACCTTCGCCGACGTCGACGCGCGCAGCACGGAGTTCGCCCGCGCGCTGCTCGACCTCGGCGTGGAACCGGGTGACCGGGTCGCGGTGATGCTGCGCAACCAGCCCGAATTCCCGTTGCTGTGGCTGGCCTTGGCCAAGATCGGCGGGGTGCTCGTCCCGGTCAACACCGGGTACCGCGAGTTCGACGGCGCCCATGTGCTGCGACACTCCGGCGCCAGGTTCGCCGTCGCCGCCGAGGAGTTCCTGGAGCTGCTGACCAAGATCGCGCCGGAGACCTCGCTGGAACGTGTGCTCACGCCCGCCGAACTCGCCGGTTCCGGCGACACCCCGGTCTTCTCCAGCGAAGGCGAACGTCCGGTCAACATCCAGTACACCTCGGGCACCACGGGCGCGCCCAAGGGCTGCGTACTGCCGAACCGGTACTGGACGACACTGGCGATCAGCCTGGCCACGGACTTCCCGTCGGTCGGCGCGGACGACGTCGTCCTGACCGCGCAACCGTTCCACTACATCGATCCACAGTGGAACGTCGCGCTGGGGCTCGCGGGCGGCGCGACCCTGGTCGTACTCGACCGCTTCCACCCGTCCACGTTCTGGGAGAAGGTCCGCGAACACGGTGTCACCTGGTTCTACTGCCTCGGCCTGATGCCCACCCTCCTGCTGCGCCAGCCGGAAAGCGAGCTGGACAAGGCGCACCAGGTCCGCGCGATCTGCGCGTCGGCCATCCCGCGCGACCTGCACGCCGCCCTCGAAGCACGCTGGGGCGCGCCGTGGTTCGAGGCCTTCGGGATGACCGAGACCGGCGGTGACATCCGGATGCACCCGGCGGATCACGAGGAGACGGTCGGCACCGGCTGTCTCGGCAGGCCGGCGCCCACCCGTGAGGTGATGATCGCCGACGCGGCCGGGAAACCGCTGCCACGCGGCGAAACCGGTGAGCTGCTGATCCGCGGGGTCGGGCTGATGCACGGCTACCACGACGACGCCGAAGCGACCGCGCGCGCGTTCTCCGGCGGCTGGTTCCACACCGGTGACCTGGCCACAATGGACGACGAAGGCCGCGTGTACTACGTGGGGCGCACCAAGGACATGATCCGCCGCAGCGGCGAGAACATCTCCGCCGACGAGGTCGAGCGGGCCCTGCAGCTGCATCCGGCGGTCAAGCTCGCCGCCGTCGTCGCGGTGCCGGACGACCTCCGCGGCGAGGAGGTCAAGGCGTACGTCGTCCTCGACGAGAACGAGGGCCACCGGTGCGAACCGGCCGAGCTGGCGGAGTTCTGCCTGACGAAACTGGCCTACTTCAAGGTTCCCCGGTTCTGGGCGTTGCGTGAGGAGCTGCCGATGACACCGTCGGAACGCGTCGCCAAGGGCGAGCTGAAGAAGATCGCGGACCCGCGAGCCGGGTCATGGGACAGGACCACCGGGTCATGGCTGTGAACACCCGGGAGAGAGTCCGGCAGGCGGCGGTGAAACTGTTCGCCACCAAGGGTTTCCACGGCACCGGCATCCGGGACCTCGCCCAGGAGGCGGAGCTGTCGTCCGCCAGCCTGTACCACTACATGGGGACCAAAGAGGACCTGCTGGTGGCCATCATGAACGAGTCGCTGCGGCGGCTGCTCGACGCGGCCGAGCAGGCCACCGCCGGGCTGGCCGATCCCGTGTCGCGGCTCGGTTCCCTGGTGGCGCTGCACGTCCTCGCGCACGCCATCCAGCCGGAGGACACCCGCGTGGTGGACAACGAGGTCCACGCGCTCACCCCCGCGGCCAGGGACGGGGTGGTGGCGCTGCGCGATGCCTACGAACGGCTGTGGGCGGACGCCATCGAGGACGGTGTCGCGGCGGGCGTCTTCCACACCGACCAGCCTTCGGTGACCCGGCTCGCGCTGGTGGAGATGTGCAGCGGGGTCGCGCGCTGGTACTCGCCGCGCGGGCCGCTCGGCCTCGACCAACTGGCCTCGCACTACGCGGAACTGGCGTTGCGGGCGCTCGGCTGCACCCGCCCGCTGGGGTCCGCTCACCTGCAAAACTGCCGTGAAGTGGTCTCAGGAGTGTGGCGAGTGCCCGTTTAGCGGCGACTTTAGGTCCGTACGCCTTGCTCAGACGGCTTGTCTGGGGGACGCTCGAAGGGTGACTGAGCAAACGATCCAACTCGAACTGGACGACTCGGGTCTCTCGCCGGCGTTGCCGGTGCCTTCGAACCCCCGTGATCAGGTGCAGGACGTTCCCTACCGCCCGGTGGGCTTCCGCGACGACGACCTGCCCACGGCGCTCGAACGGTGCGCGACATGGCTACGTCAGGCTCAGGAGTGGCTCGGGGAACCGGTCGACGTGCTGGCCGTCCATCTCGACTATGACGACCGCAAGGGTTCGCCGTATTACGACGTGAAACTTCTCTGCAATGAGGAGGACCTGGCCGGGGTCCCGATCGCGATGCGGAGCCAGAAGGACGACGACGAGGAGTAGAGGCCGATGTTATGAACGGGACTTTCATTGCAAAATTTGCAATGAAAGTCCCGTTCATAACACGGGTGATGATCAGCCCAAGGTGCCGCCGACCTTGACGTGCCCCTTCAGCAGGTTGCGGGCGATGGTCCGGCGCTGGATCTCGTCGGTGCCCTCGTAGATCCGCAGCAGCCGCAGTTCGCGATACCACCGCTCGACCGGCAGTTCCCGCGTGTAGCCCATTCCGCCGTGGATCTGCAGGACGCGGTCGACGATCTCGTTCGCCTTCACCCCGCCGTAGAGCTTCGCCATCGACTGCGCGTGCCGCGAGTCCAGCTTCTGGTCGACCTGCCAGGCGGCGTGCAGCACCAGCCAGCGCAGCGCCTCCAGCTCGGTGCCGGAGTCCGCGATCATCCACTGGATGGCCTGGCGCTCGGCGATCTTCTGCCCGAACGTCTCCCGGGTGTTGGCGTGCTCGATGGCCATCGAGATCAGCCGCTCGCACGAGCCGATCGCGCGGGCGGGCAGCAGGTAGCGGCCGGCGCCGATCCACTGCATGGCCAGGTCGAAACCGTGGCCGAGTTCGCCGAGGATCTGCGTCTCGGGCACGCGGACGTCCTCGAAGACCAGCGACGCCGGACCCCATTCACCCATGGTGTCGATGTACTCGGACTTCCAGCCCGCGTCGCGGTCGACCAGGAAGCAGGTGACGCCGCCGTTCGCGCCCTTCTCCGGGTCGGTGATCGCGAAGACCATCACGAAGTCGGCCTCGTTACCGCCGGTGATGAAGGTCTTCTCGCCGTTGATCACCCAATCGGTGCCGTCCTTGCGGGCCGACGTCCGGATGGCCTTGGCGTCCGAGCCCGCGCCGGGTTCGGTGATCGCGAAGCAGGACTTGCGTTCGCCCGAGATCGTCGGGAGCAGGTAGCGCTCCTTCTGCTCGTCGTTGGCGTAGTAGAGGATGTTGTCCGCGTTGCCGCCGAAGCGGAACGGCACGAAGGTGCGGCCGAGTTCGGCCTCCAGCAGCGCGGTCATCACCGCGGACAGGCCCATGCCGCCGTACTCCTCGGGCGTCTGCACGCCCCAGAACCCGGACTCCTTGGCCTTCAGCTGCAGCTCGCGCAGTTCGTCGGAGGTGAGGCCGGGCTCACCGGCGCGTTCGCGGCGGAGCACCTCCTGCTCACGCGGCATGAGCTCACGCTGGACGAACGTGCGGACCCAGTCGCGCACTTCGCGTTCCTCGACGCTGAGAGAGAAATCCATGGTCGGCCCGCTCCTCCTCGACATTACTAAGCGCTTGCTTAGGCCAAGGGTACCGCTTCGGTTGTCGAACACCGAGAACCTGTCATAAGTTTTCGCAACCTGTTCTCGTCTCGTCGAAGGGCACCCATGAGTACGAAGGAACCCGCGACGAAGCGGGACCGGACCCATTACCTCTACATCGCCGTCATCGTGGCGGTGGCGCTCGGCATCGCCGTCGGCATCCTGTTCCCCGCCCTCGGCAAGGAACTGAAGCCGCTCGGCACCGGTTTCGTGAACCTGATCAAGATGATGATCTCGCCGATCATCTTCTGCACGATCGTGCTCGGCGTCGGCTCGGTGGCGAAGGCAGCGAAGGTCGGCCGCGTCGGCGGGCTCGCGATCGGCTACTTCCTGGTGATGTCGACGGTCGCGCTGGTCATCGGCCTGGTCGTCGGCAACATCCTGCAGCCCGGCAGCGGCCTGCACCTCACCCCGGAGATCGCCCAGAAGGGCCAGGGCCAGATCGCCAAGAGCGAGGGCACCGTCGAGTTCCTGCTCGGCATCATCCCGAAGACCCTGGTCTCGGCGTTCACCGAGGGCGAGGTGCTGCAGACGCTGCTGGTCGCGCTGCTCGCCGGGTTCGCGCTGCAGAAACTGGGCACGAAGGGCGAGCCGATCCGCCGCGGGATCGAGCACATCCAGCGGCTCGTGTTCCGGATCCTGGCGATGATCATGTGGGCGGCCCCGGTCGGCGCGTTCGGCGCGATCGCCGCCGTCGTCGGCGAGACCGGCTGGAAGGCGCTGCAAAGCCTCGCGGTGATCATGCTCGGCTTCTACATCACCTGCGCGCTGTTCGTGTTCGTGGTGCTCGGGCTGATCATCGGCCTGCTGGCCAGGGTCAACATCTTCAAGCTGCTGAAGTACCTCGGCCGCGAGTTCCTGCTGATCCTCTCGACGTCGTCGTCGGAATCGGCGCTGCCGCGGCTGATCGCGAAGATGGAGCACGCCGGCGTCTCCAAACCGGTCGTCGGGATCACCGTGCCGACCGGGTACTCGTTCAACCTCGACGGCACCGCGATCTACCTGACGATGGCGTCCATCTTCATCGCCGACGCGCTCGACAAACCGCTGACGATCGGCGAGCAGATCTCCCTGCTGGTGTTCATGATCATCGCGTCGAAGGGCGCGGCCGGGGTCACCGGCGCCGGGCTCGCGACGCTGGCGGGCGGGCTGTCCTCGCACCGGCCGGAGCTGGTGGACGGCGTCGGGTTCATCGTCGGCATCGACCGGTTCATGTCCGAGGCCCGCGCGCTGACGAACTTCGCGGGCAACGCCGTCGCGACCGTGCTCATCGGCACCTGGACCAAGGAGATCGACCGCGAGCAGCTCGACCGGACCCTGAACGGCGAGTCACCGTTCGACGAAACGACACTGCTCGACGAACATTCGAGTGAAGCCGATGCGGAATCGGGTAAGAAGGAGGTGTGATCGAATGTGCGGTCCGCTGGTCCCCGCCCCTGCCCGCCGAACCCCGGTTCCTCGCCCTGCTCGACGAGCTTGAGCAAGGCCGGTACGACGCCTACCGCCAGGACATCGACAAACGCCGGTTCCTGACCGGCCGGGTGCTGGCCAAGACCGTCACCGCCGAGCGGCTCGGCCTGGCCGTCGAGGACGTGAGCTTCGACGCGACCTGCGACGACTGCGGGAAACCGCACGGCCGCCCCCGGGTGCCCGGCGCGCCGCTGATGCTGTCGATCTCGCATTCCGGCGACCTCATCGGCGTCGCGGCCACCGCGGGCACGCCGGTCGGTCTCGACGTCGAGACCGCCACGAGGCGGGCCGACGATTCGCTCATCGAGTACGCGCTGAGCCCGGTGGAGCAGGCGGCGGTGTCCGGTCTGCTCGCCGAGCAGCGGACCACGGCGTTCTTCACGTACTGGACCCGCAAGGAAGCCGTCATGAAGGCTACCGGGAAGGGACTGAAAATCCCGCTGCAGAGCATCACGTTCTCCGGCCACGACGAGGCGGCGCGGCTGGTCTCCTCGGGCGACGCGGCCCTCGACCCGGCGCGGACGCGTCTCGTGGACCTGAAGGCGGCCGAGGGCTACCGGGCCGCCGTCGCGCTGCTCACTTCCGACGAAATCTCGGTCACCGAAGACTTCGCGACCCTCTGACCCCGCGTGGTCAGATCTCCAGGCCCATCGCGGCGAGCAGGGTGCGGAACTTCGCCGACGTCTCGTCCAGCTCCGTCTGGGGGTCGGACGCGGGAACGATGCCACCGCCGGCGTACAGCCGCATCGAGGTGTCGGCGATCTCCGCGCACCGGATCCCGACGGCCCATTCGCCGTCTCCGGCCGCGTCGACCCATCCGACGGCCCCCGCGTAGTACGCGCGGTCGAACGGCTCGAGTTCGCCCACCAGCGTGCGCGCCGCGGCGGTCGGCGACCCGCAGACGGCGGGCGTCGGATGCAGGGCGGCGGCGAGGTCCAGCGCGGTGACGTCCTGGTCGATCAGCTCACCGGTGACGACCGTCGAGAGGTGCCAGATCGCCGGCGTCGAGACCAGCTCCGGGCCGCGGACGTCGAGCGTGCGGCAGAACGGCCGCAGGGTCTCGACGACGGATTCCACCACCACGGCGTGTTCGACGTGGTCCTTTTCGGACGTCCGCAGCGCCTCACCATTGGCCTTGTCGATCGCCGGGTCGGCCGACCGGGGCATCGACCCGGCATGCGGCCTGGACAGGACCGAGCCGCCGGTGCGGGACACCAGGAGTTCGGGGGTGGCGCCGACGAGCGTGCGCCCGCCGGGCAACTGCACGGCGTAGGTGGTGTGGCGGGGATTCCCGTTCGCCAGGTTCCGGACGACGTGGTCGACCGGCACGGACCCGGCGAAGTCGAGATCGAGCGCGCGGGCCAGCACGACTTTGCGCAGGTCCCGCTCACTCAGCGCCGAGACGGCCGCGCGGACGGCGGCCACATGCGCCTCCGGCTCGGGTACCGGGGTGACCTTCACCGGCTGCGGAAGCGCGGTGCGCCGCGGAACCGCCGCATGGTCGGACGAGGCGCGATGGACCGCACGGGGCAAGACCAGATGACCCGGCGTGCTCGTGCCCTCGCTGGTGTCGAAGGGCAGCACACCCACCGCGACCGGGACACCCGAACCGGCGAACAGCCCCGGTAGCGCCCGGGACAGCCGTGCCGGATCGGTGTCGGTCACGGTGGTCTCGGCACCGCTCGCGAGGAGCGCGTGCCGGGCCGTGGCCAGGAGGAAGTCGCCCCGCGTATAGCGGGCGGCCAGGTCTGCCGGGGTCGCCGGTGCGGTACTGGTCGTCATCCCACCAGCGTCCCAGGCTCCGGCTGAGACCAGGGGAAAGTGTTGCCCGGACAACAGCCACTCGGGCGACACTTTCCCCTGGACAGCCCGTGTGACCTGGGCGGAAGCGTTACTTCAGCGCCTCGAGGAGGGCCTCACGCTGCCGCTCGCCCAGGCCGGCGGCACGCCGGTCGGGGTCGATCCCGGCCTGCTCCAGCAGGGCGGCGACCTTGACCGCGCCCAGGCCGGGCACGGCCTTCAGCAGCTGCGTGACCTTCGTCTTGCCGATGGTCTTGTTCTCCTTGGCCTGCTTGAGCACCTTGTCGATGCTCTCCTTGCCGGACTTGATCGACGCAAGCAGCTCGGAGCGCGCCTTGCGAGCCTCAGCCGCCTTGGCGAGGGCATCGGCGCGCTGCTCCGGAGTCAACGTGGGCAGAGCCAACGTAGTAGTCCTTTCATCTCAGGTCTCCGCTTTCGCGGCCGACGGCCATTTACCCGTGCTTGCAGCCGCAAGCGCTGGCCAGCCGTCTCTGTACCACGGCCCCAGTAAACGCCACCTGTTCCGTGGCCGTGAAACCGACACGCACTTATTACCCCTCGACCACGCCATGGGCAACCCGCCCCAGCCTGCGGAAACACGCCTTTCGGGCGGCGTTGCGATGGTGTTCATCACCCTTATGAGCGATGTCAGGGCTTCGCACTGTTAGCCATTTTTCGTTTGGCGGTAAGAAAAAGACGAATTATTGACGATCTTGACCCGAACCGGCGAACACCCGTTAGCGCGACACTGTGACCGAACGGTTGCCTTCGACGTTACTGACCGGTTCACCCGACCCGCATTAGAGTCGGCCCAACCCCAGTTCACCGGAGAACGAGCACCACGGGAGTACGCGATGTTGAGCACGATGCAGGACGGACAGCTGTCGTTGGCCAGGCTGCTCCGCCACGGCACGACGGTGCACTCCGAGAGCGAGGTGATCACCTGGACCGGTTCAGACGCCCGGCGCGAGACCTACGGTGAGCTCGGCAAGCACGCCGCGCGGCTGGCGAACGCGCTCCGGAGCCTGGGCATCACCGGCGACCAGCGCGTCGGCACCTTCATGTGGAACAACGCCGAGCACATGGCCGCCTACCTGGCCATCCCCGCCATGGGCGCGGTGCTGCACACGCTGAACATCCGGCTGTTCCCGGAGCAGCTCGTCTTCGTCGCCAACCACGCCGAGGACCAGGTCGTCATCGTCGACGGCACACTGGTCCCGCTGCTGGCCAAGCAGCTGCCCGAGCTGAAGACCGTGCGTCACGTCATCGTGGCCAACGGCGACCCCTCCACCCTTCCGGCGCCCGAAGGCGTCCAGGTGCACTCCTACGGCGAGCTGCTGGCGGGGCAGCCGGACACCTTCGACTGGCCCGAGGTGGACGAGCGGTCGGCCGCCGCGATGTGTTACACCTCGGGCACCACGGGTGACCCGAAGGGCGTCGCGTACTCCCACCGGTCGATCTGGCTGCACTCGATGCAGGTCACCATGTCCGACAGCATGCGGCTGGCCCAGCACGACAAGGCCCTCGCGATCGTCCCGATGTTCCACGCGATGGCCTGGGGCATGCCGTACGCGGCGATGATGGTCGGCGCCTCGCTGCTGATGCCGGACAGGTTCCTCCAGCCCGCCCCCATCGCGCAGATGCTCGACGCGGAGAAGCCGACCTTCGCCGGTGCCGTCCCCACCATCTGGCAGGGCCTGCTCTCCCACCTCGACGCGAACCCCCAGGACATCTCGCACCTGCGGGAGGTCGTGGTCGGCGGTTCGGCCGCGCCGCCGTCGCTGATGCACGCGTTCGAAGACCGCTACAACGTGCCGATCCTGCACGCCTGGGGCATGACCGAGACGTCGCCGCTGGGCAGCGTCGCGCGTCCCCCGGCGGCCGCGACGGGTGAGAAGGCCTGGGAGTACCGCTACACACAGGGCCGGTTCCCGGCGTCCGTCAGCGCCAGGCTGATCGGCGACAACGGCGAGGAACTGCCGTGGGACAACGAAAGCGTCGGCGAACTGGAGGTACAGGGTCCGTGGATCGCGGCGTCGTACTACAGCGGGACCTCCGGTGACGAGCCCGACCCGGAGAAGTTCCACGACGGCTGGCTGCGCACCGGCGACGTCGGCAAGATCAGCCCGGACGGCTATCTCACGCTGACCGACCGCGCGAAGGACGTCATCAAGTCCGGCGGCGAATGGATCTCGTCGGTGGACCTGGAGAACCAGGTGATGGCGCATCCGGCGGTGGCCGAAGCGGCCGTCGTCGGCATCCCCGACGAGAAGTGGGACGAACGCCCGCTGGTGGCCGTCGTGGTGAAGGAAGGCCAGAGCGTCACCGCCGAGGAACTGCGCGAGTTCCTGGCGGACAAGGTCGCGAAGTGGCAGCTGCCGGAGAATTGGACCTTTGTGGACGAAGTCCCCAAGACCAGTGTCGGCAAGTTCGACAAGAAGCGGCTGCGGGCGTTCCACGCCGCGGGCAAGCTCGACATCAGCCAGCTCTAACGGGTTAATCTCCCGCGCGCCTGCCCTTCCGTGAAGCGCATCTTGAGGGACCCTGTCCCCCAAGATGCGCTTCACGGCTTTGGCGAAGGGTTTCATTGGTGCGTAAGACAAGCAGGCGCGCGTTCCTGGCGCTGGCGGGGACGACCGCGCTCTCCGCCTGCGGGTCCAACACCGTCCAATCGGGAAAACCACCGCCTTCCACGGCCTACTCCGCCGCCGCGACGCGGCCGAAACCGAAACCGGTGGACCTCTCGCAGTGGTACCACCCGTATCCCGAGCCCGGTGTCCAGGAAGCCGTCACGCGGTACGCGGCCGCGTATCAGAAGGCCAAGGTCGCGGTGCAGTGGAATGCCGACGACTACGAGACGAAACTCGGTGCCGCGCTTCAAGCGGGCCCGGTGCCGGACGTCTTCGAAGGACGGGTCACCCTCGACCGCGTCCGGCAGAACCTCCTCGTCCCGCTCGACGACGTCCTCGGGCCGGTGCGCGGCGATTTCGCCCCCTCGGTACTCGCGGCGCAGACCGTCGACGGCAAGACATACGGGATCCCGCAGGCACTCGACACCCAGGTTCTCTTCTACCGCAAGAGTTTCCTGCAGGAAGCCGGGGTGCAGCCGCCGCAGACGCTCGACGAACTCGTCGACGCGGCGCGGAAACTGTCCAAGGACGGCGTCAAAGGCCTGTTCGCCGGCAACGACGCGGGAGCGGCGGCACTCGCCGGCCCGTTGCTGTGGGCCGCGGGCCTCGATTACGTCAAGGACGGCAAATCCGTCGGTTTCGACGATCCGCGCGCCGCGACGGCGTTCGCGAAACTCCGTGACCTCAACGGTTCGCTGCTGCTGGGCGCCCCGGCCGACTGGGCGGATCCGATCCCGTTCATCGACGGACTCGTCGCGATGCAGTGGACCTGGCTGGGGAATCTGCCGAAGATCCAGGACACGATGAAGGACGATCTCGGCATCTTGCCCTTCCCCCGGCTCGACGCGGCGGGCGCGCCTTCGGTCCCGGTCGGCTGCTTGAGCGCGATGGTCAACGCGAAGAGCCTGAACCCCAACGCCGCCAAGGACTTCGTCCGATGGCTATGGCTGGAGCGGACCGATTTCCAGCAGGAGTTCGCCACGAAGTTCGGCCCTCATCTGCCCGCACGGCTGAGCGTGCTCGACAAGCTCACCCCGGCGAACGACGCCGCCCGGCTGGTCAAGGAGAACGGCCGCGCCGCCGGTCCACTGTGGACACCGGCGGCGAACACCGCGCTCGTCGACGCGCTGGGCCGCATCGCCCGCGACGGTGCGGACCCGGTGGCCGAGACGAAGGCCGCGGTCGAAGCCGTCAAAGCCGAACTGGGTCGCCTGTCCGCGTGAGCCGTCGCGAACGGACGTAGGCGACGACCAGCACGATCACCAGGATCACCGCGCCGCCATCGGTGACCAGCGACGGCAGTAGGCCCGGCCACCCGTGTTCGGCGAACGCCGCCCGGTGCACCTCGAACGGCACGATGACCACGCCGCACGCCTGGGCGGCGCTGACCGCGAGCACCGGCCAGAACAACCATCGCCACCGGAACCAGACCAGCAACCCGAGCGCGTTGCCGGCGATGAAGATGTTCCCCACCAGCCGTAACGCGGCGAGATAGGCGGGCGCGTCCTCGGTGGGCACGCCCTTGAGCCGCATACTCCGCTCGATCAGGTCCAGATCGATGACGACGAAGTTCTGCAGCGCCGTCCCGAGCACGAACACGACCGACAAGAGCACCGTGACCAGGCGGATCTTCGGAGTCCAGCGCATCACTTCCCCCGTTCTCTATCAGTGATAGAGATAAATCTATCACTGATAGAGTCGCCGCGTGGCACGCAAAGGCTCCCTGGAGAAGACCCGGATCACCGAGGCGGCCGTCGAACTGCTCGACGAAACCGGCCTCGCCGAGCTGAGCACCCGGAAGCTCGCCGCGAAACTCGGCGTCAGCTCACCGACGTTGTACTGGCACGTCAAGGACAAGGCGGAACTACTGGATCTCGTCGCCGAAGCCATCTGCGCCGACGCCTTCGAAATCGACGAAACGCTGCCGTGGCGCGAACAGCTGGCGAGCGGACTCCGCCAGTTCCGCGCCCTGCTCCTGAGTCACCGCGACGCGGCCGCCCTGCTGCGAGAGCGTCCGCCGACCGGCCCGCACCGGCTCGGTCACATCGAAACGACGGCACGGATCCTGCTGGAGGCGGGGTTCTCGGAGGCGGACACGGCGGGAATTTCGCGCCTGCTCACGGCACACGTCCTCGCTTCGGTGGAATCGCTCCCCGCCCGGAAGCCGGACGAAGGGTTCCTCGCACGACTCGCGGCTTATCCCCACGTGAACAGGCTCGGCCCGGCTTTCGCGAAGCAGAGCGGCGAGGATCTGTTCGAACTCGGCGTCGAGGTGATCCTCGACGGACTGGAGGCCCGGCTCCGGCGTCGAGGGTGAACGACGCGGACCACCTGGTTATGAACCCCAGGATGAATAAGACTCAGCCATGCATCACCCTTTGGCGGTAAATTCTCCATTTCATTGTTGATTACGAACATGCGTTCGATCTATTCGGTACTATGGAGGTGTGTCCGAGACGATCCTTCCCGAGTTGCCGCAGGAGTTGTGGCGCGCTGGCAAGCTGGAGCTTGCCCATGGCGTGCAACAGTTCCTGCAGGTGATCAGAGTCGCTACCGCCGGGCTGGGGCGGTATCTGGCGGAGATCGAGTCTCGTGGCGCGAAAGACTTGTACGGGTACGGATCGACGGCCACATGGTTCGCTGATGTGGCCGGGCTTTCCTTCGGTGAAGCGCGTCCGGTGGTGAATCGGGCGATCGCGCTGAATCCCACGCGTGGTTTGGATGGGACCGAGCTTCCGCCCTTGGCGCCCGCGACTGCGGCTGCGGCTGCGGAGGGGGCGGTCGGGGACGAACGGATCCAGCAGATTCTGGACTTCCTGGCCAGCCTGCCGCTCGATACGTCAGCAGAGGACCGGGAGAGCGCGGAGAGGACCCTGGCTGAGCTGGCGCGGCACGCGGGTCCACGGCAGCTGACGGAAGCCGAGCAGAACATCCTCGGCTGGCTCGACCCCGATGGTGCTGAGCCGAAAGAGCCCGAGCCCAAGCAACCCCGTCGGGAACTCACTCTGGAGCGCCGCAAAGACGGGTTCTGGAAACTGAAGGGCCTCCTCGACGACGAAGCAGGTGCCCGCACCGCCGCCGCCCTCGAGGCCCACGCCGCGCCACGGCCGGTCGACGAATTCGGCCAAGCCGATCTGCGCACCAGACCCGAACGCCTCGGCGACGCGTGGGTGGACCTGGTCGACCTCGCGATCGCCTGCCCCGACCAACCCGGCACCTCCGGCTACCGGACGCTGGTGCACGTCACCATCGGCCTGGACGAGCTGAAGACCGGTCTTGGGACCGCCTGTGTGGACTACGTCGGGACGATGACCGCCCGGGACGCCCGGATGGCGGCCTGCGACTGCCTGATGCTGCCGGTCGTGTTGAACGCCGCCGGAGAACCGCTGGACGTGGGACGGCTGAGACGGTTCGTCACCCCAGGCCAGCGACGGGCGTTGAACATCCGGGACGGGGGCTGCGCGTTCCCGGGTTGTCATCGGCGGCCGAAGAACTGCCACGCCCACCACATTGAGCACTGGGCAGACGGCGGACCTACTGACCTGCGGAACCTGACCCTGCTGTGCGGCTTCCACCACCGGCTGATCCATCACGGGGATTGGGAAGTCCGCATGGCCGCCGATGGGCTCCCGGAGTTCATCCCACCGCAGTATCTGGACCCGCTCCGAAGAACCCGGCGCAACACCCTCCACCGCGCCGCCGCCTGACCCTGCCCCACCCCGAGGAGCCCGCGCCAGCCACACCGGCGACGGGCCCCTCGCCATGCCCAAGGCTCACTCGGCTCGCCACCCAGCCCAACGACAACCCCTGAACACCGGCGAGTGGGACGTCCGCATGGCAGCCGACGGCCTCCCGGAGTTCATCCCGCCCCAGTATCTGGACCCGCTCCGAAGAACCCGGCGCAACACCCTCCACCGCGCCGCCGCCTGACCCTGCCCCACCCCGAGGAGCCCGCGCCAGCCACACCGGCGACGGGCCCCTCGGCATGCCCAAGGCTCACTCGGCTCGTCAAGGCAGGAAGACCGCATCGTGCGAACGCACTGGCTTCCTCGACGAGCGCGCCACCGTCGCCGCCAACCAATCGGCGATCGGCTCCGCGCCAACGCCGCCCGCCTCGCGACCTGGCCGACATCCACGACCACACCCGCATCACTCTCAAGGCCGCCACCTGAGCCCGACCCCAGGGAACGCGGACGTGATCGCGGCGGCATCGTCCGTCCGCAATGGACGGTCGACGGCGTCAAGCGGCGGCCATCTCTCACGCCACCTTGATGACGACCTTGCCCGAGGTGTGACCGTTCTCGACGACGGCAAGGGCGGCCAGGGCGTCGGAGAGCGGGTAAACCGCGGTGATCACCGGTGCGAGGCCGTCGAGGGCCAGCCGGGCGGACCGCTCCAGGTTCTCCCGGTCGAGCCGACGCTCGACGAAACGCCCACCGAGATCGTGCACAGACATATCACCCACGGCGACGACGTCGCGGGGATCCCGCGCCAGCGGAACCACCGTCCGCAGCGAGGCGCCTCCGACCAGATCGACGATCCCGTCGAAGCCGTCCGGGACCAACTCGCGTGCCGCGGCGACGACGTCTTCGGCGGTGTAGTCGATGAACCGCACCCCGATGGCCTCGGCGTGCTCGCGTTTGGCGGTACTCCCGGTGCCGATCACCCGCAGCTCGCGTCCGGTGGCCAGCCGGGCGACGGCGAGGCCGACCCCGCCCCCGACCCCGTTGACCAGGACCGTGGCACCGGCCGGAAGGCCGAGCTGGTCGAGCACGTCCACCGCGGTCGTCCCGGCCACCGGCAGCGTTGCCGCCACGGTCGCGGACAGACCCGCGGGCACGCGCGCGGTGTTCGGCGCGGACAGCACCGTCGTCTCGGCGTAGGTGCCGCCACCGGTGAGGGCGAAGCCGAAGACGGCGTCACCCACTTCGAGTCCGTCGACGTCCTCGCCCAAGGCGAGCACGATTCCGGCTGCCTCCATGCCCAGCACGCGGGGGAACGGACGCCCGCCGTCGAGCCCGGGGACCAGACCCGAGCGCACCGCGTGGTCGAGGGGATTCACGCCGGCCACGGTGACCCGGATCAGCACCTCGCCGCGACCGGGGACGGGATCGGGACGTTCGAAGAACTCCTGCACCTCGGGCCCGCCATACCTGCCGAAACCCCACGCCTGTCCCATTTTCCGCCGCCTCCCGGATGACCGGCCCGGTACTTCCGGGCGCTGTCGCCATCCTCACCGCTGACATCGACGTGAGAGGCAAGCGGCTGAGGTGCGGGTCACAGCATCAGGCCGACCGGGTCGCCGGTTCCGGGGCGGCGGACAGCTTCGCCCGGTGGCGGCTGTTGGCCGCGATCAACACGTCGAGCGCGGCCCGGGTCTCGATCAGGTGCGCGATGTCGGCGTCGATCCGGTCGCGCTCACGCGTCATCGCCGTGAACGTTTCCTCGGCGACGCCCAGGTCACCGGGGATGTCCACACACGGCAGCACGGTCGCGATCACCCGGCTGGACATACCCGCGTCGAACAGCTGCCGGATGAGCGACACGCGCTGGACCGCGGCATCGGAATAGTGCCGCTGCCCGGCCTCGGAGCGTGAGCTGGTCAGCAGGCCCTGCTCTTCGTAGTACCGCAGGGAGCGCGAACTCACGCCCGTACGCTTGGACAGCTCGCCGATCCGCATTCCTCAGAGCCTACGGTCAGTCCCCCGAATAGCCCCAGATCGCCAGCTCGACGGCGACATCGTCCTCGTAGAGCAGCGCGCAGTGCGCGCTCCAGCGCGGGCGTTCGTACGGCAGTCGTCCCGCCTTGTCGAGTTCGTCGAAGAGGGCGACGGAGGGCTCCTCGGTACCGAAGGCGGCGAGGAGCTCGGCGTCGGTCAAGGGCCGGATCGTGCCGAAGTCGTCTTCGCCCGTCGCGCTGATGAACTCGTGGACGTCGAGCACCGAATGAGTCCCGGACTCCTGGACGCTCTCGGTTTCGTACAGCTCTTCGAGCGAATCCGGGCGGCCGAGTTCGTCCTCTTCCCAGAGGTAGTCACCCTCCGCGAAAGCCCGTGCCTTCATCGCCTCCAGAGCCGCTTCCGGGTCACCGTCGAACCGGCCGCGGACCGACCAAACCGAAGCACCCACCGGGCCACCTCCTCGCTCGCCAAGCGGCCAGCGTAGCGAGCCGGATGGGGGATCTTTGGTATTCGGCCGAACGTGACAAATTTTCGCATTACCCTTTTCTGCCGTTCACCCCACGGCTAACCTCGTCCGGCATCGTCCTTCCGCGACACTCACCCGCGACGACTAGGGGCACCGCCATGTCCGAAGGCTCCACGGTCTCCAGGCGCACCTTCACCGCGGCGGGCGCCGCCGGCGTCGGCCTGCTGCTGTGCACACCGACCGCCAACGCGCTCGACCGGGCGCTGGCCCTCACCACCGGCCGCGCGGTGCGCACCGCGGGCACCACACTGGAATCCGCCGCGGCACCGGTGAAAGCCGGTCCGGGCTACACCCGGCTGACCGCGGGCCCCGGCTGGCCGCTCGTGGTCCGCGGCGATCTCGCCGCGCCGAAGTCCGGCCGCGACGACCGCCGCCGCGCGCTGGCCTCGTTCGCGCAGTTCACCGACCTGCACTTCACCGACGCGGAAAGCCCGGCGCGGTTCGAGTACCTGCACCCGTTCATCGGTTCGGCGCACCGGCCCCAGGAGACGCTCGGGCCGGTCGCGACGACGGCGCTCGTCGAACGGGTGAACAGCCTGAAGACCGGGCCGTTCACCGGCCGCGCGATCGACTTCATGGTGACCACCGGCGACAACACCGACAACCACGAGCTGATCGAGCTGGAGTGGTTCCTCAAGGTGCTCAACGGCGGCACGGTGACCCCGGCCTCGGGCGACCCGGACACGCACGAAGGCGTGCAGACCTCCGGATCCTCGCACTACTGGAACCCCGGAAAGACGCTGGACGACGAGTACACGAAGAAGGGTTTCCCGCAGCTGCCCGGCCTGCTCGGCGCGGCGTCGAGCACCTTCACCTCGCCCGGTCTCGACGTCCCGTGGTTCTGCACCTTCGGCAACCACGACGACAGCATCGTCGGCTCGCTCCCGGATCTGCCCGGGATGGACGCCTGGTACACCGGCCGGTTCAAGGTGATCGGCAAGGACGAGACGACGTCGCGAAAACTCGCCAACGCCATCAACTCCGGCTCCGGTGTGCCGATCACGGAGCTGTTCGGCGGATCGGGGACGATCCGCGAGATCACCCCGGACGCGCGGCGGCGGCCGTTCAGCACCGCGGAGTTCGTGCAGCACCACCTCGACGCGGCCAACACCGGCCCCGGTCCGGTGGGTCACGGGTTCAGCGACAACAACGCCGACGGCCGGAACGTCTACTACACCTTCCGGATCGCGCCGGGTGTCGTCGGCATCAGCCTGGACACCACGACGATGGCCGGGCTGGCCGACGGCTCGATCGGCCTCGGGCAGTTCACCTGGGTGGAGAACACGCTCAAGCGCAGCAGCTCGACGTACTACGACTTCTTCGGGCGCAAGGTCACGCAGAACGTGACGGACGAGCTCTTCATCCTGTTCAGCCACCACACCAGCGGAACGATGGGCAACGTGCTGCCGGACGCGCGGCATCCGCTGGAGCCGCGGCTCAACGGCGACACGTTCGTCTCGCTGCTCAACCGGTTCCCGAACGTGCTGGCGTGGGTGAACGGCCACACGCACCACAACAAGATCACGCCGCACCCCGGCAAGACGGCGAAGCAGGGCTTCTGGGAGATCAACACGGCCTCGCATATCGACTTCCCGCAACACGCGCGGATCATCGAGGTCGCCGACAACGCCGACGGCACGTTGTCCCTGTTCACGACGCTGATCGAGGCCGAAGCGCCGTATGAGGCGTCGTACTCGGACACTTCGCCGCAAGCGCTTGCGTCGCTGTACCGGGAGTTCTCGTACAACGACATCCACGCTTCACTGGGCGCCGTCGGCACCGCCCAGGACCAGAACACGGAACTCCTGCTGCCCCACCCGCTCGCCTGATCCCGCGTTTCGTCCTCTGGACGCGGTCCTTGCGCACGCAACCACCGCATCCAGAGGACGAAACGCATACGTCTTGCGGGCGAGTATTTACATAGCGTGCGTGAGCGACGAAAATCCCTTCCCTACTGGGTGGACACGAGGGATGGAGTCGTGATGCGCGTACGAGGGCTGCTGACATTGCTGACGATCGCGACACTGACCGCGGTGACGGCACAGTCGGCGGAGGCGGGCCCCGGCCACTCGGACGACGAAGCGATCGACTACCACGAATGGGCCGGTCACCACGGTTTCCGCGACGGCAGGCTGGAAGGGCTCGGCCTCGACCACGGCGCGCTGCGCATCGACCGCCCGATCGGCACCATCGAGCACACCGAACCCACGCTCGGCACCACGAAGACCTACGAATACGGCCAATGGACGTCGAACAGTCACACGCAGGGTTTCGACGCCTCGCAACTGGTCGCCTCGTGGAACGCGAGGACACCGGCCAAGACCTGGCTCAAGATCGAGGCGAAGGGCCGCACCGCGACCGGCGCCGAAACCACCTGGTACGTCATGGGCCGCTGGGCCAGTGGTGACGGCGACATCAAGCGCACCAGCGTCGACGGCCAGAGCGACGCCAACGCGGCCGTCGACGTGGACACGTTGGTCATGAAGGCGGGCGTCGCGCTCCGGTCGTATCAGCTGCGGATCAGCCTGTACCGCGAGGCCGGGTCCCGTGCCACGCCGTCGGTGACCTCGGTCGGCGCGATGACGTCGCTGGTCCCGGACCGGTTCGAGGTCAAGGCGACGAAACCGGGCCGCGCCACCGGTATCGAACTCAAGGTGCCGGCCTACGCCCAGAACCTCCACAAAGGACAGTTCCCCGAATACGGCGGCGGCGGGGAGAACTGGTGCAGCCCGACGTCCACCGAAATGGTGGCCGAGTACTGGGGCAAACGGCCCAAGCGCGAGGACATGACGTGGATCCCGGAGGGTTACGTCGATCCGACCGTCGCGTACGCCGCCCGCCACACCTTCGACTACGCCTACGACGGAACCGGCAACTGGCCGTTCAACACCGCGTACGCCGCGTCACTCGGACTGCGTGGGCACATCACCCGTTTGCACTCCTTGAACGAACTCGAAAACTACATCGCCCGCGGCATTCCGGTGATCACGTCGCAGTCGTTCAAGGCGGAGGAACTCGACGGCGCGGGGTACGGCACCGCCGGTCACATCATGGTCGTCGTCGGCTTCACGAAGGACGGTGACGTGATCGCGAACGACCCGGCCGCGAGCAGCAACGACCGGGTCCGAAATGTCTACAAGCGACACCAGTTCGAAACGATCTGGCAGCGTACCAAGCGGTACAACACGAATGGCGGCGTCTCCGGCGGCCCCGGCGGGGTCGCTTACATCATCACGCCTGGGCACTGAAACGATTCCCCACCCGAGCGGATGTCGCGATCGGGGCCTGCCACGTGGCAGGCTACGGAGTCGACTACTCGGAGGTGGGCATGCCGTACGAGGTCCAAGGCGTCGTTTCCCGCGCCAAGGGTGAACCGGTCTCGCTGGAGTCCGTGATCGTGCCCGATCCCGGGCCCGGCGAGGCCGTCGTCTCGGTCAAGGCGTGCGGTGTCTGTCATACCGACCTGCACTACCGCGAGGGCGGGATCAACGACGCGTTCCCGTTCCTGCTCGGCCACGAGGCGGCGGGCTTCGTGGAGGCCGTCGGCGAGGGCGTCACGGACCTCGAACCCGGCGATTACGTGATCCTGAACTGGCGCGCGGTCTGCGGCACCTGCCGGGCCTGCCGCCGGGGCAGGCCGTGGTACTGCTTCTCGACGTTCAACGCCGCCCAGCCGATGACGCTGGCCGACGGCACCGCCCTGTCGCCCGCGCTCGGCGTCGGCGCGTTTCTCGAGAAGACGCTCGTCCACAGTGGACAGTGCACGAAGGTCGACCCAGCCGCCGAACCCGCCGTCGCCGGGCTGCTCGGCTGCGGGGTGATGGCCGGTCTCGGCGCGGCACTCAACACCGGTGCGGTGGGCCGCGGCGACACCGTCGCGGTCATCGGCTGCGGCGGTGTCGGTGACGCGGCCATCGCCGGGGCGAACCTGGCCGGCGCGAAGACCATCGTCGCCATCGACACCGACGACCGGAAACTGGCCTGGGCCAAGGAGTTCGGCGCCACGCACACACTGAACAGCAAGGGGCTCAGCGAAGACCAGGTCGTCGAGGCGATCCAGGAGTTCACCGATTCCTTCGGCGCGGACGTCGTGATCGACGCGGTCGGCAGGCCGGAAACCTGGCGGCAGGCGTTCTACGGCCGCGATCTGGCCGGCACCGTCGTGCTCGTCGGCGTCCCCACCCCGGACATGCGGCTGGATCTGCCGCTGATCGACTTCTTCTCGCGCGGTGGCTCGCTCAAGTCGTCGTGGTACGGCGACTGCCTGCCCTCACGCGATTTCCCGATGCTGATCGACCTCTACCTCCAGGGCAGGCTTCCGCTGGACAAATTCGTCACCGAACGGATCGCGCTCGACGGCGTCGAAAAGGCCTTCGAACGCATGCGTCACGGGGACGTCCTGCGCAGCGTGGTGACGTGGTGAAGCTTTTCACCGACGCCGATTTCCCGGCCGACCCGTATCCGGGAGCGCGACCCGGGCATTCGTTCGTCCACTTCGACGGCGCCGGCCACAGCCTCGACACCGCGCCGGAGGGCTGGCGCGAACGCCAGGCCGTGCTCGCCTACGGCTCGAACGCCTGCCCGTCCAAGATCACCTGGTTGCGGGAGAACATGGGGCTGACCGGCCCGGTCGTCGTCTGCCACGCGCGCTGCACCGACCTCGCCGCGGTCTGGGCGTCCGGGCTGCGGTTCCGGGACGGGCAGCGGCCCGCCACCCTCGCCGCGGCCCCGGGTGTCGTCGAGGAGCACGCCGTCTGGTTCGCGACGCCCGAGCAGCTCGCCGTCCTCGACCACTGCGAGGGCAACGGCAGGCGCTACCGTCTGGTGCGGCTGACAGCGCCCGCCATCACGCTCGACGACGGCACCGTGCTCGACGACGTCGTGGCGTACGTCGGCGCCGCGGACATCCGCCTGCCGATCCTCGTGGACGGCAGGCATATCCGCGTCGCCGATCTCGAACAGCGCCGGGCGGCGGCCCTGCAGGGGATCCCCGCCGAGACGCACGGCCTGGACTGCACGCTGGTCGACGCCGGGACCCTGGTCAGAGAAGCTTCCCGGGATTGAGGATCCCCGTCGGATCGACGGCCTTCTTCGCCGCCCGCAACACCTCGACGCCGATGTCGCCGATCTCCGCCGCCAGATAGGGCGCGTGGTCGACGCCGACGGCGTGGTGGTGCGAAATGGTGCCGATCCCGGTGATCGCCTCCGACGCCGCCGCCTTGGCCCGCCGCCACTGTCCGATCGGATCGGTCTCGTCGCGTGCGGTGAGGACGGTGAAATACAGTGACGCGCCCGTTTCGTAGGCGTGCGAGACGTGGCACATGATGATCGCCCGGCCGAGCGTGGCGGTGAGCGCGGCGCGCACTGCGTCGCGCAGGTCGTTCAATTCGCCCCAGTACGCGGCCGTCTCCAGGGTCTCGACGCAGACGCCGTTGTCCAGCAACGCATCCCGCTGACGCGGCCCGGAGAACCGGCCACGGCGCCAGGATTCACCGAGGGTCCGCCCGATCCGGACTGCACCAAACGGCTCCAGCACTCGGGTGGTGTCCTGACGGCGCCGCGCGACCTCGCGTTTCGTCGCGCCCTCCCAGCCGACGATGAGCAGGCAGGGCTTGGCGATCCCCCGCGCCCTCAGGTACCGGCGCAGCGCCTTGGTCTTCCAGCTGTCGTTGAGCGCCAGTGAAACCTCGGTTTCGTCCACATCGGACAGCCGGGTGACGTCCGCGAGCGCGTGCCGCTGGGCGAGTTCGCGGACGGCGGCGGTGCCGTTCTCCCAGCCGTCGAGGACGTAACCCTCGTACCGGCGTACTTCCGGCACCGGGCGGACACGGAGGGCGACCTCGGTGATCACGCCGAGCGTGCCCTCACTGCCGACGGCGAGCTGCCGCAGGTCGGGTCCGGCGGCCGACGCGGGCGCGACGCCGAGTTTCCATTCGCCGCGCGGGGTGGCGAGCCGGACGCCCGAGACCATGTCCTCGAACCGGCCGTAGCCCGACGAGGCCTGCCCGGCGGACCGGGTCGCGGCGTATCCGCCGATGGTGGCGCGTTCGTAGGACTGGGGCACGTGCCCGAGGGTGAAGCCGTGCGCGGCGAGCAGCCGATCGGCCGCCGGGCCGGTGACGCCCGCCTGCAGGACCGCGATCCGGGACTCGGGGTCGACGGAGACCAGGTCGCCGAGCCTGGCGAGGTCGAGTGCGATGACCGCGGCCTTGTCCCCGCGCAGCGCCGAAACGCCGCCGACCACCGACGTCCCGCCGCCGAACGGGACGACGCCGACGTCGTGCCGCGCGCAGATTTCCACTATCGACTGGGCTTCGGCGGGATCTCCCGGCAGGACGACGGCGTCCGGCACCGGAAAATCACCGAAGCCCCGGCGCCGCACCAGGTCCAGATAGGACATACCGCTCGCGCGGGCGAGCCTCGACCCCGGTGACAGCAGGACATGTTCGGTACCGACGACTTCTTCGAGGTCTCGTTTCGACTGTTCCGGCAGCGCCGATTCGGGAACGGACGAGACCGAATCCGGCGCTATCGGTGCCACCGGGGCCAACGGGCCGATACGCTGGACGAGCCATCTCAGCGCCTTCGCCGGAAGGTGTGCCGCGTCACCGGCTTCAGGCGTCCAGGATCGTCTTAACCGGTGGTCAATAGGCTCCGTCACGACTACAGTGTTACATATGGACGTAAAACGTCACTCACCTGCGGAAACAGGCGTTTCGGCACTGGCGGACACTCGATCCCGCCAGGCCTCGACACGCGTGTCCGACGACGTTCTGCTCGACGCGGCGAAGAAGTGCGTGCTCGCCGTCGGCGTGAGGCGGACCACGCTCGCGGAGATCGCGCGGACCGCGAAGGTCAGCCGGATGACCGTCTACCGCCGGTTCCCGGACGTCCGCAGTGTGCTCGCGACCCTCATGACCCGCGAGTTCGGCGGCCTGCTGCAAGGCGCCGCCGAACCGGGCGCCGAACCGGCCCACTTCCGTGAGCAGCTGGTGCGCAGTTCGACGGCCGCCGTCGCCGCGCTGTCGGGCGACCCGCTGTTCCGCACGCTGCTGGACCTCGATCCCGAACTCGTCCTGCCCTACATCGTCGAGCGGCTCGGCAAGACCCAGCGTTTCGCCGAGGGCGTGATCCTGCACCTGCTCAAGTCCGGCCACGAAGACGGTTCGATCCGCAAGGGCGACCTGCCGTCGCAGGCACGCACCCTGTTGCTGCTCATCCAGTCCTTCGCGTTCTCGCTGCGCCCCGCCACCGCGGACGTGAACGAGAACGCCCTGATGACGGAATTCGCCCACGTGCTCGACGCGGCGCTCCGGCCGTGAAGCCGGGCTCGCTCAACGCCCGCCGCCGCGAGCGGGAACTCGCGGCACTGGCCGGCGGGGAGCGGGTCGACCTGGTGGTGGTGGGCGGCGGCGTCACCGGCGCGGGGATCGCGCTGGACGCGGCCGCACGCGGGCTCTCGGTGGCCCTGATCGAGGCGTACGACCTGGCGTACGGGACGTCGCGATGGTCGAGCAAGCTGGTCCACGGTGGACTTCGCTACCTCGCCAAGGGCGACCTGGCGCTGGCGCACGAAAGCGCCGTCGAGCGCGGGATACTGATGACCCGCACCGCGCCGCATCTCACCCGGGCGATCCCGCAGCTGTTCCCCATGTACCGCAAGACCTCCCGCGGCCAGCAGGCGTTCATCATGACCGGCCTGGTGGCCGGCGACGGGCTCCGTCGCGCGGCCGGGACCCCCGCGTCGGTGCTGCCGAGGCCGCGGTCGATCCCGGCCGCGGAGGCGCTCGCGCTCGCCCCCGGCCTGTCGCCCCAAGGCCTTCGCGGCGCGCTGCTCGCCTACGACGGCGCGCTGACCGACGACGCGCGGCTCGTGGTGAGCCTCGCCCGCACGGCGGCGTCGCGCGGCGCGAAGATCCTGACGAGGGTCGAAGCAGTGCGGCTCGAGGCCGGTTCGGTGCTGGCCAGGGACCGGCTCACCGGCCGGGAAGTGGAGATCCACGCCGGTCAGGTGATCAACGCGACCGGCGTCTGGGCCGGTGAGCTGGCGGAGTCGGTGCGGCTGCGGCCGTCCCGTGGTTCCCATCTCATCCTGGCTTCGGGGGCGGCGGCGATCGGCGCGACGTCGGTCAACGTACCGGTCCCCGGCGAGAACAACCGGTTCGTCTTCCTGCTGCCGCAACCGGATGGCCGCGTCTTCGTCGGCGTCACCGACGAACCGACCGACGGCCCGATCCCGCGGGTGCCGTCCGTGCCGGAGTCCGATGTGGACTTCCTGCTCGAAGTGGCGTCGACGGCGTTCACCCGCCCGCTGACCCGCGCCGACGTCGCCGGTTCGTTCGCCGGGCTGCGGCCGCTGGTCGAAGGCGACGGCGGGCGCAGCGCGGATCTCTCGCGCAAGCACGCGGTGGTGACCGGCGCCGACGGCGTGCTCACCATCGTCGGCGGCAAGCTGACGACCTACCGGAAGATGGCCGAGGACGCCGTCGACGCCGCGTTGAAGCGGTCCGGGCTCCACGCCGGACCGTCGACCACGTCCCGGCTTCCCCTGCTGGGCGCGGCGCCACGGAGTCGTCTGTCCACTGTGGATGCCCCGGCCCGGCTCGTCGCGAAGTACGGCACCGAGGCACCCCGGATCGCGGCCCTCGGCGAGGTCGACCCGGAACTGGGCCTGCCCGTGTCCGAGCACACCGACATCAGCGCGGCCGAGGTCGTCTGGGCCGTGCGGCACGAAGGCGCCCTCGACGCCGAGGACGTCCTGGAGCGCCGGACCCGGCTCGGCCTGGTCGCCGCGGACACCGAGGCCGCCCGGCCCCGCGTCCAGGAACTTGTCGACAAATCGCTCGCCGGCCTCGCCTGACTCGCGTTTAGCCCGCTAACTGCGAGCCGGGCTGGGTCACTGCGGTCGCGTTTAGCCCGCTAACTGCGCTCGCGTTTAGCGGGCTAAACGCGACGCGGTGTTCCCCAGCTTGACGAGTCGTTGGGTTTTTGCAACAGTATGTTCCATGAGCCCGGTCAGACGCGGCAAAGAGCTGCCGATCTACAACCGGCTCCCGGTGCTCCGGGCGGAGCGCGGACTGAGCAGGGCCGCCCTCGCGGCGGCCGTCGAGGTCAACCCACAGACCATCGGCGCGCTCGAACGAGGGGACCACTACCCGAGTCTGGACCTGGCGTTCCGCATCTGCGCGGTGTTCGACCTCCCGGTCGAGGCCGTGTTCAGCCGGGAACCGTTCACACCACTGTCCACTCAGGTCTACCGGGAGGGGGGAACATGAGCGGGAAGCGAGGAGTCCTCGCGGCCTACTGGGAACGACAGCAGGAGCGCTGGGAGGAGGTGGAACGCAAACGCGCCCGGCGGCTGCCGACCTGGCGCACCCGCAGGCGCCGCCGGACGTTGAGCGTGTTCGTGCTGCTCGGCGACCTGATCCTGATCGCCGGTGCGGCACTGTTCCATCGGCAACCCGAAACCTACTTCGTCGTGGCCTGGTTCGGCGGCGCGGCGATCGCCGGTCTCGCCCAGTACCTCCTGCGGATCCTCACCGGCAAGATGAGCGGCGGGTTCTCGATCCGGCTCGACGAGCGCGAGCGGGAATGGCGCCACCGCGTCACCTTCGCCAGCTACCAGATCCTGGTCGGGCTGATGTTCGTCTCCGTGGTGTACGGCCTGATCATCTCCGGCACCGAGGACGGCGGCGCGCGTGGCGCGATGATGGGCTGCGCGCTGCTGGTCACCGGGACCACGTTCTCCAGCGTCATCCTCGGCTGGACCCTGCCCGACGATGACCCCGAAGACTTCACCGAATTCGACGAGGGGAGCCTCGCGTGACCGTCACCAGGACGCGGTCGGACCGCCGTCGCCTCGCCGTCTCCGCCGTGATCGGCCACTTCGTCGTGATCGCCGGGGCGGCCCTGCTCCGCGAACCGACACTGTGGTTCGCCGTCGGCCTGATGGGGCCGGGACTGTGTCTCTGCGTCGGCACCGCGGCGGTCCTGCGCAAGGCCGTCGGCAGACCCGGTTCCGCGGCGGGCGACCTCGACGAACGGGAACTGCTCTTGCGTGACAGGGCGCATTACAGCGCCTTCCAGGGGATCTGCGTCCTGATGGTGGTGGACCTCGCTTATGGCCTTTACGCGGCCGGGCAACCGGATGCCGGTTCCCTGCTGGCCGCGATGACGGCGGCGTTGCTCGTCTTCGGGACGTCGCTGCCGGCGCTCTGGCTCGCCTGGAAGCTGCCGGACGACGATCCCGAAGACTTCGAGGGGGTGGCTCCGGCGTGACCGGGGACAAGAAGCGTTACAAGGTGTCCGTCGGCGTGGTCGCCGTCGCGCTGGTGGCGGGCGGGATCCTCGCCGGCGCGAGCCGGGCGGTCCTGGTCTACCGGGCCACCTCGGTGGTGCACAACGTCAAGCTGGACGGCCTGTTCCAGCGCAACCGCACGGTTACCGGCGTCCACCGGGGAATCACGGCGCTGGTGCGGTATTTCGAAGAGGGGAAGTGGAAATGAGCGAGGGGAAGCTGGAGATCGACCGGATCTCCAAGCGGTACGGCGCGAAGGTCGCGCTGGACGAAGTGAGCTTCGAGGTCCAGCCCGGCGAGCTGTTCGGTTTCGTCGGCAGCAACGGGGCGGGCAAGACGACCACGATGCGGATCGTCCTGGGGGTGCTGGCCGCCGATTCCGGGCAGGTGCGGTTCGGCGGGGCGCCGATCACGCACGAGACCCGCACGCATATCGGGTACATGCCGGAAGAACGCGGGCTGTACCCGAAGATGAAGGTGCTGGAACAACTGGTCTATCTCGCGGAGCTGCACGGGATGTCGGCCAACGACGCCCATCGCAGCGCGGAGAACTGGATCGCCAGGCTCGGGCTGACCGAACGCCGCAAGGACGAGGTCCAGAAACTCAGTCTCGGCAACCAGCAGCGGGTTCAGCTCGCGGCCGCGCTGGTGCACGACCCGAAGGTGCTCGTGCTCGACGAACCGTTCTCCGGCCTCGACCCGCTGGCCGTGGACGTGATGAGCGGTGTCCTGCGGGAGAAGGCCGCGACCGGGGTGCCGGTGGTGTTCTCCAGTCACCAGCTGGACCTGGTCGAGCGGCTGTGCGACCGGGTCGGCATCATCCGAAGTGGACGGATGGTCGCCTCCGGCGCCGTCGCGGAACTGACGGCTGGCGCGGGCAACGGTCTCGTCGTCACCGCGCCCGGTGCCGCACCCGGCTGGGCTTCGGCCGTCCCCGGAGTCCGGGCGGTCGAACAGAACGGCCCGACCACGATCCTCGAACTCGAAGACCACGCCGACGACCAGGCCGTGCTCGCCGCGGCACTGGCCACCGGGCCGGTCACCGAATTCAGCAAACGCAGGCGTTCGCTGACCGAGCTGTTCCGCGACGCCGTCGCCGAGAAGCCCGCGGCACAAGGAGTTTCCGCATGAACACCGTCTCGTCTTGGCGCGCTGTCTGGCTCATCGCCAAACGCGAGCTGAACACCCGCCTGCGCACCAGGTCCTTCGTGATCGGTACCGCCGTGCTGCTGGTCATGCTGATGGGCTACGTGCTGCTGCAGTCCACGCTGGCCGACAACCAGGACAAGAGCAAGATCGGGCTCACCGGCCAGGCCACCGGGATCGCGCAACAGCTGCAGACGGCGGGCGCGGCACTCGGCGAGAAGATCGAGACCGTCACGGTCGCCGACCCGGCGCAGGGCCGGTCGCAGGTCGAGGACGGCGACCTCGACGCGCTGGTGTCCGGCAACGCCACCGAGCTGAAGGTCCTCGTCAAGTCCGAATTGGACAACAAGCTCCGCACCGTGCTGAACGGCGTTTCGCAGCAGGAAGTGCTGAACGGCATACTTTCCGAAGCCCAGAAGTCGCCTGAGCAGGTGATGCGCACGGTCCAGCAGACCCAGGTCGAGGTCGACTCGGTCAAACCGCCGGACCCGGAGAGGGCCCAGCGGATGGTGATCGGGCTGATCGTGGCCGTCCTGCTGTACATGAGCATCGTGACCTACGGGACGCTCGTGGCACAGGGCGTGGTCGAGGAGAAGGCCAGCCGGGTCGTGGAGATCCTGCTGTCCACCGTGCGACCGTGGCATCTGTTGCTGGGCAAGGTGATCGGGCTCGGCCTGGTCGGGCTGGCCCAGCTGGTGATCATCGGCGGCGCCGGGTTGATCGTCGCGTCGGCGACCGACGTCCTGACGCTGTCCGGCGTCGCGACGAGCGCGCTGCTGTGGGGCGTGGCCTGGTACCTTCTCGGCTTCCTGTTGTACGCCACCGTTTACGGCGCGATGGGCTCGCTGGTCTCCCGCCAGGAGGACACGCAGTCGGTCATCGGCCCGGTCAACATCGTGCTGATCCTCGGGTTCATCGTCGGGTTCAACCTGCTGGCGCAGGCACCGGACGGGACGGGGACGAAGGTGCTTTCCCTGGTGCCGCTGCTTTCCCCGGTGCTGATGCCCGCGCGGATCGCGGCCGGGACCGTGGAGGTGTGGGAGATCGCGCTGTCGCTGGGCTTGACCGTGGGTGCCATCGCCCTGTTCACCTGGCTGGGCGCGCGGATCTACCAGAACAGCGTCCTGCGGGTCGGCAGCCGGATCAAGCTGACCGAGGCCCTTCGCGGCTGACCGGCGAGTCCGTGAAGGCCTCCTTCCCTACTCTCAGGGTAGGGAAGGAGGCCTTCACGGACTTTTGATGGCGCCGTAGCGCTCCAAGGCGACCTGGCGTTCATGGGCGTGGTCGACCATGGGGGCGGGATAGCCTTCGACGTCCTGCGGTTTGTGCACGGCTTTCCCTTGCACAGAGCGGAGTTCGGGGACGTAGCGGCGGACGTAATCGCCGGCGGGGTCGAACTTCTCCCCCTGTGTGGTCGGGTTGAAGATCCGGAAGTACGGTGCCGCGTCGGTACCGCTGCCGGCGACCCACTGCCAGTTCAGCTGGTTCGACGCGAGATCGCCGTCCACCAGATGCTTCATGAAATGCCGGGCGCCGAGCCACCACGGCAGATGCAGATCCTTGACCAGGAAGCTCGCCACGATCATCCGGACGCGGTTGTGCATCCAGCCCTCGGCGAGCAACTGCCGCATTCCCGCGTCGACGATCGGGAATCCGGTGCGCCCCTCGCACCACCGTTGGAAGGCTTCGTCGTCCTTCTCGTATTCGATGGCGTCGAACCGGGAATCGTAGTTCTTCCGCGCGGTTTCGGGGCGGTGCCACAGCACGTCGGCGTGGAACTCGCGCCAGGCGAACTCGCCGCGCAGCGATTTCGCGCCCATCCCTTCATTACCCGCGATGTCGGCGAGCAAGGTGCGCGGGTGCACGCATCCCCAGCGCAGATACGGTGAAAGCCTTGTCGTACCAGGGCGGTCGGGCCGGTCGCGATCCTCGTCGTAGGTCTCCAGGCCGTCGTCCAGGAACTCGTGCCAGCGCTCCAGCGCGGCCTTCTCGCCGGGCTCCGGCAGCTCCATTCCCTTCAGCGAAGGTGACTTCGGGAGTTTCACCGACCGCGGCGGCTCCACCCAGTCCACTATGGACTTCCCGGTGTCGGCGGGACGCGGCCAGCCGTGGCGTGCCCACGCACGGTAGAACGGGGTGAACACGCGATAGGGGTCGCCGTCCGGTTTGGTGATGCGGCCGGGCGTGATCGCGTACGGCGAACCGGTCTCGGCCCACGCGATGTCGTGTTCCGCCAACGCTTTCGCGACTTCGGCGTCACGGCGGCGCCCGTACGGACCGGTGTCCGCGCTGACGTGCACGGCCGCGGCACCGATCTCGCGCGCGGCCTTGACGACCTCCTTGACCGGGTCGCCCTTGACGAGCATCAGCCGTCCGCCGAGCTGCTCGTCCAGCGCCTTGAGGCAGCCGTGCAGGAACGCGACACGCGGGGCGCCGGAGGGCTTGAGGAGCGCGTCGTCGAGAACGTACAGCGCGAGGACGTGCTTGCTGTGCTTCGAGGCCTCCAGCAGGGCGGCGTGGTCGCCGAGGCGGAGGTCGCGGCGGAACCACAGCACTACGGGGGCTTCTCTGGTCACCCCGGAAACCCTACGGGCGCTCCTCTGCTCCCGCATGCCCGGATGTTATGAACGGGACTTTCATTGCAAAATTTGCAATGAAAGTCCCGTTCATAACACTTGAGAGAGGCGGGATCAGCGCTCCGAGATGGGCGCGTAGTCCCGCGACGCGTAGCCGGTGTAGATCTGCCGCGGGCGGCCGATCTTGGTGGCCGGGTCCTGGATCATCTCGCGCCAGTGCGCGATCCAGCCCGGCAGGCGGCCGAGCGCGAACAGCACGGTGAAGTACTTCGTCGGGAAGCCGAGCGCCCGGTAGATCAGACCGGTGTAGAAGTCGACGTTCGGGTACAGCTTCCGCTCGATGAAGTAGTCGTCCGAGAGGGCGGTCTCTTCCAGCTTCTTCGCGATGTCGAGCAGCTGGTCGCCACCCTTCAGCTTGGAGAGGATCTCGTCCGCGGTGTTCTTGATGATCTTCGCGCGCGGGTCGTAGTTCTTGTAGACCCGGTGTCCGAAGCCCATCAGGCGGACACCCTTTTCCTTGTTCTTCACGCGGGTGACGAAGTTCGCGACGTCGCCGCCCTCGGCCTGGATGCCCTCGAGCATGTCCAGGACCGCGCTGTTGGCGCCACCGTGCAGCGGGCCGAAGAGCGCGTTGATGCCGGCCGAGATGGAGGCGAACAGGTTCGCCTCGGAGGAGCCGACGAGGCGCACGGTCGAGGTCGAGCAGTTCTGCTCGTGGTCGGCGTGCAGGATGAACAGCAGGTCGAGCGCCTTGGCGACGTCCGGGTCGACCTCGTAGGGCTCGGCCGGGAAGCCGAAGGTCATCCGCAGGAAGTTCTCGACCAGGCCGAGCGAGTTGTCCGGGTACAGCAGCGGCTGCCCGACGGACTTCTTGTACGCGTACGCGGCCAGGGTCGGGACCTTGGCCAGCAGGCGGATGGTGGACAGCTCGACGTTCGGTTCGTCGAACGGGTTGAGCGAGTCCTGGTAGAAGGTCGACAGCGCCGATACCGCACTGGAGAGCACCGGCATCGGGTGCGCGTCACGCGGGAAGCCGCTGAAGAAGGCCTTGAGGTCCTCGTGCAGCAGGGTGTGGCGCTGGATCTTCTCGGTGAACTCGGACAGCTGCGTCTCGGTGGGCAGCTCGCCGTAAATGAGCAGGTAGGAGACCTCGATGAAGGTCGACTTCTCGGCGAGCTGCTCGATGGGGTACCCGCGGTAGCGCAGGATGCCGGCGTCACCGTCGATGTAGGTGATCGCCGACGACGCGGCACCGGTGTTCACGAACCCCGGGTCGTGGGTGATGTACCCGGTGGTCGCCAGCAGCTTCCCCAGCTCGATCCCCGGCGCACCCTCGACCGGGTGGATCACCTTGAACTCGTGCTCGCCATTGGGCAGGCGCAGCGTCGCGGTCTCGCCGGACTGCCCCGCAGCCGTCGTCGCGTCGGACATGTAAGTCCCTCTCACGTTCAGCACGGGCCGGCGGCGCCTGTAGGTTCCACAGGTACGCCCTCTTTCACGCGCGTGACCCACGGCCTCGCTGCACACCGCCCCGCTGGGGTATGAATTCCCCTCCACGCTAGTCGAGAATGGGGTCACCGCGCAGCGGGTGAGTTGCTCACAACAGCCCCTTTGGGACCAGGTTCACACGGCGGATGCCATATCCGCGGCCGTCGGCGGTTCCGCCCCACTCCGCGAGACCGTGATCGACGCCGCTTTCGCCGCGAATTCGAGCGCGGAACGCCAGCCGTCGGCGTCGACTGTGGACAGGTCGCGTACTTCGTTCGAGTACAGCCACGCCAGCAAGGCGCCTTGGACGGTATCGCCCGCACCGATCGTGTCGACGACGGCGACTCGGCGTGACGGGACCCGCGCGATTTCGCCCGCCTGTGTGATGACGGACAACCCCTCCGCGCCCCTGGTGAGCACCACGGCATCGACACCGTAAGAGGTCCAGACCTTTGCCGCGTCCACTGGATCGGCGCCCTCGGCGAGCCATTCCGTGTCATCGTCGGAGATCTTGAGCAGCCGGACATGCGGCAGCCAGGACCGGAAGCGGGCCCGGTACGCCACCGGGTCGGTGATCAGCGCCGCACGGATGTTCGGGTCGAGGACGGTCAGGACGCCGCGGGCGGATTCGCGGCGCAACACCGTTTCGTACGTGCTCGCACCCGGTTCCAGGACCATGCCGAGGGTGCCGAGCGAGAGCGCCGTCACACCTTCCGGCAGCGCGCCGGGATCGCCGACCAGCCTGTCCGCGGTGCCCTCGGTGTAGAAGGTGTACCGCGCGGCCCCCTTCTCGTCGAGGGCGACCACGGCGAGCGTCGTCGGCTCGTTTCCCCGCTGCACCAAGGTGGTCTCGACACCGGAGGCGTGCAGCCGGTCCACCAGCGCGACGCCGAACCGGTCGTTCGACACCCGCGAGAAGAAGCCCGTCGGAACACCGAGCCGCCCGGCGGCGAGCGCGACGTTGTACGGACCACCGCCCATCCGCGGCAGCAGCGCGCGCAGCCCACCGTCCACAGTGGAATCCAACGGTTCACCAGGAACGAGGTCGACCAGCGCCTCTCCACCCACCACGATCACGGGCGCGATGCTAGCCGAGGCGGTACTCATACCACCAGAATTGTCAGCTCAGGACATTTTTTGTCGCGATGCCTCCCAGCAGGAGTTCCGACAAAGCGGTGAACGCTTCGGCGTCGGTCACCCCGGCGCGCTGACCGACGACGCCGGTCTGGATTCCCTCGATGATCAGCCCCGCCATTTCCGCGATCAGCCGCGCGTGCACCTCACGGAAAACACCGTCGGTGACGCCGCGATCGATGAACGACCGGATCCGCTGAGCCGCGGCGCGGCTGTTGAGCTGATACGCGTCCCGCGCCGGGGCGAATTCCGCGATGTCGGTCATGAAGGCGGCCGAGGCGCGATTCAGGTATTCGGAGATGCCCGCGAGGTACTCCCCCAGGATCTTGCGGGCATCGTCGATACCGGCGATCCGCTCCTCCAGCAGTTCGGCGGCACCCTTGAAAAAGTGGGCGACGACCTTGACCGCGAGCTGCTCCTTGCTGGGGGCGAGCGCGTAGAGCGTCGACTTCGAGCAGCGCAGCCTCGCGGCGAGGTCGTCCAACGTGAACTGGGAGAACCCCTCGGCGAGGAAGAGCTCTTCAAGCTCCGAGAGCAGTGCTCTCTGACGCGCGGTGGGCTGGCGGCGCGGGGTCATCGGATCACTATCCCTTACGCGAAAGGTGTACCCCCAGCGGCTGCTACTGTACGCTGAATCAGCCCACAGTACTGTTTTGAGTACAGCTCAGCTCGGAGGAGCCATGCCGGCGGACCGTCTGCTGCCCAGCACCGAGGCCCAGGATCTGATCGACCTGGCCAAGGAGATCTCGCGGGAGGAACTGGCGCCGATCGCGGGCAAGTACGAAGAGACCGCGCATTTCCCGCGCGAGCAGTTCCGGCTGCTCGGCCAGGCCGGGCTGCTGGGCTTGCCGTACGCGGAGCGCTGGGGCGGTGGCGAGCTGCCGTACGAGGTCTACCTGCAGGTTCTCGAGGAGATCGCGTCCGCGTGGATGTCGGTCGGCGTCGGGCTCTCCGTACACACGATGTCCTGCTTCGCGCTGGCCCACCACGGCACCGACGCGCAGCGCGACCGCTGGCTGCCCGGGATGCTGGAGGGTGATCTGCTGGGCGCGTACGCGCTGTCGGAGACCCACGCCGGCTCCGACGCGGCGGCCCTCTCGACCCGGGCGCGGCTCGACGGCGACCACTACGTCGTCAACGGCACGAAGGCGTGGATCACCCACGCGGGCGAGGCCGATTTCTACACGACCATGGTGCGCACGAGCGACGACGGCGGGCAGGGCATCTCGTGCCTGCTCGTCGACGCGTCGACGCCGGGCCTTTCGGCCGCGCCGCCCGAGCGGAAGATGGGGCTCACCGGCTCGACCACCGCGCAGCTGATGTTCGAGGACGCAGCCGTCGACGTCGACCGGCGGATCGGCGAAGAGGGCCAGGGCCTGAAGATCGCGCTGTCGTCGCTCAGCTCCGGACGGCTGGGCATCGCCGCCTGCGCCGTCGGGCTCGCGCAGGCCGCGCTCGACGAGGCGCTGGAGTACGCGAAGGGCCGCACGCAGTTCGGGCGGCCGATCATCGAGTTCCAGGGCCTGGAGTTCTTGCTGGCCGACATGGCAGCGACCGTCGAAACGTCGCGCGCGATGTACCTCGACGCCGCCCGCCGCCGCGACCGCGGGCTGCCGTTCCAGCGGCAGGCGTCGATCGCGAAGCTCGTCGCGACCGACGGCGCGATGAAGGTGACCACCGACGCGGTGCAGGTCCTCGGCGGCGCGGGCTACACGAAGGACTTCCCGGTGGAGCGGTACATGCGGGAGGCGAAGGTGCCGCAGATCTTCGAAGGCACGAACCAGATCCAGCGCATGGTGATCGCGCGGGAACTGCGCAAGTCCTGACTGCCTCGTGAGTGGTAATGACGGTTAGAACCGTCATTACCACTCACGAGACCAGACGCCCAGGTGACGCGCTCAGTGCCCGGTCGGGCCGAACTGCTGCGGCGGCGCGGACTGCTGGGGCGGACCGGGCTGCTGGGGCGGTTGCTGCGGCCAGCCGCCCTGCGTCGGCGGGTACTGCTGCGGATACTGCTGAACGGCCTGCGCCGGCGGAGCGGGCTGCCGCGGCGGGAACTGCTGAACCGCCTGATGCGCGTACGGCTGCTGGTTTCCTTGCTGCGCCGGGAATCCCGGCTGCGGCTGACCTTGCCACTGCTGCTGCCCACCTTGCGGCGCCGTCACACCGGCACGCGCCTTGCGCCGTTTCGCGCGGATCACCATCGTCGCGCCCAAGCCGGTCAGCGCGACCCCGACCCCGGCCATCCAGAGCCCGTGGTCGCGGAACGTCTCGGCACGAGACGTCGCGGCGGCTTTCATCTCGTCGTAGGTGTCCTCGCCGGTCTTGCGACCGTTCTTGGTGGTCTCGCAGACGTCACCGGGTGACATGATTCTGCCGCCACACTTGATCAGGTTCGGATTCTCTTGCGAGAACAGCAAGGTGACCATCAAGAACCCGATACCGACGACCAGGACAAGAACCCAGCGCTTCATGTGTTACACATCCTCCCCCGTGTGTAACACATGAGAGCACAGGCCGGTCATCCTGACAAGACCGAAATCAGCTTTCGCGGTACCGGCGCTCCTCGGTGACACCCACCCCGGTCGCCTCGTCGAAGTGGTAGACCTCGCGTCCGCGGACGAACACCCGCATGGCCCGGTTCATCACGTCCAGCGGATCACCCGACCAGATGACCACGTCGGCGTCGAGACCCGGCTTCAGCGAGCCGACCTGATCGTCGAGGTTCAGCATCGCGGCCGGGTTGACGGTCAGCGCCTTCAGCGCGGTCTCCGGGTCGAGGCCGTCCTTCACCGACAGCGCCGCCTGGTACACCAGGAAGTTGATCGGCACGACCGGGTGGTCCGTGGTGATCGCGATCCGCACCCCCGCCCTGGCGAGGATGCCGGGCGCGCGCAGGGTGCGGTTGCGCAGCTCCACTTTGGACTTGGTGGTGAACAGCGGGCCGAGGATCACCGGCACGTCCCGCTCGGCGAGCAGATCCGCGATCAGGTGGCCTTCGGTGCCGTGGTTGATCACGAGCTTGTAGCCGAACTCGTCGGCCAGCCGGATCGCGGTGACCATGTCGTCGGCGCGGTGGACGTGCTGATCCCAGAACAGCTCGCCGTCGAGCACCTTGGCCAGGGTCTCCTTGGACAGGTCGACGTCGAACGGCTTGCCCTCACCGGCGGCGTGGTCGCGCTGCGCGGCGTAGTTGCGCGCGGCGGTGAACGCGTCGCGGATGATCGACGCGACGCCGAGCCTGGTCGACGGCGTCTGCTTCTTCTCGCCGTAGACGCGCTTCGGGTTCTCGCCCAGCGCGCTCTTCACGCTGACGTTCTCGGCGAAGATCATGTCGAGCACGGTCCGGCCCCAGGTCTTGACGCCGATCGTCTGCCCGCCGATGGGGTTGCCCGAGCCGGGCTTGATGACGACGCTGGTGACCCCGCCCGCGAGCGCGTCGTCGAAGCCGGGCTCGTACGGGTCGATTCCGTCGAGGGCCCGGAACCGCGCGCCGTTGGGGTCGGTCATCTCGTTGGTGTCGTTGCCCGCCCAGCCTTCGCCGTCCTCGTGGACGCCGAGGTGGGCGTGCGCGTCGATGAACCCGGGCAGCACCCAGCTGCCCGCGGCGTCGATCAGTTCGGCGTCGTCGGGGACGTCGACGCCGGCGTCGGTGCCGACCGCGACGATCTTCCCGTTCTCGATGAGGACCGTGCCGCCGTCGATCGGCTCACCGTCGACCGGGACGACGTAACCACCGACAATGGCCTTGACCTGTGCTTTGTTCGACATACTTTGACACGCTAACGAACTGGGCCGTCCGGACGCACGCGGGGCTTTTCAAAGTGCACCAGTTCGTAGTGTTCCTCGGGCGTCCGATGCGTCTCGACGTAGCCGAGCTTCGGGTACATCCGCAGAGGACCGGCGCTGAACTGCCCGGTGAACAGGCGGAACACGGTCACCACCGGCGGCATGGCCGCTTCGGCGGCGAGCAGCAGGGAGCTGCCGAGACCGTGCCCCTGCCTGTCCGGGGCCACGATGAGCCTGCCGACGAGCCCGGCCACGCCGTGCACGACGATCCGGACGCTCGCCACCAGCCGTCCGGATTCCCTGATGCCCCAGGCGAAACACGCCGGATCGCCCAGCGCCTCCTTGGTCTGCTCGAACGTCTCCATCAGCGGCGGGAGGTCCAGGGTCTCGTGCGCCCTCGCCTCGGGCACGTAGGCCGCGCGCTGCAGCGTGAGCACTTCACCCGCGTCCACGGGCCCGAGACGGAGCGGCGGCGACGTCATCAGCGGACCCGGATTCCCCAGCTGCCGGTCCACGAGGTGGCGGGCTCCAGGTCGATCAGGTCGGTGCCGGTGTTGAGCGCGTCGGCGGGACAGGTCATCGGCTCGATCGCCACCGCGCGGCCGCGGCCGACCAGGTCGTCCGGCGTGAACACCTGCGCCCAGCGGAAGTCGGGTCCGGCCCAGACCAGCAGTTCCTGGTCTCCGTGCGCGAGGATGTGGTGGTGGTTGCCGTCCTCGGCGACGCTCAGCCCGCCGAACGCGGTGTCCAGATCGACGCCTTCGAGCAGCTTGCCGGACCGGAAGTCGTACTCGGTCCCTTCGACGTCCTGCTCGTCGGCGTACGGCATCTGCTCGTCACCGAGGTACGGCCGGACGCGGCTCGCGGGCAGCGTCAGGGTCAGCTCGTCGGTGGGCACGTCGCCGATGCGGAAGTAGGGGTGCGTGCCGAGCCCGACGCCGATCGGGCTTTCGCCCTCGTTGCGGATCTCGTGCGTCACAACCAGCTCGCGCGGCGAGATCTCGTAGGTGATCGTCGCGCGCAGCGGTACCGGCCAGCCCTCCTGCGCCGGGACGTCGACGGCCAGCGTGATCGACGATTCGGCGTGTTCGAGAAGCTCCCACTCCTCGTGCCGGGTGAGGCCGTGGATCGCGTTGCCGCGGGCCTCCTCGGTGACCGCGAGCTGCTGCTTCTCCCCCTGGTAGACCCACTGGCCGCCCTTGGTGCGGTTCGGCCAGGGCAACAGCACCTGCCCGGCGCCCTTCGGCGGCTTCTCGTCCTCGGCGAACGCCTCGACGTACGGCACCCCGCCGACCTCGAACGCGCGCAACCCGGCACCGATCTCGGTGACGACGGCGCGCGCGTTGCCGCGGGTGATCTCGAACTGCTCTCCGGTGGGATTGGCCATGCGGACGAGGTTACCGGCGGCCGCCGGGAACGTGTCACCGGGAAAAGTGCCGGTAAGCGCGGCCGGGAAAGTACCGTGGGAATGCCACGCCCGGACGAAGGAGACCGCCGCGATGACCGTTCCCGGCTACCCCAGCACCGTCGGCCGCGTCCTGGAGCGCAGCGCGCGGCGCGTCCCCGCCCACGTCGCGCTCACGTTCGCCGATCGCGTGTGGACCTACGCCGAACTCGACCGCGCCGCCGGCCGGGTCGCGGCGAAGCTGCTCGAACGCGGGCTCGTCCACGGTGACCGGGTCGCGGCCTTCGGCAAGAACTCGGACGCGTACCTGTTGCTGTACCTCGGTTGCGCGCGGGCCGGGCTCGTGCACGTGCCGGTGAACTTCAACGCACGCGGCGAAGAACTCAAGTACCTGCTCACCCAGTCCGAGCCCGCCGTCGCGTTCGTCGACCCCGCGCTGAGCGAGTACGTCGAAACCGATCACGTGTCCACACTGGACATCCTTGCCTGGGCACTCGACGAAACCGTTGTCCCCCACGAAGAATCCGGTGTCGCCGACGAAGACCTCGTACAGCTGCTCTACACCTCCGGGACGACCTCCCGGCCGAAGGGCGCGATGCTCACCCACCGCGCGCTGGTGCACGAGTACTCCTCCTGTATCGCCGCGCTCGATCTGAACGACCGTGACGTGCCGCTGCACGCGCTGCCGCTGTACCACTCGGCGCAGATGCACGTGTTCCTCATGCCGGGACTGGCCGTCGGTGCGACGAACCACCTCGTCGAAACCCCCGATCTCGGCGACATCTTCGCGCGGATCCCGCGCCAGGGCATCACTTCCCTGTTCTTCCCGCCGACCGTCTGGGTGGGACTCGCGAACCATCCCGGTCTCGCGGACGCGGATCTGGGCAGCCTCACCAAGGCCTACTACGGCGCGTCGATCATGCCGGTCCCCGTGCTGGAAAAGCTGCGCGCCCGGCTGCCGGGGGTCGGGTTCTACAACTGCTTCGGCCAGTCGGAGATCGGTCCACTCGCGACGGTCCTGCGGCCCGAGGAACACGACGCGCGGCCGGATTCCGTCGGCCGCCCAGTGCTGTTCGTCGAGACGCGCGTGGTCGACGCCGAGATGAACGACCTCCCGCCGGGCGAACTCGGCGAGGTCGTCTACCGCTCCCCGCAGCTGTGCACCGGCTACTGGGGCAAACCCGAGGAATCGGTGGAGGCGTTCGCGGGCGGCTGGTTCCATTCCGGCGATCTGGTGCGCCAGGACGAAGAGGGCTACCTGTTCGTCGTCGACCGGATCAAGGACGTCGTCAACACCGGCGGCGTGCTCGTCGCCTCGCGTGAAGTGGAGGACGCGCTGTACGCGCACCCCGCCGTCGCCGAGGTCGCCGTCGTCGGCCTGCCGCACGAACGCTGGATCGAGGCGATCGCCGCCGTCGTGGTGGCGAAGGAGCCGGTCGAGGAAGCGGCGCTGATCGAGTTCGCCAAGGAATCCCTTGCCGCGCACAAGGTGCCGAAGTCGGTGCATTTCGTCGACGAGTTGCCGAAGAACGCGTCGGGGAAACTGCTCAAACGCGAGTTGCGGCAGCAGCTCGGCGGCTCGGCGTCCGCGATCGGTACTTAACGCCTCGTTGCGGCGCTGGTCTCGCGCAAGATCTCCCAGGCGTTGAACCCGTCTTCGGCGTGAGGAGTCCCGAGAGCGAGCCATGCCGGATGCCGTGGATCGTCGAGGCAATCCACGAGGCATCCGAAACGAGGAGTCGCCGGTGACGCCCCTGGGAAGAGTCTCTCCGGGTCGTCGACGAGCGATGTCAGAAACGCGATGTCGGCGATATGACGACTGGGCGTGCCAGGTCTGGCCGGTTCGTCGATCAGGGCCTTCACCTTGACGACCAATGCGGCGGCAAGCCCCGGCAAATACAGGGTCGCCGATCTTCCCCCGTAAGTGGCCGCGAGCGACCTCGCGTCGTCCAGCGCTGTCTTGCCGCCAGGGATCGACACAATCCTTCCCGCAGGCGTGCGGAGCTTCGGAGCGGCGCGGGCGCCGAGCTTGTCCGGTGCGAGGAGGTCGATCACCATGCCGGTTTCCGGATGGTGGTAGCGATGAGCCTTGCCGTCCGCGCTGACGCCATCGACCTCGTAGCCCAGACTTCCGAGGACCCCGTGTGCGCGGCGGAACGCGTCGAGCGTGAAACGAACATCGAAGAGGAGGTCGATGTCCTTTGTCACGCGGGGGATCGAACGATCCGCCAGCAGACCGTGCAGGATGACCATTTGCCCGCCGATCATGACCCAGGGCCGGGGCAATCGGTCGGCGAGGTCGAACATCGCGGGCCAGACGACACGGTCGCCCTCGCCCCGCAGAGACGGCAAGGCCAGCGTTCCCAGGCTGGGCCGCGGCGCGGAATCGATCATCAGCCGAGCTTGGGCACCTCGCCCAAACGAGTGAGAAGTTGTTGTGCCGCAAGGACAGAGCGCTCATCCCCGGCGTCGAGCAGATCAGCGGCGACCGCAGCCGGAATGGCATAACCGTCCGACCCCGGCGGACGCAGGACACCGGGCAGAGCCGGCACACGGATCACCACGTTCGCTTCCGCGCCGTCCAGCCGGATCCGGCGTGACCGCGCGAGTTCGTCGAAACGACCGGCGTCCACATAGAACTCCTCGTCCGCACCGCCCGCCATCAGATCCGCGCCGTGGTGCCCGGCGGCGACGGGACCGCTGATGACGGCGTGCACGTCTTCCCGCAGCCGCGCGAGCGGTCCCGCCAGCATCCGGGCACGGTACCCGCGCGCACGGCCGGAGAGCAGGCGCGGCCAATCAGCCGGTTCGCGCTCCCGCGCGTAGCGCGCGAGCCGAACCCGTTCCGACGGCGAGATCCATAACGGGCGATGACCGCTCAGGGACCACAGGAGCCCCCAGGCCATCCGCGCGGACAACGGCCGACCGGCGGCGGGTTTCACGACATTCTTCCGGCGCTCGACCGACCGGACGTCGATCAGCAGCTCGCGGCCGACGCGGATGGCGTCCAACCTGCCGTCGTGCGCCAGCTCACGGACGCGCTCTCGCGAAATGCCCAGAATCCGCGCGACCTGCGCCACCGGGAGCAGATCGGCCGAGCTCACCATGCCAGTCCCTTCGAGCGATCTCACCGTCGAGTTTACACAAACCCCCCTTGGATAGGGGTATTTGTGTAAATTCTGCTTACTAGACCGGTCGTCATAGTTTGGGCTACAGTCGGTCGCATGGTCCGCCGCACCGACACCCGGCAGCGCATGCTCGACTCCGCCGCCGAGCTCTTCCACCAGCAGGGTTACCACGCCACCGGCCTCAACCAGCTCGTCGCCGCCGGCGGCGCGCCCAAGGGCTCGCTCTACTTCCACTTCCCCGGCGGCAAGGAACAGCTGGCCGCCGAGGCCATCCGCCAGTCCGCCGAACGCCTCTGCGACAGCTTGCGCACGATCGTCGCGAACTCCCCCGATGTCGTCACCGCGATGGAGAACGTCGTCGACGCGCTGGCGACTTCCTTGGAGGAGTCGGATTTCCAGCGCGGGTGTCCACTCGCGACGGTCGCGCTCGACGCCTCGGGCGAGAGCGAGCTGATCCGCCAGGCCTGCGCCGACGGCTACACCTCCTGGCACACGCTCATCGCCGGGGCGCTGAAGACCGGCAAGGCGGATCACCTGGCGACCGTCGTCCTCGCCACCATCGAGGGCGGATTGCTGCTGGCCAAGACCCTGCACGACACCGCGCCGCTGCGCGCGATCGCACCCCATCTCCGTACCACCCTCGAACGGGAGCTGCCCTGATGCGTGTCCACCATCTCAACTGCGGAACCCTGCGCCCCCTCGGCGGCAAGCTCGTCGACGGCAGGCCCGGCCTTTTCCGCCGCGCGGAACTGATCTGCCACTGCCTCCTGCTGGAGACCGAAACCGGGCTCGTGCTCGTCGAGACCGGCGTCGGCACGCCGACCGTGTCCCGTCCCGCCGAATGGCTCGGTGCCGATTTCGTCCGCCTGATCAATCCGGTCAGCGACGACGACCTCAGCGCCACCACCCAGATCCGCAAGCTCGGCTTCGACCCGGCCGACGTGCGCGACATCGTGCTCACCCACCTCGACCTCGATCACGCGGGCGGGCTCGTCGACTTCCCGCAGGCCAGGGTCCACGTCCACGCCCGCGAACTCCAGGCGCTGGAGAAGCCCGCCGATCGCAAGGAGGCGAGCCGCTACCGGAAGGTCCAGTTCAGCCACGGTCCGAACTGGAAGTCCTACCGCGCCGACGGCGAGCCGTGGTTCGGCTTCGACGCCGTTCGCGAACTCGAGGGCGTCCCGGACGTCCTGATCATCCCGCTCGCCGGACACACCCGCGGGCACGCCGGGGTCGCGGTCGACACCGGCGACGGCTGGCTGCTCAACGCCGGGGACGCCGTCTTCCACGGCGGCGAACTGGAGCAAAAGCCGCACATCCCCTTCGTACTCGGGTTCTTCGAGTCGTACATGCAGACGGAGAAGGAGGCCCGACTGGACAACCAGCGCCGCCTGCGCGAACTTGTCAGTAACAACGGTGACGAGGTGACGGTCTTCGCCGCGCACGACGCCACCGCATTCGAGCGGCTCAGCCAGAGGAGCAGGATATGAAGGTCCACCATCTGAACTGCGGCACAATGCGCGCACCGGGCGGCAAACTGCTCGACGGCCAGCCCGGTCTGCTGCGCCGCTCGGAACTGGTGGCGCACTGCCTGCTCATCGAGACCGGCGACGGACTCGTGCTGGTGGACACCGGTTTCGGCCGCAAGGGGGTGGCGAATCCCGGCGCGTGGCTCGGCACGCCGTTCACGCTGATGGTCGGCGCGAAGCCGGTCGAGACGGAAACGGCGGCCCACCATGTCGAGGCGCTCGGCCACAAGCTGGAGGACGTGCGGCACATCATCTGCACCCACCTCGACGTCGACCACGCCGGCGGGCTCGCGGACTTCCCGAACGCCGTCGTGCACGTCCGCGCCGAGGAGCACGACGCGGCGACGGCACCGTCCAACCAGAGCGAGAAGCTCCGGTTCCGCGCCAACCAGTTCGCCCACCGTCCACTGTGGAGCAAATACGACGAGGCCGGTGACGAGTGGTTCGGCTTCCAGGCCGTCCGCGAACTCAAGGGCCTGCCGCCGGAGATCCTGCTGGTACCGCTGGCGGGACACACCAAGGGCCACACCGGCGTGGCCGTCGACACCGGCGACGGCTGGCTGCTGCACGCGGGTGACGCGTACTTCTTCCACGGTCAGCTGGATCCGGTGAAACCGCACTGCCCGCCGGGGATGACCGCGTTCCAGAACATGGTGCAGACCCTGCGAAAGCCGCGGCTGGAGAACGTCGAGCGACTGCGGGAGCTGAGCCGGGAACACGCCGACGAGGTCACCGTGTTCTCGGCCCACAGCCCGGTGGAATACCAGGCGCTCAGCCGTTGAGAGAAGGCCGCGGCTGAGCACCCGCGGGATCAGCCGACCGGCGGTTCGATGGGCTGCCGGTCCTCTTCCTTGTGCGTGGCCCGCATGATGAGCCAGTTGATCCCCCACAGCACGACGCCGACGCCGAGCAGGATCGCGGCGACCTTGTAGTCGCGGGCGGGCCGCCCGGACAACGGGGTCACCAGGTAGACACAGAAGATCGCGGCCAGCACCGGGACGATGGTCGGCGCACGGAAATGCTTGTGCGCCGCCTTTTCCTTGCGCAGCACCAGGACGGCGACGTTGACGATGGCGAAGACCGCCAGCAGCAGCAACGCCGTGGTACCGCCGAGCACGCCGATGTCCACAAAGGACACCAGGGCGATCGCGATCAGGCTGGTGAACACGATCGCCACCCACGGGCTGCGGCGGAACGGGTGCACCGTGCCCAGCTGCTTCGGGATGATCCGCTGGTTCGCCATGCCGTAGAGCAGGCGGCTGGCCATCAGCATGTTGATCAGCGCCGAGTTGATCACCGCGAAGAGACCGATCGCGGAGAAGACCTCACGCGGGAAGCCGGGCGCCCCGACGTCGAGCACCTTCAGCAACGCGCTGCTCTTGGCCGCCGCCAGATCGTCCGCGGGCACCAGCAGCGACGAGGTCACGGAGACCATGATGTAGATGGTCGCGGCGATGACCATGCCCCACAGCATCGCCTTCGGGAAGATCCGGATCGGGTCCTTGCACTCCTCGGCCATGTTCACCGAGTCCTCGAAGCCCACCATCGCGAAGAACGCCAGCGAAGTGGCCGAGGTGATCGCCACCAGCATCGTCTGGTTCTCGGTGTCGAACTCCACCAGCCGCGAGGCGTCCCCGTTGCCGTTGAGCACCGCCCAGACGCCGACCCCGATGACGATCAGCAGACCACTGATCTCGATGCAGGTCAGCACCACGTTGGTCTTCACCGATTCGGAGACCCCGCGGAAGTTGATCAGCCCCAGCCCGATCACGAACAGGATCGCCACCAGCGGCATCGGCGCGGTGATGAACTCCTTGAGGTACGTGTCCCCGAAGGCCTTGGCCGCGGACGAGGCCGACGTGATCCCCGAACACATCACCGCGAACGCCACCATGAAGGTGAGGAAGCGGATCTTGAACGCCTTGTGCGTGTAGAGCGCCGCACCCGCCGCCTGCGGGTACTTCCCGACCAGTTCCAGATAGCTGAACGCGGTCATGAACGCGACCACGAAAGCGATCAGGAACGGCAGCCACAGCGCGCCGCCCACCCGGCCGGCCACTTGCCCGGTGAGCGCGTAGACGCCCGTCCCGATGATGTCCCCCACCACGAAGAACAGCAGGAGCTTGGAACCCATGACCCGTTTGAGGCTCGGCTGACCGGCCGGACCGGTCTGTTCTGTTGTCGTGTCCGCCATGCGGCAAGAGTGTGCCGTATCACGTCTGTGGCCGACAGTCCGATTTGGTCAGTTCTTCGTCACGGGTTGACGAAGTACCGTTTTGGGTAATCCGGTCAGTTGGCGTCGACGGCGGCCTTCACCAACGGGGCCATCATCTCCTGCGTCATCTTCGTCGGCCCGGTGTAGTTGACCAGCGCGGGCACGTTGTCCACGAGTTCCGCGGCCGCCAGCGTCGCGGTCTTGTTCTGGTCGGTGTAGTAGATGGCGCCGTCGCCGACACCGGCGACGTCCTTCGCGTTCGCCTTCGCCTTCTTCAGCGCGGCGATCATCTCGGCGGGCTTGATCTTGTTGCCCTCGAACCGGGTCACCGCGAGCGCGCCGACCTCCTTGCCGCCGACGGAGTAGACGCAGCTCTTGACCTTGCCGCCGTTGGCGGCGTTGTCCTGTACCGGGCCCGGCGCCGACGTCACACCCTGGATGGAGATCGCCTTCGCAACGGCCTCCGCGGACAGCAACGCGCACGGCTCCTTCGAGCCGGCGCCTCCAGCGGGGGCGGCCGAGGAACTCGGCGCGGCGGAGGGAGCGGGGGCCTGGCTGGTCGGCTTCGCCGCGTTGTCCGACTTCTCATCCCCGGACGAACAGGCGGAAAGGGTCGCGATGACAGCGGCGAACAGGACGATCGCTCGTGAAATACGCATGCGCCCGACGATAGTCCGAACGGCTCAGTCCGCCGGTGCCCGGTACCGCCAGAACGACGGGATCAGCAGCGCCGCCCCGATGACCAGCACGATGACCAGCACCCCGCCGCCCGAGGCCGCCGCGGCGGTGCCGACACCGGCGGCGGCCCAGCCGTGGGTGAGGTCGGCGATCCGGGGACCGCCCGCGACGACGACGGTGAACACGCCCTGCAGCCGTCCGCGCATCTCGTCGGTGGTGGCGACCTGGAGGATCGACATCCGGTAGATCGCGCTGACCATGTCGGCGGCCCCGGCGAGCGCCATGAAGAAGACCGCGAGCCACAGCGAATTCGCGAGGCCGAAACCGGCGACGGCGAGCCCCCAGACGCAGACCGAGACGATCACGCCGACGCCCTGCTTGCGGATTCTGGTGAGCCGTCCGGAGAAGAGGCCGATCAGCATCGCGCCCGCCGGGAGCGCGGCGTAGAGCCAGCCCAGCGCCGGACCGCCGCCGGGCGGATCGCCGAAAGTGCGTTCGGCCATCTCGGGGATCAGCGCGCGCGGCATACCGGCGACCATCGCGATGATGTCGACGAGGAAGGAGGCCAGCAGGATCTTCCGCGTCGCCAGGTATTTGAAGCCGTCGATGATGTCACGGATCCCGGCGCGGCGGGCGACCTCGCCGAGCGGCGGGATCGGGGGGAGCTTCCAGACGGCGATGAGGGTCACGGTCAGTGCGACGACGTCGATCAAATAGAGCGTCGAGAGGCCGAGGACCGGGATCATCGAGCCGGCGAGCAACGGGCCGAAGACCGCGCCGAAGGTGGACATCGTGCCGCTCAGCGCGACTGCGGACGCGATCAGGTTGTCGGGCACCAGCCGGGCGACGACGGCACTGCGGGTCGGCATGTTGATCGCGAAGAACGCCTGGTTGACCGCCAGCAGGACGAGCACGAGCCAGACCGAGCCGATGTTCAGGAACGCCTGGAGCCACAAGACCGCCGAGGCGACGGTGACCCCGATGTTGGTGACGATGAGGAGCTTGCGCCTGTCGACGGCGTCCGCGATGGCACCGCCCCAGAGACCGAACACGAGGAGCGGGACCAAGGCGACCAGGCCGGTCAGGCCGACGTACGCCGACGAACCGGTGAGGTCGAAGACCTGTTTGGGGACCGCGACCGCGGTGAGCTGGGAGCCGACGGCGGTGACCGCGGTGGACAGCCAGAGGCGGCGGAACGCGGGGATCTTGAGTGGGCGGGTGTCCACGACGATCGAACCGAACAGCTTGCGGACACCTTTGCGCTGGTCAACCCCCATGTCACTACCCACAACCCGACAGCTTAGCCGCGCTAACTAACCGACCGCGCGCGATTTATGTCACCTGGTCACGCTGCGGTATGTCATGAGGGGTCCCCATAGGACGAAATTTGTCCTATGGGGACCCCTCATGACACTTCGGGACCAGCGGCGCGACAAAGATCAGGGCGCGACGCGCTCGATCTGCCAGCCGTCGTCGTTCCGGACGTAGCGGAGCCTGTCGTGCATGCGGTCCTCGCGGCCCTGCCAGAACTCGACGACGTCGGGCCGGACGCGCCACCCGCCCCAGTGCGGCGGGGCCGGGATGTTCTCGACGTCGGCGAAGCGGCGCTCGATGCCGTGAAGCGCGGTCTCGAGGGCGCGGCGGCCGTCGACGACGCGCGACTGCGGCGAGGCCCAGGCCCCGAGCTGCGAACCCCGCGGCCGGGACGCCCAGTACGCCGCGGTCTCGGCGACGTTGACCTTCTCGACCTCGCCCCGCACGTGGACCTGACGCTGCAGCGCGTACCACGGGAAAGTGACCGACGCGTAGCGCGTCGCGGTCAGGTCATGGCTCTTCGTCGACGTGTAGTTCGTGTAGAACACGACGCCGCGTTCGTCGAGGCCCTTGCACAGGACGGTCCGGGAGGACGGCCTGCCCTCCGGGTCCGCCGTGGCGAGCACCATCGCGTTCGGTTCGGCGACCCCGGCGGAGACGGCCTGGTTCAGCCAGTCCTGCAGCTGGGCGGTCCAGGTCTCCGCAAGCGCGGACTCGTCGAAGGCGCCCCCTTCGTAGGCCACCCGCATCCCGGGCAGGCGCACGACGGCGTCGTCGTCCACGCCATCCTTGATCTCCGGCATCATCCGCCAAACCTCCGTACCCGGTCAGGGCATCTGTGACTTCGGCTTTGTCGCCGACGGTATTGCCTAGAACGCGGCGGCGAAACCCACTGAACGGTGACTCCCGCCACCCGGGCGCGGTCATCAGCGTGTAACCGCTGGACCGCAAGCCGTAACCCCCTGGTTACCTGCCGGACCCTGATCGATAAAGGCCCGACCTACTTTCGGCGTGCTCTCCTTCCCCCACCACCACGGAGGCAGGTTCATGACCGGCACACTGCCCACCACCGGAACTCCGGAGGCCGCTCCGCCGAAGCGCACCTACGCCCCGCTCGCCGCCAACGAGAACCGCGAGGACTACTCACTCCGCTTCGCCCCGCACTCGTTCCGCCGCTGGTCGCCGTTCGTCGTCGCGACGACGGCGCTGGGCGGGATCGCCTACCTCGCCGACTTCGCGATCGGCGCCAGCATCGTCCTCTCCTACGGGTTCACCTCCGGCGTGCTCGCGATCCTCGCGGCGGCGCTGGTCATCTTCGTGACCGGCGTCCCGATCGCGCACGCGTGCGCGAAATACGGCGTCGACATGGACCTGCTGACCCGCGGAGCGGGCTTCGGCTACTTCGGCTCGACACTGACGTCGCTCGTGTACGCGAGCTTCACCGTCATCTTCTTCTCGCTCGAAGGCTCGATCATGGCCCAGGCCTTCGAGTTGGCCTTGAGCATCCCGCTGCCGATCGGTTACCTGCTCTCGACGCTGATCGTCCTGCCGTTCGCGCTGTACGGGATGGGCGCGGTCGCCAAGATGCAGGCGTGGACGCAGCCGCTGTGGATCGCCGGGCTCGTCCTCCCGTTCGTGGTGGTCGCGATCCGCGAGCCGGGCAAGTTCGCGGAGTTCGCCTCGTTCGGCGGCACCGAGGGCGCCGGGTCCGGCTTCTCGGCGATCGGGTTCGGCTTCGGCATGGGGGTCGCGCTGTCGCTGATCGGGCAGATCGGCGAGCAGGCCGACTACCTCCGGTTCATGCCGGAGAAGACGTCCTCGAACAAACGGGCCTGGTGGGGAGCGGTGCTGGCGGCGGGCCCCGGCTGGGTGATCCTCGGCGCCGCCAAGCAGATCGGCGGCGCGCTGCTGGCCTTCCTCGCCCTCGGCGTGGTCGGGAAGGCGCACGCGCTGGAGCCGATCGCGCCCTACCTGGAGGCGGTCAAGCCGGCGCTCGGCCCGGCGGCCCTGACCTTCGCCGCGCTGTTCGTCGTGGTCAGCCAGATCAAGATCAACACGACGAACGCCTATTCGGGATCGCTGTCGTTCGCCAACTTCTTCTCCCGGGTATTGCACCGCCATCCGGGCCGGGTCTGGTACGTGCTGGTGAACTGCGGGATCGCGCTCGCGTTGATGGAATTCGGCGCCTTCGCCTTCCTGAACAAGATCCTCGGTTTCTACTCGAACGTGGCAATCGCCTGGATAGGGGCGGTTTGCGCGGATCTGGTCATCGTGAAACCGCTCGGACTCTCGCCGAGGTACATCGAATTCAAAAGGGCTTATCTTCCGAAGATCAATCCGGTCGGTTTCGGATCCATGATCGTCGCTTCCGCGCTTTCCATCACCGCCTATTTCGGCGCTTTCGGGCAATTCATGGCGGCCTTCAGCCCGTTGCTCGCCTTGGTCGTCGCGATGGTGCTTGTCCCGGCCCTCGCCGCGGCCACGAAGGGCCGGACCTATCTGGCCCGGCCTAATTCTGTCATTCGACAGAAATTATCCCCGGAAGAACTTCGCGCGACACATATCTGCACGGTGTGCCAGGACGAGTTCGAGCTGCCCGACATCGCCGACTGCGCGAAGCAGTCCGGAGCCATCTGCTCGCTGTGCTGCACGCTCGACTCCACCTGTCACGACCTGTGCCAGACGGCGGGTCCGGTCGACCTGCCGATGCCCACGATGCCGACGGCCCGTCCGTGACAAGCGGCGAAGGCCGCCGCCGGGGTCCCGGCGACGGCCTTCGCTTCTCATCTGTCGCGTTGTCAGCTCGTGACAGTGAATTCCGCGCGAACAATCCAGCCCCAGCAGTCGTAGGAGGCCGTGTACCGCCCCGGCACCGTCCCGACCGGACCGTCGCCCCGCAACGCGACGCCGATCCCGCCGGTGCCGCCGTCTCCCACTACCCGCAAGGGAATCGGCGCGGCGAGGCCGTTCGCGACGAGCGTCGTCGCGAGCTCCCCGGCACCCGACGGGCGCAGGCAGTAGATATCCGCGGTGACCGTCCCACCTGCGACGACGGTGCTCGGACTCAAGACCAGACTGGACGGTCTGGTCGCGTTCGCCTGCCCCGCTCCGGCCATCGTGGACACGAGCGCCGCCCCCGCGACGCACAACGCCGCCGAACGAAATTTCATCTTCCACTCCCTCTCGATCGACCGGCTGGGATTCACCGGCCACCTGGTGGACGCGCGCCGCCGCGCCCCGGGTTGCCGCCTCGGACCGTCGGAGATTTAGCAGAATGTGACAGCAAATCGAGCAAGAGCTGATGATCACACTAGGTAGACCTTGCGCCGCTCGATAGGATCGCCGCCGAGGGCAACGGGGTGATCACCTCTATACAGAGTGTTTAGAGGTTCAGGGTGGGACGGCCGGGTGTGCGGCTGCTCCATCCGCTATTGCCGGCCGCGCTTCCGAGAGGGAGTTCGACGCCGGTCGATCACTCCTGCGCTCGCGCCGCCGGAACTTTCTACGCCCGTGTTACTCCCCTTCCCCAGGAGTGCGTTGTGATTTCCCGTTCCCGCCGTCTCATGACGGCGTTGTTGTGCGTCCTTTCGCTGGCTGGTGTAACAGCCCTTTCGGCTTGTTCGGACACCAGCACGGCCGCTTCCGGCACCAAGCTCACCATCGGTTACAGCGCTTGGCCGGGCTGGTTCCCGTGGGCGGTGGCCCAGGAGAAAGGCCTTTTCGAGAAGAACGGCGTGAACGTCGACCTGAAGTGGTTCGACAGTTACACCGAAAGCATCAACGCACTTTCCTCGGGCGCGATCGACGCGAACAGCCAGACCCTCAACGACACCCTCGCCTCGGTCAGCGGCGGCGCGAAGCTGTCGGTCGTCCTGGTCAACGACAACTCGACCGGCAACGACAAGATCATCGCCCGTGAGGGGATCACCGGCGTCGCCGACCTCAAGGGCAAGAAGGTCGCCGTCGAGCAGGGCACCGTCGACCACTACCTGCTGCTGCTCGCGCTGCAGGAGGCGAAGCTGACGGAGAAGGACATCGAGCTGGTCCCGCTGCTGACCGACGCCGCCGCGGCCGCGTTCGTCGGCGGGCAGGTCGACGCCGTCGCCGCGTTCGCCCCGTTCACCTCGAAGGCGCTGGAGCGGCCCGGCAGCCGCGCGATCGCGACGTCCGCCGAGTTCCCCGGTGCCATCCCGGACCACCTCGTCGTCTCCGAGCAGCTGTCGAAGGAGCGCAAGAAGGAGGTCCAGGCGCTGGTGACCACCTGGTTCCAGACGATCGACTGGATCAAGCAGAACAAGGACGAAGCCGTCAAGATCATGTCGAAGCGCGGCGCCGTGACGACCGACGAGTACAAGACCTACGACGCCGGCACCACGATCTTCACCAAGCAGCAGAACCTCGACGCGTTCACCCCGGGCGTCACCCCCGCGCACCTGAACTTCCAGGCGGGCAAGATCGCCGACTTCATGGTGTCCACCGGGCTCGCCCAGACCCGGCCCAACTTCGACGGGCTGTTCGACGACCAGTACGTCAAGTCGGTGCCGTGAGCACCACGGGCTCGGCGCGCGAGGCCGCCCAGCGGACGAACACCGCCGAAGAGGCCGAAGCGCGTCTCCTCGACGACGAGCAGCGGCTCGCCGAGGCACAGGAGGGCCGCCGTCAGGGCGGCGCGCGACCGGCCTGGGCACCGCTGCCCCGGCGGGCCGGTCTCAAACCGACCGCCTCCCCGCTGTTCTCGCTCCGGACGCCGATTCCCGCCCGATGGCGGTGGGCGCTGGCGGTGGCGTCGTTCGCGATCCCGCTGCTGATCTGGGTGTCGCTGAACGCGCTGGGCACGATCAAGCCGATGTTCCTGCCGACGCCGGTCGCGGTGTTCGACGCGCTGCTGAAGATGATCGAGTCGGGTGAACTGTTCAGCGACCTCTGGGCCACCACCCAGCGGGTGCTGCTCGGCTTCGGGCTCGCGGTGCTCGTCTCGGTGCCGCTCGGCATCGTGATGGGCACCTTCAACGCCGGGCTGGCGCTGTTCGAACCGGTCATCGCGATGCTGCGCTACCTGCCGGCGAGCGCGTTCATCCCGCTGCTGATGATCTGGCTCGGCCTCGGTGAGCCGTCGAAGGTCGCGGTCCTGTTCCTCGGCACGGTCTTCTTCAACACGCTGATGACGGCCGACGCCGTCCGCGGGGTGCCGCGTTCGCTGATCGACGTGTCCTACACGCTCGGGGCGCGGCGCGGTGAGGTGCTGCGCAAGGTGATCGTCCCGCACGCGCTGCCCGGCATGATCGACGCGACCCGCGTCAACGCCGCGGCCGCGTGGAACTTCGTGGTGGTCGCCGAACTGATCAACGCCACCGCCGGGCTGGGGCTGCGGATCATGCGGGCGCAGCGGTTCACCCAGACCGACCGGATCTTCGCGCTGCTGATCGTGATCGGCTTGCTGGGCCTGATCATCGACATCGCGCTCCGGCAACTGCGGACCCGGGTCGGGAAGTGGGCGGCGTGACACTGGAACTCAAGGGCGTCGCCAAGGACTACACCGTCCGCGGCAAGACCACCCGGGCACTCGACGGGATCGATCTCGACATCGCGCGCGGCGACTTCGTCTGCGTCGTCGGCGCGAGCGGATCCGGCAAGTCGACCCTGCTCTCGCTGATCGCCGGGCTGACCGAACCGTCCGAGGGCCTGATCACCCTCGACGGCGAGGCGGTGACCGGGCCGGGCCCGGATCGCGGCCTGGTGTTCCAGCACGGGGCGCTGTACCCGTGGCGCACGGTGGAGAGCAATGTCGCGTTCGGACTCGAACTGCTGAGCCTCGACAAGGCGGAGCGCACCCGCCGGGTGGACTGGTATCTCGACGAGACCGGGCTCGCCGGACTGCGGAAATCGTTGCCCAAGCAGCTTTCCGGCGGGCAGAAGCAGCGGGTCGCCATCGCGCGGGCGCTGGCGTGCGAGCCCGAGGTGCTGCTGCTCGACGAGCCGTTCGGCGCACTCGACGTACAGACCAAAGAGGACATGCAGGTCCTGATCCGCCGGATCTGGACCGACACCGGAACGACGGTGCTGATGGTGACCCACGACGTCGAAGAGGCCGTGTTCCTCGGACGACGGGTCGTGGTGCTGGCGTCGGATCCGGGGCGGATCGCCGCCGACATCGTGGTCGAGCTGCCCGGTGAGCGGGACCTCGCGGTCAAACGCGCGCCGGAGTTCCTCGCGCTGCGCGCGTCCATCGAAGATCTGGTCCGGGAGCAGCACCGCGGCCACCTCGGGCGGAGTTGACGGGAAAGGTGACCATGAGGCACGGGAAAACGCGGCCGGAGCGCAAGGCGCGCTCCGGGTTTCTCGGCAGACTCGGCATCCGGGGCAAGCTCAACCTGCTCCTGATGTTGCCGCTGACCGCGGTGGTCCTGGTGTCGGTGCCCTACGTCGCCGGGGAGATCGACGACGCGCGGTCCGCCCGCACCACGGCCGACGTGGCGTCGCAGGCCCGCGCACTGGGCACGCTGGCCTGGGAACTGCAGCGGGAACGGCTGCTGACCGCGCACTACATCGCGTCGTCGTCGGCGGGCAGTTCGGCGATGGTGCGGCAGCAGGGTGTCGTCTCCGACACGGTGAACCAGGTCCGCGCGCAGCTGAGTTCCGACGCGCCGGAAGAGCTTTCGGCCGCGCTGGTCCGGATCGGTTCGCTGGACGAGATCCGCGCGAACGCGCTCCGGCGCGGCGCGTCACTGGACAGTGTGGCGCGTACGTATCACGCGGTGATCGACGCGGTCATCAACTCGCTTCGCCTGGTACCGCAGCAGACCAGTGACGCGGAGGGCACCCGGCAGCTCACCGCGCTCGAAGCGTTGCTGCGCGCGAACGAGGAGAACTCGTTGCGCGGGATGGCGCTGATCATCGTGCTGGTCACCCCGGAGTCCGGGCAACCCGTGCTGGCGGACGCGAAACAGCAGGCTTCGCTGTTCCTCGAACGGTTCGTGCAGCAGGCCGACGTCGACCAGGCCACCGAGGTCGTCGCGGTCGACCAGGGCGACACAGGCCGCCGGGTCGACGCGCTGGAAGCCAAGCTCCCGCTCGCGCGCACCCCGGTGGCCGTGCAGGCGCTGCTGCCGGACATCCTCGGCGCCGTCGAGGCACAGTCGAACCAGCGGCGAGTCGCCCAGGACGAGGTCACCGCCGGTATCGCCGACGCCGCGACCGCGCGAGCCGACGCCGCGCAGAACCTGGCGTGGACGATCGGCATCGGCGCCGGTGTGCTGTTCCTGCTGGTCGGTGGTCTCGCGATCGCGGTCAGCCGGTCGATCGCGGATCCGCTGCGGAAGCTGACCACGGCGGCGACGTCCGTCGCCGACCTCGCGAGCACCGAACTGGTCCGCGTGACCGACACCGAGCAGGCCGAAGAACTCGCGCCCCGGCTCGCCACCATCGACGTGACCTCTCAGGACGAACTCGGGAAGCTCGCCGAGGCGTTCAACCGGGTCCAGGCCACCGCGGCCGAACTGGTGGAACGGCAGGCCGTCACGCGGCGCAACGTCGGTCTCATGTTCGCGAACGTCGCCAAGCGGACGCAGAACCTGGTGGGCAGGCAGCTGGCGCTGGTCGACGAACTGGAGCGCAACGAGCAGGACGTCGCCCTGCTGGCGAGCCTCTACCGGCTCGACCACCTCTCCACCCGCCTGCGCCGGAACGCGGACAACCTCCTCGTCGTTTCGGGAAACCGCGACGAGGCACGGATCTCCGGTCCGATCGAGCTGTCGACAGCGCTGCGTTCGGCGCTCGCGGAGATCGAGGACTACCAGCGCGTCCGGCTCGGCTCGATGGGCGATGTCCTGCTGTCGTCGCCCTTCGGCTCGGATCTCGTGCTGATCTTCGCGGAGCTGCTGGAGAACGCGACGTCGTTCTCCCCGCCGGAGTCCTTTGTGGACGTCGGCACGAAGGTGCTCCCCGACGGCTCCTGCCTGATCGTGATCGTGGACCAGGGCATCGGCATGACCGCCGAACGGCTCGCCGAGGAGAACCGGCGGCTGGTCGAACGCGAGCGGCTCGAGCTGGCGCCGACCAGTGTGCTCGGCCTGTTCGTGGTCGGCCGCCTCGCGCGGCGGCACGGGCTCAAGGTCGAGCTGACCGAGACCGAACCCGGGGCGGGCATCACGGCGCGGATCACCGTCCCGCCGAACCTGCTGACCTACCGGGCACCCGTGCAGAAGAGCGTTCCGCCGCCGGCGTGGCCGACGTCGGAGCCGGTCGACGAACCCGCTCAGGCTCAGCCACCGGCGCGGACGCAGTCGCGGGAGAAGGCGTCCTCGCGTGAGCTGCCGACGCTCGCGATCGCCGGGATGATCCCGCGTGACGGCCAGCGTCCCAAGGACTTCCGGTGGTTCCGCAAGACCGACGGGGAGATCGTGGAACCGATGCCGGAGCCCGAGCCGATACCGATACCGGTGCCGACGCCACCGGCACCCACGCCCGCACCCGTGTACCAGGCACCCGCGCCGACGCTGACCGCCGCCGATTCCGGGGAGACCCGCGGCGGGCTGCGGCGGCGAGTCAAGGGCGCGCAGCTTCCCGGTGCCCCCGAAGCACCGTCGCGGCAGAAGTCCAGGCATGATCCGGAGGCGGCCAAAGCGGCGTTCGACGGCTTCGAGGCAGGTCTCGCGAAGGCCACCGGGTCGCCGACGAATACCGTTCCGCCGCAAGCCCCGCCGCCGTCCATGCCGACCCCGGCACCGGCGCCGATGCCGACCCCGACACCGGTGCCCGCCGCCTCGCGCGGCGGGCTCACCCGGCGCGTCCCCGGCGCCCAGCTGGCGCCGGGCCTGGCGAAGGGGCCGGCCGCGCGCCACCAGACCGCGCGGGCGGCGCTGAACACCACCAAGCCCAAGGGCATGCGTGACCCCGAGGCCGAGCGTGCCGCGTTCGACGCCTTCAGTGACGGGTTGGAGAAAGCCGTCAACCCGGCGATGGAACAGAGAGAGAAGAGCAAGAGATGACGACCGGAGTCAGCGTCGAAGCCCGGAACTTCAACTGGTTGGTGACGCGCTTCGCGCAGAACACGGCGAGCGCGATGGGCGCGATCGCCGTCTCGGCCGACGGCCTGCTGATCGCGATGTCGTCCGAGCTGGAGCGGGCCAACGCCGACCGGCTGGCCGCGATCTGCTCGGCGATGCTCGGCCTGGCGCACGGTGTGTCCGAGAGCCACCCGCTCGGTTCGCCCGACAAGATCATCATCGAGCTGGAGCAGGGCTACCTGCTGGTCTGCACGATCAGCATCGGCTGTTCTCTCGGCGTGCTCGCCACCAAGCAGGCCAGCCTCGGCACGATCGCCTACGAGATGGCGATGTTCGCCAACCGCGCCACCGAGGTCCTCACCCCCGCGCTGATCGAGGAACTCAAGAAGAGCGTCGGCAGCTGAAAGGACGAGGGGACAAGGGAATGAGCGACGATCAGGTACCTCGCCCCCGCGGGGGCGAGCAGGACATTTCGCTGCTGCGCCCGTATCTGCTCACCGCCGGCCGCGCGCAACCGGTGGACGGCACGCTCGAAATCGAGGCACAGGTCCTCACGAGCAGGCTCGGCGCGGCGTCCCAGGCGAGGCTGACCTTCGAGCGGCGCGAGATCGTTTCCCTTTGCCGGGAAACGAAATCCGTCGCCGAAGTGGCGGCGATGCTCGGCCTGCACATCGGCGTCGCCAGGGTGCTCGTCGCCGACCTGGCCGCACTCGGCTACGTCGTCCTGCGTCGGCCGACCGGAGCCCTCACCCAGGACCTCGGCATGATCGAAAGGGTCATTCGTGGACTCGAAGCAATTCGCTGAACCGGTGTCGGCCAAGCCGCCGACGCCGGTCAAGATCGTCATCGCCGGCGGGTTCGGGGTCGGCAAGACGACCACCGTCGGGGCGATCTCGGAGATCAAACCGCTGACCACCGAGGCCGCGATGACCTCGACCGGGGCGGCCGTCGACGACGCGGGCGGAGACGTGCCGTCGAAGACCACGACGACGGTGGCACTGGACTTCGGCTGCATCACCATCGATGACGAGGTGAAGCTGTACCTCTTCGGCACCCCGGGTCAGGACCGGTTCGGGTTCATGTGGCACGACCTCGTGCTCGGGGCGCTGGGCGCGCTCGTCATCGTCGACACGCGCCGGCTCGACGACTGCTATCCGGCCGTGGACTACTTCGAGAAGGCCGGATTGCCGTTCGTGGTCGGGGTGAACGTGTTCGACGGTTCGCTCAAGCACGACCTCGAAGACGTGCGCTGGGCACTCGCGGTGGGCGACGACGTCCCGCTGATCACCTTCGACGCGCGGCAGCGGCTGTCGGTCCGTGACGCGCTGCTGGCCGTTCTGCACAACACCTTCCGCCGGGCCTCCGCCGCCTCCTGACCCGCATTTCGTCCTCTGGATGCGGTAGTTGCACACGCATGTAGCGCGTTCAGAGGACGAAACGCGGGGTCAGACCGGCCGGGTGATGGCGGCGAGCATCAGGGCCCGGAGTTCGGCGGCGACGTCGGCGACGGGTAACGGCGGCGTATGCGCCTGCCACTCGCGCAGCAGCCCGGTCGCCGCGCCCACGAGCGCGATGGCCGTCAGGTGATAGTCGCGGTCCGGGGCGACGCCGTGCTCGGCGGCGTGCCGGGCCTCGGCTTCGATGAACGCGGCCCACCGGTCGACCCATTCCTGGTGCTGCGCCTCCAAAGCCGCGCTGACCCCGACCGCCTCGACGTAGTTCAGCCGCGGCATCCGGGGATCCGAGGTCACCGTGCTGACGAAGACATCGAGCAGGGTCCCGATCCGGGTGACCGCGTCGGCGTCCTCCAACCGGTCAAGGACGCCGGTGACATGCTCCAGCGCGAGGGCGTTGATGCGCTCGTGCAGGGTCAGCAGCACCTGCTCCTTGCTCTCGAACTCCTCGTAGAAGTTCCGCGTCGAGACGCCGGCGCGGGTGCACAACTCGGTGATCTTCGCCTGCTGGTAGCCCGTCGAGGTGAACAGGTCCAGCGCAGACGAGAGCAGGCGTTCACGCCGTTCGGCGCGCCGTTGCTCGGGTGCGACGCCGCCGTAGGTGCGGGCCACTCGACCTCCCCCGATTCGGTAATAGGGATTGCCAGATGCTACCAACAGCGCCTACATTGCGAAAATCTTAATTACCAAACTGGAGGCAACGGTGCTTCGGACAGTTCTGGTCGCAGCTCTCACCGCCGCCCTGATCGGCGCCCCGGCCGCGCAAGCCGCGCCGAGCGCGCCGGGGGATCTGGTCGAATACAAGCCGGTCATCGCCACCGCCCCGGCGAAGGCCTGGAAACTCCTCTACCGCTCCACCTCGGCGACAGGGCAGCCGAGCACGGTGTCGGGCATCCTGCTCGTCCCCCACACCCCCTGGACGAACGGGCCGCGCCCGCTGGTCACCTACGCCGTCGGCACCCACGGTCTCGGCGACCGCTGCGCGCCGTCGACCCGGCTGACGAACGGGTCCGAGAACGAAGTCCTCCTGATGGGCCAAGCACTTTCGCGTGGCTGGGCGGTCGTCGTGACCGACTACGAAGGCCTCGGCACCCCGGGCACGCACACCTACGCCGTCGGCCAGTCCGAAGGCCGGGCCGTCCTCGACGCGGCCCGCGCCGCCGCGAGGGTGCCCGAGGCGGGTCTCTCCAAGACCGGCCCGGTCGGCGTTTTCGGTTACTCACAGGGCGGTCAGGCCGCGGCGTTCGCGGGTGAACTGCAGCCGTCCTACGCTCCCGACGTCAACCTGGTCGGGGTCGCGGAAGGCGGGGTGCCGGCGGATCTGAACGCGGTCCTGAAGTTCAACGACGGCGGCCCGGCGTTCGGCCTGGTGCTCGGTGCCGCTGTCGGCTACTCGACGGCGTACCCGGAACTGCCGTTCAACGACGTGCTCAACACGAAGGGCGAGCAGGCCGTCGCGAAGGTCAAGGAAGCGTGCACCGTCGAACTCGGCGCGGCGGCGCCTTTCGCTCGGCTCAACGACTTCACGACCGTGCCGAACGTGTCGTCGGACCCGCGCTGGCAGGCCCGGCTCGGCGAGAACCTGGCGGGCAAGACCAAGCCCGGCGCGCCGGTCTACCTGTACCACGCGTCGCTGGACGAACTGATCCCGCTGTCGGTCGGCAAGGGCTTGCGCGACCGCTACCGCGCCCTCGGCGCCGACGTCACCTGGCAGGAATTCCCGCTGCTGGAACACATCGGCGGGGTCTCGGCGGGCGGCCCGGTCGCGATGTCCTGGCTGGGCACCAAGTTCTGACCCGGCAGACCCTGCGGCACCCGTGACGCGAAAGCCACTTTCGGGACATCACATGTCCCGAAAGTGGCTTTCGCGTCACTGAAGGCCGCGCGATCGTCGCCACATGAGCCCCACCAGTCACTCCAGAGCGAAGCAAGGGACCTTTAGTATCGTTAGCTTTACTATCGGCGCTAGCACGAACTGAACACCTTGAGCGCGGTCACGGCGTCCGGGGCCAGTGAAGTCGTGAGGGTGCCACCGGCGGCGAGCGGGGTGCGGGACCACCAGTCACCGGAAGCCGCGGGCAGCTCCGGACCACCGACGACCAGGTCGGTGGCCAGCACCCGTCGCCCGGCCAGATGCGCGAGGCTGGAGTCCAAAGTGGAGTCCCCGATCACCAGCGTCTGACGCAGCACCGGGACTTCGCCCCGCGTCACGTGCTGCGTCGTCACCAGCGACCCCGGCCGCTCACCCGACCGCCCGAGCACGAGCACCTCCCGCGTATGCAAGAAGGCCCCGGCGGCCAGGGACGCCCGCAACACCGCCTCATGCCGGGCGCGGGCGGTCACGACGGTCGGCTCCGGCAGGTACTCCAGCGAACCGCCTTCGTCCACCTCGACGTCCACAAGGGACGAACTCCCCTCCCCGTGCAGGCCGGGGAGCGCGATCGTCGCGGCCACCCCGGAGATCCGCAGCGAGGCGCCCCGTCCGATCCGGACGGTCAGCTTCAGCTCGTCGCCGCCCAAGGGCGTGGTCGCCGAGTTGACCAGATGCACGATCGCCGTCGCACCGGTGCCCCGCTTGGGAAGAAGCGTGAGCGGCGCCATCGAACGCAGCTCACGCAGAACGGTCCGGCCGCCCTCACAGCGGGCAACCAGCCGGGCGTGCGCCTTCACCCCGCGCGGACCGGGAGCAGCGAGCGGACCCAGTCCGCGACCGCCGGCGCGTTCGGCGTGTCCACAAGGGACTGGGTGATCACCGGAAGCTCGCCCCGCATCCGGTGCGCGTCCGAAGTCATCACGTCCATGTCCGCGCCGACCAGATGCGCGATGTCGATCTTGTTGATCACCAGCAGATCCGCCGTCGTCACGCCGGGGCCGCCCTTGCGCGGCACCTTGTCGCCGCCCGCGACGTCGACCACGAAGACCTGGCTGTCGGCGAGCCCCCGGCTGAACACCGCGGTGAGGTTGTCCCCGCCGCTCTCGATGATCACCAGGTCCAGTCCGGGGAATCGCTCCTCCAGCCGTTCGACGGCGTCGAGATTCGCGGTGATGTCGTCGCGGATCGCGGTGTGCGGGCACGCGCCGGTCTGCACGGCTTCGATCCGCTCCGGGTCGAGCACACCCGCCTTGCGCAGGAAGTCCGCGTCCTCCGTGGTGTAGATGTCGTTGGTGACGACGGCGAGGTTCACCTCGTCGCCGAGCGCCCGGCACAGGGCCGCGGTGAGCGCGGTCTTCCCGCTGCCCACCGGGCCGCCGATGCCGATCCGGTAGGCGCGGCCCGCGGTCGGCGCCTGCTCGTAGTGGTCGGGTTCCGCCGCGGTCGGGTCGAAGTTGACCGGGTGGACGTGCCCGTGGCCATGACCGTGCTCAACTGGCAAAGAGACGCACCTCTTCCTGGTGATGCCGGGCGTGTGCCTCGGCGAACAGATCGAGCGCCGGGGATCCGGGCGCCGGGAGATCGGCCGGGTCGTCCCCCGCGACCTCGGCGGCGAGCAAGGAGACTTCGCGGACTTCGGCGGAAAGCCCCGCCACCACGGCGTTGACGGCGAACGGGTCGAGCCCGAGCAGCCGCACGGCCGCACTCGCTGGACCGCTGATCGCGAGGTACGCCACCGCCATCGCGGCGTCGAAGGGCACCCCGATCAGCGCGCCGACGATCACCGGATGATGCGGTCGCGGCGTTTCCTTCAGCAGCCGGGAAAGCACCGGCGACGGCCAAGCGGCCTTGCCCGCCCGCGCCGTCCCCCGTCCTTGTGCCCGGGACGCCTCCCGCTGCGCGAGCGAAGGCGTCCGGGCGTCGAGTTCGAGATCGAGCCGCCGCCAGTGTCCACTCTGGACATCGCGTGCCGCCGCGTGCGCCGACGCAGCGGCGAACACAGCGGCCAGCGAACCCGCGGTCCGCAGGCGCCCGGACAGGAACCCCGGCAGGTCCCGCTCATGGGTGATCAGCTTCCGGGTGACGGCTTCTTCGAGTCCGCCGGAGTGGACGTGTCCACCGCCGGGGAACCGGGAGTCGGCGAGGATGAGTGCGGCGAGGTCCATCAGAAGAGGTCCATCAGAACAAGAAGTACCTTTGCGCCATCGGCAGTTCCGTCACCGGCCGCGGTTCGATCAGCTCGCCGTCGACGTGCACGGCGAAACTGTCCGGCTCCACCCGGATGTCGGGTGTCGCGTCGTTGAGCACCATGTCGGCCTTGCCGCGGGAGCGGGTGTTCGAGATCGGCACCAGCTTCCGCGCGATACCGAACCGTTCCGCGACACCGCTTTCCAGAGCCTCCGGTGCCACGAAATGGAAACTGCTCGCGACGGCGACCGAAGGGGCCGCGCCGAACATCGGCCGCGCGAGGACAGGCTGCGGTGTCGGGATGGAGGCGTTCGCGTCGCCCATCGCCGCCCAGGCCGCGAACCCGCCCTTGAGCACGACATGGGGCCGGACCCCGAAGAACTTCGGTTCCCACAGCACGAGATCCGCGAGCTTCCCGATCTCCACCGAGCCGATCTCGTGGTCCATCCCGTGCGCGATCGCGGGATTGATCGTGTATTTGGCGACATAGCGACGAGCACGCAGGTTGTCGGCGGCGCCGTCACCGGGCAGCGCCCCGCGCCGTCGTTTCATCACGTGCGCGGTCTGCCAGGTGCGGATGATCACCTCGCCGATCCGGCCCATCGCCTGCGAATCCGAACTCATCATGGAGATCGCGCCCATGTCGTGCAGGACGTCCTCGGCCGCGATGGTCGTCGGCCGGATCCGGCTTTCGGCGAACGCCAGATCCTCGGGCACCGACGGATTCAGGTGGTGGCAGACCACGAGCATGTCGAGGTGCTCGTCGAGAGTGTTCGCGGTGTGCGGACGCGTCGGGTTCGTCGACGACGGCAGGATGTTGGCCAGCCCGGCGACCTGGATGATGTCCGGCGCGTGCCCGCCTCCGGCGCCTTCGGTGTGGTAGGCGTTGATCGAGCGACCGCGAATGGCGTCCACAGTGGACTCCAGGAACCCGGCCTCGTTCAGCGTGTCGGTGTGGATCGCCACCTGGACACCGGATTCGTCGGCGACGGTGAGGCAGGCGTCGATCGCGGCCGGGGTGGTCCCCCAGTCCTCGTGCAGTTTGAACCCGCCCGCGCCCGCCGCGAGCTGTTCGCGCAGCGCGTCGTGGCGGACGGTGTTCCCCTTGCCCAGCAACAGGACGTTGACCGGCTGGCCGTCCATCGCCTGCAGCATCCGGCCGAGGTTCCACGCGCCGGGTGTCACGGTGGTGGCCTTGCTGCCCTCGACCGGCCCGGTCCCGCCGCCGACGAGGGTGGTCAGCCCGGAGGCGAGCGCGGTGTCGGTCAGCTGAGGGCAGATGAAGTGGACGTGGCAGTCGATCCCGCCCGCGGTGAGGATCTTCCCGTTGCCGGACAGCACCTCCGTCGACGGGCCGATGACCAGCGCCGGGTCGACGCCGTCCATCGTGTCCGGGTTGCCCGCCTTGCCGATGCCGACGATCCGGCCGTCGCGGACGCCGACGTCGGCCTTCACGATGCCCCAGTGATCGAGGATCACCGCGCCGGTGATGATCAGGTCCGGCGCCCCTTCGGCCCGGGTCGCCATGCCCTGGCCCATCGATTCGCGGATGACCTTGCCGCCGCCGAACAGCACCTCGTCACCGCTGCCGGACGGCCCCATGCTGCGATCCTCGGTGACCTCGATGAGCAGATCGGTGTCCGCCAGGCGGATCCTGTCGCCGGTCGTGGGGCCGAAAAGCTCGGCATAGCGCTCACGGTCGATCGACGGCATCAGGACTCCTTGCGCAATCCGGGCACGAGGCGGTTCCCGGCCAGCGGGACGAGGTCGACTTCGCGTTCGACGCCCGGCTCGAATCGCACGGACGTCCCAGCCGGGACGTCGAGACGGTGCCCGCGCGCGGCTTCACGGTCGAATTCGAGGCCCGGATTGACCGCCGCGAAATGGTAGTGCGAGCCGACCTGCACGGGCCGGTCGCCGAGGTTCCGGACGAACAGCCGGAGCCGCGGCCTGCCGGGGTTCAGCTCGACCGGTCCGTCACCGGTGATGATCTCTCCTGGACGCACTCGTCCCCCTTCTAGACGATCGGGTCGTGCACGGTGACGAGCTTCGTGCCGTCCGGGAAAGTGGCCTCGACCTGGACCGAATCGACCATCTCCGGTACGCCGCCGAGCACCTGGGCCCGGCTGAGCACGGATCGCCCGCTGGCGACGAGTTCGCTGACCGTCCGGCCGTCGCGGGCGCCTTCGAGAACGTGGTCGGTGATCAGCGCCACCGCCTCGGGGTAGTTCAGGAGCACCCCGCGCTCCAGGCGTTTGCGAGCTACGTCCGCCGCGACGTGGATGAGCAGTTTGTCCCGCTCCTGGGGGCTCAAGTGCATGACAAAGGTCTATCACCGGAAACCGCGTGGCGCCGGTTCTCGAAACACAGGATTTACCTGCGCCCCGGTACACGCAAAGTGAACGCCGCCGTAACTCTTCGCGTACGAAGGTGGTTTTCACTGAATCGTTCTCGTAATCGTGACCGAAACCACCACATCTTTCGATTGCCCCCGGCCCCGACGTGGAGCAAGGTTTGTCCATCCGTGCGATGAGGCGCGCCTTCGCTGCGTGTATCCCGTCCACGCGTGAAACACAAAGCCGGGGAATGCGCATCGAAAGGTTTCACCACAGTGAGTACCTCCACGATCAGCACCAATCAGCCGTCCGACCAGGTCGACGACGGTTTCCGACCGGGTCTCGAAGGCGTGGTCGCCTTCCGGACCGAAATCGCCGAGCCCGACCGTGACGGTGGCGCCCTGCGCTATCGCGGTGTCGACATCGAGGACCTCGCCGGCAAGGTGACCTTCGGTGACGTCTGGGGCCTTCTCGTCGACGGTCAGTTCGGCCACGGGCTACCGCCCGCCGAACCCTTCCCGCTGCCGGTGCACACCGGTGACGTCCGGGTCGACGTCCAGGCCGCCCTCGCCATGCTCGCCCCCATCTGGGGTTACCGGCCGCTGCTCGACATCAGCGACGAAGAGGCCCGCGACCAGCTGGCCCGCGCGTCCGTGATGGCGCTTTCCTACGTCGCCCAGTCCGCCCGCGGCATCGGGCAGCCCGCCGTCCCGCAGACCAGGGTCGACGAGGCGAAGTCGATCACCGAGCGGTTCATGGTCCGCTGGCGCGGCGAGCCCGACCCGGCCCACGTCAAGGCCATCGACGCCTACTGGGTCTCGGCCGCCGAGCACGGTCTCAACGCTTCGACCTTCACCGCCCGCGTCATCGCCTCGACCGGCGCCGACGTCGCCGCGGCGCTGTCCGGCGCGATCGGCGCCATGTCGGGCCCGCTGCACGGCGGCGCGCCGGCGCGGGTGCTGCCGATGATCGAAGAGGTCGAGAAGACCGGCGACGCCGTCGGCCTGGTCAAGGGCATCCTGGACCGCAAGGAACGCATGATGGGCTTCGGGCACCGCGTGTACCGCGCGGAGGACCCGCGGGCGCGCGTGCTGCGCCGCACCTGCCAGGAGCTCGGCGCGTCTCGCTACGAGGCGGCCGCGGAGCTGGAGCAGGTCGCGCTGAAGGAACTGCGCGAACGGCGCCCGGATCACCCGATCGAGACCAACGTCGAGTTCTGGGCGGCCGTCATCCTGGACTTCGCCCAGGTGCCGCCGCATATGATGCCCGCGATGTTCAGCTCGGCCCGCACCGCCGGCTGGGCCGCGCACATCCTGGAGCAGAAGAAGACCGGTCGCCTCGTGCGCCCCTCGGCCAAGTACGTCGGGCCGGAGCCGCGTCAGCCGGAAGAGGTCGAAGGCTGGGACCTGGTCACGAAGCACTCCCAGTAGCGCGCGCTATGAAAGGTCCTTTCCTTGCGAAATTTGCAAGGAAAGGACCTTTCATAGCGTCTGCGGGACCGAGGACTCGTGGTTCGCGGTCGTCGCGAGCATGGCCGTGAGCTGATCGACCAGCCAGCGGTCGAGCACCTCCCGGGGCACGGCGCGTTCCTGCAGCCAGCTCAGCAGGGCGCCCTCGACCACGGCGGTCCAGCACCGCAAGGTCAGCAGCAGCATAGGTGAGGGATCCGACACTTCCAGCGCGTCGAGGATCAGCTCGACGGCGCGGTTGCGGACCTCGTCGATCGCCGCGTCGGTCTCCGACGTCGCGATCACCGAACCGCTTCGCAGCAAGGCGACGTAGCCGGCGCGGTAGTGGTCGGCGACGTCGATCAGGCCGCGGACCGCGGCGCGCAGCCTCGTCTCGGGCGGCCCTTCCTCGAGGCCGGCGAGGCCGTCGATGAGGCCTTCGGTGACCGTCTTCAGCGCCTCGACCTGCAGTTCCCGCAGGCTTGAGAAGTACCGGTAGAACAGCGGCCGCGAGACCTCGGCGCGGGCGATGATGTCGTCGACCGTGACGAGTTCGGGCGCGCGCGAGCCGAACAGGTCCAGGGCGGCGCGGATCAGGTCCTCGCGGCGCGCCTGGGGCGACATCCGGCGAGGGCGTTTGGCGGAGGTCACGGGGTGAGGTCCAGTTTCGCCGAGGCCCGCAGCAGTCCGGGGGTGAGCCGGGAGAGGACGAGCGCGGCCTTGGCCTCCGGGGTCGACGGCTGGATCGCTTTGTCCTTTTCGACCGCGCGCAGGATGTCGCGCGCAACCTTCTCCGGTCCGAAACCGCGTTTCGCGTAAAGCCTGCTGCTCGACTTCTGGCGCCGCTTCTGCTCGATGTCGTCGACACCCACGAACCGCGTGGTGCTGGTGATGTTGGTGTTCACGATCCCGGGGCAGATCGCGGTGACGCCGATGTTCTCGGCGTCGAGTTCGGCGCGCAGGCACACACTCAGTGTCAGCACGGCGGATTTCGTGGTGGCGTAGGCGGAAAGGATCTTCGAGGGCAGGTACGCCGCGGCCGACGCGACGTTGACGATCTGGCCGCCTTCGGCGCGATCCCGCATCTGTTCGGCGAAGACGCGGCAGCCGTGGATGACGCCCCAGAGGTTCACGTCGATGAGGCGTTCCCAGTCCTCGATCGTCGTGTCGAGGAACGGACCGGAAAGGCCGATCCCGGCGTTGTTCACGACGATGTCCGGGACGCCGAACTCCTCCTTGACCCGCTGCGCGAACTTCTCGACCGCTTCGGCGTCGGAGGAGTCCACTGTGTACTCGCCGACGGTGACGCCCTTGTCCCGCAGGAGCTTCGCGGTGTCCGCGGCGGCCGAGCCGTTGATGTCGGTGATGACGACATCGGCACCCTTGTCCGCGAACGCGAGTGCCGTCGCGCGGCCGATGCCGCTGCCCGCGCCGGTGACCACGACGAGCTTGTGCGCGAACCCGGCCGAGCGGGCCCGTTTGAGTGCTCGGCTCTCCTCGCCGCCTTCGACGTGGTCGATCAGCTCGCCCACCGCCGAAGCGATCACTTCCGGCTTCTCCCTGGGCACCCAATGCGTGCCGACGATCCGGCGGACCCGGAGGTCCGGGGCCCACCGCTCGACCTCGGTCTGCAGCGGCGTGGTGACGAATTTGTCGCCGGTGGGCGCGAGCACCTGGACCGGGATCTCGGCCTTACGTGGCCGCGGCCGGGAGAGCCTGGTGAACATGTTGGCGCGGTAGAGGTTGAGCCCGTACAAACCGTCCGAAGTGGACGGAGCGGCGGCCGCCGGATCCATCCGGCCGATCAGCGTGCCCATCACCCCGGTGCGCCACAGCAGCTGCGGGATCAGGGGAATTTGGAAGCCGAGGATGTACGTCGAGTGCAGCCCCTGCGCCAGCGCGTTCCTGAGCCGCTTCGGGCTCGGGCGCAGCTGCGCGCGGAACCACGCGCCCGCGTGATCGAGGCTCGGCCCGGAGATCGAGGTGAACGACGCGAGCCGTCCGCGCAACCGGTCGCCGGTGACGGCGTGCCAGGTCTGGATGGAGCCCCAGTCGTGCGCGAGCAGGTGGACCTTGCCTTCGGGACGGACCTCGTCGATGACCGAAGCCAGGTCTTCGGACAACTGGTCCAACCTGTAGGACGCGCGTCCCGAAGGCTTGTCCGAACGGCCTGCCCCGCGGACGTCGTAGACGACGACCCGGTAGTGGCGTTCGAGCAGGGCGGCGACGCCGTCCCACATGGACCCGTTGTCCGGATAGCCGTGGACGAGCACCACCGTGGGCGCGTCGTCGACACCGGTCACCCGGACCGAGAGGCGGACACCGTCGCTGGCCGTCACCCACGTATGAGACATAGTGTCATGTTAGACAACATGTCAATAAGGCCGCTTTTCCAGCAGCGCGCGGCCTGCCGTCCAGCAGGTGTCGATCACCAGGACGAAGGTCCAGATCCGGCCGAGGTTCAACAACCAGTGACCACTCGAGTTCCAGAACCAGCCGGCGTCGTGGGGGCCGCCGAACAGCGCTTCGACCGGCCAGCTGCGACCGGCGATCGCCAGTGCCGCCTGCACGACGACATACAGCCCGGCGTGGGCCGCCCAGTTCCGGAACCGATTCGCGCGCCTGTTCGCATCCGCCTTCACCGGTTCAGGCTCTTGCGACACCTCCTCGATCGTGCTGGAGGCCGGTTTTTCCTTTTGTGACGGCGTTTTCGCTGGTTCCACGGGAAACTCCGCGACGCCGACCCGCCGCACGGCACCGCGGACCACGAACGATCCGAAGAGCAAAAGCGCCGCCGCGCCGAAGCAGGCGCCACGCCACCCGGCGTCCGAGCCGTAGAGCTGCCCCGCCAGGAACGTCCCGATTGTCGCTCCGAGTAGTGCCGCGCTCTCGTAGATGCCCATCGCCCGGCCGAGGCTCAGCCCCGCCGCCTCGGCGACCACCGCCTGCTCCACCGGGACGGCCGCGGCGAACGCCGCCGCGGACAGGACCCACATGACCGCGAGCACCGCCGGGCCCGGCGCGAAGGACAAACCGGCGGCGAAGAGCGCGCTCGCCGTCATCGCCAGGGCCAGGACCCGCGTGCGACCGACCTTGCGGACGAAGCCGTGCAGGTAGTCCGGCAGCAGGCTGTACACGATGAACCCGGGGATGAACACGGCGGCGATCTCGCCGAGCCCCAGCCGATGCCCGCGTTGCAGGTGCATCAGGAGCAGCAGGGCGACCCCGGCCTCGGCCATCGCGGTCAACGCGACGAGCACGAGCATCGGCCGCATTCGCCTGCCCAGTTGAAGAAGCCGTGGCGCATCCGCTTCGCGTACCGGCGCGGATCGCGCGCTCAGCAGGACTGCCGCGGCCACCGCGCAGGCAGCCGCGCCGAGCCAGAACACGCCCCGGTAGTCGATCCAGGCGATCGCGGTCAGCGCGGCCACGAAGGCGATCCAGGTGCCACCACCCTCGGCCGCGAACAGCTTGCTGAACGCGGCGTCGTCTCCCGCGAGCCCCTCCCCGACGCGGGCCCGCAACGCCACCCAGAACAGTGCGCCGCCCGCGCCGCCGAGAACCGCCGCGACGTAGGCGAGGCCTATACCCGGAGTCACGGCATAGACCACAAAGGACAGTCCATAGAGGACCGCGCCGACCGCCGCGACCCGCCCGCGGTCGAACCGGTCCGCCAGTGCGCCCGCGATCGGCCGGACGACGAACGACACCAGCGTCTCCAGCGCCGTCAGCGCCCCGACCTCGGCGGCCGACGCGCCGAGCTGACTCCCCGCCCACAACGGCAAGAGGAAGTCGAGGACCTCCGCCGGCCCCTTGGTCAGCGCGGCGGCGAGCCGATTCTCTTCCGCGCGTCGCTTTCGCAGTACTTCGCCCACCCCAAACCCCCTTTTCCGGATACGAATGTATTCTAAAGACCTAAGGCGCGCAACGAGTCGCCCGGACATAAGATGCGCCCGTGCCGAAGATCGTGGACCGGACCGAACGCCGCCGGGAGATCGCGGGCGCCCTCCTGCGCATCGTCGCGCGCGAGGGCGTCGAGGCCGTCAGCGTGCGCTCGGTCGCGGTCGAAGCCGGGCTGTCCGCGGGCGCGGTGCAGAAGTACTTCTCCACCAAGGAGGATCTGTTCCGGTTCGCCCTCGACCTGACCAGCGAGTTCCTGGAGCAGCGCTGGGAAACCCTCGATCGGTCCGGCGACCTGCTGGACCTGCTGCTACGCCTGGTGACCGAGGCCATGCCGCTCGACGAGCAGCGCCGCGCGGAGGTGATCGTCATCAACGCTTTCACCGCCCGCGCCGCCGTCCGGCCTTCGTGGGCCGAGTTCATCCGCACCGGCTACGACGAACTCGCGGAGATCACGACCCAGTACATCTCGGAAGCGCAGTCGGCCGGCCATGTCCGCGATGATCTCGCGGCGAGTGACCTGGCCGACGCTGTCCTCGCCCTTTCCGACGGGTTCGCGAACCGGATGCTCACCTCTGCCACCCCAGCCGCTCTGCTTCCGGCGCTCGAAACCGCCATCCGCACCCTGCTCATCCAGCGCTAATTACGTCTGAATGTAACTAACGCTGCTTAGTGACGTAAACTTCGCTGTATGAAGACGAGTGACGCACTACGACTGCTCAGTGCGTTCACCAGCGCCCAATGGGGCATGGTCACGTCCCGGCAAGCCAAGGGGACAGGCGTCGACGGCGTCACGTTGCATCGCTTGGAGAAAGCCGGGCACCTCGACCGTGTCCGTCACGGCGTCTACGCGGCGACGATCGCCGTCGTGACCGAAGCACGGGAGGAACAGGCGGCTTGGCTGATGCTCAACGCGGCCGAACCCGCGTGGAAGCGGGCTCCTCTCGATCCGGACGGCGGAGTGCTTTCCCACGAATCGGCCGCCCGGCTGCACGGACTCGGTGAACTCGTCAACGACCGGATAGTTCTGACCACTCCACGCCGTCGCACCAGCCGAGATCCGGACGTGCGCTTCAGGATCGCCGGACTACTCGAAGACGACGTGACAACGATCGACGGACTTCCCGTCACCACGGTCCTACGCACCATCCGCGACCTGATGGAGCAGCGTATCGACGGCAGTCATATCGCCACGATGATCCAAGAAGCAGTAGAGGCTCACCTCCTTCGCCTGGATGTCTTGGCAGAGCACATCGGTCCCTATGCCTTGGTTTATGGCGTCCGCCGCCCCGGAGACGGCGAAGCCTTGCTCGAACACCTGCTCGCCGGGATCGGCACCTCGGTCGCACGTCTCGCCCACCGTCCGATTCCGACGCGGCGATAGAGCTTGCGGAAAGGCAAATCAAGGCCGGTCCACCTTCTCCATTGAGTTCGTCCCGCGCACGACGATGGCGGGATGCCCTCTCAGCCCCCGAGAACGCCGCGCGGCTATCTCGACTCTCAGAAGAACAGAGCGAAGAACCGTGCCGAAAGGATGGGCGCCTCCACCGGCGAGCTACTGCAGTTGCACTTTCATCGACGTTTGATCGCCCGGGTCTTCCACGGCGATGACGCATCGAACTGGGTATTGAAAGGCGGGCAAGCCCTGCTCGTCCGGTGGCCTTCCGCGCGCTACTCCACCGACATCGACCTGCTCTCCGCGGAGGACACGACCGACGCCGCGGTCGACGCGCTCAAGGCGGCTGCCACGTTGCGCCTCGCCGATCAAATCTGGTTCTCCCATCTCAGAACCGCCGATCAAGCCCATGTCGAACGTCCAACCCGCAAGGTGTCGTTCATGGTGATGTTCGAAAACACACCTCTCAATCACCGCGTGCAGGTGGACGTCGTCACGTCCGGGCATCCGCCGCGCGGATCCATCGCCACCGAGCCACTGAGGCCTCCGTTCGTGAGCGAGTGCGCCCCTTGGCCGGAAGCGCGGATGTTCCCGATCGAAGACCATGTCGCGGAAAAGATCTGCGCGATGTACGAGCGCCACCAGGCCGCCGGTCATCCGTCCACTCGCTACAAGGATCTGGTCGATCTCGCCCTGTTCGCGTTGAAGTCGCCCATACCGGGCAAGGAGACGCACGAGATCCTGCACGACGAAATCGCTCGACGCCGGAGACGCGGGATGGTGGTGAATCCACCTGCCAGGTTCGAGACCCCCGATCCTCGTTCCTGGAAGGGCGGCTATCGCAAGGTCGCCCAGGGTGTCCGCGGCCTGCCTTCCGAATTCCGGACGTTGGAAGGTGTGCACCCCCTCGCGGACGCCTTCGTCACTCCGCTTCTGCAGGCGACGCCGCCGAGAGGGCGATGGAACCCCGAGGAACGAGCCTGGGGGTGACACCGGTGTCCATCGATCGGTTGACAACCGGGTTCAGTCCAGCGGACGTCCCGGACGCAGGGCCCGCCGAAGCACGATCTACGTATGAAAACCGCAGTGAAAGTGCGCGGGCTGCGCAAGGAGTACCCGGGCCACCTGGCCGTCGCGGGCATCGACCTCGACATCGAGCAGGGCGAGGTGTTCGCGTTGCTCGGCCCCAACGGCGCGGGCAAGACGACGACGGTGGAGATCCTCGAAGGACACCGTAAGCGGACGTCCGGCGAGGTCGACGTCCTCGGCGAGGACCCCGGAACCGCGAGCCGCGCCTGGAGGTCGCGGCTCGGGATCGTGCTGCAGACCGCCAACGACGCCGCCGAACTCACCGTCGCCGAGACCGTCCGGCATTTCGCCCGCTACTACCCGAATCCCCGCGACGCCGACGAAGTGATCGAGAAGGTCGGCCTGACCGAGAAAGCGGGTGCCCGCGTCAAAAACCTCTCCGGCGGACAACGTCGTCGTGTGGACGTCGCGCTCGGCATCATCGGACGGCCCGAGCTGGTGTTCCTCGACGAGCCGACGACCGGGTTCGATCCCGAAGCCCGGCGCCAATTCTGGGGGCTGATCCAAAGCCTCGCCCACGAGGGCACCACGATCCTGCTCACCACGCACTACCTCGACGAGGCCGAGGCGCTCGCCGACCGGGTCGCGGTGATCGCGCGCGGCCGGATCGTCGCCGAGGGGACACCGCAGACGCTGGGCGGCCGCGCGACCGCGGAGGCCACCGTCCGCTGGGCCGACGAGCACGGCAACCACCTGGAGCGCACCCATTACCCGGCCAAGCTCATCCGCGAGCTGTCCGCCGACGGCCGCGAGCCGTCGGAGCTGACCGTCCACCGCCCCACCCTCGAAGAGACCTACCTCGACCTGATCGGAGAAGCCCGATGAGCACGCTGACCCTGCCGGGCACCTTCTCGCTCGGCCTCATCCGGGGCGCGGCCGAACTCAAGCAGTTCTTCCGCATCCGGGAACAGGTGATCTTCACCTTCGCCTTCCCGTCCTTGCTGATGATCCTGCTCGGCTCGATGCTGAACTCGTCGATGCCGGGGATGGCGATCACCACCGGTCAGGTGCTGGCCGCGGGCATGATCGGCTCCGGCATCGTCTCGACGTCGTTCACCAGCATCGGCATCGGGCTCGCGTCCGACCGCGAAGCCGGCGCGCTCAAGCGGCTGCGCGGCACGCCGATGCCCGCCGCGTCCTATTTCATCGGCAAGATCATCCTCGTCGGTGTTTCGAGTGTCGCGCAGGTCGTGCTGATGGCGATCGTGGGCAGTCTGCTGTTCGGCCTGAGCCTGCCCACCGACCCGGCCAAGATCCTCACGGCGCTGTGGGTCTTCCTGCTCGGCATCACCAGCTGCACCCTGCTGGGCATCGCGCTCAGCTCGGTGACCAAGTCGGTCAGCGGCGCGGTCGCGGTGACCAACCTGATCTACATCGCGCTGCAGTTCATCTCCGGGGTGTTCGTCACGCCCATCATCAACCTGCCGAAGGTTATGGTCACCATCGCCTCCTTCTTCCCGGTGAAGTGGATCTGCCAGGGCTTCCGCTCGGTGTTCCTGCCGGCCGAGGCGGCGACACAGGAGATGGCGGGGACATGGGAACTTCCGATGGTGGCTCTGGTGCTGGGGGCGTGGTGCGTGGCGGGTCTGCTGCTGGCGAAACTGACGTTCCGCTGGTCGAACGAAGGCAAATGAACGCCTGGGAGCGGTTCTTCTGGCTCTGGGAGGTCCTCTTCGCGATCACCTTCGCCGCGACGATCGCCCTGGTGCTCTTCGAAGAGGGGACGGCCACCGCCAAGACGATCGCGGTGCTGTGCATCGCGGGCGTCGGCGTGGCCTACCTCGTCCGCGGGCGTCACCTCATCAAAGGCCCGGACTACGAGTACACGCCCTGGTTGTTCGTCGGGATCCTGATGGCCCTCCTCACGGGCGCCACCTTCGCATCCACCACGTCGAGTTTCATCCTGTTCTTCGCCTGTCCGGTGCTCTACATGACGCTGACGACGAGGACGGCGTCGATCCTCACCACGTTCGCGGTGCTGCTGGGCCCCGTGTCGTCGATCGCCCGCGGCGGTCTCGATCAGCCCGCTTTGCGCATCCTGCTGCCGATGACCGCGATCCTGATCGTCTTCAGCCTCCTCGCCGGGCGCTACACCACGGGCATCATCGAACAGAGCAAAGGCCGCGCCGCGCTGATCGAACAACTGGAAGCCAGCCAGGCGGAGGTCGCCCGGCTCTCGCGGGAGGCGGGCACGGCCGCCGAACGCGAGCGCATGGCCCGCGAGATCCACGACACGCTCGCGCAGGGCTTCACCAGTATCGTCACGCTCACCCAGGCCATCGAGTCCGAAATGGACACCGACCCGAAGGCGGCCCGGCGCCATCTGGAGCTGGCCGCGCGGACGGCGCGGGAGAACCTGGCCGAGGCGCGGGCGATGGTCGCGGCGGAGGTACCGTCGGCCCTCGCCGCCGCCTCCCTCGAAGAAGCGTTGCGCCGTCAGGTCGAACGGCTCACCGAGGAGGCCGGGATCGAAGCGACGATAGCGATCGAAGGCCCGCTGCCGTCGCTGCCGATGGCCACCGAGGTCGTCCTCCTGCGAGGTGCGCAGGAGGCGTTGAGCAACATCCGCAAGCATTCCCGCGCCACCAGGGTCTCCCTCCGGCTGTCCGTTGTGGACGGACGAGTCCGGCTCGGGGTGACCGACGACGGCACGGGATTCGACCCCGCAGAGCCCAGCGGCGGCTTCGGCCTGCGGGGGATGCGCACGCGGGCGGATCAGGTCGGTGGCAGGGTGAAGCTCGAAAGCGGACCCGGTGCGGGGACGACGCTGGAACTGGAGGTGCCCGCGTGATCACGATCATGCTGGTCGACGATCACCCCGTGGTGCGGGAAGGCCTGCGCGGCATGCTGGAGGCCGAACCGGATCTGAGCGTCATCGGCGAAGCGGGTTCCGGCGACGAGGCCGTCGCGCTGAGCCGGGTCAAGCAGCCGGACGTGATCCTGATGGACCTGCGGATGCCCGGTCTCGACGGGGTCGGCGCGACCAGGAAGATCCTCGCCGACAGGCCGGGTCAGCGGGTCGTCGTGCTCACCACGTACGAGACGGACGCGGACATCCTGCGCGCGGTCGAAGCGGGAGCCTCCGGCTACCTGTTGAAGGACGCTTCGCGCACGGAGCTGGCCGGAGCGATCCGGGCCGCGTCGCGCGGTGAGACGGTCTTGGCGCCTTCGGTCGCCGGGAAGCTGGTGAACCGCGTGCGCAATCCGACGTCGTCGCCGTTGTCGGCGCGCGAGATCGAGGTGCTGCGACTGGTCGCGCAAGGCGACACCAACTCCGACATCGGCCGGGCGCTCCACATCAGTGAGGCGACGGTCAAGACGCACCTGTTGCGGGTGTTCGGAAAACTGGACGTTTCGGACCGGACGGCCGCGGTGACCACCGCCATGCGGCTGGGCCTGCTCGGGTAGGCAGAATGCAGCCCATGCTTGCCACGACCGAACTGGCGCTGCTTCGCCGCCTGGCGCACGAGCAATCCTCGTGCCGTGCCCCGTCCCTCGTCGCCGCCGTCGTCCGCGACGGGGAAATCGCCTGGTCAGGAGCGCGTGGCCGCGTCGACGGCGAGACACCGGACAACGACACGCAGTACCGGCTCGGGTCGATCACCAAAACGCTCGTCGCGACGGCCGTCATGCGCCTGCGCGACGAAGGCGCGCTCGACCTCAACGACCCGCTCGAACGGCACCTCCCCGGTACCGCGTTCGGCTCGGCGACCATCGCGCAGCTGCTCTCCCACACCTCGGGCCTGACCGCGGAATCGCCCGGTTCCTGGTGGGAGCGCACGGTGGGCGCCGACTGGGACGCGCTCGTCGCGAGCCTCGAAGACGGCGCGACGCGGCACCGTCCCGGCAGCCGGTTCCACTACAGCAACGTCGGCTACGGCGTCCTCGGCGAGCTGGTCGCCCGGCTCCGCGGGCGGTCGTGGCTCGACGTCGTCCGCGCCGAGATCCTCGGCCCGCTCGGCATGAACCGGACCTCGCCGCATCCGGAAGGCGCGCACGCGAGCGGGTTCGCCGTGCACCCCTTCGCCGACCTCCTCCTGCCGGAACCGTCGCCGGACGCGGGCGCGATGGCCCCCGCGGGCCAGCTGTGGTCGACGGTCACCGACCTCGGCCGCTGGACGGCGTTCCTCGGCGGCCACACCGGCGGCGTGCTGAGCGAGAAGACCGTCGCGGAGATGCGCGAAATGGTCACCGTGGACGACGGCGACACCTGGACGACCGGTTTCGGCCTCGGCGTCATGCTGGTCCGCACGCAGGGCAGGCGGCTCGCCGGGCACACCGGATCGATGCCGGGCTTCCTCGCCTGCTCACTGATCGACGCCGACGCCGGTATCGGCGCGCTGGTGCTGACGAACTCGACGGCCGGGGTCGGCATCACGCAGCTGTGCCTCGACCTCATGACGCTGACCGAACAGCACGAACCGGCGATGCCCGCGGAATGGCAACCGTCCACTGTGGACCCGAAGCTGCTGGAGCTGACCGGGCTGTGGCACTGGGGCCCGACGCCGTATCACCTGCGGCTGCTCCCGGACGGCTCGTTCTCGCTCGCGCCGACCGACGGTCCCGGCCGCGCGTCGCGGTTCACGCCGCTCGGCGACGACACCTGGATCGGGCTCGACGGGTACTACGCCGGCGAAACGCTGCGGGTCGGGCGGGATTCGGACGGCAAGCCGAACCACCTCGACCTCGTGACGTTCATCTTCTCGCGCACGCCGTTCGATCCGGCCGCGCCGATCCCGGGCGGCGTCGACCCCGACGGCTGGCGCTAGCGGAACCGGAACGCGGCGGTCGTGAACTCACGGCCGCCCGCCGCGCACACCAGCACATCGCCGTAGTGGGCGTCGCCGACGACCCACATCCGGCGGCTTCCGCGCAGCGACTCGGCGAGTTCGTCAGGGCAGTCCTCGATGACGAACTTCGCCGGGTGCCCGTCGAGGACGGCCCAGCCGCGCACGGGATCCGCCTCCGGCGCGGACGTCGCGGTGACGCGTGCCCAAGGACCGAGCACGACGTCCATGACGCCTTTGCGACGCCGGATCGTGAGCCGCAGCGCCGTCCACCACTGGCCGAACCTGGGCGCGGAGACCTCCCCCGGCAGGTCGCCGTGGATCCAGCGCGGCAGACCGGGGACGAACACGAGTACCAGCATCGCCACGAAACCGACGATCGCGCCGATGGTGGCCGTGTCGTCCCAGTCGCGGAAGGCCCAGTGGATGACGAACAGGAGGAGGTACAAGAGCAGGAAGCCCCACCGCGGGCCCCAGGGATCAGGCATCAGACAGCCGGAGTGTGCCCGACGGAGGCGCCGACGGCCGCGATGAACTTGCGGGCGATGCGCTTGCCCTCACCGAAGTCGATGAAACCGAACTTCAAGCTCGTCTGGATCGCCAGCCCGGAGCCCTCGGACGTCCGCTCGACCTTCACCGTCACGGTCTGCCCATAGCTGAAGAGGCCCATGCTGGTGGAGAAGGTGACGTAGCCCGCGGCCGCGTCGTAGTAGGGGTTCTTCCCCTTGACCGCGGTGACCCCGTTCGGGAGGGCCTGCCACAACGCCTCGGGGGGCAGGGGGAATCGTTCGTGCACTGTCGCCATGAGGCGAGAAGCTACCCGTCGGTCGGCAAGGGCGACAGCGAGATCCTCGATCCCATATGCCGGACAGACGGCACCAACTGTCAGCAGGCCCGTCCCGACCTGAGAGACTGGGCCCATGACCGACGCACCTGAGTTGACCCTCCCCGCGGACCTCAAGCCGGCCGATGGCCGCTTCGGCTGCGGACCGTCCAAGGTCCGTGACGAGCAGCTCGCCAACCTGGCGAAATCCGGTGCCACCTACCTCGGCACCTCGCACCGTCAGAAGCCGGTGAAGTCCCTCGTCGGCCGCGTGCGTGCGGGTCTGTCCGAATTGTTCTCCCTGCCCGAAGGCTACGAAGTGGTCCTCGGCAACGGCGGGACGACCGCATTCTGGGACGCCGCCGCGTTCGGGCTCGTGCGTGAGCGTGCGCAGCACTTCACCTACGGCGAGTTCTCGTCGAAGTTCGCCACGGTGACCAAGGGCGCCCCGTTCCTCGCCGACCCGATCGTCGTCAAGGCCGACCCGGGCAGCGCGCCCGAGATCGCCTACGAAGCCGGTGCCGACCTGGTCGGCTGGGCCCACAACGAGACCTCCACGGGGGTCGCGGTGCCGGTCCGCCGCCCCGAAGGCAGCGAAGGCGCGCTCGTGGCGATCGACGCCACCTCCGGCGCGGGCGGCCTGCCGGTCAAGGCCGAGGACTTCGACGTCTACTACTTCGCGCCCCAGAAGTCCTTCGCCTCCGACGGTGGCCTCTGGATCGCGCTGGCCTCGCCCGCCGCGGTCGAGCGCATCGGCGAGATCGGCGCGAGCGACCGCTGGATCCCCGAGTTCCTGTCGCTGACCACCGCGCTCGACAACTCGCGCAAGGACCAGACGTACAACACCCCGGCGGTGTCGACGCTGTTCCTGCTGGCCGACCAGATCGAGTGGATGAACTCGAACGGCGGTCTCGAGTGGACCACCTCGCGCACCCGCGACTCCTCGACCCGGCTGTACGAATGGGCCGAGAAGACCAGCTACACGACGCCGTTCGTCAGCGACCCGTCGCTGCGCTCGCAGGTCGTCGGCACCATCGACTTCGCCGACGAGGTGGACGCCGCCGCGGTGGCGAAGGTGCTGCGCGCCAACGGGATCGTCGACACCGAGCCGTACCGGAAGCTGGGCCGCAACCAGCTGCGCGTCGGCCTGTTCCCCGCCATCGACCCCGAGGACATCACGAAGCTGACCCAGAGCATCGAGTACGTCGTCGAGCGCCTGGGCTGAGCTAACCGCTCGGCAGCTGAAGTCCGGCGCCCCGTGCGCATGTCATGAGGGGTCCCCATAGGACAAATTTCGTCCTATGGGGACCCCTCATGACACTTCGCGCGCCGGAGGAAGACCGCCGCCAGCCCCAGCAGCAGAAGTCCGTACAGCACAAAGGATTCCGTCGCCAGCCACCAGCCGAAGCTCCCGGCGGGCCGCGGCGCGAGCCACATCGGCGCGATCATGAACAGCGCCACCGTCACGACCGCGAGCACGTAGGACCCCACCGACCGCATCCACACCAGCAGCGCCAGCAGAGGCACACACCAGACCCAGTGGTGCGTCCAGGAAACCGGCGAGACCAGCAGCCCGCCGACAGCGCAGGCTGTCAGCGCGTACACCGGTTCCGCGACCCGCACGATCACGAACGCGGTCAGCGCGACCACCACCACCGCGGCCAGCACCCAGACGACGTCCTCCGCCGAGCCGAGCCCGAACCGCGCCAGCATGCCCCGCAGCGACTGGTTCCCGACGTAACCGCGATCGCCGATGCGGCTGGTGTCGAAGAGGATGTTCGTCCAGAACCGCGCCGACGCGCTCGGCGCGGTCAGCCACATCAGCAGCCCGGCCCCGAGGAATCCGGCGACGACCCGGGCGGCCGAGCGGAAGTCCTTGCGGAACAAGAAGAACAGGATGAAGAAGGCCGGCGTCAGCTTGATCGCGGCGGCGACGCCGATCAGCAGTCCCTTGGTGCGCGCGCGGCCCGGCAGCAGGGCGTCGAGGACGACCATCAGCATCAGCAGGGTGTTGACCTGGCCGAAGCCGAGCGTCGAGCGGACCGGTTCCATGATCCCGCCCGCCGCCTGCGCCCCGATCGCCGCCAGTACGGCGATGGCGCGGCCGCGGACGTCGGCACGGTCGGTGAGCGAGCCGTTGAGCGTCGCGACGAAGAGGTACACGACGATCCCGCCCGCGATGATCGACGCGAGCCCGACCAGCCTCGTCGCCAGCGCGGCGGACAGCAGGGTGCCGGGCAGGAACACCGCCGCCGCGAACGGCGTGTAGGTGAAGGGCAGCCAGCCCCCGTGCGTCTGCACCCAGGTGCCGTACGGGTCGCCCGAGTCGAGGAGCAGCCGGGCGCCGCCGACGTAGACCTCGAGGTCCTGGCCGTCGAACACCTTCAGCGTGAACAGCACGGCGACCACGACGACTTCGAGCGCGAGCAACGCCCCCGCGAGTCTCCGCCCCGACAATCCCACCAGCACCCGGCGAGATTACCCACCGCCACCTCGCAGTTCGTCCTCTGGATGCGGTAGTCGGCGGTGCGAACCACCGCATCCAGAGGACGAAACGCGTTCTAGGCGAGGGCCTGGGTGGGCGGGAGGCGGGCCGCGCGCATCGCCGGATACGCCCCGGCGACGGCACCGACCAGCGCCGAGACCCCGACCCCGCCGAGCAGGGCGCCGACCGGGAGCACCGCCGGCCAGCCTTGGCTCAGCGCGTACGCGGACGTCACCAGCACCCCGACCAGGACCCCGGAGATCCCGCCGAAGCCGGACAACAGCACTGACTCGGCCAGGAACTGGCCTCTGACCTGCCGTTTCGTCGCCCCGAGCGCGCGACGCAGCCCGATCTCCCGGCGCCGCTCCAGTACCGAGATCACCATCGTGTTGGCCACCCCGACGCCGCCGACCAGCAGCGCCACCCCGCCGAGCCCGAGGAACAGGGCGCTGTAGGTGTTCTCCGTCAGCTTCTGCGCCTCCAGCGCCTCCGACGGACGACGCACCTCGACCTCGTTGGGCGCCTCCGGGTTCATCGTCTGCGCGAGCACCGATCGGACGTTCTCGACCTGCGAGTCCTTCGCCCGGACGTACACGGTGCTCGGATGCCCCTCGAAGCCGAGGAGCCGCTTCGCGACGTCCCAGCCGACCAGCGCCGACCGCTCGATCTCCGGCGCGAGCGGCATCGGCCCGAGGATCCCGCCGACGGTGAACCAGTGCCCGCCGATGAACACCTGCGGCGGCTTGGCCGGGTCGAGGTGGTCGATCCCGAGCCGCGCGGCCGCGACCGAACCGAGGACGACGACCGGATAGTCCCGGGTGGCGTCTCGGAGGAACTGCCCCGCCCGGACCGATCCGCCGACGACGTCGAGCAGATCGGGCGTCGCGGCGTAGACGCCGAGACCGGATGTCTCGTCCTTGGCGATCTTGTCCGTCCGCCGCACGGTCCCGCCGGTGGTCCCGACGGCGGACGCCGCCGTCACCGGGGCGATCCGTTTCGCCATCGGCACCGCGCTGTCCGGCAGGGTCGCGTCGCCACCGAACATCGTCTTGCCCGGCCCGGCCGAAAGCAGGTTGGTACCGAGCGCGGCCAGCTGGTCTTGCAACGCCTTCGCGCCCGACGCCGGGATCGCGAGCACCGCCACCATCGCGGCGATCCCGATGCCGATGCCCAGCGCGGACAGCACCGCGCGCATCGGCCGCGTCCGCATCCCGTGCGCGCCGAGGGTCAGCACGTCACGCGGGCCGAGCCGGGCCGGATCCGGCGTCTTGTCGAGGACGGGCGCGCTCACACCAGCACTCCCGTCCCGGTGTCGAGCCGGATCCGGCCGTCCCGCAACTCGATCCGCCGTGGGACACCCGCCGCGATCTCCCGGTCGTGCGTGATGATCACGACGGTCGTCCCCTGCGAGCTCAACGTGGCGAGCAGGTTCAGGATCGCCGCGCCGTTGCCCGTGTCGAGGTTCCCGGTCGGCTCGTCGGCCAGCAGGATCGACGGCGAGTTGACGACCGCCCGCGCGATCGCCACCCGCTGCCGCTCCCCGCCGGAAAGCTCGTTCGGGAAATGCCCCGCCCGGTGCGCGAGACCGACCCGGTCGAGCGCGGCGAGCGCCCGCTCCCGCCGTTTCCGCCGCGGCACCCCCGCGTACAGCAGCCCCGTGGCGACGTTGTCGACCGCGCTCACCCCCTCGCTGAGGAAGAACTGCTGGAACACGAACCCGATCCACCGCGACCGCAACGCCGAAAGCTTGCGGTCCGGCAGTTTCGCGACGTCGTGCCCGCGCAGTTCGATGACGCCGGTGGTCGGCCGGTCGAGCGTGCCCATCAGCTGCAGCAACGTCGACTTGCCCGAACCGGACGGCCCGACGATGGCGACCATCTCCCTGTCCTCGATGGACAGTGTCACTTCGTGCAGCGCGCGCACCTCGCCGGGATAGGTGCGCGAGGCGTTGCGCACGGCCAGCACCGGGGTCATGAAGTCGTCACCACCCGCATCCCGGCGGAGAGGCCGGTTCCGGTGACCTCGACGCGGCCGCCGGAGAAGAGACCGGTCTTCACCGCGACGAGCCGTCGTTTTCCGCCTTCGTCCACCTCGACGGCGTATCCGCCCTCGGCGAGCGCGAGCAGCGCCCCGACCGGCACCGCCAACACTCCACTGTGGACTTCCTTGGTGAACCGAACCGAGACCGGCGTCGAGTCGAGCGATCCGGCCGCGCCCGGATCGTCCAGGGTGATCTTCACCTTGATCGTCGGCTTGCCGTTGTCCTGTCCGGCGGAGTCCTTGCCGTTCTCCGCGACCTTGCCGACCTCGGTGATCGTGCCGGTCGCGGCCTTCCCGCCGGTGATGTCGATCCCGACCTTGTCGCCCTCCTTGGCGATGGCTTGTTTGGCGGCGTCGAGCTTGACCTCGACGACGCGCCCGGTTCCCGTGTATTTCAGGAGTTCACCGCCGCTCGGGCCGCCAAGCTGGGCGGCGAGCTGCGAAACCCGGATCTCGCCCGGAGCGAGGACGACGTCGCCCTGGCCGAAGGTGCCGGTCTGCTCGGCGCCCAGCGACTTCTGCCATTTCTTGAGCGCGGCGGCGGTGGCCGAGGTGAACTTCTTGTCGGGCGTGCCGAACCCGCTGAAGCCGAGCGCCTTCAGGTTCTCTTCCAGCTGCTTGACGTCCGGGCCGTCCGTCGCGCCGTCCGCGAGATCGCGGAAGAACGGCAAGGTGCCGTAGAACAGCGGCACCGGTTTCGCGTCGACTCCGTACACCGCCTTGCCCCTGGAGAGCACCGTGCCCGCGGCCGGAAGAGACGTGATGGTGCCCTGTTTCCGGGCCGCGAGGGAGTTTTCCGCGCCGTAGCCCAGGGTTCCGCTCGCCTCTTCCTCCTCCTGCAAATCCGTCTTCTCGACCTTCGCGGTCTCCACCGGGGGCGGCGCCTGCCCGACCTGCCCGGCTTCCGACGTCACCCTGGTCATCACGACCACCGAGGTCGTCCCGACCACGACGACGAGGACCGCCGCGACGACGTACCAGCGAGCCCGGCGCGAACGCCGTAGGCCGCCGGGTCCTTCGTGTTCGCTCATTTCGCCGGAGCCGCCCTCATGCTCATGCCGAGACCACAGGCTTTCGCCGCTTCTTCGAACTTCTTCATGTCCTGATCCGCGGTACCGAGCGCCATCGCTCCCTTGCCCGTGGGGTCGGGATCCGGGAAGTCGATGCCGTGCTCGCGCATGCACTTGGCTTCCTTGCGCATCTTGTCGAGCTCTTCCGGCGACGGCGGCTTGATCTCGCCGCCGTTCGGCAGCAGCTTGCGGCACGCGTCGCCCGCGGCCTTCAGCTTGTCGTCGCCGAGCCTGCCCTCGCCGCCGGCCTCGATGGTGATCGAGCCCTTCCCTTCACCATCGGTCTTGGGATCCGGCATGTCGACCCCGTGCTCGCGCATGCATTTCGCGTAGTTGCGCATCTTGTCCTCGTCGGACACGTTGTCGGCCTGCTGCTTCCCGTCTCCGCTCGCGGCACTCGGCGGGGAGGAGATCGAGGCGACCTTGTCGCCGCCGTCCCCGTCGCCGCCACAGCCGGCCACCAGCGTCAGGACCGCTAAGGCGACCAGTGCCGCCATCGGTCGTTTCCGCATCGCTGCTCCTCCTCGATCGTCTTCGTGAGGTGGAGTTCTACGGAGCGGGCGATTCCGGGGCGGTAAGCGAAGTCGCTTATGCCGTGCTTACAGTCCCACTCAGCGGTACAGAGATCGGATCTATTTGCCGTCTTTCCGGGTGAACTAGGGGCTTCCGCAGCCTTTCGGGGGTTCACATCGGATCTCTGTCTTCCTTAGAGTCCCGACGGTCCACACCTCAGCGAAGAGGAGTGCAAGATGCGCCGCCAGCCACTCCGGGCCCTCGTGGCCCTCGTCATCGCGACCACCGCGCTGGGCGTCACGCCCGCCGCCGCGGAAGCGGCTCCACCGCCCACCGGACCCGGGACCGACTACGCCTACGACGACCCGTTCACCGCCGACCGGACGCGCTGGTGGCGCGAAGACCGGTTCGGCCAGTTCATCCACTTCGGCGCGTACTCCCAGTTGCAAGGGAAGTACCAGCGCCCGGACGGAACCGTGTGCCAGGACGCGGAATGGATCCAGCGGAACTGTCAGATCCCGCGCGCCGAATACGAGCAGATCGCCGCGAAGTTCAACCCCGCCGGATTCGACGCGAACGCCATCGCGCAAACCGCGAAGGACGCGGGCCAGAAGTACGTGGTGATCACCTCGAAACATCACGAGGGCTACGCGATGTGGCCGACCAAGGTCAACAAGTTCAACCTGCGCGACCATTCGTCCTTCGACAAGAACCGTGACATCCTCGCCGAACTGAAACGCGCCACGGCCGCGCGGGACGTCAAACTCGGTTTCTACTACTCGATCTGGGACTGGCACGATCCCGACTTCCCGGATCCGGCGACGTTCCCGAAGTACAAGGAGCGGATGTACGCCCAGCTCAAGGAACTCGTCGACAACTACCATCCGGCGGTGCTGTGGTTCGACGGCGAATGGAGCGCCGACCGCCCCAACAACCCGTGGACCGAAAAGGACGGCGAGGAGTTGGAGGCCTATGTTCGCGGCCTCGATCCGTCCATTGTGGTCAACAACCGGGTCGGCAAACGCCGCGTGGTCGACGGTGACACCGGGACCCCCGAACAGGAGATCCCGGACAAGCCCGTCGACGGACAGCTGTGGGAATCGTGCATGACCCTCAACGGCAGCTGGGGTTACACGGATTGGGACCACAACTGGAAATCCCCGGCGGATCTGACCAGGAAACTGCTTTCGATCGCCGGTCGAAGCGGCAATTTCCTGCTCAATGTCGGACCTGATCGCAACGGGCGCGTCCCGCAGGAATCCGTCGACCGGCTGAAGCAGATGGGTCAGTGGCTGCGGACGGCCAAGCAGTCTTCCGCGGTTTACGGCGCGAGCGCACCGGGCCTGGTCGCGGAACCGGGCTGGGGCGTGGTGAGCCGTCGCGGCGACAAGCTTTACGCGTCGGTCTTCGACTGGCCCGCTTCCGGCGGTTCGCTGACGCTCGACGCGTTGGCCCCGTTCCGGGTTCGCGACGCACGGGTCCTCGGCAGCGGGCAGCGCGTGAAGGTGGAGCAGTCGTCCGGAAGCGTGAAGCTCACGCCGTCGGGCGGCCGGACTAACGACATCGCGACCGTCATCGAACTGAGTGTCGATCCGCTGCCCCAGGCTCCTGTCGGCCGCGGGACCGGGCTGACCGCGGAGTACTGGCCGAACATGGACTTCACCGGGACGCCGGCCGTGCGCCGGGTCGAACCGGGCGTGAACCACAACTGGAAGTTCACCGGATCGCCCGACGCGAAGATCCCGGCGGAAGCGTTCTCGTCGCGCTGGAGCGGTCAGGTCACCGCGCGCGACACCGGGAAGTACACGTTCACCACGGTCTCCGACGACACCGTGCGGCTGTGGGTCGACGGGAAACTCCTGATCGACAACATGACCCCGCACGGCCCGAGTGTCGACAAAGCGACCATCGACCTGGTCGCCGGGAAGTCGTACGCGATCCGGCTCGAACAGACCGAACGAGGGGGCGAGGCGTCGATGAAGCTGCTGTGGTCCAGCCCGAACACCCCTCAGCAGGTGATCCCGGCCCGGCAGTTGCACCCGGCAGGCTGATCCACGCTTATCCCGTGCTTACCCCCTCCCGGGGCAGACTGACCTGGTGAGAGTGCTGGTGGTGGAGGACGAGCGGCTCCTGGCGGACACGATCGCCGAGGGCCTGCGACGGTTCTCGATGGCCGTCGACGTCTGCTACGACGGCGAACAGGCCCTGGACCGGGTGGGGGTGCACGGTTACGACGTCGTCGTGCTCGACCGGGACCTCCCGGTCGTGCACGGCGACGACGTCTGCGCCGCGGTGCTCGAAACCGGCGGCGAGGCGCGGGTCCTCATGCTGACGGCCGCCGCCGACGTCACCGACCGGGTCGCCGGGCTGGGCCTCGGCGCCGACGACTACCTGACGAAACCGTTCGCGTTCGCCGAACTCGTCGCGCGGGTGCAGGCGCTGTCCCGGCGCGCGCGGCCGGCGCTGCCGCCGGTTCTGGAACGCGACGGCGTCGTCCTCGATCTCCCCCGGCATCAGGCGTCGCGCGATGGCCGGTTCCTTCCCTTGTCCCCCAAGGAATTCGCGGTACTGGAGGTGCTCATGCGCGCCGAAGGGGCCGTGGTCAGCGCGGAAGAACTGCTGGAGAAGGCGTGGGACGAGCACGCGGATCCGTTCACGAACGCCGTCCGGGTGGCGATGATGACGTTGCGGCGCAAGCTCGGTGAGCCGCCGCTGATCGAGACCGTGCCCGGCGCCGGTTACCGGCTCGGCTCGTGAAACCGCTCCGGCTGTCGGTCCGCACCAAGCTGACGGCGCTCTACGGCGGGGCGTTCCTGCTCGTCGGGCTCGCGCTGCTGATCGTCAACTACCTGCTGGTGAGTTCGACGCTGCCGGATTCGGCCGCGTTCGCGACCGACAGCATGGCGGGCGTCGCGGTCCAGCGCGCCTACCCGATGGAAACGACGAGCATCCTGCCCGCCGAACGCGCACAGGCCACGCAACTGGTCGCGACCTCACTCAGCGAGTACCGCTCGGACGTCCTTTCCACCCTGCTGTGGCAGTCGCTGGTGGCGCTGGCGATCGCCGGTGCGCTCGCGGTGCTGCTCGGCTGGCTGATGGCGAGCCGCGTGCTGCGGCCACTGCACGCGATCACCTCGACCGCGCGGAAACTCGAGATCGAGAACCTCGACCGGCGGATCGACCTCGACGGCCCGGACGACGAACTCAAGGAGCTCGCGGACACCTTCGACGGCATGCTCGACCGGCTCGCCGTGTCGTTCGAGAGCCAGAAGCGTTTCGTCGCCAACGCCTCCCACGAGCTGCGGACCCCGCTGGCGGTGCAGCGCACGCTGGTCGAGGTGGCGATGGCCGATCCCGACGTCAGCCCGGAGGTCCGGAAACTCGGCGAACACCTGATCTACACCAACGAACGCAGCGAGCGGATGATCGAAGGCCTCCTGGTGCTCGCGCGCAGTGACCGCGGCCTGGCCGCGCGCACCCCCGTCCGGCTGGACGAGGTCGTGGCGACGGTGCTCCGCTCGGCGGCGGCCATGGCCGAGGAGGCGGGCGTCACCGTCGAGTCGCGGCTGCGGCCACGGACGGTGTCCGGCGATCCGGTGCTGCTGGAGCGGCTGGGCACGAACCTCGTGCACAACGCCATCACCTACAACCGCGAGGGCGGCTGGATCCACGTCGACCTCGGGGGCGATCCGGCCCTGGTGGTGCGCAACACCGGCCCGCGGGTGCCGTTCGACGCCGTACCCGCGCTGTTCGAGCCGTTCCGGCGGCTTTCGGGCGACCGGACCGGCGACTCCCGCAACGCCGGGCTCGGGCTGTCGATCGTCCGGTCCATCGCCAAGGCGCACGGCGGGAGCGCGGGCGCGGAACCCGGCGGCCGGGGCGGCGGACTGATCGTCCGGGTGCGGCTGCCGTAGATTCCCCCGATCGTGACTGTGCGTGTCCAGCGCGTCACACGGCGGCCCGCGTCTTGCTCCAGCAGAATGCACTTGCTGCCATGAACAAAATAGTGAGCAGGACACATGACATCGGCGCGCCTCACACGTCAAGCCGACGCGCCGGATTACCGTGAACACCCACAAAGGTGAAGAGCAGGGGAGGCGAGAATGCGAGCGCTACGGGTGGTCGGGCTGCACGAGGACGGTAAGTCCATCGTGTGCGAGGACCCGGCGAGCCGCACGCGTTTCCTGCTCCCCGCGGATGAGAGGCTGCGAGCGGCGGCGAGGGGTGACATCACCCGCCTCGGCCAGATCGAGATCGAGTTGGAGAGCCAGATGCGGCCACGCGAGATCCAGGCGCGAATCCGGGCCGGTGAGTCCGTGGAGCAGGTCGCGAGCAGCGCCGGCGTCAGCGTCCAGCGCGTCGAGCGGTTCGCGTACCCGGTCCTGCTCGAACGCTCGCGCACCGCGGAGCTGGCCCAGCGGGCGCACCCGGTCCGCGAAGACGGCCCCGACGTGCAGACGCTCGGCGAGGTCATGGCGCACTCGTTCGGTCTCCGCGGTCACGACTACAGCCAGGCGACCTGGGACTCCTGGCGCGGCGACGACGGCAAGTGGGTCGTCGTGCTGTGCTGGAAGGCCGGCCGCTCGGACAACCGCGCGCACTGGTCGTTCTCCCCGGGCGCGCACGGCGGCACCGTGCAGGCGCTCGACGAGAACGCCGAAGTCCTGCTCAACCCCAACGCCTACCGTGCCCCGCGCACGGTGCGGGCACTGGATCCCGGCAGGGACGCGGTTATCCAGCCCACTTTGGATTCGGTCCCCGACGAGCCGGTCGCGAAGGTGATCGACGCGCCGATAGCGGAGCCTGACGAAGACGTGGATCCCCCGGCTGACGAGCCGGAGGAAGTGCCGGAGCCCGCTCCGCGCGCGAAGGGGAAGAAGAACCACCCCATCGTCCCATCCTGGGAAGACGTCTTACTGGGCGTCCGCTCACAAAGAGGTTGAATTCGCACGTAGTGGCCCCTTCCGGTGGAGGGGCCATTACGTGCGTCCGGGGACCTGCGCGATCAGCGATTTCGGCGCCACCAGGCAGTACGCGTCGGTGACGATCTGTCCGATCTCGGCCCAGTCGACGTCGAGGTCCAGCCGCACGCCGAGCCAGCCCCGATGTCCGACGTACGGCGGCCGGAAGAACCGCTCCGGCTCGGCGCCCGCCAGTTCCTCCCGTGCCCCGGGCGGGGCCGGGCACCAGAAGGCCACCATGTCGTCGTGATGACGGCCGGCGAACATGACGAACGTCTTCTTGCCGCGCACGAACCACGTCGGCTCGCCGTGGCTGAGCCGCTCGGAGGTCTCCGGCAGCGCGAGACACAGCCGTCTCAGTGAAATCAACGGGTCTCCTGCCATGGGATCAGTATCCTCGGATCGGGGGGATCTCATGCAGGATTGGCTGACCAGGACTACCCGGCTGCGTGCCGAGGTGTTCGTCGGGACCCCGTACGTCCACGTGTCGCCGGGGGAATGGCAGCTCGACCCCGACAGCCTCCGCGGGATCGCCCGCGGCAACGGCTACCTGGAAATCCCGCCGATGTTCCAGGGCTGCCTGAGCTTCCAGTTCGCGCCGCAGCACTTCCCGCCGATCACCCCTTTCGACGGGCCCGATCAGCCGAACGCGGACCGGGAACGCTGGCTGCTGAACCGTCTCAGCGGCGACAACGTCTGGATCAGCCTCAAACACGCCAACCTGTCCGCCCGCCGCGTCGCCGAGATCGCCGCAACGGAAGGTCTGCGCGTCGCGGCCGATTTCGCCGACCCGACCGACCGGGTCCTCCTGCTCAGCCGCGACCCCGCCCCGCCGCGACTGCCTTTGCCGATTCCCTCGGGCTCCTGGCGATTCCGCTATTCCTGGCTGAACCGCCTCGGGCCCGCCACGGTCTTCGTCCTCTTGGGTACCGCGGCCGTGGTCGTCGGCGCACCGGTGGAATTCGAAAGCCCGATTGCCAACCTGCTGTTCCTGGCCGCGTTCGTCGGCGCCATCCCGGCCGCCTTCGTCACCAATCTGTTCCCGCGCACCACCCGGGTCGGCTGGCTCGCTTGGGAATTCAACGGCCTTCCCCACGTGCAATTCCCGGTGCGCACGTTCGGGGTTTCCGTGGACCTGGCCGCGAAGATCGCCTGGTATCACGGTTACGTCCTCTGTGGGCACACGGCGACACAGGCGAGCGGGCCCATCCTGAAGTTCTACAAACGCGCCTGATTCGGTAATCCCTGGCGCGGGGGTCGTGAGTGTTAAGTAGCGTTCTAACGACACTTGCCACTCACGACCCGCGTGTGGCGATGACCGGGTTCACCCTCTCCCCTACGCTCGGGAGCGGGGAGGGAGTCAGCGATGTATTTGTCACCGGACGGCATCCAGCCCGTCGAATTCGGGGTCGACTGGGCCTGTCGCCTCGGCACGTTGCGATACCTGCGGTTCACCGGCCTGCCTGTCGTCCACGTCTCCCCGGTCGAATGGCAGCTTGATCCGCAGACCATCCGGCAGGCCGCCCACGACCGCCGCTACATCGAAATCCCGCCCCCTGACCCGAGTGTGCTCAGCTTCCAGTACGCCCCCACCGCCTTTCCCGGAGCGCCGTTCCAGGGCTATCCCTCGGCCGGCCCTGCCCCCTCGCAGGCCCGGCGGCTGGCGAAGAAGATCAGCGGCAAGGACCGGGTATGGATCAGCCTCCGGGACTTCAAGCTGAGCCGCGAACACGTCGCCGAGATCGCGAGTCAAGCGCGGATGACCGTGGTGGCGGAGGTCGCCGACACCAGCGACCGGATCATGCTGCTCGCCCGGCCCGGGAGTCCGCCACCGGGTAGCGAGATCGCGAAGCCCCGGTTCCGGCCTGGATCGGCGGGCTTCTTCACCGCGGGCATCGTGACGACGATGGCCTTGGCGATCGCCGGGTGCGCCGTCGGCGCCTTGACCGAGCACATCTGGCTGACCATCGTGAGCGCCGTCCTCGGTTTGCCGTTGCTCTTGACCAGTGTCTATTGGATGCGCATGGCACCGAAGAGCGTTCGAGCGGGGTGGCTGGCAAGCAGGTTCAACGGGTCGAGGTCGGTGCAGTTTCATCCGGACGTGTTCGGTTTCACCTCGGATCTGGCCGCGCAGATAGCCGCTTCACACGGTTACTTCTATACCGCCTGGGCCAGGAAACCGAATGGTCACCCCATGGAGATGGTGTTCGTCCGCGGTGACGGCGAATCGACCGAGGGAACGAGCACGACCGATCGAACGTCGGAGAACGGTGACGTGAGGCGGTCTTGAACTGCCGAAAAGACGTACCAGAGGGGGGTACATGAGCGGGTACACGGTGAAAATCGCCGAGCTGGGCAAGCTCATCGGCGATCTGGAAACGGGCGCCGACCGCATGGCGGACGCGAACAGGAAACTCGCGGGTGGCGGCGCATGGGGAGCCCTGGGCAACGACGAACTGGCGAAATCCGGAATGGATTTCGAAGAAGCCTGGGAATTCGGCATCGGCAGGCTGGGCGACGCGGCGGAAAGCGTCACGGAAAGACTGAAAACCGCTCAGCAGAGGTACCAGAAGCTGGAGGCGGAATTCGGCGGTGGCCTGAACAAGTTCGCCGACCTGATCCCGGGCCCCGAAGGCGGTCAGGCACCCGTGCCTGGCGGCGGCTACACCGGTGGCATCACCGACATCCTCGGAGGCGGACGATGACCGGGAACCAGTACCCCGCGCTCGGCTTCGACCCGGCTCCCGGTGACGTCGGAGGCGTCGGCGACCTGGCCGGGAAATACCGCGCGGTCAGCCGCGACCTGGGCGAAGCGAACACCTGCCTGCACCAGATCGTCGCGAAGCAGGGCATTTGGACCGGTGAGGCCAGTGAGGCGTTCGCCCGCCGCCTCGGCCCGCTGCCCGAGTACCTGGACGGTGCCGCGCGTTCGATGGCGCAAGCCGCGGACGCCCTCGAAGGGTGGGCTCACGACCTCGGCGAGATGCAGCGGCAGGCGGTGGACCTCGAACGTCAGGCCAAGGCGGCCGCCCAGGCCGCCGAGCAGGCCCGCACCAATCCGGACTTCGCGCTGGCGAACCAGACCTTCACCGACCAGCGGTCCTTGCAGCTCGCGCAGACCCTCCTCGACAACGCCGGACGGCAGCTCCAGGCGGCCATCGACGGCTGTACGGCCGTCCAAGACGCCGCGAAGTCCCTGCTGGACCAGCACACGTCGGCCGCCGCACGCGTCGCGGACCTGTTGCGTAAGGCGAAGGAACTCGCCCCGGACGAGCCGGACCTGCTGGACGACGTGGTCAACGCGGTCACCGGCGTCGTCACGGACCTCGTGAACGCCAGCGCCGACGCCGTCGACGCGGCCTGGGACTTCGTCCAGGATCACGCCGAACTGCTGTCGAAGATGTCCGACGTCATGGGGGACATCGGAAACCTGCTCGGCGTCGCCAGCGATCTCCTCCCGTCTCCCGTCGGCGAGGTCACCAGCGTCGTCGCCGCGGGCTTCGGGGTGGCCGCGCTGGGCGGGCACTCCGTGGCGAAGGCGGCCGGTGCCGACGTCGCGCCCGAAACCCTGACCTTCGACGGAGTCGGTGCGCTGACCTCCCTGGTGGGGGTGATCCCCGGCGTTTCCGATACCGCGGTCAAGGTCGCCACTTTCGCCGGACTGGCCGGTTACGGCGCTCTCGGCGTCCAGATCGGCATGGACACCGCGGGTGAGATCCAGGGGCGCAAGTTCGAAGGCCCGATCGACGACTTCAAGAACTACTGGCGGCCCAAGGACGGCGCGCAATGGGCCATGGCCGGTTCGTCGATCATCTTCGGCGGAACGCCGCTGGCCGCGGTGGCCATGGGGAACGCCGTCGTGCAAGGCGCGGAGGAAGACCGCAAGAACGCGCAGGAGCGCGCGGAAGACAAGGCTTGGAGCTGATGACGGCGACCGGCGGAGCACCCGCCCTCCAGATCGATCTGCCACCGGGCTTCACCGGGATGCCGGTGACCGACGACGACACGATGAACGCGCGGCTCGCCTGGGGGATCAGCGAAAAGGTGGCGCCCCAGGCAGGCCGGTCCGTCGAGGACTTCGCCGCCGCGCTGATGGCGCTGACCCCGGGATTGCGGGAGAAGGGGGTCCGGGTCTTCGGCAAATTCGCCGCCGGCGACGGGCCGGAGTACCTGGCCACCCTGTCCCTCGGGGTGCTGCGCTGGCCCGCCGCGGACACGGAGATGCTCGCCCTGCGTCGCTTCGCGGTCGCCGATGCCCTGCTCGACGTGTACAAGCGAGAGCAGCCGCGAGCGGATGCCCGGCTGGTCCGGCTGCCGATCGGTCCGGCGATGGCCGCCGTCCACGCCGGTGAATTCCACGTACCACGCGAGTTCACCGGTCGCCCGACGGAAATCGTCCGTGTCCAAGCCAAGGTGGAGTACCGGATTCCCCTGCCCTCCGGCGAACACGTCGCGATCCTCGCGGTCACCGCCGAGTCCGAGGCGGCCTGGCCCGCGGTCGCCGAAGCCGCGTCCCGCGTCGCACACAGCCTTCGCACCGCCGATCCGGAGAACCGACCATGACCGAACTGAGCAATCCCCGGCTGATCGAGGAAATGCGCTGGCAACTGCGCGAGATCGAAGCGCGCAAGGCCGAGAACGCCAAGGCGCTGGCCGGACTCGCCGCGTCCGGCGGGGTGACCGAGGTGTCCTCTCCGGACGGGGCGGTGACGGTGACCGTCGGCCCCGGCGGTGTCATCGGCGAAGTCCGGCTCACCGGCAAGGCGATGGAGTCGAGCGCGAGCGCGCTCGGCGCGGCCATCACCGCGACCATCCACCGGGCGCTGACCGGTGAGCCCGCGCCTCGACCGCCACGACCGGCACCCGCGGAGGAGGAGCACGACGAGCCGGCCGACACCGTTTTCGATCTTTAGGCAGGTGAAGGTGATCGTGAGTGGCGATTCGTCTTCTCTTGAGAGGTAAGGCGAACTTGTCGTGGTGTGAATGCCTCCTTCCCTACTCAAGGGGTTCCGGCAAAGTCGGCATCGTGCAGGTCGGGCACCTCTTCGTCATGGTGCAGGTCGTCGATGAAGGAATTGGGACGTTGAGTGTCCCAATTCCTTCATGGACGCGGGGCACACTCGGTTGCGAAGCTTGATCAACAGAGGATCAGGGGCCTGACCACCAGCCCCACCACTCAGCGCAGCCGGGAGCCTATGAAGGCACTCCCTCTGGCTGTCGGCGCGCAGATGTGACCGCTAGTGAGGGGTGTGTGGATTCAGGGACATTGAACGTCCCTAAATCCACACACCCCTCACTGAAGGTCACATCTGCGCGTCAACAGCCACAGTGAGTGACCCCATGGGGCCGCCCACGCTACGGCGCCCGCCATGTTTGCCTTACCCAGCCACGTTCGACGTCTAGAAGACGACGATCAGCACGCCGATCCACGCGATCACGATGCCCGCGGCGGCACCGAAGGACGCCCACCGCACGATCGGCACCCGCCGCGCGAGCCACAGCGACGGCGTGATCCCGGCGGTCACGACGGCGGAGGCGATGAGCGCGAGCCAGCCGTTGGTCTCCCGCGCGAGGGTGTTCGCCAGCGCCAGCATGGCCACGACGACCACGGCCGCGACGAACGCGGAGACGGTCAGGCCGGTCAGCCACGGTGTCGGTTCCCCGGCGGGGTCCGGCGTGCCGAAGAGCCGCCGCGCGAGTTCGCTGCGGGGTGCGGGGGCGGGCGGGTCGACGATGACGCCTTCGCCCGAGACGGGGTCGACGAACCGGACCGAGGTGCCCATCGCGGCGGCGAGGCGCTGGGCGAGCTGGCGGCCTCGCTGGGAAACGACGGAACCGGCTTCGGCGCCGGAATCGCCGGGACGGGCGGCGGAGCCGACGGCGGACGCGACGCGTGCCCATTCGTGCAGCGCCTGAGCGAGGTCTGAACCAATCGCGAGGGAGTGCGGGTCCACCTCGCGCGCGCTTTCGCCGCCGGGCCCGGCCAGCACCGCGCGCCCCTCACGGATCCGCAATTCCATGGGTTCTCCTCTTATTCGCTCATCGCTCACGATAGCGGTGGACGCGTCTCGTAGAACGCGATCGCGGCCGCCGTGGCGACGTTCAGCGAATCGACGCCCTCCGGCATCGGGATCCGCACCGCGACATCGGCGGCGGCGATCGCCGCTTCGGTCAGGCCGGGGCCTTCCGCGCCCAGCATCAGCGCGACCTTCCCCGGGGTCCGGTCCCGTAACTCGCGCAGCGAAACGGAATCCGCACGAGGGGTGAGGGCCGCGACGCGGAAACCGTTTTCCCGCAGCAGGTCCAGGTCATCGGGCCAAGACCCGAAGGTGGCGAACGGGACGCGCAGGACATGGCCCATCGAAACGCGGACGCTGCGCCGGTACAGCGGGTCGGAACATCCCGCGCCGAGCAGGATGCCGTCGACGCCCAGCGCGGCCGCGTTGCGGAACAGCGCGCCGAGATTCTCGTGGTCGCCGACACCTTCGAGCACCGCGAGCACGCGGGCGCCGTCGATGACGTCCTCGACCGGCGGCGGCGGGACGGGCCGGTCCGCGACGGCCAGTATCCCGCGGTTCAGGTGGAAGCCGACGACGTCGGCCATCGTCTCGGCCGAGGTCACGTAGCCGGGGACGTCGACGCCGTCGAGTTCGGCGCCCAATTCCCGGAACCGCCGCTCCACGCCGAGCAGCGCGCGTACCGGATACCGGGAGCGGAGGAGCCGCTCGACCACGACGGTGCCTTCGGCGATTACAAGGCCACGCCCACCTGGTCTATCCGGACGCCGATCGGCTGTGGACAAGTCGCGGAAATCGTCCAGGCGGGGGTCGCCGGAATCGTCGATGGTGATCAGTTCAGCCACCGGGAGAGTGTGTCATCCGCCCCCTGCGCGGCTGCTGCGTCCGAACGTCCAGCGGCAGGTGGTACGAACGGGTTCTTTTTGCTGTAAGTTAACCCCTAGTGACAGAGAGCACCAGTTTGGCCGCTAGCCGGGTGGCGGCGGAGCGTGAAACCGTTGGGCCGCCTGGCAGTCCCGCCTGGAACCCCGCGGATCGTGGCCAAGAGGAGCTCGACGAACATGGGTAAGGATCTTTCGGCGGACCCGTTCAAACCGCAAGATCGCGGACGGTACCGCCGGAAAGTCCAACGCTGCCTCGACACCCTCGCCCGTATGCTCACCGACGGGAGTTTTTCCTTCCCGCGCAAGAACATCGGCCTCGAGGTCGAACTCAATCTCGTCGACGAGGAAATGCGCCCGTCGATGACGAACACGCTGGTGCTCGAAGCACTGAACGATCCGTCCTTCACCACCGAACTCGGCCAGCACAACCTGGAGCTCAACGTGCCGCCGCGGCCGCTGGCCGGCGAGTCCGCGCTCCAGCTGGAGGACGATCTCCGCGCGTACCTGGGCGCCGCCTCACGCAAGGCCGAGGAATCCGGGGCCTCGCTGGCGATGATCGGCATCCTCCCCACACTGCGGCACGAGCACTTCGACCAGAAGTGGCTCACCAACAACGCCCGGTATTCGCTGCTCAACGACCGGATCTTCGCCGCGCGCGGCGAGCGCACCGTGCTCTCGATGGAGGGCGCGCCGCTGCCCGGCAGGCAGCCCGAGCGGCTGCGCAGTTACTCCGAATCGATCCTTCCCGAGGCCGCCTGCACCTCGGTCCAGCTGCACCTGCAGGTCGCGCCGGAGGAGTTCGCGGCGCATTGGAACGCGGCGCAGGCGCTGGCGGGCGTGCAGATCGCGATCGGCGCGAACTCGCCGTTCCTGCTCGGCAAGGCGCTCTGGCACGAAACCCGGATCCCGCTGTTCCTGCAGGCCACGGACACCCGGCCGGAGGAGCTGAAGAACCAGGGCGTCCGGCCGAGGGTGTGGTTCGGCGAGCGGTGGATCACCTCGATCTTCGACCTGTTCGAGGAGAACGTCCGGTATTTCCCCGGGCTGCTGCCCGAGACCGACACCGAGGACCCGATCGAAGCGCTCGACTCCGGCCAGGCCCCGAAGCTCAGCGAACTGCGGATGCACAACGGCACCGTCTGGCGCTGGAACCGGCCGGTCTACGACGTCGTCGACGGCCTGCCGCATCTGCGGGTGGAGAACCGCGTGCTGCCCTCCGGCCCGACCGTCGTCGACATGGTCGCGAACGCCGCCTTCTTCTACGGCGCGCAGCGGGCCTTGGCCGAGGCCGACCGTCCAGTGTGGACTCAGATGTCGTTCCAGGCGGCCGAGGAGAACATGTACGCGGGGGCGCGCCGGGGTTTCGACGCGCAGCTGTACTGGCCGGGTATCGGCTGGATCCCGCCGGACGAGCTGGTGCTGCGGGTCCTGCTGCCCCTGGCACACGAGGGATTACGCCGATCGGATGTCTCGGACGAGGCGAGAGAGCGTTATCTGGGCATCATCGAGCAGCGGTGCCTGACCAGGCGGACCGGGGCGGCGTGGCAGCGGGAGTACGTCCTGCGCGCGGAGGAGCGCGGCGCCGAACGGGAGACCGCGCTGAACCGGATGCTGAACCGGTACCTGGAGCTGTCGGCCACCGAGACGCCGGTGCACACCTGGTCGCTGGAGGCTTAGAGTTTCCCTCCAGGGAGGTGGCTCTTGCCCAAGATCATCGGCCGGTCGCTGGAGGAACACCGGCGCGAGGTCCGCAGCAGGGTGTTCGACGTCCTGCGCGGGCAGCTGTACGAGCGCGGATTCGACGCGATCACGCTCGCGGGTGTCGCCGCCGAAGCGGGCCTCGGCCGGACGGCGATGTACAACCACTTCCCCGACAAGGAAAGCCTGCTGGTCGCCTTCGTCGAGGACGAGGCGACGCGCTACGTCGAACGGCTGAAGGCGGCCGTCGCCACCGCCGACACCCCGGTCGCGAAGCTGGCGACGTTCGTCCGGCTGCAACTGCGGGTGCTGGCCGAGTACCACCTGCCACCCGGAACGGCGCTCGCGTCGGCTCTGGCACCCGCCGCGTACCGGCGGATCAGCGCGCACGCCGACCCGATCACCGACCAGCTTCGCGAGATCCTCGCCGTGGGCGTGCCGGACGAGGATCCGGAGCTGATGATCCCGATGATCACGGCCGCGCTGGGCAGCCGCCAGGTCGTCGACGTACCACCCGAACGGCTGGATGACGCGATCGAGGGAGCCGTCCGGTTCGTGCTCAGGGCGGTGGGGATGGCGGACGACCGGGAAAACCTCGGAAATTAGGGTGGCCTAACCCGCAGTTGTGCCTTACGCTCTTTCTGACAGCATGTCAGATCGATGCTTGGAGGCTCTTTCCATGCCGGTGACCACCGACGTCGAATCCGGGCCCTTTTCCGCGACCCTGCGCGCCTCCACCCTGCCCGCCCACGAACGGGCCAACCACTCCGTGTACATGAACGCGCTGCTCGGCGGCGAACTCTCGCTCGAGGGGTACACCAGGCTGGCCATCCAGTACTACTTCATCTACCAGGCCATCGAGCGTGCCGCCGACAAGCTGGCGAAGGACCCCGTGGCAGGCAAGTTCGTCTTCGAGGAGCTGCGGCGGCTGCCCAGCCTCGAACGCGATCTCGAACACCTCGTCGGCCCGGACTGGCGCGAGACCGTTCGCCCACTGCCCTCGACCGAGCGGTACGCGCGGCGCGTGGCCGAGGCGTCGAACTGGTCCGGGGGCTTCGTGGCCCACCACTACACGCGCTACCTCGGCGACATCGCCGGGGGGCAGGTCATCCGGCGGCTGCTGGAGCGCAAGTACGGGGTGAGCGAGGCGGGTTCGCTGTTCTACCACTTCGACCAGCTGGGCAGCGCGCCCAAGTTCCGGGACAACTACCGCGAGCAGCTGAACTCGGCGCCGTGGACCGAGGACGAGCGCGCGCGGCTGATCGACGAGGCGATCGAGGCCTTCGAGTGCAACATCGCGGTGTTCGACGAGCTGGCGAGCGAGCTGGACTCCTATCGGGCGGCCTGATCCAGGGTGTCGACGGCCGAGATCGCCGTCACACCTCGTTGACCTCCACCTAACTGGAGCTAGCAAGGTGGGTTTCAAGCGGTCGCCCTAACGGGTACAGCCGCTACGGACGGGTCGTTCCACCTGGGGAGAAACGCGGCGCCCCCGGTCGCCGCAAACGGGTGAAGACGACTAAGTTCGTCACTGGAAGCTTGTGTCGAAGAAAGAAGGAGGGCCGATGGCCCGCTACGTGCTCCCCGATCTCGACTATGACTACAGCGCCCTGGCGCCGCACATCTCGGGCGAGATCAACGAGCTGCACCACAGCAAGCACCACGCGACCTACGTCAAGGGCGCGAACGACACGCTCGACAAGATCGCCGAAGCCCGTGAGGCCGGCAATTTCGGCGACATCGTCGGCCTGCAGACGACGCTGGCGTTCCACCTCGCGGGACACGCCAACCACGTCGTGTGGTGGAAGATCCTCTCCCCGGAAGGCGGCGACAAGCCGACCGGCGAGCTGGCCTCCGCGATCGACGAGGCGTTCGGCTCCTTCGACAAGTTCAAGGCGCAGTTCACCGCTGTCGCCACCACGATCCAGGGCAACGGCTGGGCCGCGCTCTCCTGGGACCCGATCGGCAAGACGCTGATCACCCAGCAGCTGCGTGACCACCACAACAACCTGGTCCTGCCGACCACGCCGATCCTGCTGGTCGACGTCTGGGAGCACGCGTTCTACCTGGACTACAAGAACGTGAAGCCGAAGTACGTCGAGGCCCTGTGGAACATCTTCAACTGGGCTGAGATCTCCAAGCGGTTCGACAACGCCGTCGCCGGTGGCAACGGCCTGCTGCTTGGCTGACTTCTCACCACGAAACGGGGCTCTCCCTTCCGGGGAGGGCCCCGTTCTTCATTTTCCGCGAAGCTTGACCTCCAGCGAAGTCGAGGTGTCAAGGTGAACACATGGACGTCGACGCATACCTCGATCGCCTCGGTCTGGACCGCCCCGCCACCGCGGACGTCGCCGCACTGCGGGTACTGCAGGAGCGCCACCTCGCGGTGGTGCCGTTCGAAAACCTGAGCATCCACCTCGGCGAGCCGATCGTCCTGGACACCGACGCGCTGTTCGACAAGATCGTCCGGCGGCGCCGCGGCGGCTTCTGTTACGAGCTGAACGGCCTGTTCGCCGCGTTGCTGCGGGAGCTGGGGTTCGACGTCACCCTGAAGTCGGCGAAGGTGTTCCGGCCGGACGGCACCCTGGGCCCGCCGTTCGACCACGCGACGATCCGCGTCGACCTGGACGAGCCGTGGCTGGCCGACGTCGGCTTCGGCCGGTTTAGCCGGTTCCCGCTGCGGCTGACCGCCACCGAGGCGCAGGCCGACCCGGACGGCGAGTTCCTGATCCTCGACGCGCCTTACGGCGACATCGACGTCCTGCTGGACGGCAAGCCCCAGTTCCGCATCGAACAGCGACCGCGGGACCTGGACGAATTCATCCCGACGGCGTTCTGGCAGTCGACGTCACCGGATTCGCATTTCACGCGGAAACCGGCCTGTTCACTGCCGGGCGCACACGGCCGCGTCACGCTGGCGGGCGACAAGCTCATCGTCACGACCCATGGCGTCCGCGAGGAGACCGAACTTTCGGGCGACCAGGACATCCTCGACGCTTACCGGAAGGAGTTCGGGATCGAACTCGACCGGGTGCCGGGACGGCCTTGACCGGATCGGCGGGGTCATCGACCATGAACCCCCGGCATGAACGAAGCCCCGCCTCCGGGGGTAACCCGGCTGCGGGGCTTCGTCCGTTCCCGAACTGACTGCCGCTCCCACCACGAAGCGGACATGTATGAGGTTAGCCTAACCTCATCTTCTCCGGCAAGGGGTATGGCCGGGAGACTCCGATCTCACCCTTATGAGTGACGGCAGACTGTTTCCATGAGTCTTCTGACTGGCAAGGCCGTGGTGATCACCGGCTCCGGACAGGGCCTGGGCAGCGCTTTCGCGCGCCACGCCGCCGCGCACGGGGCCGCGGTCGTGGTGAACGACGTGGACGCCGACCTCGCGCACGAGGTCGCGGGCGAGATCCGCGCGCGGGGCGGGCGCGCCGTGTCCCACGTCGGCTCGGTCGCCGATCCCGGACAGGCCGCCGGGCTGATCGACCGGTGTGTCACCGAGTTCGGCACGCTCGACGGCCTGGTCAACAACGCGGGCGTCAACTACCGCGCGGATCCCTGGGACGACGACCCCGTCCGGATGCGCGAGGTGGTCGAGGTCAACGTGCTGGGCCCGCTGTTCTGCGGGACGGCGGCGGCGAAGGTGCTGCGCGAGCGGGGCGGCGGCGTGATCGTGAACGTGGGCTCCGGCTCGATGATCGGCCAGCGGCGCGCGGCCGCGTACTCGGCCTCGAAGGGCGCCGTCGCCTCCATGACCGCCTCGTGGGCGGCCGACCTGACCGCGCACGGCATCCGCGTCAACGCCGTCGCGCCGGTGGCCTGGACGCGGATGGCCCGGAACGACCCGAGCGTCGTCCAGACTCCGCAGCACACGCCGGACAGGGTGGCTCCGCTGGTGACGTACTTGCTCAGCGACCTTTCGGCGGGCATCACCGGGCAGATCCTGCGGTTCCGCGGCGACATCCTGTGCGTACTGCGCCAGACTGCGATCAAGGACCCCGTCCTCGAACGGGAAGCGTGGAGCGTCGAAGACATCGCGAACGCCCTCGACGGGGACCTGAAGGAAGCGCTGGAGCCGCCTCCCACGTCCAGATGGAAGTAGCCGCTCCGCTGGGTCTCGTGAGTGGTAATGACGGTTAGAACCGTCCTTACCACTCACGAGAAGCAAGGAAGGCGGCTATCTGGTGACGGCCGCCGCTCTGTTCTCCGGCGATCTCGCGTCCGCCCGACGCGCCATGCGAAGTCTGGTGCTTCCGGGGCAACGCCGTCTGCACTTCACCCATGAGAGCGACGGACGCCGGAAACGTATTCTGGATGCCATCACCGAACTCGGGCCGACAGTGACGATCTACGACGCTTCCGCTCATCATCGGCGCCGTCAGCGTGAAGCATGCCTTGACGCGCTGGTCGAGAACCTCGCGAGTAGCGGGACACGAATGCTGGTTCTGGAAAGCGACGAGTCGATCGTGGAGCTGGACAGGAAGACGCTCTACCGATCCGTCCGGCGGCACGGATGTCACGAGATCCTGGAATACCGGCACCTGCGCGCGTTCGAGGAACCGCTGCTCGCCGTCCCGGACGCGCTCGCCTGGTGCTGGCAACGTGGCGGTCATTGGAAGACCCGGGTGCGGGAGATGGTGGAAGAGATCCGAACCGTATGAGGTCCGGATACGCGAAACCCGGCCCACCCACCGTCCGGAAGGCTGCCGGGTCCACTTCGCCGGTTTACTAACCAGCGCTGACGGAAAGTCTACCGCACCCCCTTCCCGAAGGCCCACCCTCGGATCCACCCATCGGGTTGGCGTTTCGCCGGACACCGGGCCGCCGACGGGCTAGCTTCACCCCGTGGCCACCCCGAACGACTACCGCCGGATCACGCGCAAAACCGACCGTCCGATGTGGATCTGGGCGGGCTGCGCGCTGACGAGCGTCCTCCTGATGTTCGGCGTGGGCATCTTCGCCGCGATCACCGTGCTGAACAAGGACGACGAGGCCGAGGCCGAGCTGCCCGCGGTCTGGCCGTCCAAGTCCGGGCTGGCACTCCGCCCGGTCCCGATGCCGACGGGTGAGATGGTCGCCGCGCTGACGGACGAAACCGGCGCGCAGGTGCTGTGCCAGGCGCTCCCGGAGCAGCGTTGGGAGGAGATCCTCGGCGGAACGACTCTTCGGGAGGCGGGAACGGCCTGCCGCGCGATCACCACGAAACTCGACGTCAGCGTGCAGATGGTCCCGTCGTTGCCCAAGGACTCGAGCCGGGGCCTGCCCACGAAGACCACGGTCGCCGGCAAGCTCGCGGTCGTCGCCACGGACAAGGGCGGCACCAATCTGAGCGTCGAACTCGTCGAGGTCGCGCCGCACAACGGCGCCTCGCCGGTGCTGCACGTGTCGCTCCGCGGCAGGACCGTCAAGGTCTCCGAACCCGAAAAGACGGCGAGGGCGCTCGCCGAAGCGCTCATCGCCGTCGTGACACCGCCGGGACCGAAGTTGCCGGAAATCGGCAAAGACGGCGAGATCCCGCTGGAGAAAACCGCGCCGGGCCCGATCAAGGACCGGCCGCTCCCGGAGATCTCGTGGCTGCTGTGCGGAGAGCTCGGCCGCGCGCTCGGGGTTCCGGCGGACGAAGCGAAGCCGGTCTTCTTCGCCGGATGCGAGCTGAACGGCGTGACCGCGGATTACAGCGAACGGTCCTCCGTCGTCACCCCGACCACGACGATCGCCGGGTTGCCCGCCCAGGTCACCGACAAGACGGTCGTCGTGCAGCTCACCGCCGATCCGGCCGGGGAGACGCTGAAGTTCAAGGGCACCGGCGATCTGAGCGCCCTCGCCGAGAAGATGGTTCCGCCGCTGCTCGGCCGTTAGGCCCGGTAGTTCGACAGCAGGTCGCCGAGGAGGGTCTCGTACGCCTTCCGGTCGAAACGGGCTCCGGTGAACTTGTACTCCCCCGACGGATCGAACGGTTCGTAGTCGTACTGCCAGCCGAAAGCCCGCCATTCGACCCAGTCCTCGCCGAGGACGACCTCGACGCTGTAAGCGCCACAACCGAGGTCACCACACAGCGGGCACATCAGCAGCGCGACGCGCCCGTCGTCGAAATGGCCGGGTAAGTGGCCCAGCAACCGCGAAAGCGTCTCGACCGCCGACTCGCGCCAGCGCTCGTCATCCAGGAACAACGGCGTCTGGTGCTGTGTGGGCTCCATCGAGCGCAGGGCGACGCCGTCGATCGTCCAGTCCAGGAACCGGGCCTCACCGTCGTTCCACGACGTCACCGCCGGCTCGACCCCGAGTGTGTTCACACGCGCTCCCTCTTCAGTACGCGCAGCCCGTTGCCGAAGCGTCGCACCGGAAGACGCACTCCACCGCGCCGGATCAGCACGATAGCGCACACCACCGCGGCGAGCGCCGAGATCGCGCCGCCGATGTAGAACGGCGAGCGTCCACCGAAGGCGTCGGCCATCCAGCCGGTCATCGGGCCGCCGATGGGGTTGCCGCCGATCAGCACCAGGACGTACAGGCCCATCACGCGGCCGCGCATCTCCGGGCTGACCGCGGTCTGCACGAGCGCGTTCGCCGTGTTGAGGAAGGTGATGGTGGCGAAGCCCAGCGGGATCAGCGCGAGACCGAAGCTCAGGTACGTCGGCATGAACGCGGTGACCATCTCGAACGCGCCGAGCAGGAACGCCGAGATCAGCAGCAGCCGCACCCGGGGACCGCCGCGGGTGTTGCGGCGGGCCGACATCAGCGCGCCGGTGAAGGTGCCGACGGCGACCAGTGTCGACAGGAGGCCGTAGCCGTCGGCGTTGGTGTGGAAGACGTTCGCGGCGACGATGGGCAGCGAGGTGAAGTACGTGATGCCGAACGTGCTCACGAAGAACACCAGCACCATCACCGTCATCAGGTCACTGCGCCGCCGGACGTAGCGCAGCCCTTCGACCAGTTGCCCCTTCTCCCTCGGGATGGCCGGGCCGCGGAAGAGCTTGTCCGGGTTCATCATCGCCAGCGCGGCGATGACGGCTCCGGTGCTCAGCGCGTTCGCGATGAACAGCCAGCCGGTGCCGACCCAGGTGATCGCGAAACCCGCGATGGCCGGGCCGACGATCCGGGCCATGTTGAAGATCGAGGAGTTGAGCGCGACGGCGTTCGTGACCTTGTCCCTGCCGACCATCTCGGCGACGAAGGACTGCCGCGCGGGCACTTCCAGCGACGCCGTACAGCCGAGGGTGAAGCAGAGGACGTAGACCTGCCAAAGGGCCGCGATGCCGCTCAGGTCGAGCACACCGAGGACGACGGCCTGTGCCAGCACCGCGATCTGGATGCCGATCAGCAGGCGCCGCTTGTCGACGCGGTCGGCCAGTACCCCGGCCCACAGGGAGAGGAACAGCGTCGGCGCGAACTGCAGCGCGACCGCGATACCGAGCGCGATCGGGTCGTTGCCGCTGAGGGTGAACACCAGCCAGTCCTGGGCGATGCGCTGCATCCAGGTGCCGATGTTCGAGATGACCTGGCCGGTGAAGAAGAGCCGGTAGTTCCGCACCCGCAGCGAAGAGAACATGCCGCCGCGCGGTTTCCCACGGCTCGGCGAGGGTGGCGGTGGAGCGGGTTCGCGGGTAGCGGTGGTCTTGGAAGGACACTGTGTTTCGCTACCCGTGGTCGTCACCGCTGTTAGTTCCCCGCCATCCTGTCGATGATCTCGGCGGCGCGAGAGAGCACTTCGCGTTCCTCGGCGCTCAACTCCGCCAACTGTTTGTCCAGCCAGATCTCCCGCGCCGTGATCTGCTCGATCACGTAGGCCCGGCCGCGGTCCGACAACTCGACGATGGCCTGGCGGCCGTCCGTCGGATGCGGCCTGCGCTCGACGTAACCCATCTCCTCGAGCGCGGCGATCACCCTCGTCATCGACGGGGGCTGGACGCCTTCCTTCGCGGCGAGCTGGCCAGGGGTCAGCGCACCGCATTTGTGCAGTGTGGACAACGCGGACACCTGGGTCAGCGAGATGCCGTCACCGGCGCGCTGTGCCCGTAGCCGGCGATTGAGCCGCACCACCGCGAGACGCAGGCGGCTCGCCAGTGAGCGCTCGTGCGTGTCTCCGGACATATAGTTAGCTTACCTCACGATCGGCGTCCCGGCCCGTGAGATCGACCACGGGTGACAAAAGCGCAGGTCAGTTGAACGCGGCTTGGATCGGGCCGACGGCGAAGTAGGCCACGAACATCACCGCGATGGCCCACATCAGCGGGTGCACGCCCTTCGCCTTCCCGGTGACCGCGCGGATGACGACGTAGCTGACGAAGCCCGCGCCGATACCGTTCGCGATCGAGTAGGTGAACGGCATGACCACGATGGTCAGGAACGCGGGCAGCGCGACGGTGAAGTCGGAGAAGTCGATCTCCTTGACCTGGCTCATCAGCAGCGCGCCCACGACCACCAGCGCCGGAGCCGCGGCCTCGACCGGGACGACCTGGTAGAGCGGGGTCAGGAACATCGCCGCGATGAAGAGCACGCCGGTGACGACGTTCGCGAGCCCCGTCCTGGCGCCTTCGGCGATACCGGACGCGGACTCGACGTAGACGGTGTTCGAACTCGACGACGCGAAGCCGCCGGCCGCGCCCGCGAGGCCGTCGACGAACAGGGCCTTGCCGACGTTCGGCAGCTTGCCGTCCGCCGGGAGGAGATCCGCCTCCTTGGCCAGCCCGGTCATCGACCCCATGGTGTCGAAGAAGTCCGCGAGCACCAGGGTGAACACGAGCAGCACCACGGTGATGATCGGCAACCGCGTCCACGCGCCGAAGGAGATGTCGCCGACCAGCGAGAGATCCGGCAGGCCGAGGACCTGATCGGGCAGCGCCGGGTAGCCGAGGTTCCAGCCCTGCGGGTTGACCCCCTTGGACGGGCCGACCTTCGTGATCGACTCGACGACGATCGCCAGCACGGTCGAGGCGAGCACGCCGATCAGGATCGCGCCCTTGACCCGCTTCGCGACCAGGATGCCGGTGACCAGCAGGCCGACGACGAACACCACGGTCGGCCAGGACGCGATCGAGCCGTTGATACCGAGCCCGACCGGCACGGTGGTCTTCGCGTCGTCCGGGACACGCCGGACGAATCCGGCGTCGACCAGGCCGATCAGGGTGATGAACAGGCCGATGCCGACGGCGATCGCGGATTTGAGCTGCGGGGGCACGGCGTTGAACACCGCCGTGCGGATCCCGGCGAACACCAGCAGCACGATGACCAGGCCCTCGATCACCACCAGGCCCATCGCCTCCGGCCAGGTCATCTGCGAGGCGAGGGTGACCGCGACCAGGCTGTTGATGCCCAGGCCGGTGGCGATGGCGAACGGGTAGTTCGCGACGAGGCCCATGATGATGGTCAGCACGCCCGCGACCAGCGCGGTCACCGCGGCGACCTGCGGGACCGGGAGGATGTTGCCGACGACGTCCTTGTGCGCGCCGGCGTCGGAAGCGGAGAAGCTGCCGATGATCAGCGGATTGAGGACCACGATGTAGGCCATCGTGAAGAAGGTGACGATCCCGCCGCGGATCTCGCGCCCTGGCGTCGAGCCGCGCTCGCTGATCTTGAAGTACCGGTCCAGTGTGGACCGGGTGCGCTGCTCCGCCATCGCGTACCAACCCTTCGCCCGTTGCCGGGTACCCTTCCCCACGTGGGCGAATCGATCAATTCCGGGGAAGTAAACGGTTCATTGCGGCATACGCCGGAGCTGCCGAAGCGGCTGACCGATCTGACGCCGGTCGTGATCGTAGGTACCTCGCTCTGGGCCGTCGCGACGGTGGTCCTGTTCTTTGTGACCGACGGCATCTGGGTGCAGACGTCGTTCTCCGGCGTCGTGCTCGGCTTCATCGGCCTCGCGATCATCGCCTGGCAGCGTGCCGCCGCCCGCCGCGGCTCCCGCGGCGCCCAACGCTTCTGATTCCCCATGCGTTTCGTCCTCTGGATGCGGTCCTTGCGTGTGCAAGTACCGCATCCAGAGGACGAAACGCGTTTCAGTTCAGGAGGGCGGCGGGTGAGGGGTCCTCGAGCAGGGCCGTGAGGACGTGCCGGTCGGCCCACCGGTCGGTGGCCCAGGCGAAGGCGCGGCCGAGGCCTTCAGGGGTGTCGGCGGCGTGCAGCCTGCCGTCGGACCACCAGGCGACGTCGTGTTCGGCGTCCTCGAAGGCCACCGTCAGCGTCTCGTGCAGCAGCACCCCGCCGTCGGGGAGTTCGACGCCCAGCTGATCGGCGGCCAGCCGGAGCGCGGAAAGCTCCGTCCACGGCACGTACTCGCCGTCTTCGGTGACCTTGGCGTCGAGGCCGCTCGCCACCGGCAGGTCCAGCAGCTCTGCCAGCGCCCCGGCGCCGCTCGCCGTGACGACCATCCGGTCCGGCGCCAGCACGGCGGCGAACCACGGGACGTCTAGGACGACGGCGTTCCCGGCGTCGGCGGCCGAACCGTCCGAGACCCGGACGCGATCCGGCGCACCGACGTCCAAAGTGGACTCGGCGAGTACGGCGTGCGCGCGGGACGCGAGGCCCGGACTCACCTTGCGCTGGGGATCGCCCAGCCGCTCCAGCAGATCCTCGACGTCTTCGGCGTCCGTCCCCAGTTCCGTCCTGACTCCGGCGGCGAGCAGGATTTCCTTGCTCAGCCCCGAATCCGGCACGACGTCGTAGAGTCCGGTCAGCGCGGCGGCTTCCGGCATCCGCCAGTCGAGCGGCGCGTGCCCGTCGAGCAGCGCGTAACGCGCGAGCCACCAGCCGGTGTGGCCGCCGGGTTCGGTGAGGGCACGCCAGGTTTCCGGGCGGGCCGCGAGCAACCGCAGCGCCTCGGGCCAGGCATCGTCGGCGACGAGGTCGAGATCGCGGACGGCGAGCACCCGTGACGGCGGTCGCTCCCGCGAGTCCCACCAGTCGTGTTCGTCGGGCAGGCCGTGGTCGGGTTCCAGCGGGTCGTCGTCGGCGACGATCGCGAACGTGTCGAGGACGCCGACCGCGACGAGCGTGGCCACCGGCCAGTCCTCGGCGAATTCCTCGTCCAGCACGGACAAGGCGCCGTCTTCTTCGAACACCTCGGGGTCGAAGATGTCGCCCAGCGGCGACGTGGGCAGCACGAGTTCGTCCGCACGCCGCCAGCCGTCCTCGCTCGGAAGTGCCAGCGCACCGGCCCATTCGGGGGCGTCGTCACCGACCTCGGCGATCAGGCGGAGCACCGCGCCAGCGAGCGCCATACCGTCCAAACCGGACCGGACGTCTTCGACGCTGCGTTCGACGGCGGCGCTCAGCGCGTCGGCTTCGAGCAGGTCGCTCGCCTCGGCGTGGCGGGCACCCAGGCGTTCCAGCAACGGATGCGCGGCGGCGGGGTGCACGAGCCGGAGGCCGAGAATGTCCACATCGGACAAAAGTTCGAGCAGTTCCGCCGAACCGCCGACGAGCAGCGCGTCACGCACACCGGGCAACGTGCGGCCGTCCGACATCGGCACCGGCAAGGCGCCGAGGTCGTCCCTGGTGAGGTCGTGCGCTTCGAGCGCCGGGAGCAGCACGTCGTAGAGCGAATGCCACCACGAGGGCTCCCGCTGGATCCCGGTCAGCAGCTCGATCGCCTCGGCGGGTGAAAGCGACCGCGCGCCGACGGCACGAAGGTCCACACCGGACAGTGAAACCAGGCCGGGCACGAGGTCGGCCAGCAGCGGCGCGAGGCCCGGCACGTCGACCGTGAGCACCCGGGCCCGTCGGCCGGGCAGGTCGTCGCCTTCCTGGGCCGGGAGCCACGGAAGCGCGGCGAGATTCTCCAAAATGGACTCGCGCAGCGTTCCGTCCACAGTGGAACGTGGGAAGGAAGCGGCGGGGACGAGGGTCAGCCGCTCTTTGGCGGGCAAGGAACAGACGAGGTCGACGTACTCCCGCGCGGCGTTCTTCAGCGCCGCCGTCAGCTCCGGTCCCGGCAGCGCGCGGCGGCGCGACGGTTCGATCGGCAGCGTCGCGATCAGCCTCGCGGGCAAGGAGAGTTCGTCGTCGGTGGGGGTCGGCGCGTGCAGGACGTCTTCGCCGAGCGGCCGCGGCGAACCGGTTTCGTCCAGCGGGACAGCCCAGACGACCTCGCCGCGATGGACCTGCCAGTGGTCGGCGGAACCGTCCGGCGAGGTGAGCTGGACGACGCCGTCGCCGAGATCGACACGGCGCCGGACGCCGTCTTCGATCTCGATGCTTTCCAGCCAGGACAAGGTGAGCAGGAGATCACCGGCGTCGTTCGCCAGATCGGCCAGCAGGGCCGGCAGATCGACGCCGTCGCGCACCGGCAACCGGACCTCGGTGGTGAAGCCTTCGGGGACGGGCGGTTCGTCGTCCCGGACCGGCCACGGAAGCCGGAGGACGGGGACGTCGCCGGTGCGGGCGGCCTCGGTACGCGTGCGCTCCGCCGAAAAGGTGACCCCGCCGGTCGTCGAAACGATCCGCGGTGCGTCGGAAACCGTGAGCACGGCGGCGAACCCGACACCGAACCGGCCGACCGTCTCGTCGCCTTTACCGGAAGCGCGAAGGGAGGCAAGGGATTCGACACCGCGGGCGTCCAGCGGCGCACCAGTGTTGGCGAACCTCAGCTCACCGTCCACAACGGACACCCGGAGCCTGCCGGGTTCCCCGGCCGCCAAGGCGGCGTCGGCGGCGTTCTGCGCGAGTTCGACGAACAGCCGGTCCCGGTAGCCACCGACCCGCAGGTCGTTCTCGGTGTTCGTGTCCTCGGTGAACCGCGTCGGCGAATCAGCCCACGCGCGCAGGACGGCGGCGCGTAACCGCTCGGTGCCGAACGGGTCAGTGTTCACTGGCGCTTTCGGCTTCGACCTGCGCTTCGTCGGCGGTGGCCTCGGTGCTCTGAGCGCTCTCGGTGCTCTCAGTGCTTTCGACGGTCTCCGGCTCGACTTCGGGCTGGACCTCGGCGGTCTCGGGCACCTCGGCGACCGGCGCCTCGGCCTCGTCGACCACCGGCGCCTCGGCGGTCTCCACCTCAGAGGTCTCCTGCTCGGGGGCCTCGGCGGTCTCCGGCTCGGGCGTTTCCGCGACCTCGGCTTCGGGCTCGTTCGTGACCTCGGCCTCGGCCGGTGCTTCCGGTGCGGCCTCGTAGTCGATCAGCGAATCGTCGTAGACCAGTTCCGCCACCGGCACCGACGAAGTCACCTCGACCTCGATCTCGGAATGCGCGCCGCAGCCGTACTCGACGTCGACGACGTGGCCGTCCGCCGGGGAGATGTCGTTGGTGCACGCGCCGAAGGCCGCGCTGAGCGATCCCGCGAGCGGCACGAAGAACCCGCAGCTCCCGCAGACGTCCGGCGCGCTGCGCGCCATATCCGACCGGGGGCCGAATTCGCCGCCGTGCCAGCGGGCGGCGGCGTCGAGCCTGCCGTACCGGGAGAGCACGTGGACCCGGCCGAGACCGGTCTCCATGGCGACCTCTTCGACCGCGGGGTCGTCGGACGCCAGGTACGCCGGAGCGAGCCGCGGGTCGTCCTTCTCCACCGGGAAGATGTCGCCGACACCCAGGTCGCCCGCCTGCACGCGGCGGTCCCACGGCACCCACGCCGGGGCGACCCGCGCCTCCGGACCAGGGATCAGCACGACCTCGCTGACCGTGACCGGGTGGTCCTCACCGGCCAGCGCGACCGTCACCGACCAGCGCCAGCCCCGATAACCCGACACGGTCGCCTCGAACAGGTGACTCGCGGAAACCGCGTCCTCACGTTCGACGCCGACGTGCGCGCCGACCTGATCGGGACCGGCGTCCGCCAGCACCGCCTCGCGGGCGAGATCGACCGCCTCGGCGAGTTTGCGCTGGATAGAGCCGTCGTCCAGGGTCAACAGCAGGGTCATACCCCCATTCTGCCGCACGCGATATCGCGGTCCGTGTCAGGCTGTCCGCGTGCGCACGCCGATGACCATCTCGCTCCTGCTGGCCGCCGTCCTCGGTGGCTGCGCCGCCGCGCCGGTGAGTGGCACCGCCCCGGCCGCACCCGAAAAGCTCAAGGTTCAGGTGCTCTCCACCCTTCCGCACGACCCGGCCGCGTTCACCCAGGGCCTCGAGTTCTCCGGCGAGACCCTGTACGAGGGGACAGGCCTGGTCGGGAAGTCGTCGATGCGGGCCGGGCCCGCGGGCGCTGCGCCGTCGGTCCGGCAGGACCTGCCCGGCCTGTTCGGCGAGGGCATCACCGTGCTCGGTCCGACGGCCTGGCAGATCACCTGGCAGGACGGCGTCGCCATCGAACGCGACGCCAAGACCCTCGCCGAGCTTCGTCGCGTGACCTACACCGGCGAAGGCTGGGGTCTCTGCCACCACGACGGACGGCTGGTGATGAGCGACGGCTCGTCGAGGCTCACCTTCCGCGACCCCGTTTCCTTCGCCCCGACAGGCAGCGTCGATGTCGGGCGTGACCAGCTGAACGAACTGGAATGCGTCGGGGACGCGGTCTACGCGAACGTCTGGCAGACGGAGAAGATCCTGCGGATCGACGCCGCTTCCGGACGGGTCACCGGCGAAATCGACGCCTCGGGCTTGCTCGGCCCCGGCGAGCGGGGTTCCGCCGACGTCCTCAACGGCATCGCGGCGGTGCCCGGGACGGACGAATTCGTGATCACCGGCAAGCTCTGGCCCAAGATGTTCCGCGTGAAATTCGTCCCCGCCCCCTAGAAAGCAGTGGTGAACGCGCGCGGCGGGTCCCGGGTAAGGCAGGATTGAAGGGTGGGAATCTTCGGCTCGAACTCTGGACCCGACGGCACGCGTTCCGGCCGGCCGGGCAAGGAGCGTGGCCGTAAGAGCAAGCGCAAGTGGACACCGGAACCGGGCGCCGCCCAGGCACGCGACTGGTCCGCGCCGCCGCCCACCCGGGTCGATCACCAGCCGGTACCGCCCCGCGCGGCCCGTCCCCAGGCCCAGAACCAGCCCCAGTACCAGCCGCATCCGGCCGGGCCGACCGCCGACGAGGCGCGCACCGCCGCGATCCCGATGGGCCACCACCAGCCTCCGCCGCCACCGCCCCGGATGCCGCCGCAGACGCCTCCGCGCGGCGCCCGGCCGTACCCGGATCCCTCGCAGCGGCAGACCGAACCCGTCCGGCGTCGTCCGGGCGGGTTCTACGACGAGCACCCGCCCGGCAGCGGCGAGTACGAGCACTACGACACCGGCGGCTACGCGGGTGAACCCCGGGTCGCCGAGGAATTCCCGCAGGAGCACCCCACGACCGCGGTTCCGCCGCAGGCGGGGCCCCTGCCGCGGATGCCGAAGAAGATCACGGTCACCCGGGTCGCGGCGATGCGCAGCCGTCAGCTCACCGGGCAGGCCGTCGGCGCGTTCCAGCGGGCGACGAAGGCGGACGGCGCCGACAAGTCGGGGCTGACCTCGCTGACGTACGCGGTGATGCTGAACTACGCCAGCGACGCGGCGATGGCGATCGCGCTGGCCAATACGCTGTTCTTCGCCGCCACGAGCGGCGAGAGCAAGGGCAAGGTCGCGCTCTACCTGCTCATCACGATCGCGCCGTTCGCGCTGGTCGCGCCGGTGATCGGCCCGGCGCTGGACAAGATCCAGCGTGGCCGCAGGCTGGCGATGTGCGTGTCCTCGGCCGGACAGGCGCTGATGGCCATCGTGATGGCGCTGCATTTCGACGACTGGCTGCTGTACCCGGCGGCGCTGGGCATGATGGTGCTCTCGAAGTCGTTCACCGTGCTCAAGGCGGCGGTGACCCCGCGGGTGCTGCCACCCGAGATCACGCTGTCCAAGACCAACGCGCGGCTGACGGTGTTCGGCCTGGTCGCCGCCGGCGCGTTCGGCGCGCTGGCGAGCGGGGTCAACGCGATCTGGGGTTCGCAGGGCGCGCTGTGGTTCACCATGCTGATCTGCGTCGCGGCCGCCGTGCAGTCGATGCGGATCCCGGCGTGGGTCGAAAAGACCGAGGGCGAAGTGCCTGCTTCGCTGTCCGCGCACCCCGAGCGGCGGGTGAAGAAGCAGCGGCAGCCGATGGGACGGCAGATCGTCGTCTCGTTGTGGGGCAACGGCACCGTCCGCGTGCTGACCGGGTTCCTGATGATGTTCTCCGCGTTCGCGGTGAAGGCGCAGGCAGAGGGCAGCGGGCAGAGCCCGTTCGAGCAGCTGCTGCTGCTCGGCATCATCGGCGCCGCGGCCGGTGCCGGTGGTTTCCTGGGGAACGCGCTCGGCTCCCGGCTGCACTTCGGCAAACCGGATCAGGTGATCCTGGCCTGTGTCGGGGCCTGCCTGGGTATCGCGGTCATCGCCACCGTGGCGGCGGGGCTGGCGACGGCGGCGATCGTCGCGCTCGTCGGCGCGACCGCGAGTGCGCTGGCGAAGATCAGCCTCGACGCCGTGATCCAGGAGGACCTGCCGGAGGAGTCGCGCGCGTCGGCGTTCGGGCGGTCGGAGACCGTGCTGCAGATGTCGTGGTGCTTCGGCGGTGCCGTCGGCCTGCTGCTGCCGCCGACGTACTGGATCGGGTTCCTCGTGCTGTCGATCCTGCTGGCCGTCGGGTTCACACAGACGTTCATGGTCCGGCGCGGGACCTCGCTGATCCCGGGTCTCGGCGGCGACCGCCCGCTGCGCCCCGAGCCGACCAGCGAATCGCCGGTCCCGTCGGAGGCCGGTGACTCCCGGTGGCGGCCGGGCTCGTAATCTTCACCGTATGCGGCGACTTCGTATCTTGGCCCTGCTCGCGGCGGGTGGTTTCGTGGTGGCCGGTTGCTCGGCCCCCGGCCCCGAAGAGGTGACCTTCTTCGCCGACGGGAAGACGGTGAACGTCACCCCGCTGGCGTCCTGCGACATCAAGAGCGCCCAGTGCACGACCCGCCCCGACGCCGCGGGCAAGCTGCGCGTCCGGCCGGGGAAGCCGGTGCAGATCTCGGTGCCGAGCGGGATCGCGGAAACGCCGTGGAAGGTCACGGTGCAGTACGTGAACGGCAAGGGCGAGCCGCAGGAACTGAAGCAGGACATCATCACGTCGCTGGACCGGTTCGCCTACACCGTGACGACGCCCAAGCCCGACGACCAGATCCTCGTCGTCGAGGTCGCGCAGGCTTCGGTGATCAGCCAGACCGGACGCCCGGAGGACGCCGAGGCGGTCACGACCGCGATCTGGTCGCTACAGGTGGAGCCACCGGCCGTCTGAGCAGCAAGGGACCTTTGCTATCGCGCGGGCTCCTGATCTCTGCTGAAGGTAGTGAAGGCCGACCCGGCCGACGGCCGATGCGCGTGAAGGCCCCCTTCCCTCGGCTGAGCCGAGGGAAGGGGGCCTTCACGCGCTAAGACGGGGCGTCGATCAGGGATCGAGGTCCCTGGCGACCGCGCGCATGATCTCGGCGATCTGCTTGGTGTTCTTGCGGTCCGGGTAGCGGTTGCGCCGCAGGTCCGGCTGCACCTTGAGTTCCAGCAGCTTGATCATGTCTTCGATGAGCCCGTGCAGTTCCTCCGCGGGACGGCGGCGGGCCTCGGCGACCGAAGGCGGCGGGTCCAGCAGCCGGACGGAAAGCGCTTGCGGACCGCGACGGCCGTCGGCGACACCGAACTCGAGGCGCTGACCCGCCTTGAGTCCTTCGACGCCCTGCGGCAGCGCGGCTTTGCGGATGTAGACGTCGGCGCCCCCATCCTGGGTGACGAAACCGAAACCCTTCTCCGCGTCGTACCACTTGACCTTGCCGGTCGGCACTTCCCTCACCAGTCCTTTGCTGTCCTGCTCACAACGAACGCGCCCGGGGGCGTACCCAGGGCGCGCGTCCCATAAGCGTATCCCGCCACAGGCCCTGTGGAGAAGCGGATACCGGCGGATACCCTCTGTTTCATGGAGACCGCAGTAAAGGAGGCCGCTGTGGCCGTCCCCGAAAAGCCGGGCAAACCGATCCTCATGCGCGTGGGCATCGGCCTGTTCGCGATCGGCATGATCGCCGTCACAGCGGTGTTCATCCTGTTCGCGGCCGGGCTGGAGAACCTGCCGGTGTGGCTGTCCGCCGCGGCGGGCGTGATCACCCCGCTGGGTCTGGCGCTGGGCCTGATCGCCCTGGTTCGCGAGGCTCGCCGAAAGAGCTGAACCAGCCGGGGAACTCGGTCAGCGAGTCGAACACCACATCGGCCCCTTCCGCGAGCAGTTCGGCCTTGGTGCACGGGCCCGTCGTGACCCCCACGGGCACGGCGCCCGCGGCCAGCGCGCCGCGGATGTCGCCGAGGTGGTCCCCGACGTAGACACGGGCGCCGTGCTCGGTGAGCGCGGCGGCCTTCTCTGTCGACCACAGCTCCCCGACCAGGACGTCGACCTCGAAGCCGAGGGCGTCCAGGTGGAGTTTCGCGTTGGGCCCGTACTTACCGGTGACGACGACGGTGCGCCCACCCGCCTCGCGGACGGCGTGGAGCGCTTCGGCCGCGCCGGGCAGCGCCACCGTCACCGGCACGACGACCTCCGGGTACATCGCGCGGAACCGCGTCACCAGTTCCGGGATGCGCTCCTCCGGCGCGCCGAATCCCCGCAGGCTGTCGTCGAGGGGCGGGCCGAGGTTGGCCGCGAAGAACTCGCCGTCCAGCGGCAGGCCGGACTCCACGCCGAGCGCGTTCATCACCGCGACCATGCCCGGCCGCGGATCGATCAGTGTCATGTCGAGGTCGAACCCCACGGTGATGCCCACGCCCGCCACGGTAGCGGCCACCACCGACTGATTTACACCTACCGCGCGATCGTCAACGCGTTTGACACGGGCGCGATCTGTGTCAAGCTGGAGATGTGGGCGAGATCACGAGCTTCTCCGATCGGACCAAGGCCTCGCTGCGGGAGGCCTTGCTCGACGCCGCCACCGAGCTGCTCCCGGAGCGCGGCTACACGGCGCTGCGCATGGCGGACGTCGCCGCGCACGCGGGGGTGAGCAGGCAGACGGTCTACAACGAGTTCGGCAGCAAGGCCGCGCTCACCCAGGCCGTCGTGCTCCGGACGACGTCGGAGTTCCTGGAAGGCATCCGGCAGCGCGTCGAGCACGCGCAGGACCTCCTCGACGGGATCCGCGAGGCGGTCGTCTACACGATCGAGCACGCCCGTGAGAACCGGCTCGTCGCGACCACGCTCGGCACCGAAGCCGGCGAGGACCTCCTTCCGCTGCTCACCACCAAGGGCGAGCCGATCCTGACCGCGGCCACCGAGGTCGCGGCCGGGCAGTACCGCGAATTCGAACCGGCGCTCTCGGCTCATTCGGCCGCACTGCTGGCGGAGACCGTCGTGCGGCTTTCCCTGTCCCATCTCGTCATGCCGACCCATTCGGCCGACGAGGCGGCGGCCGCCGTGGTCGCCGTACTGGCGCCCGCCATCCGGATGCTGACCACCGATTCGTCCACAATGGAGTGACACGAAGGGGACGTCATGACCGATACGCTCTCTGAGCTGCGGACCGGTTTTTCCTCACTGCGCAAGGGCGGGCTGAACTGGGACTCGTTCCCACTGCGGCTGTTCGCCAAGGGAAACAAGAAGTTCTGGAATCCCGCCGACATCGACTTCTCCCGTGAACGCGAGGGCTGGGACACCCTCAACCCGGAACAGCAGCGGTCGACGACGTATCTCGTGGCGCAGTTCATCGCGGGCGAAGAGGCGGTCACCGAGGACATCCAGCCGTTCATGCGGGCGATGTCCGCGACCGGCCGCTTCGGCGACGAGATGTATCTGACCCAGTTCTGTTTCGAAGAGGCCAAGCACACGGAAGTGTTCCGCCGCTGGATGGACGCCGTCGGGCTCACCGAAGACCTGCATCCGTACGTCGCGGAGAATCCCCACTACCGCAAGCTTTTCTACGAGGAATTGCCGCAGTCGCTGCGGGCACTCGAGGACGATCCCAGTCCGCTCAACCAGATCCGCGCGAGCGTCACCTACAACCACGTCATCGAAGGCAGTCTCGCGTTGACGGGGTACTACTCGTGGCAGCTGATCTGCACGCAGCACGACATCCTGCCCGGGATGCAGGAACTGGTCCGCCGCATCGGCGACGACGAACGCCGCCACATGGCCTGGGGCACCTTCACCTGCCGTCGCCATGTCGCCGCGGACGACTCGCTGTGGGACGCGGTGCAGCAGCGGATGGGTGAGCTGCTCCCCCACGCCCTCGACATGATCCAGTGGGTACAGGACCAGTTCGAAGAAATCCCCTTCGACAACGATCCGCAGGAGATCATCCAGTACGCGGCCGATCGGGCGCAGCGACGGCTCGGCGCGATCGAATCCGCGCGCGGGATGCCGGTGGAGCAGATCGACCTCGACTATTCGCCGGAGAACCTCGAAGAGACCTTCGGCGAAGAAGACGCGAAGGCGATCGCCGAGGCGGCAGCCGCTGTGTCGGCTTAGTCCGTGAAGGCCTCCTTGAGGGACTCAGCGTCCCTCAAGGAGGCCTTCACGGACCATCAACCTTCACCTGGCCGGCCAGTAGACGGCGTGCCAGTTGCCGTCCGCGGCGACCGCGCCGCCCGCGATCGTCCCGTCCAGACCGATCAGTTCCGCCCGGCTGTATCCGCCGCCCGGCAGCGTGCCGAGGTCGGTCCGCACACCGTTCGCGTCCCAGAGCGCGGCGTTGCCCGCGATGCCGACGACGCGCCCCCGTCCGTCGATGTCCATGGCGTTGCCGCCGGTGCCGGCCGTGGCGAGCAGGGTCATCGTGCCGTCGGCGGCCCACCGCACCGGAACGGAGAGTGATCCGTTCGGGGAGTCGACGTAGCCCATCCCGACCGAGACCCCGGAACCGTTGATCTTGTAGACGTCCGTGGCGTAGGAGTTCGTCCAGCCGAGTTCGATCATGCGGCCGTCGGTGGTCCACTTCACGGCCGCGTACCGGTCGTTGATCGTGGTGCGGCCGACGATCTCGCCGGAGGCGTTCAGGCCGCCGAACCAGCTGGCCTCGGTCGCCGTACCGAGCATGGTCACCGCCCCGGACGCGTCCCAGCGCAGGACCCGGATGCTGCCGTCGTCCCCGTAGAGCCGCCCGCCGATGAACCGGCCGTCGCGGCTGATCGCGGACGCGGAGTAGCTTCCGGCGACCGGCGGCGCGGCGAGCATCGTGACTCCTCCGGACGGGTCCCAGCGCAGTCCGCGCTCCTTGCCCGTGGCGTCCGTCCCCGATCCCACGATGACGCCGAGGTCGCTGATCCCGCGGGCTTCCCAGGTCCGGCCGCCCGGCAACGCCGGGAGTTCCGTGACGGCGCCGTCCGGGGCCCAGCGCACGGCCCGGTCGCTCAGCCCGTAGTCGAGTGAACTGCCGACGGCCACCCCGCTCCCGTTGATGGCCTTCGGCGACCCGAGACCGCTGCCGCCCAGGGACGACAGCACGGAGATCTTCCCGTTCCGGTCCCATCTCACCGCCGTGCACCAATGCGTGTGCGGCTCGGTGCTGCAGGACTCCCCGACGAGCTGACCCCGGTCACCGACCGCGGTCACGTCGGTCCTCTCGTCACCGGGCAGCAGGCCGAGATCGATCGGCCCGGTCGCCGCGGCCGCCACCGCCGGGACGGACAGCGGCAGCGCCACCGCGGCCACAACCAGGGTGAGCAGACGTTTGCCTCGTTGGATGTTCATGGTTCCCCTAGGCGGCTCCCCATGGCCCCGCGCTTTGCGAGACCTACTGCCGCACAGGGGACACGCCGGGAAAAAGTGACAGGTTGCCCCGAAGTGTCAACTTCGTCAGGCGTGTTTCGTGGCGGCCGCCGATTCCAGGCCGAGGATGCTGATCGACTGCTCGCGCATCTCGATCTTGCGGACCTTGCCGGTCACCGTCATCGGGAACTCCTCGACGACATGGACGTAGCGCGGGATCTTGTAGCGCGCCAGCTTCCCCTCGCAGAACTCCCGCACCGCCTCGGCCGTCAGTGGCGTCGCGCCTTCGCGCATGCGCACCCACGCCATCAGTTCCTCGCCGTACTTCTCGTCCGGGACGCCGATGACCTGCGCGTCGAGGATGTCCGGATGGGTGTAGAGGAACTCCTCGATCTCGCGCGGGTACAGGTTCTCGCCGCCGCGGATGACCATGTCCTTGATCCGGCCGGTGATGTTCACGTACCCGTCGGCGTCCATGACCGCGAGGTCGCCGGTGTGCATCCACCGCGCCGCGTCGATCGCCTCGGCCGTCTTGTCCGCCTGCTCCCAATAGCCGAGCATCACCGAGTAGCCCCGCGTGCAGAATTCACCGGGTTCACCGCGCGGCACCGTCAGCCCCGTCTCCGGGTCGACGACCTTGACCTCCAGATGCGGCCCGACCCGGCCGACCGTCGACACCCGCCGCTCCACCGAATCGTCCGCGCGGGTCTGGGTGGACACCGGCGACGTCTCGGTCATGCCGTAGCAGATCGACACCTCCGTCATGCCCATCCGGTCGATCACCTGCTTCATCACCTCGACCGGGCAAGGCGAGCCCGCCATGATCCCGGTCCGCAGCGAGGAAAGGTCGTGGGAATCGAAGTCCGGGTCGGCCAGTTCGGCGATGAACATCGTCGGGACCCCGTACAGCGACGTGCATTTCTCCGCCGCGACGGCTTCCAGCGTGGCCTTCGGCTCGAACGCGGGCGCCGGGATCACCATGCAGGCGCCGTGGCTGGTCGCCGCGAGATTGCCCATCACCATGCCGAAGCAGTGATAGAAGGGAACGGGGATGCAGATCCGGTCGGCTTCGGTGTAGTTGCAGAGTTCGCCGACGAAGTAGCCGTTGTTGAGGATGTTGTGATGGCTCAGCGTGGCGCCCTTGGGGAAACCCGTGGTGCCCGAGGTGTACTGGATGTTGATCGGATCGTCCGCGGAAAGCTCGGCCTGCCGCTTGAGCAGCGGCGCGGGGTCGGCTTTGCCGCCGATCTCCAGCATTGACGGCCACGCGGGGCTGTCGAGCAGCACGACGTGTTCCAGCGCCGGGCATTTCGGCCCCGCTTCGGCGATCATGCCCGCGTAATCCGAGGTCTTGAACGAGTTCGCGGCCACGATGAGCTTGATCCCGGCCTGGTTGAGCACGTACTCGAGTTCGTGCGACCGGTACGCCGGGTTGATGTTGACCAGGATCGCGCCGATCTTCGCGGTGGCGTACTGGACGCAGGTCCACTCCCAGCGGTTCGGCGACCAGATGCCGACGCGGTCACCCTTGTCGATGCCGAGGTCCAGCAGACCGAGCGCGAGCGCGTTCACCTCGGCCGCGAATTCGGTGTAGGTCCAGCGCTTCCCGGCCGCGCGGTCGACCAGCGCGTCACGATTGCCGAAAGCGGCGACGGTCCGATCGAAGTTGTCGCCGATGGTGTCCCCCAGCAGCGGGGTGTCCGAGATTCCCGATGCGTAACTTGGCAAGGCGGGGGTGTCGGCCATGGAAACTCCTGCGTTCGGCGGTAGCGACGCGTCGAGTTTAAGAAGGCCGGGTGAGCCCGGCCACCTGCAAGTGGAGACCCGCGAGCTGGAAGGTGACAGCCTCGTGACAGCACCCGGCGCTAGCGTGCGCTTCCGGGCGCGGAGGCCCCACGAGGAACCGGAGACTGGATGGCCATGAAGAGGATTCTGATCAGCGGGATGATCGCAGGAGCCGCGATGCTCGGCGGCGGGCCTGTCGCCACGGCGACGGAAGCCACTCCCGCCGCGGATGTGAAAGTGATGTCCGGCTGGGAGTACATCGACTGGTACTCACGGCTGTCCTGGTGTCAGGACAGGGGTAAAGCCGAGGTCAATCAAAACGGCGCGCTGGGGTACAGCTGCTCGCCCTGGAACGGCGACATGTGGCAACTCTGGGTTCAGCGGCCCTGAGCCCGGCCACCTGCAAGTGGAGACCCGCGACACCTCGGGGAAAACCCCGAGGCCGGGTTCGCGCGCGACGGATATCGTCGAGGGCATGCGCCTCTACATCGTCGACGCCTTCACTTCCGAAGCCTTCGCCGGCAACTCCGCCGGGGTCGTGCTCCTGGACTCGCCGGGCGACGCGGGCTGGATGCAGTCCGTCGCCGCCGAGTTGAAGCACGCCGAGACGGCCTTCGTCGAGGTCGGTGGCGAAGGTCCGAAGTCGCTTCGCTGGTTCACGCCGGAGACCGAGGTCGACCTGTGCGGGCACGCCACGCTGGCCACCACGCACGTCCTGGGCGGCGAGCAGACCTTCACGACGAGAAGCGGCGAGTTGCGCTGCCGGGCCGAAGACGGCTGGGTGTCGATGGACTTCCCGTCGGATCCGCCCCGCGAGTCGGACGACGATCTGTCGTCGATCCTGCCGGGGCTGGAGTTCGAGTACGTCGGGCGGAGTCACCAGAACCTGTTCGCGGTGGTGGACAAGGCTTCCGTGGTGCGTTCGCTCGAACCGGACCTCGCCGCGCTGCGGGCGCACTGGACCGGACGGCTGATGGTCACCGCCCCCGGCGACGTCGACGGGATCGACTTCGTCACGCGGTTCTTCGCGCCGGGTGTCGGGGTCGACGAGGACCCCGTCACCGGGTCCGCGCACTGTGTTCTGGCGCCGTACTGGGCGGCGCGCCTCGGCCGGGGGAAGCTCGTCGGCGAGCAGGCGTCGGCACGGGGCGGCATCGTCCGGATGAACCTCACGGGCGACCGCGTGCTGCTTGCGGGACAGGCGGTCACCGTGGCCAGCGGGGAGCTGCACGTCTGATGCGCCTGATCCTCAACGTCATCTGGCTCGTGCTGTGCGGCCTGTGGATGGCACTCGGCTACGTCGTCGCCGGCATTATCTGCTGCATCCTCATCGTCACCATCCCGTTCGGGCTGGCGTCGTTCCGGATCGCGGCCTACGCGCTGTGGCCGTTCGGCCGCACCGTGGTCGACCGGCGCGACGCCGGCGCCGCGTCGACCATCGGCAACGTCATCTGGTTCATCTTCGCCGGGATCTGGCTCGCGATCGGGCATGTGCTGACCGGGGTCGCGCTGTGCGTCACGATCATCGGGATCCCGCTGGGGGTGGCGAACTTCAAGATGATCCCGGTCTCGCTGATGCCGCTGGGCAAGGAGATCGTCGAACTTCCCTGAGGGTGCGATCCTCAGTCCTCGGGCTCCCACGGGAGCGAAACGATGAGACAAGGGCCGCCGACGAACAACCCGCCGTCGATCCCCAGCGCCTTGCCGCCCGCGTAGAGGTACGGCCCCTCGATCTGCGCCGGGTGGATGCCGAGCTGGTCGGCGATGACGCTGTGCCCGTGCACGATCCGCTCGCCGCCGAGCCGGTCCATCAGCTGCTGCGCGACGTCGGCGCCGTCCGGACCGCGGAAGGCGTAGCGGGTGGTCATCCGCCGCCACACGTCCCACCAGGCCTGGATGTCGCTGCCTTCGAGGATCTCGCGACCGCGCGCGTTGATCTCTTCGATGTCGGTACCCCAGTCGAGGTACTCGAGCGTGTCCGAGTGCATCAGCAGGTGGTCCGCGGCCAGCGTCAGCATCGGGCGCGACGTCAGCCATTCGATATGTTGCGGCGTGAGCCTGTCCTGATCGGCCAGCAGCCCGCCGTTGATCTCCCAGCTCCGAGCGAAGCTGCGCGGCCCGAAATCGGACGGCACCTCCGTGTCGCCGAAGTGGTACATCCCGAGCAGCAGGATCTCGTGGTTGCCCAGCAGCGTCCCGCAGTGCCCGCCCGCCTTGGCGGCCTGCCGTTCCAGCCGCATCACCAGGTCGATGACACCGACGCCGTCCGGCCCCCGGTCGACGAAGTCGCCGAGGAACCAGAGGGTGGCTTCACCACCGGCCCAGTCGTCGTCGGCGTCGAGCAGCCCCTTCTCCCGGAGCGCCCCGGCCAGCTCGTCCCGGTGTCCGTGCACGTCACCGACCACGTAGGTCGGGGACGCGGGCTGATCGTCGTGCATCTTGTGACGATAAGCCCTCCACCCGCCGCCGCGTCGCTCAGCCTTCGCCGAACGGGTCACCGGTGCGGCCCACCAGATCGGCGATCGAGTCGATGATCATGGTCGGCCGGTACGGGTAGTGCTCGGCGCTCTCCCGGCTGGAGATGCCGGTCAGCACCAGGATCGTCTGCAGTCCGGCCTCGATTCCCGAGTGGACGTCGGTGTCCATCCGGTCGCCGATCATCAGCGTCGACTCCGAATGCGCGCCGAGCCGCCGCAGGGCCGAACGCATCATCAGCGGGTTCGGCTTGCCGACGTAGTACGGCGAGCGGCCGGTCGCCTTCTCGATCAGCGCGGCGACCGAGCCGGTGGCGGGCATGGAGCCCTCCACGCTGGGGCCGGTGGCGTCGGGGTTGGTGGCGATGAACTTCGCGCCACCCTCGATCAGCCGGATCGCGCGGGTTATCGCGCTGAAGCTGTACGTGCGTGTCTCACCGAGGACGACGTAGTCCGGGTCGCGTTCGGTCAGCACGTAGCCGACCTCGTGCAGCGCCGTGGTGAGCCCGGCCTCGCCGATCACGAACGCCGAGCCGTTCGGCCGCTGCGACGCGAGGAATTTCGCGGTCGCCAGCGCGGAGGTCCAGATGGCCTCCTCGGGGATGTCGAGACCGGTCCGCTCGAGCCTCGCCCGCAGGTCACGCGGGGTGTAGATCGAGTTGTTGGTCAGCACCAGGAAGCCGATGTCGTTGGCGCGCAGCTCCTTGAGGAACTCGTCCGCCCCGGGGACGAGGTGCTCCTCCTTCACCAGCACGCCATCCATGTCGCTGAGGTACGTCCAACGGCGCTCGTTCATGACCCCCACCCTAATGATCGGGAGCCGCGTGGACAGCCACGGACGCCGCCTTGACCGAAAGATTGACCGGTGTGCCGGGTTCGAGCGCTAGTTCGGCCACCGCGGCGGGGGTCAGATCGGCGGCCAGCCCTGTCGCCCAGTCGTCCCCGCGCGTCCGGACGCGAATGACCGGGCCGTGTGGTTCGAGCGCATCGACGACACCCTCGACGGTGTTGCGAGGACTGCCCCGGTGCTCGCCGTCCTTCAGGTACACGGCGACGGCGCTGGGCGGGAAGACCGCGACCGCCGCTTGCCCGCCCTCGACGTCCTCCGCCGGGATCCCGGCCAGCGACAACCCGCCTGACGTGCGCAAACCGCCTTCGACGGCGACGCCGGGCACCAGGTTCAGCCCGGCGATCCGCGCGGTGAACGCCGTCCGCGGCGCGGCCAGCACCTTCCGGGTCTCGCCGCGTTCGACGATCCGGCCGCCATCGAGGACGGCGACGTGCTCGGCCAGCGCCAGTGCGTCCAGGGGGTCATGGGTGACCAGGACGGTCGGCGGCCCGGAGCGCAGCACCCGCCGGAGCAGGCCGCGAATGGCGGGCGCCGCGTCGACGTCGAGGGCGGCGAAGGGCTCGTCGAGCAGCAGAAGTCCCGGGTCGGCCGCCAGCGCCCGCGCGATCGCGACCCGCTGTGCCTGGCCGCCGGAGAGCTGCGCGGGTTTGCGGGCGGCGAGGTCGAGGGCGTCCACCTCGGCCAGCCACTCCCGCGCGCGCCTCCTCGACTCGGCGCGCCCCGCGCCCGCCGATCGGGGCGCGAAGGCGACGTTGTCCAAAGCGGACAGATGGGGGAAGAGCAGGGCGTCCTGGGAGAGGAGACCGATGCCGCGGGCGTGCGGCGGCAGACCAGCCAGGTCGCGGCCGTCCAAAGTGAGCAGCGCGCGATCCGGCCGGAGGAGCCCGGCGAGGCAACCGAGCACACTGGACTTGCCCGAACCGTTCGGCCCGAGCAGGGCGAGCACCCCGCCGTCGGGAACTTCGAACTCGACGGAAAGTGTGAACTCGCCGCGCCGGAGGGCGATCTCGGCCGAAAGGGTCACGACCGGACTCCTTCGAGCGCGCGTGGCCGGGCGAGCGCGATCACCGCGACGGCGACCAGGATGAGCAGCAGCGCGAGGGCGACGGCGCTGTCGACGTCGACCTCGGCCTGGGTGTAGACCTCCAGCGGGAGGGTCCGGGTGACGCCTTCCAGGCTGCCCGCGAAGGTGATCGTGGCGCCGAACTCGCCCAGTGCCCGCGCGAAGCTCAGCACGATCCCCGAACCGAGCGCGGGCAGCAGCAGCGGCAGCGTGACCCGGCGGAACACCGTCCAGGGCTTCGCGCCGAGGGTCGAGGCGACCCGCTCGTAGCGGTCACCGGCGCCGCGCAACGCGCCTTCGAGGCTGACCACGAGGAACGGCATCGCGACGAACGTCTGCGCGATGATCACAGCGGTCGTCGTGAACGGCACCTGTTCGCCGGTCAAGGCGGTCACCAGGATGCCCAGGAAACCCTTGCGGCCCAACAGGTACAGCAGCGCGAGGCCGCCGACCACCGGCGGCAGGACCAGCGGCAGCAGCACCACCGCGCGCAGCACGCGGATTCCGCGCGCCCGCGAGCGCGCGAGCACCACGGCGAGCGGGACACCGAACAGCACACAGGCCACAGTGGACAGTCCGGCGGTGACCAGCGAAAGCTTGAGCGCGTTCAGCGACGACGGCGAGGCGATGAGCCCCGGGAAGCGGGTCAGATCCGTGCGCACCAGGAGGCCGACGACCGGCAGCACCACGAGCGCCAGCGCGCAAACCGCCGGCGGCCAGAGCACCCACGGCACCCCGATGCCCGCGTTTCGTCCTCTGGATGCGGTAGTTGCGCGTGCATCTACCGCATCCAGAGGACGAAACGCGGGGTCAGGGCGCGCCAAAACCGGCCTTCGCCAATTCCTGCTTGCCCTCGGCGCTCAGGACGAAGTCCGTGAACTGCTTCGCGAGCGCTGCCTGCGGAGCGTCCTTCACCACGGCGATCGGGTAGTCGTTGATGGCGCCCGAAGACTCGGGGAAGTCCACTTTGTCCACCTTCCCCGCCGCCGACGTCGCGTCGGTGACGTAGACGAGTCCCGCGTCCGCGTCGCCCGACCGCACCTTCGCAAGCACTGACTTGACGTCCTGCTCCTCGCTCGCGGGCTTGAGCGTGACCCCGGACGACTGCTGGACCTTCTTCGCCGCCGACCCGCACGGCACCTGCGGCGCGCAGACGACCACGGTCAGCCCGTCCCTGGCGAGGTCCGCCAGGCCCTTGATGCCCTTCGGATTGCCCTTGGCGACGGCGATGGCGAGCCGGTTGGTGGCGAACACCGACGGCTGCCCGTCGATCACCTCACCCTTGGCCGCCTTGTCCATATTGGCCTGGTCGGCGGACGCGAACACGTCCGCCTTCGCGCCCTGGGTCAGCTTCTGGACCAGCGCCGAGGAGCCCTCGAAGCTGAACTTCACGGTCACGCCGGAGTTCTGCGCCTCGAACCGCTTGCCCAGCGCGCCGAACGACTCGGTCAGCGACGCCGCCGCGAACACCGTCAGCGTCCGTCCTCCATCTTGGGGGGCCGCCTCCGAACCGCAGGCCGTCGCGGCCAGCGCCAGCGCGAGCAGCGCCGGGGCCAGTCTCCTCATCGGCTTCCCTCCGGGGTTTCGACCACGACGGTGGTCGCCTTGACGACGGCCACCGCGAGCACGCCGGGCCGCAGCCCGAGTTCGCGGACGGCCTCCGCGCTCATCAGGGAGACCACCCGGTGCGGCCCGCATTGGAGTTCGACCTGTGCCATCACCTTGTCCGTGACGACCTCGGTGACCAGGCCGACGAACCGGTTGCGCGCGGAACGGCCGACACTCGACGGATCCTCCGGCTGTTCGGCCTGCGCCTTGGCGAACGCGGCCAGCTCGGCGCCGTCGACGACCTTGCGGCCCGCCGAGTCGTCGAACGCGGTCAGCTGACCGGCGCGCACCCAGCGGCGGACCGTGTCGTCACTGACGCCGAGCAGGCGAGCGGCCTCGGACAACCGGAATTGCGGCATGTCTGGCAGGTTACTTCCGCAGATGCGGAAAAGCTACGGACGAGAGGAATCGCCGAGCAGCTCCTCGCGGAGGCCGTCGAGCAACGCGCTCTGGAATCGCTCCAGCACTTTCCGTTCCTCGGGAGAGAACTGTTCGAGGACCGTCTTCATGTTCGTGTACGCCGATTCGAAGAGCGGCGCGTGCCGCTCCATGGCGCCGGGAACGACCTCGATCAGGACCTTCCGGCGATCGATGGGGTCACGGACGCGGCGGGCGAGACCCGCCTTCTCGAGCCTGTCCATGACGCCGGTCACAGCGCCCGTCGACAGTCCGGTCAGCTCCGCGATCCTGCCCGCTGTCAACGGTCCCGGCGCCTGGCCGACGAGTTCGAGTGCCTTGTGGTCGGTGGCCGACAGGCCCATCCGCTCGGCGATCCTGGCGTGCCGGAGGACGGTCAGCGTGCTGCCTTCCCGGCCGAGATGGGCGAACCGGGCCATTTCCTCCGCCGACAGCGGGTATTTCGCCATCCGGAAAACCCTTCGGGAAGAAACCAGGCCGCGCGGCGTTTAGGTACGCATAGCATTCTAGACAGTCGGTTTCTCCCGCTTCGGGGTTAGTCTGGTGGCAATGACAGCAGTCGATCTCGGGTTTCCCCGTGTCCCCGGTACACGCGGCCCGTCAACCGTGCCCAGGCCGGACAATCCAGCCCTGATCGACACCTTCGGCCGCGTCGCCACGGATCTGCGGGTGTCGCTCACCGACAAGTGCAATCTGCGCTGCACCTACTGCATGCCCGCCGAAGGGCTCGAGTGGATGCCGCGCGCGGACGTGCTGACCGACGACGAACTCGTGCTCCTGCTGCGGATCGCCGTCGAACGGCTCGGCGTCACCGACATCCGGCTCACCGGCGGGGAACCGCTGCTGCGCCCGGGCCTGGAACAGATCGTCGAGCGGGTCGCGGCACTCGAACCGCGGCCGCGGCTTTCCATGACCACCAACGGGATCGGCCTCGCGAAGCGCGCGAAATCGCTCGCCGGCGCCGGGCTGGACCGGATCAACGTCTCGCTGGACACCGTCGATCGCGCGCTGTTCGAGACGATCACCCGTCGCGACAGGCTGTCGCACGTGCTCGACGGCATGGCCGCCGCGCGCGAGGCCGGGCTGGACCCGGTGAAGGTCAACGCGGTACTGATGCGCGGGCTGAACGAGGATCAGGCCGTGCCACTGCTGCGGTTCTGCCTGGCCGAGGGGTATCACCTGCGGTTCATCGAGCAGATGCCGCTGGACGCGCAGCACGGCTGGAACCGGCGCGACATGATCACCGCCGAGGAGATCCTCGGCATGCTCGGCGAGGAGTTCACGCTGACGCCGTTCCCCGCCGCCCGCGGTGGCGCGCCCGCCGAACGCTGGCTGGTCGACGGCGGTCCGGGCGACGTCGGCGTGATCGCGTCGGTGACGAGGCCGTTCTGCGGCGCCTGCGAGCGGACGAGGCTGACCGCCGACGGCGCGGTGCGCTCGTGCCTGTTCAGCAACGACGAAACCGACCTCCGCGCCCTCGTGCGCGCGGGCGCGCGCGAAGAAGAGGTGGCTGACGCCTGGCGGGCGACCATGTGGGGCAAGCTCGCCGGGCACGAGATCAACGAGGCCGGTTTCGCGCAGCCGATCCGGCCGATGAGCGCGATCGGCGGCTGACATGGTGACCATCGTGGTGCGGTACTTCGCGTCGGCTCGCGCGGCCGCGGGCGTCGACGAGGAGAAGGTGACCCTGCCGGACGGCGCGCGCGTCGCCGACGCCGTCGCCCGCCTTCGCGAGCTTCACCCGGAGAAGCTGCCGAAGCTGCTCGAAGCCGTCTCGTATCTGCTGGACGGCGTCGCCGTGCGGGACCTCACGCGGCCGCTGACCGAGGCCGCCGAACTGGACGTCCTGCCTCCCTTCGCGGGCGGCTGACCTGCGGAAACGGGGGAAAGTGACAGCGTCTCACGGAGCGCGCCAGCGCGACGGGAGACTTTGCCTCCGCGCGCCTCTTTCGGCCGAAGGCCACGGAAACACGATGAAGGGGCGCCTTTGGGCTCGAAGGGACGCTGAAGCGAATCTGCGCCCCTTCGGCGGGTTTACGTCAGCGCGCGTGAATACGACAGTCCCTTGCTCCCCCGCCAGGCGTTCCGGGGCCTTTGACCTGCAGTCCGTTCCGAATTCACCATCCGGACGCTGAAGCCGCTGAGGATGCGCCAGTGATCACTCCCCGCCGTATCCTCGCCGCGCTGCTCGCGGCCGTCGCCGCCACGAGCCTGGCGACCGCCCCGGCCTCCGCCCACGAACGCGGCGTCCGGCCGCTGCCGCAGGCGCACAGCCACAACGACTACGAGCACACGCGTCCGCTGCAGGACGCGCTCGATCAGGGGTTCACCAGCGTCGAGGCCGACATCTTCCTCGTGGACGGGCAGCTGCTGGTCGCGCACGACCTCGCGGACACGCGGCCGGACCGCACCCTGGAGTCGCTCTACCTGGAGCCGCTGCGCCGTCGCGTGCTGGCCAACCACGGCGCCGGGGTCTACCGGCAGCGCACCGGGTTCCAGCTGCTGATCGACGTCAAGGGGGACGCGAACAGCACGTACGCGGCTCTGGAGAAGCGGCTGTACGACCCGCGCTACTCCTTCCTCTTCTCTCTGTACGCGTTCGGACACGTTCAGAAGCGGGCCGTCACCGCGGTGATCTCGGGCGGGCGGCCCAAGGACGTCATGCTCGGGCAGCAGGTCCGGCTCGCCTTCTACGACGGCCGGATCAAGGACGTGAACGATCTGAACATCGGTTCGGACCCCCGGGTGGCCCCGCTGGTCTCCGATTCCTGGACCGGGCTGTTCACCTGGACCGGCGCCGGTCCTTTCCCCGCCGCGGAGCGCGCGAAGCTCCACGACATCGTCGAGCGGGCCCACGCGGCGGGTCAGCGGGTGCGTTTCTGGGCGACGCCCGATGCCGCTGGACCTGCACGGGAAGCGTTGTGGAATGAGCTGGTCGCCGCCGGGGTCGACCACCTGAATACGGATGACCTGCCTGGGCTGGCGAACTTCTTGAGGTCTCGCTAAAGTGCGCGGCCCATTAGCGCGCGAAGGCGCACGAATGGGCCAGTCATCCCTTAATCCACGTGATGCAAGCCTCACGATCTGTGAATTATCTCGGCCAGGAAACGGTCCGATAACGGCCCTCTGACCTGCACAAACAGCCGAATCGTTATGGGTTGCGTGCTGTTACTGTGATGTAGGTCACAGCTCGAATAATTTCCGATCAGGCCGTTCGTTACGTACCGTCGCTTTTCGGTTGGCCCCGACCGACCACGCAACACCGGGAACCCGTAGCGCCGAGCCCTGTCCAACGGATTCCCGGACCCAACCCCGAGCGAAAGCATTTCCGGACAGGGACGAGGGGACCGAGCCGACGCGGCGTGCGTCAGGCGAAGTCAGCCGGCCTGAGACGGCCGGCCAGACCCACGGGTCTTTCCCTCAGCACAGGCTCGTAGGCGCAGGGAGCGAGATTTATTCACATGTCGTACCGAGGCAAGCACCGCAAGATGTCCGCCGCCACCCGTCACATCGCCCGCGTCGCCATTGCGGGTGTCGCGGTCGGCGCCCCCCTCGCGATCGCCGCGACCCCCGCGTCGGCGACCAACTGGGACGCCATCGCGCAGTGCGAGAGCAGCGGCAACTGGAGCACCAACACCGGTAACGGCTACTACGGTGGGCTGCAGTTCTCGCAGAGCACCTGGCGCGCCTACGGTGGCACCGGCAGCGCCGCCAACGCTTCGCGCGAGCAGCAGATCGCCGTCGCCGAGCGGGTCCTGCAGGGCCAGGGCATCGGCGCGTGGCCGCACTGTGGCAAGAAGGGCGGCTCCGCCAGCCCCGCCAAGGCCAAGTCGAGTGCCCCGAAGGCCACCAAGAAGGTGACCCCGAAGAAGTCGACCGCCCCGGTCGTCAAGCAGCAGGCTCCGGCCCCGGCCGCCGCCACTGTCGCGAACTCCAACCCGGCGGGTGACTACACCGTCGTGGCCGGCGACACGCTGTCCAAGATCGCTTCCAAGTTCAACGTCCAGGGCGGCTACCAGAAGCTGCAGGAGCTGAACAAGGAATACGTGCCGAACGCCGACTTCATCGTCGTCGGTCAGAAGCTCGCCACCAAGTGAGCTCATGAGCACCAGTAAGTCGTGATGCCCGCGGGATTCCCCGCGTGGCCAGGTCGCGACTGACAGAGCCCCACCGCGCTATTCCCCCGGCGGTGGGGCTCTGTCGCGTCCAGGTCTCTCGTGAGTGGTAATGACGGTTAGAACCCTCATTACCACTCACGAGACACGGCGCCCGCTACGGCGAGTTGACCCACTCGTCGCTGCCATCGGTGAAGTGCTGGTGCTTCCACACCGGCAGCCGGGCCTTGACCTCGTCCACCAGCTCCGAACAGGCGGCGAAGGCCTGGCCGCGGTGCTCGGCGGCCACGGCGCACGCCAGCGCGACGTCCCCGATGGCCAGCGCGCCCAGCCGATGGCTGACGGCGACGGCCCGCACCCCGGTCCACTTCGCCGAGAGGTCCGCGACGACCTCCGCGAGCACGTCCGCGGCGCTGGGGTGTCCCTCGTAGGCGAGCCGCTCCACCGACCGGCCGCCGTCGTGGTCCCGCACGACCCCGCCGAAGGTGACGACGGCGCCCGCGGCCGCGTCGTCCACCAGCCGGGCGTGCTCCTCGACCGAAAGCGGCTCGTCGACCACCGCGACCCGTGCGACCCGAACGTTCACTGTTGTCCCTCCCGTGGGTGGTCGCCGCCCGCCAGCTGGTCGACGGCGTGGTCCAGGATCCCGTCCAGTACGCCCAGGCCGTCCTTCACACCGCCGCGCGAGCCGGGCAGGTTGACCACCAGGGTGCGCCCGGCCACGCCGGCGACCCCGCGCGAGAGCACGGCGGTGGGCACGGCGGGCAGTCCGGCGGCCCGGATCGCGTCCGCGACGCCGGGGAGTTCGTAGTCGAGGACCGCGCGCGTGACGTCGGGGGTGCGGTCGGTCGGCGAGATGCCGGTGCCGCCGGTCGTCACGATCACCTGGACCCCGGCCGCGACGGCCTCCCGAAGCGCGGCGCCCACCGGGTCGCCGTCCTCGACGACGACCGGCTCGGGCACGTCCCAGCCCCTGGCGGCGAACCAGGCCGTGATGACCGGCCCGGTCTTGTCCTCGTAGACGCCCTTCGCGGCCCGGTTGGACGCGACGATCACCCTCGCGACCCTGGTCATGGCCGCTCCCAGGTCCCGGCCTTGCCGCCGTCCTTACGGATCAGGCGGACGTCGTCGAGGGTCGCCGCGGGATCGACGGCCTTGATCATGTCGTGCAGGGTCAGCCCGGCGACGGCGACGGCGGTCAGCGCCTCCATCTCGACGCCGGTCCGGTCGTTCGTCTTCGCGGTCGCGGTGATGTGCACGGCCGTCTCGGCGAGGGCGAATTCGACCTTCACCCCGGACAGCGCGATCTGGTGGCACAGCGGAATCAGCTCGGGCACCTTCTTCGCGCCCATGATGCCCGCGATCCGCGCGGTCGCCAGTGCGTCGCCCTTGGGCAGCCCGTCGCTCGCCAGCAGGCCGAGCACCTCGGCCGTGGTGTGCACGGTGCCGCCCGCCAGCGCGGTGCGGGCGGTGGGCGTCTTGCCGGAAACGTCGACCATACGGGCGGCGCCCGTATGGTCGACGTGGCTGAGTTCACTCACGCCAGCAGGCTAGTCCTCACAAGATGCCCTGCTTCGAGCGAACCTCGTCGAGTGCCTTCTCGCGGTCGCGCCGCTGCTCCGGCGTCATCGAGTCGAACAGCCCGCCCTTGTCCGCGGCGCAGGCGGTGTCGTACGCGGGGCGCTTGCCTTCCACGAAGAACCGGTTGACGGCGTTGTTGCCGCAAGCGTTCTCATCGGTCAGCCAGACCCCGTGCCCGCCTTCGTCCACGGTCACGATCCGCGCCCGGTCACCGAGCGCGCGACGCATCTCCCTGGCCCCGCTCAGCGGAGTCGCCGGGTCACGCAGGTTCTGCACCATCAGGATGTTCGACGGTCCCCGGTCGCCGATCCGCACCGGCGGCTCGATCGACTCGGACGGCCAGAACGCGCAAGCCCAGATGTTCGCCCCGGCCGCGCCGAACATCGGGTACTTCACCCGATCCTTCGCGACATTGCGCTGATAGGTCGCGACGTCCTCCGGCCAGTTCGTGTCGTTGCAGACCACGTGCAGCTGACCGGCCAGCAATTGCCCCAAGTCGATCTGCGCCGTCTGCTCGGACTGCTTCAGGACGCCTTCGCCGTCGAGTCCCTGCCACTGCTGCGCGAGCACGGGGAACGACCTCGTCGAGTACAGCGCGCCGAAGGTGCCGGCGCGGAACATCGCGCCATCGACTCCCGGCACCGCGCCGGTGTCGAGTTTGGCGGCCAGTTCGTGGAACTTCGCCGTCACCTGCTGCGGAGTGCGGCCCAGCCCGTAACTGGCGTGCCGCGCCGCCGCCCATTTCGCGAAGTCCGGGAAGCGGTCCTCGAACCCCTCCGCCAGGCGACGCGAGGTGGCCGGATCGAGGCCGCCCGGACTGGTCACACTGTCGATCACGACGCGATCGGTCCGCTGCGGGAACAGCGTCGAGTACACGGCGCCGAGATAGCTCCCGTACGAGACGCCGTAGTAGGAGATCTTCTTCTCGCCCAAGGCTTCCCGGATGCGGTCCATGTCGCGGGCGGTGTTGGCCGTGGTGATGTACGGCAGATTCGCCGCGGTCTTCGACTCTCCGCACTGCTTCGCGACGCCTGCCACGGACTTCGCCCGCTCCGCCACTGCCGCCGCGTCCCGCGCGTACGGCGGGACGTTGCTGATCAGCTGCTCAGGCTTCAGATCGCAGGTGACCGGCGTACTGCTGCCGATGCCCCGAGGGTCGAAACCGATCAGGTCGTACGCGTCGAGCACGCTCGACGGCATACCGGCGGCCCGCAGGCCGTCCGGCATGGTCAGCCCCGGACCGCCGGGCCCGCCCGGGTTCATCAGCATGACCCCGCGCCGCTTGGCCGGTTTCGTGCTGGCGAGCTTCGACACGGCGATGTCGATGGCGGGCCCGCCCGGGTCCCGGTAGTCGAGCGGGACCTTCAAGGTGGCGCACTGCAAGGTGGCCACGTCCGGGCAAGGTGCCCACTTCAGTGCAGAAGACGGCGCGGCGGACGCCGTGGCGGGTACGAGTACCGCCAAGGTGACCGCCGCGGCCGTGAGTGTCCCGATTCCGCTCAGGACAGAGTGCTTCATCCCCAACCCCCGTCAAGATCGACTTCCTGGTCGGAATCGAGCCTATGAGCGGGCCGGGTACGGAGTCGTCACCCTGAAGTCGGTGCCCGCGTCGGCCTGAGTGATGACGCGGCCACCGAATGGAGCAAGGGACCTTTGCTATCGCTTCGTCAGCGCTCGGCCGATCGCTCGGCCTTGGCCGCCTTCTTGACGGCCTCGGCGACCGCGGGGGCGACGGCGTTGTCGAAGACGCTCGGCACGATGAACGACGCGTTGAGCTTGCCGTTGTCCACGACGTCCGCGATGGCGTCGGCCGCCGCCAGCAGCATCGAGTCGTCGATGTGGTGGGCGTGCGCGTCGAGCAGGCCGCGGAACACGCCGGGGAAGGCGAGCACGTTGTTGATCTGGTTCGGGAAGTCGCTGCGGCCGGTGGCGACGACGGCGGCGTGCTTCTGCGCCTCCAGCGGGTCGATCTCCGGGTCCGGGTTGGCCAGCGCGAACACGACGGCGTCGGACTTCATGGTCGCGACCTGCTCGGCCCCGAACAGGTTCGGCGCGGAGACCCCGATGAACACGTCGGCGCCGACGAGTGCCTCGTGCAGCGTGCCGGACTGCTGCTCCTTGTTGGTGTGCTCGGCGATCCAGGTCAGGTTCTCGTCGAGGTTGCCCCGCGCGGAGTGCACGATGCCGTCGATGTCGGCGGCCACCACGTCGCCCGGCTTCTTGCCCAGCAGCAGGCGGATGATCGCCGAGCCGGCCGCGCCGACGCCGCTGACCACGATCTTGCAGTCCTCGATGTTCTTCCCGACCACGCGCAGCGCGTTGCGCAGGGCGGCGACCACGACGATCGCGGTGCCGTGCTGGTCGTCGTGGAACACCGGGATGTCGAGCTGCTCACGCAGGCGCTTCTCGATCTCGAAGCAGCGCGGCGCGGCGATGTCCTCGAGGTTGATGCCCGCGTAGACCGGGGCGATCGCCTTGACGATCTTGATGATCTCTTCGGTGTCCTGGGTGTCCAGGCACACCGGCCAGGCGTCGACGTCGGCGAACTTCTTGAACAGCGCCGCCTTGCCCTCCATCACCGGGAGCGCGGCGGCGGGGCCGATGTTGCCCAGCCCCAGCACGGCCGAACCGTCGGTGACGACGGCGACGGTGTTCCGCTTGATGGTCAGGCGGCGCGCGTCCTCGGGGTTCGCGGCGATCGCCTGGCAGACCCGCGCCACACCCGGCGTATACGCGCGGGAGAGGTCGTCACGGTTGCGGAGCGCGACCTTGGGGGTGACCTCGATCTTGCCGCCGAGGTGGATCAGGAACGTCCGGTCGGAGACCTTGCGGACCCGCACGCCCGGGAGGGAGTCCAGGGTCTGCGTGATGTCCTGCGCGTGGTTCTCCGACAGGGCGTTGGCGCTGATGTCGACGACGATCGAGTCGGGGTGCGACTCGACGACGTCGAACGCGGTCAGCACACCGCCGACGCGGCCGACGGCGGTCGTCAGATCACCCGCCGCGGTGGACGACGCTGGGGCCTCCACCCGGACGGTGATCGAATATCCGGGACCGGGAACCGGCATGGCACTACCCCCGCTGAGGAACGCTCGAATAGGTCGATCGAAAACCTACTCCCGTGACGACCGCCACGAAGCCTCGCAGGGGGTGACTGACCAGTAACTTCTTACTTGTTGATCTCGGTCTCGGGGTGCACGTAAGGCACGCTCTCGAGCGGGAAGGTCACATCACCGAACGGGGAAAGCGCCCCCTGCCGGTCGGAAGCGAGCTCGGTGACGGGGTGCTCGCCGTCTTCACCGGGCCACGTCGGGTCGATTCCCGCGCGCTTCTTGTTCTCACCCTTCGCCACAACGTCCTCCAGAGCATGGTCAAGCCGTTCTCGAGGGACAGTCTGCCCGAACGCGGCTGCCGGTCCACCACCCGCCCGGTATCCTGGTCGTCTATGCCCGCGCCATCCCTGGCGGACTGGCTGCGCCAGGAGTCCGACGACGCGCTCGCCGCACTGCTGCGCACGCGTCGCGACCTGTCCACGCCGCCCCCGTCCGACACCATCGTGCTCGCCACCCGGGCCGGCACGCCGGGCTCGGTCGCGCGCGCTTGCGAAGACCTCGACACCTTCACCCTCGCCGTGCTCGACGCCCTGCTGCTGGCCGGGGCGGACACCGATCCGGTCGCGGTGACCGAGGTCTCGCGGCTGGTGGGCACCGAGATCGGGGAGGCGCTGACCCTGCTGCGCGGGCGGGCGCTCGTCTGGGGTGAGGACGACGGGCTGCGTGTCCCGCCGTCGGCCCGCGACGCGCTCGGCCCCTTTCCCGCCGGGCTGGGGGCGTCGTCGCCCGCGCTCGCCGGAACGGACATCGAGACCGCGCTCGCGGAGATCGGCGAGGACGAACGCGGCCTGCTGACGACGCTGGCCGCCGGGCCCCCGATCGGCCGGACCCGCGACGCCGCGGCCGACGTCCCGCTGGAGCGGGCGCGGACGCCGGTCCAGCGGCTGCTCGCCAGGGGCCTCCTGTTGCGCCGGGACGACCAGACCGTGGAACTGCCGCGCGAACTCGGGATCGCCCTGCGCGGCGGTTCGGTCTTCGACCCGGCCTCACTGCGCGAACCGGAACTCCCCGTGCATCCGCATCAGCGGTCCACAGTGGACGAGACGGCGGCTGGCGAGGCGATGGAGTTCCTGCGCCAGACCGAAAACATGCTCCGCACTTGGTCGGCGACGCCGCCACCGGTGCTGAAGTCGGGCGGCCTCGGCGTCCGTGAACTGAAGAAGCTCGCCAAGGATCTCGACGTCGACGAGACCCGAGTGACCCTGCTGGCGGAGATCGCCGTCGGCGCCGGCCTGGTCGCCGACAGCGAAGCGACCACGCCGGAATGGATCCCGACGACGCTCACCGACACGTGGCTCGCGTCACCGACCGCGCAGCGCTGGATGACGCTCGCGCAGGCCTGGCTCGAACTGCCCCGGCTGCCCGGTCTCGCCGGCGGCCGGGACGCGAAGGACAAGCCGATCGCGCCGTTGTCGGAGGACCTGCGACGGCCGCTGGCGCCGGTCTCGCGACGGCGGATCCTCCTCGCCCTGGCCGCGCTGCCCGAAGGCTCCGGGGTGAAGAGCACCGACGAGCTGGTCGCCGCGCTCGCCTGGCGCGCGCCGCGGCGGGGCGGGCGGCTGCGGGACGAGACCGTGCGCTGGACGATGGCCGAAGGGGCCGCGCTCGGCCTGATCGGGCTCGGCGGGCTCACCACGGCGACGCGGGCGTTGCTGGCCGAGGACCGGCCGGGCGCGGTGGAAGCGATGCTCGACGCGCTCCCGCGTCCGGTGGACCACGTCCTGGTCCAGGCCGACCTCACCGTGGTCGCGCCGGGGCCGCTGGAGGCCGAACTCGCGGCCGAGATGACCGCCGTGGCCGATATCGAATCGGCCGGGCACGCGACCGTCTACCGGATCACCGAGACGTCCGTGCGGCGCGCGCTGGACACCGGACGGACCGCGGGCGAACTGCACGCGTTGTTCGCGGCCCGGTCGGCGACGCCGGTGCCGCAGGGACTCACCTACCTGATCGACGACGTCGCCCGGCGGCACGGACGGCTCCGCGGTGGCGCCGCCGAGTCGTTCCTGCGCTGCGATGACGCCTCGCTGCTCGCGGAGGTCATGGGCAGCCCGGTCGCGACGGAGTACGGCCTTCGCATGATCGCGCCGACGGTGCTCATCAGTGTGTACCCGCTCGCCGAGGTCCTCGACGCGCTTCGCGCCGCGGGGTTCGCTCCGGCGGCCGAAGGGCCCGACGGGCGCGTCATGGACATCAGGCCGTCTGGACGGCGTCTGCCCGCGAAGGCGCGTGGCCCGCGTCGCGCGCCCGGAGAGCAGGCGGGGCTGACGGACGATCAGGTCGGCAAGATCGTCGCGCACGTCCGGGCGGGTGACGCCGCTTCGGCGCGTCGTCGCGGCGAGACGGTGCGCGCGCCCCAGGGCGGCGGCGCCGGGGACACGTCCGCGACGCTGGCGTTGCTGTCCAAGGCGACCATGGAACGCCGCGAGGTGTGGATCGGCTTCGTCGACTCACGCGGGACGTCGAGCCAGCGCGTGGTGCGGCCGATGCGGGTCGGGGGCGGGGTCCTCGAAGGGACCGACAACGAGCGCTACCCGCTGCACCGGATCACTTCGGCCGCCCTCGTCGAGGAGTGACCACCTCGCTCGTACTCCCGCGTTTAGTCGCACGTATTTCGTCCTCTGGATGCTTTAGGACCGCTGCGCGCCGCGAACATCCTGGTTCTCGGTACGCACCCGTCACGGGTATCGGGATCGTTGATGAAGGAATTGGGACACTCAACGTCCCAATTCCTTCACCGACGCGCGGTCTTCCGTCCACAACTCCACACGCCGACAGGACGTGAGGTTCCACCACCGCATTTAGAGGACGAAACGCGGTGGGGAGGGGGTCAGAGGGCGCGAAGGCCTTGAAGGACGCGTTCCATGAACGCGCGCGAAGAGGAGTCCCCGAGGATCAGCTCCGTCTGATGGATCAGCACCAGCCCCGCGTCCGCCATGTCGCCGACGAGCACCTTCACCACGCCCAGCGGCAGCCGCAGATGCGCGGCGATCTCCGCGATCGACCTGGTGTCCAGGCAGAGGTCGCAGATCTGCCGGTGCTCGATGGTCCGCACGCCGCGATACCGGCGGCCGTCGTCGCTGGTCGACACCAGCGCCTCCAGCGCCAGGTCGTGCGCGGTGCGGGTGCGCCCGCCCGTGCGCGTGTAGGGCCGGACACGGGAGCCCGAGGACGGCAGGTAGACCGACGCGGGCGCGCTGCCGGACGGACCCGAACCCGCGGCGCCGTTACCCGTGGACGCGGGCCGCGGAGACGGCTGGCGGATCGGCGAAGGGGCCGTCGGGACGGGCTCCGGCGGAGCGGGTGGGCGCCGCGGCATGACCGTGCTGATCGAGCTCAGCTCGAACCGGCTCGGGGAGTCGAAGGCCTCGCGTTCGGTGCCCTGGTACAGGGAGTCCCAGCCGGACGGTTCCGGCTCGGTGAACCCGGTGATCTTCATCGGCGGTCACCCACGTACGCCGCCCTGCAGCTGCGCCCGCAGCTCGGGGGTGATCTGCTGCCCGACCCGCTCGACGAGCAGCGTCATCTCGTAGGCCACGGTGCCGATGTCGCAGGTCGGCGCGGCCAGTACGGCGAGCGACGAGCCGTCGGAGACCGACATGAGGAAGAGGTACCCGCGTTCCATCTCGACGACGGTCTGGTTGACCCCGCCCGCGTCGAAGCAGCGCGCCGCGCCCGCGGTGAGGCTGATCAGCCCGGAGGCGACCGCGGAAAGCTGTTCGGCCCGTTCCTGCGGCAGCCCTTCCGACGGCGCGAGGAGAAGCCCGTCCGCCGAGACCAGCACGGCGTGCGCCGCACCGGGAACCCGGCGCGCGAAATCCGTGATGAGCCAGCCGAACGAGCTTTGCTGCTGCCCGGATGCCGTCACAAGTCCCTCCTCGCTGCGTCAAGACCACCTGGGCGGCGTGGTCCGGACCTCTCTCGCTGACCAGCACCGACCAAGCACCGATGAGCCGAAAGACGCCTCCACCCAGCGTATTCGTCCCGCCGATCGTGTCGAGCCCGCCACCCGGCCGACAGCGCTAACCGAACGTGAACGTCCAGCCGCTCACCGCGTCGACTCATCGCGAACCACGCATTCGTGGGTCACCCTGTGGTGGCGTCGCGCGACCGGGCGCGAAGCGACGTCCGCGCAGGTCACCGGCATTTCGGTCGCCCGATCGGGCGATGGCGGCACCGGATCGGGCCGAGGGGATCGCCCCGCGTGCACTCCGGCCGGTGGCGCCGATGCCCGAAGCGGGTGAAGCCTGCCGAGTTCACTCCAACGGCCGCATCCGCCCCGGGCATTTGTCCTTTTTATCCCGCCCGCAACGCCGAATCGTGTGCGATGGCGTGCTGCACGACCGAGATCAACACCTGCTTGGCGGACTCACGTTCCCGAGCGTCACAGGCCATGATCGGCACGGACGGCGAGATCGTCAGCGCGTGCCGGACATCTTCGATCTGGTGGTGCAACAGCCGGTCGAAGCAGTTGATCGCCACGACGTACGGCAGCTTCCGGTTCTCGAAGAAGTCGATCGACGGGAACGCGTCGGCGAGCCGCCGCGTGTCGACCAGCACGACGGCACCGATGGCGCCGACCGCCAGGTCGTCCCACATGAACCAGAACCGGTGCTGGCCCGGCGTACCGAACACGTACAGCACCAGGTCCGAGTCCAGCGAAATCCGGCCGAAGTCCATGGCCACGGTCGTCGTCGACTTGTTCGGGGTGGCCGAATTGTCGTCGACGCCGGTACTGGCCTCGGTCATCATGGCCTCGGTGGTCAGCGGATCGATCTCCGAAACCGCTCCGACCAGCGTGGTCTTCCCCGAGCCGAATCCGCCAGCGACCACGATCTTGGCCGACGACGTCGGTCCGGTCACCTGCGGCGCATTCGCGTCGGAGTCAAATTCTCCGAAGCCCACTGAGCACCCTCTCCATGAACTCGATACTGGGCCGGTCACCCACGTTCTGGCTGGCGGTGTGCACCAGGACCAGGCCGAGGCCGGCCACGTCTCCGATGAGCACCCGGACCACGCCGAGCGGCAGGCGCAACAGCGCCGCGACTTCGGCGACGGACCGGGTGTCCAGGCAAAGGTCGCAGATCGACCGGTGTTCGGGAACGCGTACCCGGTCGAGCACGCGTCCCTGTTCACTGGTCGAGATCAGCGCCTCGATGGCAAGGTCGTACGTCGGCTTGGTCCGTCCCCGCGTGCGGAAGTACGGCCGGACCAAGCCGGATGATTCGACGTCGGTGGTGTACGGCTCGTCGACGTACTCGTTCTGCGCCTGCTGCGGCAGAGCCGCGGCGAGCGGGTCGGCGGCGGCCGCCGCCCGGCGCTCCTCCTCCTTGTCGAAGGAGAACTTGGCGAATTCGCCCGAGTCGTACAGCGGACCGCTCCCACCGCCGAACAGTTCGGCACCGGGTCCGCCGAGCAGGCGTTCCCGGTAGTCGGAAACGCTGAAATCGGCGGGTCCCTGTCCCGCGTTCGAATCGGTCAGCCAGCGGGAGGCCTCGTCCGGCGACACGGGGTCGTCGTCCGACCCCTGTGCCCGGCGCGATCGCCATTCGCGGTCGACCCGGTCCCGGAAGGACGTCCAGTCCTCCCGGCCGTCGTCACGTTCCGACCACCCGCCGGAGAAGTCGTCACCGAGCCGGCCATCGCCCCTCAAGCGCCCGTCGTCCACGGCATTCTCCTCGGTTCCCGGTCGCTCAGCGGCGGACCGACGCGCCCTGCAGCTGCGCGCGCATCTCCGGTGTCAGCTGTTGTCCCACGCGTTCCACCAACAGGGTCATCTCGTAGACGACCAGGCCGATGTCGCTCTCCGGCGACCCGAGGACCGCCAGACAGGACCCGTCGGACACCGACATCAGGAAGAGGAAGCCGTTGGCCATCTCGACCACCGTCTGCGCGACCGTGCCGCCTTCGAACACCTTGGCCGCACCGCGCGCGAGGCTGGTGAGCCCCGACGCGACCGCGGCGAGCTGGTCGGCCCTGTCCTTGGGAAGTCCCTTCGAGGAGGCCAGCAGCAAACCGTCCGCCGACACCACCACGGCATGCGCCGCGCCCGGGACCCGGTGCACGAAATCCGTGATCAGCCAGGCAAAGCTGCTCGTGTGTCCTTTACCCTGCGCCTGGCCGCCAGGCTGCGCCGGACCCCCCGGCTGCATCGCACCCGCCCGTGTCACTTTCACTCCTTACTGCTGTCATCGGCAGGGGAACCCGCACCCCTGCCAGTCACCGGAACGCCGTTGTCATCCAGCGCATCGAGCGGGCGTTCCTTCAACGCGTGCCGTCCCGACGTGTAGCCCTTCTGGAAGCTTGCCATCCGGCTCCGGGCCGCCGTCGCCGAGCGGGCGATCGCACCCGTTCCCGGCATCCCGGAGGTCTTGTCGGCGAAGGAGTCTTCCTTCTTCGGCTCGTTCCCGCCGATCGAGCCCGGGACGAGGTACTGGTTCGGTACCCGTTTGGGCAGGCCCGCCGGGGTGATCTCTTCGTTCCGGTCTTCGTACAGGACCTGCGCCGCCTGCCAGCCGTCGTCCGACGCGCTCCGCCAGCCATTGTCCTGGAGCACCGTCTCCGGCGGAACACTCTGCGGGGTCCGAGTGGGCAACGCCTCGTCGGCGCTCTCGGCGGCGGGGTCGTCGGCGTCGGTGGCGCCGTTGCGGGCCTGCTCGGGCACGTCCGACTCGGTGTCCTCCGCGTAGGAGGTGCCCGAAGGCTCACCGGCCTCGTCGCCTTCACTGAACCAGCGTGAGAGCACCGACTGGTAGATCGGGAGCCGCCTGGTCGGGACGTCGTCGTCCAGCGCCGACTTGCCCGAATCCGCGGGCTCCTCGGGCTGCGACGGCGGTTCGACCGGGTTCACCGGCACGTACCTCGGCTCGCGCTTCGGCAGCACGAGCGACGCGAACTGGGTCTCCGTGCCGCTGGAGGCGCCGTCGCCGTTCGCCGGCGAGATGTCCTCGGCCGTCGGCCACGCCGGGGTCTCCTCGGCGGGGGCCGCCGGGCTGAGGAACGGCCCGGCCGCGTTCTTGCCCGCGACCAGGTCGTCGAGGCTGATCGGCTGGTCGAGCGGGACGAGCCCGCCCTGCTGCGCGACCGGCTGGTGGGACGGTGGCTTCGACGGCGGCGGCGGGGTCATCTCCAGGCCGCGGTCGGACGCCGGGATGCTGGGCAGCGAGGTCGACATCTCGGACATCGACGGCATCGACGTCTCCGAGCGGTTCGACGGCGGCGGGGTGTTCCGCGAGCCGGGCCGCATCTGCGTGAGCAGCTCGGCAGGCACGACGACCCGCGCGATCACGCCGCCTTCGATGTCCTCGTTCTCGCGGAGCCGGACCTCGATGCCGTGGCGGCGCGCCAGGCGCGCGACCACGTACAGGCCCATCCGCCGGGTCACCGAGACGTCCAGGTCCGGCGGGTCGGCGAGCCGCTGGTTGACCTCGGCGAGCCGGTCCTCGGTCATGCCGACACCGTGGTCGGTGACCTGGATGGCGAGCGCCTTCTTGCGGGTGATCACCGCGCGGACGGTCACCTTCGTCTCCGGCTCGGAGAAGTAGGTGGCGTTGTCCAGCAGTTCCGCGAGCACGTGCACGAGGTCGTGGATCGTCAGGCCCTGGACGGCGACGTCGGGGACGATCCCGACCTCGATCCGGGCGTACTGCTCGATCTCCGAGACCGCCGCGCCGATGACGTCGGCGGCGGGCACCGGCTTGGGCACCGACTTCGCGAGACCGGCGCCCGAGAGCACCAGCAGGCTCTCACCGTTGCGGCGCAGCCGCGTGGCGAGGTGGTCGAGTTCGAACAGGCTGGCCAAGTGGTCCGGGTCCTGCTCGTCGGCTTCGAGCCGGTCGATCACGCCGAGCTGGCGTTCCACCAGCCGCTGCGACCGGCGGGACAGGTTCACGAAGATGCCGTTGACGTTCTCTCGCAGGAGGGCCTGCTCGGCGGCCATCTTGACGGCCTGTGCGTGGACGACGTCGAACGACCGCGCGACTTCACCGATCTCGTCACGCGAGGTGACCGGAACCGGTTCGACCGAACGCTTCGAGGCGTTGACCGGATCCGGGTCGTCGAGGATCGCTTGCACGGTTTCCGGCAGTCGTGTGTAGGCGACGTCGAGCGCGGTCTTCCGCAGGATCCGCAGCGGGCGCAGCATCAACCGGGCGATGACGAGCATCAGGAAGAGCGCCGCGAGCAGGGCCAGCAGCACGACCGCGCCGCCGATCCACGCGGAGTTGATCGCCTCGGTGGCCAGTTCGTCGGACTGGGCCCGCAGCTGCCCGAGCAGGTTGGTCTCGACCGCGCGCAGCTTGTCCAGCGCGACGCGGCTGTCGTTGCCGAGCGCGACGTTGTCGATCGACGGCGTCTGGTTCTGCTGCTGCAGGGAGAACGCCATGGTGGTGATCCGGCGGCGGTCGTCGACCTCGGGACCGGAGAAGGTGTCCGAATAGAGCTGCCGCTGTTCGGGGCTGGCGTTCGCGAGGAAGGCCGCCGTCGAGGCGTCACCGCTGGCCACCGCCGAGCGCGCCTGGTCGAACAGGTCGCCGGGGAAGGACGAGCGGAAGGAGGCGATGAGCAGCGCCGCGTCACCGCGGGCGATGAACTCCTTGCTCTCACTGATGGCCTGCACGGTGACGCCGAGCCGGAGCACGTCGCGGTCGGTGACCGCGGTGGTCACCTCGCGGCCGAGCTGGACCAGCGAGTCGAGGATGCCGGAGTAGGCGATGAGGACCGGGGTGTCGCCCAGCAGCGAGGTGTTCATCGCGCCGCGCAGCGGGCGCAGGGCGTCGAGCCGCTGCAGACCACGCGAGTAGCGGTCCCTCGTGTCCTGATCGTCCGGGTTGATCTGGTTCGCCGACGCCCGCAGGTCGTCGACGGCGCGGTCGACCTTGGCGATCTGCGCGTCGAGACCGTTCTGGCGCGCCGGTTCGCCGGAGGCGATCTTGGCGACGGCGAGCGCGCGCTCGCTCTGCAGCTCGTGCACCACGAGGGTGATCTTGTCGGCGAACGCGACCTGATCGGCCGTGTCCTGGAACCGGGCGGCCTCGCTGCTGTCGTCGATCACGCGCAGCGTGCCGAGCGCGAGCGCGGTCAGCGTCGGAATGATCAGGACGGCCGCGAGCTTGGATCGCAGTCTCCAGTTACGCAGGCCCAGGAACGACCCGGACTTCCCGCCAGGACCGTCTCCGGTTTCCCGCGCAGGGGCCCCTCCCACCCCCGCGGTGTCTTCGTTCGGCACCGCCGCACCACCATCATCTTCATCCGGGCCGGGAAAGCCCATTTTGGACATGCCGTTCTCGAACTGGCCGTTCTGCTGTCTGCGTCGGTTGTCGGAGACCACTACCCGCACACTCCTGCCGCCCGGCAGGGATGTTCGTGACGCGCGGGGTCACTCCTCCGGATGAGGGGGTCGTCTTCGACGCAGTCTCTCAGGTGCACTTTGCCGAAATCCCGCCTGGCTTCATTGGTCTGTTCGGCCTAACCCGCCAGTGCGCGGACACGCACCAGTGAAGCACGGACGTGTTCAGCTTGTTCGACACAGAGTGCCTTGCACCTCAGGAAAGGTCCAGAGCGTTCGGCCATCCAAGGCACTCTCTTTCACTACATCAGTGGTCCACACCTCACTACCGGTGCATGAGGGTAGCGAACGGGAGGGCCAGATGTAACCCTTCGGTCAAGACGTACAAGAAGACCCCGGACGGGTCTTGACCCGTTGGCGCTCAGTAGTCAACAAGTCCCAAGCATGAACACGCCGAGTTGTGTTCACTTCTGACAAACAACCTGTTCGGGTGATCGTTACCACTTGGGATCATGGGATGACCACCCATTGTGAGCGCAGTGTCCGTTCTCTACAGTGGGCCCGTGACTCGACAAAGAGTCACTTCCGAATTCCACATCAGGCCACGTCATCACGTGTCCCTCCCTTGATCAGGAGCACCCCTTTGCTTGGCTCTGCAAGCTCGAAGAAGGCCTTGAGCGTCAGCCTCGGTCGGCGTGGAGCCCTCGCATTCGCGATGGCGGCCGTCGTTTCGGTATCGGTCAGCGGCTGCGGCCTTCTCGGCGGCGACGATTCGTCCTCCTCCGGCGGCTCCGGGAACCTCGAGAAGTCGAAGATCAAGGTCGCCGTGATGTCGACCATCGACCTCGCCCCGCTCCGGCTCGCCCAGGACGGCGGCTACTTCAAGAACGAGGGACTCGACGTCGAGGCCATCGAAGCCGCGACCGGCCAGGTCTCGCTGACCAAGCTGATCGGCGGCGAGGTCGACGTGGCCTACGCGAGCTACACGCCGTTCTTCATCGCGGCGAGCAAGGGCACCGCCGACATCAAGCTGGTCGCGGACGCCTCCTCCGCCGGCCCGAAGAGCACCATGCTGGTCACGCTGCCGACGTCCTCGGTGAAGAGCGTCAGCGACCTGGCGGGCAAGAAGATCGGCATCACCGCGCCGAACACCGTGTCCGACACGCTGTCCAAGTCGGTCATGAAGGACCACGGCGTCGACGCCAGCAAGGTCCAGTGGGTGCCGGTCCCGCTGCCGAACATCGGGAACGCGCTCAAGAACGGCGACATCGACGCCGGCTTCCTGACCGAGCCGTTCATCACGCAGACCGCGAAGCAGGCGGGCACCGTCCCGGTCGTGGACACCGCCACCGGCGCCACCCAGGACTTCCCCACCGCCGGCTACGGCGCGCTCGGCAAGTTCGTCTCCGAGAACCCGAAGACCGTGGCGGCCTTCCAGCGCGCCATGCAGAAGGCGACCCGCGACGCCGCCGACCGCTCCAAGATCGAGCCACTGCTGGTCAAGTACGCCAAGATCGACCAGGACACCGCCGCGCTGACCACGCTGCTGACCTTCCAGTCCACCCTGGACCCCCGCCGCATCCAGCGGGTCCCGGACCTGCTCCTGCAGATGGGCGCCATCCAGAGCAAGATCGACGTCGGCCCGATGATCGCGCCGCAGACCACCAGCTGATGACTCGCGGTTACTCCGAATTACCGTTCCACCCGGAATTTGATTACTAAAAGTAGTGATGTCCAAGCGGGTGATCAGGTGATCGGGCGAATGGCCTAAAATGATCACCCGCTCACGACACCCATTGTGAGCGGGTGGGCAAATCTCTAAGGTGACCGCGTGCCTGGCGGAATGAAGCCACGACACGGATGAAATTCCCCAAACGGTGATTCATTGTTTCCGAGGAGTTGGCTTTGTTTCGAAACGCCATGAGCAGAAGCGGCTCGCGTAGCGGACGGGGTGCCATCAGCATCGCCTTGAGCGCGCTCATGCTGGCCACATTGGGCGCCTGTGGCGCACTCGGGGGCGATGAAGCGCCCAAGGCGTCCGGTGGCGACGGCGCGCTGGAGAAGCCGAAGATCAAGGTGGCCCTGCTGCCCGTCGTCGACCTCGCCCCGCTGCGGCTGGCGCAGGAAGGCGGCTACTTCAAGGCCGAGGGCCTCGAGGTCGAAGCGGTCGACGCGCCCAGCGGCCAGGCGTCGATGACCAAGATGATCGGCGGCGAGGTCGACATCGCCTTCTCCACCTACATGCCGTTCTTCATCGCGAAGAGCAAGGGCGCGGCCGACATCCGGCTCGTCGCGGACGCCGTGTCGGCCAGCCCGAAGAGCAACGCGGTGGTCACCACGCCCAACTCGTCGGTCAAGACGATCAACGACCTCGCGGGCAAGAAGATCGCGATCACCGACAAGAACACCGCCTCTCACCTGCTCACCGTCTCGGTGATGAAGGACCACGGTGTCGACACCAGCAAGGTCCAGTGGGTGCCGATGGCACTGCCGAACATCGCCAACGCGCTCGGTTCGGGTCAGGTCGACGCGGGCTACCTGCCCGAGCCGTTCCTGACCCAGGCCTCCAAGGTCGTCGGCGCGACCCCGGTCGTCGACATCGCGACCGGCGCCACCCAGGACTTCCCCCTGGCGGGCTTCGGCGCTCTCGGCTCCTTCGTGGACAAGAACCCGAAGACGCTGGCCGCGTTCCAGCGTGCGCTGACCAAGGCCGTGCGTGATTCGGCCGACCGTTCCAAGATCGAACCGCTGATCGTCAAGTACGCCAAGGTCGACGCCGAAACCGCGTCGCTGCTCACGCTGCCGACGTTCGGGTCCACCCTGGACGCCCGTCGCCTGCAGCGTGTCCCGGACCTGCTGCTGCAGACCGGGGTGCTGACGGCCAAGCTCGACGCCGCCCCGATGCTCGCCCCTCAAGCTGGATAAAGGTCAAGGTGCCACGATTCCTCCGTGCCCTGGCCGGTCTGGCCGGTTTCTTCCTCATCTGGGAAGTCATCGTCCAGGCCGGCCTGGTCCGTAAAGAGTTCCTCCCCCCGCCGTCCGTCGTGCTGGTGACGATCGTCGAGCAGTTCGGCGAGGTGCAGTTCATCCGGGACCTGATCGCCACGTTCCTCGCGTGGGCGATCGCCCTGGTCATCTCGGTCGCCATCGCCGTACCCGCCGGGCTGCTGCTGGGCAGCATCCCCGGCCTGCGGACGGCGACCGCGGTGATCATCGAGTTCCTGCGGCCGATCCCCGCGGTCGCGCTGATCCCGCTGGTGCTCCTGCTCATCGGCGGTGGCCCCGAGGCGAAGATCACGCTGGCCGTGTACGCGTCGTTGTGGCCCATCATGTTCAACACGATCTACGCGCTCGGCGAGATCGACCCCGTCCTGCTGGAGACGGCGAAGGCCTGTGGCACCGGGAAGTTCCGCACGATGACGTCGGTGGCGCTGCCGCATACCGCGCCGTTCGTGTTCACCGGGGTCCGGCTGTCCGCCAACATCGCGCTGATCGCGGTGGTCAGCACCGAATTCCTGGCCGGCGCCAAACTCGGCATCGGCAACTTCATCATGCAGGCCAGTACCGGTTCGACCAGGTTCGACCTCGTGCTCGCCGGGACCGTGGTGGTCGGCGTGCTCGGCTTCCTCATCAACGGGGGGCTGGAGATGATCGGCAGGCGAGCCTTCCGCTGGAGCACCGTCGACCGGGAGGCGGTCTCGTGACGACCCTCACGCTGTCCAGCCGCGTCGGCAGGCGCGTGGGCCGGGGCCTCGGCCTCCTGGTCCGCAACTGGCTGTTGTTCTTCGCCCTGGTCGGGATCTGGGAGCTGTCGACCCGGCTCGCCGAGAGCCCGTTCTTCCCGCCGCCGAGCGAAATCGTGGCCACCTCGGTGAAGCTGTGGTTCAGCGGCCCGGCGTCGCAGCTGTTCCTGACCGACACCGTGTTCGACAACGTCCTGCCGAGCCTGGGCCGGACGCTCGGCGGCTGGCTGCTCGCGGGCGCCGTCGGCGTCGCGCTGGGTGTCGCGTTAGGACGGTCCAAGACCGGGATGGACTACGTCGGCCCGCTTTTCGCGTTCTTCCGCTCGGTGCCGCCGCCCGCGCTGATCCCGGTGTTCATCGTCCTCTTCGGACTCGGGCCGGGCATGCAGACCGGGTCGATCATCTTCGGCGCGATCTGGCCGGTGCTGCTCAACACCGTGGACGGGGTCCGGTCGGTGGACCAGGTGAAGATCGACACCGCGAAGTCGTTCCGGACGCCGCGGTCGTACTGGGTGCGCTCGATCGTGCTGCCCGCGGCCGGGCCGAAGATCTTCGCGGGCCTCCGGCTGAGCCTGTCCATTTCCCTGCTGCTGATGGTGATCTCGGAGCTGGTCGGCTCCTACAACGGCATCGGCCGGTCCTTGATGGACGCCCAGCAGGCGTTCGACTTCCCGCTCATGTGGTCGTGGCTGGTCCTGCTGGGCCTGCTCGGCTTCGGGTTCAACGCGGCCTTCCTCGCGGTGGAGCAGAGAGTGCTTCGCTGGCAACCCACCCGCAACGGCCGTATCTAGTCTTTCTTTCGAAGGGTCAGCAAGATGTCAACCATGCTCGAGGTCTCCGGGCTGAACCACCGGTACGGCGCGGGAGAAAAGGCGCACGTCGCGGTCAACGACCTGTCGTTCACCGTGGAAGCCGGGCAGCTCGCGAGCATCGTCGGCCCGTCGGGCTGCGGCAAGTCGACGCTCCTGCGCTGCATCGCCGGGCTGATCAAGCCGACGTCCGGCCGCGTCAGCCTGCACGGCGACGACGTCTCCGGCGTGCCGGAGGATCTGGCCGTCGTGTTCCAGGACTACAGCCGCTCGCTGTTCCCGTGGCTCTCCGTGGCGAAGAACGTCGAGTTCCCCTTGCGGTGGCGTAACTTGAGCCGCTCCGAGCGCCGTACGCGGGCGCAGGAGGCACTGGAGTCGGTCGGCCTGGCCGGTGTCGGCTCGAAGTTCCCGTGGCAGCTCTCGGGCGGTATGCAGCAGCGTGTGTCGATCGCGCGGGCCTTGGCCAGCCGGCCGGCTCTGCTGCTGATGGACGAGCCGTTCGCGTCCGTCGACGCGCAGACGCGGTTCGAACTCGAAGACCTGACCCGCCGCGTCCAGCGCGAGAACGGGAGCACGGTTCTCGTGGTCACGCACGACATCGACGAGAGCGTCTACCTGTCGGACCGGGTGCTGGTGCTGTCCAAGTCGCCCGCGACGATCGTCGCGGATCTGCCGGTGGGGCTCCCCGCGGAGCGGAACCAGATCACCACTCGCGAGTCCGCGGAGTTCGTGACGCTGCGCGGTGAGGTGGCGCGGCTGCTGCACGGGGGTGCCCCGGAGGCCGTCACCGCGGCTTCGGACGCGGCCGAGTACGAACTCGCGCAGCAGGACGCCGCCGCCGACTCCGCCACGAAGGCCCCCACCAAGAGCTGAAGGGGACTTTCCCCGCATCAGAAGCGACGAAGGGCGCTTTCCCCGCATCGCATGCGGGGAAAGCGCCCTTCGGCTCCTCAGTAGAGCGTGCGCGGGTTCGCGTCGATGCGGACGTGCACCAGATGCGGGCGGGCGTCCGGCAGCGCGGCCTCCAGCGTCGGCTTGAGGTCCTCCGCCTTCTCGACGACCGACGTGTTCAGGCCAAGGCTCTTGGCCAGTGCGGGGAAATCGATACCGCCGAGGTCGACGCCCGGCACCTTCTCCCCGCCGGCCGCCTCGCCGAGGATGCGCACGGCGGCGTACTGCGCGTTGTCGAAGATCACGAACGTCACCGGCAGGTTGTGCTGCGCCGCCGTCCACAGTGCCTGGACGCAGTACATGCTCGACCCGTCGCCGAGGATCGCGACGACCTTGCGGTCCGGACGGGCCAGCGCGGCGCCGACGGCGGCCGGGAGCCCGTAGCCCAGGGTGCCGCTGGCGACGGTGAGGAAGCCCGAGTCGGTCGACTTGATCGGCAGGTGATCGTGCAGTTCGTTGCGGTGGCTCGGCGTCTCCTCGACGACGATCGCGTTGTCCGGCAGGACTTCCGAGATCACGGCGTAGGCGAAGTCCGGCGTGATCGGCGTGACCGCGGCGGGCTTTTCCAGCCGGGTACGGGATTTCGGCGCTTCCCGCGGCGCGGCCTTGTCGATCAGCGCGCGGATCGCGAGCTTCGGCGTCGCCCGGATCCCGGTGCCCACCTCGGCCCTGGCCAGTACCTGCTCGTCGGCGTTGAGCAGGAACAGCGGCGGCAACGAGGTCTCCGACTCGCCCCGGTACACGTGGTAGATGAACGCCGGGGCGCCGATGACGACCACGAGGTCGTGCTCGATCAGCGCGCTCGCGAGCGCTTTCCGTTCCGGCTGCAGGAAACCGAAGAACTGCGGATGGTTTTCGGGGAAGGAGCAGCGGGCGGCCATCGGCGATGCCCAGACGCCCGCGCCCACCTTCTCGGCCAGTTCGACGACGTCCGGCACGGCACCCTCGTCGTCGACAGCGGCGCCGACCACGATCGCCGGGCGTTCGGCGACGTCCAAGGCGGACACCAGCTCGTCCAAAGCGGACGGATCGGGCGCGAAGCCCCGGATCCGCGGCCGCGAGACGATCGGTTTCGTGGTCTCGACGTCCCAGTCGTCCACCGGCACCGAGACGAACACCGGGCCCATGGGCGCCTGCGTCGCGATGTGATACGCCCGCGCCAGCGCGGCGGGCACGTCCTCGGCCCTGGCCGGTTCGCAGCTCCACTTCACGTACGGCTTGGGGAAGTTCGCCGCCTCGACGGCGCCGAGGAAGGGGTCGTCCGGCAGCAGCGACCTGGTCTGCTGTCCGGCGAGGACGATCAGCGGGGCGTTGTTGCGGTAGGCGGTGAAGACATGCCCCAGCGCGTGGCCGACCCCGCCGGCCGAGTGCAGGTTCACCAGTACCGGACGCCGCGCCGCACGCGCGTAACCGTCGGCCATGGCGACGACGGACGCCTCGTGCAGCGCGAGCACGTAGGTGAAGTCGTCGGGCCATTCCGTGAGGAAGGCGATCTCGGTCGTGCCGGGATTGCCGAAGATCGTGGTCAGGCCCAGTTCGCGCAGCAGTTCCCTGGTCGCGTCACGTACGGTGCGGGTAGCCATGCCCACACGCTAGCCGGTCGGCTCCCGATAGTTGAAGATGCAACCTCGAATCACCGTATGTGGTCTGGACCTGACCGCCCGCGCACGGCTCAGTCCTTGACCAGCGCCGTCCACTCGCGAACGGCGGCGACGTCCACATCGGACTCCCAGCCGGCGGGCCGGACCGCGCTGCCGACGTGGAACGCGCGCACCCCGCCCGCCCGCAGCAGATGCACCTGCTGGGCCCGCAGACCGCCGCCGACGAGCAGCTGGGGCCCGTCCGACCGGCGGGCGAGCCGTTGCAGAACCGAAAGGCCGTGCGCGACCCCGTGCGGATGCCCGGCCGCGAGCACCGTGTCGCAGCCGAGCGCGATCAGCTGGTCGTAGGCGCGCAACGGATCCCGCGCGCGGTCGATGGCGCGGTGGAAGGTCCACGGCAGCCCGTCGAGCTCCTTGGCCAGCGTCTCGCAGGCGTCGACGTCGATCTCGCTTTCCGCGTCCAGGAAACCGAAGACGAACTCGCGTGCGCCCGCGTCGATCAGCCGCGCGGTGTCCGCGCGCAGCCCGTCGAGGTCGGCGGCGGCGAAGGACAGGTTGTCGCGCAGCATGACGCGGACCGGGAGATCGGTGGCCGCGAGCACGTCGCGCAGGGTCCCCACCGACGGCGAGAGCCCGTCGCTGGCCATGTCGCTGACCAGTTCGAGGCGATCGGCCCCGCCCTCCTGCGCGCGCTCCGCGTCCGCCGCGGTCAGCGCGATCACTTCCAGCAGGGCGGGTTTCGCACTCATGGACCTTCCAATTCGCTCAAGCCGAAGGGTTGTCTTCACCCCGGGCATGGCGACCGCGCCGGAACCCGCCTTGGAGGCTGGTCATCCGTTCGCGGACCGCTTCGGGGGAAAGTGAGAGTATCGGCCTCTCCCCTCGCGGCTTTTCCGGCCTGTCGTCCTGCGACCGCGCCTCGGGAACGACGGCGGGCAAGACCGGCCAGGTCTCCTCCGCCCCGTCCTCCTGTTCCAGCTCGGCGGACGTCGGCCAAGCGGGTTCGGGCTCGGGTTCCGGTGCGGGCTCCGGCGCCTTTTCCTTCGCCTCCACCGGCTTCAGCGTCGGTTCGGTCGGCTCGTCCGGATCCACAGTGGGTTCTTCGCCCGCGTCGGCTTCCTCGGGCGCCTTCACCGGCTCGAACGAGGGAACGGACGGCGGGCCGGGCTCGGCGGGCGAGGGCCCTTCGCGGGGGCCACCGTGGTCGAACCACTGCGAAAGCACGCTCTGGTACTTGGGCATCCGCTCGGTCGGCGAGTCCAGATCGAGGTGGTTGCCCGCGTCGTCGTCCGCCGACGGCCATTCGGGCTGTGTCTCGCGTTCGACGACCGGCGCGCGCCGCGGCGGTCCGGGATCCAGCACGGGCGCGAACCGCGACTCCTCCGCGTTCTCCTCGGGTTCGGGCAGTGGGGGGACTTCCAGTGGCGGTTCGGGTTTCGGCTCCGGCGCGGCGGCGACGGGCGGGGGGTCCGGCAGCGGGGCGGGCTGTGGCGCGTCCACGATGAGCGCGGACGGGACGACGACCACCGCGGTGATCCCGCCACCCTCGGCGGAGCGCAGGCGGACGTCGATGCGGTGCCGGACGGCCAGTGTCGCGACCACGAACAGGCCCATCCGCCGGGAGACCTCGACGTCGACGTCCGGCGGATTCGCCAGCCGCGTGTTGGTCCGGTCGATCTCCGCCTGCGGCATCCCGGCGCCGTGGTCGGTGATCTCGATCTGCCATTCGCCGCGTTCGGTCGTATGCCCCTCGACCTGCACCATCGTGCTCTGGTCCGAGTAGCGGGTCGCGTTCTCCAGCAACTCGGAGACCACGTGCACGAGGTCGTTGACGGCCTCGCCGCGCACCGCGATCCGCGGCGCCGCACCGAGTTCGATGCGCTGGTAGTGCTCGACCTCCGACAGCGCGGCACCGATGATCTCGTCGGCGACGACGGCGCCGACGTCCTCACGGACGACGTCGGTTCCGGAGAGCACCAACAGGTTTTCGCTGTTGCGGCGCATCCTGGTCGCGAGGTGGTCGAGCTCGAAGAGCCCGGCGAGCGTGTCGGGATCCTGTTCGTCGGCCTCCATCCGGTCCAGCACGGACAGCTGCCGCTCGACGAGATCCTGGCTCCGCTGCGACAGGTTCACGAACATCGCGTTGATGTTCTCCCGCAACATGGCCTGTTCCCCGGCGAGCCGGACGGCCTCGCCATGCACCGCGTCGAACGCCCGCGCCACCTGGCCGAGTTCCTCGCGGCTGAACACCGGGACAGGCGCGACGGCCAGCCGCCGTCGCAGATTCTCCGGCTGCGGTTCGGGATCGCTGAGCAGACCTTCGACGGCAGCGGGCAGCTGATGTTCGGCGACCTGCAACGCGCTGCGGCGCAGGATCCGCAATGGCCGCAACAGCGAACGCGCGATGATCACCGAGAGCACCCCGGCGATCACCAGCACCGCGAGCACGATGCCGCCGTCCCAGATCGCGGACGTTCTCGCTTGTGCCGCAAGGGTGTCCGTGCGTTCCTGCAACTGGACGAGGAGCGCCTGCTGCACCTGATGGGCCAGATTGACCGTATACGTGGCGGAGGTGTCCCACTGGTTCGGGTCCAGTCCGCCGAGCCCCTGGTCGTTTTCGGCGCGGATGAGCGCCGATTCCACCATGTCGTTGCCGATGTCGACGATCAGGCCGATCACCGTGTCGTCGTACATCCGTTGCTGTTCGGGGGTCGCGAAGGTGCGGTAGTCGTTGCGGGCGGCGGCGAGTTCGGCCTCCGCGCCCAGCAGCGCGCGGGTCCTGTCCCGGTTGAGACCGCCCTGGGCGAGCGCGGCGGCCATGATCGCGCGTTTGACCGACATCTGGTCCTTGATCCGCGCGAGCGCGTTGCCCGCGAGGCGCAGCTTCCCAAGGTCCGGATCGGAAACGTCGGCGGCGGCGGAATCGCTGATGTCGAGCAGACCGGAGATCAGCTCGCTGTAGGAGCGCAGGACCGCGTCGGCGGGAAAAGCGGAGTGTTCCGCGGAAAACCGCAGACCGGTGAGGACGCGCAGCCTGTCGCTGGTGAGCTGCAAGCTGGTCGCGGCCTTGCCGTCGAGCCTGCTCTTGCTCTCGCCGAGGGTGCGCTCGAACAAGCCGATGGCCTCGTCGACCCGCTTGCGCTGCTCGGTCAGTTCGGAGACGTCACCCTTGCGATCGCCCGCGACGAACCGGACGGTGAGGTCGCGTTCGCGCTGCAGCTGGTGCACCGCTTCGGCGACAGTGCTGTCCACCCGGCCGCGGGTGGCGAATTCGGCCAGCTGCTGGGCATCCCGCAGATCCGAGTTGACCCGGAGCCCGACGAGGGCGACCACCGCGAGCGCGGGGATCAGCAGCACCACGAAGAGTTTGGTACGCAGGTGCCAGTTGCGCAGCCGCCAGCGTCCTCCGACGCGCGGATGCCGTTCCGCCGCGTCGCCCCCACGGGGACGCTTGTCGCGACGGGCCACCTGGTTTCCTTTTCCCACCACGGGACCCTTTCCCATGGCTGACATCGGGGACGAGAGCCCGAACCTACTGTAGAGTAACAAGGTTCGAGAACGATCGAAAGCCGCGCCATCCGGCGTCTCCCGCACGCGATCGTATGGGGCACGGACCATACGATCCAGAAGGAGGAGCACATTCTCTCGGTAGGTGAGCGGTGGCGATGATGCGCGTCTTGGCGATTCCGCTGGTAGCGGCCCTGCTGGCGACTGCCGGTTGCGGAGTGTTTTCCGATGGTGACCCGGATTCCGCCGCCCCGCTCGAGCGGACCGAGCTGCGGGTCGGCGTCGGAAGCCCCATCGACACGGCGCCACTGCGGGTCGCCGTCGCGGATGGGCGGTTCACCGCGGCAGGTCTTTCCGTGACCCTCGTCGACGCCCCCGCCGACCAGGCGATCGCCAAGCTTTCGGCGGGCGAGATCGACATCGCGTTCGCCGGCGACGTCACGATCTTCCGCGCCGCCGCGGCCGGGACGGCGCTGCAGTTGCAGGGCGAGGCCTACACCGCCGGGCGCAACACCATGGCGCTCGTCACACTCCCCGGCTCCGACTACACCGAGCCGACGGTCAAGAAGTCGCCGAAGATCGCGGTGAACATGCTCGACGACGTCGGCGTGCTCGCTGCCCGGTCGGTACTCGGGACGGCGGGGGTCGACGTGTCCAGGATCCAGTTCAAGCAGCACGCGTTCGACCGGATGCCACAGGCGTTGCAGGGCGGCGAGGTCGACGCCGCGTGGATGGTCGAGCCGTACATCACGCGGGCCGAGAAGGAACTCGGGGCGAGCATCCTCGCCGACGGCGCCCGCGGCGCGACACTGGACTTCCCGATGTCGTCCTACGTTTCGACCGGCGCCTTCGGCCAGGCCAACGCCCGCACGCTCGCCGTCTTCCGGAAGGTGCTCGGCGAGGCGCAGGTGCGGGCCGCCGACCCGGCCATCGTCCGCGACGCGCTGCCGACGTTCTCCGACATCGACCGGACCACGGCGTCACTGATCTCGCTCGGGACGTACCCGGTGTCGCTCAACGGCATCCGGCTGCAGCGCGTCGCCGACCTGATGCACAACTCCGGCATGCTCGGCGCCCGGCTCGACGTCCAGTCGATGGTGCCGCGCTAGCCGGACCCCGCCACCACCCGCGACGGACAGGCCGCTAGATGTTCTCCCCCGTCGGCCGCAGGCACACGGTGCGCTCGGGCGGCCCGGTGTAGTGCAGAGCGGTGTCTTCCGACGAGCAAACGCTCTCCGACGATCCCCGCATCACGAGCACCCGCGCCTCCGCGGTGATGTCGGTGCAGCGGACCTTCGCGATCCGCGTCTCGTGCACGACGTCGCGCAGGCAGTCCCCGGTCTCGACGTTCAGTGCGAGGCAGAGCGTCTTCTGGGCCTTCCGGGAGGTCGAATCGCCGTACAGCTCGAACTGGACGTAATCCGCGCCGCGGCACTCGGCCGAACCGGTGCGGACCTCGTCGACGCGGAAGGTCGCGCGGCTCGACGTGCAGCTCGCGGTCGTGTAGCTCTGGGAGCCACCCGCCTCGTCGGTCAGGTACAGGCATTTGCCCGCCTCCACCGAGGTGAACCGGCCCGTCTGCGTGATCCCCCAGGCCGCCAGGCTCCCCAGGCCCAGCGCGGCGACGACGCCGACGACGATGGCCACCCTGGCCGCCACGCTCAGCGGCCTCGGCTTCGGGAACGGCGTCGGCGGTCCCGCCTCCGGCATCGAGGGCAGCGTCGACGGCGGTGGCGCGGGTGGGTTGAACGGGTCGTACTCGGGCGTCCCGCCGGTCGGTGTAGTCGTCAAAGTCCCCTCCAGTCACCTGCCGCACATCCTTCCACCAGCGGTGCCGCGACGGGAGCCGGTGTGGCCGGAACGTATAAAGGGGAGGTGACCGATGGCCCGCTGATCGTCCAGTCCGACAAGACCGTGCTCCTCGAGGTCGACAACAGCCAGGCCGACGACGCGCGGATCGCCATCGCGCCGTTCGCCGAACTGGAACGCGCGCCCGAGCACGTCCACACCTACCGGATCACGCCGCTGGCGTTGTGGAACGCCCGTGCGGCCGGCCACGACGCCGAACAGGTCGTCGACGCGCTGACGACGTACTCGCGGTTCCCCGTCCCCCAGCCACTGCTCATCGACATCGTGGACACGATGGGCCGGTTCGGGCGGCTGCAGATCGCCAACCATCCGGCGCACGGCCTGGTGATGTCGACCATCGATCGCGCGGTGCTGGAGGAGATCCTCCGGCACAAGAAGATCAGCCCGATGCTGGGCGCGCGGATCGACGAGGACACCGTCATCGTGCATCCGTCCGAACGCGGACGGCTCAAGCAGGCGCTACTGAAGGTCGGCTGGCCCGCCGAGGACCTCGCCGGGTACGTCGACGGCGAAGCGCACCCGATCGAACTCGCCGAGGTCGACTGGGAGCTGCGCGACTACCAGCGCAAGGCCGCCGAGGCGTTCTGGGCCGGCGGGTCCGGCGTCGTGGTGCTGCCCTGTGGCGCGGGCAAGACGCTGGTCGGCGCGGCGGCGATGGCGCACGCGAAGGCGACGACGCTGATCCTGGTGACGAACACCGTGGCCGGACGGCAGTGGAAGCGGGAACTGATCGCGCGGACCTCGCTGACCGAGGAGGAGATCGGCGAGTACTCCGGCGAGAAGAAGGAGATCCGGCCGGTCACCATCGCGACGTACCAGGTGGTCACGCGCAAGACCAAGGGCGAGTACAAGCACCTGGACCTGTTCGACTCGCGCGACTGGGGCCTGGTGGTCTACGACGAGGTCCACCTGCTGCCCGCGCCGGTCTTCCGGATGACCGCGGATCTGCAGTCGCGGCGGCGGCTGGGCCTGACCGCGACCCTGGTGCGCGAGGACGGGCGCGAGGGCGACGTGTTCTCCCTGATCGGCCCGAAGCGGTATGACGTCCCCTGGCGCGACATCGAGGCGCAGGGCTGGATCGCACCGGCGGAATGCACCGAGGTGCGGGTGACCCTGACCGACGCCGAGAGGCTCGCGTACGCGACGGCCGAGGCCGAGGAGCGGTACAAACTGGCGGCGACGGCGGACACCAAGACCAAGGTGATCAAAACGCTGGTCGACCGGCATCCCGGCGAACCGACCCTGGTCATCGGGGCCTACCTCGACCAGCTGGAGATGATCGGCGACGAACTCGACGCGCCGGTGATCCAGGGCGCGACGCGGAACAAGGAACGCGAGGAACTGTTCGACGCGTTCCGGCGCGGCGAGATCAAGACGCTGGTCGTGTCGAAGGTGGCCAACTTCTCGATCGACCTGCCGGAGGCCTCGGTGGCGATCCAGATCTCCGGGACGTTCGGTTCGCGGCAGGAGGAGGCGCAGCGGCTCGGACGGCTGCTGCGGCCGAAGGGCGACGGACGGCAGGCGCATTTCTACTCGGTGGTCTCGCGGGACACCGTCGACACGGAGTACGCGGCGCACCGGCAGCGCTTCCTGGCCGAACAGGGCTACGCGTACCGGATCGTGGACGCGGACGACCTGCTGCGCCCCCTGTGACACGTCGCCTTTAGCGGGCTGAACGCGATCCGCGCCCGGGCGACCACCGCATCCAGAGGACGAAATGCGGAGGGTGGTCCGGGCGACTCGCGTTTAGCGGGCTAAACGCGAGCCGGAGGGGCGGGGTCCCGCGAACGGGGTATCGAAAACTGTCGGTGCTTCGAACTAGTGTTCGGGTAGAGTTGACCGAACACCAGTTCGAGGGGAAGCCGATGACGATCGCACCGTTCCGCCCAGGCACGCCGCCCGTCCAGACCCTGCCGCCCGGCCGATGGCACGGCCGGATCTGGGTATCGGACCTGCCCTTGACCAGGCCGGAGCGCTACACCGGCTGCGTCGCCGAGTTCGACCGGTCCGGGTTGTGGCCGGTGCTGATCCCGCACGACCAGCGCTTCGCGGCCAACGGCGAGGACTGGATCGACGACCGCGGCAGGCTCGCCCCCGCCGACCACCGGATCTCCTCGGTGGATCCGGCCGAGGTGCTGGCCCGCTGGTGGGACACGTCGTGCTGCGACGGCGCCTGCCTGCGCCCGTTCGGCGCCAAGTTCCCCGGCCTCGCACGCCGCCCCTCGCGCCGCGCGGATCCGCTGGCCGAAGCGGGCAACACCGGGTCGATCCTGGCCGCGCGCGGACCGCACCGGCTCGCGCTGGTGCAGACGGAGCGGCCCGCCGACATCCCGGCGATCCTGGGCTGGACAGGCATGATCAAGGCGACCGACCAGGTCCACGAGCTGTCCGCGGTCCTGCGCAGCTGGGAAGACCGCTTCGGCGCGACACTCACGGTGCTGGGCTTCGACTCGATGGAGCTGTCGGTGGCCGCGCCGCCGCGCACCCAGGGCCGCGCGCTCACGGTCGCCGCCGAGCATCGCTCGTTCTGCCTGCCCGAGTTCGCCGGTCAGCCGGGCAATCTGCGCGAGTTCGCCGCCAGCCTCGTCCAAACCCGCCGGTGGCGGTTCTCGTGGGCCTAGAGCGTGTCTCTCGAACTGAGGTTGGCCGGTTGGATCAGACACGCGCTTCGAGGAACACGGCCTGAGCGAGCGTTTGCGCCGGGCGGAGAGGGGGAATCAGAGCAGCGCGGAAAGGCGGTGATCGACGTCGCCGAGATCAGGATCGGCACTTCGGGCTGGCGCTACCCACCCTGGCGCGGGGACTTCTACCCCCGCGGCCTGGTGCAGCGGCGCGAGCTGGAGTACCTCTCCGGCAAGATGAACTCGGCCGAGATCAACGGCTCGTTCTACTCGCTGCAGCGCCCCGAGCGGTATCGCGCGTGGGCCGAGCAGACCCCGGACGACTTCGTGTTCGCCGTGAAGGGCGGCCGCTTCATCACGCATATGAAGCAACTGCGCGACGTCGAGACGCCGCTGGCGAACTTCTTCGCCTCCGGAGTGCTGGCGCTCGGCCGGAAACTGGGGCCGTTTCTTTGGCAGCTGCCGCCACGGTTGGCGTTCGACGCCGAGCGGGTCGAGGCGTTCTTCAAGCTGTTGCCGCGCACCAGCCAGGCCGCCGCGGAGCTCGCGAAGAAGCACGACGACAAACTCAAGGGCGAAGCGCACACCGATCCTAAGCCGCGCCGGAAGCTCCGGCACGCAGTCGAGGTACGGCATCCGAGTTTCGCCGAGCCCGAAAGCCTGGAGCTGTTCCGCGAGCACGGCATCGCGCTCGTGGTGGCCGACACCGCCGGGAAGTTCCCGTTCATCGACGAGATGACGAGCGACGAATTCGCCTACGTCCGCCTGCACGGCGACGAGGAGCTGTACGTCAGCGGATACAGCGACAAGGCCCTCGAACGGTGGGCCCGCAAGATCGCGGGCTGGGATCGCGACACGTACGTCTACTTCGACAACGACGTCAAGGTCGAAGCCCCGAAGAACGCGATCACCCTCGCGAAACTCCTGGCGTGAACCGCGCACGCTGCACAGTCAGCGCGCAGTGAGCGGTGTCCTGTTAAGTGACGCATGAGGTCACGGGCGTACTCGCGTGCTGCGACTGGGGGTCGGCACGCCGGGCGCCCGTGCCTCACCTCAGTGCCTGACTTCGCCGCCGACGAGGGCGGCGAGCTTCGTCCGGACGTCCTCGGCGTCCGGATGCGAAAGCTCGGTCAACACCCGCACCGACCGCAGCCAGCACTCCCGCGCCGACGAGGGATCACCGAGCCGCAGATGGATCGAACCGAGCTGGGCCAGCACGTCGGCCGCCTCGTACAGCTCGCCGTGGGCGAAGAACATCTCGACGGCTCGCCGCATGCAGGCGACACCCTCGTCGTTGCGGCCGAGCCCGACGAGCGCGATGCCCTTGGTGTGGAAGGCGAACCGGGCCTCGTCGGGCAAGGCGTGCGCCCGCAGGGCGAGGGCCTGATCGGCGAGGTCGAGTGCCTGCCCGTACCGTCCGTCGCCGGCGCAGATGTCGCCGAGCGCCTGCAGCGCGTCGGCCTCCATCCCGGAGCCGACGTTGTGCTCCCGGATGAACCGCAGGGCCTGGGTCCCGTACTCCCACGCGATCCGGGCGCCTTCGGCGTTCCGGCTGGCCAGCGTGAGGTTGTACAGCCCGCGTGCCTCACCCTCGCGATCGCCGACCAGCCGCTGCAGTTCGACCACCTGTTTCAGATAGGCGACGCTGTCCTCGTACTGGCGCGCCACCCCGCAGGCGACGCCGAGCCCGCTCAGCATCGCGGCCTCCCCGGGCCGGTCCCCGGCGTCCCGGGCGGCGCGCAGGGCGACGTCGAACACGGAACGCCAGTCCTCCAGCCGCGCCCGCACGATGAAGAACGACTGGAGCAGCCAGGCGAGCTGCCAGCACTCCTGGTGCCGTTGCTCGCGGTACGCGACGTTCACGGCCGCGATGAGGTTGCCGCACTCCTCGTCGAACCAGTCCAGCGCCTGGTCGTAGTGGCCGAATCTCAGTCCCGCGCCCGCGAACCGTTCGGGCTCGATGAGCCGGTAGTGCCGCTCCGGGCGCAGCAGCCGCGACGCGTTCAGCGCCGAAGCCAGCGAAGCGTGCAGCCATCTGTCCAGGACCTCCGCCCGCACGCCGGGCCCGTCCACCTTCGCGGAGAGTTCCGCCGCGTACGCGCGGATCAGGTCGTGGAACTGGTAGCGGCCGGGGCGGGACCGCGCGATCAGATGCGCCGAGGCCAGCTTCGAAAGATCCGTATGCGCTTCCGCGATGTCGACCCCGGCCACCGCCGCGGCCGCGGGCACGCTGAAGTCGCCGCCGGTCGGCAGGCCGAGCAGGCGCAGCATCCGCGCGGCTCGCTCGTCGAGGGCGCGATACGAGTACGAGAAGACGGCACGGATGTTCGTTTCGTCGCCGTCGGCGAGATCGAACGAACCCAGCCTGTCCTGTTCGGTCTCCAGCAGCCGGACGAACTCCCGCACGCTGAGGTCCGGGAACTGCGCGGCCCGCACCGCGAGGATCCGGATCGCCAGCGGCAGACCGCCGCAGTACCGGACGAACCGCTCGGTGGCCTCGGCATCCTCGGCCACCCGCTCCGGCCCGATCGTCGAGGCGACGAGGGCGATCGCGTCCTCGTCCGGCAGCTCCTCCAGCGCGACGCGGCGCGCGCCGTGGGTCGCCACGAGCGCCTGCAATTGCCAGCGGCTGGTCACCAGCACCAGACAGCCCGGCCCGGGCAGCAACGGCCGGATCTGCTCGGTACTCGCGGCGTTGTCCAGCAGGATCAGCATCCGGCGGCCGGCGCTGTAGGTGCGCCAGGTGGCCGCACGGCCGTCGACGTCCGCCGGGATCCGGTCGGCCGGGACGCCGACGGACGCGAGCATGGTTTCGAGCGCGGTGGCGGGCTCCACCGGATCGCCGGGACCGTATCCGCGCAGGTTGAGGTACACCTGCCCGCCGGGGAACTGCTCGCCGACCTCGTGCGCGAAATGGACGGCGAGCGTCGTCTTGCCGATGCCGCCCATCCCCTCGATCGACGCGATGGGTGTCGATCTCTCGGTGTCCAGCGCCTCCGGCACGAGTTCGTGCAGTGCCTTGAGGTCGCGCTGACGCCCGGAGAAGACCCGGAGATCCGTCGGGAGCTGGCGTGGGATCAGCGGTTCTGCGCCGAGCCGGTACCGCGTCAGCTCGGAGTCCAATGTGGTCTCGGCGGAGTCCTCCCCGGTCAAGATCGCCTGGTGCGCGCGCTGCAGCGACGCGCCGGGGTCCAGGCCGAGCTCTTCGGCCAGCACAGCGCCGATCCGGCGGTAGACGTTCAGCGCCTCGGCCTGTCTGCCTGAGCGGTACAGCGCGATCATCAGCTGTTCGTGCAGGCGCTCCCGCAGCGGGTTCTCGCGGCACAGCCTGGTCAGCTCGGGCACGACGGTGGCGTGGTCGCCGAGGGAGAGGAGCGCGTCCGCCCACTGCTCGCGGACGCGAAGGCGCTCCTCGCCCAGCTGGTCGGCTTCGTCCCGAAGCAGCGCTTCGGAATGGACGTTCTGCAGCGCCGGGCCGCGCCATTCGGACAACGCGGCCGCGAACTTGTCCGCGGCCAGACGCGGGTCGCCGCCCCTGGCGGCCTCCGCCCCCGCCGCGGCCAAGGCGCGGAACCGGGCGAGGTCGAGCAGGTTCTCGTCGAGTTCGAGCAGGTAGCCGCCGCGTTCGGTGCGGATGGTGACCTCGTCGCCGAGCGCGCGGCGGACCCGCAGGATGTAGGTCTGCAGGGCGCCCTTGGACCGCCGCCGGTCGTCCGGCCACAGCCAGCGGCCCAGCTCCTCGACCGGCACCACACTGTTCGCGCGCAGCAAGAGGCCGGCCAGCACGATGAGCGGCCTGCTGCCGCCCAGGGGCACCGGCAACCCGTCCGCCGTGACCTCGGTGGGCCCCAGCACGCGAAAGTCGAGCGCCACGCCGCTCATTCTGGCCGGGATCGGACGAAACGGCACGCGCCGGGTGCGGTGGCATGATCGGCGTCGATGGACGTCTACGCGATCCCCCTGCGCACCCGGTTCCGCGGAATCACGGTCCGTGAAGGACTGCTTATCCACGGTGCGGCCGGCTGGGGCGAGTTCTGCCCGTTCTCCGACTACTCGGACGCCGAAAGCGCGCCGTGGCTGGCGTCCGCGCTGGAGGCGAGCGAATACGGGTGGCCGTCACCGGTGCGGGACAGCGTCGAGGTGAACGCGACCGTCCCGGTGGTGTCGGCCAAGACGGCGTACGACCTCGTGTCCGCCTCGGGCTGCCGTACAGCGAAGGTGAAGGTCGCCGATCCGCGCGTGAGCCTCGCCGAGGACTGCGCCCGGGTGGAGGCGGTGCGAGCCGCGCTGGGCCCGTCGGGCGCGATTCGTGTCGACGCGAACACGGCCTGGGACGTGGACACCGCGGTCAAGGCCATCCGCGAGCTGGACCGCGCGGCGGGCGGCCTGGAATACGTCGAGCAGCCGTGCCCGTCGATCGAGGAACTGGCCGCCGTGCGACGCCGGGTCGGCGTGCGGATCGCCGCCGACGAGTCCATCCGCCGGGCCGAAGATCCGCTCAAGGTGGCCGTGGCCGAGGCGGCCGACGTCGCGGTGCTGAAGGTCGCGCCGCTGGGCGGGGTCCGGCGCGCGCTGGAGGTCGCCGAGGCATGCGGCCTGCCGTGCGTGGTGTCCTCCGCCGTCGAGACGAGCGTCGGCCTCGCTGCCGGACTGGCCCTCGCGGGCGCACTGCCCACTTTGGACTTCGCCTGCGGACTGGGCACGATGTCGTTGCTGACCGGGGATGTCTGCGGCAGCTCACTGTCCCCTGTGGACGGTCGCCTGCCAGTGCCCCTTCAGGCGCCGGAACCGGATCTGTTCGGCGTGCACGCCGCCGCTCCGGAGGTCCGCGCGGCCTGGCTGGACCGCTTCACCCGGGTCCGCGCCCACCTCCAGACGCCATGAAAGGTCCTTTCCTTGCGAAATTTGCAAGGAAAGGACCTTTCATGGCGTTCTCCGCAAGATCAGCCGCAGTGCTCCAGCGGGGATTCGTAGCTGGCGGATCCCGCCGAGCCACCCCACCTGACGCATTTGGCACCGGCGGCCGCGCTCACCGGACCGGCGTAGTACTCGAAGCTGCCGGAGTCGGTCTTCCTGGCCGAACCCTCCACTTCGAGGAAGGCCGAAACCGCGCTGCCGCTGCCGACCGAGGTCGCCTTGATGGTGGTGACACAGTTGTTCTTGGTCGTGCCGTTGTACAGCAGGTACGTGGTCGCGGCACTGCCGAGCGCCTGCGAGTCGATCACCTTGTAGCCGTCGCCGCACACCTCGACGGCGTCATACGGGTTGGGGTTCCCGCTGCCGCTGCAGGTGTTCTTCGAGGTCACGTTGGCGTTGGGGTAACCGAACTTCACGCCGTTGAAGTACGCGGGCTTGATGTTGTCCGGCCACGACGCGTCGTTCGTGCGGACTTCGTAGTGCAGGTGGGGGCTGATGTTGTTGCCGGGCTTGGAGGTGTTGCCGACCTCGCCGATCTTCTGCCCCTGCGCGACCTGCGCGCCGACCGCGACCGAGCGGACCTTCAGATGCGCGTAGTAGGTCGACCATCCCCCACCGTGGTCGATCTTGACCAGGTTGCCGAAGCCGTTCGCCGAACCCTGGTGCGCCGAGGTGACCACCTTGCCCGCGGCCGCGGCGACGACCGCGTCGCCCAGGTCCGCGTCCGCGGAACCACCGCGGTTGAAGTCGATTTCGTAGGCCCGGTGCGCACTGCTGTTGTCGTTGTCGCCGTTCCACACCTGGTTGCAGGGGAACGGAAGCTGGAAGTTGGGACGCGGACCGACGGCGGCTTCGGCCGACGTCGCGGTGATCGCCAGCCCGGCCATGCCCAGCAGCGCGGTGGCGGCCGCGGTGACCACTCGTCTGAATCTCATCGGATGTCCTTTCTCGGCGTTTCGTGAGAAGCGTCCCGAAAGGGCGTACAAGTGAGATACAAACGACCACGAGCCCTCCCGGCCGAGGGGTGCCAGGAGGACTCGTGTCGCCGCCGCACCGGATCCGTCCGCGTCTTCCCCGATCCGGTGCGGGTGTCTCAGCCGACCCGCTCGATGGTGGCCCGGCGGATCAGGAACTTTCCCGGTTCACGGACCTGTTCGAAGGCCGCGTTGTTCAGCAGCGCGCAACTGCCGGAGACACCGGTGACCTCGACGGTCGTGGACTTCGCGTTGTCCAGGTTCGTCACCTTCAGCTTGGTGCCCGCCGGGAACTCACTGCTGGACGCGGCGGGCGCGCCGCCCTCGCCGGACAGCGTCACCGTGGAGCCCTGGCAGACGACCTCGCCGTCCCCGGTATCCACGGCCGTCTCGTCCTCGGCCGCCATGGCGTCGTCCATCCCGGCGGCCTGTTCGGCGGCCTTCTCGGCCTCGTCGGCGGCCTGGTTCTGTTCCTGTTTCCCGCCATCGGCCCGCACGTTCTCGGTACAGCCCGCGGTCTGACGGCGTTGCTGGATGAGGTCGACGACGGCCTGCCGGTTCGCGATCCGCGCGCCGGAGAGCGCGTCCGGGCTCGACTGCTGTCCGGCGATGAAGTCGAGGTTGTTCCGGAGGGCGGTGTCGAGTCCCTGACAGTTTTCCGCGGCCTGCCCGTCCGGGGTGCTCACCGCGAACATCGTCGCGGCGATGGCGGCCACCCCGAGTACGGACGCGAGGCCGACCGTCGCGCGCTTGCGGTGTTTCCCGGCGCTCTTCATCATCCGTGTTCCTCCGGTCTGGTTCCTCCTCACCCACATCTGGAGATACGGTCGGATAACGAAAGTGGTTCAAACCGATTTCAGCCCAGCCACGGCTTGGCGATACGCGCGTACGTGCCGTCGTTCAGCACCAGGTGCAGCCATTGGTCGGCCCACTCCTTGAACACGATGTCGCGCGGCAAGAGGTACGCCTTCTCCGAGAAGGTGAACGGCTCGTCGGGATGCACCGCGCACAGTCGCGGATTCCGCTTTGCCTGCCAACGGGTTTCGGTCGCGTCGGTGATCATCAGGTCGGCGCGGCCCGCCATGATCTCGGCGAAGATCGTGTTGTTGTCCGGATGCCGCACGATGGTCGCCCGCTTGAGGTTGGCGTCGGCGAACTGTTCGTTGGTACCGCCCGGATTCACGATCGCCCGAACGCCCGGCTGATCGATCTGCTCCAGCGTCTGGAACCGTTTTTCGTTCTCGCACAAGGTGATCGGCGTCTTGCCGTCGCGAAGATAGGGATCGGTGTAGAAACCCTTCTTGGCACGGTCCAAGGTCACCGAAACCCCGCCCATCGCGAGATCGCAGTTCCGCCCGACGTCGTCGGCGATCGCCTTCCAGGTGGTCTGAACCAGTCGCAGGCGGACGCCGAGCCGCCGGGCGAGATCGCCCGCGAGGTCGATGTCGATCCCGCTCCACGCACCGGCCGGGTCGCGGTAGGTGAACGGGCGATAGTCGCCCGTGGAGCACATGCGGATCTCGCCGCGGGCCTGCACGACGTCCAGTCTGCTCTGCGCGCCGTACCCCTCGGGCGCGGCACTGGCCGTGCCGATTCCCAGCACGGTCAGCACCGCGACCCCGAACGTGAGCGCCTTCGCCTTGATCGTCATCACCGCATTTTCCACACCCCGGGGCAGGCGCGCACCCATCCCTGAGGGGTCGGATTCCAGGGTCGGCTCGGGGCCGTTCCCCGATGTGCGGAGGGGCGGTCCCGGGCGAATATCGAGTCATGACGAACAGCGTGTACACCCCTCAGACCACCAAGAAGCTCTTCCGCAGCCGGACCGACAAGATGCTCGCGGGCGTCGCCGGCGGCTGGGCCGCCTACCTCGGCGTCGACGCCGCGATCCTGCGCATCGCCCTCGTGGCGAGCGTCTTCTTCACGGCCGGGTTCGCGATCCCGGTCTACGTCGCCGCGTGGGTCCTGACCCCGGAGCAACCGGGCGAGTCCTGAACGGGGACGGACGCCGCGCGCAGGGGACGCGGCGTCCGCACGGATCGCGTTTAGCCCGCTAAACGCGATCCGGGGCCGGGGGGGTGAGGGGTGGGGGTGGCGTGAGGCCCGGACATGGGGATGTCCGGGCCTTTCGCCGTACGCGGGGAGCAAGGGACCTTTGCTATCGCGCCGCGGGTCGCTTGGACCCGGGGCTTGGGAGGGATGAGAAAAGCCCGGACGCGCGAGGCGCGTCCGGGCTTTCCGGTGGTGCTACAGGCTCGAACTCAGAAGTCCATGCCGCCCATGCCACCGGACGGGTCGGCGGGAGCGGCCGAGGCCTTCTCCGGCTTGTCCGCCACAACGGCTTCGGTGGTCAGGAACAGCGCCGCGATGGAAGCGGCGTTCTGCAGCGCGGAGCGGGTGACCTTCGTGGGGTCCGGCACGCCGGCGGCGAGCAGGTCCTCGTAGACACCGGTGGCGGCGTTGAGGCCGTGACCCTGCGGGAGGGACTTGACCTTCTCCGCCACGACGCCGCCTTCGAGGCCGGCGTTGATCGCGATCTGCTTGAGCGGCGCCTCGACGGCGACCTTGACGATGTTGGCACCAGTGGCCTCGTCGCCCTCGAGCTTCAGACCGGCGAAGGCGGCCTCGGCGGCCTGGATGAGAGCGACGCCACCACCGGCGACGATGCCCTCTTCGACGGCGGCCTTGGCGTTGCGCACCGCGTCCTCGATGCGGTGCTTGCGCTCCTTCAGCTCGACCTCGGTGGCGGCACCGGCCTTGATGACGGCCACGCCGCCGGCCAGCTTCGCCAGACGCTCCTGGAGCTTCTCGCGGTCGTAGTCCGAGTCCGAGTTGTCGATCTCGGCGCGGATCTGGTTGACGCGACCCTGGATCTGGTCGGCGTCGCCCGCACCCTCGACGATGGTGGTCTCGTCCTTGGTGATGACGGCCTTGCGCGCCTTGCCCAGCAGGGAAAGGTCCGCGTTCTCCAGCTTGAGGCCGACGTCCTCGGAGATGACCTGGCCACCGGTCAGGATCGCGATGTCCTGCAGGATCGCCTTGCGGCGGTCACCGAAGCCCGGGGCCTTGACGGCGACGGACTTGAAGGTGCCACGCATCTTGTTGACGATCAGGGTGGCCAGCGCCTCGCCCTCGACGTCCTCGGCGATGATCAGCAGCGGCTTGCCGGACTGGATGACCTTCTCCAGCAGCGGCAGCACGTCCTTGACGGTGGAGATCTTGGAACCGAAGAGGAGGACGTACGGGTCCTCGAGCTCGGCTTCCTGACGCTCCGGGTCGGTCACGAAGTAACCGGAGATGTAGCCCTTGTCGAAGCGCATACCCTCGGTGAGCTCGAGCTCGAGCCCGAAGGTGTTGCTCTCCTCGACGGTGACGACGCCTTCCTTGCCGACCTTGTCCAGCGCCTCGGCGATCAGCTCGCCGATGGTGCGGTCAGCGGCCGAGATCGAGGCGGTAGCAGCGATCTGCTCCTTGGTCTCGATCTGGACGGCCATCTTGTGCAGCTGCTCGGTGATGGCCTCGACGGCCGCCTCGATGCCACGCTTCAGGCTGATGGGGTCGGCCCCGGCGGCGACGTTGCGCAGACCCTCGCGGACGAGAGCCTGGGCGAGCACGGTGGCGGTGGTGGTGCCGTCACCCGCGACGTCGTCGGTCTTCTTGGCAACTTCCTTGACGAGCTCGGCCCCGATCTTCTCCCACGGGTCCTCGAGCTCGATCTCCTTGGCGATGGAGACACCGTCGTTGGTGATCGTCGGCGCGCCCCACTTCTTTTCGAGCACGACGTTCCGGCCCCGCGGGCCGAGGGTCACCTTGACGGCTTCGGCGAGGGTGTTCAAGCCGCGCTCTAGACCGCGGCGGGCGTCCTCGTCGAACGCGATCAGTTTGGCCATTTCGGTGTGGTCCTCCGGTATTGGGCGCCGCCGCACGCCTACTCAGCGCGGCGGCAGGACACGTCCTCGGCCAGGCTCGGTGCCCGCGACGGACGACCCACCCCGTGAAGGGTGCGGCCTCACCGTCCCGACCTTCAGGCGAGCGATCGGTGACCGCTCACCTGGCACTCGACGGCGTCGAGTGCCAATGCCGTGTTTAGCACTCTCCGGGGGAGAGTGCAAGAACCGCAGGTCAGCGTGGTGGTGTCAGCTGCTCGGCTTGATGGAGATCGACGTCGGCGGAGGCTTCAGCGACGACTGCGGGGCCTGCGACTGCGAGCCGCCGGGGCCGACCGGGATGTTCGGCGCGGTGGTCTGCGGACCGTTGCCGGAACCCGAGTCACCGAAGACGAAGATCGCGGCGACGATCGCGCCGGCGACCACGAGGACGCCGACGATGATCCAGATCCACTTGGCGCCGCTCTTCTTCTTGGGCTGGAAGCCGCCCTGCTGCTGTGGCGGAGGGCCGTAACCCGGGGGCGGGCCCTGCTGGAAGCCACCCTGCTGCTGGAACCCGCCCTGGTGCTGCGGCGGGCCGTAACCCGGCGGCGGACCCTGCTGGAAGCCACCCTGTTGCTGGTAGCCACCCTGCTGGGGCGGCGGGCCGTAGCCAGGCGGCGGGCCCTGCGGCCCCGGTCCCTGCTGGCCGTAGCCCGGCTGCTGTCCTCCGTACGGGTGCACGGGGCCCCCCTCTCCCTGTGGCGGCGTGTTCTGCCGTGCCTGGTGCGGTACCGCCTGCTGGACGGTCGCGGCCGCCGCCTGCCCGGGCGGACCCGGAGGCTCGTTCGAGCTCGCGAGCGGACCCAGGGCGCGCCTGGCGGCCGCGATCATCTCAACACAGTTCGGGTAGCGATCGGCGGGATTCTTCGCCATTCCCTTCCGGATGACCTCGTCGATCGCGGCGGGCAGGCCGACGATCCGGGAGATGGCCGGGGGCTCGCCGTTCAGATGACCCTTGATGACCGTCTGCACGTCGCCCTTGAAGGGCGGGCTGCCGGTCAGGCAGGCGTAGAGGACACAGGTGAGCGCGTACTGGTCCGTGCGGCCGTCGAGCGGCTCGCCGCGCAGGTGCTCAGGCGCGGCGTAGGTGGGCGAGCCGAGGAAGTCGCCGCCGCGGGTCCGGTGGCCGGTGGCGCCGCGGCGGGTCAGGCCGAAGTCGGCGACGTAGACGTGCTCGCGCGAGGTCTCCTTGCTGGTGACCAGGACGTTCGCCGGTTTGACGTCGAGGTGCACGAGACCCCGGTTGTGCAGGGTGTCGAGCGCGTCGGCGACCTGGTCGAGCATGGTCAGCGAGCGCACGGGCGCGATCGGGCCGCCGGAGATCAGCCCGGCGAGGTCCCCGCCGTCGACCATCCGCATGGCGATGTAGAGCATGCCTTCGAGCTCGCCGAAGTCGTACAAGGGCACGACGTTGGCATGGTCGATCGCGGACGTGTTCCGCGCCTCGTCGACGAAGCGTTCGCGGAACTCGGCGTCGGCCCCGAGGTGATCACCGATGACCTTCAGTGCCACCTTGCGTCCGAGCCGCACGTCCGTGGCCTTGTAGGTCACGCTCATGCCGCCCTTGCCGAGCACCCCGTCGATGCGGTAGTTGCCCAGCCGGCGACCGGTCAGGTCCCCCGACTCATCGCCTGTCACGCAGCGCAGCCTAACGCGCCAGTTCCGGAGGCCGCCGGGGGTTCGCCCGAACCAAGGTCTACTCCGATCAGGAGACCTTGCGCACGTCCGCCGCTTGACTCCGCCCGTCACGCCCGGACTGGACTTCGAATTCCACGCGATCACCCTCGTCGAGCGTCCGGAATCCGTCGGCCTGAATGGCCGAGTAGTGGACGAAGACGTCGGGCCCTTCGGTGGATTCGATGAATCCGTAGCCCTTTTCCGAGTTGAACCACTTGACGGTGCCGACTGCCACGGCGCCCTCCCTCAGCACGGGACCCGCCGGCCTTCTCTGCCCCGGACGGCGGTTTCGAGTGCAGTTCACGCTACCCGAATTACCGGCGTCGGCAATGCTCAATTCGTCCCAAGGTCACCCGCGAGAAAGCCGCCTATTGCGCGCTTGCACGAGGACGCGTCCTGGTCCAGCGAAGTCCAGCGCGAGCCCTTCGCCGGTGCGGACCGACTGCGGGCCGGACTGGTCCACCGCGCGGAGACGGCACTGCACGGTGTCCGGATAGGCCAGCAGGAAGTCCGGCCGAACGGTGACCAGCTCGCCCGCGGTGAGTTCGAAGGCGTCGACCGGCCCCTGCGCGGCCAGCACGAGCGGGCCGCTTCCGCTGTAGTGCTCCAGGAAACCGGCGTCGGCCCCGAAGAGCTTCTGCAGCGGCGCCCAGCCCGGGTCGGCCCGGACGGTCGCCGGCCGGGCGAGGATCGCCTCGCGGCTCACGCACCACCCCGCCCCGCCGGTGAACTCCAGCGGGTAGACGTCGCCGGCGGTCAGCGGCGCGAAGTCGATCCAGCCGCCGCCCTCCGGTGCGTTGAACACCGACGGCACGGACTTGTTCGCCCGGGAACCCCCGCGCGCGGGAACGGTTTCGGTGATCCCGAAACTGCTCGCCAGCATGGTGTCCCCGGCGGCCTGGACGGCCTCGCCGGGGGACAACAGCACGCGCGCGACCCCGAAGTTCGGGGTGTGCCTGGTCTGGACCCGCATGGCTCAGCGCGCGGGGACCTGGGCGATCACCCAGGCGGACAGCGCCGACGGGTTGCGGGTCTGGGTGAGCAACTGGCCCGGCCCGGCGAAGTCGAACACGAGGCCTTCGCCGCTCTTCATCGACTGGATCATTCCGGTGGCGACCTTGCGGATCTGGTACTGCACGGTGTCGGCGAACGCGACGACGTGCCCGGTGTCGATGGTGATCACCTCGCCCTGCTGCAGGGTCACCGTCTCCAGCGCGCCGTAGCAGGCCACGACGAGCGGGCCCTGTCCGGTCGCGTGCGTCAGGAAGCCACCCTCGCCGCCGACGAGGTTCTTGAGCCCGCCCCATTTGGTCTCGGTCTGCACGCCGTGGGACGACGCGAGCCACGAGCCGCGCGTGACGCACCAGCCGGTGCGGCCGTCGAGGTTGATGATCTGCATGTCGCCCGGCAGGTTCGCGGCGACGTCGACCCAGCCGCCGTTCTGCGGGGCGGTGTAGGTGGAGATGAAGAACGACTCGCCGGAGAGGAAGGCGCGGCCGAGGCCCTTCATGATGCCGCCCTGCGCCTGGGACTGGACCTGCACGCCATAACTCGTCGCCATCATCGCGCCGGACTCGACCTGCGCCGGTTCACCCGGTGCGAGCATGAGCCTGGCCACCGCGAACGACGGCTGGTGACGGATCTGAACCTGCATGTCTTTGTCTCCCCGGTGGTCGTTGTGACGCGCAGAGTCTTGCATGCGGCCCCCGGCCGAGGAGGATGGTCGGCGTGATCTCCGTCGACGCCCACCGTGAGACCGTCACCGGCCTGCTCGGAAACGCCCCCGTCCTCCGCCTTCCGCTCGCCTCCGCCGCCGGGCTCGTCCTGGCCGAGGACGTGCTCGCGGGGGTCTCGCTGCCGCCGTTCGACAACTCCGCGATGGACGGTTATGCCGTCCGCGCCGAAGACGTCGTGGAAGCGCCGGTGACGCTGCCGGTCGCCGACGACATCCCCGCGGGCCGCGTCGACATCGGGAAGCTGGAGCCGGGTACGGCGCACCGGATCATGACCGGCGCCCCGCTGCCGCCCGGCGCCGACGCGGTGGTGATGGTGGAGCACACGGACGCCGGTGTGACAGACGTCCGGATTTTCAGGACAGCCGTCCCGGGCGCGCATATCCGCCGTCTCGGCGAGGACGTCGTCGAGGGCACGGTGGCGCTTTCGGCCGGAACCGTGCTGGGACCGGCACAACTGGGGCTCGCCGCGGCCGTCGGGCTCGCCGAGGTCCCGGTGCGGCGGCCGCTGAAGGTGCTCGTCGTCTCGACGGGGACCGAACTCGTCGACGCGCCGAATCCCTTGCGGCACGGGCAGATCTACGAGTCGAACAGCATCATGCTGGCGTCCGCGATCCGTTCGCTCGGCTGCGAGGCCGAAGTCGTGCGCAGTGTCGTCGACGACGTCGACGAGTTCCGCGCCGCGATCGAGCCCCGGCTGGCGGACGTGGATCTGCTGGTGACCTCGGGCGGGGTGAGCGCGGGCGCGTACGAAGTGGTCAAGGACGCGCTGACCGGGCAGGGCGTGGAATTCCGGAAGGTCGCGATGCAGCCGGGCGGGCCGCAGGGCTGCGGGCGGTGGAACGGCGTGCCGGTGGTGACGCTGCCGGGCAATCCGGTGAGCGTGCTCGTCTCCTTCGAGGCGTTCCTGCGGCCGGCGTTGCTCGCGGCGATGGGGCACGCGCGCGTCGACCGGCAGAAGGTGCGGGCCCGGCTGACCGAGTCGATGACGTCCCCCGCCGGACGGCGCCAGTTCCGGCGTGGCTTCTACACGCATTCCGAAGGCGAGGTCACCGGGGTCGTCGGACCGCGCGGCGGGCCGGGATCGCATCTGCTGGCGTCGTTCACGCAGGCGAACTGCCTGATCGTGCTGCCGGAGGACGTCGACTCGGTGGCGAAAGGCGACGAAGTCGACGTCCTCCTGCTCTGACGTCGCCTTTAGCGGGCTAAACGCGCTCCGCCGGGAAGTCGCGGCACCGGCCGATCGGCGTGAACAGCAGGGCGAAGACGGCGACGACCTCGAGCCCGGCCATCAGACCGAGCGTCTGCCGCACGCCGGCGGTCTCGCCGAGGATCCCGCCGAGCAGGCCGCCGAGCGCGATCGCGCCGAAGCTGAGCACGGACATGCTCGCGGTGACCCGGCCGAACATCGACGCCGGGACGTACCGCTGTTTGAAGGTGGCGTTGAGGACGTTCGAGCCGACGACCCCGGCGCTGAGCGCGAACCCCGCGGCGACGAAGAACACGAGCCCCCAGCCACCTTGGGCGAGCGGTCCCAGCAGCATCATCAGTGCCCCGAAGGCCTCGGAGAGCACGAAGGCGCGGGCGGTGCCGATCCGCGCGGCGAGCTTGCCCGACAGCGCGGCTCCGGCCACGCCACCCGCTCCGACGAGCGCGAGCACGAGTCCGACGGTCGCCTCGCCCGCCCCGAGGTCGCGGGCGAGGAAGACGACCTCGATCGACTGGTAGCCCATGAGCGCGACATTCGAGACCGCGCCGAAGATCGCCAAAACCAGCAAGTACCGGTCGTGGACCACGAAAGCGAGGCCCTCGCGCATCTCGTCCCGTAGCCGTGAACGCGTCTTCGCCGGGCGTTCGGGCTCGCGGTGGCGGATGGATCGCAGGCACAGCACGGAGATCCCGAAGCTGACGGCGTCGGCGAGCACCCCGCTGACGGCCCCGAAACCCTGTGCCAGCAGACCGGCCAGCCCGGGTCCACCGATCTGCGCGGCGGATTCACTGCCCTGCAGCTTTTCGTTGGCTTCCTGAAGTTGTTCCTTGTCGACCAGCGAAGGCAGGTACGCGCGGTACGCGACGTTGAAGAACACCTTCGCGACACCGCCCGCCAAGGCGACGACGATCAGCTGGGTCATCGTGAGAAGCCCGCACCACGCGGCGATCGGGACACTCAGGAACACCAGCATGGAGAGGGTGTTGCAGATCAGCATGACCGGGCGTTTCGGCCGTCTGTCGACCCAGGCGCCGGCGGGCAGGCCGATCAGCAGCCACGGCAGCCAGGCGACCGCGGTCAGCAGGCCGACCGCGAAGGTGCTCGCCTGCAAGGTGACCACGGCGACGAGCGGGAGCGCGACGACGGCGATGGAACTGCCGAGGACGCTGGTCGTCTCGCCGGTCCACAGCAGGCGGAAGTCCCGGGAGCGCAGCAAGCCGCCGCGTTCTCGGGTGGTCACGGGCGGGCCGGGACGGCGCGGGTGGAGATGAAGACGGGGCGGCGCTCCTGGTCGTCGTCGGGGATCGCGCGGTCGCTGTAGGACTTGATCAGCGCGTGGACCTTCTGCTCGAGTTCGGCCAGCTCGGCGACCGACATCTTCGCCCAGCTGTCGGTGGCGAAAGCCGCCCGATGCCACTCTTCGGGATAGCCGTCGCGTTCGGCGAACCACTGCCGCGCCATCGAAACCTGGCGTTCGAGCGCGAGGGACTCGGCGGCGGCCGCGACCGGGTCGTCCGGGAAGTCCGACGGAGACCAGGAAACCGCGTACCCGACCTTCCGCCACCAGCGCTCGCGCCGGTCGCGGGCGAGTTCGGGCGCTTCCTCGACCAGCTCGCTGGCCGCCAGCACCTTGAGGTGGTGACTGACGTTCCCGACCGCCTGCCCGGTCCGCTCGGCGAGCACGGAGGCGGTGCACGGGCCCTCGACGCGGAGGACGTCGAGCAGGCGGCGCCGCAGCGGATGGGACATCGCGGCGAGCACCTTCGAATCGTGGACTTCACGGACTTCACGGTCGGCCATAACGCACAACAGTAGTTGCACAAGAACTCTTGCACAAGTCTCCTTGTGCGCTACTCCATCCGGGTCGGTAACCTCGGAGGCATGGGTTTCTTCTCGTGGATCGTGTTCGGCGCCATCGCCGGCTGGCTGGCCAACGTCGTGGTGGGTGGCCCGGACCGCCGGGGCGGTTGCCTGTTCAGCATCCTGGTCGGCGTGCTCGGCGCGGCCCTGGGCGGTTTCATCTACCGGCTCGCGACGGGTAACGAGCGGAGTTTCGAGTTCGACTTCCCCAGTTTCGGCGTCGCCATCCTGGGCTCGATCGTGCTGCTCGCCCTGCTGCGGCTGGTACGGGGCTCCGGACGGCGCGATTCGCGGCCGCCCTCTCAGCGGTGACCGATGGAGTAACCGTTGGTAACGGTTTTCTCGCGACCGGTGATCACCGGCGCCCGGCGAACTAAAGTGGGACTTTCGCTCAGTTCCAGCGCCCGCGTCCGGGTGCATGTGCCGTCGGGGGGCATATGCACCCGGACGCCCGCGCCTCGGCGATGATCGAGACGGCACGGACGGGGTCGACGAGTGGCGGTATCGGCGCCGCCGAAATGTCCCTCTTCCAGGCTCGGAACAACTCGGCGAGTCGCTCGCCTGCGGGGTCCGGACTGGCGGGCATTCGCGGGTCCTCAAGGTCGGCGATCGGCAGCAATTACCTAGAGTTATCGCGTATTTCCACCATCTGTTACCGAGATGTGGCCCCTCCCACCCAGCGCGGGGAAACCCTTCCGGGGGAGGCCACGGACCGGTCCTGGACAGGGCGGTAGCGTGGTGGCTCTTCCAAGACCCCACACCTCCGACACGAACTGCGGTGAACCCGACCAATGAGCGGCAACCGGCCGGAAGCCACTGGAAACCCACTCACGCACGCCGTGAAGCTGGCCCGCGAGACCGTTCCGCCGATGCACCCGGCCGGCAGGCCGTTCGTGTTCGGCGGTCTCGCCGCGACGCTGGTGCTGCGGAAGTTCTCCAAGCGCCTGGGCGTCGTCGGCGCGCTCGCGACGGCCGCCACGGCCGCGTTCTTCCGTGAGCCGAAGCGCGTCCCGCCCGCCCAGCAGGGCCTCGCGGTGGCGTCGGCGGACGGTCTGGTTTCGCTGATCGAAGAGGCCGTGCCGCCGCCCGAGCTGGGGCTGCCCGCCGAACCGCGGATGCGGGTGAGCGTGTTCCTGTCGGTGTTCGACGTGCACGTCCAGCGGATCCCGGCGTCCGGCGTGATCGAGCGGGTCGCCTACCGGCCGGGGAAGTTCCTGTCCGCGGACCTGGACAAGGCGAGCGACGACAACGAGCGCAACTCCGTGCTCATGCGCACCGAAGACGGCCACGAGCTCGTCGTGGTGCAGATCGCGGGGCTGGTGGCCCGGCGCATCCTCTGTGAGATCCGCGAGGGCGACAAGGTCGGCGTCGGTTCGACGTACGGCATCATCCGCTTCGGCTCGCGAGTCGACCTGTACCTGCCGCCGGGCAGCAAGGTCCTCGTCTCGAAGGGCCAGCGCACGATCGGCGGCGAGACCCCGATCGCCGAGCTGCCCACGGCGCCGCACCCGGAAGGCTGATCCATGGTCCGCGTGACCACTCCCGGCGTCCGGCTGCTGCCGAACGCCATCACGGTGCTCGCCCTGTGCGCCGGTCTGTCGTCGGTGCAGTTCGCGCTGATCGACAACTATCCGATGGCGATCGCCTCGGTCGGGATCGCCGCGGTACTCGACAGCCTGGACGGCCGGATCGCGCGGCTGCTGGACGCGACGTCGAAAATGGGGCAGGAGCTCGACTCGCTGTCCGACGGCATCTCGTTCGGTGTCGCGCCCGCGCTGGTGCTGTACGTCTGGCACGCCCAGGGCGAGCGGATCGGCTGGGTCGCGTCGCTGATCTTCGCCGTCTGCATGATCCTGCGGCTGGCGCGGTTCAACACGCTGATCGAGGACACCGAGCAGCCGCCGTACGCGGGCGAGTTCTTCGTCGGCGTGCCCGCGCCCGCCGGTGGTCTGCTGGCGATGCTGCCGCTGATCCTGGAGCTGCAGTTCGGGAAGGGCTGGTGGTCTCACCAGTACATGGTGTGGGTGTGGACGATCGCCGTGGCCGCGCTGCTGATCAGCCGGATCCCGACACTTTCGCTGAAGACGGTGAAGGCGCCGCCGAAGGCCATCGCGCCGCTGCTGGTCGGGGTGGGCCTGCTGGCCGCCGCGATCATCCAGTTCCCGCTGGTGGCGCTGGCGATCGCGCTGATCCTGTACCTGGCGCACATCCCGTACTCGGTGTACCGGTACCGCTGGCTCGCCAAGCATCCGGAAGCGTGGATGGCCCGGCCGAGGGAACGGCGGGCGATCCGGCGGAGCACGAGCCGTCGCCGTCTCGGCCTGCGCCCGCCCCTGCGGCGCGTGGTGGCCGGTGCCGCCCAGCGTGTCCGGCTGCAGCGAGGCGAACAGCACGTCGCGCGCGCCCCGCGCACCCTCAGCACCGACAAGGACCGGGAAAACGGCCGTGGCCCACGGCGCCGCTCTTGGCGGCGGATCGGCCTGCGGAAACGCTGATCGCGCGCCACTCCCAGCCCCCCACCCGTCCCTGGGGGACGGCCCCGCGCCCAGCGTATCGGTGCTCTCCGACCGGAACTGGGAAACCGGGGCTCCGGGGTGAGAGTTGTCCACAATGGGTGAGGCCTGTGGATAGGGTGGCGGGGTGAGCGCACCCCAGATCACGCTGACCGTCCGGCACACCCCGTCCGCCCTGGATTCCCGCCGCGGCGTCGTCCGGCTGCATCCCGAAGTCCTCGACGCGCTCGGCCTGATGGCCTGGGACGCCGTCCGCGTCACCGGCGCGCGGGTCAGCTCGGCGCTGGCCGCCCCGGCGGACGCCGGGGGCCTCCCGGCCGTGATCCTCCTCGACGACGTCACGATGTCGAACCTCGGCGTGACCGAGGGGTCGGAGGTGGTCGTCGCGCCGGCCGAGGTGTCGGCCGCGAAAACGGTCACCGTGGCGGGCTCCCGGATCGCGAGCGTGTCGCTCTCCCCGCACACCCTGCGGCTCGCCCTGATCGGCAAGGTGCTGACCGTCGGCGACGCGGTTTCCCTGCTCCCACAGGATCTCGCCCCCGCGCCGGGCTCCGACGTCTCCGCGGTCCGCGGCCAGCTTTCCCGCGCCATCGGCATGACCTGGACGAACGAGCTGCTCACCGTCACCGCGACCGAGCCGTCGGGCCCGGTCGCCGTCGGACCGTCCACTGTGGTCAGCTGGCGCGACGGCGCCCGCACCGGCGAGGCCGAGCCCGCCGCGGCGCCGGCCCGTGCCGGGACGACGCTGGTGCGCAGCACGCCTGCCACCCCGCACGAGGATTTCATCGACGCCGAGATCGTCGAAGACGAGCAGATCGACGAAGCGGCCGAGGAGTCCGTACCGCCCTTGTCCGATCTCGCCGGATCCGAATCGGCCGCGCGCAAGCTCGCGGAGTGGTTCGACCTGGCTTTCCACCGCCCCGAACTACTGGCCAAACTGGGGACGTCGGCGCATCTCGGGGTTCTGCTGTCCGGCCCGGAAGGCGTCGGCAAGGCGACCCTGGTCCGCGCCGTGGCGCAGGCCGAAAAGGTCCGCGTGGTGTCGCTCGCGGCGCCGAACATCGCCGTCCTCGAACCGAATGTCGCCGCCGCGCGGCTGCGTTCGGCGATCGAGCAGGCCACCCGCGACGAAGAGCCGGCCGTCCTGCTGATCACCGACATCGACGCGCTGCTGCCCGCGTCCCAGCCGCCGCCGCTCGCCACGGTCGTCCTCGACGAACTACGCAAAGCCTTGCGCACCAAGGGTTTCGCCGTCATCGCCAGTACGGGACGGGCCGAATCCACCGATCCGCGGCTGCGCGCCGCCGATCTGCTCGACCGCGAACTCGGCCTCCCGCTGCCGGACGCCAAGACCCGCACGGAACTCCTGCGCGTCCTGCTGCGCGACGCCCCGCTGGAGTCCGGGGTCGACGTCGGCCCGATCGCCGAGCGCACCCCCGGTTTCGTGGCCGCCGACCTCATCGCGCTCCGCCGTGACGCCGCCCTCCGCGCCGCGCTGCGGCAGCGTGACGCGGACGAACCCCGGATCTCCCAGCAGGATCTGCTCGACGCGCTGACCACCGTCCGCCCGATCTCGATGTCCACTTCGGACACTCTCGCCACCGGCGGGCTCACCCTCGACGACGTCGGCAACATGACCGACGTCAAGCAGTCGCTCACCGAGGCGGTGCTGTGGCCGCTGCGCTATCCGGACTCGTTCGCGCGCCTCGGCGTCGACCCGCCGCGCGGCGTGCTCCTGTACGGGCCGCCCGGCGGCGGCAAGACCTTCCTGGTCCGCGCGCTCGCCGGCACCGGCGCGCTGAACGTTTTCGCCGTCAAGGGCGCCGAGCTGATGGACAAATGGGTCGGCGAGTCCGAGCGCGCGGTGCGGGAACTATTCCGCCGCGCCGCCGAGGCCGCGCCGTCGCTGATCTTCCTCGACGAGATCGACGCGCTCGCCCCGCGCCGCGGCCAGTCCTCGGACTCCGGCGTGTCGGACCGCGTCGTCGCCGCCCTGCTGACCGAACTGGACGGTGTCGAGCCGATGCGCGAGGTCGTCGTCCTCGGCGCGACGAACCGGCCGGAACTGGTCGACCCCGCCCTCCTGCGGCCGGGACGGCTGGAGCGCCGCGTCTACGTCCCGCCGCCGGACGCGCACGCGCGTGAGGCGATCCTGGCCGCCAGCGCCAAGAACACGCCGCTGGCGTCCGATGTGGACCTCGCGGCGTATGCGGCCACTTTGGACGGTTACTCGGCGGCGGACTGCGCGGCCCTGATCCGGGAGGCCGCCCTGACCGCGATGCGGGAATCCCTGGAGGCCAAGGAGGTCACCGCGGCGCATCTGGCGAAGGCGGCCGAGGCCGTACGTCCCTCGCTCGACCCGGCCCAGCTCGCGGCCTTGGAGGCCTACGCGCAGGCCCAGGCGTAAGTACGTGAAGGCCCCCTTCACCGCGTCTGGCGCGGTGAAGGGGGCCTTCACGTACTGCTAGGAGCCGGTTTTGTCGTTGACCTTGTAGTCCTTGGTGACGATGACGATCACGCCGGGGGCCGCGTTCTGGATTTCCGCGAACCTCGGCAGGGCTTGGAAACCGAATTCCAGTGCCAGTGCCTTCGCGGCCGCTTCCTCGTCGGTGCCCGGCCGGTAATAGGCCGCCGTCGAGGGCAGCTTGCCCTGGTAGCCGTGGACGTCGGTGACGTTCCAGCCGGAGGCGCGGAAGTCCTTCGCGGCCTGCTCGCCCAGCCCCTGGATCGTGCTGTTGTTGTAGACGCGCACTGTCACCCATTTGTGGGAGGCCTGTTGGTCACCGCCGGGCTGACCCGGCCCTGGCTGGCCAGGCCCCGGCTGACCGGTCTGCCCCGGCTGGCCCGGCGGCGCCGAACTCGCGGGCGGGCTCGACGGCGGTGCCGACGAGGCGGGCGGCGTGGTGGCCGGCGGCGAACCCGGCGCGGGAGACGACGGCGAGACGCCGCCATCCGAGGTCGTCGGCGTGGTCCCCGGCGGGGTGGCGGTGTCCGAATCGCCGCCCCCTGTGGCCAGGGTGATCCCGCCGATCACGGCGGCGATCACGGCGACACCGACCAAGGCCAGTCCGGCGGCCTTCATCGGCCGGGACAGGCCCGAAAACAGACTCATGAGAGATCGATCCCCAGTCGCCGGGCCGCGCGGTTGCGCTGCCGGGCCGCTCGCGTCTTTCGCAGGCGCTTCACCAGCATCGGATCGGCCTGCATGGCTTCGGTCTTCTCGAGCAGCCGGTTCAGCAATTGGTAGTAGCGAGTCGACGACATCGAGAAGCGTTCGCGGATGGCCTGTTCCTTCGCGCCGGCGTACTTCCACCACTGACGTTCGAAGGCGAGCATGTCGACCTCGCGCTCGCTGAGGCCGTTCACGGTCTCCGACGGGGACGGCTGGTCGGGCTCGGCCATCGACTCCGCGGCGTCCATCCGACTCCTCGCAATCAGGTCAGTGCTCGGCGGGCGTGAAACCACAGGCTTGTCATTCCGCGGCGCCATTAGACCACGGATCCGGCGCCCGGCCTCGGTATCGGCGTCGGCGCGTCATGGGTAAGGGTGTACCAGAAGGGTCCGACTAAACTGCGCGGGTGACCGTCCATCCCATCGTGATCGCCGGCGAGCCCGTGCTGCACAACCCGACTCGGGAGATCACCGAGTTCGACGACAAGCTGCGCACCCTCATCGACGACATGTTCGAGACCATGTACGCCGCCGAAGGGGTCGGCCTCGCGGCCAACCAGATCGGCCTCGACCTGCGGGTGTTCGTCTACGACTGCCCCGACGACGAGGGCACGCGCCACAAGGGCGTCGTGGTGAACCCGAAGCTCGAGACGTCGGAGATCCCGGAGACGATGCCGGATCCGGACGACGACTGGGAGGGATGCCTCTCCGCCCCCGGCGAGTCGTACCCCACCGGCCGCGCGTCGTGGGCGAAGGTGACCGGCTTCGACGGCGACGGTAATCCGATCGAGGTGGAGGGCACCGGCTACTTCGCGCGCTGCCTGCAGCACGAGACCGATCACCTGGACGGCTTCATCTACCTCGACCGGCTCGTCGGGCGCCACGCGCGGGCGGCGAAGAAGATGCTGAAGTCGAACAAGTGGGGTGTGCCGGGCAACTCGTGGCTTCCCGAGGCAGGGTCCGAACCGGCCGACGACTGACCGGCGCTTCACCCGGGGCGCTTGGCTTCGCAAGTAGTCGACTACTTGCGCCAGCTGCGACCAGGAACCAGCCGTGCTCCGGCCGCGAACCCGTACGGAACCCGTGCAATGAAGGGGCCTTTCGTCGCAAATTTTGCGACGAAAGGCCCCTTCATTGCGTCTTTCGCCCTGCGCCCTGGGTTCCGAGGGAGCGGGGTGTGCTGCGGTCTTGAGTGGCCTGGCCAAGGTCGCGACGGGTGTGGGCTGAAGGGCCCAGTGCGGGACCTCGCAAGTAGTCGACTAACTGCGAAGTCATGCCTGGTCGTGAGTGGTAAGTGTCGTTAGAACGACACTTACCACTCACGACCCCCGCACCTCTCAGCGCTGTTCTTGGCGGTCCGGATGTGGCATCCCCGGCGCCTGTGGAGTTCGAGTGTGGAGGATTTGGGACGTTGAACGTCCCAAATCCTCCACACTCGGGGGGCGTCAGCAGCCCAGGAAGTGGCAGCGCACCACCCGCGGCTGTTCGATCACCTTCCCGGCCTGCACCGACCACGCGAGCCGGAGGTACTGGGCATGCGTCCAGGCCAGCGGCGTCGCGGAAGCCGTCGGGGTACCGGCGGGGAAGCCCGTCTGCCCCGAAGGCGCGTTCTCGTCCCACACCTGTTCCGGCATGGTGTCCCCCGAACTGCTGACACGACCAAGGTCGCGTAGGCGCTTCGCGGCCATCCAACGATCACCCGCCGCGAGGTCGTATTCGCCACGTTCACCCGCGAGCAGTGGCCACAGTCGCCCGAAAGTGGTTCGGCTTTCGGCCGGGAACGTGTAGTCCCACGGCGAACCGTCGGCCTTCTCGCCGTAGCCGTCCTTCGTGTAGCGGTGCCAGAACTGACCCGTCGGAGTGGTGTACGCGATGTCGGCGTCGGTGACCTTGATGCTGTTCCGGATCACCGGGTCGTCGGCCCGGTGGATGCCCAGCCTCACCAGTTCGAGGAAACCGGCGTCGGTGACGGCACGCTGGTCCATGGTCACACTGGAATTGCCCAGGTTGTACTTCGTGCCGCTGTCCGCGTTGCCGTCCTTGGTCAGCCGGACGAAGTACGGATCCTTCGACAGCGGACCGTTCGTGGTCACCGTCCACCGGGCGAGTTTCGCCTTGAACGCGTCGGCGGTGTCGAGGTAGCGCTTCGCGTCGGCGGCGGCGCCGTTGGCCTTGGCGAGGTCTGCCGCGCAGACCAGTCCGGCGATCACCGCGGCGATCGTCGAGGGCGAGTAACCGTCCTGCTCTTCCCAGCGTTCCTGCTGGCTGTACGGCGACGCGTGCCCGTTGTCCGCCTTGTAGGACAACAGGAATTCCGCAGCCTTGCGCACACCTCGCCACGTCTTCGCGTCGGTGCGGCCGAGTTGCTGGGCGAGCACGATCGGCAGCGCGGTCTCGTCGAGCTGGATGGACGTCCAGTACGGCGTGCCGTCGACGTGGCTGTTCTGCGGCAGATGGCCGTCCGGCAGCTGCTGCGTGCCGAACAGGTAGTCGACCGACCGGTTCGCGGCGTCCCGGTCGCCGGCGGCGAGCAGGCCGGTCGCGATCTGGTAGAGGTCGCGCGGCCAGACCAGGTGATACGTGCCCGACGGCGACCACTCCGGGTCATTGTTGCCGAACCGCCACGGCATGCTCGGCGACGCGATGAACGCTCCCTGGTGGAGCTTGTCCTCGCTCGCCGCGAGCATGAGCACGGACGCCTTGTAGAGGTCGCGTTCCTGCTTCGTCTTCAGCGACGACGGCACGTCCTTCACCCGGCGGAGGTACTGCTTCCAACCGGCGTCGTACGCGCGGGCGGCATCGGCGAATCCGCGCCGCTGTGAGGCTTTCGCAGTGCCGAGAGCGTCTTCGCCCTTCGCGCCCATGCCCAGCGAAAGGGTGAAATGCCGCGAACGGACACCGTCGGCGGACGTCTGCCCGGTGAGCAGCACATTGCCCTTGGCCGCACTGGCGTAATCCTTGAGCGTGAAGGACTTCGTCAGCTGGGTGATGCCGTCGGAGGAACCCGCGTAGCCCACGGAAGCGCGCGAGAACGCCGGTTCCGCGGTCAGCGCGGCCGCCGTCTTCGCGTCGGACGCGACCGCGTTCACCCCCTCGACGCGCGCGGAGTCGTCGGATCCCTCGTTGGTGAGATCGGGGTCCGCGACCGCGTACACCTGGTACGGACGGCCGGTCAGCGAGACGAAGTCGACGTCGATCAGCACGCTCGCACGCGCCGGGTCGGTGACGTAGGTCTTGCGGAGCTTCCAGCGGCGCTGGTCGTCGGTGATGGTCTGTTCATACGTCAGGCCGTCGGCGCCGGTACGCCGCACCTGCTGCGCCTTGGCCGACGAATCGACGGCGGCGAAGCTCTTCCCGTCGGTGACGACGAGGTCGAGCGCGCGGACGCTCGGCGTGGACAGGTCCGGGTAGTAGACCTCGGAGAGCCGCCCGCCTTGGAGGGTGAACCAGACGTTGCTGGCCCGGTCGCGGGCGGTGCCGAAGCCGGTCTTGTTCGCCGGGAGCCAGCTCGGATGGGCGCCGGGCGCGCCGGGCGCCTCACCGCCCTGTGCCGCCGCCGCCGCCGGGACCAGCCCGGCGATCAGCACGCCTGCCAGTGCCGGGAGCACGATCTTTCGCATATCAACCCCAGGTTCTGTAACGGTGCAGAGCCTCCGCATTCTGTCGTGAACGCCGTGCGGACACATGCTCCAAACCGGTGAACCGGCAACACTGTCGATATATCGACTCCGGAAATACGTTGCCCGGCGCAGGCCTGTGTCGAACGACCGGGGGATGCCGAACCTGACGGCGTTCATCCCCGCCGCCCGCGGCTTCCGTTCCGGGTTCCTGATCAACATCGGCAATCCGAAGGCGGGCGTGTTCGCCATCTCGTTCCTCCCGCAGTTCGTCCCCGCCGACGCCGGACCATGGCCGCTGCCGCTGTGCGTCGCGGTGTGGATCGCCGTCGACATCGTCTGGTTCTCGACCCTCGCCCTGCTGGTCACCCGGCTGGGCGAGTGGCTGCGCGGCGATCGCGTCAAGCGATGGCTGGAGCGCACCTCCGGCGGTGTTCTGGTCGGCTTCTCCAGTGACCGTCGCCCTGGAGGGTTGATTGTCCGAGGCCCGGCGTGGCATGGTCGGGGCACAACCAAACAACCGCGGGAGCTCGCGCCATGGCGGGCTGAGAGGGCGGCTGGAGTCTTTTTTCTGGAAGACCCGGCGCCGCCGACCGCATGAACCTGACCGGGTAATGCCGGCGTAGGGAGTGAACGTCGTTGACGACGCTTGAGAATGCCCGGAACATCACGCCGACCGTGACCACCGGGCCGATCACCGGTTCCCGCAAGGTCTACCACCAGACGGAATCCGGTCTCCGGGTCCCCGCCAGGCGGATCGACCTTTCGAACGGCGAGCATTTCGATGTTTACGACACCTCCGGTCCGTACACCGACACGGAAGCGGAGATCGACGTCCACAGTGGACTGCACCGGCTGCGGGCTGGCTGGTCCGACGGACGCGAGCACAACACCCAGCTCGGCTGGGCGAAACAGGGCGTCATCACCCGCGAGATGGAGTACATCGCGGCCCGCGAGCGCTGCTCGCCGGAATTCGTGCGGGACGAGGTCGCCCGCGGCCGCGCGGTGATCCCGGCCAACCGCAGGCACCCGGAGAGCGAGCCGATGATCATCGGCAAGAACTTCCTGGTGAAGATCAACGCCAACATGGGGAACTCGGCCGTCTGGTCCTCTGTGGAGGAAGAGGTCGACAAGATGGTGTGGGCCACCCGCTGGGGCGCCGACACGATCATGGACCTCTCCACCGGCAAGCGGATCCACGAGACCCGCGAGTGGATCATCCGCAACTCGCCGGTCCCGGTCGGCACCGTGCCGATCTACCAGGCGCTGGAAAAGGTCGATGGCGAACCGGAAAAGCTGTCGTGGGAGGTCTACCGCGACACCATCATCGAGCAGTGCGAGCAGGGTGTCGACTACGTCACCGTGCACGCGGGTGTCCTGCTGCGCTACATCCCGCTGACCGCGCGCCGGGTCACCGGCATCGTCTCGCGCGGCGGCTCGATCATGGCGGCGTGGTGTCTCGCGCACCACAAGGAATCCTTCCTGTACACCAATTTCGCCGAACTGTGCGAGATCCTGCGCGAATACGACGTCACCTTCTCCCTCGGTGACGGCCTGCGCCCCGGCTCGATCGCCGACGCGAACGACCGCGCGCAGTTCGCCGAACTGGAGACGCTGGGCGAGCTCACGCACATCGCCCGCGAGCACGACGTCCAGGTGATGATCGAGGGCCCCGGCCACGTGCCGATGCACAAGATCAAGGAGAACGTCGAACTCGAGGAGAAGCTGACCGGCGAGGCGCCGTTCTACACCCTCGGCCCGCTCACCACCGACATCGCGCCGGGGTACGACCACATCACCTCGGCCATCGGCGCGGCGCAGATCGGCTGGTACGGCACGGCGATGCTCTGCTATGTCACGCCGAAGGAACACCTCGGCCTGCCGAACCGTGACGACGTCAAGACCGGCGTCATCACCTACAAGATCGCCGCGCACGCCGCCGACCTGGCCAAGGGGCACCAGTACGCCCAGGAGTGGGACGACGAACTTTCCAAGGCCCGTTTCGAATTCCGCTGGAACGACCAGTTCAACCTGTCGCTGGACCCGGACACCGCGCGCTCGTTCCACGACGAGACCCTGCCCGCGGAACCGGCGAAGACGGCGCACTTCTGCTCGATGTGCGGGCCGAAGTTCTGCTCGATGCGCATCACCCAGGACGTCCGCAAGTACGCCGAGGAACACGGACTGTCCACTGTGGAGGCGATCGAAGCCGGTATGTCGGAGAAGTCGGCCGAGTTCGCCGAGCAGGGCAACAAGGTCTACCTGCCGGTGGTCAATCAGTGACGTCCACTCCCCGGACCGCCCTCACCATCGCCGGATCGGATTCCGGTGGTGGTGCGGGCATCCAGGCCGATCTGCGCACGTTCTTCGCCAACGGTGTGCACGGACTGGTCGCGCTCACCGCGGTCACCGTGCAGAACTCGCTGGGCGTACAGGGCTTCAGCGAGGTCCCGGTCGACGTCGTCACCGGCCAGATCAAGGCCGTCGCCACGGACATGGGCGTCGACGCGGCGAAGACCGGGATGCTCGCGACAGCCGAGATCATCAACGCCGTCGCGAAGACGCTCGACGAAGTCCACATCGGACGGAACACCGCGACGCCGTTCGTCGTCGACCCGGTCGCCGCGTCGATGACCGGTCACGCGCTGCTGCGCGAGGAGGCGCTGGAGGCGATCCGCACCGAGCTTTTCCCGCGTGCCACGCTGATCACGCCGAACCTCGACGAGGTACGGCTGCTGACCGGGGTGCGCGTGACCGGGCCGTCGACCCAGCGGGAGGCGGCGGAAGCGTTGCTGGAGTTCGGTTCCGAGTGGGTGCTGGTCAAGGGCGGGCATCTCGACGAGGCTCAGGACTGCGTGGACCTCCTGTCCGACGGCGAATCCTGGGTCGAGCTGAGCGGGCCGCGGTTCGATACCCGCAACACGCACGGCGGCGGGGACACGATGGCCTCGGCGATCACGGCTTCGCTGGCGAAGAGGGCCGATGTGCCGGCCGCCGTCGCCGAGGGGAAGCGGTTCATCGAGCGGTGCGTGGCGGAGTCGTACCCGCTGGGCGCCGGGGTGGGCCCGGTCTCGCCCTTCTGGCGGCTCGCCGACGCCTGACGCGCGCTAGGAAAGGACCTTTCCTCGCAAATTTTGCAAGGAAAGGTCCTTTCATGGCATTGGTTACCGCGCGCTGAGGCGAGGAGCGTCCACCGCCCAGTACCAGTTGTTCCCAGCTGCATAGAGACGCCAGGTCAGCTTCACCGAACGGGCCCCCGCGGGCACCTTGACCGAAGCCGACGTCGGCACCGAAAGCACGTCGCCGCCCTTGTTCGCCGTACCGGATTCCGGCCCGTAGGCCAGCACACTCTGTTCGGGACCACCGTCGAACGACGCCGTCAGCGCGCCCCGCTGCGTCCCGTCCTGCCGGTAGTGCGAGACGAACGAGACGTCCACAGTAGACTTTCCGCCGACCTCCAAAGCCGGTGAGACCAGGGAAGAGTCGAAGGTGCCGCGCGAAGCAGGCGACCCCTTGTCGTCCCACTCGTCCGCATCCGCGACCGCGAACACGCCACGCGCCCGCGCGTTCGCCTCGCGCTGCTGGCCTGGTGCGGTACGGGTCCAGAAGTCGTCGGTGGTGAACGACCAGCCCTGCCACTCCGTCACCCCGGCGGGCATCCCGGAAGCGTTGCGCACGCTCCAGCCGCCCGGCGCGTCATGCGTCCAGCCGAGGACATCGGCCGGGACACCGGTCTCGTCCTGCCGGGGCTTCAAGACCGCCGCGTCGAAGACGTCCGAGGGCGCGGCGCCGAGCGCGTAGCCGTCGTAGACCGCCGGAGCCGCCACGCCGAGGTGCCGCAGCACCGTCGGCGCGATGTCGACGATCTTCGGCGCCACGGCGGGGGTTCCGGCCGGGACCGTGCCGCCGGCGGCGATCACGAACGTCATCCGTTCCTCGGGGCTGTCACCGCCATGGCCGCCCGACGCCGTGTGGCCGTGATCGGTGGAGATCATGATCAGCCAGTCCTCGTTCGCGCGGTCCGCGCGAGCGTCGACGGCGGCGAGTAGCCTGCCGATCAGGGCGTCGTCGGTGCGGAGAGTCGCTTCGTACTGCGAGGAATCCGCGCCGTGCTCGTGGCCGGCGATGTCCGTCTGTCCGAAGTAGACGAACGAGGCGTCGGCCTTGTCCTGCCGGAGGTGCTTCTCCGCGTCGACGGCGACCTGCTCATCGGTCTTCTCGTAGCCGGCGCTTTCGCCGTTCTGGACGAATTTGCGATCCTGGCCTGTCCGCAGGATCTTGTCGCCGATCGGCGTCCAGTCGACGGCGGCGTAGGTGTCGAGCGCCGGGTTCGCGGTTTCGGCGCGCGCCAGCCAGCTCGGATGCGAGGCGAGGTCGTTGCCGGTGAAGGAGTTGTCCTTCACCTTGTGCTTGTCCGGCCAGACGCCGGTGAGGATCGTGGACCAGCCTGGACCGCTGACCGTCGGCGCCATGCCGCTGCCGTACAAGGAGCTGCGCGAGGCATAGCCGCGTTTCGCCAGCGCGTGGACGTTCGGGGTGTCGGCGGCCATCAGTTTGTCGAACCGGGCGCCGTCCAGGCCGATGACCAGCACTTTCGGCGTCTTGGTCACCGCGGTGGCGACGCCGGTGGTCAGCCCGGCGACGGCCACCAGGGCCGACAGGAGGGAAAGCGTTCTGCGCACGAAGCCTCCAGATAACTTGTTCGAACCAATTGCTCGTCAAGTTAGTGCCCCGACCTGACTTCCCGATGAAGTCCATGTGCCGTCGCGGCGGACTTCAGCCGACACCACTGCAGGACTGTGGCACCGTGGTGGACTGCGGCCGAACCCCTGTTGAACCAAAACGACCAGTCGGGAAAATGACCCCATGACCGAAAACCCGAGTCCGTCGAGCCCACCGTCGGCGCTGACCATCGCAGGCTCCGACTCCGGTGGCGCCGCCGGTCTGCAGGCCGACCTGCGCACCTTCCTCACCTGCGGTGTGCACGGCCTGGTCGCGGTCACCGCGGTGACCGTCCAGAACACCCTGGGCGTCCACGACCGCACGGACATCCCGCCGCATATCGTCGCCGGGCAGATCGAGGCCGTCGCGGCCGACATGGGCGTCAACGCGGCCAAGACCGGGATGCTCGCCTCGGCCGAGATCATCCACGCCGTCGCCGCCGCGTGCGACAAGGCCGAGATCGGCCGCGACCGGAAGGTGCCGTTCGTGGTCGACCCGGTCGCGGCGTCGATGCACGGCCATCCGCTGTTCGACGACGCCGGTCTGGTGGCGCTGCGGGACGAACTCCTGCCGCGCGCGACCGTCCTCACCCCGAACCTCGACGAGGTCCGCCTGCTGACCGGGATGACCGTGACCACCCGCGAGCAGATGCACCAGGCGGCCGTCGTCCTGCACCGGCTCGGCCCGCAGTACGTGCTCGTGAAGAGCGGCCACCTGGTCGCCGACCCGGAATGCGTCGACGTCCTCTTCGACGGCTCCACGTTCGTCGAACTGCCCGGCGAGCGGTTCGCCACCCAGCACACGCACGGCGCCGGGGACACCATGGCCTCGGCGCTGACCGCCGGTCTCGCGAAGGGGATGTCCGTCGTGGAGGCAGCCCGCTACGGCAAGTGGTTCGTCTCACACGCGGTCGAAAACGCCTACCCCATGGGCGCGAAGGTCGGTCCGGTTTCGGCGTTCTGGCGGCTTGCGCCGGAGCACTGAGCGCACGGCCGGTTACGATCTGCGCCGTGACGGGACGTGAAACGGTGGCCAAGGTCGTCGAAGACCGCCGCTTCCAGAACTTCATCATCGCGGTGATCGTCTTCAACGCCGTCACCCTCGGCCTGGAGACCTCGCCCAGGATGGTGGCCGAGCACGGGCGGCTCCTGCATACGGTCGACTACGTCGCGCTCGGGATCTTCGTCCTCGAACTGAGCGCGAAGTTCTACGCCTACCGCGGGAAGTTCTTCCGCGACCCGTGGAACGTCTTCGACCTGCTCGTCGTCGGCATCGCGGTGGTCCCCACGACCGGCCCGTTCGCGGTGCTGCGGGCGTTGCGGGTCCTGCGGGTGCTGCGGCTGATCTCGGTCGTGCCGTCGATGCGGAAGGTCGTCACCGGCCTGCTCGCGTCGATCCCCGGCATGGCTTCGATCGCCGCGCTGCTCGCACTGATCATCTTCGTCGCGGGCGTGATGGCGACGAAGCTGTTCGGCGCGATCTCGCCGGAGAACTTCGGCGACCTCGGCACGTCGCTGTTCACGCTGTTCCAGGTGATGACCGGCGAGGCTTGGCCGGACATCGCCAAGGAGATCATGAAGGAAGCACCCATGGCCTGGGTGTTCTTCGTGGTCTACATCCTCGTGTCCAGCTTCGCGGTGCTGAACCTCTTCATCGCCGTCGTGGTCAGCGGGATGGAAGACGAGCTTCGCCAGGACATCCGTGAGGAGGAGGCGAAGCAGGCCGAGACCCAGGCTCTGGCGAACAAGGAGATCCTCGACGAGCTTCGGGCTCTTCGCTCCGAAGTCGCCGAGCTACGCCAGAACGCCTAGCGGTCTTCGTCCGCGATGAGCGCTTCAAGTGCCGGAAGAGCCGCCGCCAGCGCCGCCTGATGTTCCGGGGTCAGCCGCTCCAGGCGTTTGCCCAGTTCGTTCACGCGCGTCGAACGGACGCCGGAAACCAGCCTCTCGCCCTCTTCGGTGGCTTCCGCGAGCCAGGCCCGCCTGTCGATCGGGTCCGACTCACGGCTGACGTAGCCCGCTTCGACCAGCGAAGCGACGATCCTCGACATGGTGGCCGCGGCGACGCCTTCCTTCGCCGCGAGATCCCCCAGGCGGAGCTGGCCGTAGTTCACCAGCGTGGCGAGCGCCGAGATCGCGCCGTGGCCGGGTCCGGGCACGCCCGCCTGGCGCAGTGACCGGGACAACCGGCCCACCGCCAGGAACAACCTGCCCGAAACGTCCTGGACCGCTGACGTGGTCACCACTGGCTCCTCTGGGTACACGGCGGCGAGTGCGCCTCCGGAAAGTGCCGTCAACCATACGGGCTTCCCGCGCCTGCTCGCCGTCAAGGCCGTGAACCGTACAAAAGGGTTATCGAGGTGGGCTCGAGGCGTGCGCCCAGAACCGCCGCGGGATCCGGCCCGCACCGGCGGCCAGCCGCCCGGCGGTGACGGCGGCGCGCATCGCCGAAGCCATCCGTTCCGGATCCGCGGCCCTGGTCACGGCGGTGGAGAGCAGGACGGCGTCGCAGCCGAGTTCCATCGCCAGTGTCGCGTCGGACGCCGTGCCGATCCCGGCGTCGAGGATCACCGGCACTCCCGCGCGCGACACGATCAACTCGATGTTGTGCGGGTTCCGGATGCCGAGGCCGGTGCCGATCGGGGCGCCGAGCGGCATCACGGCCGCGCAGCCCGCCTCCTCCAGCCGCAGCGCCAGCACCGGGTCGTCGTTGGTGTAGGCGAGCACGGTGAAGCCGTCGGCCACGAGCCGCTCGGCCGCTTCGAGGGTCTCGAACGGGTCCGGCAGCAGCGTGCGATCGTCGGCGTGGACCTCCAGCTTGATGAGGTCGGTGTCGAGCGCCTCGCGCGCCAGCTGGGCGGTGAGGACGGCTTCGGCGGCCGTCCGGCAGCCGGCGGTGTTGGGCAGCAGCCGGATGCCGAGCCGCCGGAGCAGTTCGAGCACACCGGAGCCGCCTTCGGCGTCGGCCTTGCGCATCGCCACGGTGGTCAGTTCCGTACCGGACGCCACCAGCGCGCGTTCCACCACGGCGAGGTTCGCCGCGCCGCCCGTGCCGATGATCAGCCGCGACGAGAGTTTGTGCTCGCCGATGACGAGGTGGTCTCCGTCCATGTCAGCCTCCTTGCACAGCGGTGAGGATGTCGACGCTGGCGCCCTTGCGCACCACCGCTTCCGGCCATTCGCCGCGCCGGACGACCACGCCGTCCACGGCGACGGCGACCCCCTGGGTCGCGGTCCCCAGCGCCTCGAGCACACCCTCGACGGTGGTCCCGTCGGGGAACTCGCGCCATTGGCCGTTGACCTGGATCTCCATCACACCCGCTCCTCGCTTCGCCGCGACGGCGTGGCCGCCGCGACCTCGTCCGGCAACGGCCGTCCGTCCAGCCAGGCGACCGCGGCGTCCGCGGTGACCGGGGCCATCAGGAGGCCGTTGCGATGGTGCCCCGTCGCGGCGAAGACGCCTTCGCCCAGCTCACCGATGAAAGGCATCGTGTCGACACTCGCCGCGCGGAGCCCGGCGGCGGTCTCGACGAGTTCGTACTCGGCGATGCCCGGGAAGACGCGCTCCGCGCCTTCGAGCAGCTCACGGACTCCGCGGGCGGTGACGGTCTCGTCGAAACCGGCCTCGTACTGGGTCGCGCCGAGCACGAGGCCACCGTCGTCCCGCGGGACGAGATAGATCGGGCGGCCCTCGACCATCGCGCGGACGGTCCTGGCCGGGGGCGGCAGGCAGCCCCGGCGCGGTCGCAGGCGGAGGATCTCGCCCTTCAGCGGGCGGACGGCGTCGGCCAGCGCGGGATGGAGGCGGCCGGTCCAGGCGCCGGCGGCTAGGACGACGTCGCCTTCGAGGGTTTCGAGATCCGTGACCGTGTCTCGGCGGAACTCGACACCGTGCCTGCCGCAGGCGTGTTTGAGCGCGTGCAGCAGCTTTCGGTTGTCCACGGCCAGATCGCCGGGCACCAGCAGTCCACTTCGGACGGACGCGGCGAGTCCCGGCTCGGCCCGGCGGGCTTCGCGACCGGTCAGCTGCTCGACCTCGCGGCCGAGTTCGGTGAGGTACGCGGCGAGCATTTCGAGATTGCCCGCGTCGGCGCTGTCCAGCGCGACGACCAGCGTGCCGTGCGGCGAAAGACCCGGATCGATGCCCTCTCCGGCCAGGTCACGGGCGAAATCCGGCCACCGCCGCAGCGACGCCTCGCCGAGGGTGAGGACGTCCTCTTCGCCGGGCCAAGCCTCGGTGACGGGGGCCAGCATGCCGCCCGCGAGCCACGACGCGCCGCGCCCCGGATCGGGGTCGTGCACGGTGACGCGGTGACCGCGCGCGGCGGCGCGCCAAGCGACCGACAGGCCGATGACCCCGCCGCCGACAACCGAAAGTTCTGCCATGTGAATCACGCTCCCTGCGCCGGCATGACCCGGATCAGGTTCCACGGTCGGAGCGGTTTCGGCTCCCTCTCAGCCCGTCCTCGGGCTCCCGTGCGGACCACCCCACCGTAGCGCGCGGGTACCGTCGCCGCCATGCCCACCCTGTCGCAGATCCGCGCCCGTCTCGCGGATGCCCGCCTGTATCTCTGCACCGACGCCCGGTCCGGCCGGGGCGATCTGGCCGAATTCGCCGACGCGGCGCTGGCCGGTGGCGTCGACATCATCCAGCTGAGGGACAAGACCGGTGGCGTCCCGATCGAGGCGAAACAGGAGATCGCGGCGCTGGAGGTGCTCGCGGAAGCGTGCGAGAAGCACGGCAAGCTGCTCGCGGTGAACGACCGCGCGGACGTCGCGCTCGCCGTCGGCGCGCACGTGCTGCACCTCGGCCAGGACGACATCCCGGTGTCGCTGGCGCGCCGTGTGCTCGGCGACGAGGTCGTGATCGGCCGGTCCACCCATTCGGCCGACCAGGCCAAGGCCGCGGCCGAGGAGCCCGGCGTGGACTACTTCTGCACCGGCCCGTGCTGGCCGACGCCGACGAAGCCGGGCCGGGCCGCTCCCGGGCTGGAACTGGTGCGCGAGACGGCGGGCTTCGGGACGTCACGGCCGTGGTTCGCGATCGGCGGGATCGACGCCGAACGCCTGCCCGAGGTGCTGGACGCGGGGGCTTCGCGCATCGTCGTCGTCCGGGCGATCACCGAGGCCGAAGACCCCGAAGCGGCCGCTCGCATCCTGCGCTCCGCCCTCCCCTGACCCCCGCGCGTCGCGTTTAGCGGGCTAAACGCGACGCGGGCGGCGCGGGCCTAGCGCGTTTAGCGGGCTAAACGCGACGCGTCAGGGGGCCGGGACGCGCGAGGCGGGGGCCGAAGGCGGCGCGGCGGACGTCGGCGGCGCCTGAGTGGTCGACGGCGTCGTCGGGGGCGGCGTCGACGGAGTGGTCGACGGCGGCGTCGAGGGCGTCGCCGGGGTGCTCGGCGTGGTCGTCGGAGGCGTCTCGGGCTGGTTGTCCCGGGTCTCCGAAGGCGACGTCGACGGCGGAGCGTCGTGCTTCTCCCGCGGCTGTTCCTGGGCCTGGCCGCCGCCGATGATCTTCCCTATGGTCGTCCCGGTGCCGCCGCCGAAGCTCTTCCCCGTCGCGCCCTCGAAACCGGTGATCGCGACGAGCGCCACGGCGAAGGCCGCGACGCTGACCCCGGCGATCACCGCCCAGCGCGGCTTGAACTTCCGCCCGGACGGCTCTTCCTCGCCCTCGGACGGCGTCAGCCGGACGGTCTCCTGTTCTCCGGGGTCGAGCGCCCGGCGCCGTCCCGGCACGGTCAGCACCATCCGCGCCTTCAGCGCGGCGTCGCGCGTCCGCTGCAGTGAACGCAGGTACAACTCGCCGCCGAGCGTCGTGATGACACTCGCCAGCCCCGCGCCCGCCACCGTTCCCGCGACGCCGAGTGTGGAGCCCAGCAGGGCGGCGGTGATCGCGGCCATCGCGGCCGCCAGCACCTGGACGATCCGCCCCTGCTTTTCGGTCTTTTCGGTGTCTTTCTCGGAAGTCTCCTTGGTCATGATCCCGTTCTGCAGCTAGTCGATCCTCACCAGGTCCTAACGAATAAGGCGCATGGGATGCTCCCTTCGTTGTCCGCACGTGAGGAGCGCCACGCCGTCTGTCCAAAAAGGACTATCTACAGTTCACAATTCCTTGACATAATCAGGCAATGGAACTGGTCTCAATCGAGGAAATCCGCGACGCGGCGAGCCGGATCAAGGGCGTCGCGGTGCGCACACCGTTGCTGGCGCAGCCGTGGGCGCCGTTGTGGCTCAAACCGGAAAGCCTGCAGGAGATCGGCGCTTTCAAGGTTCGCGGCGCGTACAATGCCATCGCCGCGCTGAACGAAGATCAGCGCGCACGCGGCGTCGTCGCCTTCTCCAGTGGCAACCACGCGCAAGCGGTCGCCTACTCGGCGAAGCGGTTCGGGATCCACGCGGTGATCCTCATTCCGAACGTCGCGCCCCGCGCCAAGATCGAAGCCACCAAGGCGCTCGGCGCCGAAGTCATCGAGGTCCCGATCGACGCGCAGGAGTACTCCGCGCTCGCCGTCGCCGAAGAACGGGGACTCACCATGATCCCGCCGTTCGACCACCGCGACGTCATCGCCGGGCAGGGCACCGTCGGCCTGGAGATCGCCGAGGACCTGCCGGACGCCGACGTCGTACTCGTCCCGCTCAGCGGCGGCGGGCTGGCCTCGGGCGTCGGCACGGCGATCAAGGCGCTGCTGCCCGGAGCGAAGGTCATCGGCGTCGAGCCGGAACTCGCCGCCGACACCGCCGAGGGCCTGCGGGCGGGCAGGCGGATCGAATGGCCGATGGACCTGCGGGCGAGGACCATCGCCGACGGCCTGCGCGCCCAGCCGTCGGATCTGACCTTCGCCCACCTCCAGGCGGTGCTCGACGACGTCATCACCGTTTCGGAGGAGGAGATCCGGCAGACCGTCCGGACGCTGGCGCACCGCGCCCGCCTGGTCGCCGAGCCGAGCGGCGCCACCGCGACCGCCGCTTACCTCTTCCACCGCGACGCGCTGCCGGAGGGCAAGACCGTTTCGGTCGTCTCGGGCGGCAACCTGGACCCGGCGACGCTGGCCGAGATCCTCTCGTGAGTGGTAATGACGGTTCTAACCGTCATTACCACTCACGAGCCCACGGTTAAGGTGCGTGGCCGGCGGGGCGGACGTGCGTCGGCGGCGAGTCGACACCGCAGTGAAGGCACTCGCCGGGATGCGGGGACTCGTCGTCGGCCGCTTCCTCCGAAGGCGCCCCGAGGACGCCGTTGTGGATGCCGAGCGCGATCAGCCCGCCCCCGATCGCCAGCGCCGCGCACACCAGCAACGCCGTCCGCCAGCCCGCGGTCAACGCCACCGGATCGGTGTAGGCGGCGCCGGACAGCCCGGCGACGGCGGGGAGCACGGCGATCGCGAGCAGTCCGCCGGACCGCGCGATGGCGTTGTTGACCCCCGAGGCCACGCCCGCGTACCGGTCCGGCGCGGCGGCCAGCACCGTCGCGGTCACCGGCGCGACGACCGTCGCCAGCCCCGCGCCGAACACGACGACGGCGGGCAGGACCGAGCCCAGATACGTCGACCCCGGTCCGACACGCATCAGCAGGAGCATGCCGACACCGACCAGGATCGGGCCGATCACCAGTTGCGCACGCGGCCCGATCCGCTGCGCCAGCGCGCCCGACCGGCCGGAGAACAGCAGCATGATGACGGTGATCGGCAGGCCGGCGAGCCCGGCCGCGGTCGGTGAATAGCCCAGTGACACCTGCAGCTGCATGACCATCAACATCATCACGCCGCCGAGGGCCGCGTAGACGACGAAGGTCAGGGCGTTGGCGAGGCTGAACGTCCGGTCGCGGAACAGCTTCGGCGGGACCAGCGGGTCGGCCGACCGGTGCTGGATCACCAGGAACGCCGTCAGCCCCGCGACGCCGAGCACGATGGCGACCAGGACGACGACGTCGCCGAGGCCGCGTCCGGGTGCTTCGACCAGCGCGCCGGTCAGCCCGGCCAGTCCGATCGCGCCGACGGCGGCCGCGGTGAAGTCCGGATGCCCGGTCGCCTCCTCGTCGCGGGACTCGGGGACGTAGCGCCGGGCGAGCAGGACGCAGACGGCGGCCAGCGGCAGGTTGATCAGGAACGCCAGCCGCCACGACCAGACCTGCACGAGCACGCCGCCCAGCAGCGGGCCGACGGCCGCCGCGATCCCGCCGAGCCCGGACCACGCGCCGATGGCACGAGCACGGTCGTCGTGGGCGAAGGAGGCTTGGAGGATCGCGAGTGAGCCGGGCGTGAGCAAAGCTCCCCCGATCCCCTGGAGGATCCGCGTCGCGACGAGCGTCTCGGTCGTCGTCGCGGCGGCGCACAGTCCGGACGCGATCCCGAACCAGACGACGCCGACGATGAACATCCGGCGGCGCCCGTAGCGGTCGCCGAGCGAACCGGCGACGAGGATCAGCGCGGCGAGCGCGAGCAGATAACCGTCGAGGATCCACTGAAGACCCGCGACCGACGCCTTGAGTTCTTCGCCGATCCGCGGCAACGCGACGTTGATGATCGTCCCGTCGAGCATCGCCATACCCGAGCCCACGATGGTCGTGGCGAGTACGCCGCGCGCCACCGGCGTCCCCCACCGAATCCCCGCAGCCGTGTCAGTCATAGGACGACTGAATCACGCCCCCCACCCACAAGCCACCAGAACCCCAATTTACCTGACCCGTCAGAGAATTCACGTCTAACCAGATACCCACGACGTGACCGAGGCCGGTGACCGGCGGACCGACTCCCCGGAGGCGCGCCAGCGCCGGCGGGGAGTCCGCACAGGCGCGCCCTCTTTCGGCCGAAGGCCACGGAAACATTTTGTAGGGCGCCCTACAAGATCACCGCGAGTTCACTTCGGTCCAGCGCCCTGCGAAATGTTTCCGTCAGCGCGCCTCAGGGAAGCAGCGTAGTGACGAACTTGTAACGATCACCGCGGTAGATCGCCCGCGCGAACTCGACCGGTTTTCCGTCGGTGGCGAAGGAATGCCTCGAAAGGAGCAACATCGGCATGCCGACGTCGGCGCCGAGCATCTCCGCCTCGTGCGGTCCGGCAAGCGCTGTCTCGATCGTTTCCTCGGCCCTTTCCAGCTCCACGCCGTAGTGCTCCCTCAGCACGGCGTACAGCGAGCCACCTGCGGAAACGTGTTTGCGCAAACCGCGGAAACGGCCGAGCGGGAGATGTGTGGTCTCCAGTGCCATCGGCTGCGAATCCGCCAGCCGGAGACGGCGAAGGCGAAGGATCTTCGCGCCGACGCGGATTCCGAGCAGTTTCGCCAGATCGGCTTCGACCGGCAGTTCGTCGATCTCCAGCAGCTTCGACGACGGCTTGAGGCCCTGCTTTTGCATGTCCTCGGTGTAGGACGACAACTGCAGGCGCTGTGCGAGTTTCGGCTCGGCCGCGAAGGTGCCCTTGCCCTGTACGCGGTGGAGCCTGCCCTCGGCGGTCAGGTCGGCGAGTGCCTGCCGGACCGTGGTGCGGGAAACGGTGAACTCCCCCGCCAGTGCCCGTTCCGTCGGAATCGGCGAGCCCGGCGGCAACGCGTCGAGCAGATCGAGCAGGTGCTGTTTCAGCGCCCAGTACTTGGGTTCGCGCTGCCCGCGCATCCCTGCCGTAGTGCCCGCCTCACCCGCGGTGGTTGTCTCCAGCATGACCGACTCCCTAAGCCTTCCCACTCAAACGCGCACCTGCCCCGCTGAGAAACGTACCCTTCACCACAAACGTCCATTCGGGCTAGCATTGGTCTAGACCTACTCGGGGGACGAAACACGTCCCGGTCGAAGGGAACGAGATGACCGAACAGCGCCCCGGCGAGCACATGGCCGCGGAGATCTCCCAGCAACCCGCCATTCTGGCAGGAATCGTGGAGCGACAGGCCGAAATCGCCGAGGTGGCCGAAGCCATCTCCAAGCGCCCGCCCAGGTTCGCACTGCTCGCCGCGCGCGGCTCCAGTGACCACGCCGCCCTGTATGCGAAGTACCTGATCGAAGTACTCCTCGGTCTCCCCTGCGGTCTCGTCTCGCCCTCGACCGCGACTTTGTACGGCGCCCGTCCCGATCTGCGGGACGTTCTCTTCATCACAGTAAGCCAAAGCGGGGGATCCCCGGATCTCATCGAGGTCACCGAAACCGCGCGTCGCCAGGGAGCGCTCACCGTCTCGGTCACCAACACCCCGGAATCCCCCCTCCGCGCCGCCGCCGAACTCGGTGTCGACATCGGCGCGGGACTGGAAAAAGCGGTGGCCGCCACGAAGACGTACTCGGCCACCTTGCTTTCGCTTTACCTTCTGATCGACGCGGTCCGCGGCGGCAAGGGCGAGGACGCGGAGAAACTGGGCGAGCTCGCACAGCAGACCCTCGACGGCTCCGAAGAAGGCGTGCGGCGCGCGGTGGACCGCTACCGCTTCGTCGACCGGGTGCTCACCACCGGCCGCGGCTACTCCTACGCCACGGCGCTGGAAGGTTCCTTGAAGCTGGCGGAAACCAGCTACCTCGCGGCACGCGCGTACAGCGGCGCGGATCTGTTGCACGGCCCCGTCGCCGCGGTCGACGGCGAGACCGCGGTGCTCGCGGTGACGAGCCAGGGACACGGTGTGGGCGCGATGCAGGAGGTCCTCGAAGCCGTCGGCAAACGCGGCGCGGACGTGCTCGCGGTCGGGTCGGCTTCGGCCGACGTCCCCGCGGCGCTGCGGATCGGTGTCGCCCCTTCGGCCGAAGAGGTCGCCCCGATCCTGGAGATCCTGCCCATCCAGCGGATCGCGCTCGGTCTTTCGCTGGCCCGCGGCGGTGACCCCGACAGCCCCCGCGGGCTGCTGAAGGTGACCAAGACCCGGTGACGCATGCCATCGGAGTGGACGCCGGAGGCACGTCGACGCGAGCGATCGCCGTCGACGCCTCCGGCGCCGTCCTCGGTACCGGAGGGGCGGGCGGGGCGAATCCCAACTCCCATCCGCCGCGGGAGGCCGCGGCCCGGATCGCGCAGGCGATCACCGGCGCGCTCGGCGGACTGGACCCGGCCGCGACGGCGGCGTGTGTCGTCGGCATGGCCGGGGTCAGCAAGCTGAGCGATCCGTCGGTCGCGGAGATCTTCGCGGCCACTTGGCGGGAACTGGGGATCAGTCCAGTGCGGACGGTCCCCGACTCCGAGGTCGCCTACGCGTCGGCCACGTCCGCGCCGGACGGCTCGGTGCTCGTGGCGGGCACCGGATCGATCGCCGGGCGGATCCGCGGCAGGCGGATGGTCACCACCGTCGGCGGCTACGGCTGGTTGCTCGGTGACGAAGGTTCGGCGTTCTGGCTCGGCCGTGAAGCCGTTCGCTCCACATTGGATGCTCTGGGCCGGAGCGAGCGGCTCGGCCCGCTCGCGACCGCCGTTCTGACCGAGGCGCTCGGACCGTCCGCAGTGGACGCCGGGGATCCCGGAGCCAGGACGGCGGCGTGGCGCGCGCTCATCACGAGCGTCAACTCCGAGGCGCCCATCCGGCTCGCCAGGTTCGCCCCGTTCGTCAGCGAGGCCGACCGCGCGGGCGACGCGGCGGCGAGCCGGATCACCACCGAGGCGGCCCGGCTTCTGGTGACCAACGTCATGGCGGCGCGTGAACCCGGCGAGAACACGCCGGTCGTCCTCGTGGGGAGTGTGCTGTCCGCGGCGGGACCGGTGGGGGCGAAGGTCCGCGCCGGACTGACCGGGATCGAGGTGCTGACCAGCACCGACGGCGTACTGGGCGCCGCCTGGCTCGCCGCCGTCGACGCGTTCGGGGAAGGGGCCGCGCGGCCGGTCCGCCCGTGAAAAACACCAAAAGCGAGGCCTAAAAGACCAAAACATCGACTCCGGGCCCGTACTCCGGGTACCGTAGGACCCGGCCCCCGGACCCTCCCCCCTCGCCGGGGGCCGCCTTATGTCCTGGGCAGGCCGTCCGCCCCGGATCCGGAGGGGTTCTTGCCCGCCGCGTCCGCGTCGCCGCCGCTTTCCACGGCCTCGTCTTCCACGACCCGCAGACCGGGATGTTCCGGCGGCAGCGTGCGGTACAGCACCCAGCCGCTCACCGCGACCGTCACCGCGACCAACGGCCAGGACAGCACCGTCCGCGCGATGCCGAGCGCGACCACCTGCCCGCTCCACCACAACGAGCCGTACACGGTCACTCGCAGCGCGTACTGCAGGAAGACCCACACCCAGCTCGCCCGCGAATACGCGCGCAGCAGCGCGGGATCACGGCGCCAGCGGGTCTTCTGCCCGAGGACGAGCCCGACCACGACACCGAGCAGCGGCCACCGGATCACGATGCTGGCCGCCCACAGCAGCGCGCTGGCCACATTGGACAGCAGCTGGATGAGGAAGAAATCTTCGGCGCGGCCGGTGTGCAGGGCGATCAGCGCGGCGGCGATCACCGCGGCGAGACTCACCACCACCGCGCGCGCCTTGTCACCGCGCGCGACCCGGTAGGCACCGAGCAGGACGGCGACGCCGATGGCCGCCCCGGCGCCCCAGGCGATCGACTGGGCGGCGATCAGCCAGCCGACGACGAAGGCCGCCGGCGGGATGCTCGCGTCGAGGGCGCCACGCCGCCCGCCGAGGATCTGGGCCAGCGACTCGCGCGGGGGTCGTGAGGTCACCCTTACAGCCTGCCGGATCGCGGAGGCCGAACACCCAGGTGGGGAGATGTTCGCCACATCACCTGTCCGTTTTACGCCTGCTTGAGGTGAATCTCGGCAGCCCAGGAGTGTACATCCCAGTAATGGAGATGCATGGACGTCCGACAAAATAAGAGACTGTGTCAACGGGCTGAACCATGGGTTTCGGTCAGGTGGGATTGCAGGGGCGCTCTCAGCTGTTAGTTGTGGTGTACAAGTACCAACCGGGGGCACACGGACGGAAGGGGACCTAACGTGTACGGATTCGACAGCTACGTGGCGATCGGTGACAGCTTCACCGAGGGACTCAACGATGACCTGCCCGACGGCACCTTCCGGGGCTGGGCGGACAGGCTCGCGGAGATCCTGGCCGAAGGCAGGCCCGACTTCCAGTACGCGAACCTCGCCCTCCGCGGGAAGATGCTCGACGAGATCCTCGAAGAACAGCTCCCGATCGCCCTCGAGGTGAAACCCGACCTGGTCACCCTGTGCGCGGGCGGCAACGACATCATCGTGCCCGGCGCGGACGTGGACGCCGTCGCCGCGCGGCTGGAGGAGGGGGTCGCCAAGCTGCGCGAGGCCGGGATCCCGGTGCTCATGTTCAACGGGCCGGACACCAAGTACCTGTCCGTGATGCACGTCCTGCGCGGCAAGGTCGGCATCTACAACGCGCATCTGTGGGCGATCGCCGCCCGCCACGGCGCGAAGATGGTCGACATGTGGGCGATGGACCCGCTGCACGACCGTCGCGCCTGGAGCGACGACAGGCTGCACTTCACCCCCGAGGCCCACCGGCGGATCGCGCTGCGCGCGGCCGAGGTCCTCGGCGTCCCGGTCGCCGACGACTGGCGCGAGCCGTGGCCGGCGTCCGAGGAGCCGAGTACCTGGATCACCTCGCGCCGCTCCGACCTCGAATGGACGAAGGCGCATCTGCTGCCGTGGATCCGGCGTCAGCTCAAGGGCGAGTCGATGGGCGACGGCCTGTCCCCGAAGCGTCCCGCCCTCGCTCCGCTGCTCCCGCTGGAGCAGATCGACCCGGCGGCCGTCGCCCTCCCGGCCGATCCGCTGCTCGCGGCGCGGGAGATCCACCACCACGCGAGCTGAAGGGGCCTTTCCCCGCATCTCACGCAGTGAAGGGCGCTTTCCCCGCATCGCATGCGGGGAAAGCGCCCTTCAGCTCTCCTGGCGCTGAGCCCGATAGGGGCGATCGGCGTCACTCGGTTCGCTAACCGGCCGGACGCGGCTTACAGTCCCTTCATGCCCGGTACACGCTGGAGCCGCTTGCTGCCTACAGCGCTGCTGGTCACGCTCGCCTTGACGGCGATTTCCGTCTGGTCGGTCTCGGACGACATCGAGGCCGAGCTGACGGCGCGCGCGAAGGACGCCCTCGCCGACGTCGGTGTCTCCGGCGGCCAGGTGAGCTTCTCCGGTCGCGACGCGAACCTCAGCGGTTTCCCGCCGGACAAGGCCGCGCAGGCGATCGACGCCATCCAGCGGGTCGACGGCGTCCGCACGGTCGAGATCTCCGGCGACACCGCCCCGCCCGCCGGTCCGGTGACGACCAGCGGCGAGCCGTCGAGCCCGCCGCCCGCTCCGCCGAGCACGCCGCCCAGCCCGAGCCCGACGTCGGCCAAGCCGACCGACAAGGCCGGTTTCCAGGCCGAGATCGACCGTCTGCTGACGGCCACGCCGATCACCTTCGAACCCGACACCACCGAACTGACCGCGGACGGCGAACGCGGCGCGCTGGAGATCGCGAAGCTGCTCACGGACGCGCCCGCCGATCTGAGGTTCCGGATCACCGGGCAGGTGGCGACCGGTTCGGACAAGAAGCTGTCGCTGAACCGCGCGAAAACGGTGGAACGGCTGCTGGAGCGCAACGGGGTCAAACGCGACCAGGCGTACTCCACCCAACGCAAGACCTCCGACGGCGCGAGTGGCGAGGGCCGCCGCGTCGACATCACGGCCGAACAGAGGTGATGGCTGAATGTTCTGGCTCTTCGGGCAGATCTGGCTCTGGCTGCTCATCTCCTTCGCCCTCGGCTGCGGTGTCACCTGGCTGATGACGCGCGGCGACAGGCGTGAGCAAGTGGCCCAGGAGCCGGAGGTCCGCGAGCCGGAACGCGCCATCCCCGTCCACGCCGAACCCGAGCCCGAGCCCTTGCCGCTGGCGGCCGAGCAGACGCAGTTCCTCCCGCCCGCGCGGGTCCACGACGACGACGAGCCGTACGACCAGGAGCCGGAAGGTCACCGCGAGGGTCAGCTGACCCCGGAGCCGGTCAGGCCGGCGCGGGTCTACCACGCGGACGAGCCGGAACCGGCCGTCCGGAACGGCGACCACGGCCGCGAACCCGAGCCGGTCTGGCCGAGTGACGAGGACTGGCCACCCGGCGGCCGCGCGGCCGAGCACCGGCCGGGGCAGGGCGGCTGACACCCGCCTGGTAAATTCGGCTACGCACTGTGAGCGTGAAGCCGGGTAAGTTTCGTCGATCGGGAGCCCCGGCACACGAAGGAGGCTCCGATTTGGCGCTCCCCTATTGGACGCCGCACAACCTGCTGCCTCCGGGCCGCCATCCCGCCGATCTCGCCGACGTCTACGAGCGGCTGGTCTTCGACGCACCGCATCAGAACGACCGCGAAATCCTGTTCAGCGCGCTGAACAGCTACCTGGGTGTCGCCCGGCGGATCATGCCGACCGGCCGCGCGTGGATCGGCGGCGATCTGACCGCCAGGACCGCCCACGCGCCGCAGAGTCTCGACGTGGTGCTGATCCCGGACGAATGGGGCGCGCTCAAACGGCTCGACGGCGCGGGCCGCTCGGCGCTGTACGGCCTGCTGACGCTGCAGGGGGTCATCGTCGGCCAGCCCGCCATGTACCTCGACCAGGTCCAGCCCGTCGGCGGCATGCTCGACGGCTTCCTCTGCCGCCCCGGCGACGAGGAGATCTGGGAGGAAGTATGGGCAGCGGATGGCAGGGGAATTCCGGAAGTGATCTGGTGAGGAACGAATTCCGGCGTATCGCCGACGAGATCCCCGGCGGCACCTGGCTCGACGACCTCGCCCGCGCGTCGGCGATGGCCGCGTACGCGAAGTTCGAGCGGACGTCCCGTTCCCCGCTGCTCCGCGTGTCCGTGATCGGCGAGTCGCATCTCGACGCGTACACCTTCTCCGACATCAGCCGCGCGCTGCAGGACGCGACGGCGAAGATCGGGCACATCATCCGCAACCCGTCGGGCGAGGTGACCATCGTCCAGCCCGCGGACCGCGAGAAGGCGCCGCTGATCCAGCGCGGCCAGGCCGGCAACGCGATCTTCTTCGGCTTCCCCGAACCGGCGCTCGACGACGCGCTCATCCACGACGGGATCGAGTCGCTGTCCGAACGCGCGGTCAAGGAACTGTGCGACTTCCTGCCGGCCAACGGTTCCGACGACGGCGCGCTGGACGCGGTGCTGCTGCAGCGCGACACCGTCCGCAACGCGGTCAGCGACATCGTCAACGCGGTCAGCAAGCACGCCGGGATCGGCATGGCGCTGACCCCGACCGCGGGCGACGAACTGACCCGCAGCATGACCACCGAACAGGCCAGGATCCTCTCCGGGAGTCTGCGCGAGTCGCGGGAGGCCGTCGGCTACGAGACGGTCAGCGGCAGGCTGGACGGCGTCCGTACCCGGCGCCGGATCTTCTATCTCGAACGCGAATCGGGCGGCACGATCCAGGGCGCGGTCGCGCCGGATCTGCTCGACGAGATCAAGGAGAACCTGGACCGGCCGGTGACCGCGCGGCTGCGCGTCGTGCGCACCACGACCATCGACGGCCGCCGTGGCCGCCCGGTGCACGAACTGCTCGAGATCACCCCGGAAGTCAGTCTGTTCGATCAGTGATCGGGTTTCCGATATTCGGCGATGCCACAATTCTCGTCAGAAAATATCGATAACCGCATGATCATCGTTGAATGATGACTTTTTCCGGCAGGTAACAATTTCGGCCATTGCCCCGAACGATGGGTTAACGTCTTCGGACGGAAGCCTCCGAAAGGGCATGTATGCCGACCGATCCACCACTCCCGCACCCACCGGCCACCCGCTACGGCCCGGGCTTCGCCACCCAGGGGACCCGACACCGGAAGCCGAAGAACGGCCTGGTCATCGCCGGTTTCCTGGTCGGACTGGCGGCACTCGGTGTCGCCTTCGTCCCCCTCGCCGGGATCGCCGCCTGGCCGCTCGCCGTAATCGGGGTGACCCTTTCCGTGATCGGTTTGGTCAAAATCAAGAAGGGTGAAGCGGACAAGAAGGGAATGGGGGTGGCGGGGCTCGCGCTTTCCATCGCGGCTCTGCTGGCCGCGGGCGGGTTACTGGTCTACACCAACTTCTTCGCCACCGGCGAGTCGGGACTGCACATCCCGGCGGTCGCGAGCGACAAGAACCGCGTCGAGTTCGTCGTGAGCGCGTCCGGCGGCGCGACCGTCCGGTACGGCTCGCTCAACGACCAGCGGACCGAGACGACGCCCGCCAGCACCGACGAATGGCACGGCACGGCGTCCTTCAATTCGGGCGACTATCTGCTCACCGTCACCGCGGACACCCGGAACTCGTCGGTCAGCAACCAGATCGCCTGCTCGATCCTGGTCAACGGCCGGAAGGTCGCGGAGAACAAGGGCCAGACCATCGCGCTCTGCACCGCGAACACCGGCTGACACCCGCCCGGCTTACACCCGCACAGCCCTCGCGTTTCGTCCTCTGGACGCGGTAGTCGCACGCGCAAGTACCGCATCCAGAGGACGAAACGCGAGGAAGCCGCCTGGCGGCCGGCCGGTATCGCCCCCACCTCCACCGGCCGGACCGCCACGAGCCGCTCCTGGCGGCTCTTCGGGCGGACCCCGCCGGGGGTCCGCCCGGGCACCGATCCCTACCGCAGCCCCTCCCCTAGGGCTCGATCGGCGCCGAACCGGACCCTACGCGCGAGAGGGCCGAGGCCACTAAGAATCCGCTAAGGATCACTCACGGACCTTCGCCGAGGTCCGTGAGTTCTCCCCGGACCAGCCCGGCGAGCTTGGGATTGGCGTCGGAGAGGATCTTCAGCGCGAGCGCGAACTGCTCGCGGGCACCGTCCACATCCGACCCGGCCCGCAGCACCCTGCCCAGCGTCAGCCGCAGTACGCCCTCCTGGAGGACGAACCGCCTGCTGATCGTCAGATCGATGGCCTCCCACACATACCGCTCGGCGGCGGCGAGTTCGCCGATCCGCATGCTCAGTTCGGCCAGGTTGTTCAGCGAGACGACGACGTAACTTTCATCGCCGAGGGTCCGGTCGATCTCCAGCGAGGCGACCTGGTGCCCGATCGCCTCGATGAACCGCCCGGCCCGCTTTTCGGCCTCCGCGCAGTTGTTGAGCGCCTGCCCGCGCAGTTCGAGGTCGCCGGTCCGGTCGGTCTCCTCGACCGCCTGCCGCAACGTCGCGATGGCTTCGTCGTACCGTCCCAGCAGGGTCAGCGCGGAACCGAGGTGGATGTTCGCCGAGACCATCAGCCGGTCGTCGCCGATCGCTCCGGCGAGTTCCAGCGCGCGTTCGGCGTCGGCGAGGCAGCCCTGCGGCAGTTCGAAGGTGAGCGCGATGGCGCACCGCGAGATCAGCATCCAGCAGCGGCCGAGGACGTCGCCGGACCGCTCGGCGGCCTCCAGGCCGATCTCGACCAGCCGCGTCCACTCGTCCAGCAGCGGATAGACCGCGCGATAGGTGTGCGCGACCCTGGCCAGCCGCCACACATCGCCATGGCGTCCGGCGGCGCGGGCCGCTTCGAGGACCTCCAGCAGGTTCCCCCATTCCGCGGCGAACCAGTCCTGTGCTTCGTCGAAGGAGTTCAGCGGCGGCAGCCGCGCGTCGGCGAGCAGGCCGGTGAAATCGAGCGGGTCGACGATCCGGAGCATCTTCCGCCGGGCCCGGTCGGCGGCGGCCTGGTAGTACCGCACGGATCGCGTCAGCACGTCGTCACGATCGGCCTCGTCGAGTTCGTTCTCCGCCAGCTCCCGCAGGAACAGCCGGACGAGGTCGTGCGAGACGAAGGCGTCGCGGCCGGTTTCGGCGAGCAGGTTGTGCGCGGCGAGCACCCGCAGATGCCGTCGCGCCTCGGCCACGGTGATCCCGCCGATGGCGGCCGTGAGATGCGAACCGGCCGAGACGCACTGGACCACGCCGAGCCGCAGGAAGGTGTCGGCGACTTCGGCGGGCAGCCCGCGGAACGACACGTCGAACGCCGCGCGGATCCCGTCCTCCGGGCCCTCGACGTCGAGCGCGGCGAGCCTGGTCCGTTCGTTGCCGAGTTCGTCGACCAGATCCTGCGCGGACCACTGCGCGCTGGCGGCGAGCCGGGCGCCCGCGATCCGCAGCGCGAGCGGGAGATAACCGCAGAGCCGGGCGAGCGCGTGGTTGAGGTCGAATCCGGCAGGCCCGGCCAGCTCCTCGATCAGCCGGACGGCGTCACCGGGCGCGAGCGTGCCGAGGACGCGCAGTCTGGCGGCGTTGGACACGGCGAGCCCGTCGAGCCGGGAACGGCTGGTCACCAGGGTCATCGACCGCGAACCCGGCGGCAGCAGCGGCCGCACCTGTTCGGCGGTACGGGCGTTGTCGAGGATCACCAGCATCCGGCGCCCGGCGATCATCGAACGGTAGAGCGCGACGCGTTCGTGGACCTGATCGGGGATGCCCTCGGCCGGGACGCCGAGGCCGAGCAGGAACTGGATGAGCAGTTCGGCGGGTTCCAGCGGCGGGTGGTGCGGGTCGAAACCGCGCAGCGAGGCGAAGAGGATGCCGTCGGGGAAGCGGCGGGCGGCTCGATGCGCCCACCACACCACCAGGCTGCTCTTGCCGATCCCGGCGGTCCCGCTGACCACGCCGACGGCCGTCTCACCGGCTTCGGCGCGGTCGGCCAGTTCGTCGAGCCAGTCGAGATCGGCTTCGCGTCCGGCGAGGTTCGGCACGGCGGGCGGCAGCTGCTGCACCGGCGTCACGGGCTGCTCGGGCTTCGGCTCCGTGACGACCTTGTCCGGCAGGTCGTCGTTGAGCACCCGCTCGTGCAGCCAGCGCAGCTCCGCGCCGGGTTCGACGCCCAGCGTGCGCAGGGTCGCCCGCGAGACCGTGCGGTACAGCTCGAGCGCGTCACCGCGACGACCGGCGTGGTACAGCGCGCGCATCAGCTGCCCGGCCGTGCGTTCGGCCAGCGGGTTGGCCCGGACCAGCGGGCTGAGTTCGACGATCAGTTCCGCGTGCCTGCCGAGTTCGAGATCCGCGTCGACCCGGGCGCCGTGGACGGCGAGGCGCAGATCCTCCAGTTCGGGCGCGCGGACCGAACCCGGCACGCCGGCGAGCGCGGGGCCCTGCCAGAGCGCGAGGGCCTCGGCGAGCAGTTCGGACGCCTTCTCCGGATCCTCGGCGGAGGCCCGCTCCAGCAGCGACCGGGCGCGGTGGACGTCGATCCGGCCGGGGTCGACGGTGAGCTGGTAGCCGGGCGGCGCGGTGAGGATCTGGGCGCCGAGCGGATGGTCGCCCTGGATGTCGCGGAGTACGCGCCGCAGATGCGAGACGTTGCCGTGGACGATCGTGCGGGCGGTGGCGGGCGGGTCGTGGCCCCACAGCGCGTCGATGATCTCGTCGAGCGCGACGACCTTGTTGACCTTCAAGGCCAGCAGCGCGAGCAGACCGCGGACACCGGGACCGCCGACGGGGACCGGCCGCTCGCCGTCGAGGAGACGCACGGGACCGAGGAGCTGGAAACGAGCGGGGGAGCCGCTTTCGCCCATGACAAGCCCCCCTCCCCCGATCTCTCCCCTTACCGGAGTAGCCAACCTACCTCGCGAAGAGAAATCTCGTGAGTGGTAAAGACGGTTGGAACCGTCTTTACCACTCACGAGACCAAAAAGGCTCCGTGCCCATCAGTCCCGATCTGATGGGGCACGGAGCCGGGGGATGTCCGATTTGGGCCGCCTGGGGGCGCGACCCACACCGGACATCGGCGTCCACGTCCGTCCGGGTGGGCTCACCCCGAGCGAAGAACCCGTACGGTCGTCGACAACACCTACGTGAGCGAGCCCACTGGCCCTCTCACGTGGCGACAACGTAACAGGGCGCACACCAACAGCTACAAGCGCCCCGTCATGGCCTTCGCTACCTGCGGTTTCGTCAGCGCGTCAGCGGGGTCGAGTCGCGGCCCGCGATGAACGCCGGACGCGGTTCGATCGCGGCGAACGGTTCCCGCAGGGCGTTCTCGACGCTGTTGAACACGACGAAGATGTTCGAGCGCGGGTACGGCGTGATGTTGTTCGACGAACCGTGCATCACATTCGAATCGAACCAGAGCGCCGAACCGGCCTGCCCGGTGAATTGGTCGATTCCGTATTCCGCGGCGAGTTTGGTGATGTCATCCTCGCTGGGAACACCGACACGCTGCTCTTTCAGTGAACTCTTGTAGTTGTCTTCGGGGGTTTCCCCGGCACATTGGACGAAGGTCCGCTGCGATCCGGGCATCACCATCAGCCCGCCGTTGAACGGGTAGTTGTCGGTGAGCGCGATCGAGCAGCTGACCGCGCGGGGCGCGGGCATGCCGTCCTCGGCGTGCCAGGTCTCGAAGTCCGAGTGCCAGTAGAACCCGGTGCCCTTGAAGCCGGGCATGTAGTTCACGCGGCTCTGGTGGACGTAGACCTCGGAGCCGAGGATCTGCCGGGCCCGGTCGAGCACGCGGGGGTCGCGCACGAGTTCCGCGATCAGCTCGCTGGTCTCGTGGACGTCGAAGATGGAGCGGACCTCACCGGTCTTGGCCTCGGTGATGACGCGCTCGTCGTCGCGGTGGTCCCCCGACGACAGGCGGACGAGTTCCTGCCAGTACGTCTGGACCTCGCCAGGCGACAACAGCTGGTCGACGACGGTGTAGCCGCGGGCGTCGTGGTTGGCGAGGGTCGCCGCGTCGATCGGGCCGTCGGCTTCGGTACCCCAGACGGTGGGGTGTGTGCGGGGCAGATGTTCGGGCTTACCCGTGATGCGGGTCGGGTAACTGTCGTCGACTCGGGTGTCGGTCAGCGTCAATGCAGTCGCCTCCTCGAGCGATCTCAGGGTTCGGTGACGAGCGGGTACACGCCGTTCTCGTCGTGGACCTCACGGCCGGTGATGGGCGGGTTGAACACGCAGACGCACTTGATCTCGGTCTTCGGCCGGACCTGGTGCTTGTCGTGGTCGTTCAGCAGGTACAAGGTGCCCGGCTTCAGCTGGAACACCTCGCCTGTCGCGGTGTTCTCGAGTTCGCCTTCACCAGAGGTGATGAAGACCGCCTCGATGTGGTTCGCGTACCAGAAGTCGTTCACCGTCCCGGCGTAGAGCGTGGTCTCGTGCACCGAGAAACCGACGCCCTCCTTGGCCAGCACGATGCGCTTGCTGCGCCAGTTCGGGGTCTTGATGTCGGCGTCGGTGTCGGTGACCTCGTCGAGTGTTCTGACAAGCAACGGAAAACTCCTTCTCGTTCCTGGTTGGGGACGGTCAGTTCAGGACGGTGGCGATGGCCTCGTCGATGATCGACAGGCCCTTCGTGAGTTCGTCGTCGGTCAAGGTCAGCGGCGGCAGCAGCTTCATGACCTCGCCGTCGGGGCCGGAGGTCTCCATCAGCAGCCCGCGCTCGAACGCGGCGGCGCAGACCTTGCCCGCGAGGTCGCCGTTGGCGAACTCGAGGCCACGGGCGAGGCCGCGGCCCTTCGCGAGCAGGTTCGCGTCCGGGTACGCCTCGACGATGCCCTGGAACGCGGCGGCGATGCGCTCGCCCTTGGCCTTGGTCGACTTCTCCAGCTCGTCGTCGTTCCAGTAGACGCGCAGCGCCTCGGTCGCGGTGACGAACGCCGGGCTGATGCCGCGGAAGGTGCCGTTGTGCTCACCCGGCTCCCAGACGTCGAGGTCCGGGCGGATCAGCGTCAGCGCCATCGGGATGCCGTAGCCGCCGATGGACTTCGACAGGCAGACGATGTCGGGTTTGATGCCCGCGTCCTCGAAGCTGAAGAACGGCCCCGTGCGGCCGCAGCCCATCTGGACGTCGTCGAGGATCAGCAGGATGCCGTGCTTCTTGCACAGGTCGTCGAGGGCCTTGAGCCACTCGATGCGCGCGGCGTTGATGCCGCCCTCGCCCTGCACGCCTTCGACGATCACGGCGGCGGGCTCGTTCAGGCCGCTGCCGGAGTCGCCGAGCAGCTTCTCGAAGTAGAGGAAGTCCGGGATGGAGCCGTCGAAGTAGTTGTCGTACGGCATCGGGGTGGCGTGCACCAGCGGGACGCCCGCGCCGCCGCGCTTCATCGAGTTACCGGTCACCGACAGGGCGCCCAGCGTCATCCCGTGGAAGGCGTTGGTGAAGTTGATGACGGCTTCCTTGCCCGTCACCTTGCGCGCGAGCTTCAGCGCGGCCTCGACCGCGTTCGCGCCACCGGGGCCGGGGAAGACGACCTTGTAGTCCAGATCGCGCGGCGCGAGGATCTTCTCCTTGAACGTCTGGAGGAAGTCCCGCTTGGCCACGGTGAACATGTCGAGCGCGTGCGTGACGCCGTCGCGGGCGATGTAGTCGATCAGGGCCCGCTTGAGCGCCGGATTGTTGTGCCCGTAGTTCAGCGCGCCGGCGCCGGCGAAGAAGTCGAGGTATGCCTTGCCGTCTTCGTCGTACAGGTAGCTCCCCTGCGCCCTGTCGAACACCACGGGCCAGCCACGGCTGTAACTGCGTACTTCGGATTCGAGTTCCTCGAAAATGCTCATCACGTTTTCTTTCTCCCTGGGATCCCCGGTTTTACGTTCTATCGACTGCTGAGCGGACCGATTCGGTACAGATCCTCTTGCTCATGCGTTCCGTCCTCGGCCGGGAAATCCGTCGCGGAGAACAGATCCCGGCGTTCCAAGTCGGTGTCCCACCGCTTGGCGAACGAGGCGAACAACCGGATCGAAGCCTCGTTGTCCGGAGTGATCGTGGTCTCGAGGTACCGCACGCCCTGGGCGACCAGCCGGTCGAACAGCTCGTCGAGCAGCGCCCCGGCCAGCCCTTTTCCGCGCTGGGACGCGTCGACGGCGACCTGCCAGACGAACCCGGTGTCCTGCTTCCGATAGCCGAGCACGAAGCCGACGGGGGTACCGTCGACTTTGGCCACCACGGAGGTGTCTGCGAAATCCCGGCACCACAGCAAATAGGCGTACGACGAGTTGAGATCGAGCTTCTTCGAATCGCGGGCGATTCTCCAGAGCGCGGCACCATCCGCCTTGGTCGGAGATTCGATCAAGTGCTTTCCGGACATGTCCAAGAAACGTACCGGAGGATTCGGGAGAGGTCAGATCAGCGAGCTGACGACAGCGCGGCTACCTGCAACAACCTCGAAACACACGTGACAAAGGTAACGGTAACGTTTGACGCGCAGCACTTGTGGGTAAGGCCGCTTCGATGCGGTCTCACCGCACGTGACGATACCAACCGTCACCATCCCGTCGCAGGGTCAGCGCGCGATTCGGCACCCGATTCGGCTATTCACGACGCCGTCTCCGCCTGGCGATCGAACCGAGTGGCGTCCAAACGGCGGGCAGCAGGACCAGCAGGCAGACGACCAGCCACCAGACCGGTGCCTCGCCGCGCCGCCAGCCCGCGACGACGTCGCCGAGCCAGCCGAACAGCGGGTCGCGGACCGGGGGCAGGAACGCGGCGAACAGCAACGCGGCTCCCGCCAGCACCCCCAGCACCGTCAGCACCATGCGCCACGTCCTGCGCAGGGTCATCAGGCTGACCACCAGGAACACGATGGCACCCGCGGCCACCGGGACGCCGACCCATTGCAGGACCGGGCCACCCTGTCCACCGAGGACGAACCCGGCCAGCACGGTGATGAGCGCGGCCAGCACGTTCCACGGGGACGGCAGGGTGGCCGCGCCGCGCGTGATCCACCACGCGCTGCGGCCCGCGGCCCGCGCGAAGGTCGCGGCAGGCTGTACCGATTTCGGCACCCTGGTCGCCCCCGCGGCCGCGTTGATCCCGGCGGCGCCCGCCTTGACCAGCGTCTTCGTCAGCAGCATGGTCCCGCGTTCGTGTTCGAACCGCTCACCGGAGACCTGGCACGCCTGAAACGCGTGCTGCGTCTGCTCGTCGGTTTCCGGCGCGTTCTCGACGAGTTTCCTGAACCGTTCCGAGGATTTCCCGTTCCCCTTGGCCGTTTTCACGTCGTGTCCACAGTGGAGTCCGACGCACGGCAGTTCCTCGCGCGCGATTTCCAGCTGCCGGGCCCTGGCGAGCACCATCGCGGTCACCGGCATGCTGATCGGCAGGGTGGCCTTCCCTTCCACGTCCCCGAGTTCGCCGTCGAGGCCGAGGAAGGCCAGCTCGGCGGCCAGTTGCCCGCGCAAGGCTTCCGCTTCCTCCTGGGACAGCCCGTCTTCGGTATCCGGCTGCCGCCAGCCGATCTTCCGGAACGCGTCCCGGACCTGCCCGCGGAAGGCCTCCGGACCGACGACGTCACGCAGCAGTCGCAGGCGTTTCGGATCGAGCAGGCACTGGATCAGCCAGCCCGCGCCGTCGACCCGGCCCCACATCCAGTCGTTGGCGCGCCACGACGCCTTGTAGAACGCGCCGAAGTAGTCGGCCTGCATCCCGGTGAGCTTGTCCCAGGAGCGGCGTCGTCTCATGTCCAGCAACGTCCGCGAATCCGCGCTCACCTGGACGAGATCGACCCGCTGGTCGACCGACGGCGGCTGCGCGAGCAGTCCCCTGGTCGCGATGTGCAGCCGCACCAGGCGCGAGGTGACGATCGGATCCGTGGCGCTTTCGCCGTCGGCGGTGAGCCCGGTCCAGGCGACCAGCGTGCTGACCGTGTCGGCGGCCTCGGTGTCCGGTTTCGCCTTGGCCAGCGGCAACAGGATCGGCGTCGCCTGCCGGAGGGCGGCGACCACCAGCGGCCACGCCTCCTTCAGCGTGTCCGGACGGCCGAGTGCCGCCCATTCCTTGGCGAGGCCCTCGATCCAGTCGGCCAGCGTGACGTCGGCGGGCGGCGGCTCCTGTTCGGCGACCCAGCTCGCGAGCCGCTTGCCCCGCGCGGCCTTGTGACGTGCCTCGTGCAGCAGCACCCGGCAGCGGTTGAGCTGCAGTGCCTGATCCGGCGTCGGATCGAGCCGGAAACCCGCGTTCACCAGCTGGATCCCGGTGGCCACCGAATCGTCCAGCGCGGTGGTACGGAAGGCGACCAGGTTCTCAAGCTCGCAGGTGTCCTTCGGCGGCTCGGTGGGCAGGCCGTCACGCAGCCCCGACGCCGCGGCCGCGCGCAGCTGCGCCGCCGTCCCGGACGCCCACTGCCGATCCGGATCCTCCACATCGGACAGTGAGAGCCTGCGGGTCGCCTCACGGACCAGTGCGGCGGCGTCCTCCTGTACCCGGCGATCGCGGTAGTCGTTCATCAGCCGCTGGTCGACGAGGGCGTCGGGGCCGCCGCGAACCCCCATCGCGGCAAGGGAAACCCGGGTTCCCCTGGTCCGGACGACGGCGTCGTTGTGCCGGGTCAGGTCTTCGAGTTCCGCGCTGATCGTCTGACTCAGCACGGTGCCGACGACCTTGCTCATCGCGCTGCCCAGCAGCGGCGGCCGCTCCGGGTCGACCTCGAGCCGCTCGGCTTCGCGTTCCGCCGTCGGTACCACGTAGAGCAGCAGCCGCCGGACGTCCGAATGCGACTGCCGTTCGAAGATCTCGCGCAGCGCCGGGCGCAGCGGCTTGTTCAGCAGCACCCCGCCGTCGGTCAGCCAATGCGACCGCGTGACGTCGGTGTAGGCACGCATGTCCGGATGCAATGGCCCGGTCTTTTCGCCGATCGGCATCCGGGAAAGTTCGAACGCGCCGGGGAACGACGCGGTGGACCGGGCCGCGAGCGCGAGCGGGCCCACCACGTCTTTCGTCCACAAAGGACCGTCGAAGCGAAACAGCAGGCGATGTTCGTTGTCCCGCACGAGATTTCCCAGCGCGTCGTCGAACCTGGTCGTCTCGCCGTCGATCATCGTGCCGGTGAGCAGCACGGTGATGTCGGGGCACTCGGGTTTCACCGTCGCCTTGTCGGTGATCTGGTGCAGCGCTTCCTTGAGGTCCCCCAGGAGCACGCGGTCGCCGTTGAGCAGCGACCTCGGTTCCTTCTCGGCGGGGTCACGGATCAGGTTGTCGAGCGAACCCGTGCTGATCCAGGTGTCGCGCAGGACCTGCGGACTCGACCGGAACGCCTCGGCCAGCCCGAGGCACGCCGCGTTGATGCCGCCCGCGCTCGTGCCGGTGAGCACGTCGAGCGAGACGGTGGCGTTGAGCAGATCGAGCAGCGTCCGGTACGGGCTCGTCGATTCCGGTGTTCTCGACGCCTGCAGCAGATGCGAGGTCTCGGTGGCGACCCCGCCCATCCAGACCGCGAGGCTCGCCCCGCCCACCATGGTCATCGCCAGCCGGATCTCCTGCGGCCACGGACTCCCCGCGTCGGCCATATGCGCCCTCCCCAAGGCTTTGTGCAGGGGGCACTCTAGACCGGACGGACGAACCGGTGTACCGCCGTTGGTGCCGAACTCCGTTCGCCCATAAGGGCAGCGCGTCAATCGACGGTGAGGACGATCTTGCCGAACTGCCGGTTCGACTCCAGGTACCGGTGCGCCTCCACGACGTCGTCGAGCCGGAAGGTGCGATCGACCCGGGACTGGAACGAACCCGCCCGGACACCGGCGCGCACGAAGGCGTCGGCGCGGCGAAGTCGTTCAGGGTTCAAGGTGATGCCGAAGGCGTTGAACATCCGCATGGTCGGCGCGAACCACAGCGGGAACGGCGTTTCCTTGGTGTCGAGTGCGCCGTAGACGACGATCGCCCCACCTTCCGCGGTGGCTTCGGAAAGCTTGCGCACCCCTTCGCCCGCGATCGCGTCGAAGACCAGGTCGGCACCGCGGCCGCCGGTGTAGGCCTTCGTACGTTCGACGATGTCCTCTTCGGTCGTGACGATCACGTGCGCCGCACCGGCTTTCAGCAGCCTTTCCTTCTTGGCGGGCGTGCGGGTGGTCGCAATCGTGGTGGCGCCGATGTGGTTCGCGACCTCGATCGCCGCCAGGGCCGTCCCGCTGGAGGCCGCCGTGATCAGCACGGCGTCACCGGCGCGGACCTTGCCTTCGTCGATGATCGCGCCGTAGCCGGTGAGCAGTGACCCCCACATCGCGACGGCGTCCACCGCGCCGAGCCCCTCCGGCCGGTGCACGGTGGCACTGGCCGGGACGATCGCCTGCTCGCCGTAGACGCCGTACTCCTTCTGGGAGAAGCCGGCGATCGTGGTGACCCGGTCGCCCGGTTCGAAGCCGGTCACGTCCGGGCCGACCGCGTCCACGACCCCTGAGGACGAGTAGCCGAGGCCTGCCGGGAACTTCTCGGCGCGCTCGAAGTAGTAGCCGCCGCGGAACATCGCTTCGGCGCGGTTCAGGCCGATCGCCTCGATGGTGATCCGTACTTCGCCAGGTCCCGGCTCGCCGATCTCGACGTCCACGACCTCCAGCACCTCGGGCCCGCCCTCGGCGCGGAAACGTACTGCCTTGCTCATGTCATCCCCTTGGAGAGTTCGTTACGACTTGTAACGGGGGACATCGTCTGTCACGATCGAACCCGCTGGAAGACGGCACTTTTGTGTGACGACGGAACAAGCCTGTTACGAACGAGGTCAGCGCGATGAGCGAAGTCGAAGATTTTTCCGGCGAGGAGCCCTGCTCGCTGCGCGAGGTGCTCGGACTCGTCGGCGACAAGTGGACGATGCAGATCCTCGTCCGGCTCACCGACGGCCCGCGGCGATTCAGCGAACTCGAACACGGCATCGAGGGGATCAGCCGCCGGATGCTCGCGCTGACGTTGCGGAACCTCGAACGCAACGGACTGGTGACGCGCACCGTCTACGCGGAGGTCCCCCCGCGCGTCGAGTACGACATCACGCCGCACGCCGCCGAACTCGACGCGCCACTGCACGCGCTCTCGGCCTGGGCCGCGAAGCACCGGACGATCGTGGGCGAGGCGCGCCGGGCCTACGACGCCACCAAGGCCTCCTGACCTCCCGCGTCTCGACTATTTGACCGAATCCTCAATTCCGTGAAGGTGGGGCACCTCTTCGTCACGGCGCAGGCCGTTGATGAAGGAATTGGGACGTTGAGTGTCCCAATTCCTTCATCAACGCGGGGGTTCGCACCCGGTCGCACAGCTTGATCGACACAGGATCAGGGACATGCCCCGTAACCTGGCGCAGACCAGCGACTCTGCAACTTTGCCGGGGCCTGACCTCCCGCGTGGGGAGGTGAGGTCGAGGGGTCAGGCGGCGAAGTGTTCCAGGAGGAGCACCTGGGCCTCACCGACGGCGAAGCCCAGGCCGGCGCCGGTCGCGATCAGGATCCATTCGTCCTGCTGGAACGCCGGCCGCAGCAAGCCCTCGAACTCGCGCGGTGACAGCTCCTTCATCTTGGTCACCAGCACGTTCCGGATGTCCATCGCGTCGTTCGCGTAGTCCTCGATGTACCGCATGGTCTCCGGCAACTTGTCCATGATCTTCTCGGCGATGTTCAGCTTCATGTCCTGATACCGCCTGCTGCCGACGGCGAAGACCACCAGCGGTTTCCCGACGCCGACGCGGCGGCCGAGCTGCGCGTCGAGCTGACGCTGGATCAGGCCGAGGACCCGGTCCGACAGCGGCCCGTGCAGCACCGCCTCGATCACGTTGTGCGGGGTGATGATCTCCTTCGCGATCAGCGCGCCGTACGCCTCCGCGACCTCACCGCGCCGCTTCAGGAACAGGCCCTGCCAGCGCACGCCGAAGTACCGGCGCTCTTCGAGCGGGTAGAAGATCATCCGCAGCGCGAGCCAGTCGGTGAACCAGCCGGTGAAGAGACCGAACAGCGGCATGATGAGCGGGAACTTGAACAGCACCCACGCGATCATCTGGATCACGCCGATCAGCCCGCCGAAGACGATGCCGGAGCGGGCGATGAACTTGAACTCCTTGTCGCCCGCCTCCTGGAAGATCCGGTTCAGCAGCCGTTTGTCCTTGACCAGTGCGGTGACCACCATGCCCTTGAGGTCGAACACACTGTCCACATCGGACTTGATCAGCTCCAGCACGGCGGCGACCATCTTCGGCGACTCGGCCTGGACGCGCTGGATCACCAGCCGCTGCACCCGCACGGGCAGCGATTCCCACAGCCCCGGCTGGTAGTGGGCGGCGACGTCGCGCACGATGTCCTCGACGGCGGCATGCAGCGGTTTCTCGATCTCCTTGGCGATGCGCTGGGGGTCGAGCCTGGCGACGACCTCCGCCGGTTTGATCAGCTGCTCGGTCATCGTGTCGCAGGCGATACTCGCCATCCGCGCCGCGCGTTTGGGCACGATGCCCTGCCAGCCGAGGAACGGTTTGATCCCGATGAACTCGACCGGCTGGAACATCATCCGGATCGCGACGAGTTTGGTGGTGTAGCCGATCAGCGCGGCGACGACCGGGATGGAGACATAGACCGGCCAGTGCTGGGCGAAATCGGCGAGGATCCGATCGAGGAACGCGCCCATGCCGGGTTCAACCGGCGCTCGGGTCGCATGCCTGCCAGAACTGGGCGCCGAGCCGGGAAATGTGGACCGTGCGCTTGACGAACTTCGCCCGCTTGACCGACTTCTCCGCCTCGCGGACGGTCTCGTCGGTCAGCAGGATCTCGTACTGCGTCTCCAGCGAGGGCACCTCTTCGTCCAGCTCGACCAGGCCCAGCCCGATCAGCCGGGTGAGGTAACCGGGTACCTGGTCGGGCAGCGACACCCCGGCGGCCTTGCCGACGGTGGAGGCGTTGCGCAGCACGAACCGCCCGGCTCCGCCGAGGTTGGTCCGCTCGGCGACGTCGACGGCGGGGAACGGTGAGCCGTCGGAAAGCGCGGAGAGGATGCGGGCCTCGTCCGGCGTCAACTGCCGCAGGATGATCGCGTAGAGGTACTCGCGGGCCCGTTCGCGGCCGAAGCCGATCGAGTGGTTGAGCAGTTCGGCCATGGCCGCGCGGAGCGGTTCGAGCTGGGTGCGCGTGTGCACGAGGGTGATGGCCGCTTCGACCGGGCGCGAGCCGTCGACGTCGGGCCGGTTCATCGCGGACGCGGCGGTGAGCGCGGCGTGATACGGGTCGTCGACCTCGTCGAGACGGCGGCGCAGCTCGGAAAGCAGCTGCCGCTCGCCCTGTTTGATGACCTGCTCGGCGATGTCGACGCCGGGGAGCTTTCGGGTGTATTCGATACCCGTGCGGGCGGCCCAGCCCGCCAGCTTGCCCGCGCGTTTGGCGAAAGCGGCCAGGTCGTCACCGGCGGGTCGATCGTTGCTCACGGGCACTCCCCTCGCGTTCGCGCTGATGCTACCTGCGAGTAGGCCGAATGGCCGAAATTGTGATCGACCCGGATGTTTGGATGGACACCATGAGCTTCACGCGCTGGGGTCCGCCGCTCGACGTCCTCCCGCTGTTCGCGCGGGAGGAGCAGGCCCTGCTCGACGTGCTGACCGGACTCGACGCGGAGCAGTGGGCCGCGCCGACGGTGTGCGCGGGCTGGACGGTGCACGACCTCGCCGCCCACATCCTGGGCGACAAGCTCGGCAGACTGTCGCGCGACCGCGACGGCTATCGGATGACGGCGCCCCGCGCGGGCGAGCGGCTCGGGGACTTCATCGACCGGATCAACGACGAATGGGTCGTCGCGTGCCGTCGGCTCTCCCCCGAAGTGCTCTTCGCGATGCTCGTCGACAGCACCTCGCAGATCGCCGAGATGTGGGGCCGCGCCGACCTCGACGCCGTCGGCGAGCCGGTGAGCTGGGCCGGGGACGAACCGGCGCCGGTCTGGCTCGACGTCGCCCGCGAGTACACCGAGTTCTGGGTGCACCAGCAGCAGATCCGCGAGGCCGTGGGCGCGCGGACGCTCGACGAGCGGGAGTTCCGCGGGCCGGTGGTCGACACCTTCATGCGGGCACTGCCGCACACCTTGCGCGACGTCGACGCGCGACCGGGCAGGCAGGTCGTCTACACCGTCACCGGCCAGGGCGGCGGGAAGTGGACGGCTCAGCGGACCGCCGAAGGCTGGGAACTCGATCGCGTCGCGCCGACGTCGCGCTCGCCGCTGGCCTCGGTGACGACGGACGCGGACACCTTCTGGCGGCTGTGCACCCGGAACCCCGCGGACCTGGACCGGGTCACCGCCAAGGGCGACGAAAACGTTTGCGACCTGGTGCTGGGGATGACGTCGATCATCACATCGAATACCGGCTCACCTTCTCCGGCCGGATGACGAGCCGGACGAGATCGAGGGACTGGATCCCGGCAAGCTCGCCCGCGAGAGCCGGGTCTTCGAGGTTCCAATAACGCTCGGCGAGGCGGGCGGCCAGTTCGTGCGCGCCGTCGGGCTCCACCGTGGCACTCCCGGCGACCGAAACCCAGCGTTCGCGCTCGCCCACCGGGGCGGCGACGACGATCGAGGCGCGCGGGTCACCGCTCAGCTTCCGTACCTTGGGCGAATCCTTGGGCGTGAACAGCTGGACCGTGCCGTCGCCGGCCGCCTCGAACCACACCGGCCGGACCGGACCGTCGGCCACGGTCAGGAACCCGTGCAGGGGGCGGCGGAGGAATTCGAGGTCTTCAGCGGTCAGCATGAGCTCGATTCAACAGGGCGGACTTGGACGTGCCCATAGGTGAAGAGCCGGATCACCTGTGTATTCGTCTAATGTCGAGGAGGTGGACGTCTTCAGTGACCTCATCCGCGGGGTGCGGGCCCACGGCTCGTTGTTCGGCAGCTCGACCCTGTCCTCGCCCTGGTCGCTGCACTTCGTCGACGGTGCGCCGCTGACCCTGTGCGCCGTCCTCACGGGGGCGGGATGGATCGTGCCGGAGCACCATCCGCCTGAACCGCTTCGGGCGGGCGAGACGATCATCGTGCGCGGTCCCGCGACGTTCACCTTCGTCGACGACCCCGGCACAACGGCCGAACCGATCGCCTGTGGCGAGGACTGCGCGACGCCCGAACAGGGCGGGACCGTGCACCGGCGCGGCTGGGCGGACGACCTCGGCGGCGGCGAGACGACCTTGATCGTCGGGGCGTACCCGGTGCGCGGCGAGATCGGCAGACCGCTGCTGGACGCGCTGCCCGTCGTGGTGCGCGTGGACGCCGGGGGCACGGGCGACCCCGTGCTCGATCACCTCGCGGCCGAGGTCGCCATCGACGCGCCGGGTCAGCAGGTCGTCCTCGACCGGCTGCTGGACTGGATGCTGGTCTGCTCGCTGCGTGAATGGTTCGACCGGGCCGACGGTGAACCCCCGGCCTGGTGGGCGGCACAGCGGGATCCGGTGGTCGGCGCCGCGCTGCGCCTGCTGCACGCCGAACCGGCGGCGCCGTGGACGGTCGCCGCGCTGGCCGGGCGGACCGGCGTCTCGCGTTCGACACTGGCCAAGCGGTTCGCCGACCTGGTCGGCGAACCACCGCTCACGTATCTGACCCGCTGGCGGATGACGCTCGCGGCGGATCTCCTGACCGGGCGGGAGTCCACGACCATCTCGGACATCGCCCGCACCGTCGGGTACGCCGACCCGTTCGGTTTCAGCGCGGCCTTCAAACGGGTCCGGGGCGTGAACCCGAGCGAGTTCCGCCGCGCTCTCTGACCGGCCTCAACGTTGCAGGTGGCGGGACTTCTTGGCCTGCTTGCGCAACTGCAGGATCCGGGCGCCGCCCACGAGCGCGACCACCGCGCCGCCCGCGATCACGGAGAACAGCATCGCGACGGCCAGCGGCATGCTGCCGGACATGCCGAGGAAGTGCACGGTCGCGGTGTCCTGGTTCTGCAGGATGAACACGAGCAGGAACACCAGCACGACCAGCGCCACGATGACGGCGATCCAGGTGCCGCTCACGCGCGTGCGTTTGAGCTTCGGGACGGCGTCGAACTTACCGCTGTGGCGTGCGCCGCCGGCGGTTTCGGGCGGCTTGACGGGCTCGACCGGAACCTCGGCGGCACCTTCGTGCGGCTGCGTCATGCAGGACAGTGTCCGCCGAAGTGGCCTTGATCGCGCCCTCAAGCGTCCGAACGGGTGACCTCGTCCGCCGCGCGCAGCACGCGCAAGGTGTTCTTCCCGGCCAGTTTCGCGCAGTCCTCTTCGCTCCAGCCGCGTTCCAGCAGCGCTGCGAACAGCACCGGGTACTTCGAAACGTCTTCGAGGCCTTCCGGCAGAGTCGCGACTCCGTCGTAGTCACCGCCGAGCCCGATGTGGTCGACACCGGCCACTTCACGCGCGTGCTCGACATGCGCGACGACGTCGTCGATGCTCGCCTTCGGCTTCTCCGGCCCGCCGCGTTCCGCGGTGAACTTCGTTCGCTGGTCGAGGTTCCGGTAGTCCTGTCCGGCGGCTTCCATGTCCTGGCGCAGCCTGTCGTCCCAGTCGGCGACCTTCGGCGAGATGAAGCCCGGCACGAACGTCACCATCGCGACGCCGTCCTTGGCGGCCAGGGTTTCCAGGACGTCGTCGGGGATGTTGCGGGGATGGTCGTTGACCGCGCGGCACGAGGAGTGGCTGAAGATCACCGGCGCGGAACTGACCTCCAGCGCGTCGCGCATCGTGCTCGGCGCGACGTGGGAGAGGTCGACCAGCATGCCGATCTTGTTCATCTCACGGATGACGGCGCGACCGAAGTCGGTGAGGCCGTTGTGCTCGGCCTCGTCCGTACCGGAATCGGCCCACGTGGTGTTGTAGTTGTGCGTCAGCGTCATGTAGCGGACGCCGAGGCGGCGCAGGATCCTCAGCACGCCAAGGGATTCGGCGATGCTGTGGCCACCCTCGGCGCCCAGCAGCGAGGCGATCTTGCCGTCGCGGAAAGCGGCTTCGGCCTCGTCCGCCGTGTCGACGAGCGCCAGGCGATCGGGGTAACGCTCGACCATTTGGTGCACGACCTCGATCTGTTCGAGGACTGCCGTGACCGCGCTGTGTCCTTCGTACTGACAAGGCACGTAGACGGACCAGAACTGCATCCCGAGCCTGCCTTCGGCGAGTTTCGGGAAGTCGGTGTGCAGATGTGGTTGCCGGATCGTGAGATCCGTGCCCGCCACGGCCTCGACCGGATCCGGTCCGGTCGTGACCCGCAGCTCCCATGGCAGATCGTTGTGCCCGTCCGCGAGGAGCACCCTTTCGAGCAAGGCCTGGGCGCGGACCAGGTCGCCGTTAGTCATCGGGCGATGGTACGTCCGTCTACTTTGCTCTTCACGCTAACCGTTGAGCCATCCCGCGGCCGCGACCAAACCGTTGTCCGTCACCTGATGTCCACCGGGATGGCGGTGTGCGACGACGTCCGCGGAGCGCTCGCGCAGGTCCCGTACGAGCAGGTCCGCCGACGCGAGCGGCGCCATCGGATCGCGTTCGCCGTTCGACAGGAACACCCGCGTGCCGGACAAATCCTGTTGGGGCGGCGAAGGAACGGGCGACATCGCCGCGAACAACGCGGCCTCACGGACGGCGTCCGGGCGCAGCAAGGTCACCGCGGCGGCGATGTTGGCACCGTTGGAAAACCCGATGGCGACCAGCCGTCTGCCCACGAGTTCGTAGTCCGCGCTCGCACCGACCACGAAATCGGCGAGCTGGTTCGCGCGGAAGACGACGTCCTCGTGGTCGAAGACGCCTTCCGCCAACCGGCGGAACCACCGTGCCGCACCGTTTTCCGACACCGGCCCGGCCGGCGCGAGCAGCGCCGACGCGGGGCTCAGCCGTCGTGCGATCGGCACCAGATCGGCCGGACCGCCGCCGGTGCCGTGCAGGAGCAGCAGCACAGGCGCGTCCGGTGATCCTTCGACATACTTGTGGTCCAAGCCGGTCATCGGATTTCCGGGTTGTTCTCGCTCGGGAGGTCCAGCTTCGGCAGCATGGCCTCGATGTCCTCACGCTTGGGCTCCAGCCACGGCGGCAGTTTCAGCGCGCGGCCGAGTTCCAGCAGCGGTTCGTCGATCGCGAATCCGGGTTCGTCGGTCGCGACTTCGAGCAGGGTGCCACCCGGTTCGCGGAAGTAGATCGAGCGGAAGTACTGACGGTCCAAAATGGACGTCACGTTCACGCCGTCGTCGATCAGTTCGTCACGCCAGGCGGCCTGGGTCTTTTCGTCCGGGGCGCGCCACGCGACGTGGTGCACGGTGCCCGCCGCCACCAGCCCGCGCGGGGCGTCCGGCGTCACGAGGACGTCGACGAGCGCGCCGGGGCCGCCTTCACCGGCCGAGAACCGCAGCCGGTTGCTCTCCTGGTGTTCGAAGGCCAGTCCGAGACCGTCGGTGAGCATGCCCGCCGTGGCGTCCTCTTTGGACACTGAAAGCGTGACGGAGTGCAGGCCGCGGATGGCGTGTTCGGCGGGGACGAGCTTCGTGTCCCACGGATCGCGCGGGTCACCCTGCGGATGCGCGACGAGCGCGAGCTTCAGGCCGTCCGGATCGAGGAAGGTGAGCGTCTCTTCGCCGTCGGAGTTGCGGATCTGACTCGTCTCGACGCGGCTCTCGGCGAGATGCCGCTTCCACCAGCCGAGCGAGGCTTCCGGTACGGAGAACGACGTCGTGGTCGCCTGGCCGGTGCCGTGACGGCCCTTCGGCGCGTCCTTCCACGGGAAGAACGTCATCAGCGAGCCGGGTTTGCCGGACTGGTCGCCGTAGTAGAGGTGGTAGGTACCGGGGTCGTCGAAGTTCACGGTGGTCTTCACCAGCCGCAGGCCGAGGGCCCGGGTGTAGAAGTCCGCGTTGCGCTGAGGGTCGCCACCGATGGCGGTGACGTGGTGCAGGCCGGAAGTCTTGATCGACATGGTGCCCCTCCTCTGGGAGCCGGTGAAAGCAAGCTAACCCGATAACCTCTCGCGCGCAAGATATATTCCCGGAAGAGTTACCGGTGTAGGCTCGCGACCGTGACAGCGGATCCGGACGACGACGAAGTGGTCACGTGGTGGGGCCTGGTGATCGAGGGCTACCTGGCCACGCAGAACCGGCTGATGGGCGAGATCGCCGAGCGGTTCGGCCTGGCGCCGGCGTCGTTCGACATCCTCCTGCGGCTCGTGCGCTCGCCGGAGCACCGGATGCCGATGACGCGGCTGGCCGTCGAGGCGGCGCTGTCCAGCGGCGGGTTCACCAAGGTCGCCGACCGGCTGGTCGCCGCCGACCTGATCCGCCGGGTACCCAGCCCGGACGACCGGAGGGTCACCTTCGCCGCGCTCACCGAGCACGGCCTCGACGTCGCTCAGCAGGCACGGGAGGCCTGCGCGGACATCCTGCGGCGCATCGTCCTCGCCCCGCTCGGGGACGACGCGCACGCGCTGGCCGAGGCCATGCGCACCCTCCGCACCGTCAACGGCCCCTGACGGATCGCGTTTAGCCCGCTAAAGGCGACGCGCGTTCAGAGGACTAAATGCGGTGGGGCGGGGGTCCGGACCTGGTACATGTCCCGCACCAGCTCCCGGATGACGTTGCGCCGGATCTTCCCGGTCGCCGTCTTCGGCAGTTCGCCCAGCTCGACGATGCCCCTCGGGCGTTTGAACGACGCCAGCCCGCCGCGGCAGAACTCGATCAGCTCGTCCGCGTCCAGCCGGTGGCCGGGCACGCCGACCACGCACGCGACCGGCTTCTCGATGCCGTCGGCGTCGAACGCGGCCACGACCGCCACCTCGGCGACCGCCGGATGCTGCAGCAGCCTGTCCTCGACCTCGGCGGGCGACACCCAGATCCCGCCGGGTTTCAGCATGTCGTTGAAGCGCCCGAGACAGGTGTACGTCCCGTCGGCGTTACGCACGAAACTGTCGCCCGTCCGCAGCCATTCGCCCTGGAAGACCCGCTTCGTCGTCTCGTACCGCGCCCAGTATCCGGTCGCGATCGACGGTCCGGCGACGAACAGTTCACCGGGCTGCCCGTCCGGCACCGGCGCGCCGTGCTCGTCGCGCAGGGCGATCTCGTAGCCCGGCACCGGCACCCCCGTACTGCCCGGCCGGACCTGATGCGGCCGGTTGGACAGGAAGACGTGCAACGCCTCCGTCGAGCCGATCCCGTCGAGGATTTCGACGCCGAACCGGTCGCGGAACCGTTCGTACAGCACGGCGGGCAGTGGCTCCCCGGCCGAAACGGCCAGGCGTACCGAGGTGAACGTGTCGCCCGGGATGTCGCTGGCGAGCAGTGCCGCGTAGAACGTCGGGACGGCGAAGAACAGCGTGGGCCGCTCCGCGCGCGCCCTCGCCGCGATCAGTCCCGGCGTCGGGCGGGCCGGTTCGAGCAGCGCCGTCCCACCGGCCGCGAGCGGGAAGAACGCCGAATTCCCCAAGCCGTAGGCGAAGAACAGCTTCGGGACGGAAAGGAACCGGTCGTTCGGCCCGACGTCGAGCACACCGCGCGCGTACGTCTCGCAAACCGCGCGGATCCCGGCGTGCCGGTGCATCGCGCCCTTCGGCTTACCTGTCGTCCCCGACGTGTACAGCCAGAGCGCGGGCGAGTCCTCCCAGGTCGGCGCGGGTTCGAAGCCGCGGTCATCCACTGTGGACAGATCGCTCCAGTCGTGCACGCGGATCCCGGGCGGCAGTTCGGCCGCCTTCGCCCTGTCCAGCACGACGTCGGTGACCTCGGGCGCCAGGCCCAGCGCGATCGTCGCCTGCGTGGCGAACTCGCCGGAGACGCACAGGACCCTGGCCCGCGAGTCGGCCAGCATCTTGCCGAGGTCCAGCCCGGTGACCATGGTGGACACCGGCACCGCGACCGCCCCGGCCAGCATCGCGCCCAGGATCCCGGTGAGCAGTTCGACGTCGTCGACCATGCAGAACAGGACCCGTTCCTCCGGGCGGACGCCGATCGCGCGCAATCCGGCCGCGACCCGGCGGACTTCGGTCGAAAGTCCGGCGTAGGTGAGGCTCCGCCTCGGGGAAACGACCGCGTCCTTCGCCCCGCGCCCTTCCGCCAGATGCCGGTCGAGCAGGTAGCTCGCCGCGTTGAACCCGGTAGCTGCAGCGGTCACGGGCGCACCTTCTATCGGCTCAGCTCAGGTAAACGTATTCGTAGTCGAACGGTTTCCCATTGATGCCCTGGCGTGGCGGCGCCACCCAGCTCGCGATCTTTCCTCGCTCGTACACCGGGTGCATCAGCGATCGGACGAAGGTCAGGTCTTCGGGAGTGGGCAGCCACTTGCGTTTGCCGGCCAACCACGTCGGCTCGTCGACTACGGTGCCGTCGGGCGTCACATGGTGGCCGGAGTTTATGCCGACTTCGCGATTGAATCCAGGGTGCGGGAGGACGAATCGGAAGTCGATACCGGCCTCGTCGAGGATCTTGTTCCAGCGGTTGACCCCGGTCTGGCAGTCGGCGCGGTACTCGTCCCGCAGGTCGAGGTTCAGCAGCAGGATGGCCGGGTGTTCTTCGGTCTCCCAGGTACCGTCGGCGCGCGGCCGGGACAGCGATCCGGCGTCGTCGGTGAGCCGGTGGTCGTCCTTGCGGCGGGCCTCCTGCCAGCGCCCTTTGAGCCCGGCGGTGTAGTAGTTCGCCGCGTTGGTCGACATCTCGCCGCCGAACAGGTCGAGCGAGACCGTGTAGTGGAAGTTCAGGTAGCGCTGGATGAGATCGAGCGGGATCCCGCCGTGCCCGGCGATGTCGAAGGTGTCGTGCTCGCGGATGAGTTCGGCACTGCGGGTGACCACGCGGTCGACCCCGGTGGTGCCGACGAACATGTGGTGCGCCTCTTCCTTGAGCATGAATTCACAAGTGCGGGAAAGCGGGTCGAAGCCGCTTTCCTTGAGCGTGCCGAGCTGATATTTGCCATCGCGATCGGTGAAATAGGTGAACATGTAGAAGGCCAGCCAATCCGCGGTCTCTTCGTTGAAGGCACCGAGGATGCGCGGGGCATCCGGACTTCCGGAATTCCGGAGCAGCAATGCTTCCGCTTCTTCGCGGCCTTCCCGGCCGAAGTAGGCGTGCAGCAGATACACCATCGCCCACAGATGACGGCCTTCTTCGACGTTGACCTGGAAGAGGTTCCGCAGGTCGTAAAGGCTCGGCGCGGTCAGCCCCAGCAGTTTCTGCTGCTCGACCGACGCGGGTTCGGTGTCGCCCTGGATGACGATGAGCCGCTGCAGATCGGCGCGGTACTCACCGGGCACCTGCTGCCAGGCCGGTTCGCCCTGGTGCTCGCCGAAGGTGATGACGCGGTCCGGGTCCCGCTCCGCGAGGAAGATCCCCCACCGGTAGTCCGGCACGTTGACGTGGTCGAAATGCGCCCAGCCGTCCCGGCCGACGCTGACCGCGGTGCGCAGGTAGACACCCTGGGTCCGCAGCGTGGGGCCCATTTCGCCCCACCAGTCCAGGAACTTCGGCTGCCAGCCCTCCAGCGCCCGCTGCAGCCGCCTGTCCCCGGAGAGATCGACGTTGTTGGGGATCTTGGCGTCGTAATCGATCTTGGTGGGCATTCAGACCCGCTTCCTGTCGAAGACGGCCTTCTGACCAGTACCGTAGCGACGCAGCGCGCCTTCGGGACCGGATGCGTTCGGACGGGTGAAGATCCAGTTCTGCCAGGCCGCGAGGCGGCCGAAGATCTTGCTTTCCAGCGTCTCGGGTCCAACGAACCGGTGGTTCGCCTCCATTCCGGTGAGCGCGTCGGGACTCAACGAGGCCCGTCCTTCCAGCGCGATCCGGATCTCGTCCTCCCAGTCGAGGTCGTCCGGGGCGTCGGTGACCAGGCCGAGGTCATTCGCCTCCGCCGGGCTCAGCGGTTTGCCGCGCACTTCCGCGAGCCTCAGGACGTGCCCGGGGTCGCCGAAGAACCGGGATTCGAGGCGGGACAGGCCGTTCCCCATCGGCAGCCTGCCGAAGTTGGCTTCGGACAACACGATCGACGCACGTTCTTCACTGTCTTCGTCGTCGATCGGCGGACCGTCCAAGATGTACTGCCGGTCCGCGGCGAGCGCGAGTTCCAGCAGGAGCCCCGCGAAGCAGCTACCAGGTTCGATGAGCGCGATCAGGCTGCGACTGGTGACGTCGAGCCGTTTGAGCGTCCGCTTCCAGTAGTGGACGATTTCGTTGCTCAACACATCTTTCGCGTCGAATACGGCACGTTCGTGCTCCAGGACCTTCGCCGGATCGCCTTCGGTGCGGAGCACCCAGGTGCCGAGTGCGGGTTCGTTGGTGCGCAGGCGAAGGATCGCGTCGTCCAGTTCGCGGGTGACGTCCAGCAGCCAGCCGTCGTCGCCTTCGGGCCCCTTGACGGTGATCGTCGCTTCGGTCGCGCTCAGCGAAATGCCGACATAGCGATGCGCGAGCGGCGTCAGCTCGACGCCCTCGCCGTCGAGCCGCTCACTCGTCCGCGCGAGTTCCTTCGCCTTGGCCCGCACGGCCTCACGGAAGCCCTTTCGCGGCACGAGTTCGTCGACGAGCCGCCAGTCGACGGCGGCGCGGCCCTTCATGCCGTCCGGGCGGGTGGCGAAGACGTCGGCGAGGTCGCGCCGCACTCCGCGTTTGTCGACCAGCCTGGTGAGGCCGCCGGTACCGGGCAGGACGCCGAGCAGCGGGACCTCCGGCAGTGCGACGGTCGAAGAGTTGTCGTCGACCAGGAGGATCTTTTCGCAGGCGAGCGCGATCTCGTAGCCGCCACCGGCGCAGGTTCCGTTGACCGCGGCGATATAGACCTGGCCGGAGTTCGCCGACGCGTCCTCCATGGCGTTGCGGGTCTCATTGGTGAACTTGCAGAAGTTGACCTTCCACTCGTGCGACGACGAAGCCAGCATGCGGATGTTGGCGCCGGCGCAGAAGACGTTGTCCTTCGCGCTGGTCACGACGACCACGCGGACTTCGGGATGTTCGAACCGCAGACGTTGCGTCGCGTCGTACAACTCGATGTCGACGCCGAGGTCGTACGAGTTGAGTTTGAGCTCGTAACCCGGTACGAGACCCCCGTCGGCGTCGACATCGAGTTCGAGCCACGCGACGTCGTCGTCGATGGCCAGTTTCCAGTGCCGGTAGCCGCTGGGATGACGTTCGAACGTCACCGGTGTGGTCCGCGTCACCCCATCGATTGTCTACACATTGATGTTGAACGTCAATGTTGTGTAGAAAGTTGGTCAGCCGCGGTCACCCGGTTGAGCTTCGTCGCGGCCCAGGTCACGAAGCCCCACAACAGAAGCGCGGACGCCGTGTCGGTGAAGATCGTGGCGAACCAGAACGCCGGGATCTGCGGCACCCCGACCAGGAAGTGCCCGAGACTCGCCAGGCCCGACAGCGAGAAGACCATCAGGAACGCGAGCGCCCGCCAGTGACGTCCGCGCAGGTAGTCGCGGTAGCCGGCGAGGCCGAACGCGGTGAAGAGGAAATACGCGAACGCGACCAGGGCGGCCGTGACGCCGACCGGGATTCCTTCGACCTGCGGGTAGTCCGCCGCCCTGATCACGTTGTGCGCGTAGTGCAGCGTGGTGGACAGCACCGTGAAGCCCAGGATCAGCCGTAGTGCGGTGAGCCCTCGGCCCTGAAGAACGCCCATGTTCGCCCCCTTGCGACTTGATAGATCGCTCTAGCGAGAGCGTAGCGGACGGCGATGGGGAGCTGAAGGGGACTTTCGTCCCGAGGTTGTTCATGAAGGAATCGGGACACTCAACGTCCCGATTCCTTCATGAACACGGGCGACTAACCGAGCGTGCCCCGGCCTTCCCCTATCGCGGTGAGTAACCAGATGCCCAGTGGGTAACCGGTCGGCGAAGACCCCGATCGACCAGGAGGAACCGTGTCCGACCAAGACGCCCGCGAAGCAGCAGACGGCCCCGGCCCCGCGGACGTGCCCGAAGAAGCCGTCCAGCTCACGACGCCCGACGGCGGTGAACCGCGCGACACCGAACCGGACGAAGTCGCCGACTACGCGGGCACGCAGCGTTCCGCTGGGCCGGAGAGTCAGGCCGTCCACATCGAGGACGCGTAGCCGTTCTCGCCGTCGCCGGTCACACTGGGCGCCGGGACACCACGACGGGAGGGCCGATGCCGGAGAAGATCGCCGAGGTGAACGGCATCGAGCTGTGTTACGAGACGTTCGGTCCGCAGGACGGCAGGCCGCTGCTGATGATCATGGGCCTGGCCTCGCAGATGATCTGGTGGGACGACGAACTCTGCGAGAACCTCGCGGCCGAGGGGTTCTTCGTCATCCGCTACGACAACCGGGATTCCGGGCGGTCCAGCCGACTCTCCGGCCGCGTCAACCTCCCGCTGGCCTACACCCTGCGCGTGGCGCCGTACTCGCTGAAGGACATGGCGGACGACGCCGCCGCGCTGCTGGACGAACTCGGCGTCGCGAGCGCGCACGTCGTGGGCGCGTCGATGGGCGGCATGGTCGCGCAGACCCTGGCCGTCGAGCATCCGTCGCGAGTGCGCTCGCTGACGTCGATCATGTCGACCACAGGGAACCGGTTCGTCGGCAGGCCGAGCGCCAAGGCGATGGCGATGCTGCTTTCGGCTCCTCCGCGTGGTCGCGAGCAGTACGTCGACTACCTGGTGCGCACGTTCCGGGTGATCGGCTCGCCGGGGTACCCCTTCGACGAGTCCCGGATGCGGGAGCGCGCGGAGCGTTCCTTCGACCGCGGCGTCAACCCCGGCGGTACCGCGCGCCAGCTGGCGGCGATCTTGTCGAGCCGGGATCGCTTCCGTGCCTTGCGGAAACTCCGGGTGCCCGCTCTCGTCGTGCACGGTTCGAAGGATCCGCTCGTGCACGTTTCCGGTGGCCGGGCGACGGCCAGGGCGCTGCGGGAGTCCGAAGTGGACATCGTCCCCGGGATGGGACACGACCTCCCGCGCGCGATCTGGCCGCGGCTGGTGCGCGGCCTGCTCAGGACGGCGGACCGCGCCGAGGTCACGACCCGGCGAGCGTGATCGAGCCCAGATGCGAGAAATGCGCCGCCACCCGTGAACCCGGGCGCAGCTCGACCGCGTCCGTCATCCCGCCGGTGAGCACGATCCACCCCGGCTCCAGCGCGAGCCCGCGGGCGCCGAGGACGTTGGCCGCCAGTGCCAAAGCCTCCGCCGGATGGCCCTGCACGGCGGCGCCGGTGGCGGTGTCGACGATGGCGCCGTCGACCTCCAAGAGCGCCGCTTCCAGCGAGAGGTCGAGGGAGGACGGCGCGACGCCGACCGGTCCCAGTGTGAAGTACGCCGAAGAACCGTTGTCCGCCACGGCATCCGGCAGGGTGAACCGATAGTCGCGGTAGCGGCTGTCGATGATTTCGACGCCGCCGTGGACCCGGTGGACCGCGGCCATCGCGGTCGCCGCGGTCACGCCGGGACCCGCGAGTCGTTTCCCCAGCACGAAAACGAGTTCCGGCTCCGCGCGCGGATGGATCAGCGACGGCACCGGAACCCCGGCGGGCAGCACCATCGCGTCGGTCAGCCACGCGAGCAACGGCGAGTCGATACCCATGCGCCGCTGCTTCGCCCGCGAGGTCAGGCCCAGTTTGACGCCGATCACCGTCTCGCCGCGCTGCCGCCGGAGCCGCAGCGCCTCGTCCTGGATCGCGTAGGCGGTATCGACGTCCAAAGCGGGCCACGAGTCCGTCAACGGCTCGCGTTCTTCCCCGGACAGCAGCGCTTCCGCCGCCTCCCGCACCCCAAGGCTCACGGCCGCTCCTCCCCGGAGAACTTCGCGGTGACACTGCCGAGCCCCGCCATCGTCGCGACGACGGTGTCGCCCGGGCTCACCGGGATCGCGCGCGTCATCGAACCAGGCAGCACGACGTGCCCGGGTTCGAGCGCGACGCCGAGCGGCCCGACCGTGTTCGCGAGCCACACCAGCGCGTTCACCGGCGAACCGAGCACCGCGCCACCCGCCCCGGTCGCCGCGATCTCGCCGTTCCGGTGCAGGACACAGCCCGCCAGCCGGAGATCGACGTCGCCGATCGCGGTCGGCCTGCTGCCGAGGACGACGCCACCCGAAGACGCGTTGTCCGCGATGGTGTCGACGATGGTGATCTTCCAGTCCTGGATGCGCGAATCGACGATTTCCAGCGCGGGCACGACGAAATCGATCGCCCGCAGCGCGTCCGCCACCGTGACGCCGGGGCCGCACAGCCGCGAGCCGAGCACGAACGCGATCTCCGGTTCGATCTTCGGCTGCAGGAAACCGCCGACCGGGATCGGCTGGTGTTCGAGGTGGAACATCGAAGCGGTCAGATGGCCGTAGTCGGGCTGGTCGACGCCCATCTGCCGCTGCATGGCGGCGGACGCGAGCCCGACCTTGTGCCCGCGCACGCCATCGCCGCGTTCGGCCCAGTGACGGACGAGCCGCTGCTGGATGCGGTACGCGTCCTCCAAGGTCGCGGCGGGGTACGTCTCGATCAGGGGCGCTATCGGCTTGCCGGTCTCGTACGCGCTGAGCAGCGCGGCCGCGGCCTCCTGCAGCGTGCTGGCGTCCATGGGCTCCTTCCGACAGCCGAACTCTGCCCCCTCACCCAGGCCCGCACAAGATGCCCGTTCCACTGGCCGGTACGCGCGGATTAGGCCGAAAGTGGCTTGTGCGGCCGCGATCTTCACCTAGCCTGCACCCATGTCCGATTGGTCGCTCTCACGGGCGAAGGCCAGGATCGATCGCCGCGAGGAACTCGACGAGCTGACCGCGCGCATCCGGTACGAAGTGCGCGTGCACCTCAACGAGCCGACGGTGCACAATGCCTACGACGAGCTGACCGCCGTCTTCGCCATCGGGCACGCGGAATGTTCGGCGCTGCTCAAGCACCGCCGCGTCCTGCCGCTGTGGGAGCGGATCCTGCTCGGCCGCTACACCCGCCGCCTCTACGGCAAGGCGATCTCGGCGACCGTCGGCGATCTCCCCGCCGACGCGGGACCGGCGCCCGCGGCCGCGTTCGGCCCGGAGATCGCTTCGCTGACCCCGGATTCCGGGGACACCGGCGCGAAGTACGACCTGCAGGGCCGGGGCCTGGTCAACGTCTTCCGGATCGCCGCCGGACGGCACGGCGAGAACTGGCCGGACCGCCACGATGTCGCGACGACGTCCGCGCGCAACGTCCTGACCTGTTCCGCGGTCTTCCTGCGCCGCCGCGCCTGGCACGTCGTCTGGCCGGTGTACCGGGTGCGCGGCCTGCGGCTGTGGAAGCTCTAGGAATTCCCGGGTGCCCGGCGCGGTTGAAAACGACATGACCGATCGCGCCACCGAGATCCTCGCCGGAGCCAAGACGATCGCCGTCGTGGGACTGAGCCGCGACCCGGCCAAGGCCTCGCACGGGGTCGCCGCCGTGCTGCAGGCACACGGTTTCCGGATCATTCCCGTGCATCCCACCGCCGAGGAACTACTGGGCGAGAAGGTCTACCGCTCGCTCACCGACATCCCGGAGCCGGTCGACCTCGTCGACGTCTTCCGCCCGTCGGAGGACACCCCGCCGATCGCCGAACAGGCCGTCGCGATCGGCGCCAAGGCGCTCTGGCTGCAGCAGGGCATCGTCTCCGCCGAGTCCCGCCGGATCGCCGAAGAAGGCGGTCTGGACTACGTCGAGGACCGCTGCACGGCGGTCGTCCGAGCGGTCGCGAACCTGTCTGTGCGTTAGCACTGGGATGGACGCCGGTCCGTGAAGGCCTCCTTGAGGGACTCTGGGTCCCTCAAGGAGGCCTTCACGGACTCGCTGATCGCGACATGTGGCACACCAGCGCCAGCAGTCACAACGGCGGCGCGCGAAGGACCCCTTCCCTCGGCTCAGCCGAGGAAACTCGACCTTCACACCTTGCCGAGCGCGGGCCCAAGCACTCCTCGTGAGTGGTAAGTGCTGTTAGAACGCGACTTACCACTCACGACCCCCTGTACCGACACACCAGCCCCAGGCGCGACGATCACGTGCCGAACGCACTCCCGCCGAACCCCCGCCGATTTTTCCCGGCGGGGGTTCTTTCATGTCCGTGAACAGAAAAATGACCCCTGAAGTCATACACCGAACCGGAACGGCCGAGTGGATTGGTCCAAACCGGTGATCTTGACCGGAAGGCCACGAGCTGGGAAAACTTGTCCAGCCGACAGTTTGTTAAGAAACCTTCCCAACGTACGAACGAGCTGTTAACGTCCGAATCCGCTTAACGGAAACAGGTACCGGCCATCGGTACCCCGGTCCAACGGAGGGCGAAGTGGGTACACCACGCGGCCTGGATTCCAGTGGCACACTCGAGCGCGGACTCGCGGTTCTCGAGCACGTCGGCCAGAACCAGGAGATTTCCACCAACGCGATCGCCAGGCAACTGGGTCTCTCCCGGAGCGCCGCCTACCGCATCGTCGGCACCCTCAAGAACCTCGAATACCTCGAAGCCGATCGCGCCACCGGCCGGGTGCGGCTCGGTACCCGGCTGGTCGAACTCGGCGCCCGGGCGATGGCGGCGACCGACCTCCATCGCTGCGCGCCGCGCTACCTCGCGTCACTCGCCGAACGGAGCGGGGAGACGACCTACCTCGCCGTCCCGGACAACGACACGATGGTCTACGTCGCCACCGAACGCAGTGCCAACGCCGTCACCCTGGCCTGCCGTCTCGGCACCCGCCGCCCGCAGCACGCGACTTCGCTGGGCAAGGCGTGGCTGGCGGCACTGCCCGAACAGGACCGCCTCGAACGCATCCGCCGGATGAAGCTCGACAGTCTCACGCTCAAGACGATCATCGACCCGGCCCGGCTGCTCGACGATCTGGCCAGGACGAGCCGTCGCGGCTGGGCCGTCGACGAGGTCGAGAACGAGCCGGACGTGGGCTGCGTGGCCGCCGCCGTCCGCGACCACACCGGACGGCCGATCGCGGCGATCAGCATCGCGGGCCCGGCCGGCCGGGTACTCCGCCGGACCGACGAACTCGGCGCGACCGTGGCCGGTACGGCCGCCGCGCTTTCGCTCCGCCTGGGATACGTGCGGGCACAGAGGGGCTGACGTGGGCTGGATCCAGGACTACCAGCCGGCGGGCGGGCTGTGGCTGTCCGCGGCGCTGGCGGCGGCGCCGATCGTGGTGCTGCTGGTGACCCTGGGCGTCCTGCGCCGGTCCGCGCAGCTCTCGGCGGCCCTGTCGCTGATCACCGCGCTGCTGGTCGCGGTTCTGCTGTACCGGATGCCCGCCGGGCTCGCCTTCGACGCCGCGGCGATGGGGCTGGTGTTCGGGGTCTGGTCGGTGGCCTGGATCGCGTTCCACGCCGTGTACTTCCACAACGTCACCGTCGCGACCGGACGGTTCGACGACATCAAGGCGGTCCTCGCGGGATTCAGTGAAGACCGCCGCCTGCAGGCACTGCTGATCGCGTTCGGGTTCGGCGCGCTGCTGGAGGGGATCGCGGGCGGCGGCTCGCCGATCGCGATCACCGCGGCGATGATGGCCGCGCTCGGTTTCCCGCCGGTGAAGGCGGTCGTGCTCGCCCTGCTGGCGAACACCGCGCCGGTCGCGTTCGGCGGTCTCGGCAATCCGCTCATCGTGCTGGGCAGGCTGACCGCGCCGATCCTCGGCATGAAACAGGATCAGGCGACGGATCTGTTCTCGTCGATGGTCGGACGTCAGCTTCCCTTGCTGGCCTTGATCGTCCCCGGTTTCCTGATCGTCGTCCTCGCGGGCTGGAAACGGATGATCGAGGTCTGGCCCGCGGTACTGACGGCCGGGCTGTCGTTCGCCGTCATGCAGTTCGTCACCTCGAACTTCATCAGCCCGAGCCTCGTCGACGTCGTCGCCGCGCTCGCCGCGATGGCCTCGCTGTGGACACTGACCCGGTTCTGGCAGCCGTCGGCGGTTTGGCGTTTCGACGGCGAAGAACCGGTCGCGGCGGGAAGGAGTCTCGGCGCGGCGAAGGCCGGTCGCGGCGCGCTGTACGCGTGGGCTCCGTACATCGTCCTGATCGCTGCGATCTTCCTTTCCCGGATCGGCACGATCTTCAAGCACCTGCCCGGCTGGCTGGATCTGACCGCGTTGCTGCACAAGGCCGACTGGGTGTTCGCCTGGCCGGGGCTGCACAAGGAGGTCGTCCAGCACGCGCCGATCACGCCGAAGGACACGCCGTACGCGGCGACGCTGACCGTCGACTTCCTTTACTCGCCGGGCACCGTCGCCCTGATCGCGGCGATCGCGGCGGGTTTCGCGATGGGCGCGAAACCGCGGCTGTTGCTGGCCACCTACCGCCGGACACTGCATCAGATGCGGTGGGCGCTGGCGACGATCTTCATGATCCTCGCGATCGCGTTCGTGATGAACTACTCGGGCGCGACACAGACACTCGGCCTCGCGCTGGCGACCACCGGCGTGCTGTTCCCGTTGTTCTCCGCCTACATCGGCTGGCTGGGTGTCTTCCTCACCGGCTCGGACGCGTCGACGAACAGTCTCTTCGGGCCGATGCAGGTGATTTCGGCGCAGCAGCTGCACGTCGACCCGATCCTGGCCGGCGCGACGAACACCTCCGGCGGCGTGATGGGCAAGATGATCTCCCCGCAGAACCTGTCCATCGGTGCCACCGCGATCGGACAGTCCGGGAAGGAAGGCGCGCTGCTGCGCCAGACGTTCCTGTGGTCGGTGGTCCTGACCGCCGTGGTCGGGGTGATCTCGCTGCTGCAGGCGACCGTGTTCAGGTTCATGATCCCCTCGTGAGTGGTAATGACGGTTCTAACCGTCATTACCACTCACGAGAATGTCCACAATGGTCACCTGATCTTTACCGGGCACTGGTCTGGATGGATGAACACCTGACTCATTCACCGGAATGAGAACTACCGTTGTGCACATGCCCATGACGCTGATCAAAGGTACGTTCCAGCTTGTCGGAGCCTCACCGGACGGCGATTCGGTGCGGTTCTATCCCGAAGACCCCCAAGCGACGAAGAAGGCCGGCCTCAAGGTCCGGCTCAATTCGCGGGGCGGGATGCAGTTGCGGCTCGACGCCATCGACGCGCTCGAAACGCATTACCAGGCCAGGGGAACCGGCGGGATGTGGCATCAGCCCTCGGAATTCGCCGACGCCGCCGCGGCGAACCTGCTGAAGGTGCTCGGGTTCAAAACGGTGACCCGCGACGAACGGGGAAGGGTCACTTCGTCGACCCCGATCAAGGTACCCGGTCACATACTGACGCGATTCGCGGACAAATACGGACGAGCGGTGGCGTTCGCCTTTCCCGGACAACGGCCGGGAAGGTCGATGGACCTTTCCCAGGTCCATCTCGACGTCAAAACGCTGAAGAACTCCGCCAACTACCGGCAGGTCGCGGACGGTCTCGTCTACCCGACGTTCTATTCACTGCTTTACCCCGATCTCCGCGAGGCACTGGCAGGCGCGGCGGTCAAAGCGCGCCAGGACGGGCTCGGGCTGTGGCCGCGGGACGTCACGAACTCCGGGTTCAAGCTCTCCTCCCGGCGGCAGCTCGCCGACGAACTGGTGATCCTGCCGAAACTGTTCCGCAGGCTCGTCGACTACCTCGCGCTCGACGAGAGCGGCGGGGTCTCGCTGACCGGGTTCTCCGACTTCCTCGACACCCGCAACGACCGGCTGTTCACCGTGCCGGACGGCCACGCCACGGAATTCGAGACCTTGGTGAGCGTGAAGCGACAGACCGTGAACCTGACAGTGGAACCGGAGAGGATCGTCTTCATCGAGGCGTGAAAACCCGCCCGCCACCCCTCGTGTGGGCAAAAAGACCGTACCTCCCTCCCCCTCCGCCGTGCTCATCTGAAAGGTGGGAGAGGGAGCCGATGCAAGTACACGGTTCGCGGCGGTCGGAGGAGGCCGGCGGGCGGATGGAGACAGCCTCGAAGCTCATCGACGCCGTTCGCGTCCTTGTCGTGCGCTATTGCCGCGCACGGATCGGACGGCGGGCGGGTACCTACGAGACCGCGGACGCGGTCGCCAAGAACAGCTGCCTGGAGATCCTCGCCAGGGCGGCCGAAGCGACTGTGCTCCTCCGGTTCGCCTACGACGTCACGCGCCGCCTGGTCGACGACTTCCACCGGACGGCCGCCGAACTGCCGAACCCGCTTTCGGGGTTGCCCGGGCAGCAACGCGAGATCATGGTGCTGCGGTCGCTCGTCGGGCTTTCCGCCGACGACACCGCGCTGGCGCTCGGCTGCTCCGTCCAGGCCGTCCGGCTGGGCCAGCACCGCGCCCTGACCACCCTTCGCCCCACCCCCGCCTGACGCGTTTCGTCCTCTGGACGCGGTAGTTGCACACGCGTCGCGTTTAGCAGGCTAAACGCGATCGGGAGGGCGCAGGCGGACGCCACGAGGCTCCGGCAGCGACCGGAAAGCGCGTTTCGTCCTCTGGACGCGGTAGTTGCACGCGCAAGTACCGCATCCAGAGGACTAACCGCGGTCGGTACCGGGGGCGCAGTCAGCGGCGCGGTTGAGCAGCAAGGTGCGTTCCGCGTCGTTCCCGGTCATCTCCGCGGCCCGTTCGAACTCGGCGCGGGCCTCGTCGAGGCGCCCGAGCTTCGCCAGGAAGTCTCCCCGCACGCTCGGCAGAAGGTGATAGGACTTCAGCGCGGGCTCGGAGGTCAATTTGTCGACGACCGCGAGCCCCGCCTCTGGTCCGAAGGCCATCGACAGCGCCACCGCCCGGTTCAGCTCGATCACCGGCGACGGGTTCAGCTTGCCGAGCCCTTCGTACAGGACGGCGATGCGTCCCCAGTCGGTCTCCTCGCCCGTCCGCGCCCGCGCGTGGCAAGCGGCGATGGCGGCCTGTGCCGCGTAGACGCCGAAAGCGCCGTCCGCCAGCGATTCGGCGAGGTCCAGCGCGGCGAGGCCACGGCCGATCAGGAGCCTGTCCCATTTCGCCCGGTCCTGGTCCATCAGCAGCACGGGCTCACCGTTCGGCCCGACCCGCGCGGCGGATCGGGAAGCCTGGATCTCCATCAGCGCCACGAGCCCGTGCACTTCGGGTTCCTTCGGCATGAGCCCGGCCAGGATCCGGCCGAGACGCAGCGCCTCCTGGCACAGCGCCGGCCGCATCCAGTCTTCGCCCGCCGTCGCCGAATACCCCTCGTTGAAGATCAGGTAGATGACTTCGAGCACCGACTCCAGGCGGGCGACCCGATCGGCCCCCTCGGGTACCTCGAACGGCACCTTGGCGTCGCCGAGCGTCTTCTTCGCCCGGACGATCCGCTGCGCGATGGCGGTTTCCTTGGCCAGGAACGCCCGCGCGATCTCGTGCGTCTGCAGCCCGCCGATCATCTTCAGCGTGAGCGCCACCCTCGCCTCGGTCGAGAGCACCGGGTGACAGGCGGTGAACACCAGGCGCAGCAGATCGTCCTCGATATGGTCGTCGAGGCCCGCGGTGAAGTCGGGCTCCTCCTCGAACTCCTGCTCGCGGCCGATCTCGCCGAGTTTCCGCTCGTACCGCTCGTTGCGCCGGAAAGTGTCGACCGCCCGGCGTTTGGCCGTGGTCATGAGCCAGGCGCCCGGATTCCTCGGGACGCCCGACTCAGGCCACTGTTCGAGCGCGGCGACCAGCGCGTCCTGCGCCAGTTCCTCCGCGAGGCCGACGTCGCGCGTCATCCGCGCGAGGCCGGCGATGAGGCGGGCCGATTCGATCCGCCATACCGCGTCGATCGCGGCACGGGGGTCTGCTGTTGCGGTCACGCCGACCAATCAACATCGTCGGCGCGGCGACCGCAACCACTAGTTCGCCTCGGCCTGCTTCCGCAGGTTCTGCTCGTGCTCGACGATCTCCGGGGTCGCGTTGGAGAAGTCCTCCATCTCGGCGATCCGGCGGATCTCGATCTCGCCCTCGCGGAACGGCGCGCGCTTCATCCACTCGATGACCTCGGCCTTGTCCTTGACCTGCAGGATCCAGAAACCCGCGATGAGTTCCTTGCTCTCGGCGAAGGGCCCGTCGACGACCCTGGCCTCGGACGTGCCGGAGTACTGGAGGCGGACACCCTCGGAGCTGGGGAGCAGTCCCTCGCCCGCGAGCATGACACCGGCCTTGACCAGCTCCTCGTTGAACTTCCCCATCTCCTGCAACTCCTCGGCGCTCGGCTGAGCACCGGACACGTCGGTCTTGCCGTCGCTCTTGACGATCACCATGAACCGCATCTCGCGTCTCCGTTCCCGGCGGGGCTCGTCCCTGCCACATCTACGCGTCGATCGGGCACCCCAGGTTTCGACACGGTCCCCGAACTTTTTTCCGCGAGTATTCGAGCAGCCGGAAAACCCCAGGTCAACCGCACATGGAAAGATCTGTCGTCGTGGCCGCTCTCCCCGATCCCCTCCGCTCCGCCCTCGACGAGGAGCTGGGCAAGTACCCGCAGACCAGGCTGACGCAGTCCGTCGAGCGGCTCAGCTCGCGCTACCGCGAGAACAACCCGGCGACCGCCCCGATCCTGTCCTCTGAGGTCGACATCGCGGCGTACGCGGGCTACCGGATGCCGGCCACCTACGCGGCCGTACACGCCGTTCTCGCCGAAGCGGCCCTTCGCGCTCCCGAATTCGCTCCGCGCACGCAGATCGACGTCGGCGGCGGGACCGGTGCCGCGATCTGGGCGGCCGCCGACGTATGGCCTTCACTGGAGAAGAGCACGGTCGTCGAGCAGGTCGCCGGAGCGATCGCGCTGGGGCGGCGCCTCGCGGAGCACGCCGGTGGCCCCGCCGTTCGCGGCTCGACCTGGCAACGCGGGCTGATCGACCCGGCCGCGCCCGCGCCGGACGCCGATCTGGTGACCCTCTCCTATGTCCTCGGCGAGCTGCCCGAAGCCCGCCGGACCGACGTCGTCCGCTGGCTCTCGGCCAAGGCCGGGATGCTCGTGCTGATCGAACCCGGCACCCCCGCCGGCTACGAACGGATCGTCCAGGCACGCGACGAACTCGTCGAACTCGGTCTCTCCCTGGTCGCGCCCTGCCCGCACGAAGGCGCCTGCCCGATCCCGCGCGGCAAGGACTGGTGCCATTTCTCCGCCCGCCTCCCGCGCACCGGACTGCACCGTCAGCTGAAGGCCGGAACGCTCGGCTTCGAGGACGAGAAGTTCTCCTACGTCGTCGCCTCTCGGACTGCGCCCGAGCGGGCCGACGGCCGGATCCTGCGGCATCCGCTCAAACGCAAGGGCATGGTCAGCCTGACCTTGTGCGCCGAAGCCGGGCTCACCGAAACGATCGTCACCAAACGGCACGGCCAGGCCTACCGCGCGGCACGCGACGCGGAATGGGGCGACGCCTGGCCCGCTCAGTCCACAGTGGACTGACGGCCGCGCCGCGCCAGCGCGCCGATGACATTGAGCAGCGCACCCAGCGCGGGATTGTCGTTGCCGCGCCGCCACATCAGTTCCAGTTCCACCGGACGGCCCTCGATCCCGTCCACCGGACGGAGTACGACGCCCTCGAAACGCAGCGCGGCGGCCGCGGCGGGTACCAGCGCGACGCCGAGATCCGCCTTGACCAGCGCCAGCACCGTATGCACCTGGCTGGGGTACTGCGTGTACTCCGGCAGCACCCGCGCCGCGCGGAACACCGCCACCAGCATGTCGTGGAAATACCGGCCCTCTGACGGCGAATACATGATGAACGGCTCGCCGTCGAAGTCGCGGATTCCGGGATTCTTCTTGCGCCGCGCCAAAGGATGCGACGAAGACAACGCGGCCAGCAGCGGTTCGCGCCACAGCGGCAGGGTCACGATGTCGCCGCCGGTCACCGGCGGCCGGATCATGCCGAGGTCGATCCCGCCCGCCAGCAACTCCGCCACCTGCGCCGAGGTCACCATTTCCCGCAGCACCAGATCGATGCCCGGCACTTCGGCGTTCGCCGCGGCGAGGACGCGTTCGAGGTACGAATACGCGGCGGTGGCGGTGAAACCGAGCGTGACGACGCCGACCTCACCCCTCTTCGCCCGGCGGACGTACAGTGTCGCCTCTTGCGACGAACGCAGTATTTTCCTTGCCTCGGCGAGAAAAACCCGTCCGGCGGGTGTCAGCCGGACCGTGCGGTGCGTACGGTCGAAAAGCTCGACCCCCAGTTCACGCTCCAGCAGCTGGATCCGCCTGCTCAACGGCGGCTGGGTCATCGAAAGCCGCTCCGCCGCACGGCCGTAGTGCAGTTCCTCGGCCACCGCGACGAAACTTACCAGCTGCTCCAGGGAGAACACCTATCCAGTCTAGGTATCAATCCAGGTCGAACAAGCGGCTAATCGGTATCGTTCCGGTCGGCATTCACTCACCGGAACCGAAAAGGTGGACACCAATCGTCCGTTCAGCCGGTTTCGGCTCGCGCGTCCGCCCCTAGGGTGGAACCGGCGTCCGTGGCTCCGGCCCTCGGCGACGGCGCCGACGGCGAGCTCTGGAGGGGCCATGTGCGTTCGCATTCTCGAAACCCGTGCCAAGCGGGAGAATCCCTTCGTCCGGCTACTGGTGCGCATTCAACTCAAGGCGTCCTGGCGCTGAGCGCAGGCGCGCAGCCTGCTGATCGCCCGGTGTTTGGTCACCCGCACGCGTGACGACGTCGTGCCCAGCGCCGCCGCGGTCTCGTTCGACGTCAGCTGGCCGATCACCCGCATGCCCAGCACTTCCCGGTGAGAGAGCGGCAACATCCGCATCAGCCTGCCGAGCCGGACGCCGAGATCGGTCCGCAGGGCGCGCTGCTCCGGTTCGTCCGCGGCGACGGCCGGATGCTCCGGCAGCTCACCGGTCAGCACCTGTTTGCTCCGCGCCGCCTTCCGGAAGACGTCGGCGACCTTGTTCGCCGCGATGGCGCGCACGAGGAACAGGAAGGAACCGCCGCGCCGGGCGTATCCGGGCAGCGCGACGAAGACCGCGAGACAGATCTCCTGCGCGACGTCGGCCGGTTCGAGATAGGTCAGATCGCGGCCGCCGAGCCGGGTTTCGGCGTACTGCCGGGCCCATGGCGAGAGAGCGGCCATGAGATCGTCCATGCCGTACGGCTCGCCGGCCGCCGCGGCCTTGGCGAGGTCGTCCCAGCCGGCGGGGGAGATCCACGTCTCGCCCTCGCCGGTTCTTCGCACCGGAAAATCGTCGCCGCCCATGCCCCGCTCCCCACGGATGAGTAAACCGGCCGCCGGGGTCCAGGACGGAACGCGCACCACGGTAGTCGAGGAATCCGGCCGTCTCAATCGACGAAAGTCCGCGACAAATTGTCCGCCGGGTCCAGAAATCGGACAGGTTCCCACCGTTGGTCTAGACATGTTGTCACTCGCGACGTAACTTTCCGTGCTGAGACCCCTCGCCAAGGTCACGCCCAGGCCGGGAACGCGCCCCCGGCCGACATCCGCAAGCACCGCCGTGGCGCGTTCGCGCTCCGCGGCGGGATTCAGCCGAGGAGTGCACTGTGCGCATCCGTCAGAAGATCCGGCGCGTCTTGACCGCGTTGGCGGTCGTTCTCCCCGTGGTCACCGGGGTTTCGGCGCTTTCGGCGCCCACCGCGGTCGCCGCCGGCCCCGATCCGTTGCCGCTGACCGTCACCAACAATTCGAACCGCTCCGACGCGGTCCACCTCTACGTGCTCGGCACGAACCTCAACACCGGCAAGCTCGGATACGTCACCGCCGGTGGCGCCTTCACCCCGTGGCCGCCGGGCGCGAACCCGCCGAGCCCCGCGCCGGACGTCGCGATCGCCGGTCCCGGCAACGGCGGTTCGACCACGCTGCGGATCCCGCGGATGCTCTCGGGCCGCGTCTATATGTCGTTCGGGCAGAAGATCAAGTTCTTCCTGACCCCGGACGGACTGGTGCAGCCCGCGCCCTGGGCGGACGGCGATCCGAACCGGGACATCCTGTTCGACTGGAGCGAATTCACCTACGACAACGCGGGCCTGTTCATCAACAGCTCGCAGGTGGACATGTTCAGCGTCCCGCACGCCGTCGGGCTGACCAACGGCGCCGGGGCCAGCAAGGAAGCCGGGCGTCTCAAGGCGAACGGCCGCGAGAACATCTTCAACGCCGTCCAAGGGCAGCAGGGTTTCTCGAACCTCGCCTACAACCGGCTGCGGGTCCTCGCCCCGGGTAAGGGCCTCGACTCCGGCAAGTTCAGCGCGAACTACCTCGACGGCTACGTGACGAACGCCTGGAACACCTACAAGTCGACCCCGCTGACCGTGGTGCCCTTCGAAGCCGAACCCGGCAAGAAGTTCACCGGCCGCACCGGCGGGGACGACGTCATGCGGTTCACGGACACCTCGGGCGCGACGGTGGCGTCGTTCGGCAAGCCGAGCACTCGGGACGTCTTCAACTGCGACGGACGCCTGCAGGCACCGAACGACCAGGTCGTCGGGCCGATCGCGCGGACGCTGTGCGCCGCGCTGCACCGGTCGACGCTCGGTTCGCTGCACACCCAGCCGACCTACGACGCGAGCCAGTTCTACAAGCAGTCCGTGACCGACCACTACTCGCGGATCGTGCACGAGCAGATGGTCGACGGCAAGGCGTACGGATTCGCCTTCGACGACGTCGGGCACTTCGAATCGCTGGTGCACGACGGGGACCCGCGTACGGCGCGGATCATCCTGACGGCGTTCTGACGACTCGTGAGTGGTAATGACGGTCAGAACCGTCATTACCACTCACGAGTCCCGGCACCGGCACCTTCTGCCGGTACCGCACGCATTTCCGGTGCCATTCCAGGATTCCGGACAGCCAGTTCTTCAGGTTGTCCGCGTACCGGGTCAGTGCCGCGCGGACCTCCTCGTCGAGTCCGAGGTCGTCGCACATCCGCGGCAGTCCCTCGTCCGCGAGCTGCTCGAACTGCTCCATCCGCGCGTTCATCAGCCGCGCGGTGATGTCGCGGGCCTGGAGCCTGTCCACGGCCAGGAACCGCTCGATGACGTAGACGAGGTTGTGGACCTCGCCCTCGTACTCGATCTCCTTCCGGTACGAGAACAGGTCGTTCGTGAACGTCGCGTAGTCCTCCGCCGCCGTGTCGAGTTCGAACAGGACCCGGTTCCGGTGCAGCTCCGGCGGGATCACGTCGCCGGTCCGGAGCCGCGCGAGGCTCTTCGTGAGGTCCGAACCGAACGTCCGCCGCCGCATCTCCACGTAGTAGACCGGATCGGGCACGCGGTTCTGCGCCTGGTTCACGACCTCCCAGACCCAGCTCTCGGTCATCCTCTCGACGGCTGCCCGGAAGTCCGCGCGCGCCGACGGGCTCAGTGATCCCGCGGTGCGGCTCCACAGGTCGGCCAGCCCACGTTCGACCGGGTTCGCCGGTTCGGGCATCGGCTCGCCATGGAGCGGCATGAACAGCGAAAGCCGGTCGCTGCAGAACTTCGCCGCGACAGGGTCCCGCCGCATCCCGAAGATCAACGGGAAGTAGTCGTCGCCATAGGTGCCCCAGGTGAGCCAATCCGACGACAGCTTGAGCTGCTCGAAGTCCGCGTCCGGGTGGATCATCGCGGCGCAGTGCGGCAGGTCGATGCCGCGCATCCGGCGTTCGTCCCAGACCCCGTGTGCGGCACCGGGTACCGGGCCGAACATCCCCATCTCCCGCGCCCAGCCCGGCGCGTACTCGCGGGCGGCGGCGAGATGCGGGCTGGTACGGACGGGGTACGGCATGCGGAATTCCGGCAGCGGCAGATGTCCCACCGGCGCGAACGGCGGGGGAGCCTGCTGCCGTGTCCGTTGGACCAGCCCGAGCCGGTTCGGTGACAGCCGCAGCGATTCCGTGCCGAGCCCCGTCGGACCGCCGAGCGGGCCGTTCGCCCCGGAGACCGGGCCCTCGTTCATGTACCGGCTGGATTTCGCGTGCCATTCGTGCCCGCCGGACTGCCAGTCCTGCAGACCCTTGACGTAGTGGCCGATCCCGATCTGATCCGGCAGCGGGACGTCGTGTTCGACCAGCAACGCGGGTACCTCGACGAGCGCGGTGTTCTCGAACTGCTGCAGCCGCGAGGTCAGCAGGTCGTTGGTGAGGTCGGCGGCCTCCTGCGTCGAGCAGTCGAAGAAGGTCTCGAAGACGAGGACGGCGTTGGAGTTCTCGCCCTCTTCTCGCACTTCGCGTTGGTAGGAAAAGAGATCGTTGCGCAGGTGGACGGCGTCGGCGAAGGTGTCGCGCAGGACCTCCATCGGCCTGGTCGCCGCCACCTTGTCCGGCACTTCGGCGCCGACGGCGTACTCGATCAGGTTGGCCGACCAGGGCGCCCCGCCGACACGCCGCCGCATCTGCAGGTATTCGATGGGGTTCGCGATCCGGCCGCGGTCGATATTGTCCAGTTCCCAGAGCGATTCGACCATCAGGTTGTGCGTACTGGTGACGAATCGCCGCCGCCACGCCTCCGACATCGAGGGAATGGTGCGTGCCCAAAGGTCCTTGAGCCCGGCTTCGGCCGGGTTCTCCGGTTCCGGCGGTGTTTCCCCCGGCCCGGTCATGAACAGTTCCAATCGGTCCAGATACGCTTTCGCGCCTTCGGTGTTCCGGGTGTACTTGAATTGCGCGAGGAAATCGTCGTCGAAGAAGAACACCCATACGTACCAGTCCGTGACCAGATCGAGGGACGGCCCGTCACAGTCCGGATGAGTGTGCGCGCAGAGCAGCGCGTAATCCATCTTGGCCAGTGCCTGCTCGGTCCAGACGACGTCACCGGACGGCGCGGGCGAATCGAGCATGCCCATCTCCCTCGCCCAGGCCATGCTGTGCGTCCGCGCCGCTTCGAGGTGCGGATTGATCCGCGCCGGATGCGGTACGTAGAACTCGGGCAAGGTGAAAGCCTGCATCTGCGACTGCCTCCCGGGCGGATGTCGAATACGTCTCGACATTTCCAGCCGCCTGCCGCGCCGGGCAACGGCCACCCGAGCGATTCCGCGCACCATCGAGTGAATCAGTTCCAGAGTGACTTCGGGTCGATATAGGGCGCGAGAAGCGCGGTCAAGATCGTGTCGCCGTTTCCGTTGAGTTCGTCCTCGGCGATCCGCCGTGCGACACCGACCAGGAAATCGGCCACCTGCACCCGGGGATCGGTCCGCGAATCCACGAACTTCAGCCCGGCCAGCCCCGGACTCGACTCGATTTCGGCGAGCCGCTCCCCTCTGAGCGACGGCTGTTCGTCGTGGACGAGGAAGACCTGCTCGCCGTCCTCGCTCCAGCGTCCGACGGCGCGGAGGATCGCGGGAACCAGTGGATCGAGGACCTTGGCGTCCCGTAACTCGGCCACCTTCGCCCGCAGTTCCGCGCTGTCGCCGGCCATCGCGAAGAACGACCCGCTCGCGGGATCCCGCCGGTTCCTGGTCCGCAACACGTCGTTGAACGCGGCCAGAAGTCGTTCGTCCGGCGGGAAATCCCGGCCGAGCAGGGTACGGAGTTCGTTCGCCAGCAGCAGTTTCTTGTCCACGAGGTACACATGCGCACGACCGTGGACCGGCCCCAGCGGGCCGAGGAACCATTCGAGGACCCGCCGGTGTTTCGTGCGGAGAAGGTGATTGGCCTTGTATTCGAGCGCGGGCGAACGGATCCGGCGGCGCAGTTCGACCAGGCAGGCCGCGGCCTCTTCGGTGCTCAGCCGGACCCCCGCGTGCGCGAACACGTCGGTCTGGCCGCCGATCAGCTTCTCGCCCTCGGACCCGGACTCGTCGCAGGCGATCTCCAGGGGCACATCCGGATCCTGCCCGACCGCCCCCGGCGTCGTCGACCCACTTACGCGGGTTCGGGCAGCGGCTCTCCGGTCTCGAGCAGCGTCTTGAGGCTCGAGAGGATCGACGGCCAGCCGCCCTTGACCATCTCCAGCGCGGTGCTGCCCTGGTCGAAACCGTCGTGCACGACGGTGAGCTTCACCGTGTCACCGACCGGCTCCAGATCGAACGTCACCTTGGAGCGCGATTCGGCCGCGAGTTTCGCCGACACGTCGTCGTCGAGCCCCACCGACTTGGCGAACTCCGGGGTGAAGGTGTGCCAGGTGTAGGAAAGCCGCCGGTACGGGTCGGATTCGAGGATGACCTGCTCGGGGTCCTCCAGCTTCACGCCGAGCTGTTCCCAGGCCATGGTCGACCCGGTCTTCCAGTCCGAAGTGAACTCGCAGCCCCAGTACTGCTTGGTGAAGACCGGGTCGGTCAGCGCCCGCCAGAGCCGCTCGGGCGTCGTCTTGATGTAGCTGGTGTACACGAATTCGTCGGTGCTCATGGGTTCCTGCTCCAATGCCTTCTTGAGGTCGGCGAGCGCGTCGACCCGGCCCTGGTGGTACCGGTCGATCCAGCGCTCGGCGATCGCGTTGATCGGTTCCGCGTTCACGTAGTGCAACTTCTCGCGGCCACGCCGCACCGTGGTCACCAGATTGGCCGCCTCCAGTACGGCCAGGTGCTTGCTGACCGACTGCCGCGCCATGTCCAGCCCCGCGCACAGTTCGCGCAGCGTCTGGCCGTTGCGGGCGTTCAGGTCGTCGAGCAACCGGCGGCGACTGGCGTCGGCCAGCGCCTTGAAGACCTCGTCCATGTCGCTCTCTCCAATATGCAGCCGCGCGGCTGCCTTTTACATTAGGCAGCCGCTCGGCTGCATGTCAAGTCCCGTGAGTGGCCCTGTCACGTTTCAGGCGGCTCCCTCGTCCAGGCGGTGACACGACCCCCGAAGGAGTCCCCCATGCCGACCCCGTTGCGCGTCGCGATCGCCGTGCAGACCCTGGCCGTCTTCCTCACCCCGATCACCGCCGGTCTCCTGCTGACCATGCCGAGCGGCCACACCCTGCACAGCGCCACGTCCTACACGCTGTTCATCGTGGCGGTGCTGCACGTGCTCGTCGCGATCCTCGTGTGGCGGCCGGGCGGCGGCTCGCCCAAGCCGATCCTGCCCGCGGCCGTGTTCCTCGGCCTCACGCTGGTGCAGGTGTTCCTCGGGCTCGCGCACGTGACGGCGGTGCACGTCCCGCTCGGTGTCCTGCTGTTCGGCTTCAGTCTCCTGCAGCTGAGCCGGATCCGCCCGGCGCGGGAAACGGCGGCGGCGAACGCCTGACTCGTCACGAACCGGATTTCGCGATGGTGAGCCAGGTCAGCCCGAGCGCGGCGAGCCAGGTGACCGCGCCGATCACGCCGAGCGTGTGCAGGCCCGACGTGAACCCGGCACGGTCGGTGGGCGTACCCAAGACGGCCCCGTAGACGGCGACGGCCAGGGCGCCGCCTGTCTGCCGGGCCGTGTTGGGCAGCCGCGGGCTGTAGTGCCCGGTGAGCCTGCCGGTCACCGGTGCCAGCACCGCCATCGGGACGAACAACGGCAGCAGCATCAGACCGGCGGTGAACGCGCTCCGGTGCTGCACGGTCTGCAGGTACAACGTCGCGGCGAAGATCGTCCCGATCCCCACCAGGTTCATGGCCATCGCCACCAGATTCGCCCCGGCGAAAGCGGGTTCCCGCATCAGGTGCGGCGGCAGCAGCGGTTCGGCGGCCCGCCGTTCCCGCCGGACCAACCCGGCGAGCGCGAGCGCTGCGAGGAGCAAGACCAGGAGTTCGCCTGCGATGACGGCGTACACGGTCGCGGCCAGGGTCGTAGTCGCGAGAAGGATGCCGGGGATGTCGAGACGTCGCTGGCGCTCTTCGCCGGTCTCGGCGACCAGCCGCAGGGTCGCCGGGAGCGCGACCGCGATGATCGGCAGGTTGATCAGGAACACGGCCCGCCAGCCGACCCCGGAGACCAGCGCGCCGCCGATCAGCGGTCCCGCGGGCAGCGCGAGCGCCGAGACACCCGCCCAGACACCGACCGCCCGCGCCTGCTCGGCCCGTCCGGGGAAGGCCCGCGTGAGGACGGCGAGGGTGCCCACGTTGCAGGCCAAGGGATACCACGAGGAGGTGGCACTTCCGTGAGCACTGTCGCGGTGGTCCTCGCGGCGGTGGCCGCCGTCGCACTGGCCGTGCTGCGCTTCCGGCTCGTGCGCGTCATCGTGCAGGGCACCAGCATGCTGCCGACGCTGCGGCCCGGCGACCGGGTGTCGCGCGCCGAAGTGCCGGTGCTGTGGGGATACCAGGAGCCGCTAGTGCCGCCCGGCCGGTTCGTCGTCGTCGGCAACAATCCCGAGGACAGCTACGACTCGCGTCAGTTCGGTTACCTGAAGGCCGAGGCGCTGCTCGGGGTGGTGGTGGGCTCGGCGCGGCGCCCTGTTCGCTCGAACCGCGATCCGGGTCAGCCCCTCCCGGTTTCGCGCAGGCCAGGGTTCGGCACCAGGTACAGCTCCTGCTTTCCGAGGGTCGGCGCGTCGAGCGTCCAGTGCGCGAGCGCGTCCGGCGGCGGGGCCGCCAGCCGGCGCAGCACGAGTTCGGGACGGCGTGGACGGACGTCGAAGTCGAAGAAGGCGTAGTTCACGCGGAGCATCGCGCGGATCCAGCGGTTCTCCTCACCGCGCGCCGCGATCGCGGCCGGCAGCAGGCCGCGGTCGGAGAAGACGTCGACGACCGGGCAGCCGCAACTGTAGGCGAGGACGCCGATCTCGCCCGCGCTGCCGACGCTCCGGCCTCCGGCGAGTGTTCCCAGTTCCGCTCCGATACGTGCGTACTGCGCGCTCGACGTGTAGTTCGACGTCAACGGCGCGTACGTGCGGGGAAGTCCGGCAGCCGCGTACGCGATCGCGCCGGCGACGATCAGCGCGAGCACCCCGCCGGCCGTGATCCGGTGGGAAACCGCTACGGCACAGACGAAAACGGTCGCCGCGGTGAGGCCGGGGCCGTAGTACCAGTGGTAGGGCGGAACCGCCAGCAGCACGTAGCCGAGGTGGTAAAGCAGGCCGCCGAGGGCGAGCAACACGAACGGCCGCAGCCCGGCGGGGATCCTGCGCCGCCGGACGGCCGGCGTCACCACGGCGAGGACGGCGAGGGCCGCGGGCAGGAACGCCAGCGCGGCCATCACCGGCGAACTCCGCGCGTAGAACAGCGGACCGTTGCCGAAGTTCCAGGCGCCCCAAGCGTGTTGCGCGCCCTGGAGAGTCTTGATCACCACGGTGTCCGGTACCGCCGCGCCGAGCACGACCCAGCTGAAGCCGAACCACGGCAGCGTGATCAGCCCGGCGCCGAGCAGCGCGCGTCCCGTGCCGGGACGGAGGAAGACGAAGAGCACCACCGCGAACACGATCAGGTCCAGCCGAACCAGGACGAGCAGGCCGGCCGTCAGCCCGAAGGCGAAGGGGTTCTTTTCGACGGCGAACACGGTGAGCCAGCCCAGCACCGCCGCGCCGAGGGCGACCTCGAGCCCGATCGACGAGAGCAGCAGCGGGTTCGCGGTCAGCGCGGCGAGTGTCAGGGCGGGGAACCGGGGCGGCAACCCCGCTGCCGCGCCGAGCCTGCGCAACCCCAGGGCGAGAAGGACCTGGCACAGCACGAACAGCACTCCGGCGGCGAAGACGGCGTCGCGGACGAAGATCGTCAGGGCCGCCAGGATGAGCACGTTCGCCGGCGACGTCGCGGTGTTCGACGTCGCGTCGGCGAGCAGGCCCCAGTGGCCGTGGAAGGCGACGTTGCGCGCGTACGCCAGCGTGATGAACGTGTCGTCGATCAAATGCGGGCGGGCGAGCAGGAACACCACCGCCGAGAGCACCGCTACGGAAAGGGGCAGCCGCCAGGACGTCGCCTGGTTGTCCGTCGTCCGGACCTGTTCCATGATCATGGCTTGACATGGCTTCTCCGCCCCGGAAAGTTGCGCGCAACGTTCGGCCGGTGCCGGCCACAACCAGGGTGTGAGCAGTCTTGCGATCAGGGTGGGGGTACCGGTGGAACAGACCGGTGACCGGGAACTGTGGGCCCGCGCGGCCGGCGGCGACGAGGGGGCGTTCAGTGAACTGTTCGAGCGGCACGCCGAGGCTCTGTGGAACTACACGTATCGCCTGACCGGTTCGTGGAGCAGCGCCGAGGACCTGGCGTCCACGACGTTCCTCATCGCCTGGCGGCGGCGGGCCGAGGTGACCCTGGTGCGGGACAGCGCCCTGCCGTGGCTCTACACGGTCGCGGCCAATGTCGCCCGCGACGAGCACCGCGGTGCTCGTCGCCGGCTGCGGCTGCTCGGGAAGATCCCCGCCCAGCCCGCCGTATCCGACCACGCCGATTCGGTGGCCGAGAAGATCGACGGCCAGCGCCGGCTGGGGCGAGTCGCCGAGGCCGTCCGGTCGCTGCCGAAATCGCAGCGCGAAGTCGTCGAACTCTGCCTGGCCGCCGAGGTGAGCATCGCTGACGCCGCGGAGTTGCTCGGCATCGCCGAGGTCACCGTCCGCGCCCATCTTTCCCGGGGACGAGCCCGGCTGCGTACGTTGCTGGAGGAGAAATGAGCGGCGAACCCGAGTACCCGCCTCGCCGTGCGATGCCGGACGACGTCCGCGCCCGGATGCGATCGGCCGTCCGCGAGGGAATCGCGAAGCCGCGGCGGACGGCACGGGTCTGGTACGCCGCCGCGGCGGCGGTCGTTCTCGTCGCGTCCGGTGTCGCCGCCGCGACGCAGTCACTTCGTCAGCAGGGCGCGGACCCCGGCCCCGATCCGGCCGCCGGCGGGCGCAACCTGGACGTCGGGCTGGCGACGTCATCGCTCGACCGCTGTTGGGCCGCGGTGCGGGCCGCGGGCAAGACGGACCGAGTGGCCCCGCGCGAGGAATGGGTTCCCCACTTCACGGACGTCATGCTGGACGTTTCGGTCGTCGCCGCGACGTCGGCGGGCAAGCCGATGTTCTGCGAGACGACGCTGACCACCGTGACCTTGTCCGACCCGAACGCCGTCCCCACGTATGTGCCGGGAACCCGCACCGGACTGCTCCTGCAGAGCGCGACCGGGCTGATCGGCGGGGTGCTCGATCCGGCCTTGCCGGGTGCGGGTCTCTCATTCCAGGCCGAGGATTCCGGCGGCGGGGACGCCGTGGAAGCTTCACCTCTGACCCATCAGTTCGTTTCCTTCACCTGGACCGACCCCGCGAAGACGCGACTGTCCGTCTACGAGCCCGCCGGAGCGACGACCGCGAGCCTGCCGCCGGCTCCGGCGCCGCTGCTTTCGGCCGTCGATCGCCCGATCGCCCCGGCCGACCGGACCTCGCCCGCGGGACGTGCGCTGGGCGCCTGTCTGTCCGGCGCGGCGGACGCCGTCTCCGACGTGGCGGGCTACAGGCCGGGCGTGCTGCTCGACAAGGACGGCTATCAGGTCGTTCTCGGGCGTTTAGGCGACCGGAGTCTGGCGTGCACGACCCTTCCGGACCCGCGGCGTCCAGGCCGGATGAAGATGCGTGTCTACCAAGACCAATTCGAGCTCCCGCCGGAGCAGCCCCGGACGATCCCGATGCAGCCCCTGGGCGGTGTGGAGGACGGCGGTGACCGGGCCAACGCCCGGACGCCGTTCGCCGGGACGCGGCTGCCGTCGACGGCGGTGACGGTGACCTGTGACTTCGGCGCCGGACTGACCTCGACGTCCGATGTGGTCGACGGGACCTTCGTGGTCTTCGTTCCGAAAGAGGTGAACGATCCGTTCCCGCGAGGGGTCCACGTTCAAGCGCGTGATGCCAAGGGCACCGTGGTGTTCGCAGGGGCTCTGTAGCCGGGAACGGGCGGATCTGTCTCGAACCGGAGCACGTGACGGCGCGAGGGCTCAGCGTCCGGCGGTGACCCAGGGGTTGGGGCGGCAGACCGCGCCGTCCGCCCGGACCTTGGCCGCCGCACCCGGCTCCGCGCGGTTGAGTTCCGCGACGTAGTTGTTGGACAGGCCGAACGTCTGCTGCATCATCACCGGTGCCGCCGCTCCGTCCGCAGGACAGCCGACATGCCCGTATCCGAGTGCGTGCCCGGCCTCGTGATTGATCGCGTACTGGTGATACCCCGGCAGGGGGCCAACACGCTGACCAGGCAGCCCGACACCGCGCGAGGTAAGAGGTGCGCGGCGCCGAGCGGCCTATGGCGGCGGATCCGCTGGCGCTTCGATGCCGAACGGTTCCGAGGGTTCGTCCTGGCCGTCCAGCTCGTGAGCGCGCCGAGCGAGCGCGACACCGATCTGCACGAGGTCGTGGCCGAGCTTCCGGAGTCCGGCGGCGTAGTGCTCGTCCGAGGGCTGCAAAGTCAGGAGGTCCAGCGTGACCTTGCCGATATCGGCGTTGACCCGCGCCAGACCGGCGAGAAGATCGCGGTCACGCCTGTCCACCGCGCGCCTCCGCGTTCGCCGCGGTCAGCAGGTCACGACACAGCGGGCATCGCGTCTCGGCCGACGGCGCCGCGATGCGATCCCGGCCGATGCTGCCGCGCTCATGGCACCGAGGCTCCGGCCGGTTCTCTTCACACCAAGGCAGCAACATCGGCGGCCACTCCCCGTCCGACGCAAGTTGTGCACGTCGGTACAGGTGCGCCTCGGCGCTGAGAAGAAACCCGCGCCACTCGTACCCGGCCGCCCTCGACAACGAGCCACGCCGAGGCGACGGAACGATCGCGCATGACCGTCGCCTGCCGAACTGGTCGTACCCCCGGTCCGAGGATCCGCTGCTATGGCCCCGGCCAGGGGCCTGATCAGTCCAGATAGTCACGATGTTGACGTTAAGAGCGACAATGCCTGATGAGAGGAGCCCTGAAAGGGGGCCATTCCGGGAGAGGTGGCCAGAATCCGGGGCCGGGCGGAAAATGGCCACTCGGGGCCATGTGACGTAAGGGGTACCTGTGGAGCAGAACATCGTCGGCGAACTGCTCCGAACCCTGCGAGCAGGTACAGGTCGGTCACAAACCGATCAGGCCGCGGTTCTATCCGAGCTTTCGGGGCAGGCGATCACCAGAAACGAGATTTCCCGTTGGGAGGCCGAGAAGCGGCTGCCTACGCCGTTCTGGCAGCAGCACATCGCAGCCAGTTTCGGAGTAGAAGAGAAGAGGATCAGCGGCGCCGTCTCGATTGCGCGGGCGAAACGGCGGAAGGAAAGGACGGGCGGAGTGCAACGGCGCGAGTTCATCGGGGCAATGGCCGCATTGGCACTTCCGCTCGGCCGCACCGATCAGCCGACCGCTCGCCGAATCGGCCGGTCAGATCTCGCGGAACTGCGCCGCCGAACAGACCGACTTCGCCGCCTGGACAACATCATGGGCGGAGCTGAGACCTTCCCCGTATACGCCGCCGAAGCCGACTACACACAGCAGCTGCTCCACGAATCCAGCCACACGGAGGACATCGAGCGGGAACTGCTCGCGCTGCTTGCCGAGCAACAGCAGCAAGCCGGATGGGCCGCATTCGACCACGGACAACACAAACTCGCGGAACAATTGTACGAAGACAGCCGCCAGAACGCCGAGGACGCGCAGGCATTTGACCTCGCAGGAAACGCGCTCGCCTACGCGGCATACCAGCAAACCGCGACGCAGCAGAGCGGGACCGCACTCGCCGCGGACTCGTACGAAGTCGCCCGCCGGGTGGCGACGCCGAAGGTCTCGGCGTTGCTGCTAGAGAGGAAGGCATGGGCGCACGCGACCGCCGGTGAGGCGGCCGAGGCTGACCGCGCGCTGAACCTCGCGCGCGAGGCGCTGAACGCGCCGTCCAACCGGCCGGAACCCGACTGGGTGTTCTGGATCGACGCCGCCGAAATCGACATCATGGCCGGCCGCTGCTGGACCGAACTCCGGCTGCCGCTGCGCGCCGTCCCGGTGCTCGAACGCGTCCTCGGCGAGTTCGACGACACGCACGCCCGCGACAAGTCGCTGTACCTGACCTGGCTGGCCACGTCCTACCTCCACGCCTGCGAAGTCGAGCAGGCCGCAGTGACGCTGGGGCACGCGGCGGACCTGGCAGCCGGTGTCACATCGGTCCGCCCGGCACGCCGGATCGAAACGGTGGCGCGCCGTCTTGCCCGCCACCGTTCGACACCCGCTGTTGCCGATCTCCTAGCGCGACTGAACGTCTAGTCGCGTCGTGTGGACTCCTCGGCCCATGCCAGGTAGTCCGCCGAGCCACGGACCAGCTCGACGGCCGTTACCTCGGGCTTGTTCCACGGGTGATTCGCGATGATGTGCGCTTCCAGCTCGGCGTACCGCGCGTCTGTGGTCTTGAACGTCACGTTGAACTCTTCTCCCTGACCAGACTCGCCGAGGTGCCGGAAGAACGACGTAATCGGCCCGACGACCTGCGCGGTACCGGCAAGACGTGCAGCGACGGCGGAGCCCGCCAGCTGCTCACCGGACTTCCGATCAGGGGTTGCTGTGGTCACCACAAGATGAACGGTCATGACGACCAGGGTAGGACCGGTGATCAGCGACGCCGGCCGAGCGCATACCGCGCCGCGTCGAGTTCGTCCGACGGGCAGCCCTCTCGACCAGTCGCCTTCTTCCGGCGCTCCAGATATGGAGTGATCGGCGACCCGAGCAGCAGCGAGCCGCAGTCGGCGACGATTTCGTACGACTCGACGTAGGCGCGCATCGCTCGGCCCGGGAAGCGGAGTTCCTGCCGGATGTGCATCCACTCGTGGTTCACGATGGTCACGATGGCGTGGCACGGCGCCGATATCGTGATGTCCTTCGGCTTCGGGAAGCCGGCGCCTTCCTCGATTACGTGGCCGTCGAAGCACCCGAGCAGGCGTCGATGTGGCACGTGATGATCTACCGCGGCACACGCCGCGGTGAAACCGCCGGCCTCGGGTGGACGGAGGTGTACGACAAGGCGGCCGAGATCGAGATCAACACGCAGCTGACCGAAGTCGAGTACGAGGTGGAGGAGGGCGACCCGAAGTCGGAAGTGTCGACCCGCCGCGTGCCGCTCGACGATGAGGGGATGCGGCTCCTGCGCGAACACCGCGCACGGCAGCGTCGGGAGCGGCTGCGCCTCGGCCCGGCATGGGTGGACTCCGGGCGGGTCTGGACCCGCCCGGACGGTTCGGCCCTTCGGCCGTCGTGGATCGGCGACGAGTTCGAACGGCACGGCCGAGCCGCGGGCCTTCCGCCGATCCGGCTGCACGATCTCCGACACGTCGCGGCCACGCTCATGCTCGCAGCGGGTATCGACCTGAAGGTGGTCCAGGAAACGCTCGGACACTCGTCGTGGGTCGTCACGCGGGACACGTACACGAGCGTTCTTCCCGAGCTGGCACGCTCAGCCGCCGAGGCCACGGTGGCACTGGTACCCCGACGGAAAACACCAGGTAGATGGGTGTTTTCGATGGGAATTGAAGTGAGCCGCCAAGGGGGCTCGAACCCCTGACCTTCTGTTTACAAGACAGATGCTCTACCAGCTGAGCTATAGCGGCCGTGCCCAGGGCAGCCCGGGCAAGCCCAGTATATCGGCGCCCGCTCAGCCGTTCGCAGGCCGCACCCAGGGCTCCCCGGCCACCGTCCGGAAGCCGTGCGCGAACGTCACGGCGGTCGCCGGGTCTCGGCGGTCGGCGACGTAGTACCAGTTCATCCGGACGGCGTCCGGGGTCACTTCGAGGACGCCGGGGCCGTGCGAGTCGAGTTCCACGAAGCGAACGTGCGGGTTCAGCGCGCGGATGGCGGCCTCGACCTGGAGCGAGCCGGTCCGCGGTGGGACGCCGAGCTGCTCGTCGATGTTGTCCGAGGTGACCGACGGGCAGACGAACTCCACCGCGACACTCGTCCCGTCCCGCGGCACGTCGTTCGCCCACGAAGAGTGGACGTCGCCGGTCAGGAACACCGTGTTGCCCCGTCTCTGCGCCGCGACGGCGGCCAGCACCCGGCGGCGGTCGGCGGTGTAGCCGTCCCACTGGTCGGTGTTGACCGTGGTCGGCTGGCCGTCGAGCAAGTGGCCGAGCGCGAGTTTCTCGCGGGTGGGCAGCGCGGGGATCTTGAGCGGCGTGACCATCACGGAGTTCCCGATCAGGTTCCACGACGCCGTGCCGTGCGCGAGGCCTTCGAGGAACCACTGCCGCTGGTCGGCGCCGAGGATCGTGCCCTCCGGGTCCTCGGCGGAGCCGGGCTCGGGCTGCCGGGTCCGGTAGGTCCGCAGGTCCAGCATGGTCAGGTCGGCCAGTTTCCCGAACTTCAGCCGCCGGAACAGCCGGTCGCCGCGATGCCGCACCGGCATCCATTCGAAGTACGCCTGGTGCGCCGCCCGCATCCGGTCGAGCCAGTCGCCCTCGGTCGCCGGATCGTGCGACGGCGACCCGCCGGACCAGGCGTTGTCCGCCGCCTCGTGGTCGTCCCAGGTGGCGATCATCGGATGGCGGGCGTGCAGCCGCCGGAGATGATCGTCCGTCTTGTACATCGCGTGGCGCTGCCGGTAATCCGAAAGGGTGGTCAACTCGTGGGGTGGCAGCGAGGGCCGGAGATCACCCACGGGATTGGGAGCGCCCTCGTAGAGGTAGTCACCCAGGTGGATGAAGGCGTCAAGATCGTCACGGCCGGCCAGGTAGCCGTAGGGGGCGAAGTGACCGACAGCCCAGTTCGCGCACGAGACCACACCGAACCGCAGCCGCGCGACGTCCTCGTCGTGCGCGGGCGCGGTGCGCGTCCGCCCGATCGGCGAGGTCCGGCCCCGCGCGGTGAACCGGTAGAAGTACACGGTCGACGCGCACAGCCCGCCGGCCGTCACCTTCACCGTGTGGTCACGTTCCGGGCCGGTCCGGGCATGACCACGAGCGACGACGTCGGTGAACCCGGCGTCCCCGGCCACCTCCCACCGGACGTCCACCGGCGGTCCCACGCCGGACCCCGGGGTGGCGTCCGCCGAGGGAGTGACCCGGGTCCAGAGAAGCACCGAATCGGGCATCGGGTCACCCGAAGCGACACCGTGGGCGAAAACCGGGGCCTCCGCCCCGGTAGATGCACCCGAAAGGGTGAATGTCGCCGCCGTTCCGGCTGCGGTGACACCGGCTGCGCGAAGCATCGAACGCCTGGTCAAGGAAGGCCCCATGGCAGGCAGTGTGCCGCAAACCGACGAAGCCGCGACGATCTTCATCGGACGTGGCGGACGCCACTTCGGGTTACCTGCAACGGTCGGGCCACCGGCCCCGATGGTCCTCGGGAAAGTCCTTTGAAGAGACCTACGGACCAGAGTGAGGAGGTGGATCGATCATGAAGATCAACGAGCACACCAAGGGGGCCCGGCGCGGCAAACGCGGACTCGACAGGAACCAGGACGAAACACCCGAACGTGGCGAATGGCTGCTGGAAGCGCCGCGCCAGCGTGACGGTGAGCGATCGAACCACCAGGCGCGCTCGCACCGGCCGAACCTGCTGCGCCGCCGCGCCTGGCAGATCCTCGAAGCCCCGACGGCGGAACAGCCCGTCGTCGACGGCGCCGAGACGATGGGCCCGAAGCCGCCCGACGACACGACGGTCAACTTCGTACTGGACCTCGCCCTGCGCATCGGCGAGGTCCAGATGTCGAGCGGCGCCGGCGCCTCCGACGTCACGGCGACGATCATCGCGCTGACCTCCGCGCTCGGCCTCCCGCACTGCGAGGTCGACGTGATCTTCACGTCGATCACGGTGACCTGTCACCGCGGCACCGACATGGCGCCGGTGACGGCGCTGCGCGTGGTCCGTTCGCGCAGTCTCGACTACACGCGGCTCACCCAGACGGAGATCCTGGTCCGCAAGATCGTCCGCGGGAACATCGGCGCCGAAGAGGCGCAGCAGGAACTCCAGCGGATCACGACCGCGCCGCATCCGTACCCCCGCTGGGTGGCCACGGCCGCCTGGGGCGGGCTCGCCGGGTTCATCACCCTGATCCTCGGCGGCAGCCTCGACGTCGCGCTGGTCGCGATGGTGATCAGCGCGGTCATCGACCGGCTCGGCCGGTTCCTCAATCGCTTCGCGCTGCCGTTCTTCTTCCAGCAGGTGGTCGGCGGCCTGGTCGCGACCCTGTCCGCGATGGCGATAGTCAGCAGCGACCTGCTCACCACGGACAAACCGACACTGGTCGTCGCCGCGGCCGTCACCGTGCTGCTGTCCGGGCTCTCCACCGTCTCCGCCGTGCAGGACGCCATCACCGGCTACAGCGTGACGGCGGCCGGGCGCACGATGGAAACCGCGCTGATGAGTGCCGGGCTGATCGCCGGGGTGGTGCTGGCGCTGAAGATCGCGCTGCTGCTCGGCCTGCCGCGGACGCCGCTGCCGGAGGTCCTCTCCTCGACGCCGCAACAACTCCCGCTCATCGTCATCGGCAGCATCGGCGCGGCCGGCTGCTTCGCGCTCGCGTCGTACTCGACGCTGCGCGCGATGCTCGTCGCGTCGGCGGCCGGGGCGATCGGCGGCGCGGTGTACGGCGCGCTGATGCTCACCGACTTCCAGGCCGTCAGCTCGTCTGCCATCGCCGCCACCCTGGTGGGCTTCTGCGGTGGCGTGCTCGCCAGGCGGCTCAAGGTCACGCCGCTCGTGGTGGCTGTGTCCGGCATCACTCCGCTGCTTCCCGGCCTGTCCACCTATCGTGGTCTATACCAATTGGGCGTCGAGCCCGGCGGGGACATCTCCACGTTGATGACCGCGGTCGCAATAGGGCTTGCCCTGGCAGCGGGCGTGGTACTCGGTGAATACCTGGCGCAACCGGTGCGCACGGGGCTGGGCAGGCTCGAACGGAAGCTCGCCGGGCCGCGGATGGCGGGTCCGATGGAACCCGCCGAACGACGCTTGGAGTGATCGCGCGACGACCGGCCGTCGCCTCGGCGCGCGATAGGGTTTCCGCTTAGGGCAGCGACCCGCGATTCGAGGGAGCGGCTGGTGGACGAAGTGATTGCTGAGACGGGCAGAACGAATTCCGCGGACTTCGTCGTGGTGGCGAACCGGCTCCCGGTGGACCTCGAACGGACCGCCGACGGGAGCAGGCGCTGGACGGCGAGCCCTGGCGGACTGGTGTCGGCGCTCGAACCCTTCCTGCGCTCCCGCAAGGGCGCCTGGGTCGGCTGGCCGGGTGTGCCCGACGTCGAGGTCGAGGAGTTCGACGACGACGGCTTGGTGCTGCACCCGGTCTCCCTGACGTCGGACGACGTCCGCGACTACTACGAGGGCTTCTCGAACGCCACGCTCTGGCCGCTGTACCACGATGTGGTGGCCAGGCCGGTGTTCGACCGGAGCTGGTGGGAGTCCTACGTCCGGGTGAACCGGCGCTTCGCCGAGGCGAGTGCGCGGGTCGCCGCCGAGGGCGCGACCGTGTGGATCCAGGACTACCAGCTGCAGCTGGTCCCGGCGATGCTCCGCGAACTGCGGCCGGATCTCCGGATCGGGTTCTTCCTGCACATCCCGTTTCCCCCGGTCGAGTTGTTCATGCAGATGCCGTGGCGGACCGAGATCGTCCGCGGCCTGGTCGGTGCCGACCTCGTCGGTTTCCACCGGCCGGGTGGCGCACAGAACTTCCTCTGGCTGGCCCGCCAGCTGGCCGGGCTCGAATCCAGCCGGGGCGCGGTCGGTATCCGCACCCGCCCCGGCCTGATGCAGGTCGGCGACCGCACGGTGCGGGTCGGCGCGTTCCCGATCTCCATCGACGCCATCGGCCTGGACAAACTCGCCAAGACCAAGGGCGTCGCCGAACGCGCCGCCCAGCTGCGGCGTGATCTCGGCAACCCGAAGAAGGTCCTGCTCGGCGTCGACAGGCTCGACTACACGAAGGGCATCGACCTGCGGCTGCAGGCGCTGCACGAGCTGCTGCACGAAGGCCGGGTGCGCCCGGAGGACGTCACGTTCGTCCAGCTGGCCACGCCGAGCCGCGAGCGGGTGGAGCACTACCAGCGGATGCGCGGCGACATCGAGCAGATGGTCGGCAGGATCAACGGCGAATTCGCCCGCGTGGGTCACCCGGTCGTGCATTATCTGCATCAGTCCGTCGATCGCACGGAGCTGGCCGCCTTCTTCTCGGCGGCCGACGTCATGGTGGTCACTCCCCTGCGTGACGGGATGAACCTCGTCTGCAAGGAGTACGTCGCCTGCCGCCACGACCTCGGCGGCGCGCTCGTGCTGTCCGAGTTCGCCGGCGCGGCGGCGGAGCTGACCAGTGCTCTCCTGGTCAACCCGCATGACCTGGACGGGGTGAAGAACGCCTTGGAGACTGCCATTACGCTCGACCCCGCAGAGGGCCGCCGCCGCATGCGCGCCATGCGCCGTCAGGTCCTCACGCATGACGTCGACCGCTGGGCGCGCTCGTTCCTCCAGGCGCTCGGTGCCGAACCGGCCGACTGAAGCACTCCCATCCCCGCATAGTTCCCGAGGAGAAATCGTTGACCGCCGAGGCACTGCCCGCCGAGCTGCGGCGCGCGATCGTCCAGGTCGCGCGCACTCCGCGGCTGCTGGTCGCCTGCGACTACGACGGCACGCTGGCTCCGATCACGGCCAATCCGGACGAAGCCCGGCCGCTGCCCGAATCGGTAGGCGCGCTCAGGTCGCTGGCCGGCCTGCACGAGACGACCACCGCCGTCATCTCCGGCCGCGCGCTGCGTGATCTCGCCACCCTGTCCCGTCTCCCGGCCGAGGTGAACCTGGTCGGCAGCCACGGATCCGAGTTCGACATCGGTTTCATCCACGCCCTCGACGACAAGGCCCGCGAGCTGCACAGACGGCTTGAGGCCGAGCTGGAGAACCTGGTACTCGACGTACCGGGCGTCTCGCTCGAGGTCAAACCCGCCAGCATCGCGGTGCACGTCCGCCGCGCCGAGCACGAGGCGGGCCGCCGCGTCCTGCGCGATGTCCACAATGGACCTTCGCAGTGGGAGGGCGTCTCCACGACGGACGGCAAGGAGGTCGTCGAGCTCGCGGTCGTCCAGACGGACAAGGGCCGCGCGCTGGACACCCTGCGCCACCAGGTCGGCGCGACCGCGGCGATCTTCCTCGGCGACGACGTCACCGACGAGAAGGCGTTCGCCCGGATCTCCGGCCCGGACCTCGGCGTGAAGGTCGGCGAAGGCGAAAGCCTCGCGCAGTACCGGGTTCCGGACACCGTCGACGTCGCGCTCGTGCTCGCTTTCCTGCTCGAAGAACGCCGGAACTGGCTCTACGGCGAGCAGGCCCCGCCGATCGAGCGGCTTTCCATGCTGGCCAACGAACGTTCGGTCGCGCTGGTCACGCCGGACGCCCGGCTGACCTGGCTGTGCCACCCCGGTCCCGACGCGCCCGCGATCTTCGCCGACCTGCTCGGCGGCCCCGGCGCCGGCCACTTCTCGATCAAACCGCACCGCAACGGCCTGCCGCTCGGGCAGCGCTACCTGCCGAACACCATGACGGTGGAGACCCGCTGGTCGCGGCTGCTCGTCACCGACTACCTCGAGCCGGAGAGCCCCGCGCACCGCACGGATCTCGTCCGGGTGATCTCGGGCGAGGCGGCGGCGGAGATCGTGTTCGCGCCGCGGCCCGAATTCGGCGGGGTGCCGGTGAAGCTGGTCGCCCAGGGTGACGGGATCCTGGTGCAGGGCACCTCGGAGCCGTTCGCGCTGCGTTCGCCGGGTGTGGAGTGGGAGATCACCTCCGACGGGATGAACGACACCGCGACAGCGCTGGTGACGCCCTCCCCGGAGAAGCCGGTGGTGCTCGAACTGCGGTGCGGCACCACGGATCTCGGACCGCACGAACTGTCCGAAGTGGAGCGCCGGACCCGGGCGGGCGACTACTGGAGCACTTGGGCGCGGACGCTCAAGCTGCCCAGCGTGCAGACCGACCTCGTCGGCCGCTCCGCGCTCACCCTGCGTGGCCTGGTCAACACCGACACCGGCGGCGTGCTCGCGGCGGCGACGTCGTCGCTGCCGGAGGAGATCGGCGGCGTCCGCAACTGGGACTACCGCTACTGCTGGATCCGCGACGCGGCCATGACCGTGCGCGAACTGGTCCACCTCGGCTCGCTCGAGGAGGCCGAAGGCTACCTCCGCTGGCTGCACGGTGTGCTGTCCACTTTGGCCGGTCCGGAACGGCTGCACCCGCTGTACACCTTGGCGGGCAGCGTGATCGGCGCCGAGGCGGTCATCGAGTCGCTGCCCGGGTACGCCGGTTCGCGGCCCGTCCGCGTCGGCAACCTGGCGAACCACCAGGTGCAGCTGGACGTTTTCGGCCCGGTCGTCGAACTCGTGCAGACGCTGGCCGAGGCGCGCGGCGAACTGCGCGACGAGGACTGGCAGATGGTGCGCGCGATGGCCGAGGCCGTCACGCGGCGCTGGAACGAGCCGGACCACGGCATCTGGGAGGAGCGGCACGTGCCGCGCCACCGGGTGTACTCGCGGGTGATGTGCTGGGTGACCATCGACAGGGCGGTCAAACTGGGCGAGGTCTACGGCCGCGAGGTGCCGGGCGCGTGGCCGTCGCTGCGTGACGAGATCGCCGCGGACGTGCTGGAGAAGGGCTGGAACGAAGAGGTCCAGGCCTTCACCACCGCCTACGACGGCACCGACCTCGACGCCGCGTCGCTGTTCGTCGGGCTGACCGGGCTGATCGATCCGGCCGACCCGCGGTTCCAGTCGACGGTCACCGCGATCGAGGCGGAACTGCGCAGTGGGTCCACTGTGTACCGCTACCGCCGCGACGACGGCCTTCCCGGCGGCGAGGGCGGCTTCCACATCTGCGCGGCTTGGCTCATCGAGGCGTACCTGCTCACCGGGCGGCGCACGGAGGCCGAGGAACTGTTCACGCAGATCGTCGACGCCGCCGGGCCGACCGGCCTGCTGCCGGAGCAGTTCGACCCGATCGCGGAACGCTCGCTGGGCAACCACCCGCAGGCGTACTCGCACATCGGGCTGATCCGCTGCGCGAACCTGCTTTCCCGGTAACCCTCACGTGTCATAAGGGGTCCCCATAGGACGATTTTCGTCCTATGGGGACCCCTTATGACACTCAGCCACCGGCGACGGACGGGATGATCTGCACCTCCCTCGCCCCGGCGAGCGAGGTCTTGGCGCCGTCGAGACGGCGGCATTCCTCACCGTCCACATAGAAGTTCACGTACCGCCGCAGCGCGCCGGTCTCGTTCCGCAGACGGCGTTCCAGCGCGGGGAACTCGGCGCCGAGGGAATCCAGGACGGCGTCGAGCGTCGGGGCGTCGACCTGGAAAGTCCCCTCGCCGCCCGCGAGCGGCCGCAGCATCGCGGGCAGCAGGACCCGGACCACCTAGACCACCTGGGCCCGCACGCACAGCACGTCCGGCAGATGCGCGGCCACCTGATGCCAGGTGTCGCCCTCGTCCGGACTCGCCCACACTTCACCGGACCGCGTGCCGAAGTAGATCCCCGCCTCCTGATCGACGCACATCCCGTCCCGGAGCACACCCGCGTAGAAACCCTTGTCCGGCAAGCCGTTTCCGAGCCCGGTCCAGGTCTCGCCCGCGTCCTCGCTGCGGTAGACGCGGCAGCGGCCGTCCGGCGGGAAGCGGAGAACGTCGGCCACCAAAGGGAAGTTGTAGACGGTGTCCGGTTCGGCGGGATGGACGACCATGGCGAACCCGAAGTCGTTCGGCAGGCCGTCCGCGATCGACGTCCACGTCCTCGCGTCGTCGTCACTGCGGTAGACACCGCCGTGGTTCTGCAGGAAGAACCGCTCGGGGCGGGACGGGTGCATGGCGACCTTGTGCACGCACTGGCCGAATTCCGGCTCCTCGTCCGGCAGGAAACCCGCGCTGATACCTCGATTCGACGCCGTCCAGCTCTTGCCGCCGTCCTCGGTGCGGTAGACCCCGCCGGTCGACATGGCGACCGTGATCCGCCCCGGATCGGTGGGATGCGGCAGGATCGTGTGGATCATCTGGCCGCCGCCACCCGGAGTCCAGTGTGGACGGTGCTCGTGCTCCCACAGCCCGCGCACGAGTTCGAAGGTCTCGCCGCCGTCCTCGGAGCGGAACAGCGCGGAGGGTTCGACACCCGCGTAGACGACGTCACCGGAGACCACGATCTGCCAGATGCCTTCGAGCGCGGTGCCGGTGTCGGCGGGGAAGGCCACCGGGGCGTGGTCGGGCTCCGACCAGGTCTCCCCGAAGTCGCCGGACGTCGCGATCGAGGGGCCGAAATGCTCGTTGACCGCCGCGGCGTAGACCCGGGACGGCGTCAGGGCGAGCGCCCGGACGGCCTCCATCGGGAACTTCGGAGTGGACAGTTCCCAGTTCTGGCGGTCCTCGCTGCGGGCGAGGAACAAGCCCTTCCTGGTCCCGATCCCCAGCTGGAACTCCACGACGGCGTCCTCCTCGGTCGATGCTGTGACTCAGGTCACTCAGCACCGTACTACCGGGAGCGCGTGAAGGCCCCTTCGCTGGCGCCTGCGGGCGCGAACCCCGGCGTTGATGAAGGAATTGGGACACTCAACGTCCCAATTCCTTCATCGTCGGCCTGCGCCATGACGAAGAGGTGCCCGACCTGCACGATGCCGCCTTTGCCGGGACCCTGGCGTCCAGCGCAGCCAAGGATGCCTTCACGTACTACCCGTCCGACCGTAGGCCACAGCGCCTACCAGGGCGAGCGTGTTGGAAGTCCGTGAAGGCCTCCTTCCCTACCCTGAAGGTAGGCAAGGAGGCCTTCACGGACCAGAAAATGGAGGCGTCGCGCCGGCTGCTGTCCAAGGGGTCGCGACCTTCGCCTTCTCGGGAGAACGAAAGTCACAGACGAGCAGCCGGCGCGACGGGCTTGCGGGGTGTCAGGACCCGTTGATCAGGCGCAGGGCCAGGTCGGGGCTGAACGTTCCGGCTTCGACGTTCGGCGCGATGCCGCATTTGCCGTCGGAGTCGCCGGGGACCTTGACCCAGAGCAGCATCTCGGCGCCGCCGCCGGTCTGCGAGGTCACCCCGAGCTTGCGCCCGGCCGGATTGCACCACTCGGAGCCCAGCGGGCCGTTGCCGTTGCGGCTGGTGTCGATCACGAACGGCTTGGTGTAGCCGTACTTGCTCGACAGCGCCGCGCTGACGGCCTTGCCGTAGTTCGCCGAGTCGGTGGTGGTCTTGTAGTTCGACACGTTGATCGCGAGGCCGCGGATCGACTTCACGCCGGCGGCGTTGAGCCGGTCGGCCATGGTGGCGGCGGGGATCCAGGTCGAGTTGCCGCCGTCCATGTACGCCCAGGTGTTCGGGGCCTTCGAGGCGAACTGCTCCGCGGCGAACCTGAGCAGGTCGAGGCGGGTCTGGCGCTCACCGGTCGGCAGGCAGTCCAGCTGCGCGAGGGCGTCCGGCTCGATGACGACGACCGCGGGCTTGCCGCCGATGCCGGCGGCGAAGTTCGAGATCCAGCTCCGGTACGCGTCCGGGCTGCCGGCGCCGCCGCCGGAGTGCCCACCGCAGTCCCGGCCGGGGATGTTGTAGGCGACCAGGATCGGCAGCTTGTCGACCACGTCGGCGGCGTAGGTGTAGCCGTCGACGGCGGACTTGATGTCCCCGCTCCAGTTGCCGAACCAGCGTGCGCCCGCCTTGGTGGCGATGGCGGCCCTGATCTGGTCGGCGGTGCCGCCCGGGTGGTTCTTCACCCAGACCGCGGGATTGGAGTTCGGGTCGGTGTAGAAGCCGTTGGTCTTCTCAAGGGGGTTGCCGTCGGCGGCCTGGGCCGGCGCGGCGATGAGGGCCAGCAGCGAGGCGGCCAGCAGACCGAGCGTCTTGATGCGCATACCCATCAGGATCCAGCCGTCCCGTACAAGATTCGTACAACCCCACCCATTCAGTCCTCTGGTTGCGGCATTCCGCGTGCAAGTTACGCGACCAGAGGACTGAATGCGTCCGGGATCAGGCCGAGTAGCCCTTCGGTGGGATCAGGGTGGCGAGCTGGTTGAAGGTGAGCCAGTAGATCTGGTTACCGCCGAAGTTGGCCGGGTCGGCGATCTTCACGGTCATGTTGTCGGCGTTGTAGCCGATGACCGTGAAGTAGTGGTAGATCGTGTAGTTCGGGTAGCCCGGCGGGTGGTTGTTCGCCGGGGCGACGATGTTCGCGACGATCGCGTAGCCGTTGTTGATGTCCAGCACGATGTCGCGCCACAGGAGGTCACGCTGCGCCTGGGTCGGCGGGTCGTTCGGCATCTCCTTGGTCTCGTACCAGCCGCCCGCGACGTGGTTGTTGAGGACGCGGGTGACCTGGCCGATCCAGTCGGTGCCGTTGGTGGTGGTCGGCAGCTCGTTCGCAAGCTGCTGCTGGCTCGGCGGATTGCCGTTCTTGGCGGAGATGGCGATCCGGGTGGCGGCCGGGCCACACCAGTAGCCGGTCTGCTGGATCTGGTACTGGATGTTGAGCTCCGCGGCCGCCCTGACACCTTCGACCTTGGCGGGCGCGGGCATCGCTTTCACGAAGTCGGGCGCGGGTACGACGTATCCGTCTTGAGCGACGGCCACCGCCGGGGCGGTGAGCAGAGCGGACGCCGCAAGCGCGGTGACGACCGCGGTCCTGAGTCGACGCATGGTAATCCTTCCCCAGTTCCGATACTCGTTGGTGAATATCGAATAGATCGATATTCGCGTTCTTCGCGGCTTTTGTCTTGACCTCCACCTGGGCTTTCACCGATCGGCCCACGACGAAAGTAGGGTCGGATGAACGCTCGAGGGGACATCGGGCAAGAGGGATCGTGCAGGTGATGAACAAAGATCTCGGCCAGCCCGGCTCCCGGGGGCCGGACCGGCCGGATCTCGGCGGTCCCGACCCCGCGCCGGTCTTCGGCATGCTCTTCGACGCCCACGCGGCCCCGCTGCAGCGTTACCTCGCGCGCCGCGTCGGCACCGATACCGCGCACGACCTCGTCGCCGAGACGTTCCTGGTGGCGCTCCGGCGGCGGGAGACGTACCGCCCGGAGGCCGGGACGGCGCGGGCGTGGCTCTACGGCATCGCGACGAACCTGCTCCGGCACCACGTCCGCACCGAGACCCGCGCGCTCAACGCGACGGCGCGGCTCGCGGCCGCCGATCAGGTGGTCTCGGCCGGGCACGACGGCCGCGTCGCCGAGCGGGTCGACGCGCAGCTCCGCGCGGCCCAGCTGGCGGGCGCGCTCGCCGAACTGAGCGTGGCCGACCGTGACACCCTGCTGCTGGTCTCCTGGGCGGGACTGGAGCCGGGCGAAGTCGCCGAGGCGCTGGGAATTCCGCCTGGAACGGTCCGGTCCCGGCTGCACCGGATACGAAGATGGTTGCGTGCCAACGCGCCGGAGCTGAAGTCGGAGTCCACAGAGGACAAGGCAAGTGGAGAAGAGGTGCGCGAAAGTGGACGACGGTAGCGTCAGGAAGGTGTGGTCCGAGGCCGAGCTCGACGAGGCGCTGGCCGATCTCCACGCCGAACCCGAAGTCCGGCAGGACGAACTGTCCCGCGCCAGGGCCGCACTCCTGCGTGCCGCTGGCGAGGTCGAGGACGAACTCGTCCCGGTGGCGGTGCCCCCGGCAAAAAAACGGCCGGGCTCGTGGCGATGGATCGCGGCCGCGGCCGCGGCGGCACTGGTGTCCGGCGGGGGGATCGTGGCGGCGAACGCCTTCACCGGCGGCGACGGCCCGGACCCCGCGGCCCACTCGATCACCGCCCCGGGCGATGACGTCCTCGACGCCCTCCGCGGCGACGACTTCCCCCTTCGCGTGAACCAGTACCGGCTCGTCACGGAGTCCACCTGGACAACACACGTCACCAAATCCGGGCTGGTGTACCAGACCCACGAGATCACTGAGCGCTGGCTTTCGCCGCATACCTTGAACCTCGCCAAGAAACGGGTCACCACGACCGGCGAGATCCGCTGGATCAAGGGCGACTACCAGTCGGCGCAGGGGCTGGGAGAGGCGCTGCCCGGCCCGTCGACTTCGATCGGTGTGGACGAGATCCCGGCGCCGACCACGACCTCACAGGCGCCCCCGACGACGACAACGACCGGGCCGCCGCCGCCCATCCCGTCCAAGGCGCAGCTGCGACCCGAAAGCGGGTGGACGAACCCCACCGTGGAATTCCTCGCGGACCTGCCCACCGACCCGGCGAAGATGGCCGAGCGGCTCCTCCGGGACAGCACCTGGCGGGACGACCGGACGCCGGAGCGGCTGGACGCGGCACACGAGATGTTCCGGATGGCCTTCACCGTCCTCCGCTCCTCCCAGGGCTTCGGCGCCCAGCGGGTGGCGCTGTGCAAAGCCCTCGCGCGCATGCCGGGCATCACCACGGAGAGCACGGTCACCGACGGACGGCCCGCGTTGTCCTTCTCGGTCGCGTCGGCGGACCAGACCCGCACCTTCATCGTCGACGTGGCGACGGCGGCCGTCGTCCGCAACCGTGCCGTCCGGGCCCGCACCGACAAGGACTGGCCGGGACTGACCTTGTTCGACACGGCGATCTCGGTGGTGATCACCGACGCGGGCGGCCCGCCGGGCGGGCCCTAGCGGGCGTGCTTGGCGGCGTTGAGCGCGCTGCCGACGTCCGCCACTTCGAGTACCCGGATCCCCGGCGGGATCTTGCCGGAGTCCGGCGGCACCAGCGCGTAGGTGAAGCCGAGCCGGGCGGCCTCCGCGAGCCGCCGCCCGACGCTCGGTACCCGCCGGACCTCACCGGACAGCCCGACCTCACCCATCGCGACGAGCTTGGGTGAGAGCGGGGTGTCCCGCGCCGACGAGATCAGCGCGAGCACCACCGCCAGGTCGATCCCCGGCTCGGTGATCTTCATGCCGCCGACCGTCGCCACGTAGACGTCCTTGTCGCCGACCTTGATGTTCGCCCGCTTCTCGACCACGGCCAGCACCATCGCGACTCGCGCCGAATCAAGGCCGCTCACCGCGCGCCGGGGCTGCGGTGACTGGGTCGCCGACACCAGCGCCTGCACCTCCCCCAGCAGCGGCCGCTTGCCCTCCATGGTCACCGTGACCGCGGTGCCCGCGACCGGCTCGGCGGTGTGGCTCAGGAACAGTCCCGACGGGTCGGGCACGCCCACGATGCCCTCTTCGACCAGCTCGAAGCAGCCGATCTCGTCGGCGGCGCCGAAGCGGTTCTTGATCCCGCGCAGCATCCGCAGCGTCGAATGCTTGTCGCCCTCGAACTGCAGGACGACGTCGACCAGGTGCTCCAGTACCCGCGGCCCGGCGACCGAACCGTCCTTCGTCACGTGACCGACCAGCACGATCGGCAGCCCGCGCTCCTTGGCCAGCGCGACCAGCCCGGAGGTGACCGCGCGGACCTGGGTGACCCCGCCCGGCGCGCCCTCCACCTGAGGCGAGGCCATGGTCTGGACCGAGTCGACGATCAGCACACCCGGTTTGACGGCGTCGACGTGGCCGAGGATCGCGGAGAGATCACTCTCGGCCGCGAGGAACATCTCGTCGTGGACGTTGCCGGTGCGCTCGGCGCGCAACCGCACCTGGCCAGCCGACTCCTCGCCGGTGACATACAGCGCGCGGCCAGCGGTGGCCGCCCACTGGTAGGCGACCTCCAGCAGCAATGTCGACTTGCCGACCCCGGGCTCGCCCGCGAGCAGGATGACCGCGCCCGGCACGAACCCGCCGCCGAGCACCCTGTCCAGTTCGGAGACGCCGGTGGGCTTGGCGCGGGCCGTCTCGACGTCGACCTCGCCGATCGGGCGCGCCGGGGCGCTGGGTGCGCCGGCGGCGACCCTGGCTATCGCGGGGCGGGCGTCACCGCGCTCCTCGATGGTGCCCCATGCCTGACATTCGGGGCAGCGTCCGACCCACTTCGCCGCTTCGTACCCGCATTCACCGCAGCGGTAGGTGCTGCCCTTCTTGACCACTCCGCGAGGCTAGCGGGCACCACCGACAAACCCCGGCACCGACGGGCTGAAGGGGCCCTTCACCGCATCTGACGCAGCGAAAGGGCCCTTCACCGCGTCTGATGCGGTGAAGGGCCCTTTCGGCTCAGCTTTGGAGGACTAGTGCCCGCCGCCCTCGGCCTTGGGCTTCTCCGGCGCCGGCGCCCGGCTGCCCGGGTGCGACGGCGCCGCGATCGGCAGGTCCAGCGTGATCGAACCGGAGTTCTTGAAGACGAAGGTGACCTTGATCGTCTGGCCAGCCCACACCGGCTGCTTCAGCCCCTGCAGCACGACCGTGGCCTTGCCCACCTGGTCCGGCGCGTTGGACGGCTCCGGGCCCACGGTCGGCGTGACCGTCCCGGCGGCGCTCGACGACGGGGCGCCGGACTGGCTGCTCGACGGAGCACCCGAAGAAGACGGGGCACCCGAAGAAGACGGCGCGCCCGAGGACGGGGCACCCGAGGACGGCGGCGCGGAGGAGGCGCTGGTCGGAGCGACCTCCTTCGTCGACTCGACCGCGTCGGACGGGCCGATCACGAGCGCGTGGCTCGAGACGATGGCCTTGGCCCCGGAGATCTTGGCGTCACCGGTGGCGACGTCGGAGGTGACCGAGACGAGTTCGTCGTCCTGCTTGCCCTGGTTCACGATGGTCAGCGTCAGCGGCACGGCGGAACCGGCGGGGTACGCCTGGCCTTCCTCCGGGAACTGGAGCGCGGCGTTCCGCAGCACCAGGTCCTTCGCCTGTGCGTACGTCCCGTTGACCGCGGGCTGCTGCGAGTCGGTCTGGGTGATCTGACCAGCACCGCAGCCGGCGAGCACGAGCGCGGCGCCGAGCGCCAGCACACCTGCGCCGAACACGCGACGATTCTGCAGCCTCACGTCGGAGTCCTTCCATCTCACGGCCTCTTCACCGCGAAGACTAGCCGGGCGGCTTCCCGGCCGGAGAACCCGGTGCGTGTTGACACCCCACCAATGCGGTGACTTGCCCAAGATCAACCGTCCACAAAGGATTTGGAAACCGTTCGCTTCTCACCTGCATGAGCATGGGCGAATTGGGTTTGTCAACCCCCGGGCGGGCCACCGTCAGGCCGCTGACCTGCGACGACGATCGCGGGCCGCTAGGTGGGCCTCGTCGGCACGTGCTAAGATGAATTCAGCGAAAGGGGCAGAGGACACATGGTTTTCAAGGTCGGAGAGACCGTCGTCTACCCGCACCACGGTGCCGCACTCATCGAAGCCATCGAGACCCGCGTGATCAAGGGCGAGGAGAAGAAGTACCTCGTCCTCAAAGTCGCGCAAGGGGATCTTACGGTTCGCGTGCCCGCTGACAACGCCGAGATCGTCGGCGTTCGTGATGTCGTCGGGCAAGAGGGACTGGACAAGGTTTTCGACGTTCTGCGTGCTCCGCACACCGAAGAGCCCACTAACTGGTCTCGTCGGTACAAGGCCAACCTCGAGAAACTCGCCTCCGGCGATGTGAACAAGGTGGCCGAAGTGGTGCGCGACCTCTGGCGGCGAGAGAAGGACCGCGGACTTTCAGCCGGTGAGAAGCGCATGCTGGCGAAGGCGCGGCAAATTCTGGTCAGCGAGCTGGCGCTCGCGGAGGGCACCGACGAGGACAAGGCTGAAGTCCTCCTCGACGAAGTTCTGGAAACCGCGGCAGTCTGAACCGGCGGGTGTCCCACGCCAGGTGAGGCTGCGCGGGATACCTCTACGATCGCGCACATATGAGCACCGACCATATGAGCACGATCGTGTTCGTCACTGCCGTTCATCACCATGCCTCCGACGCGGAGCTCGCTCTCGCGCCGGTCAATGGTGAAGCATTACTCACGCACACCGTGCGGGGGCTGCTCGCTATGCCGGATCTCGATCTGGTCGTCGTAGCGGCCCCCGAGCGGTGTGCTCATTTGTTTGAGGCCGCTTTGCCCGGCTTCCCAGCGCGTTGCCGGATAGTACCCGGCCCGTCACTCCGGCATGTTTTCGACACCGTCGAAAAAGAGATCGCCGGAAATCCCGTCTTCCTCGTACACGACGCTTTGCGGGCATTCACTCCCGCGGACACGGTCCGTGCCGTCGCGGACGCGGTGCGTGCGGGATCGCCTTTCGTGGTTCCCGTGCTGCCGATGGCGGACACCGTGAAGGTGACCGACGCGGCGAAGGTGATCACGGGCACCGAAGACCGGGCATATCTGCGCACGGCGCAGACGCCCCTCGGCTTCACTCGTGAGACTTTTCTCTCTTATGTCGACAAACCGTCTCTCGGCGGGGCGCACACCGTCGCCGGGCATCCCGATGCGATGCGCGTCACCAACTCGTTCGAACTGAAACTGGCCGAAGCGATCGCTTCCGCCGGAAAAGAGGAAACCCTGTGAGGATCGGGAACGGCGTCGACGTCCACCCCATCGAAGCCGGCCGCGAATGCTGGATCGCCGGTCTCCTCTGGCCCGGCGTCGACGGCTGCGCCGGACATTCCGACGGCGACGTCGCCGCGCACGCGCTGTGCGACGCGCTCCTGTCCGCGGCCGGGCTGGGTGATCTCGGCGCGGTGTTCGGCACCGGTGATCCGCGGTGGGCGGGCAAGCACGGCGTCGAGTTCCTCGCCGAGGCGCGACGGCTGGTCGAGGCGGGCGGCTGGACGGTGGGGAACGCGACCGTCCAGATCGTGGGCAACGCACCGCGCGTCGGGAAGCGCCGCGAAGAGGCGCAGAAGGTGCTGAGCGAGGCCGTCGGCGGACCGGTGAGCGTCTCCGGGACGACGACCGACGGGCTCGGCCTGACCGGACGCGGTGAGGGCATCGCGGCTTTCGCGACGGCGTTGCTCCTGCCCTCGCAGGAATAGGCCGCGCCGGGCGGCGGTTCGGGCTGTCATGGCAGTCACACTTCCCGAACCGGTCCGCGAACTGGTGGACGGCAAGAACTTCGCGACCGTGGCCACGCTGGACGCCGACGGCGGCCCGCAGACCTCGGTCGTCTGGGTGGGCCTCGACGACGGCGATCTGGTCTTCAGCGCCACCGAAGACCGGCTGAAGGTGCGGAACCTCCGGCGCGATCCGCGCGCGAGCGTGTCCATCACCGACGCGGAGAACCCGTACCGGCACACGCAGCTGCGGGGCACGGTCACGATCACCCCGGACCCCGGCAAGGAGCTCCCGACGGGGTTGAGCCACAAGTACCTCGGCCAGGATCCGCCGCCGGAAGGTCCGGAGGTCGAGCGGGTGATCGTCCGCCTGCGGGTCGACAGGATCGCCGGGAACGTTCGTTGATTAGGCTCTCGCCATGGGTGTGACCTTCAACGACGCGACCAAGAAACTCCTCGACGGCAACAACTTTCCCGTCCTCGCCACCATCAACGCCGACGGCTCCGCGCAGACGTCCGTGCTGTGGGCGAAGCGGGACGGCGACACGGTGATCTTCGCGACCGTGCGCGGCCGTCTCAAGGAGCGGAACATGGCCAGGGACCCGCGGGTGTCCGTCACGGTCTTCGACCAGGAGAACCCGTACGACTACGTCGAGATCCGCGGAACCGTGGAGATGACCGACGAGGGCGGGCGCGAGCTGATCAACGAGCTCTCGCACAAGTACCTCGGCAAGGACTACCCCGATGAGCCCGCGGAGGTCGTCCGCGTACTGGTCCGGATCACGCCCACCAAGATCACCGGCAACGCCGCCTGACCCTGGGGCGCGCATGTTATGAACGGGACTTTCATTGCAAAATTTGTAATGAAAGTCCCGTTCATAACACCGGCGAGGAGAGGCGAACGTCCCCCGATCGTGGTTAATGTGGGCTTCGTGACCTTTCGCGCTGTGTTGTTCGACTTCTCCGGCACGATCTTCCGGCTCGAGCAGGACGAGACCTGGCTCGCCGACCTCACCGACCACGACGGGGAACGGCTCGACGTCGAGGCCCAGACCGAACTGATGCGCCGGATGACCGCGCCGGTCGGCCAGGTCGTCGATCTCGACGAGGAGCATCTGCACGCCTGGCACCACCGCGACCGCGACCCGGTGCTGCACCGCAAGGTGTACCTCGAGGTCCTCAAGCAGTCCGGTGTCCCGCACGCCGACCAGGCCGTCGCGCTCTACACGCGACTGATCGATCCCAGCCAGTGGACGCCGTACCCGGACACCGAGGCCGTCCTCAAGGGCGTCTCCGGCAAGGGCGTGAAGCTCGGCGTGCTGAGCAACATCGCCTTCGACATCCGGCCGGCCTTCAGCCGCCGCGGCTGGGACGCCTTCGTCGACGAGTTCGTCCTGTCCTTCGAGGTCGGAGCGGTGAAGCCGGAGCCGGAGATCTTCCGGCACGCCGTCGAGCGGCTCGGCGTCGACCCGGCGGAGACGCTCATGGTCGGCGACAGCGAGGAGGCCGACGGTGCCGCACGCGAGATCGGCTGCGCGTTCGCGCTGGTAGAGCCGCTGCCGACGACCGAGCGGCCGGACGCCCTGCTCACCGTCCTGCGTGCCCATAACGTGCTGTAATACGGTCACTGCGACACCGCTCACGCCGACCCCGTACCCTTTTAGGGTGGCACTACACCTCTATGACACGGCGACCCGGAGCGTGCGGGAATTCCATCCCGCCCGTAGCGGAACGGCGTCCATGTACGTGTGTGGTGCCACCGTGCAGGGCATCCCGCATATCGGCCACGTCCGCGGCGCGCTGAACTATGACGTTCTCCGCCGATGGCTCGTCCACAGTGGACTCGACGTGCTGATGGTCCGCAACGTCACCGACATCGACGACAAGATCCTCACCAAGGCCGCGGACGCGGATCGACCCTGGTGGGAGTGGGCGGCCACGCACGAGCGCGCCTTCGAGTCGGCCTACGAGTCGCTGGGCTGCCTGCCGCCTTCGATCGCCCCTCGGGCGACTGGGCATGTCACGCAGATGGTCGAGCTGATGCAGCGGCTGATCGACGGCGGGCACGCCTACGCCTCCGGCGGCGACGTGTACTTCTCGGTCAAGGCGTTCGACGGCTACGGCGACCTCTCCGGGCAGAAGCTCGACGAGGTCGTTCAGGGCGAGAGCCTCGGCGAAGGCAAGCGCGACCCGCGCGACTTCACCCTGTGGAAGGCCGCGAAGCCGGGCGAGCCGTCGTGGCCGACGCCGTGGGGCTCCGGCCGTCCCGGCTGGCACCTCGAATGCTCGGCGATGGCGACGTCCTACCTCGGCTCCGAGTTCGACATCCACGGTGGCGGCATCGACCTGGTGTTCCCGCACCACGAGAACGAGCGGGCGCAGTCCAACGCGGCCGGTGACCCGTTCGCGCGGTTCTGGCTGCACAACGCCTGGGTGACCCTGTCCGGCGAGAAGATGTCGAAGTCGCTGGGCAACACGGTCTCGATCCCGGAGATGCTCAAGAACTACCGGGCGCCCGAACTGCGGTACTACCTGGTCCAGCCGCACTACCGGTCGACGATCGAGTACTCCGACGGAGCACTCACCGAGGCCGCGCAGGGCTACCGGCGGATCGAGCAGTTCCTCCGGCGCACGGCGGGCATCGCGGGCGCGGTCCACCTCGGCGAGATCCCGGCGGAGTTCGCCGCGGCGCTCGACGACGACCTCGCCACCCCGCAGGCGTTCGCAGTGCTGCACAACACGGTCCGCGACGGTAACGCCGCCCTCGACGCGGCCGACAATTCCAAGGCACTCGAAGTCGCCGCCTCCGTGCGCGCGATGACCGACGTGCTCGGCCTCGACCCGCTCTCCGCGCGCTGGTCCGAGGCGGGCGGCAATGAGACGCCCACCCGGCAGGCACTGTCCGAACTCGTGGAAGGGCTGCTCGCCGAACGGCAGCAGGCCCGCGCCGAGAAGGACTTCGCCCGTGCGGACGCCGCGCGTGACCGCCTCCAGCAGGCGGGCATCGTGGTGGAAGACACCCCGAACGGTCCACAGTGGACCGTCAAGGACGTCTGACACTTACTCGGTTTCTAGCTCAAGGATTCTCACTGATGGCAGGCAACTCCCGGCGCCAGGGCGCTATTCGCAAGCCCGGCACGAAGAAGGGTCAGGTCGTCGGTTCCGGCGGCCAGCGCCGGAAGGGCCTGGAAGGCAAGGGCCCGACCCCCAAGGCCGAGGACCGGCCAGGGCACAAGGCGTACCGCATGTCGAACGCCCGTGACCGCAAGGAACAGGCGCGGCAGAAGAAGGCCGACAAGCCGGAACTGATCGCCGGCCGCAACCCGGTCGTCGAAGCACTCCGCGCCGACGTGCCGGCCACCGCGCTGTACGTCGCGGTGAACATCGAGATCGACGACCGCGTCAACGAGGCCGTCCGGCTCGCCGGTGACAAGGGCATCTCCATCCTGGAGATCCCGCGCGAAGAACTCGACCGCAAGACCAACCGGGCCATGCACCAGGGCCTCGGCCTGCAGGTGCCGCCGTTCGAGTACGCGCACCCCGGCGACCTGATGACGGCGGCGAAGGACTCCGGCAACACGCCGCTGTTCGTCGCGCTCGACGGCGTCACCGACCCCCGCAACCTCGGCGCGGTGATCCGCTCGGCCGCCGCGTTCGGCGCGCACGGTGTCCTCCTGCCGGAGCGGCGCAGCGCGGGCATGACCGCGGTCGCGTGGCGGACCAGTGCCGGCACCGCCGCCAAGCTGCCGATCGCCGTCGCGACCAACCTCACCCGCCAGCTGAAGGCGTGGAAGGACGACGGTCTGATGGTCGTCGGCCTCGACGCGGACGGCTCGGTCGACATCGACGAACTGAACCTCGCGGCGGACCCGCTGGTCATCGTGCTCGGCTCGGAGGGCCGTGGCCTTTCCCGGCTGGTGCGCGAGACCTGCGACGCGACCGTTTCGATCCCGATGGCGGCCGGTGTCGAGTCGCTCAACGCGTCGGTCGCGGCCGGCGTGCTCCTGGCCGAGGTGGCGCGCCGCCGCCGCATCGCGGGACGTGTCTGACCCCGCAGTTCGTCGACAAGGTGCGGGGCGCTCAGGCTAAGGTCACCAGCGGATAACGCGTAACCGCCCTGGGGGACCCCGCACCGATGTCGTTCATTTCGCCGCTGTTCCTGTGGTACTTCATGCCGGCGGTACTGCTCGCCGTGCTGGTGTGCCCGCGCAGCTGGCGCAACGGCATCGTCGCCGTCGGCAGCCTGATCTTCTACGCCACCGGCGCCGGGCCGTACACGCTGGTGCTGATCGGCTGCATGGTGGTCAACTTCCTGGCCGGGCCGGCGCTGGAGCCCAACGCCTGGGATCTGCAGAACACGCGGCGCAAGCGGCTACTGCTCGGCGTCATCGGCCTCAACGTCGGCATGCTGCTGATCTGGAAGTACGCGGGGTTCGCGACCCAGCAGATCGCGGCCGTGACGCACTGGTTCGGCGGTGGCTTCCCGGTGGCCGACCTGGTCATCCCGATCGGCATCTCGTTCTACACCTTCCACCACATCTCGTACGTGGTCGACATCTACCGCGGTGAACGCCGCGCCCTGCGCAATCCGGTTTCGTTCGCCGCCTACATCGCGATGTTCCCGCAGCTGGTGGCCGGGCCGATCGTGCGGTACCGGGAGATCGCCGACCAGCTGCCGCAGCAGCGGTCGCACCGCCTCGACGACATCGCGGCCGGTTTCCCCCGCTTCGCGCTCGGGCTGTGCAAGAAGACGATCATCGCGGACTCGCTCAGCCCGATGGTGGACGCCTGCTTCAACACGCCATCGGACCAGATGACCTTCGCGATCGCCTGGCTGGGCGCGATCGGCTACACCCTTCAGCTGTTCTTCGACTTCTCCGGATACTCCGACATGGCGATCGGGCTCGGCAGGATGCTCGGCTTCCGGCTCCCGGAGAACTTCGCGCGGCCGTACTCGTCGGTGACCATCACCGAGTTCTGGCGGCGCTGGCACATGTCGCTGTCCCGCTGGTTCCGCGACTACGTCTACATCCCGCTGGGCGGCAACCGCACCGGCGCCGGGCACACCTACCGGAACCTGTGCATCGTGTTCGTGCTGACCGGGTTCTGGCACGGCGCGCAGTGGACGTTCCTGGTCTGGGGCATCTACCACGGCGCGCTGCTGATCGTGGAACGCGCTTTCGGCTACGACGTCACCCCGAAGACCCAGGCCGCCCGGATCGGCCGCCGGGCGCTGACGCTCGTGCTCGTGGTCTTCGGCTGGGTGTTCTTCCGCGCCAAGGATCTGCCGCACGCGCTCAACATGATCGGGCACATGGTGCTGCCGGACTTCACCGGCCTCACCGACGTCGTCGAAGGCGCGGTGACCAACCAGCGGCTGATCATCCTGCTGTGCGCGCTGGCGATCGTGTTCCTGCCCGCGCATCCGGTGACCGGGCCGCTGCTGGAGTCCTCGCGAAGCCGCCCCGCCACGGCGCTGCGGATCGGCGTGATGACCGTGGGCCTGGTGTACGCGGCCATCCTGATCGCGACGGGCACGTTCAGCCCGTTCCTCTACTACCAGTTCTGAGGGAGCCCGGAGAATGACCGAAGCGACCGATCTGGCCAAGCTGCCGGGCGTGATCCCCTACGTCGACAACCACGACGGCCCGCGCCGCCTGCTCACCATCGACGTACCTCCCGTCAGCATGAACGCGGTGCGTCATTACGTGCCCTTCACGAGCATCGACGGGCGGCAGTACGTGGTGTCGTGGGGTTCGGTCACCTTCGAGATCCCCGCCGACCGGAACGTGCATGTCAGCGTGCACCTGCAGACCAACTACGCGGCCGGGCTGACGTCGACCCCGTACGCGTCGATCGTCCTCGCGCCGCACCCTTCGCCGGTCAGGCTGGCCACTCGATTCACCGACGCGGAGGGCTCGCTCTTGCCGGTCGGCTAGCTTGGTCGCATGACCGACGGCTGGACGCGGGTTTCGCGGTGATCAGCGATACGCAGTTTTTGCCGGGTTATTCGTCCTGCTGACCGACACTCCCGGCGTCGGCCGGTTGACCGATCTGCCGCGGACGCGGCGGCTGGAGTTCTCGGCGGACATGGAGTCGCTCGGCGAAGCGATCGAAAACGTCTGCGCGCGAAGGGATCCGGCCTTTCGCAGGGTGAACCTGGAGATCCTCGGCAACACCGACCCGTTCCTGCACGCCCATGTCTGGCCACGCTACGACTGGGAACCGGCGGACGTGGCCAGGCGGCCGGTCTGGCTCTACCCGGCGGAAAAGTGGGCTACGGCTCCGCTGGGCCCTGAGCACGACTCACTGCGTTCCGAGCTGACCGCGGAGATCGACAGACTGCGTGCCTGAGTACCCCGGGGAGCGCCCCGCCGCCGAAACCGGCGACGGGGCGCTGTCTCAGACGAGACCGGTCAGCAGATCGGCGAAGACCCGCGGCCGGCTGAAGTAGCCGACGTGCGACGAGGCCAAGGTGTGCACCTTGAAGGGGTTGTGCGGAGTCAGCTCGTCGGCCTTGCGGATCATGTGGTCCTGGACCGCCGGAGTGATGCTGAGATCCGCGGTGAGCCGGACGTAGGTATGGGGGACACGTCCCCATCCGTCCGACTGAACCAGCGCGCCCGGCTCGAGCACCGCGTAGCTCTCGTCCGGATCCAGGGAGTCGAGCAACAGCCGGAACTGGTGGTCGGTGGAGTCGGCCATGATGGCGGTCTTCAGTTCGGCGAACAAGGCCGGGTCACCGTGGGCACTGCGCCAGTTCAGCCGGGCCACCCCGGGTTCGTGCACGTCAGGCACGGCGATCCGCGCCGACAGCGCGTCCAGCAGGTTCTCGTCGACCACATCCCACGGTTCGGTGAGCATGGCCGGGTCGCTGAGACAGAGGGCGGAGAGATAGACGAGGCGGTCGAGCAGTTCCGGCGCGGCGTTGGCGACGGCGCTGATCGTCAGCCCACCGAGGCTGTTGCCGACCAGGACGAGCGGTCCTTGGCCCTCGAGCCGCCGGAGGGTGTCCACCACATGCCGCACGTTGTCCCGCAACGTGACTCCGCGCAGCGGGGAGGGAGCGGCCGCCAGTGCCGCGAGGTCCTGCGGTTGCCGGTAGTAGGCGGCGGGGCTGTCCGCGAGGTCGCCGTGACCGGGGAGGTCGACGGCGTGCGAACGGTACCCGAGCAGAGCCAGTTCGTTCTGCAACGGACCCCAGGCCCGTGCGTTACTGGAGCCTCCGTGAACGAATACGAAAATGGGGCGCGAAAGTGCGCTCATGATCAAGATCCTTGTCATCCTTTGGCGAACGGTGGACGTGGACCTCGACGCCGACGACGGGCGGCATCAGGTCAGCGCGCCGGCCGGATGCGAATGGCCTGCCAAGTGTGGATGACGGAACACATGCCGGGCACCTTAGCCGGAAGCTCCGCCGGACACCCCCGATTTACCGGGAGCCGGAGATCGACAGACTGCGTGCCGCGTCGAACACCAGGCACGAGAACTCCTGACCGCGCGCCATCGGCAGGTAGTGCCCCGCCTTGGGGACGTTGACCAGCCTGCCGTCGGCGCAGACGTCGAAGAAGCGGCGTTCGTGGCGCCTGAAGTGGTCGCGTGAGCCGTTGATGAGCCAGGTCGGCCCCGGATAGGCCGCGAGTTCCGCGAGCACGTCGAAGTCGGCGAAGGCCTTGGCGACGTCCGGGATCACCTCGGTCGCGATGCCGCCGTCGAGCACGGCTTGGGCGAGCTTCGGCGGGAGCACGCTTTCGAACTGCCGTCGGCTGAGTCGCTCCCCGCGATCGGGCAGCCGCATGAGCAGCCGATGCGCGAGACGGAACGGCGTCTCCAGTGTCTTGCCCGGCACGCAGGTCGAACCCGCGACAAGGAGGCCCGCGACGCGATCCGGATGCCGTGCCGCCGCGGCGACCGCGACGTAGCCGCCGAGGGAGTGCCCGACGACCAGAGCGGGCTCGTCGATGGCTTCGACGACGGCGTCCACCGCGCCGGCGAGGGTGAACCGTTCTCCTCGGCGGGCGCCGTGCCCGGGTAGATCGACCGCCGTGGCGGGCGGGTTCGCGCGTTCCAGCTGCTCGGCCCAGGCGGCGCCGCTGAGCCGGATTCCGTGGACGAAGACGACGGGGACCATGGACTACCTCCTGAATGCAACGCACCGTTGCGTTGCAAAGTACGCGCGTCACCCGAGCAACGCAACGATGCGTTGTATTCTTCGCGAGTGCGCACTCAGGACGGCCCCCGCAAGGCCGAGGCGATCTTCGCCGCCACTCTCGAACTGCTGACCGAGCACGGGTACGACAAGCTCGCGATCGAAGCCGTGGCCACGCGGTCCGGCGTCAACAAGACGACGCTCTACCGGTGGTGGCCGTCGAAGGACGCGCTTCTGGCCGCCGCCCTGCGCGATTCAGGGCTCTTCGCCCTCGACGTCCCGGACACCGGCAGCCTCCGGGGCGATCTCCTCACGGTGGCGACGCAGATCCACCGGTTGCTGACTTCGGAGCACACCGCGCCCGTCGTCACCGCGACGCTCACCGCGGGCCCACGCCGACCGGAACTCGGTGAGGTGTCACGGAGTTTCTTCGCCGACCGCATGGCGCGCGAACAGCCGATCTTCGAACGTGCCGCCGCCAGGGGCGAACTGCGGGCAGGCGCCGATCCGGTCGTCGTGATGGATCTGCTCGCCGGGTCGATCTGGTTCCGGCTGCTGCTTCGCGGCGGCGAAGCGGATCCGAAATTCCTCGAAGAAGCCGTCGACACCGTACTGAACGGAGCCTCGTGAAAAGCGCGCTGAAGATCGAATCCGAACGGCTCGAAGATTATCTCGTCGCCGACACGGTCGTCGATCACGATCATCCGCTGATCCGCGAAACGGCTGACGGACTGTCACCGACCGGCGGCACCGAGGTCGACGTGATTCGTTCGATGTTTCACTTCGTGCGCGACGACATCGCCCATACGGTGGACGCCGCCGATTCCCGCGTCACTCTTATGGCGTCCGAGGTTCTGCGCGAGCGGGTCGGCCTCTGCTACGCGAAGGCCCATCTGCTGGCCGCTTTGCTGCGCAGCCAAGGCATCCCCGCCGGGTTCTGTTATCAGCGGATCGGCGTTCTGCACGGGCTCAACGCCGTGTACCTCGCTGGTCTGGACCGCTGGATCCGGCTCGACCCGAGGGGCAACAAGAACGGCGCGAACGCCCAGTTTCCTTTCATACGAAAGAGTTCCGTGGAAGACGAGCGGCTCGCGTGGGACCTGGACCCCGCCAAAGGCGAGATCGACTTCCCCACCGTGTACACCGCGCCGTCTTCGGCGGTAGTCGAAACACTGTCGGCGGCGAAGCCCGGTCCGGCGTGGTACGAAGGAATCCTTCCGCACGCTCCGTGAGTGGTTTTTCCGCGATCCGGCGAAACCTCCGATGCGAAAGCGACATCGCCGAGCGTCACACTCGTTGTTGGGACCTTTCCCCCGAATTTCTTATTTCGACATTGTCACGATGCGCGTAGAGTAACTCCCCGCACTCAAACAGATACGCAATGCGTTCGTCCGTTCGAGTGCGGATCAAGGAGGTGACCCCCGTGCCCGCGGAAGCCGACCGGCTCCGCCGTACCCCACTGCAAGAGATCTTCTGGACCAGGACAAGTCTTCTGCTCACCGTACTGGTCGTCGTCGCGGGCCTGAGCCTGTGGATCTCCAGCATGATGGATCCCGGCGCCGGTAGAACACTGCTCACTTCACTGGGCACCGGCACCCTGATCTCCGCGGTGGTCGGCTTCGGCCAGACCCTGATCACCGCCACCGCGTCACAACGCGCGATGGTGACCCCGCTGATCGAGGAAAGCCGCCGCGCACTGGAAGCACTCAGCGCCGAATACCGTTCACTCAACAAGGAATTCTTCCCCACCCACGTCTTCGAGGCGACCACGGACCCCGATCCGTTGTTCAACCGGGTCATGACCGAAGACCTCGACGCGACCCGGCACTACTTCTTCCGCGGGTTCTCCGGCAGGCACGCCGCGGCCCGGTTGCTGTTGTCCCGCACCGAAAGGGAGCTTCGCGTGGTCATCGCCGACCCACGCGACGAGGGCGCCATCAGCGGCAGGGCGCGCTATCTCCTGCGCAGCGAAGAAGCGGGCTTGGACTACGAGACCATCCAAAAGCGGCTCGACGACGAGATCAGTATCGGACTGGTCGGGCTGTTCCTGGCCCGCAGCCGGTGCTCGCTGGTGGACATCACCGTCGTCGCCGACCCGCCGCTGGACCGGCTCGAAGTGTTCGACGAGAGCGTGTGGGTGACCTTGTACAGCGACATCCGCGGCGCCACCACGCTGTATCCGCGCACGTTGCGGTTCAGCGAAGGCTCCTTCCTCTACAACAAGGAGCGCTCCGAATTCCTGCGCGTGTCACAGTCCCGGTCCGGACGGCACTTCCGCATCTCCACCACGACGACAAGGGCGGATTTCCTCGCTCTGTACGAAAAAATCACCGGTTCTCCCCTGACCGAAGAGAACTTCCTCGAACTGGAAGGGAAATTCCACGCCTTCCGGAAGGAGTTCACCACACTCGCCGAGCTGAAGCCCTGACTTCGCGGCGCCGAAGAGTACTAGAACTGAGGAGCTGAAGTTGCTCACTCGCTTGTCCCCCCTCACCCAGCTGGCCGGGCTGCTCCGCACCACGGACCTGCCGCTGGCGCAGCATTGGCAAGTCGTCGACGAGATCTTCCGGGACTGGACGTCGAGACCGGATCTGCGCACCGATCTTCGGCGCCATCTGGAATCGCTGAGCCCCGACGAGGCCGACGCGGTACTCGGACGATCGCGCGAAACGACCACCCATTTCGCCTGGTGCCTGCTCGACTCCCCGACGGATCCCTTTTCGATCTGGCTCCACGAGTACAAGGCGCCGGAGGACTGGCGCGAGGGCTACGCCGATTCCGTGCACAACCACAGATATCACTTCTGCACCACGCTCCTCCGTGGCAACTACGTCCACGAGCGCTACTCGACCCTGCGCGATCCGATTTCGGGATTGATCACATCGGTTCGGTTACGACGTAGCACTCTGTGTCAGGCAGGGTCGGTAGGCGTCATGTACGCGGACGAGTTCCATCGGATTCCTGAAGCCACCGAAGGGACTATGACATTCTTGGTGAAATCACGCCCAGTAAGCGAGTTCAGTCTTTCCTATGACCCGAAGACCGGAATCGGGCACCGTCACGTTCCGGTTGAGGTCCGATTGGGGGACCTGGCCGCCCGCATCTAACTACACACCGCCGTCGAAGGCGCATACCATTACTCCACCCGTCGGTAAGCGGGATCGGAGAGGTGTATGCGCGCGCGAAAAAGCACGATTCCTTCCCAGACCATTGACAACGTCGAGCATCGCGTCCGGCAACTGTGCTGGCGTTATGCGGACAAACTGCAGTTCCACGGCTGGCATCATGTGAGTTTCGTCCGGGCGAAGGCCGCCGGATTCGCCGAGCACAACGGTGCGGATCGCACCGTCGTCGAGGTGGCGGCACTGGTCCACGACGTGAACTACATCGTGCTCCGGAACTCCCCCGCGGCCGCCGGACGAGATCTCCGGATGGGCATCCTGCGGGAGTGCGGAGTCGAGGACACCGTGGCGCGGTGGATCGACGACATCATCGACGAAGCCGAGATGGCCACCCGTGGCCGGGACATCTCGCTGGAGGCTCAAGCACTGAGCGACGCCGACACGCTGTTCAAGGCGCTGCCGGTGACGCCCGTCGTGCTCGCCCACCGCTATCTGCGGGAGAACGGGCTGAGCCTGCGCGAACTGGCGCACAAGATCGTCGGCGAACAACGCGACGTCCATGACAGCGGTTACTACTTCTACAACCCGAAGGCCGCGGAGACCTACTCCCGGTGGGCACTGGCGAATCTTCAGTTGTGGCAATGCATCAAGGAAGCCGTCGACGATCCGACGGTCGTCGAACTCCTCGACGCGGTGCACGCCGTCGACGACCTGGCCCTCGAAGCCGAGCCTGCCGCTTCCTAGCGCTGGCCGTAGCCGCGGAGTTTGGCCACGACATGCTCGATTTCGGCGGGCGGGAGCAGATTCGGGGTTCCCGCCGCCCGCGCCGTCAGCCAGACCTGGCAGACCCATTCGAGCTGCTGCGCCCGGCTGTACGCGGAACCGAGGCCGTCGCCGAAGGTGATCGTGCCGTGGTTGGCGAGCAGGCAGCCTCGGCGGCCTTCCAATGCCTCCAGCATGGCCTTGGCCAGTTCTTCGGTGCCATAGGTGGCGTACGACGCGACGCGGGCCGTCGGACCGATCGCGGCCAGCATGTAGTGGATCGGCGGCACCTCGGTGACGAGGGTGGAGACGGCCGTGGCGTGCACGGAATGCGTGTGCACCACGGCCGAGACCGGCTTGCCGTCCGGATCCGCGGCCTGCCGGTACACGGTGAGGTGCATCGGGAGTTCGCTGGTCGGTTTGAGTGAGCCGTCGACGATCTCGCCGTCGAGGCCGACCACCGGCACGTCTTCGGGCCGCAGCCCGGCGTAGTCGACGCCGGTCGGGGTCACCGCGACCAGTTCGCCCTGCCGTGCGGAGACGTTGCCGGACGTACCGACCACGAGGCCGTCCGCGGTCATCCGGCGGGCGAATTCGCAGACCGCCGCGCGTTCTTCGGCCAGGATCATCGGCGCGGGTAAGGCGTCGGTACAGCTGGTCGTGAGTGGCGATTCGGGTTAGAACCCGAATCGCCACTCACGACCAAGGCGACCGTCCTACGACGTCGCGCGATCAGGGCGAGGACCGTTGGTCTTGGTGGGGGTCGGCTTCTGCGCGGCCTCCGGTTTGGCCGATTCGGCGTCAGGGGCGGGCGCCAGCAGCCGGATGGCTTCCTGGACGGCGACATCCGTGGCGGAAAGCCGTTCGGCGACCTTCGTCCGGAGTTCCAGCGCGAGCTTCCGGGCCTGCTGAGCCTCGGCCTGCTGAGTCTTCGCGTCGGTGAGAGCCTCCGCGACCTGCTCCTGCTTCGCCGCGATGTCCTCGGCCGAAGACTTCTCCGCCTTGGCGATCTTCTCCGCGGAGATCCGCTCGGCTTCGGCGCGTTTCTCCGCCGACACCCGATCGGCTTCCGCGATCTTGTCGGCGGACGCCTTCTCCGCCTCCGCGCGGCGAGCCGCCGAGGCCTCCTCGGCCTTCTTGTCGGCGGCGGCGCGGGCCCGGACGCTTTCCATGTCCAGTTCCTTGCGCTTCTGCGCCGCCTCGGCGTTCAGCCGCTCGATCTCGGCCTTGGCGTCCGCGAGCAGTTTCTCCCGCTCGGCCTGCGCGTCCTTCGCCGCTTTGTCGCTGGCGCGCTGCGTCTCGTGGGCGTACCTGTCCGCCTCGGCACGCGTCGAGGTGGCGTCCGCTTCCGCGGCGGCCTTGAGGTCGGCGATCTCCTCCTCGGCCAGCTGCATCATCATGCGGACGCGTTCGGCCATCGCGCCGGCGCCGGACGGGCTCGAACTCATCCGGACGAGGGCGGCCTTGGTCTCGTCCAGTTCCTTCTGAGCGTGGCCGAGCGCCTTCGTGAGTTCAGCGGCGGTGGCCACGGCCTCGTCGCGGTTGCGCGAAAGCTGCTTGAGTTCGGACGACAGTTCGGCGAGCCGCTCGTCGACCTGACGCTTGTCGTAACCGCGGACAGAGCCCGCGAATTGGGGCGATTTCGCTGAGGGCGCCTGAGGCGCCGACTTCTCAGGAGCGACCATGGCGGCCACCTTAATGAGCAGGGGCCAGTCGAGTAGTACCGCCAAACGGCTGCACTCGGCACGCGACCGGTCGATCACATGGCATCCTGCATTGTTGACAGGTCGTAAGCAGGGGAGGCCCGGGTGGACATTTCGGCGATCCTCGACGACATCCAGGCGCACTGGCACGTCTACGCCACGATGCCGTTCATCGCCGCGCTCATCGGGTACATCACGAAACGCGTGGCCATCGAGATGATGTTCCGGCCACTGGAGTTCGTCGGGATCAAACCCTTCCTCGGCTGGCAGGGGGTCATCCCGGCCAATTCGCGCCGGATGGCGACCACCGCGGTCGATCTGCTGACCAAGAACCTCGTCGATCCGCAGGAGATCTTCTCCCGGCTCGATCCCGACGAAGTGGTCAAGGAACTCGAAGAGCCGCTGCTCAAGGCCGTCGAGGACGTGACCCGAGAGGTCATGGAGCAGTACCAGCCCCGGCTGTGGGAACTCCTGCCGACGCGAGCCCAGCGGATGCTGGTCGACCAGGTCAGGGCACAGGCGCCGAAGGTCGTCGCGCGGCTGATGCGTGAGGTGTCGACGAACATCGACGAGGTCCTCGACGTCAACGAGATGCTGATCAACGCGATGGTCCGGGACAAGTCGCTGACCTGCCGCCTGATCAAGGAGGTCGCGACCCCGGAACTCCGCTTCATCGCCCGGTCCGGGATCTACTTCGGCTTCGTGATCGGCCTGGTCCAGTTCGTCGTGTGGGCGCTGACGAAGCAGCCGTTGATCATGCCGATCTTCGGTTTCGTCACCGGATTCGTCACCGACTGGCTGGCCCTGAAGATGATCTTCTACCCGCGGGAGCCACGCCGGTTCCTGTTCTTCAGCTGGCAGGGGATGTTCCAGAAACGCCGCCAGGCGGTCGCCCGCGACTACGGCGCGCTGATCGCGGACGAGGTCCTCACCGTGCGGAACGTGATGGAGGCCGTCCTCACCGGGCCGAAGTCGGACAAGCTGTTCACGATGATCACCCGCGAGGTCCAGCGGACCATCGACGCGCAGGCGAGCATCGCGAAACCGTTGGTGGCGCTGACCGTCGGCGGCAAGCAGTACCAGGAGATGAAGAAGGCCGCGGCGGAGAAGGCGATCGCGTACCTCCCCGAAACGGTGAAACATGTGGAGAGTTACGCCACTGACGCGCTCGACGTACGCAACACGATCGTCGTGAAGATGCAGCAACTGACCCCGCTCGAGTTCGAAGGGATCCTGCGACCCGCCTTCCAGCAGGACGAATGGAAGCTGATCGCGGTCGGCGCGGTGATCGGCGGGCTCGTGGGTGAACTTCAGGTCCTGCTCCTCCTCCACTGAGGACAGGCGGCTAGGTTCCCCTCAAGCGAGACGCGGGAGGGGCTGCGAGTGGACGCCGTCATCGCCGATCTCGGCGAGCACTGGCCGGTGTACGTCACCATGCCGTTCATCGCCGCGCTGATCGGCTACGTCACCAAACGCGTCGCCATCGAGATGATGTTCAAGCCGGTGGAATTCGTCGGCGTCAAGCCGTTCCTCGGCTGGCAGGGCGTACTGCCTGCGAACGCCGAGCGGATGGCGGCCACCGCCACCGAGATGCTGACGAACAACCTCGTCGATCCGAAGGAGATCTTCGCCAGGCTCGACCCGGCGCAGGTCGCGAAGGAGATCGAGCAGCCGCTTCTCCGCGTCGTCGAGGACGTCACCCGCGAGGTGATGGAGCAGTACCAGCCCCGGTTGTGGGAAGTGCTGCCGAACACCGCCCAGCAGCTGCTGCTCAAACGCGTGCAGGGCGAGGCTCCGCGCGCGATCACGAAGATCATGGGCGAGATCGCCGAGAACATCGAGGACGTCCTCGACCTCAAGCACATGGTCGTGACGAACCTGGTGCGCGACAAGGCCTTGCTGAACCGGCTGATCCGGGACATCTCGCGGCCGGAGATGCGGTTCATCGCGCGGTCGGGGATCGTGTTCGGCTTCTCCCTCGGCTGCGTCCAACTGCTCGTCTGGGCGCTGACGAAGTCGCCGATCGTGCTGCCGCTGTTCGGTATCGGCATCGGCTGGTTCACCGACTGGGTCGCACTGAAGATGATCTTCCTGCCGCGGGAGCCGAAGCGGTTCTTCGGCTTCTACACCTGGCAGGGCGTGTTCCAGAAACGCAAGGACCAGGTGGCCGCCGACTACGGCGACATGATCGCGCGCGAGATCATCACCATCCCGAACCTGCTCGAAGCCGTGTTGAGCGGGCCGAAGTCGGACAGGCTGTTCACGATGATCACCCGCGAGGTCCAGCGGACCATCGACGCGCAGGCCAGCGTCGTGAAGCCGTTCGTCGCGATGGCCGTCGGGAGCAGGCGGTTCCAGGAGATGAAACAGACGGCGGCGGCGAAGGCGGCGGCGCGGATCCCGGAGACGATCCGGTACGCCGAGAGTTACGCGGTAAACGCACTCGACGTCCGGAACACCATTGTGGACAGAATGCGACGGCTGAACCCGCTCGAATTCGAGCAGCTGCTGCGCCCGGCGTTCCGGCAGGACGAGTGGAAGCTGATCGCCGTCGGCGCGGTGATCGGCGGCCTTGTCGGTGAACTTCAGGTGCTCCTACTGCTTCACTGACGGCTACCCGATACCGTTTCCCATCCCCGGAGTGCGAGCGAGGAGGTCCCATGGACGCCGTCCTCGACGACCTCGCCCGGCACTGGTGGCTGTACACCGCGATCCCGTTCATCGCCGCGCTGATCGGCTACGTCACCAAACGCGTCGCCATCGAGATGATGTTCAAGCCGCTCGAGTTCGTCGGCATCAAGCCGTTCCTCGGCTGGCAGGGCGTGGTGCCCAAGCACGGCGGGCGGATGGCCGCCGTCGCGACCGAGTTGCTGACGTCGAACCTGTTGGACGTCAAGGAGGTCTTCCGCCGGATCGACCCGGCGATCATCACGCGCGAGATCGAGCAGCCGTTGCTGCGGGCCGTGGACGAGGTCGCCCGCGAAGTGCTCGAAAAGCACCATCCCCGGCTCTGGGAGGTCATGCCGACGATGGCGCAGGAGCTGCTGATCAAGCAGGTCCAGGCGTCGACGCCGCGGCTGGTGCGCGAGTTCATGGCGGAGATGACCGAGAACCTCGACGAGGTGCTCGACTTCCAGCACATGACCGTGCAGCGGCTCACCAGGGACAAGAAGCTGCTCGTCCGGCTCGTCCGCGAGACGTCACGGCCGGAGATGGCGTTCATCGCGCGCACGGGGATCTACTTCGGTTTCGGGCTCGGTGTCGTGCAGGCGATCGTCTGGGCGGCGACGAAGGAACCGTGGGTGCTGCCGATCTTCGGTGGCTGCATCGGGCTGTTCACCGACTGGCTGGCGATCAAGCTGATCTTCGTGCCGCGGGAGCCGGTGCGGGTCGGCCGGGTGATCCTGCAGGGCAAGTTCCAGCGGCGGCGGGCCGAGGTCGCGCGTCAGTACGGCGAGCTGATCGCGAACGAGATCCTCACCGTGCCGAACCTGCTCGACGCGGTGTTGCGCGGGCCGCGGTCGGATCGGCTGTACGCGCTGGTCGAGCGGCTGGTGGCGAACGCCGTCGACGAGCAGGCGAGCGCCGCGAGGCCGATGGTGGCGATGGCCGTCGGCGGGCAGCGGCTGCACGAGATCAAACAGGCGGCCGCGCGGAAGGCGCTGGAGCGGCTGCCGCCGACGATCCGCTACGCCGAGGGCTACCTGACCGAGGCGATGGACGTCGCGAAGATCGTCGAGCGGCGGATGCTCGGGCTGACGCCGCTGGAGTTCGAGGGCCTGCTGCGGCCCGCGTTCCGGCAGGACGAGTGGAAGCTCATCGCCGTCGGCGGCGCTATCGGCTTCCTGGTCGGTGAACTCCAGGTCCTGCTCATGCTCCACTGACCGCGTCGCCTTTAGCGGGCTAAACGCGCTCCGGGCGCACTTGCGTTTCGCCCCCTAATCGCGATCCGCGGGAGGCGGGGCCGCGTCGCGTTTAGCGGGCTAAACGTGATCCGGGGCGCGGAAGTGAGGCGTTCTCACGTGCGCGCGACACGGGGTGATTACGGTGGTGGGGTGGCGTCCGAACCTCAGCAACTGCCCGCCGTGCACGAGGCGTGGCTTCCCCGCGAGCACGCGCTGCACCGTCCCCGTCACGGCGGCAGGCAGCTGACCGCGCTGGTCAGCGCGCTGCTGTTCTTCACCACCCCGGCACTGCTGTGGGTCTTCGGCGTGCGGCCGGGCGAGATCGAGAACCACAAGCTCGCGAGCTTCCCCGGCCTGGACAAGGGCTGGGCCTTCTTCACCGACCTGCCGGCCTGGGCCATCGACCAGCTGTCGTTCCGGCCGGGCGCGATCGCCGCAGCCGACGCGATCAGTCGCGGCGTCTTCGGCGAGGGCGCCCCGCTCGACCAGCCGCCACCGCAGCAACAGGCGGGCCCGATCCCCGCCCCGCCCGCCCCCTCGCCGACCAAGACCGCACCCACCCAGGGCCCGACGCCGAACGCCGCGTCCGGCTACCGCCGCGTCGTCCAGGGTCGCGACGGCTGGCTGTACTACGGCTACGACGCCGACGCGAAATGCGATCCGTCCCGTCCCCTGCCCGAGACCATCGCCAAGATCAACGAGCTGCGGCGCGCGGTCGAGCAGTCCGGGCGGCGGTTCGAACTCGTCGTCGCGCCGGACAAGTCGACGATGGTCCCGCAGTTCCTGCCCGACACCTACCCCGGCAAGGACTGCTCGCGGTCGGCCGAGGCGAGCACCTGGCACCGGATGATCAAGGACGCCCGCGCGATCGACCTGCGGCCCGAACTGCGCGCGTCCGAGGGCCGGGTGCAGCACCCGATCTACCCGTCGAACGACACGCACTGGGCCGACGAGGGCGCGCTGGTGATGACGCGCGCGATCGCGAACGCGATCAAACCGGGGGTCACGCAGACCTGGGTCAGCGTGCCCGTCGGCCAGTACGACACGGTCGCGGACCTGCCGCCGCTGATCAACAAGCAGGGCACCAAGACGAACACGCTCTACAGCCTCCGCCCCGACGGCGTGGTCGAGCGCGCGGGCGAATCCAACGGCGACATCGACCGGCCGGTGTACCGCACCGCGAGCCCGCTGATCGGGACCGTGGACGACAAGATCCTGATCTACGGCGACTCGTTCACGAAGGCGTCTTCGCGGTACCTCTCGGGCGCCTTCACGAACCTGACGATGCTGGCGCACTTCACCCAGAAGACGTCGCAGGCCGAAGCCGTCGACGCCTTCGTGAACGCGAACGTGGTCGTCCTCGAAGCGGTGGAACGGAGTGTGGCCGGTGGCCAGCTCGCGTTCATCGACCCCGGTTTCCTGGAAGCGGTCAAGAAGGCGCTCGCCGAGCACCCGATCCGCTAGCGCAGGACGGGCTGGGCCGCCGCCGTCGGCTCGACGCGGACCCGCGAACTCCGGCCGCGCAGCCACGCGATGAGGCGGCAGACCAGGTAGATCACGAACGAGATCGTCGTGACGAACGCGCTCACCGGCTTCCCCGGCGCGAGCGAAAGGATGATCCCGCCGAGCGCCGCGGTCTCCGCGAACACGATCGACAGCACGGTCGCCTTCCAGGGGCTGGCCGTGACCCGCGCGGCCGCCGCGGCCGGGGTCACCATCAGCGAGACCACGAGCAGCGCGCCGACGATCTGCACGCCGAGCGCGCTCGAGATCCCGACCAGCACCGCGAAGATCAGCGAAAGCAGCCGCACCGGTACGCCGCGCGCCGCCGCTACCGCGGGGTCGACCGTGGCGAACAGCAGCGGCCGGTAGATCGCCGCGAGCACCACGAGCACGACGACCGAGGCGCCGACGAGCAGGTTCAGGTTGGTCGAGTCGATGGTGATGATCTGCCCGACGAGGATGCCGAACTTGTTGGCGCTGCGGCCTTCGTAGAACGAGAGCAGCAGGACGCCCATGCCGAGTCCGAAGGCGAGGATCACGCCGATCACGGAGTCGCGTTCGGACTCGCGGCCGCCCAGGATCCCGATCAGCAGGGCGGCGATGACCGCGCCGGCGAGGCCGCCGAGTTCGACGCCGACGCCGAGCAGCAGCGCGCCCGCCGCGCCGGTGAAGGCCAGTTCGGCGGTGCCGTGCACGGCGAACGACATCCGCCGCATGACGACCAGCGGGCCGAGCACGCCGGCCACCAGGCCGAGGACGGCGGCCGCGAGCAGCGCCGTCTGCACGAAATCGAGACCGAGGAGTTCGCCGGTCAGGGCGAAGTCGAACATCTTGTCCACGGCGCTACGAGACCTGTTCGTCGATGTGGTGGGGTTCGTCCTCGCACAGCGCGCTCTGCGCCCCGGCGACGTGGATCTGGCCGCCGACCTTGAGCACCTCGATCCGCGTGCCGTACAGCTCGGACAACGTCTCCGAGTTCATCACCTCGTCCGGTTTACCGACCCGGAACTGGCCGTTCACCAGGTACAGCATCCGGTCCACATAGGACAGGATCGGGTTGATCTCGTGGGTGACGAACAAGACCGCGGTGTTCGCCGAACGCCGCCGCTCGTCGATCAGCTCGCTGACCGCGCGCTGGTGGGCGAGGTCGAGGGAGAGCAGCGGCTCGTCGCACAGCAGGACTTCGGGGTCGCCGACCAGCGACTGCGCGACGCGAAGCCGCTGCTGCTCGCCACCCGAAAGCCGTCCCACCGGCTGTTTCGCGTACGCCTGTGCCCCGACGGACTCGATCGCCCGCGAGACCAGCTGACGTCGTTTAGCGAGGCCGAAGAGCCCCGTCCCCCACCGGTGTCCGTCCAGGCCGAGGCCGACCAGGTCCACCCCGCGCATCGTCAGGCCCTCGTCGAGGGCGCGCTGCTGCGGGATGTAGCCGATCCGCCGGTTCTGCCCACCGGGGCGCCGCCCCGCGATCTCGACCGTGCCCTCGGGTAGTCCCTGCTGACCGAGCAGCACCTTGAGCAGGCTGCTCTTCCCGGAGCCGTTGGGCCCGAGGATCGCGAGGAACTCGCCGGGTTCGACGTCCAGGTCGAGTCCGGACCAGAGGGTCCTGGTGCCGAACGCGAGGCTCGCCCCGCGGACACGGACCGCGGGGCGAGCCTCGGCAGGTACGGAGCTCACTACTTCAGCGCTCCCGCCAGCGCGTCCACTTCCTTGGTCATCCATGCAATGTAGTCGGTCACACCCTGCGGCAGCGTTTCGGTGACGTCGACGACCGCGATCCCGGCGCCCTTGGCGTCGCCGACCACCTGCTGGGTGACCGGGGTGGTGGTCTGCGCGTTGTTGATCAGGGCCTTGACCTGCTTGCCGGTGATCAGCTGCTTGACCTCGTTGAGCGCGGCGGCGGGCACGTCCTGCTCCGCTTCCACGGCCTCGGCGAAGGCGGGCGGAGTCGCGTCGGTGACCTTCGCGCTGTCGAGCAGGTAGTGCGCGACGGGCTCGGTCGCGACGACCTTGGCGTTCGAGGCGCCCAGGCCCGAAACCTTCTTCAGCAGTTCCTGGGTCTTGCCCTTGAACGCGGTCGCGTTGGCGGTGAAGGCGTCCTTCGACGCGGGCTGGATCTCACCGAGCTTCGCGGCGACCTGGTCGGCGACCTTCTCGACGCCGGGGAGGCTGTACCAGACGTGCTCGTTCTCGTTGCCGGTCGCGGCGATGTCGACGGCGACCAGCTTCTGCGCGCCGGCGGCCTGGTCGGCGAGCTTCGAGAAGAAGTCGTCGTAGCCGCCGCCGTTGGACAGCGTCAGCTTCGCGTTCTTCGCGGCGACGGCGTCGCTGGCGGTGGTCTCGTAGGAGTGCGGGTCGGCCGAGGGGTCGTGGATGATCGAGGTGACCTCGACCTTGTCGCCGCCGACGGCGGTCACGACGCTGCCCCAGACGTCGGTCGAGGCGACGACCTTGATCTTCTCGCCGCCACCCGGGTTCGCGGCGGAGGCGTTCTGGGAACCGGATCCTGTCGACGCCTGGTCGCTCGACGCGCAGGCCGTCGCGCCGAGGGCGAGGACGGCCATGGCCGACACGGCCGCGAAAACACTCTTGGTACGGCGGGAATTCATCTACTGCACTCCTGCGGATGCCCAGGCCAGGTGTCCCAAATGCCGGGTAATGGAAACCGTTGTCAGATTCAACTGTACCCCACTCGGATGACAGGGCCTCATCGATCGCCGTCGGCTGTACCCAGGGTCACTCTGAATCGAGACCTGCCACACGTCGGGTGATGCTTCTGCAAAACGTTCTGAACCGTTACGGTTTGCGAATGGGCCGTCCTATCCGCACCAGGAGGCAGGCGACACTGGCGTCGCTGGCCGCAGAGCTCGGTGTGTCGAGGACCACCGTCTCGAACGCCTACAACCGACCGGACCAGTTGTCCCCTGAGCTGCGCCGCCGTGTCCTCGAGACAGCGCGCCGCCTCGGCTACCCGGGCCCGGACCCGGTCGCTCGTTCACTGCGGACGCGCAAGGCCGGCGCTGTCGGTCTTTTGCTCACCGAAAACCTCTCCTACGCCTTCCGCGACCCCGCGGCCGTCGGCGTGCTCGAAGGGCTCGCGCTGGCCTGCGAAGACGCGGGCGTCGGCCTGCACCTGGTCCCGGCCAGCCCGGGCCGCGAGGACGTCGCGGCGGTGCACCGCGCCGGTGTCGACGGCTTCGTCGTCTACTCCGTGCCCGACGACGACCCCCATCTGGGCGCCGTGCTGGAACGCCCGGTGCCGACGGTGATCGTCGACCAGCCCCGGGTGGACGGCGTCGACCGGGTCGGCCCGGACGACGCGGCCGCGGTCACCGCCATGGCCGAGCACCTCATCTCGCTGGGCCACCGCCAGATCGGCGTGCTGTGCATGCGGCTGGCCCGCGAGCGCAACGACGACTTCGTCTCCATCCAGCGGCAGAGCGCCGCGCACTTCCACGTCCAGCGGATCCGGCTGGAGGCGCTGGCCGCGGCCTTCTCCGCGGCGGGCGTCGACTGGGCGACCGTGCCGGTGGTCGAGCGATTCGACCACACCGTGGACGACGGCGCGTCGGCCGCGCGACAGCTGCTCGACGCGTATCCGCAGGTCACCGCCGTGATCTGCACTTCGGACATCCTCGCGCTCGGCGCGCTCGCCGAAGCCGAGCGCCGCGGGCTGCGCGTGCCGCAGGATCTGACGGTCACCGGTTTCGACGGCATCACCGAGGCCGAACGGTCCGGGCTCACCACGGTCCACCAGCCGGTGCTCGAAAAGGGCAAGGCGGCCGGGAAGCTACTGCTCAGCGCGGCCGACCGGGTCGGGCCGAAGGTGATCACCCTCGCCACCGAACTGCGCGTCGGCCGCACCTCGGCCCCGCCGCGGACGGTCGAGGAACGCTGGTTCGGGCCGTGACATGAACCCCGAAGAGTTGCCCTCCACCGGCTCACCCGGTTCCAATGGGCCGGTGACCTCCATCGACGTACTGCTCAAGCGCAATCAGGAGCTGGGCGATGTCACCCCTGGTGACCGCTCCTCCCCGAGGCCATCGCTCCACGTGACGATTCTGACCTGCATGGACGCCCGTATCCGGGTGTTCGAGATCTTCGGCCTGATCCAGGGCGAATCGCACATCCTGCGCAACGCCGGTGGTGTCGTCACCGACGACACGATCCGTTCGCTGGCGCTCAGCCAGCGGAAGCTGGGCACGCGCGAGGTGCTGATCGTCCAGCACACCGACTGCGGCCTGTCCATGGTCACCGAGGACGACTTCAAGGACGAACTCGAAGCCGCCAGCGGGCTGCGCCCGACCTGGTCGGTCGAGGCGTTCCGCGAGGTCGAGGACAGCGTGCGCCGGTCGGTGCAGCGTGTGCGGCGCAGCGACTTCCTGCCGCACCGGGACAACGTGCGCGGCTTCGTCTACGACGTGAAGACGGGGCGCCTGAACGAAGTCGCGTAAGGGTTTTAAGCTTGGCCACGTGGGCGTCGACGCGGTTGTGCTGAGCGAGTGGTTCGACGAGGTGGGACGCGACCTGCCCTGGCGTGAGCCCGACTGCACCGCCTGGGGTGTGCTCGTCAGCGAGATCATGTTGCAGCAGACGCCGGTCGCGCGCGTCCAGCCGATCTGGCTCGACTGGATGGCCCGCTGGCCGGTCCCGTCGGCGCTGGCGGCGTCGTCGCAGGGCGAGGTCGTCCGCGCCTGGGGCAAACTCGGTTACCCGCGGCGCGCGCTGCGACTGCATGCCGCGGCGGCCGTCATCGCCGCCGAACACGGCGACGTCGTTCCGTCCGATGTGGACACTCTGCTCGCGTTGCCTGGCATCGGCGCGTACACCGCCCGCGCGGTCGCCGCCTTCGCCTACGGCAAGCGGGCGCCGGTGGTCGACACGAACGTCCGGCGCGTGGTGGCCAGGGCGGTACACGGCGCGGGTGACGCCGGGCCGCCGTCGAACACCCGTGACATGGCCGACGTGGAAGCGTTGCTGCCACTCGAAGACGCTCCGGCGGCGAAGCTCTCGGCCGCGCTGATGGAACTCGGCGCGCTCGTCTGCACCGCCCGGTCGCCGCGCTGCGCGGACTGCCCGATCTACGACGACTGCGCCTGGCAGCACGCGGGCAAACCCGCCTACGCCGGGCCCGCGAAACAGGTCCAGAAATTCGCCGGTACCGACCGGCAGGTACGCGGGCTGCTGCTCGACGTCCTGCGCGGAACCGAAGGGCCGGTGGAAAAGGCGCGGCTCGATCTCGTCTGGCACGAATCCGGGCAGCGCGACCGCTGTCTCGACTCCCTGCTGGTCGACGGCCTGCTCGAACAGACCGGGGACGGCTTGTTCGCCCTCCCCGGTGAACACTAACGCATTACGACAAAAGTTGGTCAATGGTTGTCATCGGCGCGATGGCGGGTTAGCTTTCCGGCCAAAGCGCATGACGGGAGCACGCCCATGGCCGATTTCGACCGACGCACCGCGCTCAAGGGCGGCCTGACGGCAAGTGCCGTCGGGCTACTGGGGACAACGACCGTTTCCGCCGCGAACGCGGCGTCCGGGGTACCGGAACCACAGATCCACGGCACGGCCGCCTGGGGCGCGCGCCCGCCGAACGGGACGATCGAGGTGCAGAACCACAAACCGACGTACATCGTCGTGCACCACACGGTCGAGCCGGGCAATGTCACCGACTACACGCTCGAACACGCCTTCTGGGCGTCGCGCTCGATCCAGAACTTCCACATGGACACACGCGGCTGGATAGACACCGGCCAGCAGTTCACGAACAGCCGCGGCGGGCACCTCACCGAAGGGCGTCATCGCAGCCTGGAAGTGCTCCGCGGCGGAACCCGGCATGTGCTGGGCGCGAACGTGGGCAACAACAACAGCACCTGCATCGGGATCGAGAACGAGGGCCTCTACAGCACCGAAGACGTCACCCCGGCGCTGTGGAACTCGCTGGTGAAGATGGTCGCGTACATCGCGTCGCAGTACGGCATCAAACCGGAATTCATCAAGGGACATCGGGACTTCAACTCGACCGAATGCCCGGGAACCGTGCTGTACAACCGGCTTCCGGAACTGCGGACCGAGGTCGGGAAGCTCCTGGGTTCGGCGTCGCCGAAGGTGGACGTGCCGGAATGGCCGTTGCTCAAACCCGGCGACACCGGGCCCCGGGTGCGGGTGGCCCAGGAACTCCTGCGGGAACGCGGTTTCGCCGTTCCGGTCGACGGCGTGTTCGGTCAGTCCACAAAGGACGCCGTCGCCGCGGTGGCGGCCCGGAACGGACTTGAGCGCGACACCTGCGGAGCGACAGCGGTGACCGACGAGACCGGATTCCTCGGCTCCGACGTCTGGCCGCTCATCGCGCGACCCGGGACGCGATCGGGGGCACTGAAAGCACGACTCGCCGGCTGAACAGCAGCGGCGAGAGGATCACGAAGGCGGCGCACCACGGGAGCAGGAATGTTCCCAGCGGCAGCACCAGACCGCCGAGGAGCGCCCCACCGGCGACGGCGCCGTTCCAGGCCGCGATCGTGAGCGACTGGGCGGCGTCGGCGGTGGGGCCCGCGATCAGGGCTGTGACGGCTTGGAACGCTGTCGGAGCTCCGCCGAAGGCCAGGCCCCACAGGCAAGCGGCGGTCAGCACCAGGCCGGGGACGCCGTCGCCGAGTCCGATGAGGACGATGGCGGCGGCCGTCGCGGCGGTGCAGGTGATCAGGACGGCGCGCGGACGGCGGTCCAGCGCGGCGCCGACAGCGATCAGCCCGCCGACCGTGGCGCAGCCGAACACCAGCAGCACCGCGCCCAGCATGCGCACCGAGTCCAGTCCGGCGAGGATCGGGCCGATGTAGGTGTAGGCCAGGTTGTGCCCCAACGAGAACAGGACCACCGTCGCCAGCAGGGGCCGCATCCCCGGCAGCCGTGACGCGGCCAGCGGCCGGGTGGGCCGCACCGGATCCGCGGGCACGGCCGGTACCGCGACGAGCACCCACACCAGCAGCGGCACGGTGATCAGCGCCATCCCGGCGAACGCCCAGCGCCACTCGGCCAGTTCGCCGAGCGCGGTCCCGGCGGGCACGCCGAGCGCGAAGCCGATCGGGGTGCCGGACATGGCCACGGCCAGCGCGCGCCCGGCGAGTCCCGGCGGGGCGAGACGCATCGCGTATCCGGCCACGAGCGACCACATCACGCCGGTCAGCGCGCCGGAGAAGACCCTCGCGGCGAGGATCAGCGGGTACCACGGGGACAGCGCGATCAGCAGGTTGGTGACCAGGAATCCGGCGATCAGCGCCAGGAGCAACCGTTTGCGCGGAACGCGGAGGGTCGCCGTCGTGAGCGGGATGGCGGTGAGCGCGGTGGTGATCGCGTAAACCGTCACCAGCTGCCCGGTGGCCGACGGGGACACCCCCAGGTCCGCGGACATCCCCAGGAGCAATCCGGCGGGCAGGACTTCGGCGAGGCAGCCGAGGAAGACCGTCGTGGTCAGCGCGAGCAGCGCCGGGAGGGGCAGCATGCCTCGACGATCCCGTCGCGGAGGCGACGCGGGATAGTCCCGGGCGGTCATGCCGCGGGGTTATCGGGCGCCAGCTTGCACCCTCTCAAGCTCTGGTGAGCGGGAGCGGCCGGGCCGGTGTGTGGAAATAGGGACGTTGAGTGTCTCTGTTTCCACACACCGGTCACGTTCGGTCAAACCTCGGCGTCGTCGCCGCGAAATGGCGACGAACCCCGGCTTCTGACTTGAGGCTGTCGATGAGGGTGAGCCCCGGGAGCGGCCGGGCCGTGAAGGACTCCTTCGGGGACTCGCTTGCCTGCCCGCCGCTCCGGCTCGCGCCCCGAGAGCCGCACGCTGTGTGGCGGTGGCCCGTCGATGAAGGAATCGGGACACTCAACGTCCCAATTCCTTCATCGACGAGGTCGGTCGCGCCACTCACGCCCCTCGCCTCGATAACCCCAAGGCATGACCGGCTGACAGTGCCGCGCGCGGCGCGGACGATCGCACGATGACCGGGCACCCTCCCCCGTAGAGAGAAGGCTCGTTCATGACCGTGCGGATTCGGTGGCAGGAGCCACTGTGCACCGCGTTGCTCGCCACCACGATGATCGGCACCTGCCAGGCCTCGGCGGCGCAGCCGTCCCCTGGCAGCGACGGGTACGTGCACGTCTCGCCCAACGGCACCGTCCTCGGCGCCGATCCCTACTACCCCAAGGACGGCAACGGCGGCTACGACGTCTCCGCCTATTCGCTCGCGCTGGACTACGCGCCGTACTCGATGCTGGTGAGCGGCAAGGCGACGATCACCGCGACGGCCACCCAGGACCTGAGCCGGTTCGACCTCGATCTTCGCGGCCTCACCGTGCGCTCGGTGACCGTCGACGGCGTGGCCGCCACGTTCCGCCGGGCGGGTGAGCACGAGCTGGTGATCACCCCGCGGAAGCCGGTGGCCGAAGGCGCTCAGTTCACCGTGGTGGTCGGTTACGACGGGCGGCCGGAACCGATCGGCACGGCGCGTGGCCGGACCGGCTGGCTGGCCACGTCCGGCGATTCCGCCGTCGCCACCGGCCAGCCGCATTCGGCGATGACCTGGTTTCCGGTCAACGGCACCGAAGTCGACAAGGCGACCTTGCGTGTGTCCGTCACCGTCCTCGATGAATTCTCCGTGGTGGGCAACGGTTCCCAGGTCTCCGACGTCCCGGCGGGCTACGGACGGCACACCGTCACCTGGGCGGAGGACACCGCGCTCGCGCCGAATACGGCGATGCTCGGCATCGGGCGCTGGGAGGTCGAGCGGATCACGCTTCCCGGCGGCCGGACGGCGATCAACGCCTATCATCCGTGCGCCGTCGACCAGCGGAAGATCGGCGGACGGCTGCCCGAGGTGCTGGAGTTCCTCACCGGGAAATTCGGCGACTACCCGCAATCCGCGGCGGGCGGGCTGTTCCTCGACCGCTCGCTCGGCTACACGCACGGCGCCCAGACCCGGCCGGTGTACGGCCGCACGGCGACCATCGCCGATCTGGTGTACGCCACCGCGTACCAATGGTGGGGAGCGGGCGTGACCGGGAAGATGTGGCGTGACGCGCTGATGACCGAGTCCGTCGCGCGGTACGCGGTCTGGTTGTGGGACGAGGCCAAGAACGGCATCGACCTGGATCGGCGCTACCGAGACCTGGTGGCCGGGGTACGCGATGACGCCGGCTTCTGGGCGGCCAAGCTCACCGATCCAGGCAAGGGAACCGAATTCGCGCCCTCCACCAAGGCGGTGCTGCGGGTACACGCGCTGCGCCGTCTGCTCGGCGACGACGTGTTCTTCCAGATCATGGCGGGCTTCCCGCAGATCAACCCGCAGGGCAACCAGAACTGGCACGACTTCGAGCTGTACGTCTCCGCGATGGCGCAGCTCGACCTCGGCGAGTTCGACCGCGCGTGGCTGGACGGCACGGTGCGGCCGCCGGACGAACACCTCTACCCCGGGCCGCTGCGCCCGGCTCGGTGAAAACTCCCGCCCGGGTGGCGTGACCCGATCATCCGTCACCCGGGCGGGGCCCGAACTCACCTCGGGAAGCCAGATATCCGGCGTAGACCGGCGAATCAAGCGCCTCACGCCAGTACGTGTCGATCAGGGCGGCGGTGAGTTCCTCCTGCCGCGCCGTCACGAAGGTGTCCCGGTTCCAGGCGAGAATATGCCTGCGCAGCAACACATCCCCGCTCAGCGGACGGCTCACGATGCCGAGGTTCCGCGGATCGCAGATCGGTTGCGCGAGGCCGGCGGCGCCCGCCCGCACCACCAGCAGCGCCACCTGCTGCGAAGTCACCTGGTGGGTGACCGACGGGCTGAAACCGTGCCGCGCGCAGGTGTCGGCGAAATACTTGGTGAACGTGGCCGCCGACGAATCGGACACCATCACCCACGGCTCGTCCCGCAGTTCACCGAGGTCGATGATCTCCTTGTGCGCCAAGGGATGGAACTCCGGCAGCAGCACGAAGGTCGGCTCGATCGCCACCACCGCGGTGTCCACGTTGGCAGGCACTTCCAGTTCGTGGCCGGGATAATCCTTGACCAGTCCCACTTCCACGCGCCGCTGCGCCAGCAGGGAAAGCAGCCGTTCGGGATGGTCGTCGTGCACCACGGCCGCCTCGGACACCTCCGGCCACAACCGGGTCACCAGCGAGGGCAGATGCGCCACCAGCGCACTGGCCACCGCCGCCACCCGGACGACCTCCGGCGGGCCGCTGGGGCAGACGCGCTGCTCGATGTCTTCGAGCAGTTTGTCCAGCTGTGGAAGCAAAGCTGCCGTTCGGCGCAGCAGCAACTCACCCATCGGTGTCGGTGTCACGCCGTTCTCGCGACGCTCGAACAGCTGATAGCCCAGCATGTTCTCCAGCCGTTTGAGTTGCGCGGACACCGCGGGCTGCGTGATGCCGAGAGCGATCGCGGCACGGGTCAGGCTGCCCGTGTCCGCGATCGCCCTGATCACCCGCAGGTGGTGGACATCCAGCTGTACGACGTCGAACTCCTTTGTCACGTACGGGTTTTCGTCCCGTCGGAAGAAGTCATCGCCACGGAAACCGATGCGGCCGTGGTCCGTCTGCCGAGAAGAATATACAGGAGAAAAGCGCCGAAAACGGAATTCACCGTGGGAATTCCCCAGGGCAGCCAAGCACCCACCGCGGCCCCGGCCACCCAGCAGATCAGCGCGGCGGGTACCCACGCCGGACAGGTCCGCGGCAACTCGCCCGACGCCCGCGTCGCCGCGAGATCCGGTTTCCAGCGCCGGACCACGTAGTACTCGGCGATCACCACCCCGGCCACCGGTGGCGTCACCACGCCCACCCAGGTCAGGAAGGTGGTGAAGTGGTCGAGGATGCCGATCGCGGAGAGCACCGTGCCGAGGCCGCCGAGCAGCAGGGTGGCGGTGGTGCGGTCCAGCCGCCGGGAAAACAGCACCTGCACGGTGTTCACCAGGCCGAGCGAGGACGAGTACAGGTTCCAGTCGTTGATCTTCAGGATGGCGGTGACCAGGATCAGCGTGCCCAGCACACCGGAGGACGAGGTGATGATCCCGACGACGTCCGCGCTTTTCGCCGCGTGCGCGAGCAGTACGCCGATCAGTCCGATCAGGTACTGCCCGAGGGTGATGCTGACCAGGGTCTGCTTCACCACGTCGGACGCCGTCCGGTTGAACCGGGTCATGTCCGGGGTCATGATCGCCCCCATGATGAACGCGCCCGCCACCAGCGTGGTGCCCTGTGCCAGCGACATCGCCGGTCCCGGCGGCGGCGCGGACACCAGCGCGGACAACGCGTGGTCGTCGAGAGCCGTGATGATCGAATACCCGGCCAGCGCGAGGAAAGCGGGCACCGTCAGGTAGGCCGTCCAAGCCATCGCGTGGAAGCCGAACACGACGATCACGGTGACCAGCGCGCCACCTGCCAGCGCCCACACCCAGACCGGCGGGCCGCCCATCAACGCGTGGAGGCCGTGCGCGAACACGTCGTTCTGCACCCCGAACCAGCCGGCCAGGCTCAGCGTCATGAGCAGACCGACCAGGGAGGACCCGCCGGTGCCGAAACCGGTCCAGCGCGCGAGCACCGAGGTCGACAGGCCTTCGCGGGTACCGGCGATGCCCATCAGGATGGTGATGATCTCCAGCAGTACCGAACCGATCGTGATGGCCAGCACCGCGTTCCAGAACGTCATGCCGAAGCCGAGTACCGCGCCGAGCAGGAACTGGTGGAACGAGGAGACCTGCCCGAATCGTTGCAGCGCGACGGAAACCCAGGAGTAGCGGCGTTCGGCGGGAACCCGGCGCAGGGAGAAGTCGTCGTGCTCCACGGTCACTCCGCTCGTTCCGGGACGGCTTGTTCGAGGACGACGAAGCCCTGTCCCGGCAGCGGCCGCCACGACAGCTCGCCGCGGTACAGCCGTTCGAGGAACGGGACCCGCTGGTGGTAGGCGAACACGGAACTGCCGACACCGGCCACCGCCACGGTGCCGACGAACATCGGCAACTCGGCCAGGAAGTACCGGACCGCGCTGCGCAGCTGATCGGGAGTGGGGTGCTCGCCTTCGGGCAACCGCCGGTCCAGCACCCAGCCAGTGGCTCCGACGCACTGCGCGGCGAACTCCGGATCGGTCGCGAAGCGGTGGTGCGCCTCGGAAAGCAGGCCAAGATAGGCGGGGTCGGTTTCGAGCACGGCGGCGTCCAGGATCAGGGTGCGCGGATCGGAAGGGCACACCTGCTCCAGCGCGCGGATGATCTTGTTGCGCGTGTAATTGCCTTGCCGCTGCGCCTTCTGCGCGGCGCGGACCGGGTCGTAGCCGAGTGCTTCGAGGGTGAACGCGGACGGGCCGTCCGGGACGAAGAAATGGAAACCGCGGAAGCCCGACATGGCCCAGCGGGCGAGATCGGCGATACGTTCCACCGTGAAATGACTGTTGAACGGGCTGACGCCGAGGCACACGTGCTCGGCACGCGACAGTGGATCAGCGCAATGCTCGGTGAGCGGCAGTGGTCGCAGCAAGACGGCTCCTGATTCGCGGGATATGCGCCGGAGAAGAGGCGTCGACCGAACGTAGCCACGGCGGGGAACCGGCGGTATTGCCGATGATGACTGCCGTCGCGTTATGGGTCGTGAGTCGCGCGACCTTCGGAGGTGCCGGACGCCGGGCGAGGCGCGGTATACGAAGTCATGGAGATTCAGGTTCGGCATCTTCGCGTGCTCTGTGAGATCGCTTCCTCCGGCAGCCTCAACCGTGCCGCGGCCGGACTGGGGCTGGGACAGCCCGCGCTCAGCCACCAGTTGCGCCGGATCGAGCGGATGGTCGGCGGTGCGCTGTTCCACCGCGACCAGCACGGCGTCCGGCCGACCGAACTCGGCGCGCTGATCCTGCGGCGGGCCAGGGCCATCGTGCTCACCTTCGACGAATTGGACCACGACTTCCACCGTCAGGAACCCGCACCGGGCGAACCGCTCAGAATCGGCTGGAACGACAGCGCCATCACGGGTTCGCTGCTCGGCGTGCTGCGCGAACTGCGGCCGGGCGAACCGGTCCGCACCCGCGCGGACACCTCGCGCACCCGGCTGCTCGCCCAGGTCGCGAACCGCGGCATCGATCTCGCGCTGATCATGATTTGCGGCGGCCGCGGCCTGCCGGTGCCGCCGGAGGTGCGGACCACGACGCTGGCCACGGAGCCGTCGTTCGTCGCGGTCCCCGCCGGACATCCGCTGGCGGGCGAGGAGGAGATCGAACTCGCCGGACTGGCCGGGGAGGACTGGATCGTGTCGAGTGGTGGCGACGGTTGCCGCGTGGTGTTCCGGGAGATGTGCCTCGCGCACGGTTTCGATCCGCGGATCACCCACGACGTCGACTTCGACATCGCGCGGGAGGATCTGGTCGGCGGCGGGTACGGCGTCGGACTGGTCCAGCCGACCCGGCAGGCGGCGGACGGACTGGTCATCCGGCCGCTGGCCGGCGCGCCGATGTGCGTGCGGCACGTACTCGCCTGGCGCGAGGACGGTCCCTGCGCGGCCACCGTCCAGGACCTCGCCACCGAGGCGACGGCGGGATATTGGCGGCTGGCCGAGCGGACCGCGCCGTACCGGACCTGGCTGCACCGCCATGGCAGGCTGGCCGCCGGATAACCCCCTGGCATGCGGATGCGGCACTAGAGCGTTCTTCGCGCGACAACCGACGATGGGAATCGTCAATCACGGTCGTGGAGAGAAGGAGCACCATGCTGCCGCTGATCACTCGTACGGAATTGCTCTCCGGGATGGAGGCCGGAACGGTGGTCGTGGTCGACACCATGCCGGTCGCCTATTTCGAGAAGGAGCATCTTCCCGAAGCGCGCAACATCCCCGGGTTCCCGTACGAACAGGCCGCCGAATTCACCGACCGGCTGGCACCGGTGGTGCTTCCGGACAAGACCGCCGCGATTGTCGTCTATTGCGCGAACACGCCGTGCCGCAACAGTGAATTCGTCGGACGGCGCCTGCTGGAGCTCGGATACACGAATGTCCGCAAATACCGCGAAGGCATCGAGGACTGGGTCGCGAACGGACTGCCGACCGGTTCTTCGTCCTGAGTGGTTCCCCGCATCCAAGGAGATCGTCTTGTCCAAGTGCAAACGGTTCGTCTGTGTGCTGGCCGGTGTGCTGGCGCTCATCACCGGCTTCGGCAACGGCGCGGCTTCCGCCGCCCCTACGGCCGAGAACGTGATGACGGTGACGTCGGCCAACTACGCCGAGGTCATGAACATCTCGCGGCAGAAGCTGGTCATCATGGACTTCGGCGCGACCTGGTGCCCGCCGTGCCGCCAGATGAAGCCGGTGATCGAACGGCTCGCCGGTGAATACGGCGGCCGGTTCCTGCTGGGCGAGGTCGACGTCGACCAGAGCCGGGACCTGGCCGGCCGGTACAACATCCGCTACCTCCCGACGCTGGTCGGTGTCCGCAACGCCGCCGAACTGCCCAACTCGCGCAACATCGGCTACCCGGGCGAGACCCGGTTGCGCGCGTGGATCGACGCCCAGCTGGCGAAGGGCTGAGCAGGGCTACTTGACGACGTCGGAGAGGAACGCTTCGACAGCGCCGAGATAGGTCTCCGGCGCTTCGTCGTGCACCACATGCCCGGCGCCTTGGACGACGATGTGCCGTCCGAGGCCGCCGGGCACCCGCGCGGCCAGTTCGGCCTGCTGGCCGGCGGGCATCGCCGTCCGCTCCCCTTCGATGGCGAGCAGCGGACACTTGACGCGCTCGACGAACTCCCAGAAATCGCGCCGTCCCCATTCCGCCGCGATCTCGTACAGATCCGGGAGCGACGCGATCAGGTGATAACCGTCCTCGCGTTCTTCGACGCATTCGATGAAATAGTCGCCGGTTTCGCCGAAGAATTCGCGTACGTGGGCGAGCGAGCGGAACGGGACCGGCCACGACTCGAAGTACCCGCGCCAGGTGTCCACGGTCCGGCCACGCTGGTCCGGCGCGAAGTCCTCGCAGACCACGGCGCGGACGAGGCCGGGATGCCTGGCCGCGGTGACCCACGCGTGCAGGCCGCCCATGGAATGTCCGATCAGGACCGCGGGCTCGCCGAAGGTCCGCAACACGTCGGCGACGTCGTCGGCGAACCGCTCGGTGCGCCACGGTCCGCCCCGCGGGCCGCGGCCGTGGCCGCGCGCGTCGAGACCGAAGACACGCCCGTACGGTTCGAGCCGTCGCGCGACCCGCCACCACGTCGTCGCCCTGCCCATCAACCCGTGCAGGAGGACGATCGGCGGCCCCTCACCGCCGAAAGTGATCAACCCGTCGCGCTGAATCACCACTAAGCTCCCCTCCATGCGCAGCCGTGTCCCCGCAGCCGGTCTGGTCCTGGGGGTCGTCAGCGCCCTGATTATCGGCTGCAGTACCGATACTCCCCCGGCCCCGCCCCCTCCGCCGCCGCCGATGAACCCGGCACCGGGCGCTTCGGGCGCGGGTGACCCGTACTACCCGATGGACGGAAACGGCGGTTACGACGCCGTCGAATACCAGGTCGGGATCACTTACGACCCGGCGAAAGGGCGTCTCGACGGCGACACCACCGTGACCGCGAAAGCGACCCAAGACCTCAATCGGTACAACTTGGACTTACGCGGCTTGACGGTCCAATCCGTTGAAGTGGACGGAAAACCGGCGAAATTCGCCCGCGAAGGCGAATTCGAGCTGGTCGTGACGCCCGCCGAGCCGCTCCGGAACGGGACGACCTTTCACACGAGGGTCCTCTACGGCGGCGAGCCGTCGGCGACCCCGAAGGCGGGTGGCAGCGAGAACGGCTGGCAGAAGTCGAAGGACGGCGGCGCGTTCATCGTCGGCGAGCCGCATTCGGCGTCGTTCTGGTATCCCGTCAACGAAACCCCGCGTGACAAGGCGATGTTCACCCTCAGCGCCCGGGTGCCGGACGGCTGGACCGTCATCTCGAACGGACGCGAGATCCAGAAGACCTCGGCCAACGGCTGGTCCACGACGTCCTGGCAGGAGCGCACGCCCGTGGCGGCCTACCTGACCACGGTCGCGATCGACAAGTTCACCGTCGACCGGATGGCGCTGCCCGACGGGACGCCGCTGGTCAACGCGTACGCGCCGGGTGCGGAGGACAGGCGCGACACCGGCAGGCGGCTGCCGGAGATCATCGGCTTCCTGACCTCGAAATTCGGGCCGTATCCGGTGGACGCGGCAGGCGGGATCTATCTCGACGAGGACATCCACTTCTCCTTGGAGACCCAGACGAGGCCGACCTACGCGAAATGGGCCGACCTGATCACCGTGGTGCACGAAACGGCACACCAATGGTTCGGCGATTCGGTGACGCTCGATTCGTGGTCCGACATCTGCCTCAACGAATGTCTCGCCTCGTACGCGCAATGGCTGTGGCAGGAATCGCGGGACAACGAGAACCTCGACGACCGCTACCGCGCCGCACTCGAGATCATGCGGGGCAGCCCGGATTTCTGGACGCCGAAACTGGTCGGCATGGGGGCCGGGCAGGAATTCCACGGCGTCTACGACAAGGGGATCCTGGCCATCCACGCGCTGCGGCGGAAAATCGGCGAAGGGGCGTTCGCGCGGCTGCTCAAGGAGTGGCCGGCGGCGCACCGGAACGCGAACGCGTCGTGGGCGGACTTCGAGGCGTTCACGATCAAGCTTTCGGAGCAGGACCTGCGGCCGTTCTTCGACGCGTGGTTCCACGGCACGGTGATCCCTCCCGACGCCGAGCTGCTCCCGGGCACCCTGCGAGGCTGAGCCCCCAAGCGCCTTTAGCGGGCTAAACGCGCCCAGGTGCCCCCGCGACTTCGCGTTTAGCCCGCTAAACGCGACGCTCCGGCAGGTTCCCCGCATCACGTCGCGGCGCGAAAGAGTTTCGTCGTAGGCTGGCGGCATGGCAGTCGTGAAGATCAACGCGATCGAGGTCCCCGAAGGCGCAGGCCCCGAGCTGGAGAAGCGGTTCGCCGCGCGGCTGCACGCCGTCGACAACCAGCCCGGCTTCCTCGGCTTCGAGCTGCTCCGCCCGGTCTCCGGCGAGAGCCGCTACTTCGTCTACACGAAGTGGGAGTCCGAAGAGGCGTACCAGGCGTGGGCGTCCGGTCCGGCGCGCGAGGCGCACGCGGGCGAGCGCGCGAAGCCGGTCTCCAGTGGGGCGAATCTGCTGGAATTCGAGGTCGTCCAGGCTTCGAAGCCGGGTGAGTGAGCTCGAACGAGCCGCGGAACTGATCGACGGCGCCGGCGCGCTGCTCGTCTGCGCCGGCGCCGGAATGGGCGTCGACTCCGGCCTGCCCGATTTCCGGGGCGACGAAGGTTTCTGGAAGGCGTACCCGCCGTACGAACGGCTGGGCATCAGCTTCGTCGAACTCGCCGACCCGCGACATTTCGCCGAAGACCCCGGGCTGGCCTGGGGTTTCTACGGGCACCGGCTCGCGCTGTATCGCGCCACCGTGCCGCATGAGGGCTTCCGGCTCCTGCTGTCCTGGGGAGCGCGGAAACCCGGCGGCGTCCGCGCGTTCACGTCCAATGTGGACGGTCAGTTTCAGAAGGTGGGGTATCCGCTGGTCGCCGAGGCGCACGGATCCATCCACCACCTGCAGTGCCTCGCCCGGTGCACCGCCGAGATCTGGTCCGCGGCCGACGTCGAGGTCCCGGTCGACGAGGAAACGATGCGCGCGCCGGACCCGTTGCCGTCGTGCCCGCGCTGCGGCGGCCTCGCGCGGCCCAACATCCTGATGTTCGGCGACTACGACTGGCTCGGCGGGCGCAGCCAGGCCCAGCTCGACGAGCTGACCGCGTGGCGGCGGGCGCATCGCGACCTCGTGGTGGTGGAACTCGGTGCCGGGCAGGCCGTGCCGACGGTGCGGCGCTACTCGGAACTGGCCAGCGCCGCGACAGGCGCGCTGGTGCGGATCAACCCGCGCGAGCCACAGATCCGGCACGGCCGCGGTGTCTCTCTCGCGGCCAACGGCCTCGAAACGCTCCGGGCGCTGGACGCACTGCTCAGCTAGGCAGGACGATCTCGGCGTAGACGGCGTCGTGATCACTGCCCGGCGTCTCCAGCACCTTGAAGTCCGCGATCGCCGTCCGCTTGTCCGCCAGGACGTGGTCGATCGGCACCGGCGGCACCATCCCGTTCGTCCAGGTCCCCGTCAGCGCCTTCCCCAGCTGATCGGCCGCGTCGACATAACCCCTGGTCAGCAGCTCACGGAAGAGCGAGTGGTCCAGACTGGCGTTGAAGTCGCCCGCCAGGATCCGGATGTCGTGCTCGGCGTCGGCGTAGGGCAGGTCCTTGGCCTCGGCGACCCACGCGTGCCTGTCCCACATCGGCGCCGCCGGATGGACCGCGACGACCTCGATCCGGACGCCGTCGCCGAGGTCGGCGCTCGCGCTCGGCTGTTTCGCATCCGAATCGCCGCTCAGCTTCAACGGCGTGAGCGGATACCTCGACACCAGCCCGGAGCCGGACGCCCACTCCGCCGGGTGCAGTACGTGGAACGGCAGGATCTCGAACAGCCCGGCCCGGCCCAATGCCTCGACCGCCTCGGGGGTCATCTCGGTCAGGCTCAAGACGTCGACCTGGTGTTCCTTCACGTATCCGACGATCTTGCCCGGATCCGCCCGCCCGCCGAGCATATTCGACGCCAGCACCCGGACGTGCTTCCCGCCGAGCGCCTTCTGCTCGTTCGCGAACGCCCTGGGCAGCACCATCGCGGCGATCGTGAAGGTCAGCACCAGCGCGACGGCCGCGGTCCACCAGCGACGCAGTCCCAGCGCGAGGAGGGCGAGTATCAGCGTCGCGATCCCGGCGTACGGCGTCAGCGCGAGCGCCGCGATCGTGTAGGTGTTGCCGTCGTAGCCCACCAGCCGCAGCGCCGTCAGCACCGCGAACGGGACGAGCGCCGCGATGAGCAGGCCGCTGACCAGCGTCGCCCGGGTGCCTCCCCGGGTCCGGCGGACCACCGGCACGGGCCGTTCTTCGATCACCATGACGTCGAGTATGCCGATCGGCGATCAAGTGGCGGCGGCCTCCACAACACCTCCACAACCTCCTCACACCGCGCCTACCAGCGCTTATCAGTTCCTGTCAGGTTCTGCCAGCGCGCTGTGCGCGGTCTGCCAGGTCGGCGGGGCACCTTTGTCCGCGGGGCGAGATCCACAGGAGGAAACATGAGCCACGCGATCAGGGCCGAGGGACTGGTCAAGCACTATGGGGAGACGAAGGCGCTCGACGGGGTCGATCTGGAGGTCCCGGCGGGCAAGGTGGTCGGGGTGCTGGGGCCGAACGGCGCGGGGAAGACGACCGCCGTCCGGATCCTGGCCACCTTGATCCGGCCGGACCGCGGCCACGCGAGCGTCTTCGGCTACGACGTCGTCAAGAACCCGATGGCGGTCCGGAGCATGATCGGGCTGACCGGGCAGTACGCGTCGGTCGACGAAGACCTCTCCGGCACGGAGAACCTGGTCCTGATCGGCAGGCTGCTGGAGTTCTCCAGGGCGGACGCGAAGAAGCGCGCGGCCGAGCTGCTGGAGCGGTTCGAACTGACCGACGCCGCCGGACGTGCGATCAAGACGTACTCGGGCGGGATGCGGCGTCGGCTCGACCTCGCCGCGAGCCTGGTCGGCCGTCCCAAGGTGCTGTACCTGGACGAGCCGACCACCGGGCTCGACCCGCACGCCCGCAACGAGGTGTGGGCCGTGGTCCGGACGCTGGTCGCCGACGGCACGACGGTGCTGCTCACCACGCAGTACCTGGAGGAGGCCGACCAGCTGGCCGACACGATCACCGTGTTCGACCACGGCCACGTCGTGGCGAACGGGCGGGCCGACGAGCTCAAGCGGCGGACCGGCGGCCAGACGCTGCAGGTCCGGCCGACCGCGCTCGGCGATCTCGACGCCGTCGAGCGCATCCTGGCCGGGCTCACCGGGTCCCGGCCGAACCGGGACGACGACACCGGGCTGCTCACCGCGCCCGTCGCCGACCCGGTCCTGCTGTCCACTTTGGTCCGCAAGCTGGACGAAGCCGGGATCACCGCGGACGAGCTGGCGCTGCGGCTGCCCAGCCTCGACGAGGTGTTCCTCGCACTGACCGGCAAGAAGACCGACGAGTCCACAAAGGACGCGACTCCGGAAGGGAGCCTGGTATGACGACCATCGCAGCGCCCGCACCACCACGGCGCGTATCACTGTCGAGCAGCGTGCAGCACGGGCTTTCCCTTGCCTGGCGCGGTGTCCTGAAGATCCGCAAGAACCCGGAACAGCTGGCCGACGTCACGCTCGCGCCGATCATCTTCCTGGTCATGTTCGTCTACCTCTTCGGTGGCGCGATCGTGGGCAGCACCGAGGGCTACCTCCAGATGATCGTGCCCGGCATCATGGTGTTCAACATCCTGCAGGCCAGCATGACCGTCGGCGTCCAGCTGAACACCGACGTCACCAAGGGCGTGTTCGACCGGTTCCGGGCCATGCCGATCGCGCGGTCCGCGCCGCTGATCGGCGCCGTACTGGCCGACATCGTGCGGTACCTGGTGTGCCTGGTCGTCCTGATGGTGGTGGCGACGATCATGGGCTACCGGATCCAGACCGGACCGGCCGAGTTCGCGCTGGCGATCGTGCTCGTCATCGCGTTCGCGCTGTCGTTCTGCTGGGCTTCGGTGTTCGTCGGGATGTTGCTGAAGAGCCCCGGCGCGGTGCAGGGCCTGATGTTCGTGGTGCTGATGCCGCTGACCTTCGGCAGCAACGTGTTCGTGGGGACGAGCACGATGCCCGGCTGGCTGAAGGCGTGGGCCGACATCAGCCCGGTGACGCAGATGTCCGACGTCCTGCGCGGGCTGATGAACGGCGGACCGATCGCCGGTCCGCTGACCGGATCGCTGATCTGGATGGCGGCCGCGCTCGCGGTCTTCTTCCCGCTCGCGACCTGGGCTTATCGGAAGCGCGTCTGACTCCGGGTCAGGGGGGAACGCGCGTGAAGGCCCCCTTCCCTCAGTTCAGCTGAGGGAAGGGGCCTTCACGCGCTCACCTCGGCGCTGACCCAAGCCACCAGATCGGGCCGGGGAAGTCCGGCGTCCTGCCTCAGCAGCTCTTCGTAGCGCTCTTCCCCGAAGTGCGCGCGAAGGTCGTCGATCAGCTCCCGGATGGCGGGTTCACCGAGGTCCAGCTTGCCGCGGAGCAGCTTCGCCGCGCCGAGCATCCGGACGGCGGCGTCGGGCCGCCCCTGCCGGAACCGGATCAGGCCCAAGACCTCGACGATCCGCCCGAGATCGGGCATGTCACCTCGGTCCGCGGTGGACTTCACGACGATCGCGGCACCGCGTTCGGCCGCGTCCAGATCTCCGGCGGCCAGCGCGATCTCCGTGTCGATGTACCCGCCGAACTCCTCACCGAACAAGCCCGGCATCGGCACGTCGGCCATCAGCTCCCGGAACCGGGCGCCGACCTCGCGCGCCTCGTCGATCCGCCCGGCGCGGCTGAGCAGATCGGCCTTGCCCACCAGCACCATCACCGCGAGCTGGTCGTTGCCCGTGTCGTTCGCGTAGCGCTCCGCGTCGCGTATCTCGCGCATCGCCGTCTCGATGTCCCCGGCCCGCGCGTACTCGGTCGCGAGCCGCCAGCGCTGCTGGATCACGTCGTCCTGCGACCCCAGTTCGAGAGCGAGGGCGAGCCCTCGCCGGTACAGCGAGAGCGCGGCTTCGTGATCGCCCGACATCGAGATTTCGCTCGCCTTCATGCCCACGGCCATCGCGGTGCCCCAGCGATCGCCCAAGGCCGAGAACCCTTCGTAGGCCCTGTCCCTGGCCCTGTCCGCGCCCTCGGGGTCACCGTCGTCGACGAGGATGAAACTCTGCGCCCATGCCCCCGCCGACCTGGCCCACGGGTCCGGGCTCGACAACGCCCGATCCACCTCGCGGTGCGCGAGTTCCTTGTCGTGGCTGAAGAAGGCCAGCATGGGCAGGCCGATGGCCAGACCGGCGAACCGGGTGTGCGCGTTCGTCCGCACGCATTCGTCGATGAGTTCCCGCACGGCTTCGCGGTCGCCGACCCCCGGCACCATCGCGGTGATCTCGCGCATCGCCCGGAACGCGGCCGCGAAATCCTCGTCCAGGCGGTCGCCGAAAGTGAGCACTTCGGCGACGAACGACTCGACCCGGTTGCTGTCGCCCTTGATCAGCCAGTACCAGAAGGTGCTGCCGAACAGGCGCGTCGCCATTTCCACGTCGCCGGCGTCGATGGCCTGGCGAAGCGCGGTCACGATGTTGCCCTGCTCCGCGTCGTAGCGTGAGATGGCGACGAGCTGATCCGCCGTCCGCAGCATCGGCTCCAGCCGCTCGGCGAGCTGGGCGTAGTAGCGGTGATATGCCTTCGTCAGCTGTTCCCGTTCCCCGGCCTCGTCGAGACGTTCCGCCGCGTAGGCCCGGATGGTCTCCAGCATGCGGTAGCGCGGTTCGCCGTGATCCCCGGCGAGCGCGTCCACAATGGACTTTTCCACGAGCGAGCCGAGGACGTACAGGACGTCCTCGGCCGGCAGGCCGTCACCGGCGCAGACGCTCTCGACCGCTTCGACCTCGGCACCGGCCCCGAACACCGAAAGCCGCCGGGCCAGCACGCGTTCGGCGTCGTCGAGGAGGTCCCAGCTCCACTCGACCACGGCACGCAACGTGCGCTGCCTCGGCAACGCCGTGCGGCTGCCGGAGGTGAGCAGGCGGAACCTGTCGTCGAGACGTTGCGAGATCTGCGCGACGGTCATCGAACGCAGCCGCGCCGCGGCCAGTTCCAGCGCCAGCGGCATCCCGTCCAGCCTGCGGCAGATCTGCGCGACGTCGTCCACAGTGGACTCATCGAGCCGGAAGTCCGGGCGCACGGCGGCCGCCCTGTCGACGAACAGCCGGATCGCGCCCGCCTCGGCCGCTTGGGGGACCGTCGGCTTGCCTTCCGGCACGGACAGCGGGCCGAGCGGGCACAGCGTCTCACCGTCGATGGCCAGCGCCTCACGGCTCGTCGCGAGGACGCGCAGGGTCGGCACACGGCGCAGCAGGGTGTTCGTCAGCTCCGCTGCCGCGTCGACCAGATGCTCGCAGTTGTCCAGCACCAGCACCGACTCGCCCGCACCGAGTGTTTCCACGACCCGGACCAGCGCCTCCACCGGCCGCCGCATCGGGTCGCCGCCGTGCGAGAGTCCGAGATCCCACAGTTCCAGCGCGGCGAAGACCGCGCCGGGCAGGTCGCCGGGGTCCCGGATGCCCGCGAGCGGGACGAACCAGACACGTCCGCGCGCGTGCGCCGGGTGCCGCGTCGCGACCTCGGTGGCCAGCCGCGTCTTCCCGGCGCCGCCGGGCCCGACGAGCGTCACCAGCCGCGCGCCGGCGAGGAGTTCCGCGACCAGTTTCAGCTCGTCGTCGCGGCCGACGAAGCTGGTCAGCCGGACCGGGAGATGATCGGCGACCGCGGGGGGCGGGCCGAGTTCGCCGCGCAGCGCGGCGAGGTGGATCTCCTTGAGTTCGGCCGAGGGATCGACGCCCAGCTGGTCGGCCAGCGCCGCGCGGACCTCCTCGTAGACGGCGAGGGCGTCGGACTGCCGGTCCGCCGCGCACAACGCCCGCATCCACAACCCGGCGAGGCGTTCGCGCAGCGGGTTCCGCGCGACGGCCTCCTTGAGATCCGCCAGGACCCGGTCGTGCCCGCCGATCCGGATCTCGGCCTCGAACCGGTCTTCGGCGGCTTCGAGCCGCAGATCCTCCAGCCGGGTCGCCGGAGCCTGCGCGAAAGGGGCTTCGAGCACGTCGGACAACGCTGGGCCGCGCCAGAGGCCGAGCGCTTCGGCGAGGACGGCGGCCGCGCCGGAATCCCGGCCCGCCGCCAGCTCGGCCCGCCCTTCCGCGGCCAGCCGTTCGAACCGGAAGACGTCGACGTCCTCACGGGCGACGTCCAGCCGGTAGCCGCCGGGGCCCGAGTCGAGCGCGACGTCGTCGGCACGCAGGATCTTGCGCAGCCGCGAGACCAGGGACTGCAGCGCGTTCGCCGCGTCGGCGGGCGGCTCCGTACCCCAGAGACCGTCGATCAGTGCGGTCGCCGGGACCGGGCGGCCGGCGTCCAGCGCGAGCCTGGCCAAGAGCATGCGGAGGCGGACACCACCGATGTCGACCGGGGTGCCGTCTCCGGCCTCCGCTCCGACGGGGCCCAGCAACGTCACACGCACGGTCCCCAGCTTTCCAGAACCCGCAACCGCTTGGCCCCACAGGCGACGGAAGTGGGGATTATCCGGGCACGGAGGAGCTTTCCGGGCGGTCGGCCGAGGTCGCGGGACTAGGTTCGGGACCAAATGACAGCCGATCGACTGGGAGCGTGAATGAGGTACCGGAGTGTGGCCGTCATCGCAGCCGTGCTGGCCGCGAGTGTCCTCGGCGGTGGGACCGCCCTCGCCGATCCCGGCAAACCCGGCGCCGACGGCGCGGGCGACAGCTACTACCCGCAGGACGGCAACGGCGGCTACGACGTCGGCGACTACAACCTGAAGGTCGGCTACGAACCGGCCACCAAGCAGCTCACGGGCCTGCAGACGATCACCGGCCGGGCGACACAGGCGCTCAGCTCGTTCAACCTCGACCTGCACGGGCTGACCGTCGACTCGGTCAAGGTCAACGGGCGGAAGGCGACCTTCGCGCGGACCGGCGACCACGAACTGGTGATCACCCCGGCCCGTCCGCTGCGGAACCACGAGCGGTTCACCGCCGAGATCGCCTACCACGGCGTCCCGCAGCCGATCGAGGATCCGCTGCTGGGCGAGAACGGCTGGCAGTACGCGAAATCCGGCGGCGCGTTCGTCGCGGGCGAACCGAAGTCGGCGACGACCTGGTACCCGGTCAACGACACCCCGCGGGACAAGGCGACCTTCCACCTCACGATCACCGTGCCGTCGGAGTGGGGCGTCATCTCGAACGGCCGCGAGCGCGGGCACTTCGCCGAAGGCGCGAAGACCACCTACGTCTGGGCCGAGGAGACCCCGGCCGTGCCGTACATGACCACGGTCGCGATCGACAAATGGGAGTTCGAGCGGACGAACCTGTCCGACGGGACCCCGGTCGTCAACGCCTACGCCCCCGGCACACCCGCCACGACCAAACAGGCCGAGGCGCGGCTGCCGGAGATCATCGACTTCCTGGCGTCGAAGTTCGGCCGGTACCCGGTGGACGCCGCGGGCGGCATCTTCCTCGCCGAGCCGATCGGGTTCTCGCTGGAGACGCTGAGCAGGCCGATCTACTCGGGCGCGGCGGGCAACATCCCGACGATCGTGCACGAGAACGCCCACCAGTGGTGGGGCGACTCGGTCGCCGTCGACAAGTGGAAGGACGTCTGCCTCAACGAATGCTTCGCCTCGTACGCGGAGTGGCTGTGGTCCGAGGCGAAATCGGGTCAGGACCTCAAGGCGCGCTACCTGGCAGCCGTGCAGAAGGCCACGGACCGGTTCTGGGCCGGGAAACTGTACGACATGGGGCCCGGCAACGAGTTCACCTACGTGTACTCGAAGGGCCCGGTGGCGTTGCACGCGCTGAAGAACTACATCGGCGCGGCTCCGTTCGACCGCATCCTGAAGACGTGGCCGTCACTGCACCGGGACGGCAACGCGAGCCTGCCGGAGTTCCAGAAGTTCGCCGAACGCGTCGCGCACAAGAACCTCCAGGGCTTCTTCGACGCGTGGTTCTACGGCAACACCAAACCGGCGCCCGAGTTCCTCTACCCCGGGGACCTCAAGCCGGCCGCCTGACGCGTGTCACACGTTAGGGTGAGTGGCATGACGTCAGTGCTCCTCACCGGTTTCGAACCGTTCGGCGGTGAGCGGGTGAACCCGTCGTGGCAGGCGGTTTCCCTGCTCACCGGCCGGCGGCGAGACGCCGTGGCCGTCGAGCTGCCGTGTGTGTTCTCGCGTTCGCTGATCACCTTGCGCGACGCCATCGACGAATACCGGCCGGAACTGGTGGTCTGCGTCGGCCAGGCGGGCGGCCGCCCCGACGTCACCCCGGAACGGGTCGCGATCAACCTGATCGACGCCCGGATCCCGGACAACGCGGGCTCGCAGCCCGTCGACGTCCCGGTGATCCCGGGCGGGCCCAACGCATACTTCACGACCTTGCCGGTGAAGGCCTGCGTCGAGGGGATCAAGGCCGCGGGGCTTCCGGCGTCGGTCTCGCACACCGCGGGGACGTACGTGTGCAACCAGGTCTTCTATGGGCTGATGCACTTGCTGGACAACGACTTTCCCGGCGTGCGGGGCGGCTTCGTGCACGTGCCCTACACGCCGGAACAGGCCGCGCGGACGACCGCGCCGAGCCTCGCCGTGCATCGCGCGGCGGAGGCGCTGGAGATCATCGTCGACACCGCGCTCTCGGTGACCGAAGACCTCTCGACACCGGCGGGCACCCTGCACTGAACGGGGCGTATTTCGGCGCGCTGGTCGTGAGTGGCGATTCGTGTTCTAACCCGAATCGCCACTCACGACCCCTCAGGGTTTGAGCTGCGCGGTGAAGAAGTCGACCATCTCCTGCGTCGTCCGCGCGGTCCCGTCGCGGCGGGTCGAGACGAGCATCGCGCTCAACGGGGCGTCTTCGGTTCCGAAGAGCACGATGCCGCTTCGCTTGCCCGCACCCGCGAGGTAGCGGCCCCGCAGCCCGTCGGCCGCCCAGGTGCCCTCCACGGGCTTGCCCTTGGTCATCTGCCGCCGGGCGTCGTCCTCCAGGCCGGTCATCGCGACGCCTTGGTAGTAGTTGATCGCGTTCGAAGCCTCGTCGTTCTTGAACACGCAGGTGACCGCGGTCGCCGCCCCCATCGCGGCGGCCGCTTCCGGCGCGTCCCGGCAGGCGTCCCGCTGCGGGAGGACGGCGGCGATCCGGCGGAGGCAGTCCGTGAACCCCTGCGCGTCCTTCGGGCCGGCCTGATCGCAGTTCGGCTGCTGTGCCGGGACGGCGGGAGCCGGGGCCGCGACGGGTTCGTCCTCGCCACCGGTGAGCAGGACGATCGTCGTCACGATCGCCGCGAGGGCGAGCGCGACGACGCCGTAGGCCGTGGGCTTCTGCCAGTTCCGGCCGGGCGGAGGCGGAGGCGGTGACCAGCGCGGCGGTTGCGGCCGCCGGGGTGGCTGAGGCGGCGGCTGGACGGGCCGCTGCTGAGCGGGCGGGGAGACCGGGGCGAACGCGGGCACGGTCAGCTGGGAGTCCTCGCCGCCCGCCGGCACGTGGTGCAGCCCGAACGCGACCGCCGTCTCCGGCTGGTCCTGCGTCGTCGGCGCGATCCTGAGCTGATTCGCCAGCAGACTCGCCAGCAACGGCATCCGGCTCGGCCCGCCGACGAGGTAGACGCCGCCGAGCCGGTCCGGGGTGAGCCCGGCGCGGTGGATGGTGGTGGCCAGGAGTTCGGCACTGCGCAGGAAACTCGGCCGGACGAGTGCTTCCAGCTCCATCCGCGTGACCCGTACGTCCCCGAACGGCTCCGGCATCGGGATCTCGGTCTGCTGATGCCGGGACAGGCTCTCCTTGGCGTCTCGGACGTCCTGCAGCAGCGAACGGCGCGTCCGGCGGTCGCCGACCGACTGCGGGCGCAGCACCCGCTGCCAGACCGCCGGGTCGGAATGCGAGACCTCGCGGCCGATGTGGACCAGCAGCGCCTGGTCGATGTCGAGACTGCCGAGGTCGGGCAGGCCGTCCTCGGCGAGCACGGCGAACCCCTGGGCGCTGACCCCGACGACGGCGCAGTCGAAGGTGCCCGCCCCGAGGTCGTACACCGCGATCGGACCGGACGGCCGCAGCTGGCCCTGGTTGAGGGAGGCGTAATGCGCGGCCGCGGCGACCGGCTCGGGAATGAGCAGCGTGGTGCCGAATCCGGCCTTGAGCGCGGCGTCGCGGAGGATCTGCTTGCGATCCGGGCCCCAGCCCGCCGGATGGGAGATGCGCACCTGGGCGGGCGGGCGCGCGAGGAGCAGCTCGGCCTCCTCGCCGACACGGCGCAGGACGGCGGCGAAGGCGTCGGCGATGGGCAACGTGACATCGCCGAGCTGGAGGGCGCCCTCGTCGATGCGCCGCTTCGGATTCGCTTCGAACCGGCTCGGATCCAGCCGGGCGCGGCGTTCGGCGTCGCGGCCGACGAAGACGGTGCCGTCCTTGTCGGCGTAGATCGCCGACGACATCGTCACCGACCCGTCGATTTCGACGACCTGTGTCCCCCTGCCGTGGATCGAGAGCACCCCGACCGTGCTGGAGGTACCGAAATCGATCGCCAGAACGTCCACCTGACCCCCTCCCGGACCCGGTGGCATCGTCTCACGCGGAGAAAACGGCCTCGTGAGTGGTAATGACGGTTAGAACCGTCATTACCACTCACGAGGCTCAAGTGGCCCCGCACGCGGAAACGCCCGCCGCGGGTGAACCCGCGACGGGCGTTTCCGTAAATCACCGAGGCTTACTCGCTCTCGGCTTCACCGCTCTCTTCGCTCGTACCGGCGCCGATGCTGACCGGCGGGGCGTCCGGGACCGACGAGGGCCGCGCTTCGCCGCGGAAGACGAAGTGCGCCTTGTCGTCCTTCTCGCCCTCTTCGTCGTTCCAGCCTTCGACGTCGACCAGGATGATCTGGCCCGCCTGGACCTCGCCGAACAGGATCTTCTCCGACAGCTGGTCCTCGATCTCGCGCTGGATCGTGCGACGCAGCGGCCGCGCGCCCAGCACCGGGTCGAAGCCGCGCTTGGCGAGCAGCGACTTGGCCTTGGGCGTGAGCTCGAGCTCCATGTCCTTGGCCTTGAGCTGCGTCTCGACCCGCGCGATCATCAGATCGACCATCTGGATGATCTGATCCTTGGTCAGCTGGTGGAAGACGATGATGTCGTCGATCCGGTTCAGGAACTCCGGCCGGAAATGCTTCTTCATCTCCTCGTTGACCTTTTGCTTCATCTTCTCGTACCGGTTGGCGGTGTCGCCTCCCTGCGAGAAGCCGAGCGAAACGGACTTGGAGATGTCCGAGGTACCCAGGTTCGAGGTGAAGATGAGCACGGTGTTCTTGAAGTCGACCGTACGACCCTGGCCGTCGGTGAGACGGCCGTCTTCGAGGACCTGCAGGAGCGTGTTGTAGATCTCCTGGTGGGCCTTCTCGATCTCGTCGAACAGCACCACCGAGAACGGCTTGCGCCGCACCTTCTCGGTCAGCTGGCCGCCCTCTTCGTAGCCGACGTAGCCCGGAGGGGCACCGAAGAGCCGCGAAGCGGTGTAGCGGTCGTGGAACTCGCCCATGTCGATCTGGATGAGCGCGTCGTCCTCGCCGAACAGGAACGCCGCCAGCGCCTTGGACAGCTCGGTCTTACCGACACCGGACGGACCGGCGAAGATGAACGAACCGGAGGGGCGCTTCGGGTCCTTCAGGCCGGCGCGGGTACGGCGGATCGCCTGGGAGACGGCCTTGACCGCGTCCTCCTGGCCGATGATCCGCTTGTGCAGCTCGTCCTCCATGCGGAGCAGACGCGTGGTCTCCTCCTCGGTGAGCTTGAACACCGGGATACCGGTCCAGTTGGCGAGGACCTCGGCGATCTGCTCCTCGTCGACCTCGGCGACGACGTCGAGGTCGCCGTCCTTCCACTGCTTCTCCCGCTCGCCCTTCTGGCCGAGGAGGGTCTTCTCCTCGTCACGGAGGCGGGCGGCGCGCTCGAAGTCCTGCGCGTCTATCGCGGACTCCTTGTCCCGGCGCACGTCGGCGATCTTCTCGTCGAACTCGCGCAGGTCCGGCGGCGCGGTCATCCGGCGGATACGCATCCGGGCGCCCGCCTCGTCGATCAGGTCGATCGCCTTGTCCGGCAGGAACCGGTCGTTGATGTACCGGTCCGCCAGCGTCGCGGCGGCCACGAGCGCCGAGTCGGTGATCGAGACGCGGTGGTGCGCCTCGTACCGGTCGCGGAGACCCTTCAGGATCTCGATCGTGTGCTCGAGCGACGGCTCGCCGACCTGGATCGGCTGGAAGCGGCGCTCCAGCGCGGCGTCCTTCTCGATGTACTTGCGGTACTCCTCGAGCGTGGTCGCGCCGATCGTCTGCAGCTCACCACGGGCCAGCATCGGCTTCAGGATCGACGCGGCGTCGATCGCGCCCTCGGCGGCACCCGCGCCGACGAGCGTGTGCAGCTCGTCGATGAACAGAATGATGTCGCCGCGGGTCTTGATCTCCTTGAGCACCTTCTTCAGGCGCTCTTCGAAGTCACCGCGGTACCGGGAACCGGCGACCAGGGAGCCGAGGTCGAGGGTGTAGAGCTGCTTGTCCTTCAGCGTCTCCGGGACCTCGCCCTTGACGATGTTCTGCGCGAGCCCTTCGACGACGGCGGTCTTGCCGACACCGGGCTCACCGATCAGGACCGGGTTGTTCTTGGTGCGCCGCGACAGCACCTGCATGACCCGCTCGATCTCCTTGCCACGGCCGATGACCGGGTCGAGCTTGCCTTCGCGGGCCTGCACGGTCAGGTTGCGGCCGAACTGGTCGAGCACCAGCGACGACGACGGGGTGCCTTCACCGCGTCCGGAACCGGTCTCGGCCGACTCCTTGCCACCCTGGTAGCCCGACAGCAGCTGCAGAACCTGCTGACGCACCCGGTTGAGGTCCGCGCCGAGCTTGACGAGCACCTGCGCGGCGACGCCTTCTCCCTCGCGGATCAGCCCGAGCAGGATGTGCTCGGTGCCGATGTAGTTGTGGCCGAGCTGCAGCGCTTCGCGCAGCGACAGCTCAAGCACCTTCTTGGCCCGCGGGGTGAAGGGGATGTGCCCGCTCGGGGCCTGCTGCCCCTGGCCGATGATCTCCTCGACCTGCTGGCGGACGCCCTCCAGCGCGATGCCCAGCGATTCCAGCGCCTTGGCGGCGACACCTTCACCCTCGTGGATCAGACCCAGGAGGATGTGCTCGGTGCCGATGTAGTTGTGGTTGAGCATCCTGGCCTCTTCTTGGGCCAGGACGACCACCCGCCTCGCGCGGTCGGTGAACCTCTCAAACATGTGCACTCCCTCGACTGCTGCGACGGCGGCCCGTTTCCATCGTGCTTTCACCGCGATGGATTCAGCACCGTGAGACCACTCTAGTAGCCAAGCGGTCGCGCTGGCGTACCACTACGGCTGATTGCGGCCCGTTCGCGCCCCGGCCGTTCTCCGGCCGTGCGCTCCTTCATCTTCCGGTTGCCCTGCACCTTTACGTCAAGCCCAACGTGCGAACCCGCACTCGGATTCCGTCGGATGCGCCTTGTCCGCTGAGCGCGAACACACCGAGTCGGCCAGAGACAGCCCAGTGGATGGACACCCGACCGGAGTAGTCACCGACCGTATGTAAGGTTAGGCGTACCTAATGACGGGAGGGCCCGTGTCGCTTCACCACACGCTCGCGTCACCCGAAGGCGGCCTCCGCGCCTCGCTGTCGAGGATGCCCGAAGACGCCAGGCTCCGCAGCACGGTGCCCGGGAGCGAGCCGGACTGGGTCCGCTGCGACGCCCTGCTCGGCGAACCGGCGCGTCTCGTCCGCTGGCGGGAGCGGCTCGGCGGCTGGCTGGCCGGGACGTACCCGGAGGCGTCCGCGATCCCGGAGCGGATCCCGGCGAGCTGGATCCTGTCCTGGTATCTGCACGTCCCGGCGTTCGCCGGCGCGATGCTGCTGCACCACGAACGCCGCGTCCCGTCGCTGGCGCCGTCCGCGCTGGCCTTCCGGATCGGCGGAGACCGGCCGCATCCCGAGTCGATCGCCGTCCTCGGCGACGGGTTCCATTGCCTGCCGACCGACCCGGGTTCGGCGCATCCGGACGCCGTCGTCGTGCCGGACGAGCGAACCCTGGCGACCGTGCTGCGCGGAAGGTTCGTCGCGCACGCGAACCGGTTCATCGACGTCTACGGGCCGTTGACGAGGCTCGGGCGGCGGCAGCTGTGGGCGGCCGCCACGGACGCGCTCGACAACGCGCTGTGGTCGGCGGGGCGGCTGGGCGGGACCGCGGACGCCGAGGGCTCCGGCGTCGCGGACGCCGCGCTGGTCCTCGAAGCACGATTCCCGCCGCTGACGTCCGCGTCGAAGCTGAGGCTGGCCCCGGCCGCCGATGGTCGCCGCGAGTGGACGAGAAACCGGGAAAGCTGCTGTTACTCCTATCTGTTGCCCGCGGAATCGGAATGCGAGGGCTGCCCGCGAATCCGTTAAGGCGTCCAGCCGGGATTCCGTCCGGTCGCGCCCAGAGCACGTTCGAACGTCGTCGCGCCTTCCGCGACGGGCACTTCTTCGCCGTAAACCTTCATCGCCCGCGCCTGATCGCCGATCTCCAATGCGATCGCGTACACGGCGTCGGCGACTTCGGGGGCGACGGTGAACTCCGCGCCGGTCGCCCTGGCGAGGTCCCAGCCGTGGAAGACGAACTCGTCCAGCACCATGTACCCCGCCATCGAGGCGGGCATCGGCTGGCCGCCGAAGGTGGTCTGCCCCTGCCAAGCCTCGGGAGCGCCGAAGACGTCGACGAGCCGGGCGGTCTGCTCCTCGATGGCACCGATGGCACCGATGGCGCTGAGCCGATCGGCGCCCACGAGGTCCGCCTCCGCCTCGCCGGACGACACCTCGGGCGGCGGCGCCTTGCGTCCGGCGGCTTCGAGCCAGGGGCCCCAGTAGAGAAGGTGGTTCAGCAACGCGCGGACGTCGTACTCGGTACACGGGGTGCGCGCGGTGAGATCGGCTTCGCCCATCCCGCGCAGGACCGCGGTGAACTTCGCGGCGGCGGGGGCGATGAGAGCGGCGTGTTCGGGCATACGGGCATGAGTTCACGGCGGCCGCCACGCCGTCTTGAAGAAACGCGACACGATTACGTTGAGCGGGTGAGCAGGCACCGGATCCCGGCGGGGATCGTCAACGCGCGGGAGGCGAGCGCGAAGTTCAGCCTGGTCCGGCACGCGCCCGCACCGGAATTGCGCCCGTTCGTCGACCACCACTGGGTGCTGCGCTGGGACCTGACCGGCCGTCCGCCCCATGAACAGGTGGTACTGCCGAATCTCGCGGTCAACGTGACGTTCTTCCGCGACGCGGCCGGCGCCTTCGGGCCGGGGAAACGGCCTTTCCGCTACGTCGTCGACGGTGTGGATCAAGGTATCGGCGTGCGATTCCGGCCCGGGGCTTTCCGGGCATTCCTCACCGGTCCGGTCTCGATGATCTCCGGCGGTTCCGTTCCACTCACCGATCTCTTCCCCTGCGCCGGAGGAGTGACGGAATCGGTACGCAATGCGACGAACGACTTCGAAATGGTCCGCATGGCGGAGGAACTGCTCCTCGCGAAACGCCCTGTCCTCACCGCGGCGGCACGGACGGCCATCGAAGCGGTGGAAACAATCGCGGCCGAACCGGCCATTACCCGGGTCTGGAAGCTGTCAAGCCGAACGGGCCTGTCTCAGCGAAGTCTGCAACGACTGTTCGCCGAACATGTCGGCACCGCCCCCAAATGGGCGATTCAGGTATACCGGTTGAACGAAGCGGCGGCACGGATCGCGGCCGAGGAACAGCCGGACTACGCGAAACTGGCGACCGAGCTGGGCTATAGCGACCAAGCACACTTCATCCGGGATTTTCGCTCCGTGACCGGATGGGCGCCCACGGAGTACGCCCGCTTGAACCGTGTACAAGAACAAGAAAGCCGCCGGGAATAGGTTCCCGGCGGCTCGAAGGTCGAGGAGACCTCAGTTCTTCTTGTGGTAGGCCTCCACGACCTCGGACGGGATACGTCCACGGTCGGAAACCTGGAAGCCGTTCTTGCGGGCCCAGGCGCGAATGGCCTGGTTCTGCTCGCGGTCCACGGTCGCGGGGCGGGCGGCGGCCTTCACGCCGGCGACCGGACGAATGGCGGTGCGCTTACGGCCACCCGCGCGGCGGGCGTGCTCCACATACTGGGCCAGCGCGTCGCGAAGTTCTTCCGCGTTTTCCGCGGAAAGGTCGATCTGGTAGCTGACACCGTCCAAACCGAACTCAACGGTCTCTTCCGCCTCGCTGCCGTCGAGGTCGTCAACGAGCGAGACGAGCACCTTCTGTGCCATCTGTTTCCTCCTGCTGGGGGCTTACACGAATGATCTGGTACGGGGCATGCCCCGGACAGAAGACTTTGTCTAGCGACATTAATACCCGCTACCGAGACATAACGCAAATCTCGTTTACGAGAACGATCGAGGTATCTGTCACGCGGACGGGTTATTCAGGTCGGACGAGCGGGAACAGGATGGTCTCCCGGATACCAAGGCCGGTCAGCGCCATCAGCAACCGGTCGATCCCCATTCCGACACCACCGCTCGGCGGCATTCCGTACTCCAGTGCCCGGAGGAAATCCTCATCCAGGTTCATGGCCTCACTATCGCCCTGCGCGCCCAGCCTGGCCTGTTCCACCAGACGCTGGCGCTCCACCACGGGATCGACCAGCTCGGAGTATCCGGTGGCCAGTTCGAAACCGCGCACGTACAGATCCCACTTCTCGGCCACCCCCGGCTTGCTGCGATGTTGCCTGGTCAGCGGGGATGTCTCGACCGGAAAATCACGGACAAAAGTAGGTTCGTGCAGATGATCGCCGACGAGGTGTTCCCACAGTTCCTCGATGAGTTTGCCGTGCCCTAACTTGGGGTCGACCTCCAGCTCCCGCGCTTCGGCATAGGAACGCAGCTTGTCCACCGATGTCTCGGGAGTGACCTCTTCCGACAACGCCTCGGACAACGACTCGTACATTCCGAGTGTGGTCCACTCGCCGGACAGGTCGTACTCCGAACCGTCGGCGAGAGTGACCACCTGAGTACCGAGAACGTTCTGCGCCGCCTCCTGGATGAGCTGCCGTGTCATCACCGCATTGGAGTCATAGGTCGCATACGCTTCGTAGTACTCCAACATGGCGAACTCGGGCGAGTGGGACGAGTCGCTGCCCTCGTTCCGGAAGTTCCGGTTGATCTCGAAGACCTTCTCGATACCGCCGACCACGCAACGCTTGAGGTACAGCTCCGGCGCGATCCTCAAGTACAGATCGAGGTCGAAGGCATTCGAATGCGTGACGAATGGCCTGGCCGCCGCACCCCCGTGCAGCGTCTGCAGCATCGGCGTCTCGACCTCGAGGAATCCCCGGCCGTGAAACGAGTCACGCAGGGAACGCAGCACACCGGCCCGGGTACGGACCACGTCGCGCGCCTTGGGACGGACGATCAGATCGACATAACGCTGCCGGATCCGCGTTTCCTCGGCCAGGTCTTTGTACATCACCGGCAACGGGCGCAATGCTTTCGACGTGATCCGCCAGGAGTCGGCCATCACGGAAAGCTCACCGCGCTTGGAGGTGATGACCTCGCCGGAGACGAATACGTGATCGCCGAGATCGACATCGGACTTCCACGCCGCGAGCGCGTCCGCGCCCACCTTCGCGAGGCTGATCATCGCCTGCAACTCGGTGCCGTCGCCTTCACGGAGACTGGCGAAACACAGTTTTCCGGTATTGCGCATGAACATGACCCGGCCGGTCACACCGACGATGTCGCCGGTGGCGGTGTCGGCGGGAAGGTCGGAATGCTTCGCGCGCACTTCGGCCAGTGAGTGCGTCCGGGGCACCTCGACCGGATACGGATCGATACCCTCCGCGATTATCCGGTCGCGCTTGTCCCGGCGCACCCGCATCTGTTCCGGCAGGTCTTCGTCGGGGCTCACGCCCTCGGATGCGGGGATTTCAGTCATGCCGCACAGCGTACGAACCCACCGGTTCCCTACGCCAACCGGATTACCTTTTCCGGGTCCGGACCGGCTGGTTTTCTCTCCATTAACCTGGTTCGCGTGAACTCATCCACTCCCGGCATCGAACCCGAACTGCACGCTCGCCGCGCCGCTTCGTTCGGCGCGAAGGCCGCCGCCTATGCCGCGCACCGGCCCGACTATCCGGAAAAGGCACTGGCCTGGGGGCTGGCCGGCGCGAACCGGCCACCGGAACGGGTCCTCGACCTCGGCGCCGGTACCGGCAAGGTCAGCGAAGGGCTGGTCGCGCTGGGGGTCACGGTCACCGCCGTCGAGCCGGACGCGCAGATGCTCGAAGAACTCGCCAAGGCGCTCCCCTCCGTGACGCCGCTCATCGGGACCGCCGAGCGGATCCCGCTGGCGGACGAATCCGTGGACGCCGTGGTCATCGGGCAGGCTTTCCACTGGTTCGACCTCGATCTGGCCTATCCGGAGATCGCCAGGGTGCTGAGGCCGGGCGGAGTCGTTGCCGCGCTGTGGAATCACGACGACGAGTCGACGGGCTGGCTGGCGGAGTTCAACTCACTGATCAAGAGCTCGATGAGCAGGCGCTGGCTGAGCGACTACGAATCGCTGCCGGAACACGAGGCCTTCGAACCGTTCGAGAAGGAGACTTTCGACCACAAACAGCCCAGGACGGCGGAAAGCCTGGTGGAGACCATCGCCACCCATTCGCATCTCCTGGTCGCCCCGGAAGCGGAACGCGCGGCCAAACTGCGCGCGGCGCGGGAATTCCTCGACCGGAACCCGGAAACCGCCTCGGGGGAATTCGACCTCCCGCTCACCACCACGGTCTTCCGGACGCGCCGTCGATCTTGAGTGGCCCGGCCAAGGTCGCGACGGACGCGGGTGAAGGGCCCTTTGCCCTCATCTCACGCGGCGAAGGGCGCTTTCGCCGCATGCGATGCGGGGAAAGGGCCCTTCAGCCCCAGCGAGCACCCACCGCGCGCCCCGGTCAACCGCGTTCAGAGGACTAAACGCGGTGGTTGCGGTCGTAGACGAGGCGCAAGCCCAGCAGGGTGAGGTCCGGCACGTGCTCGGTGATCGTCTCCGACTCCTCCAGCACCAGCGGGGCCAGGCCACCGGTCGCGATCACGGCGACGGGCTCCGACCCGTCCGGCGAAAGCTCGCGCTTGATCCGCTTCACCAGGCCGTCGACCTGGCCGGCGAAACCGTAGAGGATGCCGGACTGCAGGCATTCCACGGTGTTCTTCCCGATCACCGACCGCGGCGGCACCAGTTCCACCTTGCGCAGCGCCGCGGCCCGCGCGGCCAGCGCGTCGACCGAGATCTCGATCCCGGGCGCGAACGCGCCGCCGAGGAACTCGCCCTTGGCGGAAATGGCGTCCACATTGGTCGAAGTGCCGAAATCCACCACGACGCAGGCGGTGGTGGGATGCAGATGGTGCGCGGCCAGGGTGTTCACCAGCCTGTCCGCGCCCACCTCCTTGGGGTTGTCGACCAGGAGCGGCACGCCCGTGCGCACCCCCGGCTCGATGACGATCTTCGGCAGCCTGCCGTAGTAGCGCGAGAGCATGACGCGCAGCTCGCGCAGTACGGCGGGCACCGTGGACAGCGCGCTGATGCCGGTGATCGCGTCCGCGTGCGCGCCGAGGAGCCCGCGCATGGTCAGCGCGAGCTCGTCGGCGGTGATCCGCGCGTCGGTGCGCATCCGCCAGTCACCTTTGAGTGCCGGGCCGTCGTAGAGGCCGAGCACGATGTTGGTGTTGCCGACGTCGATCGTGAGCAGCAACGACTCAGCTCTCGGCGTGCAGCAGCGCGTCGAGACGGCGGGCGTCGGCGGTTTCGGCGACCGGGAAGGTCATCGTGTCGTCGTCGGCCAGCGTCACGGTGCCGCTCAGCAGCCCGGACCCCTCCGGCGCGTGCCCCGGGTTGGCGCCCTTCTCGACGATCCGGTTGTCCGCGTCGACGAAGATGACCCGCGGCCGGAACGAGGCCGCCTCGGCGTTCTCCATCTGCCCGTACGAAATCAGGATCACCAGATCGCCGGGGTGCACCAGATGCGCCGCGGCACCGTTGATGCCGAGCACCCCGCTGCCGCGTTCGCCCGCGATCACGTAGGTCTCGAGCCGCGCGCCGTTGGTGACGTCCACAATGGACACCTGCTCGCCCGGCAGCAGATCCGCCGCGTCCATCAGGTCCTCGTCGACGGTCACCGATCCGACGTAGTGGAGATCGGCCTGGGTGACCGTCGCCCGATGGATCTTTGATTTCAGCATTGTGCGGTACATCGTGGACTCTCCCTATTCCCCTGCGTCCAGCGCGTGTTCCGGATGGTCGGCGGCCGCACCGAGCACCACCGGCACGTTGTCGATCAGCCGGGTACTCCCCACCCTGGCCGCGATCAGCAACCGCGCTTCACCGTCGACGGGCGCGGGCCCGAGGTCGGTTCCCCTCAATTCCAGATAATCGACCTCGACCGCGGGTCGCGCGGCGAGGGTCTTCCTGGCGGTCGCCAGCACGGCGTCCGCGCCGTCGCGGCCGACGAAGGCACCCGCGGTGAGTGCCGCCGACAACACGATCGCGTCCTCGCGCTGTTCAGGAGTCAGGTAGACGTTGCGCGAGGACAACGCCAGCCCGTCGCGCTCCCTGACCGTCGGCACCCCGATGACCCGGGTTTCGAAGTTCAGGTCGCGCACCATCTTCTTGATCAGCACCAGCTGCTGGTAGTCCTTCTCCCCGAAGAAGGCGTAGTCCGGCCGCACGATGTTGAACAGTTTCGCCACCACGGTCAGCACGCCGGCGAAATGCCCCGGCCGCACCGCCCCTTCCAGCTCGTCCCCGAGCGCGCCGGGGTGGACCGTGACGGCGGCACCTTCGGGATACAGATCCGACGCCTTGGGCAGGAAGCCCAGTTCGACGCCGTCCTCCTTCAGCACCTCGAGGTCCTTGTCCAGCGGACGCGGGTACGCCTCGAAGTCCTCGCCCTCCCCGAACTGCAGGGGGTTCACGAAGATCGACGTCGCGACGACCGTGTTCGGAAGCCGCTTGGCCCGGCGGATCAGCTCACGGTGACCCGCGTGCAGCGCGCCCATGGTGGGCACCAGCGCGACCTTGCGGCCGACCCCGTGCAGGGCACGCGTCACCTGGCTCACCTGCTCGGGCGGCTGGAAGGTGTGCAGCGTGCCTCGGGCGAATTTCGGTGTGGTCACTGGATTTGCTGCCCTTCGGCGGGATCTGTGGGGTCTGCCGGATCACTGAGGAGTTCGGTGAGCTCGGCGGCGGCCGAGGCGTTCAGGAGCCCGGCGGCATCGCTGCGCGCCACCGTGCGCTTGGCCAGCGCGCGATAGCCCGGAGCGACTCCGGGAGCCCGCTCGGCCAGCACCGCGAGATGCTTACGCACGGTGCCGAGATCACCACGGGCCACCGGCCCGGTCAGCGCCCGGTCCCCGTGCCGCAGAACATTATCCAATGCCGCCGACAACAACGGAGCCACCAGGCGTTCGGGCTGGGCGATTCCCGCTTCCCGCAACAATTCCGCGCAATCGGCGACCAGTGTCATCAGGTGGTTCGCCCCGTGTGCCAACGCCGCGTGATAGAGCGCTCGCGCTTCGTCAGGGATCCGGACGGGCTCCGCGCCCATCTCCACGGCCAGCGCTTCACCGACGTTCCAGGCCGCTTCGTCACCCTCCGTCGCGGTGACGCCGATGCTGCAGGCGGTGAGCCGGTCGAGGTCCTCCGCGCGGCCGGTGAAGGTCATCACCGGATGCAGGGCCAGCGGCAGCGCCCCGGCCTCGGCGGCGGGCGCGAGGACGTCGATACCGTGCGCCCCGGACGTGTGCACGACGATCTGCCCCGGCCGCAGGGAACCGGTCGCGACGAATCCGCGCACCATCCCGGGCAGCGTGTCGTCCGGCAGCGCGAGCAGGACGAGGTCGGCACGGCGCGCGACCTCGTCGGGAGGCAGAAGGGGGACTTCGGGGAGCAGTTGCTCCGCCCGGCGTACCGAGGCGTTGGAAAGGCCCGAAGCGGCGACGACCGTGTGCCCGGCCCTCGTGAGTGCGGCGCCGACGACGCTGCCGACCCGGCCCGCGGAAACGACACCCACGGCCAGCCGAGCGGGCCTCGTCATGGCGTGCGCCAATGGACGCTCATGGTCGAAAACTCCTCAACTCGTTCCAGTCCCGCTCGGTGGTCGCGGGTACCAGACGACGGCGCGAGGGTAACCCTCCGGCCCGTGTCTGAAACGACCCCCGTGACCAGCTTCACCTGACCGAGGTCACCCGCGCGGAGCACCGTCCGCCAGCCTCACGGCCTCGGCGCGCGAGGTCTTGAGCACCCGCAGCAGTTCACGCTGCCGCTGTTTCGCCTCGTCGGTGAGCTTCCGGCCCCGCCGCAGGAACGCCAGTTCGGTCACGCTGGCCTGGTAGCGGCCGACGGCCCTCGCCGCGTCCCGCCCCGACTGCTTCCGCGCCTGTTTCCGCCACGACCGCCGTCCGGACAGGCTGGCCAGCAGCGGCACCTCGGACGGCGCGATCCAGCGCGCGTCGACCATCATCGGCAGCGCGGCCGCGACGATCCGCTGCTCGCGGCGCCGCTGCATGACCACCACCGAGAAGACGCCGATGAACAGCGGCACCATGATCAGGAAGTAGACGTTCAGGAAGGTCTTGGCGCCACCGAGCAGCGCGGCGCCGTTCCACAGCGCGTGCAGCAGCACGGCGACGAGGTAACCGCCGATCGGCGCGAGGATCCGCAGCGAGCGGACCTTGCTGCTCGCCGCGACGCCGAGCCCGATCCCGGTCATCACCGCGAACAGCGGATGCGTGAACGGCGAAAGGACCCCGCGAAGGAAGAACGCGGCGACCACGCCCGCGCTCGTGCCGTCGCCGAAACCGTGCTCGGCGAAGGCCCGGCCGAAGTAGTAGATGTTCTCGGTGAAGGCGAATCCGGCCGCGGTGAACCCGGCGTAGACGATGCCGTCCACGACGCCGTCGAACTCGATCGGGCGGCGCCACCACAGCAGGAGGATGAACGCGGCCTTCGCGGCCTCCTCGACCAGCGGCGCGGAGACCAGGCCGCTGATCTTGCCGCCGCTGCCACTGCCGAGCAGCAGGTCACCGACGGCCTCGGCACCGCTGTTGAGCAGCAGCGCGATGATCGTCGCGACGCACGCTCCCCAGACGAAGGACAGCAGCAGGAGCTTCGGCGGCTCCGGTTCCCAGCGGTCGACCCACAGGAACGCGGTGACCACCACGGCGACCGGGACGAGCGCGGCGAGCACGCCGATCGTCACCGCGGGAAGGCCGACCTTCTCGGTCACCGTGCCGAAGACGAACAGCCCGCACAGCGCGACGGCGATCAGCCCGAGCACCGGCAGGAGCACGGTGATCGACCGAGGCCTGCGGGCGCGGTCGGAACCGGGCTCCGGGGAGGAAGGCTCGCTCACAGCGGGTCACCCTACCGTCGGTACGGGGCAGTGGTTGCCGCCGGAAGTCCTTCGGGGGTATTCGGCGGATCCGGGTTTCTGCTGGGCGTGCGGCCGGAAGGTCCTCGTACCGGGTTGTACTCGGGCCTTTCGGCCGTGCGTCCAGCAGGAAGCTGGGCCGTCGAGACCCCCGGAGGACTTCCGGCGGTGACCACTCAGTCCTCCGCACGCCGCCTGCGCCGCGGAGTGGACTCGTTCGCGCCGTTGGCGGCGAGCAGATCCATCACCGACCGGCCGGACGCGTGCGAGCCGGCGGGAGGCGTTTCGGGGCGGCTGTGCGAAGACCCGTTGCGGGACGGTGTCTCGTCGTCCGGCTTCGCCCGCCTGCCGCCGTGACGGCCACCCGAGGACTCGGTGTTCTGCCACGCCGGGGGTTCGCCGTCCGGACGGCGGCGACGGCCACCGCCGGTGGGCTCGGGCACGTTGGGGGCCGGGGTGAGCGAGGCCGAAGAGTCCTCCGCCGCCCGGCGACGGCGTCCACCGGGCCGGTTCTGCAGCGCGCGGACCTCTTCGGGCAGCGTCGGGTTGACCGCGGGCGGTTCCTCGACGGGGGGGCTGTGCCGCGCCGGGGTCTCGGCGGGCGGGCTGTGCCGGGACGGCGTCTCGGCGGCCGGACGGCGTACGGGTTCGGGCTCCGGCGGCCGCACCGGCTCGGCACGGCGAGGCGGCGGCTCGGAAACGACCGGGATCGACAGCGGGGTCGGGGGCTCCGGTTCACGACGGGGCTCGGGACGCGGCTCCGGACGTGACTGGGGGCTCGGGGCCGGGGGCCGCGGCGGGGTGGCCGACGGCTGGGGCTTCGACGGCGGCGTGGGACGCAGTCGGTCCTGGAAGTCGTCCTTCCGGGGGAACGCGGCGCTCAGGTCGGAGACCGGGCGCTCCTGCGTCCACGACGGCTTCCACTCGCCGGTGGCCTCCATCGGCTCCGGATCGGCGGGCTTGTTCACCGGCGGCGGCGTGCCACCGGCCGGACGGGGCCGTTCGACCGGTTTCATGCCGGGCCTGGTCAGGCCCAGTTCACGGTTCGGCCGGGGACGATCCGGCTCGACCTTCTTCACCGCCGGCTTCGCCTGCGCGGCGGGCTTCACCGGCGGCGTCTGCTTGCGGGTCTGCTCCTCCGGCCGCGACGCGGGCGGACGCTGCACGGTGCCGGCGTCGAGACGCTGCTGCAGCGAGGGCTGCTGCGGACGGCGCTGGGGTTCCTGGCGCGGGGGTTCCGGGCGCTGAGGCTGCCGCGCGACGGTGGGCATCGACGGCTGCGAGACCTCGGCGCGCGAAACGCCGGGCATGGCGGGACGGGACACCTCGGCCGGAGTCACCGGCGGCGGGGTCTTGCGTTTGGCGTCGACCCTCGGCATCGGCCGGGAGACCTCGGCGGGCGACATCCCGGGGTTGGACATCTCCAGCCGCTCGCGGCGGGCGGCTTCGGCGGCGAGCGCTTCGGCGGCCTTCGAGGCGCGGGCGTCGGCCTTGCGCATGCTGCGGCGAGTCGATTCGTCGACCGGCTTGGGCCGGGGCACCTGATTGCTCTGGCCGTAGCCGTTCGCGCCGCCGTTGACCCCGTTGACCCCGTTGGTGCCGTTGACCTGACCGTTCGACGGTTTGCGGCGCGCGGCGGCCGGGGCACCGGCACGGGCGGACGCGGGTTCGAGGACGCGGTCGATCATCTCGGTCGGGCGGTCACGCCCGCGTTCGCGGTCGTCGACGTCGATCGTGGTGCCGTTGGACGCCATGAGCTGCGGTTTGCCGTTGCCGTGGTCGGATCCCGCGCTCATCAGCTGCTTGTTGTCGAGGGACCGCATCCGGGTGGCCTGCGCGGTGAGCGCGACACGTTCGAGGAGAACCTCGCCACCGAAGAGCGACTGGAGGCTTTCACGCAGGGCGCTCACCTCGGCTCTGAGCGCTTCGAGTTCGTCGTGGGAGCGGCTCTCGGCGGCCTGCCGGGTCTCCGCTTCCATCTCCAGCTCGAACTCGCGGCGGGCGGCGATCTCGCGTTCCAGCTCCAGCTCGTAGACGGCCTGCGCCTCGGCGACGGCGTCCTCACTCTGTGACACGTGCTTGCGGTAGCGGACCGCCAGGAAGGCGCCGATCAACGCGGCCCACAGCGCCGCGACGATACCCAGGCGCAAGTAGCGGAGGTCGTCGGAAAGCACCAATGCGAGGGTCGCGCCGACGGCGAGAACCAAGCCGACGACAAGCCACGGCCTACCCGCAAGGCGGCCGCGCGAGTCGTCACCCACCCCGGTCATGCCCAACACCGTACCTTCTAGTAATCCGAACGAGACCTAGTCGGTACTTCGAGCGGCGTCTCCCGAGCGTTAACCGGTCGGCTCGGCATCGCGCTCCCGATCACCGCCTTCGGGCGTCCGGCAGCAGTGTTCGAGCCACAAAGCCGCAGCTACCAGGGCCACCGAGCTGACGATCCCGACCGTCGCCGAACGGAGATCACCGCTCGCCGCGAGGAGTTCGTCACGTCGCGGAAAAAGATACGCGAAAGCCGCCAGCCAGACACCCGTCATGGCGGATCCGGCGAGTGACGAGGCCTTGGCGAGTGCCACCGATCGGGCGACAGAGATCGCCGCCAGCACCCGGCCCTCCTTGATCCTCGAACGGATGATGAACGCGAGCACGAACTCGCAGAGAGCGAGGACGAGCAGCGTGATTCCGGCGAAGAGCGGAAGCGCGGGGATGGAACCGTAGGCGAGCTGGAAGAGCAGGTAGGCCAGGACCAAGCCCAGAAGGCCGGCCACCGCCAGCTCGCGTGGCCGGGTGAAGTGCATGGTCCAACGCTACCTGGCAGGCTTGACTCTCCACCAACTGGAGAGTCGACGATGAAGCATATGGGCACCGCAGCGGTTTTCACCATCGGGGAGCTGGCCAAACGGACCGGCCTGCCGGTGAAGACCATCCGCTTCTATTCCGACGAAGGGCTTTTGCCACCGACCGACCGCACCGATTCCGGTTACCGCCTCTACGACGCCACCGCGATGGCGCGCCTGGAACTGGTCCGGACGCTGCGGGAGCTGGGGCTGGGTCTCGCGGACGTGGAGCGGGCGCTGACCAGGGAAGCGACCATCGGGGACCTCGCGGTCCAGCATGTCGCCGCCCTGGACGAGCAGATCCGGCGACTGGAATTGCGCCGGGCGGTACTGCGAGCGGTGGCCAAACGGGACTCACCACTGGAGGAGGTCGAACTGATGAACAAGCTCGCATCGATGTCGGACGAAGACCGCAAACGTTTGCTGGACCAGTTCTGGGCGGACATGGTCGAAGGACTCGAACTGGATCCGGAGTTCTACGAGCGGATGCGCTCGGCGAAACCGGAACTGCCCGACGACCCGACGCCCGAACAACTGGAGGCATGGATCGAGTTCGCCGAACTCGTGCAGGACGACGAGTTCCGCGCGTCCATCCGCCGGATGAGCGAATGGCACTCGAAGCTCCGGAAGGAGGACGGGGCCGACTTCGGGCAGAAACAGCAGCAGCTGTGGATGGCGTGGAGTCAGAAGGCGTCCGAAGCGCTCGAAGCCGGCATCGCCCCGGACTCGCCGGAAGGGCGGGAACTGGCGGAGACGATCTTCACGGAGTCCTCGCGGAACGGGCAGGACCCGGCCGACCCTGCCTGGCGCAAGCGGCTGACCGACGGGATGGCGATCAGCTCCGACCCGCGGGCCGAGCGGTACTGGCTGCTGCTGGGGAAGATCAACGGCTGGCCGTCGTTCCCCTCGCAGATGCCGCAGGCCGAGTGGATCATCGCCGCCCTGCGTGCCGCCCTCGCCTGACCTGCGTTTCGTCCTCTGAATGCGGTAGTTCGTGGCGCCGACCACCGCATTTAGCGGGCTAAACGCGAACGACCGGCTCACGCATTCAGAGGACGAAATGCGTGAGGCGGACGGAGTCGCGGTCCGAGGCGGGGCGGGCGGCAAGGAGGTCGGCGACCGGGCCGTGGCCGGGGAGCACCGCGTCGGGCTCGATCTCCAGCCAGGGGATCAGCACGCTCGCGCGCTCCGGCGTGCCGGGATGCGGGAGCAGCAACTGGGGGTCGTCGGAGCGCACCCCGTCCACGGTCACTATGTCGACATCCAGCGTGCGCGGCCCCCAGCGGACCTCGCGCACGCGCTCCGCCGCCTGCTCGGCGGCCTGCCCGGTGCGCAGCCAGTCCCAGTGATCACGCGCCGGGTCGTCGACCAGGACGACGGCGTTGAGGAAGTCCGGCTGGTCCTCGACGCCCCAGGCCTTCGTCTCGTAAACCGACGACACCGCGACGACCGACGGCCGGACGGCGTCGACGGCCGACCGGAGGAACGCGAGCCGATCCCCCAGATTGGACCCGAGCGAAAGGCCCGCGCGGCTCATCGCTCCCGCCGCACCGTGACGGCGACGTCGTCGAAGTTCAGCGGGATCGGCGCGGACGGCTTGTGCACCGTCACCTCGACGGCGCTCAGCCGCTCGTCGCGCAGCACCTCGTCGGCGATCTTCCCGGCGACACTCTCGATGAGGTCGTACGGTTCGCCAGCCACGATCCCGGCGGCGAGCTGGGCCAGTTCGCCGTAGTGCAGCGTCTTGGTCAGGTCGTCGGACGCGGCGGCCGGGCCGAGGTCCAGCCACACCACGATGTCGACGACGAACTCCTGCCCGTCGCGCTTCTCGTGGTCGAAGACCCCGTGCCTGCCGAAGACCCGCAACCCGGTCAACGTGATCCGGTCAGACAACAGGACTCCCCTTTCGCCAAGCGGCCGCGACGGTCACGGCGTCGATACTCGCGCCCACCTCGTGCACCCGCACACCCCAGGCGCCCGCCGCCGCGGCGAGCGCGGACACGGCCGCGGTCGCGTTCTCACGACCGTCCGGAGGGGCGGGCTTTCCGTCCTTTCCGGACAACAGGCGCCCGAGGAACCGTTTGCGCGAGGCGCCGACGAGCACCGGGAAACCCAGCGACAGAAAGGAATCCAGACCGTTCAACAGGGCCCAGTCGTGCTCGGCGTTCTTCGCGAAACCCAGTCCGGGGTCGAGCACGATCGCATCGGCGTCGACGCCCGCGGCGAGCGCTTCGTCCACTCGGGACAACAGCTCGGCGCGCACGTCCGCGACGACGTCCTCATAGGACGCCAGCGCGTTCATGTCCTTGCTGTGCCCGCGCCAGTGCATCAGCACCCACGGGACACCGGTCTCGGCGGCGACCTTCGCCATGTTCGGATCGGCCAGCCCGCCGGAGACGTCGTTGATGACCGACGCGCCGGCCTCGACCGCGGCGAGGGCGACCTCGGCGCGCGTGGTGTCCACGGACATCGCGACACCGTCGGCGGCGAGCGAACGGATCACCGGCATGATCCGGGAAATCTCGGTGTCGGCGTCCACCCGGGACGCACCCGGCCGCGTCGACTCCCCGCCGACGTCGATCAGATCCGCTCCGCGCGCCCACATCTCGTGCGCGTGCTCCAGCGCCTGCTCGACGCCGAGGTAGCGACCACCGTCCGAAAAGGAATCAGGGGTGACGTTCAGAATGCCCATCACCGCGCACCGGCCGGGCCGGGGCAGGGCGGTCATCGACGGCCCTTGATCAGGTCCAGCGCCTCCGACCGCGAGGACGCCGAAGTCTGCAGCAGCCCGCGCACGGCGGACGTCGTCGTCCTGGCGCCGGGTTTGCGGATCCCGCGCATGGCCATGCAGAGATGCTCGGCCTCGACCACGACGATCGCGCCGCGCGGATTGAGTTTGCGCATGAGCGCGTCGGCGACCTGGGAGGTGAGGCGCTCTTGGACCTGGGGGCGCTTGGCGTAGAGGTCGACGAGGCGGGCCAGTTTGGACAGCCCGGTGACCTTGCCATGCTCATTGGGGATGTAGCCGATGTGAGCAACGCCGTGGAATGAGAGCAAATGATGTTCACAGGTCGAAAACATCGGGATGTCGGTCACGAGGACGAGTTCTTCGTGCGCCTCGTCGAACGTGCGGTCCAGGACGTGGTCCGGCTCGGTGTAGAGCCCGGCGAACATTTCCCGGTAAGCGCGAGCGACCCGGGCCGGGGTCTCAAGGAGACCGTCCCGGTCCGGGTCCTCACCACAGGCGAGCAGGAGTTCGCGTACGGCTTTCTCGGCCCGGTCCTGGTCGAAGACCGGGCTTGCGCCGTTATCGCTTGGTTTCGTCCTGTCCGTCGTCACGCCGTTGTTTTCCTTCGTCCTGCTGCTGACCGCCGGGCTGGTCAGGCTGGTCGGCAAACCAGCCGTCACGCGGGCGGTCTTCGGCGGGACGCCAGGGCTGGCTCGGCTGGCCGCCCGGCTGGGTCGCCGGGGTCCATCCGGGAGGAGCCCCGTAGTTCGGCGGGCCACCGACGGGCCCACCCTGGTAACCACCTGCCGGTCCGCCCGGCTGCTGCCCACCATATGCCTGCGGCCAGTGGCCGGTGCCGTTCGGCCCACCGTTGGGGCGACCACCGTTGGGGTAGGCGCCGGGCGGCGGAGGAGCGTAGGGGTTGGCGTTCGGGTCCGGCGGCGGGGCCGGGGCCCCGTACGGCGGGCCACCGGGAAGGTCGTTGCCGCCCTGCGCGGTGCCGACCGGGGTCGGCGCCGGCTGCAGCACCGGCTGTTCCTTCTTCTCCTCCGGCGGCGGCCACGGCTCGCCGCGCTCCATCGCCAGTTCGCCGGGGGTCTTGATCGGCGGCTTGTCCGACGGCTTCCGCTCGCCGAACTCGTTGAAGATGGTGATGTGCGGGCGCTTTTCGACGGTCGCGAAGATCCGCTCGAGGTCCTTGCGGGTCAGCGTCTCCTTCTCGAGGAGTTCGATGACCAGCTCGTCCAGCACGTCGCGGTAGGTGCTCAGCACGTGCCACGCCTCGGTGTGCGCGGTCTCGATGAGCTTGCGCACCTCCTCGTCGATCTCGTGCGCGACCTCGAGCGAGTAGTCGGCCTGGCGGCCCGCCGAGCGGCCGAGGAACGGGTCGCCCTGTTCCTGGCCGTACTTGACCGCGCCGAGCCGGGCGCTCATGCCGTATTCGGTGACCATCGCGCGGGCGATCTTGGTCGCCTGCTCGATGTCGGAGGAGGCACCGGTGGTGGGCTCGTGGAAGACGAGCTCCTCCGCGGTCCGGCCGCCCATCGCGAAGACCAGGCGCCCGATCATCTCCGAGCGGGTCATCAACTCCTTGTCGTCCTCCGGGACGAGCAGGGCGTGTCCGCCGGTGCGCCCGCGCGGCAGGATCGTCAGCTTGTAGACCGGTTCGATGTCCGGCATCGCCCACGCGGCGAGCGCGTGCCCGCCCTCGTGGTAGGCCGTGATCTTCTTCTCCTTCTCGGAGATGATCCGGCTCTTGCGGGCGGGGCCGCCGACGACGCGGTCGACCGACTCCTCCAGTGCGGCGTCGGTGATCACGTGCCCGTTCTGGCGGGCGGTGAGCAGCGCGGCCTCGTTGAGCACGTTGGCCAGGTCGGCGCCGGACATGCCGACGGTCCGCTTGGCGAGGCTGCTCAGGTCGGTGCCCTGTGCGATCGGCTTGCCCTTGGCGTGCACCTCGAGGATCGCCTTGCGGCCGCGCATGTCCGGTGCGGACACCGGGATCTGGCGGTCGAAGCGGCCCGGGCGCAGGAGCGCCGGGTCGAGGATGTCGGGACGGTTGGTCGCGGCTATCAGGATGATGCCGCCGCGCGCGTCGAAGCCGTCCATCTCGACGAGGAGCTGGTTCAGCGTCTGCTCACGTTCGTCGTGGCCGCCGCCGAGGCCGGCGCCGCGCTGGCGGCCGACCGCGTCGATCTCGTCGACGAAGATGATGCAGGGCGCGTTCTGCTTGGCCTGCTCGAACAGGTCGCGGACTCGCGAAGCACCGACACCGACGAACATCTCGACGAAGTCGGAACCGGAGATCGTGTAGAACGGCACGCCCGCCTCGCCGGCGACGGCCCTGGCGAGCAGCGTCTTACCGGTACCGGGCGGCCCGTAGAGCAGGACGCCCTTGGGGATCTTCGCGCCGAGTGCCTGGTAGCGCGCGGGATTCTGCAGGAAGTCCTTGATCTCGTACAGCTCTTCGACGGCCTCGTCGGCACCCGCGACGTCCCCGAAGGTCGTCTTGGGCATGTCCTTGTTGAGCTGCTTGGCCTTCGACTTGCCGAAGTTGAGGACGCGGTTCCCGCCGCCCTGGGCGTTGTTCATCATCCACATCAGCAGGCCCAGCACCAGCGCCAAGGGGATGGCGAAGATCAGGATCTGGGTGAGGACGTTCTGCTGGGTGACCTTGGTGGTGAACTTGATCGGGTTGTCACCGGTCTTGAGGGCGATGAGCTGGTTGTAGATGGTGCCCGCGACGTTCGCCGGGTACTGCGCGATGATCTGGTCGACCTGCTGGCCCTCGACCTCGATCTTCTTGTTCAGAAGCAGCTTGACCTGCTGCTCCTTGTCCTCTTGCGAGGCTTCCTTGACGTTGTTCGTGGTGATCTGCTGGTTCGCGACCGAGATCGGCACCTGGGTGTAGCCACGATCACTGTCGAAGATCGTGTTGTATGCGAGAAACGCCAGTACCGCCGCGAGAATCCAGAGCACTGGGTTCCTGAGCACGCTCTTCCGGTTCATACGACTCGGCCCTGGTGGCCTCGACCCTTCCTGGTTGGGCGGCTCCTGTGATACCCGCCATAACGATCTTGACGACCCATGGTGCTCCGACACCCGCCCCTCAGGATACCGCCCGCCTGGACGGACGAGGGTGGTGAGCCTCTCGGACGTCAACGGCGGACGCCTCGCGAGGGTTCCCGGAGCGTGAACGCGTCGGCCACCCTAACGTGTGTCGACCGCCACACCGGCGACCATTTCACCCAGTCGCATGCGCAGTGTCTTGACGTCGGCGGGTGAGACGGTGACCCACTCGCGTCCGTCCGGACCGGCCTGTGACGTGCTGAGGTAGCGCCCGCTGACGGTGTCGAACCAGCCGAGGACGCGGGATCGCTGCTTGGCGCCGACGTGGGACCGGCTGTTCGCTGCCAGCTGACCGCCGCGCAGCCGAGGCTGGCCGGTGAGCTTGCCGAACGCCTCGCGCGGGTCCGCCGTGATGCGCTCACTGAGTGAGACTCGGGCCTTCTCCTTGCGACGGGTCTTCGCCGCTTCGGACTCTTCGGACTGCTTCGTCGGGTTGACGGCGGCCCGGATCGGCTGGGTGCGGCGGGCGTCGTCGATCGGCAGCGTGACGGACGCTTCGGAGCCGCGCTGCCCCGGGGGCAGCAGGTCGACGACCGCGGTCGGCAGTCCGTCGGCCGGGGCCTCGCGCAGCCAGATACCGGACTGGTCCTGGATCGCGAGTACGCCGTCGCGGCCGTCGGTGGCGCCGAGTACGGCGATCGTCGGGGCCTGGAATTCGGGGATGTGCAACGCGTCGATGGTCAGCGAGCCGCGGGCGAGGAGGTAGAGCCAGTCCTCGATCCTCGGCTCCAGCCTTCCCCTGCTGTCGCGGATGCCGCGGGCCTTGAGTTCGACGTCGGTGCGGTTGCGCAGCGCGCGGCGCTCCGCCTCGGTGGCGCCGTGCGAGCGGTTCCGCAGCGGATACGGCAGGTCGCCGAGTTCGGCGGACTCCCAGAGGAAGTCGAACGCCATCGGCGTGAAATGTTCCTGGTGCATTGCTCTGTGCCCTCCCGGCACCTTGGCTCTTGCCGCGGGGTGTGTGCCCGCCGGGACGCCCCCGTGCCCGGCTGGTCGCTGTGCGTCAGGGCGCCCCGGGGTTCACGATAGCGAAGGGGTACGACAAGCGGTGGGCGGATCGGCGAAAGAGCGCCGGCGACCTGAGGGGAGCGGGACCGACGGGCCTCGCGAAGTGTCATAAGGGGTCCCCATAGGACGAAATTCGTCCCATGGGGACCCCTTATGACACACGCGGAGGAGATCAGCGAGGGACCGTGGACTCCGCGGCGATCTTCCCCAGCATCTCCGTGAGCCGGTGCCGCAGCGTCGCCGGATCCGCGGGCGCGATGGTGATCCAGTCCCGTCCGTCGGAGCCGCGGGTGGCCTGGGTGAAGTACCGGCCCGACTGCGTGTCGAACCAGCTCAGCACCGAAGACCGGCTGCGGGTGCCATGCCGGCTGCGCGCGTTGGCGCCGAACTGGCCGCCGCGCAGCCGGGGCTGCGCCTGAAGCCGCGAAAGGGCCTTGCGGTCCTCGTCGGACGTGGCCTGCCCGTCGACCTGCGGCTGGCGACGCTGGAGGAAGTCCGCGCCCGAAGCGCCGACGAGACCGTCCAGCGGGAGGGTGATCGACTTCTCCGTGCCGCGCGCGCCCGGCGGCAGCAGGGAGACGATCGCGCTCGCGAGGCCGTCCGGGGCGATGGGGTGGAAGTGGAAACCTCGCGGGTCCTGGGCGGTCAGGAGGCCCTGGCCGCCGAGCAGCGACGCGACCGCCAGCAGCGGTTCGGTGTTGGGGTTGTTGAGCTGGACGCAGTCCAGGCTCAGGTCCGGCCTCGCGAGGATGCCGAAGAAGTCTTCGAGGTGGGGTTCGGGACGCCCGCGGTCGTCGGCGAGACGGCGCTGGTTCAGCGACTCGAGGGTCTGCTTACGCAGCGCGGCGCGCTCGTCCACGGTCGCCCCGTGCGAACGGAGCCGCAGCGGGTACGGCAGCTCCCCGGCGTTCGCGGTCTCCCAGAGGAAGTCCAGTTCGACCGAGGTGAGCAGTTCACCGTTCGCCATTCAACGCCCCCATACAGGTCAGCGGGCGCGCGGCCGGTTCGGCCGCGCGCCCGGTGAAAACGGCTCTAGCGATCGTCGTCTTCGGTCCACGCGCCGATGACCGGCGGCGGGGTCGCCTCGTTGGCGCCGAAAGCGTCGTCCGGGTCCGGCTCGATGAGGAACGACGCGTGCGTGTGCTCCTCTTCCTGCTCGGCCTGCGCACCGGGGGCGCCCATGCCCATACCGCCGCCCATGCCCTGCATCGGCGGGGTGGGGCCGCCACCGATGGTGCCGCTGGAGGACACGATGCCCTGCTGAGGCACGGCCTGGGACGCGGCGCTCTGCGCGGGAGAGTTGTCCGTCGCCGCGGCGTCGGTGCTGTCGGTGTCCTTGGCGCCGGACTTGTTGCCCTGTCCGAGTGCCTTGGCACCGGCGTAGCCGAGACCGCCGCCGAGCGCGGCCGCGGTGAGTGCCTGCCCGAGCCCGTTGCCGCCGCTCGCCGGGGCGTGCGGGGCGATCGGGGCGCCCGCGCCGGAGGCGACACCGGCGCCGGGCGCGACACCCGCGGCCGGCAGGTTCCCGGTGGCGGGGCTGTAGCCCGCCTGCGAGAAGACGCCCGAGTCCGGTCCGGCGTGGACGGCCCCGGCGTGCGGGCCGCCCTGCGCGCCGCCGTAGCCGTGCGTGCCGGCGAGGACGGGGGTGCCGGAGACGGCACCGGGGTTGAGGCCGCCCGCGCCGACGTTGCCGACGCCGCTGAACGAGCTGCTGTTGTGCGTGGCCGTCGGCTTCATGCCGAGGGATTCGGGGCCGAAGCTCGGGGTCGAGCTGTCGACCTCGCTCATCTCCTTGGTGTAGGCCTCGAGGAACCTGGCCTGCTCCGCCCGCACTTCCTTGTCCTTGTCGGCAAGGGGCTTCTGGTCGGTGATCATGCCGATCGGGCCCGCCGCGAGGGCCTGGCCCATCGCCTTCTCGGGGCTGTAGTCGGTCGGCTTCGGCATCAGCTTGACCTTGGTGGCCGCGTCGGCCTGCTTCTGCAGCCTGTCCGACATCGTGACCGCGGCTTCGGAGGCCTGCGAGCCCGAGTTCGCGATGGCGACCAGCGCGCCCTGCGCACTCGCCGCGCCCTGGCCGATCCAGGCGGCGCCCAGTTCGGAGATCGCGTTGTAGAGGTCGTTCGACGCCTGGTTCAGCTGGCTGCCGTGCGAGCTCCACGACTGGCTGATGGCCGTCGCCGTGCTGGGGTCGTTGCCGAGGTTGGCCTGGTTCCACAGGTCCTGGCTGGTCGGCGCGCTCTCCCAGTTCGGCGGGTTGGTGATGGCGCGGTCGGCGCCGATCTCGAACCCGTCGGAGCGGCCGCGGGCGGACTCGACGATGCCGGACGTCTGCCCGCTGTCGCCGAGCTGGACCGGGGTGCTGCTCTGCTCGCCGTAAGAGTCGGCGCTGTGCTTCGGTGGCATGGCTTTCTGACTCCCCCTCAGACGTTACGGAACGGCTCGGCCGCGGCCTGGTCGATCTCGTGGTAGCGGGCCATCGCCGTCACGATGCCGGACTCGGCGGCCTCGTACTGCTGGTACAGGTTCTGGAGGGCCGCGGCGTACGAGTCGCCGCCGCCGTCAGCGCGGTTCGCGACCTTCGCGGCGATGGCGTGCCCGACCGGGTTGTCGCCCAGCTTCGGCGCCTGCCCGAGGTCACCGGCACGGTGCAGCAGGGACTCGATGGCGTCCTTGCCGGTACGGATCTTGTTCAGGACGGTCTGGGCCGCGTCCGGGTCGATCCCGACCTGACCCTGGGCCGCGGCGTTCTTGAACGCGTTCGCGTCCGCCAAGCTGCTGTTCCCCATCTGAGCTCTCTCCGTTTCCCCCGGGCCAGGCCACGACGTCTCCGTGGCAAAGGTCTTCGCATAGGTTAACGCACTTGATCGCAGCCTATGACGCGTTCTCGGTGCTCAGGGTTCCCCATTTCCGCCGACCCGGGCAAGCGGTTCTCAGGACGTGTAAACGTGCGGATCCAAGGTGCCGATGTAGGGCAGGTCCCGGTAACGCTCCGCGTAGTCCAGGCCGTATCCGACGACGAATTCGTTGGGGATGTCGAACCCGATGTACTTGACCGGTACGTCGACCTTGACCGCCTCCGGCTTGCGCAGGAGCGAGACGACTTCGAGCGAGGCCGGGTTGCGGCTGGCGAGGTTCTTCAGGAGCCAGGACAGCGTGAGCCCGGAGTCGACGATGTCCTCGACGATGAGCACGTCGCGGCCGGCGATGTCGCGATCGAGGTCCTTGAGGATCCGCACCACGCCCGACGACGAGGTCGACGAGCCGTAAGAGGAGACCGCCATGAACTCGAGCTGGGAGGGAAGAGGGAGTGCCCTGGCGAAGTCCGTCATGAACATCACCGCGCCCTTGAGCACGCCGACGAGCAGGAGGTCTCCCTGCCCGGCGCCGGGGCCGTCGGCCGGATAGTCCGCGGCTACCTGCGCGGCCAGCTCGGCGATCTTGTCGTTGATCTGCTGCTCGGTGACGAGCACGGAGGCGATCTCGCCTTCGTACACGGGACGTTCCCCTCTAGGTGGTGGAATGGGGTGCTGCGAGGGAGAGCCTGCCATGCGCCCGCGCGGCCACCAAGTCGCCGGGTAGCCAGACCCCGCCCTGACCCCGCCAGTTCCCCACCAGCGCGTCGACCGAACGCAGGTGGGCGTCGGTGAGTTCGCGGACGCCGGAGTCCAGCAGCCACCTGCGGAGGACACGCCGTCGCAGCGCGGGCGGCTCGGTGGAGAGCACCGCGATGTCGAGCCCTTCCTCGATGAAGGCACGCAGGTAGACCTCGTCGGCGAGTGTGTCCAACGCCTCGGTGTCCTCGCGCAGTTGCGCCGCGGTGCGGGCGAGCGAGGCCGCGACTCCGCCGGACAGCACCTCCTCCAGCAGGGGCAGTGCTTCCGTCCGTAACCGGACACGGGTGAACCGCGGATCCTCGTTGTGCGGGTCCTGCCACGGGTCGACGCCGAGCGCGCGGCACGCCCGCCGGGTGGTGGCGCGGGTGACGCCGAGCAGCGGCCGTCCCCAGGGCGGGTCGTGCGGCCGCATCCCGGCCAGCGATCGTGGTCCCGAACCCCGGCCGAGGCCGAGCAGGACGGTTTCGGCCTGGTCGTCGAGGGTGTGGCCGAGGAGGACGACGCCGTGTCCCTCCGGCAGCGCCGAGCGCAGGGCGCGATAGCGGGCCCGGCGGGCCGCCGCTTCCGGGCCGCCCGCGCCCTCGACGCGCACCGTGAGAACCTCGGCGGTGTCGACGCCCAGTTCACGAGCGGTGCTCGCCGCCTTCGCCGCCGTTTCGGCGGAGCCGTCCTGGAGGCCGTGGTCGACGACGAGCGCGCGAACCTTCAGCCCCGCGCGGGAACCGGTGAAGGCCGCGGCTTCGGCGAGCGCCAGCGAATCGGCACCGCCGGAGACGGCGACGCACAGCTCGTCACGGACGTCGGTGATCGACGCGAGGAACTCCCGCACGGCCGTTCGGACGGCCGCGATCGCCGGATCCGGCCCGCTCACCCGTGCAGGCGCCGCACCCAGGCCGCCGGATCGGTGATCTCGGCGCGGGTCGGCAACGTGTTCGGCGAGGTCCACACCGCGTTGAAACCGTCCATGCCGACGGCCCCGACGACGTGCTTCGTGAACTTCGCGCCCTGTTCGTACTGGCGCATCTTCGCGTCCACGCCGAGCAGGGTGCGCAGCACGCGGTCGATCAGCCCGCCGCCCTTGCGCCGGGCGGTGAACCGCGACCGGATCAGCTCGACACTCGGCACGACCTGCGGGCCGACGGCGTCCATCACGAAGTCGGCGTGCCCCTCCAGCAGGGTGGAGAGGGCGAGCAGCCGGTCGAACACCGCGCGTTCGCCCGGCGACTGCAGCAGCTCCGCCAGCCCCGCGCCGCCCGTCTTGCCCTTGCCGATCTGCTTGATCGTGTCCGGCAGCCGCCCGACCAGGTCGCTCAGCCCGTCCGCGTCGCGGCCGGCGAGCCCGCCGATCAGGCGCTCGACCTCGTCGGCGAAGTAGTCGCGCAGCCAGGTGACCGCGGTGAACTGCAGCCGGTGGGTGCACTCGTGCAGGCAGACCCACAGCCGGAAGTCGTGCCCCGGCACGTCCATCGCGCGCTGGGCGGCGACCACGTTCGGCGCGACGAGCACCAGACGGCCCTCACGGTCCGGCCCGCCGAACGGGTCGTACTGGCCGAGCACCCGGGAAGCCAGGAAAGCGAGCACCAGACCGGTCTGGACGCCGGCGCCGGAGGCCAGCACGGGACCGAGCGGCCCGCCCTGCGCCTGCGGCAGGGCGCGGCCGGTGAGCGCGTCGAGCCCGGCGGCGGCCGAGCGGACCCAGCCGGGCCTGTCGACGACGTCGGCGGGCAGCAGCGGCAGGTCGAGCCCGAGCCCGGTCAGCTCACGGACGTGCCCCTCCGCTTCGCTGGTCAGCTCGCGAAGATCGGCGACGGCTTCTTCGGCCTCTTCGCGATCGACCACCGGGCCGCCACGCACCAGCAGGGCGCCCGTCGAGGCGGCCAGGGACCAGTCGACCATCGAACGTGTCTTGGTCGGCGTTTCCTCAGTCACTCTTATGACGCTACCCGCTGAAAGGCCGGATTCCGCCGCGAATTCCTCACGCTCCGGTTCCGGTCGCTCACGGAAGTCACCGGCAACCGCATTTGTGCAGCGTCGCCGCGACGACGTCGAGCGCGGCCCGGCCCTTGTTCTGATCCGAGCCGGACGACATCAGCGCGAACACCAGCATCCGGCCGTCGGTGTCGAGCACCACCCCGGCCAGGGTGTTCACCCCGGACAGCGTCCCGGTCTTGCCGCGGACCCAGCCCCGGCCCGCCGACGACGCCGGATCGCCGTAGCGCTTCTCCAGCGTCCCGCTGCCACCGGCGACGGGGAGGCCCGCCAGCATCGGCCGCAGTTTGGCCGTCCGCGGATCCTGCCCGTCCGGCGCCGCCGCCACCGCGAGGATCTCGCTGAGCACCTTGGCCGGGATCTTGTTCTGGTCGGACAGCCCGCTGCCGTCGTTGAGCTGGACGCCGGTGAGGTCGAAACCGGCCTGCTTCAGGACGTCCATCGTCGCGGACGCGCCACCGGCGAACGACGGCTCGGCGCCCTTCGCCAGCGCGACCTGGCGGGCGAGGGCGTCGGCGAGCATGTTGTCCGAAAGCTGCAGCAGCGAGTTCGCGAACTCCGTCAACGGCTGAGACTTGACCTCGCCGAGCACCTTCGCGTCCTTCGGTGCCGTCGTCGTGCCACCGGCCTGGGCTTCGAGCTTTCCAGCGATCTTCTGGGTCAGCGCCGTCGCGGGGTTCGCGACACGGGGCGAGTGGTCGTTCTTCGGATCGGTGCGGCCGCCGTCGGCCATCACCGGGACGACCGGCGCCATGTAGGTGTTCCCGGCGGCGGTGTCCTCGGGATCCCAGCCCACCGCCCCTGTCGGCCCCTTGAACAGGCTGACGTCCAGCTGGACCTTGGAGATCTTGCCGCCCGCCGCCTTCTTGACCTGGGCGACGAGGTCGTCGACATGGGCGGCACCCGGATACAGCGGCGAGTCGGTGCCCAGCGGGAGCGCGGTCAGCGAGGGGTCGCCACCCGCGACGAGGATGACCGTGCCCGGGTCCGCGCCCTGGACGATCTTCGTCGAGATCTGCGTCCCGTGGTCCATCGACAGCAGCGCGGCCGCCACGACGAGGATCTTCGTGGTCGACGCCGGGGTCAGCGGGGTGGCGGAGTTCTTGTCCCAGAGGACGGTCCCGCTCGCCGCGTCCACGACGGTGCCGGTGAGCGTGCCGAGGTCGGCGGACCCGGCGGGGCCCTTCAGCGCGGCGGCGAGCCCTTCCTTCGTCGGCCCGGCGCCGTTGACGTCCGGGCCGTGCAGGACCCGGGTGACGCCGGCGGGCTTCGGGATCTCGCCCTTCGGCGCGTTCGGTGCCCACGGCAGGCCGAGCCGGTTCGACACCTTCGGCATCGCGGCGGCCCCGCCGAGGCCGGCGAGCAGCAGGACGACGACCACGGTCGTGATCACGAGGACCTTGCGCTTGCGCTTCTTCGGCTTCGGCGCGGGTGCGGCCTCGGTCTCGGCGGCCGGGGGCTCATCCGACGGCGGTTCGGCGTGCCGCATCCCGACGGTGGCTTCGGAGTCGAACCGCTCTTCGGCCGGCTCGATGCGGACCGGCCGCGCGTGCATGGTCGCCGACGGGACCGGCGCCGGACTCGGCGGCTCGACCCGGTTCTGCTCAGGACGGCGCTGAGGTTCTTGACGCTGGGGCTCCTGGCGTGGCGGCTCCTGGCGCTGGGGTTCTTGACGCGGCTCGGGATCGCGGGACGGCGTGCCGGCGTTTCGGTCGAACTGGTCCCAGTCGGGTTCGGTCAGGTGCTGCGGCTGGACAGGCTGCACGAAGACCGTCTTCGGCGCCTCGGGCTCCTTCGGCTCGACCGGTGTGACCGGGGCGAAGGCGGACCACTGCGGCGTGGGGGTGTCCGGGACGTCCGGTTCTTCCTCGACCTCGACGACCGGCTGGAACCACGAGCCACTTTCGGGTGTGACCTTGGGCACTGACAGCTCTTCGGTCTTGCCGCTCGCCAGGCCCGACATCGGCAGCCAGACGGTGGACTCGCCGTTCCCCTCGGTGCCCTTGGGCTCGGTGGATGAGGTGTCCTTGTCGTCCGACGGCCACCTCGGGTCATCGTTTTCCGGCACTCGACACTCCTTCATCCACCGCCAGGGGAAGGGGCCAAGCTCACATACGACCACATCGATGCGACCGTCCGGGCCCCCGTGGTCCACACTAGTGAAGACAAGACGATGATTTCGGTGAGCCGTCGCGACGGCGGGGCGTACCAAAGACGAGAGCAGCGAGGCCGGCGTGGAATTCGACGTCACTATCGAAATCCCCAAGGGGGAGCGCAACAAGTACGAGGTGGACCACAAGACCGGTCGGATCAAACTCGACCGGACGCTGTTCACCGCCACCCAGTACCCCGCCGACTACGGGTTCATCGACGACACCCTCGGCCAGGACGGCGACCCGCTCGACGTGCTGGTGCTCGTCCAGGAGCCGACCTTCCCGGGCTGCCTGATCCGCTGCCGCGCGATCGGCATGTTCCGGATGACCGACGAGAAGGGCCCGGACGACAAGGTCCTCGCGGTCCCGACGAACGACCCGCGCCTGGAGCACCTGCGGGACATCCACCACCTGAACGAGTTCCACAAGCTCGAGATCCAGCACTTCTTCGAGGTGTACAAGGACCTGGAGCCGGGCAAGAGCGTCGAGGGCTCGTCCTGGGTCGGGCGTGCCGACGCCGAGGCCGAAATCAAGCGTTCGCTCGAACGTGAGACCGACCGGCTGGCCAAGGAGGCCATCGACGGTCCCGCGGCTCACTAGTTCTCCGCGACGAAGGGGCCTTTCGCCACGTCTGACGTGGCGAAAGGCCCCTTCGCTGCGTTCTGTCGCCCTAGGGTCCCTCAGGCGAGTCGCGTTTAGCCCGCTAAACGCGACTCGCCTGCCTAGGCCGAGTAGCCCGGGATCGGGAACGGCGCCAGGAACTCGCGGATCTCGGCGGCGATGGTGTCCAAAGCGGACTGTTCCTCGGCCGCCGCCGCGGTGATCGTGCGGTCGATCCAGTCCGCGACCTGCACCTGGTGCTCCGGCTTGAGCCCGCGGGTGGTGATCGCGGAGGTGCCGAGCCGGATACCCGACGGGTCGAACGGCTTGCGCGGGTCGAACGGCACGGTGTTGTAGTTCAGCTCGATCCCGGCGCGGTCCAGCGCCTGCGCCGCGGGCTTGCCCGGCACGTTCTTGTTCGTCAGGTCGATGAGCAGCAGGTGGTTGTCGGTGCCGCCGGACACGAGGTCGTAGCCGCGTTCGGTCAGCGCCTCCGCCAGCGCCTTCGCGTTGGCCACGATCGCGTGGGCGTACTCGGCGAACTCAGGCTTCTGCGCCTCACCGAGCGCCACCGCGATCGCCGCGGTCGTGTGGTTGTGCGGGCCGCCCTGCAGACCCGGGAACACGGCCTTGTCGACGGCCTTCGCGTGGTCGGCGTCGGAGAGGATCATCGCGCCGCGGGGGCCGCGGAGCGTCTTGTGCGTGGTCGTGGTGATGACCTGCGCGTGCCCGACCGGCGACGGATGCGCGCCACCGGCGACGAGCCCGGCGATATGCGCGATGTCGGCGACGAGGACGGCGTCGACCTCGCGGGCGATCTCCGCGAACGCCGGGAAGTCGATGGTTCGCGGGATCGCCGTGCCGCCCGCGAAGATCAGCTTCGGCCGGTGCTGCAGCGCGAGTTCGCGGACCTGGTCGAGGTCGACACGGCCGGTCTCCTTGCGGACGCCGTAGCGGACGGGGGTGAACCACTTGCCTGTCGCGGACACGCTCCAACCGTGCGTGAGGTGGCCGCCGTCCGGCAGCGCCATGCCGAGGACGGTGTCGCCCGGCTGCGCGAAGGCGAGGTACACCGCGAGGTTCGCCGGGGAGCCGGAGTACGGCTGGACGTTGGCGTGGTCGACGCCGAAGACGGCCTTCGCGCGCTCGATGGCGAGGTTCTCGACCTGGTCGATGAGCTGCTGGCCCTCGTAGTACCGCTTGCCGGCGTAGCCCTCGGAGTACTTGTTGGTGAGGACGGTGCCCGTCGCCTCCAGTACGGCCTGGGAGACGTAGTTCTCGGACGCGATCAGGCGGATCTTGTCGTGCTGGCGTTTCGCCTCGTCCTCGACGAGCCCCGCGATCTGCGGGTCGGCGGCGGCGAGCGCGGAAAGTTCGGGCTGGTGTGTCATCGGACGTACTCCTGCCAGAGACGGCCGGACCCAGGCGCGCGGTACCGGCCTTGTCGTCGCTTCCCGGTGGTGCTCCACCTCAAATGGCGCCAGTCGCTGGTGCGCACCAGACTAGTGCACTCCGCTCGTGCCGGGCTCGGCGTGCGGACGATGCCCGCTGCACCAACGGCGGCTGCACCCGGACGTCCGATCGCAGAACGCCTGGGCGCAGACGGCGCAGCGTTTGAGCCGCCGCCAGCCGCCGTACGCGACCAGTCCGGCCAGCCCGGAAGCGCCCGCGACCAGGTCGCCGCAACCCGGCCACGACGTCACATGCACTACGCGCCAACCGTTTCCGGCACGGCGCAGGCGCGGCGCCGCCCCCGTGCCCGCCAGGATCCGGTTGAGCCGGTCCGCGGCCGCGGGTTCGTCGGGCAGCGCCGCCACCACCCCGTCGAGCCACGGATTCCCTTGGGCCAGCAGCCTTTCCGCGAGCTCGAGTTCCGGGTCGAGGTCGCGGAAAGGCGGGACGATCACGTGCTTGCGTGTCACGGTTCTTCGATCGCGACGCCCATCGAGCGGGCGGTGCCCGCGATCGTGCGCATGGCCGCGCCGAGGTCGCCGGTGTTGAGGTCCGGCAGCTTCCGCTCGGCGATCTCGCGCAACTGGTCCTGGGTGAGCTTCCCGGCGACCTCATGTCCTGGACGGCCGGATCCCTTGCCGCCCAGTGCTTTCTTGATGAGGAACGACGTCGGCGGGGTCTTCAGGCGGAGTTCGAACGAGCGGTCCTCGAACACCGAGACGACCACCGGGACGATGTCGCCCCGCTGCGCCGCCGTCGCCGCGTCGTAGGCCTTCTTGACCTCGACGAGGTTCACGCCGGTCTGGCCGAGCATCTTGCCGAGGTCGACCACCGGCGCGTTGCCGGCGGTCAGCTCGAGCGTCGCTTGGTGGGTCTTCTTCTTGGTCTTCGGTGCCATAGGCCCGAAGCTAATGTCTCCAGTTACTGGAGAGTCAATCGATCTGCTTGACGCTCTCCGCGTGCCTGCGCGCCAGGTCCTGGTAGATCGCCGCGTTGTGCTCGACCCAGCCGCGGGCGGTGCCGTCGAGCGGGACGTGCTTCTTCGCCGGGCTGCCCATGGCGACGGTCTCGGGCGGGATGATCATGCCGGGCGTCACCGTGGCACCGGCCGCGACGAGCGCCTTCGCGCCGATCTGCGCCTTGTCGAGCACGGTCGAGCCGTTGCCGATCAGCGCCTGCTCGCCGATCGTGCAGTCGTGCACGAGGCACTGATGCCCGACGGTGACGTTCTTGCCGACCTCGGTCACGCCGCCATTGACGTGGATGACCGAGTTGTCCTGGATGTTGGCGCCCTCGCGGATGAGGATCCGCCCGAAGTCGGCGCGCAGGACGGCGCCGTACCAGACGGAGGCGCCCTTCTCGACGACGACGTCGCCGATCAGGGTGGCGGTGGGGGCGATCCACGCTTCGGGATCCACCTGGGGTCGGTGCCCCTCGAATTCGAACATCGGCATGCCCCGCACCCTATGCGCGAAAGTCCGTGAAGGCCTCCTTCCCTACCTTGAGCGTGGGGAAGGAGGCCTTCACGGAACGCTGAAGCGTCAGCCGATGGCGGTGTTCAGCAGGAGGTCCACGGCCTTGTCGTTACGCGTGGTCTCCCGGACGATCACCTCGTCGGGCGGGTAGAAGCCGGGGCTCGAACCCCGCGGGTACATCTCGAAGGTGAAGCTCAGGATCTTGTGCGTGCCCCACATCCAGTCGTCGATCGTCCCGTCCGTGATGTACAGGTCGCTCGACTGCTGCGGCGTGTAGCCGTTGGTCGCCGCGAGCTGCCTGCCCAACGTCTGGAAACGCTGCGCCTCGGCCGCGGTCATCCCGGGGGCGGTGTCGTTGTAGGTGAAGCCGAACGGCCACAGGACGAGTTCCGAATAGGTGTGGAAGTCGATGCTCGCCTTGATCTGCTGGACGCCGCCGATCTTGCGCGAGTTCACGAAGTTCGACACCGCCTTCGTCTCCGGCGCGGAGAAGGCCGAGGGGCCGCGATAGGTCTCGCTGGTCGTCGAGCCCGACGAACCGCCGCAGCAGCCCCAGTTGTAACCCCAGTTGCGGTTGGGGTCGGTGCCGTTGCCCTGGCGGTTCTTGCGCCAGTACTTGTAGCTGCCGCCGGAGATGTCGTACTCCGAGCCGTCCGGGTTGACGTTCGGGATCACGTAGATCTCGGTGCTGTCGACGAACCGCTTGATCGCGGGGTCGGAGGCGTAGCCCTGGGTGAACCGGTTCACGATCCGCAGGCACATCTCGGTGGTGAGGTGCTCGCGGGCGTGCTGGTTGCAGGTGAAGAGGACTTCGGGCTCGTTCTCGTCGGTCCCGACGTTGTCGCTGATCTTGAGCATGTTCAGCGCGCGGCCCTGATAGGAGTTGCCGACGCTGCTCAGCCGCGCGATCGAACCGTAGTTCGTCTGGGCGTTGCGCAGTTCCGTCGTGACCTCGGTGTAGTTGTGGAAGCCGGAGTCGGCGGGCGGGAAGTCGTTGATCGCGTTCGTGCTCACCTCGGGCGAGCGGTCGACGACGCCGCGCTGCTCGACGCGGAAGCCGAGCGAGCGGATCTTCGCCGCGTCGCGTTCCTCGCCGATGAACGTCGTGGTGCCGTTGGCGGAGCCGAGGACGTCGACGCCCAGCCGGGAGATCTGGGTGCGCTGCTGCGAGGTGCCGGTCCCGAAGACCTCGTAGATCTGGACCTGCGCTTCTTCGGCCCGCTGGTCGGCGGTCGCCGGACTCGCGGCGACCGGGATGGTGAACGCCGCGACGGCCGCGATCGCCACGGCCATGCACCGTCTTATGCGCATCGTCGTCTCCTAGCTCTCAGGCAAGGGAAGGGAACCTCACCATGGCCGGAGCGCGGAGACCGAACAATCCGTAACGGTACGGATCTAATGCGTATTTCTACCCGTAGTTCGCGAAACAGAGCGCTTCGATGTCGCCGCGCAGTGCGGCGAACGGCCGCCGCCGGACACGCTGCTGGACGATCGCGCCGAGGAGATAGGACAGCAGAGCCCTCGCCCGCGCCCGCGGGTCCTCGACGTCCAACGGGGCGAGGAGTTCCGCGAGCAGTTCGGTGATCGACGTCAGCATGACGTCGATGGCCTGCGGATGCTGCGCGCGGCCCGCGGCGATCCAGTACTCGAACCAGAGGAAGGCCGCGTTCGGGCGGCCGGAGAACTCGGCGAGGAACGCTTCGAGCGCCGCGAAGAGCCGCTCATCCGGGTGATCGTGGTTCGCCGCGATTTTGCGCAAATCGGCCGCGAACGTTGTGATATGCGCCGCCATGGCCCGGTCGATCAGGACGTCGATGTCCGCGAAGTAGTAATGAATCGCACTTTTCGTGAGTGGCCCGGCCTCCGCGATCGCCCGCACCGTGCACCCCGCGAGCCCGTCCCTGGCCAGCACGACGCGCGCCGCTTCGACGATCTGCTCCTGTTTCTGCAGCTGGTTGGGGGAAAGCCGCTCGCTGCGGCCCGGTACGACGGTCACGGGGTTCCTTACACGAATTCTTCAGGACAGTGGCCCTGAAGTTTAGGCCGTGCGTCCCGGCCGATCACAGCGGGTGAAAAATCTAGGTGGCTCGCAGCCGATCCGTAGCGGACAATGCCCGGCATGGTGACCTCAGGGGACAACGGGTTCAGTCCGGCCGCGCGCCGGCAGCTGGAGAAGGAACTCGCCGATCTGCGTGCGCAGCGCGACGCGATGGCGCCGCTCGTCGGCGAACAGGAACGAACCGGCGACGCGGCCGACCAGGCGGAGGTGCTGGACCGCGCGGAAGCCGCGGCCTACCTCGACCGGCGCATCGCCGACGTCGCCGCGAAACTCGAGCACGGCGGGCGCAACAGCAAGGGCCTGCTCCCCGACGGCACCACCGTCACCCTCCGGTTCTCCGACGGCGACGAGGACGAACTCCACATCGTCACCATCCCCGGCGAGGACGCCGACGCCTCGACGGTCACCTCGGACAGCCCGCTCGGCCTCGCGCTCGTGGGCGCCAAGGAGGGCGACGAGATCAAGTACCGGACGCCGCGCGGCGAGACCAGCGCCACCGTCGTCACCCTGAAGCCGCCTGCCTGACCTCGGTACAGGTGGTCGTGAGTGGCGATTCGGGTTCTGACCCGAATCGCCACTCACGACCGACCCGACCCACCACCTCCCGCGGCCTTCACGCGCCTGGACGGCAGAGGACCGGATTCGCCAGCTCCGCACACGGCCGGTGCCCGTGCGACCGCACGATGTCCTTCCCGACCTGGTTGGTCAGGTACCGCAGGAAGCTCGCGACGAGCGAGTCGGCCTTCGGTTCCCCGAACGTGTAGGCGTACTCGGTCTCCCAGAACGGGTACGCCGCGTGGATCGCGCCTTCCAGGGTCGCCTGGTGGCCGTCGATCCGGACCGGCAGGACCTCTTCGCGTTTCGTCGCCGCCCCCAGTTCGCTGTAGCCGAGCGCGCCGGGGACCCGCGCCACCGCGTCGAGGACGTCGTTCGTGGACGGCCTCGCGCAGCGCACCACCCCCGGCTGGGCGCCCGGCGCCTGTTTGAGGCAGTCGTCGGAGTTGTCACCCGGCTCCCGCTTGCCCGCCAGTAGCCGGACCTCGAACGTCCGCCGCGTGCCCGAGTCGGAATGCCGGTCGACGAGCCGGACGGGCTGGTCCTTGCCGCCGATGTCCTTCCAGTTCGCGATCTTGCCGTCGTAGAGGTCGCGGATCTGCGCGAGCGACAGGTCCTGGACGCCCGCCTCCTTGTTGACCACGAGCGTGAACAGCGAGAACGCGACCGGACGCGGCAGCAGCTGCGGGAAGCCCTCGCCCTTGGCGCCGTCGGAGAACGCCAGCACGCCGTCGTTCCCGGCCTGGTTCAGGCTGCCGAGCCCCTCCGCGCTCCCCCGGGTGTCGAAGGCGAACGAAGTGCCCGGGCACGTCTTCGCGTACGAGGCCGTCGTCTCCTTCAGCACCGGCGTGAACGCCGTCGATCCGGTGATCGTGAGCTTCCCGGACGCGCAATCCAGTGGAGGCGGCTTCTCGTCGAAGACCAGCGAGCGGGTCAGCTGGAAGATGCTGAGCACCACGAGGAAGAGGATCAGCGCCATCACCGAACCGGTCGGCCCGGTGCGGCTCTTGGTCTCGCGGAGGCTGCCGCCCTTGATCTCCCCGACGACCTGAGGATCGGCGAAGTCTTCGGTCGAGCCGTTCGGGATCCGGTCGAGTACGGCGAGGATCTTGTAGTGCGCGCCGCGGTTCAGCGGCACCCTCGGCAGGTCGATCACCCCGACCGGCCGCTCGGGATTCTCGTCGCGCGCGCCGAAGCCGGAGTCGTCGCCGAAACATTCGTGCAGATGCGGCGAGCTGAGTTCGGTCACCACCATCCCGGCCACGGTGCGGCCGGGGAACTTCACGCGGACGCCGACGCGGTCGTTCTCGTTGACCGCGTAGTCGTCGGTGTCGATGTCGGTGGTGCCGCTGTTCTCGATACGCAGCAGCACGAACGACGGGTCGACGAGCCGCTCGCCGTTCTCGTGCTGCAGCTGCGCGAGTGCGTCGGCGGTCGGCGCGAACCCGCGTTCGGATCCCGTCGGGGTGTCCATCTGCACCCGGTAGCCGAGCCGTTTGCGGCCGACGAGCACGAACTCCCACAGGAACGCGACGGCCGGGACCGCGATCCCGACCACCGCGAGCAGGACGTCCCAGGGAAAGCCTTCCAAGACCAGCCTCCAGGTTCGGGAAATCGAACCTAAGGCTCAGCCCGGCCAGGGACGGCGGACTTCAGCCAGTGTTCACCGGCCGTCCGCGAAGGCGTAGTCGTCGAGGTCGAAGAACCGGCTCGTCACCATCGTTTCCAGTGTCGGTGACGCGCGGAACGGCACGTCCCCGTTCGCGTCGAAGTAGTAGCTGTTGGCCAGCGAGCAGCTGTCCTGGAAGAACACCTGGTGTTCGCGGCGGCCCAGCATGGTCCGGAAGTACCGGTCGTTGGCCTCGGCCGTGACCTCCACCCGCGTCGCGCCGGTCTTGCGCGCGTTGCGCAGGCACCGGACGATATGCGCGGTCTGCGTCTCGATCAGGTTGAAGTACGAGGAACCGTTGTAGCCGTAGGGCCCGAGAATGGTGAAGAAGTTCGGGAAACCGGGGACGCTGACGCCCTGATAGGCCTGGAACCGGTTCTCCTCCCAGAACTTCTCCAGGTCGGCACCGCCCGTTCCGCGCACGGTGAAGGCGGGCATGTTGCCCTTCTCGAACACCTTGAACCCGGTCGCCAGCACGAGGACATCGACAGTGTGTTCGGTGCCGTCGACGGTGCGCACGCCGTGTTCGGTGATCGCGTCGATGCTCGTGGTCTCCAGCGTGACATCGTCGCGGTTGAACGTCTGCAGGTAGTCGTTGGAGAAGCTCGGGCGCTTGCAGCCCAAGGCGTATCGCGGCGTGAGCTTCTCGCGGGTCACCGGGTCCTTCACCGCACGGCGCAGATGCGCGAGCCCGATCCGCTCACCGGCCCCCGCGGTCGGCAGGAGGTTATGGAAATGCGCGGCCAGCGGGAAGGTCAGTTCGACCAGCGCCTGGCTGGCCAGCCGGGACACCAGTTTCGCGCCCGGCAGCCTTCGCAGCGCCAGCCGTGCCGGCCGGGGAAGGGCGGCGTCGGGTTTGGGCAGGCACCAGATCGGCGTCCGCTGGAACACCGTCAGATGCCCGGCTTCCGGCGCGATGGACGGGATGACCTGCACGGCCGAGGCCCCGGTCCCGACGACGGCGACGCGTTTGCCGCGCAGATCGACGCCATGGTCCCAGCGGGCGGTGTGCATGACGGTGCCGCGGAAGTCGGCGAGGCCGTCGATGTCCGGCGGTTTCGGCTGGGTGAGCACACCGGTGGCGCCGACGACGAACCGCGCCGTCATCGACCAGCCGTCGGCGGTTTCGAGGCGCCACAAATGCGTTTCGTCGTCGAAAGTGGCTCCGACGACCTTGGAGCCGAGCCGGGTGCGGCGGCGGATGTCGTACTTGTCGACGCAGTAGTCGGCGTAGGCCTTCAGTTCGCGGCCCGGCGCGTAGACCCGCGACCAGCCGGAGATCTGCTCGAACGAGAACTGGTAGCTGAACGACGGGATGTCGACGGCGACGCCGGGATAGGTGTTCCAGTGCCAGGCGCCGCCGACGCCGTCACCCTCCTCCAGCATCAGGAAGTCGCCGAAACCCGCCTTTTCCAGCAGGATCGCGGCGCCGATGCCGGAGAAACCGCCGCCGATGATCGCGATCTCGTGGTCGGGCGTGGTCATGCGGGAAGTCCTTCCTTGGCGAACAGCGAACTCGCGCCGAGTACGACGACGTCCGCCTGGTGCTCGATGCCCTCGGCGGTGCGGACACCGTGGGGCGCGAAGGCGTAGACCGGCCAGGTGATGAGCTTGCAACCGGGCCGTGCGAGCGCGCCGTAATAGCCGAGGCCCGGCGCGGTCTTCCGCGAGCCAAAGCGGCGGTCGGGCGTCAGCAGCCTGCGGAGCCAGGGGTCTTTCACCTGCCAGCGCAGGAAAACGCGGGCGACGGCGATCCCGACGACGGTCGGCCCGGGAACCGGCATCGGCACCACCCAGTCCGGTTCTTCCTGGAACACCTTCACCGAAAGCGCCGTGGCCGCCACCTCGGGCACGATCTGCGCGGCCTCACGGCCAGGTGCGACGACGGCCACCCGCTGCCCCGCGAAGTCGTGCCCGAACCATTCGGTGCCGCGCAGCACCTCGCCCCGGAACTCGCCGAGCATCATGACGCGACCGGTTCGTGGGTGATCTCCTCGGTCCACGACTGCGGTTTGCCCAGCAGCCGCGCGGGGATCAGGCGGGTCACCTTCACCATCGGGTCGGCCAGCAGCCGGTGGTAGACGTGCGAGCGGTCGACGATCATCGCCGCCTGCGCCTTGAGCACGTGATACGCCGGGATGCGCTTGGTGAACTCGCCGCGGCCGCCGATCGCGGAGAACCGCTTCACGGCGTTGTACAGCTTTTTCTCCGGCAGGCCCATCGCGACGATGTTGTCCCGCATCTTGTGGATCAGCGGGACGAACACCACGATCAGGCCCAGCACGATCTGCGGTTTGAGCGAGCCGACGGATTCGGTGACGATCTTGGTCGTCGAGCCGGCTCCGATCAGTTCCAGCACCTCGAAATCGGCGGTGATGTGCCGCGACTCGTCGGAGTTGATATGCCGGAACACCTGATGGCACACCGGATCGGAGACCTCTTCGAGCAGGAACTTCACCAGTGCCCCGTCCAGCGCGCATTCCAGCAGCGGGATGAGCGTGGCCAGCGCGGTCAACGGCAGCGAGTCGCCGTAGTCGTCGAGGACCTTGATAGCCAGCTTGACGTTGATGTTCGGCTCGGGCATCGAACCGTTCTCGTCGAGCATGCCCCAGCGCTTCATCAGGGCCAGCTCGGCGTTGGCGTGTTTCTGTTCCTCCGCGTGGAAGTACCGGTAGATCTCCTGGATCACCGGCGTCGGCGCCTTCTTGGCCAGCGACGCGAAGCCGCGTGCTCCGACGTGTTCGATCCACACGAGATCGGCCATGAACGGCCGCATCTTGGCGCGCAGTTCGTCGGTCATCGTCTCGGCGCCGGGCGCGTCCCAGTCGATGTCGGCCAGCGACCACTGCTTGTCCTTGATGGTCTGGAGCATCGCGGCGAAGTCGTAGGCCATCACTTCTCCTTTTCAGCGGGCAGGAACCGGCCGAGCAGACCGGCGATCCGCGTATACGGAACCGGCACGAACCGCTTGGCATGCCACAAAAGCTGGGCGTCGGGTTGCGGCACCACGTACAGGCGCCCGCGATCGTGGGCGTCGAGCGTCATCCGGGCGACGCGCTCCGGCGAGAACCCGACGACATCGGAGACCCGCTGCGCGAGGCCGCGTGCTCCGGCGTCGATGAGTTCGCCGCCGAAGATGTTGGTACGCACGAAGGTCGGGCACAGTACAGTCACCGCGACGCCGGTGCCGGACAACTCGGCGGCCAAGGTTTCGGAAAGACTGACGACCCCGGCCTTGCTCACGTTGTACGCGGCCATCCTCGGCGCGGCCGTGAACCCGGCCGCCGAGGCGACGTTGATGACGCCGCCCGCCTTCGCCGTCCGCATGGCGGGCACGAAGGTGTGGCAGCCGTGGATCACGCCCCAGAGGTTCACCCCGAGAGTCCGTTGCCAGTCGGCCAGCGGGCTCTCTCCCACCAGGGTTCCGCCCGCGCCGATCCCGGCGTTGTTGACGACGAGGTCCGGCTCGCGTCCGAGCCAGGAACGCGCCTGGCTCGCGAGTTCGGCGACGTCGTCCACAAGGGACACGTCACAGGCGACGGCGACCGCTTCGCCCTTTTCCTTGAGCATCCTCACGGTTTCTTCGGCTGCTTCGAGGTCGATGTCGGCGCAGACGACCCGGCTGCCGCGCCGGACGAGTTCGGCCGCGATCGCCCGGCCGATCCCGCTGCCCGCGCCGGTGACGACGGCATGCGCTCCGTGGGTCCGTTTCGTCATGCCGCCCTCACGATCGCCGGAAGGTTGCCGGTGAGGAACCGGCAAGCCCGCTCCATCGCCGGTGCCGCTTCAGGGATGAAGCGGGTCAATGCCTGGAAGACGTGCATCTGGCCGGGGACGATGTCGAGTTCGCAGTCCGCCCCCGCGCGGCGCAGTGCCCTGGCCAGTTCGATGGCGTCCGCGGCGAGCATTTCGAGGCCGCCCGCCTGGATGAGCGTCGGCGGGAATCCCTTGATGTCGTCGAAGGCGAACCGAAGCCGCGTCGACGCGAGATCGGCGTCCACTGTGTACAGACCGACCAACCGCGCGGCTGCGGCGGCGGAGATCATCGGATCGCGCCGCATACGCTCCCGTTCCGCCGCGAGCCCGAAGGTCACGTCGAACAACGGCGAGAAGAGGGCGAGCGCGGCTGGTGGCGCCTTGCGCTCCCGGATGAGCTGCGCGGCGAGGTCGACCGCGAGATGCCCGCCCGCGGAGTCGCCTGCCACGAGAATCCGCCGGTATCCCTGGCCGACGAGCCTGTCGTAGGCCGCGCGGACGTCGTCGGCGGCGTTCGGGAACCGGTGCCGGGGCGCGAGCCGGTACTCGCAGGCGAACACCGGCAACCCGGTGCCGGCGGAGACCCGCGTGGTCAGCCCGCGATGCGTGCGAGCGGAACAGAGCGCGTACCCGCTGCCGTGGATGTAGAGGACCACGGCGTTGCCTTCGGCCACCTCGGGCGCGCGGACCCACTCGCCGCGGACGCCTGGTTCGATGCGGCTTCCCTTCAGCGGCGGCGAAGCCAACCACAGGCTGCTCGCGATGAAGGCACGGGAGAAGGCAACTCCGGCCCGGTTGGCGGGGATCGCGTTGGCGATCGGCCTCACGAAGGCGGACGTCAGCGTGGCGGCCAAACCGGGTCGCAGGCCATTCTGCGGTCGCATGCCCTCAGAATGAATCTGAGGGCACCTGCTGTCAAGATGGAGGGATGACCGCGTCCCGCCGCTACAGCGGCAAAACCGCCGACGAGCGCCGCGCCGAACGACGGCTCGCCCTGCTCGGCGCCGCCTTGGACATCTGGCAGGAGCAGGGCTGGGCGGCGGTCACGATGCGGGGTGTGTGCGCGCGGGCGAACCTGACCGACAGGTACTTCTACGAGAGCTTCACCAACCGCGACGAACTCCTCGCCGTCGCCTGGGAACAGGTCCGCGACGAAACCCTGCGGATGGTCCTCGACGCGGTCGCCGCACACATCGACAAGCCCGCCCTGGAACAGCTCCGCGCCGCCCTCGACGTCGTCGTGCACCACGTGCAGGAAGAACCCGCCCGCGCGCAAATCCTGTTCGGCGACCACGCGGGCAGCGCCGTCCTCGAGCAACTGCGGCGGCAGACCGTCCAGGAGACCACCGGGCTGCTGATCGAACTGGCCCGGCCGCATCTGAAGCCGGACGTGGACGGACTGGAGTTCCGGGTCAACGTCCTGCTGGGCATCGGCGGCTTCGTGGAGATCATGCTCGCGTGGCGCTCCGGCCTGCTCGACGCGGACGCGGACACCCTCGTCGAGCACCTCACCGGTGTCGGCACGTCGCTGTCGCGGATGTTCCTCAAGGGGTGACGTCACCGTGCGCCCTGACGTTAGGTTCAGAGGCGCTATGCACCTCAGGGCTCGGGCGAACCGTCGTCGCGATCAGAAGTGTGCGGCGCGGGCGCCGAGGACATCTCCCGTCGGCCAGGATTGAGGGCGCGGATGATCTCCGCCCGCTCGGTGGGCCGGGTTCCCCGAAGCGCAACCACCAAAGGCAGCGTGCGCCCCACCGCCAAGACGAGGGCGACAAGAAGACTCATCAGGCTGATGCTCTCCAGCATGGTCATCCCCTCGGCTCGGTCCGTCGAGAACACGGTGGACCGGAGACCTGACTTGAACCGCCGGTCGAGGTGAACGGAAGGTGAACTGGTTTGTCCCAGCGTCATTTGAGCGAAGGCTGATCGGACGCGCCCGCCCTACCCCGGATCGGGTGAACTTGAGCGGGACCACGCGCTGACCGCCCGGTCACCCCGAGCAAAGGTCAGGGCCCCATCCGGAGTATCCGAATGGGGCCCTGACCTGCGGAGCCGCCTAGGGGAATCGAACCCCTGACCTATTCATTACGAGTGAATCGCTCTGGCCGACTGAGCTAAGGCGGCGGACATCGGGCTCGCACCCGATGACGGGGTCAAGTGTAGCGGAGGCTTGAACGTCACCTTCCAGGGCCACCGTCGTTAGGGTCCTATGACGCCGGTCTCAGTCCCCCAAGATCGGCCCATCCCCACTGGAGGACCTGTTCATGCGGCAACGACTGCCCCGTGTGCTGGCGCTTCCGGCCGCCGCGGCCCTGCTTCTGCTGACCGCGGCTCCGGCGACCGCCCAGACGATGCCCACGACGCCGATCCCCGATCCGGCGAATCCGGGTCAGCCGCCGATGTCGGCGCCGATCGGACCGCAGCCGCTGGGCAGGGCGGTCGGTGACGCGGGGGCGGCCCTCGGCGTGCTGCGGCTGCTGCCGAACGCGGTGCCGACGAGCGCCATCCTGCCCGGCGCCGGCGAGATGCTGCCGAAACAGTCCGCGCTCGAAGCGGGGATGGGACTTTCCAGCGCGCAGGCCAACTCCGAGGCCTACCTGAACTACGAGAAGTCGATCGCGCAGTCGTCGCCGTTCGGCCTGTCGGCCGTGGGCAACGCGCCGCAGACGCCGGGCAGCCTCGTGCAGACGGCGTTGCCGGACAACCCGAAGCCGATCAGCGGCGGCCTCAACGCGCCGAAGAACCCGCTGTTCAACCTCGGCCTGCTCAACGGTGAGGCGCACGCGCGCTGGAGCCCGACGCTCGGGCCGTGCGTCGGCACGATCGCCGACTCGAGCACGTCGATCGCGAACCTCGCGCTGCTGCCGACGATCCCGAACATCCCTGGCGCCGAACAGCTCACCGCGGCGAGCGACCAGCTCAAGGCCGGGCTCGCCGGACTGCCCGGCCCGCTGGCGAACCTCGGCGGGCTGCTGTCGGGGACCAGCGCGGGCAGCGACGGCAAGGGCGCGGTGCTGAGCCTGCCGAACACGCTGTCGTCGCGTTCGATCGTGCGGCTGGTCGACATCCCCGGCTCGAAGAACAAGGCCGTCGAATCGACGTCGACCCTGCAGGCGGCCAGCATCGAACTGCTGAAGGGCACGCCGCTCGGTCTGACGATCAAGGTCGCCAGCCAGCCGACGCTGCGGGTCACCTCGACCGGCGACAAGAAGACGTCGAAGGTCGAGTACACCGCTCCGGTGCTGCAGATTCTCCGCGGCGACAAGGTGCTCTACACCCTCGACGCGAACAACCCGACGAAGGACATCCCGATCGGGATCCCGCTGCCGTCGCTCAAGCAGGTCCCGGGCTTCGAGCAGCTGAAGAACGTGCCGGTCATCGGCGGGCTCGCCGAGATGCTGAACGGTGCCACGAAACAGCTTCCGGGCGGTGAAGCCGGGAACGGGCTCACCCTCGACCTCGGCGTGCTGAAGCTGTCGATCGCCGGGCTGAACCAGAAGTCGAGCGACATGACGTCGCCGTTCAAGGGCTTCCAGATGGGCGCCTCGGCGCGGCTGCTGGACCTGCAGATCCTGCCCACCACCGCGCTGCAGAAGGCGCTGCCGCCGGACGCCGCGAAGAAGCTGCCTTCGTCGCTGGCCCAGATCTCGCTCGGTGAGCAGATCGCCCGGGCGTACGCGCCGTCGGGCGGGGTGGAGTGCGGCACGGTCACTCCGCCGCCCGCGGGCAACAACGGTGGCGCGGCGCCGAAGGGCCCGGTCAAGAACCTGGCCTACACCAACGCCGCGTACGACACCGTGCCGATGTTCTGGACGGGTACGGCGATGCTGCTGATCGGTGTGGTCCTGGTGGCCGCGATGCCGGGACGCCGTCGGCTTGTTCCGGTTCCGGTCTCGAAGGACTCGCCCGGCTTCAAGCCTTCGCCGCGACCGCGGGACTAGACGGGGCGAGGAGGGTGATGAACGGTCCTTTCACGCCTTGTCCCCGCGTGGGAGGCCCGTTCGTACCGGCTTTCGCTGATGCTCGTGTCGTGAGGGGTCCCCATAGGACGAATTTTGCCCTATGGGGACCCCTCACGACGTTCCCGAGCGCGGTCGCCGCCCTCCACCGGCGCCGCTGAGCGGACCCTCCGCACCTGCCCCGCCCGGCCCAGAAACACCGCGATGACCCGAATCCCCTTCACTTACCCACAGCACTTATCCACAACCCGCTCTCACTGTGGACAACTCGCGCTACCAGCACTTTCCCCGCCCCACCCCCGGTAGACTGGACTCGGGGACGCCCCCCTGGGACGGGCGGGGGCTGGGGTAGGCGCGTCAGCCTTGGCGCAGCGTGGTGACCATGGCTTCGACGGCGATTCGCGGCTTCACGTTCAGGTCGATGGCGTCGCGGCATTCCAGGACGGCTTCGAGCCGGCGCAGGATCGAGTCCGGCGCCCAGGCGGAGGCGGCCTGCGCGATTTCCGCGGCGTGGTCGGGGTGGTTCAGCGTCGCCTTCGCGCCGCTCGCGGTCACGAGCACGTCCCGGTAGAACGCGGCGAGGTCCACCAGCGCGAGATCGAGGGTGTCCCGCTGCGTCCGGGTCGCCCGCGACTTCTGGCGCTTCTCGAGTTGCTTCACCGCGGCTTCGGCGGCCCGTTTCGCCCCGGCGACGCCCTTTCCGATGCCGTCACCGCCCATCGCGGTACGGAGTTCGGAACGCTCGGCCTCGTCGCGGACCTTGCTCTCCTCGCCCGCGTCGGCCTCGGCCGCGCTGATCAGCTGATCGGCGCAGGTGAACACATCGGACGGACGGCGCAGGCCGAGCGGGATCCGCAGCACCGTCGCCCGCCGCTGCCGGGCCGCCTCGTCGGTGGCGAGCCGCCGCGCGCGGCCGACGTGTCCACTGGAGACGGACGCGGCCCACCGCGCGCGCTCGGGGTCGACACCGTCGCGTTCCACCAGCACCTGCGCGATCGCTTCGGGCGGCGGCGTCCGCAGGGTGACCAGACGGCACCGCGAGCGGATCGTCACCGAGACGTCGTCCGGGTGATCGGACGGCGCGCACAGCAGGAACACCGTGCGATCCGGCGGCTCCTCGACGGCCTTCAGCAACGCGTTCGACGCGCCTTCGGTCAGCCTGTCGGCGTCCTCGATGACCACCACCTGCCACTTCCCGTTGGTCGGACGGCGGGCGGCGGCCTGGACTAGCGAACGCATTTCGGCGACCGAGATCGAAAGACCCTCAGGCACGACGAGCTTGACGTCGGCGTGGGTACCGGCGAGCACGGTGCGACAGCCGGGACATTCCCCGCAACCGGTGCCGGTGCTGCACTGCAACGCCGCCGCGAACACCCTCGCGGCGGTCGAACGCCCCGATCCGGGCGGGCCGGTGACCAGCCACGCGTGGGTCATCGCACCGGGCGCGACGGGCTGGTTCTCGATGATCCGCGTGGCCGCCGTCGACGCCGAGGAAAGCGTGCGCGCGGCTGGCTCCTGGCCGACGAGCTGCTTCCAGACACCGATCAGCACAGGGGCTTCAGTCATCTCACCTCGACCTTTTCCTCCGCCGGGGCGAGCCCGGCGAGCCTGCCGACGAGCACCGCGCGGATCGCGGTCCGGATCCGGTCGCTCACCTCGTCCTCGGTGCCGTCCGCGTCCACCACGACATACCGGTCCGGATCGGCGGCGGCCATCTCCGTGAGCAGATGCTGCACCCGCCACTGCGCGTCCAGCGACTCCGACTTCACCATCACCGTGCCGGGATCGGCGTCGAGCAGGACGGTGATGTCGGGCCGCAACCTGCCGGTCGCCCAGTCGGCGAGCCCTTCGAGTTCCTGGCTGTCCAGTCCGGCGACCGCGGACAGATGCGCCAGCGGCGAATCCACGAACCGTTCCATCACCACGACCGAACCGGCGTCGAGCGCGGGCTGGATGTCCCGTTCGACGATGTCGGCGCGGACCGCGGCGGCGGCGAGCGCCTGCGCCCGCGCGCCGGACAGCGAAGCACCGGAGAGGAGCTTCGCGAGCCGCTGGTCGTCCAGGGCCGGGTCGGCCGCCAGGACGACGGGACGCGTACCCGCGCGCAGCCATTCGGCCAGCCGCGCGGCCTGGGTCTCGGTGTTGACCGCCCGCGTGCCTTCGAGCGCGATCAGCAGCCCGTTGACGCGACGCGGGCTCCGGCGAAGCGCGTTGCGGAGATCGGCGAGGATCGGCTCGGCGCGCCTGTCGTCCATCTGCCGGTAGGCGAAGATCCCGGCGAGCAACGCGAGGACACCGCCGCCGATCATCACCGGCCGCGTGCCGTCGATCGTGATCTGGCCGCCCCAGACGTCGATCTTGCGTGACTGCACCAGGCTGATCAGCACCGGCACCAGCACGGTCGAGCCGAACAGCACGATCTTCATCAGCGACTGGTAGATCGCGTTGATCCGGCCGCGGATGGAGTCCTCGATCCGCGAGCCGATGATCGTGACACCGGTCAGGAACGCCGTCCCGGCCCAGACCCCGACGGCCGCGACGGCGACCAGCGAAACGGCGAGGTGCGGCGACAGCGCGACGACGATGAGACAGAGACCCGCGGCGACGATCGAGATGCCGAACAGCCGGTCGTGCGCGAGACGGCGGGCGAGCTTCGGCGCCACGGCCATCCCGGTGGCGAGCCCGAGGAAGACGGCGAGCACGAGGAGGTTGAACGCCGCGTCACCGGCGAGGAGGCTGGACGAGTACGGCTTGGCCGAACCGATGACCGCGCCACCGGCGGCGAACGCACCGAAAGCACCGATCATCAGCCCGCGTACCAGCGGCGTCGTCCGCACGAAACGGGCGCCGTCGGAGATCATCTGGCGGAAGCCGAACTTCTCCTCGTCGGCGGGCTTGACCTTGGGTTTCTCGACCGCGTGGACGTTGCGCAGCGAAAGTTCGGGGATCCGGGTGGCGATCACGATGGCGCTGGCCAGGTACAGCATGCCGGTGATGACGACGGCCACCTTCGCGATGCCGAGCTGGGCGTCGCCGTCGAAGAAGTGGAACGTGGTGTTACTACCGGTGAGCACGGCGTTCGCCCCGGCCGCGGTGATCACCGCGAGGCCGTAGGTCATCACCATGCCGAGCTGGTTGGCCGTCTCGACCTGGTCCGGACGGCGCAGCAGGTTCGGCACCGCCGCGTCCTTCGACGGGATCCACATCATCGAGCAGCAGCCGACCAGGAAGTTGCCGACGAACACCCACCACGGAGTGCCGACGAACGCGATCGACAGCAGGAACCCGCACCGGCCGAGGTCGCAGAGCACCATCACCTTGCGGCGGTCGAACCGGTCGGCCAGCAGCCCGCCGAGCGGGGCGAACAGCAGGCCGGGCAGCAGCGACGTCAGCACGACACCGACGAACGCGAAGTTCTGCGCGGCGTAGTTGTCGGTCAGCTTGGTGACCAGGCCGGTCAGTGTCAGCAGGTTCAGCCAGTCCGCGACACTGCACAGATAGGTGACACCCCAGAGTCGCCGGAACGGCTTGATCGCCAGCACCCGCCGCACGCGGTGGATGGTGGAAGTGTCACGGCCCGTCGAACCACCCGTGCCCGCTTCGGGCACCGATTGCACGCCCTCGCTGATACGCCCACCCCACTAGTCACGCGGCGCCGGGCGCGACCCGCGTGTACGCCGAGTCCCCCGACCGTAGAGCCAGGGTAGCCCGATGGGTGACGTCGGCACGGACGGGCCCGTCCGGCGCTACCGCCGGACGGGTTACCCGAAGATGCCCGCGATGCTGTTGAACAGGCTGGCCAGCAGCTGGATGGCGAGGACCGCGAAGACGATCATGAGGGCGATCGCGATCATCACACCGGTGGTGTTGGACGACGGCTTGGCGAGCCGCGGAAGCTGCATCGAACGCTTGGCCCGCCGAACTTCGACCTCGGTCTCTTCGTCGACGTCGACCGGCTCTTCCTGCCTCGCGCGGCGAGGCTGGCGAAGCAGCTGCGGGGGCCTCGACGGCCAGGTGCGTTGCTGGGGAAGGATCCCGATCGGCGTAGCGCCTTGCTCACCGACCGTGCTGATGATCCCGGCGGACGGAAGAAGGGCGGACTGCGCCGTGTCCGGCGTCCGGGCGGGTTGCTCTTCCGCCATCATCGCCGCGTCGACCATCCGGCTCACGACTTCGGGGTCGTGCTGCACCGGCCCGGGGATCGGCAGATGATTTTCTTCCGCCACCGACGAAGCGTCCGGCTGCGCGGCCGTACTGGTCGTGACCAGCCCGGATACCGGGTCGGCGAACGTGTCGCCCGGAGGATCTGCCTGAGTGCCATCGCCTTTCACGAAGTCGGGGGCATCGAAGAAGGGTGTATCGCCCTTCCCGCTCATGGTGACCACCTCACTACGGAATGTCCTCTGCTTCCAGGGTAACCACCTCGGCCCGGCGCACATCCGCCCAATGGGCCAGATAAATGTCACGCGCGGCAAGGCTGATCTTCACATCCTCCAGCAAAGGTTCGAAGAAAGAACGCCGGTACCGGGCATCCGTCGCCGTCGATGCGGCGAAATACAGACCGGAGAAGACCGCGAGGAAAACGGAGACGTTGATGAGCGCGGAACTCACCGGAAGAGGGACACCCAGCAGGGTTCCGGGCGCCGATTCACGGCCGGCGAACACCGTCACCACCTCCGGCCGGAGGATCAGCACGCCGAACACGACGAAGAAGGCGAACACCAGCACCCCGAACGCCACGATCTGCACCGCCTGGGCGAGGAACAGCACCAGGGCGATGTTGAACCGCTCCACCCTCGACAGGGCACGCCGCGCCGGCAGCGGGGTGTCATCGTCGGCGAAGGGCGTACCGCGCAGGACGGGCGCACCGGGCTCCACGGTCCAGGACTTCAGCTCCTTGATCTCGTCGGACAGCATCGAGGCCAGGAACACCGCGCCGATCAGGACGAGGAAGCCGACCACCAGCCACAACCGTCCCGGGCTCAGCCGTTCCACGGCCTGCCACAGCTCGGCGGTGAAGAAGCTGAACATCACCACCAGCAGGAGCAGCGGCAGCGCCCGGGACGCCAGCGTGCCGATGGCCCTGACCTGGGCGACCGCGCTGCGCGCCGCCCAGGTCAGGATCGAACCGACGCCGATCCGCACCAGCAGCATCAGCACGGCCAGCGCGGCGATGTTGGTGAGCACGGCGACCCACAGCGGGTCTTCCCACGCCACCAGCCCAGTGAGGCGTTCACCCAGCGGCAGCACCAGCACCCAGAACCCGACCGTCGCCACCATGACGGCCAGCCGGACTCGGGCGCGACTCAGCACCCGGAGCAGCTTCGCCATCAGGCGGCCGGCGACCACCGGCACCACGACCACGGCGAACGTCAGCGCCAGCACGCCGAGGACGTAGGCGAGGCCGTTGCCGCGCATCCGGGCTTCGAGCACGTCCGGCGGGACGTCGAGCAGCTTCAGCAGCCCCGCGAGCAACAGGTCGAGCAGGCACAGGAACACCAGCCCGGGCGTCGAGCGGCGCACCATGCCGGCGCCGCGTCTTCTCCGGTGGATGACCATCGGCAGCCCTCGACGCCGGAACCACGCGTCGGCCGCCGGCCGGTCCAGATCCATCGCCCGCCCTCCCTCGTTCGCAAGAGGCGGCTACGTCCGGCTCAAGTCCACCGCCTCGTGCAGCCAGCCCGCCAATGCCCGGCGGTCCATTCCACCGAACATCAGCCACCCTTCGGAAGGGGCGGCGTACAAAACGAACCTCCCTGAATCGTTGTCGACGATGACGAATCCGTAGTCCGGGTACTCGGCGTTCAGCCCGCCGAAGGCGACCAGGTCGAGGATCGCCGTCCCGGTCCGCGGACGGCTGAGCGTCTCGACGACCAGGCCGACCTCTTCCTCCTGACCGGGCAGCGGCACGCCGTGTTCGTCGATACGGATGCGCATCGGGGCGGTGTCACCGGCGGGAACGTGCGGGAGCCCGCCGAAGACGCGGGCGCCCAGCTCACCGAAATCGCTCAGGCTGAACGTGGTCCGCCGCCCCGACCGCATCCGCCAGACGACCGCCTGCTGCCCGTCGCCGTAGCAATCGACCCGCACCGAGCGGGGAGCGGACGCGAAGACCCCGGTGAGGACGCCGCGCACCGAGCCCCGCAGCATCACGCCGTGCATCCGGACCGCGGCGGGATGGATCTCGCCGTTCTCCATCAGCCCGGCCTCTTCGAGCATCGCCGCCTTGGCCGCGTACCGCTCGGCCTGCGTGACGAGATCCGCCGGCTCGTCGTAGGACGGGCACAGGCGGCGTATCTCGTCGTCGGTGATCTCCGGGTCGTAGCCCAGGTACACGCTCCGGCGTTCCGGCACGGCACGCAGCACCGGCTCGGCGGCACGCTTCATCAGTTCCCGCACCGTGGCCGGCTCACGCATGGTTCTGCACCGCCTTCACGATCCACTGTTCGGCCGTCGACCGGGTGGCCGGTCCCCAGGTGAGCGTCCAGCGGCCGGCGCTGTTCATCGCCGCGCTGAACTGGTAGCGGCCGAGGTCGTTGTCCACCAGGCCGAACGCGCCGTGCGGATACTCGGCGAGGATGGCGTTCCGCACCGCGAGATCGACCAGGACCGTGCCGTGACGCGGCCGCGAAGCACCCTCGCGGATCACCTCGACGGCCTCCCGGGCCCGCGTCGGGATCAACCCGCCCGCGTCCGTCTCGATGCGCACTGTCTCGCCGGCGCCCGGCGGATGATCGGGCAGCCCGTCGAACACCCATCCCGGGAGCGCGCTGAGGAAACCGGACCGCAGGCGCGCTCGCCTGCCGAGCTTGTTCAGCACCGTGGTGTAGTCCTCGTCGCCGAAGAACCGGACCTCCCACGGCTCCGCGCGCGACGGGAAGACGCCGGTCACGACGCCGCGGATGAACCCTCCGCGCAGCGCGCGATACAGGCCGACGGCCTCGGGCGTGACCTCACCGCCCGGGGCGAGCCCGATCGCCGTCATCCCGCTGACGAACCGGGTGTACTGCTCCACCTCCTCGGCAAGGGTGAGCCCGGGGGTCGGCTCCTCGTCGGCCAGCACCGGCGGCACGGAGAGCTCCGGATCGTAGAACTCCATCACCGAGGGACGCTCCGGAACCTCGGCGGCCAGCGGGGCGATGACCTCGTCGATGACGTCGAAGACAGCGGTCGTTGAAGTGCTCACCTGACCATTGAACACCCTGGTACCGACAATTTTTAGAACTTTTGTTCGAACGGGTGAGACCGTTCGGCGAGCGGTCGGTGAGCGGTAGCGGGGGACCTTTGGTGTCGCTTCCGGCCGGCCGGTCCCGGCACCCGCCGCCGGATGTCACAAGGGGTCCCCATGGGACGAAATTCGTCCTATGGGGACCCCTCATGACACTCGGGCTGGGCTGGCGACAGAAGCTACTTCGTCTTCGTGGCCGTCGAGCGCGAAGCGGGCTTCTTGGCGGCAGTCGACTTCGCGGCCGCCGTCTTGGTCGCGGTCGTCTTGGTCGCGGTGGTCTTCTTCGCCGCAGCCGACTTGGTGGCCGTCGTCTTCGACGCCGCGGGCTTGCGCGCCGGAGCCTTGCGCTTGGGCGCCGGGCCCTTCGCACGCTTCTCCGCCAGCAGTTCGGCACCGCGCTCGGCGGTCAGCTCCTCGACGCTGTCCGACTTCCGCAGCGTCGCGTTGTACTCGCCATCGGTCACGTACGGACCGAAGCGGCCGTCCTTGACCACCATCGGCTTGCCGGACACCGGGTCGTCGCCCAGCTCCTTCAGCGGCGGCTTCGCGGTCGCGGAGCGGCCACGCTGCTTCGGCTCCGAGTAGATCTTCAGCGCCTCTTCGAGCGTGATCGAGAACAGCTGGTCCTCGGTCGTGAGCGAACGCGAGTCCGTGCCCTTCTTCAGGTACGGCCCGTAGCGCCCGTTCTGCGCGGTGATCTCGTCGCCGGACTCCGGGTCCTTACCGACCACGCGCGGCAGCGAGAGCAGCTTCAGCGCGTCTTCGAGGGTCATCGTCTCGATCGACATCGACTTGAACAACGAGCCCGTACGCGGCTTCGGCTGCTTCGCCTTCGCGGCCTTCTTCTGCGCGGCTGTCGCTCCCTCGGGCAGCGGCTCCGGCTCGGGCAGCAGCTCGGTGACGTACGGGCCGAAGCGGCCTTCCTTCGCCACGATCTCGTGCCCGCTGACCGGGTCCGTGCCGAGCACGCGGCCTTCCTGCGGGGTCGCGAACAGCTTCTCGGCGAGTTCCGGGGTCAGCTCGTCCGGCGGCAGGTCCTCGGGCAGGTTCGCCCGCTGCGACGTGCCGTCGACCTCGCGCTCGAGGTACGGGCCGTAGCGGCCGACGCGCACGACGACGGTGTGGCCGTCGGCGTCGCTGAACAGCGGGATCGAGTTGATCTCGCGGGCGTCGATGTCCTCGACGCCGGAGCCGACCAGCTTCTTCAGCCCGCCGAGCCTGCCGACGGAACCGTCGACGCCCATGTCGCCGCCGAAGTAGAACTTCGACAGCCACTGCGTCCGGTGTTCGTCACCGGCGGCGATGCGGTCGAGCTCGTCCTCCATCCCGGCGGTGAAGTCGTAGTCGACCAGCCGCTCGAAGTGCCGCTCCATCAGGCCGATCACGGCGAACGCGACCCAGGAGGGCACCAGCGCGGAACCCTTCTTCCACACGTAGCCGCGGTCCTGGATGGTCTTGATGATCGACGCGTACGTCGACGGGCGGCCGATGCCCAGCTCTTCGAGCTTGCTGACCAGACTCGGCTCCGAGTAGCGCGCCGGCGGCGACGTCGTGTGCCCGTCCGGGCTCAGCTCGGTCGCGGTCAGCGCCTGGTCCTTGACCAGCTGCGGGAGACGGCTCTGCTTGTCGTCCGCTTCGCCACCGCTCTCGGTGTCGACGGCCTCGACGTACGCCTTGAGGAACCCGGCGAAGGTGATCGTGCGGCCCGAGGAGGCGAAGGTGCACTCCTCGCCGCTGGTGGCCGTGCCGACGATGCGCACCGACATCGTGGTGCCCTTCGCGTCCGCCATCTGCGACGCGATCGTGCGCTGCCAGATCATCTCGTAAAGGCGGTACTCGTCGGTGTCCAGATCCTTCGCGACCTGGCCCGGCGTGCGGAAGACCTCGCCGGAGGGACGGATCGCCTCGTGGGCTTCCTGCGCGTTCTTCACCTTGCGGGTGTACTGGCGCGGAGACGGCGAGACGTATTCCTTGCCGTACAGCTGCGTCGCCTGGCTGCGTGCCGCCGAGATCGCCGACTCCGACAGCGTCGTGGAGTCGGTACGCATATAAGTGATGTACCCGTTCTCGTACAGCTTCTGCGCGATCCGCATGGTGCGCTCGGAGGTGAACCGCAGCTTGCGGCCCGCCTCCTGCTGCAGGGTCGAGGTCATGAAGGGCGCGTACGGCTTCCGCGTGTACGGCTTCTCCTCGACGCTCGCGACCTTGAAGTCGCGGTTCTTCAGCGCCTCGGCCAGCCGGACGGCGTCGGCCTCGGCCAGCACGCGGATCTCGTTGTTCGAAGCCTTGAGCCGTCCGTCGGAACCGAAGTCGCGGCCCGTGGCCAGGCGCGCGCCGTCGACGGCGATCATCCTGGCCGGGAAGTTCCGCGGCGACGCCTCGGCGCCGGCGTCCATCGTCGCGGAGATGTCCCAGTACGACGCCGAGGTGAAGCGCATGCGCTCGCGTTCCCGCTCGACCACGATGCGGGTCGCCACGGACTGCACCCGGCCCGCCGAAAGCTTCGGCATGACCTTCTTCCACAGCACGGGCGAGACCTCGTAGCCGTAGAGCCGGTCCAGGATGCGGCGGGTCTCCTGCGCGTCGACCAGGTCGCCGTCGAGTTCACGGGTGCTGTCGGCCGCGGCGCGGATCGCCTGCTCGGTGACCTCGTGGAAGACCATCCGGCGGACCGGGACCTTCGGCTTGAGGGTCTCCAGCAGATGCCACGCGATGGCTTCGCCCTCGCGGTCGGGGTCCGTGGCGAGGTAGAGCTCGTCGACGTCCTTCAACAGGCTCTTCAGCTCGGTGACCTTGGACTTCTTGTCCGGCGTGACGACGTAGAGCGCCTTGAAGTCGTTGTCGACGTCGACACCCAGCCGGGCCCACGACTCACCCTTGTACTGGGCGGGTACGTCGGCCGCGCCGCGGGGAAGGTCACGGATGTGCCCGACGGAGGACTCCACGACGTAGTTCGCGCCGAGGTACGGAGCGATCTTGCGGGCCTTGGTCGGCGACTCGACGATCACCAGCCGACGGCGGCCCGCGCCATCGTCCGACGCCGCGGTCTTCTTCGTCCGTGCTCCTGCCACGCTGTCCTGCTCTCCGCTCATCTTCGGCGCCTTCGCGCCGCCTCTCGACCCGTCAGTGTGCACGCTCGCACCACCCGGACCACGTCTAGGTGGTGCAACACGCCGCCGATCGTGTGTCCAGCGCATCGCCGCTGACCTCGCCGATGTTTCCTTTCAACACCTAGCACGTGATGTCGGACACGTCCGCCTGGGGTCCCGCGTGACCGGGTCAACACCCTCCGTTCGACGGTGGTGGGTCCTTCCCGCCAACGCTTCACTTGATATCCACGCCGACCCGAAAGGACTCCACGTGACCCGACGACTTCTCGGCACCCTGTTCGCCATGCTGACCGCATCCGCACTGGTCGGCGTCACCCCGGCGGAGGCGGCGACGACCACTTTCGCCGGAACCGTGGCCTTGTCGAACTGCTCCGGGTCGGTGGTCAAACCGCCCGAGGCGAGCCTGGACGACCCGGCCCTCGTCCTCTCCAACGGGCATTGCCTCCAAGAAGGTTTCCCGGACCCTGGAGAAGTAATCGTCAACAAGCCCTCGTCACGGACCTTCAGCCTGCTGTCCAAGGACGGCCGTCCACTGGGCACGCTCACGGCGAAGAAGCTGGTCTACGCGACGATGACCGACACCGACGTCTCGCTGTACCAGCTCACCACCAGCTATTCCAAGATCCGGTCGACCTACGGTATCTCCCCGCTGACACTGTCGCCGACCCGTCCTTCGGCCGGTGTCGCGATGGACGTGGTCTCGGGGTACTGGAAGAAGATCTACTCCTGCAACATCGACGGTTTCGTCCACGAGCTGCACGAGGCGGACTGGGTCTGGAAAGACTCGATCAGGTACACCTCGGCGTGCAAGACGATCGGCGGGACCTCGGGGTCGCCGATCATCGAGACCTCGACCGGGAAGGTCGTCGGCGTCAACAACACCGGCAACGAAAGCGGTCAGCGGTGCACGATGAACAACCCGTGCGAGGTCGACGCCGCCGGCAACGTGACCGTGCGGAAGGGCATCAACTACGGGGAGCAGACCTATCAGCTGACGTCCTGCCTTTCCCATAGCGAGCTGGACCTGGCGAACCCGAACTGCAGGGCGCCGAAGCCCTGACGCCCTCGTCTCCTCTGTCACCGAATGTTATGAACGGGACTTTCATTGCAGAATTTGCAATGAAAGTCCCGTTCATAACACTCTCCAGGCCTCAGACAGCGCGGACGACGGGCACCAAACTCGGCCAGGCGGGCTCCGCACCCACGGGCGCGTCCCCGATCAGCTCCAGCACGTGCGCGAGCCGCCGACGGCCCGTGATGCGCAGCAACGAATCTTCACCCTTGAACACCTTCGCCGGGACGCCCAGCTGGGCCAGCGCCGTGATCAGCCGTTCGTGCGTTTCCGGCGCCTCCGGATCGAGCGCGAGCAGGTAGCCGTTGCCCTGCGGGCTGCCCGCGGCCAGCGCCCACATCCTCAGCATCGCGCCGTCCAGCCGGAACCCGTCGGGCAGTACCTTTTCTTCACCACGAGTCCAGTGCCGTTCCAGCGGCAGCAGATCGACCCGGAACGGCGTTCTCACCAGCGGCCGCCCGCAGTCCGCGGCGGTGACCTGCGCCTCCGCGCCGCGACGGCGGCATTCCCTCGCCAGGGCACGCGCCCGCCACGGCTCGTCGACCACGGCGGACAGGCGCGCGGCCGTCCGCCCGAAGCCCGCCATCCGCCCGGGCCCGCACAGCACACCGGCGAGGTCGGCGAGCCCAGGCCCGCTCGCCTCCGCCGAGAAGAGCGAGATCGTCCCGTCCACTCCGACAGAATAGAACACAAGTTCGACTCATAGCCAGTGACAGCCCGGTGACTCAGCGCGGTTGCTTGACCAATTCCTGGCAAACGGGGATCCGGCTGCTCGCCGAAGCGAGCTGAGGGACGTCGTTAAGGCCCCTGAGAAGGTCGAGGCGGTCGAGTTCGTCGAGGGACGACCTCGCGTCGCGAAGAGCCGTCTTCGTCGCCTCGGCGTCGGTTGAGGAGTCGAGGCGGTGACGGACATCGTCGGCTCGGGCGCGGATGCCGTCGAGCTGGGCGACCGCGGCCGTTCGCGAGGCGTCGCCGCCGGCGACCGGTGACGGGCCGAGGCTCCGCAGCGCGGCGGACGTGCGGTTCAGCCCTTCGACCACCGAGCCCATCAGCTCACTGGAGGTCCGGGACGCCTGTTGCGGCGTGCTCGGATCGACGCTGGGCAACGTCGACAGCGCACGCACGAGGCTGCCCGCGGCGCCGCAGTATCCCTCCGCCCAGGCGGAGGTGGGGTCGGCCTGCGACGCGCTGACCGTCGCGAGACCTTCTTGTCTGGCTTGGGAAGTCACCGCGGACTGCTGCCCGCACCCGGCGAGGCCGAGCCCGATACCTGTTGCTAGCGCGGCAAGGACGGTGAACCGCGGCCGCACGAAAACACCTCCCGACCTGACGACTTCCCAGCTGGCCCCCGACGGTACCGATCCCGGGTGGCAATGCAAATCAACGTGACGACAAGAAAGGTCAGGAAGGCAGCTTCTTGCAGTTCGGGGCCTGTGCTGCCAGCGCTTTCAGCGACGCGTTCGTTTCCAGCTGCTGGAACGGGTCGGGCATGTCGTTGATGGCGGACCCGATCTGCTGGAACGAGACCGCGGCGGCAGCGGCGGCCATCTTGTCGTCCTTCGGCGCGGCGTCCAATTTGGTCTTCGCCGCGACGACCTGGTCTCGCAGCGGCGTCAGCGCGTCGACGAGGCTCTTGCGGGCGGCATCGGCTTCCGCGCTCGGCCCCTGGCCGAGGCCCTTCAGTCCGGTGACGGCGTTGTCGAAACCGGGAGCGAACACCCCGAAGGCCTCGTCCATCGCCTTCCGCGCGCTCGCGACATCGCCCTGCTGGACTTCGGGCATCTTGAAGTCGCCGATCTTGGCGAAGTCGATCAGCGAGCCGCAGAAGCCGTCCATCCACGAGGCCCCGGCCGCGGCGGCGGGGGAAGAAGTGGCGGGAGAAGAAGGTGCGGGAGCGGCGGGCGGCGTCTCGGCGCCACCACCACAGCCCGTCAGCAGGAAAGCGGTGGCGAAAAGCGCGAACGAACGCCTCATGGCAGGACTCCCCGGAACAGGATCGGCTTGACGCGCAGAGATTAGCCTGCCCCGGGAAAAACGCCGGGCCCGCCACGAAAAACGTGACGGGCCCGGCGGTGGGAATCTTCGGCGTTACGCCTTCGCTTCCGCGGGTGTGTCGGAAAGAACCGACTCACGCCGCTTGGAAATGACGATCGCCGCGACGATGATCGCGACGGCGACCAGCGAGATCGCGATACGGATGCCGACGTTGGCGTCCGCGCCGATCGAGAACTGCACGACCGCCGGGGCGATCAGCACCGAAACCAGGTTCATCACCTTGATCAGCGGGTTGATCGCGGGACCGGCGGTGTCCTTGAACGGGTCACCCACGGTGTCACCGATGATGGTGGCCTCGTGCGCGTCCGAACCCTTGCCGCCGTGGCTTCCGTCCTCCACGAGCTTCTTCGCGTTGTCCCAGGCGCCACCGGAGTTGGCGAGGAAGATCGCCATCAGGGTGCCGGTCGCGATCGCGCCGGCGAGGTAGCCGGCGAGCGCGCCGGTGCCGAGGCCGAAACCGACCGCGATCGGGGCGAAGACCGCGAGCAGACCGGGCGTGGTCAGCTCACGCAGCGAGTCACGCGTGACGATGTCGACGACCCGGCCGTACTCGGGGCGGGTGGTGCCCTCCATGATCCCCGGGATGTCGCGGAACTGGCGGCGCACTTCGTAGACGACCGCGCCGGCGGCCCGGGACACCGCGTTGACCGCGAGACCGGAGAACAGGAACACGACCGCCGCACCGACGATCACGCCGACGAGGGTGTTCGGGCTGACGACCGAGTTGACGAAGAAGTTCAGCGCGTCCGTACTGGCCTGCGCCGCCTCCGGAATCGACTTCAGCGCCTTGCTGATCGCGTCCTGATAGGACCCGAACAGCGCCGTCGCCGCGAGGACCGCCGTGGCGATCGCGATGCCCTTGGTGATGGCCTTGGTGGTGTTGCCGACCGCGTCGAGTTCGGTGAGGATCTGCGCCGCCTCTTCGTCGACGTCGCCCGACATCTCGGCGATGCCCTGCGCGTTGTCCGAAATCGGGCCGAAGGTGTCCATGGCGACGATGACGCCGACGGTGGTGAGCAGACCGGTTCCGGCCAGCGCCACGGCGAACAGCGCCACGCCGCCGCCGAGCAGGTACGCGCCGAACACGGCCGCGCCGATGACCAGGGCGGTGTACACGGCGGATTCGAAACCGACCGAGATACCGGCCAGGATCACCGTCGCCGCACCGGTTTCCGACGACTTGCCGACTTCCTTCACCGGCTTGTGCTCGGTGCCGGTGTAGTACCCGGTGAGCTTCAGGATGACCGCGGCGAGCACGATGCCGATGATCACCGAGATGGTCGCGATGAGGGCCGGGCTGCCGGACTGGGTGGTGGCCCCGCTGGTCAGCTCGGAGAACGAGCCGGGCAGGTAGACGAACGCCGCGATCGTCGAAAGCACCGCGGAAATGGCCGCGGAGATGTAGAACGAGCGGTTGATCGTGACGAGGCCGCCCTCGCCCGCCTTGGCCTTGGTGATGTAGACACCGATGACCGCGGTGATCACGCCGATGGCGGGAACGATGAGCGGGAAGATCAGGCCGTGCACGCCGAAGGCGGTGCTGCCCAGGATCAGTGCCGCCACGAGCATGACCGCGTACGACTCGAAGAGGTCCGCCGCCATCCCGGCGCAGTCACCCACGTTGTCACCGACGTTGTCGGCGATGGTGGCCGCGTTGCGCGGGTCGTCCTCGGGGATGCCCTGCTCGACCTTGCCGACCAGGTCCGCGCCGACGTCGGCGGCCTTCGTGAAGATACCGCCGCCGACACGCATGAACATCGCGATCAGCGCGGCACCGAAACCGAAGCCCTCCAACACCTTCGGGGCCTGTCCGGTGTAGACCAGGACGACCACCGCGGCGCCGAAGAGACCGAGGCCGACGGTGATCATGCCGACCACGCCACCGGTGCGGAAGGCCAGGCGCATCGCCTTCTCGCGACCGCCTTCCTCACGCGACGCGGCCGCGACCCGCAGGTTCGCCTGCGTCGCCAGCCACATGCCGAGATAGCCGATCGCGAAGGAGAACGCCGCGCCGACCAGGAAGAAGATCGACCTGCCGATCTTCTCGTTCCAGTCATCGGCCGGCAAAGCGAAGAGCAGCAAGAACACGATTCCCCCGAAGATCACGAGGGTGTTGCGCTGCCGTTTGAGATAGGCAGCCGCACCTTCCTGCACTGCCTTCGCGATGTCCTGCATCTTGGTGGTGCCCTGGCCCGCGGCCAGCACCTCCTTGAGCAGAACGTAGCCGATGACCAGTGCGGCAAGGGCGACCACGGCGATCACACCGACGATGGTGTAACCACCTCCGGTGAGCGAGAGTTCGCCCGCCGCGAGGAACTGCCGGGACATTCGTCCTCCTGGAGACGTCGCCGTTGGCCAACGACGATCCGCCGATGGAGCCGGCGTGTCGACGTTGGCATGGGGATCTGAGCCGAACGTCACGCTAGTCGCACTGCAAGGCACGTCTCACATGACGCTCGCCACAGACGGTGTGGATTGCGGGAGTGTATTGGTAGTGGGATGGCGGGCGGCAAGGCGTCCCCGGCACCGTACGTTCCGTTACCTTGTGAGGCTGATCACTGTATCGATCATCCGCGACCCTTCCCGAGGCCCGTTCCGGTCGCGGGCGGGCGTTTTCTGTCGGGGTGCTGTGCGAAGCTTCCGAAGGTGGACGGCACGGCGGAATCCGGCAAGGGCCGGCGGCTTCTCGACCGCGCGACGGCGGGTATCCCGGCTTCGCTGTACCCGGTCACCCATGTGGCCGAACTGCCCGCCCGTCCGGCGGAGGCGGTGGACTGGCCGGAGTGGGTCGCGACTCCGGTCGTCGAGGCGCTGAGGGTGAGCGGCGTCGAGACGCCGTGGCGGCATCAGGCCCAAGCCGCGTCATTGGTCCGCGAAGGCAGGCATGTCGTCATCTCCACCGGCACGGCGTCGGGCAAGTCGCTCGCGTATCAGCTGCCGGTGCTTTCGGCGTTGGTCGAGAACGAGCGGGCTTCGGCGCTGTACCTGTCCCCGACCAAGGCGCTCGGCGCCGACCAGTTGCGCGCCGTGTCCTCTTTGGACATCAAGAAGGTGCGCGCGGCGTCGTTCGACGGCGACACGCCACTCGAGGAGCGGGACTGGGTCCGCGCGCACGCGAACTGGGTGTTCACCAACCCGGACATGCTGCACCGGGGGATCCTCTCTTCGCACTCGCGCTGGTCACGGTTCTTCCGGCGGCTTTCGTTCGTCGTCATCGACGAATGCCACAGCTACCGCGGTGTCTTCGGCTCCCATGTCGCGCTGCTGCTGCGCAGGTTGCGGCGGGTCGCCGCGTACTACGGCGCTTCGCCGGTCTTCGTCCTCGCGTCGGCGACGACGGCGGACCCGGCGGCGTTCGCGGCGAAACTCTCCGGGCAGGAATGCGTCCCGGTCACCGAAGACGGCTCGCCGCGCGGCGCCCGCACGGTCGCGTTGTGGGAACCCCCGCTGTTGTCGGAACTTTCCGGCGAGAACGGGGCGCCGGTGCGGCGCTCCGCCGGAGCCGAGGCCTCCCGGATCCTCGCCGAGCTGGTCATCGAGGGTGCCCGCTCGCTGGCCTTCGTCCGGTCACGGCGGGGCGCGGAACTGACCGCCCTCGGCGCTCGGCGGATTCTGTCCGAAGTGGACAGTTCGCTGGCGGAGTCCGTCGCCGCGTACCGGTCCGGTTATCTGCCCGAGGAGCGCCGCGCCCTCGAAGCGGCGTTGCTGTCCGGGCGGCTGCTCGGCGTGGCGACGACGAACGCGCTCGAACTCGGCGTGGACATCGCGGGCCTCGACGCGGTGGTGCTGGCCGGTTATCCCGGCACGCTCGCGTCGTTCTGGCAGCAGGCCGGGCGGGCCGGGCGCGCGGGTGACGCGGCACTGGTCGTGTTCGTGGCCCGCGACGATCCGCTGGACACCTATCTCGTGCACCATCCGGCCGCGATCCTGGACCGGCCGGTGGAAGCCGCCGTCCTCGACCCGTCGAACCCGTATGTACTGGCACCGCAGCTGGCCTGCGCCATCGCCGAACTCCCGCTGACCGAACCGGAGGTCGCGGCCTTCGGCGGTGACGCGGCACGGGCCGTACTCGCCGATCTGGTCAAGGAGAAGATCATCCGGCGCCGGACGAGCGGCTGGTACTGGACTTCACGCGACCGGCCGCACGCCGACGTCGGCATCCGCGGTTCCGGCGGCGAGCAGATCGCCGTGGTGGAGGCCGATTCCGGACGGATGCTCGGCACCGTCGATCCAGGATCCGCCTGTTACGCGGTGCATCCCGGCGCGGTGTACCTGCACCAGGGTTCGTCCTACGTGGTCGACGAACTGGATCTGGAAACCGGGCTGGCCCTGGTGCACGCGGAGGATCCGGACTGGACCACGTCGCCGCGCGAGATCGTCGACATCAGTGTGCTGCGCACCGAGGAGACCCGGGTGCACGGCGGGGTCACGGTGAACCTCGGCGAGGTGTCGGTGAGTTCGCAAGTGGTCGGCTACTTGCGGCGGCGCCCCTCGGGGGAGGTGCTGGACCAGACTCCGCTCGACCTGCCGGAGCAGAGCCTGCACACCCGCGCCGTCTGGTACACGATCTCGGCGGACCTGCTCGGCCCGTCCGGGGATCCCGGCGGTTCCGATGGCGTGGCGGGGACCGGGGGCCATCGGCCGGGGACCGAAGTTCTGGAGCCGGTGGGGACCGGAGGCTCCAGGGTGGGGACCGAGGATCTTGGCAAGGCACCGAGGACGTGCGCCGAGTTGGATCCGGCGCGCGTCCCCGGTGCCCTGCATGCCGCCGAGCACGCGGCGATCGGCCTGCTACCGCTGTTCGCTACCTGCGACCGCTGGGACATTGGCGGGGTGTCGACCGCGTGGCACGAGAACACCGGGGAGGCGACGGTGTTCGTGCACGATGGCCATCCCGGGGGTGCGGGATTCGCCGATCGCGGGTTTGCCGCAATTGTCCCTTGGCTGGCCGCAACGCGGGAGGCGATCGTTTCCTGCGAGTGCCCGGCCGGCTGCCCGTCCTGCGTCCAGTCGCCGAAGTGCGGGAACGGCAACGATCCGCTGGACAAGGCAGGGGCAGTGGCCGTTCTGGACACCGTGCTCGGGGCTTTGCGTCAGCACGGGGACCGGTCAGGCCACTTGGTGGTGTGAATCGATATGGCTTGAAATTGTGGGTTGATCAGGCGGCGGTGGTCAGGGTCGCCACGGGGGCGGTGGCCTTGTCGCCGGCCAGCGCACGCACGAGCACGTCGTGCACCTCGGCGGCCTCGGGCAGCTGCCAGCCCCAGACCTCGGGCTTGACCCGCCAGTGCACGACACCGTGCTGGAACGGCGACGGAGGCAGCGGGATGTAGTCGTTCGCGCCGTGCCACTGGATCGAGGCCTGCGCGGCCAGTTCCTGCGGGATGCTCGCGGCGACGGTGGTGAGGAACAGCCAGCGGCCGTTCGGCATCGCGACGATCGGGGCCGGGTGACCGGTGGCGCGCAGCAGGCGGGCGGCCCGCTTGCCGAGCTCGTCGTCAACCTCGATGGCGTCCAGCACGGTGCCGGTGGCCACGAGCAGGCTGTGGGTGTCGTCGCCGAACCAGGTGGCGACCTCGTGCGGGTGGGTCTCGATCAGTTCACGCCAGTTGTCCTGGGCCGGGACGGGACGCCGCCAGGTGAGGTCGTCACCTTCCGGGGTGATCGCGGCGGGCTCCGCTCCCGGGAGCACCGGCCAGCCACGCCACGCGAGGCCGATCGCCTCCGCCCGCATTTCGATGCGGAAGGCGCCCCGCCAGCTGTCCGGCCAATTCGCGTCCAACATTACTGTCCCTGCCTCAGGTCAACTCTGTCCTGTGTCTGTCCTGTGCCGCGCCACCCGGCGACCTTCTCGAGGTGGCGCACATCTCAATAAACGGCAAGTTGCACATCGGGAGAAGACCTCACGCGACAACCGGCGGTTACTTAGCGATGAACGCGCGGTAGCCCGACAGGACGGACCGAACGCCGCACGTCCGATGAACGGGCGGACGCGACCGGTTCGGCACCGTTCGTCGCAGCCGAGCAGGGCATCTCGTCGTCGTGACCCCGCTCACAGGGGAGTCGCCTGACCGTTCGGCGGGGCGCTGATCATGACTTCGACCGCTCGCCGCGCACCAACGACCGCTGCTCGCGCCCGGCGGTTACTCACCCGTACTACCGGCCGGTCACCGCCGGGCGACCGTTCACCGTGCGACGCCCGTCACGGTGGCCGGCCGACCGGACCGGCCCGGGCGCGCGCCTCCGCCTGACCGACGTCCCCCAGGTGGCCGGGCACCGCCGATCGCACCTCGACCAGCGCGTCGCCTCGCTCCCATCGGCAGGTCAGCAGCGTGACCGACATCCGGACGGTGACCTGGCGGGCCCGTTCGCAGGCGGCGGCGGGACCGTCGGCCGAGTGCGAAGCCGCGGCGAGCGCGGCCAGATCGGCGGCGGCCTCGGTGTGATGCCGGGTCGCGACGGCCGCGCCCATCCAGAAGGTGAACGCCGCCACGGAGATCAGGACGGCGAGGATCGAGGCCGTCCACGCGGTCGCGACCCCGCGGTCGTCCGCGTTCATGGCCCGCCACCGGGCTCGGCGGCCGGCTCGGCGATCGCGAAGGCGCGAGAACGCAGCCGGATTCCGGGCAGCAGTCCGGCCACCGGTTCGGCCTCGACCCCGGCGGTGATGGCGTCCCCTTCGCGGACGACGTCCAGCCGGGCGCCGGGTGGCGCTATCTCCCGAACCGCCTGTTCGGCACGGGCGGGTTGGCCGCGGGCGAGGAGCCGGGCCGCCTCGCGGGCGGCGTCGGTGCAGCGGAGCTGATCGGCGGCGACCCCGATCCCGGACAGCAGCAGGGCCGAGACGAACGTCAGCGCGCCGATGCCGAGCGCGGCCTCCACCGTGACGGACCCGCGGTCGCCGCCGGGCATCAGGACTTCACCGACAAGGCCCGCTCGATGAGCGCGGTGAGCCCGGCGACGACGGCCTCGCCGTTGACGATCAGGTAGAGGACACCGGCCAGTGCCGCCGCGGCCAGAGTGGCGATGGCGTATTCGACCGTCGCCATGCCGTCGTCCTCGCCGAAGGTGGGGAACTTGCTCATGGATTCGCCTTTCGCTCAGAGGAAGCCGTCGAGACGGCCGGCGAGGCCGAGCACGACGGGCAGGACACCGAGGCAGAGGAACGCGGGAAGGAAACAGAGACCGATAGGCGCGGCCAGCAGCACTCCGGCCCTTTCGGCCCGTTCCTCGGCTTCGGCGGAAAGCGACTCGCGCAGCCGGGACGCGAGATCTTTCGCATGCGCCGCCAGCGCGGTGCCCGCCCTCGCGGTGCGCACCGCGGCGACGGACAGTTCGGTCAGGCCGGGCCGGTCACGGACCGGAGCCCAGGCTTCGGCGGGTCCGGCGCCCACGGCGAGATGCGCCGCGACCGAACGCAGCGCCGTCGCGGTCGCCGACGACGCCGAGGGCGCGACGGCTTCGAGCGCGACGGGCACCGGGAGCCCACCGGCCAGACAGGCGGCCAGGAGATCGAGGATGGCCGCGGAGCGGAGGAGTTCTGAGCCGCCCTTGTCCCGGGAGGTCCGTTCCCGGAGCCAGGTGAGGAGACGTCCCGGCCGTGCGGCGACCCAGGGGCCGTGGCGTGGCCAGCAGCAGAGCGCGGCGCCCAGCAGGATCAACGCCGTTCCGGTCAGCATGGCGCCACCCGCCCGGTGAGTGCCCGGCACCAGGCCGTACCCGCCCAGATCAGCCCGGCGCCCACGACGAGCAGCAGCCGGCCGGCGCCCGTTTCGGTGAGGACGCGGACCGGGCCCGCCCCCATCGCCTCGCCGAGCGGCAGGCAGACCAGCGGGAGGACCGCGAGCACGGCGGCGCTCGCCCGGGGGCCTGCCATCTTGGCCTTGAGACGGCGGCGGAAACCGGCCTCCGCCTCGGCGTCCCGGCGCGCGGCGTCGAGCACGTCGGCCATCGGGAGCCCGTACCTGCTCGCGAGCGCCCACGCGTTCGCCAGCGCCGGTGGCGCGCCGGGATCGGCCGTCCCGCCGAGCCGGGCGGCCGCGATCAGCCCGCGCAGCCGTCCGGACGCCGCGGGCACCGCTTCCGCCGCGGCTTCGGCCGCCGTCACCGGATGAGCGCCCGCCCGGAGTTCACCGATCATCGTCCGCAGCACGGACGCGGTGAGTTCGGCTTCGGCCATCGCCGCCTTCGCCCGTGCCCGGTGCCGGTGCTCCTGGCGAACGGCGAAGGTGAGCATCAGCGTCGCCGTCGCCCAGCCGAACCCGAAAACCGGCAGGACGAGCACAGCAGGCAACAGCCACCAGCCCGCGCGAACGGCCCGCGGAAGGCGCCATGAGAACGGGGTGCCCGCCACCGGTCTCGGCCAGCAGGCCAGCCCGGCGCCACAGGAAAGGAGGAACCACGGGTTCACGCCGCCATCTCCTCGAACGGTGTCTCGTCGCCGATCCAATGGCCCTGGCTCCACACCGGGACCACCTTGGCCTCGCCTCGGAACGAACGCAGCACGCCGACCTCGTCCAGCCGCCGGATCCCGCTCGGCAGACGGCGCATGTGCAGGACGACCCGCACCGCCGCGGTCAGCTGGCTGTGCAACGCGTCCCGTTTCAGCCCGCCCAGCGCGGCCAGCGCCTCCATCCGGGCCGGGACCTCCGACGGCGAATTGGCGTGCAGGGTGCAGGCTCCGCCCTCGTGCCCGGTGTTCATCGCGTTGAGCAGCGCGCAGACCTCTTCGCCCCGCACCTCGCCCACGACCAGCCGATCCGGGCGCATGCGCAACGCCTGCCGGACCAGTTCGCCGAGTCCGATCTCCCCTGCGCCCTCGACGTTGGCGGGGCGGGCGATCAGGCTGACGAACTGCGGATGGTCCGGTTGCAGTTCACCGGCGTCCTCGACACAGACGATGCGTTCGGCCGGGGACACCGCGCCGAGCAGCGCGGAAAGCAAGGTCGTCTTGCCCGCCCCGGTCCCGCCGGACACGAGGAACGCGAGCCGTCGGCGGAGGACCGAATCGAGCAGCTCCGCGCCACTGGTGCCGAACGCCCCGCGCAAGCGCAACGCGGCGAGGTCATGGGTGGCCGGACGCAGCACACGGAGCGAAAGGGAGGTCCCGGCCGGCGCGATCGGCGGGAGGATCGCGTGCATCCGGATCCGGCCGTGCGGTCCCACTCCCGGCAGCCAGCAGTCGGTGAAGGGCTGCGCGTCGTCCAGCCGCCGTCCGCCGGCGAGGGCGAGCCGCTGGGCCAGCCTGCGGACGGCCTCTTCGTCCGCGAAACGGATCTCCGTCCTTTCGAGACCTTGTCCGGTGTCGGTCCAGACCTCGTCCGGCGCGGTGACGAGGACGTCGGTGGTGCAAGGGTTTTCGAGAAGCGGCGCGAGTGGCCCGGCGCCGACGAACTCGTCGCGGGCCAACCGCACCGCTCCGAGGACGGCGTCCTGCCCGAGCGCGCCGCCCGCTTCGGCGCGGACCGCCCGCGCGACGCTCACCGGATCCGCCGGGACGGCCGATCCGGCCAGCCGCCGCCGGACCCGCTCCACCAGATCGTCGCTCATCGCGGCACTCCGGCCGGATTCCCGTGCGCGGCCGCGAGGACGTCGGCGGCGGCCGAGGCCAGTTGCCCGCGATGCTTGAGGACGAACTCGCCGCGGTCGAGAGCTGCCGACAGGGACCGCTCACGGCCCATCGACGCGATGAGCGGGGCGCCGACGGCGTCGGCGATCTCTCGCGGGTCCAATCCGGCGGGAGACGGCGTGCGGACGGCGACCCCGATCCGTGTCGCCTGAGGTTCGAGCCTGGCGAGGACCTGTCTCGCCGCGGCGCAGGCGCGGAGTTCCGCCGGGACGACGACCACGACCAGATCGGCCAGTCCGAGCACCGTGGCCGTCTCGGCACCGAAATACCTCGGCAGATCGCAGACGACCGTCCGCCCCGCCCGCCGTCCGGCGTGCAGCACCCCCTCGATCGCGGCCGGATCGGGACCGCGGCCTTCCCGGCCATAGGACACAAAGGACAGTGCTCCGGTCGCGTACCGTTTCCGCGGCAGGGCTTCGCTCAAGGCCGTCATGGACACCCGGCCGCCGAGGTCGAGTTCCGGCCAGCGCGGCCCGCGATCGCGTTCGGCGGCGAGGAGGACGTCGATGCCGCCGCCGAGTGGATCGCAGTCGACGAGTAGCCCGCCGCTCCCGGACTTCTCCGCCCGGTACGCGACGGCGGCCGCCAGCACGGAGGCCCCGGCTCCGCCCCGCCCGCCGATCACGCCGATGACGACGCCGTCGTCACGCGCGGGCCCGTCGACGACGTCCGCGAACGCGCCGATGAGGTCGCCTTCCTCGTCCGGGAGCGAAAGGACCTTCTCCGAACCGGTGTTGAAGGCACGTTCCCAAGTCAACGGTGTCGGCGCGCCCTTGCAGACGAGCAGGACCTTGTTCCGCCGCAGCAACTTGCTCGGTGTCCTCGCGGCTTCTTCGTCGAGTACGACGAGTGGCGCGCGGGCCCACCTCCCGCGAGCGGCGGCCAGATCGGGTGCGCGTTCGACCTCGCAGCCCGCCGCCGCGGCCACGCGCAGGATCTCGTCGAGCAGGACGTCGTCTCCGGCGACGACGAGCGGATGTTCCTCGGCCATGACTCCCCCAGGGGTTCGGTCGGACTCGGTCTGTGACTCCACGGTCGCGCCGCGTCCGCTCTCGCACAACGCCATTCCCTCCCGCCTGTGGACAACTGGGGTGTTGTGGACAACTCCGACGGCGGAAACCCATTTCCCACCGTTTCCGTCGGACCCTTCTGGCACACTTTCCGGCTTTCCACACCGGGCACCTTTTCTCGTTTCTCCACCACGAAAGGCACGAAAAAGGTTGCGAACAAAGGGCAAATGGCGAGCCCGGTCTGATTCGGCCTTGACTCGACGAAGTTTCCGCGACCGACGAGATCTGAACCTTTGGCAGGGCGGGAAAATAAGAGGGCGGCCCTCGCCAGGGGGGAGGGACGAGGGCCGCCTGGGGTTCAGCCCCGGGGGGTCGGACTGAACCTGGGCCCGGTACAAGACCGGACATTCTCACTGTAACTCCGGTACCGGCCCGTTGCGGCGGACAGCGGTACCCACAATTCGGTAACGGCACGACGCGCCGGATCCTGTTCGCGGTCGTGAATTTTCCACCGTCGTATCCCGATCGTGGTCGACCAACGGGCGAGCCGCCCTCCGGCTCTCCTATCCTTGGCGAGTGGCCCAACCCAGCACGACACCGAGCCCGGTCGCGGCGTTCTTCGATCTCGACAAGACGATCATCGCGTCCTCGAGCGCGCTGGCCTTCAGCAAGCCTCTATTGCGCGAAGGCCTGATCAACCGCCGAGCCGCGCTTCGCAGCGCTTATGCCCAGCTCGTCTTCTCTCTCGCGGGTGCGGACGCGGCGAAAACGGAACGGATGCGGGCCGAGGTTTCCGCGCTGTGCACCGGATGGGACGTCGCACAGGTGTCCGCGATCGTCCGCGAAACGCTGCACGACGTCGTCGACCCTCTCGTCTACGCCGAGGCCGCCGAACTGATCTCCGCGCATCGCGCCGACGGTCACGACGTCGTCGTGCTTTCGGCGACCGGCGAAGAGGTCGTCGCCCCGGTCGCCGAAATGCTCGGCGCGACACGGAGTGTCGCCACGCGGATGCAAATCGTCGACGGCCGCTACTCCGGCGAAGTCGATTTCTATTGCTACGGCGAGAACAAGGCCGTCGCCGCGAAGCAACTCGCGGCGACCTACGGCTACGACCTCACGCAATGCCACGCGTACACCGACTCGAGCACCGACATCCCGCTCCTCGAAGCCGTCGGAAGGCCGCACGCGGTCAACCCCGACCGCGTCCTGCGCAAGCACGCGACCGAACAGGGCTGGGAGATCCTCGCGTTCGAGCACCCGATGTCGCTGCGGACCCGGATCCCGGCCCGCTCGGCGGGTCTCGTGGCGCTCGGAGCGGTCGCCGCGGGCGCCACCTGGTACGGCTACAACCGGCGCAAACGCACTCGCTGAGCGCACACCCACACGGCGGTACCGGACCGGTTTTCGCAGCCAGGGCCGCGAATTGTCCGTCGCGGAGGGTGCCCGTGTCACTAGATCGAGCCTCTGTACCGGTGCACCCGTCTGCGCACTTGAAGTGACCCGGCTCACGGCGTAGAAAGTAGGTGCGGACGTTCGGTCGGCCAGGGAACAGGTAGAAGAGAAGCCTGTTCCACCCCGGCGAATCTCCGTGTGCGGACACCGGGTACCCACGCGCAGCGCGCCGCGGGAGGCTCGTCGTCTAGGGACTGCGTACCGGGACGCCGGACGCCGAGTCCATGAAGGTACGACCAGAGTTGCACGCTTGGTCGCCCGAGTGGTCCGCACTGACTGGCGGCGCCCGCCGGCTTCGGCCGACGGGCGCCGCCAGTGTTTTGCCCGTCTTTCCCCGTCGTGACCGGTCCGATCACGCACGGCAGACGCCCCCGTTTCCCGTCGTGACCGGCCACTTCGCGTCCCTTTGTGTATGAACGGTCCGATCGCGGGGGTGGCTGATGGACAAGCAAAGTGCTCGTGGGTAGCTTCCGGATATCAGTGCTTCCGGGTGGACTTCTTTCCACCTGAGAGTCAGGCACGAATCTGGGAGGCTTGAGGTGACGACCCGAACCGCGCACGCCCGTCATCGGAGGATCCATGCGCTCGCCCTGCCCCTCGCGGGTCTGCTCACTCTCGCCGCTGGAGCCGCGGCGGGCGTTCCGGCCACCGCGCAGCCGGTGACGGCGGACGCGGAAGCACAGCGGACGCTGCGCGGGCTGAGCCTGGAGGAGAAGGTCGGGCAGCTGTTCGTCACGTGGGTGAACGGGAAGTCCGCCGACGAGGTCAACGCCAAGAACAAGGCCGACTTCGGAGTGGACACCCCGGCGCAGGTGATCGAGAAGTACCACCTCGGCGGCGTCATCTACTTCAACAACGACAGCCGCGACAACTTCGACGACCCGGTACAGGTCGCCAAGCTGTCGAACGGGCTCCAGCGGGCCGCCGTACGCAGCGGCGCCCGCATCCCGCTGCAGATCGCGACCGACCAGGAAGGCGGCACGGTCACCCGGATGGGTTCCCCCGCCACCGAACTGCCGAACGCGATGGCGATCTCGGCAGGCCGCGACACCGCCGCCGCGCAGGAGGCCGCGCGGATACTGGGCCACGAGCTGCGCGCCGTCGGCATCAACCAGGACTTCGCGCCGGACGCCGACGTGAACTCCAACCCGGCGAACCCGGTGATCGGCGTCCGTTCCTTCTCCGGCCGCCCGGAGCTGGCGAGCCAGTTCGTCGCGGCACAGGTGAAGGGCTTCCAGGACTCCGGCCGCCGCACGGAGACCGTGTCGGCCGCCGCGAAGCACTTCCCCGGTCACGGTGACGCGGCCACCGACAGTCACCTCGAACTGCCCCGGATCGACCGGAGCGAGGCCAGCTGGCGTGCGACCGACGTGCCGCCGTTCAAGGCCGCCATCGAGGCGGGCATCGACTCGATCATGAGCGCGCACATCCAGTTCCCCAGCCTCGACCCGTCGGGTGAGCCCGCGACGCTGTCGAAGCCGATCCTCACCGGCAAGCTGCGCGGAGAACTCGGTTACCGCGGCGTCGTCGTCACCGACTCGCTCTCGATGGACGCCGTGCGCGAGATGCACACCGACGCGGAGATCCCGGTACTGGCGCTCAAGGCGGGCGCCGACCAGCTGCTCATGCCGGTGAACCTGGACCTCGCGATCAACTCGGTGCTCGACGCGGTCCGCAAGGGCGAGCTGACCGAACGCCGCCTCGACGAGAGCGTCCTGCGGATCCTCAAGCTCAAGCTGGACCGGGGCATCCTGACCTCGCCGTTCGTCGACCCGGCCAAGGTCGCCTCGAAGGTCGGCACGCCGGCGAACCTCGCGACCGCGCAGGGCATCGCCGATCGCTCGGTCACCGCGATCCGCAACGACGGTGGCGTCCTCCCGCTCAAGCAGCAGCCCGCGAAGACACTCGTGACCGGCTGGGGCGTGAGCACGACGGCGTCGCTGGCCGCGAAGCTCACCGCGCACGGCACGAGCGCGACGGCGCTGCAGACCGGTCAGACCCCGACCGACGCGCAGATCGCGCAGGCGGTCGCGGCGGCGCAGAACGTGGACCTGGTCGTGGTGCTGACCAACAACGTCGGCACGTATCCGTTGCAGGGCAAGCTGTTGCAGGCGCTGGCCGGCACCGGGAAACCCGTGGTCGCCGTCGCCGCGCAGATCCCTTACGACGCCGGCTACGAGAACCCCGTCAAGACCTGGCTCGCGACGTACGGGTACATCTCGCCTTCGCTCGAGGCGCTGGCGAAGGTGCTCCTCGGGAAGGTGAAGCCGCAGGGCAAACTGCCGGTGGACGTCCCCGCGGGCAAGGACGTGGGCACGGTGAAATACCCCTTCGGACACGGGCTGACCTGGTGAACCTCAACCGCCGTCACTTTCTCGCCGCGGGCGCGCTCGCGGTCCCCACGCTGACGGCCGGGTCCTCGGTCGCGCAGGCCCAGGCGCCAAGCGAGAGCAAAGGTCCCCCGCTCACCCGCACCGGAGCGGACGTCCTCGCGGCGCGGGGCTGGGCGCCGCTGTCCGGCCGCAAGCTCGGCGTGCTGTCGAATCCGACGGGTGTGCTGGCGAACGGCGATCACATCGTCGACTCGATGGTGGCCGCCGGAGTCCGCCCGCTCGCCGCGTTCGGCCCCGAACACGGTTTCCGCGGCAGCGCGCAGGCGGGCGGTTCCGAAGGCGACTACACCGACCCTCGCACTGGCGTCCCCGTCTACGACGCGTACGGCGCGGACGCGACGAAGCTCGCCGGGATGTTCACGAAGGCCGGCGTCGACACCGTCGTGTTCGACATCGCCGACGTCGGCGCGCGGTTCTACACCTACATCTGGTCGCTGTACACGGCGATGGTCGCGGCGGCCAGGGTCGGCGCGGCCGTGGTCGTGCTGGACCGGCCGAACCCGTTGGGCGGCAAGGCCGCCGGGCCGATGCTGGACCCGGCGTACGCGTCGGGGGTCGGCCGGAAGCCGATCGTGCAGCAGCACGGCATGACCGTCGGTGAACTCGCACGGTTCTTCGCCGCCGAGTTCCTGCCTGCCGAAGGGGTCACCCCGGGCAGACTGGAGATCGTCGAGGTCCGCGATTGGCGGCGTGACCAGCTCTTCGACCGCACCGGGCTGACCTGGGTCCCGCCGAGTCCGAACATGCCGACGCCGGACACCGCGCTCGTCTACCCCGGCACCGGGATGTTCGAAGGCACCGTGTTCTCCGAAGGCCGCGGGACCACCAGGCCGTTCGAGATCATCGGCGCGCCGGGCCTCGATTGGCGCTGGCGCGAGAAGCTCGGCGAGCTGCGGCTTCCCGGCGTGAAGTTCCGTGAGGCGTACTTCGTGCCGACGTTCGGCAAGTTCGTCAACGAGCCGTGCGGCGGTGTGCAGGTGACGATCACGGACCCGCGGGCGTTCGACGCCATCCGCACCGCGGTCACCATGTTCGTCACCGCGAAGCAGGTGCATCCGGACAAGTTCAAGTGGCGGCCCGACAACTTCCTCGACAAGCTCTCGGGTTCCGACAGGCTGCGCACGATGGTCGACAAGGGCGCCGGGGTGGACGAGATCGTCGGGTCCTGGCAGGCCGAACTGGCCGAGTTCGACCGGAAACGCCGTCGCCATCTCATCTATCGCTGAGGGGAACGACCGTGCGTGTTAGGAAGATCCTGATCGCGGCTGTTTCCGTCCTGGTCGCGGCGACCACGCTGTCGACGGCGGGAGCACAGGCGATTCCGGGTACCGAAGACCAAGGAAACCGCGCGGCCGGGCGGTTCGACAGGCCGCGGGTGGGTTTCGCGCCCGCGTCCACCGTCCTGCGTGACGGCGCGCCCGCGGACGTCGGGCTCGACCCGGCGCCGATCGAGGCGGCCGAGCGGTTCATCGACGGCTGGACGAAACCGGACGCCACCGGGCATCCACACTTCTCCGGCGCGGTCGGGCTGCTGGCGCACGACGGCGTGATCGTCGAACGCCAGGCCGTCGGCGGCGCGGTCCGCTACGCCGACGCGAACGGCACCGAGCTGCCGCCGGAGCAGCAGGTCCCGATGCGCGCGGACACGATCTTCGACATGGCTTCGATCTCGAAGCTGTTCACCTCCATCGCGGTGATGCAGCTGGCCGAGACCGGCAAGCTGGAGATCTCGGCGCCGGTGGTGCGGTATCTGCCGGAGTTCGGGGTGAACGGCAAGGAGTCCGTCACCGTCCAACAGCTGCTCACCCACGTGTCGGGGTTCGCCGCGACGCCGCTCCCGTCGCTGTGGGAGGGCTACCCGGACATCCCTTCGCGCCGGAAGGCCGTCCTCGACAGCCCGCTGAAGAACCCGCCGGGCAGTACGTACCTCTACTCCGACATCAACCTGCTGACGCTCGGCTTCCTGGTCGAGAAGGTGGCCGGAGCGCCGCTGGACAAGGTGGTCCAGGACCGCATCGCGGCACCGCTGGGCCTGGCCGACACCGGGTACAACCCGCCGGCTTCGAAACTGGCCAGGGTCGCGGCGACCGAGTACGCCGCGAAGCCGCCGCGGGGGCTCGTGCGGGGCGTGGTCCACGACGAGAACGCGTGGTCGCTGGGCGGCGTCGCCGGGCACGCGGGCGTGTTCTCCACGGCGGCCGACATGGCCGTGCTGGCGCAGACGATCCTCAACGGCGGCGCGTACCGCGGTCAGCGGATCCTGCGCGAGGAGACCGTGCGGGCGATGCTGACGAACTACAACCACAAGTTCCCCGACAACGCCCACGGGCTCGGCTTCGAACTCGACCAGCCCTGGTACATGGGCGCCCTGTCGGCGCCCTCGACCGCCGGGCACACCGGGTTCACCGGGACGTCCTTGGTGATCGATCCGCTCTCGCGGTCGTTCGCGATCCTGCTCACCAACCGCGTGCACCCGACGCGGACCTGGGGCTCGATCAACCTCGCCAGGGAGACGTGGGCGAGTTCGCTCGCGAAGGCGATGGCGGTCCGCCCGGTACGCGGGCGGGACGCCTGGTTCAGCGGAGCCGGAGATGTCTCCACAGCCACGCTCACGACCCGCCCACTGCGGACCTACGGCGGGCCGCTGAAGGTCTCCTTCGATGCCTTCGTGGACACCGAAGGGCCCGCTGATTCGCTTTTTCTGGAAATAAGTACCGACGACGGAGCGACCTGGAAAACGATTACTCTGCGTGCAAACGGACCAGGGGCTCCCGCGGGTGACCAGACCGGTCTCGGCGGGCATGGCCATCGGGCGTGGTGGCGGGTCGCCGCCGAAGTGCCACAAAGCTCACAAATCACCCTCCGCTGGCGTTACACGACCGATGCTCGTTACACCGGGCGCGGAATTTCTTTGGACGGTGTGAAAGTCACTGAACGCGGCCACATACTGCTGGACAGTGAGCATAATCCCCCTACTTTCGTCGCTACCGGTTGGAAGTTGAGCACTAGGTAACCGGACAGCTCCGATGCGGTGACCGTACGGCCCCGTTGACCGGGACACAGCCCCTTGCATCGCGACACTAAGTTGCCAAGTCGTTAGCTCGACCTCGTTAACGGCCTCGACCTGGTTAGCGACTTTCTGGTCAACGATTAATCGCAAATCGAATCCGCAGACACGGATAGGTTGCGATCTTCCCGAAGGGTGTGGGTAGCCTTGTCGCAGATGCCAACGGTTAGTAACTTTCCCACGGTGGGCGATACCGATTCCGTAATCGCGGCCGCACCGTCCGAGGCCGTGCCGGCGCAGCCGACACGGGACGCTGACGCGAGCCCGCTTGTCCGGATCCGCTCACTTCTGCCTGGGCTCGCCCGGGCGGAGCAGCGCGTCGCGAAGGTCGTCCTCGACGACCCGGCGACGGTCGCGCGGCGCAGCATCACGGAGGTCGCACTCGCGGCCAACACCAGCGAAACCACCGTCACGCGGTTCTGCAAGGCCGTCGGCGTCGGGGGTTATCCGCAGCTCAGGATCGCCTTGGCGGCCGACACCGCCCGCACGGAGGCCCGGTCGAGCCGGAACCTCGGCGGCGAGATCGGCCCGGAGGACGACCTGGCCGCCGTGATCGGCAAGGTGAGCTTCGCGGACGCCCGTGCCGTGGAGGAGACCGCCGACCAGCTCGACATCCCGTCGCTACAGCGGGTGATCGATGTCCTGGCAGGCGCGGGCCGGGTGGACGTCTACGGCGTGGGCGCGAGCGCGTTCGTCGCCGCGGACCTGCAGCAGAAGCTGCACCGCATCGGCCGGGTCAGCTTCGCCTGGTCCGACACGCACATCATGCTGACCTCGGCCGCCGTGCTGAGCCCCGGAGACGTCGCGATCGGCATCTCCCACACGGGCGCGACCACGGACACCGTCGAGGCGCTGCGGGTGGCTCGCGAGCACGGCGCGATCACCGTCGCGGTCACGAACTTCCCGCGTTCGCCGATCACCGAGGTCTCCGACCACGTGCTGACCACGGCGGCACGGGAGACGACGTTCCGTTCCGGTGCGACAGCCAGTCGCATCGCACAGCTGACCGTCATCGACTGCCTGTTCATCGGTGTCGCGCAGCGGCACATGGACGCGTCGGTCAACGCGCTCGACGCGACCAGGGACGCGGTGGGTTCGCACCGGCTGGGCGTACGGCCCGACGGCAGGCGACGGCCGCGGGAAACCGGCAAATGAGCGAAAAAGTGAGGCGCATGATGACCGTCCCACGCCAGGTGGTGCACGTCGATTCGCCAACCGAACAGCGCAATCCACGGACGACCGACATCGACCTGATGTCGACCATGGGCATCCTCGGCGCGATCAACGCCGAGGACCGCCGGGTCCCCGAAGCCGTCGCGGCCGTTCTGCCGCAGGTGGCGCGGGCGGTCGACTTCGCCGTGGAGGCGCTGCGGTCGGGGCACCGCGTGCACTACTTCGGGGCAGGTACCTCCGGCAGGCTGGCGACGTTGGACGCGGCGGAACTCGTGCCGACGTTCAACGTGCCCTCCGACTGGTTCATCGCGCATCACGCGGGCGGCGCGCGCGCTCTGCGCCAGGCCGTCGAAGACGCCGAGGACAACGCGAAGGCCGGGGCCGCCGAGGTGGCCGAGGACGTCGCGCCCGGTGACTTCGTGCTGGGGCTGACGGCTTCCGGCCGGACGCCCTACGTGCTCGGCGCGCTGGCCGCGGCCAGCCGTCGCGGTGCCCGGACAGCCCTGGTTTCGGGCAATCCGGCCGCGGTGACGCCGCCCGGTGTCGATGTCCTCATCGCGGTGGACACCGGCCCGGAAGCGATCGCCGGGTCGACGCGGATGAAGGCGGGCACGGCGCAGAAGATCATCCTCACCGCGTTCTCGACCGCGACGATGATCAAGCTGGGCCGGACGTACTCGAACCTGATGGTCAGCATGCGCGCGACCAACGCGAAGCTGCGCGGGCGGACCATCCGGATCCTGCGCGAGGCCACCGGGATGAGCATGGCGGACTGTTCCGACGCGCTCACCGAGGCCGACGGCGACCTCAAGGTCGCGCTGGTCCATCTGTTGTCCGGCGAGGACGTCGCGAACGCGGCGAAGGCGCTGGCGGCCAGCGATGGCCACGTACGCAAGGCTCTCGACTCCCTGCGGGTGCGCGCGAGCTGAACCAGTACCGATTGCCCATCACCTGCTCATCTGCTTAGGCTCTCAGGTATTCACGACTGAGAGGCCGGGTGGTCATGAGCACCGGCGGACGAACCCGTTCATCCCGACGCCTCGCGCTCACGCGACGCGAACGGGCGTCCCTGGCCGGAATGGCTGGATTCATCCTGCTGCTGAACGTCGTGGGCTGGGGGGTCCTGACGCTTTTCGTGGCGCCGCGCGGCTATGAGCTCGGCGCCACGGGTGTGTTCGGGGTCGGCCTCGGCGTAACCGCTTTCGTGCTCGGGATGCGGCACGCGTTCGACGCGGACCACATCGCCGCGATCGACAACACCACCCGCAAACTGATGGCCGAGGGGCAGCGGCCGCTTTCGGTGGGTTTCTGGTTCTCCCTCGGGCATTCGACGATCGTCTTCGCCCTCTGCCTGCTGTTGTCGCTCGGCGTCCGCGCGCTCGCCGGCGCCGTCGAGGACGACTCGTCGGCGTTGCACCGGGCGACCGGGCTGATCGGGACGTCCGTCTCGGCGGTGTTCCTGTACCTCATCGGGATCATGAACCTGGTGGTGCTGGTCGGCATCGTGAAGGTGTTCCGGCGGATGCGGCGGGGCGAGTTCGACGAAGCGGCGCTGGAACGGCAGCTCGACAACCGCGGCTTCATGAACCGGCTGCTCCGTGGCGCCACGAAGGCCGTGCGCAAGCCGTGGCACATCTACCCGATCGGCGTGCTGTTCGGCCTCGGTTTCGACACCGCGACCGAGATCAGCCTGCTGGTCCTCGCCGGTGGCGCGGCCGCGTTCTCCCTGCCCTGGTACGCCATCCTGGTGCTGCCGATCCTCTTCGCCGCGGGGATGACGCTGTTCGACACCGCCGACGGATGCTTCATGAACTACGCGTACGGCTGGGCCTTCGCGAGGCCGGTGCGGAAGATCTACTACAACCTCACCGTGACCGCGCTTTCCGTCGCGGTCGCGCTGCTCGTCGGCACGATCGAGCTGATCTCGATCCTCACCGAACGATTCGGCATCACGACCGGACCGCTCGCGGCGATCGGGGCGCTGAGTCTGGACTACGTCGGCTACGCGGTCGTAGCGCTCTTCGTGCTCACGTGGCTCTTCGCGCTTCTCGTATGGCGCTTCGCGCGGATCGAGGAGCGCTGGTCGGCCCACCTGCCCGCCGAGTAGCCCTCTGACCTGCAAAAAGAGAGCAAGGGACCTTTGCTATCGCTTATTTAGCGTACCTACGCTAACGATAGCAAAGGTCCCTTGCTATCACTTTTGATCAGGCGGGTTGAGGCGCCGCAGCCCGCGAAGGGACCGAAAGCGCGAAGGCGAGCAGAGCGACGAAGGCGGCAGCCGGACCGACCCACCAGACGCCCGCCGACGACAGGACGACGCCGCCCAGCGCGGCACCGAGGGCCCCGCCGCCGTAGATCGCGGAACCGTTGAGCCCCAGGGCGACCGTCGGCGCGTCAGGCGCCAGCGAGAACAGCCGGTGCTGCTGCGGCACCATCAGCATCCCGCCGAACGTCCCCGAAGCCAGCGCGAGGACCAGGGTGCTGGGCAGGCTCAGCACGGCGACGTCCAGCAGCGCGAACGTCACGACCGTGCCGATCAGCGAGATCGAGCGGACGCGTGCGGGGCCCAGCGAGTCGGTGGCGCGGCCCGCGAAGGCGTTCCCCGCGATCTGCCCGATCCCGAAACCGACGAGCAGCCACGAGATCGTCGCGCCCACCGCCACTGGCGCCACCAGCACCGGCAAGTACACGAAGGCCGCGAAGCCCGCAGCGGTGCCGAGAACGCTCACGCCGAGCACGCGCGCGATCGGCGGCCGCGCGACGACGACGAGCCTGTCGCGCAACGACACCGTCGGCATCCGAAGTCCGGGCAGCAGCGGTACGAGCACCATGACGACCAGCGCCACCGCGCCGATCCCCCACATCACCGCGCGCCAGCCGAACCAGTTGCCCGCCAGCACCCCGATCGGCACGCCGAGCACCATCGACACGCTCATCCCGTTGGAGACCGTGGCCAGCGCGCGGCCGCGGCGCTCGTCCGACGCCAGGGCACCGGCGAGGACATAGGCGTTGGACTGGAACGCGGCGGCGCCCAGTGCGGCCAGTACCCGGGCGACGGCGACCACGGCGAACGACTCGCCGAGCGCCTGGCCCGCCATGCCGATCGTGAACAGCACCATCCCGCCCCCGAGTACCCAGCGCCGGTCGAGCCGTCCGGTGAACGCCGCGATGAGCGGCGAGGAAATCGCGTAGGTCACCGCGAAGACCGTGGTCAGCTGGCCCGCGACGGCTTCGGAGACGTGCAGATCCGCGGCGATGACAGGCAGCAGCCCGTTCATGACGAACCCATCCGTGCCGACGGTGAAGGTACCGACGGCGAGTATCAGAAGAGCCCCCAGAGCGAGCCGATCATTTGATGATCGTCGAATCGTCATACGGGGTATAGTGGCGTGACAATTCGATGCCTGTCAAATAGTTGGAGCGAAGTGAGCAGCACGCTGCCGCAGCCGTCGATCGACGAGATCGAGATCGTGCCGGTACTCCAGGCGCTCGCGGATCCCGTGCGCCTGGAGCTGATCCGCGCCCTGCGAAGCAACCCTTCGCCGCGAAGCTGCGCCATCACCGAATACGACGTCGAGATCAGCGCGCCGACGCTCTCCCACCACTGGAAGGTCCTGCGCGAGGCCGGCCTCACGACGACGTTCGTCGAGGGCCGGACCCGCTGGGTCGAGCTACGCACCGAAGACATCCATAAGCGCTTCCCTGGCCTACTGGACGCCGTCCTCGCCTAACCGCCACTTCGCCGCCAGCTCTCCCGCCGCGCAGACGCCGACGTCGAGCAGATACGGCCCGGCCTGACCGCACCCTGACGAAGGCGCGATCGGCTGGCCGTGGCCCATGCCGTCGATGACGTGCGTGTCGACGGCGGAGCCGGCGTCGGTCCACTGCTCGGCAAGCTCGCGCAGGTTCACCGGGGCGACCGTGTGGTCCGCGGTCCCGTGCCAGACGCTGACCGGCGAACGCGGCCCCGTACTCGCGGCCCGCACCTTGTCACCCCACTGCTCCGGCGTCAGATCCTTGCCGGGATTCATGCACGGATACGCGTCGATCATCGAAGCCGCGCACCCGTACGGCAGCCCGGCGACGACCCCGCCGCCCGCGAACAGGTCCGGATACGCCGCCAGCATCACCGAAGTCATCGCCCCGCCCGCCGACAGCCCGGTCACGTACGTCCGGCTTCCGGCCGCGAAGCGCGTCATCTGCGCGATCGATTCCGCTTCCCCGTATCCGCGTTTGATGTCACCCGCCTGGAACCAGTTGAAGCACTTGCTGAAATTGTTCGTCGAAACCTGTTGGGGCAGAACGAGTTTGAAACGCAACTTGTCCGCGAGCCCGACCCAGCCGGAGCCGCGCGCGTATCCGGCCGCGTCCTGGGTGCAGCCGTGCAGCACGACCACCGCCGGACGGCCGGACGGCAACCCGTCCGGAACGTATTCGAACATCCGCAACGCACCGGGATTGCTCCCGAATCCGGTCACCGGGCGGATCGTCGCCGCCTGCGCCGGAGCCGAAAGGAGAAGGGTCAATGCCGAAACCACCGCGCCGATGAGGAGTTTTCGCATCGTCCGAGGCTAAAACCGTCACCGGCGGGTTTTCCACGTGGAAGACCACCACAGCGGCGAGCGGTTTTGTGTGGTCGCACCGGGTACCGGCAACCGGAAACGCCGCTTATCGTCGGCCGATGCGGCTCTTCCTGGTCCTCGCGACGATGCTGGCCCTGACAGTCCCCGCCGAAGCGTCGGCGAGTGAATGCGCGCAAGTCCGCGTTCCCGGGGCCACGAAACAGCAACTGTCCTGTTTGGACGATCTGACCACCACCGGCACCCTGGCCACCGGGCACACCGTCCAGGCCGATTGGGCGGGTCTGACGTCGGCCGGTTTCCCCGCCCCCAAGGGCGTTCCGGGCATCCAGATCGACGGCTATTTCCCGGACACGTCGACCGCCAACACCGCGCACGGCTGGAACCACGACGCGCAGTTCGTGCTGCGCCTGCCCGACCGCTGGAACGGCGGCCTCGTGGTCTCGGGCTCCCCCGGCGTGCGGCGGCAGTACGCCAACGACCGCGCGATCGGCGACCAGGTACTCGCCGCGGGGTACGCGTTCGCCGCCACCGACAAGGGCAACACCGGCACCGGCTTCCACACCGACGGACGCCGCCCCGGTGACGCGCTCGCGGAGTGGAACTCACGGGTCACACAGCTGACCATCGCCGCGAAAGCCGCCGTGGCCCACCGCTACGGACGCCCGCCGGACCGCACGCTCGCGGCCGGGATGTCCAACGGCGGCTACCTCGTCCGCTGGCAGCTCGAGAACCGGCCATGGCTCTACGACGGCGGAATCGATTGGGAGGGAACGCTTTGGCATGAGGACGGCCCCAACCTGTTCACCTTCCTACCGCCCGCGATCAAGGCTTATCCCGCCTACGCCGCCGGTTCCGAGGTAGCGCACCAAAAGATCCTCGACGCCGGTTTCGCGCCGGGCTCGGAATTCCTGTGGCCGTACCACAACGACGTCTACTGGGGACTGACGCAACGCATCTACCAGGCCGAATTCGATCCGGCGTTCACCGGGGACGATTACGACTACGCCGCTCGCCCGCCGTCTGTCCACCACGCGGTCGAACGGATCTCGCTGACCGGCCGGATCGGCAAACCGCTGATCACCCTGCACGGCACCCTCGACACGCTCCTCCCCATCAGCCGCGATTCCGACGTCTACCGGCGGATGATCACCGAGCAGGGCCGCGCGGGACTGCAGCGCTACTACCGGATCGTCGACGGCAACCACGTCGACGGCCTGTACGACGCGTTCCCGGACAAGCTGAGGCCCATCGGCCCGTGCTTCCGCACGGCGTTCCCCGCGCTCGAAGGCTGGCTCGACGGCGTCCGCCCGCCCGCTTCGGCGACGATCCCCCGCGCGGACGGCGACCTCGCGACCACTTGCGCACTAGGCTGATCACATGGAATTCCAGGACGTCGTCCGACGCCGTCGCATGGTCCGGAAGTTCACCGACGAGCCCGTCGCCGAGGACAGTCTCCGGCGCATTCTGCGCAACGCGCTGAAGGGTCCCTCGGCCGGTTTCTCACAGGGACAAGGATTCCTGGTCCTCACCGGCGAGGAACTCGCGAAGTTCTGGGAGTTCGGGGCCGGCTGGGCACCGGAATCAGTGACCACGGCGCCGGTCGCCATCGTGCCGCTCTCGGTCAAGAACGCGTACCTCGACCGCTACGCCAAGCCGGACAAGGGAGTCGCCGATCGCGACGAGTCATGGTGGCGTGTGCCGTACTGGGACGTCGACACCGGGATGGCGACGCTGCTGATCCTCCAGACCGCGGTCGACGAAGGCCTGGGCGCCGTGTTCTTCGGGCTCGCACCGGAAAGCGTGGAGCGGCTCCACAGCGAGTTCGGCGTACCCGAGGATCACGACCCGATCGGCGTCGTGGCGCTCGGCCACGGCGACGAACCCGGCCCCTCGCCGGGCTCGTCGGCGACCAAGATCGCTCGCCGCGACTTCGACGACGTCATCCGTTTCGGTCATTGGTGAGGCGGTGCAGCCTGAGCGCGAGCTGGAGTTCCAGCGCGCGCTCGGGCGCCTGCCATTCCTCGCCCAGCAGCGACGCGATGCGGTCCAGCCGCTGCACGACGGTGTTGACGTGCACGTGAAGGAGATCCTTGGCGCGCGTCAGGTTGCCGCCACAGGCGAAATACGCGCGGAGCGTACCGATCAGGTCCGTGCCCCGGCGTTCGTCGTAGTCGAGCACCGGGCCGATCGTCGCGGTCACGTACGCGCCGAGATCGGCGTGTTCGCCCAGCAGCAACCCGACGAAGCCGAGGTCGGCCATGCTCGCGCCCTCACCCGCCCGGCCCAGTGCCAGCAGCGACGCGACACATCGGGCGGCTTCGGCGTGCGCCTCGGCCAGCGCCCGCGGTGAGGCGGCCGGGCCCGCCGCGCCGACCGTCACCGCACAGTCCATTGTGGACGTGAGTTCCGCCGCGACCGAACGGGCCAGCGCGCCGGGATCCTCGCCCCGGACCAGCAGGACGACCTCATCGGCGTGGACGCCGACCAGATCGGCGTGCCGGGCGGCGGCCATGGCCAGCCTGCGCCGGGAGACGTCGTCGGAATGCGCGATCAGCACCGCGTGCGGTGTCGACAAATCGACCCCGAGGCGACGTGCTCGCGCCAGCAACGCGGCGGGATTGCGGCCGGGCGCGGTGAGCAGATCCGACAACAGCTCCCCGCGCACCTCGTCCTCGGCCCGCGCCACGGACCGGCGCTGCATCAGCAGTACCGCGGTGACCACGCCCGCCCGCTCGAACAGGCGGCGGTCCGCCTCGCCGAGTGACGGCCCGCCGCTCAGCACCAGGCTGCCGAGGAATTCCTGTCCCGCTTGGACGGCGCACAGCCAACCATCCTCAGTGGACACAGCGCGCCCGCTCGCCCTGGACGCCGACACCGCCGTCCGCGAAAGGCTCGAGTCCCCACCGGTCCTGGCCAGGACGACGCCCTCGGCGTCGTAAACGGCGATGGCGCCGCCGAGCACGTCCGCGACCGCGGCGGCGACCTCGGCCAGGTCACCGCCGCGCAGGACGAGATCCATCAGCCGGTCGTGCGCGTCTTCGGCGCGGCGCATCGCGTCGTTGTGCGCGCTGATCGTCGCGTTGGCGGCGTTCAGCTCGGCGACCGCGCGGCGGGTCTCGTCGAGCAGATGCGCGTTGTCCAGCGCGATCGCCGCGTGGTCGGCCAGCGAGGAGAGCAGCGCGACCTCTTCCGGGCTGAACTCCCGCGTGCTCCGGTCCGAGGCGAACAGGACGCCGATGACCTTGCTGCCGATCGCCAGCGGCACCCCGAGGATCGCCGTCAGGCCCTCGTCGCGCACGCCGGTGTCGATCGACGACGTATGGCGGAACCGCTTGTCGTTGAAGTAATCCGCCGTCGCGTACGGCCGCGCGGTCTGCGCGACCAGCCCGCCGAGCCCCTCGCCCATGCCCAGCACGATGTCCTGGAACAGCGCGGAAACCGAGCCGTCGGTCACCCGGACGTAGGTGTTTCCCTCGGTCTCGTCGTTGAGGCTGAGATACGAGACGTCCACGCCGAGGAGCGCCCGCGCCCGCCGCACGATCGACCGGAGGACGGCGTCCGGATCGTCCAGTCTGGCGAGGTCGCTCGCCGTGTCGAACAGCGCGGCCAGCTCCGCCTCACGCCGCCGGTGCTCGGCGACGGTGTCGCGGATCCGCAGCGCCAGCTCGGTGGCCTTCGGATCGACCGGGACCCGCGCCAGCTGCTCGCTGCCCGCCCCGGAGGCGAGCAGTTCGAGCAGCCGGCGCAACGCCCTCGCCGTCCCAGCACCGTCCACAACGGTCATGCTGACACGTGAGCGGGCTCCGTGAGAACTTCGGAATGCAGGGACTCGCCCTTGGTCTCCCGGGCGGCGAGCAGGGCGATGACGGTCAGCGCGCACATCGCGACGACGTAGAGCGAGACCGGGATCGTGCTCCCGAACTCCTTGAACAAGGCGACCGCGATGAGCGGGGCCACCGCGCCCGCCGCGATCGACGACAGCTGCCCGCCGACCGAGAGGCCGGTGTAGCGGACCCTCGTCGGGAACTGTTCGGAGAAGAACGCGGCCTGCGGGCCGTACATCGCCCCGTGCAGCACCAGCCCCACGGTCGCCGCGAGAATGATGACACCGGAGTTCTTCGTGTCGAGCATCGCGAAGAACGCGAAACTCCACACCGCCATGCCGATCGCGCCGAACAGATAGACCGGGCGCCGCCCGATCCGATCGGAAAGCTTGCCCCATAAGGGGATCGTCACGAAATGCACGGCCGAGCCGATGAGCACCGCGTTGAGTCCCGCCGATTTCGGCAGGCCCAGCCCGGTGGTGACGTAGACCAGGATGAACGCGGTGATCACGTAGTACGAAACGTTCTCCGCCATCCGCGAGCCGATGGTGATCAGCACCGCGCCCCAGCTCTTCCGGAACACCTCGACGACCGGTGCGTGCGTGGTCGTGTTGTTCTTCTGCGCGGCCAAGAACACCGGCGATTCGCTGACCGCGAGCCGGATCCACAACCCGATCACCACGAGGACCCCGGAGAGCAGGAACGGGATCCGCCAGCCCCAGCTGAGGAAGGCCTCATCCGACTGCGTAGCGGCGAGCACTGTGAGGACCGCCGTCGCGAGCAGGTTCCCGCCAGGGGCGCCGCATTGCGGCCACGAAGCCCAGAATCCGCGTCGCTTGTCGTCGCCGTGTTCGGAGACGATCAGGACGGCGCCGCCCCATTCCCCGCCGAGCGCGAAGCCCTGCACCAGCCGCAGCAGCGTCAGCAGGATCGGCGCCAGGACACCGACGGAGGCGTACGTCGGGAGGACACCCATCGCGCAGGTCGAACCGCCCATCAGCAGCAGGCTCAGCACCAGCAGCTTCTTGCGGCCCACCCGGTCGCCGAAGTGCCCGAACACCAGCCCGCCGACCGGCCTGGCGAGGAAGCCGACGGCGTAGGTGAGGAACGCGAGCAGCGTGCCGGTCAGCGGATCGTTGGAGGGAAAGAACAATTTGCCGAACACCAGCGCCGCGGCGGAGGTGTAGAGGAAGAAGTCGTACCACTCGATCGTCGTGCCGATCAGGCTGGCGCTGACGACCTTCGCGATCGAGCCGCGGTTCTGCGTGGTCACCGAAGGCGTCCTTTCGTTAGAAACTGTTAGCGGAGCTGGAAGTGGATCCGGGAAGCGGCCGAACGCGTGAACCCGCCCCGGCCGAAGGCCCCGCTATCGCGGTGGCGGGGCGCCCTTTCGCCATCGTGAGGTGGACGACCAGGCAGCGCCCTGCCGACGTCGATCGCGGTCGCGGGTTCACCCGGAGACACAGGGGTTCACGCGGCGGTCCAGCCACCGTCGAGGGGGATCGAGGTACCGGTGACATGGGCGGCGTGGTCGCCGGAGAGCCAGAGCACGCACGCGGCGACGTCGGCGGGTTCGATCAGCCGTTTGATCGCCGAACGCCGCAGGAGGACCTGTTCGATGACGGCGTCGCGTTCGAGGCCGTGTTCCTCGGCCTGCGCCTCCAGCTGGCCGGTGACCAGCGGCGTCCTGACGTAGCCGGGGCAGACGCAATTGCTGGTCACGCCGTGTTCCGCGCCTTCGAGCGCGGTGACCTTGGAGAGGCCTTCGAGGGCGTGCTTCGCGGTGACGTAGGCGGATTTGAACGGGCTCGCGCGGAGCCCGTGGACGCTCGACATGTTGACGACGCGCCCCCAGCCGCGGTCGTACATGCTCGGCAGCACACGGCGGATGAGCAGGAACGGCGCGGTGACCATGAGCGACTGGAGCCGGACGAACGTCTCCGGCGGGAACTCGTCGATCGGCGCTATGTGCTGGAAACCGGCGTTGTTGACGAGGATGTCGATCTCGGCCGGGAGGGTCTCGATGGCCTGGGCGTCGGTGAGGTCGATGACGTGCGCGATGCCGTTGACGCCTGCCGCCGCCTTTTCGACGGCGTCGTCGATGTCGACGAGGTGGACCTTGGCCCCGGCTTCGGCGAGCGACTCGGCGCAGGCCAGGCCGATACCGCTCGCCGCGCCCGTGACCAGCGCGGACTTCCCGGCCAGATCGCTGTGATACGCACCACTCATGCCCGACGACGTTAGGTCGCCCCCGGCACTTAAACCATGTGGCTACGCGCTACACCTGCTCAAGATCCTGTATGTGCCCGTCACACCCCTGCGTTTCGTCCTCTGGATGCGGTGGTTGCGCGTGCAAGTACCGCATCCAGAGGACGAAACGCGGGCTAACCGGCGGCGTCCGAGATGGACTTCGCCTCGCGAGCGCCCGCCTCGAACGCTTCGCACGAGAAGAGCAGCCAGGACCGGACACCCTCCGAAGTCCCTTCGGCGAAGGCCGAAGCGGCTTCGAGGTACTTCGGCACCCGGCGGAAGTACGCGACCTCCGGCACCGTCAGCGCCTTCGGGTCCAGCCCCGTCGCCACCGCCGAAAGCCGGGCGGCCGCCCGTGCGACGACCCCGTCCGCGGAGCCGAAAGGCTTGAGTGCCAACAGTTCTCCGTGCACGACGGCGGTCAGTACCGGCCCCGGTACCGACGTCGCACCGGTGACGAGCTGCGCCAGCATCTCCAGCCGCGGCCCGACGTCGCCGGACGACCGCGGCCGTCCCAGCGCGTCGAGGTCCGACACGAGATCCGACGCCGCGAGGACATGCAGCCGCGCCAACGCCTGCAGCGGCGCGCGCCGCCAGGTCGGGAGCATGCCCTCCAGCGCTTCCGCGACCCGCAACGCGCCGGCCAGCACCGGATCGGTCACCTCACCGGACTCCGGCAGTTCGGGGGCGGCGCCTTCGATCCCGGCCGACGCCCGCGCCGACCGCACGGACGCTTCGGCGGCCGTCGCGGCACCGCCGCGCAGGTTGGCGGGCAGCCGGTGCACGGCGAACACCGCGTCCTGCGCCGATTTCGCGGCCGCCGCGACCCCTTCGAGGTCGAGCAGCGGCTTCAGCGGATCCGTCATGCGTCCAGCACCTGCCCGGCGCGCCGCACCACGGGCGCCTGTACCGACCACGGGAAGTTGATCCACCGATCCGTGTGCTTCCAGACGTACTCGCACTTGACCTCGGAACGCGGCTTCTCGTAGACGACCGCGCAGCGCACCTCGGCGACGTGGTCGGCGCAGAAGTCGCGGACCAGCTTGAGGGTCGCGCCGGTGTCCGCGACGTCGTCGGCGACGAGCACCTTCTTCTTCGTCAGGTCGACGACGTTCGGCACCGGCGGCAGCATCACCGGCAGATCGAGACGCTGATCGACACCGGTGTAGAACTCGACGTTCATCACGTGCAGGTTCTTGACGTCCAGCGCGTAGCCGAGCGCGCCGGCGACGAACAGCCCGCCGCGCGCGATCGACAGGATCAGGTCCGGCTCGAAGCCGTCGTCGGCCACGGCCTGCGCCAGATCCCTGCTGGCCGACCCGAACAACTCCCAGGTGAGCTCTTCCCGCTCTTCGGCCATGCCGCCTCGCCTTCTCGATCGTTCCCGCGAGCATAGGCAACACCCCAGTGGCCTTCTCGAATGCTTCGAAACTGGCTATCCAGCAAGGCCATTACCGGTCGTAGCGTCAAGATCGTGACCGACTGGAACCACCATGCGACCTTGACCGGCGAACGCGTCCGCCTCGAACCCCTCACCCGCGACCACGCGAAGGGCCTCTTCGAAGCCGGATCCGACCCGGCGATCTGGACCTGGCTCAGTCTCCGGCGCCCGGAGGACCTCGCCGCCGCCGAAGCGATGGTCGACGACATCCTCGCCGACACCGACCGCCGCGCCTGGGCGCAGATCGACGCGCACACCGGCGAGGTCGCCGGCACGACGTCGTTCTACGCGATCAACGCGCGCCACCGGATCCTGTCCATCGGCTACACCTGGATCGGTACCGCCTGGCAGCGCTCCGGGCTCAACCGGGAGTCGAAACTCCTGTTGCTGCGCCACGCTTTCGACGACCTCGGCGCGAACCGCGTCGCGTGGGAGACCGATATCCGCAACCTGAAGTCGCAGCGCGCGATCGAACGTCTCGGCGCGCAACGGGAAGGGGTGCTGCGCGCGCATCGCGTCCGGCCCGACGGAACCGTGCGAGACACCGTCCTCTACTCCCTCACCGGACCAGAATGGCCGGCGGTCCGTACCGCCTTGTCCTCAAGCGTGTGAATGCCGTGCGCAACCGCGATGCAACCTTTTACTTCGCGTCGTAACGTCGATAGCGTGCCAACGGGCGTGAAGACACGCGAATCACAGGAGGCATCGCACCATGACCGAGCAGTCGCCGGCGCTGGACAATTTGCTCACGGAGAGCAGGACCTTCCCCCCGAGTGAGACCTTCAGCGCGCAAGCGAATGCCACCGCCGACTTCTACGCCGAAGCCGACGCCGACCGGGAAGCGTTCTGGGCCAAGCAGGCGGAACGCCTCCACTGGGAAACGAAGTGGTCACAGGTACTGGACTGGACCAATGCGCCGGTCGCGAAGTGGTTCGTGGGCGGCAAGCTGAACGTCGCCTACAACTGCGTCGACCGCCATGTCGCGGACGGCCACGGCGAGCAGGTCGCGATCCATTGGGTCGGCGAGCCCGGTGACAGCCGGGACATCACCTACGCGCAGCTGAAGGACGAGGTTTCCAAGGCCGCGAACGCTTTCGAGTCCCTCGGGCTCACGGCGGGCGACCGGGTCGCAATCCAGATGCCGATGGTGCCCGAGGCGATCGTCGCGATGCTCGCGTGCGCCCGCATCGGTGCCATGCACAGTGTCGTCTTCGGTGGTTTTTCCCCGACAGCGCTGCGTTCCCGTGTGGATGACGCGGCCGCGAAGGTCGTCATCACCACCGACGGCCAGTACCGCCGCGGCAAGGCCGCGCCGATGAAGGTGAACGTCGACGAAGCGCTCGAAGGCGCCGAATCGGTCGAGAAGGTCATCGTCGTCCGCCGCACCGGCGACGAGGTGCCCCTCACCGAAGGCCGCGACGTGTGGTGGCACGACCTCGTCGACGGCCAGTCGGCGGAGCACGCGCCGCAGGCGTTCGACTCGGAGCACCCGCTCTTCATCCTCTACACCTCCGGCACCACCGGGAAGCCGAAGGGCATCCTGCACACCTCCGGCGGTTACCTGACCCAGGCGGCGTACACGCACCACAACGTCTTCGACCACAAGGCGGGCGAAGACGTCTACTGGTGCACCGCCGACATCGGCTGGATCACCGGCCACAGCTACATCGTCTACGGGCCGCTGGCGAACCGGGCGACGCAGGTCGTCTACGAAGGCACGCCGAACCCCCCGCACGAGGGCCGCCACTGGGAGATCGTGCAGCAGCACAAGGTCTCCATCTACTACACCGCGCCCACGCTGATCCGCACGTTCATGAAGTGGGGCAACGAGATCCCGGAGAAGTACGACCTCTCCTCGCTCCGCGTGCTGGGCAGTGTCGGCGAGCCGATCAACCCCGAGGCGTGGATGTGGTACCGCGAGCACGTCGGCGCGAACTCCGCGCCGATCGTCGACACCTGGTGGCAGACCGAGACCGGCGGGATCATGATCTCGCCGCTCCCGGGCGTCACCTCCACGAAGCCGGGTTCGGCGCAGAAGGCGCTGCCGGGCATCTCGGCGAAGGTCGTCGACGACCAGGGCGTCGAGGTCGGCAAGGGTGGCGGCGGCTACCTGGTGCTCGACAAGCCGTGGCCGGGGATGCTGCGCGGCATCTGGGGCGACGAGCAGCGCTTCCGCGAGACGTACTGGTCGCGCTTCGCCGACCAGGGCTACTACTTCGCCGGTGACGGCGCGAAGTACGACGCCGACGGCGACATCTGGCTGCTGGGCCGCGTCGACGACGTGATGAACGTGTCCGGTCACCGCATCTCGACCACCGAGGTCGAGTCCGCGCTGGTCTCGCACCCGACGGTCGCCGAGGCCGCCGTCGTCGGCGCGACCGACCCGACCACGGGGCAGGGCATCGTCGCGTTCGTCATCCTGCGCGGCAACGCCGTCGACGGGGGCGAGCAGGCCGTTCAGGAGCTGCGCAACCACGTGGCGAAGGAGATCGGGCCGATCGCGAAGCCGCGGCAGATCCTGGTCGTGCAGGAGCTGCCGAAGACGCGGTCCGGCAAGATCATGCGCCGCCTGCTGCGTGACGTCGCCGAGAACCGCCAGGTCGGCGACGTGACCACGCTGGCCGACTCGTCGGTGATGGACCTGATCTCTTCGGGCCTGAAGACCGGCAAGTCCGAGGAGTAGCCCTCCCTACGCGCGCCATGAAAGGTCCTTTCCTTGCAAATTTTGCAAGGAAAGGACCTTTCATGGCGTCCGACACGCCTAGCACACCCCGCCGCGCACCACTCGAACGCCTGTTCTAGGATGTGCCGGGTACCACCCCATACCCGGGCAAGGAGACGACACCGACGATGACCGTGGATGCCTTGACGCGCACTGACGCCGCGTCCGAAGAAGCGGCTACCGAAGCGCCCGTCGACTCGACGCCGCAGGCGGAGGCCACCGAGACCCCGGCCGAGTCCAAGGCCGAGACTCCCGAAACGACCGACGCCCCGAAGTCCGACGAGGCCCCGGCTTCCGACGATCAGGTGGCCGAGTCCCCCAAGCCCAAGCGCGGCCGCCCCAAGGTCGCCACCACGGCCAAGAAGACCCGCACCGTCGAGCTGACGCTCACGGTCACCGGCACCGCCGACGGCGAGTGGCAGGCCGAGCTCAAGAACGGCGCCAAGTGGGTCGCGAAGGGCCTGGAGATCCCGGCCGCCGCCGTGTCCCGCGCCGCCAAGGAGCTGCACGCGGACCTGTCCGGCCCGATCGACGAGGTCATCAACGCCGCCCGCGAGCTGCAGGCCGCGAAGGTGGCCCAGCTCGAGGCCGAGCTGGAGAAGGCGAAGCTGGCGCTGGCCGAGCTGGACGCTTAAGACTTTCCTCCCGACCGGGGCGGACGCTGGAAATCAGTGTCCGCCCCGGTTTCTGTTATCCGCCGATCGGCGGCCGCAAAGGCAGCGGCGTCTTGAACTCGATCCAGCGACTGTCCACAATGGCCTCGACACTGTGCGGGACACCGCGCGGGTGGACGATCGTCCCGCCCGCTTCGAGCGCGACCTCCCGGCCGTCGAGCGTGCCCCGCAGTGAACCCGACAGCAGGTACACGATGCTGTCGTGATCGTGGCTGTGCACGGCAGAAGCGACACCGGCCGGATAGAAGATCTCGTACGCCAGACCGCCTTCCGCCCGCGCGAGCGCCCGGTACCGGCCCTGGCCGCCGATCAGCGGCAAACCCTCCACTGTGGACATCTGCGTCCAGCTCATCGCGCGGGCTCCGGCTCCACGACCTCCTCGCGGTCCGGGTCGCGGGCGAGGACGACGCCGATGACGGTCACCACGGCGGTCGCGAGCAGGTAGACGCCGATCGCGACCCAGGTGCCGTAGCCGGCGAGCAGCGCCGTCAGCAGCAGCGGCGCGGGCGCCCCGCCGATGACACCGGCGAGGGTGTAGGCCAGCGAACTGCCGGTGTAGCGCAGCCGCGGCGAGAACTGCTCGGTGACGAGCGCGGCCTGCGGCCCGTAGAGCGCGGCGTGGATGACCAGCGCGAGCACGATCCCGATCACCAGCATGACGAACGAACCGCCGCTGATCATCGGGAAGAAGACGAACGGCCAGATCCCGGCGGCGATGGTCGCGATCAGGTACATCTTGCGCCGCGAAACCCGGTCCGACAGCGCGCCGAACAACGGCATCAGCACCAGCTGGAACGCCGAACCGATCATCACCGCGGCCAGCCCCGCGCCGCGCGAGAGGCCGGTGTGCGTGGTGACGTAGGTGAGGACGAAGACGGTGAACAGGGCGTAGAGCACGTCCGGGCAGACACGGATCAGCACGGCGGCGACGAGCGCGCGGCGTTCGGTGCGGAAGACCTCGGAGACCGGCGCCGACGGGCGTTCGCCGCGCTCCTGGATCCGGCGGAAGACCGGCGTCTCCTCCAGTTTGAGCCGGATCCACAGGCCGAAACCGACCAGCGCGCCGGAAAGCAGGAACGCGATCCGCCAGCCCCAGCTGTTGAATTGGTCCTCGGTGAGCAGCGCGGCCAGTACGGCGAGGACGCCGTTCGCGAGCAGGTTGCCCGCAGGCGGGCCGATCTGCGCGGCCGACGCCCAGAATCCGCGTTTGCCGGGATCGCCGAACTCACTCGACAGCAGGACGGCGCCACCCCATTCGCCGCCGATGCCGACACCCTGCGCGAACCGCAGCGCGACGAGCATGACCGCCGCGAAACCGCCGATGGTCTCGTAGGTGGGCAGGACGCCGATGAGGAAGGTCGCGACACCGGTGAGGACGAGCGTCATGACCAGGATGCGTTTGCGGCCGAGCACGTCGCCGAGGCGGCCGAAGATGATCCCGCCCAGCGGACGGGCGAGGTAGCCGACGGCGTAGGTGGAGAACGCCGCCATCGTGCTCGCGAGCTGGTCCTCCGAGGGGAAGAAGAGGTGCCCGAAGATCGTCGCGGCCGCCACCGAGTAGGCCGCGAAGTCGTACCACTCGAGCGCTGTTCCCGAGAGGCTGGCCGCGAAGGCCTTGTGCAGCGAGCGCCGGTCACCGGCTGGTGAAGTCATGTCCACATCCCGTCCGTTCGAGGTCCTCAACCCCGCCGGGAGGGGTTGAATTGCGGATATACTCCTTGTATACAAGGCGTATGCGCAACCCCCAATCTCGGAGGACAGATGCCTGAGCTGCGTTTCACCCTTCCCGACGGCCAGGAGCGGCGGACCGAGGTCCACACGCTCCTGAACGCCGGATACGCCGGTCGCAGCCAGGAGGACGTCGCCGCCCACGTGGCCGAACTGGCCGAGCTCGGCGCCCCCGCGCCCTCGGTGATCCCGGCGCTCTACCCGGTCGCGCCGTACCTGGCGAGTCAGACCGACGAGGTCCCCGTGCAGCACGAGCGGACCTCCGGCGAGGCGGAGTGGGCCATCGTCATCACCGGACCCGCGCCCGAGGACGTCCTCCTGACCGCCGCCTGCGACCACACCGACCGCGCGCTCGAAGCGCACGGCGTCGCGTGGAGCAAGAACGCCGGCCCCGACGTCCTCGCCGCCAATGCCTGGCGTCTCGTCGACGTCCAGGACCGGCTCGACGACCTCACGCTCTCCGCCTGGGCCGGGGAAACCCTGATCCAGCAAGGAAAACTCGCGGAACTGCTGCCGCCGTCGTACTGGCTGGACGTGCTGCGCGAACGCGGCCTGCACGCACCGGGCACGGTACTGATCTCGGGCACGATCCCGATGGTTCACGGTGTCGACCAGTTCACCGACTCCTGGCGCGTGGAACTGGGCGACCCGGCGACCGGCGAGACGATCGACCTGGCCTACCGGGTGCGGCGGCTGCCCGAACCGATCGGCTGAAGCAGTTCGCCGACGAAGGCGCGGTACTCGTCCTTCATCGGCAACTCACGCTCGACGCGGACGCGGCGCCGGGTCGCGGCGACCTCGATCTCCCGTACGGGATCGAACCCCGTGTGCTCGTAGGTCTCCCAGTACAGCCCGACGCCGCGCCGCTGCCAGGCGGGCAGTTCGGTGAAGTTGATGCCGTGCGCGTAGAGCAGCTCGTTCTTCTCGGGGATACCGGCGCCTTCCAGGATGCCCCCCGCTTCGCGTGCCGATTTCCCCGCCTTGCGCAAGGTCCAATAGCACCAGCCGTTGAGCGCACAGCGTGTCGCGTCCGCCTGGCGCCACGAGAAATAGTCGACGACGTCGCTCGCCGTCGTGCCGAGCCAGATCCGGCCGTCGAAGTGCGCGGGCACGCCGGCCGCGTGCGTGAACGCCGCCGACGCGACCCCCGCGGAGATCGACACGAGTTTCTCCACCCCACGGCCGAAAAGAGCGGCGGCGGGGTCGAGCAGGACCGAGATCTCGTCACTCTCGGTGTAGACGTACGGCGCGGCGAATTCCGCCATCAAGGCATGCGCCGTCTCGACCATGCACGCGCTGAACCGGGGATCGAACGGCTTCTCGAAACTCGCTTCGGTGAACTTCGAGAACCCGCGGCCGTCGACGCGGAGCACCGTCCACGAACCCGGCGGCACGGTCAGACCGTGGAACCACTCGCGTTCCCGTTGCCGCGCCTCGAAACCACCGGCCTCCACGGTCACCCCCGCTCCACGACGAAACCGCCCGCACCGTCGAAACCGACGGTGTACAGCTCGTCGAACCCGTCCTCGGCGCCAGGCCGCCGAAGACGCTTGAGCGTCGCATACAGACCGACGTCCGGCACCCGGGTTTTTCCCGTCCTGAGCGCGTTGCGCCGGTGCGATCCGGCGAGGTCGGGCGGGAACCAGTACGCCGCGACCGTCGCGCCGTGCCGCCTCGCGACCTCGATCAGCGGCGCCCATTCCTCCGGGGAAGGGTTGGTGTTGTCCACCACCACCGAACGGCCGTCTTCGAGCGCCTCGGTCAGTATCCTCAGCTGCCGCGCCTGAGGGCGGCGGGCGTGGCGGAAGTTGTCCTTGCTGAGGTGGACGTGCGTGCTCGCGAACTCCCGGTGGAAGAACGTCGTCTTCCCGGACGCCTGCAGCCCGATCAGGATCACCACCTCGACCATGCGCCACAATCTAGCCGACGAGTTAGGTAAGCCAATAATGAATAAGGTTTGCCTGCATTGACCACGCACGATCCCCACTCGCCGAATTGCGTTTCCCGTGTTTCACTGAATGGGTGACCGAAACCATCTCCGGCGAATCGACTTCGCATCCCCACGAACCGCACGAGACCCTCGGCGGGAAGCTGAACTGGCTGCGCGCCGGGGGCCTCGGCGCGAACGACGGGATCGTGTCGGTCGCCGGCATCGTGGTCGGTGTCGCGGGCGCGACCACCGACTCCACCACGATCGCGACGGCCGGAATCGCGGGCCTGGTCGCGGGCGCGCTTTCGATGGCGGGTGGCGAATACGTCTCGGTGAGCACCCAGCGCGATACGGAACGCGCGCAGTTGCGGCTGGAAAAGCGCGAACTGAAAGAGATGCCCGAGGCCGAAGAACGCGAACTCGCGGAAATCTACGAGTCGAAGGGCCTTTCCGCGGAACTGGCCGCCCAGGTCGCCCGCGAGCTGACCGAAAAGGACGCGTTGCAGGCGCACGCGGAGGCGGAACTCGGCATCGATCCGGACAATCTGACCAGTCCGTGGCAGGCGGCGTGGGCGTCGCTCGTGGCGTTCACCGCCGGTGCCCTGCTGCCGCTGCTGTCGATCCTGTGGACGGCGACGTCGGCGCGGGTCTGGGCGTGCGCGTCGGCGGTGGTGGTCGGGCTGGCGCTGACCGGGTTCATCAGCGCGAAACTCGGCGACGCCCGGATCGGCCGGGCGATCGCGCGGAACGTCGGCGTCGGCGCGCTGACGATGGTGGTGACGTACTACGTCGGCGTGCTTTTCGGCGTCACCGTGGACTAGGGCCTCGTGAGTGGTGACGAGGGTCAGAACCGTCATCACCACTCACGAGAAGGTCAGTGAACGCCCTTCATGAGCTTGCGGATCATCGGTGTCGCCACCAGGAGCGCCGCCCCGATCACGATGGCCACTCCGCCCACGATGCTGAAGTACGGCGCTTCGTCGTCCACCGTGTAGTACTCGGCGAGCTTTCCGGACATCGCGGTACCGAGTGAGATGGACAGGAAGTTCAGCGCCACCATCTGCGTCCGGAACGCCTCCGGCGCGAGTTTGGTCGACAGCGAAAGACCGACAGGCGAGAGCATCAGTTCCGCCATGGTGAACACGAACAGGATGCCCACCAGCGCGAGCAGCGGGCTCGCGTTCTTGCCGCTGCCGACCATCGGGAGGAACAGCAGGAACGCCACGCCCATGGCGACCGTGCCGAGCACGAACTTGATCGGCGAGGACGGCTGCCGCGAACCGAGTTTCGTCCAGATCGCCGCGATCACCGGCGCGAACACGATGATGAACACCGGGTTGATCGAGTTGACCCACGCCACCGGCATCTCCCAGCCGAAGATGGTGCGGTCGAGGCGCTCATCGGTGTAGGCCGCGACAACGGTGAACTGCTGCTGGTACAGCGAGAAGAACGCCGCGCTCGCGATGAACATCGGGATGAACGAGTACACCCGGCTGCGTTCGTCGGAGGTGATCTTCTTGCTGCTGATGATCACCACGAAGTAGACGACCGAGATGACCGCGACGGCCCCGACCACGATGTCGACCAGGTTGGCCGGGTTGATGACACCGAAGACCACCAGCAGCACGATCGCCGCGACACCCACCGCGGTGGCGCCGAAGACCAGCGGACGCCGCGACGCGGGCAGCGGGTTCGGGATCTCGCTCGCCTTGTCGCCGAGGTTCTTGCGGCCGATCGTGTACTGGATCAGGCCCAGCGCCATCCCGATCGCGGCGAGCCCGAAGCCGACGTGGAAGCCGATCTCGCTCTGCGCGAGCCCGGTCAGCAGCGGCCCGACGAAGCCACCGACGTTCACGCCCATGTAGAAGATCGTGAAACCACCGTCGCGGCGCTCGTCGCCCGGCGCGTACAGCGTCCCGACGATGGCCGTGGCATTGGACTTCAGCCCGCCGCTGCCGACGGCCACACAGACGAGACCGACACCGATACCGGCCAGCCCCGGCAGCAGGGCCAGGCTGATGTGGCCGACCATGATCAGGATCGCGCTGTAGAACAGCGTCCGTTCGGAGCCGAGCACGCGGTCCGCGACCCAGGCGCCGATCACCGCCGAGAGGTAGACCATGCCGCCGTACGCGCCGACGATGCCGAGCGCGGAGGCCTTCGGCAGCGCGAGGCCGCCCTGGCTGACTTCGTAGTAGAGGTAGATGGGGAGGATGCCGAGCATCCCGTAGAACGAGAATCGCTCCCACATCTCGACGCCGAAGAGGTTCGCCAGCCCTCGTGGGTGCCCGAAGAACCTCGTGTCTTGCTGGACCTCGGTAGAGGTACTCACCATGCCGTCCTTATCGAAGACATCGTTGTCGTTTTCCGTTGACATGCTAGAAGCTCATGATGTGGACCGGACACCGACGTCCGTAGCGATCCTGTGGCAACAGTCATGAAGGCGAGATTTCCCCAGCTGGAAGCATTAAAATTGCGTCAAGGTGCGCCGGGAAGTCTGGTCGGCAACAGTATTCGTCGTTGCCGAAATCCGGAGGATGCCGTGACCAGCGGTCCCAACCGCCCCGCGAAAGCCGTCGTCGCCGACTTCGCCCGCTATCTCCGCACCGAAACCACCGGCGGGATGATCCTGCTCGGGGCGACCGCGATCGCCTTGCTCTGGGCGAATTCGCCCATCGACGACATTTACCGCGCGATTCGCGACTTCCGGCTCGGCCCCGAATTCCTCCACCTGAATCTGACGATCGGCGACTGGGCCAAAGACGGTCTGCTCGCGCTGTTCTTCTTCGTCGCCGGCCTCGAACTCAAACGCGAACTGGTGGTCGGCGAGCTTTCGCGGTTCAAGCAGGCGATCCTGCCGGTGGTGGCCGCGCTCGGCGGCATGGTCGTCCCGGCCCTGATCGCGCTCGCCGTCGGCTGGGGGACGCCGGGCATCGACCGCGCGTGGGCCATCCCGGTCGCCACCGACATCGCGTTCGCGCTTGGCGTGCTCGCGCTGACCGCGTCGAACCTGCCGAGCAGCGCCCGGGTCTTCCTGCTGTCGCTGGCGGTGGTCGACGACCTCGGCGCCATCCTCGTCATCGCGATCCTCTTCACCGCGAAGTTCGACCTCGTCGCCGCGGGGGTCGCCGTCGTGGCCCTCGCGCTCTACGCCTACCTGCAGCACCGCCGCGTCCGCAGCGCCTGGATCTATGTGCCGCTGGCGGTCGTCACCTGGGTCGCGGTGCACTCGGCCGGCGTCCACGCCACCATCGCCGGGGTCGCGCTCGGCCTGCTCACCCGCGTCCGCGCCGACGAAGGCGAGGAGCACGCACCGGCGATCCGGCTCGAACACCGGCTGCAGCCGTGGTCGGCCGCGGTGGCGGTGCCGCTGTTCGCGCTGTTCGCGGCCGGGATCACCGTGAACGCCGACTCGCTCGGAGCCGTCTTCACCACGGCGTTGCCGCTGGCCGTGCTCGCCGGTCTGGTCGGCGGGAAGTTCGTCGGGATCTTCGGCGCCAGCCTGCTCGCGGTGAAGTTCAAGCTCGCGGAGAAACCCCGGGGAATGGGCTGGCGGGACATCGGCGCGTTGTCGATGCTCGGCGGTGTCGGGTTCACCGTGAGCCTGCTGATCGCCGATCTGGCGCTCGACGGCGCGGACGTCGAACTGGCGAAGACGGCCGTCTTGATCGCTTCCGCCGTCGCCTCGCTGGCGGGGGCCGCCCTGCTGATGCACCGCAGCCGCGTCCACGCTCAGGAGGATTGAGGCGCGACACTCGCCGGTCCGCCGCGCCCGTGCTGAGGGCACGTGGCACGATGACCGGTGTGAGCAGCCCCAAGCACGAACGCACCGGCCCCGACGGCGTGGGGGCCGTGCCCTACCTCCCCCTGTCGAGCGATGACGACGTGGTAGCGAGCGAGCAGTCCCTCGGGAAGCTCGTCGGCGATGCCACCCAGCATGTCTCGACACTGATCCGCGCCGAAGTCGAGCTGGCCAAGTCCGAGGTCGTCGCGGAGGCGAAGAAGGGCGTCAAGGGCGCCATCTACTTCCTGATCGCGCTGGTCATCGGGCTGTACAGCTCGTTCTTCTTCTTTTTCTTCCTCGGCGAACTGCTGTCGGAGTTCCTGCAGCGCTGGGCGGCGTTCCTGATCGTGTTCGGGCTGATGCTCGCCACGACGGCGGTCGCGGGCTTCCTCGGCTACCGCAAGATGAAGAAGATCAAGGCGCCGGAGCGCACGATCAACAGCTTCAAGGACACCGCCGCCGCGTTCAAGCCGCACCGCGACGACTCCCCCGCCGACCACAGCTGACGGGTTTTCGAGGCGGTGCAGGCGACACCGGATCCGTCGATCGTCCGGATCGACGGCCCGTGGACTCATCGTGACGTCTCGGCGAACGGCATCCGGCTGCACGTCGCCGAACTCGGCGACGGGCCCATGGTGCTGCTGTTGCACGGGTTCGCCGAGTTCTGGTGGACCTGGCACCACCAGCTGACAGCCTTCGCCGACGCCGGTTTCCGCGCGGTGGCGGTGGATCTGCGCGGGTACGGCGATTCGGACAAGCCCCCGCGCGGCTACGACGCCTGGACGCTCGCCGGCGATGTCGGCGGGCTGATCAAAGCACTGGGCGCGCGCAAGGCCCACCTCGTCGGGCATGCCTGGGGCGGCATGCTCGCGTGGACGGTGGGCGCGCTGCACCCCCGGCTGGTCTCCTCGGTGAGCGTGCTCGGCGGTGCGCATCCGCTGGCGTTGCGCCGCGCCGTGCGACGACCGGCACAGCTGCGCGCGTCAGGACATCTCTTGCGCTTCCAGGTACCCATGGCGCCGGAAAAATGGCTGGTCAAAGACGACGCGCTCGCCGTCGAGGAGCTGTTCCGCGCCTGGTCCGGTCCACAGTGGACGGAGACCTCGGACTTCGCCGACACCGTGGGGACGTTCCGGCAGGCGATGCTCGTGCCGGGGGTCCCGCACAGCGCGCTCGAGTACTACCGGTGGGCGTTCCGCGCGCAGTTCCGCGGCGAAGGGCGCCGATTCAGCGACGCGCTGCGAGGCCGCTTCGCCGCCCGGGTCCTGCAACTGCACGGTGAGGACGATCGGTGCGTCCTGCCCGAGACCGCTGCGGCGTCGCGGCGCTGGGCCCCCGACGCGCGGCTTGAGCGCTGGCCCGGCATCGGGCACTTCCCGCATCTGGAGGCCCCGGACCGGACATCCGGGCGGTTGCTGGACTTCCTCCGTATTTTGGAGGCATGACCGAACGCAAACCGACGGGTGTCTCGTTCGAGTCGTGGGTGGACCGGCAGATCAGTGCCGCCGAGGCGAAGGGCGAGTTCGACAACTTGCCCGGGGCGGGCAAACCGCTGCCGAAGACCAACGGCGACGACACCGCGCTCGCTTGGGTGGTGAACAAGGTCCGCGCCGAAGGGCACGACGTTTCGGCGCTGCTGCCGCCTTCGCTGGCGATCGCCAAGGAACTCGACGACCTGCCGGATCGGCTCGCCCGGGTGCGCCGGGAGGCGCGGGTGCGGGAGATCGTCGAGGACCTGAACGAGCGGATCCGCGAGGAGCATCGGCGTCCGGCGGGTGGTCCGGTCCTGCGAGCGCGGCCGCTGGACGTGGAGGAGACCTTGGCGGAGTGGCGGAAGGGCCTCTCCGCGGACTCCTGACCCACCCGCTCACGCGTGTAATGAGCGTGTCCATCCTGGGGTTCAGAGATGTGGGTGTCGTGAGTGGTAAGTGTCGTTCTAGCGGCACTTACCACTCACGACCAGGCATGACTTCGCAAGTAGTCGACTACTTGCGACGTCCCGCACTGAGTCTTCTCATCCTGGTCGTGGCTCGGGGCTGAAGGGCCCTTTCCCCGCATCGCATGCGACGAAAGCGCCCTTCGCCGCGTGAGATGAGAGGAAAGACCCCTTCAGCCGCGCCCCTCGCGCGCCATGAAAGGTCCTTTCCTTGCAAATTTTGCAAGGAAAGGACCTTTCATAGCATCGGCCGGGGAGCGAAAGGACGCTAGTTCGCGCAGGGACCCGTCGAAGTGTTCGCGCTCAGCGCCGGAGCCGTGTCCACCACCGGCTTGACCTGTTCGGACGTCAGCGTGAACCCGGTCTCCGGATCCTCGACGGCCGCGCCGAAGACGACCCCGATGACCTGCCCGTCCGGGTCGATCATCGGCCCGCCCGAGTTGCCGCTGCGGACCTGCCCGCGCACGGTGAACACGTCGCGCTGCACGGTGTTGGACTCGTAGATGTCCGGTCCGCGCAGGTTGATCCGGCCGCGCACTCTGGCGGGCGTCGCGGTGTACGGGCCGTCGAGCGGGTAGCCGAGCACGATCGCGTTGTCGCCGGCCCGCGCGACCCGCGGCGCCAGCGGGAGCACCCGCGCCTGCAGCCTCGGCACCGCGAGCACGGCGACGTCGGCCTCGGGGTCGAAGTAGACGACGCGCGCCGCGAACTTGCCCGAAGTGGACTCGATGGCGACCTCGTCGGTGCCCGCGACGACGTGCGCGTTGGTCATCACGCGCTGCGGCGCGATGACGAAACCGCTGCCTTCCAGCGCCCGTGAGCACGAAGTCGCGTTGCCGCGGATCTTCACCACGCTGCCGTGCACCTGCTTGACGATCTCGCTCGCCTGCAGCGCGGTGTCGGGCGGGCTGGTGTCCTGGACGTTCGGCTTCTGGAACGGGTCCACAATGGACGGGAAGCCGGAGGCGTCCAGCAGTTTGCGCAGTTCGCTCGGGAAGCCTTGCGCCGCCTCCGGCATGACGTCGTTGACGCCGCCGAGCACGACCGAGCTGTTGATCGACTTCGCCAGCCCCGGCACCCCGGAGACCGCCGTGAGCGGCGTCGCGATCAGCCACGCGACCACGAACACCACCGCGGCCTGCACCACCGCGCCGAGCGTCTTGTCGACGCCGGAGAGCTTGTCCGGATTGATCTTCTGGCGCAGCTTCCGGCCGACCCAGACGCCGAGGGTCTCGCCGAGCGCGACCAGGAACACCACGGTCGCCACCGCGAAGGCGACCTTCGCGGCCGGATGCTCGAACAGTTCGACGACCAGCGGCGCGATCTTGATCCCGGCGAGCGCGCCCAGCACCACTCCGACCAGCGAGGGGAGGGCGATGATCACCCCCTGGAACGCGCCGGACACACCGGCCAGCAACGCGAGCAGGATCACCAGTACGTCAACCCAGTTCAACGGCGACTACTCCTTCTCCGGCACTTGCCGCCCGTCGACCCGCGCCTGATGTTCGGCCAACGCTACGTCAAGGTCCCGGACGTCGCCGTGGTCCCATTCGCGTTCCCAGCCGCCGAGCGACAAGGTCATCGCGAGCAGGCCGCCCGTGAAGCCCCAGACGAACAGCCCGCCGACGTCGAACGCGGGCCCTTTCCAGCCGAAGCCCTCGCGTTTCACCTGGAACCGGTTGGCCGGATCGGTGAGTTCGGCGATCGGCACCCTGGCCACCGCCGCGGTCTCACCGGGGTCGACGGCGTGCACGGGGGACGGCGTCCGCCAGTAGGCGAGCACCGGCGTCACGGCGAATCCGGACACCGGCACGAACAGTTCGGGGAAGATCGCCACCGGCAGCACGCCGGAAGGCTCGACGCCGGTCTCCTCCTCCGCCTCGCGCAGGGCGGTGCCGACCGGTCCGTCGTCGCCGGGCTCGGCGCCTCCGCCGGGGAAGGCCACCTGACCGGCGTGGGAGCCGAGGGTGTCGGCACGGCGCTGGAGCAGGACGTCCGGCCCCTCCGGGCCCTCGCCGAAGAGCATCAGGACGGACGCCGGGCGATAACTCGCGTCCGGCGGCACGCTGAACCGGCTGAACGTCTCGGCGCCGACGTCCCGGCTGATCTTGACCAGTGGTTGCAGCCAGGACGGCACGGCCTCCGGGTCCACGAGAGGGCCGGTCATGGTGTCCCTTCCACTGCGGCGCGCACCTGCTCAGTGTTCATGAAGACGCGTGGGTTCTCGATGAGCCGGACGTCGCCACCCGCCGTGACCAGGTACGTCGCGGGAAGGGATGGAGGGACCTTCAGTGCCGTCCGCACCGGCCCCGACTGCCCGTCACCGTCGAAAACGGACGGCAGCCGGACACCCAGTTCGGCCAGCATCGCCAGTCCGTCGGCCCCGGAGCTGGCGACCTGGACGAGGAGCACGCGCGCGGCACCGGGCTGGGCCGCGTACTCCTGGATCAGCGGCAGCTCGCCGCGGCACGGCTGGCACCACGACGCCCACAGGTTGACCAGCACGGGACCGCCGGAAAGCGCCTTGGCGAGGTCGACCCGGGAGCCGTCACCGAGGCATTCGACGTCGACCCCGCGCAGCTTCGCCACCTCGCCCGGCCCGGGCCGCGGGCAAGCGGCGAGCCCGGCTTTCGCGCGGGCTGCCGTGAGATCCCCCGACGTCTTGACGGGCCCCTCGTCGTCACGGGCCGTGAGCAGCGCGACGATCAGGGCCACCACCAGCACGGCGGCACCGAGGGCCAGCTTGGTGACCTTGGTCACCGGCGCGCCGCCAGGTCCAGGATGTGTTCGCGCTCTTCGCCCTTGACCAGCTTCGCGGCCTCTTCGAACTCAGTCGGGCCGATTCCGTACGAGGGGCACATCTTGGCCAGCGGGCAGGCGCCACAGGCGGGTTTGCGGGAGTGGCAGACGCGGCGGCCGTGGAAGATCGTCCGATGCGAGAGGAGGGTCCACTCCTTGCGCGGGATCAGCTCGCCGACGGCGTGCTCGACCTTGACCGGGTCCTCCTCCTCGGTCCAGCCCCAGCGGCGCACCAGGCGGCCGAAATGGGTGTCGACGGTGATCCCGGGGACCCCGAAGGCGTCGCCGAGCACGACGTTGGCCGTCTTGCGACCGACACCGGGCAGCGTGACGAGGTCTTTCAGCTTGCCTGGCACTTCGCCGTCGTAGCGCTCCACCAGCGCCGCGCCCAGTCCCATCACCGAGTTCGCCTTGGCACGGAAGAACCCCGTCGGCCGGAGGTACTCCTCGAGTTCGGCGCGATCGGCGCCGGCGTAGTCGGCGGCGGTGCGGTAGCGCTTGAAGAGCGCGGGGGTGACCTGATTCACGCGGACGTCGGTGGTCTGCGCCGACAGCACGACCGCGACCAGCAGTTCGAGCGGAGTGGTGAAGTCAAGCTCGCAATGGGCGTCCGGGAACTCGTCGTCGAGGCAACGCTTCATCCGCCTGGCGCGTCTGACCAACGCGAGCCGGCTTTCACCCTTGCCCCCCGCACGGGGGGCATTGGTGGGGGCAGGAGGCACCCCGATAGCCTACGGGCGCCATCGGACGAGCCAGTGGGAGCACCCACCGGTTGACGCCCGACACGCCAGAGCACCACCTCGGCGCTTCGATCGAGGACGCCATGAGCGAGGATCTGGAGTAATGCACAGTTTTTCGGAATTCCCAGGGCAGGGCTCATGACAGTCTGGTTCGTCATCCTCGTCCCGTTGGTGATCATGTTCTTCGCGCTGTTCATGGAACGCGTGGAGACCAGGCTCAAGCACGTCGCGGTGCAGGAGAACGAAGTCGAGGAGTTCCTCGAGCAGGCGCAGCCGAACGAGGTCAGGGCCCTCTACGGGCACGGAATCGGGCGCGCGCTCGAGCTGTTCCGGCTGCGCAGGCTCGGCGGGAAGGCGGCCAGGCTACGCGCGCGGCGCGTGCGGAGTTAGGCTCCACGTTCGAGCGAGATCGTTCTCGGCACGGACGCGCCTGCGGCGAGCCGACGGGCGATCTCGCCAGCACGCCCTAGACTGACGCGAAAAGTGATCGGCGACACGATCCCCGGCAACGAGGGTCGGCGTCGTTTCTCGATGAGGAGGCACCCGAGGTGGACGAAACCCTGGCCCGAGCGGGCATTTTCCAGGGTGTTGAGCCGGCAGCCGCCGAGGCGCTGGCACAGACCTTGGAATCCGTGGAGTTTCCTCGCGGGCATGTCATCTTCAACGAGGGTGAACCCGGCGACAAGCTTTACATCATCCAGTCCGGCAAGGTGAAGATCGGCCGCAAGTCACCCGACGGCCGCGAGAACCTGCTGGGCATCTTCGGCCCGTCCGACATGTTCGGCGAGCTGTCCATTTTCGACCCCGGCCCCCGGACGTCCAGCGCGACGACCGTGACCGAGGTCCGCGCGGTGACGATGGATCGCCCGGCACTGCGGCAGTGGATCTCCACGCGCCCCGAGATCGCCGAGCAGTTACTGCGCGTGGTCGCTCGCAGGCTGCGCCGGACCAACAACATGGTCGCGGAACTGATCTTCACCGACGTCCCCGGCCGCGTGGCGCGCGCCCTGCTGCAGCTCGCGCAGCGGTTCGGCAGCCAGGAGGCCGGTCTGCTGCGGGTCACCCACGACCTGACGCAGGAAGAGATCGCCCAGTACGTCGGCGCCTCGCGCGAGACCGTGAACAAGGCTCTCGCCGACTTCGCGCACCGCGGCTGGCTGCGGCTCGAGGGCAAGAGCGTCCTCATCCTGGACCCGGAGCGCCTGGCCCGACGCGCTCGCTAGAGATCTTCACCCGCAACTGCCGCAAGTAGTCCTCTGCTTGCGGCAGTTGCGCGTTCAAGCACCGCGTTCAGAGGACGAAACGCCCCCGACAAGGGACGACACCGCACTAGGCGACCGGCGAGCCCTGAAGGTGACCGGCGGACTGTCTCCCCGGAAGCGCGTCAGCGCGACGGGGAGACTTCACCCCGCGCGCCCTCTTTTGGGCCGAAGGCCCACGGAAACATTTTGCAGGGCGCCCTCAGCACCCACGTGACCTGACTTCGGTCCAGCGCCCTGCGGAATGTTTCCGTCAGCGCGCGGCAACAACGAAGAGCCGGGCGCCACCCCCGACGTGGCGCACCGGCTCTTCGCTGTGCGCGGACCATCCCCCGACGATCCGCGCTCCCCGCCCTCCGGAACAAGGCCCCGACCCGTACGCCGGAGGGAGCTGGAGACTGTGTGCTGTTGTACAACCATCCACGGCCGTCGGCCGTGAACTCAAGTTCTTTCACTCTCAAGGACGCCATCTGGGTCCATTTGTTGCCCCGAATGACCCAGAATGGGCCGACTGTTATCCGATCGAGATGAACCGAGGCGGTTCAAGCCCCCAAGTACCCAGAACGCGGGGGTGACAAACCTTACCGTCACAGATCTGGTACTCGCGTACCAAAGTAGGTCATACTGGTACGCGTGTCCCAGTCTGTGTCCGGAAACTCCGAGAGCCACCGCACCACCCTCGCCGACTACAAGGCCGCGCTGACCGCGCCCGGCTCCCGCGGGGCGGTCGTCGCGTCCCTGCTCGCCCGCCTGCCGATCGCCATGATCGGCATTTCCGCGCTGCTCTACGTCCAGCGCGAGACGGGCTCCTTCGCTTCGGCCGGGCTGGTGTCGGCCGGTTCGCTGGTCGGCGTCTCCGTCGGCGCGGTCGTCCAGGGACGGCTCATCGACCGCTTCGGACCGACGCGGCCCCTGCTGACGACCACGGTGCTCTTCGCGCTGGCGATGACCGCGCTGGTGTTCGCGATCGAGGCCCACGCGCCGACGCTCGTGCTGGTCCCGCTCGCCTTCGGCACCGGGATCACCGAGCCGATGGTCGGCTCGGCCTCGCGGGCACTGTGGACACGACTGCTGCCCGCCGGACCGACCCGGAACGCCGCGTTCTCCTACGAGGCGATCAGCATGGAGGTCTTCTTCATCCTCGGACCCGGGTTCGCGGGGCTGTTGATCGCCGCGCCGTGGGCGGGCACCGGCATCGTGACCGGCTCCCTGACCATGATCGCGGGCGCGGTGCTGTTCGCGCTGAGCCCGACCGTGCGGGCCTGGGGCCCGGCGCCGTCGTCGGGCGGCAAACTGCTCGGCGCGCTGGCCAGCCCGGGGATGCGCACGCTCGCGCTCGCCGCGCTGGGCTTCGGCGCCGTGATCGGGTTCGTCGAGGTCGCCGTCCCCGCGGCCGCCACCGAGGCCGGGAACACCTCGATCGGCGGACTCCTGCTTTCGGCGTGGTCGGTCAGCTCGGTCGCGTTCGGCGTCGCGTACAGCCTGCGCCCGTGGCCACGGCAGATGGGCCTGCGGCTGCCGGTGCTGCTCGCCGGATTCGGCGCGCTGGTGGCGCTGCTCGCGCTGCCGGGGTCGCTCTGGGGCCTCGCGCTCGCCATGCTCGCCGCGGGCGCGCTCATCACACCCCAGTCGACGACGCATTCGGCCGCGATCGAGATCGCCGCGCCGAAGGGCACGGCCGCCGAGGCGTTCGGCTGGGTGCTCACCGCGGTGACGCTCGGCCTGGCGTTCGGGCAGTCGATCAGTGGCTATCTCGTCGAGCACGCGGGCACCGACGCGGCGTTCCTCGCCGCCGGCGCCGTCGGGTTCGCGCTCGCCGCGGTCGTTTGGCTGCTGCGCGGCACCTTCCGTCCGAAGCCGTCGGCGCCCGCCGTCGAGACGCCCGAACTTGTCGGTGCCGCCCGCTAGCTTGCGGACATGGACCTGACCGCCACCACCCGCTCCCTCTCGTCCGCCGTTTCCGCCGCCGCACGCCTGCTTTCGTCCCGGTCCGGCCTGCTCCTGCGGGCCGGCCGGGAAGGGCTGACCGTCGGCGGCAGCGACAGTGAACGAGCTGTCCGCCTGAGCGCCGAGACGATCGTGCACACCGACGGCGAGGTCGTCGTCCCGGCCGGGCCGCTCGCGGAGACGTTGCGCATGCTCGACGACGACCTGGTGCGCCTGGTCGTCGAGGGCTCGCGGCTGGCCGTACGCGTGGAAGGCGGCCGCTTCGCGTTGCCGCTGCTGAGCCGGGAACTGAACCTTCCGGAGATGCCGCCCAAGGTGTCCGAAGTGGACGGATCCGCCTTGGTGACCGCGTTGCGCACCGTCGCGGGCACGGCGGCGAAGGACGACGCGCTGCCGATGTTCACCGGTGTCCGCGTCCAGAGCTTCAGCCGCGAGCTGCGGCTGACCGCGTCCGACCGGTACCGGATGGCCGTGGCCACCCTTCCGCTGCGCTCCGAAGGCGAGCCGATCGACGCGCTCGTCCCGGCAGGCCTGCTGGCCGAGACGGCGAAGCAGGCTCGGGGCATCGTCGGCCTCCACGGTGACCGGACCCGGTTCGGGCTGAGCTGGGCAGGCGTCGCCGTCACCACCGCCGTGCTCGACGCGGGTTTCCTGTCGGAGAAGCTGATCGAGTCGTCCACTGTGGACACGACGGTCGAGGTCGCCGCCGACGCGCTGGCCGCCGCCGTGCGCCGGGTGGGCGTCTACGCGGACGAGCGCCGCGTGCTGACGCTGGAGGTCGGCGACGCGCACCTGCGGCTGGCCAGTTCGAAGCAGGACACAGGGGAGGCCGAAGAGACCCTGAAGGCCGAGGTCTCCGGCGGCCGGACGTCGCCCTCGTTCCAGGCGCGCTACCTGCTGGACGCGCTCCAGGGTTTCACCGGCGAACGGGTGCGGCTCGAGATCCAGCCCGGCATGCGGGCCTGCGTCATCCGCTCCACCGACCCCGGCGATGTCGCCCTGACCTACTACGTCATGCCGATGCTTCCCCGCTGAAAAATGTTATGAACGGGACTTTCATAACAAAATTTGCAATGAAAGTCCCGTTCATAACACGCGCGAGGGGGGCGGGGTCAGGCCGAAGCGGCCTTCACCGCGGCCTCGATCTCCGCGAACGACGGGTTCACCATCGCCTTCGAGCCCACGAAGACCGTCGGCACGACCTCGTTCCCGTTCGCCACCGAACGCACACGCGCGGCGGCGTCCGGATCCTCCCAGATGTTGACCCGCTTCACCTTCAAGCCGCTCTTCGACAGCGGCCGCTCCAGTGCGGCGCAGAACCCGCATCCGGGCCGCCAGTAGAACTCGACCTCGACGTCACTCATTCGCCGTCCTCCGACCTCAGGTAGTCCAACTGCGCCTGCACACTCCACTCGGCGGGCGCCCACAAAGCCTTGTCGACGTCGGCGTAGACGACCTCGACGACCTGGCGCGGGGTGGCGTCCGCGCCGAGGACCTTCAGTGCCGAACGCACCTGATCGAGCCGTTCTTCCCGGTGCGCCAGGTATTCACGCGCTGTCGCGGCCAGATCGGGCAGTTCGGGGCCGTGCCCCGGCAGACCGGCGGTACCGTCGGGCAGTTCGATGAGCTTGCGCAGCGAGCGCAGGTAGTCACCGAGGTCGTGCAGCACGGTGGTGCCGCGGCCGAGGATGGTGTCACCGGTCAGGATCTGCCCCTCGGAACGCAGGCAGATCGAGTCGCCGGTGTGCCCCGGCGTGTGCAGCACCGAGATCTCCAGGCCGCCGGCCTCGACCACCTCACCGTCCACAAGGGACTTACCGCCGACGCACAACGACTCGTCGAAGGCCCGCACCGGAGCGCCGACCCGTTCGGCGAACCACGGTGCGCCCTCGGCGTGGTCGGGATGGTGGTGGGTCAGGATGATCAGCTCGACGGCGCCGGTCCCGGCGAGCAGCGTCAGGTGCTCGATGTCCTCGTGGCCGGGATCGACGACGACGGAACCGGCCGCGCCGGGACCGCGCAGCACCCAGGAATTGGTGCCCTCCAACGTCATCGACGACGGATTGCGCTCCAACAGCACCGAAGCCGTCGGCGTGACCTGACGCAGCACGCCGTACGCGGGGGCGCTCACGCCGGGTCCAATACGACGCGGACCTTGTCGCCGTCGCGCACCAGCGTCGGCATGATCTTCACGATCTCGCGCTCGCTGGCCTGCGCCACGGCGGCCGAATCGAAGGTGCCCAGTTCCGCGAGCGTGATCCAGGTCGGCGGCATGAGCATGCGGCGTCCTTCCTTGGCGTCGGCGAGGGCGTCTTCGGGCCGCTGCCAGCCGGAGCCGACGGCCTCGGAGGTGGCACCGTCGGCCTGCTGGCCCTCGGGCAGTACGGCGACGAAGAAACAGGTGTCGTAGCGGCGCGGTTCCTCTGGCGGGGTGACCCAGTTCGCCCACGGACGCAAGAGATCCGCGCGCAGCGTCAGGTCGTTCGCCGCCAGGAACGCGGCGAGCGAAAGTTCGCGGGAGACCAGTTTCTCGCGAGCGTCGTGGTACCGCGTCGCGTCGCTGACGACGGTGTCCCCGACACTCGCGAGCAGTACGCCCGATTCTTCGAAGGTCTCGCGCACCGCCGCGCACACCAGGGCGCGGGCCAGCGGTTCCTCGCACCGGAAGCGCTCCGCCCACCAGGCGGGCTCCGGGCCCGCCCAGCTCACCGAGGCGTCGACATCGCGGGAATCCACGCCACCGCCGGGGAAGACGGTCATCCCGCCCGCGAAGGGCATGCCCTTCACCCGATGCTGCAGGAAGACCTCGACGCCTTGCTCGCCGTCGCGGAGGAGGATCACGGTCGCCGCGTCCTTGGGCGTCACCGGCGTACCGCCGGCGTTGGCGCGGGTGCCCACCCCGGCCCCCACCGGGATGTCGAATGTCAGTTCTTCAGCCACACCCGCAACCTAACATCGCGTTTCGTCCTCTGGTTGCGATCGTTGCGCGTGCAACTACCCCATCCAGAGGACGAAACGCGTGGCGCTTGGTTAAGAAGACCAGCCGCTGCTGCGCGAAGCCCCGTTCAGCCGGATCTTCGCCGCCTCGGCACGCTCCCGTTCGGCGAGCTCGGCGTGCAGCTCGCGCAGGAGCGCGCGATCGCGTTCGCTCAGGCTCGGGTCGTCGAGGTCGAGAGCGGGCAGCTCGACGACCTCGTGCATGCTCGGCTTGCCCGTGGCGATCTCGCGGCCCTTTTCCGGGTCCTCCTTGAGCGCCTGGCGCAGCTGCGCCACCTCGGCCGGGGTCAGGTCGGCCGTGCGCTCGGCACGGGTCTCCGCCCTCGACTTACGCGGCGGCTGCTCCGAAGACGACCCGGACGAAGAAGACGCGGACGCCGGGGCGGGCGACGGCTGCACGATCGGCACCACCGGCGCGATCGGCTCCGAGCTGCCCACCGGCCGCAGCCCGTGCCTGCTCGGCTGCTCCTTGACCGGCTCGGGAGCCGGGGCGGGTGCGGGCGGCGGAGTCACCGGCTCCGACCGAAAGTCACTGGAATGGGTACTCCCCGTGACCCAGACAGGACTCGCGGCCGACGACGCGGCCTGGTGGTACGCGGACCGCGCGACGCCGGGTCCCGCGACCTCGACGACCGAACGGATACCCGCGCGGCGAAGCGCGGTGTCCACGCGGAAGGCGACCGCGGGCGGGTTGCCCTCCGGGCCGATCTCGACCAGGACCACCCGCTGCGGCAGCGCGCCGGGCACGCTCCCGGCGGGCGTGTTCCGCCACACCGCGTGCACCGAGCGGACGTCCGGCAGCACCTGCAGGGTGCGGTCGAGCGCCTCGGCGAGGCCGAATTCGGGCTGGTTCTCACCGGTGAACCGGTGGGTGAGCACCGACTCGTCCTCCTCCACGAGCAGGTCGTTCGCCAGGGTGGCGTCGGACCGGCTCATCTCGAGGACGAGCGCCAGCTCACGCTGTTCGGACGAGCTCACCGGGATCTTCCCCGCGATCAGGGTTCCGGTGGTGAGCTCGACCGCTTCATCGATGTGCGCACGCGCGATCAGCTCACGCGCTTCGGTCAAAGCACTGTCGTCGATTCGACCCGCCAGGGCCAGTAACAGGTTGTGCAGGCGCAGGGGCACCGAGAACCCGTCCATGGGCGGGCCGTCGTGGACCTCCACCATTGCTCTGCTCCCTCCCGGCTCGCCTGGTGGTGCGAGCGTTAAGCGGCGACCAGCCGACTTCCGGTGTCCACCGCGCCCACGCAGACCAGCTCGGAGTTGGCGAGCGCGGTGCGGTGATAGCCGGTGAGGTCGATGCTCGGCGGGAGAACCTCGACGCCGGGCTCCTCGTCACCCAGCACGCGCAGGACGCGCTGCAGTTCGCCGGTCAGCCTCGGCAGCCCGTTCAGCGCCGTGACCAGGAGGACTCGCTTCGCCCCGCCCTCGCCGACGACACCGAGGTGTCGCCAGCTTTGCCGCACTTCACCCACATCCGGCCGTCCCCGCAACGTCGCGTGGATCAATACGGACACAGAGTCGACGGAGTTCACCCATTCGGGCGCACTCTGCGTGAATGTGTACCTGGTCTCGGTGACGTCGTCTACCCCCAGGGTGGAACTCACCTGATGCCAATCGGCCCCGTGGGGAATGAGCCCGGCGACTAGCAGGCGATACTCGGTTTGATCGAGGTCGATCCTGTGCTTAAGCAAAGACCTGGGCAGGGTCCGCGCGAGGGTTCCCATCGCGCCTTCACCCAGCCAGTCACGGAAACGCCAGAGGAGCTGATCCGGCAGCCGTCCGGCCAGCCGGAGCAGAAGCTCGTGCGAGGACTTCTCGATGTCGGGGTCCATCACTTCACCTCCACGATCAGTTCGATCTCGACCGGCGCCCCGATCGGCAGCTCGGAGACCCCGACGGCCGAACGGGCGTGGATACCCGCCTCGCCGAAGATCTCGCCGAGCAGCTCGGACGCCCCGTTGATCACCGCGGGCTGGCCGGTGAAGCCCTCCGCGGACGCCACGAACCCGACGACCTTGACCACCCGCACGACGTTGTCGATCCCGACGACGGAGTCGACCGCGGCGAGCGCGTTGAGGATCGAAGTCCGCGCGTACTTCTTCGCCTCTTCGGGGCTGACCTCGGCGCCGACCTTGCCGGTCGCTTCGAGCTCACCGGAGACGAAGGGCAGCTGCCCGGCCGTGTAGACGTACGAGCCGGTGCGGACGGCGGGCACGTAGGCCGCCAGCGGAGCGGCGACGCCGGGGAGTTCGATACCGAGCTCGGCAAGCCGATCGGTCCAGGTCATGGCTTCAATCCCCTAGTTCTTGGCTCGTTTGAGGTAGGCGACGTGCTGCTCGCCGGTCGGGTTCGGGAGCACGGTGACGAGCTCCCAGCCGTCCTCGCCCCACTGGTCGAGGATCTGCTTGGTGGCGTGGATCAACAGGGGGACGGTCGCGTACTCCCACTTGGTGGCGCTCATGCCCGGGAGCGTAGCCAAACCGGCGAGCGCGCCCGACACACATGCGGCAAAACCCTCTCGCGAGCGGTTCGCCGATTTCCCCCGGATGTGGTTCACTTCACACCTACTCGGGAGTAGATAGGACGTTGACATGCGGACAACGAAGTCCCTCGCCGTCGCCTTCCTGGCCACGGCGCTTGCCCTGATCTGCGCTTCACCGGCGGACGCCGACGAGAAACTGCCCGTTCCGTGGACCCTCGCCGCGGCCTTGCCCGCGCAGGCGGCGACCCCTGGCGGACCGCCGCCGGGCGCGAACGACTTCGACTGCAGTCCAAGCACGGCCCATCCGAATCCGGTGGTGCTCACCCACGGCCTCGGCGCCAACCAGACGGTGAACTGGCAGACGTTCGGCCCGCTGCTCAAGAACAACGGGTACTGCGTGTTCTCCCTGACCTACGGCGTCCCCGGCGAGCCGCTGCCGGTCTACCAGCCCGGCGGGCTCCTGCCGATGGAACAGAGCGCGAAAGAACTGTCGAAGTTCGTCGACAAGGTGCTCGACGCGACCGGCGCGTCCAAGGTGGACATCCTCGGCCACTCCGAAGGCACGCTGATGCCTTCTTATTACGTGAAGTTCCTCGGCGGGGCGTCCAAAGTGGACAAGTACGTCAGCCTGACCCCGTTGTGGGACGGGACCACGCTCTTCGGCGCTTCTCATCTGTACGCGGTCGCCGGCGCACTGGGGCTGGCGCCCGGGTTCAACGGGATCCTCGACCCGCTCTGCGGCTCGTGCCGCCAGTTCCTGCGCGGTTCGGAATTCCTCACGAAGCTGCGTGGCGGCAACGGCGTCTTCCAGCCTGGGGTGACCTATACGAACATCATGACCCGCTACGACGAGGCCGTCGTGCCGTACACGAGCGGCATGGGCAAGGGACCGAACGTGAAGAACATCGTGCTGCAGGACAGCTGTGTGCTGGACCTCGCGGAGCACGGCGGGGTCGCCGCCGACCGCAACGCGGCCGGGCATGTCCTCAACGCGCTCGACCCGGCGCACGCGAAGCCGGTGCCGTGCGTGCCCGCGACCCCGATCGGGAGCTGAAAGACCCCATTAGGCTCGGCACGTGGAGACCTGGCGTGTGGTCGCGACCGTCCTGCTCGCCGCGGCCGGGCTGCCGCTGGTGCTGGTCCTGATGGCGAAGGCCAGGGACCGGACGGACCGCTCGGCGACGGTCGCGATCACCGGCGCGGTGGCCTTCGTGGTCCTCCTGCTGCTCGGTGTGGTGATGCTCACGCTCCTGCCCGGCGCCCTGACCTGGGTCATCGTCGCGGTGGTCGCGGCCGCCCTCGGCGTCATGATGCTGGCGAGCTGAACCCTCAATTAGGGTGGGACCGGTGAGCACTCCCCTTGCCGGCTGGACCGACGAACTCGCGAGAGCCCGGCTGCATTTCGTCACCGGTAAGGGCGGCACGGGCAAGACCACCCTCGCCGCCTCGCTGGGCCTCGCGCTCGCGAAGGGCGGGCGCCGGGTGCTGCTGATCGAGGTCGAGGGCCGCCAGGGCATCGCCCAGCTCTTCGACACCGAGCCGCTGCCCTACGCCGAGCAGCGCATCGCGGCCGTCCCCGGTGGCGGTGAGCTGCGCGCGCTGCACATCGACGTCGAGGCCGCGCTGCTCGAGTACTTCGAGATGTTCTACAACCTCGGTTTCGCCGGGCGGACGCTGCGGCGGATGGGCGCGATCGAGTTCGCGACCACCCTCGCGCCGGGGCTGCGCGACGTCCTGCTCACCGGGAAGATCAAGGAATGCGTCGGCCGGACCGAATCCGACGGCCGCCACACCTATGACGCCGTCGTCGTCGACTCGCCGCCCACCGGCCGGGTCGTGAAGTTCCTCGACGTCACCAAGGCCCTCACCGACCTCGCCAAGACCGGCCCGATCCGCGGCCAGGCCGACGGCGTCGTCCGGCTGCTGCATTCCGGCGAGACCGCCGTGCACCTGGTGACGCTGCTCGAAGAGATGCCGGTCCGGGAAACCGTCGAAGCGGTCGCCGAACTCGACGGCGCCGATCTGCGCCCCGGCGCGGTGCTGGTCAACCGGGTCCGCCCGCCGCGGCTGCCCGCGCGCTCGGTCACGGCCGCCGCGGACGGCCGCGTCGACGCCTCCCGTGTCCGCGCCGGGCTCGCGTCGGCCGGGTTGAACCTGCCCGACAGCACCCTCGACGCGCTCGTCGAGGAGACGGTCGAGCACGCCGTCCGGGTCGCGGCCGAGCAGCGCGCCCGCGAACAACTGGCCGAAGCGGATCTGCCGGGCCTGGAGCTGCCGGACCTGACCGACGGGGTCGACGTCGCGGCGCTCTACGACCTCGCCGAAGCGCTGACCGAGCAGGGGGTGCGCTGATGTCGGACGTCCTGGAGATGGACCGGCTGATCGACGATCCGGAAAGCCGGGTCATCGTCTGCTGCGGTTCCGGCGGGGTCGGCAAGACGACCACCGCGGCGGCGCTGGCGTTGCGCGCGGCCGAACGCGGACGGCAGACGGTGGTGCTCACCATCGACCCGGCGCGGCGGCTGGCGCAGGCGCTCGGCCTGCGGGAACTGGGCAATCACCCGAAGCAGGTGCAGGTCGAGGGCTTCGAACCCAAGGGCGAACTCTGGGCGATGATGCTCGACATGCGCCGCACGTTCGACGACATGGTGCGCGTGCACGCCGGTCCGGAACGGGCCGAGCAGCTGCTGCAGAACCCCTTCTACCAGACCATTTCCACGTCTTTCTCCGGGACGCAGGAGTACATGGCGATGGAGAAGCTGGGTCAGCTCGCGGCCACCGACGAGTGGGACCTGATCATCGTCGACACCCCGCCGAGCAGGTCCGCTCTGGACTTCCTCGACGCGCCGACGCGGCTTTCGAGCGCACTCGACGGCCGGATGATCCGGCTGCTCACCGGCCCCGCGAAGGCGGGCGGCTGGGGTCTGCGCAAGGTCGTCAACGCCGGGTTCTCGATGTTCGCGAAGGCCGTCTCGACGATCATCGGCGGCCAGTTGCTGACCGACGCGTCGGCGTTCATGCAGGCCTTCGACAGCATGTTCGGCGGCTTCCGCGAACGCGCGCGCAAGACCGCGGAACTGCTGCGGTCCGGCGGGACGTCGTTCCTCGTGGTGGCCGCGCCGGAGCCGGACGCGCTGCGCGAGGCGTCCTACTTCGTGGAGCGGCTTTCGGAGGAGAGCATGCCGCTGGCCGGGCTGGTCGCGAACCGGACGCATCCGGTGCTGGCGCCGCTGTCCGGCGCCGAGGCCATCGCGGCCGCCGAACAGCTGGCGAAGGGCGGGACCGGCGCACCGCTGGCCGAAGCCGTCCTCCGCCTGCACGCGGACCGGGTCGCGCTGGCCGAACGAGAGACACGGCTGCTCGCCAGGTTCACGCGGGCGCATCCCGAGGTCCCGCTGGCGCGGGTGCCCGCGCTCCCCAGCGACGTGCACGATCTCGAAGGCCTGCGCGACATCGGCACGCGATTGGCCACTCAGTCCTGAATTCCCGTGAAGGGCCCCTTCCCTACCTTGGACTCAGGGAAGGGGTCCTTCACGGAAAGATGATCACGAGACTCGGACGCGTACGTCTTCCTCTTCGTCGATCCCGACGAACCTGCGCTTCGCTGCTTCAAGCAGGTCCGCCCAGCTGGAAACATCCGGCCGCCGCCGCAGCAGCGCCCGCCGTTCCCGTTCGGTCATACCTCCCCAGATACCGAAGTTGATCCGGCCATCGAGCGCTTCGGCGAGACATTCCGTCCTGACCGGGCAACCGAGGCAGACCGCCTTGGCCCGGTTCTGTTCCGCCCCCCGGACGAACAAACCGTCCGGATCGGTGTCGCGGCACGACGCATTGACCCGCCAGCTCGACTGGTTGGTTTCCATACCCCCAGCTCCCTACCCTGGTGTTCGACACACCACGGGGGGACAAAAAGCCTGCGCTCCTGCCCCCATGAGCGTGTCTCCCTTGTGCTCACGTCGGTTCTTCCCGGCACCTCCCCGGCGCCGGTGCCTCCGTTCGGCCGAATGCGACTGCCGCTCGCACTCACCCGTCTGTCGGCTTTTTCATACGTGAGACGTTGACGGACTGTAAGGGCCCTCGGTTCCCTCCGCCAAGCCCTAGAATGCCTCCGATTACCAGACGTCATCCCATGGGGTCGCTTTTGTAACCGAATTCGCACGCTCAGCGAGGTGACGTCACGGTGGGCTAACGGGATCCGCGTACCCTGGTCCGCGTGCGCAAAACGGACGGTCTGCTGAAGCTCATTGGCCTGTGTGTGCTCGCGGGGGTGCTGGTCGCGGGAATGTTGTTCCCGGTGGCGGGTGCCGCGGGGGTGATCTCCAACCAGGCGAGCGAGACCGTCGACAAGACATCTTCGGACCTTGCGGACATTCCGCCGCCGCTGGTGACGACCATCACGGACAACACCGGCAAGCAGATCGCGACGCTGTACAAGCAGTACCGCATCCCGACGACCGAGACCCAGATCAACGACGCCATGAAGTGGGCGCTGATCTCGGTCGAGGACAAGCGCTTCTACGAGCACAACGGGGTGGACTGGAAGGGCACGCTGCGCGCCGCGGTCAGCAACACCACCGGCGGTGACACGCAGGGCGCGTCGACGCTGACCCAGCAGTACGTCAAGAACTACTTGATCAACGTCGTCTACCGCGACGACAAGCCGGGCCAGAAGCGCGCACAGGAACAGTCGGTCGCCCGGAAGCTGAAGGAAGCCCGGATCGCGATCCAGCTGGAAACCAAGCTGAACAAGATGCAGATCCTGACCGGCTACCTGAACGTCGTCGAGTTCTCGCGCGAGATCTACGGCGTCGGCGCGGCCGCGAACGCGTACTTCAACACGCCCGTGGAGAAGCTGTCGGTGCCGCAGGCGGCGTTGCTGGCCGGTCTGGTGAACAACCCCGCCGTCAACGACCCGTGGAAGAACCCGGCGAAGGCGACCGAACGCCGCAACCTGGTACTGGACCGCATGGTCGACAACCAGAAGCTCGCGAAGGCGGATGCGGAACGCTTCAAGGGCGAGCCGCTCGGCGTCGTCGAAGGCGGCCCGAAGAAACCCGCGTCGAACTGCGTCGGCGCCGGACCGGAGAACGGGTTCTTCTGCCAGTACGTCGAGGACTACCTCCTCAAGTCGGGTATGACGCTGGACGACCTCTACACCGGCGGCTACCAGATCAAGACCACTTTGGACGAACGGGCGAACCACGAAGCCAAGGTGTCGGCCGAAACGCAGGTCAAGAAGACGCAGGACAACGTCGCGAACACGCTTTCCTTGGTGAAACCGGGCAAGAACCGGCACGAAGTGGTGGCTCTGGCGGCGAACCGCGACTACGGCCTTCATGCGGACCAAGGCCAGACGACCTTCGCGTTGCCCTCCGGCGTCTACAACACCGGCGGCGCGGGCTCGGCGTACAAGGTCTTCACCGCCGCCGCGGCGCTGGAAGCGGGTGTGGCCGGGATCAACACCCCGTTGCCGGTGCCCGACTTCTACACCTCCAGCGTGTTCGCCGGTGGTGGCAACAAATGCGCCCCGACCGGGCCGCCCTTGCGCTCTCGCTGGTATTGCCTCGGCAACGCGGGTGACTACAACCCGGCCGGTGGGGTCATGTCGCTGCAGCAGGCACTGGCGACCTCGCCGAACACCGCGTTCGTGAACCTCGAGGAGAAGGTCGGGAGCACCGGGCCGATCGTGGAGATGGCGCGCAAGCTCGGCATGCGCGACACCATGGCCAGCAACCTCGGCGGCGGCACCGTCGACCCGAAGTCCGACAACCCCGGCGCCAACGCCAGCCAGCTGCAGGCCTTCGGCCCGAGGCCAGGCTGGCCGGGGAACGCCTCGTTCACTCTCGGCCCCGCCCCGCTGAGCGGACTGGAACTGGCGAACGTCGGTGCCACGATCATGAGCGGCGGCGTCTGGTGCCCGCCGACCCCGCTGACCGGCGTCACCGACCGGGACGGAAAGCCGGTGCCCGTCAAGGAATCCCCCTGCGAGCAGGTGGTCCCCGAAGGTCTCGCCAACACCCTCGCGGTCGGCATGAGCAAGGACAGTTCGCCCGGTGGCACGTCGTTCGCCGCCGCGAACGGTGTCCGGTGGAACCGGCCGGTGATGGGCAAGACCGGGACCACGCAGAGCAACGGCTCGGGGACGTACCTCGGGGCCACCCCGCAGCTCGCGGGCGCGGCGATGGTGTTCCGTCCGAAGGGCGGAAACGGCGGTCTCTGCTACCTCGGACCGGGTAACGTGAACACCCGGTGCGAAAACATGTTCGGCGGCAAGACGCCCGCGCAGACCTGGTTCGGCGCGATGTCGAAGATCCTCGAAGGACAGGAACCGCTGCCACTGCCGGCGCCGGACCCGAAGTACATGGGCGCCGGACGCTGACCATCGAGGGCCGCGTTCACCAGCGCGAATCACGATGAGTCACAGTGGACTAACTTTGAGTGAGCAGCTGGCGGCCTAACGAGGAACGGTGGTCGACGCGGTCATGTCGATTGATCACATCACCCGCCGCCGACCACGGAAAGTGAAGAAAAGAGGCCATTCCAGCGATTCTTCGACATCGCCGGAATGGGGGCGAACGATCACCACCGAAGAGCACGTAAACTGGACATTGTGAGCACGCTCAGTAACAACCACACCTCGGGGGCGACGGTACGGCGCTGGGCCGTGGGAACCGCCGCCCTGGGAGCCGCGACCCTCGGTTACGCGGTCGGCATCGAAAGGCGCCGGTGGACGCTTCGCACGGCGGAGCTCCCGGTCCTCGCGGCAGGGGCGAAGCCCTTCACGATCCTCCACATCTCGGACCTGCACATGCTCCCCGGTCACGTGAGCAAGCAACGCTGGGTAGCCGCGCTCGACCGGCTCGAACCGGACCTCGTCGTCAACACCGGTGACAATTTGTCACATCAGCAAGCCGTCCCGTCCGTCCTGCGCGCACTCGGCCCCCTGCTCGACAGGCCCGGCGTGTTCATCTTCGGCAGCAACGACTACTACGCGCCGAAGCCGAAGAACCCCGCGCGCTACCTCATGCCGAAGGGCAAGAAGAAGCGGATCCACGGCGAGCATCTGCCCTGGCGCGACCTCCGTGCCGCGTTCATCGAACACGGCTGGACCGACCTCACCCACGTCCGCCGCACCATCGAGGTCGCCGACCAGTACGTGTTCACCGCCGGCGTCGACGACGCCCACCTCCGCCGCGACCGCTACGCCGACATCGCCGGCCCGGCCGACACCGGCGCCGCCGTCCGCATCGGCGTCACCCACTCCCCGGAACCCCGCGTCCTCGACGAGTTCGCCGGCGACGGCTACGACCTCGTCCTCGCCGGGCACACCCACGGCGGGCAACTCCGCATCCCCGGCTACGGCGCCCTCGTCACCAACTGCGAACTGGACCGCACCCGGGCCCGCGGCGCCTCCCGCTGGGGCGCCCAGATGTGGCTCCACGTCTCCGCCGGACTGGGCACCTCTCCGTACGCCCCGGCCCGCTTCGCCTGCCCTCCCGAGGCGAGCCTGCTGACCCTCGTCCCCAGGGGCACGACCAGGGAGAACCACCGGAAAGCAGCCCCCCGCAAAGCCCGAAACACCGTCCGCTAAACTTCTCCTCGACCCGCTAAGAAGTATCCGGGGTGTGGCGCAGCTTGGTAGCGTGCCTCGTTCGGGTCGAGGAGGTCGTGGGTTCGAATCCCGCCACCCCGACGTAGGTCCCGTAGGGCTCGCGTGTTGGCAGAAAGCGCCAACTACGCGGGCCCTACGGTGTTTTTTGGGGGTGCGACCCCCAAACCCCGCCCGGGAGGGCTTCGCCCCCCGGACCCCCCATAGGGAGTGGGTCGGCTTGGGGAGTGGGGCTCTTGTGGGTGCGCCTTGAGTTGGTCGTGAGTGGTAAGTGTCGTTAGAACGACACTTACCACTCACGAGTCGTGGTCAGCGGGTCGCGAGGAGTTCGGTCCAGCATTGGGCGAAATCGCCGTCACCGGAGCGGGCCCAGGACCAGGCCGAGCGGGCGGCGGAGGCGAGCTGGTCGCGGTCCGGGGTGGTCGCGGTTTCCAGCGCCGTCACCAGGCAAGCCTCGACATAGGTCGCCAGCGACCGGTACGTCGCGTCCGTGCGGTAGCGGATTTTCGTTCGCACGTCACGGAAACCGGCGGCCGTGACCGCGGCGGGGATGGACCGCCCGGCGAACGGGTCGCCACCCGCGCGACGGCACAGCAGATGGTGCCCGCGGAGCGCCGCGTCGACATTCGCCGTCTTCGGCCGGAGCCGCGCGCGACTCCAGTCCGATGTGGACAGTGCGAGCGATCCGCCCGGCTTGAGCACCCGCCGGATCTCCGCGAGCGCGGCACCAGGCTCCTTCAGCTGCTCGAAGACAGCGTGCGCGAAGACCACGTCCACCGAGGCTTCGGCGAACGGCAACGCCCGCGCGTCCGCGACCAAAAAGTCCACTGTGGACTTTCTGTGTCCGTCGGCGATACCGAGGGTGATCGAACCCGGGCCGCAGCCGACGTCGACGAGCCCCATCCCCGGCCCGAACAGCGGTTGCGCGAACACGGCACGTTCGACCGCCTGGCGCGCAGACCGCGCGGACACCGCATCGCGCGCGACGCCCGGCGCGTTTCCCTCCAGCACCCCGCACACAGTACGGCTCTCCAGTGGCAGGATCGAGGGGTGAGCACGCAGCCAGGCAACAAATATCCGTCCGCGGTGGTCCCGGACCGCCTGTTCGACGACGCCGAAGCCGAGGCCAGGTGGCGGGCCCGCTTCCACGCGCCGCGCATCTCGGTCCCCGAATGGGCCATCGACGCACCGGAGGCGAACGTCTACGTCTCCAACGCCAGCGGTGTCTGGGAGGTCTACTCCTGGGACCGGTCGACCGGTGAGCACCGCCGCGTCACCGACCGGCCCGCCGGCACCATGCACGCGACCCCGTCCCCCGACGGCCGCTGGATCTGGTGGTTCAACGACACCGACGGCGACGAATTCGGTTCGTGGGTCCGCGAACCGTTCACGCCCGGCTCCGCCGCCGAGCGCGCGGTGCCGGACGTCCACGACGGCTACCCCGCCGGACTCGAGATCGGCACCCGCGTGGTCGCCGTCGGTGTTTCGACCGACGACGGCAGCGAACTCTTCGCGCGTATCGACGGCGAGACCACGCGCTTCTACCGCCATGACGACGACGCCGGGATCGCGTCGCTGTCCCGCGACGAGTCCCTGCTCGCGATCTCGCATTCCGAGCACGGTGATTCCCGACACCCCGCGCTGCGCGTGCTGTCGACCGACGGCTTCACCACGGTCGCCGACAAGTGGGACGGGTTGGGCAAGGGGCTCGGCGCGCTCGAGTTCTCGCCGGTCGCGGGCGACCAGCGGCTGCTGGTGCTGCACGAGCGGCGCGGCCGCGAGGAACTGCTGATCTGGGACACCGCCGAGGACACCGAGCGGGAGATCGAACTCGACCTGCCCGGCGAAGTGGTCGCGGGCTGGTACCCGGACGCGCGGGCGCTGCTGGTCGTGCACTTCCACCAGGGCCGCAGTTCCCTTCACCGGTACGATCTCGCGAGCGGCGAATTGTCCTCTTTGGACACTCCGCCGGGCAGGATCGGCGGCGCCGGGGTGCGGCCCGACGGCACCGTCGAGTACTCGTGGTCCAGTGCCGCGCAGCCGACGGCGGTGCGCGCGCGGGCCGCGGACGGCACCGACTCGGTGCTCCTCGAACCGCCGGGTGACCGGGCCCCGGAATCCGCGCCGGTCACCGACGCGTTCGTCGACGGGATCGGCGGGCGGATCCACGCGCTGGTGTCCCGTCCGGCCGACGCGCCCGAAGGTCCGCTTCCGACGGTCTTCTCCCTGCACGGCGGGCCGCACGCGGCCGATGAGGACCGGTTCTCGGCCTACCGCGCCGTCTGGCTCGACGCCGGTTTCGCCGTCGTCGAGGTCAACTATCGCGGCTCGACCGGCTACGGTTCGGCCTGGCGCGACGCGATCGAAGGCCGACCCGGCCTGACCGAGCTCGAAGACGTCGCCGCCGTGCACGACTGGGCGGTCCAAAGTGGACTCGCCGATCCGGAGAAGTGCGTGGTCAACGGCGCTTCCTGGGGCGGTTACCTCTCCCTGCTGGCCCTGGGGACCCAGCCGGCGCGGTGGGCGGCGGGGATCGCCGGAGTACCGGTCGCGGACTACGTCGCCGCGTACGAGGACGAGATGGAGCAGCTCCGCTCGTTCGACCGGGCGCTGTTCGGCGGCTCGCCGGAGACGGTGCCGGCGGGGTACCAGGAATGCTCGCCGATCACCTACGTCGAGGCCGTGACCGCGCCGGTGCTGGTGCTCGCCGGGGACAACGACCCGCGCTGCCCCATCCGGCAGGTCGAGAACTATCTCGACAAGCTCGCGAAGCGGGAGGTCCCGTTCGAGTTCTACCGGTTCGACGCGGGACACGGTTCACTGGTGATCGCCGAGACGATCAAGCAGACGGCGATCGAAGTGTTCTTCGCGCTGCGGGCCGTCGGGCTCCGCTGACATGTTATGAACGGGACTTTCATTGCAAATTTTGCAATGAAAGTCCCGTTCATAACATCCGGGGCGGTGCGCGGAGGGACGGTCAGCGGTCGGAGAAGAGAGTCCCGCCCGCCGCCCAGTGTTCGGCGGGGATCTCGTTGATCGTCACCCAGACGCCTTCGGGGTTGCCACCGCAGGTCCGGACGAAGGCGTCGGTCACCTCGCGCACGAGGGCCTGCTTCTGTTCGGCCGTGCGGCCGGGGAACATCGAGACACTGATCATCGGCATGCCCGAACTCTAAAGGCCGCGATCGTGCTTCCGGAGCCTGTCCACCGCGTACGCGTCGCCTTCGAAGGTGAGCCGGACCGCGTCGCGGCCGAAGACGAACAGCAGCAACTCGATCGGCGCGCCGATCACGGTCACCGTGTCCGGCCCGTCCTTCACCCGCGCTTCGCGACCTTCGGGGGTCTTCAGGATCACGCCGACCGGTGATTTCCGCAGGTTCAACTTCGACGCCTGTTTCGCCGACTTCCACGCCACCGCGTCACGGGCGGAGTCCGCCGGACGCGGCTCCCAGCCGGGTTGACCACGGCGGACGTCCTCGTGGTGCACCAGGAACTCCGGCCCGTTCACCAGCTCGTCGAGGGGGCCGATCGTGGTCGGCCAGTACCAGGCGGGACCGGAGCGGACCTTGCCGACGACCTCCGACCACGGCCGCGCGGCGTACGAGTCCTGCACCCGCTGCGTGTAGGAGGCGAGCGCGGGCACCAGTATGCCGGGCGCCGCGTCCGGGCGCCGCTCACGCACCAGCAGGTGCGCCGCGAGATCCCGCGTCTTCCAGCCCGCGCACAGGGTCGGCGCGTCCGGGCCGATCTCCTCGAAAAGCTCGCTCAACGCACGACGTTCGTCTCCGGCGACTCCCATAGCCCCCGACGTTACGCGCCGGTAGGGCCGGGGGAAATCCGGCGTGACGCAGGGCACCCGGCTCAGTGATGGAACGCGGTACGCGGTCGCGGGCCATGATCGAGCTCGGGTAGCAGCCGCTGGAGGTCGGCGAGCAGCAGGTCCGCGAGGTCGTGCGTGAACCCGTTGCGCACCACGATCCTCAGCACGGCGAGATCGGTCCTGTTCTCCGGGAAGGTGTACGCCGGGACCAGCCAGCCACGCTCGCGAAGCCGCCGTGACACGTCGAAGACATCGAAGGTGTCGACGTCGGCCTTCGTCGTGAAGGCGAACACGGGCAGCTGATCGCCGCGCGTCAGCAGTTCGAACGGGCCCAGCTCGGCGATCCCGTCCGCCAGCTGGGTGGCCACGTCCCGCGAAGCCTGTTGCACGGCACGGAAACCTTCGCGTCCGAGCCGGACGAACGTGTAGTACTGCGCGGCCACCTCGGCGCCGGGACGCGAGAAGTTCAGTGCGAAGGTCGGCATGTCGCCACCGAGGTAGTTGACGTTGAACACCAGCTCCTCCGGCAACGCCTCCTTGTCGCGCCACACCACCCAGCCGACACCCGGGTAGACCAGCCCGTACTTGTGCCCGGACGTGTTGATCGACGCCACCCTCGGCAGCCGGAAGTCCCACACCAGCCCCGGATCCAGGAACGGCGCGATCATCGCGCCCGAGGCGCCGTCGACGTGCACCGGAATGTCCCACCCGGACCGTTCGTGCAGGCCGTCGAGCGCCGCGGCGATCTCGGCGACGGGCTCGTAACTACCGTCGAAAGTGGACCCGAGGATCGCGACGACGCCGATCGTGTTCTCGTCGCACCGGGCGATCGCCTCGTCCGCGGTGAGATGGAACCGGTCGCCGTCCATCGGCACCAGCCGCGGCTCGACCTCCCAGTACTCGCAGAACTTCTCCCAGCAGACCTGGACGTTCGCGCCCATCACCAGATTCGGCTTCCCGGCACGCCCCAGTTTCGACCAGCGGCGCTTCAACGCCATCCCGGCGAGCATGCAGGCCTCGGAGGAACCGGTGGTGGAGCAGCCCATGATCGCGGTGGGATCGGGGGCGTGCCACAGCTCGGCCAGGATGTTCACGCAGCGGCGCTCGAGTTCCGCGGTCTGCGGGTACTCGTCCTTGTCGATCATGTTCTTGTCGACGCATTCGGCCATCAGCTCGCGGGCCTGCGGCTCCATCCACGTGGTGACGAAGGTGGCGAGGTTGAGCCGGGCGTTGCCGTCGAGCATCAGCTCGTCGCGGACCAGCTGGAGCGCGGTGTCGGGCGGCAGCGGTTCTTCCGCGAGGCTGTCGTGCGGGAGGCGGATACTCGCGGCGAGCGCGGGGTACGCGCCGGCGTGCAGCGGGTTGGCCCCGCCCTTGCGGTCCGGATCGGTCGGTTTCCCCTTGTGCAGCACCATGGGCCCGAAGGTAGCCCTGGCCGTCTCCGGCGGCACCTCACCTACCCCGGACGTGCAAGGAAAGGTCCTTTCCTCGCAAATTTTGCGAGGAAAGGACCTTTCCTTGCGCGCGGCAGGGGATGGTCAGGCCTGCTGGGCCTGCCACATCCAGTGCGCCTTCTCGAGTTCCTGGGTGATCTCGATCAGGAGGTCCTGGGTGACCAGGTCGCTCTTGTCGGTCTCGTCGATGCGCTTGCGCAGCCGCTCGATGAGCGCCGTGAGGATGTCGACGATCGCGGCGACCGTGGACTCGACGGACTGCCAGTTGTCGGGATAGTCCGGCAGACCGGAACTCTCCACGACGGCCTTCGCCTGTCCGTTCGGCGAGATGCCGATGGCGTTGGCGCGCTCGGCGACCTCGTCGACGTACTGGCGCGCGGTGGCGACCAGCTCGTCGAGCTGCAGGTGCGCGCTGCGGAAGTTCGCGCCGACGACGTTCCAGTGGGCCTGCTTCGCGATCAGCGACAGATCCACCAGATCGACCAGCGTGGCCTGCAAGGCGTTACCGGTGATCTCCTTGTCGGCCTCGCTCAGCGGACTCTGGATCGGGGACTTGCCCATCTTCGGTCTTCCTTTCAGAAATTGCCGGTACAGGTGGATCTGTCGCGCGCGGGATCAGACCGTCGCCGACAGCGCGACCTCGATGTTCCCGCGGGTCGCGTTCGAGTAAGGGCACACCTGGTGCGCCTGCTCGACGAGCTGATCGGCCTGCGCTTGCTCCAGGCCGGGCAGCGAAACCTTGAGCGCCACACCGAGGCCGAAGCCCTCGCCTTGTTTGAGCACGCTGACCTCGGCGGTGACGGTGGAGCCGTCCAGCTTCACCTTCGCCTGGCGCGCGACGAGCTGCAGCGCGGAGTGGAAACAGGCGGAGTAGCCGGCGGCGAAGAGCTGCTCGGGGTTGGTCTTGTCACCGCCCGGCCCGCCCATCTCCTTCGGGATCGCCAGCGACTCGTCGATGACGCCGTCAGAGGACGTGACCTCACCGTTGCGGCCGTCGCCGCGAGCGGTGGCCACAGCGGTGTACAGAGCCTCAGCCATTCTTCGCCTACCTCCTGGTTCAACACGCCCCGTTGAGCGTCTCTGTGGTGCCAACGTCCCGCAACCGCGAAACCTTGCCACCCCATGGCAGGCATCACGTCCGGGAATACCCGGACGTCGATCGGAGCAAACGACTAGTGACCGGCGCGACTCAACGCGAACTCGGCGACCTGGCTGCCGATCAGCCGGAGGGTGCGGACGGTCTTCTCGTCGGAAGCGCCGCCGGCTTCGTCGAACTTGGTCTCCGCGGTGTTGATCGAACCACCCAAGGGGGTGGCCCAGCCGCGCAGCGCGTGCGTGATCGTGCGGAGCTGATCCAGCGTGGTGACCGCGGCCTGCCAGCCGAACGCGACGGCGGCGAGGCCGACGGCGCGGCCGTCGAGGTACGGGCGCTCGTCGTCGCGCAGGTCCTCGACGTAGTCCAGGGCGTTCTTGACCAGACCGGACAGCGCGCCGTGATAGCCCGGCGAGACGACGATGACACCGTCGGCGCGGCGGATCGCCTCGACCAGCCGCACGGCCCGTTCGTGCCGTTCTTCCAACGCGGTGTCGTAGAACGGCAGCACCAGTTCGGGCCCGGCGATCAGTTCGGTGGTGACTCCGGCCTCGGCCGCGCTGCCCAGTGCGATGCGCAACGCCCGCTCGGACTGCGATCCCTCCCGCAGGGAGCCGCCGATACCGAGGACATGAACCGTGTTCGTCGAAGTCACGTTTTCGAGGCTAACCCCTCTACTTGACTGGAGGACCAGCATCTGGAACGGAGGTCTGCGTCACACCCGTTCGCCGCAAACGGCCCGATCCCGCTGGACGGTCTACCTACTCGCAAGTAACGTGATCTGAAGCGCTGAGGAGGAAGTATGGCGATACCGCTCCAGATCCGGGTCGAAGCCGCGTTTTCGCAGCTGGCGTTCTGGCTTCCGACACCGGTGAGACGGGCCATCGCCGGACCGCCGCTCCGCCTGGACGGCCAGGAACTCGCCCTGGACGCCCAGCTCCTGCTTCGCCTGCAGAAGCTGGCGAAGGCGTCGCTGGTGCGGGGCAGCGTCGAGGAGTCACGCAGTCTCCTTCTCGCGAGCAGGCATCTGGTCAGCGGGCAGGTCATCGAACCGGTCTCCACCAGGGAACTCCTGATCCCCACGGGGGACGGCGACGTGCCGGCCACCCTCTACACCCCGGCCGGACTGCCGGACCCGTCCGCGCTGCTCGTGTTCTTCCACGGCGGCGGCTGGGTGGTCGGCAGCCGCGCCTCCCACGACAACACCGTCCGCTACCTGGCGAAACAGGCCGGCGTGCGGGTTCTTTCGGTGGAGTACCGGCTCGCGCCGGAGACTCAGTTCCCCGGTGCCACCGAAGACGCGATCGCGGCTTTCGAGTACGCCTACGCGAAGGCGCGGGATCTGGGCGCCGATCCGGCGCGTATCGCCGTCGGCGGCGACAGCGCGGGCGGGAACCTCGCGGCGGTGACCGCGCAGCAGGCGGTGAAACGCGGCGGCGGGGTCCCGGCGTTCCAGCTGCTGTTCTACCCGGCGACCGATTTCACCGTGCGCCGCCGCTCCCGGGAATTGTTCGCGGAGGACCTGTTCCTCACCGACTCGGATATGAGCTGGTTCGAAGGACATTACGTGCCGAAGGGCACCGATCTGTACAACCCGAAACTGTCCCCGCTGCACGGCGACGTTTCCGGATTGCCGCCCGCGTATATCGCGACGGCCGGTTTCGATCCGCTGCGCGACGAGGGCGAGGCTTACGCGGAGAAACTGCGGAAGGCCGGGGTCCCGGTGGCGCTCAGCCGCCAGCCGGACCTGATCCACGGGTACATCAACTTCCTCGGCGTCGGAAGGCGGTTCCGTGAGGCCACCGCCGAAGCGGCGGGCGCCCTGCGACTGGGCCTGGCCCCCAAGTGACGGCCAGAGCCCGAGTGAGGAGAAATGTCCCCACTCGGGCTCCGGCCCCCATATCGTGGCCCGCCGCCCTGCACGGCGAAACCAGACGACTCCCGCTACGGCGTAGGGACCGGGAGCGGCGGCAGCGGAAGCGGCGGGACAGGGAGTCCGCCGAGCAGGCCGGCGAGAATGCCGGTCACGGCCGCGAGCAGGGCTTTCACCAGGTCACTGACGATCTTCAACGGTCCTGGCAGGTCCGGAAGCGACGGGATCGGCACCGGCAGCGGCGGCAGCTGGCGCGCCTTGGCCGTCGGGTCCGCCAGCAGCCTGCTGGTCTCGTCGGAGCGGCCCTTGGCCAGGTCACCGAGCTTCTGGGTCTCGGTCTGGATCTGGTAGCGCTTGCCGGCGGCGATGTCCGCCAGCACCGGGCTCAGCTTGTCCAAGTCCGCCCGGGTCTTGCCGACGTCACCGGCGTAGGCCACCTTCGTGAGGCCGTCTCGCATCTGCAGCACCTGCGCGGCGAGCGCCTGTGTGTTCGACGAGCCCTTCCCACCCTCGGTGCTAGCCGTTGCGGCGCCGGCTGAGGCCACCGCCAACAGACTGCCTGCGGCTATCGCGGCAATCGTCCGGGCAATGTTGCCTTTCATTCCCTTACCTCCTGGCCTCTGGGACCTAACGAGGTAAATCGATACCCGCCGTATCGAAGGAACACCAGCCGATCACCGGTTTGAACCGTTTTCTAACCCTTACGTGCCGGATTCATGAGAAGCGAAGACCCCCGCAATTGATTAACGTCGAAATCTTGTGCCTCCCCCTGAAGATCATCTTTTTCGATCCGGTTTATGACCATCAGTGACCGAACGACCCGGTAGTACAGTTCGTTCACCCACAGCGGTGTAAACGGTGATCGTTTAGCTTCATCACTCTGTCGGACAGGCGTGTCGCACTGGTCCACTCGTGTTGTCCCCCACGCACGTCCCGCCACCTGTATGGCGCAACTGGTTTCACATGCGAGTGGGGACATGGAAGCACCCGGTGCGCGAAGACGACGCGCACCGGGTGCGTTCCGGTGGTGGGAGCAGCCTCTCGAAAGAGGTCTTCTTACTCGCGGAAAGCGTCCGCGACCTTGTCTCCGAGGTCCTTGTCGACGTTCCGCCAGTACTCGAAGACGCGCTCGAGCACCGGCCGCGAGACGTCGTTCGAGGCGTGCCCGATGATGTTGTTCGCGAGCCGCTCACGCTGCTCGTCGTCCATCACCTCGCGCACGAGGGTGCCCGGCTGGCCGAAGTCGTCGTCCTCCGCGTGGAGCCGGTACGCCGACCTGATGACCTCGTCCTCGACGCCGTAGCTCGACGACGTCTCGGAGGCGATCTCCGCGTTCGCGTGCGGGCCGCCGTAGGAGTTCGGCGCGTACACCGGGTCGCCAGGGTTGTTGTAGCGCATCGCGCCATCGCGCGAGTAGCTGTTCACCGGGGACTTCGGCGCGTTGACCGGCAGCTGGGCGTAGTTCGCGCCGATCCGGTAGCGGTGCGCGTCCGGGTACGCGAACAGGCGGCCCTGCAGCATCTTGTCCGGCGACGGGCCGATGCCCGGGACCAGGTTGGACGGCTCGAACGCGGCCTGCTCGATCTCCGCGAAGTAGTTCGCCGGGTTGCGGTCGAGCACCCAGCGGCCGACCTTGATCAGCGGGTAGTCGCCCTTCGGCCACACCTTGGTCAGATCGAACGGGTTGAAGCGGTAGTCCGCGGCTTCGGCGTAGGGCATCACCTGGACGTACAGCGTCCAGCTGGGGTGGTTGCCCTGCTTGATGTTCTTGAACAGGTCGCGAATGTAGTAGTCGGCGTCCTCGCCCGCGATGCGGTCCGCGTCGGCCTGCGGCAGGTAGCCGATGCCCTGGTCGGTCTTGAAGTGGTACTTGACCCAGAACTTCTCGCCGCCCGCGTTCTCCCACAGATAGGTGTGCGAGCCGAAGCCGTCCATCTCACGCCAGTTCGACGGGATGCCGCGGTCGCCCATCAGCCAGGTGACCTGGTGCGCCGACTCGGGGCGCAGGGTCCAGAAGTCCCACTGGATGTCGTGGTCGCGCAGGTGGTTGTCGGCGCGGCGCTTCTGCGAGTGGATGAAGTCGGGGAACTTGATCGGATCGCGGATGAAGAACACCGGGGTGTTGTTGCCGACGATGTCGTAGTTGCCCTCGGAGGTGTAGAACTTCACCGCGAAGCCACGCGGATCGCGCCAGGTGTCGGGCGAACCGTTCTCCCCGGCGACCGACGAGAAACGGGCCAGGCTCTCGGTGCGCACGCCCGGCTGGAAGACCGCGGCCTTCGTGAACTGGCTGACGTCTTCGGTGACCTCGAGGAAGCCATGGGCGCCGCCACCCTTGGCGTGCACGACGCGCTCGGGCACGCGCTCACGGTTGAACTGGGCGTTCTTCTCGATGAGGTAGTGGTCCTGGAGCAGGATCGGGCCGTTGGCGCCCAGCGTCAGCGAGTCGTTGTCGCTCGCGACGGGGATGCCCACGTTGTTCGTGGTCGGCAAGGTCACGCCGGTGCCTCCTGTTTCGTGGTGGTCCCACCACCCTCCCGCGTTTTCTGGAATGAGTCAAGAAACAGCCCCGGGGCGGGTGACGATCATGACGAAATGAAGTTGCACGCGCGTACCAAGTTACGTTCTCATCGGACGTATGGCTCTCGCTCCGTACCGTCGCGTGCTGGCCGTGCCCGGGGTTCCCAGCTCGATGCTGCTGATGTTCCTGGCCCGCCTGCCGATGACCGCGATGGGCGTGACGATGACGCTGTACGTGGTCAACGACCTCGGCCGCGGCTACGGCGCGGCCGGGCTGATCGGTGCGGCCACCACGCTCGGCAGCGCGATCGGGGCCCCGCTCGTCGGCCGCTACGTCGATCGCTACGGGCTGCGGCCGGTGGTCGCGATCTGCGGGCTGGCGTCGTCGGCGTTCTGGATCGGTGCGCCGCATCTGCCGTATCCGGTGCTGCTGGTGGTCGCGCTTCCCGCGGGGGTGCTGTCGGTGCCCGCCGGGACGCTGGCGCGGCTGGTGCTGACCGCGCTCGTGCCGCTGGAGCAGCGCCGGGCGGCGTACTCGCTGGACACGATCTTCGTGGAGGCGTCGTTCATGATCGGGCCGTCGGCCGGGATCATGGCGATCACGCAACTGCCCGCGGTCTACGCGCTCACCGGTATCGGGGTCTGCTTCGCGCTTTCGGCGGCGCTGATCTACCGGCAGAACCCGCCGATCCGCGCCGAGGCCGACGCCGAGATGTCCGCCGGGGAGCGGCCCCCGATCCGGAGCTGGCTCACCGGACGGCTCGTGATGGCGATGTTCATCGCGGGCGGCGCGCTGTTCTGCCTGGTCGGCATGGAACTCGCCGCGCTGGCGACGCTGCGCGCGAGTGGCGACATCGCCTGGTCCGGACTGCTGATCACGCTGATGTGCATCGCGTCCGTCCTCGGCGGGGCGATCCACGGCGCGGTGCGGCGGTCGCTTTCCCAGGGCACGCTGATGATGCTGCTCGCGGTGCTGACACTGCCGGTCGGGCTGGTCGCGGGGCCGTGGTGGCTGCTGGCGATCGTGCTGTTCCCGAGCAACGTGCTGTGCGCGCCCACGCTCGCGGCGAGCACGGAGACGGTCAGCGCTGCGGCGCCGCCCCGAGTCCGCGGCGAGGCGATGGGGCTGCTGGACGCGGCCAGCCGGGTCGGGCTGGCCATCGGGAGCCCGATCATCGGGTTCGTGATCGACCACTCCAGCCCGGGTTGGGGCTTCGCGGCTTCGGCCGTCGGAGCGCTGGCGATCGCGTCAGTCGGCCTGTTCTGGCGACGCACCCGTACGCCCGCGAAGGTGCCCGCGCTCGCTTCGTCCTGAAGCGTTTCGTCCTCTGGATGCGGTAGTTGCGCGTGCATCTACCGCATCCAGAGGACTAGGGCGTGTCCTGTAAGTCATTGGAGCCAGAGCACGATCGCGGCGATGGTGAGCTCGGCCTGGTAGTAGGCGGCGCGTTTGGCGTAGCGGGTGGCCAGGTCACGGAACTGTTTGAGCCGGTTGAAGCACCGTTCGACCACGTTGCGCTGTTTATAGGCCTCGGCGTCGAACGCTGGTGGTCGCCCGCCGCTGCGGCCTTTGGCTGTGCGGCGGGCGATCTGGTCATCCCGTTCCGGACTGACGAACCTAATCCGCCGGTCTCGCATCGCCCGGCGGGTTGACGGATGCGAATACGCCTTGTCCGCGATCACCGTCTCCGGTCGGCAGCGTGGCCGGCCGGGACCGATCCGGGCGACGGTGATGCCGTCCAGCAGCGGAACCAGCTGCGGGTTGTCGCCAGCCTGGCCCGGGGTGAGCAGGAACCGCATCGGCAGGCCCCGCCCGTCCACAACCAAGTGGATCTTGGTGCTCAGCCCGCCACGGGACCGCCCGAGTCCTTCCCCGTCAAGGGCGAGAGCTTCGATTCCGTCGCTGCATCCCCCTTTTTCCGGGCACCGGCGGCATGCTGGTGCGCCCGGACCACACTCGAATCGACGGAAACGATCCACTCGAGGTCGCCAACGGCGTCGTCTTTGACGATCACCCGGTCGAGAATCCGGTCCCAGGTGCCGTCTTTGGTCCACAACCGCAGCCGCTCATGCGCCGTCTTCCAAGGCCCGTAACGATCAGGCAGGTCACGCCAGGGCGCACCAGTGCGCAACTTCCACAGGATCGCGTTGATGACCTGGCGATGATCCCGCCACCGCCGACCACCACCTTGCCGCGGCGGCAGCAACGGCTCGATCACCGCCCAAGCCTTATCCGTCAACTCACCACGACCAACCACACCCGCAATCCAACCGAACCCCAGCTAGATCACTTACAGGACACGCCCTAGATGCGGGGGGCTAGGCGCAAACTTTGCGGAGGGCGTCGAGGCGGTCGAGGTTGCGCTTGGTCCAGTCCGCGATCTTGCCCGCGTCCTGGATGTTCTCCTTCTGGACCTGCAGATACGAGTCGGCCATCCCGGTGAGCGCGCTCGCCACGTTCTGCTCGCCGACGCTGTTCGCCAGCTCGCGCAGGCGCTTCTCCTTGTCGGCGGCCCGTTCCTTGATCGTCGCCGGGTCCGGGTTGAGGTCGGCGAGGCTGAGCGCCTCGGCGCACGCGCCGACCTTGGTCGCGGCCTTGTTCGTCTGATCGACCGCGTTCGTGACCTCGCTGCAGCCCGCCAGCGCCAGACCGGCCGCGGCCAGCAGCGCGGCGATTCCCCACCTCTTCATGCGTCCACAGTAGCGATTTCGTGGGCGGTATGTCGGAGTCGTCCGGCATACCGCCCACGCCTCACCCCTTGACGCAGACGACCTGCTTCAGATGCGCGACCACCTCGACGAGGTCGGTCTGCGCCTTGATCACCGTTTCGATGTCCTTGTACGCGGCCGGGATCTCGTCCACCACCCCGGAGTCCTTCCGGCATTCCACGCCGGCGGTCTGCGCGGCGAGGTCGTCGGCGGTGAACAGCTTCTTGGCCTTGTTCCGCGACATCCGGCGGCCCGCGCCGTGCGACGCGGACTGGAAGGACGACGCGTTCCCGAGGCCGCGCACGATGTACGAACCGGTACCCATGCTGCCCGGGATGATCCCGAGGTCACCCGAACCCGCGCGGATCGCGCCCTTGCGGGTCACCAAAAGGTCGACGCCGTCGTAGGTCTCTTCGGCGACGTAATTATGGTGACAGCTGATCGCGTCGTCGAACGTCGTCTGCGGGACGACGTCCTTGAGCGCCTGCTTGACGAGCGCGACCATGGTCGCCCGGTTGCGCGCCGCGTAGTCCTGCGCCCAGAACAGGTCCCGCCGGTACGCCTGCATCTCCGGCGTGCCCGCCACGAACACCGCGAGGTCCGGATCCGGCAGATCCGCGTTGTGCGGCAGCTTCCGCGCGACGGCCATATGGCGTTCCGCGAGTTCCTTGCCGATGTTGCGCGAACCGGAGTGCAGCATCAGCCACACGCGGCCTTCATCGTCCCCGCCCTGTTCGAGGCAGACCTCGATGAAGTGGTTACCGCCACCGAGGCTCCCGATCTGGCGCGCCGCGCGGTCGTGCAGATCCTGGACGCCGGGGTGCAGGTCACCGAAGGACTTCCAGAAGGCGTCCCAGCCACCGACACCGTGCACCTTCGCCGGGTTCACCGGCGACTTGTGCAGCCCGAAGCCGACCGGGACCGCCGATTCGATCCGGCGGCGGAGCTTCAGCAGGTCGTCGGGCAGATCCGCGGCGGTGAGCGAGGTCCGCACCGCGCTCATCCCGCAGCCGATGTCCACGCCGACGGCGGCCGGGGACACGGCGTCGCGCATCGCGATCACGCTGCCGACCGTCGCGCCCTTGCCGTAGTGGACGTCGGGCATGACCGCGACCCCGTGCACCCAAGGCAGGTTGGCGACGTTGTGCAGCTGTCGCATGGCCTGGTCTTCGACCGAGGTGGGATCCGCCCACATCCGGATCGGAACCCGCGAGCCTTCGACCGCCGTGTACATGACTTTCCCTTCGTGGAAAACGTTTTGTCGCCCTTGAGCATGCACGGGCCGGACGAACCGGACAAGGCAATTAGCAGCCTCCACAATGGACAGTCCACACGCGACCACGCCGGGCGGGGTGATGTTCATCGCGAAGTCTTCGATCGTATTCGAAAAGTGATCGGCCCTCGCCGGTGCTTCGGGCACAATGAGCGCTCGGTGTCGGGGGTACACCAACTCTGGGGAAGGTCCGTTTCACGGTGAAGTCTTTTCGCGGGCTGCTCGCTGCCGCCCTGCTCGCCGCGTTTCCACTGCTCGTACTGGCGTTCGTCGGCGGGATCGTGGCACTCGAGGTACTGGCGCTGCGGCACAATGTGTTCACGGCGGTGAAGCTCGGCATCGTCACGGTTCCGGTCGGGTGGATCCTGCTCAAGACCCTGCTCACGGTCGAACGGGCGACCGGTGACGACGTACCCGGCGTCGCGGTGACGCCGGAATCCCAGCCCGCGCTCTGGGCGCTGGTCCGGGAGCTGGCGGACGAGGCGGGCACGCGGCCGCCGGACGAGATCTACCTCGATCCGGACGTCAACGCCGCGGTCACCGAACGGACGTCGTGGCTCGGACTGCGGGTGCTGCGCCGCCGGATGATCATCGGTGTCCCGCTGATCATGGGCCTGCGCCAGGACCAGTTCCGCGCGGTCCTCGCGCACGAGCTGGGGCACTACAGCAACAAGGACACCCGGTTCTCCGCGCTGACCTATCGCGGGCGCAAGTCCATCGCGCGGGTGGTCAACGGCCTCGGTCGCGAAGGCTACTTCGAGCGCTTCGTCGGCTGGCTCTTCAAGCAGTACGCGAAGCTGTACTTCGCCGTCTCGATGAGCGTCTGCCGTGCCCAGGAACTCGCCGCCGACGCCGTCTCGGCACGGCTCGCGGGCACCGAAGCGGCGGCCTCGGCACTGCGTGAGATCGAAGCGCTGGCCGTCACCTGGCGGTTCTTCATGAACAACTACGCCGCGATCGGCTGGGACGCGGGCTACCTCCCGGACCGGTTCGGCGAGGGCTACCGCGCGCTGCTCACCGACCCGACCCGGGCGGAGCAGATGGAGGAGATGCGGCGGAACCCGTCGGAGGAGAAGACCTCGCGGTACGACACGCATCCGGCCACGCGCGACCGTGTCGCGACGCTCGAAGCCGGGCCGCGGGTCCCCGTCCGGCCCGGTGGCGAACGCCCGGCGGCCGAGCTGTTGACCGGCGCCGAAGAGATGCTCGACGAAGCGCTGTTCACCGTCTTCTCCGACGAGGCCCACGCGATGCGGCGGACGGACTGGCAGTCCCTGGTCGCCATCGGCCGTCGTCACGCCGCCGCCGAAGCGGCCGCCGAGGTCCTGGGCGAACGCACCCTGGACATGGCGCTGGACCTGCTCGACGCGGGCAGGCACGAGGAACTCGCCGACCCGGACGAGAAGCCGCCCGCCGGCGCGGGGGCCCGCGCTCGCCGCGAGTTCGCCGCCGTCTCCGTCCGCAGGCGGATGGAGGTCGTGGTCTCCGCGGCCCTCGCCGACGTCGGGGTGGCCCGCTGGACGCTGTCGTGGTCCGGACCGGCGCCGTTCACCCTGGACGGGCAGCTCGAAGACCTGCTGCCGTCCGCCCTCGACAAGGCCACCGCGGCCGAATCCGACACCGCGCCGCTGCGCGCGCTGCTGACGGCCGCCGGGGTGACCTCGGGTTACCGGCCGTCCGTCACGCTTGTTCGTTCTTAAGGAGTTTTCGAAAGTGCTTTGGCTGCTCAAATCCCGTGAACGCAAGGCCGTCTTCGCCCTGATGAAGGAGGCGAAGCGCCGCGGCATCAGCGTCGACGAACTCACCGACACCATGACGCCGGAAGAGCTCGTCGCGCTGCTGCCGCCGGAGAAGCCCAAGTTCAAGGGCAAGATCCCGGACGTCACGCGCTGGGGTCTCCCGCCGGACCACGAGGTTTCGACCGAGGAGTACTGGACCGACGAAGAGATCCTCGCCGTCCAGGCGTCGACCGCGCGTGGTGATTGGGAGGGTGCCGCGGCGCTGCTGGCGTCGACCTGGGGGAACTGGGATCGCCGCAACCTGGTGAACGGCGCGCTGGGCGAGGCCGCCGCGCAAGACGACGCCTGGCTGCGGACGTGGCGCAAGGCCCGGCCCGGTGACCCGGGCGCGGCGCTGGTCAACGCGGAATCGCTGGTGCACGTGGCCTGGGAGGTGCGCAGCGGACTGCAGGCGAAGCACGTGACCGAGGAGCAGTTCGCCGCGTTCTTCCGGGTACTGGAGCAGGCCGAAGAGGCCGTGCGCGAGGCGGCCGCGCTCGCTCCCGAGGACCCGACGCCGTGGGTGACCGCGCTCGCGATCGCGATGGGGCGGCAGTACGAGAACGACCAGTACCTCGAGGTCTGGGCGGAACTCGTCGCGCGCGATCCGCAGCACCGCGGGGCGCATTCGCGGGCGCTGCAGTACTGGTGCCCGAAGTGGTTCGGCTCGGACGAGCTGATGTGGGAGTTCGCCGAGACCGCCGCGGCCAAGTCGCCGAAGCTGGCGCCGCTGCTGCTGATCGCCGCGCACGAATCCGAGTTCCGTGACGTGCCCGCTTGGCGGGATCCGCGGGTCGCCGGCGCCCTCGACGGGATCGTGGCCTGGCTCGACGGCGAAGGACGCGACCACCCGTCGACGCGTTCGGACCGGGCGTACGCGGCGAAGGCGCTGGTGGAGAACGGGCGCTTCGACGAGGCCGTCGAGCAGTTCCGGTTCCTGGGGACGCGGGCGGACAGCGGGATGTGGGCTTACAGCCGGGACGCGCGGGGCGAGTTCCTGGCGACGCGGTACGCGGCCTGCTTCGGCGCGACGAAACCCTGACGCGTTTCGTCCTCTGGATGCGGCTGGGATCGGGGCGCGCGTGCAATGAAAGGTCCTTTCCTTGCGAAATTTGCAAGGAAAGGACCTTTCATCTCACGCCACTGAGATAGAACGCGTTTCGTCCTCTGAACGCGGGACGGGGTCAGGAGTTCGCGGCGACCAGTTCGGCGATCTGGACGGCGTTCAGCGCCGCACCCTTGCGCAGGTTGTCGTTCGACACGAACATCACCAGGCCGCGGCCACCCTCGACACCCGGGTCGGTCCGCAGCCGCCCGACGTACGACGGGTCCCGGCCGGCGGCCTGCAGCGGGGTCGGGATGTCCGACAGCTCCACCCCGGGCGCCCCGGTCAGCAGCTCGGTCGCGCGGACGACCGAAAGCGGCTGCGAGAACTCGGCGTTGATCGAGAGCGAGTGCCCGGCGAACACCGGCACCCGCACACAGGTGCACGAGACCAGCAGCTCCGGGATGCTCAGGATCTTGCGGCTCTCGTTGCGGAACTTCTTCTCCTCGTCCGTCTCGAACTCACCATCGTCCACAATGGACCCGGCGAGCGGGAGGACGTTGTGCGCGATGGGCCGCGCGTACTTCTTCGGTTCGGGGAAGGTCACCGCCGAGCCGTCGTGGGTCAGCGCGCCCGCGTTCGCCACCGACGCGGCGAGCTGGCCTTCCAGCTCTTCGACACCGGCGAGGCCGCTGCCGGACACCGCCTGGTAGGTGCTGGCGATCAGCCGCACCAGCCCCGCTTCGGCGTGCAGCACCTTGAGCACCGGCATCGCGGCCATCGTGGTGCAGTTGGGGTTCGCGATGATCCCCTTGCGCGCTTCCTTGATCGCCTCCGGGTTGACCTCGCTGACGACCAGCGGGACGTCCGGGTCCATCCGCCAGGCCGACGAGTTGTCGATCACCGTGGCACCGGCCGCGGCGAACCGTTCGGCCTGCGCCTTGGAGGTCGCGCCACCGGCGGAGAACAGCGCGATGTCCAAACCGGACGGATCCGCGATCGTCGCGTCCTCGATGACGATTTCCTGGTCCTGCCAAGGAAGCTTCGTACCGGCGGACCGCGCCGAAGCGAAGTAGCGCATTTCCGCGACCGGGAAACCCCGTTCGGCCAGCAGACGGCGCATCACGCCGCCGACCTGACCGGTCGCCCCGACGACTCCTACCCGCAATCCCTCGGCCATCAGCGACCACTCCCCGCGTAGACGACGGCTTCTTCATCGCCGCCGAGTTCGAATGCCTCGTGGATCGCGCGCACCGCGTCGTCCAGCTGCGCGTCGCGGATCAGCACCGAGATCCGGATCTCCGAGGTGTTGATGATTTCGATGTTGACGCCTGACTGCGCGAGCGCCTCGCAGAACGTCGCCGTGACACCGGGGTGCGAGCGCATCCCCGCGCCGACGAGCGACACCTTGCCGACGTGGTCGTCGTACAGGACCGACTCGAAGCCGATCTCGTCCTTGATCTTCTCCAGCGACTGCACGGCCTTCGCGCCGTTGGCCTTCGACAGCGTGAAGGTGATGTCGGTCCGGCCGGACACCGTGCTGGACACGTTCTGCAGGACCATGTCGATGTCGATCTCGTTGTCGGCGATCACCCGGAAGATCCTGGCGGCGGCGCCGGCGTGGTCCGGTACGCCGGTCACCGTGATCTTGGCTTCGGAGCGGTCGTGCGCCACACCGGTGATCAACGCTTGTTCCACGGGGATCTCCTCGATAGAACCGGCCACCGTGGTGCCCGGCTTGTCACTGTAGGAAGAACGGACTCGGATCGGGACGCCGTAGCGGCGCGCGTACTCCACCGAGCGCAGGTGCAGGATCTTCGAGCCGCTGGCCGCGAGTTCGAGCATCTCCTCGTACGGGATGGTCTCGAGCTTCTTCGCGTCCGGCACGATCCGCGGGTCGGCCGAGTACACACCGTCCACATCGGAATAGATCTCGCAGACGTCGGCGTTCAGCGCCGCGGCCAGCGCGACGGCGGTGGTGTCCGAACCGCCGCGGCCGAGTGTGGTGATGTCCTTGGTGTCCTGTGACACGCCCTGGAAACCCGCCACCAGCGCGATGTAGCCCTGGTCGAGGGCTTCGGTGACCCGGCTGGGGCTGACGTCGATGATCCGCGCGTTGCCGTGCACCGACGTCGTCACCACACCGGCCTGCGAACCGGTGAACGACCACGCCTCCGCACCCTGCGCCGAAATCGCCATCGCGACCAGCGAGTTGGAGATGCGCTCACCCGCGGTGAGCAGCATGTCCATCTCCCGCTCCGGCGGAGCCGGATTGACCTGCTGAGCCAGGTCGAGCAGCTCGTCCGTCGTGTCACCCATGGCGGAGCAGACGACGACGACGTCGTTGCCGGCCTTCTTGGTGGCGACGATGCGTTCCGCGACGCGTTTGATCCGGTCGGCACTTTCCAGCGACGAACCGCCGTACTTCTGGACCACGAGGGCCACGCCCGAACCTCCTCGACGGGCCGGGCGGCTCCTGGTGGGCACCGAGGAGCCCCCGCGTCCCTTATTTGGGCGAAAGCCTACCGGGGACGCGCACGCCCGCCACCCTCGTAAGTGGTCCTGACCACCACTTCGAGGACTCCTCGAAGTAAATCTTCCTTAACACCAACGAAATAGTCGGAGGGCTTTCGCTTTAGTGACGGAGAGCACCCCTTGCTAGAGTCCGGCCGTGCACAAGCCCGCCGAGACCAGTACCCCGATCGCGCCGATCCTGGCGGCGAGATGGAGTCCTCGCGCCTACGACGAGTCAGCCGTCGTCACCGAAGAGCAGCTCCGCGCGCTGCTCGAAGCGGCCCGATGGGCACCCTCGTTCGGCAACACCCAGCCCGCCCGCTACCTGGTCGGCCTGCGGGGCACGCCGTCGTTCGACCGGATCCTCGCGACGCTCAACTCGGGCAACCGCGCGTGGGCGCACCGCGCCGGGCTCCTGCTGATCGGCGTGATGGTGACCACGAACGAGAAGGGCGACGTCCCTTACGCCGAGTACGGACTGGGGCTGGCGAGCGAGAACCTCGTGCTCCAGGCCGTCGAGCTCGGGCTGATCGCGCACCAGATGGCGGGTTTCTCCGCCGACGCGGCGAAGGACTTCTTCGGACTCCCGGACGAAGTCGTACCCAAGGTCGCCATCGCCGTCGGTTCGCCGGCGGACCCGTCGGTGCTCGAAGAGGATTGGCGGATCGAGCGCGAGAAGGCGCCGAGGGAGCGCCTTCCGCTGGCGGAGTTCGCCTACTCGGACACCTGGGGCACGAGCGCCTTCTCCGACTGAGGGAGCCAGCGGAGGGCGAGCACCCCCAAGGCGAGGTGCAACAGGCTCAGCACCACCACGGCCGTGTGCAGACCCGAAACGAAGGCATCCTTCGCGTCAGCCTCGGCGGCGGACGCGATTCCGGGCAGCTGGAGGGTGCCGTCGAGGGTGGGCGCGAGACCCGGTCCGGCCAGGCGGAACACCAGCGCGGCGAGCGAGCCCATGAGCGCGATGCCCAGCGCGTTGCCGATCTCGTTGGCTGTTTCGGCGATCGCGCCCGCCGCTCCCGCCCTTTCCGGGGGGACCGCCGCGACGGCCGTGTCGGCCACCACGCTGAACGAGATGCCGTAGCCGACACCCGCGACCACCGTCGAGGCGACGTACCAGCCCACCCCGCCCGTGACGCCGGTCATGAGCAACAGCAGCAGACCGGCGGCGACGGAGAAGTGGCAGAGGATCAGCGCGGTCCTCTTCCCCACGCGATCGACCAGCGCGGGGGTGACGACGCACAGGATCGTCAGCACCGCCGCCCCGGGCAGGGCCAGGAGCGCCGCGTCCGACACGGACAGGCCGAGCACCGACTGCAGGTGGATCCCCGCCAGGTAGGCGGCCGCCGACCACGCCATCAGCGGCAGCAGGCCGGTGACGATCGCGATCGTGAAGACCCGGTCGCGGAACAGGGAGAGGTCGATCAACGGGGGGTCGAGGGTCCGTTGCCGCCGGGCGAACCACACCAGCAGGACCGCTCCGGCGATCCCCGCGGCCACCGCGACCGCGGACGGGCCTTCCGCCGCGGTGTGCTTGACCCCGTAGATCGCGAGGAGCAGGCCGGTGGCGGACAGGGCCACGCTCGGCACGTCGACCCGGCCGGTCCCGCCTGCCCGGACCTCCCGGAGCAGCACCGGCGCGAGCAGCAGGAAGACCGCGATGACCGGCAGGTTGACCAGGAAGACCGAACCCCACCAGAACCGTTCCAGCAACGCGCCGCCGACGATCGGGCCGATCGCGAAACCGGCGGCGAACGCGGCCGCGAAGACGCCGATGGCCTGGGCGCGGCGCCTCGGATCGGTGAAGAGTTCGCTCAGCACCGCCAGCGCCGACGGCAGCAGCGTCGCGCCCGCCAGGCCCATCACCGCCCGGCACGCGATCAGGAGTTCCGGGCCGGGGGCGAACGCCGCGCCCGCCGACGCCGCGCCGAACACCGTTGCGCCGGTCATCAGCAGTTTCAACCGGCCGTAGCGGTCGCCGATGGCGCCGAACGCGATCAGGAACGAGCCGACGGCGAACCCGTAGCCGTCCAGGATCCACAACTGCTGATCGGCCGTCGGGGCGAGCGCCTGGCTGATCCTGGGCATCGCGAGGAACAGGATCGACCCGTCCATGGAGACCAGGAGGACCGGGCAAAGGATCACCAGCAGGCCGAACCAGGCCCGCTTGCTCTCTCGTGTCATGACGTCGACGGTGTGACAACGCCCGTCCCGCGGCCATCCCCATGTCGTGGGTACCCCTGACAGGTACACCCACGGGCCGGTCCGGCGTGCTTAAGCTCGAAGCGTGGAGAGTCTCGGGGTCTTCTTGAAAAGCCGTCGCGACCGGGTGACGCCCGACGAGATCGGGCTGCGCACCTACGGCACCTCGCGTCGCGTGCCCGGCCTTCGGCGGGAGGAACTCGCCCAGCTCGCCGGAGTGAGCGCCGGGTACTACACGCGGCTCGAACAAGGACAGGCCGAAACCGCTTCCCGCCAGGTCCTCGACGCGCTCGCCAGGGCACTACGGCTCGACGACGTCGAGACCGGCCATCTGCACAACCTCGCCCGGCAGGCCACCCTGCCCCGGATGACCGACCCGGGTCCGGAAGACCCGCACCCCCGCGTCCTCGCGCTGCTGGAGAACCTCGGCGAGGCCGTGCCCGCGCTCGTCTTCGGACGGCGTGGCGACGTGCTCGCGTGGAACCACGCCGGGAACGCGCTCATGGCCGGACATGTCGCGTTCGACGCGCCGCGGGATCCGGACCGGCGGCCGTCGCTGCCGAGGATGTTCTTCCTCGACCCGCTCGTGCGCGAGCTGTACCGCAACCGGGCCGAACTCGCCCGGGTCCACGTCGCCTACCTGCGGTTGACCGCGGGCCGCTACCCCACCGACGCCCGGCTGGCCGCGCTCATCGGCGAACTTTCGATGCGCAGCGACGACTTCGCGGCGCTGTGGGCGACGGGCGACGTCGCCGATTGCACCGTCGGCGCCATGCATCTGCGGCACCCCACGGTCGGCGCGGTGAGCGTCGACTACCAGGTGTGGGTCCAGCCGGACAGTCCCGATCACCGGCTGGAGATCTACACGCCGAAGGATCCGGGTTCCGCCGACGCGCTGAAGATCCTGACCCAGTTCGATCGCTAACCTGGGTGATATGGGGGCTTTGCGCAGTCACTTCCGGAACGAGGCACGGACGCTGGCCGGCCTCTGGCTGTATCTGAGGCGCCGCCAGGACGGGGTCGACGGCGACGCGGTGGCCGTGCCGTACGGAGCAGGCGGCAAGGCGATCTTCGTCATCTTCGCCGTGGTGAGCCTGGTCGAAGCGGGCCTGTTCTGGCTGATCGACTTCGGGCTGTTCGCCGACCTGCTGTTGCTCGCCCTCGGGATCTACTCCGTGCTGCTGATCTTCGGGATCTACGCGGGCACCGTCGTCCGGCCGCACGTGATCTCCTCGCGTGAGCTGCGGGTGCGCTACAGCTCGTTCTACGACGTGCGGATCCCGAGGGAGAACGTGGCCGCGCTGCGGCATGCGAAGGAGAGCCACGATCCGCTCAAGGCGAAGGCCTTTCGCGACGAAACGTGGCTCAGCCACGACAACTACTACGAGACCAACCTGGTCGCCGAGCTACGCGAACCGGTCACGGTGACCCGGCCGCTCGGGAAGACCGAGTCGGTGCGCGTCGTGAAGTTCCACGCCGACGACCCGAAGGCCGCCGTGGCGGCTTTCGAACGCCTCGGCTCCGATCGCGTTTAGCCCGCTAAACGCGGCTAGTTCGAGCCGCCCACGCGCCGGATGATCTTCGCGACGATGCCCGAGACGACCATCCAGAAGACCGCGGCGATGCCGTAGTTGATCAGCACGCGGAGCTTGGCGTCGGCGGGCATGAACAGGTCCTTGAAGCCCAGCAGCAGCCCGTCGGCCCAGCCGCGGACGAACGAGACGATGCCGTTGTCGGGGTTGGCCTCGCCGATCACGAAGACGATGTGCAGCACCAGGATCGCCGCGAAGATCAGCCCGATCCAGCGGACGACACCGGCCAGCACGCCGGCCGCGCGGCCACCGCCCGCGCGCCAGTCGATCTTGCGCTTGGTCGCCTGATCTGCGGTTTCCTTCTCTTCAGCGTGCTCGCCCATGCCGGGCAGTGTGGCACGCCCTCAGGTCCGATTGCTACCCGCGAGTAACCCAAATGGGCGCCACTTGAGTCACGGTTCGATCGCGGGCCGGGTTTCCTTTCGGGAGATCTCGCGGTTAAGGTGGCGTCGTGGCTCGAGCTCTCCTGCTTCGCTGCCGCGACGGGGCCTGATCTGACCGGCTCCCCGTCGCGGGGCTTCGTGGTGCCGGTCGTCGCACCCGATTCTTCAGGAGAACCGTCCCCTCATGAGCATCCGTAAGCCCACGCGCCCGGCCCCTTCCGAGCAGGCTTCGTGGAACACCCAGCGCGGCACTTCGATGCCCGTACACCGCTATCGCCCCTGGTACCAGCTGGTCGAGGACATCGACCTGCCCGACCGCACCTGGCCGGACAAGCGCATCGACACCGCCCCGCTGTGGTGCGCGGTCGACCTGCGTGACGGCAACCAGGCCCTGATCGACCCGATGTCGCCCGCGCGCAAGCGCAAGTTCTTCGATCTGCTGGTCCGCATGGGCTACAAGGAGATCGAGGTCGGCTTCCCGGCGGCGTCGCAGACCGACTTCGACTTCGTCCGCGAGATCATCGACGAAGGCGCCATCCCGGACGACGTCAGCATCCAGGTGCTGACCCAGTGCCGTCCCGAGCTGATCGAGCGCACCTTCAAGGCACTCGAAGGGGCCCCGCGCGCGATCGTCCACATCTACAACTCGACGTCGATCCTGCAGCGCCGCGTGGTGTTCCGCGAGGAGCGCATCGGCATCACGAAGATCGCTTCGCAGGCCGCCGAGCTGGTCGTCGACTACGCGGCGAAGCAGCCGGACACCGACTTCCGTTTCCAGTACTCGCCGGAGTCCTACACGGGCACCGAGCTGTCCTACGCGCTCGAGGTCTGCAACACGATCACCGGGATCTGGCAGCCGACGCCGGAGAAGCCGGTCATCCTGAACCTGCCCGCCACCGTCGAGATGGCGTCGCCGAACGTCTACGCCGACTCGATCGAGTGGATGCACCGCAACCTGGACCGCCGCGATTCGGTGATCCTGTCGCTGCACCCGCACAACGACCGCGGCACCGGCATCGCCGCCGCCGAACTGGGCTTCCAGGCGGGCGCGGACCGGATCGAAGGCTGCCTGTTCGGCAACGGCGAGCGCACCGGCAACGTCGACCTGGTCGCGCTGGGCATGAACCTCTACAGCCAGGGCGTCGACCCGCAGATCGACTTCTCCGACATGGACGAGATCAAGCGGACCGTCGAATACTGCAACCAGCTGCCGGTGCACGAACGCAGCCCGTGGGCCGGTGACCTGGTGTTCACCGCGTTCTCCGGCAGCCACCAGGACGCGATCAACAAGGGCCTCGACGCGCTGAAGGCCGCCGCCGACAAGGCGGGCACGCCGGTCGACGAGCACCCGTGGGAGGTCCCGTACCTGCCGATCGACCCGAAGGACATCGGCCGGAACTACGAGGCCGTGATCCGGGTGAACTCGCAGTCCGGCAAGGGCGGCGTCGCCTACATCATGAAGGCCGAGCACCAGCTCGACCTGCCGCGGCGGCTGCAGATCGAGTTCTCGAAGGTCGTCCAGCGCCACACCGACACCGAGGGCGGCGAGGTCGACCCGGCCACCATGTGGAACGCGTTCTCGGCCGAGTACCTGGAGCTGAAGACGCCGCTGGAGCTGGTGCGCCAGCACGTCAGGGACAACGGCGACGGTGAGTACGACATCACCGCCACCGTGCGGGTCGAAGGGGACGAGCACGAGGTCACCGGGCGCGGCAACGGCCCGATCGCGGCGTTCTTCGACGCGCTGTCGACGGTCGGGTTCGACCTGCGACTGCTGGACTACAGCGAGCACACGCTCTCGCCGGGCGACGACGCGCGGGCGGCGTCGTACATCGAGTGCGCGATCTCCGACCGCGTGTACTGGGGCATCGGGATCGACCCGTCGATCGTGACCGCCTCACTGCGGGCCGTCGTCTCGGCCGTGAACCGGGCCAACCGGTAGCGGCCCGGCTCCAGTAAGTACCCGTCCGTTCGGGCAGCGACTGTTCGCCGACGAAGGTCGATGGTCCGTGAAGGCCTCCTTGAGGGAATCAGAGTCCCTCAAGGAGGCCTTCACGGACTTGATAACACGGGCAATGATGGTCAATCGAACGAATCGGCCCGGTGAATCCTTTATGGACAGTTGGAGAGCCTCAGGAACCGCCGCTCAAGTTCCTGGCATTGCGGTTGCGTGCGGGAAGGGGACCCGGGTTCGTCCATGAAGGAATCGGGACACTCAACGTCCCAATTCCTTCATGGACGCGGGCACCGAGCTGAACCGAGGTGGGACCTACCCGTCGGCGGCTCGGATCGTCACTCACGACCCGCCAAACCGCACTACAGGGCTTTAACCGCGGCCAGGACGTCGGCCGGGTCGGTGCGGGTGGTGTAGTCCGGGTGGACGTCGATGAAGCGGATGACGCGTTCGCGGTCCACCACCAGCACGGTCGGATACGGCAGTTCCCATTCGGTCGCCCCGTTGAGCTTCTCGACGTCGCCGATGAGCGTGTCGAAGGCCGGCTTCGTCGCCGGATCCAGCCGGAACGTGATGCCCAGCGCCCGCCCGAGTTCGTTGCCCACATCGGACAGCACGGTGAACTCAAGATCCTTTGTGGACAGTGAGTCGTCCGGAAGCTGCGGGCTGACCGCGACCAGCCGCGCCCCCAGGTTTTCCAGTTCCGGCAACACTTCCTGCTGATAAGTGCGCAGCGCCAGATTGCAGTACGGGCACCATGCGCCGCGATAGAACACCAAGACCGCGGGTCCGTCCGCGACCAGTTCGCCGAGTGACACCCGCGCCCCCGTCGCGTCCGGCAGCGTGAAGTCCGGCATCGCCGCCCCCGGTTTCGCCGCCGCCTCGGCGACGACCCCGACGAAGCGCGCACGGTCGGCCTTGAGCACCTCCGCGATCTCGGCCGGGACATGGCTCGCGACGTTGCCCCGCAACTCGGCGAGGTCGGTGTTGAGATCCCCCATCATCAGCTCCTTGGATTGTACTGATCGGTACAGTGGAGCCGACTGTACTATCCGGTACATGAACGGTCAACCGGCGGCGAAGACCCCGCGCGGGCGGATGACGCGGGACGCGATCATCGACGCGGCGGCGGAACTGATGTACGTCAACGGCGTCGCCGGGACGAGCGTCGACAAGGTGCTCGCGGCGAGCGGGGCCGGGAAATCGCAGATGTACCACTACTTCAAGAACAAGGATCAGCTCGTCGAGGCGGTGATCGCCCGCTTCCTCGAGAATATCCTCGGCAACCAGCCGACCATCTTCGCGCTGAACGACTGGGCCGACTTCGAGCAGTGGACGCGGGAGATCCTGGCCATCCAGAGCACGCCGAAGGGGCCGATCGCCTGCCCGCTCGGCAACCTCGCCGGCGAACTCGGGGACGATCCGAAGATCGCGCCGCTGCTCGACAACGCGTACCGCGAATGGGAGTCACATCTCGAAAAGGGCCTGAAGACCCTGCAGGAAAAGGGAAAGCTCGCCGAGGACGCGGATCCGGCCCGGCTCGCACAGGCCGCGATGACCTGCGTCCAGGGCGGCCTGCTGATGGCACACCTGCGGCACGACATCACGCCGATCGCCGACGCGCTCAAGATCGCGCTGGATCACCTGAAGAGTCACGCTCGCCCGTAAGCGCCGCGACCTCGTCCGCGAGCGCGTCGAGCACCTTCGCCACCGCGGGCCGGGAGGACGCGCCGAGCCGGTAGACGGCTTCGACGTGCCGCGCCGCCTTGATCCCGGCCAGCGGGCGGCAGACCAGCCCGCTGCCCCGCCGGGTGTCCATTGTGTACCGGGGCAGCAGCGCGATCCCGTGCCCGGCGGCGACGAGCCGTTCGGTGATGCGGAAATCGTTGATGCGCTGGACGACCTGCGGGCGTACGCCGGTGCGGATGATCAGCGACTGGAGGATGTCGTCGACCGGGAAACCGGCGTTGACGCTGATCCAGCGTTCGTCGGCCAGTTCCGAGAGTTCGATGCGCCGTCTTTTCGCGAGCCGGTGACCGGCGGGGAGCGCGACGTCGAGCGGTTCGCGCAGCAGATGCCGCGTCTCCAGCCGTTCCGAGCCGAGCGACGGCGCGTGCTCGTCCCGGTGCGCCACCACGATGTCGTAATCCGCGACGAGCCCCGGGACCTCCGGCGGGGTCATGTCGACGTCGCGCACGATGACGTCCAGTCCCTCGAACTCCGCCGTGCGGTGCAGCAGTCCGGGCAGCAGCATCAGCCCGGCCGACTGGAAGATCGCCATCCGGACCCGGCCGCGCGGGGCACTGCGGTAAGTGTCCAATTCGGACTCCGCGCGGTCGAGCGCCGCGAGCACGTCGTCGGCGCGGGCGACCAGCGCGCGGCCCGCGTCGGTCAGCCGGAGTCCCCGGCCCGCCGGTTCCGTCAGCGCGAGCCCGACGTCGCCCTGCAAGGCGCGCAGCTGCTGGGAAACCGCGGACGGCGTGCAGTGCAGGGCCTTCGCGGCCGCCGTCACGCTGCCGCGGTCGGCGAACTCCCGCAGGGTCCGTAACCGGCCGATGTCCATGCGCCACCTACTGTGAAGTCAAACTGAATGGTCACTGAAAATATTATCGCTTGTCCTTCACGATATGCACCCGTAAGAGTGAAGGCATGCCCGCCCGCGACCGTTTTCTCGCCCTGCTCGTCGCCGTCCTCTGGGGCTGCAACTTCCTCGCCATCCACGCCACCCTCGGGCAGTTCCCGCCCGTCTTCGCCGGCGGTCTGCGTTTCGCGGTGATCGCGATCCCGACCATCCTGTTCGTGCCGTGGCCGAAGGTGAAGATCCGCCACCTGCTCGGCTACGGGCTCGGCTTCGGCACCGGGCAGTTCGCCTTCCTCTTCATCGCGATGGACACCGGCATGCCGACCGGTCTCGCGTCCTTGGTGCTGCAGGCGTCGGCGCCGTTCACCGTCCTGCTCGGCGCCGTCTTCCTGCGGGAACGGGTGTCCGGACGGCAGCTCGCCGGCATCCTGCTCGCCGTCGCCGGGATGGCGACGATCGCCTGGCAGCAGGCGGGCAACGCCGCCCTGCTGCCGGTGATCCTGACCCTGCTCGGCGCGCTGAGCTGGGCGTTCGGCAATCTGAGCACGCGGCAGGCGGCACCGGACAACCCGCTGAATTTCGTCCTCTGGATGTCGGTGGTGCCGCCGCTGCCGATGTTCGCGCTGTCGATGGTCATGGAGGGCCCGGCGGAGATCGGCCGCTCGCTGAGCACGCTGGGCACGCCGACCGGGCTGATCGGGCTCGGCGGCCTGGCCTACGTCGTGCTGTTCGGCACGATCGTCGGCTCCGGGATCTGGACCTCGCTGATGCGCCGCAACCCCGCGGGCGTGGTCGCGCCGTTCTCCCTGCTGGTGCCGGTGGTCGGGCTGTCGATGGCGTTCCTCGTCCTCGACGAACGGCCGTCGCCGCTCGAAGTCGTCGCGGCGGCCGTCGTCATCGGCGGGGTGCTGTTCGGTTCGACGAAACGCCGGGCCCGCGAGCCGGAATTCCTGGCCGAAGCCGAAACGCCTCAGCCCACTGGCGTGCGGTGAGGTTCTTGGGCAAGGCGGTCGGCGCGATCCCCTCCGCCCGGAGCCACCGGCCGGCATTTCGCAGTCCGGCCGTGGCGAGGATCTCGGCGACACCACGGCCGCGACCGGTGAACACCCGCCGCACGAAGTCCTGGTAGCGCTCGCGGTCCGCGTCCGCGACGAGTGATGCCGGCCGCCGGACCATGGTGAGCAGTCCGCCGTCCACACCGGGCATCGGACGGAACGCCGACGCCGGAACCCTGCCGACCAGCCGGAAATCGAACCACGGCCACCACTGCGCGGTCATCATGGTCGCGCCGCCGACGCCCGCCCGACGGCGCGCCACCTCCCATTGTACGAGCAGCACCGCTTCGGTCCAGCCGGGAGCGTGCAGGACACGTCGCAGCATCGCGGTGGTCAGATGGAACGGCAGATTTCCGACCAGCACGTACGGCGTCGCCGGAAGAGGGTGGCGCAGGAAGTCGGCGGTGACGATCTCCGTCGGCGGCTCGACCCGGCGCGCCAGCAGTGCGGCGCGGCGATCGTCGAGCTCGATGGCTGTCAGGCGTCTGCCCAGCCGCTGCAACGGAAGGGTCAGCGCGCCGTCACCGGCGCCGATCTCCACGATCGGCCCACCGGTGCCGTCGACGAGCTTCACGACGGTTTCGATGACCGTTCGGTCGACGAGGAAGTTCTGGCCGAGTTCGTGACGGCCAGGACGCTGTGTGCGCAAGGGATCTCCGCGGCTTCGAGGGGAGCCGGGCAGCCTGAAGCAGACCCGGCGACGACTCGCTCGGGCAGCGGTTCCTTGCGATGGACGTAGGAGCCGCCGCTAGACGCGGCGGGTCCTGGTCATTGCGGCTGCGCACATGGCGGCGAAACTACCTCGGCCCGGAGACCGTCCGCCACCGATTTTTCACGCTCCGATCCGGCTCGTGCCGAGGTGCTCGACCGGACCGGACAGCGCGGCCTTGACCTGACGCGTGAGGTCGTCGGCGAGCACCTCGGTCTCCCCCTTTTCCAGCCCGTCGACGACCTGCCGCGCGACGTCACGCGGGTCGTTCTTGGGGACCTCGAGCCCCTGCGTCATGTCGGTGTCGGTGTAGCCGAGGTGAACGCCGACGACCTGGGTGCCCTGGTCGGCGAACTCGATGCGAAGCGAGTTGGTGATCGACCAGAACGCCGCCTTCGACGCACCGTAGGAACCCGAGCCCGCCGCCCACGACAGGACCGAGTGGACGTTGACCAGCGCGCCACCGTCCTTGAGCTGCGGCGCAAACGCTTGCGCGACGCGGAGCGCGCCGAAGACGTTCGTTTCGAAGACGGGGCGGTGCGCGTCGACGTCCTCGGTCAGCAGTGAGCCGAGTCCGAGGGTCCCGGCGTTGTTGAAGACGATCGTGGCGTCGCTGGCCTTCGCGGCCAGCGCGCGGACGGAATCGGGGTCGGTGACGTCGAGCGGGAGCGGGACGATCCGCGGATCCGTCTCCTCGCGCGGCACCCTGGCCGTGGCGTAGACCTTGGCGGCGCCGCGGTCGAGGAGTTCGGCGACGAACGCCTTGCCGAGCCCGCGCTGCCCGCCGGTGACCACGGCGACGGCACCCTCGAGTGAGGTCATGACTTGCTCCCTTGACAGAAGTGTTCGGCTTTTGCCTCTGTCATTCAGGATGGAGACGAAGGCCGACAGAGTCAAGTACGCTTGACCTATGTCATGGACCGCGACGGACCGGTACCGGTTGCGCGCCGCCCCCTCGGGACTGGCGCTCGTTCAGGACTTCCTCAACACCAAGGCCATCAAGACCTACGGCCTGGACCTGCTGAGCGACGCCGATCTGGCGCGGCCTTGGGCGGGCGAGGCGCTGGCGGAATGGTCGCGGGCAAGGGACGCCGAAGTGCCCGACATCACGCTGACCTCAGGGGACCTTCGCGCGCTTCGCGACCTACGGGAGTCGTTCGTTTCGCTGGTGGACGGCGAGGACACGGCTGTCGAGAAGCCGATCAAGGCGGATCTGGTCCTGCGCGACGGCGTCGTCCGGCTGTTCCCGTCCGGCACCGGACGGCAGTGGCTCACGTCGGCGCTGTGGACGGAGACGTTGCTCGCGCAGCAGGCCGGGATCTGGCCGCGGCTGAAACTGTGCCGGCTCGACGGCTGCCGGTCGGCCTTCTACGACGTCTCGCGCAACAACAGCGGCGTCTGGCACGACGTCCGTACCTGCGGGAACGTCGCGAATCTGCGGGCTTCGCGGGAGCGGAAGAAAGCGCTCAGCTGAACGAGGACAGTGCCGACGGGATCGGGATCTCGCCGCCGATGACGTCGAAACCCTGGTTCTCGGTGAGGGGTTCCTCCAGCGTGCCGACCATGACGGCGGCGACGTCGGCACGGCAGACGCGGCCGGGTTCGAGGTGACCGGCGACCTTGACGTGCCCGGTGGGCGGATCGTCGGTGAGCGTGCCGGGCCGGACGATCGTCCAGTTCAGGCTGGAGCGGCGGAGGACGCTGTCGGAGATCTGCTTCGCCATCAGGATCGAGCGGACCAGACGGTCGCCCTGATCCGGCGAATCCGCGAACTGCGCGGAAAGCTGCACGAACCGCGAGACACCCGCCTTCTCCGCGGCGCGGATCGCGGTGATCACGCCGTCGCGGTCGACGAGGTTCACCGACGCCGGATCCGGATCGGGTGCGCCGATCGCGCTGATCACGACCTCGGAACCGGCGAGCGCCTCGACGAGGTCGTCCGCGTCGGCGGTGACGTCCGCGACCACGGTTTCGGCGCCGAGACCCGCGACCTCCTCGGCCCGGCGGCGGCTGCGCAGCCCCGCCCGCACCTGATGTCCCCGCCCCCGGAGCAGCCGGACCACGTGAATCCCCGTCCGCCCCGACGCACCCAGCACTGTGACCCGCATGGCAGAAGTCTGCCCGAAACCGGCGGCCGGTGCCCGGTGTCACGCCCCCCGCGTTTAGTCCTCTAGATGCGGTAGCGCGTGAAGGCCCCCTTCCCTCGGCTGAGCCGAGGGAAGGGGGCCTTCACGCGCTTCAACGAACTAGAGGATCTCGGCGGCCGAGCCGACGTCGGGCAGCCCGCCGATGTCGGGGTTCAGTTCCCCGGCCTCGACGAGTTCCGCCTTGACCTCGTGCGGCCTGATCCGCCCGTCGCGGATGTCCTCCGCGTAGTGGCACGCCACCCGGTGCCCCGCGCCGATCTCCCGCAGCTGCGGTCGGTCGGTGTCGCACAGGCTCTGCTGCTTCCACGGGCACCGCGTGTGGAACCGGCAGCCGGACGGCGGCCGCGCCGGCGAGGGCAGGTCACCGGCGAGCAGGATCTGCTCCCGGGTGTCCTCCACCGTCGGGTCCGGCACCGGGATCGCCGACAGCAGCGCCCGCGTGTACGGGTGCAGCGGGTTCTCGTACAGCGTGTCGGCGTCGGCCTCCTCGACCAGCGAGCCGAGGTACATCACGCCGATGCGGTCGGAGATGTGCCGCACCACCGCGAGGTCGTGCGCGATCACCAGATACGTCAGGCCGAGTTTCTCCTGCAGGTCCTCCAGCAGGTTGACCACCTGCGCCTGCACCGAGACGTCCAGCGCGGACACCGGTTCGTCGGCGACGATCAGATCCGGCTCGACGGCCAGTGCCCTGGCGATGCCGATGCGCTGACGCTGACCGCCCGAGAACTCGTGCGGGTACTTCCGCAGCGACGACTCGGGAAGGCCGACGGCGGCGAGGAGTTCACGCAGCCGCTTGGCCGTCGCCTCCTTGTCCTTGTCGAGGCCGTGCGCCTTCATCCCTTCCACCAGAATGGATTCCACCGACTGCCGAGGGTCCAAACTGGACATCGGGTCCTGGAAGATCATCTGCATCCGGCGGCGCGCCTTGCGCAGGTCCTCGCCCTTGAGCCCGGCGACGTCCGTGCCGTCGAAGACGACGTTGCCGTTCGTCAGCTCGGTCAGCCGGAGGATCGCCCTGCCCAAAGTGGACTTGCCGCAGCCGGATTCCCCGACCAGACCGTAGGTTTCACCCTTGCGGATGGCCAGGTCGACGCCGTCGACGGCGTACACGTGCCCGACCGTCTTGTCGAACACGATGCCGCGCTTGATCGGGAAGTGCACCTTGAGGTCGTTGACCTCCAGGAGCACTTCCTGCCGCGGTACCACTGACGTCATCGGGCCCCTCCTCGTGCGGCCACGGCCGGGATCACCGGGTTGTGGCAGCGCAGCAGCCCGCCACGATCGGGGGTCAGCTGCGGTGAAACCTCCCGGCACACGCCGAGAGCGTTCGGGCAGCGGGGCGCGAACGCGCAGCCGCCGTCCCATGGGATGTTGTCGGACACGGATCCCTTGATGGGGATCAGTTTCTCGCCGCGACCCGCGTCGAGACGCGGGATCGAGGCGAGCAGCCCGTGCGTGTACGGATGCCGCGGCTCGGCGAACAGCGCGTGCCGTTCCGCGCGCTCGACGATCTTGCCGCCGTAGAGCACGTTTACCTCGTCGCAGAGACCGGCGACGACACCGAGGTCGTGCGTGATCATGATCAGCGCGGTCCCGGTCTCCTGCACCAGTTCGCGCAGCAGCGCGAGGATCTGCGCCTGGATCGTCACGTCGAGCGCGGTGGTCGGCTCGTCGGCGATGAGCAGGCGCGGACGGCAGGCCAGCGCGATCGCGATCAGCGCGCGCTGCCGCATCCCGCCGGAAAGCTGGTGCGGGTACTCGGAAAGCCGCCGCGACGGGTCGGGGATGCCGACCTTGTCCAGCAGCTCGATGGCCTCTTTCGACGCCACCTTCCGCGACATCCCGCGGTGCCGTTCCAGCACCTCGGTGATCTGCAGCCCGATCGGGATGACCGGGTTCAGCGAGGACAGCGGGTCCTGGAACACCATGCCGAGGTCGCGACCCCGGCGGTCCCGCATTTCCTTGTCGGGCAGGCGAAGCAGATCCGTGCCTTCGAACGACACCGAACCGCTGACCTGATTGCCGCGCTTCGCGAGCAGCCGCATGATCGCCAGCGAGGTCACGGACTTACCGCAACCGGACTCACCGACGAGACCGACGGTCTGGCCCGGCTCGACGTCGAAAGAGACCTCGTCCACCGCGGTGAACGGCTTCTCACCGCGCCGCTGGAAAACGACCTTGAGGTCGCGTACTTCGAGGAGTGCCATGAAAGATCACCGCCTGTTCTTCGGATCGAGGGCTTCCCGCAAGGACTCGCCGAGCAGCGTGAACCCGAGCGCGACCACGATGATCGCGATGGCCGGGTAGTACGCCAGCTCGGGGCGGATGTCGAGGAACTGCCGGGCGCTGCGGCTCAGCATGATCCCCCACTCCGCCCGGTTCGGGTCCGGGTCGCCGAGACCGAGGAACGACAGCGCGGCCGCCTCGAGGATCGCGGTCGCCAGAGTCAGCGTGGCCTGCACGATGACCGGGCCGAGCGAGTTCGGCAGCATGTGCCGCAACACGATCGTCCCGCGCTTGACGCCGAGCGACGTCGCCGCGAGCACGTGGTCACTGCCTCGTTGCGCGAGCATCGAACCGCGCAGCAACCGCGCGAAGATCGGCACGCCGACCATCGACACGGCCACGATCACGGTCCACTGGCTCGGCTTCTGGAACAGCGCGGCGACCGAGATCGCCAGCAGCAGCGAAGGCACCGACAGCATGACGTCGACCAGGCGCATCAGCACCGTGTCGACCCAGCCGCCGAACGCGCCGGCGAGACCACCGATGATCATGCCGACCGCGACCCCGATGATCGTGGCCAGCACGCCGACGAGCAGGGTGTTCTGGGCTCCGACGAGCAGCCGCGAAAGGTAGTCGCGGCCGAAGTCGTCGACACCGAGCGGGAAACCGGCCTGTGCGCCGGGGATGATGCCCTGGCCGAGGATGACCTCGCTCTGCAGGTACCGCTCGTAGGGGTCCTTCGGCGCGATGAACGGCGCCAGGATCGCCAGCAGCAGGAACAGGGCGGTGATCGCGGCGCCGATGATGGCCACCGGGCTCCGCACCATCCGGCGCACCGCCTCGCCACCGAGGCTGTGCCCCTTCGCCGACGTCGCGGCGAGCTTGTCGATCGGCTCTTTCTTCTTGTTCAGCAATGTGTTCATCGGACACGCACCCTCGGGTCGATGAGCCCGTACGAGACGTCGACCAGCATGTTCACCAGCACGTAGACGAGCGCGCCGAACAGCAGCAGCGCCTGCAGCCGCGGGTAGTCACGCCGTTCGATGCCTTCGGCGAGCAGGAAGCCGAGGCCGCGGAAGTTGAACACCCGCTCGGTCAGCACGGCGCCACCGAGCAGCGCGCCGGTCTGCAGGCCGATGGTGGTGACCACCGGGAGCAGGCCGTTGCGGAGCACGTGACGGCGCCGCACGACCGGCTGGGTCAGGCCCTTCGAGTTGGCCGTGCGGATGAAGTCCTCGTTCAGCACGTCCAGCACCGAGGCGCGGGTGATCCGGACGATCACCGCGAGCGGGATGGTGGCCAGCGCGAAGGCGGGGAGGATCAGGTGGGTGATCGCGTCCCAGGCGGCGTCCCATTCCTGGGTGATGATGCCGTCGAAGACCGCGAACCCGGTGACGGTGGTGGCGTCGAGCCCCGCCATCTGACGGCCCTGCGAAGGAAGTCCCAGCGGGGCGGCCAGCACGTCCTGCATCATGTAGCCGAGGAAGAACACCGGCACCGCGACGCCGACCAGGGTCAGCACGATGATGACGTTGTCGATGGCCCCACCGCGGAACCGGGCGGCCAGGTAACCGAACGGGATGCCGAGGCCCACCGCGATGATCATCGCGGACAGGCCGAGTTCGAGGGTGGCGGGGAGGAAGTTCCCGATCTCCGCCATGACCGGCTGGGCGGAGACCAGCGAGTTGCCGAAGTCGCCGGTGACGGCCCGGCCGAGGAACTTGAAGTACTGGATGAAGATCGGATCGTCGAGGCCGAGGATCCGGTTGAGGTCGGCGATCTTCTCCGGCGTCGCCTTGTCACCCAGGAGGGCGCCGGCGGGGCCACCGGGCAGTGATCGGAGCCAGGCGAAGACCAAAATGGACAGGATCAAGAGCGTCGGTATCGCTTGTAGCAGCCGACGCACGAGAAAACGGAGCACGTGCGTTCCTTTGTTGCCAGCCCGGGAATGGGCCACAGGGGGCGGGCGCGGTAGCGCCCACCCCCTGGTGGCTTAGTGGTGGAGGATCAGTTGACCGTGACGGTGTAGAAACGCTCGTCGGTCAGCGGGCTGGCGACCAGGCCCTTCACCTTCGGGCCGACGACGATCGCCGGGGGGCCGTAGGAGATGGGGATGGCGGGCAGGTACTCCATGATCTTCTGGTTCACTTCCTGGTACGCCTTGGTGTGCGTCTCACCGGCGGGCGCGGCGTCCGCGGCCGAGATGGCCGAGAACAGCTCCGGGTTGTTGAAGCCGAACTCCGGCTTCTCGCGGCCGAAGAAGGTACCGACGAAGTTGCCGGCGTCGTTGTAGTCACCGGTCCAGCCGAGCAGGTGGACGTCCTGCTTGCCGGCCTTCTGGACGTCGTCCTTGTAGCCACCGTTCCACGGCTTGGCGATCGCCTCGACCTTGATGCCGATGGCCTTCATGTCCTCGGACAGCGAGGTGAAGATGTCCGCCGGGTTCGGCATGTAGGGCCGGGTGACCTCGGTCGGGTAGTAGAACTTCAGCGTCATGCCCTCGGCGCCGGCTTCCTTCAGCAGGGCCTTGGCCTTCTCGCGGTCGAACGGGTACTTGGTGACGTTCTCGTTGTAGCCGTCGATCGCCTTCGGCACGAACTGCGTCGCGGTTTCGGCGCCCTCGGGGAGCTTCGACTTCACGAACTGCTCACGGTTGAGGCCGTAGGCCAGCGCCTGGCGGACCTTGAGGTCCTTCAGCTTCGGGTTGTTCTTCTGGTTGATGCCCATGTACAGGATGTTGAACGACGGGCGGATGAGCACCTGCTCACCGTCGTTGCGCAGCAGGCCGTAGTCCGCGGGCGACGGGTAGTCGTAGCCCTGGATGTCGCCGGCCTTGAGCGCCTGCTTGCGGGCGTTCTCGTCCGGGATGACCTTGAAGACCAGCTTGTCGAGCTTGGCCGTCTGGGTCGGCGAGTCGGTGGCCTTGGAGAGCGTGATCTCACCCTTGGCCTGGTCCCAGCTCTCGAACTTGAACGGGCCGGTGCCGGTCGGGTGCTTCAGCGCGTACTCGGGGTACTGGAACGAGTCACCGCTCTGGGTGACCTGGTCCGCGTTGTACTTCTTCAGCGCGTCCGGGCTCTGGATCGAGAACGACGGCAGCGTGAAGGCGGCCGGGAAGGCGCCCTTGGCCTTGTTCAGGTTCAGGACGGCGGTCGACTCGTCCTTGACCTGGCAGTCCTTGTACACCGGGGCGCCGGAGGCGTCACCCTCGTTCTTGGCGAAGCCCTCGAAGACGTCGCCGTAGTAGATCATCTGGCTCTGGGCGGCGGCGCCCTTCATGTTGAACATGCGGTTGAAGTTGAAGCAGACCGCTTCGGCGTTGAACGGGGTGCCGTCGTGGAACTTGACGCCCTTCTTCAGGGAGAAGGTCCACGTCTTGCCGTCGTTGCTGCCTTCCCACTTCTCCGCCAGGCCGGGCTCGAGGTCCGCGGTCCCCGGCTTGTTCATGATCAGGGTGTCGTACATCTGGCGGATGATGCGGAAGGTCTCACCGTCGTCGTTGAACAGCGGGTCGAAGGTCTTCGGGTTACCGGCGGCGCCGAAGACCATGGTGCCGCCCGAGCCACCTCCTGCGCCCTCTTCACGCTTCGACTCGGCACAAGCGGAAATGGAGACCGCGAGTGCGCCGGCAAGCCCGATCAGGGCCACACGGCGCGCTCGGGTCGCCCGCAGTTGCTGCATCTGGCACCCCTTGAGGAGAATTTCGGTGTTTTAGTCACCGTCCGGTCGGTCGGAAACTCGAACTCCGCGGACGATCGGTGTGCTCGCCGACACTAGCGGGAACTCGGCCCGCACTTAAGCACGTGAGGTTACGATCGCGCTACGCGAAGGCCAATACGACCGCAAAGTGTCCGCAATTCCGGACGGAGCGTAATCAATTCCGCGCCACTAACGCGTAGAGTGCCGGGTCACTAACACAAATGGGTGTCCACCACTACACCCAATGGTTGACTGACAAAAGTGGACAACACCCGACTCGTTGAAGTTCGCGGAGGCCGCATCCGCGCTCGTGCGACTCAGGAAATCCGGTAATCCGCTGCCATCCGCGTGCCGTCGACGGTGAACCAGCCACGTTCGAACAGCTGCCATCGGCGCAGTTCCGCCCGGGATTCCGCACCGTCCCTGGCGACGGCACGGTCCAGGCGCTCGGCCTCACTCCCGCCGTCCAGCCAGACCAGCAGGGACAACGACGGCCGGATCCGCGCCCTGCCACTGGAAACGCCTTCCAGCACCAGGACGTCGGGGACGTCGATCTCGACTTCTTCACCCGGCTGAGGGATGCCGGTGGACCAGTCCACTCGCCGGTAGCCACCCGGTTCGCCCGCGCGCAACGGCTCCAGAACGCCGGTTTCCCAGCGGGGCCACCACGAAACGGGTTCGTCCCAGGTGGCGAAGTCGTCGGTGCTGACCAGCGCGACCCGGACCCCGCGTCCGGCGAGATCGGCGACGATCTTCCCGGCCAGCGTGGATTTCCCGGAGCCGGACGGCCCGTCGATGGCGAGTACGCGGACGGCCCCCAGTCTCGGCGGGGCCGCCAGAAGGGCGTCGATCAGCGTGCGCGTGCGGGACTCACTTCGGAAAGCCCTTTGGCGTCGTCGGGAGCCGCCGTCTTGGCCTCCAGCGCGGCGACCCGTTCTTCCAGGTCACGCTGGGCGTCGGCGAGTTCGCAGCGGAGCAGCGCGATCTCCTCGACAGAGGTCCGGACCTCTTCTTCGAGATGCCCGACCTCGGTCGACAGATGCAACGCGACCAGCGCCAGCACGACACCGGCCAAGAGGAATACGAAGTTCGACGGCGTCTGGACGCCGGTTATCCGCGCCATGAAGTCGGCGGCCTGCGGAACGAGCGCGAGCACCATCACCCCGATGGCGAGGACGAGCCACACACCCGCGTACTTCTCGCGCAGTTTCCGCCGCCGCATCATCTCGAGGACGACGAACAGCACCAGACAGGCGACGACGATGCTGAGAACGCGCCAGCCGTCCATAATCAGCTCCTTTTACGCCGAATCCGACGAGTCGACGGCGGGGCGGCGGCGCACCAGCGCCAGCAGCAGGGCGAGTCCGGCGCGGCCGAGATAGACGGCCGATTTCACCGGTGAATGGCTCGGCGTCCCGCCCGCCCGTTCCCGCATGATCACCGGGATTTCCTTGATCTTCAGTTCGGCGCGGATCGCCAGCACCAGCGATTCGACCGTGTCGCCGAGGTATTCGGCCGGGTAGTACGCGGCGAACAGTTTGATCGCCTTCGGGCCCATCGCCTTGAACCCGGAGGTCACGTCGGTGAGCTTGGTCTTCCCGAGCCGGGAGAAAACGAGGGACAGCACGACCATCGCGTATTTCCGCGGGCCGCTCGCCTTGTACGAACCCTTGCCCGCGAACCGCGAGCCGATCGCGATGTCGACGTCGTCGAGCGCGTCCAGCAGGGCGCCGACCTCGTCGGGGTCGTGCTGGCCGTCCGCGTCCACCTGGACGACGACGTCGTAGCCGCGGGCGGCCGCGTACCGGAAGCCGGTGCGCATGGCCCCGCCGACGCCGAGGTTCACCGCCAGGCGGGCCACCTCCGCGCCCGCCGCGCGCGCGAGCTTGGCCGTGTCGTCGGACGAGCCGTCGTCGACCACCAGCACGTCCATGCCCGGCAAGGACTGCTTGACCTGGGAAATGACCGCGCCGACACTGGCCTGCTCGTTCAAGGCAGGCATCACGATGAGTACGCGACGGGTGGTCACGGACGTACTGGACACTGGATCACTCTATCTTCTTACTGGCCGTGAGCGGTGTCGGACCCGGTGGTGGCGCCTGCGGCGACCACACCTTGCTGACCTTCGATTTCGTAGATCGACGCGTCGGAGTTGTGGAAGACGCGCTTGAAACCCGGAGTGATGTCGAGGCGCTGCAGGCCCACCGCGGACTGCGCGTTGGGGGCCACCTTGCCCTTGCCGACGAGCACGTACCGCACCTTGAGGTCGGTGAGCGCGGCACGCACGCGCGGCTCGCGGTTGATGTCGTTGAGGAACACGCTGAGCCAGCCGGCCTTGGTGGTGAACTCGGCGCCGTAGTTGGTCCACTCGACGGGCTGGACCCCCGCGAGGGCGTACATCCACACCGAGCCGTCGGCCTTGTCGTTCATGACGCGCTCGCCGGGGACGACGTGCTGCCCGAGCCAGGCGTAGGCCTCTTCCTCGCCCTTGCTGACCGACGGGCCCTCGCCGTAGTTCATCGCCAGCCGCGCCGAGTTGCGGCCGATGTAGCCGCCACGGCTCAGCAGCGTCACCACCAGGCCGATCACCAGCGCGCCCGCGATGGTCGCGGTGAACGGGTTCAGGTTCGGCCTGCGCTCGCCGATCTTCTCGGCGAACCTGCCCGACGCGGTGTGCACGAACTCGCCGAACGCGACCGCGCCCGCCAGCGGCACGAGCGCGCCGAGGCGCCAGTGGTCGTTGTAGAAGGGGCCGGTGAGCGTGTGGATGAGCGGGGTCTCCAGCGAGATCGTCGCGGCGAACAGGCCGCCGAGGACGACGTACGCGCCCACCATCCAGAGCATCCGCCGGTTCCGGACCAGGAAGAACACCCCGATGATCGCCGGGATGCCGATCCACCACTGCGGGAACGCCGCCATCGGCGAGAACGTGATGGTCTGCCCGAGCGCGCCGGACACGCTGGTCTCCGACGCCCAGTACGCGCTGGTCACGCCGCCCGCGTTGTAGAGCGCGGGCAGGACCGTCGGCAGCCCGAGCACGGCCGCCAGCACGATCGTGGCGACCAGCGAGGCGGCGCTGCGGCGCCAGCCGATCTTCTCGAAGCGGAACAGCACCGCGAGCAGGATCAGCAGGAAATAGACCATGATCACGAAGATCAGGCTGGTGTGCAGCCCCGCCAGCCCGGCGACGCCGACGCCGATCGCGACCGGTCCGGCGATGCCGTGCGGTTTGAGCAGCAGGCGGGCCAGCGCGAGCATCGCGGGCACGAGCGCCACCCCGGCGACGTAGGGCCACAGCGGGCCGCGCCACAGCGAGTCGTACGGGAACGCGGTGAACCAGGTGGACACGGCCGCCGCGGCGGCGGTCCCGAGGACCGGCATCCGCCAGGCGTGGCACATCGCCGCGACCCCGACCGGGACGGTCAGCACGACCACGAGCGCCGCCAGGTTCAGCGTCGGCATCATCGTCAGGCCGCCCTTGCCGAAGACCAGGGCGAGCAGCGCGTGATAGGTGTCCGGGTAGAAGTAGTCGGTCTGGTTCGGCAGGTTCGCGATGGTGCCGACCGTCGACGCGCGCGCGTCGCCGTGCTCGGCGATCCAGCGCACCAGGTTGCCGTGGAACGGCGCGTCCCAGCCCTGCTGGACGTTGTTCAGGGAGTGCGAGCCGCGCAGGAAGGTCACCGTGCCGACACCGAGGCCGACGACGACGCCGGCACCGATCAGCAGGTGATCTCGCAGGGACCGGTTCGGGGCGTCTTCGGCCTCGGCCCAGTCGGGGTGACGCTTCGCGGTGAAGCGGAGCACGAGGAACGAGACGCCGAAGCCGACGACGGACAGCAGCAGGACCCACAGGGAGACGTTGAGCATCGACCAACGGATGCCCAGGCCACCCAGGATCGGGATGCCGATGGCGACGAGGCCGAAGGTCAGCAGCGGGGCGGCCGCGGCGAGCGTCCAGCCGCGCAGCCTGATCGCGGCACCGAAGACGAGCCCCGGCAGCCAGAACGCCAGTAACACCAAAAGAACGTTCATCGAATTCGCTGTCCAACCCTACTTCGGCGTAAGAAGACCACCCCGGTTCGCGGCGCGTGATGGCGCGGCCACATTACCGAGACGTTTCGGACGGCCGTGCGTTGCCCGTGTCCGGGGTGCCCCGCACCACGAACGCCATGACGACCAGGAGCCCGACGGTCGGCCCGGCGGCGAGGCCGACGACGGCGCGCACGACGGTGTCGCCGGGGAAGAACAGCAGCACCAGCGCGGTCGCGACGACGACGGCGGCCCAGGTGATCAGCACCTTTGTGGCCTTTGCCTGCGCGACGAGCACGGCGGCGAGCAGCTGCATCGCGGCCAGCAGCACCGACGACCAGACCAGCCCGGCCATCCACCAGGCCTCGGGGTCGTTCTTGGCGCCGTAGACCAGGCGGACCACCCACGGGCCGATCAGCCAGCCGATCAGCGCGCCGAGGGCCGCGAGCGCCAGCGCGCCCGCCGAACCGAGCGCGAGCAGCCTGCGGAGCCGGTGCTTGCCCTCTTCGGTGCTGGACAGCCGCACCACGGTCGGGACCGCGAGCGCCTGGACCGGCGCCATCAGCGTCAGCGGCGTCCTGGCCACGAACAGGGCCAGGAAGAGCACACCGAGCTTGTCCTTGTCGCCGCCGGGCGCGAGCAGGCTGACCAGCGCCGGGTAGCCGGTGATGACGCTCGCGGTGAGGCCCGCGCCCGCGAGCAGCATCAGCATGTTCGTGACGATCGGCTTCGCGGGCTCGTCGGCGTCGAGCTTGGGGTCGACCAGGCGGGCGGCGCCGCGGGCGAAGAGCAGCCAGGCGAACGAGCCTGTCGCGGCCGCGATGGCGAACCAGTACAGCTGGGTGAGCCCGGCGACCACCAGCGCGGCGACCACGAGGATCCGCACGGCCGCCTCGACCAGGATCAGCCAGGAGTAGGACCGGACGTGATCCTGGCCGATGAGCAGGCCGCGCGCCGCGAACTGGAAGGCGAACGAAAGGCCGCCGGCGAGCACGATCACGGCGAGCGCGAACTGGCCGCCGTAGACCTTTTCGGTCACCGGGGGGATGAGGGTGAACAGGGCCGCCACCGTGACCGCGACGACGCTGGTGACGAACGCGATGACCGCGGGGCGCCCGGCCTTGCGGCCTTCGAGCGCGGCGTGCGCGGACTGGCGGGAGATCTCCTGTTCCAGCGGGGACAGGGCGGCGCCCAGCCCCATCAACATGCCCCAGAAGGAGAGCAGGACGGCGTTGTCCTCCGGCGGGAGGACCCGCCCCCAGACCACGGTGAGGGCGTAGCCGAGCGCGATCGCGATCAGCAGGTAGACGCCGATGCGACCGGCGGACTTGCCGGTGTCCTTGGCCAGTTGTTCGCCGGTGTTGTCGGTCACGGTGCCGCTCATCGGCGCAGCCGGGCTCGCAGTGCCATGAAGAGGCCTCGAAGTGCCCCGGCACCGAAACCGGCGGCGAACACGGGCGCGAGCCGGGCGACGGCCTTGGCCTCGGCCTTGGTCGCGCCGAACTTCGTCACCGCGAACCCGGCGGCCGTCGAACCCGCGGCGGCCAGCGCGACGACGGTCTTCGGCCGCTTCGCCGCGACACCGAGTCCGAGTACGCCGACGGCCATCGCGGCGAACAGGCCGTTGCGCGCGGGGCCGGGCGACGCGAGATACGAATCGACGAACGTGGTGCCGCGGAAATAGGACTGCCCGATGAACTTCTTGAACGAATCGCGGCCGTGGTAGGTCGCGGAGAACTCCGGGGCGAGGAAGATACGGTGCCGTTCGGCTATCCAGCGCAGAACACCGGTGTCGTCACTGGCGAAACGGACGTCTTCGAAGAGTGACTCGAACGCGTTGGAGGAATCCTCGAGAACGTCCTTGGGCGCGGAAAAGAATCCGGTGCCTTTCGGGAAGACGTCGAACTCTTCGATACCGAAGGACATCAACCGCGGGTTCGCGCAATAACGGCGCCACGGGATCTTGACCAGACCCGCCATGAATCCCGCGTACGGATTGTGTTCGGACGCGACGTTGATGTGACCGTTCCACACCGTGCGCTCCGGATGGTCCACGAGCTGGTCGCGGAGGAAGGTGAGGGAACCGTTGTCCACGATCACGCGGCTGTCGAGCAGCAGGATCTGCCGCCCGGACGCCTTCGCGATCCCCGCCCGGCGTGCCTCGAACCGGCCGCTGTTGGGCTGGGTGAGGACGGTGATCCCGTACAGCTCCTGCAGCCTGGCGAGCTTGTCCGGCGTCGCGTCGGTGCTGCCGTCGTCGACCACGACGACCTCGACCGGCCAGTTCGCCGCCTGCGCGGACGCGATCAGGGCGCCGACACTGCGGTCGATCCAGTCCTGCTCGTTGTAGACCGGGATCACCACGGACAGGGCCGGGAGGAGCGAATTCGCACTCACCCCGGCGAGGCTACCTTGCGCGGCCCACCAGTATCCTTCGGGCACCGCAGACCCCGACAGAATGGCTCTTCCGGTGATTTCCTTCATTCTCGGCACCACGGCGGAACTGATCAAAATCGCGCCGGTCTACCACGGCATCCTCGAACGCGGGGTCCGGCCGAAGATCTGGTTCACCGCCCAGCACGTCGACGAGGTCTCGGACGTTCTCGCCGACCTGAACCTCCCGGAGCCCGACGTCTGGCTGGTGCCGAAGGAGAAGGCCCACAACCTGGAGTCGCCGGCGCAGGTGCCGGGCTGGGCCGCGCAGGTGCTGCGCACCGCGTGGAGCCGCCGCGCCGAGCTGAAGGCCGCGCTGGTCGAGGACGGCCGCCCGCCGCTGGTGCTGGTGCACGGCGACACCTTCACCACGCCGTACGGCTCGCTCATCGGGAAGCGGATCCTCAAGTCGCGCGTCGGGCACGTCGAGGCGGGGGCGCGGTCGGGCAGCATCATGTCGCCGCTGCCGGAGGAGCTGAACCGGAAGATCGCCGCGAAGATCGTCGACATGCACTTCGCGCCGAGCGCCCGTGAGGTGAACAACCTCCGCAACGCCCGCGGCGTCGTCGTCGACACCGAGGCCAACACCGCGATCGACGCGATGCGGCTGGCCATCAACGGGCCGCTCGACATCGAGGGGCTGCCGGAGAAGTTCGGTCTCGCGACCCTGCACCGCTTCGAACTGGTCTCGCGCGCGGACAAGTACCGCGAGGCGCTGGAGATCCTGCGCGAGCAGAGCAAGCAGATGCCGATCCTCTACATGGCCGGCGCACCCGAACGCGAGAAGATCCGCTCGCTGGGCCTGGCGAACCTCTTCGACGAGAAGAACTTCATCATCCAGCCGAAGATGCGGTACCTGAAGTTCCTGCCGCTGGTCGCGCGCGCCGAATACGTCGTCACCGACTCGGGCGGCCTGTCCGCGGAGTGCTACTACCTCGGCCTGCCGTGCGCCGTGCACCGCGAGCGCACCGAGACGCCGCAGCACCTCGGCGAGACCGTCGTGCTGACCGAGATGCGCGGGGACAAGCTGCAGCACTTCCTCGACACCTACCAGAACCGCCGCGGTGAGTCGTGGGTCGAGAAGTTCCACCCGTCGGAGATCATCGTGGACACCCTGGCGCGCCTGGGCTACTGCTGATCGCGTGGTCCAGGGGGTCGTGAGTGGTAAGTGTCGTTCTAACGACACTTACCACTCACGACCCCCTGGACCCACCGCCGCATCCCTCGGCACGCTATGAAAGGTCCTTTCCTTGCAAATTTTGCAAGGAAAGGACCTTTCATAGCGTTCGAAACCAGCGAAGCGGAGCTAGAGAGCCCGCCGTCCCGAGAGAGCGCGGCCCAGCGTCAGCTCGTCCGCGAACTCCAGGTCACCGCCCATCGGCAGCCCGGACGCGAGCCGCGTCACGGTCAGCCCCGGGAAGTCGCGGAGCATCCGCACGAGGTACGTCGCGGTCGCCTCGCCCTCGGTGTTCGGGTCGGTCGCGATGATGATCTCGCTGATCTCCGCGCCGCCGATCCGCGCGAGCAGCTCACGCATGCGCAGCTGCTCCGGGCCGATGCCGGACAACGGGTCCAGCGCCCCGCCGAGCACGTGGTAGCGGCCCTTGAACTCGCGCGTCCGCTCGACGGCGAGGACGTCCTTCGGCTCCTCGACCACGCAGATGACCGTGAGGTCGCGGCGGGTGTCGCGGCAGATCCGGCAGGTCTCCTGCTCCGAGACGTTGCCGCAGACCTCGCAGAACTGCACGCCTTCCTTGACCTTGCCGAGCACTTCCTGCAAGCGCGCGATGTCCGCCGGATCGGCCGCCAGTAGGTGGAAGGCGATCCGCTGCGCGCTTTTGGGACCGACGCCGGGCAGCCGCCCGAGTTCGTCGATCAGATCCTGGACGACACCCTCGTACAAAGTCAGCCGCCGAGCCCGGGGAATCCGCCGAGGTCCGGCATCCCGCCACCGAGGCCGCCGGCGAGCGGGCCGAGCTTCTGTTCGGTGAGCTTCTGCGCGTTGGCCGAGGCGTCCCGCACGGCCGCGACGACCAGGTCGGACAGGGTCTCGACGTCGTCGGGGTCGACCACCTTGGGGTCGATGGACAACGACTTCAGCTGGCTGTCACCGGACACGGTCGCGGTGACGAGCCCGCCGCCGGAAGTGCCGGTCACCTCCGTGTTGGCCAGCTCTTCCTGGGCCTCGACCAGCTTCTGCTGCATCTGCTGGGCCTGCTGCATGATCTGCGACAGGTCGAAGCCGCCACCGGGTTGCACCATGATCCGATCGGTCCTCTCCTGGAAAATCCTGTGCCGCCTACCAGCCTAGCCGTCACTCGTATGGCACCGTGGGCGCCGTGCGACGACGGCTGAGCCTGGTGATGGCGATCGGATTGACGCTGTTCGCGGCGTGTGGCGTGGAAACGGCCGCGCCACCGGCGGCGAATCCGACCGTCCCGGGTACCACCACGGTCCTCACCACCCTTCCGCAGCCGAGTTCCGCGCCGAGCGCGCCGCCTTCGAGCGCGCCGCCTTCGAGCAGCCGGCAGTCGAAGACGGGCAAGGTCGTGGTGCTGGATCCCGGCCACAACGGCGGCAACTCCGGCAGACCGGGTGAGATCAACAAGCAGGTCCCGGCGGGGCGCGGCAAGACGAAACCGTGCAACACCACCGGAACCTCGACGAACTCCGGCTACTCCGAGCACGCGTTCACCTGGGACGTCGCGCAGCGGGTCTCGGAAGCCCTGAGCGCCAAGGGAATCCGCGTCATCCTCACCCGGCAGAACGACACCGGCGTCGGGCCGTGCGTCAACGAACGCGCCGCGATCGGGAACGAGGCGGAGGCGGACGCGGTGGTGTCGATCCACGCCGACGGCTCGAATTCCGCCGGTGCGCACGGATTCCACGTCGCCTATTCGGCCCCGCCGCTGAACGCGCAGCAGGGCGAGCCCTCGGCGAAGCTCGCGACGGCGTTGCGGGACGGCATCCGCGCGGGCGGCTTCCCGACGTCGAACTACCTCGGCGCGAACGGGCTCGCGCCGCGTGCCGACCTCGCCGGGCTGAACCTCTCGACCCGGCCCGCCGCGCTCGTCGAATGCGGGAACATGCGCAACGACGCCGAAGCCGCGGCGATGTCGAGCGAAGAAGGACGTCAGCGGTACGCCGCCGTCATCGCGAAGGCCATCGCGGACTACCTCGCGGCCTGACCCACTCACGCGTGTCGGCGGGCGTCAGCGTTCGTCAGCGCTCGTCAAGGGGGCGGGCGTTGAGGTGGTCGGTGAGCAGTTTCCGGGCGATCTCCTCCGGGTCCTGCTCTGGCGGGAGCGGCGGCGGGGGCGGCGCGGGGCTCGCGTCCTCGGAGTAGAGCTCCTCGTCGTCCTCGACCGGCTCGGGCGGGAGCGGGATGTCCGGCTCGGAGGTCGCCACCTTGGGCCGCTGGGGCTCCGGCTTCGGCGGCGGAGGGGCCGCGGGGGCGCCGGACGCCTCGGCGGACCGGCGGGTGAACGATCGCTCGGCCGAGGGCGGCGGCGCCGCGGCCTTGGGCGCGGCGGCCTGCCGGGGCTGCGCGGCGCCGTGCACGCACCGCACCTGCCAGTCGCCGCCGAAGACCTCCTTGAACGCGGCCGCGATGCGTTCCGTGTGCTGCGGCTCCGAAAGCCTGAGCGCCACCGGTTCCGCGTTGTGCGTGAGGGTGACGGCGTTGCCTTCGACGCCCACCACACTCGCCTGTGTGAGCATCGCCCCGGTCACGGCACCACCCGGGAGCTTGCGGATCGCGGCCTGCACCTGCGGCCAGCGGCCGCGGATCCCGTCCGCGTCCGACCCGCCACCCGCGGCCGCCGCGGGTGGCGGAGCCGCAGCGGCAGCGGGAGCCGCAGCGGACGCGGAAGGACGTTGGGGAGCGACCGGCTCGGGCCGTGCGGCGGGCTGAGCCGCCGCGGGCTGCTGTACCGGCGCGGCTTGCTGGGCGGGAGCGGGTGCGGCGGCGCGACGCGAGGGCCGCTGGAACTCGCGAACGGGCTCGCCCGCGGCGGGAGCGACCGGGGCCGGAGCCGCGGCGGCAGGAGCGGCCTGTGCGACCGGAGCCGCTTGGACGGCACCGGCGACGGGCGCCGGAGCCGAAGCGGCACGGCGTTCGAGTCGTTCGAGCCGGGCGAGCAGCGCGTCGGTGCCCTCGGCGACCGACGGCAGCAGCATCCGCGCCGTCAGCAGTTCCAGCACCAGCCGCGGCGAGGTCGCGCCCCGCATCTCCAGGAGTCCATTGTGGACGATGTCGGCGTACCGCGACAGCGTGGCGGGCTCCAGTTTGCCCGCCTGCTCCTTCATCTTCTTGAGTTCGTCGTCCGGCGCGGCGACCAGCCCGCGTTCACCGGCGTCCGGCACCGACCGCAGCATCACCAGATCGCGCAGCCTGTCGAGCAGGTCGGTGGCGAAGCGGCGCGGGTCGTGCCCGGCCTCGGCGAGGCTCTCGACGGTGCCGAACACCGCGGCCGCGTCGTCCGCGGCCAGCGCGTCGACCATGCCGTCGATGAGCGCCACGTCGGTGACGCCGAGCAGGGACACCGCCCGCGAGTAGTCGACGCCGTCCGGCCCGGCGCCGGCCAGCAACTGGTCCAGCACCGACTGCGTGTCCCGCGCCGAACCGCCGCCCGCGCGGATGACCAGCGGATACACGGCAGGCTCGACGACCGCGCCCTCGGCGGCGACGTTGCGTTCGAGCAGCTCGCGCATGGAACTGGGCGGGATCAGCCGGAAGGGATAGTGGTGCGTCCGCGACCGGATGGTGGGCAGCACCTTGTCCGGTTCGGTGGTCGCGAAGATGAAGATCAGGTGCTCGGGCGGCTCTTCCACGATCTTCAGCAGGGCGTTGAAGCCCTGCGTGGTGACCATGTGCGCCTCGTCGATGATGAAGACGCGGTAGCGCGAGTCCGCCGGGGCGTAGAAGGCCCTGTCCCGCAGCTCGCGGGCGTCGTCGACACCACCGTGACTGGCGGCGTCGAGTTCGGTGACGTCGACGCTGCCGGGGCCCTCGGGCGCGAGGTTGCGGCATGAGTTGCACTCGCCGCAGGGATCCGGCGTCGGCCCCTTCGCGCAGTTCAGCGAACGCGCCATGATGCGCGCGCTCGACGTCTTGCCACAGCCGCGCGGGCCGGAGAAGAGGTAGGCGTGGTTGATCCGGCCGGCCGCCAGCGCGGTCCGCAGCGGATCGGTCACATGCTCCTGCCCGACGACCTCGGCGAAGGTAGCCGGACGGTACTTTCGGTACAGCGCTAATGCCACGGCCGCGAGACTACCGGGAAGGTCCGACGGTGAGACCAGCACCGACCCCAGGCACGTATCCGGTCCGCTTCGGCACCGCCGAACTGCTCCGCGACGCCGATCGTTCCAACGCCTGGATGATCTCGGTCGACGGCGTGGCCCAGTCGCACGTCAACCTCGACGATCCCGCGGATCTCGAGTTCGACTACATCCGCCGGATCGCCGACGTCGTCGATTGCCTCGGCGAAGGCCCGCTCGACGTGCTGCACGTCGGCGGAGCGGCCTGCACCCTCCCCCGCTACATCACGGCGACGCGGCCGCGCTCACGCCAACTGGTCTTCGACGCCGACGGCGAACTCGTCGCGCTCGTCCGCGAGCAACTGGGCCTGAAGGGGCTGAAGGTCCGTGTCGGCGACGGCCGCGAAGGCGTCTCCGCGAGGTACGACGCTTCGGCCGACTTGGTCATCGTGGACGCCTTCGAACGCGGCGTCCTGGCAGGCGGGCTCGCGACCGTGGAGTTCACGAACGAGGTCGCGCGCGTCCTCCGCCCGGCCGGCACCTATGTCGCCAACGTCTCCGACGGCCCGAACCTGCCGTTCCTCCGCCGGTTCCTGGCCACCCTGGCGACGTCGTTCCCGCATCTCGCGCTGCTCGCGGAACCAGGCGTCCTCCGGGGCCGCCGCTTCGGGAACATCGTGGTCGCCGCTTCCCGCGTCGAACTGCCGGTCGAGGACCTGACGCGGCGGGCGGCGTCGTCCGCCTACCCGGCTCGTTGCGTGGCGGCGGAGGATCTGCGGCAGCTCCAGGGGAAGGCGCGTCCCGTCTCGGACGCGGAAGCCCTGCCGTCGCCTGTGCCGCCGAAGGATGTCTTCGGGATCTTCTAGCCCCGGAAACGAAAGGGGATCCCGCGCACCCGTCAGAGCCTGCTTATCCTTGCTGCCTTCCGGCCCTGGGGAGGTTCACAAGATGGACGCCGCGCGGGATCCGGGGACCAGTGTAGTCACTCCCGCCCCGGCATGGAGGACAGTGGGGGGTATGAGCACTCCGACCTGGGAAGATGTCCTGAAGGCCGCCGAGGCCGTTCATCCGTTCGTGCGACGCACGCCGGTGTTGCGCGCCGAGGTCGACGGGCGGCCGCTCGTCCTCAAGCTGGAGCATCTGCAGCGGAGCGGTTCGTTCAAACTGCGGGGCGCGGTGAACGCGCTGGTGAGCGGGCCGTTGCCGGAGCGGGTGCTGACGGCGTCCGGCGGCAACCACGGGCTGGGGGTGGCGACGGCGGCTTCGCTGCTGAATCTGCCCGCGACGGTGTACGTGCCGGAGTCCGCTCCGCAGGCGAAGACGGCTCGGATCGAGGCCACGGGTGCGAAGCTCATCCGTCACGGCGCGACGTACGCCGAGGCTGCCGCGAAGGCGCTCGAAGCCGCCTCAGAGCCCGGTACGCGGTACCTGCACGCGTACGACGAGCCCGCTGTCGTCGCCGGCCAGGGCACCGTCGCGGCCGAAGTGGTCGAGGACGCTCCGGACGTCGACGCGTTCCTCGTCGCGGTCGGTGGTGGCGGGCTGGTCGCCGGGACGTCGCTGGCCGGGGTGCCCACGTTCGCCGTCGAGCCCGAACGGTGCCGGGCGCTCAACGCGGCGCTGGAAGCGGGCGCGCCGGTCGACGTGGAGATCGACTCGGTGGCGGCCTCCGCGCTGGGCGCGAGCAGGATCGGGAGCGTCCCGTTCGAGGTACTCCAGGGCCGGGTGACGTCCGTGCTGGTCAGCGACGCGGAACTGCTCGCCGCACGAGACCGGCTGTGGGAGGAGTTCCGCCTCGCCGTCGAACCGGCCGCCGCGGTGCCGTTCGCCGCGTGGCTGGCCGGGCGCACCGAAGGCGAGCTGCCCTGCGTGATCCTGTGCGGCGCGAACAGCGAGTGGACACCCTGATCAAGGACTGATTCAGGACTGATTCACGCTGCATCAGGCGGCCCGGAACCGGACCCGGAACTCCGTCCGCCCCGGACGGCTGGCCACGGCGACCTGCCCGTCGTGGGCGGCGACCACGGCGGCGACGATGGCCAGCCCGAGGCCGGTGCTGCCCGCCGCCCGCGACCGCGAATCGTCGCCGCGGGCGAACCGTTCGAAGACGTCCGGAAGGATCTCCGGCGGGATCCCCGGCCCACCGTCGACAATGGACAGTGTCACCACCGAGTCCACTATGGACAGGGAGGTGGTGACCTCGGTGCCTGCCGGGGTGTGCGTGCGCGCGTTGCCCAGCAGGTTGATCACCACCTGGTGCAGCTGATCCGCGTCACCGAGGACGATGATCGGTTCGGGCGGAACCTCCAGCAGCCACTTGTGCTCCGGCCCGGCGACATGCGCGTCGGCGACGGCGTCCGCGACCAGCCGGGAAAGATCGACCGGCTCGCGCACCACCGGACGGCCCGAATCGAGCCGCGCCAGCAGCAGCAGATCCTCCACCAGGCCGGTCATCCGGGTGGATTCCGATTCCACCCGGCCCATCGCGAACGCGATGTCCGGCGGCACCTCGGAGCCGGACCGCCGGGTGAGTTCCGCGTAACCGCGGATGGCCGCGAGCGGCGTCCGCAGTTCGTGGCTGGCGTCCGCGACGAACCGGCGCACCCGGGTTTCACTGGCCTGGCGCGCCGACAGCGCGTGGGAGATGTGGCCGAGCATGCGGTTGAGCGCGAACCCGACCTTGCCGACCTCGGTCCGCGGGTCTGTGTCCACTTCGGACACTCGTTCGGACAGCGCGACCTCGCCGCGGTCCAACGGGAGTTCGGCGACCCTGGTCGCGGTGGCGGCCAGCCGGTCGAGGGGTTTCATGGTGCGCCGGACGGTGACGGCGCCGAGCGCGCCCGCCAGCACGATACCGCCGACGGCCACTCCGCCGAAGATGAAACCCAGGTTCCACAAGGTGTCCTTGACGTCCTTTGTGGGCAGTCCGGTGATCGCGACCCCGCCGTTGGACGCCTGCTTGGCCACCACGCGGTACTCCCCGAGCGACCCAAGCTCCACGTCGGTGGGTTTGTCGGTCGGCGTCGACCGCAGCAGGGCCGCGAGCTGGGCCGGGCCGATCGGGTCGTGGGGGAACGGGTCGGCGACCTTCGCGTCGTAGCTGGACCGCAGCACGGCCGCGACCACACGGCCGTCCGGGAGGATGTTCACGAACAACGAACCGGTGCTCTGGCCGTACGCGCGCAGGCCTTCCGGGACCCGGTCCCCGCCCGGCCGTCCCGACGGCGGCGGACGGCTGGCGCGTTCGCTGGTCTCGGCGATCCGGGCGTCGAGCTGGTCCATCAGGATGTCCCGCAACGCCAGTTCGGTCACCACGCCGACCACCAGGCAGACGAGCGCGAGCAGCCCCGCGACCTGGGCGATCAGCCGCCGTCGCAGGGACCAAGGCCGCCTACCCCGCGGGCTTGAGGACATACCCGGCGCCGCGCATCGTGTGGATCATCGGTTCCCTGTCGGCGTCGATCTTCTTGCGGAGGTAGGAGATGTACAGCTCGACGATGTTGGCCTGGCCGCCGAAATCGTAGCTCCAGACCCGGTCGAGGATCTGCGCCTTCGACAGCACGCGCTTCGGATTGCGCATGAGGTAACGCAGCAGCTCGAACTCGGTCGCGGTCAACGGCACCAGCTCACCGCCGCGATGCACCTCGCGGCTGTCCTCGTCCAGGGTCAGGTCGCCGACGACCAACGTCGAACCGCTCGGCCCGGCGACCCCGCCCGCGCGCCGCAGCAGCGCACGCAGCCGCAACGCGACCTCCTCCAGGCTGAACGGTTTGGTGACGTAGTCGTCGCCGCCCGCGGTGAGCCCGGCGATCCGGTCCTCCACCGCGTCCTTGGCGGTCAGGAACAGCACCGGCAGGTTCGGCACCTCGGATCGCAGGCGCCGCAACACTTCCAGGCCGTTCATATCGGGCAGCATCACGTCCAGCACCACCGCGTCCGGCCGGAACTCCCTGGCGACGCGGACCGCCTCCGTTCCGTCGGCGGCGGTGCGGAGATCCCAGCCCTCCATGCGCAGGGCCATCGACACGAGTTCGGACAAGGTCGCCTCGTCGTCGACGACCAGCACCCGCACGGGGCTGCCGTCGGCACGGCGCAGGCCTGCCTTCGCGGAACCGGACGACGGGACGTTCACACTGGTCATGCTGTCATCCTCGGCGGCCCCGGTGAGCCTTCCCTGTGCCCCGCCTGTGCGTTTCCTGTGAACGATCACCCGGCCGGGTCACAGCGCGCCCCCACCGGCGGCACAGCTTCCGCACAGCGACGGCGCAGAGCATGGCCGCAACCGAGTACACGGAGGCGACCAGATGACCGAACCGACCAAACCCGGCGAACCCGCGGGGCCCGTGACGGGGGAACCCGCGGCGTGGGGCGCGCCCCCGCCCGCCGATGCCCCCAAGAAGGCCTGGTCCGGCCGCAAGACCGCGGTCGCGGCGGGGGTGGCGTTGGTGATCGCCGCCGGTGGCGGTGCCGCGATCTGGGCCGGAACCGTCGCGAACGGTGCCGAACAGGCTCAGGGCGGGATGATGGGCGGCCCGGGCGGCCGAATGGTCTTCGGCCCCGGCGGGGGTCTGCCGCGCGACGCGCTGCACGGGGACTTCGTCGTCTCCGACGGCAACGGCGGCTACCGCACCGAGCGGCTGCAGACCGGGGAGATCACCGAGATCAGCGCGACTTCCGTCAGCCTGACCAGCAAGGACGGCTACAAGCAGGTCTACACGATCGACGCGTCGACCCGGAAGGCCGGTGATCCCAAGACCGGCGAGACGGTGACCGTGACCGCCACGGTCTCCGGGACCACCGCGACGGCGACGAGCATCGGCAAGCCGGGCCAGAATCAGCGCGGCCAGAACGGCGGCCAGCCGGGCCAGGGCCAGCCGGGTCAGGGTGGCCGGCCGGGTCAGGACGGGCCTCGGTCCGGCTACTGACGCAGGGCGGCACGCAACGCGGCGGCCGTCTCGGCGGGTTCCTGCCCGGAGGTGTCGAGGACGACGCGGCCGCCGCCGGACCGCCGCGTCCTGGCCGCCTCGGTGATCGCGCGGGCGGCCACCCGGTCCCGTACGCCGGGTGGCACGCCGCGTAGTTCGTCACCGGCCAGCAGCGCGGATTCGCCCTCGGCCCGGCTCCGGACGCGTGCGGTGAGCGTCGTGTCGTCCGCGTCGAGATGGACGACGTCGACCTCGTCGAAGACCCGCCGGTGCTCCGGAAGGAATTCGCGGGTGACGATGAGCAGCCGCCTCGCCCCGGCTTCGCGGTAGCCGCGCCAGAGGGCCGCGAGGTTCGCCGCCTCCAGTGCCGGATCCGGGCCGGGCCGGACGAACCCGAGTTGCGCGAGATCGACGTAGGCGACCGGTTCCCCTTGCTCCCAGAACTCCCTCAGCACGGTCCACGCGGCCGTCGACTTGCCGACCGCGGTCGGTCCGGTCACCACGGTCACCGGACCGGGCTGCGGCTCCACGCCCTGGGGCGGCAGGATCGGTCCGTCCTCCACGGCACAGCGGCGGAACAGGGCTTCCACGGTCTCCTCGGGCCGCTGCCCGGTCGTGTCCAGTTCCTCCCCGAAACCGGTGCGGTCGTAGGCGTCCGCCACCGCGAGGAGGTCCGGCAGCGCTGTCGCGGGCGAACCACGGCCGAGGAAACGGCTCCGGAGTTCTTCTCGGTCGCACGTCAGCCGGACGAGCGTGAGGTCGAAGTCCCGGCCCTCGAACTCCCGCTCGACGCCGTTCTCGGGGTCCACCACTCCGGACACGACCACCTGCCTGGTGCCCCGGTGGCGCAGGATTTCCAGCACCCGCAGGAGATTGGCCGCCTTGATCGCGTGCGAGGCCTCGCCCCCGCCGGGCGGCGGGCCGATGAGGCCGAGCTGATCGATGTCGACGTAGGCGACGTTGCCGCCCGATTCCACGGCGCGGGTGTACAAACCCCACGCGGTGGTCGATTTCCCCGCCCCCGGTGCCCCCGTCGTCCAGAGCACGGGCGTCTTCGCGTTTCCCATCGCTTTGGATCTTAGGAACCCGTGTCCACCGGAATTAGGGCAGAGTTGGGCGCGTGCGGGACATCAGTGGTTCGCTGGCGAGACAGGCCTGGGCGGTCGCGGCCGTCTGCCTGGTCTGCGACGCGGGGCTGTACCTCATCGGCGGGCCGCCGCTCTGCCTCGGCTGGCAGTCGTGGGTGGTCCTGCTCGGCGGGATCCTCGCCAACGCCGCCCTCGCCGGGCCGTCACGGTATTCCGGCTGGGTCTCGGCCGCGCACGCCGTGCTGCTCATCGCCGCTCCGCTCCTGCTGTTCCCCTACGACCACTACCTGCAGGCCACCAACGCGGGCGTCCTGATCGCGGGATACCGCGCGGGCGCGTGGCTGTCGGCCAAACCCGCGCTGGCCGCGCTCGGCGTCATGCTCGTCGGGCTCTTCGCCTGCAACCTGATCCCGATCGACCGGGGCAACCGGGACTGGCGGCTGCTGATCATCGACGTCGGCGTGAGCGGGCTGCTGCCGTGGATGGTCGGCCGCTACACGACCGCGCGGCGCGCGTACATCGCCGATCTCCAGCGGGCGGAGGAACAGCGCCGGCAGCATGAAGCCGAGGCGGTACGCCGTGCCGTCACCGAGGAACGCACGACGATCGCCCGCGATCTGCACGACGTGATCTCCCACCACGTCAGCGCGATCGGCGTGCACGCCGGTGCCGCGCGGCTCGGCCTGCCGGACGGGGAACCCGCCGTGCGCCGTTCACTCTCCGCCGTCGAATCGTCGAGCCGGGCGGCGATGGCCGATCTCCGGCGGCTGCTGGATCTGTTGCACGGCAAGGAGAACGGGGACGCGCAGCGACAGCCGGGGTTGGACAACCTCGACGAGCTGCTCGACAACCTCCGTACCGCCGGGCTGCCCGCGCGGCTGACCAGTCACGGCGGGCCGCGGGAACTGCCGGGCTCGGTGAACGTCGCGCTGTACCGCATCGCGCAGGAGGCGCTGACGAACGCGCTCCGGCACGGCTCCGGCGGCACCGTGGAGATCGACCTCGCCTACCGGCAGACGGAAGTCGTCCTCACCATCACGAACGAGATCGGCGGCCCGGGGCGGACTTCGCCCGCCGAGTCGACGAAACGCGGTCTCACCGGGATCAGGCAGCGGGTCGCGTTGTTCGGCGGACAGGCGGAATGCGGACCGCTGGACGACGGGCGGCATTGGCGGGTTCGAGTAGGTTTTCCCTTGGAGGCGCAGTGATCCGGGTTCTGCTGGCGGACGACCACGCGATGTTCCGGTCCGGGATGCGCGCGGTACTGGACACCCAGGCGGATTTCACTTGCGTCGGCGAGGCGGCGGACGGGCGCGAGGCCGTCGCGCAGGCGGCCGCGCTGCGCCCGGACGTCGCGGTGCTCGACGTCCGGATGCCCAAATTGGACGGTCTGGCCGCGACCGAGGCGATCATGTCCGCGCCGGGGAACGACACCCGCGTCCTCGTGCTGACGACCTACGACTCCGACGAGTACGTCTACCGCGCGCTGCGGGCCGGGGCGAGCGGGTTCCTGTTGAAGAGCCTCGCGCCCGAAGAACTCGTCTCCGCCATGCGGGTGGCCGCGCGCGGCGACGCGCTGATCGATCCGACGGTGACCCGGCGGCTGGTCTCGACCTTCGCCACCAGCATCGAACCCGCGGCCGCCGAACCGGCGGAACTGGAGCGGCTCACCTCACGCGAACGCGAGGTCCTGCTGCTGGTCGCCGACGCCTCCAGCAACGCGGAGATAGCCGCGCATCTGCACGTGGGCGAGGAGACGGTGAAGACCCACGTTTCCCGGATCCTGGCGAAGCTCGGCCTGCGGGACAGGGTGCACGCCGTCGTCTACGCCTACCGGAACGGACTGGTCGGCGGCCGGTGATCGGTTCGCCGCACGAGGCTCACGGTGCCAGAATCGCGGGTGTACACGTCGAGGCGGGGAGCTGCGGATGAAACGCTGGGTCACGCTCACGATCGGACTGGTCTTCCTGCTGGTGGGCGGGGTCTGGGTGCTCCAGGGCGCCGGCGTGCTGACCGGCAGCTTCATGACCGGGCAGAAGCTGTGGTTCCTGATCGGGCTCGTCGCGTTCCTGGTCGGGGTGGTGCTGGTGGCGGCCACCGCCCGCCGCTCCCGGCGGGCGCCCTCGGACGAATGACTCAGCGGAGCTTGAAGATCGGGTAGCCGGGCGCGATCTCCAGCAGCTTTTCGTCGGACGCCTTCGCGTCGACACCGTCGAAGAACACGCCGACCTCGAACTTCCAGCGCTTGAGGTAGGCGCGCAGGATCTCGGGCTTCTCCTCGTCGGCGAGTTCGACGTAGGTGAACGTCTCGGTGCGGCGCCCGACGGTGAGCTGCCCCTCTTCCGCGACACGCAGGTTCCGCACCCACTGCGTGACGCCGCGCGGAGCCACCAGGTAGCGCTCGCCGTCCAGCTTCAGCAGGTTGACCGGGACGGAGCGGAGTTCGCCGCTCTTGCGGCCGCGGACCGAGAGGACCCGGCTGCCGAGGACGCTGACGCCGAGCTTCGTCAGCTTGAGCACGAACTCGTTGAACACGGTCGTCGACTTGGCGGGCTTGATGTAGCGGGCTGCGGTGTTCATCTCGACTCCTGAAGTTTTGGGAGAGCAGTGCTCTCTATTAAGAGCAGTGAACACCAGTGCATCGCACCATGTCAAGAGCAGTGCTCTCATTTAAGCGCGATGCTCTATTATGAGAGCGTGCCTGCCACCCAGACCGCACGTGAACGCGCCCGTGCCGAACTCACCCGCGAGATCAAGGACGAAGCCCGCCGCCAGCTCGCCGAAGTCGGCGCGCTCGGCCTGTCACTCCGCGCCGTCGCGCGCGAACTCGGCATGGTCTCTTCAGCGCTCTACCGGTACTTCTCCAGCCGGGAGCAGCTGCTGACCGCCCTGATCGTCGACGCTTACAACGCCGTCGGCGAAGCCGCGGAGGCCGCCGACGACCCCGAGAAGACCTCGCTGGAACGGTGGACGTCGATCTGGCACGCGGTCCGTGCCTGGGCGAAGGCGCACCCGCACGAGTACGCGCTGATCTACGGTTCCCCGATCCCCGGCTACCAGGCCCCGCAGGACACCATCGCGCCGGCGGGCCGGGTCGCCTTCGCCCTCGTCGCGGTCCTGCGCGACGCGAATCTGCATGTCGAGACCGAGGTCGGCGAGATGCCCGTCGAGCTACTGCACCAGCTCGACGCCGTCACAGAGATCCTCAGCATCAACCTGGCCCCGGAGACGACGTCCCGGCTGATCATGGCCTGGACCCAGCTGTTCGGGATGATCAACTTCGAGCTGTTCGGCCAGTACGTCGGCTCCGTCGACCCTTCGGACGCCTTCTTCGCGCACGGGATCCGTCAGATGGCGGAGTTCACCGGGATCAGGATGACCGGCTGAGCGCGGTCCACGACCGCATCAGCAACTGGACGGCGTCCACCACGTCCTCGTCGCCGGTCCCCTCGGGACTGAGGAAGCGCTGCAGCAGGAGACCGTCCTCGAGCGCGTGCAGGATCAGCGCGAGGAAGGCCGGGGCGGCGGGCGGTTCCGCGCCGCGGGCGGCGAGTTCGATCTTGACCGAGGTCTCCAGCAGTGCCCTTGTCGACTTCTCGCCTTCGCCGACGAGCGGCCGCGCCCCGGGATTGCGCAGGGCGTAAAGGGCCAGCTCGGTGCGCAGGATCAGCCAGCCTTCGAGATGTTCGGCGCGTTCGACGTTCCACGCGCGCAGCCGGTCCATCATCTCGGCGAACGAGCCGACGCCCTCAGCCAGCGCGGCCACCTCCTCGGCCTCGCGCTGGGTCCGGCGGCGCAGCAGCTCGACGACCAGCTCGTGCTTGCCGTCGAAGTTGCCGTAGAAGGCACCGCGCGTGAACCCGGCCCGTTCCGCGATCTGCTCGACCGACGTGCCGTTGACCCCGCGTTCGGCGAACAGCTCCGCGGCCGCCGCGATCAGGCGCTGCCTGGTCTGCTCGCGGCTTTCCTCCCGCGTCAAGCGCTTCGCCATCACAGGGCGATCTTAGGGCCGGGCGGGAAAACGTCCTCAGAGGTTGCGGCTGGTCTTCCGGCCGGTCAGCCACACCCCGCCCGCAAGAACCGCTGAGGCGACCACGACGGCCAAGACGGTGAGCGGCCACAACGCCTGGCTCGCGAAGAAGGCGGCGACGGCGCCGAAGAGCACGGCGACGAGAAGCAACGGCGTGGTCCGGACGGTCGCGGCGGCGGGGACGGTGGTCATGGGAGGTTTCCCTTCGGGCGTGGTGCGCGGAACACTCGGTTTTCGCGGAGGAGACCGCGCCGGCTCGGTGGCCTTACGCCGAGTGGGGCACGGATCACCCTTCCGGGCGAGATACCCCCATGGCGGCTAACGTCACGCCGGGGACGACATCGAGGGAAAGGCGGCTCGCGGTGGAGAAGTGGGCGGAGCAGGTCGGCAGGATCCGGGTCATCGGAACCGGGGTGATGGGCCGGGGCATCGTCCAGCTCGCCGTGACGGCGGGGCTCGAAGTCGAGCTCGCCGACGCCCAGCCCGAAGCCGTCGAGAAGGCCATCGACCACGTCGGCGCGATGCTCGGGAAACTCGCCTCGAAGGGCAAGATCACCGAGGACGCCGCCGCGTCCGCGAAGGAGCGGCTGATCGCGGTCGCCGATCCGCTGGCCCCCGCCGACGGCGTCGACCTCGTCGTCGAAGCGGTCCGCGAGGATCTGGAGATCAAACGCACGCTGTTCGCCGGGCTGGAACGCGTCTGCGGCCCGGACACCGTGTTCGCCACCAACACCAGTTCGCTTTCGGTCACCGAGATCGCCGCCGCGCTGACCGATCCCGGCAGGCTGCTCGGGCTCCACTTCTTCAACCCGGTCCCGTTGATGCGGCTGGTCGAGATCGTGCCCGGCGCGCGGACCGCCGCGTGGCTGCCGCCCGCGATGACCGAACTCGTCCGCGGCTGGGGGCACGAACCCGTCCTCGCCCGCGACGCCCCTGGCTTCCTGGTCAACCACGCCGGCCGCGGACTGGGCACCGAGGCCCTACAGATCCTCGCCGAAGGGATCGCGAGCCCGGCCGAAGTGGACCGCGTCGCGCGGGACGTGCTCGGCCTGAAACTCGGCCCGTTCGAACTGCTCGACCTCACCGGCCTCGACGTCTCGCACGCGGTGCTGGAAAGCATCTGGAGCGGGTTCCACGGCGAGCCGAGGCTGCGGCCGTCGTGGCTGACGCGCCCTCGCGTCGCCGCCGGGCTGTTCGGGCGCAAGAACGGCGAGGGCTTCTACCGCTACGTCGACGGCGCGCAGGAGACCGAGCCGGAGCCGGAGGCGCCGGAAGCACCCACCACGCCGGTGTGGGTCGAGGACGAACGTCTCGGCACGCTCCTGTCGTCGGCGGGGATACAGGTCGTCCACACGGCCTATCCGGACACCGTCCTGATCGTCAGCCCGATCGGTTCGTCCACTGTGGACGCCGCGTTGGCCGCGGGACTTCCGGCTGAGCGGGTGGTCGGGGTCGATCCTCTGGGCGGCTACGGGAAACGGCTGACGCTGTCCGTCCACCCCGCGCTCGACCCGGCCGCCGGCCGCACCGCGTGGGGCGCGCTCGCCGCGACCGGGCTGCCGGTGACCGTCGTCCGCGACGGCCCCGCGCCTATCGCGCAGCGGCTGCTGGCGTCGATCGTCAACACCGCCTGTTTCATCGCCGGACAACGGCTCGCGACGCCGGAGGACATCGACACCGCCGTCCGGCTCGGTCTCGGCTACCCGCGCGGACCGCTGACCTGGGGCCAGGAGGCGGGCGCGGAACTCATCCTGCGGGTCCTGCGCGGACTCGTCGCGAGCACCGGTGACCAGCGCTACCGGCCGAGCGGCTGGCTCACCGAACGGGTCGCGCTCGGCCTTCCGCTCACCTCGGCGGGCACCTCCCCGGCCGACCTGCGCTGACCACTCGCGCCCCCGACGCCCGCGTTTCGTCCTCTGGATGCGGTACTTGCGCGCGCAAGTACCGCATCCAGAGGACGAAACGCGAGTCGCGAAAAGGCCGAAGGCCCCCTCCCCCGGGCTGAGCCGGGGAAAAGGGGCCTTCGGGTAGGTGCCGGTTACCAGCCGCGGTCGGTCACCGCACCGTTGGACGCGTTCCAGAAGACGTAACCGCCCTGGAAGTTGTTCTGCCGTCCACCGGTGACCGCGAACTCGTCGGTCGTCGGATACCTCAGGTACCCGGCCTCCCACTTGAGCGCCTCCCAGCGCTGGCGGATGGCACCCCAGACCCCGTGCGCGTCGGTCTGCATCGTCCAGTAGATCGAGCCGGCCTTGGTGAAGTGGACGTACCGGCCGATCCCGTCCGGCGTCGTCGCCTCTTCCATGGTCGGGTACCCCATGGGCCCCGCCTCCCAGCCGAGCGCTTCCCACCTGGCACGGATCCGGCCCCAGATCGCCTTGGCGTCGGTCTGCACCGTGTAGTAGATCGACGCGTTCTTGCTGAAGTGGTTGTACCGCCCGGCCTTGTCCGGCGTGATGCTCTCGTCCGTGGTCGGGTAGCCGAGCTCACCGGCCTCCGCGCCCAGCGCCTTCCACTTCACCCGGATCCGGCCGAACACCGGATGCGCGCCCGTGTTCACCGTGTAGTAGATCGACGACTGCATCTTGCCGGGCCACAGCGGGAAGTCGTTGTAGCGGCCCGTGGTGTCCGGCGTGGTCAGCTCGTCGGTCGCGGGCGGGCCGAACTCCTTGTGGCCGCCGACGGCGAGGTACTTCTTGAGGATCTCGCCCTCGATCTGCTTGACGCCCGTTTCCTTCGACCAGTACAGCCGTCCGCGTTCGTAGGTGCGGAAGCGGACCGTGCCGTCGACCGCCTCGGGCGCGGTCGGCGCGCCGAGTCGTTGCGCCAGCGCGGGTTCGTCTCGGTAGCGCTTGTCGATCGGAGTGATGTAGTTCGCCGTGATCGTCTGGTCGGTGGTGCCCACGGTGATCTTGGTCAGCCGGTCGGTGGCCCCGTTGGACCAGCCGGTGAAGGTCGACGAACCGTCCGAAGCGACCTGCGCCGCCTGGATCTCGATGACCGCGCCCTCGACCACCATCGCCGAGGCGGCGCCGCCTTCCGGCGTGATGCCGAGCGCCGCGGCGACGTTGCTGGTCAGCGTGAGCCGGTGCTCGCGCGGCTTCGCGATGTAGGTCTTCGACACCGTGACACCGGCGCTGTCGGTCGCCGACGCGGTGAACTCCAGGGTGGAGTCCGTGTGGTCGGTGAACGGCATGGTGAACTCGGGGCCGGTGGCTCCGTGGTCCGGATGCGCGTGGCAGACCGCGTTCTCCGGGCAGTGCCGGATCAACGTGGTCCAGGTGACCGGCAAGGCGCCGTCCTCGGCGTCGGTGACCGTCGCACCGACCTTGACCTCCTCGCCGACCGCGAACAGCCGGTCACCGGGGTCGGTCAAGGTCAGCTTCGGCGAGTGGTTCCCAGGAGCCACGGCGATTTCCGTGCTCCCGGACGCCTGCAGCCCGTCCTTCACCGTCAGTTTGGCGGTGAACTTCTCGACGCCCTCCGGGTAGGTGTGGCTGACCTTCGCCCCGGTGCCGGTCTTGCCGTCGCCGAAGTCCCATTCGTAGGTCAGCGGGTCGTTGTCGAAGTCGTACGAAGCGGTGCCGTCGAACGAAACCGTGCGGGTCTCGGCGTTCGTCTCCGAGGTGGCCACCGCGACCGGCTCCTTGTTCCCGGTGGTGTAGCTGAGCCGTCGCAGCAGACCGCTGTTGAGGTCGGCGAAGACGATGTCACCGTTGGCCGCGGCCGCGAACTTGACCGGACCGCCGATGCCGGTGAACTTCGGCGGCGTCTCCTGCGGGCGGACGATCCGGCCCTGGGTGTCGTACTTGACGGTCCACAGCTTCTCCGTGGCGTAGTCGCCGAAGAAGTACGCGCCCCGGTACTCCTCCGGGTACGACTCTCCATTGTAGACAATGCCGGCGGTGATGCTGTTGCCGTTGTCGATGCCTTCACCGTGACGGACCGCCAGCATCGGCGGGGTGTTCACCGCCGAAGCGCACTGCGCCATCGTGGAGAAACCGTCGGCGGGCTGGTTGCCCTCGAAACAGGGCCAGCCGTGGTCCGCGCCCTTCTGGACGAAGTTGAGCTCTTCCCAGGTGCCCCAACCGACGTCGCCGACCACCGGGAGACCGGTGGCCGCGTCGAGGGTGAACCGGAACGGGCTGCGGAAGCCGCTCGCGAACACCTTCGAGCGCAGGGAGTTCGGGTTCGCGGCACTGTAGTACGGGTTGTCCGGCACGCCGGCGCCGTCCGCGGTCACGTGGAAGATCTTGCCGAAGATCTTGTCGAGGTCACGCACGTTGAGCGCGTACGGGTCGGCGGCACCCTGGAAGCGGGAGCTGTCGCCGGTCGAGAACCACACCGTGCCGTCGGGAGCGGCCACGACACCGGTGATGCCGTGGATGTCGGTGTTGCCGACGCCCTCGACGAGAACCTTCTCCGCGGTCAGCCCGGTCGGCTGCGTGGTGCCGGAGACCGTCCAGCGCGAGCCGCGCATGGCGAAACCGCCGCCCGCGATGTCGACCGCGCGGGCGGTGTAGATCGTGCGGGAGGTGGCGAAGTCGGGCGCGATGGCGATCCCGACCAGACCGAGGTCGCCGGTGCTGCGGACGGGCAGGTTGGCGATGGTCTGGATCTGGCCGGTGGTGGACACCCAGTTGACCTTGCCGCCCTTGCCGGTGGTCAGGATCGAGCCGTCGGGCAGGTAGGCGAAGTCGGTCAGATCCCGGACGGCCTGGCCGCTCGGCTGGTCACGAAGGAGGAAGCCGGGTGGCAGCACAGGTGCCGCGGACGCCGATGTGGACGTCAACGGCACCAGCAAGGTCACTATCAGCAACGTCACGAAGGCGTGACAGAGCGCACGGATTCTCGAAGGCATGCAGAGGGCCCCTTTCCCCAGTCGAACGTCTCATCGACGGGGTCTACGTGGGCATTTCACACTTTCGAGTGCCTTTATGGAACTGTGATCACCAGCGCCGGTCGATCACCTGCCCCGTGGTCCGGTTCCAGGTGACGTAGCCGCTCTGGAAGCTGCTCTGCCGTCCGATCTGGATGGTGAACTCGTCCGTCGCCGGATACCGCAGGTACGAGCGTTCCCAGCCGAGCGCGGCCCAGCGCTGCCGGATCGCGCCGTAGACGGCGTGCGCGTCGGTGGCCATCGTCCAGTAGACGGAGCCCGCCTTCGTGAAGTGGTTGTACCGGCCGACGCCGTCCGGGGTCGCCGACTCGTCGGTCGACGGGTACCCGAGCGGCCCCGTCTCCCAGCCGAGCGCCTCCCACCGGACGCGGATCCGGCCCCAGATCGCGCGCGCGTCGGTCTGCACCGTGTAGTAGATCGACGCGTTCTTGCTGAAGTGGTTGAACCGGCCGATCCCGTCGGGGGTGCCGAGTTCGTCCGTCACCGGGTAGCCCAGCGGCCCGGCCTCCGCGCCCAGCGCCACCCACTTCACCCGGATCCGCCCGTACACCGGATGCGCGCCGGTCGACGGCGTCCAGTAGATCGACGACTGCATCGTCCCCGGCCAGTTCGGGAAGTGGTTGAACCGGCCGACGCCGTCCGGGGTGGCCGTCTCGTCGGTCGCGGGCGGCCCGAACTTCCGGTGCCCGCCCAGCGCGAGGTACTTCGCCAGGATCTGGCCCTCGATCTGCTTCACCCCGGTCTCGGCGCTCCAGTAGAGCCTGCAGCCCGTGTACGTCCGGTAGCGCACGGTGCCGTCGGCGACCTCGGGCCCGGTCGGCGCGCCGAGACGTTGCCGCAGCGCCGGTTCCGCCTGATAGCGCTTGTCGATCGGGGTCAGGTAGGTCGCGGTCAGCGTGACGTCGTGCGCCGGAACGGTGATGGTGACCGTGCGCGAGGTCCTGCCGTCGGACCAGGTGGCGAACGTCGAGACCCCGTCCGCGGCGACCTCCGCCGCGTCGACCTCGAACGTCGCGCCCTCGGTGACCATCGCGGTGCCGACCCCGCCCTCGGCCGGGATGCCCAACGCCGCGGGAACGTTGCTGGTGAGCGTCAGCAGATGTTCACGCGGCCTCGCCACGTAAGTCCTGCTCGCCCGCACCCCGGCACTGTCGGTCACCGTCGCGGTGATCTCGACCCGGGAATCCTGGTGGTCGGTGAACGGCATGGAGAACGACGGGCCGGTGCCGGACGTGCCGGGATGCGCGTGGCAGGTCGCCTCCTCCGGACAGTGCCGGATCAGCGTGGTCCAGGTGACCGGCAGGGCGCCGTCCTCGGCGTCGGTGGCCGTCGCGCCGACGACGACCGGTTCCCCGACCGCGAAGGTGTACGCGCCGAGATCCGTCATGCCCAGCTCCGGTGAGTGATTCGACGGCACCACGACGACGTCCGTGCCGCCCGTGGCGCCGAGGCGGTCGGTGACGGTCAGCCGCGCGGTCACCGTTCCCACACCGGCGGCGTAGGCGTGGCTCACCCGGACGCCGGTCTGGCTCGTGCCGTCCCCGAAATCCCAGTGGTAGGTGAGCGGATCGCCGTCGAAGTCGTAGGAACCGGCGCCGTCGAAGGTCACCGTCCTCGTCGACGGCTCGGTGCTCGACGTCGCCACCGCGACCGGTTCGGCGTTCGTCCCCGGATAGCTGAGCCGTCGCAGGAGACCGCTGTAGATGTCGGCGTACACGATGTCGCCGTTGGCCGCGGCCGCGAACTTGACCGGGCCACCGGCGCCGGTGAACTTCGGCGGCCGTTGCGGCGCCTGCACCAGCCTGCCCTGGCTGTCGTACGTCATCGTCCAGATCTTCTGCGTGACATAGTCGCCGAAGAAGAACGCGCCCCGGTATTCGTCCGGATAGGACGATCCACTGTAGACGATCCCCGCGGTGACGCTGTTGCCTTCGTCGGTCCCGGAACCGTGGTGGTACGCGGTGATCGGCGGGGTGTTGACCACCCCGGCGCAGCCGGGCAGACCGGAGTACCCGGGTGTCGGGGCGTTCGCCTCCCAGCAGGGCCAGGCGTGGTTCGCGCCCGGCCGCACGACGTCCACCTCTTCCCAGGTGTTCCAGCCGACGTCGCCCACGACGGGCAGGCCGAGCCGCGGGTCGAGGGAGAACCGGAACGGACTGCGGTACCCGCTGGAGAAGACCTTGGAGCGGTTGGCGTTCGGGGCCGCGGCGGAGAAGTACGGATTGCCGGGGACGCCGGCGCCGTCCGCCGTGACGTGCAGGATCTTGCCGTAGAGCTGATCGAGGTCGAGGGCGCGCAGCGCGCCCGGGTCCATTCTGGTGAAGTCGGCGGCGTCGCCGATGGAGATCCACAAAGTACCGTCGTCGGCCGCGATGAGCCCCGTGATGCCGTGGACGTCGTGAAAACCGGGAAGGTCGACGAGCACTCGCTCGTTCGTGAGCCCGGTGGGGGTGTCCGTTCCGGTGACCGTCCAGCGCGCGACGCGCATGGTGAACGCACCGACGCCGGTGTCGAACGACCGCGCGAGGTAGATCTGGCGCGACGTCCCGAAATCCGGTGCGACGGCGAGGCCGACGAGGCCGAGGTCGCCCTTGTCGTGCACGGGAAGCGCCGCGATCGTCCGTGACGGGCCGGTCGGGGGAACCCACGCGACCTTGCCGCTCTTGCCCGTGCTGAGCACGGAACCGTCCGGCAGGTAAGCGAAATCGGTCAGATCGAACGCGGCCTGGCCGCTCGGCTGATCACGGAGAACGAATCCGGACGGCAGAGTGGGCGCTCCGGTCGCTTCCGGAGCGCCCACCCATCCCGGGAGAAGCAGGATTGAAACCGACAGCGCGACGAACGCGCGAGTGAGTACCCGGCTCCTGAACATCGGCACTTCCCCATTTCCGGCGTGTCATGGCACGTCGCCGGGGCGGGGAAGGTTATTGCCGCCAGGAGCTTTCATTTATCTCAAAGCAACCGAACCGCAACCATCAGGCCACGACCTGCACCACGTCGCCACTCTGCAGAGTCGTGAAGTACTTCTGCGAAGCCGCGGCGGACAGGTGGATGCAGCCGTGCGAGTACACCGAGAGGCTGCCGGTGTGGAACGCGATACCGGGCAGGAAGAACACCGAGTTCGGCATCGGCGCGTCGAAGGCCTTCGAGTGGTAGTTCTTGACCTTGGCCGAAACGTGGAAGACACCGGTCGGCGTCGCGTGCCCCTTCTTGCCGGGCAGCTGCTTGACCGGGCCGTAGATGACCTTGCCGTCCTGCAGCAGCCAAGTCTTCAGCGCGGAGAGGTCCACGCAGGCGCTCACCCCGGGCGAGGCCAGCGCGGCCTTGCACGGAACGTCGGCCGGGTTCGCGACCGGCTTGGCCGCCGGTTTCGGCGTGGGCTTGGGCGTCGGCTTGGGCTTCGACGACGTCGGCGTGGGACTGCTGCTCGACGTCGGCGTCGGCTTCGGGGATGACGAGCTGGGCGACAAGGATGTCGTCGGCGCCGTGGTGCCGGCCGCCGGGTCGCCCTGCGCGACGGCGCCGCCACCGGGCGCGCTGCCCCCGCCGGAACACGCGGTCAGCACCAGCGCCGTGGCCAGTGCGGTCACCCCCACCAGGAACCTCTTCACGACCTTTACCCCCGATTGTCCGTAGTCCGTCTGACATGGGTAAAGACGGAACTCACCCGTCAGGGGTTGTTGATCGCCAGGTCACGATCACGTCTCGGGGTCGCTGACCTGCGGGAATCAGTGCACGCGGCCGACGACTCGCGCGTACATCCGGCCCGGATTGGCGCTTTCGTCCAGATAGCCGGGCAGGGGCGGCAGTTCCCGCGCGAACACGTCCAGCCGCGCGAACAGCTCGTTCGCGTCCGCGGGACGCCGTTCCGGATCCTTCTCCAGCAGATCCGCGAGCAGGACGTTCAGTCCACCCGGGACTCCGTCCACTTCGGCCGGACTCTCCTTGACCTGCTTCTCGAACACCGCGTACGCCGTCGGCCCGGTGAACAACTGCCTGCCGGTCAGCATCTCGTGCAGTACACAGCCCAGCGCGTACAGATCGCTGCGCGGTCCCGCGACCCCGCGCTGGATCTGCTCCGGCGCCATGTACGCGGGCGTGCCCAGGATCTGCCCGGCGCGGGTGAACTGGGCGACGTCGGTCTCGCGCAGCATCGCGAGCCCGAAGTCGAGCACCTTCACACTGCCGTCGGGGCACAGCATCAGGTTGGTGGGCTTGAGATCGCGGTGGCAGATCGAAAGCGCGTGCGCGGCGGAGAGGACGGCGCACGCCTGCGCGGCGATCGCGGCCGCCCACGGCACCGGCAGCGGCCCGTGCTCGGCGGCGAGATCGGCCACGGTCACGCCCTCGATGAACTGCATGACCTGGTACAACCGCTCGTCATAGGTCCCGAAGTCGTACAACGTCGGCGCACCCATGTGTTCCAGCGTGGCGAGGATCCGCGCTTCCCGGATGAACCGCTGTTCGAGTTCCGCGTCCGGACCGCCGGGGAGTCCGAGGAACTTCACCGCCACGCGGCGGCCGAGATGCCGGTCGTGGCCCGCGTAGACCGCGCCCATCCCACCCCGGCCGAGCGGCAGCTCGTCGAGTTCGTAGCGGTCCGCTATCAGCACCTAATTCTCCGGGATCAACTGTCCTTCGGTGAGTCCGGCCAAGCCTAGTCTCACCAGCTCCAGGCCCGATTCCGCCGCCTCTCGCAAGGCGTCCTCGAAGGCCGCGAGCCGGGTGAACGCCTCCCCGTGGGCACGCTGCGTCTCGATCGGGAGGCGGGGGACGCGGGTGCGCTTGAGGTCGATCCTGGTCGACGACGTCGGCGCGATCTGCCCGGCCGCGCGCAGGCAGCCCGCCAGGAACGCCGCGTCCAGCCGTTCGGGGTCGGTGCGATACCTGGACACAGACGGATCGACGCCGACCGAAGGTCCACTGTGGACATAGGCGGGCACGGCGGGCGAGGCGATGACGTCTCCCGCCTCCACCGAGTCCGGCACACTGAGCACACCGGCCTTCATCAGCTCGCCGATCGTGGTGAACGCGGGCTTCTCGTCGGAGACCGCCAGCGACGGCGGTTCCGGCCGGATCGCCTCGAAATGCCGTCGCACTTCGAGGAATGCCTCGCCCGCGTGTTCGTCCCGCGCCTGATGCCTGGCCGGGGAGAGGTCGATCTCCTCGTCGAGCAGGTCGATGATCCGGACCGCGCCCGGCACCTCCGCCCCGCGCAGATGCTCGCGCCACAGTCCATCCACAGTGGACGGATCGGGTTCGGCGAGCAGCAGCAGCCGGGACGGCGGGCGCTCGCCCGGCTCCGGCCGCCTCAGCAGCCAGAGATCCGCGCCGGCGACCGTCACCACCGCGCGCAAGGCACCGGCGCGCAACAGGTTCCCGCGGATCCGGCGGCCCGTCCGGCGGCCGGCGGCGGCCAGCGGCATGCGGATCGCGACCAGTCCGCCGGGTTTCACATGCGCGAGACAATGCTGCACCCACGCCAGTTCCGGTTCGCCGCGCGGCGGCTGGCCGTACTCCCAGCGCGGGTCGCCGACGAGTTCGTCGTAACCCCATTCCCGTTCGTTGAACGGCGGATCGCAGACGACGGCGTCCGCGAGAAGTCCCTCGTAGGAGTCCATCGTCAGCGCGTGCGCGCCGTACATCTCCATGTCCGCGCCCGCGAGCAGCAGCCGGTGCGCGGCGATGCACGAGATCGACGGGTCGTCGACCTGGCCGAGCAGCCGGGCGCCGCCGGAGGCGAGCAGGAGCGTCCCCAGTCCGCACGCGGGATCGAGTACGACGCCGGGACGGGGACCGATGAGCCGGGACATCAGCGCGACCACCGGTTCCGCGGTCACGGACAACTGACGGGAGTGCGCCTCGACGTAGCGGGCGCACAGGAACTCGAAGGCCTCCCGCGCTCCCTGCTCCTCGGCGAAGCGGTCCAGCAGTTCGAACAGCTCCGGATCGTCGTAGCGCGGCGAGAGTTCCCACTCCTCGGACCCCCGCCGGGACAGGAACGAGCCCATCCTGCCGACGCGCAGGCTCAACGACAGGTCGTCACCGAGGTTCCGCAACCGCTGCCAGACGCGCTCACCGAGCGGGACCTCGAACGGCTTCCCGCGCTCACGCAGCCAGTTTTCGACGTCGGACAACGCGAAGAGGGGGCTCGACGCGGTCCCGCCGACGGGCGGCGGAAAATCGCCGTACCGTCGACGCCAGTTGCTCACCGCGGCGCGGCCGACGCCGGCGACGCGGGCGATGTCCGCCGCGCTGACGGTGGCTTGCTCCTCCATCGGCGCATCGTAACCGACAGCTGAGCATTCCAGCCTCACGTTTGTGAACTCAGTACACAGCTGCTTTACTGGGTGCTATGACGTACACCCTTCGGTACGCGGCCGGCTCGGACGTCGGGCGGCGCCGTCAGGTCAACCAGGACTCGGTCTACGCCAGCCCCAGGCTGCTCGCGGTCGCCGACGGCATCGGCGGCCAGCCGCACGGCGAAGTGGCGAGCGCCGAAGCGGTCGGCGTCCTGTCCCGGCTCGACGCGGACCTCCGCTCGTTCGACCTCGCGGAGGTCGACCTGATCGAGGTCCTGTCCGGTGGCGTCCGCGCGATCGGCGACCGGCTGGTCGCGACGGCCGAACGCGAACCGGAGACGCACGGCATGGGCACCACCCTGACCGCCCTGCTGTTCGACGGCGCGCAGTTCGCGGCCGCGCATATCGGCGACTCCCGTGGGTATCTCCTGCGCGACGGGACACTGCACAAGATCACCCGCGACCACACCCTCGTGCAGGCGCTCGTGGACGACGGGCGCATCGACGCGTCGGAGGCCGAAGGGCACCCTCGCGGCTCACTGCTCATGAAGGCACTCCTGAGCACCGGCAGCGGCGAAGCGGACATCTGGACCTTCGACGCGGCCCCCGGAGACCGTCTCCTGCTGTGCTCGGACGGGTTAACGGCAACGGTTGTCGAAACCGTTATCAAGGACGTCCTGGGCGCCTTCCAAGATCCCGCCGAGACCGTGCCGAGACTGATCCACCTGGCCAACGAGGGCGGCGGACCGGACAACATCACCTGCGTCGTCGCCGACGTCCTCGCGTCATCGCGGGCTTGAGACGGCCAAGCCGGAAACGCAGGTCAGACCCGCCTTCGAAGGGGCGAGAAGGCATCCGGTAAAGTTCCCCACGGAGGATTGGCCGAGCGGCCTAAGGCGCACGCTTGGAAAGCGTGTTGGGTTCACGCCCTCGCAGGTTCGAATCCTGTATCCTCCGCCGTCAGCAAGGCCCCGGACGTTCCGACGTCCGGGGCCTTGTTGATTACTTAGCAGGACCTTCACTTAACAGAGTCAGTTGATCACGCTAAGTTTAATGGTGGTCGTTCCAGCCCCCGACGTCCCAAGGAGTCCGCCAAAATGGCCGGAGTCGAAGAGATCCGCGCTGGTATCGCGCTCGCGAACGAAAAAGCATCCGCGGGTATCGCCGCACTTCAGCAGGCAGCGCAATCTCTTGAAGAAGCCCAGCTTTCGCTGTCCCAGGCCACGCAGGGCAGCACCCAGCACGAGGTGAGCCAGGCTCACGGGCTTCTCGCCGAAGCCCTGCAGGGCATCACCGGCATGCAGAGCACCATCCAGGCGGGCATCTCGTCCGCCGAGTCGTACTCCACCCGCCTCTGAGCATGTACCTCGAAGAACTGCACCAGCTGCTGACGGCCGTCCAAACCGGCCTCGCCGACGGGCGCACTCATGCCGAGCGGGCCAGAAGCCTGCTCGAAGAGGCCCGCCGAGCCATCGTGGATCCACAGGCCCAGGCCGTGCCTTGGGTGCCGTCGCAGCTGGCGCAGGCCGACGAGGGAATAGAAAACCTCCTGACGCGCCTTTCCGCCGCTGACGACCTGGTCAGCGGTTACCAATCACGCCTCTGAGATCGGCGAGCCGGTATGGGCAGCAAAGCGAGTGAACAGCGCAATCGCGTCGCCACGGCGCTGGAGCGGGTCCGGCACCAGATCGGGCTCGTCCTCGGGGCCGCCGACGGCGCCCGCCAGGCCGCCGAGGCGGAACTGGCCAAGCTGGAACTGGAACGGCAGATAGTCCGGGTGGGGATGAACAACTCCACCGCCGATCAGCACGCCGAATGGTCGCGGCATCCCGCCGCGACCGAGGTGTTCGGCATGCTCGGCACCGTGCGGGGCCAGTTCTACGCGGACTGGGAAGCGGGGCCGGACGCGCTGCGCGACCTGGTCGCGCACAACGCGCCGGGCCCCGCCGGGCAGCAGCCGGGCAACTGGCTCGGCCGCGTCGGCGGGAATCCCGGCATCAGCGCGCCGGGGCTGTGGCGCGTCGGTTCGGCGACCGTGCCGGGCCGCGACATCCCGCGCACGTTCGACGTCGCCATCCCCCTGCTCGACGAGTCGCATCTGTCCATCACCTCGGCACCGAAGACCCGGGCCGCGGTGGACGGCATCGTGCAGAACCTGCTGATGCGCGTGCTGAGCACGTTCGAGCCCGGCGCGGTGCGCGTCCACCTGTGGGACGTCGGGCAGCTGACCGCGATCCTGCCGGACCTCTACCCGCTGAGCCGCACGAGCGCGCTCACCCTGTACGACCCGGGACGGCTCGAAGACCTCCTCGACGAGCTCGCCGGGCACATCCGCCGTATCCACGCGACCGGGATGCAGGCGGGCCACACCTCGCTGCGGGAGCTCCGGCAGGCGAGCGGCCAGCGCGTCGAACCGTTCCGTGTCGCGGTGCTCTACGGCAACGGGGAGACCCTCGAACCGGAGCGCGCCCGCGAACTGAAACGCGTCGCCAGCGGGGCGCTCGCGGCCGGGATCTGCCTGATCCTCGTCGACGTGCCGACCACGCTGTCGACGTCGGTGGAGACCTTGAGCCTCCTCGACGACCGTCGCGCGGTCAGCAGCATGACCGGTCCGGACCTGGTCGTCGACCTCGATCCGCCGATGCCGTCCGCGCAGGTCATCCGGGCCGCCGGGCGGATCGCCGAGGCGCTGATCGCCAAACAGGGCGGGCCCCGTTCGTTCGCCGACCTCCTGCCCACCGAGCTGGGCAAGGAGAGTTCGGCACGGGAACTGCGGGCGCCGGTCGGGTTCTACGAGGGCGAGGCGGTGGAGGTCGTCATCGGCGACGCCAGCCCGCACGCGCTCATCGGCGGGCCGAGCGGTTCGGGGAAGACGAACTTCCTGTACTCGCTGCTCGGCAGCCTCGCGGCGCGGTACTCGCCGGACGAACTCGCGCTGTATCTGCTGGACTTCAAGGAAGGCGTGTCGTTCGCCGGGCTCGCGCCGGGGCGGCGGGACGCCAGCTGGCTGCCGCACGCCAAGCTCATCGGCGTCAACGTCAACACCGACCGCGAGTTCGGCCTGGCGCTGCTGCGGTTCCTCGCCGACGAGCTGCGCCGTCGTTCGGCGGCGGCGAAACAGCACGAGGTCACCAATCTCGCGGACCTGCGCGAGCAGGACCCCGGCGGGCACTGGCCGCGGATCGTGGCGGTGATCGACGAGTTCCAGTACCTGTTCGCCGGCCGCGACGGGGTGACGGCGACCGCGACCCAGCTGCTGGAGGACATCGCGCGGCGAGGCCGGTCGCAGGGCATCCACCTGGTGCTGGCGAGCCAGGACGTCGCCGGGATCGAGGCGTTCTGGGGCAAACCGGCGGTGTTCGAGCAGTGCACGCTGCGGATCGCGATGCCGAAGGCGCGGCGGGTGCTGTCCGAGACCAACAACGCGGCGGTTTCGGCACCGAAGTGGCATGCGGTGATCAACCACGATTCCGGTGTCGCGCACGGGAACCAGCTCGCCCATGTGCCGGACGCGAGCAGCAAGGACGTCTTCGTCAAGCTGCAGCACCGGCTGTGGGAACGGTACTCGGAGTCGTTCAAGCGGCCCCGGCTGTTCGACGGCGCGCATTCCCCCGTCCTGGAACGGTTCCCGGCGTTCAACGATCTCAAGCCGACGAAGAAGCCGCGGGCCCTGCTGGGTCAGTCCATCGACGTCGACGAGGCCGCCTGCGGGGTCGACCTGCCGAAGGCGCCGGGCCGGAACGTCGCGGTCCTGGGCGCCGCCACGGCGGAGGCACTGTCCATCATGGACTCCGCCGCGCGCTCACTGGCCCGTCAGCATCCGCACGGGTCGGTGGAGTTCGTGCTCAGCTGCCCGATCGAGGCGTCCGTCCCGGCGGTGACGGAGCTGGTCGAACGGCTCCAAGCGGACGGCCACCACGCCTCACTGGTCGACGATCTGCCCGGCCGGGTAATCGATATCGCGGAGAATTTGTCCTCTTTGGACACTGCTAAAGTGCTGCTGCTGTACGGCGTCGATGCCTCGATCCCCGCGCTGGAGGCCAAGGCGCCCGGACAGCTGAAGAGCGGCTTGGACCAGCTACGGGTCCTGCTGAAGCAAGGGCCGACGCACGGCGTCCACACCATCGGCTGGTGGCGCAGTATCGCGCGGCTCAAGGACACCCTCGGGTTCGCGGGCACCGACGACATCGGCACCTGGGCGGCGCTGGACGTCCAGGGCAACGAACTGTCGCCGTTCGCCGCCGGGCAGGTCGTGCACTGGTCGCCGCGACCGGGTCGCGCGCTGTTCTTCGACCGCACCACCCACGGCGCCCCCGAGGTGATCATCCCGTTCCAGCGTCCGGAAGGGCTTCTCGATGGATGACGGCATCACCGCGGCGATGCGGTACAAGGAGATCGTCGGCCTCGCGCGCGCTTCGGCGGAGAACCTCCGCAACTGGGAGATCGGCCGCGCGGACGAGCTGGAGGCCCGGCTCGCCGAAGCGCATCAGGCCGTCGCGGACGCCGCCGAACGCGAGCAGCGGGCGATCGACCGGTGCACGCGCTGGTGGAAGATGGCCCAGCACAACGTCGAAGGCCTCTCCTGGCTGCCGGACGACGAGGAACCGCAGCCGGTGCCGACCGCGCGGGCCGGTTACCTGGAGCGGTACCTGGAAGAGGTCAAGCCGAGCTACCAGGAACTCGTCCAGGCCGTCCTTTCCCTCGGCTGGCGCGCCAAACGCTCGTGAGTGGTAATGACGGTTCTAACCGTCATTACCACTCACGAGACCATCAGGGCAGGTAGGGACCGAAGACCTTCTCCAGGTAGTCGGTCAGGTCATAAAAGGTGTCCTGGACCGGGTTGCCCGTGCTCGGCCGGAACCGCAGCACCTGCGGGTCGTGGTCGCTCGCCTGCTTCGCGAACTCCGCGTTCAGGTGGACGACGTCGTACTCGGTCCCGCGCGGCGCCCGCGACGCCAGGATGTGGTCCAGCACCTGCGACTGGCCCTCGAAAACGTAGCTGTACCGCTCGTTCTCCGGCAGCGACGCGATGAGGTCCTTCAGGGCGCCACCGGCGGTCAGGGTCTGTACCGCGGGCGAGAACGGGTAGTCGTTCAGGTCACCGGCCACGATGATGTTCGCGTTCTTGTCCGACGCGAGCACCTTGTCGATGAAACCGCGGAGCACGGTCGCCTGCTTGGCCCGCTGCACTTCGGAACTCCGCACCGGCGGCTGGTTGCGGCCGTGCGTCGGCTGGTCGCCGCCCTTGGAGTTGAAGTGGTTCGCGATGACGAACACGGTGCGGCCCTGGAAGACGAACTCGCCGGCCAGCGGCTTGCGGCTGGACCCCCACGCCTCGTCGGCGGGTTCGACCCGGCCGGGCGAGATGGTCAGATGGGTCTTGCCGCGTTCCTTGACCACGCCGACCGGGGTGACCGCGTCGCCGCCGGGTCGATCCACAAAGGACACCCGGGCCGGGTTGAACAGGAAGCCGACGCGGATGTTGCCGCCCGGCTGCCCGCCGTCCTTGCCGTTCTCCGGATCGATCTGACGCCACTCGTAGCGCGGGCCGCCGGCGGCGACGATCGCGTCGACGAACTTCCGCAACGTCTGGTCCGCGGCGACGGTGCCGTCGTTGGCGGGCCCGTTGTTGTCCTGGATCTCTTCCAGGTTCAGGATGTCCGGCTTCGCCAGGTTGGTGGCGATGGCCTTGGCCAGCTCGCCGAACTTCTCCGCACTGTCCAAAGCGGACAGGTTCTCGACGTTGTAGGTCGCCACCGACAGCTCACCGCCGCGCTGCGCGCGAGTGCTCTCCCGCTGGAGTCCGTTGTCCTTCGCGGCACCGAGCTTCGTCGCGAACAGCGTGTAGCCGCCGAAGTTGCTGTACTCGACCGGACCGGCGGTCTCGCCGGTGAGCACGTCACCGGTGTTGACCTTCGGGAACGGCTGCTCGGCGAACGGGATCAGCGACGCGACCTTCAGGACACCGGTGTTGAGCCGGTCGTAGTCCAGGTACACCGCGCCGCCGCGGACGCTCGGGTTCTGTTTCGGCTTGGTGGTCACGTAAAGCTCGTTGAACGACGACGTCGGGCCGACGACCCGCGCGTCGGAGACGCTGACCGGCTCGCTCTCGTGCGCCTCCCAGAAGTCCAGCGAGTACTTCGCCGGCTCCAGCGGCAGCGGTTCGATGTCGCCTCCCGGAGCGGGGGCGACGGTGTCCGGGACCGAGTCCGGCGTGACGACTGTCGGCGCGGGTACGGCATTCCCGCTCGAATCGACCGTCCACTGTGCACTCGTCAGCTCGGTGAGCGACTGGTACGGCGAGGTCGCGGGGGCGTCCGGGTAGAACTCGCGGACGGTTCCGGTGGCGGTCACCGCGTCACCGACGGTCACGGCGGGCGTGGTCGAGCCGGTGAAGACGAACAGCCCCTCGCTGGTGCGCGGGTCGGCGTCGGGGGCGGTGTCGGTGATCCAGAACCCACGAGCCGAGCCGAAGCTCCGGATCGCGGTCACGACGCCGGTGACCCCGGCGACCTTCCGGTCCTTGAACGGCGAGATCCGGGTGCTGCCCTGGATGTCGTGGATCTTGGCGGTCACCGGCGGCGGTCCGGTCTCACCCGGCGTCTCACCCTTGCCGTTGGTCGGGGTGGGCGCGCCGGCGGTGAAGTCGGCGGCGTTGTCGTCGGTGTCCGCCAGCGTCGCCGCCCTGGCGACGGACGTGGTGTTGGACGGCGCGGGTGCCGCGGCGCCCTCGCGGATGACGGCGCCGGAGCCGAATCCGACGAGGTCCTTGACCCGGGTGTCGGCGGCGCAGTCCGCGGCGGTCTTGCAGGTCAGCGCGGTGGTGCCCTGGACGAGCGCGATGGTGCCCGCGGTGGCGGACAGGGTGATCGTCCCGGTGGCGTCCGGCGTCGGCAGGGCGACGGTGCCGCCCGCGCCCTTCGCCTCCGCGACCAGGTACCGCGCACCCGGCGCGACCCCGCCGGTCAGCGGCGTGCCCTGCCAGCCGCTCCCCGACGCGGGCGCGTACTGGACGCTGAAGCCGTCGAGGTTCACGATGGCGGCGCCACGGTTGGCGAGTTCCACGAAATCGTTGATCAGCGTGGCCCCCGAGTTGCCACCACCGCCGTAGACCTCGGCGATCACGGCGTCGGCGCTGGGCGCGGCGAGCGCGGCCGGAGCGGCGGCACCGCTCACGGCCAGCCCGGAGGCGACGGCCACGGTCAGGGCCCTTCTCCGGGCAGCACGTCGGGATGTGGTCACGCTGAGTCCCCTCTTCGCAAGATCGGTCGAGGAATACTCCCCCGAACAAGTGAAATGAGGAAGACGGCAAGACAACGATTCGTCACCGCTAGCCCGTTCGGACCCCTGCTTTCGTCGGCTTCAGGGCTGGTTTCGCCGTGTTCTCGCGTGAGAGGATCAAGGTCCGCCGCCTGCACACCTCAGGAGGCGTCTTCATGCGCGGACTACTTCGCGTGCTCGTCCCTCTCCTCGCCGCGGGTCTCGTGACCCCGGTTCCCCCGGCGGCCGCCGGACCACCCGGGAAGCCCGCTTTCGAGGTGATGATCGCGGCGAGCGCGGTCGCGTCCCGCACCGACCGGCGGCCGAACGCGGGCGGGGGCCACGATCCCGTCGCGCGCAAGACCTTCATCTCGTGGTCCGGCAAGGCGGCCGACACCTACGTCCAGGCCTACGACCACCGGACCGGCGCCTGGACCGCGCCGAAGAAGATCGCCGACGGCGAGTCCGATCCGCACAACTACCCGACGATGCTGCTCGCCGGCGACGGCCACCTGCTGATCTTCCGCGGTATGCACAACACGCGCACCGTGATCAGCCGCGCGCCGCTGGCCCATTCGCTCGAAGGCACCTGGACCGACACCGAGATCCCCGAGGGGGACTCGGCGAGCTATCCGATGCCGGTCAAGACCGTCGACGGCACGCTGTTCCTGTTCTACCGGGAGACGACGAACGAACTCGATCCCACCGCGAACAGCGACTTCCGCCCGATGAAGTACATCGTCTCCCGCGACGACGGGAAGACGTGGAAGAACTCGGTGCAGCTGACCGGGAAACCGTGGGCGTTCGGTTCGCTGGGCCGCGCCGACCACATGGACGAGGTCTACGTCGGCCAGTTGCGCTATTCGCCGTCGTCCGGGCGGATCCAGTTCGTCTACACGCTGGCCGGCGGTGGGCCGACACAGCACAAGCACGACGTCTACCACCGCAACGTCTACTATCTGTCGTTCGACGTCCGTACCCTGCGCTTCTTCTCCGCGGCGGGTCACGACCTCGGCACTCAGGTCGACGACGCCGAACAGGAGCGGTACCTCAAGGTCGTCGAAACCCCGCTCGAACTCCCGGGCGGACTCAAGTCGCCGGACTACATCCTCCAGGTCGGCACGCAGCGCGACGGCAAACCGTTCGTCACCTGGTTCCAGTTCGACGCCGCAGGCTCGCCGCGCGATTTCGCGGGGGCGTGGAACGGCCGGGAGTGGGAAGTGCGCGAAGTCGCGAACGGACTCCGATTGCGCGAGATCGAACCCCTCAAGGGCGGCACTTGGCGCGTTTACGGAACGCGGGACGGACGGCCGGACATCGAAACGTTCCTGCTCGGGAATGGGCGCGTCTGGAAGCCGGAAACCGTGATCACCACACCGAAACCGGTCCAGCGCGTCGAGGTGATCACCGGATTCCGGGACCCCGCCCGCATTCTGGCGACCGGGGCGGCCAGCGCCCGTGACGTCTCCGTGGCCGACGGTGACATTTATGTAGCGGGGGCGCCGCGCTAATAGCCCATTGGGGTTTCCCTGCCTTAAATGAACCTCAAGTCCGGGTACAACCGGGCATTTCCGGAGTTACCTTTGGCGACGTGAGCGAAGACACAATCGCCGCTCACGTCGCCGGAGGGCAGGTCTCGCCCCCGGCGGCCGCAAGGCTTCTGGCGCTCGCCGGGGAGGGCGAGCGGGGGGAACCGGGGGAATGGGGGGCGCACCGCCGGTGCACGGGACCCGTCGGGGGAGGACGGAGCCCGTACGCCGGCGGTGCGTCATGTCCGGACCGCTTCCGTCCTCGTGAGTGGTGATGACGGTCAGACCGTGCCTTAAGGCTCTACTTGGGCGGCGGCGGTTGATCCCGAGCCCGGTCCGCGAAGGACTCCTTCGGGGACCCGCAGTTGCTTACCCACTGCTCCGGCTCGCGCCCCGAGAGCCGCACCCTGTGTGGCGTCGCACCGCCTCACGATCCACACGCCACCCCGCAGGTCAGGCGCCGGTCCGTGAAGGCCTCCTTGAGGGACTCTGGGTCCCTCAAGGAGGCCTTCACGGACTCGATGGTCGCCACATATGGCCCGCAAGCACCAGCAGTCACAACAGCGCTGGCCTCGCGCCACTCACGAGTCGCGGCCACGCACCTGCCGCGTCCGGTACTTCCCGAGGAGCGACTTCGCCCCGGCGATCGCCGCCTTGCCCGCGCCCTTCGCGCTCGCGGCCAGGAACGTCGTCCAGTCGAAGTAGTCGCGCCACAGCACGATGCGGCCGTCGCGCACCTCGAACGTGCCGCACACCCAGAACTCGGCCTCCCACGAACCGCGCCGCAGGACGTCGGTGCGCTCGGTGAGCACGATCGGGCCGTCGGCGGCGATGTGGTGGGTGCGCGCCTCGAACCCGCTGCCGTAGCGGGCCAGGGTGCGCAGCTGCTTCTCCACCGCGGCAAGGCCGCGAGCCGGGGGAAGCGGGACGTTCTGGTAGACGATGTCGATCGCCACGAAGCCGAGCGCGCGATCGATGTCGAGCTCTTCGAGGGCCTGAAGGAAACCGGTCACCACGGTCTTCGGATCCGTCATGCTCACCGAGGCTAATCCGTTTTTGAACCGCCGGAAGGTCACAGCCGTATCACAAGGCGGAGGGGCCGGTTCCCCATGACTACGGAGGTCTCAATGCGACGGCGACTGCCGATGGCCCTGCTCGGACTGCTCGTCTGGGTACTCGCGGGCTGCTCGACGGCCACGGGTGCCGCGCCGGCGCCGCAGGGCACGCCGGGCGCGAGCCAGGCCGACATCACGTTCTCCCAGCAGATGGTCCCGCATCACCAGCAGTCGATCCAGGTCGCGAACCTGGCCTCCGAACGGTCGGCGTCCGAGTTCGTGAAGGCCATCGCGGCCAAGATCATCAAAGCCGAATCGGCCGAGGTCCAGACCATGACCGGCTGGCTGCAGTCGTGGAACGCGGCCGCGCTCCCCGCCGCGGGCCACGCCGGGCATTCGATGCCGGGGATGATCACCTCGGGACAGGTCGCCGGGCTGGAGAACCTGACCGGCGCCGAGTTCGACCGGGCCTGGCTCCCGCTGATGGCCGAACACCTGCGCAACGGCGTCACGATGGCGAAGACCGTGCTGTCCTCGGGCGAGCACGCCGAGACGAAGGCGCTGGCGCAGGAGATCGTCGAGAACCAGACGGCGGCGATCGACGAGATCACCGCGCGGATTTCTTGACCCCCTGAAGGGCCCGTGAGGCCCTCCGGTATTGTTCTCGGCGGTGGCGTGTCCGAGCGGCCGAAGGAGCACGACTCGAAATCGTGTGACGGTTAATACCCGTCCGTGGGTTCAAATCCCACCGCCACCGCAGCGAAGAGCCGGTCTCCACGGAGACCGGCTCTTCTGCGTGTGGGCTACTGGTTGAACTTGTCCTTGAGCTCCTGCACGCCGCCTTCCGCGCGGTCGCGCAGATCGTGGCCGGTCTCCTTGACCTGGCCCTCGGTCTGATCGGCCCGGCCGGAATTCGCGAGGTCCTGGTTCCCGGTCTTCTCGCCGAGCTTCTCCTTGGCGGCGCCGATGGCCTGCTCGGCCTTGTCCTTCGCCTTGTCGAAAACGCTCATGGCGGATGTTCCTCCTTCGACCGCGGCCGCCGTATGCGACCGCCTGCCTTCGGGTTACCCGCCCAGCCGGAGGTGACACCTCGGCTCACCCGATGCGGTTACCCCGTTGCCCGTGGAAGAAGTCTTCGAGCAGGGCGGCGCATTCGCTCTCCAGCACGCCGCCGACGACCTCCGCTCGGTGGCTGAGCCGCCGATCGCGGACGACGTCCCAGAGCGACCCCACGGCCCCCGTCTTCGGCTCCCAGGCGCCGAAGACGAGCTTCGCGACCCGTGCCATCACGAGGGCGCCCGCGCACATCGTGCACGGCTCCAGCGTCACCGCGAGCGTGCAGCCTTCAAGCCGCCAGCCGTCGCCGTAGATCTTGGACGCGGCCCGCAGCGCGAGGATCTCCGCGTGCGCCGTTGGGTCGCCGAGTTCCTCGCGAGCGTTGCGGGCCGAAGCCAGCGGGGTCCCGTCCGGTGACAGGACGACGGCGCCGATCGGCACGTCGTCGCCCGCACCCCGCGCCGCGGCGATCGCCGCCTGGACGGCGGCGATGTCGGCGGCGGAGGCGGAGGGGCTCAGATCTCGTCCAGGATCTTGGTGAACTCGGCGGCGAAGCCACACCGCTGCGCGACCATCTGGAGTTGTTCGTCCGGATAGAGGTCGACCTCGCCGACGATCACCTCGAGCTCCGCCCCCGGCAGGCCGAGATCGGCCAGGATCTCCAGATCGCCCTCCGGCCAGACCGCGTCGTCATCCTCGTCCGGCGGGTCGACTCTCAGCACGTCGAGGACGTCGGCGGCGATGTCGTAGTCGAGCGCCGCGGCCGCGTCGGACAGCAGCAACGAAGGCCCTCGGGGACTCGGCCGGACGATCACGAAGAACTCGTCGTCGACCGCCAGCAGCCCGAAGGCGGCACCGGTCGAACGCAGTTTTCCGAGCTCAGTGATCGCAGCGTCGAGTTCGGCGAGCGCCCCTGGATCAAGAGAGCTGCACCGCCATCGACCGTCCTCCCGCACCACGGCCACCGCGAACCCCGTGATCGGCTCTTGCACCGCCATGCGCACACCGTATTCCGCCCGCATTCGGAACGCACGCACGGTGCGCCCGAACCGCCTCATGCGCCACTATCGAGACATGACCGGACCCACCGACCTGCCCACGCTCCCCGACGCGCGCTTCGCCGGTTTGCTGGACGAAGCCCGCGCCCTCCAAGCGAAAACCGTAGAACTCCGCCGGAAGATCCACCGGAATCCGGAACTCGGCCTCCAGCTGCCGAAGACCCAGGCCGCGATCAAGGCGGCCCTCGAAGGGCTGCCGCTGGAGATCATCGAGGGCAAATCGACCACCTCGCTGACCGCCGTCCTGCGTGGTGGGAAGCCGGGTCCGGCGGTCCTGCTCCGCGGCGACATGGACGCGCTGCCGCTGCGGGAGGACACCGGCCTCGACTTCGCCTCCGAGGACGACGGCGTGATGCACGCGTGCGGGCACGACACCCACGTCGCGATGCTGGCTTCGGCGGCGCGGCTGCTCAGCGAGCACGCCGACGAGCTGGCCGGCTCGGTCGTCTTCATGTTCCAGCCGGGCGAGGAAGGCGAGCACGGCGCGCGCCACATGATCCACGAGGGCGTGCTCGACGCCGCGGGCGAACGGGTCGAGAAGGCGTTCGGCCTGCACATCTTCACCCAGGTCGCGGCCGGCATCGTGCAGACGCGGCCGGGGCCGATCATGGCGTCGGCGAACAGCTTCCACGTCACCGTCACCGGCCGGGGCGGCCACGGCTCGGCGCCGCACCAGGCCATCGACCCGGTTCCGGCGGCGGCCGCGATGGTGAGCGCGCTGCAGACGATGGTGACCCGCAAGGTGAGCGTGTTCGAACCCGCGGTGGTCTCGGTCACCCGGATCGAGGCCGGGACGACGACGAACATCATCCCGGAGACGGCGTTCCTGGAGGGCACGATCCGCACGCTGTCCGAGCGGACGCAGGCGTTCGTGCGCGAGGAGCTGCCGAAGGTGTGCGAGGCGGTCGGCGCCGCGCACGGCGTCCGCGTGAGCGCCGAAGTCCTCCCCGGCTACCCCGTCACCGTGAACGATCCGCGGGTCGCGGGCCGGGTGCTGGAACTGGCGGCCGAGGTCCTCGGTGCCCGCAACGCCGAGGTGATGAAGGACCCGGTGATGGGCGCGGAGGACTTCTCCTATGTCCTGCAACGCGTGCCCGGCGCCTTCGCCTTCCTCGGCGCCTGCCCGCCCGGCGCGGACCTGGCCACGGTCGAGGCCAACCACTCGAACCGGGTGGTCTTCGACGAGGACGCCATGGCCAACGGCGTCGCGCTGTACGCCGCCTTCGCCCTCGACGCACTGCGGTAGTCATCTCGTCTCGTGAGTGGTAATGACGGTTCTAACCGTCATTACCACTCACGACCATTTGGACCGACCACCCGTCCCAACTTTCAGGACGCATGTCCCGATGAGGCCATCGTGCTAACGTGACTTGTCACATCATATATCAGATCGGACATGCCAGTGACGACCGCTTCTTCGTTCGACGAGCTGAAACGACGGCTGTCCGGGGTCGTAGCGATCCCGGTGACCCCGTTCGACGCCGATGGCGCCGTGGATCCGGAGACCTACGCGAAGCTGGTGGACCGGCTGATCACCGGCGGCATCGACGTCGTGACGCCGAACGGCAACACCGGCGAGTTCTACGCCCTCGACGAGGCCGAGGCGCGGCACTGCCTCGAACTGACGGTCAAGACCGCGGCCGGGCGGGCGACCGTGGTCGCCGGCGTCGGACACGACGTCGCCACGGCGATCCGCGCGGCGCGGCACGCCCGCGAGACGGGGGCGGAGCTGATCATGATCCATCAGCCCGTGCATCCGTACGTCTCGGCGGACGGCTGGGTCGAGTACCACCGCGCCATCGCGGCGTCGGTCCCGGAACTGGGCGTCGTGCTCTACGTGCGCGACCCGGCGATCGAAGGCGAGCGGCTGACCCGGCTCGGCGACGCCGCCCCGAACGTCATCGGCGTGAAGTACGCGGTGCCGGATCCGGTGCGGTTCGCGTCGGTGGCGAGGGACGCGGGCTTCGAGCGGTTCGCGTGGATCGCCGGACTGGCGGAGCTGTCCGCGCCGGGCTACTTCGCCGTCGGCGCGACCGGGTTCACGTCGGGACTGGTGAACGTCGCGCCGTCGATCTCGCTGGAGATGTTCGGCTCGCTGCGGGACGGCGACTTCCGCGGCGCGATGGCCTGCTGGGAACGCGTCCGGCCCTTCGAAGAGCTGCGGGCCGCGGACGGGAACGCCAACAACGTGAGCGTCGTGAAGGAAGCGTTGGCGCAGCTGGGTTTGTGCCGCGCGGACGTACGCCCGCCGAGCCGTCCCTTGACCGGCGCCGAACGGGACCGGGTCGGCGTCCTGCTCGGAAAATGGGGTCTTCGCTAGAAGACTTTTCTGACCGTGTTCACGCCCTCCCTGGGGGGTGGGCGTGAACACGGTGACAGGTCAGAGGTCGTGGCCATCGACGATCGCGGCTTGGCCCTTATGGGCGCCTCGAGGCACGCCGTGCGGCGTGGCGGGCGGCTGCTCACCGGCGGAGCCGGTGGGACCATGAGCGCGAGGAGATCGATGTCTGGCCGGTGCTCCTGTCTCCGGTCGAATCTCGGACCGGACGGAACCGGGGGAAGTTTCCCTCGATGTCCTTGACTGTACGCCAGATCGTGCTGTCCGGGTGAATTGCTTCCGCTGGACGGCCGTGGGACGATGGGGACAGACCACGGAGCTACCGTGGCGTGTTGTGGGACCAGTGCCTCTCTCGGCCGAACCAGACCCTTCGGTGTACCGAAACCCGTTGCTGGACTGACCACTCTCACAAACCAGAACGGTGTGATTCCTCATGACCTTCGCAACGCCGCTGGATCAGCCGGCGTCGCCGTCCAAACAGGGCACCGACTTCGCCGAACTGTCCAAATTGGTCAAAGACGCCGGCTTGCTCAAACGGAGGCGTGTCTACTACGCGCTGAAGATCTCCTTGAATCTCCTCGCCTTCGCGGGCGGCTGGGTCGCGTTCGCGCACCTCGGCGACTCCTGGTGGCAGCTGTTCCTCGCCGCCTTCTTCGCGATGATGTTCACGCAGCTCTCCTTCATCGGGCACGATGCCGGGCACAAGCAGATCTTCTCGAGCCGCAAGGCCAACGACGCCACGGGATTCGTCCACGGTGGACTGACCGGGTTGAGCTACGGCTGGTGGATCGGGACGCACAACCGTCACCACGCCAACCCCAACCACGAGGACGAAGACCCGGACGTCAACCTCGCGGCCCTCATCTTCACCAAGGCCCAAGGCGCCGAACGGCGCGGTTTCCTGCGCTGGATGGCGAAGTACCAGGCTTTCCTGTTCTTCCCCTTGCTGTTGCTGGAAGGCCTGAACCTGCACGTGTCGAGCGTGACGGCGATCTTCCAGCGCGGCTTCAAACGCCGGAAGCTCGAATCGGCGCTGATGCTGGCCCACATCGCCGCGTACCTGACGGCCGTGTTCGTGGTCCTCTCGCCGGGTGTCGGTTTCGCTTTCATCGCCGTGCACCAGTGCCTTTGGGGTGTCTACATGGGCTGCTCGTTCGCCCCGAACCACAAGGGGATGCCGACGCTGTCGGCGGGCCACAAGCTCGACTTCCTGCGCAAGCAGGTCCTGACCTCGCGCAACGTGCGCGGCGGTCCGGTCGTGGACTTCGCCCTCGGCGGGCTCAACTACCAGATCGAGCACCACCTGTTCCCGAGCATGGCGCGGCCGAATCTCAAGCACGCCCAGGTGATCGTCCGGGAGTTCTGCGAGAAGCACGGCATCGACTACGCGCAGTGCGGCTGGGCGGCGTCCTACGGGTACGTCCTCCGGCACCTGCACGAGGTCGGCGCTCCGTTGCGCGCCCAGACGACGGCGGGTGCGCGATGACCGCCGCCGTCCACTCACTCGGCGATGTCGCCGAGCCCGCCGCCGACGATCGCTGCCCGACCTGCCCGCATCCGATGTCCTCGCACGACGCGATCGCGCGGCGGTTCTGCACCGCGACAGCGGCCGGCGGCTTCAGCCGCGGCTGCACCTGCGCCACGAAGCCCGAAACAACCGAATAGAGGACGCACCATGAACGCCGAAACCATCCCCGTCTCCCGCTACGAAAAGCGGGTCGACACCGTGAAGAAGATCGTCACCGAACACACCACCCTCGACAACGAGGCGGCGTTCTCCCTGGCCGTGCACATGGTCCGGGCCCTCGACACCGTCCCGGAGCCGGTCCGCTGACGGGTGTGGCCGAAGTTACTCGCGCGTTAACAACGCGTCAGTGACCCGCCCCTGGCCGTCAGGGAGCTGTTGCCGGAGCGGCCGGGGTGGGTCGATCGGAGTTGTGCTGGCGGAGCACTGACCGATCGACGCGGAGGTAACCGTGACGCTCAGCGAGCTCCTGCCCAGCCTCGGCTGCGAGGCCGCCGACCACCTCGAACCCGGTGTCTGGCCACGGAGCACCTGTCTCGGCCCCGGCGGGGAACTGCTGTTCGCCGGCGCCCCGGTGTCCCACCTCGCCGCCCGGTTCGGCACCCCGGCGTATCTGCTCGACGAGGACGAGGTCCGGCAGAACGCCCGCGCGTACCGAAGGGCGCTGCCGGACGCCGAGGTGGCGTACGCGAGCAAGGCGCTGTGCACCCGGGCGGTCCTGCGCTGGATCGCCGAGGAAGGGCTCTCCCTCGACACCTGCTCCGCGGGCGAGATCGCCGTGGCCCGGTCGGTCGGGTTCCCCGCCGAGCGGATCCTGCTGCACGGCAACGCGAAGACCCCCGAAGACCTCAAGGCCGCGTTGTCCTACGGCGTCCGCCGGATCGTGGTGGACTCGCTCGACGAGATCGAGCAACTCGGTGCGCTCGCCACCGGCGCGCAGCAGGTGCTGATCCGTGTGACCCCCGACGTCGCGGCGGGGACGCACGCGGCGATCACCACGGGCACCGAGGGGCAGAAGTTCGGCTTCTCGCTGCGCGAGGAGGTCCGGGACAACCTCGACAGGGCCGTTTCCGCCGTCCTCGCCCAGCCGGGGCTCCGGCTGGCGGGGCTGCACTGCCACATCGGTTCGCAGGTGTCCCGTGTGGACTTCTACGAACAGACTGCGCGCAAGATGATCGCGGTGCTCGTCCGGCTCCGCGCGACCCACGGCGTCACGCTGCGGGAACTGGACCTCGGCGGCGGGCACGCCGTCCGCTATCTGCCCGGCGACACCGGTTTCGACCTCGACGGCTACGTGCGCCGCCTGCGGGTCGCACTCGCGTACGAATGCACGTCGCACGGCTTCCCCCTGCCGAAACTGACGATCGAACCGGGCCGCGCGATCGTCGGTCCCGCCGGTATCACCGTGTACCGGGTCTGCGCGGTGAAACGCGGTTCGCGCACGTTCGTCGCCGTCGACGGCGGGATGAGCGACAACGCCCGGCCCGCGCTCTACGGGGCCGCGTACACCGCGCGCCTGATCGGCAGGCGCAGCCGCGCGGCCCGGCGGCCGATGACGGTGGTCGGACGGCACTGCGAATCGGGCGACGTCCTCGCCGACGGACTGGCGCTTCCCGACGACGTCCACCCCGGGGATCTGCTCGCCGTACCGTGCACCGGGGCCTACCACCACTCGCTCGCGTCGAATTACAACCTTGTCGGCAGGCCGCCGGTCGTGGGCGTCTCGCGCGGTACGGCGACCCTGCTCGTCCGGCGGGAAACCGAGGAAGACCTGCTGAAACGCGACCTCGGCTGACTCGCCTTCCGAAAACCTCCCCACTCGCTCTATCGAACGACAGAATCCTGCGTGCGACGACGCTGGAAAAGAGAATCGCGACAAACAACTTAACGGCGGTAGCATTCTGGACATTGATCGATACGCTGCGCGACAAGAATCGCATGCCGAAACAAAGGGAGGGACGGCATGGGTGACGAACCACGCGCGCAGATGGAGCAGCGCACACCTAGAGGTTTGGACAATACCGATCGCACTCTGATCGCCCTGTTGCAAGTCGACGGGCGGGCCTCGTTCACGGCGCTCGCCAAGGCCGTCGGCCTGTCGGAAGGGGCGGTGCGGCAGCGCGTCCAGCGACTGCTGCGGGACGAGACGATGCAGATCGTCGCGGTCACGGATCCGACGAACGTCGGACTCGGACGGCAGGCGATGGTCGGGATCAAGGTCCAAGGCGATCCGCGGGCGGTCTCCGACCAGCTCTCCGGATTGCCGGACGTGCATTACGTCGTCCTCACCGCGGGAACTTACGACCTGCTCGCCGAGGTCGCCTGCCGGGACGACGAACACCTCTTGAGTGTGCTGAACGACGACATCCGGCCTATCCCGGGTGTCGTGAGCACCGAGACCTTGGTCTATCTGAAACTGGCAAAACAGACATACGCCTGGGGCAACCTGACCCGCTAGTACCTCGGTCCGTGTGACGAAGGGGCCTTTCCCCGCGAAATTCGCGAGGAAAGGCCCCTTCGTCGTCGCTCGCTTTCCTCCTGAGGTTCCGAGGGAGCGGGGTCGTGAGTGGCGAGTGACGTTAGAACGACACTCGCCACTCACGACGTCGTTGCGGGACCGGTGGCATGGCCAAGGTCGTACCCGGGCCTCCGCGGCCGCGGGACCTCGTTCCTGCTCTCAGGGGCCATGCCCGGGGGCTGAAGGGAACTTTCCCCGCGTCTCATGCGGCGAGGGGCGCTTTCCCCGCATCGGATGCGACGAAAGGCCCCTTCACCCCGCCCCCGCCACGGCTAGACGCAGCGCAGATACGCGTCCGGAGTCCGCCGCCTGGAGTCAAGCCCGCGAAGGACCTTCGGCAGCTGCCCGCTGTACAGCACCCCGAGGCGCTGGGTCGCCCTCGTCAACGCGACGTACAGTTCCGCCTCACCGCTGGGGCCTTCCACGAGGATCCGTTCCGGTTCCACCACGAGGACGGCGTCGTACTCCAGGCCCTTGGTCGCGGACGGCGCGATCGCCCCGGGGATTCCCGGCGGCCCGATGACCACCGAAGTGCCCTCGCGCCCCGCTTCCTCGCGGACGAACTCCGCGACGGCGTCTTCCAAGTCCACTTCGGACAGTTCACGCGCCCACGGCCGCACGCCGCACGAACGCACCGACTCCGGCGGGACGGCGTCCGGCGCGAAACTCGTGAGGAGCGAGGACGCCACCGCCATGATCTCCGACGGCGTCCGGTAGTTGACGGTCAGCTTCCGGTACAGCCACCGGTCGGCGACGTACCGGGAGAGCATCGCGTCCCACGACCGCGCGCCGGAGGGCGACCGGCGCTGCGCGAGATCCCCGACGATGGTGAACGACCGGCTGGGACAGCGCCGCATCAGCACCCGCCAGTCCATTTCGGACAGTTCTTGCGCCTCGTCGACCACGACGTGGCCATAGGTCCATTCCCGGTCGGCGGCGGCGCGTTCGGCCAGGTCCCGTTCGTCGCGCTTCGCGTAGCGCGCCGCCAGGTCCTCCGCCTTCAGCACGTCCGTCGGCCGGAGCGCGAACTCGTAGTCGTCGTGATCGTCTTCGACCTCGATGAGTTCGAGCACCCGCTCCGCGTACTCCTTCTGGGCCAGCTGCCGCCGCTCCTCCGCGCGGCGCTCGGCGGTGCGGTCCCAGCCGAGCAGTTCGACGGCCTCGTCCAGCAGGGGCACGTCTGACACCGTCCACGCCGCCGCGTCCTCGCGGAACAGCGCCGGATCGGCCCCGGCGGCCCGCAACCGCGCCGTCGAGCCGTAGAGGTCGGCGAGCAGCCGCCGGGGCGTCAGCACCGGCCACAGGCGGTCGAGCACCGCCCCGAGCCCCACGCTGCCCTCCAGATCCCGCCGGAGGTTCTTCAGCATCTCCGGCCGGTTGTGCGTGTCGTCCCGCGGCAGCCAGCCCTCGCCGACGCGGTCGACGGCGCGTTCGGCGAGCGCGGTGATCACCTCGCGTTCGAAGACGGCCTTCGCCTCGTTGTGCAGCAGCCCGCTCTCCCTGGCCACCTCGCGCGCGGCCGCGGCGATCCCGGCGTCGAGTGTCACGGTGACGTCGTCGAGTTCGATCGGCTCCGGGCCGGAGGGCAGTTCCTGCCGGTCCGCCACCGCCGCCGCGAGCACGTCCAGGATCGCCAGCGAGCCCTTGAGCCGCTGGACGACGGGCGGATCCTCGCGTTCGGTGTGCAGACCGGCGACGAGGTCTCCCGGCGTCGTGAAGACGGCGCTGGTCTCGCCGAGCGACGGCAGGACCCGGCCGATGTGGTCGAGGAAGCCGCTGCTCGGCCCGACCACGAGCACGCCGCGGCGTTCCATGCGCTCCCGTTTCGTGTACAGCAGGTACGCCACCCGGTGCAGCGCGACCGCCGTCTTGCCGGTGCCGGGGCCGCCCTCGACGACCACGACACCCGGGTGCTCCAGCCGGATGATCTCGTCCTGTTCGGTCTGGATCGTCGCGACGATGTCCCGCATCCCCTCGCCGCGCGGCGCGTTGACCGCGGCCAGCAGCGCGACGTCGCCCCGTTCCCCCGCCACCTCCGGGCGGCCGAAGACCTCGTCGGTGAAGTCGAGGACCTTGCGGCCGAGGGTGCGGAACTGACGTCGTCGCGCCATTCCCTCCGGGGACGCGCCCGTCGCGCAGTAAAACGCCCGCGACGCGGGCGCGCGCCAATCCTGCAGCAAGGGTTCGTAGTCGTTGTCTTCGTCGAAAAGGCCGACCCTGCCGACATAGATCCGTTCGCCCGAAAGGGCGTCCAAACGGCCGAAACAAAGGCCCTCGTCGGCGACCTTCAACCGGGCCATTTCGCGGGCTTTCGCGGCGACGGACACTTCCCGGTCCGAAAGCCCGAACCCTTCTCCGCGCAGCGCGCCCGCGTACGCTTCGCTCACCCGCAGACGTTCGGCGTCCAGCCGCCCGTACAGCGACGTGACGTACTCCCGTTCGGACCGCAATTCCTCGTCGTACCCCTGATTTGACAAGTTCCCCTCACAGCGGCTAGACTACTGACACATTCGGCGTATCGATCGAGCATTTCTGATCGGACGCCGATTTTTTATTGTCCACCCCTTGTCAAGAGGGACCCGCCGTTACCGGGAAAAGGATCGTGCGCGATAATGGGGGCGCGAACCCACCATTACCGCGCACGTTTCGTGCCGCCGTTCAGCCGAGCATGAACTCGCCGGGGTCCAGCGCCCTCCCCACCACGCGGACGTCACCGAGCCAGCCGTGGAAAGCCTGTTCGACGATCGAGTCGTAGGCGTAGGCACCGATCAGCCACGCGCCGCCGGGGTTCGCGATCCCGGCGGCCGCCGTCTTGGGGTTGCGCAGCACCGGGCAGCCGTCGACGTACAGCGTCGTCCGCCTCCCGTCGTTGACCGCGGCGACATGGATCCATTCCCGCAGCGGCAGTTCGTGCCCCCAGCAGGTGGAGATGCCGTTCTGGTTCAGCGGGAACACCGCCCACTGGAACGCCGCACCGTCCGAAAGGGACAGTGTCGCGGCCGGCTCGCCGGGATCGTCACCCGTCTTGCCCGCCTTGCCGCCGGACCCCTGCCTGCCGAAGAGCGCGGCCCAGGAATGGTTGCCGTCCTTGAAATCCTCGGGCAGCTTGACGAACGCCTCGACGGTGTAGCCGCGCGCGAACGTCTCCGCGTTCATCGGCGCGGAGTCCGCCGTGCGCAGGTAGGCCCCGCGCGCCGGTTTCTTGCCGCCATCGAACCGGAGACTCGACCTCGACGGCTGCCGCCCGGAGAACTCGCCGGAGAACCGCAGTGTGTCTTCCGCGCTGCCGGGCAGGGTCACCCGGACCAGGTCGTTGCCGCGGCCGGACAGGTCGCGGATACCGCCCGCCGGTGCGCCGTCGCGGCCTTCGAAGCGCCAGTAGGCCACGGTTCCGCGGACGAGCTGCCGTTCGGCGGGACGCGCGGGCGGGACCGGGACCGGCGCGAACCCGGCGAACCTGGCGCCGAAATCGACGTCCAGGCTGAAGTAGTCCACCGGGCCGGTGCGTTCGATCTCCTGCCGCTGCAGCTCGTTCAGCCGCGGCGCCTGCTCGGCCAGCCACGGCGAGAACGTGCGGACGTCGATCACGTTCCGCGTCAGATCGAACCGGTAGAGCCGGATCATCGCGCTGCCGCCGTAGTACCGGTCCTGGTAGTTGGTGATGTGCAGGTGGACGTCGTGGCCGGCCTTGTTCTTCTTCACCGCGCGGCCCGGCGGCCAGAAGTGCCCGTTGAGGGTCAGGAAGATCTGGTCGTTCCCGGCGACCAGTTCGTCCCACACCTTCTGCCCGAACTCGGAAAACCGGGCCTGGCCCGCGTCGTCGGCCCATACCAATTCATGGATGGTCAGGATCGCCGGAAGCCGCGGATGCCGCGCGAGTACCGACCGCGCCCACTCCAGCCCACCCGCCGACGGCCGCCAGTCGAGCGCGAGCAGCAGCCATTCGCGTCCGCCCCCGCGGAACACGTGGTAGCTGTTGTAGCCGTCCGGGCTCGCGCCGCGGAAGGTCCGCGAACCCCGTTGCCGGTGCGGGCCGAACGCGTCGAGGTACGGCGTGCGGCCGCGCTGGTCGTCGGTCGAGGACTTGATGTCGTGGTTGCCCGCCAGCGTGCTGTACGGGAACCGGCGGCGGTCCAGGTGCTGGAACGACCGGCTGATCTGGTCGAACTCACCCGGCTGCCCGTTCTCCGTGAGGTCGCCGAGATGCGCGAGGAAGACGATGTTCTCGTCGCCGCCGGTGACGTGGCGCAGGGTGGCGTCCAACGGCGCGGGGTCGCCGCGATCGGCGTCGAAGAGGTACTGCGTGTCGGGCAGGACGGCGAGGGTGAAGCAGGCGTCTTCGGTGTCCATGCCGTGGCGGCCGGGGGTCGCCGAAGCCGCCGGGGCGCCGAGCGCGGGCAACGCGGACACCGCCGCACCGGCGCCGAGCAGGCCGGCGCCGCGCAGGAATGTCCGTCGAGAGGAGTCGTTCACGGCCGCAACCTACGGCGGCGGAGGCAACGCGTCCCGAACCGCGGATGAACACTTGCCCCGCTCGGTAGCTTCGTGGCATGGGGAACGTCAAACGCTGGCCCGTGCTCGCCGGGGTCGGTGTGGTGGTGGCCGCGGCAGGCTGGTGGATCGTGGACGAGATGCCGTCGGTGGACGACGCCGTCGCGCGGGACGCGCTGCCGTCGATCGACGAGCATCTTCGCGCGTGGCTGGCGACGGCCGCCCGCTCCGGCGACCCGAACATCCGCTGGGTGTGCACGCAGAAGGTGATCGAGACCCGGGCCGACGGCGAGCGGGTCAAGGTCGGCCTGGTCGCGAGCTGCGACGAGGTCGCGAAGGAAAACGACGGACTCGTCAAGCGCGGCGGAATCCGCCGTCAGCCGGTGGTCTACCGCGTGGAACGCACGCCGGACGGGTACCGCGTACTCGACTGGAAGTTCGCGGAGGACGGCGCGGGCTACTCGCCTTCGGTCAAGGCGATGTTCTCGTGGGTCGGCGCCCGGCGGGTGCTCGACGGCACGAGCCCCGACGACCCGGCGAAGATCGCGCCCGCCGCTTTCGGCCTGCCCGAAGACACCCCGGTCCGCGCCCGGCGGTGATCAGTCGCTGTTCCGGTCGATCATCTTCGGCACGATGAACCACATCACGACGAACAGCACCGCCGAGACCACACCGAGGACCGTCATCGCGATCGGGCCGAAGACGACCTTGGCGATGAGCGAGACGGTCGTGGTGATCGCGGCCGCGAGGCAGCCGAGTCCGATCAGGACCGAACGGTTGCCGACGGTGAGGATCCGCTCACGGTTCCCGGTGCGGAACAGCAACCGGTGCCACGCGGCGGGCGCTGTCAGCAGCACCGTCGAGCAGACCGTGAGCAGGACCGCCGTCAGGTGAACGGATTTCTCGAACCCGCTCGCCTCGTGGAACTCGTCGGTGAACACCACCGTGAGCAGGAACCCGAAGAGGATCTGGACGCCCGCCTGCGCGACCCGGAGTTCCTGCAGGAGCTCACTGACGTTGCGGGTCAGGCGTTCGTTCTTCGTCTCTCCGGTGTGCTCGACCATGCGGCGACTCCAAGACCATCGGTTGACGGGTGACTTTTTCATGCCAGCCGAGCGAAGTCACCGACACGACCACGACGGCGAGGCCCAGCCACTGCGTACCGGACAAATGTGCGTTCAGGAACGATACGCCTATGACGGCCGCGGTGACGGGGAACGCCAGTTCCGCCAACGTCGCCCTGGCGGCCGGGGTCGACCGCAGGCCCAGGTAGTACAGGCTCAGCGCCAGCAGACCGGGAACCAGCGCGAGCAACCCGAGTCCGATCGCGTTGTCCCAGCCGACCGCGAACCCGCCGCCCTGGACCGCCACGATGCCCGCCGCGACCGGGAGCCCGACGGTGAACCGCAGGGTGGTGACCTCCTTCGGCGCCAGTTCGGTGGAGAGCAACCGGCCGAGCACCGTGCCCGCCGCCCACAACGCGGCCGCGCCGATCGCCAGCAGCGCCGCCTTCGCCGCGGCCACCTGGATGTTCAGCGGATCCTTGAACGCCAGCAGCCAAGCACCGAGCAACGCCGGGATCGCGAAGAAGGCGTAACCAGGGCGAACCCTTTCGCCGAGGACGAAGAACGCGGCGAGGACGGCGAACACCGGCTGGAGCTTCTGCAGCACCAACGGCGTCACGGGGTCGCCCAGTTTGAAGGCGGCGGTGAACATCGCCGTCGCCAGGGCGGACGAGCCGCCGCCGATGGCGAGCACGGCCAGCCATTCCCGCGGGCCGCACCGGCGCAGCGCGCGGAAGGCACCCGGGATGAGCGGGCTCAGCACGAGCACCACCAGCAGGTGTTCCCAGAAGACGACCGTGGCCGCCGGGAGCGCCTCGGCGAGCGGAAGGCGCAGAAGGCCGTCAGTGCCCCAGAGGGCCGCGGCGACCGCGACCAGCCAGGTGCGGTCCGGAGGATTGGTACTCACATTTCCTGCCCATAGTTTGAGAATGATCGCCCGACCGAGTGATCGGTCTGGCGTGCCCGATGTCCGGCGGACTAGGCAGGGGGCATGCGCCCCGTCCCCGCACTCGCCATCGTCCTGTCCACGGCCGCACTGGCCCTCACCTCCGGCACCGGACCGGCCACCGCCGCCACCGAAGCCCCGGTGCACGTGATCACCGCCAAGGGCAAGCTCACGACGTACAAGCCGGAACTGGTCCCGGCCGGCGCTCGCGCGCACGTCTTCGGGTTGACCTCCAAGGCTTTCGGCACCTCGACCGCGCTACTCGTGACCGGTCTGCTGCCCAACCGCGAATACGGCGCCCACGCGCACACGAAGCCCTGTGGTGCCACCGGCGACCTGGCCGGACCGCACTACCAGAACGTCGAAGACCCGGTGAAGCCGTCGGTGGATCCGGCCTACGCCAACCCCCGCAACGAGATCTGGCTGGACCTCACCACCGACGCCACCGGCCGCGGCGTCGCCGTGTCCAAAGTGGACTGGACGTTCGGCGAGCGGCGGGCGAACTCGATCGTGATCCACGAAACGCATACGCACACCGACCCCGGCCACGCCGGGACCGCGGGTGCCCGGCTGGCCTGTGTCACCGTCGGGTTCTAGAACCCCCAGCCGCGTTCCGGCCGGATCCTGATCCGGACGTTGTACTCCCGATCGAATTTCGGGACGTCGTAGTCGATCGCGGGATAATGCTTCTCGTACTTTTCGAGGAAGCCCGGCTGCTCCGACGCGAGACCGTCCGGCAGGATCTCGGCCTTGCCGCCGATCACCAGGATCGAGCCGCCGTGTTCGTCGCTGTTGAAGTGGATGCTGACTTCGGGGTTGGCTTCGATGTGCCGGGTCTTCGCCGTGTCCGGCTGACTGAAGACGATGAAGTCGTCGCCGTCGAGCACGAACCACACCGGGCGGGGCGAAGGGCGGCCCTTCGGGCTGATGGTGGTCAGCCAGGCGACGCTTTCCTTGGCCCGCTCGGCGAGCCGCGGGTCGGGTTGGTAGCTCATGTGTCGAACCAACCACGACCCGCGGGCATTTCTTCCTCGCTCGCTCAGCGAGACGCGACGAGTTTGGCGTAACGCGTCCCGGCACCGAGCAGCACCAGACCGGCGAGGAGGAAGGCGGCGACCCTGGCCAGGCCGTCGAGCGCGGAGAGATCGAACAGGACCAGCTTCAGCACCGCCGCCCCGACCAGTACCAGGCCGATCACCCGCAGGCCGACCACCGCGATACCGCGGATGAGCAGTACGAGCGCCGCGACCGTCCAGGACACCGTGATCACCACGTGGCCCACCAGGAAACCCGAGCGGCCGGGGAGGGCCAGCAGCGCGCCGCACAGCACCATCGCGCCCGCGCCGTAAAGCGCGCAGATTCCGGCGAAGAACCACGGCACGATGTTCTCCGACGCGGCCCTGAACAGCCCGAGCCGGTGCGCGACCCACGGAAGCGTGATCGAGACGGCCAGGATCGCGACGGCGACCAGCAGCGCGGCGGCGAGGTCGGCGTCCAGGCGATCCCTGATCAGGAAGAAGAGCGTGGGCGGGACGTCGAAGGCCAGCGCGATGACACCGCCGATGACGGCGAACCCGAGTCCGCCGAAGAGCGCGACATGCTTCTTCGTCCAGAGCGCGACCAGTGCCAGCAGCACCCCTTCGCCGAGCAGAATCGCCGACCGGGCACTGCCGTCGAACAGCGTCATCGTCGTCTGGAGGGCCGCGACGAGCCCCGCCGCCCCCGCCAGGTCACCCGTCCAGCCGTCGAGCCACTGCCCGGCCGCCCACACGCCGAGCAGCACCAGCGCGACAGACGCGGTCACCAGCACGGCCGAGGTCTTCGGGAGGAACAGCGCGGCGAGCAACGACGGCGCCGGAGCGGTGGCGAGCAGGGCCAGCGCGGCGGCGTCGCCGGAACGCTTGGTGGTGACGATCAAGGCGAGCGCGAGACCGACAGCGCCCGCTGCCAGCGCGGCGGCGGTGTTGGCGGCGCTGCCGCCGACACCGGTGAACGCCGTACTGAAGACCGACGCGACCAGCGGCGGGATCCCGGCGGCGACCGCGACCGACGGCCACGACTGGCGCAGCTGCACCGGCGTCGAGGCGACCTGGACCACCAGCAGGAACGCGACCAGTTCGGGCTTGAAACCCTGCGTGATCAACGGCGCGCAGACCACACAGCCGAGCACGACGGCCGTCGCGAGCAGCGACGACTTCCACCGCACGGCCAGCAGCAACCCGCCGACCGCGACCAGGAGACCGAGCGCCAGACCGGCGTAGGCCGGGAGGTACTCGTACATCGTCGTCGCGGCGATCGTGTCGAGGTACAACGCCCCGATCCCGGTCGCGGCGAGCGCGAACGCGCCCGTGCGGCCGGCCGGGGTGCGGTGCAGGCGCAGCCCGATCCCGACGAGCAGCACCCCGAGCGCGGCACCGCCGATCCCCCGCGGCAGCGGGCCGAACCAGCCACGCTGGATGGCGAGCACGAGGAACAGCACGATGCCGAGCAGCGTGACCGCGCCGCCGATCCAGGCCAGGAGCCTGCTGCCGGCGCCCTCCTTGCTCAGCTTCTCCGCCAGCGTGGTCTTGGGGACCGGCTGATACGGGCGGGCCTGCTGCGGCTGCTGGTACTGCTGACGGTATTGCTGCTGCCACTGCGAGTACTGGGCCTGCTGATACTGCTGGTATTGCTGCTGCTGGTGGTACTGCTGCTGGTACTGGGGATGCTGCGGGTGGGTGAAGTAGCGCGGGTACGGCTGGGGCGGGATCTGGGGCTGCTGGGGCTGGGCCTGCTGGGGTTGCGGGGCCTGCTGCGGCTGATGTGCGGCGGCCTGCTCCGGCTGCTGTGCCGTGGGCTGCTCCGGCGTCTCCTGCGGTGCGGGCTGGTCGGCCTGCACCTGGGGTGCCTGCTCAGGAGCCTCTTCCTGGGCCGTCTCCGCTCCGGACCGGACGGTCCGCAGCTCCGTACCGACCCGCGCGAGGCGGGCCCCAAGGTCGTCGATCTCCCCGGCGAGCCTGAGGAGCACATCCCCATCGGTGGTCATGGCGATCAGCATGCGGTCTGGAGCGGGCCGAGGGATCCGTAGCACTACTCAATCGTGATGACGATGTGGTCGCGACCTGCGAGATCATCGCGATCGGGCCCAAGCGCCGGTGGTCGACGGCAGCATGTCGAGACGCCCACAGGCGCGACGCGCCAGTTCGCGCCCCGGCGCGGGCCCAACGGCGGTTGCCGTCGATTCACTCCGGCTGCGTGGTCCACAGCGCGCTGATCGGCAGGCACGCGAGGTTCTCCCCGAAGGGGAGCTGCTGGTCGCCGCAGTAGAGGACAAAACCGGCACGAAGGCGGTCGCCCAGGCGTCGTTGAAGAACCCGGATCGAGCGAAAATCATCGGTCCGAACCGTTTCAGCGGCCTTCACCTCGATTGCGACCACACGGCCGGCATTGTCCTCCAGGACCGCATCGACCTCGTAGCCGTCGCGGTCCCGATAGTGATGCAGACGAGGCATCGTCTGGCTCCACGTGACCTGACGCGCGAGTTCGCCAATGACGAATGTTTCGATGAGCCCGCCTGTCGTGGCGTCGTTGGTGACACCGGAGACAAGGTGCCCGGCGAGGCCAACGTCGTTGAAAACCAGCTTAGGTGTGGCGACCGCCCGCGTCGTCGCGTTCGCCGACCATGCCGGAATCAATCGGATCAGGTAGATCAGTTCGAGGAGTCCGACGTAGTCGCGGACAGTCGACGCGGGGAGTGCGAGATCGGAGGAAAGCCGACTGTAGTTGAGCAAGCCACCGGACTGTGCCGCGAGCATCCCGATAAGACGCCGCATATCGGAGATACGTTGGATGTCCGCGACTTGATGCACGTCCCGGCTCATGATGTCGTCGAGGTAGGACCTGAAGAACTGAGCACGTCGCCGTGGAGTTTCGCGACGTACGGCTTCGGGATATCCGCCGCGTGCGGCGAGAGCCAGGTAATCACGGCGACGCAATGTCGAGGACGCTGCCTGCAATCGACTACCGTTGAGGAACGCCGCGTCGACGAAACCGTCAGGCCCGCCAGTGATCTCCCCTTGAGACAAGGGGAACAGCTCGATCGTCTCCGAGCGCCCTGGCAAAGAATCAGGAAGTTGACTCAATCCGAGAAGGCGGGCCGAGCCGGTCAGCAGAAATCGCCCCGGACGAGGATCCCGGTCCACTATGTGCTTGATGGTCAGCCATAATTCCGGGACTCGCTGGACCTCATCGATGAGCATAGCCCCCGGCGCGTCCAGGAACGCCACTGGATCGGCGTCGGCCGAAGCCCTGGTCCGCGGGTCGTCCAGATAGCGTCGCACACCATCCGGATGGTGATCGCGCAAACACTGCTCGGCAAGAGTGCTTTTACCGGTTTGGCGGGCTCCATTGATGATGACGACACGCGTGTCGCCGAGAGCCTCCGTGACCATGTCAGCGGCTCTGCGCGGGAGGTAACCATCAGCTCTGTGCACAACTCAACGGTACCAGTGTCCGTGAATCTGCCGACCCTACCGTCGCTGATCTGCCGAAAACTGTGTCGCTGATCTGCCGATGATCCTATCGTGAATCTGCCGATACGAGACCTTCGCTCGCACCGGCAGCCCACCTAGGCGGTCTCATCGGCCGTCCGTCCCCGGAACTTTAGGGGCCGCACGCTCAAGAAGGCGAAGCTGCGAAATCCTCCGGTCCGGGTTCAGGCCCGCTGGCCGATCCCCGACGGGCCGATGAAATCGGTCCATGGTCGCCCCTTGCCCTGTTCCGATCGGCGGAGACCGGCCCACCTGCGAGTGACAGACACCACAAGCGACAATGGAGGACGTGACAGCCACCCTGAGCAAGCCCACCCTGAAGATCGGCCCCTACGAGGTCGATCCCCCGGTCGTGCTCGCTCCGATGGCGGGCATCACCAACGTCGCCTTCCGGCAGCTCTGCCAGGAGTACGGCGCGGGCATCTACGTCTGCGAGATGATCACCGCCCGCGCGGTGGTCGAACGCCACCCCGGCACGATGCACATGATGACCTTCGGCGAGAACGAAAAGCCCAGGTCCATGCAGCTCTACGGGGTCGACCCCAAGACGATGGCCGAGGCCGTCCGCATCATCACCGGCGAGGGCCTCGCCGACCATATCGACAGCAACTTCGGCTGCCCGGTCGCGAAGGTGACGCGTAAGGGCGGCGGCGCCGCGTTGCCGTTCAAGCGCAAGCTGTTCGCCGACATCGTCCGCGAGTCGGCGAAGGCCGCGGCCGAGGCGGGCGTGCCGTTCACGGTCAAGTTCCGGGTCGGGATCGACGACGACCACCTGACCTACCTCGACGCCGGGCGGATCGCCGAGGCCGAGGGCGCGGCGGCGGTCAGCCTGCACGCGCGCACCGCCGCGCAACGCTATTCCGGCCAGGCCGACTGGACGAAGATCGCCGCGCTCAAGGAGGCCGTCACCAGCATCCCGGTGCTCGGCAACGGTGACATCTTCTCCGCCGAGGACGCGCTGCGCATGGTCGACGAGACTGGCTGTGACGGCGTCGTCGTCGGCCGCGGCTGCCTGGGCAGGCCGTGGTTGTTCGGCGAGCTGGAAGCCGCCTTCGCCGGGCGCCCGCAGCCCACCCCGCCGAACCTCGGCGAGGTCGCGAAGGTGCTGCGGCGCCACACCGAACTCCTCGTCGAACACGACGGCCACGACAAGGCCATGCGCGACATCCGCAAGCACATGGCTTGGTACTTCATGGGTTTCCCGGTCGGCTCCGAGCTGCGGCGCGGCTTCGCGATGCTGTCCAGCATGGACCAGCTCGACGATCTCATCGCCCGCCTCGACCACGAAGCGCCGTTCCCCGTCGCGGCCACCGGGCCTCGCGGGCGGCAGGGGTCGCCGGGCAAGGTCACGCTGCCGCACGGCTGGCTCGACGACCCGGACGACGACTGCGTCCCCGAGGCCGAGGACATGCACTCCGGGGGCTGAACCGAAAAACGCTCCCGCCGGACGGCCCGTAAAGTCGGCGACGTGATCGAGCAGCTGAGCATCCCCACCGCCGCCGGTTCCTTCGACGCCATCGCGGCCGGCCCGGAAGACGGGCGTCCCGTCCTTCTGCTGCACGGGTTTCCCGAGGCCGCGGTGGAATGGGAGCACCAGGTCGCGACGCTCGGCGTGCTCGGATATCGCGCGGTGGCACCGGATCAGCGCGGTTACTCGCCGGACGTCCGGCCGGAACAGTCGTCCGAGTACAGCATCGACCATCTCGTCGGTGACGTCGTCGCGATCGCGGATCGCTTGGGGTGGAACGAATTCGACCTCGTCGGACATGATTGGGGCGGTGCCGTCGCGTGGTGGACGGCCGACGCGCATCCCGGCAGGCTCCGCAGTCTCACCGTCATTTCGACGCCGCATCCGGCGGCGCTGGCCGACGCCATGAAGACCGACGAGGATCAGCATCTGCGGTCGGCCTACATGACCGAATGGCGGCAGACCCGCGTCACCGAGCGGCGGATGCTCGAAAACAACGCCGACGCGCTGCGCCGCATGTTCGACTGGAAGCTGCCGCCCAGCAAGGTCGACGAGTACATCCGGCGACTCTCCGAACCGGGCGCGCTCACCGCCGCGCTCAACTGGTACCGCGCCGGACGGCCCGGCGGGAAGATCGGCCCGATCGAGGTGCCGACGCTCTACATCTGGAGCACCGAGGACGCCGCCTTCGGATCGACGGCCGCGCTCGACACCGCGAACCGGGTGACCGGCCCGTACCGCTTCGAGATGATCGAGGACGTCTCCCACTGGGTGGTGGAGGAGGCGCCCGAGGCCGTCACTTCTTTGGTGGTGGAACACCTTTCATCCCACTAACAGGGGTAACTCTGGTCGCGGTACCGGTTACAGCGAGCCGGATGGTTCAGTGGGCCCGGTGAACAACACGACCGAAGTGGACACCGAACGCATCGTCTACGTCACCGAGGACGGCGAACCGACCGGTGAAACCGCGCCCAAGCTGGCCGCCCACCACGAAAACACCCGGCTGCACCTGGCGTTCTCCTGTTACCTCTTCCGCAGCAGCGACCAGGCGCTGCTCATCACCAGCCGCGCCGCCTCGAAGAAGGTGTGGCCCCGGGTCTGGACCAACAGTGTCTGCGGGCATCCCGCACCGGGTGAACCCCTCGAGGAGGCCGTCCGGCGCCGCGCCGCCTTCGAGCTCGGGCTGCCCCGGTTGGCCGGGCTCCGATGCGTCCTCCCGGCGTACCGCTACCGGACCCCGCCGTTCGAAGGGGTGGTCGAAAACGAGTTCTGCCCGGTCTTCGTCGCCTGGGTCGACGACGATCCCGAGCCGCATCCGGACGAGGTCGGCGACTGGCGTTGGCTGAGCTGGAATGATTACTCACTGTTGTTGAATGACGATGTGACTGACGTGAGTTACTGGGCGAAGGATCAGTTTTCGCAGCTCAAAGACGTCGAGCCTTTTTCGGCCTTACAGAACGACACTTCGGTGCGTGACAATGGTGCCGAACCGTCGTCCACTTGAGCGATATTCACTTTGGCCCGTACCGATACCTCAAGAGATCCCTCCTGTACGACGAAAACCAATTCGTGGCGGAGGTGAGCGTGGCAGCCGACGACGAGGCCGCGCTCCCACCGGGCGCGCCGTCCACCGATCTGCTCAGCCTCCACGAGTCGATCGCCGGTGTGCTCGCCACCCAGGGTGACTGGCGGCGTGCCTACCACCATCTCAAGTCCGCCTTCGACCTCGCCCGCGCCGGCAGCCTGCGGGACACGCTGACGTCCAGCTACAACCGTCGCTACCTCGACCAATGGCTGCACGGCCCGTCCGTCGAACGCCGAGGCCCGGCCGGGATGGCGATCGCACTGGTCGACCTCGACCTGTTCAAAGAGGTCAACGACACCTTCGGGCATCTGGTCGGCGATCGGGTCTTGCGTGAAGTGGCCGACCTGTTGCAGCAAGGACTCCCGTCCGAGGGGTTCTGCGCCCGCTACGGCGGCGAGGAATTCGCGCTCGTCCTGCCGGACGTCGACCACGCCCACGCGGTGCGCATCGCCGACACCGCCCGCATCCGGGTGGCCCACCATCCGTGGGCCCGGATCCGGCCTGGTCTTTCGGTGACGATCAGCGTGGGACTCGCCCACGAAAACCGTGCGGAAGTGGTGGAACCGGAACGGCAGTTGCGCCACGCCGACTCCTTGTTGTATATGGCGAAACGGGCGGGCCGGAACAAAGTCGCGTATCACGATAAGGATTCGTCGCGGACGATTCCCCGTTCGATGAACTCCGCGGACTCCCCCGGCGCCTAGCCACCCACTCGGTTATCGCCACACCGTGCGTAACGGTTCCAGGTGTTTTAACGACCTTTTAACCAGGACCGCTCACCCGATCGCATGGACCGTTCGGCGCTTCTCGGTACCTTGGGTGAAGAAATTTCGGGGATGGTTGTCGTCACGAACCTGAGGTGTCCGTACGATAACGAAAGAGCTTCGACGCCAGTTGTGAAAGGAGACCGAGTGCCCGACGAGCACCACAACCCGGGGACCGGTCGCCACAGCAACATCGACAGGAGCGCCGGTGAGCGCCGCTCCGGTCGTGAGCAGCGTGGCCGTCGCCGCTCGATGGACACCCACGGCGGGATCAGCGTTTCGGACGTCGTCGCACGTCATACCGGTGAACGCCCGATCTTCGACCCCGAAGCCGAGGCACCGGCGCCCCGTCGTCTTCGGCGGCCCGAGCCGGCGCCGGAGCCCCCGAGACCCGGTTCGCACGCCGCCCGGGCGGAGCCGCCCGCGCCCCGCCGTCCTCGGCGGGCCACCCCGGCCGAGAACCCGCCGCCCGCGCCCCCGCAGGCCCAGGCGCCGCGGACCCCGCAGCCCACCGAGACACCGCGGCCGCCTCGCGCCCGCCAGCCGCGCCGCACCACGCAGGCCGCGCCGAGCCCCGAGGCTCCGACGCAGCGCCGTCCGCCGGTGGTGAACCCGGGCGCGCAGCAGCCCGCGGCGCCGCCGCCGCCCCGCCGTCCTCGCCGACCGGCGCAGCGGCCGGTCCAGCAGCCATCCGGCCGGCAGCCGTCCGGCCCGCAGTCGCTTTCCGCCGGTGTCCCGGCGCGGTCCGAGATGGACCGGCTCACGATGACCGACGAGCTCGAGGCGATCGACGAAGCGACGATCACCAAACGCAAGATCGACCACACGCTCGCCCGGTTCTCCGCCGCGCACGACGAACTCGCGGCCGAAGAGGCCAAGAAGCGCGAGCGCCGCGAACGGCTCGCCGCCCGGCCCGCCGCGTTGCTGGAGCAGACCCGCACGGCGCTGCAGCGGGTGGTCACCACCACCGACAGCGAGCCTGCCGAAGCCGCCGAGCAGTCGGCTCCGCAGACCCGCTTGCAGGAGAAGAAGGAACGCAAGACCAAGCAGACGGCCAGGTCGGGCCGGATCGCCGTCGCCGTGGTCGCCGCGCTCGTGTTCCTCTCCCTCGGTTCGGCCTGGGGCGCGCAGACCTGGTTCGACGCGAAGTTCCACACCGTCGTCTCGCTCGACGAGGATTCGGCCGACATCCAGGACGCCGCCGGCCAGACCGGTGACGAGAACTTCCTGATGGTCGGTTCCGACACCCGCGACGGCGCGGCCGCCGAAGACGGCGTCGGCGACGCGGACGGCACTCCGGGCGCCCGTTCGGACACCATCATGATCGCGCACGTCCCCGCCGACAGGCAGCGCGTCGTCATGGTGTCCTTCCCCCGCGACCTCGAGATCAGCCGCCCCGAATGCAAGCGCTGGGACCCGGCGACGTCGTCGTACACGGATCAGACCTCTCCGGCGCAGAAGATCGCGAAGCTGAACACGGCCTACGCGGTCGGCGGCCCGCAGTGCGTCACGAAGGTCATCCAGCAGATCACCGGCATGAAGATGAACCACTTCGTCGGTATCGACTTCAACGGCTTCAAGTCCATGGTCGACGCTGTACAGGGCGTCACGGTGTTCAACGAGAAGCCGATCGACGACGGCACCCTCGGCATGATCATCCCGCAGGCGGGCGAGGTCCGGATCTCCGGCGACCAGGCGCTGAACTACGTCCGGGCGCGGCACGTCAAGGGCGACCCGACGTCGGACTACGGCCGGATCAAACGGCAGCAGACCTTCCTCGGCGCGCTGCTGAAGACGGTGATGTCGAAGGACGTCATCCTGGACACCGGCAAGCTCAGCGGTTTCATCGACGCGTTCGCGAAGGCCACCTTCGGCGAGAACCTCGGCATCAAGCAGATGATGACGCTGGCGAAGTCGATGCGCGGGATGGGTTCGGACAAGGTCAAGTTCCTCACCGTGCCCACCACCGGCGAAGCGAACAACCGCGGTAACGAGGTGCTGGTGCAGAGCAAGGCGAAAGCCGTCTTCGAGGCACTGATCAACAACACCCCGCTGGAAGAGAAAGCGCCGGAAGCGCCGCCGAGCGAGAGCGCGTCCGCTCCGACCAGTTCCGCCAAGTCCGGCGGCGGCAAGAAGAGCAGCAGCTCAGGCTGAAGATCCGCGGAAGGATCATTCGTTAGTCCGGGTTCACGTCAGGTTCACTCTGGGATGCGGCTTTTGGCCCCTGTTGCCCGTAGGGTTGGGCCATGCGTGAGGCTTACCATGTCGAACTCGAACAGCTCGCCGAGAACCTAGCGAGCATGTCGCTCCAGGTCGCCGACGCGATGGAGCGGGCGACCCGGGCGTTGCTCGAGGTCGATCTCGGACTCGCCGAGCAGGTGATCACCGACGACGCGAAGGTCGATGACGCGCGCGCCGAATGCGAGGAGCAGGCGTACGCGCTGCTGGCCCTGCAGGCACCCGTCGCGACCGATCTGCGGACCGTCCTCGCCGCGATCCACGCGGCGGAAAGTCTGGAGCGGATGGGCGATCTGGCGCTGCACGTGGCCAAGGCCGCGCGCCGCCGTCACCCCGAGCCCGTGCTGCCCGAGGCCGTGCGAGGTGACTTCGCCAAGATGGGCGAGGTGGCCGTCAAGCTGGCCCGGCAGGCCGAGCAGGTCATCAAGTCCAAGGACGTCGAGGCCGCCCGCACGATCGAGTCGGACGACGACGAGGTCGACGAGATCCACAAGCACCTGTTCACGGTCATCATGGACCGGAACTGGGACCACGGCGTCGCCGCGGCCGTGGACGTCACCCTGCTGGGCCGCTTCTACGAGCGCTTCGCCGACCACGCCGTCTCCGTCGCACGCCGGATGATCTTCGTGGTGACCGGGAAGATGCCCGGCTACGGCCCCGACGAACTCTGATCCACCCGCGCACCAAGCGCGTGAAGGCCCCCTTCCCTCGGCTCAGCCGAGGGAAGGGGGCCTTCACGCGTGATAGGGAGGCTCAGCCGAAGCGGCCCGAGATGTAGTCCTCGGTCGCCTTCTCGTCCGGGTTCGAGAAGATCTTCTCGGTGTCGTTCAGCTCCACCAGGCGACCCGGCTGGCCGACGCCCGCCAGGTTGAAGAACGCGGTCTGGTCCGAGACCCGCGCCGCCTGCTGCATGTTGTGGGTCACGATGACGATCGTGTACTCCTTCTTGAGCTCACCGATCAAGTCCTCGATCGCCAGCGTCGAGATCGGGTCGAGCGCGGAGCACGGTTCGTCCATCAGCAGCACGTCCGGCCGCACGGCGATCGCCCGCGCGATGCAGAGCCGCTGCTGCTGACCACCGGAGAGGCCGCCGCCCGGCCGGTTCAGCCGGTCCTTGACCTCGTTCCACAGGTTCGCGCCGCGCAGCGCGCGCTCGGCGACCTCGTCGAGTTCCTTCTTGCCCTTGGTGCCGCCCAGGCGGAGACCCGCCACGACGTTGTCCCGGATGGACATCGTCGGGAACGGGTTGGGCCGCTGGAAGACCATGCCGATCGTGCGGCGCACCTGCACCGGGTCGACCCCGGCGCCGTAGATGTCCTCGCCGTCGAGCAGCACCTCACCCTCGACGCGGGCGCCGGGGATGACCTCGTGCATGCGGTTCAGCGTGCGCAGCACCGTCGACTTGCCGCAACCGGAAGGGCCGATGAAGGCGGTGACGTTCCGAGGCGGCACCGAGAGGGTGACGCCGTCCACGGCATGGAACTTGCCGTAGTAGATGTCCACGTCCTTGACGTCGATTCGTTTGGCCATCTCAAACAGCTCACTTCTTCTTCGGGGCGACAAGACGGGCAAAGAGCATGGCGAGGAGGTTCACGATCGCGATGATCAGCACCAGGGTGAGCGCGGCACCCCAGATCCGGTCGAAGGCGACGGTCCCCTCGTTGAACGGGTTGCTGACCCGTTCGTTGTTCATCAGGAGCGGCAGAGCGGCCTGCTCGCCACCGAAGATGTCCCAGTTCACGTAGGCCGAGTAGCCCACGAGGACCAGCAGCGGCGCGGTCTCGCCCATGACCCGGGCGAGCGCCATCATCACGCCGCCGACGATGCCGGACAGCGCGGTCGGCAGGACGATCTTCATGATCGTCTTCCACTTCGGCACGCCGAGCGCGTACGAGGCTTCGCGCAGGTCGTCCGGAACGATCCGCAGCATCTCCTCCGACGAGCGGACCACCACCGGGATCATCAGCAGCACCAAGGCCAGCGACACCGCGAAACCACTGCGGGGCAGGCCGAGCGTGGTGATCCACAGCGCGTAGATGAACAGCGCCGCGACGATCGAGGGGACACCGGAAAGGATGTCGACCATGAACGTCGTGGTCTTCGCGAGCTTGCCGCGGCCGTATTCGACCAGGTAGATCGCGACCAGCAGGCCGATCGGCACGGCGATGATCGCGCACACCAGGCCCTGCAGCACCGAGCCGATGACCGCGTGCAGCACGCCGCCGCCGACCTCGTCCGAAAGCACCGAGCCGAAGTCCTCGGTCCACCAGTTGCTGTAGGGGATCCGCTTGACGCCGTTGATGACGACGGTGGCGAGCAGCCACACCAGCGGGACGACGGCGATCAGGAACGACAGCCAGATCAGGACCGTCGCGAGCCAGTTCTTGCTCTTCCTCGCCAGGCTGACCTGCTGGAACGCCGGGGTGAGGGCCGGGGTCTTTTCGAGCGTGGTGGACATGCTCAGTCCCCCTTCTTGGCGATGATGGATCGCGCGAGGAAGTTGACCACGAAGGTCAGCAGGAACAGCACGAGGCCGGCCGCGATGTACGCGCCAGCCGAGATCTCGTTGTTGAGTTCCGCGTAGTCCGCGGCGATCTTCGAGGCGAAGGTGGCGCCGCCGTCGAAGAGGCTCCAGGTGAACTCACGGCCCACCGCGCCGGTCAGGATGATCGCGAGCGCGATCGTCTCGCCGAGCGCGCGGCCGAGGCCCAGCATCGAAGCGCCGATGTAGCCCGCCTTGCCGAACGGCAGGACGGTGGTGCGGATGACCTCCCAGCGGGTGGCGCCCAGCGCCAGCGCGCCTTCGATCTGCGGGGTCGGCGTCCGCTCGAACACCTCGCGGGAGAGCGAGGTGATGATCGGCAGGATCATCACGGCGAGCACGATGCCCGCGGTGAAGATCGTGCCGCGCATGTCCGGCGAGACGTTGCCCGCCGCGAAGATCGGGATCCACGAGAAGGTGTCGTTGACCCACTGGGAAAAGGGCTCGATCGTCGGCGCGAAGACCATCAGGCCCCACAGGCCGTAGATGATCGAGGGGACCGCGGCGAGCAGGTCGATCACGTAGGCGAACGGCCGCGCCAGCCGCTTGGGCGCGTAGTGGGTGAGGAAGAGGGCGATCCCGAGCGAGATCGGCATCGCGATGATCAGCGCCAGCAGCGCGGAGTAGATCGTGACCAGCAGCAGGCCCATGATGCCGAACCGCATGTCGCCGGGGTCGGTCTGCCAGACCTGGCTGGTCAGGAAGCCGACATTGTCCGCCTGCAGCGCCGGGACGGCCCGCACCAGCAGGAACAGCCCGATCAGGCCGATCAGCGCGACGACGAGGACGCCGGCGCCGGTGGTCAGGAACTGGAAGATGCGGTCACCGGGCCGCACCGTCCTGGACTTGGGATTCGCGAGGGGCACCGAGGACTCCTCGGGCGGTGACGCGGCGGATTGCGGCGAAATCGGGTCCTCCGGGACGGTCTCGCGGACGGCAGAACGCCCACCGGGGTCGCCGGTGGGCGTTCTGGTCGAAGACGAATCGCTCATCGACTACTTCTGTCCAGCCTGTCTTTACTCGTCAACCTGGGGGTTGGCAACAGGGTCAGGCGATGGCCTTGACGGCGGTCAGGACCTTGTCCTGCAGGCTCTGCGGGATCGGCACGTACCCCTTGTCCGCGAGCGGCTTCTGGCCGTCCGTGGCGGCGACGGTCAGGAAGGCCTTGACGGCCTTGGCGACCTCGGCGTCGGCGTACTTCGAGCAGACGATCTCGTAGGTGGCGAGCAGCACCGGGTACGCACCCGCGACGTTGCCGGAGTAGATCGAGTCCAGGTCCAGCGCGAGGTCGTTGGTGCCCTCCTTCTTGAACTTCGCCGCGTCGAGGGCCTTGGCGACGTTCGCCGCGGTCAGCTCGACACCGCCGGAGCCGCTGTCGATCAGGGCCGACTTGATGCCGTCCTTCGCGAAGGAAGCCTCGACGTAGGTGATCGCGCCGTCGGTGGACTTCACCGCGTTGGCGACACCGTTGGACTTCTCCGCGCCGTTGCCGACACCGCCGTTGAACTTCTTGCCGTCACCCTGGGTCCAGGCGCCCTTGGACGCGACCTTCAGGTACTTCTGGAAGTTGTCGGTGGTGCCCGACTCGTCGGTGCGGGAGATGACCTGGATGGCCTTGTCCGGCAGGTTGACGCTCTCGTTGCCCTTGACCGCCTTGATGGCCGGGTCGTTCCACTTGGTGATGCCACCGTTGAAGATCTTGGCGGTGACCTCGGGGGTGAGGGTCAGCTTGTCGACACCCTCGACCTTGTAGGCGACCGCGACCGGGCCGATCACGAGCGGCAGGTTCCACGCGTCGCTGGCGCAACGGGCCTTCGCCTTCTCGGCCTCCTCGCCGTCCTTGAGCGGCGAGTCGGAACCGGCGAAGTCGACCTGGTTGCCGTTGAACTGCTTGACACCGGCGCCCGAACCGCTCGGGTTGTAGTTCACCTTCTGGCCGGAGCACTTGGCGGCGTACTGCTGCACGAAGATGTCGATCGCGGTCTTCTGTGCGGACGAACCCTCGGCCGAAAGCGGGCTCTTGCCACCGCATTCGACACCGGCCGTGCCGCTGGGCGCGGCCGCGGCACCCGTGCCTTCGGTCTTCGTCGCCGCCGGGTCGGATCCACAGGCGCCGAGCACGAGGGCGGCGCTAGCCACGATGCCGATCGCGCCCGCGGGCCGCATGATCTTCACTGCATTTCCTCCACTGGGAGACATTCGCCGGATCGGTGGAACGGGAACGTTCCTGCCGGACCCGGACATTAGGCACTCACAGTGGACAGGTGACCGTCAAAGGGTGAACGAAAGGTGAACAAGGCGCCCGATGTGAGCAGCGCGACTACTCCGAAAGGGGACCGTGTCCCGCGCGTGACCTGCGCGTTTGCTCTCCGTGACCGGTCAAGGACCAGACGTGGGAACCTGATTACCGAGCGTATTGAACGTCGACCTCGTACCGGGTGAAGCCGAGCTTCGAATAAACGGCGAGCGCGGGAGCGTTGTCGCCCTCGACGTACAAGATCACCTGACCCAGTCCGCGATCGCGGAGATACCGCAATCCGGCGAGTGTGAGCGCCTTCCCGAGGCCGCCGCCTTGCGCGTCCGGGTCGATGCCGACGACGTAGACCTCGCCGGCGGGCTCGCCACCGAAACGACCGGGCACCGCTTCGTGGACCTTCGTCCAGTGGAAGCCGATGACCTCGCCGTCCCGCTCCGCGAGGAAAAATCCTCCCGCGTCGAACCAGGCCTCGGTCTCGGTCGCGCGGACCTCGTCGGCGGTGAGGGCGCCCTGTTCGGGATGCCAGTCGAAGGCGCGCGCGTTGACGCGGACCATCGCCTCCTCGTCCTGACCGGGGACGAACGTGCGCAGCGTGATCCCCTCGCCGGTCACGGGTTCCGGCCAGTCCGCGGTCTCGACGTCGGCGTGCAGGATCAGCAGTTCGCGAGCGCGCCGGAAGCCTTCGGTCCCGGCGAGGTGTACGGCGGCGGGGTGATCGCCGTGCGCCCATACGCGCAGCGGCTTCCCCGCGGCCCGTTCGACGAGTGCCTTGACGAGGGTCCTGCCGTGTCCGGAGCGACGGCGCGAGGGATGGACGAACAGTTCGGCGACCTGGTTGCCGTGCGAATCGCCTTCGGTGTCCAGGTGCGCGTACGCGACCAGCTCGCCTTCGAGGCGGCCCAGCAGATGCAGGCCACCGGCGAAACCGGTGTCCTCCGGCTTGCCGTCGGCCTCGCGCACGGCGAGAAGGAAGCGGCGGATCTCCTCCGTGTCCGGTTCACCGGTCCACACCACATCGAGCATGAAACCGACAGTACCCGGGAACCCTGCCTCTGCCCGGACGTCTTGTCAGAGGAGGAGAGGAAGGGATTCAGTGCGCCGAAAGCTCGCTCGGCTCGTAGACGCTCGCGTCCGGGGCGATGGCCTGGTGCTTGGCCGCCGAACCCTTGGCAGGCCGCTCGAACTTGTAGCCGACGTTGCGCACGGTCCCGATCATCTGCTCGTGCTCCGGGCCCAGCTTCGCGCGCAGGCGCCGCACGTGGACGTCGACCGTGCGGGTGCCGCCGAAGAAGTCGTAACCCCAGACCTCCTGCAGCAGCTGGGCACGGGTGAACACCCGGCCGGCGTGCTGCGCGAGGTACTTGAGGAGTTCGAACTCCTTGTAGGTGAGTTCGAGGGTGCGCTTGCGGAGCTTCGCGGTGTACGTCGCTTCGTCGATGACCAGTTCGCCGACCCGGAGTTCGGCGTCGACCTGGGCGGCGCCGCCGTCGCGGGTGGTGACCAGCCGCAGCCGGGCGTCGACCTCGGCGGGACCGGCCGTCGGGAGCAGGATGTCGTCGGTGCGCCATTCCGCGCTGACCGCGACCAGGCCGCCTTCACCGACCACGGCGATGATCGGCGTGGAGGCTTCGTCCTCACCGGCGCCCTTGAGCAGGCGGCAGAGGCTCTTCGCGGAGGCGAGATCGCTGCGGGCGTCGAGGACGATGACGTCGCGGTGGCCCGCGTCGAGCAGCGCGGTCACTTCCGGCGGGCGGACGCGTACGGTGTGGGGCAGCAGATCCAGGGCGGGCAACACCGAAGTGGCATCTGCTTCCGCGGTCAGTACCAGAAGGTCCAGGCTCATCGCCGCACCGCCCTTACTCGTAGTCGCCTCGAACGTGGCTACAGCCGGTGCTTAGTGAGAATAGCGGGTGAACAGCCGGACACCTACCCCGTGCTGGATCGATCACACCTGCACAAAGAACAACCCGAAGGAGATTCGACGCGATGGTGAGCAGGCCCGTGGCGCAGGACGACCGACCGTCCCCCGGCCGGTCAGCCAAGCGACCGAGGCGCCGTGGCCGGGGCTGGCTGATCGCCCTCGCGGTGCTGGTGGTGCTGCTGGTCGGGGCCGATTTCGGGGCGGCGGCCTTCGCCGAGCACACGATCTCCCAGAAGGCCCGCGAACAGCTGAACCTGACCAACGATCCGGCGGTCACGGTGCATGGTTTCCCGTTCCTGACCCAAGCCCTTTCGGGTGACTACAGTCACATCACCATCAACGCCCAGGGCGTCGCCGTCCCGCCGAAGTTGCGTGACGTGGACTTCAACGCGGAGATGAGCGACGTCAAGGCTCCGCTTTCGGATCTGACGTCCGGCAACACGAAGTCGATCGTCATCGGCACGCTCAAGGGCGAAGTGACCGTCAAGGCGTCCGACATCGCGAAGCAGGCTCCGCTCGACAAGATCGAGAACCTCAAGATCGAGCCGGTCACCGAGGACTACGTCCGCAACGGCGAGAACGGCCAGGGCGAGACGACGCCGCCCACCACGAACGCGCAAGGCGAGCCGATCGACAGCTCCAGCGCGGGTATCCGGCTGTCGGGCAACGTGCAGATCGCCGGGCAGAAGGTGGAGATCTTCTGCTTCGCCATGATCGAACTGAACGGCCAGAAGATCAGCATCGAGCCGAAGCGGCTGCAGTTCGGGAATGACAAGGAGACAACCATCGTTCCCCAAGCGGTGCAGGACGCGCTGCTGCCGAACTTCAACGCGACCATCGACACCGGCGCACTGCCGTTCTCGGTGACTCCGACATCGGTGCGCGTGAACAGCGGCTCGGTGACCATCAAGGGTGAGGGCAAGAACGTCGCCTTCAGCGGAGCGAAGCCACGAGGTTGATCGACACAGGGGTGATCTCGAAATGACCGGAGTGTGGGTGCTGCTGGGCGTGCTGGCGCTCGGCGGGGTGGCCGGCGCGCTGCTGCGGGCGCGCAACGGACGGATCCGGGCGGCGAAGCCCAGCGCACCCACACTGCCCGGCCGCGTCTCGGGTGCCCTCGCTCCGGAGGGCGTCACCCTCATCCAGATCTCGACCACTTTCTGCGCGCCCTGCCGCCACACCCGCGCGATCCTGTCGGCCCTCGCGGACAAGACCGACGGGCTGACCCACGTCGATCTCGACGTCACCGAGACCCCCGAAGTCGCCAAGGCGCTTTCGGTATTGCGGACTCCGACGACGCTGGCCTTGACACCGGACGGCCGGGAGGTCTTCCGCGTCGGCGGCGTTCCCCGAGGTCAGGAGCTTCTCGAAGCCCTGAAGCCCCATCTGGCGAACGCCTGATCCCGGGTTTTGGGAAGCGTCCCAAGGTGTGAACACGGTTCCCAACCTGAGGGAGCTCTGCGTACCCTCGTGCCCGTGAACAGGCTGCCCCGAACCTTGCTGACCCAGCGCCGCGCAGTGGATCTGTGCCGCGTTCGCAGCAGCCTGTGTCCGGCTCGCTGAGCGCGTCTTCGCTGCTTGCGCGTGCCCTTCCGGCACGCACCTCTTCCCTCTCATCGCAGGAGGATCCATGTCCGCAGGACCGGCCGTCGACCCCCGTGGTCCGCGTTTCGCCGCCATCCTGACGACGATCGTGCTCGCGGTCGTGCTCATCACCCAGTGGTGGCCACTGCTCGCGGCGCAGGCGGTGGTGTTCGCGATCGGCGCGTTCGTCGGCCTCAAGCCGGCGCCGTACTCACTGATCTACCGGTACCTGGTCGCGCCGCGCCTCGGCCCGACGACCGAACGCGAAGACGCCGCCCCGCTTCGGTTCGCGCAGGCCGTCGGCTTCGTGTTCGCCGTCGTCGGCACCGTCGGCTTCGCCACCGGCCTGACCGCGCTCGGGTTCGTCGCGACGGCGTTCGCGCTGCTGGCGGCCTTCCTCAACGCGGCGTTCAACTTCTGTCTCGGTTGCGAGATGTACCTGCTCATCAAGCGTTTCAGTCCCAGCCCCCGCGCGTCCTAACCCAGAAAGAGAGTCAGCTCCATGAGCCGTGAAGACGTCCTGGTCACCACCCAGTGGGCCGAGGAGAACCTGGACACCCCGGGTGTCGTGTTCATCGAGGTCGACGAGGACACGACCGCGTACGACAACGGGCACATCCGCGGGGCGGTGAAGTTCGACTGGCGCAAGGACCTGCAGGACGGGGTCCGCCGCGACTTCGTCAACAAGGAAGGCTTCGAGAAGCTCCTGTCCGAGAAGGGCATCTCGAACGACGACCGCGTCGTCCTCTACGGCGGCAACAACAACTGGTTCGCCGCGTACGCGTACTGGTACTTCAAGCTCTACGGCCACGAGAAGGTGCAGCTGCTCGACGGCGGCCGCAAGAAGTGGGAACTCGACGGCCGCGAGCTGAGCTCGGAAGAGGTCAAGCGCGAGCCGACCGAGTACAAGGCCAAGGAACAGGACCTTTCGATCCGCGCGTTCCGCGACGAGGTCGTTTCCGAGATCGGCAAGAGCAACTTCGTCGACGTGCGCTCGCCCGACGAGTTCTCCGGCAAGCTGCTCGCCCCGGCGCATCTGCCGCAGGAGCAGTCCCAGGTCCCCGGCCACATCCCTGGCGCGCTGAACGTCCCGTGGGCGAAGGTCGCCAACGAGGACGGGACCTTCAAGACCGAGGAAGAGATCAAGGAGCTGTACTCCGACGAGGGCCTCGACGAGTCGAAGTCCACGATCGCGTACTGCCGGATCGGCGAGCGCTCGTCCATCGCGTGGTTCGCGCTGCACGAGCTCCTCGGCTACGAGCAGGTGAAGAACTACGACGGTTCGTGGACGGAATACGGCTCGCTCGTCGGCGTGCCGGTCGAGTTGGGAGCGAAATGATGGCGGCAGACGACAGCTGCGGCGCGCCGGTCCAGGAGGCCACGCCCGCCGATTACGACACGCGTGGCCAGGTCGTGCTCGCGGGCAAGGTGACCGGTGCGGAAGGGCCCGTCGGCGGCGCCTTCGTGCGGTTGCTGGACGGCGGCGGCGACTTCACCGGCGAGGTGGTCTCGTCGGCGGACGGCGACTTCCGTTTCTACGCGGCTCCCGGCGACTGGACGGTGCGCGCGCTGCACAAGAGCGGGAACGGTGAAGCCTCCGTCACGGCTCAGGGCCCTGGTGTCCACCAGTTGGCCATTTCGGTCGCCTGACGTTTCGCGCGTGAAGGCCCCCTTCCCTCGGCTCAGCCGCGTGAAGGGGGCCTTCACGCGCGTGTGGGCACTGCCACGCGACCTCGGCAGGCCTGTCCGGGCAGGTAGCGACTAAAGTGCGTTTCGTGGAGATCCTGTTTACGACTTTGCTGGTACTCGCCGGCGTCGCGATCACGTGGTTCGCCGTGTACGTCGTCTACCGGCTTTACGCGGACCAGCGCTGACCCATGACGGCTAGTGGCGACGAGGCCATCCAGGCCGCGGAGAAGCGCGCGGATAACACGCGCGACCGAAACCTCCCCCAGTTCGACGACATGCCCGTCCCGGGCGACACGGCGAACCTGCGCGAGGGCCCGAACCTCAATGACGCCTGCCTGGCGCTCCTGCCGCTCGTCGGCGTGTGGCGCGGCGAAGGCGAGGTCGACTACCCGACCATCGACGGCCCGTATCGGTTCGGCATGCAGCTGACCATCGCGCACGACGGCCGTCCCTTCCTCACGCACGAGGCCCGCGCCTGGCTGCTCGACGAAGACGGCAAGGTCATCCGGCCGGCCGCGCGCGAGTCCGGGTTCTGGCGCCCGCAGGCCGACGACACGATCGAACTGCTGCTGACCCACAACACCGGCATCGTGGAACTCTTCTACGGCAAGCCGCGCGGCAAGGCCTCGGTCCCGGCCTGGGAACTGGGCACCGACGCCGTCGTCCGCACCTCCTCCGCGAAGGACGTCACGGCCTCGCAGCGGCTCTACGGCATCGTCAACGGCGAACTCGGCTACGTCGAAGAGCGCGCCATGATGGGCCAGGAACTGCAGCCGCACACGTCGGCGCTGCTGCGTCGCGTGGTGGGCTGACCGTTTCCCGTGCGGTGGCGTGCCTACGGCGAGCACGCCGCCCTGCTCGACTGCGATTCCCTGACCCAGACGATCGCGGCGCACGCCACGATCGCGGCCACGCGCCCGGACGGTGTCGCCGAACTCGTCCCCGGCGCCCGCAGCCTGCTCGTGGTGGAAACCCCGGGTTCGGGCGCCCTCGCGGCCGTCCGTGAACTCCTGTCCGGCGCCGATCTCGAACATCCGCCCGGCGGCGAACCCCGCGAGATCACCCTCGACGTCACCTACGACGGCGAAGACCTCGAACTCGTCGCCCAGGACGCCGGAGTGTCCACAAAGGACGTCGTGCGGTTGCACACCGACGCCGTCTACACCGTGGCCTTCACCGGGTTCGCGCCCGGTTTCGGTTATCTGACAGGGCTTCCCGAACCGCTCCGGCAGCCGCGGCTGCCGACCCCGCGCACCCGGGTGCCGCCGGGTTCGGTCGGGATCGCGGGCGAGTTCACCGGCGTGTACCCGCGGGTCTCACCCGGCGGCTGGCGGCTGATCGGCCATACCCGGGCCGTCCTGTTCGACCCGCGCGCCGATCCGCCCGCGTTGCTGGCGCCCGGCGACCGGGTGCGGTTCCGGAGCGCCGGATGAGGGCCGTCGAAGTGGTCGATCCCGGTCCACTCGCGCTGGTGCAGGACCTCGGCAGGCCCGGATACGCGCATCTCGGCGTCCCGCCGTCCGGTGCGCTGGACGTCCCCGCGCTGAGGCTGGCCAACCGGCTCGTCGGCAACGACGAGGCCGCAGCGGGCGTCGAGTGCCTGTTCGGCGGCCTGCGGCTGCGCGCGAAGACCTCCTGCACGATCGCGGTGACCGGACCGCCCGCCACCGTTCGCGTTGACGACCGCGACGTCGGCTCGCACGCGCCCGTGTGGCTGGCTGCCGGCCAGGTCGCGTCGATCGGCGCGCCCGCCACCGGATTGCGGTCCTACCTGGCGGTTTCCGGCGGGATCGCGGTCGACGCCGAACTCGGCAGCCGGTCGCGGGACGTCCTCTCGGAGATCGGGCCCGCGCCACTGCGGGCGGGCGACGTCCTGCCGCTCGGCCCGCCGTCGGTGTCCGGCGGCGCCGACGTCGTACTGCCCACGGTGGCTCCGGCGGAGCTGGTCGTGCGGGTCGATCCGGGCCCGCGGGCTCATTGGTTCACGGGGTTGGCGGCCGGGCTCGCGAAGACCTGGACGGTGACCGCGGAATCCAACCGCGTCGGGCTCCGGCTCGACGGCCCCGCCCTGACTCGCGGGGACGAATACGCGGAGCGGGAATTGCCGAGCGAAGGCCTGCTGACCGGTGCCGTGCAGGTGCCGCCGAGTGGTTTGCCGGTGGTGTTCTTGGCGGATCATCCAACTACCGGCGGTTATCCGGTGGCGGCCGTGGTGAGACAGGCGTCACTCCCGTCACTCGCGCAGGCCCGGCCCGGAACCCTTCTCCGCTTTCACTCGTCCACGAGGATGTGGAACAGGTAAAGGTCGCCGGTGGCACTGGTGTCATCGACACGAATTCGGTCCCAACCCAGCCAGAACTGCCGCAGTCGCTGCGGATCGCGCTGGCCACCGGTCAGATGCGGCGCCCGCTCGGCGACACGCTCCGCCCGCTTCTCGATCTCTTCGCCGACGGCGAGTACCAGGTCGCCGGCCCCGAACGGCTGGCCGAAGACCGCTACCTGACGCCGAGCGCCGACTGGCCGCCCGCCGACGTCTCACGGGTCGGCTACTACCGGACCGCGATCAAGAGCGGGCACCGGCCGGTCGCGGTGGTGCTGGAGACCAGCGACGCGGCGGTGATCCTCGACGGGCACCACAAGATCGCGGCCTACCGCGAGGAAGCGATCCTGCCGCATCTGCTGATCATCAGCCCGCTCAGCTGATCGTGTACTCGCTCTCGTAGGCGGCGGCCAGTTCGGCGTGGACCGCGCTGGAGTCGCTCAGCGCGACGCCGTCGAGCGTGTGCACCCTGGTCAGCTTGCGGACCGACGAGGCCAGGAACAGGCCATCGCCCTCGCCGAGGTCGGAGACCTGGAGCGGCTCGACCTTGATCGACCAGCCCGCCCGCTCGGCGCCACGGAACAGCGCCGCCTGCGTGGTTCCCGGCAGGATGCCGATGGTCGCCGGCGGCGTGTAGAGCGTCCTGTCCTTCGCGAGGACGACCGTCGAAGTCGGCCCTTCGAAGACCGAACCGTCGGCGGCGGTGAAAATCACATCGCTCGCGCCGCGGCGGCCCGCCTCGCGCAGCGCGGCCATGTTGACGCCGTAGGAAATGGACTTCGCCCCCAGCAACAGCCACGGTGCGCGCTCGGCGAGGCCGGGGTCGATGCCGCGTTCGAGGGTGATCGCCGCGACGCCTTCGACACGGGCGCGCAGTACCTTCTCGTCGATCTCCACACCGAGCGCGAACCCGAACGGCTTCTCCTCCGGGTCGCCGTCGATCCCCCTGGTGTACACCAGTTTCAGCGCGATCTCGGCGCTGCCGGTCCAGTTGTCGATGACGGTCCGCGCCGCCAGTTCCCACGCGGAGAGATCCGGCGCCGGGAGGTCGAGCATGGCGGCGGAACGGGCCAGCCGGTCGAGATGCGGGCCAAGCTCACGAGGTCGCCCGTCGACTACGAGGATGGTCTCGAACACGCCGTCCCCACGAAGGAGTCCGAGATCGTCCACCCGCAGGTGAGCGGCTTCGGGGTCGGCAAGGGTCCCGTCGAGAAAGGCAAGCACGCGCATACCGACACGGTACTCACTAACATGGGTTTTATGTCCTACCGCTCCCCCTTGCTCGACCTTCCCGGACCGATCGCGGCACCCGACGGGCATCCCGAAGAGGGTGTCCCGTGGCATTGGGGAGACCCGTTCGCCGAGCAACGGACGGCGGCGCGCGGCGTGGTCGTGATCGACCGTTCGCATCGCGAGATCCTGGCCGTGACCGGGGAAGAACGGTTGTCCTGGCTGCATTTGGTGATCTCGCAGCACGTCACCGGGCTCGCGGAAGGCACCGGCACCGAGGCGCTCGTCCTGGACAGCCAGGGCCGCGTCGACACCCACATGGTCGTCGCGCACGCGGACGGCACGGTGTGGCTGGACAGCGACCGGGGCGCGGTGGCGTCCAGCGCGCTGCCCTCCGGTGGCAAGCAGCCGCTGCGCGAATACCTCGAAGCGATGAAGTTCTGGTCCAAAGTGGACATCCGCGACATGTCCGATGAACTGGCGTTGCTGACCGTCCTCGGCCCCGACGCGGACCGCGTCCTGTCCGCCGTGGACGTCTCGCTGGGCTCGGACGCGTACTCCGTCGCCGCGATCCCCGGCGGTTTTGCGCGGCGGATGCCGTGGCCCGGGCGGAACAGCGTCGACCTCGCCGTGCCTCGCGCGGACCTGGCGGCCTGGTGGCGCCGGCTGACCGACGCGGGCGCGCGCCCCGCGGGCAGCTGGGCGTTCGACGCGCTGCGGGTCGAGTCGCTGCGGCCGCGGCTGGGCATCGACACCGACGACCGCACGATCCCGCACGAGGTGAACTGGGTCGACTCCGCCGCGCATGTGGCGAAGGGCTGCTACCGCGGACAGGAAACCGTCGCGAAGGTCCACAACGTCGGGCGGCCGCCGCGGTACATGGCGCTGCTGCATCTGGACGGTTCGCCGGAGATCACGCCGGAGACGGGTGATCCGGTGGTCGTCGGCGAGCGGACCGTCGGGCGGGTGGGCAGCGTGGTGCAGCACCACGAACTGGGCCCGATCGCGCTGGCGCTGGTCAAGCGCTCGACGCGACCGGGTGCCGAACTTCTGGTCGGTGCCGAGGACCGCGTCGTGCAGGCGGCCATCGATCCGGACTCCGTGCCGGGTGAGGCGCCTGCTCCCGGACGGGAAGCGGCTCAGCGGCTGCGGAGCTGAGACTTGGCTGGTCCGGCGACGCGTCCATGAAGGAATTGGGACGTTGAGTGTCCCGATTCCTTCATGGACACCCTCGGGTCGACCTGCGGCGACCGTGTCGTCATGGCCGCCGTCGCACGCCATCGTCGCCTACTCGTCGCCACCCTGGCGACGTGTCCGTGAAGGCCTCCTTGAGGGACTCCTAGTCCCTCAAGGAGGCCTTCACGGACCTTGCGGCGTCTCTCACGGCAGTCTCGCTGGCCACAGCGGTCGCGCGTGACGGACTGCTTTCACCGACTCCCCCACCCCGCCATCCACAAGTTGTCCACAACCTTGCCCACCTGTGGACAACTCCGCCGACCAGCCCTTTTCCACCCCCACCCCCGGTAGACTGGACCAGGGGCCGCCCCCGGGACGGGTGGGGGGCGCGCTCTGGAAGGGACCGAAAGAGCGGTGGCCCATCGGAGGGTTCGGCAGGGGGCGAAAGATCCTTGTGGTATCGCGCCCTGCGGAACATTTCCGCTGGAGCGCGATAAGCTACGCGGGTGATCGAAGTCCGGCCCGGTGGTCGCCGTCGTATCGACCGCGTGCTCGGCCCTGGGTATCTCAGCGACCTCGGCGAGCTGCCCCTTTCCGTGCTGCGCGAGCGCCGTGACGAGGCCGCGCAGGAGGAGACTGACCTGTCCTACCTGCGACGGCTGCTGCACGCGCGGATCGACATCGTGCGAGCCGAGCAGGAGCGCCGGAGTTCGGGTGGGGAGCGCAGCGTCGTCGAGCGGCTGGCCGCGATCCTGGCGGACAACGCGATCGGCCCGGCCACGGGTTCGGGCAGGCATCAGCGGCTGGAGCCGTCGCGGGCGGGTGAGCACCGGCGGTTCGCCGAGGCGCTCATCGGCGACACGGACCTTTCCGACGTGAGCACCCTGTCGGACGAGAAGCTGGTCAGCGCCCTCGACAGGTACGCCGACGAAGAGGTCTCCGTCTCCTCGTACCGCCGCGAGGTGCAGGGCGTGATGGACACGATCAACGCCGAGATCGCGACCCGCTACCGGAAGGGCACGGCGTCGGTCGACGATCTGCTCGACACCGAACGCGGCGGACCCGAGTGACGAATCCCGTCCTGGTCGAGGTCGTCCGGTCCGGTTTCGTGGAAAGCATCCACCGCGGCGCGCTGGTGATCACGGCCCCGGACGGGTCGGTGCGGTTCTCCGCGGGCGACATCGAGCGGCCCGTCTACCCGCGCTCCTCCAACAAACCGCTCCAAGCCGTCGGGATGCTGCGCGCCGGTCTCACCATCGGCGACGAAGACCTCGCGCTGGGCTGCGGATCGCACAACGGCGAGCCCGGCCACGTCGAGGGCGCCTTGTCGATGCTGTCCCGCGCGGGCCTGACCGAGGACGCGCTGGCCTGCCCGCCCGCCTTCCCCCTGCACGAGCCGAGCATGCTCGCCGTGGCCGCGGCCGGGAAACGCCGCGCCGCCATGAACTGCTCCGGCAAGCACGCCGCCATGCTCACCACCTGCGCCCAGCTCGGCTGGGCATGCGCGGACTACGCGTCGGCGACCCATCCGCTGCAGAAGATCATCCAGGCCACCATCGCCGACCTCACCAGCGAACCGATCGAAACGGTCGGCGTCGACGGCTGCGGCGCCCCGCTGTTCGCGTTCTCCCTCGCCGGCCTCGCCCGCTCCTTCGGCAGGCTGGTCACCGCCATGGGCGGACCGGAACGCCGGGTCGCGGACGCCGTCCGCGCGTATCCCTGGCAGGTCGCGGGCACCGGCCGCGAGGACACCGTGCTGATGCGGAGTGTCGAAGGTCTGCTTTCGAAGGGTGGCGCCGAGGGCGTGCACTCGTTCGCGCTCCCCGACGGCACCGCGCTGGCGCTCAAGATCGACGACGGCGCCGCGCGGGCCAGGCTCCCGCTGCTGCTCGCGACCCTGCGTCACCTCGGCATCGACCCGGGCGGCGAAGCGGAACAGCTGGCCGGGTCGGCCGTCCTCGGTGGCGGGAAACCGGTCGGCGAACTGCGCGTCGCCGCCGGCCTGTTCGGCTAGTTGGCGCGTTCCCGCGCGGCCAGGTCGCCCCAGAAGTCCCGCAGATCGGCGAACAGATCCGCCAGCTCGTCGACGTTGCCGGTGCGGAGCGCGTCGAGAATGTCGTGCACCTCTTCGGCGGTCGTGTCGGCCTGAAGGATCGAGTCCGCGAAGAGCTGCACGAGACCGCCATAGTCGAGTTCGACCGCGGAGCCCGGATGGAAGCTGTCCAGCCAGCGTCGCGTCTCTTGCAGTACGCGGCCGGGCCCGGAGTCGCCGAAGGTCGCTTCGAGCAGGTCGCCGACATCGCGCGCCCGATGACGCGCATCGGCCATCGACACCCGCCACGACACTTCACGCTCTGGGTCGTCGCGGCCCTTGCCCAGCTTGACCCGGCGCATCCCGGGGTCGAACAAGACGAACCACGGGAGCGGAACGGTCCACGTCGTCGAGAGCGTGTGCGAGGCCGAAGCGGACAAGTCGCCGATGGCCGACTTCGCCCGCGAGCGGATCATCTCGAGCGAAGCGCCACCCGCGTCGAGCACCGCGTTCTTCAGCGCCGGATGCGCGTCACCGAGGAAAGTCACCAGCGCCGCGGCCGAGCGGGCACGGATCTCCATCGGGCAGACCAGCGGACCCGGGCCCGCGTCACCGTGCTCACCCTCGGGCACGTCCGCGGGGTCCAGGACGAGCACGTCGGTGAGCAGACTGGGCGCGGGACGGCCGTCCGCGAGTTCGGCGGGCAGCAGCCGTCCGACATGCTGTGACTTGAGCCACAGTGCCTGCTCGCGCGTCCCCGCGGCCGAACGATCGAGCCGGGCCGCTTCGACGGCCTCGAGCAGGCGTTCGTCCGGTGGATCGCCCAGCGCGAGCAGGGGCTCATAGACGCGGAGATAAGCCGCGAACGGACGGGGCACACGAGCATCGTGACACGCCGACCTGCGACTATCGCCACCGACCGGCCGGTAACCGGCGTTCGGGGAACACTGTCGCCACCGGCACACCGTGCCACGTCGCATCCAACCCCCCGGACACGGTACGGTGTCAGCAGGAAAGAATTGTCGAGACGATGCGGGGCCGCCGATTCCCCCGGCCGCCCCGCCCCTGTGCGAGGGGGTCGAGCCATGGGGCGCGGCCGGGCTAAGGCCAAGCAGACGAAGGTGGCGCGCGAGCTCAAGTACAGCTCGCACGAAACCGACTTCGATGCTTTGCAGCGCGAGCTGTCCAGTAGTTCCTCGGAAGACAGGCACGAGGACGACAAGCGGTATGACGACGACCCGTACGACGGGTACGACGAATACCGCCGCTGAGCAACGCGTGACACGCGAGGGTGGTCGGGGCTTGCCCCGGTAACCACCCTCGCGTGTCGCGTGCTGCCCAAAAGATGGAGGAGGTGCCATGTCCGACGTATCGCGAGTAGGTGTCATCGGAGCCGGTCTCATGGGCTCGGGCATCGCCGAGGTGCACGCGCGTGCCGGTCTGGACGTGATCGTCACCGAGGTGAACCAGCCGGCGCTGGACTCCGGGCGGGCGCGGATCGAGAAGTCGCTGCAACGCGGCGTCAAGAACGGGAAGCTCTCGCAGGAAGACGCCGACGCGGCGCTCGGACGGCTTCGCTTCACCACCGAGATCGGCGAGTTCGCCGACCGTGACCTCGTGATCGAGGCCATCCTGGAACAGGAGCAGGCCAAGGTCGAGGTGTTCCGGTCGCTGGACAAGATCGTCGAACGCGAGGACGCCCTGTTCGCGTCCAACACGTCTTCGATCCCGATCATGAAGCTCGGGATGGCCACCAACCGCCCGCAGCAGGTGGTCGGTATCCACTTCTTCAACCCGGTCCCGGTGCTGCCGCTCGTCGAGCTGGTGCCCTCGCTGCTGACCAGCGACGACACCGCCCGCCGCGCGGAGGAGCACGCGACGTCGGCGCTGGCCAAGACGGTGATCCGGTCGCAGGACCGGGCAGGGTTCATCGTGAACTCGCTGCTCGTGCCGTACCTGCTTTCGGCGATCCGGATGATCGAGTCGGGCTTCGCGTCGGCCGAGGACATCGACCGCGGTATGGAGCTCGGCACCGCGCACCCGATGGGGCCGCTGCGGCTGTCGGATCTGATCGGCCTGGACACCATCAAGGCCATCGCGGACTCGATGTACGCCGAGTTCAAGGAGCCGCTGTACTCCTCGCCGCCGCTGCTGCTGCGCATGGTCGACGCCGGCCTGCTCGGCAAGAAGACCGGCCGAGGCTTCTACAGCTACTCCTGACCCCGTCCTTCTCCCGCATTTAGTCCTCTCGATGCGGTGGTTGCGCGTGCAAGTACCGCATCCAGAGGACTAAATGCGGACTGCCGGAGCCGGGGCTCGCAGGCCGACGACCTAGACTCGGGATCGTGGGACAGGGACAGCTGCGCGCGGGTTTGGTCGGGGCCGGTCCATGGGCGAAGACGGTGCACGCACCGGGCCTCGCCGATCACCCCGGGACCACGTTGAGCGCCGTCTGGACCAGGCGTCCCGAAGCCGCGAAGGAGCTGGCGGAGGCGCACGGCGCCGAAGCGGTCGACAGCTTCGAAGAGCTACTGGACCAGGTGGACGCGGTCGCGTTCGCTGTGCCGCCCGCCGTTCAGGCGGAGCTGGCGGTCAAGGCCGCCGCAGCGGGCAAGCACCTCATCCTGGAGAAGCCGATCGCCGCGGATCTCGACGGCGCACGGCGGCTCGTGGACGCGGTCGACGCCGCCGGGGTGGCCGCTCTCGTGGTCCTGACCTTGCGATTCTCGCCGATGACCCGCGACTGGCTCGACGGCATCAAGGAAGCGGGCGGCTGGCGCGGCGGCGGGGCGCGCTGGCTTTCGGGCGCGCTGCTCGGCGGGAAGTACCAGGCGTCGCCGTGGCGGACGGACTCCGGCGCGCTCGCCGACATCGGCCCGCACGCCTTCGATCTGCTGGACGCGGCTCTTGGCGAGATCACCGACGTGCTCGCCGCTCACCGGACCGAGGACGATCTGTGGCGGGTCCTGTTCGCCCACGCGGGTGGCGCCACCAGTACGGCGACCTTGTCGCTGCGGTTGCCGATCCAGCCGACGGTCGTGGAAGTGGCCGTATACGGCGAGCACGGTTATCGCACTTTAGGGCGGAAACCGGGGTCGGCCGGTGAATCGTTCACCGCGCTGCTGGACGATTTCGCCGCGATGGCGGCGAGCGGAACGACGTCCCATCCCTGTGACGTGCGTCGCGGACTGCACCTGCAGAAGCTGATCGAACGCGCGCGCGAACTCGCCGGGCACGGCAAGTAGTACACAGGTCACTCACAAGGCTTTTCCTTGTGCGATAACGCCTTCTACCAGTTGCTTCGCGGTCATCCACAGGTTTGTCCACAGGCTCCATTGTGGACGGTCATCGGCTGAACCCAAGCACGGGAAAGCCTTTTCCGCTACCGGAAAAGATCACCTCATAGTGCGGCCGCTCCACCATGCCGAGTTGATCTTGCAATGCGAAGGTGATCTTGGGCGCTCCGGAAAGGAAGGGCCATGGGAGAGCTGCTCCGCGCTTTCGGCGCGATGATCCCGTTGACGATCACCGCGATTCCGTACGCATTACTCGGCTGGCCGCTGCTCGCGGCGCATCGGCGGCGAAGACAAGCCGACCGCTTCTCCGCGTCGGCGACAGCCGCCGTGGACATGACGCTGGCACTGGCGTGCTTCCTGGTGTTATGCCTGGTCACGATGCCCGTGACCGGTGCGCAGGGCAGCAGGCTGAGCCTCGAACCCGGCACCGACCTGCGTCTCGCGCTCAGCGACAGCGCCAATCTTTGGCAGGCACTGGGCAACGTCCTCATGCTGAGCCCGCTCGGCGCCCTGCTCCCGTTGCGCTCGCGACGGCTGCGTTCGCTTGGCCGGATCGCGCTGGGCGCCCTGGCCGTCTCGGTGCTGGTGGAGGGTACGCAATACCTGATCCAGGCAGGCCGGGTGACCTCCGCCGACGACATCCTGCTGAACACCCTGGGCGCCGTGCTCGGCGCCGCGCTGAGCAAACGCCTCTGGCACCGGCTGGACGTCCGACCGCCGGTGACGATCCCGATGCAGGTCAGGCGGGTTTGCGAGGCCCCTGTGCGGCTGCGGGTGCCGAGGTCGGTGTGGGACGAGCGGTATTCGGGTGTCGCGCATCCGCAACGCCGGTAAACCACTTGACCGTCGTGCGAAAGTGACTGCGAAAGCCTTGCTCACGCGGAAAGAGGGATGCCTCATGCCTGACGCCTTCAGCGGCGTCGGCACGAGCTAGCCGGCGCCCACGCCAGCTCCACACGCACGCGGTGTTCCCGTGCGTCCCTTCTTCTTGCCCGAAAGGCTTGTCCACCAGTGCTTTCCGAGACGATTCATGCTTTGCAGTCCTACATCCGCACGACCGCGGCGAAGTTCCGCGAAACCGAGCGGATCGGGCCGTTCCTCGCCACCTACACGACCGGGAACGACCACCTGTTCCTCAACTACGCGATCCCCGACAACGCCCGCGTGCCCACCTCGGGCGACGTCGCGAAGCTGACCGAGGCGTTCCGCGCTCGCGGGCTCACGCCACGGCTGGAGTTCCTGACCGAGGCCGCTCCCGGAGCCGAGGCCGTGCTGGTCGAAGGCGGCTACACCCTGGAACGGCGGATCCCGTTGATGGTCTGCCCACCGGGACAGGTCGTCGAACAGCCGGTTCCCGCCGGAATCGTCCTGAAGACTCCGGTGACACCCGCCGAACTCCGGTCGATGATCCGGGCGCAGAACATCGCGTTCGGGGAACCCGATCCCGGCGAGCACGTCGAGCCGTCGCCCGCGCAGCTGAGCGGCGAGACGATCTCGGTCATGGCACTCACCGAAACCGGTGAATGTGTCGGCGGCGGGGTCGCGACGGCGATCCTCGACGGCGCGAGCGAGATCGCCGGCATCGGCCTGATCGAGGAGTATCGGCGGCGCGGGATCGCCGCGGCGCTGACCGAGCACCTCACCCGCGAGGCCCATGCCCGTGGCGGCGATTCGGTGTTCCTGACACCGGGGGCCGGGCAGGCGGAACGCGTCTACGGCCGTGTCGGTTTCAAAACCGTGGCCGAGTGTGTGCACCTGTCACTCGTCTGAGGCCTGTCATTCCTCGGAAAAGCGGCCGCGGCGAGTTCGTTTGACCTCGCCGCGGCGCTTCTTCGAGGCCAGGCGGCGTTCCTTCGAACCCCGCGAGGGTTTGGTGGGACGCCGTTTGGCGGCCGGGGGCGCCGACGCCTCCAGGAGCAGCATCACCAGCCGTGCCCGCGCGGCTTCGCGGTTCATCAGCTGCGAGCGGTGTTCGGACGCGGCGATCGTGACGACGCCGTCGACCAGGCGCGACGAAAGCCGGTCCAGCATCCGGGCCCGGAGATGCTCCGGGACGGCGGCCGAACCGGCCACGTCGAAGGACAACTCGACCCGCGAGTCCGTGGTGTTCACGCCCTGCCCACCCGGACCAGAGGACCGGGAGAACCGTTCGCTCAATTCGGCACCCGGGATCACGAACCGGGTACCGACCACCACGTCATCAGCCACGCATCCAGTGTGTCATCCGGGACCAACGGATATCAGAAGCGCGGGTGGTCTCCGGAGAGCACGGCGCGCGGGCCGTCCGGGTCCTCCGCGGGCTGCACGTCGCCGAGGATCCACGCCGGCACGTGCCGCGCGGTCAGCATCGCCAGCGCGCGGTCGACATCGTCGGGGCCGACGATCGCGACCATGCCGACGCCCATGTTGAACGTCTTCTCCAGTTCGGCGCGCTCGACCTTGCCGCGGTGCCCGATCAGCGCGAACACCGGCGCCGGGGTCCAGGTGCCGCGTTCGAGCCGGGCGACCAGGCCACGCGGCATGACGCGGGCGAGGTTCTGCTCCAGCCCACCGCCGGTGATGTGGGCGAACGTGCGGACTTCGGCCTCGGCCGCCAGCGCGAGGCAGTCCTTCGCGTAGATCCTGGTCGGCTCCAGCATCTCCTCGCCCAGCGAGCGGCCGAACTCCTCGACATGCCCGTCGAGCGGCATGCGCGCGATGTCCAGCAGCACGTGCCGGGCCAGCGAGAAACCGTTGGAGTGCAGACCGGACGAGCCGAGCGCGAGCACGACGTCGCCAGGGCGGACCCGCTCCGGGCCGAGCACCGCGGACGCCTCGACGACGCCGATGCCGGTGCCCGAGAGGTCGTAGTCGTGCTCGCCCATCAGGCCGGGGTGTTCGGCGGTCTCGCCGCCGAGCAGCGCGCAACCCGCGCGGACGCAGCCTTCGGCGATGCCGCCGACCAGCGCCGCGATCTTCTCCGGCACGACCTTGCCGACGGCGATGTAGTCCTGCATGAACAGGGGCTCGGCGCCGGTGACGACCAGGTCGTCGACGACCATCGCGACCAGGTCGATGCCGACGGTGTCGTGCTTGTCGAGCGCCTGCGCGACGGCGATCTTGGTGCCGACCCCGTCGGTCGACGAGGCCAGCACCGGCTCTTTCCACTTGTCCAGCTTCAGGGAGAACAGCCCGGCGAAACCGCCGACCCCGCCCATCACCTCGGGCCTGGTGGCCCTCTCGGCGTGCGGTTTGAGCAGCTCAACGGCTTTGTCACCAGCGTCGATGCTGACTCCGGCGGCGGCGTACGTGGCGCTCGTGGACTCGCTCACGGAAGCGGACTCCAACTCTGAAAGAAAGGACTAAGGACGCCGGACGGCGTCTTCAGCACCGTACCCGGCAGGGCTGACAGGCTTCGCCGCGCCATTGACCGAGTCCATGCTCTCCAGCAGGTGTTTCCCGATCAGCGCGTCGTCAGGAAGCGCGATCGGGTACTCGCCGGAGAAACAGGCGGTGCACAGCCGCGACTTCGGCTGCTCCGAAGCCGCGACCAGTCCGTCCAGAGAGATGTAGCCCAGGGAGTCGGCGCCGATCGACCGGCGGATGCCGTCGACGTCGACGCCGTTGGCCACCAGTTCGGCGCGGGAGGCGAAGTCGATCCCGTAGAAACACGGCCAGCGGACGGGCGGCGAGGCGATCCGGACGTGCACCTCGAGCGCGCCGGCCTCCCGCAGCATGCGGACGAGCGCGCGCTGGGTGTTGCCGCGGACGATGGAGTCGTCGACCACGACGAGCCGTTTGCCGCGGATGACATCGCGCAGCGGGTTCAGCTTCAGCCGGATGCCCAGCTGGCGGATGGTCTGCGACGGCTGGATGAAGGTACGGCCGACGTAGGCGTTCTTCACCAGACCCGTGCCGTAGGGAATGCCGGAACCCTGTGCGTAGCCGATCGCGGCCGGGGTGCCGGATTCGGGCACCGGCATCACCAGGTCGGCGTCGGCCGGATGCTCGCCGGCGAGGCGGCGGCCGATCTCGACGCGGGTGGCGTGCACACTGCGGCCGGCGATCGAGGTGTCCGGGCGGGCGAGGTAGACGTACTCGAAGACGCAGCCCTTGGGCTCGGGGGTGGCGAAGCGCGAGGAACGCAGGCCCTCGGCGTCGATGGCGATTAGCTCACCGGGCTCGACTTCGCGGACGAAGGACGCTCCGCAGATGTCCAGCGCGGCCGTCTCGCTCGCGACCACCCAGCCGCGTTCGAGCCTGCCGAGCACCAGCGGGCGCACACCGTGCGGGTCGCGGGCGGCGTACAAGGTGGACTCGTCGGCGAAGACCAGGCAGAACGCGCCCTTGAGGGTGGGCAGCAGTTCCAGCGCGGCGGCTTCGATGCCCTTGTCGGCGGCGTTGGCCGCGAGCAGCCCGCACACCAGGTCGGAGTCGCTGGAGGAACCTGTCAGGCCCGCGTGCGGCTTGAGCCCGGCGGCGACCGTGCGGTCGCGCAGTTCGGCGGTGTTGACGAGGTTCCCGTTGTGCGCGAAGGACAGGCCGCTGCCGGTGGCGGTAGTGCGGAAGATCGGCTGCGCGTTCTCCCAGATGGTCGCGCCGGTGGTCGAGTAACGGCAGTGCCCGACGGCGATATGGCCCTGCAGCGACTGCAGGACCTGCTCGTCGAACACCTGGCTGACCAGGCCGAGATCCTTGAAGACGACGATCTGCGAACCGTCGGAGACCGAGATGCCGGCCGCTTCCTGGCCGCGGTGCTGAAGTGCGTAGAGCCCGTAGTAGGTCAGCTTCGCGACCTCTTCTCCGGGCGCCCAGACACCGAAGACGCCGCATTCCTCGCGGGGTTCCGGATCGGGCTGGTCGGTCACGGGCTGTCCGGGGACGGACGGGTCGGAAACCACCGAGGTGCTCCCAGGGGAGAAGAGGGCAGGCCGCCACCAGTGTAAACGGTGGGCAGGAGATCAACGCGCCGTGCGACGTGGCACTGGACACGCTTCAGTCGGTTACTCGCAGTGAATCCGCGTCCCCCGGTCGACGCGGGCAGGACGTGATCGGGGCTCGCGCCTCTACGTATGACCGTGAGTGACGGGCAGGGTTCAGGACCCGGCACTCACGACCCCCGACCAGCCGACCGCTCCCCCTCGACAGAGGCGGTCGACTGTGCTTGAGCGGCTTGATCAACCGGCGGCGAGCCACTTGGACGTGCCGCCACGACCCGGAACCCAGCATCCCTTGGACACCTTTTCCGGGAGATACAGCGAGCCGGGCGTGCGCTCGTCCGGGAGCGCGAGCAGTGCCGTCAGCACCGTCGCCGCGTCGCCGGCGGACCGCCACAGCCACACCTCCGGCTCGAGGATGTCCTCCTCGGTGCCGGGCATACGGGTCGCCACGACATCGTCCTCGGCGTTGAGCCGGACGACGTCGACCACGTTGTCGTGGACTCGCACGCCGACCACGGCCAGGACCTCGCCGTTCGCGTCACAAGGGTGCACGAACTGATACCCGCGGTGGATCAGTTCCTTGAGGCCGCTTTCGATATCGGTGATTTCCGCGGTGATGGTGTCACCCGAGAACATCATCGAATTCGCCGTCCTTGGCACCCGCGAGGAACGCGGCCATCTCCGCCTGGGTGTAGATCAGCGCGGGTCCGGTCGGGAAGCGCGAATTGCGCATCGCGATCTCACCGGACGCGAGCGGAGCCACCTCCACGCAGTTGCCGATCGCGTTGCTGTAGCTCGCCTTGCGCCAGTGCGCACCGGTAAGACGATCAGCCGGGATGCCGTTCTCGAACTGTTCAGCCATGGTCCCCACCTTCCCCGACAGAAGACTTCGGGCGATGCATCTGCATGTGCATTTGCCTGTGATCCAAAGTTAGCACGTGTGGCTGCAGCGGTAAATGCACGTGCAGAAGTTTTTGCAGAATTCGCGTGCAGTGAGTACTGACACCCCCGACCGCCCCACTAAAGCGTGATGATCGCCGTCTCCAATGGGGGAACAACTACAGTTCGTGAGCGGGTTTTGGGGCGAGCGCAAGAAAACCGCCACCGTCACCGGGACGGCGGAGAACCCCACAACGGTGAGTGATTCAGATTTCCGCTCGGCGCTTCAGGAGCATCTGGCGGCTGCGGTCCGGCGTCTCCGCGTCGACCGCGAGCATGTCCAGCGCCCGGCTGTACCGCTCGATCTCGTCGCGCTTGTCGATGTAGTGCGCGCCGGTCAGGTATTCGGTGTAGGCGATGTTCGGCAATTCCTCTTCCGCGAACCTGAGCAGCGAGAACGCGCTGTCCGCGGAGTAGCCGCTCCGGTCGAACGGGAGGATCTGCACCGAGATGTTCGGCTGCTGGATCATCTCCAGCAGGTGGTCGATCTGGCCCTTCAGGATCTCGCGGTCGCCGATCGGCCGGTGGAGCACCGATTCGTCGAGCACCAGCCACAACCGCGGCGCGTCCGGTCTGGACAGCATCTTCTGGCGCCGCATCCGCAGCGCGACCCGGCGGCGGACCTGCTCGTCGACCATGTCCGGACGGCCGTGGCTCATGATCGCCCGCGCGTAGGCCTCGGTCTGCAGCAGACCCGTGACGTACAGCGGCTCCCAGACCTGGATCCGGGCCGCGGCCTCTTCGAGTCCGACGAGGTCGTTGAACCAGCTCGGCATCAGGTCGCCGTAGCGGCGCCACCAGCCCGGTTCGTTCGACTCCTTGACCATGTCGAGGAACTGCTGCCGCTCGTCGGGGTCGGTCATCCCGTACATGGTCAGCAGGTCGGCGACGTCGCGTTCCTTGAACCCGACCCGGCCGAGTTCGAGACGGCTGATCTTCGATTCGGAACCCCGGATGCTGTAGCCGGCCTCCTGGCGCGTGATCCCGGCGTCCTCGCGCATCCGCCGGAGCTGTGAGCCGAGGATCATCCGGCGCGCGGTGGGACCCAGGGACTGCTCACCACCGGGCGGGTTGACCGCGTTCATCGACCGGGGACCTTTCGTACGCCACTACTCACCTGGGATCAAAACCCGACTACTCAAAGTACACGTTTGGACCTCGACACGACAGGCATGGCTCGGTTTACCGGTCGCGCACGTGGTTCTACTCTACGTAGAGCCCGAGACTTCCGACACAGTTTTGTGAGGTTCAAGATGCCCGACGCCCCGCCCCGGACGGAACGAGTGCCTGTGGGTGTCGACCCGACCCGGGCCAGCATCGCCCGGGTGTACGACGCCTTCCTCCTCGGCAAGGACAACTACGAGATCGACCGGGAGGTGCTGCGCAAGGTCCAGCAGGCCGCTCCCGAAGCGCAGGACCTGGCGACCGAGAACCGCGGCTTCCTGATCCGGTCGTGCCGGTTCCTCGCCAGCCAGACGGGCATCACCCAGTTCCTCGACCTCGGATCCGGCCTCCCGACCGCGGAGAACACGCACCAGGTCGTGCAGCGGATCAACCCGGAGATCAAGGTCGTCTACGTCGACAACGACCCGGTCGTGCTCGCGCACGGGCGCGCCCTGCTCGAAGAGAACGAGAACACGCACTTCGTCTCGGACGACATCTTCGAGCCGGAGCGGATCCTGGAGAACCCGGACATCCAGCGGCACATCGACTTCACGCAGCCGATCGCGTTGCTGCAGCTCGGCACCCTGCACCACTACAACGGGCCGCACGAAGCGCCCGCGCAGATCATGAAGAAGTACATCGACGCGCTGCCGTCGGGTTCCTACGTGGCGATCTCGCACTTCTCCGATCCGCAGGACGAGCTGTCCGAGATCGCCCGCAAGATGGAGGACTTCTTCCTCCACAGCCCGATGGGCTCGGGCACCTTCCGCACCAAGGCCGAGATCGAGGAGCTGTTCCACGACCTCGAGATGGTCGAGCCGGGCGTCACCCTGTGCGCCGACTGGTGGCCGGACGGCCCGCGGATCAAGGACCTGAACACGGCTCAGCGGACGATCTCGGGCGGCGTCGGCCGGAAGAAGTAAGGCTGGTCCTGCCCCTCGCGTGCGTGCAATGAAAGGTCCTTTCCTTGCAAATTTCGCAAGGAAAGGACCTTTCATTGCACGCGGGGACGGGGTTCAGAGCCGGACCAGCGGCAGCCAGCGGGCCAGGTCGGCCCGGCTCCCGGAGGCGGTGACCCGCCCCGACTCGACGGCGTCGGCCCAGGCGAGCAGGCCGGTCGCCAGTTCCAGCCACGTGCGCGGATCCGTTTCGACGACGTTCGGCGGCGTCCCGCGCGTATGCCGCAATCCTTCGACACACTGCACCGCCGCGAACGGCGGCACCCGCACTTCGACACTCTTCCCCGGGGCGTCCGCGGCCAGCGTCCGCAGGCTCAGGCGGACCGCCGCGGCCAGCTCGGGACGGGCCGGATCCGGAGCGGATCCGCTCAACCAGGGGGAAATCGCCGTGATCGCGGCACGTAACTCAGCGGGGTCGACCGAACGCGAAGAGGCCATGGGAGAACAGTAGAGTGAGCGCGAACAAACCTTCAGGCACCCGGAACGTGGGGATGGCGATGGCGCAGCGGGACGAGGCGGATCGGTCGGCGTCGAGCCTGGCGGGCAAGCGGAAACCGCGCAAGCCGAAGATCACCGAAGAGATGCGCGCCAACGCCAAGGCCAATCCGAACAGCTGGCTGTACGTCATCGACGAGGCCTTCGACCCCGAGGGGCCGGTGCCGTCCTGGGCGGTCGTCGGCGCGTACCCGGTGAACGGCGCGGGCGAGATCGTCGAGGACTTCCACCCCAACGACCGCTACCGGCCCTCGCCCAAGGCGCTCGGTTTCCCGGAGCCGCGCAACGAGCTGGAGCAGTTGCTGCAGCTGGTGCGCACGAACCACCGCCCGGCCGCCGACCTGCCGCGGGTCTTCCTTGACTCGACACTGTTCGTCTACGCCCTTTCCCCGGTCCAGCGCACGGTGATCGGCTTCCACAACACCGACGGCCAGGTGCTGGTGCCGGCGTACACGGCGAAGACCCTGGTCCCGAGCGAATGGCCGCACGCCCGCGCGGTGCTGGGCCGGGACATGGTCCCGTTGCTCGCCGGGCATCCGGTGGCGATCAATCCGCACGATCGCCTCACCGCGATCGTCCCCTCGGAGCACCTCGACAAAGCCCTTTCGGACGAGCGTCGCTAGGGCTCGGTTAACCCACTCGGCCCAATATTCTGCCGCTGAACGCAACACTTTCGGGTGATGTTCGAGTCGCTGATTCCCTTTCCACGGGGGATCGTGACGACGTGATGAGTCGCAGAGTGTGTTCGAAAGGCTGGGGGGCCGTCCTCGCGGCGGGGGTCTTGCTGCTCGCGCAGACCCCCGCCGCGGCACAGGAAGCCAGACCCCGATACGACGGGGCCGAGGAGCATTACGCCGGCTCGCAGATCGCGTTGCACGAAGGCGTCGACGCCGCGCTCGGCCCGCTTTACGGCGGCGAGGCGCAGACCCTCGGCCACGATGTCAGCGGACATCAGGGCGACGTCGACTGGCCGGGTGCGGCCAGGACCGGCGCGAAATTCGTCTACGTGAAGGCGACCGAGGGCACGGGTTTCGTCAATCCCCGGTTTCCTCAGCAGTACAACGGTTCCTACGGCGTCGGCATGATCCGCGGGTCGTATCACTTCGCGCGGCCCGACATCTCGGACGGCGCTTCGCAGGCGCACTACTTCGTCGACCATGGCGGCGGCTGGTCCGGCGACGGCAAGACGCTGCCGGGCGCGCTCGACGTCGAGTACAACCCGTACGGCGAAACCTGTTACGGCAAGACGCCCGCCCAGATGGTGGCGTGGATGGCGTCGTTCGCGGAGACCTATCTGTGGCGGACCGGACGGCATCCGGCGATCTACACGTCCACGAGCTGGTGGAAGCGCTGTACCGGCAACAGCAACGTCTTCTGGCAGAACCCGCTCTGGCTCGCGCGCTACAACACGGAGATCGGTGAGCTGCCGGCCAGCTGGAAGACCCAGACGATCTGGCAGTTCGCGAACAAGGGCAGCCTGCCCGGCGACCAGAACTGGTTCAACGGCACAGAAGATCGAGTACGCGCTCTGTCACAGGGCTGAACCCCTCACCTGCGAGTGTTACAAGATCACAAATCACCACCAAGATGGAAATGAAAATCACCCACGTGTAGCACCAATTTCACGGAAGTTAGTGACAAACCCGACACTGTCGTCAACAATCGTGGCCGGACGGCTACCTGCAGTTAGTCGTCCTCAGCGAGGGTTATCCGTGAAGGGATTGTCGTATGCGCACTTCCCGAAGAATCGCCATCGCCGTCGGCTCCGCGCTGCTCCTGCTCAGCAGCACGGTTCAGGCGTCGGCCGCCCCGTCCCCGGAGATCATGTCGATCGAACAGGATCTCCAGCAAAACGACCACACGATCGGATCGCAGATCCGCCGCGTGGAAGGCGACACCTCCACCCCGGAGTCCAAGGCCAAGGCCGCTCAGCCGCAGCCCGAAGCCGGGGTGCTCGCGACGGTCGCGGGCATGGACGTCGCCAGCTACCAGCAGAACGTCGACTGGGCGTACTGGTGGGGACAGGGCAAGCGCTTCGTGTGGACGAAGGCCACCGAAGGCACCAGCTACAAGAACCCGTACTTCGCCCAGCAGTACAACGGTTCCTACAACCAGGGCTTCATCCGCGGCGCGTACCACTTCGCGCTGCCCAACGTCTCCGGCGGCGCCGCGCAGGCGGACTTCTTCATCAACAACGGCGGGGGCTGGTCCGGCGACGGCAAGACCCTGCCGGGTGCGCTCGACATGGAGTACAACCCGTACGGGGCAACCTGTTACGGCTTGAGCCAGGCGTCCATGGGGGCATGGATCCGGGCGTTCCACGATCGCTACAAGGCACGCACCGGCCGCTGGCCCGTCATCTACACCTCGACGAGCTGGTGGAGCACCTGCGTCGGCACGTCGCAGAACTTCGGTGGCACCGTCCCGCTGTGGGTCGCGCGCTACGCGTCGACCGTGGGTTCCCTGCCCTACGGCTGGAGCTTCTACACCGTGTGGCAGTACACCTCCAGCCCGCTCGACCAGAACACCTTCAACGGCGCCTATGACCGTTTGCAGGCACTGGCCAACGGCTGAGCTGCGCATTTCGTGAAGAAGCGGCTCCCGGCCTCGGCCGGGAGCCGCCTTCGCGCGCGAGGTACCTTCCGAGCAGAATGCCCCTGAGCTCCTGGCACGGGCGGATCCGGAACCGGTATCGGCCACCGTCCGTCTGATCTCCAGCCTCAGGCCCCAGTACGGAAGGCGAGACCCGATGACCTACCCACCCCAGCCAGGCCAGCCCTACGGCCAGGACCCCCAGGGACAGCAGCCCGGCGGCTACCCGCAGCAGGGTGGATGGGACCAGACCCAGCAGTACGGTCAGCAGCCTCAGCAGGGCTGGGACCAGACTCAGCAGTATCCGCAGCAGCCCCAGCAGGGGTGGGACCAGACCCAGCAGTACCCGCAACAGCAGCAGGGCTGGGATCCGAACGCGCAGCAGCAGGGCTGGGACCCGAACAACCCGGGCTACCCGCAGGGTTACGGCGGCCCGCCCGCGCCGCCGCCGAAGAGCAAGACCGGGCTGATCATCGGGATCGTGATCGGCCTCGTCGTGCTGATCGCCTTCGGTGTCACCGGTTTCGTCGCGCCGGGCTTCCTGCTCAGCAAGGACGAAGGGAACAACACGGCCGCGCCGCCGCCGGCGTCGTCGTCCGGCAACGCGCCGACCGAGGCGCCGAAGAGCAGCAGCCCGAAGTCGAGCGCGCCCAAGAGCAGCCCGAAGAGCACCGAAAGCGGTGGCAGCGGCTCCGACGGCAACCCGAAGGGCGTCCAGAGCCTCAAGGACTTCATGGCCAAGGTGAGCGCCGGTGACAAGGCGGGTGCGCTGTCGCTGGTCTGCGAGGACATGAAGGCGACCATGGGCGACTCGATCGACATCATGGCCCCGGCGCCGTCGCAGCTGGAGATCACCAAGACCTCCGGCATCGGCGACGGTTTCGTCAGCGGCGACATCGAGGGCACCGTCAAGGGCAAGAAGGTGAGTGGTTCGGGCATCGCGTCGGACGACAACCCGGACAAGTCCTTCTGCGTCCGCAACTTCTTCGTATTCTGAGCAGATGAAGCGGACGCTCCGCTCCCCCCTGCTCTGGACGTTCGTGGCCTCGCTCGTCCTCCTGCTCGCCGTCGGCGGCTGGTTGCTGACCGATCCGGCGACCAGCCGCAGCGAGGCGCTGAAGACCGGCGGTATCGCCGGTGGCGCGATCGTCGCGCTCTACGCCTTGTGGCTCAACGACCGGCGGCGCCGCGTCGAGGAGCGGCGGCAGGAGATCGAACGGCAGCGCCAGGAACTCGAACTGCGGCGGGCCGACCAGGACCGGGACCGGATCTCGGACGAACGGTTCGCGAAGGCCGTCGAACTGCTCGGGCACGACGCCGACCAGGTGCGGGTGGGGGCCCTGCACGCGCTGGCCGGGCTGGCCCGCGGACGGGCGGTCTACACGCAGACGGTGCTGGACATCCTGTGTTCGTACCTGCGGCGGCCGTTCGAGCATCCGCGGTACGCGGACACGGCGAAACTGCCGGGGAACACTCCTCCCAAAGAGGGCTCGGAGGTGCAGGATCAGGAACTCCAGGTGCGGCAGACCGCGCAACGGCTCATCGGCGAGCTGCTACCGGCCGCGGATTCCGAGGGCACCCGCGGATACGACCTCGACCTGACCGGCGCGGTGCTGGAGTACTTCGATCTGTCGGATCGCAAGATCGGCAAGCTGTTGCTCCGCTACGGCGGGCTGTACAACAGCACCAATCTGTCCGGCTGTGTGTTCCTCGGGCCGGTGTACCTGACCGGCGCCGGCACGAAGGAGAAGAAACGCATCGGCTTCTTTCGGTGCAGCGGAGCCAAGTTCACCCAGCGAGCGTGGTTCAGCGGAGTGCAGTTCTCCGAGGACGTCGAGTTCGACGGCACGGTGTTCGCAGGTGAAACGTCCTTTAAGGACAGTGTCTTCGCGAAGAACGCCGTCTTCGCCCGGGCGGAGTTCGGGAAGACGCTGGATCTGCGCCGTGCGCGGTTCGAAGGCTTCAGCGACCTGAAGTTCCGCAAGGCACCGGTTTCCGTGTCGCTCTACAACACGACGGTGGAACCGGGGCGGGATCACGAACTCCCGGCGGACTGGGTCGTCGAAACCCTGCCCGACGGCCGTGCCCGGCTCACGGTGATGGCCGGATGAGACGCCTGCTCAGGTCGCCGTTGCTGTGGACGCTGCTGTCGTCGGTCGTCGTGCTGGTCGGGGTCACCGCCTGGCTGCTCACGGATCGCGCGACCAGCCGCGGTGACGCGCTGAAGACCGGCGCGCTCGCCGGCGGGGCGATCGCCGCGCTCTACGGGCTTTGGCTCAACGACAGGCGAAGGCGGACCGAAGAGGACAGGCACGAGATCGAGCGCAGCCGGATCTCGGACGAACGTTTCGCCAAGTCGATCGAGCTGCTGGGCAACGAGGCCGACCAGGTCCGCGTCGGCGCGATGCATTCGCTGGCGGGCCTGGCCAGGACGCGGCCGGAGTACCGGCAGACGGTGCTCGACGTGTTGTGCGCGTACCTGCGGCGGCCGTTCGACCATCCGAAGTTCAGCCCTGACGAAGACTGGAAAGATCCCGAACGCAAGGCCGGGGCCGAGCGGGAACGGCTGGTCCGTCGCGCGGCCGAACGGCTGATCCGCGACATCCTCCCGCACAGCGGGACCACCGGGCCGACGTTGTCGCTCAACCTCAGCGACGCCCGGCTCGACAAACTCGAGTTGCTCGGCAGGCGAGTCGGCTGGTTCGGCGCGGATCGCAGCGAAGTGCTGACGCATCTCGACCTCACCGACGCCGAACTCGCGGGGAAGTTCTCGCTCAGGAACGTGACGATCCACGGCAGGTTCGACGTCACCAGGGCCGAGTTCAAGCGGAAGGTCCTGCTGGAGAACCTCGTCGTCGAGACGCCTGTCAACCTCGACGTGGCCACCTTCGCGGAGCCGCCTTCGCTGGAGGGGGCCAAGTTCGCGGACTCGTGAGTGGTGATGACGGTTAGAACCGTCATCACCACTCACGACAGCCTTTAGTCGAACAAGGCAGGGAGCGTGCGCTCCCAGGTCTCGCGAAGCTCGTCCAGCGTGAACTCGGTGATGTCCTGGAGTTCGAGCGAGCCCGATTCCGGGTCCACCACACCGGTCTTGCGCCACGGCAGGCCGCGCGCGGTCAGCATCTCGGTGAACCGCAGTTCCTCGGTGCGCGGCACGGCGACCAGCACCCGGCCCGCGGACTCGGAGAACAGCTGCACGAACGGGTCCTGGTCCGCGTCGAGGAAGACGCGGGCGCCACACTGTCCGATGAGGACGGTCTCGACGAGGGTCTGGATCAGGCCGCCGTCGGAGAGGTCGTGCGCGGCGGAGATCATGCCGTCGCGGGAACCGGCGATGAGGACGTCGGCGAGCAGCTTCTCGCGGGCCAGGTCGACCTTCGGCGGACGGCCGCCGAGGTGGCCGTGGAGTTCGCGCGCCCAGGCGGAACCGTCCAGCTCGTCGTGGGTCTCGCCCAGCAACAGCAGGGTTTCCCCGGCCTCCGCGCCGATCCCGGTCGGGATGCGGCGGGTGACGTCGTCGATCACGCCGAGCACGCCGACCACCGGCGTCGGCAGGATGGCCACGTCACCGGTCTGGTTGAAGAAGCTGACGTTGCCGCCGGTGACCGGGATGCCGAGTTCGACGCAGCCGTCGGCCAGACCGTGCACGGCCTGCTCGAACTGCCACATCACCCCCGGGTCGGTCGGCGCGCCGAAGTTCAGGCAGTCCGACACCGCGACCGGCTTCGCGCCGCTGGTGGCGACGTTGCGGTACGCCTCGGCCAGCGCGAGCTTCGCACCCTCGTACGGGTCGAGGAAGACGAACTTGCTGTTGCAGTCGGTCGAAACGGCGACGCCGCGGCCGGTCGACTCGTCGATCCGGATGACGCCGGAGTCCGACGGCTGCGAGAGCACGGTGTTGCCGCGCACGTAGCGGTCGTACTGGGAGGTCACCCATTCCTTCGACGCCTGGTTCGGCGACGAGATCAGCTTGAGGATGTCGGCGCGCAGTTCGTCCGAAGTGGACGGACGCGGCAGCTTCGCCGAGGTGTCGGCCTGCAGGGCGTCCTGTGTGGACGGCCGCTGGATCGGCCGGTCGTACACCGGACCCTGGTGCGCCACCGTGTGCGCCGGGACGTCGACGACGACCTCGTCGTTCCAGGTGATGACCAGGTGCTCGCCGTCGGTGACCTCGCCGATGTCGGTGGCGATGACGTCCCACTTCTCGCAGACCTTCATGAACGCCTCGACGTTCTCCGGCGCGACGACCGCGCACATGCGCTCCTGCGACTCGCTGGAGAGCACCTCCGCCGGGGTCATCCCGGTGGCACGCAACGGAACCCGGTCGAGGTAGATGTGCATGCCGCCGTCACCGGCGGCCGCGAGCTCCGACGTCGCGCAGGAGAGCCCGGCGCCGCCGAGGTCCTGGATGCCGACAACGAGCTTCTGGGCGAACAGTTCGAGGCAGCACTCGATGAGCACCTTCTCGGTGAAGGGGTCGCCGACCTGGACGCTCGGGAGCTTCTTGCGGCCACCCGAGGATTCGTCGCCGGAGAAGGTGTCGCTCGCGAGCACGGACACGCCGCCGATGCCGTCGAGGCCGGTGCGCGCGCCGAACAGGATGATCTTGTTGCCCTTGCCCGAGGCGAAGGCCAGGTGCAGGTCCTCGACGCGCATCGCGCCGACGCACAGGGCGTTGACCAGCGGGTTGCCGGAGTAGCTCTGGTCGAACACCAGCTCGCCGCCGATGTTCGGCAGGCCGAGGCAGTTGCCGTAGCCGCCGACGCCGGCGACCACACCGGGCAGCACCCGGCGGGTGTCGGGGGCGTCGGCCGGGCCGAAGCGCAGCGCGTCCGCCACCGCGAGCGGGCGCGCGCCCATCGCCATGATGTCGCGCACGATGCCGCCGACGCCGGTCGCGGCGCCCTGGTACGGCTCCACGTAGGACGGGTGGTTGTGGCTCTCGACCTTGAAGGTGACGGCCCAGCCCTCGCCGATGTCGACGACGCCCGCGTTCTCGCCGATGCCGGCGAGCATCTTCTCCTTCATTTCGGGAGTGGCGGTCTCGCCGAAGTAGCGCAGGTGCTTCTTCGAGGACTTGTACGAGCAGTGCTCGCTCCACATCACCGAGTACATCGCCAGTTCGGCGTCGGTCGGACGGCGGCCGAGGATCTCCCGGATCCGGGCGTACTCGTCGTCGGCGAGGCCGAGTTCGACGTACGGCTGGCTCTGTTCCGGGGTCGCTTCGGCAAGTGCGGTGGTGTCGACTGGGATGTCAACGGTGCTGGTCACGGTGTCCACATCAGGGTTCGCCACGGCCTTAAGAGTAGGCGAGCGGATAGGGCGGCTCGCGGTCGCCCACGGATAAATCGGTCGCGCGGACGGTAGTGATCCGCTTACCGTCGACAATCGTGCTTTCCGCCACATATCCCCTTCCGAGACTGAGGCTTCCCGCCAAGCCGACCGCCTGGCGCTATCTGGTCACGATGATGCTCGCGCGCCCGGGACTGCTCGCCGTCTCGGCGATCAGTGGCGCGCTCTGGTCGCTGCCGATCGCCCTGCTGCCGGTCGCGATCGGCCGCGGCATCGACGCGATCGGCCGCGGCGACGGCGATTCCGTCTGGCTGTGGGGTCTCGCGGCCGCGGGACTCGGCATCGCGCAGACGCTCGCGGGCACGGTGCAGCACTTCGCGGCCTACGGCTGCTGGATCCATGGCGCCGGGGTCACCCAGCGGATGGCCACCGAGCACGCGGCGAAACTGGGCGCGAACCTGCGGGACACGACCACGACCGGCGACGTCGTCGCGATCACCACCAGCGACATCAACCCGATCGGTGACTCCTTCGAGGTGCTCGGCCGGGCCTTCGGTTCGCTGATCGCGTTCATCGTGTGCGCGACGGCGCTGCTGACGACGTCCCCGCTGCTCGGCGTGGTCGCGCTGGTCGGTGTCCCGCTGGCGGTGGTGGGCATCGGCCCGCTGCTGAAGCCGCTGGAGAAGCGCCAGACGAAACAGCGGGAGGAGAAGACCGAGGTCAACGCGCTGGCCGCCGACATCGTCTCCGGCCTGCGGATCCTTCGCGGCGTCGGCGGCGAGAAGCAGTTCCTCGACCGCTTCCGCGGTTCCAGCCAGAAGGTCCGGCTCGCCGGTGTCCAGGTCGGGCGCAGCGAGGCGTGGCTCGCGGCGGCGGAGATCGCGCTGCCGGGCCTGGTCACGGTGGCCATCACCTGGCTGGGCGCGCAGCTCGCGATCGAGGGCACCATCCAGGTCGGCGAGCTGATCACGTTCTACGGCGTCTCGGTGTTCCTGGTGATCCCGGTGACGACGGCGACCGAGTTCGCGGGCGTGCTGAGCGCCGCGCTGGTTTCGGCGCGGAAGGTGTGCAAACTGCTGTCCACCGAACGCACGCTCGCCGAACCGGAGCATCCGGTGCCGCTGCCGGAAGGCGCGCTGGACCTGTACGACGGGACGTCCGGGATCAAGGCCGAGGCGGGCAAGCTGACCGTCGTCGATGTCGGGGCGGACGCCGAGGCGGTCGCTTCGCGCATGGCACGGTTCACCGATCCGGATGAAGCCGCGCTGGTGGGCGGGGTCCCGGTGAACCAAGTCGCCCTCGCCGAACTGCGGCGGAGGGTCGTGTTCGCGCACAACCAGGACATCTGGTTCTCCGGGGTGCTGCGCGAGCAGGTCACCCCCGCCGAGCCCGGCGACGTCGAGATCACCGAGGCGCTGTACGCGGCGGACGCCGACGACATCGTCGACGCGCTGCCCAACGGCGTCGACGAGGTCATCGGCGAACGCGGACGTGAGGTTTCCGGCGGTCAGCGGCAGCGGCTGAACCTGGCCCGCGCGCTGGCGACCGACGCCGACGTCCTGCTGCTCGACGAGCCGACCTCGGCCGTCGACGCGCATACCGAAGCTCGCATAACCGAACGCGTCGCGAAGCTGCGGCGCGGCAAGACCACCGTCGTGTTCAGTCAGAGTCCTTTGTGGACTCATGTGGCCGACGTGGTCGTGAGTACGAAAGTACCGGCATGAAGAAGCTGCCGCTGGCAGACAAGAAAGACGTTCGACGATGGATCAAGGAGACCGCGCGGGAGAACAAGCGCGAGTTCTCCGTGATGCTCGGCCTGTTCTGTGTCGCGACCGCGATCGGGCTGGCCGGGCCGCAACTGCTGGGCGCGCTGGTGGACGAGGTCGTCGAAGGCACGACGACCACCACCATCACGCTCCTCGCGATCGCGTTCGTGGTCGTGCTGGGCGCGCAGGCGTGGTTCAAGGGGCTGGCCCGGCTCCGCGCGCGGGTGTTCGGCGAGCGGATCCTGGCGCGCAACCGCGAGGAGTTCGTCGGGAACGCGCTGACCCTGCCGCTCGGGACGGTCGAGGCCGCGGGCACCGGTGACCTGCTCAGCCGGGCGACCACCGACGTCAACCGCATCGACCACGCGGTGCGGTTCGGCGCGCCGGAGATCCTGATCGCCGCCGTCACGGTGGTGTTCACGGTGGTGGCGATGGTGATCACGTCGCCGTTCCTGGCGCTGGGCCTGCTGGTCGCGCTGCCGCTGCTGGTGCCGGTGAACATCTGGTACCAGCGGCGGATCCCGGACGTGATGCGGCGGATGCTGGACAAGTGGTCCGTGCTGCAGTCGACCACGCACGAGACCGCGGAAGGCGCGCGGACGGCCGAGGCGCTGAACCTGACCGGCCGCCGGATCCAAACCGGGCACGACGGTCTCGACGCCGCGATGCTGGGCGAACGCGAGGTCCGGGCGCTGCAGACGCGGTGGATCCCGTCGCTGGAGATCAGTTACGTGCTGCCGGTGCCGGTGATGCTCGGGCTGGGCCTGCTCGCCTACTCGAACGGCTGGGAAGGGCTCGGCACGATCACCGCGATGCTGCTGTATTCGCAGGTCATGACGGGTCCCCTGAACGAGGCGCTGTTCTGGCTCGCGGACCTGCAGGTCGCCGGAGTCTCGCTGCGACGCCTGCTGGGTGTGCGGTCCGCCCCGGAGTCCACCGTGGTGCCGGAGACCCCGCGCGGCCAGGACATCGAGGTCCTCGACGTGCGCTTCGGCTACAACGCGGACCGCGAAGTGCTCCACGGGATCGATCTGCGGGTGCCCGCCGGTGAACGGCTGGCGATCGTCGGGCCGTCCGGGGCAGGCAAGTCGACGCTCGGACGGCTACTGGCCGGGATGTCGGTGCCGACGTCGGGCTCGGTGCGGATCGGCGGCGCCGAGGTGTCGACGCTGCCGGACGACGTCCTGCGTGGCGAGGTCCTGCTGCTGACCCAGGAACAGCACGTGTTCGCCGGGACGCTGCGGGACAACCTCACGCTCCCGGCCGGGGACTGGTCCGACGACAAGCTGCTCGCCGCGCTGGACTCGGTCGGCGCTTCGGAGTGGGTGGCCGGGCTGCCGGACGGGCTGGACACGAAGGTGGGGGCCGGCGCGGTCGCCGTCCCGGCGGCGATGGCGCAGCAGCTGGCGCTGGCGCGGGTGGTGCTGGCCGACCCGCACACCTTGGTGCTGGACGAGGCGACGTCGCTGCTGGACACGGGTTCGGCGCGGGAGCTGGAGCGTTCGCTGAGCGCGGTGCTCGAGGGGCGCACGGTGATCGCGATCGCGCACCGGCTGCATACGGCGGCCGCGGCGGACCGGGTCGCGGTCATCGAGGGCGGCCGGGTGACCGAGCTGGGCTCGCACGCGGAGTTGCTGGCGGCGGGGGGCCCTTACGCGGCGCTGGTGGCCGCGGCTTCCTGAGGTCGAGAGTGTGTCATGAGGGGTCCCCATAGGACAATTTTCGTCCTATGGGGACCCCTTATGACACTTCAGGCAGTGGCCACCAGGGCGTCCACGGCGCTGTAGAACATGCCGAGGCCGTCATCGGAAGGGCCGGTGAGGGCGTCGATGGCGTGCTCCGGATGCGGCATGAGCCCGACGACGCGGCCGTTCTCGCTGCGGATCCCGGCGATGTCGTTGCGCGAGCCGTTCGGGTTGCCGCCGACGTAGCGGAAGACCACGCGGCCCTCGCCCTCCAGTTCGTCGAGGGTGGCCTGCTCGGCGACGAAGCATCCGTCGATGTTCTTCATCGGGATGAGGATCTCGGCGTCCTTGTCGTACCGGGTGGTCCACGCGGTGTCGTTGTTCTCGACCCGCAGCCACTGGTCACGGCAGATGAAGTGCAGACCCGCGTTGCGGATCATCGCGCCCGGCAGCAGCCCGGCCTCGCACAGGATCTGGAAGCCGTTGCAGATGCCCAGCACCGGCATGCCCTTGTGGGCGGCCTCGATCACCGACGACATCACCGGCGCGAACCGGGCGATGACGCCGGCGCGCAGGTAGTCGCCGTAGGAGAAACCGCCGGGGACGACGACGGCGTCGACGCCCTTGAGGTCCTCGTCCGCGTGCCACAGCGGCACGGCTTCGGCGTCGGCGTAGCGGACCGCGCGGGCCGCGTCACCGTCGTCGAGCGTGCCGGGGAAGGTGATGACCCCGATCCGCGCGCTCACGCTTCGACCCGCTTGATGGTCCACTGCTCGATGACGGGGTTCGCGAGGAAACCCTCGGCGATCTTTTCGAGCGTCGCATCGTCGACGGAGTCGTCGACCTCGATCTCGAAGTGCTTGCCCTGACGGATCTCGGTGATCCCGGTGAAGCCCAGACGACCGGCCGCGCCGAGCGCGGCCTGGCCCTGCGGGTCGAGGATTTCGGGCTTGGGCATGACGTCGACGACAACTCGGGCCACGGCAGGCTGCTCCTTATTCACGCAGGTCGTGGGTACCGCCAGAGCCTACTTCACTACGGTTGACGCATGACCTACGGGCAACCGCAGTACGGGTACACCCCGCCGCCGAAGAAGTCGAAGGCGTGGCTCTGGATCACTCTGGCGCTGGTCTTCGTCCTGCTCGCGGGCGGCGTCGCGTTCACCGGCTGGGTGACGCCCGGGTTCTTCAAGGCCAAGGCCGACACCACTTCGCGCGCGACACCGGAGCAGCTGAGCCAGTCGTTCGTGAACGGCGTCGCCGAGGACCACGTCAGCGAGCTTTGGTGCGAGATCCGCTCGAAGCGGTCTTACAGCTTCGAGCAGACCATGGCCGTCTCCGAAGGCGCACAGCTCAGCACGCCCGCGCATCAGCGTGCGCAGCAGGAGTACTCGGCCGCGTTGACCACCGCGGGCGTGACCGTCGGGTTCGCGATGATCCCCGGTGAAGGCGGCTGGTGCGTGCGCGACGCGAAGGTCGGCGGCGAACCCGAGCCGCTGCCGGGCATCGACACGAAGCCCGCGCCGCGCCCCGTGGTCAAGACCGGCGAAGAGGCGGGGAACAAGTTCGTCGACGCGATCAACGCGCGCGACATCCCGGCCGCGTTGTCCGTGCTGTGCGGGAAGGTGCCCGACACGACCCGCGACGGCGTGCAGCAGGTCATCCACGGCGAGGCGCGGTACACCGTCGAGAAGGCCGACGTGCTGACCACCGCCGAGCAGACGATCCTGCATCTCACCGGTGATGTCGACGGCGTGCGGGCGGTCGGCCGGGTGGAGACCGACGACTCGGCCCAGGACGGCCCCTGCGTGGCGTCTTTTTCACCCGACTCCGATTGAGCTCGCCCCAATCCTTCGACTGGGGGATGCTCGGAGCGCGAAGCTGGGCCAAGATGAGGCCCGTTGGCGGGACGCCAACACCGGGTGAGCAGCAGCAGGAGGCACCGTGGCCGATCAGGACTCCTTCGACTACGTCATCGTCGGCGCGGGCAGCGCGGGATGCGTGCTGGCGAACCGGCTGAGCGAGGATCCGTCAGCGCGGGTCCTCCTGCTCGAAGCCGGCGGCGAGGACGACGCCGACGAGATCCACATCCCCGCCGCGTTCCCCGGTCTGTTCAAGACGAAATGGGACTGGAACTACGAGACGGTCGAGCAGAAGCACACCGGCAAGACCCTGTACTGGCCGCGCGGGAAGACACTCGGCGGCTGTTCCTCGATCAACGCGATGATCTACATCCGCGGCAACCGCGCGGACTACGACGGCTGGCGCGACGGGCACGGCGCCGAGGGCTGGGGATTCGACGACGTCCTGCCGTACTTCAAACGGGCGGAGGGGAACCAGCGGCTCGGTGGGCCACTGCACGGCACCGACGGTCCGCTGAACGTCGAGGATCGCCGCTTCACGCACGAGCTTTCCCACGCCTGGGTGGATTCCGCGGTCGCGTGGGGCCTCAAGCGCACCGACGACTTCAACGGCGAATCGCAGGAGGGCGCCGGGGTCTACCAGGTGACTTGCAAGAAGGGCCGACGCTGGTCGACGGCCGACGCGTACCTGCGGCCCGCGCTGTCCCGCCCGAACCTCACCGTGCGGACCAACGCGCAGGCGACCCGCGTCGTCTTCGAAGGAACCCGCGCGGTCGGTGTGTCCTATTTGGACAAAGGCGCCGAGACGACGGTGCGCGCGTCGACCGAGGTCCTGCTCAGCGGCGGTGCGGTGAACTCGCCGCAGCTGCTGATGCTCTCCGGCGTCGGACCGGCGGAACACCTGCGGGAGCACGGGATCGACGTGGTGGCCGCGCTTCCCGGGGTCGGCGAGAATCTGCACGACCATCCGGCCTGCGGGATCATCTGGTCCACCCGCGGCACCACCGACCTCGTGGACGCCGCGACGCCGGGCGGCCTGGTGCGCTACCAGCTCACCAAACGCGGCCCGCTGACCTCGAACATCGGCGAGGCGGGCGCGTTCTTCCCCGCCGCGGACGGGGTTTCGCCGCCGGACATGCAGATCCACGTCGCGCCGACGTTGTTCTACGACAACGGAATGCGCGAGCCGACGGTGCCGGGCTTCACGTCCGCGGCGACACTGGTCGATGTCGCGAGCCGGGGGCGGTTGCGGTTGAAGTCGGGGAATCCCTTGTGGAAACCGGAAATCGACCCGGCCTACTACGCCGAGTCCGTCGACATGGAGAAGATGCTCGCCGGGATGCGGGCGCTGGTGGAGATCGGGAAGTCCGGTCCGCTGGCGCGGTACCTGGACAAGCCGTTCCTGCCGGAGCGGCACGACCTGACCGACAGCGAACTGGCCGACTACGTGCGCGAGAAGACGCAGACGCTGTACCACCCGGTGGGGACCTGTTCGATGGGGACGGGTGAAAACGCCGTCGTCGACCCGTCGCTGAAGGTGCGCGGGGTGGACGGGCTGCGCGTCGTGGACGCGTCGGTGATGCCCGTGGTGCCGCGCGGGAACACGAACGCGCCGACGATCATGGTCGCGGAGAAGGCCGCGGACCTCATTCGGGGCAAGTAGGACTCGTGAGTGGTAATGACGGTTCTAACCGTCATTACCACTCACGAGACCCAAAGCGCACCGTTACCTTTTTCCGTGCAGCACGGTGATCAGCTTCGCCACCAGGGCGTCGGTCTTTTCCTTGCGGGAGAACGAGGTCAGCACGATCGGCGCGGTGAAGCGCTGCCGCGCGACGGCCTTCGGGCGGGCGAACTCGCGCAGGCCTTCCGGGCCGTGGATCCGCCCGAAGCCCGAGTCGCCGACGCCGCCGAAGGGCAGCGAAGCGATACCGGCGAAGGAAAGCGGCGCGTTGATCGACGTCATGCCGGTGCGCAGGCGGGCGGCCAGTTCGAGGCCGCGCGACTTCGAGAACACCGTCGAGCCGAGGCCGTACTTGGTGTCGTTGGCCTTCGCGACGGCCTCGTCCATGTCGCGCACCTTGGCGATGGTGACGGTCGGGCCGAACGTCTCCTCCTTGACCGCCGAGGAATCCTCCGGCACGTCCACGAGCACCGTCGGCTGCACGTACCGGTCGCCGACCGCGTCGACGCCGCCGACGAGCGCCTTGCCGCCGCGTTCGATGGCGTCCGCGATGTGCCGCTTGATCACCGCGAGCTGCGAAGGCATCGTCACCGGGCCGTACTGAGCGGCCTCGTCCGAACCGGCCCGCACGTCCTTCGACTTCTCGACGACCTTCGCGACGAACTCGTCGTGCACGCTCTCGTGGACGTACACGCGCTCGACGCCGATGCAGGTCTGGCCCGAGTTGGAGAACGCGCCCCATACGGTCGCGTCGGCGGCGGCTTCGAGGTCGGCGTCCGCGTCGACCAGGACCGCGTCCTTGCCGCCCGCCTCGATGATCACCGGCGTCAGCGTCTCGGCGGCGGCGGCCATGATCTTCTTGCCCGTGCCGGTCGAACCGGTGAAGGCGATCTTGTCCACGTTTGCCCCGACGAGCGCCGCGCCGGTCTCACCGAAGCCGGTGACCAGCTGCAGGACCGGCCACTCCGGGACGACCTCGGCGAAGGCGTCGACCAGCCATTTTCCCACGCCCGGCGTGTACTCACTGGGTTTGAAGACGACGGTGTTGCCGGCGGCGAGCGCGTAGGCGATGGAGCCGAGCGGGGTGAAGACGGGATAGTTCCAGGGGCCGATCACGCCGACGACGCCGAGCGGCTGGTACTCGACCGTCGCCGCCTGGTTCGACATCATCAGCCCGGCCGCGCGGCGCTGCTTGCCGAGCACCTTGCGCGCGTTCTTGCCCGCCCACGCGATGTGCTCGATGGCGAGGACGCTCTCCAGCTGCGCGTCCGCGAGCGGCTTGCCGGTCTCGTCGCGCACGACCTGGCACAGCTGCGGCAGCCGCCGGGTGATGACGCCCTTCCAGCGCCGCAGCCGCTCCGCGCGACCGTCGAAACCGAGCCCGGACCACCATTCGGCGGCGTCCCGCGCGCGGGCGACGGCGGCGCGGACGTCGTCGGCGGTGTGCACCGGGTAGGTACCGACGACCTCGTCGGTCGCCGGGCTGAGGGAATCGAAGGTCTCCCCCACGCTGCGCGCGGTCGGCTTCGGCTGGACTGCGGTCATCGACTTCTCCCGTGTCTCGGCTCAAAGCCCAGGCTACGACGTTACTGACGGCGTGCCAATAGCTCGCCTGGGGTGTACCACCAGCATTACACAGGAGACAACGGCCGCGAGGGCACCGAGCAACGGGCAAAGCCACATCGGCAGCACCCCGATCGCCAGCGAGCCGAGGCCGAAGCCCGACGCCTGGACGGTGAACGCCAGCGAGAACCCCTCCGACCGGCGGCGTTCCGGCAGCAGTTTCTGCAGGTTGACCGACGAAACGGCCATCAGCGGACCGGTGCAGAGACCGATCAGCGCGACCCCGCAGAGCAACCCTGCCCAGCCGAAACCCGCCGACACCACGAGCCCGCCGAGTACGAATCCGGCCAGGAACAGCCGGGGGTCACCGACCTTCCCCCGCGCCGCGTACAGCGCGCTCCCGGTGATGCTGGCCGCGCACAGCACGACGATCACGACCGCGGTCGCCGATTCCGGCGCGCCGAGCCGCTGGACCAGGGGGAGCAGGCCCACCTCGATGGTCGACAGCAGCAGCCCGACGGTGAACAGCCCCATCAGCCACGGAACACAAGCGGCGACCGGGATCGACTGGCGCTCGACAGTCCTTTGTGGAGCCCGAGCGATCGTTCGCCGGGGCACGAGAAGGGCCGCGAGCAGGGCGACGACGGCCATCGCGAGGACGGGGACCGCCGGGCCGGACGTCGCCAGGAGCGCCACCAGCAGCGGCCCGCCGACGATGACGCCTTCGAGGATCATCGCGTCGACCGAAACCGCCCTCGGCAGCTCCTCCTCGCTCACCGTTCCGGCGAGCAGCGTCCGGAAGCCGCCGTTCAGGCCGCCCGCGACCAGCCCCGGCGGGATCGCCAGCGCGAGCAGCACCAGCTCCGGGGCACCGGCGGAAGCGGCCGCGGCCAGTACGAACAGTCCAGCGGCGACCAGCGGCAGCAGCAGGACGAGGCCGCGTGCGGGTCCGACGCGGTCGAGCAGTCGTCCGGTCGGCACGGCGCCCACCATCTCGGCGGCGACGAAGACGGCCATCATGAGGCCGCCGAGCCGGTACGAACCCGTCGTCGCGGTGGTGAGCACGGTGAAGGCCAGCGGCGCCATCGTGGCGGGCAGCCGGTTCAGCTGTACCCCCGCCGACCAGCGCCAATACCCGGAATTACGCAGCAAGGTCATACCGCGAACCCTGCCGAACGCACCCTGGCGCGCACTATTGATTAGGATATAGCCTAATCATATGATCGAGCTGGTCCTCACGGCCGCGAGCGCCAACCGGGTCCGCTTCGGCATCTCCCCGCTCGACGAGACCATGGGCGCGATGCAGACGCTGCTCGGACGGCGCGGGCATCCGAGCCATCTGCCCTGGCTGCGCGAGGCCGCCGCCAAGCTGCCGCACCTGCCCATCGGCGACTTCACCAAGGTGATGGGCGCGCGGCACTACATCACCGACTTCCTCGGCCCGCCGCCGAGCGGTCCGGAGACCACCGCCGCCGCCCAGCTCGCCGAAATCCGCCGCACCCCGCCGGATCAGGTCGCCCGCGAACTGTCCAAAGTGGACGCGGACCTGAGCGGACTCCCCGAGGACCCGGCCGAGGCCAGGGATCTGCTGGCCGGGCAGATGGAGATCGCCTGGACCGAACTGGTCGAACCGCATTGGCCGCGGATGCGCCGGTTCCTCGTCGCCGACATCGAGGAGCGCTCGCGGCGGCTGGCCGCCGGCGGTATCGCACTGGTACTGGAGGACATCCACCCGCGCGTGCGACTCGTCGACGACGTCCTGGTGATCGAGATGAAGGAACGCAACCGGGTCGACCTCGACCGCCGCGGGCTGCTGCTGATCCCCGGGGTCTTCGCGTGGCCGTCGGTCGGGGTGATCGCGATGGAGCCGTGGCAGCCGTCGCTGCTGTACCCGGCCCGCGGCGTGGCCGAACTCTGGTCGGATCCCGAACGCCCGTCCGGCGCGCTCGCCGGAGTGCTCGGCCGGACCAAGGCCGCGCTGCTCACGACGCTCAACGAGCCCGCGAGCACCACGGAGCTGGCACGGAGACTGAGCTTCTCGGCGCCGACGGTCTCCCAGCACCTGACCGCGATGCGTGCCGCAGGCCTGCTCGACACGCGCCGTCGCGGCCGCGAAGTCCGTTATCTACGGACCGAACTTGGCGACGCCCTGCTTCGAGCCTAGGCTGGAAATGATCCACCGCGAAGGAGAGCCCCATGCGTATCGTCCACTTTGGACACGCTTGCACCCTGCTGGAGACCGAGGGCGCACGGATCCTGATCGACCCCGGCACCTTCTCGGCCGGTTTCGAAGGTGAGCGGGAACTGGACGCGATCCTGATCACCCACCAGCACTTCGACCATCTCGACTCCGACAGGCTGCCCGCACTGCTGGAGGCGAACCCCGGCGCGCAGCTGATCGTCGACCCGGGTTCCGCCGAGGCCGTGCGCAAGATCGGCGCCGAGTTCCAGATCGCGAACCCCGGCGACGCCTTCGGCATCGGCTCCAGCGACATCAACGTCGTCGGGGGTGAACACGCCGTGATCCACGACGAGATCCCGGTGATCCCGAACGTCGGGTACATCGTCGATCACGGCGCCTTCTACCACCCTGGTGACTCGTTCTTCGTGCCCGAGCAGAAGATCGACGTCCTCGGCCTGCCCACCGGCGCCCCGTGGCTCAAGGCGGGCGAAGCCGTGGACTACCTGCGCGCGGTCTCCCCGCGCCTGGCCGTGCCGATCCACGAAGCCGTGCTCGCCCGGCCGCAGATGCACTACGGCCTGTTCGCCAACCTCGCCCCGGAAGGCACCGAGGTCAAGGTTCTCGACGTCGGGGAGCCGGTAAAGCTCTAGCGGTACGCCAGTTTGCGCACCAGGATCTCCGCCGGGCCCCGGTAGGACCGGCGGTGCATCAGGTACGCGACGACGACCGAAAGCAGCCACACCCCGAAGCCGCAGGCGGCCGCGACGAACGTCCGGCCGCCCAGCCCCAGCATGAACGGGGGCGCCAGGATCAGCCACGCCACCGATTGGAACAGGTACGCGCTCAAGGTGCGCTGTCCGAGCGCGGAGATCGCGGTGACCACGACACCGCGGCGCTTCTTGCCGATCGCCATGCCGATGAGGCCGAACAGGCTGATGTAGCCGATCGCGCCGAACAAGCCCGCCCCCTCGTACATCAGCTTCGCGAGCCCTGCGGTGCCCTCGTCGAAATCGACGTAGTCGCCGGCGAAAAGGCCCATCGGCAGCGCGCCCGCGATCGCGACCCCGAAACCGCCGAACACGCCGACGAGGAGAAGGTTCCGGTTCGGCTCCTCCAGCAGGCGCTTCTTCGCGGCCCACGCGCCCACCCAGACGAAGAGGATCGACGACAGCAGGACCGCCGTGCTGACCGGCCATTCCGCGAGCCGCTCCCGCACGGCGTCGCCGTACGTCGGCGCGAGTGACGACGCGTCCTCGACGGACGGGAAGGGCGCGCCGCCGCCGGAGTTCCCGCTGATCACCAGGTACATCAGCACGGCGAGATAGCAGAGGCCGAAGCCCAGATACAGCACCGGGATCCGGTAGAAGCCCTTGCCGCGCCGCAGGAGCAGCAAGGCGAACACCACGCCGATGACTCCGTACGCGCCGAGCACGTCACCGGAGAAGAACAGCACGCCGTCGACGGCGCCGAAGACCAGCAGCCAGGCGTGACGGCGAAGCAGGACGCCACGTGTCCGCGTCCATGGCTCGCCCAACGCCTCCTGGCGATCCGCGAACTGCACCATCCCGTAGCCGAGCATCATGCCGAACAGCGGCAGCGCGCACGCGTGGACCAGCACGAACAGCACCACGAAGTACGGCCGTTCCAGGCCCTCCGGCGTCTGCTCGACACCCGGCGTGTTCCCCAAGAAGATGCTCGCGGTATGCGCCAGCGCGACCAGCAACAGCGCGAAACCGCGGGCCAGATCGGGTGCGAGCACCCGCTCACTCGTCGGTAGCGATGACATCGATCCCCCTTCGAAAGATTTAGTATCCAACGTACACTAAATAATGTCCGACGGATACTAATGCTCGGGGGTGGTGGTTGTCAGCTCGCGTCGACGAGGGTGGCGATGCCGTTGAGGACGACGTCGAGGCCGAAGCCGAAATCGGGATCGTCGGCCTGGTCGGGTGGCGCGGCACCGAGTCCGGCGGTCAGGAAGCCCGCGGCGTCGGGGAAGCGCTCCGGGTCGATCAGCTCGGCGAGGCCCTTGCCGTAGGACTGCTCGGCCTGCGCCTGGCTCAGCCCGCTGTCCTTCCTGCCCTCGGCGAGCTGGATGGCCTGCGCGCACGCGAGGCGGACGTAGCCGCCGATCAGGACCAGGATCCCGCCCTTGGTGCTCCAGTCCAGGCCCGTGTCGCGCAGCGTGCGCAGGAACGCGTCCATCCAGGCGACCGCGTGCGGACCGGCCGGGGGCCCGGAAAGCGGCAGCTCGACCAGCCACGGATGGCTCATCAGCACTTCGCGGTTGGCCTCCGCCAGCGCGGTCAGCCCGGCCCGCCAGTCGCCGGCGGGGTCCAGCGTGGGCGGATCGCCGATGGCGACGTCGGCCATCAGCTCCAGCAGCTCCGCCTTCGAGCCGATGTGGCGATACAGCGACATCTTCGTGACGCCGAGGTCCTTCGCCACGTTGGCCAGCGTCACGTTCGCGACGCCTTCGCGATCGGCGAGCGCCACCGCGGCCGCCACGACACTGTCGATGTCGAGCACCGACGGCCTGCCCCGCGTCGGCCGCTCCGACCGCCGCCAGAGCCGCATCAGCGTCGCCTGTGCGTCACCCTGGCCGGCGTCGTCGGTCATCCGGTCAATCTAGCCCGCGATCGCGAGAGCGAGCCGTAGGTGGTTCCGAAAGCGCGGTTCTCCAGCGAGACGTCGACGGCGTCGAGGAACGCCTGCCGCAGTCCCGGCCGGGCGAGGTCGGCGGCGTCGATGCCGAGCCGCACGAGCCCGCCGCGGCGCGCGGCCCTGGCGGCGGCGAGCACCAGCGCGAAGCACCGGACGGTCTCCGTCCGCTGCGACGGCCCGCCGAACTCCTGCACCCTGGCGCGCCGGACCTCGCCGGAGACGAGATCCCGCACCGAGACCAGGTCCGCGCACAGCGTGAACCCGTGCTCGCGCAGGGCCTGGAAGGTGCCCTCCGACGCGATCCAGCGCGGCGGCGCGAAGCCGTCGACGGCCATGCCGTTGGCGTCGAGCGCGGCCTTCGCCGCGATCAGCCGCAGCCGTGCCTCGTGCGCGGGCAGAGCCGCGAACTCGGCGCGTTTGCCCAGGTAGACGGCGCGGTGGGTAGGTGGGATGCGGTGGTCGTAGCCGTGGAGGAGGACAGAGTCGCCGCGAGCGCGGCGCGTCCGTACCCACTCGGTCACCGGGCCCTCGCCGGTGCGAGCGGCGTAGAGCACGGACAACGGGACCTTGCGCCGGTCGAGTTCGGCCGCGAGGTCGGCACAGCGGTGCAACGTCCGGGTGGTCACGCCGGACAGGGAAACCAGCAAACGTGCGTCCACGGTGCCCATTGGGCCAGACCGGCCTTGCGCCGGACTGACGACGGAGTGAACGCCGCAGGTCAGCCACGCGAGAACCAGCCCTCCGTTCACCCGGCCGGGCGAATCAGGCGGGCCAGTCGTCGAGCGAACGGCCGGTGATGCGTTCGTACGCGTCGATGTACCTCGCCCTGGTGGCGGCGACGATCTCCTCGGGCAACGGTGGCGGCTCCGGTCTCTCGAGCCGGTGCCAGCCGGAAGCGGGACCGGTGAGCCAGTCGCGCAGCGGCTGCTTGTCGAACGACGGCCGCGACCTGCCCGGCCTACAGCCGCCGGCCGGCCAGTAGCGGGACGAATCCGGGGTCAGGACCTCGTCGGCGAGCACGAGGTTCCCCTCGCGGTCGATGCCGAACTCGAGCTTCGTGTCGGCGAGCAGGAGGCCGCGTTCGGCGGCGAATTCCGCGCCGCGGCGGTACACCGCCAGCGTCGCCTCCCGGACCTCTTCCGCCCGCTCGCGGCCGAACTGCCCGACGACGTCGGAGAAGGTGATGTTCTCGTCGTGCGAGCCTCGGTCGGCCTTGGTCGCGGGGGTGAAAATGGGGTCGGGCAGGCGGGAGGACTCGGTCAGGCCGGGGGGAAGTTCGACGCCGCAGACCGTGCCCGTCGCGCGATAATCGGCGAGACCGGTGCCGGTGAGATAGCCGCGGGCGACGGCTTCGACCGGCAGCATCGCCAGCCGCCGCACCAGCAGCGCGCGGCCGCGGACCTCCGCGGGAATGCGTTCGTCGTCGTAGGAGACCAGATGGTTGGGGAGGACATCGGAGAGCTGGGAGAACCAGAACACGCTCATCGCGGTGAGCACCCGTCCCTTGTCCGGGATGGGCGTGTCGAAGATGACGTCGTAGGCCGAGATCCGGTCCGAAGTGACGAGCAGCAGATGCTCGTCATCGACGGCGTAGAGCTCACGGACCTTGCCGGCGGCGATCTTCGGGTATTCGAGCGTCGTCACGGCTGCACCCTAGCGATCAAGGATGATGGCTGATCATGCCGATCCACTGCGTCTCCTTCACGACCGACTACGGCTTGAGCGACGGTTTCGTCGCCGCTTGCCACGGGGTGATCGCGCGGATCGCCCCCTCGGCACGGATCATCGACGTGAGCCATGAGATCCCTCCGCAGCAGGTCAGGACCGGCGCCGAGGTGCTGGCGCAGACCGCGCCCTTCCTGCCGGACGCGGTGCACCTCGCCGTCGTCGACCCCGGCGTCGGGACCGCGCGGCGCGGCGTCGTGGTCGTCGCCGGGCGCGGAATCCTCGTCGGCCCGGACAACGGACTTCTCATTCCCGCCGCCGAAACACTCAGCGGGGTGATAGCCGCGTACGAACTCGCGTCACCGGAATACCGCCTTCCGGTGACGTCGTCGACGTTCCACGGACGTGACGTCTTCGCCCCCGCGGCGGCGCATCTCGCGCTCGGCGTCGCACCGGAGGAGTTCGGCCCGCCCGTCGACGACCTGGTGCGGCTGCCGGATCCGTTCGTCGCGGTGTTCCCGGGCAAGCTGGTGGCCGAAGTGCTCACGGTGGACCACTTCGGCAACGTCCAGCTGGCCGCGGGCCCGGCCGACCTCGAACTGGCCGGCCTGTCCGGCACGGTCTCGGTCAGCAGTGAGCGCGTGCTGGTGAAGGCACTGGTCGGCGACACCTTCGGCACGGTGCCGCCGGGAGGGAACGTGCTCTACACCGATTCGGCCGGACGGCTCGCCGTCGCGGTGAACGGCGGCTCGGCCGCGTCGGTGCTCGGGCTCGGGCCCGCCCAGGAATGCACGATCACCTCGTCGCCGACGGCGAGCTGACCCGGCCGGGTCACCGCCATCTTGATCCCGAACGAGACGCCGCCCTCGGGCTCGCGGCGGTAGTCCGCCAGCGACCGGATGGGCTCCGGGCCTGCCTTTTCACCGGTCTCCTGATCGACCATCGGCACCGTGCACCGGATGCAGACCTTGGCGTAGCCCAGCTCCACGCCGCCCGCGGTGAGCGAACGGACTTCGTCCTCTCGATGCGGTTCCGGCCAGCCCGCGACGACGATGTTGGGCCGGAAGCGGTCCATCGGCACGGCCTCGGCGCCCCGCGACGCGATCCGCTCGTTCAGACCGTCCAAAGAGGACTCCGAGGTCAGCAGGATCGCGTGCGCGTCGGCGAACGCGGCGGTGCCGGGGACCTCGCCGTTGGTGACGCGCTCGTGCTCCGGCGCGAGCCCGACGAACACCGACGGGAGACCGAGGACCGCCGAGAACCACTCCGCGGCCTCGGCACCTTGGTGCACGCCCTTGCCCTGCCAGGTGAACGTCGCCGCCGGATGCCGCGGCCCGTCCGTGACCGTCTCGACCAGGAGTTCTTCGACGCCGGGAGCGGCGAGCCGCAGCCGGGCGCCGTCGTCGAGCACCTCGGCCCGGATCGAGGCCATCACCGGATGCTTCCGCTGACTGCGGAACTCGCCTTCGGCCGACACGACCATCCAGGATCGGTCGAACATCAGGCCCGCCGGGGTGACGTCGGCCGTGTCGACCGACGTCCCCGCGCAGCCTTTGACCGGGTAATAGACCAGCCTCGCCACTCTCGCCATAGCCGCAGGTTAGCGAGTCGTCCGCGTCAGAGCACCTGGGACAGGAACCGTTGCAGCCGCTCACTTCGCGGAGCGTCGAAGATCGCTTCCGGAGCGTCATGTTCGACGATCTTCCCGGCGTCCATGAACGCGACCTCGTCCGCGACGCCGCGCGCGAACCCCATCTCGTGGGTGACCACGAGCAGGGTCAGCCCGCGTTCGGCGAGCCCGGCCATCAGGGTGAGGACGCCCTTGACCAGTTCCGGGTCGAGCGCGCTGGTCGCCTCGTCGAACAGCATGACCTCGGGCTCCATCGCGAGCGCCCGCGCGATCGCGACCCGCTGCTGCTGCCCGCCCGAAAGCGCGCTCGGCCGGTACGGCGCCTTGTCGGCGAGACCGACCTCGGCCAGTCGCGCGTGCGCGATCTCGGTCGCCTCCTCCTTGCCGAGCTTCCGCACACTGCGCAGCGGCAAGGTGATGTTGTCCAGCACACTGCGGTGCCCGAACAGGTTGAAGTGCTGGAACACCATCCCGACGCGCTGCCGCAACGCGTCCGGATCGGACGAGATCACGCTCTCCCCGCCGAGCAGGAGGTCACCGGAATCGGGCTCCTGCAGCCGGTTCACACAGCGCAGCAGCGTCGACTTGCCGGAACCCGACGGGCCGATGATGCAGGTCGTGCGGCTCTTCTCGACCTTGAGGTTCACGCCCTTCAGTACTTCGAGGGTGCCGAAGGAGACGTGGACGTCGCGGAGTTCGACGCTGGAGGAACGGACAGCGGTGGTGCTCATGACATCGGGACCTTTCCGCTGTTGACCAGTGTCAGATCGTCACCTTCGTCGTCGACGCGGATCTTCTTGCCGGTGCGCAGCTTCTTGTCGATGTAGTTGACCAGATGCGTCAGCGGCACGGTGATCACCAGATAGACGATGCCCGCCGCCACCAGCGGCGACAGGTTGCCGGTGTTGGCCGCGAGATCCTGTCCGATCCGGAACAGGTCGCGCTGCTCGGCGAGGAAACCGAGGAAGTACACCAGGCTGGAATCCTTGACCAGCGCGATGAACTGGTTCACCAGCGCGGGCAGCACGCGTCGCACACCCTGCGGGATGACGACGAGCGCCATCGCCTTGGTGTAACTCATGCCCAGCGCGCGGCTGGCCTCCATCTGTCCTTTTTCGACACTCTGGATACCGGCGCGGAAGATCTCGCCGATGTAGGCGGCGGCGATCAGGCTCAGCGCCAGAATGCCCAGCGGGTAAGGGTTCCGCGCCAGTGACGGGATGAGGATCGCCCCGCCCTGCCCGATCACCAGGATGGTCAGGATCGCGGGCAGGCCGCGGAAGACGTCGGTGTACACCCGGGCGGGCCACCGCAGCCACGCCTTGCCGGACAGGCCCATGGTGGCCAGCAGCATGCCGAGCACGGTGCCGATCAGCGCCGAGAACACCGACAGGATCAGCGTGTTCAGCAGCCCCGTCCGAAGCAGGTCGGGGAAGACCTGCCGGATGTACTCCCAGTTCAGGAAGGTGTTGAGGAAATCGTTCACTTACTGCTGCCCGGCCTTGAACTCCGCGGGCACCGGCGCGTTCGGTTCGAACCGCTGGTGCACCTTTTCCCATGTCCCGTCGGCGATGACCTGCTTCAGCCCCGCGTTCAGCTTGCCGACCAGCTCGGTGTTGCCCTTCTTGACCGCGAAACCGTGCGGAATGGTCGTGGTGATCGCCTTGACCACCTTGAGTTTCGCGTCCGGGTTCTTCGCCGCGTAGTCCTCGGCGGTCGCCTGGTCGAAGATCGCGCCGTCGATCGCGCCCGCCTTGAGCGCGGCGAGCGCGGCGGCGTCCTGCGGGAACCGCACGGCCTGCGCCGCAGGGGCGTTGGCCGCCAGCCAGCTGTCCGAAACCGTGCCCTGCACGACCCCGACCCGCTTGCCCGCCAAGGAGTTCTCGTCGGTGATGCCGACACCGTCACGGGCTTCGATACCGAGCGACTGGTAGTTGTAGGGCGCCGAGAAGTCGACCGTTTTGCGGCGTTCGTCGGTCTGGGAGATCCCCGAGCTGCCGATGTCGAACTTGCCATTGGCGACCTGGCTCAGCAACGTCGAGAACTCCGTGGAGACGAACTCGAGTTTCAGGTTCTGGCTGGTGGCGATGGCCTTCAGCAACTCGTTGTCGAACCCGGTGAACACGCCGTTCTCCTGATAGGCGTTGGGTTTCGAATCGCTGAGCGTGCCGACACGCAACGTGCCACCGCTCGCGCTTTCGCCGCCGCCGCACGCCGCCAGGACCGCCACGAGAGAGGCGGCGGTGAGAACTCTGACGGCGGCGAGTGACTTCTTCATCGTGATCCTCACGCCTTGAACTGGTCCGGTACCGGCGCCGTCGGCAGGAACCGGTCGTGCAGTTTGACCCAGGTGCCGTCGGCGATGACCTGCTTCAGGCCTTCGTTGATCTTCGTCTGGAGTTCGGTGTTGCCCTTCTTCACCGCGAAGCCGTGCGGGACGTCGGTGGTGAAGGACTTGACGACCTTGAGCTTCGCGTCGGTGCTTTCCTTGACGTTCGTCTCGGCGATCGCCTGGTCGAGGATGTAGGCGTCGACGGCGCCGCTCTTGAGCGCGGCCAGCGCCGGGGCGTACCCGGGGAACCGCACGGCCTGCGCGTCGGGCACGGTCGACGACAGCCACTTGTCACCGACGGTCGCCTGGATGACCGCGACCCGCTTGCCTGCCAAGGCCTTCTCTTCGGTGATCGGCGAGCCGTCCTTGGTCTGGATGCTCATCACCTCGAAGTTGTACGGGCTGGAGAAGTCGACGTTCTTCTTGCGCTCGTCGGTCTGCGCGATGGCCGAACTGGCGATGTCGAACTGGTTGTTCGCGACCTGGCCCAGCAGCGAGGAGAAGTCCGTCGAAACGAACTCCAGCTTCAGGTTCTGCTTGGCGGCGATGGCCTTCAGCAGCTCGTTGTCGAAGCCGGTGAAGTTGCCGTTCTCGACGTAGATGTTCGGCGGCGCGTCGCTCAGCGTGCCGACCCGCAGGGTCTTCTCGGTGACGGACTCCCCGCCGCCGCAGGCGGAGAGCACGGTGACGAGTCCGGCGGTCAGTGCCGCGATCAGGGTTTTCCTCATGACTCAGACCCCCGGGTTCTGGACGGGCAGGCCGGGGCCGCCCTGTTCGAGTTCCTTCGGCAACGGCTCGGTCTTGAAGAACTGAGCGTGCAGACGGGCGACGGTCCCGTCGGCGACGGCCTTCGCGAGACCGTCGTTGAGCTTCTTCAGCAGCTCCTTGTTGTCCTTGCGGACGGCGAACGCGGACGGCGTGTCCTTGGTCTCGACGGTGTAGCCGAACTCCAGCGGGACGTCCGGGTTCTGGTCGATGTACTTCTGCCCGATGTCCTTCGGCACGACCCAGCCGTCGAGACTGCCGGCCTTCAGCTGCGCGAAACCGGCGTTGTAGTCGGGGAAGCGCACGACGTTCGCGCCGGGGACCTTGCCACTGGCGAAGTCGTCCTGGACCGACGCCTGCACGACGCCGAGCCGCTTGCCGCCGAACGCGGCGACGTCCTTGAGGCCCGCGCCCTTCTTGGTCAGGATCGTGGTGAACCCGGTGCTGTAGCCGTTGCTGAACGCGACGGTCTTCTTGCGGGCCTCGGTGGTGGAGATCGTGGAGCTGCCGATGTCGAACTTGTTCGTGGCGACGGCGGCCAGCAGCCCGGCGAACTCGGTGCCGACGAACTCGACCTCGAAGCCCTCGCGCTTCGCGATGTCGCGGAGCAGTTCGTTGTCGTAGCCGGTGAAGGTGCCGTTCTCCAGGTAGATGGACGGCGGCGCGTCGGTCAGGGTGCCGACGCGCAGTTTCTGGGCGCTCGTGCCCGCGTCACCGGAGCCGCAGGCGGCGAGGGCGAGGGTGACCGCTCCCGCCGTGACGACGGCGACGAACTTCGACAGCGTGGATCTCATCGCTTCTTCCGTGGGTTTCGGCGCCAAGGCGCGATACAAGCACGCCAGGCCGCGGGATGGGCGGCCTGGCGCTCCGGGTTCAGCGATCGAGATTAGGGATTTCGCCCGTTCGAGTAACTTCGTCCCACTCTGTGAACGTCCTGGGGTGGGGCTGCTCACAGAGTGGCCTCGGTACAGCGGGTCGTGAGTGGCAAGTGCCGTTCTAACGACACTTACCACTCACGACCCGCGTCAGAGGATGGGTGCGGGCGAGTAGGCGGCAGCCTCCGGGAAACGCTTGAGGATCTCCTCGACGCGCGAAGCGATCGCGGCCACCTGACGCGGGGCGACACCGGTGAACGAGATCCGGTCGGCGAGAAGTTTGTCCAGCTCACCGCGGTCGAGCGGGATGCGCTCGTCGGCGGCGAGGCGGTCGAGGAGGTCGTTCTCCGCGAGCCCCTGCTCCCGCATCGCGAGCGCGACCCCGACGGCGTTCTCCTTGATCGCCTCGTGCGCGGTCTCCCGACCGACGCCCGCGCGGATCGACGCCATGAGCACCTTCGTGGTGGCGAGGAACGGCAGATAGCGATCCAGCTCACGGGAGATGACCGCAGGGAAGGCGCCGAATTCGGCCAGCACCGTGAGGAAGGTCTCCAGCAGGCCGTCGAGGGCGAAGAACGCGTCGGGCAGCGCGACCCGGCGGACGACGGAATCGGAGACGTCGCCTTCGTTCCACTGGTCGCCGGCGAGTTCGCCGATCATCGACAGGTAGCCGCGCAGCACCACGGCGAGCCCGTTGACCCGCTCGCACGAACGCGTGTTCATCTTGTGCGGCATGGCCGACGAGCCGACCTGGCCCGGCTTGAAGCCTTCGGTGACCAGTTCGTGGCCCGCCATCAGGCGGATCGTCTTCGCCAGGCTCGACGGGGCGGCCGCGAGCTGGACGACGGTGGACAGCACGTCGAAGTCGAGCGAGCGCGGGTACACCTGGCCGACGCTGGTGAACACCCGCTCGAACCCGAGGTGCGCCGCGACCCGCGACTCCAGTTCGTCCAAAGTGGACTCGTCACCGAGGAGGTCGAGCATGTCCTGCGCGGTGCCGACCGGCCCCTTGATCCCGCGCAGCGGGTAGCGGCCGATCAGGTCGTCGAGCCGCTCGAACGCGACGAGCAGTTCGTCGGCGGCGGTGGCGAAACGCTTGCCCAGGGTCGTCGCCTGCGCGGCGACGTTGTGCGAACGGCCTGCCATCACGGTGTCGGCGTGCTCCACCGCGATCGCGGCGAGCCGGGCGAGCACGGCGCCGACCCGGCCGCGTACCAGCTCCAGCGAACGCCGCACCTGCAGCTGCTCGACGTTCTCGGTGAGGTCGCGCGACGTCATGCCCTTGTGCACGTGCTCGTGCCCGGCGAGCGCGTTGAACTCCTCGATCCGGGCCTTCACGTCGTGACGGGTGACCCGCTCCCGCGCGGCGATCGAGTCGAGGTCGACCTGTTCCAGCACGCGCTCGTAGTCGGCGACGACCCCGTCGGGCACCTCGACGCCGAGGTCCGCCTGCGCCCGAAGGACGGCGAGCCACAGCTCACGCTCCAGCACGACCTTGCGTTCCGGGGACCACAGTTCGACCAGCTCAGGCGAGGCATAGCGGCCGGCGAGCACGTTGGGGATGCGGGGCTTTTGCGTCACGCGGCCAGACTAACCCGCCGCATTTCGTCCTCTGAACGCGCTTGCCCACCCCCCTAGGCGAGCGCGGCCTGCAGCATGCGGGCGGCGGCGGCCCGGGGTTCCGGGTCGACCTCGATCAGCGCGTTGACGACGGCGCCGTCGACCAGGGCGACCAGCCGCTCCAGCTCGGCGCTGTCCACCGGGGTGCCCGAACGCGCGAAGATCTCGTGGAGCAGTTCGTACAGCTGCGCGGACAGCGTCCGCATCAGGGGCCGCAGGTACGGACGCCTGCCCGTCCCCACGAGGCGTTCGTAACGCAGGAGGACGGCTTCGGCGTCGGCCTCGCGCTCCGGGCGGAGCGGGCCGAGCAGCATGTCCAGCACCAGGTCGACGGTGGCTTCGACACCGCGGTTGCGGGTCGCCAGCTCTTCGAGCCGGTTCCGCCCGGTCTCCAGCTCCTGGTTCGAATGGTGCTCGACAGCGGCGGTGACGAGTTCTTCGAGCGAGTCGAAGTAATACGTCGTCGAGGCCAGCGGTAACCCGGCGCGTTCGGCGACCGCGCGGTGCCGCACGGCGTCGAACCCGCCCTCGGCGAGCAGGGACGCGGCGGCCTCGACGAGCTCGGCGCGCCGTCGCTCACCCTTCGGCGTTGTCGCTGCGGCGGTCATGACGGGCTATTTTGCCAGGCGCGCTCAGTAACGGGTGGCGAGCACGCCGACGAGCCTGTCGACCTCGGACGCGGAGTACGCGGGAGCGCCCGAGCCGTCGCCGAGGCTCACCACGACCACGAGCGATCCCTTGGCTGTCGCCCGCCGCGCACTGGCCGCCCCGGTGGGCAGCGGCGGGACGGAAGCGCCCGCCGGGAAGACCGCCGCGGAAACCGTGCCGCCCGGCACCTGGAACCCCGCGGACCTGGCCCCCGTCGTACAGATGTCGCCGGGCGTCGACTTGGCGACATCCACGGGGACCGGGAGCTCGCCAGCGAGGGCGGTGGCGAGCTCCCGATCCACCTGGTCGCACCCGTAGGTGCCTTCGGCCGTCATCCGGCCGGTCTTCTCTGGCCCGCTGCCCCCCTGCTGAGGCGGCGGGTTCGAGAAGTTCGAGGACTCCCCGCTGTCAAGAGGACGTGCGGAAGCCGCCTCGGGTTGCCCCGCGGAAGCGGCCTCGTTGTCGGATTTGGCCGCGGTCGGCACTCCGAGATCGACGTCGCCGAGCACGCCGAACATGCCCACTCCGCCCAAGACCAAAACCAGTGCACTACAGGCGACCGCGATACCGTTTCGACGTCGCGCCGTGGCGCGTTTGGAGGCGCGGACGACGTCGGCGGTGTCGAAGCTCGGGGACGGCATGTCGCCGGGGGCGTCACGGAACAACGCCTTGAGGTCATTCTCGTCCATCCCGTGCCACCTCCTCCTTCTCCATGACCTGCCTGAGGTTCGCCAGCCCGCGCGCGGTCTGGCTCTTCACGTTCCCCTCGCTGCAGCCGAGCGCCTTCGCCGCCGCGCCGACGTCCAGCCCTTCGAAGAACCTGAGCACCAGCACGGCCCGCTGTTTCGGGGGTACTTCACGCAACGCGGCCAGCAGGTCTTCCCTGGTGACGACCTGTTCGCCGAGGTCGAAACCGTCCTGAGGGGGTTCGGGCAGCTCTTCGGTCTGCCACTCCCGCCGCCACGGCCGCCTCGACTCGTCGATGGCCGCCCTGACCAGCGTCTTCCGCACGTAGGCGTCGGTCGCCGCCCGTTCCCTGATCTTCTTCCACCTCCGGTGCAACGCGACGAACGCCGTCTGCGCGAGATCGTCCGCGCGATGCCAGTCACCGCAGAGCATGTACGCGGTCCTGCGCACGGAGTCCCGCTTCGCGGCGAAGTACTCCGCGAACTCTTGTTCGTCGCGCTGGTTCACGCGGTTGTTGTCTCCGCTCTTGCCTCGTCGGTGGGTAGGACGGAACCGGGGGCGTCCACGGTTGCATGAGCGGGCCCGGCGGACCAGCCGGGGAGGAGGTTCAGGGCGGACCGGACGATGTGATGTGATCGTACCGTGACCTTGAGCCCCGACCCGCTGATCGATTTCCGCTCCGACACCGTCACCCGGCCCGACGACGTCATGCGCCAGGCCATGGCGAAGGCCGAGGTCGGTGACAACGTCCTCGACGGAGACCCGACGACAGCCGTCCTCGAAGAGCGCGCCGCGAGACTCCTCGGCATGCCGGCCGCGCTGTGGACCCCGAGCGGGACCATGGCGAACCTGATCGCGCTGAGCCTCCATCTCCAGCGTGGCGACCGGTTCCTCGCGCCGCGCGGGGCGCATGTGATCACCGACGAACTCGGCTCCGCCGCCTGGCTCGCGGGTGGCATGGCGGACCCGCTGGAGCACGACGCCGGACCGGGACGCCCGACGCCGGAGACGCTCTCGGCCGCGATCGGCGGCGGTCCCACCGGACCCTACTACTCGCTGCGGACCACGCTGCTCTGCCTGGAGAACACGCACAACTCGGCGGGCGGCGCGGTCACCCCGCCCGACGAGCACGCCCGGCTGCTGGCGGTCGCGAAAGAGGCCGGGCTCACCGTGCACCTCGACGGCGCCCGCCTCTGGCACGCGGCGGTCGCGCTGGAGGTCCCGCCCGCGGCGCTCACGGTCGGTGTCGACAGCGTTTCGGCTTGCTTCTCCAAGGGACTCGGCGCGCCCGTCGGCTCGGTGCTGGCCGGCAGCCCGGAATTCATCGAGCGGGCGCGGCGGATGCGGCAGATGCTCGGCGGCGGCGTCCGGCAGAGCGGCGTGCTGGCCGCGGCCTGCCTGGTCGCGCTGGACCGCGTCGACGACCTTGCGGAGTCGCACGAGAACGCGACACGGCTCGCGGGCGGGCTGGCCGAGCACGGCTGGGAGGTCAACGAACCCGAGACCAACATCGTGCTGGCCGCCGCGCCCGACCTCGAAGGCAGGTTGAAGTGGCTGGAGGGGCTCGGGATCCGCGTGCTGCCGACCGCGGGCCGGATCCGGTTCGTGGTGCACCGGGACCTGTCCGCGGCCGACATCGAAGAAACACTTCACCGCATCAGGACCGGGGGCTGAACATGAACTGGATCGTCTTCGACTACGGCGATGTCATCAGCGAGCACACCGACGCGCTGCCCACCCTCGCCGCCGCTTTCGGCGTCGAACTCGCCGATTTCGAGCCGCACTACTGGGCCGAACGGGTCCGGTACGACTCCGGCGGCTCGGACCTGGAGTACTGGCAGAACGTCGGCCGCGCGCTGAACGCCGACGTCGACCGGGCCTTCGCCGAGGAACTGACCCGGATCGACGTCGAGGGCTGGACGCATCTGGAACCGGCGGTGGTGGAACTGCTGGAGGGCCTGCACGAGGCGGGTGCCGCGCTCGCGCTGCTCTCCAACGCGTCGTCGACCTTCGGACGCTGGGTGCGCGAACAGGACTGGGCGCAACTCTTCCGGGTGAAACTCTTCTCCGGCGATCTCGGTTGCATGAAGCCGGACGCGAAGATCTACCGGATCCTGCTCGGCGAACTCGGCGCCGAACCCGCCGACTGCCTGTTCTTCGACGATCGTCAGTCCAATGTGGACGGTGCGCGGGCGGTGGGGATGAAGGCGGAACGCTGGCTCGGCGTGGAAACCGCGCGATCGGCACTCGGCTGAACGGGCGGAGATATCACCCTCATCGTTCATCCGCTCACACGCGGTGAATCCGATGACCTAAGCTGACTTCGTCCCGAACCGAGTATTTCCACGGTAGGTGCCCATGCCAGGTCCTCATGACCGGCGTCCGTTCGTGCCCGTCGATTTCGACCGGCCGAGCATCGCGCGAGTCTTCGACGCGCTCATGGGCGGCCAGGACAACTACGAGGCCGACAGGGTGGTCCTGCGCCAGATCCTCGAACTGGCACCGGAAGCACAGGTCATGGCCAAGGAGGTCCGGCACTGGCTGGTCCGGACCGTGCGGTACCTGGCCGACAGGGCCGACATCGACCAGTTCCTCGACCTCGGCTCCGGCTTCCCGACCGTGGACAACACGCATCAGGTCGCGCAGCGGTACAACCCGGAGGCGCGGGTCGTCTACGTCGACCACGATCCGGTGGTACTGGCGCACGGCCGCGCGCTCCTCGCGTCGAACGACTTCGCGCATATGGCGGGCAACGACCTGACCGAACCGGCCACGGTCGTCGAGGAACTCAAGCGCACCCACCGGCTGGACTTCGACCGGCCGATCGGGCTGATCCTGTGCGCGATCGTCCACCACATCCAGGACCTCGACGAGGCGCGGGAAATCGTCCGCGCCTACGTCGGCGCGCTGGCCCCCGGCTCGTTCGTCGCGCTGCTGCACCAGCACAACCCCGCTGACGGCTCCGAAGCGGCCGACCTCGCGACTTCACTCGAGAAGCGCTTCAGCGGCACCGGACTCGACACGCTGTACCGCACGCGCGAAGAGATCAAGTCGTTCTTCGGGGGACTCGAACTCGTCGACCCCGGGCTGACCTACCCCCACCTGTGGTGGCCGGACGGCCCGCGCTTCACCCCGCTTTCGCCCGTGAACTTCACGTCGCTCGGCGGGGTGGCGCGCAAGCCCTAGCGGCTCAGCGGTTCAAGCCTTCAGCGGCGAAGCTGCTTCGGGGTGCCCTTGCCCTTGATGGCGCCATACGCGGCCGTGCCGAGGAAGACCGCACCACCGATGACGGCGATCCAAAAGACGGCCTTCACGAGGAAACCGAGCACGGACCCGAGCACCATGAAGGCCACCCAAGCCAGCAGCAGCCCGCCGACGATCTTCCAGAACATGGCATCCTCCGATTGCCTCACCGTGCCCGAGCGGGCCCGGTGAGTCCAGGTTGTCAGGCAGAACTCGCGAGCGCCTTCGTTCTGCCCAACGTTCAGGGAGAATTCCGGGTTCCCCCTGACCTAGGGGCGCTGACCCGTGAGCCAGTCGCCGAGCCGCCGGATCCCCTCGTCGATGTCCTCACGCGAGCCCGCGAAGGAGAACCGCACGAACCTGCCGCCGTCGACAGGGTCGAAGTCGATGCCGGGGGCGATCGCGACGCCGGTGTCGGCGAGGAGGCGCTGGCACCAGCTGAGGCTGTCGTTCGTGTACTCGGAGACGTCGGCGTAGGCGTAGAAGGCGCCTTCGGCCGGGGCGAGCTTGTCGATGCCGATGCCCTTCAGCCCGGCGAAGAGCGCGTCGCGGTTGGCGCGGTAGCGCTCGACGTGACCGTCGGCCTCCGCGTACGCCTCCGGGGTGAACGCGGCGATCGCGGCGTGCTGGGAGACCGCAGGCGGGCAGATGGTGAAGTTGCCGGTCAGGACGTCGATCGCGCGATGCAGTCGCTGGGGTGCGAGCATCCAGCCGAGCCGCCAGCCTGTCATGGCGAAGTACTTCGAGAACGAGCCGAGGACGAGCGCCTCGCTCCCGTACTGCCAGGCGCAGTCGAGTCCGGCGCCGTAGGAGATGCCGTGGTAGATCTCGTCGCTGATCAACTGCACGCCGCGTGACGCGCACCAACCGCTGATCGCGGCGAGTTCACCCGGTGGCAGCACGGTGCCGGTGGGATTGCTCGGACTGGCCACGATGAGTCCCTTGACCGGCCCCAGTTCGTCGAGCAGGCCGACGGTCGGCTGGAAGTTCGTCTCGGGTCCGGTGGCGAACTCGACGACCTCGCAGCCGAGCACCTTCAGCAGGTTGCGGTAGGCCGGATAGCCGGGGCGCGCCATCGCGACGCGGTCCCCCGCTTCGAAGGCGCTGAGGAACGAAAGCAGGAAACCGCCGGACGAACCGGTCGTCATGATGACGTCCTGCGGGCTCACGTCGACCGGGTAGGTGCGGTTGTAGTGCGCCGCCACGGCCTCGCGCAGTTCCAGGATGCCGAGCTGCTCGGTGTAGCCGAGGGTGTGGTCCTTCAGCGCCCGCTGAGCGGCTTCGAGCACCGGGCCCGGCGCCGGCGCGGACGGCTGCCCCGCGACCAGCGGGACCAGGTCGCCGTGACTGCGCTGCCGGGCCTGCGCGGCCGAAAGGACGTCCATGACGTGGAACGGCGGGACGTCGGAACGAGCGGCGGGACCAGGGAAGGACATGGGGTGAGGCTAACCCGCCTTCGCGAGGAGAACCGCGAAGCCGTCGAGAAGGCGTTGAAGGCCGAACTCGAAGAGCGTGTCGAGATCGAAGTCGAACGGGGCGCGCATGACGACGTCGGTGAAGTTCGGGAACCGGCCGCCCGAGACGAGGTCCCAGAGGATCGGCTCGTGTTCGGCGAGCCAGTCGTCGGCGGTGAGCGCGGTGCCGGATTCGGATTCCGCCTCGGCCTCGAAGTTGAGGGCGGTGCCGCGGACGTGGTTGAAGATCGTGATGTGCGCGTACATGATCGTCGACGGCGGGAGGCCGTGACCGTCGAGGGCGCGGGTGGCCCAGTCGGCGTGCTGGAGCAGATTCGGCAACGGCTGCGGGCGGGTGACCGAAAGCGCTTGCGCGAGCCAGGGATGGCGGCGGAAGAGCGCCCATTGGGCCCTGGCCATCAACTCCAGTTGCGCCCGCCAGCCGGGCGGCGGATCGGGTGGGAAGCGGATCTCGCCGAGTGCGACGTCGGCCATTTCGAGGATGAGGTCGTCCTTCGCGGAGACATGGCGATACAGCGCCATCGGCGCGACGCCGAGACCGGACGCGATGCGGCGCATGGAGAGCGCGCGGATGCCCTCGGCGTCGGCGATCCGGATCGCGGCCCGCACCACCCGCCGGCGCGACAGCTCCGGCTCGGTTCTCGGCGCGGCTTTCGGGGTACGGCCCGTGACGACCGTGCCGGCGCCGGGTTTGGCGACGACCAGACCGTCCCGTTTGAGGGTGGCGAGCACCTTCGTCGCGGTCGCCATCGCGACTCCCCATTCGGCGATGATCTGGCGCGTCGAAGGGACTTTCTGGCCCTCGCGCAGCTCACCGGTGACGATCCGGCGGCGGATCTCGGCGGCGATCCGCAGGTAGGGCGGATCGGTCATGGTCGGCTCCTTGCCGTAGTGCGCTTGTTCGCCTCGCGGTCCATTCCCACAAGTGCACTAGGCACATCGCACTAGTGCACCAAGGATTCCCAGCTGCTCTTTCCAGGGTCGCCGCCGCGCTGCTCATACGTTGTACGCAGTGCTTCAAAACAGCGTACACAGGGGAGTTCACATGCGGCAGGTACTGATTTCGGGGGCGGGGATCGCCGGGACGACGCTCGCGTACTGGCTGCGGCGGCACGGCTTCGCGCCGACCGTCGTCGAGCGGGCACCGGCGCCGCGGGTCGGCGGGCACGCCGTCGACATCCGCGGCACGGCACTCGGCGTCGTCGAGCGGATGGGAGTGCTTGAGCGGCTTCGGGAGCTGAGAACGGACATGCGCGGGATGTCGTTCGTGAACGGGGCCGGGAAGACGCTGGCGAAGGTCACCGAACACACGCTGACCGGCGGGCTCACCGACAGCGACGACGTCGAGATCCTGCGGGACGACCTGACCGAGGTCCTGGCTTCGGTCGCACAGGAAGGCGTCGAGTACGTCTACGGCGATTGGATCACCGGGATCGCGCAGCACGCCGACGGCGTACGGGTCACCTTCGCCCGCGGCGAGGCACGGGACTTCGCTCTCGTCGTCGGCGCGGACGGGCAGCATTCGGCCGTGCGTTCCCTGGTTTTCGGTGCGGAGAAAGAGTTTTCGCACCATCTGGACACGTATCTGGCGGTGTTCACCGTGCCGAATTTTCTCGACCTGGACCGCTGGCAGACCTTCCACCTGACGCCGGGGAAACTGGCGGGCATCTACAGCGCGCGGGGGAACACGGAGGCGCGGGCGATGCTCGGCTTCCAGTCGCCGGAACTCGATTTCGACCGTCATGACCTTGAGCAGCAACGGAAACTCATCGCCGACCGGTTCCACGGCCAAGGCTGGGAAGTACCGCGGCTGGTGCGGGAAATGGCTTCGAGCGAGCTGTACTTCGACTCGATGACGCAGATCCGGATGGACCGGTTCACCGAAGGACGGGTCGCACTGGTCGGCGACGCGGGCTACGGCCCTTCGCCACTTTCGGGACAGGGAACCAGTTTGGCGCTGGTCGGGGCTTACGTGCTGGCGGGTTCACTTGCCACCGCTCACGACCATCGCACCGCTTTCGCCACTTACGAAAGGGAAATGCGGCCGTTCGTGCTGCGGAATCAAGCACTGGCGGCGTTGAACCAGCGGAAGCAGACGCGATTCGCGCAGTGGAAGCAGATCCAGTCGATGCGGATGCTGAGCCGTCTGCCGTTCAGCTCGCGGGTGATGAAGGCGGCGATGCGGCCGCTGACCGAAGCGTCGAACGCGTTGGTACTGAAGGACTACTGAGGCGAAGCCGGTCGCGGTGAGCGGTCGGTACAGGTGGTCGTGAGTGGCAAGTGTCGTTCTAACGACACTTACCACTCACGACGCGATCAGTAGCCCTGGTATCCGCCGCCACCGGCCATGGACTTCAGACCGGGGTGGCCGTCGAACCCGCCGTAGCGCGAGAACGTGTACCGGACCCCCGCGATGATGTTGTCGACCGGGTTGTAGATGTCGTCGTGCCCCGGCAGCTTGTGCGCGTTGAAGGTCGGGTCGATGCACTGCATCAGGCCCTTCGACGGAGTGCCCTTCGCGGCGTTGGAATCCCAGTTGTTGATGGCGTTGGGATTACCGCCGGACTCCTTCTCGATGATCGTCCAGATCTTCTGGATGTCCGCGTCGGTCACCGGGATCCCGGCCGCCTGCAGGATCTTGATGGCTTCCTGGATCCACTGCTGGACGTTGCCCGGCGGCGTCGTCGACGGCGGGCCACCGCTCGGCCCGAGGCCGCCGCCCCCACCGCCACCGCCGCCTCCTCCACCGCCGCCACCTCCGGTGTGGAGACCGCCGGTGCGTTTGGGGACGGTGCCGTCCTTGCCGGGCATCGGGACCTTCGAGTAGCCGCCCTCGATGTCCTTCTTCATCAGCTCCTGGGACTTCTGGATCATCTGGTTGGCCTGATCGAGCAGACCCTTGACCCGGGTGTCCGCGGTGCTGGTGACCGTGTTGATCTCGGTCTTGGCCTTCTGGATGATCTCGGCGGCCGAAGGACTCGGCGCCGGCTTGTGATCCTTCTCGGCCTGCGCGGCCGCGTTCTTCGCGGCGTCGGCGGCGGCCTGCGCCTTGGTGTTGATGGCGTTGACCTGCTCTTCGGCGCCCTTGTAGGCGTCCGCGACCTGGGTCTTGATGTTGCCGAGGTCGGTGTGGACGCGATCGAGGTCGTCCACGACCTTGCCCAGCTGTGCCTCGACGTTCTGCCCGGCCTTGGTGATGGACCTGACGTACTCGAAGAAGGCGTCCGCGGCCGGGCCGCTCCAGACGCCACCGTTGAGGGCGTCGGTCGATCGGGTCAAGGCGGCGCTGTGGTCACCCGCGTTGTCGGCCGCCGTCTTGAACTGCACCGAAGCGTTGTGGATGGCGTCGAGGTTCACCTTGGCGACCTGATCGGCCTTCTTGACGAGTTCACCCCAGCCGTCCGGCGTACCGGCGCCGACACCGTTCAAAGCCACTGCTCAAGCCCCCTTGGTTTCCGGCCCCCAGGCCTGGCGAGTTCTCACAGATCCCCGTGCACCTTCAGGTTGTCCACGTGGACCGCTTCGGTCTCCTTGATCAGCCCTGCCGCCTTTCGCAGTACGAAGGCCGTGGCCTCCATCAGCTGACCGGCCGAATCGAATTCGTTGTGGACGCCTTGTTTGAACTTGCCGACCGCGCCGTGCGCGTCGCCGTGTTCGTCCACTCCGCCGAAGGGGCTTTCCTTCTCGTCATCCATCCCGGTGACGCCTTTTTTGGTCTTCTCGAACTCGTCCTTGAGCTTCTCCACCTGTCCGGCGGCGATCCCCATGGAATCCGGGTCGTACACAGGCACGGTTCGTCATCCCCTTCACGGAAAACTCGTATCCGCCCGATCAGACGCGCGGCCGATCAGGACGGTTCCCGCGCACACTTTAAGACCTCGGAAGCGGGCCGTGTGCGCATCCACGCCAAGTTCCACCCCGCCGATATCGACTTCACGAAACGGCCCAATCGGGCAAGTCAGAAATCGGCGACTTCCCGGATCCGCGTCGCCAGCAGCTGATTGTCCGCCGGGGTGATGGTCGCCCAATCCCGGCCGTCGCGGTTCCGTGCGACCTGGAACAGGTACCGCCCGGCGTCCGTGTCGTAGAAGGCGACCACGCTGTCCGCGCGGCGCGGGCGGCCGTCCCGGCCCGCGCGTTCGACGCCGAACTGGCCGCGGGCCTCCTGGCCGAGCAGCATGCCTGCCACCTCCTGGGCCTGCCACAGCGGGACGTCCAGGTCTTCCAGGGCGGTGACCAGTGCTTTCGCGTCGCCGCGGGCGGCGGCGTCGGCGTCGCGGAGGACGTCGTGCGGGATGCTGATCGACTGGCCGACGCCGGGGCCGAGGTCGCCCGCGACGGAGACGGCCGCTTCGGCGAGGGCGCCTTCGCGGGCGGGGATCAACCACACCTGGCCGGAGTCGACGACGCCGAGCAGGGCCTGGTTGCCGACGCTGACGGCCTGACCCTTGATCTCCCGATCGGTCCACACCCAGACGTCGATCGCGAACCGGGGGTGCGCGAACAGGTTCAGCATGTCGACCAGCTCGCCGGACGCCTGGTACCCCCGCGCGAGGCCTCGCCCGCGCAGGGATTCCCAGGCCTCTTCGATCAGGGCCGCGCGTTCCGTATGGGTCGTTCCCGGACTCGGCACGTCAAGGGAGACATGGCGGCGGGGCAGCCGTTCGGCTTCCCAGAGCATCTCGAACTCGAGTGCGGACAGCACCAGGCTGCCGGTGTCGTTCGGCACAGGTTCAGCGCGCTTCCCGGTTGCCGTGCTCACCGATCACGTCGGGCGACACCATGCGCTCGTCGGTGAACAGATCCTTGTCGTCGACGCCGAAGCGGCGGATGTGCTCCGCGTCCTCTTCGACGTCCTGGGTGGCCGCGCGCTCCATGAACTTCGACTCGGCCTTCGGCTGCTTCGCGCCGATCTTCTCGGAGCGCCGCATGGCCTCTTCTTCGGGAAGCTCGCCGATCGGCAGCTGGCGGGTCGGCTTGCCGCCGCCTTCCTGACGGGGACGGCGGTCGCGTTCCTTGTCCCCGCTCAGCGCGCCGCCCGCGACACCGGCGCCGAGCGCGGCGGCACCGGCACCCAGGTCGCCCGCGGCCGGGCCGGTGACCTTCGGAACGGCGGGGAAGCCGCGGCCCGACTCGTTGCCGCCCGCCAGTGGCGCCTGCGGTCCGGCGCCGACCGAGCGGCCCTTGCCGAGCGCCTGGTCGCCGCCGCCCTGGCCACCGCCGACGCCACCGAAGACGCCGGGGCCCGAGCTGGAACCCGGCCCCTTGCCGAGGGCGCCGTCGATGCCGGGGCCGGGGCCGAACGACTTGCCCGGCGGCTGCGCCGACGTCGAGCTGCTGCTCGGCGGCAGGCTGCCGGTGGACTGGCCCGGCGGGACGTTCGGGGAGCCCGGGGGCAGGTTCGGCGCACCCGGCGGGATGAACGGGGAACCGGGCGAGCCGGTGATCGGGTACGACGGCCTGCCCTGTTCGGGCTGCGGCGCGGGCCGGTTCGGCGTCACCCAGCCGCTGCCGGGCGCCGGGGCCGGCCTGGACGTGCCGGACGGCGTCGTCGGTGCGGCGGCCGCGGGGGCGGTCGCGCCGGTGTTGGGCAGTGAAGCACCGGTCTTCCGGGAGACACCGCCTCCGCCGACGGCGACGCCGTAAGCCGGGGTCGGCGCGTCGTACGACGGCGCCTTCGGGTTGCTGACGGGCTGCACGACCGGCGGCACGTACTTCGACTCGACGGCGGCCGACGCGGGCCGCACACTGCCGTCCGGGGTCAGCTCGGTGGCCGTGCCCGCCAGGTCGAGCGGGCCTGCCCCGCCGCCGACCCCGGCGGCGGTCGTGGTCTGGGTCAGGTTCATCGCCTGCGGGTCGGCCAGCGTGTCGGTCGTCAGCAGGTTCTCGCCACTGGTCTTGGCGTAGTCGTTCAACGCCTCCTGCGCCTGCGCCCGCGCGTTGTTCGCCGCGCTGACGCTCTTGGCGTGGTCCGTCTCGAAGCCGATGAGGCTCAGCACGACGTCGCCGAGGGTCAAGCCGCCCGCGCCCTTCCGGACCACTTCCGGATCCGGGAGCTTGTGCAGTGTCCGGTTGAAGGCCTCACCCTGGGCGAAGATCATCTCGGCGGAATGCGAGACCTTCGAGTTCGCGTCCTGGGAGAAGCCTGCCTGCTCGGTGAACACCTGGCCGGCGGCGCCACCCGCCTCGCTCTGCCATTCCACGCCGAGCTTGCCCAGCTCGTCGCGCAGCGTCTTGTCGGTGTCGGCGAGCGCGGACGCGACGGACTTCAGCGCGTCGACGGCGATGCCGATGCTGCCGGTGCCGTCGCCGCTGCGGAAGCGCTCGATCTCGGTCGCGATCCCGGTGTCGGTGTAGCCGTCGAACCGAAGATCGCGGAGCTTGCCCGCGAGGTCGGAAACGTTCACGGCGCCCTCCCTAATTGCGTGCTTTCAAGGTCTGCAAAGCCATGTCGGCCGCCTGCGCGGACATCTCGCACAGTTGCGGCATGGTGAACGCGCCGGCGGTGACGGTGACGGCCCGCACCGCCAGCGTCTGGCCTTTCGCGACACCGACGAGCGTTTCGCAATCGGCCGGTTTCCCGGCGTCGCGGTAGTTCGTGATGGCGGGGAACCCGCCGACCGCCTTCGGTTCCGTGGTCATGCTGTTCTTGCGGCGTTTACCGGTGAACCACTCTTCGACGTCCGCGGTGACCGTGCGGAGGTAATAGCTGTGGAAGGGCTGCGCGGCGTCCGCGTCGAGGACACAGGTCGGGCCGTCGATCGGTTCCGCGGCCGCGCGCGGCTTGCTGTTGATCTTGAGCTGGTCGAGCTGCGGCTCGGTGATCAAGGCGCACGGATCGACGCCCTGCAGGCTCAACTCGGCGGGCCTGGCGGGCAACGCGGACGCCTTGGCGCCCTGCGTGGCCGAAGCCAGCGCCGGTTCGTCGGGAAACGCCTGTCCGCCCGTGTCCGTGGTACATCCGGCCAGCACGAGGGTGAGCACCCCGCCGGACACCAGCACACGAGGCTTACGCCCGGTGTACACCACGGTCCCCGAACGCGGCGGCCTTGTCCGCATCACTGGTCTTGTACTCCTTGGCCGCCGTGCGGAGCTGGCTCACCAAGCCCCTGAGCCCGGCAACGTACGCCTTGACCTGCGCGGCGTACGACTGGTCGCCGTCGGCCACGAGCTCGTTCCAGACGCTGGTCGCGTGGACGCTCACGGTGTCGTTGGCCGGAGTGTCGATGCGCAGCTGATCGAGCCGCGTCAGCAGCTTGTCCTGCAGCGCGTCGACCTGTTCTTCGACGATCTTCGCCACTTCGAGCAGCTTCGATGGATACACTCTGATGTCGGCCACCGACGGTGGCACGGGGACCGCGGACGTGAGGTCCTGGATCTTGCTCGATGCTGCCATTCCCCACCCCTTGTACGGACGGTGACCGTTCGCCCTGTCGAGGCTACCAACGCTGATGTATCGGCTGCCTAAGCTTCACAGGAAATACCGGGTTAGACGTACCCGGGACCGGAACGGTTCCGTCGGGAATTCACGAGACCGGGGTGGCGATCTCTCCCTTGGCGGCGAGCAGGGCGATGTCGGTGCGGTGGTGCGATCCGGCGAGGTGGACCTTCTCGACCGTCGCGTAGGCATCCTTGCGGGCGGCCTTCAGGTTTTTGCCGGTGCCGACGACCGACAGCACACGGCCACCGGAGGAGACCACGGCACCGTCGTCGCGGCGGCGGGTCCCGGCGTGGAGCACGCCTTCGATCTCGCCACCGGTGATGACGTCGCCCGTCCTCGGCTTGCCGGGGTAGCCGTCGGCGGCGATGACGACGGTGACCGCCGCGCCGGAGTCCCAGTCCAGCGGCGGCAACTCGGCGAGCTTGCCGGTCGCCGTCGCGTGCAGGACCTTGCCGAGCGGGCTGCGCAGCAGCGCCAGGACCACCTGGGTCTCCGGGTCGCCGAAGCGGCAGTTGAACTCGATGACCTGCGGGCCTTCGGAAGTCAGCGCGAGACCGGCGTAGAGCAGGCCGGAGAAGGTGGCGCCGCGGTTGTCGAGTTCGTCGACCACGGGCTGCACGATGCGGGCGACGACGTCGTCGACAAGGTCCTTCGGCGCCCAGGGCAGCGGCGCGTAGGCGCCCATGCCACCGGTGTTCGGGCCCGCGTCGCCGTCGCCGACGCGCTTGAAGTCCTGCGCGGGCAGCAGCGGGACGACCGTGCGGCCGTCGACGAAGCAGAAGAGCGAGGCTTCCGGACCATCCAAAAAGGACTCCAGGAGCACCGGGTGGCCGCCGTCGAGCAGCATCAGCGCGTGCTTGCGCGCGACGTCGACGTCCGTGGTGACCACGACGCCCTTGCCCGCGGCGAGGCCGTCGTCCTTGACCACCCAGGTGGGGCCGAAGCGGGCGAGCGCGGCGTCGAGGCGGGCCGGGGTGTCGACCACCTCGCAGTGAGCCGTCGGCACGTTGGCGGCCGCCATGACGTCCTTCGCGAACGCCTTCGAGCCTTCGATCCTGGCCGCGGACGCGGACGGGCCGAAGCAGGCGATGCCCGCCTTCCGGACCGCGTCGGCGACACCGGCCACCAGCGGGACCTCGGGGCCGACCACCACCAGGTCCGCCTGCCACTGCTTGGCGAGGGCGGCGACCGACTCGGGGTCTGCCGCTTCCACGCCGAGCTGCTCGGCCACCGAAGAGGTGCCGGCGTTGCCCGGGGCACAGGCCAGTGCGGTGACGGAAGGGTCTTCCGCGACCGCGAGGACAAGTGCATGCTCACGGGCGCCGGACCCGATTACCAGTACGCGCACGACGCACAGGGTAACCGTGCCGGTGAGCTACGAAGACGTCGCCGTCCTCGAGCGGGTGGTTCCATCCGGCGTTCACCCGGCGGTCAGCGCTCCGCCGGTCCGTCTTCGCCGTCCGGACGCCTCCTGCGTCAAGGGTGGCGCGGTACCCCGAGTTCAAGCGAAAGAGGTTCCCCACCATGCGAAAGCGACTGGGCGTACTCGCCCTGTCCGGTCTCGCCCTGCTCAGCGTCTCCGGGCTCGCGGGCGCCACCGAGCCGGGTGCCCGAGAGGTGACGGCGCAGGCCAAGGGTCACCATGGACCGGTGATCGTCGGACATCGCGGCGCCCCCGGCTACCGCCCGGAGCACACGCTCGCCTCGTATGAACTCGCCTACCGCCAGGGCGTCGACTGGGTCGACGTCGACCTCGTGCCCACCAAGGACGGCCAGCTGGTCGCCCGGCACGAGAACGAGATCGGCGGGACCACCGACGTCGCGAAGCACCCCGAGTTCGCGAACCGGAAGACGACGAAGGTCATCGACGGCACGTCGTTCACCGGCTGGTTCACCGAGGACTTCACCCTCGCCGAGCTGAAGACGCTGCGCGCGACCGAGCGGATCCCGCAGCTGCGGCCGAACAACAAGATCTACGACGGCCGCTACCAGATCGCCACCTACCAGGAGGTGCTCGACCTGACGCGCCGCCTCGGCCGCGAACTGCGCCGTGAGCTGGGGACCTACCCGGAGGTCAAGCACTCGACGTACTTCTCGTCGATCAAGAACCCGACCGAACCGAAGCTGGTCGAGCTGCTCAAGCGCAACGGGCTCAACCACCCGAAGGCGCCGGTGATCATCCAGTCCTTCGAGGTGTCGAACCTGATCGAGCTTTCGCGTCAGGTGCGGGTGCCGCTGCTGCAGCTGACCTCGGCGACCGGCGCTCCCGCCGACTTCATCGCGAAGGGTGACCCGCGGACGTACGCCGACCTCGTCACGCCTGCGGGCCTGAAGGAGATCTCGAAGTACGCGGACTACCTGGGCCCGGAGAAGGCGCAGGTCATCCCGGTGGTGAACGGTGCGCTGGGACAGCCGACCAGGCTCGTCGCCGACGCGCACCAGGCCGGGCTGAAGGTGGGGCCGTACACGTTCCGCAACGAGAACAACTTCCTCCCGCAGAACCTGCGCTCCTCGGCGAACCTCGCCGAGTACGGCAACGCGTTCGCCGATCAGGAGGCGTTCCTCAAGGCGGGTGTCGACGGGTACTTCGCCGACCACCCGGACACGGCGCTGGAGGCGGTGAAGGCGTTCGAGGGGCGCTGACGCTCTCTCGGCCGGGCGCGACCGCCTGAAGTGTCATGAGGGGTCCCCATCGGACAAATTCGGTCCGATGGGGACCCCTTATGACATCCGGCGGGGGTTCGGTCTTAACGGGGTCTTGACACGCCCAGGTCGGCGGGCCTAATTTCGGCGGATCTCAATGGTCTGTCCGCATACCTTTTAAGTGGGTGCCCGATGGATGTCTCAGCCAAGCAGGCCGCCGAACCCGCCGACGAAGACAGTGCCCGGCTCCACCAGCTCGGCTACGCGCAGGAACTCCGGCGCACGATGTCGACCTTCTCCAACTTCGCCGTCTCCTTCACCATCATCTCGATCCTCTCCGGCTGCCTGACCCTCTACGGGTTCGGCATGAAGACCGGCGGTCCCGCCGCGATGATCTGGGGCTGGCCGCTGGTCGGCCTGTTCGTCATCCTCGTCGGGCTGGGCATGGCCGAGGTCTGCTCCAGCTATCCGACGGCGGGCGGCCTCTACTACTGGGCCGCGAAACTCGCCCCGCGCAACGGTGCGGCGTGGTCGTGGTTCACCGGCTGGTTCAACCTCATCGGGCAGATCGCGGTCACCGCGGGCATCGACTTCGGTGCGGCGCTGTTCCTCAACGCCTTCCTCGACCTGCAGTTCGGCTTCGAGGCGACGCCGGGCCACACGATCCTGCTGCTGGCGATCATCCTGCTGATCCACGGCCTGCTGAACACCTTCGGCGTCAAGATCGTGGCGCTGCTGAACAGCATCAGCGTGTGGTGGCATCTGGTCGGGGTGCTGGTCATCGTCGGCGTGCTGATCATCGTGCCCGCGAAGCACCAGGACGCGTCGTTCGTCTTCGGCGAGTTCGTGAACAACACCGGCTGGGCGTCACCGGTCTACGTCTTCTTACTGGGCTTGCTCGTCGCGCAGTACACGTTGACCGGGTACGACGCCTCGGCGCATATGACCGAAGAGACCAAGAACGCGGCGAAGGCCGGGCCGCGCGGCATCATCAACTCGATCCTCGTCTCACTGGTCGCCGGCTGGGTCCTGCTGATAGGCCTCACCTTCGCGATCCAGGACTACGAAGGCGCCGTCGGCTCGGAAACCGGGGTGCCGCCCGCGCAGATCTTCATCGACGCCACCGGCGCGACGACCGGCAAGTTCCTGTTGCTGATCTGCATCGGCGCGCAGTTGTTCTGCGGGATGGCGTCGGTGACCGCGAACTCACGGATGATCTACGCCTTCGCCCGTGACGGCGCGATCCCCGGTTCGAAGTTCTGGCACCGCATCAACAAGCGGACCCAGACACCGACCAACGCGGTGTGGCTGGCCGCCGGCGGCGCGCTCCTGCTGGCCCTGCCGTACCTCTGGAGCGCGACCGCCTACGCGGCGGTGACCTCGATCGCGGTCGTCGGCCTCTACGTGGCCTACGTGATCCCGGTGTTCTTGCGGGTGCGCAAGGGCGACGACTTCGAACCGGGGCCGTGGAACCTCGGCCGGTGGGGCAAGCCGATCGGCATCGTCGCGACCATCTGGGTCTGCTTCATCTTCGTGCTGTTCATGCTCCCGCAGGGATCACCGGTCACCATCGACAGTTTCAACTACACGCCGATCGCCTTCCTCGTCGTCCTCGGTGGTGCCGCGGTGTGGTGGTTCGCCTCGGCACGCAAGTGGTTCACAGGTCCGAAGGTCCAAGGTTCCGAAGAGGAACTCGCCGCCGTGGAACGGGAACTCAAGGAACTCGGGTAACGGTCTCCTGGGCGCGGCCGACGCGGACTCCGGTCACCGCGGCCGCGCCCAGCCCACCGACCGCGGCGAAGGCGTAGAAGCCCCAGGGATACGCGATACCCGCGCTCAGCAGGGCACCGCCGAGGATCGGGCCGCAGATCGCGCCGACCCGGCCCACCCCGGCCGCCCAGCCGATTCCGGTGGCGCGCATGGCGGCCGGGTACGTCTTGCCGATGTAGGCGTACACGAGAACCTGCGCGCTGAACACGAACCCGCCGGTGAGGAACACGGCGACGTACAGACCGGCCGCGGGCAGCTTCACGCTCAGCAAGGCGAGGAAGACCGCCGCCCCGAGGAACCAGGCGATCACCGACGGCCGCACGCCGACCTTGTCCGCCACGCGACCCGCGATGAGCAGACCGGCGACCCCGCCGAGGTTCAGCGTGAGCAGCAGCCCGAGCGCCGCGCCGAGCGGGTAGCCGGCCTGGCGCATGATCTCCGGCAGCCAGGTGTTGAGCCCGTAGACCAGCAGCAGCCCCATGAACGACGTCACCCAGAACGCGAGGGTGGCCCGCAGCAGACCGCCCCGGAACAGCCCGCCGACGACCTCCGCCGCCGACTTCTCCTGCGTCTCCCGCGCCCGCTCGAAGGACTCGGATTCGGGCAGGTACTTGATCATCAGCGGGACCAGGACGAGTGCGGGCAACGCGCCGGCGACGAACATCGCGCGCCAGCCGAGCGGCTGGATCAGCCAGATGCCGAGCAGGGCGGTGAGCACCGCGCCGACGTGGTAGCCGGTCATCACCGTGGTGGTGGCGCTGCCGCCCCTTCCCTTGCGCGCGTACTCGGTGACCAGCGCGATCGCCGTCGGGAGACAGCCACCGAGGCCGAGCCCGGCGAGGAAGCGGAACAGCCCGAAGAAGAACGCGGACGGCGCGATCGCGCACAGCGCGGTGCACACCGAGAAGGCGCCGACCGCGATGATCAGCGCCTTCCGCCTGCCGATGACGTCGGTGATCGTGCCGATCGCCATCGCGCCGATCATCATGCCGATCAGCCCGAACGTCGAGATCACCGACGCCGTACCGGGGGTCAGGCCCCAGACGTGGTCACGGAGCAGCGCGGGCAGCACCGTACCCAGGACGACCAGGTCGAATCCGTCGAGCAGCACCGCCGTCCAGGCGAGCGGGACCACCCACGAACGGGCCGTGGCAGGGGACATGGGGACCTCCAGCTGTGTTCGCTATGCGCACGAGTATGCACAATCCGAACGCTGTGAGCAAGGCCACTGGTCCTGAGGATTCATCGGCCCTTGGCGAGGTCTCCGAGAACGCGCCAGGTGCGGAGCCGCTCCTCCGTGCCCCGGGTGCCCGCCTGGGTCGCGACGACCTCTGTCGCCCCGGCGTCGAAGTACCGGCGGATCTCGGCGGCGACGGTCTCCTCGTCCCCGGCGATCACCAGGTCCCCGGCGGAATCCACGCCCTGCGCGTCGAAAATGGCGCGGTAGGAGGGAATGTCGCGGAAGAAGGCGTACTGCCGGTCGACGATGGCGCGGACGTCGTCGGGGTCGTCGGTCACCACCACCGGCACCATCGCGATGATCCGCGGCGCCGGACGGCCCGCGGCGGCCTTGGTGATCTCCGGGACGATCAGCCGGGAAAGCGCCTTCGGCCCGGCGAGGAACGGGATCGTGCCGTCGGCGAGTTCGCCGGTGACGCGCAGCGCCTGCCGTCCCATCGCGGCGATGATCAGCGGGATGTCCGAGGATCCGGCGACCCGCACCGAAGCCCCGAAACCCTTGGCGTGCGCGCTGACCGTCTCGCCCTGGAAGTCGATCTCGCCGTCGTCGAGCACCTGGCGAAGGATCGTGAGGTACTCGCGAAGGTGCTTGATCGGCGGCGGATACTCGACGCCGTACGCCGGTTCGAGCCAGTTCTTCGCGCCGGTACCGAGGCCGAGGACGAACCGGCCGCCTGTCGCGGCCTGCGCCGTCTGCGCGAGACCGGCGATCAGCAGCGGATGCCGAGGGTAGATCGGGACGACGCCGGTCCCGACGGCGATCCCCGGCACGGCGCGGCCCGCGAGGGCGGCGACGGTGATGGCGTCGTGCTCCATCTGCTGGGAGAACCAGACCGATGTCAGGCCGGCCTCGGCGGCTTGAGCTGTCTGCGTGACGAGTTCGTCGACGATGTTGACGGCGTTCGCGGTGTCCCCGGACGGGAGGGCAACTCCGATGGTCATGTTCAACGCTAACCGCGCTGTCCAAAGGATATTTCGGTGTTCACCAGCTGAGAACACGCGCGCGGTTTCCCGGGGTGGCCCACTCTGGGCGGCGTCCGACACCTCGATCCTGGAGTGACCCGATGTCGCTGACCGATGTCATCGAAGGAACCAAGACCGCCGTCGACGCCGACCCGCGCAACGCCGCCGTTTCGTTCAGCGTCGCCAACGCGTTGATCCCCGGAACCGCGACGCGGGTGGACGTCCGCGTGCGCGACCACTCGCTCACCGTCGACGAACCGGCCGCGCTGGGCGGTACCGACACCGCCGCGAACCCGGTCGAGTACGCGCTCGCCGCGCTCGGTTCGTGCCAGGTGATCACGTACCAGTTCTGGGCGGCGAAGCTCGGGGTACCGCTCGACGGGGTCAAGGTGACCGTGGACGGCGACATCGACCTGCACGGGTTCTTCGGGTTCTCGGAGTCGACGCGGCCCGGTTTCGGCGAGGTGCGGGTTTCGGTCGAGCTGAGCGGGCCCGCCGGGGCGGAGGTCTACGAAGACCTGAAGCGGCAGGTGGACGAGCACTGCCCGGTTTTGGACCTGTTCCGGAACGAGACTCCGGTCAAGACCTCGGTCGCTTGAGACGCCATGAAAGGTCCTTTCCTTGCAAATTTTGCAAGGAAAGGACCTTTCATGGCACGCGTAAGGGGCGTCAGACGAACTCGTGCCGCACGATCGTCTGCTCCCGGCCCGGCCCCACGCCGATCGCCGAGATCCGCGCGCCCGAAAGCTCTTCGAGCCGCTCGACGTAGGCCCGCGCGTTCGCGGGCAGCTCCTCGAAGCTGCGGCAGCCCGAGATGTCCTCGAACCAGCCCGGCAGCTCTTCGTAGATCGGCAGCGCGTGGTGCACGTCGGTCTGGGTCATCGGCATGTCGTAGGTGCGGAACCCGTCGACCTCGTAGCCGACGCACACCGGCACCTTCTCCAGCCCGGACAGCACGTCCAGCTTGGTGAGGAAGTAGTCGGTGATGCCGTTGACCCGCACCGCGTAGCGCGCGATGACCGCGTCGAACCAGCCGGTGCGCCGGGAGCGGCCGGTGGTGACGCCGAACTCGCCGCCCTGCTTGCGCAGGTACTCGCCGGACTCGTCGTCCAGCTCGGTCGGGAACGGGCCGGAGCCGACACGCGTGGTGTACGCCTTGAGGATGCCCAGGACGGTGGTGATCTTGCCGGGGCCGATGCCCGAACCCGCGCTCGCGCCGCCGGACGTCGGGTTCGACGACGTCACGAACGGGTAGGTGCCGTGGTCGACGTCGAGCAGCGTGCCCTGCGAGCCTTCGAGCAGCACCGTCTCGCCGCGTTCGAGGGCCTGGTTGAGCTGCAGGCGCGTGTCGGCGATGCGGTGCGCGAACTTCTCGCCGGCGGCCAGCACCTCGTCGGCGACCTGGTCGGCGTCGAGCGCCTTGCGGTTGTAGACCTTGACCAGCACCTGGTTCTTGAACTCCAGTGCCGATTCGACCTTCTGCCGGAAGATCTTCTCGTCGAGCAGGTCCTGGACGCGGACGCCGACGCGGGCGATCTTGTCCTGGTAGCAGGGGCCGATACCGCGGCCGGTGGTGCCGATCTTGCGGCTGCCGAGGTAACGCTCGGTGACCTTATCGATGGCGACGTGGTACGGCATGATCAAGTGCGCGTCGGCGGAGATCAGCAGCTTGCTGGTGTCGACGTCGCGTTCTTCCAGCCCGGCGAGTTCGTCGAGCAGCACGGCGGGGTCGATGACGACGCCGTTGCCGATGACGTTGGTGACGCCCGGCGTGAGGATCCCGGACGGGATGAGGTGGAGCGCGAAGTTCTGCCCGTCGGGAAGGACTACGGTGTGGCCCGCGTTGTTACCGCCTTGGTAACGCACGATCCACTGGACGCGGTCGCCGAGCAGGTCGGTGGCCTTGCCCTTGCCCTCGTCCCCCCATTGGGCCCCGATCAGCACGATGGCCGGCATGTGACACTCCAGGTGTTCGGCGACTTGTGGTTTGGCGCTGGTAAATGCCGGTGCATGAGCGTAACGGAGGGCCTTCGGGTGCGCGGAATAGTGGTGGTCTGTCCAGAGGGCGAGCCCACACTCCCGGACATCGACGACGTCGAAATGGTGCGCGTCCCGAGCCGTCCCGGCAAGGCGGAAATCGACCCCTTGCTGGGCGAACACGATCATCTGGTGGTCGCGGGCACCGACGCCGACCTGGCGGCGGTCGCGCTTCGACTGTTGCGAAAAGAACAGCTCTCCGGCGTGTCGCTCGGATTCGTGCCCTCCTCGCCGGACTCCGACGTCGCCCGCATCTGGAGCCTCCCGACCCAGCCGCTGCGCGCCCTCGCGCTCGCCCTGCGCGGCGAGGTCGATCCGGTTCCGCTGATCCGGGACGACACCGGCGGCGTACTGGTCGGGCGCGGGGTGGTCGGCATGGTGCGCGGCGTGGCCTACTGCGACGAGCACACCGTCCTGCGCGGGCCCGCGCGCTCGATCGAGGTCGAGCCGGACGCGAGCGGGCCGGGGCTGATGGTCCGGGTGACCAAGGGGACCCTCTTCAAACGGCCCTCGACGCAGTACGCGCGGGCGTTCCAGCTCGGCTGCATCCCGACCCGGCCGAGCAGCGACGGCGTCGTCCACCCCCGCGCGATGAGCCGGTGGACCTGGTACCGGCACACCGAGGATCTCCGGCTGGTCCGCGGGCTCGCCTAGCCCGTTCGCCCGTTCGGCCCAGAACCTTCCGCTGGACTTTCCGAAAAACTTTCGCGCGACGCTCAGACCCCTTTCACGCCTGCCTCCCCTGCCCGCGCGCTCCCTCGACCAGCGCGTTTCGTCCTCTGGATGCGGTAGTTGCCCGCGCAAGGACCGCATCCAGAGGACTAAATGCGGCGTGTTGGTCACTCGTCGTTCACAAATGTCCAGCAGGGTGTCACTCGACGGTGTTGCGTGGGCCATTTCCGTCCCTCAAGGTGACCAGGTCCCCAAACCTGACACGGAGGCAGCAATATGCCAACTGCGCTTGCTGTTCGTCGCTCCTTCACCGTTCTCGCCGTTTCGGCCATCGTCTCGGCGGGCGTCGTCGGCGTCGCCGAGGCCACGCCGCCGGGCATCCCGTCCGCCGACACCGCCAAGACACAGCTCGCCGCGCTGACCGTCAAACCGGACGGCTCGTCGACCGGGTACAGCCGCGACAAGTTCCCGCACTGGTCCGATCAGGGCAACAGCTGCAACACCCGCGAGGTCGTGCTCAAGCGGGACGGCACGAACGTGCAGCAGGACAGCAGTTGCGCCGCCGTCTCCGGCAGCTGGTTCAGCCCGTACGACGGAGCCACCTGGACCGCGGCGTCCGATGTGGACATCGACCACGTCGTCCCGCTCGCGGCCGCCTGGCGCACCGGGGCGTCGTCGTGGACCACCTCCCAGCGACAGGCGTTCGCGAACGACCTCAGCGCACCGCAGCTGATCGCCGTCACCGACAACGTCAACCAGGAGAAGGGCGACAAGTCGCCGGACGCCTGGAAACCGCCGACCGTCGGCTACTGGTGCACCTACGCGAAGATGTGGACCACGGTGAAGTACAAGTACAAGCTCACCGTCAAGTCGGCCGAGAAGACCGCGCTGACGGACATGCTCAACCGCTGCTGAACTGGTCGGTCCGTGAAGGCCTCCTTCCCTGCCTTGAGGGTCAGGGTCCCGGCAAAGTCGCATTACCGCTGATCAGGTGGGGCGCGAGTGGCGATTCGGGTTCTCTTGAGGGGTAGGCAAACGCGACGTGATGGAGCCGGTGGTGCGCTCGCCGAAGAGGCCCGGCTCGTTCTTGACTGTCCATAGAGGACACGAAAAGAGATCGTGGTGCCCGATTTGGGTGCTTTGCGCGGCTTTGTGGCCGGGTCGTGAGTGGCAATGAGCGTTAGAACGCTCATTACCACTCACGACCCTCCTGCAGAACTACACATACAGGGCCCGCCCGCCCCCTCCGGACAGCCGGCGATGCCCGGCTCGAAGCACCAAAAACATACTGACCAGCGGCAATCGACTTTGCCGGTTCCCTGCCTTGAGAGCAGGGAAGGAGGCCTTCACGGACTTTCGGGACTGTCAAGCGGAAAGGTGGGACGTTTCGTGGGTTGGGAGGCGAACTCAGTATGTGGGCGGGCCTCAAGGCCGTGATTAGCGTGAATCGGGTCGGCGCGAGCACGAGCGCGCCCCGTTCCCCGCTGGAGGCCACCCGGTGTCCCGTACCGCCGCCACAACCCTTTTCGCCTTGTCCGCCCTCGTTCTCACGGCCTGCTCCCCGGCCGGTGGGACGACGGGCGCCGACGCCGGCCCACCCAAACCCGGCGGCACACTGCGGCTGGGGATCTCGTCGAGCCCGGACTGCGTGGACCCGCAACAGGTCGGGACGAACGCCTCGCTCAACGTCGGCCGCCAGCTGGTCGATTCGCTGACCGATCAGGATCCCGCCACCGGCGAGATCAAGCCTTGGCTCGCCGAGAAATGGGAGAGCAACGCGGATTCGACCGCCTTCACCTTCCACCTGCGTGACGGCGCGACCTTCTCCGACGGCAGCCCCGTCGACGCCGCCGCGGTCAAGACGAGCTTGGACGGGATCAAGGCGCTCGGCCCGAAATCCCAGCTCGGCTCCGGCTATCTGGCCGTCTACAAAGGAACGACGGTGGTCGATCCGAAGACGGTGAAGGTCGAGTTCTCCGTTCCCAGCGCGCAGTTCCTGCAGGCCAGCTCGACAATGTCGCTCGGCATCCTCGCGCCCGCCGCGTACAAGAAGACGGCCGAACAGCGCTGCCAGGGTGACGGGCTGATCGGATCCGGTCCGTTCGTCTTCGAAAGCCTGAAGCAGAACCAGGAAATCGTCGTCGCCAAGCGCAAGGGCTACGCGTGGGGCTCGTCGCTGTTCAAGCACCAGGGTGAGGCGTACCTCGACAAGATCGCGTACAAGGTCGTGCCGGAGCCCGGCGTCCGCACCGGCAGCCTCGCCTCCGCGCAGCTCGACGCCATCACCGACGTCCAGCCGGTCGACGAACCGCAGTTCACCGGCAACGGCTTCACCGAACCCGTCCGCCCGAATCCCGGCATCGTGTTCAACCTGCACGCCAACGTCACCAAGGGCGTGCTCACCGACGAAAAGGTCCGCCAGGCGGTGGTCAAGGGCATCAACCGGACCGAGGTCACGAACACCGTGCTGACACCGAACTACAAGCCCGCCACGAGCATTCTCGGCTCCGCCACGCCGTTCCACGCCGACCTCTCCCCACTGCTCGCCTACGACCCGGCCGGTGCGGCTTCGTTGCTGGAGAGCGCGGGCTGGGTGCCTGGTCCCGACGGGATCCGTACGAAGAACGGCCAGCGGCTGACCGCGAAGGTGGTCTTCTCCCTGGTGTTCAACCAGAACAAGAGCGTGCTCGAGCTCGTGCAGCAGCAGCTGCGCAAGATCGGTTTCGATCTCCGGATCGAACAGCACACCACCGCCGAAACCGTGCAGATCACGCAAAGCGGCGAGTACGAGTACCTCTGGTACAACACCACGCGCGCTGATCCGGACATCCTCCGCAACCTGTTCTCCACCAAGGCGAACAACCGCAGCAAGCTCGCGCCGGGCAACCCGCTGGACGCGCCGCTCGACGCGCAGTCGTCCACTGTGGACCCGGCGAAACGGAAGCCCGCGGCCGAGCAGGCGCAGCGCGCGATCATCGAAAACGGCTACTCGGCCCCGGTCTTCGAACTGACGCAGGTGCTGGCGCACGGGCCGAACGCGCACGGCATCGGCTTCGAAGCGTCGTCCCGGCTGCAGCTGTTCGACGCCTGGGTGTCCGGCTCGTGACCAGGTACCTGCTCCGTCGGATCCTTCAGGCGGTCTTCGTCCTGTGGGCCGCGTTCACCGTGTCCTTCGTGATCCTCTACCTTCTGCCGGGCGACGCGATCAGCGCGAAACTGGGCGGCGGCGAGGCCGGGATCTCGGTGACGCCGGAACAGCTCGCCGCGGCGAAGGCGGAATACGGCCTCGACGACGCCTTGCCGGTGCAGTACGGGAAACGGCTGGTCGCCGCGCTGCAGGGCGACTTCGGCCGCTCGATCGCCACCGGGGACGACGCCACGGACATGGTCGTCTCGGCGTTGCCACCGACGCTCGCGGTCACCGGATTCGCGCTGCTGCTCGCTATCCTGTTCGGCGGCGGGGTCGCCATCGCCGGGACCTACACCCGGCATCGCTGGCTGAGCAACGTCCTGCTCGCGCTGCCACCACTGGGGATCTCGTTGCCGCCCTTCTGGGTCGGGCTGCTGCTCATCCAGTTCTTCTCCTTCCAGCTCCGGCTGGTGCCGGCGCTGGGGTCGAACGGTTTCGCGTCGCTGATCCTGCCCGCGATCACCCTCGCCATCCCGACCGGCGCGATCATCGGGCAGGTGCTGGCGAAGAGCCTCCGCACGCAACTCGCCGAGCCCTACACCGAGATCGCGCTGGCGAAAGGGGCCAGCCGGTGAAGAGTCCATTTCGGACACATACTGCGCAACGCGGCGGTACCGACGCTGACCATCGCCGGGGTGGTCGCGGGCAACCTGATCGCCGGTTCGGTGATCACCGAGACGGTGTTCTCCCGCGACGGCCTCGGGCGGGTGACGTCGTCGGCGGTCACCGCACAGGACATCCCGGTGGTGCAGGCGGTGATCGTGCTCGCGGCACTGGTGTTCGTCGTGATCAACCTGCTCGTCGACCTCGTGTATCCGCTGCTGGACCCGCGGATCGAACACCGGGAGAAGGCCGATGCCTGACGTCCTCGTGCGCACCCGCCGACCCGGCCTGGTGGTCGCGGTCGCGGTTCTCGCGTTCGCCTTGCTCGCCGCACTCGTCCCGGGCCTCTTCACCGGTCAGGACCCGCTCGCCGGCGTCCCCGCCGAGAAGATGCAAGGCCCCTCGCTCGCGCATCTGTTCGGCACCGACGAGACCGGACGCGACATCTTCGCGCGCGTGGTGCACGGCGCCGCGCTTTCGTTGCAGGCGACGGTGATCGCCGTCGTCGTGGCGCTGGCGGCCGGTTCCGCGCTGGGTCTGCTCGCCGGATTCCGGGGCGGCGCCCTCGATTCGGCGATCATGCGCGGGGTCGACGTCCTGCTGGCGATCCCGTCCATCCTGCTTTCGCTGGCGCTGGTCACCGCGCTCGGCTTCGGCACGACCAACGTCGCGATCGCCGTCGGCGTCGCCAACCTCGCGCAGTTCGCCCGGCTGATGCGCGCCGAAGTGCTGCGCGTCCGCAGTGGCGTGTTCGTCGAGGCGGCGCGGGCGGGTGGCGTGCGCTGGACCGGTGTGCTCGGACGGCACGTGCTGCCCAACGCGCTCGGTCCGGTCCTCGCGCTGGCGACGCTCACCTTCGGTACCGCGGTACTGGAGGTGTCCGCGCTGAGCTTCCTCGGCTACGGCGCCACCCCGCCGACGCCGGAGTGGGGCTCGCTCGTGGCGGGCGGCCGCGGCTTCCTGGCCACCGCCTGGTGGATGACGACCTTCCCCGGTTTGACCGTCGCGGCCGTGGTGCTGTCCGCGAACCGGCTGTCACGGGCGATCGAAGGAGACGTGCGATGAGCGAACTGCTGACCATCCGGGATCTCGCGGTTTCCTACAAGAACGTGCCCGCGGTGGACGGCGTGGGGTTGTCCATCCACAAAGGACAGATCGTCGCGGTGGTCGGCGAGTCCGGTTCCGGCAAGAGCACGACGGCGCACGCGGCGATCGGCCTGCTCCCGCGCGGCGGCCGGATCGAACGCGGCGAGATCACCTTCGACGGCCGCGATCTCACCAAGCTGTCCGACCGCGCTTGGCGATCCGTGCGCGGACGTGAGATCGCGCTGGTGCCACAGGATCCGACGGTCTCGCTGAACCCGGTCCACCGGATCGGCGACCAGGTCGCCGGAGTCCTGTTGATCCACGGCCTGGCGGACCGGCGCGGTGCCGGCGCGGAGGCGGTGAAGCTGTTGCGCAAGGCGGGGATCAGCGATCCGGAGGCGCGGGCGCGGCAGTATCCGCACGAGCTGTCCGGCGGCCTTCGCCAGCGGGCACTGATCGCGGCGGCGCTCGCCGGGCGGCCGAAACTCATCATCGCCGACGAGCCGACCAGCGCGCTCGACGTCACCGTGCAACGGCAGATCCTCGACCACCTCGAAGAACTCGCCGCGGAAGCGGGCACCGCGATCTTGCTGATCACGCACGACCTCGGCGTCGCCTCGGATCGGGCATCGCGGATCGTCGTGTTGTCGCAGGGAAGCGTCGTCGAGGAGGGGACCACCGGCGAGATCCTGTCCGCCCCGTCGGAGAAGTACACGCGCGACCTGCTCGCCGCCGCGCCCAGCCTCTCCGACACGCCACTGCGGGAACCGAAGCCGCCGTCGTCCGACATCCTCGTCTCGGCCCGCGGGCTCGGAAAGACCTTCGGAGCCGTCCGTGCCGTCGACGGCGTCTCGTTCGACATCGCCCGCGGGCGAACCCTCGCGCTGGTCGGCGAATCCGGCTCGGGGAAGTCGACGACGGCGCGGATGCTCCTGCGACTGGAGACCCCGACCGACGGCACCGTCGAGTTCGACGGCCAGGACATCACCGCGCTGCGCGGCGAGGAACTGCGGCGGCTGCGGCGCCGGTTCCAGCTGGTGTACCAGAACCCGTACGCCTCGCTGAACCCGAAGTTCAGCATCGAGGACGTCGTCTCCGAACCCCTGCGGGCTTTCGGTGTCGGCACGAAGGCAGAGCGACGGGCGCGAGCGGCGGAGCTCGTCGACCAGGTCGCGTTGCCGTCCTCGGTGCTGAAACGCAAACCCGCCGAACTGTCCGGCGGGCAACGGCAGCGGGCGGCGATCGCGCGGGCACTGGCCCTGCGCCCGGAGCTGATCGTCGCCGACGAACCCGTTTCCGCACTGGACGTTTCGGTACAGGCGCAGATCCTGCGGCTGCTCGTCGACCTGCAGGAAGGACTCGGGTTGACCTACCTGTTCATCTCGCACGACCTCGCGGTGGTCCGCCAGATCGCGGACACCGTCGGCGTACTGCGCGGTGGCGAACTCGTCGAACTCGGCCCGGCGCAAGAGGTCCTGTACCGGCCGAGCGCGGACTACACCCGGGAGCTGCTCGCCGCGATCCCCGGCCGGAAACCGTTGGAGGCACGGTGAAATTCGGGCTCTTCTCCCTTGTCGCGAACCATCCCGACCCGGTGACCGGGGAGACGCCGACCCAGCACGAACGGCTGCGCCGAGTCGTCGACGAAGCGGTGTTCGCCGAGGAACTGGGCTTCGACGCGTACGGCGTCGGTGAACGCCACGGCGAGCCGTTCCTCTCCTCGGCGCCACCGGTGATCCTGGCCGCGATCGCCGAGCGCACCGAACGCGTCCGGCTGCTGACCACGCTGACCGTGATCAGCGTGCTGGACCCGATCCGGGTCGCCGAGGATTACGCGACCCTGGACCAGCTTTCCGGCGGACGGCTGGAACTGATGATCGGCAAGGGCAACGATCCCCGGCACTTCCCGCTGTTCGGCCTCGAAGAAGAGCGGCAGTGGGAATACCAGGCCGAGAAGTTCGCCTTGCTGCGCCGCCTCTTCCTGGAGGAAGGGGTGACCTGGGACGGCGAGTTCCGTACGCCGCTGACGGACGTCACGACGCAGCCTCGTCCGTTCCACGCGCGGCCGAGGATCTGGCACGGAAGCGCGTCGAGCACCGAGTCGACCGAACTGGCCGCGAAGTTCGGTGACCCGCTCTTCACCGCGAACGGCTTCCATCCCAAGAAGAAGTACGCCGATCTGATCGACCACTACCGGCGGCGATGGATCGACCACGGCCACGACCCGGCGGACGCGCTCGTCGGCTCGGGAGCGGGCGGGTTGTATGTCGCCAAGACGTCGCAGGCGGCGTTGGACGGCTACCGGCCGTACTTCGAGGCGCTGATGAAGACACCCGCGTACCGGCACAACAAGTCGGAGTTCACCACGTTGGAGGACAAGATCGCCAACGGTTCCGCGCTGGTCGGGAGCCCGGAACAGGTGATCGACAAGATCGGCGACTACCACGCGTCCTTCGGGCACGAGGTGCAGGCGGTCTCGGTCGACGGGCTGACGTCGGACGAGGCGCGTGATGTCCTGGAGCTCTTCGCCTCGGACGTCATCCCGATCGTGCGCGAAGAACTGCCCTCGCGGGTTTGGGAAAACCAGTAGGTTCGGTCACGTGCGCATCCTCTTCTCGTGCCGTCCGGCCTATGGCCACCTGTACCCGCTGATGCCGCTCGCGATCGCCGCCAGGGACGCGGGACACGAGGTGCTCTTCGGTACCGGTGAAGCCTTCGTGGACAAAGTCCGCGCGCTCGGTTTCGACACTCACAAGGTCGGCGAATCGATCCAAACCGCCAGTGACGAGGCGACCCGGAGACATGGTGAGGACAACCCGATCGAGGTCGTCCTCACCATGTTCGGCGAGATCCTGCCGCAGGCCACGATCGCCGACCTGACCCCGCTGCTCGCCCGGCTGCGGCCGGATCTGGTCGTCTACGAGATGAGCGACATCGGCGCCGCCACCGCCGCCCGCCGGGCCGGGATCCCGGTACTCTCCCACGTCATCGGCCGCTCGATGCCCGCCGAACTGATGGCGATCGCCGCCGGCCGGCTCGCGCCGCTGTGGGACGGCACGACCCCCGCCAACCTGATGCTCGGCGACGCCGGGATCGACCTGTGGCCGGACAGCCTCCGCGACCCGGAGCTGGCGGGCATCCCCACGCTTTTCCGGCTGCGGCCGGTGCCCTGGAACGAACCCGGCACCCTCCCGTCGTGGCTCGACGGCCGCGACCGGCCGCTGGTGTACCTGACGCTGGGCACGGTCGCCTTCGGTGCCATGGACGTGCTGCGCGCGGCGATCGACGGCCTTTCCCGGCTGCCCGTGGACGTCCTGGTCGCGCGCGGCCCCGGGGACCCGGCCGCCGTGGGCGAGGTGCCCGCGAACGTCCACGTCACCGGATTCGTACCGCAGGCCGAAGTCCTGCCGCGGGCCGATCTCGTGGTGCACCACGGCGGCACCGGGACCGTACTCGGCTCGCTGTCGGCCGGGGTGCCGCAACTGGTGCTGCCGCAAGGCGCGGACCAGTTCGTCAACGCCGAATCGCTGGAGGCGGCGAACGCCGGGCGAGCACTGGTCGGCGACCAGATCACCGCGGACGCCGTCGAGGAGCGGGCCAAGACGCTCCTCGACGACCGGCGGGTGCGTGAAGTCGCGGCCAAGCTGCGGCATGAGATCGCCGCCATGCCGTCGCCCGCCGAGGTCGTGCGGAGGCTGGAGGAGTTCGCCGCGCGCTAAGGAGCGCGTTTAGCCCGCTAAACGCGCTCCGGGTGCACTTGCGTTCCGCCCTCTGATCGCGAGCGAGCGGCGGCGAGGCGCAGGATCTCCCGGGCGACGGAGTCGTTCTGCCGGAAGGGAAGCGCGTTGGTCCGGGGACGCGTGAACGCCCCGGCGGACCGCGCCGACGTATGCGGGCCGAGTGCGAACCGGCGTGGGTGCGCACGGCCGTCGCGGTCGAGCATCCGGCCGTCGGAGACCCGGGTGTGGATCCGGCCCGCGAGCAGCCTGTCACCGGTGACCTTGTCCAGCACGACCTCCTCGGCGATCCCGCCGTCGTCCCGTAACTGTCGCAAGAGGACATCGGACGCCCGCGTGACGCTCGGTTCCGGCAGCCGCGCCTCGACGAACGTGCGCGCCTCGGTCTCGCCGGGGAAGCTCGCGCCGGAAGCGACGAACCTCCGGCGCTCCTCATCGGCCACCACCCGCATTTCCGCGCCCAGGAAGGAAACCAGGCCCGCTTCCTGGAGCGCGAGCAGCTCTTCGAGCCGTCGCGGCGGCGGACCGCTGGCGAAGTACGAGAAGAAGCCGAGGAACCAGCCGTCCAGATCGGACAGTTGCGAGGCCGCGTCCAGTCGTCCGGTCTGCAGCAGCGCGGGTAGCTGGCCCATCACCGACAACAACGCCATGAAGGCACCTAGTACTCCAGCTGTAGATCGTGATCTTGGTGTCGTCGCTGGTAGTGGCTTGTTTTGGCTCGGTGCTGGTGTCGGCGTCGCCATTGCGACCAGCCCAGGGTGTCGATGGTGGTGTAGGCCGGTTCGATGACGAGTTTGCTGTAGAGGTGCCTGATCTCGTTGCGTGTCAACGAGATCAGGCCCGGGGTGGTGTCGGCGCGGGCGTGAGCGCTGGCGATGGCGAGGAAGGCGTGCGCGAGCATGACCAGGGTGGTCCAGCGATACCAGGAGGTCCAGGTCCTCACCTGATGCTGGTCGAGGCCGGTGAGTTCTTTGCCGGTCTGGAAGGTTTCCTCGATGGTCCAGCGGCGCCCCGCGATCCGGGCGAGCTCGGGCAGCGACGCCGGATGCGGGCTGTAGCAGCGGTAGAACGCGGTCTCGCCGGTCCGCTGGTTCCGGCGCATCAAGGCCCAGTGATGCCCGGATTTCCCGGCCGGGTTCAGTCGGATCCGTGTCCAGAGGTAGTAGCGATGTCCTTTCGCGCCGGGCCCGGCGGAGAGTTTCTGCCACGCTCGTTTCGGGAGCCGGCCGGCCAGCTCGTCGACGCGGACGTTGCTCGGGCCGGGAACACGGTGGTCACAGGCCACGGCCAGCACATAGGCCTGTTCCCGGGTCTCGAGCGGATCCCGCAGCCCAGCGCCGTCTTTGCCGTAGGCCTCGTCCCCGGTCACCCATTTCGCGGGCGTGCCCGCGTCCAACGCACGGATGATCATCGACAAGGCGAGCGCCGACTTCGTAGCGAACCCGGTTCCGGCCGGGACACCCGCGCGTTCCCGCCGCACCGGGTCCTCGGCCCAGCTCTGAGGAAGGTAGAGCTCCCGGTCGATCAGCGTGTGCCCACGCCGCGCGGAATAGGTCAGAAACACCGACATCTGCGAATTCTCGATCCGCCCCGCCGTGCCGGTGTACTGCCGCTGCACCCCGACCGTCTCGGTGCCTTTCTTCAGATCCCCGGTCTCGTCGATGACCAGCACCGCATCCGAATCGGCGAGGTGCTCCAGCACCCAGCCACGCAGGTCATCACGGACGCCGTCGGCATCCCAGCTCGCCCGCGACAGCAGATGCTGCATCCCGTCCGGGGTCCGTTCCCCGACCCGCTCGGCGATCGTCCAGCAATTCACCCGCGACAGCCCCGACAACAGGCCCGCCACGAACCGGCCCGCTCGCCGACGCGGCTCCACCCGCGCGAACCGGCCCGCAACACGACCTAAACCCTCACCCAGCAACGCCTGCCACCGCACAACCTCTACGCTGACAGCCGCGGCCACCACACGATCTTGAGTTGTCCTCACAAACACCCATGATCACTGCGGTGGCCGCACCCATCTCAGCGGGTCACCCAGCACCATCACGAACTACAGCTGGAGTACTAGATCCGCGCTGTACTCGGCGTCCGCCCGCCGGCTCAGATCCGCTTCGACGTATTCGCGCAGTTCCTTGCCGTACTCCTCGGCGGTGCCGAACCGGACGCCCGCCATCGGCCGGTCGAGCCGGTCCAGGTCGAGCCGATCGTCCGCCGCCGGGACCGCACGCGCCACCAGCGCGTCGAGTTCACCGGGCGCCGCGTCCGCGAAGGCGTCGGCGAAGACCGCGAAATCCATGCGCACCCGTTCGGGATGGGCGGTGAACAGTTCGCTGTAGTAGGCCCAGGCGATCTCCTTCGAGATCAAGGGCCAGACATCGCGGCGGAAATCGAGAGTCCCCGGGACGGCGCAGAGCTTTTCGATGGCGTGCGCGTCGAAGAATCTGGGCAGCTGCAACGGTTTCCCGCGCAGCCGGTAGCCGATCTTCGCGTGATACGGGACTCCGCGCCGCGAACCGATGTGCAGTACTGGCTCGGCACCGCTGGGAAGGTATTTCAGCCCGCCGCACGCCTGTTCTTCGAACCGGCCGCCACGGCCTTCGGTCAGCAGCAGCATCAGATCGACGAACGCCAGGCCGAAACCACGCACCAGCACGATTTCCCCCGGCTCGATGGCCGAGTAGTCGACGTCGGCGGTGTAGCCGGCCGGGTAGTACGCGAGGCCGTGGCGTGCGGCGAAGTCCACGAGCTCGGTCTCGCGCCGATCCGGTTCGGCGTCGAGATGACCGACGGTGAACAGGACGGCGTCCACTTCGAGTGGTTCCGCACGGTCCTCCAGCCACAGCGACTGCGGCTCGCCGTCTTCGAGCCGCACCGCGCGGGTCCGGTGCTCGACGACCTCGATCCCCGCCGGGAGCCCCGCGAGGACCTCGCGGTGGAACCAGGAGAGATAGGCGCTCTGCAGCCGTCGCGTCGGGAAGTGATCACTTCGCAGTGCCTCGAGTTCGGGACGCAGACTGTCGTCGATCCCGACGTCGAGCGCGCCCTCGCGGACCAGCCGCGCCCACTCGATCAGCGAAGGGCCGGGCCGGACCGGACCGTCGATCCGCACCGTGTCGTCGGTGAAGACCGTGACGTCCTCGGGCATGGAGTTCATCCGCAGCAACGGCGACTGCCCGTACCGCCAGACCCGTCCGGCGCCGGGCGGGAACGGATCGACGAGATGCACCACCAGGCGCCGCTCACCGAGCAGCTCGGCGGCGTTCGCGCCGAGTCGTTCGAGTACACCCACCCCGCGCGGACCGGCGCCGACCACCGCGAGCACGAAGGGAAGGTCCGCGGTACTCACGAAGTCGAAGCTACGCCGGGGATCCGGCGCGTGCGCGGCTTCTCAAGGAGCGGAACTCGTTGCCACAGCTGAGAGAACGGGCGTACTCGTCGATCGGGGGAAGTCAACGGAAGGGACGGACGATGCCGGTCGAATTCCTGGGTATCGGAGGCACCAACGACGGTTCGGAGACGCATCCGCGGTCGGGCGGCGTCTTCGACAAGGACTACACGCTGCGCCTCGCGCGGGCACACGAGGAGTTCGGCTGGGATCGGGTGCTGTTCGCCTACGGTTCCAGCGGACCCGATCCCGCGCAGGCGGCGGCCTACGTCGCGGCGAAGCTCGACAAGCTCCAGATCCTGTTGGCACATCGGCCGAACGTCTCGTATCCGACGTTCGCGGCGAAGACGTTCGCCACGCTGGACCAGCTCTCGGACGGCAGGCTCACCGTCCACTTCATCACCGGCGGCAGCGACCACGAACAGCAGCGCGAAGGCGACTACCTCACGAAGGACGAGCGGTATTCACGCACGCGTGAGTACATCCAGATCGTGAAGCAGGCGTGGACGTCCGAAGAGCCCTTCGATCACGAAGGCGAGCACTACCGTTTCGCTGACTTCGTCCTCGATGTCCGTCCTGTGCAGCAACCGCGTCCAGGCGTGTCCTTCGGCGGCTCGTCTCCGGCCGCGTACGTAGCGGGCGGGGCCGAAGCGGACATCTTCTGCCTCTGGGGTGAGCCCCTCGCGCAGACCGCCGAGCAGATCGAAGCCGTCAAGGCCGCGGCGAAGGCGGCCGGGCGGACCGACGTCCCGCGGATCCAGGTCGCGTTCCGGCCGATCATCGCGCCGACCGAGGAACTCGCCTGGGAGAAGGCCTACCGCACGGTCGACGCCATCAAGGCGAGGACGACCGGGGGCAGGCAGCTGACCAGGCGGCATTCGCTCACGAATCCGGAGAACACCGGTTCGCAGCGGCTGCTCGCGGTCGCCGCGGCGGGTGAACGCTTCGACCGGGCGCTGTGGACCCCCACCGCGGCCGCGACCGGCGGCGCCGGGAACTCCACCGCGCTGGTCGGCACGCCCGAAACCGTCGCGCAGGCCCTGCTCGACTACTACGACCTCGGCGTCGACATCCTCTCCGCACGCGGATACGACATGCTCGGCGACACGATCGACTTCGGCCGCCACGTCATCCCGATCGTGCGCGAAGAGGTCGCCAAGCGCGACGCCGCGAAGGCGGCCTCGGCCCGGGAAGTCCTCGCGGTCGACGGCTGACGCTCACGGGGATCAACCGCTATCCGGCCGAGCCGTTCACCCGACCGGACGGCGGATTGATCATCCTTTTGGCGGATAGCCTCCGCATCGCTTTCGAACGTAACGGCGATCACACAGCGGAGCGGAAGTGCGGATCGGCCCCACTCCGCACGCCGGCCGCACGGGTCCGCGCGGATCATCGTCGCGGAGCCGGAATCCGAAGCCGGACAACGCGGCCGCGCCCGAATTTTCCTGACGACAGGCGTGAAACAGCCAAAAACCGCTGGTCTGGACCGCGGTATCGGTTATCGGGACATCGCCGCGGGCGACGGCGATCCCGGCGGCGCCGGGCGGTTCGCCTTCGAAAAAGATCTCTAACTCCAGAAACCCGGCGAAAGAACCTAGCCAATCACGAACAGTCAGGAGACACTTACGTGAACGAATGACGCTTCGTGACGAGCTCGTGACCGCGTTACTCTCGGTCACGAGTTTGTCGCGTAATAAGGACCCTATTGGGGGCAGCATGGCTTCGGCCGGACGGGTCACTTACCGCGAGGTGTTCGGTGTAGCCGAGTTCCGTTCGCTCTGGTTCGCCGAGCTGTTCTCGATCTTCGGCGATCAGCTCGCCAGGGTCGCGCTCTCGGTCCTCGTCTTCACCGAAACCCGCTCCGCCACCCTGACCGGCCTCACCTACGCGCTGACCTACGCCCCGTCGCTGCTCGGCGGCATCTTCCTCACCGGCTTCGCGGACCGCTTCCCCCGGCGGACCGTGATGGTGGTCGTGGACCTGCTGCGGGCCGCGCTGATCGCGCTCGTCGCCGTCCCGGTGCTGCCGTTCTGGGTCCTGTGCGTCCTCGTCGGCGCCGTCTCGCTGCTGAACCCGCCGTTCAAGGCCGCCCAGCTGGCGTTGCTGCCACAGATCCTCGAAGGCGACCGGTTCGTCGTCGGCATGGCCGTCCGCAGCATGACCGTCCAATCGGCACAGCTGGCGGGTTTCGCGGGCGGCGGTTTCCTGCTGACCGCGCTCGAACCCCATATCGCGCTCGCGCTCGACGCGGTCACGTTCCTGATCTCGGCGCTGTTCGTCCGGCTGGGACTGGCCGCGCGCCCCGCCGCGGCGACGGGCGAGAAGCGCAAGTCGTTCTTCGCCTCCATCGGCTCGGGCGGGAAGATCATCTTCGCCAGCTCCGGCCTGCGGGCGCTGCTGCTGTTCACCTGGCTGATGGGCCTGCTCCCGGTGTACGAGGGCATCGCGGCGCCCTACGCCGAAGCGTCAGGGGGCGGCCCCCAGGTCATCGGGCTCCTGCTGGCCGCCGATCCACTCGGGAGTGTGATCGGCGCGTACATCTACTCGCGCTGGGTCCCGGCGCACATCCGGCCGAAGCTGATCGGGCCGCTTTCGGCGCTGACGGCGATCCCGCTGTTGCTGTGCTTCCTGCAGCCGGGCCCGGTGTCGTCGATCGTGTTGTTCGTGATCTGCGGTGGTTTCGGCACTGTCGCGCTCATGCAGGCGACGGCGTCCTTGACGCTGGCGGTGCCGGACGAGAGCAGGGCTCAGGTGATGGGTCTTTCGAACACCGGGCTGACCACGACGATGGGCGTGAGCCCGTTGATCGGCGGCATTCTCGCCGATCAGATCGGTCCGCAGTCGACTGTCGGCGTCTTCGGTCTTGCGGGATTGGTGCTGACGATCCCGCTGGCGCTGAGCTGGTGGCGGAACCTCACCAAGAACCCGGACAGATGGCAGGAGAAAGACGCCGCACGCGCGGAACATTGAGGTGTTCCACGCGCCGGCTCACTCGCGCGGCCCGCAGGCCCGCGCCCAGCTCACTGATCCCTACCGGCCATCGCTGGCACCTTTCCCTCGGCCTCTCAGAGAAAAGTACACACCTAGGGAGCTTGTCGACAGCCCGCAAGTCGGTGGAAGCTGTCGGTAAGTAGGGGGTTTCGGAGAATGACGCAAGAGTCAGGGGGAAAGATGATCACATCGGAGGAACGCGCTGGACATCGTTCGGCTCTCACGGTAGCGACGTGGGAGCTGTGGAAGAGGCCGAAACACTGGATCGCCTACACCGGGATCTCGGTGGCGACGATGCTGGCGCTGACGGGGGTCCTCGCCGCATCGATCTCCATCACGTCTTCGCAGGTCTTGTTGTGTTTCCTGCTCGCCGGGCTGGCGATCGCGCACACCGAGGCGACCCGCCGGATCGAACGGCAGCGGCGCAGCATGAGCGTCACCCCGCACATCAACATGACGTCGGTCTGGGTGCTGCCGGGCGCGATCCTGCTTCCGCCCCAGCTCACCGCGCTTCTCGTGACCGTGATCTATCTGCACCTCGGATACCGCAGCTGGGCGGGCCTCCGGACGGTCAATCCACACCGGACTGTGGCGAACGCCACATCGATGACGCTCACCGCGTTCGCCGCCTGGGCGGCCGTGCAGGTGGTCGGGGCCGCCCCGGAATCGGTGACCTCGATCTGCGCCGCCAGCCTGGCCTTCTTCCTGATGAACGCCGTCTTCACCGGAACCGGCCTCTACTTCGCGGCGCCGACGAAGGCTTCGGTGCAGACTCTCCTCGGCTCTTGGGACGACAACATCCTCGAAGCCTCCACGGTCTGCATCGGCGCGCTGGTGCTCGCCGTGCTGCCGCACCAGCCGGTGCTCGTCCTGCTCGTCTTCCTTCCGCTGTACCTGCTGCAGCGTTCGGTGCTGATCAAGCAGCTCGAAGAACTCGCCACCACCGACCAGAAGACGCAGCTGCTCAACGCCACCACCTGGCAGCAGGGCGCCGTCCGTGAGGTCGCCCGCGCCGAACGCGAGAACGGCCAGTTCGGCGCGCTGATGATCGACCTCGACCACTTCAAGAGCATCAACGACACCTACGGCCACCTGGCGGGCGACGACGTGCTCAAGGGTGTCGCGGCGCTGGTCAAGGCCGAGACCCGGACGCAGGACCTCGCCGGCCGGTTCGGCGGGGAGGAATTCGTCGTGCTCCTGACATCGTCGTCGAAGCAGGAGTCCGTCGCGGTCGCCGAGCGCATCCGCCAGCGGATCAGCGAGATGGTCATCAAGACGCAGGACAACGAAGGCAACCACGTGGTCATCGAGCAGCGGACCGCGTCCGTCGGCGTCGCGACCTTCCCGCTCGACGGCCGGACGATCGACGAGGTGATGGCCTCGGCCGACGCGTCGGTCTACGCGGCGAAACGCAACGGGCGCAACCGCGTCGTGTCTTCGCCGGACCTGACGACGACCGTCGAAGAGCCCCTGCTGGAGGCCGTCGCGGCGTAAGTCGTGTCCTGGGCTATTTCAGCCTTTCCATCACGTCGGCGGCCGCGGTCCGAAGGCGTACCACGCCTCCGACGGTGAACTCGGTGAGCAGGTCGATGAGCGCGTCCGCGTCGGGCGGCTCGCCGTCCCAGCTCGCCTGGACGAGCGCTTCGGTCATCGCGAAGAACAGGGTGACCAGCGCCTTGTCCGCGCGGCCCGAGTCGACGCCGTGGCTCGCCCAGCGCTGCCTGCTCGCCTCGGTGTAGACGCCGGCGAGGCGTTCCCGCAGCCGGGTGAGGGCCGGATCGCCCAGGCGTTCCGCCTCACGCAGCACGGGGAACGCCTCGGGATTCGCCGCGACGAAGGCGAACATGTTGGCGTAGTTGCCGCGCGCCCACGACCGGAGTTCGGGCTGCGAGACGTCGAGCGCGGGTGCGCCGATCGCCTCGAAGGCCCGCTCCTCGATATCCGCCACGACCTCGGCGAACAGCGTCGTGCGGTCGCCGAACTGCTCGTAGACGGCCTGGCGGGACACGCCCGCGCGCCGGGCGATCTGCTCGATCGTCGCGGCCTGCGCGCCGTGCACCGCGAAGACCCCGGCCGCCGAGCTCAGCACCCGGGCGCGCTGCTCGCCGATCGGGAGTTTGCGGGGTCTCCCTCTCGGCGCGGGGCTTGACATCGTGCGCCACCTCACTGACTCTCTTTTCCGACATCCCTGTCGAAAATGTTTGTGCTCAACGAGGAGCAAGCATGCGTCCAGGTTCCCGGCGTGGTGTGCCCGCCGCCGTCTCAGCGGCCACCGTCGCGGCACTGCTGACCTTCGGGGCACCACAGGCCAGCGCCGCCCCGTCCTTCTACGACCCCCCGTCGCCGCTGCCCGCGGGTGCTCCCGGCGACATCATCCGGCACGAACCGTCCACTTTCTACGTAGATCCCGTGAAACTCATCAAGGCCGACGCGGACGTCCAGCGGATCATGTACCGCAGCACCGACACGCACGGCAGGCCCAACGCCGTGACCGGCACGGTCCTCACCCCGAAGAAGGCCTGGACCGGCCCCGGCGAGCGGCCCGTCGTCGGTTACGCCGCCGGGACACAGGGCGTCGGCGACCAGTGCGCGCCGTCGAAGGCCCTCTCCGCGGGCATGGAGTACGAAGGGCCCTTCATCGCCGGGCTGCTGCTTCGCGGCTACGGCGTCGTCGTCACCGACTACGAAGGACTCGGCACCCCCGGCGTCCACACCTACGTCAACCGCGTCGCCGAGGGCAACGCCGTCCTCGACTCGATCCGCGCGGCACAGCGGCTGCCCGAAGCGAACCTCCCCGACAGCGGTCCGGTCGCGACCGCGGGCTACTCGCAAGGTGGCGGGGCGTCGGCGTCGGCCGCCGAACTGCAGCCGTCGTACGCCCCCGAACTCGCACTGAAGGGCTCCTACGCGGGCGCCGTCCCGGCGGATCTGGCCGAGGTCGGCAAGAACATCGACGGGCACTACGCGTTCGGATTCCTCGGCTTCACGCTGGTCAGCATGGACGCGGCGTATCCGGAGCTGAACATCCCGGCCCTGCTGAACGCGAAGGGCGTCGAGGCGTTCGAGAAGGTCAAGCAGGAGTGCACCGGCGACGCGATCTTCGCGCACGCGTTCACCCAGTCGAAGGACCTGACCAAGGACGGCAGGCCGCTGACCGCGTATCTCGGCGAGGAGCCGTACAAGACGCGGGTCGGCGAGCAGCTCATCGGGGCGCGGAAGCCGGGTGCGCCGACGCTGGTCGTCCACAGTGCACTCGACGACATCGTCCCCTACGCGCAGGGACGGACCATGGCGCGTTCGTGGTGCGCGAAGGGCGCGAAGGTGCAGTTCTCGACTTCGCTGGTTCCGACGCACGTCGGCGGGGCCATCCGGGCGTTCCCGGAGGCTTTCGCTTGGCTTGAGGGGCGCTTCGCGAGGCTTCCGGCCGTAGGGAACTGCGGGCTGTTCTAGGGGTCACCAAGTGCCATGAAAGGTCCTTTCCTTGCAAAATTTGCAAGGAAAGGACCTTTCATAGCGCGCTACTTGAGGCCGGTGGCTTCCGCGGCGGCCGGATCCGAGTCGCTGAGGAAGGTCTTGCAGCGGTCGTACTCCTCGGTCTCGCCGATCTTGCCGGCGGCCTTGCCGAGGACGGCGAGGGAACGCAGGAAGCCCTGGTTGGGGCGGTGCGACCACGGCACCGGACCGTGCCCCTTCCAGCCCGCGCGGCGGAGCTGGTCGAGACCGCGGTGGTAACCGGTACGAGCGTAGGCGTACGCGGCGACGGTTTCGCCGGCATCGAGCGCCTTCTCGGCGAGCGAGGCCCACGCCTCGCTGTAGTCGGGGTGCTCGGCGGCGACGGCGGCCGGGTCGCTCCCGGCGTCCAGAGCCGCCTGCGCGGCGGTGTGCTCGGGGAGATGCGTCGGCTGGGGGCCGAGGAGGTTCGTCATACGCCCATCTTGCCAACGGTCTCCCCAAGGGCGCCCTGCGCCCGACGGAGACTTCACATCGCACGCCCTCGCTCGGCCGAAGGCCACGAAAGCTCGATGAAGGGGCGCCTTTGCGAACCACTCGACCGGAGTACGAAACTGCGCCCCTTCGGCGAGCTTTCGTCAGCGCGCGATCAGCAACACTGTGACTAGAAGAACAGGCTCCCGAGAATGCCCCCACCGGCGAGCACCAGAGCGGCGACGAGGACCGCCGCGACAAGTCGTTTCGGCATCATGGCGGCACACCTTGCCCTGCTTCGCACGCCGGCCGCAACTCCGCCACCCCTACGGGTGAACCCCGATTTTCGACCCCGAATGCCCGTCCCGTGATCTGGAGCAGGGAAGATGTGCCGCATGACAAAGGCGACAGAAGTGACCGGGGACCTTTCGCCGGGTGTCATCCCCCGCAGCCCCATCGCGAAGACGAGGCTGTTCTTCAAGCTCCACTGGCACCGCGGCGCGCCGGGACAGGCGACGCCGGACTGGGTGCTGAACTTCTGCTACAGCATGTGGCTCGCCGCGTTCGCCTTCAAACTGGTGGGCTCGTCCTGGGACATGTCGTGGCATTTCATGTGGCTCCGGGACGACCTCGCCCCGCCGCACCTGATCAACACCGTCGGGACGGTGATCATCATGGTGCTCGTCGCGATCCACAGCTACACCGGGATGGGCGCCGACCGGCGTTCGCTGCGGCTGATGCAGATCGGGCTCGTGGTCTTCCTGATCGCGGCACCGCTGGACGTCATCAACCACCGCGTCAACGGCCTCGACCTGACCGCGTGGAGCCCGTCGCACATGATGCTCTACATCGGCACGGGCATCATGCAGGCCGGCGTGATCATGGGCTGGCTGAAGTACGCCAAGCCCGGCCGGGCGCGCACCGGTGTCCTGCTCGGACTGTGGGCGTTCTTCCTGGAGAACACGTTCTTCCCGAACGGCCAGCAGGAGTACGGCATCCTCGGGCTGCGCGCCTGGGAACGCGGCGCGCCCGAAGCCGAGCCCGAACTGCTGAACTTCGCCGCGAACCAGATCGGGCATCCGGTCGACCAGGTGGCCGTCGAGTACTTCACGATGCCGATCGACGACTGGGTCTACCCGCTGTGGGGCATCGGCGTGATGGCGTTGATCTTCGCGCTGGCGCGGCACACGACCGGTTTCCGCTGGGCCGGTACGACGGTCGCCGCCGTCTACCTCGGCTACCGGCTGGTCATGTGGCCGCTGTTGCTCGGGATGGGTTTCCCGGTCTCGGTCGTGCCGTTCTACCTGCTCGCCGTCGGCCTCGCGGTGGACCTGGCGTTCCGCATCGGCCGGGGGCATCCGCTGCTGACGGCGGGCGCCGGCGCACTGCTGGTGACGGCGTTCGGCTACGGGATGCTGTGGGTGCAGTCGCAGTTCCGGCCGTGGATCCTCGGCGACGCGCATACCGAGTCGGCGCCGCCGGTGGCCTACTGGACGGCCGCGGTCTGCCTGGCCGGGGTCGGTGCGCTGTGGGCCGCCGCCGGGCCGGGAACGCGGGCGGTGAGCTCGCTGCTGGCGAAGCGTCGCGAGAAGACGACACTCCCGGCCGCCTGAGCCTCTGAGTACGTGAAGGCCCCCTTCGCCGCGCTAGACGCAACGAAGGGGGCCTTCACGTACTTCCGCATTTAGAGGACTAAATGCGTTCTGGTCAGGAGAGCTTGTTGCCCGCCGAACCCAGCGACTGGGCCGCCTCGACGACGCGCGCGGCCATACCGGCCTCAGCGGCCTTGAGGTAGCTACGCGGGTCGTAGACCTTCTTGTTGCCGACCTCGCCGTCGATCTTCAGCACGCCGTCGTAGTTCTTGAAGAAGTGGTCCACGACGGGGCGGGTGAAGGCGTACTGCGTGTCGGTGTCGACGTTCATCTTCACGACGCCGTAGGAAACCGCCTCGCGGATCTCCTCGGGCAGCGAGCCGGAACCGCCGTGGAAGACCAGCTCGAACGGCTTCGACCCGGCCGGGAGGCCGAGCTTCTTCGACGCCGCCTCCTGACCGCCCTTGAGCACGTCCGGGCGCAGCTTCACGTTGCCCGGCTTGTAGACGCCGTGCACGTTGCCGAAGGTCGCGGCCAGCAGGTAGCGGCCGTTCTCGCCGGAGCCGAGCGCGTCGATCGTCTTCAGGAAGTCGCCCTCGGCGGTGTACAGCTTCTCGTTGATCTCCGCCTCGACGCCGTCTTCCTCGCCACCGACGACGCCGATCTCGACCTCGAGGATGATGTTCGCGGCGGCGGCCTTGGCGAGCAGTTCCTGCGCGATCTCGAGGTTCTCGTCGAGGTCGATCGCGGAGCCGTCCCACATGTGGCTCTGGAACAGCGGGTGCTGACCGTTCTTGACCCGTTCGGCCGAGATCTCGATCAGCGGGCGGACGAAGCCGTCGAGCTTGTCCTTCGGGCAGTGGTCGGTGTGCAGTGCGACGTTGACGTCGTACTTGGCGGCGACGACCTGGGCGAACTCGGCGAGCGCGACCGAGCCGGTCACCATGTCCTTGACCTTCTGACCGGACGCGAATTCCGCGCCGCCGGTGGAGAACTGGATGATCCCGTCGCTCTCCGCCTCGGCGAACCCGCGGATGGCGGCGTTCAGGGTCTCCGACGAGGTCACGTTGATGGCCGGGTAGGCGAATTCGTTCGCCTTCGCCCGGTCGAGCATCTCCGCGTAGACCTCGGGGGTGGCGATGGGCATCGTTTACTCCTCCTCGAAGCAGGCTGGTGCACCTCTCGGCCGAATCGTACGAGGTCGGCCGGGAGGTGCCTACAGCCGTCGCGTCAGAGAAGGACCGAGGCGAGCGCCCGATAGGCCGGCAGAGGATCGGAGTCCAGCACCTGGATGGTGACGTGGTCCGCCCCGGCCTCGATGTGGGCGCTGAGCCCGCGCCCGATCGTCTCCGCGTCGCCGTGCAGTGCCAGCGCGTCGACCAGCCTGTCGCTGCCCTCACCCGCCAGGTCCTCGTCGGTGAAGCCGAGTTTGCGCAAGGCGTTCGTGTAGTTGACCAGGCCCAGATAGAACTTGACGGTTTGACGGCCGACGGCGCGGGCCCGCTCCGGATCGGTGTCGAAGACGACCTTGTGCTCCGGCGCCAGCAGCGGGCCCTGGCCGAGGACCTCGCGCGCCTGGCGGGTGTGCTCGGGCGTCATCAGGTACGGGTGGGCACCGGCGGTGCGGTCGCCCGCCAGCTTGAGCACCTTCGGCCCGAGCGCCGCGAGCGCGCGGGCTTCGACCGGCACCCCGGCGGCGTCCAACGCGTCCAGGTACTCGACGAGCGCCCCGTACGGTTTGACGAACTTCTGATCCTGCTCGGGATGGCCCGCCCCGACGCCGAGGAGGAAGCGGTCCGGATGCTTCGCGGCGACACGGTGGTACGACTCGGCGACGGTGGCCGCGTCGACTTGCCAGATGTTGATGATGCCGGTGGCGACGGTGATCGAAGTGGTCGCGTCGAGCAGCGCCTCAGCGGCGTTGAGGTCGCCCGGGGGCGAACCGCCGAGCCAGATCGCGCCGTAGCCGAGCTGCTCCAGCTCGACCGCCAGCTCCGGAGAGATCTTGCTCTCAAGCTGCCAGACACCGAACCTGCCGAGTTCAATTCCCATGACCCGAGCCAACGCCTGCCTCCGCCGATGTCTTCCCTTAGGTTCGAAGTATGGCGAAACTCGGCAACACCGACCTCGACGTCCGGGGGATCAACCTCGGCGGGAACGTCTTCGGCTGGACCGCGGACGAGCAGCAGTCCTTCGCCGTCCTCGACGCCTACACGGCGGCGGGCGGCAACTTCATCGACAGCGCCGACCTCTATTCGGGCGGCGGTTCCGAGACGATCATCGGCGACTGGCTGGCCAAGCGAGGCCGCCGCGACGACGTCGTCATCGCGACCAAGACCGGCATGTGGGAAGAACGGAAGGGGTTGTCGGCGGCGAACATCGCGGCGGCGGCCGAAGACTCGCTGCGACGGCTCCGGACCGACCACATCGACCTCTACTACGCGCACATCGACGATCCGGAGACCCCGATCGAAGAGACGCTGCGCGCCTTCGACGCGCTCGTGCGCGCGGGCAAGGTCCGCTACATCGCGGCGTCGAACTACTCCGCGGAACGGCTGAGCGAAGCACTGTCCATTTCGGACCGTGAGGGACTGGCGAAGTACGTCGCGCTGCAACCGCACTACAACCTCGTGGAGCGCGACTACGAGCGCGAACTGGCGCCGACGGTCGAACGCGAAGGGCTGACCGTCCTCCCGTATTTCGCGCTGGCCAAGGGTTTCCTGGCCGGGAAGTACCGGTCGAAGGAGAACATCGGCGACAGCCCGCGTGCCGCCCGCGCTTCGTCCTATTTGGACGAACGCGGCGAGCGCGTCCTCTCGGCGCTCGACGAGATCGCGGCTGCCCGCGGCGTCTCGGTCGCGGCGGTTTCGCTCGCGTGGCTGTTCGCCCAGCCGACCGTCACCGCGCCCATCGCGAGCGCCCGCTCGGTCGAGCAGCTGAACGACCTCCTGCCCGCCGCCGACCTCGCGCTCACCACCGAGGAGGTCGACGCCCTCACCACCGCCTCGGCCTGAAACCCCCGCGTACTTACTTGTGGGTAGCTTACTCCGGGTAGGTTGAGGTACCGTCCGAAAGCCGTAGGGCTCGGACGAGGAGGCAACGTGGCCAAGAACAGCGTGAACGGCAAGGTCGTCCTGATCACCGGCGCCGCCAGGGGCATCGGCGCGGGACTCGCCGAACGCCTGGCCGCACAGGGCGCGAAGGTCGCTTTGGTCGGCATCGAAGCCAAGGAACAACAGGCCGTCGCCGACAAGATCGGCCCCAGCGCGCACGCCTGGGAAGCCGACGTCACCAGCTGGGACGACCTCGAGCGGGCCACCGCGGGCGTCGTCGAGCACTTCGGCGGGATCGACATCGTCATCGCGAACGCCGGCATCGCCACCTCCGGTTTCGTCCGGTCGGTGGATCCGGCCGCCTTCGAGAAGGTCATCGAGGTCGACCTCCTCGGCGTCTGGCGCACCTTCCGCGTCACCCTCCCGCATGTCATCGACCGCAAGGGCTACCTGCTCGCGATCTCCTCGCTGGCGGCGATCACCCACGCGCCCGGCATGGCCAACTACGCCGCCGCGAAGGCCGGTGTCGAGGCGTTCTGCAACAGCTTCCGCGCCGAAGTCGCGCATCTCGGTGTGAAGGTCGGCGTCGCCCACCCGACCTGGATCCGCACCGACCTCGTCGAGAGCGCCGACAAACACCCCGTCTTCGGCAAGCTCCGCACCGGCATGCCCGGCCTGCTCGGCAAGACCTACCCGCTGTCCGTCGCGCTCGACCACCTCCAGGCCGGGGTCAACAAACGCGCCCGCACCGTGCACGTGCCCCGCTGGGTCGGCGGGCTCAAGCTGATCCGCGCGTTCCTGCCGCCGATCATCGAGATCGGCGCGAAGAGCCGGATCAAGAAGGCCGACGCGGCCGCACTCGTGGACATCGAGCAGCGCGGCGCGTACGAATCTTCGATAACCGGTCAGGCAGGCCGGGCCGCCACGAAGAAGGGCTGAGACCGCGCATGTCCCGTCGCGACCAGATCCGCATGACCCCCGACGAACTCACCGCCTTCCTCGACGAGCAGAAGGTCATCAACGTCGCGACGATCGGGCCGAACGGCCGCCCGCATCTCGCGCCGCTTTGGTACTACCCGCACGAAGCGGGCATCGCGACCTGGACCTACGGCTCGTCCCAGAAGGCCAAGAACCTGGAGCGCGACCCGCGCGCCACCGTGCTCATCGAGGACGGCGAAAGCTACGACAAGCTGCGCGGGATCTCCCTCGAAGCCGACGTCGAGGTCATCACCGATACGGCCGCGGTCACCCAGATGGGTATCAAACTCACGCAGCGCTACGCGGGCGCGAAGCCGGGCGACCCGGTCCCCGACGAACTCGCCGGCTTCATCGGCAAGCAGGCCCCGAAGCGGGTCGGGCTGATCTTCCGGCCGACCAAGATCGTGAGCTGGGACCACTCGAAGCTCGGCGGAACGTACTGACAGGTAGGTAGTACTAGCAAGTAACTGTTACTTCCGGTAACGTCATCTGGGCACGAACGCCTCGAAGTGGAGGATTGCCAGATGACCGAGCGATTCAAGGTCGTGATCGTGGGCACCGGGTTCTCCGGGCTCGGCCAGGCCATCCAGCTCGAAAAAGCCGGAATCCGGGACTACGTCATCCTGGAGAAGGCGGACGAAGTCGGCGGTACGTGGCGCGACAACTCGTACCCCGGCTGCGCCTGCGACGTGCAGTCCCACATGTACTCGTTCTCCTACGAGCAGAACCCGGACTGGTCGCGGTCGTTCTCGCCGGCGCCGGAGATCTTCCAGTACCTCAAGGATGTCACCGACAAGTACCGGCTGCGCCGCAAGATCCGGTTCGGCGTCGAACTCACCGGCGCCACCTGGGACGACACCACGCGCCGCTGGCACGTCCACACCAAAACCGGCCAGGACATCGAGGCCCAGTTCGTCGTCTCCGGCGTCGGCGGCCTGCACATCCCGCAGGTCCCCAAATTGCCGGGGATCGAGAAGTTCAAGGGCCAGACCTGGCATTCCGCGCAGTGGAACCACGAATACGACCTGCGCGACAAGAAGGTCGCCGTCGTCGGCACCGGCGCCAGCGCGGTCCAGTTCGTCCCGCGGATCGCCCCTGAAGTCGACGAACTGACGCTGTTCCAGCGCACCCCGCCGTGGATCATGCCGAAGCCCGACCACGCCATGCCCGGCTGGGCCAAGACCGCCTTCCGCCGCATCCCCGGCGTGCAGCGGCTTTACCGCAACGCCCTGTACTGGTTCCTCGAAGTGCGTGCCGTCGGCTTCAACGGCCACCCCGCGATCATGAAAGCGGGCGAGGTGATCGCGAAGCGCCACATCGGCAAGGCCATCAAGGATCCCAAGCTGCGCAAGAAGGTCACCCCCGACTACACCATGGGCTGCAAGCGGGTTCTGATCTCCAACGACTACTACCCGGCGATCAACCGGTCCAATGTGGACGTCAACACCGACGGCGTGCGCGAGGTCAAGGCGCACAGCGTCGTCGACGGCAACGGTGTCGAGCACGAGGTCGACGCGATCATCTACGGCACCGGGTTCAAGGTCACGGACGCCTTGGAATACCTGGACATCACCGGGATCGACGGCCGCGACCTCGCCAAGGAATGGGCGGCCGAGGGGATGCGCACGCACAAGGGCATCAGCGTTTCCGGCTTCCCCAACCTGTTCTTCCTCCTCGGCCCGAACACCGCGCTGGGGCACAACTCCGTGGTGTTCATGATCGAATCGCAGGCGCGCTACGTCGTCGACGCCATCAAACTCGCCGACTCGCGCGGCGCCGCCGCACTCGACGTCCGCGCCGGTGTCCAGGAGAAGTTCCAGCGGGAGATCCAGGACAAGCTGGTCAAGGGCGTGTGGACACAGGGCGGTTGCAAGAGCTGGTACCTCGACGCGAAGGGCGTCAACCGCACGATCTGGCCCGGCTTCACCTGGCGCTACTGGCTGGAGACCCGCAAGGTCGACCCGAGCGACTTCGAACTCAGCGGGAGGGCGTCATGACGGACCACGAGCAGATCGTCCTGCACGCGCGCGACGTCAGGTTCGACTGGGCGTCGCTGCCGATGCACTGGATCCCCGGCGAACCGCAGGCCACGCATACGATCAACGTGCTGCATCTCGCGCTGCCGGAGGGCGAACGCTGGTTCGTCGAGGTGTTCAAGCAGGCCGTTCCGCTGATCCGTGACGAGCGGCTCAAGGAGGACGTCCTCGGCTTCATCGGCCAGGAGGCCATGCACGCCGAGGCGCATGACGGGGCGGCCGGGCATCTCGAAGCGGCAGGCGTCGACGTACGGCCGTACATCGCGCAGATGGAGTGGATGTTCCGCCGTCTGCTCGGCGATCGCCCGCTGTCCGCCAAGCGGTGCGAGGAATGGCTGATCGAACGGCTCGCCGTCATCGCCGCGATCGAGCACTACACCGCGTTCCTCGGCCAATGGATCCTCGACGCCGAAGCCCTCGACACCGCGGGTGCCAACCCGACGATGCTGGATCTCCTGCGCTGGCACGGCGCCGAAGAGGTCGAGCACCGCTCGGTCGCGTTCGACCTGTTCATGCACCTCGACGGTCGCTACGGCCGCCGCGTGCGCAGCATGCTCGTGGTGACGCCGGTGCTCGCGTGGGTCTTCTTGCGGGGCACCAGGTTCCTGATGCGCAACGACCCGACCCGGCCGGGCAAGGCGAGCTTCCGCGCCTACCTCCGGGTGGCGAAGCTGGGCCTGCTGCCGTCGGGCAGGCAGTTGCTACGCGAGATCCGGCCGTACTTCCGGAAGTCCTATCACCCCACCGAGACCGGCGACACCGATCAGGCCGTCGCGTATCTCGCGCGTTCCCCGGCCGCGCTGGCCGCCGACGAACCCCGATGACGCGGCCGCTGCGGCTCGACGGCAGCGGGCGGACCGACCGCTTGATGTCGTCGCTGACCGGTGTCGTGGCGGTGTACCGCAGGCTCAGCGGGGTGAGCGGCCGCCGCCGTCCGCCGGTGGTCGCCGTCGACCGCGATCTCCCGCTGGTGGTCGACGATCTCCGCGCCGAGGCCGAAGGCGTCGTCAGCCTGCGGCTGGTGCACGAGCGCGGCGAGGAACTGCCGCGCTGGCGGCCCGGCGCGCATGTCGATCTCGCGCCGCGGCCGGGGCTGGTCCGCCAGTACTCCCTGTGCGGCGACCCGGCCGACCGCTCGGCCTACCGCGTCGGCGTCCGGTTGCTCGGCGAGGGATCGACGGCGGTGCACGCGCTCAAGAAGGGCGCGCGTGTCACCGCGCGCGGCCCGCGCAACGCGTTCCCGTTCGTCGCGAGCCGGGCTTACCTGTTCATCGCGGGCGGTATCGGGATCACGCCGATCCTGCCGATGGTGCGGCAGGCGGCCGCTTCCGGCGCGGACTGGCGACTGGTCTACACCGGTCGCGACGAGGCTTCGATGCCGTTCCTGGAGGAATTGTCCGGACTCGGCGACCGCGTCTGGATCCGGCCGGACACGGACTACGGGATGCCCGCTTCCGGCGCCGAACTTCTCGAAGGGGCACCGGAAGGCGCGCCGATCTACTGCTGCGGACCGGTTCCGATGATCGTCGGTGTCCGCACGGACGCGGCGCTGCACACGACCGGCCCGGTGTTCTTCGAGCGGTTCTCGACGCCGCCGATCGTCGGCGGCAAGCCGTTCCGCGTCGCACTGGCCCGCAGCGGCGTGACGCTGGACGTGCCGGCCGACCGCACGACGCTGGACGTCCTGCGCGAAACCGTGCCCGGCATCGCGTATTCGTGCCGCCAGGGATTCTGCGGGACCTGCGAGCTGCCGACGGTGACCGGCGACCGCGTCCGGGTGTGCGTCGAACGCGAGCCGGTCACCCTCGACCTTTGAGCCGTCAGGATTCCTGGGGAATCCAGGAGCCGATCACCGGCTTGAACTCGCGGACGGTCCGCTTCGCCACCACGCCTTCGAGGTGGTACGGATCCTGGTCGATGATCTCGAGCAACGCGGTCTCGTCCGCCGCCCGGTACATCGAGATGCCACCGGAGCCGTCGCCCAGCGGGCCGCCGAGCGCGACGACGCCCTGGTCAGCGAGGCGGGAAAGGAATTCCCGGTGCCGGGGGCGCACGTCCGCCAGCTTCTCCTGCACGTACGTGATCTCCACCAGGAACCAGGCCATCGACGTCTCCAAAGGTCGTTCCAACAGACACCCCCAGCTTCTCAGGATCCGATCAGGCAGGACTCCTGCCCCACCCGATACGCTGATCGAGCGCCACGCACAGGTTGTGCTTCAAAGGGGTAAATGAACAGGTAGGGGTACATGCTCGAGGGCAATGCGGAACGCAGTGTCGAGGCGACCCTCGGCCACTTGCGCACCATGGACGGACCGGTCGCGCCACCGCCGCCTGCGGCACCGCTGACCCTTGAGGATCTCTATCGCCAGCATCGGATGCGGCTCGTCCGGCTGGCCATCCTGCTCGTGGACGAACCCGCGACCGCCGAGGACGTCGTCCAGGAGGCGTTCACCGGGCTGCACCGCAACTGGGGACGCCTGCGTGACGCCGCCGCGGCCGTCGGCTATCTGCGCACCGCCGTGGTCAACGGATCACGCAGCGTGCTGCGGCGCCGCAAGACCGCTCGCGAGTACGTCGCACCGCACGCCGTCAACGCGCGTTCGGCCGAAAGCCTCGCCATGCTGTCGAGTGAACATCAGGCCGTGGTGAGCGCTTTGTCCAAACTGCCCCCGCGTCAGCGTGAAGTTCTGGTACTCCGTTACTACGGTGGGCTGAGTGAGGCCGAAATCTCGGAGGCCGCCGGGATTTCGAAAGGTACCGTTAAGTCAACCGCCAGCCGGGCGCTGGAGGCACTGCAGAAAGCGATGCAGTCGCCGAACTGACACCCGGCCTCACTCTCGAGCGCTGGGTTGTGCCGCCATGCTTGGTCCAGACCAATATATGCTGGGGGGCGTGAGAGGCGCCGGAGATTTCGTGATCGTGGGCGGCCGGGTCGTCGCCCCGGACCGTGTACTCGACGACGGTTGGCTGGCCATCGCCGGCGACAAGATCGTCCAAGTCGGTTCCGGGGCACCCCCGGACATCGACCGCGTGGACGTCGACGGGTGCCTGGTCGTGCCCGGCTTCGTCGACACCCACTGCCATGGCGGTGGGGGCGGCTCGTTCTCCAGCGCGAACCCCGAGGAGCTGTACCGCGCCGTGCGCGCGCATCGGCGGCACGGGACCACGACCATGCTCGGCAGTCTCGTCTCGGACCCCATTCCGGTGCTCCGGGACCAGATCGCGGCCCTTCGGGAGCTGGTCCAAGAGGGTGAACTTGCCGGCATTCACCTCGAAGGACCCTTCATCTCGAAGGCGCGCTGCGGGGCACACGACCCGGCGACGCTGATCGAACCGGACACGGCGACGGTCAACGCGCTGCTCACCGCGGGCCGTGGCGACATCCGGATGGTCACCCTCGCCCCCGAACTGCACGGCGGGATCAAGGCTGTCCGGCAACTGGCCGAATCGGGCGTCATCGCCGCCATCGGGCACACCGACGGCGTCGAAGACCAGATCATCCCGGCGATCGACGCCGGCGCCTCCGTCGCGACACACCTCTTCAACGCCATGCGGCCGCTCCACCACCGCGAGCCGGGCCCGATCGGCGCCCTCCTCGACGACGAGCGGATCACCGTCGAGCTGATCTGCGACCTCGTCCACGTGCACCCGACGGTGCTGCGGCTGGCCGCGCATCACGCGGGCAAGGGCCGGACGGTGCTCATCACCGACGCCATGTCGGCCACCGACGCCGCCGACGGCAGCTACATCCTCGGCCGTCTCGAAGTCGACGTCCGCGACGGCGTCGCCACGCTGGCCGGGAACGGTTCGCTGGCCGGCAGCACCCTGACCATGGACGCGGCCTTCCGCAACCTGGTCCGCGGCGCGGGCATCGACCTGCTCGACGCCGTCCGCGCGACCTCCGGGCGGCCCGCCGAACTGCTCGGCCTCGCCGACCGGACCGGGTCGCTGCGCGCCGGTCTCGCGGCCGACGTCGTCGTGCTCGACCGCGACCTGCGGCCGGTCAAGGTGCTGCGCCAGGGCGAGTGGGTCGAGGACGAGGCTGCGGCTACATTGAGCGCCACGGCCCCGCTGAGCGGCGCGGTCGAAGGTGGTGTGTCGGTCAGCGACGGGTAGCGGCGAGAGGAGTACGGATGAGCGAGCCCAAGGACCCGGAGAAGCTCCTGGCCGATGCCCTTCGCGCTCAGGCCGTCTTCGCTCCTTCGGCGGAACGGATCGCCGAAGCGTCCACCGAGAAGCCAGTCGAATCGGACACCGAGAGTAATTCGGACACCGAGGAGACTCCTGTCGCCGCCGAGCCGTCTCCGTCCGCGCCTCCGGGGGAGGGCGAACTGCCGCTGCAGTACGGGCTCCTCTCCGGCGCGGGTGCCGACTCGCTCGAACGGGAGCGCGTCGCGCTGGAGGACGCGGAAACGGCCAGGCTGGCGGAACGTCCGATGCCGCCTCCAGCCCCTTCGCCCGGCAGTGCGCCGCTGCCCGCGTACTGGGTGTTGCTGCTGGCCGTGCTGCTGGGACTGGCCGCCGGTTCGGTGATCGGGCTGCTCACGCTGATCTGAGCGGGTCTCCCCGTCGGGTCAGGCCACTCAGCGTCACCCTGTACCGTTTTGGTGTGATCCTGGCGCAGAACAACGTGACGACGATGGGGCTCCTGCCCGAGTGGCTGGACCCGATGCACCTGCTGAGCGGGCTGACCGTCCCGGTCATCACGGTGCTCTGCCTGATCATCTTCATCGAGAGCAGCATCTTCCCGGTGCTGCCCGGTGACTCCCTGCTGTTCACCGCGGGCCTGCTCATCGCGTCCAACAAGATCGAGGCGCCGCTCTGGCTGGTCTGCGTCCTGGTCACGGTCGCGGCGCTGCTCGGCAACCTGCTCGGCTACGGCCTCGGCTGGAAGATCGGGCCCTGGCTTTTCCGCAACCCGGACTCGAAGTTCTTCAACAAGAAGTACGTCGACCAGACGCACGCCTTCCTGGAGAAGCACGGACCGAAGGCTGTCGTACTGGCGCGGTTCGTGCCGTTCGTGCGGACGTTCATCACCTGGATCGCGGGCATCGGCAAGATGGACCCGAAGAAGTACTTCACCTACACCGTCATCGGCGGCGTCCTGTGGGCCGCCGGGATCACCGCGCTCGGCCACCTGCTCGGCGACATCCCGTTCATCCGCGACAACATCGACGCGATCTTCATCCTGATCGTGCTGGTGTCGGTGGTGCCGATCGTGCTCGAGTACCTGAAGTCGCGCCGCGAGAAGAAGCACGGCGCCACCGCGACCGGCATCGTCGCCGACACCGCCGAGGACATCACGCAGCAGATCCCGCGCGTGCGCGACTGACGCGTTCGCTCGTGTTATGAACGGGACTTTCATTGCAAAATTTGCAATGAAAGTCCCGTTCATAACATCTAGAGGGAGAACATCGAGCCCGGATTGAAGAGGTTCCCCGGGTCCAGCGCCTGCTTGATCTGGCGATGCACGCGAAGGCCGACCTCGCCGATCTCCTTGGCGAGCCACTCGCGTTTGATCCGGCCGATGCCGTGCTCACCGGTGACCGTCCCGCCCAGCGACAGGCTGACGTCGAGAATCGCGTCGAAGGCCTTCTGCGCGCGGGCGAACTCTTCCTCGGAATCCGGCGCGTAGACGATCGTCGGGTGCATGTTGCCGTCGCCGGCGTGGCCGACCACGGCGATCCGCAGCCCCACCTCTTCGCTGATCCGCTCGCAGCCGGCGATCAGTTCGGCGATCCGGGTGCGCGGCACGCAGACGTCGTCGGTCAGCCAGACGCCGTACATCTCCAGCGCGGTGAGCACGACCCGCCGCACCTGCAGCAGCATCTTGCCCTCTTCGAGATCGTCGGTGGCGTAGGCGAGGTCCGCGCCGCAGTCGACGCAGATCTGTTCCAGCACCGCGAGTTCCCGCCGCGCGACCTCGCCGCCGGAGTCGGATTGCGCGAGCAGCAGGGCCTTGCAATCCGATCCGGCGCCGACGTCGGTCTTGAGGTAGGTCTCGGCGGCCTTGATGGACGTCGCGTCCATGATCTCCAGCAGCGAGGGAACCAGCCCCTCGCGCACGACCCGCGCGACGGCTTCCCCGGCGGCCTCCGTGCTGCTGAAGCCCGCGACGAAGGTGGAAGGCAACTGCGGCAACGGTTTCAGCGCCACGGTCGCCTGCGTGATCACGCCGAGCGTGCCCTCGCTGCCCACGAAGAGCCGCGCGAGGTCGTAGCCCGCGACCCCCTTCACCGTGCGGCGCCCGGTCTTCAGGATCGACCCGTCGGCGAGCACGACTTCCAGGCCCAATACGGAATCCGTGGTGACGCCGTATTTCACGCAGCACAGTCCACCGGCGTTCGTGGACAGGTTGCCGCCGATGGTGCACCAGTCGTAACTGGAGGGGTCAGGCGGATAGAACAGGCCGTGCTTCTCCACCGCGTTGCGGAAATCGAGGTTCACCACACCGGGCTGCACGACGGCGAGCCGGTTGCCCGCGTCGATCTCGACGACCTTGTCGAGTTTGGTCAGCGCCAGCATCACGCAGCCGTCGATCGCGTTCGCGGCGCCGGACAGGCCACTGCCGGCGCCGCGGGGCACGATCGGCACCTCGAACTCCGCGCAGGCCTTGACCACGGCCTGTACACCCTCCACATCGGACGGCAGCACCACCGCGAGCGGCTTGCCCGCCGAGGCGAGCGGCATCATGTCGCGCGAGTACGCGGCCGTGACGTCGGAGTCGGTGAGCACCGCGGCCTTGCCGAGATGTTCACGGAGGCGGGTGACCAAGGCGTCGTTGCTCATGACCCCATCGTAGGCTCATGAGATCCGCACTACGGAATCTTTCTTCCGATTGAGCAGAACGAAGGCCTGAATACCCGTATAGACGAGCACGGCGACACCCGCCCATGCGGTGACGTGCATACCCTGGGTGAAAGCCTCGCGCGCCGACGTCAGGAGCGCCTGCCCCTGCGCCGGATCGAGCTGGTGCGCGGTGGCGACGGCGCCGCCCAGCGTGTCGCGCGCGGCCTCGGCCGTGCCCTCCGGCAGGCCGGCGCGGTAGACCGCGGTCGCGACACTGCCCAAGATCGCCGTGCCGAGCGCGCCACCCAGCTCGAACCCGGTTTCGGAGATCGCCGAGGCGGCTCCGGCCCGCTCGGCCGGAGCGGCCGAGACGACCAGGTCGTTCGTCAGCGTCTCGGAGAGGGCGACACCGCCCCCGAGCAGCGTGAACGACACCACGACGTAGGCGAGCCCGCCGCCCGCCGAGACCTGCGTCAACGCCAGGAACCCGACCGCGGCGACCAGGAGGCCGCCACTGACCAGCACCGAGACCCGGATCCGCTTCGCGAGCCAGGCCGCGAGAAGCGCGCCCGCCACACCGGCGACCGTCGCCGGGAGCATCCACAGCGCGGCGACGACGGGGGTCAGGCCGAGTACCAGCTGCAGGTACTGCGGGACCAGGAACAGCAGGCCGACCATGGCGAACACCCCGAGCATGTTCGTCACGACGGACGCGCTGAAGGCCCGGTTCGAGAACAGCTTCAGGTCGAGCATCGGCTCGTCGAGGTGGTTCTGCCTGCGGATGAACACGACGCCGAGCGCGAGACCGAGCAGGACGCTGATCGCCGCCTTCAGGCCGAAGCCGTCTTCGGCGATCAGCTTGATGCCGTAGACCACCGGCAGCATCGCGGCCAGCGAGAGCAGCGCCGACAACGGGTCGAAACGGCCCGGCTTCGGGTCACGCGCCTCCGGCAGCACGAACGGTCCGACGACCAGCAGCACGAGCATCACCGGGACGTTGATGAGGAACACCGAACCCCACCGGAAATGCTCCAGCAGCCAGCCGCCGAGCACCGGCCCGACCGCCATCCCGCCGGAGAACCCCGCGCTCCACACCCCGATCGCGATCCGGCGCTGTCTGGGGTCGAGGAAGATGCTGCGGATCAGCGACAACGTCGACGGCATCAGCGTCGCACCGCCCACGCCGAGCAGCGCCCTGGCGATGATCAGCATGAACGCGCTGGTCGAGAAGGCCGCGAGCACCGACGCGGCACCGAACGCCGCCGCACCCATGAGCAGCAGTTTGCGGCGCCCGATGCGGTCGCCGAGCGTGCCCATCAGGACCAGAAGGCCCGCGAGCATGAACGAGTAGATGTCGACGATCCACAGCTGCTCCGCACCGGTGGGCGCCAGATCCTCGGACAGGAACGGCAGCGCGAACCCGAGCACCGTCATGTCCACGCTGATCAGCAGCACCGGAAGCACCAGTACCGCCAACGCCCACCACTGCTTGCGCCCCGCCATGGCGCACTCTCCTCTGTTAGATAAACCGTCTGGACGGTACAGTTACCGCCTGATGCGAAGGTAAACCGTCCGGACGGTATAGTCAACTGATATGGCGAAGCCCACCGCGAAGGAACGCGTCCTCGACTCGTACGAGGAGATCCTCATCGAGCAAGGCCCCGGCGGGGTCACGCTCGAAGCCGTCGCCGCGCGCGCGGGGGTGTCGAAGGGCGGCCTACTCTACCACTTCGGCTCCAAGGAAGCCCTGGTCGACGGCCTGCTGGAGCGGCTATCGCGGCTCTCGGACGAGGACCTCGAGCAGGCGCGAAAGGCGCCCGAAGGCGTCGTCTCGTGGTACCTGCGCACCGCCATCACCGACGCGACCCAGCGCAAGCCGCTGCACCGCACGACCATGGCGACGATCCGGATCATGCTCAACGAACCCCGCGTCTTCGAGGTCGTCCAGATCTACAACCAGAAGGTCCACGACCTGATCAGTGAGCACGTCGGCGACTCGCTGACGGCCGAACTGGTCATCCTGGTGGGCGACGGGCTCTACCTGCGGTCGGCACTCGGCCGGGACGACGCGAGCCGCCTGCTCGACCGGATCGACGAGATCAAGGCGCGCATCCAGCCCTGACCGTCATTTCGCGTTTAGCCCGCTAAACGCGCCTGGAGGCCGTAGACGCGCTCGATCGGGATGGTCAGCAGGACACGCTGGTCGGCGACCATGGCGTCCCGGAACTCGTCCCAGTCCGGATGCTCGCCGCGAGCCCGCCGATAGTGATCCACCAGGGCGTCGACGGTGGCGTCGTCCCGGGCCGCGGCCGTCGGCGTCAAGACGGCCGGACCCTCGACGACGACGTAGCCGTCGCCGCTTTCCGTCGACACATGGAAGGTCGCCCGCGGGTCGCGCCGGAGATTCTTGGTCTTCGCGCGCGGCGCGGTCACCGAGATCAGGATCGCGCCGGCGTCCGCGTCGTAGAGATAGTTGACGGTCGACAGCTGAGGCCTGCCGTCGCGCTTGATGGTGGCGAGGGTGCCGAAGTTGCGGTCGGCGAGGATCGCGTAGAGCGCGGAGTCGGTCATGTCTCCCTCAAAGCGCGGGCCGCCCGGGTTGTTCCCCGGCGGCCAAAACACCAGCTCAGCGCCCCAAGGCGGGCGAATCGGACAAACATGCACGAATAAATGTGCTTGCATGCGGCAACTAAAGTGTTGTCCGACACACAAGGTCACTTTCTCCTTGCGAAGCACTCTTGAGAGGAACATCCTTGCTCTAGGCAACTAGTTGCAGTGACCAAGCAACCGGCGAGAGAGACACCCATGACACCCACGACACCCGGCATCAGGTCGAAGGCCGACCTCGACCTGGCCGACACCCTCGGGCATGAGCTCGTGCGGCTCGTGCGCCTGGTCAACCGGGCGAAGTCCCAGGTGTCCAAGCAGGGGCCGGACGGCATCGAGAGGGCCGCGTACGCGATCCTCTTCTGCCTCATCCACGTCGGCCCTCAGCGGACCAGCAAGCTCGCCGAGTTCCTGCACTCCGAGATCTCGACCATCAGCAGGCAGTCGAGTTCTCTCGTCCAGCACGGGCTGGTCGAGCGTCTGGCCGACCCCGAGGACGGCCGCGCCTGCCTGCTCGCACCGACCGCCGAAGGACTCCGGGTCTTCGAGGAGAACCGCAAGCAGCGGAACCTATGGCTCGCCGAGGTACTCGGCGATTGGTCCGACGCCGACCGGGAAACCCTCAACTCGCTGTTCCACCGGCTGAACGACGACATCGAGAAAACATCTCCACAGTTCGCCGACCCCGCGTCGGCGTCGAAGGCCAAGGGGGCCTGAAGCAATGAGTACCACCGTAGAAAGTCCGCCAGCCATCCAAGAAGATGGTCCCCGGCTCAGTCACCGTCAGATCGTCACGATCCTGATCGGCCTGATGTCGGGCATGTTCCTGGCGGCGCTCGACCAGACGATCGTGGGTACCTCGATCGTCCGTATCGCGAATGACCTGAACGGGTTCGACCTGCAGGCCTGGATCACCACGGCCTACCTGATCACCTCGACGATCGTCACGCCGATCTACGGCAAGCTGTCCGACATCTACGGGCGCAAGCCGTTCTACATCGCCGCGATCTCGATCTTCCTGATCGGCTCGATCGCCTCGGCGTTCGCGACGTCGATGTACGAGCTGGCCGCGTTCCGCGCGATCCAGGGCCTCGGTGCCGGTGGCTTGATGTCGCTGGCGATGACGATCATGGGCGACATCGTGCCGCCGCGGGAACGCGCCCGCTACCAGGGTTACTTCCTCGCCGTGTTCGGTATCTCCACCGTGCTCGGCCCGGTGCTCGGCGGGTTCTTCGCCGACTTCGACACGCTCGGCACCGTCTTCGGCTACCAGATCGACGGCTGGCGCTGGGTCTTCCTGATCAACGTGCCGATCGCGATCGTCGCGCTGTTCGTCGTGGCCCGCGTGCTCAACGTTCCGCACCAGCGCCACGACCACAAGATCGACTGGTGGGGCGGGCTCGCGCTCGTCGTCGCCGTGGTGCCGTTCCTGATCGTCGCCGAGCAGGGCAACAAATGGGGCTGGGGCTCGCAGAACGCGATCATCTGCTACATCATCGGCGCCATCGGCGTGGTGGCGTTCATCTTCATCGAGAAGCTGATGAAGGACGCGGCACTGATCCCGCTGCGGCTGTTCAAGAACTCGACCTTCACGGTCGCGATCATCGGCGGCGTCATCGTCGGTGTCGCGATGTTCGGCGCGATCATGATGATCCCGCAGTACATGCAGGTGGTTCAGGAGTTCTCGCCGACCGAGTCGGGTCTGCTGATGATCCCGCTGATGGCGGGCATCATGAGCGGTTCGATCATCTCGGGCCAGATCACCAGCAAGACCGGTCGCTACAAGGTGTTCCCGGTGGTCGGCACGCTGCTGATCGCGGCGGGCGCGTTCTTCTTCGCGCAGGTCGAGTACAACAGCGAGCTGTGGCACCCGCTGGTCGCGGCCGCGATCATCGGCCTCGGCCTCGGTGCCTGCATGCAGACGCTGATCATCGCGGTGCAGAACGCGGGCCCGCGCAGCGACATGGGCGTCTCGACCGCGTCGGCGACGTTCTTCCGGCAGATCGGTGGTACCGCGGGTGTCGCGGTGTTCCTGACGATCCTGTTCAACGTCCTGCCGGGCAACATCACCAAGGCGTTCGGCGGCAACCCGCCGAGCGGACCCGGCGCCGCGGCGCTGGGCGACCTGCAGTCGAACACGAGCGGTATCGCGAACCTGCCCGAGGCCATCAAGACCCCGGTCCTGATCGGCTTCACCGAGTCGATCACCACGGTGTTCTACGTGGCGGGCGCGGTCGCGCTGCTGGCGACGCTGGTGCTGCTGTTCATGAAGGAGATCCCGCTGCTCGGCGGCTCGGCTCCCTCGGCGGCTTCGGCTCTCGAAGGCGGCGAAGCGCTCCTCGAAGAGGACGAAGCGCCTGCCGAAACGGCTTCCGAGAAGACGGTCGTGACCGCGCCCGTCGAACCCGGTAAGCACGCGCTGACCAACGGGAACGGCAACGGGGTGTTCCGGGCGGGCTCCGCCCAGATCACCGGCCACGTCCGGCGGGACGACGCGACGAACGTCGCGGGTGCGGCGCTGACCCTGATCGACCACAACGGCAATCAGGTCGCCAGGACGCACACGAACGAGAACGGCGTCTACTCGTTCGCCGGCATCGTGGGCGGGCGGTACACGATCGTCGCCAGCGGCCGCTGGTTCCGGCCGGTCGCGGCGACGCTGACCGCCACCGGCGCCGGGGTGCTGCGCCACGACGTCGAGCTGGTCAGCACGATCCTGCTGAGCGGGGTCGCCAGGACCGACGGGGACCGGGTGGTGCCGGACGCGCGGATCACCGTGCTCGATTCCTCGGGCGGCGTCGCCGCCGTGGCGAGGACCGACGCGGAGGGCAACTACACGGTCAGCGACCTGCCGGCCGGGACGTACACGGTGATCGCCAGCGGCTACCCGCCCGCCACCAGCCGGGTGGAGCTGCTGGGCGGTGACCAGGCGGAACACGACGTCCGGCTGAGCTACGACCAGGCGCTCGACGAGTTGGTCGACCACTCCTGAGGCTGAGATGAAAGGTCCTTTCCTTGCGAATTTCGCAAGGAAAGGACCTTTCATGGCGTTCGGGGGAGGCGTGACCGGGACTTTCGGATACCTCGATTCCATGGTTCAGCCGCGTGAGGTTCGCCGAGTACACGTAGGCTCGCGTCGTGAGTGAGGTGTACACCGAGGCCGCGGGCATCGGCGTGAGCTGGCTCGACACCGCCGGGCCGGTGCTCGTCTGGGTGATCGTGCTGAGCTTCATCTTCGTGGAGTGCGCGCTGATCATCGGACTGTTCCTGCCCGGTGACTCCCTGCTGTTCGCGGCCGGGGTCGTCCTCGCACAGCACGGCTCCGACCTGAACGCGTGGCTGCTCTCGGCCGCCGCACTGCTCGTCGCGATTCTCGGCAACCAGGTGGGCTATTACATCGGCCGGTCGACGGGCTCCAAACTGATCGCGCGGCGCGGCGGCAAGGTGCTGAACCGGCACAATCTCGACCGGGCGCGGGCGTTCCTGGATCGCAAGGGTTTCTTCGCCATCGTCGCCGCGCGCTGGATCCCGTGGATCCGCACGCTGGCGCCCCTCATCGCGGGGACCGCGCGGATGGATCCGCGCCGGTTCGCCCTCGCGACGGCGCTGGGCGGGCTGCTCTGGGTGCCGACGCTGGTGCTGCTCGGCTACTACGGCGCCGGCCTGCTGGACGAACTGCCGTGGGTGAAGACTGTCGCGCTCTGGGTCAGCATCGCGTTCTTCGTGGTCGGTACGGCCTACGGCGTGATCCGCTACCGCCAGGAGATGCGGCGCCCCGCCGAAGAGGCCGAAGAGAGCACAACCTAGGCCTCGGGGTCAGCCCAGATTTCCAGCTGGATCCCGTCGGGGTCGCGGAACACGATGACCGAGGAACCCTCCAGGGTCCGCGAACCCTTCGACGGTGTGTAGACGACGCCGTACTCCGAAAGGCGCGCCTCCCACTCGGCCAGCTCCGAACGCGAAGAGACCTTGAACGCCACGTGGTCCAGACCGGTCCGCCGTTCGTCGAACCGCGGCCGCTCGGTGCCCTGGTGTTCGACCAGCACCACCGCGAACCCCTCGCTCGGCGAGCGCAGCACGACCTTCCGCAGACCCGTTTCCGGGTCTTCGCGACGCGTGAACTCCTCGAGTTCGAGCACGCGGGCGTACCAGGGCACGCTCCGGTCCACGTCGGTCACGGTGAGTGCCAGGTGGTGCACAGACATGAGCTTGGACATCGGGGATGACCGTCCTGATCAAGAAGCTGGGGGCGCCACCAGGGTGACACAGGCGCCTCGGGCGCCGAGGTGATCCGCCGACTTCCCACATGAATCGTGATATCCGCCGGGAAACAGTGTTAAAAAGTGGCTGAACCGCACGCGGACCCGATATCGCCTCGTGACCGCTCCGTGGCCCCGGCCGTCAACGCCCTCCGCTGACGGTCAGCACCGTCCCGGTGGTGTACGACGCGGCCGGGGAAAGCAGCCACAGCACGGCTTCCGCGACTTCGCCGGGTTCACCGGCCCGTCCCATCGGAATGGTCGGGGCGAGCCGGTCCATCCGGTCGGGCATCCCCGCCGCGGCGTGCAATCCGGTGTGGATCATGCCGGGGGCGACCGCGTTGATCCGGACGGATTCCTTCGCGACCTCTTGTGCCACGCCGTAAGTCATCGTCTCGACGGCGGCTTTCGTGCCCGCGTAATGGACCCATTCGCCGGGCGATCCGGTGCGCACGGCGGTGGAGGACACCGTGACGATCGCGCCGCCCGCGCCGCCGTACCGGGTGGACATCCGGCGGATGCCCTCGCGGACGCACAGGAAGACACCCGTGATGTTGACATCGACCACCCGGCGGACGACGTCCACGTCGTACTCGTCGAGACGGCCGGGCGTGTTGCCGGTGATGGCCGCGTTCGCGACCACCCCGGCGAGCGGGCCGAGCGCGACGGCCACGTCGAACAGGGCCACCACGTCGTCTTCGGACGCCACGTCCCCGCGCTGGGTGATCGCCTGGACGCCGTGCTTCCGGACGCGCGAAGCGACGTCTTCGGCCGCTTCGGTGTCGCCCGCGTAGTTGACGACGACGTCATAACCGCGCGCGGCGGCCAGTTCGCAGACCGCCGCGCCGATGCCCTTGCTGCCGCCGGTGACGACGAGAACCCCACTCATATGGCGAAGTTAACCAGGGGGAGATTCTCCAGGACCAGGTCGGCCCGGTCGCTGGTGGACGCGATCAAATCGGCGTTGCGCTGGTCCGAGCCGAGCGCGCGGCGGCGGGCTTCGACCAGCGAGCGGCCGTAACGGCGGTGCCGTGACACGAGCCGCTCGATGCGCTCGGGTTCGTCCGGCGCGAGGAACCACGACTCGGCGAGGATCGGCTTCACGCCGCTCCACGGATCGTCCTGCATGAGCAGGTAGTTGCCCTCGGTGATGACCAGCGGGACGTCCGGGGTGACCGCGACGGCACCGGCGATCGGTTCCTCGATCTCACGGCGGAACTCGGGCGCGTAGACCGTCTCGCGGCCTTCGGCGAGCCTGCGCAACAGGTGCACGTAGCCGGCGGCGTCGAAGGTGTCCGGCGCGCCCTTGCGCTCCACGCGGCCGAGCCGCTGCAGCTCCACCTGCGCCAGGTGGAAACCGTCCATCCCGACCACGGCCGCCCTCGTGCCCAGCGCCTTCGCCAGTCCCCAGGCCAGCGTCGTCTTACCGGACGCGGGCGCGCCGACGATCCCGAGCACGCTGCGCTGTCCCGGCTTCGCCAGCGTCTGAGCCCTGCTCAACAGGTCCTCGAACACCGATGGCGTGGCTGTCATGGCAGTCCTTCTCCCATCTTCGCGACCGCGGCCGTCCATGACCTCGGTCCTTCATGCCGCACCCGTTCGGCGGCCACCTCGTTGGCGAACGCGATCCATGTCGGGACATCCCCTTCGTCCCTGGCGACCGCATACGCGAAAGCTCCGTGCCAGACGTCGCCCGCGCCCAGAGTGTCACGCGCACGGGTGACAGGGACCGGGACGGCACCGGATTTTTCCGGCGTCGACCAGCGCACCGGCTCCGGCCCCGCCGTCGTGATGACCACCGGTACGCCGTGTTCGCGGGGATCGTCCCCGCGGTACAGCGACGAGCACGCGGCGATGTCGACCAGCGGAAGGAGTTCGGCGAAGACCGGCTTCCAGCTCCCCGCGTCGAGCACCACCGGCACCCCGCGCTCCCGTGCCCAGCGCGCCACGTGCAGGGCGACCTCCGGATGATGCCCGTCCAGGAGCACGCACCCGGGCATTTCGTCCTCTGGACGCGGTAGTTGCGCGTGCAAGGACCGCATCGAGAGGACGAAACGCGAGGAAGCGTGGGCGTTGCGCGAGACGACGGTGCGTTCCCCGTCGGATTCGCGGACGACGATGGCGCTGATCGCGGGCGGGTCGGGCAGTTCGGGATCGAGGTCGGCCAGGTCGACGCCGTGCGCTTCGAGGTCGGCGCGGGCGAGTGCCGCCAGCGGATGCGCACCGGCGACCGTCAGGAGCGTCGCGTGAGCGCCGAGCGCGGCCACGGTCACCGCCGCGTTCGTCGCCGGCCCCCCGGCGGCGACGTCCATCGACAGCGAACGCACCTTCTCGCCCGGCGCCGGGAAATCGGCGACGCGCTGAACCTGGTCGACGGTGCACAGGCCCGCCAGCAGCACTCTCACTCGCTACAACCCGGTGTGCACGGCCGAAGCGACCTCTTCGACTTCGCCGTTCTCGCCGAGCTTCAGCGCACCCGTGAGCAGGCCGACGACCTGGTTCATCGTGTGCGTCTTCGGCGAGACGACCGCGACGCGCTTGCCGAGGCGGTGCACGTGGATACGGTCGGCGATGTCGAACACATGCGGCATGTTGTGGCTGATCAGCACCACCGGCAGCCCGCGTTCGCGGATCCGGTTGATCAGGTCGAGCACCTTGCCGGATTCGGCGACACCGAGCGCGGCGGTGGGCTCGTCCATGATCACCGCCTTGGTGCCGAACGCGGCCGCCCGCGCGACGGCGACACCCTGGCGCTGCCCGCCGGACAACGTCTCCACCGGCTGGGCGATGGACTTGATGTTGATCCCGAGTTCGTCCAGGATCCGCTGCGCCTCGTTCCGCATCGCGGTCCGGTCCAGCTTCCGGAACACCTTCCCGAAGATGTCCTGACGCCGTTTCTCCCGGCCGAGGAACATGTTCGACGCGATGTCGAGCGCGGGTGCGACGGCGAGATCCTGGTACACCGTCTCGATCCCGTAGTGGCGAGCGTCCAAAGGGGACTTGAAGTGGACGGTCTCACCGTCCACTTTGATCTCCCCGGCGTCCGGGACCACCGCGCCCGAAAGGGCTTTGATGAGACTCGACTTCCCGGCGCCGTTGTCGCCGACGACGGCGAGCACCTCTCCTGGGAACAGTTCGAAGTCGGCACCGTCGATGGCGGTGACCCGGCCGTAGCGTTTGACCAGTCCCTTTGCGGACAACGTCGGCGTCGTCATGACTGCTGCCTCCTCGCGAAACGGTCGACGCAGACGGCGCCGATGAGCAGGGCACCGGTGGCGACGTCCTGGTAGAGCGCGTCCACCCCGAGCTGGGTCAGCCCGGACCGCAGTACCGCGACGACCAGCGCGCCCATCATCGTGCCGAGTACCGAACCCCGGCCGCCGAACAGGCTCGCGCCGCCGAGCACCACCGCGGTGATGGAATCGAGGTTGCCGAGCTGGAAGGCGTTCGGGTCGGCGTTCGGCACGCGGCCGAGCGCCTGCCAGGCGGCGATCCCGACGATCACCCCGGCGACGATGTACACCGAGAGAATGGTGCGGTTGACCTTGATCCCGGACAGCCGCGCGGATTCCGGCGCGTTGCCGACCGCGTACACGTGCTTGCCCCACGGCGTCCGCGTGAGCGCGTACCAAAGTCCCAGGTACATCAGCAAAGCCAGCGTCATGCCGTACGTGATCGGAATGCCGCCGAACAGGTACCGGCGGGTGCCGAGCCATTTGAGCAGTTCGTCGGCGACCGGGACGGCCTGGCCGCTCGCGAACAGTTTCGCGGCCGCGGTGAGCACCGTCAGCAGGCCGAGGGTGACGATGAACGGCGGCAGCTTGATCCGGGTGACCAGCGAACCGGTGACCATTCCGATCGCCACCGTCGCCACGATTCCCAGCAGCAGCGCCCAGATCCCGGAGACGCCGCCGACGACGAGCTTCGCCATGATCAGCGTCGCGAGCACCATCGCGGCCGCGTTGGCCAGGTCGATACCCGCGGTCAGGATGATCAGCGTCTGCCCGAGGGCGAGCGTGCCGACCACCAGGGACTGTTGCACCACAAGGGAAAGGTTGTCGAGGTCGAGGAAGGTGTCCGTCGACAGCGAGAACACCACGATCGCGACGAGCAGGGCCAGCGCGGGCCCGACGGCGGGCGCGCGCAGGAAGAACTCGCCGAGGGTGGGGCGTTCGCCGCCCTTGAGGGTGGCTGTCGTCATTTCGTCCCCCAGCAGTTCTCGAGGCCCCATTTGGTGTCCTGGCTTTCCACACCGGGGATCGGCTTGTCCGTGATCACCGCGGATCCGGTGTTGACGAATCCGCTCGGCTTCTTCCCGGTCTTGGCGTAATCGATGGCGGCGAGGACGCCCTGCTCGGCCATCTTCTTGGGGAACTGCATGACCGTGGCGGCGTACTGGCCGTCGCGCACGTTCTTGACGCCTTCGCAGCCGCCGTCGATCGAGCCCATCACGATCTGGTTCACCAGGCCGCGGGCCTGGAGCGCGGCGTAGGTGCCACGGCCCATCGGCTCGTTCATGGTGTAGACGGCGTTGATGTCGGTGGTGCGCTGCAGCAGGTTCTCCACGCCCTGCTGGGCGAGGCTCTGGTCACCGTTCGCGGGCGTCTTGCCCTTGATCTCCGGCGAGGCGTCGGTCAGGCCGATGCCCTTGAGGAACCCGGTGTGCCGCTGAGTGTCCACTGTGGATCCGGCGGTGCCGTCCACCATGAACAGCTTCGGCGCCTTGCCCGCGAGCGCGGCCTTGACGTACGCGCCCTGCTGACGTCCGGCCTCGAAGTTGTCCGTGGCGAAGGTCGCGTCGACGGCGGTGTCCGGCTCCGTCGCGGTGTCGAGCGCGATGACCAGCACCCCGGCCTTGCGGGCGCGGTCGATGGCGTCGAGGACACCGGTCGACGAACTCGGCGTGATCAGGATGGTGTTCGCACCCTGCTGCATGAGGTTCTCGATGGCCCGGACCTGACCGTCGTTGTCACCGTCGAACTGACCGGCGAGGGCGCTGAACTCCGCGCCGTTCGCGTCGGCGGCGGCCTTGGCGGCCGCTCTCAGCTCGACGAAGTAGGGATTGGTGTCGGTCTTGGTGACCAGGCCGACCTTGGCCTTGCCGCCTCCGCCGGTTTTCGACCCGCCACCCCAGTGGCGTTCGACCGTGCAGCCGGCCGTGGTCGCCGTGAGCACGGCGACCAGTGCCAACGCGACGAGACTGCGCTGTCTCATGGGGGATGCCCTCCGATTCAAGGCTGTCGGCGATGGACGGGAAGGTAGACAGGGTTATGCTCAGTCGCAAGCGTTTGCGCAAACGCTTGCAGCAGACCTGACCGAGGATTGGTAATGCCGCCGTCACGCTCCTCCCGTCCCACCCAACGCGACATCGCCGAACTGGCGGGCGTCTCCATCACGACCGTTTCGCATGTGGTCAACGGGACGAGGGCGGTCGCCGAGGAGACCAAGGCCGCGGTTCTCCGCGCGATCGAGCAGACCGGCTACACCGGTGACGCCATCGCTCGCTCCCTGGTCACCGGCGGGACCCGGTCGATCGGCGTCGCGATCTCCCTCTTGGCGAATCCGTACTTCGCGGTGCTCATCCAGGCGATCGAACGCGAAGCCGCGTCGGCCGGGTACACGGTCCTGCTGGCGGACACGCACGACACCGTCGACACCGAGCGTGAAACGGTACGGACGCTGCGTTCCCGCCGGGTCGACGGACTGCTGATCACGCCCTCGCCCGGCGACGGCTCGGTGATCGGCGAACTCGTCTCGCTCGACGTCCCGACCGTGCTCATCGACCGGCTCTCCACGCGCACCGACGTCGACCAGGTGGGCGCGGAGAACATCCAATCGACGTCGGCGCTGACCGCGCATCTGGCGTCACTCGGGCACCAGCGGATCGGCATGATCAGCGGCGCGGCCGGGCTGAGCACCAGCGAGGAGCGGATCCTCGGCTACCGGCTGGGCCTCGGCCGTTCGGGGCTGACCTGGACGGAGGAGCTGGTCGCCTGCGGGCAGTCGTCCCGCTCGGGCGGGGCACTGGCACTGAGCACGCTGCTCGCGCTGCCGGAGCCGCCGACGGCGCTGGTGGTCGGCAACGACAGCATGATGGTCGGGGTGCTGCACGAGCTGCGCCGCCGAGGCCTTCGGGCCGGGATCGACCTGCCCGTCGTGGTCTACGACGACGTCGAGTGGGCCGATCTGGTGGAGCCGCCGCTGACCACGATGGCGCAGCCGATCGAGGAGATCGGCACCCAGGCGGTGCGGCTGCTGCTCGCCAGGATCAACGAGCCGTCGCGCAAGGCCCAGACGATCCGGATTCCGCCTACGCTCCGCCATCGGGCGTCCTGCGGATGCGCGCACGTTCACTCACATTGATGATTGTTGGACGACTTTCCGGTCTTGCGGCCGAACCGGGCCCCGTCAGCCGTTACCTTCATTCAAGCTCGGATGAAGGCGTGGATCGATGACGGCATTGTCCCCGGCGTTACCCCTGTGGGAGGACACTCCAGTCACCCACCGGTTCGGGGTGGCCATGGCGATGCACGCGAACCCCTATTCGGGTGAACTCATCCGCGCCATCCGCCGCGCCGCACGCCGTCACGGCTGCGAGATCACCCTCGCCGACACCGGTGACAGTGTCGCCAACGAGGCCGCGGTCATCCGCGCGCTGCGTGCCGACCGCGTCGACGGCGTCCTGCTCGTCCCGGCGGCCGGCGACGACGCGGTGATCAACGGGCTGGTCCGGATGGGCGTACCGACCGTGCTCGTCGACCGGATGGCCGGACGCAACGACGTCGACCAGGTCGGCTCCGAGAACATCCAGGCGGTCTGCGCGCTCGTCCGGCATCTCGCCGGGCTGAGGCACCGCAAGATCGGCTTCATCTCGGGCGAAGAGGACATGACCACCTACGAGGAGCGGGCGCTGGGCTACCGGCTCGGTCTCGGCCGCTCCGGCATCCGGTGGACGTCGCAGCTGGTCGCGTGCGGGCAGTCGACCCCGGGCGGGGCGGCCGCCGCGACCGCGAAACTGCTCGACAGCTGGCCGTCGCCGACCGCGCTGGTGGTGGCGAGCGAGGCGATGATGATCGGCGTCCAGTACGAGGCGCACCGCCTCGGCATCCGGATCGGACGCGACCTCGCGATCGTCGGCTACGGCGACATGGAGTGGGCCGGGCAGGTGACCCCCGCGGTGACCACGATGGCGCAGCCGATCGAGGAGATCGGGCGCAAGGCCGTCGAACTCCTGCTGGCCCGGATCACCGACCCTGAGCGACGGCCCGAATCCGTACGGCTCGCGCCGCGCTTCATACACCGTCAGTCCTGCGGCTGCTGAGTCACAAGTCGCTGGTCAGAAGGCCGCCGCCGGGTGATGATGGCGGAATGACCGAGCTGTGGACCGTGCACACCGCCGACCTCGACGCCGCCGTGCTGGAAGCGGCGCGCGCCCTGCTCGACGACGCCTTCGACGGTGATTTCAGCGACGACGACTGGGAGAACTCCCTCGGCGGCATGCATACGCTGATCTGGGAGGGCGGCGAGCTGATCGGGCACGCGTCACTGGTCCAGCGGCGGCTCGTGCACAACAGCCGGGTACTCCGGACGGGTTACGTCGAGGCGGTCGCCGTCCGCTCCGACCACCGGCGGCGCGGGCACGGCGCCGCGATGATGGACGCGCTGGAGCGGGTCCTGCGGAAGGCGTACGACCTCGGTGCGCTTTCGGCGTCCGAAGACGCACTGGAGTTCTACGCGTCGCGTGGCTGGCTGCTGTGGCGCGGTCCTTCGTCGGTCATGACGCCTACGGGCGTGGAGGCGACGAAGGAGGACGACGGGTCGATCCATGTGCTGCCGGTGGGGGTCACCCTCGATCTGGACGGGGAGATCACCTGCGACTGGCGCTCGGGCGACGTCTGGTGACGTCGCGTTTAGCGGGCTAAACGCGAAGTCGGGGGTCTGGGACCCACGCATTTAGAGGGCTAAATGCGGTGGTCCAGGGTGGCGGCGGCCTCGAGGAGCATCCAGGCGCTGATCTGGACGGACAGGTCGCGTTCGGGGGCGTCGGGGGCGAGGGGCAGCGAAGGCGCCGGAGTCGCCCAGTCGGCGCTGAAGAGCGGCCCGTGCGGTGTCGCGGTGGCTCCGCTCCAGCAGGCTTCGGCCGACCGGAGGACCAGATCGCGCGCCACCCCGCTCGGCAGCTGCGGCGCCGCGAGCGCCAGGTACCGCGCCAAGATCCCGGCGAACAGGCCGCCGTCGCCGCCTTCCTGTCCCCGGATCACCCCGTTCGGCGCGACGTGCTCCGCGACCGCGTGGATCGTCCGCTCCACTCTGTCCATTTCGGACAGTTCCAGACAAGCGCCGAGATAGACCCCTTGGCAGTACGTGAAAATATGCTTGACCAGCTCACCGGAGTCGACGCGCAGACCGTCCCACACCAGACCGGTCGCCGGATCGACGAGCCGCTCGGTCATCCAGTCGGTCAGGCCGCGCGCGTGCTGCGTCGCCCCTTCGCGGGCATGGAAGATCGCGGCCGGGCCGTTCGCGGGCGCGTTCTTGAACCGGTCGCCGACGCGCCACCAGATCCCGCCGCCCGCGTCGTCGGTCCAGCCTTCGCGCAGCCGCGAACTGATCGCCTCCAGCCCACCGCGGACGTCGAGGCCGAGGTGGCCGACGCGTTGCAGCGCGAGGCCGAGCCAGGCGATGTCGTCGTAGTAGTCGTTGATCCACTTGCCGAAGTTGCGCAGCCGCAGAGATGCCACGAACCGGTCGATCAGCTTCAGTCGATCCGGTGAAGGATCCCGCAGTTGCGCGTCGACGAGGGTGTCCAGCAGATGCGCCTGCCACCAGTAGTTCCAATGCCAGTGGACGCGCTGATCGGCCGAGGGTGGCCAGCCGCTGCGGCCGAGCACGGTCCCCGGCAGTCCCCACACCCGGCGCAGATGCCGGTCGCGGATCGCGCGTTCGGCGGTCGCGGCCCGTTCGGCGAGAGGTCTGTCCGCACTCATCGCGTCATCATCCCTTGCCCGCTGACATACCGCTCAGTATGTTGAGACGATCCCCGAACCCGCGAGGTGCCTCATGACCACGGCGCATGTGACCTGCCCCCTGTGCGAAGCCACCTGCGGCCTGGAGGTGACTTTCGACGAGAAGAGCCTGGTCACCCGGGTTCAGGGCGACCGCGAGGACGTCTTCTCGCAGGGATACATCTGCCCGAAGGGCGCCTCGCTCGGCGCGCTGCACCGCGACCCGGACAGGCTCACCGCGCCGCTGGTCAAACGCGACGGCGAGTTCGTCGAGGTCACCTGGGACGAGGCCTTCGCCGAGATCGACAGGCGGCTGCGGCCGATCATCGACCGGCACGGCAAGAACGCCGTCGCGGTCTACTCCGGCAATCCGACGGTGCACAACGCGGCACTCGTCCTCTACGGCCGTGTGTTCTTCAAAGCCTTGGGCACCAAGAACTTCTACACCGCGACCACGGTCGACCAGATGCCGAAGCACTTCTCGTCCGGCTACCTGTTCGGCGACCCGCAGGCCATTCCCGTCGCCGACCTCGACCGCACCGGCCATCTGCTCATCCTCGGCGCCAACCCGTTGGTGTCCAACGGAAGCCTGATGACCGCGGCCGACGTCCGCGGCAGGCTCCGGGGCATCCAGAAACGCGGCGGAAAGATCGTCGTCCTCGATCCGCGCCGCACCCGGACCGCCCAGCTCGCCGACGAGCATCACGCGATCCGCCCCGGCACCGACGCGTTGTTCCTGTTCGCGCTGGTCAACGTCCTGTTCGCGGAGAACCGGGTCGCCCTCGGACGGCTCGAAGAGCACGTCACCGGCGTCGACGAGGTCCGCGCGCTCGCGGAGCCGTTCACCCCGGAGGCGGTCGCGCCGGCGACCGGCCTCGACGCGGCCGAGATCCGCCGGATCGCGCTCGACCTCGCGGACGCCGAACGGGCCGCGGTCTACGGCCGGATGGGGACCACGACCCAGTCGTACGGCACCATCGCGAGCTGGCTGGTCGACGTCGTCAACACGCTCACCGGCAACCTCGACCGCGAGGGCGGCGTGCTGTTCCCGCTTCCCGCCCTCTGGCGGCCGCGCCGGTCGTCACCGTTCACCAGCGGCCGGTGGACGAGCCGGGTGCGCGGGTACCCCGAAGTGCTCGGCGAGCTGCCGGTGGCCACGCTCGCGGACGAGATCGAGACGCCCGGCGAAGGGCAGGTCCGCGCGCTGGTGACGATCAGCGGCAATCCGGCGCTGAGCACGCCCAACTCCGCGCGGCTCAGCGAAGCGCTGGGGCAGCTGGACTTCATGGTCTCCCTCGACGTCTACCTCAACGAGACCACCCGGCACGCCGACGTCATCCTTCCCGGGCCGTCACCGCTGGAGCGGCCGCACTACGACGTCGCGCTGTACGCGCTCGCCGTGCGCAACGTGGCGAACTGGACGCCGCGGACGCTCGAGACGGAGATGCCGCAGGAGTGGGTGACCCTGCTGCGGATGGCCGGGATCGCCGCCGGTCAGGGCCCGGACGTCGATGTCGCCGCCTTCGACACGATGGTCGCGGCCGAGACCGCCCGCCGCACCGGCGTCGACCTCGCACTCGCGGAGGGCCGCACGGGCCCGGCGCGGATGATCGACCTGATGTTGCGCGGCGGACCGTACGGGCTGACGCTGGCCGACCTCGAAGCCGCCCCGCACGGCATCGACCTCGGCGCGCTGAAGCCGCGGCTGCCGGACGTGCTCGCCACGGCGAGCGGGAAGGTCGAACTGGCCCCGGACGCGATCACGAAGGACGTCCCACGGCTGCGCGCGGAGCTGGACAAGACGCCGGACGGCGGGTTGCTGCTGATCGGGCGGCGGCATCTGAGTTCGAACAACTCGTGGATGCACAACCTGACGCCGCTGGTGCGCGGCGGGAACCGGTGCACGGTCCAGGTTCACCCGGAAGACGCCTCGCGGCTCGGGCTGACCGACGGCGGGCTCGCGTCGGTGACTTCGCGGGCGGGGAAGCTCGAAGCGCCGGTGGAGGTCACGGCCGACGTCCGGCCCGGGGTGGTGAGCATGCCGCACGGCTGGGGGCACGACCTCGACGGCATGCGCACGAAGGTCGCCACGGCGCACGCCGGCGTCAACTCGAACCTGGTCGCCGACGAGACCCTGCTCGACGTCCCGTCCGGCAACGCCGTGCTGAACGGGATCCCCGTGGACGTCGCCCCGGTTTAACTCGCGTTTCGTCCTCTGGATGCGGTAGTTGCCCACGCAAGGACCGCGTCCAGAGGACGAAACGCGTGGGTCACCAGGCCTGGGTGAGGTCGGCGTGCTGCCGGACCCAGGCGTGCATGACGATCCCGGCGGCGACACCGGCGTTGATCGAGCGCGTCGTGCCGAACTGTGCGATCGAGACGACCAGCGACGCCGTCTTCTGCGCCTCGGCCGACAGCCCCGGCCCCTCCTGGCCGAACAGCAGGACGCACTCGCGCGGCAGTTCGGCGGTCTCGATGGGCTGCGACCCGGGCGTGTTGTCGACGGCGACCACGGCGAGTCCCTCGGCGGCGGCGAAGGTCAGCAGCCCGGAGACGTCTTCGTGGTGGAGAAGGTGCTGGTAGCGGTCGGTCACCATGGCGCCGCGCCGGTTCCAGCGCCGCCGTCCGACGATGTGCACGGCGGCCGCGGCGAACGCGTTCGCCGTCCGGACCACGGTGCCGATGTTGTGATCGTGCTGGAAGTTCTCGATCGCCACGTGGAACGGGTGCCGTCGGCCGTCCACATCGGACACGATGGCCTCGCGCCGCCAGTAGCGGTACCGGTCGACGACGTTGCGGCGGTCCCCGTTGGCCAGCAATTCGGGGTCGTACCGCTCGTCCGCGGGCCACTCGCCCTCCCACGGGCCGACGCCGACCTCTTCCCGCGCCACCCATTCGGTGGGGCCGGCCTCTTCCTCAGTCACCGGGTGATTGTCACTCAGTGGTCGCCATCGGAAGGCCTTCGGGGGTATTCGGCGGATCCAGGTTTCCGCTGGGCGTGCGGCGGCGAGGTCCTCGTACCGGGTTGTACTCGGGCCTTGCGGGCGTGCGTCCAGCGGGAAGCTGGGCCGTCGAGACCCCCGGAGGACTTCCGATGGTGACCACTCAGCCCATGCTGACGCGGTGCGCCGGTGCGTCCCCGTCGTGGTCGCGGTGCCGCCAGCGCTGGACCGTGCCGACGTAGGAGACGATCACGGTCGCCATCGCGATCACGACGACCAACGGCAGCGTCGAGCGCGGGAACACCGTGTCGTAGAGGTAGTAGGCGTTGAAGCCGCCGGGCAGGTCGCCGAGGCCCTGTAGGTGGCGGAAGTAGTTCTCCGCCGCCGTCAGCGGGCATGGCCAGGGGAAGACGTTGACGAGAACACCCCATGCGGCGAAGAACACATGCACGAAGATCACCTTCGGCCACCGCCACGCGAGAAAACCACCGAATCCGATGAACAGCAGCGCGAAAATGTGCACCGCGACTGTCACGTTCGCCAGGAAACCCGCCACCTCAAGCCCCCTTTCACACCCCTACCAGCGACGTTACCCCTTTCGTATCGAGAAACGCTCACGAAAAAACGGGGCATCCTCCGTTCGCGCGGAGGATGCCCCGTACGGGACGTTTTAGTCAGGACAGTCCGAGATCGTCCTTGTTCAGAATGTAACGGTATTCGAGGCCTTCCTTCTCGATGGCCTCGCGCGCTCCGGTGTCCCTGTCGACGACGGTCGCGACGCCGACCACGTTCGCGCCGGCCTCGCGCAGCGCCTCGACGGCGGTGAGCACGCTGCCGCCGGTGGTCGAGGTGTCCTCGACGGCCAGCACGCGCTGTCCCAGCACCTCGACGCCTTCGATCCGGCGCTGCATGCCGTGTTCCTTGACGGCCTTGCGGACCACGAACGCGTCGAGCACGACGCCGTCGGTGGCCGCGGAGTGCAGCATCGCCAGCGCCACCGGGTCCGCGCCGAGGGTCAGGCCGCCGGCGGCGACGTAGTCCCAGTCGTGGGTGAGCTGGCGGAGCAGCTTCCCGATGAGCGGCGCGGCCGCGTGATGCAGCGTCGCCCGCCGAAGATCGATGTAGTAGTCGGCTTCCTTGCCGGAAGACAACGTCACCTTGCCGTGCACGACGGCCAGTTCGCCGACCAGTCTGGCCAGTTCGAGTTTCGCCGCTTGATCAACCCCGGGGTACGCCACGGCCGAGAGTCTTACACACGCCCGGCCGGGCGCCCCCGGGGTGTTTCCCCCAGTGTGTTCAGTCACTGCCGGTCGTCGCGGCGTCCACGGGCTGTCCTCGGGTCGCCGCCCAGGCCGGGACCAGGGTCGCCGCCAGTGCGAGCGCCGCCGCGATCCCGATGATGGACAGGTAGATCAGCGGCGAACCCATCGGCAGCAGCGAATCGGCCGCCACCAGGCAGAACGGGACGATCGCGCCCGCCGAGACGACCGTGCCGAGCACGATCCCGATCAGCGCGACGAGCCCGCCTTCGAAGCCGGCCATCCGCAGCACCTGCGCCCTGGTCGAGCCGGTGAGCCGCTGGAGCCCGAACTCGCGGCGCCGCCGCATCGTCGCCATCACCAGCGTGTTGGCCACCGAAATCACCGTGTAGGCGATGATCATCCCGACCATCAGGTAGTTCACCCAGGCGCCGACGGCCTGGTCCTTCGCGTGCGCCGCGACGAGCGCGTCCCGGTCGCCGACGGACACCGGCTGCCCGGCCGTCGCCTCGCGAAGCCGTTCGGTCAGCACGGCCGGATCGACGCCCGGAGCCGCGCGGACGAGCATCTGCTGCGCGAGTCCGGCGGTGGTGTGCGGCGCCAGCAGGCTCGCCGGGAGCAGCATGCTCTCGAAGCCGGGGCGCTGGTCGGTCAGCGCGACGACCTTGACGTCGACCTTGGCGCCGTCGCCGAGCCTCAGGCTCAGCGTGTCGCCGATGCCGCGGCCGAAGTCCTTCGCGTAGACGTCGGGGAGCGCGATGGTGGCGCCGGTCAACGCTTTCAGGTCGCCCTGGGTCACCTTCGTGTCGGTGGTGGCTCCGGCACCGGCCGCGGTGAGGCCGATCGCCGGGCGTCCGTCGTCGGAGCGCTCGTACGGCACCTCCATGAACACGCTGCTCGTCACGTACTCGGACGCTCCGGCCACTCCGGGCACCGACTGGATCCGCTGGACCAGGTCCGGCGACAGCCCGGTCCCGTGCGGCGCGCCGAGCACGGCGTCGGCGCGGACGTCCTCGGTGAACGCCTGGTTCGCCAGTTCCTGCTGGGTGGTCTGCAGGTAGATGTTCGCGGTCGCGATCCCGACGGCGAGCATGATCGGGGTGACCGCGCCGGCCGCCCGGACGATCCCGGCACGGGTGTTGAGCACGGCGAGCCGGGCGTCGATGCCGCCGAGCAGGCGCATCGGCCACTGCAGGAGCGCCGTCATCACCTTCGCGACACCGGGGGTGATCATCGCGACGCCGAGCGCCCAGAGGATCACCGCTGGCCCGGCGGTGCTGGCCGCGATCGGACCGGTCATCACCGCGACGGTCACGATCGCCAGCGCGGTGCCGCCGCCGAAACAGAGGGCGGCGAGGACGAAGCGCGTCGGCGTCAGCCAGCGGCGGGTGACCGCGGCTTCGGCGAGCGCCTCGGTCGGCCGGATCTTCCCGGCCCGGCGGCCCGCCACGAAGGCGGCGATGAACACCGCGAGGATCGCGGCACCCGCGCCGACCACCGACGGCAGCCAGCCTTGGTAGAACCGCAGAACCTGGGGCACGACACCGTTTTCGACCAGCTGCCCGAACAGCCATTCACCGAGGAACGGGCCGAAGGCGGCGGCGAGCGCGGTGGCGAGCAGGCCGACGGCCAGCGCCTCGCCGAGCACCATGCGCCGCAGCTGGCGCGGGGTGGTGCCGATCGCCCGCATCAACGCGAGTTCCCGCGAGCGCTGCTGGGTGGACAGGCTCAGCGTGCTCGCGACGACGAACATCGCCACCATCACCGAAAGCCCACCGGACACCGCGGCGATGACGATCAGGTTGGATCCGCTCGACTCGGCCTCGGGGAATTCCGCGACACCGCGGTCGATCCCGCTCAGGACGGTCGCACCGGTCGCGGCCGCGGCGACACTTTCCCGGACCGCCTCGATGTCGGCGCCCGGCTTGGTGAAGACGCCGATGACGTCGGCCTTCCCCGGATAGCCGGAAAGCCGTGCGGCGTCGGCGGCGGAGAAGAACACCCCGGCCCGCGTGATCGAACGCGGAGCGGCGGCGACCCCGGCCACCCGGAACGTTTCGATCTCGCCCCGCGCGGCGATCTCGACGCGATCGCCGGGCTTCAGCCCCGACGTCGACTCGACGACGACCTCGCCCGCGCCGGGCGCGGTACCCGCCGTCAGCGCGTACGGCGTCAGCGCGGCGGAATCCCAAGCGTGGCCGAGGGCCTGCCGTCCGTCCGCCGCGAGCGGGATGCTCACTTCGCCGACGACGTCCGAGACGCCGGGCACGGAACGCAAGCGCGAGACGAGACCGTCGTCGAGCCGGACGCGCTCGGGCAGCCGCGCGTCCTCGAATTTCCGGTCGTCGTCGGCTTCGAGAGTGGCCGGGTCCTTCTTCGGCAGTTCGAAGGTCTGGCCGCCGGTGACGATGATCGGGACGGCCGCGAGGCGTTGTGGTTCCGCGTTGGCGCGGATCCCGGTCTCCATCAGGCCGCCACAGGACGCGACGATCAGCGCGCCGAAGAAGACGGCGACGAAGGTGCCGATGAACCCGCCCTTGCGCAGGCGCAGGGTCCGGAAAGCGAGTCGCAGCATCACACACCCGCCGTGTGAACCGGTCGGCCCCAGGCACCCAGGTGGGTCATGCGCTCCGCGACGACGTCCGCCGTCGGCGCGTGCAGTTCGTCCGCGATCCGGCCGTCGGCCAGGAAGATGACGCGGTCGGCGTAGGAGGCGGCCATCGGATCGTGCGTCACCATGATCACCGTCTGGCCGGTCGTGCGGACGGAATCGCGCAGCAGTCCGAGGACCTCGGCGGCGGTCCGCGTGTCGAGCGCCCCGGTCGGCTCGTCGGCGAAGACCACCGCGGGCCGGGTGACCAGCGCCCGCGCGATCGCGACGCGCTGAGCCTGACCACCGGAGAGTTCGCCGGGAAGATGCTTGCGGCGCCCGGAAAGGCCGACGCGGGCGAGCATCTCCTCGACGACGCGGCGGTCCGGTTTGGCACCGGCTAGCTGCTGCGGAAGCGTGACGTTCTGCTCGACGGTCAGCGCGGGGAGCAGGTTGAAGGCCTGGAAGATGAAGCCGACCCGGTCGCGGCGCAGCTTCGTCAGCTTCGTCTCGCTCATCCCGGCCAGCTCCTGCCCGTCGAGTACGACGGACCCCGACGTCGGCCGGTCCAGTCCGGCCGCGCAGTGCAGGAAGGTGCTCTTGCCCGAGCCCGAGGGGCCCATCACCGCGGTGAAACCGCCGCGCGGGAACGCCAGCGTCACCCCGTCCAGGGCGACGACGCCCTTGCCGTATTCCTTGCGGACGCCGTCGAGCCGGACCGCGTCACCGTTCCACCCAGTGTTCATGGGGAAAACCCTAGGAATCCCCGGTCGAAAGCACCCTGGGGCGAGCGTGCGTCTCGGAGGTAGGGCGTTCCCTACCTCACCGGCTCAGCGTGCCTCGCCGGTCTTCGCGTCCACAGTGATCTTGTGCTCGGCGCCCTTGCCGTCGCGAAGCCCGATCTCCCAGACGAGGGTGCCGTCGGCCGCGCGGTCGATCTCCATCTCGTCGAGCTCGCCGGGCTGACGCTGCTGCGCGGTTCGCAGTGCCTTGACCGCGTCGACGTCCGCCTGCCCGACCTTCGCCAGGTCGTCGCTCGGCTTCGCCGTCTGCTGCTCGCCGAAGACCTGACCACCGTCCCGGCTCACGCGCACTTTGTGTTCCTGCCCGTGTGACGCGACCTTGATCTCCCAGGCGTCGTTCCCCGGCTCCACGTCGAAAACCCGCCCGTCGGACACGGCGCCCGCCGCCGCTTGGATCGCCTTGACCGGCTGAGTGCCTTCCTTGCCGGGCACCGGTGCGGCCGGGCCTGGCGGCTGCTCGGTGGAACAGGCGGCCAACACCAGCGTCAGCACCCCGGCGGTGACAAGGCGTGAGGACTTCATGATCCGCGCATACCCGCCCGGAGCAGGTCCAAACCCTCAGGTCTCAGGTGCGGCCCTTGCCGCCGAAACCGCCGCCGAGCCGCCGCAGCACCGCCCTCGGCAGCAAGCCGCCGATCGCGACGATCGCCTTGTACTGCAGGCTCGGCACCGAGATCACCTTGCCGCGGCGCAGATCCGTGAGCGCCTCGTCCACGACCTGCTCGACGCCGAGCCAGAACGCCTTGGGGCCCGGCCGGTCCAGCCCCGCCCGCTCGTGGAACTCGGTGGCGGTGAACCCCGGACAGAGCGCCATCATGCGGACGCCCTCCGGCAGGGAGGCCGCGATGCCCTCGGTGAACGACGTGACCCAGTTCTTGCTGGCCGTATACGTCGAACCGCGGCCGCTGAAGAAACCGGCGACCGAGCTGACGTTGATGATCGCGCCCTCGCCGCGATCGATCATCGCGGGCAGCGCGGCGCGGGTCAGGCGCAGGACGGCGGTGACGTTGACGTCGAGCTGACGCTGCAGCGCGTCCGGCGGGATGGTCCAGAAATCGCCGTTGAGGCCGAATCCGGCGTTGTTCACCAGGAGGTCGACCGGCTCGTCGGCCAGCCGGGTCTCGACCAGCGCGCGTCCGTCCACTTCGGACAGATCGGCGGGCAGGACGACGACGTCGACACCGTGCGCCTCGACCAGTTCCGCGGCGAAGGCCTCCAGCCTGTCGACGTCGCGGGCGACGAGCACGAGGTCGTACGCCTCGGCGGCGAGCCTGCGCGCGAACTGCGCGCCGATGCCGGCGGTGGCGCCGGTGATCAGTGCGGTGGGAGTCATATCCGGAACCTACTCTCCAGTCGGGTGGTTTCCTCGCCGAGACGACGAGCGGTGGACGTCACCCTCAGTGGGGACCTGACGTGCGACGACTTCGGTCGGGAAGTATCGTCCCGGCCCATGGGGAAGCACAGCAGGCGCAAGCCGAGCTATCTGCCCAAGGTCGCGGCCGGTGCCGCGCCGCTGGCGTTGTTGCTCGCCGGCCCGGCCACCTCACTCGCCGCGCAGGCCGACCAGGCGATCCCGCTCGGCAGCCTCCCGCTGCCCCTCGACCACCAGCGCGAAGGCAGCTTCGATCGCGGCGTCGGTGCCACCAGCGAAGGGGACACGACCGTCCTTCGCGGCTTCCTGACCAGCACTGAACGGAACGTCTACAACAAGGACCTCGGCGACGCGAAGATCGTCGCGGACGTCCGCCGGTCGGTGAGCGAGAGCGTCGAGGCCCGCGACGGCGTCACCGTCCGCCCGGACAAGGTCGGCGCGCTCACCGCGTCGAAGACCGCCCAGACTGTCACCCAGGGCCAGCGGAACACGATGAAGCTCGATCCTCACGGCAGTGTCGTCGCCGGCAACGAGACCAAGGTCGAGCGGAGCGCGGCACGGCTGACGGAGGCCGCCCTCGACCCTCGCACCGGCACGCCCTCCTTCACCACCGAAGACGCCCGCGCGCTCGGCGCGTCCGAAGGGACCTACCACGCCGTCCGCCCGATGCCCGGGTTCGGCGTGATCACCGAGACCGAACACCACGCCGGTGGCGAAATCGACAGGACCCTCCGGCTCGACGGCGGTTTCTCCGGCGACCTCGGCGGCACACTGGAGGCCGGGCGGTCTTCCGGCTACGCCGTCGACCTCGGCGAACTCGCCGCCGTCGGGACGACGTCGGCGCAGCACGGCGGCGGCCGGTTCAAGGGTGTCCTGCCCCTGGACGCCGGTACCGGCACCGACTTCGGCCAGGAACACGCGTTCGGCGGCAACGCCGGTCCAGTGAACGGGCTGGTGACGACCGGGCAGGACGCGGGGCTCGCGCAGCACGGCGCCGTGCTGACCGGATCCGGCGCGAACACGATCAGCGGGGATCTCGGCGTCGGCGAGGTCGCACAAGTCCACGGCGCCACGACGTCGTCGATCCGCGGGGTCCTGCCGACCGTCGATCCAGCCCAGGCTGGGCACGTGACGCAGTCCGGGACGCTCGACGTGACGGTGCTCGGCAGGCCGGCGCACACCGGCGTCACCGCCGGGGCACTGCCGCTGGAACTCAGGCGGTCCTAGCCTTTGGGCTCGATGTCGCCGGCTTCTTCGGCCTGCCAGTGGCGGCCGGGGGTCGGGGTGTTGTTGTACTCCTCGTCGAACGGGTCCACGATGTCGGCGATCTCGCCGAGGTCGCGCAGCAACCGCTCCAGCCGCGAAGGTCCGGCGTTCGGGGCGACACTCGCGAGCACCCACTCGTTCTCCAGCCACGCCACGCCGACGTCGCCGCCGAGCGAATCGGCCGCGTCGACGAGTTCCTGCGTGATCACCTTGCGGGCGCCCTCGGAGTCGTCCGCGAAGGCGTAGCGCTGGCCGATCGGGCCGAGCATCTCGGGCATGTCCTGGCGCTGGAACGGCACGCTGGACAGCCACATCTCCAGCGGCACCTCGTGCACGCGGTTGCAGCGCACGGCGACGACGACCGCCGGGATCTGGCCCTCGGTCTCGATGTCGAAGATGAAGACGGGGCGTCGCCCGTCGGAGGTGAAGGTGGACCCGGCCACGACGTTGACCGCCGCCTGCGCGCCGAAGTACCCGATGGCGCCGCCGGACCACTGCCGCGGCAACCTGTCGTCCTCCTCGACGAACTGCCAGCCGCGCAACTCGGCCCAGCGCATTCGCTCGCGATTGCGCGAGCCCTCCTTCGCCCGGTCGGCCGCGAGCAGCCCCAACCCCGCCACCAAGGCGACGGCGGCGACGACGAACCAGATCCACGCCGGAATACCCACGACCGTCAGGGTATCCCCCTGCGCTCACCGGACGTGATCGCCGGGCGTCGTGTCGCGCCACCCCTTTCGGTGCCGTGGCCCGAAGCCGTGCCGGAAGGTCGACAAATCGCTGTGTCGCTAATGTTATGAACGGGACTTTCATTGCAAAATTTGCAATGAAAGTCCCGTTCATAACATCCGGTCACTCCACCCGGGTGACCGTGAGGGACTCCGACGCCTCCTGGGCCGGGATGTCCACCCGGACCGTGTCGCCGTCGCGGACCTCACCGGCCAGCAACTGTTTCGCCAGCTTGTCGCCGATCGCCGACTGCACCAGCCGCCGCAGCGGCCGCGCGCCGTAGATCGGGTCGAAACCGTTCAGCGCGAGCCATTCGCGTGCCGCGGCGGTGACGTCCAGCGTCAGGCGGCGCCGCGACAGCCGCGAGGCGAGCCGCGCGATCTGGATGTCCACAATGGACGTCAGTTCGTCGGTGCCGAGCGCGTGGAAGACCACGATGTCGTCCAGCCGGTTCAGGAATTCCGGTTTGAACTGCCGCTGCACGACCGCCATCACCGCGTCGTTGCGCTGCCGCTCGTCGAGCGCCGGGTCGGCGATGGCCTGCGAGCCGAGGTTCGAGGTCAGCACCAGGATCGTGTTGCGGAAGTCCACCGTGCGGCCCTGGCCGTCGGTGAGCCGTCCGTCGTCGAGCACCTGCAGGAGCACGTCGAACACGTCCGGGTGGGCCTTTTCGACCTCGTCCAGCAGCACCACCGAATACGGCCGCCTGCGCACCGACTCGGTCAGCTGCCCGCCCTGGTCGTAGCCGACGTAGCCCGGCGGCGCCCCGACCAGGCGCGCCACCGAATGCTTCTCGGCGTACTCGCTCATGTCGATCCGCAGCATCGCGCGCTCGTCGTCGAACAGGAACTCCGCCAGCGCCTTCGCCAGCTCGGTCTTGCCGACACCGGTGGGGCCGAGGAACAGGAACGAACCGGTCGGCCGGTCGGGGTCCGCGACGCCCGCCCGGGTGCGGCGCACCGCGTCCGAGACGACCTGCACGGCTTCCTTCTGCCCGACGACCCGCTTGCCGAGCTCCTCCTCCATCCGGAGCAGCTTGCCCGTCTCGCCTTCCAGCAGCCGTCCCGCCGGGATGCCGGTCCACGCGCTGACCACGTCCGCGACGTCGTCCGCGCCGACCTCCTCCTTCAGCATGACGTTCTGCTGGCTGACCTCGCTGGCGGCCGTCGCGGCCTCGAACTCCTTCTCCAGCGCGGGAATCCGGCCGTAGCGGAGTTCGGCGGCCTTGCCGAGGTCGCCGTCGCGTTCGGCGCGTTCGGACTCGCCGCGCAGCTGCTCCAGCTGCCCCTTGAGTTCGCGGACGCGCTCGATCGAGCCCTTCTCGTTCTGCCAGCGCGCTGTCAGCGCCGTCAGCGTCTCCCGCTTCTCGGCCAGTTCCGAGCGCAGCACGGCGAGCCGTTCCTTGGAGGCGGCGTCGTCCTCTTTGGACAGAGCCATCTCCTCGATCTCCATCCGGCGCACGGCACGCTCGACCTCGTCGATCTCGACCGGCCGCGAGTCGATCTCCATCCGGAGCTTCGACGCGGCCTCGTCGACCAGGTCGATCGCCTTGTCCGGCAGGAACCGGGCGGTGATGTAGCGGTCGGACAGCGTCGCGGCGGCGACCAGCGCGGCGTCGGTGATGCGCACCCCGTGGTGCACCTCGTACCGCTCCTTGAGCCCGCGCAGGATGCCGATCGTGTCCTCTGTGGACGGTTCGCCGACCAGCACCTGCTGGAAACGCCGCTCCAGCGCGGCGTCCTTCTCGATGTGCTGGCGGTACTCGTCGAGCGTGGTCGCGCCGACCATCCGCAGCTCACCGCGGGCGAGCATCGGCTTGATCATGTTGCCCGCGTCCATCGCGCCCTCGCCGGTCGCGCCGGCGCCGACGATGGTGTGCAGTTCGTCGATGAAGGTGACGACCTCGCCCGCGGAGTCGGTGATCTCCTTGAGCACGGCCTTCAGCCGCTCTTCGAACTCGCCGCGGAACTTGGCGCCCGCGACCATCGAACCGAGGTCCAGCGCCACGACCCGCTTGCCGCGCAGGGACTCGGGCACGTCTCCGGCGATGATGCGCTGGGCGAGCCCCTCGACGATGGCGGTCTTGCCGACGCCGGGCTCGCCGATCAGCACCGGGTTGTTCTTCGTCCGGCGCGAGAGCACCTGCACCACGCGGCGGATCTCGGTGTCGCGGCCGATCACCGGGTCCAGCTCGCCCGCGCGGGCCCGTTCGGTCAGGTCGACGCCGTACTTCTCCAGCGCCTTGAACGTGCTTTCCGGATCCGGGCTGGTGATCCGCGCGGAGCCGCGGACCTTGGCGAACGCGTCACGCAGCGCGTCGGGGGTGGCGCCGTGCCGTTTGAGCAGGTCGGCCACCGGGCCGCCTTCGGTGGCGAGGCCGACGAGGAGATGCTCCGTCGAGACGTACTCGTCGCCGAGTTCGGTCGCGAGCTTCTGCGCGTGCGTCAGCGCCTTGACCGCGTGCGTGTCGAACTGCGGGCTCGACACGGTGGCGCCGGTCGCCGACGGCAGTGCCGCGATCAGCGGCTCCAGCTCCTTGTGCACCTGCTCGGGGTCGGCCCCGACCGCGGTCAGCAGCGGCGCGGTGAGCCCCTCACCCTGCGCCAGCAGGGCGCCGAGCAGATGCGCGGCAGCGACGTGCGGATTGCCGGCCATCGTGGCCGCCTGCGCCGCCGACGAGATCGCCTGCTGGGTCTTCGTGGTCGGGTTGAAAGCGTCCATCCCTCACCTCGTACTAGGTCCTGCGAAGTTCTTCTCGACTCCTACAACGTCAGAAAAGTTGAGTCTGTTCCGCTCAACCCTGAATTCGTCATCCTCCGGTCGGCGAGACGGCCTCCGCGGGCAGGCGGGGGCCCACCCGGCCGAGGCCGACGACGGCCGCGCAGGCGCACGCGGCCACGAGCACCCACGGGATCCAGACTGCCACGGAGAACAGCGCGACGATGGTCGGCGCGATCACCGCGGCGAGGGTGAAGGCGTATTGGAAGGCCGCCAGATACCGTCCCCGCGCCTCCGGCGGCGCCGCCGCTTCGGCCAGCGCCCCGGACCGCGGCCCGAAGGCGAGATCGCCCGCGGCCAGCACGAGGGTCGCGCCGAGCAGGTACACCGGCTGGAAGACCTTCGGCACGAACACCACACCGAAGCACGCCAGGCACCACACCGCGAACAACGCCGAGCCCGCGCGCATCGCGGCGATCCGGGTCATCCCGCGGGTGACCCGCAACGCGACGACACCACCCAAACTGGTGACGACGGTGAGCAGCGCGATGATCGCGCCGGGCAGCCACCGAGGCCCCTGCAGCGTGTTGAAGACGTACACCGGCATCCCGATGAGGAAGAAGTCCATGGTGAGCGCGAAGAGCCCGCTGAACACGATCAGCGCGAGATAGGGGCGGTTCCGCCAGACCCCGGCGGGGCCGGAGAGCCGGCGCGCCTGCCGCGGGACCGGCGGGACCAGGGTCGAGAGGATGGCCGCGGCGACGACGAACGTGAAGACGTCGACGATCACGGCGACGTACAGGCCCTCGCGTCCTATCCAGACCAGCAGCCCACCCGCCGCGAGCCCGCCCAGCCCGAAGCCCGCGGAGCGCACCATCGCGGCTTCGGCGAACGGCCGGTCCTTCGGGCCTTCGCCCGCGACGTCGGCGATGAGCGAGAACTGCGAGCTGTAGAACAGCTGCTGTCCGGCCGCGAGCATGACCGAAGCGCCGACGACCCCGGCGAACCCGGCGGCCGGCAGGAACGCGCCCGCCCCGGCGGCCTGCAGGAGATGGGAGCAGATCATCACGGTGCGGGGGCCGAACAGATCGACGAGCCGCCCCGCGAGCGCCGGGACCAGCAGACCGGCGAGTGCACCGAGAGTGACCGCCGCCCCCGCTTGAGCGAGGGGCAGACCGACCACCCGGATGACGAAGACGAGGCCCAGCGGGAGGAAGAGTCCCGAGCCGAAGTTGTCGATTCCCAAGGCGACCAGCAACGCGACCCGGCTCCGCACGAACACCGACGTTACCGGGGGGACAGCGCTACGAAAGGGTCCGTTCAGTCAAGACCGGCGGGTAGGTACGAGCGGTGTCAGACCTCGCATGTCCGCACGGACAGGACGGCGCGGATGTCCTTGTTCATCTCGGCCAGCCGCGTCGTCAGGTCGACGACCTTCTCCTCGGTCCAGTCACCGAGCGCACGCTCCATGAAGTCCAGGTATCCCGCCCGCCTGCGGTCCAGTTCCGCGCGCCCCCGCTCGGAGAGGCTGATGATCGACGCGCGGCCGTCCTCGGGCGCGGGACGCCGGTCGATCATCCCGGCCGCGGACAGCTGGGAAAGCTGGCGGCTCACCACCGAAAGGTCCACAAAGCGCCGTTTGGCCAGTTCAGACGGGCGCGCTTCGCCGTGCTTCGCCAGGTCGGACAGCAGCATCGCGGCGGCCGGATGCAGACCGGGGTCGTCCTGCCACGCCTGCATGATCCAGGCGTGCTGCAACTGGGAGGCGGCCTTCAACTCGCGCATCAGGTCGACCCTGGCGTCGTCGGCGGAGCTCATCGATGCCTCCTCGGTACTTGTACGATACAACTTTATTCGGCGACGCTTGCGTAAGGCAACTATTTACCTCGTGAGATCGCCCACTGCCGCCCGGATTCCAGTACACCCGTCCGGAGCAACGATGCGGGCAAAAGGGCTCGCGGCAGCTAGTCTCGCGGACGAGCCGGAAGCAGCCAGACCGGCGGACAGCCACTGACCGGAGAGGTGAATGATCCGTGAATTCTTCTCCAGTGGTCACCCTTTCGTGAATCAGCGGATCCCCCTTCCGGTATGCACTACCCGATCAGCGACTCCCAGCCCGTGACAGCCGACGCGGTCAGCCCGGTTCCCCGGTCCTCGGCGCCGAGGGAAGCCCCGCCCGCGGTCACCGCGATGGTGCGGCTCATCCGGGACACCTGGGCGAAGTCGGAGCCGTTCATCCCGGAGATCTCCCAGTTCTTCTACGGGATGCTGTTCACCCTCGCGCCTGCCACCCGGGACTTCTTCCCGATCAACATGGAGGTCCAGCGCGGCAGGCTGGTGCGCGCGCTGGTCCACATCGTCCAGATGGTCGACCGGCCGGACGATCTGGTGCCGTTCCTGACCCAGCTCGGCCGCGACCACCGCAAGTTCGGCGTCATCCCCCGGCATTACGAAGCCGTCGGCACGGCACTGCTCGCCTCTCTCAAGAACCATCTCGGTCCGGACTGGACACCGGAGGTCGAGCGGGCCTGGGCGGAGGCGTTCACCATCGTCGCCCGCGCGATGCAGGAGGCCGCCGCGGCCGACGTGAACCCGGCGTCGTGGTCGGCCACCGTGCTGGAGCACCGGCGGCTCACCTGGGACCTCGCCCTGGTCCGCGTCCAGCCCGAGTTCCCGGTGCCGTACCAGCCGGGTCAGTACATGAGCGTCGAAGTGCCGCAGCGGCCGAGGCTCTGGCGCTACCTCTCCCCGGCGAACGCGCCGCGTGAGGACGGCGGCATCGAGTTCCACGTGCGCGCCGTCGACGGCGGCTGGGTGTCCCGCGCCATCGTGAGCCACACGCAGCCGGGCGACGTCTGGCGGCTCGGCCCGCCGCTCGGCAGGCTTTCGGTCGACCGGACCGACGGCCGCGACGTGCTGATGATCGCGGGCGGTACCGGTATCGCGCCGCTGCGCGCCATTTTGGACGACCTCGCGCAGTGGGGCGAGAACCCGAAGGTCTGGCTGTTCTACGGTGGACCGTCGCGTGAGGACCTTTACGACCTCGACGAGTTGCGCGCCCTCGCCGCCACGAACCCGTGGCTCACCGTCACCCCGGTGGTCGAACGCGGTGAGGAAGCCCCCGGCTGCGAACAGGGCACGCTCGCGGAAGCCGTTACCAAGTACGGATCCTGGCCCGGCCACCGCATCCTCGTATCCGGCTCGCCCACGATGATCCGGGCGACGGTGTCCAGGATGCTGGTCGCCGGCAGCGCGCTCGACCAGATCGCGTACGACCCCTTCACCATCGACTAACAGCCTTTCCCGCCGCGCGAATGCGATTCCACAATAGAGATCAGCGGACAGCCGCGTATCGTTACGCTACTCGGTAATCACGGAGAAGCACCACCCGATCGGCGGATCACGTTTTCGTGTCGGCCTGGCGAAAAGCACTGGTGGACAATGAAATCCGCGTCGCATGATCACCTTTACCGTGCGACAGACGAGGTTTACGGCGCGTATACCGTTTGCTCCGTTCGAGCGGGAAACAACGATTCTTGGATCCTTTTACGACGGTCGGGCATACAGTCGAGAACCTTCGGGGGAACACGAGCACGATGACATCGGGTCTGGAGAATATGCCCGATCCAACTGGAGAAAATCGTTCACCCATGACTGCCGAAACAGTGAAGTACGAACAATCACCGGGTTCGTCGAGATCTTCGCCGCCGGTTCCCGTCCCGCCCTTGATCGAAGCACCCGCGGCGGACAAGACGGTCCAGATGGCCAAACTCATCCGGGAGAGTTTCGCCGCCGTCGAAGCCAAAGCCGAGGAGCTTTCCCAGTACTTCTACGGGGTGCTCTTCTCGGTTTCGCCGGATGCCAGGGCATTGTTCCCGATCAACATGGCCACCCAGAGAAACCGATTGCTGCGCGCCCTCGTCTACGTCGTACAGATGGTCGACCGGCCCGATGAACTGACCACATTCCTCGGCCAGCTCGGCCGGGATCACCGGAAGTTCGACGTCCTCGGCCGCCATTACGACGCCGTCGGCGTCGCACTGATCGCCGCGCTGAAACGGTTCTTGAAGGACGACTGGACGCCCGAGGTCGAAGACGCCTGGGTCACCGCGTACGGCGTCATTTCCAAGAGCATGCGTGAGGCCGCGGGCAAGGAGATCGGGCCGGCGTGGTGGAAGGCGACGGTGATCGAACACCGCCGGGTCTCCCGCGACGTCGCCGTCATCAGGGTGCGCACCGATCAGCCGCTCCCGTACCGGGCCGGTGGCTACGTCAGCGTCGAGGTCCCGCAGCGGCCCCGGATGTGGCGGTACTTCTCGCCCGCGAACGCGCCGCACGACGACGGGACGATCGAGTTCCACGTGCACGCCGTGCGCGGCGGCTGGGTCTCGCGCGCGATCGTCCACCACACCCGGGTCGGCGACGTCTGGCGCCTCGGCCCGTCGCTCGGCGCGCTTTCGGTCCTCCACACGGAAAGCCGTCCCCTGCTGATGATCGGCGGCGGTACCGGGGTCGCCCCGCTGCTCGCGCTGATCGACGACATGTCGCGCTGGCGGCACAACCCGCCGGTGCACCTGTTCTTCGGCGGCCGGAAGCCGGAAGACCTGTACGCCCTCGACGACCTCCGCGGGCTGACCGTCACCTGCCCTTGGCTCACGGTGACCCCGGTGACCGAGGAAGGGACCATCGCCGGAGGCGACCGCGGCACGCTGGCCATGGCGGTCACGCAGCGCGGCGACTGGAAGGAGCGCGACGTCTACGTCGCCGGGTCGCCGTCGATGATCCGCGCGACGATCGCGAAACTGCTCGCCGGCGGGACGGACCTGGCGCGCATCAAGTACGACCCCTTCACCCTGGACTGAGCCGGCGAACCGTTCGTATTAGGCCGATCGGCTGTTCCACCTGGGCTCAACGCACCAGTAGGCCGGTGAATCATTGACCGCTGGTCACCGACGGATTTATGGTCTAGACCACATTGCTCCCCCTCACGGGAACACCGTCGTTCCATCCCAGGAGCCGGCATGACCGTCAAACGTAAGCTCATGGCAGCCGCCGCCGGTGCGGTTCTCGCCCCGATCGCCATCGTGGCCATCCCGCAGGTGGCCAGCGCGCACGGCTACGTGCTTTCGCCGCCCAGCCGTCAGGCGAACTGCGCTCAGGGCAAGGTGTCCGGATGCGGCAGCATCGTCTACGAACCGCAGAGCGTCGAAGGCCCCAAGGGGCTCCGCAGCTGCAACGGCGGACTTCCGCAGTTCGCGCAGCTCAACGACGAATCGAAGTCGTGGCCCGCCGCGTCGGTCGGCAACAGCGTGACCTTCAACTGGAAGTTCACCGCCTACCACCGGACCACGAACTACGAGTACTACATCGGCGGCACCAAGATCGCCGACATCAGCGGCAACAACTCCGCGCCGAAGGACCCGACGTCGCACACGGTGAACCTGAGTGGTTTCAGCGGCCGCCAGAAGGTGCTGGCCATCTGGAACATCGCGGATACGCCGATGGCCTTCTACAGCTGCATCGACCTGCAGATCGGCGGCGGCAACCCGCCCACCACCAGCAACCCGCCCACCACGTCGAATCCCCCGACCAGCACCACCACGCCCACCACCAGCACTCCGCCCGCGGGCGGCACCTGGGCGGCCGGGACGGCCTACGCGGTCGGCGACACGGTGACCTACGGCGGCGCGAGCTACCGCTGCCAGCTGGCGCATACCGCGATCCAGGGCTGGGAACCGCCGAACACCCCGGCGTTGTGGACGCGTCAGTGAAGCTCGCCCTCGTTCTCGTCGCCGGTCTCGTGGCCCTCGCGGGCTGCGGGACCGGTGATGGCTCACCCACCACCGCCGGTGCCCCGCTCTCCCCGGTCCCCCAATCGGCGGCGGGCGCCCCGGCGTCCGCGGAGTACAACGACGCCGACGTGATGTTCCTGCAGATGATGATCGCCCACAACAGTCAGGGCATCGAGATCGTCAAGCTGGTGCACACGAAACAGGGGCAGCTACAGCCGCTGAAGGACCTCTCCGCCGCCATCGAGGCGACGCAGCAGACCGAGAGCTCCGACATGCGGAACTGGCTGAAGTCCTGGGGTAAACCCGAGACGGGCTCGATGGATCCGCACGCGCATCACCACCACGGTGGCGACGGGCTCACGGACAAGGGTCTGCTCGAAGCGCTGTCCAAAAAGGACGGCAAGGAGTTCACCCTGGACTTCGTGGACATCCTCGTCGCGCACCAGCACAACGGCGTCGCGCTCGCGCGGACCGAGCTGAAGGACGGCAAGAACCCGGAATCGAAGGCGCTGGCTCAGCGGATCATGGACTCACGCACCGGTGAGGTCCAGCAGCTGCGGACCCTGGTCCCTGGCCAGTAGCCCCTCCCGTGGTGGTGTCATGAGGGGTCCCCATAGGACAAATTTCGTCCCATGGGGACCCCTTATGACACTCTCGCGAGGTCAGCGGAGGCGTGGTTTGGGCTTCCAGACCACCAGCGCGGTCTGCTGCCGCAGGGGCACGAGGTCCTTGCGGTAGGAGGCGTGCACGGCCGCGGCCGTCTGTTCGGCGGCGGTGTACGCGGCCGCGAGTTCCTCGGTCAGTTCGGCGATCCGGTCCCGCAGCGCGTCGACCTGGTTCTCCAGCTCGATGATCCGCTTGATGCCCGCGAGGTTGACACCGTCCTCTTGGGACAGTCGCTGCACTTCGCGCAGCAACGCGATGTCCCGCATGGAGTAGCGCCGTCCGCCACCGGAGGTCCGGCCCGGCGACACGAGACCCTGCCGGTCGTAGGACCGGAGGGTCTGCGCGTGCAGGCCGGAAAGCTGCGCCGCCACCGAGATGACGAACACCGGGGTGTCTTCGTCCGCACCGTGCGGCAGCCCGCCGAACATCCTGCTCACCTGCCTTCGAGAAGTTCGGTGATCTCCGGTCGCGGGTCGTGTTCGGCCATGGCGTCCGCGTAGGCCTCCAGGGCCTCACGGGCCTTGTCGTCCAATTTGGACGGAATGGCCGCCTGCAGGGTGACCAGCAGATCGCCCTGCGCGCCGTCCCGTTTCGCGATTCCCTTGCCGCGCACGCGAAGTACGCGACCACTCGCCGTGCCCTGCGGCACCTTCAGCGAAACCTTGCCTTCGAGGGTCGGCACGGTGATCGTGCCGCCGAGGGCCAGTTCCGTGAACGACACCGGCACGGTGATCGTCAGGTCGAGGTTCTGCCGCCCGAAGATCGGATGCGGTGCGACGTGCACGCGGACGTACAGATCGCCCGGCTGCGCGCCCCCGCGGCCCGGTTCACCCTGGCCGGCGAGCCGGATCCGCTGGTCGTCGGCGACGCCCGGCGGGATCCGCACGGTCAGCGTGCGGGTGCGGGTGCTGACGCCCTCGCCCGCGCATTCCGGGCAGGGCTCGTCGATGATCGAGCCGCGGCCGCGGCAGTCGCGGCACGGCTCGGAGAACGCGAACGCGCCCTGGCTCCGGCTGACCAGCCCGCTGCCCTGACAGGTCGAACACGTCCGCGGGGAAGTCCCCGGTTTCGCGCCGTTCCCGCCGCAGGTGGAACACGTCGCCGGGCTCGACAGCCGCAGCGGCAGGGTCGCGCCCTTGACCGCCTCGGTGAAGTCGATCCGGACGTCGGTCTCCACGTCCGTGCCGCGCTGCGGCCGGTTCGCCGTGGCACCGGCGGCGCCGCGACGGCCGAAGAGGCCGCCGAGGATGTCGCCGAGCCCGCCGAAGCCGCCCTGCTGCTGACCGGCCTGGCCGAAGATGTCGCCGACGTCGAAGCCGCCGGCGCCACCGCCGCCACCCGGGAAGCCGAAGCCGCCGGGACCGCCGGAGCCGAAGAGACGCCGGGCCTCGTCGTACTCCTTGCGCTTGGACGTATCGGAAAGCACGCCGTAGGCCTCGGAGACCGCCTTGAACTTCTTCTCCGCCTCCGCGTTGCCCGCGTTGGCGTCGGGGTGGTTCTCCTTGGCCAGCTTGCGATAGGCCTTCTTGATCTCGTCCGGGGTGGCATCGGAGGAGACGCCCAGCTCACGGTAGAAGTCCTTACCGATCCATTCTCGTGCACTCACCGAACGTCTCCTCCTTTCACGCCGTTTCGCCGATCAGCGGTTGTTCTCATCGAAAAGTTCGCCCTCGAGCGGCAGTTCGCCGCCGACGGGCGGGTCCACCGGGGTGGCCTGCGCCTCCGGTGCGGGGGCGGCCGCGGGGGCCGCACCCGGTTCGTGATCGGTGACCCCGACCAGCGCGGCACGGAGCACGCGCTCGCCGAAGCGGTAACCGCGGCGCATGACCGTGGTGACCGTCGGGCCCGCGACGTCCGGCGAGGTGCTGTGCTGGACGGCTTCGTGCACGCTCGGGTCGAAGGCTTCGCCCTCGGCGCCGAACGGCTCGAGTCCCGACCGCTGCAGGCTGGCGACCAGCTTCTCGCCGACCGCCTTGAAGGCACCCGTCAGATCGCCGTGCTGCTCCGCACGCTCGAGGTCGTCGAGCAGCGGGAGCAGGTCGCCGACGACCGACGCCTTCGCGCCGGCGACGACCTGCTCGCGGTCACGGTCGACCCGCTTGCGGTAGTTGGCGTACTCCGCCTGGAGCCGCTGAAGGTCCGCGGTGCGTTCCGCCAGCTCCTTCTCCAGACCGGTGGCCACCGATACCGAATCGTCCACAATGGAGTCCCCGAGGCCGGGGCCCGCGTGCGCCGCTTCGGGCGCCGCGGGCTCCTCGGTCGGAGCGGCGTGCTTCGGGCCGTCCTGGGGCTCGGACGCCGGGGCGGCCTGGCGGACCTCACCGGTCAGCGGATCGATCCGCCGACGGTCCCGCACGACCACCGGTTCGTCCGGGCCCCGGCCCTCGGTTTCGTCGTAGCGTTCGGTCACTTCTTGTCCTTCTCGTCCTCTTCGACGATCTCGGCGTCGACCACGTCGTCGGCCTTGGCCTGCGAACCGGCACCGGCACCGGCACCGGTGGCGCCTTCACCGGCGGCGGCACCGTCGGCGGCGTTCCCGGCCGCGTTGGCGTAGAGCGCGGTGCCGAGTTCCTGCGAAGCGGTGTTCAGCTTCTCGATGGACTCACGGATCTTCGCCGAGTCGGTGCCCTTGAGCGCCTCGTTGGCCTCGTCGATCGCGGTCTTCACCTTGCCCTTGAGCTCGTCGGGCAGCTTGTCCTCGTTGTCCTTGACGAACTTCTCGGTCTGGTAGACGAGCGTCTCGGCCTGGTTGCGGGTCTCCGCTTCCTCGCGACGCTTCTTGTCCTCCTCGGCGTGCGCCTCGGCGTCCTTGACCATGCGCTCGATGTCGTCCTTCGGCAGCGCGGAGCCACCGGTGATCGTCATCGACTGCTCCTTGTTCGTGCCGAGGTCCTTCGCGGTCACGTGCACGATGCCGTTGGCGTCGATGTCGAAGGTGACCTCGATCTGCGGCACGCCACGCGGGGCGGGCGGCAGGCCGGTCAGCTCGAACATGCCGAGCTTCTTGTTGTGCGCCGCGATCTCGCGCTCACCCTGGAACACCTGGATCTGCACCGACGGCTGGTTGTCGTCCGCGGTGGAGAAGATCTCCGAACGCTTGGTCGGGATCGTGGTGTTGCGCTCGATGAGCTTGGTGAACACGCCGCCCTTGGTCTCGATGCCCAGCGAAAGCGGGGTCACGTCGAGCAGCAGGACGTCCTTGACCTCACCCTTGAGCACACCGGCCTGCAGCGCCGCGCCGACCGCGACGACCTCGTCCGGGTTCACGCCCTTGTTCGGCTCGCGGCCGCCGGTCAGCTCCTTGACCAGTTCGGCGACGGCGGGCATCCGGGTGGAACCACCGACGAGCACGACGTGGTCGATGTCGCCGACGGCGATCCCGGCGTCCCGGATGACGTTGTTGAACGGCGCCTTGGTGCGGTCCAGCAGGTCCGAGGTGATCTTCTGGAACTCGGCGCGGGAGAGCTGCTCGTCGAGGAACAGCGGGTTCTTGTCCGCGTCCACGGTGATGTACGGCAGGTTGATGCTGGCGGAGTTCGAGCTGGACAGCTCGATCTTCGCCTTCTCCGCCGCCTCGCGGATGCGCTGGAGCGCCATCTTGTCCTTGGTCAGGTCGATGCCGCTGGACGACTTGAACTTGTCGACCAGCCAGGTGACGATGCGCTCGTCCCAGTCGTCACCACCGAGGTGGTTGTCACCGGAGGTCGCGCGGACCTCGACGACGCCCTCGCCGATCTCCAGCAGCGAGACGTCGAACGTACCGCCACCGAGGTCGAAGACCAGGATGGTCTGTTCCTTCTCGCCCTTGTCGAGGCCGTACGCCAGCGCCGCCGCGGTGGGCTCGTTGACGATGCGGAGCACGTTCAGGCCGGCGATCTGCCCGGCCTCCTTGGTGGCCTGCCGCTGCGCGTCCTCGAAGTAGGCCGGGACGGTGATGACCGCGTCGGTGATGGTCTCGCCCAGGTACGCCTCGGCGTCGCGCTTGAGCTTCATCAGCACCCGGGCGCTGATCTCCTGCGAGGTGTAGGCCTTGCCGTCGATCTCGGTCTTCCAGTCGGTACCGATGTGCCGCTTGACCGACCGGATGGTCCGGTCGACGTTCGTCACGGCCTGGTTCTTCGCCGGCTGACCTGTCAGCACTTCGCCGTTCTTGGCGAAGGCGACGATGGACGGGGTGGTGCGTGAACCTTCCGAGTTGGCGATGACCGTCGGCTCGCCGCCCTCAAGGACAGCGACGACCGAGTTGGTCGTGCCGAGGTCGATGCCGACCGCTCGCGCCATGGTGTGTTCCTCCTGCTATTCGTGACCTGCACGTTCACGCCCACCTTGAGTGGGCGCCACGCAAGTTCTATCGGGATGGTGCGGCTTCCGTCAAGCTGGACTTGAGCCGCCTGCACTCAACCTTGTACCCGGCTCAACGAGCGACCCGGGCGTCTTGTTCCCGGCCTACCGGCAGACCGTGCCCGGAGCCGGTGTGACCCCGCTCACCAGGTACTTCACCTCTTCGGTGCGCACGCAGCCCGAGTTGAGCAGCCCCGTGTGCCCGTATCCGGCGTCGACCAGCAACATCGAGTTCTCGATGTTCCGCGCGAGCCCCTTCGCCCACACCAGCGGCGTCGCCGGATCGTGTTCGCCGCCGACCACGAGGATCGGCGCCGCGCCCCGCACGTGCTGTGGCCGCGGCAGGTACGCGGAGGCCACCGGCCAGCCCGCGCAGCCGCTCGCCATGTCCCAGAACTCGGAGTAGCGCCAGCTGTGCGGCGCGAGGGCCTTCACCAGCCCCTGCATCGCCTTCATGTCGGCGTAGGAGGTGAAGGGCGAGCCGAAGTCGTGGCAGCCGATCGCGCGGTACGCGCCGTACGACGGGTCCAGCTGCGCGTAGGGCAGCAGCCCGTCCGCGTTCCCCGCCCTCGCGGCTTCGACCGCCTTCGCCAAGTCCGGCCAGAACATCGGCAGGATGATCGAGCCGTACAGGCCCGACGCCATCTCCTCGGCGGTCACGTTCCGCCCGAGTTGCTTCGACGGGACACCGCCGGGCGTCCGCATGAGGGCGTCGTAGGTCGCGATGACGTCCTTGCCGCGAAGCACGCACTCGTCCGAAGTCGTGCACCACTTCGCGAAGTCGTTGAGCGCGCCTTCGGTCGCGATGGCCTCGTCGAGGACCGCCTGCCGCGTCGGCCGGGAGTGGTCGACGGCCCCGTCGAGCACCATCGCCCGGATCCGCTTCGGATACTTCTCCGCGTAGGCGGCGCCGAGTTCGGAACCGTAGGAGACGCCGAGCCAGTTCACCTTCGGCTCGCCCAGCGCGATCCGGATCGACTCGATGTCGTCGGCGGCGCTCCAGGTGTCCACATGGGTCAAACCCGGTCCTGTCCTCTTGAGACACTCGGCACCGGAAACGCGGTTGTGCGCGATGAGCTTTTCGTAGTCGGCACGGCTCTTCGGGAACCGGCTGACCGCGGGGTCGTGCAGATCCGGACCACAGGTGATCGCGGGGGTGCTCGCCCCGACACCCCGTGGGTCGAAGCCGATGACGTCGAACCGCTGCCGGACCTCGGCCATTTCCGGCTTGTCCAGCGCGAACCCCTGACCGCCGTACTTGAGGACGGTGACCCCGGAGCCGCCCGGCCCGCCCGGGTTCGTCAGCAGGGAGCCGACGCGGCGCGCGGGATCGGTCGCGGGCAGTTTCGCCAGCGCGATCGAGAAGACGCCGCTCACCTGGAGCTTCGCGCATTCCAGCGTCGGCGCGTACTCGGTCGCGCAAGGTTTCCAGTCGATCCCGGGCGCGGCGGACGCGGGCATCGCGGAAAGCGGCAGCAGGGTCAGCGCCGTGAGCGCGGCGAGCGTCTTCATGCGGTCTTCACCGTGACCTTGCCGGTGCCCGCGGTCAGGTCCAGGACGTTCGGCGACGCCTGGTCCTGCCGTACGCCGCCGGTCTCGACGCCGCCGACCTCCGACTTCGCGCGGACCTGGTACGCGCCGTCCGGGACGGTGACGGTGATCTTGCCGACCTCGGCGTTCGCGGTGACCGCGCCGGGTTTGGCGAGCCCGACCTCGATGTCGCCGGTGCCGGTGCGCAGGTTCACCGGCCCGGAGGAACTCAGTACCTTGAGATCCCCGACGTCGCCGTGCAGATCGACCGACGCCGCGCGGGTGAGCGTGATCTTCCCGGTGCCGATCCCGCCGGAGATCGCCAGCTCACGCGGGACCACGACCTCGTAGTCCACGCCGCACTGGCTACAGCCGCCGAGTACCAGCGTGCCGTTCTCGACGCTGTACGTCTTGCCGGGATGACGTCCGGTGTAGGTGACCTGGCGGTGCAGCGAGACCGGTGCGCCGTCCTCGACCCGGAGCGTGACCCCGCCGACCGGGACGTCGACCCGGATCGCGGTGATCTGCTCGGTGACGGGTGTGCCGTCGCTCAGCGTCTCGCGGTTTTCGGTTGTGCAGCCGACGATCCCGAAGGCCGTCAGCGCGCCGAGTGCGAGCGCGCCGAGGACGCGCTTCTCCTTGTTCCCCATGAGAAAGTGTTTCCCCCGATAAAGTCCGTCAGGCCGCGTTGACCTTGACGCTTCCGCTGTCGGTGTTGAGATCGAGCTTGTGCGGAGCCGAACCGGACTGGTTCACGCCGATTTCGCGGTGGCCGCTGTCGGTGGTGCCGGTGACGTTGTAGTCGCCCGAGGGCACGGTGACCTCGATCGAACCGCTGTCGCTCCGGGCCGTGACGTCGGAGCCCTTGATCAGTTCGAGTTCGATGCGGCCGCTGTTGGCACGCGCTTCGACGTTGCCGCCGAGCCGTTCCCCCTTGATGGCCCCGGAACTCGCGTGGACATCGACGTCCTGCCCGATGTTCTTGAGTTCGACGCGACCGGAGCCGGCCTTGACCTTCACCGTGCCGGGGACGTCGCGGACCTCGACGCGCCCGGAATCGACCGTTATGTCCACAGTGGACATCCCGGCGATCTCCACCGCGCCCGAGTCGACCTTTCCGGTGACCGGGATGCCCGCCGGGACGACCACGTCGTAGTCGACCTCGCAGCTGGTGCCACAGCCGGCGAGGACCAGGACGTCGCCGTCCATGCGGTAAGCGTCACCGGGCTTGTTCCAGCGGTATGAAAACTCCTGGTGGACCTTCGCCGGACCGGAACCCGTGGTGATCTTCACGGCGCCCTCGTCATTCTCGACGCGGACACTCTTGATCGACTGGGTCAGCTCGGCGGTCGCCTCCGCGTCGGACGGCCACCACCAGCCGAGGCCGGTGAGGACACCGACGCCGATCAAGGCGATGCCTCCGATTGCGAGGAGTGGGCGCGCCATGGTCTTGAGTCCCTCCAGAGCAGGTTTTCGTGTGTCTCGACGCTAAGGCCCGCGCGCCGGGATGGACATAGGGGTAACCCCCGGATTCGTCCCTGATCCCGCACCGGGGTCCTCGGGGTCATAACCTGGCGGGGTCATCGGTTCCACGATCAGGAGGACGCATGCCGCAGGCACCCGATCCGTACGACTTCCTGCCCGATCTGCCTGCCTTCACCTTGAGCAGCAACGACATCGAGGAAGGCGGCTTCCTGCCGACGCCGCAGCTGTCCGGGATCTTCGGCGCGGGCGGCGAGGACCGCTCCCCGCAGCTGTCCTGGGAGGGCTTCCCCGCGGAGACCAAGAGTTTCGCCGTGACCTGCTACGACCCGGACGCCCCGACGGCGAGCGGGTTCTGGCACTGGGCGGTGTTCAACATCCCCGCCTCGGTGACAGCGCTCGCGGCGAACGCCGGCGACGAAGCCGGGTCCGGCCTGCCGAAGGGCGCCATCACCCTGAAGGGGGACGGCGGCGTGAAGCAGTTCCTCGGGGCCGCCCCGCCGCCCGGACACGGACCGCACCGGTACATCTTCGCGGTGCACGCCGTCGACGTCGAGAAGCTGGAAGTCGGCGAAGACGCTACGCCTGCCTTCCTGGGCTTCAACCTCTTCAGCCACGCGATCGCGCGGGCGACCCTTACGGCCCTGCACGAGAACAAGGGCTGAGGGGGCTCTTCCGGTCAAGTGTCATGAGGGGTCCCCATAGGACGAAATTCGTCCTATGGGGACCCCTTATGACACTCCGGCACCCACGAGCGCGCTAGACCCGCCCACCGGGCCGAGGCCGCTCCATGTACTGGCCGTCCGCCGGATCCCCGAAGCCGAACGGGCGGTACAGCTCGTGCGCGTCGGCGGTGTGCAGCATCCACCGGAACTCCGCACCCGGCCCGTTGTCGACCATCTCCCGCACCAGCTCCTTGCCGAGCCCGGCACCGCGCGCGTCCTCGACGACGAACACGTCCGCGAGGTAGGCGCTGCCGATGGTGTCGGAGAACGCCCGCGCGAACCCGACCAGACGGCCACTCGAAATCTCGTACGCGCCCACGACGCGCCACGCGTTCCTGACGACCTTCTCGACCATCTCCCGATCGCGCCACTTGCCCCAGTAGGCGCCGGTGGAGAGGAACTTCCACACCGCGTCGAGGTCCACCCGTGCCGGGTCGTCATCCAGTTCGTAAGCGCCGACAGTCCTCATGAGCCGAAAGTTACCCGGCGGGTCAACGCGGTTTCAGCAGGTAATCCACCACCGGCCGCAGCTCCTCCGCGGACGGTGGCTCGTCGTCGATCAGGCCCTGGATCAGCAGGCCGTCGATCCCGGCGAGGAAAACCCGGAACGCGACCTCGTCGTCGTGCCGGACCATCGAGGTCAGCACGTCCAGCCAGCGCCGCGCGGCGGGCCGCAGTTCGGGTTTCCGCGCGGCCAGCAGGTACAGCTCGTACTCCGCCATCGTCCGGCCCCGGCGCGGGCCGAGCGCCTGGGCGAGCAGCCCGGCGACCTCTTCGGCACCGCGGCTGCCGCGGGAACGGGCCCTGTCGATCATCCAGTAGACCTCGGTCGCCATATCCCTCGCGCACGAGATGAGGGTCGCGATCAGGAGGTCGTCGAGGCTGGAGAAGTGATACGTCGTCGAAGCTGTCGGCACGCCCGCCTCGGCGGCGACCGTCCGGTGGGTGACCCCGGCGACGCCGTCCCGCTCGATCACCCGCAGAGCGGCCGCGATGATCTCCTCGCGCCGCTTCTCGCCCCGCGCCTTCCGGCCGTCGACCTGGATCTTCACTTAGTGCGCGCTCCCTGCCTCGATCAACACGACGCCGCCGATCACCAGTACCAGCCCGCTGATCACCGCGAGGTTGACCGGCTCCTTGAAGAACACGATGCCGACGGCCGCCACCAGCGCGACACCGGCCGCGGCCCAGATCGCGTAAGCGACGCTCACCGGCACGCCGGCCTTCAGAACGTACGCGAGGGCGACGAACGCGATGGCGTATCCGGCCACCACGACGATCGACGGGCCCACCTTGCTGAAGCCTTCGGAGAGTTTCAACGACACCGTCGCGGATACCTCCGCGGCGATGGCCAAAGCGAGAAGAAGGTACGCACCCATATGACAAAAACTACCTGGACGATCGTCTTAAAACAAAGAGAGGTGTACACCACATCGGTGGGACTTGGGCGCGGTCAGTGGGTTACCCATCAGTAAGAAGCATTAGTCTGCCCGAACCACCACACCGCTTCACTCGGACGAAAGGCACCCGACGATGGGCGCTGTACAGCTGACGCTCGGCGGGATCGCGGTCCTGCTCGGCGTCGTCGCCTGGGGAATGTTCTTCGCGACCATCGCCCGCTTCGTGCGGGTGATCCGCCTCGGTCAGCCGGACTCGACCCGCAACGGGCCGTTCATGCCGCGGATGAAGACCTTGATCAAGGAATTCGCCGCGCACACCCGCATGAACAAGGTCAAGAGCGTCGGCCCGGCGCACTGGCTGGTCATGTGGGGCTTCCTGATCGGGTCGCTCGCCCTGTTCGAGGCGTACGGCGAGGTGTTCGTTCCCACCTGGGGCTGGCCCATCCTCGACGACTGGTCGGTCTTCCAGCTGCTCATGGAGCTGCTCGGGGTCGGCACCATCGTCGGCATCCTGGTGCTGATCTGGGTCCGCCAGAAGAACCACCCGCGCCGCGCCGACCGGCAGTCCCGCTTCCAGGGCTCCAACTTCAAGTGGGCGTACTTCATCGAGGCCGTCGTGCTCATCGAGGGCATCGGCATCATCGGCGTCCGCGCCGCGAAGTCCGCGCTGAACGTCCACGAGACCCCGGTCTGGGCCGCGTTCGTCTCGCATCCGATCGGTGAGCTGCTGCCCGCCAGCCCGAACCTGGTGTCGGTGTTCGCGTTCGTCAAGCTGATGAGCGCCACGATCTGGCTGTTCGTCATCGCGCGCACGATGACCATGGGCATCGCCTGGCACCGCTTCAGCGCCTTCTTCAACATCTACTTCAAGCGCGAGGCCGACGGAGGCGTCGCACTGGGCGCGCTCAAGCCGATGATGAGCAACGGCAAGGTGCTCGACCTCGAAGAGGCAGACCCGGACGAAGACACCTTCGGCGTCGGCAAGATCGAGGACTTCACCTGGAAGGGCTGGCTCGACTTCTCGACCTGCACGGAATGCGGCCGCTGCCAGTCGCAGTGCCCCGCGTGGAACACCGGTAAGCCGCTTTCGCCGAAGCTGCTCATCACCCAGCTTCGCGACCACGCCTACGCGAAGGCGCCGTACCTGCTGGCGGGCGGCAAGCGCGACATGGCCGGTGACGAGGTCGGCTTGTCGGGCGACAACATGTACGCGGGCATCGACGTCCTCGCCATCGCGGAGTCCCAGAAGGCCCTCATCGGCGACGACGGCGGTGTCATCGACCCCGACGTGCTGTGGTCCTGCACCTCCTGCGGCGCCTGCGTCGAGCAGTGCCCGGTGGACATCGAGCACGTCGACCACATCGTCGACATGCGCCGCTACCAGGTGATGATCGAGTCCTCGTTCCCCAGCGAGCTCAACGGGATGTTCAAGAACCTGGAGAACAAGGGCAACCCGTGGGGCCAGAACGCCAAGGACCGGCTCGCCTGGACCGAGGAGCTCGACTTCGAGGTGCCGGTGTTCGACGGCGACCTCGGCGACACCGAATACCTCTTCTGGGTCGGCTGTGCCGGCGCGTTCGAGGACCGCGCGAAGAAGACCACACGCGCCGTCGCCGAACTGCTGCACATCGCGGGCGTGAAGTACACGGTGCTCGGCTCCGAGGAGTCCTGCACGGGTGACCCGGCCCGCCGCGCGGGTAACGAGTTCCTGTTCCAGATGCTCGCGCAGCAGAACGTCGAGATCCTGAACTCGGTGTTCGAGGGCCGCGAACGCAAGGAGCGCAAGGTGGTCGTCACCTGTGCCCACTGCTTCAACACGCTCGCGAACGAGTATCCGGAACTGGGCGGCCAGTTCGACGTCGTGCACCACACGCAGCTGCTCAACCGCCTGGTGCGGGAGAAGCACCTGACCCCGGTCGCCCCGGTCGCCGAGGACGTCACCTACCACGACCCCTGCTACCTGGGCCGCCACAACAAGGTCTACGACGCTCCGCGTGAGCTCGTCGGCGCTTCGGGCGCGCAGCTGCGGGAGATGCCGCGACACGGTGACCGCTCGATGTGCTGTGGCGCGGGCGGCGCGCGGATGTGGATGGAAGAGAAGATCGGCAAGCGGATCAACGTCGAACGCGTGGACGAGGCGCTCGGCACCGCGCCGTCGAAGATCGCGACCGGTTGCCCGTTCTGCCGCGTGATGCTCACCGACGGCGTGACAGCGCGCCAGAGCGACGGTCAGGCGAGCGAGAAGGTCGAGGTCGTCGACGTCGCCCAGCTGCTGCTGACCGCGGTCAAGCGCAAGCCGGAGCCGCAGCTGGTGCCGTCGGGCGCCCCGTCGCTGGACGGCGTCTCGGATGCCGAACTCGACGGAAAGGCCGACACGCCCACCGACGAAACGGCCACCGGCACGCCACTGCCCGAGGAAGACAAGTAGCACGTCAAGGCCCGAGGGGACATTTTCTCGCACATAATGCGAGAGAATGTCCCCTCGTGTTTTATCTGGACCAGACCATTCCGTTCCCTTACCCGTTCGGCGGTACACCGCGACGATAAGCTGGCGTTTCCTCGTTGCCGTTGTCGTCCGCGAGGTTCCTTTCGGCGACGCAGAAATGGGGCGAGGAAATCAATGGGCAACCGTCACGAACTCCGTCCGGGCAGGGAACACCGCCTCGCGATGCCGGGATCGTCGGCCCCTCGTCCGCTCAGCCGCCTGCCGTCGACCGCGGCACTCGCCCGGATGGCGCAGGAGGCGACCATCCCCAGTATCCCGGCCGCCCGGCGGCCCCCGCGACAGCAGCAGCAACGCACGCGCGTCCGCCCGTACGTCCGCACGGGCGGACGCACCCAGTCCAAGCGGAACTTCGCCATCGAAGCGATGATTTCCGTCCGGACGGACGCCCCCTGGAACGCGCCGGGGTTCAGCGTCGAATTCCATTCGGTCCGGTCACTGTGCCGTCGTCCGACTTCGGTCGCCGAAGTGGCCGCGTCCTTAAGCGTTCCACTCGGCGTTGCAAAGGTCCTTTTGGGTGATATGGCCGAACTCGGTTTGGTCACCGTTCATGAAACGCAGGCTGAATTCGACGGTCATCCGGCACTCGCCTTGATGGAACGCGTCCTGCAGGGTTTGCGTCGTCTGTGAGATCGCCGCACTCGCACTACGCTACGCAAGGTGAGTGAAGAATCCGGTGGCGAAAGCACCCTGACCGTAGTGCTGGCGGGCGGGGTCAACCTCGCCATCGCGGTGCTGAAACTGATCGCCGGGATCATCACCGGCTCCGGCGCGATGCTCTCGGAAGCAGCGCATTCGGTGGCCGACACGATCACCGAGGTCCTCCTGCTGACCGCGCTGAAACGCTCGGACCGCCCCGCCGACCGCGTCCACCCGTTCGGCTACGGCAAGGAACGGTACTTCTGGTCGCTGCTCGCGGCGGTGTCGATCTTCGCCTCCGGGGCGATGTTCGCGTTGTACGAAGGCTTCTCGACGGTGTTCGGTGAGGAGACCGACCAGACCGATCCGATCGTCGGCTACATCGTCCTCGCGATCGCCTTCGTCCTCGAGTCCGTCTCGTGGGTCCAGGCCGTGCGGCAGGTGCGGCGTGATGCCGCCGAAGCGGGTCAGAAGGTGTCCGTCTACCTGCGGATGATCGACGACCCGGCGCCGAAGACCGTGCTGTTCGAGGACTCGGCCGCGTTGATCGGGCTGCTGCTCGCCTTCGCCGGCATCGGCCTGCACCAGCTGACCGGCTCGCACGTCTGGGACGGCGCGGCGTCGATCGCGATCGGCGTGCTGCTGGCGCTCGTCGCCTATGTGCTCGGACGCACCAACCGCGGCCTGCTGATCGGCAGGCAGGCCGATCCGCGGCTGGTGCGCGGGCTCCGGGATCACCTGGTGGCCGCGCCCGAGATCGAGGCCGTCGTCGATCTGCAGACCATGCTGATGGGCACCGATCAGGTGCTCGTCTGCGCCCGTGTCGACTTCGACGACGCACTCGGCGCGGCCGACCTCGAACGCGCCTGCGTCCGGCTGGCGACCGAGCTGACGGCGGCCTTCGGCGATGTCACCGAGGTGTTCATCGAACCGGTCCCGCGTACGGATCCCGAGCTGCGCGCGGCGGTACTGGCCCGCTACGGCGACATCGCGCAGCGATGGGACAAGGGTCAGTAGCCGAAGTTCTGCGTCCAGTACATGCCCTTGGTGTTCACGCCGACGCCGATCTTCTTCAGCTTGCAGTTGAGGATGTTGGCGCGGTGACCCTCGGAGTTCATCCACGCTTCCATCACCTTCGCGGCCGTCGACTGGCCCTTGGCGATGTTCTCGGCGCCGGGCTTGTCGTAGCCGGCGGCCCGGATGCGCTGGTCGAAGGTCACGCCCTCCGGGGTGGTGTGCGAGAAGTAGTTCCGCTCGGACATGTCGTCGCTGTGCCCCTGCGCCGCGGCGGCGAGATGCGACTCGTTGCTCACCGGGGAGCAGCCCGCGTCGGCGCGCTCGGAGTTGACGAGATCGATGACCTGACCGGCGAGGGAGCTGTCCTGCGAGCGAGGCGGCTTCGGCGGCTCACTGGAAGGCGGCTTCGGTGCCTCGGAGGGCGGGGCAGGCGGCTCGGCCGGAGCGGAGGACGAGCTGGGCGGGGCCGAGGAAGACGTTGGGGCCGCCGAAGACGACGACGGAGCGGCAGTACCGGGTGCGGGGCCGCCTGGCGCCGGAGCGGACGTCTGACCGAAGTAGGCGGGCGGCTTCGCGAGGGCGTCGCCGGGTCTGCCCTTGGTGTCGGGAACGCTCAACGACAGGTTGCTCAGCGCAGTGCCCTGGAACCGGTCGGTCACCATCAGGTAGCTCGCGCTGGCGATCACGCCGCCCAAAAGGAAGCTGAGCGTGACCAACAGTAACCGGGTTCTTGTTCTATTGGGGGACACGGGGCCGAAAACTATCACGAACTGGTTACGGCAATACCCCCGAAAGTAGTAATACCGCTCAGCGGTGGTGGCCGGTGAGCCGCTGGGTCGACTCGTTCGTGATCGCCGCCGCGTCGGCCAGGAACCGGAGCACCGTCTCGAGTTCACCGTCCGTGTACTTCTCGCAGGCCTCGCGCACCGACTTCACCAAGTGATCCCACAACGGGGCGGCGTCGGCCATCCGCGCCCCGTCGATCTCGATGAGCACCTTCCGCCGGTCTTCGGGATGCGGCTTCCGCGCGACGATCCCCTTGCCTTCGAGCCTGTCGATGAGCGCGGTGATCGAGGCGGGCGCGAGCCCGGAGAGCTGCGAGAGCGCCTTCGGCGTCTGCGGACCGAAGCGGGCGAGGTAGTCGGTCACCTTGCTTTCGACGGCCGAAAGCCCGCTCTGCTCGGCGATCGCCGTGTGGAACATGACCGTCTCGGTCGACAACGCACGCGACCCGTTGAGGATCCGCTCGACCAGTTCCGCTCGCTCACTTGACACGCCGTCCAGCCTAGCGGAGTCTTTAGTTCGATAGAACGAATTAGTTTCTAAGAGATTCGATGGGGTGAACGACATGGCGAAGGTACTGATCGCCGGTGGGGGTATCGCGGGCACGATCACGGCGATCGCACTGCACGAGACGGGCCACGAACCGGTGGTCCACGAGGCGTACGACCGGACCGCGGAAGGGGTCGGGGCGTTCCTGACCCTCGCGGTGAACGGGCTCGACGCGCTGGCCCCGCTGAACCTGAAAGACGTGGTCAAAGGCCTGGGCTTCGACACACCGCGGATAAAGATGCGGCTGGGGAACGGACGGGAAGTGGCGGAACTACCGCTGGGCGGGCCGCTGGAGGACGGCACCGTGAGCCAGACCGTGCTCCGCTCCGACCTCTACCTCGGCCTGCGCGACGAAGCCATCAGACGCGGCATCGAGGTCCACTACGGCAAGCGTTTGACCGGCGCGCGGGAGACCGGTGACGGCGTGCGCGCGACGTTCGACGACGGTTCGTCGGCGGAAGGCGAGCTGCTGGTCGGCGCGGACGGGCTCCGGTCGCGGGTGCGGCGGATCATCGACCCGCAGGCGCCGTCGCCGCGCTACGTGCCGCTGCTGAACACCGGCGGGGTGGCCGAGGGCCTGCGGCTGGACGGCGAACCCGGTGTCATGCACATGACCTTCGGCAAGCGGCTGTTCTTCGCCCACGTCATCCATCCGGACGGCGGCGTCTGGTGGTTCGCGAACGTCCCCCGGAAGCAGGAGCCGTCCCCCGCCGACCTCGCCGCGATGACCGGCGACGCCTGGCGCGGCGACCTGATCCGGCAGCTCGCGGTGGACCGCACCCCCGCCGTCGAGATCGTGCGCGCGACGCGGGAGGTCTACCGGCCGTGGGCGACGTACGACTTCCCGAGCGTGCCGACCTGGCGGACGGACCGGATGGTGATCATCGGCGACGCCGCCCACGCGACCTCACCGGCGGCGGGCCAGGGCGCCTCGATGGCCATCGAAGACGCCGTCACGCTGGCGCGATGCCTGCGTGACCTCCCTTCGATCCCGAAGGCGCTCGCCGCCTACGAAGAACTGCGACGCGAACGCGTGGAGGCCGTCGTCGAGCGCGGTAAGCGCAACGGCGACTCGAAGGCGGCCGGCCCCGTCGGCCGGGTGATCCGGGACTTCTTCATCACGCGGGCGTTCAAGAACCCGCCGGAAGAGGATCCGAACGCCTTCATGTGGCGGCACCGGATCGACTGGGAAGCGCCCGCCTTGGGTTAGCGCCAGGTGTCCACGCGGTGGAAGTTCTTGTACGCGCGGCTCGGGGTCGGTCCCCGCTGGCCCTGGTAACGCGAGCCGGCCTCGTTCGAGCCGTACGGGAACTCCGCCGCGCTGGACAGGCGGAAGATGCAGAGCTGGCCGATCTTCATCCCGGGCCAGAGCGTGATCGGCAGGTTCGCCACGTTCGAGAGTTCGAGCGTGATGTGGCCGGAGAAGCCCGGGTCGATGAAGCCCGCCGTGGAGTGGGTGAGCAGGCCGAGGCGGCCGAGGGACGACTTGCCCTCCAGACGGCCGGCGAGGTCGTCGGCCAGCGTCACGGTCTCATAGGTGGAGCCGAGGACGAACTCGCCAGGGTGGAGGACGAAGGGGTCTTCGCCCTCCTTCTCGACCAGCGACGTCAGTTCGTCCTGCTGGAGCTGCGGGTCGATGTGCGTGTACTTGCTGTTGTCGAACACGCGGAAGAAGCGGTCGAGGCGCACGTCGATGCTCGACGGCTGGACCATCGTCGGGTCGAACGGGTCGACACCGAGACGGCCGGCGTCGAGCTCTTTACGGAGGTCACGGTCGCTGAGGAGCACCCGGTCAGCGTAGTCAAGCGGCCTTCATGTGCCTGCCGTAGGTCGGGTCGAGCCGGAACACCTTGGTGACCTGCCGCAGATAATGGCGCCGCCCGGCCGCCCCGATCCGCTCCTGGAGTGCCGTCGCCCCCGGCACCAGCCGCCGGACGGTCTCGGCGGCGAAGTTGGCGCCCGCCACCGCGACCACGGCCGCCTGCGCGAGCGGATCGTCGGGCAGCTCCAGGAAGTCGGCGTTGCTCTTGCCGAGCAGCAGCCTGCTGATCGCCCCGTGCCCCGCGACCGACACGTGCGCGAGCACCTTGCCGAACGCGCCCCGGCCCTCGCCGATCCCGGCGTGTGCCTTCATGAGCGCCGCGGCGAGCCGTTTCGAGTCGTCGTCCGGGATGAACTCGGTGGTGGCGAGCAGCCACAGCAACCGCCAGGCGTCGTCCTCCCCGGCGGGCAGGAGTTCCTCGTCGACACCCATCAGCCAGCCGACGTAACGCCAGAGATGCAGGATGTCGGCGCGCTCGCGGGCGCTGTAGCGGAGTCCGAGCAGTTGCGTGCCGAAGACGTAGACAAGGGAGAAGAGGAGGAGAGTGCCCGCGGTCTGGACCTGGTTGACCGGCCTGTCCCAAGCGGCGTAATCCCAGTCCTCGCGGCGATTCATCGCGGCGCGGACATGCGCGTGCACCACCCGCACCCGCAAGGCGGACTCGTACCCGTGCCCACCGGGCACAAGCGCTCCCGGCGTGGTCACGTGGATCCACCACGTCGCAGTCTCGACGAGGCGCCGCGCCGCCTTGTACTCGATCTCGCCCGTCCCGACGAGCGACTTCGTGGCGCGCGACGCGAGGTACCCGCCCATCAACGAGACGTCGCCGAGCGGGAAGAGCCCGAGCAACCCGGCGCGCGTGATCGCCCGCGCCCCGCGCTCCAGCCTGTCCTGGTCGACCCAGTACGGCGTCGCCTCGACGTCACGGAAGAACGCTTCGAGTTCCTTCGGCGCGCCCTCGACGCTGTCGATGCCTTGCCGCAGCGCCTGTTCGAAGGTTTTCCGACCGCCGTTCCGCAGGTAGGGCACCAGCACGTCGACCGCCGGATCCTCCCGCTGCGCGAACTTCCGCAGCCGGGCCACCTGGCGCTCGTCGCCCCTGATGTCGCCCTCGATGAACAGCCTCGACGCGACCCGGAACCCGCCTTGGCGGAACAGCTCGGGATCGGGCAGCCTCTTGTCCATCCGGCTCACCTCCGACGTAGACAACAAGTGTTGTCACTTGGAGGTGGTGGCGTCAAGACAAGGTGGGGTCTTGGCAAGGAGAGATCCGGACCATGTATGCTGGCCGAGCACTGCGGATGTAGTTCAATGGTAGAACATCAGCTTCCCAAGCTGAATACGCGGGTTCGATTCCCGTCATCCGCTCTCCTGCGAAAGCCCCAGGTCAGTGGATGTCCACTGTGGACCTGGGGCTTTCGCTTTGCTTCGGAGTCCCCGATGACCAAGACCTTGCCGGACGATCTCCGCGCCGACGTCCAGACGCTCTGGGACTACCACGACATGCACCACGAACTCCGGCCCACCGATGTGGGGATCGGGCTCGGCAGCCACGACCTCGGCGTCGCCACCTACACCGCGGAACTGTTCCACGCTGGAATGTTCCCGCTCATCGTCTTCACCGGAGCCAACGCCCCGACGACCGTCGAACGCTTCCCGCGCGGTGAGGCAGTGCACTACCGCGAACACGCGCTTGATCTGGACGTGCCGGATGACGCGATCCTGATCGAACCCGAGGCGCGGAACACCGGGGACAACATCACGCTTACCCGGAAGCTGCTGGAGTCTCGCGGCGTCGAGGTCGGGTCGGTCGTCCTCATCTCACGGCCGTACCAGCAGCGACGCGCCTACGCGACCTGCAAGAAGCTCTGGCCCGAGATCGACGTCATCTGCGCTTCCCGGCCATTACCGCTGGATGACTACGTCGGGAGCATCGGCGACGTGGAGCGCGTGATCAACATGCTGGTCGGCGATACACAGCGGATCACCGTTTACGCCGAACGCGGCTTCGCCATCCAGCAGAAGGTCCCGAACAACGTCACAAACGCGTACGACCGCTTGGTCCAAGAAGGTTTCGCAGAACGCCTGATCTAACGAAAGTGTGTTCGGAGCTGGACCGGAAGAGCACGTACGTCGCGTTCATACGTTGCCATTAAGACACGTTCCACCTGGACCGGGACAGAAACCTTCCTGCACCCTGGAAATCCTTCGAACCTCACGCAGAAAAGATTTAAGTTATAAGAACGACTTCCCCGGGTCGCCCGAATCGAACGGAGCGCCAGCCCCAGACCACATGGAACGTATCTCTACTCAACTCTTCCGCGACTTCACAGTCTTGCCCTCATTTGACCCTTTGCGCCACGCCATAAGTCCCGACATTATCAACATAATCGAGAAAGCTCCAAGCGCCACAAACAGAGTCCATGTGTACCAGGCTTGAGGGCGTCACATGAGCCACATCGGCGCAGAAGCAATGGCAGTTAACAGAAAGGCTGCCGCAAGAGATGGCCAGTTTCGCCACTTCCCCCTCGCATGCGCCTCCTCCATGCCAAGCAGACTATCGATCTGGATCGAAAGCGCCGCCTCGAACTTTCCAACAAGCACGTTTTCGCTGTCCAACGTCAGTTCGCGCAACTTCTCAATCGAGTTCAAATTTTCTTGGATCGAACTTCGTAGACGATTTTCTCTACGTCTTGCCGCGACCAAACCAGCCAGTGCGGCCACCACTGTCGCCACAGACCAGTTAATGTTGAAAAATCCACACGAACTCCGTATAGATAGATCCAGACTAACAGGACGTTGCTTTACACGCCGAAAGCGTGACGCTGCGCAGTCTTACGCAATCACCTCCTTGCACGGTCCTCGGAGGGTCGTCGCTGCGGCAAAATCCGTTACAGCAACGCGTCTAGCATCCGGCATTCGTACAACAGGGGTCTGACTGCTGAGGGGCCGACACGCGAGTAAGCATGTAGCCGGTCTCTACCAGTAGCGACTCTGGCAAGACCAGCAGTTCGAGCATCGAAGGCGGAAGCTCCGTGCAGCGTTCGTGATCATCGTCGTGTCAGTTGCCTACCGCGACCACGGCCCCGTGTCGATCAGAGTCACGCCAACTTACTCGATCCGCCGCCGAGTTCGTGTCGAGCTATCACCTTGGCACGCCGACCGAGATCGCTTTCGCCGTCGAATACACCGACTGTGCGAAAACGACCACGCGGCGACTCGGTGTCCGGCTGCACCTCGGCCAGTTGCCTGAGTGCTGCCAACGCAGCCGACACCGGGTTCCCTCCAGTCGTCATATCCCCATCCCAGCCGCGGTCACGCTCCCCACTCGGGAATGCGGTGTACGCATTGTGCCTGGCGCGCAAGTTCATGTAACGCTGCGTAAGCGTAGTCGAGGTGTCCCCGACGGTGATCAGCGATGGACCGGATTTGTACCGCTCCCTGTTACGTTCCGCACCGTGCCAAGAATCTCGGGTGACAGCACAGCGGTCGCTTTGCTCATCGTGCTGGCGGGCGCGCTGGTACTTCCGCTCTTGCTGTTCGGCGGGATCTTCCTCGCTGTCGGCCTGAACACGGGCGATGAGCCAGGGCCATACACGGTCGTTTTCGCCAAGCCGGGTGACGAATGCGGGCCGAAAGGGCAATACCTCGACGCGTCCACCGGCGAGCCACTGAGGTGCATAGGCGGCGGAATCCGGACGTCGTCTGTCGAATTCCCCGGCTTTTCGCCCGCACAGAACGACGAAGTTCGCAACTGGTTGGCCACGTTGGCGGAGGACGGTGGTTTGAACGTCTTCGACCATCGTTCGGTCCAGGCGAAAATCGACGAGATCGCGGCAGGGTTGCCGCCGGGAACGCGCGTCGAGCGGGAATCCGGCACGACGGAGACCTGGATCGGCGCGGGTTTGGCGGGCGCCGGGCTGCTCTTGGGTTCCGGCTTCGCCCGGCGGTGGTTCCAGAACCGCCGGGCCGGTTATTGATTTCCGAGCGTTGTTACGGTGCGGGACATGGAGATCCGGGGGTTCACGAACGACGACTGGGCGCAGGTGTGGCCGATCGTGCGCGAGGTCGTGCAGGCAGCCGACACTTACACCTACGACCCGAACCTCACCGAGGCCGACGCTCGCCGAACCTGGGTCGAGTCGCCGCCCGGCCGGACGGTGGTCGCGATCGAGGACGGCCGGGTGCTCGGGACGGCGAAGATGGGGCCGAATCGCGCCGGGCCGGGATCGCATGTGGCGACGGCCAGTTTCATGGTGGACAAGGACGTTCGCGGCAAGGGAATCGGCAGTGCGCTGTGCGCGCATGCACTGGAATGGGCGCGGGCGCAGGGTTTCGCGGGGATGCAGTTCAACGCGGTCACCGAGGCGAACGCCGCCGGGATCCGGGTCTACGAGCGGCTCGGGGTCAAGATCGTCGGGACGGTGCCGGGCGCGTTCGAGCACCCGACGCTGGGGCGCATCGGGCTGCACGTCATGTACTGCGACTTCGGCTGAGGGTCAGCCTTCGACGAGTTCCCAAGGGGCGTCGGCGCTGGCGCGGTCGTACACCTGGCCGGGCGCGGCGCTCAGCACCAGCGCGACGTCCGGGTACAGCGTGACGGCGTGCTCCATCTCCAGGGCTTCGACCTCGAAGTCCTCGTTCTCCGGCACCTGGAAGCCGACGAGCAGCCAGGTGCCGTCCGCCTCGCGGACGACCTGGCGCACGGCGCGGGCCGGGGCGGCGGGGTCGGTGGAGATCTCGGCGAGTTCGGCGCTCACCTGCACTTCTTCCAGCGGCGAACCGGGGTGCGTCCACGCCGCGAGGCGGGCGGCGCGCACCAACAGGTCTTCGTCGTCGTCATCGGAGTCGGCGACCGAGCTCAGCAGCCACGCGCGCCGCTCCGGGTCCCAGTCGGCGGCCATGCCGGTGGGGAGGCCGGCGAGCGCGGTGAGTTCGGGGATGAGGTCCACCGCGTCCCGCAGGGGCAGCGAGCCGAACGCGTCGCGGTTGAGTTCCATGTCTTCGGAGAACTCGTTGCCGTCGCTGATGAACCAGTCGCCGTCGTCGTCGAGTACGACGAACGCGAGGTTCGACGGATCCTCCACCAGCGACCGGGAGATGATGACCGGCGACTCCGGATCCTGACGCAGCGGCCAGTTCTCGCTCGACATGCTGGGCTCCCAACGGGGTTGTCCGGCTGTGGGGCACCATCCCACCATCTCCGGCGTCGCCGCCGCGCACCGGCTCAGCCGAAGGGGCGGCGGCGGCCCTCGGTCGCCGGGCGGATCATTCGCTGAGGTCGTACTCGTCGACGTCCAGCGCCGCGGCGGCTTCGGTGAGGAAGGCGAGGACGGCGGGCGAAAGGTGCCAGCCGAACTCCTCGCCGCCGTCGCGGTGATGGAAGTAGCGGACGACCTGCAGTACCGCGCTCGCGCCCTCGTCCACCAGTTTCCGGATTCCCGGGCGGACCGGGGCGAGCCTGCCGATCACGCTCTCGATCTGGTCGTCGACCGGGCCCGGGCCACGATGGGTCACCTTCCACGTGTGCATCCGCGGCAACCGGTGTTCGGCGGACCGTGAACCCAGTACCAGGGCCTCGTCGGGCTGCATGCCGAGCCGCGCGGAGATCTCCCCGGCGGACACGGTTTCGCTCTTCAAAGCGAAGGAGCAGTACTGGTGGACCTTCATACGCCCCGGACCCTAGCTTTCGGGCAAGCTGACCAGGTGAATCGTGATCAATCGCTTATCGAACGCCTCGCCAGGGAACGAAACGCCTGGTTGTGCACGCTTCGCGCGGACGGTTCGCCGCATGTCACGCCGGTGTGGTTCGTGTATCTCGACGACGTCTTCTGGATCGGCAGCGGTGAGCGGAACGTGAAGGTGCGCAACGTCGGCGACGATCCGCGCGTCAGCATCGCGCTCGAAGACGGTGACGCGCCCGCGGTCGCCGAGGGCTCGGCTCGCGTCCATCGCGGGGCTCTGCGCGAAGACGTTCTCGCGGCGCTGGCGGCGAAGTACGACGGCTGGGCCGCCGGCGAGGAGATCGAACCCTTCGGTGCCAGGGTCCTGCTGGAAGTCCCGGTGAAACGGTGGTTGCTCCGCTAGTCGTCCAGCCCCTTCGTGAGCCTGGCGGGCGCCTTCATCCGCCAGGCTTCCTCGATGAGTTCACGCAACTGCGCTTTGTCGGCCTTCTCCAGGTCGACGAGGATCGCGCCGTAGCCGTCGTAATGCGGGGTGGTGAAGTACGCGGGATCGCCGGAAGCCAGCAGGGCCTCCTTCTCCGCGTGCTCGCATAACAGCATCAATCCGCCCTCGGCCTCGGTGCGCAGCCGGGCGAAGCTCTTGCCCGCGACCTTGAGCGACGGCGTGCGGTACGACGTGGACACCTCGACCTCGGGCAGCCTGCCGGCCAGGTCCACGACTTCTTCCCAGGTCGTCATGGCGGACATTGTGCCCTGGGTCACTGACAAAACCACGCCGTGAACGCAAGGAAAGGTCCTTTCCTCGCAAATTTCGCAAGGAAAGGACCTTTCATGGCGCGCGCCGGGGGGCTACGGCAGGACGGTGATCCGGTCCGCGGGAGGCGGAGCGATACCCGGGTTCGCCGCGAAGTAGTCGATCAGCGCGTCGAGGTCCACCGGACCACCGGAAAGATCGGTCCCCTTGGTGAACTCGGTGAAGCCGTCCCCGCCGGCGGCGAGGAAGTTGTTCACCGAAACGCGGTACGACGCCGCCGGATCGATCGGCGTGCCGTTGAGCGTCAGGTTCGAGATACGCGCCCCCTGGGCCGCCGACGCCGAGTACGAGTACTTCAGCGACTTCGAGATCTGCAGTGTCCGCACGACGCCGTTCGCCTGCCACTGCTGTTCGAGGACGTTCTTCAGGTTCGCGCCGGTGAGCGTGATCGTCTGCATGATGTTCGCGAACGGCTGCACGGCGAACGCCTCGCCGTAGGTCACGACACCGTCGCCTTCACCGGCGGGCGAGGACGCGTAGGTGAAGTCGGTGCGGATGCCGCCCGGGTTCGTCATGGCGATCTGCGCGTTGTTGCTCCGCGTGGCCGCGAGCTGGGCGTCCGCGATGACGTCGCCGAGCGGGGACTCACCGGAGGCCGCGCCCTTGGCTACCAGGTCGGCGGTGATGGTGCCGACGGCCTTGTTCGCGATCGGCGCGGCCTTGACCTTGGCCTCGTCGATCAGCTTCTGCACGTCGGCGTCCGGCGTGACGTCGCGGGTGACGATCTCGTTGTGCGCCTTGGTCTCGCCGCGGACGACGTCGCGGGTCCGGCGGTCGATCTTGAGGTCGACGACCGAAAGCAGACGGCCGAACGACGCACCCTGGATCACCGGACGCGGCTTGCCCGCGGGGTCCTCGATCGAGCAGTTGTACTGCTGGTGGCTGTGCCCGGTGAAGATCGCGTCCACTGTGGACGTCACCTGTCGCGCGATGGCGGTCGCGGCGCCCGGCCGGACCTTGCATTCGTCCGGACCCGCGGTCTCGGAGCTGTCGCCCTGGTGCAGCAGGACGACCTGCGCCTTGATCCCGAACAGGTCGAGCAGTTTGGCGGTGCGGTCGATCGCCTGGACCTCGTCACCGAACTTCAGGCCCTTGATCGCCTCCGGGGTGACGACCTGCGGCAGGTCCTTCAGCGTCGCGCCGATGACGCCGATCGGGACGCCGCCGGAGAACTCGATACTGAACGGCAGCAGCGCGGGGATGCCGTTCTCGTAGTACACATTGGACCCGAGGAACGGGAAGTTCGCGCCCTCGAAGGACTTCCGGAACTGGCAGCCGTCGGTCGGATGGCAGCCGCCGTTCTGCATCCGGCGGAGTTCCTTGAGACCTTCGTCGAATTCGTGGTTGCCCACCACGGAAGCCTCGACGCCGAGCAGGTTCAGCAGTTCGACGGTCGGCTCGTCGTGGAACAGCGCCGAGATCACCGGCGACGCGCCGATGCTGTCCCCTGCCGAGAGCACGACGGAGTTGGCCACTTCACCGCGAAGCCGCTTCAAATGCGTCGCGAGATAGGCGGCGCCACCCGCGTTGACCGTCGCGCCACCGGGCAGCGTGACGCGCCCGCTCGAACCGGACGGCGGTTCGAGGTTGCCGTGCAGGTCGTTGAACGTGATGATCCGGACGTCGGTGGTGGCCGTCGCCGCGGACGCGGGCCCGGCGACGGTGGCCAGCGCGGTCAGCGTGGCACCCGCGAGCACGGCCAGGCGGGTAGAGAGCTTCATTCTTTCCTCCGATTCGCGCCCGGAGTCCCCAACGGGCGCACGGCGGAGGAGTTTGCCTGGCGAACTTGACGATCACCAGAGGCGAAAGCAGGACGATAAGCAAACGTCACATGGCGCGTGAACCGTTCAGCAGCACGCGCGCCACCAGCTCCGGCTCGTCACTCATCGGCACGTGCCCGCAGCCGGGAAGGACGAGCAGTTCGGCCTTCGGCGCGATCCGGCGCAGCTCGGCGGCCTTCGGGCGGGCGAGGATGCGGTCGCGCCCCGCCCACGCGATGGTCACCGGAATGTCCTCGACGACGCCCGCGAACCGGAAGCCGCCCCTGGCCTGTTCCAGCGTCGGGCGGAAGCCGGGGCAGCCGGCGAGCGCGCGCATGTCCTCCATGACGACCTGCGTGGTGAGCCGGTCCGGGCGGCCGACGATCATGCCGGTCAGCATCGACCGGCCCGCCGGGGTCGCGGCGAGACGCCGGGCGGTGCGTTCGGGGATCCGCTCGGCGAGCAGGCGGTGGGTGCGCAGCATGCTCAGCGCGTACCGCTGCTGCCTCGGCGTCCACAGTCCGGCCGGGGACAACGCCGTCACGCTGCGGACGAGACCCGCTTCCCCGAGCGCGAGCGAGAGCAGGCCGCCGAGCGAGTTGCCCGCGACGTGCGGTTTACCGAGGCCGTGGTCGCGGAAGAACCTCCCGAACATCTCGACGGCGGCCTCGATGCCGTAGCCACCGGCGTGCGGGGCCGATTCGCCGAAGCCGGGCAGGTCGACGGCGATGACGTCCCGATGCGGCGTGAGCAGCGGGAGCACGGGTGACCAGGCCTGACGGCGGTGGCCGACCCCGTGGATGAGCACCAGCGGCTCGCCTTGGCCCGCGCGGTCGAAGACGACGTTGTCCATCCCCCGAGACTAGGTTATTTACTGCTACCGGCGGTAACAGGTAAATAAAGACGCTCGCGCCGCCGGCCGACGTCGTTCGGCATCGGCTCCAGGTCCCCCGTCGCGATGAACCCGAGCCGCAGGTACAGCCGCCGCGCCCGGTCGTTGTCCTCCGCGACGTGCAACCAGACCTCGCGGGCGCCGTCGGCCTCGGCGGCCGCCCGCACCTCACCCATCAGCCTCGCGGCCAGCCCCTGACCTCGCGCTTCGGGGGCGACCCACATCGAATAGAGGATCCAGCTCCCGTCGCGTGCTCGCCCGGCGACCAGGCCGACCGGGCGATCGGCGTCGAAGGCGGCGAACCAGGCGTCCCCTTCCAGCCTCGCGAGCCATTCTTCGTCGGGCTGCTCCCGTTCGGCCGCGGCGATCGAACCGTAGTTCTCGGGGGTGTCCGTGAGGGCACGCAAGCGGATCTCACGGAAGACGTCGAGATCTCCGGCGGTCAGCCGTCGCACGAGCACCATCCGGGAAGAATCCCACGGCCATCGCGGTGATGGGGAGCGAATATCGCCGATCGGCCAAGACGGGGATCGGCCGGTCGGCCGATCCGATCCCGCCTGCCGCGGCCCTTCGACCGAAGTGGCGGGACCCTGGTGATCCATAACGTCGGTGTCATGACGAACGCACAGGTCACCGCCCTGCAGTACGGCTTGATCGGCTTCTTCGCGCTGTGGGCGACGCTGCTGATCCCGCAGCTGATCATCCTGCACGCCCGGCACGGCCAGGTGCGCCTTCGTCCCGTCCTGACCATGGCCGCCGTGCTCCTCTACGGGAGCATGACCTTGGCGGTGACCTTCCTGCCGCTGCCCGGCCCCGGCGCGAAACGGCTGAGCCAGACCGTCCAGCTGAACCCGTTCCAATGGGTCGCCGACATCCACACCGAACTGCTCAAGCACGGGCTGCCCGCCGCCGACTGGTTCACCACCCAGACCTTCCAGCAGGCCACCATGAACGTGCTGCTGTTCGTCCCGCTCGGTTTCTTCGCCAGGACGCTCTGGAAGCGCGGCCTCATCGGCACCACGCTGCTCGGCCTCGCCGCTTCGCTGCTGATCGAGATCACCCAGCTGACCGCGAACTTCGGCACCGCGCCCTACGTCTACCGGATCTTCGACGTCGACGACCTGCTCAACAACACCGGCGGCGCGATGCTCGGCTGGATCGCCGGAGCCCTGCTGCTCAGCCTCGTGCGGAAGCCGGTTCCTTCACCGGTCGAGCAGCCGCTGCGCCGCGAGCGGATCGACTTCGCCCAGGCTCGCTAACCGCGCCCGCCGCCGCTCGGCCGCGCGCCGCGCGGCCCGCCGGTCTTCCAGGACCACCAGCACCGTGGCCACCAGGAAGATCACCGCGACCAGCCCGAGGATGAGCGAGAGCTGCAAAACCCCTCCTCGAAGACGACCTTGTGCGCGAGATCACAAACTGTACGCAGTTCGTGGTGACTTGGCCACCCCTCGCGACGACGGATCGTGGCGCCGGTCACGCCGGGAGCGCGGCGAACCAGGTCCGGTCCGCGGTGCACCACCGGTCGAAGGTCAATCCGGCGGCGGTCAGGGCGGCGTCCAGCGCGGGAAGCGGCAGACAGCGGCAGGTGAACGGCTGGCTCCACCACCGGTCCCCTGACGAATACCGGACGACGGCCGACAGCAGATCGCCGTCCCGGACGATCTCGCCGAGCCGGAGGTCGACCTCGCCGAGCCGTCCGCCTTGGCCGTCCCGGACCGTTTCGAACCACTCCGGCGGATGCCATTCGACGAGCACCCGCCCACCGGGCGAGACATGCCACCGGGCCGCGGCCAGGAAGGCCGCCCGGACGGCCTCGTCGGCGGTGTTGACCAGGTGACTGCCGAGCAGCACCGCGTCGAAGAGCCGGTCGAGCCGCAGGTCCTCGATCTTCGAACAGACCGTCTCGGCGCGGACGTGGGCGAGCATCTCCGGCGAATCGTCCACCGCGACCACCGGATGGCCCAGGTCGAGCAGGCCGTGCGTGATCCGCCCGCTGCCGCTGCCGAGTTCCAGGATCGACGCGCCGCCCGGAACCGCCGCGTGCACGATCCCGGGCTCGCCCGCGGGCGGCAGCAGCCGGTACACCTCCACCGAACAGCCGTCGGCCGTGAAAGCCCCCTGATCCATACCCGCCAGCGTGCCGGAAACTGGCCGGGTGAGGACACGACCGACCAAGGACCAGCTGGCCGCCGCGTACGGCAAGACCATCGACGACGTCATCGCGCCGGATCTGGACGTGCTGTTCTGCGGGATCAACCCCGGCCTCTACTCGGGCGCGCTCGGCCTGCACTTCGCCAGGCCGGGGAACCGCTTTTGGCCCGCGCTGCACCGCGGCGGCTTCACACCCCGGCAGCTCGACCCCAGTGAGCAGGACGAGCTGATCGGCTACGGACTCGGCATCACCAACGTCGTCGCGCGGACGACGGCACGGGCCGACGAGCTGTCACCGGACGAATTCCGCGAAGGCGGACGGCTGCTCACGGCGAAGGTCGCCGAATACCGGCCGCGCTGGCTCGCCGTGGTCGGGATCACGGCCTTCCGGACCGCGTTCGGCCTGCCGAAGGCGAAGGTCGGTCCCCAGGACGCCGAGATCGGCGGCGCCCGGGTCTGGGTGCTGCCGAATCCGAGCGGGCTGAACGCGCATTGGACGCCCGCGACGCTCGGGGAGGAGTTCGGCCGCCTCCGGGCCGAAGTCCACTCTGAGTAGCGAACGCGTCAAGATCTCCCGTCGACGCGCTCATTCGAGCAAGAGATCCACCACCAGCAGATACCCAGAGTTTGCTGCGACGATGCGATACATCTATGAGGGGGATACCGCGTCACGTCTCCGGACCTACTGACTCGTAATAGTTACAAGGTGTTATTCCCGTCCGGTCCCGCAGGGGGGACCGGTTGACGAGGGTGACCACGCCGGGGGGCCGTGGGCACCGAATGGACGTCATGTCCTCTTGTCCGGGGATAGCGGGCAGGAAAGCGGAGGGGTCCGTGATGCGAGGCATCGAGCCGAACCGAACGCAGGCCGGGAGGCCTGGCGGTCCGCCACCAGGCGGCAGAGGACTCGGCGTGGCCGCCGTCGATCCGATCCCGATCTTCTGCGAGGGCCTGAGTTCCCTGGTCCACCGCACCCCCGGGCTCCAGTGGCTCGGGCACGCGGGCAGCCACCATGCCGCCCTCCAGCTGTGCGAGCAGCTCAAACCGGACGTCATCGTGCTGGATTCGGCACTCGACCCGAACTGCCACCTGTCCAGGCTGCTCAGCGGCGGCGATCCGGCGCTGGTCATCATCACGCTGGTCAGGGACACGAACCGCACGCAGCAGTACCTCGCCGCGGCGATCGCGGCCGGGGTGCACGCGATCGTGCCGAGGGCGACCGACGGACGCCATCTGACCGAGGCGATCCGGCGGGCGCACAGTGACCGCCGCTACATCGATCCGACCTTGGCGGCACTGACGGCGCGGCCGAAACGCCAGCCCGTGCTCGCCAAGACGGGCGAACCGCCCAAGGCGGCGACCGCCCGCGGCCTGATGCCGCTGTCCCGGCGCGAGTACCAGGTTCTACAACTGGTGGCCGAAGGACTGGAGAACTCCGGGATCGCGAAGATCCTGTTCCTCTCCGTCGAAACGGTGAGGACGCACGTCAAGAGCATCTTGCGCAAGCTTTCGGCCCGCGACCGGACACACGCGGTCACCATCGCGTTCCGCGCCGGCATCCTGATCGCCACCCCGGACGACGCGCACACCCCGCCGGAGGCGACCCCGGCCACCACGATCGCCCCGTCCCCCCGCTGACCCCCTAAGCCCCCCAGATTGCTGATTTCCACATCACAACAGTGGCCATTCACTTGCCGCCGGTTACCCACAGGTAATATCCTGAAGTTACCGGCGAGTAGGGGACGTGTGCCCGGCCGGGGAGCCGAACACATTGGAGTGACGAAATGGGCCACTACAAGAGCAACGTCCGAGACCTGGAGTTCAACCTCTTCGAGGTCCTCGGCGTGCAGGACCGCCTCGGCAAGGGCGTCCTCGCGGAATCCGACGAGGAGACCGCGCGCGGCGTACTGACCGAGCTGAACAAGCTCGCTTCCGGTCCCCTCGCCGACTCGTACGCGGACGCGGACCGCAACCCGCCGGTGTACGACCCGAAGACCTTCTCGGTGAAGATCCCCGAGTCGTTCAAGAAGAGCTACCAGGCGCTGATGGACGGCGAATGGTGGCGGCTGGGCCTGCCGAACGAGCTGGGCGGCTTCGGCCTGCCCCCGACCGTGCAGTGGGCCGCCGCCGAGCTGATCCTCGGCGCCAACGCGCCGCTGTTCATGTACATGGCGGGTCCGAGCTTCGCCGGGATCGTCGACAAGAACGGCACCGAAGAGCAGAAGCAGTGGGCGCAGATCATGATCGATCGCGGCTGGGGCGCAACGATGGTGCTCACCGAGCCCGACGCCGGTTCCGACGTCGGCGCCGGCCGCACCAAGGCCGTCAAGCAGGAGGACGGCTCCTGGCACATCGACGGCGTGAAGCGGTTCATCACCTCGGCCGAGAACGACATGGTCGAGAACATCATGCACCTGGTGCTGGCCCGTCCCGAGGGTCCCGGCATCGAGACCCGTCCCGGCACCAAGGGTCTTTCGCTGTTCCTCGTGCCGAAGTTCCACTTCGACGGCAAGACCGGCGAGCTGGGCGAGCGCAACGGTGCCTTCGTGACCAACGTCGAGCACAAGATGGGCATCAAGGCTTCGACCACCTGTGAGCTGACCTTCGGCCAGCACGGCACCCCCGCCAAGGGCTGGCTGCTCGGAGAGGTGCACGACGGCATCGCCCAGATGTTCCAGGTCATCGAGTACGCCCGCATGATGGTCGGCACCAAGGCCATCGCGACGCTGTCGACCGGCTACCTCAACGCGCTCGAGTACGCCAAGGAGCGCGTCCAGGGCGCCGACCTGCCGAACATGCTGAACAAGACCGCGCCGCGCGTCACGATCACCCACCACCCGGACGTCCGCCGCTCGCTGATGCTGCAGAAGGCGTACGCCGAGGGTCTGCGCGCGGTGTACCTCTACACGGCCTCGTTCCAGGACCAGGTGTGGACCGGCGAGGGCGACGAGGCTTCGCAGAAGGTCGCGCACGGCGTCAACGACCTGCTGCTGCCGATCGTCAAGGGTGTCGGCTCGGAGCGCGCCACCGAGCAGCTCGTGCAGTCGCTCCAGACCCTCGGCGGGTCCGGCTTCCTGCAGGACTACCCGATCGAGCAGTACATCCGTGACGCGAAGATCGACTCGCTGTACGAAGGCACCACGGCCATCCAGTCGCTGGACTTCTTCTTCCGCAAGATCGTCCGCGACAAGGGCGCTTCGCTGGCCTACGTCGCCGGCGAGATCACGAAGACCGTCGAGTCGGAGGTCGGCAACGGGCGGCTCAAGAACGAGCGCGGTCTGCTCAAGCAGGCGCTCGAGGACACCCAGGGCATGCTCGGCTCGCTGATCGGCTACCTGACCTCGTCGCAGGAGGACCCGCAGAACATCAACAAGGTCGGCCAGCACACGGTCCGCCTGCTGATGTCGGTCGGCGACCTGCTCATCGGTTGGCAGCTCATCAAGCACGCCGAGGTCGCCATCGCCAAGCTCGACGCGGGCGCGTCGGCGAAGGACACCCCGTTCTACGAGGGCAAGATCGCCGTGGCGTCGTTCTTCGCCAAGAGCGTGCTGCCGGAACTGACCGCGCGCCGCGCGATCGTCGAGGCCGCTGACAACAGCCTTATGGAGATCTCCGAAGCCGCTTTCTAAACGATTTAGTGACGAAAGGCCCTCTCCTCCGCGGAGAGGGCCTTTCTGGTTTCGAGGGGGTTTTCGGGGGGCATCTCCGTGCTGAGTCCGCCTCCCGGCGGAGACCTCGGCAAAGGAGTCTCAATGACAGTCACCGGCATCATCACGGCGATCGTGGTCGGTTTGATCCTCGGGGTGCTCGGCAGGTTCTTCGCCCCCGGCAAGCAGTCCATCCCCATCTGGCTGACGATCATCGTCGGTATCATCGCCGCCTTCCTCGGTACCTGGATCGCCCGTGGGCTCGGCTACGCGGACACCAAGGGCTTCGACTGGCTCGAACTCATCACCCAGATCGTGGTCGCGGCCGTCGGTGTCGCCCTGGCCGCGAACCTCTACGGACGCCGGGGTGTCACCCGGTAAGGGGTCCTGAGGCGCGACGAGCCCGGATCGGTGCCACCGTGGGCTCATCGATCTCCAGCGAAGGAGGAAACCATGTTGGGTGGCCTTTGGGGCATCATCACCACGATCGTGGTCGGTCTGATCCTCGGTGTCATCGGCCGGATGCTGGCGTCCGGCGATCAGAAGATCCCGATGTGGCTGACGATCGTGGTCGGCATCATCGCCGCTTTCATCGGCAACTGGCTGGCCGGGGTGTTCGGTGTCCGTGACACCCCGGGCATCGACTGGATCCGGCACGCCTTCCAGGTCGGCGCGGCCGTCGTCGGTGTCATCGCCGCGGCCGCCATCTACGCGAAGGTCAAGGGCGGCGGACACCGCGCCGTCACCTGATCAGGGCTACGGTCGGCCCCTGTGACCACTCGACTCGAACTCAGTGGCCAGGGGCTGACCTCCCTGTCCGGCACGACCCTCCCGGCGACGCTGGAGTACCTGGACCTCTACGACAACCGGCTGACGTCCGTTCCCGACGAGCTGTGGTCGCTGTCCCGGCTCCGCGTGCTGAACCTCGCCACCAACCGGCTGACGTCGATTTCGCCCTCGATCGGCGCGCTGCGGCAGCTGCACACGCTGGATCTGGGCCACAACGAGCTTTCCGCCGTGCCCGACGAACTCGGGGAGCTTTCCGGGCTGACGGAATACCTTTACCTGAGCGACAACCGGCTGACCGCGTTCCCCGCCGTGCTGTGCTCGCTCGGGCGGCTGAAGTACCTGGGGTGTACGGACAACCGCATCTCGACGCTGCCGGAAGATCTGTCCGGACTGACGTCGTTGCGCGAACTTCGCTTGTACGGCAACGGATTGACCGAACTGCCGGAGTCGCTGGGGACGCTCTCCTCGTTGCGCGAACTGCATCTGCGGAAGAACCGGCTGACGTCGTTGCCGGAGTCCATCGGCGAGCTGAGCGAGTTGCGTCAGCTGGACCTGCGCGAGAACCGGCTCACCGCACTGCCGGATTCGCTCGTCCGGCTGTCCAAATTGGACAAACTGGATCTGCGGTGGAACAAGGACCTCCGGGAACCGTTGTGGCTCGCGGACTTCGAAGCCCTCGGCTGCATGGTGCTGCGCTGAGCCTCAGGCGCAGATGACCGCCGTCCGCGGCGAGTAGGTCGCGTTGCGGGTCTCGCGGCGGACCTCGGTGCCGGAGACGACGTCGATGAGCACGCGGGTGTCGGAGGTGCTGAAGCCGGCGGCCCCGGGGTCCGGCACGCACCCGGGGCCCGAGCCGATCCGCACCGGCTGCGGGACGAAGGAGTGCCGTTCGCCGCCGGCGCTCTGGACGGAAAACCGTTTCGTACCCCAGATCCGCACGGTCACCGAGCCGTTGGCGGGGATGACCTGGATGGCGATCCCGGTCGGGGCGTCGTTGACGATCTGCATCTCGACCGGCGAGCCGTCGTCGTTGACGGCCTTCACGTCGCGCGCGACCGGGTAGCGGTCGAGGTAGTGGTCGTGCTCCAGATGCCCGCCGTCGGCCAGTCCCGCCAGGTATGCCGCGTTGTAGAGCGTCGTGGCGAGCTGGGAGACGCCGCCGCCGACCACGACCGGGCCGGTGCCGTCTTCGTTCACCGGGGCGGGGACGTAGCCCGCGTCCGCCGTCCTCGACCCGGACCGCGCGCCCAGGCTGAAGGTCTCGTTCGGCTTCACGATGGTCCCGGAGACCCGGGTGGCCAGCGCCTGCGTGTTCGTCATCGCCGGACCGCTCAGGCCCGACGTGGTGAACTCGCCGATGATCTCGTTGATGCCGAGGACCTTCGCCGCGTCGGTGCTGACGGCGGGGCTGCTGGCGTCGTAGACCGCCTTCAGTTCCCGCTCTTCGCTCTTCGCGAGTACCGAGGTCAGCGCGGAGAAGGTGAGGTCCCAGTTGACCTTCCGCGCGTCCTTCGACGGCTGGACCGCCGGCCGGTCGTCGACGAAGACGATCTGCGCGTCCGCGCCGTCGGTCTCGGTCTCCTTCAGCTGCGGCTGCGCCGCGGCCCGGAGCTTGCCCTGGTCGATGCGGACTTCGAGATTGCCGCCGTCACGCGCGGCGAACTGGAAGGACCCCGCGAGCACGTTCGGTTTCAGCGTCGCGTCCTTGCCCTCGCCGCGGATCAGCAGCGGTTTCGCCACGGCAGGGACGACAACGCCGTCGAGCGCCGCGTGCACCCCGGCCGAGTTCGCCTTCACCGGCGCGACGTTCACCTTCAGCTCGACGCCGTCGTCGCTCAGCCAGCGGTCGATGACCGCGGTGACCGCCGCCTTGACGTCGACGAGCGTCTGACCGGCCCGCGGTTCGACCGCGACCGGGCGGACGCGGGCGTCGCTGCCCGCGATGGGCTGGAAACCGATGGTCCCCTCGACCGGCGGGCGGTTCAGTTTCGCGGCGGCGAGGTCGGAAACGGCCTTTTCCAGCTTCGGCGCGTCCGCCCAGGTGACGACGCCGACCTCACGGCTGCTGAAGAACGACATCAGCCGCGTGTACGGACTCAACGGCTGATGACCGGCGCGGCCCAGTGTCTGCGGCCAGTCCAGGCCGAGGCCGGACGACGCCGGCTGCAGCTCGGTGCGCACGTCCCCGGCGCGGACGCGCACCGGCCGGATCAGCCTCGGCTCCAGCTCACGGCGGAGCTTCGACTCGGCCTCCTTGTGCGTGAGGCCGCCGACGTCGATCCCGGCGACGGTGACGCCGCGCGGCACGTCGCCGGCGCTGACGATCAGGTCCACCGCGTACGCGAGCACGAACAGGCCCATGAGCACGCCGGCGGCCATGAAGGCCTTGCCGAGGACCTTCCGGAACTTCGACGCGGGCGGCGGCGGATGCGCCACCCTGTCGACCTCGAAGAGTTCGTCTACCAGGTCTTCGTCATTGTCTTCGACGGCGCTGCCGGTCGCCGGGAGGAGTTCGTCGGTGAACAGGTCGGTGCCCGGCTCGTCGTGCTCATCGCGTACCAACCCTCACCACCCCTCCGAGCCCTCCCATCCCTCCCAGCGGCTGGTTACAGGTACAACCCCGTACCGTGCTCCGTCCGCTCGGTCGCCACCGCGTGGATGTCGCGCTCGCGCATCACCAGGTGCCCCTCGCCCTGGATCTCGACCTCGTGCTGGTCGTCCGGGTTGAACAGCACACGGTCGCCGGTCTTGACGTTCCGCACACTGTTGCCCACGCCCAGTACATCACCCCAGGCGAGCCGCCGCGCGACCTGCGCGGTGGCGGGGATGACGATGCCGCCGGAACTTCGGCGCTCGCCGTCCTCGGGGGACAGCTTCACGAGCACCCGGTCCTGCAGCATCTGAATCTCGAGTTTCGGCCCATCTGACACGTAGACGACTCTACTTACCCGGATCCCCGGCCATGACCAGGCTCAGCACGCTTTCTCCACCGTTTTCGAACCGCACCGGCACTCCCCAGTCCTGCCGGGTGATGCGGCAGGCGGGATGCTCGCCCCCGTCGTCGCAGCTCGCTGCCTGAGCGACGATCTGCAACACGCCTTCGGTGACTCCGGGGGCGAAGCGGAGCTTGCGGAACAGGTCGGTGCCCACACCCGCGCCGTCGGCGAGGAGTTCCGGCGGCGACGAGCTGATCTCCAGCCGCGTCGACGGGCCGTAGCGGTCGTCGAGCTTCTCCCCGGGCGGCGGGGTGAAGACGACGGAGAACTCCAGCTCACCCGGCGCCAGCACGGTCGGCGGGCGCCGGACCGCGTGCGCGTCCCCGGCGACGGACCGCTCGCCGAGCGGCACCGGCCCGATCCGGCTCCCGGCGGACTCGACGACCAGCAGTGAGCCGTCGTGCACCAGCAGACCGGAGGGTTCGGCGAGACCGGTCGCGAGCGTGGTCACCTCTCGCGTGAGCGGGTCGTAGCGGCGGACGGCGCCGTTGTAGGTGTCGGCGATCGCGATGGTGTCGCCGGGCAGCACGGCGAGGCCGAGCGGATGCTGCAGGAGCGCCTGGTCGCCCGCGCCGTCGACGTGCCCGAAGGAGAACAGGTCGACGCCGACCGCGGTGTGCACGGTGAACGTCTCGTCCTCGGGCTGGATCCAGCGCAGCGCCGACGTCTCGGCGTCCGCGAGCCACAGCCGCCTGCCGTCGGGCGTGAGGCCGGACGTCTGCGCGAAGAACGCTTCGTGGACGTCGCCGTCCTTCAGGCCCTCGACGGTCGTACCGGCGAAGCGGCGGATGGTGCCCGAGACCGGCTCGAACACGCTCAGCGTGTGGTTGCCCGCCATCGCGACCACGACCCCGCCCGCGGGGCCCCACCAGGCGACGTCCCACGGGCTGGTGAGGTCGATGTCGAGCGCCTTGCCGGTGTCGACGCCGTCGCGCCACTGGCGGCCGGTACCGGCGACGGTGGTGACCTCGCCGGTGATCAGGTCGATACCGCGCAGCCGGTGACCGGCGGTGTCGGCGACGACGGCGTGGTAGCCCGCGCGCTCGGCGACCTCGTACGGCAACAGCGTGATCCCGGACGGCTCGGTGAAGCTCGCCAGGTCGAACGGGCCGTCCTGCGCGCCGCGGGCGCCACTGCCGAAGCGGCGGATGATCGTCTCGCCGTCGGAAGCGAACTCGACGATGGAGTGGTTGCCGGTGTCGGCGACCAGGATCCGGCCCTCGGCGGTGGTGACGGCCTTGCTCGGGAAGCGCAGCTCGGTGCGCTGCTCCTCGGCCGGGACGTACGGGCTTCCGCCGCGGCGGAGCGTGCCCTTGGCCTCATGGGTCGTGACGAGGTCGGCGATCACGCGGCGCAGTGCCTCGCCGTGCCCCTCACCGGCGGCGACGTGCACGACGTAGCCCTCGGGGTCCACGACGACCAGCGTCGGCCACGCCTTGACCGCGTACTGGGACCAGGTGGTCATCCGCGGGTCGTTGAGCACGGGGTGGTGCACCTCGTAGCGCCGCACCGCCGCCTCGATCGCGGCCGCCTCGCCCTCGTGCAGGAACTTCGGCGAATGCACGCCGATGGTCACCAGGACGTCGGCGAACTCGGCCTCCAGCGGGCGCAGCTCGTCGAGGACGTGCAGGCAGTTGATACAGCCGCTGGTCCAGAAGTCCAGCAGGACGACACGGCCGCGCAGCCCGGCGAGCGTGAGCCGCTCGCCGCCGGTGTTGAGCCAGACGTCACCGGCGAGCTCGGGCGCCCGCACGCGGGACTGCGTTCGTGGAGAAGTCACGACAAGAGTGAACTACACCCGGAGCCGCTGTGTTCCGGGCTCCGCGCGTTGAGAGGGCGAGCTCACCCCAGGGGAGGAGGCTCATGTGGGTGATGAGGGCCCGAGTGGGAGCGGCGTTAAAAGAGAAGGCGTCTCCGCGTCGCGCGACTTAGGCTCGAACACATGTCCACAGTTGAGCACGCCTTCACCCTCAAGGAGGCACATGACCTCCAGGCGAGCTTGGCCGAACCCGTGCGCCCCGGGTTGAGCGAGGCCGAGCTCGACGACGTCGAAGCACGTTTCGGCTTCCGATTCGCCGCGGACCACCGGACCTTCCTCTCCGCCGGGGTGCCGATCGGCGACCGCTGGCCGGATTGGCGCTGCGGCAACCCCGAACAGCTGCGGAAACGGCTGGATTGGCCGGTCGACGGGGTGCTCTACGACATCGAGCACAACGGCTTCTGGCTGCCCGGCTGGGGGATGCGGCCGATCGACCTGGCCGACGCGCTGGCCAGGGCCCGTGAGCACCTCGCGCGGGTGCCTCAGCTGGTGCCGGTCTGCGGGCACCGGTATCTCCCAGGGATAGCCGGGAGTTCGGGCTATCCGGTCTTTTCGGTGTATCAGACCGACATCATCTATTACGGCTACGACCTGCGCGGATACCTGCGGCACGACTTCGGCGGCCAGCCGCTGGGCCCACCGCCTCCGGGCGGCCCGCGGCACGTCGAATTCTGGTCGCACTTCGTGGACTGAGGCGCCCGCCGGTCAGGATTCGGCGGCGGTTTTGAGCCGGGCCAGGGTCGCCGCGATGTTCGCCCGGTTGGCGTCGTCCCGGTTCCAGACCCCGGTGAACAGCGACGTCGGGCCGCGGAGCCAGCCCGGCCGCCGGTCCCACGTGCTCTCGACGGCCACACAGCCGTCGTCGGTGGACTCGATGTCGTACTGCCAGCGCGCGACGGGAAGACCGGCGAAGGTGGTCACCTCGAACGCGAACCGCTTGCCCTCGTCGGCGTCGGTGATCGTCGAAAGCGTGCTCCACCGGCGGATCCCGTGGCGGTTGCGGCCACGGAACTTCGCGCCGACGGCAGCGGCCTTCGCGTCACCGACCCAGCGGTGCCCCTCGTACTCTTCGGCCATTCCCGCGAGCGCGCCCGGGTCGCTGACCAGGGCGTACACCTTCTCGGGCGGAGCGGCGATGGCGATCTTGCCGGTGGCGCTGGGTTCCGTCATGACATACCTCCGTACTGAGGGTATGTGAAATACCCTCAGTTGTCCCGGCGGAGCATGCGACTGATACCGGCGGCGACCGTCGTGGCCAGCACCCAGCCCGACGCGGTGAACCCGGCCGCGACCCAGTTGTCCACGCCGTGCATGTACCAGCGCGACTTGTTCCCGAAGTCGACGATCGGGACCAGGAGATCGACCGTGTACAGCACCGGGTTCCACTGCAGTCCGGTGTCGTCCTGGTTGACCAGGCATCGCGGCCCGCTCACGGTGAGCTTGGGATTCGTGACGCAGTCGTCGACGCCGAGCCCGAACCACAGGCTTCCCAGCACGAGCAACGTCAGCAACCAGCCGAGTGCCCGCACCGGGCGGAAGCCGTAACCGACCATCGACCGCTGCAGCCAGCTCCACACGTGCACGCCGGGACCGAAGAACTTGAAGCCCTTCGCGAGCGCCTCGTACCGGAACTGCTGTTTCTTCAGCATCACCGTGGAGGCGTGCTCTTCATTACCGGACGCGCGCAGCGTCGCCGCCAGCTGGTCGTAGGGTCCCGGCCGGTAGCCGTCCATCGCCTTGCGCAGCAACACGATCCGATGGTCGATCGCGCGGTCGTCGTCGAGGGCGATGTCCTCCTGGAGCGCGTCGTACCGGAAGTCCTCCAGCTCGATCCCCGCCGCCGACGCCCAAAAGGCCTCGTTGTCGCCCAGCGTGCCGCAATGCGCGCGCCGCAGCACGATCCGGCCGTCCGGGGGAGTGGCCGGGGTGAGCAGGAACTCGTCGGCCGAAACGTCACTGCCGTCGAGCGCGATCCCGTGCTGCGGCAGGGAACCGAGCCGCGCGCCGCGGAAATCGACGCGCCGCGCGATCTGGGCGCCGTCGAGGTTGACCCCGCCCTGCGCGATGAACGGGCGCTCCTTGTTCTCGGTGAGGACGAGGTCCCGGCCGATCCGCGCGGTGCGGACGTCCAGCGAGTAACTGGTGTTCGTCCGTGCGCCGGGCTCGGTCAAACTGGTACCGAAGAGGTTCACGCTGCCGCCGACCTCCGCGCCCTGCAACCGCAGGGTCCCCTCGACGGTCGCGTCGGTGAGCTGGAAGTTCCCCGCGATCTTCGCGCGCCGCGCGGAGAACACGTCGCGGCGCGGATGCAGGAACATCGAGTTCCAGGCGAGCACGTTGCCGCCGACGGTGATGTCGGCCATACGCAACTGTCCCGACGGCACCCGCAGACTCGTCGCCTCGATGTCGCCGCCGATCGTCGTCCCGTCGAGATGGATCGCCCGGTCGTAGTACGGGGTGCTCCGCCCGCGCACCACCTGGACCTCGGCCCCGGCCAGCCGCAGCGATCCGCCGATCCGCGCGTTGACCATCCGCAGCGTCCCGGTCGCCTGCATGCCGTCGCTCAGTTCGAGGTTTCCGTTGACCGTCAAGCGATCCGCGACCAACGCCGGCCGCGGGTCGATGTACGGGTCGTTCGATTTCCAGGCGCCCACCACGATCGGACCGGACTGATTCACCGAAAGCCGGGCCTCGCGCATGATGATGTCACTGTCCACAGTGGCGCTCGGCAGGAACATGATCCCACTGGCGGTGAAGCGTTTCCGCTGCGCCGCGGGCCCGTAGTTGTCGACCTCGCAGAGCAGGCTGCCACCGATGTGGATCCCGTTCCCGTTGAGGGCGAACCCGTCCCGGTTGTTGAGCGTCGCGCCCGAGAAGTTGACGTTACCGCCGGCCCGCATACCCGGGATGCGGACTTCCCCGTTGGCCACCAACCGATACGCGAGCAGCGCGCCGACGATGGTGACGCGGTCGGCCTGGATCGCCTTCCCCCGCGGATGGGAGATCACCGTGCGGGTCAGCACGACCGACCCCTCGATGACCGCGTCCGTGAGGTTGACCGCCGCGTTCGGCATCCCGCGCTCACGATCGTCGCCGCGCTGGACCGTGGTCTCCTCGATCTCGTGCTCGCCGTCGACGTGCACGACGCTGCGGATCAGGCGGACGTCGTTGCGGGTGCGGAGATTCCGCGCCTTCAGCCCGGGCAGCCAGCACTTGCGGAACACGAGCCCCAGCAGATGCGCCTCGCGGACGTCCGGCGGATGCTCGAACCGGCACCGCTCGAACCGGAACAGATACTTGAGGTCCGCCGCGCGCAGATCGAGCGTCCCGGTGATGTAGGCGTCCTCGACCTGCACGATCGGCGCGTTGGTCGCCTGGCGGCGCCACCGGAGCAGACCTGTCGTCCCCGGCTTCATCAACTCGGAAGCCGGGACCTCGTACCGCTTGTCGGGGTTCGGGTCGAACGGATCGAGCGGCGGCAGGGCGGCGTCGCCGTTCGTCTCACCCTCCCCAGGATCGCGCGGCCCGTTGTTGCGCCGAAAGCCCGGCATCGTCTCGCTTCCCTCCCCCGTCGTTCCCCGGCCATCAGCGAAGCCGATCATGCCCTGGATTCGCAAGGGGCCCAAGGGTCAGTAGACCGGAACCTGCCAGAAACCAGGACGGCAGAACGGCCCTCGGGGTTACAGACCAGGGCGTTCGTGTTCGTCTCGGTGATCTTCGTCGGACTCGTCACTGGGCGGGTGGCTCGCTGCTACGGTCACTCACCGGAGTCAGAGGTGGACTACGGGTAGGTCGCGCCCTTCGCGGCCCGTGCGGGGAGGCACGACATGACAGAGCTGGCCATAGAGCCCCGGAAGATCGGCAGTCCGATACGGCCGTCGGCGATTCTTCTGCCGATCATCATCGCCACCAGCGTCACGCTCAGCGGCTGCGGCAATGAACCACCAGTTCACAGCACACCACCGACACTCCCGATGTCTTCAGCACGCCTGCCTTCGAGTGGTGCGCCCGCCGTACCGGAACCGATCTACAACACGACAACGGTCGAGAAGGATCCGTGCAGCGCTGTCCCGAACGCCGAAATCGAAGAACTCGGCGGCAAGGTCGAGCGCTCCCGGACTGTTGATCTGTCAGTGGGTTTGAGCTGCAGTTGGCTGTTTTTCGAAGCTCCCAGCACGGTCAGCGCCGGACTGGCCGTCGGCAACAAGGACGGTCTAAGCGCCCTATACGCCCAGAACGCGGCCGGCGGCCTCACCACCTTCAGGCCTGTCGCACCTGTCGCCGGACACCCAGCGGTCATCTATGCCAACGGCAGCGAGGGCAAGGGGACCTGCACTCTCGCGGTCGGCATTCGGGATGACCTCGTCTACACCGTCACCCCGCACCTGTCGTCCGGGAATCCGATGCTCACCGATCCCTGTGGAATGGCGACCAAGGTCGCCGCCGCGGCGATCGAGAATCTCAAGAAATCCTGATCAGGCGATCACATCGACCTGTGGCCATGCCTGTCCGAATGAAGACCAAAGAGCCTCGACGCACTCCGCCAGATCGGGAAGGCCGACTGATGCACCACGCTGGGAAACTCCTGTCGATCGCCGCAGTAGGCGCCGTCGTACTCGCCGGTGCATGCAGCGACCAGAAGGCGGCAACGCCGACCTCGCCCGCACCGTCCTCCGCCCGCCTTCCGGCAAACGGAGCGCCCGCGGTGACGAACCCGATCCTGAACACCTCGCAGGCCGAATCGGACCCGTGCAGCACGGTGACCACCGCACAGATCGAAGAGATCGGTGGGAAGGTCGAGCGGTCCGAGCAGGAACAGATGACCGTGGGCAAAGCCTGTGCGTGGATCTTCGCAAAAGGGGCGAATACTGTCAGTGCCGGGCTTGTTGCCGGCAACAAAGACGGCCTTAACTCTCTCTACGCACAAAACGCGACTAGCGGCTTGACCACGTTCAAACCGGTCGAACAGGTCGTCGGCTACCCGGCCGTCGTCTATGCGAACGGCGGCGAAGGGCCGGGGACCTGCACGCTCGCCGTCGGCGTCCGAGATGACCTCGTCTACACCATCATCCCGCGACTCGGCAGCGACCACCCTTCGTACTCCGATCCCTGTGGTCTGGCGACCAAGGTCGCCATTGCGGCGATCGAGAATCTCAAGAAGTCCTGATCAGCGGACCAGAAAATGACATGTCGCGCAGCCAACCGGCCGCGACTTCGCCCCGAGTAGCCATGGACCAACGGCAGGACGAGGCCGTATTGGAGGCGATTCGGCAAACCGGAAAGGCCGTTTGATGCGCCGGAGTAACCAGTTCCTGTCCGTGGCCGTCGGAGCCGTGGTGGTCCTCGCAGGTGGCTGTAGCGATCAGAAGTCCGGGAACCCGACACCGGCGCCGTCACCGCCTCCGGCCTCGACACAGCTTCCGAGGGACGGCGCTCCCACGGTTCCCGAACCGATCAAGAACACGGCGGGGGCGGAGACGGATCCATGTAGCGCAGTGAAGACCTCGCAGATCGAAGAACTCGGCGGAAAAGTCGAAAAGACCGTGACCGACGACGGTGCACTCGGCAAGAACTGCGGTTGGATTTTCGAGGAGGGACCCAGCAATGTCAACGCCGGCCTCGTCGTCGGCAACAAGGAAGGTCTGAGCAGCCTTTACGCGAAGAAGGCACACGGCGACTTCGTCACCTTCAAGCCGATCGACCCGATTGAGGGCTACCCCGCCGTCATTTACGGCACCACTGGTGGACGTGCGGGCTTTTGCAACCTGGCCGTCGGTCTTCGCGACGACCTCGTGTACACCGTAGTTCCCCAGCTTTACACGGGCAATCCCATGCTCTCGGATCCCTGCGGTTTTGCGGCCAAAGTCGCGGCTGCCGCGATCAAGAACTTCAAGCGGGCCTAGGAGCGGCGGTGAGGCTTCTCCAGCTCAATGCCGACGCCGCGACGACGTGTCTCTCCAGACCGGGCGAAAAGGCTGATCGGGACGAAAGCAAGTCGATCCCCCATCTTTCGATGGTGATCTTCCGCGAAGGGGCTGATCGGCGGTTTACCTGCTGCTATCGTCACCGGTTGGAGTCAGTGGGGAACTACGGGTAGGTCGCGCCCGATCGCGGCCCGTGCGGGGAGGCACGTCATGACACGACCGGGAAGCGGCCCTCAGGGGATCTACGAGCAGGTGAGCTCGACGGCGCCGCAGGCACCACCGCCGCCGGGCTCGGGGTTGATCCCGGGTGCCGCCGCGGCGCCGCCCCCGCCACCGCCGCCGAATTACGGCGAACTGGGCAGCGGGCAGGCGAAGGCCGACTTCGCGGCCGCGTCGGCGAACGGCGGCTGGGAATTCGACCCGGCAGCCATGGACAAGGTGATCAAGTCCCTAGAGGACTGCATCGAGAACGACTTCAGTCAGGCGCAGGACCACGCTACTTGGCTGACAATGATCCAACCTCCCGGCCAAGAGGTCGGCAGCGAGGGCTATGCCGCTGCTGCTAACAAATCGGGAGCGGCTTATCAAGACTTCCTGCAGGGCGCCCGCGACTACACCATGGCCTACCTTGGGACCTTGAAACAGATCCGTACCGCCTATCAAGAGCAGGACCAGGCGGCCCTCGACGCCCTCCGCCAGATTGGAAAGACCGCCTGATGCGAGCTTCGGCCACAGTCCTGACCATCGCAACCCTGGCCTCGCTGGCTCTGCTCGGCGGATGCAGCGATAAGAATGGCAACGACCCCACGCCCACCGGTGCACCTTCGCCGACCGGCTCTTCGTCTGCCGGAGCCCCCGCGGTGAAGGATCCCATCACGAACACTGCAGCGGTCGAAGCAGACCCTTGCAGCGCCATTCCCGCTGCCGAGTTGGAAGCGATAACCGGCAAGATCAAAAGGTCTCGCACCGAAGACATGACCGCCGGAAAAGGTTGTACCTGGGTCCTCGAACTGAGTCCGAACACCATCAACGCCGGACTCGTCACGGGAAACAAGGAGGGCCTGGGCACCCTGTATGCGCAGCATGCGGCGGGCAGTCTCACGACGTTCAAGCCAGTCGATCCGATCGATGGCTACCCAGCTGTCGTCTACGCCAACGGAGGCGAAGGCAAGGGAAACTGCACTCTTGCCGTCGGCGTCCGGGACGATCTCGTCTACAACGTCATCCCGCGGCTTTCCAATGAGCACCCGTCTTTCGCCGATCCGTGCGGCATGGCCACGAAGGTCGCTGCCGCGGCGATCAAGAATCTCAAAGGAGCGTAGGCCGTGACCTACAGCGGCTGGGAGATCTTCACGAAGCTCAACGCCAACCCCGCGACAACGGAGACCCTCGACCGAGCGCAGGTCGCGTCGCACAAGCTCATGGTGATCCACGAGAACATCAGCAAAGCCATGGGCGACAGCCAGACAGCGCTGAGTTCCTTCTGGAAGGGCAAGGCCGCCGACAGCGGCACAGCCGGCCTCGCCCCGCTCATCGCGACCTCCAAGATCGCGGGCGAGAACATGGACCGCGCCCGTCAGTCGATGTTCGACCAGAACGCTTCCTTCCACTACACGCGCGGCAATGTCCGCCCGGTCGAGAAGGAGCGCGCCGGGGACAGCGGGCCGGAGGACGTCCTGTCCATCGGCGCGAGTGACGACGAGATCGCCGCCGCGAAGTTCGACGCGGACACCAAGCACAACGTCGAGATCTACGAGCCGTACTACCAGAGCACTCAGCCCCGGCAGCTGACGCTCGCGCCGGTCTACCCGGCCGCGCACGATCCGAACGTCTCCGCCGGGCCGATCACGCCGGATCCGATCGATCCCGGGCACACCATGGTCAGCGGGTTCAGCGGCGGTCATTCGGGTGGCGATTCGGGGCGGACGGGGCCTGGGCCGGGTGGGTACACCGGCGGGCCGAGTTCGTACAGCGCGCCGCCGGGGGCCGAGGGTTACCAGGCGCCGAGGCCGCCGGTCGTGCCGCCTCGGATGCCGCAAACGCCGCTGCCTTCGCAGCCGCCTCGGCGGCCGAACGACCAGACCGATCTTTCCTCGGTGAAGCCCGCGCCCGCGATGCGCCCGGGTGAGTTCCGGCCGCCCGGCTTCGGGCCCGGCGGTGGCGGTCCGGCCGGTCCAGGCGGACCAGGCGGCGGATTCGGACCGGGTTCGGGTGGGTTCAGTGGCGGATTCGGGCCTGGTGGCGGGTTCGGGCCGGGTGGGTCGACCGGTGGGCCCGGGAGCATGGGGCCCGGTCGCGGTGTCGGGGCCGGTATGCCCGGCGAAGGCGCGATGCGCGGTCCGGCCGGTACGCCTGCCGGGGGTGCGGCGGCGGGCAGGCCCGGCGCGCCCGGGATGGGCGGCGGCATGGGTGGCGCCGGTAAAGGCGGCAAGGGTGGCGAGGACGAGGAGCACCAGCGCAAGATCATGCTTCAGGAAGAGGACGGCGATTCCATCTTCGGCGGCTACGACGGCGACAAGCCGGTCCCGCCGGTGATCGGCGCGTAGCCGTGCTCCGGAAGCCTGTCGAGCTGACGCTCCAGACCTACGAAACCCTGCTGGATCAGCATAATCTCGGCGATATCCACCCGACGCTCGTACGCGGCGCGCAGTGGTACCTGCCGGAGGAGCGCCGTGCGCTGGCCGCCACCGCACAGTCCGAATTGGACGGACAAGGACTGCTGACGCGTGGCCGGATCGACGACGAATTCCTCGACACGCTGCGCTTTCTGCAGCGGCCGGCGGTCGAGTACTACTCGTGGGTGAAGTCCGAGGGGCGGGAACGGACCGTTCGCGCCGCAGGGAGTGGCCGGGAAGCGGTCACGGTCGTCCTGGTCGACAAGGTCGTCTACCTCACGCCGACCCGGCCGGACACGCTCGCGCAGGATTTCACCGGTCTGCTCCCGGAGGCACCCGCCGCGCGCACGCCTTCGCTGAACTGCTCGGAAGCCGATCTGCACGTCCTCATGAAGGGCGAGATGCTGACCGGCACCAGCCCGAGCATCCGCGACGCCAAGAAGGTCCTCCAGTGGATCCGGTCACCGCACACCTTCTTCGGCAGGCTGTACGTCGCCATCCGTGACGGCGGCGGCAACCGGAAACGCGTGGAGAAGCCCCCGGGCTGGATGGACACCGAGCAGGGCCGCGTCGTGTTCGGCCCGGACACCAAGGGCTGGGTGAGCCTCATGGGTGCCGGGCCGCACGAAGTGGCCGCCAAGGTCGTCCAGCTGGAGGCGCAGCTGCGGGGACGCTAGCCCTGGTGGTTCGGGTTCAGCACCCGCGAGAGGAACGTCTTCGTGCGTTCCTCCTGCGGGTCGCCGATGACCTGGTCCGGCGCGCCCTGTTCGACGACGACGCCGCCGTCCATGAACAGCACGGTGTCGGCCACCTCACGGGCGAACTGCATCTCGTGCGTGACGACGAGCATCGTCATGCCCTCCTCCGCCAGCTGCCGCATGACCGCGAGGACGTCACCGACGAGTTCGGGGTCGAGCGCCGACGTCGGCTCGTCGAACAGCATGACGTCGGGGTTCATCGACAGCGCCCTGGCGATCGCGACGCGTTGCTGCTGCCCACCGGAGAGCTGCGTCGGCAGCGAAGACTCCCTCTCCGCCAGGCCGACCTTCGCGAGGTTTTCCCGCGCGATGCGCTCCGACTCCTCCTTGCCGCGCTTCAACACCTTGCGCTGCGCGACCGTGAGGTTTTCGAGCACGCTCAGGTGCGAGAAGAGGTTGAACGACTGGAAGACCATGCCGATCTTCGTGCGGGCGGCGTCGATGTCGACGTCCGGATCGGTGATCTCGCTGCCGTTGACCACGATCTTGCCCTGCTGCGGTTCCTCGAGGAGGTTGACGCAGCGCAGCAGCGTCGACTTGCCGGAACCCGACGGGCCGATGATGCAGACGACCTGGCCCCGCTCGACGTGCAGGTCGATGCCCTTGAGCACTTCGAGTTCGCCGAACGCCTTGTGCAGTCCCGAAACCTCGACGATCGTCTGGCCGCTCATACCGTTCCTCCGCCGGGCACTCCGGCTCCGTATTTCTTCTCTAGCCGCTGCTGCAGGATCGACAGCGGAATGGTGATGACCAGGTAGCACAGACCGGCGACGACGATCGGCGTCAGCCCCTTGGCCTCCAGCAGCGCCTGACGGCTGAACTGCGCCAGCTCCTGCTGCGCGGGCGTGGTGCCGAGCAGGAACGCCAGCGAGGAGTCCTTCGTCAGCATGATCAGCTCGTTGGCCAGCGGCGGCAGGATGATCCGGAACGCCTGCGGGATCACGACGGTGATCATCGTGCGCGCCGGCGACATACCGAGCGAACGCGCGGCTTCGACCTGTCCGCGCGGCACCGCCTGGATACCGGCGCGGATGGTCTCCGCCATGTAGGCCGAGGACACGATGCCCAGCGCGAGCATGATCGACACGTTCCGCGGCAGGAACACGTTCGGGAAGGCGATCGGCACCCCGACACCGACCGCCAGGAAGATCAGCAACGCGGGCAGGCCGCGGAAGAATTCGATGTACCCGCGCGCGAACCAGCGGTACGGGCCGACCGACGAAAGTCTCATCAGCGCGAGCAGAAGCCCCAGCCCGAGGCCGAGTGCGAAGCCCAGCGCGGTGAAGATGATGGTGTTCTTCAGCGCGACGGTGATGACGTCCGGGAACTGCTTCGCGGCGACGTCGAGATCGAAGAAGGCCTTGCCCAGCCGTCCCCAGTCGGCCAGGAACGCGAACACCACGACGATCACCAGCAGCAGCGCGTACTGCGCCCACCGGAACGCCGATCGTCGCTGGCGGCGGCTCAGTGCCATTTCACTCCTCAGAAAGGTGGCGACAAGCCTGTGGCCGGTGCGCTGGCACCGGCCACAGAGAAGGTGATTATCAACCGGCGGTCGGGCTGCCCGGCTGCCAGGTGGGTGCCTTGCCGAACCACTTCTGGTAGATCTGCGCGTACGAGCCGTCGGTGACCGATGCCTTCAGCACCTCGTTGACCTGCGTGAGCAGGGCGGTGTTGCCCGTCTTCATCCCGATGCCGTAGAACTCGTTCGTCTTGAACTCCGTGACGACGGTGGTGTCCGGGTTCGTCTTCACGAAGTCGTACAGCACGCCGTTGTCGTTGACGCCGGCGTCGATCTGACCGCTCTTGACGGCCTGCTCCAGCAGCGCGAGGTCGTCGAAGGTGACGATCTCGGCGCCGGCGGCCTTCTCCTTGGCGTAGTCGGCGCCGGTGGTGGCCGACTGGACACCGATCTTCTTGCCCGCGACGTTGCTCAGGTCCTTGATCGGCGAACCGGTCTTGACCAGCAGCGCCTGCGAGGCCTCGAAGTAGGGGTCGGAGAAGGCGAACTTCGCCTTGCGCTTGTCGTTGATCGTCATACCGGCGGCGGCGAGGTCGCACTGGCCGGTGTTCATCGCTTCGCCGGACTCGATGTTCTCGAAGGCGATGTCGACGATGCTCTGCTCGACGCCCAGCTTCTTCGCGATCAGGTCGACCAGGTCGACGTCGAAGCCGACGATCTTGTCGCCCTGCTTGACCTGGAACGGCTGGTAGGGCAGGTGCGTGCAGGTGGTGAGCTTGCCGGAGGCGACGAGCTGCACGCCACCGGCCGCGGTGTTCTGCCCACCCTCGTCACCGCAGGCGGTCAGCGCCCCCGCGGCGAGGGCGAGCGCCGGGATCAGGGCGAGCGCTTTCAATCGGGCCACGTCGTCACTCCTTGTAGTTCCCATGTGTCGAGAGCACGCATATTGCCACTCATCCGGCGGCAAGCCCAGCACCGCGACGTTACAGGGCCGTTTCGGCCGTAACGGTCCTCACGCCGGGTATCGCGCCGACATGGCAGGGTGAGCGAGTATGGCGACCATGAACAACAACTCGGCGCCGCGCCTTCCGCCGTCGGGCCGCCGTCCGCGGACGACGACTTCGGCGCGGCGGGCGGCGAAACCCGGAGCGCAGTTCGACGGCTATCTTTCGCCGTCGAGACCGCACGCCGGCGCGTACGACGAGATGTTCACCGCCGACGGCACGGTCCGCCAGCCGTACCGGGCCTTGTACGAGTCGATCTCCGCGCTGACCTCCACGGATCTTTCGTCCCGGTCGGCGGCGATCGACCGCGCCATGGTGGATCAGGGCATCACGTTCTCGCTGTCCGGCCAGGAACGCCCGTTCCCGCTGGACCTGGTGCCGCGCGTGATCACTTCCACCGATTGGAGCAAACTCGAACGCGGTGTGGCGCAACGGGTCCGCGCGCTGGAGGCCTTCCTGGCCGACATCTACGGCGACCGGCAGATCCTGCGTGAAGGCGTTCTCCCGCGACGGCTGATCACCTCGTGCGAGCATTTCCAGCGCGAGGCGTTCGGGATCAACCCGCCCAACGGCGTCCGCATCCACGTGTCCGGTGTGGACCTGGTGCGCGACGAGGAGGGCACGTTCCGGGTACTGGAGGACAACCTCCGCAACCCGTCCGGGGTGTCGTACGTGATGGAGAACCGCCGCACGATGGCGCGCGTGTTCCCGGACCTGTTCGCCCAGCACCGGGTCCGCCCGGTCGGCGACTACGCCTCCCATCTGCTGCGGGCGCTGCGGGCGGCGGCCGCGGCGAACGTCGCCGACCCGATGGTCGTCGTGCTCACCCCGGGGGTGCACAACTCCGCGTACTTCGAGCATTCGCTGCTGGCCCGGCTGATGGGTGTCGAACTCGTCGAAGGTCGCGACATGTTCTGCCGTGACAACGTCGTCTACCTGCGCACCACCGAGGGCGAACAGCAGGTCGACGTCATCTACCGGCGGATCGACGACGAATTCCTCGATCCGGTGCACTACCGGCCGGATTCCGTGCTCGGGGTGGCCGGGATCCTCAACGCGGCCCGCGCGGGCAACGTGGTGATCGCGAACGCGGTCGGCAACGGCGTCGGCGACGACAAGCTCGTCTACACCTACGTGCCCGAGATGGTGAAGTACTACCTCAACGAGAAGCCGCTCCTGCCCAACGTGGACACCTTCCGGTGCTGGCTGCCGGACGAGTTCGACTACGTGATGAACCATATGGAAGAGCTGGTCGTCAAGCCGGTCGAAGGCTCCGGCGGCTACGGCATCGTCTTCGGGCCGGAGGCGACGCCCGCCGAGCTGACCGCGCTGAAACGGAAGGTCAGGGCGCACAAACGCGGCTGGATCGCGCAGCCCGTCGTCCAGCTCTCCACCGCTCCCTCCAAAGTGGACGATCGGCTGGCGCCGCGGCACGTCGACCTGCGACCGTTCGCGGTCAACGACGGCAAGGACATCTTCGTGCTGCCGGGCGGGCTGACCAGGGTCGCGCTCCCGGAGGGGAGCTTGGTGGTCAACTCGTCGCAGGGTGGTGGCTCGAAGGACACCTGGGTACTGGCGCCGCGATCCTCGACGGCGGAGCGGGAGCTGGAACGGCCAGCCCTCGGCGCACTGTCCCAAGTGGACGGTCTGGTCGCCGAACAGGGCCCCGAGCTGACCACCACCCAGCAACAACAGCAGCAACAGGCATAGGGAGGTACCGTGCTGGCCCGCAACGCGGAATCGCTGTACTGGATCGGCCGGTACGTCGAACGTGCCGACGACACCTCCCGGATCCTCAACGTCTCCGTGCACCAGCTGCTCGAAGACGCCAGCGTCGATCCGGACCACGCGAGCCGTCAGCTGCTCGCCGTCCTCGGCATCTCGCCGGAGGGCATGGACTCGCTGGACGTGTGGAAGCTGACCGAACTGGTCGCCTACGCCAAGGACAATCCGGCGTCGATCGTCGGTTCGATCAACTCGGCCCGCGAGAACACCCGCGGCGCCCGCGAGGTCGTCTCGACCGAACTGTGGGAATGCCTGAACGCGACATGGAACGCCGTGCCGGACAGGCAGCGGTACGCGCGCCGCGCCGGTCCGCACGCCTTCCTGTCCTTTGTGGAGGAACGCGCGGCGATGTTCGCCGGTCTCGCGGATTCGACGATGAGCCGGGACGACGGCTGGCTGTTCATGGTGCTCGGCCGGTCGGTCGAACGCGCGGACATGGTGGTGCGGCTGCTGCTTTCGCGGGTGCAGGACAGCGCGTCGTCGCCGGGCTGGATCACGGTACTCCGGTCGGCGGGCGCGCAGGACACCTATCTGCGGACCTACCGCGGCGCGCTCGACGCCGCCCGCGTCGTGCAGTTCCTGCTGCGGGACACGCTCTTCCCGCGTTCGGTGTTCCACGCCTTGCGCCAGGCCGAAGAATGCCTGGAGCAGCTGGATCCCGGGGTCAACTCGCGGGCGAACGAGAAGTCCGAAGCGCTCCGGCAGCTCGGCCGGGCACGCAGCGAGCTGGAGTTCCTGCGGCCGTCGGATCTGCTGGAGGATCTGCCGAAACGGCTCGGTGCCCTGCAGACGTCGATCAAGGACATCGGCGACGCGGTTTCGGTGCAGTTCTTCCATTCGTCGCCATGGGTGGCCTGGAGCGGTGCGGAGGTTTCGCTGTGACCTGGCAACTTCGGGTGGCTCACCGGACGGGCTACCGGTACGCGACGCCCGCCACGCAGTCGTACAACGAGGCGCGGCTGACCCCGCGGTCCGACCGGCGGCAGACCACGGTCGTGAACCGGGTCGAGACGACGCCGGCGACCCGTGCCTACCGGTACACCGATTACTGGGGCACCGTCGTCACCTCGTTCGACCTTCACGCGCCGCACACCGAGTTCACCGTGCTCGCGACGTCGGTGGTCGAGACCGCCGACGAAAGCGAGCCGATCCGCTCGGCGTCGTGGAAGGACCTGCGCAGCGACACCGTCATCGATCACCGCACCGAGTACCTGACGCCGACCCCGTACACGCCGCGTGATCCGGAGCTGACGAAGGTCGCGCGCGAACTGCGGAAGGGGCTCGACCCGGCGGAGGCCGTGCTCGCGATCTGCGAGTGGGTCAACAAGCAGCTGAAGTACCAGCCGGGGACGACCGGCGTGCACAGCACGGCGACCGACGCCTGGCGCGCACGCGAAGGGGTTTGCCAGGACTTCGCGCATGTGACGCTGGTGATGCTGCGCGCGATCGGCGTCCCGGCGCGGTACGTCTCCGGGTACCTGCACACGAAACCGGAGGCGAAGCTCGGCGAGACGGTCGAAGGCGAGAGCCACGCCTGGGTCGACGTCTGGACCGGCGGCTGGTGGGCCTACGACCCGACGAACGCGATCCCGGTCGGGACGCGGCACGTCTGGGTCGCGTACGGCCGGGACTACGCCGACGTCCCGCCGCTCAAGGGCATCTTCACCGGCGGCGGACAGTCCACTTTGGACGTCTCGGTGCAGCTGACACGGCTGACCTGACCCGTCAGGCCCGTCGCCGGAGCAACAGCCAGAGCAGGTAAGCACCGCCGAGGGCCGCCGCGACGACGCCCGCCGGCAGCAGCGACGACTCCAGCAGGCGCTGGCCGAGGTAGTCCGCCGCGACGACCAGGGCCGCCCCGACGAAGGCCGACGCCACCAGGTTCGGCCCCGGCAGGCGCGTCATCCGGCGCGCCAGCTGCGGTGCGGCGAGGGCGATGAACGGGAGCGGCCCGGTCGCCGCGGTGGCGGCGGCGACCAGCGCCACGGCGACCAGCACCAGGGTCCGCCGTACGCGGGGGACGTCGACGCCGATCCCGATGGCGGTGTCGTCGCCCATCTCCAGCATGCGCAGCGCGCGGCCGTTCGCGAACACGATCGGGGTGAACACCGCCATCGCGATCGCCAGCGGCACGAAGTAGGTCCAGTCGCGTCCGGCGAGGTCACCGACGAGCCAGCCGACAGCCTGCGCGGCGGCTTCGAGGTTCGCCTTCACCAGCAGGTACGAGTTCACGCCGACCAGCACCGCGCTGACCGCGATGCCGAGCAGCACCAGCCGCGAACTCAGCAGTCCGTGCGGCGCGCACAGCGCCATCACGACGGCCGCCGTCAGCAGTCCGCCCGCCAGCGCGCCGAGCGAGACGACGCCGGGCGCGGAACCGAAGATCAGCAGTGTCGCGATGCCGCCGGTCGCCGAACCCGTGGTGAACCCGATGATGTCCGGGCTGCCCAGCGGATTCCGGGTCACCGTCTGGAAGATCGCGCCCGCCAGCGCCAGCGCGGCGCCGACGAGGATCGCCACCAGCACCCGGGGAAGCCGTCCCATGACGACCAGGTACTGCGCCTTCGTCCCCTGGCCGGCCAGGGTCGCGAGCACTTCGCCGGGGCTCATCTCGTAGTCGCCGGTGCCGACCGAAAGCACGACGAGGGCCAGGGTCACCAGTGCCAGTGCGGCGACGACGGCCAGCGATCGTCTGTCCAAACCGGACTCACGACGGACGAGCGTGGTCATCGGCGCACCGCCTTCAGTCGCCGGGCCACGATCACGAACGCGATCCCGCCGACGACGTCGGTCATCACGCCGACCTGGATCTCGCCCGGTGAGCCGAGCAAGCGCCCGAGGACGTCGCAACCGAGCAGCAGTACCGGCCCGAGCAGCGCCGAAAGCAGCATCACCCAGCGTTCGTCCTGGCCGATCAGCGACCGGACGACGTGCGGGATCATCAGCCCGACGAAGGCGATCGGCCCGCAGGCCGCGGTCGCCGCCGCCGACAGCAGCCCGACGGCGACCATCCCGGCGACCCGGACGAGCGCCGGATTCGCGCCGAGACCGCGGGCGGTGTCTTCGCCGAGCGCCAGCGCGTTCAGCGCGCGGGCCAGGACGACCGCGATCACCACCCCCGCGACGAAGAAGGGCAGCAGGACGGAGAGGGTGCCGAGGTCCCGGTTGACCAGCGAGCCGACCAGCCAGAACCGCATGGCCTGCAGGTTGTGCGTGTTGATCATCTGCATGCCCTGGTTGATCCCGACGAACACCGCCTGGACCGCGACACCGGCCAGCACCAGCCGCAGCGGACTGGTGGCGCCCCGCGTCCCGCCGATCACCGAGACCAGCGCGGTGCCCGCCAGCGCTCCGGCGAAGGCGAACCAGACGTATTCGCCGGGCGAGGTCACCGAGAACACCGCCGAGCCGAGCACGATCGCGACGGCGGCGCCGTGGTTGATGCCGAGCAGACCGGGTTCCGCGACCGGGTTGCGCGTGATCGCCTGCATCAGCGAGCCGGCCAGCCCGAGCGCCATCCCGACGAGCACGCCCAGCACCGTCCGGGGCAGACGATCGTCCCGGACGACGACGTCGGTGTAGCGGCCGTCGTAAGCGAGGAGGGCGTGGAGGACTTCGCCGAGGGACAGGCGGTTCGAGCCGAAGCCGATCGACAGCAGGATGACCGCGGCGAGCGCGATGAGCGACCCGGTCAGGACCAGCGTTCTCACGGAAACGCTGGTCCGGGGTGATCTGACGCGCTCCGTGACCTGGACCATGGCGTTCACGATAAGGGAAGGCTAGCCTAACGCCGAACTTCGGTCCCTCGGCGAAAGAAGATCTCCATGCACCTCTCTCGACGCGGCTTCCTCGCCGGCACCGCGGCGCTCGGCGCCACCGGCCTCCTGACCGCCTGCGGCTACCAGGAAGAGGCGCCGACGGCGGGCACGGGCACGACGTGGTCCTACACCGACGACCGCGGCCGCAAACTCGAAGGTGAGCGGCCGACCCGGATCGTCGCCCAGGTGACCGCCGCCGCGGCGCTGTGGGATCTCGGCGTGAAGTCGGTCGGGATCTTCGGCCCGTCGAAGTTCGCCGACGGCAAGCCGGACCCGCAGGCGGGCGGCGTCGACCTGAACACCGTCACCTCGCTCGGGAACGTGTGGAACGAGTTCAACTTCGACAAGTTCGTCGCGCTGAACCCGCAACTGCTGATCAGCGTGATGTACCTCAAGGACCAGATGTGGTACGTCCCGGACACGCAGACGGAGAAGATCGACAAGGCCGCGCCGAGCGTCGGGATCCGGCTGCAGGACATCTCGATGCCCGAGGGAATCGCGAAGTTCATCTCGCTCGCGAAGGCGCTCGGGGCGGATACGGAAACTCCCGCGATCAAGGCCGCGAAGGAGGAGTACGAGAAGGCTGACGCCGCCCTCGGCGAGGCGGCGAAGAAGGCAGCCGGGCTGAAGATCCTGCTGGTGTCGGCGCAGAAGGACGCCGTCTACATCTCGAACGCGCCGAAGTTCGCGACCTCGAAGCACTACCAGAGCAAGGGCCTGGACTTCGTCACGCCGGAGGCGCCGGACGAGAGCCAGGGCGGTTACTACCAGCAGATCAGCTGGGAGAACATCGGCAAGTACCCCGCCGACGTGATCATGTACGACAACCGTGGTGGTTCGCTCTCGCTCGGCCCCGAGGGGCTCGGCGGCGTGCCGACCTGGGCCCAGCTGCCCGCGGTGAAGGCGGGGAAGCTGATCCCGTGGAACAACGAGACGCCGTTCTCGTACCAGCGCTTCACGCCGCAGCTGACGGAACTGACCGCGGCGCTGAACAAGTTCGCTTAGGTCTGGCGGGCGCGAGTGTCATGAGGGGTCCCCATAGGACAATTTTCGTCCTATGGGGACCCCTTATGACATCCGGGAGCACCCACCCTCAGCCCAGGAACTCACGCAACGCCGCCGCGAGGTCGGCCGGATTGTCCTCCGCCACGTGGTGCCCGGACTCGATGGCGAAACCGCGCACGTCCTCGGCCCAGTCACGCCACACCGCGACCGGGTCGCCGTACAGGTCGGCCATGTCGTCGCGGCTGGACCACAGCATGAGCATCGGACAGCCGAGTTTCCGCCCGGCCGCCTTGTCGGCGTCGTCGGCTTCGCGGTCGGGCCCAAGCCCGGCGCGATAGTCCTCGAGCATCGCGTGGACGGTCTCGGGATCGTGGATCGCGCGCAGGAAGTCAGCGTGGTTCTCGGCGCCCATCGCCTCGGGATCGCCGCCGTACCAGGCGTCCGGGTCGGCGTTGATCACGCGCTCGGCGGGTTTCGCGAGCTGGCCGAAGAAGAACCAGTGCCACCAATCCCGCGCGAATTTCGCGTCGGCGCGGGCGAGCGCTTCGCCGATCGGGACGCCGTCGAGGATGACCAGCTTGGTGACCGCTTCGGGGTGGTCCATGGCCAGCCGATGCGCCACGTAGCTGCCCCGGTCATGACCGGCGACGGCGAACCGTTCGTGGCCGAGGTGCCGCATGAGCGCGACGATGTGCCGGGCCATGGCGCGTTTCGAGTGCGCGGAGTGGTCTTCGGTGGTCTCGGGTTTCGAGGACTGGCCGTAGCCGGGCAGATCCGGGCAGACGACGGTGAACGCGTCCGCGAGCCGGGGCGCGACGTCGTACCAGGTGGTGTGCGTACGCGGATGTCCGTGCAGGAGGACGAGAGGCGGTCCCGAGCCGCCGTGACGGACTCTTAAGGTCACTTCGCCGACGTCGACGTTCTCAAGCTCGAAACCCTCGAACATGATCCTCCCGTACGCGCCATGAAAGGTCCTTTCCTGGCAAATTTTGCAAGGAAAGGACCTTTCATCGCAGCGTGAGCGGGAAGATCAGCTGCGCGCGTGCGCGTCCAGGATGTGCGCGACCGCCTCGGTGACCCGCTGCGCGAAGTCGATGTTCAGCCACTCGTCCGGCACGTGGATGTTCGAGTCCGGGCCGCAGGCGCCGGTGACCACGAACTGCGCCTCCGGGTACTTCTCGCCGAGCAGGCCCATGAACGGGATCGACCCGCCCATGCCGTAGCTCTTGTGCGGCGCGCCGAAGACCTCGCCGCTCACGCGGTGCAGGGCGTCGTCGAGCCACGGCGCGGTGTCCGGCGCGTTCCAGCCGTTTTCGGCCTGGAAGTCGCCGAGTTCGACCGAAGCGTCGTACGGCACGTCGGTGGTGAGGACGCGGCGGACCGCCTCCATCGCGGCCTTCGCGTCGGCCGTCGGCGGAAGCCGGAAGCTCAGGGTGAGCGTGGTGCTGTCGCGCAGCACGTTGCCCGCGTCGGCCGGGAGCGGGAAGCCCTCCGCGCCGATCACCGAAAGCGTCGGCCGCCACGAGTTGTTGAGCAGCAGTTCGAGGTCGTCGTCGGACACCGTCCGGCCGACCACCGGGAAGAGCGTCTTCGCCGCGCCGGGCGCGATCTCGACGACGCCGCGAGCCTCGTCGACGCGGTTCTCCGGGATGTCGACGCTCAGTTCGGCGAGCTTGATCTCGCCGGTCTCCGCGTTCTCGATCCGGTCGAGCAGCACGCGCAGCACACGGAACGAACTCGCCACGATGCCGCTGGCCATCCCGGAGTGCTGTGCCGATTCGAGCACCCGGACGGTGACGTTGACGTGCAGCATCCCGCGCAGGCTGGTGGTCAGCCACAGGCGCTCGTAGTCCGTGCCGCCCGCGTCGAGGCAGACGACCAGCGAGACAGCGCCGAGCCGCTCCTTCAGGTGCTCGACGTACGCCGGCAGATCCGGGCTACCGGACTCTTCACCGGTTTCGAGCAGCACGACCGCGCGGGAGTGCTCGCCACCGGCGGCACGCACGGCCTCGATCGCCGTCGTCGCCGCGTAGCCGGAGTAACCGTCGTCGACGGCGCCGCGGCCGTACAGCCTGCCGTCACGGATCACCGGCGTCCACGGGTCGAGTCCCTCGGACCAGCCGCCGACCGGGGGCTGCTTGTCGAGGTGCCCGTACATCAGCACGGTGCCCTTGTCGGCCGCTTCGGACGTCGCCGGGATGTCGACGACCAGCAGCGGGCTGCGGCCTTCGAGTTCCACGACCTCGAGCGTCGCGCCGGGGATCTCCCGGGCGGCGATCCAGGCACGGACGTGCTCGACGGCGGCGGCGAGATGACCGTTCGCCGCCCATTCGGTGTCGAAGGCGGGCGACAAGGCGGGGATCGCCACCAGGCCGGACAAGCTCGGAAGGACGTCGTGCGCCCAGTTCGAAACCACGGTTTCGCGTACGGATTTCTGCTCCACGTCCGCCATCCTGCCACGGGTGCGGGAGCGTGTGATGGGTCACAATGGCGGGCACGCATCGTCATCGGTCAAGGTGGGCGCTACACCCGTCGGTGCGCGCCGACCGCTGGTCGGCCCGCGGGTGAATCACCTACTTTCGGCGGCCCCACACTCGGGCTTCCTAGCATTTTCCCTGATCAGACACCCTTTCTCAGCAACAAATCAGCAACCGCCACTGACCAAACCGGCGTCCGGCATGCCAGGATGTGCGCACGAACCGTCAACGCCGATGGTGACCCAGCGCTTCAGATCCGACGCGCTGGTCCCCGCCGGCGCAGTCACTGTGGCCGCCACAAGTGGCCGCCAGAGGCGCCGACATCAAGGAGAACAGCGCATGCCGTCCGAACACTGGACGCACCCGGAGCCTGGAGACGGCCCCGCCGCGGTAGCGGCCCAACCGTCCCCCGAACAGGTGATCGCCGGTTTGCGAGCAACGAGCGAAGGTGGCGCTGAGCTGACTCAGCTGCTCACCCCCGAAGGCGAACGGGTCTCCTCGCCGCGATTCGACCGGTACGTCGACGACATCGACGCGGAAGCCCTCAAGAGCCTCTACCGCGACATGGTCCTGGTCCGCCGCGCGGACCGCGAGGCCAACGCGATGCAGCGCCAGGGCCAGCTCGGCATCTGGGTCCCGCTGCTCGGCCAGGAGGCCGCGCAGATCGGCTCCGGCCGTGCGCTGCAGAAACGGGACATGGCGTTCCCCAGCTACCGCGAGCACGGTGTCGCGTACGCCCGCGGCGTCGACCTCAAAGAGGTGCTCGGCATCTTCCGCTGCACCGACCACAGCGGCTGGGACTACAAGGCCCACGGCTTCCACCCCTACACCATCGTGATCGGCAACCAGGTGCTCAACGCCGCCGGTTACGCGATGGGCCAGAAGTTCGAAGGCAAGGTCGGCGACGACAACGGCGAAGCCACCATCTGCTACTTCGGTGACGGGGCGACTTCGCAGGGCGACGTGCACGAAGGCTTCGTCTGGGCCGCCGTCTACGACGCGCCGCTCGTGTTCTTCTGCCAGAACAACCAGTGGGCGATCTCGGAGCCCACCGAACGCCAGTCGCGGCTGCCGCTCTACCAGCGCGCCCGCGGTTACGGCTTCCCCGGCATCCGCGTGGACGGCAACGACGTCCTCGCCTGCCTCGCGGTCTCCCGCTGGGCGCTGGAGGAATGCCGTCACGGCAACGGCCCGGTGCTGATCGAGGCGTTCACCTACCGGATGGACGCGCACACCACCACCGACGACCCCACCCGCTACCGGCTCTCCGACGAGCTGGAGGAGTGGAAGCTGAAGGACCCGATCGAGCGCGTCCGGGCGTACCTCGCCCGCGGTGGCGGCGCCGACCAGGCGTTCTTCGACCAGGTGCAGGCCGATTCGGACGCGTTCGCGGCCGAGCTGCGCGAGTACTGCTTCAACATGCCCGAACCGCCACCCGAGCGGATCTTCAAGAACGTCTACGCCGAGTCCACGCCGATGCTGGACGCGCAGCGCGAACAGTATCTGTCCTATTTGGACGGTTTCGTCGGGGCGGGTGAGCACTGAAATGAGCGACCTCCAGAAACTCACCATCGGCAAGGCGATCAACCTGGGCCTCAGGCGCGCCATGGAAGAGGACCCCAAGGTCCTGATCATGGGTGAGGACGTCGGCAAGCTCGGCGGCGTCTTCCGCATCACCGACGGCCTGCAGAAGGACTTCGGCGAGCAGCGCGTGCTGGACACGCCGCTCGCCGAGTCGGGCATCATCGGCACCGCGGTCGGCCTGGCCGTCCGCGGTTTCCGCCCGGTGTGCGAGATCCAGTTCGAGGGCTTCATCTTCCCCGGCTTCGACCAGATCGTGAGCCAGGTGGCGAAGCTGCACTACCGGACACAGGGCAAGGTCAAGATGCCCATCGTGATCCGGGTGCCGTTCGGCGGCGGCATCGGCGCGGTCGAGCACCACTCGGAGTCGCCGGAGTCGCTGTTCTCGCACATCCCCGGCCTCAAGGTCGTCTCGTGCTCGAACGCCGTCGACGCCTACTGGATGATCCAGCAGGCCATCAAATCCGACGACCCGATCCTGTTCTTCGAGCCGAAGAAGCTGTACCACTCCGGCGCGATGAAGGCCGAGGTCGACACGGAGGGCACGCCGGACGCGCTGTTCAAGTCCCGCGTCGTCCGCGAAGGCACGACGGCCACCGTCGTCGCGTACGGCCCTTCGGTGAAGGTCGCGCTCGACGCGGCCACCGCCGCCGAGGACGAGGGCAAGTCGCTCGAGGTCATCGACCTGCGGACGCTGTCTCCGCTGGACCTGGACCCGGTGTTCGAGTCGGTGCGCAAGACCGGGCGGCTCATCGCGCTGAGCGAGGCGCCGTCGGAGACGTCGCTGACCTCGGAGATCGCCGCACGCGTGCAGCAGGAATGCTTCTATTCGCTCGAAGCCCCCGTGCTGCGGGTGACCGGATTCGACACGCCGTACCCGCCTGCCAAGCTCGAGGAGCATTACCTCCCCGACCTGGACCGGGTGCTGCACACCGTCGACCGCTCACTCGCCTGGTAAGGGGGACTTTCCCGAAATGCCCGAATACAAGCACTTCCCCCTGGCCGACACGGCGGAGGGGCTGACCGAGGCCGACATCATCGCCTGGCAGGTCAAACCGGGTGACACCGTGACGGTGAACCAGATCGTGGTCGAGGTCGAGACCGCGAAGGCCGCCGTCGAACTGCCCATCCCGTGGGCGGGCGTGGTCACCGAACTGCTCGTCGAACCGGGTCAGACGGTGGAGGTCGGCGCGCCGATCCTCACCATCGACGTCGACCCCGACGGCAAGGCGGCCCCGGCGGCCGCCCCTTCGAAGGAAGAGGAACCGGCCGAGGAGGAGATGAAGCCGCTGGTCGGCTACGGCTCCAAGGCGGTCGTCACGCACCGCCGGGCCCGGAAGGGTGCGGCACCCGCCGCCGCCCCGACTGCCCCGACTGCCCCGGCCGCTCCGGTCGCCGCTCCCGTGGCGGCGGCTCCGGCACCCGCTCCCGCCAAGCCCAAGGGCGGGTACGTGCCGCTGGCGAAACCGCCGGTACGCAAACTCGCCAAGGACCTCGGCGTCGACCTGCACGCGCTCACCGGCACCGCCGACGGCGGCGTGATCACCAGGGACGACGTCCAGGCCGCCGCCAACGGTTCGGCCGCGCCCGCCCCTGTCCAGTCCGTTGTGGACAGTGGCTACGACCCCGCGACGCGGGAACGCCGGGTACCGATCAAGGGTGTCCGCAAGGCCACCGCGGCCGCGATGGTGCAGAGCGCCTACACCGCCCCGCATGTCACGGAGTTCCTCACCGTCGACGTCACGCCGATGATGGAATTCCGGGAGAAGCTCAAGAAGTCGCGGGAGTTCGCCGGGGTCAAGGTCACCCCGCTGACGTTCGCGGCGAAGGCCGTCTGCCTGGCGGCCAAGCGCACTCCGGACGTCAACGCGGTGTGGGACGAGGCGGCACAGGAGATCGTCTACAAGGACTACGTGCACCTCGGGATCGCCGCGGCCACCCCGCGCGGGCTCGTCGTGCCCAAGGTCCGTGACGCGGACTCGATGTCGCTGAAGGAACTCGCGATCGCGCTCACCGAGCTGACGGACGTCGCCCGCGAGGGCAAGACGACCCCGGCGGCCATGCTCGGCGGGACGATCACCATCACCAACGTCGGCGTCTTCGGCGTCGACACCGGTACGCCGATCATCAACCCCGGCGAGTCCGCGATCCTGTGCCTCGGCGCGATCAAGGACACCCCGTGGGTGGTCGACGGCGAGATCAAGGTGCGCAAGGTGCTCCAGCTTTCGCTGAGCTTCGACCACCGCGTGGTCGACGGGCAGCAGGGTTCGGAGTTCCTGGCCGACGTCGGCGCGCTGCTGGCCGACCCCGCGGTCGCGATCACCTACTGACCGCTCGTGAGTGGTAATGACGGTTAGAACCGTCATTACCACTCACGAGGCCTCAGCCGAGGAAGTCGGCCAGCGGTACGGGTGTGAGGCCGTCCTTCTTGGCCTGCTCCAGGAACGCGGTGTAGTCCTGGGTGAACGTCTTGCGGAAGTGCATCAGCACGATGTCGCCCGGACGCAGCTTGTCGCCGGCCTGGAACTGCACATGTCCGTCGTTGACAGCCGCGGACCACAGCACCGCGACCCGCATCCCGCACGCGGAGGCGGCGCGCAGCGTGTTCGCGTCGTAGTTGCCGAACGGCGGGCGGAACAGCACCGGCCGCGTCCCGAACTCGGCCTGGAAGTCGTCCGCGTCGTCGCAGATCTCCTTGCGCTGGAACTCGAACGGCTTGCCCTTGAGGTTCGGATGGTTCACGGTGTGGTCGCCGAGCGTCGCGCCGGCCGCGTCGAGGATGGCCTTGAAATAGGCCTCGTGCCCCTTCACGTACTTCTGGTTCAGGAACAGCACCGGATGGGTGCCGGACTCCTTGATGAGCCGCAGCGCTTCCGGATCCTTGACCGCGCCGTCGTCCATCGTGATGAACACGTAGGGCTTGTCGGTGGCGATGCGCCGGACGACCTGGACGGCGCCGTCCACCGGCGGCGGCGCCTTCTGCTGGATCGTGCCGAACGGGTAAGGCGCGGTGAAGGCCGGACCAGGGGCCGCGCCCGGGGCCGGGTTCGGCTGATCGGGTTCGTCAGGTCGAGCCGCCGGACTCGGTGACGAACACGCCACCACGGCGAGCACCACCGCCGCCAAGCCGGCCGCCACCCGCCAGTGTCGCTTCGTCATGGCACCGCCACGCATTCCGCACCCCCGTCCTTCTCCGTAGTCATGGAACGAGCAATCGTTTACACGATTGGGTGACGAGGGAGACGGGTGTTACGTTGCGCGACTCCCGAGCAAATGTGATCCAGTGCACCCGGCCAAATCGGCTTGACGGAGTGAGTGCTCACTCCGCACACTGGTCGCATGACTGAAACCACCGCCCGGCGGAGAGCGCCGGGGATGAGCGCCGAGGAGAGGCGCCGGATGATCGTCCAGTCCGTGCTGCCGCTGCTGGTGGAGCACGGAGCCGGTGTCACGTCGGCCCAGATCGCCCGGGCAGCCGGGATCGGCGAGGGCACGGTCTTCCGCGTGTTCAAGGACAAGGACGAACTCTTCGCCACTTGCTTCGCCGAAGCGCTGAAGCCCGATCAGGTGCTCGACGCGATCGCGGTCATCGACCTCGATCAGCCTCTCGAAGACAGGCTCGTCGAGGCTGCCGACGCACTCAGCGCGCACCTCCAGCGGATGGGTGCGCTGATGGCCGCGATGCACGGTTCCGGCAACCGCCCGGCCCGCCGCGAACCCACCGGCAAGGACCATCGACGGGAATCGATGGGCGTGATGCGGGACGCCATGGCCGAACTGTTCGAACCGGAGCGGAAACGCCTTCGCCTGCCGTCGGCGCAACTGGCGGCGCTCTTCCTGTCGTTGCTGTTCAGCGGCCGGATGCGGTTCGACGAGAACGGCGACGAACCGACCACGATGGAACTCGTCGACGTCTTCCTCAACGGCGCCGTGGTGGCCGCGTGATCGGCCCGCCCGGCGGGGGCGGCATGGAACTGCTGCTGGCCCGCGGCGGCAGACGCCGCCGTCCACCGACGACGGTGCCCGACAGCGGGCTCACCGGCCCGGTCGACATCCCGGATCCCGAGCCCGACACCGGGCCGAAGGATCTCAAGTCACGGCTCAACCGCATGTGGGTCAACGTCGTCGGCACGGTCCGTGGGCTGCCGAAGGTCGCGAAGCTGACCTGGCAGGCGAGCCCGGTCCTGACCATCACGATCACCGTGGTGACGCTGCTGTCCGGCCTCCTGCCCACCGCGACCGCGTACATCGCGAAGCTGCTGATCGACTCGGTGGTCGCGGCGATCCAGGGACACGGGACGAAGAGCGCGATCGTCGGCGTCGCGCTGTTCCAGTTCGGCGTCCTCGTGCTCACGGCGCTCTCGCAGGCGCTGACCACGTACGGCCAGTCCCTGCTCCAGGAACGGATGACCCTGACCATCCGCCACCAGGTGATGGATCACGCGAGCAAACTGCATCTGTCGTACTTCGAGGGTTCGGCGTCCTACGACATGCTGCGCCAGGCCGCGCAGGAAGCGCCGACCCGGCCGCTGTCGATGATGAACTCGGCGCTGGGCCTGGTCCGGACGGCGATCACCTTCGGCAGCATGATCGCGCTGCTCGTCTCGATCAGCCCACTGCTGGCGCTCGTCGCGCTGGTGGCGCCGATCCCCGCGTTCATCTCGCAGTCGAAGTACGGTGCCCGCGCGTTCTGGCTGACGCTGATGATGTCGCCGCTGAAACGGCGGATGGACTATCTGTCCTCTTTGGTCACCACCGACACCTATGCCAAGGAGACCAAGCTCTTCGGCCTCGGCCCGTACTTCGTCGACCGGTTCCAGCGGCTCGGCCAGGTCTTCTACGACCGCCAGCGGAAACTGACCCGCAACCGCAGCATCAGCTCGACGTCATGGGGACTACTGAGCACCGCCGCCGGATCGGCGATCGCGCTGTACATCGCGCTGGAGGCCGTCGGCGGCAGGCTCACCCTCGGCGATCTCGCGCTGTACACGGCCGCGGCGGCCTCGGTGCAGACGTCGGTCCAGGGACTGTTCACCGCGTTTTCCGGGATGTACGAGAACAATCTCTATCTCGACACGCTGTACCGCTTCCTCGGCACGAAACCGGAGATCGTCGCGCCGCCGGAGCCGCGTCCTCTTCCGTCCACTGTGGAGGGACATATCGAGTTCGAGGAAGTGTCCTTCACCTACCCCGGCGCCCCGGACCCGGCGCTCGACGGCGTGAGCTTCGAAATCCGGCCTGGCGAGACGGTCGCCGTCGTCGGCCGCAACGGAGCCGGGAAGTCGACGCTGTTCAAACTGCTGTGCCGGCTGTACGACCCGACGGGCGGGCGGATCCTGCTCGACGGCGTCGACATCCGTGAGTACGACCCGGTGGAACTGCGACGGCGGATCAGCGCGATGTTCCAGGACTACGTGACCTACCAGGGCACCGCGTCCGAGAACATCGGACTCGGCGACCTGACGCATCTCGTCGACCGCGAGCGGATCGAGGAGTCGGCGAAACGCGCCGGGGCCGACGAGCGGATCGTGCGGCTGCCCAGCGGGTACGACAGCCCGCTCGGCCGCTGGTTCGACCAGGGCGTCAGCCTTTCCGGGGGCGAATGGCAGAAGATCGCGCTGGCCAGGGCGTTCCTGCGGGAAGCGCCGATCCTGATCCTCGACGAGCCGACGTCCGCGCTGGACGCCCAGGCCGAGCACGACCTCTTCTCCCGCCTGCGGGAACTTTCGGAGGGCCGGACGACGCTGTACATCTCGCACCGGTTCTCCACCGTCCGGCAGGCCGAGCGGATTCTGTTGCTGGAGAACGGAAAGGTCGCCGAGTACGGCACGCACGAGGAGCTGATGGCGGCACAGGCGGGCTACGCCGAACTGTTCACCCTGCAGGCCTCCGCGTACCTCGACGAGGCCGCGAGCTAAGGAAGAAGCACGACTTTTCCGCTGCCTTCACGGCTTTCGACCCGCTGGTGGGCCTTAGCCACTTCGTCAAGTGGGTAGGTGCGGTCGATCGCCGTCCGCAGGCCGCTCGCCACCCGGTCCAGCGCCGGGGTGCGGGCGGCCCGCACGTCCGCGATGAAACCCATACCGCCGAAGCCGGTCATCGTGAGTCCGCGGGGCAGGAGGTCCGCCGCCGTGATCGACGGCAGCGCGCCGCTGAGCAGGCCGTAGACCAGGATCCGGCCTCGGCCGGGCGTCATTTTGTCGAGCAGTTCAGTGGTTTCCGGCCCGCCGATGGCGGCGAAGACGACGTCGATCCCGTCCGGGAGTTTCGCGCGCCAGCCGGGATCGTCGTGGTCGAGGACCAGATCCGGGTTCAGGTGTTCGACCGACGCGGCCTTCCTGGCGCCGGTCGTCACGATGATCCGCTGATCGGCCGCGAACCGCGCCAGGTAACCGCCGATCGCGCCACCACCCGCCTCGATCAGCACCGTCTCGCCCTTCGCGAGTTTCGCGGTGCGGACGAGCGCGAGCGCGATGGACGCCGGAACGGCCGCGGCGACGGCGTCCACCGCGTCGAGGTCGTCCGGGATCGGAAACGTGTCTTCGCGTGGTGCGACGAACAATTCCGCGTAGGCGCCACTGGTCATCGACATCGCGACGACCCGGCGCCCGACGAGTGCGGCGTCGTCCGCCTCGACGACCGTGCCCGCGGCCTCGTGCCCGAACACGGCGGGCAGCTCCCCGGCGGGCAACGCCCCGGACCGTTGCTGGATCTCGTAGTAAGGCACCCCGATCGCCTCGGTCCGGATCAGCACCTCGCCCGGTTTCCGTTCCGGCACCGGGACTTCTTCCACTTTCAGCACTTCCGGGCCACCCTGCTCCCGCATCAGCACCGCACGCATCACATCACCCCATGGCTAACTGGACCGTTGGTCAAGTTCTCTGCCGGTACTATATGGACCGACGGTCAACTTGTCGAGGGGACGCCGATGGCAGCCGAACGCGCGGACGCCGCCCGCAATCGCCGGGCGATCCTGCGCGCCACCGAGGAACTGCTGGCCGAGCACGGCCTGGAGTACGTGTCGATGGAACGCGTGGCGGCCGCCGCCGGCGTCGGCAAGGGCACCGTGTTCCACCGGTTCACCAACCGCGCCGGACTGATGACCGCGCTGATCGAGGAGCGGATGCGCGCCCACAACGAGGCGTTCACCGCCGGCCCGCCGCCGCTCGGCCCCGGAGCCCCGCCTCGGGAACGGCTGACGGCGTTCTTCGACGCGGTGATCGCGGTCGCGACCAAGAACGTCGCGCTCATGGCGGCGTTCGAGAACTCGGCGAAACACCGGCACGACAACGATCTCTACGTGAGCTGGCACAAGCACGTCAGCGGCCTGATCGCCGAGGCGAGGCCGGACCTCGACGCGGAGGTGATCGCGCACGTGCTGCTCGGTTCGCTGCGCAGCGAACTGGTCGCGCATCTGCTGAAGAGCGGGGAATCGGCACGGCTGGCCGACGCGCTGCGATCGATGGTGGACAGCCTGCTGGGTCAGCTCCGCCGGACGTAGCGCTCCGGCAGTTCGGTCGCGACGACCTCGACGTGATTGAGATGGATGCTCTTCACGGGGCCTTCTCTATTCTCCTCGACGTCGAATCTCATGTTCTCGATCCGGGATTCGCTGATCCACAGCACGGACACGTCTTCCCCGAGACCGTGCAGTGAGAAGGTCCCGCCGGTCAGCGTCGAGTTCGTGATGAAGAAGTCACGGTGATCCAATCCGATGATCCCGTTGTAGTCGAAGACGCACTCCGAGAAAGTGCAGTTTTCGAACCGGGCCCGGATCGAGTATTCGCCGTGGCCGGTGATCACGAAGGTCGCGTCGCTGAAGTCACAATCCTTGAAGAGGAAACGGCCCCAGTAACTCCGATCACTGTCGAAGACCAAACGTCCAGAAAACCGCACATCGGAAAAGGTGTCGCCGTTCTCGAACCGGAACTCGCCGTTCCGGAACTCGGCACCGCGGTAGGTGACCGCACTCGCGTTCCGCGGCCCGATCCGGAAGACACCCCGTTCGAAGGTCGCCTCGTCGTAGCTCAGCCGCCCGGTGGTGGCCAGGTCCATGACGATCGGCTCGGTGAACGTGGTGCCGGTCAGGTCGAGATCGAGTGCGTTCCCCCGCCAGTCCTCCCCGAGCCTGTCCCGCAGGACCCGGAGAACGGACTCCCGCACCTTGCGCTCGGAGGCGTCGTCCGACACCGGCAGCCGGAGGTAACCGCAGAGCACGTCGACGCAGATCTGCCGGTTCGTGACCCAGTCGTCGGCGAGCCCCGCCATCGCGTACAGCCCGGCGAGCCGCACCGCCGCGTTCTCGTGGGCGAGTTGTTCCGCAGCGGTGCCGAACCGTTCGTTGAAGCCCTGCGCCCGCTCACGTTCGTCCTTGGCCTGCGCCAGCAGGTGCTCCGACTCCGCGACCCGCTGCTTGCGCAGGTTCACCGCGAGCAGCACCACGCCGCCGAGTCCGGCGACCACCGCGAGCGCGATCTTGAGCAGTTCGAGGACCTCTGTGGTGCCGAAGGAGGTCGCCGACGGAAGACTCGGGAAGCCGAGCAGCCACAGCAGTGCCGCACCGACCGCCCCGGCGACGACCAGCGCGAGCGCCATCCACTGGAGCACCGCCCCGGTGATGGGTTTGTGCCGCCAGGGCTCGATCAGCCGGAGTCCATCACGGGTCCGGCGCCGCCGAAGCCGCCGGATCCGGCCGATGGTCAAGATCACCAGCACCAGGGCGGCCGTCGCGCCACCGAGTACACGAGGGTCACCGCGACCCAGCCAGGTCCACACGATCGACCACCGTATCGGGGGTAGGGAGCAAAACGGGCGAGCCGTACGTTGTCCAGGTATGGCTGTCGCGTTCTTGCTCTATGTCGTCGCCGAGATCGCCGCTGTCTGGGCGGTGGGCTCGGCCGTTGGCGTGCTCGGCACGATCGCCCTGCTCTTCGCCGGTGCGTTCATCGGCTCCTGGCTCGCCCGCCGCGAAGGCGGCCGCGCCTTCCGGGCGTTCGCCGAATCCGCGCGGCTCGGCCGCCCGGCCGACGCGGAGCGGGAACTCACCGACGGGATGCTGATCGGCCTCGGCGGCCTGCTGATCCTGCTGCCCGGTTTCGTCAGCGACGTCATCGGCCTGCTGCTCATCCTGCCGCCGACGCGCGGGGTGGCTCGCAAGGTCTGGCAGAAGCGGATGCAGCGCCGCGCCATCAAGTTCGCCAACCGGTCCCACGGGCCGGTGATGGTGGTGGACAGCGAGGTCGTCACGGACACGCCGCCCACGGAAGCGGCCAAGCGGCAGCCTCAGGTGATCGAAGGCCGCATCGTCGAGGGTTGAGTGCCGCGCCAGCTTAGACACCAACTTCGCCATTAGACTCCAGTGTCTAAGCTAGTGTCTAAGCTAGTGTCTAAGCTGGGACGGCGACATGCTCTACGACGAACTCGCCGAGATCATCACGAACCTTCGCGATCTCGGCGGCGACCACGCCTTTGTCGAGGCCAAACGGGCTGAAACCAAGCTTCCGAAGAGCGTGCGCGAGACACTTTCGGCGTTTGCCAACACCAGCGGTGGCGTCCTGCTCCTCGGCCTCGACGAGGCCAACGGGTTCGAGGCGACCGGAGTTCGCGACCCGGCCAAGATGGAGGCCGATCTGGCCGCGTTGTGCTCGGAGAACCTGGAGCCGCCGCTACGTCCCCTTATCGGGACCCACCGCTTCGAGGGCGCGGACCTGGTGGTCGCGGAGATCCCTGAACTGCCGCAGGGTAGTAAGCCTTCGTACAACCGCGGTGTGGGTATGACGCAGGGAAGCTTCATCAGGGTCGCCGACGGAGATCGCAGGCTGAGCCCATACGAAGTGCAGCTGATGATGGCGAATCGAGGTCAACCTCGGGACGACGAACAGCCCGTCATCGGTACGACCGTCGCGAATCTCGACAAGGCGCTGGTCGACACCTTCCTGAGCCGGCTCCGCCGCCATCGCAGCAGGGCGTTCGCGAATTTGGATACCACCGCGGCACTACGACGAGCGAAAGTCCTCATTGGCGACGAACTGTCCCTCGCGGGCCTCCTGGCTCTGGGGGAATACCCTCAGGAGTTCTTCCCGCAACTCATGCTCACCTTCGTCCACTACCCGACGAAATCAGGGCCCGATCCACGAAATGGAACGCGGTTCATCGACAACGTGGCTGCCGAGGGCCCTATTCCGGTAATGGTGGACGAAGCGCTCATCGCTCTTCGCCGCAACATGAAACGACGGTCCACCGTGCGCGGCGCCGGCCGGGCCGAGACTTACGAATACCCCGAGACAGCGTTACGCGAGGCAGTGGTGAACGCGCTGGTGCACCGCGACTACTCGGGTTCTTCCCATGGGACACAGGTGCAGGTCGAGATGTACCCCGACCGTCTGCTCATCCGTAACCCAGGCGGTCTCTACGGATCGGTCCGTGAAGAGAACCTAGGCGTCGAAGGTACGTCGTCAGCACGCAACGCCACGTTGCTGAAGATTCTCGAAGACACCCCGTTGCCTGGGTCGGATCGTCCGATCTGCGAAAACCGTGGCTCCGGGATCCCGGCGATGCTGGCCGCCATGCGAGACGCGAAACTCAGCCCGCCGAGGTTCGCCGATGACATTTCCACCTTCACGGCGACTTTCCCGAACCACACCCTGATGGGAGATGACGCGGTTCGTTGGATCGCTTCGCTGGACGAGCACGGCCTCACCGACAGTCAATGTCATGGCCTGGCGATGCTGTTCCATGGCGAGACGCTCAACAACCAGGCTTATCGAAACGCCAACGATCTCGATTCCCGTGTGGCGACCGAAGAGCTCGGCGACCTCGTCGCACGAGGTCTCCTGGTCCCGGCCGGTGGCCGCCGGTACGCGCAGTACACCCTTGCTGAGGACGTGGTGCCCACTTCCACGGACAGTCCGTCCCCTCCCAGACGTCGCGCCGACCGACGCGAAGAGATCCTTGAAGCACTGGGTGACGATGAGGCGACGCGTGCCGACCTGGTGGCGGCGACCGGACTGCATGACCGCACGATGACCCGATGGCTGAGCGTTCTGCTCCGGCAAGGACTGGTCGAAGCGACAGAGCGAAACCTGAGGAGTCCCAACGTCCGCTATCGCCGCACTTCTCAGCGAACTCTCGATGAGGGGTGAAGGACGCTTTCAGCCCCCGCTCGGCTTCGGGATGTCGAAATAGCCGCTGAACCGGACGGCCGGGGCGTACTCGCCCTTGACCTTCACCTTGCCGGTCACGAACATCGCCGCCACGGCCGCGTTGCCGGTGGCCATCCGGATGAAGTCGTCGACCGACAGCGTGATGGTCGTGTCCGGAACGCGTGCGAGATCGGTGCTGGAAACGCAGACACCGTCTTCGATGACCGTTTGAAAGCGATCGAATCCGTCTTCGCCGTCACCGTCGGTAAAACGCCATGCGACGACGAAGTCGACATGCCGGGCGCGTTCGGGAACGAAATGGTCCGACATTCTGCGGAAAATCTCGTCGAGGAACGCCGCGCGCAGTTCCGGGTGGTCTGCGATGGCCTTGAGCTGCTCTCGTGACGCGCGCTGCACGACGTCGACGAGTACCTCGGTCTCCAGCGAGCTCAACTCGATGCCCGCGCCGGTTTCGCCCAGCATGTGCAGGGTTTCCAGGACCTGCACGAACTGCTCGGGGCTCAGTTTGGTGAGTTCGAGCTTCTCCGCGAAAGCGTTGACGACGTGCTCGCCCGCGGTGCGCGTCTTGTGCAGCCGCGAGGGGCGGGAAAAGCGCACCTTGTCCCGCCATCGCCGGTTCGGAGAATTTCGGGGCACGGCACGGAAGTCTATCTGCTCGGCCGGGTTCAGGACGGCTTCGGCAAGTCGAAGAAACCGATCAGGCCCGCCGCGAATGCCAGGTCACCTTTTACTTTGATCTTTCCGGTGACGAATAGCACAGCGGGTGTCGCCTGATGGGTGATGAGCCGGAAGAAATCGACCGGGGCGATCGTGATCGTCACCCTCGGCTTCTCCTTCATGTCCCGGCCGACCCTGCACTCACCGTGCGAGATCACCGTTTCGTAGCGGTCGTACCCGCCGTCGCCCTGCCCACCGGACATCCGCCAGTGGACCACCGCGTGCAGCGTCTTCGCCCGGTCCTGCCGGATGTGGGCGCCCATGCGGTCGAAGATCTCGCGCAGCACTCGCTCGCGGAGCGGCCGTTCGGCGACGACGCTCTCGAGTTGCGCACGCGAGGCGCGGGCGACGAGGTTCGCGAACCGGGCCGGATCGACCTTGCGGAGGTCGAACGCCGGCGCGGATTCCGCGAGCCGTCCGAGCGCGGCGAGCAGCCGCCGGACGTCGTCCTTCCCCAGCTCCTTCGGGTCGATGGCCCCCGCGACCTCGTTGACGTCGAGCGCGTGCGCTTCGGGCGAATCCGGTTCGATCCGTTCCAGCGCGTCGACGAGCGCGCGGCCGGTCAGCCTCACGGTCTCGGTCATCTGCCCCTCCAGCTCCGCCTACCCGAGCGTAAGGCTACCCGCGAGTAGGTAGCCGGGCAAGCGTGCCGAAATCACCCATGCCAGGGGTAGCCCGGTAGCGTCTTACGGGAACTTAAAGGGAGGTCCTGAGTGTCCGAGGAAGTACCGCGTCCCGCCGAACGCGCCAAAAGGCTGCCGAGAGCGGTGCGGGAACGCCAGATCCTGGACGCAGCGGTCTCGGTGTTCTCGCGCTACGGCTATCACTCCGCGTCGATGGACGAGATCTCCGAGGTCGCCGGCGTGTCCAAGCCGATGATCTACACCTACCTCGGGTCCAAGGAAGACCTCTTCGGCGCGTGCATCCGCCGTGAAGCCACGCGCCTGCTCGAAGCGGTGCAGGACGGCATCAAACCCGACCTGCCGCCGGACATGCAGCTTTGGCACGGCCTCCGCGCGTTCTACCGGTTCGTCGGCGATTACCGCGAGTCCTGGACGGTCCTGCACCGCCAGGCCATGACCGTCGGCGGCACCTTCGCGGCGGAGATCACCGACATGCGCACCCGCGCGATCGAACTGGTCGCCGCGCTCGTCGTCTCCGCGGGCACCCGCAAGGGCCTCGGCGAGCAGGCCGAGTTCTCCGGCGCCGGGTTGTCCGCCGCGCTCGTCGGGGCGGCCGAGTCCCTGGCCGACTGGGCGCTCGACCACCCCGATGTCTCCGACGGCGTGCTCGCCTCGTGGCTGATGAACCTGGTCTGGCTCGGGTTCAACGACCTGGTCGAGGGCGAGATCTGGAAGCCGTCAGAGAGCGACGACTGAGCCCTCCAGATGCGGCTTCGGCTTGCGCGCGTTCCAGAGTTCGAAGGCCCAGCCCTCGCCTTCGCTCCACGTCGTGAACGCCGCCTTCGACGGCAGCAGCACCGGCTGCTTGAACTTGACGTCGACGGCGAACGCCTCCGGCAGCCTGCCCTCGAACGCCGCGAGCGCGTGCGCCTTCGTCCACATGCCGTGCGCGATGGCGGCGGGGAAGCCGAACGCCTTCGCGGTGATCGCGTGCAGGTGGATCGGGTTGCGGTCGCCGGAGACCTCGGCGTAGCGACGGCCGATGTCGGCGGGCACGTGCCAGATCGCCGTGGGCGCGGGCTGGGCGAGCTGACCACGTGACGTCTTCTCGCCGCTGCCGCCGCCGCGGCGCAGGTACGTGCTGACGTCCGTCCAAACAGGACTGTCGTTCACGAGCAGCTCGCTGACGACGTCGAACTGCTTGCCCTTCTCGTGCGGGCGCAGCTCCTCGGCGCGCACCCGCAGGGTGAACGACTCGTCGAGCCGCAGCGGCCGGTGCTGGGTGATGCGGTTGGCGACGTGCACCATGCCCAGCAACGGGAAGGGGAAGTCGCGCTCGGTCATCAGCGCCATCTGCAGCGGGAACGCGAGCATATGCGGGTAGGTCGCGGGCAGGACGTCGTCCAGCCGGAACCCGCACACCTGGTTGTACGCGGCGAGATGCGCGGGGTCGACGACGACGCCCTCGCGGACGAACTCGGTGCCCGGCAGCGTGTTCCCGCCGCTCTTGCGCAAAGAGCCGAGCAGCGCCTTGGGGTACAGCGAAGACAGGCTCGGCGACTCGTGGAGTTCCTTGACGGCCATGCTCACGCCCCCAGCAGGGCCTGGCCGCAGACGCGGACCACGTTGCCGTTGACCGCGGCCGACGCGGGGTTCGCGTACCAGGCGATCGTCTCGGCGACGTCCACCGGCAGCCCGCCCTGGCCGAGACTCGACAGCCGTCGTCCGGCCTCGCGGATGAACAGCGGGACCGCCGCGGTCATCTTGGTCTCGATGAAACCGGGCGCGACCGCGTTGATCGTGCCGCCGTACTCGGCGAGCTTCGGCGCGCCGTCGTTCACCATGCCGATCACGCCCGCCTTGCTGGTGGCGTAGTTGGTCTGGCCGACGTTGCCCGCGATGCCCGCGATCGACGAGACGCCGATGATCCGGCCGTTCTCGTGCAGCACCTTGGCGGACAGGAGCTTCTCGTTCACCGCGAGCTGCGAAGCGAGGTTCACCGCGATGACCGAGTCCCAGCCGCCTTCGGTCATGTTCCCCAGCGTCTTGTCGCGGGTGATGCCCGCGTTGTGCACGACGATGTCGACGCCGCCGTGGCGGCTGGTCAGGTACTCGGCGAGCTTCTCCGGCGCGTCGGCGGCGGTGATGTCCAGCTGCAGCGAGGAGCCGCCGACCTTGTTGGCCACCTTGGACAGATCCGCGCCCTGCGCGGGGATGTCGAGCGCGACGACGTGGGCGCCGTCGCGGCCCAGCACCTCGGCGATGGCGGCGCCGATGCCGCGGGAGGCGCCGGTCACCAGCGCGACCTTGCCGTCGAGCGGCTTCGCCCAGTCGGCCGGGGCGGAGGCGGTCTTGGTCTCGGTGCCGACGCGGATGACCTGGGCGTCGACGAAGGCGGACTTCGCCGACAGCAGGAACCGGAGCGTGGACTCGGCGGCCTCTTCGGCACCTTCGGCGACGTACACGAGCTGGGCGGTCGCGCCGCGCTTCAGTTCCTTACCGACGGAGCGGACGAAGCCTTCGAGCGCGCGCTGAGCGATCCGCTCGTGCCCCTCCGCCAGCTCGGGCGGGGTGCCGAGGACGACGACCCGGCCCGACGGCCCGACGCTGCGGATCACGGGGTGGAAGAAGTTGTAGACCTCGCGAAGCTGCTTCGGGTCCTTCACGCCTGTCGCGTCGAAGACGAGTGCGGCGTGCTTGCCGGCCGCCGTCGAGACGACGTCGATACCCGCGCGGTCCAGCTGCGCCTCGACCACCTTTTCGAGGCGACCACCCGGCGCGGAGCCGAGAAGTGCGGGACCCTCGAGGGCGGGCTGGCCGGGCTTGTACCGGCGGAGCGTCGCGGGGTTCGGCAGGCCGAGCTTCGGCACCACGAACTTCCCCACCGGGGATTTCGTGAACTGCTGGTACCTGTCAGCCATCGCTTGCCTCCCGTGCAGTTTGCATCACGTCGCATTCTAACCTACTCGCTAGTAGGTTACAGTGTGAGAGAGCCTACGGAGGAGTGGAAAAAATGGCCACGAAAAGGACGGCACCCGTGCGCAAGGTCGCGATCATCGGCGGCAACCGGATCCCCTTCGCCCGTTCGAACGGTCCGTACTCGAAGGCGTCGAACCAGGACATGTTCACGGCCGCCCTCGACGGCCTGGTCAGCCGCTTCTCCCTGCAGGACGAGGTGATCGGCGAGGTCGCCGCCGGCGCCGTGCTCAAGCACGCCCGTGACTTCAACCTCGCCCGCGAAAGCGTCCTCGGCAGCAGGCTGAACCCCGCCACCCCGGCCTCCGACGTGCAGATGGCCTGCGGCACCGGCCTGCAGGCGATCGTCAACGTCGCGAACAAGATCGCCCTCGGCCAGATCGATTCGGCCATCGCGGGCGGCGTCGACACCACATCCGACGCCCCGCTGGCGGTCAACGACGACCTGCGTCAGATCCTCGTGCAGCTCAACGCCGCGAAGACGCTCCCCGAACGGCTGAAGCTCGCCGCGAAGCTGCGCCCCGGGCACATCGTCCCCGAGATCCCGCGCAACTCCGAGCCGCGCACCGGCCTCTCCATGGGCGAGCACGCGGCGCTGACCGCGAAGGTCTGGGACATCACACGCGAGGCACAGGACGAACTCGCCGCCACCAGCCACCAGCGCCTGGGCGCCGCGTACGACAGCGGTTTCTTCGACGACCTGGTGACGCCGTACCTGAAGCTCGCCCGCGACCAGAACCTGCGGCCGGACTCCAGTGTCGAGAAGCTCGCGAAGCTGAAGCCCGCTTTCGGCGGCCCCGACGGCACGATGACCGCGGGCAACTCGACGCCGCTCTCCGACGGCGCTTCGACCGTCCTGCTCGCCACCGAGCAGTGGGCGAAAGCCCGGAAGCTGCCGGTGCTGGCGTACCTGACGTTCTCGCAGACCGCCGCCGTCGACTACGTCCACGGTGAAGAAGGGCTGCTGATGGCGCCCGCGTACGCGGTCCCGAGGATGCTCGAACGCGCCGGGCTCACCTTGCAGGACTTCGACTTCTACGAGATCCACGAGGCCTTCGCCTCGCAGGTGCTCGCGACCCTCAAGGCGTGGGAGGACCCGGCGTTCGCCAAGCAGAAGCTGGGCCTCGACGAGCCGCTCGGGTCCATCGATCGGGCGAAGCTGAACGTCAACGGTTCGTCGCTGGCGGCCGGGCACCCGTTCGCCGCGACCGGCGGCCGTATCGTCGCCACGCTCGCGAAGCTGTTGAACGAGAAGGGATCCGGCCGCGGCCTCATCTCGATCTGCGCGGCGGGCGGCCAGGGCATCACCGCGATCCTCGAGAAATAGTCCGTTCGCGCGGAGCGGATCCGGGAAAAACCCCGGTGCCTTTGTCGGCGCCGGGGTCTAGTTTGTCCGCATGTTCGCGGTTCAGGCGAAAGCGCTGGTCAAGACCTATGGGTCCACACGGGCGCTCGACGGGGTCGATCTGTCGATCCCGACGGGCAAGGTGCTGGGCCTGCTGGGGCCGAACGGCGCCGGCAAGACGACGACGGTCCGCATCCTGACCACGCTGCTTCGCCCGGATTCGGGCGAAGCGGAGGTGGCCGGGCATGACGTGCTGGCCCAGCCCGACGCCGTCCGGCGGTCGATCGGGCTCTCCGGGCAGTACGCCGCCGTGGACGAGAACCTCACCGGGTTCGAGAACCTGTACATGGTCGGCAGGCTGTACGGGAGCAAGAAGGCCGCGGCGAAGGCCAGGGCGCGGGAACTGCTGGCGCGGTTCCGGCTGGAGGACGCGGCCGACAGGCCGGCCAAGACGTACTCCGGCGGGATGCGGCGCAGGCTCGACCTCGCGGGTGCGCTGGTCGCCGAGCCGACCGTGGTGATCCTCGACGAACCGACCACCGGGCTCGACCCGCGCGGCCGGATCGACACCTGGGAGGTCATCAAGGAACTCGTCGCCGACGGCACCACGGTCCTGCTGACCACGCAGTACCTGGAGGAGGCCGATCAGCTCGCCGACTCGATCGTGGTGATCGACAAGGGGAAGGTCATCGCCCGCGGCACGGCCGACGAACTCAAGCAGGAGATCGGCGGCGAGCGGCTGGAGCTGGTCGTGGCGGAAACGAGCGATCTCGCCATCACCACGCAGGTGCTCACCGAGGTCGGCTCGGGGACACCGACGGTCGACGAGCACACCCGCAAGGTCGACGTCCTGGTCGAGGGCGGACCGAAGGCGCTGATCGAGGCGCTGCGACGGCTGGACGGCCACGGCGTCGCCGTCCAGGACGTCGCACTGCACCGGCCGACGCTCGACGACGTCTTCCTTTCGCTGACGGGGCACGCCACGGACGAGGGAGAAAAGCAGTGAGCGCGGTCGCGAAGGCCTTCTCCGACGGTGGCGTGATCACCTGGCGGAATCTGAAGAACGTCCAGCGCAACCCGGACTGGCTGATGGCGGCGACCCTGCAGCCGATCATGTTCGTGTTGCTGTTCGCGTATGTCTTCGGCGACGCGATCGGCGGCGAAGCGGGCGGGCTCGCGTACCGCGAGTTCCTGATCGCCGGCATCTTCGCGCAGACGGTCGCGTTCAACTCGGCGTTCACCGTGATCGGGTTCGCGAACGACCTGCAGAAGGGCATCATCGACCGGTTCCGCTCCCTGCCGATCTCGCGCCTCGCGGTGATCTTCGGCCGGACGACATCGGATCTGGTGATCAGCGTGGTGGCACTGATCGTCATGTCGCTGTGCGGGCTGCTCGTCGGCTGGCGGATCCGCGGCAGCTTCCTCGACGCGGTGCTCGGGTACCTGGTGATGCTGATGTTCGCCTGGGCGCTGTCCTGGGTCGGCGCCTGGATCGGGCTCGTCGCGCGCAGTGTCGAGGTCGCGCAGAGCGCCGGGCTGATGTGGATGTTCCCGCTGAGCTTCATCTCGACCGCGTTCGTCCCGGCGGACAAGCTGCCCGGGGTGCTGAAGGCGATCGCCGACTGGAACCCGTTCACCGCGGTGATCAACTCGGCCCGCGACCTGTTCGGGAACCGCTTCGGCGCGCCGCCGACGGGCTGGCCCGCCGAGCACGCCTCGCTGTACGCGATCCTGTGCTGCGTCGCCATCATCGCGATCTTCGCGCCCCTGGCGACGGCCCAGTACAAGAAGGTCGCGAGCCGCTGAAAATTTTTTCGGCAGAAATGTCGAACCGCCGTCGAGCCGCTCGACGCGCTGGTGAAGGCGGGGTAGAAACAGCCCCGCCAAGACACTGAGGAGCAGCGATGCGGTTTCTGATGATGCACCGGCTCGACGAGAGCGCCCCGGAAGCCTGGAACCCGAGCAAGGAGTTCATCGAGCAGATGGGCGCCTTCATCCAGGACTCGTTCGAGAAGGGCATCCTGATCACGGCGGAGGGTGTGCACCCGTCGGAGCGGGGCGCGAAGGTCCGCAAGGTGCGCGGCGGCAAGATCACCGCGACCGACGGCCCGTTCACCGAGGCCAAGGAGGTCATCGGCGGGTTCGCGCTGATCAACGCCAAGGATCTGGCCGAGGCCGTCTCGTTCGCCGAGACCTACGCCGCCCTGTTCGACGAGATCGAGGTCGAGGTCCGGACGGTCGTCGAGGAAGAGGACATCGCCGCCTTCACCTCGTGACCCCCGCGAGTGTTATGAACGGGACTTTCATTGCAAAATTTGCAATGAAAGTCCCGTTCATAACATCGGTGGTCACTTCGTGATGGCCTTCTCGGCGCGCTTCGCCAGCTTCTCGGCGCGCTTCTCCGTCTTCGACGCGGCCCGGCGGGCGCGCCAGCCGAGCGAGGGCTTGCCCGCGGTGTCGGCGGCGGCCAGCAACAGGCCGCCGGCGAGGCTGGCGTTCTTGATGAACTGGATCTGCTGCTGCTGACGTTCGGCCGGTTCCTTGATCTCCCAGAACCGGTGCGCGGCCAGCGTCGTCGGGACGAGGCTGCCGAGCAGCAGCAGCGAGGCCAGCCGCGGCGCCCGCCCGGTGGCGAGCGCGACTCCGGCGCCGACCTTCACCGCCGCGTCGATCCGGACCAGGGTGGCGGGGTCGCGCGGCACCGATTCCGGCACCACGCCCTCCAGCTTGTCGAAGGACTCGGTGAGGAACGGCTCCGCGGCCTTCGCGTGGCCCTGGGTGTCCCTCAGCGCGCCGATCCCGCCGGAGATGAAGATCGCGGCGAGGAGCGGACGTGCGACGCGGCGGAGAATCACGGTCGTAGCCTTTCTTGATCCGGACCAGGGAAAGCAAATCTATCCCCAGACTTCCCGCCTGCCAGGGCGCCGAACCGCGCTAACGGGGTATCCGTGAATATTTCTCTGGTACTAGACAGCGCTAGATTTCGTTAGCGAGCCGGATACGCCTTCGGCAGCTTGAACCCGTGGTCCGCCGCGACCTCCCGCAGCCTGTCCGGGTAGTCGGTGATGATGCCGTCGACGCCGTCGTCGATGAGCTTGTGCATCGTGGCCGGGTCGTCGATCGTCCAGGGCACGACCTTGATCCCCGCGCGGTGCGCCTCGGTGACCAGGGCCTTCGTGGTGAACGGCCGGTAGTCCGGGTCGCCGACCTTGCCGCCCTGCGGATTGCCGTGCACCGGCGAAAGCGCGCTCGCGCCGAACGACTTCACCGCGCGGACGGGGCTGCCGCCGAAGTCGTCGATGTCGAGGCCGCCGAGCCACGGCGATTTACCCGGCTGCCCGACCTGGAGGAACTCCGGCTGCGTCAGCGCGACCACCGGGAGCCACGGCGCGACCTCGCGCAGCCGCATCAGCGTTCCCCAGTCGAAACTCTGGACGGTGACGTTGCGCGCGAATCCCGACCGCAGGATCTCGCCCACCGCCCGCTGGACGAACTGCTCACGCGGGGCGGTCTCCTGCGGAGCGGCCGCCTCGACCTTCGTCTCGATGTTGAACTTGACGCCCCACGCGTGACGCTCGCGCGCCAGCTGGAACAACTCGGCGAGCGTCGGCATCTTGGCGCCGGGGGAGAGCGTCTGGCCGGGGTGCGCCGGCTGGCGGATCGATCCGCAGTCCAGCGTGCGGACCTGGGCGAACGTCAGGTCCTTCACGTACTTCCCGACGTACGGGTACGCCGGGTCGCCCGGCGTCGCGGGTGCGGTGTCACGGCACTTCGCGGGTGTCGTCTTGCGGTCGTGGGTGATCACCTCGCGACCGTCCTTGGTGATCTGGATGTCGAGTTCGAGGGTGGTCACCCCCAGTTCCAGCCCTTTGCCGAACGACGCGAGCGTGCTCTCGACCGTGAGGCCGAGCCCGCCGCGGTGGGCCTGGACGTCGAAGGCGCGGCGGGGGTGCGCGTCGGCGACCCCGGCCGTGGTCAGAGTGAGCGCGGTGGCGATGACCAGCGCAAAGGTCTTCATGGCCGAACCATGACACAGCCGGGTGAACTTCGATTGACTTTGACGCAACGTCAACCTCTACCGTCGTGGACATGCCGAACGAGAAGGAGTGGTCGATCCAGGACATCGCCCGCACGGCCGGGACCACGAGCCGCACGCTGCGCCACTACGGCGACATCGGGCTACTCGAACCGAGCCGGGTGGGGAGCAACGGATACCGCTACTACGACCAGGACGCGCTGGTGCGGCTGCAACGGATCCTGCTGCTTCGCGAACTCGGGCTGAGCCTGCCCGCGATCGGCGAAGTCCTCGAAGGGGAGCAGGACACGACGGCGGCGCTACGCACGCACCTGAAGTGGCTGGAGCAGGAGCGACAGCGGCTCGGACGGCAGATCGAATCGGTCAAAACGACCTTGAGGAAGACGGAGAGAGGTGAACGACTGATGGCAACGGAAGTGTTCGACGGCTTCGACCACACGAAGTACGAGAAAGAGGTCACCGAACGCTGGGGCGCCGACGCCTACAAGCAGGGCGACCAGTGGTGGAAGTCGCTGAGCGCCGAGGACAAGAAGGCGCACCAGCAGGAGCAGAAGGACATCGCGGCCGCATTCGGGGAAGCCCGCGCGAAGGGCCTTCCTGCCGACGGCGACGAGGCGCAGGCGCTCACGCAGCGGCTGTACGACTGGCTCCGGCCGGCCGTGCGCGCGGTGTCGAAGGGCTACTTCGCCGGTCTCGGGCAGCTTTACGTCGATGACCCGCGCTACGGGCAGTACGACGAGAAGCACGGTGCGGGAACCGCGGAGTACATCCGCGACGCGATGACGGTCTACGCCGAGCGGAACCTGCGGGATTAAGACCGAAGGACGGGGCTGCAGACCCGTCCACTCGGCGTAACCCGCCGCGACACGCCTATCCCTCTATGGCGGAATATCGGACCCACACTAGAAACGCCGATAGCGTGTGAGAGTGGATCCCATCCGCAACCCCTTCGCCCCGGGCGCCGGTCAACGGCCGCCCGAGCTGGCCGGTCGTATGCGTGAGCTCCAGGCCTTCGAGGTCGTCCTCGAACGGGTCGCGCGCGGGAGACCCGAACGCAGCCTGATGCTGACCGGCCTGCGCGGCGTGGGCAAGACCGTGCTGCTGGGCGAGCTGCGCTCGAAGGCCATCAAGCACGGCTGGGGCGCGGGCAAGATCGAAGCCCGTCCCGACACCGAACTCCGGCGACCGCTCTCGGCCGCGCTGCATCGCGCGATCCGCGACCTCGCCGTGCGCCATCGCGCGCCGGACCGGGTCGAGCAGGTACTCGGCGTGCTCAAGGCGTTCGCGCTGCGCGCCAACAAACCGGACGCCAAGCTGCGCGATCGCTGGCAGCCCGGGATCGACGTGCCGGCGGCGCAGGGCCGCGCCGATTCCGGCGACATCGAGATCGATCTGGTCGAGCTGTTCACCGAGGTCGCGGAGCTGGCGGCCGACGTCGGCACCGGCGTCGCGTTGCTGATCGACGAGATCCAGGATCTGCTGCCCGAGGACGTCTCCGCGCTTTGCGCCGCCTGCCACGAACTCTCGCAGTCCGGGGCGCCACTGGTCGTGGTCGGCGCGGGACTGCCTCACGTGCCCGCCGTCCTCTCGGCGTCGAAGTCGTACTCCGAACGCCTCTTCCGCTACGCGCGTATCGACAGGCTCGAGCGCGAAGACGCCGACCTCGCGGTGATGGCGCCCATCGAGCGGGAAGACGCGGGGATCGAACCGGAGGCACTGGACGCGCTGTTCGACGCGTCCGGCGGTTACCCCTACTTCATTCAGGCGTACGGCAAGGCCGCCTGGGACGCGGCCCCCGCCGATCCGATCACCGTGAAGGACGTCCAGGTCGCCGCGCCGGAGGCCGAATCGGAACTCGCGGTCGGCTTCTTCGGCTCCCGCTATGAGCGCGCGACACCCGCCGAACGCGAGTACCTGCTCGCGATGGCCGAGCTGACCCAGGGCCGGGATGAAGCGGCCGGCACCGCCGATGTGGCCGTCTACCTGGGGCGGAAGCCGTCTTCGCTGTCTCCCGCGCGGGACAGCCTGATGAAGAAGGGCCTGGTGTACTCCGCCGAGCGCGGGCACATCGCCTTCACCGTCCCGCATTTCGGCCACTACCTGCTCGGCCGGGACTAGATCTCTCTCGCACTCTCTAGCACTAGGACTATAAAGCGGTAGAAAGCTCTACCATCCTCTTCATCGCGCCCTCTTCCGCCGTATGGCACGAACACTAGAGACCGCTAGCGTTACCAAGAAGTGACCGGCGACACCAAATCTCTCCGGATTTTCCTTCCCGTTGCCGATGATTCATCGGCAGGTGTGCCAAGTCACCGGATAATCGTTGGATTCCTTGTGAAAAAGGGTGCATACTAGAAGCACAGCCACGAAGACACAAGACCCTCAAGGGGATGACTTAACCGATGAACAACATCGCCGCCAAGCTCCGTGCCCGTCGCGCCGAGGCTCGTACTCGCCGGGCGCTGAACCGGGCGATCGACACCGCGGCCACCGCGACCGTTCGTCAGGAGCTCATCGCTATCTCCCAGGCGCGTCACACGCACATGCGCTGACCTGACAACCACCGTTGTGAGTGTCGCCCATTAGAGTGACCTACGACACATAGTGCGTGAGGTGTAACGCCGCGGAACACCGCGTCGATACCCACTACGACCCCGTGATGCTGGCGGACCCCCGACCTGGCAGCATCACGGGGTTTCCATATGTCCGGATCCTTCCGCGAAATTTCTTGCCGTCACCGCTTCGCGCGGTAATCTTTGACCCAGTCAACGAATCTGTTGAGGTGGTCAAATGACTGGATCCGCGGACCGGGTGGCGACCGTCCGGGCGTTCAACCGCCTGTACACCGGCGTGATCGGCGTCCTCGACGAAGGACCGGCCGACGCCGAGTACTCCCTGAGCGAGGCCAGGGTCCTCTTCGAACTCGCGCAGCAGGATGCGACCCAGGTCACCGACCTGCGCAAACGCCTCGACCTCGACGCCGGCTACGCGAGCAGACTGCTCGTCAGGCTCGAAGGCCGCGGCCTCCTCATCCGTGAACGCAGCGACGAGGACGCGCGCCGTCAGGTCATCCGGCTCACCGAAGAGGGCAAGAAGGCCTTCGCCATCCTCGACGCGCGCTCGGTGGACCGGATCGGCTCGCTGCTCGGCCGGTTCGCCGACGACGAGCAGGAGCGGCTGCTCGGCGCGATGGACACGATCACGTCGCTGGTCGGCGAACGCGCGGCCGATCCCACACTGGTCCTCCGGCCGCCCCGGCCCGGCGACTTCGGCTGGGTGGTCCACCGCCACGGCGCCCTCTACTCGCGCGAGTACGGCTGGGACGAACGCTTCGAAGCCCTCGTCGCGCGGGTCGTCGCGGACTACGCCGACCATCGCGGTGATCCCCGCCAGGCCGGATGGATCGCTGAACTCGACGGAGAGCGGGTCGGCAGCGTCTTCTGCATGCCAGCCGAGGACGGACACACCGCGAAGCTGCGGCTGCTGCTCCTCGAACCGGCCGCTCGCGGACGCGGCGTCGGGAAGCGCCTGGTCACCGAATGCGTCGAGTTCGCGAGAGCGTCCGGTTACCCGGCGATCGAACTCTGGACGGTCTCACTGCTGGACGCGGCGCGGGCGATCTACCAGAAGGCGGGCTTTCAGCTGGTCAGCGAAGAGACGATCCCCGGCTTCGGCTATGAGCTCACCGGGCAGACCTGGCGGCTGGAGCTGTGAGATGACGCGATCGTGTCGATTCGCGGCGTGCTTGCTCGTCTAGGGACCATCGATCCCAGGGAGGAAGTCATGCCCCACTACATCGGATTCATCCGCGCGACCAAGAACGCGCACGACCATCTCGGCCCCGACGAGGCACAACGCGTCCTCGAGAACTATCTGGCGTGGGCCGACGAGCGGACGAAGGAGGGGCGGTTCGTCGGCGGCGGCGGGCTGTCGAAGAGCGGCCGTGTACTGCGTGGTTCGGGCGGCGAGGTCGGCGCGACCGACGGTCCGCATACCGAGGCGACCGAGATCGTCGGCGGCTACCAGGTCATCGAGGCCGACGATCTCGATCAGGCGGAGAAGATCTTCGCGACGCACCCGCACCTGCGGTTCGGGCCGATCGAGGTGCGCAAGGTCGGCGAGCGCGGTTGCGAGGACTGACGATGCCGAAATTCGTCGGTCTGATGACCTTCCCGCGGGATGCCGAATCCACGGGTCAAGCCACGGAGAGCGGCATAGACCGGTACTTCGCGTGGCAGGAGGAACTGCGGGCGTCGGGCAGGCTGATCGCGGCCGCCGGGCTCGACCCGGAATCGCGGGTGGTGCGCGCCGGGACGATCACCGACGGGCCGTTCACCGAGGCCAGCGAGATCGTCGCCGGGTATCTCGTGGTCGAAGCCGCCGATCTCGACGAAGCGGCGAAGCTGTTCGAGACGCATCCGATCGCGGTGGACGGCGTCGGGATGTTCGTGGTCAGCGAGATATCGCTGGAGCTCGACACCCCGCGCGAGGAACACCTGAGCCGCTTCGAGCGGTCGTGAACCGCCCGGCCGGCGTGGTCGAGCATCTGTTCCGGCACAGTGCCGGGCGGATCGTCGCCACGCTGGCCAGGGCGCTCGGCCCCGAACGGCTCGATCTCGCCGAGGAGGCCGTCGCGGACGCGCTGGAGCAGGCGTTGCGCAGCTGGCCGCAGTGCGGGGTGCCGGACAATCCGCAGGGCTGGCTGTTCCGGGCGGCGCGGAACCGGGCGATGGACGTCGTCCGGCGGGAGCGGGCGCTGCGGGCACTGCTGCCGCGGCTGGTGGAACTCGACGGCTACGACGTCGACCGGCGTACCGACGACGAACTCGTGCTGATGCTGCTGTGCTGCCATCCCGCGCTGCCGACGGTCTCACAGGTGGCGCTCACGCTGAAGACCGTGGGCGGGCTCGGGGTGAACAAGATCGCGGCGGCTCTGCTGACGAAACCGGCGACGGTCGCGCAACGGCTGGTGCGGGCGAAGAGGTGGCTGCGGCGCTCCGGGAAGCCGCTCACCCTGCCGGGACCGGACGCACTGGAGTCCAGAGTGGACAGTGTGCTGGCGGTGCTCTATCTGCTGTTCAACGAGGGCTACGACGCGACGACCGGTGAGGTCGCGGTGCGCGGGGAGCTGTGCGGTGAGGCGATCCGGCTGGGACGGCTGCTGCTGGCCGAGCCGAAGACGGATCTGCCCCGGGTGCGGGCGCTGGTCTCGCTGATGCTGCTGCAGGCGAGCAGGCTGCCCGCGCGGGTCGACCTCGCCGGCGATCTGCTGCTGCTCGACGAGCAGGACCGCGACCGCTGGGACCATCCGATGATCGCCGAGGGGACGCGGTTGTTCGGGCTGGCGTGCACCGGCCCGGAGATGTCGGCCTACCACGTGGAGGCGGCCATCGCGCTGTGTCACAGCACCGCTTCCCCGCCCGACTGGAGCCGGATCGTCGGGCTGTACGACGACCTGCTGGCGCTGCGACCGTCGCCGGTGGCGCGGCTGAACCGGGCGATCGCCGTGTCCATGGTGGACGGTGCCTTCGTCGGGATCGCCGAACTCGAGGCCATCGAGGCCGACCTGCCGGATTACCCCCTGCTACCGGCCGTCCTCGGCGCGCTGTGGCTGCGCGCCGGCGACCCGGCGCGCGCCGCCGTCCACTACCGGCGGGCGCTGGCGCTGCCGTGCTCGGAGCCGCGACGCCGTTTCCTCACCCGGCGTCTGGCGGCCTGCACCCCCTGACCCGCTTTTCGGCCTCCGCGCGCGAACCCCACCCCCCACCCGTCCCAGGGGGGCGCGCCCCGCTCCAGCGTATCGGGAGGGGGTGTCGGGGAGCGGGGTCGTGGAGGATCAGGGGCCGAGTTGTCCACAACGGCGGTGTCGTGTGGATAACCGAGGGGAGGGAGGCTGGGGGACGGCACGCCATCCCTGGTTATCTGGACACGTGAACTGGACCGCGTACATCGACGGCTATTGCGAACGGGTCGCGCCGGGTCTCTGGGGTGAGCCGCTCAACAGCCTCAGCAACCTCGCGTTCCTGATCGCCGCGATCGCCGTCTGGCGGCAGGCCAAGGAAACCCACGGCCGCGTCTTCGCGCTTCTCATCGGCTTGGTGTTCCTCGGCAGCACGGCCTTCCACCTGTTCGCGACCCGCTGGGCCGCGGCCGCCGATTCCGGCTTCATCCTGGTGTTCGTCCTGTACTGCGCGGCGGTGTTCCCGCACGTGTTCTTCGGGGTCCGGCGCGGGCTGTCCTGGCTCGGCATCCTCGTGTTCCTGGCGTTCACCGCCGTCGTCGCGTCGCTGGGCGGCGGCCTGTACCTGTCCGCGCTGATCGGGCTCGTGGTCTTCGCGGTCGTCCTCAAGGGCGAGGATCGCCGCGGGTTCGCGCTCGCCGCGGGGGTCTTCGGGGTGTCCCTCGCGTTCCGGACGACCGACCACACCGTCTGCGGGCACTTCTCCGCCGGGACGCATTTCCTCTGGCACCTGCTGAACGGGTTCGTCCTCTACCTCGCGGCGTCCACGGCCACGAAAAAAGCCGCGTCCCGGCGGGACGCGGCTTCTTCGGTCAGCGATTAGTGGACGCCGATCTCGCGGAGATCCTTGTCGTGCTCATCGGCGTGGTAGTCCTCGGGCTCGGTGTCGTCCGTGCCGTTGAAGACCTTCATCTGCCGCGCGATCACCGTGAAGATCACCGCGATCAGCAGGTTCGCCAGCAGCGCCACGAAACCGACGTAGATCTGCAGCTGTGAGCCGCTGAACGGGTGCCAGCCGAAGATCGACAGCTTGTCCAGCGCCAGCGCCGAGCCGCCGAAGTGCGCCTTGCCGGTCGCCGCGTTCGGGATGCCGTACAGCAGGATCAGGCCCCAGCCGATGCCGACGACCCAGCCCGCGATCAGGCCCCAGCGGTGGAACCACCGTGTGTAGAGCGAGATCGCCACCGCGGGCAGCGTCTGCAGGATCAGCACCCCGCCGATGAGCTGCAGGTCGATCGAGAACTGCGGGTCGATGAACAGGATGAACGCCACCGCGCCGAACTTCACGATCAGCGAAGCGAGCTTGGCCTGCTTCGCCTCTTGGCCCGGCGTCGCGTTCTTCTTGATGTACTCCTTGTAGATGTTGCGGGTCCACAGGTTGGCCGCCGCGATCGACATGATCGCCGCGGGCACCAGCGCGCCGATGCCGATCGCGGCGAACGCGATCCCGGCGAACCACGACGAGAACTGCGAGTCGAACAGCACCGGGACGACGGTGTTCGTATCGGGCTTGCCGGTGGCGTTGTTGGTGATCGGCTTGACCGAAGCGCTGATCGCCACGTAACCGAGCAGCGCCAGCAGACCCAGGACCAGCGAGTACGCCGGCAGCGCGACCATGTTCCGCTTGATCACGCTGCGGCCGCGCGAAGCGAGCACGCTGGTGAGCGAGTGCGGGTACAGGAACAGCGCGAGCGCCGAACCGAGGGCCAGCGTGGCGTACTGCAGCTGGTTGTTGGCGTTGAGCAGGATGCCGTCCGCCGGGGACTGCGACTTGTCGAACTTCGCGTCGGCCGCGTCGAAGATCGCCGACCAGCCACCGAGCTTCGAGGGCAGGTAGATGATCGCCACGATGATCACGAGGTAGATCAGGATGTCCTTGACGAACGCGATCAACGCGGGCGCGCGCAGGCCGGACTGGTAGGTGTAGACCGCCAGGATGATGAAGGCGACCAGCAGCGGCAGGTGCCCGATGATGCCGGAGCCGTTGATGCCCATCGTCCGCAGCACCGCTTCGAGGCCGACGAGCTGCAGCGCGATGTAGGGCATCGTCGCGATGATGCCGGTGATCGCGATCAGCAGCGCCAGCGTCGGCGAACCGAACCGGCCGCGGACGAAGTCGGCGGGCGTGACGTAGCCGCGGACACGGGAGACCGACCACATGCGCAGCGCCGGCATCAAGACGATCGGGTAGACGATGATCGTGTACGGCAGCGCGAACATGCCCATCGCGCCGGCGCTGAACATCAGCGCGGGGACGGCGACGAAGGTGTACGCCGTGTAGAGGTCACCACCGAGCAGGAACCAGGTGATCCACGAGCCGAACTTGCGGCCGCCGAGACCCCATTCGTCCAGGTGGTCGAGGGTGTTGCCGGCCTTCCAGCGCGAAGCGACGAAGCCGAGGACGGTGACGACCGCGAAGAGGATCGTGAAGATGATCAGCTCGGGCCACTGGATGCCGTTCACTTGAGGTCCCCCTCGTCGAGCTTGTCGACCGACAGCCGGTCGGGACGCTCACTGGTCGGCTTGTCCTTGGTCATCACGAAGACGATCCACGTGCACAGGACACCGACGGCCACGAACACGAATTGGAACCAGTAGAAGAACGGCATCCCGAACAGCCGAGGGCCGTCCGTGTTGAACAACGACGTGATCAGCACCAGCAACGGGATGATCAGCAGGAGGTTCCAAGGGCTGAACTGAAAGCCCTTCACCTTCCCGTCTGCCTTACCTGACGCCATCGGACCTCACCTAACATTCCCGTAACCCCGGATGGTCCCGATGACCCTAGAACCTCTCCCCCACCTGGGTCACGCGTGCCCGATATCGATTTGATCAGCACCGTCGATCCGACGAAGGGCGGTTGCCGCCCGCATCCGGAGCGGATATCAATAGCCCGCAGTCGCGAACAGGAACTTCGCACGCAAGACCAAAGGGGCATCGGATGAAGAAACTCCGCTATGCGGTGGTGATCCCGGCTGTCGCCGGCACCATGCTGGCCGGGTTCACTCCTGCGTTCGCAGGACCGGAGGCGGCCACGCAGCAGCCTCTGAACTCCACCAACATTCCGGCGAAGTACGCGGGCCAGAAGCTGGACTGGCACAAATGCACGGCCAATGAGCTGCCGTCCGCGCCGCCTCCGGGGGCCGAGAACATCGAGTGCGCGACCTACCGGTCGCCGCGCAACTGGTACAACCCGGGCGAGAACATCGACCTGACGATCGCCGTCAGCAGGCTGGCCGCGACCAGCGGCACCGCGACGGCCAGCGTCATCACGAACCCCGGTGGCCCCGGCGCTCCGGGCCGGAACTTCCCGGCGCGTCTGCGCAACCAGACGAAGCTGCGCGCGAACCAGGAGATCATCGGTCTCGACCCGCGCGGAACCGGCAAGAGCACCAACATCACCTGCGGCAACGCGATCGGCACCGGCTCCGACCTCGACCCGCGCGACCGCAGCCGGGCGAACCTCAACCTGATCCTGGACGCCACCAAGTACGCGGCGGACTCGTGCCAGGTGAAGTCCGGCGAGCTGGGCCCCCTCATCAACACCGCCCAGACCATCCGCGACATCGACCTGCTTCGTGTCCTGCTGGGCCGCGACAAGATCAACTGGGTCGGCTACTCGGCGGGCACCTGGATGGGCGCGCACTACGCGCAGCAGTTCCCCACCCGGACCGGCAAGTTCCTGCTCGACTCGTCGACCGAGTTCACCACCACCTGGCAGAACTCCTTCGACGGGCAGCCGCTCGGCTTCGAGCGCCGCTGGCGTCAGGACTTCCTGCCGTGGATGGGCAAGTACGACAAGGTCTACGGCTTCGGCAAGACCGGTGAAGCCGCGCGCCAGAGCTACGAGAAGGTCCGCTTCGCGCTGACGCAGAAGCCGGTCGAGGTGGACGGCGTGCCGGTTTCGGCCAACGCGCTCGACTCGACCATCGCGGGGTACCTCTACTCGAAGCGCAACTTCCCGGCGCTGGCCGAGTACCTGGTCAACCTGAAGACGCTGACCGAGGGCACCTCGACCCAGCAGCAGAAGAGCACGGCCGCGCAGAAGGTCAAGGCGGAGACGGTGGACGGTGACGGCGTCATCGGCCCGCAGCCGCTGTTCGTCCCGAGCGACGGCGACTCCTACAACGCCAGCTTCTGGTCCATCCCCTGCAACGAGGGCCCCTGGTACGGCAACCGGAACAGCGTCATCCGGCAGTCGCAGAAGCTGATCGACAAGGACCTGCCGCTGCTCGGCGCGGGCTGGCTGATCCAGCCGTGCATCTTCTGGAAGAACAAGCCGGTCGACCTGCCGAGGCTCGACGGCGTCGGCGTCCCGCCGGTGCTGATCGTCCAGTCGGTGCACGACCCGGCGACCCCGATCGAGGGCGCGACCCGTGCCCACCGCGCGTTCGCCAACTCGCGGATGATCACCGTGACCGGCGAGGGCGACCACGGGATCTACGCCGGCGGCAACGCGGGTGTGGACAAGGTCGTGGAGGACTTCCTCGTCGACGGCAAGGTGCCGAACGACCAGAGCCTCCCCGGACTCCCACTTCCGGTGCCCGCGGGCGGCTGATGCCCCCAGGGATTGTGGCCCCGTCGAGCTTCGGCTCGGCGGGGCCCTTTCTTTCGCCCCGTCCCCAGCCTGTGCACAGAGTTGTCCACAGGCTGGGGGTAACTCCGGTCTCGTGAGTGGTGATGACGGTTAGAACCGTCATTACCACTCACGAGAGGGGCCGGTATTACTATTGGGTCCATGGTGCGAGTGCCGTTGACGGGCGAGGAACGCGAACGTGGCGAGCGGCTGGGGCTGGTGCTCCGGGACGCGCGTGCGGCGGCGTCGCGGAGCATGGTCGAGGTCGCCGCGGAGGCCGGGATCTCGGTGGAGACACTCCGCAAGATCGAGACCGGCCGGATCCCGACGCCCGCCTTCTTCACCGTGGCGGCGATCGCGGACGCCGTCGGGCTGCCGCTGGACACGCTGCGGACGGCCGCGGAAGGCAACGACGGGGAAGTCGCCGAAGCGAGTTAAGGGCGCAGAGTCGCCAGGGCGTGGGCCCGGTCGTTCAGGTAGAGGAACCCGTCGATCGGCAGGTCGAAGCTGTTCAGCAGGCTTTCCAGGGTGGCGAACTCGTCCACCCCGAGCCGCAGGTCCTCGTTCACCGCGTGCGCGATGAGGACGTCGGCAAGCTCCTCCCACTCACCCGACCAGTGCAGGGTCCGGTAGAAGGCCAGGACGTCCGGCGCGACGCGGTCCGCGATCTGGTCGAGCAGGCTTTCGCCGAAGAAGCTGATGCGGCCGGCGGCCAGGTCGGCGACGGTCGGGTTCGCCGGGTCGGCCGCGGTGTCGGGATTGCGGACCACGCCGGGACCCGCGACGGGATATCCCGTCTTGACGTGCCCGTTGTCCTCGACGAGCACGATCAGATGCACGCCGTACCGCTCGCCCGCGCAGCGCCAGCGGCCGTTGTGCTGTCTGCGACGAGGTTCGCTCGGATCGTTCGCGACGTCCTTGATCACCGCGATGATCTGCTCGTCGGTCCAGCCCGCGGGGAACTCGCTGGTCGCCCGCCGTCCCTTTCCCGGTGCGTGCCCGCCGCCCACTCGTGCTCCCTTCGTCGCACCGAGGGTAACTCGCATTCGGAGTATTCGAATGATCCGAACGCGGGAACGGGTGAGTTCAGGTGCTCACGGAGAGCACTATCGAGCCGACGATCAGCAGGTCGACGCCTCGCAGTGCCTGGAATCCCGCGGCGCCGCCGCTGACGTCGTAGTTCATCGGCGGCCGGGTCGCCGTCCGCAGCGCGGCGACGACGGCGAGCGGGATCGCGAGCCACACCGGCCAGGCCGGGGTCACGCCGAGCGTCAGCGTCACCAGGCCGAGCAAACCGCCCCATACGAGGCCCAGCGCGGCGATCACCAGGCCGTTGACCAGCCGTAACTCCCAGTCGGACGCGCCGAGCCAGCGTTTGCGGCCGGGGTTGCGCCACAGTTCGCCGAGCCCGCCGACGAATGGCACGAGCGCCGCGTACGCGCCGAGCGCGAACATCGCCCCCACCGGGACGGCCGGGAAGGCCAGGTGACCGATGCCCACCAGGCAGGCGAGCACCACACCGGCCGCCGCGTAGCGCAGACGGCCGAGCACCCCGGCCCACGCGAGCCGCAGCGTCGTCGGGCGCCGCAGCGACAGCCACGGCACCGGCCGCGACTCCGGGATCAGCAGCATGGGGTCCATGAAGACGGCGGCCATCGCCCGCAGCAGGCGCGCGTTCCAGCCGTCGACGAGGTCCCCGCGCCCGGCCGCGGACGTCGGCCGGCCACCGAAGGCCACCGCGATCGCGACCACGAACAGGGCGCCGGCCAGCAGCTCGACCGCGATCGGGCCCAGTCCGGCCGCGGCCACCGCCAGCCCGGCCAGCGCGAGTACGACCGGACCCGCCGTTTCCCCGCGGATCGCCGTCCGCCGCGCGGTGACGGCGGCCAGGATCGCCCCGGAGGCGGTCAACGCCGCCATCGCGATCCAGACGTCCTTCGAGCCGCCACCGATCGCGGTGACCAGCGCGCCGGTGTAGCCGACCACGACGACCAGGCCGCACCACAGGGTCCACATCCGCTTCACGACGACGCGGCGCCTGTCGACGCTCGCGAAGTCCATCCACGTCAGCGCCGCCGGTTCGGCCCAGACGAAGCCTCGACGCAACAGGCTGCGCCAGAAGATCGCGCACAGCACGATCAGCAGACCGAACACCGCGGGGAAGTCCACAAGAGACTGTCCAAAAAGGAAAGCATGGAGTTTCGGCAGGTTCTCGAACGCGGTGAACAGCGCGCCGCCCCCGAACAGCGCCAGAAACGTCTGGTAATCTCCGTTGAACACCCCGCCGAAGCGCTGTCGTCCCGGGACACGCGTGGGGGCTTTCGTGGTCACCACAACTCGAGGGTGGAATCGGCCGCTTCGAGCAGCGGAGGATGGTGCGTGGCCACGACGACGGCCGCCCCGGCGTCGGTCGAACGCTTGATCAACGACGTCAGCCATTCCTTCCCGGCGACGTCGAGCGCCCGTTCTGGCTCGTCGAGCAGCAGTACGTCGTGTGGCCGCGCCGTCGCGCCCAAGAGCAGCAGGCGACGGCGTTGCCCGGCGGAGAACTTGCCCGCGGTGACCTTCGCGCGTTCGGAAAGGCCCGCGTCCGCGAGAAGCGCGTCGAAGTCGCCGAGATCGGCACCGAACGAGCCCTCCAGCAGTTCGAGATGCTGCAACGGGGTCAGTTCCGCGAAGAAATCGGAATCGTCGAACAACACGGAAACCTTGCGGCGGAAGGACAAATCGCGTTCATCGGGTTTCCCGCCCGCGACGACGACCCGGCCCCGCTGCGGTGTCTGCGTTCCGTACAGGCACCGCAGCAGGGTCGATTTCCCGACTCCGTTCGGGCCGACGATGACCGCGCATTCGCCGGCCTCGACCTCGAAGTCGAGGGCCTCGAACAACCAGTGCTCCCCGGCCTGGACGCCGAGACCACGTACGTCGATCATGGGGCGCGCAACAGTTCGATCACCGGGGCGAGTGCCTCCATATTGTGTTCCAGCACGGTGAAGTAGCTGAACCCGAACCGCTCGCGATGCGCCAGGAGCTGTTCGGCGATCTGCTCGTGCGTGCCGACGAGCGCCGTCGGCAGCACGGCGAGCTGGTCGACACTCAATTGCCCTTTGACGAGTTCACGCAGATTCTCCAGCCCCTTCTGCCGATCCTCGACCACCGCGACGAAATGCGGGAGAAGGTTCAATTCCACGTCGCGGCCGTTCAGTTTCCCGCGGACGAAGTCCACCCGCTCCGCGATTCCGTCCGCGTCGTCGGGTGCCAGCGCGCCGCCGTCGGGAACGGCCTTCGTACCGGTGAATCCGATGATGTCGGCGTGTTCGGCGGCGAGGCCCAGCAGCCTGTCACCGCGACCGGCGATCATCAGCGGCGGCCCCGGTTTCTGCACGGTTTCCGGTTTGTGGGCTTCGTCCGCATAGAGCCGTTTGAGTTCTTTGATGGTGTGTTCGAGATGGTCGACGCGTTGGCCGGCGCGCGGGAATTCCATCCCCGCGGCTTCGAATTCGGACTTCACGTATCCGGCGCCGAGGCCGAGTTCCAGCCTGCCTTCGGTGAACTGGTCCGTGCCGGTGACGTCACGGGCGAGCAGCACGGGATTGTAGAAGGCGGTGTTGATGACGAAGGTGTTGAGCCGCACCCGCTCGGTCACCTCGGCCGCGAGCACGAGTGCGGGAAAGGGCGGCGCCATCCCGATATGGTCCGCGGCGCCGACGACGTCGAAGCCGAGATCCTCGGCCTTCCGGCATTTCCCCACCCACGCCGCGCGACTCTCGGGGACGATCATGTTGACCCCGAACTTGAACGGCTTGGGCTTCCCTCCAGTGGTCATGAGATCACGTTACCCAGCGCGAAAGAAGAAGGCCTCATCCTCTGGCATGACCATGAGGATGAGGCCTTCTCCGGTGTTCTGGATCAGCCGAGACGCTGCTTCAGCGCGTCCAGCTCGTCACGCAGCGAAGCCGGGACCTTGTCGCCGATCTTCTCGAACCACTCCTCGATCAGCGGCAGTTCCTGGCGCCACTCGTCGGCGGAGACGTCCAGCGCGGCCTGGATGTCGGCCAGCGGCTCCTTGAGGCCCTCGGTGTCGAGGTCCTCGGCGTTCGGCACGAAACCGACCGGGGTCTCCTTCGCGTTGCCCTTGCCCTCGACGCGGTCGATGACCCACTTCAGGATCCGCGAGTTCTCGCCGAATCCCGGCCACAGGAAGCGGCCGTCGTCGCCGCGGCGGAACCAGTTGACGTAGAAGATCTTCGGCAGCTTGTTCGCGTCGGCGTTCTTGCCGAGGTCCAGCCAGTGCTTGAAGTAGTCACCGGCGTGGTAGCCGAGGAACGGCAGCATGGCCATCGGGTCGCGGCGCACGTTGCCGACCGCGCCGGCGGCGGCCGCGGTGGTCTCCGACGACATGGTGGCGCCCATGAACACGCCGTGCTGCCAGTCGCGGGCCTCGTTCACCAGCGGAACCGTCGTCTTGCGGCGGCCGCCGAACAGGATCGCCGAGATCGGCACGCCCTGCGGGTCGTCCCACTCCGGCGCGAGGATCGGGCACTGCGACATCGGCGTGCAGTAACGCGAGTTCGGGTGCGCGGCCTTCTCGTCCGACTCCGGCGTCCAGTCCTGCTTCTTCCAGGAGGTGGCGTGCGCGGGCTTCTCGCCCATGCCCTCCCACCAGACGTCGCCGTCGTCGGTGAGCGCCACGTTCGTGTAGACCGTGTTGCCCTTTTCGATGGTGCGCATCGCGTTGGGGTTGGTGTGCCAGTCGGTGCCCGGCGCGACGCCGAAGAACCCGAACTCGGGGTTCACCGCGTAGAGACGGCCGTCCTCGCCGAACCTCATCCACGCGATGTCGTCACCGAGGGTTTCGGCGCGCCAGCCCGGGATGGTCGGCTGCAGCATGGCGAGGTTGGTCTTGCCGCAGGCGCTCGGGAACGCCGCCGCGACGTAGTGGACCTTGTCCTCCGGCGAGATCAGCTTGAGGATGAGCATGTGCTCGGCCAGCCAGCCTTCGTCACGGGCGATGACCGAACCGATGCGCAGCGAGTAGCACTTCTTGCCCAGCAGCGAGTTGCCGCCGTAGCCGGAGCCGTAGCTCCAGATCTCCCGGCTCTCGGGGAAGTGCGAGATGTACTTGGTGGTGTTGCACGGCCACGAGACGTCCTTCTGGCCGGGCTCCAGCGGGGCGCCGACGGAGTGCAGCGCCGGGACGAACTCGCGCTCGGTGCCGTCCTCGGTGACGAACTTGTCCAGCGCGGCCTTGCCGGCGCGGGTCATCACGCGCATGGAGGCGACGACGTAGGCGAAGTCGGTGATCTCGATGCCGAGCTTGGGGTCTTCGGCGCCGAGGGGGCCCATGCAGAAGGGGATCACGTACATCGTGCGACCGCGCATGCACCCGCGGTACAGCTCGGTCATCGTGGCCTTCATCTCGGCCGGGTCCATCCAGTTGTTGGTGGGACCGGCGTCTTCTTCGTTCTCCGAACAGATGAAGGTGCGCTCTTCGACACGGGCGACGTCATTCGGATCGGAGGCGGCCCAGTACGAGTTCGGCTTGGCGTCGAGCTGCACGAACGTGCCGGCGGCGACCAGTTCGGCGTTGATACGCGCGGCCTCTTCGTCGGACCCGTCGACCCACACCACACGGTCCGGAGTGGTCAGTTCGGCGACCTCCCGGACCCAGGACAGCACGCCGCTGTGCGTCGTCGGCGCTTTTTCCAGTCCGGGGATGGCGACTGCGGTCATCTCTACTCCTGACTTCCGACGGCAGAAGCCCACACCGGGAACGACGCTGTTCCGATGCGGGCTTCGATGCCGGCGACCGAATGGCTTCGCACACCGGCGGGAAGACCGGCGTGCAGGTTTTGGGATTCCCCGAGAGTAGCCGGATGACCGGCAGGTAACCGAGAGCTGACCTGTCGGTTCTCTCACAAGAACGATAAGGGAATCGATTCAGTATCACCGGAATGGGCCATACGCAAAAATTCTTCCGGTGATCGATGGCACAACGCAGGAGCCGAATCGGACATGAGAAAGCCCGGCACGACGTCTCGTGCCGGGCTCTTCTGTGACCAGAATTACATCATTTCGCCTAATACAATGAGTCCTTTTCGTCCTCGGGTTCCGAGGAAGCGGGGTCGTTGCAGGCCGGGGACCGAGGCGGTGGCTCTGACCGGCTGTGGGGGACGGGCGAGCGTGGCCGAAGGGGACTTTCCCCTCATCTCACGCGGCGAAGGGCGCTTTCCCCGCATGCGATGCGGGGAAAGCGCCCTTCATCGCAAGCGCTAATGGGTACCCGTATTGGTTTAGTCCATTTCAGGATTCAGTTCGGGCTGATCCACTGGCCGGTGGCGGAATCGATCTTCGCCACTCCTTCGAGTGTTTCGGTGCCCGCGCCACCCCACGCCGCGTCGCCCGCCGGGTCGCCCACGGCGGCCGGGGTGTTCGCGAAGGCGGAGCCGATGTCCTCATTGACCACCCCGCTGTTGGTCTCGGTCCACTGTCCCGGGCCGGTGTGCTCGTAGGTCTTGGAGTTGCCCGAAGCGTCCGTCTCGACCGCGATGTCGGCCTTGCCGTCACCGTCCTTGTCGGTGAACGCGATCGTGCGGCCGTCCTCGGTCTGGATGACGGCGGTATCGGGGGTCCCGTCACCGTCGGTGTCGATCGTCGGGGGGCCGACCTCGACGTCACCGTTCGGCATGTCGGCGTGCATGGTGCCGCTGGTGCCCGCGTCGGAGCCGTCGGAACCGCTGCCGCCACCGGCTTCGACCCAGGCGCCGGCGGCCTCGTCGTAGACGGCCTCCTGGACGACCTTGCCGTTCTCGTCGAGCACCGCGTACTGGTCGGCGTCGCCGTCGCCGTCGGTGTCGACGAACGCCTGGCCGGTGCCGTCGTCGTGCTGGATGACGGCGGCGTCGTTCACGCCGTCCTTGTCGAGGTCGTAGTTGAGCTCGGCCTGGTACTCCTCGCCGTCAACGTGGACCGTGACCGCCTCCGTGGAGCCCGCCTCGGTGTCCGTGCCGCCGCTCTCGTCGACCCACATGGGATAACCCCCTCGTTGACCTGACTGGTGTGTCGAAGCTTATGACTCACCGTAGGCCCGTTCGGTTCCGGTCCACAACAGGGCCGCCCTGGTCAGGCGTCCCGCAGTGACCGGATACGGCCGAGCAGCGCCTCGGCGCGGTCACGGCCGTCGGAGACGTCCTTCAGGCGTTTCGCGACGGCCGAGATCTTCTTCGCCCGTTCCTGCGCGCCCATCTTGATCGTCTTGTCGACTTCCTTCAGCTCCGCCTCGATCGCGTCGATACGGCGGCCGAGGGCTTCGTCGAGCGCCATCGACAGCTGCTGTTCGGCCTCGATCAGCTGTTCGGCGACGAGCTGGTCCAGTGTGGACCGCGCGTCGGCGATCGCCTCGACCAGCCACTGCTTCATGTGCTGCTTGTCGGACGCGTGTTTGCGGGTCCGCGCCATCCACCAGCCGGCGCCGAGGCCGATGATGATCGTGGCCGGCAGGATCACCGGGTTCAGGATCGCGACACCCGCCAAGGGCAGCGCCGCGACCTTCCCGGCGCCGAGACCGCCGGAAACACCCATGAAGATGAGCAGCTTGTCTTCGGCCGTCGGCGGCTTCTTGTCCGGCGGCCGCAGCACCACTGGCGGACCACCCGCCCTGGCGAACTGACCGCGGATGATGTCGAGCTCCTCGGCCGAGAACAGCTCCGAGAGCGCGACGTTGGTGACCTGGTTGAGCCGCTGGGAGAGCAGCATGGAGATCCGCTGCGACGTCGTCTGCAGCGCGATGTCCACCTGCTGCGGCAGCGCGGCGAGATCGTCCCGCTTCGCGCCGTCGATGCGCTGGCGGAAATGCGTCGACGCGTCGCGCATCTGCCTGCTGGTCTCGTGCCCGACCTCGACGCGGGTCCGCTGGATCTCCGCGCGCAGTTTCAGCTGCCAGCCCCGCGTCGAAGACCGGCGTTCGGTGGTGAGGTCGTCGCGGCGCTGCCGCAGCTGTTCCGCCTCGGCCTCACCGGCCGACAGCGCACGGCTTTCCGCCTGCAGCTTCGCCTTGAGTTCGCCGAGCGCGCTCGACAGCGCGCGCAGGGTGTTGGCCTCGCCCAGCATCGCCGAGCGGCCGACCAGCATCTCCTGCAACGCGCCCTGGAGCGCGGCGATACCGGCCTTCTCCCGCAGCATCATGGCCATCTGCTCGTTCGGCGCCTTGGCCGCCGTCTCGAACATGCGCGCGGACACCGGGTGGAAGACCGCGTCGGCGAACCGGGGAGCGTGCTCGGCGAGCAGCCGCCGGTCGGCTTCGAGGACCTCGCGCCAGCCGCGGAACTGGTCGGTCTTGGTCAGCGCGAACAGCACGGTCTCGACGCGCTCGCCCATGTCGTGCAGGAACTGCAGTTCCGGCGCGGTGAACGGCGAAGAGGCGTCGACGACGAACAGCAGCGCGGTGGCGCCCGCCGCCGCCTCCTTCGCCAGCTCGCCGTGCATCGAGTCGAGCCCGCCGACGCCAGGCGTGTCCACAATGGACACGCGTTCGAGCAGCGGGACCGGGCCGGAGACCTCGACGTAACGCGGCGGGATCTGACCCTCGGGCAGTTCGTGCGCGGCCGAGACCCACCGGATCAGGTCGTTCAGGTGGATCGGCACCGGCGCCAGCTGCCCCGGATAGCAGGCCTGCGCGGACCACTGCTCGGCGTGCTCGAAGACGAGGTACGTCGCCGTGGCGACGTCGGCGTCCACAGGGGACAGTCCCGGCATGGAGAGGAGCGCGTTCACGAGCGAGCTCTTGCCGCGGTTGGTCTCGCCGACCACCACGACCGACGGCTTCTTCGGCCGGGCCTTCCGGATGTCCTCGACCCACTTCGCGGCCTGCGGATCGGCTTCGCGGACGACCGTGAGGAGCTGTTCTCGCGTGCTCTTCACGACCGCGGGCAGGCCTGCCGCCGCGCTCGGAGCGGTCACTGGGCCTTCTTCGCGTAGACGATGACGATCGGCGCGCGCAGGACCCGGTCGTGATCGGCGAAGCCGACGACCTCGGTTTCCGCGACGAGCCCTTCGAGTGCCGGATCCTCGGTCGCGACCGCGCCGCCTGCCTCGTGCACGGCGGGGTCGAACCGCTCGCCGTCCGGGCGCAGGGCACGGACGCCGATACCGGCGAGACCGTGTTCGAGCCGCTCGACGACGCCACCGCTGCGGGCGCGATCGAGGGCGTACAGGCAGAGCTGGATCAGCGCCTGCCGGTCGGCGAGAGCCTGTTCGAGGTCGGCCGGACCCGTGGTCGTGGACTCCACATCGGTTTTCGACGCGACCGCGACGGTCTCGGTTCCCTCGGCGGGCAAAGTCTCTCCGGCGGCTTCGGCGATGATCGCCGCCGCGATCTGGCCGGTCGGCACGTCGTCCGGATTCACCTCTTCGATGTCCACGGTCTCGACGGCCTTCTTACGCAGCCACGCTCCCACCCGCACCGACCCCCGTCACTGATGTCCCGGGCTTCCCGATCGGCCCGGAGAGATTTCACCAGTGTCGGATACTTCTCCGTCGTCCGGGGGCTGAATCGGCAGAACGGGGCGGAGGAATCTGGTGATCAGCTCCTTCATCACCGCGAGTTCCGCCGTCGGATCGAGGTCCGGTTCCAGAATCACGCGTGAAAGGGGTGCGTCGACCAACGCGACCAGCCAGCTGGCCACCACCTCCGGTTCGAGGCCGGGGTCGATCCGGCCCGCTTCCACCGCCCGCGTCACGATGCCGACGAGACCGTCGCGCAGGCCGCGGTCGTTGCCCTGTACGAGTTCGGCCAGTTCGGCGTCGCGGGAGCACTGCGCGGCGACCTCGAGGACGAGCTTGGCCGCCACCGGATGCAGCAGCTGTTCGGACACGTGGGCGATGACGTGGAGGATGGCCTCCCACGGGTCTTCGATCTCCCCGGCGGCCGCGAGCAGGGCCGCGGTCTCGTCGGCGTCCTGTTCGAAGATGCCGACGAACACCGCCCGCTTGTTCGGGAAGTAGTGGAACAGACTGCCGGTGCTGATCCCGGCCGCGCGGCAGATCTCCGCCGTCGTGGTCTTCTCGAAGCCCTTCATCGCGAAGCAGCCCGCGGCGGCGTCGAGGATCGCGCGGCGCTTCGCCTCGTATTTGGCCGGGTCGACCGTCCTCATTTCACCGTCGGCGGCTCGTCGCGCCAGGGATGGCCGTGGTCGAGAAGGGCCTTGGCGACGGCTTGACGATCGACGTCGGCCTTCTCCCGCACCAGTTCCCGGCCGTCGGCGGCGAGCAGGACGAGTTCCTTGCCGTCGAAGAAGACGGCCTCGAGTTCGGCCTCGAAGGCGCGGGTGCGACCCTCCTTGAGCAGGGTGATGCGGGACGGCGTCACCTTGACGATGAGCCGCTCGTGCGCCCAGACACCGGCGAACAGCAGGCCCAGGACCAGGCCGGCGCCGATCCCGGCGATCGCGCCCCAGGGCCGGGGGATGTCCGAGACGAGCTGGAACGGGCCCTTGAACGGCACCCAGCTCAGGGAGACCACCCAGCCCGAGATCGACTGGAGGAACCACCCGAGCGCGGCGCCGGCCAGGGGGCAACCGAGCCAGGAGGCCGTACGCAGCCACTGGGGCTCGTCGACGATCGTTTCCATGCGCCCATTATTAGACCGAGCGCTCGGTTTATCAATCTCGGGTCGCCTTTAGCCCGCTAAACGCGACGCGTTTCGTCCTCTGGATGCGGTAGTTGCGCGTGCAAGTACCGCATCCAGAGGACGAAATGCAGGGAGCTGGACGCGGGGGTCAGTCGCGGATTTGCTGCCAGATGAGGAAGTACGCGCGGTGCACGACGTGCGCGACGCGGCTCTGGGCGGGCGTCGCGCCGAAGGACGCGAAGGAGCGCCACCAGCCGGCGCGCTCCAGCGCGTGCGCCGCGAGATCGGCCCGGGAGGCACCGGGCTTGCCGAGCTGGGCGCCGATGTCGGCGTTGCTCCCGACCCGCAGGACCTCCTCTGCCAGGTCCTCGGGCATGTCGACCGCGCCGGAAGCGACCAGTGTGAGCGCTTCGAGCAGCCGGAGCTGGTGCGCCTCGGGCTTGGCGAGCAGGACCTCGATCGCGTCGTGGACGCGTTGCCGTTCGGCCGGGTCGCCCGACGCGTGGGCCAGCGCGGTGACCGACGCCAGGGCGGCGGCCGCCTTGATGCCGTCGGCGCGGGCGGCGAAGACGATGCTCAGCCGCTGCCGGACGGCTTCCAGGCCGGAGGCGTCGAGAAGCTTCCGTCGCAGGGAACCCGCGGTGATCTCGGGTTCCTTCCGGATCGCTTCGACGGCGTACCGGACGCCGAACAGGTCCAGTTTCTCCAGCAGCCGCAGCCGGGTGCCCGCCGCGACGTCGCAGTCCCAGCTGGTGAAGATGTCCGCCGAGATCAGCATGGTCTCAAGGATGTCGTCGTCCATCTCGGCCAGCTGGCGGAGCGCCTCGGCGTCGCCGGAGGTGAACCCGCCGGACTCCGCCGACTCCGCGATCAACCCGATCACCGGCAGCACGTCCGCGACGCGGGGCTTCAGCGTCGCGGCCTGCTTCTCCGACAACAGCGTCGCGGCCTTCCACACGTCGCCGCCCGAGCCTTCGACCGACTCCGGCGCGATGGTGTCCGCCTTGTTGAGCACCGCGATCGCGTTCACCGGGCCCGCCTCGCGGCTCGCGGTCGCGGCGGTGAACGCGGCCAGCGCCTGCTGGTCGTCGGCGCGCACGCCCTGCGTGACGACGTAGAGAACGGCCTCGGCACCCGCGACGGCGTTGCGCGAAGTGTCGTCCAGCTCGTCGGAGCCCTCTTCGTCCTCTTCGCCATCGTCGGGCTTGCGATGCTTCGCCGCGCCCAGCAGCTGCTCGGTCCGTGACACCGACGCGGCGTCGAGCGAGCCGAGGCCGGGGGTGTCGATGACGGTCATCCCCTGCAGGACCGCGTTGGTGAGGTACGCCTCGATATGCGAGACCTTGTCGATCTCGATGCCCAGCTCGGCCGGGATCATCCCGTCGGCGGCGAAGGGCAGTACCTGCTTGCGGCCGTCGTTGAAGACGATCTCGACGCGGTCGACGGTGCCGTACTGGAACCGGGTCACCAGCCGGGTGCACTCACCGACGTCCGTCGGCGCGACCCGGCGCCCGATCAGGGCGTTGACCAGCGTGGACTTCCCGGATTTGATCCGGCCCGCGACGGCGACCTGCAGCGGACCGCCCAGCCTGCGCAGCACTTCGGCGAAGCCGGCCGCGGTCCGCGCGGACACCTGAGGCTGCAGGCGATGGCAGAGGTTGGCCACCGACATCGACAACGGGCCGGCGAGCCGCCCCTGCTCCGTCGCTGACGTCACGACGCCTGCCCCCTCCCAGTCGCCAAGCTTGCCGAGTCGAATCGTGCCATGCCGCTCATCCTCGGGTCGCACCGAAGGTGGTACCGGCGACCGACGCGCGAGCGCCCCGGGCCGACATAGTGTTACCAGGTGCGACGGTTGAGCCTCTGGATGCGTGCCCACCCCATGGCGGGGGACAGTTTCATCGCCGTCGTCCTGCTGTTCACGGACCTGCTGATCTACGTGGCCGCGGTCGAGACGCCGGAACTCCCGATGCCGCCCTGGTACGTGGCGGTGCCGCTGGACATCGTGATGGTCGCGCCGCTGGTCTTCCGGCGGAAGGCGACGCTGTGGTCGGCGTACCTGGTGCTGCTGATCGGCATCCCGCACGGCGCACTGGAGCTGGGCGCGGCCAGCGCGTTCGCGGTGATGATCAGCATCTATTCGGTGCTGGTCTACGTCGGGCGCAAACAAGGACTGTTGTATCTGGCGGCCACCCTGACCATTTCGGGGCTCCAGCTGTGGGCCGATCCGCCGCAGGACGTGTGGGTGCTGGCGATCATCGGCGTCTTCTCCAGCGCCCTGTGCTGGACGCTCGGCGAGTTCGCCGGCGCGAGGCGCGCCTATCACGAGGAGGTGGAAGCCAGGTTGCATCTACTTGAGACGGAACGGGACCAGGCGACCAGGATCGCCGTCGGTGAGGAACGCGGACGGATCGCCCGTGAGCTGCACGACGTCGTCGCGCACGCGGTGAGCGTGATGGTCGTGCAGGCCGACGGCGCGTCCTACGCGGTCGACGGGAATCCCGAGATGGCCAAGCGGGCCTTGCAGACGATTTCGGAGACCGGCCGCGGCGCGCTCGCCGAGCTGCGGCGGCTGCTGGACGTGCTCCGCAGCGACGGCGACGACGAGCCGCGCGTGCCGCAGCCGGACGCCAGCGCGCTGACCGACCTGGCGGACCGCATCCGCCAGGCGGGAGTGCCGGTGACCCTGGCGATCGGCACGGAAGCGCTGGCCGGGCTGCCCGCCGGTGTCTCGCTGGGCGTGTACCGGATCGTCCAGGAGTCGCTGACGAACACCCTCAAGCACGCCGGGCAGGGCGCGCAGGCGGAGGTGCTGGTGCGCCGGGAGGCGGACGTGATCGACGTCCGGGTCACCGACGACGGCGCCGGTGGCGCGAAGCAACTCGTGCCCACCGCCACGAAGGCGGCTCCCCATGGAGCACCCGCCGGGCCGCGGCGACTCACGGTCCCCGGCGGGAACGGTTTGATCGGAATGAAGGAACGGGCGAACGTCTTCGGCGGCACGCTGGAGGTCGGACCCGCTCCGGGCGGAGGATGGCAAGTGCACGCGAGGCTCCCGGTTAGGTTGGCGACGTGATCCGAGTGGTGGTCGTCGACGACCAGGAATTGATGCGCGTCGGGTTCCGGATGGTCCTGGGCGCGCAGGCCGACATCGATGTCGTCGGTGAGGCCGGTGACGGGGCCCAGGCCATCCGCCTCGCGGAGGAACTGCGGCCGGACGTCGTGTTGATGGACGTCCGGATGCCGGTGCTGGACGGGGTCGAGGCGACGAAGCGGATCGTCGAGGCCGGGACCGCGCGGGTGCTCGTCATGACGACGTTCGATCTGGACGAGTACGTCTATTCGGCGTTGCAGGGCGGGGCGAGCGGGTTCCTGCTGAAGGACACGCAGCCGGATCACCTGGTGTCGGCGCTGCGGGCGGTGGCCTCGGGTGACGCGGTGGTCTCGCCTTCGGTGACCAGGCGGCTGCTCGACCGGTTCGTCGGCGGTGGCGGGAAGCCGATGCGGGACGCGGCCGAACTCGACGTCCTCACCGAGCGGGAGCGGGAGGTGCTCGTGCTGATCGCGAAGGGCCTTTCGAACCTGGAGATCGCCGAGACGCTGTTCCTGTCCGAAGCGACGGTGAAAACGCACGTCGGGCGGATCCTGTCCAAACTGGATCTCCGGGACCGGGTGCAGGCCGTGGTGCTCGCGTACGAGACCGGTCTGGCCCGCCCCGGCGTCAGCTGAAACGCTCCGGAAAAGTGGTCATTCGGTGAGCACTTTGCGGTGGATCCTTGTCTCCAGAGCCGCTACTGGAGGAGAAGGAAATGCTGCGAGGACTCACCACCACCACGTTCTACGCCGACGACATGACCGCCGCGATCGAGTGGTACTCCGACCTCTTCGGGATCGAGCCGTACTTCGTGCGCGACGGCCATGACGAGAAGCCGGCGTACGCCGAGTTCCGGATCGGCGACTACCAGCACGAGTTCGGCATCGTCCGCGGCGACTACCGGCCCGCGATGGCCCAGCCCGGCCCTGGCGGCGCCATCGCGAACTGGGCGGTCGACAACGTCGAGGACGCCTTCGCAAAACTGCTCGCGAAGGGCGCGAAGGAGTACGAACCGATCATCGAGCGGGGGCCGGGCTTCGTGACGGCGGCCGTCGTGGACCCGTTCGGCAACGTCCTCGGCGTGATGTTCAACCAGCACTACCTGGACGTGCTGGCCGGGAAGAAGTAGCTCCCGGCCAGCACGGTGACTCAGCGGTACAGGGCGTGATCCGCCGTCTCCGGATCCTTGCCCGCGTCCCTGACTTCGGCCATCCACTTGCCGAAGTCGGGGCGTGAGCCGTCGACGTCGGTCAAGCCGTACTCGTTCATCAGCGTCCACGAGGCCAGCGTTTTGCCCGCGAACCGCGAGACCTCGGGGTCGGTCGCCAGTTTCGCGACGCCCCGCCCGAGCAGCGCCGGGGTCTCCGAGATGGCGAAGTCGATCGGCGCGGCCTTGCCGACCGCGTCCCGCCACGTCTCTTCGGTGACCTTGAAGTAGTCGAGCATCGCCTCCGACCGCAGGAAGCCCGGCGTCACGGTCATGCCGACGCAGCCGTACTTCTTCAGTTCGGCCCCCAGCGCCCTGCCGATCGCGCGGACACCGCACTTCGCGAGGAAGTACGGGATCCCCGCGCCGACGTACTCGTCGTGATCACCGTCGGTGACCTCGAGGACGAGCCCGCCCTCTCGCTTCACGACCAGCGGGAGGAGCCGGTGCAACGCGATCAGATGGGTGTCGAGCGCGTTGTGCACCAGGGTGAGCGCGTCGTCGAGACTGGAATCCCAGTACGCCCCTTCGAAGTCCGCCAACGGGTCGCCGCCCCAGACGTCATCGACCAGGACGTCGATCCGGCCGTCCACTTCGGATTCGATCCGCGCCTTCAGCGCGTCCACATCGGACACTTCGGTGAAGTCGACGCGGACGGGGATCCCCCGGCCGCCCGCCGCGTCGACGAGTTCCGCGGTGTCTTCGATCGTCTCCGGCCGCTTCATCGGCGACCCGTGTTCCCGCGTCGTGCGGCCGGTGACGAACACCGTCCAGCCGAGCCTGCCCAGTTCCACCGCGATCGCCCGGCCACAGCCACGCGTCGCCCCCGTGACCACCGCTACTTTATGATCCACTTCGGACACTTCCCTTCCACGCGGTCAGCACCGCGTCCACGTCTTGCCCCACGCGGTCGACATACCGGCCCTTCGGCCGGATCGACCAGTCCAGCGCGGCCCCGTTGGCCACCCCCAGCAGCACTCGTGCCGCGCGGACGACACCCGGCGCGTCCGGCAGGTCGCGTACCGCCGCCCTCGTCAATCGCCGCAATTCCGCTTCCACCGCCGCGAAATGCGCACCGAGCAGCGCGCGAAGCTCCGGATCCCCGATGTCCACCCCCAGCTGCCCGAGATGGTTCGCCGCCGTCTCCGCGTCGCCAAGGCCCTCGTAGATCACGATGACCGCCGCCCGCAGACCTTCCACGGGATCGGCCACTTCGCCGCGTTCCCGCATCCGCTCGACGACGATTCGCGTGTTCAACCGGCTCAACGCCTGCAACAGGCCGTTTTTCGAGCCGAACCGCTGAGCGACCGTGCCGACCGCGACCCCGGCCTCCGCCGCCACATGGGCCAGCGTGAAACCCGGGCCGATCCTGCCGATCACGGTCTCCGCCGCGGTCAGCAGTCGTTCGTCGGTGATGGTGCGGGGCCTCGCCATGCAGTTATTGAACCATGGTTCATTAACCCTCGCGAATCAGGGTCGTTCTCAGGGACATCACCGATCGCGTACGCCGCCGGGAGACGGCAAGCTACGTCTCAGGTCGGGTACCAGGTTGGCACCTCAGGATGACGCGCTCGGCCACCCACATGGACGACGATTGTTTTCGCAGTCGCCGAGGGGAGCAGACATGATCGAGGCAGTGGGCCTCACCAAGCGGTACGGCAAGACACTGGCGGTGAACAACCTGTCCTTCTCCGTCGCGGGAGGGGAGGTCACCGGTTTCCTCGGCCCCAACGGGGCGGGCAAGTCGACCACCATGCGCATGATCCTCGGCTTGGACAACCCGACTTCGGGTTCGGTGCGCATCGGGGGCAAGCTCTACCGCGAGCTGAAGGATCCGCTGCGGACGGTCGGCGCGCTGCTGGACGCCAAATGGGTGCACCCGAACCGATCGGCGCGGGCACATCTGCAATGGATGGCGAAGTCCAACAAGATCCCGATGGCCAGGGTCGACGAGGTGCTCGAAATCGTCGGGCTCACCAGCGTCGCCGGGAAGCGCGCCGGCGGATTCTCCCTCGGTATGTCGCAGCGACTGGGGATCGCGGCGGCGCTACTGGGCGACCCCGAGGTCCTCCTCTTCGACGAGCCGGTCAACGGGCTCGACCCCGAAGGCATCCTCTGGATCCGCAAGTTCATGCACCGGCTGGCCGACGAAGGCCGCACGGTCTTCGTTTCCTCGCACCTGCTTTCGGAGATGGCGCTCACCGCGAGTCAGCTGGTCGTGATCGGCAAGGGCGAGCTGATCTCCCAGTCCTCCACCGAAGACTTCGTTTCCCGGGCCGCCGAGAACACCGTCAAGGTCCGGTCGCCGCAACTGCCCGCGCTGCGCTCCGCGCTGACGCTGGCGAGCGCACAGGTCACCGACACGGGCAAAGCACTCGTCGTGTCCGGTTTGGACAGTGACAAGATCGGCGAGATCGCCGCGGCCAACCAGATCGTGCTGCACGAGCTCAGCCCGCAGACCGGCTCCCTGGAGCAGGCCTTCATGCAGATCACCGGCGATTCGGTCGAGTACCACACCGGTCTCGAAGCCGAAGCCGCCGAAGTGGTCGCCGCCGCCCAGTAGCCGCTGACTCTCGTGAGGAAAGAAAAGCCATGACTCTGCTCGCCGTGGAACGCATCAAGCTGTTCACCACACGTTCACCGTGGTGGTGTGCGCTGATCACCCTCGCGGTCGTGATCGGTTTCGCCGCCATCATCGCCGGCAACGCCCCCGCCGGTGAACTCACCGACGTCAGCCTGACCCAGTTCGGCTACAAGTCCGGAATGGCCGTGATCATGGTGCTCGCCGCGCTTTCGGTGACCACCGAATACCGTTTCGGCACCATCCGCACCACCTTCCAGGCGGTGCCCAACCGCACCTCGGCACTGCTGGCCAAGACCGGTGTCGTCGCCATCCTGTCTCTCGTGATCGGCGAGATCGCCGCGTTCGGCGCCTGGGGCCTGGCCGCCGTCATGCGGTCGGAAGACCTCGCGCTGAACACCACCGGCGAGTGGATCAGCGTCGCCGGTGTCGGCGTCGTGTTCGCGCTCGCCTCGGTGATCGCGGTCGCCGTCGGCATCCTGATCCGGCACAGCGCCGGCGCGATCTCCCTGCTGCTGATCTACAACCTGGCGGTGGAGAACCTGGTCCAGCTCATCCCGAAGCTCGGCCAGGACATCCACAAGTGGATGCCGTTCAACGTCGCCGACAAGTTCGTCCGCGGCTCGGGCACCGGGCAGATGGACGGCCCGCCGCTGTCGGACTCGGTGCTGAGCCAGGGTGGGGCGCTGGCCTACTTCGCCGGTTTCGCGCTGGTGCTGCTGATCATCTCGCTGGTCGTCGCGAACAAGCGCGACGCGTAAGGACTTTCCACAGGGGAGAAAGCCGGTCGCGCAGCTCGGGGGAGTGACGCGACCGGACGGGGAGAAAAAGGGGAACAAGGACCGGGCCGCCACATCGGGGGGCAGCCCGGTCCTTTCCTCATGACCGGCCCCGGGACCCGGCTTTGAGTACTGTCGGAAATCCACCGGAGGGAGGGCCGATGATCGAGGCCACGAGGCTGACGAAACGCTATGGCGACAAGATCGCCGTCGACGACCTTTCCTTCACGGCCGAAGCGGGTCGCGTGACCGGATTCCTCGGCCCCAACGGGGCGGGGAAATCGACCACGATGCGGATGGTGCTCGGACTCGACAATCCCACGGCCGGTTCGGTGCGCATCGACGGCAAGGCCTACCGCGAACTCCATGATCCACTTCGGACGGTCGGCGCGATGCTCGACGCGTCGTGGCGGCTTCCCGGCCGTACGGCCCGCGAGCATCTGCGCTGGATCGCCGCGACCAACGGCCTGCCCGACAACCGGGTCGACGAGGTACTCCGGCTGGTCGGCCTGGAATCGGTCGCGCGCAAACGGGCCGGGCAGTTCTCCCTCGGCATGTTGCAGCGGCTCGGGATCGCGACGGCGCTGCTGGGCGACCCGCGGGGGTTGCTGTTCGACGAGCCGGTCAACGGCCTCGACCCCGAGGGCATCGTGTGGATCCGGCGGATGATGCACGCGCTCGCCGCCGAGGGGCGCACCGTGTTCGTGTCCAGCCACCTGCTGCCGGAGATGGCGCAGACCGCGCAGGACCTCGTCGTGATCGGCCGGGGCAAGCTGATCTACCAGGGCACGATGGAAGACTTCATCGGCCGCGCGAAGGGCCTCGGCGTGCGCGTCCGCAGCCCGCATCTGCCCGAGCTGCGGACGGCGCTGACCGCGAAGGGCGCCGCGTTCCGCGAGGAGGACGGCGCGCTCATCGTGTCCGAAATGGACAGCGACGACATCGGCGAGCTCGCCTTCGCCGCGGGCGCGACCCTCCACGAGCTGAGCCCGCTCACCGGGTCTCTCGAACAGGCGTACATGCAACTCACTGCCGAAGCCGTCGAATACGGCACCGGCCAGGCCCCGGGGGTGGTCCGATGACCGCGGCGAACCTGCTCCGCGCGGAGCGGATCAAGCTGCAGAGCACGCGCGCGCCCCTTTGGTGCGCCGCCATCGCGGTCGTCCTCGCCCTCGCCTACACCGCCTTGTTCTTCGGCTTCGTGCCGCTCGAAGAAGAGACGACCGTCACCACGACGCAGACCGCGAGCGCCCTCGGCCGCACCGTGGTGCTGGTGCTCGCCATCCTGACGGCGTCGAGCGAGTTCAACTGGGGCACGATGAAGCTGAGCTTCCAGGCGGTGCCGTCCCGCGTGCCGATCCTGCTGGCGAAGGGCGTCGTCGTCGGGGTGTTCTCGGGACTGATCGGATTGCTCGTCGGCTTCGGCTCGTGGGGGCTGGCGTACCTGATCAAACCGGCCGCCGACCTGGGGCTGGCCTCGGGCGCCGACTGGCGCGCGGTGGCGGGCCAGGGCGCGACGTTCCTGCTGACCGGTCTCCTCGGCGTCGGTCTCGGACTGCTGTTCCGCAGTACCGGTTTCGCGCTCGGCTTCGCGTTGGTCTGGACGCAGTTGATCGAGGGTCTCATCGTGCTGATTCCGCGCGTGGGCGACGACATCTACCCCTGGATGCCGTTCTTCGCGGCGAATCAATTTTCGGGGCCGGATCTGACGGTTTCCATGCTGAAACTCCACCTGCCCCTGGGGCCATGGGGTTATTTGGCTTATTTCGCGGGCATCTGTGTGGTTGTCTATACAGCTGGGCTGATGATCACCCATCGAAGGGACGCGTGAGCTTTTACCGCCTCCAAAGGAGTTAAGTCCACGTTAAGAGGCTGTGGCTTCTCTCACAGGAAGCGGACATACTGTTCGTCACCGGGCGATGCTCGGGATGAGCCTATTTTTCGGCTCTCGGCCCCGGAGGTGATCCTTGACGGTGGATTCCGGTCAGGGAGTAGAACGCATGATCCCGAAAGCCCGCACGGAAAGCACGCAGCCGCGGCTCGAGCCCATGCTCGACCTCGAATGGTCACAGGCGATCGAACTGCCCCGCACGGTGGCGTCCGCGACCCGGCCATCCGATATTCGCCGCGCCTGGGTGCACCGCGCACCCGAAGATGTCGTTGTCGCGTTGTACCGCGCGTCCAGTGGAATGCACGGCGAAATCCCCGCACCGTGGTGGCTTCGCGCCGTCGTGGACGGAAGACTCGAATCGCGGGAACTCGGTTTCCGCATCGAAGATCGCATCGCCGGCCTGCTCGGCAGGCGTCCCGGTTGGGAATTCGTCCCGTGGGCCGCGGACGGCGAATCCGGGTACTGGGAGTTCATGCCTTCCGAACGCGGAGCGTCCGGGCATTCGATCCCGACCACGGTGCTGAACACCAGCCGCCACGACGGCTGGATCGACGTTCTCCCCGCCCACTCCAGTACGACGCCACCGCCGATCGCGGTCGCCGGATTCGCGGGCCTGCGCTCGCGGCTGGGGGAGTTCGAAGCGTCCCGGTAACCCCACGTTTAATGGGTGGGTGGAAAACGAGGACCAGCCACGGATGCGCAGCGTGGTCAGTTATGTCAAACGCGGCGGCCGGATGACCGTCGGGCAGCAGCGAGCGTGGGACGAGCTGTGGCCGTCGCTCGGCCGCACGGTCGGCGAGCTGCCCGAAGGACCGGTGGACTTCGACGACTGGTTCGGCAGGCAGGCCCCGGTCATGGTGGAGATCGGTTCGGGCATGGGCGAGACCACGTCCCAGCTCGCCGCCGCGGCGCCGGAACTCAACTACGTCGCGGTCGAGGTGTACGACCCGGGCCTCGGCCAGCTGATGTTGCGCGCCGAGAAGCTCGGGGTGAAGAACCTGCGGCTGATGCACGGTGACGCGGTCATCCTGCTGACCGAGCACGTCGAGCCGGGCACGCTGGCCGGGGTGCGGCTGTTCTTCCCGGACCCGTGGCCGAAGAAGCGGCACCACAAGCGGCGGATCGTGCAGCCGGGGTTCGTCTCGCTGGTGGCCTCGCGGCTCGCGCCGGGCGGGACCTTCCACATGGCGACCGACTGGGAGAACTACGCGGAGCAGATGATGGAGGTCTGCTCGGCCGAACCGCTCCTGCGCAACCGCCACGCCGACGAGCCCGGCGGCTGGGCCCCGCGCCCGGACTGGCGCCCGATCACCAAGTTCGAGAACCGCGCCGACGTCGAAGGCCGGATCTCGCACGACCTGATCTTCGAACGGGTCTGAAGCGCCTGAAAGGGCCGGTCAGGACGTCCCCCGTCCTGACCGGCCCTTTCTGTACACCCCGCGCCCGCGGGACGCCCCCTGCGCGTCCCGGTGCCCGTTCGTCCCTCCCCCGACAGAGGGACGACCGGGTCACCCGGCTCGTGGGTGGAACCACCGACTCCACCCACGAGACCTGCCCGCCCGGGCGCCATGACGCCATTCGGGCGAACTTTTCTATTCGTCGGCGAGCGGCTCCGACTGCACCCGCTTGAGCGCCGGGGTCGAGACGGATGCCCCGAGCAACGCCACCCCGATCCCCAGCACCACGGGCGCCAGCAGCCACGGGCTCAGCACGACAGGGTCCTTTTCGACCATGCTGTAGAGCCCCATACCGACGCCTATCCCGACCACACCCGCGCCGATGGTGGCCACCATCGCGGGCAGGGCCGCCTCCATCCGCAGCGCCCTCGCCAGCACCCGGACCGGTGTCCCGGCCGCGATGAGCGCCCCGAAGGTGCGGCGGCGGTCCATCACCGAACCGGCGGTCGCCACGGCCGCGCTGCAGCCGGCGAGCACGCCTGCCGCGATCAGGCCGATCACGGTGACCCGGCGCAGGTCGCCGAGTTCCTGTTGCTGGCCGATCAGGTGCAGGCCGCGGCTGCCGACCTCCTGGCCGGGTGCCGCGCCGACCAGCGCGGTCCGCACGACCTCTCCGTTCGACGGCGTCGTCGGCACGACCACGTCGACGTTCTCCGGCTTGACACCCGCGGGTACCAGGGCCGGATCGATGACGATCGTGCTGTAGGTGTCCTTTTCGGACTGGGGGAAGGTGTGCGCGGGGATGTTCGCGGCGAACGGCACCCCGGCCTGGTTCCACTTCCCCGTCACCCGGAACTGCGCCGGGTCGATCTTGTAGCTGCTGTAGATCGCGGGTCCCGGCTGACACGAACCACCGATGTTCACCCGAAGCAGCTTCACCGCGTCTTCGCAGGTCATCACGAAGGCCCGGTTCAGCGACTGGCTGCCGTCGGACCGCATCTCACCGCTCGCCAGGTAGACCTGGCCGACCGCGACGGCCTTTTCGGTGATCCCGTTGCGGGCGAGGGTGGCGTTGGTCTTGTCGACCACCTGCTGTGCCTGGGCTACGTCGGCATCGGCGTAGAGGACCTCGTCCTTGAAGGTCCGGCCGCCGCCCGCCATCGATTCGAACGAGGGCAGCAGCGTGAGCGCCATGGAGCCGGTGAAGACGGCGAGGACGACACCCGCGGTGGCGCGGTAGGCGCTCTTCGGGTCGTCACGGAGCCTGCGCCCGGCCAGCAGCGACGCCGGTTTGCGCCAGACCCGGACGAAGGTGCCGCCGACCGCCGAGGTGACCCACGGGCCGATGATCGCGGCCGAGGCGACCAGCAGGAAGAGCCCGAACATCACCATCCCCAGGTTGCCGTTCTCCTGGCTGACCGCGAAGAGGAAGAACGCGCCGGACACGGGGACCGCGAGCAGGCGCCACCAGTGCAACGGCTTGCGAGCGTGCGCCGAAGCCGCGAACAGCGGCGTCTTCAGCACCCGGCGGATGCCGAGGACCCCGGCGAACACGACCAGCAGCGGGATCGCCACGGCGACCGCGATGGTCGAGCCGAGCGAAAGGCTGAAGTCCGACGCGAGCCAGGTCCCGCCGCCCCACGGGACGAAGGTCGAGAGGCCCTGTAGCGCCGGTGCCACGAGGATGCCGAGCAGCGCGCCGACGATCGCGGACAACGCCGTCTCACCGGCGACGATCTTCGTCACCTGACCAGGCGTCGCGCCCGCCAGTCGCAGCGCCGCCATCCGCACCTCGCGCCGGGCCGCGGTGAGCCGGGCCGAGGACGCGACGAGCACCAGGCTCGGCACGAGCAGGACGATCACACCGACCCAGGCGAGCAGTTCGAGCAGCGGATCGGGCTTGGCCTGCTTGTCGGGGAAGCCGTCCGCCGCCTGCGCCGACTGCGGCATCGATTCCGGGGTGTGGCCGACGATGGCGACCAGCTGCTCCGGATACATCAGGGAGTCCGGGCCCAGCGAATCGACGAGTTTGCCGAACCGGTCCCCGAGCTGGGCGGACGGCGTCGACTGGATCAGCTTCCCGAGCGCGGGCGAAACGACCGCCTCGCCGGGGCCGGGCAGCTTCGGGATGCCCGGAGGCAGGCTGAGCATCGGCGAGGTGCCGGTCTGGGCGATGTCGACCCGGGTGATCTCACGGTCACCCGAGTAGTCCTTGTTCGCCGCCATCAGCAGCGGCGCCGGGCGCTGGGCCTCGCCGGAACTGGAGTAGTAGCTGTGGATGTCCTGCCAGATCGCCCGCTGCGAACGGGCCTGCGTGGCACCGGGGAGGGAGGCCAGCAGGAGCACCAGACTGGTCGCGACGGCGACCCCGACCGCGGTGAGGATGGCCGACGTGCGGGTCCGGCGGTCGACCCGGAGCACCCGCATGGCCAGCTGGAAACTGTTCATTACGCAGCCAACCTCGTCGCGATCAGCCCGTCGCGGATGGAGACCGTACGCGGCATGGCCTCGGCGAGTTCGCGGTCGTGGGTCACCACGATCACCGCGGCCCCGCTGTCGGCGGCCGCCGAGAGCAGCGCGTCCATGGTGGCGCGGCCGGTGCGGGTGTCGAGGGCGCCGGTCGGCTCGTCGGCGAAGATCACCTTCGGCCGGTGCGTCAGCGCCCGTGCGATCGCGACGCGCTGCGCCTCACCACCGGACAGCTCGCCGGGGCGGCGCTTCTCCTTACCCGCGAGACCGAGCTTCGCCAGCCATTCACGGCCGGCCTCGATGGATTCCTTGCGGCCCTTGCCACTCAGCAGGGACGGCAACGCGACGTTCTCCTCGGCGCTCAGCTCGGCGACGAGCATGCCGGACTGGAACACGAAACCGAACTCGGTGCGCCGCAGTTCGCTGCGCTTGCGCTCGTTGAGCTGGTCGACCCGCTGTCCGGCGAGGAAGATCTGCCCGGAGTCGGCGCGGAGGATCCCGGCGAGCACGTGCAGCAGGGAGGTCTTTCCCGAGCCGGAGGGGCCCACGATGGCGACCGCGTCCCCCGCCTGGATGTCGATGTCGATCCCGGCCAGCGCGTACTGCGTGCCGTACCGCTTGACGAGCCCCCGCCCGGAAAGTACCGGCTGCCCTGTCCACTGTGGATCTTCCACCGTGATTCTCCCTAGTCAGTCACTTGGTGTTCTGCTTCGGGGAAGAGCTTCGCTTCGAAGGGCTCGTGTCCACTTCGGGCAGACGGCCAGTGCTGATCATCGCCGCATCGGCCGATCGGCCGACCCACGTCGGACCGGTCGGCCAAGGTGCGGACGGCGGCGGATCCTCTACCGTCACGGTGTGACAGCAGGTCCATCCCAGAACAAGTTCTACGCACGCGCGAGCACCCTCGTGCGCCGGATCGGCATGCCCGCGGCCGTACTGCTGGCCGCACTCGCGTTCGACCTGCTCTTCATCACCGACGCCGCGTTCGACAACACGGGCCCCCGCGGCATCGACCTTCTGCTGTTCCCCGGCATCTTCGCGATGGTGTTCTGCGCGCTCTGGGCGCAGAAACGGGCGGCCGTCGCCGCTGTCGCCGCGTCGGTGGTGCTGGTGGCCTACACGCTGGTCGTCCGGTACTTCGACATCCCGACCTACTCGAGCGTGCTCGCCCACCTGTCCATCACCGAGGTGGTGGCCGGGGTGGAGGTGCTGTTCTACGCGGCGCGCCGGACGCGGCCGGGGGTCGCGTTCGCCGTGATCACCGGGCTGGTGATGGCGACCCTGACCGCGGTTTCTGGCCGCTACTACTACGGCAGCACCTCGAACGGCACCCTGGCACAGGCGATGCTTTTCGGCGGGATCCTGCTCGGCGGGACGCTGGTCTTCGCACTTCCCGGACGCGATCGCACGGCGAACCCGAAGAGCTACGAGAAGCTGCAGAAGATCAACAAGCTGGTGCTGGGCCAATGGCCGCTGATCGGCATGCTGTCCGTCGCGCTGATCGTGGAATTCGGCTTCACCTACGCCAGCGGGGCGCACGGCTTCCCCATCCTGGTCTGCTCGATCGTCGCGGCGGTCATCGCGGTCGCCGCGCCGCGAAGGCCCGCCGACGCGATGATCGGGCTCACCGCCGTCATGTTGCTGTCCGCGCTGGTGACGCCGTTCCTCCGGCTCGGCTACGAATACGCGACGCCGGGCGGCGTGCCGGGAACGCAGGTCGTCGCGGGAATGGGCGCGATCGTCACGCTGGTCCGCGCGATCGGGCTCGGCAAGTCCCTCTCACGGCTCGCGGGGATGACCGGGGTGGTGACGCTCGCCTGCGTTCTCAACACCAGGCGGCCGAGTCCCCGGCTGATGACCGATCCCGACGACATCGCCGGATTCGCGATCGCCGGACTGCTGCTGCTCGGCATCTCGGTGGCGATCGGCCTGGCGCTGCGTTCGCGGGATTCGGAGCGCACGCAGGTCATCCAGTCGGCGATCAGCGACGCGCAGACGTCGGAACGGATGGCGCTCGCGCGGGAACTGCACGACGTCGTCGCCCATCACGTGACCGGGATCGTCGTGCAGGCGCAGGCGGCGAAGATGATGGGGGAGACGAATCCGCAGGTCGCGGTCGAGGCGATGGGCCGGATCGAGGACGCCGGGGTGGAGGCGCTCGCGGCGATGCGGCGGCTCGTGCGGAGCATGCGCGGCGACGCCCCGGCCGGGAGCAGCGAGTTCAGCGAACAGGCCACCACCGATCTCGCCGCCGACCTGCGGACCCTGATCGAACGGTCGAACCACGGCGTGGAGACGTCGATGAAGCTCGACCTGCCGTCGAACGTGCCGCACGAGGTGGGGCGGTCGGCGTTGCGGCTGGTCCAGGAGTCGCTGACCAATATCGGCAAGCACGCGTCCGGCGCGAAGGAGGCGCTGGTCATCGCCGAGGTGTCCGACGGGCAACTGCACCTCCAGGTGACCGACGACGGACGCGAACCCCAGGGCCGTCCGGCGGGCGGGTCGGGCGGATACGGTCTGATCGGCATGCGCGAACGCGTCGCCCTGCTGCACGGCCGGCTCTCCGCCGGACGTGTGCCGGGCGGCGGCTGGCGCGTCGAAGCGTGGCTACCACTTGAAGGAGAAGAGTGATCCGGGTACTGATCGCCGACGACCAGGACATGGTGCGGATCGGCTTCCGGATGATCCTGGACGCACAGGACGACATCGAGGTGGTCGCCGACGTCGCGGACGGCGTCTCGGCGGTCGCGAAGGCGCGCGAACTGCGGCCGGACGTCTGCCTGCTGGACATCCGCATGCCCGGGATCGACGGACTCGAGGTCACCAAGCAGCTGGCCGGGCCGGACGTCACCGACCCGCTGAAGGTCGTGGTGGTCACGACGTTCGATCTGGACGAGTACGTGCACACCGCGCTGCGGAACGGCGCGAGCGGGTTCCTGCTGAAGGACGCCGGCCCCGCGCTGCTGATCGAGGCCGTGCGCGCGGCCGCCCGCGGGGACGCGCTGGTCTCGCCGCAGATCACCGTCCGGCTGCTGAAGCACTTCGACGGCGGGATGGTGAAACGCGACGTCAGCCCGCCTTCGGAGCCGCTGACCGCACGGGAGCTGGACGTGGTCAAGGCCGCCGCCAAGGGGCTGACGAACACCGAGATCGGCGCCGAGCTGTTCCTGTCGCTGTCCACGGTCAAAACGCATCTGGCCTCGGTGCAGGGCAAGATCGGTGCGCGGAACCGGGTGGAGATCGCGGCCTGGGCGTGGCGGAGCGGCGTCGTCGACTGACCTAAGCTCTTTCCATGCAACGCCGTTTCCACGCTCCTGTCGTTCTTCCCGCCGACCCCGCTTGCTCGTTGCTGCGTGACGCCGTGGTCGACGTGGACGAGACGGGACGTATCGCCCATGTCGGTCCCGCATCCGGGGCTCCCGAAACCTCCGCTCCCGTGACCCGGTTGAGCGGCATCCTCCTGCCCGGCCTGATCAACGCGCACGCGCACAGCCCGATGACGCTGCTGCGCGGGATGGGCGGCGACCTGCCGCTGCTGCGCTGGCTGACCGAGATCATCTGGCCGACCGAGGCGAAGCTGAAGCCCGCCGACATCCGCACCGGCATGGTGCTGGGCTCGGTCGAGATGCTGCGGCACGGCGTCACGACCAGCGCGGAGATGTACTTCGAAGGCGAACAGCTCGCCGACGCGGTGCTCACCACCGGTGGTCGCGTGCTCCTGGGCCCGCCGATCATGGAACTGCCGGGGATGGACTGGCGCGCGATGCTCCAGGGCATCGAACGCTGGATCGACACCGACGGTCTCCGGTTCGGCCCCGGCGAGCGGATCGAGATCGGCTATGGGCCGCACTCGGCGTACATGCTGAACGCCGAAGCACTGCGCGCGACCGCGGAATCGGCGGCCGAGCGGGGCGCGCTGGTGCAGATCCACGTGGCCGAGGCGGCACTCGAAGACGTCAAGCAGCGCGAAGAGCACGGCTCGGTGCCCGCGCTGCTGGAGAAGGTCGGGATGCTGCGGGGCCGCACGCTGGCCGCGCACGCCATCCACCTTTCCGACGAGGACATCGCGCTCTTCGCCGCGCGCGGGGTCGGGATGGCGCACTGCCCGGGCTCGAACGCGAAGCTCGCTTCGGGCATCGCGCGGGTCACGGAGCTGCGGAAGGCGGGCGTCGCCGTCGGCCTGGGCACGGACGGCCCGGCGTCGAACGACGACATCGACCTGTGGGAGGAGCTGCAGCTCTCGGCGATGTTCGCGAGGCTCGCGACCGGCGACTCGACCGTGCTGACCGCGGCCGACGCGTTCCTGCTCGGCACCCGCGGCGGCGCGGACGCGCTCGGCCGGACCGACATCGGCGCGCTGGAGACCGGCCGCTGGGCGGATCTGGTGCACGTCGACCTCGACGACCCGGCCTTCGCCGCCGGACTGGACGTCCCGGACGAGCAGCTGCTCTCGAATCTGGTGTGGGCGGCGGGTTCGCGCCGGGTGCGTGACGTGTGGGTGGCTGGCGAGCAGGTCGTCGGCGACGGCGAATCCCTGCGGGTGGACCGCGCGAAGGTGCAGGCCGAAGTCGCCGAAACCTCCGCCCGCCTGCGTTCCTAGACCAGTCCTCGTGGCCGCAGGGTCACTTCCGTCGGATGGGCGTCACCGGTGGCGGTGACGGCGGCGACCACGGCGGCCGCGACGGATTCGGGACGCAGGAAGCGTTCCGGCTCGTACGCGCGTCCTTCGTCGGCGATGATCGCCTGCTGCATCTCGGTGTCCGTGCGGCCGGGGTAGATCGACGTCACCCGCAGGGCGGACTCCTCTTCGCGCAACGCGTCGGCGAAGGCGCGGACGGCGAACTTGCTCGCCGCGTACGGGCCCCAGCCCGGACGCGCGTTCTGCCCGGCACCCGAGTTGATCACGACGACGTGCCCCTTCGCGGCGCGCAACGCGGGCAGCAGCTGCCTGGTCAGCGTGACCACCCCGAGCACGTTGACCTCGAAGTTGGCCCGCCAGTCGGCGTCGGTGGCGGCTTCGATCTTGCCGAGCCGCGCGACACCGGCCGAGTGCACCAGCACGTCCAGCTCGCCGAACTCGGCGGTCGCCGCTTCCAGCGTCTCGGTGTCGGTGAGGTCGATCGGCCACGGCCGCGCGTCGGGCAGCGTACCGGCGAGTTCGCCGAGCGCGCCCGCGTCGCGGCCACCGAGCAGCAGGCGGTGGGTGGGGGCGAGGGCGCGCGCGACCGCGGCGCCGATCCCACGGGTGGCGCCGGTGACGAGAGCGAGGGGAAGATCAGCCATGGGCGTCACGCTAGTCACCCGCAGTCGACCGGCGGTGACGCGACCCGGGGGAACCGCACGGAGCCACGGGTGAACGACCCGACGAGGTTGTCCGCGAACCGTCCCGCCGTCAGCGGATCCCGTACGGACGCGTCGATCTCCACGATCTTCGGGCAGTCCAGCACCTGTCGCGCGGCGGCGACGTCGCCGGCGCGGGCCGGGCCGCCCTCGATGATCGGGAGCCGCGCCGAATTCGCCAGTTCCCAGACCGGGGACAGCCATTTCTGGTGCCCGGGCCTGCCGTCGGGGAGTGACGTCGAATGCGCGGCGAACGGGTTGGCGAGGCCGTAACCGTCACGCAGCCGCACGTCGAGCGGGATCAGCAGGCCGAGCGCGCCCATGCTGTCCGCGGCGACGGTCACGTACGGCCTGTTCGTCGGGTACGCGTACCAGCGCCTGGTCGCGTAGTCCTGGATCAGCACCGCGGGCCCCGCGACGCCGCGGACGGCCTCCAGCGCCGGCGGCATCGCCGGATGAGCGGCGTAATCCACGGCCAGGAGCGGATGTTCGTGCCCGGTCGCTCGCGACCAGTACGACCGCTCGTCGGTGACGCCGACGGCCCGCGGCGCGGCGGTGTGCGCCGGGCGGAGCGACGTCGCGGCCACGAACGCCCAGCAGCCGACGCCGACCAGGAACGCCACGGTCACCCTCGTCACCGGCACCGCCAGCACGGGTAGTAGCAGGCAGAACAGTGCCGGGAGCAGCATGCGCCCGTGCATGAAATCGCCACCGACCCTGACCACGTACAGGGAGAGCACCATCGCGCCGACGAGCGGGACCGCCGTCAGTACCACGAACGTTCTGTCCATAGTGGACGACACGGTGAGGACAGCGGCGGCGAGCAGCAGAACCGGAAGCAGGAGCCAATACGGCTGGACGAGATCGACGAGGTACGCCCAGCCGCGAGCCCAGTTCGCCTCCGACGCCTCCTTGACCAGTGCGGTGTTCGGAGTCAGCAGGCCGTAGTAGCCCATCCGGAACACTTGATACGCCAACGGGAGCGCGGCCGCCGCGGCCAGCAGGCCCAGCGCACGACGGAGTCCCGGCCGCAGGAGGAAGAGCAAGGCCGCCAAAGCGACACCGCTGAAGAGCGCGAGATCCGGACGCACCAGCGGCCCCAGTCCGGCGACGACGGCGACCGGCCAGGTCCACAGACCGTCCACTGTGGACGTACGACGCACGAGCGCCCACCAGGTGCCGCCCAGCCACAGGGTGATCAGGCCGGTTTCCAGCCCGGACGTCGCGAAGTCGCGGAACGGCGGCAACGCGCACACCACCAAGGCACCGGCGGGTGCGAGGCCGGGAAACGCCAGCGGCTGATAGAGCCGCCGGGCACCGTCCAGGCCGAAGAACAGCCCGGCGACCGAGAAGACCAGTCCGGTGACCACGGAGATCCACTCCAGCGGCACTCCCGGCAGCAGGCCGAGCACGCTCAGTATCGCCGTCCACAAAGGACTGGTATTGGTCTCGACCCGCTCGCCGATGTTGAACACCGGCCCGTTGCCCGCGAGGATCTGGCGGACCGTCCGCAGCACGATGAGCCCGTCGTCACTCATCCAGCGGCGGCGCCACGCGAGATCGGCGTAGACCACCAGAACCAGACCGAACCCGAACCACGTCCAGGTCGACGGCCGGAGGGACCAGGCACGCGAAGGCCACGCGGGGGTGCTCTCGCCCGCGGTCGTACTCGTCTGCGTCATGGCCCCGCCCGACTCGGTTGCGTGCGCAGGGAATCAGGTCCGCCGCCCGCGCGTCAAACCGCGCGGGCGTGCAGACAGGCTTGCGGCCGCTTCTTCCCGGCCATGGTCAGCCGCGCGGTGACCTCGAATCCCGCCTGGCCGAGCAGCTCGGCGACCCACTCCGGCCGCAGGAGGTAGGCGTCGTAGCTGACGGGGTGGCCGTATGCCCTTTCGGGGCTCAGGCGCTCGTCACCGGCGTGGAAGCCGATCAGCAGCCGCCCGCCGATCACGAGCGTCCGGCGGAACCCGGCGAACACCGCCGGAAGCGTCTCCGGCGGCAGGTGGAAGATCGACCACCAGGCGACGAGGCCGCCCAGCGAGCCGTCGGGGACGTCGAGCGCGGTCATCGAACCGACGTCGAACCGCAGGTCCGGGTACTGACGACGAGCGAGTTCGATCATTTTCGGCGACAAGTCGACACCGGAGACGTCGAGTCCGAGCGAAGCCAGGTGGGCGGTGACATGCCCCGGCCCACAGCCGACGTCGGCGACCGGTCCACGCACCTTTTCGGCGAACGCGGCCAGCATCGCGCGGCCGAGCGGGTCCTGGTCGAAGAGCGGCCGGACGGTGACGGCGTAGTCCTCGGCGACGGTGTCGTAGGACTCGCGGGTGGCGTCGAGATGTGAGGTCACGGTGGGCGACGCTAGCGGCACCCACCGACAGTTCGAGGCTTACGGCTCGATCAGCCCGGCGTCCCTGGTCAGATCCTCCTGCGCGCCGAGCCTGGTCACCGGGGTGCAGCCTGTCACTGGGTCCGCCGCCGAATCGGTGCCGTCGTACCGCGCGGCACCGGACCTGGTCAGCCGCCGGGAGCCGGGGTCGAAGCAGACCTGGTACGAACCCGTGCGCACGCCCTCGAAGGCGTACCGCCCGTCCGGTCCGGTCACGGCCGAAGCGACGGCCTTGCCGTCCGCGTCCTTCAGCGTCACCTTCAGGTCCGGGACGCCGATCTCGTCACGAGACTGAAGACCGTCCTGATCCTTGTCCAGCCAGACGAAGTCGCCCATCCTGCTCACGGGCGCGACCAGCCCCGCGGCGAGCGTCGGATCCTGGCGTTTCCGCGGGCCGACCGCGGTGGTCGCGGTGCAGCCGTTCGCCGGGTCGGCGTCGGAATCCTTCGCGTCGTCGCCCGCGTCCTTCGTGGTGAAGGTATAGCCCGCGAACTCGGGCGGAAGCGCGCCGATGTCGAAGCAGACCTGGTAGATGCCATCCTTCAGCTTGGCGAACCGGTACTTGCCGGCGGCGTCCGTGGTGAGGGTGCCCAGCGCCGTGCCCGAAGCGTCCTTCAACGTCACCTTCACCCCGGCGACGCCCGGCTCACCGGCGTCCTGCAGGCCGTTCCGGTCGACGTCGTTCCAGACGAACTCGCCGATCTCGTCGATCGCGGGCGGCGGGGTGACCTTGAGCGTGGTCGTCGCGGTCTTCTGCGGCAGCGTGCCGCCCGGGTACTTCGCGCCGGAGACGGTCACCGTGCCGACGCGGCCGTTGTCGGCCTCGGTGACGTTCGCGTGGTCGCAGGTGATCGTCGTGGACTTGCCGCCGTCGAGACTCGCGATCGGGGCGGGTTTCACGTCGCAGTACGGGTCGTCGACCTTGATGTCGGTCAGGGTGTCGGTGCCGTCGTTGGTCAGCGTGAACCGGAAGTTCGCCGTGGTGCCCGCCTCGACGGTGGCGGTGGCTCCCCACGCGCCGCTCGCCGGATCCCGCACCTCCGCCTTCACCGAGTACGACGCCACCCGCAGGACGACGCAGTCCCACATGACCCAGTTGCGGTCGGTGGCGGCGAAGAACTTCACCGAGGTCGCCGTCGGCGGGGCCGTCGACGGCGGAAAGTCCTGGCGGGCGAGTTTCCCGTCGGCCTCGACGGCGTGCTCGACCTTGCGCTTGTTCTCCAGGACGACCTTGTTCGCCGCGGTGAAGAACCGCAGTCCCGTTTCCTGGACGGCGTCCCCGCGGCGGAGGTTGCCGTCGTTCGTACCGGTCCAGTCGGTGAGCGTGTAGACGCCGCCGGGCACGAACTTCATCGCCGCGTAGGCGGTGCTGACCATCTTGTCCGGCGTCGCGATCAGCGCGTACTTCCCGCCGTCCTGCTGGTAGCCGCCGGTGGTGGACAGCTTGGGCCGTTCGCTGCGCGGCGTGCCGGCGGGCACCGGGGCGGCGGGGTTGAAGGTGTACCCGGCGGGCGGGCTGCCTTCCTCCACACTCGGGTTCGGCGCGACACCGCCGGTGCAGCCCGGCGGGACGGCCGGAGCCTGCGCCCGCGCGGGAAAAGCGCCCGTACCCAGCAGGAGCGCTCCGGCCGTCATCAACACCAGTGCCCTTTTCACAGGGCTGAAGCTAGCGAGCGCGGCGCCGTTCCGTAATCGCTGAACGGTGTCGACCGGCGCCCCGATCAGGCAGAAGGTGTCTTGCCGAGAGTGATCGGGGCGCCGGTCGCCGCTACTTGACGCCGATGCGGCCGACCTGGCCCCAGCGGCCCTTCTTCCAGACCGAAACGATCGACGGCCGCGGCTGCGACGTGCCGCCGTCCGGCCAGTGCGACGTCGGGTTCGCGGAGGAGGGCGCGTCCTCACCGGGGTGCTGCACGGCGACGAGCACCAGGTGATCGGTCACCACCGGGCCACAGGTCTCCGCGCCGACCGGCACCGAGAGGAACTGCTTGACGTGCCCGCGCTCCGGACCGTCGACCGGCACGGAGAACAGGCCGTCGTTGGCGCCGAGCGCGTTGCCGTCGGTGGAGATCCACAGGTTCCCGTACCGGTCGAACGCCACGTTGTCCGGGCAGGAGATCGGGCTGACCTGGTCCTTCGGGAAGCCGCCGAAGTAGGTGTCCGCGGTCTTCGGGTCACCGCAGACGAGCAGCAGGCGCCAGGAGAACTTCGTCGACGCGGCGTCACCGCCGTCCTCGTCCCACTCCAGGATGTGCCCGTTGCGGTTGTTCGGCCGCGGGTTCGCCTCGTCGACGTCCGCCTTGCCGGCGGGACCACGCTGGCTGTTGTTGGTCAGCGCCGCGTAGATCCGGCCGTTGACCGGGTTGGGCTGGATGTCCTCGGGACGGTCCATTTTGGTCGGCTGGACCTTGTCGGCCGCGAGCCGGGTGAAGACGTAGACCTCTTCGGCGGTGAATCCGTCCACAAAGGACTTGTTGCCCGAAACCAGCGGGATCCACTCGCCGACGCCGTCGAATTCGCCGTCCGCGGGCAGTTTGCCGGTGCCGTCGATCTCGGCGGCCGGGCTGTCTCCGGTGAAGCGACCGACGTACAGCGTGCCCTCGTCGAGCAGCGCCGAGTTGTGGCGGCGCGCGTGCGCGCTGTCGCCCGGCTTGTACTTGCCCTTCGAGACGAACTTGTAGATGTATTCGAACCGCTCGTCGTCACCGGAGTAGACCGCGACACGGCCGTCCTTGGTGATCTTGATGTTCGCCGCTTCGTGCTTGAACCGGCCGAGCGCGGTGTGCTTGACCGGCGTCGAGTTCGGGTCGTTGGGGTCGATCTCGACGACCCAGCCGAAGCGGTTGGCCTCGTTGGGCTCCTGCGCGAGGTCCCAGCGCTTGTCGTACCGCTCCCACTTGCGGGTGCTGGCGCCACCGGAGAAGCTGTACCGCTTCAACCGCGCGGCGACGACCGGGTCGGTGACGCTCGCCGCGTTGGCGAAGTACTGGTTGACGTTCTCCTCACCGGAAAGCACGGTGCCCCAAGGGGTCACGCCGCCGGCGCAGTTGTTCTGGGTGCCGAGGACGGTGCGGCCCGCCGGGTCCGCCGAGGTCTTGAGGTACTTCGAACCGGCGGCCGGGCCGCGCACCTCGAAGGGGGTGTTCAGCGTGATGCGGCGGTTGTACCGGCTCGGCGTGACGTGCAGCGCGCCGCCGATCGGGTCACGGAAGGCCTGGACCACCGAGAGACCGTGGGCCGCCCAAGCGATCTTGACCTGCTCCTCGGTCGGGTTCGCCGGGTCGTACTGGTCGGCCGGGAACATGTGGGTCTCGGTGGTGTACTCGTGGTTCACCACCAGCAGGTTGCGGATGCCCAGCGGGTCCTGCGGGATCAGGCCGACGAAGTCGCAGTTGTAGCCGAACTGCTTGGCCTGCGCGGCCGCCGTCTGCTTGAAGAAGTCGAACTTCGGCGCACCCGGTTCGACGGCGTCGCCCCAGCGGATGACCACACGCTGCTCGTACCCCTCGGGGATGGTGACGGCGTCGAGCTTGTTCGGCGGGACCGCCTCGAAGTCGGTGCCGGGCACCGGACGGCCGGGGCGGCCCGGCCTGCCGTGACCCGCGGCCGCGACGTCGGCGGGGTCGGCGGCGGCGGCGGTACCGGACAGCGCGGCGAAGCCACCCGCGGCGGCGGCCATCACGGCACCGGCCTTCAGCGCGCCACGACGGGACAGCATGTCCTTGACGACGTCGCCGAAGTATTCGTTGCCCGAGGTGTTGGGCTCGGGGTGGGCGCACGCGTTGCCGCAGCGGTACTCGCAGGTGACCGCGGAGCGGCCACCCGGGTGGGAGGTGATCAACGGCAGGAGCCGCCGAGGCTCGAAGGACACAAGGCCTCCATGGTTCGCGGTGGGTTCACGTAATCCGGTCAGGGGAACGCCGTGACGGTAAGCGACCAAAACGATCCAGTCCCGACCAGCAGATGAACAGCGTGCGAACGGGCGATGGCGCGCTGCCGGGACCGGCCGCGCGCCATCGACGAAAAGTACAGCTAGAACGTTGCTTACCGACTAAGAACCGATGTCACACAGCCCGTGACGACCGGGTTTCCACACGGCCACCACCGAGGGCCGCGGCTGGGTTTCGCCACCGTCCGGCCAATGCGAGGCCGGTTTGTCGGCGCTGGCGCCGTCCACTTCACCCGGATGCTGAACACAGACCGTGACGATCTTCTGCTCGACGATCGGACCGCAGGTCTCCGCGCCTCGGGGCACGGTGAGGAACAACTTGAGTTCCCCGCGGTTGCGGCCCTCCAGCGGCACCGAGTACAGCCCGTCGTTGATGCCCAGCGCACCGGCCGAGTCGGTGGAGATCCACAGGTTGCCGTGCCGGTCGAAGGCCACGTTGTCCGGGCTGGAGATCGGCGAGACCTGGTCCTTGGGGAACCCGGCGAAATAGGTGTCCGGCGAAGACGGATCACCGCACACCAGGAACAGCCGCCAGCTGAACCGCAACGCGAGCGCGTCCCCGCGGTGCTCCTCGAACTCCAGCACCTGCCCGTGCTTGTTGTTCAGCCGCGGGTTGGGCTCGGTGGCGCCCTCCTTGCCGGGGTTGCCGCGTTCGACGTTGTTGCTCAGCGCGCAGTAGATCCGGCCGGTGCGCGGATGGGCCTGGATGTCCTCCGGGCGGTCCATCTTGGTGGCGCCCACCCGGTCGGCGGCCTCGCGGGTGAACACGTACACCTCTTCGGCGGTCATTCCGTCCACAAAGGACTTCTTGCCGGAGGCCAGCGGGATCCATTCGCCGCTGCCGTCGAACTCGCCGTCGCTCGGCAGTTTGCCGGTACCGTCGATCTCCGCGGCCGGGCTGTCGCCGGTGAACCGGCCGACGTAGAGCGTGCCGTCGTCGAGCAGGGTCATGTTGTGCCGCCGGGCGTGCGCGCTGTCGCCCCGCTTCATGCGGCCCTTCGAGATGAACTTGTAGATGTACTCGAAGCGCTCGTCGTCACCGGAGTAGGCGACGATGCGACCGTCGTCGGCCACGCGGATGTTCGCCGTCTCGTGCTTGAACCGGCCCAGGTGCGTGTGCTTGACCGGCGTGCTGTCCGGATCGTTCGGGTCCAGCTCGATCACCCAGCCGAAGCGGTGGGCCTCGTTCGGCTCCCTGGCGATGTCCCAGCGCGCGTCGAACCGCTCCCATTTCCGGGTGGTCGCGGTGCCCTTGATGCCGTAGCGCGCGTACCGCTTGCGCTTGACGGGATCGGTCACCGTTTCCGCGTTCCCGAAGTACTGGTTGATGTTCTCCTCGCCGGACAGGATCGTGCCCCACGGCGTGACGCCGCCGGCGCAGTTGTTCATCGTGCCGAGGACCACCGTGCCGGTGGGGTCGGCGGCGGTCTTGAGCAGGTCGCTGCCCGCGGCCGGACCGGCGACCTTGAACGGGGTGTGCAGCGTGACGCGCCGGTTGTAGCGCGACATCTTCGGCCGCAGATGGCCGGTGTCGCGTCCGCGCGTCACCTGCACGACCGTCAGCCCGTGCGCCGCCCAGGCGATCTTGACCTGCTCCTCGGTCGGGTTGTTCCGGTCGTAGCCGCGGAACATGAACTCTTCGGAGGTGTACTCGTGGTTCGTGACCAGAAGCGCGGAAAGACCGGAATGGTCCAGCGGGAGCAGCGCGGCGAAGTCGCAGTTGTAGCCGAACTGCTTCGCCTGCGCCTCGGCGGTCTGGTGGTCGAAATCGAACTCCGGCGCGCCCGGAAGCACCGCGTCACCCCAGCGGATCACGATGCCCTGCTGGTAGCCCTCGGGCACGACGACGGCGTCGAGCGTGTTGGGCTGGACCCGCTGGTAGTCGGTGCCGGGTGGCGGCTTGCGCCGTCCCGCCGGTTCCGCCTCCGGCGCGGCGGACGCGGGCCCCGCGAGCGCGAGCGGCGTACCGGCGGCCAGCGCGACGACCGCAGTCGCCTTCAGCGCGCCACGGCGGCTCACCTCACCGAGCACCTCGGCGAAGGTGGGGTTGTCCGAGGTGTTCGGCGCGTCGTGGAAGCACGCGTCGCCACAGCGGTAAGTACAGGTCACTGACGCCCGGCTTGGTGAATGGCCGGCCAGCAACGGAAGGAACTTCACGCGGACCTCCGCATCTTGCAGTTCGGGAGGCCGACGCTAAGGCACCGGACCAAGGAGAGGAAACCCCTCGTTGGTCCGGTGTTCACCTTTTGTTCCGATTTACATCTCTTCGCCGACGAGGACCGCTTCGGCCGGGATGGTGTGCGGGTCCGCGGACTTCTCGCGGATCGTCAGCAGCGCACCGGCGAGTACGCACAGGACCGCGGCGATCACGAACGGCGCCTGCTTGGCCCCGAACCACTCGGCGAGGTGACCGACGATGGTCGCGGCGACCGCGCCGCCGAGCCAGCGGCAGAAGTTGTAGCCCGCGCTCGCGACCGGACGCGGCGCGCCGCTGATGGACATCGCCGTCCCGGTGAAGAGCGTGTTGAGCAGGCCGGAGACCAGCCCCGACAGGATGATGCCGACCACCAGGACCGGCTTGCTCGGGATCGCCATGATCAGCAGCAGTACTGCGTAGCCGAAGACGGCGACCACGGTCGCGTGCCGCTCACCGAGCTTCGCGGCGAGTTTCGGCGCGAGCACCACACCCGCGACGGCGACCGAAAGGCCCCAGCCGCAGAAGATGAGGCCGACCGCGACGGCGCTCCACTCCAGCACGAACGGCGACCAGGCCAGCACCACGAAGAACGCGGCGGTGTACAGCGCGGAACCGATCGACGTGCGCAGCAGCCCGGCGTGCTTCAGCGCGCGGAACGGGTCGAGCAGGCGGATCTTCGGCCGCTTCTCCTTGGCGTCGCCGGTCAGGAAGATCGAGCACAGCACGAGTCCGCACAGCATCAGGAGAGAGGTGCCGAGGAACGGGCCGCGCCAGGAGATGCTGCCCAGCAGGGCACCCAGCAGCGGGCCGACCGCGAGGCCGACGCCGAGGGCGGCTTCGTACAGCAGGATCGCGCCCGCCTGGCCGCCGGTCGCGGCGCCGACGATCACCGAAAGCGCCGTCGCGATGAAGAAGGCGTTGCCGAGTCCCCAGATCGCGCGCAACCCGATGAGCTGCTCGATCGACCCGGACGCGGCACAGAGCGCGGTGGCGACGACGACCAGCGTCAGCCCGGCGACCACGGTCCGCTTGGCCCCGAACCGGGCACTCATCGCGCCGGTCACCAGCATGGCGACCGCCTGGACGCCGAGGTAGCTGGAGAACAGCAGCGTCACCTCGGACGGCGTCGCGTGCAGGCCTTCGGCGATCGACAGCAGGATCGGGTCGACCAGCCCGATCCCCATGAACGCGATGACCGCGGCGAACGCGGTGATCCATACCTGTTTGGGCTGTCCCTTGACGGCGTCCAACAGGCTCGAGTGGTGCTCAGCGCTCATCGCGGATCAGTTCCTCCTTCTTGTCTTCGTGCAGCAACCTGGTGAGGGCGGGGAGCGCGGCTTCGATGGCGGCGCGATCGGCGTCGTCGAGTCCGAGGAGCCGTTCACGGAGGAATTCCTCCCTGGCGACGATCAGCCGCCGATGGAAGCGCTGCCCCACCTCGGTGACCTCGACGAGCACCGCCCGGCCGTCGGCGGGATCGGGACGGCGGCTGACCAGCCCCAGCCGTTCGAGGCGGCGGACGACGTCGGTCATCGTCGGCATCCGGACCCGTTCGAGCTCGGCGAGCGTGCTCATCCGGCGCGGACCGCCGTTCAGCAGCTCCGACAGCACCGAGCCCTGGGTGAGGGTGAGCTGGACCTGCGGGGTCTCCCGGCGGACGAGGTAGTACAGCCGGAAGACCAGCGGGCGGAGCCGATGCGCGAGGCCGGCGACGGTCGTGGTCACTTAGCCATGCTAACTAAAAATACTGAGCATGGCTAAGTAATCTGCCGCACAAGATCTCCCCGGACGTTCTAGGGTTGTGGTGTGGAAGCGGTGATCTTCGATCTCGACGGTGTCCTGGTGGATTCGGAAAAGATGTGGGACGAGGTCCGACGGGCGGTCGCGTACGAGTTCCACGGCACCTGGCGCGACGAATCGACCAGGGCCATGCAGGGGATGAGCACCCCGGAATGGGCCGCCTACCTGGCGCACGACCTGGGCGTCCAGCTCCGTCCGGCGGACGTCGCGCAGGTGGTGATCGAGCGCATGGCGCGCCGGTACGCGGAGAAGCCACCGATCATCCCCGGCGGGCCGGACGTCGTACGCGAGGTCGCGAAGCACTGGCCGGTGGCGATCGCGAGTTCGTCGCCGCCGCTGCTGATCAAGGCGTTCCTGGACATCACGCGGCTACCGGTGCCGACGGCGGTGTCGTCGGAGCAGGTCGGCGCGGGGAAACCGGCGCCCGATGTGTACCTGAAGGCGGCCGAGCTGCTGGGCGCGGAGCCGAAGAACTGCGCGGCCGTGGAGGACACGACGAACGGGCTTCGCGCCGCGCTGGCGGCGGGGATGACGGTGTTCGCGGTGCCGAACCCGCATTTCCCGCCGGATCCCGCGGTGCTGGCGGAGACGACAGTGGTCGAGAAGATCACCGATCTGCCGGCGGCCTTGGCGTCGTTACCCGATGCCTGACCGGCATGATGGCGAACCCACACTAACCGTCGCGGTGGCCCGCACCGCCCGCAAGCAGGGCTACGCGGGGCCGACGCCGAAGCCGAGGACTGAGTCAGCGTGCCGCGCAAGAATCCGCATTCGACACGTCAGGCGATCGCTCGCGGCGTAGCGGCCTCTTTAGCCTTCATGTGCATCTACACGGCCTTGCTTTTCGGGAGTCAACCGGCTTCGGGCGCCGCGTTTCTTCTCGCCACGGGACCACTTCTGCTCATGATGCAGATTCGCGTCATGCTCACGGCCACACCGGGTGTAAGTCGAGCAGATCGAGAAGCGTTGGACGAGAAGCACCTGAAGGCGACCTGTATCGCCTCTTTCGCCTTGATTATGGCCTTGATCATCAGCATTGCGAAGCCAGCCGAATCCTACGGGTTGGTTCTTGCCGGAATTATGGCGATTCCCGTCTGGACGAACACGATCGAATGCCGGACGATCATTGCTCGTTATATCGAGCGGGATCGACGCGCCACTGCGCGGTACAAGTATCTTCACCAGGAGGCTCAGCAACGCGCAACCACGAAGTAGATCACCCTTCGTCCCCCCGCCGCATGATCACCAAGGATCGTCGCCCAAACCTGACAGCAGGGGCCTCGTCTCGAGCGATCGGCGAATACTCCTGCGCGCTAATTGCCCGGCTTGGGCGTACCGTCGCGCCACACACAGGGCGATGAAACCTTGAGATAGACTTCACCGATATTATTGGCCTGCAATCCCATCGTGAAACCGTCTACATTATTCTTCGCGCCTAGAAATTCACCTTTCTGATCATCAGTAATGGTGAAGCCGATCTTTTTCAGGAGAGATCGCATATTCTGAAAGTACGCCGGTACTTGTTCCGGGGTGACACCCTCAAGCTGGTAACTCACGCGAGCGTCCCGCCGGTCCGGGGACGGGCTGCCGTCGGCGTTGGAGCATGGGAAATCGTAGTTCTTGTATGGGTTCACGAACTTGGCCTGCGGGTTCAGCGCCGCCCGAGCTTGCTCGGCGTAGGCGTCCACCTTACGAGCGGCGTCCGCAAGCGTGATCGTCGGTTCCACGCTGCCTCCGTCTTCAGGTTCATCCACCCCACAGGCCGTCGACAACAGCGTCGCGACGACCACCACGAGGATGGCTTTAACTGAAATTCTGTTCATTCGTCTTCCCGGCTTGGGTCACGGTTGCCGCCCCGCGACTATCTTGCCCATACCTCGGAGAGACGGGCTGTCTTGTTTCCAGTACTCCCCGTGCGCTCCCACGCTCGGCAACTCGGCGGGTCCACCGGCCGTGGTTCCGCGATTCGATTCGAAGGTCTTGCCGCCGAATTGCGGATCCATGGGGTCGGGTCCGAGTGGATCGATGAGCATGCCTTCCCCTCCTGGCATACGGGGGAAGTTGGTGACGTTGATGACGTCCTTCTCTGCCGTGGTCGAGTAGACATGATCGGGCGCGATATTCAGCTGGTGCGCGTAATCGACACCGACACCGGGACTCGCCACGAAAACCATGTCGTCGACGGCGAGGCCGCCGTCTCGTGCGGCGTGCCCGACGAGCGTGGTTCCATAGCTGTGGCCAATGGCCGTGCTGTGGGACGGGGCTCCGGTGTGACTCTCCCGCAGGCCATCCTGGAACTTGTCGAACGCCTGCTTACCGTTGTCCGCGTAACTCTCGCTCCCGGCGTTCGACAGGGTGTCGGGCGCGTCGTATCCCAGCCAAGTGATGACCGAAGTGGAGCGCCCGCCCGCCTCGATGGCCGCTTGGTGCATCGCGTCGCCTCTCGCGGCCTCGTCGGTGAAGGTGGCAAGGTCCGCGGTCGTACCGGGAACGTAGGACGCGACATGGGCCGTGGTGTCCGGGTTCCCTTTCGCCAGGATGGCCTTACCGTCATCGTGACCGTCGATGCCCAGTAGGTAGTACTTCTGGTTTTCGGGCGTCGCCGGGTCCTGCTTGAGCATGGCGTCGAGATTGTCGACGCCCTTGATCTTCTTGTCCAACTCGCCGAGTCGGGCGGTCAAGGCGTCGAACTCGCGCCGGTCGTTGAGTTTGATCTCCCCACCGCCGGTTCGCCGGAAGTCGGCGATCTTCTTCCGCAGCTCGTCACGCTCCGCTTGGAGACGCGATCGTTCACGGCCGATCAGCCCACGGTTCGCGATATCGCGTTGCTTCGCGGAGAAACCGTCCCGTGGCCCGACGAGTTCCGGACGATCCATGGCCAGCCGAGTCCGCTGAGCTTCGCTCAAGGTCGCCCAGTAGGCGGCGTTCTGTGCCGCTGTCGCTCCTTCGGGCGGGGGCGCGGGAATACTGAGCGCCCCCATGACGGCGCCGGAGTTGCCGGCCGCCGCCAACGACGTGTTCTCGTTGTCGTTACCGGTCGCGTCGATGGTCTGTCCGGACACGATCCGGTCGAGCACGGAACAGAAGTCGTCATCGATGTCGGTCGCGCTTTTGAGTACCTCGGCGACACGATCGCGCAGTTCCGCCGCGATCGCCGCCCGTTCGCGGGCGACGGCTTCTTTCTCGCCGTCCGCGGTTTCCGGAGGCGGTCCGTTGTCGACGATCTCCCCGTCACCGCCGATGGTGAAGTGGTGTGCCCTGGCGAGCCCCTCGACTTCCTTGACGCCGTTCACGACCCCACTGATCGCGTCCCCGACGTCCCCCGCGCTGCGACGCAGCGAAGCCACTTCGGCGGCGTACTCCTCCATGCCATCGATGACCTGATCGACCTCGCTCGCCGCGGCGGTGGCCGCCTCACCATGCCAGCCGTCCGCCGTGTTGATACCTCGCAGATCATCCGAGCACACGACGACCTTGTTGTACGCGGCGTTGATTTCACCGACCGCGGTTTGCAGGGGTCCGGGATCCCATCGCGTGACCTCAGCCCAGGTGACCATCAGACCGGCTTCCGCCCACCCGTCGCCTGCACCGGCACGGTCAGCTCCGCCGTGGCGGCGTCCTCGCGGCCGCTGTAGAGGTCCACGGCCTTCGCCATGTTCGCCGCGTGCGCGTCGAGACGACGCTCGTACGCCTGCTCGCGATCCCGCAATGCCTGCTTGACCGCGCCGAGCTTGCCCACGCACCGTGCCCCCGGCATACCGGCATCTCCGGACGGCACGGCCGCGGAGCACTTCGCCCCGCGCAGCGCGTCCGCGACCCGCGTCGCCGCCTGTCCAGTCCCTCTGATCTTCTCGATCACCACGTCATAACCGACCATGAGGCCTCCCCGCCCTTGGTAGTCAGACGATCACACTACGGGAACAGAGCAGGTAGCGGCACTGCTCAAGATGGGCTGAAGGGGACTTTCACCGCATGTGATGCAGCGAAGGCTCCCTTCACCGCATCGCATGCGGTGAAGGGAGCCTTCAGCTCACGTCAGGGAAAGGGAGGTCACGCCTCGCCGGCGATGAACTTTTCGACCTCGTCGCGCGCGGTGGAGTCGTCGTACTGCTCCGGCGGCGACTTCATGAAGTAGGACGAAGCCGACAGGATCGGGCCGCCGATGCCGCGGTCCTTCGCGATCTTCGCGGCGCGCACGGCGTCGATGATGATGCCCGCCGAGTTCGGCGAGTCCCACACCTCGAGCTTGTACTCCAGGTTCAGCGGCACGTCGCCGAAGGCGCGGCCTTCGAGCCGGACGTAGGCCCACTTGCGGTCGTCGAGCCACTGCACGTAGTCCGACGGGCCGATGTGGACGTTGCCCTTGCCGAGTTCGCGGTCGACCTGCGAAGTGACCGACTGGGTCTTCGAGATCTTCTTCGACTCGAGCCGCTCCAGCTCCTTCATGTTCAGGAAGTCCATGTTCCCGCCCACGTTGAGCTGCATGGTCCGGTCGAGCTGGACGCCGCGGTCCTCGAACAGCTTCGCCAGCACGCGGTGCGTGATGGTGGCGCCGACCTGGGACTTGATGTCGTCGCCGACGATCGGCACGCCCGCCGCGCGGAACTTCTCGGCCCACTCGGGGTCCGAGGCGATGAACACCGGCAGCGCGTTGACGAACGCCACACCGGCGTCGATGCACGCCTGCGCGTAGAACTTGTCGGCCTCTTCGGAGCCCACGGGCAGGTACGAGACGAGCACGTCGACCTCGGCCTCGCGCAGCGCCGCGACGACGTCGACCGGAGTCTCGTCGGACTCTTCGATGGTCTCGCGGTAGAAGCGGCCGAGCCCGTCGTAGGTGTGGCCGCGCTGCACGGTGACGCCCAGGGGCGGCACGTCGGCGATCTTGATGGTGTTGTTCTCGCTGGCGAAGATCGCCTCGGACAGGTCGCGGCTGACCTTCTTGGCGTCCACGTCGAACGCGGCGACGAACTCGATGTCGCGGACGTGGTACTCGCCGAACACGACGTGCATCAAACCGGGCACGCGAGTGCTGGGATCTGCGTCACGGTAGTACTGAACGCCCTGGACCAGCGAGGCCGCACAGTTGCCGACGCCCACGATGGCCACCCGAACGCGGCGGTTCTCGCCCATGCCGGTTTCTCCTTCATTCGTCCAACAGTTGTAGGTAATACCCAGCGGGCCCGGAGAGCGCCTCAGGTCTCCGGTCCGCGCTGCTCGGCCTGTTCGTGCGCGATCAGCTCGTTGAGCCAGCGCACCTCCCGCTCGCTGGACTCCAGCCCGAGCCGGTGCAGCTCGCGGGTATAACGGTCGATCTTCTCCTCGGCCCGCGCCATTGCCGTCCGAAGTCCTTCTCGGCGTTCCTCGACCCGACGACGACGGCCTTCCAGGATCCGCATCCTGACGTCGGCCGGTGTCCTCGAAAAGAACGCCAGGTGGACGCCGAAGCCTTCGTCGTCCCACGTCTGCGGGCCGGCGTCACCGAGTAGTTCGGCGAAGCGCTCCTTGCCCTCGGCGGTGAGCTTGTACACACGCTTGCCGCGGCGTGCCCATGCCCGGTCTTCCACCTCTTCGAGTTCCTCGACGAGGTAACCGGCACGAAGCAGCCGACGCAGCGTCGGGTACAGCGAGCCGTACGAGAACGTCCGGAACATCCCGAGCGTCTCATGCAAACGTTTGCGCAGCACGTAACCGTGCATGGGGGTCTCGTGCAGCAGCCCCAAGATCGCGAGCTCGAGCACACCGCACCCCCTTCCGGGAACAAACCGCGACCGGGCGCGTTGGCCACCGCGACCGGCTCGGTCAACCTACCGGCCCACTATATCGCGCCGATACATCGAAGTGGTGTAGCTAACCCCGATCGGGCGTCGGTGATCCAGCCGAAATTCACCGGAGAGTTATCGAATCGTCGGCGTGTCCGGGTGCGCACGCACCGTCCGGTCGAGAACGGGGCGTGGACCACACAGCAAGAGCCCGTACTCTGTTGGCGTGCGAAACCAGCGGCAGGTCGTGGACTACGCCTTACAGCGGCGCGCGCTGCTGAAGGGCGTCCACTCCGGACGGGTCGGCACATACGACGTCTGCGACGCGGGTCCGTACCTCCTGCGGGCCGCGAAATTCCACGGACGACCAGGTGAGCAGGACTGCCCGGTCTGTCATCGGGAGGAACTGACCCTGGTGTCGTGGGTCTACGGCGAGGAGCTCAAGCACGTCGCCGGATCGGCCAAGACGCCGGACGAGCTGGTGCGGATGGACGGGCACTTCGCGGAGTTCACCGTCTACGAGGTCGAGGTCTGCCGAAGCTGTCACTGGAACCACCTGGTGCGGTCCTTCGTCCTCGGAACGGGAGATCCGGGAAGCACTCGCCCACGGACCCGGTCACGGAAGACAGCGGGTCAGTGACAGGTATCGAAATCGCAGTTGAGCACAGAGCGGCGTCCCCCGAAGCGCCGGTCTGGGAGGCCCATTCGTGAACGACGAACGCAACCGCTCCTGGCCCGGCCAGGAGCCTGATGCACCTCGCCGTGCCCAATGGCCGGGCGAAGAGGACGGACCCGGCTGGCCGGGCGAGGAACCCCCGCGCCGTCCCCAGCGCCGGACACCTCCGAACGGCACCCCGCGTTCGGCCGCACCACGGTCCCCGCAACCCCGGTCGTCTGACCCACAGTGGCCCGCCGGCGACGGTGGCGGCCCGGAATGGCCGTCCGACGAGGAGCCCCGCCGTCCCGCGGCCGCGCGCCGGCCCAACGGCATGCCCCCGCGCAGGCCGGGACCCCCGCCGCCGGGAGCACGAGGCCCCGCCGGTGCGCAGCGCTCCCAGCAGGGCGCCGTCGGCCACCGCCCGCCGCCGCCTCCGCCCGGCAACCGCCGTCCGCCCGCTCCCGCCGACCAGGCGACCGCGATGGTCCGCCCGGTCGAACCGGAACCGTACGAGCGCGAGCCGGACCTCATCACGCATCACGCCCACAACGGCACCGAAGACCCGTACGGCTACGACCCGTACGACGATCGCTATGACGATCGTCACGAGAGCGTCGCACTCGGCGCCGAGGGGGAAGATCCCCACGACGACGAACCCGCCGAGGAAGAAGACGGCGCCAAGAAGAAGGTCCTGACGCCGAAGCAGCGCAAGAAGCGCCGTTGGCGGATCATCCGCCGGGTGCTCTACGCGATGTTCGGCCTGTTCGTCGTGGTCCCGGCGATCGCGTTCGTCATCACCTACTTCCTGGTGGACGTCCCGTCGCAGGAAAGTGTCGCGAGTCAGCAGAGCCAGCCGATCACGCTGATGTACGCCGACGGCAGCCCGATGGGCAAGATCGCGCCCGCCAGCGGCGGCAGCCGGTATCTGCTCCAGCCCGGGGAGATCCCGGACGCGGTGAAACGCGCCGTGTACGCCGCCGAAGACTCGTCGTTCGAGACGAACTCCGGGTTCGACGTCGGCGGCATCCTGCGCGCGGTCTACAACAACCTCACCGGTGGCCAAGGCGGCGGTTCGACGATCTCCCAGCAGTACATCAAGAAGGCCACAGCCAACGAGGCGCCGACGCTCACCCGTAAATGGACCGAGCTGGCCAAATCCTTCAAGATGAACAACCAGATGTCCAAAGAGGAGATCATCACCGCCTACCTCAACACCATCTACTTCGGCCGCGGCGCGAACGGCATCGAAGCGGCCTCGCAGGCCTACTTCAAGAAGCCGGCCAAGGAACTCGGCGCGTCCGAGGCGGCCCTGCTCGCCGGCCTGATCCAGGGTCCGAGCCGGTCCGAGAACGAGGCTTACGCCACCAGGCGGTGGAACTTCGTGATGGACCAGATGGTGGCGAACGGCTGGCTGTCCGCCCCCGAACGCGCGGCCGCGACCTTCCCGAAGCCGATCCCGAAGGCGCAGGCGAAGGCCGACGACGCCGGGACCCTGAGCCTGCACATCCGCAACCGCGTGATCGACGAACTCGAAGCCCGCGGCTACGACCAGGACAGGCTGCACCAGGGCGGGTTCAAGATCACCACGACGATCGACCCCAAGGCGCAGAAGATGGCCGAGGAGTCCGTCGCCGAGGGGATGAAGGGCCAGACGGACGAGAACATCCTGAACGCGCTGGTCGCGATCGATCCCAAGACCGGCGGCGTTGTCGCCTATTGGGGCGGCCCGGACTGGACGAAGAACGACAAGGGCCAGGACGTCCAGGCCATCGACTGGGCGAACGTGCCGCACAACCCCGGTTCGGCGTTCAAGGCCTTCGACCTGACCGCGTTCCTCAAGATGGGCAAGGGGCTCGGCGAGACATTCGACGGCTCCAACAACCGGAAGTTCGACGGCCGCACGATCCGGAACGCGGGCGAAAGCTCCAACTGCGGCCCGCAATGCACGGTCGCCGAGGCGATGAAGGTCTCCGCGAACACCGTGTTCTACGACATGGTCCGCAATGTCACGAAGATCGACCCGGTGGCGAAGGCCGCGAAGGAAGCCGGCGTGATGGTGGAGGCCGACGGCGGCAAGGCGAAGCTGAGCCCCGACATCAACATCGCCCTCGGCGGTGGTGGCACGGTCACCACCGCGGAGGACATGGCGGCCGGTTTCGCCACCTTCGCCGGTGAAGGCATCCGGCAGAAGCAGCACTTCGTCGCCAAGCTGACCAACTCCCAGGACGAGATCGAGTTCGACGAGACGGCCCCCAAGGGCACGCCCGCGTTCAGCGACGACGCCGACAAGAGCAAGCAGATCGCGGGCAACGTCACGGACGCGCTCGAGAACGTCATCCCGTACTCGAAGCTGAAGTGCCCGTCGAACCACGATTGCGCGGGCAAGACCGGGACGCAGCAGTACGACTTCAAGGACAGCGACCCGGCGAGCTACCGCGACCGCAACGCCCAGACCTGGATGGTGGGGTACACGCCGTCCATCTCGACGTCGGTGTGGGTCGGCGGCGACGGCAACAAGCCGCTGCACGACAAGAGCGGCAAGCCGGTCTACGGCCGGACGATCGCGGGCCCGATCTGGGAAGACTTCATGTCCCGGTACCTGACCGGGAAACCGTCGGAGAAGTTCGGCAAGGTCAAGCCGATCGGCAAGGACGCCCGCGCGGTGCCGACGACCACGGTGCAGAAGGCGCCGGAGACATCGACGCCGCCCGAAACGCCGACGACCACCCCGACCCCGACGACTCCCACCGAGCCGACGGAGACGACGCCGACGAAACCCACCAAGCCGACGAAGCCGAGCTGGACCAGGCCTGGCCCGGGGACTTCGGACCCGTTGTTCCCCAACGGCGAAGATCCGTGATGACCGGACAGAACGGCTGAAGAAGGTGTGCCGGGCCAGGCCCGGCACACCTTCTTTTTCCGTACCCGGTGAACCTGCGCGGATCTGACACGTCTTCTATAGAAGGAGACCTGCGACCGCAGGACCGCGCTCACCCAGGAAAGGTTCGGAGGACGTCCAAGTGAACGACGATCCCCACGGCGGATGGCCAGGTCAGGACCCTGACCCCGCACGTCGTCCGCAACGCCCGGCCGGACCGCCCCGTCGCCCCGCCGGTGGTCCGCCTCCGGGCCACGGACAGCGACCGGGTGCCCACCAGCAGGGTCCCGGGCAAGCGCCGTGGCAACGGCAACCGGGTCCGCCCCAGCAGCAGCCGCCGCCCCGGCGTCCGCAGCGGCCACCGGTCGCGCCGCAGCACGAGCCGGACCTCATCACGCATCACGAGCACAACGGCACCGAGCACCGGTACGACGGTGATCGCGGGTACGAAGAGCCGTACGACGACGAGTACGTCCCGGAGACCGACGAGGACGGGAAGCCCGTCCTCACCCCGGCGCAGCGCAAGAAGCGCAGGTGGAGACGGATCCGGCGGGTACTGCTCGCGTTGTTCTGCCTGTTCTTCGTCATCCCGGCGATCGCGTTCGTGATCACCTACTTCCTCGTCGACGTCCCGTCGCCACAGGCCGTCGCGGCCACGCAGGGCCAGGCGGTGACCTACTACTACGCCGACAACACCGAGATGGGCAAGGACGTGCCCAAGGGCGGTAACCGGCAGATCCTGACGCCGGAGCAGATCCCGGACATCGTCAAGAAGGCCGTCATCGCCACCGAGGACGCCTCCTTCGAGACGAACTCCGGTTTCGACATCGGCGGCATCCTGCGCGCGGTCTACAACCAGGTCACCGCGGGCAAGGGCGGTGGCTCGACCATCTCCCAGCAGTACATCAAGGTCGCCAGCGGTGACGACGAATCGTCGCTCACCCGTAAATGGACCGAACTCGCCAAGTCCTTCAAGATGAACCAGACGTACGAGAAGAAGGACATCATCTCGGCGTACCTGAACATCATCTACTTCGGGCGCGGGGCGTACGGGATCGAATCGGCCGCGCAGTCGTTCTTCGGCAAGCCCGCGGGCGAGCTGAACGCGTCGGAGGCGGCACTGCTCGCGGGCCTCATCCAGCAGCCGGGCCGCTCGGAGAACCCGAAGGTCGCGAACGACCGCTGGAACGTGGCGCTGAACCGTATGGTGCAGAACGGTTTCCTCTCCGCCGCGGACCGCGCGAACCTGCAGTTCCCGACGCCGATCCCGCAGGCCGACAAGCAGCAGGCCGGGGTGGTCAACCCGTTCATCCGCGACAAGGTCAAGGAAGAACTGGCCGCGAACGGCATCACCGACGACGTCTACTACACCGGCGGCTACAAGGTCTACACGACCATCGACCCGAAGGCGCAGGCCGCGGCGGAGCAGGCTGTCGCCGACGGGATGAAGGGCCAGACCGACGAGAACCTGCTCAACGCGCTCGTCGCGGTCGACCCCAAGACCGGCGGGGTGAAGGCGTACTACGGTGGCCCGTCCATCGTGAAGGGGCCGGACGGCAAGGATCAAAAGGGCCGGGACTGGGCGAACACGCCGCAGAACCCCGGATCCTCGATGAAGCCGTTCGACCTCACCGCGTACCTGCAGCTGGGCAAGGGCGGCATCAACTCCACGTTCGACGGGTCCAACAACCGGCAGTTCGGGAAGCAGACGATCCGGAACGCCGGTCCCGGCAGCTCGTGTTCGGCGCAGTGCACGGTGTCCGAAGCGATGCAGCGGTCGGCGAACACGGTGTTCTACGACATGGTCGTGAACGTGACCAAGCCCGGGCCGGTGGCTCAGGCCGCCAAGGACGCCGGGATCAAACCCGCTCCCGAAGGCGCCTCCGAGCTGTACGCCGACAACAACATCGCGCTCGGCGGTGGCAAGACGGCCGTCAGCCCGGAGGACATGGCCGCCGCGTACGCCACCTTCGCGGGCGACGGCCAGCGAAGGACCCGGCATTTCGTCGCCAAGGTGACCAACTCGCAGGACGAGGCCGCGTACTCGGCCCCGGAGGAGGCGAAGCCCGCTTTCTCCGACAACTCCGACAAGAGCAAGCAGATCGCCGGCAACGTCACCGAGTCGCTCAAGGGTGTCATCCCGTTCTCGAAGCTCAAGTGCCCCACCGGACACGAGTGCGCCGGCAAGACGGGAACCCAGCAGCACACCTACCGTCCCGGCGAGCCCGCGTGGGCCAAGGACGCCAACTCGCAGACCTGGATGGTCGGCTACACGCCGTCGATCTCCGTCTCGGTGTGGGTCGGCGGCGACGGTGACAAGGCGCTGAAGGGCAAGAACGGCAAGGCGATCTTCGGTTCGACGATCGCCGGGCCGATCTGGCAGAAGTTCCTTTCCCTGTACCTCAACGGGAAACCGGGGGAGCGCTTCGACAAGGTCAAGATCATCGGTGACGAGAACGCCCCCGTTCCCTCCACCCAGACCCCGCCGGACGAGGACGACGGCAGCTCCGAGACCGGCACGCCGTCGACAGGCCCGTCGACGGGTCCTTCGTCCTCACGGAACGAGGAGAACCCGCCGTCCAGCTCGCGGAATCCTCCGTCGTCCAGTGAGAACAACGGCGAAGAAGGCGGCGGCAACGGTCCCGGCCGTGGCGGCGGCAGAGGCGATACCGAATAGCTAGAGGGTGACGACGCGCTTTTCGGCACCGGAGAGGTGAGCGGCCTCGATGACCCGGAGAGCCTCGACGGCGGAGGTGGGATCGACCGGGAGGTCGCCCTTGCCGAGAAGCGCGTCGCGCACCTGCGCGTAGAAGTCCTCGTAGCGGCCGACCTCGGTGGGCACGGTCTCGACGTCGTCGTTCACGCCGAGCCGCCCGGCGTCCGACGCCGGTTCCACGCCCCAGCCGGGGTCGCCGGGCCGCAGCCCGTCCTTGATCTGCGGCTCTTGGACGTCGAGGCCGTACTTCGTGAACGTCGCCTTGTCGCCGAGCACGCGGAACCGCGGGTTCCGGGTCCCCGCGAGCGCCGACGCCCAAAGATGCGAACGCACGCCGTTGGTGTGCCGGAGGGCGACGAAGACGTCGTCGTCGACGGAAACCCCGGCGCGGCGCCTGTCGACCTCCGCGTAGACCTCGGCGACCGGGCCGAACAACTGCAGCGCCTGATCGACGATATGCGCGCCGAGGTCGTAGAGCAGGCCACCCGCTTCGGCGGGGTCGCCGAATTCACGCCAGTTGTCCCTCGGCTTCGGCACCCATCGGTCGTAGCGCGATTCGAAGCGGAAGACGTCGCCGAGGCGGCCCGCGTCGAGGAGCTTCCGGACGGTGAGGAAGTCCGAGTCGAACCGGCGGTTCTGGAACACCGTCAGTCCGACGCCCCGGGCCTTCGCGGCCTCGACGACCTTCGCCGCTTCGGCTGCAGTCGGCGCGAAGGGCTTGTCGACGACGACCGGCAGGCCCGCCTCGATCGCCCGGAGCGCGAGCGGGACGTGGGTGCGGTTCGGGGTGCTGACCACGATCAAGTCCAGGTCGGCCGTCTTCGCGAACAGCGCGTCCGCGTCCGGCAGCACCTCCGCGTCCGGGAAGTCGGCACCGGCCTGCTCGACCCGTTCCGGGTTCGAGGTGACGATCGCGGCCGGGGTCAGCCCCGGCGTCGCGCCGATCAGCGGGGCGTGGAAGACGCGCCCGCCGATGCCGTATCCGAAGATCCCCACTCGCAAATCAGCCATGACCTCATTAAACAACAGTGTTGCGTAATTGGCCAGCCGTGGCAGGATGCGCGCTATGCCGGAGACCGGGGTCAATCTGCGCGGCCTGCGCCAGCACAACCGCGCGCTGCTGCTCGCGCACATCCTGCGCACGGGCGGGCTCAGCCGCGTCGAACTCGCCGAACGCACCCGGCTCACCCAGCAGGCCGTCTCGAAGATCGTCCCCGAACTGCTGGACGCCGGCCTGCTGGACGAGGAACGGCAGCCCGCGTCCGGGGTCGGCAAGCCGCGCACGCTGCTGCGGGTGCGCGCGGACGCCCGGCACGCGCTCGGCGCCCAGCTCGACCGGGACTCGTTCCGGGTGCTCATGACCGACCTGACCGGGAAGATCATCGCCTCGGAAGGCGGGTCGCTGCCGCCGGGATTCACCCCTGATCAGGCCGTATCCGCCCTCGCCGAGGCGACCGAAAGGCTGCTCGGCGGCGTCGAGCGTGAACGGGTACTCGGCATGGGAGTCGGCGCCGTCGGACCGCTCGACCATCGCGAGGGCATCGTCCGGGACGCCACGAACATGCCCGGCTGGCACCACGTCCCCCTGCGCGACCTGCTGACGGAACGCGTCGGACTGCCCGTGCGGCTCGACAAGAACACCAACGCCGCCGCCTTCGCCCAGCACTGGACCGACGGCGGCCAGGCCGCGACCGCCGTCGTCCTCGTCGGCACCGGGATCGGCGTCGGGCTGCTGATCGACGGCGGGCTGTACCGCGGACCCCGGACCAACGCCGGCGAGTTCGGGCATACGACACTCGCCTTCGACGGGCCGCGCTGCGCGTGCGGGCGCCGCGGCTGCGTCGAGGTGCTGCACAACGCGGCGGCGACCACGGAGGAGGCGGCGGGCCTGCTGGGGACCGGACTCGCCGACCTCGTCCAGATCCTCGACCTCGAACGCGTCGTGCTGACCGGGCGCGCGGTCCGCGCGGCACCGGAGCTCTACCGGGACACGGTCGCCGCGCGGCTGCGGGAACTCCTGCCTTTGCCGCACTGGCAACGGATCCAGGTCGATCTCGACGAGATGGGCGACGACGTCGTCGCGTTCGGGGCGGCCGCCGAGGTGCTGGCCGGGTTCTACGACAGCGGCGACATCACCGGTCTGTCACCCGCATAGGCGCTAACATCCGCCTCGTGTCCGACCAGACGACCCCGCCGGAGCGCGAGGCCCCGCTCTCCCTCACGCCGGGCGAACGGGTCATCCCGAGCTGGAACGAACCGCTCGTGGCCGCGGCCACCCGGCCGATCGGCGGTCCACTCGGCGAACACGCGGCCGTGGGACGGCACTGGTTCTGGTCGCCGCAGCGCGTCGGCCTGCTGCTGGCCTGTCTCGCGCTGCTGCTCTCGTGGTTCGGCAAGGCGTCGTGCATCCAGCAGTACACCGACGACTCCGGGATGAACCAGCTCGACTGGCGGGCGGGTCGCCCGTTCGTCGCGATGTGCTACTCGGACATCGTGCCGCTCTACAGTTCCGAGCGGCTGAACGATCCGGACACCTTCCCGTACGTGACCTCGTGGACCGAGAACGCGGGCACGGTGAAGGAGACGACACGGTACATGGAGTACCCGGTCGCGACCGGGCTGTTCCAGTGGATCAACGCGAAGCTCACCGAAGCCTGGCTCTCGGCCGCGGAAGCGGGCTGGCTGCCCGGCGCGCTCCCGGTCGCCGTCTACTTCAACATCTCCGCGCTCTGGCTCGCGCTCGCCTGGCTGGTGACGGTGTGGGCGACCGGCCGATCGCTGAAACGCCGTCCGTGGGACGCCGTCCTGGTGGCGATCTCCCCGCTGGTGCTGGTGCACACGTTCACCAACTTCGACGCCATCGCGACCGCGTTCACCGCGACCGCGCTGCTCGCCTGGGCCCGGCGACGGCCGGAGGTCGCGGGTTTCCTGCTCGGCCTCGGCGCGGCGGCGAAACTGTATCCGCTGCTCCTGCTCATTCCGCTTTTCTTCCTGTGCCTGCGGGCGGGCAAGGTCAAGCAGTGGGCGCTCACCGCGGGGCTGGCGGTGGCGACGTTCGTGGTGGTCAACGTCCCGTTCGCGCTCGCCGCGCCCACCGGCTGGTGGGAGTTCTTCCGGCTCAACACGGTGCGCCCGATGGATCCGGACTCGCTCTACAACGTGTTCTCCCATCTTTCCGGCTGGGCCGGGTTCGACGGGAAACTCGCCACGGGTCAGACGCCGGTCGTGCTCAACGTCGTCGTCGCGGTGCTGTTCCTCGCCGCATGCGCCGGCATCGGGTACCTCGCGCTGAAGGCTCCGCGCCGTCCGCGGCTCGGCCAGCTCGCCTTCCTCGTGGTGGCCGCGTTCCTGCTGACCAACAAGGTGTGGAGCCCGCAGTACTCGCTGTGGCTGGTGCCGCTGGCGGTGCTCGCGATCCCGCGCTGGCGGCTGCTGCTCGGCTGGATGGTCATCGACGCGCTGGTCTGGGCGCCGCGGATGATGTACTACCTCGGCGTCGACAACAAAGGCCTGCCCGAGGACTGGTTCCTCGGCGCCGTCGTCGTCCGCGACTTCGCCGTCGTCGGTCTGTGCGCGCTGGTGATCCGGGAGATCCACCGGCCGCGCACAGACCTCGTCCGCCGCGCCGGGGACGACGACCCGGTGGGCGGTTTCCTCGACGGCGCGCCGGACGCTAAGCGCGTTTCAGCACCTCAGGTCCAGGACGCTCCAGCCTGAGATGCCTGCCGAAGTCCTCGGCGCCGAAGTCGTCGATCTGGACGACGACCTCGTCGGGCGAGGTTTCGACGAGACGGCAGGCGATCCAGTCGTCGCCGTGCTTGACCGACCAGCGGTCGGCGAGGACGGCCAGTCCTTCGGCCTCCAGCAACGCGACGGAATCGTCGAAGGCGGCCGGTCCGCCGAGCGGATAGCCGAAAACGGTCAGTGCCTGCCACCGCGCGGTGGCGTCGTCCCGGGCGGGGGCGACGTAGCCGACATGCTCGCCGTCCTCCGCCCGGTACACGGTGCGATGCTCGATCATGGGGATCAGGTTCGACCCTCCCGTGGCGTGAGGGTCAAGCCGAATAAGTGGCAGGGCACCTCTTCGTCATGGCGCAGGTCGTCGATGAAGGAATTGGGACGTTGAGTGTCCCAATTCCTTCATGGACGCGGGGCACACCACTTGCCCGTCAAATAGCCTGCGCGGATGGCCTTCCATCTCGCGCCCGGCTCGGTCGTCCACCGCACCACGACGCTGCACGGGTATTCCGCGATCGTCATGGTCGAGCGGTACGTGGGTGGCCGGTGGGAACTCGCCGCGGAGTTACCCCGGGCCGCCGAGGAGATCACCGACGACGTCGCACGGGAGAAGCTGGGCGAGGCCGTCGACGAGCCCAGCCGGTTCGCGGTACCGCCGGAGACGGGCGTGACCGGCGGGCTGAAGGCGCGGCTGGACCAGCTGGACTCGATGATCGACACCACGGTGGCGTGGCTGCGGGCCGGCGCGGCCGGCTCCGACACCGAACTGGCGTGGGCGCGCTATCAGTCGTCGGACTACGACTACGAACTCGACACCCGGGAAGCCCTGCGCGACGCGGCCGGGCTCCTGTCGCAGATGGTGAAGCACCGCGCCACGCTCGCCGCTCGTGCCGAAATGCGGCGCCGGAAGCGCGAGTCCGAGGACGACTGACGCGTTTGGTCCTCTGGATGCGCCCCGCATCCAGAGGACCAAACGCGGAAAGAAAGGGGTCAGGCGGAGGCGACGCGCTCGCGGAGGTAGGCGATGTCGGCGGCCTGGCCTTCGGCCGGGGTCTCGACGATCACGGGCGCCCCGGCCTCGGCCGCGACAGCCGCCAGCACCTCGGGGTCGATCGTGCCGTCGCCGCCGACGACGTTGGCGTGCCGGTCCCGCGTGGAGCCGAACTCGTCGCGCGAGTTGTTGAGGTGCACCAGATCGATCCGGCCGGTGATGGCCTTGACCTTCTTGACCGCCTCGGTCAGGTCCCAGCCCGCCGCGTACGCGTGGCAGGTGTCGAAACAGAAGCCCGCGCCGAATTCGCCGACCTTGTCCCAGAGCCGGGCGATCGTGTCGAGGTCGCGGGTCATCGCGTTGTCGCCGCCCGCGGTGTTCTCGATCAGGATCGGAACGGCGAAGCCGCCCTTCTCCTGTTCGCGCTCGAAGAGCTTGCGCCAGTTGACAAGGCCTTCTTCGACGTCTTCCGCGGAGCCGACGTGGCCGCCGTGCACGACGAGCCCTTTCGCGCCGATCTCGGCCGCGCCGTTCGCGTGCTGCGTGACGTTCTTCCGCGACGGGATTCGGATGCGGTTGTTCATCGACGCCACGTTGATCAAATACGGCGAGTGGATGAACACCTCGACCGGCGATTCCTTGATCGCTTCGCCGTGCGGGTGGGGTTTGGGAGCTTTCCAGCCCTGCGGGTCGGAAAGGAAGAACTGGAGGACCTCGGCCTCGCGTTCGGCGACCGCGGCCAGCGGGTCGTCGTCGCGGACATGGGCACCGATTTTCATGTTAGGGGAATCTACGCGGAGCGAAGCTCCTCCGTTGAGGGCGGTGGTGGGGAGGAAGGCGGAGCTACCCTCGCGGGATTTTCCCCGGCGCGGGCCGGATGGTCACGCTCGTGGGGTAGCGTGAGCGCGTTCCGTTAAAACCGCGTTGGGTCTTGAGGGGCGGAGGACGAACTCGATGGGGAAGACTGCCGGGCGGATCACGGCTTGGGGATTCGCGCTTTCGGTCACGGCCGGACTCGCGTTCCCGATGACCGCGATGGCCGCCGGAGAACCGAATCCGACCCTTTCCGGTGACTGCGGTTCGACGCTGCAGAACGGGAAGACCGGCAACGGCCTCGTTCTCGACGCGGGTGCTCCGCTCAACTCGCCCGAGGCGCTGACCGTCGGACTCGACTCGCGGGCCAAGACCGCCGATGGCCGGAAGCCGCTGCTTTCACTGCCGGTCGGCGATCTGGTCAAGGCGACCGGCCTCACCGACAACGCGGTCGGCGACCTCGCCGCGCAGGGCGTCTGCCCGCCGGTGCAGGGCACCGTCAACGCGGTGGGCGACCTGACCCAGGGCGTCACCAAGGGCGTCCCGCCGGTCGTGACTCCGCCGGAGACCAACCCGCCGAACCCGGAGCCTCCGAAGCCCCAGCCTCCCAAGCCGCAGCCCCCGAAGCCGGGGCCGGGTCAGCCCGGCGGTCCGGGCAGTGAACTCCCGGTCGAAACCGGTCCGGGTTCCTCCACCGGCATCGGCGGCGACTCGATCGCCGGGGTCATCAGCAACGCCGCGCTGCTCCCCGGCAACTTCGTCCAGGCGCCGGTGATCACCGAGATCATCCCCGGTGAGGTCCCGCCGCCCACCGTGGACGAGAAGGACACCGGCAACGCGCAGGCCGTCCAGGCGCCGGTCGCCCCGGCCAAGCTGCCGCTGCTGCTCGCGGTGCTGGCGCTGGCCGTCGTCGCCGCGGCGCTCGTCCGTGCCTGGCTGCGGGGCAAACCCGCCTGATCTCACTTTCGGTGACGCCCGCTTCCACTCGAATGCCCGACCTCTTCGAGTGAGCGGGCGTTACTCGTCTCCATTAGCGTCGTTGTGCAGGTAGGTGAACCCGACGACGGAGGAGTCGAAGGCATGCGCGAACGGACACGGAGGGCGACGGCCCTGGGTGCTTCGGCCTTCATTCTCGCGGGCTCGGCCGCCCTCGCCATGCCGGGCACGGCCGCCGCCGCCGAGACCAAGACCGCCGTCTGCGGCGGATCGGTCACCGCGAAGCCCGGTGACACGATCCTCGGCACGACACCGTTGCTCGGCATCCCGCTCAACCTCGGCCAGGCGGGCTCGGTCTCCGGCGTGCTCACCGGCACCATCAACGCGCTGCTCGGCACGGTCTGCCGGGTGACGGTGACCGTGGTGAACACCGTGGTCGCGCCGGTCCCGGTCGTCGGCGAACCGGCCGCGGAAGCCCTGAACGGCGCCGTCTCGGGCACCACCCAGGCGTTGACCGGCGGCGGCCAGAAGGCCCCCGCAACCCAGCCCGCGCCCCAGAAACCGGCTCCCGGCACCGGCGGACCGCAGCAGGGCGGCGCTCCCGCACAGGGCGGCACCCCGGCGGGTGGCACCGGCGGCTTCCCGGCCGCGAACAGCCCGTTGCTGCCCGGCACCTTCACCCCGAACTTCGGCGGCCTGCCATGGGGCGTCAGCACCGGCTACGCCCCGATGCGCGACTACAGCTCCATCCCGATGGCGATGGCCGGTCTCTTCAGCCCTTCGCCCGGTCTGCGCTATGGCAGCCAGATCCCGGGTTACGCGCCGCAGTTCGGCATCTCGGCCGAGGGCGAGAACGGCACCGGGAACCCGGACGTCCACAACGCGGGACAGGCGGAGGCACTACCGAACGTGAGTGACGGGTTCACTCAGGACGGGAAACTTCCCCTGCTGATCGCCGTTTTGGCACTCTCCGGAGTCAGCGCGGGCCTGGTTCGCACCTGGGTACTCCGCCGAATGGCCGCTTCAAGTTAGGCCTACCGCCTAGTATCTTTCTGCTCACTCCCTCGTTATCCCCGTCGCAGTGATTTCTCATGCACTGCCACACGCCCCCACCGACCCGGAGGATCGCGCCCGTGCGGAAGACCACCATCTGGCAGACCACCCGCAAGGCGCTCACCGTCTCCGCTCTGGCGGCCATGGTCACCGGCGGCGCGTTCCTGACCGGCGGCACCGCCTCCGCGGCGACCACGCTGGCGAACGCGTGCAGCGGCACGGTCAACGGCGGGATCGGCGACACCGTCGCGATCACCGGCACCTCGGTCAAGGAACTGGTGCGCGCGGGCGCGCGGGAAGCGGGCACGCTCGCCCTCTACGACGTCGCCGCGAACGACATCGCCAAGGTCAACACCATCTCCGTCGGCACGGTCCCGAACGCCGCGGGCGGCTCGGTCGCGGGCAAGGCCATCGGCGCTGCCGTGCGGCAGGCGGTCAAGGACACGAAGTCCTGGGGTCTCGGCCTCAACCCCGAGAAGACCCTCGACAGCATCGAGCACAAGGTCGCCGGCAGCTGCGGCCTGACCACGGTCGCCACGAACTACGTCGCCCCCGCGCTGCCCACCCCGGGCACCACCGCCCCGCAGCAGGGCGGCACCGGCGGCGGCACCAACGGCGCCCCCGCCGCGCCGAACCTGCTCCCCGGCGGCAACGGCAACGGCACCGGTTACGCCCCGCCGCGCGACTACGGCAACCTGCCGGTCGCGCAGCCGGGCGTCGCGGTGGCGCCGGGCGTGCGCTACCCGGCCAACAGCCCGCTTCCCGGTGAGGGCGGCCCGCAGTACGGCCTCCCCGGCGCCGACGGCCAGGCCGGGCAGGGCGCTGACGTCCGCAACGCGGGCAACGCCGAAGCGCTCGCGACCGACGGCCTGCCCGGCGGCGACGTCCAGCTGCCGATGCTGCTCGCGGTGCTCGTGCTCGCGGGCGTGACCGCCGCGCTGGTCCGCACCTGGGTGCTCCGCCGCGTCTCCTGACGCCCGTCGGGACCGGCGAGAAAGCAGCCAGGTACGCTTACCTGGACAAACCCTCCTGCCACGGACAGTCCGTGGCCGCGAGCCCATAGGAGGTGAGTGGTTGTGTCACGCCATTACGAGGTAATGGTCATCCTGGACCCCACGCTCGATGAGCGTACGGTCGCACCGACCCTGGACAACTTCCTCAACGTGATCCGCACTTCGGGCGGAAGCGTGGAGAAGGTCGACGTCTGGGGCCGCCGCCGTCTGTCGTACGAGATCAAGAAGCACGCCGAGGGCATCTACGCGCTCCTCGACCTGAACTCGACGTCGGAAGCGGTCAAGGAGCTGGACCGTCAGCTCTCGCTTCAGGAGACCGTGCTCCGCACCAAGGTCATGCGCCGCGAGATCAAGCCGGCCAAGCCCGTCGCCGCCAAGGCCTGAGCCGAAGGAATTTTCCGATGGCTGGAGACACCGTCATCACGGTGATCGGCAACCTCACGTCCGACCCGGAGCTTCGCTTCACCCCTTCCGGCGCGGCGGTCGCGAACTTCACGGTCGCGTCCACCCCGCGCACGCTGGACCGTCAGTCCGGTGAGTGGAAGGACGGCGAGGCCCTGTTCCTGCGCTGCAACATCTGGCGTCAGGCGGCCGAGAACGTCGCCGAGTCGCTGACCCGTGGCGCGCGAGTCGTCGTGCAGGGACGCCTGAAGCAGCGGTCTTTCGAGACCAAGGAAGGCGAGAAGCGCACGGTCGTCGAGCTCGAGGTCGATGAGATCGGCCCCTCGCTGCGCTACGCCACCGCCAAGGTGAACAAGGTCAGCCGTGGCACCGGTGGCGGTGGAGGCGGCGGCTTCGGTGGAGGCGGCGGTGGAGGCCAGAGCGGCCCGCCCGCCGACGACCCGTGGGGTTCCGCTCCGCCCGCCGGTGGCGGCGGTGGCGGTGGCTTCTCCGACGAGCCGCCCTTCTGATCCGAAGTCGCATCAGGCGGTCCACCGCGGGCGAAAGCTCCGCGAGACGCCTCGAGACAACCACTACGTAGAAATCCAGGAGAAATACCGTGGCCAAGCCACCCATCCGCAAGCCCAAGAAGAAGGTCTGCGTGTTCTGCAAGGCCGAGAAGAAGGGCCGCCCGGAGAACATCGACTACAAGGACACCAACCTGCTGCGGAAGTACATCTCCGACCGCGGCAAGATCCGTGCCCGCCGGGTGACCGGCAACTGCAGCCAGCACCAGCGTGACATCGCCATCGCGGTCAAGAACTCCCGCGAAATGGCGCTGCTGCCCTACACCTCGACCGCACGCTAAGGAGGCACGTCAATGGCGAAGATCATTCTCACCACCGACGTCGCCAACCTCGGTGGACCCGGCGACATCGTCGAGGTCAAGGACGGTTACGCGCGTAACTACCTCCTCCCCCGCGGCTACGCGATCGTGGCCACCAAGGGCGCGGAGAAGAACGTGCGCACGATCAAGCGGGCGCAGGAGAGCCGTCGCATCCGCGACCTCGACCACGCCAAGGAGATCAAGGCGACCCTGGAGGGCCTCGGCGCCATCCAGCTGAGCGGCAAGGCGGCCGAGGGCTCGAAGAAGCTCTTCGGTTCGATCACCACCGCCGAGATCGTGGACGCGATCAAGGCCGCGGGTGGCCCGCTGCTCGACAAGCGCGTCATCGAGCTGAAGGACCACATCAAGACCGTGGGCAAGCACTCGGTCGGCGCCCGTCTGCACCCCGACGTCCGCGTCGACGTGCGGCTCGAGGTCAAGGCCAAGTAACACCGCTTCGGCCAAAGGGCGGGACTTCTCCTTCACGGAGGTGTCCCGCCCTTTGCTTTCCGCGGAACCCGACCCGGTCGGGCCGCGTCTGAAGCCTTGACGGGGGTTCAAGGCATTATGAGACTCGACGTCGAGGCACGGGGACTCAAAAGGGGATCTGGAAGCAATGGCTTACGACAGCAACGCCGAACAGAACCGGCAGCAGCAGGTCACGGTGTCCGCTCCGGCCAACCCGGACAAGCCGGCGTCCACGTCCGGCGGGGGTGGCGGCGGCTTCGCCTTCGACAAGGACAAGATCGACGGCATCATCAAGAAGTGGACCGACCTGCAGGCCGAGCTCAAGAAGGACTACACCGACGCGACGCTGATGGCGAACGTCAAGGCGCCCGGCAAGGAGTTCGCGAGCGGCGACTGGGAGAAGCTGGCCAACCCGTCGGGCAAGGCGTTCCTGGAGCAGAACCAGAAGATGCAGGACTACGTCAAGAACTACATCGACCAGCTGACCGCCGCCAAGCAGAAGATCGCCACGAACGAAGCCGAAACGCAGGCTTCGCTCAACAAGCACAGGGCTGTGTGATGCGACGTTCCCTCGTTCTCCTCCTCGCCGCCGGCGCGCTGGTCGCCGGCTGTTCCGGTTCCAAGTCCGGGACCGCGTCTCCGGAGCCGTCCTATACGACCGGGTCCCCCAGCGCGTCGAGCGGTTCGTCCGGCTCCGCGCCCAAGGTGCCCAGCCCGCTGAAGACCAGCTCGATCGAGAGTGACGCGTGCTCCGCGCTTTCCGCGGCGAAGCGGTCCGAACTCGGTCTCGGCGAAGGCGAGCGGCGGACCACGAGCGTCGGACCCGGCTGTTCGATCTTCGCCGCGGACGACCGGCTGAACCAGATCGAGATCAGCCCGGTCCTCGCGAACAAGAACGGCCTCAGCGACGTCTACGACACGAAGGCCAACGACGAATACTTCGAGCCGACCGAGGTCGCGGGCTACCCGGCGGTGTACGCCGCGGCGCTCGACGGCCGCAAGAGCGGCAAATGCGGCCTGTTCGTCGGCGTGACCGACCAGCTGGCCGTGAACATCCTGGTGCAGTACGACAACGGGCCCGGCGCGAGCGATCCGTGCCCCGTCGCGCTCAAAGTGGGGGAAGCGATGATCGAGACGTTGAAGGAGGGCTGAGGGATGTTCCTGCTGCCGATCATCGCCGGGTACTCGGCCTACAACCTGGCGACCACGAAATCCGGCGACTTCGAAGCGTCGGGCGGCGATCGCAAGATCGACTGCTACAACATCTGGGAGAAGATCGTCACCGGTCCCGGGACCGGGTCGATCCAGGAGGGCCAGGCCGCGGCGACCCGGCTGAAGGCCGGTTACCAGGACAGGCTGACCACCATCGACAACCTGTCGAAGGAGATGGACGCCGCCTGGACGGGTAAGAGCGCCGAAGCCGCGCAGGAGTCCGGCGCGCATCCGCTGCGGGCCTGGATGGAGGACTCCGGCAAGAAGCTGGCGGACTCCGACAAGTACCTCGGCGAGCAGAACACCGCGTTCACCACGGTGAAGGCGAAGGTGCAGCCGGTCCCGAAGGACCCGCCGAAGAACAACCTGCTCAACTCCATCACCCCGTGGACCACCGACACCGACCGCGCGATCCGGGACTACAACCAAAAGGGTCAAGCGAACGTCGACGCGTTCAACGAGTACTTCAAGGCCAGTTCCGAGAACGGCAAGAAGATGCCCACCTACTCCAAGATGGAGGGGCAGAACACGAACGTCGACGTCAACGGCGGCGGCAAGGACAAGGACGGCGACGGGCAGGGCGACCGGAATGGGAACAACGGCATGCCGCCCGGCGGCATCTCCACCCCGCCCGGTTCGATGCCGCCCGGCGGGATGCCGAACATCCCGGGCGTGAACACGCCCGGCGTCAACATGCCGGGGTCCAACATCCCCGGATCCAATCTGCCGGGGTCGAACCTTCCCGGCTCCAACCTGCCGGGCTCGAACATCCCCGGCGGCCACTTCAACCCGAACATCCCGGGCAGCGACTACAAGCCGCCGTCCTGGAACGACGGGACGCACGCGTCCGGCTTCACCCCGCCCAAGATCCCCGGTGCCGGTGGCTTCGGGCCGAGTGGCGGCGGAGGCGGTGGCGGCGGCGGCTTCGGCGGCACCGACATCCCCGGTGCGGGCGGTTTCGGCCCGGACGGTGGCTTCGGTCCCGGCGGGGCGGGCTTCGGCCCCGGTGGACCGGGCAGCGCGAGCGGTGCGGCCATCCCCGGCGGCGCGGCGGGCGCGGGCCGCGGTGGCATGGGCCCCGGCGGCGCCGGTGGTGCGGGTGCCGGCCGCGGCGCGGGCGGGATGATGGGCGGCATGGGCGGTATGGGTGCCGGTGGCGCCAAGGGCAAGGGCGCCGAGGACGAGGAGCGCAGCTCCAAGTACCTCGTCGGCGACGACCCCAACGACATCTTCGGCACCGACGAACTCACCGCACCGCCGGTGATCGGGGAGTAATACGTACGAGCGGGCCGGGCGCGTGCCAAAATTGGCGCCGCGCCCGGCTTGTCTTGTCCCGGGCTGGACGAACATGAACGACTAGGGGGCAGTTCCGGTGCTGGACAAGCAGGTCACCATCACGACCGGCACCCTCATCACGCTGATCCGCCGCCGAGGCGGCGAACCGCACACGATCCTGTCGGAGACCCCGACCTGGTACAGCGACGAAGCGCAGCGGACCGAGGACGAACGGACCAACGAGGAACTGGCGAGCCAGGGCCTCTTCGGCGCGCGGGGCCTGCACCCCGGGTTCAAGGCGACGCTCGAAGCGATCGCCAGGCCGTCCTTGGAGTACTACGGCTGGGTCGACGGCGGATTCGAGGGCAAGGCGCTGAGCTACACCCTGCTCGCGGGCAGCGCCGGCGGGGAGGGCTTCGTACTGGCCCGGCACAGCGAGCACGACGGCGTCGCGCTCGCTTCGGTGCGGCCCGAAGAACTGCTGACCGAGTTCCTCGACCAGATCCCGAAGCTCGCGCCCGGACGAGGGCGGCCGATCGCCGTCCCGAAGAGCCAGATCGAAGCGCCGCGTTCGTCGTCGACGGCGCAGGACGAGGGTTTCGAGGTCCTTCGCAGCGGAAGGCAGAGCGCCGGCAGCCAGGAGGCCGACGAGCTTCGCCGCATCCTCGCGCTGCGCCGGATGGGCAGCGGCAGCCTGTACGTCGCCGCCCGTGGCCGGAGTGGCGCGCGGCAGCGGATCGAACGCCCGGTGAACTACATCGATACGTCCGAGGGCCGGTGGCTGACCGAGGAGATACCGGGAAGTGGCGAGCCGCGGATCGCCTTCACACCCGCCGACCAGCACGTTCTCGGAGAACGACTACGGAGCGCACAGGGCAGGTTGTTCGCGTCCTGAATTCCACGCCGTTCAGCCCACCGGGTCATGCCTCTACGCTCCGTAGCATTCATCCACAGGGCACCCCTGTGCGCCGCCGTGCGACACGCCGAACGACGTGTTTTGCCCGACACGCCGCACGGATTTGAATAAAGTTCTCCACAGTATGTACACAGGCCCTGACCAGCGGTTTTGTCAGACCATCCCACCGTTGCCCACAAGTTGTACACAGGCTTTCGGTCACCTGTGAAGGGATGCCCGCAGTCATCCCCAGGTTATCCACAGGGTGGTCCCCAGGCGAAATTGCGCTGGTCCTTTCGGGGGGCCTACCGTGCCCGCCGGGTGGGTACGCACGGTGGCGTTCGACCGGCCCGTGAGGCGGGCGCAGGGGAGTGCCGAGGGCCGCGGGAGGGCGGACGGCGGGCGCGGACGTACCGACCGGGGAAGTTCTGGCATAATCGAACGCGTGTTCGATCCATGAGGAGGTGGCAGCAGCGGTGGCGCTGACCGACGACCGCAATCCGATGTACGCGGAGTCCGATCCGGGTCCCAGCGACCCCGGGCCGCGTGGCGGCGAGTACGACCGCCAGCCTCCGCAGGACATCGCGGCCGAGCAGTCCGTGCTCGGCGGCATGCTGCTGTCGAAGGACGCCGTCGCCGACGTCATCGAGGCCCTCGGCCCCGACGATTTCTACCGGCCCGCGCACCAGGCGATCTACGACGTCATCCTCGACCTCTACGGACGCGGCGAACCCGCCGACCCGATCACCGTCTCGGCCGAGCTGGAACGCCGCGGCGAACTCGGCCGCGTCGGCGGCGCCCCGTACCTGCACACCCTGATCGCGACGGTGCCGACGGCGGCGAACGCCGGGTACTACGCGGAGATCGTCTCCGAGAAGGCGGTGCTGCGGCGCCTGGTCGAAGCGGGCACGCGGATCGTGCAGTACGGCTACGGCGCGGCGGCGGCCGACGGCGCGAACATCGACGAGGTCGTCGACCGCGCGCAGGCCGCGATCTACGACGTCACCGAACGGCGTACCAGCGAGGACTACGTCGCGCTGGAAGAACTGCTCCAGCCGACCATGGACGAGATCGACGCGATCGCGTCCCGCGGTGGGCAGTCGCAGGGCATCCCGACCGGGTTCGCCGACTTCGACGATCTGACCAACGGCCTGCACCCCGGGCAGATGATCATCGTCGCGGCGCGCCCCGGGGTCGGCAAATCGACCCTGGGACTGGACTTCGCCCGTTCGGCGTCCATCAAACACGGTCTGACCAGCGTCATCTTCTCGCTGGAAATGAGCAGGACCGAGATCGTCATGCGCATGCTCTCGGCCGAAGCGCGGATCCGGCTGGCGGATATGCGCGGTGGCAAGATGTCCGACGACGACTGGACGCGGCTCGCGCGCCGGATGAGCGAGGTCTCCGAAGCTCCGCTGTTCGTCGACGACTCGCCGAACATGACGATGATGGAGATCCGCGCGAAGGCCCGGCGGCTCAAGCAGCGCAACGATCTCAAGCTCGTCGTCCTCGACTATCTCCAGCTGATGACCTCGGGCAAGCGCGTCGAGTCCCGGCAGCAGGAGGTCTCGGAGTTCTCGCGGCAGATGAAGCTGCTGGCCAAGGAGATCGAGGTCCCGGTGATCGCGATCAGCCAGCTGAACCGTGGTCCCGAACAGCGGACCGACAAACGCCCGATGCTGTCCGACCTCCGTGAGTCCGGCTCGCTGGAGCAGGACGCCGACCTCGTCATCCTGGTCAACCGCCCCGACGCCTGGGAGCGGGACGACCCGCGCGCGGGCGAGGCGGACCTGATCATCGCCAAGCACCGTGCCGGGCCGACGGCGACGATCACCGTCGCGCACCAGCTGCATTACAGCCGGTTCGTCGACCTGTCACACGACTAGCGGCGTGTCCACCAGCGCGGGCTGAAGGGCTCTTCAGTCCGGCTGGAAGAACGCGAGCATCTTCCGCGCGGCGTCCGGCGCCATCAGGAGATCGTGGACCCGCTCGGACATCCGGGCGGCGGCACCGGCGCGTTCGAACATCTCGTGTTCGTACGCCTTGACGGCGGCGGGGAAGTCGTCCGGCCGCGCGGCCAGCGCGAGACCGAGCAGTGCGCCGTCGAGCAGGGCCATGTTGGCGCCTTCGCCGACCGCCGGCATCAGGTGCGCGGCGTCGCCGATCAAGGTGACGTCGGGGGCCGAGGGCCAGGTCAGACCGACCGGCAGGGCGGTGATCGACCGCGGCACGACCACGTCGTCGCAGGCCTCGATCAGCGCGGTGAACCGGGCGTCCCAGCCGCTGAGCCGCTCGATCAGCCACGCCCGGGCGGCCGCCGGCTCGTCGAGCGGGATCCCGCTGGTGGCGAACCATTCCTCGTCGGTGCCGTAGAAGCTGAGGCTCACGCGCACGGTGCCGTCGCCGTTGCGCTGCGCCGCGAGGGACTTCCCGTCGCCGAGCGCCCAGTAGGTGCCGCGCCCGACCATCGCCGCGAGGTCGGGATGGGTGCGGTCGATGTCGGGAATGCGAAGTTCGACGAGGTTGTGCCCGAGATGCGCCGGACGGGCGTCGGTGAGCAGCGCGCGGACCCGGGAGTTCGCCCCGTCGGCGCCGACCAGCAGGTCGTACTTCGCGCTGCCGCCGTCGCCGAAGCGCAGCACGCCGTCTCCGGCTGATTCGTAAGCGTGCCCCCAGCGCACCGTGTGCTCGGGGAGGGAGTCCAGCAGCAGGTCGCGCAGGTCACTCCGGTCGATCTCGGGCCGCGCGAACGGCGCGTCGTCGGGCGTGTCCTCCTGCAGCAGCAGCGTGCCGTCCGGCTCCAGCAGCCGCATGTCCTGGCCTTCGCTACGGGCGATCGCGGAGAACCGGTCGAAGAGACCCGCTTCGCGCAGCGCCCGCTGCCCGGTGTCGGCGTGGATGTCGAGCATGCCGCCCTGACCTCGGGCGTCGCGCGACGCTTCCCGCTCGTACACGACGGCGTCGATGCCGTTGACGTGCAGAACCCGCGCGAGAGCCAGGCCTCCGGGCCCTGCTCCGACGATGGCGATGGTCATGTCGCACTCCCTCGATACACTGTATTGGTCAATACACTGTATCGAACGATGCGTTGTATTGTCACCGCATGGTGGTGTGGGAGCGGCCGGAGCCGCCGAGTCGACCCGCTCTGGCCCCGCTGAGCCGGGAGCGGATCGTGCGGGCGGCGATCGAGCTGGCCGACGCGGACGGCCTGGACGCGGTGTCCCTGCGCAAGATCGCCACCGCGCTGGACGTGGGCCCGATGCGGCTGTACGGCTACATCGAGAGCAAGGAAGAGCTGCTCGACCTGATGGTCGACGCCGCCCACGCCGAGATCCGGCCAGCCGGGGACGACTGGCGAGAGGTGCTGGCCTCGCTCGCCCACGCCATGCGGCACGCCGTTCACCGGCACGAATGGCTCGCCGATCTTCTGGGCGGCCGCCCCCAGCTCGGGCCCAACGCGCTGGCCACCGCCGAGTCCGTGATGGCGGCGCTGGGCGACATCGGCGTGGACTCCGCGATGCCGGTGGTCTCGGCGGTCAACGCGTACACCATCGGCGCGGTACGCCGGGAGATCGCCGAGCGGCGCGCGGAGCGGGCCACCGGGCTGGACGAGAAGCGCTGGCAGGCCACCCTCGGGCCCTACCTGCAGCGGTCCTTCGCCACCGGGAAGCTCCCCGCCCTGGCCACGGTGGTGCACGACGCCGTCCACCTGACCGCCGACGAGACCTTCCGGATGGGCCTCGATTTCCTGCTCGACGGCATCGGAGCCCGCGTGTCAGCGCCGTGACCGTCCCGTGTCAGCGCGGCCCGCGAACGTGGTCGCCATGACCAAGACACCGAAGACCTTCCGCCGGATCGGCCTCGTCGCGCTGGCCGCCGCGCTGCTGACAGGTGTGACCGTGCCCTCGGCCTCCGCCGGGCAGGATCGCCCGGAACTGCGGCAAGTCCTTCAGGAGTTCGTCGACGCCGGGTTCGGCGCGATGCAGCTCCGCGTCCGTGACGAACGGGGCGAATGGACCGGCAGCGCCGGGGTCCGCGAGCTGGGCGGGACCGCGAAACCGCCGACGAACGGCCACTTCCGCGTCGGCAGCACTTCGAAGAACTTCACCGCGACCCTCGTGCTGCAGCTGGTGGCCGAGGGCAGGATCGGCCTGGACACCCCGGTGACGGGGTTCCTTCCCGAGTTCGGGCTGGACTCGCGGATCACCGTGCGGATGCTGCTGCAGCACACCAGCGGACTGTTCAACCACACCGGCCAGTACAACCCGGACGGGACGGTGACGCCCGGAATCCCTTGGGCGGGCAAGGAATGGGTGGACAAGCGCTTCCACACCTACCGGCCGGAGGAACTGGTCCGGCTGGCCGTCTCCAAGCCACTGGTCTTCGAGCCGGGCGCGCGCTGGGACTACTCCAACACCAACTACGTGGTGGCCAGGCTGCTGGTCGAGAAGCTCACCGGCCGTCCCTTCGCCGAGGAGCTGGACCGGCGGATCCTGCGGCCGCTCAAGCTGCGTGACACCTTGTCGCCGGGCGCGTGGCCGGGGATGCCCCAGCCGTATGCCCACGCCTACTACCAGTACGACGACGCGGGTCAACGGAAGACGATCGACGTCACGCACCAGAACCCGTCCTGGATCTCCAGCGCCGGTGACATGATCTCGACGACCAAGGATCTGCAGACCTACTTTTCCGCGCTGCAGAGCGGAAAGCTCCTCCCGGCCTGGCTGATGACCGAGATGCGCAAGACGCACCCCGGCAGCGAAAGCCTTTACGGCTTCTACGGTCTGGGGCAGTTCTCGCAGGACCTGGGCGCCGGCTGCGTCGGCACCGTGCTCAACCACAACGGCAGCAACAACGGCTACGCGGCGCTGATGTACAGCACGCCCGACGGCGGCAAGACGCTGACGGCGTCGATCACCGCGGGCGATCCCGAGAAGGACCCGCTCCCGTCGTATCCGGCGGCGCTGACCAAGCTCGTCCGGACGGTGTTCTGCGGTAAGTGAACCGGGTTACTCGTCGTCCAGCCGCGCGGTGAGGTCGTCGACGAAGCGGCCGAGGAGGCTACCGAAGATCTTTCGGTCCTCCTCGGTCCTTTCCCCTCGGGCGCCGCTCGCCCGCTAGCGCCCGAGCGCGCCGTAGTTCCGGACGAACGAGGTCAGCAGCCGGGCGAACTCACGGCGGTCTTCGTCCGGCCAATCGGCCATCGCCTCGGCGAACACCGAGCGACGGAACTCGTGCATCCGCGTCACCTCGGCGCGGCCGCTTTCGGTAAGGACCAAGACGGCGCGGCGACCGTCACGCTGATCCGCCTCACGCCGGAGGAAACCGCCGTCGACGGCCCGCGCGACCAGGCGGCTCGCGCGCGGCTGGTCGATGGTCAAGGCCGCCGCGAGGCTGGTGACGGTGCCGGGTTCGCCACTCTCTTCGGCCGCTTCGACGGCGTCGAGCAGCCCTTGCACCGCCTGGTCCGGCATCGATTCGGCGCGGTCGCGGGCGAGCTTCGACAGTGAGCGCCTCGCCTGGCTCCGCCGGATGGCGATCATCGCGCGTTCCACGTCGGCCACGGCGTCCGTCATCATCCCGTCCTCAATTGAATGTACTTTTACATGTAGTTGCCGTCTACATGGAGGAGTATCCATGAAACCCATCGGATTCTGGTTCGCCCACCTTCACCAGGCTCTCGAATCCTCCTTTGATCGGGTCCTCGCCACCGAGGGGCTGACACGCCGCCACTGGCAGATCCTGAACACGATCGACAGCGGAGCCTCGCCCGACGAGGCACTGTCCCCCTTCGGGGAAGTGCGGGAGGGCGGCACCGACCTGCGCGCTCGCGGCTGGATCGACGATGACGGCGCCCTGACCGCCCCCGGCCGGGAGACATATCTCCGGCTGAAGACCAAGGTCGGCGAGTTCCGCTCGCGCGCGACCGAAGGCATCAGCGACGACGAGTACCGGACGACGGTCGGCGTGCTGGAACGGATGGCGGCGAACCTGGCGCGGGAATAAGGCGGGACGCGGCGGCGTCGTCTATCGTATTAGTTGAAAGTTCAAACACCTGGAGCTGACATGACCCCGGTGCTCTACCTCAGCCACGGCGCGCCGCCGCTCGCCGACGACGCCACCTGGACCCGCCAGCTCGCCGGCTGGTCGGCGGACCTCGAAAAGCCGAAGGCGATCCTCGTCGTTTCCGCGCACTGGGAAGAGGCGCCGCTGACCCTCGGCGCCACCACCACGGTGCCACTGGTCTACGACTTCTGGGGCTTCCCGGATCGCTACTACCAGGTGGAATACGCCGCACCCGGCGCTCCCGAACTCGCGGACAAGGTGCGGAAACTCCTGCGTTCGACGCAGACGCCGGTCCACGACGCGCCCGACCGCGGCCTCGATCACGGCGCGTACGTCCCGCTCGTGGAGATGTACCCGGACGCCGACATCCCCGTGCTCCAGGTGTCCATGCCGTCGCTGGACCCGCGCGAACTGTTCGACCTCGGCCGCAAGCTCGCGCCACTGCGTGACGAGGGCGTGCTGATCATCGGCAGCGGCTTCTTCACCCACAACCTGAGCGCGCTGCGCCAGACCGACGGCACCGACGGCGCGCCGCCGTCGTGGTCGAGCGAGTTCGACCACTGGGGTGCGGAAACCCTGCGTGCTGGCGACCTCGACGCGTTGCTGGACTTCCAGCACAAGGCGCCCGCCGCGGCGATCGCGCACCCCAGGATCGAGCACTTCGCGCCGCTGTTCGTTTCGCTCGGCGCCAGCTCTTCGGAGGGGAAAGGCGAGACCGTCATCGACGGCTACTGGTACGGCCTCGCCAAGCGCTCCCTCCAGTTCGGCTAGCGGGAGCGGAGCACCCCTGCGCCCGCCACGAGGCCGATCGCCAGCAGCGTGACCAGCCCGAAGGACACCGTCAGCGACGTCAGGTCGGCGATCCCGCCGATCAGCGACGGCGCGACGAGCCCGGAGGAGTAGGTGATGGTCGCGACGCCCGCGATCGACTGGCTCGGCGTCGGCCCGCTGCGTCCGGCCGCCGCGAAGGCGAGCGGCACGACGACGGAGACGCCGAGCCCGATCAACGCGAAACCGGCCATCGCCATCACCGGATGCGCGGCCAGGACCACCAGCAGGCCGCCGGCCGTCGCGAAGGCGCCGCCCGCGCGAACCGTTTTGACCGAGCCGAAGCGCCTCACCAGCGCGTCGCCGCAAAGCCGGGCCACCGCCATCGTGCAGGTGAACGCGGTGGTCGACGCGGCGGCGATACCGGGCGAGGTACCGAGGACGTCACGCAGGTAGACGGCCGACCAGTCGAGGCTCGCCCCTTCGGCGAAGACCGCGCAGAACGCCACGGCACCGATGATCACGGCGGACTTCGGCGGCAGCGCGAACCGCGGTGGCGGGTGCTCGTCGGGTGCGCTGCGGACGTCGAGGACACCCTGGCAGAGCAACGCTCCGGCGACGGTGAGCACGGCGGACGCGATCGCCAGATGCACCCTGGCGTCCAGCGCGGCGTGCGCGGCGAGCGCTCCGGCGGCGGATCCGACGAGCGCGCCCGTGGTCCACAGGCCGTGCAGGCCCGACATCACCGACTTGCCCATCTTCTCCTCGACGTCGACACCGAGCGCGTTCATCAGGACGTCCGAGGTGCCCGCCGCGGTACCGAAGAAGAACAGCGCCACGCACAGGGTGAAGAGGTTTCCCGCCAGTGACGGCAGGATCAGGGCGAGCGTCCAGTACGCGAGCAGCAGCCGCATGCCCTGCCTGCCGCCGAGCCGATGCCCGATCCGCGCGGCGAGCGGCATGGTGAGCGAGGCGCCGATGGCGGGGAAGGCGAGCGCGAGGCCGAGCTGGCCCGCGCTGATCCCCGCATGCTCCTGGATCCACGGGATCCGGGTGGCGAAACTGCCGGTCACGGCGCCGTGCACGGCGAAGATGGCGGCGATGGCAACCCGGGCTTGCCGCACCCGGCGAGTCGGCCCGCCGACGGTTTCCACTGCATTACTCACTGGGCCCCCAAGGTCCACGAGACAACCGATGAGGACCAGCGTAAACTATCAGGAAGGGAACCTGATAATTAATTCTGGGAGGATCTGCCGGTGAGTGTCATTCGGACGCCGTCCGCCTCCCCGAGCACCGCGCGGGCCATCAACGACCGGCTGGCCCTGGACCTGCTCCAGCGCGAGGGTCCACTGACGGCCGCACAGCTCAAGACCTCGACCGGGCTTTCCCGGCCGACCGTCGCCGACCTCGTCGAACGCCTGCAGGACGCCGGACTGATCGCGATCGTCGGTGAAGCGGGCGCCGAACGCCGCGGGCCGAACGCGAAGCTGTACGGCATCGTCGCCGAACGCGCGTACCTCGCCGGCCTCGACGTCCGCACGCACGGCATGGCCGTTTCGGTCGCGGACCTGCTGGGACGCACGCGCGCGGAGGCCTCCCTGCCGTTCGACCTGGACGTCGACACCGAACTGGCCGTCGAGCGCGCGATCACCCTGCTCGAAACCACCACCGCCGAAGCGGGCGCGAACGAGCTGCACACGATCGCCGTCGGCGCCCCCGGCCTGGTCGACCCGGCGACCGGCGGACTCCGGCCCGCCGGGGGATTGCCCGCGTGGCACGGGAAACTCGTCGTCGAACTCCGGCGGCGGCTGGGTATCCCGGTCCTGCTGGAGAACGAGGTCAACCTCGCCGCCGCGGCCGAACAACGGCTGGGCGCCGCCCGCGACCGGGACACGTTCGTCCTGCTGTGGCTCGGTTACGGCGTCGGCGCGGCCGTCGTTCTCGACGGCTCGCTGCGCCGGGGCGCTTCGGGCGGCGCGGGTGAGATCGGGTTCCTGCCGATGCTCGGACCCGGCAGGCTCCCGACGGCGACGGACTGCGACGGCGGCTTCCACACCCTCGCGGGCAGTGCCGCGCTCTGCGAATTGGCCCGCGCGCACGGCATCCCGGCTTCGCCCGCCGACGACGCCGAAGCGGCCGCGGCGGCTGTCGGGTACGCGATCGACGCTGGTGCCGAGGAGTTCCTGGACATCGTCGCGGAGCGGATCGCGATCGGTTCGGCCGCGGTCACGGCGGTGCTGGACCCGGGCTGTGTCGTGCTCGGCGGCGAAGTCGGCCGGGCTGGCGGCGACGTGCTCGCGGACCGGGTGAGCAGGCGGCTCGCGGAGATCTCGCCGCTGCGGACCGAGGTCCGGGCGGGGACCGTCGGCGGAAGCGCCGTACTGGAAGGCGCGGTGCTGACCGCGATGGGCGCGGCTCAGGACGCGCTGTTCACCCCCGGGAGCTGAAGGCACCCTCGAACGAAAGGAAGCGGGCCCGGGAGAGTCTCCCGGGCCCGCTTCGTGTCAAACAGTGGCGTCAGCCGACTGGCAGGTTCACATGGTGTGGAACTTCTTGCCGGTCAGGGTGCCCACGAAACGCTGGAACATGCTCAGCGGCGACGAGTCGACGTTCGCCAGAGCCGGAACCTGCGCGGTCGGCAGCGCCGGGGTGCCGCTCACCGCGGGCAGGGTGCCCGAGGTGGGAAGCTGCACCGGCAGCTTGCCGGCGGACGGCAGCTGGCCGATCGGGAGGTTGCCCGCGGCGGGCAGGTCCATCGGCAGCTTGCCCAGTGCGGGCAGCTGACCGACCGGCAGGGCACCGGCGGTGGGCAGCGCCGGAAGCTGCGCGAGCTTCGGAGCGTCCGCACGAGCGGTGTCACCGGGCAGCGACGGAGCCTTCGGCAGCGCCGGGATACCGGGCAGAGCCGGGGTTCCGGGCAGCTCGGGCAGGTCGGACTTCGGCAGCTGAGCCGGGATGGTCCCCAGCTGCTTCAGCGCGGTCAGTCCGGCCAGCTGCACCGGCAGGGTGCCGACCTGGGGGCCGTCGGCGCGAGCGCCACCGAGCGCCGGGGTGGTCGGCAGGGCGCCGGCACCGTTCAGCGACGGCACCGCGGGAGCCGCGGGCAGGGCGGCCGCACCGAAGGGCAGCGCGGGCAGCGCGTTGATCGGCATTTCCGAACCGACCGAGTCGGTGAAGGCCCGGGTGAACTCCTCGCCGTTGATCACGGTGGAGTCTTCCGAGTTCTCCTCCGCGATGGCCAGCACCGGGATTTCGAGCTCGTTCAGCGGGATCACGAACACGAGCGGGTGGTGGAAGTTGAAGCCGGAAAGGGCTTCTCCGCTGCCGTCCGTGATGCTGTCGCCACCGGCCTGGCCGGTGACCATGCTGTCCGCGTTCGTCTTGGAGACGCCGCCGGCCACCGCGATGGCGTCGCCGAACACCTCCGGGACAACCGCGACCGGCACGTCGAGGATGTCGCCCGACAGCGATCCGTCGAGGCCCGAGGTCTCGACGTCCCCGCCCGAAGCGGCGTCGACGGTGTCGGAGCCTTCGGCGGTCGCGATGCCCGCGGCCGAGACGGCGTCGTGCGTGATCGGCACCACCGGCAGCGCCTGCACGCCGATGATGTTGCCCGCGACAGCACCGTTGTCACCGTTGGTGGTGGCGTCGCCGCCGGCCGCCGACATGACGTCGTTGATGCTGTTGCCCTTGGCGATACCCGCACCCGCGACACCGAGGCCGGTCACCGGCACGGCGCCACCGATCGGCGTCTGGACGATGTTCCCGGCGAGCGCGCCTTCCTCACCGTTGGCGGTGGCGTCGCCACCGGCCGACGAGTCGGTCAGGTTCGAGCCCTCGCCCGACGCGATTCCGCCCAGCACCGCGGCGAAGTTGTGCGCCTGCACCGGCAGGGAGACCGGGCCGTAGACCAGGTTGCCCGCGCCCGCGCCACCGTCACCGGTCGCGTGGACGTCGCCGCCCGCGTTGGACGTGGTGTCACCGTCGGCGGCACCGTGGCCCTGACCGATGAACGCGCCACCGATCCCGAACGCCTGCACCGGCAGCGAAACCGGCACGGTGCCCAGGTTGGAGCTCAGGAAACCGTTGTCGTCGTTGGTGTTCCCACCGCCGCCACCGGAGATGACCTTGGTCTCGTCGGCCGAGCCGGAGCCCTGGCCGATGAAGGAGCCACCGACACCGAAGATCTCGACCGGGCCCGCGACCGGGACCTGGACGACGTTGCCCGAACCGGACGAGTCGTCGCCCGTGGTGCCGTCGTACCCGCCGGCGGTCACGGTCTTCGTCTCGGTCGCCTCGGCGACGGCCTGGCCGATGTGCGAGCCACCGACGCCGTAGACCTCGGGGGCCAGCGCGGCCTGGGTGTTGACGATGTTCCCGGCGAGGGTGGAGTCCTCACCGGTGGTGTGGCTGCCGTTGCCCGCGTTGGCGTCGACGGTGTTCTCGCACGACGTGGCGGAGACGTTGCCGATGTAGGTGCCCGCGATGCAGGTCACCTCGACCGGGGCGGCCACGGCCGGGTCGACGATGTTGCCGCCACCCGCGGAGCCGTCGCCCTCGGAGCTGACGAAGCCACCGGCGTCGACGACGCTGGACTGGCTGGTGCCGCCGTCCTTGCCGGTGTTCGCGAGGCCGATCCAGCTGGCGGCCACGCCGCCGACGTTCACGACGTCCGCGGTCTGCGGCACGATCGCGTTACCCGCGACGGCCGAGTCCTCGCCGGAGGTCTGGACGTAGCTGGGGACGTTGCTCCAGCCGGGCGTGGTGTCGCCGGCCTGAGCGTCCGCGGACGAGCTGCTGTTGGAGTTCGCGAGCGAACCCCACGCGGCGGCCGCGTTGTCGTTGAACTTCACCGGGAGGGCGATCGGCACCGCGCCGACGTTGCCGCCGAGGGCGCTGTCGTCACCGTCGGTCTCGACCCAGCCGCCGGAGGTGGCGTCGGTCTCGGCCTCGTAGCCGGAGCTGTTGCCGTTGCCGATGATCCAGGACGCGGCGTTGCCGGTGACCTGGACCGGGGTGGCGAACTGACCGGCCAGCACGTTGCCGGAAAGGGCGGAGCCCTCGCCGTCGGTGGTGATGTTGCCGGTCTCGGTGGTGCTCTGGCTGGCGGAGCCGCCGACCACGCGGCCGGTGCCACCGGCGAGCCCGCCGCCGTTGCCGGCGATCTGGATGGGCAGCGCCCAGTCGAGGGACACGACGTTCCCGGCGAGGCTGGAGTCCTCACCGGTGGTCTCGATGTCCTGGTTGTGCGACCAGGTCTGGTCGTGCGTCCCACCAACGACCTCGGCGTCGCCGAGCACGCCGATGGCGTTGTCGACGATCTGGATGGGGACGACGACGTCGCCCACGACCTTGTTGCCCTTGAGGATGTCGTCCGTGGTGGTGAACCCACCACCGGTCAGCCCACCGCTGACCTGACGGGCCGAGTCCTTGGCGGCCAGCGGCGCGGGAACGGCGCCCTTGCTGGAGAGCTGGGGCAGCCCCCCACCGATGCCGTCGGTGCTGCCGCCGGGCGAGGTGACGCCGTCGAGCGCTTCGGAAACCGGCTTGGTGACGGCCTTGGTGCTGACCTCACCCTTGTAGCCGGGGACGTCGAGCTGGCCGAGGGGCGTGCCAATGGCGTTGTTGTCGATCTCGATGGGAACGGTGACGTTCGCGTCGAGCGGTGAGGCAGGGGTGTCGGGGTTGACCTGTTCGTCAGCCGACGCGATGCCGGTGCCCAGCATCAACAACCCACCCGTGACCAACGCGGTCTGGAGTCCGCGCTTTGCCCAGGATTGCATGGGGTTTTTCTCCTTCATTTCGGGTTCCCTTTCGGGTTCAAGGAGGTGCTCGCGACAGATCGCCGGGAAGCACCAGAGGGGGGTGGAGCGACTGCGGGCGCACAAAAGCGCACCGCCGTTTCGCGGGGATCAGGAGCGGACGCGAAGCCAAGCCCGGAATCGGGAGGCGTAGGGCGCGTCGGCTACCCCGCGGAGGGAGGTGTTCAGTCGGGAGTGACGCCGGGCTGCGAGCCCGGGGTGAGCGGCATGTACCGCGTACCGGCCAGCGTGGTGCCGGCCAGGGAACGCTCGACGGCGGAGGCGACCCAGGCGGGGACGCCATAGGTCAGGCCGTCGAGGTGACCACCGGGGGCGTTGCCGCCGCCGGGGACAGTCGGGATGGACGGCGCGACGGGAAGCGGCGCCGGGGTGAGCGGACGCGGGAAGTCACCGTGGTGACCGTCGCGCGCCGGAGCGTCCTCGACCTGAACGAAGGCACCGTGCTGCTGCACGAAGGCCGGCATCGGGAGGACGGTCCCGGAGGAAGCGGGGAACTGGCTCATGGCCAGCTGGGCGAAATCGGTGACCTCTTCGCCGGCGCCGCCGGTCTCCAGCGGGGACCGCTGGTCGAGCGGAACGCCGCCGACCGGGATCTCCGGGATGAGGTCGCCGTGTCCGGCCGGGTCGAGGAGTTCCCAGACCTTGCGGCCGAAGTCGGGCGACGGGGCGAAGGTCTCGTCCAGCACCTGGCGGGTGTCCTGCGGCTTGCGCACGATGTGCTCGACAGCCCCGAGGGTCCGCTCGGTGGGGGTGATCACCACGTCGTCGGCGAAATCGGTGACGGCGTCGCTGACGCGGGTGGAGACCTCGTGCTCGTCGGCACGGAGGTCGCCGCAGTGGTGCTTCGCGGGAGCGGGCTTGCCGTCGCCCGGCATCGACCACGTGGTGGCTTCCTGGTGGCGGTCGCCGCACATCGCGCCTGCCACCTCGCCGGCGAACTTCGAGGTACCGCGGGACACGTCGGTCAGACCGGCCGTGGTTGCGTCGGTGACCGGGGTGACGCTCGTTCCGGGAGTGGAGACCACCGGAGCGGAGGGGACGACGTCGGCGGAAGCGGAGGCGCCGGAAACGAACCAGGCCGCGGCGGAACCGGCGACGGCGCCGCCGAAGACGAACAGCGCACGCGAAGCGAGACGGCCGAAGCGCGCCGCGCCCCGCCCCTCGTTCTTCGCCGCGTTCGTCACTCGGTCTCCTTCTCGCTTCGGTCGTTGCGGCACCGACATAAGCAAAGTGGGGGCGGCCCCCGCATCCTGGGAGCACCTTGATGGCACGATCGTGTGAAGAACACAGAGTGTGGCCCGCGATGACGATCAGTGATCGACGCTGGCGGGGCCCGGTTACTTCCGAGTCGACCGATCGGCGGTGTGTCAAGCGTCGCTTCGGGGGAATCCGACCCTGGCGCGTCGCCCGGAATGCTCAAGAACGTCACCCGGGACCGATACGGTGAGCCGGTGAGCGAGCCCCAGCGCAAGCGGCCGGAATTCGATCCGGCGAACCCGTTCCTCTCCGAGTCCACCGAAGACGTCACCAGCCTGGTCCCTCGCGGCCTGCGGATCGGCGCGGCGTTGTCGTGGCGTTTCATCGTGGTGATCGCCGCGCTCTACGTCATCGTGTTCCTGATCGGCTACCTGTCGGTGGTCGTCATCCCGTTGTCGATCGCACTGCTGCTCGCCGCGCTGCTCGCGCCGGCGGTCTCCAAGCTGACGGCGCTGAAGTTCCCACGCGGGCTGGCGGCCGGGATCGTGCTGATCGCCGGGCTGGCGGTACTCGGCGGGCTGCTGACGTTCGTCGTCGCGCAGTTCTCCTCCGGGCTGCCGGAACTGCAGAAGCAGCTGACGGAGAGCCTCAACCAGATCAAGGTGTGGCTCATCGACGGCCCGCTGCACCTGCGCCAGGAGCAGATCCAGGAGTTCATCAACCAGGCGATCGGCTTCCTGCAGAACAACCAGGCGTCGATCACCACCACGGCGCTCACCACGGCGGGCACCGTCGGCGAGATCGTCACCGGCTTCATCCTGACCCTGTTCATCCTCATCTTCTTCCTCTCCGGCGGGGAACAGATCTGGAAGTTCCTCGTCCTCGGTGTGCCCGGCCGCGTTCGGAACCGGGTCGACGTCGCCGGGCGCCGCGGGTTCGCCTCGCTGGTCAGCTACGTGCGCGCGACGGCGGCGGTGGCCGTGGTCGACGCGGTCGGCATCGGCGTCGGGCTGGCGATCGTCGGCGTGCCGCTGGTGATCCCGCTGGCGACGCTGGTCTTCCTCGGCGCGTTCATCCCGATCATCGGCGCCGTGATCGCCGGCGCGGTCGCCGTGCTGATCGCGCTGGTGACGAAGGGCGTCGTCGGCGCGCTGATCGTGCTGGCCATCGTCATCGGCGTCATGCAGCTGGAAAGCCATGTGCTGCAGCCGATCCTGCTCGGCCGCGCGGTCAAGCTGCACCCGCTCGCGGTGGTGCTCGCGATCACCGCCGGTCTCGTGGCCGCCGGGATCGCCGGCGCGCTGCTGTCGGTGCCGCTGCTCGCGGTGCTGAACGCCGGTATCCGGTCGCTGCTGCACGAACGCGATCCCGATCCCGCCGAGGTCGACGTCCTGCGGGATCAGGCGGCGCAGCCGAACGATCAGGGTTCACCGGACGAAGAGGTCGAAGCCAAGCCGTGACCGATACCCCGCTCTGGCGTGCCGTGTCGGCACTGGGCACGCGGGACCCGGCCACTCCGCTGTGGCGCGGGGTGATCGTGCTTCGCGTGACGACGCTGCTCTTCGCGCTGGGCTCGTTCATCGTCCACTACGACGGCTACGCGAAGCAGTGGCTCGCGTGGACCGCGTTCGGCGTGATGACGGTGTGGACAGTACTCAGCAGCGTGTTCTACGCGCGGCCGTCGAGCCGCTGGCCGTGGCTGGTCGGCGTCGACCTCGCGCTGACGGTCGTCCTCATGTTCACCTCGGCGTGGATCCTGACCACGGCGCAGTTCGACGCCAACACCCCGCTCATCACGACGGTGTGGGCGGCGGTCCCGCCCGCGGCCGCCGGGACACGGTTCGGCGCGCTCGGCGGGGTGCTCGCGGGGCTGGTGGTCTCGGTGGTGACCGGGCTGGTGCGCTGGCGGTTCGACGTCGACGTCGCGCGGGACGGCTTCCTGCTGACCGCGAGCGGGTTCGTGATCGGGCTGGCCGCGACCATGGCCCGCCGCTCGGCCGACGCGCTGACCAGGGCGTTGCGCATGGAAGCCGCGACGGCGGAACGGGAACGGCTCGCCCGCTCGATCCACGACAGCGTCCTGCAGGTGCTCGCGCGGGTGCGCAAACGCGGCGCCGAATTCGGCGGGGAGGCGGCCGAGCTGGCGAAACTGGCCGGTGAGCAGGAGATCGCGCTGCGGGCGCTGGTCACCACCGAGCCGACGCGGCCCAGCGAGAACGGCACCACCGACCTCCGGGCGGCGCTGCAGTTGCTCGCGACGCCGTCGGTGCAGGTCTCGACGCCCGCCGGTGAGGTCCAGCTGCCCGAGCACGTGACCGCGGAACTGGTCGCGGTGGCCCGCGAAGCACTGTTGAACGTGGAGAAGCACGCCGGTCCCGAAGCACATGCCTGGGTGCTGCTGGAGGACCTCGGCACCGAGGTCGTGGTGAGCGTTCGCGACGACGGTCCCGGAATCGCGCCCGGTGTGGTGGAACGCGCGACGGCCGAGGGACATCTAGGTATCGCGGAGTCCATCAAGGGACGCGTGCGGGATCTGGGCGGCAGCGTCGCCCTCGACACCGCACCGGGCCAGGGCACGGAATGGGAAGTCAAGGTGCCAGTCGCGGCGAGGGGGAAGCGATGACCGGTGATCCTCAGGTGTCGGTGATGGTCGTCGACGACCATCCGATGTGGCGGGACGGGGTCGCCCGCGACCTGACCGAGCACGGCTTCGACGTGCGGGCCACCGCGCCGGACGCGCCGGCCGCGGTACGGATCGCGCGCACGGTCCGGCCGGACGTCGTGCTGATGGACCTGAACCTCGGGGAGACGTCGGGCGTCGACGCGACCCGCGAGATCACCGCGGAGCTGCCGTCGACCAAGGTGCTGGTGCTGTCGGCGAGCGGCGAGCACAGCGACGTCCTCGAAGCGGTCAAGGCCGGGGCGTCCGGTTACCTGGTCAAATCGGCCTCGGCGAGCGAACTGGTGGACGCGGTCAAGCGGACGGCCGCCGGGGATCCGGTGTTCACCGCCGGTCTCGCCGGGCTCGTGCTCGGCGAATACCGCCGCATGGCCGACGCGCCGGACGACGGGCCCGCCCCGCCGCGGCTGACCGAACGCGAGACCGACGTGCTGCGCCTGGTCGCGAAGGGGATGACGGCGCGGCAGATCGCCGAGAAACTCGTGCTCTCGCACCGGACGGTGGAGAACCACGTCCAGTCGACGCTGCGGAAACTCCAGCTGCACAACCGCGTCGAACTCGCCCGCTACGCCATCGAGCACGGGCTCGACGAGGAATAGCTAGCCCTGCGGGATGGTCACCACCTGACTGCTCCGTTCAGCGGGCAAGGGCGTCTTCACGACGGTCCACTGTGGACGATCGAGGCGCCAGCTCGCGACGACGTCGGTGGTGAGCACCAGGGCGTCGTCCTCGGTCCATTCGATCGCGACCTGCTTGAGCGGGGTCGCGATCGGCATCGCGGGCGCGTGCGTCCAGGTCAGCGTGTCGAGGGCGAGCACCCAGACGTCGGCGGCCTGCGTCGCCGTCCCCGCCCAGGCGGGATCGCCGAACAGCACGGCGACCTTGTAGCCGTCGCGGCTCGGCACCACCGGGCCCGGCGTGCCGTTGGCCACCGGCCGTTCGACCGGCGTGCGCTGATCGTTGCGCAGGTCGAGCACGGAGAACTTGGTCAGCTCGGCGAGCAGCAGCCGGTCCTTGGTGATCGCCAGAACCCGGGGGAACTGGTGCACGGCGCGGCCGGTGGCGGGATCGATCAGCACGTCCTCGGCACTGGCCGTCCCACTGTTCACCGTGATCAGCAGGCCCTTCGGTACCTCTTTCCGGACGGCTGTCGTGCAGCTCGCCGGACGGCCGCGGTCGCGTTCGGCGCCGAGCAGGGACACGTACTGGAGGCGGCACAGGTCGTTGCCGTCGTCGCGGATCAGCCAGACGCCGGTTTCGTCGACGGACGGGGCGACACTGCGCGCTTTACCCAGCCGCCACGGCTGATTCTTCGGATCCCCGTAGACGAACACTTCGGACGGATCCAGGCACGAGGGCCCGCAGCGGGCGGCCGACAGCACGACCGGGAACTTGCCGACGCGGAGGACTTCGTTGACCCTGTCCCCGCCGGGAGCGCCCGGGAGCGGAGTGGTGGCGCCGGTCGCGGGATCGAGCACCGAAGCCGGAGAAGTCGACATGACGAGCCGGAAACCCGCGAAGTCCACCGGTTCGCCTTGGATCCGCGACGGCGGCGGGGTCGTCGGCTGAGGAGGGGGCTGCGGAGGCTGGGCGTCGACGGTACAACCGGCCAGCAGAAGGACCGCCGCCACCAGGGCGGCACCGGGGTGAAATGCGGGTCTGTTCAGGGTATTTCCCCGATCTCGCGGGTGAGATCCGGTTCTACCATTCCAGGCATGGGCGAGGAAGAGCAGTCGACGACCGAGACCAAGCCGTTGAGCGGACGGGACATCCGGGTCTCGGACGCGGAACGCGAGCACGTCGTCGAGGTGCTGCAGAAGGCGATCGGCCTCGGGATGCTGAATCTCGACGAGTTCACCGAGCGGACCGACCGCGCCCTCGCGTCCAAGACCCGCGGTGAGCTGAACGCGGTGCTCACGGATCTGCCCGGTCTGACGCATCCCGAAGCGGCGATGATTCCGCGTCAGCAGCAGAATCCGTGGGCCCCGCCGCGGCAGCCGTTTGGCTACGGGGCGTCCGGGCAGGTCATGGAACTCAACGGCAAGTACTCGGCGTTGCAGCGCAACGGGAACTGGCTGGTCCCGGAGTCGATGGTGGTCCGGAACAAGTACGGCGCCACGAAACTGGACTTCTCCCAGGCCGAGATCCAGCATCCGGTGGTGTACATCGAACTGCAGGTCAAATGGGGTTCGGTGGAGATCACCATCCCCGAGAGCGGCGCCGTCGACACGAACTCGATCACCGACATCAAATTCGGCAGCTTCGACGACCGGACCCGCTCGAACGGCCGCCCCGGCACGCCCCGGTTCGTCATCACCGGGCGCGTGCACGGGGGCGCGCTGATCATCAAGTACCCGCGGCGCGGGTTCTTCGGTTAGGCCCCGACCGGGCGCACGTGCCGCAGGTGCCTGAGCACGAAGTACGCGATCCCGGCCAGCACCAGCGCGGCCAGCCCGGACACCGCGTGCATCCCGCTGGCGAAAGCGTCGTGCGCGGGGACCGCGTCGGCGAGCTGGGCCTGGGTGACGGCGTTGCCCAGCGTCCCGACGGTCGCGATGCCCAGCGCGTAGCCGAACTCGTTGCCGGTCTGCGACAACGAGGCCGCCGAACCGGCCTTCTCCGGCGGCACGGAACCGACGACCAGATCCGTGCCCAGGGTGATCAGCGGGCCGCCGCACAGGCAGGTGATGGCGAAGGCGATCGACGGGATCACCGGACCGGCACCCGCCTCGACCTGCGTCAGCAGCAGGAATCCGGCGATCGCGCCTGCCAGCCCGCCCGCGATCAGGGTCGCGGGACGGAAGCGGCGGGCGAGGATCGGTGCGGTCAGGAAGCTGACGGTCGACGCGAGCATGCCCGGCAGCAAGGCCAGCGCGGCGCCGACCGGTGAAAGCTCCAGGACGATCTGGAAGAACTGCGCGACGAACAGCATCGTCGTGCCACCGAGCATGGTGAACGCGCACATCCCGCCGAGCGCCGTCGTGAACGCGCGGCTGCGGAAGAGCTTCAGGTCGATCAGCGGGTCGGCGAGCGTCCGCTGACGGCGCACGAAGACCACGCCGAAGCCGAGGCCGATCAAGAGCGAGGCCACCGGGACCACGTGCACGCCTTCACGGGCGAGTTCCTTGATGCCGTAGACCGCGGGAAGGATCGTGACCAGCGAAAGCACGACACTCGTCAGATCGATGCGGCCCGCGTTCTCGTTGCGGTACTCGGGCAGGAGCTTGGGTCCGACGACGAGCAGCAGGACCATCGCGGGGACGCCGAGCAGGAACACCGAACCCCACCAGAAGTGCTCCAGCAGCACGCCGCCGACCATGGGGCCGACGATCGCGCCGACGGTGAAGCAGCCCGCCCAGATCCCGATCGCGAGCGAACGCTGGCGGCTGTCGAGGAAGAGGTTGCTGATCAGGGCGAGGGTCGAGGGCGCGAGTGTCGCGCCGGCGATCCCGAGGACCGCGCGGGCGGCGATGAGCATCAGCGCGCTGGTCGAGAACGCCGCCAGCACGGACGCCAGGCCGAACGCCGTAGCGCCGACGAGCAGCAGCCTCCGGCGGCCGATGCGGTCGCCGAGGGTGCCCATGGTGACCATGAACCCGGCGATCATGAAGCCGTAGACGTCCATGATCCACAGCTGCTGGGTGCTGTCGGCGCCGAGGCTCTGGCTGAGCTTCGGCAGCGCGAGGATCAGCACGAAGACGTCGAGGGAGACCAGGAAGGTGGGCAGGGCCAGCACGGCCAGCCCGACCCACTCCCGGCGTCCCGCCCGCGTCGGGGTCATGGTGGTCGTCATGGTCCGGTCCTTTCTTCGCAGTGGCTGCCTTCACCACTGCGTCGAACCCGTGGACCGGATTTCGACATGCCCCCCGGGATCTTTTTCAGACCCCGGTGAGGATCAGCACGCCGATGCCGACGAGGACGACCGGCAGGAGCAGGTGACCCCAGCGCGCCAGGGCCCGGGCGATCACGGGACGACCGGCGAAATACCGGCCCGCCGCGCACCAGACCGCCACGAGTGCGAGGAACACGGCGGCGTACACGATCAGCTCGCCGGTGCCGGTGTTGGCGAACACGGGAACGTAGACGCCGATGTTGTCGCCGCCGTTGGCGAAGGTCACCCCCGCCACGGCGAGGACGCCGGGACCGACCTCGCGCTCTTCGTCGTCCGTGCCGCGTTCACGCCAGACGCGCCACGCAGCGCGGAGACCGAGCAGCAGCGGCACCACCCCGAGCCAGGGGAGGACGGCGTCCGGCAGCAGACCGGCACCGAACGCCCCGGCGAGCGAAACGGCGAGGATCCCGGCGAACCCGAGGTACTGCCCGGCCACCACCCTCGCCGCGCCTCCGCGTCCGGCGGCGCGGCCGAAGAAGAGCGCGAGCAGCACGAGGTCGTCGACGTTGGTGACCGCGAACATGCCCGCGGCCTGGCCGACCGAGTTCAGCACGGCGGGAGCAAGGGACCTTTGCTATCGCTTCCCGGCCGCGGCCGCCCTGGCCTCGACCGGATCCGCCGTGGCCAGGACCGCCTCGGCGAGCGCTTCGCATTCGGCCAGCGTCGTGGCCGCCAGGCTCGCGCCGACCGCGCGGACGGCGGGCGCGTTCATCGACAGGCTGGTCAGGCCGAGCCCGGCCAGTACCAGCGCGAGCCGCGGATCGGCGGCGGCCTCACCGCAGACACCCGCGGGTTTGCCGGTGTCCTTGGCGGCCTGGCCGATGACCTTGAGCAGGCGCAGCAGGCCGGGCTGCCAGGGATCGTTGAGCTTGGCGACGGCGCCGAGCTGACGATCGGCGGCGAAAATGTACTGCGCGAGGTCGTTGGTGCCGACGGAGACGAAGTCGACCGCGTCGAGGATCTCGCGGGCGGTCAACGCGGCGGCCGGGATCTCGATCATCACGCCCGCGCGGGCGATTCCGGCGGCCCGGACGCGCTCGGCGAACCAGGCGGCCTCGGCGACGGTGGCGACCATCGGCGCCATCACCGAAACCTCGGCGCCGGAGTCCTGTGCGGCCCCCGCGATGGCTTCGAGCTGGCGGTCGAGGATCTCGGGCCGGTCGAACGCGACGCGAAGCCCGCGTACGCCGAGAGCCGGGTTGGGCTCGACCTCGGGCTCCAGGAAGGCGAGGGGCTTGTCGGCACCGGCGTCGAGGGTCCGAACGATGACCGGCTTGCCGCGGAACGGCGAGAGCACGGCGGTGTAGGCCTTGCGCTGCTCTTCGACGGTCGGTTCGGCGGAGGCGTCGAGGTAGCAGAACTCGGTGCGGAAGAGGCCGACGCCTTCGGCCCCCGCTTCGGCCGCGGCCTGGGCGTCGGTGGCGGAACCGACGTTGCCGAGCACCTTCACGCGGTGGCCGTCGGCGGTGGCGCCGGTGCCGTCCCAGTCGATCGCGCCGGTCTTGGCGGCCGTGACGACGGCGGCGTTCGGATCCGCGAGTGTGACCACGCCGGTGTCACCGTCCACCGCAAGCGCTTGCGCGTCGAGAGCGAGGATCCCGCGCACGGCGACCACGGCGGGAATGCCGAGCGCGCGAGCGAGGATCGCGGTGTGGCTGGTGGGGCCGCCCTCTTCGGTGACGAGCGCGAGCACCTTGTCGGGGTCGAGGCCGGCGGTGTCGGCGGGAGCGAGGTCCCGCGCCACGAGGACGCTCGGCGACTCCAGGTCGGGGACACCCGGAGGCGCGATCCCGAGCAGTTCGGCGACCAGCCTGTCCCGCACATCGCGCACGTCACGGGCCCGCTCGGCCATGTAGCCACCGGCGGCCGCGAGCGCGTCGGCGAATTTCTCCGCCGCCTGGTGCACCGCACGCGGCGCGGGCAGGTTCTCGGTCTTGACCAGCGCCTCCGCCGAGGAGACGAGAGCCGGGTCGGCCGCCATGGCCGCGGTGGTGATGAGAATCGTCGCGGCCTCGCCGGTCGCGGTCTCGGCCAGCTTCTCGAGCCGGGCCGCCACGATCTGGGCCGCCGGGTCGATCCGGGCGGCCTCGGCGGCGGGATCGGCCGGTGCCGGCGTGCTCGCGGGTTCGCCGAGGGGTTCGGCGACTCGGACGACGGGACCGCTCGCGCGGCCGGGACTGACGGCGACCCCGGTCAGTGACTCAGACGGCATGGTCTAGACCATATCTCATGGAGGGCGTGACCTGGCTCATACCACCAGCACAACACAGAAGAAGACATCATTCCAGTTCGGACGCCGTCGGGTAGGAAGGCTGCGCGCCCTGGCGGGTCACGGTGATCGCCGCGACCTTCACCGCCCGGCGCGCCGCGTCGGCCAGCTCCTCGCCCTTCGCGAGCGACGTGGCGAGCGCACCGGCGAAGGCGTCCCCGGCCCCCGTCGTGTCGACGGCCTCGACCTTCGGCGAGGACACCTCGAGCACGCCATCCGCGGTCACCACCGCCGCCCCCTTCGCCCCGAGCGTCACGACAGCGGCCTTCGGCCCGAGGTCGAGCAACTTCGGGAAATCGGCCTCACCGCCGAGAAGGAAGGCGGCCTCGTGCTCGTTGACCAGCAGGACGTCGAGATTCTGGAGCGTCTTCGCGGAAAGCTCGGCCGCCGGCGACAGGTTCAGCAGCGTCCGGACCCCGGCCTCGGCCGCCTTCGCCACCGCGTGCTCGACGGTTTCGAGGGGAATCTCCAACGACAGCACGACGATCTCGGCACCGTCGAGATCGACGTCCTCGGGCCGCAAAGCGGAGTTGGCGCCGGGCGAGACGAGGATCGAGTTCTCGCCGTCGGGCGTGACCGTGATGTACGCGATCCCGGTTGGACGCTCGCTGGTGCGCAACGGCGTCGTGTCGACACCGGACTCGGCCAGCGACCGCTTGAGCAGCTCGCCGTACGGGTCGTCGCCGACCGCGCCGAGCAACGCGACATCGGCCCCGAGCCGGGCCGCGGCGACCGCCGTATTGGCGCCTTTGCCACCCGGCGACAAGATCGTGTCGCCACCGAGTACGGTTTCGCCACCCCCCGGTCGCCGGTCGACCGGGACGACAAGATCGGCGTTGGCGGAACCGATGACCAGTACCTGAGAAGTCATGGAGGAAACCATCCCATGACCAGCTGTTGTCCGGTCATGTCCCGTCCGTTGACGTAGATGTGAAGAACTTTGTAACTTTCCCGGCGCCTGGTGCGACAATCAGGCGAGCAGCGGAACGCCGTCACTCTTTCGGGGGATAACCCTCCCTCGGACGTCACTTCGGCGACAACCCCCGCTCTTCAGATGCGTTGCCGCGTTCACGCGGTGACGTTGCCCCGATCCCGGCGATGGCCGAGATCAGGGCATCGGGTCGCCGGCGTCGATCACGTAGCCCCCCGAGTGATCGGCGCCGGCGGCGCCCCGGCTTTGTTCTGGCGGGAGCCGCACTCAGGACGCAACCGCGTTCTGCGGGATTCCCCGGTACTCGCTCAGCCGGTCCGGCCGGATCATCGTCATCGCGGCCCGGATCTCGGCGAACGCGGCGTCACTGAACGCCTCAGGAATCCGGTAGCCGTTCACTACCGGCGGCAGCGGACGCCCGTCGAGGTTCGCCCCGATTTCCCAGAGCCCTTTCAGTGTTCGATGACGCTTCGCGAAATCCTCGTCGAAGGGGAAGAAGTCGATCATCCGCAAGGTGCGTCTGCCATCGGTGACGGTGGTCAAGCGAAGCTCGCGGAGGTCTTCCCAGCCGACCTCGAAGGTCGCCTTGTCGCGACGGAACCAGCGGATTCCTTCGACCGACACAGTGAACGTGGTGCACCAGTTCGCCTTTTTCCATCGCGCTGGCGTGCAGAACCACAGCCAGGCGGGAGAGAGGACTCCGATCGCCGCGATCGTGAGAGTCGCTTCGCGGAGTTCCGTTCCGCGTCCCGCGGTGAAGCCCACGATCCCGGAAATGACGGCGACAACGAAGAGCAACCCGCAAATGCGCCAGAACTTGGCGGACGACCAATCGTTGGGCGTGACCGTCCTCGAGGCCGTCACAGGAAGGCCCTCAGGAGCCGCCACGCCACCCAGCGGACGAACTGACGAGAGCGAAAGTGGGGTCGCCGCAGGCTGCTCATCGACAGGTTTCCGGAAACGCTTGTTCCGTCGCCAGTGGGCGAACAGGCCCAACCCCACGACCCCGACGACCGGAGGTACGACGCTCCACCACGGAAGGTCGCTCTTGAAATCCCGGGCGTAGTACCTTCCGAGTTCTTTGACGCGGACCGACTTACCGATATCGGCCGGTGTCAGCTCGTCAGGGAACGACCGTGCCGCCACCACTTTCTCACTGGACCGGGATGAATACGGGCGAACCTCGATGTCGCAAACCCAGTAGTAGCCGATCCCGGCGATGCTCAGCGGCCCTATCTCCTCGCAAGTCTTCACCGTCGCCATATCGGCCGACCCGCCCGTTTCCTCTTCACCGTGGGACACCATCCCGCGGCCGATCAGGGTCCAGCAGATCAGCGCGTAGACGAGCACACCTACGGCGACGCCGGCCACCTTCCACGGGGATCTGCGCGTCACAGTGGGAACTGCTTCGTACCCGGTTATCAGAAGGCCGTTACTCACTGGATCGACCCGGATATCCGTTGCGTGCCAGGTTGCTCGAAAATCGGCTCCGGCTCGGCAGTGCGCCTGGAGCCGACTGCTCCGTTCGCCTTCTCTGGCGGCTTCGGTTCACCAGTGGCGTCGATGGTGGTCTCTCGCCGGTCGCGCGCCTTGTCCTCCGACGCGCTCTTGACCACCTCTTTGACGGCCGTCTTCCCCGCTTCTTTCGCCACCTCCCAGAAAGCGCCCATGCCCGCGCCTTCGAACACGTCGCCCTTCTTGAGGAGGTCGCCGACGTTCTTGTAGAAGTCCATCAACATGGACTTCGCGCGCATGAGGACGCGCATCAGCTTCTCGGCCCATGTCATGGCTTCGGTGCTTTTTTCGATCGCGAAGGGAACGCCCTCCGCCGCCAAAGCGGCAGGGTAGGCAGGCGGCGGATACCTGGCGATGATCATGACGATCTTCGCCAGGGTGTCGGTGATCAGGTCGCGAATAATTGTTCGCACCACTGAGAGCACTGTCTTGCAGATGTTGATGATGTTCCCGGCGCGCTCGGCAAGCCGTACGATTTCCCGGTACCCGTTGAGCTGCTTTTGCACATAGGCGCGGTACGCGTCGGCTCCGGCGCCCGACCAATCCATGCAGTTCTTTTGCACCTCATCGGTCAACTCTTCGGCCGTCGTCTTGACGTACTTGCCGACCTCCAGCCATTTCTGCACCTCGAGATCAAGTGCGTCCTGGTCGCCGGAAACCCAGTTCAAAGGTTCCTTCAAGAAGTCGACGTGCTCGATGATCCAACCGAAACCCCAGCTCATCAGGGTTTCCAGCGGGTTCTTGATCACATCGACGATATCCGGGACCGCTCCCGCCAGGCTGAGGAGTCCCTCCGTCCAATCACCGTTCGCGAGCTTTTCGACACCGCCCGCCAGATCCTGGATCGCGCCCGCGCCTTCCAGCGCGTTGTCCACCTTGTACTTCTCGGCGTCCGTTTCGTTCTTGGCGCTCTCGAGGACGTCGTTCTCAGCCACGTTCCACCTGCTCTGCCCGCTTCAGAAGATCCACCGCGTCCTGGTCGGTCACCCGGCGTACCTCGGCCCACTTCCGCACCGCGGCGACGTGGTGCTCGCCTGCCGAGATCGCGGACTGCAGAGCCTCGCGCACGTTCTCCGAAAGGTTGTTGCAGATCAACGGCATCCCGCACATGTTGCCGATCAGTCCGAAGGCCAACATGTCCACACGATCTCTGTCCGCGTCGAGCGCGGTCCGCAAATGCTCGTGCGTCTGCTCCACTTGTTTGGCGTGTTCGTCGATCTGGTCCGGGTTGACGTCGAAACCCTGACCTGCCTGCGGCTGCCCCATGCTTTCCCTCCCTCAAGAACCCGCTCAGCGCAGGAAGTCGCCGCCGGTGAAGTAGTCGTCCTCGTGGTCCGTCTGCTGCCGACGCGCGGCACGCGGCGGCGCGGGAGGAGCCGGGGGTGCGGGCGGCTTGGGGGCAGGCGGAGGAGGCGTGTCGAGTTCGTCTTCGGCGACGAAGCGGTCGTCCTCGTCCGGCTCCCGGTGGCCGCCTTCGACGAAACCGGTCGGCTCGGGTTCCGGGTATTCGTTGTGCAGCTGGTTGACCAGCTCGTTCATCGTCTCGGTGCCCGCGATGGACGGGACGCCGGTCTGCATCGCGGCGGCCAGTTTGCTCTGGGCGCTTTGGACGACGCGGAGGATCTCCTGCGCGAGCGCGGGGTTGTCGCGCACCGAAGGACCGATCTCCAGGCCCACGAGGTTCCCCGCGTGGTTGACCTTGACCGAGATCTGGCCGTCCTTGCTGCGTTCGGACACCGAGACGCTTTCGATCTCGGTGCGCATCTGATTCGCCTTCCGCTGCGCGTCGGCCAGCTTGGCCTCGAAATCAGCGAAGAGCTGCTCAGGGTTCGACACGCGAACCTCCCCTGTTCACGTCGTAGCCGTTCGGCGACCGAGTGTGGCATACGCGTCTGACATCGGGGAACGTTTCGCGCGCATCCGCATCCCGGTCGTGTGGATCACCACAGCGGACCCCGGTTTTCCCTACCGGACTCGGCGGGCAGCCCGGTATTCACGCAGGTCAGCGGGCCATAGCGTGCTGAGCATGACGATTCAGGACTGGAAACGCGCGATCTACGCGCTTCTCGCGCTTCCGGGTTACCTCGGGGGCGCGAAAGTGCAGCGCGGACTCGCGCGGCGCTGGATCGGGCATGACGGCGGGACGCGGCCGCGGTTCGTGGCGGCCTTCGGTCCGAGTGTGGTCACGTTCCTTCTCGCTTTGCTGCTTTTCTATCTCGTCGGGCGCATCGCGACCTACGGTCTCTTCTGGTCGGGGAGCGACCCGGAGGGCACGTGGGGCGGGCCGACGCTGGCGGGGGCCTGGATCGTGCACTTCTTCGTCGCGCTGGGAATGGCCGTTCCGATCTTCCTGGCGCTCCGGCCGCTCACCAGACTTCAGGCTCGCCTGCTGGGTTGATCCCCGGTAATGCCGCATTGACCACCTAGAATGCCCGGATGAGCAACCCCAGCCGCAGGGGCCGCGAGCGGGCTGCGACCGATCAGGACATCCGCCGGACAGCGCGGGCGCTTCTGGTCGAGCAGGGCCCGGAGGCCGTGACCCTGCGGGCGATCGCACGCGAGCTCGGCATCACCGCACCGGCGTTGTACCGCTATTACGGCTCACGTGACGATCTGGTCGAGCATCTCCGCGCGGACGTCGTCGCGGATCTCGCGGCCGAACTCGCCGAGGACATCGCGCAGCTGCCCACCGAGGGCGCGCTTCAGCTTTTCGCCATCTGCAAGGGTTTCCGGCGTTGGGCGCTCACGCACACCAAGGAGTTCACGCTGGTCTTCGCCTCACCGTCGGGTGAGGACACGTCGAGCAGGCTGGACGAGCCGTTCGGGCGGATCTTCCTCGCGGCGGCGGGCCGAGTGCTCGCGATGCACGACCTGGTGACGCCGTCGAGTGACGTGGTCCCCGTCGAGCTGCGCGACGATCTCACGGCGTTCCAGGCGGAATTGCTGGCCGTGCTGGAGGAGTCCGGCGCGACGTTCCCGCTGGAGAAGCTCGACCTCGGCGTGACGTACCTGATGATCCAGTTCTGGGCCCGGCTCTACGGGCACGTCACGCTCGAGGTCTTCGGCAATTATCCGATCCCGTTCTCGAAACCGGACGTCCTCTTCGACGCGATGCTGGCCGATCTGGCGCGCGAGATCGGCCTGTCGATCGACTAGGCCGCGTGCCCGCCGTCGACCGAAACGGTCGTCGCGGTCACGTACTTGCTTTCCGGCCGGGCCAGGAACGACACGGTGGCCGCGACCTCCGACGGCGAGCCGTAGCGGTCGAACACCGTCAGGCTCCGCTGGTCGGCGGCGTACGGGCCGTCGGCCGGGTTCATGTCGGTGTCGGTCGGGCCGGGGTGGACCATGTTCACGGTGATCCCGCGCGGGCCGAGTTCCCTGGCGAGGCCCTTGGTCAGGCCCAGCAGCGCGGTCTTGCTCACCGCGTACAGCGACATCCCGGGCCCCGGCACGCGGTCCGAAACGCAGCTGCCGATGGTGATCACGCGCCCGCCGTCACCGAGGTGCCGGGCCGCGGCCTGCGTGGCCACGTAGACACCGCGGACGTTGACCGCCAGCACGCGGTCGATGTCCTCCAGGCTCGTCTGGTCGAGCGGGCCGACGAAACCGACGCCCGCGTTGTTGACCAGCACGTCGAGCCTGCCGAATTCGGCGACCGTCGTCTCGACCGCGGCCGCCACGGCCGCGGCGTCGGCGGCGTCGGCCTGGATCGCCAGCGCTCGGCGGCCGAGCGCCTTGATCTCGTCCACGACGCCCGCCGCGAGTTCGGCGTTGTTCTGATAGGTGAGCGCGACGTCGGCGCCGTCCTCGGCGAGCCGGAGCGCCGTGGCGGCACCGATCCCGCGGCTGCCGCCGGTCACCAGGGCCACCTTGCCGTCGAGGGTCATGCGGTGTTCTCCTTCGATTTCGTTGTCCTTGAACAACTCCATCGAATCGCCTCATGACCCTCGACGCTGGCGTCTTTCAGCCACGGCGCTACAGGACGATGTTGACCAGCCGTCCCGGAACGACGATCACCTTGCGCGGCGTGCCGTCACCGACCAGGGCGGCGACCTTTTCGTCGGCCAGCGCGGCCGCCTGCACGGCGTCCTTGCCGGCGTCGGCGGCCACGGTGACGCGCGAACGCACCTTGCCGTTGACCTGGATCGGGTACTCCACGGTGTCCTCGACCAGGTACTTCTCGTCGACGACCGGGAACGGCCCATGTACCAGGGAATCCGCGTGGCCCAGGCGCTTCCACAGCTCCTCGGTCAGATGCGGGGCCAGCGGCGCCAGCATCAGCACCAGCGGCTCCACCAGTTCACGCGGCGTCGCCTCGGCCGAACCGTACGTCTTGGTGACGTAGTTGTTCAGCTCGATCAGCTTCGCGCCGGCGGTGTTGAACCGCAGTTCCGCGTAATCCTCGCGGACCCCGGCGATCGCCTTGTGCAGCTGCTTGCGATCGGCGTCCGTGGCGTCCACAGTGGACACCCGCAGCTCGCCGGTCTCCTCGTTGACGACCAGTCGCCACAGCCGCTGCAGGAAGCGCTGCGCGCCGACGACGTCCTTGGTCGCCCACGGCCGCGAGACGTCCAGCGGGCCCATCGACATCTCGTAGAAGCGGAAGGTGTCGGCACCGTAGTCGGCGGCCATCTGGTCAGGCGTGACGACATTCTTCAGGCTCTTGCCCATCTTGCCGTATTCCTGCTTGACCTCTTCGTCCCCGAAGAAGAACTTGCCGTCGCGTTCCTCGACCTGGTCGGCCTGGACGTAGACGCCGCGGGAGTCGGTGTAGGCGTAAGCCTGGACGTAGCCCTGGTTGAACAGCTTCCGGTACGGCTCCTTGGACGACACGTGGCCCAGGTCGAACAGCACCTTGTGCCAGAACCGCGAGTACAGCAGGTGCAGAACTGCATGCTCGACACCGCCGACGTACAGGTCCGTGCCGCCCGGGTCGTCGACTCCGTGCTCGGCGGGACGCGGGCCGACCCAGTACTCCTCGTTCTCCGGCGCGACGAACGCGTCCGGATTGGTCGGGTCCAGGTACCGCAGCTGGTACCAGCAGGAGCCCGCCCAGTTCGGCATCGTGTTGATGTCGCGGCGGTAGGTCTTCTTGCCGTCGCCCAGGTCCAGTTCGACCTCGACCCAGTCGGTGGCGCGGGCCAGCGGCGAGGACGGCGTGCTGTCCTTGTCCTCCGGATCGAAGGTCACCGGCGAATAGTCGGCGACCTCGGGCAGTTCGACCGGCAGCATGCTGTCGGGCAGCGCGTGGACCTGGCCGTCCTCGTCGTAGACCACCGGGAACGGTTCGCCCCAGTAGCGCTGGCGCGAGAACAGCCAGTCGCGCAGCTTGTACTGGACGGTGCCCCGGCCGTGGCCGTGCTCCTCCAGCCAGCCGATCATCGTCTTCTTGGCCTCGTCGACGCCCATGCCGTCCAGGAAGCCCGAATTGATCGCGGGCCCGTCGCCGGTGAACGCCTTGCCGTCGAAACCTTCCGTCGGCTGGACGGTGCGGATGATCTCCAGGCCGAATTTCTCGGCGAATTCCCAGTCGCGGGTGTCCTGACCGGGCACCGCCATGATCGCGCCGGTGCCGTAGCCCATCAGGACGTAGTCGGCGACGAAGATCGGGATTTCCTTGCCGTCGGCCGGATTCACCGCGTAGGAGCCGGTGAAGACGCCGGTCTTCTCCTTGTTCTCCTGACGGTCCAATTCGGACTTCCGCGACGCGGCGGTCCGGTAGGCGGCGATGGCCTCGGCCGGGGTGGCGGCCTCGCCGGTCCAGCGGGCGTCGACGCCTTCCGGCCACGTGGCGGCGGTCAGCTCGTCGACCAGCGGATGCTCGGGCGCGACCACCAGATACGTGGCGCCGAACAGGGTGTCCGGGCGGGTGGTGAAGACCTCGATCTTCCGCTCACCGGAAGCGAACGACACGCGCGCGCCGTGCGAGCGGCCGATCCAGTTGCGCTGCATGGACTTGACCTTCTCCGGCCAGTCCAGCAGGTCCAGGTCGTCGACCAGCCGGTCGGCGTAGGCGGTGATGCGCATCATCCACTGCCGCAGACTGCGCCGGAACACCGGGAAATTGCCGCGTTCGCTGCGGCCGTCGGCGGTGACCTCTTCGTTGGACAGCACCGTGCCCAGCCCCGGGCACCAGTTCACCGGCGCCTCGGAGATGTAGACCAGGCGATGCGAGTCGATGATCTCCAGCTGTTCGGCGCGAGTCAGCTCGCACCAGTTGCGGCCGTCCGGCGTACGGCGTTTGTCCTGCGCGTACTCGGTCTCCAGGTCGACGATCGGACGGGCCTTACCGGCCTTCTCGTCGTACCAGGAGTTGAAGATCTGCAGGAAGATCCACTGCGTCCACTTGTAGTAGTCCGGGTCGATCGTCGAGATCCGGCGACGCTCGTCATGCCCCAGGCCCAGCCGCCGGATCTGGCGCAGGTAGGTCTGCATGTTCTCTTCGGTCGTCTTGCGCGGGTGCTGCCCTGTCTGGACCGCGTACTGCTCGGCAGGCAGGCCGAACGCGTCGAAGCCCATCGTGTGCAGCACGTTGCGGCCGATCATGCGGTGGTACCGCGCGAAGACGTCCGTCGCGATGAAGCCCAGCGGGTGCCCGACGTGCAGTCCGGCGCCCGAGGGGTACGGGAACATGTCCTGGACGAACAGCTTGTCCGACGGGACCTCTCCGCTCCCGTCCGCGAGCGGGCCGACCGGGTTCGGGGCGTGGTAGGTGCCGTGGTCGGACCAGTAGTCCTGCCAACGCTGCTCGATCTGGCCCGCCAGCTCCGCGGTATAGCGGTGCTGAGGGGCCGAGTCGGCGCCTTCGCTCGCCTGGTTCATCGCCGAAATCCTCCGTGCTCATCCACGTCAAGCCACTCCAGAAACAACTCGACCCCTCAGCCCGGAGGGCATGAGGGGTCGCCGCGCTGGTCCCGGCCGTTCGGCCAAGATCAGCGCGGCAGGCTAAGGAGCAGCCGAGCCGTGTTCATGTAGTCCAGTTTAACGCGCTGGTCAAAGCCGTTCCGAGGGGACCGCCAGAGCGATGAACTGGGTCACTTGCGTCGCCGAGAAGTTGTTGTCGCTGACGAGCACCAGGCTGCGCTCGCCGCCGGGCAGGCGCGGGCCCCAGGTCATCCCCTCGACGTTGTCCACAGTGGACAACTTGAAGTCGGAGAGGTCGGCGAGGAGGCGCTTCTTGACCGGTTTGACCTTCTTGGCATCGGTCAGCGACGGCGTTTCCGCGATGTTCGTGGCGCCCTTGGTGTCGATCTCGTAGATCCGGATCTTGTTGCCGACACCGGTGACGAAGGCGCGCTCCATGACGAGGTAGCGCGTCGGGTCGGCCTGGTCGACGGCCAGCAGCGACGAGACGCCGGTGGTCGCGAACGCGCCAGGCGGGTTCGGCGACGCGAAGACCTTGTCCTGCGGGTACGCGTACTGCGCGAGCACCGGGCCGAAACGCGACTGCAGAGTGATGCGCGAAAGGGCACCTGACGTGGTGGTCGGCTCGGGGCCGTCCTGCCGGAGCGGCCCCTCGACCGAGCTGGCGACGAGGGAGCCGAAACCGGCGAAAGTGAGGCCTTCGAGGACGAGGTTCTGCCGCGGCCCGGCGGTCGCGGTCATCTTCTCGTTGTCGGGAATCGGCAGGTCGCGGACGTAGGAGCCGTCGCGCTTCGCCTCGCGGATCGACGGGTCGATCAGGGCGGCGGCGGAGCGCTCGCCCTCCTGCGACCACAGATAGTGGCCGGTCCAGGGATCGACGCGGAGTTCTTCGGGGTCGATCGTCTGCATGTTCGGCGGCTGCGCCGGGTCGTTCTTCGCGAGCGGCGGGTACGTCGTGCCGTCCGGCCGGAGGAGCGGCTTGGTGCCGGTGAAGGTGACCGGCCCGAGTCCCTTCGCGTCCAGCGAGAACTTCGCGGTGTAGAACCGGGCCGGGTTGATCGCCGACCGGTCGTCGCAGATCAGCGCGTACTCGCCGGTGCGGGGGTCGTAGTCGATGCTGGACAGGCCGCCGACGACGGTGCCCTGGTAGAGCAGCGCGTTCGGGACGGTCTGTTCACCGAGCAACCGCAACGGACGGTGGTCGGCCTGAGCGGCGGGGGCCGTCATCAGAGTGAAGGGAATGGCCCCGATCAGGGCGGCTGCTAGAACTCGGCGTGACATGGCCTGTAGCACAGTCGATCAGGGTATCCGGCAGGTTGCCGGGACGTCACGCTTATCCTCGTGGAGTGTTCGTCATAGCGCTGGTCCCGATCGTGCTGGGTGTCCTCGTCGGCTGGGGTGGCTTCCTCGGTCTGCGCGAGAAGCTGCCGCGTGACCGCGGCGCCGGCGTGCGCACCGCCGCCACGATGCGCGGTGAAGACGCCTTCCGTCTCGGCAACAAGGTCGCCGGGCTCCCGACGCTGGCCGGCGGCGTGGTCGCCGTGCTCGCGGGCGCCGCCGCGCTGGTCATGCCGACGACGTCCGGGCTCGTGCTGGCCTCGGTCCTCGGGGTGGTCGGGATGATCGCGCTGGTCGCCGCCGGGGGAGTGCTCGGCAACCGCGCGGCCGCGGCCGTTCCGGCGCCCGAGCCCGCCGCACCGGAAGCGCCCGCCGGATGCAGTGGCTGCGCCTGCGGGACCTGCGGCGTCTTCAAGAAGGCCGACACAGCCACCGCCTAGAACACCGCCTAGTTGCGCTGCAGATCTCCCGGATGGGTGGCCAGCAGCGCCAGCGGAATGCCCTGACGGCGCAGCACCTGGCCCCACAGATCGTGGTGCGGCGAGGCGAGGACGTCGCTGGGCAGCGCCGGGACGATCACCCAGTCGTCGCGTTCGATCTCGTTCGCCAGCTGGCCCGAGTCCCAGCCCGCGTACCCGGCGAAGACCCGCACGCCGCGGACCTTCGGGACCAGGATCTCGGGATCGGTGTCGAGGTCGACCAGGGCGACCGGGCCGCGGACGGCGATCACGCCGGGCACGCTGGAGGCCGTCTCGCCGGTCCGCAGCGCGGCGAGGCACAGGGCGGTCTTCTTCTCCACCGGCCCGCCGACGAACACCGACTGCGGTTCGGCGACATGCCCGCCCCAGTTGGGGAGCACGTCGTACACCGGAACGTCACTCGGCCGGTTGAGCACGACGCCGAGCGTTCCCTCGTCCCGGTGATCGATGACGAACACGACGGTCCGCCGGAAATTGGGATCGAACATCGTGGGGGCGGCGACCAGGAGCGTTCCCGGTTCGACCTCGGCGTCCGCTGGCACGTCCGCCATGATCCCACTTCGAGTGGGGACAAATCGTCCGGCCAGGGAACAACAGCATCACGAGCATCGTTGGACACACCGGGTCGGTGCGCTTTCCGTGTCCCCCGGGCTCACTGAAGAACCGCCTTTGTGGAATACCGTCCGGCTGGAGCCACACTGCGCATAGCCGCCGAGAGGCGACCTTTGAGCGCACCGACCTCCTTCTTTAGGCTTCCGCCGTGACAACAAGGGCGTTCGTCCGCGAGCGCGACTTCCGCCGTCTGCTGTTCACGCGGTTCTCGGCGCACTGGGGCAACGGGATGTACCAGGCCGGGTTGACCGGTGCCGTGCTCTTCAACCCCGAACGCGCCGCCGACGCGCTCGCCATGGCTGGCGGGTTCGCGGCGCTGCTGCTGCCGTATTCGATCGTCGGACCGTTCGCGGGTGCCCTGCTCGACCGCTGGGACCGCCGGAAGGTGCTGCTCTTCGCGAACCTGCTCCGGTCGTTCACGATCCTCGCCACCGCCGTCGCCGTGGGCACCGGAGCGGCCGGTTTCGGGCTGTTCTCCCTGGCACTGGTGTCCGAAGGGATCTCCCGGTTCATCGGCTCGGGCCTGTCCGCGTCGCTGCCGCATGTCGTCGAGGAGAAGTCCGTACTCGCCGCGAACGCCTTCGCGGCGACGTGGGGTTCGGTGCTGGCGGTCGTCGGCGCCGGCTGCGCGATCGGGCTCCGGGCACTGACCGGCGCCGACGACGCGGGATCCGCGTGGGTCACCGCCGTCGCGGCACTGGGCGGGCTCGGCGCCGCGATCATCGCCTCGGGATTCGCGCGCGGGCTGCTCGGACCGTCGACGGTCGACGAGCCGTCGAACCCGGTCCTCGCGGTCGCCCGGGGCCTGTCCGACGGCGCGAAGGCCGCTTGGCGCACTCCCAGCGTCACGGCGGGGTTCATCGCGCTGTTCGCGCATCGCGCGTCGTTCGGGATCTCGCTGCTGGTGACCGTGCTGCTGATGCGCGGCCACTTCGCCGGCGGCGGGATGACGGGACTCGGGCAGATGGCGGGGTTCGGCGGGGCGGGGATCCTGGTCGCCGGGCTGCTGACGGCCCGGCTGATCCGCCGGTTCGGCCGGGTCCGGGTCGTGGTGGGGGCGCTGGTGCTGGCGGCTGCCGCGCAAGCCGGGCTGGGGCTGCCGATGCTGGTCCCGACGGCGTTGCTCGCGGCGTTCCTGGTGACCGGCGCCGGACAGGTGCTGAAACTCTGTGTCGATTCGTCGGTCCAGCTCGACGTCGCCGACGAGGCGCGAGGGCGGGTCTTCTCGCTCTACGACACCCTTTTCAACATCACTCAGGTCACCGCGGTCTCCCTGGCCGCGACGGTGGTCCCCGACGACGGCCGCTCACCTGGCCTGCTGCTCACGGCGACCGCGTTCTACCTGGTCGGCGCCGTCGGCTACCTTCTCGCGGTACGAAAACGGAGAAGAAGCGATACGGCTACTCCGTTGGCATTAGGGTGACGCTTACCGGCACCGGGTGGCGTATGCCCGGGCTCAAGTACTTCCGGGGGCTGAAGTGACGACGGCAGGCGACGACAGCGCGCGCCTCGAAGCGCGCAATGCCGCCATGAAGGATCAGGTCGACACGTTGCTCGAAAATTTCGAGCGCCAGACGGCCCAGCTCCGGGAAGCGCAGGAAGCCGCTTCGCAGATGTCCGCGACGGTGGTCTCGCAGGACGGTCTCGTCCGCGCCACCATCGACGCGACCGGCACCCTCGCCAAACTGGAGATCCAGCCGAACGCCTTCGAGCGCACCAGTCCCGCGCAGCTGGCCAACACCGTGCTGACCCTGGTGCGCCAGGGATCGCTGCAGGTCAAGCAGCAGGTCGCCGATCTGATGGCGCCGATCACCGAAGGGCTGCCGGACCTCTCGGACCTCATCGAAGGCGCGCCGTCGCTGCAGGGGCTGATGCCGGCGATCCCGGACTTCCTCGCCGAAGAGGAGCAGCCGCCCGCGCCGACGAAGTCCGACGACGACTTCGAGGACCCGCTGCTGCGCAAGGACGACGCCCCGCCGCCTCCGGCCGCCCCGCCCGCGCCGCCGACGCCGAAACCGATTCCGAAGCGCGTGCGTCCAACGCGGGACGATGACGAGGAAGAGCCGCCTTCGAGCTGGCTGACCAGGGGAGTCTGATGCCGAACGGTGGGGGCGGAGCCGGATTCACCGCGGATCCGGACGCGGTCAAGACGGCCGCGGCCAAACTGGGGCTCGCCGCGGATCAGCTGGACGACGCCGGCAAGGAACTGATGGCCGCGATCACCTCGCTCGGCCAGTGCTGGGGCAACGACGACGCCGGCAAGGAGTTCGCGAAGGACTACGAGCCGGGCGCGCAGGGCTCGTCCGAAGGATTCGCGAATATCGTCGAAGCCCTGCGGGGGATGCAGCACAACGTCGAACGGTCGATGACCGCGTTCACGAACGCCGAGGAAGAGATCAAGACGACGTTGGACAAGAAGGTCTAGCGCCGTGGGTATGGAGATGCCCGACGCGGTCAAGTGGCTCTTGCCGATCGTGGTCGGGGAAAGCTGGCCCGAAGGCGACGAGGACAAACTCCGCGAACTGCGCGACGCCTGGCACAACGCCTCGAAGGCCATCCAGCCGATCGCCGACACCGCGACCAAGGGCGCCACCGAGGTCCTCGGCGGCTGGACCGGTGAGGGTGCGGAGAAGTTCGCCGAGGCGTGGAAGAAGTTCGTCGAGGGCGACGACGCGTACTTCAAGTCGCTGGCCGATTCCTCGAAGGCGCTCGGCGACTCGTGCAACGCGACCGCGCTGGACGTCGAGTACACGAAGTACATGATCATCATCTCGCTGGTGATCCTGGCCGCGCAGATCGTCGCGATGATCGCGGCCGCCGCGGTGACGTTCGGTGGTTCGACGGCCGGGATCGCGCCGGCGCAGATCGCCACCCGCATGACCGTCCAGATGATCTTCCGGCAGCTGATGCAGAAGCTCGCGCAGGAAGGCTTCAAGAAGGTCGCGAAGGAACTCCTGGAGAAACTTCTCAAGGAGGGCCTGAAGAAGATCGGCAAGGAGGTCCTGCAGAACACGGCGATGAACCTCGCCATGGACGCGGGCATCCAGGGCCTGCAGATGGCCAAGGGCGACCGCGACAGCTGGGATTTCAGCAAGACCAAGGATTCCGCGATCAGCGGCGCCGTCGACGGTGTCGTCGGCGCGGGCAGCAGCAGTATCGGCAAGGGCGCCACCAAGGGACTTTCCGACAGCGTGGGCGGCCAGATCGTCGACAGCGCCGCGCGGGGTGCCGTGCGGGGCGCGGCGGAAGGTGTCGCCAGCACCGTCGGACAGGCCGCCGTCACGGGTGACCTGGACAAGCTTTCGGCCAAGGACGTCCTGATGGGCGCGTCCGGCGGGGCCGTCGGCGGCGGTGTCGACGGGGCGAAGAGCCAGATCGGCGACATCCGCGCCGCGAACACCCCCGGTGGCGCGGGCAACGGTCCTTCGACACCGGACATCGATACGGGGGATGGGGATTCCGGGACGCCTTCGCGTACTCCGGATAGTTCGTCGAATCGCGATTCGTCCTCTAATGGCGATTCTTCGTCTCGGTCCACTTCGGACAGCGACTCGTCTGCCAGCCGCGATTCGTCCTCTGGTGGCGGTTCTTCGCCGGAGCCGCAGGCACGTTCGGACGGCGGGAGCCAGTCTTCGCAGCGCGCGCCGGGTTCCGAAAGCGGTCCTCAGCGCACGGCGGACAGTTCCCCGGACGCGGACCGGGTCAGCCAGTCTTCGACGCAGGCCCCGGAACGACCGGCGGACGCCCCGGCGAACACCGGCGAGCGCGCGGCTCCGCCCGCGCAGACCCAGCACGCTCCGGCGGCGGCCGACAACAACACCGGTTCCGGGCAGCAGCAGGCCGCCGTGGCCAACCAGCAGCAGGCACCCGCGGCGGCCCAGACTCCCGCCCAGACCCCGGCACAGTCTCCTGCCGCGAGTTCCGCTCAGGGACCGGCTTCGAGTCCGGCCGCGAGTGCCGCGCAGTCGGGTGGAGCGCCTTCGAGCGCTTCGTCCGGCACACCCACTTCGACCGGTTCACCGGCGTCGACCGGCTCACCGGCGTCGAGCGGGGCTCCCGCTTCGACCGGTGCGCCTTCTTCCAGCGCCGGACCGGCGTCGTCGGGTTCGCCGACCGGCTCAGGTGGTTCGTCCTCCGGCGGTTACGGCATGGCGTCCGGCTCGGGTTCGAGTACGCCCGGCTCGTCGGGCGGTTACGGCATGGCGCCCGGAGGTAACCCTCCAGGCAACGGACCCGCGCCCGGCGGTTTCCCGCCCGGTGGCCACGATCCGGCCCGCGCGAACCGGCCGCACGACGGCGTCCAGGCCGCCGGATTCGCCGGTGGCGGCGGGCCGCAGCAGCCGCGGTTCGACCAGCCGCCCGGACAGGCGCCCTTCCAGGGCCAGCCCATGCAGCCGCCTCCCGGCGGTTTCGCCCCTCCGCCTCCGCCGCCGCCTCCCGGTGGTGGCAATGGCCCCATGCCCCCTCGCGGACAGCAGGGGCCGATGGGTCCGCGTCCCACCGGACCGCAGCCGCCGCCCCCGCCGCCGGGCGGACATCCGCAGGATCGCCGTCCGGACCGCGGGCCGCAGGAACGGCCGCAGCAACGTCCTCAGCAACCGCCGCCGCCCCCGGGTCCGCAGGGGCTTCACGGCCAGCAGCCGCCTCGGCCGCAGCAGCCGCCGCACGGGTATCAGGGCAGGCCGGGACCGGCTCCCGGTCCGCACGGCGGTGTCCCGCCGCGTCCGCAGACACCTCCGCCGGGGCAGCATCCCGGCAACCGCGGTCCCGCCGGCTACCCGCCGCCTCCGCCGCGACCCCCGCAGCCGGGCAACGGCCCGTTCCCCGGCAACCGTGGTCCCGTGCCGCCGCCCCCGCCCGGTCACCAGCCCGGTCACCAGCCGGGGCAGCGTCCCGGGCAGCACCCGGGACAGCACCCCGGGCAACGTCCGATGCCGCCGGGCGGCGAGCCGCCGCGGTTCGGTGGCCAGCAGCCGCAACGTCCGCCGCAGGTCCCGGCACCGCGCCCGGGTCAGGACGGAAACGCGGGCCCGCAGGACCGCACGCAGCAACAGCAACGCCCGCAGCAACGGCCCGAACCCGTCCGGCCGGTGGAGCGCGCCCCCGAACAGGCCCCACCGCAGGAGCGCGCGCCCCACCACGAGGAAGCACCCGCCTACCGCGGCAACCTCGACGACGGTGCCGACCTGCCCAAGGACAAGGACGCCGACACCGGCGCCCCGCACGACACCGAGTCGCCCACGGACGGCACGCCCGAGGACAAGACGGCCGGCGACAGCACTTCCTCGATCGACGAGCCGTACCTGACCGACCCGGACTTCCACACGGACGATCCCGCGGCCTACCGCGCGCTCGCCGAAACGCAGATCGACAAACGCGGCTTCGACGAGAACACCGGGGAAGCGCGGAGCGAACAGGTCCGCCGCGAAGGTCTCGCCAAACGCGACGCCCACGAAGACCCGCGCGTCAAGGCGATGTCGGATCAGGGCGCGTACGCGGTGCACAGCTACACGCGTACCGACATGGCCGAGAGGATCACCCACGCCCAGCGTCACGGTGGGCCCGAGCTGGAGGCGCTCCGCCCGCATATCGAGGCGATCACCTCCGGCCTCAACGAGATGCCCGTCTACGAGGGTGTCGTCTCGCGGCGGGTGAACTTCCACGGCAACGAAAGCGCCATCCAGGGCTTCCTGGCCGCGCACGCCGAGGGCAAGGTCATCGTCGACCCGCAGATGCTGAGCACGTCGCGGGTCACCCCGGACCATCCGCACAGCACCTTCCCCGGCGAAGTCGAGATGCGCATCCAGTCGAAGACCGGACGCCACATCGAGGATCTCGCTTCCAAGAAGGAAGAGCGCGAAGTCCTGATGAAGTCGGCGACGCAGCTGCGCGTCACCGAAATCAAGATGGGCCCGGGGCATCCCGAGCACCCCGACTACAAGGCGCGGCTGGACGACGGCTCGGTCAACGACCTGCCGAAGTGGATCGTCGAATGCGAAGAGGTCGTCCCCGGTGACGACGGCCACCTGACGCCGGAGCAGGTCCAGGAGAAGGTCGCGGAGCGTCGCGAGTACAACAACGCCGAGCAGGAGCGGCTGGCCAAGGAAGAGGCCGACCGCGACGCCCAGCTGCGCCGCGATCACCCCGAACTGTTCAACAACCAGGGTTTCGCCGGCCTCGAGACCAAGATCGCCGACGGCAAGGGCGGCTGGATCGACGCCTCCGACGCCCCGGTCCACGACGTCCCGAAGCCGAGGGAACACGTTCCCGACGGCGGCTGGTCCGAGCTGGCGAAGCCGCTCGACGAGGGCGGGACGCCGGTCATCCACGCCGGTTCCACCGACACCCCGCACCAGCAGGTCCGGCTGCTCATGGACGAGCTTCCGGCGGTCGGCGAGGTCAACACCCGCAACTACTACGCGCCCGAATCGTGGAAGGACGGCTTCCAGACCAACTCGGCCGAATCGCTGGTCGCGTTCGAAAACCGGATGACCGGGGGCGACGCCGTCGCCGGGCCGTCGACCGGCGGTTCGCCGCTGCAGCACGTCAGCGACCAGCTCGGCGGGCAGTGGTCTGATCGGAACGGTTTCGCCGACGTCGCCCGCGACCTGGGCGAACGCCCGGTCGGCGCGCGGACGGCGGTGGCGTTCGAGCATCACGCCGCCGGTGACCCGAACGCGCCGGAAGGCTCGCCGCGGTCCAAGGACCGGATCGAGACCCGGATCGTCGCCGCGGTGAACACGCCGCACGGCGTGGTCTTCGCCGACCCGATGACCGGGCGGCTCGCGACGCTGCCGGACAACCCGACGTCGATCAAGGCGATGCCGCTGGGCGGCGGCGACGCTCCGCACGCTCACCCGCCCGAAGCGCCGGAAGCACCTCAGCGGGCGCACACCGAGTCCCACACCGAGGCACAGCCGGAGACCCCCGCCGAGACACCGCCTCGGTCGACGGCCGACCGGCTGCGCGGCGACGACGAGCCGCCGCCGGTGGACCGGCCGGACGACCAGCAGGCGCCCAAGACCGAACTCGACATCTCCGAGCGGCTCAAGGGCACCGAAGAGGCACCTGCGCGGCTGGACGAGAGCTACGCGAGCGACCCCGATTTCCGGGGCTCGCCCGAGGATCACAAGAGCCTCCGGGACCGCTACGACAACGCCGAACTCGCCGAGCAGGCCCGGGAAAAGGCACTCAGGCGGCTCGAAGCCAGCCCGCTGAAGGACCGCGTCTCGCCCGAGGCCGCGGAAGCGATCTACTCGTACTCGCGCGAGCACGCCTACGCGATCAACGAAGCGAATCGCCTGGGCGAGGCGCATCCCGATTTCGAAAACGCCCAGCGCAGCACCCGGGCGATCGTCGGCGCGCTGAACGAGCTGCCGGACTTCCGCGGCGAGGCCATCCGCGGCGTCGACACCAAGGGCGACATGCGGGCCGCCGGGATGATCGCCGCGCATTACGAGGTCGGCCAGACCGTCCCCGAGCCGACGATGACCAGCTCCACCATCAAGACGTCGTCGGACACGAAGTCGAAGTTCGGCGAAGACGTCGAGATCCACATCATCTCGAAGACGGGCAAGGACGTTTCGTCACTCGCCGAGAACCCGGGCGAGAACGAAGCGATCAACAAGCCGAAGACCCAGCTCTACATCCACAGCAAGGAGTTCAAGACTCCGCCGGAGGTCGACCGGCCGAAGTGGGTCATCCACGCCGAAGAGGTCGTCCACCCCGACCCTCGCGCCCTCGACGCCGAGACCGCTGAGCAGCGGCTGGCGGAGCGGCGGGCCCGGCACGCCGCGGAGGCGCCCGAACTGGCGCGCCTCGCGCAAGAACGGTCGATGGCGCGCCTCGGCGGCTTCGACGAGCCGCAGACCCCGCCCATCACCACCGAGAACCCGGCCCAGCACGGGGTCGCGGACGCCGACAAGGGCCCGGAGTACGGCGAACAGCCCGCTCAGGACCACTCCGCCACCGACGACACGATGGAACTGCCGGTCCCCGAGCGGGACTACTCGTCGATGGCGGTGGCGACGAACCCGCCGAGCGAGCCGGCGATCCACGCCGGTTCGGCGAGCCCCGCGCAGCAGGCCGCCTACCTCGCCGACCGGCATCCGAGGCTCGGCGAGGTCAACCCGCACTTCGACGACCCCGACGCGCTGGCGAACGGCTTCCGGTCCAACTGCACCCGCACGCCGGGCGCGTACTGGGACCAGCTGCACGGCATCGATTCGACCGCCGATCCGCTGCTCGTGCACGAGATGGACAGCCGCGGCACGCTGGAGCACGTCGAGGAACGCTTCGGCGGCCAGTTCTCCGACAGGGCCGACTACGACACCGTCATCCGCGAGATGCGGGGCATGCCGACCGATCACCACGCGGTCGTCGCGGTGAAGTACCTCGACGAGAACGGCGTCGAGCGCGGCCACGTCGCCATGGTGGCGAACACCCGGGACGGCGTCGCGTTCATCGACCCGCAGTCGGGTGCGCTGATGAACCTGCCGCATCCGGCGCTCAGCGTGAAGCTGATGCACGTCGGCGTCCCGGAAACCCCGGGCGCGCACCACGCCGATGGGCACACCACGCAGACGGAAGCCGCTTCGACCAGGCCGGTCGACCCGCGGATCGCGTTCGCGCGGCCGGATCAGCCGGTGGACCCGCGGATCGCGTTCGCCAGGGAGGACACCCCCGACGTGCAGCCGTCGCGGATCGGCCCGGACGGCCGTCCGATCGTGACGCCGCCGCGCGACGCGGGCTACGGCATGGCGCACGACGAGCCCGCTCACGGCGACCGGGCCGAAGGCGAACGGTTCCTGAACGATCCCGAGGTCGCGGCCGCGGTGGACGGCTTGGACCCGGACAAGAAGCGGGCCGTCCACGAGGACGAGAACGGCGTCAAGCACGACGTCGGGCCGATGCGGGACTTCATCCGCGAGCACCTGCCCGCGCATCCGGAACTCGTCCGGCTGATGGAGCATCCGGACAACGCGTACCTGCGGGCTTCGCTGCTGAACAACCCGATGACCATCGGCAGCCTGCTGTTGCACCCGGAAGCCATCCCGATCCTCGAAGACGCCTTGCGCGACGTCGCGGAACGCGGCTACGAGATGATCGACGAGGTCCGCCAGGAGGGGCCGGGCGAAACTCCGCTGACGCAGGATCAGCGCGACCTCGCGAACGCGGCGGCGGACATCGCCGCCGACGTGGACCCCGGCGATCAGTACCACGCCGGCTTCGATCGCGCGGACAAGGGCGATCCCGCGAAGATCCAGGAATTCCTGGACGCCGAACGGGAAGCGTGGCCGCGGAACCAGGGCGACCTCAACGCGATCGCCGACCGGATCGCGGCGGAGAACAACGGCGAGTCGTCGGGCCGTCCCGGTCCGAAGGACGACGACCGCGCGAAGGCGAAGATCGAGGGCTACGACGGAGACGCGTCGAAACTGACCGACCTGGTGGGCGTGAAGATCCAGTTCGACACGCTGGCCGACGTCTACAACGCGCTGAACGCGGTGATGAACGACCCGGATCTCCGCATCGTCAGCTTCGACGACCGGTTCGCGAATCCGCAGGACAGCGGGTACCGCGATCTGCAGATGAACGTCCGGCTGCCGAACGGGCACGTGGCCGAACTCCGGCTGCACCTGAGGCATATCGACACCGTCTCGGCCTACGAACACGCCCTGTACGAGGTCCGCCGCGACTTCCCGACCTACAACCGGACACTGGACGAGAACAACAAGAAGAGGCTGTCCCCGGAACAGGCACTGCTCGAAGCGGCGCTGATGGACCGGGTCCGGGAGAAGTTCATGGCCGGTCTCCGCAAGGGACTGCCGCCTGAGGAGAACACGTGAGCCAGACGCCGTCCTTCTACACGTACTTCGGAAAGACCTACCGCGTCGAGCCGACCCCCGACGGGGGCCTGACCGGTTTCCTCCTCAACCTGAGCACCGGCGAGTTCGACGAAAAGCCGGAGCACGTGCGTGAGGTCATGTGGGCGATGGCGAGTTCGGACATCAGCAAGGTGTCCGAAGAGAAGTTCGTCCAGGAGACCGAGCGCGCCCGCGCGTACGAGCTCAAGGGCGGCGGACCGATCTTCGCGCTTTACGAGACCATCGACGGCCTGTACGCGCAGGCCAAGCGCGAAAACCGCCGCGTCGAACCGCAGGAGTCGGCGCTGATCCAGTCGCTGCGCAAGCGCACCTTCAAGATGTGGGAGGACGAGCTGGCCCGCCGCGCCGCCGGGGAGCCGCCGTCGTTCCGGGCGGAACCACGTTTCCCGAACCGGGCGCGATGATTCACGTGGAACAACTCACTCCGGAACAACAGCGTGGGCTACTGGTCCAGATCGGCAGGCTCATCCTGGCGGGGATCACCGACCCCGCCCACGCCGCGGTCGCCGATTTCCGGCAAGCCGGGGAGCACACCGAACTCGAGGGCCACAACTGCGTGCCCGCACCCGAGCTGAACGACCTCTTCGGCAAGCTGCGCACGGGGATGTACGGGACCGGGCGGGGGACCTGGCTCCAGTCGCGGTTCACGCTCAAACCCGACGGCACCTTCGACTTCGACTTCACCCTCGACGACGAACCGGCGTGGACCAAGGCACCGGCGGCCTCGGCGTACCCGGACGAACTGGCCGCGTTCCCGCGCGAGGACGAGCACATCCCGGACTGGTGGCGGCTGCGCGCGCAACTGCCGTTGCGCGTCGAGTTCCGGCATGCCCGGATCGTCGACGCCTACACCGAGGGCAAGCCGCCGGTGGTGGACAGACCGGAGCTGGACGAGGCCGAAGCGCCGCTGATCGCGCAATATCTCGAACGGGAACCGGCGATCCTCTCCGGCAGCGGTCTCGGCAAGGACATCTTCGAGCCGGACGCCGACGGCGACGTCCCGGAGAGCTACCACACCGACGGCACCTGGATCTGGCACGCGTCCGTGCCGCACTACCTGCGGAAGTACGGGATCCCGCCGGAGCCGGACCTGGTCGCGCACATCCGCGGCCAGCGGTTCCAGCCGCCGTACGTCGAGCACCTCGTGCGGCGGACCGCGGAGGCGGACCTGCTGGGCAAGCCGCGGCCGAAACCGGGCCGCTCCGACGTCAAGAAGACCGAAGGCGACATCGCCGCGGAGCTGGAGACGTCACCGAATCCGACGCTGACCGACGAGGAGCTGCTCGTCGTCCTGGTCAGCAGGCTCGGCGAACACGCCGTGTGGCCGGAGGCGTACCGCATCGGCGACCGCGCGGACGGCGCCTGGTGCCTCAACTTCACCGAAAAGGGCTGGGAGGTCGCCGCCTATTCGGGCGGCACCCCGGTGTCGCCGAAGTACTTCGACCGGCTCGAAGACGCGGCTCACCAGCTCCTCGGCGCCGTCCTGCTCCATCCGGCGCGGATGACCGCCGGACATGAGACCCCGTTGGAGACCGCGAAGGAACTCGCCGACTGGCCGGTCCAGGCGGCACCGGGTGAGCCGCCCCTCACACTGCTCCGCAACAAGCGCGTCAGCCGGATGGTCGCCGGTACGGTCGTACTGCGGTTCGGCGAGGAAACCGGCAATCTGGTTCACCACGGAGGGGTACGGTTCGCCACGACGTCCCTGCCGCTGGAACGGGAACGCGTCGGTGGGACCTACCGGCTGCGCCGCCCGCTCCACGTGATCACCGGTGTCACCGTCCCCTGGGCGAACATGCCCGGTGGGGCGGTGGCCTACGTGCTCCCGAGGACCATCGCCGAGCACGTGTCCGACGGCAGCCTGGAGAGGATCGAGTAGGTGGAATCGGCGGAAGCGGTAGCCAAGGTCGAAGAGTGGCTGCGCGCGGTCCACGGTCCGGACGTGTCCGCACCGGGCGGCGCCGGCCTGCGCGTGAACCACGAAAAGGTCCTGCGCATCCCCGAGGGCTGGTCGGTCCCCTACAACACGATCGCCTTCCTCGACGAAGGTCATGCCGAGAAGGAGATCTTCCCGCCGCCGTCGGTGATCGTCCGCGAACCGGACGGCGAGCTGCGCCAGGCGCATCCGCAGCCGGGCGGGCTCAGCGTCCCGGTCGCATTCCCCGGCCAGGAGGCGTGGCGCGAGGTCGTCGACCCCGAATACGCCAAGGCCGGGCTCGGTGACCTCGGCGTCCCGCCGGCGGTCGTCGCGGGCTGGGTCAAGGTCAGCCCGGACGGCGTCCAGACCGGTGAGGAACGGGAGAACCCCGAGTACAAGGCCGGTCCGGTCCGCCGCGGCTATCCGAAGCCGGAGAACAGACTCGAAACGCTGCTGTCGTTCGCCAGCGTCGGCTGGCTGACCAGGGAACAGCTGCTCATCGGGCTGCTCCGCTGCGAGGTCTACGTCCCGCTCGACCTGGCGTCGGGCAAGACGGAGCGGTTCTACTTCAACGAAGAACGCGCCGAACTGCGGGTGTTCAGCTCGACCAGGAACCTCCCGTCCCGCGAGCACGGGTACTGGAAGGTCGACATCGCCACGCTGGCCGGTTACGAAAGCCCGCCGAACCTGGTGATCAACGGCGGACCAGCGACGTTCGAGGACGTCAGCGGCGCCGAACTCGCCGAGACCGCCCTGCGATTCCCGCGCCGGGACGCCCACGTCGACGTCAACGAGCGCTGCCCGGAGGCGGATCCGGAACTGGAGAAGCTGGCGGCCGAAACCGCCGCGAAGATGGGTCTTCCAGAGCCGGTGAAGCCACCGCTGGCCGCGGCCGAACGGGCCCGCCGCCGCGGTTTCGAGCTGACCGCGGAGGAATGCCAGAAGACCGTCCTCGGGCAGTCGTGGCTGGCGCGGCTCAAGCAGCCGGAGCCGCCACGCAGCCGTCCGAACGACCTCCGGGCGAACGGACTGGCGCCGGGCTACGACAACGAGGGGCAGATCCAGCCGCGCCTGGACACCTTCGGCAAGTACTTCGACCGCGACCGCTCCAGCTCCCGCTACGGCTGGCAGCGCGTCACGGGCGCGTACGTGGGCTTCGCGCTCGGTGAGGCACTCGGGGCGGCCGTCGACCGGATGCGGCTCGACGAGATCCACAGCACCTACGGCCCGGACGGCGTCACCGATCTGCCGGTCGCGTTCGACCTGCCCGGCCGGATCGGGCCGCTCACCCAGCGGCTGCTGTTCTACACCGAGGCCGTGATCCGCAGCCCGCACCGCGAGCAGCCGGAGAACCGCGACGCCGAACGGGCGCTCGGGACGGTGGCCCGCAACTCGCTGATGCGCTGGCTGCACACCCAGGGCGCGCCGCTGGACAATGCCGACGGCTGGCTGGTGAAGGTGCCGGAACTCCGCGTCCGCCGCACCCCCGACGACGCCGAGCTGAACGCCTACCACGCGCTGGCGACCATCTCGCCGACGGCGAGGCCGCTGAGCGGGCCGGACGCGCTGGTCGCGGCGCTGCCGGCGGCGATGACCGCGGCGGGACCGGGCAGCGCGATGAGCGGCGGCGTCCGGCAGGCGGTACGCGACCTCGTTTCGGTCACGCATCCCGGCGAGATCGACGTCGAGGCGGCGACCTACCTGACCTGGCTGTTCGAACCCGCGCTGACCTCGGAGGCGTTCAGCTACCCGGTCTGGAACATCTCCCGCGAGATCTTCAGCGACCAGAACCCGCACCAGCGAGGTCCGGTCTGGGCGGATCTCAAGGCGATGGTCGCGGAATCGGTGCCGTTCTTCGGCAAGCACGGGCTGCCCGATCTCCGCGTCCCGGAACTGATCGGCGACGGCAAGGGCACGCTTTCGGTACTGGGCCGCGCGTTCGCGGCGCTGTCCGGTTTCGAGAACTACCCGGAGCAGGCGCTGCTGCGGGCGGTCAACCACTCCGGCCGCAGCGCGATCACCGGCGCGATCGCCGGTGCGCTGCTCGGCGCCCGCACCGGCATTCCCGGCCTGCCGCAGAAGTGGGTCGAACAGCTGGAACTGCGCTACCTGGTGGAGAACATCGCCACCGACGCGTTCTGGCACTTCGACCGCCACTCGGCGCTGCACGAGGTCGACGGCTGGGCCCAGCGGTATCCGCGCTGGTGAATGAAATGGGGACGATGAACGAAGAGGAAGCCGTAAGCCGCGTCGAGGAGTGGCTGGCAGGTCGCGGGGAGGGGACCGGCGCGCTGCGGGTCCGCCGCGAGTACGTCGTGCGCGCGACCGACGGCTGGAACGTCACGTACAACACCGTCGGCTGGCTCGACGGGACCGACCCGGCCGCCGGCCTGTTCCCGAGTCCGGTCGCCTTCGTCCCGGACGACGGCGGCGAGATCCGGCTCGACCTGGAGCTGATGGCGGTTTCGGCGGCGGGCGGCGACGGGGAGGACGACGACGCGTTCACCCGCTGGACCGAGGTCGTCGACCCGGAGTTCGACCCGGCCGTGGTTCCCGGCCTGCCCGTCCCGAAGACGGCGATCGTGCGCTGGGAGCAGCAGACGCTGTACGGCGAGCCGACCGGCGCGGTCCGCGCGAACCCGGAGCACCGGCCGGGACCCCGGTTCTCCGGACGGCCGAAGCCGGAAAGCGCCGTCGAGACGCTCCTTGGCTACCTCCGCGTCGAGTGGATCACTCCGGAGGAGTTCGTCCACTGGATGCTCGATCTCGACGTGCTCGCCCCGGCGAAGGACGGTCACCTGCAGGTCCGCGACTTCGGTGACGCGGGCGCGCGGTTTGTCGTGTACACGTCCGAAGCGCAGATCCCGGCCGAGTACACGGTCTGGCAGCGAGTCCAGCCCCGCGTCCTCCTGCGCCGGGCCAAGGACACCCCCGGCGTCGGCCTGCTGGTCAACCCCGGCCGCCCGGAGCCGTTCAACGTCTATCCCGAAACGCTGCGGCAGGTCGCCGACCTCGGACTCCCGGCCAAGGCCGAGCGTCCCGAGTCCGTCGGGCGCCCCGCTTACCTCAGCGAGGAGTACGCGAAGGCGTACGAAGCCCTTCGCGAGGAGTACGGCCAGGATCTCGGCGAGGCCACCTCGAACCTGCGGAATCTCACCGACCAGGCCCGGGACAACGGCCTTCCGCTCAGCACGGACGAGCTCGTCCGCTACGCCCGCGCGGCGACGCTCTCCTACCGGCGGTCACGGGCGAAGTACGACGGCCGTCCGCTGCCGGAACTGCCCGGCGACCTGTTCGCCAACGGGCTGGTGACGCATTTCTACGACGACGGCGAACCGCGTCCGAGCGCCTGGAACTTCGGGAAGTTCTACAACCCGACGATCCCCGTCGGCAGCTTCGCGTACCCGCGGCTTGTCGGCGCGTACGTGGGCTTCGCACTCGGGGACGCGCTCGGTTCGGGTGCGGATCCGGCCGAAGGCCTGCCGCTCGGCGGGCTGACCCGGCAGCTGCTGTTCCACACCGAGTCCGTGATCCGCGGTCTGGACGCGACCCCGGAGAACACCGAGATCCCGGCGTCGCTGCCCGCGGGCGGACGTCCCGACGGCTGGGTCGCCAAGGCCACCGCGGCCGCCGGACCGGCCCCCGCGGAGTTCTCGGCCATGCTGGCGACCGCGCTCGCCGCGACGGTGACCGGTGGGGTGCCCGGACCCGCCGACGACGCCTTCTACGCGATGAAGGTGGTCCGTGAGCTGGTCGGCTCCGCGGCCGGGCACGAGGTCGTCCACGGCGCCGAGCTGCTGGTGAACCTGTTCCGCGCCCAGCTCGCGGCCCGGAACGGCGAACCGGCCGTGGCGAACTTCCTCGCGGGCTTCGACGAGTACAGCGGCGAGGTCGGCGAGCTGGTCAAGACCGTGCTCGACCTCCGGAACGACGTCGGCGGTGATGACGTCGAGCAGTTCGACAGCATCGGCGACGGCCGGACGCCGCTATCGGTGCTGGGCAGGGCATTGTTCGCCGCCGCGAAACGGGGACACGACCCCGAAGCCGCACTGACGCTGGCCGCGCGCGGCGGCGCGGTGACCGGCGCGCTGACCGGGGCGATGGTGGGCGCCAGGCTCACCGTGCCCGGGCTGCCGCAGTCCTGGCTCGCCGCGTATGCCGACCTGGGCGTCGTCGACAATATGGCGGGCGACGCCTACTACTACTTCAACCGGTTCGGCCTGCCCCGCGAGCCCGAAGAGCGGCGCCGCTGGGACGCGAAACGGTACCCGCGAGGAGATCAGTAAAGAGATGCGCGAGTGGCTTCAGGATCCGGCGACCAGGTCGCGGCTGCGCGGCAGCCTGTTCGCCGGGGCGATCGGCGACGCGCTCGGCGCGAAGACCGAATTCGATTCGATCGACCGCATCCGCGAGATCGCCGGGCCCGCCGGGATCACCGACCTCATCCCCGCGTACGGCGGGATCGGGCGGATCACCGACGACACCCAGATGACGCTCTTCACCCTGGAAGGCCTGATCAGGGCCCATGCGGGCGCCCGGCGGGAGCAAGGGACCTTTGCTATCGCCCAGGGGGAGCGGGGGACCTTTGCTAACGCCGCTGTCGCCGTCGAGCAGTCCCTCCAGCTGGCCTACCAGCGCTGGCTGCACACCCAGGGCGTCCCGTGGGAGCGGGCCCGCGGACCGGAGGCGACGAGCGCCGAACCGGACGGCTGGCTGATCACGAACCGCGAGCTGTTCAGCCGTCGCGCGCCCGGCCTCACCTGCTTCAGCGAGCTGGAGGCGTACGGCAAGACGGGCGTGCGCGCGGGCATGGACAAGCCGGTGAACAACTCGAAGGGCTGCGGCGGGGTCATGCGCGCGGCCCCGGTCGCGCTGTGGTCGGACGACCTCGCCGAGGTGTTCCGGCTCGGCGCCGAGAGCGCGGCGCTGACCCATGGTCACCCGAGCGGGTATCTCTCGTCGGGTGCCTTCGCGGTGATCGTGCACGAACTGCTGCTCGGGAAGCCGCTGCTCGACGCCGTCGCGACGGCCCGTGTCGAGCTGGAGAAGTACCAGGGCCACGAGGAGCAGAGCGTCGCGCTGGACCAGGCGCTCGCCCTGGCCGAAGAGGGGGCGCCGACGCCGGAAAAGCTCGAGACGCTCGGGCAGGGGAACATCGGCGAAACCGCGCTTTCGATGTCGGTCTACGTCGCCCTGACCACGACGGACCCGAACTCGGCGCTGCTGGCGTCGGTGAACCACAGCGGCGACAGCGACTCGACGGGCTCGGTCTGCGGGAATCTCGTCGGCGCGATGTACGGCGAGCAGGCCTTGCGGCAGGACTGGCTGGAGAAACTGGAGCTGGCCGAGGTGATCGGACAGCTGGCGGACGACGCGCTCGCGGAGTTCGGCGGAAACGCGCCGGGTGACGACCGGTGGTACGCCCGCTACCCGGCCTACTAGATTTACCTCCGGTTTGGGGAACTTGGGGAGGGGACGACACGTGCGTTACCGGGTTCAAGCGGCGGAGCGGCCAGACGGCCTGTACGCCGTATGGGGGGACACCGTCTTCGGGGCCCAGCGGTCGACCGAAGACGGCACGCTGCTGCTCGTCGCGCCGCCGGGGGAAGCGGCGCCCGAGGGGTTCGACCGCGAGTGGGAGGGCCGTGCCGCCCGGGTGGTGCTGAACGGCGAGGTCGGCGCGACCTTCAGCCTGCAGACCTACGGCCGGTTCGACGACGAGTACTTCCAGATCGCGCCCCAGACCGGCGGTGGCGAGCTGACCTTGCGCTGGGCGGGCGAGGACGCGGCCCGCGCGGCCGAACTGGGGCTGACGGACTTCTCGACCACGGCCGCGCCGTCGCGGCTGACGGCGTTGTGGCAGACCAGGCACGATTTCGTCGAGGCGCCGGGCGCCCGGCCGGAGAACGGCACGGGTGACCAGCCCGCGCTGCTGCGCGCCATCGGCCGGACGCTGCTGGGCGTACTGCCGCCGGGCTGGCACCGGGTCGGCGCCCAGTTCCGGCAGGTCGGCGACTACGCCGAACTCGAGGTCCGTTCGGTCGGCGACGAGGGCAACGGCCCGGTGTCGGTGTCGATCCCGGCCCCGCCGCGGCTCGGCTCGCTGTTCGCCCGGCTGCGCGCGGCGATGCACAACCCCGAGACCGGCACCTGGTTCCAGGGCACCTTCACGCTCGACTCGGAATCGCATTTCGACTTCGACTTCGACTCCGAACAGGAACCGACCTGGCGGATCCCGCCGAACGAGGGCGGGAAGCCGTCGCCGCGCGCGTACGCGGCCGAGCTGGCGGTCTTCCCGCGCGACAAGAAGCACGTCCCGGCCTGGCTCTCGGCCAAGGCGGGGCTGCCACTGGACGTCGTGTTCCGGCACGCGAAGGTCGTCGACGCGCACAACGAGGGCGAGCGACCGGTCGTCACCCGGCCGCCCGTGCCGCCGGACCAGGTCCGCGGCGTGCTGGACTACCTCTTCCGCTCACCGGTGGCGCTGACCCGGCCGGGTCCGCAGCCCGACATCTTCACCCCCAACGGCCCGCCGGACGTGCCGAACGCCTTCCACACCGACGGCGTCTGGATCTGGCCCGCGGCCGTCCCGCACTACCTGCGGAAATACGGGGTGCCGCCGGAGCCGGAGCTGATCGAGCACATCCGGGCCGCCGGCTTCCGGCCGCCGCTGGTCGGCGAGCTGGTGCGGGCGACCGCCGAAGCCGACATCGTCGGCAAACCGCGACCACCGCAGACCGACGCGGATCTGCCGGACGAGAGCGTCCGCACCCGCGTCGAACGCGACGGCGAGCCGGGCCGCGACGTCCGGGCCGGTGAAGTACTGGAGGTGCTGTACCAGCGGCTGGCCGAACACGGGGTCGCGCCGACGGCCTACCGGATCGGCGCGAACGCGGTACCCGAGCCGGGGGTGTGGACGCTGCGCCGCGCCGAGAACGGCTGGGAGGTCTCGCGTCCGCCGACGGACGAGCCGGTGGCGTTCGCCAAGCTCGAAGAAGCGGCACGGTTCTTCCTGGGCACCCTGCTGCTGTACCCGGCACGGGCCGCGGTGGGCGCGAACGAGGAGGCCGACAACCCGGCCGACTGGCCGATCCTGCCGCTGCGGGGCGAGCCGCCGCTGAACTTCTTCCGCCGCAAGCGGATCATCGTGCTGCCCGCGGGCAGCACCGTGCAGCGGTTCGGGAACGAGACCGGGAACCTCGTGCACGCCGAGCCGGCACGGTTCGTGGAGACGTCGCTGGCCGCCGACCGCGAACGGGATCGCCGCCTCTACCGCGTCCAGCGTCCGCTGCGTGTGGTCACCGGGATCACGGCGCCGTGGAACGGGACGCCGGGCGGGGCCGTGGCCTACGTGCTGCCCCGGCCGATCGCCCAGCACCTCGAAACCGGCGCCCTTTCCCGCATCCAGTAGAACGCGTTCAGTCCTCTGGATGCGGGGGCAGCGCGCGCACGGATCGCGTTTAGCCCGCTAAAGGCGATCAGATCGACTTGGCGACCAGTTCGTAGGACCTCGCCCGCAGATCGGCGTCGTACACCGGTGTCGTGAGCATCAGCTCGTCGGCACCGGTGGCCGCGGCGAGGTTCTCCAGCGACCGCACCACCTTCTCCGGACCGCCGTGGGCCTGCGCGGCGGTGAACTCCGCGATCATCCCGGCCGTGTCCGGCGCGATCTCGTGGGCCGCCGCCTGCTCCATGGTCGGGAAGGCGAGGTCGCCGCCCTCGCCCTTGAGCAGGTACGACTTGATCACCGCGCACGGCCCGGCGATGTACGCCGCTTCGGCGTCGGTATCCGCGCAGATGGTCTCGACCGCGAGGATCACGTACGGCTTCTCGCGCCACTGTGACGGCTTGAAGTTCTCGCGGTAGGTCTTCAGCACGTCGGCCGTGCTCTGCGGGCGGATGTGGTGCGCGACCGCGATCGGCAGGCCGAGTCCGGCCGCGAGCGAGGCACCGGCCGCACTGGAACACAGCAGCCACGGCTCCGGTGCCGGCACCTCGCCGGGCAGCACGCGGATGCCGGTCTCCCCGGCCAGATGACGCAGCAGCTCGGTGACGTCGGCGCGGTAATCGTCGTCCGTCGCCGGATCCGCGCCACGCCGCAGCGCGCGGATGATCTTTTCGTCGAACGTGCCGGGACCCCGGCCGACGCCGAGGTCGATCCGGCCCGGATGCAGTGCCGAAAGCGTCGCGAACTGCTCGGCGATCGCGAGCGGGGCGTGATTCGGCGCCAGCACCCCGCCGGAGCCGACGCGGATCGTCGAAGTCACCGCGGCCAGATGCGCCGCCAGCACCGGCGGCGACGCCGTCGCGATGGCGGGCGAGCCGTGATGCTCGGCGATCCAGAGCCGGTGATACCCCAGTTCCTCCAGTTTCCCGGCGACGGAGGCCGTCGACGAGAGCACTTCGGTGGCCGCGCGACCGTCCTCGACGACGGCGAGTTCCAGCGCGGAAAGCAGAATCCCCATGTCCCCCAAGGTAGCCAACCTCAGGACGCGGTGAGGAGGACGGCGGGAGACCACCAGTAGTCGGCCAGCGGTTCGATCCGGACGCCGGTGAAGCCCGCTTCCTTGAGCTGCGAGGCCCAATCGGTGGCGGGCTGCTCCCAGTTCGTCCGGCCCTTCGCGGGGTCGATCAGGCCCAGCAGGATCGGCAGCAGGAACCCCTGCGCCACCAGCGACGCGTCCTTGCCGTACTCCGAGATCCCCCGTTCGTAGCGGGTGACCAGCGAAAGCAGGTACTCGGCGGAGTCTTCGTCGTACTCGGGAACGTCGAATTCGGCGAGCACCAGGCACGAGGTGCGGGGCCGGAGCGACCGCAGTACCTCGGTGCGTTCCTCGGTCGGGATCGACTGGAGCGCGAAGGTCGACTGCGTCAGCTGCCATGTCCGGTCGTCTTCGCGGGCGAGGAACTCCTGCGCGGTGGCGTCCCAGGTATGCAGGCCGTGGGTGCCGTCGAGGTGCTTGCGCGTCTCGGCGAGCAGCGCGCTCGACGGCTCGACGAGGTCGATCCGGCCCGGCTGCCGATCCGCCTGTTCGAGCGCGGGGACGACGGCGAGCCCGTCGCCGCAGCCGAGGTCGAGCAGCGAACCGACGGTGCCGTAGCGCCGGGCGAGCATCGCGCTGAGCTTGCGGTAGAGCTGGACGTTGCCGCCACCGCGGATGAACGCGGTGAACGCGGCCGGCTGGTCGTAGACCGGGCCGCCACCGCCGTCGTTCAGGTACCGGTGCAGTTCGGTGCCGAGCGTGGATCCGGCACGCCCGGCGAGGTCCGCCGCCTTGGCCTCGTCACCGTCGCGATACGCGGTGAGCGCCTCGGCCAGGACATCCGTTTTCTTCATGTTCTCCTGTTTACCGTCAGAACGGCACCCAAAGGGTGACTCTGGTGCCATTGCCCGGAGCCGACTCCACCCTGGCGGTCCCGCCGACCTCGTTCAGCCGGGCGGTGATGGACTCGCTGATCCCGAAACCGGCGGGCCGCGCGTCGAGGCTGAACCCGGCGCCGTGATCGCGGGTGATCACCGCGACGCCGCCTTCCTGTTCCTCGACCCGCACGACGACCTTGTCCGTCCCGGCGTGCTTGAGCGTGTTGCGCAGGGACTCGCGGACGGCGTCGCGGATGGCGATCTGACGGACCTCGGAGAGGGTGTCGTCGTCGAGTTCGGCGATCACGAGCTGGGCGCGCAGACCGTCGCGCGCCATCTCCGCCGCCAGCGACGCGAGCTTCTCGCCCAACGGCCGCGACCCGGCCTCCGACCGCTCCGAGGTCTCGTTCTCGATCGTCCGCCGCAGTTCCATCGACTGCGCCCGTGCCAGCCGCTGGACCTCGGCGAGCCGCTCGGCGGGATCGCCCTTGTCGGCCAGCGCGATCACTTCGAGGGTCTGCAGCACGGAGTCGTGCAGCACCCGGTGCTGCCGGGCACGCTCGGCGAGTCTGCCGTTGCGGATGCCGTACGCGAGGGCGAGCCTGGTGCCGAGCCCGATCAGGACGAGGGCGCCGCTCGCGGTGAACAGGACGCCGAGGATCGCCGGGAAGGTGGCCATGGCGTCGCCGGGCGCGGCGTGACCGGTGCCGAACAGGGACGCGAGCATCCGCACCGGGAAGCTGACGACGGCGAGCGCCGCGGCGGCGGGCATGCCCAGCGCCAGCGCCAGCAGCGCGACCTCGCCGAGCAGATGTTTGCCGGGCACCGCCATCGCCTCGGTGAACACCGAAGACGGCACCAGCGCCCCGACGGCCAGGGGCGCGAGCAGCGTGAACACGAGGTCGAGCGCCAGCAGCCGGGCGGCGTGCTGCGGGCGGAACGGCGCAGAGCGCAGCATCCACCGGATCCCGTACAGCGAGAGCCCGACAGAGCCGAGCGCCACCAGCCCGACCGGGCCGATCCCGATCATGCCGTGCGTGGAGACGTAGACACCGAACGCGCCGGGCACCGCGAAGAGCCGGTAGACCAGCGGGACGAGCGCCACGTAGCGGGCGGCCCTGAGCAGCAGGTTGTCGCGATGGGCCGTGTCGATGGGCCCGGACATCCGCTGGATCCGCCGGAGCGCGCGCATCGGTGTCGGGTCGCCGACCTCGTCGGACAGCTCACTCGTCGCCGTCGCGAGCGCGGGCGCGCCACGACGCAGCAACGTCACCAGGAAACTGGGCGGCCGCTTCGCCATGGACTTTCCCCCTGCCCGTAGCACCGGCAGGAGTATCTCCGGTTACGCCACATGGATCCAGAGACCAACGGGGTTTATCTCAGCTGACGACGTGGAAATCCGTCACGAACCGGGCGACTTCCCCTTTTTCCGTGTAGCCGATCCAGGTCGGATAGCCCCCGTCACCCCAACCGGAGGTGAACGCCGCGACGGAAGCGCCGCCGTCTTCGAGCAGGTACGCGCCGCCGACCGGGTCGCCGTCGAACAGCTTCATCAGCGGCCCCTCACCGCTCTCCCCGACAAGGCGCGGCAGTGCGGGGACCGCGGTCGCGTCGAGGAACGAGCCTGTCCCGGAGTCGACCCCGTAGCCGAGAACCTCGCCCGGCTTCGGCGCGTCGCCCTCGGCCAAGGCGAGTTCCCAGCGGACGACCGGTTCGGACCGCAGCTGGATCTTCGCGGCGGCCACCCGGCGGAACACCTCGCCCGACTCCGTCGTCATCCTCACCTTCGCCACCGAGACCGGGTACGCGCCGGGAGGGACGGTCACCAAGAACGGCCTGAGCAGGGAAGGGCTGCTGCCGTACGTCGGGTCGCCCGCAGTCAGACGTCCGCTCGGCAGGCCGAGGTCGCCGAGTCCGACGACTTCGACCACGGCTTCCGTCCGGGTTCCGGCCGTGACCCTGACCTGGCGGCCGTCCCGGAAGAGCTCGTCGAACCCGTCGCGCCGGACAGGGTTCTCCGGCGCGTCGACCTGCGCGACGGCACCGTCCCGATGCCACAGTCCGATCCCGGCGCAGACCGCCACGACCGCGGCGACCACCAGCCCGATGGCGATCTTCGCCGTTGCCCCCATGGGCCAGAACGTTAGCCGCCGATGCCGTTGTCGGCGGCCCACTTCTTCAACTCGGCCACGGCGTCGTCGTGCTCCAGCGGACCGCGGTCGAGCCGCAGCTCCTTCAGGTGCTTCCACGCCTTGCCGACGTCCGGCCCCGGCTTGAGGCCGAGGATCCGCATGATCTCCTCGCCGTTGAGATCCGGCCGGACCCGGTCGAGGTCCTCCTGCGCCTGGATCGCCTCGATCCGCCGCTCGAGATCGTCGTAGGTCGCCTGCAGCGCCGCGGCCTTCTTCCGGTTGCGCGTGGTGCAGTCGGCGCGCACCAGTTTGTGCAGCCGGGGCAGCAGGTCACCGGCGTCGGTGACGTAACGCCGCACCGCCGAATCCGTCCACTCGCCCTTGCCGTACCCGTGGAACCGCAGGTGCAGGAACACGAGCTGGCTGACGTCCTGGACGATCTCCTTGGAGAACTTCAGGGCACGCAAACGCTTGCGGGCCATCTTCGCGCCGACGACCTCGTGGTGGTGGAAGCTCACGCCGCCGCCGGGCTGGAACTCGCGCGTCGCGGGCTTGCCGATGTCGTGCAGGAGCGCCGCGAGCCGCAGGATCAGATCCGGCTCCGACGTCGGTTCGTGCGAGGTCTCCAGGTCGATCGCCTGCTCGAGCACGGTGAGCGAGTGCTGGTAGACGTCCTTGTGCTGGTGGTGCTCGTCGATCGCGAGCCGCATCCCGGACACCTCGGGCAGCACGCGGTCGGCGAGGCCGGTCTCGACCAGCAGCTCGATCCCGGGGCGCGGGTCGCCGGCGAGCAGCAGCTTCGACAACTCGGCCTGGACGCGCTCGGCGGTGATCCGGTCGATCTCGTCGGCCATCGAGGTCATCGCGTCGACCACGCGGGGCGCCGCGGTGAACCCGAGCTGCGCGGAGAACCGCGCGGCCCGGAGCATGCGCAGCGGGTCGTCGGCGAAGGACTCCTGCGGGGTCGCGGGCGTGTCGAGCACCCGGTCCTGGAGCGCCTGGAGCCCGTCGTGCGGGTCGACGAAGGTCTGGTTCGCCAGGTCGATCGCCATCGCGTTGACCGTGAAGTCGCGGCGGAGGAGATCTCCCTCGATGCTGTCGCCGAAGGTGACCTCGGGATTGCGGCCGACGCGGTCGTAGCTGTCGGCGCGGAACGTGGTGATCTCCAGGGTCATGCCCTGTTTGGTCACGCCGACCGTGCCGAACGCGATACCGACGTCCCAGACCGCGTCCCCCCAGGCGCTGACGATCTTGAGCACCTGGTCCGGGCGCGCGTCGGTGGTGAAGTCGAGGTCGCTCGACAGCCTGCCGAGCATCATGTCGCGGACACTCCCGCCGACCAGGTACAGGCCGTAACCCGCCTTGGCGAAGAGCTTCGCGAGTTCGTCCGCCAGCGGGGAGATGCGCATCAGCTCTGTCACGGCGTTCTGCATCGCAGTGCTCTTCCCCGCAATCGCCTGCCCGGCGACCACCTTGTTCACGACAATCCCACCACGATTTGGATGTACTTACTACGAGCCGGCCCAACACGGGCACGGTGAGCCAGCGTACCCGTACCGCCGTTTGCTCTAGCATCGCAGCATGTCTGGATCAGCCGGCCGCTCCGGCGCTTCGAAGCCGGGCCGCCGGCGGAGGCGCAGGCGGGGCAGGCGGCTGACCACGGTCGACGAAACCTCCGCCGGCGGCCTCGTCGTCGACGCCGAACGGGCCAACGCCGCGCTGATCGGGCGGCTCGACAGGCACGGCAGACTGCTGTGGTCGCTGCCGAAGGGCCACATCGAGGACGGTGAGACGGTGGAGGAGACGGCGGTCCGCGAGGTCAAAGAGGAGACCGGCATCTCCGCGCAGGTCCTCGAACCCCTCGGCACCATCGACTACTGGTTCGTGGCCGAGCGACGCCGCGTGCACAAGACAGTGCACCATTTCATCCTGGAATCCACCGGCGGCGAACTTTCGGACGAGGATGTCGAGGTGACCGAGGTCGCCTGGGTGCCGCTCGCCGACCTGGAGACCACCCTCGCCTACTCCGACGAGCGCAAGCTGGTCCGGAAGGCCAAAGAACTCTTCGCGCAGCAACGCCCAGACCGCCGAGGGAGCACCTGAGTGAAGCGGCTTGCCGCCACTGTCCTGTCGATCCTGTTCCTCGCCCTGCCCGCGTTGTTCGGCGCGGTCGCGCAAGGGCAGGAACAGCCCCGGCTGCGCGTGGACCTCGACCAGCTGAACCCCCGCGTGGTCACCTCGACCTCGACGTCGCTCGCCGTCACCGGCCGCGTCACCAACATCGGCGACCGCCGGATCAGCAAGCTGGGGGTCCGGCTCCAGCTGGGCACCCGGCTGCAGACCGAGCAGCAGATCGGCGACGTACTCGCCGGCGGCAAGTTCAAGGACCTCTCGGCCACGGATTTCGTCGACCTCGAGCCGGACACCCTGGAGCCGGGCCAGAGCGCCGGGCTGAACCTGACCGTCCCGCTCGGCCAGACCGCCAAGCTGCAGTTCCCGCGCGCCGGGGTGTATCCGCTGCTGGTCAACGTCAACGGCACGCCCGACTTCGGCGGCCCGGAACGGCTCGCGGCGGTCAGCCTGCTGATGCCGGTGCTCGGCGTCCCCGGCAAGGCACCCGCGACGCGTCCGCCGTCCCCGCCGTCGACGAGCCTGCTCTGGCCGATCGCGAACAGCACGGTGCACGTCGTCTCGTCCCCGCTCGGCGGCCCGCTGACGCTGGCGGACGAACGGCTGGCCGGGGAACTGAGCCCCGGCGGGAGGCTGGACTCGCTGGTCGCGGCGGCGCGGGCGGCCGAGGCCGACACGAAGGTCTCGTCGTCGCTGTGCCTGGCGATCGACCCCGATCTGGTCGCGACCGTGGACGGGATGACCCGCGGCTACCAGGTCGCCACCGGCGGCGGGCCCGTCCCCGGCAAGGGCGTCGACGCCGCGAAGAACTGGCTCGGCCAGCTGAAGGCGCTGGTCGCGGGCCGGTGCGTGGTCACCCTCCCGTTCGCCGACGCCGACCTCACCGCGCTGACGAAGGTCCGCGCCGGTGACGCCACCGACACCGCGCTTCTCGCCAGCGCGCTCGGCGGCGCGGCGACGATCAAGAACCTGCTCGGCATCCAGCCGCAGGACGGCGTGCTCTGGCCCGGCGGCGCCCTCGACTCGCAGACCGTCGAAGCGATCGGCAAGGCGGGCGTCAAGACCTTGCTGACCGATTCGGGCAAGCTCCAGTCCGATGCCCCGCTTTCGGGTGGGGTCTCGATCGAGGGAACGAACCTGCGCGCGCAGCCGATCGACGCGCTGACCGCGTCCGCGCTGAACGGGTCGGGCACCACCCAGAACGGGCTCGGCGCGATCGCGTTCCGGGCCGGGCTCGGCGGGCAGGCCGCGGGCCAGGAGCGCTCGCGGTTGCTGATCGCGCCGCCGCGGCACTGGGACCTGACCGGCGCCGAACTCACCACGTTCCTGGAGCGGATGGGCGACTTCTACGCCGCCGGCCTGGTCAAGGCGACGCCCCTGCCCGATCTGCTCGGCGAAAGTCCGTCCGGGACCGCCTCGGTCAACTACGAACCGAAGGATCTGACGGCCGCGACCAGTGGTGACGTCACCGCCAGGATGTCCCAGCTCGACAACGAGACGCTGGGCCTGTCGTCGGCGATGACGATGGATACGACCAAACGAGTGAATCCGGCCGACGTGATCGCCCCGGTCCGGCTCGCCCTCATCCGGGCCGCCTCGACGTCGTGGAACGGCGCGGACGCCGGGGTGGTCACCGGCAACGCCCGCGGCGACCTGGAGGCGATCCGCAGCCAGGTGACCGTGGAACGGCCGAAGCAGACGATCGCGCTGGCCTCCGGCGCGTCGCCACTGCCGGTGTTCATCACCAACAGCCTGCCGGTGACCGTCAAGGCCCGTATCGCGCTGAAGAACAACGTGGGACTGCGGCCGACGGGCGACGTCCAGGAGCTGACGATCGTCGCCAACGGCGCCGCCAACCAGCTCATGCCGGTCGAGGCGCTGCGCGCGGGCCGGTTCAGCGTCGACGTGGCCCTGACCACCCCCGACGGCACCAGGCTCGGCTCCGACGCGCGGTTCGAGCTGACCTCGACGGAGTACGGCGCGATCACCATCATCATCACGCTGACCGCGGCCGGTGCGTTGCTGCTGCTCTCGTCCCGCCGGATCTACCGGAGGATCAAGGATTCGCGCGCCCATCGGGCGGAGGAAACCACCCCACGTGTGACCGAGGACGCACAGGTTTAAGTGTTTCCGGCCGTTCCCGATTACCCTGGGTCGAACGATGCCGCCGGGCATCACGAGTCGAGCACCGAGGATTGGGCGCACGTTGGAACGAGAGCCGGGTGTACCGCCCGAGCGTGCAGGCCGTCCCCGGCGCGAAGGTACTCCGCACCCTCCTGAGGCCCCGCCTCGCCGCACCGAAGGCCCAGTACGCCGTCCGGAGCGTTCGGGACGCCCTGAGCGCCCTGAACGTGGAGAGCGCCGTCAACCGCCTCCGCAGCAGCTCCCGCCCGAGCGCGCCGAGCGGCCGCGACGGGCGGTACCGCCGCCCTCCGTGCCCCCTCCTCCGCCGCAACCGGTGGACGGGCGCCGCCCCCGCGTCGTCGGCCGTCCCGACGACGAGACACGGCGGCTGAGGCCACCGCAGAAGCCGCCCCAGAATCCCGCACCGCCGCGGAAGGTGCCGCCGCCCGGCACGCCGCCTGCCCAGTCGACGCCGCCTCCGCCGACCCGCCGTCAGCAGGTTCCGCCGTCGCAGGGGGCACCGCTGCCGCAGCCGTCCCCTCCGGTTCCGCCGCCCGGCACGCCCCCGCGCCGTCCGCCGACGGCGCCGCAGGCGCTCAACCAGACGCCGCCACCGCCTCATCGCGGCCGCCGTCAGCCGCCACCGGTCCGCCCGTGGCAGGTGGACCGGCGCGACGAACCCGACGCGACGCGGTTCATCCCGCGCACCCCCGGTGTCCCGATGGGGTCGCGCTGGCCGGTCGCCGACCCCGACGTCCTCCGCCCGTACGACCAGCTCGCCACGCAGGTCATGCCGGCGATCAAGGACGCGCCGCTGGTCAAACCGCGGCCGGGGGAGACCGGCGAGCAGGACGTCGCCGCGCCGCCGAAGGCGCCGTCGCTGGCGAAGTCCAGCGGCCGGATGGCGATCGCCTCGCTGATCAGCCGCATCACCGGCTTCGCGTGGAAGCTGCTGCTGGTCGCGGCCATCGGCGCCCAGGTCGAGAACGACTCGTTCAACGTCGCCAACACGATGCCGAACATCATCTTCGAGCTGCTGATGGGTGGCGTGCTGTCCAGCCTCGTGGTCCCGCTGCTCGTGCGGTCGCAGGACGACAAGGACGGCGGCGAGGCCTACACCCAGCGGCTGGTCACGGTGGCGGGCACGCTGCTCGTCGTCGGGACGACGATCGCGGTGTTCGCGGCGCCACTGATCACCAGGCTCTACGTCGACGACAACGGTGAGGCCAATCCCGCGCTGGTCACCGCGTTCGCCTACCTGCTGCTGCCGCAGATCTTCTTCTACGGCGTGTTCGCGCTGCTCTCGGCGGTGCTGAACGCGAAACACGTCTTCGGCCCGACGGCGTGGGCGCCGGTGATCAACAACCTGGTCGTCATCTTCACGATCCTCGTGGTGTGGATCATGCCGGGGAACATCTCCACCGATCCGGTGTCGATCACCGACCCGAAACTGCTGACGCTGGGCCTCGGCGTGACCGCGGGCATCGTGGCGCAGTCGGTGCTGCTGATCCCGCCGCTGCTGCGGTCCGGGTTCAAGTTCAAGTGGCGCTGGGGCATCGACAAGCGGATGAAGGAGTTCGGCGGGCTCGCGCTGTGGACCGTCGGCTACGTCGCCGTCAGCCAGATCGGCTACACGATCACGACCCGCGTCCTGACCAGCGGTTCGCAAGGCGGGGTGACCGCGTACAGCAACGCGTGGCTGCTCTTCCAGCTGCCGTACGGCGTCATCGGGGTCTCGCTGCTGACCGCGATCATGCCGAGGATGAGCCGCGCGGCGGCCGACGGCGACCACAAGAAGCTGATCGGCGACCTCTCCTACGCGTCACGCATCTCGACGGTGACGCTCCTGCCGATCTCCGCGGTGATGACCATCGTCGGCGGCTCGGTCGGCATCGCGCTGTTCACCTTGGGCAAGGGCAGGGTCGAGGACGCGTCCCGGATGGGCGAGGCGCTGGCCATCTCCGCGTTCGCGCTGCTGCCGTACGCGCTGGTCATGCTGCAGATGCGGGTGTTCTACGCGATGAAGGACGCGCGGACGCCGGTGCTGATCATGATCGTGATGACCGTGGTCAAGGTGCCGCTGCTCTACCTGTGCCCCGTGCTGCTGTCGAAGGACAACATCGTGCTCGGCGTGATGATGGTCAACGGCCTCACCTTCGTCGTCGGCGCGATCCTCGGCCAGGTTTGGCTGTGGGTGACCCTCGGAAACCTCCGGAGCAAGCGGGTTCTCGGGGTGATCCTCTTCACGGTCGTCGCGAGCGTGCTCGGAGTCGGCGCGGCCTGGCTCGCCGGGCAGGTCGTGCCTGACTCGTTCGGGCCTACTTTCCATGCCTGGGTGAAACTTGTCCTGCAGACGGTGGTCGGGATCGCGGTCTCGTTCGGCGTGCTCATGGCCCTCAAGGTCGAGGAATTGAAGCCCGCCACGGACAGGATCACCCGGTTGATCAAGCGCGGATAACGATTCACGCACGGATGGCGCGCGTTCACGCGTCGTATTCTGGGTACTCTCGAACAGGGAGCTACGCGGGAGAGTGCGGTGGATACGAGACGGAGCGAACAGGCAGGGGAGGCGAGCCAGGTGGGCATCCGGGCCCAAGGCGGGTCGCTGGCCCCTGGCCGGGTCGTCGGTGACGGCCGGTATCGCCTGCTCGCACAGTTCGGGGTGGACGAACGAGCCGCCGCGCATCTTTGGCGTGCCCGCGATGGGCAGCTGAAGCGGGATGTCGCGCTGACGCTGCTGGTCGGCGACCCGGCGGACGCGGAAGCCGCGAGGCTCGCGCGCCGGACGCTGGAGCGCGCCGCGCACGCCTCGAAGTTCGGCCACGGCGGGGTCGCGCGCGTCCTCGACGTACTCAGTCTCGGCAGCGGCGTCACCTCGAGCGAAGGCCTGCTCGGTGTCGTCGTGGCGGAATGGACCAAGGGCAGCGACCTGGTCGATCTGGTGGCGCAGCGTCCGGTGGCGCCCGCCGCGGCGGCCCGGATGGTGCAGGCGCTGGCGGAAGCCGTCGACCACGCCCACCAGAACGGTCTCGTCCTCGGCCTCGATCATCCGCAGCGGCTGCGGCTCACCCCGGACGGCGCGCTGAAGCTCGCCTTCCCCGGCCCGCTGCCCGAAGCGACCCTTCGTGACGACGTCAAGGCGCTCGGCGCCGTCCTGTACCTGCTGCTGACCGGCCGCTGGGCCTTGCCCGGCGGTCCCGCCGCGATCCCGGCGGCGCCGCAAGCGCCGACCGGCCGGATCATCCCGCCGCGGTCGCTCGTGCCGACCGTGCCCGTCGAGCTGTCCTCGCTCGCCGTCCGCACCATCGAGGACGGCGGACACGGCGGCATCCGGACCAGCGCGGCCATCCTGCGCGTGCTGGACCAGGTCGCCGAGGCCGAGGAACGCACCCAGCTGATCAAGGCCGTCGGCGAGGAGGAAGCGGTCGCCGAGGCGGACGGCACGGTCTGGACGACGAAGAAGCCGGTCAAGGACGTCGCGCGGCGCAAGAAGCTCGCCTTCGGCGTGACCGTGCTGGTCGTCGCGACCGTGGTCATCCTGGCCTGGGGCGGGATGATGCTGATCAACCTGTTCCAGGGCGAATCGAAGTCCAGCGGCCCGAAGATCAACGTCGCCGCGTCTTCCTCACAGGTCGCCCCTCCGTCTGGCGAGCAGCCTCCGCCCGCTCAGCAACCGCCGCCTGCGGCTCCCGGCGTGGGTGCCGCGGTGAAGCCTTCCGCGGTCGCCGTGTTCAACCCGGGCAGCAAGGGCGACAGCCCCGGTCGCGCCAAGAACACGACCGACGGTGACCCGGGCACGGCGTGGAAGACCGACGAGTACGACAAGCAGTTCCCGGTGCTCAAGGACGGCGTCGGGCTGATCGTGACCTTCAAGGACCCGGTCAACCTCAGCCAGGTCAAGATCAACGCGGGCAGCCCCGGCTCGAAGGTCGAGATCCGCTCCGCCGACAAGAAGAACCCGAAGCTCGACGAGACCACCGTCGTCGCGACGGGGGAACTGGCGGCGGGTGAATCGACCATCGCGCTGCAGCAGCCGAAGCAGGGGCAGTACTTCATCATCTGGATCACTCAGCTGGGTGAAAATGAGGACGGCAAGTTCATCACCGAGGTCAAAGACCTGACCTTCCTGCCTGCGGGGTGACCTCGGACACCGGGTCAGTAGGCTCTCCCGGGTGACAGCTGCAGCTCCCACGGACGCGGATCTCATAGCGGCGCATGCCGCCGGTGATCCGCATGCGTTCAGTGAACTGGTCCAGCGACATCGAGACCGCATGTGGGCGGTGGCCCTGCGCACCGTGCGGGATCCGGAAGAAGCCGCGGACGCCCTGCAGGACGCGTTCATCTCCGCGTTCCGCGCAGCGGGCAATTTCCGAGCCGAATCGCAGGTCACGACGTGGTTGCACCGCATCGTCGTGAACGCCTGCCTCGACCGTATCCGGCGGGGAAAGGCCAGGCCGACCGTTCCGCTGCCCGAGACGGGGCAGTTCAACGAGCCCGCGTCGCCGCGTGACTCGATGTCTGAGCGCGAGACCAGCCTCGTGGTCAAGGAAGCCCTCGACCAGCTTCCCGAAGAGCAACGTGCCCCGATCGTGTTGGTCGACGTCGAGGGATACTCCGTCGCTGAGACGGCGAAGATGCTCGGGATCGCCGAGGGCACGGTCAAGAGCAGATGCGCCCGAGGCCGCGGAAAGCTCGCGAAGGTTCTCGGACATCTGCGGAACCCCGATGCGATTGCGAACGTCCCAACTCACGAAAGCAAACGAGAGCGCGCTACCCCGCAACGGGGTGCCAGGCGTCCTCAGGGCACGCCGGGTGACGGGGAGGGACGATGACAGACGAGAGCAGGGGGATCGGTGGGACCGTCGGTCCGCCGTGGTCTGTCGATGTGCTCGCCGACCTGCACGCAGGTGTGCTGGACGAGCGAGAGGCGGCCGAGCTGTGGCCGTTGGTGAACGCCGACCCCGAAGCACTGGCGATCATCGAAGCACTTGAAGCGACCACGGCCGACCTCGCGAATCTCGCGAACGAGCCGGTCGCACCCATGCCCGCGGAGTACGCGGCCCGGCTCGACGCGGCGCTGGCCGCCGAGATGCGGTCGTCGCCTGCGTTTCAAGGCCCACCTCAAGGGCAGCAGGCGCAGGTCGCCCCGGTGGTGGACCTCGCGGCCGCACGGCGGCGGCGGAACAAGCGGATCGGCTGGGGCGCCGGGATAGCGACCGTGGCCGCGGCGGCCATCGCCGCCGTCGCGATCGTCGTCCCCACCTCGCAGCAGACGACGCCGGGCGGCGTCGCGCAGCCACCGCCCGCCCCCACCGGCCCTTCGGTCGGCGGAGACGGCGGCGGCGCCGAAGCCCTCGTCGGCAAGGCGATCGGCGTCCGTGACTTCGGCTCGCTGAAGACAGAGGAACGGCTCGACGCCTGTGTCGCGGCCGCCGGACTGGACCCCGACGTGCGCCCGGAAGGCATCCGGCCGGTGAACGTCGCGGGCAAGGACGGCGTGATGGTGATCTACACCACAGGCAAACTCGCCCAGTTCCGCATCGTCGCGTTCGGCGCCGACTGCGGCCCGGGCAACCCGGCGATCCTCTTCGACAAGATCATCGGACAGAAGTAGCGGTTCAAGCGATAGCAAAGGTCCCCTGCTCCCTCCGGACGTCCGCCGGGGAGCGGGGACCTTTGCTAACGCCGTCGCAAGGCAGGAGAAGTAGCGCCGGTCACCCCGGGAACACCGGCCCCTACGATCGTGTTGAGCCTGGTGAACAGGTCACTACGAGCGGAGGTCACGGGTGGCTGCCGAGGAGATCAGGAACCTGATCGTCATTGGGTCGGGTCCTGCGGGATACACCGCCGCTGTCTACGCGGCACGAGCGCAGCTCGAACCGTTGGTGTTCGAGGGCACTCAGTTCGGCGGTGCGTTGATGACGACGACGGAGGTCGAGAACTTTCCCGGCTTCCGCGAAGGCATCCAGGGTCCCGACCTCATGGAAGAAATGCGCGAGCAGGCGAAGCGTTTCGGCGCGGACCTGCGCCAGGAGGACGTCGAGTCCGTCGAGCTGACCGGAGACGTCAAGTACGTCTTCGCGAACGGCAAGCGCTACGCGGCCCGCGCGGTCGTGCTCTCGATGGGCGCCGCGGCCCGCTACCTGAACGTGCCGGGTGAGCAGGAACTGCTCGGCCGCGGTGTGTCGGCCTGTGCCACCTGCGACGGCTTCTTCTTCCGCGACCACGACATCGTGGTCGCCGGCGGCGGCGACTCCGCGATGGAGGAGGCGACCTTCCTGACGAAGTTCGCCAAGTCCGTCACGATCGTCCACCGCCGCGAAGAGTTCCGCGCCTCCAAGATCATGCTGGAGCGTGCCCGCGAGAACGAGAAGATCAAGTGGGCGCTCAACAAGCAGATCACCGCGGTCGAGGGTGAGGGCAAGGTCGAAGGCCTGAAGCTCAAGGACACGGTGACCGGCGAGGAGTCGAAGCTGGACGTGACCGGATTCTTCGTCGCGATCGGCCACGACCCGCGCAGCGAACTGGTGCGCGGCCAGGTGGACCTCGACGAGGACGGCTACGTGCTCACCAAGGGCCGGACCTCGTACACGAACCTGCCCGGTGTCTTCGCGGCGGGCGACCTGGTCGACCGCACCTACCGGCAGGCGATCACCGCCGCGGGTTCGGGCTGCGCCGCCGCGATCGACGCGGAACGATGGCTGGCGGAACACGCCGGTGTCGAGGCCGCGCAGGAGACCCCCGAGCTGGTCGGCGGCGGCTACGGCGCCACCGCCAACTGACTTTCCCAGCACCCGTTCACCACCCAGGAGGAGACACCATGACCAACACCGTGACGGTGACCGACAAAACGTTCGTCGACGACGTCCTGACGAGCGAGAAGCCCGTCCTGGTCGACTTCTGGGCGACCTGGTGCGGTCCGTGCAAGATGGTCGCCCCGGTGCTCGAGGAGATCGCGGCGGAGAACGGCGAAAAGCTGACCATCGCGAAGCTCGACATCGACGCCAACCCGAACACTGCGCGTGACTACCAGGTGATGTCGATCCCGACGCTGATCCTGTTCCAGGGCGGCAAGCCGGTGAAGCAGATCGTCGGCGCCAAGCCGAAGGCCGCGCTGCTGTCGGACCTCGCCGACGTCCTCTGATCTCGCGTTTCACCTGGCGAAACCCGGGGCCTGCCCAGGCTCCGGGTTTCGTCGTTCTCCGGGGCGGGTACTTCAGGTCGTCACGGGAACGTGATCATGCCGCCCGGACGGGTTTCACGAACGGGGACTTGACGCACCGACCGGGCCTCCGCGCTCACCGAGAGTTCACAGGGCACAATAGAGCACCGGGGTTCGCCCCGCAGAGTTTTCACGTCGCGCATCGAGCTCGATTCGGTGCCCCAAGGGAAGAGCGAGGAGTGCATGCGGGTACTCCGCCGCGGTGACGCCGGGCCGGACGTCGCCGAGATCAGGTCCACGCTTGCGGCGATGGAGCTGCTCCCGCCGGTGACCGAATCCGGGGAGTACGAGCTCTTCGACACGGCCATGGAACACGCCGTCCGGGCGTTCCAGCAGCGTCGTGGGCTGATCACCGACGGCCTGGTGGGCCCGGCGACCTATCAAGCGCTCCGTGGCGCCAGCTTCCACCTCGGCAGCAGGCCGCTGGCCTACATGTTCGCGGCCCCGGTGCACGGCGACGACGTCTTCGCCCTCCAGGAGCGGCTGACCGAACTCGGCTTCGACGCCGGCCGTCCGGACGGGCACTTCGGCGCGCAGACCGAACGCGCGCTCAAGACCTTCCAGCGCGACATGCGCCTGGTCGCCGACGGCATCTGCGGTCCGGCCACCATCCGTGAACTGCACCGGCTCTCGTCGCCGCGCGCCCGCGGCGGCCGCCCGGTCTTCCTGCGCGAGCAGGAGCAGGTGCGTCAGGCCGGCCCCCGGCTGCGCGGCAAGCGCATCGTGATCGACCCGGGCCACGGCGGGGAAGACCTCGGCGTCGTCGCCGGCGGCCTGCGTGAAGCGGATATCGCCTGGGACCTGGCGCGACGGCTCGAAGGCCGGATGAAGGCCACGGGTATGGAGGCGCTGATCTCGCGCGGCCCGAACCAGAGCCCCAGCGAGGGTGAGCGCGCGAAGTTCGCCAACGAGGCGGGCGCCGACCTGTTCCTTTCGCTGCACAACGACAGGAACCCCTCGCCCAAGGCGCAGGGGGTCGCGAGCTTCCACTTCGGCACCGGCAACGGCACCACGTCGACCGTCGGTGAGCTGCTGGCGGGCTTCATCCAGCGTGAGCTGGCCGCCCGGACCGGCATGCTCGACTGCCGCACGCACTACAAGACCTGGGAGATCTTCACCCGCACCCGCTGCCCCGCGGTGCGGATCGAGATCGGCTACCTGACCAACCCGGAAGACAGCGCCAAACTCGCCGACCCGGCTTTCCGCGACGTCGTCGCCGAAGGCATCCTGGTCGCCGTGAAGCGCCTGTACCTCCTCGGCGAAGGGGACCAGCCGACCGGCACGTTCACCTTCGCGGACGTCCTGGCCCACGAACTCGCCAAAGCGGAGTAGCCAGTCCTCCACACCCGCACGCGGGCGCACACGCCTCTGCCGACCCCCTCGGCACAACCGGTTGTGTGCCGCCTCCCGCCCTCACGCCACCCCTAGATCCACCGGCGCGCAGCCCCCGCCCTTCCCGGGGGGCGTCCCCAGGTCCAGCCTACCCATCCACAGATTTTCCACCGCTCCTATCAGCGATCTGTGGATAACTCGGCGGGTTACCCACAGCTGTCCCCAGGGCGGGGGATGGCCGCTGCGCGTACCTGCGGAGTCTGGTAGGGCGACCTCCGGCAGGCCGCAATGAAAGGACCTTTCCTTGCGAAATTTGCAAGGAAAGGTCCTTTCATTGCGCCCGTTTCATCCTGGGGTTCCGAAGGAGTGGACGCCCGGGTCGTGCGTGGCTGAACCCCAGCCCGCAGTCCGTCTGAAAGTTCAGGCGCGACCGAGACTCGGTTCGGCGGTCGTGATGGAGACCTGGCCGAGCAGCCGTTCGAGGGCCGCCTCCACGTCTTCCTTCCACGAGATCGCCGACCGCAGTTCCAGCCGCAGCCGCGGCCAGCGCGGATGAGGCCGCACGGTCTTGAAGCCGACGCTCTGCAGGAACGCGGCGGGCAGCACGCAGCTGTGCCCACCGTCCGGATCGGTCTCTTCGGGCTTGGCGTCACCGAAGGCTTCGATCGCGCGGACACCGCGTTTGGTCAGATCCTTCGCGACGGCCTGCACCAGCATCCGGCCGAGCCCGCCGCCCTGGAATTCGGGGAGGATCTGGAAGGCGGTCAGCAGCACCGCGTCCGGTCCGGGCGGTGAGGTCGGGAAGGCCAGCGAGCGCGGCACGGCGTTCGGCGGCGCGTAGAGCACGAAGCCGACGGGCAGGGTGTCGCTGTAGACGATCCGGCCGCAGGAGCCCCATTCCAGCAGCACGCTGGAGACCCAGGCTTCCTTTTCGACCTCTGTCGCGCCGTATTCCTCGGCCTGCGCCTTCAAATGCGGCGCCAGCTCCCAGTACACGCAGCGGCGGCAGCTCTTGGGCAGATGTTCGAGGTTGTCCAGGGTTACGCCCACGACGCGACGCGACACCGGCAAACCTCCCTGAAACGACAACACCCGACTCAGCCCTGTCCCGAGCAGGGCTCGCCGAAGGGGTCCTGACCGAGGATAGGCCGATGTGATGAACACCGGAAGGCCAGGGCCCCACAAGGGAGGGTGGTTACACTCGATGGAACTACCAGTCGGTAGCGACTATGTCCACTTCGAAGCACGGGTGAAGCGCCTGATGACCGAGAATCGCCCTGTCCGGCCGGAGCCCGGCCGCCACAACCTCGACCCTCATCTCGACCGCTACGCCGCGCGTACGGCCGGGATGACTGCTTCCGAGATCAGGGCTTTGTTCGCGGTGGCCAGTCGCCCCGAAGTGGTATCGCTCGCCGGCGGGATGCCGAACCTCGCCGCGCTCCCGTTGGACACGCTGTCCGCGCAGGTCGGCGAGCTCATCACCGAAGAAGGCCTGGTCGCGCTTCAGTACGGCTCCGCGCACGGCGTCCCCGCGCTGCGCGAGCAGATCTGCGAAATCATGGCCCTCGAAGGCATCAAGGCCCACCCGGACGACGTCGTGGTGACGGTCGGCTCCCAGATGGGGCTCGACATGGTCACCCGGCTGTTCTGCGATCCGGGAGACGTCATCATCGCCGAGGGACCGTCCTACGTCGGCGCGCTCGGCTCTTTCGCCGCGTACCAGGCGGACGTCGTCCACGTCGCGATGGACGACCACGGCCTGGTCCCCGAGGGGCTGCGCGCCGCGCTCGCGGAGACCAAGAAGGCCGGCCGCCGCGTCAAATTCCTCTACACGATCCCCAACTTCCACAACCCCGGCGGCGTCACGCTGGCCGTCGAGCGGCGCGCGGAGATCGTGGAGATCTGCCGCGAGAACGACATCCTCATCGTCGAGGACAACCCGTACGGTCTGCTCGGCTTCAGCGGTCAGACGTATCCGGCGCTCCGCTCGATCGACCCCGACAATGTCGTCTACCTCGGTTCTTTTTCCAAGACCTTCGCCTCCGGTCTGCGGGTCGGCTGGGTGCTCGCACCGCACGCCGTCCGGGAGAAACTCGTGCTCGCGGCCGAGTCCGCGACACTTTGTCCGCCGACGCTTAACCAGTTGATCGTGTCGCGATACCTCTCGACTCATGACTGGATGGGTCAGATCAAGACCTTCCGCGAGAACTACCGGGAACGGCGGGACGCGATCCTGTCCGCGCTCGAACAGCACATGCCCACCGGGTGCAGCTGGACCAAACCCGACGGCGGTTTCTACGTCTGGATGACCGTCCCCGAAGGCGTCGACACGAAGGCGATGCTCCCGCGAGCCGTCACGGCCCGGGTCGCCTACGCGTCCGGAACCGGGTTCTACGCCGACGGGTTCGGCAGCAGACAGCTTCGTCTTTCCTACTGCTACCCGACGCCCGAGCGGATCCGCGAAGGCGTCCGGCGGCTCGCCGCGGTGCTCGAGTCCGAAATGGACCTGGCGCGTACCTTCGGTAACGCGAGCCCACGCTCGATCTCGGGGCCGCAAAACCCCTCTCCGGACACGGTCTGATCGACCGGACGTCCCCAAGCACGAAGGAGTCTCGGTGGTCGACCGCACCGTTGCCGTACTCGCAGGCGGACTTTCCCACGAACGCGACGTCTCTCTCCGCTCCGGACGCCGGCTCTCGGTCGCGTTGCGGGCGGAAGGTCTCGTCGTCGAGGAGTGGGACACCGACGCGGGTCTGCTCGAACGTCTTCGCACCCAGCGGCCCGACGCGGCCATCGTCGCCCTTCACGGTGGTGAAGGGGAGAACGGCGCGGTGCAGACGGTGCTGGAGATGCTCGACGTGCCTTACGTCGGCACCAGTTCGCGGGGTTGCCGTCGCGCGTGGGACAAGCCGACGGCCAAGGCGCTCGTCGCCGACGCCGGTTTCACCACGCCGGACTGGGTGGTGCTGCCGCACAGCACCTTCCGCGAACTCGGCGCGCAGGCCGTGCTGGACTCGATGGTCGACACGCTGGGCCTGCCCATGATCCTGAAGCCCGACCAAGGGGGATCGGCGCTGGGCGCCCAGGTCGTGAAGGACCCCGCGGAAATGCCCGGCGCGATGGTCGGCTGCTTCGCCTACGGTGACACCGTCCTCGCCGAGAAGTTCGTTTCCGGCGTCGAGGTGGCCGTGACGGTCATCGAAGGCGAAGAGGGACCCGAGGCCCTGCCCGCGGTCGAGATCGTGCCGGAGAGCGGCGTGTACGACTACACCGCCCGCTACACCGCCGGCCTGACCGATTTCTTCACTCCCGCGCGCATCCCCGACGACGCCGCCAAGGCGGTCGGCGAACTCGCCGTCGCCGTGCACCGGCAACTCGGTCTTCGCGACATCTCACGCACCGACGCCGTGATCACCGCGGACGGCACGGTCCACTTCCTCGCGGTGAACCCGTCGCCGGGTCTCACCGAGACGTCGATCGTCCCAGTGGCGATCGAGGCGGCCGGTGCCACCCTCGGCTCGGTCTTCGCCGGGCTTGTCGGACGGGCGATCGCCCGCAAGAGCTGACCCGGACTCGACGAAGGGGACTTGCCCGGCGCGGGCGAGTCCCTTTTTCATTGCCCGGCCACGACGACGACCTGATGCTCGTCCTCGTAGACGATCACTCCCGGATCGGCCGACCAGACTGTCTCGCACGGAACCCCATGCGCCTTCAGGACCGCGAGGTAGCCGTCGACCCGCTCGATGAAGACACGGGCCGTCGCCTTGAACCACGCCGCGGCGCCGGGGTTCACCGTCACGTCGTAAACGCTCGGATTACTGTGTGCCGGGTTGATGAAGTTCGCGTCGTACCAATCGTTGTTTCTCCGCCGGAAGGCTTCCTGTTCGACGGTGAGGCGACCGGCTCGGGCGAGCCCGTTGACGAGACCGAAGACACCGGTGAAGTTTCCTCGCTTGTCGCGGGTTGGGCTCTGAAAGCGAACGAAGGGAAGCTCGCTCGCCACCTGCTCATCGATCCGTTTCACGGGAAACATTCCCAAACACTCAGCGTGACTGTTTGATCAGCGATCCGCAATCGTCACCGTGACAAAACGACCCGGGGTGATCCCTAATCGGTTTTCGGTGTCTGATTTGCCTGATTTTGATCCATGAGCGCGACGATGCGTTCAAGATCGTCCACCGACCCGAACTCGAGGGTGATCCGGCCCTTCCGGCGGCCGAGGTCGACCTTCACGCGGGTGTCGAACCGGTCCGAAAGCCGGTTCGCCAGTTCCTGGAGACCGGGTGCCTGGATCGGCTTGCGTGGAGCGGGCTTCGGCTTGGCCGGCTTCTCGCTCTTTTTGAGCGTGACGGCTTCCTCGGTCGCCCGGACCGACATGCCCTCCGCGACGATCCGCGCGGCCAGCTCTTCCTGACTTTCCGCGTCCTCAAGAGAGAGCAGCGCCCGCGCGTGCCCCGCCGAAAGCACCCCGGCGGCGACGCGCCGCTGGACCGCGAGGGGGAGTTTGAGCAAGCGGATCGTGTTCGTGATGACCGGGCGACTGCGCCCGATCCGGCCGGCCAGCTCCTCATGGGTGACCGCGAATTCGTCGAGCAGCTGCTGATACGCGGCCGCCTCTTCGAGCGGGTTGAGCTGAACGCGATGGATGTTCTCGAGTAGCGCGTCGCGCAGCATCGCCTCGTCGGCGGTCTGGCGGACGATCGCCGGGATCGCCTCCAGCTCCGCCAGCTGAGACGCGCGCAGCCGCCGCTCGCCCATGACGAGTTCGTACTCGTCAGGCCCGAGCTCCCGGACCACGATGGGCTGCATGAGCCCGAACTCGCGGATCGAGTGCTCCAGCTCGTTGAGCGCGTCCTCGTCGAAGACCTGCCGCGGCTGCTTCGGGTTCGGCTTGATCTGGCTGACCGGCACCTCGCGGTAGACCGCTCCGGCCACCGCGCCGCCGTGCGAACCGGCCGCGCCGTTGGCCGCGAACCAGCCCTTGTCATCCGGTCCCGACGGGCCGGACGGAGGAGCGGGGACCGCCGCCGAGCCGTTCTCGGCCGGGGCCGCGGCACCCGGTGGCGGGCCGGTGGGGATCAGGGCGGCGAGCCCGCGCCCGAGCCCCCCTCTGCGCTCGCTCATGCCGTACCGCTCCTTTCCTTCATCTCCGCCCCACGTTGGGCGATCTCCTTCGCGGCGTCCACGTAGCTCATCGCGCCCCGCGAACCCGGGTCGTAAGCGAGGACCGTCTGCCCGTATCCGGGCGCCTCGGAGACCTTCACACTGCGCGGGATCACCGTCTTGAGGACAGTGTCCCCGAAGTGGTTCCGGACCTCGTTGGTCACCTGATCGGCCAGCTTCGTCCGGCCGTCGTACATGGTGAGCAGAATCGTCGAGACGCTGAGTTCGCGGTTCAGGTGCTTCTGGACGAGCTCGATGTTGCTCAGCAGCTGCCCCAGACCTTCGAGTGCGTAGTACTCGCACTGGATCGGGATCAAGACCTCCTGCGCGGCGACCATCGCGTTGACGGTCAGCAGGCCGAGCGACGGCGGGCAGTCGATGAAGACGTAGTCGACGCCGATCTCGTCGAGGATCTCGGACGAGAGCGCCTCCTTGAGCCGCATCTCGCGGGACGCCATGGAGACGAGTTCGATCTCGGCACCGGCGAGATCGATGGTCGCGGGCACGCAGTAGAGGTTCGACGACTGCTCGCTCTGCGCCGCCGCTTCGGCGAGCGACACCTCACCGATCAGCACCTCGTAGATCGACGGCGTGCCGGAACGGTGGTCGATGTCGAGTGCGGTACTCGCGTTGCCCTGCGGGTCGAGGTCGATCACGAGCGTCTTGAGCCCGTGGACGGCCAGGGCGGCGGCGAGGTTCACCGTGCTCGTCGTCTTGCCGACGCCGCCCTTCTGGTTGGCGACCGTCAGCACGCGCCGACGGCTCGGGCGCGGGAGGGCGCCTTCCTTGGGGTGCAGCACGCTGGCGGCTCGGACGGCTTCCTCGGCGATGGGCGTCCAGCCGAGTTCATGGCCGGCGGTCGCAGGGTCGGACGGTGGGGGAGTCACCGGTCTCGGACCTCCTCTGTAGTGGACGTGGGAGTCGTTCTGCGTTGTTTCACGTGGAACCGGACTAGCTGCGCCTGCCGCGCGGCCGAGACGGTTTCGGAGGCAGACGGTGGATCACGACGACCGTGCTGGGGACCTCAAGTACCTTCGCGCCGCACTCGAAGACCTCTGGCTCGCCACCGCCGGCCTTCCGGACGGCGACGCGATCACGTTCGATTTCCTCTCCAGCGCTCGCTCCTTTGAGGGCGACCAGAGCACCTTGGGCACGCACGAGCGGAAGGCACCAGCCGGCGAGCCGGGCCAAGGGGGCGACCGCCCGGGCGGTGACGACATCCGCGCCACCGAGTTCCTCGCGCACCTGCCGCTCCTCCGCGCGCCCGCGGACAACGGTGATGGGGAGTTCCAGCTTCTCGGCAACCTCGGCCAGCCAGTCGACCCGGCGGGCCATCGGTTCGAGCAGAACGATATCGAGGTCCGGTCGGCTGATCGCGAGCGGTACACCCGGAAGCCCCGCGCCCGATCCAACGTCGACCACGCGGGCGCCGTCGGGGATCCGCTCGCCGATCACGGCGGAGTTCAGGACGTGCCGTTCCCAGAGCCGGTCGACCTCACGGGGGCCGATGAGTCCACGCTCGACGCCGTGGCGCTCCAGAAGTTCGACGTAGCCGACGGCTTGCTCGACGCGGTCTCCGAACACCTCCGACGCCGCGGTCCGTACCGATGCGGCGACCCCGTCCAAGCCCACTCTCGCTCCTCCACCTCGACGCCGTTTCACGTGAAACGCGCTCCAACCGATTGTCCATGACGCCGACCGCAAAACGGGGAGCCAGACCGAAGTTGTGGACAACTCCACTCGACTCACGCGTTTCACGTGAAACGCCACGCGTGTAATTCGCTCCAGCGACACTCGCGGAGCGACCCCTATACATAAGGAAGCGGCCCGCCGGATGACCGGCGGGCCGCTTCGGGCAAAGAATCCGTCAGGCGGGGAAGATGACGACCCGGCGCTTCGGGTCCTCTCCTTCACTCTCGCTCTTGACCCCGTCGACTGCGGCGACCGCGTCGTGCACGACCTTCCGCTCGAACGGGCTCATCGGCTGCAGCCGGACACGCTCACCGGACGAGACCACGGTCTCGGCGGTCGAGCGACCGAGTTCGCGAAGCTCCTCGCGACGGTCCGCGCGCCAGCCCGCGATGTCCAGCATCAGCCGGCTCCGCGAACCGGTCTCCTGCTGCACCGCCAGCCGCGTCAGCTCCTGCAGCGCTTCGAGCACCGTGCCGCGCGGGCCGACGAGCTTCTCCAGATCCTCGCCACCGTCGATGCTGACGATCGCCCGACCCGCCTCGACATCGAGGTCGATGTCGCCGTCGTAGTCCAGAAGGTCGAGCAGCCGCTCGAGGTAGTCGCCGGCGATGTCGCCCTCCTTCACGAGGACGTCGTCGTCGACACCTCCCTTGCGCCCGGTCTCTTCGGCGGCGTCCTCAACGTCGGCCGCGCTGTTCTCCTCGGCGTCGATCGTGTCGATCGTGTCCGCCATTCTTAGTCTCCTCTCCAGCCCGGATCGGCGTCAGCGACGCTTCCGGCCCGATTTCTTAGTCGAGTCCGAGATGAGACCGGGCACGTCGGTGCCGTTCTCCTTCGAGCCGTTCGCCGACGGCTCGGCTGTCGTGTCCTTGTCCTTCTTCTCCGCGGGGGGAGCGGTCTGGGCGAAGCCATGGGGCGAGCCGGCCTTCTTGACCTGACCGCCACCCGCGACGGGCTTGTTCCGCTTCTGCTGGACCGGCTTCTGACCGGGACGCGGCGCTGTCGGCTTCTGGCCGGGCTTCGGGCCGAGGTTCGCGCGCTTCTCCTTCTCGGCCGCCTTGCGGGCCTCTTCTTCCTTGTCGATCTTCGTGTAGACGAGACGCTGCTGCATCAGGGTCCAGCCGTTGTTGGCCAACCAGTAGAAGAGCAGGCCGAGCGGGAACAGCGCACCGAAGACGAGGACACCGAGCGGGAAGATGTACATCGTCAGCTTGTTCATCATCGCGGTCTGCGGCGTCGCCGACTCGGGGTTCTGACGCTGGACCGAGTGCCGCGCGGTGAGGTGGGTGGCGATGCTCGCGACGATCATCAGCGGGATCGCGACCGGGGCGACGTGCCAGTGGAAACCAGCAGGAGTGTTGCCGCCACTGACCACGCCGACACCGGTGTAGATGGCTTCACCCAGGTTGGTGCCGAACAGCTTCGCGTTGACGTAGGACTCGACGCCGGCCTGGTCGAAGAAGTAGTTCTCGGTCTTGGGGCCACCGTACGGATTGATGGTGAACATCCGCAGCACGTGGTTCAGACCGATGAAGACCGGGATCTGCAGCAGCATCGGCAGGCAGCTGCCGAGCGGGTTGACGCCGTGCTCCTTCTGGAGCTTCTGCATCTCCAACGCCTGGCGCTGCCGGTCGTTGGCGTACTTCTTCTGGACCTTCTTCATCTCCGGCGCGAAGTCCTGCATCTTCTTCATCGACCGGACCTGGTTCACGAACGGCTTGAACATGATGCCGCGGACGGTGAACGTCAAGAAGATGATCGCGAGGATCCAGGACAGCGCGTTCGCCTCACCGAACACGAGCCCGAAGACCTTGTGCCAACACCACAAGATGAAGGACACGGGGTAGTAGATGAAGTCGAGCACTGAGCTACTCCTCGATCGGTGTTTCAGGTCGGCGGCGGCGCCACGAGAACGTCTCGGGTACCGGGTCGCGGCCGGGCGGAGTCCACGGGCCGCAGCGCAGCAGTCGCCGGACCGCGAGATAGGTGCCGCGGCCGGCGCCGTGCCGGGTCAGTGCCTCGACGGCGTACGCGCTACAGCTCGGGTAGAACCGGCACGCCGGAGGAAGGAAAGGAGAGATCGCCTTGCGGTACAGCTTGATGGGCAGGAGGAGCACCCATGCCACCGGGCCGGGCCGGGCGTCTTCGGTGGTCTCGTTCTCGGTGGCTCGCATGCCGTTACACCGCTGATCCGTTGTCGGGTGGTCGCGTCTGACGGGACTTCCCGAGGACGGCGGAAGGCCCGGACAGCCCGAGGCGCCGCAACGACGCGTCGAGGTCCGAACCGAGTTCCGCGCTGGACGCGTCCGCGGCCGGAGGTAGTGCCCGTATCACCAACGAGCTTCCCGGCGGCAGTGTTCCGATCCTGGCGGAAACGAGATGCCTCAACCGGCGGGTGACCCGGTGGCGGACCACCGAGTTGCCCACGGCCTTGCTCACCACAAAACCCGCCCGCGCCGCTTCGGCGGCATCGGGCGGGTCCGTGGTCAACGCATGGACGACGAGGCGGCGCCTGCCTGCCTTGGCCCCACGCCGCATCACGGCACGGAAATCCTCACTGCGCCGCAAACGCGCGGCGGCCGGCAGCACGACGTCCCTCGACGGCGGCCGGATCAGGCGGACAGTGCGCCGCGGCCCTTGCGACGGCGAGCCGCCAGGATCGCCCGGCCGGCGCGGGTCCGCATCCGCAGCCGGAACCCGTGGACCCGGGCGCGTCGGCGGTTGTTCGGCTGGAAGGTGCGCTTACCCTTGCTCACGACTAACTTCTCCTGTTTCTCGGCCGCCGGGAACGGTTCGACCCGTTCCTGGCGTGTCGTGCTGACGCACGGCAGTCTCTGGTGTCTCCTACCAACGTGTGGCCTCGTCACGTCGAGCGACGACAACGTGGGCACGCGAAACGCCCCCGCTGTATACGGGAGACCTTACGAGGGTACGCACCCACCGCCCGGGCCCGGCAAGCACCCCCTCGACCACGGACCGCGACCGGACGTGGAGAGTGATCGCCGACGACGTGAAGGCACCGAATGGCAACACGCCGTACACCGTGAAATGCTTGCGCGCGAGGATGCCTTGTGGCAACGAGCGGGGCTTGTTAGCGTGCCCCTCCCGGGTTTTCGCCGAGGTGGAACGGTGCAGGCGCCCGAGTGTCCTTGGGATGTGGAGGCGTCCCGCCGACATACGTCGATCCCCGCAGGTGACGTCGCCGCGGGCCGCCGTACATTAGTGCACAGCTGTGGACAACTATGTGGATATTTGCTGTGCGCATGAGCTGATCGGGCCACGATGACGCTCGATGGAGTGTTTCCGGGCGTTCGCTGAGTGATCTCGCCGCACGCACCGATGAGGGGAGGGGAGTCAGGCAGGTGTCCGATCACCAGCACAATCTTGGCGTCATCTGGGAACAGGTCGTGCGCGAACTGTCCGATGGCACCCTCTCCCCGCAGCAGCGCGCCTGGATGCGGGTGACCCGGCCGATCGGCCTCCTCGACGGCACCGCCTTGCTCGCCGCCCCCAGTGATTTCGCCAAGGAAGCGATCGAACGCGCCCTCCGCGGCGCGATCACCGAAGCCCTTTCGCGACGGCTCGGCCGCGTGGTCTCCCTCGCGGTGAAGGTCGACAGCACCGAGACGCCCCCTCCGGCGGCCGGTCCCCGTTATGACCCGTCACCCGGCCGGGTGGAAAACGGCAACGGGCCGGTACCGGGTCCCCCTCCGCTGCCCGCCGGTGACGGCATGCTGTCCCCGAACCGCCCGCGGCCCGAGCCTCCGAAGCCGAGGCCGCCGAGGCAGCAGCCGGTCGACAACAGCCTCAACGATGGCGATGACAGCGATGAAGAAGTCGACGAAGAGGGCGAGGCCCTCGCCGCCGTGACCGAGATCTGGCCGACGTTCTCCGGTCAGCCGATCGCGGGGCAGCCCTACACCGCGCCGGCGCAGCCGCAGACGTCGAAGACGAAGCTGAACGAGAAGTACACCTTCGACACCTTTGTCATCGGTGCGTCGAACCGCTTCGCGCACGCCGCCGCCGTCGCGGTCGCCGAAGCACCGGCGCGCGCGTACAACCCGCTGTTCATCTGGGGAGAGTCCGGACTCGGGAAGACCCACCTGCTGCACGCCGTCGGGCACTACGCCCAGCGGCTGTTCCCCGGCATGCGCGTGCGGTACGTGTCGACCGAAGAGTTCACGAACGACTTCATCAACTCGCTGCGCGACGACCGCAAGGTCGCCTTCCAGCGCCGCTACCGCGACATCGACATCCTGCTCGTCGACGACATCCAGTTCCTGGAAGGCAAAGAAGGTACGCAGGAAGAGTTCTTCCACACCTTCAACACCCTCCACAACGCGAACAAGCAGATCGTCGTCTCCTCCGACCGCCCGCCGAAGCGCCTCGAAACGCTGGAAGACCGGCTGCGCACGCGGTTCGAGTGGGGTCTCATCACCGACATCCAGCCGCCCGAGCTCGAAACGCGTATCGCGATCCTTCGCAAGAAGGCGGCACAGGACAGGCTCGCGGTACCCGGCGAGGTCCTGGAGTTCATCGCTTCGCGGGTCGAGGCGAACATCCGGGAACTCGAAGGCGCGCTCATCCGCGTCACCGCCTTCGCCTCGCTGAACCAGCAACCGGTCGACGTCGCCCTCGCCGAGATCGTGCTCCGGGACCTCATCCCGGACTCGCACGCGCCGGAGATCACCGCGCCGACCATCATGGGCGTCACTTCCGAGTTCTTCGACGTGACGCTCGACGACCTCTGCGGCCCCGGCAAGACGAAGGCGCTCGCGACGGCGCGGCAGATCGCGATGTACCTCTGCCGCGAACTGACCGACATGTCGCTGCCGAAGATCGGGCAGACCTTCGGCGGCCGCGACCATACGACGGTCATGCACGCGGACAAGAAGATCCGCAAGGAAATGGCCGAACGACGGCGTATCTACGACCAGGTCCAGGAGCTGACCTCCCGGATCAAGCAGCGCGCCCGGCAGTAA